>NZ_CP069242.1:0-4800000 GCF_018343855.1 Rhodococcus sp. USK13 | reverse complement strand
GGCTTCTGGTGATCGGAAACCGCGGCCTCAACACCTTGACCGGACGACTGCTCGGCTCCGTTCCCTCGGATGCGGCCCGCAAGTCCACGTCCGACGTTCTGATCGTCCACACGGTCCGCTGAGCGGCGCCTGATCAGTCAGCAGTAATTCGCCTCGGCCGCATCGAGGAATATCCGCGCCACCTGCTCGGTGGTCAGGTGGGTATCCGATGCAGCCGAGGCGAACTGCGCCATCGGTGTCAAGTGCACCATGATGGTCGCCTCATCGGTTCCCCGGGACAGCTGCCCGCAGACGCCGTTGGCGATGGCCATGACGGTGTCCGCCGGCATGGCGGGGAGTCCCGCATCGACCAATGTCTGCTGATACCGCAATCCACGGGCGTCGAGGTTGCTGGACGCGGTTGTCGTCGCTGCCGCGCTTGCCGACGTGTCGTCGGCGGCAGTGGCCTGGGAGCAGGCGCTGAACGCCACAGTTCCGAGGGCGCAGGCGCACCCGATCAGCAAGCTCCGCCCGAACGGCGTCACGACGGGTTCGCCGCCGTTGCGGGTGTCAGATCGGACAAGGCCGCGGGCAGGGGCCGCGCGTGGACAACCCCGAGACGCTGAGTGGCGCGGGTGAGCGCGACGTAGAGGTCGTTCATTCCCCGCGGCGACTCGTCGACGATACTCTGCGGTTCGACGATCAGCACCGAGTCGAACTCCAGGCCCTTGGCATCCTTCACGGTCAGGACGCTCACCGAATCGGAGCGAAGATCCGAGAGAGCCGCCACGAGGCCGTGATCCCCGATCACGGCCGTGGTGCCCGGGCCGGTTTCCTCTGCCACACAAGCGCGGACCGTGTCCGTCACATCCGACGTGGCCACGTTTCGGGACCACGGCACGAAGCCGGATTCCCGGACCGAGCGCGGTACCGTCTGCTCGGCGTCGATCTCGGCGAGCACTCGGCGCGCCGTTGTCATGATCTCTGCCGGGGTGCGGTAGTTGACGGTCAGCTCCGTCAACTTCCAGCGTTGGGCAACGTACGGTTCCAATATCCGCTGCCAAGAGGATGTTCCGGCGGGGTCACCTGTTTGGGCGGTGTCACCGACCAGGGTCATCCATCGATTCGGGATGCGACGCATCAGCATGCGCCAGGCCATCTCGGACAGCTCCTGTGCCTCGTCGACGATCACGTGTCCGTAGGTCCAGGTCCGGTCACCGGCCGCACGCTCGGCCGTCGTCTGGTGTGCTCCCACGTCGTGTCTCTCGGCGAGCTGGCTCGCGTCGATGAGGTCGTAGGCCATGAGGATTTCAGGATCCAACTCGTCTTCGAGATCCTGGGGCGCAGAACCGGTGAGAATGTCGAGTGCGCCCTGCGCATCGGCGATCTGAGCCCGCCACTGCCGCCGCGCTCGTTCCCGTTCGGCGGCGTCGTCCACTCCGAGGAGTTCGGCGAGTTCGTCCAGTAGCGGCGCGTCGGCGGCACTGAACCCCCCGGACTCGGTGCGGTGCAATGCGACGCGTTGAACCTCGGTCAACTGGGGCGCGGCGTCGGCCAGTCGCTTCGGCGACGCGAACAACTCGGCGAGGACCCGCTGCGGAGTCAGCTCCGGCCACAGCGCGCTGATCGCGCTCATGATGTCCGGGTCTTCACGCATCTCATCGCGCATGTCGGCGACGTCCTCCCGGCTGAGGAGGTTGCCGCCGTCGACGACGTTGGCGCCGAGCGTGTCGGCGAGTTGCTGGGCGAGGGCGTCGATCACCGCCGACACGAAGATCGGCCGGGCGAGGTTGTGGGGACGCCGCGACGACCGCGCCCGGCCACGGGCACGCGTGACCACCTTGCGATCCAACGTGACTCGGTAGGTGTCGAAGGTCAGCTCGATCGGCCGCGCCGGCACCTCCTGCCTGTCCCGGACTGCCTTCTTCAGCACATCGAGGATGTCGAGGGAGCCCTTGATCGTTCCGGCCTCGAGACTGTCCTCGCACGTGGCACGGACACCGGGGTAGAGGTCCCCGATAGTGGAGAGCAGCACGCCCGTCTCACCGAGCGACGGCAGGACCTGGCCGATGTAGTCGAGGAACGTGGCGTTCGGGCCGATGATGAGGACACCGGCTTTCGCGAGCTGCTGACGGTAGGTGTACAGAAGGTAGGCGGCGCGATGTAGGGCCACAGCGGTCTTTCCCGTACCGGGACCGCCCTGTACCACGAGCACACTCTTGTGCTCGGACCTGATGATGGCGTCCTGCTCACCCTGGATGGTCTCGACGATGTCGTTCATCTGCCCGGTGCGAGCAGCGTTCAATGCGGCCAGCAGGGCGCTCTCACCCGCGACACCGTCGGAACCGGTGATGGTCCCGGCGGCCTCCGCGGCCGCGAGATCCAAGTACTCGTCGTTGACCGCCGTCACTCGTCGGCTTCGCGTACGGATGTGGCGGCGTCGCGTCACACCATCGGGTGCGGCGGGGGTCGCGAGGTAGAACGGGCGCGCCAGAGGCGCACGCCAATCGAGCAGCATGGTCTCGTAGTCGTTTTCCTCGTCCAGGATGCCGAGACGCCCGATGTAACGGTGCTCGCCGTCCAGATCGATCTTTCCGAAGCAGAGGCCGTTTTCGGCGGCGTCATACTTGGCGAGGTCCTCGGTGTAGAGCTGGTTGAACGACTCGCGCTCACTGCGTGCCTGGGGGGTACCGCCGGTCTCGAGCAGAACACGGCTCAACCGGGTGGCCGCATAGTCGCGAAGCCCGTCCAGTCGGTGGTAGAGCATCGTCACGTACTGCTGCTCGAGCTCGCGCTCGTCGTGTGACGTGTCCTGGTCGGGCAAGAGGTCTCCTTGACTGGTTCGGCTGCAGATCCGGCGCGGCTGCAAAAGTGCCTGGACAGTCTAGTCGGCCCCGGAGTGCTCCCGCCGATGTCGCAGGTCAGGGCATTCTCCGGGGCCGATCAGATGGTCTGCGGCGGGCGTCGACGCCGCAGAATGATGTCAGTGCGTCAGATCGATCTTCTTGGCGCGCGCCTTCTCCAACGCGAGCTCCGCCTTCTCGCGGGCGATTTCGGCCTGCTTACGGGCGATTTCCGCCTGCTTGCGGGCGGCCTTGCCCGCAACCTCGCTCCGTTCTGCGGCCACCGTTGCCAAGTCGGCACCCTTCTCTCGAGCGAGTTCGGCCAGCACAGGGCCGCGGTCCTTGGCAACATCGACCAACTCCGCGCCGCGGTCCTTGGCGACGTCGACCCACTCCGCGCCGCGGTCCTTGGCGACGTCGACCCACTCCGCGCCGCGGTCCTTGGCAACGTCCACCAACTCCGCGCCGCGGTCCGCCGCGACCTTCGCGATGGGCGTCACACGTTCCTTGGCGATCTCCAGCAGGCCGGAACCGCGCTCCGCGGCTTCACCGGAAAGCACCCTGGCCCGCTCCGCCGCCGCGGCCAGAGCTTCGGCGATCTCAGGTCCGTGATGATCGTCGCTCGATCCGAGTGGAAGCGCAGCCGCCACACTGGCCTGGGCTGCCCGTGCGGCGCGGCGCCCACGCCACCCCAGCGACGGCTTGCCTTCCGTGTCGACTGCGGCGATCAGCAGACCACCGAGCAAACTGACGTTCTTGAGGAACTGGGTGCGCTGGGCAGCTTTCGCGGCCGGATCGGTCTCGTTCCAGAAGGCGTGGCCCGCCACCGTCGTGGGAATCAGGCTTCCGGCCAGCGCCAGGGACGCGAGACGAGGCGCCTTGCCCGTGGCGAGCAGAACACCACCGCCGATCTGCACGGCTGCGTTGATCTTGATCAGCGTCTCCGGGTCGGACGGGATCTTCTGTGTGACGGACTCAGGAAGCGTTTCGGTCGACTTGTCGATCAGCGGTCCTGCGGCCTGGGCCCTCGGTGCCGGATTTCGGAGTGCATCGATCCCTCCGCTGATGAACACGGCCGACAGCAGTGGGCGAGCGATACGACGGACAAGCATTCCTAGCCTCCCAATCATCGAGTTTCTCCCGTCTCACACTAACGAGAGTTCGAGGCAGCCGTACCGAGTACGACAGTCTTGTGGTTCCGACCGGCTGCCCCTTCCCCAGTACCCAGTCGGGCGGTTCACCAACCGCGGTCGCGCCACTCGCCGAGGTGCGGACGCTCGGTACCGAGGGTGGTGTCGTCGCCGTGACCGGGGTAGACGACGGTGTCGTCGGGATAGCGAGCGAACAACTTTTGCTCCACATCGTTCAGCAACGACGCGAACATATCCGCATCAGCGGTTTTGCCGACTCCGCCGGGGAAGAGTGAGTCGCCGGTGAACAGGTGAGTGCGGCCGTTGCCGGCCTCTGCGAACGCCAGTGCGATCGAACCGGGGGTGTGACCCGCGAGGTGGATCACGTCGAAGGTGACCTCCCCGATGGTCAGGGTGTCGCCGTCGTCGAGGAGACGGTCGGGCCTGACCGGCAGTGCTTCCGCATCGAGGGGATGGGCGGCCGTGGGTACTCCGGTCGCGGCGGTGACCGCTTCGAGGGCGAGCCAGTGGTCCCCGTGCTGGTGGGTCGTCACGATCAGTTCGAGGGAGGGTGCGTGTTCGCGGATCAACTGTTCGAGCCGTACGGCCTCGTTGGCGGCGTCGATCAGCACTGATTTTCCGGTCGCGGAACAGACGACCAGGTACACGTTGTTGTCCATGGGGCCGACGGACATCTTCGTGATCGTGGCTCCGGGAACGGTCCGGCGTCGAGGCGCCGAGCCGGGGGAGACGTGGCCGGTATACGAGTCTTCTATCACCATGGGCTGCTCGGTCATGGTGGGGAGGCTACCGTCGAATACAGGCAGGTGAGTGGCAGGTGGCCATCCGTCCGGCAGAAACGTGTCGGTGGCCGTGCTTACCATGACACGGCTGGAGGACCCTACGAACGCGCAGTGTCCTCGGCCGTCGAACAATGAAGGGACTTGGAGTGGCGGATCGCCTTATCGTGCGGGGTGCCCGTGAGCACAATCTGCGAGGGGTCGATCTCGATCTACCCCGCGACAGCCTGATCGTGTTCACCGGCTTGTCGGGCTCAGGTAAGTCGAGCCTGGCGTTCGACACGATCTTCGCCGAGGGTCAGCGACGCTATGTCGAGTCGCTGTCGGCATACGCACGCCAGTTCCTCGGTCAGATGGACAAGCCGGACGTCGACTTCATCGAGGGCTTGTCGCCCGCGGTGTCCATCGACCAGAAGTCGACCAACCGGAACCCGCGTTCCACCGTCGGCACGATCACCGAGGTCTACGACTACCTTCGACTCCTCTACGCGCGGGCAGGCACGGCTCACTGCCCGGTGTGTGGTGAGCAGATCGCCCGGCAGACGCCGCAGCAGATCGTCGACCAGGTGCTCGACATGGAAGAGGGCATCCGCTTTCAGGTACTCGCTCCGGTGGTCCGCACCCGCAAGGGTGAGTTCGTCGACCTCTTCGATCAACTGAACGTGCAGGGTTATTCGCGTGTACGGGTAGACGGCGTGGTGTATCCGCTCACCGATCCGCCGAAGCTGAAGAAGCAGGAAAAGCACGATATCGAGGTGGTCGTCGACCGTCTCACCGTCAAGGCCAGTTCCAAGCAGCGCCTCACGGATTCCGTCGAGACGGCACTGCGGCTAGCCGAAGGCATCGTGGTGCTCGACTTCGTCGATCGCGAAGAAAATGCCGCCGATCGTGAACGCCGTTTCTCGGAGAAGCTCGCATGCCCCAACGGCCATGCGCTGTCCATCGACGACCTCGAGCCGCGTTCCTTCTCGTTCAACTCCCCGTACGGTGCTTGCCCGGAATGCACCGGTCTCGGCATCCGCAAGGAAGTCGACCCCGACCTTGTCGTGCCGGACCCCGAGTTGTCTCTCGAGGACGGTGCCATCGCACCCTGGTCGATGGGGCAGAGTTCCGAGTACTTCGGACGGCTGTTGTCCGGGTTGGGAGACATCCTCGGCTTCGATATGAAGACGCCGTGGAACAAGCTTCCGGCGAAGGCGCGCCGAGCCATCCTCGAGGGGAGCGAGGAGCAGGTGCACGTCCGGTACAAGAACCGGTACGGGCGTACCCGTTCGTACTACGCCGAGTTCGAAGGGGTCATGCCCTTCCTGCACCGCCGCCTCGACCAGACCGAGTCGGATCAGATGAAGGAGCGGTACGACGGCTATATGCGCGACACACCGTGTCCCGCGTGTGCCGGCGCACGTCTGCGTCCGGAAATTCTCTCCGTCACCATTGCGAGCGAGAAGTTCGGCAAGAAGTCGATCGCTGAAGTGTGTGAGCTGTCGATCTCCGATTGTGCCGATTTCCTCAACAGCCTCACATTGGGCAGTCGCGAGGAAGCAATTGCCGGTCAGGTGCTGAAGGAAGTCCAGGCCCGTCTCGGATTCCTCCTCGACGTCGGACTCGAATACCTGTCCCTCGCGCGTGCCGCGGGCACGCTGTCCGGTGGTGAAGCGCAGCGCATCCGGCTCGCCACGCAGATCGGCTCCGGCCTGGTGGGTGTGCTGTACGTGCTGGACGAGCCGTCCATCGGCCTGCATCAGCGCGACAACCGTCGACTCATCGAGACCCTTACGCGTCTGCGGGACCTCGGCAACACTCTCATCGTGGTCGAGCACGACGAGGACACCATTCGGACCTCGGACTGGGTCGTCGACATCGGCCCGCTCGCCGGTGAACACGGAGGCAAGGTCGTCCACAGTGGCCCGTACGAGGAACTGCTCGAGTGCGAGGAGTCGCTGACCGGCGCCTACCTGTCGGGCCGCAGCCACATAGAGGTTCCGGCCATTCGGCGTCCCGTGGACCGCAAACGCCAGGTCACCGTCATCGGCGCGCGGGAACACAACCTCGGCGGTATCGATGTGAGCTTCCCGCTGGGTGTGCTCACGGCGGTCACCGGTGTCTCCGGCTCCGGCAAGTCGACACTCGTCAACGACATTCTTGCCACCGTCATGGCCAACAAACTCAACGGTGCCCGGCAGGTGCCCGGTCGTCACACCCGCATCAACGGGCTCGATCAGCTCGACAAGCTGGTGCAGGTCGACCAGTCGCCGATCGGACGCACACCGCGATCGAACGCGGCCACGTACACCGGCGTGTTCGACAAGATCCGCACTCTGTTCGCGTCCACGACCGAAGCGAAAGTGCGCGGATACCAGCCCGGCAGATTCTCGTTCAACGTCAAGGGCGGTCGGTGCGAGGCATGCTCCGGCGACGGCACCCTGAAGATCGAAATGAACTTCCTGCCCGACGTCTACGTTCCGTGCGAGGTGTGCCACGGCGCGCGGTACAACCGGGAGACCCTCGAAGTGCACTACAAGGGCAAAACCATCGCCGAAGTGCTCGACATGCCCATCGAGGAAGCCGCGGACTTCTTCCAGCCGATCACCTCGATCCATCGGTACTTGAAGACGCTGGTGGAGGTCGGCCTGGGGTATGTGCGCCTCGGTCAGCCGGCACCCACGTTGTCCGGGGGTGAGGCGCAGCGTGTGAAGCTCGCCGCGGAACTGCAGAAGCGGTCGACGGGGCGCACGGTCTACATCCTCGACGAGCCCACGACTGGACTGCACTTCGAGGACATCCGCAAGCTGCTCGGGGTCGTCAACGGGTTGGTCGACAAGGGCAACACTGTCATCGTCATCGAGCACAACCTCGACGTGATCAAGACGTCCGACTGGGTGGTCGACATGGGACCGGAAGGTGGATCCGGCGGGGGAACAGTGGTGGCGCAGGGCACCCCGGAAGAGGTGGCTCAGGTCCCCGAGAGCTACACCGGAAAGTTCCTCGACAGCGTTCTCGCGGTGACACCTGCGCAGAAGAAGAAGCCGGCCAGAGTGGGCAAGTCGGCGAAAGCTGCTTCGGCGAAATCCCCGGCCTCGCCGAAGGCCGGTTCCGCGAAAGCCACCACTGCGGTGAAGTCGGTGACGTCGCGGAAGCGCGCACCGAAGAACGCTGCAGCAGTGGGCTGAGGTCGACTATCGAGCGGCGGCCGCGTCGATCTCCTCGGCGAGGTCGGCCGGCCGCGACCACATCGGCCAGTGGCCGGTGGGAAGGTCGACGTAGTCGACCTTCGTGATCCGGCCCAGTTCGGCGGCCATCGGGTGGCCCACGCCTGCCAGCTGCCGGATGGCCTCGGACGGGAAGCTGGTGCAGATCACTGTGGTGGGCACCTCCAGGCGGCGGCTGTTGCCCAGTGCGAACGTGGCCCTGGCAGGCCCTGCAGGTTCGGGCACTGCGCGACTGCGGAATGTCCCGAGCATGGCCTCGTCCAGTCCCTCCAGGCTGTTGCCCTCGGCTTCCAGCTCCGACCAGCCGGGCAGCGGAAGCTCCGTGGCCGACGGATCGAGGTCGTTCCGCAGGGCTGCGCCGTCCTGAAGAGGACCTGAGTCGACGTAGATGACTCGCGCCAGCGCGTCCGGGATGCGATCAGTCACGGCGTAGGCCACCGGCCCTGCACCGCTGTGGGCGACGAGGACTGCCCGCTCCGACGCTGGTGTTGCTGCGACCGCGCCGGCTACCGCGGAGATGTGATCATCGAGGCCTATGCCGCTGCGATCCGTATCGACCGAGTCGAGTCCCGGCAGTGTCACGGCCGTCACATGATGGCCGCGGTCTCGTAGGTCGGCCGCGACCGACTCCCAGGCCCACGCGCCGAGCCAGAAACCGGGAACAAGGACGATGTGCGCCTGCGTGGTAGCGGAAGTTGTCATCTGCCTCGCCCCTCAGTACACCGGGCCGGTGTACTTTTCGCCGGGACCCTTGCCGGGTTCGTCGGGATGCGACGATGCCTCACGGAATGCGCGCTGTAGTGCCTGCAATCCCTCGCGGATGGGTCCGGCGTGCGGTCCGAGGTATTCGATGGAGGCAGTGACCAGGCCGGCGAGTGCGGTGATCACGCGCCGCGCCTCGTCGAGGTCGAGGTGCGGGCTGGATTCGGGGTCCGGATCCGACAGACCGAGCTTTTCGGCCGCCGAACTCATCAGCATGACCGCCGCGCGGCTGATCACCTCGACTGCGGGCACTTCGGCCAGCTCACGCACTTCGGTATTCTGGTCCCCGTTGTCATTCAGGCCACCGCCGGTAAGGGCGTCGTCGGAGTTCTGCGTCATGCGGAAGAGCTTTCCATCTCGGCGTTCACCCGCAACGCGCCGGTGTCGATTAGCCGACGAGGTGCGCAAATGTTACCCTTGACCCAACGACCGCCTTCGGATTTTGTCGGGGGCAGCAAGTGGAGTCCGACTCCCACCTCTGCGCGGCAGTGAAACTGCCGTTCAGTGGTCCGGTCACCTGCTTAGAGGCGTGCCTCGATTCAGGTTCCTCACGCGAGGAGATGGTGGAGCGGCGCAAGCCGTGAGATTGTCTGATCGGTCGACATCGGGCCCCGCATGGTGAATTCTCACCGCAGCGGGGCTTTTTTGTTGGGAATCCGGGCGTACGGGCTGCTGGCGGTCTCGAGACCAGACCGTTCAACCTAGGAGGCCCCATCAGCACTGAGACCCGCATCAACGATCGCATCCGAGTTCCCGAGGTCCGCCTCGTCGGACCCGGAGGTGAACAGGTTGGCATCGTGCGTGTTGAAGATGCACTCCGCTTGGCCCTCGAGGCCGATCTCGACCTGGTCGAGGTGGCCCCCGACGCTCGCCCGCCGGTCTGCAAGATCATGGACTACGGCAAGTTCAAGTACGAGGCAGCGCAGAAGGCGCGTGAGTCGCGGAAGAACCAGCAGCTCACGGTCATCAAGGAGCAGAAGCTCCGTCCGAAGATCGACGATCACGACTACGAGACCAAGAAGCGGAATGTCGTTCGCTTCCTCGAGGCCGGGTCCAAGGTCAAGGTCACCATCATGTTCCGTGGACGTGAGCAGTCGCGGCCGGAACTCGGCTTCCGGTTGCTGCAGCGTCTCGGTGCAGACGTTGCCGATCTCGGGTTCGTCGAGACGTCCGCCAAGCAGGACGGCCGGAACATGACGATGGTGCTCGCTCCGCACAAGGGCGCGAAGACACGCGTCAAGGCGCAGGAAAGCGCAGCAGCGCCTCCGGCTCAGCGTGCAGTTCCGGCGCCGGCCGAACAGGCGCCGTCGGAGCCGGCGGGCGGAAGTGCGCCCGGCGAAGCGCCCACCAGCTAGTCCGACTCCACCAGCACGATCCGGATGTTCAGATCCGGAAACACAGAACTGAGGACTCCATGCCCAAGTCGAAGACCCACAGCGGCACCGCGAAGCGATTCAAGGTGTCCGGCACCGGAAAGATCCTGCGCCAGAAGGCCGGTCGCCGCCACTTGCTCGAGCACAAGCCCACCAAGGTGACTCGTCGCCTCGATGGCACGGCTGTCGTCAGCAAGGCTGACACCCCGCGCATCAAGCGCCTGCTCGACATCTGAGTCGACACCCCTTTTACTGACCACCCGGGGCAGCTAGCCGCCCCAAGATTGACAGGATTTTTCAGTGGCACGCGTAAAGAGGGCGGTAAACGCCCAGAAGAAGCGTCGTTCGATTCTCGAAGCCTCCAGCGGCTACCGCGGACAGCGCTCACGTCTGTACCGCAAGGCCAAGGAACAGCAGCTCCACTCGCTGACCTACGCCTACCGTGACCGTCGTGCGCGCAAGGGCGACTTCCGCAAGCTGTGGATCACGCGTATCAACGCTGCTGCACGTGCGAACGACATCACGTACAACCGTCTGATCCAGGGTCTGCGTCTCGCGGAGATCGAGGTGGACCGCAAGAACCTGGCCGAGCTCGCCGTGTCGGACGCCGCTGCGTTCGCCGGTCTCGTGGCTCTCGCCAAGGCAGCGCTCCCGGCTGATGTGAACGCTCCGGCCGGAGAAGCAGCCTGAGTCTCGCACCCCGCAGTTCAGCAGACCGGAAACGACCCGTGGACCCGCTCACCGAGCGCACCCCGCGGGTCGTTTCTGCTGTGAAGCTCCTGCGTACGGCAGAACGGCGCAAGGCAGGGCGCTTCCTCGTGGAGGGGGAGAACGCGGTGGGGGAGGCGCTGGGTACCCGCGCCGTGCACGATCTCTTCTACACCGAGGACGCGCTGCAGCGGTACGTCGAGTTGATCGGCCGGGCCGAAACCATCGGAGTTCGGACGTCGCTGGTGACGGACCGGGCGGTGCGTGGTCTCAGCGACACGGTCACTCCACCCGGACTGGTCGCCGTCTGTGACCTCCTCGACGTTCCGCTGTCGGAGGCGGTGGGTCCGGGCACGCGGCTACTTGCGGTCCCGGTCGCGGTGGCAGAACCTGGCAATGCAGGGACCGTTATCCGGGTTGCCGATGCGGTGGGTGCAGACGCTGCCATTCTGGCGGGCGACAGCGTCGACCCGCACAACGGGAAGTGCGTTCGCGCGTCCGCGGGCAGCTTGTTCCATCTTCCGCTGGTGCGTGAGCGGAATACGGCTCTTGTTCTGGACGCGATCAGCGCGGCAGGCATTCAGTTGCTTGCCACCGCGGCGGACGGTGAAGTAGACCTCGACGACGCCGACGACCTGTTGTCGCGCCCGACGGCGTGGTTGTTCGGGAACGAGGCCCACGGCCTCGACGTGCACGTGGCGGCGAGGGCGGATCACCGGGTGCGCATCCCGATCCACGGCCGTGCCGAGAGCCTGAACCTGGCGACCGCGGCAGCAATCTGCCTGTACTCGAGTGCACGGGTCCAGAACCGCACGCGAACCGACAGCTGAAACCGAAAATTTCGATCGCATAGGATTCTCCCGAGGAGCCGTTTCGGCTCGTCGAGAGTCTGCCGAGAAGAACTGAAGGAGTGGCACCGGTCGTGGCTAAAAAAGAGGGCGCTGCGTCACCCGAGGTCGATGCGAGTGCGCTCACCGAAGAGGCCTTGACTGCGGCAGCGGAAAACGCCGAGAAGGCATTCTCCGCCGCCGCGAACCTGGACGACCTCGCCAAGGCGAAAGTCGACCACATGGGTGACAAGTCGCCCATCGCCCTCGTTCGCCGTGGACTCGGAGCCCTTCCGGGCAAGGAGAAGGCCGACGCAGGGAAGCGCGTCAACGTCGCCCGCACCCGGATCAGCGCGGCCTTCGACGATCGGCGCGCCGTGCTGCTGGCCGAACGTGATGCCGCCGTGCTCGTCGCCGAGGCCATCGACGTCACGCTGCCGTCGCAGCGTCAGCCGGTAGGGGCCCGGCACCCGATCAGCATCATCTCCGAACAGGTCGCGGATGTGTTCGTGGGTATGGGCTGGGAGGTCGCCGAAGGCCCGGAAGTCGAAACCGAGCACTTCAACTTCGATGCGCTCAACTTCCTTCCCGACCACCCCGCGCGGACGATGCAGGACACGTTCCACATCGCCCCGGAGGGGTCGCGTCAGGTACTGCGCACGCATACGTCGCCGGTCCAGGTGCGCACGATGCTCTCCCGGGAACTTCCCATCTATGTGGTGTGCCCCGGACGCACCTTCCGCACCGACGAACTCGACGCCACGCACACCCCTGTCTTCAATCAGGTTGAGGGCCTCGCCGTCGACAAGGGCCTCACGATGGCCCACTTGCGGGGCACGCTCGACGCCTTCGCCCGGGCGCTGTTCGGCTCGGACACCCGAACCCGGATGCGTCCCAACTACTTCCCCTTCACGGAACCCTCCGCGGAGGTGGACGTCTGGTTCCCGAACAAGAAGGGCGGCGCCGGTTGGGTCGAGTGGGGTGGCTGCGGAATGGTCAACCCGAACGTGTTGCGTGCCTGTGGGATCGACCCCGACGTGTACAGCGGTTTCGCGTTCGGTATGGGTCTCGAACGCACGCTGCAGTTCCGGAACGGCATCCCGGACATGCGCGACATCGTAGAGGGTGACGTGCGGTTCACGCTGCCCTTCGGCGTCCAGGGCTGAGCGCGATCGCGCCGCATCCGTCCACAGTCACGACATTTCACGAACGAGAGAGCTGAGTAGACGTGCGAGTAGCGCAATCCTGGCTGACCGAGATCCTGCAGCGTGCCACCCCGGGGTGGGGTGTCACCGCGGAGGAGTTGGACGCGGGCTTCGTCCGCGTCGGTCTCGAGGTGGAGGAGGTCGATCGCCTCGAGGCCGTCGCCGGCCCGCTCGTCGTCGGCAAGGTTGTCGAGATCACCGAGCTCACCGAGTTCAAGAAGCCCATCCGCTTCTGCAAAGTCGACGTCGGTCGGCCGGAACCGCAGGGCATCGTGTGCGGTGCCCGTAACTTCGCGGAGGGCGATCTCGTGATCGTCGCACTTCCGGGCGCGGTGCTTCCGGGCGGCTTCGCGATTGCGTCCCGCAAGACGTACGGCCAGGTTTCCGACGGAATGATCTGCTCGGTGGCCGAACTCGGCATCGGCAAGGACCACTCGGGAATTCTGGTACTCGAGCCGGGGGCCGCGGTTCCGGGTGCCGACGCGAATACTCTGCTGGGTCTGGACGACACCATCATCGAGCTGAACATCACGCCGGACCGTGGTTACTGCTTCTCGGTGCGCGGGCTGACCCGTGAACTCGCATGTGGGTTCGATCTGGAGTACCTCGACCCTGCGGTGGTGCCGGCACATCCCGCGGAGGGCGAGGCATGGCCCGTGCGCGTCGACCCCGACACGCAGGCCACCCGGTTCGCCGCACGGCGGGTCACGGGTATCGATCCGGCGGCGGCCAGCCCGTGGTGGCTGCAGCGGCGACTGTTGCTGTCGGGGGTCCGGCCTATTTCGCCGGCCGTCGACGTCACCAACTACGTGTTGCTCGAGTTGGGTCAGCCACTGCACGCGTTCGATGCCGCAAAGATCAGCGGCGACCTCGTGGTGCGCCGAGCGGTGGACGGCGAGAAATTGACCACCCTGGACGAGGTCGAGCGGGTCCTCGACCCCGAGGACGTCGTCATCGCCGACGACTCCGGCGTCATCTCGCTCGCCGGTGTGATGGGTGGAGCGACCACCGAGGTCAACTCCGCGAGCACCGACATCCTCCTCGAAGCGGCCACCTGGAATCCGCTTGCGGTGTTCAAGACGGCACGTCGGCACAAGTTGTCCAGCGAGGCGAGCAAGCGATTCGAGCGCGTGGTGGACCCTCGGATCCCTGTGGCCGCGCTGGACCGCGCGGCATCGTTGCTGGTGGAGATCGCCGGCGGACGTATCGAGCCGGTCCTCACCGATGTGGGTGGGGTCACCGGCACAGCTCCGATACGGATGGACATCGACCTGCCGGACCGCGTGGCCGGAGTGACCTACCCGAACGGTACGGCGGCACGCCGGCTGACGCAGATCGGTTGCGACGTCGAAGTCGGCGTCAGCGACGGTGGGCACGGGCAGCTGGTGGCCACCCCGCCGTCGTGGCGGCCCGACCTCGTCCAGCCCGCCGACCTCGTCGAGGAGGTACTGCGTCTCGAGGGGCTCGAGCAGATCCCGTCGGTGCTTCCCGCAGCGCCTGCCGGCCGCGGACTAACGCCCGCCCAGTGCCGCAAGCGCGCCGTCGGCCGGGCGCTCGCCTTCTCCGGATACGTCGAGGTGCTGCCGCCGGTATTCCTTCCCGCTGCCGTCTTCGACTCGTGGGGACTGGACCGGGAAGATCCGCGCCGAAACACCGTCAGGGTGCTCAACCCGCTCGAATCGGACCGCCCGGAGTTGGCGACGACCCTGTTGCCCGGGCTCCTCGAGGTTCTTGCTCGCAACGTCTCCCGCGGCCAGCGCGACCTGTCGCTGTTCGGCGTCGCGCAGGTCGTGTTGCCCGGTCCCGACACGAAGCCGGTCGGTGTCCTCCCGGTCGATCGCCGGCCGACGGACGACGAGATCGCCGAGTTGCTGCAGTCGCTGCCGGCGCAGCCGGTGCACGTCGGCGCCGTGCTCACCGGGATGCGCGAACCGAGCGGACCCTGGGGTCCGGGTCGCCCCGCCGAAGCGAGTGATGCATTCGCTGCCGCTCGCGCAGTCGCGTCCGCGGCAGGAGTCGAGCTCGAGTTCCGCGCGACGCAGTATCTACCGTGGCACCCGGGACGCGGCGCGGAGTTGTTGCTCGACGGTGTCGTCGTCGGGCATGCCGGTGAGCTTCATCCCGCGGTCCTCGAGCGGGCAGGGTTGCCGCCGCGCACGTGCGCTGTCGAAATCGACCTCGACGCCCTTCCCCTCGTGGAGAATCTCCCCGCCCCCAAGGTGTCGCCGTTCCCGGCTGTGCTGCAGGACGTCGCGGTCGTCGTCGATGCCACCGTGCCCGCGGCCACCGTGCAAGAGGCTCTGCGTTCGGGTGGCGGTGAACTTCTCGAGGACATCCGTCTCTTCGACGTCTTCGAGGGGGACCAGGTCGGGCCCGGACGGAAGTCGCTCGCCTTCGCGCTCCGGTTCCGCGGAGCGGACCGCACGCTGACCGAGGACGAGGCGAGTGCGGCCCGCGACGCTGCGGTCGCGGCTGCCGCAGCTTCGGTGGGTGCCGAATTGCGCAGCTGACCCGTAGCCTGGGAACCACAGCGGGGGCGTGAGGAGCGGGACAGATGGCCGAAGTGCGCGACGTCGTAGCAGCGGCGAGTGAGCTGACCGACGCCGAGTTCCTCGCGGTGGTGCGGGCAGTCGCCGCCGGTCGCCCCGGCCTCGGGGCACTCCTCGCCGCCGTCGACGTCGGAAGCGCGGTCCCGACGGAAGACCCCGTCACCGCGGAGATCGTCCCGGACACCACTCCGCGGTTGCCCGAGCCCGACTACACCGCGGGGGGCGTCCCGACGTTCGATCGTGTGCGGGATCGGATCGAGGAGCGGGTCGGTACGGCGATCGGGTCGGCGGAATTAGCGCACGAAAGCCCGTCCGGCCGATCAGTGGACGAACAGTGGGAAGCGCGGAAGAAAGCCGGCAAGGCCAAACTGGATGAGATCAGGCGGTCACTCGGCAAGCAGTGACCGATCACGGCTCGGGGTCACCGAGACGTGAATTAGCTTGCATGATGATGCATAATCAATCGTATGACTGAGCACGCGGGAAAACCGATCAGGATTGCCGTCGCCGGCGCGAGCGGATACGCCGGAGGCGAGGTGTTGCGTCTGCTGCTGGGGCACCCGTCCTACGCCGACGGGTCACTCCTCATCGGCGCGCTCACCGCCGGTGGTAGCGCCGGATCGAGTCTCGGCTCACATCACCCGCATCTCCTCCCGCTCGCCGACCGCATTCTCGAGGACACCACGGTCGAGACTCTCAGCGGTCACGATGTCGTCTTCCTCGGTTTGCCCCACGGCAATTCGGCGCAATACGCGAAAGCCCTGCCCGAATCCACCGTGATCATCGACTGCGGCGCCGACTTCCGGCTCTCCGACGCCGACGACTGGGAGCGGTACTACAAGAGCCCACATGCCGGGAGCTGGCCCTACGGACTTCCCGAGCTACCCGGTGCGCGCGAAAAGCTCACGGGCGCGACACGGATCGCCGTGCCGGGCTGCTTCCCGACGGTGTCGAGCCTGGCGCTGGCCCCCGCCGTCGCGGCCGGTGTCGTGGAACCACGTGTCACGATCGTCGCGGTCACCGGGGCGTCCGGTGCGGGCCGCGCACCCAAGGCGGATCTACTCGGCTCCGAGGTGATGGGCTCGGTGCGCGCCTATGGAGTCGGCGGCGTACACCGGCACACTCCGGAGATCATTCAGAACCTGTCCGCACTCGCAGGTGAACGAGTCACCGTGTCGTTCACCCCCGTGCTGGCGCCGATGCCCCGCGGCATCCTCGCCACCTGCACCGCGGTGACCACCGCATCCGAGGACGAGATTCGGGCGATCTACGAAAAGGCCTACGCCGACGAACCTTTCGTGCACGTGCTTCCGGCGGGAATGCTGCCGCAGACGGGCGCGGTCACCGGGTCCAACGCCGTTCAGATCGCTGTCGCAGTCGATGCGGACGCCGGTCAGCTCGTCGTCGTCGCCGTGATCGACAATTTGACCAAGGGCACCGCCGGAGGGGCCGTGCAATCGATGAATCTCGCGCTCGGGTTACCCGAGACCGCCGGGCTTTCGACAGTGGGAGTCGCACCGTGAGCAACGACAGAATCGACACCGCCTACACCCGCGACATCGCGGGCGGCAAACTCGTCCGCACCCAAGGGGTGTCCGGTCCGGCCGGGTTCCGGGCGTCGGGGATCAAGGCGGGCATCAAGGCCAACGGAAATGCCGATCTGGCGCTCGTGCTCAACGAAGGTCCCGAGCTCGCAGCTGCGGGGGTGTTCACCACCAACAAGGTCAAGGCTGCCCCGGTGCTGTGGTCACAGCAAGTCCTGACGACGGGCCGGCTGCGCGCAGTGGTACTCAACTCCGGTGGGGCCAACGCCTGTACGGGTGCCGGCGGATTCCAGGACACGCACAGGACGGCCGAGGAAGTCGCATCCGCGCTCAGCAACTGGGGAACCGAGACCGGCGCGGTCGAGGTCGCGGTGTGCTCGACGGGTCTGATCGGCGACCGGCTGCCCATGGACAAGCTTCTTCCCGGCGTCACCGAGGCGGTGCACGAACTGGCCGGCGGCATCTCGGGTGGCACGGACGCGGCCTACGCCATCATGACCACGGACACCGTTCCGAAACAGTCGGCCTTGCACCACGCTGACAAGTGGAATGTCGGCGGGATGGCGAAGGGCGCCGGCATGCTCGCCCCCGCGCTGGCGACCATGCTCTGCGTCATCACCACCGATGCGGTGGCCACCGCCGCCCAGCTCGATGCGGCTCTGCGTGCGGCCACCCGCGTGACTTTCGACCGCCTCGATGTCGACGGTGCGACGTCGACCAACGACACTGTGCTGCTCTTGGCGTCGGGTGCGAGCAACGTCGCCCCCAGCCAGGCGGAACTCGATGCCGCGGTCACCGCGGTGTGTGACGACCTCGCCGACCAGATGATGGCCGACGCGGAGGGAGTCACCAAGCGGGTGCGCGTCACCGTCCGTGGAGCCGCGAGCGAGAACGACGCCCTGATCGGTGCCCGAACCGTCGCCCGCGACAGCCTCGTCAAGACGGCAATCTTCGGCTCCGACCCCAACTGGGGGCGTGTGCTCGCCGCCATCGGTATCGCACCGATCGAGTTGGACCCGGACAAGATCGCGGTTTCGTTCAACGGGTCCCCGGTCTGTATCGACGGGGTCGGTGCGCCCGGCGCCCGTGACGTGGATCTGAGCGGTGTCGACATCGCACTCGACATCGACTTGGGTGTCGGCGCGCATGCCGTGACCATCCGGACCACGGACCTCTCACACGCCTACGTCGAAGAGAACTCGGCGTACTCGTCATGACTCCGGGCAGCGAAACACTGGTCGGAATCACCGATCACCAGAAAGCACACGTGCTCGCCGAGGCCCTGCCGTGGCTGCAGCAATTCCGTGGCAAGGTCGTGGTCGTGAAGTACGGCGGCAACGCCATGATCGACGACGCACTGAAGACGGCGTTCGCGGCCGATATGGCGTTTCTCCGCACGGTGGGAATCCACCCGGTCGTCGTGCACGGCGGCGGACCCCAGATCAATGCCATGCTTGCCAAGCTCGGAATGACCGGCGAATTCAAGGGTGGATTCCGGGTCACCACGCCCGAGGTGATGGACGTGGTGCGGATGGTGTTGTTCGGCCAGGTCGGCCGCGAACTCGTGGGGCTGATCAATGCGCACGGGCCCTACGCGGTCGGTATTTCCGGCGAGGACGCCCACCTGTTCACTGCGACCAAGCGCACCGTGATGGTCGACGGGAATCCCACCGACATCGGCCTCGTCGGCGACGTCACGACGGTCAGTCCGGATGCGGTGCTCGACCTGATCCATGCCGGCCGGATACCCGTGGTCTCCACCATCGCGCCCGACTCGGACGGCGTGGTGCACAACATCAACGCCGACACGGCGGCAGCGGCGCTCGCCGAGGCGATCGGTGCCGAGAAGCTGGTCGTCCTCACCGATGTCGAGGGGCTGTACACCAACTGGCCGGATCGGGATTCGCTGGCCACGCAGATCGACGCTGCGGCGCTGGCGCAGCTCCTGCCGAGTCTCGACGCCGGAATGGTGCCGAAGATGGAGGCCTGCCTCCGGGCTGTCCGCGGCGGCGTGCCCACCGCGCACGTGATCGACGGGCGCATCCCACATTCGGTGCTGCTCGAACTCTTCACCGGTGAGGGCATCGGAACCATGGTGACCCCGACACCGTCGTCATCTACCGAGGGAGTTGTGTCATGACCGGAACTCCGGAACTTCAGCAGCGGTGGTCGGGTGCGCTGATGAACACGTACGGCGTCCCGCGGGTCGCGCTTACGGGCGGCCGCGGCGCCGTGCTGACGGACGCGGAAGGTAAGCAGTACGTGGACCTTCTCGCCGGCATCGCTGTCAACATCCTCGGTCACGCGCATCCGGCGATCATCGAGGCGGTCACCCATCAGCTGTCGACGCTGGGACATGTGTCCAACCTCTATGCCAGCGAACCCGCGATCGCCCTGGCGGAGGAATTGCTCTCTCACCTGGGCGCACCCGGCCGGGTCTTCCTGTGCAATTCGGGGACCGAGGCCAACGAGGCGGCTTTCAAGCTCGCCCGCGCGACAGGTCGTTCCAAGATCATCGCCGCGGAAAACTCCTTCCACGGCCGCACGATGGGCGCGCTGGCGCTCACCGGGCAGGCAGCCAAACGTGCCCCGTTCGAACCGATGCCGCCCGGCGTCGAGCACGTGCCGTACGGCGATCTCGATGCGCTGGACCGCGCCGTCGACGGGGATACCGCGGCGGTCTTCCTCGAACCCATGATGGGTGAGGGCGGCGTCGTCGTTCCTCCGGAGGGGTATCTGGTCGGTGCGAGGAAGATCACCGCGGACCGCGGTGCGCTGTTGGTGCTCGACGAGGTGCAGACCGGGATCGGCCGGACCGGTTGGTTCTATGCCCATCAGTCCGTCGGCATCATTCCCGACGTCATGACGCTGGCAAAGGGACTCGGTGGGGGAATGCCGATCGGCGCCTGCGTTGCCACGGGCGCGACCGCAGATCTGTTCGGGCCCGGTAAACACGGCACCACCTTCGGCGGGAACCCGGTGTGCGCGTCCGCGGCGCTCGCCGTGCTCCGCACGATCGCCGAGGAAGACCTCGTCTCCCGCGCCGACGCACTCGGGAAGTCGCTGTCTGCGGGTATCGAGGGGCTCGGACACCCCTTGGTCGACCACGTCCGCGGCGCCGGGTTGCTGCTCGGCATCGTCCTCACCCGGGACGTCGCACCCGCAGTGGAGAACGCGGCGCGCGAGGCCGGTTACCTGCTCAATGCTGCACAGCCCGGTGTCATCCGGTTGGCTCCACCGCTGGTGCTGACCGACGATCAGGCCGAAGGCTTCGTTGCGGCACTGCCCGCAATCCTCGACAACGCGCAATCGGCCGCTCAGCCGGGAAAGCAGTGACGATCGTGGTGAAACACTTCCTGCGGGACGACGACCTGACCCCTGCCGAGCAGGCCGAGGTTCTCGACCTCGCAGCCCGGCTCAAGAAGAATCCCTTCGCGGAGCGCCCGCTCGAAGGCCCGCGCGGTGTCGGCGTCATCTTCGAAAAGAACTCCACCCGTACCCGGTTTTCGTTCGAGATGGGCATCGCCCAACTGGGTGGCCACGCCGTGGTGGTCGACGGACGCAGCACCCAGCTCGGCCGCGAGGAGACACTCCAGGACACCGGCCGGGTGCTGTCGAGGTACGTCGACGCAGTCGTCTGGCGGACGTTCGGGCAGAAGCGCCTCGAGTCGATGGCCTCCGGGGCGAGCGTTCCGCTCGTCAACGCCTTGTCCGACGAGTTCCATCCCTGTCAGGTCTTGGCCGACCTCCAGACACTGGCCGAGCGGAAGGGATCGTTGAAGGGCCTGAAACTGACCTACCTCGGGGACGGCGCCAACAACATGGCCCACTCCCTCATGCTCGGCGGTGTCACCGCGGGCGTCGACGTCACGATCGCCAGCCCGGACGGATTCGCGCCGCTGCCGTGGGTAGTCGAGGTGGCGCGGGCACGCGCGGCCGAGACCGGTGCCACGATCACGCTGACGGGCGATGCGCACTCGGCGGTCGC
Source organism: Rhodococcus sp. USK13 (assembly GCF_018343855.1). Classification (NCBI taxonomy): domain Bacteria; kingdom Bacillati; phylum Actinomycetota; class Actinomycetes; order Mycobacteriales; family Nocardiaceae; genus Rhodococcus; species Rhodococcus sp. USK13. The sequence goes on along the minus strand of NZ_CP069242.1, from coordinate 4,779,083 downwards.
GGGCGCGGACGCACTCGTGACCGACACGTGGACGTCGATGGGACAGGAGAACGACGGGCTCGACAGAGTCGGACCGTTCCGCCCTTTCCAGGTCGACGAGGCACTGCTCGCGCGAGCCGATTCCGAAGCCGTGGTTCTGCACTGCCTTCCCGCCCACCGCGGTGAGGAGATCACCGACGCGGTGCTCGACGGACCGCAGAGCGTGGTGTGGGACGAGGCCGAGAACCGGCTCCACGCGCAGAAGGCGCTTCTGGTGTGGCTTCTCGCACAACGATCCGGGGATCGTCCGTGAGTCCGGTTCCGCCACATCGAGTGGGTGCCACCAACGCGGCGACCGCGCCGACGCGGGCAGGGCGTCAGGCCCGGATCGTGGCGATCCTCTCGACCAACCCGGTCCGCAGCCAGACCGAGCTCGCGTCCCTGCTGGCCGCCGAAGGGATCGACGCCACCCAGGCCACGCTCTCCCGTGACCTCGAAGAACTCGGGGCCGTCAAGCTGCGCGCGGCCGATGGTGGTGCCGGCGTGTACGTGGTACCCGAGGACGGGAACCCGGTGCGCGGAGTCTCGGGCGGAACGGACAGATTGGCGCGATTGCTGGGGGAGTTGCTGGTGTCCACGGACTCGAGTGGCAACCTGGCGGTGCTGCGAACGCCTCCCGGGGCGGCGCACTATCTGGCGAGTGCACTCGATCGGGCATCATTACCTGACGTCGTGGGAACCGTAGCCGGCGACGACACCCTTCTCGTGGTGGCCCGTGAGCCGCTGACCGGGGCGGAACTCGCGGCGAAGATCGAATCCCTCGCCTGACAACTGAATCATCTCTACAGATCTTCAACCTAAGGAGCACAAGGACCATGGCCGATCGCGTCGTACTCGCCTACTCGGGCGGGCTGGACACCTCAGTCGCCATCAGCTGGATCGGCAAGGAGACGGGCAAGGAAGTTGTTGCTGTCGCCATCGATCTCGGCCAGGGCGGCGAGGACATGGAGGTCGTGCGCCAGCGTGCTCTCGACTGCGGCGCGGTCGAGTCGGTCGTGGTGGATGCACGGGACGAATTCGCCGACGAGTACTGCCTCCCGACCATCCAGGCCAACGCCCTGTACATGGATCGTTACCCGTTGGTGTCGGCGATCAGCCGCCCGTTGATTGTCAAGCACCTCGTCGACGCGGCCCGCGCCTACGGCGGCACCACCGTCGCGCACGGCTGCACCGGCAAGGGCAACGACCAGGTCCGCTTCGAGGTCGGGTTCGGTTCGCTGGCCCCGGACCTCGACGTGATCGCTCCCGTTCGCGACTATGCCTGGACCCGTGAGAAGGCCATCGCGTTCGCCGAGGAGAACGAGATCCCGATCAATGTCTCGAAGAAGTCCCCGTTCTCGATCGATCAGAACGTGTGGGGCCGCGCGGTCGAGACCGGCTTCCTCGAGGATCTGTGGAATGCACCGACCAAGGACGTCTACGACTACACCCAGGACCCGACCGTCAACTGGCAGGCCCCGGACGAACTGATCATCAGCTTCGAGGAAGGCCGCCCCGTCGCGATCGACGGAAAGCCGGTGTCGGTCCTCGAAGCGATCCAGGAACTGAACCGTCGTGCCGGCGCTCAGGGGGTCGGTCGCCTCGACGTCGTGGAAGACCGGCTGGTGGGCATAAAGAGCCGCGAAATCTACGAGGCTCCGGGCGCCATGGTGCTGATCAATGCGCACCAGGAACTCGAGCACGTCACGCAGGAACGTGAACTCGGCCGCTACAAGCGGCAGACGGAGCAGCGCTGGAGCGAGCTGGTGTACGACGGCCTGTGGTTCTCGCCGCTGAAGGTGGCACTGGACACTTTCATCGCGAAGACCCAGGAGCGCGTCTCGGGTGACATCCGCCTGGTTCTGCACGGCGGCGCGATCATCGTCAACGGCCGCCGGAGCAACCAGTCGCTCTACGACTTCAACCTGGCCACCTACGACGAGGGCGACACCTTCGACCAGTCGTTCGCCAAGGGGTTCGTGCAGATCCACGGTCTGTCCTCGAAGGTCGCCGCGAAGCGCGATCTGGGCCTGTAGGCATGACGGCGCACGGCACCAACGAAGGTGCGTTGTGGGGCGGTCGGTTCGAGTCCGGACCCGCCGCCGCCATGGCGGCCCTGAGCAAGTCGACCCACTTCGATTGGGTTCTCGCACCCTATGACGTGCGGGCGTCGCAGGCGCACGCCCGGGTCCTGCACAAGGCGGGACTGCTCAGTGCGGAGGACCTCGCGACCATGCTGGGTGGGCTGGACAGCCTGGCAGCCGATGTGGCGAGCGGAACATTCGGTCCGAGTGAATTCGACGAGGACGTGCACGGCGCCCTCGAACGGGGCCTGATCGATCGGGTCGGCCCGGAAGTCGGGGGACGCCTGCGGGCGGGTCGCTCACGAAACGATCAAGTGGCGACGCTGTTTCGCATGTGGTTGCGGGATGCGGTCCGCCGGGTCTCGGCCGGGGTGTTGGACGTCGTGGATGCGCTCGCGACGCAGGCGGCCGCGCATCCGTCCGCGGTGATGCCCGGCAAGACGCACCTGCAGGCCGCGCAGCCGGTTCTGCTGGCACATCATCTGCTGGCACACACCCACCCCTTGCTGCGAGACGTGCAGCGCCTGCGGGACTTCGACGTGCGAGCCGCGGTGTCCCCGTACGGTTCGGGTGCGCTCGCCGGGTCCTCACTCGGGCTCGACCCAGAGGCCATCGCCGCGGAACTCGCGTTCGACTCTTCGGCCGAGAACTCGATCGACGCGACGTCGTCGCGGGACTTTGCGGCCGAGGCCGCGTTCGTGCTCGCGATGATCGGAGTGGATTTGTCGCGGATGGCGGAGGAGGTCATCCTCTGGAGCACCCCGGAATTCGGCTACATCACGCTGGCCGATGCCTGGTCGACGGGTTCGTCGATCATGCCGCAGAAGAAGAATCCGGACGTGTCCGAGCTGACTCGTGGGAAGTCGGGCAGGCTGATCGGCAACCTGACGGGTCTGCTGGCCACGTTGAAGGCGCAGCCGCTCGCTTACAACAGGGACCTGCAGGAAGACAAGGAACCGGTTTTCGATTCGGTGGCACAACTCGAAATGCTGCTGCCTGCGATCACCGGGCTGATTTCGACTCTCGAGTTCCACACCGACCGGATGGCGGAATTGGCGCCCGCCGGTTTCACACTGGCCACGGATATCGCCGAGTGGCTGGTTCGCCAGGGCGTACCGTTCCGCGTCGCCCATGAGGCGGCGGGTGCCTGCGTGCGTGTCGCCGAGGCACGAGGCGTCGGCCTCGAGGATCTCACCGACGAGGAACTGGCAGCAGTCGATCCTTCCCTGACGCCGGACGTTCGGGAGGTGCTCACGGTCGAGGGCTCGATCGCGTCGCGCAACGCCCGCGGTGGCACGGCCGGTATCCGGGTAGCCGAGCAGTTGGGTGGTGTTCGCCGACTCTCCGAGTCCATGCGGGAATGGTGCCGGTGATGCCTCCGTCGTCGACCCTCCAATAGGGCAGTGTGACGCGTCAGGCGCAGTAGGGTGAGGGCGGCGGCAGTGAGACGTACGTCGCGGTTCGAGAGTCTGGGAGAGTATTCGTGGGTTTTTCTACCGAAACGGTAAAGGGCCCGATCCGTCGGGTAGTGGCGACGGCGCAGAACGGTTTGGAGGTAGTCCGCCTCGGCGGACTCGAGACAGACCTGACCACCTCGCCGTTCGAGGTGGTCGAACGTCGGCCTATGTATCGACTCCGGCGATACTTTCCCGACACCGACCCGGCGGAGGTCGGCCCTCCCATCGTGCTGGTGCCGCCGATGATGATGTCGGCCGACGTCTACGACGTGACCCGCGATCAGGGCGCCGTGGGCATCCTGCACGGAATGGGGATCGATCCCTGGGTGGTCGACTTCGGGTCGCCGGACACCGAAGAGGGGGGATGGGACAGAAATCTCGCCGATCACATCGTCGCGATCAGCGAGATCATCGACAAGGTCCGTGCCCACACCGGCCGCGACGTCCATCTCTCGGGGTATTCGCAGGGTGGCATGTTCGCCTACCAGGCGGCTGCTTACCGCCGCAGTCGCAACATTGCGAGTCTGATCACCTTCGGCAGCCCCGTGGACACTCTGGCCGGTCTGCCGTTCGGAATTCCCGCCGGATTTGCGAGCGACGCAGCGGCTTTCCTCGCGGACCATGTGTTCAACCGTCTCGCGGTGTCCGGGTGGATGGCGCGCATGGGTTTCCAGCTCCTCGACCCGGTGAAGACCCTCAAGTCCCGTCTCGAATTTCTTCGGCAACTGCACGACAGGGAGGCGCTCCTCCCACGGGAACAACAGCGCCGGTTTCTCGCGACCGACGGATGGGTCGCTTGGTCGGGTCCCGCAGTGGCAGAGCTGCTCAAGCAGTTCATCGTCCACAACCGGATGATGACCGGCGGTTTCGTCATCAAGGACCGCGTCGTGTCACTCGCCGAGCTCACCTGCCCGATCATGGCGTTCGTCGGTGAAGTCGACGACATCGGGCAGCCGCTGGCGGTCCGCGGGATTCGCCGGGCCGCACCGCGTGCCAACGTGTACGAATCTACTTTGAGGGTAGGGCATTTCGGGCTCGTGGTCGGTTCAGCGGCGGCCGCGCACACATGGCCGACCACCGGTGAATGGGTGCGGTGGAACGAGGGTATGGGGCCTAAACCGTCCACTGTGGATCTCATGCGGTACGACGAGCACTTCGGCAGCGAGACCGGAGTGTCGATCAGCGATCGCATCATCCACACGGTGGCCTCGGTCGCGGAAGTCGGGGTGGGGGTCGGCAAGGGAATAACAGGATTCGCCTCGGGAGCGGTTCGCGGCACGGTGGAGCTGTCCGGTGAGGCCACACGCGCTCTTCCGCGTCTCGCGCGTCTCGGCCAGATGCAACCGCACACTCAGATCTCCCTCAGCCGGCTTCTGGCGGAGCAGCGTCGGAAGGCGCCGAACGGTGAGTGCTTCCTCTTCGACAACCGGGTACATACCTATGAGGCGGTGAACCAGCGGATCGACAATGTCGTTCGTGGATTGATCTCCGCCGGCGTGCGGCCTGCTGCACACGTCGGTGTGGTCATGGAAACCCGGCCGAGCGCGCTGGCTGTCATCGCGGCGCTGTCCCGGCTCGGCGCCGTGGCAGTTCTCCTTCCTCCGGGCCGCGAAATCCACACCGCTATCCGGATCGATGGGGTCGAACGCATCGTCACCGACCCCGAGAATCTCGACGCCGCCCTCGCCACCGGAATGCAGGTCCTCGTCCTCGGTGGGGGAGACCTCCGCAGTCTCGATGTCGAGCCCGGGTCGAACGTCGTCGATCTCGAGCAGATCGACCCGGAGTCCGTCGCTTTGCCAGGCTGGTACCGGCCCGACCCCGGGCTGGCACGAGAGCTGGCGTTCATCATCTGCAGTGAATCCAACGGGCACTGGGAGACCAAGCAGATCACCAACTACCGCTGGGCGCTGTCTGCCTTCGGTACCGCCTCGGCCGCCGATCTCGATCGCGGCGACACGGTGTATTGCATTGCTCCCCTGCATCATTCATCCAGTCTCCTCGCGGCAGTGGGGGGAGCGGTGGCGGGTGGCTCACGTATCGCCCTGTCGAAGGGCCTCGACGCCGAGCGCTTCACCGAGGAGGTCCAGCGTTACGGCGTGACCGTCGTCAGCTACACGTGGACGATGATGCGTGAAATCCTCGATGCGGAAAGCCTCGATCTGCTCGGTAACTACCCGATCCGCCTGTTCCTCGGTTCCGGTATGCCACAGGGGTTGTGGCGGCGCACCACCGAGTGTTTCGCGCCCGCGAAGGTGCTGGAGTTCTACGCGTCGACCGAAGGTGATGTCGTTCTCGCGAACGTCGCAGGCGCCAAGATCGGGTGCAAAGGCAGGCCGTTGCCGGGTAGCGCCGACGTGCGACTGGCCGCATACGACCCGATCTCCGGACGTCTACTCGAAGACGACCGGGGCTTCGTCCGCGAATGTGCGGACAACGAGGTCGGTCTACTCCTCGGCAAGGCGGGCGTGCACGGTGAAATGTCCGGTGTGGCCATGCGGGGCATCTTCGCTGCCGGCGACGCGTGGATCGCGACGGAAAACCTCTTCCGCCGCGATGCAGACGGTGACTATTGGCTGGTCGATCACAAGAAGACCGTCATCTCCACCGCCCGAGGACCTGTGTTCACGCAACCGATCGTGGACGCCCTGGCAGCCGTCGACAGGATCGACCTGGCCGTGGCCTACGGCATCGAGGTCGGCGGCAGAACGTTGGCGGTTGCGGCGTTCACCCTCCGCGACGGACGCCCGCCACGGCTGGCCGATGTGGCGGAGGCCATCGAAGCACTCCCGTTCGGGTGGCGTCCCGACATCGTCCATGTGGTCGATGCCATCCCGCTGGGCTCGTCGTTCCGCCCCAATGCCGACGGTCTGAGTGCGGCAGGTCTGCCGAAGCCGGGCACCCGCGTCTGGTATCTCGACTCGACCTCACAGGAGTACAAACGGTTGACGAAAGCAGTAGCAGCGCAGTTCCACGACGGCTCGGCCGGCATGTCCGCTGGTGCGCGGTAATCTGAGGCTGCTCACCCGAACGGTTGGAGAGGACACCCGTGGTTATTGATCCGACACTGCTCAGCATTCTGGCGTGCCCACAGGACAAGGGCCCGCTGCTGCTGGTCGGAGACGAGTTGCTCTACAACCCTCGACTTCGGCGCGCCTATCCCATCGAGAACGGGATCCCGGTTCTCCTCATCGACGAGGCGCGGGACGTGGACGCCGAGGAGCACGAACAGCTGGTTGCCCGGGCGTCTGCGCAGTCGTGATCGCGGCGCGTTGAATCAGGCCGGCACGGGTCCGGTGAGATAGCGCTGGAGCGTCGGCGCTATCACGTCGACCAGGTCCTCGATCGGGAGAGAAGCGAGTGGTTCGAACTCGAGGATGTACCGGGTCACCAGAATCCCTACCATCTGCGACGCCACCAGCTGCATACGCAGGATCCCGGTTCCGGGTGGCTCGTCGACTCTCGGGCCGAGGTCACGAAATACCACTTCCACGAGGAAGGTTCGGATCAAGGTCGGTTCGTTTCCCGCCATCGCGGAACGGAACGCCGCGACAACTGCCGGTCGGTGCGGTGACTCCCAGACCGAGAAGACGGCTTCCGCGAGGTGGCGCCCGACCTTGTCGGTCGGGATGTCGAGGACCGGTGCAATCACCTGGGTGGGGTCGACGGGAATGTCGACGGAGTCCAGGAACAGTTGGCGTTTGGTCCCGAAGTAGTGATGCACGAGCGCCGCATCGACGCCTGCACTCAGGGCGACTGCACGCACACTCGTTTTATCGAACCCATTCTGTGCGAACAGCTTTCGTGCGACTGCCAGTATCCGAGATCGAGTGTCCTGATTTCCGGGTCTGCGGCCCGAACGCGTTCGTGCGCGTGGTGCCGTCATGGTGTGCGACGCCTCAGTGTGGCTGCTCCGAGCGACAGCGCGAGTAGTGCGAAGGCGGCGACCACGGTGAGATCGCGCCACATGATTCCGGTGGTTCCCGGGTGGGTCGCGACCTGTTGAAGCGCCTCGACAGCGTAGCTCAGTGGCAGGACGTTGCTGATCCATTCGAGCCAGGTGGGGAGCTGATCGCGGGGGACGAGGAGCCCGCACAGGAACAGTTGGGGAACCACGATGACGGGCATGAACTGCACGGCCTGGAACTCGGTGCGGGCGAAGGCGCTGCACAGGAGGCCGAGCGCAACACCGAGAATCGCGTTCAGTACCGCGATCAGCAGAACCCAGCTCACGCTGCCTTCGGTGTCGAGACCGAGGAAGCCGAATGCGACGGCGCAGGCCAGTGCAGCCTGTGCGGCGGCTGCCGTGGAGAAGGCTGCCGCGTAGCCGCCGAGAAGGTCCAGTTTGCCCAGTGGTGTCGTGAGGAGGCGTTCCAGGGTTCCCGAAGTGCGTTCGCGTTGCATCGCAATCGACGTGACGAGGAACATCACCACGAAGGGAAGGATGCCGAGCATCGTGATCGCGACCCGCTCGAAAAGCGATTGCTGGCCGGGGGCCGCCGGCACGTTCTGGTACAGGAAATACAGCAGCACCATCAGCAGGCTCGGTACCACGAGGATCATGGCGACCGTGCGATGGTCGGCCCGCAACTGCGCGAGTATCCGACCTGCCGTTGCGAGGAAGATTCTGGCGTTCATCAGTTTTCACTTCCCACCTGTGACGTGCGGATCAAGGTCAAGAAGGCATCTTCGAGGCTCGACTCACCGGTCTGGCGGCGCAGGCCGGTGGGAGATTCCTGCGCGAGTACGTGCCCGTCGCGCATCAGGAGCAGCGAATCGCAGTGTTCGGCTTCGTCCATCACATGGCTGGACACCAGGAGGGTCGTTCCTCCGGCAGCGAGGGCCTCGAACCGCTCCCACAGTTCGACACGAAGCAACGGATCGAGGCCGACGGTGGGCTCGTCGAGTACGAGGATCTCCGGGTCCGCGACCAGTGCGCAGGCGAGTGAAGCTCGTCCGAGTTGGCCCCCGGAGAGGTCCGCTGCTTTCTGGCCGGCGAACCGGGTGAGTCCGACCGCGTCGATGGCGTCGGTGACCGCACCTGCCGGCCGGCCGTAGAGCGCGGCGTAGTACGCGACGTTCTTTTTGACGGTGAGGTCGGTGTACACGCTAGGTGTTTGGGTGACGTATCCCACTCGGCTCCGTAGCGAGACCGAACCAGCGGGCGATCCCAGGACGGTGACGGAACCGGACTCCACGATTTGAGTACCGACCACGCACCGCATCAGTGTCGTTTTGCCGCACCCGGAAGGACCGAGAAGTCCGGTGATGGACCCGCCGGGTACTTGCACGTCGACGCCGTGCAGGACCTCGTTCTTTCCTCGCCGTACGCGGAGATCCCGGATGTCGATCGCAGGGCTGCCGTTCATGGCGTGCCTCAATTCATCACTGGGTGAATTCACTGCCTGATGAATTATGCGTCCACGGAGAGCTGTGCGTCAACGGTTGGGCACAATCGGAGGGTGACTGTCGATCGTCTTGCCGAGGCCCACCCCACCGAAGCCGCAAGAATCGTGCTGGGGTCCACCTTGATCGTCGCGGACGTACGCCTTCGTATCGTCGAGGTCGAGGCGTACGGCGGAGAAGCAGAGGGACCATGGCCGGACCCGGCATCGCACTCGTATCGGGGGAAGACGCCGCGGAACGCGGTGATGTTCGGTCCTGCCGGACACCTGTACGTGTACCGCAGCTACGGAATGCACTTCTGCATGAATGTGTCGTACGGGCCGGTCGGGACGGCCGGCGGAGTGCTTCTGCGCGCAGGTGAAATCCTCGACGGTGCGGAAACTGTCCGCGCACGACGATCGCGGGTCACCCGGCCCGCTGATTTCGCGCGGGGTCCCGGGAACTTGGGGTCGGCCACCGGCGTCACGCTCGCCGACAACGGTGCGCCGCTGTTCGCAGCCGATTCACCGATCCGGCTCGAGATCACCGAGTCGGAAGGATGGGTGAGTGGTCCCCGGGTGGGGGTCAGCGCGGCTGCTGACCGGCCGTGGCGTTTCTGGATTCCCGAGTCCGCTGCCGTGTCGGCCTATCGGAGAAGCCCGCGTGCGATGCCCGTCGACGAGCGGATGGGATGATCGATCACGTGACTGAGAACATCATCGATGAACTGACCTGGCGCGGGCTGATCGCTCAATCAACCGATCTGGACGCATTGCGTCGTGATCTCGACGCCGGACCGGTCACGTTGTATGCGGGGTTCGACCCGACTGGACCTAGTCTGCACGCCGGGCACCTGGTACCTCTGCTCGCGCTCAAACGGTTCCAGCGCGCAGGGCACCGGCCAGTGGTCCTGGCAGGTGGCGCGACGGGACTCATCGGTGACCCGCGTGATGTCGGTGAACGGACAATGAACTCCTCCGACACGGTGGCCGCGTGGGCCGATCGCATCCGCGGCCAACTCGAACGGTTCGTCGACTTCGACGATTCCCCCAGCGGCGCCGTCGTCGAGAACAACATGAACTGGACCGGGAAGCTGTCGGCGATCGACTTCCTCCGAGATGTCGGCAAGCACTTCTCGGTCAACGTCATGCTTGCGCGGGACACGGTGAAACGCAGGCTCGAATCCGACGGCATGTCCTACACGGAGTTCAGCTACATGCTGCTCCAGGCCAACGACTACCTCCATCTGCGCCGTAGCCACGGGTGCACATTGCAGGTGGGCGGGTCGGATCAGTGGGGCAACATCATCGCCGGTGTCGACCTGAACCGCCGTATCGACGCCGCGACAGTGCACGGACTCACCGTTCCGTTGGTGACCTCCGCCGACGGTAAGAAGTTCGGCAAGTCGACCGGTGGTGGCAGCCTGTGGCTCGATCCCGAGATGACCAGCCCCTACGCCTGGTACCAGTACTTCGTGAACACGAGCGACGCCGATGTCGTGAAATACCTGCGATGGTTCACCTTCCTTTCGCCGGAGGAGCTTGCGGAGCTCGAGTCGGCGACAGTTGAACGTCCGCATGCTCGCGAGGCCCAGCGGAGGCTGGCAGCGGAAATGACAACTCTGGTCCACGGAGAAGCGAACACCCGCGCCGTGGAGCTGGCTAGCAAGGCACTGTTCGGCAGGGGTGAATTGCAGGATCTCGACGAACCGACGCTGGCTGCGGCGCTCCGCGAAGCGGCGGTCGCGGAGTTGGCGCCCGGGGCACCTGCCAGCATCGTGGATCTTCTCGTGCTCAGTGGGCTGTGCGAGAGCAAGGGCGCTGCCCGCCGTGCGGTGAAGGAAGGCGGTGCGTCGGTGAACAATCGCAAGATCAGCAGCGAGGAGTGGACCCCCTCGGGCGACGATCTTCTCCATGGAACCTGGCTCGTGATTCGGCGCGGTAAACGGAACTTCGCCGGCATCCAGGTGGTTGCGCGCTAGGGTGCCCGGCATCACACTGTTGTAAGTCCGGGACATGATCCGCAGGTGGCTGACGCTGTGCGCGTTCCACCTGCGGATTTAACGCGCTGGACTCCTCCGAACTGGGGATTTGACGCTCCGTTATCCGTCGCGTAACTTATTCGAAGTCAGAGCGACACGGACACCGACCCCGGCCGGAAGGCGGGGGACACGAGGTTGGACGAAGGCGCCTGAACTTCCCGAAGATGCTGATTTCGATTGGTGTGTTCGAGATGTCCTGGAAGTTCCCGTTTGCATCGGGAGGTGGCAGGAGTTAGGCTGGAACGGTTGCCCCGGAGCGGCTAGCGAGTGTGCTGGTGGTGATGGTGTGTGCGTGTTCTTTGAGAACTCAACAGTGTGTCGATGAATGTCAGTGCCAAATGTTTTTGGTACTCCGCATCACGGATGATCGGCTGGGCCTTTGGGTTTGGTTGTGAGTGGTGTGGGTATTTGCTGGCTCTTTCTCCTTCTTCCGTCGGAGAGGGGGTCAGTGTGATTGAGCTAGTTTGAGTTTTTGATCGCTAGTGATTTGACTCGATGTCTATGACTGATTGGGGTTCGCCTCTTTCTAGAGTCTTCAACGGAGAGTTTGATCCTGGCTCAGGACGAACGCTGGCGGCGTGCTTAACACATGCAAGTCGAGCGGTAAGGCCCTTCGGGGTACACGAGCGGCGAACGGGTGAGTAACACGTGGGTGATCTGCCCTGCACTTCGGGATAAGCCCGGGAAACTGGGTCTAATACCGGATACGACCTTCGGCTGCATGGCTGGGGGTGGAAAGGTTTACTGGTGCAGGATGGGCCCGCGGCCTATCAGCTTGTTGGTGGGGTAATGGCCTACCAAGGCGACGACGGGTAGCCGACCTGAGAGGGTGACCGGCCACACTGGGACTGAGACACGGCCCAGACTCCTACGGGAGGCAGCAGTGGGGAATATTGCACAATGGGCGAAAGCCTGATGCAGCGACGCCGCGTGAGGGATGAAGGCCTTCGGGTTGTAAACCTCTTTCAGCAGGGACGAAGCGAAAGTGACGGTACCTGCAGAAGAAGCACCGGCTAACTACGTGCCAGCAGCCGCGGTAATACGTAGGGTGCAAGCGTTGTCCGGAATTACTGGGCGTAAAGAGTTCGTAGGCGGTTTGTCGCGTCGTTTGTGAAAACTCACAGCTCAACTGTGAGCTTGCAGGCGATACGGGCAGACTTGAGTACTGCAGGGGAGACTGGAATTCCTGGTGTAGCGGTGAAATGCGCAGATATCAGGAGGAACACCGGTGGCGAAGGCGGGTCTCTGGGCAGTAACTGACGCTGAGGAACGAAAGCGTGGGTAGCGAACAGGATTAGATACCCTGGTAGTCCACGCCGTAAACGGTGGGCGCTAGGTGTGGGTTCCTTCCACGGAATCTGTGCCGTAGCTAACGCATTAAGCGCCCCGCCTGGGGAGTACGGCCGCAAGGCTAAAACTCAAAGGAATTGACGGGGGCCCGCACAAGCGGCGGAGCATGTGGATTAATTCGATGCAACGCGAAGAACCTTACCTGGGTTTGACATATACCGGAAAGCCGTAGAGATACGGCCCCCTTGTGGTCGGTATACAGGTGGTGCATGGCTGTCGTCAGCTCGTGTCGTGAGATGTTGGGTTAAGTCCCGCAACGAGCGCAACCCTTGTCTTATGTTGCCAGCACGTAATGGTGGGGACTCGTAAGAGACTGCCGGGGTCAACTCGGAGGAAGGTGGGGACGACGTCAAGTCATCATGCCCCTTATGTCCAGGGCTTCACACATGCTACAATGGCCAGTACAGAGGGCTGCGAGACCGTGAGGTGGAGCGAATCCCTTAAAGCTGGTCTCAGTTCGGATCGGGGTCTGCAACTCGACCCCGTGAAGTCGGAGTCGCTAGTAATCGCAGATCAGCAACGCTGCGGTGAATACGTTCCCGGGCCTTGTACACACCGCCCGTCACGTCATGAAAGTCGGTAACACCCGAAGCCGGTGGCCTAACCCCTTGTGGGAGGGAGCCGTCGAAGGTGGGATCGGCGATTGGGACGAAGTCGTAACAAGGTAGCCGTACCGGAAGGTGCGGCTGGATCACCTCCTTTCTAAGGAGCATCTCCAGTCATGTACCGCTGAACAGTCAGTGGATGATGGTCTGGCAGAGGCCATTTCGGATGCGTATGTCATCCGGTGGTTGCTCATGGGTGGATCGCTGACAAGTATTGGTTCTCAACTGCCGGCCTGTGTGTTGGTGGGAGAGCGAATTATATCGACATACTGTTGGGTCCTGAGAGAACACGTGAGTGTTTTTTCTTTCAGGAATGTGACGATCCGGTTCGGATGTCAGGCAGACCGCATCACTTTTGGTGGTGGGCATGGTGCTGGCGGAGTTCGAGGCGGGTGTGTTGTTTGAGAACTGCACAGTGGACGCGAGCATCTTTGTTGTAAGTAATGAAGAGCGTACGGTGGATGCCTTGGCACCAGGAGCCGATGAAGGACGTAGGAGGCTGCGATAAGCCTCGGGGAGCTGTCAACCGAGCTGAGATCCGAGGATGTCCGAATGGGGAAACCCAGCACGAGTGATGTCGTGTTACCCGCATCTGAATATATAGGGTGTGTGGAGGGAACGTGGGGAAGTGAAACATCTCAGTACCCACAGGAAGAGAAAACAATAGTGATTCCGTGAGTAGTGGCGAGCGAAAGCGGAAGAGGCTAAACCATGGATGTGTGATAGCCGGCAGGCGTTGCATCCGTGGGGTTGTGGGGTTCATCTTGTCAATGCTGCCGTGTTGGCCGACAGTAAGAAATCATGGTGTTAGTGGAAGTGGTCTGGAACGGCCTGTCGTAGAGGGTGAGAATCCCGTACACGAAAACATTGTGACTGTCGTGATGGAAACCCAAGTAGCACCGGGCCCGTGAAATCTGGTGTGAATCTGTCGGGACCACCCGATAAGCCTGAATACTCCCTGGTGACCGATAGCGGACTAGTACCGTGAGGGAAAGGTGAAAAGTACCCCGGGAGGGGAGTGAAATAGTACCTGAAACCGTGCGCTTACAATCCGTCAAAGCCTTCGAACACTTCGGTGTTGGGGGTGATGGCGTGCCTTTTGAAGAATGAGCCTGCGAGTTAGTGGCATGTCGCGAGGTTAACCCGTGTGGGGTAGCCGTAGCGAAAGCGAGTCCGAATAGGGCGTTCATAGTGGCATGTTCTAGACCCGAAGCGGAGTGATCTACCCATGGCCAGGTTGAAGCGACGGTAAGACGTCGTGGAGGACCGAACCCACTTAGGTTGAAAACTGAGGGGATGAGTTGTGGGTAGGGGTGAAAGGCCAATCAAACTCCGTGATAGCTGGTTCTCCCCGAAATGCATTTAGGTGCAGCGTCGCGTGTTTCTCACCGGAGGTAGAGCTACTGGATGGTCTAGGGGGCCCACAAGCTTACCGAAATCAGCCAAACTCCGAATGCCGGTGAGTGAGAGCGCGGCAGTGAGACTGCGGGCGATAAGGTTCGTAGTCGAGAGGGAAACAGCCCAGATCGCCAGCTAAGGTCCCTAAGCGTGTACTAAGTGGAAAAGGATGTGGGGTCGCGAAGACAACCAGGAGGTTGGCTTAGAAGCAGCCACCCTTGAAAGAGTGCGTAATAGCTCACTGGTCAAGTGATCCTGCGCCGACAATGTAGCGGGGCTCAAGTACACCACCGAAGCTGCGGCATTCACACAATGCACCCCCATTTTCCTGCGGGAGGGTGGGCAGTGGTGTGGATGGGTAGGGGAGCGTCGTGTGGCCATGGAAGCGGCGGGGTGACCCAGCCGTGGAGGCCACACGAGTGAGAATGCAGGCATGAGTAGCGAAAGACGAGTGAGAAACTCGTCCGCCGAATGACCAAGGGTTCCTGGGCCAGGTTAATCCGCCCAGGGTGAGTCGGGACCTAAGACGAGGCCGACAGGCGTAGCCGATGGACAACGGGTTGATATTCCCGTACCCGTGTGAACGCGCCCCTGGTGAATCAGTGATACTAACCACCCTGAAACCGCGTGTGAACCTTCGGGTTCGCAGGTGGCGGATGCGTGGGACCTGATCTGGTAGTAGCCAAGCGATGGGGTGACGCAGGAAGGTAGCTGAGCCAGTCAGTGGTAATACTGGTGTAAGCCTGTAGGGAGTGACCTAGGCAAATCCGGGTCACACATATCCTGAGAGGTGACGCATAGCCGAATGAGGCGAATTCAGTGATCCTATGCTGCCGAGAAAAGCCTCTAGCGAGCTTTCACACGGCCCGTACCCCAAACCGACACAGGTGGTCAGGTAGAGAATACTAAGGCGATCGAGATAACTATGGTTAAGGAACTCGGCAAAATGCCCCCGTAACTTCGGGAGAAGGGGGGCCTCGTCTGGTGATCACTCTTGCAGTGTGAGCTGGGTGGGGCCGCAGAGACCAGTGAGAAGCGACTGTTTACTAAAAACACAGGTCCGTGCGAAGTCGTAAGACGATGTATACGGACTGACGCCTGCCCGGTGCTGGAAGGTTAAGAGGACCGGTTAGCCATTTCGGTGGCGAAGCTGAGAATTTAAGCCCCAGTAAACGGCGGTGGTAACTATAACCATCCTAAGGTAGCGAAATTCCTTGTCGGGTAAGTTCCGACCTGCACGAATGGCGTAACGACTTCTCAGCTGTCTCAACCATAGACTCGGCGAAATTGCATTACGAGTAAAGATGCTCGTTACGCGCGGCAGGACGAAAAGACCCCGGGACCTTCACTACAGCTTGGTATTGGTGTTCGGTTCGGTTTGTGTAGGATAGGTGGGAGACTGTGAAGCGCTCACGCCAGTGAAGTGTGGAGTCGTTGTTGAAATACCACTCTGATCGTATTGGACCTCTAACCTCGGACCATGATCTGGTTCAGGGACAGTGCCTGGTGGGTAGTTTAACTGGGGCGGTTGCCTCCCAAAATGTAACGGAGGCGCCCAAAGGTTCCCTCAGCCTGGTTGGCAATCAGGTGTCGAGTGCAAGTGCACAAGGGAGCTTGACTGTGAGACTGACAAGTCGAGCAGGGACGAAAGTCGGGACTAGTGATCCGGCACCGGCAAGTGGAAGCGGTGTCGCTCAACGGATAAAAGGTACCCCGGGGATAACAGGCTGATCTTCCCCAAGAGTCCATATCGACGGGATGGTTTGGCACCTCGATGTCGGCTCGTCGCATCCTGGGGCTGGAGTAGGTCCCAAGGGTTGGGCTGTTCGCCCATTAAAGCGGCACGCGAGCTGGGTTTAGAACGTCGTGAGACAGTTCGGTCTCTATCCGCCGCGCGCGTTAGAAACTTGAGGAAGGCTGTCCCTAGTACGAGAGGACCGGGACGGACGAACCTCTGGTGTGCCAGTTGTTCCACCAGGAGCACCGCTGGTTAGCTACGTTCGGAAGGGATAACCGCTGAAAGCATCTAAGCGGGAAGCCTGTTCCAAGATGAGGTTTCTCACCCCTCGAGGGGTAAGGCCCCCGGCAGACCACCGGGTTGATAGGCCAGAACTGGAAGCCCAGTAATGGGTGTAGGTGACTGGTACTAATAGGCCGAGGACTTACCACAAAGAAGCTACGCGTCCACTGTGCAGTATCTGAAACAACACACAGATACCCGATTCCTTCACGGAACCCCCGAAGTTCCGCACCCCACCGGGTGCGTGGCCCCAGGGGGAAACCGGACAAGGGATGAAGGGTGTGTGACAGTTTCATAGAGTTACGGCGGCCATAGCGGAGGGGAAACGCCCGGCCCCATTCCGAACCCGGAAGCTAAGCCCTCCAGCGCCGATGGTACTGCACTCGACAGGGTGTGGGAGAGTAGGACACCGCCGAACATCCGTTACCGAAAGGGGACCCAATATACTGGGTCCCCTTTCGTGGTTTGTGTGAAAGGAATGACTGTGTCGGAGAGCGACGACGGACGTCGATCCTTCCGCGGAGGCGGTGCCTCTAATTCTGGACGAGGCGGTGCCTCTAATTCTGGACGAGGCGGTGCTTCCGGTTCGGACCGAGGCGGTGCCTCGGGGTCGAGCAGAGGTGGCCCGTCGGGTGGTCGTGGTGGATCGTTCGGCGGACCGCGAGGTGATTCTCGTGGCGGTGCCGGCAATGACCGGCGGGGTGGGCAGCGCCGTGGGGGCGAGGGCGGATTTACTCCGCGGGGGCGTGATGGTGACCGGCCGCAACGGCAGGATGCCCGTCCTGACGAACCCGACCTGCCCGAAAATGTCGAGGCCGGTGAACTTGATCCGACTGTACGGCGTGACCTGCTGAGCTTGGACAAGACGAACGCGAATACCGTTGCGCGGCATCTGGTGATGGCGGGCAAGTTGGTTGACGACGATCCCCGACTGGCCCTGGCGCATGCGCGTGCGGCGCGGCAGCGGGCCGGACGTATCGCCGTCGTTCGTGAGGCCGCGGGCATCACCGCGTACCACGCTGGTGAATGGGCAGAAGCGCTGTCCGAGCTGCGGGCCGCACGCCGGATGGCTGGCGGTCCCGGACTCCTCGCCGTGATGGCGGACTGCGAACGTGGATTGGGCCGACCCGAACGGGCGATCGAACTGGGTCGGAGCGAGGAAGCAGCGGCTCTCTCTGGTGACGATGCCGCCGAGCTGCGCATCGTAGTTGCAGGTGCGCGCATGGACCTCGGGCAGTTCGATCAGGCCGTGGTCACGTTGCAGACGCCGGAGCTCGACGCTTCCCGTACCGGTCCGGGAGCTGCGCGTCTCTTCTATGCGTACGCCGACGCCCTGGTGGCCGCCGGCCGTATCGAGGACGGACTGAAGTGGTTCCTCAATTCGGCTGCGGCGGACCTCGAAGGTGATACCGACGCAGAGGAGCGTGTGGCCGAGCTGACCGGAGACGATCAGTGACGGTGGAGCACGGTGTGGCGTCGTCGCTGCGTGAGGGATACGACGCTCTGCTACTCGACCTGGACGGCACCCTGTACCGGGGGCCGCTGGCAATTCCCGGTGCCCGGGCCGCGCTGGCGTCGGGAACGCAAGCCCTCTATTACGTGACCAACAATGCGAGCCGTAGCCCAAGTGAGGTCGCCGCACACTTGACCGAGCTCGGTTTCGACGCCTCGGAGTCGAGGGTGGTCACGAGTTCGCAATCCGCAGCTCGACTCCTCGCTGAGAAGATCGAACCCGGTGCTGCAGTGCTGGTGGTCGGGACGGATGCCTTGGCGGATGAAGTGGCGCGGGTCCGCTTGCGCCCGGTGCGGTTGTTCGCGGATTCGCCCGTCGCGGTGGTGCAGGGCCATTCTCCGACAACCGACTGGGCGATTCTTGCGGAGGCGACTCTCGCCATCCGGTCGGGAGCTGTCTGGGTAGCGGCCAATGTCGATTCCACGCTCCCTACCGAGCGTGGGCTGGTGCTGGGCAACGGATCTATGGTGGCCGCTCTGCGCACCGCAACGTCCTCCGAACCTCTGGTCGCCGGTAAACCGGCAGCGCCTTTGATGGAAGACGCGATACGCCGTAGTGGGAGTTCGCGCCCTCTGGTTGTGGGCGACAGACTCGACACCGACATCGAGGGCGCCAACGCCGTGGGTCTCGAATCCCTGTTGGTGCTCACTGGGGTCAGCACTGCCATCGACGTCCTACGGGCCACCGAGGAACAACGCCCGACCTTTATCGCTTCCGAACTGGATTCCCTCAACCGGCCTGCTGACGAATCGAGGGTCGGCGAGGACCGTCGCTTCTCCGTCGAGTTTGATGGCACTGATCTGGTGATCGAACCGAAAGGTGGATCGATCGGCGCTGCCGATTCGGTGACGCTGCTCCGGCACGTGGCTGTGTCAGCATGGAAGTACCCCGAGTTCGGCCGCGTCACCTCCACTCACCCGGCAGTCAGCGCGCTCGTGTCCGATTGGGTTGCTTGACCGCGCATCTCGAGTGTCCGTAGATCCTTTGTGTCCGCGGCGCGGTTCGCTGTATGCGTATCCGAAGGGGATCGACTAGCGTTGTGCCCGATGAGCACGCCAATACCGCGCCCGGGAGCCCATCTACCTGGGCCAACGCCGAGTGTCGACCCCGAGAAGATTTCCGCGGAGGTGGACGGATTGCTGACGCGGCTGCACGCCGTCGAACCAGATCCCGAGGACCCACACGGAGTCGGTGTCATTCCGAAGAAAGCGCATCTGCTCGAGAAGGCCCACGACGTTCTGGTGGAAGCGCTGGCCGCCGTGGACAAGATCTGAGGTGGCCCGACGCGCGCGGGTGGATGCCGAACTCGTTCGGCGTGGACTGGCCCGGTCCCGTGAACACGCCCAGGAACTCATAACTTCCGGCAGAGTGCTGATCTCCGGAGTAGCTGCGACCAAACCCGCTACCGCCGTCGAAGCGGGAACACCGCTACGGGTGGTCGAGGTGGACAACGAGGTGTCCTGGGCTTCGCGTGGCGCTCACAAGTTGCTCGGAGCTCTCGAAGCGTTCGGACCTGGCGGGCTCTCGGTCGACGGGAAGCGGTGTCTCGACGCCGGCGCCTCGACGGGAGGCTTCACGGATGTACTTCTCCACCACGGCGCCCGGGAGGTGGTTGCGGTGGATGTCGGATACGGCCAGTTGGTGTGGCGGTTGCAGTCGGACGATCGGGTTCGTGTGGTCGACCGCACCAACGTGCGTGCTATCGACGCCGAGCGCATCGGCGGACCTGTCGATCTGGTGGTCGCGGACCTGTCGTTCATTTCCCTCGAACTCGTGCTGCCGGCCTTCGTCGCGTGTGTGACTGCCGGCGCAGATCTCGTTCCGATGGTGAAGCCGCAGTTCGAAGTCGGTAAGGATCATGTCGGGTCGGGCGGGGTGGTCCGTGACCCGGAACTGCGGGTGGCTGCCGTCCTCAGGGTCGCAAGGGCCGCGGAGTCCCTGGGGCTGCGTACGCTGGGAGCCGTCGCGAGCCCGTTGCCAGGTCCCTCCGGAAATGTCGAGTATTTCCTGTGGCTCCGCTCGGGTGCCACTGCGGTGCCGGAACCGGGTGTCGTACCCGGAGTTGATGATGAACCGGTCGACTCGATCGAAGAGTTGATCCGCACCGCGGTGCAGGAAGGACCACAGTGAGCGCGGGAAGCAGCGGCACGGCACGCGAAATTCTGCTGGTGGCGCACCCGGGCCGGGCCGAAATCACTGAGACGGCACGGCGCGTCGGTGAGATCTTCAAGAGCGCTGGAATCGGACTGCGCGTCCTCGTCGACGAGGTCGACAACACACGCATCGAACCAATGGATGGCATGGCGCCCGACGAGTTCCTCGTGCCGGGATTCGAGGTGACGATCGTCCAGGCCGGTCCGCACGCGGCCCTCGGCTGCGAAATGGTGCTGGTCCTCGGAGGAGATGGGACTTTCCTTCGCGCCGCGGAACTTGCTCAGGCCGCGTCCATTCCGGTGCTGGGCATCAACCTCGGGCGCATCGGCTTCCTCGCCGAAACGGAGGCCGAACATCTGGACGAGGCACTCGGTCAGGTGGTGCGCCGCGAATACCGGGTGGAACAGCGAATGACGCTGGACGTCGTCGTCCGGGTGGACGACGAGATCATCGAGCGGGGCTGGGCGCTCAACGAAGCGAGCATCGAGAACCGGTCCCGGCTCGGTGTTCTCGAAGTAGTGCTCGAAGTCGACGGCCGCCCCGTGTCGGCCTTCGGATGCGACGGAGTGCTCATCTCGACACCGACCGGGTCGACGGCCTACGCCTTCTCCGCCGGCGGTCCCGTCGTGTGGCCCGAACTCGAAGCCTTGCTGGTTGTTCCGAGCAATGCCCACGCACTCTTCGCGCGGCCGCTCGTCACCAGCCCGGAGTCGATCATCGCTGTCGAGACGGTGGCCGGTAGTCATGATGGACTGGTTTTCTGTGACGGCAGGAGAACTCTCGAACTTCCTGCGGGTGCGCGGGTGGAGGTGGTGCGCGGTAAGGAACCCGTTCGCTGGGTGCGACTCGATTCGGCTCCCTTCGCCGATCGCATGGTGCGAAAGTTCGAGCTGCCCGTCACCGGGTGGCGAGGAAGGAAACCCTAGACGTGCTGGCAGAGATCAGGATCGACAACCTCGGTGTGATCTCCGAGGCGTCCGCGCAGTTCCACGAAGGCTTGACAGTGCTCACCGGTGAGACAGGCGCCGGAAAGACGATGGTGGTGACCAGCCTCCATCTCCTCAGCGGTGCCCGGGCAGACGCGGGCCGGGTGCGTCTCGGGGCGCCGCGAGCCGTCGTCGAAGGTCGTTTCGTGACGGACGAGAATTCAGAACGCGTCGAGCGGGCCGTTGCCGAGTTGCTCGAGTCGACCGGCGCCGAGCGGGACGAAGACGGCACCATTATCGCTGTGCGGACTGTCAGCAGCGACGGCCGCTCGCGCGCGCACCTCGGCGGCCGCAGTGTCCCGGCAGGAGTGCTGTCCGAGTTCACCGACCCGCTACTCACCGTGCACGGGCAGAACGACCAACTGCGGCTGTTACGACCTGACCAGCAGCGTGCTGCGCTCGACCGATTCGCGGAGAAGACCGTCGGCCCTCTCCTGGCGCGGTACCGCAAGCACCGCGACGAGTGGCTGACCGCGCGATCGGAGTTGATCGAGCGAACCGGCCGCACGCGCGAACTCGCGCAGGAGGCCGATCAGCTGACGTTTGCTCTCAACGAAATCGACGGCATCGCACCCACCCCAGGGGAGGATGAGTCGATCGTCGCCGAAGTGCGCAGGCTCAGCGAACTCGACTCTTTGCGGTCGGCAGCGCAGGAGGCGCAGACCGCGCTTGCCGGCGGTGACGAGATGGACGGTGACGGCGTGTCGCCGCCCGCCCTCGACTTGTTGTCCGAAGCCCGCGCCCGTATCGAGTCCGCCACCGATCCGGAGCTCGACGGTCTGGGTTCGCGTCTTGCGGATGCCATCGCCGTGGTCACGGACGTGTCGGCCGACCTCACCACCTACCTGGCCGGACTGCCCGCGGACCCCGGCGCGCTGGATTCGCTGTTGTCGAGGCAGGCGGAGCTCAAGAACCTCACGCGCAAGTACGCTGCTGACGTCGACGGCGTGCTCGAGTGGGCCGAGAATGCGCGGGCGCGGCTCGAGAAGATAGATGTGTCGTCCGATGCGCTGGCCGCGCTGACGAAGCAGGTGGAAGAGTCGGCGGCGGCGACCGCCGAGGCGGCATCGAAACTCACCGCCGCCCGTATCAAGGCTGCGGCCAAGCTCGCCAAGGCAGTGAGTTCGGAGCTGTCTGGTCTCGCGATGGGCCGCGCAGCTCTCGACGTGTCGGTACGCGCACGTGCGGCGGGCCCTCAGGACACCGCTCCGCTCACCGTCGAGGGCACGCAGGTGCATGCCGGGTCGTCGGGTGTCGACGAAGTCGAATTCAGGTTGTCGGCCCATAGTGGCGCACAGTCGCTGCCGATCAGCAAAAGCGCCTCGGGCGGTGAACTTTCCCGGGTGATGCTTGCACTCGAGGTGGTGCTTGCCGGATCCGATTCGGGTGCGACCATGGTGTTCGACGAGGTCGACGCAGGGGTTGGCGGCCGCGCTGCAGTCGAGATCGGCAAGCGACTGGCCCGGCTGGCGAGAACCCACCAGGTGATCGTCGTGACTCACCTGCCGCAGGTGGCGGCATTCGCCGATACCCATCTAGTGGTCGACAAGGTCGACGACGCCGACGGAGTCGTCAGTAGCGGGGTGCGCACTCTCACCGATGACGAGCGGGTCGTGGAACTGGCCAGGATGCTCGCCGGTCTCGACGACACCGAAACCGGTCGTGCGCACGCTGAGGAACTGCTGGCCACGGCAAAAGCCGAACGTGCTGTCTGAACGAAAACTGTTGGTGATGGTGGGACCGATGTGGTAGCTGGTTCGGCGCGCCTCCACAGGTGGGCTGTGCATCCGCGTCATCATCGAAGCCATGAAGATGCCGGCACTGCTGTCACGTAACACCGAAACTTTGCCTGGGGTCAGCGGCATCGCCAGGGTGGACCGCAACACAGCCAAGCTGCTGAGGCGTGTCGGGCCAGGTGACGTCGTCGTTCTCGACGAGCTCGACCTCGATCGCGGTACCGCGGACGCCTTGGTCAAGGCCGGCGTTCTCGCAGTGATCAACGCGTCTCCGTCGATTTCGGGGCGCTATCCGAATCTGGGACCGGAGGTGATTGTCGCCAACGGGATCCTCCTGATCGATTCCGCGGGAACCGAGGTCTTCAAGAGCATCAAGGACGGAAGCAAGGTCCGGATCGACGGCGGCTGCGTCTATTCGGGGGAGCGGCGCATCGCCAAGGGCGACGAGCAGACCGAGGCCGAAATCTCCGATCGGATGATCGAGGCGAAGACGGGACTGGTCGATCACCTGGAAGCGTTCTCCGGCAACACGATCGAGTTCATCCGCACCGAAAGTCCGCTTCTCATCGACGGGGTGGGAGTGCCGGATGTCGACGTCGACATGAAGGATCGGCACGTGGTGATCGTGTCCGACGGACCGGATCACGCCTCGGATCTGAAAAATCTCAAACCGTTCATCAAGGAATACTCGCCGATCCTCATCGGGGTGGGGGCAGGCGCCGATGTTCTCAGATCTGCCGGCTACCGGCCCGACCTCATCGTCGGTGACCCGGAGGACATCACCAGCGCGACGCTGAAGTCGGGCGCCGAGGTGGTGCTGCCGGCAGACCAGGACGGGCATGCCTCGGGCTTGTCGCGTATTCAGGACCTGGGCATCGGGGCGATGACGTTCCCGGCTTCCGGGTCTCCGTCGGACCTGGCGCTGCTCCTTGCCGATCACCACGGTGCCTCGTTGATCGTGACCGTGGGCAACACGGTCTCTCTCGACGAGTTCTTCGACCGCGGCCGCCGCGACAGCAATCCGTCGGCGTTCATGACCCGGTTGAAAGTCGGACCCAAGTTGGTGGACGCCAAGGCCGTGGCGACCCTCTACCGCAGCAGGGTGTCGGGAGGTGCCATCGCTCTGCTCGTACTGGCCGCTCTGGTCGCGGTGATCGTGGCCCTCGTGGTGTCGAATGTCGGTGGGGAAGCTCTGGACTGGGCCATCGCGACCTGGAACAGCTTTGCGCTGTGGGTGCAGGGGTTCTTCAAGTGATTTCTCTGCGTCAACATGCCATTTCGATCGCAGCGATCTTCCTGGCGTTGGCAATCGGGGTGGTGCTGGGATCCGGCCTGCTGTCGAGCGGTCTCGTGTCCGGTCTCCGCGACGACAAGGTCGATTTGCAGAACGACATCGAAAAGGCGAACGAACGCAACAACCAGCTGACCGAGCAGCTGAATTCGGCCGATGGTTTCGACTCGGCGGTGGCCGGCCGGGTGGTGGCCGACGCCCTTGCGGGGCGAACTGTCGTCGTAGTGACCACGCCCGACGCCGACCCTGCCGACCTCGACGGGGTGAATCGGATGATCGGGGCGGCCGGTGGCAGCGTCACGGGACGGGTGTCCCTGACGGACTCGTTCGTCGACGCCACTGGTGGTGACCGGCTGCGCACGGTCGTCAACAATGTCATCCCCGCCGGTGTCACCTTGAAGACGGGTGCTGTGGATCAGGGCAGCCTGGCGGGTGACCTCCTGGGCTCGGTGGTTCTGCTCGGCAAGGAGACCGGTCAGCCGCAGAGTTCACCGCAGGAGAGGGCGCTCGCTCTGGAAACGCTGCGGGGGGCGGGTTTCATCACCTATGACGACGGCGGGGTCGAGCCCGCCCAGCTGGCGGTGGTGCTCACGGGGGACCGTGACGTGGAGGACGGCGCCAGCGGTAACCGGGGCGCGGTGGTTGCCCGGTTCGCGGGAGCGTTGGACTCGCGCGGCGGCGGAACCGTCCTCGCCGGGCGTCCGGCTTCGGCGCAGGGAAACGGTGCGGTCGCCGTTGCCCGTGCCGATGCCGCACTGTCGGCGGCGCTCACGACGATCGACAACATCGACCGCGAAGCAGGGAAGATTACCGTTCCGCTGTCGTTGCAGGAACAGCTCGGCGGCGGCGCCGGCCGGTATGGGACCGGACCCGGAACCACCGGAGTCACGGTTGGGGCGACGCCCGCGTAGTGCACGTCACACCCTGGGGGAGTGCAATCTCGGCGCGTTGTTTCCCGCAGGTCTGCCGAGGTGTTACCGTGAAGTCCCGTGGGTCGGCAGGCCCCAGCATTGCTCGAACAGACCAAGCCCTGCACAGTCGTCACGGGAGCCCCTTTGCCACAGTCACGCACTTCTTCGCGTACCGCCACCAAGCACATCTTCGTCAGCGGCGGCGTCGCCTCCTCGCTCGGCAAGGGCCTCACAGCCTCGAGTCTGGGACAATTGCTGACCGCGCGAGGGATGCGCGTGACCATGCAGAAACTGGATCCGTACCTCAACGTCGATCCAGGAACGATGAATCCCTTCCAGCACGGTGAAGTCTTCGTGACGGAAGACGGCGCCGAAACCGACCTCGATGTCGGCCACTACGAGCGCTTCCTCGATCGCGACCTTTCCGGTCAGGCGAATGTGACCACGGGCCAGGTGTATTCGACGGTCATCGCCAAGGAACGGCGGGGCGAGTATCTCGGGGACACCGTCCAGGTCATTCCGCACATCACGGACGAAATCAAGAGCCGCATCCTCGCCATGAGTGGGCCGGACCTGCAGGGTCAGCGTCCCGATGTGGTGATCACCGAGATCGGCGGCACCGTCGGCGACATCGAGTCGCAGCCGTTCCTCGAGGCGGCCCGTCAGGTGCGACACGACGTCGGCCGCGACAATGTCTTCTTCCTCCACGTCTCTCTGGTTCCGTACCTGGCGCCGTCAGGTGAGCTGAAGACGAAGCCCACCCAGCACTCGGTTGCCGCGCTGCGGAACATCGGTATCCAGCCCGACGCGCTGATCCTGCGCTGCGACCGCGAGGTCCCGCCGGCGCTGAAGAACAAGATCGCGCTGATGTGCGACGTCGACGTCGACGGATGTATCTCGACACCCGACGCGCCGTCGATCTACGACATTCCGAAGGTTCTTCACAGCGAGGGTCTCGACGCATACGTCGTGCGTCAGTTGGGGCTACCGTTCCGGGACGTGGACTGGACGGTCTGGGGAAATCTTCTCGAGCGCGTCCACCAGCCGCGCGAGACGGTGCGGATCGCGCTCGTCGGCAAGTATGTCGACCTTCCCGACGCGTACCTGTCGGTCACCGAGGCACTGCGAGCCGGAGGCTTCGCTCACCGATCCAAGGTGGAGATCTCCTGGGTTCCCTCGGACGCCTGTGAGACCGAAGCCGGAGCGCAGGCAGCGCTGGGGGATGTGGACGGGGTGCTGATTCCCGGCGGTTTCGGGATCCGCGGCATCGAGGGCAAGCTCGGCGCCATCCGGTATGCGCGTCACCGCAAGATCCCACTGCTCGGCCTGTGCCTCGGCTTGCAGTGCGTCGTGATCGAGGCCGCCCGGAGTGTGGGGCTCGAGGATGCCAACTCTGCGGAGTTCGAGCCCGAGACGACCCACCCGGTCATCTCCACGATGGCCGATCAGGAAGACGTCGTGGCCGGCGAAGCCGACCTCGGTGGAACGATGCGCCTCGGCGCCTATCCCGCCGTGCTGGCCAAGGGTTCGGTCGTTGCGCGGGCGTACGGCAGCGAGAAGGTTTCCGAGCGTCATCGGCACCGCTACGAGGTCAACAATGCCTACCGCGACCGGATCGCCAAGAGCGGTCTTCTCTTCAGCGGGACCTCGCCGGACGGGCATCTCGTCGAGTTCGTCGAGTACCCGGCGAAGCAGCATCCGTTCTTCGTCGCGACGCAGGCCCACCCGGAGCTCAAGAGTCGTCCGACTCGTCCGCATCCCTTGTTCGCAGCATTTGTCGCAGCGGCGTTGACGTACAAGCTCGAAGAACGCCTTCCCGTCGACGTCCACGGTGAGGAGCGGACGGTCGAGGTCGCCGTGGCGGACGAGGTGGCTGCCGCCACCGACCGGGCGTCGATCGACAGTGCCGGATAAGTAGAGCCAGCGCATGACCGACACCGATCGGCACGAATTCGACATTCTCGACTCGCGCGTCGTCTACAGCGGGGCCATCCTGGCATTGCGTCTGGACGAGGTGGCGATGCCGAATGGGCGGATAGCCGAACGAGAGGTCGTCGAGCATCACGGCGCAGTTGCCGTCGTGGTGCTCGACGACGAGAACCGGCTCGTCCTCATCCACCAGTACCGGCACCCGGTGGGCCGCCGGCTGTGGGAGATTCCGGCGGGCCTCCTCGACGAACCTGACGAGGACCCGCTCGAGGCTGCGAAGCGGGAGCTGGCCGAGGAAACAGGACTCGGGGCGAAACAGTGGGAGGTCCTCGTGGATGTGGCTGTCTCGCCCGGCTTCACCGACGAGTCGGTGCGGGTGTTCCTCGCGGAGGACCTCTACACCGTCCACCGGCCCGAACCGGAGCACGAAGAGGCCGACCTCGAGATAGAGCGGTTCCCGCTCGACGAGGCGGTGGCGATGGTCCTGCGCGGTGAGATCGTCAACGCCACCGCGGTTTCCGGGATCATGTCGTTGGCCGCAATCAAGTCGCGACCCGACACGCCACTACGCGACCGGGATGCACCGTGGGTCGATCGTCCGGCGAGTTTCAGTGAGAGAAAACGCTCACGTGCCGGGGTCGAAGCCGCGGGAGAATGATCCGGTGATCGCGCGGCAGGTCGAGACGTACCTCGATCACCTGGCAGTCGAACGCGGTGCTGCCCGCAACACCATCTCGTCGTATCGGCGTGACCTGTCGCGGTACACACAATTCCTCGCCGATCGAGGGATCACGGACATCGGACGGGTCCGCGAGCAGGATGTCAGTGAATTCGTCGTCGCGCTGCGCAGCGGTGACCCCGAGCGCGGCCTGCCGGCGCTGGCCGCGAGTTCGGCCGCCCGCGCGTTGATCGCGGTGCGCGGGTTTCACCGTTTTGCCACCGCTGAGGGGATGGCGGCGGTGGACGTGGCTCGGGTAGTCCGACCACCCTCGCCGGCCACCCGGCTTCCCAAATCGTTGCCCGTCCGCGAGGTGCTGTCGCTACTCGAGGCCGTCGGCGGCGGAGGGCCCGCTGACGGTCCCCGGGCGGTACGCGACCGCGCTCTTCTCGAGTTGCTGTATTCCACGGGGGCCCGCATCTCCGAAGCGGTCGGCCTCGATGTAGACGACATCGACACCGAGAACCGCTCCGTCCTGCTCCGGGGCAAGGGCGGAAAGCACCGGGTGGTCCCCGTGGGCAGGCCCGCGGTCGAAGCCCTTGACGCCTACCTCGTCCGCGGCCGGCCGGCGCTGATGTCGCGGGGCACGCCCGCACTCTTCCTCAATGTCCGCGGTGGTCGACTGTCACGGCAGAGCGCTTGGAAGGTGTTGCAGACTGCGGCGGAGGCTGCCGGGATCACGGTAGCGGTCTCGCCGCACACGCTGCGGCACTCGTTCGCCACTCACCTGTTGGACGGGGGCGCCGACGTGCGCGTCGTCCAAGAGTTGCTCGGACACGCCTCCGTCACGACCACGCAGATATATACCCTGGTCACGGTTGGTGCGCTGCGTGAAGTGTGGGCCCACGCGCACCCTCGGGCGCGGTAGGCGAACGCGTGTCGAGGGGAATATTCACGGTACGAAGCGGTAGCGTTCGTATAACGATGTGTGATCGACAGCGAGCATCGAGAGAACAGGGGATCATCGGACCGTGGTGACACCGCAGCCGCCAGCAGCGGAGTCAGGGCACTCGCAATCGGAGGGCGACATGTTCGACATGCGACAGACCGACCCCGCAGCCCTGTTCGACGACACCGTCGTCGAATCGGGTGAGCTCGGCCCCACGGGGAGACCGACCCGTGCGGTGCCGGAACCCACGCCGCTGCCATCCCACGGTCCCGCGAGGATCGTCGCGATGTGCAACCAGAAAGGTGGGGTCGGGAAGACGACGTCCACGATCAACCTGGGGGCGTCCCTCGCCGAGTACGGCCGTCGGGTCCTGCTCGTCGATCTCGACCCGCAGGGCGCGCTGTCTGCCGGCCTGGGGGTCGCGCACCACGACCTCGACCTCACCGTGCACAACCTGCTCGTCGAACCCCGCGTGTCGATCGACGACGTGCTGATGCGGACACGCGTCGAAAATCTCGACCTGTTGCCGAGCAACATCGACCTCTCCGCCGCGGAGATTCAGCTCGTCACCGAGGTCGGACGGGAACAGACCCTGGGCCGGGTGCTGCATCCCGTGCTGGACCGGTACGACTACGTCCTGATCGATTGCCAGCCGTCCCTCGGGCTGCTCACCGTCAACGCTCTCGCCTGCGCGGACTCGGTGATCATTCCGATGGAATGCGAATACTTCAGCCTGCGTGGACTGGCACTGCTCAACGACACCGTCGAAAAGGTGCACGACCGACTGAACCCGAAGCTCGAACTCGCCGGGATCGTGGTGACCATGTTCGACGCCCGCACGCTCCACGCCCGCGAGGTGATGGCCAGGGTGGTCGAGGTGTTCGGCGAGGTGGTGTATGACACGGTGATCAACCGGACTGTGCGATTCCCGGAGACCTCTGTGGCCGGTGAGCCGATCACCACCTGGGCGCCGAAGTCGCCCGGTGCCGAGGCGTACCGCGCGTTGGCCCGTGAGGTCATCCACCGTTCCGGCCGGTAAGTGGTGAACACCCAGGACGTCGTGGCTCCATCGCCTACCGAGAATCCCGGCGCAGTATCGGTGCCGGCCGAGTCGAACGATCAGCAGGCCTCCGCCGTCAAGGCCGGCTTCCGGGTGACGCTGCGGAACTTCGAGGGACCGTTCGACCTGCTGCTCACGCTCATCAACCAGCGTGAGCTCGACGTAACGGAAGTCGCGCTCCATCAGGTGACCGACGACTTCATCGTTTACACCCGCGAACTCGGTGTGGAGATGGGCCTCGACCAGACCACCGAGTTCCTGGTGGTCGCCGCAACACTTCTCGACCTCAAGGCGGCGCGACTTCTGCCGGCCGGACAGGTGGAGGACGCCGAGGATCTGGCCCTGCTCGAGGCCCGCGACCTGCTGTTTGCCCGACTGCTCCAATATCGCGCGTACAAGCAGGCGGCCCAGCTGTTCGGCGAACTCGAAGCCGCGGCGCTTCGGCGATATCCGCGATCGGTGGCGCTCGAAGACCAGTTCACAAGCCTGCTTCCCGAGGTGCTGCTCGGTGTCGACCCGCAGCGGTTCGCCGAGATCGCCGCAACCGTGTTCACCCCCCGCCCGACTCCGACCGTGGGACTCGACCACCTGCACGACATGCATGCGGTGTCGGTGCCGGAGCAGGCCGCCCGGATACTGGAACTGCTTCGCGGACGTGGCGCGAATCAATGGGCGAGCTTCGGTGAACTGGTGTCGGAATGCGAGGTAACAGTCGAGATCGTGGCACGATTTCTCGCGCTGCTCGAGCTGTACCGCGAGCAATCGGTGCTGTTCGAGCAACCCGAGCCTCTCGGTGAATTGTTTGTGAGCTGGACCGGGGGCGACGTCCGTCTCCCGGTGACCGAGGAGGATTACGGATGAGCTCGGCCCCGCACGACGAGCCCCACGAGCCCCATGCCTCCGGCGGTGTCGACGAGCCGGCTTCGCTCGGCGGTGACGTTGAGCCGGCTTCGCTCGGCGGTGACGTTGAGCCGGCTTCGCTCGGCGGTGACGTTGAGCCGGCTTCGCTCGGCGGTGACGACGAACTGTCGGACGCCGAGCTCGAGGCCGTTCTGGAGTCGCTGCTGTTGATCGTCGATTCGCCTGCCGGGGACGATCTGCTGTCCTCCGTGACCGGGGCTTCTGTGAAACGCATCACCGAGACCCTCAACCGGATGTCCGCCGAGCTCACCGCCCGCAGTAGTGGCATGGACCTCCGATATGCCGGTGACGGTTGGCGTCTCTATACCCGCACCGTCTACGCGCCCTACGTGGAGCGCCTGCTGCTGGACGGGGCACGCTCCAAGCTGACGAGGGCTGCTTTGGAGACTCTTGCTGTCGTGGCATACCGTCAACCGTTGACCCGCGCACGGATCAGTGCGGTGCGCGGCGTCAACGTGGATGGTGTGGTGCGCACGCTTCTCGCTCGTGGATTGATCGCCGAAGCCGGGGTCGATCCCGATACCAACGCCACGCAGTACTCGACGACGGAGCTCTTCCTGGAACGGCTCGGCTTGGCCTCTCTGGCCGATCTGCCCGCCCTGGCCCCGTTGCTGCCGGACGTGGACCTGATAGACGACATCAGCGACAGTCTGGAATCTGACCCACGATTTGCGAGAATGAATAAAGCTACGGCGTCCACGGACAAGTTGGACACCGGGCTCGACACCGAAGACTGACAGGGATCGTAGAAAAAAGTGAAGAAACCCGCTCGCCGAGATGGCACACCGGATCGCAACAACAAGCATCGCACCGACAAGACGGAGACCGGCCACAGGTCGGGCCGGTCGGACACCGGCCAGCGTCCAGGTCGGCCGGAGGCCGCAAAGACCCGGACAGGTCGGCCGGAGGCCGCAAAGACCCGAACAGGTCGGCCGGACGCCGCGAAGGGCCACTCAGGTAGGCCGGACGCCGCGAAGACTCGAACCGGCAGGCCGGAAGCCCCGGTCGCCACGAACAAGCGGGGCAAGCCGAAGTCGGCCAAACCCCAGCGCGCGCAAACTCAGGCGCCCAAGGTCAGCAATGCCAAGCCCGCCCGGCACCAGCATGCAGACGCCGAAAGGCCCGTCGGGCCCCCACAGGGCGACGGTGTGCGGTTGCAGAAGGTGCTCGCCCAGGCCGGAGTCGCGTCACGTCGCGCCGCCGAAGAACTGATCTCCCGGGGCCGGGTCGAGGTCGACGGTCGCATCGTGATCGAGCAGGGATTGCGGATCGACCCCGAAAACGCTGTCGTTCGCGTGGACGGTGTACGTGTCGTCGTCCAGAAGGATCTGGTCCATCTCGCGCTGAACAAGCCTCGCGGGTGGCAGTCGACCATGTCCGACGACCTCGGTCGTCCGTGCGTGGGTGACATCGTCTCCGAAAGGGTCGCGGCCGGTCAGCGGCTGTTCCACGTGGGCCGCCTCGACGCCGACACCGAGGGTCTGCTGCTGCTGACCAACGACGGGGATCTGGCCCATCGGCTCATGCACCCGTCGTTCGAGGTGTCGAAGACGTATCTGGCGACCGTGTCCGGTGCACTCGAGCGCGGTGTCGGGAAGAAGCTCAAAGAGGGCGTCGAACTCGATGACGGGCCGGCGAAAGTCGACACCTTCACCCTCCTCGACATCAATGAGGGCAAGTCTCTGGTTCGGGTCACGCTCCATGAAGGCCGCAAGCACATCGTGCGCCGACTGTTCGACGCAGTCGGGCATCCGGTGATCCGGCTCGTTCGGACGGACATCGGTCCCGTGGCCCTGGGTGAACAGCGCCCGGGAACGCTGCGAGTCCTCGGCCGCGGCGAGGTCGGCGGCCTGTACGGGGCGGTGGGTCTGTGAGCGCCGCCTCGCTTGTCGTCGCCATGGACGGGCCGTCCGGAACCGGCAAGTCGAGTGTGTCTCGGCAGCTGGCGCAGGAGCTCGGAGCCCGCTACCTCGACACCGGTGCCATGTACCGGATCGCTACCTTGCACGTACTTCGCAAGGGAGTGGACCTCGGTGATCCCGACGCGATTGCCGACGCCACCGCCGGTCTGCCCTGGTCGATCGGCACCGACCCCACCCGTGAGCAGGTTCTGCTCGACGGTGAGGACGTCGCCCAGGAGATTCGAGGTGACGCGGTCACCAAAGCGGTCTCTGCGGTCTCTGCCGTCCCTGCCGTTCGCGCTCGCCTCGTCGAGGCGCAGCGTCGTCTGACAGCGGAGGCGGACCGGATCGTCGTGGAAGGGCGGGACATCGGGACGGTCGTCCTGCCTGACGCCGACGTAAAGATTTTTCTCACCGCTTCGTCGGCCGCCCGCGCTCAGCGCAGGAACGCGCAGAATCTCGCGGAGGGGCGAGGTGACGATTACGCCGCGGTCCTCGCCGACGTCGAGCGCCGCG
Organism: Rhodococcus sp. USK13; assembly: GCF_018343855.1. Classification (NCBI taxonomy): domain Bacteria; kingdom Bacillati; phylum Actinomycetota; class Actinomycetes; order Mycobacteriales; family Nocardiaceae; genus Rhodococcus; species Rhodococcus sp. USK13. The sequence continues at coordinate 4,746,200 of NZ_CP069242.1, read as the reverse complement.
ACCACCTCGACTCCACACGCGCCGTGTCGCCGCTGCGGCCGGCCGACGATTCTGTGCTGGTCGACACCAGCGAACTCGGAATCGACGACGTGATCGGCAGGTTGCTGCTGGTGGTAAGCGAGAGAACTGGAGCAGTGCAGTGACCGAACAATTCACAACTGAATTCGCGGGCGACGGAACGTGGAGCGAAGAGTCCGACTGGGAAGTCGTCGATCTGGAGGACGGAACCGACGGCGAAGCCCATATTCCCGTACCTACCGTTGCGGTGGTAGGCCGTCCGAACGTGGGTAAATCCACGCTGGTCAACCGCATCATCGGTCGTCGCGAGGCGGTCGTCGAGGACATTCCCGGTGTGACCCGCGACCGCGTGTCCTATGAGGCCAACTGGAGCGGTCGCCGATTCCTGGTACAGGACACCGGTGGTTGGGAGCCCGACGCGAAGGGTCTCCAGCAGTCCGTGGCGCGGCAGGCGGAACTGGCGATGCAGACCGCGGATGCGATTCTCCTCGTGGTCGACGCCGTTGTCGGCGCTACCGCCACCGATGAGGCCGTCGCCAAGGTCCTGCGCCGCTCCAAAACTCCAGTCTTGCTGGTAGCGAACAAGGTTGACGACGGGCGCACTGAATCCGAGGTTGCGGCCCTGTGGTCGCTGGGCCTCGGGCAACCGCACTCGGTGAGTGCGACACACGGCCGCGGTACCGGCGACCTCCTGGACGAGGTTCTCGCCGCGCTGCCCGAAACCCCTCGCGAAGGCATCCCGGGTGGCGGTCCGAGGCGTGTCGCTCTGGTCGGGAAACCGAACGTCGGTAAGTCGAGTCTGCTGAACAAGCTGTCGGGTGACGAGCGTTCCGTCGTCCACAACGTCGCGGGCACTACCGTCGACCCGGTCGACTCGATCGTCGAGCTCGGTGGCCGGCCGTGGCGTTTCGTCGACACGGCAGGCTTGCGCAAGCGCGTCAGTCACGCCAGCGGCGCCGAGTTCTACGCGTCCCTACGCACGAAGAGCGCCATCGAGGCCGCCGAGGTGGCGATTCTGCTCATCGATGCGTCCGAGCCGATCTCGGAGCAGGACCTGCGCGTGCTCAGCATGGTGGCCGATGCGGGTCGCGCGCTCGTGATCGCCTTCAACAAGTGGGATCTCGTCGACGAGGATCGCCGCCTTCAGCTCGATCGGGAAGTCGACCGGGACCTGGTCCGGGTGCCGTGGGCCCAGCGGGTCAACATCTCGGCGCACACGGGTCGGGCGGTACAGAAGTTGGTACCCGCGCTGGACACGGCGCTCGAGTCCTGGGACAAGCGCATTCCGACCGGCCGGCTCAACAACTGGCTGAAGGAAGTCGTGGCTGCCACCCCGCCGCCGATGCGTGGTGGACGTCTCCCACGGGTGATGTTCGCCACCCAGGCCGGAACGCGGCCGCCGACCTTCGTACTGTTCACTACCGGCTTCCTCGAGGCCGGGTACCGGCGATTCCTCGAGCGGCGCCTGCGTGAGGAGTTCAACTTCGACGGCAGCCCCGTCCGGATCTCGGTTCGTGTCCGCGAGAAGCGGGACCGACGCGGACGGTAGCTCGAGAGAATTGCCCTGACCAGGCGATTAGCGTTCAGGACTGCCACTGATGTAATCTCATCGAGCACCTGAACGAGGGTGTGGACGGGCTGTGGCGCAGCTTGGTAGCGCACTTGACTGGGGGTCAAGTGGTCGCAGGTTCAAATCCTGTCAGCCCGACCGCACATGACCTGGTGGACGAACATGTCCGCCAGGTCATTGTCGTTTCTGGCCTTGCTCCCTCACGCGAGACTCGCGGACACCGATGGCGGGAAGGCGAGGGCCGAGGAAGCGCTCTGGCGTCAGTTCGTGACGATGACGGGGTCACCGATCTTGGCGTGGTCGTAGAACCATCGCGCATTCTCGATGCTGAGATTGATACAGCCGTGACTGACGTTCTCGCGCCCCTGCGAGGCGACCGACCACGGCGCGCCGTGGATGAAGATCCCGCCCCAGGTGATGCGGGTGGCGTACTCCACGTAGAGCCGGTATCCCTCCGGGGAGTCGATCGGGACGCCGTACGTCGACGAGTCCATCACCATGTCGCGGAACTTCTCGAGGACGGGGAACGTGCCGAGCGGCGTTTCGTAGCCGGGTTTACCAAACGACGCCGGCATGGTGTGCACTACGCGGTCGTTGATGCTCACGGTGAACTGGTGTGTCGTAGTGTTCGCTACGGCGACCAGCGCGTCGCCGACCTGGAACTGGGTCTTCGATCCCGCGAATTCGACGGCGACCGCGGTGTGCGCCGGCCAGAAAGCGACCGGGCTCCACCGCAGTTCGCTGTCATCGATCCACGAATACTGTCCGGTCACAGGCGTCGACGGTGAGATCGCGACGGCGCGTTCGGCGCTCGCGCGGTCTGCAACAGGCGATCGGAACCGGATGATGATCGGTTGCGCGACGCCGACGACCGCACCGCTCGAGGGTGCGATCTCCGGAGCGACGACTTTTGCAACGACGGCCGGCGGTACAGCGGCGCCGGCGGCACTCACCCCGCACAAGGCCAGGACGGCGAGAACCGCCACGAGAAACAGGCGTACACCGTGCTGCTGCGCTTTCCGCATGGCCGTCAGCCCTTCGCATCACTGTGAGCTCATTTCAGTCAAACACAGCGTCGTCCGGGAACGGAACCGAGGAGATGTCACGACTTCATGACTGCTCGACGGTCCCGCGAGTACCGTCAGTTCCGGGATGTCAGCGAAACGGAGGCGCACATGTCGGGAAGATTCGAAGGCACCGTGGTGATCGACCGCCCCATCGAGTACGTGTTCGCCTATCTCGCGGCAGGCGTCAACGACCCGGATTTCAGTCCCCGTGTGCAGAAGATCACGAAGTCCACCGACGGACCACCCGGAGTCGGGACCGTGTTCGTCAGCACCGTGAAGGATGCCGGAATGACCACCACGCGGGAATTCGAGCTGACCGAATTCGAGGCACCGAAAAAGATACGGTGGACCGAACGGTCCAAGAACATCGTGACGGCGAAGGAAGGCGGCTACGACCTCGAGCCGGCCGGAGCCGGCACGAGAGTCACCATCTACAACGAGCTGGAAGGCCACGGAATCGGCAAGTTGATCGCTCCTCTCGCGCTCCGCGCTGCACGCAAGGACGCGCCGAACTTCGCTCGGCGAATCAAGGCGGCCGCGGAGAAGTGATTCTCCTGTGTGCCGGCCGACAGCGGGACGTACCGAGAGATTCACACGGCAGGAAATCACGCGCAGGGGCGGATAGTGTCGGGTGATGGTTGATGCGCCCGTCCTCGATAGAAACCACCTCGCCGACGCGCTCGCACACTTCGAACCGCGGATAGTCGATCCGACCCATCGTCGATCGGCGGCAGTCGTGATCGCCGTGATGAGCGACGGATCGGGCGGGCAGGCCATTCCACTCACCATGCGCCCGACCAAGATGCGAGCGCACCCGGGCCAGTTCGCGTTGCCCGGGGGCGGCGTGGATGCAGGGGAGACCGGGGCGGACGCGGCGCGCCGTGAATTGCACGAAGAGCTCGGTCTCGATGTGGAGCCGTCCGCGGTTCTCGGCCGCCTCGATGACTACGTCACCCGCTCCGGTTACGTCATCACCCCCTTCGTTGTGTGGTCGGATCGATCGATCACTACTCTCGTTCCCCATCTCGAGGAGGTGGCGGAAGTCTTCGCGGTGGGACTTCCCGAAATCGACACCGAGCCGCGGTTCGTCGACATCCCCGAATCGTCGAAGCCGGTGATCCAATGGCCGTTCCGGCGACACCTGGTACACGCGCCGACCGGCGCCGTGGTGTACCAATTTCGGGAAGTCGCGCTCCACGGCCGCCACACCCGCATCGACGGGTTCGACCAACCGGTCTTCGCTTGGCGTTAGCCGAATCACGGCGGGGTCGCCGCGACTAGGGTCACACCCTGTGACCATCTTCGAGTCCGTGGCTCGCAAGTTCGACCGCACAGGCGTCGACCCTGTCGTCTGGCATGCTCCCGCACCGCCCACTCCCACAGGTCTTCTCGCGCCCAACCGATTGCTCGAGAATGCCGAGCGATGGCAGCTGCCGTCCGGTGAAGGTCCGGAAGACGTTGCCGTCGATGCCGAGGGACGGGTGATCACCGGGGGCAACGACGGTCGGATCTGGCGGTTCGATATCCACGGGAAGGCTATCCTGATCGCCGACACCGGCGGGCGCCCACTCGGGATCGAGGTGCTGGACGACGGCCGATTTCTCGTGTGTGATGCCGCGCGGGGGGTCCTGCGGGTAGATGACAGGGGGCGCGTCGAGGTGCTGGCCGAATCCGCTGTGGGGCGACCGATCCTGGCGTGTAACAACTCTGCCGTCGGCCGTGACGGGATCGTGTACTTCACCGACTCGTCGGCCCGCTTCACCATCGATGATCATCGGTACGATCTTCTCGAGCACCGGGGGACCGGCCGACTGCTCCGGTTGGACCCGAAGACGGGGGAGACCGATCTCCTCGCAGAGGGTTTGCAGTTCGCCAACGGCGTCGGATTGGCGGCAGATGAATCCTTCGTCCTGGTCGCCGAGACCGGGGCCTATCGAATTTCTCGCGTCGACCTCACTGGCCCGTCTCGGGGGAGCGTGTCGGTATGGGCGGAGAACCTCCCCGGCATTCCCGACAACATGACGTCGCACACGTCGGCCGGTTTGTTCTGGGTGGCGCTCTACAGTCCGCGCATGAGGGTGCTCGACATGCTCGCGCCGTATCCGACGTTACGGATTGTGGCAGCAAATCTGCCCGAAGCGGTGCAGCCCGCGCCGCAGCGTGCCGGCTGGGTGATCGCCCTCGACTCGAACGGCACGATCGTGCACAGTCTGCGCGGTGGTAAAGGAAGCTACTCACCCGTCACCGGTGTCCGGGAGCATGAGGGGTGGCTGTATCTGGGAAGTCTGACCGCGGACTGTGTTGCCCGCGTCCCAGCGCCGCGATGATCGGACTCGGTTCGCACATCGACGAGTGACACGTGGCTGAGGTGGCCCACGGTCGCCTGAAGCCCGGACCCGTTGTGGAAGAGTGGCGAGAGCGTTGCGAGTAGCAGCGCGCGACACTGCGCAATCGAGGGCTGGGGAGACTGTGGTGGATTCGGTGGACCGGGACATCGTGCGGTCGGACCGCATCGTGACCGTGCCCAACGTCCTCAGTGTCATCCGCTTGATCGGCGTGCCGCTGTTCGTCTATCTCTTGCTCGTCACCCACGCCGACGGGTGGGCGCTGGCCATCCTCATGATCAGTGGATTCACCGACTGGCTCGATGGCAAGCTGGCGCGGGTACTGAACCAGTCCTCGAAGCTGGGTGCGCTCCTCGACCCCTTCGTCGACCGCCTCTACGTCGTGACCACCTTGGTGACTTTCGTGGTGCGCGGGTTCATTCCCTGGTGGGTGGCCGCCATCCTCATCGGGCGTGACGCCGTTCTGGCGCTGACCCTGCTCATCTACCGGCGCCGCGGACTGCCCCCACCCGAAGTGATGTATCTGGGTAAGGGTGCAACCTTCCTGCTCATGTTCGCGCTGCCGATGATCCTCGCCGCGCAGGTCGACTGGGACCTCGCCCCGCTAGCGCAGCCTGCGGGTGCCGCTCTCCTCATCTGGGGCACAGCGTTGTACCTCTGGACCGGTCTGCTGTACATCACCAACGCGCTCGTCGTGGCACGTACCGTTCCCGTGCGAGCGCCGGGTGGCGACGACCGTGAGGTCCGCTGATGAAACGGATCGACGCAGGCGTCCGCCGAAATCCGGTGCCGTCCCTTCTCCGGTCCCTGATGAACGATCACCTGGACCCCGGCTACGAGGGCGCCGCCGAGGATCGCGAACACGGCCATGCGCGGCAGACCCGGTGGGGAAACCGGGTATGGATTTCGCTCGGTGCGCTGCTGATCGGCCTGGTGCTCGCGGTGGCGTACCGCCAGGCCACCGAACGCCTGCCGGGTACCGAACAGGTCCGGGCAGAACTGCTCGGCAAGGTACACGACGCCGAAGCCCGTGTCGGGAGTCTCGAGGACACCCGCGACGGCTTGTCCGTGCGCACGGACGACGCCCGCGCCGCAGCCTTGGCGGGTGATGCCCGCGGATCCGCCGTCCTCGCGGAGCTGCGCGCCCTCGAGGGTGACGCCGCGGTCGAGGCCGTCCGCGGTCCAGGACTCACCGTGACACTGACCGATCCCGCGGCTCGGCCCAACCTGTCCGACTCGTCGCAGCGCTCGGTGGGCGGAAAGGCTGTCGTGCTCGACCGCGACCTCCAATCAGTCGTCAACTCGTTGTGGGCCAGCGGAGCCGAGGCCGTGGCGGTCGGTGACGTACGGATCGGCCCTACCGTGACGATCCGGCAGGCGGGCGGCGCGATGCTCGTCGACAATCAGCCCGTGTTCTCGCCATACGTGGTGTCTGCGATCGGACCGCAGAGGCCGATGCAGACGGGTTTCGTGGTGAGCGATGCGTATCTGCGGATGTCGAGTATCGCTCAGCTGTACGGCATCGGCTTCTCGGTGGCCGAAGCAGACGAGCTCGACCTTCCTGCGGCCCCGGCCCGCGAGGTGCGCTCGGCGCAGGTGGCAGGAACTCGATGAGAGGGCTAGTGACATGGAGGCGGCGCTCGGATGAAGGCAGTGCTCGGATGAAGGCAGTGCTCGGATGAAGGCAGTGCTCAAGGGTGGATCGGCGGTGTACGGCGTCCTCGCGCTGGTGGTGGGCATCTTGCTCGGAGTGGTGTTCAGCCCTCAGGTGCCCGATGCCGTGCAGCCCTACCTGCCGATCGCCGTGGTGGCGGCGCTCGACGCCGTGTTCGGCGGACTGCGTGCCTACCTGGACGAGATCTTCGATTCGAAGGTGTTCGTCGTCTCGTTCGTGTTCAACGTTCTGGTGGCCGCGCTGATCGTGTGGCTGGGGGATCAACTGGGAGTGGGCACCCAGTTGTCGACCGCGATCGTCGTGGTCCTCGGTATCCGGATCTTCGGCAACGCGGCGGCTCTCCGCCGTCGCCTCTTCGGGGCGTGATCGGGCAATGAGCGGTCACGAGGGCAGACACGAACTCCACCAGGACGAATCGGCTTCGCGCCGATCTCATGTCGTCTTCGCCGTGCTGGCCGCACTTCTTCTCGGTGGCCTGGGAATCGCGATTGTGACTCAGGTGAAGAACACCGGCTCCGGTGACACGCTCGACTCCGCGAGCCCGGCGGACCTCCTGGTCGTGCTCGATACGCTGAACCAGCGGGAGGCTGCCCTGCGGCAGGAGATCGCTTCCCTCGAGCAGACGTTGGACACTTTACGGCGAAGTGGTAGCTCGGGTGCCGCCCTCGATGAGGCACGTGCACGCCTGACCGCGTTGTCGATCCAAGTGGGGAGCGCACCGGCCACGGGGCCTGGGGTGACGATGAGCATCACCGACCCGGGGAGAGGGGTGGGCTCCGAAGTGCTCCTCGACCTCGTGCAGGAGTTGCGGGCGGCGGGTGCCGAGGCCATCTCACTGCAAGGCGCGCAGGGTGCTCCCATCCGGATCGGCGTCGACTCCTGGGTGTCGGGGTCTGCAGGCGATCTGTCGGTGGACGGTCAGCGCGTGACCGCGCCGTACAGCGTTGTCGCGATCGGGGATCCGCCCACCCTCGCGGCCGCTCTCAACATTCCCGGCGGGGTGGTCGACACCGTCGCGCGCAGCGGTGGACAGCTCGAGATCGAACAATCACAGCAGGTCACGATCTCCGCCTTGCGGGAGTCGAAACCTCGCCAATACGCTCAGCCCGGAAATTGATCTTCGCATCCGCCCGCGGATTGCCATCGAAAGGACGCCACTGTGAGTGAGCTCGAAATTCCCGCCGATCGTCGGTACACAGCCGAACACGAGTGGGTCGAGCGGACCGGAGCCACGACGGTACGGATCGGCATCACCGATTTCGCGCAGTCCCAGCTCGGTGACGTGGTGTTCGTCCAGCTGCCCGCTGTCGACGAGGAGGTGACTGCGGGCGAATCGCTCGGCGAAGTGGAATCCACCAAGAGTGTGTCCGACATCTTCGCGCCCCTCACGGCGAAAGTCGTTGCCGCAAATGCTGATCTGGACGGTAACCCGGAACTCGTGAACTCGGCGCCGTACGCGCAGGGCTGGCTCGTCGATCTCGGGGTCGACGACGAGGCGACGCTCGACGCCGCCCTCGCGGAGATGTTGGATGCGGCAGCCTATGCGGACATCACCGCAGGCTGATCTCGGCGGGCTGAGGAAGCGGTGTTCCGCCGCCTCGGGAACCCGGCGGCCCGCGTCTCGGTCACGACGGGTCGTTCCGGCGGCGTATTACCGGTTCGTAATGTGCTGGCGGCCTGTCTTACTACACGCACCGGCGCGCGCAGGGTACGGTCGAGGTGAACGCATGTGCCGTGTCGGGGCGCAGGTCCGTAGTTTGACTGTGGTTGTGGCAGTGCACGGAAGATAATGTGCACAAATATCGAATTATGTAGAACCGAGTGGCATTGCGTAGTCCAGCGAATCTTGCTGGATGATCGAACTAGGAGGAGAAACGGTGAGCGAGAACGGCAATGACGCGGTTTATGGGGAGTCCCCGGCGGAAACGACGTCGGTCTTCCGCGCGGACTTCCTCAACGAGCTCGACACCTCCTCGGCAACCCAGGCGCCGGAGGCTCCGGTGTCGGGTGTGGAGGGACTGCCAGCAGGTTCCGCTCTGCTCGTCGTCAAGCGTGGACCCAACGCGGGTTCACGTTTCCTGCTCGACCAGCCGACGACCTCTGCGGGGCGCCATCCCGACAGCGACATCTTCCTCGACGACGTGACGGTCAGCCGTCGTCATGCGGAGTTCCGCCAGGAGGACGACGAATTTCAGGTCGTCGACGTGGGAAGCCTCAACGGCACGTACGTCAACCGGGAACCGGTCGACTCGGCAGTGCTGGCCAACGGTGACGAGGTCCAGATCGGGAAGTTCCGACTGGTGTTCCTGACGGGTCCGCGTACCACCGCGGGTGGTTCGCAGATCGGTGAGACGTCAGCTGGTGCGGGTAGCCAATGACCGCGGTGCGGCAGCAGCAGGCGCAATCGGGAATGTCGATCGGCTCGGTGCTGGATCGACTGCGGCCCGATTTCCCTGATGTGACGATCTCGAAGATCCGATTCCTCGAAGCCGAGGGTCTCATCAGCCCCCAGCGGACTCCGTCGGGTTATCGGCGCTTCTCGATCGCCGACTGCGAACGTCTGCGCTACGTCCTCACTGCGCAGCGAGACCAGTATCTGCCGCTGAAGGTCATCAAAGAGCAGCTCGAGGCCATCGACAGAGGTGTGGCCACGGTCGGTGCAGGCGACTCGTCGCCGCGCCGGCCGCGGGCGCTCACCGTCGCTCCGGGTGAGGTGTCACCCGAGGAGTTTCTCACCGATCGGGAAGTCCGGATCAGCCGCGACGACCTGATTTCCCGGGCAGGCATCGACGAGAAATTCCTCGTGGAGCTCACCCGAGGAGGTCTCGTCGTGCCCGGCCCGGCCGGCTTCTTCGACGAGGATGCCGTGACGCTTGCACGCACAGCGCGGGCGATGTCCGAGTTCGGCCTCGAGGTGCGGCACCTGCGGGCATTCAAGCTCGCCGCCGACCGTGAGGCGGGGCTGGTGGCCCAGATAGCCGGGCCGGTGGCCAAGGGACGTGACGCGGGTGCCCGCGACCGCGCCGAGGAAATGGTGCGGGAACTGGCGGCGTTGTCGCTGACTCTGCATACGTGTCTGGTGAAGTCTGCTGTGCGCGGTGCCCTGGACCGGTGAGTTGTTGCCAGGCACGCCTCTGACGGGGAACTTCTCAACGACGCTGCGCTCGAACGGCTGTACGGTCGACAGCGGACACGAATCGAATAGAATCCTGGTAGGCACGGTGTGCCGCGTACGGACCATTGCAGGGTGGAGGCAGACGCGATGAGCGAAATGCACGTGATCGGAGTTCGTGTCGAGCAGCCTCAGAGCCAGCCTGTTCTGCTGCTGCGCGAAACTGACGGCGACCGTTACCTCCCTATTTGGATCGGGCAGACCGAGGCCACCGCAATTGCACTCGAACAACAGGGTGTCGAGCCTGCGCGGCCTCTCACACATGATCTGATCAAGAATTTGATCGAGGCCCTTGGCCGCACCCTCAAAGAAGTGCGCATCGTCGAACTCCGCGAAGGCACGTTCTACGCCGATCTCGTGTTCGATCAGAACACGCGTGTCTCAGCTCGGCCTTCCGACTCGATCGCCATCGCGTTGCGTATCGGAGTCCCCATTTTCGCCGAAGAGTCGGTTCTGTCGGAGGCGGGACTCGTCATGCCGGACGAGCGTGAAGACGAGGTCGAGAAGTTCAAAGAGTTCCTCGAATCCGTCTCGCCGGACGACTTCAAGGCCACCGACGGCTAGGGCTCCTGTTGCCCAGTAACGGTTGAGGTTCTTCCGGCGCGTTGCGTTGACCCTGACTGCTCGGAGTCATAGCGTTCGGTGCAGTGATTTTCTGCCTTGCAGATTCGATCGGGCGTACGCTGAGTAGGTTCAGGGTATGGATGTGCTCGGTGTCACTGGTGGCGACTACGCCGCCCGAGTGCTGTGGTCCATGCGCCGCGGCTACTGGCGACGCGTGTCACAGGCGCACTGATCGTCGGGTTCAGTGCAACATGCGAGAGGGAGTAGTCAGTGGGAGATCGGCCGCAGGAGAATCCGCTGAATCTTGCGCCCGGCGACAACGTTGCCGAGCCAGAGTTCAGCTCCGAAGAGATCCAGCCGGGCCTCTTCCCCGACGATTCCGTGCCTGACGACCTCGTCGGATACCGCGTCCCCATCGCCTGCCAGATCGCCGGAATCACCTACCGGCAGCTCGACTACTGGGCGCGGACGTCACTGGTGGTGCCGTCCATCCGTGGGGCGGCCGGCTCGGGGAGCCAGCGCCTGTACTCGTTCAAAGACATCCTCGTTCTCAAGATCGTCAAGCGCCTGCTCGATACCGGAATATCCTTGCAGAACATTCGTGTGGCCGTCGACCATCTGCGTAAGCGTGGGGTGCGCGACTTGGCCAAGATCACACTCTTCTCCGACGGCACCACCGTCTACGAGTGCACGTCCGCCGAAGAGGTTGTCGATTTACTGCAGGGTGGCCAGGGCGTGTTCGGTATCGCTGTGAGCGGTGCCATGCGTGAGCTGACCGGCACCATCGCGGACTTCCCGGCGGAGCGTGCCGATGGTGGCGCACTCGAGCAGAGTCCCGAAGACGAACTCGCGTCCCGGCGGAAGACTCGCGCAAGCCGTAAGACGGGCTAAGTTCCCGTCGGGCAGACAAGCGCCGGTGGCGCCCGGTCGTGTTCCGCCGCAGAAATGCATGACATGGGCGTGCGTGAACTGGTCGCGGGTGTGACATAGACTGACGGTGCGTCGACGCCGTGCGGGAGAGTTCCGGGCACTGCATGCACAGAAAATCGTGTGTGGAGGACTCGGGCGCCGAAGGAGCAGCACCTCCCCGTCAATCTCTCAGGCACACAGGACCGTGCGGGCTCCGACGTCTCTGGAAAGCGGTGGGAGCACCCACCCGCCCACGGGGAAAGGGCCCGTCCACACCTGGACGCCGGTACCGAATCTCTCAGGCGCTCGAAAAGAGCAGGCGACAGAGGGGGAGGGACGCACCGCTGCGCGGGGCGGGTCCTGGTCCTCCGAACTGCTTGGGAGTTGTCGTGATCGACGCTGGAAGCCGTACATTCGCCGACCGCCATGTCGGCCCGAACGCGGCGGAACTCGCGCACATCCTCGACGTCGTGGGTGCCGGATCGCTGGACGACCTGGCGTCGAAGGCGGTCCCAGCCGCCATTCTCGACGGCGTCACGAATGGTGTGGCCGACGGGCTCGACGCTCTGCCTGCCCCGGTGTCCGAGCACGAGGCTCTCGCCGAGCTTTCTGCACTCGCCGCCCAGAACACCGTGGCGACCACGATGATCGGACTCGGGTACTACGACACCCTGACGCCTCCGGTCCTGCTCCGGAACATCATCGAGAATCCTGCGTGGTACACCGCCTACACCCCGTACCAGCCGGAGATCAGCCAAGGGCGTCTCGAGGCTCTTCTGAACTTTCAGACGATGGTGGCCGATCTCACCGGTATGGAGGTCGCGAATTCGTCAATGCTCGACGAGGCGACCGCAGCCGCTGAGGCCATGACACTCCTGCGGCGCGCGAACAAGTCCAAGTCGCCGCGGTTCGTGGTGGATGCCGATCTGTACCCGCAGACCCTCGCCGTGGTCGAGACCCGGGCCGAGCCTCTCGGTATCGACATCGTCGTCGCTGATTTGTCTGCCGGGCTGCCCGACGGTGACTTCTTCGGTGTCCTCGCTCAACTGCCGGGAGCGTCCGGCCGCGTCGTCGACTACACCGACGTCATCGCCGAGGCTCACGAGCGCGGCGCCCTCGTCGCGCTCGGCGCCGACCTCCTGGCCCTCACCCTGATCACGCCGCCCGGCGACATCGGCGCGGACGCCTGCTTCGGCACCACTCAGCGGTTCGGTGTCCCCATGGGGTTCGGCGGCCCGCACGCCGGGTACCTTGCCGTGCACACCAAGCATGCTCGCCAGCTACCCGGCCGCCTCGTCGGCGTGTCCGTGGACGCCGATGGAGACAAGGCGTATCGACTGGCTTTGCAGACCCGTGAACAGCACATTCGCCGGGAAAAGGCCACGTCGAACATCTGCACCGCCCAGGTGCTGCTTGCCGTTCTCGCGGCCATGTACGCGAGCTATCACGGTGCGGAAGGCCTGAAGGCGATCGCGGAGCGCGTCGCGAATGCTGCGCACTCGCTCGCCGCCGCCCTCCGCAAGGCCGGGGTGACCGTGGTGCACGAGCACTTCTTCGACACCGTCCTCGTTCGCGTCGAGGGGCAGGCGTCGGCAGTCGTGGCGAAAGCCAAGGAGTCGGGAATCAACCTCCGCTTCGTCGATGCCGATCACGTCGGCATCGCCTGTGACGAAGCGACGACCCCAGCACACCTCGAGAGCGTTCTCGCGGCATTCGGCGGTACCGGTGCGGTCGGCGTCGAACCGGGCACCGCGGTGCCCCACCCTCAGCGCCGCGGCTCCGACTATCTCCAGCATGAGGCCTTCACGCGGTATCGCACCGAAACCGGGATGCTGCGGTATCTGCGAGCGTTATCGGACAAGGACATCGCACTCGACCGCAGCATGATCCCGTTGGGCTCGTGCACCATGAAGCTCAACGCGACCGCCGAGATGGAAGCAATCACCTGGCCGGCGTTCGCGCGACTGCACCCGTTCGCACCCTCCGGCGACGCGCCGGGGATTCTCCGCATCATCGAGGACCTCGAGAACTGGCTCGTGGACGTGACCGGTTACGACGCGGTCAGCCTGCAGCCGAATGCCGGCAGTCAGGGCGAGTACGCGGGACTCCTGGCGATCCGCAACTATCACCTGAGCCGCGGCGACGACCACCGCGACACCTGCCTGATTCCCTCGAGCGCCCACGGCACCAACGCGGCGTCCGCCGTCATGGCCGGTATGCGCGTGGAAGTGGTGGCCTGCCGACCCAACGGTGACGTCGACCTCGACGACCTGCGAGCGAAAATCGCGGACCATGCCGAGCGCCTCGCCGCGATCATGATCACCTACCCATCCACCCACGGCGTGTACGAGCACGAGATCGCCGACATCTGCGCTGCCGTCCACGACGCCGGAGGCCAGGTCTACGTGGACGGCGCCAACCTCAACGCCCTCGTCGGGCTGGCCCGACCCGGTCGGTTCGGCGGCGACGTCAGTCACCTGAACCTGCACAAGACGTTCTGCATCCCGCACGGCGGCGGTGGCCCCGGTGTCGGACCCATCGGCGTGCGCTCCCACCTGACGCCGTTCCTGCCCGGGCACCCGCTGGCGCCGGAGCTTGGCACTGCCGGACCGATTTCTGCGGCACCCTATGGAAGCGCCTCCATCCTGCCCATCACCTGGGCCTACATTCGGATGATGGGCGCGGTCGGACTGCGCCGGGCCAGCCTGACGGCCATCGCCTCGGCCAACTACATCGCACGCCGCCTCGACGAGTACTTTCCCGTCCTCTACACGGGCGAGGGTGGAATGGTGGCCCACGAATGCATTCTCGACCTGCGTCCGCTCACCAAGGACACCGGTGTCACTGTGGACGATGTGGCAAAGCGTCTCGCTGACTACGGTTTCCACGCCCCGACGATGAGCTTCCCGGTAGCCGGGACGCTGATGGTCGAGCCCACCGAGAGTGAGAACCTCGAGGAGATCGACGCCTTCTGTGAGGCGATGATCGCGATCCGTGCCGAAATCGACCGGGTAGGGGCAGGCGAGTGGCCGGTCGACGACAATCCGCTGCGCGGAGCCCCGCACACGGCGGGCTGCCTCGTTGCCGAGTGGAACCACCCGTACACGCGAGAGGTCGCTGTCTTCCCCCGCGGCAAGGCTCGGCCGAAGGTGTGGCCTGCCGTGCGTCGCATCGACGGAGCGCACGGTGACCGCAATCTCGTATGCTCCTGCCCGCCGATCTCGGCATTCGAAGGGGCCTGACGGCTGGGCCCGCCCTGCTCACCCGGGGCGGGCCCGGATCGGGTCAGTCGGCGCGCGCCAGTTCGAGGATCGTGATCTCCGGCGGTGCGGCGACGCGTACGGGCGGGCCCCAGGCGCCGACTCCGCGCGTGGTGTAGAGAACCGTCTTCCCGATCCGATCCAGACCCGTCACCGAAGGTTGCTGCAGCGGCACGAGATAGCGGAGCGGCCACATCTGCCCGCCGTGCGTATGCCCCGACAGCTGCAGGTCCACGCCCAGATCCGAGGCCTCCAGCGCCTGCCGCGGTTCGTGGGCGAGCAACATCACGAACGTCGACGGGTCACGTCCCGCGAGGGCTGCAGACAGGTCGGGCTCGTAGGGCGTCGGCGACGAGTAATCGTGAATGCCCGCGATGTCGATCGTTGCGTCGCCGCGGCGGAGAGCCACACGTTGGTTCCGGAGGGTGGCGATGCCCAGACGGTCCCAGACATCCAGCCAGCGGCCGCCGTCGTCGGCGTAGAACTCGTGGTTTCCGCTGACACCGAAAATCCCCATCGGTGCGCGAAGATCCGCGAGGGGTTCGAGGTCGGGCGCGACCTTGGACACCGTTCCGTCCACCAGGTCTCCCACAATCGCCACCAGGTCGGGTTCCTGAGCGTTGATCACATCCACGACCTCCCGAGTGAAGCCCACCCCTCGTGCCGGACCTACGTGGAGATCGGACACGAGGGCGACGCGCACACCCTCGAATTCGGGAGGAAGGCGCCGTAGCGGGACACGGACGCGTACCACCCTCGGGCGGGCGGCCTCGGCGACCCCGTATCCGGCGGCCACGACGGCGCCGACCGCGACAACCGACGTCGCGAGGCGCAGGGTGCGGCGCCGGGACAGGTCGACCTGCTCGGCACTCTCGCTCCTGTGGCGCAACCGCGCGACAACGCGAACGACCAGCGAACCGATCGCAACCAGGAGCAGGCCCAGCACCAGATACAGCAGTGCTCCGAGCCACACCCATCCCACGAAGCCGGGAGGTCGCGCCCATCCGGTGTCGAATACCTCACCGCTGCCGGCGCCGATCACGGCAAGAACCCACAGGACGACGAGGACGACATCGACGACGACGGACCATGGCCGGGTCAGGCCCGTGGCCCGCACGAGCCGCCGGTGAAGCCACCAGGTGAGCAGGGCGAGGACGACGCCGAAAACAACGACCCGCGTCATCGGACGTCCGCGGGGGAAGCGGCCCGCTGTGACACGGGTACGAGCGGGTGAGGGAGTCGAATCTCCGGATACATGGCGGTGCTTTCTGTCACGGTGCCGCCGCACCCGTCGACGACGTCAGCGGTGTCCTTGCGAGGTGATGTTCCGGTGCGGGAAGGGTCAAGACAACAACTTGCCGAGGGCAGTGGCCAAAGCGGGACCGTCCGAGGAGGGGACCTTTTCGAGCGATCCGCCGGTGCGATCGGCGACGGCCTGAAGGGTATTGAGATCAGGGTTCTGCCCGATGGTCACGACGTCGATGCGAACAGGCTTCGATGGATCGCCCGCGGCTGCGAGGGACGCCAGGAGATCGGCGCGGGTGAGCGAACCGTCGTCGTTGGCACCGTCGGTCAGGAGTAGCACCGAGTTCGTGCGTCCCGGGGTGTATCCGGCAACCGCGCTCTTGTACGCCGCCTCGAGCGAGGCGTAGGTGGCCGTGCCGGCGGCCGGGACGGCCTTCGCCAGCCGGGCACCCAGGGCTTGCCTGCGGCTTCCCTCGATGAAACCACCGGCCGAGAGCGGGCCGGTGGCAACCACCGTCGTGTACGGGCGGGTTCCGTCGAGGTTGGTGCTGTATTCCCACAACCCCAGGCTCGAGGCGTCCGGCGAGCGGCTGACGTGGGCCGCCAGAGCAGCAGTCGTATTCGTCAAGCGTGAGGTGGCTCCCTCGCCGGCACCCATCGAACTCGACACGTCGAGCAGAATTGTCGACGTCCGTTCGGTCACGGGATTGCGGATGACCCCCATCATCGCTTCGGCGGCCGCGGAATCCGCGGGCAACAGCGTGGTGGGGAAGCCGGGGAACGTCAAGGCTGTGTCATCCGGCCTGCCAAGTCCCTCCACCCTGAAGCCCGCATCAGCGAGCACCTGACCCTGCTCCGGCTCGCGAAGAAACTCCGTGAACTGGGCAGCGGCCCGGCTCTGCGTCTCGTCGACAGCGGGCCCCGACAAGATGGCCGCCGGATGATCCGCTACCGGGGTCGCGCCCTTCGGCATGAAAGTGGTGACCCCGGAGCCAGGGGCCTCGCGCAGCGCCCGGTAGACCTGCTGTTCGGTGACCGGTACCGCGTGAATGCCCTCCATGGACGGGTCGTCCGCGTCGGCGAGGAGGGTGAGGGCCTCGCGCGTCGTTGCCGGCTTCGCGCCGGGCAGTGCTTGATACCCGAGCGCCAGCCCGGTGAGCGCGGAGGTGACCTGGGCCGATCCGGCCTGCTCGGCGGTGATTGGGCCGGCAGAATCGCCGGCAACGGAGGCGGCGACGGCTTCGACCGCCAATTCTGTACTGCCGGAGCCGGATCCGACGGGTAGCGCCAATCCCAGGCTTCCCCACTCGGAGAGCCCGAGGGTCGCCAATGACCCTCGCCCTGTCTGCAGCGACGGCAGATCTTTCCACTCGACGGCAGCGGTGGTCAGGGCGTTCTCGAACTCGGCTCGGACGGCGAGCACCACGGGGCTCGCGGCAAGGGGGCGAGCCTCGCCGTTGACGATGGCGGGCGGCACCTGACGGACCCATTGTGAACTGGACGGAATCCACAATGCAGGACGCGGGCCGAGAAGCTTGTCGTCCCACGCGCCGTCCGGGCCTGTGATCAGGGCATCGCGCACCTCGCTGGAGTCGACCGACGTGACGGTGACGGAGATGCAGTGATCACGGATGACGGGGGAGGTGGCGGTGAAGCGGTCCGCGAGAGTCCGGATATCTGCCGCGACGTCCGGGTCGGCTGCGACAGTGAGCACACTGCCACCCTCGACACACGCACCGGCCGCTGCGGCACCCTGATCTTCGATTCGGTCAGCCAGCTGGAACCAGCCGAACACCCCAACGATGATCACCACGACGAGGCCGAGCGCGATCAGGGGTCCCTTACTGATACCCCTGGCGCCCTTTCCGCCGCGATGATTTCCCACGTGGTTACCTGCTCCTGTCGGTCGAGTCGATCGAAGTCGACTCCCGCAGTGTAGTGAAGCGTGGAGCGGAAGCCGGAAAAGCGGCCCCCGTCACCAGATGATGACGAGGGCCGCTGACCGTGCGCAGTACTCAGGCGTTGGCGGCCTTGTACTCGCGACGACGGCGATGCAGGATCGGTTCCGTGTAACCGCTGGGCTGCTTGCCGCCTTCGAGGATCAGTTCCTTCGCCGCCTGGAATGCGATGCTGTCATCGAAGTTCGGCGCCATCGGGCGGTACGTCACATCGGCCTCGTTCTGGCGGTCGACAACCGGTGCCATCCGCTCGAGGCTGGCGACCACGTCGTCCTCGGTGACGATGTCGTGGCGCAGCCAGTTCGCGAGGAGCTGGCTGGAGATCCGCAGCGTGGCACGGTCCTCCATCAAGGCGACGTCGTGGATGTCGGGCACTTTCGAGCAGCCGACGCCGGCGGTGATCCAGCGGACGACGTAACCGAGGATGGACTGGCAGTTGTTGTCCAGTTCCTCCTTCTTCTCTGCCTCGGACCAGTCGGTGCTCGGGGCGAGAGGAATGGTCAGGATGTCGTCGAGGGTGGCCCGGGGCTTGCCCTTCAGTTCGTCCTGAACAGCGAAGACGTCGACCTGGTGGTAATGGGTGGCGTGCAGGGTAGCGCCGGTGGGGGACGGAACCCATGCGGTGTTCGCGCCGGCCTGTGGGTGACCGATCTTCTGCTCGAGCATCTCGGCCATCAACTCGGTCATCGCCCACATGCCCTTGCCGATCTGGGCCTTACCCTGCAGTCCGGCGGCCAGACCGGTGTCGACGTTCCAGTCCTCGTAGGCAGCGATCCACTTCTGCTTCTTCATCTCGGCCTTGCGGACCATCGGTCCGGCCTCCATCGAGGTGTGAATTTCGTCGCCGGTGCGGTCGAGGAATCCGGTGTTGATGAACACCACCCGCTCCGACGCCTCCTTGATGCAGGCGGCCAGGTTGACCGTGGTGCGGCGCTCCTCGTCCATGATCCCCACCTTGAGGGTGTTGGCGGGCAGCCCGAGGACTTCCTCGACACGGCTGAAGAGTTCGGTGGTGAAAGCGACTTCCTCGGGACCGTGCTGCTTGGGCTTGACGATGTAGATGGAACCGGTCCGGCTGTTGTCGAGGGGGCCGTTGGCCTCGCTGATGGACAGTCCGTGGACCGCGCAGAGGCTGGTGACGAGGGCGTCGAGGATGCCCTCGGGCACTTCGTTGCCGTCCGAGTCGAGCACTGCCGGGTTGGTCATCAAGTGACCGACGTTGCGCACGAACAGCAGCGACCGTCCGTGCAGCGAGAGTTCGCTGCCGTCGGGTGCGGTGTAGGTGCGGTCGGCATTCAGCTTGCGCGTGAAGGACTTTCCGCCCTTGGCGATCTCCTCGACCAGGTCGCCGCGGTTGAGGCCGAGCCAGTTCCGGTAACCGATCACCTTGTCGTCCGCGTCGACCGCGGCAACCGAGTCTTCGAAGTCCATGATCGTGGTGACCGCGGACTCGAGGACGACGTCCTTGACACCGGCGGCGTCGGTCTTGCCGATCGGGGACTCGGCGTCGATCTGGATCTCGGCGTGCAATCCGTTGTTGCGGAGCAGAACGCTCGTGGGGGAGTCCTTCTCACCGAGGTAGCCGACGAACTTCTCCGGCTGCGCGAGAGTCGCGACGTTCCCGCCGTCGAGTTCGACCTTCAACTCCGCGCCGTCGACGAAGTACCGGGTGGAGTCGGCGTGCGACCCGGACGACA
Organism: Rhodococcus sp. USK13; assembly: GCF_018343855.1. Lineage (NCBI taxonomy): Bacteria > Bacillati > Actinomycetota > Actinomycetes > Mycobacteriales > Nocardiaceae > Rhodococcus > Rhodococcus sp. USK13. The sequence goes on along the minus strand of NZ_CP069242.1, from coordinate 4,726,720 downwards.
GGGGTGCCGCGGTGTCGAGGAACTGGCGAGCCCACGCAATCACCTTGTCGCCACGGACCTTGTTGTACCCGCTGCCCTTCTCCGCGCCGCCTTCCTCGGAGATGGCGTTGGTGCCGTAGAGGGCGTCGTACAGCGATCCCCACCGCGCGTTCGAGGCGTTGAGGGCGAACCGTGCGTTCAGAATGGGCACGACCAGCTGCGGGCCGGCCGTCGACGTGATCTCGGTGTCGACGTTCGCGGTCGAGACCTCGAACGGTTCCGGAGCGGGAACCAGGTAGCCGATCTCCTCGAGGAATTCCTTGTACTCCGCCGCGTCGATGGGCTTGCCGGCGCGGTCACGGTGCCACCCGTCGATGCGGGACTGCAGTTCGTCACGCTTCGCGAGGAGGTCCCGGTTCTTCGGGGCGAGGTCGTGAACAACCTTGTCTGCGCCGGCCCAGAAGGCGTCGACATCGACTCCGGTTCCGGGAAGAGCTTCATTCCCGACGAAGTCGTAGAGAACCTTGGCGACCTGAAGACCGCCGACCTGAACACGCTCAGTCATGAATAGCCTCACTCTTCCGCTATCGGAGCACCGGACGGGTGCCATGAATCGCGACCAATGTTACCTGGGAGTAAAGGCGTGGGGCCGACGACGTCCGGCCTGCCGGATGCGTTCAGACCTTCCCGCCGGTGGAAGGCTCGAAGACCGGGGTTTCCGGCAGTGCGGACAACTCGTGGCCGGTGCCGAAACGCTGCAAGTCGCCCGCGGCCTCCGCTGCGCTGAGGCGCGAGCGGCGCCATGCGACCACCAGCAGTCCCGCCCACAACCCGACGAGCACGACATAGCCGAATGCCGACAGCGCTCCGCTCACGTCGAACGTCGAAAAGAGCTTCTGTGCGTTGGTGATCACGATGATCCCCCCGACACCGGTCCCGAGCAGAGTCGCCGGGACTCGACTCACCAGCCACGCCGCCAGGGGTGCAGCGAGGACTCCGCCCAGTGCCAATCCGGCGATGATCAGCAGGTTGTCGAAGAAGGCGCTACCGAGGCCGAAGATGAAGCCGACACTGGCCGCACCGGACACCAGGAACTCCGAGGCGCTGACAGACCCGATGACGGTCCGCGGTGCAGTTTTGCCGCGGGAGAGCAGGGTGCTCGACGTGATCGGACCCCAGCCACCGCCACCACTCGCGTCGATGAATCCACCGAACAAACCCAGCGGCGAAAGAAAAGCGGCCGTATGAGGGGACGTTCGGGCGCCGTCGACTGCCGGCGGCCGGATCGAGAACCGGAGCAGCACATAGATTCCGATGGCCAGCAGAATGGTGGCTGTCACCGGAAGCGCCGCTGCGGTCGACAAGCGGGACAGGACGACGGCGCCGAAAAAGGACCCGATAGCGCCGGGCACGCCGAGTCGCAGGACGAGCGACCAGTCGATGTTGCGGAATCGCCAATGCGCTGCACCCGAAGCGAGGGTCGTGCCGACTTCCGCGAAATGGACGGCAGCGCTCGCCTGCGCCGGCCCGACCCCACTGACGACGAGCAGGGTCGTGGCCGTCACACCGAAAGCCATCCCGAGCGCTCCGTCTACCAGTTGGGCACCCACGCCGACCAGCGTGAAGATCAAGAGCTTGAACATCGGGACTCCGAGCGGGGGAAGCGAACGTCAGGGCAGCGAAAGACCGGCCCGAAGGCCGGTCAGCAACATCCCTGATCGAAAGCATGACCCCGGCGCGACGGCCAGAACGGCATGAGAGCGAGCACGGCCGCGGGGCCTGCCATCGCGCTCGAGCCGTTCATGGACACTCCGTATGCCGTGAGAGGAGGCGCGGACTACCCGCGCACGTCGTTCGAGATTAGCGGGGCGGTTCGACGCCTGTCACGTCGACCCGCCCGGCCCGTCACAACTTGCGTGCCGAGATTTCCAGACCCGCGTCGCGGAGGCGGGTGACCAGGACGTCACCGAGCGCCGTCGCCGGAGTGAGGACACCGGCCGCGGCGGGGAGGGCATCGCCGCCGAGAACGAGGCCGAGCGCGGATTCACCCAGCATGACCGCGGTGGCGCGGTACCCCGGATCGCCTTGGGCCTTCACCCGAGCGGTGTACCGGGCACCCGTCGTGGTGGTCGTATAGATGTCGATCGTGAAGTGGCCTTTGCGTTGCGCATCTTCGCTCGGACCTTCGCCGGGTGCGGGAAGAACCCGGTCGAGGAGGTAGCGGGTGGGCGGGACGCTGAGGCCGAGTACCAAGCCGCCCAGACCGACGGCGACGGCACCGGCGATCAGAGGCGAGACCGGAGACTTGCCGACGCTCATGACCTCGCGATACTTGAATTCCCGCCCGTACGCCCATTTCCGGAGGGCGTTGCTGCGCCGCACCACGCGGGTGTTGTAGGACGCCATCACGAACGGCGCCTTCCAGCCCTCGAGTTCGGGGGCGATGTCCTTACCGTTGACCACGCTGACATCGGACTGTTTCCCGAGATCGGGTTCCTGAGACCGGTCCGGGCTGAGCGAATAGGGCGACGCCGCGAGCCGGCGCAGCGCCGAATCCTTCTTCGACACGTCGACCTGGGTCCGAAGGGAGTCGATGGTCCCTCCACTCACGCCGCCTCGGAGCGAGGTGACGACCAAGGTGGTGTCGGTGAGTTCGCCGGCCCCGTCGGCCTGCACGGCTTCGTGGAGTACATGCACTCCGATGTCGGACGGAATGGAGTCGAAACCACAGGAGTGCACGATTCGTGCGCCGGTCTCCCGGGCTTTGTCGTGGTTGGCGTCGATGCTGTCACGGGCGAACAGCACCTCACCCGTGAGGTCGACGTAGTCGGTGCCGGCCTCGGCGCATGCCGCGACGAGGCCGTGCCCGTACTTGGCGTAGGGACCCACCGTCGTCGCGACCACTCTGGTGCCGGCGGCCAAGGCGGCGAGCGACGCCCGATCGTCCGAGTTCGCGACGATGATCGGCCACTGTGCCGCGCGGGGGCCGAGCGACGATCGCACCGATTCGAGCTTGGCCTGTGAGCGTCCGGCAAGGCCGATTCGCACGTCTTCGGGCGCTGTGCGGGCGAGATAGTCGGCGAGAAGTTTGCCGACGAAGCCGGAAGCCCCGTAGACGACCAGATCCAGTTCACGTGCGCTGTCTGTCATGGCTCGACACTACAAGCTCGTCCAGCCGCTCCGTGGGCTACGAACCGGCGTGACCGGAAGCGGTGTGCGCGAATGTGCTGCGGGCCCGGAGACGGAGAATGCCGTACCCGGCCCAGGAGAGGACGACGCCGAGGGCTACCGACACCTGGATCACGCCGGCAGCCGACTCGGGGTACAGAACTCCGGTCAAGTAGTGGTCGATGAAACCGGAGGACGGCAGTGGAGCCTGTCCGGCCTGCACTCGGGCCCAGCTCTCGAGATGCGTGAGTGGGCAGTCGATACCTACGAGCAGTCCGGTGAAACCCCAGGCAACGGCCGCGACGTGGAGGCCGATCGTGCGCGGCAGCCGCCAGGCGAGGAAGCCTCCGGCGGCGACATACAGGATGAAGGCCAGGTGCACGACGACCGTCGCGTCGGCAACCACCCTGTAGAAAGCTGCACTCCCCATCGGTGTACTCCTGGTTCCGGGACCCGCTCTGTCATCCTAGGCGCGGCGCCGGCCCGGCCGCCGGAAGAACGTTCAGGCGGAACCGTGCAGTTCTTCCTTGACGACGAGAACCGGGATGTCGACCTCGAGGAGGAGCCGTTGCAGCCAGCGTTCGAGAAGGAACTTGCCGATCGGTGACATGCGTCGGGTACCTACGACGAGGAGGTCGGCACCACTACGGTCCACCAAGGTGTGCAGCGCACTGACCTGGTCGCCATCGCCCGCCTCGGTGCGCAACTCCCACGAGGCCTCGCCGACACCGTTGCCCTCGAGCGTGGCCTGGACTTCGGCGCACAGAGCGGAACGATCCGATTCGGCGTCCGCATCCGCAACCTCGTCGACGACGGAGAGAACCACGAGCTGTTCGTGTCGATGCACGGCCTCACGGGCGGCGTGGACGATCGCCGCCCGGCCCTCGGGGCTGTCTCGGTGGACAACGGCGATCGCCATGTGTGGTGCCTCCAGTTCAGGATTCGTTTCGAACCCCATTATCCCCGTGTACCAGTGTCCTTCGGCTGTGTTGATGCTCTCTGGCGCGCCGGATGGGGTGCTCGGTCACCAGGGGGAGGGTTCGTAATCCTTCAGGAAGCAGCCGTGCAGGTCGACGCCCTGCTCACCCTGCACGATTGGGTCGTACACCCGCGCCGCGCCGTCGACGAGGTCCAGGGGTGCGTGGAAACCCTCGTCGGCCAGCCGCATCTTCGTGTAGTGCGGTCGCTCGTCGGTGATCCAGCCGGTGTCGACCGCCGTCATGAGGATGCCGTCGTCGAGCATTTCCTTGGAACTGGTCCGCGTCAGCATGTTCAGCGCTGCCTTCGCCATATTGGTGTGCGGATGCCCTGGTCCTTTGTATGCCCGGCTGAATTGACCTTCCATCGCCGAGACGTTCACCACGTACTTGCGCCGGGCGGCGGCCGCCGCCATCGCGGGTCGCAGCCGGGATACCAGGATGAACGGCGCTACCGAATTGCACAATTGCACTTCGAGCAGCTCGATCGGGTCGACCTCCTCGACGGTCTGGACCCAGCTGTTCGTGTGCGCGAGATCGGGCAGGAGACCCCCGGCGTCGATGGCGAGACCCTGCGCGATGCGATCGGGGGAGGCGGATTTGGCGACGAGTGCGAGGGAGCTGACGGATTCCGGTGCCATCGCTGCACCGGCCATGGCCGACACGTCGGACAGGGAGCCGGCCAAAGCCGCCGGGTGCGCGTCGCTGGTCTTTCCGAAGGTCAGGACGTCGGGAAGAACACCGGCGGGCAAGGCGCCCGATTCCGCGTCCGCCAGTGCGCTGTAGGCGCCGGGGGAGCGCCGCACCGTCTGGGCGGCATTATTGATGAGAATGTCGAGGGGGCCCTGGGCGGCAACGGAATCGGCGAGAGCGACCACTTGCGCGGGATCGCGGAGGTCGATACCCACCACCCGCAGACGGTGGATCCAGTCGGCGCTGTCCTCCATCGCCTTGAACCGTCGGATCGCGTCGTTGGGGAACCGTGTGGTGATCGTGGTGTGCGCGCCGTCGCGGAGCAAGCGCAGCGCAATGTACATCCCGATCTTGGCGCGACCACCGGTGAGGAGCGCCCGGCGTCCCGTGAGGTCGGTGCGTGCGTCCCTCTTCGCGCGGCTCTTCCCGGCGCAGTCGGGGCACAGTTGGTGATAGAACGCGTCGACCCGCGTGTACCGCTGTTTGCAGATGTAACAGGGGCGGGGACGGATCAGCGTGCCCGCGGTGGCGCCGTCGGCGTTCGACGTGAGCGGAATGCCGGCGGTCTCGTCGTCTATCCGATCAGGCGACCCGGTCGCCGTGGAAGCGACCACCCGGCGGTCCGCCTCGGCGACGGCATCCCGGGCGGCGAGTCGGCGCCGCTTCTTCAACTTCTTGAAGAGATGGCCCACGGCGCGCTGCACGGTGACCGAATCAGGGTCGGATTCGTCCAGACTTGCGGCCTGATCGAGAACCCGCAAACAGATCTCCAGATCTGCCGGATCGATTGCCGTCGCTGTTTCACCCATCGAACTTCGCCCTCTCACGAAGAAGGCCCCGGTTCGATGAACCGGGGCCTTTTCGTCTGTCTCAACTCAGAGTGTCCGAGGGGGGACTTGAACCCCCACGTCCGTTAATAGGACACTAGCACCTCAAGCTAGCGCGTCTGCCATTCCGCCACTCGGACTCGCACCCATTTCCTGGGCGCTGGGAAAGACTATCTGATGAAGCGCCACGGCCCAAATCGCCCCTTTCACCTGAGCGTTTCCGGTGGCGCGGTGGTAGGAAAGTGAAGTGCCGACTACACAGGAAACGCCAGGCCGGGGTCGCGCCGAAGCCGAGGTCGTCGAGCTCGTCAGCTCACTGATCCGCTTCGACACGTCCAACACCGGGGAACTCGCCACGACCAAGGGTGAGCGTGAGTGTGCTGAGTGGGTCGCCGCTCAGCTCGAGGAAGTGGGATACGAGACGGAATACGTCGAATCGGGGGCGCCGGGACGCGGGAACGTCTTCGCAAGGCTGAAGGGGTCGGACCCCACCCGCGGTGCGCTGATGTTGCACGGTCACCTCGACGTCGTGCCCGCCGAGCCCGCCGATTGGCGCGTCCACCCGTTCGCCGGCGCCGTCGAGGACGGCTACGTGTGGGGCCGCGGCGCCGTCGACATGAAAGATATGGTCGGCATGATCCTGGCGGTGGCCCGCCAGTTCAAGGCCGAGGGAATCGTTCCGCCGAGGGATCTCGTGTTCGCGTTCGTCGCCGACGAGGAGGCCGGTGGCAGATACGGCTGCCAGTGGCTCGTACAGAATCGTCCCGACCTGTTCGAAGGTGTCACCGAAGCCGTCGGCGAGGTCGGTGGGTTCTCACTCACCGTTCCGCGCCCGGACGGCACCGAGCGGCGGCTGTATCTGGTGGAGACCGCGGAAAAGGGTCTCGGCTGGATGCGTCTGACGGCCAAGGGCAGGGCCGGGCACGGCTCGTTCCTGCACACCGACAATGCCGTCACCATTCTCGCGCAGGCAGTCGCCCGCCTGGGTGCGCACACCTTTCCGCTGGTCATTTCCGATTCGGTCGCCGAATTCCTCGCCGCTGCAGGCGAGGAAACGGGCCTCGATTTCGATGCGACGTCGCCCGACCTCGACGGCACCCTGGCGAAACTGGGCAGTATCGCCAATATCATCGGCGCCACGCTGCGGGACACCGCGAACCCCACCATGCTGTCCGCCGGCTACAAGGCCAACGTCATCCCGCAGACCGCGGAGGCCGTGGTCGACTGCCGCATCCTGCCCGGTCGGCAGGCCGAGTTCGAGGCCACCGTCGACGAGCTGATCGGGCCCGACGTGCAGCGGGAGTGGATCACCAACCTCGACTCCTACGAGACGACGTTCGACGGTCACCTGGTGGACGCCATGAACGAGGCGATCCTCGCGCACGATCCCGGTGCGCGGACCGTGCCGTACATGTTGTCCGGCGGCACGGACGCCAAGGCATTCGCCAAGCTGGGCATCCGATGCTTCGGCTTCGCGCCGCTGCAGCTGCCCCCCGACCTCGACTTCAGTGCCCTGTTCCACGGCGTTGACGAACGGGTACCGGTCGACGCACTACTGTTCGGAACGCGTGTGCTGGAGCACTTTCTGCTCCACAGCTGATCCATCGCCCATTCGCGACAAGAGAGGAACCGCATGTCCTACGACCCGTACGAAGCACTTCCCGACCTGCCGAGTTTCGAGCTGACCTCCGCCGACGTCACCGACGGGCAGCCGCTGAAGAAGGATCAGGTCAGTGGAATCATGGGAGCCGGCGGTTTCGACAACTCGCCACAGCTGTCGTGGTCGGGATTTCCGCCCGAGACGAAGAGTTTCGCGGTCACGGTGTTCGACCCGGATGCGCCGACCGCGTCAGGTTTCTGGCACTGGGTGGTGGCGAACATCCCGGCGGACTGCACGTCGTTGGTGAACGGTGCCGGTGACGACGACGGTACCGGGCTCCCGAATGGCGCGATCCAGCTGCGGAACGACGCCGGACAGCGCCGCTTCATCGGGGCCGCCCCGCCCGAGGGGCATGGCCCGCACCGCTACATCGTCGCCGTCCACGCTCTGGACGTCGACACCCTCGACGGCGTGAGCGAGGATTCCACTCCGGCATTTCTCGGATTCAACCTGTTCTCGCACGCCATCGCCCGGGCGAAAATCACCGGCACCTACGAGCAGTAGGTCAGACAAGCAGCAGGTCGGAAACCGGTGGCCGGCGACTTCTCGCGGAAGTCGCCGGCCACCGGTCGTTGAGGCACCCGTATCAGCGGACGACTCCCGCGCCCACCGCGTCCGCGATGCTGTCGAAGCCGGCGTCGCGGACCTTGCGCGCCAACCCCTTGTGGATACGGCGCGCCCAGAACGGTCCGCCGTAGATGAAACCCGTATATCCCTGGACCAGCGAGGCCCCGGCCAGGATGCGTTCCCAGGCCTGCTCCGTGGTCTCGATCCCGCCCACTGAGATCAGCACCAGCCGATCGCCGACCCGCGCGTGCAAGCGGCGCAGAACTTCGAGGGACCGTTCCGCGACCGGTGCGCCCGACAGCCCACCCGCCCCGATCGCGGTGACCTCGGCTTTCGGGGTCCGCAGGCCGTCGCGCCGGATGGTGGTGTTGGTGGCGACGATCCCGGCGAGGCCCAACTCGACCGCGAGATCAGCGACGGCGTCGACGTCATCGTCCGACAGGTCGGGGGCGATCTTCACCAGGACAGGAACGTTGACGGTCTCCTGAACTGCGCGAAGCAACGGCCGCAGCGACTCGACAGCTTGCAGGTCGCGTAATCCCGGTGTGTTGGGTGAACTGACGTTGACTACCAAGAAATCGGCAAGGGGCCCGAGAAGTCGCGCACTTGCTGTGTAGTCGGCGGGCGCTTCAGCCGCGTCGACAATCTTGGTCTTGCCGATGTTCGCCCCGATCGGAACACTCGCGCGTCGCTGCCGGAGATGGTTCGCGGCATTGCCTGCGCCGTGGTTGTTGAACCCCATTCGGTTGATCAGGGCGCGGTCGGCGGGCAGCCGGAACAAGCGGGGAGCTGGGTTGCCGGGCTGAGCCTGCGCCGTCACGGTTCCCACCTCGGCGAAACCGAATCCGAGGGGACCCCACGCGTCCACACCGGTGGCGTCTTTGTCGAAGCCGGCGGCCAGTCCCAGCGGGGCGGGGAAGTCCAGTCCGAACACGGTGTTCTTCAGCACCGGATCATTGACCACGAGGACCTTGCCGACTAGCTGGCGCAGCGGGGTGACGCCTGTAGCCAGGCGCATCGCCGTGAAGGCGAGATGATGAATGCGCTCCGGGGGAACGAGGAACATCAGCCGCAGGAGCAGGTGATACAACGGGATCTCCCTAGATAGCCGGGTCGGGAACATGGTGGGTGGTCTTTCGTCGTTTGAGCAGCACGCGCCGGCTGCCGTCGGAGTACAGCCGCACGCGCGAGAGCTCCCAGCCACCGAACTCCGCCTGTATGGCGAGTCTCATCGACGCACTGACGCGGGTGACGTCCGGTGGCAACCGCAGTGGCACGTACTCGAAGTCTTCGGACTCGATTTCCCAGCCGGAGGGGAGACGGCGTGAATGCGACGACATCTATGAGCTCCTCGTCGGTATCTGCTGCAACCCGTCACCCGTGCCGGAACCGATGAGTAGATCACCGCTGACGGTGTCCACCGCGATCGAGTTGGGCTGGCGGACCGTGGGATAGCGTGCGGTTTCCACCCCGACACCGCTGGCGAGGTCGTACGCGACCACCTCGTTCGTACCGGTCGACGTGACCCATGCCCGGTTGGTCTCGTCGTCGTAAGCGACGCCGTAGGGCGCATCTCCCGCCGGAAACCGCTGGCGCAGCATCAGAGTGTCCGTCGTGTACGCCAACAACTCGTCACCGGCCGTATCGGTCACCAGAATGCGGCCGAAGTGATCGGTGGTGAGTTGAGTCGCACCTTCACCGGCGCGAAGAGCGGCACCGAGGGAGGATTTCGGAATGTCGACTTCCGTGACGGAAGTTTGACCGCGGTCGAGTGCGGTGAGCGACTCGCCGACAACGGCCAGCGCATCTACCGAAGTCAGTCCGTCGATCACTTGTGTCTCGGCGCCCTCGCTGCCCGTGATGTGAATTTCGCCATTGCCGAGTCCTACGGCCAGCCGTCCGTCGGGCAGCTGCGCCACCGACCGGACGTCCCCGTCCGCAGGGACGGAGTCGAGCTCGGCGGATCGGAGGTTCAGCCGTCCCACCTGGCCATTCATGGCGAGCAGTGCAGTTCCGCCGGGGGCGAGGGACACCTGGGTCACGGGCTCGTCAAACCGAATCGAACGCGGTGCGGCGCCGAGGTCGCCGCCGGCGAACAGAAGAACTTCCCTCCGGTCGCCGACCAGGACGACGGCGGTACGCGTGTCGGGGTCGATTGTGACCGACTCGATAGGTTGCCCGATCGGATGGACGACACCGGCAGGCGTCGTGGCCTGAGCGGGTGACTGAGCTGCACTGGCCGGCGCGATAGTGACTGCTTGATCCTCGTCGTTGCTCGAAGAACAGCCCGTGACCAGCAAAAATGCCGCTCCGACGCACGACGCGACGACGCGCGCTCCAGGTCTGCCCATGCGCTGCTCCTCGGGTTTCTCTTCTGTCCGTACCTGCACAACTGTCCACCAAGCATCCCTGATTCGCGAAACACCGGGCAAAGTGGTCGGTGCCCAGCGCGTCGCGAGGCGATACCGTAGGGGCTATCGACCCCACGTGCGGTTGTTCCCGACAACCGGACGAGGTCATCGAGGAGAACACCGTGGAACTACCCGAAACACCGACGTTCACCGTCGAAGACGTCTCGGTCGGCCCGCACGCGCACGGCTTCGGTCGCACGGCAGAGGGGAACTCCTATGCCTTCCGGGTACGGAAGAGCACCCTGTTCGTCGAGGTGTACCGGGCGGACGTCGAGACGGATGTGCCGGCACCGGACGACATCATCGCGACGGCTCGTCGCTCGATTCGCGAGATCGATCTGACCGACGAACGCTCCATCGTCGCGGTGGTGCGGGATGCGGTAGCCGCCCCCGATTCGGTTGTCGTCGGACAGGACGACGGCAGAACGGTCCGCGCTGTACTGAGCCGCCTCGGCGCCGTCATCGACGGACTCTGACACCCGTACGGCCTCAGCGTCGGTCACGTCGAGGTAGCACAAGGGGCGTCCCGGTTTCCGGGTGCGCGATGACCTCCACGGGATGGCCGTAGACGCGGGTGAGGAGCTCCGGGGCCAGCACTTCTCGGGGCGGGCCGTCGGCGGCGACGCGGCCGTTCTCGAGCACGACGATCCGGTCTGCATAGGCGGCGGCGAGCGCAAGGTCGTGCAGCACCACCACCACAGCGGTGCCGGAGCGGGCACGGTCGCGTGCAAGCCGCATCACTGTCTCCTGGTGACCGAGGTCGAGCGCTGCGGTCGGTTCGTCGAGCAGAATCGTCTCCGTGCGCTGAGCGAGCACTCGTGCAAGCGCGACACGAGCACGCTCACCGCCGGAGAGAGCTGTGAAAGGTCGATCGGCGAAGGGCTCGACATCGCAAATTCTCATCGCCTCGGCGACTGCGGTGACGTCCTCGTCCGACCGGGACGTTCTGGCCCACGGGGACCGGCCCATCGTGATGACCTGGCGTGCGGTGAACGAGAATCCCACCGTGTTCTGCTGGGGGAGTACGGCGCGGCGCTGGGCCATCTCGAGGGGCGTCCACGTGTCGACGTCCCGGTCGTCGAGGTGGACGGTGCCCGACTGCACGTTCTGATCGCCCGACAGCGCCGCGAGGAGGGTGGATTTGCCGGCGCCGTTGGGTCCGACGAGGACGAGAACCTCCCCGACGCGCACGTCCACCGAGACCTTGTCCAGCACGGGTCGTCCCCCGCGGTGGACGTCGATGTCGACCGCGCGCAGCGTTACCGCGCCCGGGCGCGGTACCGGCGGAACCGGATCGGTCCGGCGGAGGAAGTTCTGCGCGAGAGCTTCCCGGATTCTCGTCCGCAGATGGCTGGGGCTCATGCCCAACCGCCCTGGCGGGCGCGGGTACGGCGGAGCAGCCAGAAGAAGAACGGTCCACCGACCAGCGCCGTCAGCATGCCGAGGGGAAGGTCCGCGTTGGCCACCAGGGACCGCGCGCCCAGGTCGGCGAGGAGGAGCACCAGCGACCCGCACAACGCGCTGGCCGGAATGAGCACTCGGTGCCCCGGACCGACGGCGATACGCATGAGATGGGGTACCACCAGGCCGACGAACAGAATGATCCCGGTGAAGGCCACGCTCGACGACACCAGCAGCGCGACGATGAGGACGGCGATCAGGCGCAAACGCTCGACGTCGAGTCCCAGATGTCGCGCTGCGCTCTCACCGAGTGAGAGAAGGTCGAGTTTTGCCGCGATCACCATGGTCGCGGCGATACCGGCGACGGTCATCGGCGCCACTACCGCGACAGCGCTCCACGTGGCGCCGTTGAGGCTTCCCAGTTGCCAGAACACGATCTGGTCACGGGCGGCCGGCGAGGCAATGAAGGTGAAGAAGGCGATCAGTCCGCCTGCGAAGGCATTGACCGCGACGCCGGTGAGTACGAGGGTGACCACCTCGGTGCGGCCGTCGTGGCGGGCGAGGACGTACACGGCGACGGTCGTGATGAGTCCGGCGATGAACGCGGACGCGGCCACGGTCCACCCGGCCGCGAACGCCCCGCCGACGACGATGGCGGCACTGGCACCGACGGCTGCCCCGGCGGAGACCCCGATGACGCCCGGCTCGGCCAGAGGGTTGGCGAAGACGCCCTGCAGGAGAGCACCGGCGCAGCCGAGGGCCGCGCCGACGAGGATTGCGAGGACGACCCGGGGGAAGCGGACCTCCCACAGCGTGACCTCACCGCTGGGATGTGCGGGGAGGGGGCCCAGGTCGAGTCCTACGCGGTGCGCGATGCTGCCGAGCACCTCGCCCGGTCCGGTGGGCACCTGGCCGATGCACGCGGAGAACACTGCGGCGACCGCGAGCGCGATCAGCAACCCGGCCAGCACGATGCCGGTGCGTGTTCGAGAAGAAGCCTGAGCTGGTGTGACGGTGCCGAGGCTCATCGATCGGCCGGCTGATAGACGGCGTCCGCCAAGGCGTCCAGCACACGACCGGTGTTGGGTCCGAAGCTGAGAAGCACCCCGTCCTGCATGTCGACGACACGCTGGTTCTTTCCTGCCGGGGTCTGCGCGACACCGGGAATCTTCGCGAGTCCGTCGATCCCCCCGATCGATTCGAGGCCACCCGTCATCATCAGGATCACATCGGGTGCTGCGGCGATGAGGGCCTCGCTGGTGATGGGCGCGAACTGCTGGGTGATTCCGGAGGCCGTGCCTGCGTCGACGGCTCCGAGGGCCTCGATCAGCGAGTCGGCCCCGGATCCCCGCCCGCCGATCATGGTGATCGCGGTGCCGCGCAGATAGAGGAAGGCGATCTTCACCGGATTCTCACCGTCGGGCGCCCGGCTGCGGGCCGCTGCGATCTCGTCGTCGGTGCGGGCAGCGAGTTCGGCTCCGCGCTCGGGCACACCGAGCGCGTTCGCCACCGCGATGATCTGCGGGGACACGCCGGCGAGGGTGCGCGTCGGGTCGAAGTAGACCACCGGAACGCCCGCCGCGCGCAATTGATCCTGAACGCCTTTAGGTCCGATGCTGGTGTCGGTGAGAATGACCGTCGGCGCAAGGTCGAGTACTGCCTCGGCGCTGAGTGACTGGCCGCCCGGCGTCACCACCGGCACATCGGCGGCGGCGGGGAACTCGGCTGCGATGTCACGGCCGACCACGTTGTCCCCGAGTCCGAGAGCGAAGACCGTTTCTGTCAGGGTGCCGTAGCGGTCGGCGGTCACGATACGGCTCACGTCGTCGATCGTGACGTCCACGCCGTCGAAGCTGCGGACCGTAGTGGGCAGCACCGGTGCGGCCGTCGACGCGACAGGTTGCGGATCGAGATCGTCCAGCACCGCGGTGTGCGCGCCGTGTGGGCCCGTCCCACCGTCACCGGTTGCGGATGTGCACGCGGAAGCGCCGACGGCGGCGACGAGCACCACTGCCAGTACTGCGAGAACTGATCGGGGAGTGCGCGTGCGGACCACGGGCCTCACCGCGCGAGGTAGTTGTCGATGTCGGCTTCGAGATCGGCGAACAGGTCACCGTTGAGTCGATACGCGAGGTTCACCTCGTCGATCACCCGTTGCTGATCGGCCGCGGACAACGGGGCGGCGTCGAGTTTCGCGCGGTACGCATCCTTGAACAGTTTCGGTTTCGGGATCTCGTCGAAGATGTAGAACCGCAGGCCGTTCTCGGTGTATCCATATGCTCGTTCGAGCATCCGGCGAATGATCTGACCACCGGACAGATCGCCCATGTACCGAATGTAATGGTGCGCAACGAAACCGGCGGGCCAGTCGTACGCCACCTCACGCAGCCGCTCGAGGTACCGGGTGGTGGCGGCGAGCGGGGACACGGTGTCGCGCCACGACGAACCGCGCAGGTAGGCCAAATCCGCTTCCAGGGCCGGCACGCGTATCAGCTTCTCGGACAGAAGCGGTGAGGCCACCGGATCATCCGTGTGGGTGCGTCCGGCCTCTTCCAATTCGCGGTAGACGAGATAGGTCTGGGCAAGCAGTTCGGCGTAGCCGTCCGAACTCAACTCTCCGGCGAGTAACGCTCCGACGAACCGGGACTGTTCGGTCTCGCGGTGAGCGGCGTCCGTGCCGTCCTTGATGCGCTCGGCGAAACCGACCGCTCGGCGATCGGCCGCGTCGGCCTCGTTCAGCGTGGTCATGAGCTCTCCTGCATCTACGACGTCGACCGTTGAGCACCAGGTTAGCCTGGCCTGCTTTGTCGCGGCATTCGCACGGAGGGCGTCCCACGGGCCCCTCAGGCGCTGACGTCGTCGAGGGCCGCCGAGATGGCGGGCGGCAATTCGAGTTCCTCGGCGACGAGGACACCGGTCAGCTGGGCGATGTCCCGGGCGCCGACCACCGCGCTCGCGACACCGGGACGGTCCCGTGCCCACGCGAGCGCGACCGCCAGCGGTGAGGTCCCGAGCCCGTCCGCGGCGGTGACAACGGCATCGACGACACCGACCGAGGAGTCGGTGAGGTAGTTCTGCACGTCCTGGGAGTGCGCGTCGTCGGCCCCGCGGGAGTCGACGGGAATCCCGTTCCGGTATTTGCCGGTCAGGACGCCGCCCGCAAGGGGCACCGCCGCGAACACCCCGATCCCGTGATGTGCGGCGGCAGGGAGGAGTTCCTCTTCGACCCCGCGCGCGAGCAGGGAGTACTCCACCTGCGTGGCGACGAGGGTGGTACCGCGAGAGGCTCCCGCAGCGGTGGCCAGCTGCCACCCGAGGTAGCCGCGGGCGCCGACATAACGGACGCGGCCACTCGAAACCGCGAAATCCAGTGTCGCGGCCACCTCGTCGACCGGGGTGAACGGATCCCAGGTGGCGACCTGCCACATGTCGAGGTAGTCGGTTCCGAGTTCGCGGAGGGTGGCATCGAGTTGAGCGAGCAGCCCTCGGCGCGAGCAGTCGACCCGCAAGGGGCCGTGCGGGTTGATGCCGGCACTCGAACTCAGGACGAGTTCGGTTCGGGGTACCACGTCGTCGAGCAGTTCCGCCAGAATGCGCTGCGCTGCACCGTCACCGTAGGCGGGCGAGGTGTCTACGAGGGTGCCGCCGGCATCGACGAAGGCCGCGATCTGCGCGGCGGCTTCGTCGCCGTCGGTGTCGCGTCCCCAGGTGAGTGTGCCCAGGCCGAGGCGTGACACCCGCAGACCACTTGCTCCGACCGATCTCTGTTCCATAACCGCCTGCGTCTCGTGCTGTTTCCCCGGACGGCGACTGCCACCCGGGACGGGCCACCACAGGAGCAGAGTAGTGGTGTCGCGCGGAACCGGCCGTCCTGCCACGCCGGATTCTGCTGCGACCGGGGCCTCCCGGTACCGTGGCGCCGGTGAATGACGAACGCGACATGGGAAATTGGCGTCCTGACAGCAGATTCGAGGCCTCGCGGGCCGGTGTGCTCCACCTCGGGACGGGTGAGTGATGGGGGAGGCGATGTCGTGGCTCCAGGCGATCGTCCTCGGAGTCGTCCAGGGGTTGACGGAGTTTCTGCCCATCTCCTCGTCCGGCCATCTGCGGATCGTGTCCGAGGTCTTCTTCGGTGACGACGCAGGCGCCTCCTTCACCGCCGTCACCCAGCTCGGCACCGAGGCGGCCGTTCTCATCTACTTCGCACGAGACATCGGCCGGATCGTCGTCGCGTGGTTTCGCGGATTGCTGCATCCCGAGCATCGAGGTGACCTCGATTACCGGATGGGCTGGTACGTGATCCTCGGCACCCTTCCGGTCGGAATTCTCGGCTTCCTCTTCAAGGATCAGATCCGCACCGGCGCACGTAATCTCTGGCTGATCGCCACCATGTTGATCGTCTTCGCGCTCGTCATCGCAGCGGCGGAGTACTACGGACGCAAGGTCCGTCCGGTCGAGGACCTTCGCGCCAAGGACGGCATCATCATGGGTTCGGCCCAGGCACTCGCGTTGATCCCCGGCGTCTCGCGGTCCGGCGGCACGATCAGCGCGGGCCTGTTCCTCGGACTGACCCGAGAAGCCGCGGCACGCTATTCGTTCCTGCTGGCCATTCCGGCCGTGGTCGCGTCGGGTCTGTTCAGCCTCCCCGACGCCTTCGAGCCCGCGGGGGAGGGCCTCAACGCGAGCGGTGCCCAGTTGCTCGTTGCGACGCTGATCGCCTTCGCCATCGGGTACGCCTCGATCGCGTGGTTGCTCCGCTTCGTCGTCGACCACTCGATGTACTGGTTCGTCGGCTACCGGATCATCCTCGGCGTCGTGATGCTGTCACTCCTGGCAACCGGTGTCGTGTCGGCAACCTGAGATCGGGCGGCCGGCGGGTGCACGACACTAGGCTGGGCCAATGACTGTTGTCCTGCTGCGCCATGGGCGGTCGACCTCCAACACCGCACGCACGCTCGCCGGCCGGTCGCCGGGAGTCGAACTCGACGACCACGGCCGGGAACAGGCAGAGGCGGTTGTCGCCAGGCTCGCGGACGTCGTAATCGAGGAAATCGTGCACTCACCGTTGTTGCGGTGTGAGCAGACGGTGCAGCCACTCGCGCGGGCGCGGGGACTCACCCCGGTGGTCGAACACCGGCTCGTCGAGGTCGACTACGGCGACTGGACCGGCCGTGAACTGAAGGCCCTCCTGGAGGAGCCGCTGTGGAAGGTCGTCCAGCAACATGCGTCCGCCGCGGTGTTCCCGGGCGGCGAGGGCCTCGCCCAGGTGCAGGCACGGGCAGTCGCAGCCATCCGTGAGCACGATGCCCGGCTCGCGGAACGGCACGGCCGGGACGTGGTGTGGGTGGCGTGCTCGCACGGTGACGTGATCAAGGCGGTGCTCGCGGATGCGCTCGGCTCCCATCTCGACGGCTTCCAGCGGATCGTCGCCGAACCCGCGTCGATCAGCGTGGTCCGCTACACCTCCACCCGGCCGTACGTGCTCAAGATGAACGACACCGGCCACGACCTGTCGGCGGTCAACACTCCACAGGCGTCGGGGGACGGTGCCGCCGCCGAAGTTTCGGGGTCGGTCCCCGGCGGGGAGGTTCGCCTGTAACGATTGACGGATAATGAACGGGGCACGCTGCTAGGAAGAGTCCCAGACGGATCAACGAGTGGGCAGCGCCGCAGAAGGGCCCGGCTCCAGCTGAAGGAGGTGCAATGTCACGCGCAATTCACGTATTCCGCACTCCTGACCGGTTCATTGCGGGAACGGTGGGTGAGCCCGGCGACAGGACGTTCTATCTCCAGGCGGTTCACGAGACACGTGTCGTCAGCGTGTTGTTGGAGAAGCAGCAGGTTCAGGTACTCGCGGATCGGATGGGACTCCTGCTCGAGGAAGTACACCGCCGGTTCGGTACGGAAGTACCACCGCAGGGCGCCGAACTCGATGACGCGAGCCCGCTCGTCACCCCCATCGACGCCGAATTCCGGGTCGGAACCATGGGGCTGGGCTGGGACGCGGACGCCGGAGCCGTCGTCGTGGAGCTGCTGGCCGTCACCGAGACCGAGTTCGACGAGTCCGTCGTTCTCGACGACTCCGAGGACGGCCCGGATGCCGTACGGGTCTTTCTCACCCCGTTGCAGGCCAGGGACTTCTCGCTGCGTTCCGAACGAGTCATCGCCGCCGGCCGGGCGCCGTGCCCGCTGTGCGGGGAGCCGCTCGCGCCGGAGGGTCACATCTGTATCCGCACCAACGGATACCGCCGCGGCCACAGCTTCGGCCTCACCCCGGAAACGGACGAGGAGGACTGACAGTTGCCCGCCGAGGAGTCGGATCCTCTGGAGTTCGGCGAACTGACCCTCATCGGCCAGATCACCCACGCCAGTAACGCGACATTGGTCTGTGATGCGGTAATCGGTGAGACCGCGGTCCGGTGTGTGTACAAACCGATTCGCGGGGAGCGGCCGCTGTGGGACTTCCCCGACGGAACCCTCGCCGGCAGGGAGTACGCGTCGTATCTGGTGTCCGAACAGCTCGGATGGGGTGTGATTCCGCGCACTCTTCTTCGGGACGGTCCATTCGGACGGGGGATGGTGCAGCAATGGGTGGACACGGCCGACCGCCACGGAGACGACCGGCCCGGACTTGATCTGGTCGACATCTGCGCGCCCGGCGCAGTGCCGGACGGTTGGTTCGAAATTCTTCGCGCCAGCGACATGGATGGCGAGCCGGTGGCCCTCATCCACGCCGACGACCCCAGGCTGCAGCGTATGGCTGTCCTCGACGTACTCATCAACAACGCCGACCGCAAGGGTGGGCATGCGCTCGAAGGACTCGACGGTTCCGTGTACGGAGTCGACCACGGCATCTGCCTGCACAGGGAGAACAAATTACGGACCGTGCTGTGGGGGTGGGCGGGGACGCAGGTGCCGGGTGCCCTGGTGGTCGACATCGCCGAATTGATTCCCGCGCTCGAGGGCGACTTCGGTGCGCGGCTCGCGGAGCACATCACCTCCGCCGAGGTCGCGGCCCTGTACGAACGGGCGGTCGACCTGCTCGACGCCCCCGTGATGCCCCGTCCCAACGGGCACCGGCCGATCCCGTGGCCCGCATTCTGAGACGTGCGTGCACGACCCAGGAATCCGGGTTGCCCGGCGACGGGCGGCGGCTCCCTCGAGGGCGGTGACGCCGGTCCACTAGGCTCGCAAGCATGCAGTCTTGGTCCGATACCGCTGTCCCGTCCGTCCCTGGCCAGGGTCCCCCTCTGCGGTTGTTCGATACCGCTGACCGGCAGGTTCGACCGGTCACCCCGGGGCGCACGGCGACCATGTATGTGTGCGGTATCACCCCCTACGACGCCACCCACCTCGGCCACGCCGCCACCTACCTGACATTCGATCTGGTCAACCGGCTGTGGCGTGACGCAGGCCACGAGGTGCATTACGTCCAGAACGTCACCGATGTCGACGACCCGCTGTTCGAGCGCGCCGCCCGTGACGGCGAAGACTGGGTCGTCCTCGGCATGCGGGAGACGGCGCTCTTCCGCGAGGACATGGAGGCCCTACGGGTCATCCCGCCCCGCGACTACATCGGCGCGGTCGAATCCGTCAACGAAGTGGTGGAACTCGTCGAGAAATTCCTCGCCTCCGGTGCCGCGTACATCGTCGACGACGCCGAATTTCCCGATGTGTACTACCGCACCGGTGCCACCGAGCAGTTCGGCTACGAGTCCGGATACGACCGCGAGACGATGGAGAAGTTCTTCGCCGAGCGCGGGGGAGACCCCGACCGCCCTGGCAAGGAAGACCCCCTCGACGCCCTGGTGTGGCGTGCCGCCCGCCCCGGCGAACCGTCGTGGCCGGCACCGTTCGGGCAGGGTCGTCCCGGCTGGCACATCGAGTGTTCGGCTATCGCCCTCAATCGCATCGGCTCGGGCTTCGACGTGCAGGGCGGAGGCAGTGACCTGATCTTCCCGCACCACGAGTACTCGGCTGCACATGCCGAATCCGTGACCGGCGACCGTCGCTTCGCACGCCACTACGTGCACACCGGGATGATCGGTCTCGACGGTGAGAAGATGTCGAAGAGCCGTGGCAACCTCGTGTTCGTGTCGAAGCTGCGGGGCGAAGGCGTGGACCCCGCCGCCATCCGGCTCGGACTGCTGTCGGGGCACTACCGGCAGGACCGTCCGTGGACCGAGCAGGTGCTCGCCGACGCGCACACCCGGCTGAAGCTGTGGAAGGACGCCGCCGCCCTCGAGTCGGCGCCATCGGCCACGGACACGATCGCCCGGCTGCGTCAGCATCTCGCCGACGACCTCGACACCCCCAAGGCCCTCGACGCACTCGACGGCTGGGCCCGCCGCGCGCTCGATCACGGCGGTTCCGACACCGATGCCCCGCGCCAGTTCGCTGCAGCGGTCGACGCACTGCTCGGCGTCCGACTCCACCCGTGAGTACTTCTTAACAAACCGAGGTTGAGAAGTACTCACGGTGGGGAGTGCCCCAGGTAGTCACACCTCACACCTCGGCGAATTCGAGCCCGCCCTCGACGGGGGAGGGCACTCGTCGACGCAGGGGTGATCCGAGTGCCCGCGCCAGATCGGTTCCGTCGTGTTCGGCGAGCAGTTCGCCGTCTGCCCATACCAGCAGTGCGGCGCTGACGCTGTGTTCCGCCGTCGAGTGCGCGAGGTCGTAGTGCGCACACCCCGGGACCCCGGCATACGTGATCCAGAGGTCGTACCCGGTCATGAACAGGTCGAGGTCGAACTGGACGCTCAAACCGAGGAGTTCACCCCGACCGTTGTCGTCGACGCCGGCGAAGGCCTCGTCCAGGGCGAGAAGTCGCGGTGCGTGTGGATCAGCGGAGTCGAGCATCACGTGGGCGGCCGCGAACAGCGGCAGGTGGAGCGACACCGATTGTTCACCGCCGGAGAGTGCACTGTGCCGGGCGACGGTGAGGCGGTCTTCGCTGCCGTCTCCGCCGACGAGGGTGAAGGAGAACACCCGCCACCTGCGGTAGTCGAGTGCGGAGGCGAGGATCTCGGGGTACGAGCGTTCGGGGTGCGCGGCCCGGGCGGTGCGAATCTGGGCCGCGAAATGTGCACGCATGGCGGCGAGATCGTCCGGACTCAGCGCGGACGCGTCGCGATCGAGCAGCTTCGAGATGGCGCGGGCGTTGTCGTCGAGGTTGTCGGCGAGAACCCAGTGCACGCCGATCGTGTTACCGGAAGACATCCGCCGCTCGCGCATCTCCGAACCCATTCGCGCGATCAGGTCGCGGGCGTCGACGGTACGTTCGTGGATCTGCTGCGCGAGTCCGGTGAGGAGGGCGTCCTCGAGTATGCGTCGTTCCGAGTCGGTGAGGAGGAGTTCCTGATCGGCCCGGGCAGCGGCGATGCGGGACGCGAACGCACCCACCGACGAGTAACCCTGATCGTCTTGGACCTGTACCACGGTGAGCCCGTCGGGTGCATCCCAGTGCACGCGGTAGTCCTGACCCGCGGATGCGAGGCCGGCGTCGAAGTCCTGCAGGGCTGTGGTGAGCGCGGTGCGGGTGGACTTGCGTGCCGCCTCGCTGACTCGCACCGCGTCGGTGGCCGAGTCCAGCGCGCTGTACAGGGCGAGCACCTCGGCGGGCAAGACCTGTGCTGTGTTGTCCGCGTTCTGAATTCGGTAGACGAGCTGATCCGCGTTCATCCAGGCCGCAGGACTCGCCGGCCACACGTGCTCGGTGTCGACGCCGAGTAGTTCGAGGAGGTCGCGTCGTGCGTACGGGGCCAGGCGCGCCGCATCGTTGTGGGTTTCGGTGAGCGCGATGCGCAGGGTGGCAACTGCCGCCGCGTAGGCGCCCTCGGCTTTGCCGATCGCCTCTCCCGCATCCTTGTCCGCTTTGCGGGCCTCCCGCTGCCGCTGCTTGCACGCCTCGATCCGGGCATGCGCTTCCTCGAGCTGAGCATCGATGTGCTCCGCGCTGGCGCCGAGGCTCTCACGGAGGGTGTCCAGCCGTTGGACCTGTGTTGCGAGACTCTCTTCGGCGATGGCCGCCTCCTCGGCGAACTCCTCCGCGTTGCCACGTGCCTCCGCGAGCCGCTCGTGCGTTTCCCGCGTGTGCTCGAGTTCCTTGAGATGCTCACGCCGACAGCGCAACACCAGCTCGCCCTGCTTCTCGAAGTGCCGGATGGCTGCGGCCAGTGAGTCGATCTCGCGTGCCACGTGTGGAGTTCGGTGGGTGACGGCCGCCGTGCGCAGCTGCTTCTCTTTGGCCGACAGGTCGGCGATGGCCTGATCGAGATCGCGATCCGCCGCCGCGGACGCCTCGGTGCGTGAGCGGAGCATCCCCGCATTCTCGGTCACCGATTTGAGTGCGCGGAGAACCGATGCGGTGCGGGGCAGTGACCGGCTGGTCGTGGCGACCTGAGCGAACAGCGCCACGGCCTCCGCCTCTGCGGTGCGGGCGTCGGTCAGCGCTGCCTCGGACTCGTCGATGGTCCGATCGAGTTCGGCGATGCGGGCCGCACGTCTGCGCGCACGTGCAGTCGCGCCGATATACTCCGCGTCGCCCTTGGCATGCGAACCCTGTTGTACGCCTTGCCTATACCCGCCCGCACCATCGACGGCGACCGTCGTGCCGGACACCGAGGCGCTGTCGGGCACCCAGGCGATGGACTCGAGGACGGCCTGCACGCGATCAGCGGGGACGCCGGTGTCGGGCTCGACCTCGAGGACGTCGGCCAGGGTGGGACCGTCCGGGCGATCGCCCGTCGGTAGTGGTAGCAGAAATTGCTCGGACTCGGTGTCCGGCAGCGGTCCGTCGCCGCCGAAGATCCACCCGTCGAGGAGGTTGGCGGCCTGTAGCGCGGACTCGACGCCGGTCGCCGCTGCGGCCTCCACGTTGTCGCGGAAGCGGACGAGACGCCACAGTGGTGCGCCGGGCAAGTCCTTCCGCGACCCCGTTCGGGCCGCGAAGGGCGCCGGGGCGTCGTCGTGCTCGGCGGCAACCTCCGCACGGGTGGCCCGCAGGTCGCTGATCCGCTCGGTCAGGGTCGTAATGTCCGATTCGGCGCGCCGACGACGGAATTGGAGCGACTCGACGGCGTCGGCGGTATGTGCGGTGAGCACTTCGGCCAAGGTGGGTGCGTCGTCGTCACCGACTCGGTGCAGCGCGGCGTCGAGTGCGTCGAACAGCGATGCGGGCACTCCGAGGGAGGTGTAGAGCGGCGCATGTTCGACCCACCAGGACCGCAGGGAGACGGCGGTTTCGCTGCGTGCGAGCTCGACAGCCGCTTCGGCTTCGAGGACCGCGGCCCTGGCCTGCTCGAGTTGCTCGCGACTGCGACGCGCTGCGGCGTCGGCGCGGGTTCGTTCGGTGGCGGCTTTCTCGACCGTGCTCAACGCAGCCCGCACGGCCCGCACGTCGCCGTCCCGCTCCTCGGCGTGCCCGTGCAGCGCCGCAGTCAGCTGGGCGGAGCGGGCACCGGCGGGCAGTGGGGTCCACGTGATGCCGGCGTCCTCGGCAGCGACGTGCAATTCGTCCTCGGCGCGCGCGAGCGCCTCCACCAGTTTCGCGACAGCGGCGTCGGCCCGTTCGGCTTCCTCGGTGCGCTGCGACAGCGTGGCCCGCGCTTTGGCCGCCTTGTCGACCTGTTGCTCGGTGGCCTTCTCGAGAGTGGCCACGGCTTGGGCGAGATCGTCGAGTTGTGTGCGTCCCTCGTAGGCGGTGGAACGCTTGAGGGCGTCGAGGTTTTCGGTCGCCTGATCCAGTGCCCGCTCGGCGTCGATGAAGCCCTGCTCGGCCGCTTCGCGTGCTTCCCGGCTGCGGGTCTGTTCGGCCGCAGTCTCCCGTAATGCGGCAATCCCGTTCTCGACGGCGTCGAGTCGCCCGGCCAGCTGGTCGACATCCGAACGCGCCTGCTGGCGCAGGTACTTGGTGTACACACTGATGAATCGTTGGGTTGCCCCGTCCGCCGCGGCGAGGCCTTCGAGGGCACGTCCGACTTCTTCCATGTCGCTGAACGAGCGGGCAGCCTCGAGGACCAGTTGCTCGTCGAGGGGGCGCAGACCGTCGGTCAAGGCCTGGGACAACCCCTTGGGATCGAGGTTCTTGGCAAGCTGTGGACGCCGGAGGGTGAGGATCAGATTGATCAACTGGTCGTATCGCTCGGCGCCGAGGCCGAACATGCGTGCATCGATCGCAGCGCGATAGTCCACCGGCCGATCGGTCAGACAATCGGTTCCGATCTGCTCGCCCAACTGCTTCTTCGTCAGCGGGCGATCGTCTGCGCCGAGCAGGGAGAAGTCGACGCCGACGCGACCGTCGGCGACGAAATACCACCGGGTGACCTTGTCGTTGGACCTCGTCGCGCGCATGCCGATACCGACCGTCACGGCTTCGGGATCATCCTTCGGCCCTCGACCGAACTCCATCCACACATACGAATACGCGCTGTCCTGGCCCCGGTAGAGAAGGTTCGACTTCATCGTCCGCTCCTCACCCGCAAATGGATTGAGGCGCCGCGGTTCGATGCGGCCGTCGAGGACGAACGGGAACAGGACTTCGAGCGCCTTGGTCTTGCCCGACCCGTTGGGTCCCCGCAACACCAGTCGTCCGTCGGCGAAGGAGAACTCCTGGTCGCGGTAGTCCCAGAGGTTGATGATTCCGGCACGGGTGGGCCGGAAGCGCGCGCTGGTCATGCGAAGGTGTCCTTGCTGTCGTTCGAGGAATGGGGGAACAGATCGATTTCGGGGGTGCGGTCGCGAATGTTGACCACGACTCCGCGATATCGCGCCAGCGCCGGTAGTACGAGAATCCCGCCGGGAACGGCGGCGACCAGGCTGAGGCGGTCGAGCAGTGCGACTGCGGCACGTCCCAAACCCTCGGGATCTGCCTGCCACCCGGCAGCGAACGTCTTGCCGAATTGATCGACCAGTGACGCCATGGTCAGTCGAATCCAGCTGTCCTCGACGAATGGATACGCAACCGGTTCGGCGGCCGGCAGCGTCGCCGCGTTGGCGGAGGCATCTGTGGCCAGGCTGTCGAAGATTCCGGACAGTGGAACGGCACCGTCCAGCTGCTCGATCAGAGCTGTCGCCTGTCGGTCGGGCACCGGCAGCTGCACCGGTTCGGCCCCGTCGGGATCGAGCAGGTGATCCGCGAGCTCGCCCGCCAACAACAACGCGACCTGCGCGACGGTGCCGGTGCCCGGAAACCGGATGTCGGACAGGCGTCCCGACGAGTCGATCAGGGCGACGCCCTCACGCCGCCTTTCGGCGACCAGTCCGGTGAGAAGTTCGACGTCGGCTGCCGTTCGAGGGAGGGCGAGCTGCAGTTGTTCGTCCTCTTCGAGTTCGGCCGCGTAGACGACGGGACGCTCGATGAGGGCGCGTCGGACGCGCCGAGCTACTTCCTTGGTTTCGACAGCGCGGTCGAACGCTGCGGGATCGGAGTCGCCTCCGCGCCCGGAAAGAAGTTCACGGACCGACCGGAGATGCTGGAGAGCGCGGGACGGCCGGAACAAGGCGATGACCACCGAGCGGTCGATGTCGTACAGCGCCTCACCCGCATCAGGATTGGCTGCCCAGCTCCCCGCGTCACCGTCGGCCAGCGCTATCGCGCCCCGGGTCGCGAGCCAGCCGACCGCGTCGACGAAGGCGTCCCGGTCGGCGGCCCGCTCGGTGGCGAGTTCGATGCCCTCGACCTGCGCCGCGGAGGCGGCCACGTGGTCTGCAAGTTCGGAAAGGGTGATCTGATTGCCCGCCCGCCCGAGGGCGGCCAGTGCCAGTGCAAGGTATGCATAGCGGTACCGGTCGAACGTTCGATCCGTCGCGGTCTTGGCCGGGGCCCCGGCGTCGAGTCGATCGGCAATGGTGAACAACCGCGCGGTGGTTTCGGTGACCTCGAGTCGATATCCGAACAGATCGAGCAGGTCATCGCGTAACTCGGTGGCCCACCGGCGAAGCAGCGGAAGCGCGATCCGATCCGGGTAGGTCTGTGTCACCAAATGATTGGACAGAATGATGCGGGCCGCCCGCTGGTAGGAGTCGAGCGCGAGCGGCGGTATCTCCCGTGCCCTCACTGGACCGTCACCCGCAGTCCGTCGAGGTGGAGCCGGCCGCGGGCCGTGTGTACCACCGTCGATTCCGAATGGGGAGTCAGCGTGAGTTTCACCCCGTTACCGGATCCGGACGCGCCGCCGACTTTCCCGCTCACGGGGACACGAGCCGTCAACGCAGCGTCGAGCAGGCTGAGAAGAACATCGGTTTCCGCGTTGTCGAGCACCCGTTCGTGCACTCCTCCCGACGCGAGCGATTTCGCCGCCGAGGCTCGGGCCCGCTGACCAGCCAGCTGCTCTTCTCGTAACCGTCTGATGCCGGCGTCGTTCCGCTGGACACGGGCGGGGGCGCCGGGGGAGGGCGCACGTCCCGTCTCGGCGAGCGTGCGGGAGATCTCGACGGGCGGTGCCTCCCACCACGACCGTGAGTCGGGAATGATGTCGGCGTCCGGGTGCACCATGGACAGATGGCGGGGACGGCCGAGGTCGAACACGGCGCGGAACAGCGCGTGCGCCGCCTCCTCGGAAGGTGTGGCAGCGAACCAACCGGCGAGGTGCCGCAGCTGGCTTTCCCGGCTGACGCCTCCCCGCCGCGTCTCGGTGACCCGGCGTAGAAGCGACAACACGGCGGCGATAGCGCTCATGGTCCCTTCCCGGAGCCGTTCCGACTCACTCGGCCCGGACTCCGGTGGCAGAAACCAGTGCGTGAGGCCGTTCCATCGTGCCCGCCAGTCGGCTTCCCGCTCGGCGGGCGGCAGGAATACCCGCTCGTCGCTCATCGCGGCCCTCCGGAGGAGGTCGTCGATCCCGGTGTCCTCGACCTCTCTGATCGCTTCGGCCAGTTTCGGTGCGTAGCGGGACAAGTCGGAACTGAACTCGCGCATGTGGGTGAGGAGCGCATCTTTGTGGGACAGGAATGTTTCGGGCGTGATTTCGGTAGTGCGCACCAGATCGCCGAGTGTGAGATAGAAGTGAGCGGCACGGGTGGCCATGTCGGACAGCGTGGCGTCGAGGCGACTGAGTTTTCGGAAGATCACGTCGTTGTCGGCGACCCTGTTGGCGGCAGCGAGTTCCTTCATGTCCGCCAGCAGTTCGGGCAGAGCGAGCCGGGAAAGTGAGGCGTCGTCGAGGCGGGCGGCGAGGACCTCCTCGACGGCCCGGAACACTTGGTAACCGGCCTGGCTGAACTGGTAGACGAAGTGCCGATTTCGGTACTCGGCGAGGCTGGCGGCCCGCGTTCCGTCGTAGCTGCGTTCGAGAACCTCCCATACGTGGAGTTGCTCGAGCAGGGGAGTGACCTCGGCAGGGGAGAGCTGCCCGGACGCGTCGTCGGCGGCGATGCGTCCGAGGATGGTGGCCACCTCTGCGGCATGCAGGAGCACGACGTAATTGGCGCGGGCATGGTCGAATGCCCGGAGCACCCACAGATACTCGACGCGTTTCTCGGCGGTGGCGAAGGAGAACAGCTTCAACCGATCGTCGCGGACTAGGAGATCGGGGAGTGGCCCCTCGGGACGCGACCACTCACGGGAGTTGCCTGATTCGCTCACCGGAACAGGTTATGCGGTCGTGTACCCAGTGGCCGAACGCCGTGCCGACCTGCGCCTTTATCCGTCGCCGATGAATCGGGCCGGGACGGAAACCCGAAATTTCGCGAACTAGCGATCCCGCGCGGGTAGGCGACAACAGCCGTCGCCGCCACCCAGCGCAGGTCCTGACCGAAGACCCCAGTCCGTAGGGCCTCTACGCAGAGAGCAGGTCGGATGTCACAGGACGAACAGGACGAAGACGATGGCGACCAGTACGAGCGCCAAGCCGACTACCGCTGCGACCAGCCAGGAACTGCGGGTGTCGGCGCCGGTAATGGGCGCGTCCTGCGCGACGGCGCGCGGTTCCGGCGGTGTCGCGACCGCCGTTGCACCCGTGGCACGCGCAGGGGCGGCACCCACTGCCGCGGCAGATGTGGGTTCTGTCGTGCGCGCCGCGGATCCTCTCGGCGTCTCGGCCGCTGCAGGCAAAGGCTCGCCGACAACGGCGTCGATCACCTCGGTGACGTCGTAGGAGGGTGGGAGCCCGATCGGGGTCACCCGGTGAGTCGTCGGATTGAAGCCCGCCGCGCGAATGGCGGCGCCGAGGGCAGCTGTCTGTTCGGGGCCAGGGCCGACCACACACCGCACGTCGAACTTCTCGCTCACCGAGGTCGCGAAGCCTCGAATCGCTGCCGCATCCCGCGCAATCAGCCCGTCACCGGTGACCACGACCGCGTCGAGGTTGCTCGGAAGCCATCCGAACGCCCCCAGTGCGGTGGCGATCTGGGCGGAGGGCGTTCCCCCCGACGCGAAGCGGAAGGCCTTTCCCGCCTCGACTCCTGAACGGATCAACGCAACCGTCGCGCCCGTGTCGTCGACATGATAAATACCGACCAATTGTCCGGGACGTTCGGCAATTTCGGATTCGAACCAGGCGGCCGCGGCTTCGGCGTCCGATACCAGGGACAGGTACGACATGTCGGCGTAGTCCAAGGCGTCGCGGAGGGCGGCAACTGCGGTTGAGTCCCACCTTGTGGGGTACGACGCCATGATGTCCGGAGCGCCGCCGGTTCGCCCACCGTGGTCGGGCAGTGGTTCACACTCCCGGAGCAGGCAGCGCATGGCGCCTGCGACCAGGTCTTCGGCCCGGTAACGGGTGCCGTCAGCCAGCGCGACGCCGGCAGGGTCACCGACCCGAGGAAGAAATCCCGACACGGTGTGCGTCCGACCGAGGGTCTGTGGTGCCGAACCACCGAGGATCGCGGTGCCGTCCGGGCACATGTGCAGGACGGTGTCCCTGACGATGACGACGGGATCCGGTGACCCCGGGTCGTTCGACGCGACCACCGCTGTGGACACGACACTGCCGATCCTGAGCCCGACTCCCATGGACATGCAAGTACCCCTATTCGTGTGCGAACGGATTGTGAATTCCGCCTGGCCGTTCCGACGCGCTCGTCGCGGCCACAAGATGTACATCCTGCTACTCGGAGGGGCCTGTGCCCGCCATCACGCGCGGCGTGGCGGCGGCGTGTCGCTCGTATCGACCACTTTCCTCGATATTTGAGCGATCGCAGTCACGAAGGAGTGTGTGGGGCGAGTGGGGTTCGCCATTCGCTCTCGTGGTCGGAGAGCCAGCTGAGGAGATGCTCAGCCTCTTGGGGATGACGCCCGGTTCCGGCAAGCAAGTCGGCGAAGGCCTGCGTCGGGGCCACCAAGCGAACGTTCTCGCGGAACAGCGTGCGCTCGAACACGGCCGCTGACCGGGGAGTGGCGATAAGGACGTTGGCGCCTTCGTCGACGGGGCGCAAGTGGAGGGCCTTGGCGAGGGCCTCGCCGTGGTCGGCATAGATCTGCACCTGGTGCGCCGGTGCGTAGTCGACGAATGCTGCCGCAGCGACCGAGCCCGTGACTGCATACAGCTGATCTGCGTGCTTCGCGAGACCGGCGAGGACGGCGGCGACGCCTTCGGGGGCGAAATATCCGACAGTGGGGGAGTCCTTGAAACTGGCGTCGCTGCTCCAGGCACGCAACATGTGCTGCCACCGCACCCTCGTCACGGGTCCCCGGGGGAGTCGCTCCAGTAGATCGCGTTCTTCGAGCGTTTCGACGACTCGATAGGTGGCTCCAGTCGAGGCCCCGGAGAGCCGGACGAGTTGAGGGACGGTGAGTTGACCGGAGTGGTCGGCGAGCGCCCGCACCACCCGGGCGGCCGGGTCGCCGGTCAACTGGGCCGCAGGCCGGCCGGGACCGCGCCAGGGGTCGGCGTCGGCACCGCGATCACGTACCCAGATTGCCGGCCGGTCGGCAGACAGCGAGGTATTGCCCGTGGCGTCGGCGTAGGAGAGGCCACGCGCATCGAGTTGACGCCGAACCGGTTCGGAAAGATAACGCGCACAAACGAATCCGCGATCAGAATCGGAAAGGCTGTCTGCGAATCTGGCCGCGTCCCCCGCAAGCACACCGCGAGCGGGGATGACCGAGAAGGAGGCTACCTCGCCGTTCGGCGCACCCACGAGGAGGCGTTCCGGAGCGTCGGGGAGCGAGCGGGACTTACCGGACGTCAACGTCCAGCCGTGGGGGAGCGCTGCCTGGAGCGTCGCGATCGACCGGCGGTAGAGGTCGATGTCGCGCTCCGGCTTGGGGAATGGCACCTTTTGCTCGCGACCCGCGAATTCAGTGTTCTCCTGACCCGGCACGCCACAACAGTAACATCTGTCACAGACGGAATGCCTGGAAAGTCCGAATGGGGCCCGCGTTTCCGGTGCCGCTGAGGGGTCGGTTTTCGCAAGAATCTCACCGCGCCACGGCGACGACTATCCGACAGCCGCGGGGGAGTCGCCGATATGTGCGGGATCTCGATGACCGGGCTTCCCAAGGGGAGCGTCGAGCTCCATCGGGGAGGGGCTTGGCACGGTGAGTCAGTCCGCGGGGGGAGCGCGCTTTACCGGCCGGCGTCGGTACCGCTGGTGGGGAGCGTTTGTGCGCCATTCTGGTCGTCCCAGCTACCGGAAAGGGCGTACAGGTGAAAGTGTGCTATATCTGTCCAGGACGGAACTCCATAATTAACCGAAAAATCCGGTAGTGCTATCAGCCCCCAACCGACTGGCCAGCTCACCCCAGCACCTCACCTCCCACTCGAACCACTCTCAACCGCCGAGGCATCGGCCCGCCCGAGCCGTACGTGTCGGGCCGGAAAAGGTGCGTGCAATTCGGCATTCGGTCACCTGGGATAGCCTCGGCTTCACACGACGAGTTCGGGTGGCACGGTGTACGGGATGCGGGCCGAAGCGAGGAGAGATCGACGATGAGTGAACGCACCCCCAGCCAATGGGAGGAACTCGCAGCCGCCGACCCAGCGCATTCCACGTGGTACGTGGAGCGGTTCCGGACGATGGCGGCCGAGGGAAAAGACATCTTCGGGGAGGCGCGGCTGGTCGACGCGATGCTCGGCCGTGGCGGCCGGGTTCTCGATGCCGGGTGCGGGCCGGGTCGCCTGGGTGGCTATCTGCACGAGGCCGGGCACGTCGTGGTCGGTGTCGATGTCGATCCGGTGCTGATTGCGGCTGCCGAGGAGGACTATCCCGGCCCGACCTGGCTGGTCGGTGATCTCGCCGAGTTGGATCTGCCGGGCCGCGGGGTGAAAGCAGACTTCGATGTCATCGTCTGCGCCGGGAACGTCATGACGTTCCTCGCGCCGTCCACGCGGGAAGCGGTGTTGGCGGGGTTCGCTCGCCATCTCGGCCCCGCAGGCCGGGTGGTGGTGGGATTCGGTGCCGACCGCGGGTACGACTTCTC
This sequence comes from Rhodococcus sp. USK13, assembly GCF_018343855.1. Classification (NCBI taxonomy): domain Bacteria; kingdom Bacillati; phylum Actinomycetota; class Actinomycetes; order Mycobacteriales; family Nocardiaceae; genus Rhodococcus; species Rhodococcus sp. USK13. The sequence continues at coordinate 4,695,674 of NZ_CP069242.1, read as the reverse complement.
ACAATTCCTGACCGACGCCGCGACTGCTGGTCTCGCCGTGGATCTGCGACTCTCGACGTGGGATCTGCGCCCGTTCACCGACGAGTCACAGTTTCTGGTGGCGGTGTTCTCGCGGCCAGGTGCCTAGACACTCAGGGTGAGAATCCCGCCCCGCACCGATGCGGGGTAGGTGCGTACCGACTCGACGCCCTCGGACGTGCAGGCTCCGGTGTCGAAGGAGAACGCGTACTGATGCAGCGGGCACATCACGACCGCGTCGTCGATCTGCCCGTCGGCGAGGGGGCCGCCCTTGTGTGGGCACACGGCGTCCATGGCGCGAACGGTGCCGTCCGACAGCAGGAATACGGCGACCTGTCGGCCCTGCACGACGTACGTGCGGCCCTCGCCGGGCGTGAGGTCGTGGACTGGGCCGAGTGCAATCTCCGATGCACCCTCGATGGTCGCGGTCATCGAACCGGCACCTGCGGGAGTGGGAGGAGAGGAAGCGACGGCGCGAACTGTGCCGGTGATTTCGGTGCGCTGCGTTCCTTCCATGGATCACGGTAGCCGTCGACTGCCGTCTGCATGCGCTGATCCAACCCTGCCACGATGCCCTCCTCGTCTCGGACCAATACCGCCTGAAGGTGCTCGAGTCCGACTCTCGGCACGAAGTCGTAGGTGCGCTCGAGCCATTTCGCGTTCTCGCGGTAGTACTGGATGAACCGTCCACCCAGTTCCAGTACGGCTTCGGGTGATTCGACGGTCGCCAAGAGATCACCCTTGCGCACGTGGGCGCCCGCTGCGCCGCCGACATATATTTCCCAGCGGCCGTCGCCCACGGCGACGACGCCGAAGTCTTTGCACAACGCCTCGGAGCAGTTGCGCGGGCAGCCGGCCACAGCCAGTTTCAGTTTTGCCGGCGTTTCGAGGCCCTGGAAGCGTTCTTCGATCGCAATGCCGAGACTCGTCGAATCGCCCAGGCCGTACCGGCAGAAGTCGGTACCGACACAGGTTTTCACCGTGCGCATGCTCTTCCCGTAGGCGAACCCGGAGGGCATGTCCAGATCACCCCACACCTTGGGGAGGTCTTCCTTCTTGATGCCCAGCAGGTCGATACGCTGTCCGCCCGTCACTTTCACGAGTGGCACGCCGTATTTGTCGGCTACATCAGCGATCTTGCGGAGCTGATCCGGGGTGGTGACGCCGCCTTTCATCTGTGGCACCACCGAGAAGGTGCCGTCACGCTGAATGTTCGCGTGCACCCGGTCGTTGATGAACAAGGCGCCGCGTTCGTCCACCCAGTCCGGACCCCAGACGGTCCGCAGCAGCGAAGCCAACGGCATCTTCGCCGCCGCGTCCTCCTTGCCGTCGGTCGCGAGTTCCGCGAACACCTGCGACACGGCCCGCAGGTCGTGTTCGCGGATCGTAGCGATCAAGTCCGGCTTGGACATCGGGATGCAGGGCACATACCAGTCGGCGGCCGGGTCGACCTCCAGTTCACCACCCGCTGCGGCCGCCACGATGTCGGCGACGAGTCCCTTGCAGGACCCGCAGCCCTTACCTGCCCGCGTCTGTGCGCACACTGCGGACAGTGTTGTGGCCCCGGAGTGCACACACGCGACCAGATCGCCCTTGGTGACTCCGTTGCAATTACATACCTGCAGGTCGTCGGGCAGATCGGCGGCACTGGCCGCGACGCTGGGTGTGCCGAGGTCGAAGAGCATACTGATGCGTTCTTCGGGCAGCGGGACCTTCCCGTCGAATGCCTGAGTGAGGTAGCCGGCCTTGCTGATGTCGCCCATGAGGGTGGCGCCGATCAACTTTCCGTCGCGGACGACGAGGCTCTTGTACGTGCCGCTGCGGGGTTCGTAGTACTGGACGAATTCGTCGTCGGCGGTTTCCGGACCTTTGACACCCATTGCCGCCACGTCGACGCCCGCCACCTTCAGTTGTGTGGTTGTGCGCGAACCGACATATGCCGCTTCGGGATTCGTGCCGGTGAGAACCTCCGCGAGAATGACCGACTGCTCCCACACCGGGGCGACGAGACCGTACGTTTCGCCGCGGTGCTGTGCGCACTCGCCGACGGCGTACACCGAACCCTCGTCTTCACACCGCATCTGGTCATCGACCACGATGCCCCGCTCGACCACCAGTCCGGCCGCCCGCGCCATTTCGACGTTGGGCCGAATACCGGCGGTGACCACGACTATGTCGGCGTCCAAAGTGCTGCCGTCGACGAACGAGACACCCGTGACACGTCCCGCATCGTCGCGCAGAACCGCGGTGGTCCGCATCGAGGTATGGACCCCGACACCGAGTTTCTCGATCTCGGAGCGGAGCATGCTGCCGCCGCGCTCGTCGAGCTGCTGATTCATGAGGTGGCCGGGGGAGTGCACTACGTTGACCTCGAGGCCCTGGGTGCGGAGCCCGTAGGCAGCCTCGAGTCCGAGGAGCCCGCCACCGATGACGACGGCGGACACGTCGTCGTGGGCCTGCGCCATCTGCAGCATGCCGTTGGTGTCGGCGATGTTCCGGAACCCGAACACACCGCGGGCGAGCCGTCCGTCGGCTTCCCTGAGACCGTCCATGTTGGGGAAGAACGTGTTGCTTCCGGTGGCGATGATCAACACGTCGTAGTCGACGACGCGGCCACTCTCACACGTGACGGTCTTCGCGAAGCGGTCGAGGGCAACCGCCCGATCGCCGGCGTGGAGGGTGACGCCGTTCGCGGTGTACCAACCCATCGGGTTGAGGATCAGGTCCTCGTCGTCGACCGCCGCCTCGCCGGACAAGACGTGCGAAAGCATGATGCGGTTGTAGTTGCCGTAAGGCTCGTCGCCGATCATGGTGATCTCGAATCGCTCGCGGCCGCCGCGGTTGATGATCTCCTCGACGGTGCGTGCGCCGGCCATACCGTTGCCGACGACCAGCAGCTTGCTCGAACTCGGTGTGTTGGCCATAGGACGAGGCTCCGCCCCCGCCGTGTCGTAACGGCTGCGCGGAAGTTACATGGGAATCAGGAACATCTCACAGGGTCCGCGGAAGTTGCGTCAGACGGAGGAGTTGTCGCGCGGCATGAGCAGGGGAGCCGCCACCGCGAGCAGCACGGCAGGAAGTAGAAACCCCGCTGCCGGGGAGATCGCATAGACGGGAGTGAGAGTAATGGGTGCCAGCGCATTGCCCGTGAACCTCAATGCCTGGACCACCGATACCGCCCCACCCCGATTCGGTCCGGAAGACCCGAGAACTGCAGCGTTGACGCCGACCAGGATGAACTGGCCCGCAGCTCCGGCCGCGAACCAGGCCACGGCCACGACGGCGAGGAGTGAGACGGTGCCGGCGGCGGTGATGAGCACGGCACCGGCAACGGCACCGATCACGACGGCCGTCCGTGCGCCGATCCTGTCGATCACTCCGCCGACGAGGCGCGCAGTGAGGATTCCGGCCACTCCGAAGCCGGTGAGCAGGAGGCCCCGCTGGGTCGGGCTCAGGCCGAAGACGTCCTCGGCACGGAACGCCACCAAAAAGCTGAGTCCCCCCAGGGCGCCCCAGCCGAGTAGTGCGACAACACCCATTCGCAGCACCGGCAGTGTCAGCGCGTCGCGCAGGCGTGGACGCGCGGCCCCCGGTTCGTCGCGTGCAGCGTCCGGTATTCCGATGAGGCCGAAGGCCGCGGCGACGAGGGCGATGACGAGGAACGACAGCCGCCAGTCGATCTCGGCGGCCAGTCCGCCGACGAGCGGTGCACTCGACTGACCTGCAGCTTGGAAGGCGCCGAAGATCCCGAGTGCACGTCCGAGACGCTTCTTCGGCGTGGAGGCGGCGAGCGCAGCCAGCAGCAGGGGCGTGGTGAACGAGTTGGAGCATCCCTGCAACACCCGCGCGCCGAGAAACAACGGCAGCGTGGGGGCGAGGAAGCACGCGAGCGACGACACCAGGTAGACGGCGTAGGCGGCCCGCACCGTCCGAGTGCGACCCCAGCGCGCCCCCAGTGTTCCCGACACGAGCATCACCAGCGCGAAGGGCAGCAGGTACGCCGTCAGGGAACTGGCGGCGGCTGCGGCGCCCACACCCAGGTCATCGCCGATCTCAGGGAGGATCGAGACGACGACGCCGCCGCCGAAGGGTCCGAGGAAGCCACCACCATAAAGGGCGAGGCGTTGCAGTGCAGAACGAAGCGACTCGGGGGAGCGCTCCGTCACAGCCCGAAGCTGCCGGGCCCACGCCGGCGGAGGTACCGCTCGAACTCGGCCGCCAATGCGTCACCGTCGATCTTCGAGATCGCCTCGGAAATGTCGGTCTCGGCGTCGCCGCGTTCCTCGAGCGAGCGGACGTAGTCGCCGATCTCTTCGTCGTCGGCGGTCATCTCCGTGACGGCTTCCTGCCAGTCGTCGGCTTGGCTCGGCAGCTCACCGAGCGGAACCTCGATGTCGAGAACATCCTCGACGCGTTGGAGCAGAGCGACGGTGGCCTTCGGGTTCGGTGGCTGCGACACGTAATGGGGCACGGCCGCCCAGAACGACACCGCGGGCACACCGGCGCGGACGCAGGCGTCCTGCAGCACCCCGGTGATGCCGGTAGGCCCCTCGTATCGCGTCTGCTCGAGCTTGAACCGCTCGGCGGCCTCACTGCTGTACGCGCTGCCGGTGACGGGGACCGGCCGGGTGTGCGGCGTGTCCGCGAGAAGCGCACCCAGGATGACGACGGTGCTGATCTCGAGTTGGTCGATCAGCTCGAGGAGGTCCTCGCAGAAGCTACGCCAGCGCATGTTCGGTTCGATACCGCGAAGAAGGACGACGTCACGCTCACTGCCGGGTGGAGAGCACACGGACAGGCGGGTGGCCGGCCACACGATCTCCCGGGTGACGCCGTCTACCTGCCGGACGGTAGGGCGATTGACCTGGTAGTCGTAGTATTCCTCGGAATCCAGCTCGGCCAGCGGCTGGGCGTCCCAGGTCAACTCCAGGTGTTCGACGGCCCCGCTCGCGGCGTCGCCGGCGTCGTTCCAGCCTTCGAAGGCGGCGACCATGACAGGGTCACGCAGCACGGGAACGCCGTTGTCTTCGGCGCCGGCATCCGCGGTGTCGAAGGCGTCATCGTCGCGGCCCGCGGGCGTGACAGGGAACTCACTGGAACTCACCCACCCAGCCTACGGCCAGCATCCGCCCCCGCGCCCATTAGTCTGGACGGCATGTCTGCGCCATTTCACTCTGCCCTGCTCGATGCGTTGAACCAGCGCGTTGTCATCGGCGACGGCGCCATGGGCACCATGTTGCAGGCCGCAGATCTCACCTTGGACGACTTCCTGGGCCTCGAGGGCTGCAACGAAATTCTCAACCACACCCGCCCCGACGTGCTGAAAGACATTCATCGCGCGTACTTCGAGGCCGGGGCCGACGCCGTCGAAACCAACACGTTCGGCTGCAACCTGCCCAACCTGGCGGACTACGACATCCAGGACCGAATCCGTGAACTGGCCGAGAAAGGTACTCGGCTGGCACGTGAGGTCGCCGACGAGATGGGGCCGGGACGCGACGGCATGGGCCGGTTCGTGCTGGGGTCGATGGGCCCGGGAACCAAGCTGCCGACACTCGGTCACGCATCGTTCGCGAGCCTGCGGGACGCGTACGCCGAGGCGGCGATGGGAATGATCGACGGGGGCGCCGATGCGATCCTCGTCGAGACCTGCCAGGACCTTCTGCAGGTGAAAGCCGCGATCCTCGGCAGTCGCATGGCGATGGACAAGCTCGGCTCCCGGCTGCCGATCATGACGCACGTCACCGTGGAGACCACCGGAACGATGCTTCTCGGCAGTGAGATCGGTGCCGCGCTGACCGCCCTCGAGCCGCTCGGGATCGACATGATCGGACTCAACTGCGCTACCGGTCCGGCCGAGATGAGCGAGCACCTTCGGCACCTGTCGAAGTACTCGACGCTGCCGGTGTCGGTCATGCCCAACGCCGGTCTGCCGACGCTGGGAGCAAATGGCGCCGAGTACCCGCTCACGGCGGAGGAGCTGGCGGAGGCGCTCAGCGGGTTCGTCAGCGAGTACGGGCTCGCGCTGGTGGGTGGTTGCTGCGGCACCACCCCGGAGCACATCCGGCAGGTGGCCGAGGCGGTGCGCCTGGTCGAGAAGGCCGAGCGTAACCCGGTGCGTGAGTCGGGGACATCCTCGCTCTACACCGCGGTGCCGTTCCAGCAGGATGCGAGCATCCTGATGATCGGCGAGCGCACGAACTCCAACGGATCGAAGGCGTTCCGTGAGGCGATGATCGCCGAGGACTACCAGAAGTGCCTCGACATCGCCAAGGACCAGACCCGCGACGGCGCTCACATGCTGGACCTCAACGTGGACTACGTCGGCCGCGACGGTGCCGCAGACATGGCCGCTCTGGCGAGCCGGTTCGCGACGGCGTCGACGTTGCCGATCATGCTGGACTCCACCGAGCCCGCAGTGCTGCAGGCGGGCCTCGAGCATCTCGGTGGTCGGTGCGCCGTCAACTCCGTGAACTACGAGGACGGCGACGGACCGGATTCGCGGTTCCAGAAGATCATGCGGCTGGTGAAGGAACATGGCGCCGCCGTGGTGGCCCTGACCATCGACGAGGAGGGTCAGGCGCGTACCGCGGAGCACAAGGTCCGGATCGCCGAGCGACTCCTCGAGGACATCACCACCAACTGGGGTCTCGACGAGTCCGACATCATCATCGACGCGCTCACCTTCCCGATCTCCACCGGTCAGGAGGAGGTGCGCCGGGACGGCATCGAGACCATCGAGGCGATCCGGGAGCTGAAGAAGCGACACCCTGAGGTGCACTTCACCCTCGGTGTGTCGAACATCTCGTTCGGTCTCAATCCGGCCGCGCGGCAGGTGCTCAACTCGGTATTCCTGCACGAGTGCACCGAGGCCGGTCTCGACACGGCGATCGTCCACGCGTCCAAGATCTTGCCGATGGCCCGCATCCCCGACGAGCAGCGAGAAACGGCCCTCGACCTGGTCTACGACCGTCGCAGCGAGGGTTACGACCCACTGCAGAAGCTGATGCAACTGTTCGAGGGTGTCTCGGCGGCGTCGGCGCGTGAATCGCGCGCCCAGGAACTTGCTGCTCTGCCGCTGTTCGAACGACTCGAGCGACGCATCGTGGACGGGGAGCGCAACGGCCTCGACGAGGACCTCACCGAGGCCATGACGCAGAAGCCGCCGCTCGAGATCATCAACGAGACGCTGCTCTCGGGCATGAAGACCGTCGGCGAACTCTTCGGCTCCGGTCAGATGCAGCTGCCGTTCGTCCTCCAATCCGCCGAGGTGATGAAGGCGGCGGTGGCGTACCTCGAACCACACATGGAGGCCACCGACGAGGACGGCAAGGGTCGCATTGTCATCGCCACGGTCAAAGGCGACGTCCACGACATCGGCAAGAACCTGGTCGACATCATCCTGAGCAACAACGGATACGACGTCGTGAACCTGGGCATCAAGCAGCCGATCGCCACCATTCTCGATGCCGCGATCGAGCAGCGGGCCGATGTGATCGGCATGTCCGGTCTGCTGGTGAAGTCGACCGTGGTGATGAAGGACAATCTGCAGGAGCTCAACGCCAAGGGCGTCGCGGAGAAGTTCCCTGTGCTGCTCGGGGGAGCGGCCCTTACCCGGTCTTATGTGGAGAACGACCTCGCCGAGGTGTACGAGGGTGAGGTCAGTTACGCGCGGGACGCTTTCGAGGGCCTGCATCGGATGGACGAGATCATGGCCGTCAAGCGCGGCGGCGGACCCGATCCGGACAGCCCGGAGGCGATCGCGGCCCGCGAGAAGGCGGCGGAGCGCAAAGCCCGCCACGAACGATCGAAAAGGATCGCCGAGAAACGCAAGGCCGCCGAAACGCCGATCGAGGTGCCCGAGCGGTCCGACGTGGCCACCGACATCGACGTCCCGAATCCGCCCTTCTGGGGTAACCGGATCGTCAAGGGCGTCTCGCTGTCCGAGTATTCGGGACTCCTCGACGAGCGTGCCCTGTTCCTCGGACAGTGGGGCCTGCGCGGACAGCGGTCCGGCGACGGTCCTACCTATGAGGAGCTGGTGGAAACCGAAGGTCGCCCACGGCTGCGGTATTGGCTCGATCGCCTGAGCACGGAAGGCATCCTTGCGCACGCCGCGGTGGTGTACGGGTACTTCCCGGCCGTGTCCGAGGGTGACGACGTGGTGGTGCTCACCGAACCGAAGCCCGATGCGGACGAGCGTTTCCGATTCACGTTCCCGCGTCAGCACCGTGACCGCTTTCTCTGCGTCGCCGACTTCGTCCGCTCGCGGACCGAAGCGAAGGAAACCGGCCAGGTCGACGTGTTCCCGATGCAGTTGGTCACCATGGGGCAGCCCATTGCGGACTTCGCGAACGAGCTGTTCGCTGCAAACGCGTATCGCGACTACCTCGAGGTGCACGGCATCGGTGTGCAGTTGACGGAATCGTTGGCCGAGTACTGGCATCGCCGCGTGCGGGAGGAACTGGTGCTGCCCGGCGGACACAATGTGGCGGAACAAGACCCGTCGGAGGTGTCCGGATTCTTCGACCTGGCGTATCGCGGTGCCCGCTACTCGTTCGGCTACGGCGCGTGCCCCAACCTGGAAGACAGGGCCAAGATGGTAGCTCTGCTCGAGCCCGAGCGGATCGGTGTGAAGTTGTCCGAGGAGTTGCAGTTGCATCCGGAACAGTCCACGGATGCGTTCGTTCTGCACCATCCCGAGGCGAAGTACTTCAATGTCTGAGGCGGGCAACAAACTCGCAGGTGTTCTGTGGGACATGGACGGAACGCTGCTCGACTCGGAGAAGATGTGGGACGTCGCGGTGCGGGAGTTGTCGCTGCACCTCGGCGGTCCCATGACCGAGGAGACACGGCTGAAGACGATCGGTGCGTCCAGTGCCGATGCGCTCGGCGTCATCTTCGACGCTCTCGGCCTCGGGCAGGACCCGGTTTTGCTCGCCGAGGCCAAGGAGTGGATGTTCACCCGCGTCGAAGAGTTGTTCGCCGACGGCATCCCGTGGCGTCCCGGCGCACTTCGGGCATTGCAGGCGGTGCGTGAACACGGCCTGAGTACAGCCCTGGTGACCAACACCGAGCGTCGTCTCACCGAGCGCGCACTCGACACCCTCGGGCGACAGCACTTCGACCATTCGGTGTGTGGTGACGAGGTGCCGTTCGGCAAGCCGCACCCCGGCCCGTATCTGCGAGGTGCGGAACTGCTGGGGCTGGACCCTGCTCAGTGCCTTGCCATCGAGGACTCTCCCACCGGTGCCGCGTCGGCGCAGGCCGCCGGATGCGTCGTGCTCGTCATTCCCTGCGAGGTCGTCGTACCGCAGGCTCCGGGCAGAGTGTTCCGGGACAGCCTCGAAGGGATCACGGGCGTAGAACTCGGCGCGCTGTGGTCGCAGCCGCAAGCGCAGCTGAGCGGCCTGCAGCTTTAGGTATCCTGGTTTCCCGTGGCTGTGCCGAAGATTGTGCTGTTCTATGTGTTCACACCGCTCGCCGACCCGGAAGCGATCCGGCTGTGGCAGCACACCCTCGCCGAGGCCAACGGTCTCACCGGCCGAATCCTGATCTCCGAGCACGGCATCAACGCCACGGTGGGCGGCGACATCCGGGACGTCAAGAAGTATGTCAAGGGCACCCGGAGTTACGCACCCTTCCGCGACGCCGACATCAAATGGTCCGATGGGCGCGGCGCCGACTTTCCCCGGCTCAGCGTCCGGGTACGGCCCGAGATCGTGTCCTTCGGTGCGCCCGACGAGTTGAAAGTCGACACGACCGGGGTCGTGGGCGGCGGCACCCACCTGGCGCCACACGAGGTGCACGAGCTGGTCGAGGGTAGGGGCGAGGACGTCGTGTTCTTCGACGGCCGCAACGCCTTCGAGGCGGAGATCGGCCGATTCCGCGGGGCCGTCGTCCCCGATGTGTCGACGACCCGGGACTTCGTCCACGAACTCGACAGCGGCAAGTACGACCACCTCAAGAACAAGGCGGTGGTGACGTACTGCACAGGCGGGGTGCGCTGTGAGGTGCTGTCGTCGCTGATGCGCTCGCGCGGTTTCGGGGAGGTGTATCAACTCGACGGCGGCATCGTCCGGTACGGCGAAGCCTTCGGTGACAGCGCCCTGTGGGAAGGGTCGCTGTATGTCTTCGACAAGCGGATGTCCGTGAACTTCAGCGAGCGGGCGAGCGTTCTGGGAACCTGCACCGTATGCGGGGATCCCACGTCCCGTTACGAAAATCTGCCCGAGAATCAGGGGCGTGCGCTTGCCTTGGTGTGTGAGGGCTGCACCGCCGACAGTCGGGTCGGCTGACGTGGCCGGCGCCCCTCTGCCCGTCCGTAACGGCCTCGGACCGGACCGCATCCGGATGCCCGCCGACCTCGACACGAAGACCGTTGCCGACTTTCTGCTGCGGACCTACCCGGACGACAGTGCGCACTGGCTCACGCTGATCGACAGTGGTGGTGTGGTCGACGAACACGGGCGGGTGGTCGATCGCCGAACACGGTACTCGCCCACGCGGTTCGTGTATTTCTACCGTGATCCTGCCCCCGAGATCCCGGTGCCCTTCGACATCGACATCCTCCACCACGACGACCGGCTCGTCGTGGTGGACAAACCGCACTTTCTCGCGACAATCCCGCGTGGCGCCCACATCACCGAGACTGCGGTCGTACGACTGCGTAAGGCCCTCGACCTCCCCGAACTGACGCCGGCGCACCGGCTCGACCGGATGACGGCGGGTGTGCTCGTGTTCCTCGTCCGGCGTGAGGATCGTCGACCGTATCAGGAGTTGTTCGTCTCCCGGCAGGTGACGAAAGAGTATGAGGCGCTTGCCGGTACCGCTTCGGCGTTGACCTTTCCGCGCACCGTTCGCAGCCGCATCGTGAAGGAACACGGGGTGATGACGGCAACGGAGGAACCGGGGGAGCCGAACAGTGAAACCGTGATCGACCTGCTCGAGTCGAGGAATGGTCGCGGACGTTACCGCCTGCTGCCCAGGACGGGTCGCACGCACCAGCTGCGGTTGCACATGTCGTCGCTGGGATTGCCGATCGAGGGCGACAACTACTACCCGACCTTCCGCCGCTCGGTGCCCGGCGACTTCTCTTCGCCCCTGCAGTTGCTCGCGCGGGCCATCGAGTTCATCGACCCGGTGTCGGGTGGGGTCCGCCGGTTCGAGAGTCGCCGCACTCTCGGGTGGTGACCGGTTCCGAGGGGACCGCGGTGGCGTGAAACAATGGGTCCTCGTGAAGACCTTCGAATCCCTGTTCGCCGAGCTGACTGAACGCGCCGCCACCCGTCCCGAGGGCTCCGGCACCGTTGCCGCCCTGGACGCCGGCGTCCATTCGCAGGGAAAGAAGATCCTCGAAGAGGCCGGTGAGGTGTGGATTGCCGCCGAGCACGAGAGTGACGACGCGCTCTCCGAGGAAATCTCCCAGCTGCTCTACTGGGTTCAGGTGCTGATGGTGGGTAAGGGGCTGAAACTCGAGGACGTCTACCGACATCTGTGATCGGTCGATCGAGCCTTCCCTCACCCCGCGTCTTCTCCGAAAGGACCCCTCCCATGCTGCGCGTTGCAGTCCCGAACAAGGGCTCGCTGTCCGAGTCCGCCGCCGAAATCCTCAGCGAAGCCGGTTACCGGCGCCGCACCGACTCCCGCGATCTGACCGTTCTCGACCCGTCGAACCAGGTCGAATTCTTCTTCCTGCGGCCCAAGGACATCGCCATCTACGTCGGTTCGGGTGAACTCGACCTCGGGATCACCGGCCGCGACCTCGCCCGCGATTCGGGCGCACCTGTCTCCGAACGGCTCTCACTCGGCTTCGGCCGGTCCACCTTCCGGTACGCCGCCCCTGCCGGGAAGGATTGGTCCGTGGAGGACCTCGCGGGGCTGAGGATCGCCACGTCCTACCCCAACCTGGTGCGCGACGACCTGTCGGCCCGAGGCATCGATGCCTCGGTGATCCGCCTCGACGGCGCGGTCGAAATCTCGATTCAGCTCGGTGTCGCGGACGCGATCGCCGACGTGGTGGGGTCGGGACGCACACTGCGCCAGCACAACCTGGTGGCCTTCGGGGACACCCTCTGCGACTCCGAGGGTGTGCTCATCGAACGCGCGGGTTCGCCCGCCGACAATTCGGCCCGCAACCAGTTGGTGGAGCGGGTGCGGGGCATCGTGTTCGCGCAGCAGAACCTCATGCTCGATTACGACTGCCCTAAGACGATCCTCGACGACGCGTTGAAGATCACCCCGGGTCTGGAATCCCCGACACTGTCGCCGCTGGCCGACGAGAACTGGGTGGCAGTGCGGGCGATGGTGCCGATCAAGGGGCACAACGGTGTGATGGACGAGCTCGCCGAACTCGGTGCCAAGGCGATTCTGGCCTCGAACATCCGGTCGTGCCGGGCTCTGTGAGTCCGCGTTCCGCTTCGGTCTGCGCTCGTTCCGAACTCAGGGGCGGGCGCGGACCTGTACGGATTGGGTGATGCGCCCGACCGCACCGGCGTGGTCGTAGAGCACGCCCGCGCACATACCCACCCCGTCGGGGCCGATCGAGGTTTCCGCGCTGACGCCAACCCAGCTCCCCGACGGCACCCGGAACACGTGAACCGTGAGGTCCGTGTTCAGAAACGTCCACTGCGTCGGGTCGAGTTTGGAACCGACACCGTTGGCGATATCGGCCACGGAGAACAACCGCTCGAGCGGAGTCATCTGCTCGCCCCGGACGAGGGCGGGCTTCGGCTTCGCCCACATCGCGGCGGGACCTTCGCCGCCGATCTCGGTGATCCACCGGTAGTCGAGGGTGTCGAGGTAACCCGATGCGGGGAAACGCCACACGGCACCGTCGCGGCCTGCTTCCGGCGGTGGGAGAGGCGTGTCGGCGGTGTGCACCGTGGCGGCGGTATCAACGGTCTCCATTCGCCACCCGGTAGCCCTGGCCACCGCGCGCGATCGGCCGGCGGTATCGGTGCTCCACAGTTCCGCGACCACCAACTCCACCCGCCGCCCGGGACGCTGTACCCAGGAGCGGACCTCGAGTTCGGCGATCGGGATGGGGCCGAGGATGTCGACGGCGACCCGGGTGACCCGCACGTCGTTTCGGGCGTCGCAGCGCTCGAGCGCGCGAAGGAGGAGGGCGGACGGGGGCGCGCCGTGTTGCATGGTGTCGGCCCACACGCTGACGGTCAGGTCGGTACTCGCGAACCGCTCGATGGTGACCTTCCGATCCGGATCGGACGCTGCAGCGCTCAGCGACTTCGAACCGACCGGAACGTAGTAGGACTCCGCACTCATTCGACGATCTCCTCGAACGCAGGTGTCTCCTCGGCCGGCCCCTCAGGCCATCCCGGATAGGGCGGCGGTGTTCCGCCGAACGACGGGCACAGGGCCTTGTGGTCACACCAGTCGCACAGTCGGCTGGGCTTGGGGCGGAAGTCCCCGGTCGCACCCGCTGTCAGAATCGCTTTCCAGATGGCCGAGAGCGTGCGTTCGAATCGCAGCAGTTCGTCCTCGTCGGGCGCGTAAGTGAGCACGATGCCGGAGGCCAGGTACAGCAGGCGCAACTGGGCGGGCACGATCCCCCGGGTCCGGAGCAGCACCAGGGCGTAGAACTTCATCTGGAACAGGGCCTTGGACTCGCTCATTTCCCGCGGGGCGCGACCCGTCTTGTAGTCGACCACCCGCACCTCGCCGGTGGGCGCGACGTCGATGCGGTCGACGAAGCCGCGCAGCAACACCCCGTCGGCAAGTTCGGTCTCCACCCGCAGCTCACACGACTCGGCCTCGAACCGCGTCGGATCTTCCAGACCGTAGTAGGCGGTGACCAGGGAGCGGGCCTCGTCGAGGAACCCTTGACGCTCCTCGGCGGGTACCAAGTCGATCAGTTCGGGTGTCTCGGCGAGCATCCGTTCCCACGAGGGATGGACGAGGTCGACGGCGCGCTCGGGCACACGCTCGGCGGCGGGTAGCCCGAACAGGGTTTCCAGCGCCGCATGCACCACAGTGCCCTTCACCTGCGCCCGCGAGGGCGCCTCGGGGAGTCGGTCGACGGCCCGGAACCGGTAGAGCAACGGGCACTGCTTGAAGTCGCCGGCCCGGGAGGGGGAGAGCGCGGGGCGCCTGCGGGTTGCCGTTCCCGCTCCGAGCTGCAATGGGGAACCCTTCGTCTGTGATGGGGGACCCTCTGTCACAGGGGCTGCCGACTCTGAGATGCTCACACCTGGCAGGGTAGGCGCCTGGTCCGACAGTCTCGTCGCGGCCGCCGGCGAGTACGACGGCCGGAACGAACAGGCTGAGGAGTCGTTGACACATGGTAGGACGCGAAACGCGACCGAGCGGACCGTTTCGGGTGGGCGATCGCGTCCAGCTGACCGACGCCAAGGGCCGGCATTACACGGTCAACCTGGAGGCGGGCAAGGAGTTCCACACCCACCGCGGCGGCATCCTGCACGACGACCTGATCGGCACCGACGAGGGCAGTGTCGTCAAGTCCACCAACGGCACCCCCTACCTGGCGTTGCGGCCGCTGCTGGTCGACTACATCCTGTCGATGCCGCGCGGCGCCCAGGTGATCTACCCGAAGGACGCCGCGCAGATCGTGCACGAGGGTGACGTGTTCCCCGGTGCGCGGGTGCTCGAGGCGGGCGCCGGATCCGGGGCACTGACCTGCTCTCTTCTCCGTGCGGTGGGACCGCAGGGTCGGGTCATCTCCTACGAGGTGCGGGACGACCACGCCGAGCACGCGGTGCGCAACGTCGAAACCTTCTTCGGGGAACGACCGGACAACTGGGATCTGACCATCGCCGATGTCGCCGAGTTCGACCCCGAGGCGGCCGGCGGACAGGTGGATCGGGTCGTTCTCGACATGCTGGCGCCGTGGGACGCCCTGCCCGCCGTGTCGAAGGCGCTGGTTCCGGGCGGCGTTCTCGTCGTCTACGTCGCTACTGTGACGCAGCTCTCGAAAGTCGTCGAGGCGATGCGGGACCAGGAGTGCTGGACCGAGCCCCGGTCGTGGGAGTCGATCGTGCGGGGTTGGCACGTGGTCGGCCTGGCGGTGCGCCCCGAGCACCGGATGCAGGGCCACACCGCGTTCCTCGTCAGTGCCCGGCGCCTCGCCGAGGGCACCGTCACCCCCAAGCCGCAGCGCAGGTCCGGCAAGGGCTGACACCGACGAAAGCGGCGGCGCCCGAAGGGACGCCGCCGCGGAAACGGTCTCGCGGGTCTGTTCTAGCAGCCGGTGCGGGCCATGCCCAGCAACGCGCAGGTGCTCTCGTCCGACACCTTCCAGGTCCCGTCGACGTTCTCCCACGTCCACGGGGTGGGAGCGGCGGTGCCGTGCGGGCTCGTCACCGCCACCTTCGCGGTGGCAATATCACCGTCTACCTGCACGTCCGTGACAGTGAACGACACCGGGTAGTTGGCGGTGGCGGTGGTCATGGCCTCGATGTTGGAGCGGCGCTCGTCACCCTTGACCACCACGGCGGTCTTCTCGTCGACCGGTCGTGCGGGATCGACGAGAACCTGCAGTGTGGTGAGCAGTTCCTCCGAGCTGGGCGCGGCCACGGAGTCCTCGGCCGACGTCGCGGCCGCGGCCGCCGAGGCCGTCGTGGCGGTGGCCGCTGTGGTGTCCGCGGCGTCGTCGGACGAGCACGACGCCAAGCCGAGCGCGAGGACGACGGCGCCCGCGGCGACTGCAGTCCTGCCGACGAGGGAAGTGCCGATCAGCGATGTGCGGATTATCACGACGAGCCCTTTCGTTACACAGAAGAGAGAGACACTGCTCAGCAGGTAGGCAAGGCTAACATGATGGAACTGGAGGTTCGGGTCTCTCGTTGGCCGATTCGCAATCGGCAGATTCCGTGTCACGGCGCAGAATTCGGGCGGTGCCGGTAGCGTTGATAGATCTTCATTGGGAGGAGACGCACATGAGCTCGACAGAGAACCCCGATTCGGTTGCGGCCGCACGAGAGCTCGAGGCGTTGCGCGCAGAGGCGTCGGCATTGCGGAGGCAGCTCGCGGAGTCGCCGGAACAGCTCCGTGAGATGGAATCGCGAGTGGACTCGTTGTCCATCCGTAACACCAAGCTGATGGACACCCTCAAGGAAGCACGCCAGCAGCTCATCGCTCTTCGAGAGGAAGTCGATCGCCTCGGCCAGCCGCCGAGCGGATACGGCGTCCTCCTCGGAGTGCACGACGACCAGACCGTGGACGTGTTCACCTCCGGTCGCAAGATGCGGTTGACGTGCTCACCGAACGTCGAGGCCGAGACGCTCAAGCTCGGTCAGACCGTGCGCCTCAACGAGGCCCTCACCATCGTCGAGGCCGGCACCTTCGAGCGTGTGGGCGAGATCAGCACCCTGCGCGAGATCCTCGACGACGGCCAGCGCGCCCTCGTGGTGGGTCACGCCGACGAGGAACGCATCGTCTGGCTGGCCGAACCCCTCGCCGCGGTCTTCGCCGACAGTGAGCGAGAGTCGGTCGCGTACGACGCGGAGTCACCCACCCGCAAGTTGCGGCCCGGCGATTCTCTGCTGGTCGACACCAAGGCCGGATACGCGTTCGAGCGGATACCGAAGGCCGAAGTCGAGGATCTCGTCCTCGAAGAGGTCCCGGACGTGCACTACGACGACATCGGCGGGCTCGGACGGCAGATCGAGCAGATCCGCGACGCGGTGGAGTTGCCGTTCCTGCACAAGGACCTCTTCCACGAGTACGCGCTCCGCCCACCCAAGGGTGTGCTCCTGTACGGCCCGCCCGGCTGCGGTAAGACACTCATCGCGAAGGCTGTCGCGAACTCGCTGGCCAAGAAGATCGCCGAGGCCCGCGGTGAGGACAGCAAGGAAGCGAAGTCGTTCTTCCTCAACATCAAGGGTCCCGAGCTGCTCAACAAGTTCGTCGGCGAGACGGAACGGCACATCCGGCTCATCTTCCAGCGGGCTCGCGAGAAGGCCTCGGAGGGTACTCCCGTCATCGTGTTCTTCGACGAGATGGACTCGATCTTCCGTACCCGCGGATCGGGTGTCTCGTCCGACGTCGAGACCACCGTCGTCCCGCAGTTGCTCAGCGAGATCGACGGTGTCGAGGGGCTCGAGAACGTCATCGTGATCGGCGCCTCCAACCGCGAGGACATGATCGACCCCGCGATCCTGCGTCCGGGCCGCCTGGACGTGAAAATCAAGATCGAGCGTCCCGACGCGGAATCGGCACAGGACATCTTCTCCAAGTACCTGACCGAGACGCTGCCCGTCCACGCCGACGACCTGGCCGAGTTCGGTGGGGACCGCACCGCCTGCATCCGGGCGATGATCGAGCGGGTCGTCGACCGCATGTACGCCGAGAGTGAGGAGAACCGCTTCCTCGAGGTCACCTATGCCAACGGTGACAAGGAGGTGCTGTACTTCAAGGACTTCAACTCGGGTGCGATGATCCAGAACATCGTCGACCGGGCCAAGAAGTACGCGATCAAGTCGGTGCTCGACACCGGGGCCCCCGGCCTGCGGGTCCAGCACCTGTTCGATTCGATCGTCGACGAGTTCTCGGAGAACGAGGACCTGCCGAACACCACGAACCCGGACGACTGGGCACGCATTTCGGGCAAGAAGGGCGAGCGGATCGTCTACATCCGCACGTTGGTCACCGGCAAGAACGCCAGCGCGAGCCGCGCCATCGACACCGAATCCAACACCGGCCAGTACCTGTAGCGGTTTGCCCATACCGGCACGGCGGGAACGTCATTCGTTTCCCGCCGTGCCGGTCTGTTCTCCGGGCCGGTTCTCGTCCGGGGCGACACGGTTTCCGAGCAGTGCGCGGGTGTCGGGGGCGAACGGCCAAGCCGGGTCGCGGAGGTGCGTGAGCAGCTCTTCGGGGGTCCACCACCATCCGGCCGCGATTTCACTCTCCTGGTGAACGATCGGGCCATCCCAATGGGTTTCGTAGGCGTAGAGGTGGCAGCGCAGGCGCAGCCCCTGCCACCGGCCGTTCCAGGACACCCGGGCGATCGGGGTGAGCACGGCACCGGTGATCCCCAGCTCCTCGGCCAATTCCCGGCCGGCGGCCTGTTCGGGGGTCTCGCCGGGATCGAGCACACCGCCCGCCAGGCAGTCGTGATGACCGGCGAACACCCTCTTGGTGTCGGACCGCCGGTGCACGTAGAGACGTTTTCCGTCGCCCGACCGCACGAGCACTCCGGCGCTGGCATGCCACAGCCCCTCGTCATAGACCCGTGATCGTTCGGCGGACCCGACAGGGTGGCCTGCGCCGTCGAACACCGCCACCACTTCGTGTGCCTGTCGTGAAGTGTCCGGCGCGGAATCCATGCGTCCGATCCTGCCACCAGCATGGTGACGCCGTCCCCGTCCCGTCGGCGTCGGGGTGTTCAGGGCCGTGCCACGGCCGGTCGCTCGATTTCGGCCCGAGCCGTGGCAGGTTCCGTCGACCGCAATCGGGAGTGCGCGCAGGCCTGACCGTCTCGGGAACCGGTGATCGCATAGGCTCGCAGCATGCAGCGGATCATCGGTGTCGAAGTCGAGTACGGAATCTCCTCGCCCAGCGAGCCGTCGGCCAATCCGATTCTGACCTCGACCCAGGCGGTGCTCGCCTATGCGGCAGCGGCCGGGGTGCCCCGGGCCAAGCGGACGCGGTGGGACTACGAGGTGGAGTCGCCCCTGCGCGACGCCCGCGGATTCGACCTCGGCCGGCTCAGCGGCCCCGCACCGGTCATCGACGCCGACGAGGTCGGTGCCGCCAACATGATCCTCACCAACGGCGCGCGCCTGTACGTCGACCACGCCCATCCGGAGTATTCCGCCCCCGAGGTCACCGACCCGCTCGACGCGGTGATCTGGGACAAGGCGGGTGAGCGGGTGATGGAAGCCGCCGCCCGGTACGCGTCGAGTGTGCCCGGTGCACCGCGACTGCAGCTGTACAAGAACAACGTGGACGGCAAGGGCGCCTCCTACGGCACCCACGAGAATTACCTCATGTCGCGGGCTACCCCGTTCTCCGCGGTGATCAACGGCCTCACCCCGTTCTTCGCGTCCCGTCAGGTGATCACCGGGTCCGGGCGGGTGGGCATCGGTCAGTCCGGCGACGAGGCCGGTTTCCAGTTGTCGCAGCGTGCGGACTACATCGAGGTGGAGGTCGGCCTCGAGACGACGCTCAAGCGCGGGATCATCAACACCCGCGACGAACCCCATGCCGATGCGGACAAGTACCGCCGGCTCCACGTCATCATCGGTGACGCTAATCTGGCCGAGATGTCGACGTACCTCAAAGTCGGCACCACCGCCCTGGTTCTCGATCTCATCGAGGCCGGCGTCGATCTCACCGACCTCCAGCTCGCACGCCCGGTCACCGCCGTGCACCACATCAGTCACGACCCCACCTTGCGGGCCACTGTGGCGTTGGCCGACGGCCGGGAGCTGACGGGGCTTGCCCTGCAGCGGATCTATCACGACCGGGTTGCGAAATTCGTCTCCGCCGAGGGCAACGACGACCCCCGCGTCACCGACCTGCTCGAAAAATGGGCCATGGTGCTCGACCTGCTCGAGCGTGATCCGTTGGAGTGCTCACACCTACTGGACTGGCCGGCGAAGCTGCGTCTTCTGGAGGGTGCGCGCAGCCGGGAAGGCCTCGGATGGGCCGCCCCCAAATTGCACCTGATCGACCTCCAGTACTCCGACGTGCGTCTCGACAAGGGGCTGTACAACCTCCTGGTGTCGCGCGGGTCGATGGAACGGCTCGTCACCGAGCAGCAGGTCCTGGACGCCGTCGATGCACCGCCCATCGACACCCGCGCGTACTTCCGCGGCGAGTGCCTGCGCAGGTTCGGTGCCGACATTGCGGCTGCGAGCTGGGATTCGGTGATCTTCGACCTGGGTGGAGACTCCCTGGTCCGGATCCCGACACTCGAGCCGCTGCGGGGCAGCAAAGCCCACGTCGGAGCGTTGCTGGAGTCGGTGACCACCGCGAAGGAGCTCGTCGACGAGCTCACGAACTGAGCCCTCGGGCCGGCCGCGGTAGGTCCCGCCGGGGAACTCACCGCCGCGTCGGCACACGTGGGGCGTCGGCGCTCGGTAGGGTGAAGGTCCGAGCGGATGATCAGTCAGACTGCTTGGCAGAACAGGACGCTCGGAAGAAGAGCTCCCTTTACACAAGGAGGTCGGCGGCGATGGCACAGGAGCAGACCAAACGTACTGGTGGCGGCGATGAGGACGACACCCCCGGCGGTGACGGAGCTGCAGGTCAGGAACGTCGTGAAAAGCTGGCAGAAGACACCGACGACCTCCTCGACGAG
The DNA here is from genome assembly GCF_018343855.1 of Rhodococcus sp. USK13. Lineage (NCBI taxonomy): Bacteria > Bacillati > Actinomycetota > Actinomycetes > Mycobacteriales > Nocardiaceae > Rhodococcus > Rhodococcus sp. USK13. The sequence continues at coordinate 4,675,372 of NZ_CP069242.1, read as the reverse complement.
ATCGACGACGTGCTCGAGGAGAATGCCGAGGACTTCGTCCGGGCCTATGTCCAGAAGGGCGGCCAGTGACGGCGGATCGACCGGCACTGCGGATACACAACGGTGACACGAGGCTCAGCTTCGGTTCGAACCTGTCCTCGTTCACCGAGTATCTGCGTGGTCATGCACCAGAATTGTTGCCGGAGAATCGGATCGGCCTTCGCTCGCACTCGACCGCACGGGGTGGTGACGGGATGGACAGCGGTGATCTCGCACCGCACGGAACGACGATCGTGGCGCTCACCTACAAGGGTGGGGTGCTCATTGCCGGTGACCGGCGAGCGACACAGGGAAACCTGATCGCCAGTCGCGACGTGGAAAAGGTGTACATCACCGACGAATACTCTGCTGCCGGAATCGCAGGTACCGCCGGTATCGCGATCGAGTTGGTGCGGCTCTTCGCTGTCGAGCTCGAGCACTACGAGAAGATCGAGGGCGTTCAGCTCACGTTCGACGGCAAGGCGAATCGCCTGGCGTCGATGGTGCGCGGCAATCTCGGGGCCGCGATGCAGGGCCTCGCCGTGGTGCCGCTCCTCGTCGGCTACGACCTCGACGCGGACGACGACGCGCGGGCGGGCCGGATCGTGTCCTACGACGTGGTCGGCGGTCGCTACGAGGAACGCTCCGGATACCACGCGGTCGGTTCGGGTTCGTTGTTCGCGAAGTCGTCGCTGAAGAAGCTGTATACGCCGGAGAGTGACGAGGAGACCGCGTTGCGCGCGGCCATCGAGTCGCTGTACGACGCCGCCGACGACGACTCGGCCACCGGCGGCCCGGATGTGACCAGGGGTATCTACCCGACCGCGGTGACGATCACGCAGGCCGGGGCGGTGCACGTGTCCGAGGACACGACGTCGGAGTTGGCGCGGCGCATCGTCGCCGAGCGGACCGAAGAAGGGGGGTCGGCGCGATGACCATGCCGTACTACGCATCAGCCGAGCAGATCATGCGGGATCGCTCGGAGCTGGCGCGCAAAGGCATCGCCCGGGGGCGCAGCGTCGTGGTGCTCACCTTCCACGACGGTGTGCTGTTCGTCGCGGAGAATCCGTCGACCGCCCTGCACAAGGTGAGCGAGCTGTATGACCGCCTCGGGTTCGCGGCGGTGGGGAAATACAACGAGTTCGAGAACTTGCGGCGGGCCGGCATCGTGCACGCCGACATGCGCGGTTACTCCTACGACCGCCGCGATGTGACGGGTCGGTCGCTGGCCAACGCCTATGCGCAGACGCTGGGCACGATCTTCACCGAGCAGCCCAAGCCCTACGAGGTGGAAATTTGCGTCGCCGAGGTGGGGCGGGTGGGAAGCCCCAAGGCGCCGCAGTTGTACCGCATCACCTACGACGGATCCATCGTCGACGAGCAGGACTTCGTGGTGATGGGTGGCACGACGGAACCGATCGCTACTGCCATGCGTGAGTCCTATCGTGCCGATCTGGGCCTCGAGGACGCGGTCGGGGTCGCGGTCAACGCATTGCGGCAGGGCGGTGCGGGCGACGGTGAACGCCGCAACGTCGATGTGTCGGCTCTCGAGGTGGCGGTGCTCGATCAGACCCGTCCCCGGCGCGCGTTCCGGCGGATCGTCGGGAGTGCGCTCGAGGGGCTGCTTCCGGAGCCGCCCGCCGCCCCGTCGGAATCGGCCGCAGAGCCGACTCCGGACAACGGGACGACGTCGACCGAATCTCAGGGCTGAGGGCGGTACACCGCGAGCGCTTCGGGCTCGGCCCGGAAGTCGAAGGTGCGGGCGTCGGCGACTACTTCGCCGTCGGTCGCCAGAGCGACCGGTGATCCGTCGACCTGCACGGTCAGCCTCGGCACCAGCGACCGGACGTACACCGGTGTGGTGCCGAGGGTGCCGGTCGCCGCGGCGAACAGCAGCCGGGATCGTGAGGCGCGGCGGTCTGCCCGCACATATCGCACATCGAGCATTCCGCCGGTGATCGCCGGGCGTGACATCGGAACCTGATCGGCCGGCGAGTACCGGCCGTTTCCGACGAACAGCATCCAGATCAGCACCGGTTCCCCGTCGATGGTGACGGCGAGGGGTGCGGCGGCGGACAGGATCCGGATCATTGCGGCGCAGGCGGCCGGCCATTTCCCGAGCCGCGGCTGCCACTTTTCCCGTAGTCGCACGGCGTCCGGGTATCCACCCAGGCTGGCGGTGTTGAGGAACGGGGCCGGCGCTGCGACGTCGGTGCCGACGACGGCCTTGTCGACGTGCCGGGCGCGCCCCTCCTCGACAGCCTTCGCCGTTCCGGCGATGTCGGTGACGCCCGCGTCGCGGGCGAAGTGATTGAGGGTGCCCCCGGGAAATACCGCCAGCGGCAGCGTGTGGCGGACCGCTGCCGCTGCCACCGCGACCACCGTGCCGTCGCCGCCGCAGACCCCGAGCGCCTGCGGTTGGGTCCCGCCGATCCAGGTGTCGAGCTGCTCGGCGAAATCCTGGTCCATGTCGAGGGTGCGCACCAGTGCATTCGGCAAGGCGGCGCCGATCTCGTCGGTCGGCGCATCGTCGCCGGGTCCGGATCCGGGATTGACCACCACGAGTAGGCCTTCGCCACCAGGTAGTGCGGGAACGTCGGCCGCGGAACCGAGGTCGGCCGGGTCCTCCGAGCGGACCGCCCACCAGCGTCGGGTGCTCGAGGCCACGACACCACCGAACGCGAGCCCGACAAGCACGTCACTCGGCCAGTGGACTCCGTTGTGGACGCGGGAGTAGGCGACTGCCGCCGCGAGCGGTGCCAGCACGGCGCCGGTGACCGGCGACTCGAGGGCGACCCCGGTGGTGAAGGCCGCCGCGGATGCGGCGTGCCCGGACGGGAACGACGACGACAGCGGAATGCGCACCCCCCGCAGCACGCTGGCCCATTGCCGGGCGGTGGGCCGCCGCCGAGGGAACAGCGGTTTCAGGATCCCGTTGGCCAGCATGCTGGCCAGGGCGAGGGACAGCAGACCGCGGACACCGCCGCGCCGCGCCCGCCCGCCGACGGCGGTGAGTACTGCCGCGGCTGCCCACCACAGCACCCCCTTGTCGGCGGCACGGCTGAGGAAACGCATCACCCTGTCGGCCTCGGACGGACGTAGATTGGCGCTGCGGTCGAACACGAACTCGTCGGCTCGGTGGATCCGGTGTAACGGTGGCTTCACGACCTCAGAGTATGCGTGCGGTGTCGCCGACGGTTTTCTCGCTCCGCCGCGTGATCCGCGTTGTACTGTCGAGGTGTGCAGCGACGAATCATGGGTATTGAGACTGAGTTCGGTGTGACCTGCACCTTCCATGGTCACAGGCGACTGAGCCCCGACGAGGTTGCGCGCTACCTGTTCCGGCGGGTGGTGTCGTGGGGCCGTAGTTCCAACGTGTTCCTCCGGAACGGTGCCCGCCTGTATCTGGACGTCGGCTCGCACCCCGAGTACGCGACGGCGGAGTGCGACAACCTGATCCAGTTGGTCAATCACGACCGGGCGGGGGAGCGGGTTCTCGAGGAACTGCTCATCGACGCGGAGCAGCGGCTCGCCGAAGAAGGCATCGGCGGCGACATCTACCTGTTCAAGAACAACACCGACTCCGCCGGTAACTCGTACGGCTGCCACGAGAACTTCCTGGTGGCGCGGGCCGGGGAGTTCTCCCGGATCTCCGACGTTCTGTTGCCGTTCCTGGTGACGCGGCAGCTGATCTGCGGTGCCGGCAAGGTCCTGCAAACTCCCAAGGCGGCCACCTTCTGCCTGTCTCAGCGGGCGGAGCACATCTGGGAGGGGGTGTCCTCGGCGACTACCCGGTCGCGGCCCATCATCAATACGCGCGACGAACCGCACGCCGACGCCGAGAAGTACCGTCGCCTCCACGTGATCGTCGGCGATTCCAACATGTCGGAGTCGACCACCATGCTCAAGGTGGGAACCGCGGCCCTCGTCCTGGAGATGATCGAGGCCGGGGTCGCGTTCCGCGATTTCGCGCTCGACAACCCGATCCGCGCCATCCGCGAGGTCAGTCATGACGTCACCGGACGTCGCCCGGTGCGGTTGGCCGGCGGCCGGCAGGCCAGTGCACTGGACATTCAGCGCGAGTACCACGCGCGCGCGGTGGAACACCTGCAGAACCGCGAACCCGACGCACAGGTCAGCCAGGTGGTGGATCTGTGGGGCCGGATGCTCGATGCGGTGGAGTCGCAGGACTTCGCCAAGGTGGACACGGAGATCGACTGGGTGATCAAGCGCAAGCTGTTCCAGCGCTACCAGGACCGTGACGGGTTCGAGCTTGCCGACCCGAAGATCGCGCAACTCGACCTGGCATACCACGACATCAAACGTGGTCGCGGTGTGTTCGACCTGCTCCAGCGCAAGGGGCTGGTGAAGCGGATCACCGAGGACGAGACGATCGAGGCTGCCGTGGACACACCGCCGCAGACGACCCGCGCGAAGCTGCGCGGTGAGTTCATCACCGCAGCTCAGGAGGCCGGCCGCGACTTCACCGTCGACTGGGTGCATCTCAAGCTCAACGATCAGGCGCAGCGGACCGTCCTGTGCAAGGACCCGTTCAGGTCGGTCGACGAACGGGTGGAGCGGTTGATTGCCTCGATGTAGCCGCGCTGCGGAAGTTCGGAACCAACCCACCCACTAGGCTTCCGGGCGTGCCGACATCCAAGATCGAGCGCTTGATGAACCTGGTGATCTGTCTGCTGTCCACCAGGCAGTTCCTCACGGCCGAGAAGATTCGCGAGAGCGTAGCCGGATACGCCGACTCCGCCAGCGACGAGGCCTTCAGTCGCATGTTCGAGCGCGACAAGAACGAACTCCGTGACCTCGGTGTGCCCCTCGAGACCGGGCAGGCGTCGCGTTTTTCCACGGTCGAGGGCTACCGCATCAACCGCAACGCGTACGAACTTCCCGACATCGACCTCACCCAGGAGGAATCGGCGGCCGTGGCGGTGGCGGTGCAGTTGTGGGAGTCGCCGGAGCTGACCTCGGCAGCACAGGGTGCGTTGCTGAAATTGCGGGCGGCGGGGGTGCAGGTGGATCCCGACTCTGCGGCCACCCCCGTTACCGCCGCCCCGGCACGCACACGAGGGTCGGAACCGGCGCTGGGCAAGCTGCTGGCCGCGATCGATGCCGGTCGTGCCGTGCACTTTCCCCACCGGGGGGCGCTCAACGAGCCGTACACCGAACGCACCGTGGAGCCGTGGGGTGTCGTCACAGCGCACGGTCGCTGGTATCTCGTCGGCCACGACGTCGACCGTGGCGCCGTGCGGACGTTCCGGCTCTCGCGGATCGGTGACGAGGTGACGGCGTTCGGCCCGGCCGGTGTGGTGCACAAGCCGGCCGACGTCGATCTTCGTGCAATCGTGGATCGGGTCACCGGATCGGGTGCGGTCACCGGCACCGCAACGGTGTGGGTAGCCGAAGGGCGAGCCCAGGAGTTGCGCCGACTGGGCACCACCACCGGGGAACGGCAAGTGGCCCAGCGCAGCGGAAGTGTTCTGCAGATTCCGGTGCGGTCGCGGGACTGGATCGCCCGGCTGGTTGCCGGACACGGGGCGGATGCATTGGTCCTCGACCCACCGGAACTGCGCGACGACGTGCTGGCCAAGTTACGGGACGCGGCGGGACAGGGGGCGCGGAGTGAGTAACAGATTGTCGTCGAGACTTTCGCGGCTACTCAATTTGGTGCCGTACTTCATCGCGAATCCGGGAATGAGCGCGGCGGAAGCCGCCGCCGAACTCGGGGTGACGACCACCCAGTTGATGACCGACCTCAATCAGTTGTGGGTGTGCGGGTTGCCGGGGTACGGCCCCGGCGACTTGATCGACCTCTCGTTCTCCGAGGAGAGCATCGAGGTGACGTTCTCGGCGGGCATCGACCGTCCGCTGCGGTTGACGTCCACCGAGGCGACCGCGCTGCTGATTGCTCTGCGTTCGCTGGTCGAGATGCCCGGCATGGTTGACCCTTCGGCGGCGCACAGCGCGATCGCGAAGATCGAGGATGCCGCCGGCACGGCCGCGGCGCGTACCCCGGCAACGGTGTCGCCAGGCCGGGAGACTGCCGAGGACGTGGAAGAAGACCCCATCGCCGCAACGGTGCGCGCCGCCCTCCATCATCGCCGCGCACTCGACCTCACCTACTATTCCGCTTCGCGGGACCGGGTGAGTGAGCGCACGGTGGATCCGGTCCGCATCGTGCTGGTCGACAACCACAGCTACCTGCAGGCGTGGTGCCGTCAGGCCGAAGGGGCGCGTCTCTTCCGGCTCGACCGCATCGACGCCGCCACCGAATTGGAGGAGCCCTCCACACCGCCGGCGCAGGCGCTGGTGCGGGATTCGAATCTGGAACTGTTCAGTGGCGACCCCTCCCTACCGCATGCCCGGCTGCACATCAGCGCCGAGTGCGTGTGGGTGCTCGACTACTACCCGATGGATGTGCTGGCCGTGGGTGCGGACGGTGCCGTCGAGGCGAGCATGAGCTACGGGGCACTCGAGTGGATGGCGCGGCTCCTCCTCGGCTTCGGTGGTGGCATCACCGTCCTCGAACCGGTCGAGCTCGTCGAGGAGGTGCGGCGCCGCGCGGTCGAGGCCCTCGCGGCGTATGAGGCCGTGGACGTCTGAGTCAGCGTCGAGGACTGCTCGCCGATGTGCGTTCACCGCGTTCGGTGAGGAAACCGACAGTCGAATCGCAGCGTGACTAGCCGGTTTCGACGCGGCTGGTCCGGGGCCGGTCCGGTAGCATCGGGGTCACCTGATCTTTTGGAGGTTTCATCATGGGAGCCATGAGCCCCTGGCACTGGGCCATCGTTGCGTTGGTCGTTGTCATCCTTTTCGGTTCCAAGAAGCTGCCCGACGCAGCTCGTGGACTCGGCCGCTCGCTTCGCATCTTCAAGAGCGAGGTCAAGGAGATGCAGAACGACAACAACGCTCCGGCACCCACCGCGCAGCAGAGCGCGCCCGCCGAACTGCCCGTGGCGGATACCACCACCACGCCCGTCACGCCTCCCGCTCCGGTGCAGCCGCAGCACCCCGAGCACAAGTCGGCGTAGTCCGAGCCGTCTGGCAACCGGGGTGACCTCGTCACCCCGGTTGCTTGCTGACCGAGACCGGTTCGCCTGCTGATCAAGACTAGGGCCCATAGTGCGTATTCCGTTCGATCCGCGACACAGCAAGCGGAGGACCAATCCCGACGGCACCATGTCGTTGGTCGATCACCTGTACGAGTTGCGCACGCGACTGCTCCTGTCCGTGCTGGCGATCCTCGTCACTACCGCGGTCGGCTTCTTCTGGTATTCCCATCAGCTTCTCGGCATCGAGAGCCTGGGTGAGCTGCTGCGCGGGCCGTACTGTTCACTGCCCGACTCGAGCCGGGCGGATCTCAGTAGCGACGGCGCGTGCCGGCTGCTCGCCACCGGACCGTTCGAGCAGTTCATGTTGCGGTTCAAGGTGGCTTTCACCGCGGGCATCGTTCTGGCGTGCCCGATCTGGCTGTACGAGCTGTGGGCCTTCATCACGCCCGGCCTGTACGCGAAGGAACGCCGCTACGCCATCGGCTTCGTGGTGTCGGGGGCGCTGCTGTTCGTCGCCGGAGCGGTGCTGGCGTACGTGGTGGTCGCCAAGGCGTTGCACTTCCTCTTGACGATCGGCGACAACGTTCAGATCACGGCGCTCGGTGGTGCCGAGTACTTCGGGTTCATCGTCAATCTCCTGATCATCTTCGGTGTCAGTTTCGAGATTCCGTTGCTCATCGTCGCGCTGAACTTCGTCGGCATCTTGCCGTACGCCAAGCTCAAGGCATGGCGGCGCGGGTTGATCTTCGCGTTGTTCGTCTTCGCCGCGATCGCCACGCCCGGGCAGGACCCGTTCTCGATGCTGGCGCTCGCGCTGGCCCTGACGGTGCTGTTCGAAATCGCCGTGCAGATCGCCCGCCTCAACGACCGAAGGAAGGCGCGGCGCAGCGAACAGGAATGGGGGGCGCTGGACGACGACGAAGCGTCGCCGATCGCCGCCCCGAAGGATCTGGACGAGGCCTTCGACGCCGCGCCGACACCGGTTCCCGAGCCCGCCGGCCGCTTCCGGCGTGGCCGCAAATCCGGCCGGTCCGGTTCAGCGCTCCAGGGTGACGGCGCCACCACGACCGGCCCCAACACACCGGGTCAGGACTTTTCCGACACCCTGTGACAATCTGACGGGGTGGCTGTAACAACAGGCGAGGCAACCGGCGGCACCGAGCTCGACGTGTTCTCGGAACTGCTCGGTTTCGTCCTCGACCCCTTCCAGATCAATGCTTGCCGCGCGCTCGAGGCCGGGCACGGTGTCCTCGTGTGCGCACCGACCGGTGCAGGCAAGACAGTGGTCGGTGAGTTCGCCGTGCACCTCGCCCTCGCGTCGGGGCGCAAATGCTTCTACACCACGCCCATCAAGGCGCTGAGCAACCAGAAGTACGCCGAGTTGGTGCGCAGGTACGGCAAGAATTCGGTGGGTTTGCTGACCGGCGATTCGAGCATCAACTCCGACGCCCCCGTGGTGGTGATGACCACCGAGGTCCTGCGCAACATGCTGTACGCCGACTCGCCGGCGTTGCGCGGTCTGTCCCATGTGGTGATGGATGAGGTGCACTTTTTGGCGGATCGGTTCCGCGGCGCGGTGTGGGAGGAGGTGATCCTGCACCTGTCCGAGGACGTGCGGCTGGTGAGCCTGTCGGCGACGGTGAGCAACGCCGAGGAATTCGGTGCCTGGATGGAAACCGTCCGGGGTGACACCACCGTGGTCGTCGACGAAACCCGCCCGATCCCGCTGTGGCAGCACATCATGGTCGGCCGTCGACTGTTCGACCTCTTCGACACCCGGGCCCGCACCACGGACGGCCGCCGCGACCTGGTGGTCGACCAGGACCTGGTCCGGCACGTCAAGCAGCGGCAGGCACTCGAGCGGGTCGACCCTTGGGAGTCGCGTGAACGTGGGCGGCGAGGAGGCCGAGGTGGGGTTCCGAGCGACTTCCGCCCGCTGCCGCGTCCGGAAGTCATTGCCCGCCTCGACGACGAGGGGCTGCTGCCGGCCATCACCTTCATCTTCAGCAGGGCCGGCTGCGACGCCGCCCTGGCGCAGTGCGTGCGGTCGCGGCTCGACCTGACGAGTGCCGAGCAGGTAGCCGAGATCCGCACGATCATCGACGCCCACACCGGTGACCTACCGAAGGCGGATCTCGAAGTGCTCGGCTACTGGGAGTGGCGGAAGGCGCTCGAGCGGGGACTCGCCGCGCACCACGCAGGCATGCTGCCCGCGTTCCGTCAAACCGTCGAGGAGTTGTTCGTCAAAGGGCTGGTCCGCGCGGTCTTCGCCACGGAGACATTGGCGCTCGGCATCAACATGCCCGCCCGCACGGTGGTCCTGGAACGGCTCGTGAAGTACAACGGCGAAGCGCACGCCGAATTGACGCCGGGGGAGTACACCCAGCTCACCGGCCGCGCCGGTCGCCGCGGCATCGACGTCGAGGGGCACGCGGTGGTGCTGTGGCAGCCCGGGGTGGAGCCGGTGGACGTCGCGGGCCTGGCCTCCACCCGTACCTTCCCGCTGCGCAGTTCGTTCCGTCCCGGCTACAACATGACGATCAACCTGATCGACCGGATGGGTGCTCCCGAATCGCGGGCCCTGTTGGAGAGGTCGTTCGCTCAGTTCCAGGCCGACCGTTCCGTGGTCGGGCTGACGCGAGGTATCGAGCGCAACGAGGCGGCGATGGCCACCCTGCGGGAGCGGCTCGGCGGAGAAGACGGCGAGTACTTCGAATACGCGCGGCTGCGAGAAGAACTGAGCAGCAGGGAGCGGGCCCTCGAGCGACAGGGCCGCAGCGAGCGCCGCGACGCCGCCGTCGAGTCCCTCACCTCGTTGCGGCGCGGTGACGTGATCGCGATTCCGGTGGGCAGGCATTCAGGTCTGGCCGTCGTCCTGGAACCAGACCGGGACCCGACCGATCCGAAGCCGCTGATCCTGACGGAAGGGAAGTGGGCGGGCCGGGTGTCGGCCGGCGACTTCCCCGAGCCCGCACGGTCGCTGGGCTCGATGCGGATGCCCCGCCGAGTCGACCATCACACCGCCCGGGTTCGCCGCGATCTGGCTTCGGCGTTGCGCAGCACCGGCATTGTCGTGCCGGGACGCCGCAAGAAGAAGAAGGCGGGCGCCGCCGACGACGCGGAGATCGCGCGGCTACGGCGGGCGATCCGTCAGCATCCCTGCCACTCCTGGCCCGACCGTGAGCAGTTGAGTCGGATCGGTGAGCGGTATAACCGGCTGGCCCGCGAGACCGAGACCATGCGGCAGAAGGTGGCCGCCACGACCAACTCGTTGGCCCGCACCTTCGACCGCATCCTGGCGCTGCTGACCGAACGTGGGTATGTCACTGCGGGTGAGCATCCGGAGGCCACCGAGGACGGTGCCCGACTGAGTCGAATCTATTCGGAGAGTGACCTTCTCGTCGCCGAGTGCCTGCGCCAGGGCGTGTGGAAGGGGCTGGGCCCCGCCGAGCTCGCCGCCGTCGTCTCGTCCGTCGTCTTCGAATCGCGGCGCGAAGGCGACACCATCGAACAGGGTGGCCCCGGGGCGTTGCGGTACGCGCTCGACGAGACGGTGCGGGTGTGGCGGGATCTGCGGGCCGAGGAGATCCGGTACAAACTGCCGCCGACGCGTGAACCCGACTTGGGGTTCGCCTCGGCCATTTTCCAATGGGCGAGCGAGAATTCGCTGGTCGACGCGTTGATCGCCGCCGGCGATCAGGGGCGCGCTCTCTCGGCGGGTGACTTCGTCCGCTGGTGCCGACAGGTGATCGATCTGCTCGAGCAGGTCCGCTCGACGTCGCCGGACCCCGGGGTGAGCAGGGCGGCCGGCCGGGCGGTGTCCGCGATCCGTCGTGGTGTCGTCGCGGTGGATGCAGCGTGACCCGGCGACTGTGTGGTTCGATTCGCACGCCGTCCGACGACCCGAATGCGGGTGCGGGGCGCTACGGTATGACGACAAGTGACACGTGAGCGGGAGGCGACGATGAGCGGCCCTTACGGACCGAACGACCCGAACGGACAGTGGGGCCCGGGTCAGGGTAACCCTGACCAGACCGGCGGCCAGTACGGGTCGCCCCAGTACGGTCAGCAACCACCTGCCCAGCCGTGGGGGCAACCGGCACCGGGGGGTCAGCCGGGGCAACCGCAGTGGGGTCAGCAACCGCAGCAGCCCGGCCAACCGCAGTGGGGTCAACAGCCGCAACCCGGCCAGCTCGGTCAACCGGGTCAGCAGCAATGGGGTCAACAGCCCGGCCAGCCCCAGTGGGGTCAGCAGCCCGGGCAACCTCAGCAGTGGGGACAGGCTCCCGGTCAGCAGCAGTGGGGTCAGCCGCCGGCGTCGTCCGGCAAGTCGAAGGTGCCGTGGATCATCGGTGGTGTGGTGGCGCTGCTGGTGGTCGTGGGCGTGGCACTGGCCCTCGCGTTCACCGTGTTCGGCACGGACACCCTCGACCAGAAGGCCGCCGAGGAGGGTGTCGAGCGCATCGTCACCGAATCGTACGGTGCCGAGAACGTGTCCGGCGTGTCCTGCCCGGCTGACCAGGAAGTGAAGGAGGGCAACAGCTTCGAGTGCACGCTCACCGTCGATGGTGAGAAGAAGCGAGTCACCCTGACCTTCACCGACGACAAGGGCACCTACGAGGTCAGTCGTCCCAGTTAGATCCGGTAGTCCGCCGCGGTCGGTCCCTACGGGACCTGCGCGGCGGCCACCGACTGCATCGCCGCCGTGAGGCGGGCAACGGAACTGCCGATTCCGAGTTCTTCCGCCAGTCCGCCGAGCCGGTCCGCATCGACCGGTTCGGCGGGCAACGTGTCTTCACGGGACAACACGACGTCGGCGTCGCGTACCACCCGTACCACCGGCAGGGCGGCGTCGAGATAGTCCGCTGCCGCAGCGAATTTCGCGCGCGCCCCCTTCGCCATGTCCGATTCCGGATCGAGTGCGGCGGCCCGCAGATTCGCGAGCGATCCGTATTGCATGATCAGGCTCGATGCGGTCTTCTCACCGATGCCCTTCACCCCGGGCAACCCGTCCGAGGAGTCGCCGCGCAGCAGGGCGAGTTCGGCGTAGGCGTCGCCGGCCCGGTCCGCCGGCACCCCGTATTTGGCGGCCACCTCCGCCGGACCCAGAAGTTCGGCCTTCGCCAGGCCGCGCACGACGTACAGGACGCGGACCGGCACCGGTTCGTCGGCCACCACCTGCAGGAGGTCGCGGTCTCCGCTGACCACGATGGTCGGGTCGCGGGTCTCGGTGGCGGCGAGGGTGCCGAGCACGTCGTCCGCCTCGAGACCCTCGGCACCGGCCGTTGCGATCCCGGCGGCGGCGAGGACCTCGAGGATCATCGGCACTTGAGGAGACAGCGTGTCGGGCACCTCTTCCTCTGCCCCGTCGCTCTCCTCGGCGACCCGGTGCGTCTTGTAGGTGGGCACTGCGGCCACCCGGAACGCCGGCCGCCAATCGAGGTCGAGGCACACGGCGAGCCGGGAGGGCCGGTGGGTGGTGATCAGCGCGGCCATCATGTCGGTGAATCCGCGTACGGCGTTGACCGGTCGGCCGTCCGGGGACGTGATGGAATCGGGCAGCGCGTAGTAGGCGCGAAACCACAGGCTGGCACCGTCGAGGAGAAGCAGGGGCTTACTCATGGCTCACATACTGCCAAACGGCATTAACCTGAGCGCATGAGTTCCCTCGGAGCGTCCACGTCCCGCTTCCCCGCAGCCAGTTACGCCGACCGGATTGCCCGGGCCGGCGCGCTCGCCCGCGAGTCCGGACTCGACGGCCTGCTCATCACACCCGGTCCCGATCTGCGGTATCTGCTCGGTTCCCGCGCCGAATCGTTCGAAAGGCTCACCTGCCTGGTGATTCCGGCGACCGGTGAGACCGCCTCGGTGGTCGTGCCGCGCCTCGAATTGGCATCGCTCACCGAGTCGGCGGCGTCCGAACTCGGCGTGAGGGTGCTCGACTGGGTCGACGGGGTCGACCCGTATGCCCTGGTCGCCGGAGCGCTACCGGCGCCGGCGCGAACCGCCGTCACCGACGCCATGCCGGCGTTGCATCTGCTGCCCCTGGCCCAGGAGCTCGGCGCGCTGCCCGTTCTTGCAACCGGAGTGCTGCGCGAGTTGCGGATGGTCAAGGACGAGGCCGAGATCGACGCCCTTCGCCAGGCAGGTCGGGCGATCGACCGGGTGCATGCGCGGATGGGCGAGTTCTTGACGGTCGGCCGCACCGAAGCCGAGGTCGCCGCGGACATCACCGCCGCCATACTCGACGAGGGGCACACGGAAGCCGCCTTCGTGATCGTCGGATCGGGCCCGCACGGCGCCGATCCTCATCACGAGGTGTCGGACCGGGTAATCGAATCGGGTGACGTGGTGGTCATCGACATCGGCGGCCCCGTGGACCCGGGGTATAACTCCGACTCCACCCGCACCTACTGCATGGGCGAACCGGATCCGGCGGTGGCGGCCCGGGTGGCCGTCCTCGAGGCGGCGCAGGCGGCGGCCGTCGACCTCGTTCGTCCCGGGGTGGCGGCGGAGGCCGTCGATGCGGCCGCGCGGGACCTGCTGGCGGCGGAGGGCCTGGCCGACGCCTTCGTCCACCGCACCGGTCATGGCATCGGTCTTTCCGTACACGAGGAGCCGTACATCGTGTCCGGCAACGCGATCGAGCTGACGGAGGGGATGGCGTTCAGTGTGGAACCGGGAATCTACTTCCCCGGGCAGTGGGGGGCTCGCATCGAGGACATCGTCGTCGTCACCGCCGACGGCTGCGAATCCCTCAACACCCGGCCGCACGGGTTGACGGTCCTTCCCGGCTGATCCGGCTCGGCCGATCCGGACGTGCGGCAGGGCCTGCCGCCACGGGTAGTAACATCTAACCTTTGTTCGCGACCGCACTCGCCGCCGCCCGTCGGCGGCGGGTCGGGATCACAGATCAACCGAAGGTGTCATGGAGAGCGTCGCCCCGAAGGTAACCGTCGTCGTACCGACGTACAACGAACGCGACAACCTGCCCAAGCTCGTCGAATTTCTCGACGCGTTGCAGATCGCGAACATGCACGTGCTCGTGGTCGACGACAACTCGCCGGACGGTACCGGCGACGTCGCCGAGAAGCTCGCGATCGACGCGCCCATCCCGGTGGGCGTCCTGCACCGCACCGTCAAGGACGGGCTCGGGCGCGCCTACGTGGCCGGGATGACACGGGCGCTCGACGAGGGCGCCGACATCGTCATTCAGATGGACGCCGACCTGTCGCATCCCGCCGAGGCGATCCCGCGCATGGTCGAGACACTGACGCAGACGGATGCCGCGGTGGTGCTCGGTTCTCGCTACGTGGCCGGCGGTGCGGTTGCCAGCGACTGGCCCTGGCACCGTAAAGCGCTGTCGGCGTGGGCCAATTTCTATGTCAACGCGATTCTGCGGCTGCGGGTGAAGGATGCCACCGCCGGGTTCAAGGCCTGGCACGCCGACACTCTGCGGGCGATCGACGTCCACGGGGTGCAGAGCAACGGCTACGCCTTCCAGGTCGAGATGAACTACCGGACCGTGCAGCGCGGCATGCGCATCGCCGAGGTGCCCATCCGTTTCGAGGAGCGCACCGATGGTGTGTCGAAGATGAGCCTGGGTGTGCAGATGGAGTCGGCGCTGGTGCCGTGGAAACTGCGGTTCAGTGGCCGCGCAGCGAAGCGGAACCGAGCACGCGGCTGACCGCGATCTCGACGACCACCCGGGTCGGATTCTCGCGCGGCTGCCGGTAGCGGGCCGCGTACCGCGCGACCGCATCCGCCACCGCCTCCGGGTCGGTGAGCACCCGGGACGGCCCCTCGAGGGTCATCCACCGCGGGCCGTCGACCTGGCTCACCGCGGCGTACCCGCCACGGTCGGCGTTGAGCGCCTTCTGGGACGAACCGTTGGTGATCACCCGTGCGATGCCGTGCTCCTGATCCCAGGTGAAGCCGACGGCCACCACATGGGGGGTGCCGTTCTTGCGCAGTGTGGTGAGGGTGCCGAGGTGATATTCACCGAGGAAGGTGAGAGCTGAATCGGTGAGGCGAATCGGTGCCTGGGGGGTGCGGTCCATGACCCGACGGTAATCCAGGACACTGGACCGGTGAGCCTGGGATCGAAGAGGAACAGCCGACAGCATGTGGACGACGGGGCGGTACTCCTGCTGGGCGGGCGCAGCGAGATCGGTCTCGAGATCGCGACCCGGCTGGCGCCCGGCCGCACGATCGTCCTGGCGGCGCGCCGAAGCGGCGACCTCGCCGCTGAACGGCAAGCGTTGCTCGACGCCGGTGCGTCGGCCGTGGAGTGCGTGGAATTCGATGCCGACGACCTCGGCAGCCACGAGGGCCTTCTTCGGTCCGTCGTGACCGCGCACGGCCCGGTGGCGGTGGCGGTGCTCGCGTTCGGCATTCTGGGCGATCAGGCGCGCGCCGAGCGGGACGCACGACACGCCGTGGCGGTGGTGCACACCGATTACGTCGCACAGATCAGTGTGCTGACTCATCTGGCCACCCTGCTCCGCGCCCAGGGGTCGGGACGCCTGGTGGTGTTCTCGTCCGTCGCCGGAGTGCGGGTACGGCGGGCCAACTATGTGTACGGGTCCGCGAAGGCCGGGCTCGACGGATTCGCCTCCGGACTCGGGGACGCCCTCCACGGCAGCGGGGTGTCCCTCATGCTGGTCCGGCCGGGTTTCGTCGTCGGACGGATGACGGAGGGGATGTCCGCGGCACCGATGTCGAGTACGCCCGGGCAGGTCGCGGACGCTGTGGGCCGCGGACTGCGCCGGGGGTCGGCCCGGGTGTGGGTGCCGGGACGGCTGCGCCCGGTGTTCTTCGTTCTGCGGCTGCTGCCGCAGGCACTCTGGCGCCGGATGCCGCGATGAGTGATGTCGTCGCCGTAGTGGGTATCGGCGCGGACGGCTGGGACGGGCTGTCCCCGCGCGGGCAACGGGAGATCCGGGAAGCCGACGTGCTGATGGGCTCGAGCAGGCAACTCACGCTGATCCCCGAATCTCCTGCGCTGCGGGTTGCATGGCCGTCGCCGCTGGTGCCGGCGCTCGGTGGTCTGTTGGACGCTCATGCCGGCCGGAAGGTGTGCGTGCTGGCGAGCGGCGACCCGATGTTCCACGGCATCGGGGTGACACTGGTCGAGCTGCTGGGTCCGGAACGGGTGCGCGTTGTCAGCCATCCGTCTTCGGCGACGCTGGCCTGCGCCCGGTTGGGCTGGCCGGCGCACGACACTCCCGTGGTGAGCCTGGTGAGCCGGCCGCCCGAGACTTTGTTGCCCGCCCTGCACGATCAGGCGCGCATTCTGGTGCTCAGCCGCGACGAACACACCCCGGCCGCGGTGGCCGCGCTGCTGCGAGGTCACGGGTTCGGCGACTCGCGCCTCACCGTGCTGGGGGAGCTGGGCGGGCCCGGGGAATCCCGGGTCGACGGGACGGCGTCGACGTGGAACCACGACGCCGGGACCCGGCTGAACGTAATCGCCGTGGCGTGCCGCGCGGGCGCAGACAGCCCACGGCTGACCAGGCTTCCCGGCCTCGCCGACGCGGCGTACTCGGGTGACGGCCAGATGACCAAGCATGAGATCCGGGCACTGACGCTGTGCGCCCTGGCGCCCGCTCCGGGAGAGGTCCTCTGGGATGTGGGCGGCGGGTCGGGCACGATCGCGATCGAATGGATGCGCAGTCATCCCCGGTGCCGGGCCGTCGCGTTCGAGCGTGATCCCGCGCGCGTTGCCCAGATCGAGGCGAACGCAACTGCACTCGGGGTGCCCGCCCTCACCGTCCACGGTGCCGCGCCCGCGGCGTTCGGTGCCGTACGGGAACAGGAGGGACGCGTGCCGGACGCCATCTTCGTCGGAGGCGGCCTCACCGAGGACGGTGTTCTCGACGGGTGCTGGTCCCGGCTCCGTGACGGCGGCCGATTGGTGGCCAACGCCGTGACGGCAGAGTCGGAGGCGCTGCTGCTGCGGTGGTTCTCCGTGCACGGCGGGCAGCTTCGCAAGTTCCAGGTGTATCGCGGCCAACCGCTCGGCGGATTCACCGCCTGGCGTCCACAATTGCCGGTCGCGCAATGGTCGGTGACGAAGCAGGCGAAAGGTGACTCAGCATGACGGTCTACTTCATCGGGGCCGGTCCGGGAGCGGCCGACCTCGTCACCGTGCGGGCACAGCGCATCATCGCGGCCAGCCCGGTGTGCCTCTACGCGGGAAGTCTGGTTCCCCGAGAGTTGCTCGCCGAATGCCCCGACGGCGCACGGGTGATCGACACGGCCCGCCTGAGTCTCGACGAGATCGTCGCCCTGCTGATCGAGGCCGACGCCGCCGGTCAGGATGTGGCGCGGCTGCATTCGGGGGATCCGTCGATCTTCAGTGCGGTCGCCGAGCAGGCGCGCAGGCTCGACGCCGCGGGCGTCGAGTACACCCTGGTGCCCGGAGTTCCCGCGTTCACCGCTGCGGCGGCGTCGCTCGGGCGGGAACTGACGGTGCCCGGCGTGTCCCAGTCGATCGTGCTGACCCGGGTGTCCACGTTGTCCACCGCTATGCCGGAGGGAGAGGATCTGCGGTCGCTGGGTCGCAGTCGCGCCACCCTCGTGGTGCATCTGGGGGCGCACCGGATCGATCAGATCGCCCTGGAACTGATCGAGAACTACGGTCGCGACTGCCCGGCCGCCGTCGTCGCCTTCGCCTCCCGACCCGACGAGATCGTGTTGCGCGGCACCCTCGCCACCATCGCAGACCAGGTGAAAGCTGCCGGCGTCACGAAGACGGCTGTTGTGATCGTCGGCAAAGTCCTTGCTGCCGAGGGCTTCCCGGACAGCTACCTGTATTCGGCCGCCCGCGAGCGCACCACCCACTGACCGTGCGGCGGATACTGATCCTCGGAGGTACCGGGGAGGCGAGGTCGCTGGCAGCGGCATTGGCGGATGATCCGTCGATCGACACCGTGTCGTCCCTCGCCGGCCGGGTTCGGGATCCGCGGATCCCGGCCGGCGACGTCCGGATCGGCGGGTTCGGCGGAGAGGACGGCCTCGCGGACTGGTTGCGGGGCAACCCCGTCGACGCGATCGTCGATGCCACCCACCCGTTCGCCGCACGCATCACCGAGAACGCGGCCGAGGCGGCCCGGCGCTGCAGAATTCCCCTGGTCGTGCTGCGACGGCCCGAGTGGTCACCCGTCCCGGGTGACGACTGGCGCCGCGTCCCGGACCTCTCCGCGGCGGCCGCACTCCTTCCCGGGCTCGGAACGCGCATCTTCCTCACCGTGGGACGGCAGGGGGTCGGGGCATTCGCCGACCTGCGTGCACTGTGGTTCCTCGTGCGCGCGATCGATCCACCGGAAGTCGACCTTCCCGCGCGCTCGACTCTGCTTCTCGCCCGCGGGCCGTTCACCGTGCCGGCAGAGATCGACCTCATGCGGGAGTACCGCATCGACGTACTCGTCACCAAGAACAGCGGTGGTGAACAGACCGCCGCGAAACTGCGCGCGGCGCGCGACCTCGGGCTTCCCGTGGTGATGATCGACCGCCCGCCCTTACCCTCCGCCGCCGCGATCGTCGGCGACGTTGCGGGCGCACTCGACTGGATCCGCTCGGACCGGTAGGTCCCGGCACAGCGTCAACACGTGACGGCGGGCGCGTCCTCCGACAGGGGTTTGCCCGCCGGTTCGGTGTAGAACGCCAGCAGAACCAGTGGAACCTCACCCAGATTGGAACCGATGTGCACGTGGTCGCTGCCGAAGTTCTCGGTGATCGCCTGCCCGGCGGCGGTCACCACTGTGGTGCAATCGTCCAGAGTTCTTGTGAGAACCCCTGATTCGACGAACGCGTAGACAGGGCCGTCGTGGTAGTGCCACCCCGTGGTGCCGCCGGGGGCGATTTCGATGCGGCGCAGGGTGAGATCGGTGGCACCGGTCTCCGCGGAACCGGTCATGGCGGGCACGGTGGTTTCGAACAGGATCTGCGCCGTCACGCCCGACGACGGAGTGGCCTGCGCAGGGGAGGGAAGAAGCACCGCCAGGGCTACACAGGACAACGCAGCCAGACTCGGTTTGACGGACATCGCCACCACCTCTCGGGGCACGGAAGTGCCCGAACACCTCAGCCTACGGTTGGCGGGGTGACCCACGGGCCCGTTTCGGGATCGGATACTTCGGGCCCATTTTCGCCTCCCGCGCCCACCACACCGGGTTAGAGTCGGAACGGTTTTTCCTTCGTCAGCAGGGTGGGATCACGATGAACTTGGTGAAGAAGTCAGTTGCGTCGGCTCTCGTTGCGGGGGCGTTGACCATGGGAGCGGGTACGGCGCACGCCGATCCGGTGGAGCCGAGCGGAATCGTGCCCGCTCAGGTTGCTCCCTTCCGGCACGAGGTCGACAAGCAGAAAGCCCTCGAGAACATGCTCAACGAGCTCGGCGTCGGCTGGGCCAACGGCGGAGCGGCGGGGACGGCGATCGGCGCCCTGATCGGTCTCGGGGTGGGGTGTGTGTCGATGTTCCCCGGTAGCCTCGCCGGTTGCATGATCGGGACCCCCATCGGCGCCATTACGGGCGCCATCGTGGGTATCGGTAACGGAAATCCCAGGGCGCAGCAGGCCATTCAGGAGTACATCACCACGCCGTAGCGGTGAGCGGTGGCCCGGACGGTGACCGTCCGGGTCACCCACGCTTGCGGAGAGCGGCGATCACGGGCGCGAATACCTCCATGTAAGGGTCGTGGACGGTGATGTACGAGAAGCCGTACCGTTCGCGGTGCCGCGCGAGTTGTTCGGCCATCTCGTCGACGGTTCCCAACAGCAGATACGGCGTATCGAGCACGGCGTCGGCTGTCATGCTTCCGGTCATCCGTTCGGCGATGCGCTGTGCCGCGGACTTTCGGTCGTCTGTCTCGACGACCATCTGCACGAGCAGGTGCCATTCGATGCCGTCCGCCCGACTTCCGGCGTGCTTGCGCACGAATCGGATTCGTTCGTCGGTTTCTTCGGCTGTGGCGAGCCGGAACGTTCCCGGCGGCTTACCGGGAATCTGGAATGTGCCCGCCACCCCGACGGTGTCCGCGTGTGCCGCAGCGATGCGCAACACACGATCACCGGTGCCGCCGATCAGCAGGGGCGGTCCCGACCCTTCGAAGCCCGACCGCTGGAGTGGTCGGGGTGCGTCCCGTTCTTCGGGGAGCTCGTCGAAATCGGTGGTGAAGAACGTGTGCAGGTCGTCGACCGTGGTCGCCAACTGTTCGACCCGCCCACCGAACGGTTTCCACTCGATGTCGGCGGCGTCGAACTCCCACTTCATGTGCCCCGCGCCGAGACCGATCTCGAGCCGGCCGTCGGTGAGGACGTCGGTGGTCGCGATATCCCGCGCGAGGAGGGCCGCGTTCCAGAACGGAGCATTGAGTACCAGGGTGCCGACCCGCTGCGGGGTGGCGTCGGCGATGGCCACCAGCAGCGGAAACGGTGCCGGTGCGCCGAGATGGTCGGCGGCGAGCACCACGTCGTAGCCCAGTTCCGCGCTGCGGCGACAGCGATCGATCAGCGCGTCGCGGGAACCGACATCGAGGATGTTGAAGGAGAACCGGAAATCGCGCATGACCACCACGATGCCTGATCGGCGGGGGAGTGCGCAGGAAATCCGGGACCGCTGTCGTGAAGCGATGGTAACGATAGTTCCGCGGTGAACGACCTAACGGCACAGAACTGTCGTGTCCCCGCCACGTGAAGGAGCTTTCGTGCAGAAGAAGTCCGTTCGGCGAACCGCAGCACTCGTCGGCCTCCTGGCCGCACCCCTCGTTCTCGGATCCACCGTCGGGGCAGGCACGGCCGGGGCCGACCCCTGGCATGTCGGCCCCGTCTACCGCGCCGAGACGTCCGGTGAAGGTGGCGAGTACTTCTGCAACAAGGCGGCAGCGCTCGAGAAGACCACCGGTTACATCATCATCCCCTGCACCTTCGATTCCGCGGCGGACGTGTGGTATCGGGTGGTGTTCAACCCGGTCAACTGGGCTTTCGACATCTGACCCGTGACGAGTCGGGTCGGCGCACCTGACGAAGCGGCAGCTTTGTGTGCCGGGCACACTCCACTTCGGCGAGTGTGCCCGGGTGCCGGTCTTCAGCAGACTGTCGAGCATGGCAGAGCGTAGAGCGACATGAGTATCGACATGGTCCGGACCCCGTCGGTCGATGTCCTGATGGCCCGCAGCTGGTTCCTGGTTCCCGCAGTCGATTCCGAAACAATCACCGCCGCAGCCCAGTCCGGAACCGACTGCCTCGTCGTCGACCTGGAGGACGGGCTGCCTTCGGCCGCAAAGGACGACGGACGTGCCTGCGTTGCCGGATGGCTCGACAGTCACCGCGGCTGGGTACGTCTCAATGACGCGACCACCGACCACTGGCAGCGTGACCTCGAGTCGATCCGGGGGTCGAGGGGCTTGCAGGGGGTGATGTTGTCGAAAACGGATTCGCCCGAACAGATTCGTGCCACCGCCGCCGCACTTCCCGGTGTGCCGGTGGTTGCCCTGATCGAATCGGCCGCCGCGGTCGTGGCCGCCTACGAGATCGCCCGCACTGCGCCGGTGGTGCGGCTGGCATTCGGGATCGGCGACTACTGCCGCGACATCGGCGCGGGCCGCAGCCCGATGGCGCTCGCGTACGCGCGATCACGGCTGGTCAACGCCAGTCGCGCCGCGGGCATCGGTGCGCCCGTCGACGGACCGACACTCGTGCTCGACGCCGAGGTGACGCGGTCCGATGCGCTGCTTGCTCTCGACATGGGTATGACGGGCAAGCTGACCTTGTCGAGCGAGCAGGTCCCGGTGATCAATTCGGCGTTGGCCCCGGATGCGGACGAAGTGGTCTGGGCCGAGACGATCATCGACCGTCTCGGCGCCGACGGCAGTCGCGCCACCCATGGCGGTCACCGACCTCAGCTCGCCCGTGCCCATGACATCTTGCGGCGATCCGCGCACTTCACGGGGCGTCGAGCGCTCCGATGACCGCGGTTGTCGTCTCGGCAATGGCGTCGCTGTTCGGTTGAGCCGCTTCCTGATTGGTCGAACTGTCGGTCAGGATGACGAGCACGAGGGGGTTGCCCCTCCCGATCCCACACCACGCCGGCGTCGTTGGCGGTTCCGAATCGTCCGGTTCCGGTCTTGTCGGCGGCGGACCACCCCGGCGGCAACCCTGCCCGGATACGCGTGTCGGAGGTGGTGCTGGCGCGTAGCCAGTCGAGCAACTGCCGTCGGTGGTTGGGCTCGAGCTCGTCGCCGAGGAGCAGTGCCCGGTAGCCCTCGGCGAGGCCGTCGGTCGTGGACGTGTCGCGGGGATCGCCGCGGAGGGCGGTGTTCAGTTCGGTCTCCCAGCGGTCGAGTCGGGTGGTGTCGTCACCGATGCTGCGAGCGAGTGAGGTGATGGCCTGCGGACCCCCGATTTCCGTCAACAGTAGGTTTCCGGCGGTGTTGTCGCTGCGGGTGAGGGCCGCTTCGGCGAGCTCCGCCAGCGTCATCGAGGTGCCCACTGCCGCCGCGGTGACCGGTGAATTCTCCACCAGAGCAGAGGCTTCGACGGGAATCGCCTTGTCGAGTGACGAGGTGCCTTCACTCGTACGGCGGAGAACCTCTGCGGCGGCGTACGTCTTGAACGTCGAGCACAGGGCGAACCTTTCGGCGCCGCGATGCCTGTACACGGCCCCGGTGATGGGATCGACTGCCGTGACACCGATGCGGGTCGAGTACTGCGCCTCCAGCTCAGCGATGCGTGAGTCGAGGAAAGCCGCCTGCGCCGACGAAACTGCCGACGCGACGGCCGGTGCCGACGTGACGGGTCGAACGGATTCCGCGGCGTCCGTGCAGGCGCCGAGCAGCAGAGGCAGTGCGAGCGCGAGGGTGTAGACGTGGCGAGGAGATCGTAGTCGGGTCATGCACACAATCTCGGGCTGATGGGGCGCGAACGCAAAGACGTGAACGTCGCCCCGCCGAGTCGTCTTCGATATCACCGCAGCGTGGCACCCGTCCGCACAGGACCTTTTTGGTGGACGCACCCGGCCGCGTTGTTCGCCGCTGGTTCAATGGTGGGCATGGATCTTCTCCGCCATCTCAGTTTCTTTGTCGCCGTTGCGGAAGAGGGTCACTTCGGAAACGCCGCAACCCGGCTGGGGATGACACAGCCGCCGCTGTCGCAGGGAGTCCGGCGGCTCGAACAGCGACTCGGCACCGAACTCGTTTCCCGCAGTGCGCGCGGTGTCGGGCTGACGGAGGCGGGACGGCACCTGTTGCCGCGGGCGCGGCTGCTCGTGAACGATGCCGCCCGGTTCGAGGACGAGGCGCGCCGCCTCGCCGGCGGAAGCGACGCGGTGGTGCGATGGGGTGTGACGCCCGCGTTGGGCGACGATGTCGTGGTGCGGTGTGTTCGTGCCCTCCGCGACGCGGACCGCGCCCACCGGACGAGGGTGATGACGCGAACAGCGGCAACGACCGACTTGGTGGAAGAGGTCCGCAGCGGCAGTCTCGACGTGGCGGTGATCGAACATCCCGCGCTGCTCACCGGGCTCGGCAGTGGGCCTGTCCTGAAGATCCGGCGCTGGGTGGTGGTTCCGGACGATCACCCCGCAGCGACCGCCCGACAGCCGCAGGTCCGAATGTTGCGGGGGTTGACGCTGTCGACCGGCCCACGCTCGGACAACCCACCGGCGCACGATCTGTTCGTCGACCTGTGGCGGGCCCGCGGCCTCGACCCGGACGTCGTCGTCGCGCCGGGACCACGGGAGGTGCTCGCCCACGTGGCGGCCGGTGGCTGTTTCGGGGTGACCACGACTTCGCCGGCGGACATGCCGGGGGTGGCCTGGCTCGACCTGGTCCGCCACGACTTGGCCTTGCGCGTGCGCATCGTCTGGCGGTCGGGCAGTGACGTCTCCGTCTCCGCAGGCGCGCTCGACCGAGTGCTGTTCAAGGGCGGGCGATGACTTCGTCGCCCGAGAAACGGATCCGTGATGTCTTCGCCGACGCCGGGTGCGTCGGCTGGCTCCACGCGCGCCGGGTCGGCCCGACCGATGACGCCGTTCCGGCCGTCTCCGTCGACGGTGACGACCTGGTTGTCACCGCGTCGGTGTACAAACTGCCGCTGCTGGTCGCCCTCTGCCGCGCCTTCGACGCGGGCACTCTGTCGTCGACGTCGACGGTGCGTGTCAACCCTGCGGACTGCACGCCGGGGCCGACCGGGGTGTCGATGTTCCGCGATCCCGTGGTGATGAGTTGGCGGGATCTCGCGCTGTCGATGATGACCGTCTCCGACAACGCCGCGGCTGATCTCGTTCTCGGCGGAGTCGGTCTCGACGCCGTCGACAGGGTGCTCACCGACCTGTGTCTGACACGGACCCGCATCGTGGGCGGGACGGCGGACGTGCATCGGAAACTGGTGATCGACTCCCACGCGCACACCACTGCGGAAGCGTTCGCCGCGCTCGCCGACAACGACGATGCGTGGACGGTGTCGGCCTACGACCCCTCGTACGCGAGTGCCACCACCCCGCGTGAGATGACGGCGCTGCTCGACGCGATCTGGACGGACCGGGCGGTGTCGCCGGTGCAGGGCGAGTTCATCCGGCAGGTGATGGCCGCGCAGGTGTGGCAACACCGAATCCGCTCGGGATTTCCCTATGCCGACGTCACGGTGGCGGGGAAGACCGGCACCATCGGGGCGATCCGCAACGAGGTGGCCGTGGTCACCTTCCCGGGTGAGATCCCGGTGGCCGTGGCCGTGTTCACACGGGCAGCGCGGGCGGATCCCCTTCTGCCCGTGGTGGATCAGGCGATCGGCCGCGCCGCCCAGATCGCGGTGACCGAACTTCGGTCCGGACGCATCGAGTGAGACCCGGTGTCGATGTGCTGCGTCCGCTCAGCCGGGATAGCGGCGGGGAGTGAAGACCCGGGTGCCGTGTTCGTTCTCGACGACGGTGGTCATCGAGGAGCCGACGATCAGCAGGCACCGCATGTCGATCTCGGCGGGGTCGAGATCGGCGAGGCGGACCACCCGCACCGATTCCTGCACGCCGGCCACATCGCGTCCGATGATCACGGGGGTGTCGGGGGAGCGGTGCTCGAGCACGAGGTCGCGCATCGCGGCCACCTGCCAGGTACGTGACTTCGACGCCGGGTTGTAGACGGCGAACGCCATGTCGGCGCTCGCGACCGCCGAAATACGTTGCGCCACGATGTCCCACGGCTTCAGCCGGTCCGACAGGGACAGGACGGCGTAGTCGTGGCCGAGGGGAGCACCGACACGGCTCGCCACCGCGTTGGCGGCGGTCATGCCGGGGAGCACGCGGACGGGAACGTCACGCCACTGGTCCTCGGCAGCCACCTCGAGCACGGCCGCGGCCATGGCGAACACCCCCGGGTCACCGGAGGACACCACGGCCACCCGGGCCCC
Organism: Rhodococcus sp. USK13; assembly: GCF_018343855.1. Taxonomy (NCBI): domain Bacteria; kingdom Bacillati; phylum Actinomycetota; class Actinomycetes; order Mycobacteriales; family Nocardiaceae; genus Rhodococcus; species Rhodococcus sp. USK13. The sequence continues at coordinate 4,649,888 of NZ_CP069242.1, read as the reverse complement.
GTTCTTGGCCAGGTCGAGCGCCATCGCCGCGCGTTCGGCCTCGACGCGGTTGTCGCTGGCATGCCGGCGCTGACCGGGCCGTTCGGGCACCCTGTCGATGTACGGACCGTAGCCGACGACGTCGGTGGCGAGGGACAATTCGTACTGCACTTCGGGGGTGGTCCAGGCGTGATCGCCCGGACCCAGTCCGACGACGACGAGTTCGCCGGTGGGTGCTGTGGTGTCCCCGCGGCTGTTGGACGGGCTCGGGATCACGGCGATCGAGAAGTAGGGCACGTCGCTGTCGGATACCTCGTCCGCGGAGGCGATCCGTTCCCGGTCGGTGCTGGCCCGCTCGACATACCAGGCCTCGTCGATGCGGCCGGAATCTTTCAGCGCCTGGCGGACCGCCGGATAGGTGCGGCCGAGCTTGAGGATCGCGGCGGCGTCGGTCTCACGGAGGCGTCGGGTCAATTCCGCCTGCGGCAACGTTCCGGGCAGGACGGTGAGCACTTCCTCACCCTCGACCAGCGGCATGGCCAGGGCGGCCGAGGCGGCGCTCACGGCAGTCACACCGGGGATCACCTCGGCGTCGAACCGCTGCGCCAACCTTTTGTGCATGTGCATGTACGAGCTGTAGAACAGCGGGTCACCCGCGGCGAGCAGCGCGACCGAACGACCGGCCTCGAGATGCGCGGCGAGCCGCCCCGACGCGTGCTCGTAGAACTCGTCCATCGCCCCCTGATAGCCGCCGGGATGATCGATCGTCTCGGTGGTGACGGGGTAGACGAGGTGCTCCTCGATCTGGTCCTCACGCATGTATGGGGCCGCGACACCGCGGGAGATGCTTTTGCCGTGCCGGGCGCTGTGGAACGCCACCACGTCGGCCTCGGCGATGACCCGCGCCGCCTTGACCGTCACCAGTTCCGGATCGCCCGGACCGATTCCGACTCCCCACAGTTTGCCGTGCGCACTCGTCTCGGCGCTCATTCCACTTCACTCGCAATCGCGTTCAGGGCCGCCGCCGTGATGGCACTGCCACCCCGTCTGCCGCGCACCACCAGGTAGTCGAGGCCGCTCCGATGCTCGATCAGTGCTTCCTTCGATTCGGCCGCACCGATGAAACCGACCGGACCACCGATCACCGCGGCGGGACGCGGCGCGCCCGACTCGATCATGTGGAGCAGGTAGAAGAGGGCGGTGGGGGCGTTCCCGATCGCGACAACGGCACCCTCGAGTTTGCTGCCCCACAACTCCAACGCGGCGGCCGACCGGGTGTTCCCGATCTGCGCGGCCAGGACGGGTACCCGGGGGTCGCGTAGCGTGCACAGCACTTCGTTGTCCGCGGGCAGTCGCTTGCGGGTGACGCCGGCCGCCACCATCTGCGCATCGCAGAAGATCGGGGCGCCGTTCGCGAGGGCCTCCCGCGCGGCCTTGACGACACCGGGGGTGAATGCGACGTCGTCCACCAGATCGACCTGGCCGCTCGCGTGGATCATGCGGACCACGGCCTGCGAGACGTCCGCGGGGAAGGCGCTGAGATCTGCTTCGGCGCGAATCGTGGCGAAGGACTGGCGGTAGATCTCCGCGCCGTCTCGGATGTACTCGATCATGGCCTCACGATAGAGGCAGTGCTGTCAGCGGTGGTCCACCCGGTAACCGGTTGCGGTCGCAACGACATCGGTCACCTCACCCTTGGGGCGCCCGCAGCAGCGGTCACAACCCGACCAGTGTTGCCTCCCGTCGGAGGGGAGCTCGCCACCGAGAACGGCGTCCCGGGCGTCGGTGCGTACGTCGGCGAGCGCCTTGTCGCAGCCCGGCCGGCCCGTGCAGGCCGTGACGTTCAACCAGGGGGAGTTCTCGTCGAAGATCAGGCCCATCGGTGCGAGGACGCGGACCACCTGCTCGGCGGACCACTCGTCGAGGTCGCACAGCAGCACCGACCTCCATGGGGTGACGATCACCGGTTTCTCCACCGCGGCCAGGAACTCCGCCATCCTCGAGTCGAGGACCCCGAACGCGAGGCCGCCGCCGAGCGTGACGGTGCCGTCCGGCTGATCCAGCCACCCGATCGGGGGCCGGTGCTCGGCGAACCCGGCCACCGGTTGTGCGGTGGGCGCAAGGGCAAGGGCGGTAAGGGTCCGTTCGACGCCGTCGTCGATCTCGGACAGCCGCCACTGCCCGTCGCGTAGGCCGAGGAAGGTGCGGGCCGCGTCGAGCAGCACGTGCACCGACTGGGTCGCGGAAATCCGGGCCCCGCTGTCGCGGCCGGCCAGCACCAACGCCACCTCGGTCTCGCTCACCGCGTGTATCCCGAAATCGCCGCCGAGCGCGGACACGTCACCGCGGCCGTCGTCGAGGGTGAAGAGGACGCGGCCGGGGAGGTCGGCCAGCGCGGTGTCGGCGCACAAACTCCGGTCGAGTTCGTCGACCACGTCCCGCAGGTCGGCGACGCCACCGATGCGCCCCGTCAACGGCGAGGCGAGGATGTTGCGTACCCGTTCGTGGGTGTGCGTGGGCAGCAGGCCGGTGTCTGCGAGCCGCCTCGCGAACTCCGGGGGATCGCCGACGGCGCGAAGCTGCACGTTGCCGCGGGAGGTCAGTTCGATCTCCCCGTTCCCGAGGTCGCGGGCCGACTCGGCGAGCACCTGCAGCTGCGCGGGCGTGAGAACACCACCGGGCAGCCGCACGCGGGCGAGCGGACCGTCGGCGGCCTGATGGACCTGTAGCGCCCCCGGGCAGGCGTCGGGGCGGGAACGAGGGGCGACCATGGTCCCAGGTTACGTCGGCCGCCCGGTAGCATCACGAGCACTTGCGGCAGCAGGAGAGGAAGCCGGTGCAATTCCGGTGCGGTCGCGCCACTGTGAGCTCGCCGAACCCGGTGGGCGAGCCAGACCCTCACCTGCCGTCCTGTTGACCCACGGTTCCGAAACCGACCCGGTTTTCGGCAACCACCGCCACGGGGCGCGACACCCCAGGAAGGCTCCACCTGTGATCCTGCTGCTCTCCACCTCCGACACCGACCTGCTCAGCGCACGTGCCAGCAAGGCGGACTACCGCTGGGCCAACCCGGCACGGTTGCTGGTCGAGGAGGACCTGCCGGGACTGCTCGCGGGCGTGGACCTCGTCGTGGTCCGGATTCTCGGTGGCCGCCGGGCGTGGGAGGACGGGCTCGACGCGGTGCTGGCCAGTGGCCTGCCGGTGGTGGTCCTGGGCGGTGAGCACGCCCCCGACGCCGAGTTGATGGAGTGCTCGACCGTGACCGCCGGCGTCGCCGCGGAGGCGCACAACTATCTGGCCGAAGGCGGAGCCGACAACCTCGCCCAACTGCACCACTTCCTGTCCGACACGGTCCTGCTCACCGGTCACGGTTTCGAGGCGCCGGTGCATCTGCCGAGCTGGGGTCTCGCACCGTTCGCCGTCGAGCCCGAAGCGCAGCGCCCGACCATCGCCGTGCTCTATTACCGAGCCCAGCACCTGGCCGGGAACACCCGCTACATCGAGGCGCTGTGCGCCGCGATCGATGCTGCCGGGGGCAACCCGCTGCCGATCTACTGCGCGTCGCTGCGCACCGCCGAGCCCGAGCTGCTGCAGACGCTGCGCCGCGCCGACGCCATGGTGGTCACCGTGCTCGCCGCAGGCGGCACCAAGCCCGCCGGTGCGTCCGCCGGCGGCGACGACGAGGCGTGGGATGTCGCCGCGCTCGCCGCACTGGACGTGCCGATCCTGCAGGGGCTGTGCCTGACGAGCAGCCGGGAGTCGTGGGAGTCCAACGACGACGGGCTCTCCCCGCTCGACGTCGCCACTCAGGTCGCGGTGCCCGAGTTCGACGGACGCCTCATCACGGTGCCGTTCTCGTTCAAGGAGATCGACGCGGACGGGCTGTCCACGTATGTGCCCGACGCCGAACGGGCATCCCGGGTGGCCGGCATCGCCGTCCGGCACGCCCGCCTGCGCCATATTCCGGCGTCCGAACGTCGCATCGCCCTGATGCTGTCGGCGTATCCCACCAAGCACGCCCGGATCGGCAACGCGGTCGGTCTCGACACCCCGGCGAGTGCGATCCGCCTGCTCACCGACATGCGGGCGGCCGGGTACGACCTCGGCCCGGCCGACGGCCCGGACGCGGTGCCCGGTCTCGCCGCGCAGGACGGGGACGCGCTCATCCACGCCCTGATCGCCGCGGGCGGCCAGGACCCCGACTGGTTGACGGCCGAGCAGCTCGAGGGCAATCCGATCCGCATTTCCGCCGCCCGCTACCGGGAATGGTTCTCGGCGTTGCCGGCGGAGCTGCGCGACGGGGTGGAGGAACACTGGGGCCCGGCACCGGGCGAGTTGTACGTCGACCGCTCCCAGGATCCCGACGGTGAAATTGTCATCGCCGCAATGCAGTTCGGCAACCTGGTGCTCATGGTGCAGCCGCCCCGCGGTTTCGGGGAGAAGCCGGTGGCCATCTACCACGACCCCGACCTGCCGCCGAGCCACCACTACCTCGCCGCCTACCGCTGGATCGCCGCGCAGACCGCGGACGGTGGTTTCGGCGCCGACGCGGTGGTGCACCTCGGCAAGCACGGCAACCTCGAATGGCTGCCCGGTAAGACCCTCGGCATGTCGGCGTCGTGCGGCACCGACGCCGCCCTCGGCGACCTCCCGCTCATCTACCCGTTCCTGGTCAACGATCCCGGCGAGGGCACCCAGGCCAAACGGCGTGCACACGCCACCCTGGTCGATCACCTGATTCCGCCGATGGCCCGTGCCGAGAGCTACGGCGACATCTCACGGCTCGAGCAGCTCCTGGACGAGCACTCCAACATCTCCGCCCTGGACCCGTCGAAGCTGCCGGCCATCCGCCAGCAGATCTGGACGCTGATGCGTGCCGCCAAGATGGACCACGACCTCGGGCTCGAGGAACGACCCGACGAAGACGTGTTCGACGACATGCTGCTGCACGTCGACGGCTGGCTGTGCGAGATCAAGGACGTCCAGATCCGGGACGGGCTGCACGTGCTGGGGCAGGCGCCCCGCGGCGACGCCGAGGCGGAATTGATTCTCGCCATGCTCCGTGCCCGGCAGATGTGGGGTGGGGAGCAGAATGTTCCCGGTTTGCGGGAGGCACTCGGACTCAGCGAGGACGGCGACGAATCGCGCACCCGCGTGGACGACGTCGAGGCCCAGGCCCACGCGCTCGTGCGGGGCATGGCCGACGCCGACTGGCGGCCCGAGGCAGCCGACTCGCTGACCGAAGACGCCACGGTCGCGAAGATCCTTCGTTTCGCCGCGACCGAGGTGGTGCCCCGACTCCGGGAAACCGACAACGAGATCGCGCAGGTTCTGCACGCCCTGGACGGTGGATTCATCGCCGCCGGGCCGAGCGGTTCACCGCTGCGCGGGCTCATCAACGTGCTTCCGACGGGCCGCAACTTCTACTCCGTCGACCCGAAGGCCGTGCCGTCGCGCCTTGCGTGGGAAACCGGGCAGGCGATGGCCGACTCGCTTCTCGAGCGGTACCGAGCCGACCACGGGGATTGGCCGCGGTCGGTGGGGTTGTCGGTGTGGGGCACCTCCGCGATGCGCACCTCCGGCGACGACATCGCGGAGGTGTTCGCGCTGCTCGGTGTGCGGCCGGTGTGGGACGAGGCCAGCCGCCGGGTGGTGAGCCTCGAGGTGATCGACCTCGTCGAGCTGGGCCGCCCGCGCATCGATGTGACCGTGCGGATCAGCGGCTTCTTCCGCGACGCGTTCCCGCACGTGCTGGCCCTGCTCGACGACGCGGTCCGGCTCGTCGCCGCGCTGGACGAACCGGCGGAGAGCAACTTCGTGCGCGCGCACGCGCAGGCCGATCTGGCGGACCACGGTGACGAGCGGCGCGCGACCACTCGCATCTTCGGGTCGAAACCCGGAACCTACGGCGCCGGACTGCTGCAGCTGATCGACTCCAAGAGCTGGCGCGGCGACGCCGATCTCGCCGAGGTGTACACCACCTGGGGCGGTTTCGCCTATGGACGCGGACTCGACGGCGCCCCCGCCGCCGACGACATGCGTGCAGCGTACCGGCGAATCACCGTGGCCGCCAAGAACACCGACACCCGCGAGCACGACATCGCCGATGCCGACGACTACTTCCAGTATCACGGTGGCATGGTCGCGACGGTGCGCGCGCTCACCGGGACGTCACCGGAGGCGTACATCGGTGACAGCACCCGACCCGACTCGGTGCGGACCCGCACCTTGTCGGAGGAGACGTCCCGCGTGTTCCGCGCCCGGGTGGTCAACCCGCGTTGGCTCGAGGCGATGCGCCGGCACGGGTACAAGGGGGCGTTCGAGATGGCCGCCACCGTCGACTACCTGTTCGGGTACGACGCCACCACCAACGTCGTCGCCGATTGGATGTACGAGAAGCTGGCCGAGTCGTACGTTCTGGACGAGCAGAACCGCAAGTTCATGGAGAAGTCGAACCCGTGGGCGCTGCACGGAATCGCCGAGCGGTTGCTCGAGGCCGCGGAGCGGGACATGTGGGAACACCCCGAGAAGGCCACGCTCGATGGGCTCCGTCAGGTGTACCTCGACACCGAGGGTGAACTCGAGGGCGACTGAGACGGCGTTCCCGCGGGCTAGCATGGCCGGGTGACCACAGAATTCGATCGGGTGTCGGCCGCCAAGTATGTTCTGCTCACCACGTTTCGCAAGGACGGCTCCCCGGTGGCGACGCCACTGTGGGCGGCCCCCGACGGGGACCGGCTACTGATGTGGACGGTCACCGACTCCTACAAGGTCAAACGAATCCGCCGCAATCCGGAGGTCACGGTGGCGGTGTGCGATGTCCGGGGAAAGCCGAAGGGGCCGGAGGTCCCGGGGCGGGCGGTGGTCCTCGATACCGCGGGCACCGATCGCGCGCGCGAGGTCATCGCGCGCAAGTACGGGATTCTCGGGTGGATTTCGATGAAGCTCAGCCTGCTTCGGCGAGGTAGGACGGGCACCATCGGACTCGCCGTCAACCCGGACGACCGGTAGCGACCACCCGCGCCGACGCGAGACCGTCGGCGAGCAGCGCGATCTCCGCGGGATCGGGAAGCAGGACGTCGGCGTGCCAGGGGAGTGCACGCACCGTGGCCTCGGACGACTGTGCCCCGAGGAGACCACCGACCAGGGCGGCGACGGTGTCGGTGTCGCCGCCGAGCCCGATGGCCTGCTCGAGGGCCTCTCGGAGTGGTCGGGCGGAAGCCGCGCAGAACAGCACGGCCGCGAGGGTGTCGTACGGATCGAGTGACACGCCGGCCGCATCGGCCGCCCACTGATCATCGGCGACCGCGGCGAGGAGTTTTTCGATGCGGCGATCCGCACCGCACAGGTGGACCGCGACGGCGGCTTCCTCACGGGCGACCTCCAGTAGTTCACGCCCGGTTGCACCGTCGAGTGCCCATGCCGCGCAGGCCGACATCACCACCGCCGCGCCCTGGGCGTTCGGCGACGGGTGCGTGGTGCGGGACAGCGCGTGGGTGAGGGCCCGGCGACCGTCGGGGTCGTCGACCGGGACGAACCACCCCACCGGCAGCGCTCTCATCACCGCACCGTTCGTGTTTCCGCCCGCCTCAGGTGGGCGGCCGTGGTCGCGGTAGTGCTGGATCGCCGCGTGTGTCGAGGGGCCGATACCGGGAACGCGGTCGGCGCGCTCGCTCAACAACCGCAGGAAGTGCTCCGCCGGATCCGCGTGCGCCGCGGTGATCAGGACCTCAGCCACCAGAAGGGTGAGCGCTGTGTCGTCCGACGTCGAGCCGCGCGGCCAGCCCGGGCGCACCGGCAACGCCACCGCCGCCGAAAGGTCGATCTCCGCAGCCGGCGCGCCCTCGCAGGGAACGCCGAGAGCGTCACCGCAGGCATAGGCGCGCAGTGCCGCGCCGATCCGGTTCCGGTAGATGTCCACGGTGACGGCGTCGCTGTCCATCCGGCCTCCCTCCGCCCGCGCGGGCCCGTGTGTGAGGGCAACCTACAACAGCTTTGTCCAGGTTTACAGGGCAGCCGGCGACGACGCGCCCGGCGGCAGGGTGGGGATGCGGCCACCCAGGTGTTCGATTTACCCACTCCGGGGTGGTGGCCACCGATCCCGTTGAGCGCGACGATCACCCTGTGCGCCGTGTCAGGTCCCGATCCGCCCGATTGCTCGCCGCCCAGCCGAAGGACGGCACCCGATGAGCCGTCGGATGATGGTCGCGGCCGTCCTCTCGGCGGTCGCGCTGGCTGTCGCGGTGACGGCGTCCGTCGAGTGGCGGATGTGCCGAACAACCTTCGGCCCTACGGAATTGGCGTTGTTTCTGACGGTCGGTGGGGTGTTCGTGGCGGCGGGTCTGGTCGCGGGCCGGCACCGGCCGGCCGACACCCTGGGACACCTGCTGGTGGCGGCCGGGTTGCTCTGGATGACGAAAGGTCTTCGGCTGTCGTCGATTCCGGTTCTATTCACCACCGGCGCGGTCTTGACCAACATGTATATACCGGTGCTGATCCAACTGGTGTTCAGTTTCCCCTGGGGGCGGTTGCACCACCGGTGGGAGCGTCGGTTCCTAGGCGGATGTTACGCGTATTACGCGGTGTCCGTGGTCTTCGAGCTGGCCTTCCTGGACACCCGCCGCGTCGATTCCACCCATCCACCCGGGTTGAACCTTCTCCTGGTACGGGACGACCCGACGGTCTTCGCAGCGATGCAAATCGTCTTCGGAGTCGGGGGAATGGCGATCGGTCTGGTGCTGATCGGTGTCCTCCTCGCGCGGTGGCGTTCGGGTACGCGGGCATACCGGGCCGCCGTCGCACCGTTGTGGGTCGCCGCGCTGCTCGGTACCGCCGCCACCGCGTGGACCCCGCTCGCCTCGGTCTGGGTGCACGGTCCACAACAGGCGTGGACCCTGCTTCTGCGGTATCCGTCGACCGCGCTGATCCCACTCGCCGTGTTGGTGGGGCTGTGGCGATACCGAGTCACCCGGGCTGCGGTGCGCAATCTGTCGATCGATCTCGGCGCCGCCCCCTTCGGTGCGGGCGTGGTCGACGCACTGCGTGAGGCACTCCGCGACCCCGGCCTGGTGCTGTGGTCGTACTCCCGCGCCTACGACGGATATGTGGATGCACAGGGACGACGCCAGGTCCTTCCGCGTAGAAACGATCCCCGGGAGGCGACCACTCTCATCCACGACGGAGTTCTGATCGGGGCATTGGTGTACGACAAGGCGGTCTCCGATCAGCCGCGGCTCCTCGCGGAGGTGCGCACCGCCACCAGTCGGGCGCTCGGCGCTCGGCGACGGGACGACGTACTCGGGCAGCGTCGTCGCGGGGTGTCAGCACGGGGCAACAGGTAGCGCGAGGGACGCGATCCCGTCACGCAGTCGGCACCGACAGAGCAGGTGGGCGACCCGACGGCGACAGGGAGGTGGCCCAGTCGCCGAACGCCATCGCACTCGATCCGGCGGGCAGCGGCGCCGCCTGTCGCCGATCGGCCAGTACGACCAGCATTCGTGCGGCGCGCTGCACGCTCACGTGGTGGTGCCGGGAGACATCCAGCAGTTCCTCGAATGCTTCGGCGTCGCCATACCCGCGGCTGGCGATGAGAATGCGCTTCGCTGCGGCGAGAATCTCGCCGGGGCCGGGCGGGTGCGTCGACGTGGTGCCTTCCGGGGAAGGACACAGACGGAGTGAAGTGCTCATACAGCGGCAACGGACAGGGCGGTCGCCAGAAGAACGATCAGTCCCACGGACGCTCCCACCAGCAGCGAGTCGGTAAGGACGCCGCTGCCCACACCGGAGACAAGGCACACGAAGCCACCGAGGGCAACATTCCCGAAGTCGGCTTTCGCCGCGACGATCGATCGGCGCGACTCGGGGGTGAGCGTGTCGCGATCGAGGGCACTGGAGTGCATACAACCTCCTGGGCAGAGTGCAAAAGGACATAACTCGGCGCACGCCGAATACGCGGCAAAGTCACCTGAGTTGTGGTCCCCTTCTCTGGAGACCGAAATGTGACGTCCCTCGCCACTTCCTCGGTGAGTGAGAAATGTCATAAACGGGACGCCTGGACCTTTATAGCGCACACGGGCACCTTATGTCACCTGGACAATTGTCCAGCACGATGCGGCGCCGTTTCGGTGTGCGTCGCCGCGGGTACCGACACGACATGAATTTCCCACGCACCGCGGTCGTCACCGGCTCCGATTCAGGAATAGGTCGCGCAGTGGCGGTGGCCCTCGCGGCAGCAGGGGTGAACGTCGGTATCACTTATCACGCCGACCGGGACGGTGCAAACAACACAGCCCGCGAGGTCCGCGACAACGGTGCAGACGCGTACGTCCGCCACCTCGACCTGACCGACCTGCCCCACTCCAGTGCCATCATCGACGAACTCGCCGCCGAGCTCGGCGGCGTCGACGTGCTGGTGAACTGTTCGGGCACTGGTACCGCGGTGCCGGTTATGGAGATGGACTTCGCGACGTGGCGGGAGGTGCTGTCGGTCAACCTGGACGGCGCCTTCCTGTGCACGCAGCGCGCCGTCCGGCACATGATCGATGCCGGGCGCGGCGGCCGCATCATCAACATCACCAGTGTCCACGAGCACGCACCCAAGTTCGGGGCGGCCCCGTACTGCGCGTCGAAAGCGGGGCTGGGCGGGTTGACGAAGGTACTGGCGCTGGAACTGGCGCAGTACGGAATCACGGCCAATTCGGTGGCACCTGGCGAAATATCTACGCCTATGACGGGACAGACGGACGAGGAGCCCCGTGCGAAGGATCGGCCGGGCGTCCCCGGGCGTCGTCCCGGCGACGCGCGGGAAGTGGCCGCCGTCGTGTCGTTCCTCGCGTCACCCGAGGCGAGTTACGTCACCGGGTCGTCCTATGTGGTGGACGGCGGAATGCTTCTGATGGGGCCGGAGGCCAACGCCCGCTTGCAGAGCGGTGAATGGACGGTTGCGTCGGGGAACGCCTGAACTATGATGCCTGACTCACCGAGGACATGTGGAAGTCGGGAATCCGCAACGCCGGCATGGCTGTTCGGGTGAACCAGTCCTTCCATTCCCGCGGCAGCGTGCGTTCGGTGGCCCCGGCCTGGGAGACTCTTCGGAGCAGATCGAGGGGGCTTTCGTTGAATCGGAAGTTGTTCACGGCGCCCGTCACCTTCCCGTTCTCGACGAGGTAGACGCCGTCGCGGGTCAGCCCGGTCAGCAACAGGGTCGCCGGGTCGACCTCGCGGATGTACCACAGGGTGGTCAGCAGCAACCCGCGTTCGGTCTCGGCCACCATCTGATCGAGCGACAGCGAACCACCAGCGTCGAGAATCAGGTTGTCCCCGGGCACGGTGACCTCGGCGCCGAACTCCCGGGCCGCCGCACGCGGATAAGCGAGTGCATGGACCGAGCCCTCCCGCACCCAGTCGACGCGGCCGGCGTCCAAGCCGTTGTCGAACACCGACACCGACTCGGAGGAGGATCGGGTCGCGACGAACGGGGCGTATTCCAAGCCCAGTGCGGCGGGATCGGAGGTGAGCGTGAGAGGGAGCGCGGAGAGGCGTTCGCCGATTCGGGTGCCGCCGGGCGCCGACAGCGCGGAGTGCCCTTCTTCCGCGGCCCTGCCCTCCATGGTCCACATGAGATAGATCATGAGATCTGCCACGGCCGACGGCGGAAGAAGAGTTTCGTAGCGGCCGGCGGGTAGCTCCACCCGGGTACTCGCCCAGTCGAGGCGAGTGGACAACTCCTCGAGCATCTTCGAGCCGGGGACGTCGGTGAAGTCCTTGGTGCTCGTGCCCACCCACGCGCTGGCGTCACCGCGTTTGGCATTGATCTCGACGGACCCGGTGGGCTGGACGAATCGACGCCGGATCCCGGTGGAGGTGCCGAGCCAGGTGGTGTGCAGTTGGTGATGGGCGAAGCCGTAGAGCTGATCGCTGTCGTCGAACCCCATCGCAAGGTCCTGGGCGAGTTGCTCGAACGCGCCGATCTCGGTGACGGCGGCCGTCTCGTCCCACTGCGGGTCAGTGTCGGTCGCGGCGAGTAGCGGCATCGCGTCGGAGGCGGGACCGGCGGCGCGAGCGGCAGATTCGGCCGAACGGACGACGCCGTCGATGTCCGCGGCGTCCACGGAGGCCGAGGTGACGATCCCGACCTTCGCCTCGTCACCGTCCCGGACGATGGAGACCACCGTCCAGCTGCGTGACGTCGAGAGGCCGTTGGTGGTCATCGAGTTGCCGGCCCACCGCAGTGCGGCCTCGCTGGCGTCGGTGACGAGGACGATGGTGTCGTCCACCGTGGCGCGGGCGAGGACCTGCTCGACGAGTTGCTGCGGGGCGATCATCGGGCACCTTCCGTCCGGGTGTTCAAAACGTTGACGCCGCGGAACAACGCGGACGGGCAGCCGTGGCTGACAGCCGCGACCTGACCGGGTTGCGCCTTGCCGCAGTTGAACGCGCCGCCCAGTTGCCAGGTGGAACGTCCCCCGAGGGCCTCCAGCGACCCCCAGAAGTCGGTGGTGGTCGCCTGATACGCGACGTCGCGTACCTGCCCGTCGATCCTGCCCCCGCGGATGCGGTAGAACCGCTGGCCGGTGAACTGGAAGTTGTACCGTTGCATGTCGATCGACCAGGACTTGTCGCCGACGATGTAAATCCCTTCCTCCACGCCGGAGATGAGGTCCGTGGTGCTGCGATCGGTGTCCGGGTCGGGCTGGAGCGACACGTTGGCCATGCGCTGAATGGGCACGTGATGGGGCGAGTCGGCGTAGGAGCACCCGTTGGACCGGTCGAGACCCAGTCGTGGCGCGAACGCCCGGTCGAGTTGGTAGCCCACCAGCACACCGTCCGTCACGAGGTCCCAGGACTGCGTTTCGACGCCCTCGTCGTCGTATCCGACGGTGGCCAGGCCGTGGGGTACCGTCCGGTCCGCGGTGACGTGCATGATCGGGGTCCCGTACCGCAGGGTGCCGAGCTTGTCGGGTGTGGCGAACGAGGTGCCCGCGTATGCGGCCTCGTACCCGATGGCCCGGTCGTATTCGGTGGCGTGCCCGATGGATTCGTGGATCGTCAACCACAGGTTGGTCGGGTCGATCACCAGGTCGGTGGGTCCGGCCACCACGGTCGGGGCCTTCACCTTCTCGGCCAGTAGTTCCGGGAGTTCGGCGAGTTCGGTGGTCCAGTTCCACGTGTTGTCGGATCGCAGGTATTCCCAGCCGCGGCCGACCGGGGGCGCGAGCGTGCGCATGGTCTCGAACACCCCTGCCGACTGATCCACGGTGGTGGCCTCGAGTTGTGGGTGCAGGCGAACCCGCTGCTGCACGATGGAGGAGCCGGCGAGGTCGGCGTAGAACGTCTGTTCTTTCACCTGCAGGCACCCGGCGGTGACATGGTCGACACCGTCGGTCGCGAGCAAACGGTGGGAGTACTCGCCGAGCAGCGAAACCTTCTCTGCCGTCGGCACTTCGAACGGGTCCACCTCGTATTCCGACACCCACTGGGCCTCGGCGTACACCGGTTCGTCGGCGAGTTCGACCTGTTCCCGGTTCAGTCCGCGCAACGCCCTGGCTACCGCGACCGCCTGCTCTGCCGTTGCCGCAGCGGTGGCCGGGGTGAGCTCGGCGTGCGAGGCGAACCCCCATGTGCCCTCCACCACCACGCGGACCGCGAAGCCCACCTCGTTGGTGTCGACCGCCGCCTGAACCTTGCCGTCGCGCAGCCGAAGAGACTGGCTGGTCAGTCGGTGAACCCGCAGATCGGCGTGGGAGGCGCCGGCCGCGCGCGCGGCGCCGAGTGCGGCGTCCGCCAGCACACGCAGAGGGAGGGCGAGGAATTCCGGATCAACCTGTCGTGGAGCCGTCACGGGGACCACCGTAGTCGGAAACTCAGCCGAACTGTTGCCAACCCAGCCGCAGCACCATGCCGATGACCACCACCAGCAGGGTGATTCGGACAAATCCGGCACCCTTGCTCAACGCCATGCGCGAACCGACGACCGCGCCCAGCACATTGCACACCGCCATGCCGAGGCCCAGCGCCCACAACACGTTTCCACTGGCCGCGAAGAACGCCAGCGCACCGAGGTTGGAACCGAGGTTGATCACCTTCGCCATCGCGGCGCTGCGCACGAACTCGGTGCCGAGGAACGTCGCGAAGATGATGATCAGGAAGGTTCCGGTGCCGGGGCCGAACAGCCCGTCGTAGAACCCGAGCAACCCGCCGGCCAGCAGTACGACGGCGACCATCTTCCGCTGCGTCGGCGGATCCTTCGCCAGGGTGATGCCGAGTTGCGGCCGTGCGGTCACGAACACGGCGACACCGACGAGAACCACCATGATCAGCGGGATGAAGACGTCCTTGTCGATGCGGGTCACCGTGGCCGCGCCGAGCGCGGACGTCGCCGCAGCAAGGAGACCTGCGGGGATCAGTAGCCGCCACGCCATCCGGACACGTCGTGCGAAGGTCACGACGGCCGCGAAGGTGCCGGTCACCGCGGTCAGTTTGTTCGTGCCCAACGCGACCTGGGGCGTCAGGTGCGGGGCGACGAGGAACAGCGCCGGGATGAGGATCAACCCGCCGCCACCGACCACGGCATCGACCCAACCAGCGGCTGTCGCGGCGATCAGCAGCAGGCCCCAATCGCCGGCGGTCACTGCCGAGTCGCTGCCGCGGACGGAGTGGGCGAACTTCTGCGGACCAGCGATCGTCGGGGCACGGCTCACCATAGTAGGAGTGGGCACGGTCCCTACCTGCGTTCGGGCGCTGCGACCGCACAGCTACTGGGGTTTCGGCCTTGGGGTGCAGTGCTGAAGCAGTTGAGTGACACGGTGTTCCGGAGCCGCTAGAGGCGGCCGCCGAGGATGAGATTCCAGTAGATCCGCGGCAGCGCGTAGCGGTCGAACGCCCAGGCTGTGCGGCGCGGCTTCAGTGGGTCGAGGAACGAGGGCAGCGACGACGCCACCGAACCGGTGCGGTCGTACTCGCCGGCGATGAGTCGCCGCAAGCTGATCGTGATGGGGGCGACGGTATATCCGTCGTAGTCGGTGAGGGCTCGTCCCTGCCTGGTGGCGAGCAGATTGTCCACCAGAATCGAAATCTGCTGTCGCAGAGCACCACCGGACGGGTCGGTGTCGACGGCGGCTCCGTCTCCCGCCGCCCAGACGTTCGGGTACGCGCGATGCCGGAAGGTGTGCGGATCGATGTCGACGAGTCCGTGCGGATCGTCCCCGGTCAGGTTCGAGGTCGCGAGCCAGCGCGGGCCCCGGAAGGGCGGCACCAGGTGGAGCATGTCGTACGAGAGGTGCTCGGGGGTCCCGTCGGAGTCGGTCACGGTGATCGCGCGCTCGTCCGGTTTCAGCTCGGTGACCGTGGTGTCGTGCCGCACGCGAACGCCGAGGTCGCGGAGATGATCGAGGAGCCGGGCGTCGAGGTCCGGAACACCCAACAGTTGGGGGCGGTCAATGACCAGCGTGATGTCGACACCCGGCAGCCGTCCGGTGTGCTTCCAGTGCGCGGCGGCCAGGAACAGCGGTTTGACAGTGGTTCCGGTGCAGCTGACCGGTGGGCGCGGCACGGTGAACACCGCGTGCCCTCCGGCCGGCATCGCCTGCACCAGCTTCCACGTCTCCTCGGCGCGGTCCACATAGTTGCTCGCCACCGCGGAAGTGTGCAGTGCCGCGTCGATACCCGGCAGGGCGTCGGTGTCCGGCACCAGGCCGGGCCCCAGCACCAGGTCGGTGTACCCGTAGGTCCGTCCGGACGCGCACCGCACGGTTTTCGCCGCCGCGTCGACGACCAGGGCCGTGTCCTGAAGCCAGGTGCACCGGTGCGGCGTCACCGATCGTTGGGTGCGTTCTGCGCTCCGCAGGGATGCCTGTCCGCCGCCGACGTAGGACAGCAGCGGGCGGTAGGTGTGCACGCGCTGCGGCTCCACCACTGCGACGTCGGTGATGCCGCGGCGGATCAGCCGCCCTGCCGCACTGAGTCCGGCGTTACCGCCGCCGACGATCAGTACATCGAAGGATCGGTCACTCTCGCCGCCGTTGGCATTCATTCTTCGGGCAGTACCCGGGACGGAAGTCCCGCAACCATCCAGGACGTGAGGTCCCCTGGCGGTGGCACGTGCTCACCTCCGGAGCCTGTACTACCTACGCTGTGGTCATGCGAAGGTTCAGCCTGTGGCTGCGAGGCAAGCCGACGGTTGCGGACTCCATGCTGGCGGCGATTCTGTTCACGCTCGAGGTGTTCGCGTTCGCGGCGTCCGACGACCGGCCGCCGTGGGTGCAGTTGTTCATGGGTTTTCTGGTGTGCGTGCCGATCGTGTGGCGCCGCCGCTATCCACGTGCGGCTGCCGGCGCCATCCTGCTGGTCTCCATCACCGTCACCTTCGTCAGTTATTCGCTCGGTGACGTCGACGCCGAGCATCCCGCCCTCCTCGCACTCGCCGTCGCCCTCTACACCCTTGTTGCGTATGTCGACCGGCAGACGGCGGCTGTCTACGCGGTCGGGCTGCTCGTCGACTCCGCTCTCTCCATCTGGTTGCTCGACCAGCGGGTGATCGAGATCGGTCTGTATTCCGCGTTGATCTACGCATTGTCCTGGATCACCGCGGAATTCCTGGGTGCCCGCCGGGCCTACGACGAGGAAGTGGCGGCGCGGTTGGCGGTCGCCGACTACGACCGCGACCGCCGCGCCGAGGACGCGGTGGCCGCGGAGCGCACGCGCATCGCGAGGGAATTGCACGATGTGGTGGCACATGCCGTGAGTGTGATGATCGTTCAGGCGGATGGTGCGTCGTATGCGATGACGAAAAATCCGGCGGTAGCGAAACAGGCGCTGACCAACATTGCGAGCACCGGGCGGGAGGCGCTTGCGGAACTGCGGCGCACGGTGTCGCTGCTGCGGACCGAACCCGCCGTCGACGACATGCCCCAGCACGGTACCGCTGGTCTCGCCCGGGTGGTCGACATGATGCGTAGCGCTGGTTTGCCGGTCGAACTCGAACTGACCGGGGAGCTGGACGACATCAGCCCCGCCGTCAGCCTGGGCATTCACCGGTTGGTGCAGGAGTCGTTGACCAATGTGTTGCGCCACGCGGGGGAGCGTCCCCGGGCCAAGGTCAGGGTTCGCCGCCGTGAAGTCGACGTGCTCGTCGAGATCACCGACAACGGCAACGCGACCGAAAAATTCACACTCGGCTCGGGCAACGGGTTGCTCGGGATGCGGGAACGGGTTGCTGTGCTGCACGGCACCCTCGAGGCAGGTCGGCAGACCGACGGAAGCTGGCGGGTGACCGCGGAGTTACCGCTGCAGCTCGAGGACTGAACCCGGCGAATCAGTTAGCCCTTGACCTAAGTGTTCTACCGGTGATACTTTGCCTTATGGCTCAGTATTCGGAGCAGTTGGACGGCATTTTTCAGGCACTCGCCGACCCCACCCGCAGGGCAGTGTTGACCCGACTCGGCGAAGGACCGGCGAGTGTCGGCGAATTGGCGAAACCGTTCGACATGGCATTGCCGTCGTTCATGAAGCACATCCGCTTCCTCGAGGACAGTGGGTGGATTCAGACCCGTAAGCAAGGTCGCGTTCGCACCTGCGTCCTGGAGGAGACGTCGATGGTCACCGCTCAGGCGTGGCTGGCGAAACAACGCGCCCTGTGGGAGGGCCGCACCGATCGGCTCGCGCAGTTCGTCACTACTCGAGAAAAGGACAATCGGAATGAATCCGTCACTGATACATGAGCTGGACCTGACGATATCGCGCGTCATCGAGGCGCCGAGGTCGGCTGTCTGGAATGCCTGGACCGACCCCGCCAGCTTCGAGCAATGGTGGGTGCCGGCTCCCGCCAAGTGCCGCGTTCTGGAAATGGACCTTCGCCCCGGCGGGGCATTCACCACCCAGATCAGCGAGGACGGCGGTGAATTCGCGCCCCACATCAACGGATGCTTCCTCGCGGTCGACCATCTCGAGCGGATCGTCTTCACCAACTCCCTCGTCGGTGGATGGCGACCCGCAGAAAACCCGTTCATGAGCGCGATCATCACCCTCGCCGACCATCCGCAGGGCACCGAATACGTGGCCCATGTGATGCACAAGAACAATGCCGACCGGAATATGCACGAGGAAATGGGTTTCGCCGACGGGTGGGGCACCGTGATCGCGCAGCTGGCCGCAATGGTCGAGCGGTAGGGGAGTGCACGGCGGGCGCATCGCACCGGCCGCCGTGGTGGAAGTGGCGCCGATGTCGATCAGTGCCCACACTGGAGGAGGTACCCCACCCGAGGACGTTGGGTGGGGCGAACCGTCAGGAGACCGCTATGGCCAACGAGAGACCGTTCGGATTCGACCCCGACGACCTCGACCGCGTGATTCGGGAAGCGAGTGAGGAGCTGCGCGGCTTCAAGGACAAGATCGTTCACTTCGTCGAGGCGGACGCCCAGATTCCCTGGACAGGCCTGTTCGCCGACATTGCCGCCAGAACGAAGCGTCCCGAACCCCGGCCGGAAACGACCGGCGACACCGGCGACGGCGTGTGGGCAATCTACAGCGTCGACGACGGCGGCGTCGCCCGCGTCGAGGAGGTGTACGCCACCGAACTCGACGCCCTCCGCGCCCACAAGCACAACACCGATCCGCGGCGATCGGTGCGCTTCCTTCCCTACGGCGTCACCGTCAGCGTCCTCGATCAGCCGAAGGAGGATCAGCCGAAGGAGCCGCCGGCACCGGAAGCTGAGTAACCGGACGCGTCTTCATGGAGGGTCTCGGTGGCCGCCTGCTCCTGGTGCGGGCAGGCCCATCGATACCCGCTGCTGCGGGCGTGGCGGTCTCAGTCCCAGGCCTTGCGCTCACGACGTCCGCGTGTCACGCTCTAGAACTATGACTATCGGAAAGGCGAACCCCGCCACCGTCGCGTGAGCGCCGCACCGTTTCGTTCGGGGTCTCGACACCGAACGACATTCCCCGAAAATCTCGGTACCTCGACCGAGCTCATGTTCGCCGTCGAATCCGTGCGCGATGCATGGCTCGGGCACGGACTGTGTACACGCCCCGCCGATCGTGCCACTGCAGAATCGGCTGTGGCGCAACTGTATCGGAATGCGCGATCCTGGTAGCCGGAGTTCGTATGGGTTCGCTCTCCCGCAGCCGGGTCGGATCTGATCGTTGCCGAAGGATTGTCGACGCCGATGTCGTTCGACGACAACGGAATTCACTGTGCATCGGCTCGTATCGCTACCTTGGTGTCGGAATCGCGCAGACGCATGGATGCGGGTATCGGACGGAGGAGACCAGACTGGCCGTATGAACGCCGGGCGGTCGAGATCGGACGAATCCGGTCGCCCGAGGATGCTGCCCGGCTCGGCATCGGCCCGGATGGAATCATCCGAGCCAACCTCTGGAATTCCCTGCGTACCACTCTCTTCGGCGGAATCGCGGCTGCGATACGGACGCTTGCGGCCCCGGCTGCCCTCGGCGTGACCTGGTATGGACAGCAAGAAGCCCACCGGGTCGCCTACTACGACACGTACCGCCGGTTCGGCCTTGCCCGCTTTCGCTCCGACGACGACGAGCTACTCGACGTCCAGATCGCGCTGACCGGCGCAACCGGGTGGTGGTGGGCGTTCGACAACGTATGCGTCATGGCAGAACGGCCCACCGCACTTCGCACCGAGCCCATACCGGACCGGGTACACAACGAACGTCGGTTGCACGACTTTTGCGCTCCCGCACTCGAATTCGCCGACGGTCGAGCAGTGTTCGTTCAGCACGGGACCATTGTCCCGGACTGGGTGGTCCGCGAGCCGACTGTCGAACGCATCGCACGCGAACGCAATGTCGAGATTCGCCGATGTGCGATCGAGCGCATCGGGTGGGATACCTACATCGACACGGCCGGACTCGCGCTGGTCGACCAAGCCGACGATCCCGGCAATGCCGGTTGCATTCTGCAGCTCTACGTGACACCCGACGGTTGGGGGCGCCGCGACCGAATCCTTCTCGCCGTCAACGGTTCGTCTGAAAGGGACGGCCGCCGTCGGCGATACGGCCTGCACGTGCCCACCTGGATCTCGTCCGCACTGGATGCCGCCGCGTGGACCTACGGCATCAGCGGCACCGACTACGCCCGTCTCGTTCGACGAACCTGAACCCGAAACCACTCATTCGAAGGTGATCGATATGGATGTAACCATGACCTTGTCCGCACTCACTGCCCTCTCGGGCCTCGATGTCTTCGACTATCTCGACCAGGAAGTGTCCATACCTGTTATCGACGGGCTACAGGCGCAAGGCGATCTCCTGGTGATCCCGCATTCGCTCGTCGCCGACATCGTCACCATCACCATGTGGACGCGATCGGAGAGGGTACCGCTCTCAGGAGTGGAATTGCTGCGTAGCGCTGCGGGCGGAAACCCGCACAGCCTGGTCGCCGACGAAGGGGTGTGCATCTGGTCGACGCCCGTGAGCGATCCACGGCGCCTTGCGCTCGGTATCCTCGACGCCCGCGTTACTGCCTACCTCATCCACCCCGAGCACGGAGCCACCGGCATCGCCCCTGGCCGGTATGTCATCGGACGGCAGCGAGAACAGGGCGTCGGGCGGTCCTTCGAGGGTGCGCAGCTGGTCGCCGACTGACCTATGGCGCCGTGGCCGGCGATGATGCGAGCGCCCAGGAACTAGATCTAGCTCGCCCGCAATGTCAGCCCGATTCCGTCGGCGTTGACCAGTCGCAGCGAGTCCGAATGGACGCTGTAACTGGTCTCGCCGGTCAACGCCGCGAGTACGGCACGTTCGACCTCCGACACGTCCGGGGGGCACGCAATCCGGGTGGTCGCCCAGGGCCCGAACTCGATCGAACTCTGTCGCACGTCTGCGGTCCCGGTCATCCGGTTGCAGCCGGTGAAACCGGAAGCGGAACCGTCGCCGGCGATCAGCAACTGCGGTGTCGTTCGCTCCAGCGCCGCTGTCGTCGTGACCGCGTCCGGGCTGATCAGTGCGGTGACCGTCCAGGTGGTCCCGACGACGGGCCGATCCGGCCGGACGACCTTCTCGTCCGTCAAAGTTACCGACCCCATGGGCCTGGTGAGGGTCAGTGTGTCGCCGCCGAGGGTCCAGCTCGGCTGCGCGTCCAGTAGTCCCGCCACCCAAGCGTCTGCGCCGGCGGCCTCTCCCGGACACGCCATCAGGGTCATTGCGAGCGGACCTGCCACCACCTTCCCGCCGGACAGGTCGACGTCGGCGCTGCCTTGATTGCACCCGGCGTCGAAGGAGAGGCGTCCGGGGTCGGTGAAGCCCAGCACGAGCGGACCACCGCCGGGAATGGGATCGCCCTCGACGGAGGTGGAGACGAAGGTGCGGCCCACCGGGTCCGGGGCCGCAGTTGGCGCGTCCCCGCCGCAGGAAGTGAGCGAGGCGAACGTCAGGAGGCCGAGAACGATGGCGGTGGCGCGCATTCCTCGAGGTTAGACACATCGTCCGCATGTGGTATCAGCGCGGGGTGGGGGCCGCACGGAATCCACACGGCCGCGTGTGCACTTGTGCAGGACGGCCGATGTGCCCGACTGATGGGCTGAGATATTCGTTGGTGTACGAGTGCGAGCGCCGGTCGGTAACGTACTTCTCGTGATCGGATCTCCTATCACGTCCGGTGCCGGAAATCGTCGCGCCGCTCATCGGTGTGTGGTGATGGTGATTCCACCATGAAGGCCGCGGCACCGTCGGGCCGGCAGCAAGGAGCCGACTGCGTCATCGAAATGCGCGGATTGTCGAAATGCTTCGGTGATCTCGTCGCCGTCGATTCGCTCGATCTCGATGTCCATCGGGGGGAGGTCTTCGGTTATCTCGGCCCCAACGGGTCGGGGAAGAGCACGACGATCCGTATGCTGTTCGACTTCATCCGTCCGTCCGCCGGAACCTATACCGTGCTCGGCGGCAGCGGGGCCGACCCGGCGATCCGCCGTCGGCTCGGCTACATCCCCGGCGAGCTCCGATTCGACCCCAAATACACGACGGCAGACCTGATCGCGTTCTACGGCCGGCTACGCGGTAGCGTCGACATGCCCTATGCCCATGAGCTCCTCGAACGTTTCGACCTCGACCCAGTGCGGCCGATCGGACAGCTCTCCACGGGCAACCGCCGCAAGTCCGCAATCGTGCAGGCCTTCATGCATCGGCCGGAACTGTTGATCCTGGACGAACCCACGGCCGGTCTCGACCCACTACTGCAACACGAATTCCACCAACTGATCGGCGACGTGAAACGCGACGGCACCACCGTGTTCCTGTCCTCACACGTTTTGCCCGAGGTGGAAGCTCTCGCTGACCGCGTCGCAATCCTGAAGAAGGGCAGGCTCGTCACGGTCACCGCAATCGACGATCTCCAGCGCCACGCCCGCCAGCACATCGACCTCTACCTTGCCTGCGAAGCAAATGCCGAGCCCTTCGAGAAACTCCCGGGAGTCCTGAGCGCCACCTCGTCCGGAGCGGTGATCGCGCTCGTCATCGAAGGCAATGTCGCCGACGTCCTGAAGCACGCCGCGACGCTGCCGGTGCGGCGGATCGTCACGCACGAAACCGACCTCGAGGACGTGTTCCTCAACCTGTATCGGGATCAGCCGTGAGGATCTTCGGGCGTTTCCTCGAGGACCGGCGCCGATCCACGGTGTGGTGGTCGGGCGGCGTGGCCGCCTACGTGGCGGTCAACAATGCGTTCTATCCGACGATCAAGAACACGGCCGGCATCGAGAACCTCGTCAAGAACCTTCCGGACACCTTCAAGACACTGATCGGCTCGAGCGACCAGATTCTCATCACTTCCCCGGCGGGGTACCTACAGGGACGTGTGTTCGGCCTCATCCTGCCCGTCCTGCTATTGGTCTTCGCCGTGGGAGCCGGCGCCTACGCGATCGGCGGGAGCGAGGAGGACGGCACCCTCGAACTACTCTTGTCCAACCCGGTGACCCGCGGACGTGTCCTGATCGAACGATTTTTCGCCGTCGTCGCACTGTCGATCAGTCTCGGGATCGTCGTTGCTGCAAGCCTTCTCGCGTTCTCCCCGCCGTTCGGTCTGCTCGAGGGCGTGTCGATTCCCGGACTCGTCGCGGCGGTGTTCGCGGCGACTGCTTTCGGCGTCATGCATGGTGCGATCGCGTTTGCTGCCGGCGCCTGGACGGGTCACCGGTCGGTGGCGATCGCCACGGCCACGACCGTGGCCGTCGTGGGCAATCTTCTCAACGCCGTCGCGGCGGCGAGCGAGAGTTTGCACATCTTGCGCTTCGCTTCGCCCTGGCATTGGTACGGGGGCCGCAACATGCTTGCGCAGGGGATCGCGCTCGAGCCCTTCCTCGTTCCGATTGCCGTTTCCGTAGTCTGCGCGGCAGTGGGTTGGTGGAGCTTTCGACGTCGAGATCTGCACTGACCACGGGGGTGATGCGGAACGAACATTACGGCCGAGGGAACCGGGCGACGAAAGAGTCGGGTGCCGCCCACCGCCAGGCGTTTTGCCCTTTCCTATCCGGTTTCGAGAGTCACCTCGAAGGGTAATTGCGATGTATGGGTGCACCAGAAAGGGTCGACGGCCGGACCGCACCGGCCGGGTCTGACCGCGCAGGCACTCGCTCTCGTGGCACTACCACCGGCAGTGGCAGCCAGGCGTCGGCGCGGGCCGGCGCAGTTGCCCATAAATCCAGGACTGCACCTTCCGAAGCGGCATCGGGGCGACTGCCACGAAGGCGCCCGCTTCCCCCCAGGCAACCGGCTGCCAAGACCGCGACCGTGTCCCGTGGCAGCGTTCCACGGAAGAAAATTTCGACGTCACGCCCGACACGAACCGATACCACCGCACCGTCCGCGGGCGCGCCCCGTCGGTCACATCCGGACGGCACCGCCTCCACCGAAGGTGCGCGGGAAAAGACCGGCATCGCGAAGCCGACGGCTCGGAAGCACCCCCGAGGCGCAGGGGCCCACGCACAAGCCCATTCCCGGTCCACGACGCCGGCCCGTATTCGACCGCTCGACACGGCCTCGCGAGGGACGGAACACGGCCCGCTCACCGACGCAGTCATCGAGTGGTTGAAGAACACAGTTCACAGGCTCCTGGACGCGGCGCGGGACCGCAGCGACACACTGACACAGAAGATTCAGCAGAGACTCCGAAAATTTATGGACACTCTCGTCGACCCCGCCGCACAAGGCAACGCGGGCCTGCTAGCCGGACTCGAAGCACTTCGCGCCGTCCTGACGGGTAAGAATCCGGTGTGGGCGGCGACCAAGGCGCTGGTGTCCCGACTGAGTGGCAAGACCAAGATCATTATTGTTCTTCTTCTCATTCTCGGACTGCTGCTAGGGCCGGTGCTGCTCGTAGTCCTCCTCCTGGCTCTCGTTGTCGCGGCGGTGGTTGCGGCAGTGCGGGCCGCTGCCAAGTGACGTCGCCGAGCGGGATGCCGAGACCAAGGGTGTGCTCGAGTCCGCGGGTGAAGGGATTCGACGTACCCCGAAATGCTTGAGCGCGAAGCTCTTTCGCGCAAGTCAACCTCGGTTCGGCACGTGCTGTCCACCCGATGTGGACGCTGATCAGTATGCGCTCGGCGGGGGAGACGGACTCAACATCGCCGCCGGCACTGTCGTCAACGGAGTTCAATGAGGCTTGCGGCGGGGTGCGGGTTCGCGTGCGGTTCCCGATCCGCCGAGCAGCTCACCGAGCGACTCTCCCACGGCCTCGAGCGCGCCCTTGGTCTTCGCCTTCGCACTGTCGCTGCCCTTCACATCGGAGTCGAGGTCGGCAAGGCCTTCGGGTTCGTTGCCGAACTCGAGTCGGTTCACCGCCTCCGCGAAGCGCAGGTAGGTGTCGACGCTGGCGACCACGACGCGTGTATCGATGGTGAGCAATTCGATTCCGACCAGCGAGACTCGCACGTTGGCGTCGATGACCAGGCCCTTGTCGAGATGGTGTCGACGACGTCGGCGAGGCTGCTCGAACTCGGGCCCCCTCCCATTGTGGTCATCACTACGTCCTTCCCGGTCGCCCAACGGAGGTCTACTCAGCACCCCGTCTGCGGGGCCGCCGTCGCGCCGGTCGCTCCTCGGCCTGCTCGACCGGCTCGTCTCCCTTCGGCCGCTTCCTGCGCCCAAGCGAACCCAGCGCGCCGAGCGCGTCGCCGGTGACTTTCCCGACCGTGCCCACGGCATCGCCGGTGACATCTCCCACCGTGCCCACGGCATCGCCGGTGACGTCTCCGGCTATGTCCGCGGTGTCCTCGACCAGCTCTTCGGCTGTCTCGAGTACCGCATCGTCTCCGGAGCGGAGCCGATTGTTCAGGGCGTCGATTCGGGCGGTGGTAGCGGTCATGGCCGCCACTTTCACGGCGTCGAGGAGTTGGCCACGCACCGATTCACTGAGCTCGGCGAATTCGGGCGAGGACCGGAGTAACTTGGCGGCCCGGTCAACCATCTCCTGGGGTCCCCCGGCGAGGCGGCCGGCCCCGGCAGCCGCGAGCAGGATTCCCAGTTTCTTCCGGTGCCCTCGGCCCAACCAATAGCCCACCAACACCGCTGCTGCGACCTGCACACGGGTCATCATCGTCGACTCCCTCCACCCGGCCCATGTTTGGTCGGGGCCGGGCGACTCGGAGGTGGCCGGCCGGCGTACCCGAAGTGAGGCCCTGCCGGCGCGAACCGTCCTGAACCTGACTACCCGCCACGGACAAGCTTCAAGCGGTCAAAAGGGGTGATTGAGTTCCCCTGGCGTATCCGGGCGCGCACCGGGACAACCCCCGACACGCCCACCCGAGATAGCGTCTTCTGGGTGGGCGTGTTCTTGCCGGGGTCAGCGGGCGTAGCGCTGATCGATCGGAGGCAGAACGGTGGGCCCGAAGTTGTTCACGATCGGCATCATCGCCTTGAACCAGGTGCGGGCCGGTTCGGTGCCACCGAACAGGTTGCCGTCTCCGCACGAGCGCAACGGGCTGGTGCAGATCTGGCCGGGGGTGGGTGAGTCCCCGAACACGTAGACGCTGCCGGCCAGGTTGTTGGTGTACCCGAGGAACGCCGACGACATGTGCGACTCGGTGGTTCCAGTCTTGCCGGACATCGGCAGCTTCCACCCGGCGCCGGCAGCTGCCGCCGACGCGGTGCCCCCGGGCAGGTCGTCCTTGCTGAGTGCGTTGGACAGGGTGTCGGCCAGGCCGGGGTCGATAACCTGCTCGCAGGCCTGTTGGGTGAGCGGGACCGGCCGCCCCTGCCGGTCGACGATGGAATCGATCGGGGTCGGTGGGCACCACTTGCCGTGCGAGGCCAGTGTCGCGGCAACATTCGACAGCTCGAGCGGATTGAGCCACATCGGGCCCAGGGTGAAGGATCCCAGGTTTTGATCCTTGACCATGTCGGCCAGGCTCTTGTCCCCGAACCCTGAGGTGCCCGGTTCGGTGTAGGAGCGCATGCCGAGGCGCACCGCCATGTCCACCGTCGCATCCACCCCGGTGGTCTGGATCAGCTTCACGAAGGCGGTGTTCGGGGACTGGGCGAGGGCGTCGGTGACCGACAGTGCCCGCGGATACGGGGCGGCGTTCTGCACGCAGTAGGTCGCTGCCGGGCATCCGGGGGCACCGCCGTCGCCCATCCCGCGAGCATCGAATCGGCCGGGCACATCCAGGACCGTGTTCAGCCGCAGACCTTTCTCCATCGCGGCGGCGGTGGTGAAGACCTTGAACACCGACCCGGCACCGTGCCCGGACAGCGAGTAGGGCAACTCCTGCACCGTCTCGGCCGCGGCCGCGTCCAAACCGTAGTTGCGGCTACCCGCCATCGCGAGGACCCGGTGCTGGTCCTGCCCGGGCTGCACGACGTTCATCACGCTGGCGACATCCGGAAGTTTCGCATCGGCGTAGGACGACACCGCCGACTTCACCGATTGCTGCACGGCAGGATCCAAGGTCGTGCGGATCAGATAGCCGCCCTTGTCGAGTTGCTCCCGGGACAGGCCGGCGTTCTGCAGGTACTGCAACGCGTAATCGCAGAAGAATCCGCGGTCGCCGGCGGCGATGCACCCGCGGGGCAAATTGTTCGGCTTTGGCAGCACCACGAGCGGGGTGTCCTTCAGGGCGCGGATCTCGTCAGCCCGATCCGGCACGTTCACGATCAGGGTGTCCAGCACGACATTGCGGCGTTCGATGACCCCGTCCGGGTTGGTGTAGGGGTTGAGCGCCGAACTGGACTGGACCATGCCTGCGAGCATCGCCGACTGCGCCAGGTTCAGGTCCTTGGCGTCGATGCCGAAGTAGGTGCGGGCGGCGTCCTGCACCCCGAAGGAGCCGTTGCCGAACGGCACCAGGTTCAGATATCGGGTGAGAATTTCCTCCTTGGAGAGTTCCTGATCAAGGGTCAGGGCCATCCGAATCTCCCGGATCTTGCGGACCGGAGTGGTCTCGATCGCCGCGCGGCGTTCGGCGTCGGTCTGGGCGACGACGTGCAGCAGGTAGTTCTTCACGTATTGCTGATTGATGGTCGAGGCACCCTGCTCGATCTGGCCGCTCGAGGCGTTGGTGAAGAACGCACGCATTGTGCCCTGCCAATCCACGCCCTGATGCTGGCCGAACCGTTTGTCCTCGATGGAGAGGATCGCCAGTTTCATGTCGTTGGAAATCTGGTCGCTGGGCACTTCGAAGCGGCGTTGGTCGTAGAGCCAGGCGATGGGGTTGCCGGCGATGTCGGTCATCGTCGTCACCGCGGGCACCACCCCGTCGGCCAGTTCCGCCGAGCTGTTTCCGACGCTGTCGGCTGCCCGGTTGGACAGATAGCCGACGCTGGCGGCGGCCGGAAACAGGATTCCGGATAGCAGCACCCCTGCGGCCGTGGTGGCGCCGGCGAGTTTGGCAATAGTCTTCGAACGCAATACGGCACCTCATTCGGACGGTGCACCGGAACGCGAATCAAACGGTGCAAGAACGATTATCGGGCCAAGGGCAGAGTACGGGCGGGAATGACACACCTGCGGCGCCCTGACCGTGATAGCCACACGAGTGGCGAGGCGTCAGTTCTCGCGGGAGGGCAGCCGGCGACCCGTCACACCTGAAGCACGCAGGTGGTTCTGAGCACGGACATCGGAGATACCGCCGCGGTCGAGGCCGGTGCTCGGGCACCGGCCGGCACGGACAGCCCTCTCCCGAGGCGCTGCCCTTTGGTGCGGCGCCGCGCGAGCGCGCTGATCAGGACCGCCAGCGACGCGGACAATGCTGTCAGAGCCAGCTGCCGATGAATCGCATCCGCCGGCAGGTCCGTGCCCGTCGTTCCGGCTTCGAACGCGCCGGGCGTGAGCGATTCGGTGACGACGAGCAGCGCCGAACGCCGCCGCGAGAATTGCCGAACACCACGCACAGGGCTCAAGGTAACACCGCCGGTTGGGCGGGGTGGGGCATCGGACACTCTCGAACGTGTTCGGCGTGCTCGCTGCCAGTGAGGCCCGCCGGGATGGGTCGCCGAAGACGGCGATGGCGAGGACGTCGAAGTTCGGTGGAGGAGCTATTTCGTCCCGCCGATCACGTCCAGCACGTCACGGAGCGCGGACACGGAATGCGCGGGGAGGAAGGCATCGCAGAACGGCAGCGCGGCCGCCATCGATCCGGCGAGAGGCCGGAAGTCGGGGTCACCGGCACGGGGGTTGAGCCACACCAGTCGGTGGGCGCGGCGACGGACCCTGGTGAGGGCATGCGCCAGGCGCTTCGGGTCGTCGCTGTCCCAACCGTCGGACGCGATGATCACGACTGCCCCGCGCAGCGCGTTGCCGTGCGGGGACGCCAAGAGTTCGCTCACGCTGCCCGCGATGTGGGTGCCGCCGAATCTGTCGACCACCTTGTCGTTCGCCTTGCGGACCGCGGTCTCGGCGCTGCGGTGGGCGAGGACGGGGGTGAGCCGCGTCAGCGACGTGGAGAACGCGAACACCTCCGGCCTGCCCGCGGTCTGCCGTTGCACCGCCGCGCGCATGAGATGGAGATAGATCGCAGCGTAGGGCTGCATCGACCGGCTCACGTCGCACAGCATCACGATGCGCCGCGGACGGTTCCGGGCACGGCTCCGCGCGAGAACCACCGGCTCCCAGCCCGTGGCTCTCGACAGGTTCATGGTGGCGCGCAGGTCGATACGCCGGCCGCGGCGGTGCACTTCGCGACGCCGGGTGCGGCGGGACGGCCAAGCGGCGGTGGCCTGTTCCAGCCAGGATCCGAGGAGCCGGAGGTCGCCGGCGTCGAATCGGGCGAAGGGCTCGTCGGCGCGGGCCACGAGCCTGCTGGGCAGGGTGTCCGGCACGGCGGTGAGCGCGTCGCGAAGGTCGTCCTCGCCGCTGTCGTCGCCGCCGGTCATCATCGGTCGTGTCACCCACGGCACGCCCTCCACGTCCTGCGCGTCACCGGGCCGGTCGCGACCCTCGCGGACCCCGGCGAGGGCAGTCTCCCGTCCGGCAGCGGCGCGGCGCGCGTGCGGGTCCACGGACAGCACGGCGTCCTCGAAGACCGCGGAGAACACCGCGTCGAACGACGCGAGGTCGTCGACGCGGTTGACCAGCGTCAGGCGCGCCGACCAGTACAGCCGCGACCGCGAATTCGGCGGCGACAGGTGCAGCGCCTGCACGAACACCGCGGGGCCACTCGCCGAGACGACGACACCACGCGAGCGCAATCGGGCGACGAGTGCCACCGCGAACGCCGCGAGGTCGACGCCCCGCAGGACGCCCGACGCGCTCATCGCCTGCGGCGGCCCACCACGAGCACGACCACGATTCCCGCGAGGACGGCGGCGAGAATCGGCGCGTACCGCTTCCACACCCCCGCCCCGGACAGTGCGAGGAGGTCCAGCGGAGCCGGTTCGGCGGCCGGCGGGGCCACGGAGAGGTTCGTGGTCCCGGCCGCCTCGGGCTCGGCCGTGGACTCCTCGCCGGGACCTCCGGCGAGCTTCGCTTCCAGCGACTCCGCGAACTGACCCATGAGTTTTTCCGACACCTGCTGAATCATTCCGCTGCCGAACTGCGCAAGTTTGCCGACGATCTTCATGTCGGTGTCCACGGTGACGCGGGTGCCGGCACCGGTCTCGTGCAACTGCGCGATGATCGTCGCGGACGCGTTACCGGAACCGCGTGAGTCCCGACCTCGGGCGTCGATCACGGCGCGATGCTCCTGCGGGTCACGCTGCACGAACGTGGCCTTGCCCTTGAATTCGCTCGTCACCGGGCCGACCTTGACCTTCACCTTCCCCAGGTAGTCGTTGCCTTCCCGTCCGGTCATCTGTGCCCCGGGCAGCAGCGGGGCAACCTCCTCGAGGTCGCTGAGTACCTCCCAGGCCTGCTCGATCGGTGCATTGACGGTGAACTCGTTGGCAATCTTCATGGCAGTTGCCTTTTCATCCGGTGGCCAGGACGTGCGCATAGTCGGTGAATGCGTCTTGAACTATTGTGCGGTCGTCAGGGGTCTTCGCGAGGGCACTCAAGCTTTGAATTGCGTCGTCGCGAACCAGATCCGCCACACCCAGGGCCGCGAGTGCGGACACCCAGTCGATCGTCTCGGCGATTCCGGGCGGCTTGTCGAGATCGAGTTCGCGGGCCCGGCCGACGAAGCGGGTGGCGTGCTCGATGAGGGGTGCCGTCGCCGCGGGGACCGTGCGGCGCACGATGGCGGCCGCCCGGGCCGGCTCCGGATAGTCGATCCAGTGGTAGAGGCACCGCCTGCGCAGCGCGTCGTGGAGGTCGCGGCTCCGGTTGGATGTCAGCACGACGATGGGGTGCTGTTCGGCCGTGAACGTTCCGAGTTCGGGTACGGTGACCGACGCCTCGCCCAGAAATTCGAGGAGGAGTGCCTCGAACTCGTCGTCGGCTCGGTCTATTTCGTCGATCAGCAGTACGGGCGGGGTCGGTCCCCGATATCTCACGCAATGGAGGATCGGACGCTCGAGCAGGAATTCCTCGGTGAACAGATCGTCCTCGGTCAGACCGTCACCCCGCGATTCGGCCAGCCGGATGGTGAGCAACTGCCGCTGGTAGTTCCAGTCGTAGAGGGCCTCGTTCGCGGTGAGGCCCTCGTAGCACTGCAAGCGGATCAGTGGGGCGCCGAGGACGGCCGCGAGAGCCTTCGCCGCGGTGGTCTTACCGACTCCGGGTTCGCCTTCGAGCAGGAGCGGACGGCTCAGCGCCGCCGCGAGATACAGAGCGGACGCGGTTCCGAAGTCGAGGAGGTAGTCCTCGGCATCGAAGCGCCGGATCACCTCCGCCACATCCTCGAAGGGTGTCGTCATACCGCTTCCGTTCCCTGCGCGAACGAAGTCCGGCAACCCGGCCCGCAGAACCAGAAGTCGTCACCGCCGCGCCGCAGGTGGACAGTATCCGGCCGGACCGAGACGCGCATCCCGCACACCGGATCGACCGCTTCCGTCACCGCCTCCCGCGGAGGCGTATCGTCCTCGGGCGCACGTAGTCCCGCGGTGCGCAGTTCGTGCACCAGTTCTGCGGCGATCGACACCGCGATCTCCGCCGACGTCCGCGCCCCGATGTTCAGGCCGACCGGGGTATGTACCCTGGCCCGCTCGGATTCGGTGAGACCCAGGGCGTCGAGGATGGCGCCGCCCCGAGTCCGGCTGGCGACGAGCCCGACGTATCCGACCCCGGCGTCGAGCGCCGCGCGAATGACGTCCGCCTCGGGGCCGCCGTGACCGGCCAGCACCACGGCCGTCGTGCCCGTGAACTGTTCGAGACCGGCGTCGTCGTGCTCGACGGAGAACTCCAGCAATTCCGAAATGTGCGTCAACGCCTGCGCGATCGGTGTGGTGCCGTAGATCCGCACCACCGGCGGTGGCAGTTGCGGCTCGAGAAAGATCTCCATGGCGCCACCGGACAAGCACGGATTCACCACGACGGATGCGCCCGGCATCTCGGGGAACTGCACGGCCCCGTCGGGAAGGACCCGCAGCAGCACGCTCTCGTTGGTCTTCAGCACACCCAGGGCTGCCGTGCGCACCGAGTTCTGCGCGCACTGGCCGCCGACGAAACCCTCGATGGTCCCGTCCTGCAGGAGAATCGCCTCGTCACCGGTATGGCTGGACGTGGGTGGCTGCGCTCGCACCACGGTCGCGTGGACGAACGGCCTGCGGTCGCGCACCAATTGCGCCGCACGCTCTTTCAGATCCATCGGGCCTCCTGCCGAGAGCCGGGCAACGTTCAGATCGGTGGTGTCGCGCGGCCCTGCATGGCCTCCCACACCCGGGACGGGGTGAGCGGCATGTCGGCGTGCCGCACACCGAACGGGGCGAGCGCATCCACGACGGCGTTCACCACGGCCGGCGGAGACCCGACCGTCGCGGACTCGCCGATGCCCTTGGCGCCGATCGGGTGATGGGGTGACGGGGTGACGGTGAAGCCGGTCTCCAGCTTCGGCACCTCCAGCGCCGTGGGGATCAGGTAGTCCATCAGCGATCCGCCGAGGCAGTTGCCGTCCTCGTCGAATTCGATGATCTCCATCAACGCCATCCCGATGCCGTCGACGATGCCGCCGTGCACCTGGCCCTCGATGATCATCGGGTTGATGCGGGTGCCGCAGTCGTCGACGGCGAGGAACCGCCGCACTTTCACCACCGCGGTGCCGGGATCGATGTCGACGACGCAGAAGTACGCGCCGTAGGGGTACGTCAGATTCTCCGGGTTGTAGCAGATCTGCGCGTCGAGTCCGCCCTCGATGCCCTCCGGCAGATCACCGGCGCCGTGTGCCCGCATCGCGATGTCCTGGATGGTCACCTTCGCTGAGGGATCACCCTTCACATGGAATTCGCCTTTCTCCCATTCCAGATCCGCGACCGAGGCCTCGAGCATCCCGGACGCG
This sequence comes from Rhodococcus sp. USK13, assembly GCF_018343855.1. NCBI lineage: Bacteria > Bacillati > Actinomycetota > Actinomycetes > Mycobacteriales > Nocardiaceae > Rhodococcus > Rhodococcus sp. USK13. Next base: position 4,617,090 of record NZ_CP069242.1, on the reverse strand, counting down.
ATGATCTTCGCCTTGTCCCGTACCTTGCGGGCCACCAGCGCCGCGGCCGCGCCCGACACCGGCGTGGACCGGCTGCCGTACGTGCCGAGCCCGAACGGTGTGTTGTCGGTGTCGCCGTGCACGACGTCGATGTCGTCCGGTGGAATGCCGAGTTCCTCCGCGACGATTTGGGCGAACGTCGTCTCGTGCCCCTGTCCCTGGGTCTGCACCGACAACCGGAGGACGGCTTTTCCGGTGGGGTGGACGCGCAGTTCGCACCCGTCGGCCATGCCCAGGCCGAGAATGTCCATGTCCTTCCGCGGACCGGCGCCGACGGCCTCGGTGAAGAACGCCATGCCGATACCCATCAGCTCACCGCGTTCGCGGCGTTCCTTCTGTTCCTCCCGCAACTGCTGGTAGCCGATCAGGTCCATGGCTTTGCGCAGGGTGGTCTCGTAGTCGCCCGAGTCGTACACCCAGCCGGTCTTGCTGGTGTAGGGGAACTGGTCGGGACGCAGCAGGTTCTTCAGCCGAAGCTCCGCCGGATCCATCTTCAGGTCGAACGCCAGGCAGTCGACGAGCCGCTCGACCAGATACACGGCCTCGGTGATGCGGAACGAGCACGCGTACGCCACCCCGCCGGGCGCCTTGTTCGTGTAGACCGCCGTCATCGCGCAGTGCGCGGCCTCTATGTCGTAGCTGCCGGTGAAGACGCCGAAGAAACCCGCCGGATACTTCACCGGGGCCGCAGTGCCGTTGAACGCACCGTGGTCGGCCAGCACCTTCGTGCGGATCGCGAGCATCTTGCCCTCTTTGGTCGCAGCGATCTCGCCGACCATGATGTAGTCGCGGGCGAAGCCCGTGCTCATCAGGTTCTCGCTGCGATCCTCCATCCACTTCACCGGTTTGCCCGTCACCAGCGACGCCACGATGGCACACACGTATCCCGGGTAGATCGGGACCTTGTTGCCGAATCCGCCGCCGATGTCCGGGGACACCACCCGAATCTTGTGCTCCGGGATCCCCGAGACCAGGGCGTAGACCGTCCGGTGCGCGTGCGGGGCCTGCGACGTGGAGTACAGCGTCAACTTGCCGGACACCTTGTCGACGTCGGCGATCGCACCGCACGTCTCCATCGGCGCCGGATGCACCCTCGGGTAGACGATCTCCTGCTTGACCACGACGTCCGCCCTCGCGAACACGGCCTCGGTCGCGGCGGCGTCGCCCGTCTCCCAGTCGAAGCAGTGGTTGTCCGTTTTGCCGTCGAGATCGTCACGGATCACCGGTGCGTCGGGTGAGAGCGCCCTGCGGGCGTCGACGACAGGATCGAGCATGTCGTACTCGACGTCGATCAGCTCCAGCGCGTCCCGAGCCGAATAGCGGTCCTCAGCGATGACGAATGCGACTTCCTGACCTTGGAACCGCACCTTGTCGGTGGCGAGTACGGCCTGCACGTCGTTGGACAGGGTCGGCATCCACGCGAGGTTCTTCGCGGCGAGGTCGGCGCCCGTCACTACCGCGGTCACCTTCGGGTGTTCCTGTGCCGCAGAGGTATCGATGCTAACGATCCGTGCATGCGCGACCGGCGACCGCAGGATCGCCAGGTGCAGCATGCCGGGGAGGATGATGTCGTCGACGTAATTCCCGAGCCCCCGGATGAAGCGGGGATCCTCCTTGCGGAGCATGCGGCCGTGGCCACAGGGTTTCTTGTCGTTGTCGATGATTTCGGCGTCGCCCGATGGCGGACGCGATTCGACGGTGGTCATGACTTACTTCCCGTGGTCGCGTGTTCCTCGACTGTCATCGGTGCGCCCTCGGCGCCCCGCGTCTTGTCCTCCTGGACCTCCGCGTCGAAGTCGCCGGCCGGTTCCGGCTCGGCGGCCTCGCCCGCCCGATGGTCCGCCGCCCACTGGATCGAGCGCACGATCGTGGTGTATCCGGTGCAGCGGCAGATCTGCCCGGAGATCGCTTCCCGGATGGTGGCCTCGTCGGGGCTCTCCTCCCGGTCGAGCAGGGCCCGCGCCGTCATCATCATGCCGGGGGTGCAGAACCCGCACTGCAGTCCGTGGCACTGCATGAAGCCCTGCTGGATGGGATCGAGTTCGCCGTCGTGTTCGAGACCCTCGACCGTGCGGACGTCGTGCCCGCTCGCCATCGCAGCGAGCATCGTGCACGACTTCACCGGATCGCCGTCCACGGTGACGACACACGTACCGCAGTTGCTGGTGTCGCAGCCCCAATGGGTCCCGGTCAGACCGAGCTGGTCGCGGAGGAAATGGACCAGCAGCATGCGCGGTTCCACCTCGGCGCTCACTGCCTCGCCGTTGACGGTCATGTTCACCTGCATGGCTATGCCTCTTCTCCGGTCGGCTCGTGCTCCACATCGCTGCGGAGCACCCGGTCGACCGCTGTGCGGAGTGTGCGGATCGTGAGTTCGGATGCGAGATGGCGCTTGTAGTCGACGGTGCCGCGGGCGTCTCCGACGGGCTCGCAGGCCTGTGCGGCCAACCGTCCGGCTTGGGCGAACGCCTCCTCGGAGGGTGGACGTCCGGTCAGGTAGTCGGCAATGTCCGAGAGCCCGGACGGATCCGGGTTCACGGCGGTCAGGCCGACGGCTGCCCGGGCTATCTCGCCGCCCTCCACCGTGACTGCGGCGCCGGCCGCGGCGATCGCCCAATCTCCGGTTCGCCGTGCAATCTTGGCGTACGCACTGGAACTGTGGCCGTGAACCGGTATCACGATCTCGATGAGCATTTCGTTGTGTGCGAGCGCCGTCTCGTACGGTCCGACGAGGAACTCGGACATCGGGATCTCGCGACGTCCGCCGGGCCCGCGCACCACGCACGTGGCGTCGAGTAGAGAGCAGACCGTGGTGAGATCCTCGGCCGGATCCGCCTGACACAGCGATCCGCCGATGGTTCCGCGGTTGCGGACCACCGGGTCGGCGATCACCTTCTCCGCGTCGCGGAAGAGGGGGAACGCCGCCGCGAGTTCGTCTGATTCGAGTAGCCGGCGGTGCCGTGTCATCGCACCGATCCGCAGCCTCGACCGCTCGGTCGTGATGTAGCCGAGTTCGCCCTCGAGGTCGTTGATGTCGATGAGGTACTCGGGATTGGCGAGGCGAAGTTTCATCATGGGGAGCAGGCTGTGGCCGCCAGCGACGAGGCGGGCTTCGTCGCCCAGCCGGTCGAGCAGGGCGATGGCGTCCTCGACGCCCGTGGCACGCTCGTATTCGAAGGATCCTGGAACTTGCATTGTGACCTACCTCACAAATGTGGATCCTCTCAGCCTGCGCAAGAACCGATGGTCCGTCAACCCCCGGTAAACCGCCCTAGTCGACGCAGAAATCGACGGGTTCCTCGTGGTGGATCCGGCCGCTCGACTCCATTAGTGGGCGCCCCGTGCCACCCCACCGGCGGGCGATGATCTCGGCGGCGATGGACACCGCCGTCTCCTCGGGTGTCCTGGCACCGATGTCCAGGCCGATGGGGCTCGACAGCCGGTCGAGCTCGGTGTCGGTCAGACCGGCCTCGCGGAGGCGTTCGCGCCGGTCCTGATCGGTTCGGCGTGATCCCATGGCGCCTATGTAGGCGACGTCGGGGATGCGTAGTGCCGTCTCGAGGAGGGGAACGTCGAACTTGGGGTCGTGGGTGAGTACGCAGATCACGGTCCGGCCGTCGATGGCCTGTGCCTCTGCCTGCGCAGCGAGATACCGGTGCGGCCAGTCCACCACCACTTCGTCGGCCGTCGGGAACCGCGCGTGCGTCGCGAACACCGGACGGGCGTCGCAGACCGTCACCCGGTATCCCATGAAGGCGCCCTGCCGGGCCACCGCGGCGGCGAAGTCGATGGCCCCGAACACGAGCATGCGCGGCCTCGGCGCGTAACTGGCGACGAACACCTCCATGCCCTCGCCGCGGCGCTGACCGTCGGTGCCGTACGTCAGCACCGTGCTGCCGCCCGCCGCGAGGAGCCCCCGGGCGTCGTCGGTCACCGCGGAATCGGCTCGGTCGGAGCCGAGTGAACCGCTCACGTTCTCGGGCCGGACGACCAGACGTCGCCCCACCCGCGCGGCATCGGGATGCGCGACAACGGTGGCCACGGCGACCGGCAGGTGATTGTCGATGTCCTGGGCGATCTCATCGAGCTCGGGGAAAGTGTTGCGCGACACCGGTTCGACGAAAATGTCGATGATTCCACCACAGGTGAGACCCACCTCGAACGCGTTCTCGTCGCTGATCCCGTACCGCTGCAGCACCGGCGTGCCGGACGCCGTGACCTCGCATGCAAGTTCGTAGACCGCTCCCTCGACACACCCACCGGACACGGAACCGGATGCAGTCCCATCGGGTGCCACGACCATCGATGCCCCCGGCGGTCGCGGAGCGGATCGGAATGTGCGGACCACGGTTCCGACACCCGCCGTCCCGCCCGCGGTCCACACCGCCATCAGGTCCGCCAGTACCTCGCGCATCAGCACCCTTCCCGCTCGAGTCCGGACGTGTGATAGACGCTCAGCTACAAGCCTATTCCGCCGAGGCGGGTTTGGTCCGGGAGACCGGACCTCACCCTCGCGGCCTCAGGTGCCTGCTGGGTGTTGCGGCAGTCGGAATCGCCGGCCAAGACCACAGGCGCCACCTTTGTGGATCCGCAACGCGGGGCATGGCGGTGCTAGGTTGGCGCTGTGCCGATCACCGTGCTACTTGTGGACGACCAGGAATTGATGCGTATGGGCCTCAATATGGTGCTCGACGCGCAGGACGACATCGTGGTGGTCGGCGAGGCGGGCGACGGGGCGGCCGCGGTGGCGGCGGTCCGTAAACTTGAACCCGATGTCGTGCTGATGGATGTGCGCATGCCGGTGGTGGACGGGGTCAGTGCGACGGCGCAGATACTCGAATCCGGGGTCGCCAGCCGCGTACTCGTCATGACGACCTTCGACCTCGACGAGCACGCAATGGGGGCGTTGCGGGCGGGGGCCAGTGGCTTTCTGCTCAAGGACACCCCCTCGGAGGACCTGGTGTCGGCCATCCGCAGTGTGGCGGCGGGAGACGCTGTGGTGTCGCCGAAGGTGACGCGGCGACTGCTGGCCCGTTTCCTCGACGACGGCCGGGCTCCGCGCCGCGACCCGGCGGTACTGGACGTGCTGACCGAGCGGGAGCGGGAAGTGCTGCAGCTGGTCGCCACCGGATTGTCGAACACGGAGATCGCGGAAAGTCTGTTCCTGTCCGAGTCGACGGTGAAATCGCACATCGGCCGGATACTCACCAAATTGAATGTGCGGGACCGGGTGCAGGCGGTGGTCCTGGCCTACGAGACGGGCCTGGTGCGGCCCGGCTCGTAGGCTCGTCCGCCGCCGTGACGGTCAGGACGTGAACGTGCCGACGGTCGGGACCACCGTGCAGTTGACGTTGCCGGGATAGCTCACGGTGCCGAACATCGTGCCGAGCACCGTGCCCGCACCCGTGTCGACGATCTTCGACAGCAGCGGGGTGTTGATGATGGGCAGGCGGTCGTCGAGTTTCACGATCCCGCCCTGGAAGGTGTTCAGGTTGATCCAGGCAACACTGAGGTCGGAGGACTGCGGTATCGCCACGTAGGCGGGAATTGCCTGGAATCGCAGCTGGCCGGCGGTGATCGGGGGAAAGAGATTCGGTCCTGCCTGAGCGCTTGCGAGGGTGACGGTCGCCGGCTCGTCGGCGACACCGCATCCCAGGGTGGGGGACGGGTACATGAAGTCCTGGGGCGTGGTGAGCCCGAGTTCGAGCACATCCTTCGGGACGAAGACGCTGGCGCCGAGGAGTTGGTTCACCGCGTTGCTCGCCACCGGCGACATCTCGGCGGCCAGCGCCTGCAGTTCCCCGATGCCCCGAGCCGCATCGGGTAGGGGCTGGGCCGAGGCGGGTGCGGCCGACAGCGTGCAGGCGACAGCGGCCGATGCCAATACCGTCGTGGCACGGCGGAACAGGGTGGACCGGAACATAGCGGCTCCTTGTTGTGCGCGGGATCGGAAGATCCCCCATCCGAGAGAACTGCATCACGGCACAACTCTCAATGTCAACTTTAGGGTTAGATTGTGAGCGGTTCGAGATCTGTGCCGGGAGAAATCTGGCGTCCTCGAACGTTGAACGGACAGACGGCCAGAGTGTCGGTATCCGCCGTTCGAAAGGGGGCGTCATGTACGCCGCAATGTTTCTGCTCTACGTGGTGGCGGAGATCGCCGCACTCATTTGGGTGGGCGGCACGATCGGCGTGCTCTGGACAGCCTGCCTCTTCCTCGGTGGATCGCTCGTCGGACTGATGCTGATGCGCTCGCAGTGGCGTCGAGTGATTCAGGGGTTGCGTGCAGCCGCAGGCGGCAAGGGGTCGCCGGGCGCGGCGGTAGCGGATGGTGCCCTCGTGGCGGTCGGTTCGGCGCTGATGGTGGTGCCCGGGCTCGTCACATCACTTCTCGGGCTGCTTCTGTTGATCCCGCCCACCCGATGGCTGCTTCGGCCCGTCGTCGTGCTGGTTGCCGGCAAGCGCGCCGCCGTCGTCGCGGCCGGCGCCGAGGCCTTCGCGCGTACCCCTCGTCGAGGCCGCGGTGAAGTGATCGAAGGTGAGGTGGTGCACGACGTGTTCGACGGTGAGGTAGTCGATACGCAACCTCGAACCCCGACCCGTGATCCACGTCTTCTGCCCTAACAGGCACACTAGGTGCCCGTGACTACCCAACTGCTGGTCGGCGGCCGAATCTACAGTTCCTTTGCACCAGACGCCACGTCGATGGCAGTGACCGACGGAACCGTCGTGTGGGTCGGCGACGACCGCGCAGCCCGCGCACTGCACCCGGACGCCGAGGTCGTGGACCTGGACGGCGCGTTCGTCACTCCGGCGTTCGTCGACACCCACGTCCACGTGACCGCCCTGGGGCTGAACATCGTGGGCCTCGACCTCGTCGGTGTCGGCTCGCTGCGCGAGTGCCTCGACCGGTTGCAGTCCTTTGCTCGCACCCACGACGACGCCGTCATCTGGGGGCACGGCTGGGATGACTCGAACTGGCCGGAGGGCGCCGGCCCCACCACGGCGCAGTTGGACGAGGCCGCGCCGGGCCGCCCGGTGTACCTTTCGCGGATCGATGTCCACTCCGCGGTGTGCTCCACTGCGCTGCGGCAGCTGGTCCCCGATGTGAACGGAACCGCGGGCTACTCCCCGGACGGACCGCTGACCTTCGAGGCGCACCACGCCGCCCGCACGATCGCCCGATCCCTGCTGACGGAACGGCAGCGGGCAGTCGCCCGCGCCGCAGCGCTCGACGCCATTGCCGCCCGCGGAATCGTCGCGGTGCACGAGTGTGGCGGTCCGGACATCGCCGGACTGGACGACTTCCGCGAATTGTTGTCCACCTCCCACGCAGTGGAGGTGCGAGGTTACTGGGGGCAGGCAGTCTCCGACGTCGAGGAGGCCCGGAAGCTCCTGCAGGACACGGGCGCTCACGCTCTCGGCGGCGACCTGTTCATCGATGGCTCCATCGGGTCGCACACCGCGTGGCTCCGCGAACCCTACGCCGATGCGCCCGGCACCACCGGGAAGAGCTACCTCACCGTCGACGAGATCGCGGCCCACCTCCGGGCCTGCACGATCGCCGGCATTCAGGCGGGCTTTCACGTGATCGGTGACGCCGCAGTCCGGGCCGCGGTCGATGCCCTCGCGCTGGTGGCCGACGAACTCGGCGGACCCGCCGTCGCCGCGGCCGGACACCGGCTCGAGCACGCCGAGATGATGAGCACCGAAGACGCGGCCCGCCTCGCGACGTGGGGTGTGATCGCCAGCGTGCAGCCCGCGTTCGACGCCCTGTGGGGTGGGACGAACGGTCTCTACGCACAGCGTCTCGGCCGCGACCGGGCCCTCACCTTGAACCCGTTCTCCGCGGCCGCGTCCGCCGGAGTGTCGCTGGCGCTGAGTTCCGACGCTCCCGTGACCCCGGTCGAACCGTGGGCGATGGTCCGTGCCGCAGTCCAGCACCGGACTCAGGGGAGCGGCATCTCGCCGCGTGCCGCGTTCTCCGCTGCCACTCGTGGGGCCTGGCGGGCCGGCGGGGTCCGGGACGGGCTGGCGGGCACCCTCAACCCTGGCGCCCCGGCGTCGTATGCGGTGTGGGATGCCGGGGAGCTGGTGGTCAGCGCACCCCAGGATTCCGTCCAGCGGTGGTCGACCGATCCGCGGTCCCGGGTGCCCGCCCTGCCGCGACTCGACGAAGACGTACCCACGCCGGTGCTGCTGCGTTCGGTGCATCGGGGGAGCATCGTCCATGAGCGCTGACGGCGGAGCGTCGTCCATGAGCGCTGACGGCGGAGCGTCGTCCATGAGCGCTGACGAGGCCGTGCCCGGCGGGTCGACTGGCGTTCGCGGGCTGGTGTCGCGTTGCCTCGTGTCCGTGGCCGCCGGGTTTCTGATCTTCGCTGGGTTTCCTCCCCGGCCGCTGTGGTTCCTGGCACCGGTCGGTGTCGCACTGCTCGTCCTGGTTCTCACCGGGGCCGGTGGGCCGGCGCCGCGACTCCGCGCCGGCTTCGGCTACGGGTACCTGGCGGGTCTGGGCTTCCTGGTGCCGCTGTTGCCGTGGATCGGCGTGTTCGTCGGCGCCCTGCCGTGGCTGGCGCTCGCGGCCGTCGAGGCGGTGTTCGTGGGCCTGTTCGGGGTGGTGGCTGTCCTCGTGTCCCGGTTGCGCTGGGCGCCCCTGTGGATCGCGGCCGGCTGGTCACTCACCGAATGGTTGCGTGCCAGCGTCCCGTTCGGCGGTTTCCCTTGGGGCAGGCTCGCTTTCGGGCAGTCGGAGGGGTGGCTACTGCCGTTGGCGAGTCTCGGCGGCGCCCCACTGCTCAGCTTCGGGGTGGCCTTGACGGGCGCCGGACTGGCCTCCGTCGCCGTGACGGTGTGGGCTCGGGCGCACGGCGCGGCGGACTGGAAGCGACCTCTTGCAGGCGGTCTGGCCGCGGCCCTCGCTGCCACGGTGCTTTCGGTGGCGTTGGCGCCGGCGCTCGCCGACATGGGGTCGGGAGACCGGACGATTACCGTCGCGGCAATCCAGGGGAGCGTGCCCAAACTGGGGCTCGACTTCAACGACCAACGCAAACGGGTCCTCGACAATCACGTGCGGCGCACACTCCAACTGGCCGACGAGGTTGCCGCGGGGGCGGCGCCGCAACCGGATGTCGTCGTCTGGCCGGAGAACGCGTCCGATATCGACCCGCTGCGTAACGCGGACGCGGCCGCGGACATCTCCCGCGCGTCCGAAGCGATCGGCGCGCCGATTTTGGTGGGTGCGGTGCTGGTCAACGGCGACCGCACCACGACCAATTCGGTGATCGTCTGGGACGGCGACGAGGGACCGGGCGAACGACACGACAAACGCATCATCCAACCGTTCGGCGAATACCTGCCCTACCGCGATTTCTTCCGGCACTTCTCCTCCTACGCCGACCGGGCCGGCAACTTCGTACCCGGCGACGGCGACGGCGTCGTCCACGCGAACGGTGTTCCCGTCGGGGTCGCCACCTGCTACGAAGTGGCGTTCGATCGCGCCTTCGAGGGATCGGTGCGGGCCGGCGCGGAACTGCTCGCCGTTCCCACGAACAACGCCACCTTCGGCGATACCGAGATGACGTATCAGCAACTCGCCATGTCGAAGGTGCGGGCCGTCGAGCACGGGCGGGCGGTGGTGGTCGCTGCCACCAGCGGTGTCAGTGCGATCATCGCGCCGGACGGCTCCACCGTGGAACAGACGTCACTGTTCGTGCCCGCCGCCCTGGTGTCGGAGGTGCCGCTGCGGACCCAGCTGACTCCGGCGAGTCGCCTCGGGCCTCTGCCGGAGGTCCTGCTCTGCTTCGCCGCCGCCGCTGCGGTCGTGGCCGCTCTGGTGTCACGCCGACGATCCGCCCGCCCGCCATCAGGCAAAATGCGCGCCGTTCCAGAATGTGGAATGGGTGAAACGCTTCGAACCGGATGCCCGATAGGGAACCCGAGGCGTACTCCTGAGTAAGGTTTGGAAAATTCCCAGGGTCGCCAGTCACTGTCGGGTGGTGACGGGGTGGTTCGTCCGCCCGCCGAGATGAGAAACAGGGGTGGACGGGTGGTCGACGCTGTGCCGGTTCCGCCCCTGCCTCCGACAGGTGATCTCCCGGAGAATGCCTTCCCGCTTTCTTCCGCGCAGCAGGGAATGTGGTTCGCCCAGCAGCTCGAACCCTCGGTGCCGGTCAACATCGCTCAGTGTGTCGAACTGGTCGGGGAGCTCGATGCGCCCCTGCTGTCCGAGTCGATGATCACCGCCGGCCGCGAACTCGGGTCCGCGTTCCTGCGCCTGATCGAGGTCGACGGTGTCCCGTATCAGGTGGTCGATCCCACCCTCGAAGCCTCGGTCCGCTTCGTCGATTTGCTGCACGAACCCGACCCGCGGGCCGCCGCCAAGGAGTGGATGCGGCAGGAGTACACCGCCCCGATCGACGTGTTCCGGGACCGGTTGGTGTTTTCCGCGCTGCTTCGAATCGCGCCCGACCGCCACTATTGGTACAGCCGGGTTCATCACGTGGCCCTCGACGGAATGGGCTCGGTCACGCTCGTCGACCGAGCGGCGGAGCTCTATACGGCTACCGTCCGAGGGGTGATCGCCGCGCCGTCCAAGGCGGCAGACTTGACGGAGGTCGCCGGCGTCGACCACGACTACCGCACCTCCGCCCGCTACGACGCTGACCGCCGATACTGGTCGGAACTCGTCGCTCGCATCGGCGAGCCGCACAGTTTGGTGGACCGCACCGCACCGGCGCGCGCCCGCAGTCGTACCACGGGCAGCCAGTTGCCCGGCACCCTCGTCGACCACCTCGACGCCGCCGTCGATCGGCATGCCTCCTCCGTCGCGTTCGAGGTAATCGCGGCATTCGCCGCCTACCTCGCACGCATGACAGGCCGCGAGGACGTGGCCCTCAGCTTGCCCGTCACGGCCCGAACCACCGCGCTGCTCCGCCGCTCCGGCGGCATGGTGTCGAACGTGGTTCCCCTGCGACTGCAGGTCCGCCCGGACATGACGAGCGCCGACCTCGTCGCCGCGGTCCGGCTCGAGGTGACGGCGGCGCTGCGCCACCAGCGGTATCCGCACATCGACATCCGCCGCGACGCCGCCGCCGACGACCAGGGCTTCTACGGACCACTGATCAACGTGATGCTCTTCCACAACGAGATCACGCTCGGCGACATCGTCGGCAGACTGGAATTGCTGTCGACCGGCCCGATCAGCGATTTGGCGGTCAACGTCTACCACGGGGTGGCCGGCACGAGCCTCAACCTCGATTTCGAGGCCAACCCGGACCTCTACTCGGAGACGGCGCTCGACACGCATCACCTCCGGTTCACCCGATTCTTCGGCGAGTTCCTCACCTCTGATGCCCTTCGGCCCGGTCGGATCGGCGACCTCGGCATTCTCGACGAGCACGAACACCGCAGCCTGGTGCCCGCGACCGGCCGTGCCGGGTTCGCCCCGGTCACCCTGCCGGATCTGCTCGCCGGGGCCGTCCGAAGCAACCCGGACGGTGACGCCCTGGTCGTACCGGGAACGGAAGCGCCCGCCGGCGTCCTCAGCTACCGCGCCCTGGACGAGACGTCGAACCAGCTGGCTCGACTGCTGATCGACCTGCAGGTCGGCCCCGAGGTCGCGGTCGCCCTCGCGCTGCCCCGCTCGCTCGACTCGGTGTCGAGTGTGTGGGCGGTGGCGAAAACCGGGGCAGCCTTCGTTCCGGTGGATCCCCGCTATCCGCGCGAGCGGATCCTGCACATGCTCCAAAACTGTGGGGCGCCGATCGGCATCACGACTGCAGACCTGCGCGCCGACCTGCCGGACTGCACACACTGGATCATCCTCGACGACAACCAATTCCGGGCCGAACTCGCCTCCTATCCGACCGGTGCCGTCGTCGACGCCGACCGCACCGCGGCCCTGTCGCTGGACCACCCTGCGTACGTCATCTACACCTCCGGGTCGACGGGCCGGCCCAAGGGTGTGGCGGTGACACACCGCGGTCTGGTGAACCTCGCCGCGGACGAACGCGACCGGCTCGGAGTCACACCGGACTCGCGGGCACTGCATTTCGCCTCCCCGAGCTTCGACGCCTCGGTGTTCGAGCTGGTGATGGCGGTGTGCGCGGGTGCGGCGCTGGTGATCGCGCCGACCACGGTCTACGGCGGCGACGAGCTTGCCGAGTTCCTCTCCGAGCAGCACATCACCCACGCCTTCTGTACCCCTGCGGCCCTGGCGTCGCTCGATCACCGTTCGCTGCACGACCTTCGGACGATCGTCGTCGCGGGGGACGTGTGCCCACCCGAGCTGGTCGCTCGCTGGGCACCCGGGCGGACGATGATCAATGCGTACGGGCCGAGCGAGACGACGATCATGTCCTCCGCCACCACCGCTCTGACGGCCGGACAGCCGGTGAGCATCGGAGCACCCACCGTCGGTGTGGATCTCGTGGTCCTCGATCATCGGCTGCGGCCCGTTCCCGCCGGGGTTCGCGGCGAGCTGTATGTTCTCGGCGCGAGCCTGGCCCGGGGTTACGTGCACCGGGCCGGGCTGACGGCGGAACGGTTCGTGGCCTGCCCGTTCGGAACGGGTGGACGGATGTATCGCACCGGCGACGTGGTCCGCTGGGTGTCCGCAGCCGACGGGACACCGGTGCTCGACTTCCTCGGCCGCAGCGACCATCAGGTCAAGATCCGCGGGTTCCGCATCGAACTCGGCGAGATCGACGCGGCCCTGTCGGCGCATCCGCTGGTGGAGTTCGCCCACACGATCGGCCACGAGGGCGCCGCAACCACACGCCTCGTCTCGTATGTGCTGCCCGCGCCGCATTCCGTGGTCGACACCCGCGAGCTGGCCGAGTTCGCCGGGCGCAGCCTGCCCGCGTACATGGTGCCGTCCGCAATCATGGTCCTCGACTCGCTGCCGCTCACGCCGGCAGGCAAACTCGACCGCAACGCCCTGCCCGCCCCCGTTTTCGCCGAGCGGTCCGCCTCGATCGTGGGACCCCGATCCGGCACCGAGGAGGTGCTCGCCGGGATCTTCCGGGACGTCCTCGGCGTCGACGACCTGAGCGTCGAATCCAGCTTCTTCGAACTGGGCGGCAACTCGTTGATGGCCACCCAGGTGGTGTCCCGGGTCGGAGCCGCGCTGAAGGTGCGGATCGGTGTCCGTGACCTCTTCGAGTCGCCGTCGGTGGCCCAGCTGGCCGTCGCCGTGGCCGAGTCGACGTCGCACACGCGCGCGCGACCGGTCCTGCGGCCGCGGGAGCGCCCGGATCGGGTGCCGTTGTCTGTTGCGCAGCAACGGATGTGGTTCCTCAACCAGTTCGACCCGGCGTCTCCGGCGTACAACCTGCCGATCGCCCTCCGGCTCACCGGGGACCTCGACCACGACGCCCTCCGGTGGGCACTCACCGATGTCGCGGAACGTCACGAAACGCTGCGCACGATCTTCCCGGACAGTACGGACGGACCACACCAGGTGATCCTGCCGTCCGGCGCGGTGCTGCCGCCGGGCGCGCCGGTCGCGGTGGACGCCGATTCCCTCACAGCCGCAGTGGCGTCGCTCGGGGGCACCGGCTTCGACCTGACCACCGATCCACCGCTCCGTGTGGGGCTCTTCCGCGAGGCCACCGACCGTCACCTGCTGGTTCTGGTGGTTCACCACATCGCCGCCGACGGGTGGTCGATGACCCCCCTCGCCGCCGACGTGATGGTCGCCTACGCGGCGCGTGCCCACGGGCAGAGCCCGTCCTGGGCGCCGTTGCCCGTGCAGTACGCCGACTACACGCTCTGGCAGCGCGACATGCTCGGCTCGGAAGCCGATCCGGACAGTGTGGCCGCCCAGCAGCTGAGCCATTGGCAGGGCGTACTCTCCGGTCTGCCGCAGGTGCTCGACTTGCCGACCGACCGTCCACGCCCGGCCCAGATGTCGCATCGCGGTGGCCGGGTCGACTTCACGGTGCCGGCCCTCGTGCACGAGCAACTGACGCAGCTGGCTCACCGCACCGGCACCACGCCGTTCATGGTGACGCACGCGGTCCTGGCCGTGCTGTTGCACCGCCTCGGTGCCGGCTCGGACATCGTGATCGGCACCCCGATCGCCGGCCGCGGTGAGGAAGAACTCGACCACCTCGTCGGCATGTTCGTCAACACCCTGGTGCTGCGGATCTCCCTGGAACCGGACGACACGTTCGCCGACCTCCTCGGCCGTGTCCGCACCGCCGACCTCGCCGCGTTCTCGCACGGCGACGTTCCCTTCGAGCGCCTCGTGGAGGTCCTCAGCCCGGAGCGCTCGTCGGCGTATCACCCGCTGTTCCAGGTGATGCTCTCGTTCCAGAATACCGCGACCACCCGTGTCGAACTCGACGGCCTCACCGTGGAGGCGGCCGAGATCGACGTCCACATGGCCAAATTCGACCTCCAGCTCACCGTCGTCGAGCACGTCGACGCCGAGGGCCGGGCCGCGGGCATGTCGATGGACCTCTCGTACGCGACCGACCTGTTCGACGAGCGCACGATCGTGGCGATGGGCGCACGGTTCCGCAGAATTCTCGACGCCGTACTCGACGACGACCCGGTCGCTATCGGCGACATCGACCTGCTCGAGGCACCGGAACGGGCCGCCCTCGACGCGCGCAATGCCACCGACCATCCCGTGCCCCCCGACACGTTGGTGTCGCTGTTCGCAGCCGGTGCCGCCGCCGCCCCCGACGCCGTGGCACTGATATTCGAGGACGAGTGGCTCACCTACGCAGAGTTCGACGAGCGTAGCAACCGCCTTGCCCACCACCTGGTTTCGGAAGGTGTGGGACCGGAATCGGTGGTCGCCGTGGGCATGCGGCGCTCGCTCGACCTCATGGTCGCCATCTACGCGATCCTGAAGGCCGGCGCCGCGTACCTACCGGTCGACCCGGACCATCCGGTGAACCGCACCACGTACGTTCTGGAGACTTCGCGGCCGGTGTGCCTCCTCACCCGCAGCACAGAAGGCGTCGAGTGGGTCACCGATGCACCGGTCCTGCACGTCGACATTCTCGACCTGTCGACCGGCGAATCCGGGGCGCTGCCGGTGGCACCGGCTCCCGAGCACGCCGCTTATGTCATCTTCACGTCGGGGTCGACGGGACGACCGAAGGGCGTCGTGGTCACCCACGGTGCGATCGTGAACCGGTTGTTGTGGGCGCAGGATGAATACGCCCTGACTTCCACCGATGCGGTGTTGCAGAAAACGCCGGTCACCTTCGACGTGTCGGTGTGGGAATTGTTCTGGCCCCTCCAGGTCGGCGCGACATTGGTGATCGCCGCACCGGACGGACACCGTGACCCCGAGTACCTCGCCACGCTGGTGCGCCGACACCGCGTCACCGTCATGCATTTCGTGCCCTCGATGTTGTCGGTCTTCACCGCCGAACCGTCCGCAGCGCACTGCGATTCGTTGCGTATGGTCATTTGTTCGGGTGAGGCGCTGACACCGGATCAGGCCGCGAAGTTCCGGGCCATCAACGCAGCCGACCTGCACAACCTGTACGGGCCGACCGAGGCCGCGGTCGACGTCACCTTCTGGCGCACCAGCTCCGCAGACACCGTTACGGTGCCCATCGGCAGACCGGTGTGGAACACCCGACTGCACGTGCTCGACGCCCGGTTACACCCGGTGCCCGACGGGGTGGCCGGTGAGCTCTACCTCGCGGGCGCGCAGCTGGCCCGTGGCTATCTCCGCCGTGCCGATCTGACGGCAGACCGGTTCATCGCGGATCCGTTCGCGGTAGGTGCCCGGATGTACCGGACGGGCGATCTGGTGCGACGCCGCCCGGACGGTGCCGTGGAATACCTGGGACGCACCGACTTTCAGGTGAAGCTGCGTGGACAGCGCATCGAACTGGGCGAGATCGAGAGCGCCTACGAATCGCACCCGGACATTCGACGCGCAGTGGTGACGGTGCACCGCGACGACCGCGGTCAGGAGTCCCTCGTCGCGTATGTCGTGGGTGAGGAGGGGGTGAACCCCGCCGCAGTGCGCGAGCACGTATCGGCTGTGCTGCCGTCCTACATGATTCCGGCCTACGTGGTAACGCTCGACGGTCTTCCTCTGTCGGCCAACGGCAAACTCGACCGGGCCGCGCTGCCGGCCCCGGTCATCGAGGCTGTGAGCACCGAATATGTGGCACCTCGGACCGCCGTCGAGATCGCAGTCGCCGAGGCGGTCGCCGACGTACTCGACCTCGGCCGGGTGGGGTTGACCGACAACTTCTTCGAACTCGGTGGCAACTCGCTCGTCGCCACCCGCCTGGTGTCCCGGCTCCGCAGCGCCGCGGATCTTCCGGTGTCGCTGCGCGACGTCTTCGACGCGCCGACCGTCGGCGGGCTCGCACAACGATTCGACGGTGCCGATCGCCAGGTCCACGCCGATGTCCCGATGCTGTCCGCTCGGGCCCGGCCGGAGCGGGTGCCGTTGTCTTCCGCTCAGCAGCGGGTGTGGTTCCTCAACCAGTTCGACACCGGCAGCCCCGTCCACAATCTTCCTCTCGCCGTGCGGTTCTCCGGCGACCTGGATGTCGCTGCACTCGGTCGGGCCGTGTACGACGTAGTCGAGCGGCACGAATCGCTGCGCACCGTCTTCCCCGATTCCGGCACCGGACCGTGGCAGCGGGTTCTCGCGCCCGGCGAGGTCGACGTAGAGATGACCGTCACCGACGCGGACGTCGACCGACTCGACCACGCGATCCGTCAGTTCGTTCTCACCGGATTCGATGTCACTACCGACATCCCCGTGCGGGCGCGGCTCTTCCGAACGGGAGCCGGCGAGCACGTCCTCGCGTTGGTTCTCCATCACATTGCCGCCGACGGCTGGTCGTTCGCTCCACTGTCCCGCGATGTGATGATCGCCTACGCGGCGCACAGTGCCGGACACGACGTGCGGTGGTCGCCGCTATCGGTGCAGTACGCCGACTACACCCTCTGGCAGCGCGAAGTGCTCGGTGACGAGGACGACCCGCAGTCGCGGGCGGCGCAGCAACTGACGTACTGGGACACCGCGCTGGCCGGGCTGCCGGACAGCCTCGACCTGCCCACCGACCGTCCCCGACCCGCGGCCGCGTCGCAGCGTGGTTCGACGCTTGCCTGGAACATTCCCGCCGACCTGCACGAACGCCTTGTGGCGTTCGCCCGCACACACAACGTGACCCTGTTCATGGTGGCGCATTCGGCGTTGGCGCTGCTGCTGAGCCGGTTGAGCGCGTCCCGCGACATCGCGATCGGCACCCCGGTAGCAGGCCGCGGAGATCGTGAATTGGACGACCTGGTCGGCATGTTCGTCAACACCCTGGTCCTGCGGACCGAGGTCGACCCGGCGATGTCGTTTACCGCCCTGCTGAACCACGTGCGTGAGGTCGACCTCGGAGCATTCGGTCACGCCGAGGTGCCGTTCGAGCGGCTGGTGGAGCATCTCGATCCCACCCGCACCACCGCACACCATCCGTTGTTCCAGGTGGCGCTGTTTTTCCAGAATCATGCGCCCGCGCATCTGGAACTGCCGGGGTTGTCGGTGTCGAGTGAGCCGATCGTGCCCGATGTCGCCGCATTCGATCTGCAGCTCGTGCTCACCGAAACCCATGACGGCGGCCGCCCCGGTGTGATCGGGGCGCAATTCAATTACGCTGCAGATCTTTTCGACGACGCCACGATTCACGGCTTCGCGGCGCAGTTCGTGCGCATCCTGGATGCCGTCACCGCCGAACCCGGCATGGCGGTCGGCGACGTGGCGATCACCGATCCGGCTGTGCGCGCCCGGGAGTTGACGACCTGGAATGCCACTGACCATTTCGTTCCGGCCGGGACGTTGCCGGAGTTGTTCGGGGATCGGGTGGTGCGGTCTGCGGGTGCGGTGGCGGTGGTGTTCGAGGGTGTGTCGTTGACGTATGCCGAGTTGGGTGCGCGGGCGAATCGGTTGGCCCGGTATCTGATCGGGTTGGGGGTGGGGCCGGAGTCGCGGGTGGTGTTGGCGATGCGGCGGTCTCTGGATTTGGTGGTGGGGATGTATGCGGTGCTCGGGGCGGGTGGTGCGTATGTGCCGGTCGATCCGGATCATCCGGCCGAGCGGATCGGGTATGTGCTCGATTCCGCGGGCCCGGTGTGTGTGTTGAGCACGGCGGCGGATCGGGTCGGGTTGCCGGCGGGGGTCGAGGTGGTCTCGATCGACGAGGTGGATGTGTCCGGTTTCTCCGATGCGGCGGTCACGGACGCGGAGCGGGTGGTTGCGCTGCGGCCGGAGAATCCGGCGTATGTGATCTTCACGTCGGGGTCGACGGGGAAGCCGAAGGGTGTGGCGGTGCCGCATGCGGGCATCGTGAATCAGTTGCGGTGGATGCAGGCCGAGTACGGGTTGACCGGTCGGGATGTGGTGTTGCAGAAGACGGCAACGACGTTCGATGTGTCGGTGTGGGGGTATTTCTGGCCGTTGCAGGTCGGTGCCAGGTTGGTGTTGGCGACCGCGGACGGGCATCGGGATCCGGGGTATCTGGCGCAGGTGATCGATGAGCATGGGGTGACGGTCACCGATTTCGTGCCGTCGATGCTCGATGTGTTCGTTGCTGCGGTGCCGGCCGGTTCCTGCCGGAGTCTGCGGCATGTGTTCGCGATCGGTGAGGCGTTGCCGCCGGAGACGGTGGCCCGGTTCCGGGCGGTGACGCCGGCCCGGTTGCATAATTTGTATGGTCCGACCGAGGCTGCGGTGTCGGTGACGTTCTGGGAGTGTGGGGTCGCCGACACGGTGTCGGTGCCGATCGGTGTTCCGGAGTGGAATACGCAGGCGTATGTGCTCGATTCGCGGTTGCATCCGGTGCCGGCGGGGGTGGCGGGGAGTTGTATCTCGGTGGTGTGCAGTTGGCTCGCGGGTATGTGGGGCGGGCCGATCTGACGTCGGATCGGTTCCTGGCCAATCCGTTCGGGGTGCCGGGTGCGCGGATGTATCGGACGGGGGATCTGGTGCGTCGCCGTCGGGACGGGGTGCTTCGAGTATGTGGGGCGCACCGATTTCCAGGTCAAGTTCCGTGGTCAGCGGATCGAGCTGGGGGAGATCGAGTCGGTGTTGCGGGCGTATCCGGCGGTGACCGGTGCGGCGGTGACGGTGTATGCCGACGCGGTGACCGGTGATCATCTGGTGGCGTATGTGACGGCGGAGTCCGCGCTCGAGGTGTCGGTGGTGCGTGCTCATGTGTCGGGGGCGTTGCCGTCGTACATGGTGCCGTCCGCGTTCGTGGTCCTGGACGAGTTCCCGCTCAATACCAGCGGCAAGCTCGACCGGAAAGCGCTTCCGGCACCCGAATTCACCAGTACCGGCACCGAATACACCCCACCGCGTACTCCGGGTGAGCAGCAGGTGGCCGCCGTTTTCGCCGAGGTGCTCCAGGCCGACCGGGTCGGGGCGCACGACAACTTCTTCGACCTCGGCGGCAACTCGCTCATCGCGACCAAGCTGGTGTCCCGGATCCGCGCCGAACTCGGAGTGCCGTTGGGTGTGCGAGACCTTTTCGAGGCGCCGACCGTGGCGGAACTCGCGGCGACGGTGTCGGGGACGACGGGTGATGAGGTCCGTCCCGCGCTGATGCCCCGGCCACGCCCGGAGCGGATTCCGTTGTCCCCGGCGCAGCAGCGGATGTGGTTCCTCGACCAGTTCGACACCACCTCACCCGCCTACAACCTGCCCGTCGCGGTACGCCTGTCCGGTGTACTCGATACCGGCGCCCTGACCGCCGCGGTCGTTGATCTGATCGAGCGGCACGAAACCCTCCGCACCGTGTTCCCGGACTCGGAGACCGGACCGCACCAGGTCGTCCTCGACGCCGACTCCGCAACTCCCGAGTTGCCGGTCACCGTCGTCGACGAGAAGCGGCTCGAGAACGAACTTGCCGGCTTCCTCGGTGCCGGTTTCGACGTGACGACCGAGCTCCCTGTCCGCGTCGCCCTGTTCCGGATCGACGCCGAGGAGCACGTCCTCGCGTTGGTGGTCCATCATATTTCCGGCGACGGCTGGTCGATGGCGCCCATGGTGCGCGACACGATGACCGCGTACGCGGCACGCACACAAGGGAAACAGCCCACCTGGTCACCGTTGCCGGTGCAGTACGCCGACTACGCGTTGTGGCAACGCGAACTTCTCGGGGACGAATCCGACCCGGACTCGCTCGCGGCACAGCAGGTGGACTATTGGACGACCGCACTCGCCGGGGTGCCCGAGGAACTGGACCTTCCGGTCGACCGGCCCCGGCCGGCTGAGCAGTCCTACCGCGGAGGCCACGTCGACGTCGCACTCGACGCATCCGTGCACCGGGCGCTGGCGTCGCTCGCACAGTCCGAGCGGGCAACGCTGTTCATGGTGGTGCACTCCGCGCTCAGCATCCTGCTCAGTCGTGCGAGTGCGACGCCGGTCGTCACGATCGGCACCCCGGTAGCAGGCCGTGGTGAACGTGAACTGGACGATCTGATCGGCATGTTCGTCAACACGATCGTCCTCCGCACGGAGGTCGATCCCGGGGCGACCTTCCGCGAACTCCTGGGCCGGGTGCGGGACGCGGACCTGCAAGCGTTCTCCCACACGGACGTGCCGTTCGAGCGGCTGGTCGAGATACTCAGTCCCACTCGCAGTACCGCCCGCCACCCACTGTTCCAGGTGATGCTCACCTTCCAGAACCTCGAGCAGACCACGCTCGAACTCGACGGTCTCACGCTGAGCGGCCTCGACGCGACCCTCGATGTCGCGAAGTTCGACCTGCACTTCACGCTCGTCGAACAGTTCGACGAGCACGGGCTGCCGGACGGCATCTCCGCTCAGCTGATGTATGCGACCGACCTGTTCGACGAGTCGACGGCCGCGGCAATCGCCGAACGCTTCAGCAGGATCCTGGATGCCGTCGCCGCGAACCCGACGGTGCGCGTCGGTGACATCCCGCTGCTCGACACCGCCGAACGCTCCGCGTTGACGACCTGGAATGCCACTGACCATTTCGTTCCGGCCGGGACGTTGCCGGAGTTGTTCGGGGATCGGGTGGTGCGGTCTGCGGGTGCGGTGGCGGTGGTGTTCGAGGGTGTGTCGTTGACGTATGCCGAGTTGGGTGCGCGGGTGAATCGGTTGGCCCGGTATCTGATCGGGTTGGGGGTGGGGCCGGAGTCGCGGGTGGTGTTGGCGATGCGGCGGTCTCTGGATTTGGTGGTGGGGATGTATGCGGTGCTCGGGGCGGGTGGTGCGTATGTGCCGGTCGATCCGGATCATCCGGCCGAGCGGATCGGGTATGTGCTCGATTCCGCGGGCCCGGTGTGTGTGTTGAGCACGGCGGCGGATCGGGTCGGGTTGCCGGCGGGGGTCGAGGTGGTCTCGATCGACGAGGTGGATGTGTCCGGTTTCTCCGATGCGGCGGTCACGGACGCGGAGCGGGTGGTTGCGCTGCGGCCGGAGAATCCGGCGTATGTGATCTTCACGTCGGGGTCGACGGGGAAGCCGAAGGGTGTGGCGGTGCCGCATGCGGGCATCGTGAATCAGTTGCGGTGGATGCAGGCCGAGTACGGGTTGACCGGTCGGGATGTGGTGTTGCAGAAGACGGCAACGACGTTCGATGTGTCGGTGTGGGGGTATTTCTGGCCGTTGCAGGTCGGTGCCAGGTTGGTGTTGGCGACCGCGGACGGGCATCGGGATCCGGGGTATCTGGCGCAGGTGATCGATGAGCATGGGGTGACGGTCACCGATTTCGTGCCGTCGATGCTCGATGTGTTCGTTGCTGCGGTGCCGGCCGGTTCCTGCCGGAGTCTGCGGCATGTGTTCGCGATCGGTGAGGCGTTGCCGCCGGAGACGGTGGCCCGGTTCCGGGCGGTGACGCCGGCCCGGTTGCATAATTTGTATGGTCCGACCGAGGCTGCGGTGTCGGTGACGTTCTGGGAGTGTGGGGTCGCCGACACGGTGTCGGTGCCGATCGGTGTTCCGGAGTGGAATACGCAGGCGTATGTGCTCGATTCGCGGTTGCATCCGGTGCCGGCGGGGGTGGCGGGGGAGTTGTATCTCGGTGGTGTGCAGTTGGCTCGCGGGTATGTGGGGCGGGCCGATCTGACGTCGGATCGGTTCCTGGCCAATCCGTTCGGGGTGCCGGGTGCGCGGATGTATCGGACGGGGGATCTGGTGCGTCGCCGTCGGGACGGGGTGCTCGAGTATGTGGGGCGCACCGATTTCCAGGTCAAGTTCCGTGGTCAGCGGATCGAGCTGGGGGAGATCGAGTCGGTGTTGCGGGCGTATCCGGCGGTGACCGGTGCGGCGGTGACGGTGTATGCCGACGCGGTGACCGGTGATCATCTGGTGGCGTATGTGACGGCGGAGTCCGCGCTCGAGGTGTCGGTGGTGCGTGCTCATGTGTCGGGGGCGTTG
The DNA here is from genome assembly GCF_018343855.1 of Rhodococcus sp. USK13. Taxonomy (NCBI): domain Bacteria; kingdom Bacillati; phylum Actinomycetota; class Actinomycetes; order Mycobacteriales; family Nocardiaceae; genus Rhodococcus; species Rhodococcus sp. USK13. The sequence continues at coordinate 4,594,661 of NZ_CP069242.1, read as the reverse complement.
CCGTCGTACATGGTGCCGTCCGCGTTCGTGGTCCTGGACGAGTTCCCGCTCAATACCAGCGGCAAGCTCGACCGGAAAGCGCTTCCGGCACCCGAATTCACCAGTACCGGCACCGAATACACCCCACCGCGTACTCCGGGTGAGCAGCAGGTGGCCGCCGTTTTCGCCGAGGTGCTCCAGGCCGACCGGGTCGGGGCGCACGACAACTTCTTCGACCTCGGCGGCAACTCGTTGTCCGTTACACGGGTGGCGGCGCGGCTCACGGAACTGTCCGGCAACAGACTGTCGGTCCGGGATGTCTTCGACGCCCCCACCGTGGCCGCGTTGGCACTGCGCTTGGCGCAGCCGGTGCCCAGTGGGCCCCGCCCCGCACTGACCGCGGCGACTCGCCCCGACCACATTCCGCTTTCGCTTGCGCAGCAGCGGATGTGGTTCCTCAACCAGTTCGACACCACCTCACCCGCCTACAACCTGCCCTTCGCGGTACGCCTGTCCGGGGTCCTCGACGCGCGGGCGTTGGCGTCCGCGGTCGACGACGTGGTCGCTCGGCACGAAGCCCTCCGCACCGTGTTCCCGGACACCCCGGACGGACCCGCACAGGTGGTGCTCGCGCCAGCCGATGCCGCCGTTACGGTAGAGACCATTGATGCGACCGAGGGCGAACTCGGCGCCCGGATCATCGCCTTCGCCTCGCGGGGATTCGATGTGACGGTCGAGACTCCTGTTCGTGCCCTCCTCGTCCGCACGGGACCCACCGAGCACGTACTTGCCATGTCCCTGCACCACATCGCGGCCGACGGCTGGTCGTTCGGACCGCTCAGCCGCGATGTCGTGACCGCCTACGCGGCGCGCACGGCCGGTGTCGTCCCGCAGTGGGCGTCTTTGGCGGTGCAGTATGCCGACTTCACCCTGTGGCAGCGAGCGGTTCTCGGCACCGACGACGACCCCAGTTCGCTGATGTCGACCCAACTCGCGTACTGGGCGAACACCCTCGCCGGCGCTCCCGATGAACTCCGGCTTCCGTTCGACCGGCCTCGTCCGCCGCAACCCACGTTCGCCGGGGCGACGGTCGCCTTCGAGATCGACCCCGCGGTCCACCGCGGCATCGACCGGTTGGCTCGCCGGGACGGTGCCACCACCTTCATGGTGATGCACGCTGCGTTGGCGCTGCTGCTGGGACGCTTGTCCGCCACCGACGACGTCGTCATCGGAAGTCCGATCGCCGGCCGGGGCGAGCGGGCCCTCGACGACCTCGTCGGGATGTTCGTCAACACCCTCGTCCTGCGGACTGCATTGCGCGGTGGTGACACTTTCCGTGAACATCTCGACCGCGTGCGGGATGCCGACCTCGAGGCGTTCGGTTCGGCGGACGTCCCGTTCGAGAGACTCGTCGACGTCCTCGCCCCCATCCGCACCACCGCCCATCACCCGATCTACCAGGTCGCCCTGTCGATGAGCCCGACGCCCACCGGAACCGTCGATCTGCCGGGACTGCGAGTCGGGGTCGAAGACATCGACCCGGGGGTCGCCAAGATCGACCTTCAGCTGACCTTGGGTGAGAACATCGACGCGGACGGGGCGCCCTGCGGTATCCGCGCGGAATTCCTTTACGCCACCGAACTGTTCGACGCCGACACGGTGCGTGGCTTCGCGCGGCGATTCCAGCAGATCCTCGCCGCAGTCGTCACCGATCCGGACCTCGTCGTCGGCGACGTCGACATTCTCGAAGCGGGCGAGCACGCCGCCCTGACGCCCGCCTCGGGCAGGACGGGTTTCGATCCGGTGCCGTTGCCGCAGTTGCTCACCGCAGCGGTGCGGAGCAACCCGGACGGTGTGGCGGTGACCGGGCCGTCGGTGGCCGGTGTGTGGGCGGCAATGTCATACCGCGAAATGGACGAATCCTCGACACAATTGGCGCGGCTGCTGATCGATCTTCAGGTCGGCCCGGAGGTGACGGTGGCGGTGGCGCTGCCGCGTTCGCTCGAATCGGTGTCGAGCGTCTGGGCGGTGGCCAAAACCGGGGCGGCGTTCGTCCCGGTGGACCCGGGCTATCCGGCCGAGCGGATCGGGCACATGCTCGACGACTGCGGCGCCCCGGTAGGAATCACCACGACGGCGCTGCAGGCGGCGCTGCCCGACCGTGTGGAGTGGATCGTCCTCGACGATGACGAGGTGCAGGCTGCGCTGGCGGGATATCCGTGCCTGCCGGTGACGGATGCGGACCGGGCGGCAGCGCTGTCGGTCGACCATCCGGCGTACGTGATCTACACCTCGGGGTCGACGGGACGACCGAAGGGTGTGGCGGTCACGCATCGCGGACTCGTCAATCTCGTTGCGGACGAGCGTGAGCGGCTGTCCGTGACCCCGCAGTCGCGGACTCTCCATTTCGCGTCCCCCAGTTTCGACGCCTCGGTGTTCGAATGGATGATGGCCATCGGTGCGGGGGCGACGATGGTTGTGGCGCCGCCCACGATCTTCGGTGGTGCGGAACTGGCAGAGTTCCTGGCCGAGCATCGGATCACGCATGCGTTCTGCACACCGGCGGCATTGGCGTCGGTGGATCATCGCGGCCTCGACCACCTCGAGACGGTGGTGGTGGCGGGGGACGTGTGTCCGCCGGAGCTGGTGGCGCGGTGGGCGCCTGGCCGGCGGATGGTCAACGCCTACGGGCCGAGCGAGACCACGATCATGTCCTCGGCGACGTCGCCGTTGGCGGCGGGGGAGCCGGTGACGGTCGGCTCGCCGACCGTGGGGGTGGACGTACTGGTGCTCGACGCGCGGTTGCGTCCGGTGCCGCGGGGGGTGCGGGGCGAGCTGTACGTGTCGGGACCGAGCGTCGCCCGCGGATATGTGGGCCGCGCCGGGCTGACGGCCGAGCGGTTCGTGGCCGATCCGTCGGGATCGGGCGGGCGGATGTACCGCACCGGTGACGTGGTGCGGTGGGTGCGCGACACGGCCGGTACCGATGTTCTGGAATTCCTCGGGCGCAGCGACTTCCAGGTGAAGATTCGCGGGTTCCGCATCGAGCTCGGCGAGATCGACGCCGTGCTGTCGGGGCACGAGGCGGTGGAGTTCGCGCACACCGTCGGGCACGAGGACGGCGCAGGACTGACCCGGCTGGTGTCGTATGTGCTTCCGGCGTCCCGCGCCGTGGTGGATCCCTCGGTGCTGACTGCGTTCGCCGGACGAAGTCTGCCGGGATACATGGTGCCGTCGGCGATCGTCGTTCTCGAGTCGCTGCCGTTGACCCCGGCCGGGAAACTGGACCGCGCCGCGTTGCCCGCACCCGTCTTCACCCGACGGGCCGAATTCGCTGCACCCGAGACCCCGCAGCAGCAGGCCGTCGCCGCGGTGTTCGCCGACGTGGTGGGGGAGCCGTCGATCAGCCTGGACGACAACTTCTTCGACCTCGGCGGTAACTCGCTGTCCGCCACCCAGGTGGTCTCGCGTGTCGGCTCGGCGCTGGGCACCCGCATTGCGGTCCGTACCCTGTTCGACAACCCCACCGTGCGCCTGCTCGCAGCGGCCGCAGAGTCCGGGGCCGTCGTCGACCGCCCCGCTCTGGTAGCGGTGGAGCGGCCGGCGCAGATTCCGTTGTCACCGGCGCAGCAGCGGATGTGGTTCCTCAACCGGTTCGACCCCTCCTCCCCGGCGTACAACATCCCCCTCGCCCTGCGCATGTCCGGGCGAATCGACGTGGCCACCCTGCGGGCGGCGCTCGCCGACGTCCTCGCCCGTCACGAGACCCTCCGCACCGTGTATCCGCCGACCGACGACGGCGCGGAACAGGTCATCGTCGCTGTCGACACGATTCCGCTCGACCTGGCCCCGCTGCGGTTGTCGGGTGAAGATCTGACCACCGCCGTCCTGCGGTACGCCTCGACCGGCTTCGACGTCACCGCGGAGCCGCCGCTGCGCGTGCACCTCTTCCGCGAGAGCCGCTCCGAGCACATCCTCCTGTTCGTCGTGCACCACATCTCCGCCGACGGCTGGTCTTTCGTGCCTCTGGCCACGGACGTCATGACGGCCTACGCCTCCCGCGCCGCGGGCCAGCCCCCGGTGTGGGGGCCGCTACCCGTGCAGTATGCGGACTACGCGGTGTGGCAGCGGACTCTGCTGGGGGACGCGGCCGACCCGCAGTCGCTGGCAGCCGGACAGCTCGCGTACTGGACGACGACGCTCGCCGGGCTGCCCGATCACCTGGCGCTGCCGACCGATCGGCCCAGGCCGCCCGTTCCGTCGAACCGAGGCGGCACCGTGCGGTTGTTCCTCGACAGCGACAGCCACCGCGCTCTGCTGGATCTGGCCCGGGCCCACAATGCCAGCCTGTTCATGGCGATCCACACCGGCCTCGCCGCCGTGCTGGCGCGGGTCGGTGCGGGCGCGGACGTCGCCATCGGCACCTCGGTGGCCGGACGCGGCGAGCAGGCGCTCGACGCCCTCGTCGGCATGTTCGTCAACACCCTGGTGTTGCGCACCGAGGTGCGGCCGCATGCGACGGTCGCTGAACTCCTGGGCCAGGTCCGAAGCGTCGATCTGGAGGCGTTCTCCCACGTCGACGTGCCCTTCGAGCAACTGGTCGAGGTGATCAACCCGACCCGATCGACGGCATTCCACCCGCTGTTCCAGGTGGCGCTCGCGCTGCAGAATCTCGAACGCCCGACACTGGAACTGCCGGGACTCGAGGTGTCCGGATTCGACATCGACTCGCCCGTCGCCAAATTCGACCTCAACTTCGTTCTGGCCGCCCGGCACGACGACGACGGCACGCCGGCCGGTCTGGACCTCGAGCTCGGCTACGCGCGGGACCTCTTCGACGAGGAGACGGCCCACCGGATCGGCGCCGCCTTCCTCCGCGTGCTCGCCGAGATGGCCCACAGTCCCCGCACCCGGATCGGCGACCTCGACCTGCTCGGCGACGACCAACGCGTCGCCCTCACCGAATGGTCCCGCGGACCCGCCCGGGAACACCGGCACCGCACGCTCGTCGACATTCTCGAGGAGCAGGCCCGCACCACACCCGAGGCGCCGGCCGTGCTCTGGCGTGATTCGGCACTGACCTACCGCGATTTCGATTCCCGGGTGAACCGGCTCGCCCGCAAGCTCATCGGCGCCGGTGTCGTACCGGATAGCGTTGTCGCGGTGGAAATTCCGCGGTCTCTGGATCTCCTCGTCGCGATTCACGCCGTGATCAGGGCGGGCGGCGCGTACACCCCACTGGACCCGGACCAGCCGGCGCAGCGGAACAACGACATCGTCGAGCAGTCCGGGGCCCGCCTGCTCCTGACCACGAGCGCACTCTCCGACGACGGGGACACCGCACGCCGGTACGGCATCGATGCGATCGTCGTGGACCACCTCGACCCGCACGAGTTCGCCTCGGCGCCGATCCGTCCGGACGAGCGCATTGCGCCGCTCCGCCCCGACAACATCGCCTACGTCCTCTTCACCTCCGGTTCCACCGGCCGCCCGAAGGGGGTCGCCGTCAGCCATGCGGCGATCAGCGGGCAGCTCGACTGGTTGTGCGCCCACTACGAGATCGGCGGCGGCGACACCCTGCTGCTCAAGACGCCGATCACGTTCGACGTGTCGGTGTGGGAGTGCTTCGCCCCCCTGGCCGCCGGCGCCCGGCTCGTCATCGCCGAACCCGACGGGCATCGCGACCCCGATTACCTCACGGCGGTCATCCGGCAGCACGAAGTCAGCGTCATCCATTTCGTGCCCGCCATGCTCGCGGCCGTGGCCGGTGGACCGGGCCTCGCGGACCTGCCGTCCCTGCGATACGTGCTCGTCGGGGGAGAAGCGGTGTCCCCGGAAGCCGTCGACGATTTCCGGGCCGCGCACCCGGCGGAGATCGACAACACGTACGGCCCCACCGAGGCGGCGGTGACCACCACCTCTTTCGCCGCCCGGTCCGACAACGGCGACACTGTGCCGATCGGTTCGCCCGTGTGGAACACCAGCACACTCGTTCTCGACGAGCGTCTGCGTCCGGTGCCCATCGGTGTGCCGGGTGAGCTGTATCTCGGCGGGGCGCAGCTTGCGCGCGGGTACCTCGGACGTCCCGACCTGACTGCCGAACGCTTTGTCGCCGATCCCTATTCGGCGGCCGGGGAGCGGCTGTATCGCACCGGCGATCTGGTTCGCTGGAACCGGGAAGGCCGGCTCGAATACCTCGGACGCACCGACTTCCAGGTGAAGGTGCGCGGTTTCCGCATCGAACTGGCCGAGGTGGTGTCCACTCTGCTGCGCCACGAGGACGTGCTCCAGGCCGTCGTGGTGTCGCACAGCGACCCGCACACCGGCGATCACCTCGTCGGATACGTGGTGCCTCGCGTCGGGATCGACCTGGACGTCGACGCGGTCCGCGACCACGCCGCCGGGGCGCTGCCGTCGTACATGGTTCCGTCGCTGCTGATTCCGCTGACCACGCTGCCCCTGACACCCAACGGCAAGGTGGACCGGAACGCTCTGCCCGCACCGGTGTTCGCGGTGGCCGCCGACTACACAGCTCCCCGAACGGAGACCGAACGGCTCGTCGCCGACATCGTCGCCGACCTACTGGGTGTGCCGCGCGTCGGGGTGCACGACAACTTCTTCGCACTGGGCGGCAACTCGCTGTCCGCCACGAAACTCAGTACCCGCCTGGGCGCGGCGACCGGAACGCGAATCGCCATCCGCGACGTGTTCGACGCCGCCACGGTGGAGGCGCTGGCCCGCCGGGTCGCGGCGCAGGTGCCCTCGGGTGCCACCGCGCCGTTGACCGCAACGGAACGCCCGGCCCGCATCCCGCTGTCCCTGGCACAGCAGCGGATGTGGTTCCTCAACCAGTTCGACACGTCCTCACCCGCCTACAACCTGCCCGCGGCAGTGCGGTTGAGCGGGGCGCTGGACACGGCGGCGCTCGCGGCGGCGATCGACGACCTGATCGCCCGCCACGAGTCGCTGCGCACCGTGTTCCCCGATTCGCCGGCCGGGCCGCATCAGGTGATCCTCGAACCCGGCGACGTCGTCCACGACCTCACCCCGGTGGCCGTGACCGACACCGGCCTGCGCGACGATCTCGCGGAGTTCGTGCTTACCGGCTTCGACGTGTCCCACGCGGTGCCGGTGCGAGTGCGGGTGTATTCGCTCGGCGCCTCCGAACACGTCCTCGCGCTCGTCGTGCACCACATCTCCGCCGACGGCGCCTCGATGGACCCGCTGATCCGGGATGTGATGACGGCGTACGCGAGCCGCGCCGCCGGATCGGAACCCCTGTGGGCACCCCTGCCCGTGCAGTATGCCGACTACGCGTTGTGGCAGCGACAAATGCTCGGCGATGATTCGGACCCGGGGAGCCTCGCCGCCGAACAGGTGCGTTACTGGACCCGTGCGCTGGACAATGTGCCCGACCAGCTGTTCCTGCCCCGCGACCGGGCCCGGCCCGCGGTTCCGTCGCATCGCGGTGCTGCCGTGCGTTTCTCACTGTCCCCGGACACCCATCGCGCACTGGCGGAGCTGGCCCGGGCTCACGGCGCGAGTCTGTTCATGGTGGCGCACGCCGCCCTCGCGGTACTGCTGAGCCGAGTCAGCACCACCTACGACATCCAGGTCGGCACCGCTGTCGCCGGGCGCGGTCGCCGGGAACTCGACGACATCATCGGCATGTTCGTCAACACTCTCGTTCTGCGCACCGAGCTCGACCCCGCGGCTTCGTTCGTGTCGCTACTCGGGCAGGTACGTGACGTCGACCTGGAGGCGTTCGCGCACGCGGACTTGCCGTTCGAGCGTCTGGTCGAGGTACTGAGCCCCGTCCGCTCCACGTCCCATCACCCGCTGTTCCAGGTGGCGCTGGGCGTTCAGACCCCGTCCGTGGACCGGCTCGAGCTCGACGGCGTCACCGCCTCGCCGCTGTCGGTCGACGTGGACATCGCCAAGTTCGACCTGCACTTCACCCTCGTCGAACGGGTCGACGGCTCTACGGAGCCCGCCGGCATCGACGGCGAACTGGTGTATGCCACAGACATTTTCGATGCCGATACCGCGGCGGAATACACGCTGCGGCTGCAGCGGATCTTCGAGTCCGTCGTTGCCGATCCGCAGCGCGCTGTCGGGGACATCCCCGTACTCGGAAACGACGAATACGAGGCGCTGACGCCGGTTCGGGGCGCCGACGCCCGCCCGGTGCAGATGCTCACCGAGATTCTCGCGGATGCGGTGGCCGCAGCTCCGGACGAACCCGCGGTCGTCTTCGACGGCCGAAGCATGTCGTACCGCGATCTGGACGAACGGTCGAACCAGCTGGCCCGGCTTCTGGTCGATCGGGGGGTAGGACCCGAAACGCGGGTGGCGCTGGCACTGCCGCGCTCGTCCGAATCGGTGATGGCCGTCTGGGCGGTGGCGAAGTCCGGTGCCGCCTTCGTGCCGGTCGACCCGCGCTACCCCGAGGACCGGATTCGGCACATGGTGCAGGACTCGGGGGCGATGGTCGGCATCACCGTGTCCGCGGAACGCCCCCTCCTCCCGGATTCGATCCGGTGGCTGTTGCTCGACGACACGGCGCTCGAGCAGCGCTGCACCCACGAATCACGGCTGCCCCTCACCAATCGGGACCGCATGCGGCCGATCCTGCCCGACCAGGTGGCGTACGTGATCTACACCTCCGGGTCCACCGGCCGCCCCAAAGGGGTCGCGGTGACCCACCGTGGCCTGGTGAACCTGGTGACCGACGAACGCGAGCTTCTCACGGTGACGTCCCGGTCCCGCGTCCTGCACTTCGCGTCCCCGAGCTTCGACGCCTCGGTGTTCGAGATGTTGATGGCGCTGAGCGCCGGCGCCGCCCTGGTGGTCGCGCCGCCGACCATCTACGGCGGCTCCGAACTCGCGGAGCTTCTCGCCGCGGAACACGTCACCCACGCGTTCTCCACGCCCGCGGCCCTCGCCTCCGTCGACCATCACGGGCTCGACGACCTCGCTGTCGTGGTGGTGGCCGGCGACGTGTGCCCGCCGGAGTTGGTGGCCCGCTGGGCTCCCGGGCGTCGCATGATCAACGCATACGGGCCGAGTGAGGCGACGATCATGTCGTCGATCACCGAACCGCTCCGGGCGGGCGAACCGGTCACGATCGGCGGGCCCAGTCGCGGAGTGCAGGCACTCGTGCTCGACGGGCGGCTGCGTCCGGTGCCGGTGGGCGTGCCCGGCGAGCTGTATGTCAGCGGGCCGAGCCTGGCCCGCGGCTATCTCGGCCGCCCCGGTCTCACCGCCGAACGGTTCGTGGCCGACCCCTTCGGCGAACCCGGGGCACTGATGTACCGCACCGGCGACCTCGTCCGGTGGCGCGAGGATCGGGTTCTCGACTTCGTCGGCCGTACCGACCACCAGGTGAAAATTCGGGGCTTCCGAATCGAACTCGGTGAGATCGACGCCGCGCTGACCGCGCACCCGCAGCTCGAGTACGCCACCACGATCGGTCACCAGCATCCCAACGGGGACACTTCCCTCGTCGCGTACGTGCTGCCGTTCAGCGGCGAGGACGTCGACCGGGTGGAGGTGGCGAAGTTCATCGGCGCAACCCTGCCGGGGTACATGATTCCGTCGTCGATCACGATCCTCGACGCCCTACCGCTCACCCCCGCCGGCAAACTGGACCGTGCCGCACTGCCCGAGCCGGTGTTCGCCGCCGCGGACCGCCCCTTCGAGGAGCCCCGCAACCCGCTCGAAGTGATCGTCGCGGGTGTCTTCGCGGAGGTCCTGGCGCTGCCGGAAGTGGGAATCCACGACGGATTCTTCGACCTCGGCGGCAACTCCCTGCTGGCCACGCAGGTGGTGTCGCGGATCAACGCCGCTCTCGACGTGCACGTCGGCGTCCGCGAAATCTTCGAAGCGCCGACGGTCGCGGCGCTCGCGGCCCGTCTCACCGAGTCCGCCCGCCACGGTGTACGCCGCCCGCCGCTCGTCGCCGGGCCCCGCCCCGAGCACATTCCGCTGTCACTCGCCCAGCAGCGAATGTGGTTCATCAACCAGTTCGACACGGCGTCGCCCGCCTACAACCTGCCGATCGCGCTGCGGTTGACGGGGGAGTTCGACCTCCCCGCGATGCGCGCCGCTGTCGCCGACCTGGTTGGCCGGCACGAATCGCTGCGCACCCTCTACCCCGACTCGGACTCCGGTCCACATCAGGTTGTCGTCGACGCCGCGGGCGCGGTACCCGATCTGACCCCGATTTCCGAGCATCCCGACGACGTCCTCGAGCGGGTAATCGACTTCGTGACGACCGGATTCGACGTCACCGCGGAGGTGCCGCTGCGCGCCCGCATCTACCGCGTCGCCGCCGAGGACCACGTCCTGGTCATGGTGGCTCATCACATCTCCGGTGACGGATGGTCGCTGGCACCGCTCGCGCGGGACGTCATGCTGGCCTACACCGCACGGGCCGAGGGGCACGCGCCGCAGTGGTCGCCGTTGCCGGTGCAGTACGCCGACTACAGTCTGTGGCAACGGGAACTGCTCGGTGACGAGACCGATCCCGAATCTCTTGCCAACGAACAGATTACGTACTGGAAGTCCGCGCTGGCGGGGATACCGGACCGGCTCTCGCTGCCGACCGACCGCCCCCGGCCCGCGGTGGCGTCGAACCGCGGCGCGCACGTCACGTTCACGATCGATGCCGACACCCACACCGCGCTGCTCGCGGTGGCGCGCCGTCAGAACGCCTCGCTGTTCATGGTCATGCACACCGCCCTCACGGTGCTGCTGGCGCGGTTGAGCAACGACACCGACATCGCGGTGGGCGCTCCCGTCGCCGGGCGCGGTGACCAGTTTCTCGACGAGCTGGTCGGGATGTTCGTCAACACACTGGTGCTGCGCACCTCGGTCGAGCTGGGTGGTTCGTTCGCCGACAATCTCGCTGCCGCGCGAGCAACGGACCTCGGCGCCTTCGCGCACTCCGACATTCCGTTCGAACGGCTCGTCGAGGTGCTGAACCCCGCCCGCTCCCGGGCGCACCACCCGCTGTTCCAGGTGGCGTTCTCGTTCCAGAACCTCGCTCGGACCGCCCTCGAACTCCCCGGACTGCACGTCGAGGGCCTGGACGTACCCAGTGCCGTCTCCAACTTCGATCTGCACCTGACGTTGTCGGAAAGCTACGACCACGATCGGAACCCGGACATGATCCAGGCGCAGTTCACCTATGCCACCGACCTGTTCGACGAGTCGACGGTGCAGTCCTTCGCGGACCGGTTCCTGCGGATTCTGGGATCGGTCGCCGCGGATGCCGATGTCGTGGTCGGTGGTATCGACCTCCTCGACGGCGCGGAGAAGGTGCGAATCCTCGGTGGATTCAACGACACCGCCGCTGAACTGCCGGCCGCCACACTGGTCGACCTGTTCTCCGCGCAGGTGACGCGCACCCCCGACGCGGTCGCGCTGTCGTTCGACGGCGTCGACGTCACCTATGCGGAATTCGACCGCCGCGTCGGCGTGCTCGCCCGGCACCTCGCCGACCGTGGGGTGGGCCCGGAATCGGTGGTGGGGCTGGCGATGAACCGGTCCATCGAACTTCTGGTCGGAATGTACGCCATCCTGCGCGCCGGTGGTGCCTACCTGCCGATCGACCTCACCCACCCCGCGGACCGCCTCGCCTACGTTCTCGACGTCGCGGCACCGGTCTGCGTTCTCACGACGTCCTCGGACGGTTTCGTCGCCGACGGCGTGCCCACCATCGAAATCGACGGGTCCTTCCTCGACACGCCGATCCCGGGAGCGCCGTTCGACGCGCCGAACCTCGCGGCGCCGCGACCCGAGAACACCGCCTACCTCATCTTCACCTCCGGCTCCACCGGCAGACCCAAGGGTGTCGCAGTACCCCATGCCGCCATCGTGAACCAACTGCTGTGGAAACAGCACCAGTACCCGCTCGACACCACCGACGCCGTGGTCCAGAAGACACCGGTCACCTTCGACCTCTCGGTGTGGGAACTGTTCTGGCCGCTCGTCTCGGGGGCGCGTTTGGTGATCGCCCGACCGGACGGCCACCGTGATCCGGCGTACCTGGCCGAACTCATGCGCGAACAACAGGTCACCGCAGCGCATTTCGTGCCATCCCTGCTCGAGGCGTTCCTCGCGACACCGGGTGCGGCGCAGCAGCCTGCCCTGCGCCGTGTGCTGTGCATCGGCGAGGCCCTGCCCCCCGACCTCGCCGCCCGCTCCCGCAGCGCGTTCGGATCGGCCGTTGCACTGCACAACCTGTACGGGCCGACCGAGGCCGCGGTGTCGGTCACCTCCTGGCAGCACACCGTCGACGACCGCGACAGCGTTCCCGTCGGCACCCCCGCCTGGAACACGCAGGCGTTCGTGCTGGATGGGCGCCTGCAGCCGGTTCCGCTCGGGGTAGCCGGCGAGCTGTATCTCGCCGGTGACCAGCTGGCCCGCGGGTATGTCGCCCGGCCCGATCTCACCGCGGAGCGTTTCGTCGCCAACCCGTTCGGCGCGGCAGGCTCCCGGTTGTACCGGACCGGTGACGTGGTTCGCTGGCGCCTGCGCGGCACCGAGGGCGTGCTCGATTACCTCGAGCGCTCCGACTTCCAGGTGAAGGTGCGCGGATTCCGGATCGAACTCGGCGAGATCGAGTCGGCGCTGAGCGGATGCCCCGGCGTGCAGCAGGCCGTCGTTGTCGCGCATCAGGACCCGACGACCGGAACGGCTCTGGTCGCATACGCGGTGCCCGAGGATGGCGCCACCCTCGTCGTCGCAGACGTGCTGGCGGACGCGGCCCGTCGAGTGCCGGGATACATGGTGCCCGCAGCGCTCGTCGTCCTGGACGCCCTGCCCCTGACCGCCAACGGAAAACTCGACCGCAAGGCGCTGCCAGTACCGGAGTTCGGGACCGCGCACGACGAGTACCGGGCCCCGGAAACGGATATGGAGGCCGCGGTCGCCGCGGCATTCGGGGACGTGCTCGGGGTCGAACGCGTCGGCGCCGACGCGAGCTTCTTCGAACTCGGCGGCAACTCGCTGGTCGCCACCCGGGTGGTGGCGCGGCTGTCCGAAACCCTGGGACGCCGGGTAGAGATCCGCACGCTGTTCGAGGCCCCGACGGTGGCCGGCCTCGCTGCGCTGCTCGAGTCGACGGAGAACGCCGACGACGACCGTCCGCGCCTCGCACCGGCCGAACGCCCCGCACGCATCCCGCTGTCGTCGGCGCAGCGCCGGATGTGGTTCCTCAACCGGCTCGACCCGGACTCGGCCGCCGACAACATTCCGGTGGCGGTGCGCCTGTCCGGGTCGCTCGATGTGGACGCGCTGCAACACGCGGTCACCGACGTCGTCGGCCGCCACGAGTCGCTGCGGACGGTGTATCCGGATTCCCCGGAGGGGCCGCACCAGATGATCCTCCCCGTCGATCGGGTCGGGGGTGGACTATCCGTGGTCAGCGCCGAGGAAACGGAGCTGGCCGGGCTGATCGCCGCAGTGGCCACGACCGGATTCGACGTCACCGCCGAGGTCCCGTTGCGAGTGCAGATCTTCCGGTTGTCCGACACCGAGCATGTCCTGGCGCTCGTCGTGCACCACATCTCCGGCGACGGTTGGTCGATGGCACCGATGGTGCGGGACGTGATGACGGCGTACGCGGCCCGCTCGGCGGGTGCCGCACCGCAGTGGTCGCCGCTGCCGGTGCAGTACGCGGATTACGCGTTGTGGCAGCGGGATCTGCTCGGCGACGAATCGGATCCGACCTCGCTGGCGGCGCAGCAATTGGCGTTCTGGACCCGCACCCTGGCGGGCGCCCCCGACCAGCTGAATCTGCCCACCGACCGGCCACGTCCGGCTGTGTCGTCGTACCGGGGTCGGAGCATCGACTTCCTCGTTCCGGCCGCCCTGCACCACGGCCTCCACCGGACGGCGCGGGACGCGAACGCCACCCTGTTCATGGTGGTGCATTCGGCCCTCGCGGTGTTGCTGAGCCGGCTCGCCGGGACGAGCGACATCGCGATCGGCACCCCGGTCGCCGGCCGCGGCGAGCGCGCACTCGACGACCTGATCGGCATGTTCGTCAACACCCTGGTTTTGCGACAGCAGGTCGACAGCGCACGCACCTTCGCCGACTTCGTGGCAGACGTCCGCGACACCGACCTGGCCGCATTCGCCCACGCGGATGTCCCCTTCGAGCGTCTCGTCGAAGTGATCAATCCCGCGCGGTCCACCGGGCGGCACCCGCTGTTCCAGGTGATGCTCACCTTCCAGAACCTGGACCAGGCAACCCTCGAGCTGGGGGAGCTGGCGGTGAGCGGTGTCGACGTCGACGTCGCCCTGGCCAAGTTCGATCTGCAGCTGACGCTGACGGAACGCTTCGACGCCGACGGCCGCGCGGACGGGATCACCGCCCGGCTCACCTACGCCTCCGATCTCTTCGACGAATCGACCGTGCACGTCTTCGGTGAGCGCTTCCTGCAAGTGCTGGCCTCCGCCGTCGACGATCCGGGTGTTCCGGTCGGCGACATCGACGTCCTCGGCGCCGGTGAACGGAAGCAGATCGTCGGCACCAACGCGACGTCGCACGACGTCCTGGCGGGAACGTTGCCGTCGCTCTTCGGTGCGCAGGTCGCCGCCACCCCGGACCGAACCGCCCTGGTCTTCGACGGGGAGGAATTGACGTACGCCGAGTTCGACGCGCGCGCGAACGCGCTCGCGCGCCGACTGATCGAGCAGGGGGTGGGCCCCGAATCGGTGGTCGCAGTGGCCATGCGCCGCTCCCTCGAACTGCTGGTGTCGATCTACGCCGTCGGAAAGGCCGGCGGCGCATACCTTCCCGTCGACCCCGATCACCCGGCCGAACGCACGGCCTCGGTCCTCGAGACGGCGGCACCGGTGTGTGTGCTCGTCGACGGTGAGACCGTGGACACCGCGGTGCCGGTCATCGACATCGCCGCCGAGGATTTCACCGGATACAGCCGGGTCGCCGTCACCGACCGGGAACGGCTGGCGCCGCTGTCGTCGGCGAACACCGCGTACGTCATCTTCACGTCAGGATCGACCGGCCGGCCCAAGGGCGTCGCCGTCACCCACGGTGCGAGCGTGAACCGGCTGCTCTGGATGCAGCACGAATACGGACTCACCGCCGAAGACGTCGTTCTGCAGAAGACACCGGTCACATTCGACGTGTCGGTGTGGGAATTGTTCTGGCCGCTGCAGGTGGGCGCCGGCCTGGTGATCGCCGCACCCGACGGGCACCGCGATCCGCGGTATCTGTCCAGGCTCGTCCGGGAACGGCAGGTGACGACCATTCACTTCGTGCCGTCGATGCTCTCCGTCTTCCTCGCCGAACCCTCTGCCGCCCAGTGTGAGTCGCTACGGTTGGTGTTCTGTTCGGGTGAGGCTCTCACCCCGGAGCAGGTGCAGCGGTTCCGGTCGGTCAGTGGGGCGGACCTGCACAATCTGTACGGCCCCACGGAGGCGGCCGTCGACGTAACCTACTGGGCCACAAGTGCCGCCGACCTCCACACGGTGCCCATCGGGCGTCCGGTGTGGAACACCCAGCTCCACGTCCTCGATGCGCGGTTGCATCCGGTGCCCAACGGTGTGGTGGGGGAGTTGTACCTGGCTGGAGACCAGCTGGCGCGCGGCTATCTCCGGCGGCCGGACCTGTCGGCGGACCGCTTCGTCGCCAACCCCTACACGCCGGGGGCTCGCATGTACCGGACCGGTGACCTCGCGCGACGCCGGGGTGATGGAGCGCTGGAGTATCTGGGCCGCAGCGACTTCCAGGTGAAGCTGCGCGGCCAGCGCATCGAACTCGGCGAAATCGAAACAGCCCTCGAAGCGCATCCGGATGTCAGCCAGGCGGTGGTGGTCGTGCACCGCGACTCCCGTGGGGACGAGGCACTGATCGCGTACCTGGTGCGAGGGCACTCACCGAATTCACCCGACGTGCGCGCCCACCTGTCCGCGCGGCTCCCGTCGTACATGATCCCGGCGCACGTCGTCGAGCTCGGCGCCCTCCCGCTGTCGGCGAACGGCAAACTCGACCGCGCCGCGCTGCCCGAACCGGAGCTGTCCTCGGCTGCCGTCGAATACGCGGCGCCTCGCACCGCGGCCGAGAAAATGGTTGCCCGTGTCTTCGAGGAAGTGCTCGGCCGGGAACGGGTGGGCCGCACGGACAACTTCTTCGATCTGGGCGGCAACTCGCTGATCGCGACCCGTGTCGCCTCCGCACTCGCCGATGAACTGGCAATCGACTTTCCGCTTCAGTGGATGTTCACCGACCCCACGCCGCAGTCGTTGGGGGAGCGGATCGCGAAGTCGACGGCGGACGGCGTCCTCGACACCGGTGCGTCGCTCGACGTCCTCCTGCCGATCCGCACCCGCGGAGCGGCGGAACCGCTGTTCTGCGTCCACCCCTTCATCGGGCTCGCGTGGAGTTACGCCGGGTTGAGTGGGCACCTGACCCAGGATCGGCCGATCTACGGGCTGCAGTCCCCGGCACTCACCGAGGACGAGGCGCCGCTCGCGTCGATCACGGAGTTCGCTGCGCGGTATGTGCGCGAGATCCGCTCAATTCAGCCCCACGGCCCTTATCACCTGCTCGGATGGTCCCTCGGTGGGGTGATCGCCCAGGAAATGGCCGTACAGCTGCAGGAGGCGGGCGAGAGCGTCCGACTTCTCGGGCTGCTCGACAGTTACGTCGGGCTCGATCGCAGTGCGAGCGCCGAGAACCCCGCTACCGTGGCGGACCTCTTGGGCGGTTTCGGTCTCGAACTGCCCACGACGGGCGGATTCGACGAGCTCGCGCCGGACGGCATATTCGACGCAGAGCGAGCTGCAGCGCTCCTCGGCGCGATCGGGGGACCGCTGGCGAGCCTCACCGCGCCGCAACTCGCCCGTATCTACGCAAACGCGCAGCGGGCGACGGAGCTGATCGATCGGCACCAGCCGCGGATGTTCGACGGCGACCTCGTATTCTTCACCGCTGCCCTGGACGACGGATTCCACGTCGATCCGGTGACGTGCTGGAATCCGCACGTCGGCGGCGACATTCACGAGCACCCCGTCGACGCGACGCACTGGACGATGACGACGCCGGAGGCGCTCTCGGTGATCGGGCCGCGCCTCGCGACACCCGGTCCAGTGCGTGATGCCATCAGCGGACCCGATGGCAGCGACCCCGACGACAGCGAGGAACGGCAGCCGTCCGTCCGCTAGGTGAGAGTGCCCGAAAGTCTGCCGCTCCGTGGGGCAGGTCCTGCTCACCGACCAGTGCCATACCTGTGAGTCCCGGCAACGAGGGCCATGCCGACAACCGGCGCAATCTCGACGAGGGCTCAGCGGCTTTTCCATTGACACCGACAGACCCGGTCACAGGAGCGAAGAGACGAACGGCACGATCGCGATCACACACGCGGAGCGGGTAACGGCACCACCCAGTGCCGCGATCACCGAGAGGACTGCCAGCGGGGCAGGCACTTCGCGGACAAGGATTGCGCGCCCTCCCGCTGCCTCGTTTCTCTCGGTCTTCGACATTGTCATTTCGCCTCGGCCGCGAAATCGGACACGGTAGGTAGGGTACCGGCGAGGATCTCTGCACGCGCTGCAACGACCGCGTCGTCGTGCGCGGACTGTGTATCCCCATTGGGGCCCAGCGCAAGGTATTCCAAGAGCAATCCACGATGCACCGCAACGATCCGCGCAGCGATCGACCGAGCTGCCCCAGTCGATGCCCCCGCTCTTTCGATCGCATCGGCCATCGGGGTAAGCCACTCGTCCACGGCGGGCCGGAGAAAGCTCTCACGCAACCCTGGATCTCGCGCTGCTGCTGAATAGATTTCGAAGAACAGAGCAATTCGACGTCGCCCGGAAGGAGTCGAAGCCTCCGCCCATGCCAGGTTCAATCCTTCGGCAATGACGTCCGCAACTGCTTCGGGTCCCGATCGCTGCTCCGATTCCTCTGCAAGGCAACGGATTCGGAAAATCAACTCGCGCGACATGTCCAGGTAGGACGCGCGCACCCTGTCCACCACAGCTTCGACCAACAGCTCACGGCTACCGAAATGGTGAAGAAGATTGCGAGTTGACGTTCCGAGATCTTCGGCGAGTGGGCGCAGCGTCAGGTCGAACAAGCCGTGCTCCTCGGCATATGCAGTACATCCGTCGAGCAACTCTCGGTACCTGGCGGCATCCTTGTAGCGACCCATGCCGGCAATTTTATACTACGATCGGTTCATGAATCGCTCGTAGTACAAAAAGGGGATTGACATGCACAGCCTGACGAAGAAGGAGATTCTTCGCTCCTTCGTCAACAGCTCCCAGAGCCGAATCAAGACAGTGGCCTTTCCTCCGAGCTTCGATGAGACGGAGTGGGAGGAGTTGGACTTCTACGGATGGGTCGATCCACGCTCCCCCCAACGGGCGTATTTGGTCACCACGCACGCGTCCGGAGCGACTGGCATCGAACTCCGGAGGGCGAACTCCGAGGGTGCTCGTCCACGCAGCGCCATGTGCAACCTCTGCCACGCAGTACATCGTCACGGCGGGACTGCTCTTTTCGCCGCGCGTAAGGCCGGCGCGTCGGGAAAGGCAGGTAACAGCATCGGCACCTACCTGTGCACCGATTTCTGCTGCTCGCTCTATGCCCGGGGCCTGAAATTGTTGCCGGACAATCAACCCGAACATGCCCTCCCCACACGGACGCGTATCGCACAGCTATGCCATCGACTCGACGGATTCGTCGCCCGCGTTCTCACTACGTGATGAATACGCACTCCGCACGCGTGTATGGTGTCCGAAGCTCTTGACTGCAGGGACCACGAAGCTGGGCGGGGTGGATGGATACCGGATCAACTCCGGCTTGCGAATGCGGGAAACCCGGTCACCGTTCGCTGTCTTCTGGTCCCGCGAGGAAAGCGAGACTTCATGGGAACGGCGCGTTCTTCCCAGTTTTCGAGTCGCACGCGAGGAGGCAACGCCCTGTGAGGACAAGAAGCGGGCCGCCGCATCAGGCGTTGTTCCTGTGTGCCGGTCACGTGGAGGTGAAACCAGTTGTCACTGGTTGTCATCGATGCCGAACAGGCGTGTTACCCATTCGTCGATCGCCTCCCAAAGGGTTTTGTCGACGCGTTCGAGGCCTCTGTGCCACATCTCCCAGACTCGACCGGTGTCGTCGCGTGTATCCAGAGCGACTGCGTTGTCGGAGGCGTCGCGGCAGACGCCGACGAGTTGGTCGATGTCGGGTAGCTCGGATTCCACGATCTCCACGAAACGGAGTTCGTTGCTCACCGGGTCCCGTGATTGCCCGACGTACTCGAAATCGGCTGCCTCCCCAAAGTTCGAAATCCGCGGCATGTCTTGAGCTGGCATCAGGCCGATGGGGTCCTCGTTGAAGAATCCGTTCTGCACGGTCGTATAGAACGTTCTGAGCCCGTGATCGATCCCCGCAGCGAACAACGGAATTTCGTTCTGCGGCAGCGGCGCTAGCCCGTATGCGACTTGAAAGTATGATGGGTGGGCTTCCCCGAAGATGTAGGCCAGCACCACGGCGGTCCGACCACCCTCGGAGAGGGTCGCGCGGCACAGTCTGAGGGTGGGTGCGGCGTCCCGGATGATCCGTGTGACGCGCGGGAGTTGCCCGGGGACCGCGTTCTCCCATGCCCGGAGCACGACGTCGACGGGATTGCTCGAGGTTTGCGCGTCGATCCACCATCGGGGGATGGTGCCGACCTCGTCGTCGCTCAACTGGCCGGCGTCAATTGCGTCGAGATCGTGGAACGGATGCCGCGTCGCCAGAAGCTGCACAACTTCTTGGTCGGTGGTCACAAGCCACACCCTTTCTGATCCTTCGCCATGCGATGAATTCGCCCCCGGGGTATGCGCGTGACCAGTCTCTCCCGCCCATGACTCTAGCAACTGTTTCTCGCCCCAACGCCGGCGGCTTTGGTGCCGCGGGCGGGGCGTGTCGGCTGATCTGGACGCCGCCGTAGGTGCGGTGGTCCCGGCAAGGGAGTAGCGGGCGACGTTGTCGTTGTGGCCGGCGCCTAGCAGGATCCCATGGTGGGTCTGTGCTGGGTGTGATCGCGCATGTTCTCGTCGATCCAGAACACGCAGAAGCCGAGTTTTGCCGACGTGCTCGGGTTCGAACCGGCCTATCTTCAGTTCGACCACGACGAAACAGGCGTGGATCCAGTTGCAGAACAGCAGGTCGTTCCTTGGGCGTCCGGAACCCTGCGTACCGCAGGGTTCCGGATTCATCCATCACGATCCTCCGTCGCAACTTGGTGATCTCGTTCTTGCGAGCCATGCGGAGGATAGACAGGACGCAGCTCGACGAAGACTTCACGCGGCCACTTCAGTGCGTACTCAGTCAGGGTCGGTCAGGTCCATCAGCACTCCATTCTCAAGTTCGGAGTAAGTCTGACTGGCCCCCGGTCGCGGCATGCAGGGGACCCGATCCTGATCGACTTCAATGGCGGATCCGCCCGCGTCGGTGGCCGAAAATCCACGTCGGCGACCATTTCGGCAGCCCTCAGAGCTCCGGCCGGCTGGTCACTGCTGCTTGGTCCAGGTGCGGATGCGATCGAGGTTGTCCTCCAGCGGGGAGATGGCGTCCACGGTCAGATGGGCACGCTCAGTGGCGGTGTTTCGGCGCGCATGCGCTGCACGTGGTTTCAGTCGACTTCGTGCCAGCCGAGGATGTTGCGGTGCCGGCCTTCGATACGTCGGCGGTGTTCGTGTTCGTCGCTGCAGACGCATTCGACGATGTGGAGCCGGGCATCGTGGTCCTCGGCGATTTGTTGCCACCGCTGTGCGACGGTGCCAGTGATCGCGCAGTCGACGGTGGCGCCCTGGTCGAGCATCAGCTGTCGGACGATCAGCGATTCGAGGAGGCTGTGGTACATCGCGATCCGGCCGTTTCAGCTGAGCCAAGACGTGGTGGGCGGGCGCGAGTGCGCCGAGCAGCCAGTCCCCGAAAGGACGACCACCCGGCTGTTCATGGCTTGGATCGTCCTCCACCAGCGTTCGTGGTGTCACAAGTACTCGAAAATCGTTCCGGCCGTGGTGATCACCGGTGATGCGAGTAGCTGGGCCGGGCGCCTGCGGATGAGGAACCTTTCGACGCCGGGGTACTTCTCGCCGAGCGAGGTGCTGGTGAAGCCGGTCTTCTCGTAGAAGCGCACTGGGTCGGCGTCGGTTTCGGCGACGATCCGGTGCTGGGGTGGCGGGATTGTACTCAGTAGATGAGGACGGTGCCGGTACCTTGTTGCCGGTAGTGGGGGTTGGTGGCGAGGTGCAACAGCGTCACCCGATGCGGTGCGGCGCTGTATCCGATCACACCGACCGGCAGGCGACGGGTTCGGGCGACGGCGAGGACCGTGGAGCCGGTCCGGTAGGGCACGAGCGCCACGTCGAGGCGGTCCCGATCTTCCGATCCGACCGCGTATGTCAGGAGCGAGATGATGCCGTCGGGATGGGTCTCGTCGATGGCGACCGGGGTTGCGCTCACGTGGCCCACGGTAAGGCCGGTGTGTGCGAAACGCCGTCTGCGGGCCCCAGCGAGTCGAATCCCCAGGAACCTTTGGCCGCCTTCAACCTTCCTGGCGCCGGTCGAGGGCGTCCCAGGCGGCGCGCTGCGTGCACAGTTCACCGATGGCGGCGACCGCGGTGTCGGTGTGTGGGTCGACCCACACCGGTCCTTCCTGGCGGAGGCGGGGATTGAGGATGTGCCGTCCTCGCGATGGCCACTGGATGAATTCGTATCCGGTCAGCTCGCCTTGCGCGGTCTCGGCGACCCATGCTGCGACCTGCGGGTAGGGCGCATCCATCGATATGCCGTGGCAGAGGTTGAACCCACCGACCCCTGGTCCGCGCCAGCCGAGGGTGACGGCGTACTGGTCGCTGATGGCGAGTTCCCACACCAGACGGCTTACCTGCACGTCGCGTCCGTATCGCAGGCAGCGCAGATCACGGACAACGGCTGCGATCGCGGGTAGCCACGGGTCCGGTGGCTCGAAGCCCTGGGTGTCGTGGAAGTCCGGACCGTCGTCGGTCATGGCAAAACGCCACACCAAGCTGTCCTGGTTCCACTCCGGCATCGGCATGGAACCATCCTCGCCGTCGACGACTCCCTGCGATGCGCCTTTGCCCTACCCGTCCCGTGCCCCGGCACGAGGTGGGCGGGGGACGGTTCGGGGGTTGAGGGTTTGAATTCCCGGGGCCAGGTACAGCTGGGTGTGGGTTAGGTTGTGCTGCAGTGGGTTAGCTGCCGAAGAGGGTGCCCGGCTCGCTGAGATCGGGTATGTCCTCCCGTTTAGGGTCGGAGTTGGGGACGGTGACGACGGTGGAGGCTTGTTGCACGGTGTTGGCGGTCATCGGGAACTGGACCAGGTATTGCTCGATCCCGGGGTAGGCGGAGACCCACATGGCGGGGTCGGTGCCCTCGCGTCCGCAGGAAGCGAGGGCGACGTAGGAGCCGTCGGGGATATCGGTGACCGTTTGGGTGGTGGTGCCGGGCGGTATGTCGCCCTGCTGGTACAGGGACTGACCAGTACGCATGATGTCGTCAACCGGTGGAAGTTCTCCGTCGGGGGCGGCGGCGAGGGAGGTGGTGCAGCCGATGGACGCGCCGGTGTTGTTGGTGATCGTGTTGGTCACGGTTGATCCGGTGACGCTGAAGGCGTAGGTGACGTCGCTGGCTTCGGCCGCTGATGCCGGCGCGGCGGCGACTGCGACGGCGAGTGGAATGGTCGCGGCGGCGAGGAGTGTGGTGCGGACGGTCATGCGCATGGGGTGGTCCTTGTTCGTCGGGGTGGGTGGTGCTGGGTGAATCGTGCAGTAAAACCGACCGAATGGCATGGTTTTGCCGACTATCGGCGAAGTGATGTATCCGCGGGCGGGCTGTGTGCGGTGAATGCGTCACTCGACCACATCGCGGCCTCGGGAATCACCAGGGTCCTGGCACCGCTGGATGGATGTGCCACCACCGCAGGTGCGCGGTAGCGACCTCTCACACTTCGGGCTATCATGGATTTGTGCCCGATAATCAGTGAAAGCGAGGGGTGGGTGTGATGAATGAGGCCACCGATATCAGCACCGAAGCCCGCTATCTGCGCGGGGATCTCGGTTTCGAGGACGCGCTGCGGGAGGTGACCGGCACCGATGTCGGCCGGAAGTTCTTCGCCCAGATCCTGCACAGCCTGTCCGACCGGAATCCGGCGGCGCCGCCTCTGTCCGACCACGACGCAGCGCTGCTCGATCAAGCCGGGTTCGTCGACGATCCGGCCGCGGCGACGGCCGCACGGGTGGACCGCGACATTCGCATGCAGGAGCTGGTCCGCAGCTCCCTGTCCATCGCGCAGGCCGCGGACCGGCTCGGGGTGACCGCGGCCCGGATCCGGCAACGCCTCGGCGAGGGCACCCTGTGGGCATTCGCGTCGGGTCGGAACCGGTTGCTGCCGCCCGCTCAGTTCACCGATACCGGTGCGGTGCCGCACCTCGATCAGGTGATGCCGTTGTTGACGAAGGATCTGCACCCGCTGACCGTGCAGGCGTTGCTCACCCTTCCGCAGCCGTCGCTGACCGTGGAGGGCCGGTCGGTGTCGATCGTGGCGTGGTTGACCGGCAGCGCCGGAGCCGCCGCCGATATCGAACAGGTCCACGATGTGATCACCGCCGCCGAATGGGAATCGGCATAGATGGGGTCGATGCTGCCCACACCACCGACCATCGCCGACCTCCGCGACGCGGGACTGCGCCCCGAGGAAGTGATCGACTGGCAACCGGCCGAGGTGGTGTGGCGGGTGCATCGCACCACCGGCACCCATGTGCTGCCGTGGAATGGACTGCGCACGTTCGGGCCGATCCTGCGGTTCGACCACCACCCGCCCCCGCGGGTCGAACATCCCGATTACGGCATCTGGTACGGCGCATCCAGTCCCCGCGGCGGGTTGGCCGAGGCGTTTCAGAGCGCCCGGGTGATCGACCGCCACCGCGGCGATCCGTATCTGACCGGGCTGCGATTCACCCGGCCGCTGAGACTGCTCGATGTTTCCGGCATCGGTACTGGGACGTGGGCGACCCGGGTCGGCGGTAACCACGCCCTCGACTCCGCCGCACACGGGCGAACCCAGCACTGGGCCCGCACCATTCACCGGGCCCACGACGATCTCGACGGGATCATCTACCGCGGCCGGTTCGCCGGCAGTGTGTGTATCGCGATCACCGAACGCGCCACCGACGCGTTCCCTGCGTTGCCGGCGTTGTCGCTGCCGTTGTCGCATCCCGGGTTGTCCGGACCGATCGACAGCGCGGCCTATCAGCTCGGCTACACCATCACCTGAGGCTGAGACACAAGCGTGGGCGAACCGGTTGGGCCCGCGGCACATGTCCCGTAGCGGCACGGCATCGCGATGCGGCGCTACACAATTGCCGCTGGACTCGGCTTCGCGGCCGTGACGGTTGCCGTCTTCGCCGGCGCGTGGCAGGCGCCCGTACGCGGTTGTCGTGGCCGCGCACGTCGTGGCTTTTGTTGCTGTGCCGATGATGTGTCTGTGGGCATTCGGCTTCCGCCTGATTGCTGAGGCCGATTTCGCAACCTTGCCGGGCATCGTCCTTTCCACTGCATTCGTGGGCGCAGTCCTCACTGCCGAGCATGATCAGCACAAGGGACCACTTCAGTGGATCCTGTGGGCTGCCTACGCCACAGCATTGGCGTTCGTCGTCCTACGCCTCGGCCTTGCGCGCACGAAACACCGAGCAGGACTCGCTCTCGGAGCGCGCCGAGCCGAACATCTACAGGAGCGGCGAGAACGCCTGGGTCTTCCAGCCCGAGCAGCTTCGACTGCTTCGGCACCTGATGAATCCATCGGAGCCGGACTGCCGGGACTGAGACGCGGAAGGGATCGCACCGCCACGCCAGAAACGTTCTGCCACAGACACGTCCGGCTCATCGTGCGCGCCGATACTCATTGCAGCAGGTTCTCGTACGCGCGGCGGTCGATGAGGGCGCCACCGAAGGCCGCGGCGACGAGCCACCAGGTCCGCCGGCGTACCAGCGTGCCGCCCTCTACCGACAACTGGATTGGGCCCACCTGATGGTGACCGGTCAGGTGGGGCAATGGGGAGTCCGGAGTTGTGGACCGAAACCGCGGAACGCGATTCCGGTCCACACCGGCGTGCTACCGGACGAAGTCGCGGACCTGACCGTAGATCGTGGAGTTCTCGAGTATCCCGTTGTGGGTGAGGCATCCTGTCTGCGTGTTGGTCGCACCGGCAAGGGAAACGCTGGAGTCGGGGTTGATCACCGTGTCGCAGGGCGACCACCACGTTCCGTAGGCGGGCGCACCGGGCGTCTCGTCTCCGGAATTGAGACTCGTCAGATACGCCGAGCCGATCCGCATTTCGGTGCAGGAAGCGGTGAAGCAGCCGTTGGAGGTGTCGGTGCCGTGGTTGGGGCCCGCGAGGGAGATCCAATCGTCGATCTTCGTGGCGCCGCTGAGGTTCTTGGCGTAATACCGGGTGGATAATCCGCCCATCGAGTGTGTGACGACATCCACCTTGGCGGCGCCGGTGGTGCGGAGAATGTCGTCGACCTTCGCCTCCACCTGTGCGGCGGTCGTGACATTGGATTGATTGGAGTTGTACGACCAGTTGAAGAGCTCGGCGTCGGTCCATCCGTCTGCCTTGAATGCCGCGATCATGGTGTTCCACTGCGAAGAGCTGCCCTGCCATCCATGCACGAAGAGGATGGGATCGTGCCCGGTCGCGTGAGCGGGCGCCAAGGGTGCGATCAGCAACGACACCGCGGCCAGGCCGACGGCGGCGAACAGACGCGAGAGTAGAAGCGAGGCATGTAGGGCTCCACTTGTAGGAATTGATAAGGACTGGTGATGTTAATCACCGGTAACTTAGCCGCTGGCTGAGGAGCGGGGAGCGTTTTGGCCACACTCGTTCATGGGGACCTCGCGGGGTGAATGTAACCATGCGACAACAGATAACACCTTCCACGCCATGGTCTCGCCCACGCGGTTCTCGCCCCGGGCCACTCCCTCGACTCGGAGGCAGCGCACTCCGCGATCGCCGAACCAAGGACGACTTCCTCCCTCGACGCACGAACATCTTGGCGGCGGCGGGTTCCATCACACATTGAGCGGTCGAGACATCGCGGGTCTGCGACCAGTCCGGCCATCAGCTCAGCTAGCTAGGCGTCGCTTGGTCCCATCAGACCGTGATGTGCGATGTGGGAAGTAAATGGATCGGAGCGTGGTGGCGATCTGGGGGTCGCAGTCCGGCTTTGAGAGGGCATCGGCAAGAACCTCGAGGTATCGCGCCGCTGTCATGCCGTATCGGACGAAAATCTCTTCCGTGGGCACCTTTCCGTAGGG
Organism: Rhodococcus sp. USK13; assembly: GCF_018343855.1. Lineage (NCBI taxonomy): Bacteria > Bacillati > Actinomycetota > Actinomycetes > Mycobacteriales > Nocardiaceae > Rhodococcus > Rhodococcus sp. USK13. Next base: position 4,568,316 of record NZ_CP069242.1, on the reverse strand, counting down.
TGCCCATGCCTGTGCGAAACACATGAGATCAACGCCTTCTTCTGGTAACTGAGGGGCTCGCGCTCGACGCAGTTTCTCGGACATTCGAGCGCGGCGCCGGCGGCGGTAGGCGCTCAGCTGGTCGGTGAGGGAATCTGAGGACATGGACGTGTGGTTTCCGGTGGTAGTGCTGCGTTCGGGATACTCCGAACGGCTATTCGATTTCGTTTGTTCGGACATGATCGCTTCGAGAACTCGGTGCTCGCTCCGCTCAACTGCAGATTGTCGGTCGTGAGGCGTCCAACTTGTGCTGGCAGAGTGCGATGATGTGTTGCCGGTCCGATGGATCCAGGCGCGGGCACGGGGGTGTCAGAAGGAGTGTGAGGAGTCTCCGGTAGTACATCGTTGGCTGCAGTCCGAACTCCGGCAAGATGTACTCGTCGAAGTCGGGGAAATCGTCGTTGAGGGCAACTATCGGTGTCCACCGTAGGGCGAATTCGACGAGTCGGTGATCGTCACTGGTGCGGTGTCCGGGCATAGAACCTGGGACGTGTGCTTGCGCATTCACTGCAGGTCCGAGGGGAGAAATCCGCCTTCGAGGATGCGACGGACGGCGGCGAGGTAGCCGGCAGCGTCGGCGCCGTCGACGATGCGGTGGTCGTATGACAGTGAGAGGTACGCCATCGACCGGACGCTGATCTGGAGTGCGCCGCCCTCGCCGCGCGTGGGGACGACGCGTTCGACGACGGTTCCGATGCCGAGGATGGCCGATTGCGGCTGGTTGATGATCGGGGTGTCGAACAGGGCTCCGCGGCTGCCGGTGTTGGTGATGGTGAACGTGCCGCCGGAGAGGTCGTCGGGCCGGATCGTCCCGTCCCGCACGCTGTCCGCGACGACGGCGATTGCATTCGCGAGCTCAGGAATTCGCAATGCTCCTGCGTCGCGGATGACGGGAACCATCAGTCCCTTGTCGCTGTCGACGGCCATGCCTAGGTGCACCGCCCCGTGGTACGTCACCTCGGTGCAGTCGGCGTTCAGGGACGAATTGATCACGGGATGCTCGGCGAGCGCTTCGACGGCGGCGGTGACGAAGAACGGCAGAAAAGACAGCTTCACCCCGGTGCGGCGCAGGAACGCATCTTTCTCCCGGAGACGCAGACGTGCGATGCCGGTGACGTCGACTTCGACGATCGTGGTCAATTGCGCTGATGTCTGCAGGGATTCGAGCATGCGCTTTGCGATGGTTCGCCGAATGCGGGGCAGCTTCTCCACCCGGTCACCTGCGGAAGGCGGTGAAGCTGGAGGGGGAGCCGGGTTCGATAGGGATGTGGGTGCAGGCCCCGCGGGAGCGGCAGCGGGCGCCGGCGTGTCCTGGGGATCGCTGCACTGTGGGCCGAGGATGGCCATTGCCGCCCCGACCTCGACGACAGTGTCTTCCGGGGCGACAATTTCGAGGAGGGTGCCGGCGGCAGGGGAGGGGACCTCGGTGTCGACTTTGTCGGTGGCCACCTCGAGCAGCGGCTCTCCGGCCTCGACTCGGTCCCCTCGGGTCTTGAGCCAGCGGGTGATCGTGGCTTCGGTGACGTTCTCACCGAGCGACGGCAACACCACGGTGGTGCCTGTCTGTGTCGTGGTCATTCGTGATGTCTCTCTGGGTCAGTCGGTGAGGTCGAGGGCGGCGCGGACGATGTTGTCGGTGTCGATGCCGTGGTAGCGGTAGACGTCGTCGAGGGAGCCGACCTGCCCGAACTTGCTGACGCCGAGCGCCGCGCCGGGGACGTTGTTGATCCCGGTCAGGAATGCGAGGGTGTGCGGGTGGCCGTCGAGGACGGTTACCATCGGTGCCGCCCGGTCGGCGGGGAACACTTGGTCGAGGATCCACGACGGGCCGTCGGCGAGTCCGTGGCGGGCCTGCACCGCCTCGAACAACAGTCCCGGGCTGGTGACGCACACGACGTCGGCGGCAATGCCCTGATCGGCCAACCGGTCGGCGGCGGTGAGGGTTTCGGTGATTACGGCGCCCATCCCGACCAGGGTGACGGCCGGATTGCCGGTGTGGCGGAGGGTGTAGGCGCCGGCGACGACCTGACGGCGGCGACGTTCCCGCGCAGCGGGATCGGTGGGGACGGCGGCGAGGGTCTGATCGACGGGGCGGGTCGACAGGCGCAGGTACGACGAGGAACCGTCCGGGCGGCCGAGGCGGGAGATGCTGTCGAGCAGAGTCCACTCGGTGTCGATCGCGAAGGCGGGCTCGTAGCTGACGCAGCCGGGTTGTTCGAGGCCGATCGACGGGGTCTTGATCGACTGATGCGCCCCACCCTCCGCGGCCAGGGTCACCCCAGAAGGGGTGCCGACCAGGATCGACTGCCCGCCCGCGTAGATCCCGTACGACCACGGCTCCAGGGCCCGTTCGACGAACGGGTCGTACATCACCCCGATCGGGAACAGCGGCTGCCCCCACCGACTCCACGTCGCGCCGAGTTCGCCCATCAGCCCGACCAGGTTCGTCTCGGCGATGCCGAGTTCCATGTGCTGCCCGGTGGGCTTTTCCCGCCAGTGCATGATCGTCTCGGCGTCGTCGTCGAACCAGTTGCGCCGCTCGTTCGGCGACCACACCCCCACCTTGTTCAGCCAGCCGGCCAGGTTGGTGGTGGAGCTGACATCGGGGCTGACGGTGACGACCCGCTTCGCGGCGTCCGGGGCTTGGCGGCTCAGGTCGAGCAACGCCCGGCCGAGTGCGGCCTGCGTCGTCGATGTGCCGGACGGCGTGCGGCCGATGTCGGCCGGCACCGCGGGCGGGGTTGCCAGTTCGACGGGATCGCGGGTGAGCCATTCGGCGGAGGCGGCGCAGACGCGGCCTGCGGTGCTGTCGGTGTCGAACCGGGCCCATGGGTTGTTCGAGTCCATGCCCAGTTCGGTGGCGAGTTGTTCGTACTGTTCGACCGTCAGCATCGAGGAGTGGTTCTGCGGGTGCCCCTGCGTGGGCAGGCCGCGGCCCTTGATGGTGTAGGCGATGATCACCGTCGGGCGGGTGTCGTCGATCTGCGCGTACGCCGCGCGCAGGGCGTCCAGGTCGTGACCACCGAGATTGCGAATGGCGCGCAGGACGGTGTCGTCGTCAAGACCGGCGATCAGGGCGGCGATCTCCCTCGCAGCTGGATCGCGGCCGGGCAGCCGGTCCCGCACCTGCTCGGCCGTGCAGCGCAGCAGCCTCTGGTACTCGGGATTGGGCATGTCCAGGATTCGGGTGCGCAGCGCCGACCCACCGGGTCGGCTGAACAGCGATTCGAGCAGGGTCCCGAATTTCACGGTGAGCACCTGCCAGCCGGCGGCAGCAAACATCGCCTCGAGCCGGCCGGCGGCGATGTTGGGCACCACCCGGTCCAGGGACTGCCGGTTCAGGTCGACGATCCACACGATCTCCCCGAGTTCGGCGACGGAGGTGTCGAGGATCGCCTCCCACACCGCGCCCTCATCCAACTCCGCGTCCCCGACTAGCGAATACTGCCGGCCCGTCCCGGCACCGCCGAGATGGGTGTCGACGAAGCGGCGGGCGATGGCACCCCAAATCGGCGCCGTCGCCCCGATCCCGACCGACCCGGTCGAGTAGTCCACCGGATCAGGATCTTTCGACCTGCTCGGGTACGACTGCAACCCACCGAACTCCCGCAACGTCGTCAGATACTTCTCGTCCAGCTCGCCTAGCAGGTAGTTGATGCCGTGTAGCACCGGAGAGGCATGCGGCTTGACCGACACCCGGTCACCGGGACGGAGCTGCTCGAACCAGAGCGAGGTCATAATGGTCACGATCGACGCACACGACGCCTGGTGACCACCGACCTTCAGCCCCGTGGGATTGGGGCGAACCCGGTTCGCGTGGTGGATCATCGCGGTCGACAGCCACAACACGCGTCGCTCGATCTCCACGAGCGCCTCGGGGGTCGGGGAGGGAGTGGTGTTGATGCCGGTGTCGACTGTGTTCGTGCCCTGCATAAGATTGCGTCCTTGCCTATGAATTCGTGGGACCGACTGAACCACGGCCAGACTCAGGTCGTGGGCGGTCGGTCGGTGATGTCAGCCGGCGGCTCTGGTGAGAGCCCGAAGCCGCCGGTGGCGGTCGGTGAATCCGCTTGCCAATAGAAAGTTCCGTGTGCAGAACTCGCCTAAAGTTCAGCATCGGCAGGTACTTTGTGCAACACCCATCGCAAGACTTCAGCATTCTGCGCACCAGTGCGCCTACAACCTCGATGGGGGCGAGCACATTGCCCAAGCACGACCACCATTTTCGGCGATCTCCGCGGCGCGGCGACGTGATCACTGTGCTCTCCGATAGACGCCGGAAGTGTTCTGGTGCAGGCATTCTGCAAACCAGTCAGGGTCGAAACGCGGGTCGGCCCGAGGAATAGCCTCCCGGCGCCGGACATGCCCCGGTGCGGTGGCGGGCGCCGCCGCCAGTGCAACAGCTCGACAGTTCTCAGCCGTTGATCATGGTTGGCCGTGAACTCCACTCCGCGTCACGCAGTTCGTTCTTGCGGATCTTTCCGGTTGACGTTCTGGGAAGGTCGTCGACGAACTCGACCGATCTGGGTGCCTTGTATGACGCGATTCGCGACTTCACGTGTGCGATGACCTCGGCCTCGTCGATGTGCGCTCCATTGGCAGTCATCACGAACGCTTTTGGCCGTTCGCCCCACCTGTCATCAGGTACCCCCACGACGGCGGCTTCGAGTATCGCCGGATGCGACAGAATTGCTTGCTCTACCTCGATCGTCGAAATATTCTCTCCCCCGGAGATCACCACGTCCTTCGCACGGTCGAGAAGTTGCACGTATCCGTCGGGATGCATGACGCCCAGATCACCTGAGTGGAACCAGCCACCCTCGGTTGCCTTCCGCGTCCCGTCCTCGTCGTCGTAATAACCTTTCATCACGGTATTGCCGCGCATGACGATCTCGCCCATCTCGGTGCCGTCTGCGGCCACGTCGGTCAACTCGCCCGCCGGTGAAAGCCCGGGACGCACAACCCGCAGCCGCTCGGCAGTGATCATGCCGACACCCTGGCGCGCCATGAGTTTCGCGTGGTCCTCGACTTCCAGCTCGTCCCACTCGGGCTTGGGTTCACAGACCGAGTAGGGTCCGTAGGTTTCAGTGAGGCCGTAGATGTGCACAATCGATGCGCCGAGAGCGCGGATCCCGGCGATGATGGTGGGGCTGGGCGGTGCACCTCCACTGCTGATGGTTAACGGTGTCGTGAGGGGATGGGCCTGCTCAGCGTTGGCCAAGAGGGTCAGAACTGTCGGTGCTCCGTTGAGGTGGGTAATCTGGTGCTCGTCGATCAGCGACCACATGCTGTCGGCGCGCACCGCCCGGTAGCAGACGTGTGTACCGAGCGCGGCAGTGACCGCCCAGGTCGTGCACCATCCGTTGCAATGGAACATCGGCAGAGTCCACAGATACTTGGTGGTCTTATCAAAGCCTGCATGTAAAATTTCGCCGAGCGAATTGAGGTAGGCGCCGCGATGGGAGTACATGACTCCTTTAGGGCGGCCCGTGGTGCCGGATGTGTAGTTTATTGCCAGCGTACGGTTTTCGTCGTCAATCTCCCAGCGTAGATCCTCACCCTGGCCGCGTGTCAGCAGCGAGTCATAGCTGTGAAGTTCGTTAGATCCGGTGAAAAGACCTCCCACCGACGGTAGTTCGATCCACTCGTCGACGGTGGAGAAATCGAGTCCGGCGTCGAGCAGCGGCTTCAGTAGCTCGATCTCACCGAAGAGCAGGTGCACACCAGAATGCCCGCAGATGTATTCGATCTCGGCCGCTGACAAGCGTGTGTTGATCGCAACGAGTACACCGCGCGCGAGCGGGACGGCGTAATGGGCGATGAGCAGCTCGGCGGAGTTGGTGGCCAGATATGCGACGCGTTCGCCATCCGAGACACCGGAAGCTCGGAGCGCTTTCGCGAGGGCCTGTACTGAGGCACCGAATTCACGGTAGGTCCATCGACGCTCGCCGTCGATGATAGCGATTTTGTCGGGCATGACCTCGACTGCACGTTCGAGGAAGCGAATGGGTGTCAAAGGAACGTCGAGACCGGTCACGGATCCTCCAGTTGAGGCAGCGCTTCATCCGAAGCGCTGGGCGGGTCGGGTTGCGAGTTGGCGGCACCGACTACGTCGGTACCCGAGGGGGGAAGTGGGGTTTCAGCGGCGTCAGGTTGGCCCCCACGGTTTCGGTCCCCCTGCCCCAGTTGGAGGCAGTCAGAGCGAGGCGGCGGTCTTGTAGGCCGGATTGCGGACAGTCGGCGTCAGGTCGAGCGCGCGGGCCGATGTCGGGTGCTGATCACCCGGCCATCCGGACACGATGACCGTGGTGAATCCAAGGTGGGTGAGGATGGAACTGATGGATCCCTGTGCGAGTTCGTGTCCCTGAACCGTGTACTGGTTGGCGGGCCGCGGGTTCGACCGCAAGTAGACGATGATCCCGCCTTCTGCGGCGATTCGGGTACGACGGGTTTCGAACTCCTGTCGGCACCCGCAGTCGGGTGCGAGTGGATCGCGGTGCGAACATTCGAAGACGATGTACACCGTCGGAGCTGCCGCAGGCGTTGTCGAACCCAGGAAAGCCGTGTGGTGTGCGCCGGTCAGTTCGTCGTCGAAGTCGACTACACGCATGCACCTGTCAGGAACGTCCACAATTCGTGTGGCCGTCTGGCGAACCCGCCCAACGTTGCCGTCGCCGTGGTGTAGGCGGTAGTGCACCACATCCTGGACCCGCACCGCTGGAACGCCGTGAACCTGGGCGAAGGCCGCGAGTTCCTTGCCCTGCAGCAGGGTTCCATCGTCACCCAGCAACGTGGCCGTCAGCGCTACCGGCGAAAGTCCGGCGATTTCGCACAGGTCGACCGCCGCTTCCGCACTGTTTCGGCGCTCGAGCACTCCACGTGAAGCCGTTCTCAACGGCAGGACGTGTCCCGGCCGCGTCAGATCCACTGGGCGGGTCTGCGGGCTGGCGAGCACCCGAGCGGTCCGCGACCGGTCTGTCGCACTGATACCGGTTCCGACGCCGGCAACGGCGTCGACCCCTACACCGAAGGCCGGAGTTGTCGTGCTGGAGCCGTTGCCCCTCACCATTGCGGGCAGTTCCAGCTCGTCTGCCCGGGTCGAACGCATCGCCGCACACAACAGCCCGGAGGTGTATCGAACTGCCCAGGCGGTCCACCGTGGGCTGGCTAGGGCGGCAGGAATCAGCACATCGGCGACCTCCTGATCGTCAGCTCCGCTGACGATCAGTGCCGGCCTTCCGGTGGTCAACGCGTTTGTCGCGGATTCGATTTTCTTTTTCACGTCACAGACGTCGGTCATCACGATCCCTCACCGATCACCAGGGTGCGGAAACGGCTGTCATGAAAGACAAGGGGTTGTGCTGTCTCATTTACCGCGGTGCTGTTGACCTCCAGAAGTACGACATCGTGGTCCCCTGCGGGGATCGACGTCGAGATCTTGCAATCGAGCCATGCTGCTGCGTCGGCTAGGAATACTGCAGTGGATTCGCCTGCAAACCAGGAGATCCCGGCGAACCGGTCGACGTTCTTGGCCGCGATCTGGCGACTCGCCGCTTCGTGCGTCGATGCCAGGACCGAAATACCTAGATGGCCGTCCTTCGACAGAGTCGGCCACGTCGTCGAAGTGTGCTGCACGCAGATCGATACCAACGCCGGGTCCATGGACACTGGTGTGAACGAGGTGGCTACGATTCCCACCGGTCGTCCCTCTTGGAGCGCGCATACTGCCGCGACGCCAGTCGGATACTGCCCATACAGTCGGCGGAGCCTGGTGGTATCCCGTTGCGAGTCACCTGTCTTTACTGGATCGAAAGTCATCATGGCGTACCGCCCTGGCTGAGAAGTGAATTGGATGTATCGGCGTCGGATGGCCGCGTAGGGGTTGCTCGCATCTCGTGCATGTCACGCACCCCTGGCGCGCGCATGCTGGACAATGAGGGAGGTGACGGCGTCGAGGCATACCGTCCCGATGGATGGCGACGCGCCTGCAGGGTCTCCCAGGATTCCGTTGGGGGATATCGAATGAATGCCCTCCCGGAAGGCACGATCGAGGAGTCCCTTGTCAACCATGCCCGAGTATCCACGGGCAAAGCGCTCGACGCGAACCTTGTCGGGATGAAGTGCGAGCATTACGGAGGTTTCTGCGACGTCAGCATGCCCACCGACGTTGCCGCCCAGGGAGGCCACGTCCTCGGCGGCACAGCGCCAGGCGTCCAGAATCGCTTCACTGTCGGTGAAGACGATGACCGACAGTGGTGCCAATTTGTCCGCCAGGCGCAACTCGAAGTCGCGCATGACCGGGTAGTTGCCGATGTGGCCCGAGAACACGACAATCCGCTCGAAACCGGACGCAGCCAGGTGCGCGCTGTAATCTTCACAGATCGCCTCGAGAGTCGATGCGCGGAGGGAGAGTGTGCCGGGGAATCCGAGGTGATGCGGCGAGTACCCGACACGAACGGTCGGCAGGACGAGCGCACCTCCGAGGTCGTGCGCGACCCGCACTGCAAGCGCGTCGGCGTGGTCAGCATCCATTGACAGCGGTAGATGCCGGCCGTGCTGTTCGACTGCACCGAGGGGCAGGATCGCGGTGCGCGCCCCACTTGCGATTGCGTCACCGATCTCGGCACTCGTCATGTATTCGATCCGAAGTTCGTTCATTGTGGCACCTACTTGCGATCCGGCCTGGCAAATCGTGCCTGACGGGCAATCTCGTCCTGCTCGCCTACGTCGTACATTTCGTCGACGAGATCGGTGAAGGAGGCGAGGATGTTAGAGCGTCGGATAGTGGCTTTGGCCGTCAGCTCTCCCGCTGCCGCTGACAGCGCCCGCGGCAGAACCCGGAACTTCTTCAATTGCAACGGGCGGGCGAGTTCGGAGTTCACCTCGTCGATCCATCGGGTCAGAGCAGCATCGCGGTCATCCCGAGTCATTGCCTGCACCTCGTCGCTGACGCTGAGCAGTACGGTGAGGTACTTGCGGCCTTCGCCCACAACGATCGCCTCGTCGATAAGCGGACTCGCTTTGAGCCGTACCTCTATCGGCTGCGGGCTGACGCTCTTGCCACCACTGGTCTTGAGGACATCCTTCATTCGCCCGATGATCTTCACCTCGCCATCGGAGCTCTGCTCGACAAGATCGCCTGTGCGGTACCACCCCTCCTCCAGCGCCGAGGCCGTCGCCTCCGGATTGTTCCAGTAGCCGTCGAAGAGACATGGGCTGCGCACCTGCAACTCGCCTTCGGGGGATACACGGACAACCCACCGGGGATCCGGCATGGCCTTTCCAATGGTTCCTGGCGCTGGAAAGGCGCGATCCCACTGGGCGATCACGGAGCCACACGTTTCCGTTGTACCGAAAAGCTCGCGAAGATCGAGACCCCACATATGCCAGAGCGCGGTCACGTCTGGGGCCATGCTCCCGGAGGCTGTCCAGCTCACCTCGATGCGATCCATGCCGACTTTCGCCCGCAGCGGCAGGAACACGTATTTCAGGCACACGCCGTAGAGGACTTCGAGGTACCTCGGCACCTGTTGCCCACGCCAGCGTAAACCGCTGACCCTGCGCGCGACCTTCATCGCAATCGCGTATCCGAAGCGGAAAGCTCTGCCGGACTCGGCAAGCGCCTGCAGTATTTCGCTGGCGAGCTTCTCGTGCATCCTCGGCGGCCACAGGACAGCAGTTGGCCGCACCCCGCAGAGCGCTTCGACCCGTTGATCCATGGTGCAGTAGGTGACGACGAGCCTGGTCATTATCGGCGCGAAGACTCCGATCAGAGCCGGCGCAACGTGTGAAAGTCCGAGGAATCCCACGAGGTCGTGCCGGGCCCTGCCGATCTCGGGGTAGGACATTGCGAAACCAAGTACCGAGTACTGGAGTGTGCGGTGCGTGTGTCTCACGCCCTTCGGCGCTCCAGTGGATCCTGAGGTGTAAAACAGGGCCGCCAGCTGGTCGATGTCGCCCGATTCGACAAGAAGCGAGAACAGTTCCGGCTCAGCCACAGCCCGAGCGCTCCCGACGGCGCGTAAGGACTCCCAATGTACTGCTTTGACGGTTTCCGGCAGGTCTGCCGGTTCGGCATCGAAACCGACAGTTGCCCGTAAGTGCGGCAACTTGGGAGCGACCGCAGCAACTTTCGCGACATCGGACCTGCCCTCGGCGAAGATCGCGGTCGCGCCGCTGCTCTCGAGCGCGTGCTCTACCTCAGGGGTCGAGCTTGTGGGGTATACCCCCACGGGAACGCCACCCACACTCAGGATCCCGAGTGCCGCCACAACCCACTCTCGGCGGGTAGAAGACATGATGGCCACCCGGTCGCCCGGCGCCACCCCGAGATCATGGAGGCCCAGTGCGGTCGCCCGCACGTCCTCTAGATACTCGCTCCAGCTGGTCGGGCGTGCAGCGCCGTCAACCCAGCTGCAGAATGCGACCGTGTCCGGTTCGCGCTCGGCGCGGTCGCACAACATCTGCGCGAAGGTGCGATCCACGGCCTCGAATCCCGAGACGCTGCGCAGTACCGGTATTCCATCCCTGCCGCCCTCACGCGAACTCATTGAAACAGTGTTCTCCATCTCCATGGTCACTGCAATTCCTCAGCTAAGTCGTTGATCTCGGTGCCCGTGTAACGCTTGACTACCTCCCACTTCCCGTCGACTACCTGATAAATCCCGTAGTCGGGCACCGCAGTGTTCGTCGAGTTGAAATTGACGGGACCGCTGGCACCCTGATAGTCGATCGTTTCATCTCTCGCCAGGAGATCCAGGCCTTCATCCAGGGAGAACACCGGCGTTCCGCCGGAATCAGTCACGTTGTGGAGGTTCTCGGCAATCGCCGTGCCGGTCGCCTCGCCGCCGGCCGCCATCGCCAAGAGTCCCGAAACGATCGCATCGTATGCCATGGCAGCCGTGGGCTGCTGAGCGATGGCCGCACCTTGCTCGACGCCATACTCCTCGACCAGCACATCGCGCATCCCCGCGACGGACGGCGAGTCTGCCGCGACCGCGGACTGACCGTACGCGCCTTCGAGGTATTGGGCCCCGACCTCGTCGAGCAGCACGGGGAAGGTCAACTCTGCGATAAATGCCCATTTGCCAGGTAACCCCGACCGCGCCCACTCGCGCACGATCGGTACAGCGGGCTCCACGGAGCCGGCGAGGAACACCATATCGGGTTGAGGCTCAAAGGCGCTGCGCACCTCCGGCAGATAGGAACTCTGTCCGCCGTTGAAAGCGACCTTCGCCACCACCTTGCCACCGAGCTTCGTGTAATAGTCCTCCAACCAGCTCGACGTGCTTCGCGCTGAGTCGGAGTTTTCGTAGAGTATGGACAGGGTCTTGATGCCGTTGTCCCAGAGGTTTTTAGCGACCGCCAGGCCATCGAAAGTGTCCGGACCAACAGTGCGGAAGGTGTAGGGATTGGCCTGGTCGTCGTACTCGACGATGCCGGAGTACGGAGACGCGATCGCAACCTCGCTGCGTTCTGCCTGGCTGAGTGTCGCCATGAACGTCGATGACGTCGGACCCACGATGAATTGCGCGTCGTCTTTATTGATGAGCTTGGTGACGGCGCGGACTCCATCCTCGGCGTTGAACTTCTCGTCCTCGCTCACAACCTCGAGGGTCGTCCCATTGATGCCGCCACGCTTGTTGACATGGTTCACTACTGCTCGGGTGATCGAATCGACAGGCCCGCCGAAGACCGCCGCTTCGCCTGATAGCGGCGCGGCCACACCGATCACCGTGGTTCCGCTCGACGCCCCTCCACCGTCGCCGCAACCTGTGAGCACTGCCCCCGTCGCCATGACGACGCATGCGACCGATACCTTGCCTGCTGTTGTTCTGAGTACTTTCATCGCTCAAAATCTCCTGTGAAGTGCTGCTTTGGGGGGTCGGACTTTCTCTGGTAGAAGCGAGGAGAGTGAAGCCTGCTTCTCTTCTGCGATTGCGGTAGGCATGCGTGCTGCTCACGCCTGTGGGATTCGAGCGCCCAGGAACATCTCGGCGAAGCCCGGATCCGCTAGCAGTTGCGGCCCGTTTGCCTCGTGATGAATTTGGCCCGATTCCATGAGAAATACGCGTTCGCACAGTGGCAGGATCTGGCTGGGATGCTCCTCGATAATCCATAAGACGCCGGTCCCGCTGCGCTCGATGACGCAGATCTGCTCGATGAGCGAATCGACAATCTGGGGCGCTAGACCGGTGGTGGGTTCGTCGAGGATCAACAGCCGTGGTCGCATGAGCAGCGAGGAAGCGATTGCGAGCTGCTGGCGTTGTCCGCCGGACAGCGTTCCGGATCGCTGCTTTCGGCGCTCTGCGAGGATCGGAAACAGTTCGAAAACCTCGTCCACGCGATCATGAGGCAATCGCATCGCGCGGGTGACAACTTCCAGATTGTCCTCGACGGATAGTGCACCGAAAACGTTGCGCAGCTGAGGTGTATATCCGAGGCCACGGCGTGCGCGCTCGCGGGCGGACATCCCATCGAGGGGCTCGCCACCAAGTCTGACGCTCCCGCCGCGTGCATCGACTACCCCGGCGATGGTCTGCACGAGGGTTGTCTTGCCGGCTCCGTTAGGGCCAATGATGGCTGTAATCGATCCTTCTTCTGCGGCAAGAGAAATGCCCCGGATGATGTTGTTTCGACCGTAGCCGCTGGTGAGGTTTTCGACATTAAGCAGTGGCACGGCGTACTCCCAGATAGGTTTCGATAACTAGGGGGTCGCGGATTACGTCCGCCGGCGGGCCGCTTGCAATGACGTGGCCGTCGTGCATGACGTACAGCGCATCGGAAATTGCGTTCATGAAGGACATGTTGTGCTCGATGACGAGCACCGTGACACCCTCGACATCGCGCAGCTGACGCACTGTCGCAGATAAGCGGTCTTGATCGTCGGGGTTGAGGCCCGAGGACGGCTCGTCGAGCATCAACAGCGACGGCGGTTCCATGAGCAGCCGGGCGATCTGCAGTAGGCGGCCTTGGCCGATCGACAGATCTCCCGCCCGGACGTTCGCCAATTCGACCAAACCCAGGCGATCAAGCAAAATCCATGCACGGTCGACCAAGCTGCGCTCACTCGCCGAGATCTCGCGCGGAGACGTGAAGAGGCGTGAGAGGCGCTCGCCTGGCACAGTGCGCACAGAGGTGAGCAAATTCTGCACCACCGACATGTCGGTGAAGTCAGCAGTGTTCTGGAACGTGCGCTTCAGACCCATCCGCGCAAGTTGATGCGTCGGAGCCCCTGTCACGACACGCCCGTCGAACACGACCGTCCCTGCATCAGGCTTCAGGAAACCGGAGACTGCATTGAACAGGGTGGTTTTGCCGGAGCCGTTTGGCCCAATGAGTCCTGTAACCTTGCCCCGGCTAACGGTCATATCGACACCGTCGAGCGCCCGGAGCTGACCGAAGCTCTTCACAACGCCCTTCACTTCGAGCAAGGGATTCGGTGCAGTCATCAGCGACCACCTGCCACAGAAGTCGCCAACACGGCAGGTGTCACGGAGGGGGAGCGTGGTGGCGGGTAGACGGACAGTCGCGGCCGGAAGAGGCCGCCCGGCCAGAAAAGGAGTATCACAATGAGGACCAAACCTTGCAGTGCGTCCTGAAGGCTCGCCAGCAGCTCCGGTGTAATAAATTCCACTTGAATGTATGTGAGGCCCTCACGCAGGCCCAACAGAACAACCGCACCAAGAATCGCGCCGACATTGCTGCCTGTCCCGCCGATAATCAGAGCAATGAAGACCGTGAAGGTGATATTCACGTTGAAGAAAGTCGGAGTAAGGATCGACAGATACCACACATACATCACCCCGGCCAGACCCATGAAGAACGCCGCAAAGACGAAAGCTTTGAGCTTTACCGCGTAGACGTTCACACCGAGCGAGCGGGCCACTGCTTCGTTCTGGTTGATCGCGAGCAGACTTCGGCCGAACGCCGACCGAGTCACCCGCCGGAAGAGCAAGAAGCTGATTCCTAGAACAACCACAACGATCGCAGCGACGAACAACACCTGCGCTCGACCCGGGACGATATCGAGGCTGGGCACCGGCGCGTTCAGCAGCCCGCGCGCCCCATTGGCGATCGCCGGCTGGTTGATGAACAACTGGCGGATCACCTCGGCAAGCGCAAGCGAGACAACGGCGAGGTACTCCCCACCGACCTTCAGCAGGCCGCTTCCGACAACGAACGCGAGCAGAGCTGATACAAGACCACCAATGATTGCGCCCGCCCACCACGGCAAACCGAGCCCGAGAAGGTATGTGTACGATCCGGACGGTGCCGGCAGGACGGTGAGTGCGTAGGCATAGGCGCCGACACCGAAGAATGCCGCCACACCGAAATTCACCATCCCGCCGACGCCGAACTGAAGGTTCAGCGCCAGGGCTGCGACGGCGTAGATCCCCATTAGAGTGATCAGTCCGCCAAGAATCAGCAGAGTGCTCATGCGACACGCTCCTTCGGCCCGCTGAAAAGGCCCTCAGGCCGGATGAACACGACCAAGGCGATCACCGCGAACACAACCATCTGGGTGTATTCGGACGGAATGACAAGGGTCGCGAGACTTGACGTCAGACCGACGAGGACTGCCGCGAGCATCACGCCATAGATACTGCCGAGCCCGCCGATGATTGCGGCGGCGGAGATGATCAACACCTGATCCCAGCCAAGCTCAGGGTAAATGCGTGCGGTCAGGGCGATGAGCGTTCCCGCCAGCGCAGTCAGCGCACTCGCTACCGCCCAGGTGATGTATTGCAGATAAGTGGTGTTGACACCGCGAATCTGAGCCAGTGCCTGATTGTTGGCCATCGCGCGCAACGCCCGTCCGCTGTAGGACTTCGACAGCCAAAAGTGCAGTGCCATGACCACCAGAGCGGCAATGACGATGACAGCGACCTGATCGATGCCGGCCACGGCAATCCCACCGATACGGAAGGTCTCTTGAAGAGGGACGTCGAGGGTCTTCACGCCGTACCCCGTGAAGACCTCGATCATTGCGTGAATGAAGAACGCGAGACCGACAGATGCGATCATGGGGATATAGTGCGGACGTCCGCGCATCGGCCAGAAGATCAGCCGAGCTGATACGACGCCCGCCACCGTTGTGACCGCGATCGCCGCGAGACATGAGACTGTCCAGTGCAACCCGAGCAGCACATTGAACCCGTACGCGCTGAACCCACTGAGCACGATCAGCTGGGGCAGCGCGATATTCAGGAAGCCCTCCACCCGGCGCACCAATTCGAAGCCCACGGTCGCGAGCAGCAGAACCGCACCGCTGACCAGGCCCGCAACAAGGACGGCTAACATGACTCCACCCTCATCCCTGACCTCCTCGAGTGCGACTGCCGTTCCAGCTATCTCGTAGTCCACGGGCGACGGGGTCATCGAAGTACTCGGCGGCAGACCCGAGTGTGCGATGCAGGGAGACCTCGTCGCGGGAGTCGTCGGAATCGTTGATACTGCGTTTCAATGCGCCGTAGAGCACCGGTGCCTTGGCCCCGGCCTCACGCGCCGACGCGACAGCCGCAGCGACGAGCTCTGCGGGGTCCGCGAGGACATCGACGAGACCGATCTCCAGCGCGGTTTCAGCGTCGAATAGTTCCCCCGACAACAGCAGTCGCCTCGCGGTACGTGCTCCGAGTAGTCGGGCGGCACGCTGAATACCCTTATCGGCCGGTAGGAGGCCGTGATTGATCTCTGGGAATCCAAAACGCGCACCGTGGACGGCCAGCACGGTATCGGCGAACAGAGCAATTTCCATGCCACCGCCCACACAGTGACCGTTAATCGCGCTGATCACCGGTCGCGGGTATCTGTCCATTGCTACAAGTAGCGAGTGAAACTCCCGCATCCGGGCGTCCAACTCTTGTTGGGGTGCTTGTTCGAGTTCTGTTATATCGCCTCCGGCGCAGAAGAATCGTTCTCCCTCGCCTGTGAGGACGACCGGGGGTGCTTCACGCATCTCGGTGAGGTCGGCAAACAGCGCCGCGAGATTGCGAATGGCTGATCGGTTCAGCGCGTTTGCCGGCGGCCGGTCCAAGGTGACGACAAGGACACCCGTATAGTCCGCGGCGGTGAACCCGGCGGTCTGTGTGGTCTCAGGCCCTCTCATGCTTCACCTGGCAACTTCTTGCGTCGCCGGGGAACCAACGACGAGGTGGTCATCGCGGCGGGCGGAGGGAAATTGGGCCGGTCGCCCTTCGCGGAAGGCTTGTCGGGCTTCGGCGTAGTCTGCGCCGGCGAAATTGAGGGTTTCCAATGCCGCCGACAATTCCTGCTGCGGAAGGGCATTGGTCAGCCAACCCGAGTTCAGTGAACGCTTCGTCCAGCGGATTGCCTGCTGCGAGCCCTGGGCAAGGTCATCCGCGATCGCCAAGGCGCGTTCGAGCACGGCGCCTTTCGGTTCAGTGAGGCTCACCAAGCCGATCCGCTCGGCCTCCGCGCCGGTCAGGCTTGCTGACGTCAGCTGGTAGTACTTAGTTTTGGCCATGCCGACCAGCAGCGGCCAGATCAGGGAAGAATGGTCGCCGGCGACCACCCCGATGCGGGTATGGCCGTCCAGAAGCAAGGCGTCTTCAGCAGCTACGCTGATATCCGCGAGCAGTGCCATCGACAAACCCCAGCCCACCGCTGGTCCGTTGATCGCGGAGATGAGAGGCTTGTCCATGTTCAGGAGGGTCGTAATTCGCCGCCGCTCATCCTCCATGAGTTCGATCGCGTCATCCAGAGTGGGGTCTGGTTCGCGTACGTCCATGCCCGTGCAGAAACCGCGACCGGAGCCGGTGATGACAGCCACACGCGTTTGGGGGTCTCGGTCGACGTCCACCCAGATTTCGGACAGATGCTTGAACATCGGCAGCGTCAGGGAGTTGAGTCGCTCGGGACGATTGATGGTGATGAGGAGTACCCCGTTCGGCTTGCGCTCGATCAAGATCTCCTTCGGGTATCGGCTGAAGATGTCATCCGTGGCCAATGTACTCATCGTGCTTCTCCTACCTCGACACTGTTTCCGGTTGTTTCTTTCTGTGCACTTTCGAACGCTTCGACCTCGGCGTAGTGGGCCGGCCGGGCGGCGCGAATATCGTCCAGAACCGCGGCAGGGGTGCGCACCACAGCGCGGGGGTTCTTGAACTTGGGGATTACGTACTTGCCGAAAAGTTCGATCGACTTCATCAATTCCCTGTGGGGGAGCCCGTCGATGCGCATAACGAGTGAGTCGGCGCCCAAGTCGGCGAACCGCTGTACCTGGGCGACACAGTCGTCGGGATCGCCCACGATGAAGCCGGAGGAGTCCTCGAACATGTAGCGCTCATCGTTGAAGTCGAGATGCTTGACGGCTCCCATGTACTGGTAGTCATCGGAGAGTTTCGAGAGGCGTTGGTACGCGTCGGTCGATAGCGCCACCGATTCAGTGAGGCTTCTCGCCCATTTGACGGCTTCGTCGCGTGTTTCTGCGCAATGCATACCGCCGCCGACTGCAACGAGCTTTTGTGCCTGAACTGGGTAGGTGTGCGTCGCGCCGTCGAGAGCGTCATCGTAGATACGCAGCATATTCTCGAGGAATTCGAAGCCCAGGTAGAAGCCTCCGACGATCGCGCCGACGCCGAGCTCCGCCGCAGTTCGAACAGACTCGGGACTCCCGGTCGCCATGTGGATCGGAGGATAGGGAGTCTGAATTCCTCTGGGTACCAGACTTCGTGGTGGGATCTTGTAGTGCTCGCCCACAAAGGAGAAGACGTCGTTGTGCAGCGCGCGGCGAATGACTTCGAGCCCCTCGATCTGCTGGGCCTTGTTTTCCGTCGGTGAAACCTCAAAGGCCCGCAGTGCAAGGGTGGTGTTGCCTCGGCCGACACCGAGTTCCACGCGGCCGTTGGACAGAATGTCTTCGGTGGCCAGCCTCTCGGCGACCCGAAGCGCGTGGTTGATGCGTGTGGGCAACAGGGTCACCAGGTGCACGAACCGAATGCGTGAGGTCAGCGCCATCAGGTACGGATAGAGGACCTCCGGCGCGGACGTCGTCGCCGTGCCAATCGCCACGTGCTGCTCAGAGGTGCCGAACGCATCAAAACCCACCTCTTCGGCGAGGAGGACCTCGTCGACGAGCTCCCGGTAACGGTGCTCATGGGTATGCCCTGGGGGCGTTTCGCCCTCGCTCATGAAGATGAATCGCATGGCCACAACCTTTCGTGTGTGAATGCGCATTAACGTGAATGAGCATTAACGTAGAGCGAGAGTGTGAGCTTGTCAACACTCGGCGGGCATTTGGGCGCTTTCACTCGCCAGGGCCCCGCAACATGCCTGGCCAGGCGCAAAAGTGTGCGGTCGCGCGGGGAGTGTGGGCCCGCAGCTAACACCGAAAGGTGTCCGATTGCTGTCCGATTGTGTTAATGCGTGTTACTATTGGTCGCATGGAGCTGATCAAGGTAGATGCGAGCGACGCTTGCAGGCGGTGTGCAACTCGGCATGTGCTGATTTCAGATTTCTCGGGCTGCCCCGTTGCTGTTGTGAACCATGAAGGCTGACCAGATGCCGTCGGCCGCGCCTACGGTTCGCCGGTCACGCCGGGAGCTGCTGCTGGAAGTCGCCGCCGATCTGTTCCTGCACAAACCTTACGACTCGGTTACGGTCGAGATGATCTGCGCAAAGGCAGGAATCTCCGCTCCCGGGCTCTATCGTCACTTCCAGAACAAGCAGGCCCTCCTCATCGCAGTGGTGGAGAATCCGTTGGAGTTTCTCCATCAGTCCGCCCGGGCGACGGTGGAGTCGGAGCCCGATCCGCGTGCTGCGCTGGACGCCATGGTCGAATTCCACATCAGGTCGGTCCTGTCTGCCGCTCCGACAACGCTGATTTTCCTCAAGAACGAGCACGCGTTTCCCGAAACGGATCGCCGGCGCATTCGACGAGCGATGAATATGTACGCCGAGGAGTGGATTTCGACAGTGTCGCTGCTGCGGCCAGAGCTGTCGGATCCGGAGGTACGCCTGCTTACGCAGGCGGTGTTCTCGATGTTGAATACCGTACCCACCCTCAACAAAGGTCTTGACCAGGAGTCGATTGTCAGGACAATGTCAACTGCGGCGGTCCAGGCATTGACCTCTCCTCGGGCCGAGTGAGGTCGGACCTGCCGGATTGATCAGGCGCCTACGGAACGTTGCGATAGCAGCCGGCACTGGCCTGTAAGTAGACCCCGTTTCAATTGGATATCCTGATTGAACGGGGTTTGGCGTTTGATCGTCGACGATCGAGCGAAGGCGACTTCCGCCTGTGTCGGTCGCACCAGTCTCGACCTCGAATCTTCAAATACACTGTTACACAGCCGAATACTGCGGACTACGCGATCGTCGATGCGGCACGTGGAACGGAACAGTGACGCCATTACAGGGAGACTCAATTGAACGAGCATGATGTGCGAATGATCGTCCTGTCGACCGACAACTTGGACGAATCGGTCCGGTTTTACTGCGAGACCCTGGGAATGCCGTTGAAGTTCCGCGACGGGGACCACTTCGCGGCCCTAGATGGAGGGACTATCACCGTCGCGTTGGCGACTGCGGTCGACCACCCCATGCCGGGGCAAGTTGTCGTCGGCATAAGGACCGCCGACGTCGACAGTGCGGCGAAGACCGTGGAAGCCAACGGCGGTGGCATTGTGGGAGGCCCGTATGACCACGGACACGAACGCCGTGCAGTGGTCTACGACAATAACGGCAACGGCTTGGTCTTCTACAGCCCGCTTACCCGATAGCACAGGGCTGTCGGTGCTCGAAGAGCTGGCAGGACGAGTGGACGGGTTCAGCGTCGCCGAAGTCGTCGAGTGTGACGGGAAGGCCCCTGGGTCGAGTAGACCTATGACCGGTTCGATTCTTGGGGCCTACCGCGGGCTCGCGCATTTCACGTGGTCAGCCCCGCATTACCCGATGGGTGTGGGTGTAGAGGTTCATGTTCTGGCCACGAAGAAACCCCACGAGTGTTAGTCCTGTTTCGTCTGCGAGGTCGACAGCGAGTGAGGACGGCGCGGAGACTGCGGCAAGTATGGGTATGCCTGCCATTGCGGCTTTTTGGGCGAGTTCGAACGAGGCGCGACCGCTGACCATGAGGATGCTGCCCCGGCAGGGGATGCGGTGTTGAGCGATTGCCCAGCCGACGACCTTGTCTACGGCATTGTGTCGGCCGATGTCTTCGCGGAGGGCGAGTAGCTGCCCGTCCTGATCGAAAAGTGCGGCTGCATGTAAGCCACCGGTGCTGTCGAATACTTTCTGCGACTGGCGTAGTCGGTCGGGCAGTGTCGCCAGAACATCGACATGCACCGTGGTGGTGTCCTCGGCCGGGGAATGGACCGTCGCGAGGCGAACGGCGTCGAGTGACGCTTTCCCGCATACTCCACATGAGGAGGTTGTGTAGAAGTTGCGTTCGACACCGGGTTGCGGTGGGGGGATGCCCACGGTGAGGGTGATGTCGAGGACGTTGTAGGTGTTGAGGCCGTTGTCGTCCACTCCGTCGCAGTAGCGGGCCGAAGCGACGTCGTCAACGCTGCTGATGACTCCTTCGGTGAGGAGGAAGCCGTGCGCGAGTTCGACATCGTGGCCTGGGGTGCGCATGGTGACCGCGAGCGGGGCGCCTCCGACACGGATTTCGAGTGGTTCCTCGACGACGAGTGTGTCGGGCCGAGTTGTGGAGTTCGGTCCACGCACGCGCACGATGGGGCGTCGGGTAGTGATGCGTCCCATCAGGGTCGGTGCTCGAGCCGGATCAGGATGGCTTTGCTGACGGGGGTGTTCGATTTGTCTGCGACGTGGTCGAGGGGAATGAGGGGATTGGTTTCGGGGTAGTAGGCGGCGGCGTTGCCGACAGGCGTGGGGTAGGCGACGAGTCGGAAGTTGTCGGCTCGTCGTTCTTCGATGTTCCCGCTCCGGTTCTTCCATTCGGAAATCAAGTCGACGTGGTCGCCGTCTCGGTATCCGAGTTTTTCGATGTCGCGGGCGTTGACGAACAGAACTCGCCGGCCGCCTTTGACGCCGCGGTAGCGGTCATCGAGACCGTAGATGGTGGTGTTGTACTGGTCGTGACTTCGCATGGTCTGCAACATGAGTCGGCCAGGCGGGACAGGTAGCCACACGAGGTCGTTGACGGCAAAGTTCGCTTTACCGGTCTCCGTCTGGAACGTGCGTGAGTCTCGCGGCGGGTGGGGGAGTCCGAACCCCTCTTTCTGTCGGACCTTGGTATTGAAGCCGTCGAAGCCGGGCACGACGCGCGAGATCGCATCCCGGATGAGATCGTAGTCGGCGGTGAACGATGTCCACGGCACGGGATGGCCGGGGCCGAACAGCGTCTCGGCGATGCCGCAGACGATGGCGACTTCGGAGCGCATGTGGATGCTCGACGGGGTAAGACTTCCGCGGGAACGGTGGACCATCGACATCGAATCCTCGACGGTCACGAACTGCTTGCCAGTCGCCTGGACGTCCTTGTCGGTGCGGCCGAGCGACGGCAGAATCAGTGCGGTGCGGCCGTGAACGAGATGGCTGCGGTTGAGTTTCGTGGACACCTGGACGGTCAGCGAACAGTTCCGGAGGGCGGCCTCTGTGACGTCGGTGTCGGGCGTGGCGGACACGAAGTTGCCGCCCATTGCCATGAACACCGAGGCTCGCCGTTCGCGCATCGCGCGGATGGAGTCGACGGCGTCGAGCCCGTGTTCTCGTGGTGAGGTGATGCCGAATTCGGTGTCGAGGGCGGCGAGGAACGAATCTGGCATCTTCTCCCAGATGCCCATGGTGCGGTCGCCTTGGACGTTGGAGTGCCCGCGGACGGGGCATACCCCAGCTCCGGGTTTACCGATCATGCCGCGCATCAGCAGCAGGTTCACGGCTTCTTCGATCGTGGCAACACCGTGTGTTTGCTGGGTCAGTCCCATCGCCCAGCAGATGATGGTGGCGTTCGACTCGATCAGGGCCTGCGCTGTGTCGTGGAGTTGTTCGATTGTCAGGCCGGTGGCGTCGACGACCGTGCCGAGATCGACTCTGCGGATGTGATCGAGCCAAGCGTCGAACCCCGCGGTGTGGCGGTCGATGAAGCGTCGGTCGAGGACGGTGCCTGGTGCGGCGTCCTCGGCGGTGACGAGCAGTTTGGCCAGCCCCTGGAAGAGGGCCATGTCGCCGCCGATGCGGATCTGCAGGAAGTCGTCGGAGATCGCGGCTCCGTCGCCGATGACACCATGAACCTTCTGTGGGTCTTTGAACCGCAGCAGTCCGGCTTCGGGAAGCGGGTTGATGGCGATAACCCGGGCGCCGTTGGATCTGGCCTTTTCGAGTGTGGACAGCATGCGTGGATGGTTGGTGCCCGGGTTCTGGCCGGCGATGAGGATGAGGTCGGCGTTCTCGATATCCGGAACGGATACCGATCCTTTGCCGATGCCGATCGAGGCGGTCAGTGCGCTGCCGGACGATTCGTGGCACATGTTCGAACAGTCGGGCATGTTGTTGGTGCCGAAGGAGCGAATCAGTAACTGGTAGAGGAACGCTGCTTCATTGGACGTTCGGCCAGAGGTGTAGAAGATCGCCTCATGTGGGCTACCCAGCGCGTTCAGTTCGTCTGCGATGATGCGGTTCGCGTCATCCCATTCGATTGGTTCGTAGTGTGAGGCGCCTGGGCGTAGCACCATGGGGTGGGTGAGGCGTCCCTGCTGTCCGAGCCAGTATTCGGTGCGGCCGAGGAGATCGTCAATGGAGTGTGCGGCGAAGAAGGCTGGGCCGACGGTCCGTTTGGTGGCTTCTTCGGCGACGGCCTTGGCGCCGTTCTCGCAGAATTCGGCGTGCTTGCGGTGGCCGGGTGTTTCCGGCCAGGCGCAGCCGGGGCAGTCGAAGCCTTTGCGCTGATTGAGTTTGGCGAGAGTGGCAGCGGTGCGCGTAGCACCCATCTGTGACATGCCGCGTTGAAGTGATACGAGCACCGCCGGTACGCCTGCGGCGTACTGCTTGTTCTTCGTCACGACGATGCTGTGCTCGTCGTATTCGTATTCGTAGTCGTCTCGACGAGCCATCAGCAGTGCAGCCTTCCCCAGGTTTACAGACAGTCGGTCGAGGATGCACCACGGATATGGGTGGTGTCCAAGATGCCCGTCCTACTGGTCGATAGGCGTTGCCGATGATGTCTGGTCGAGGACCGAAGCCGTCGCTTCGAGAGCCTGAACGAGGAGGGACGACGGGCCTTCTGCGCGGGTGATCAACCCGACCACTGGAGCTGTGCGACCTTCGATGAGTGGAGTGGACCGGAGGCCAGGTGGTTCACCGAATACTTTGAACCACACCTGAGGCACCACTGCAGCCCACTGCCCGGTCTTGACGTGGGCATAGAGGGAAGCGATGGAATCGGTTTCGACTTGTGCGGTGTGGACTGCTCCGTCGTCGGCGAAATAGTCGTCGAGGATGCGCCTGCCGCGCATGATCGACGGCAAAGTGCACATCGGCAACGTCGACGCTTCGCTCCAGGAGATGTCGGCGCGGCGCGGGTGGGCCGGGTCGTCGGCGGTCAAGAGTGCGTATCGCTCGCGATAGAGCGGGAAAGTGTGATAGCGCAGGGCGATATCGTCGTCGAGGTAAGTGATGCCGCCATCGAGCTCGAAGCGATCGAGCCGAGCTGTGATTTCGCTCGAGGACAGGTCTTCGGCGAGACGCACCGTGATGAGGGGATGCCGCAGACACAATGGGCTCGACAGGTCGGCGACTGTCGCGGATGCGGTGGGAATGACCCCGATTCGGAGGGTGCCGGTGACGCCCGACCGTAGGCTGGCGGCCTCGTGTAGGAGTGATTCCTGGTTGGCAAGAATTCTCTGAGCCCAACGTACGATCTGCTCGCCCTCCACCGTGAGGCCTTCGAACTTGCGGCCTCGAACGATCAGCGGCAGATCGAGTTCGATCTCCAGTTTGCGGATCGCCTCCGACAAAGCCGGTTGAGAGACAGCACATGCATCCGCTGCGCGAGTGAAGTGCTTCTCACGCGAGAGAACGACGAGGTACTCGAGCTGCCGGAACTGCACAGCATAATCTTCTCATTCCCGTCTCGCTCCCCGGAGAAGGCGGCGAAGTTCTGCGGCCCGACAGCCGAGTATCGGATGCGTCGCTTGGTGCCCAGGTCACCTCTCTCACATCGCTGGCCAGGGTCTACGCCCTGCCGTTCTGGCCGTTTCGTCGATCGTGGGTGAGGACTCCCCAGGCGACTGCAACGGGACCAGACGGTCGGTATCGACGATTCGATCAACCCAATTGCCCCGACTCGGTGGCAGGTGGCGTTACCCTGAATTCAGATCATTGAGGGATAAAAAATGCTGTGTCTTTGGGGTACCGCCGGATCGAGTGAATCGCCAGCTGCGCATGGCAAATGGTGATCCGCTCGAGACTCAGCGTGACGTGGCGTCCGCCGTCGTTGCGGAGTTGACCACGGCAGGGTTTACGGAGGTCCACGAAATCGGACGTGGCGGCTTCGGTCTTGTCTACCGTTGTGGGCAACCCTCGCTGGACCGCACTGTCGCGGTGAAGGTCCTCACCGCCAATCTGGACGAAGACAACCGGGCCCGGTTCTTTCGAGAGCAGCGGGCGATGGGCCGCCTTACGGGTCACCCGAACATCGCTAATGTGCTCCACATTGGAACCACAACCAGTGGTCGGCCCTACATCGTGATGCAATACCACTCGCACGGTTCGTTGGACACCCGAATCCGTCGGCATGGCCGACTCGCGTTGGACGAGGCTCTGCGATTCGGCGTGAAGTTGGCCGGCGCGCTCGAGACCGCGCACCGGCTCGGCATCCTCCATCGAGACGTCAAGCCGGGGAATATCCTGATCACCGATTACGACGAGCCGGCCCTGACCGACTTCGGCATCGCTCACTTTGCTGGGGGATTCGAGACCTCGACGGGCATTCTCACCGGATCCCCGGCTTTCACAGCCCCCGAGGTCCTCGAGGGAGAGGAGCCGCCCAGCACGGCCTCAGACATCTACAGTCTCGGCGCGACCTTGTTCTCGGCCGTGACCGGGCACGCAGCTTTTGAACGTCACAGCGGCGAGCAAATAGTCGCACAGTTCATTCGCATCACTACCCAACCGGTACCAGATCTCCGCGAGCAGGGAATTCCGGATGATGTCAGCGCGGCCATCGAACACGCTATGTCAGCAAATCCTCGGGAGCGTCCCCTCAGCGCGGCGCAGTTCGGTGACGAACTACGCCGGAGTCTGCTCGCTCACGATTTACCGGTCGAAGAGATGGACCTGCTCCCCGAACGTGGCGCGAAGCGCTCCGCACAAGACCAGCCAAGAGCCCGTCGCCGCTCCACCACCGGCCTCCTCCATAACGCGATCCCGCCGTCAACATGGGGATCGGCGGGAGATCTTCCGTCGGATCTCACCAGCTTCGTAGGCCGCCGTCGCGAGCTGACCGACGCCAAGGCGAAGTTGTCCAGTTCCCGTCTGGTCACCTTGACCGGGATCGGCGGGGTCGGCAAAACGCGCCTTGCGCTACGCGTTGCGACGGAGGCGCGGCGCGGGTTCAGCGGCGGTGTGAGGTTGGTCGAGCTAGGCGAACTGAACGAGCGGTCACTGCTCGTGGATGCGGTCGCTGCGGCCGTCGGAATACATCATCGCTCGGCACGACCGCTTGAACGCGTCATTGCGGAGTTCCTCGCCACACGCAACCTTCTGCTTGTTCTGGACAACTGCGAGCGTTTGGTGGACGCTGTCGCCACGCTCGCCGGGAAACTGCTTCGGACCTGTCCCGAGCTGCGGATTCTGGCCACGAGCCGGGAGGTCCTAGGTCTCGAAGGGGAAGCGGTGCTGCGCGTACCGCCGCTGACGATTCCCGACGCGGACGATGAGTCGTCCCTGCGCGGGTTTTCCCAGTATGACGCCGTGACGCTGTTCTTGGAACGTGCCGCCGCTGCGGTGTCCGGGTTCGAGTTGACCGAGGAAAACCGGATCACCGTAGCGCACATCTGCCGGGCACTTGATGGTCTACCCCTGCCGATCGAGTTGGCGGCCGCGCGGTTGCGGGCGATGTCCGCCGACCAAATCGCCGAACGACTGAATGACCGGTACAAACTGCTGACCCTGGGACGTCGCGGTGCGCCGAGGCGCCAACAGACGCTGTGGTTGTCGATGGACTGGAGTTACGACCTGTGCAGTTCCTCGGAACAGCAGCTGTGGGCACGAGTGTCGGTATTCGCCGGGAGCTTCGAATTGGACGCGGCGGAAGGCATTTGCGTGGGGGAGGAGGCTCCTGAGGATCTGCTCGACGTGCTCACAGCGTTGGTCGACAAGTCGATCCTCATCAGGGAGGCTCCGGGCGGAGTGGTCCGCTTCCGCCTTCTCGAGACGGTACGTGACTACGGCCGACACAAAGCAGAGCAGTCCGGTGATTACGAGGCGTTGCGCTCGCGGCACCGGGATTGGTACGAGAAGCTGGCATTGACAGCGGAGGCGGAGTGGGTCAGTTCCCAGCAGTTGAAATGGATCGCACGGCTCGGGCGCGAGGAGTCGAATCTGCGTGAGGCGATGACGCTGTGCCTATCCGAGGTAGGCGATACCGACCCCGAAGCCGGGCTGCGGATCGCAGCTGCGCTGTATCCCTTCTGGCTTACCCGCGGCAAGCTCACCGAGGGACGATACTGGCTCGACCGAGCCCTCGCCTGCCATCCAGGGCAGCCCACCGTGACACGAGTAAAAGCCCTGTACTACGGCAGCGTGCTGTCCGAACTTCAGGGTGACATCCCCGCTGCGACTGCGCTGGTCGAGGAGGGGCGATCCTTGGCTGAGCAGATCGACGACCCGATGACGCGTGCACTCGTCGCCCAAGCGGAAGGGTTACTCGCGCTCAACAACAGCGACCTCCAGCGCGCGAGCGGACTTCTGGAAGAAGCCCGCACCATATACGCGACACTGAACGATGACCATCGGAAGGTTGCAGTTCAGTATCTACTGGGTTCGGCATACGGACTGCGGGGAGACATTCCGCGGGCGATGGCAAGTCATGAGAGGGTAATCGCGATGACGGAGGATCTGGGCGAGTCGATATATCGTTCGTACTCGTTGTGGTCCATGGGTGTTGCGGTTTGGCAGCAGGGAGACTCCAAGCGTGCCGCCCGCTTGCTTGAAGACAGTTTGCGGCTCGGCCGACTGGCGGACGACCAGATTACGGTCACTGTGTGTCTGGAATCCCTCGCGTGGCTCTGTGACGAGAGCCGTGCAACGCGTGCTGCGGTACTAATGGGCGCCGCCGAAGAATTGGGGAACACGGTGGGCAGCTCGACGGTGATGTTCCCCTACCTCCTCGTCCACCATGAAGAGAACAAGCGCCGGATTCGCCACACACTCGGTGAGCGCGCCTTTCACGCCGCCCATCGGGAAGGGCGCGCGCTCGGAACGCACGATGCCATTGTGTATGCCCTGAACGAACAGCCCAGGGACACGACGCGGCCCGCCGGTATCGCGACGAACCTGACCAAACGTGAATGGCAGGTCGCCGACCTGGTAGCAAAGGGTTTGACCAACAGGGCGATCGCAAAGAGTCTCGTCATCTCGGACCGTACCGCCCAAGGCCACGTAGAACACATCCTGACCAAGCTCGGGTTCACCTCACGAGCACAGATTGCGGCCTGGTTCGTTGACCAGACCCGAGGTGACCCAGTCTGACTCGTGAGCTCCGCGTTCGCCGTCCCACTCGTTCGGATCGGCGGCCAGCGCGTCGTCAATCGCGGCGGGCACAGGGGTGAACTCGGTTCGCTTCGGGTTGTTGAACTTGCCGCAGGTGAGGTGCTGGGGCGGATCGGCGTCGGCTGCCCGACCAGGGACAGCGATGCGCAAACGCAGCCGGAGGCTCGATCTTGTGTCACCGTTCGCGGTGGACTTCTTCCTGTACCCGCTCAGATCGGTCAACGGCGCACCCGATAGCGCAGGTGAAGCACCCGATTGCCCTGAATCACCACGTCAGGATCCTCCAACAGGTGCTGCGCGTGGACCGACCCGAAGAAACGCTTGCCGGACCCGAACACCACGGGTGCAACGTCCATGCGCACCTCGTCGACGAAACCCGCGGCAAGCACCTGGCCACCGACGTCGCCAGCGGCGACCTCGACGATGCGGTCACCCGCGAGCTCCTGCGCCTTGGCCACGGCTGCGTCGACGCCGTCGACGAAGTGAAACGGCGCCTCGGGGTCCCAGCCCTCGGGCTTCGGCCGGTGCGTCACGACGATCACGTGGTCGATTCCGCCCGGAGGCTTGCCGTCCCAGCCGTCCGTCATGTCGAAGACGTGGCGGCCGACGAGTGTCGCCCCGATCTGGTCCCAATACGGCCGGGTGTAGTCGTAGGACGTCTGCGACATCTTGATCTCGCCGCTCTCGTCCAACGGGACGTCACCGCTGGACAACCAATCGAACAGCGGTCCGGGCTGGTCGTTCTCGTCCGCGATGAAGCCGTCCACCGACACCGAGCTGTACATGACCACCTTGCCCATGGGGTTCTCCTCTGCTTTGGTGCTCCAAATTTAGCGGGTCGTGAGCTGTCGCTCTTGTAAGAAATCAATCGCCTGGCAGCGGCCACGCGAATGATGCGTCGCGCCGGATCGGTGCGGCGCGGCAGACCATTGAGGAGATCCACCGCAGCACCGCTCTCGAGATCGCGGAGGGGAAAGCCTTGGATGCTGAACGGGATTTTCGTGGCTTATGGATAGGGTTCGGCTACTGATCTGTGCGGCGCCGACGATCCGTGGGCCAGGGGCCACCCCGGAGCGGTCGGTCGTCGAGCGTGCGTTTCTCGTTGTCACGGAACCGCGGCTCGTAGTGATGGAAGAACACCTTGCCGACCAGGTCCCGTCGGCTGTGCACGCCGGTCTTGTCGAAGATGCTCTTCAAATGTTGCTGCACGGTCTGCGCCGACACGTGAAGCTCGGCGGAGATCTGCGAAGTCGACGCCCCTTGCAACACCATCGACGTGACCTCCTTCTCCCGCTCGGTCAGCCCGTACGCCGACATCAGCAGCGGATACAGACGACTCGGGTGCGCCGGCTCGACGATCACCGCGATCCGCCGCCTGTCCGTCGACGTCTGGCATGCACCGTGCAGCACCAACCACGCACCCGACCGCGACAGCACCCGCGAGATGGCCACGTCACCCAGCCGATCGCGGTCTTCCACACACCGCAACACACGACCGGCGAGCATGATCACCGCGGCCGGCAACTCGTCCCGATCCCAATCCCCACTCGGCAGATCCACCATCCACCGGTCGACCCCGGGCGTCGCGGATTCGATGTTCCAGTTCCCGTCGAGAACGAGCAGACCCGGCGAATCGGCATACTCCGGTTCCCAGGCCTGCCCGTACAGCAGTGCGCGGCGGGCACCACCCGCGAGGACCGGCGCGATCTCCTTCACGAACGACTTCTCGGTTTCGGAGAACATCGGCATTTCTTCGTCGCGATAGAGGCTCAGCGCTCCCCACGTTTCTCCCGAGCGCGTGCGTAACCGTGCGATCAGCTCCTGGTCGCCGCCGAGCGTCCGGTTCCGGCGCCAGCGCGGACTTCCCGACGGATCACCGTGCGCCGCTTCGTGCAACGTGGAAACCCCATCCGCGGAACGCATTTCGTCGGGGACGGACTGAACGTGGTCCTCGTAATACTCGGCGGCCAACCATTCCCCGGGAAACTCATCCATGCCGAAGTGATAATGACTGGTCATCAGCAAGGACACGGGGTCGAGGGTGAACCAGCACGGTGTCCAGTAGTACGGGACGACCCCGCGACGACGTCCGACGCGTCCCGCCACAGCGAGACCAGCCCGCTTGGGGCGGCGCACAATCGTGCGACCTTGTCTACCGCGCACTGAACGGAATCCACGCTCACGAGTCAATCGTACGAGCGCGGATCGGCAATCGGATATACCAGAATTGTGGAATGGTGCCCCCTCCGCGTCGGGCCTAGCGTCGGTGACATGTCCAAAACCGATACCACGAATGTGCGGCTGAGCCCGCCGCCGCCCCAATTGATGCCGCTGGTCAATCCGTTGGTCCGGCGGGTCATCACAACCCGGTCACTCGGTTCGGCGCATCCGGCGCCAAGGACTGATCGAGTTCACCGGCCGTCGTACCGGGCGTACCCTGCGGGTGCCGGTATGCCTCCACGACGTCGACGGTCAGACGCTCGTCTTCACCGAGCGTCCGTGGCGGCGCTACTTCGCCGGCGGTGCACCCGTGACGGTCACCCACCGGGGCCGTGTCCGCCGGGGGGCGGGCCCTGCTACTCGAGTCCACCCCCGCCGAGGCAGGCGCCGCATTCCGGGCAGCTCTCGATGACGGGGCCACCCCGTTCGAACTTGGGCTGAAGGTTCCGCGAGGATACGAGCCGACCGAAGCCGAACTGGCCGCGATCGCCAGGTCACTGATCCGCGTCGACTACGATGACTGAGGAGAGTTCATATGCGTATCAACAGAATCCGACGTGACGTCACTGCTCTCAGCGACGAACTGGAAGTACCGGGGATCGGACACCTGCCGGTGAACGCGTACGTTCTGCACGCCGCCGAACCCGTCGTCGTCGACACCGGACTGAGTCTGCCCGAACGCGGGTTCATGGACGCCCTGGGATCGGTGCTCGACGCCGCGGACGTCGAGTGGATCTGGCTGACGCATCCGGACCGCGATCACACCGGCGCGCTGTTCGACCTGCTCGACGCGGCACCGCGCGCCCGCCTGATCACGACCTTCGCGGGCGTAGGCATCATGTCGTGCGCACGGCCCGTGCCGATGGACCGGGTCTATCTGCTCAATCCGGGTCAATCCCTCGACGTCGGCGATCGGACGCTGACGGCGTTGCGTCCGCCGCTGTTCGACAATCCCAGCACGGTCGGCTTCTACGACGACCGCAGCGAGGCCTACTTCTCCTCGGATTGCTTAGGGGCGCCGATGGAGACCGCCGAACTCGCCACCGCCGACGACATCGGCTACTGCACGCCGACCACGGTGCGCGCTGCCCAGCACCTGTGGGCCACCGTCGACAGCCCCTGGGTTCACACGGTGGACCAGGACAAATTCCTGGCCACCGTGTCAACCCTGAGCGCTCTCGAACCCCGACGACTACTCAGCACTCACCTGCCCCCGGCGGACGGGCGCACTGCGGAATATCTCGACATGCTCGCCACCGCGCCGCAGGCCGATGCCTTCGTCGGACCCGACCAGGCCGCACTCGAGCAAATGTTGGCCGGATTCGAACCCGCTCGCTGAGAATCCTGCGAGGTGGAGAACGAACCTGGTCCAACCATTTGTCGCTTCGTCCGGAGCCTCAGCAGGCCGCACCGGATGTTCTCGCGAATCCGGACGGCGCCAACGCGATATCGAAATCGGGCGGGTCTCCACCTCCTGCCCACAGCGGCGCGGGCCCTGGTACGACCCCGAATACGGGGCCGTCCTGCGGGTGAACCCGGAGCCGCTCAGGGAACCTCGACACGAGGTCCTCGTGACCGACCCCGGCAAGCAGGAACACGGTGAAGCGGTTTCCCACCACGACGGGCTCGACCAGGTCGCGCACCGAAATCTGTGACGGTGTGGGCAGACGCCTATCTCCTCACGTTCAGATGGACGCCGGAACTCCGGTGCGCCCGACCCGCGCGACGGCCACATGAGCGGTCGAGCGTCTTTCGTGAAACTCTTCGAGCGTCGTTGTGTTGCAGCAGAGGTAGAGGGTGTCGAGGTCTTCTCCGCCGAATGCGCACGCCACTGCCCACGTGTCGGTGACCTCGACCTTATCGGTGATCTGGCCGCCTTCGACGACCCGATAGAAGCCACTGTCGGCACCGAGGGTCAACGCGTTCCCGAACCAGAGGCCGCCGTCGCTATCCAGGGCGATACCATCGGGATGAAACGACTCGTCGAGCTGCGCCCATACTCGGTGGTTGGTCAGACCACCATCTTCCGCCATGTCGAACGCGCTGATGCGGTGCGGGAAGGTTTCCGCGACCAGCAGGGTGCCATCGGGGGTACGTGCGCATCCGTTGGGGAAGATCAGATCTCCAGGAACCTGCGAGACACTGCCGTCGGCACGGATGTGGACGAGGTGAGTCGGCTTCGGATCCTCTTCACCGAGCGTGAATCCGAAATTGCCTGCATAAGCGTCGCCCGCCGGTGAAACGTACAGGTCGTTGCCGATCCCTCCAGCCAGTGCGCTGAAGTCGGCATACTGCTCGAGCTTGCCGCCGGCGGTGATGCGATACACCGACCGCTCGTTCTGCGAGACGACAAGAGGTGTCCCGTCGGGAAGGAAACCGAGACCGGACGGTCGTCCGGGCACTTTGGCTATCGGCGTTGCGGCGCCGTCCTCAGCGAAGGTGAGCACCTGTTCGCTGAAGAAGTCGCTGGCCCAGAGTTTTCCGTCATGCCAGCGAGGTGCCTCGAGAAACTGATGCCCGGTCGAGAATACTGTGGGTTGGTAGGTAGCCATCGCGTGAACTCCTAAGTCCGTGCGGGTTGAGGTACTGGGTGACTTTCACTCGGCTGTCAGGAATTGGATCTCGAGCCAAGGATCACGATTGTGGTGGATCAGCTCCTTGTGGAGAGGGTGATCGAGCTACTGCTGGAAGTCGGCATCGTCCTGGAAATGGCCACCCAGTGCGTAGCCTGCGTTGTCCGGTCGCTTTCCGAGGTCGAAACCGTGTCGGGCATTGCGCGCGTACGGAACTCGTTCGACGAAAAATCCGAAATCCTCATCGGAAATCGTCGATTTCACTGGTCTAAATGGACGGCTTGAAGGCGAATGTCACAACATGTATGAGCATGTTTACCCTCGGGTTCCGATCGGGGTGGCTGGTCAGGTGAGATCAGACAAGTTCGAACTGCTCCTGATATCCACCGGCAGCAGCCTTCTCGAGGATTTCGAGGTATACCGAAAGACCGCCGGGATACATGAGCATTTCGACGGTTTTGCCGGGTACGTTGGCGCCCATGTACCATGACTTGGCCAGCGGGAACAGGGTGGCCGAGGTGAGATCTGCGATATGCGCACCCCAATATTGCTGGGCTTCCGGCTTGGCCTCGATTCGGGTGTAGCCGTTGTTCCGCATGTGCTCGACGATTTGGATCAGATGTTCGCCTTCAAGTTCGGCGCATGTCGGACCATTGCAGAATGCGTTCGGGCTCTGGGGCCCGTAGACGTACAGAAGATTCGGGAAGCCTACTGTCGCCTTGCCCAGTGCTGTCCGGCTGCCGCCGCGGAACACCTCCTCGAAGGTCTCATTGCTGGTGCCGCGAATATCGATGGCAGTCAAACCTCCGGTGACCGAGTCGAAGCCGGTGGCCAGCACGATGACATCGACTTCGTGTCGAGTTCCGTCCGCGGTGACGATGGCGTCACTGGTGACCTCCCGGATCGGATTGGCAGAGGAATCGACGAGCTCGACATCGTCACGGCACAGGCTCTCGAAGTAGTTCTGCTCCAGGGAGACACGCTTGACGCCCCACGGATGGATCGGCTCGGTCGGTGCAAGCAGTTCCACCAGCTCCGGCCTGGTGATACGTTGACGTGTCTTGTCCCGCCAGAACGCGTACAGGATGTCGTTGTCGTCCTTGTCGAACAAAACATTCAGAAAGCCACCCAGCCAGGGCTGCAGTCCACCGTTGGTCCAGAGTTCCTCGAGTATTTCGTTGCGACGTTCCTCGCTCAGATCCTGGAGGTTCTCTTTGAGGAAGTCATAATCGAAACCGGCCCAGGTGTTCTTGCGGTTGGCGAATCGCTCCGGGTAGGTCTTCTTCATCTCGGCATTGTCCGCCTCAGTGAGCGCTCGCTGATTCATCGGAAGCGCGGTGTTGGGGGTGCGCTGGAACACCGTCAGATGATCTGCGACCTTCGAGGCCTCCTGGATTACCTGGATGCCGCTGGCTCCGGTGCCGATGACGGCGACCCGCTTGCCCGCAAGGTCGTAGCCCTCCAGTGGCCAGCGTGCTGTGTGGAAGTAGTCGCCCCCGAACTTCTCGAGGCCAGGGAGGTTGGGGAAGAGGGGCTTGGAGCCGGCACCGAGGCACATGATCACGAACCGCGCCTGGGTGGTGAATTCCTCACCGGTGCGCTCGTTGCGGGAGACCAATGTCCACTTATGGGTTTCTTCATCGAACCGGCCTGCCAGGACACGGGTCTCGTAGCGGACGTCTTTGCTCAGGTCGAGCTTCTCGTCGACGTATTCGAAGTAGCGAACCAGCTCGTCACGGCCGGGGTACATCTCGCTCCAGTTCCAGTCGCGCCAGAGCTCTTCACGCGAGAACTGGTAGACCGGCGCCCAGGTATCGACGCGTGCACCTGGATAGGAATTCCAATGCCAGACGCCGCCGAGTCCGGTGCCGGCCTCGTAGATCTTGACGTTGTAGCCGAGGGTGCGCAGCCGGTCGAGCTGGTAGACGCCGGAGAAGCCGCCGCCGATGACGAGGACGTCGAGTTCCTCGAGGAGTGTGGTGTTCACGGGATTTTCCTTTCGGAAGGGGTACGAGGGAGATGGGAGTGCGATCAGACAGCGTTGTCGGAGGTCAGAGCCTCTCGGATTCGGTCACGCAGGACGAACTTTTGGATCTTGCCCGTCGCCGTCCGCGGTAGTTGTTCGACGACTTCGAGCCGCTCGGGCAGCTTCTGGGTAGCCATCCGATGTTCGCGCAGGAACGACGTGAGCTCGTTCAGGGCAGGTGGATGCGCCTGGTCGATCGGTACCACATAGGCGCAGATGCGTTCGACCATGATCGGGTCGGGCATGCCGATCACCGCGATATCGGCAATACCGGGATATTCGAAGAGCAGGTCTTCGATCTCCTTGGCGGAAATGTTCTCCCCGCCCCGGACAATGATGTCCTTACGCCGGCCGGTGATCTGGATGTACCCGTCCTCGTCGATCACCGCCAGATCACCGGTCCGAAACCAGCCATCCGAGGTGAAGGCATCCGCATTGAGTGTCGAATCGAGGTATCCGGTGAACAGGTCAGGGCCGCGAACCTGCAGATCGCCGACCGCGCCCGGGGGGACCGGAGTGTCGTGCTCATCGACAGTCCTCGCTTCTGCGGACCCGATGGGACGCCCGTCGGTGGTGGCGCGCTTGTCCAGCGGATCGCTCGCGTTTCCGCCGGACAGAGTCGGGAATTCGGTCGATCCGTAGATGCGGGTCGCGGTGCAGCCCATCTGCTCCTCGGCCTGCCGGATCAGTTCAGGAGGTACGTCGGCGCCACCGCAACCAAAAACCCGCAGGGTGATGTCGTACTCGGCGCGATCCGGGTGGTGTACCAGCCCGTGCAAGAAGGGTGTGGCACCGACGACGAACGTGCAGCGTCGGCGTTGGAGCAACTCCAGGCCGGCGCCGGGGTCCCAGATATCTTGGAACACGACATGGCTGCCGAGCATGAACGGCAACTGCAGTCCGTACAGAATGCCGGTGATGTGACCGACCGGTGAGGGCATGTACACGATGTCCTCGCCGGTCAGATCGAAGAGTTCGATGATGCTCCGGTTCTCGTAATCCAGGCTTTCGTGGGTGTGCAGAGCACCCTTCGGATCGGAGGTGGTTCCGGATGTGTACAGAAGCAATGCGATATCGGTACTGGCGTGCTCGACTGGATTGTCGAGTGAAGTTGCGCCCGAAAGGAGTTCGTCGAACTCGTTGTCGGAACCGCGAACGGTGATCACATGCTCGAGGTCGGGGAGCGTGGGCGCCAGATCGTCGAACATCCCGCGGTGGTCGAAGGCGCGGAACATGCCGGGCACAAACGCGACACGCGCTCGCGATTGCTTCAGAATGAACTGCACTTCGCGATGTCGATAGATCGGGATGATCGGGGTGGAGACCGCGCCGATCCGCAGCGCACCGTGATGTACGACGATCGCTTCGAGCCAGTTCGGTAACTGCCAGACCACCGAGTCGCCCGGCCGAATCCCACGCTCGAGTAGCACGCCGGCCAACCGGCGGATCATGGCGTCGAGTTCGGCATAACTGACCTGACGATCGCCATCGACCACCGCCAGCCGATCAGGGTGATGGTGTGCATACTCGGCCAAAGCAGAATCGATCGTACTGTGGCTCCACTCGCCGCTGGTGAGGTAGCGGTCGCGGCGCGCGGAATCCGTGTACGTTGCGGTGATCATCGGTCGACTCCGTCGGTCAGGCGCCGCGAACCGATGAGTGCGTGGAGTTCGTGCTCGTCCCCATACCAGCTCCGCAGGGCGAGGACGCGGCGGTAGTACCAGTGTAGGTCGTACTCGGTGGTGAAGCCGATCCCGCCATGCAACTGCAAGGCATCCTCGACCACCTGCCGTCCGGCGCCGGCGGCATAGGCCTTGGCCGTCCACGTTGCCATCTCGATGTCGAAATCAGCGTCAGCAGAGGCAATATCGGAAACCGTTGCCTCGCAGAGCGCCTCTATCGAGATGGCCGCCTGTGCCATCGACGCCGCAATATGTTTCACGGCTTGGAAGGATCCGACGGGCTTGCCGAATTGCTGGCGCTGCGCGACGTACTCGACGGTTTTCTCGAGCATACGGCGGGCGATACCACTGATTTCGCAGGCGGTGAGAAGCCGGAACCATGCCCGGATCTGTCGTAGGAGTGTGGCCGCTTCGATTCCGATAGCGAGGATCTCGGCGTCGGCGACAGTTCGCGATGCGATCTCCAGGCGCACGTAATGCGATGTGGGATCAGAACTGCTGATCGGCGTGAGCGTCAGCGCCGGGTCACTGCCCGGTAGGAGCAGCAGCGCCGGTCCGTCCGGGCCGTCGACTGCCAGTACCAGCGAGTCGGCCTCGGCGCCAAAGCGTACGAGTTCGATCGTTCCCTGGATCTGCCCCGATTCCATGTGCACGTAACCGATCGAGGATGCCCAGTCGAGGGTGACGGCAGGGTCGGCGAAGGCGACGAGCGAACCTTCGGGAATGTCTAGGTAGGCCGGCAGGATCAGTTGCTCGACCAGGGGGCCGGGTACGAGTCGATCACCGACCAAGGCGATCAGGCCGGCGACCGCAGTCAGGTCGATCCCTAGACCACCGCAGTTTTCGGGGCGGGTCAGCTCGAACCAGCCGAGGTCGTCGAGTTCGGCCATCAGATCCGGGTCCCAGCCGCCGCCGCTGAGCAGGGCATGACGGTAGTCGGATGTGACACGGCGGTCGAAGAATTCGCGGATAGGGGTGACGAGGTCCACGTCAGGTGCGGTGAGACTCATCATCAGCTCCTGGGTAGGCCGAGCAGCCGCTCGGCAACGATGTTGCGTTGGATCTGTGATGTACCGCCGTAGATCGATGCGGCACGCGAGAAGTAGTGATCGTGAATCAACTGTTCGGCGTTCAGGCCGAGAGGTTGTGATTCGGTGTCGAGGCGGAACGGTCCGAGAAGATCGGCGAGGGCGCGACCGACCACCTGCTCTGCGTCGTTGAGGACGAGCTTGTCGATCGAGTCGAGCGGATGTGGTCCCTCTTCGTCGATCAGGCGTTGCACAGTTCGGCGGATCTGAGCGTCCAACACCCGCAGCGCCACGTGTGACTCTCCGATGGCGGTGCTGATCCGACGATTGGTCGCCGATTCCGGGGAGGTGCCTCGTAGTCCGTCGATCGTCTTCTCGACACCCCAGCCGATCTCCACCTGTCGGCGCATTGCATAGTTGCCTCGTTCCTGAGACAGGGTGTCGAGGGCAATTCGCCAGCCGTCGTTTTCCTTGCCGACCAGGTTGCCGACCGGGACTTCGACGTTGTCGAAGAAGACTTCGCAGAATTCGGCATCGCCTGTCATCTGGACGAGTGGACGGACGGTGATTCCGGGAGAACTCATGTCGACGATGAGGTAGGAGATGCCGGCGTGCTTGGGATCGGCGTCGGGGTCGGTGCGGCATAGCAGTGCGCACCGACTGGCCTGATTACCCCAACTGGTCCAGACCTTCTGTCCGTTGACGACGTACTTGTCCCCGTGGCGAAGAGCGCGGGTCCGCAATGATGCGAGGTCGGAGCCGGCGGAGGGTTCGGAGAACCCCTGACACCAGATGTCTTCACCAGCGAGCAGCGGTGGCAGAAAACGGGAGCGCTGCTCGGGCGAACCGTACCGGTGGATCGAGGGGCCGACCACATCGAGGCCGATCAACCCGATCGGGGCGGGTGCGTGAGCGCGCGCCAGCTCCTCGGAGAAAACTTGCTGGTGGCACGCGGTGAGGCCACGTCCGCCGGCTTCCCGTGACCATCCCAGTCCCATCCAGCCGGCATCGAATAGTGTGCGCTGCCATCGACGAAGGACGTTGAACCGTTCCTCCAGCTCCAACGGCACGGTGGGGATCTCTGCTTCGGCGAGCCACCTCCGAGCCTGGCGCCGCAGATCGGCGATCTCGGTGATCTGCTCGACCGGCACAGGTGAAACAGCATTCATCTCATGCTCCCGTGTAGGCCGGTGCGCGATGCTCGAAGAATGCTGCTACGGCCTCTTTGGCGTCTGAGTAAGCGGACAACTCGCCGGAAAGACCCTGCTCGAACTCGTAGCCGCCCTTGAGGTCCTGGTATTCGATCGCATTGAGGCTGCGCTTGGCGAACCGCAACGTGACCGGGGAGTGCCGAACCATCTTGGCCGCCACGTCGTAGGCTACGTCGAGTAGCTGATCGGGATCGACGACTTTCAAGACGCCGCCCTGCTGCGCGAGTTCCTCGGCAGACAGCGGTTCGCCGGTGAGGTGCAGGTAGCGGACCAACTGCTGCGGCACCAGGCGTGAGGCATGTTTGGCGCCGCCCATCACACCGACGTTGACCTCGGGAAGCGTGAAGGTGGCGCCCTTGGCTGCGACGACCAGATCACACGACGCTGCGAGGGCCAATCCGGTGCCCACGGCCACTCCGTGGACAGCCGCGATCACCGGCAACGGGCAATCGTAGATCGACCAGAACGCTTCACGGACCGCAAGCATGCGCTCACCGGCGTTTTCCGGCGTCATCGTCTGGAATTCGGTGAGATCGTTGCCGCCGCAGAAGTGCTTGCCGGCGCCGGTCAAGACGATCGCCCGAGCCTCGGGGAGATACTCCTCCGTGTGGGTGAAGAACCACTTGATCTCTGCGTACATCTCCCGGGTGACCGCGTTGACCGGTGGGCGGGTAAGCCAGACTGTAGCTACCTTCTGATCGGTCTTCCATTGCAGAAATTGCAGATCCTTCATCAAAGTTCCTTTGTTCGAACGGGTGTAAGCAGAAGCTCAGACTGGCCGGGTGCGGATGGTCACCTCATGAGGCACCATGTCCTTGATCCCTAGTGGCTTGCTTCACAAACTGGTGTGCTTCTACTCACATTAGTAGGCCCCTATCCGTAGATATGTCAATAGCTCGTATCTGAAACTGTGGAACTGATCGGAGCCGGGAAGTTCAGTGATGCATTTTTTAACTTTCGTTCATTCGCAAACATATGACCTGGTTGATGCTGTAAATCCGAGCAAGGAGGGCTAACTCTCCGCGAGTGAACAGCGGCAGCTCGAGGTGTGCCTCGCTGCGTGTTAAGCCCGAGAATGTCATGTGAACGTATCTTCCGCTGAATCGAGCAGGTAGCATCTCATTCAACAATTTTGTCCATGACCCTTATCGTAAGATGTGCGTACTGTACGGACTGCGGCCGTAGTGGCGACCTCACCTACGCTCGGACGCAGTGCGCCTGCGTCGCCCCGCCTAGGAAGGAGGCATTGTGTCCGATCGGCTCTCGAACGGGGGCAGTGCGGGATACTGCGGTGGACCGTCCGCCGCCGGTATATCGTCGGAAGGCTGTCTTGACGGCTGTGCCGCCAGTCCGGACACCGTGTGCATCCCATAGGGGCGTCGAGGAGGAAAAGGGTGTCGTGACCGCATCGCAAACTGTGAGGGCGTCCAGTGCCTCGCGCCGGCGACCCCGTGACCGGCGTGCGCAGATTCTCCACAACGCCAGTGAGTTGTTCACGAAATACGGGTTTCACGCCGTGCGGATGGAAGACATCGCTGAGGCAACCGACGTCACCGCACGGGCGATCTACCGACACTTCGCCAACAAGCAGGATCTACTGTCGCAGGTTGTCCTCGAAGACCAGGACCGACTGCTCATGGCAGCCCAATCCGGCGAGAGCTCCGAATCCGGCGTCTGCAGCTTGGAGCAGTTGTTGACGTTGATGGTCGAGGCATCACTGGAGAGCCTTCGACTCGGCCCCCTATGGCAGCGAGAAGCACGGCACCTCACCGCCGACGACTTCGAGCGAGTGCGCGAGGGTACTCGTCGCATCGGAGGCGCGGTGCGAAGGGCCATTGAAAAGGCCGATCCCTCGAAGAGTAGATTCGGTGCCGACGTACGCGCGTGGATGGCAGTGAGCATCATCACCAGCCCAGGGCACTACGACCGTTCGCTGTCACAGCGTCGCCTGTCCCCACTGCTGGTGTCGGCTGCGTTGGCAGCCATCAATACCCCCGAATGCGCGTCAGCGTCACCCGAGTCCGGCGATGCGCCAGCGGCGGAGGCTCCAGTCGCAAATGAACGGCCAGGTACCTCGCGTCGCGAACAGATCATCGCAGCAGCTGCGCGCGCGTTCCGGGAGCGCGGTTTCGGTGGAGTCAGCCTGGATGAGTTCGGCATCGCAGGCCCTGCCGTCTACAGGTACTTCGACAGCAAGGCAGACATCCTCTCCGCCTTGATCATTCGAGTACAGGAATGGATGGCCCTGGAGAGCTCCAGGGCCATGCATCACAGCGCCTCGGATGAACAGGTCATCGAAGGCCTCGTGAGAGGTTATGTGCGTATCGCAACCGAAGCAACGGATCTGCTCGCCGTTTCGGTTACCGAAGCCCTCAACCTCCCCGCTAGTGCTGCCGAGCGTAATCGGCGAGTCCGCCAGGACGACCTCGCCGAATGGGTCAAATGGCTACGAATCTCGCGTTCAGAAGTCACCGAGGCCGACGCACTCGCGCTGGTGAATGCGGTTCGCACGGCACTCAACGATCTTGTCCGTATTCCGCACCTTTCACGACACGCCGAGTTCCCCGACGAGCTTGTTGCGTGCTCGCTGAATGCTCTTCTGAATACCCCTATGCCATCGGCACGATCGGGTCGGCGGCGTGATGAATAGCCCTGGTTGGCTAGAGAGCGGTGCCCGAGAGTCCGCTGCACGAAGGCCCCGAAAACGACTCAGCCCGTTGGCGAGCTGAGTAGCCGCATACTGTGCCGACACGGATTGCGAGCCGAGGCGGTCGAAGGCGAACCACGGTCACCGACGTGGGCAAGTGCCGATCCGATGTCAGTGTGTCCAGCAGCTCGTCCGTGGTAAGGCCTTTGCCGCACACGTTCTCCGCGGCATCGAGTTCGAAGCTTCCCGCGAAGACCGCCACTCGCCCCCACACCAGTTGTTCACGGGTGGTCCGCAATTCGAAGCTCCAGTCGATGCACAGCCGCAGTGTCTGTTGCCGTGTCGGCGCACCCGGGCTGCCGGGTGTAGCGGTCGGTCAGCCGCTCGAGAATCTGCTCGGGAGACTTCGCCCCAACCGAGCCGCCGCCAGCTCGATTGGTAACGGCAACCCGTCGAGCCGGTGACAGATGCCCGCCACCGCCACCGCATTCTTTTCGGTCACGTGTCCGGCAACCGCGGACCAGGTGGTCGATCGGCCCGGAACCGGGCTTGTCGGGGACTGACAGCCCGTAATCGGCTAGCCTGCGCAGATGAGGTTCTTGGTCGGCTGTTCCTACGTCAGTGTGTTGTGCGCCTTACTGATCGGAGTGTGGGTGCTTCCCCAGCTGTTGACGAAGGGATATGTCGATGTCGGCGGTTCCCCCGCCTTCGAGCCGTTGTTCATCTATCCAGGGGTGGTCGGGTTTGTCGTCTGCATCATGGGTGCTGTGACTTCGTTGGTCCTGATTGGACGCCGCAGACTTACATCGGTCGGTCAACGCCTCATCGCGGCTGGCCAGGTGTTTACAGTCACGTTGTTCGCCGCATGTATTGCGTCGCTGTGGCTGCCATCGGCGACTGGGTGGGAGCTACTCGCACTGCCCGGAGCATTGCTGATCGGTCAGACCGCGGTGGGGGCCGGCTTGGTGTTTTCGAGATCGCTGAGGGGCAATTGATGAACGGGCTGCTGTGAGCACTTGCTTGCCGCGACGGGCCTGACCGGTTGCGATGGCATGCTTGCGATGCGGGAACGGAACTGACGTACGACACGGTGGTGAGCAACTGTGCCGCCTCCTGGGTCCGCGCTTCGCGGTGGACAACGGCTTCGGCGAGCCGCACGTCGACGTGTGCGGCGCGGCCACAACACGCCCTTGCCCTCCTCTGATAGGGCGACGCCCACCGTGACCACGCGACCGGGGGATCGTTGGACGTGCCATGACCTCACAGTGTGAAGCGAGGGTGCTAGCGTCGGCTTCCTTACTCGGGAACCAGGAGCGCTCCGCCATGAAGTACACCGTCTCGATCGAGATCGCCCTGCCTCTGGAGACAGTAGTACAGCTGCTCGCCGATACGGCACACCTGCCGAAGTGGCTGCGGGGTCTGGTACTGCACGAGCCGCTGAGTGGGGTGCACGGGCAAGTCGGTACCAAATCGCGAGTCGTGATGCAGATGGGGAAGCAGACGATCGAGTGCACCGAGACCATCACGCGTCGGGAACCGGCAGATCTGCGCGAGATTCCGAAAGGGAGCGTTGTTCACTTCGACCGCGAGATCGTCGGCGAGGGCATGTGGAGTGGCGTGCGCGAACGGCTGACCGAAGCGGGTCCGGAGATGACGCTCTGGGTGAGCGAGAGCGAATATCGGTTCAGCGGCTTGCTGATGCGCCTGGTGGGACTGCTGATGTCGGGCTCCTTCCGCAAGCAGTCGCTACAGCACATGCAGGACTTCAAAGCGTTCGCCGAGCAGGGAAAGGACGTCCGCGAAGCGAAGGACTGATCAACGAGCAGCTCTCGTTTCCCGAGAGTAGGGAGAGGCCGACGTGACCTCATGAGGCACCGCAAGGGGTCCGCTTTCGGAAACCACTCGGAAGCTCGAGGTTCTGATTCGGGCGATCGGGCTGGGTCAGCGCGGTGTGGACGAGTTGCGGGTCGCCGCGGCCGAGCTGGTACTTTGTGTGCAGTGCTTACCATAACTCGTCTGTGACCCAGACCCTTAGCGTTGATCGTGTGCCGCGCCTTCGTGCGGTGGTGATTCCGTGTGCCTCGAGAGGGAACCCGTTGGCGGGTTCCCTACTCCTGTCCTGCACTGGAATCGCCACTTGGAGCTCACTTGATCATTTCATCGACAACCATGTCCATGCCGCGTCGGCGGTGCCCGTTCGTCCTCCGCCGTGCTGAGCTGGAGATTCTGCGATGACCGCCGATCCTGCGCCCCAGCGCCGTCAGGATCTGCGCGCCGACTGCGGAAGCTGTTTCGCTTTGTGCTGCACCGCGTTCGGGTTCTCCCGGTCGGTCGATTTCGCCGAGGACAAGCCAGCCGGCGCACCATGCCGACACCTCGGTTCGGAGTTCTCCTGCACTGTCCACGCGGGAC
Organism: Rhodococcus sp. USK13; assembly: GCF_018343855.1. Classification (NCBI taxonomy): domain Bacteria; kingdom Bacillati; phylum Actinomycetota; class Actinomycetes; order Mycobacteriales; family Nocardiaceae; genus Rhodococcus; species Rhodococcus sp. USK13. The sequence goes on along the minus strand of NZ_CP069242.1, from coordinate 4,524,785 downwards.
TCCGCTCACGGGGGTTCCGCGGCTGTACAGTTTTCGACTGCTTCGGCGCCGGCCAGGCCGTATCCCAGCGATTGTTCTCCGGGATCAGCTGGCGGGAGCGTCCGGATTTGCAGCAACGCATGTTTGCCGCCTTCAAGGTCATGAAGCAACTGCACGAGATGCTGTGGTACCTGCTCGAGGCGCAGGGGCGTACCTATGACCCGGACGCTGCACATGAAGCTCGCGACCTCGCCTCAGTCATCACCGCACTGACTCGTGGCGGACTGCCCGAACTACTCACGGTCGACATGGATGCTCTGCATTCCGATGTCAAAGCAGTCCTCGTCGACACCAGTGAGGAAGTTCGAGCTTCCTACTTCGCCGAAAATGGACACCTGGACAAGGGCCTCGGCCCCGGGGCGGACCTTGTCGGTAAGAATTTGCGCGCACGCAGATTGTGCGGCGCGGACCTACGCGGAGCCTGTCTGATTGCCGCAGACCTGAGGGAAAGCGACCTCACCGCGGTTGATCTGCTCGGAGCGGATCTTCGTGATGCCAGGTTGGAGGGCGCCGATTTGTCGGCCGCGTTGTACGTCACCCAACCCCAAATCAACGCCGCCCGAGGTAGCGGCGAAACGCGTTTGCCGACCGGTATTTCTGCTCCCGCACATTGGCACAGCCAGTAGCCGGTCGGCCGACCATATCGAGTCCGGGGTAAGCGATTCCACCGGATAGAGGGATGTCGACCGTCAGCCCGCTTGCTACGGACACCGGGCACTTGAGCGATCTGGCCGCCCGTGTGGCTCACGGCCTGGCGCATCCCTCTATCCGGCCTGTTCGATGCAACGAAGCTCGGCGGCCTTCGGCAAACCCTCGCGACGCGGTGATCGACGAGCTTCCCGCACTTGTGGTGCACTCGCACATCTATCGACACGGATTCGGACCACGCGGGGCGCACCGCTGAACCCTGATCGGCGCGAGCTACCGGTGGACGATCGTGGCACCGAGACGAAGGCTGCCGGTGAGAAACTCGGCGACTCGGTCGATCTCGGTGAGCGAGCAGCTCACCAGTATTTTCACTTCTACGTCGCGTTTCATCGCGTCAACGGTGAGCGCGACCGCGGTGATGCCGGTGGTCGAATCCGTACCACGGAAAATATCGACGCCCGCGCCATCGGCTGCTGTGGTGCCGATCAGGTAGCCATAGTCCAGTGGGTAGGTGACGGCAGGATACCTCGGGTGAGCAGTGCCTTTCGGTCGATCTATCCGCACCTCGGCCGAGGAGACGAGACTGTCGAGGGCATCGAAGAATGACGTCTGCATCAATACAGTCTGTGGCATCTATGAGGCTCTGATCCGTCCGGTGGGGAATCGTTGACCGCTTCTGGTGCCGTTCCTGTGAGGTCGCGGTCAGGGACGTGCAAAAAAGCACGAGTGTCGTCGTCGCGCCGGGCAAGCCTGACGAGTGCCCTGGACCGACCGCGCCGCCGCGCTGGTAGGCAATTATCGGAGGACTAGCGGCAGTGTCGCGGTGAGCTCGCCCAGTTCGGCCTTCTCCGCGTCGGTCGGGGCCCGCCGTCCGGTGCCGACCAGCAGCGCGTCCCTGTCGGAGAACGACGTGGGGAAGGTGGTGCCGGCGATTTTCTCCAACATGTGGCGGGATTGGGCAAGTCCCTCGATGGGCGGCTGCGCAGCGTCCGGGAGGTGTGCGATGAGGTCGAGGTGGTGCAGCGTCCACTCCAGGACGTACGCGGTGAGGTAGTCGCCGGCGAGGAGGACCTGATCGCGGGTGCTGACCCGCAGGTCTGGGTCGGCGAGTTCGGCGGCGCGGCCGGCGGCGGAGCCAACATCGTCGAGGTGGAACTGCAGCAGCCGCGGCTCCTGGTACGCGGCGGCGAGCCGGACGATCAAGGAGTCGAGTGGGTCGTCGCCGCTTGGCGGTGTTTGGGCGAGGTCCCAGTAGGTCACCGCGTTGCGGGTAGGTTCCGAGTCGCTGGGAGTCGCGAGGGTGATCAGGACGTCCTGAGCGTCAATGATCAGGTGGCACACCAAGTCCCGCACGAGCCAGCCGGTGCAGCCGGAAGGATGTGCGAAGTCCTCGTCCGGAAGTTCGGCGACTGCCGTGCGCAACGCTGCCCAAGAATGTGAGAAGAGGTCCACAACGGCAAAGGTAGTGCGGTGCGGCAACGGCGGACAAGCGTCCCCGCCACGGGCGTCGACACCTTCGCGTCGCCACCGCAGCCTGTGACCACCCGGTGATCGATCGATTCATGGAATACCGCCGGACCGCCCGAGAATCGGCTCCCTCTGTCCATGTCCACTAGATGTGTCGCAGACGTGGGGCCCATCTGGATGTGCCGAGGGTGACGGTTACTTTGCCGAGTGGAAGTTCTTGCGCTGTTTGGCATTGAAGCGCGCTTTCTTCTCACGATTCCCGCACGTGTTCATGTCACACTACTTGCGGGTGCGACTTCGGCTGGTGTCGAAGAAGGCGGCTTGGCAGGTTGGCGATGCGCACAAGGCCAATTTTCCGTCTCGTTCGCCTGCGATGATGCTGATAGCGTCGGCGGCGATCACGCCTAGGGCATCTTCTACGCGGGAAGCCGAGCTCAGTCGCCATCGCCGATTGCCTTCGGACGTCAGGATAGCCGCGGCCCGGCCCTGAATGCTGCAGTCATTGATGACTTGGACAGCAGACGCAGGGAGAGCGTCCTGGATTGCGGCCGCTGTCGTTGCGGCGTGACTTGATTCCCCTCGAGTACCGTGACGTCGCAGCTGATACGACGGTTGGGACTTCTCGGGCCGGTACACGACTCTCGAATATCCGGACGGGCTCCTCGCGGGCCGAAGGTGTGCGGCGAAAGCGCTCGAACGCCCACGTCACACCGGCGCAGGGACGCGTCCAGCTGAGCGATAATGACTCGGCCCTGTCCTGATAGCCGCACGCCGGGTGCAGATCGATGTCAAGCTGGCTGGGGCAAGACCCGGGCTGCCACCAGGAGCAACAGCGCCGGTGAGGACGAAGGAGCACACCATGCACATAGCCAAGCAGGAGGTACCCGCCAAAATCGACGCACCAGGCGCCGTAGCACGGCAGCTGCTGAATTTCGGCGACGCGAGCGGGTACGGAATGATCAGCGGCGAGTACTTCTCCCTCGGCGCCGGCACGGACATCTCACCGCTTCTTCACGGACTCGAAGGAGATCTTTGGCAGGCTCCGCACTGGGGATACCTGTTGGCCGGTGAGCTTACGGTTACTTATGCAGACGGCTCCCAGGAACCTGTCGTCGGCGGTGACCTGTTCTACTGGCCGCCCGGCCACACGGTCAGAGTCGGTCAAGACGCGGAGGTCATCTTGTTCAGTCCACAGGAGGAACACGGCCGGGTCCTCGACCACATGCTCGAGAAGATGAGCGAGCGGTAGTAGTCGATCTTCGAGGCCGGGCCGCCGGATGCGCCGCGTCGGCCTCGAAGAAGCCGCACAGGTTTGAATGGGCGATGACGACCTCCGGTGGCGGCGGGATGTCCTCGGATGTGCTCATGACAGTGATTCCCCTCCGGGTGCCCAGACACAGCCACGGGATCACCGGATATCATCGGGCCTGTCAGACACTCCGAAACACTGACTTTGACCGTTAGCGCCTGCGCTGAGGATGGGTGCTGCTGTCCGTCCCGGGCCCCGCCGCTACTGCATCTATGCCGCCACCCACCCGTCGGGCGGCTGGGAGCGGCGATGCTCGGCGGGCGAGAGATCGTAGCGGGAGTCGGCGCTCGGCTGGGTGGTGCCGGCTAGTCTCGATCGTGCATGTTCGGACGCGCCGGCCGGAGCGGATTCGGGTTGGGTGTTTCGGGCGCGGTTTCGGTGCTCGGCAATGAGCGCTCGCCCGACGCGGTCGGGTGGTCGTCGGGGTCCACGGTCCGAAAGTTGATTCCCTTCGTCCTGCTTGGTCGGATTGGTACAGGTCCAGCTACACCGAGAGGTGCCTCGCCGCAGGACCGAATGCGACCTGCGGCGAGGCTATCGCGGTCAAACTGCAGCTTCCGGACTTTTGGGACCGTTCCTGGGAGCACGAGAGTGGCTGGTCGCGAGTTCTTTCTCGTTGACAGCAGTGCGGCGTGCCAGTCGGCCTGCCATCCATGCGCACACCAGTAACTGCAGTTGATGAAACAGCATGAGTGGCAGCACGATCAGTCCGATCGGCTGACCGGCGAACAAGATGGTCGCCATCGGGAGACCGGTGGCGAGGCTCTTCTTCGAGCCGCATAACGTGATCGTGATCTGATCGGCCCGGTCGAAACCGAGGCGCTTCGAACCGAACCAGGTGACGGACAAGACGATCGCGAGCAGCGTCGCACACGCCGCGAGCAGGCAGAGGAGTCGGCCGACGGAGAGCGTGCCCCAAATACCCTCGTTCATTCCCTCACTGAATGCGACGTAGACGACCAATAGGATCGATCCCCGGTCGACGAGCTTGAGCGGTGCGCCGTGCTTCGTCACCCAGGAGCCGATCCATCGTCGCACGGCCTGGCCGGCGATGAACGGCAGCAGGAGCATGACGAGGATGCCGATCGCGGAGGACCCGTCGAATCCAGCCTCCTCGCTCGTCATCAGCAATGCCACGAGGAGCGGTGTGACGAAGATGCCGAGGATGTTGGAGAACGAGGCACTGACGATCGCGCCGGGCACATTGCCTCGGGCGATCGACACGAAGGCGATGGACGACTGCACCGTCGACGGCAGGAGACAGACGTAGAGGAGGCCGAGGTACAGCGGTTGGGTCAGGATCGTCGGGACCAGCACGCGCGCAGCGATTCCGAGTAGCGGGAAGATGACGAACGTCGCCGCGAGGATGGTGAGGTGGAGGCGCCAGTGACGCAGACCGTGTAGCGCCTCCTGCGTGGACAGTCTGGTGCCGTAAAGGAAGAAAAGGATTCCGACGGCCACTTTCGTGGCCCAGGTGAATGCGGTCAAGGCCGTACCGTCGGCGGGTATCAGGCTGGCGATCCCGACGGTGATCAGGATGCCGAGAATGAAGGGGTCGAGTCTTCTGAGCAGGGGGATCTTCGTCAGCATGGTTTGACCGTAAGGAACGTACGGATATTTCGAAAGACGATAGGCGCGTTTACTGTAATGCTGAATCGTGATAACAATGGGAGATGTTCGATCCGGTTCATCTGCGGAGCTTTCTCGCTGTCGCGCGCACCCGAAGTTTCACCGCCGCGGCCCGGCGACTGAGCCTGCGACAGTCCACGGTTAGTCAGCATGTGGGAAAGCTCGAACTGGCGGCCGGGCGCCGCCTGTTTCTGCGGGATACGCACTCGGTCGAGCTGACCGCGGACGGCTCCGTCATGGTGGGTTTCGCGACCTCGATACTCGAGCGGCACTCGGACGCCGAGCGCTACTTCACGCAATCCGGTGTGCGGGGACGCGTCCGGTTCGGGGCATCCGAAGATCTGGTTCTGCACGAGCTTCCTCGAATTCTGGGCGAATTCCGCCGGAGCCATCCGCTCGTGGATCTCGAACTCACGGTGGCGTTGAGCGAAGTGTTGTTCCGGCAACTGCACGAAGGCCGGCTGGACCTGGTGTTCGGGAAGCGTCGCAGAGGAGACCGGCACGGCGAATTGGTGTGGACCGACCGGTTGGGGTTCTTCGCCGCACCCGACTTCGTTCCGGACACGGAGGGTCCGGTGCCGTTGGTGACGTACCCGCCGCCGTCGATCACGAGGGAAGCGGCGCTCGACGTCCTGGAGAAATCCGGGCGCGGTGCGCGGGTGGCCTGTGTGACGGACAGTTTGAACGGGTTGCGGGCCGCGTGTCTTGCGGGTCTCGGCGTCGTGTTTCATGCCGAGACGCTGCCACCCGCGGGGCTGACGCCGGTGCGCATGCGCTCTCGCGACGAGTGGGGGCCGACGGTTGACGTCGAATTCGTGCTGGAGGCCCGCCGGAGTGTTCTCAGCGAACCGGAGCAGGCGCTGCGTGCCGCGATCCTCGAGAATGCGGATCGACTGCGCGCGTGACCTCGGTGGGAATCGCCCACCGAGGTCGGCGTGCCGTCAGAAGATCAGTACGGAGAGCGCGGTGGACAGCACCAGGCCCGACACCACGGGCACGAAACATTTCCGGGCGAGTTCGAGGACGGGAACCCGGGCGAAACCGGCGACCGCGATCAACGACGACCAGGCGACGAGCGTGCCGCCGCCGGACCAGATGTTCCCCATCTGACCGATCGCCGCCAGGGTTGCGGGATCCATTCCGACAGCAGGACCGAGCGCGCCCGCGAGCGACCCGGTCAGCGGCAGCCCCGTGAATCCGGAACCCTCGAGACCCGCGATCATTCCGATGGCGAGAATGCCGAACGACGTCACGAACGCGTTCTGCGGAAGGTGGGACTGCGCGGCGTTCACCAGGTCGAAGAGCAGCGTCGGACCGGTCACGTCCGCGGGAAGCCCGAGAATGGCGGCGGAGAAGTCACCGTTGCCGATGAAGAAGAATCCGGCGATCGGGATCACGATGCCCATCGCCTTGAACGCGAAGACCAGGCCGTCGATCAGATGCTCGGACGTCGTCTCGAGGAAGCCCTTCTTGTCGTTGGTCGCGGCAGCGGCGAACAGGATGAGCGCGGCGATACCGCCGACCATTGCCGCCGCGTCGCCGCCCTTGAGGTCGGGCACCAGGTCGGTGAACTTTCCGACCATGAGGTAGACGATGAATGCCAGGTACGCGGTGGGCACGAGTACTGCGAAAGTCTTTGCGGCGCGGATACTCTGGAACGTGTCGTCGATGACCTGGCGGGCGGAGGCCGTGACGGGTTCGGCGAGCACGGCAGTCGAGGTTGGGGGAGCGGGCGTGGCGGTCGTGACTGTGCCGGCGGTGGCACTCGTCGCCGCTTCGGCCGGTGCGCGACCGATCGCGCGACCACCGGTGGGTGCCGAACCGCCGTCGGGGGCGTCATCGCCGGGCTTGCCGAAGTCGCTCTCCGCGCGTGACTCCCAGTCGGTGAGCAGTTCCGGTGCGGGCCGGCGCATGTGCCTGCGCTGCGTGAAGTAGGCGATGAGGAGAGCGGTGAAACCAACGATCAGGGACATCACCAGGGCGCGGTCCGCGACGACGTCCGGATCGACACCTGCCGACTTCGCCGACAGGCCCGGCGCCACCTTGATGATGTAGTCCGAGGACAGTGCCATGCCCTGCCCGCAGATGGCGATCGCCATGCCGACCGCCATCGGCGGAAGTCCCGCGCGGATGGCGACGGGGATGAGGACGGCTCCGATCAACGGAACCGCGGGGGTGGGCCAGAAGAACAGCGAGATCGTGTAGGTGACGACGGCCAGGACGATGAAGCTACTGGTGCCGCCGCGCATGACTCGCCGGAACGGGGCGACCATCAGCCGGTCGGCCCCCATCTGCCGGAGGGCGCCGAGCATCGCTGTCACCAACGCGATGATGAGAAAGATGTTGAACAGCTCGCGGGCGGCGACGAGGCTCGCATTGAAGATCGACGCGAGACCGGTGACGAGGCTGTCGGAGAAAACGAAGGCGGTCAGGAACGTGCCGATGACGGCGGGGACGACGATGTTCTTCCGCATGAGCATCGTCCCGAGGATGACGATGATTCCTCCGAGATACACCCAATGTGCGGCGGTGAGACTTACATCCACGGTGCGCCCCTTCGAAATAGGTACAGACTAGTGGCACTAGTCACAATGCAGTGATACTGCGCGGGGCGTTTTCCAGGGTCAACGTCCAGAGTGCACATCGGTAACCAGCGTATTTGTGCATTGTGCCCGGCATTTTTCTCCGGGATTGCTTGTTGTCACGCGTAAGTAAAGGAATGCTCGGCAGAAGCCGTTTCACGGAATCCCGTGTTAATAATTAGGCTTGCCTATCCAAAATTGACGGGCGCAATGCGGCATGGGTATCCGGCGGGAACTGGCATCGCCGAAACGCGAATTCTCGGAAGTGGACTCTATGAACACGGCGGTCGGTCAGGCTCAGAGTGCAACCGCGGGTGACGAACGCGGACCCGGCACGTCGCCCGCGCTGGCGGCGCTGCTCGCCGGAACGTTCGTCGGCACGGTCAGCAACAACATCGTCAACGTCCCGTTGAACGCGATCCTCACCGACTTCGACGCCGGTCTCGGCAGCGGCATCTTCGTCGTCGTCGGATTCCTCCTCACCTTCGCGGCGACGATGCCACTGGCCGGGTGGATCGGGGACAGGTTCGGGCGCAGGCGCGTGTACTGCGCGGCCCTGCTGGGAACCGCGGTCTGCTCACTCGGCGCGGCGCTCGCGCCGTCCCTGCCCGTGCTCGTGATGTGGCGGTCGCTCGGCGGCATCGCCGCGGCAGCGTTCGCGCCCGCGGTCATGGGCTTGATCGCGTGGCTGTTCGGGCCCGCACGGCGGGCGCGCGCCGTCGGCGCCTGGGCTGCGGTGAACGGGATCGGGCAGGCCGTCGGCCCGTCCATGGGCGGAATCGTCAGCGACTTGTGGGGCTGGCGGTGGGCGTTCGTGCCACTGGTGCCGGTTGCCCTGATCGGGTTCGCCGCAACCCTCCGCTACATCCCGTGCTACCCCGGCAAGAAGATGCGACTCGATGTGATCGGAGCGTCCACCGTCACGCTCGGCGCGGCCCTGCTGATCCTCGGCCTCACGACCGTCTCGATGGAGCAGGTGCCCGCCTGGGTCAGCATCGCGACCATCGGCGGCGGAGTCGTCGTCATGGCCGGGTTCGTGCTCCATTGCCGGCGGGCGGCGAACCCGTTCGTGCCCATCGACCTGGTGATCGAATCGCGGTTCCTGCGTAGTGCACTCGCTGCATTCACCCAGATGTTCGCGCTGGGGGCCCTGCTGCTCGCGCTTCCGCTCTACCTGACGGGTTCGGGCAGTTCAACCACACAGGCGGGGCTGATGCTCTTCGTGCTACCGGTCGTCATGACGTGCGTGGCGCCCGTCGTCGGGCGTCTCGTCGACAGGATCGGGGCCCGGGTGGTGATGCGAACCGGTCTGGCGGTCTTGATCAGTAGTCAAGTGGCACTGTCGATCACGTTGTCCGCCGACATCCGGAACCCGGTCGCCGTCGGCGCCGTGCTCGTCGTCGCCGGAGTGGGGATCGGCATGGTCCAGACGCCCGCCGCGGCCGGTTCGACCCGATCGCCCGCGGGGGCCGTCGGAACCGGTCTGGGACTGTTCAACCTCATCCGCTTCGGTGGCTCCGCCGTGGGTGCCGCCTGGGTGGGCGTGGCGGCGCACCTGGCGGCCGATCCGTACGGACTGCTGTTCGCCGTGGCGGCACTCGTCGTGCTCGCCGGATTGGCCGGGACGTTCGCAGGCGAGAACCCGGGGGGCCGTCTGAGGGCTAGCGGGTCACGATCTCGTGGTTGACGGTGTCCTGCACCTGGGAGAGCAGATCGAGACGGAGAGCCAGCCACAGCGTGAACTGGTTCTCGGGTTCCCGGATGTCCATGCCGATGAGCCGTGACGTGCGATCGAGCTTGGCGATCATCGTGTTCCGGTGGATCCGGAGGCGCCGCGCGGCCGCATTGATGTTGCCGCCCTCCTCGAGGTAGGCGAACAGCAACTCCTCGGTGTCGGCGTGTGAATTCGACGCCCGAAGGGGGCCGAGGACGTCACGGATGAGCCGTCGGCTCTCGTCGGTGTCGGTGGCGCGGGCGAGCACACTGAACCCGCGAAGGTCGTTGTAGGCCACCGAACCGGACAACCCGAGCCGCTGGGCGATGCCCAGGGTGATCCGGGCCTCACGGTAGCTTTCCCCGATATCGCGGGCGCCCGCCGCGGGACGTCCGTGGGCCACCGGAATCCGCTGACCCAAACGGGTTTCGAGATCGAGCGACATGGCGTGCGCGTACTCGCTGATCTCGGATTCGACACCGGGCGCGTCGACGGAACTCAGCGATCGAATCACCACGAGCACGTCGCCGATGACGGTGACGTGCGAACGTACGCCCGGACGCGGCAGGACGCCGGCGGCGTACCGTGCCAGCCGGACCATGCTCGCGCCGGGCCGTCCCGAGGCGCGGTCGACGAGACCGGGAGCGACGAACACGATGTAGTGCAGGTCCAGATCGATCTCGTGCAGCGCGGCCCGGGTGCGCAGGTCGTGGTCGTTGGCGAAGTTGCCGTGCACAAGGGCCTGGACGAAGTCGCCGCGCGCCCGCTCCTCGGCCTCGTCCACGCTCCGCTGCCGGAGCATCTCGGTGCCGATGATCGTCCCGGCCTGTTCGACGACCACCCGGTGCTGCGCGATGTCGTGTCTGCGGGGGTTCGCCCCGGGGACGACGACCACGATCCAGCCCTCGTAGCGGCCGGCGAGTTGCATGGCCCCGGCGACTGCCGTCGTGGGCGCGAACAGTCCCTCCGGATGCTCCAGGCGGAACACGTGCACGTTGTGCATCCGTGCCGGTGGCGATTCCTCGAGGCGCGGCAGGGCGCCCGCGAGAGCCTCCAGCAGGGCGACGGTGCCCGCGTCCTCGACGTCCGGAAGTCCCGCGTGCGCGAGGAGGCGTCCCCGGACGTCCAGGGCGACGGCGACGTCCGAGGTCAGCGTCGCGACCTCGCGGATCAGCATCGGCAGACCCGCTCCGCGGTGCAGCAACCCCGCGAGCGACTGGTGCACGGTGAGGGCATAGCGCATCACGTGCGCTTCCTGGGTGAGAGCGCGCTCGGCGAGGAGCCGGTTGAGCGCGGTGAACCCGACGGGAAAACCCAGCTCCACGACCGTGAGTCCGGTCGGCCAGACCGTGCCCGCGGGCGCCGACCCGTCGACGAGAAGGACCCCGGCTCCCCGCGCCACCAGCGACTCGAGTTCACGTCCGTGCGCGGAGAGGGTTTCGGGCCGGGTGTACACAGCGACCTCGGCGAGCGAGTCGGGCCGGCTCATCACCTCACCCCACGGCAGGCACCACGTCACCGGGCCGCGCAGGGCGTCCGTGCCGGACAGCAGCCGGGCCGACGCGAGCAGGGGTTCTTCCAGCAGGCCGCGTAACGACAGTCGCTCGTCCTCCGCGTTCGGTGTCGTGGTGTCGTCCACTACGGACCCTCCTCGGGTGGTCGAAAAGTGCAGTATGGCGGAGCGCGTGCCCGCACTTCCTATGCACTATGCCCTGATTTCGCCGAAAATGCCGGATAGTTTGACCATGGTTCCTCCGGCTGTGCCGGTGATAGAAATCGGTGCATCACTTCCTCCCGAATACGCAACGGAGAAGACAATGCATCAGGTTCACCGAATCACCCTCGACGACGCACTCCCACTGCTCGCCGCGGGACGCGCGAAGGCCGAGGAAATCGGCGTCAAGCAGACCCTGTGCGTCTGCGACGACGGCGGCAACGTGCTGGCCTTGCACCGGCTGCCCGGTGCGCGCCTGACCGGCGTCGACATCGCGATCGCCAAAGCGTTCACCGCCGCCGGTCACGAGCGGGCCACGCACCTCTTCAACGAGGCCCCCGACGGTCCCGCGTTGCCCGGAAACGAGGCATTCGGCATCAGCCAGATGCTGCCGGGCAAGTTCGCGGTGTTCGTCGGCGGATTTCCCCTCGTCTTCGACGGCCAGATCGTCGGCGGCGTCGGTATCAGCGGCGGAAACGGCAAGCAGGACAAGGAGGTCGGAGCAGCGATGCTGGCCGAGTTCGAAGCCCTCGCCGCAGTAACCAGCTGACGGTCACGACGTGCCGACAACGTGCACATCGAAACCGCTCCAACGCAGTCACTTCGACCGTGGTCGGGCAGACCGCGAGTCGATAACGTCGAATTCACTCCAGTCGGAGCATCCCCAACCAATCTCATACTCGAGGAAGACGAGGCACATCATGACCGAACTTCTAGGCAGGGACGATTTCCGCGCAGCTCTGGAGAACGCGATCAAGGGCCGCGAGGCGAAGAACGCGTCGTTCAGCAAGGCGTGGGCCGAGGGCAAGCTCGAGAAGCACCATTTCGCGCGGTGGGCGGAGAACCACTACCACTACGTCGGACCCTTCGCCGACTACCTCGCGAACATCTACTCGAACACCCCCGACACCTTCACCAATGCAAAGGATTTCACCCTCCAGAACATGTACGAGGAGGAACTGGCCGACATTCGGCACACCGACCTCCTCATCAAGTTCGCCGAGGCGTGCGGCACCACGAAGGAACGCGTCGAGGATCCGTCGAACATGAACGCGATCACCCGCGGTCTGCAGTCCTGGTGCTACGCGGTGTCGCAGCGTGAGCACTTCGTCGTGGCCACCGCCGCACTCGTCGTCGGACTCGAGTCGCAGGTGCCGAGCATCTACAAGAAGCAGATCGTTCCTCTGCGTGAGGTGTACGGGTTCACCGAGGACGAGATCGAATTCTTCGACCTGCACATCACGTCGGACGTCGTGCACGGTGAGCGTGGATACCAGATCGTGCTCGACCACGCGGATACCCCGCAGTTGCAACAGCGATGCCTGCAACTTGTGCAGTGGGGCGCCGAGATGCGCTTCTCGTACACGAAGGGGCTCTACGACACGTACGTGGCAACCGACCTCGAGCTCGCGACCGCCTGACCGTGCGAAGGGAGGGGTCCGCGCATCGGACCCCTCCCGACGCAGGCATCTCGCCCGACAGGAGAGAACGATGGAGACGAACTGGACCCGGCTGGTCACCGTGCGTGAGCTCGGCCGCCGCCGGAAGCTTCGCGTCGAGGTCGGGGACACCGCGGTCGCCCTGTTCCAGGCCGACGACCGGATCTACGCCTTTCGTGATCTGTGCATCCATCAGGATCGGTCACTGGCGAAAGGCACCCTGCTGCACGGGCGGGTCATCTGCCCAGGTCACCAATGGGCGTTCGACCTCGACACCGGCTACGAGGAAGACCAGGACCTGTGCCAGCCGACCTACGCGGTGAAGGTCGAGGACGACGTCGTCTACGTGGATCTCACCCGCAGCCCCGATTACGCCGAGACCGCGACTTCGCCGGCCGAAGTCGACTGAGAGAGCGAGCGACCCCATGACGTTGAACACCATCGTCACCATCGGCGCCGGACAGACCGCCGCCGTCGCGGCGCGCACCCTGCGACGCCGAGGATTCGACGGCAGGATCCTCCTCGTCGGCGACGAGCCGCACGCGCCGTATCAGCGGCCACCGCTGTCCAAGGAATTCCTTGCCGGGCAGGAGGATCGCGAGTCGTTGATGCTGCTTCCCGACGCGTGGCGCGACAAGCAGAACGTCGAACTCCTCACCGGCACGACGGTTACCCGGATCGACGCGAGCGGCGGATCGGTCGAATTGTCCGACGGGCGAAACATCGCGGCCGACGCGGTACTGATCGCGACCGGCGGCAGACCGCGCACGATGCCGGTGAACGGGCCTGCGCCCGAACGAGTGCACTACCTGCGGACGATCGACGACGCCGAACGGCTCGCCGCCGACCTTCGTCCCGGCGTCGGTCTGGTGCTGATCGGTGGAGGCTTCGTCGGGCTCGAAATTGCCGCCACTGCAACAGCCCTGGGCGCCGAGGTGACCGTTCTCGAAGCGGACCCGGTGCCCCTCGCCCGAATCCTCGGAACCGAGATGGGCGACGTCTGCACTCGATTGCAGCGGGAGAACGGAGTCACCGTCCGCGGCGGCGTCCGGGTCGACACCGTGACGACCAGGCCGGACGGCGTGCTCATCGCCCTCGAGGGCGGCGAGGTGATTTCGGCCGACGTCGTGGTGGTGGGCATCGGGATCGTCCCCAACGTCGAGGTCGCGCAGGCCTCCGGTCTGGCCGTCGACGGCGGAATCCTCGTGGACGCGCAGGGGCGGACGTCGATTCCACACGTCTACGCCGCCGGCGATGTGGCAGCGCGATTCTCCGACGCGGCAGGCAGGCACGTTCGCGTCGAACACTTCGACAACGCGAGCAAGCAGGGGGCGGCGACCGCGAACCTCATGCTCGGACGTGTCGGGGTGGTGGACCCCGCGCACTGGTTCTGGTCCGATCAGTTCGGCAAGAACATCCAGTTCACCGGCGCGGCCCGCTACACCGACCTGGTGTTTCGCGGCAGCGCCGACGACGGCGAGTTCACCGCCTTCTATCTGGACAGCGGTGTCGTGCGCGGCGCCTTCACGCTCGACCGCGGCGACGAGATCAGCGCGGCCAGAGAACTGATCGGCCGGTCGATCGCGCCTGCCCGGCTGGCGGACGAGGACGTCGATCTGTTCGACCTGATGGACGAGGACGACGAGGAATTGGTGACGGTGTCATGATCGAGGGACTCAATTTCATTGACGGGCAGTGGGTCCCGTCATCTTCCGGAGTGACGTTCGAGCGGCGCAACCCCGCCGACCACGACGACGTGATCGGCGTGTTCCCGGATTCGACCGCGGCCGACGTGGATGCCGCCGTCAGCGCGCTGGCCAAGGTGGCGCCGCAGTGGGCCACGACGCCCCCGGAACGCCGCGCGGCGATCCTGGAGGCCGCGGCCGCGCACCTGGAGGCGCGCACAAGTGAACTCGTCGACGAACTCGTCCGAGAGGAGGGCAAGACCCGCGCGGAGGCGACCATGGAAGTCGGTCGCACGCCGATGAACCTGCGCTTCTACGCGGGTGAGGCGCTACGCACCACCGGCAGCACGTACCCCACCCCGGGGGAGGGACTCGTCATCACCCTGCGCGAACCCGTCGGAATTGTCGGGGCCATCACCCCCTGGAACTTCCCACTCAACATTCCGTCGCGCAAACTCGGACCGGCGCTGGCCGCCGGAAATGTCGTGGTGTTCAAACCCTCCGAGCTCACGCCGTTAATGGGACAGCGGCTGGTCGAGGCACTCCTCGCCGGGGGACTTCCGGCCGGGGCCCTCGCCCTGGTCCAGGGTTCCGGTCGTGCCGGTGCCGCGGTCGCGGCGGACGAGCGTGTAGATGCGGTGACGTTCACGGGCTCCACCCAGGTGGGCCGCGCGATCCACGCGGCAGTGGGTCCGTCCCGCCGCAGCCAACTCGAGATGGGCGGCAAGAACCCCGTCGTGGTCCTGGGCGACGCCGACGTGGACAAGGCGGCCGCACTGATCGTCAAGGGCGCCTTCGGTTTGTCCGGGCAGGCGTGCACCGGCACCAGCCGGGTGATCGCGGTGGACGCGATCCACGACCGGTTGCTGGACCGCGTAGTGGAGCTTGCGAAAGGGATCACCGTCGGTCCGGGTTCCGACCCGGGTGTGGGGATGGGGGCTCTCGCGAGCGCGGGGCAGCTCGCCAAGTTCCTCGAGTACGTGCAGATCGGCCGCGATGAAGGAGCCGAACTGGTCTGCGGCGGAGCAAGTCTCGACAGGGGGAACGGCTATTTCGCCGTCCCGACCGTGTTCGCCGGTGGCAGCCCTGACATGCGGGTGGTCACGGAAGAAGTGTTCGGACCACTGCTGGTCTTCCTGCGGGCGTCCGGCTTCGACGAGGCAGTCGCGCTCGCGAACGACACCGAATTCGGGCTCAGCGCGGGAATCGTCACCAACGACGTGACCAAGGCACTCGCGTTCGCGGGCCGTTCCGAATCGGGCCTGGTGAAGATCAACCAGCCCACCACCGGCATGAGCATGAACGCCCCGTTCGGCGGATTCAAGGCCTCGAGCACGCAGACCCACAAGGAACAGGCGGGTGACTCGATGATGCAGTTCTACCAAGCCGAAAAGACCGTCTACCTCAGCCCTTCGGCCTGAGACCTACCTGTCGACAGAGGGAGAAGACCATGGAATTCACTCGCGTTGCGCGCTCCGGACAGGTTTCCGAAGGCATCGTGCGCCGCTTCTTCGCCGGTGAACACGAATTCGCGGTGGCCCGCCTGAACGGGAAGGCCTACGCCACGTCCAACTACTGCACACACCTGGACTGCCTGCTCTCGTCCGGGAAACTCGTCGACGACGGCATCGGATGCTCCTGCCACGGAAGTGTATTCGATCTCGAGACCGGGGAACCGGTGTGCCCGCCTGCGACGGTGGCCATCAAGACCTACCCGGTCGAAGAACGTGACGGCGAAATCTTCGTCGGCATCGACCCCGACGACACCAGCTCCATCCCGCGCCGGCGGGCCGCACGGGGGTGCATGAAGTGAACCCCCGACCGTCCACTCTCTCCGCCGACGGCATGGTCTCGTCCAGTCATCCCGCGGCGAGCACGGTAGGTGCACGCGTTCTGGCCGACGGCGGCAACGCCATCGACGCGACGCTGGCCATGGCCGCGGTGACCTGGCTGACGTTGCCGGGACAGTGCGGGATCGGCGGTGACGCGTTCGCCGTCGTCCGCGAACCGGACGGATCGGTGTGGACGGTCGGGGGCAGCGGTTTCGGGCCCGACGGCGGTGACGTGGACTTCTACACCGAACGTGGTCTGCGGTCAATTCCCCTTGACGGGGCGCTGGCGGTGGCGGTTCCCGGAGCGCCGGCGGCCCTCGGCGCGTTGCACGCGGGTGGTGCCACCCGCTCGCTGACGGACCTCTGGGCACCGGCGGTGTGCGCGGCGGAGAAGGGGCTTCCCTGCTCGGCCAAGACGCGTGACGACGTGAGAGAAGCGCAGACCGCGATCGCCGCCGACCCCGGACTGCGTGCGGTGTACCTCCCGGACGGCCGGTTGCCGCAGGTAGGGGAGCGGCTGCCGCAGCGCGACCTGGCCCGGACCATCGAGGCACTGGCGCGCGACGTGCACAGTTTCTACACCGGCCCGTTCGCTCAGCAGGCGGTCGACGCGCTCCGCGCCGGTGGGGCGCCGTTCGGCGGTGACGAGTGGTCGGCAGGCGCCGACGTGCGACGGGAGTCCGCGATCAGCGGGCACTACGCCGGCGCGGTCGTTCACCAGACGCCCCTGCCCACCCCCGGATGGATGGTGCTGCAGCAGGCGGCGCTGAACGACGGCGTCGTCGGCTTCTCCCCGTGGCTCACCGCTCCGGCCGTCGATCGCATGGCGCGAGCGGCCCGTATGTCCTTCGAGGATCGGTTCGCGACCTGCGGCGCCGGCAACGACGGGTGGAAGGCCGTGCTCGAGCCGGTCGCGATCGGGGCGGCGAGAGACCGGCTGGACGGCCGCCGGGCGTCGTCGGGCGCCTTCAGCGTGGGCGCCGGTGACACCACCTCGACCGTCGCGGTGGACTCCGACGGCCGCGCGGTCAGTTTCATCCACTCGCTCGCCTTCACGTTCGGCGCCAAGATGACCGTCCCCGGCAGCGGAGTGGTGCTGAACAACCGATTCGGCCGCGGGGCCTATCTGATCCCGGGGCATCCCAATGCCGCGGCGCCGCGGCGTAAACCGCTGCACACCCTCAACGCGTGGGTGATCACCGATACGTCCGGGAATCTCCTGCACGTCGGAAACACCCCGGGCGGGGACGGGCAGGTGCAATGGAACATGCAACTGATCTCACACCTGCTCGATCACGGACTCGACCCGGCGGAGGCCGTCGCGGCACCTCGCTTCACGGTCTTCCCCGGCAGCGACGCCGATGTGGTCGGTCGCCCCGCGGAACTGCGGTGCGAATCCCGCATTCCGGAGGAGGTGCGCACGGAGTTGGAGCACCTGGGTCACGGCGTCGCACTGCAGGGTCCGTGGGCCGCCGGTGGGAGCGCGCAGATCATCTCCCTCGACGCGGCGCGCGGCCTGCTGTCCGGCGCCGCCGATCCCCGCCAGGAAGGAATCGCACTCGGTGTCTGAGCTGGAATCCGTCCCCACAGCCCCACGACCCCAGGGCCGCTATATTTCCGCCGTCGTGCACGACGGGATCGCGTACAGCGCCGGGATGACACCACGCCGCGACGGTGTGCTCACGGTTACCGGTGTCGTCGGACGAGACCTGGACATCCCGCTGGCCCGGGAGGCGGCCGGGTTGGCGGCGAGAAACGCGATCGACGCCGTCGCCGCGGCGGTGGGCGGCACGGCGGCGATCTCGCGATGCCTGCGCATGAGCGTCTTCGTCGCGTGTGCCCCGGACTTCCGCGAGTTGTCCGCGGTGGCCGACGGTGCTTCCGACGTGCTGGTCGAATACCTGGAACTCGACGCGCTGCCGGTTCGCAGTGCGATCGGTGTGTACGCTCTGCCGTCCGGAGCGCCCGTCGAGATTGAGCTCACAGTCGCCGTTGCTTCTCCTGCTGACTCATGCGAAGACCCCCGCGAAGTCTGATTCATTGACCATGCGTAGATGCCGGTGCGGATCACCAACATCGGCTGTCTGTCTGTCAGCCCACGCCCTGGGAGCACCATGTATGCGACCACGAAACACGTAATTCTCGGGTGGCCGAATCGATCTCGTTCGATGGGCTGAGAGCAAACCATCTGGCTCCACATAAGTTGGAACGGCCCCAGTCGCCCGAAAGGGCTGACCGGGGCCGAGATTCGCGCAGCTAGGCAAATCCTTCGTTTCCTAGGTTGAGATCGCGCCAACTCCGCGACGGGATCGCCGCAACCAACAGGTAGCACGATGTTGACCATTTCCGGTTCGGCCGCCGTGGTGACCGCAACGCTGCCCGATGGGATCGAGCCACTAATCGTCAGCCTGGGCCCTGTCCCCGAGTGCGAGTGCGGAGCTTCCCTAACGACTGACCTCGACGATCGACGGTCACGAGGTTGTGGTCGATCCGTTTCGACGCCTCGGCACCGGACCCCCTGACCCGCTTCAATTCCGAGCCTGTCGAGTGATGGGGCTGCGTGAGAGGTTCGAGAGTCGGGGCAGCCGTCGCTGCGGGTGTCGTGCCGGCCGACATCGCGGGTCGCCGCCGGAGCACTTCACGATCCTGGTAGTGCGGTCCAGAACGACTCGAGCTTCTCGGCGGTGATCACGGTGCCGAAGTTCTGTGCGACGACGGACACCGAAGCGTCGTGGGCTGTTCGGCTGTAGGTGGCAGCGCAGTCTTCGACGAGCGAGACCCAGTATTCGTGAAACAACGCGCTACGCAGACTCGACTCGACACACACCTCGGTGGCGACGCCGGTGAAAAGCAGGGAATCGATGCCGAGGGAACGCAGGGTGAGGTCGAGGTTGGTGCCGACGAATGCGCTGAACCGATTCTTCGTGATCACCACGTCGTCTTCCCGCGGAGCAGCGGCGTAGTAATCCGCCCCAGGCGTTCCTGTGCGGCAGGTGATTCCGGTGCGTGACGCGTCCGGTCCCTCACCCACGCGGCCGAGCCACTGGGGTGTATCGGTGGTTTCGTCGTGCAGGGTACGCACGAAGATCACCTGGACCCCGGCCGTGCGCGCGGACGCGACGAGGTGGTCCAGTCGCGGAGCCATCGCCACCGGGGCGGCCACGTCGAAGCCCTTCTGTGCCAGCGATCCGTCGGGAGAGCAGAAATCGTTCTGCATGTCGATGACGACCAGTGCGCACCGGGCGGGGTCGTAGCGGAACGGGACCGAGCTCATTCGTAGTGTCCTTCCATGTCAGGGATTGTGTACGGAAACCTTGTTCGGCGAGCCGCTACCAGATGACGACGGCGGCTCCGGTAGCCAACAGCAGTCCGGCCATCACCGGGACGACGAGGTGGCGGACCAGTTCGGCAACCGGTATCCGGCAGAATCCGGCGACCACCACCAGCGATGACCAGATCACGAGGGTTCCCCCACCCGTCCACGTGGCGCCGTTCTGGGCGATGGCCGCCAATGTAGCGGTGTCCATCCCGGACTGCGGGGCCAGTGCGGCAGCCAGTCCACCGGTGAGGGGTAAGCCGGCCCACCCCGAACCGTCGAGACCGACCGCCATACCGATGAAGAGCATGCTGAGCGCGACGAATACGCCGTTGTCGGGGATGTATGGCTGCACCCGTTCTACGGTGTCGAAAAGGAAGGCTGGACCGGCGGTGTCGTCGGCGAGTCCGAGAATGGCGCCCGAATAGTCGGGAATGCCGATGTACACGAAACCCGCCACGGGAAGGATGATTCCCATTGCCTTGAATGCGTACGACAGACCATCGATGAAGTGGGTGGCGCAGAATTCGAGAGCCTCGGAGCGTCGTGAGGTGACGGTCACGAGCGCCATCAGGATGATTGCCATGCCTCCTACCAGGGACGCGCCCGCGCCGTCCTCCCAGGGGACGAGGTCGGTGAAACGACCGATCAACATGTACGCCAGGACGGCGATGAACGCGGCGGGCACGCCGATCGCCCACACACGGGTCAGTGTCGGACGATCGGTGATTCTCGTTCCGTCGTCCTCGAAGCCGGGCAGTTCCTCATCGAGCACGTCCGTGGCCGTGGGCGAAACCGCGACGTGCGGGCCCGGCGTGAAACCGGTAGGCGTGCCACCGACACCACCTGAGGGACGCACAGTTCCACCGATGGGGTCGGTGCCCGGCACTGCCTCCGTACGCATCCTGCGGCGGACGGTCAGGAAGTAGGCGAGCACTGCCGCGGTGATACCGACGATCAATGAGATCACCAGGGCACGGTCGGCGATGTCGTCGGCGGGAACGCCCGCGCCGCTCGCGGAAATCGACGGCGCGAGACCAATCACGTAATCGGAGGCGATCGACATCCCCTGGCCGGAGATAGCGAGAACCACCGCAGCTCCGAGCGGTGGCAGACCCACCTTGATCGCGGCAGGAAGTAGGACCGCACCGATCAGGGCCAAAGCCGGGGTCGGCCAGAAGAACAGCGACAAAAAATAGGTGAAGACGAACAGCACGATGTACGCGACGCGACCATTGACCATCCACCGGCTGACCGGGCGCACCATCACCTCATCGGAACCGATCGCCCGCATCGCTGCGAGCATCGAGGTCACCGAGGCGATGACGATGAAGATCTCGAACAGTGCGGTGCCGGAAGTGATGGTGGCCCGGAACACCGACATGACGGCATTCGGGACGCTGCCGCTGTACGCCAGTGCAGTCGCAAATGTCGCCAGTACCGCGGGGATCATGACGTTCTTGCGGAGCGCCATGGCCACGATCAGAGAGGCAAGGCCGATTAAGAACACGATCTGTGCAGCGCCCACGTGCGACTCCTTGTATCGAAACTACTTGCGGCGAGTACCTCGGAAATGTGCGGGTAAGGACGGCCGAGTAGCGACCTTGGTCGGGTCGCGCCGCGGGGCGCCGCAGCCCGGTTGTCGCATGATCCTGGTCTGCCTTCGGTGTGTCGTCAACGTCAAAGTGACTATGCCAGAGCCCGTTCGATGTGCAAGGTGTGCAGAAAATGACAGCTGCGTTTCGGCTTCGGTCGGTCGTGTGAACAACTACAATTCTCTGCGGTCTCGTGGTCCGATAACGGCGTCGGCTACCCGGATGGGGGTCATCCCGGGATCGTCGACGCGACTATCCGGTCCGACCCGGCTTCGGCGGCACGACTGAGACGCGGCGACCGTCCGCTCTACCGTGGCGATACTGACCACCCTGAACACGGAGATCAAGGCGCTGCAGGGTCAGGTCGATCCGCATTTTGGCCGACACCGAAGACGCTGAGATCATCCTGTCCCAACCCGGGATGGGACCGTCGCTCGGCCCCCGGGTCCTCGGCGAGTTCGGCGACGACCCCAAACGGTATGCCACCGCGAAGGCCCGCAAGAACTATGCCGCCACAGTCCTGTCACCCGCGCCTCCGGCAAGAAGAAGGTGGTCGCAGCTCGGTTCGTGCACAACGACCGGCTCGTCGATGCGCTGAACTCTCAGGCGTTCTCGGCCCTGCAAGCGTCACCTGGTGCCCGCGCCTACTACGACAAACAACGAGACCGCGGTCTCGATCACGGTTCCGCCCTGCGGCAGCTGGCGAACCGGCTCGTCGGCATCCTGCACGGGTGCCTCGAGACCCGCACCCACTACGACGAAACCACCGCGTGGTCGCATCACGTCGCGAAGGCCGCCGCTTGACACCCAAGCTCCTGGGATGTCTTTTTTGCCCGGACGCTCACCGCGTCCAGGATGGCTGCCGTCCAGTCGAGTTCGCTCGCACTACCGAGTTGGTCGAGCACCTCACAATGCAGTTTCTCGAACACCCCGGCTGCCACCCACCCGGTGAATCGCCGGTGCGCGGTAGGAACCGTGACCCCGAACGAGGGCGGCAGGTGCCGCCACGCACATCCGCTGGTGAGCACGTACACGATCGCGGTGAACACCGCCCGGTCATCGGCCGGCGCACTGAGCGTGTCGAAGCGGTTAGCGTGCAGAGCGGTTGCGGGCCTATGCGGCAGTCCAGTCGGTCGAGAAGCTCCGCGAGGAATACGATCTCGAGCGAACTGCGGAACTGTAGGCTTGACCGGTGATGTTTCGGCACCGGGCCCACTCCCGCGCCGGCACCGGTTACGGCGCATCCTTATTGTCGCGGTAGATAACGGACAAAACGGACACACTTGCGGCCGGGACGACCCATCCAGTAACCCACACACACCTGCCTCTGGCCACGGAGACGCTGCTGCGCACCGGTCAAGCAGACGCCGGGGATACCGCACCGACCCAGCGGCCGGGCGATTTCTTGGCCCTGGTCGTCGATGGATTCAACCAGCTGCACGCCAGCACGGAACATCTCGTGGCTGCGTGGCCAGGAAATACCGGCGCACCCGTGATCTGATCTGGGCAACCCGTTCCGGGCCAATTTGCGTTTCGGGTTCGCGCGGTTGCTACCGAATTTCGACGGACCGCTGCCCGCTCTAGGCGCAGGGGAAGAGTGCGGCGGCGGTGGCGGCGACCGCCCATTGCCGGGTGAACCGTTGGTAGATCTCGTCGAGGGCGGGGCGGAGCGGCTCGATCTGGCGGGTGACGAGTGCGTGGTCGTCGGTCGCGGCGACGGGGTGCCAGTAGATGCCGTCGGCGGTGACGGTGACCTCGGGGACGAGCGATTCTGTGGTCATGACAAGTCCTTTGACCGCGGCACCTTGGCGGGCGATCGGCCTGATCAGCTGGTCGTGGCGTTCGATGCCGAGTTGATCGCAGAAGTCGTGTAGCTCGGTGATCGTTCCCGGACCGGGGGAGGCGATGGTGGCCGCGATACGTACCCGGAAACCCAGGCTCCGGGCCAGCCGGATGCCGGCGACCGCTTTGGCCCAGCTTCCGGTTCCGCGGTGCGAGTCGTGCAGGTCGGGTGTGGCGGAGTCGAGGCTGATCTGCAGGGCCAAACCCTCGCGGGGTAGCGATTCGAGTGCTCGCAGCCCGCGTCCCTTGAATACCATCGCGTTGGTCAGCACCGTCGTCGGTAACACGTCCATGCAGGTTCGCACGATCTTGTCGATGTCGGGGAGCAGAAACGGTTCACCCCCGGTCAGGTAGATCTCGCCGACACCCCACTCGGCTGCTTCGGCGACCAGCCGGGCGATCCGCTCCACACCGAGTTCACGGCGGGGCGCGTGCGGGGACGAGGAGACGCAGCAGTAGTCGCAGGCGAGGTTGCAGTGAAAGTTGGTGTACAGCCACAGCCGTGCGCCCGGCATCCGGTCGGAACCGAGCGCCTCGCGCGGGTCGGGGGCGTGCCCGCGCCGCACGAGCAGCGTCCCGGTGTCGGCGGCGTCGACGTCCTCCCGGACGATGGTGTTGCCACTGTGGGCGCACCATCGCCTGGCGAGGACGAGATCCTCAGCGCACCCGATCGCGACCTCACCGGTGCCCCCGTCGGGGAGCCCGGTCATCAGTCGCATCAGGTCCAGGATCACCATCGTGGATCGACGCCTTGTTCCTCCACTGCCGCGAACAGGGTCTCGTATCCGTCCAGGTGTGGCCGCACCCAGTGGTGTAGTCCCTCGAGTTCGAGGATCTTGCGGTGTTCGGGGATGTCCCAATCCATGTCGAGGAGTGTCTCGACCCACGGTGTGTAGCGGTCGGCGGGCAGGGTGTCCATGGCGGTGAACATGCAGTGGCAGTACTCGGGTGTCTGCCAGACCGCCTCGAGGGCGCCGGGCATCAGATCGCCGGTGCCCATCGCGTTCCAGGTGCCGATTCCGATCGCGGCGACGTCTGCTTCGCCGGCCAGTACCGCAGCGACCGCGTCGAGTTCGCTGCGGCCGGTATCGCCGTGTTTGCCGATGTCGCTGTCGAATCGGGTGATCGACAGCTCGGTGGGTGGGACCCCCGCCTGGGCGAGGTAGTGCAGCGGCAGGATCGCCGCGTGTGCGGAGTCGGCCGACCCCAAGGCCAGGCGTGTCCCGGCGAACTCGCCGGGTCCGGTGATGGAACTGCCGGGTGGGGCCACGAACACGGTGCTGAAGGTGGTGTCGGTGTCGCGTTGCGCCAGCGGTGTGGCGTGGCCGTCGGTCTGCATGATGGTGCGCACGTAGGCGAGGTTGGTGTTCCAGGCGATGTCGACGTGGCCGGCGATCAGTGCTTCGACTTGGCGGCCGTAGTTGGAGTAGAGCACGAAATCCGTTTCGGCGTCGGTGTCGCGGAAGTAGTCGCGGATTCCCTCCCAGATGGGAACCACGTTGGGGGTGTAGGCGACGGCACCGACGATCAGTGGTCTGGTCATTGCGCTCCCTCTCAGAAGAGCGGCAGGCCGGCGACGGCCTTGCCGTAGAAGTCGTAGAGCACGTCCGCGGTGGGGGCCATCACCGACCCGGCGCGGGCGTCGCGGAAGGCGCGTTCGATCGGAAGGTGTTTGGAGAAGGCGGCACCGCCGCAGACCCGCATGGCCGTGTCGGTGATCGTCAAGGCGGCGTCGTTGGCCGACGCCTTGACGGCGAGAACATTGAGCATCGTCGTCTCGTCCGGGGCGCTGACGCTGCGCGCTGCATGCGCGAGGAAGGCTTGCTGGGCCGCGAGGCTGATGCCCATCTTCGCGATCTGGGCGCGGATGGTCGGTAGCGCCGAGAGTGCTTCGTTCTGGTGCTCGAGGCGAGCGCTGCCGACATGCGAGAGTGCGGCGGTGTTGGCTGCTGCGGACAGGCCGAGCGAGACAGCGGCGTTGCCGAGGTTGAACCAGGGAAGCACCGTATTCATCATCATGCCGAAACCGGCGCCCTGGTCCCCGAGGCGCTGAGCAACCGGGAACGATGCGTCGATTGTCATCGGTGCCGATGCGTTGCCCCGCAGCCCCATCCCGATCCACGGGCCGGCCACGGTCAGACCCGGCGCGTCCTTGCCCATCGCATACAGGTCGACCTCGCCCGCGGTTCCGGAAGCAGAGCCCGCCGAGACCACATAGACATCGGCGTAGCCGGCGGAGGTGACCCAGCTCTTGTCGGCCTGCACGGAGACGGTGTCACCGTTCGCGGAGGCGGACGAGACCGGCGCCCAGAAATGGGACCGGGAGCCCTTCTCGCTGAACGCCAGGGTGCCCAGCACCGACCCTTTCGCCATGCCGGTGAGCAGGTCGGGCATTCCCGGTGGTGGTGCCTGCGCGAGGGTGACCGCGGCGGCGGCGTGCATCAAATAGATCATGGCGGTCGATCCGCATGCCGAGGCCAGCGCACTGAGGACCTCGGTGAACTCCACCGGCCCGCAGCCCGAGCCGCCGACGTCCTCGGGCAACACCAATCCCAGGAGTCCGCTGTCGCGGAGTGCGGCCACCGTCTCGGTGGGAAAGACACCCTCGGTGTCCACCCGTTCGGCGTTCCGGCTGGCGATTTCGGTGACCTGGTTGACCGCTTCGTGGGGAATCATCGGGTCCTCCATCGGGACGTGGGCTCGGATCGGCGATCAGTAGTCACCGGGATGCGGCATTTTCAGTATCGGCCGCGGCGCAGGAGTTTCGGGGCGGATCGGCCGAGCGGACCTGTTCGACCGAGCAGGCGCCCCGTCGCGGCACCGACGAGTGCGGCGCACAGGAACACCGCGGCACTGGTGTTCGTGCCGCCCAGCCACACGTCCGTGCGGCCGGACTGGATGTAGATGCTGGCGGCGGCCAGGAACGCCAGAACGGCGCCGGCGAGGGCGAGCTCGCGGCGGACGAGGATCGCGCCGGCGAGCGCGCAGGCCGCCACCACGAGTACCGCCAGCGCGCCCGCAAGGTTGTAGGTGCCCAGTCCTACTTCCAGGTCTTCGTACCCCACCAGACCGCCGATTGAGGCCCACCGGTCGGTCTGGAAGGAGGCGATCACGGCGGCGACGCCGAGGACCGCCAAGACGATGCCCCAGGTCCGCAGCAGCGATGCCGCGGCGCGGGGACCGCTCCCTCGAGGGGACTGGGCACGTACCTCGTCGACGGCGAAATATCGGGTCGACCACGTGCACAGCAGGACGACATGGATGCCGATGAGCATGAAATAGCTCCATGGCCATTCGTTCGGTGCCTCGGCAACCGAGAAACAGATGGCCAGGGACTGCCCGATCCCCAGCAGCGCGGCGATACGGACCAGTGTCCCGGTGAGCAACAGCACCGCGAGCACGGTTTCGACCACCAGCGTCAGCCACGCGAACACCAGGAAATTCGGAAGCACCACGTGCTCGACCAGCCAGCTGAACGGCGGAAACACCGGATGCTCGACGGCCGCGCCGGTGAATCCGTACAAGCCGCCGCCACTGTCGCGGCCGAAGTCCGGCGGTGTCTTCCACGCGACGTTGTACAACCATTCCAGTCCCACCAGGATTCGCAGCCCGGTCAACGCCGCGCCGGACACTCGAGGTGAGGGCTCCCCCTCCGACAGCAAGAGGCGAGCAGAGGGGAGGCGCCGTTTGCTTCTCACCATGACAAGTGTGCGCGTCAGCCGACGCCGCGGTCCAGAGAACGACGACCGCCGCCTCGACGGTCACACCAGGTGGTGTGCGCCCTCGCGGAGGGTGACGACGATCCGTGCTTGATGTCGGGGGACGTCGGTGATGTTGCGGACATGCCCGTGGTCGGGCTTTTCGTCGCCGGGCGAGCGATCGCCGCCCCTGTTCCAGGACGACAGCTTCGACGTCGTCATCTCGGTCGTCGGAGCAATGTTCGCGCCGCACCATCGGCAGACCGTCGACGAGATGCTGGTCTGCGGGCCCGGCGGCACCATCGCGATGATCAACTGGACACCGCAGGGCCTGATCGGCAACCTGTTCAAGACCCGAGAAATTATGTCGAAAAACCTCTACAAAGGTATTTCGACGCATGCTGATCGGCTACGCGCGTGTCTCGGACGAGTCCACGCCAATGGTTCGTGGCTGCCATTCGATCGAGCACCGAGGTGCCGTAACCGCGGACCTTCTCGGCCGTGAGGTGGCGGTGCGCGGGCGGAAACTGCGCAGCGAGAACTCGACATTGCGGAACACCGTGCGGCGTGCCAGCCCCATCAGTACCGCCATGCCGGTCACGGCCATCCACATCGGTAACGGGTAGAGAGCGAGACGCTCCCCCAGGCCGAAATGCAGCGCCTGTCCCAGCATGAGGCCGGCGCCGACCAGGCCCACGAGTGCGCACAGTGCGGACCACAGGGCGACCAGCCGCTTCTCGTGCCACATATGCCAGGCGATGAGCACGAGCACCACGTGGCGCGCCACGAAGCCCGGCAACACGGCCGACCAGTGGATGATCGTTCCATCGTTCGCCGGAAACAGACCGGTGGCAGCGGTGCTGACCGCGATGATCACGGCAAGCGAGAGTATCCACTTCTTCTCCCGGCCACTTCGTATGTGCCGATGAAGAAACAGTGCACCGAGGAGGGTGAGCACCCCGAGCGCGAAGAACGCCGAATTCATGACGTCGTGCATCGGTGAGCAGGATCCGACTTCGCAGGTCGTCACGCCCAGGGAGCTGATCGAGTCCTGCGCGAAGCTGTAAGGCGTGCTCCACGCCGCCGCGGTGAACATCTCCGCGAACAAGTAGGCGAACGAAAGTACCCAGGCCGTGCCAGCAGCTGCGTGGCGAAGATTATCGGTTCTCGGTGATGTTCCAACGCGGTGTGGATTGCTGATCGTAGATTCTCTCTGCCGAACCAGATGTGGCGAGCGAGGCCGGACAGAGCCGGCCCGGATGATCTGCGTGACCCTACGACACGAACCTGCGAATGCTGTCCGAAATGTCTGCATGGTCAGCCTCCACTGTGTATCAGGTCGTACTTGCCGTATCAGGTCGCACTTGCCGGGGATCGGGCTCTGCGCCCGGCGTCGTCAGCACATTGGCGTGATTCAAAAGTGCTGGTGCGCAATCGCTTCAAGGTTTCGGTTGACATATCTCCGTTATCGGCGGTTTCTTCGGCGAGGTGGTCGGGGCCTTTCCGGCGCCCCGGCCCCGCACGCCGGTGGACACGACCAGCACAAGCAAACGCAGTTGGACAGACCGCGGCAGGTTGAAGTGGTCTCGAGGTCACTCCGCAGCTCGTTGTCCCGGCTCTTTGCTCCTCAGAGCGCGAGCAGCCGCTGAAAGAATTCGCGGTAGCGCTTGAGTGCGATACGAAGATCCTCCGTAGAGCCCTCTTCGCCCCGCGCCCACTGCTCGTCGAGCCGCGAACGGGCCTCCGAGAAGCCGGTCGTGAGTCGGTCGACGACGTCCGACACGAGACCATCGGCCTTCTGAACGCACTCTCTGGGATCATCGACGAAGCCCGCCTGAACCTCGTCCCAACGCGAGCGGAGGACCGATAGCTCGTCCTCATCGAAAAGCGATTGCCGGGAAGATGATTCGGTTGCCTCGGTCGATGAATGGGTCCCCTCAGCCGACGGGGAAGTCCCCACAGTCGACGAACCGGTTGCCCCGGTCGAGGACACAGTCTCGCCCGAACCGGCGGTCTCGGTCGAGGACACAGTCTCGCCCGAACCGGCGGTCTCGGTCGATGATTCGACCCCCCTGGTCGAGCCGATGCCCTCGGGTTGCTGATCCTGGGTGGTCATGCGCGCGCCTCCTTTGACTTGTCTTTGTTCTCATCCGTCTCGAGCAATTTCTCGAAGAGCGCCCGGTAGTGCACAAAAGCCTCGCGCTGTTCCTCGGTACCGACGCCGCCCTGCTCCTGCGCTAAGTAGATGCCGTGCGCAGTTCGGTAGTTTTCGACGACCTTCGGATGGTCGACCGAAATGTCGGCCGCCCGCTGATCGAAGTCGTCGATCGGGTAGCCGCGCTCGCGCATGACCTGGATGACGAGCTTGTCCGCAGCGCCCACCGCGCTCGACGGATTGTCGACGAACTCGATCTGCACCGTCCGCCACGAGTCGGCGTACTTCGCGTGCGCCTCGGGCGTCAACGCGACGATATCGAGCTTCTTCCGCTTTCGTTCGCGCGCGGCGAGCTCGTCTTCCGCGGCGTCTAGGTTGCCGACCTCTCCCACAGTTCGCTCGTATTCGGGACCAAACCGTCCCCTCAGCCGTTCCGTCCGCTGACGACTGCTGACCGAGCGTGCAACGATGACCGCCAGTACGGCGATCACGACGATGACCGCGATCAGGATCCATCCCCAAACAGGCATTTCTTCAGACCTCCTCGTCCTTCGGACGGAATACCCGACCGGCTCTTTCGGAAACGTCTACCGCGCAGACCCGACAGCGGCTGGCCGGGCAGACCCCGGACGGAGCTACCCGGCGGGTCAGCCTGCACGACCTCGACGCCCGGCCCATCGCCAAGGGACGGCTCGGCAAACCGGGCGAGTTCGGCCACAAGGCCCAGCTCGTCGAAGGCGACGACGGCGTGACCGTGGACCACAACGTCGAACGCGGCAACCCGGCCGACGCACCCCAGCTGGCCCCAGCTGTGGATCGGGTCCGCACACGCGCCGGCCGGCCACGACGCACGGTCACCGTCGACCGCGGCTACGGCGAGAATGCCATCGAGGACGACCTCCGCGACCTCGGTGTGCGCAACGTGGTGATCCCCCGCAAGGGCAAACCCTCGGCTGGCCGGCGAGCCGAGGAACACCGCCCAGCGTTCCGGCGAACAATCAAGTGGCGCACCGGAGTCGAAGGTAGAATCAGCGCCCTCAACCGCGGATACGGCTGGGGCCGCACCCGCATCGACGGCACCGAAGGCGCCCAAATCTGGGTCGGCCACGGGGTCCTGGCGCACAAACTGGTCAAGATCAGCACCCTGGCAGCGTGAAAGGCGCCGATCGGGGGAGTCAGTGGCCAACCCAATCCCGACCGGCCGAGAACGGCCGAATCATGCTCACCGGGGCGCCTCGTTTTTCAGGTCGAAGTAGGTAGCGGGTCCGGTTGCGGCGCCCGTCGGCCAATTGCTTCTGCTTTGGAAGTATTGAAATTCGGCGGTCGTCGCACGCACATGGGCTCGATCGGGTCGGCCGATGCTTCCGACAGATAGCCGAAGACCAGCCCGAGGGAGATCGTCCCTCCGGCGCCTCCGTAGAACCCCTTAGTGGGTGCGCCGCCTGCGTTGCCGGCGGCGTACAGGCCCGGAATGATGTTGCCTTCGGTGTCCAGCGCGCGCCCGAGTGCGTCGGTCTGCGGACCGCCCACGGTGCCGAGGGCGCTGGCCTGGACCTCGAGCGCATAGTACGGCGCGGTGTCGATCGGCCCCAGCACGCTCGACTTCGGGCTTTTCAGCACGGGTCGGATGATCCTCGCCAGGGGCCCGGGGTGATGCCGAAGATCCCGAATTTCGTCCAGTAGTTCTGGTTCGAAGATCAGCCACGCCGTGGCATTGGGCATGGTGCCGGTTTCTGGGTCGACCTCACGCATGATCGCGAGTGCTGGCCGCGGTATCGAGCTTCTACGACTGGGCGATCGTCGCCGAACTCGTCACCGGCGAGAATCCGATGCGCCGCCGTCGCGATGTCGCGTTGGCGATGGTCGCCGAGTGCCACCCAACGAGGTGGTCCCATCGCCTGGCAAGCGACACACCGCTATTTGACGCGTGCGAGCATGTGTAATCAGCTTCTGACTCTGCCGGTTCAAAAGTGAGGTGCACGGTCTGCAGTGAACGAGTGTGGCGGGACCAGCCCCCGCGGTGACCGCGGTATGGCGTTGGTCGGTTGTGGACCTGGTAAGGCCCGAATTCGGCTCAGGCCAGCGTCGGCGACGAAGCTGTGGTCGACGTAGGGGATGCAGTTTGCTGGGTGTCGAGGTTGTCCCCGTGATCAGTGTCGTCCGTGTTCGACGACCCAAGCCGCAATCTGCGGCCGGGAGGTGAAGCCCAGCTATAGGGCCTTCGCCCACGTTGTCGAAGAGAAGGGTTCGCCCGCCTGTACCGGGAGCCCCTGCAAGATCACTGGGACAGCGTCAAACTTGTAGGCGTCGGGTCGTGGACGAATCAGCGCGTGCGTTTGGTGACAAGACGGCTGCGGAGGACTAGCTCGGCCAGCCGTGCCCGTTTCTGATTCTGCGGAAGGTCCTCGACCCCGAATTTGGCGAACAATGCGCGCAGATGGGTTTTGACCGTGGCGTCGGAAAGGTGCAACTCCGCGGCGATCTGCGAGTTGGACGGCGGAACGGCGAGAGGAGTGGGGCGTTTGTATGGGCGGCACTGTGTGTCGAGGACGCTCCGCTCCGCGTCTGTCACCGCATGCAGTGGTGGGTCGGCCGGTCCGCCTGTGTCGACCTCCGCGATTTCGTCGGCGGCGTGGTAGGTCACTAGCGACGTGCCGATCCGGATGGGGTCGCCCGGCCGCAGCCTGCGCCGGCCGACGACCAGTCGGCCATTGACGTAGGTGCCGTTGAGGGACAGCCCGCCGTCGATGATCGTCCAATGTCCGCCAGTCCATTCGATGACGGCATGCACCCGCGACACCGACGGATCCGAAGTTATCGCGACGTCGGCCTGTGGGCTGCGCCCGAGAACCACGCGCGGCTCGTCGACCGAAAGCGCCAGACGCCTTCGGCGCCCGCCGTTCGTGTACAGCAGGCAGGGAATGTCGGCGCCGCTGACGGCAGTTACCCGTCGCGACGACGGCTTGCGGGGGACCGAATCGGGCCGAGCGTTCTCGTTGCGGTGGAGCATCGCACCTCCCGGTGGATTCGATCAATAGTGAGTGGTCCTCCTGTGAGGTCGTTGCTACCAGTTCAGGGGACTTCTTAAAAAGTTTGGTCTCGGTGTCGGAGGGATATTCATCATCAGGGCTGCATATTCTTACCCCTAGGTGATTTCGCCGGTCATGACTCGGCCGCTGCCGGCCGGCCAGTGCGTGGATGGCAATCGCCTGCCCGACCGGTGTGCGAGCGTGCCCCCGAGCGCCGGGACGGATCTGACGACGCGCCTGGCGGGCAGGTTGGCGTTACAGCCAGCACTCTCGTGAGTCGACTGATCGGTGAAACCGGAAATCGGTTCAAGGCCATTGCGAAACTTCGCAATTCCGGTTGTGCAACAACGATCATCATCATCGAACCCCGCCCTTCGGGAAAGTGCCTGTGGGGGCGTGTTCACCGTTGCGGCCCGCCGTTTCTCGCGTTCCGGATCGGAGGATCACCGGTTGGGAACACGTAGTCGCAAATCGATACCTCAGTGCCGCAGAACGCTCTTTGCGTGTGTTATATGGGCACCGTATGTCATCACCAGAAATCCAGTGCCTGTGCAGTCGCGGTGGACTCCGCGTGGGTGGGCCGTAGTGCACCGGCGATGGCGTAGACGGTGTGACCGACCGTCGCGACGGACATCCCGTGAGCCCCCGTGGGCATGGGCGGCAATGGTGACCAGGTCCCCGCACTCACGTCGTAGGCCTCGACCGTCGACAGCACCTTGGTCGGTTGTTCGCCACCGACCGTGACGATGCGGCCGTCGATGAACGCCGCGCCGAGTCCGCCGCGAGGAGTGGGCATGGCAGGCAACGTCGTCCACGTGTCCGAGGCGGGGTCGTAGCGTTCGACCGCGGCGGTGTTCTGGTCCGATGCCAGGTCCCGCCCGCCGATCGCATAGAAGTACGTGCCATCCGACACCCCGGCCAGATGCTCCCGGGGTGTGGGGATATGCGAGACGGTCGTCCACTTCGTGCCGTCGAACACCTCGGTCGTCGCCACCAGTTCGCCGTCCGCCTGACCCCCGGCGACCACGATCCTGTCGCCGACCACGGCTGCGGCTCCAGCCGCCCGCGTCTCGTTCATCGGCGCCAAATCCACCCACTTGCCATTCCGAAGCGCGAGCACCCGGTCCGACGTCGTCCCTGTGAGGTTCGGACCTTTCGGCACCCAGCCTCCGAGGACCACCAACTCGCCCCCGTACTCGACGGCCATCGCGTGATTGAGGGGGACCGGAAGGTCGGGGCCCGCCTTCCAGGTGTCGATGGCGGGGTCGTTCCCTTCGACCTGCGGGGTCGACCCCGCATTGTCGATGCCGCCGAGCACCCAGATCGTGCCGTCCGCGACCGCCGTCGCCGTCTGCTGACGGGCGATCGGCGCATCCTTCAGCGGACGCCACGCCGGCGCCCATTGGGTCTTGCGTGGCGCGAGCTGCAAGGCCTCGGAAACAGCAGTCGATTCGGCGTGTGTCGGTTTGATACCGCCGCCGACGGCATACACCGTGTTGCCGACCGCGCCGACCGCCATCCCGTGTCGCGGTGTGCGCAGAGCCGGCAATTGCGACCAGGTCCCCGCACTCACGTCGTAGGCCTCGACCGTCGACAGCACGCTGGTCGGTTGTTCGCCACCGACCGTGACGATGCGGCCGTCGATGAACGCTGCGCCGAGTCCGCCGCGAGGAGTGGGCATGGCAGGCAACGTCGTCCACGTGTCCGAGGCGGGGTCGTAGCGTTCGACCGCGGCGGTGTTCTGGTCCGATGCCAGGTCCCGCCCGCCGATCGCATAGAAGTACGTGCCATCCGACACCCCGGCCAGATGCTCCCGGGGTGTGGGGATATGCGAGACGGTCGTCCACTTCGTGCCGTCGAACACCTCGGTCGTCGCCACCAGTTCGCCGTCCGCCTGACCCCCGGCGACCACGATCCTGTCGCCGACCACGGCTGCGGCGCCAGCCACCCGCGGATCGTTCAGCGGGGGCAGGTCAACCCACCGGCCGTCGCGCATGGCCATCACCCGATCGGATTCGACAGCGGTCAGGTTCTGCCCCTCCGCTTTCCAGCCGCCGATCAGTACAGGTTCGTCGTTGTAGGTGACGGCCATCGCATGATTCAGCGGGATCGGAAGGTCGGGGCCGGCCTTCCAGGTGTTGATGGCCGGGTCGTAGCCCTCCTGCCGGGCGGAGACGCCGTTGTCGTCCAACCCTCCGAAGACCCAGATCGTCCCGTCCGCGACTGTCGTTGCCGTCTGCTGGCGGGCAACGCGGGCATCCTTGACCGGTCGCCACGCTGCAGTCGGCTCGACGGCAGGAGATGCGCCGGCGTCCTGGACGGTCGGTCCTGCGGTGCCGGGGCCGGTGGTTTCTCTGAACACGAGGTACCCGCCGCCGGCCAGCACCAGCGCGACGACCAGTGCGAGGACGGTCAGGACCGCGCGCCGACCCTTGCGGGACTCGTCGATGCCCGGACCTCCGGTCGGCTGCCAGGGCGACGGGCCTGTCGGCGGCCAAAACGGCGGTCCCGACGGGTGAGAATCCGGCTGGAGCTGCTGGGTCGGTTCGACCCACTGACGCTGACCGATTCCCGGACCGTCGTACCGGATTCGGCGGTATCCATCGGTACCCGACGCCGACCGGTGTGCCTCGGTCGTCTGAGCGGTCTCCAGGGGTGCCAGCGCCATCGCGTCCGAGCGCAAACCGATGTGCCGCTGAGCAGCTTGAAGTTCGTGTCCGAACTCCTCGGCGGACGCCGGTCGGGCAGCTGGATTCGTCGCCATCGCCCTCTCGATCGCGGCGCACACGCCGTCCGGGATTCCTTGTGCGCGCAGGTCCGGCACCGGCTGGCTGCTGATCCTCACGAACTGCGCAACGAGCTCCTCACCGGTCCTCCGCTCGAACGCCGCCCTACCTGCGATCAGTGAAAAAATTGTCGCACCCAGTCCGTAGACGTCGGATCTCGCGGTCGGCGATTCCCCGTTGAGCACTTCCGGCGCGGTGAACGCCAATGACCCGGTAAACCCGCCGGTGGCCGTTTCGTACCCGCCGGCGATGTGCGCGATGCCGAAATCGGTGAGCTGCGGCTCGCCGTAGTCGGTGAGAAGGATGTTCGCGGGTTTGATGTCGCGATGGAGCGTGCCGGTCCGGTGCGCCGTCTCCAAGGCTCCCGCCAACTTCACCCCGATGCTGATCGCCTCCGGCCAGGGCAGCGGACCTTCTCGGCGGATCTGGACCGCCAGTGAATCGCGCGGGTGATAGTGCATGACGATGTACGGCCGACCGGCGTCGGTCACGCCGACCTGCAGAATATTGACGATGTTTGGGTGACCGGAGAGCCCACCCATCGCGTACCCCTCGCGCAGGAAGCGCTCGCGGTTCTCGGGGTCCAGGTCCGACGTCAGCACCTTGATCGCGACGGTTCGACCCAGCGAACGCTGCAGGCAGCGATATACGACACCGAATCCGCCCCGGCCGACCTCCTCGGCACCTGCGAACCCGACAGCGTCCAGCTCGGCTACGATCCCGCCCACGGTCCGGGCTGCGTCTCGGTTGACGTCGGCCATCGCGCGCCTCAGCTCCGTCCACTATCCGCCGAGATGACGGGCGAGTACTGATCCTCGACCGATCCCCACGTCGTGGAACGTGATCGGCGACTGTGCGGACCGTCTCGGAGAAGGCGCGCCGGCTCGCCGCTAGGACAGGCGGGGTCGGCGGGGCGGATGGCCGGTGCACACGCGTTCATCGAAACCGCGCTTCCGACGCCGGGGGTCAACACGAGACGCAGGTCCCTTCACGAGTAATCGACGGCATGAATGGTTCCGATCACACCGGCGAAGCCCGGCGCTGGTCGCCGGATCGATCCTGTACGAGAAGTATTCGATCGATTGAAATCTGCGTCAAGATGACAATATGCCCACCCTAGGGTGCCTATTCGAATCTTCGACTTAGCCTCTCATCTGCAACACCCGATTTGAGGTACCGAAACACGCGAACGAAACGAGAGTCTCGCAGACGAGCAATCATCTGGCGCACGGCGACGATGCCGTCACGGTATTGCGGATCCCTCATATGTGGTTGCGGCGGAGTCGAGTTCGTTAAGGGCCTCACGGGTGTGCCGGCCGATCTCGGTCAGGTCCGGCAGCAGGGTGCGGTCGGCGTAGGTGATCGACACCGCGGCCTCGGTCGGCCCATACAGTTGTGGACCCGGGCCGCCGAAATCTCGGCGAAGTCGCGGACCGTGGCGGCGGGAATAGCCCCACCGATCACGAACACATGCCGCAGGGACGCGATCTGCTGTCGATCCACCGACCCCGCAAACACGGAGAGCATCGACGGGACGAAGTCGGTTGCAGTGACGCCGTAGTCGTCGATCACCGTTGCACGATCAGCGGCAGGCTGCGGAAGCACACCTCCTCTGTAAGGGTGGCATTTAGAAACGCGGTGGCAAGCACGCCGTGCAAGCCAAGAGTTGTCGCTTCCGTCCGCCGTGTTTGGTTAGCGGCATACCCTGCGGGATCGACTACTGGGAAGGCCGCGGAGATCTGTTGTGCGACGAGGATGTGCAGAAGTGCAAAACCGATGGGAATGACCACAATCCACACCCTCCGCGGCAGTGCGGCGTCCCGGCTCCCCGTTCCCGCCCCGCTCGACGTGACCCGACGCACTCACGTCGGTCGCGACCGAGCACGCGGCAATGATGGCAACGAAAAGGCAGGAGCGCATCCCCTGGCACACGGCGGACGAGGCATCAAAGGCGCGATGAAGACCGCCGACCGATCCGACGCCCGAATTGCCCTGGTGCTCGGCGACCGCGATGGCGTTGCCGGTGTAAAGGACCTTGCAACCGGGGAGCAGCGCTCGGTCCCACTGAGGACCGTGTTGTCAGCGAGCTTCGGGACGCGCTCGCTGAGACGGCTACTCGCTAAAGCGGTACCGGCCTCGATTGGCACCGACTGCCGAGGTCGCTACCGACCGCGTTCCAGAATCACCCTTGCTGAGGTGATGGCACCAGCTATGAGACACCGATACTGCCCGGTGCCGAATGGACCGGATCGGGTGACCGACATCAATCTCGACGTGGTCGCCGACGCTGTCGACGCGAGCGGGTCCGACGGTAGTCGCACATGGGTCAGCGAATGGGGGGCAGTTTCGCGGTCCGGGAGTCGCGGTCCGGGATTCGTGGAACCCGGAAGCAGGATCGCCCAGACGATCGAGTAGGAGCGGCGGCATGGAACCCGAACGTGGAAGCAGCAAGCACGGCCCGGTCGAGGATGAGGAGCTCGAGAAGAAATCGAGGGAATCGTCCGCGGCAACCGACCCTCCCGCACTGAGGAGTAGCACGATCCAGAACCGCCAGCGGACGACGATCCACAGATTCGCGGCTGGCAGCTCGACCCACCGGAGTAAGAGCTCGGCCGAACGGTACACGCCGTGAACCTGGCGACCGGTGTCGAGGTGTTCGCGGTCCATAGAACGCCATCCGAATCGGGACGGCCAATCGGCGGGTCCGGGGCGAGTGCCGCTCACACATATCTGAGCAGTGCTGCGCAGCCGTCGCTGGGGGTGATCCGCTCGTCGGTTCGGATCAACGCCGCGCCGCCGGTGTTGCGGACTTCGACGATGCCGCCGGGGACGGAGAAGTCGTAGAACCATTGGGCGTGGGTGCGGCTGAGGTTCAGGCAGCCGTGGGAGACGTTGGTGTTGCCCTGCGCCCAGATGGTGTCCTCGAGTTCGTGGAGGTAGATGCCGTCGTTGCTGATGCGGGTGGCGTAGTCATCCGGTGTGATCGCGCCGGGGATCGGTGCATTGGTCACATGCCCGACATCGGCGAGGACATCTCCGGCATGGGGGACAGCGACTGCAGCAGCGCCGGGTGGACGAGGACGGCGACCCCGAGCAGGACCACGGCGGTCCCGACCACCCGGGTAAGCGCGACTCCATGGCGGGAGTTCTTCTCGGCCAGGAAGATTACGGCGATCGCCGCCATCCAGGTCAGGTTCATCAGCCCGACGACGAGCAAAACCGCCATCAACGCCCAGCAGCAGCCCAGGCAGTAGAGTCCGTGCGCGCTTCCTGCGCGGAAGGTGCCCCACAGACCGGTTCCGAAGTCGTGGGTGGCGAGGAAGGTCAGCGGGGTGCGGCAGGCCCGCAGGCATGCCTGTTTCCACCGGGTGAACTGGTATCCGCCGGCGATGACCAGCACACCACCGGCCGCGACCTCGACCCATGTCGAGCCGTGTGAGATCCGGCGGAAGCCGAGCAGCACCGCCAGCGGAACGACCCCGGCAGCCGACCACACCGCCAGGTAGCCCGCAGTAAAGGTGACCGTCGGGGTGAGTCCGCGGGCCTGCCGGCGCATGACCAGGCGGTGCAGCAGGACGATCGGGGCGATCGTCGGAAACATCATCGCCACCATCATCGTCGTCCACATGGCGAGAAAGACGGCGGCCCCCATGTCGAAGGGCATGGCCGTGCCGACCCACGCGAAACCGTGAACCATCGATTCCATGCCGGCCGCAGTACTGATGGTGCGCCACCACGCCACCCCGGCAAGGGTGAGCAGAATCCCCACCGTGGCGAGCGTCGCTCGGCGTTCGAGGGCGCTGTAGGCCGTCCGGGGAGTGTCGATCCTCGGGGGCTGACTCATCGGCACTCCTCCGTTACGCCCCACCGCCTCGCCCTGCCGGGCTGGGCCGCACCACCACCACCGCCGTATCGCGGTGCACTGCTGCCTGTCAGAACTTGCCGGCCGCTCCGGCGGGCGCCATCCGGTTCTCGCTGGACCACTCGACGCGTGAGTAGTACGCGTTGTTGCCCGGGTGCTCGAATGTCACTCCGTCGGCGTCGAGTCGCAGCACCGAGGTAGTGCCGATCTGTCCGTCCTGGAAGATGAACCCGTCCTCGAGCACCATGTGCGGTTCGTGCTTCTCCCCGGTCACCGGGTTTGTGAAGCTCTGCATCTGAACTACCAATTTGTCGCCGACCTGGACTCGGGAATCGGTGTCCCGGTCGTCGATCTCGATCGTCTCGAAGAAGGGACCATGGATCTCGCTGACGGTCGCGGCGAGGATCTCCCAGGGCAGACCGGGATCCTCGGCGGTGAGGATCGGAATGAGGGCCTCCTGCTGGGCGGGGTTCGCGTCGATGAACAGGGCCATCGTTCCGTTGCCTTCGTGGATGGCGCCGGGCCATTTCACCGCGCTGGCGACCTTCGCCCCCGTCAGGTCGACGCCGTCGCGTTCACCTCCGGTGACTTCGAATCCGACCACACCGTCACAGTTTCCGTGGGTGGGGAAGCCGCTCATGTTGCACGGGCACCCCAGGTCGCAGTTGCAGGCTTCGTAGTAGTTTGCCGAGATTCGCCAGGCCATGTCCCTCACTCCTCGTCGCTGAATCGTTTCGCTAGGTCATCATGCGCAGCCCTTGTGGGTGCCCCCGCAATCCATCCGTTCAGCGCACAGCCGACAGCCCCGGATCGAGCCGGTATCTACTCATCCTCCCACTTCGCTACAACGCGAACAACGATCGAACAACGATCGCGGACGGGCTTCCTCCTGTCCGTTGACAGGCGCGGATTTCGTTCGGTCCGCCCTTCCTCCGACCCGCCCGTATACCGGCCACCGATCCTGCAGGCTTGTTGACTGCTCACACGCTTGTTCGCGAGATCAGCATTGGCGCGCCGTTCCCGATGTTGTGCCTCGCCACGTTTGAAGAACCACGTTGTTTCCGTATCGCGAATCCATCGCCCCTGAACTGGCGGGTGTTGCAACGACCGATAGACCCTAAGGCGCCGACCGCGGTGCCCTTCCGATCAGGGGCCACGATGATCGGTCGCGTACGGACCGGACGTGTGTCTCGCACGTAACCCGCAGCTCGTGTACGGGCGGATGACGGGATGGGGGCAAGACGGACCGTTGGCTTCGACCGCAGGTCACGACATCGACTACATTGCCCCCGACAGCGAGCCGCTCGGCGACGCCTGGTCGGAATCCTTCGAGTCGATTACCTCGATGAACTGCGAGCGCCCGGTAGACATCACCTCGAACGGAGAGGTGGTTGTGGTTGCTCGACGACACGGAGCGGGATATCGGATCGATCAGGTCGCCACGATGGGGCCGTGTCGATCGCGCGGGGGGCTGGTGCCCTTGCTTGTGGTCGACGAGGGCGGGACTCCGATCGAGCCGATCCGGTGATACCTCACTGACTTGTCGCACAGCACAACAGCGCTGAATTCGTGCGAAGTTACGCGTACGGTCTGTTGCGGTGGTGGCGCTGGCTACGTGCCGTCGGTGTGGAATGGGACAAGGGTTTCCAGCTTTGCGCCATCACGACACAACCCTGTCATTCGACGACGGCTCCGACCGGTCGCCCACTCGCCGATCGCCCCGTACTGTTTCGAGTATCGAATTGCGCAGTAGCAACAACGGAAGGTGCCCGATGGGAATGCTCGACAAGGCCTTCAAGAGCGGCGTCGCGATCAAGGCCGTCCAGGTCGTCAAACGTGAGGCGTCCAAGCCGGAGAACCAGCGCAAAGCCCGGGAACTGGTTACCAAGCTACGTCAGAAGCGCCGCTCACACTGAGTTGTCAGCCCGGCCGATTCCCGGAGCTGTGCGGAGTGGATTGAGACGGCGTGTGACTCGTCGCCGACGCTCGAGTCGTCGATCGACTCTCCGTCGTGCAAGTGGTAGGACTCTTCGGAGTCGATCCGATAGCAGAGCCCTCGAGGGAGGCCGGGCGCAGCGCGGATGTCACGGTGGATACGATCGGTGGCGTTCCCAGACATCCTCCCCCCAGATTGTGTTCTGGTGAACACCCCCGATGTCCAGTGTCACCCCCCGACCTGGACACCTGTGCCCCAGCATCACCCCCCGGTGCTGGGGCACACCGGTTTCCGGTGGTCGCGTAAGCCTGCCTGGGTACCCACCTCTCGCGGTGTCGACGGCCCCTCGAAGGATCTGGAGCGCCTGCTGGTCATTTCTGGTTGGCGGCGGCCGGAGTGATGTCGACGGCCGCTTGTCCCGTCGGTGCACTGGACCGCTTCGTTGCGTCGCCGATTGGTTGTCAGGCGGACCCGGGCGAATTCGGCGGCGGCACTGGCCAGGACACCACCGACGGCGAGAACCGCGAATCCGACGGCCGGCTGCCCGGTATCGATCGTCAGCAGCGCGGTCAGTGCGCATAGTAACCCGAGAGCGGAGAGCGCGAACGGCGAAAACCGGTGCATGACAATATTGTTCTCCTATCGACGACGAGGTGCTTACCTGGGCGCGTGTCCAACCGAGATGCTCTTCCCAGCACCGCGACGTCACCGGCGCTCGCTGTCGGCCGACCGGTGGTCCACCTGGCTGTTGTCACTGATTGAGACCACCGATCCCGTTTATCGAATATCGCACAGCAGTACCCGGAGTTTCCCGAAAGGCACAAGAAGATACTGACCGGCCCGAACCGAACGAAAGGCCATGTCCTGTGGACGACCGATCGACGAATTGGACTACCGATCAAATGATGAATGGACGGTCGACCAATATGGGGGAATTTTTCGGAATGCTTCCGGGGTAGGAGAATCGGCAGATGTCGGGCCCGCGTCCAGGTGCTGGGGCGGCAGCAGCAGGGTGTCATCCACGGTGCGCCCTCGCGGTGATGCAGGACGGATGGGACCGGTGGGGCTGCGGATCATCGTCAGCGGCGGACGCCCCAGCTGACAAGGAAATTCGAGTGCCGGTATGAGCATGTTCTGGATGGTTGAGGTGCTGGCCGCCACGCTGGTCGTGGTTGCCGTGTCATTCGCCGCGGCGGTCACCGCCGACACGGTGTGTCGACGATCTCGCATACAGGTGCTGGAAGTGGACGATCGCGCTGCCTCCGAACGGGAGTCGCGGATGCGCACCGTCGAGACCAGTCGCCGAGATCGGGATTGGCACAAGGCCGCGATATGGGCGTGGACGATCTGGGTTGCCACCTCCGCGATCGCGGTCGCGTTCGTCGGCGTGCTGATCATCGTGGGATGAGGATCGGTTGCGCCGGCACCACTTTGTCAGCACGGCGTGGGACCGGCGGATCGGAGCCGCACAAGGGTCGTTCGAGCACGGGCGCCCCAGCTCCACACGACAACTCGATCGGTATTCGGGCCCGTCCTCCCCCGGGCAAACTGTCGAGCAACTACGCTCGATCGATGGCGAATAGACTCCCGGCGGACAAGCGGCGCGCGCAGATCCTCGAGGCGGCGTTGACGATCGCGGCCGAGCAGGGTGTCGCCGCGCTGACCATGCGCCCGCTCGCCGAGGCGGCCGGGGTTTCGCTCGGGGTGTTGCATTACCATTTCGACGACAAGGACACCCTCCTCACACATCTCGGGGAAACCCAAATCCTGCAGGTCAACGACGGGATGCGGGTGGTGTTCGGGCAGTACACTCAACCCGGCCTGACCGGGATCCCGGCGCTCGCGGACCTTCTGCGTGCCGGAATTCGCGGATTGTGGCCGATCATCGAAGCAACACCCAACCATCAGCTGCTGACCTACGAGATCACCGCCCACGCGCTGCGGCAACGCAGCGCCGGCAACGTGTCGGCCGGGGCGATCGCCGAGCAGCAATACCGCACCCTGGACGTGGAAACCGTCGCGTTCCTCGATCTGTGCGCGAAGCGAGCCGGGGTCACCTGGATCACTCCGGTCGAGCAGGTGGCCCGGTTCGTGCTCGCATTCATGAACGGGCTGGTGCTGCGCTGGCTGGTCGACGGGGACAGCGCCGCCGCCCTGTCCGCCCTCGATGATCTCGTGCAGATCCTCACGACCAAGGCGCGCTGACCGTCTCCAGTGGAGGGGCACCCCTGCTATCCGTCGCGGGGTGGGCGTTCGCGTCGCACAGCATGATGAGCAGCATGGTGCAGTTTCGGATCGGTCAGCCCGCTTGTGGGTGCCAGGCCCGGTACGGTGGTGACCCTCCGGCCGAAGGGGTCTGGCGGCGGAGGGTCTGGCTGTCGCGGCAGGGTTGCCGTCCGAGATGACGCGGCCGCACACCCATCGGATACCCGTATCCGGACGGGTTACCCCTCAGCCGAAAACGGCTCTGCCAGTGCGGCCGGCCTGTTGATTGCTGACCTCGTCGGTGGCCGCCGCCCTGAGGTCGGGATGGTGGCAAGCGACTCGCCGTCCCCGAAATCGTGCACGCCGGGTGGGGGAGCGAGTCCGACGCCGAACACCTCGAAGCCGCGGTCAACATCAGGACGGTGGCGAACCGGGGTAGTGACAAGTTCTTCCTTTGGGTGCAGGCACTTGCGACACTCGCCGATAGACCCCCATCGGGTCTGGGAGCGGTGATCACGATGGTGCACCACACGGGACTGGTGGGATCGGGCGCGGCGCTACCGGTGTGAATCCAGAGGTCGGGGAACTAGCGGCCGGTCACCGCAGGAGGGCGCAGGCACGTCGCGGCGCCGGCGCCGGTCATCCCGCCCCCTGGGCAACGCCATATCCGTTGTTTTCGGGCGATTACTACGCGAACCCCGGCTCGGGGAGTTGAATACTGCAGAAACGTGTACTCGGTCAGGTCACCGTTCGACGGACTATGTCCGCTTGGTGATGCTGTTCTCGCCGGAGTCCGGAGCCTGGGCTGGGCGGCGGCCGAGGAACAGGGCCAGCAGCGCTCCCGCTACGCACACCGCCGACGTGATCAGAAATATCTCCGTGTACTGGGTAAGCAGAGCCTGGTCGACTGCCGCGGTGTACTCGGCTAGCTCCCGTGCCGCCTGCTCGGGAGGTTTGCCGACGGGGAACGGCACCTGGAGGTTCGCGGTCAGGCTGTGGAATCGGTGCAGCCCCCACGCGGATAACGCGGCGACTCCGACGAGCATCCCGGTCATCCGCGCGACCACCACACCGGCCGAGGCGATCCCGTGCTGGGTCGACGGCACGGCGCGGAGCACCGCAACGGAGAGCGGCGCGATCACCAGGCCGAGACCTAGCCCCGCGATGGCAAGGTCGGTGTCCAGCCGGGGCATGGCAATCGGCCCGAGCTGATACGACGCGGACAGTACGTCCATCGGCCAT
The DNA here is from genome assembly GCF_018343855.1 of Rhodococcus sp. USK13. Lineage (NCBI taxonomy): Bacteria > Bacillati > Actinomycetota > Actinomycetes > Mycobacteriales > Nocardiaceae > Rhodococcus > Rhodococcus sp. USK13. The sequence goes on along the minus strand of NZ_CP069242.1, from coordinate 4,481,061 downwards.
CGGGCCATCTGGAGGTAACCCACCGCGGCCGCCAGCATGCCGGCCGCCGCGACCACGCGGTCGCCCAGTCGTGCTGTGAGCAGCCCGCCGAGCAGCGCGCCGACCGGTAGCGCGACAAGGAACCGCAGCAGCAGTATGACCGCTCCTCGGTCGTCCCGGTCGAGTAGCGACTGGGCGAACAGGTCGACGTCCACCAGGGTCACCATCAGCGCGACGCCTGCCGCTGAGGACACTCCGAGCGCGGCTAGGAATGCGCCCATCCGGACGTTTACCGGGTCGATCAGCCGGGTCTTGGCGTGCAGCTCCCAGCCGACGAAGGCGATGGTCGCGACACCGACCCCGGCCAGCATCGGCCCGCCCCACGGTGGCAGCACGGCGGTACGCGGGTCCGGGTTGTACAGCCCGACGACGGCCAGGCCGAGTGCGACCGCGAGCAGCAGCCCCCCGGCCACGTCCACCCGGACGGGCGCACGCGCCCGATCGCGGCGCGGCACCGAAACCTGCACCGCGATCATGGCGAGTAGGCCGAGCGGAACGTTCATCCAGAACACGCCGCGCCAGCCGGCGATGCCGAACGCGCCTGGCCACACTGCAAGGCCTGCGATCGCCACCCCGTACAGCGGGCCGAGCACGCTGCCCAGCTCCTGCGCGGCACCCACCGCTCCGAGCACGTTCGACCGCGTGTGGGTTGCCCACAGATCAGCGGCAAGCGCCATGGTCACCGGCAGCAACGCTCCACTGGCGACACCCTGGACCACCCGCCCGGCAACGAGCATGGGCAGGTCGTCGGCGAGCGCGGTGACCACCGAGCCGATCAGGAACCCGGCGAGACACCCCTGCAGCAACAGCTTGCGACCGAACCGGTCCGATGCCTGGCCGAGCAGCGGCATCGCGGCGATATAGCCGAGCAGGTACCCGGTGACGATCGGGGTCACCCGCTCCAGCCGGTTCACCGGGATCAGCAGGTCGTCCATGATCTGCCGGAACATGCTCACCACGACGTAGGTGTCCAGCGCGCCGAGCAGCACGGCGAGCGCCGCGGCGCCGATGGCCACGGCCCGGCTCCGCCGCGGGCTCAGCTCGATACTCACGCCGGGGGTGTCACCGTCACGGGCTTGTCCAAGTCGGACACCACCACGTCGACGGTCGGGGCGTCTTCGCCGTCCGGCTTCGGGAAGGTAACCAGCGTTCTGATCGGGAGGTGCATGCCGTCCTCGTCAAGCCAGACCGTGATGTCCACCTCGGACTCGACCCCGGGAACGATGTTGCCCACGGCGTCCTTGCCCGCACGTCCGGTGATCTTGTACGCCGATGTCCCGTCAACCTTTTCCCTCGCCTCGGTCGTCGCGCCGGTGATGCTGGTCAGCACCTTCGCGAAACCCCGCTCCGGGTCGAGGATGGCGGACGGGTCGTAGTACTCGGCGGTGAGCGAGGACGGATACCGCTGAAAGGTGCCGGTCGGGCCCTTCAAATACAGCGAGTCGTCGACCAGCACGAATTCACCTTCGATCAGCTGGCCGGCCAGGGTGAGCTTCACGGTGCCCTTCGCGCCACCGGCCGGACCGCCCTCCCTGGTCAGGTCGCCCTCGGCGGTCTGCACGCTGATGCCGGGAATCGAGCCGTTGACGGTCATCGTGAAGTGGGCGCTCGTGACCTCGCGGACGGCGGACGCCGACTCGCCGAGCAGCCTGGCCGCGTCCGGCAGGTTCGCGGTTTCTCCCGGAGTGGTGTCGGTGGTGCAGCCGGTGACGACCGCCGCGCTGAAGGCGAGGGTCCCGAGGAAGATGCGGCGGGTGAGCATGTCCGCATCGTAGGACGCCGGCTCCGAAAACGTCTGGGCTTTGCGGCCGGAACCGAGGTCGTTGTGGGACGCGCGAAGGTCACCCGGTCCTCGACCCGCGCAGCGCTCGGCCGGATCATGCCCGACCACCCGCCACCAAATCCGCCACCTGGCGGGCAGCGCACGACGGTGCGGTGCCAGAGCACCGCCGATGGATCCGCGACCAGCAGCTGCTTCCACATCGGGTGATAGGGCACCGAGAACGAGCCCAGAGGGTCGCCTGCCAGCTCGGCGCCATCCACCAACGGCCGCAGCTCGAATACCGAAGTCGCTTTCTGCAACGCCGAACCCGTACGTATCGAGTTGCGGGTTGGTCCCGAGTCGGTGGGGTCGCGAGAGTGATCAGGACGACGCCCCGAGCGTCAATGACCAGGTGGCACACCAAGTCCCGCACGGGCAGTCGGTGCAGCCGGAAGGCTATGTGAAGTCCTCGTCCGGACGTTCGGCGACTGTCGTGCGCAACGCTGCTCAAGAATGTGAGAAGAGGTCCACAACGGCAAAGGTAGTGCGGTGCAGCAATAGCGGACAAGCATAGTCGGCGGGGACTCAACACCTACGGGGGTTTGTGTGTGGGTGAACGCCCGCCTTGTCCGGCGGGCGTTCACGGTGGGTCAGTTGAGGGTGGCGGTGTCGACGACAAATCGGTATCGGACGTCGGAGGTGAGGACCCGCTCGTATGCCTGGTTGATCCGGTCGGCGGGGATCACTTCGATTTCGGATCCGATGCCATGGTCGGCGCAGAAGTCGAGCATCTCCTGGGTCAGGGCGATGCCGCCGATCATCGACCCGGCGAAGTTGCGGCGGCCGCCGATCAGCGACATCACGTTCAGGCTGAGCGGCTCGGCTGGAGCACCGACATTGACCAGGGAACCGTCGACGGCGAGGAGTTCGAGGTAGGCGTTGAGGTCGATTGCGGCGCTGACCGTGTTGATGATGAGGTCGAACCGGCCGGCGAGCTGCTCGAAAGTGCTGGGGTCGGAGGTGGCGTAGTACGCGTCTGCGCCGAGGCGCAGTCCGTCCTCCTGCTTCTTCAGCGACTGGGACAGGACGGTGACCTCGGCGCCGAGGGCGTGGGCGATCTTGACGGCCATGTGCCCGAGCCCGCCGAGGCCGACGATGGCAACCTTCTTGCCGGGACCGGCGCCCCAGCGGCGCAGCGGGGCGTAGGTGGTGATCCCGGCGCACAGCAGGGGAGCTGCGGCAGCCGGGTCCAAGCTTTCCGGGACGGACAGGACGTAGTCGGCATCAACGACGACGTGGGTGGAGTAGCCACCCTGGGTGGTGGTGCCGTCACGGTCGACGCCGGCGTAGGTGGGGACCATGCCGTCGGTGCAGTACTGCTCGTCGCCGCCCCGGCAGTTGATGCACTGGCCGCAGGAGTTGACCATGCAGCCGACGCCCACACGGTCACCGACCTTGTGGCGTGTGACGTCGGCGCCGACCTCGGCGACGATGCCGACGATTTCGTGCCCGGGCACGACCGGGAAGGGTTGCGGACCCCAGTCGCCGTTGACGGTGTGGATGTCGGAGTGGCAGATGCCTGCGTACTGAATTTCGATGAGGACGTCGTGGGAGCCGACGTCGCGGCGCTCGATGGTGGTGGGGACCAACGGCTGGCCCGCGGCGGGAGCGGCGTACGCGTTGACGCGCATGGCAAATCTTCCTTCTTCTCTGGTGGTCACTTCGGTAGTGATAGGCAGGGTGGCGTCACCGGTGGCGCATCCGTCGACGGGCGAGCACCGGGCGTGCGGGGTGTGAACTATCGCTTCTTGATGTTCTTGAGGTCGTCAGCCAGTGCGCTCGCCTCGGCCGCGAGGAGCGCGGCACGGGCCTCGTCGCCCGCGTCGATCGCGTGCCAGTAGTCGATCTTCAGGTCGACGTAGCGTTGACGGAGTGCCATCTGCCGGGCCTCGACTGCAAGTTGTTGCCGGCGTTGGGTCAGCAATTCGATCTGCGCGGGGGCGGCCCCGGCCCCGAGTTGTGCGTTGGCGACGTACTCTTTCATGTCGCTGACCGACATCCCGGTTGCCGCCAGGCACGCGATTGCCAACAGCTGTCCCAAGTCGTTCTCGTCGTAGACCCTGTGTCTACTGCTCTCCCCACGGCTGATCGGCGCGATCACACCGACCGACTCGTAGTAACGCAGCGTGCTGGCCGGAAGTCCGGTCAGTGCGGCCGCGTCCTTGATCGTGTAGTCGCGTGGGGTGGTTCGTGCACTCACGACATAAACGCTAAGAACTTCAAGTACTTGAAGTCAAAGGTTGAGTGGGTCACACCCGAGGGCCTCGTCGAGTTCTGCCGATGTGTCGGTTGAATCGGAGTCCTGATTGGTCGCAAGTTGGAAGTCCGGTTGCAACGATTGCGCCGAGTCCGGGTTTGGGCTGGAGCAACTCCGGTCGCTGCATCAGCAACTGTCGCAGCCGCGGAGCCATCAGTAGGGTGACGGCGCTGGTGCTGAGGAATCTGACCGTCGTATCGTACCCCGCGACCACCATCAGTGAGGCGGTGCCCACCGCTTCGGACTCCCAGAGCCGGTCGGCTCGTCGGGCGGCGACGAGCTCGCTGAACAAGTCATCGGCCGGGCACTCGGCCTTGGCGGCCAGCAGCGAGTCCGCATCACCGCGGGCGATATCTGCTGTCCGATAGCTGCAGGACGGATCGGGTATGCCCGAGGTTCATGCTTACCGCCTTGACGGTTCGGGGGCGAGGCAAACGAATCGCCTGTGCGGCAGACATTCTCGCCTGACCAAAGTTGCGAAGTTGATCTCAGGGGAGCCGCAGCAGCGCGGCGCCCACACGTTGATCGCCGACCTCGCTGCAACGGTCGTTGGAGTGGTCTGCACCGGCCGTTCCCGTTGGCACGCGTCGCGTTCGAGCAATTTCTGGGGGAGAGGAATGCGTCCGCGACCGGACGCGAAGGAAGGAGACGAACTCTCTTCCACTTTCAATGTATAGCGCACCCGGGGTCTTGCGGCAAGGCCCGGGTTGTGCCGCACACTTACCGGCCTGAGCCGGAACCGGCGGAAATGGGGGACATGAAGTGCGTGTGTTGTTGTCGACGTATGGGTCGCGCGGTGATGTCGAACCGTTGGTGGGACTCGTGGTGCAGTTGCAGGACCTCGGCAAGGAGGTGCGGGTGTGTGCGCCGCCGGACGAGGACTTCGCGCAGCGCCTGGCTGGTGTCGGCGTATCGATGGTGCCGGTCGGGCAGTCGGCGCGTGCGCTGACGACCGCGGCACCGTCTTCGGCGGACCTGCCCCGGCGCGCGGCTGAGTTGATCACCGCTCAGTTCGAGGCGGTCACTGCTGCGGCCGAGGGATGTGACGGGTTGGTCGCGACCGGTGTGATGCCTGCGGCGGCTGGTGCGCTGTCGGTGGCCGAAAAACTGGGTATTCCGTCGGTGTCCGTGACCTTTCAGCAGCTCACCTTGCCGTCACCGCATCGCCCGCCGCTGGCGTATCCGGGCCGGCCGTTCCCGCCGGATGTGACGGACAACCGGACACTGTGGGACCTGGACGCTCAGAGCATCGATGCGCTTTTCGGTGAGGCGCTCGACACCAGCCGGGCGTCGATCGGCCTGCCCCCGGTACGCCACGTTCGCGACTACGTCTTCGGCGACCGGCCGTGGCTCGCGACTGACCCGATCCTGGACCCGTGGCGGGGGACGTCAGACCTCGACGTCGTCCAGACCGGCGCGTGGATCCCGCCCGACGACCGCCCACTTCCTGCCGACTTGGTGGCATTTCTGGACGCCGGCACACCGCCGGTGTATGTGGGCTTCGGCAGCATGCCCATGGGAGCGGCGAAGGACGCCGCCAGGGTGGCCATCGAGGCGATCCGCGCGCAGGGGCGCCGCGCACTTGTCGGGCGGGGTTGGGCGGACCTTGCCCTGATCGACGACCTCGACGACTGCTTCGCCGTCGGCGAGGTCAATCAGCAGGCACTGTTCACCCGGGTAGCCGCCGTCGTGCACCACGGCGGCGCGGGAACGACGACGACGGCCACACGGGCAGGCGCGCCACAGGTGGTGGTACCGCAGGTGGTGGACCAGCCGTACTGGGCCGGACGAGTGGCCGCTATGGGTATCGGCGCAGCGCACGACGGTCCGGTTCCGACCTTCGAGTCGCTGTCGGCAGCACTCACGGCGGCGCTGACTCCTCAGACCAGAGCACGGGCGGCCACCGTGGCGGGCACGATCCGCACGGACGGGGCAGCGGTCGCCGCGACGCTGCTGCTCGACATGATCGACCGGCCCACGGATCGGAGCTGATGACTGTGAACCCCTTGACTACCACGGCATTCGACCTTCCCGACCACCTCACGGCGAAGGCCGACCCGGCGCTGATCGCCGGGGACGAGCGGCACTTCGCCGCGATCGCAGCAAGCCTCGAACAGTCCATCGCCGACCTGTCCCGCCGCATCGATGCCGAACGCAAGACGCCCCGCCGTCTGGGCCAGGAGGCGATGGAGCGGGACATGATGGTTCACGAGCTGAACGCTCAGCTGCGCGCCTTGCGCCGCTTCGGCTTGGACCTGTGCCTCGGACACATCGTCAGAACTGACAACCCCGAGCCCGTGTATGTCGGACGCCTCGGCCTCATGGACAGCGCGGGCAATCAGCTGCTGGTCGACTGGCGTTCGCCCGCGGCCGAGCCGTTCTTCGGGGCCACCCACGCCAACCCGCTGGGCCTGACCCGCCGTCGCAGGTATCGCTGGACCCGCGGGCGGATCAGCGATTTTTGGGACGAGGTGTTCACGCCGGACGGGTTCGAAGGGAACGCGGCGCTCGACGACCAGTCCGCGTTCATCGCCAGCCTCGGCGGCAACCGGACTGCCCGGATGCGGGACGTGCTCGGCACCATCCAGGCCGACCAGGACGCCATCATCCGCGCGGGATCGAGCGGCGCACTCGTCGTCGACGGTGGGCCGGGTACAGGTAAGACCGTCGTCGCGCTGCACCGCGCCGCGTATCTGCTCTACTCCGACCCTCGACTCCGTCACGGGGTGCTGTTCGTCGGACCACACGAGCCCTACCTGGCCTACGTCGCCGACGTCTTGCCCAGCCTCGGCGAAGAGGGCGTCCAGCTGTGCACCCTGCGCGACCTCGTCACCGAGGGCGCCGCCGCCCGGGTCGAGCAGGATCCGGAGGTGGCGCGCCTGAAGTCATCCGCGGATCTGGTGAAGGCGATCGGCGCGGCCGTCGAGTTCTACGAGGACCCGCCCACCGAGGGCATGACGGTCGCGACCGACTGGACCGACATCTGGCTGAGCGCCGACGACTGGGCCGAGGCATTCGAAGCGCCTGAACCCGGCACTCCGCACAACGAGGCGCGAGAGCAGATCTGGGAGCTGCTGCTCACGATCCTGATCGACAAGTACGACGGTGACGTTCCGGCAGCCCAACTCCGGAAGTCGTTGCAGCTGAACGACGAATTGCGCGCAACCCTCGACAACGCATGGACCCTGGTCGAAGCCGCCGACCTCGTCGCAGACCTGTGGTCGGTGCCCGCCTACCTGCGCAAGTGCGCACCTTGGCTCAGCGACGACGAGATTCGGAAGTTGCAACGCGCGGACGCCCAGAATTGGACGGTGTCCGACCTGCCACTGTTGGATGCGGCACGGCAGCGACTCGGGGACCCGGAGGCGTCACGACGCCGACGTCGGTATGACGCCTCCGTAACTGCCGAACGCGCGCGCATGAGTGACGTCGTCGACGACCTGATCGCGGCCGACGACTCGGAAATGCTCGTGATGTCGATGCTGCGTGGCCAGGACCTGCAGCAGTCCCTGGTCGACGAGACCGCTCTGCCGAGCTCCGACCCGGACTTGCTCGCCGGCCCGTTCGCGCACATCGTGGTGGACGAGGCTCAGGAACTGACGGATGCGGAGTGGCAAATGTTGTTGCCGCGCTGCCCGTCTCGCAGCTTCACCATCGTCGGGGACCGGGCCCAGGCCCGGCACGGCTTCACCGAGTCGTGGCACGAACGGCTCGGGCGGATCGGGTTCGATCGGATCGACCTCGCCGCACTGAGCATCAACTACCGGACCCCGGAAGAGATCATGACGGAAGCCGAACCGGTCATCCGTACCTTCCTCCCGGACGCCAACGTGCCGACCTCCATCCGCAGCAGCGGCAACCCCGTCTTACACCGATCGAGGTCGGAGCTGGGCTCGATCCTCGACGCCTGGCTCGAATCGAACTCCGACGGGATCGCATGCGTCATAGGCGATCCCGCGTTTCGGTCGACGTCGCGTATCCGGTCGCTGACACCGGAGCTGTCGAAGGGGCTCGAGTTCGACCTCGTCATTCTGGTCGACCCGGCGTCGTTCGATGAGGGGATCGAAGGAGCCGTCGACCGCTACGTCGCCATGACGCGGGCAACCCGGCAACTCGTCATCCTCACGAGTTCCTGACGCCTGCCGACCATAGGCAGGGGATCTGCCCCCTAGGACTACATCAGTTCGCCGCCAGTCGCCTGCAATTCCAGATAGTCGCGCACCAACAGGGGAGAACAGGGTGTGGACACGTCGGCCCAGGGAGAGTGGTCGGGTAGTTGCAGTGGCAGCGTTTCGGGTATCGCTTCGCGACACCGGATGCCGGCCCGCAGTGGCGGCGTCAACGAGTTCCACCACGTGTCGAGTGCACATCTGCAGTGGGCGAGGTAGTCCGAGAGTGGTCCCTGCAGAAGCGCAATCTGCGGTACCGAATCGGCTTTACCACTGATAGCTGCGACGCACGAGTTTCCGCACACGGTCATCACCTGACCGATGAACTGTGGCGGCATTATGCCTTCCGGGTTTCGTAGCAGGGCGAGGCGCGCGCCGGCGGAAAGGGCTTCATACGCCGCTTCGGGGTCGATTGCCTCGTCACCCATGCCACGACGGTACTCGGATGTGGTCGTCTGCTACCAGGAACCGCGCTAGTTGGCTTTTCCGGTCCGGTGAAGGATCGCCGAGCGGCCGGCGATCCTTCACCGGGCATTGGGTCTGCCGGTCAGCTCGTCATACTGGCGAACATGCCGGGTTCGTAGGACCCGGCCGGATTACGCACGATCACATTGATCCGGTTGGCGGCATTGATCAGGGCCACCAGGGACACCAGCGCGGCGATCTGGTCGTCGTCGTAGTACTTGCGCACCTGCGACCAGGTCTCGTCGGACACGCCGTGGTGGGCGTCGGCGAGCCGGGTGCCCTCTTCTGCGAGTGCCAGCGCGGCCCGCTCGGCCTCGGTGAACACGGTGGCCTCACGCCAGGCGGCGACCAGATTGAGCCGGACCGGGGTCTCGCCGGCGGCCGCGGCATCCTTGGTGTGCATGTCGGTGCAGAAGCCACAGCCGTTGATCTGGCTGGCCCGGATCTCGACGAGGTGCTGGGTGGCCTTCGGCAGCGGTGATTGGTCGATCACCAGGGCCGCGTTCCCGAACCGCTTGGCGAACTTCATGGCAATCTCATTGTCGAACAGGTCGAATCGGGCATCCATGGCTTCGTCCTCACTCGTGGTGTCGTGCTGATCTGTACGAACATGAGATGCCGGCGACCCGATCGTTGTGACACAAGTTCCGGATGTCACAAAACGGCGGCGTCCGGTGTCTGGTGTGTGACCCAGAACGACAGAGAAGGAGCCACCCATGGCCGGCACGTCGCAGACCACGCCCGCAGATAGTGGCGGGAGCCGAGACGATCGTTCGGACCCCGCTACCGACGCGTTCGTCGCCCACCGCAACCTGCTGTTCACCGTCGCCTACGAGATGCTCGGCTCGGCCACCGACGCGGAAGACATCCTCCAGGAAACCTGGCTGCGCTGGTCAGGCGTCGATCTCGCCACGGTGCGCAATCAGCGTGCGTATCTCGTCCGGATCACCACCCGCCAGGCCCTCGTCCGGCTGCGGACGCTCAGTCGGCGCAAGGAGTCCTACGTCGGCCCATGGTTGCCCGAGCCGCTGCTGACCGCACCCGATGTGGCCGAGGATGTCGAGTTGGCCGACAGCGTCTCGATGGCGATGCTGCTGGTGCTCGAGACGCTCGCACCGACCGAGCGGGCGGTGTTCGTGCTGCGTGAGGTGTTCGACCTGGAGTACGGCGAGATCGCAGCCGCCGTCGGCAAGAGCCCGGATGCTGTCCGTCAGATCGCGCACCGGGCGCGGGGCCATGTCGCGGCGCGCCGACCGCGCGGCGTCGTGTCCCCGGCCGAATCCCGAGACGCACTCGAGGCGTTCCAGCGGGCACTCGAGACGGGTGATCTGCAGAGCCTGCTCGACCTGCTCGCACCCGACGTAGTCCTCTTGGGTGACGGCGGCGGGGTCAAGCAGGCTGTGCCGCGACCGATCGTGGGGGCCGACAAAGTGGGTCGCCTGCTGGCGGCCGGCCTGCCGCGGATCGACGGCCAGGTGTCGGTCGAGCCGGTGCAGATCAATGGCTGCCCAGCTCTGATCGTTCGGCTCGACGGGGAGATCGACGACGTCGTGGCGGTGCGGATGGACGACGGCATGATCACCGGGCTCTACATCGTGCGCAATCCCGAGAAGCTCTCACGCGTCGAGCGGGAAACCGCGGTGAGCCGCTGAGGCCTGCAAGGGCCCGGCTACCTCTGATGAATCGATCGATGCGCCGAACAGACCGAAAGGTTTTAACGAGGCGCCGACGGGAATACCACACGCGGCGGCGCGTTGCCGGGAAACGGGCTGGTGCACCCTCATTCTTTTGTCGGCGCGGCGCCGGGGCGACAAGGGGCTGGCCCGTCCTGCTTGAAATTGAAACCAAACCCTTGACTCCGCCGTACCGAATAGTAGATTGAGAGCGGTCATGTGACCTACCTCTCGAGCTGACACAAGTCGGGTGGCCGGTCATACGTGGTGTTCTTCGACTGCGTGTTCGGGGCGTGACTCTCGGTTTGTGTGCCCGGAATGTAACGCGCCTGCGTTCCAGCAGATCGGAGTACGTGGATGAGTCCTGTCGCGACTGTCGCCACGCCAACGACCTATAGCAGCCAACCCATGCCCACCCTGGTAACAGCCACTGATCCCACATCGAGGACGGCACAGGCACAGCAAACGCCGCCCCAGTCGAGCCGGGACGGCGTTCGTATCGTGGGGCAGCCTGTATCAGGCTCCGCGTCGCTTGGCCTTGAGCAGGTCGAGACGCTCCTTGAGCAGCTCTTCCAGTTCTTCCTTGGAACGACGCTCGAGCAGCATGTCCCAGTGGGTACGCGGCGGCTTGACCTTCTTGGCCTCGGGTGCGGTGCCCTCGACCAGGGTGCCCTCCAGGCCGTTGCGGCAGAGCCACGTGCCCGGGATCTCGGCGTCGTCCGCGAACGGGATATCGAACACCTCACCGTTGTCGCACCGGTACTTGGCCATCCGGCGGGGTGCGAGGTCGTGGTCACGGTCGGTCTCGTAGCTCACCGCTCCGAGTCGACTCCCTCGAAGTACGCGATCTGCCATGGTTGTGTCCTCTCCTCGATCGTCTCCGCGCGAGCACGCCTGGACAGCAGCCAAGCGTTCACACTCATCTACAACGCCACGGCTTCCCGATTGGTTCCCGCACGCCGCGCAGATGCAACCTCGCCATCTTACCGGGCGGGCATCGAGGGGTCGCGCAGTAAGGTGGTGGACCATGACCGGCGCATCCCGCAGACCCGACTCGTGCGTGTGGTGCGGCCGAGAAGTCGCGGAGTCCGGGATGGGGCGACGCCGCCGGTATTGCCGCCAATCGTGCCGGCAGCGAGCGTACGAGCAGCGTACCCAGGTCAAGGGCACGAGTATCCCCGCGGATGCCGTGGTGCTCACCGCCGAGGAAGCCTCCGCCATGGTCGACCGGATCTTCCAGGTTCGTTGTGCGGCCGAGGACGTGGCGACAGCCGTTGCCGAAGGCGCGGCGGCCCATGAGCTGGAGTCGTTGTGCGCCGACCTCCTGCACCTTGCACGTGAGGCCGAACGCTTCCGCTGACACCCGGCCACGGGCAGCGAGAAGTGCTGCGCATCCTGCTCGACCGGCCCCATCCGGGTCGCCGTCGCAGATCGATGGCGATTCCGGCACGAACATCACGAATCGACGCACACCGGACCCACGCGTGAAGCACGATCAGTACAGCGTGGCGGACCGGCGACGGTCGGTTCGTCCCACGCGCTGGGTCTGCGCATCCACAGGTTTCACACCAGCTGGGGGAACGAGATGACGAGTTTGACTTCGCCGCAGCCGAACGAGCGCGCCGCCGAGGGGAACGTGCCCGATGGGGCGTTCCCACTGTCCTCGGTGCAGAGGAGCATGTGGTTCGCGCAACAGCTGAGCCCCACGGTTCCCAAGTTCATCGCCCAGTACGTCGAACTGCGGGGCCACATCGACCTGGACCTGCTGAGTGAGGCCGCCGTGCGCGCCGCCCACGAATTCCAGTCGCCGTTCCTGCGGTTGCTCGATGTCGACGGTGAGCCGTATCAGATGGTGGATCCCACCATCGACCCGTCGATCGGGTTCCGCGACTTCCGCGGTGAGGCCGACCCGCTGGCCACCGCGAAGGCGTGGATGGATGAGGACTGCGCGACTCCGCTGCGCCTGACCCGCGATCGGCTCGTCGAGATGACGGTGCTGCAGATCGGCGAACAGCACTACTTGTGGTACACAAGGATTCACCACGTCGCGCTCGACGGCTACAGCGGCATGACCATGGCCAATCGTGTTGCGGCACTCTACACATCCCTCGTCGAGGGCACCGAGCCCGAACCGAATCGGGCGCTCGATCTGCGCGAACTCTACGACCTCGATCAGAAGTACCGCTCCTCCAGCAGGTTCGAGAACGACCGCAAGTACTGGGCCGAGCGAATCGTCGGCATCGAGCACGGCAGCACCCTGGCAACCCACGACGCACCGGCCGCGGCGCAGAGCCGGCTCGAGAGCGCCACGCTGTCCGAGGCGGCCCTCGAATTCCTCGATGTCTCGGATCAGCGGGTGGGCGCGACTTCGGCGGCCGTGATGGTCGCCGGGTTCGCCTGCTATCTGTCACGGATGACGGGTCGACGGGACGTCCTGATCAATCTGCCGGTGTCGGCGCGCACCACGGCCCCCCTCCAGCGGTCCGGCGGCATGCTCGTCAACGTCGCGCCGCTGCGCATCACCGTTCGTCCCGAGGACACCGTGGCGGAACTCGTGCAGCGTGTGCAGCTGGAACTGATGGGTGCGCTGCGCCATCAGCGGTGCAGCCTCGAGGACATCCGCCGCGACGCGGGATTGTCCGGGACCGCCGAGGGTTTGGCAGGCCCGATGGTCAATGTGATGCTGTTCCACCAGACGTTCACACTGGGCTCGGTGGTGGGGGAGTATCACATCGTCACCTCGGGCCCGGTGGACGATTTGTTGGTCAACATCTATCAGGGCGGCGATGGGGAGACCCTCCTCGACTTCCGCGGCAACCCCAACCGGTACGGGCCCGAGGAATTGCGGGCGCATCATCGCCGGTTCGCTGAGCTGATCGAGAAGTTCATCACCGCTGATCCGCAGACCCGGACGGCTGCCATTCACGCCGAGAGTGCCCGGCTGGCGGCGCGGGTTCTGGAACGGCAGTCCCAGCTCGATTTCTGGTCGCGTGAACTGGCGGCGCTGCCCGAGGTGACCGCACTTCCGCTCGATCGGCCGCGACCGGCGGAGCGGGACGGTGCCGGCGACGTGGTCGACTTCTCCGTCGATGCCGAGGTGCAGCGACGGGTGCACGAACTGGCACGAGACGCCGGCACCGGACCCTTCGTCGCCGTACACGCGGCGCTCGCGATACTTGTGGGACGACTCGGGGACACCGACGACGTCGTGATCGGGACGCCTATCGTCGGCCGGGACCCGATCGACTCCGACGACCCGGAAAGTGGCACGTTCTTCAACAAGGCCGTCCTGCGCTCGCACGTGGACGGAGCGTCTTCCTTCTCCGGCCACCTCGCGCGGATCCGGGACGCCGACCGCGCTGCCTTCGCGCATGCGGCGTTGCCGTTCGACGACCTGGTTGCCCGGCTCGTCACGGAGCCGGACCCGTCACACGCACCGCTGTTCCAGGTGATGCTCGAGTTCACAGACGGCGGTCACCCGCACGACACAGCCGGGGACGTGCGCATCGATCCCATCGAGCGCGAACACCGGCCGCTGGGTCTCGATCTCGTCTTCTCGCTCACCGAATCCGAATCGGGCGGCGGCATCGACGGCCGCGTGCTGTACGCAACGGACGTGTGGGATCGCAGCAGTGCCGAGGCGCTGGCGGGGCGTTTCGTTCGCATCTTGCGGGCGGTGACGACCGATCCGGCGGCACCGATCGGGGACGTCGCCCTGCTCGAGCCCGCCGAATACGCGGAGTTGAGTCCCGTTCGCGGCGACACCTCCGTGGAGCCGCGGACTCTGCCTGCGTTGCTGCGGCACGCGGTGGAGACGGGAAGCGACGGTGTGGCGCTGGTCTTCGAAGGCCGCACGCTGACCTATCCGGAACTCGACGAGCAGTCCGACCGCCTCGCGCGAATGCTGACCCGCCGCGGTGTGGGGCCAGGCACGGTCGTGGCACTGGCGATTGCGCGGTCGATCGAATCGGTGCTGGCCACCTGGGCGGTCGCGAAGTCCGGCGCCGCCTTCGTGCCGGTCGATCCGCACTATCCGCCCGACCGCATCGAGCACATGCTGACCGACTCCGGCGCCCTCGTCGGACTCACCGTCACCGCACATCACGACGCCCTACCGCAGACGGCACCGTGGCTGGTGATGGACGACCCCGAGTTCGGGCAGGCACTGGCCGACCAGCCGCCCGGCGCCGTCACCGACGCGGACCGTCTCCGGCCGCTGCGGTTGGCCGACCCGGCCTATCTCATCTACACCTCCGGCTCCACCGGCACCCCCAAGGGTGTCGTCGTCACCCATGTCGGGCTGGCCAACTTCGCTGCCGACCAACGCGCACGGTTCGGTGTCACACCGGAGTCCCGCACCCTGCACTTCTCGTCGCCGAGTTTCGACGCCTCCATTCTCGAACTTCTGCTGGCGGTCGGTGGTGGAGCGACCATGGTGGTCGCCCCCTCCACGGTGTACGGCGGCAGCGAACTCGCGGACCTGCTCCGGCGAGAGCAGGTGACGCATGCCTTCGTCACCCCGGCGGCGCTGGCGTCGGTCGACCCCGACGGTCTCGACTCGATCCGGTGTGTCGTGACCGGCGGGGAGAGTTGTCCTCCCGCCCTGGTGGAGCAGTGGGCACCGGGCCGGGTGATGTTCAACGCGTACGGGCCGACCGAGGCCACGGTGGTGGCCAGTGTCGCCGGACCGCTGGTCGTGGGGGAGCCTGTCACCATCGGCCGGCCGTCCCGCGGTGTCGACCTGCTGGTGCTCGACGCACGCCTGCATCCCGTCCCCAAGGGGGTGCCGGGCGAGTTGTACATCACCGGTCACGGTGTGGCACGGGGGTACCACAACCGGCCGATCCCGACGGCCGAACGGTTCGTCGCCGACCCGCACGGGGCACCGGGACAGCGGATGTACCGCACCGGCGACCTGGCGCGGTGGAACCTTCGCGGCGAACTGGAATACTTGGGCCGCACCGACTTCCAGGTGAAGATCCGTGGCTTCCGCATCGAACTCGGTGAGATCGACGCCGTCGTACGGTCGCATCCCGCCGTCGCGTTCGCGACCACGGTCGGGCGCACCGCCCCCTCCGGGGACACGGTGCTGGTGACGTATGTGCTGCCCGAGGTCGGCGCCGAACTCGTCGTCGAGAACGTCCTCGAACACGCGGCGGCCGTGCTGCCGCCGCACATGGTGCCCGCACGCATCATGGTGCTCGCCGAGGTCCCGCTGACCCCGGCCGGCAAGCTCGACCGGAAGGCGTTGCCGGAACCGCACTTCGAGGCCACCTCCACGGTGTACCGGGCGCCGGGAACTTATACGGAGATACGGGTCGCGGAGGTGTTCGCGGACCTGCTGGGCATCGAACGAGTCGGCGTCGACGACAGCTTCTTCGACCTGGGCGGTGATTCACTGGTCGCCACCCGGGTGGTCTCCCGGGTCAACACGGCACTCGGCACGGAGATCGGGGTGCTGGACCTGTTCGAGGCGCCGAGCGTGGCGCTGCTCAGTGCCCGCATCGATGCCCTCGGGCCCCGCACGTCGGCACGCCCGCCGCTGGCGCCGCGCACCACTGCCGGCCCGGTGCCGGTGTCGCTGGCGCAGCAGCGGATGTGGTTCATCAACCAGCTCGACACCGCATCCCCGGCCTACAACATTCCGGTGGCCATCCGGTTGCGCGGCACCCTCGACGTGGAGGCATTGCGTGCCGCGGTGCGTGACGTCCTCGAACGGCACGAGTCGCTGCGGACCGTCTTCCCCAATACCCCGAACGGGCCGTTGCAGGTGGTGCTGCCGGTCGCGGACGTCAGCCCGGACCTCGACGCGGTCGAGGTAGCTCCCGACGAGCTCGACATCCATCTGCTCGCTGAGGCGGCGACCGGGTTCGATGTGACCGTGCAGCCGCCGATCCGCGCCAAGCTGTGCCGGACGGCGACCGAGGATCATGCGCTGGTCTTCGTGGTCCACCACATCGCGGCCGACGGACTGTCGATGACTCCGCTGACGCGGGACGTCATGGTGGCCTACCACGCCCGCGCCGCCGGTGAGGTCCCGCAGTGGGCGCCGCTCGAGGTGCAGTACGCCGATTTCTCCGTGTGGCAGCGGGAGCTGCTCGGCTCCGCCGACGATCCCACCAGCGTGCTGTCCCGGCAGCTGTCGTTCTGGGCCCGCACTCTCGACGGCGCCCCGGAGGTGCTGGATCTGCCCACCGACCGGCCGCGCCCGGCACGGCAGTCGATGGTCGGCGGTACAACGGATTTCACCATCCCGGCACGTCTGCACGCCGCCCTGCTCGACATCGCCGGCGCCCACGACGCCAGCCTGTTCATGGTGGTGCACGCCGCCCTCGCGGTGCTGCTCTCCCGGTCGAGCGGATCGTCCGATGTATCCATCGGCTCCCCGGTGTCGGGTCGCGGCGAGCGGCAACTCGACGACGTCGTCGGCATGTTCGTCAACACCGTGGTTCTGCGCACCGAGGTCGATCCGGAAAGCAGCTTCCCCGAAATCCTCACCCGCACCCGGACCGCCGACCTCGCCGCCTTCAGTAACACCGACCTGCCGTACGAGCTACTGGTCGACGAGCTGAAACCGGCACGCTCCGAAGCCCATTCGCCGCTGTTCCAGGTGATGCTCGTGCTCCAGGGCTTCGCGGACACCCGGCTCGAGCTTTCCGGGCTCGAGGTGGAAGTCCAGGGGCTCGAGACCGGTGCCGCCAAATTCGACCTGCAGGTGATCCTCACCGAGCACATCGAGAGTTCCGGCGCACCCGGCCCGATCGACGCCCAATTCTCCTACGCCGCAGAGCTGTTCGAGCCGTCCACGATGGCCGCCCTCGCGGAACGGTTCGTCACGCTGCTCGACACCGTCACCACCCGCGCCGAGGCGAAGGTCGGCGACATCGAGTTGAGCGGCCCCGACGAGAACCGCCGGATCCTGCAGGAGTGGAACGACACCACCACCGTCGTACCGTCCTCGGCCACCCTGGTCAGCCTCTTCGAGGCCCAGGTGCGGCGCACGCCGGACGCGGTGGCAGTGGTGTTCGGGGAAGACGAATTGCTGTACGCGGAGTTCGATGCCCGCGCCAACCGGCTCGCCCGCGAACTCCTCGCCCGCGGCGTCGGTCCGGAATCCCGGGTGGCCGTGTCGTTGCGGCGTTCGCTCGAATTGATGATCGCCATCTATGCGGTCGAGAAGACCGGGGCCGCCTACGTTCCCCTCGATCCCGACCATCCGGCGTCGCGTATCGCCTACGTCCTCGACAACGCCGCGCCGACGTGTGTCCTCACCTCGGCCCGTGATCGCTCCGAAGGGCTCATGAGCGAAGCCGGGAGCTCCGCGATCGAAATCGACACCCTCAACCTGGCGGCCCGGACGAGCACACCGATCACCGACGCCGAGCGGGGCGGATCCATCCATCCCGATTCGACGGCCTACGTGATCTACACCTCCGGTTCCACCGGTAGGCCCAAGGGCGTTGCGGTGAGCCACCGGGCCATCGCGAATCGGTTGCTGTGGATGCAGGACACCTATCACCTGGACCACACGGACGTGGTGCTGCAGAAGACACCCGTCACATTCGACGTGTCGGTGTGGGAACTGTTCTGGCCGCTCGAGGTCGGAGCCCGGCTGGTGCTCGCGGCGCCGGACGGTCACCGCGACCCCACGTATCTGTCACACGTGATCGCCGACCATCAGGTCACGACCATGCACTTCGTGCCGTCGATGCTCGCCGTGTTCACCGCGGGCGCGGAGCCCGACCTGTGCGGTTCGCTGCGCCAGGTGTTCTGCAGCGGTGAGGCGCTCCCGCCTGCCACGGCCGACGCCTTCCGGGACTTCGGAACGGCGGCGCTGCACAACCTGTACGGCCCGACGGAAGCCGCCGTCGACGTCACCTATTGGGAATGCACCGAGGCGGACCGGGTGTCGGTGCCGATCGGTGCCCCGGTGTGGAACACCCAGCTCTACGTCCTCGACGCCCGCCTGCATCCGGTGCCGGTCGGCGTACACGGTGAGCTGTACCTGGCCGGTGTCCAATTGGCCCGCGGATATGTCGGGCGTCCCGACCTCACCTCCGACCGCTTCGTGGCCAACCCGTTCGGCGAGCCCGGTCAGCGCATGTACCGCACCGGCGACATCGTCCGGTGGCGTGCCGACGGCAACGTCGAGTACATCGGCCGGCGCGACTTCCAGGTGAAGCTGCGCGGACAGCGGATCGAGCTCGGCGAGGTGGAGGCCGCGCTGCTGGCGCATCCGTCGGTGGCGCAGGCCGTGGTGACCGTGCATCGCAGCGAGGCGACGGGGGAGAGCCTGGTCGGTTATGTGATCCCGGTGGCCGGCGTGGAGATCGACACCGCCGACATTCGCGACACCGCGGCCGAGTCGCTGCCTGCGTACATGGTGCCCACCCGCATCATGGTGCTCGACCGGTTCCCCCTCGGCGCCACCGGCAAGTTGGATCGCGGTGCGTTACCAGAGCCGGAGTTCTTGAGCCCGTCAACCGAATTCGTGACTCCACGCAATCCGATCGAGGAGATCCTCGCCTCAATTTTCGCGGACCTCCTCGGAGCACCGCGGATCGGCGTGTACGACAGCTTCTTCGACCTCGGCGGCAACTCCCTGGTGGCCACACGGTTGGTGGCTCGGGTCAATGCGGCACTGGGCAGCCGCATCGGTGTCCGGGAAATCTTCGACGCCCCGAGCGTCGCCACGCTGGCCACGCGGATCGAGTCCGAGGCCGTCCACAACGCCGAGCGTCCACCGCTGGTCGCCGGCGATCGGCCGGAGCGGGTGCCGGTGTCGCTGGCGCAGAAGCGCATGTGGTTCATCAACCAGTTCGACATCGATTCGCCCGCCTACAACATCGCGCTCGCGGTGCGACTGACCGGTGACCTCGACGACGACGCCATGCAGGACGCCGTCGCCGACGTCCTGGAACGGCACGAGTCGCTGCGCACCCGCTTCCCGATGGTCGACGGCGAACCCGTCCAGGTCGTCCTCGACACCGAGGACGTGGTGCCGGATCTCACCCCCGTCGAAACATCGGAAGACGACCTCCCGCAACACATTGCGCGTCTGGCCGGCGCCGGATTCGATGTGACGGTCGCGGTGCCGGTGCGCGCGGCCCTGTTCTGCACCGCACCCGAGGACCACGTGCTGGTCATCGTCGTGCATCACATCAGCGCGGACGGCTTCTCGATGGCGCCCCTCGCCCGGGACGTGATGACCGCGTACGCCGCCCGCACCGGTGGCCAGGCACCCGACTGGGCGCCACTGACCGTGCAGTACGCCGACTTCGCGCTCTGGCAGCACCGGGTGCTCGGCAGCGCCGACGACCCGGACAGTCTGCTCGCCGCCCAGCTCGACTACTGGACCCGAACCCTCGCCGGACTTCCGGAGTTGCTGGCGCTGCCCACGGACCGTCCACGGCCGACCCAGCAGTCCTTCCGCGGTGGTGTCCACTCGTTCAGCATCGACCCCCAGGTGCACAGCCGGTTGATCACCACAGCGAGAGAACACAATTCGAGTGTCTTCATGGCAGTGCACGCGGCCCTGGCCGTCCTGCTCGCCCGGCTCGGCGACACCGATGACGTCGCGGTGGGAACGCCGATCGCCGGTCGTGGTGACGCTGCCCTCGACGACATGGTGGGCATGTTCGTCAACACCCTCGTGCTACGCACCCCGGTGAAGCCGGGTTGCTCCTTCTCCGAACTCCTGGCCAAAGTCCGCGATACCGACCTCAGCGCTTTCCATCACTCGGACCTCCCGTTCGAGCGACTGGTGGACGCCATCTCGCCCGAACGTGCGACGTCGCATTCACCGCTGTTCCAGGTGGTACTCGAGTTCCGCAACAACGAGCGGCCACGTCTCGAGCTGCCCGGGCTGACCGTCACGGGGCTCGACCTCGCCACCGACATCTCCAATTTCGATCTCCAGCTGACCCTGACGGAGGAGTTCGGGGTGTCGGGGGAGCCGGCGGGCATCTCGGCCGCCTTCACGTACGCGGCGAGTCTGTTCGACGCGTCGACGATCGCCGGTTTCGCCGATTACCTGCAGCGGATCTTCGACGCCGCCACGGCGGATCCGGAGCGCGCCGTCGGGGACATCGAGCTGATGGTGGCCTCCGAGCGCGCCGCGCTCACCCCGGTGATGGACGCACCCGACACCGAGCTGCGCACACTTCCCGAACTGCTCGCGGCCGCTGCAGCGACGGATCCGGAGGCGGCAGCACTGATCTACCAGGGTCGGGAGGTGTCGAACCGGGATCTCGATCAGCGATCGAACCGGCTGGCCCGCCTACTGATCGGCCGCGGCGTCGGCCCCGAATCGGTGGTGGCGCTGGCAATGGGCCGGTCCGTCGAATCGGTTCTGTCCCTGTGGGCGGTGGCCAAGACCGGCGCCGCGTTCGTGCCGGTGGACCCGGATTACCCGACCGACCGCATCGTGCACATGCTGACCGACTCGGGCGCGCAGCTGGCCCTGACGGTGACCGAGTTCCGGTCCGCTCTTCCTGAATGCGTCGACTACCTGGTCGTGGACGCACACGAGCTCGGTGACGACCTGGCCGAACAGTCGTCGGCTGCCGTCACCGATGCCGACCGAACGCTGCCCGTCGCCTTGGACAACACCGCGTATCTGATCTACACGTCAGGATCGACCGGCATGCCGAAGGGCGTCGCTGTCACCCACCGGGGCCTGGCGAATTTCGCGACGGACGAACGCACCCGATTCGGCATCACCGCGACCTCGCGGACCCTGCACTTCTCCTCCCCGAGCTTCGACGCCTCGATCCTCGAGCTGCTGCTCGCCGTCGGGTCCGGGGCGACGATGGTCATTGCGCCCTCGACTGTCATCGGCGGCACCGAACTCGCCGATGTACTTCGTGAGGGCCGGGTCACCCACGCGTTCATCACCCCTGCTGCGATGGCGTCGGTGGAACCCGTGAATCTCGATCACCTCGAATGTGTCGTGACCGGTGGTGACGTGTGCCCGCAGGAGCTGGTGGCGCAGTGGGTCACCGCAGACCGGCGGATGTTCAACGCTTACGGCCCCACCGAAGCGACCGTGGTGTCGAGCGTGACCGGTCCGATGGTGCCCGGCGAACCCGTCACCATCGGCAGGCCGCCGCTGGGTACGGGCGAAATGGTGCTCGATTCGCGGCTGCACCCGGTGCCGAACGGGGTGACCGGCGAGTTGTACGTCACCGGTTCAGGACTCGCGCGGGGCTACCGGAACCGGGCCGGCACGACGGCCGAGCGGTTCGTCGCCAACCCGTACGGCGGCCTCGGCGCCCGGATGTACCGGACCGGTGACCTGGCGCGATGGAACCGCGACGGACAACTGGAGTACCTGGGCCGCAGCGACTTCCAGGTGAAGATCCGCGGCTTCCGCATCGAGCTCGGCGAAATCGAGACGGCACTCGCCCGCTACCCGGGCGTGGCCCATTCGGTGGTGTCGGCGCACAAGGGCAGTACCGGGGTGAACCGGCTCGTCGGCTACGTCGTGCCGACCAACGGCGCCGAGCTCGAGCCGGAGGCCGTCCTCACCTTCGTCGGCAGCTTCCTTGCGCCCTACATGGTGCCGTCCGCGTTGATCGTTCTCGACGCGCTGCCGCTGACCCCGGCGGGCAAGCTGGATCGGCGGGCACTGCCTGAGCCGGACTTCGGCGCCCGCGTGTCGTCGGGGCGCGCACCGGTCTCGGAGATGGAATCGGTGCTGGCCGACCTGTTCGCCGAAGTCCTCGGACTCGAGTCGGTGGGCGTGGAGGATTCGTTCTTCGCACTCGGCGGCGACAGCATCATGTCGATCCAATTGGTGGCCCGCGCCAAGTCGGCGGGTGTGGTGCTGACCCCACGGGACGTGTTCGAGGCCAAGACGGTGGCCGGGCTGGCGGCGGTGGCGTCCTGGGTGGGCGACTCCGACGTGGTGGTGCTCGAAGAGCTGCCCGGTGGCGGCGTCGGTGCCATGCCGACCACCCCCATCACCGCGTGGCTCCTCGAGCGCGGTGGCGAGTTCAACCGCATGTCGCAGTCGATGTTGCTGACCGCGCCCCCGA
Organism: Rhodococcus sp. USK13; assembly: GCF_018343855.1. NCBI lineage: Bacteria > Bacillati > Actinomycetota > Actinomycetes > Mycobacteriales > Nocardiaceae > Rhodococcus > Rhodococcus sp. USK13. The sequence continues at coordinate 4,458,598 of NZ_CP069242.1, read as the reverse complement.
ATCTGCGCGCGATCGAACCGTTGATCGAGACGTTCCAGGCTGTACTCGACCGGCACGACATGTTGCGGGCACAGCTGATCGTCGGGACCGACGAGTCGCATCTCGAGGCGTGCCCGGTCGGCTCGGTGGCCGCGCGCAACATTCTGCGTCGGGTGCCCGTGTCCGCAGCTCCTGGCACCTCCGAGTTCGCCGGCGCCGTCATCGCGGAACTCGATGCGGCACTGGACCGTCTCGACCCGGCGTCGGGTTCGATGCTTCAGGTGGTCTGGTTGGATGCCGGTGACGCCGGCGGCCGGTTACTCGTGGTCGCACACCACCTGGTGGTCGACGGGGTGTCGTGGCGGATTCTGGTGCCCGATCTCGCGACGGCGTGGGCGCAGGTTTCGGCGGGTCAGGAGCCGGTCCTCGAGCCGGTCGGCACGTCGATGCGGCGCTGGGCGCACGGACTGGTGGACCAGGCGGGTGAGCGGGCCGTCGAACTCGACCTCTGGCAGCGGATCCTCGACTGCGAGGACCCGCTGATCGGTAGCCGACCACTCGATCCGAACATCGATGTGAACGCCACCGTCGGCAGGATCACCGTCGAGCTGCCGGCCGAGGTCAGCGAGGCGATCCTCACCGCCGTGCCGGACGCGATCCACGGCAGCGTCAACGACGGGCTGCTCACCGCACTCGCGATGGCCGTCACACAGTGGCGCAGGTCCCGGCTCGTCACCGGTGCCCATGGGCGGCCCGTCGACGGCACGCTCGTCAGCCTCGAAGGCCACGGGCGAGAAGACCAGGTGGTCCCCGGTGCCGACCTCGGCCGCACCGTCGGCTGGTTCACGGCGATGTTCCCGGTGCGCCTGGACCTGTCGGGCATCGACCTCGACGAGGCCTTCGATGGTGGCCGGGCCGCCGGCTCGGCGATCAAGGCGATCAAGGAGCAACTGCTCGCCATCCCCGACCACGGCATGGGCTACGGCATGCTGCGGTACCTGAACCCCGACACCGGACCCGTGCTCGCGGATCGCTCGCTGCCTCAGATCAGCTTCAACTACCTGGGCCGGTTCGCCGCCGACCTCTCCGAGGCCGCGACCCGCGCCGGGTGGGCGCCGACCGGTGAAGTCGACATGGACCGCGCCCAGGACCTCGACACACCCGTCACCTCCGCCATCGACATCAACGCCGTCACCACCGAGGTCGAGGACCGCCCGCAGCTGCGCGCGACGTGGGCCTACGCGGCGGGTGTACTCGACGTGACCGAGGTGCGGGAACTCGCGGAACTGTGGGTGCAGGCGCTGACCGCGCTCACCACCTACGCGTCCCACCCCGACGCCGGCGGAATCACCCCGTCGGACCTGGACCTGGTGTCCCTCGACCAGGACACGATCGACCGCGTCGAGGCCCGCTTCCCCGCGCTGTCCGACATCTGGTCGCTGTCGCCGTTGCAGTCCGGTCTGCTGTTCCACGCACTCCTGGCCGAAGAGTCGATCGATTCGTACACCGTGCAGATGACGATAGAGCTCCGCGGTGCGGATTCGGCGCGGCTGCGGTTGGCGGGGCAGGCCCTGCTCGACCGGCACGCGAATCTGCGGGCATCGTTCGTCTACGACGAAGGTGGCACCCCGATCCAGGCGATTTCCCGGCAGGTGGAGCTGCCGTGGACGGAGATCGACCTGTCCGGTCTCGACGCCGACGCGCGTGCAGCCGAGATGGACCGCATCGCCGACGCCGACCGGCGACGTGGGTTCGACATGTCCACCCCGCCGCTCATCCGGTTCACGCTCATGCAGGTGGGCGGGGACGAACAACATTTGATGGTCACCAACCACCACATCCTCCTCGACGGCTGGTCCATGCCGTTGCTGATCCGCGACCTGCTGACGCTGTACGCCACCGCGGGCGACACCGCCGCGCTGCCCCGGGTGAACCCTTACCGTGACTACCTCGCCTGGATGTCGCATCGCAGCACCGAGGAGTCGCTCGGCGTCTGGGCACGCGCCCTTGCCGGTCTGGAAGGACCCACCCTGCTCGCACCGGCCGACGCGGCCGCCCAGAGCACCGACGAATCGAGTGAACTGATCGTCGAACTCGACGACGACGACACCGAACTCCTCAGCGCGCTCGCCCGAGAGCGGGGCATCACGCTGAGCACCTTGATTCGCACGGCATGGGGAATTGTGTTGGGCAGCTTGACCGGCCGCACCGATGTGGTCTTCGGTGGCACCGTGTCGGGCCGGCCCCCGCAGATCCCCGGAATCGAATCGATGATCGGCTTGTTCATCAACACGCTGCCGGTTCGCGTCGTGCTCGATCCGTCGGAGACGCTGGGGGAGTTGCTCGAGCGCATTCAGAGTGAGCAGGCGGCGTTGCTCGATCACCACTATCTGGGGCTCACCGACATTCAGGGCGTGGGCGGCGACGGCGCCGTTTTCGACACCCTGACGGTGTTCGAATCGTATCCGGTGGACCGGGCGGGCCTCACCGAGAACACCGACATCGCCGGCATGAACGTTCTCGACGTGCACGACCGCGCCAACGCCGCGCACTATCCGCTGGCGGTGATCGCCTCCGCGCACGAACGCCTGCAACTGAAACTCGAGTACGTTCCCACCTTGTTCGACGGTGACGCCGTCGCCCGCATCGGTGACAGAGTGGTCCGGGCCCTGATGGCACTCGCCGAGCGGCCGAATCTGCGGTTGGCACAGTTGCGGCTGCTCACCGAGGCCGAGGAGACCGCGCTGGTTCCGGTCCGGGGACTGCCGGGCCGTTCCGTGCGGACACTGCCGGCGATGTTCGCGGAGACCGCCGCGGCGGCCGGTGACGCCACCGCGGTCGTGGCCTCACACCGCCGGTTGACCTACCGGGAACTCGACGAACGGTCCAACCGCTTCGCGCGACTGCTGCTCCGCCGCGGTGTCGGACCGGAAGATTTCGTCGCCCTGGGCATTTCGCGCTCCCTCGAATCGATCGTCGCAGTGTGGGCGATCGCCAAGACGGGTGCAGCGTTCGTGCCGGTCGATCCGGGCTACCCGCGTGAGCGAGTCGAACACATGCTCGGCGATTCGGGCTGCAGGTTCGGTGTGTGCGTGAACGCGGACCGCGGCCGGTTGCCGGCCGCCACGACCACGTGGTTGACGCTCGACGACCCCGAGACGGTCACTGCCGCAGCCGAGATGTCGGCCGATCCGGTCACCGACGACGAGCGTGTCGTGCCACTGCGATTCGCGCACCCGGCGTACATGATCTACACCTCGGGATCGACGGGCACCCCGAAGGGTGTGGTGGTCAGCCACCGTGGCCTCGACAACTTCGCCGAAGAACAGCGCGCCCGGTACGGGACCGACTCCACGTCGAGGACGATGCACTTCTCGTCGCCGAGCTTCGACGCGTCGGTCCTCGACTACCTGATGACGTTCGCGGTCGGCGCGACCATGGTGATCGTGCCGACGTCCGTCTACGGCGGTGACGAACTGACCGAACTGATCCGGTCCGAGGGCATCACCCACGGATTCATCACTCCCGCCGCGCTGGCGTCGGTGGACCCGGAAGGCCTCGACGGCTTCCGTACCGTGGCGGTCGGGGGCGAGGCCGTCCCGCCGGAACTGGTAACGCGCTGGGCCCCGGGCCGAAATATGCTCAACGCCTACGGCCCCACCGAGTCCACCATCGTCGCCAACCTCAGTGATCCCCTGGAAGCCGGCGAGCCCGTGACGATCGGCGGACCGATCCGTGGTACCGCCGAGGTCATCCTCGACGCCTGGCTGCAGCCGGTCCCCGTCGGTGTCGCCGGGGAGCTGTACATCAGCGGTGAAGGACTTGCCCGCGGCTACCATGCGCGGGCGGGGCTCACCAGCGAACGGTTCATCGCGAATCCGTTCGGTGAGCCGGGCGAGCGCATGTACCGTACCGGTGACCTCGCGCGCTGGCGTCCGGATCGAACAGCGGAATACCTCGGCCGCAGCGACTTCCAGGTCAAGGTTCGTGGTTTCCGCATCGAACTCGGTGACATCGACAGTGCCCTCGCCGGGCATCCCTCCGTGGCGTTCGCCGTCACTCTCGGGCGCCCGGGGCCGACGGGTGACACCGCACTCGTGTCCTATGTGCTGCCCGAGGCCGACGCAACGCTCGAGCCGCCGGAGCTGAAGCAGTGGGCGGCGGAACTGCTGCCCGCCCACATGGTTCCGTCGAGCATCATGATTCTCGACGAGATCCCGTTGACCCCGGTGGGCAAGCTCGACCGGGCGGCTCTACCGGAACCACAGTTCCTGCCGACGACGGACGAGTTCCGCCCGCCGTCCACGGTGCTCGAGCACACCATCGCCGACGTCATCACCACCGTCCTCGGGATCGAGCGGGTCGGCATCGACGACAACTTCTTCGACATCGGTGGTAACTCGCTCATCGCCACCCGCGTGGCCGCCCGGCTCACCGCCGAGTTGGACACCCAGATCGGAGTGCGCACCCTGTTCGAGGCGCCGACGATCCACGCTCTCGCCCGCATGATCGAATCGACCGCGTTCGCCCCCGCCGGGGACGGCGACCATGCCAGGGTTCCGCTCGAGCCGAGGCAGCGACCGGAGCACGTGCCGGTGTCGCTCGCGCAGAAGCGCATGTGGTTCCTCAACCAGTTCGACACCTCGTCCGCCGCGTACAACATTCCGCTCGCGGTGCGGCTGACCGGACGGCTGGACGTGGAGTCGCTGCGCGCGGCCGTCACCGACGTCTTCGTCCGGCACGAATCGCTGCGCACCGTGTTCCCCTCCCACGATGGGGAACCGACGCAGGTGGTGCTCTCGCCCGGACAGTGGACACCGAATCTCGAGATTGCCGACGTGGCGGACAGCGAACTCCACGAGCACATTGCCGCGCTCGCGACCGCAGGGTTCGACGTGACCGCCGACGTGCCGATTCGTTCGGCACTGTTCGCTCTCGCGCCGGACGAGCACGTGCTCGTCATCGTGGTGCACCACATCTGTGCCGACGGCTTTTCACTCACTCCGCTCGCCAGGGACGTGATGGCGGCCTACGCGGCCCGCATCGCGGGTAGCGCACCGCAGTGGAGCCCCCTGTCGGTGCAGTACGCCGACTACACGCTGTGGCAGCTCGAACAACTCGGCAGCGAAAGTGATTCCGAGTCCCTCATCTCCCAGCAACTGCGGTACTGGACAGACCAGCTCGCGGACCTGCCCGAGATCCTGCAGCTGCCCACGGACCGCGCCCGGCCGGTTCAGCAGTCGTTCCACGGCGCCCAGGTGGACTTCACGATTCCGGCCGAGCTGCACCGTTCGTTGTCTGCGCTGGCGCGCAAACACAACTCGACCATGTTCATGGCCGTGCACGCAGCCCTGTCCGTGTTGTTGTCGGCGTTGTCGTCCACCGAGGACATCGCGGTGGGGACACCGATCGCCGGTCGCGGTGAGGCGGCACTCGACGAGATGGTCGGCATGTTCGTCAACACCCTCGTCCTTCGGGCCGCCGTCGACCCCGCCGGGGGCTTCGGCGAACTGATCGATCAGGTGCGGGCCACCGACCTCGCGGCATTCCACCATTCGGACGTGCCGTTCGAGTGGCTGGTCGACGTGCTGGCACCGGAACGGTCCACCGCGCATTCCCCGCTGTTCCAGGTACTGCTCGAATTCCGCAACAACGAGACCCCACGTCTCGAGCTTCCGGAATTGACAGCTACGGCAGTCGATTTCGACCTCGAGGTGGCCAAATTCGACCTGCAGCTCAGCGTCGAGGAACGCTTCGACGAGGAGGGGACCGCAGCCGGGATCACCGCGGCGTTCGTCTACGCCACCGACCTGTTCGACGCCGGAACCGTGCGCACCATCGCTGACCGGTTCCTGCGGGTCCTCGGTGCGGTGACCGCCGATCCGCACGGCCCCGTCGGTGACATCGAACTCACCGACGCCGCCGAACGGGCCGCCATGGCGACCGAGTGGAACACCGTCGGCGTCGATGCCGGTCACGACACACTGGCGGACCGCTTCGCGCAGACCGTCGCCCGGTTCCCCCAGGCCACCGCGGTCACCTCCGAGGACGTGGCGTACACGTACCGCGAGCTCGACGACCGCTCCAACCGGTTGGCGAGGTTGCTCATCTCGCGTGGAGTCGGCCCGGAAACCCTCGTCGCGGTAGCGCTTCCACGTACCTGCGATCTGATCGTCGCGTTGCTCGCGGTGATCAAGTCGGGCGGTGGATATCTTCCGGTCGACATCACCTATCCCGCAGACCGGCTGGCGTTCGTCTTCGAGGACGCCGCACCGAACTGTGTGATCACGACCGTCGGCGACGCATCGGCGCTTCCGGAATCCGGGACGCCCGTCATCCTCCTCGACGACATCGAGACCGACGCCGATCTCGGCCGGCTGTCACCGGCGGCGATCACGGACGACGATCGGGTCACCGCCCTCGATGCGTCGTCGGTGGCCTACGTGATCTACACCTCCGGGTCGACGGGCCGCCCGAAGGGTGTGGTCGTCTCACACCGCAACGTGCTCACCCTCTTCGCGAACACCCAGCCGCTGTACGGATTCGACGAGAACGACGTCTGGACGATGTTCCACTCGTATGCCTTCGACTTCTCCGTGTGGGAGTTGTGGGGACCGCTGCTCTACGGCGGACGACTGGTGGTCGTCGACTACTACACCGCCCGGTCACCGGAAATGTTCCACGAACTGCTCCGCAACGAGCAGGTGACGGTCCTCAACCAGACGCCGACTGCGTTCTACCAACTGGCCGAGACCGACCGGATCGTCTCGGAGATCGACGTGACCGCAGCTGCACTGGCGTTGCGGTACGTGATCTTCGGTGGAGAGGCCCTCGACCTCGGTCAACTGGGACGCTGGTATGCCCGGCACGACGACTCCTCGCCGACCCTGGTCAACATGTACGGCATCACCGAGACCACCGTTCACGTCAGCTACCTGCGGCTCGACCGTGCGTTCGCCGAGTCGGCCTCGGCCAGTGTGATCGGACGCGCCATCGCCGGGCTGCGTGTGCACGTGCTCGACCGGCGCCTGCATCCCGTACCGCCGGGCACCATCGGCGAAATGTACGTGTCCGGCGAGCAGGTCACCCGGGGCTACCTCGGCCGTGCGGCGCTCAGCTCCACCCGGTTCGTCGCCGACCCGCTCGGGTCCGGCACACGGATGTATCGGACCGGCGACCTGGCGCGCTGGAACGCCGGGGGCCAACTCGAATACCTGGGCCGCAGTGACTTCCAGGTCAAGATCCGCGGTTTCCGCATCGAACTCGGTGAGATCGAGTCGGCGTTGCTCCGCTACCGCGGGATCGCGCAGGCCGTCGTCCTGACCCGCGACGACGGCCACGGGGGCAACAGGCTGATCGGATATGTGGTGCCCGAGTCCGGGTCCACCGTGGAGGTGTCCTCGGCGCTGGAATTCCTCGGCACCCAGCTCACGTCCTACATGGTTCCCGCGACCCTCGTCGTCCTCGACGCCCTGCCGCTCACCGGCAACGGCAAGCTCGACCGCCGCGCGCTGCCCGAACCGGACTTCGGCGCCCGGGTGTCCGCGAGCCGGGCACCCACCACCGAAATGGAAACGGTGCTGGCCACGTTGTTCGCCGAGGTTCTCGGACTGGACTCGGTGGGTGTGGAGGATTCGTTCTTCGCGCTCGGCGGTGACAGCATCATGTCGATCCAGTTGGTGGCCCGCGCCAAGGCTGCGGGTGTGGTGCTCACCCCGAGGGACGTGTTCGAGGCCAAGACGGTGGCCACCCTCGCCGAGGTGGCGTCCTGGGCCGGGGCTGCCGACGTGGTCGTCCTCGAGGAGTTGCCCGGTGGCGGGGTGGGCGACATGCCGACCACCCCCATCACGTCGTGGCTGCTCGAACGCGGCGGCGACTTCCGCCGCTACACCCAGACGGCGCTGCTCGCCCTGCCCCCGGCAACCGACCGCACGATGCTCGAGCGCACGGTCCAGGTGGTCGTCGATCACCACGACATGCTGCGCGCCCAGCTGGCCGGGCCCGCACCACGGTGGCGTATCGAGGTGCGCGGGCCCGGGTCCGTCGACGTCCGCGAGTTCCTCCACCGCGTCGAGGTGCCCGCGGTGACCGGTTCCGCCTTCGTCGAGATCGCCACCCGCGAACTCGACGAGGCCGCGGGACGACTGGACCCGGTGGCCGGTGTCATGTTGCAGCTGGTGTGGTTCGACGCCGGTGACGGCGGCGGACGGTTGCTGGTGGTCGCTCATCACCTCGTGGTCGACGGGGTGTCGTGGCGGATCCTCGTCCCCGACCTGGCCACCGTGTGGGCGCAGCTCTCCGCGGGCCAGGAACCGGTCCTCGAGCCGGTCGGTACGTCGATGCGCCGGTGGTCCCACGGTCTCGCCGGCGCTGCCGTGGACCGCGCCGGGGAACTCGACCTGTGGCGCGAGGTGCTCAGCGGTGACGACCCGCTGATCGGGTCGCGGCCACTCGACCCGGACGTCGACGTGGCGGGCACCGTGGAGAAGCTGACCGTCGAAGTGCCCACCGACGTGACCGACGCACTTCTCACGAAGGTGCCCGAGGCATATCACGGCGGAGTCAACGACGGCCTGCTCGCGGGACTGGCGCTGGCACTGGCGCGGTGGCGTGCCCGGTCGGCGCGGCGCACCCACGGTGCAGGCTGGGCCCAGTCACTGGTCAATCTCGAAGGCCACGGTCGTGAAGACCAGGTGCTGCCGGGTGCGGACCTCGGCCGCACCGTCGGTTGGTTCACCGCGATGTTCCCGGTGCGCCTGGACCTGTCGGGCATCGACCTCGACGAGGCCTTCGACGGTGGCCGGGCCGCCGGCTCGGCGATCAAGGCGATCAAGGAGCAACTGCTCGCCATCCCCGACCACGGCATCGGCTACGGCATGCTGCGGTATCTGAACCCGGACACTGCAGAAGAACTGCGCGCGCTGCGCCAACCTCAAGTCACGTTCAACTACCTCGGACGGCTGGGCGGGACAACGTCGACCGATACCCACGGACACCCGTGGGTTCCGGTGAGCGACACCAAGCTCGACGACGTTCCCGCCTCCGACATCCCGGTCGCCTCGGTGCTCGACATCAACGCCGTCACCGACGCCGCCGCCGACGGAAACCGGTTGCGCGCGACATGGGCGTTCCCGGCCGGTGTCCTGACCGAAGCGGAGGTACGCGAACTCGCCGAACTCTGGGTGCAGGCACTCACCGCGTTGACTGTCCATGTGTCGCGGCCCGGTTCGGGCGGGGTGACGCCGTCCGACCTCGACCTCGTCAGCCTCGACCAGACCGCGATCGACCGCCTCGAGGACCGCTTCCCGGCACTCGCGGACATCTGGTCGCTGTCACCCCTGCAGTCGGGCCTGCTGTTCCACGCGCAGTTCTCCGACGCCGCCGTCGACCCGTACCTCGTTCAGCTGACCCTCCAACTGCGCGGGCAGGTCGATGCCGACCGGATCCGCCGCGCCGGCCAGGCACTGCTCGATCGGCATCCCAACCTGCGGGCCGCATTCGTCCACGACAGCGCGGGGGCCTCCGCCCAGATCATCCAGAACGGTGTCGTCCTGCCGTGGTCCGAGTTCGACCTCTCGGATCTGGAACCGGCCGAGACCGAGCGGGACTACGACCGGATCCTGGAGCGAGACAGGGCGGTCAAGTTCGACATGTCGCAGGCACCGCTGCTGCGGCTCGCGCTGATCCGGCTCACGGACCAGGACTACCGGCTGGTCCTGACCAATCACCACATCCTGCTCGACGGCTGGTCGACGCCGCTGGTCATCCGTGACCTGCTTACCCTGTACGCCACCGACGCCGACGGCAGCCTGCTGCCGCGGGTGCACTCGTACCGCGACTACCTGTCGTGGATGCGACGCCACGACATCACCGAGTCACTCGCGGCGTGGCGCGCCGCTCTCGACGGAGTGGACGAACCGACGCTGCTCGCGCCGATGGACCGTGCCGAAGCGCATTCGGCGATGGCCGAGGAAACCGCCTTCACCCTGTCGGAGGAACAGACCACCCGCCTGCGTGAGCTGAGCCGTGAGCGCGGACTGACCCTCAACACGGTCGTGCAGACGGCATGGGGCATCGTGCTGGGTGGACTGATCGGACGCACCGATGTGGTGTTCGGCGGAACCGTGTCGGGCCGGCCGCCAGAGATCCCCGGCATCGAGTCGATGGTGGGTCTGTTCATCAACACCCTGCCGGTCCGGGTGGCGCTGAACCCCCGGGAACCGTTGGGAGAGCTGCTCACCCGCGTCCAGAGCGAGCAGGCGGCACTGCTCGATCACCATTACGTGGGGCTCACCGACATCCAGTCGGTGGCCGGGCTCGGGGCGGGCTTCGACACGCTGACCGTGTTCGAGTCGTATCCGGTGGACAAGGACGGGCTGACCGAGCACACCGATATCGCCGGCATGTTCGTCACGGGTATCGGGGGCAAGGACTCGGCGCACTATCCGCTCGCCGTGGTTGCGTCCGGTGACGAGCGACTGAACCTGAAATTCGAGTACCTGCCGGAGGTGTTCGAGGAGCGCGCGATCGACGAGATCGCGGATCGCCTGCAGCGAGTACTCGCCGCCATCGCCGATCGGCCCGAGATCCCCCTGGCGCACATGCAATTGCTCACCGAGTCCGAACTCGCCGAGTTCGCTCCGGTGCGGGGGCGCCCCGGTTTCTCGGTCCGGACCCTCCCACAGATCTTCGAGGACGCGGCCGCGCTCGATCCGAACCGCACGGCTCTCACCTTCGAGGGCCGGAACGTGTCCTACCGCGAACTGAACGAGCGTTCGAACCAGTTGGCGCGTGTTCTGATCGCGCGCGGCGCGGGCCCGGAGGCGTTCGTGGCGCTGGGAATTCCCCGGTCCATCGAGTCCGTTCTCGCTGTCTGGGCGGTCGCCAAGACGGGCGCAGCCTTCGTCCCGGTCGACCCCAACTACCCGATCGACCGCATCGAGCACATGCTCACCGATTCCGGTGCCACCATCGGACTCACCACGACGGCATACGAGAAGGACCTCCCCGACACGGTGCCGTGGCTGCTGCTCGACTCCCCGAAGTTCGAGAAGGCGTGCCAGGCGAAACCGGCTCTGCCCGTGGCAGATTCGGATCGGAAGTCGCCGATCAGCCTCGACAACGCTGCGTACATCGTGTACACGTCGGGTTCGACCGGTAAACCGAAGGGCGTCGTGGTCACGCACGAGGGACTCGACAACTTCGCCGAGGATCAGCGTCAGCGATTCGGGGCCACCCAGACCTCGCGCACGCTGCACTTCTCCACTCCGAGCTTCGACGGGTCGATCTTCGAGTACCTGCAGGCCTTCGGCGTCGGCGCAACCATGGTGATCGCCCCACCGACCGTCTACGGCGGTGCCGAGCTGGCCGAACTGATCCGTGCCGAACACGTCACGCACGCCTTCGTGACCACGGCTGCTCTGGCCACGGTCGATCCCACGGATCTCGACGAGTTCCAGCACGTGACCGTCGGTGGGGAAGCGTGCCCGCCGGAACTGGTGACGCGGTGGGCCCCCGGCCACAACCTGTTCAATGGGTACGGCCCCACGGAGACCACCGTGATGGCCAACATCAGCGACCCGTTGGCGGTGGGCGAGCCGATCACGATCGGCGGACCCATCCGCGGTGTCGAGGAGCTCGTCCTCGACGCCCGGCTCCAGCCCGTCGCGGTGGGTGTGCCCGGCGAGCTGTACATCACCGGCGCCGGCCTGGCGCGGGGCTACCACCAGCGGCCCGCGCTCAGCAGCCATCGCTTCCTCGCCAACCCGTACGGTGAGCCGGGGGAGCGGATGTACCGCACCGGCGACATCGTCCGGTGGCGTGCCGACCACTCGGTCGAGTATGTGGGGCGCAGCGACTTCCAGGTCAAGATCCGCGGCTTCCGCATCGAACTCGGCGAGATCGACGCCGAGATCGCCACCTTCCCAGGCGTCAGTTTCTCGGCCACACTCGGCGTGCCCGGACCGTCCGGAGACACCGTTCTGGTCACCTACCTGCTGCCTCTGACGGAAGGCGGGATCGACCCGGCCGCGTTGACGGCGCACCTGTCCACACGGCTTCCCGCGCACATGGTGCCGTCGAGCATCATGTTCCTCGACGAGATCCCGCTGACACCGGTGGGCAAACTGGATCGTTCGGCGCTGCCGGCGCCGGAACTCAACGTCCACACCAAGGAGTTCCGCGCGCCGTCCACCGATCTCGAGCGGACGATCGCGGACATCTTCGCCGACGTCCTCGGACTCGAGCGGATCGGCGTCGACGACAACTTCTTCGACCTCGGTGGCAACTCCCTCGTCGCGACCCGCGTCACCGCCCGGCTCCGTGATGCGCTCGACACCGACATCGGAGTTCGGGCACTGTTCGAAACGCCCGACGTGCGATCGCTCGCCGAGCGGATCGGCGAGGGTTCCGTTCCCGGCGGGGGTGCCCGCCCGCCGCTCGCCCCGGTCGAGCGACCCGAGCTGATTCCGCTGTCCCTGGCGCAGAAGCGGATGTGGTTCCTCAACCAGTTCGATCCGTCGTCGCCCGCCTACAACATTCCGCTCGCGGTGCGGCTCACCGGACGGCTCGACGAGGAAGCGTTGCGGTTGGCCATGTCGGACGTGCTCGAGCGGCACGAGACGCTGCGCACGGTGTTCCCGACCGTCGGCAACGAACCGACCCAGCGGATACTTCCGGCGGAGCTGGTCCGGCCGGAATTCACGACCGCCACGGTGACCGCGGAGGAGCTCCCGGCGCGCATGCGGGACCTGGTGTCCCGCGGATTCGACGTCAGCACCGACCTGCCCGTGCGCGCCGCCCTCTTCCGGACCGATCCCGACCATCACGTCCTCACGATCGTGGTTCATCACATCTGTGCGGACGGGTTCTCCCTCGCCCCGTTGGCGAGGGACGTCATGGTCGCGTACGGCGCGCGGCTCGAAGGAGACGGTCCGCAGTGGGCGCCGCTGCAGGTGCAGTACGCCGACTACACCCTGTGGCAACACACCGTGCTCGGGTCGGAGGACGATCCGGCGTCGCTGATCAACCGTCAGCTCCGCTTCTGGTCGCAGACTCTCGCCGGACTTCCGGACGTCATCCAGTTGCCGACCGACCGGCCACGCCCCATTCAGCAGAGTGTCGAAGGCGATCGGGTGGAGTTCGCGATCAACGCCGACCTGCACCGGCGGTTGACAGCCCTCGCCCGGGAGAACAACGTCACCATGTTCATGGCGGTCCATGCCGCCCTCGTGGTACTCCTGGCTCGCCTGGGCAGCACCGATGACGTCGTCATCGGGACACCGGTCGCCGGCCGCGGGGAAACCGCTCTCGACGACATGGTCGGCATGTTCGTCAACACGCTTGTCTTGCGGAGTCGCATCGATCCCGCGACGACGTTCACCGAGCTGGTCCGTCAGATCCGCGAAAGCGATCTCGCCGCGTTCGCGCACTCGGACCTGCCATTCGAACGGTTGGTGGAGGAGTTGAACCCGAGGAGGTCCACGTCCTACTCACCGCTGTTCCAGGTGGCTCTCGAGTTCCAGAACAATGAGCGCGCATCGCTCGAGCTGCCGGACCTGCGGGTCGAAGGCGTGGATCTCGAGACGAGGGTGGTCAAGGAAGACCTCGAGGTCATCCTCGCCGAGCAGTTCGACTCGGCCGGTGCCCCCGCCGGGATCAGCGGTGGCCTCGACTTCGCGGTGTCGCTCTTCGACGAGGAAACCGCCCGCAGGATCGCCGACCGGTTCGTCCGCGTCCTCGCCGCCGCCACCGCCGACCCCGAGCAGTCCATCGGGACCCTGCCCATCCTCGACGAGGCGGAACAGGAGGAGTTGGCTCCCGCCCGCGGCAAGCCGGAGGTCCGGCCCGAGCTGTGGCCCGACATCCTCGCCGCCGCGGCGGCCGTCGCGCCCGAGGCGACAGCCCTCACCTTCGAGGACCGTCACGTCAGCTACCGCGAACTCGACGAATGGTCCAACCGACTGGCCCGGGTCCTGAGGGCCCACGGTGTGGGCCCGGAAACGTTCGTCGCACTGGGCATGCCGCGTTCCATCGAAGAGGTGGTGTCGATCTGGTCGGTGGCCAAGTCCGGCGCGGCGTTCGTGCCCGTCGATCCGACGTATCCCCGTGATCGCATCGAATACATGCTCACCGACTGCCGGGCATCGGTCGGGATCACCGTTGCCGAGCGTCGGGACAATCTGCCGGAATCCGTCCCGTGGCTGGTGCTCGACGACGAGGAATTCGCGGAGCAGGTGGCAGTGGTGTCCTCGGAGCCGATCACCGACGCCGACCGGACGCGACCCCTCCACCTCGGGCATCCCGCCTACCTGATCTACACCTCGGGTTCGACGGGCAAGCCCAAGGGCGTCATCGTCACCCATCGGGGCATCGCCAACCTCACCGCGGAAGAGCACGAGCGTTTCCTGGTCACCCTCGACTCGACGGTGTCGCACCTGGCGTCGCCGAGCTTCGACGCCTCGGTGTTCGAGCTGATGATGGCGTTCGGCGCCTCGGCTCGGCTGCTCATCATCCCGCCGACCATCTTCGGCGGCGACGAACTCGCGGAACTGCTGCGCAGGGAACAGGTGACTCACGCGTTCATCACCCCGACCGCGCTGTCCTCGATGGAGGATCGCGACCTCGACACGCTGCGGATGCTGGCCGTGGCCGGCGAGGCGTGCCCGCCCGAGCTGGTCGAGGTCTGGGGCCGCCACCGCCGCATGCACAACGGGTACGGTCCGACGGAAACGAGCATCCAGGCCAGTGTCAGCGCCCCGATGCGACCCGGTGGGGTGGTCAACATCGGTGCACCCGCCATCGGCTTCGAGTACCTGGTACTGGACGAGCGGCTGCAACCCGTCCCGGCGGGCGTCCCCGGTGAGCTGTACATCGCCGGGCCCGGATTGGCGCGGGGGTACCACAAGCGCGCGGCCCTCACCTCGGAACGGTTCCTGGCCTGCCCGTTCGGCGAGCCCGGACGGCGCATGTACCGGACCGGTGACGTGGTGCGGTGGCGCGGGGATCACACCGTCGAGTACATCGGCCGCACCGACTTCCAGGTGAAGGTGCGGGGCTTCCGCATCGAACTCGGTGAGATCGACGCCGTTCTCGCCCGCCATCCGGCGGTGGCCTTCGCGGCCACGATCGGGCACACCGGGCCGTCCGGAGACACCCTGCTCGCGGCCTACGTGCGCGCCGTCGACGGCCACGACCTCGATCCCGCGGAGCTGCGCACCTACGCGGCCGAGCGACTGCCCGCCCATATGGTTCCCTCGGCCGTGGTGGTGCTCGATCAGGTGCCGATGACCCCGGTGGGCAAGCTCGACCGCAAGGCGTTGCCGGCGCCGGAGTTCGGGACCACCGCGGCCGCATTCCGCGCACCCGACACCGAAACCGAACGCGTCGTCGTGGAGGCGTTCGCGGAGGTGCTCGGAGTGGATCGGGTCGGGACGGCGGACAGCTTCTTCGACCTCGGCGGCAACTCGATCGTCGCCACCCGCGTCATCACCGTTCTCCAGGAACGGCTCGGCCGGCGGATCCCGCTGCAGTCGATGTTCCTCGATCCGACACCGGCGGGACTGGCGCGCCGGATCGACACCGACGGCGGCGGCGAGTCAGCCGTCGACGAGGCGCTGCGTGTGGTGATTCCGCTGCGACCGACGGGGGAGACACCGCCTCTGTTCTGCATCCATCCCGGGATCGGGCTCTCGTGGGGTTACGCCGGGTTGCTGCAACACCTATCGCAGGACCGTCCCGTCTACGGCCTGCAGTTGCCGAGCATCAGCGGAGGACCGACCTTCGACTCGATCGAGGAGCTCGCCCACCACTACGTGCGCGAAATGCGGAGCATCCAGAGTTCCGGGCCGTACCACCTGCTCGGGTGGTCCCTCGGCGGCATCATCGCGCAGGCCATCGCGGTGGAGTTGCGGCGGGAGGGCGAATCCGTCGCCACCCTCGCCCTGATGGACAGCTACGTGATCGGTGACGCCGACGCCACCCCGGACAGCCTCACCGTGTCCGAGTTGCTGCACGGTCTCGGGCTCGACCTCGAGTCCGAGGGCGAAGACGGAGAACTCACCTACGAGCGCGCCGTCGAACTGCTCGACGAGGCGTTCGGGCAGAAGACAGGGATCACACCACAACACCTCGAGCGCATCAGCCTCGGGTTCACGAACTCGTCGAGACTGATGAACGAGTTCCGTCCGCAGCAGTTCGACGGGGATCTGCTGTTCTTCACTGCGGCGTCGTCACCTGCGGAGCACTCACCGGTGGAGTGGGCGCAGTGGGTGAGCGGACGAATCCGGGAAGTGAAGCTCGAGTGCGAGCACAACCAGATGATCGAGCCGGAGGTCCTTGCGGTCATAGGGCCGGTGCTCGAGGAGTATCTCGATCTGCCCTGAGCCGATGCGTGCCCGCGGCCCCGCTGTGACGGGTGGGCCGGTCCGATTGCAGTGACGTAACGGACCGGCCCGGATACCGATAACACCGGGGAACTCGGTCACACTCGAACTCGATTCCAGGAGGCGATATGGGGCGCTCACCCAGCAAGGGCCTGTCAGCACGCGCCCTGTGCGCGGTCTTCACCGCGTGCGTCGCCGCGGCCGGCGCGGGAGGTGTGGCCGCCGCAGCACCGATCTACCCTGCCTCCGAGACGGATCCCTTCTACGTGCAGCCGTCGAACCTCGAGTCCAGCGCAGCCGGGCAGCCCATCGCCACCCGGCCCATGCCTCCGCTGCTCGCGTTCCCCGACACCGATGTCTGGCAGGTGAAGTACCGCACCACCAATTCGCAGGGCAGCCCGATCTCCTCGGTCAGCACAGTGCTGGTACCGCACAACCGGCCGGTGAACGGTCCGCTGCTGTCCTACCAGCACATCATCAACGCGCTCGGACCGCGGTGCGCGCCGTCACGCACCCTGTACACCAACGACCCGGACCTTCAGATCAAGGAGGCGCCGGCGCTGAATCTCGCACTGCAGCGGGGCTGGACGGTCGCCCTTCCCGACCACCTGGGACCCAACAGCGCCTACGGTGCGGCCAAGCTCGGCGGGTTCATCACCCTCGACGGTATTCGCGCCGTGCAGCAGGTTCCGGAACTGAACGTCGCGCAGAGCCCTGTCGCGCTGGCCGGCTACTCCGGGGGCGGCATGGCGTCGGCCTGGGCTGCGGCTCTCGCGCCGGAGTATGCCCCGGAGCTGAACATCGTCGGGGTCGCCGAGGGTGGTGTACCGATGAACATCGGGAAGATGGCCAACGGCCTGGGCATGCAGCCGCATCCCGCGTTCGGCCTGGCGATGGCGGCGGCGCTCGGCCTCGAACGGGAGTATCCGGACCGGCTGCCGATCAGTGAGCAGCTCAACGATCGTGGTCTGGCCATGCGCAGCGACATGGCGAATGCGTGCACCAACGGTATCCTCGCGGCGGGGGCCGGTCGCAGTGCGACCGAGGTGGCCAAGACCACGGACCTCATGAGCAGCCCGCAGGCGTGGGAAGTACTCGACGAGAACAGTGTCGAGCTGTATCCCGGTGTGCCGACCGCGCCGATCTTCGAATGGCACAGCCCGACCGACGTGCTCATCCCCGTCGACTCGATCGAGACGACGATCGCACGGTACTGCGCGGCCGGTGTTCGGGTGCAGTCGGAACTCTTCCCGAGTCCCGACCACCTTTCGACGGCGGTCCTGGGTCTTCCCACCGCCCTGGACTACCTGGACGCGCGGTTCCGGGGCGATCCGGCACCGAGCAACTGCTGACCGACCACCCCACCCCGGGCGGTGACATGCGTGATTGTCATCGGATTGTGTTCTGCCTGAACGGCGTCCGGATAGCGCGGCGTTTGAGTCCCGGAAACCGCGGGTACCCAAAATTATGCATGCCAGCGCACTCAATGCAGTCGTGACGGGATCGGACTCGGGGATCGGCCGGGCCGTCGCACTGGCACTCGCGGACGATGGTTTCCACCTCGGGTTGGCATACGCCACGGATCGCGACCGCGCGGAGGCCACGGCCGGCGAGGTGAGGGCCAGGTCGGTGCGCGCGGTGGTCCGGAAGATGGACCTCGCCGAGCTACCCCACTCGGCCACCGCGGTCGACGAGTTCGCCCGGGAACTCGGCGGAATCGGTGTCCTCGTCAGCTGCCCGGGCAGCACAGCCGTCGAATGCATACAACGCGGTGTCCGGTACATGATCGCCGGCGGGCAAGGTGGCCGCATCGTGAACATCACCGCCTCGGCGTCGTCGCTCGGCGGGCTGACCGGTCTCCTCGCCGCCGAGTTGTCGCGGTACTCCGTCACCGTCAATTCCGTCGTCGTCCCCGCCGCGGATCCCGCGTTCCCGTCCCCGGGCCGCGACGACGGGGAAGCCGCCACCGTCGCGTCGTACCTCACAGCGCCTGCCGCGATGTTCGTGACGGGCGCCCAGTACACGGTGGAAGGGCGCCGAGTCACCATTACCCCACACAGCCTGACCGACCCCGGCCCTCGCCGTCCCGGTCCTCGGGGAAGCCACCGCATCCGCTCCTACGCGGGTCGCTGGGCACCGACCCGGTGGACGCGCTGACCCTCCGTTGTGCGAAAACTCGGTGCAGGACGAGCGCCGCTGTACCGTTGTTCCAGGGGGCGTGAAATGAGAGTGACGGCTTCATGCAGCCCGCAGCGAAGATCAAGGTGGGGAATCTGCCTCACGAGCTGACGAGTTTCGTCGGTCGGCGTCGAGAGATCGCAGAAGCGCGTGGCCTGCTGGCCACCTCACGCCTGGTGACACTCACCGGAATCGGAGGAGTCGGCAAGACCAGGCTGGCCCTGCGAGTTGCGCTCGATTCGAGTCGGGCATTCGAGGACGGCGTGTGGCTGGTCGAACTGGGCGAACTCGAGGAAGACGCCCTGGTAGTCGGTGCCGTGGTGGCAGCTCTGAAGTTGCGTGAGCAGCAATCCGAGGCACC
The DNA here is from genome assembly GCF_018343855.1 of Rhodococcus sp. USK13. Classification (NCBI taxonomy): domain Bacteria; kingdom Bacillati; phylum Actinomycetota; class Actinomycetes; order Mycobacteriales; family Nocardiaceae; genus Rhodococcus; species Rhodococcus sp. USK13. Next base: position 4,439,698 of record NZ_CP069242.1, on the reverse strand, counting down.
CGAGGTGGTATTGCAGGAGTTTCTGGAGCCACGGTGCGTGCTGCTGGTCCTCGACAACTGCGAACATCTCGTCGACGCCGTCGCCGGTCTGACCGAGTTCTTGCTGCGGAGCTGCCCCGATTTGCGGATCCTCGCCACCAGCCGGGAACCTCTCGGAATCCCGGGCGAGGCCACCGTTCGGGTGCCACCACTCACGCTGCCCCACTCGGGCCATCCCGCGTCGGTGAAGGCCCTCGCCCAGTACGAGTCGGTCGCACTGTTCGCCGAGCGCGCCGCCGCGGCCGTCCCCGGATTCCATCTCACCGAGGACAACCATGTTGCGGTCGTGCAGATCTGTCAGCAACTGGACGGTCTGCCATTGGCGATCGAACTGGCCGCAGTGCGACTCCGGGTGATGTCGGTCGAACAAATCCTTCAGCGGCTGACGGACCGCTATCAGTTGCTCACGACCGGATGCCGCGGCGCGCCCGCACGCCAGCAGACGCTCCTGTGGTGTATCGACTGGAGCCACGAACTGTGCACGCCGCAGGAACGGGAACTGTGGGGAAGGCTCGCCGTCTTCGCCGGGGGCTTCGAATTGGATGCGGTCGAGAAGATCTGTTCAGGATCGTTGCGCCCCGCCGAGGTCGTCGACGTGGTCGCCTCGCTCATCGACAAGTCGATCCTGATCCGGGAAGAGGCCAGGGGCGCGGTGCGCTACCGACTTCTCGAGACTCTCCGCGAGTACGGCCGCGAGAAGTTACAGGAGACCTCGGAGTTCGCGTCACTGCTGCGCCGGCACCGGAATTTCTACGAGCAATTGGCGGTGCAGGCGCGGTCCGAGTGGGTCACCGCCCGGCAGGTCAGCTGGATCGAGCGCCTGGACGCCGAGCAACCGAACTTGCGAGCCGCCCTACATTTCTGCCTGACGTCACCGAAGGACGCGGCGGCGGGGCTCCGCATGGCCGCGGCCCTGTACCCGTTCTGGCGGTCGCGGGGACTGCTGAGGGAGGGCAGACGCTGGATCGACCAACTGCTGGCTGTGCGCGGCGCCGGTTCCGCGGAGGAACGGATCCGCGCCCTCTACGTCGCGGTCATGTTGTCCGAACTCGACAGCGACGTCGAGGCCTCGTCCGCGGCGATCGAGGAGGCTCATGCACTCGCCCAGGGGGTCGCCGACCCGATCTCACACGCACTGATTGCTCACGCCGAAGGTGGTCGCGCGATGTTCGGCGGACATCTCGACGCGGCCCGGGCAAATTACGAGGCCGCGTTGGCCGTGTTCCGCACCGACGACGATCTGCTGCACCTGATCTGGGGGCTTCTCGGACTCGCGCTGGCGACCGGTTCGACCGATCCGGATCGGTCCGCACAGTGTCAGCGCGAGATACTCGCCCTCACCGAAGCGCGCGGCGAGTCGGTGTATCGCAGTTGGTCACTGTGGGCGGCAGGTATGTCGGCGTGGCAGCACCGCGACTTCGAGGGCGCGGAGGGTCTGCTGAAACAGGGTCTGCAACTGGCCGGGATGGTCGACGACCGCATCAGTGCTGCGGGATGCCTGGAAGTGCTGGGCTGGATCGCAGTGGGTAGGGGAGACAGCCACCACGCGGCCGAACTGATGGGGGCCGCGTACGCGCTGGCGCATGCGGTCGGCAATCCGAACACGGTCTATCCGAACCAGCGCATCCATCATCTCGACTGCGCCGAACAGGCGCGACGGGACATCGGTGACCGCGCGTTCGAGGCCGCCTTCCATCAGGGAATGAACACCTGCCTCGAGGAGGCCGCAGCGGCTGTGCTGGGCACGAAGCAGCGCACGAATCCGAACACCGATCAAACGCAGACCGCCCTGACGCGCCGCGAATGGCAGGTGGCCGAACTCGTCGCCGACGGGCTGACCAACAAGGCGATCGCCGCCACCCTGGTCATCTCGCAACGCACCGCCCAGGGACACGTCGAGCACATTCTGGCAAAACTCGGCTTCACCTCCCGCACCCAGATCGCGGCGTGGGTCGTGGAGCACGCGCAGGATCGGCACGTCTGACAACTGCACGGCCGGGACGGGGGAAGGCGTCGCGGGGGGCGAAACAGGTATGTGCCCGGGTCGATCGGCCGCTGTACTTTCCGGCGGCACGGGTCAAGCTCATACGCGTCCCCCTTTCAGCCGGTACCACCCCCGAGGCCCCCAATGTCCCCTACACCGCGAACACACCGAAAGCCCGACTCCCACCGCGCTCGGCCCCCGATCCTTCGGCGCCCTCACCCGACCGACGGGTGTCGACTCCGGAGCGGGGGGAAACGGAGGTTGTTCGGCAGGGTGGGTCGGGGGACACCGCACAGCAGGCCGTTACCTTTCGCGTCCGCGACGCCGACGGTAGGTATCACTTTCGCCGGGTGGGTGACGGTATGAGCCCGGAACGACACAGCCGCGGGCATGCGCTCGCGAAGGCGTGCGCACTGATGATCCAACGCTGCCGCAGCTGCACGACCCTGCTGGCACCGCTGATGGCCACGTGCTCGACGTGCCAGGGTTCCGATTTCGAGCAGGTGCCCTCGTGTGGTGTCGGTTCGATCGTCTCGTCCAAATCGGTCGAACGTGAACGGCGCGGCCGGGATCGTGTTTCGGCCCCCTGCACGATCGCGATCGTGGAACTCGACGAAGGCCCCTGGGTGTACACCTGGATCGACGGCGAGGTCCCTGCCTCTTCCTCCCAGCAACCCGTCCGTGTCGAGTTCCGGCCGGCGGCAGCGGCCGAGCAGCTACCCGTGTTCGCGATCCGGCACTCCAGCGAGGGCTGACCCATGCAAACACGTCCTGCGGTCGAGCCCGGCGAGAAGTACGACGCCGAATGGATCCGATTCTGGCTCGGCCGGTGTGAATGGCTCGAGCGGACCCATTCGCTGAGTTCGGACGGCCGATGGATGGCAGTCTTCGCCATTCAGTGGGCCCCGTTCGGCGGTGCCGCCGCGGCGGACCTGATGGAACGATTCGGCGTCGAGCGGGAGCGTTTCCTGGAACTCGTCCTCGCCGCACTGGCGCCACGAAGCTCTGATCTGCAGCGGATTCGCGCGGTGAAAAGTTGTCTGCGGGCCTCCCTCGAGCACGCGTGGCGGCGGATCGAGTAGTCGCGCCGCGGTCAGTCGTGCAACAGATCGTCGAGGTGGATCGGTACCGCCCTGACCCGGATGCCGGTGGCGCTGCGCACCGCGTTCGCCACGGCAGCGGCCGCACCGACGATCCCGATTTCCCCGGCGCCTTTCGAGCCGATCGGATTGGCGTGCTCGTCGATGTCCTCGAGGCAGACGGCGTCGAGGTAGCGAATGTCGGCGTGCGCGGCGATGTGGTAGCTCGCGAGGTCGTGGTTGACGATGTGGCCGAAACGGGTATCCCCGACGCTTTCCTCGTGCAGGGCCATCGACACTCCCATCGTCATGCCGCCGATGAGTTGGGAGCGGACCGTCCGCGCATTGACGACCCGTCCGATGGCGAACACCCCGAGCATCCGCTCCACCCGAATCTCACAGGTGTCGCGATGGACGTGCGCCTCCACGAAATGGGCGCCGAACGAATGGAGTGCGAATCTTTCGGCGTCGGGGTTACCCGGTGTCTCCGCACTCGCTTCCGCCCCCGGGTGCGGCGCCGTGCCGTGTGTGTCGCGGAACGCCCGGGCCGCGGCGACGACGGCACTGCCCCAGGAACTGATCCCCGTGGAACCTCCGGCCACCGTGGCGGACGGTAGGTCGGTGTCGCCGATCTCCAGGTCGATCGCGTCGAGAGGACAGCCGAGGGCATCGGCCGCGATCTGGGTGAGGGCGGTCCACGTTCCGGTGCCGATGTCGACGGACCCGATCTGCACCCGATACCTGTCGCCCTCGTAGCGAATGCGCGCAACCGACCCCGGGGACGTGTTCGCCGGGTAGGTTGCGGCGGCCACTCCGTACCCGACCGACCAGTCCGAGCCGGAGCGAATCCCGGCCTTGGTGTCCCGGTCGGCCCAGCCGAAACGGCCGGCGCCTTCGCGGAGGCAATCGACGAGGCGCCGGCCCGACCACGGGTGCCCGGACTCCGGGTCGGTGGCCGGTTCGTTTCTGATGCGCAGTTCGATCGGGTCGATCCCACATACCTCGGCGAGTTCGTCCATCGCGACCTCGGCCGCGAACATTCCAGGGGTCTCGCCCGGGGCCCGCATCCAGGACGGTGCGGGCACGTCGAGGGCGACGAGGCGATGTGAGGTGTACCGGGCGGGGGAGGAATACATCATCCGCGACGGCACCGCCGCCTGCTCGGCGAATTCCTTGATCTTGGCGGACTGGGTGAGCACCTCGTGGGAGACGGCGGTCAGGTGACCGTCGGTGTCCGCGCCGAGCCGGATGTGCTGAAGCGTCGGGGCTCGGTAGGCGGACAGCGCGAACATCTGCTGCCGGGTGACCGCGAACTTGACCGGCCGGCCGGGTACCCTCTGCGCAGCGAGCGTTACCAGCACATTGTGCGCGTGAGGCAACCCCTTCGATCCGAAACCGCCGCCGACGTGTGGTGCGATGACCCGGATGTCCTCCGGTTCGAGACCGAACACCGGCGCCAACGTCTTCCGGACCGAATGAACGCCCTGCGTCGAATCGTGCAGTGTCAGGACGGGGCCTGGTCCGCCCGGCCGCCACTGGGCGATCGTGGTGTGCGGCTCCATCGGATTGTTGTGCTCCATGGCTGTGGAGTACACCTGGTCGACCGTCCGTGGGGCGGTGGTCAACGCCGCCTCCACATCACCGCTTCGCGTGTCGGTGGGGAAACCGGCATTCACTGTTTCCGGGGCGTAGAAGTCGCTGCGGTCGGCGCGGAAGTCGGTGTCGTGGTCACGCACGTCGTACTCGACTCGGATCAGGTCGGCAGCCTGCCGGGCAGTTTCGGGCGACTCCGCGACCACCGCGCCGAGGAACTGGCCCCGGAAGTGGACCTCGGGGTCCTGCAGGATCGCGAGTTCACCGTCGGAGGTGTCCGCGAGTCGCGGCGCATCGAACACCGTCAGTATGGTGACCACCCCGTCCACGGCCTGCGCGTCCCCTGCATCCATGGCGGTGACCTTCCCGCGGGCGATGCTCGACAGGACGGGATGCAGATACGTCGGATCCGGCACTGCGTGCTCGAAGGCATACCGCGCCGCACCGGTCACCTTGTCGTGACCATCGAGGCGCTCGGCGGGCGTCCCGACGACCCTCGGTTCGAGCAACGCCATCAGCGTGCCTCCTCGGTGAGGGAACGGAGCGTCGCGGACAGGACGCGTCTGGTGAGGGTCACCTTGAATTCGTTACCCGGCAGGGGGCTCACCGCGGACAGTTCGGCGTCGGCCGCCGCCGCGAAGGTCTGCTCCGTGGGTGCGGAACCGTTCAGCATTTCTTCGGCTCGCTCCGCGCGCCACGGTCGGTGCGCCACCCCGCCGAGTGCGATCCGTGCGGAACTGATGCGGTCGTTCTCGATCGTCAGTTCCGCGGCCACCGACACGAGCGCGAACGCGAACGACGCCCGGTCACGCACCTTGCGGTACGCCGACCGGCTTGCCGCCACCGGCGGTGGAAGCTCCACCGCGGTGACGAGTTCACCGTGAGTGAGCTCGGTGTCCCGGTCGGGGCTGTCCCCGGGGAGCCGATAGAACTCGGCCAGGGGAATGCGCCGGTTGCCGTCGACACTCCGCACGACCACCACTGCGTCGAGCGCGGTCATCGCGACGGCCATGTCGGACGGATGCACGGCCACGCAGTGCTCGGAGGCACCGAGGATGGCGGAGTAGCGGGCATACCCTCCGAGAGCAGAGCAGCCGGTACCCGGTGCCCGTTTGTTGCACGGCGTCGTCATGTCCTGGAAGTACACGCACCGAGTGCGCTGGAGAAGGTTGCCCGCGGTGGTGGCGAGATTACGGAGCTGACCCGACGCGCCGGACAGCAGTGCCCTCGACAGCATCGGGTACCGGGAGCGGACGAGTTCGTGCGCAGCCAGATCGCTGTTGCGGACGGTCGCACCGATTCGAAGTCCGCCGTCCGGGAGTTCGTCCACGTCGCCGAGGGGAAGTGCACTGACATCCACCAGTCGACCCGGCTGCGCCACACCGAGTTTCATGTGATCCACGAGGTTGGTGCCGCCGGCCAGGAAGCGCGCGTCGGGGTCCGCGGTGACGGTGGCGACGGCTCCGTCGACGTCGGTGGCCCGTTCGTAATCGAACGGGATCATGCCTCTGCCGCCTGACGAATCGCGGCCAGAATATTCGTGTACGCGCCGCAGCGGCACAGGTTCCCGCTCATCCGTTCACGGATCTCGTCGTCGGTCAGCTCGGGCGGCGCCGTCAGATCCTCGGTGACGTTGCTCGGGTGCTGCGCCCAGAACTCGTCGAGCATTCCGACGGCGGAACAGACCTGACCGGGTGTGCAGTAGCCGCACTGCAGCCCGTCCTGCTCGACGAATGCCTGCTGCATCGCGTGCAGCTCGTCGCCGTCGGCCAGGCCGCGCGCCGTGGTGATGCGGGCACCGTCGTGGGCGACGGCGAAGGTCAGGCAGGTGGTGGCCCGCCGACCGTCCAGCAGCACGGTGCACGAACCGCATTGGCCGTGATCGCATCCCTTTTTGGGTGCCGTCACACCCAGGTGCTCCCGCAGGGCGTCCAGCAACGTCGTCCGCGTGTCGACCTCGAGGGTGCGATGCTCGCCGTCGACGTCGAGGGCGATCTTCGCGTGCCGTGCGCCGCGCGGACCAGAAGGGTGATTCATATGTTGAGGCGTACCCATGAGCCCAGATTCCGAACCGCTTCTACCGCTAGCCCTGGTCGGGGAGGACTCCGGTCTCGAGGAAGATCACCCGCCTGCCGATTTCGACGGTGTGATCGCAGAATCTTTCGTAGAATCGGCCGAGGAGGGTGATGTCGACCGCAGCCTTGACACCATGTGGCCAGTCCTCGGCCTGCGTGATCGCGAAGAGTCCGCGATGCAGGTCGTCCATCGTGTCGTCGGCGGTCAACAAACCCCTGGCGCGTTCGGGGTCGCGGTGCTGCAGGACCTGCTCGGTTTCCTCGGCCTGGGCCACCGCGACCGCACCCATCCGGGTGAACACCTCGAGCACCTCGTCCGGGACGACATGCTCCGGATGCCGTCGGCGGACGATCTTCGCGATGTGCACCGCGAGGCCACCCATCCGATGCAGGTCGGCGGAGATGTGGAGACCGCCCACCATGAATCGGAGGTCGTGAGCGACCGGTGCCTGCAACGCCAGCAGTGAGAACGCGCGCTGTTCCCAGCGGGACGCGGCTGCGTCGAGCTCGCCGCTCACGTCGATGACGTGCTCGGCGAGCCCTAGGTCCGCCTGCAGCAACGCACCGCTGGCCTCCCGCATCGCCGTCACGGTGAGTCGGCACATAGCAGCCAGGTCACCGGCGAGACTGTCGATGTTCTCCGCGAATCGTGTGCGCATCGGGTCAGCCTAGGTGTGTTCTGTAGCAATTGCGTTGCACTAGCGGGGGTCCGCGTGCGCGAGCTTGCGGTATCCCCGCGCCCCTGCCCGGTCGACCGCAGCTCGGACCAGACCGAAAATCGTGCCCTGCACGGCGGCGGCGATGAATACCTCGCGATCGGTGCGGGAGAGATCCTTCGGGTCCGGCGCCTCCGGTTCACCAGCCACGCGCTTCCACACCTGGCCGAACACCGCTCCCGCCAGTATTCCGCCGCCGACACTCGCGGCGAGGGCCAGTGGTTTGTACATCACTTTCGATACGGCACTCATGTTCTCGTCCTTTGCGGTGTCGTCGCGGGTCGCGGTAGTCGGTGATCTTTCTCAGGGGCCGGGGCGATCGACCTCACCGCGCCACGCATCGGTCTCGGTGCCACGGGACTCGATGAACTCCTTGAACCGGGCCATGTCGCCTTTCACTCTCTTGCCGAGCACACCCAGCTTGTCGGCCACGTTCTCGACGAACCCGTCTGGGTCGACGTCCATCTGCGCCGTCACGCGTGTCTTGTCGTCGTCCAGACGGTGAAAGGTGATCACCCCGGCGTGATGGGGGCCGTCATCGGACTTCCATGCCACCCGTTCGTCGGGGTGCTGCTCGGTGATGGTGGCATCGAATTCGCGTTTCACCCCGGCGATCGACACGACCCAATGGACGTGTGTCGGATCGATCTGACGGATTTCGTCGACACCCTCCATGAATCGAGGGAATTCTTCGAACTGCGTCCACTGGTTGTATGCCGTGGTCACCGGAACGGACACGTCCACGGCCTCGGTGATAGTGCTCATTTCGTCTCCTGTCGGTCGGTGTCGCGGTGAACGCGTACCCCGAGGGGGCCCGGGTCAATCCGGCGAGGAGTACCGGGCACGCACGGACCTGCGGCTCGTGTTTCAGAATTCCCCGGGTGGGGCAATGCCCCTTATATGGCCAACGAATCAACTGGAGGGCCGCCGCGGATCGTCGTGGTGGGAAGCGGCTTCGCCGGATTCGAATGTGCGCGGCGACTTCGGCGCTCACTGCGCGACACCGGCGCCCGCATCATCATGGTCTCGCCCAACGACTACATGCTCTATACCCCGTTGCTGCCCGAGGTGGCGGGCGGCATTCTGGACGCCCGGTTCGTCACCATCGCCTTGTCGGACGCGCTCCCCGGCGTCGAACTCGTCCGGGGCGCTGTCGAGTCCATCGACCTCGACAATCGCACCGTCCACGTCACCGATTGCGAGGCGGGCGCCGAGGTGCTGTCGTGGGACCGGCTCGTGTTCACGCCCGGCTCGGTGACGCGACTGTTCGACATCCCGGGCCTCCTCGACCACGGTCGGGGACTGAAAACGCCCGCGGAGGCGCTGTACTTCCGTGACCAGCTCCTCACGCAACTCGAGATGGCCAGCCGCGACACCGATCCGCGGGACGCGCGGGCGCGGCGGACATTCGTCGTGGTGGGCGCGTCCTACGCCGGGACGGAGTTGATCGCCCAACTGCGTGCTCTGGCCGACAGCGCGGCCGCCCGCCAGGGCCTCGACCCGACCGCGGTCCGGTTCGTGCTTCTGGACGCCGCCGACAAGGTGATGCCGGAAGTGGGGGACAAGCTCGGTGCCCAGGTGCTCGACGTGCTGCGGTCGCGCGGTATCGAGGTGCGGCTCGAGACGACGCTGACCGAGCTCACCGAGAACAGCGTGACACTGAGCGACGGCACTGTGGTCCCCACCCGCACGGTCGCCTGGGTGACCGGAGTGACCGCGAATCCTCTCGTCGACTCGCTCGGCCTGCCCACCGAGAAGGGCAGGCTGAAGGTCGCCGCGGACCTGTCCGTCGAGGGACACCCCGGGGTCTTCGCCGGCGGGGACGCCGCGGCCGTCCCGGATCCGCGCCATCAGGGGTCGATCACCCCACCGACGGCGCAACATGCGGTCCGTCAAGGGCGCACACTCGCCCGCAACGTCGCGGCCAGCCTCGGGGTCGGCGAGGCGAAACCCTATGCGCACCGCGACATGGGCCTGGTGGTCGATCTGGGACCCGGCTTCGCAGTGGCCAACCCGCTCGGCATCCCGCTGTCGGGACTAACAGCGAAGGTGGTGACCAGGCTGTATCACCTCTTCGCCATGCCCTCGCCGGTCAACCGGTGGGCGGTCGGCCTCGCCTATCTCACCGACCTGCTGTTCCCTCGCCCGTTGGTGTCGATCGGCTTGGCCACCGAATCCCGGGCGCAATTCGCGGTCAGCCAGGGCATCGGTGCCCGGAACTGACCGCGGCGCCGAGTACAGAAGGGTCGTCGAAGAGGAAGGAATGCGATGGCATCACAGGTGCAGGACAATCCGCAGCGGAACCGTTATGAACTGATCGAGGACGGTGACGTTGCCGGGTTCATCGAGTATTCGGTGGGCGACGGTGTGCTCACCCTTACCCACACAGAGGTCGGTGACGCGTTCGAGGGCAAGGGGTTCGCGGGCCGGCTGGTGGAGGACACACTCGACGACGCCCGGAGCCGTGGGCTGGGAGTCCTTCCCGAATGCACATACGTGCAGCAGTGGATTCGCAAACATCCGGACTACCGGACTGTGGTACCGGAAAACGATCGGGGCCGGTTCGACCTGGAACGGAGTGACGATGAGTGAGGACAAGAGAACCTTCGTGGCACGGCGCCTCGACGAGGTGATCCACGAGTGGGAGGCGGACGCCCCGCCCGGTTCGGGCACCGGTCAGGCGGACGGGCCGCTGGTGACGGCGCAGCGCCATCGCGCCGAAGTAGACACCGCGACCGACGAACGCGTCGACGAGATCGCCGCCTCGTACCCGGATATCGCCGCGGCCTGGTCCTCGCACCGGCACTGATCGCCGGCGCCGACGGGCGCCGCGCACGTACCGGCGGCGGAGGTCACCGCCCGAAAAGACTTGCGAGCGCACTCGATTCGAGTCCGTCCGCAAGGGCTCGCGCGTCGTCGTACACTTCTTTCGCGCCGGCGTCGAGCAGCTCTCCGCGTGAGATGCCGCCACTGAGCAGACCGATGAACGGCACCCCGGCCTCGGTGGCCGCCTCGGCGTCCCACACGGCGTCCCCGACCATCACCGCGGTGTCGGGTGATGTGGACGATCGCTCCAGTGCGGTCTTCACCACCTCGGGATCCGGTTTCGCCTGTCCGACATCGCCCGAGGACGTGGTGTGCGCGATGTAGGAATCCACGTCCAGAACCGCACGAAGCACCGAGAGTTCGTCCTCGGGTGCGGAGGTCGCCAACACCACCTGCACGCCGCGACGGTGCAACTCGCGGATCAGCTCGCGAGCACCGGGGAGTGGCCGCATACTCGGCTGCAGATCCAGGTAGTACTGCTTGTGCAGCTCCTTCGCCCGATCACCCACCTCGCCGGCGGCGTCGCCCAGCAGGGTGTCGAGCAGCAACTGCGAGTCCAATCCGATGGCGCGGTGTATCCGCCATGCGTCGATGCGATGCCCGACTTCGGCGAACGCACGTTGCCACGCATCGACGTGGAGGTAATTCGAATCCACCAGCGTGCCGTCGACGTCGAACAACGCCGCCGTGGTGCCGGACCCTGACCCGGGATCTGCCACGATGAACCTCCTCGAAAACCGACACGTGTGGTCGAGCAAACCACACGGGTACTAACGCGGCCAGCCGTAGCCCGGGTGGTTTCGCGGGCGCCGGCCCCGGGTATGCGGCTGTCACCGATGCACCAGCGCGAGGGAGTGATCGTCATCAAGGCTCAATGGGATACAACAGCTTCGGTGTCTGCCGTCTGGTCCGTCCTCGCCAATGGGTGGTTGTATCCGTCCTGGGTGGTGGGTGCGTCCCGCATGCGCGCCGTCAACGCGGAGTGGCCCGCCGTGGGCAGTCAGCTGCACCATTCGGTGGGTGTCTGGCCGGTGCTCATCAACGACTCGACGGAAGTCCTGGAAGTCGACGAGGAGCGAGAGCTTCGGCTGCTGGCCCGGGCCACGCCCGCGACGAAAGCCGTCGTGCACCTCCAGCTCGAGCCGAGACGTTCCGGCTGCCACCTCGAGATGGACGAGAAGGTGGCGACGCCACCGCTGAAGTGGATTCCGCGGTCGGTGCAGGACGTGGCCGTCTATCCCCGCAACCGCGAATGCCTGCGCCGGCTCGCCTTTCTCGCCGAGCAGACTTCCACCCCCTGACAACTTCCCGACTACTCTCAACGCGGGACGAGTTCGAAGAATGCGCCGTCCTCGCCGGCGTCGGCATCGCGGTAGCGGAAGGCGAGTGCGAACCGGTCGAACGCGGAGAACCAGTCGTCCCACGAGATGCGTTCGAGGGCTTCCTCGGAAGCGCCGCCGGCGAAATCGAGCCGAAGTAAGACGGTCTCCGGGGAGCCGGCGTTGCCGACTCTGGCCGGAGCTCCGTCGTGTCGGTCCACCCACCGCCGGATCTCCATGTGGTCGGTGGTGGTTCGGGTGTCGGTCACGGCGTTCCGGTTCCGGCCGACATCACCGCGACACCAGCTTGAAGAAGGTAAGAGTTTCGGATGCCACCGCAGTCTCCTCTGATGTCAGGCAGTCGAATCTTGGCCCACGTCGAAGCGCTCCCGGTAGCGGTGCGCCGCTTCGTCGAGAACCGAATGGCTCAGTCGGGCGAGAGGCCGGATATCCGTCAGCAGCGGTTCGTGATCCGGGCCTCGCCCGACCACACGGCCTTTGAGTAACCAGGCGAAGCGGTCCTCCTGGCGAGACAGTTCGGCGTACTTGCGGATCCGTCTCGCAACCCAGTCCTCGACCGGCCGGTGCCACCACGGCTCCGGGGAGATGGTGGTCACCGACAATCCGGGCAGGGTGAGTTTGGCCTCGTAATCCTTGCTGGGACCCTCCACCGCGTCGGCCCTGGGCCCCTTGGAGTGACGCAGGTAGACCTCGGAGTCGGAGGCGACGATGTCGGTCAGCGCTTCGAGGCTGTCGATCACCGGAAGATCCTCGTCGCCCACCGGGCGGCTGTGATGATCCGAAGAGCGGATCATCGGCTTCGCCGGGTCGATATCCCCACTCGGCATGTGCGCGTCGGTCATGTACCCACCAACGTTCAGCTCATTGCAGGGCCGGCGTCCGACGATCCGGTCATGTCCTTGAGGAACTCGTGGCAGCGGCGTGCGCGGTCGGAATCTTCCGCCATCACCTGCTCGAAGAACGACGCGATGTCGTCGCGGCCGGCGTTCTTGGCGTCCCGCACATATTGCCCGTAGTCGTGACCGGCCTTGAGCGAATGGTATTGGACGGACACCAGGTCGTAGCTGACGTCGTCGAATCCGGTTTCTCCGGTAGCCATGATGGTCTCCTCTGTTCTCGTTGAAGTCCCGCCGCCCCGTGTGGCGGCGGGCGATCGATGGATAACTCGCGGGCTGGGTTACCGCGGGGGGACCGCGGTGGTGTGTCCGGTCGACCTCAGACGGGGAAGCAGGAGGCCGAGTGCGATCATGCCGACACCAAGGGCGAAGTGCAGCCAGTTGTCCGCAGTGTTCACGGGGACGAAGTTGGCCGCGCTGTCCTGGTCGATGAGGAGTCCGTAAATCCACAGGACCAGGTAGATCGCGCCGCCGCCGACGAGGAAGGCCTTGGCAGTGTTAGCGGCGCGCGCCATGACAATGCCTGCGACGCCGAACAGGATGTGCACGACGTTGTGCAGAATCGACACCTCGAAGATGCCCAGCAGCATGGCGTGCGACTCGTGTCCGGCGACGGCCATCACGTCGTAGTCGGTGGTCACGCCCGGGATGAACCCGAGAATGCCCACCAAGAGGAATACCGCTCCGACCACCAGCGCCGCAATCTGTACGGGTGTGGCGGTCATCGAGCTTCGGGTTGAGGTCGGTCGTGTCATCGCCCTACTCCTTCGGGTGCGTTACCGGTAGTTCGCGGTCTACCCGCCGTATACCTCGCCGCCATCACCTCAAACAGGGAATCCCCAACGTTTTATCGCGTCTTTCGGCTCCCCAGTGGTGGCCGGCGCCGCCTGCAATTCCTGCAGACCTGTGAGGATGGGGTTTACGCTGTAGTCCAATAGTGTCGACCGTGGAGTTGGACATGACGGCAACTGGTGTGCGCCCGATCGAAGCCCGCAGGCCCTATCCGCCGCGTTATCGCCGCAAAGGGTCGTTCATCTACGACATGATCTCGACGACGGACCCGAAGACGCTGGGTTTGATGTACCTGGTCACTGCATTCGGGTTCTTCCTCGCCGGCGGATTGATGGCGATGCTGATTCGCGCCGAGCTCGCGGTGCCCGGCCTGCAGTTCTTGTCGAACGAGCAGTACAACCAGCTGTTCACCATGCACGGCACGATCATGCTGCTGCTGTACGCCACCCCTATCGTCTTCGGCTTCGCCAATTACATCCTGCCGCTGCAGATCGGCGCCCCCGATGTGGCCTTTCCCCGGCTGAATGCCTTCTCCTACTGGGCTTTCCTCTTCGGCGGCCTCATCGCCTTCGCGGGGTTCATCACCCCCGGTGGCGCCGCCGACTTCGGCTGGACCGCGTATTCGCCGTTGACCTCCGCCATACACTCTCCCGGGCTCGGCGCGGACCTGTGGATCATGGGCCTCGCCCTGTCCGGGCTCGGCACCATCCTCGGCGGCGTCAACATGATCACCACGGTGATTTGCCTACGATGCCCCGGGATGACCATGTTCCGCATGCCGATCTTCACCTGGAACATCTTCATCACGAGCATCCTTGTACTGCTTGCCTTCCCGATACTCACCGCCGCACTCATGGGGCTGGCCGCAGACCGGCACCTCGGAGCCCACGTCTTCGACCCGGCCACGGGCGGCACGATCTTGTGGCAGCACCTGTTCTGGTTCTTCGGGCACCCCGAGGTGTACATCGTCGCGCTGCCGTTCTTCGGCATCGTGACCGAGATTTTCCCCGTCTTCAGCCGTAAGCCGATCTTCGGCTACAACGGCCTGGTCTTCGCAACCATGGCCATCGCGGCCCTGTCGATCGCGGTGTGGGCGCACCACATGTACGCCACCGGCGCTGTGCTGCTGCCGTTCTTCTCGTTCATGACCTTCCTGATCGCGGTGCCCACCGGGGTGAAGTTCTTCAACTGGATCGGCACCATGTGGAAGGGGCAGTTGACCTTCGAGTCGCCGATGCTCTTCGCCGTCGGCTTCATCATCACGTTCCTCTTCGGTGGTCTCACCGGCGTCATCCTCGCCAGCCCGCCGCTCGACTTCCACGTCACCGACAGCTACTTCGTGGTGGCTCATTTCCATTACGTGCTGTTCGGCACCATCGTGTTCGCCACCTACGCCGGCATCTACTTCTGGTTCCCGAAGATGACCGGGCGGATGATGGACGAACGCCTCGGCAAGTGGCACTTCTGGACCACCTTCATCGGCTTCCACGGCACCTTCCTCGTGCAGCACTGGCTCGGGGCCGAAGGTATGCCGCGCCGGTACGCCGACTACCTGCCGCCGGACGGGTTCACCACGCTGAACACGATTTCCACGGTATTCGCTTTCGTTCTGGGGATCTCGACGCTGCCGTTCCTGTGGAACGTCTTCAAGAGCTACCGGTACGGCGAGGTCGTCGCCGTCGACGACCCGTGGGGTTACGGCAACTCGCTCGAGTGGGCCACCACCTGCCCGCCGCCGCGGCACAACTTCATCGAGATTCCGCGGGTGCGCTCCGAGCGTCCCGCGTTCGAGCTGCACTACCCGCGCATGGTCGAGACGATGCGGGCCGAAGCGCACATCGGCCCGGGTGGCCACAAGCAGACGGCAGTCGACGTCGAAGACACCGCCCAGCGTTCGGAGGAGCCGGGCGGACCGGCAGGGGACCGGTGAGGCTCCCCGGTGTCGAGGGCGAGGGACGGCGATCAGATGGTCACGGTCTCGCCGCGGTCCACCCGGGCGCGTGGCGGCCGGGCAGGGACGTCACCGTCACCTGCACGTCGTCCTTCGAGTGGGACAGGACGATCACATCGAGGGTGGTAGCTCGTCGATCCGCAGGGCCGGATCCTTCAGGCGCCGTGACACCAGGCCGTACCCGAGGGAACGGTTGCGTTCCCCACGAAGGTCAGCAAGACAGTCATCACTGATCGGTCGTCATACGTGCCCGCGAGCATCTATCCAGTCGAGAGCCTTGCGTACGGAGTCGCAGGTGGGGATCATCGTGTCGAGTCCGGTGGCCTGAATGGGACGCAGCACCGCCCGGTTGCCGGCAAGCGCCCAGGTCATGTGCCGCTGCCGCGCGGACTCGGCGAACGTCGAGAGCACCGACAGCGCTGAGGTTCCGACGAAGTCGACACCGGTCATGTCGATGACGAGCGCGGCGTCGTCCTGCGCGAGGTCGGCCAGCGCCAACGCGAACGACGGTGCGGCAAGCACGTCGATGTCACCTGAGATACGGCCTATCGTGGCGCCCCCGGGCGCGGCCGCTTCGACCGCGACACCGATTTCGTGGTCGTGCGCAAGGCGCGATCCCCGGTCGCAGTGCGGTGCGGCCACGGCGCTGACGCTGCGTGAAGATTTCATGACCCTCCGATCGCATGCAATCTGTGGGCGTCCGTGCGCGTCGGTTCATTCCGCGGCGCGGACACACCAACCGCAAGCGTCGGTGGCCCGATGCCACGTACAGGGCGCACAACCTCCGTCCATTGCGCGTCCTGCGGCGTCCGGACTGCGTGCGGCTGTGTTCTCAACCACGCGCGATCAACCCTACGTCCCCGCACGGCACGCTTTCAACCGATTGGCGGTTCCGATCGCTGGGTACGCTGCGCGAAGATCCACGCACCTGCGACCGAAATGTGGAGTGCAGATGGCCGAGATCGGCGAATTCGGGAAGCTTCGAGCGGAGCCGGGTTCACCTGTCGAATTACGGGTGACGGCCGAGTTCGATCAGCTTCCGGTGATCAGGGCGGTAGCCGAAACCCTCGCTGCCCTCGCTGATTTCGGTGCCGACGAGGTAGCGGACATCAAGCTCGCAGTCGATGAGATCGCCTCCGAGCTGATCGGCGCCGTGATCTCCGACGTGGATCTGACGTGTTCGTTCGTGACCTCGGATGCCGCGCTGGCCGTCACGGTGGCGGCCAGAATTCCGGCGGGCAACGTGCCGGACCGCGGGGCCTTCGGGTGGCGCGTCGTGGAGACGGTCACCGACGGCGTGACGGTCACCGAGGGTGAGCTCGATTCGGCGGCACCGGAACGGCAAGTGGCCGTCGAATTCGTCAAACATCGGGGACCGCAATGAGTGCCGGGGGGTTCTGTCCTCGTGTGGACGGTGCGCGGGCGGGTACTCGGCGAGGGTACGCGCGGCTCGTGCTCGCGAAATGTCGACTCAGGACAGGGAGGATCGTCGCCATGACCGCTCAACCCCCGGATCCGGACCCGGCCGAGACCCCCGATCTCGAACCCGGGGGTGGTGTCAGCCCCGGTTCGACCCCACCTGATGCGGCGCAGACCTCGGGGACGTCGTTCTCCGAGCCCCGAACCGGTAGACATTTTCCGCCTACGGGCATCGCGACGATGGTGGCAGTCGGTGCGATCGCCGCTGTGTTCCTGGCAATTGCCGTTCTGCTGATTCTCGACCTCGCCGGCGTGTTCGACTGAGCAGGAACGAGACCCGCGTCAGGTCGGGTCGTCGTCCTCACCCTCGGCCTGATCCGGTTGATGTGTGCCGGACAGCAGATTCTCCGGGTCCGAATCCGGGTCTTCCGCCGGGTCGTAGGGCTTCTCGGACTCACTGCCCGTGCCTGGCGTTCCCGCGTCTTTCGTCATGGCAACTACCCAGTCCTTTCCTTGTCACTCGCGCAGGCGTCGTCACTCGCGCACGGCGTCGCGATGTCCATGGTCATGGCCGCTGACCGATTCCGGTCGCGAATTCCCGGAGCCGACCACCTACCGTGTCCCCGTGCAGGGGTGGCGTGGGCAACCCGGCACCATCGCGCAACCCGCCCAGAAATTCCTCGAGGGTTTCCCGGGGCGTGTAGCGCGGCTGCCACCCCAACTCCGTCCGAGCTCGGGTCGTGTCCATGATCGGCAGCTGCAGAACGGTGTCGAGGAGTCCGGGTGAGGCGGGTACCGCGTGCGTGTGCCACGCCGCCCACAGGGCACCGCGGACCGCGGGCCGCGGAATGGGAATCTGACGGGCCCCGAAAAGTTCGGCGAGGTAGGCGCCGTCCACGGGCGGGTCCGCCGCAAGGTTGAAGGCACCGCGCACCGGCCTGAGTACCGCCTGGACGTATGCCGCAGCCACATCGGTGGTGTGCAGAATCTGCGCACGCAGATCCTCGACGAGGGGAACGGCCGGGATGAGCCCGCTCCGGACCAGCCGGCCGGCCAGCAGGGGCCCGACGAACAACCGACGCTGCGCGGTGGCCGACTCCCGCTTGAAGATGAAGCCTGGACGCATCCGCACCACCCGCATGTCCGGGTTGCTCAGCTCGTACGCGTCCAGCCACCGCTCCAGATACGCCTTCTCACGCGGGTAGGCGGCGCCGGGCCAACCGTGGGTGGGCCAGTCCTCGGTGACGCCGGTGTCGGACGGCCCCGGCGAATACGTCGCCACCGAAGAGGCGTACACGAGGGCCGGTACCCGTTCCTCGGCCACGGCCTCGAACACGCGGATGGCACCGAGGACGTTGTTTTCGAAGGTGACCTCCGGCTTGTGGGTGGGCTGGAACAACCAGGCGAGGTGGATGACGGCGTCGGCGCCCCGCACGATCGGCCGGAAGTCGTCGACGCTGGCATCGGCGAATATCCACCGTGTCTTCGAGCAGGTCCAATCGGTGTGCCTGCGCGCTACGCCGACGATCTCTCCGACCGACGGCTCCTCGCTCAACGCCTCGACGATGCTCGTTCCGACATTGCCGGTGGCACCGACGACGACGACCTTCAGCCGCTGCTGCTCGCTCATGGCAGCCGAATACCCACCGAACGCACTCGTAATCGACAGGGGTCACCGGGTCCCGTCGAACGGCGATCGGCGGCGCAGCACAGGACTGTCTCCGGCATCGCCGCCGATGACGCCGCGTACCGCCGCGTCGAGCGTGTCCTGCGCCGAATACCGGGGTTCCCACTGAAGTTCGCGGCGGGCCCTGGCCGAATCGAGCAGGGGAACCGAATAGGCCAGATCGATCCACCCGCGGTGGACAGGTTGCAGGTGGGCTCGCCACGTCACGTCGACGAGAAGCGTCAGCAGCGAGCGCGGCACGTGCACGGGGCGGGCGTGGAGCGCAGCACCGAAGTTGTCCGTGCCCAGCGGGGGATCGACCGACAGATTGAACGCCCCGGTGGCCCGCTCGAACACCATTCGGGCCAGCGCGTCGGCAACATCGTCGGCGTGGACGGCCGGGATCGCCAGCGCGCGGTCCAACGGGAGCAGCGGAAGATACTTCAGAACGCCCGCCGGAATGCCCCGCGGCAGGGTGTAACGGCCGAGTTCGCTGCCCGCTGCCCGCTGGCCGATGAATCCCGGCCGTACGCGGGTGACGGCCACCGAGGAATTCTTTTCGAAGTCGTCGAGTCCCGCCTCGGCGGCGGCCTTGTCGACGCTGTACACCGAGCCCGGCACACCGCCGCGGGGTGCGGACTCGTCGACCGTCCGTCCGGGGGCCGGTGAGTACACCGCCCCGGACGACATATGGATCAGATGCGCTACACCGGCGGCCTCGGCTGCGGCCGCCACCGCCAGGGTGCCGTCCACGCCGACGCGTCGGAGATAGTTACGGTCGTGGGTGGGCTGGAACGCCCACACGAGGTGGATCACCGCGTCGGCGCCCTCGAAGATGGGCCGCAACAGGTCGATCGCATCGGGGTGCGCCACGTCGATCGCGTGCCACTGCAGCCCGTCGTACGGCGGGACCTGCGCGGGAGGTCGTCGTGCGAGCCCCACCAGCTCGAGGTCCTGGTCGAGGTGCTCGGATCCGCCTCGGAGCCGGTGAAGCAGGGAGGTGCCGACGTTACCGGTCGCCCCTGTGATGATCAGCCGCATCGCTGTGCCTCACCGTCCCCGAGTCCGTTCGACACGAGCTGAAAGCCGGAATCTCTCAACACGGCGGGGTCCAGGAGGTTTCGCGTGTCGACGATCGCCTTACGCTGGGCGAGTGTGCCGACGAGGTCCCAGTCGAGGGTTCGGAAGTCACTCCATTCGGTCAGAAGCACCAGCACCGCCGCGTCTTTCGCTACCAAGTAGGGGTCGTCGACCACCTGCACACCCGGGATCGTCGGGGAGGCCGGCGACACTCCGGGATCGTAGGCGGTGAGCACGGCTCCTTCTTCGGACAGTGCGGCCGCGACGGTGAGCGCCGGGGAGTCGCGGACGTCGCAGGTGTCGGCTTTGAACGCCAGGCCCAGCAGCCCGATGCGTACCCCTTCGAGGGAGCCGCCTGCTTCGATCCCGGCGGCCTGCCGCGCTTTGGCGACCACCCGGTGCGCCTGCGCGGCATTCGTCTCGAGCGCCGCACGCAGCAAGGGAAACGACACGCCCCCGCGTTCCGCGGTCGCCAGCAAGGCGTGGGTGTCCTTGGGAAGGCACGATCCTCCCCAGCCGGGCCCGGGGTTCAGGAAGCTGGCCCCGATACGGTGGTCGGCGCCCATGGCCCGTCCGACGTCGCGGATGTCGGCGGCGAAGTGATCACACAGGTCGGCGAGGGTGTTCGCGTAGGACAACTTGAGTGCGAGGAACGCGTTACTCGCATACTTGGCGAGTTCGGCACTGGCCGGATCCATCCGCAGAACCGGCGCCTCGACGCCGGCGTAGAGGTCGACGACGCGTTGCCCGGCGTCCGCGTCCGAGGCGCCGACGACGATGCGGTCGGGGTTCAGGAAGTCGTGTACCGCATGGCTTTCCCGCAGAAATTCCGGGTTGCTCACCACGGTGATCCCATGGGGTTCGAGGCGTTCGCCGATGCGGATGGTGGTTCCCACCGGCACAGTCGATTTGGTCACCACAATACTGCCGGGTGCGAGCAGTGCCGCCAGTTCGGTAACCACGGCGTCGACGGAAGAGAGATCTGCGGCGCCGTCCTCACCCATGGGGGTGGGCACGCACACGAATACGGTGTCACACAACGCGAGTGCGGTCCGGTCGGTGGTGATGTGCAGGCGTTCCGATGCCACACCCTGCGTGACGAGCCGTTCGAGTTCCGGCTCGAGGAAGGGCAGCTCACCACTGCGCAGGGCCTCGACGCGTTGCGCGTCGATGTCCACCAGGGTGACTCGGTGTCCCAGATGGTAAAAGCCTGCGCCGCTGGTCAATCCCACGTAGCCGGCGCCCACGACGCCGACGTGCCGGTCAGACATCCAGCCCTCCTTCCATCACGTGCTTGTCTGCACATACCTCGCCCACGGCGCCCAGCACGTCCTCGACGGTGATCGCCGCGAGCCCGGGGTCGAGACTGTTCCCGTGCGGGTCACCGCGCCGTCCGGACCACAGGCACGCGTGCTGCGGGCGGCGAGGCGGTCCCCAGTGTGCGGGTGAGACCGGACCGAACAGGATCACCGACGGAGTGCGAAACGCGGTGGCCAGGTGCGCGATCCCGGTGTCGCCGCACAGGACCAGTCGCGCATCGGCGACCACTGCCGCGGTCCCGCGCAGCGACGTCTCGCCCGCCAGGACGGCGCCCGGCGGCAGTCCGGCGGAATCGGCAACCGCTTCCGCGAGGGGCCGCTCACCTGCACTGCCCGTGACGACGACGCGATGCCCCTGGTCGGCGAGGACGCGGGCCACCGCTCCGAAACGGTCCACCGGCCAGCGGCGGGCAGGGGACGCCGCCCCGGGATGTATGACGACCGCGCCGGGGGCGGCGGACGCCTCCGGTGGCGGGGTGAGATCGAGATCTGCTGCATTACAGGGGATTCCGAACCAGTCGAGGAGGGAACACCACCGCTGCGCCTCGTGCTGGTCCGCCACCCATTCCGGCCCCGGGAGGTCCGGGTAGTCGGCGTGCCGATAGGTCAGGGTGCGGCGCGGATTCTGGCGCAGCAGATCCGCGATGCTCTCCGGGCCGCGCCCGTGGAGATTGACCGCCAGGTCGAGCTCTCCGCCGCGGAAGTCGAGGGCGCCGAGACCGGCGGTCGGAACGAGTTCGTCGACTGCGCCGATCAACTCCACGAGTGGCGCCAATTCCGCGGGGGCTGCGAGCGCAAGCCGCCGGTCCGGACAGGACCGGCGGAGCCCGCGCAGAGCGGGCACCGCGGTCAGGAGGTCGCCGATGCCGAGCGCGCGCAGGACGAGGACGGTCGGCGTCAGGGCCATGAGCTCTCGGTCGACGAGCACACGACCATCTCTCGAACCTCACATCCGGGGGGCTGGCTCAGGGCGAACAGCACCGTGTTCGCGACGTGCGCCGGATCGTTCAGCTTGGCATCCGCCGGCGGCTTGTACTGCTCGTCGCGTCCGTCGAAGAAGGGAGTGGTCATTCCGCCGGGAATCAGCAGCGTGACGCCTACCTCGCCCGCGGTCTCGGCGGCGAGAGCCCGGGTGAATCCCACGACACCGAATTTGGCCGCGCAGTAGGCGGTGGCATCGCTGACCGCTTTGATCCCCAACGTGGATGCACAGGTCACCACCGTTCCGCGGGATTCCTTCAGGTGCGGCAGCGCCGCACGAACCACCGCCACCGTGCCCAGGAGATTGACGTGCACCACGCGCTCCCAGTCCTTGGTGGGGACGGTGTCGAGCCGGCCGCAACTGTCGATACCAGCGGCCGTGAACACGCCGTCCAGCCGCCCGCCCGCCCTCTCGACGAGGTCGTGCACGGCCTGTTCCGCCGCACCGGAGTCGGCGAGGTCGGCGATGATGTACTCGACCTCACCCTCCGGCGCCACCCGGTCGATCACGAGCGGCCTACCGCCGCGCTCCCGCACGGCGCGGACCGTCGCCGCGCCGAGACCGGACGCACCACCGGTGACGAGTACGGTACCGATCCGATCGTTGCTGGCTGTTGTCATCAGGGCTCCCTTCGAAAGTTGAGGGCCGTCACCGCGGCCCGGGGTAGTTGCGGCCGTCACGGGATTCGGCTCGAGTTGCCGCCCGGGCGGTCGCGAGCATCCGGGTCGTCGAGTAGCCGTCGACGACCCGCACGAACACCACGTCACCGCCGTGCCGCCGCACCACCTCCGCTTCCGGAATTTCCTTGTCTGCGTAGTCGTCGCCCTTCACCCACACATCCGGGCGTAGGCGTTCCAGAATTTCGGCGGGCGAGGACTCGTCGAAAATCACCACGGAGTCGACCGAACCGAGTTCGGACAACACCCGCGCGCGGTCCTCGGCGCGTACGAGGGGACGGTCGGCGCCTTTCATGCGGCGCACCGAGTCGTCCGAATTGAGGCAGACGATCAACGCGTCACCGAGCATGCGTGCCTGCTGAAGAAGGCTCACGTGCCCGCGGTGCAGCAGGTCGAAACAGCCGCCGGTCGCCACCAGCCGTCCACCGTTCCGGCGCACGCGGTCGGCGAACGCGTACGGGTCGGTGTGAGCGTCGCCGCCGCCGAGGGCTGGCGCCTGCGTGGAGGAACACACCGAGACCGCGGAGGCCCCGCCGAGGCCGACGAAGCGGGCGGCCGATTCGACCGCCGCGGTCACCGCCTGCTCGACCGAAGACCCGTCCAGAAGTGCGGTGGCCGCCGCACTGGCGAAGCGATCTCCGGCGCCGCACGTGTCGGGCCTGCTCGCCGCCGCGAGACGGGCCGATTCGGGGACGGCGATCATTCCGCTCGTGCCGGGTGACCGGGTGGCGAGGGCTGCCCCGGCGGCTCCGACCGTGACCGCCACTGCGTCGCTGTCCCACCGCACGGTCAGCCCAGCGGCTCGGTCGAGCGGTCCACGCGCCTCGGGTTCGGCTCGGGTGGCCTCCGCGTCGTTGGGTGTGATCAGCCGGGCGCCCGGCACCGGTTCCGGGCCGCGGGGATGGGGATCCCACACCACCGGAACGTGCGCGGCGCGTTCGGCGACGAGCGCCCGGATCTCGGGGTGGTTCGCCATTCCACGTCCGTAATCCGACACGAGGATGGCACCCGCACCGGTGATCGCCGCCCGCACCTGCGCTCCCAACGGCTGGGTTGTCGCGATCCCGCCGCCGGAATCGAGGCGGACCAGGGACTGACCTCCCGCGCGGACCCGGGTCTTGCAGACCGTGGTGCCGACGAGGGGCACCGCGACGACCTCGACGCCGGAGCCGAGCAGATTCGTGAGCCGGTCGGCGTCGGCATCGGTACCGAGAGCGGTGACGAGCACGACCTGCCCGGTGGATCTGGCTGCGAGGAGTGCGGCGAGGCCGGCGCCGCCGGGCCGTTCCCACCGCCGCTCCACGTCGACGACGGGCACCGGCGCTTCCGGGCACAACCTGTCCGCGCTACCTTCGATGTCGACGTCGAGCAGGGTGTCGCCGATCACCACGAGCGGTGTCACGAGGTGACTCCCAGTTCGGCGTCGAGGGCGGCGCACAGCACATGCACCAGCGCAAGATGCATCTCCTGCACCGTCGCCACCGAGGGCGCTTCCACCGCGATGGCGTCATCGCACAGTGCGGCAAGGGGATTCGGTGCCGGACCCGTCAGAGCCCAGGTGGTCACGCCGATGTCGTGGGCGGCCTTGGCGGCGGCCACCACGTTGGGGCTGGTTCCGCTGGTGGACAGAAGCACGAGGACGTCGCCGCGGCGTCCGTGCGCCCGGACCTGCCGGGCGAACAGCTCTTCGACGCCGTAGTCGTTGAGAATGGCGGTGGCGGCCGAGGTTTCGGCGTGCAGGGCGATGGCCGACAACGGTCGGCGTTCGTCGCGGAAACGGCCGACCAGTTCACCCGTCAGATGCTGCGCCTCAGCGGCGCTGCCTCCGTTCCCGCACGCCAGTAGCCGCCCATCGGCCGCGAAGATCTCGGCGAGGCGGCGGCCCCAGCGGGCGATCGTCGGTGCGCACGGTCGGTTACGTGCCAGCGCATCACTGAGTTCCGCGAAATGCTCGACCGTGAACGTCCGGTCGTCTTCCGCTCTGTGGTCGTCGATCACGGCGTACCTCCTCCGTCGGTGCGGACATCCGGGTGCGCGGTCAACTGCTCGATGGCCGCGAGAACCTCCTCGGTGGTGACAGCGTCGAGACAGGGATGACCGGGCACGGGGCACTCGCGGGCCCGCGTCCCGGCGCAGGGTGCGTTCGCGCGCCCCAGAAGCCGGTGCGGAACCCCGTAGGGTGCCCACCTGTCGGCGGGCACCACCGGTGCGAAGAGGGACACCACCGGCGTGCCCACGGCCGCGGCGAGGTGCGCCGGCCCCGTATTCGGGGCCACCAGCACCCGTGCGCCGGCGAGGATCGCGGCCATCTCGAACATGTCGGTCGCGCCGCCCAGGTCGGTGGCCCAGTCCCCGGCGACGTCGCGGGTGAGATCCCGTTCCCCCGGAGTCCCGGTGACCAGTACGCGAAGACCCGCCGCCACCAGCCCGCGGACCAGGTCGCGGCTCCGATCCACCGACATCCGGCGGGCGGGGACCGCCGCCCCGGGGTGGACGACGATGTACGGGATGTCCCCGGTGACGGTGGATACGTCGGGCAGGGGTCGCCGAACCTCGAGCCGGCCGCGGTCACCGGCCGGCAGCGCGTACCCCGCGGCGGTGGCCAGCGACAGCGCGCGCTCGGCCTCGGGCGGGTCACCGCCGACATGGTGGCGCAGGTCGAGCAGTGCCCCGGGGTAGTCCTCACTGATTGCCCCGATCCAGGGCACCGCGGCCATCCGGAGTACGAGGGCGAGGGGGAGCGGTGACTGGTGGAACGAGGTGAGGATCAGCGCGCGGTCGAGTTCGAGTGTCTCGACCTGTTTGATCAGTTGGTGCACCGATTCGGCGGTGACGGGGGAGTGCTCGAAGTCGACCCACGGCGCCTGCCACTCGATGATGTCGTCGACGCCGGGCAGCAGTTCCGCCGCCGCACGGCCGCGGGGGCCGACCAGCATGGTGACGCGGGCGCTCGACTGCGCCACGGCCCGAACCGCCGGACCGGCGAGCAGGACGTCGCCTGCGCTGTCCAACCGGGCCACCAACGCGTTCCCCGTCAACGCCGATCTCCCATCGCCAGAGCGACCGCGGCCACGAGAGTCGGTGCCACTGCCGCTTTGCGGTGCGCGGCCGCCACCTCCTCGGGCAGTGTCCGCGTCGTCGGGACGAGGACTGCACGCGCTCCGGCGGTCAGGGCGGCGTCGACGTCCGCTCCGGTGTCGCCGATCAGCACGCAGCGGCGTACATCCACCCCCAGTTCCTCCGCTGCCTGCCGGACCATCGCGGGATGGGGTTTGCGGCACTCGCAGCCGTCGGCGGCGTCGTGCGGGCACACCTGCCAGGTGTCGAACGGCCCGAGAACCTCCTCGACCCGCGAATTGACCGCGGCCAGCCGCTCCGGGGAGATCAGGCCTTTCGCGACGCCCGACTGGTTGCTGATCACCCCGATCGGAACGCCGTGTGCGCGCAACCGCCCGAGAAGTTCGACCGCACCGGGAACGGGCCGCACGAGGTCGGGGTCCGAAAGATAGGGCACGTCGACGATGATCGTGTCGTCTCGATCGAACAGGACGGCGGCCGGACGTTCCCGCTCGGCCCGGCGCACCTGAAACTCCCCGCGTAGCCGCCACCCGCACGCGACGGGGGGAATCAGGACGCTGGTGAGAGCCATCCGGAACACCTCGCGGGGAGTACGCGGTCCGGGAAGGATCCGGCGCACCGCGAAGTCGACGGTGCTGCCGGCCCAGAGTGCACCGGCGACCACCGCCGTCCGCCGCTTGCCGGCCAGGCCCAGCGCCAGGGCCAGGCCGCCGGCCGCGGTCGCGAGGACGTGTCCCCGCATGCGTCCGGGACCCTCGCCGATCTCGTGTCGCCAGTGCGGGCCGAACTTGCGGCGCATCAGGGCGTTGTCCGTATTGCCGGCCTGCGCACGCACACTCGTCAATATGGTCCCGCGTCCTGGCGGATGCGTGGTGACGCGGGCGCCGTCGACGATGCGGTACCCGGCGCGAATCACGCGCAGCGCCAGGTCGGCGTCTTCCCGGAAGGCGCGGGGAAACCGCTCGTCGAAGCCTCCGACGGCCTGGAGTGCGGACCGGCGATACGCCATGTCGGCGGTGATCCAGCGGGCACCGGCCAGGGCTGCGGTCCTGCGTTCGTCGTCATCGGGCGGGCGGGACGTCGGGAGCGGCACCACGATGCGTGCCTGCGACGCTCCGACCGGGTCGTCCGCCGCGGCGGCCTCGGCCTCCTTCAGGTCGGCGGCGAGGTCGTCGAACCAGGTGGGCGCCACCATCACGTCGTCGTCGAGGAACGCGATCCAGGGGGTCGACGCCGCCCGCCAGCCGAGGTTGCGGGCGGCCGCCGGACCCCGGCCTCCCGAGGTGAGGAGCCGCACGGGCGGATCGCCGGTACGCACCCGGAGTGGGGCGTGGTCGCCGGGACGGTCGTCGACCACCACGATCTCGTGCGGCCGCGGACCCGTGGCGGAGGCGAGCGCCCCGAGGAGACGTTCGAGACTCGGCCTGCCCACCGTCGGGATCACGACCGAGTAGGCGACTGCACTGTCCCCAGGTCCAGTGTCTCCAGGTGCGCTGTCTCCGACTGCGCTGGGTTCGGGCCGATCGTCCTCGCTCATGACCGGGTTCACCGTTCGGTCACCGATGGCCGCGTCACCACGAAAGGCCCGATCGCCAGGAGGTCGACGGGGGCCGAACCGAAACATTCGAGCGCGTCGCGGGGGCTGTCGACCATCGGCCGGCCTGCGGTGTTGAGGCTGGTGTTCACGACGACGGGAAGGCCCGTGAGCTTCTCGAACTCGGTCAGCATGCGCGCGACCAGTGGCTCGGCCCCCTTGTCCACGGTCTGGATGCGCGCGGTGCCGTCCACGTGGGTGACCGCCGGGATCCGGTCCCGCCACGCGGGGTGCACGTCGTGCACGAACAGCATGTAGGGGCTCGGTATCGGTCCGCGGCTGAAGATGTCGGCGGCGCGATCCGCCGCGACCATCGGCGCCACCGGGCGGAACTGTTCCCGGCCCTTGACGTCGTTGAGTCGTTCGAGGTTCTCGGCGCGGCCGGGGTGGGCCAGGAGAGAACGGTGCCCGAGGGCGCGGGGACCGAATTCGGCGCGTCCCTGAAACCAGGCGACGATCTTGTCGTCGGCCAGCGCCTCGGCCACCACGGCTGCGACATCGTCCGGTTCCGTGAACGGGACCTTCGCCGCGACGAGGGCTCCCCGGATCTCCTCGTCGGAGAATCCGCGGCCGAGGGCGGTGCCCGTCCACCGGGGCGGCGGTTCACTAGCCTCGGCGGCGATGCCGAGCGCGGCGCCGAGTGCGGTCCCGGAATCGCCTGCGGCGGGCTGTATCCACACCTGTTCGAACGGACTGTCGGTGTGGATGCGGGTGTTGGCAACACAATTGAGGGCGATACCGCCGGCCAGGGTCAGTTCGGTGGCATTGGTGCGCCGGTGCAGCCACGAACACAACTCCAGCAGGACCTCTTCGAGCCGGGTCTGGATGGAGCACGCGAGATCAGCGTGCTCGGGGGCGAATTCGCCGTCCGGTGCGCGGCGGGGAGCAAGCGTGTCCCAGGCGATCGGCAGGGTCCGGAATCCGCCGTCGTCGGTGGTGAAGACCCGTTCGCGAAGGTACTCGAGATGGCGGGGTTTGCCGTACGACGCGAGCGCCATCACTTTGTACTCGTCGCTCGAGCGCGCGAACCCGAGGTGCTCCGTCAGGTCCTCGTACATCAATCCGAGTGAGTGCGGAAGCAATTGCGTGGCAAGGATGTCCAACTTCCGGTCGCGGTACTCACCGGCAAGCATCGAGGTACTCTCACCGCGGCCGTCGAGGGTGAGGACGGCCCCGTCGCCGAAGGGGGCGACGAGCCCGGCGGACGCCGCGTGCGCGACATGGTGCCGCACGAACTGCACCTTGTCGGAGTCGAGACCGGGCAATGCGGTGGCGAGAAAGCGTGGCGCGCGACGCGCATACGTGGTGCGCAGCTCTTCCCACCCGGGATCGAGGCCGTCGAGGCTGTGATCGACGAGTTCGGGGTCGTACGAGTAACCCACGGCGTCGAGGTCCTGCGGACGCAGGCCACCGACCTCGAGACACCACCTGGCTGCCTGCTCGGGTAATTCCCAGGTGGAGAAGGGTACCGGCCGCTTCCCGTGCTTCCGTCGGGAGAATCGTTCCTCCTCAGCGGCGGCCACGATCTGCCCGTCGACGACGAGCGCGGCCGCGGGATCGTGGAAGACGGCATTGATGCCCAGAATCCGCATAGCGCCTCTCTCGTTGTGCTCGATTCGGATGGCCAACGTGGCACGGAACGGTGTCGCTCGATCTGGGTGGCGGTTACCCTCGGAACGGGACCATAAACACCTATAGGTGATTTACCCGTTCACGCCGCGGCGGAGCGCTCCGTGACCCATCGGACCGTGCGACGCAGCCCCTCGTCGGCGCCGACGCGCGGTGCCCAGCCGAGCGCGCTCCGGGCGCGGGTGATATCCGGACATCGCTGCTGGGGATCGTCCTGAGCAGCAGGTATGTACACGATCGGCGATCTGCTGCCGGTGAGATCGAGGATGCGTTCCGCCACGGACAGGACCGTCATCTCGTCCGCATTCCCGATGTTGACCGGACCCCGCTCCTTCGATTCGGCAAGCGCGCACAGGCCGGCGACGGTGTCGGTGACGAAACAGATCGACCGCGTCTGCCGTCCCGTCCCCGCCACGGTGATCGGTTCGCCGCGCAAGGCTTGACCGAGGAACGTGGGGATCATGCGCCCGTCGGCGTCGCGCATCCTCGGCCCGTAGGTGTTGAAGATTCGCGCGATGGCGATATCGCAGAGCCCCGCACGGCCGTACGCCGCGCACAGCGCCTCCGCGTACCGCTTGGCCTCGTCGTACACACTGCGCGGACCCACCGGGTTGACATTTCCCCAATAGCTCTCGCGCTGAGGATGTTCCAGCGGATCGCCATACACCTCACTCGTCGAGGCGAGGAGGAACCGGGCCTCCTGCGCCACCGCCAGATCGAGTCCGTTCTTCGTACCGTGCGACCCGGCCAGCAGGGTTTGCACCGGCAGTCGTTGATAGTCGACCGGTGACGCCGGCGACGCGAGGTGAAAGACGACGTCGACCGAACCGACATCGGGAAACGGTTCGCTCACGTCGTGGTCGACGTACTCGAACAGGGGGGAGTCGCGCAGTGCCTGCACGTTGGCCGGAGTGCCGGTCGACCCGTTGTCCATGCAGCACACCGCTGTACCCGACCGGACCAGTTCCTCACACAGGTGAGAACCGACGAAGCCGGCGCCACCGGTGACCAATGCGCGTTCGAATCGTGTCATGAGCGTGTGGCCCCGGGTTCCGGTTACCGCGCGACGACGGAACCGGCGCTCTGCTCGGACGGGTTGATGCGCTGATAGGCCCGCACCGTGTCCGAGGCGATCCGATCCCAGGAGTACCGGGAGCGGGCCCGGTCGTGACCGGAGGCACCGAAGGCGCCGCGCGCCGCGTCGTCGGCCAGTAGGCGTCGTAGCGCCGCTGCCAGCGCATCGGGATCCCGTGGGGGCACCAGCCGACCCGTTCCGCCGTCGACCACCGTGTCCAGCATGCCGCCCACCGCGGCGGCCACCACGGGAACGCCGCACGCCATGGCCTCGACGGGAACGATGCCGAACGGCTCGTACCACGGCGTGCACACCACGGCGTCCGCCGAGCGCAGCAGGGCGGGCATCCGTTCCCGGCTGATCTGGCCGGGCATCAGGACGCGATCCCGCACCCCGAGCTCGTCGGCGAGGTGGAGCAGCCGGGCGGCCTCGGGGTCCTCGGCGAGGCAGCCGTGCGCGGGACCGCCTGCGATCACCAGCTCCACGTCGGGCAGCTGCGGGAGGGCGGAGATGGCGATGTCGAACCCTTTCCTGGGCACCAGCCGCCCCACGGTGACGAGCCGGTGACGCGCCCGCGTCGGTTCCACCGGGCCGGTGGGGGTGAACAAGTCGAGGTCCACTCCGCACGGCACAACGGAAACACTCGAACGCCGAAGACCCATCCGCACCAGTTCGAACACCTCGTCCGAGCAGGTGGCCACGATGCGGTCGGCGGCTTTCGCGAGATCGAGCTCGAGCCGAATCCTGGCGTGCGGGCTGGTGTCGGCATCACCCTGATAGCGACGTTTCACCACGCCCAGCGCATGAAACGTCTGCACCGTGGGCACGCCGAGGGGGCGGGCAGCGGACTGGGTGGCCAGACCGGACATCCAGAAGTGGGCGTGGGCGACATCCGGTCGGTCCGCGGCCCAGGCGCCGCGCAGGTAGACCCCGAAATCGTCCATCCACGGCAGCAGGTCGTCCTTCGGGAGAACCCGGGGCGGACCCGCCGGCACATGAACCACCCGATAACCGGCGGGAGTCGGGACCTCGTCGGGCAGCGTGGTCGAATCGCGACGGGTGTACACGGTCACTTCGTGTCCCATCCTGACCAGGCCGGCCGACAGTTCGGAGACATGCACGTTCTGTCCGCCGGCGTCGACGCCACCGAGAGCGGCAAGGGGACTGGCGTGTTCGGACACCATCGCGATTTTCATCATCCTCCGTCCCGGCTCGCGCCGTTTATGTTGTGCGGGTGTTCTATTCGGAAGTCTCGGCCAAGAGTTCGTCCCACCGATCGAGGAAGGTGCCCAACCCGAAGTTCTGGAGGGCGAAGTTGCGCGCCGCCTTCCCGTGCAACTCGGCCCGGTCCGGTTCGTGCACGAAATCGGCGACGGCGCGTGCGAGTACGGAGACATCGGCGGCGATGACTCCGGCCTCCGGCGGAACCGAAGTCGGCACCTCCGTCGATGCCACCGCCACCACAGGCATTCCGAGGTGCATCGCCTCGACGAGCGACAGCCCGAGCGAAGTCCAGCGCGCCGTGTGCACGAA
This sequence comes from Rhodococcus sp. USK13, assembly GCF_018343855.1. NCBI lineage: Bacteria > Bacillati > Actinomycetota > Actinomycetes > Mycobacteriales > Nocardiaceae > Rhodococcus > Rhodococcus sp. USK13. The sequence goes on along the minus strand of NZ_CP069242.1, from coordinate 4,408,355 downwards.
CACGCGCCGCCGGGCGACCTCACGGTGCAGTTCGGCGGTGAGCAGATCACCACATCCACGCACGCGACCTTCCGATCCGGGCGGTGTCCAGGTGTCCGTTCCGATTCCGAACACGTCTACCGGCGCCGCGGCCGCGAGGGTCGGCAGCAGATCGCTGCCGGTCACCCGCCACCGTCGCTGCGGTTCGTTGATCATCGTCGCGGCCCTGGGTAGTTCACCCGTGTAGAGGTGTCCCGGGTCGACGATTCCGTGGGAGATCACGTGCGTGCGCGCAGAACCGTTGTCCCACATCAGATTATTGAAATGGGTAACGTGAACGATCGGTATGTCGGACTGGCCGGCGAGTGGATGCGGGGTGGTGGCGGCCCCGGCGGCGGGGGTGTTGTGTTCGAGATACAGTGCGGGAACGTCGCGTCCGGGCTGCCGCCCGAGCCATTCCTGCGCGAGTTCGAGTTCGTGTGGGCGCTGCAGGACCACGACGTCCACATTCGATCGGCGCAGCTCCTCGGGAGAGACCTCGCGGGCCGATTCCGGCCAGGGGCGACCGCAGCGGCCACGTCCCCAGTCCCCACCCTCCGGCAGGGTCGGGATCAGGTACCGGTGGCGGCCCTGAACGAACGCAGTGGTCCACGCACCGTGTACGTGCCACAGCACGATGTCGAGTTCGCGCTTCGGCATGCGTACAGAGTGTCCCGAAGAAGGAGAAGTAAACCGACCACCCCGGGAATGGGCGCCGCGAGGGGAGGTCCCGGCGCACGACTGCAGGCCCCGTGGCTCCTCGGCCCGGGGCCTGCAGTCGTACTGCTCGTCCTATTTACCCTGCTCGTCCTATTTACCCTGTTCGGCGCGCTGCCGGGCTTCTTCGGCCGCCGCCTCGCCGCGTGCCTTCTCGGCTGCTGCTTCCTTCTCCGCGACTTCGCGCTGAGCCTCGGCCTTGTCCTGCTGCGCCTGTCCTTCGCGAGTCATGCCGTCGTTGCCGGTCACAGCTCCCGCTGCTTCCTTCGCTTTGCCCTTGACGTCTTCGACGACACCCTTGACACCCTCGGCCGGACCTGACTTGTCGTCTGCCACTGAGATGCACCTCCTGGTCGGTGGACGCGCGCACGGACAATCCCGCACACACGCTCCGACTACCCGAGCGCCGTAGCGGCCAAACGACACCGATCCCTTCGGCGTGTGCTGCGTATTCGGCTCCCACTGAGGGGGACACCGCGCGTCCGGGGCCCGTTCCGCTTCCTATTCTCGGGCCGAGAGTAGAACCGCCCACCTCCTGTTAGGGGATTCACCGTGACAGATCCGGACATGCGCAAAAACTCGGTGGCGGTCGTCACGGGTGCGGGGAGTGGGATCGGAGCAGGACTCGCCAGGGCGGCAAGGCGGCGCGGTATGAGGCTGGTACTCGCCGACCTCGACGCCGCGGCCGTGCACGACCTTGCCGCAGAACTGGGCGGCGACACCATCGCCGTTGCCACCGACGTCGCGGATCCGGCGGACGTGGACGCGCTCGCCGATGCCGCCTTCGACACTTTCGGCCGAGTCGATCTGCTGTTCAACAATGCGGGCATCATGCGGACCGGGTTCATCTGGCAACTCGGTGAATCCGACTGGGACACCGTGCTGGGCGTCAACGTGAGAGGTGTCGTCAACGGAATCCGAGCGTTCGTCCCCAGAATGATCGACCAGGACGGCACCAATCGTGTGGTGAACACCGCCTCGGTCGGCGGATTCGCACCCGGACCGATGATGTCGCCGTACAGCGCGTCGAAGTTCGCTGTGGTTGCCCTGACCGAATGCCTGCAGATGGAACTGGCGATGGTCGAAGCCCCGGTGTCCGCGAGCGTCCTCGCACCCGGACCGGTGAACACCTCCGTGTTCGAGCATCCCTTCGGCCGGGTGTCGCACCCTGCAGTCGAGCGGATGGTCACGCAGATGCGGGACCTGCTCACCACGCACGGCCTCGACGCGGACACCTTTGCCGATCGGGTTTTCGACGGCATCGATCGCGGCGACTTCTGGCTCGCACCGCAGGGCGACCACCTCGACGAGATGGTCAGAGAACACACCGCCGCTATCCTCGAACGGCGAGAACCCGTCATACGGAGTTCCTTTCGCTGACCGCGCCCCCGTCTCCCGCCGGCCGGGACGGTCACCGCCGCAATTCCGCCACCTTGTCCAGCCATCCCAGCTTGTGCGGGTTGCGGATGGCGTAGATCCGGGTGATCCGGCCGTCCTCGACCACGACACTCACCACGGTGGAAGCGCCACCGATGTCGATCCGGGTGCCGAGCATCTCGTACGCGACGGTGAAGAGCAGGCTGCGGTGGGTGACGAACGGGTCGTCGGTCATGTCGTCGAACGGACTGCGAGCGGCTTCAGATCACACGCCGCCGCGAGCCCCTGTGATTCGATGCCGAATGCGACGTTGGTGCGGGTCATGAAATTCGCCAGCGCGATGAACGCGGTGAGCTCCACGAGCGCGGGTGCGCCGAGCTGCTCGAGCAGGCGCGCCGACATGTCATCGGTCACCGTCGGCGGCGTCTGGCTCATTGCTTCGGCGTACTCCAGAACTTCCCGCTCGAGCGGGGTGAACACGTCCGACTCGCGCCACCGCGGCACTTCCCGCGCCTTGGTCAGGTCGAGCCCGTCGTTGTGGGCCTGGAAGTATCCGTAGTCCAGGCAGAAGCTGCAGCCGATCAGGCTGGCCACCGCCATGTGGGCGAACGACTTCAGGTTCCTGTCACACCGATTCCACTTCTGTGCCTGACGACCGACGCTGAAGCTGAAGTTCAGCACCTTCTTGTTGTGCCACGCCACCTCGACCGGCTCGGCCACGTCGCCGAGCATCTTGCGGGACATTCGTTTGACCACCGCGCCGTAGACGCCGGTCAGCTCGGCCTTGGGGATTCTGGTATTTCCGGCCATGACTCCTCCTCCGACTTGTGTGCTGTCGGCATGAAGACACCGGCCACCCGTCGAATGTGACACCCGAGCCGAAAATACTTGCCGATCGGGGGAGGGGGAATTCTCCGGTCAGCCGAGAGGGGATGCAGCCGGATCAATGACCTTCCTGGTCGGTGAGCGATTCTCCGTCGAGGGCCTTGACTCGCTTGCGCTCGAGGAGCACGAGTGTGGCGCCGCCGATGAGGCACACCACACAGATGATGGCGCCGATCACGGCCCAGCCCTCGAAACCGTAACCTGCTCCGACCAGTGTCGCCCCGAGCGCAGCGATTCCGGCGGCGATCAGGAAATACCCCGGCCAGTTGCGACTGTCGGTGATCGCTTCCCCCGCGTGCCCGCGGATGGTCCGCGCGTCGTCCTGGGGACGCTCGTTCTCGGAGGGGCCCTTCCCGGCCCCGGTGTCCGGCTGATACGTCACTGCCGACCTCCTGTGCTCATGCGACTGCGTCTATACGGACGATCCGGTGACGCACCCGGCTCATTCGTCGGGGTCATCGGATCCCGCCGATTCCTCGGCCAACTCGGGCGCGTTCTCCCGGGTAGCCATGCCACCGTCCTTGCCCTGATCTGCAGGACCGGGCCGGCCACCCTTGGGAGTGTCCCGGTCGTCGTTCGTGTCCTTCTGCATCTGAAATACGCTCCTCGGGTGGAGATCTCAGTGGGCGTTCCGTCGCCGCCGCCGCACCACCAGCAGCACGAGGAGGAGGGAAGCGACGACGCCGACCGCCGCCGCGCGTTGCGGTTGCTGCTTCAGCGTCTCGATGTCGTGGCGCGCGTGCGCCTTGGCCCGCGAGCCGATATCGATCTTCTTGTGCAAAGCATCGACGGTGGCCGCCAGGTCCGCCCGCTGCTGCTCGACCGGGGGGCTCGGCGTGGTGACCTCGCCGTTCGGCTGCTGCGCCTCGGTCATCGGAAGCCCTCCTTGACGGTGTCGACATCCGCCCGGACGCTGCGGGTGGTCTGCTCCGGAACGGGAGGCAACGCGTTCTTGGCGCGACGACCGCCGATGGCTGCGGTGATCGAACCCGCGATGATCAGCACGGCGGCCACGATCAGGGCTGCGAGCCACGGTTCGAAGGCTGTGGAGAGCCCGAGCACTGCTGTGGCAACGAGCGTCGCCAAGCCGAACAGCAGCAGCAGAAGGCCCGCTCCCGACACTCCGACGCCGATACCGATACGCGTGCCTTTCTCCTTGACCTCCGTCAGGGCGTGACTCACTTCGGTGCGAACGAGTTGCGACACCTGCTCGGTGAGCCGCTCGACGAGCTGCACGGTCGACAGATCGTCGACGTTGTCCGAACGGCCCGCCGGGGTGGAACCGGGCGGCCCGGTCCGATGCGCATCACTGCGATGAATGTCCGTCATGTCACTGCTCCTTTCGTACTCGAACGCCTACCCGGCTGCCGACAGCACGAAACGCCGAGGCCAGCGCGCGTCAGCGGTCTCACGTGTCCGAGGAGTCCTCGCCGCGGGCGCCTCGCCCCGATCGTCGCTGCATGTCGTCGATCAGTTTCGATGCGGTGACCTTGGTCAGGTCGTCGGGAACGGTCTCACCCAACTCCTGGGCGAGAGTGTGCAGGTAGGACCGTTGTGGCCCGGTCATCGGTTCGTCTCCGGTGATCCAATCGTCCGGATCCTTCTCGGGGGTCGGCGACGGATCCGGTCCGGAGGATTGAGAGTCGGCCATGCCATTCCTGTCTGCTCGTTCGTTTCGGGATTCGTGACCCGAGGATGTGGCATCCGAACGATTGCCCGCCGGCCCACATTCCGAAACGGCCGTATCTGCCGGAGGGGTGAATTAGGTACGCGGTCGACGTGGGCTGAGGGAGCCCGGGCGCCGCGCTCACTTGCGGTGTCGTCCCTGCAGTATGCGGGCGAACAACCACAGTCCGAGAAACAGGGCCACGGCCACGGCGGCGGCGGCGACTCCGACGACGGGTGAGACGACGAAGCTGAAGATGAGCAACACCACACCGATGAGCGCCATCGCCAGCGTGGTGATCCCGCAGATCGCCAGCCGGTGCGCCACGGCAACCAGGTCGTACAGGGCGTGCAGGCGGAACAGCATCCGATGAATACCTACCGGGGCGACCAGCAGCATGGTCGACGTCACCGAGAGGGCGACGGTGACGAGGTAGATGAGAACCTCGGCGTCCGTGAGCTGCTCGAACCTCTCCTGGAAGGGCAGCGTGAGAAGAAACCCGGTGAGCAGTTGGACCCCGGTCTGTACGACGCGTAGCTCCTGGAGCAGACCGTTCCAGTTCCGGTCCAGTCGTTGCGTCTCGGTCTCATGGCGGGCGCGGAAATTCCAGTCCGCGTCATCGTGCTCCAATCGGCCACTGTCCATCCGTCATCACTACTCTCTCGGCGTACCGAATTCGTTCATTCCGTGTGAATTCCGTACACCGCGTAAGCGGAGTGAATCACGGGTTGCGCAACATTGCGCACGCGAACGCCGCCAGGGGTGGTGCCGCGTTCGCGTCCCGCGTGAGCATGGCCGTGCACGGCGAGGTCGACACCGAACTCGTCGATCGGTTCGCCGAGGAGATACGACCCGAGGAAGGGATAGATCTCGGGGGGCTCACCGTGCAAGGTGTCGGAGATCGGCGAGTAGTGGGTGAGGGCAACCCGGATGTCGGTCTCGAGGGTCGACAGGGCACGGCGCAGCTCCGCCGCGACCTCCACGGTATGACCGGCGAAGTCCTTCATTTGCCGCTCCCCGAAGGCGCTCGCGCATTTGCCCGCGAACCCGCCACCGAACCCCTTGATTCCCGCTACGCCGAGGGTCTGACCATCCACCGCAACGGTGGCAGTGGTTCCTTCGAGAACGGTGATGTCCCGGCTTTCGAGGAGTGCGGTGATCTCATCGGCGGCATCGCAGTGGTGATCGTGGTTTCCGAGGACCGCGATCACCGGAACGCCGAGATCCCGGAATTCGTCGGCGACCACCGAAGCTTCTTCGACGGTGCCGTGGCGGGTCAGGTCACCCGCGAGCAACAGCACATCGGCGTGTTCGTGGAGTTTGTCGAGTGCGGGACGAAGCAGACCGCGCGCGTCCTCGGCGAGGTGCACGTCACCGACAGCTGCAATGCGCATCAGTCGAGTTCCTCTCGGCCTGCCGGTTCACGATTGTCCACGACCTGGACATCGTTGCGCACCGACATGGTGGGAAGATGCTCGCGCACAACGACTTCCAGATCGTCCCTGCGGTGGGCGCAGCTCACTTCTCCGCTCAGGTAGACCTGGTTCGCGCGCACCGAAATTCGCACGCCGAGTTCGGACGTGCGTGGGTCCTCCGCGAGCGCGCGCCGTAGATGCGCGACAAGGTACTGGGGCGGCTGCTCTTCCGGATTCATGCGCTCTCCTCGGTTGCCGGCGGCGAGTGATGGCCACTGCCCGTGCCGTCGGAGATGTGAAGGTCGCCGAGTAGGGCTAGAAATGCCCGCGCGTAGGGTGATTCGCCGGCGCTGAGCTCTACCTCCTGCCAATCGACCTGCTCGCGCAGATCTCGGGCGATACGCAGCAGCGGGACGAAGTCGCATCGGTGCGCGTCCAGCACGAGGAGTTTGTCGACCATGAGGTCGGTAGCACTGATCACCAGCGCCGCGGTGGGGCCGACCCGCATCCACGTCGCGCGTTCGAAGAGCTCGTCGGTGACGGGCTGGTAGTTGGGCCGGAAAACCAGATCGACCAGCACTTCACCGTCGTAGACCTTGACGAGCCAGTCCTCGGGCGGAACCACCCGGGTCATCCCGGCGGCTTCGAGCGCGCGCAGTGCGGACTCCGCGTCCTCTTCTTTCAGGAAGATGTCGACATCGTGATCGGACGGCGGTCCACCGCGCGCGTAGACGGCGCAGCCGCCGGCGACCGCGAACCGGATACCCGTGTCGTTCAGCGTGCTCACCACCCTGGTGAGCGTCTGGAGAAGTTCCGTCTCGTCCATGTCGAATCCGGTCGCTTTCTGCCCGGGCAGCCTCCGATGCGGGAGATCGGCGTGCGTGCTGTTCACACCTCCTGTCCGCTACGGGTGCCCCGACTTGCGCCGCGCGAAACGTGGCGGTGTGGGCGTCCCGCAACGGGTACGACGGGACTTTCGACATCCGGCGGGAACGGGTGGAGGCGGTTGCCTCGCGGCTGCTCGACCGCGGTGTCCTCCGGATCCGCTGCGAGGAGTACGCCGAGACCAACGGGTCCCACTCGGTGACCAAAAGGGCCTGCCCATCCTCTCGGATGGGCAGGCCCTCTACTTCGGTTGCGGTCAGCGGCGGGCGGCGGTGCGTCCGGTGACCAGCTTGACGAGGAACAGGAGAATCACGGCCCCGAGGAGGCAGGTGAAGAAGCTGAACCAGAGACCGCCCCCTTCGACGTCCACATTGAGCAGTTTGAGGAGGAAACCACCGAGCAGTCCGCCGATGATGCCGACGACGATGTTGAGGAGGATGCCCATCTGAGCATCGGTCTTCATGATCTTGCTGCCGATCCAGCCGGCGAGTCCGCCGATGATGATCCAGCCGATAATTCCCAGTCCTAGCACGGAAGTGTCCTTTCGGAAGCGAGCGATCCCGGTACGGCCGGGATCACTCGGTCAGGTGACGCTCGAATAGGTGACGCTCGAATAGGTGATGCGTGTTCGGGTCGGACAGAAATGCCGACGATCAACGAGCCTGCGCCGCGGCCTGCTTCTCCGAGTGTGCGCCTTCGTTGGCGAGTGACCCACCCGAATTTTCGAGATGAGCGCGAACGAACCACTGGAACTTCTCGAGTTCGGCGGTCTGCCCGATCAACAGGTCCTCGGTGATGGGGTCGATATCGCCGAATTCTTCGATGGCCTTGCGATTGTCCTCGATAACGCCGGTGTAGACGAGATCGAGCGCGGCTAGGTGCGCCTGGGCGGTGTCGCGGCCGACCGAGTAGTCGTCCCACGTACGGTCCCGCCCGATGGCCGCGGGTGTGCCGTCCGGTGACTTGCCCAGGGCGGCAATACGCTCGGCGGCCGCATCCGCGTATCCGCGGACCAATTCGACCTGCGGGTCGATCATCTCGTGGACGCCGATGAAGTTCGGCCCCACCACGTTCCAATGGATGTGCTTGAGCGTCAGGTGCAGATCGTTGTAGGCGCTGAGCCGTTTCTGCAGGGTGTCGGCGACTTGCGAACCCTGCTCCGCGGACAGGCCTGGCACGGTGAATTTCGACATTCTCGATCCTCTCGTTCGCTACTGCCGTGTACCGGCAACGGTGTCGGTTGCGCGGGGGCCGTCGTTCAGGACGACGAGTCGGCGGTCTCGGTGGCGGTGTGCTCGAACATCCACTCGAGCCGGTTCTTCAACTCTTCCGTCGACAACGTCCAACTGCCGGCCCGGGTCGATCCCGCGGGTGTGGTCACCGCGTACCCCCCGGCCGCAGCCGCGAACCAAGTATGTGAACCCGCCCACCGCAACTACTGTGCTCCATCACGCCCGTCGTCCTTCCCGATTTCTGGAACTTCTTGTCGAAAGAACCGGGGTTCTTCCGTGTTCCCTTCAGATTCGAACGATACGACCGTACAACAAAATCTATATCTGTCAAAACAGATCTTGTGTGGGCGCGCATGCGAATGTCTTCTTATTGCGACGACAGGTGGTGGCCGGCCGAAAGATTTCGATTCGGCATCCTCCGCGCGCAAATGGCGCCCGTCCCGCGTTTCGAGACCCTATCTTCGGGGGAATCGACAGCGACACGGTCGTGTCCGGTGTTCGGAGGAGGCGCAATGCTCAACGTAACTCTGCTGGTGGGGCTGCTCGGATCGAGTCTGTGGGTGGCGGCCGCGCTCCACGGCATGGCCGACCGGAGGTCGGTGCGATGAGCACCGGAGATACGCTGGCACGCTCGACGGATCGGGGCCTGCGCACCGGGACCGTGCGATGGTTCAACGCGGATCAGGGGTTCGGATTCATCGCCCCCGACGACGGATCCGAGGATGTGTTCGTGCACATCTCCGAAATCGCCGGAGACGGCCACCGCTGCCTCACCGAGGGGCAAACCGTGAGGTTCGAGGTGTGCCGGACGGCGACGGGCGACCAGGCGCGCAACGTGCGGATCCGCTGAGGGGCCGGTTCGCGACAACGGGGTGCGGTGCGGGTTCGGGTTCACACCACCCGGGCGGGGTAACCGGCGAGGTGACGACACAGCCGAACTCGACCCTTCGGAGGTAACAGTGAGCGAACGTGCCCCGCACACCATCGACTACCCCGGCCACACCGCCGAGATGGCCGACCAGCCGCAGGACGAGATGCGCGCCTACCGCGGCAGAGATCTGCTTGCGGGCAAGAAGGCCCTGATCACCGGGGGCGACTCGGGCATCGGCCGGGCAGTCGCCGTCGCCTTCGCAAAAGAGGGCGCCGACGTGGCCATCGCCTATCTCGAGGAGAGCGACGACGCCGGCCACACCGCAGAACTGGTCGCGGCCGAGGGCCGGAAGTGCCGCGTCTTCCCCGGTGACCTGGCCGACCCTCACCATTGCCGTGACATCGTCGAACGCACGGTGTCCGAGTTGGGCGGACTCGACGTCGTCGTGAACAACGTGGCATACCAGGAGCCCGTCGATGACTTCCTCGACCTGTCCGACGACCAATGGCGCCGCACGTTTTCCGTCAATATCGACAGCTTTTTCCACGTGACCAAGGCCGCTGTCCCACACCTGGCCCCCGGCTCGGCCATCATCAACACCGGTTCGGTGAACGGGCTGCGTGGCAACAAGTCGCTGATCGACTACTCCGCCACCAAGGGTGCGGTGAACGCACTGACGTACTCGTTGGCGCAGGCACTGCTCGAGCGGGGAATCCGCGTCAACTGTGTCGCCCCGGGCCCGGTCTGGACACCGCTGATTCCTGCCACCATGGACGAGGAGAAGGTGGCGGACTTCGGCAAACAGGCCCCCTACGGGCGAGCCGCGCAACCGGACGAGATCGCCCCCTCGTACGTGTTCTTCGCTGCGGGTCTGCTGTCGTCGTACTACAGCGGGGAGGTTCTCGCACCGCTCGGCGGCGAGACCATGCCCGGTTGAACCACCCTGGCCGGCGAGTCACCGGTGTGCCCTCGCGGCACAGGCGTTGTACCCGTCGCCGGAGCGGCGCACACTGAGATCGATGCCGGCTTGCGCGGCCGCAGGCAATGGAGGAGACGATCGTGGAGTTGCATACCGTGGCGATCGACAAGCCCGACGACATGAATGTGATCGTCGGGCAGGCCCATTTCATCAAGACGGTCGAAGATCTGCACGAAGCACTGGCTGGAGTAAGTCCGCACCTGCGGTTCGGGGTGGCGTTCTGCGAGGCGTCGGGTCCCCGCCTCGTGCGCTGTTCGGGCAACGACGACCGTCTCGTCGAGTTGGCCACGCGCAACGCGATCGCGGTCGGTGCGGGCCACTCCTTCTTCGTGTTCGTGGAGGAGGGTTATCCGGTCAATGTGCTGAACACGCTGAAGCAGGTGCCCGAGGTGTGCGGCATCTTCTGCGCTACGGCCAATCGGGTCGAGATCATCGTGGCCGAGACGGAACTCGGAAGGGGCATCGCCGGAGTGATCGACGGGTTCACACCTGCCGGCGTCGAGACGAGTGCCGATGTCGCCGACCGTCAGGCTCTGCTCAGGACCATCGGGTACAAGCTCTGAGCGTCGACTAGCCTTGGACTGGCTGTTCATCACACAGGTGGCGGGATCGTCGTGAGCGGCTCGTTACCGGCCGGACAATCGGCGGGTTCAGATAGTTAACGCGTCGTTTCTACTGTCGCTCGAAATGCCGAAGCATCCGGTTCGGCACCGTCCCACAAGGAGAGCCACGTTGTCCTACGTCAAGCCATCCGACTTGGTCACGGCGATGATCGATGCCGGTGCGTCCAAGGTGTTGATGTCCACACGCGACACCGTGATTCGCGCCTATATGGGAGGCGCGATACTCGCCCTCGGTGCGGTCTTCGCCGTCACGGTCGGCGTGCAGACCGGCCAACCGCTCATCGGTGCGCTGCTCTTCCCTGCCGGTTTCTGCATGCTGTACCTCCTCGGCTACGACCTCCTCACCGGTGTCTTCGTGCTCGCCCCGATGGCCTGGCTCGACAAGCGGCCCGGGATAACCGGTGTCGGGGTGCTCCGGAACTGGGGACTGGTGTTCCTCGGCAACTTCCTCGGCGCGTTCACCGTCGCCGTGATGATGGCGATCGTCTTCACCTATGGATTCGCAACCGAGCCCAACCAGATCGGTGAGGCCATCGGCCATCTCGGCGAATCGCGCACACTGGGTTACGCCGAGTACGGTGCCTCGGGCATGCTGACCCTGTTCATACGCGGCGTCCTGTGCAACTGGATGGTGTCGACGGGGGTTGCCGGGGCAATGATCGCCACCGACATCCCCGGCAAGGTCATCGCAATGTGGATGCCCATCATGCTGTTCTTCGCAATGGCATTCGAACATTCCGTCGTCAATATGTTCCTGTTTCCCTCGGGTCTGCTGCTCGGCGGCGACTTCACCCTCCTCGACTACCTGATCTGGAACGAAATCCCCACCGTGCTCGGCAACCTGGTCGGCGGATTGATCTTCACCGGCCTTGCCCTGTACCTGGCGCATCGGCGCACCGCACCCACACCCGTTGTCGCCCGCGACGCAGAGCTCGAGACACTCTGATCGCTGTGGGGCGCGGGTCTACGGCAATTTCTCGATGGTCACCCAACTGGGGTCTATGCCCGCTCGGAAACCCTTCCACGATGGGCGGTGGAGCCGCCGGTTCAGGGTGAACTCGCGGTACTCGACGGTGCCGACGAGGATCGGTTCGACCCAGCGGGCATGGCGGGCAAGCTCATCGGGGACCTGGTTGAACGGACTGGTGGGGCGTTCGAATGGTCGGAGCAGCGCAAGCGTCCGCCGCCGGTCGGCTTCACTGAAGCCGGAGCCGACCTCCCCGACGAACACCAAGCCGACCCCATCTCGGTGGGCACCGACGATCAGCGACCGCAGCCCACCGCGGCCGGTCGCCTCCCACCCGCCGACGATCACCTCTGCGCTGTCGAGGAGCGGGGTCTTCACCCAGTCCGGTGAGCGCCGTCCAGGGAGATACGGGGAGGTCACCCTTTTCCCGACGAGCCCGTCGAAACCGTGCTCGTCGGCCACCTCGAGCATTGCCTCGCCCTCAACGTCGACCCAGTACGGGGCCACATGCACGACCTCGCTTTCGAGACCGGCGTCGGCCAGGAGCTGGCGGCGCTCGAGGTAGGGCCAGCGCAGGATCGGCGCTCCCCGGTGCGCCATCAAATCGAAGACGCAATATGCCGGCCCAGTCGCGGCAGCGACGATCTCGCCGTCGATTACTACGCCACGGCCTGCGTCTATGTCGGAGAGTCCGACGGCGATCTGCGAGTACTCGGCGGTGATGTCGGCACAGTTGCGGCTGAACAGATTCACGGAGTCTGCGGTGACCGTGGCGACGGCGCGGATGCCGTCGTACTTCATCTCCACCGCCCAGTCGTCCCCGCCCGGGGGAGGGCCGAGCGTCGCCAACATCGGTTTTACCGGGCGCAGAGGCAGTGCGGGCCGATGGATTGCCACCCTCCCGATTCTGCCCCCGTACTCAGCCGACCGCAGTGCCCCCGGCGCGCGAAAGCGGGGCGAAGAGATGGATGGGCACACCGCCGCATACCGAGCGGTGTGCCTTCTCGACCATCCGACAAGTCACGCCATCTCGGGGACGTGCAGGTGGGCGATGGCGAGCTCGAACTCGCACGTGTCGAGCACCTCGGCGTTCGCCTCACGGGCTGTTTCGTCGCGGATGCTGTCGACGCGTTCCCTGTTGCGTTCCATCGCTTCGGCGCTGTCGAATGTCAGCGACGACACCCCGCGACCTGCGGCGTGATCGAGCATCAGGCTGGCGCTGCAGAAGCCGTCGAGTTCCTCCATCTTGGGTAGTGCGGCCATTTTCCACATGTCGACGCCGCGGTCCATGTGGGCCGGCTCGGTCTTGATCCACGTGACGCGGCAACAGGCCCCGCGCTCCGAATGGTGGTCGCGATGCATGACCGCGATGTCCCACCGCGACACCTCGGTGGTGCCGTGGAAAATTTCGGCGGCGGTGTCACGCAGATTCTGCACCGGTCCCTCGCTGGCGCGTAGAGATTCCTCGTCCCGCCACGAGCTGGTCGCGATGCAACGGCCCGAATCACGATCGACGAGAAGGGACATACCGAGACAGCCCTCGATGTCCGCCAGTGCGGGCATCACGGTGTCCCGAAAGTGTTTGATCCCGGCGTCGATGTATGACGGGTGCGAATGAATTGTGGTTGAGCGTGCGAACACGATCGGCACCTTTCTCCTCAGGGCGGCGCCGACACGGCGTCGCCGGTCATTCCCCGTGTTTCACACTGCTCTTCCAATCGGCTGGAGGCAATGGGCGGCTCCGCGGCCCGTGCGTCATTACTGGTTGTCCCAGCTACCAGGAAGGCGCACGGGCGCGGAGCGCCTCTGCCTCATTGGCCGGGGTCGGGGCGCGCCTGCAGCACCGGCGCGGCGGCCGCGAGCAGCGCGTTGCGGTCGCGGTTCAACGGGGGATAGATCCGTTGGGTGTTGATGGTGACCTTGGTGGCTTTGGCCTGCGCACCGTACGCCACCACCTGGCGATCCCATCCCTCGGTGTACACCGCGCCCGCCGGTCCCAGGTCGAGAACCGTCGCGTACCAAGGTATTCGGAGCGGCATCATCGGCTCTCCGAGTAGATCACCGATCACGTTGTAGCCCGCGTAGCGGCCCATCGGACGCCCGTGCTGGCACGACATCACCGACAGGTGGTCGTCGTCCACCCACGCCGCGGCGACGTCACCGGCAGCGAATACTCCGGGTGAGCCGAGAACTCGCAGATAGTCGTCGACCGGCAGGCGACCCAGCCGGTCGCGGTCTCCGGCAAGCTGGGCGGTCAGCGGATTTGCCCGCATGCCAGCGCACCAGACGACGGTACCCGCGGCCAGCACCTCTCCGGACGAGAGCGTCACGCCGCGCTCGTCGACGGCGGCGACGCCGACCCCGGTCATCGTTTCGACCCCGTTCTCGGACAGCGCCGCTTCGATCACCGGTCGCGCCGACGCCCCCATGTCGGAACCGACGTAGGGGTTGTGGTCGATAAGCACCACCCGCGGGTCGAGGTTGCGTCCGGCACACATTGTCGTGAGCATCCCGGGCAGTTCCGACGCCGTTTCGATGCCCGTGAGACCGGCGCCGACCACCACCACGGTCGCCGCACTCACGTCCGCTCCGCCGTCGGACAGCGCCGCCAGATGGCGCTGCAGCTTCAGTGCGCCGTCGTAGGTGTCCACGTCGAAGCCGAATTCCCGCAAACCGGGAATATCGGGCTTCGCCACCCGACTGCCCAGTGCGATGACCAAGCGGTCATATTCCTGCGTGGCGCCCTGCCCTCCACTATCCGCGACGGTGACAGTGCGAGCCGCGGTGTCGATCGCCGTCACCTCGGCGGTGATGTGCCCGACGTCAACCGGGTCGAGCAGGTCGCTCAGCGGAATGCGGCACGCGCTCAGGTCTGCCTCGTAGTTGCGGACCCGGATGTCGTGAAATGGCAGCTTGCTGATCAACGTGACATCGACGGTGCCGGTCACGTCGAGTTCCTCGAGTCGCCGCGCCGCCCCCAGCGCGGCCCATAAACCGGCGAATCCCGAACCGAGGACGAGGACGCGGCCTGAATCAGTCACCCCGATATCGTGTCAGGTCCTGGCCGGGGCGACCGTTGAATCGCATCACGCGTGATCATGGGTCCTGTCGGCCGTCGGCCACGCCGTAGGCCCCGTGCAGCATGAGGGGCGATCAGTGGGCCCGTTCCTCGGCGGCGTCGGCGATGTCGTCGAGATCGCGCCGGATCGCCTTCGTGGTGGCCTTCAGGGCGAAGGAGCCGAAAATTCTCATCATGAATCGCGAGAACGCGCCGAGGTCGTTCGCTTCTGCGGAGAAGTGAAAGGTCAGGGTGGTGCTGTCACCGGCAGGGGACAGGGTGAACACGGTCGTATAGTTTGCCCCGTGGGAGGCAGCCTTCACCACGGTGCGCTTCTCCGGGTCGATCTCCGCTACCCACATCTCTTCGGTCGACGACTTGCCGAACAACACCCGGGTTTCCCGCCACCGGGTGCCGACTTCGTACTTCGTCGAGTCGAGCCGTTCGAGCTTCTCCACCCCGCTCAGCACCGACTCCGCGTTGTCCAGGTCGGTGAGGACCGCCCAGACCGCGCTTACGGGCGCATCGATCGTTCGACTCAACTGGATTTCCGAAACTGACATGAGTGTTCCGTTTCTTCGAGCAATCGCCGAATGTTTCCCGGGCAACGGTAGGCGATCATTCGCCCTTCGGCGGCGACCGGCTACATGCTGGGCCCGAGGTGCCAGGCGAGGGTGCGGTAGCCGAGTTCGTGGAGGTGGTGATGTTCGGGCCACAGGGTGCGGGTCCAGGCCGGGTCGGTGTGGGCTGCGGTGATCGCGGCGGTAGTGGAAGCGTGCAGGTCGAACTCGAGGTCGTGGCAGAGTTCGGCGACTGCAACCGGGTCACGGGTGTCGGCGATCCGCCCGATCGTGTGGGCAACTTGTTCGTCCGCGTCGCGCAGAATCCGCCGGTGCGAACGCGGAAGCACGATCCACAGCACGACAAGCGCGACCGCCACGCCGAGAAGGGTTTCGAGGAGCCGATCCCGGGTGACGACACCGAGGTCCATCTGCGTCCCCAGACTCCCGACGATCAGGGCGAGCGGGGTGATGAACACCATCGCCACGCCGTAGTTGCGGACCAGGAAAGCTTCCGTCCCCGCCATCAGGAGAGCCACGACGAGTACCAGCGCGGCGGCCGTCAGGTCGAGTGTCGCGAGCACCGCCAACAGACCGAGACCGAGCACGGTGCCGAAGAAGCGGTGAAGGCCGCGGTACGTTCCCAGCACGCGATCCGGTCCCTGGTGAAGGATCATCGCCGCGGTGATCACCGCCCAATCGGGCCGTCCGACATCGAGACTCAGCGCCAGGAGACCGGCGGCGGGGCACGCCACCAGCAGCCGAGCGACGATGGTCCAGGACCGGCCCCGCGGATGAGCCGCCCGCCCGAGCCGGTAACGAATCGACGGCCTGGGCAGCGGCACCTGCGGTCGCAGATCGTCGGTGTCCGAGGCGTGGTCCACGTTGCGACCGTCCACCATGGCCGCACACCGCAAGTGAGCGGCATGCAGGGTGCGGGTCAGCGGGTGATCGCGACCGACGAGTGCGGCGTCGTGCAGACACTGCCACGCGGCGTGCAGCGCCCGCACCGCGTCCCGGCGTGAAGTCGGTGAGGAACTGTCGGAGTGCGCGGCAGCAACTGCGGCGACCGCTCCCGCGACCGCGGCCCGCTCGGGGGTGCGTCGACGCACCACGACACCGGACATCGAGACGAGCAACGCCGATGCCGCTCCCGAAGCCGTCCAGGCCAGCACCTCCGTCGTCGACACACCGAGAGCGGGCAGCGACGACGCGATCTCCACGGTCAGCAGGGGAAGGAAGGCGCCGGGGGCTCCGAGTCGCAGGCCGTCGACGACGAACGCGCAGACGGCGACGACGAGGGTCATCGTGAGGACCAGCACCGTTGCCCACAGCGCGGAATTCCCCAGTGCGGAGTTCCCCACGGCCGCCGCCGCGTGGACCGATGCGCCGACTGCGGCGCCCACACCCGCCAGGAACACCAGTGCAGCGGCGGCGATCGACACCACCCGCCACCGCACTCGGTACGCCCGGCCCTCGCCGTAGACGACGGCGAACGCGCCCAGCGTGGCCGTCGCTGCGACCGCAGAGTGTCCGAGCGCAATCCCGGCGAGGGCGGGCAACGCCGCCGCCACCCCTGCGCGCACCACACCCGGCCACCGCCGGCCCTGGCCGGCAACCCCGAGGAGTAACGACCGTGCCGGGGCCGGCGCAGGAATCTGCACATCGTGTTCCCGCGACGCGGTTCCCTGGTTCTGCGCTCCTACCGACACGACGACACAGAATACGAGCGACCGAGTGCGTCGAGGTAGTCGATGAGTTGTTTCTCACCCGCGGTAGGTCCGATGCCCATGGCCAACCACCGGGTGGGAGGACGGATGGTCGACACGCCGACCGGACGATGCGACCCTCCGACTACAACCGGGGGTCCACGGGCTCGGACTCGAGCGCCAGCACCGCGAACACCGGCTCGTGCACCCGCCATAGCGGGTCGCCTTCCGCCAGCCGGGTCAGCGCCTCGAGCCCGAGCGCGTGCTCACGCAGGGCCATCGATCGTTTGCGGCCCAGAGACCGGTCGCGGAGCACGTCGAGATTGTCGGTGTAGTCGGGACCGTAGATGATCCGCAGGTACTCCTGCCCCCGCACCTTGATGCCCGGCTGAATCCTTCTGCGTGCCAGTTCCGCGGGTGCCTGGCCGACCGGCTTGACCACCATGCCTTCTCCGCCGGCATCGGTCAGTCGTGACCACCAGGCGGTTGCGGCGTCCCGGGACGCATCCGAGGTGAGATCGACGAACACGTGTCGGGTGGCGGCGACGAGAGGATCGTCCAGCATCGCCAACTTGGCGAGGTGCCAGGAGTGTGGTTCGGTGACCGCAGCCGCCCGGCCCTCGTAGGCGAGGATCTGGAACGGGGCCAGCCGCACGCCGTCCAGTCCGGTCACCGGCCAGCAGTATCGGGCATATGCCTTCCGGAACCGATCGGAGTTGACCGCACGGGTTCGGGTGCGGGCCAGCAGCTCGCCGACGTCCAGACCGCGGGCGGCGGCGCGCTCGAGCGCGGCGATCGCGTCCGGCAGCGATGCACCAGCAGCGGCCCCGACCGATGCGTACTGGCTGCGGATCAGCTCTCCCGCCTTCGCCGACCAGGGCAGCAGTTCGCAATCGAGTACCAGCCACGATGACTCCAGGTCGTCCATCAGCGGCCCGCATGCGGCGCGTAGCCGGTCGACCAGTTCACTCATCGTGGTCGCATCGTCGAAGAACGGGCGCCCCGTGCGGGTGTAGACGATGCCCGAGCTGCCGTCGGTGACGCCGAACCGCTTCGCCGCGGTCGCGGCATCGCGGGCCAGCACGGCGATCGCCCGGGAACCCATGTGCTTCTCCTCGCACACGAGCTCGGTGACGCCGTCGGATGCGAACTCGGCGAGGGCCTGCGCCGGATGCTCCAGGTAGCCGTCGAGGTTCGAGGTGGCCGGTGGGGCCATGGTCGGCGGCAGGTACACCAGCCAGCGCGGGTCGACGGCGAATCTGCTCATGATCTCGAGGGCAGCGGCGGTGTTCTCCTCGCGCACCTTGATGCGCCCCTTGGTGTACCGGACGTCGATGTGCCGCGTTCCGCGCACGTCGTCGATGGACAGCTGGCCCGGATCGCGCTGTGCCGGGGGACCCGACCTGGTCGAGCCGGTGGTGAGGGGGCGCACCGGTTCGAACCACACCCGCTCCGCCGGTACGGAAACCATTTCTCTGCTCGGGTAGCGCAGGGCGGTCAGCTTGCCGCCGAAGACGACGCCGGTGTCGAGGCAGAGGGTGTTGTTGCTCCACTCGGCCTCCGGCACCGGGGTGTGGCCGTAGACGACGACGGCGCGGCCGCGATAGTCCTGGGCCCACGGGTAGCGCACCGGCAGTCCGTACTCGTCGGTCTCGCCGGTGGTGTCCCCGTACAAGGCGAACGAGCGCACCCGGGCAGACGCGCGGCCGTGGTATGCCTCCTTCAACCCGGCGTGCGCAACCACCAGATTGCCACCGTCGAGTTCGTAGTGACTGATCAGACCGTCGATGAAGGCGTGGGCGTTCCTGCGGAAGTCGTCGGGTTCCGCGGCGAGCTGATCGAGCGACTGCTGCAGCCCGTGCGAGGTGGCGACCTTCCGGCCGTGCAGCGCCCGGGCAAGCTTCTGTTCGTGGTTGCCCGACACGCACAGGGCGGTTCCGGCCGTCACCATGCCCATCACCAGACGCAGCACTCCCGGGGTGTCGGGTCCGCGGTCGACCAGGTCGCCGACGAACACCGCGGTTCGGCCCTCGGGGTGCGACGCGCCGCCGCCGTCGGGATCGAGCATCCAGCCGAGCTTGCGCAGCAGGGTCTGAAGTTCGCTCCGGCAGCCGTGTACATCACCGATGATGTCGAACGGTCCGGTCAGCTCACGCTTGTCGGTCCATGCCTTCTCCAATGCCACTGTCGCCGCAGCGATGTCGTCCACTCCGGTCAGCACGTGCACACGCCGGAAACCTTCGCGGCCCATCTTCGGCAACGATCGCCGAAGATCCTTGTGCTGCCTTCGGATCACGTGCGCCCCGAAGTCGCGGTCCGATCGGGCCTGGTTGCGGGTGATTGCGACGTCGTCGGGGACGTCGAGCACGATCGCGTCCACCAGGACGTCGTGAGACTTCGCCAGATCGATCAGCGCCTTGCGCGCTTCACGCTGCACGTTCGTGGCGTCGACGACGGTGAGCAGGCCCCGACGCAGCCGGGTTGCGGCAATGTAGAGCAGCACGTCGAAGGCATCGGACGTTGCCGCCTGGTCGTTCTGGTCGTCGGCGACCAGGCCGCGGCAGAAGTCGGACGACAGCACCTGGGTGGGCGCGAAATGGTGGGCAGCGAACGTAGATTTTCCGCTGCCCGAGACTCCCACGAGCACGACCAGCGACAGTGCCGGCACCGAGATATCAGACATCGGCGCCGCCCACCCGGGTGAAGACCGCCATCTGAGTGGGGGAACCGACGTCGGGGTCGTCGTCACCCACCGGGCGGAAGTCGACGGTGTAACCGAATTCTTCGCCGACATGGGCTGCCCACGAACCGAATTCGGCGCGGGACCACTCGAAGCGATGGTCGGGGTGGCGCATACCCCGAAGGTCGGTGTAACGCACGTTGTACTCGGAGTTCGGCGTCGTCACGATCACGTGCCCGGGCCGTGCCGTGCCGAACACCACCTGTTCGAGTGCGGGCAGCCGTGGCGGGTCGATGTGCTCGACAACCTCCATCAGCACTGCCGCGTCGTAGCCGGCGAACCTTCTGTCGGTGTAGGTGAGCGCCGCCTGGAACAGCTGCAGACGTGTGCGGCGCCGCTCCGGCATCCGATCCAACCGCAAGCGGCGTCCCGCTATCGTCAACGCTCTCGTCGACACGTCCACACCGGCGATCTCGGTATAGCCGGGATCGTCCAGCAGCGCGGAATCCAGTTGACCGGACCCGCATCCGAGGTCGATGACCGTGCGAGCGTCCAGCTCGTCGAGCACTCGAAGGACCGCCTCACGCCGAAGCAGGTTCAGCGGCGGCGGGACCGAGGTGTCCGGCGCGGTCACCGTGTCGTTGTCGGGCTCTTCGTCGACCGGCGGTTCCAGACGCGCCTCCACATCGTCCCCGAGTTCGGCGAGTCGCTCGAAGGCGGCGCGAGTGAGTGCGGACTGGTGCCGCAGATAGCGGCGGGTGATCAGCGTCCTTTCGGGGTGCTCGGTGAGCCAGGATCCGCCCGCCCGGATAAGTTTGTCGACCTCGTCGGAGGCGACCCAATAGTGTTTGGCGTCATCGAGCACGGGAAGCAGCACGTAGAGGTGATTGAGTGCGTCGGCGAGCCGGATGTCACCCCGCATGGTGAGCCGCACGTAATGGGAGTTGCCCCATTCGGGGAAGGCGTCGTCCAGCGGCACGGCGCGGGCCACGACCGTCCAACCCAGCGGGGCGAAAAGTCGCTCGGCCAGCTCCGGTCCACCGCGACAGGGCAATGCGGGCAACGAAATCTCGAGCGGTATCCGGGCGGCAGCGAGCTCGGGTTTCATTGTGCACCGGCCGGCGCGGGCGGTGCGGAATACCTCCGCCAACGCCACCGACAACAGCGAGGAGACAGCGTAGGGCCGATCGTTGACGTACTGGCCGAGCGCATAGTCGGGTGCAGACCTGCCTGACATGCGGGCGAGCCGTACCGAGTCGACATCCAGCAACAGCGCTGCCGTGCAGCGATCCACGTTCGCCTCTGGATAGAACACGCGGGCGACACCGCAGGATTGGGGGAACTCCTGGACCCGATCAGGGTGCTTGTGCAGCAGGTAGCCGAGATCGGTGGCCGGTCGTGCTGTCGTGGAGATCGTCAGAATCACCAGGCACAGTCTGCCGCAGACGAGGTGTTCGCCGCAGCAACATATTCGGCAGGCTTTGATCGCGTACTTCGCGGCGGACTAACACGGTGGCCCGTGATTGACGGCCAGAAACCCTCAGGCCGAGGAAGATTTGTGCCTAGAATCAGGAAGCAGCGAGTCCCGCTCGACCCTGCGCACGAAGGGATCGACCTCATGAGTTCGTCGACTCGCAGCCGGCTGCGTCGAAGCGCGGTTGCCGCGCTCAGCATCGTTCTTGTTTGCGGCGCCGTTTCCTGTGGCTCGGAAGATCGCGGCGGACAGCAGACAACAGAGCACGGTGCGGATGCACTGCACGCGGACGATCCCGACGCCGACAGAATCGTCGACGTAGTTCGCAACAAGCTGGCGGAACTCGATCTCAGCGGTGCCGTCTTCGGTGTGTGGCGCGGTGACGAGGAAATTGTCAGCGGAGCAGTGGGGGAGTCGCCGCTCGGCGTTCCCGCAACGCGTGACATGCAATTGCGAGTCGGCCAGCCGATGGAACCAATGCTGTCGACCGTTCTGTTACAGCTGGGCGAAGCCGGAACGCTGAGCCTGGACGAGCCGATCGCCAAGTGGGTACCCGACTTTCCGCGCGCCGACAAGATCACCCCGCGGATGCTCGCCAACAGCACGACGGGCATTTCGGACTACGTCACCAACCCCGAATTCCTGAAGACCTTCTACGCAAATCCGATCAAAGGCTTCACGTCTCAGGAGATCTTCGCCCTCGCCAATTCCCGCCCACCGCTGTTCGAACCGGGGACCAGTTTTGCCTACGCGCACAGCGATCTGTGCCTGCTGGGAGTGGTACTCGAGCAGGCGACGGGAAAGCCGCTCGGTGATCTGCTGAAGGAACGCATCTTTCAGCCACTCGGGATGAATCAGAGCAGCGTGATGTCGACACCCGAGATCAGTGAACCGATTCTGCACGGCTATACCAACGAACGTGGCGTCTTCGAGGACTCCACGTTCTGGAATCCCACGGCGTTCCTCAACAGCGGCAACATGAACTCGACGGTGGCCGAAGTCGCGCGGTGGGTACGGGCGCTCGGCAACGGCGAGCTCCTCTCCGACACGGCGTTCACGGAGATGATGGCGGACAAGACCGCCGGGCTGGGCCCGCTGACTGCGGACAGGTACTTCGCATTCGGAACCGTTCACCTGGGCAGTTGGCTGCTCATGAACCCGGCTTTCGGGGGCTACAACGGCATCGCCCTCTACGACACGGAGTCGAAGACCACGATCGTCGTCTACGCCACGCTCGGACCGACGGCCAACGCAAACGCCAACAACACCGTGCCGATCGGCAACGACATCGGCGCACTCCTCCTCCCGGACAACCCGCCCAAGGTGCCCTGACCGACCCGGCACCTCCAGCTGGTCACTGCCTTGGTGATGTTGAAGCTCAGGACCCTGTGCGGAAGGGTGACCCCATGGCGGATGACTCCAGCGAGATCGAACTCAGCCGCTCGGAACTTCGCGAGGTCGCCGGCTTTGCAGTGGCGTGCGCGCGACCTGCATTGGCGGTTTTCGAACGTGAACGCCCGCACGATCAGCGCCCACGAGCCGCGATCGACGGTGCAGGGGCGTTCGCGGAGGGAGCCGAGCGGACCACAACTCTCCGCCACAGAGCGTGGGCAGCACATCGGGCTGCTCAGGAGGCCCGCGATGCAGGACAGCCCGCAGCGAGCGACGCTGCCCGCGCGGCCGGCCACGCGGCCGGTGCGGCGTTCCTCCATCCACTCGCCAAAGCCACGCAGATAAAGCACATCCTCGGCTCCGCCGCTCATGCCGCACGAGCGTTCGAACTCTCCGCCGGCGACGATCCCGTCGTCGGAGCCGAATACCTCGCGGGGGCGCAGAGACTTGCGGATCACGTGGTGGTAGAGGTCCTGCGCCGCTACCCGGTGGCCCCGGGTGGGGGAGGACGGGTCGGGGAACTGATCCGTCAGTTGGACGCGTCGCTCCGGTATTCCCCCACGATGGCGGACCTCACGGACACACCGGAGTAGACGGCGGACTCGGGCCGGGACCCCCACGCCAGCTCGCGTCCACTTCGCATCATCTGTAACAAACTCTGTTCCGTCTCCGAAAGTGGAAGGGGGCGGACGACGTCTTCATTCTCGCGGTAACAAAGGAAATGGAGTGCTCATGAGTAACAAGCTGGGACGCCGCGTAGGCGCGGCCGCACTCACTGCGCTCGGGGTGGGAACTGCAGTGGTGGCCGGGGGAGGCGCGGTCGCGAGTGCTCAGCCCGCGCCACCGACATCGACAACGATGACGTGTTCGAGCGCGAATCCTCTTATGTGGGCACCGCCATTCACGTGGACCGTCAACGCCGCCTCCGGGGAGTCGCTTCGACCGGGTGGAACCGCGCTGGAGCCGTCGATTCTGCTCAGCGGCGGCAACGAATTGCCCGCGCCGCCCGGTGGTCTGATCCCCAGCATCGGAGTCAACTGGTACGGCACGAGGGTGTCGGTCGACTGGCACAACACGACGACAGGTGCGACCGGTCACAGCGTCAGCGATGAGGCGGCCTGGCAGCAGAAGCCTGGAATACCGATCAACCGCACCTGGGCGGGAACCGGAACGGTGTCGTTCACCGTCACCGTCCAGACCGGCGCCGGATGGTGGTTCGTCAATCCTCAGAACGCCGTCTGTCGGGGAACCATCTCGGTCGTGCCCGGTAGGTGACCCGGACCCATCCCGTCTGCCCGCCCGATCACGGTCGGGACCGCTGTTCACGAATGTGTCTGGAGCACCATGTTTCTTCCCGAGTTCCGTCGGTCGATCACGATCAGTGGACTGGTGCTGGCCGGGATGTTCGCCACCAGCAGCCCTGCTGCGGCGGATCAGACGCAAGACCGATGGGTGTACATCCCGGACACGGTGACCGCCGCGGACGGAGTCGCCTGCGGCGGCCGAATCGGGGGAGTCACCGTCGCGACGGACAGGCTGCCCGGGCTGGTCTACGTTCGGCTCAACGCGACATTCGTCGGTATGTCGACGACGCCTGGTGTGCTGTGCTCGGTATCCGCAACGTTGCACTGGCGAAACGTGGATACCGGGGCAGCAGGAACGTGGTCCGCCGAGGTGAGTGGAGGCGTGATCGATTTCCCGGCTGAACCGTGGGCACACCTCGAGACCGGATCCGGTCGCGTCGAGGTCACGCTGACCACCGATCGTCCGCATATTCCCAGCGGCACCGACATCAACGTGTACTGAGCGGGTTCCGGAGACCCTTGCCCGCGGGGACGTCGGCACAGCGTGCGCGAGTGTCGTGGTCGGGGTTCTCACGGCGATAAATGCGATGCTCACGCGCGTTGGTTGTTGTTACCGTCGGAACATGCACATTCGCTACCACGTCACCTCGGTCCTGAACCGTGCATCCATTTCGCGACACGGCCTGGACTGGAGCCGAATGGGTGCTGCCCCCGGTATAGCGGGAAGCCGTCGTCCGGAGCAGAAGGGCTGCTTTCTCGCGGCCGACGACTTCGAACGCGACTGGTTCGTGCGGATGAACAACACGGGCGGAGCGGTGGACGTGTGGGAGGTCCGAAGCATCGACGCTGACGACCTGATCCAATCTCCGGAGGGCTACTACTACTTTCCCGGCATCATCGCAGCCTCCGATCTGCGGTTGGTGCAACGAGATCTGCCGCCGGTTCACCACCATTCCTGACTCTTCACTGGGGGCGAATGGGATTGCAGCCCAGACTGACATAGGTGACGATCCCCTCTTGGAGTCCGCAGGTCGTGAAGGCGCCCGTCGCACCTCCGGCATCCCACCACGGGGCGCCGGCCCCGCCGATGCACGATCCGGTCGACGGTATCCCGGTCGGTGTCCACAGGCCCTCGCGGCGATAGCGCTGGATCCACGGAATGTGCGAAACACCGCCGGGTCCGGGAATCGCCCGTGGCGTCAGCCCGAAGCACTCGACGGTTCGGTGTGGGCGGGTGCTGCGCCCCCCGCGACCACCGCGGCGGCGAGAGCGGACGATGCGGCCGCTCCGTCGAGATACCGTGCCAGTGCTGTCCGTTACGGTGTCCCGGTGCCCATGATCGACCCCCGTCAGAGCCTTGCGCGTCGACCCCGGCGAGTCCTCGTCGCAGGAACCTCCGGCGCCGGCAAGACGACACTTGCCGCGCGCATCGCGACGCTGCTCGGTATCGAACATGTCGAGATCGACGCGCTGTATCACGGATCGAACTGGATACCGCGCGATCAATTCCTCACCGATGTGGAGGAATTCAGCTCGCAGCCCCAGTGGGTCACGGAATGGCAGTACGGCAATGTACGCGACCTACTCGCCGATCGTGCGGATCTGCTCGTCTGGCTCGACTTGCCCCGCGCCACCGTGATGCGCCAGGTCACCGCCCGCACCATTCGGCGACGACTACGCCGCGAGGTGCTCTGGAACGGCAACATCGAGCCGCCCCTGCGCCGGTTCCTTCTCGACCGAGATCACATCGTGCGCTGGGCCTGGACCACGCACCACAAGAGCGAACTCAGAATCTCCGCACTTGCGCAGCGACGATCCGACCTCACCATCGTCCGGATCCGCAGCCGCGCCGATGTCGAACACTGGTTCGCAGGACCGCTTGTCGGGACTCTGGCGAGCGACTCGGACGGGAAGTGACCGCTGTAGCCGGCGCCTAGAAGCTTGTGCTGTTCGAAACTTGTTTCATTGGACGATGTTTCGTGCTAGGCGCGCCAGGCCTGCGTCGGGTGGCTGAACATCGACTGCCGGCCGACAGTCGATACACCTGCCGGGCGGTGTCGCCGAAGAACAGCGCTTGCTCTGTCGCCGGCACGTCGTCGAGGGCCGCCTGGACGGTGGATACCATTGTTCGGCTGTCCCACAGCAGGTGGTCGATCGGATAATGAGAGGCGAACATGCATCGCCGGGCACCGAAGATGCTGAGCGCCGTCCGTACCCATTTTCCGATCGCATCGAGGGATGTTCCGAATATGAGGGCGATTCCCTGCAACTTCAGGACGACGTTCGGAAACTGGCTCACCGCCGTGAGGCGTTCTTCCCACCGGGAAAAGCCTTCGGCGGTGAGCTCGATCGGCCAACCGGCCGCCTCTAATACGAAGGTGGTGCTGGGAAAGGCCGCTATGAGTTGGTGGGTCGCGGGTAGCTGCTCGTCGTAAACCAGAAGATCCCAGACCGTAGGTGAGCGATTTCGTCCTGGCGGGGTCCGGCAGGGTGCACCCCATCGACGATGATCGTGAGCATGGAAAACACGAGCGCGCAACGAGTCGATACCGTCCGGGCGTCCTACTCGGCCCGATCCCGGGAATACGTGGATCTCTTCGGCTCCATGGCCTCGACGCACCCGTCCGATCGGGCTCTGGTGAGTGCCTGGGCCACCACTCTCACCGGTCCCGTGCTCGACGCTGGATGTGGTCCCGGACAGTGGACGGACTTCCTGGCCGAGTGCGGACTGGATGTGAGGGGGATCGACCTGGTGCCCGAGTTCGTAGAACGAGCTCGCACGCAGTATTCACACCTCGTGTTCGACGTCGGCGGCTTCGAGGCGCTGGACGCCGCAACAGGATCACTGGGTGGTGTGTTGTCCTGGTACTCGCTCATCCACCACGATCCGCACGAGATCCGGACTCCGCTCGCGGAGTTCGCGCGCGTCCTTCAGCCGGGTGGGGGGTTGTTGGTGGGCTTCGTCGAAGGAGCGACCGTGGAGACCTTCGACCATGCCGTCACCACGGCCCACCGATGGCCGGTTGCCGAACTCAGCCAGGTGTTGCTCGAGGCCGGCTTCGAGGTGCTGGAGGCACATACACGCACGGGGAGTGGCCACAGGCCGCATGGGGCAATCACCGCGCGCAGGCAGAGCGCCCGGTGACGGACGTCCCCGGCCCGCCCGCGGTCACATCACATCCTCAGCCCATCGGCGGCGTGTCCCTCGCAATGGACAGGGACCTCCGTATTGTCGAGTGTGGCGGTCGACGCGGATCGCTGTCGGTGCATGATGAGGAGTCGACGATGTTGCTGCGCATTCCCGGGGTGTATCCGCCGCAGGAAGATACCTGGCTTCTCGCCGACGTTCTCGACCGTCACGGGCTCGCGCCGGGGAGAAGCGTTCTCGACTTGTGTACCGGCACGGGCGTACTGGCGTTGCGCGCGGCGCAGGCCGGTGCCCACTCCGTGACGGCGGTCGACGTCTCGCGCCGGGCTCTGGTCACCGCGTGGACCAACGCGCGGCTGCGCGGCCACCACATTCGGGTG
The DNA here is from genome assembly GCF_018343855.1 of Rhodococcus sp. USK13. Taxonomy (NCBI): domain Bacteria; kingdom Bacillati; phylum Actinomycetota; class Actinomycetes; order Mycobacteriales; family Nocardiaceae; genus Rhodococcus; species Rhodococcus sp. USK13. Next base: position 4,381,015 of record NZ_CP069242.1, on the reverse strand, counting down.
CTGCGTAGCGACCTCGTTGCAGGGGTGCGCGGCGAACGGTTCGACCTCGTGGTGTCCAACCCGCCGTATGTGCCGGCGGCCGACGACGAGCTGCCCGACACCGGGATCGCCCGGGCCTGGGATGCGGGCAAGGACGGGCGAGCACTTCTCGACCGGATCTGCGTCGAGGCACCCGAAGTTCTCGGCGACCGCGGAACACTGCTGCTCGCACAATCCGCGTTGAGCGGGGTGGAAAAGACCCAGACGATGCTCGAGGAGCAGGGCCTGTCAGTCGACGTGGTGGCCCGCACCGAGATCCCGTTCGGCCCGGTCCTCGCCGCGCGGCGGGCCCTGTTCGAATCCAGGGGCCTCATCGCGCCCGGGCAGCGCACCGAAGAACTGGTGGTCATCCGGGCCGTGCGGTAGCCGCGCACGACGTCGGCGCCGGCCGTTCAGTCTCCCGGAGGGTACGGCTCGGTTTTCAAGGCACGCGCCAGGTGTGCCGCATTGCGCGCCAAGGTCGCGGTGGTCGACGCCACCGCCTCCGGCACCTCGTCGAGGTCGTTGTAGTCACCGGGTGTCATCGCCTCACCGTTCCAGTACGTACAGCCCTGTGCGGGAATGGTGAAACCACAGTCGTTGAGGGCCTGGAACAGGTCGGCGACAATTGCGTGGGCCCCGTCCTCGTTGCCGACGACGGCCGCGATCGCGACTTTGTCGAACAGGATGGGACGCTGCTGCTCATCGGTCTCGGACAGTTCCGCGTCCAGCCGCTCGAGCGCCCGTTTGGCCACGCTCGACATCTGGCCGAGCCACGTCGGTGTCGACACGAGAAGGATGTCGGATTCGAGGATGCGTGTGCGGACATCCGGCCACTGATCGCCGTTTCCCATGTCGGTGCCGACTCCGGGGCGGATGTCGAGATCGACCAGTCGCACGGTGTCCCCGGTCACCCCGTGCTTGCCCAGCTCGGCGAGGACCTGCTCGGCCATCAGTTCACTACTCGAGGGTGCCGGAGACGGTTTCAGCGAACAGGTGAGGGCGAGTGCGGTAAGAGGAGTCATGAGAGCGAAGTACCCGGGCCCCCGGCGGGGTACGCACCTCCCCTGGTCGCCGGAATTCCTACCGGTCGGTTCCGCTGCCCGCGTGCTCGCTGCGGCTGTCGGTCGGTTGAGTAGTGCACTCCCTGGGTACGCTGCCGGAAGTCGAAGATACCGACGACAGACGTGGAGTGCAGATGGCCGAGGTCGACGAGGTTACGCAGATGAAAACGAGATCGGGTGTGCCCGTGGTGCTTCGTGTAGCGGCGGAGTTCGAACAGTTGCCCGTGGTGCGTGCGGTTGCAGAGACCCTCGCCGTCCTCGGTGACTTCACCCTCGACGACGTGGCCGATGTCAAACTCGCGGTCGACGAGGTGTGCTCGGAACTGATCGCGGCAGCGCAGCCGAGTTCGGAGTTGACCTGCTCCTTCGCGGTAGCGGAGAACGCTTTGCACGTCACCATCGGTGGGTTCCTCACCCGGGCGGGTGTGCCCAACCGAGAGAGCTTCGGCTGGCACGTACTGGAAACGTTGATGGATACGGTGTCGGTGACCGAGGGGACCCGTGACGACGCTATCGGTGTGCGAGGCGTCACCGTCGACCTCGTCAAACACCGGGGCACCCTCTAGTGTCGCCCGTGTCGGAACGCAGCGAGCGGCGCCGTCCCGGCAGAGATGACTACAAGGACGTGGCGCCGACCCTTGCGCGCCTCGGGGCGCTCGAGAGTACGTCCGCCGAGGCATCGGTGCTGCGCGACGACGTCATCACCCGGTGCCTGCCGCTGGCCGAGCACATTGCCCGCCGGTTCGGTGGTCGCGGTGAGGCGCACGAGGATCTGTTGCAGGTCGCGCGCCTCGGATTGGTGAAAGCAGTCGACCGTTTCGATCCGGACCGCGGCTACGACTTCGTCTCCTACGCCGTGCCCACGATCATGGGGGAGGTGCGGCGCTACTTCCGCGATGTCGGATGGTCGATGCGTGTGCCCCGGCGAATGCAGGAGATGCATGCACTGATCACCAAAGCGGTCGACGAACTGTCCCAGGATCTGGGTCGTTCCCCGTCCGCCAGCGAAATCGCGGCGGAACTGGACCTCGACGTCCGCGAGGTGTCGGAGGGGCTGCTCGCGAAGAACGCGTATCAAACCTTGTCGATGGATGCGACCATGGGCGACGATCCCGATGACCTTCCGCTCGCCGAGACACTCGGCGAGGAGGACCCCGAGTTGGCGAATGTGGAAAGTCATGCGGCGGTGCGGCCGGCCCTCGAGAAGCTACCTCCACTCGAGCGCCGAGTGCTGATGTTGCGGTTCTTCGGCTCGATGACACAGACCGAAATCGCGCAGCGGGTCGGCGTCTCCCAGATGCAGGTGTCCCGGATCCTGGCCCGGACTCTCGCCGGGCTGCGGGAGCAGCTGGGAGACGGCTGAGCAGCGGCCGTTCACCCGCCGAGGGACGCCACCGTCGATTCGAGCTCGGCGGCATGGAATTCGAGATCACTGTCGCCGTACTCCCGATCCTTCGGAAGCCGATCGCGCAGGTCGTCCTGCGTGACGATGACGAACGGCTGCGCCTTGTCCTCGAGGTCCGCGGAGCCGACCACCCGAGGAGTCCCGTCGACGAGAATCAGAGTCGCGTCGGGCAGTGACGAGTCGAGCAGTTCGCGTAAGAGTTTCACCGTCACGTGGGTGTTCATCAGTCGCCTTCCTCGGTTGGACAATCGATCCCGTCTCCTGCGTACCCAGAGGCTTGGGGTACGAATCTCCCGTTTCCCGGGAAGTGGTTGCGGGAACGCTGCAACGTATGGGTAAGAACATCTTCATTCTCGGCCTTACCGACATGCAACGCGAAGAACTCGGCACCGTCCGCGACGCGAAGAATTACCAATTCCACGGCTTGCTCGACTACCACACACTTGTCGCCCCGGACGAGTACGTGTTCGAGGATCTCCTCACCGGGTGCCGCGAGAAACTCGACGCGTTTCCCGGAACAGTCGACGCGATCATCGCCCACTGGGACTTTCCCACCAGCGTTCTGGCACCCATCCTGGCCGCCGAGCGAGGCATTCCCGCGCCGCCCCTGCGCAGTGTGCTCGCCTGCGAGCACAAGTACTGGAGCCGGCTCGCCCAGCAAGAATCCGTACCCGACACGGTGCCCCGGTTCGCCTCATTCGACCCGTTCGACGACCACGCCCTCGATTCCATCGGGCTCGAGTTCCCGTTCTGGGTGAAGCCGGTGAAGTCGCATTCCTCCCAACTCGGGTTCGAGATCGGTGATGCGGCCGCCTTCCATGAGGCAATCGCAGAGATACGCGAGAGGATCGGCCTGGTGGGGCATGCGTTCGATGAAGCGCTCCGGCGCGTCGACCTCCCCGAGGCGGTACGGGGGGCGTCGGGCACGACGTGTCTCGCCGAGCAGGTGATCACCGGAATCCAGGCCGCCCCCGAGGGCACGATGTTCAACGGCGAGTTCTCGGTGCACGGGGTCTTCGACATGCACAAGGACGCCACGGGACACAGTTTCGACCGACTGGACTATCCGGCGAGCACGGTGCCGCCCGAGGTGCAGCAACGAATGATCGACATCACCGAGCGGTACCTGCGGCACGTCGGATTCGACAACGGCTGCTTCAACTCCGAATTCATGTGGGACGAGAAGGAGGACAAGCTCTGGCTGATCGAGGTGAACACCCGCATCTCGCAGTCGCACAGTGACCTGTTCGCCAAGGTGGACGGCATGTCGAACCACGAGGTGGCGATCGACATCGCGCTCGGCACACCACCGCGCATGCAGCGGCGGCACGGCTCATTCGGCGTGGCCGCGAAATGCATCATCCCGCATTATGAGGACGGCATCGTGACAAGGGTGCCGAGCAACGAGGACATTGCCCGCGTGCAGAAGGCGGTGCCCGAGACGAAAGTCCTCATCGATGTCCGGCCCGGTGACCGCCTCGCCGACCTGCCGAACCAGGACGCCTACCGCTATGTGCTCGGGACCATGTACATCGGCGCCGAAGACATCGCCCAGTTGGAAAAGCACGTCGACCGCGCGCTGGCGGAACTGCCATTCGAGTTCGAGCCGGTCCCGAACCAGCACTGAGAGGACGGTCCTTTTCATGCAGACGGTCACCGCGTTCCCCCGCGAGGTCCGCACCATCGAGAACACCTTCATCACCATGCCGGACGGAGCCCGGCTCGCCGCCCGGATATGGTTGCCGGTCGATGCGGACACTGATCCGGTCCCGGCGGTGCTCGAATACCTGCCGTACCGCAAACGTGATTCCACCCGCGGGCGCGACGCCCTGAACCACCCCTATATCGCCGGCCACGGTTACGCCTGCGTGCGCGTCGACATGCGCGGCAGCGGCGACTCCGACGGCGTCCTGCAGGACGAGTACCTTCCCGCCGAGCACGACGACGCTTGCGAAGTGATCGCGTGGCTGGCCCGGCAGCCGTGGTGCGACGGGAACGTGGGGATGATGGGCATCTCCTGGGGCGGTTTCAACAGCCTGCAGGTCGCCTCGCAGCGCCCGCCCGCCCTCAAGGCGATCATCAGCGCCTCGGCCACCGAGGACCTCTACGTCGACAACATGCATTACATGGGCGGGTGCCTGCTCTCCGACAACCTGTCCGAGGCCACCGTGATGTTCGCCTTCAACAGCCTGCCACCGGATCCGGCGATCGTCGGAGACAGCTGGCGGGAGATGTGGTTGGAACGGCTCCGGGGCAGTGGGTTGTGGATCGAGAACTGGCTCGAGCATCAGCATCGGGACGACTACTGGAAACGTGCCTCCGTCAACGAGGACTACAGCGCTGTGCGCTGCCCGGTTCTGGCGGTCGGGGGATGGGCGGACGGATACACCAACGCGATCTTCCGCCTGATGGAACATCTCGACGTCCCGCGCAAGGGCCTGATCGGGCCGTGGGGCCACAAATACCCGCACCTCGGTGTGCCCGGTCCGGCGATCGACTTCCTCGCCGAGGTCGTCCGCTGGTGGGATCACTGGCTCAAGGGAATCGACAACGGTGTCATGGACGAACCGATGGTGCGGGCATGGATGCAGAACAGCGTGGAACCGAATCCTTCCTACGCGCAGCGGCCGGGCCGGTGGGTCGCCGAACCGTCCTGGCCGTCGCCCCACGTCGAGCAGCGCCGGTACACCTTCGGCCGGCACATCCTCACCGAAACCGGTGCGGCCGCCCAGGAGGGCGACGAACCCCGCCCGCTCTTCCTCCAATCGCCGATGAGCGTGGGCATGTTCGCCGGTAAGTGGGCGTCCTACGCGGCCACCCCCGATCTGCCGTCGGATCAGCGTGAAGAGGACGGCGGCGCACTGGTTTTCGAAACCGAATCGCTCGACGAGCCGCTGGAGATTCTCGGGCTACCGGAGGTCGAGCTGGAGGTGTCGTCCGATACCCCGGTCGCCATGCTCGCCGCTCGCCTGTCCGATGTGGCCCCGAACGGGGAGGCCACCCGCGTCACCTACGGTGTGCTCAACCTCACGCACCGGGACGGCAGCGAATATCCGGCCCCCCTCGCGCCGGGACGGAAGTACCGGATTCGGTTGCCGCTCAACGGCGCAGCCCAGGTGTTCCCGGCCGGGCATCGCGTGCGGCTGTCACTGTCCACCTCGTATTTTCCGTTGGCATGGCCCCCACCCGAACCGGTGACCTTGACGGTTTCCACCGGCGGAACCCTGATCCTGCCCGTCCGCCCGCCCCGCGACGAGGACGACGCCCGGTTGCGCGACCTCGGGGAACCCCGGGCCGCCGAAAAGCTGGCGGTGACCCGGCTTCGCCGGGGGGAGCACCACTGGCGCACCATTCGCGACCTCGAGAGCGGCACCTCCACGCTCGAGATCGTCGACGACCAGGGCTCGTTCCGTATCGACGAGATCGGGACCGTCGTCAGCAGGGCGACGCGGGAGTGGTTCAGTTTCCGCGGCAACGATGTGAATTCGGCGCGCGGCGAAACGCAGACCGTGCGCCGATACGAGCGGGACGACTGGCGGACCGAGGTCCGCACCCGCACGGTCCTGACGTCGACGGCCACGGACTTCGTGATCACCGCGGACCTGGACGCGTTCGAACTCGATGCCGTACACGGGGATCGACGGGTGTATTCGCAGAACTGGCACCGACGTATACCGCGTCAGCTGGTGTGACGGCGGGGCCGGTTTCTCAGACCGGATGCCGGGCACACGAGAACTGTCGTACACGTGGATTGGAGAAGACTGTGCACGCCGAACGCTTCCACCCCCTGATCTCCGCGGAGGGACCCTTCGCCTCGGTCTACTTCGAGGACTCGCACGACACCGAGGACGCCGCCAAACAGCTCGAGCTGAGATGGCGCGGCGTGCGCGAGCAACTTCGCGGTGACGGGGCGCCCGACGCGGTGCTCGACACACTCGAGGAGGCCGTGCTCACCGCCTCCCCGGCGGTGGGTCGCAGCGGCCGCGGACTGGTCGCCGACGCCACCCGGGTCTACCTCGACGAACACCTGCTCCGGCCGCCTGCCGCGACGGTGGCCCGGTATTCCGATCTGCCGTACCTCGTGCCGATCGTCGAACACGGAGCCACCGGATCGCCCTACCTCGTCGTCGCCGTCGATCATGAGGGTGCCGATCTGTCGGTGTACGACACGCAGGGGCGAGCCCTGTTGTCGGAGACGGTGTCCGGCGCCGACGAGCCGGCGCAGGCGGCCGCCGGGGCCGACACCCGCCGTTCCGGGGATCCGCAGCCGCCGGAAGAGGAAGCCGCGCGGCGGACCCTCTCCACCGTGGCCGATCGGTTGACCGTTCTCGCCGACAAACATCACGCGGAGCCGATCTTCGTGATCGGGGAGGTGCAATCGCGCACCCAGCTGCTGGCCACCCTGCCCGAACGCTCCCGAGCCGCCGCGGTGGCCCTGGAATCGGGGTCGCGCGCCGTCGGCGCGGGCACGGTGGACGTGCACCGTGCCATCGACCAGGAACTGGCGCGCCGCCGACTGGCGGTGATCGGCGACGCCGCCGACCGGGTGCGGGCCGGGAGCGGCCGAGCGTCGGGCCTTGCCGTCGAGGGACTCGATGCGGTGACGGCGGCGCTGCGCGCCGGACAGGTCGACGCGCTCGTCATCGGCGATCTCGAGAACCGCACCGTGCTGGTCGGGGACACCCCGACCTGGGTGGCCACCAACGCCGACCAGCTGTCCGAAATGGGCTCGACCGTGGAAGTCACGCGGCGGGCGGACGAAGCGCTGCCCTTCGCCGCCATCGCTACCGGTGCAACCCTGATCCGGACCGACGAGCGGCTGACGCCCGCGGACGGCTGCGCGGCCCTGCTCCGCTACACGTGAGGGTGTTCCGCCGCCTTCGAATAAGGACGTCGGACGCCGATCGCGGCACCGTCCTGATCCAGGCGGTCAAGGCAGCCACGGCCGCCGTCCTGGCATGGGTGCTGGCAACCATGGTGTTCGCGCTGCCTCAGCCGTTCCTGGCGCCGTACGCGGCGGTGTTCATGATCGAGGCGACGGTGTCCCGCTCGCTGCGGGTGGCGGCCGAACAGCTCGCCGCCGTGTCCCTCGGGGTGGTGCTGGCCGCGGCCGTGGGAGCACTCGTCGACTCGATCACCGTCGGGGTCGGGATCGCGGTTCTGGTGGGCCTGCTCCTCGGGCGCTGGCGCCGACTGGGTTCGAGCGGCATCTGGGTGGCTGTGACGGCACTGCTCATGGTGACGTACGGCGCCGCCGAGGACCCGGATGTGCTCGGCTTCCGCATCGTGGAGATCGCCCTCGGTGCGGCTACCGGGGTCGCGGTGAACGCCCTGTTCCTGCCGCCGCTGTATGTGAAGCGGTCGCAGCGCGCGGTGACCGGGGTGGGGGTGACCGCCGCGAATCTGCTGGCCGAGGTGCCGGACGAGCTGCGGGGCGGGGCCCGCGGCCGGGCAGCTTCGTGGAACGAGTGGTCGGCGCAGGTCCGCTCGCAACTCGACGAGGCGCTCGAGGCGGTGGCCTGGACCGAGGAGAGCGCCCGCGGCAACCTCCGGTCGGCCGCCTCCCCGGCGCTCGCCGCCAAGGAGCGGTGGGGCAGCGCCGTGGTCGCCCTGTCCGAGGCGTGGCCCCAATGTGCCGAGATTCTGCGCGCGGCAGAACTGACCATCGACCCTCATCCGCCGTTCGACCCCCTGCCGCCGCCGATCGGTACGGCGGCGGCCGAGTTCGTGCAGGCCCTCGCCGAGGTGATCCGGACGTCATTCGGTGTCGACGCCGAATATCGCGACCGGGCAGCCGCCGTGCGCACCGCTCGGCGACGCTTGCGACGTTTCGAGGAAGTCGTCGCCCGTCACGACAGTCAGACCACGGGTTCCTCGATGAGCGCCGGAAGCCTCCTGCGGCCGTGCGCACCGGCGTTGAACTCGCTCGCCGGCGGGGACGACCAGCGGGTTCGCTGACCGGTGTGGTCGGCGTCCCGGCTGCAGGTATCGGTGGGCAGGAGGACATCCGCGGTCGAGTAAAGTCATCTCGACGGTAGAGACAGCTGCTGCGTTCGTTCAGTGGGTGTCCGTTCGGTTACACCCGGAATTTGAGGTGTATCCGAGAATGGTCGAGACTGCTGGTGAGTTCCCCGGGTCGATGCCTTTTGCCCTCGACGGTGCCACGGTAGCGGCCCAATTAGGCTCCCTGGCAGTTGCTCTCGACGAGTTCAACAGGAACTGCGGATCCGAGGTGGAGATGGACATTCTCCTCCGGCGGGTCTGCGAGCAGGTGGTCGACGCGATCCCCGACGCCGACCTGGCGGGGATTTCTCTCGTGCGGGACGGCGAGGTGGTGACCGTCGCTTCGACCGACGACGCGGTGCGCGCCGTCGACCCCAGGCACCTGTTACAGCACCGACCGTCCGCTCCGGCGGACGGTGCCCCCACCGCGGCGGCGAGGAAGGTTCTGCGGTTGCGGCTCGTCGACGCGGCCGTGCAGGCACCCACCCTGGCCGAGGAGCTCGCGCAGGCCGGGATGCGCAGTGTCCTCTCGGCAGCCCTCACGGTCGACGAGAGCGTCGCCGGCACCCTCGACCTCTACGGGCGCGAAGACCACGGTTTCAGCGACTTCGACGCCGTCGTCCTGCTCGTGTACACCACGGCGATCGAGGGGCTCCTCAGGAGCGCGAACAGAGTGACACGGGCCAGGAACGAGATATCGGGCCTGACCAAGGCGATGGAAACCCGCGCCGTCATCGAGCAGGCCAAAGGCATCGTGATGGCCCTGCAAGGTGTGTCCGCCGACCAGGCCTTCGAGATCCTCGTCGTGCAGTCCCAGCAGGAGCATCTCAAGCTGGCCGAGGTGGCGCGTCGCATCGTCGAATCGGTGACCACTCCCGCCGAGTGAGATCACCGGGGTACCCACCGCAACTGCGCCGCGTCGTAGTCGATCAAGCCGAGGGCCTCGAACGCCTCGAGCCATCCCCGCATCGGCCACCATCCCCACCTGCGGTGAAACAGGTGAGCGTTGACGAGGATGTCGCCCAGGTGCTCGACGGGCGGATCGGACACCGGATGGTGCTGGTGGAACGCGTCTGCGCCGCCGACCCACCGCAGACCGATCCCGGCCTCGGCCGCGGAACACGCGAAATCGGTGTCCTCACCTCCGTATCCACGGTATTCGGTGCAGAATCCGCCGATGCGGTGCCAGGTCTCGCGGCTCACGGCGAACGACAGAGACCAGAAGAGGGTGAAGTCGGTCCCGGTCAGGACGGTCCCGTCCTCGGGTGCGGGACGGGCGGGATGCGGATTCCGCAGCTCGGCGAGGCGGTCCAGGTCGTAGCCACCCGGCCCGGGCGGCGGGAGGTAGGTGACCGGCCCGCACAGCAGCGCGGAGTGGTTTCGCGGATGGTCGGCGGCCACCCGGTACCGCCGCAGCAGCGCCGGGCCGGCGAGACAGTCGACGTCGAGAAACACGATCAGGTCGGCGCCGGCCGCCAGGGCAGCATCGGCGCCGAGATTGCGGGCAGCCGCCAGGGGGAGGGGTCCGCCGTCGTGGTCGCACCACACACTGCGGGCGCCGCCGGCCTCGGATACCACCTCGGTGGTTTTGCGGTCGCCGATCGCGACCACGACGTGATCACCCACCCGCTCCGTCATCTGCCCGACGGAACGCAGATGTTGCCGGAGGTGGTGTTCGCGCCGGGCGGCGATCGTCACGACCGCCGTCTTCATCGCAGTCCGCCCGCCCGCTTGGCCACACTGTCGATGACCGCGGCGGCGCGGGCCGCCGCACCGGACGTCTGCCAGCGGACCCATCGCTCGCCGCCCAGTGCGAGCGCACGGTCGACGAGCTGCGGCCACTGCGACGTCTCCGGCCATCGGGGTATCGACACGGCGAGTCCCGCGTTCCCGAGTGCGCGTGTCGTCTCCACCTGCTCGTCGAACGGTCGTGGCTGACCGATGATGATCGCCGGACGACGCGCCGCGGCGATGTCGGCCACCGCGTTCTGCCCGGCATGGGAGACGATCACGTCGCAGCCGCACAGGTGCGGCCACGGGTCCTCGGCCCACGGCGCCCCCGGAATGCCGAGCGCCTGCCACCGGTAGTTGCGGTGCTCGTGTGCGCAGTGCCGGATGTCGTCCATCGTCAGTGACGTTCCGCCCGCCCCGCTGAGTACGAGGATGCGGGTCTGCCCGGACGGGTCGGGTGCGGTGACGGCGCGTCCCTCGAACCGGCTGATCCCGCCCACGAAGGTCGTCTTGTGGGCGAATTCGCGCAACCACCGGGGGTCGTACAGGTTTTGCGGCCATGCGGCGATGATGTGGTCGGCCAGTTGGTAACCGAGATGGTGCGGTGCGTCGGTGCGCTCGCCGGGCATGGCGATCAGCACGACCGGGACACCGAGTAATCGCACGAGCGCTGCCACCTCCACCGATACGTCCACCACCACCAGGGCGGGGCGGGTCGCGTCGATCCAGGACACGATCCTGGCCATCCGTGTCCGCAGCCCGGTGTCGTGGGTGGGCGCCCAGTGCAGCGCACCGTCGGCGGTGGGGTTGACGGGGTCACTGCCGCGGTCGTCACGGGCCAGCGCGATGCTGTCGGCGAAGCGTCCCGCGGGCGGTGGCGGCGCCGAGGACAGTGTGGTGACCGGCGACTGCAACTGCGCGGAGATACTCGATGCCCGCATCCGGTGACCATGACCGTGGTGGTGAATGTAGTAACCGATCACGGTGTGGCCCTACCCTGCGCCCGGGGTCGGGTGTGGCCCCGCGCCAGTCGCCGGTACAGGTCGACGTACGTGTCGACCATCCTGCGCTCGGAGCAACGTTCCCTGGCGTGGGCGCGCGCCGCCGCACGCGAGCGCCCGACGACGTCCGGGATCGCCCGGGCCAGGGCCGGGACATCCCCCGCGGCGACGAGACTGCCGCAATCGGGGGTGAGCACCTCGGGGATCCCACCGCGGGCGAACGCCGCCACAGGCGTTCCGCACGCCAACGATTCTGCGACCACCAGCCCATACGGTTCGTCCCACAGGGGAGTCACCAGTGTCGCCGCGGCCCCGCCGATCGCTGCCGCCAGCTCGGGCTGCGCCAGATGCCCGAGATAGGTGACCTCCGGTCCCAGCCGAGGACGGATCATCCGGTCGAAGTACTCGGCATCACTGATCGGACCCGCGAGCACGATCGGGAAACCGGCGCGCCGGGCGGCGTCCACCGCGACATGGGCGCCCTTCTCCGGCACCAGCCGGCCGAACCAGATGAGGTGCGGCCCACCGCGACCTTCGGGCCAGCTGTTCAGATCGACCCCGTTCGGCACCACCTCGATGTCGTCGACGGCGTGCTGCCACGCCGCCGCGGTGTGTCTGCTCACGGCGGCGAAATGTGCCCCGGCGCCCGAACGCACTGCGAGCGCCGATTCCAGCCACGGAGTGGGCGGGGTGTGCAGCGTCGACAACACGGGTGCCGGAACGGCGGATGCCATGGCGACCGGTAGATAGTGCAGGCTGTGGTTGTGGACCACGTCGAACGACTCGGCGAGTGGGCCGGACAGGTCGAGCATCAGCTGCAGGTAGGCGTGATGCTCTTGCATGAACCACATCGACGGCATCGAAACATCTTGCCGCGCGGCATGACTGACATCCAAGGTCCGCACCTGCAGGTGAGCGCAGCCCAGCGTGCGGTCCGAACCCGGGCCGGCGAACAGGGTGACGTGATGACCGTCGCCGCTCAGGGTACGGGCGAGATACCAGACGTGCGATTCCAGACCACCGGGGAACGGCTGGCGGATAGGGTAGCGACTCGATGCGATGAGGGCGATCCGTAGCGGGTCGGCCGTCACGACGACACCCGCCAGGAGAGCGCCCGCTCGTAGAGGTCGTGGTGAGCCCGTGCCAGGTTTCGCCGCTCCTGTTCGCGTTCACCCCAGGTGGCCCGCAGGTTCGACTGCTCGTAGAGGCCCTCGATGCAACGCTCGAGCGACGAGCCGTCGTAGGAATTATCATCGAAATCGTATCTACCGCAACGTTTTTGCTGGGCATAGAACCCGCAGGACGGCGCGGCCACCGCGGTGCCCAGGTCGTAGCAGGCCTCGAGCCAGCCGGAGTGGGTACCGAACCGGTACGGCAGCACGGACACCGACAGGGAGGACAGATAGTCCCACAACTCTTCGTCGGAGAAGTAGGGGTGTACTCGTAGGTCGACACAGTCCGACTCGGCGTAGCTCAGCAGCCGGGCTCCGGCGTCGGGGGCGTACCAATGGTTGGCCGGATCGAAAATTTCGTCGTGGACGTCGATCTGCAGGCGCGCCCCGTCCAGCGCCGATACGGTTCTGGTGAGGGTGTCGAGCACCGGGAACGGATCCATGTTCGCTCGAAGACTCTTCACGTGGACACCGACGACGAATGCTCCCGAAGCGGGCCGAGCGCGTTCGATGAGGGGCCGCTCCACGACGTGCGGATGCGGAAGGACGGTGGGTATCCGGGCCCAATTCGACTCGATCACCGCGGCCGCACCGGGAGTGAGGGTGACCAGCTCGGTGGCGGCGGACACCAGCACGTCCAGAGCTTCGAGGTGCGGTTCGGGGTCGGGATGATGTGGGTTACGCAGATCGTGGACCGTGTACACCAACGGTTTCCGCCGCGACGACAGCTCGTGCACGATGTCTTTCATCAATGCCGTCTCGATGGCGTCGAAACCGAAATGAATGTGGAAAATATCGAAACTTCGGTGATTTCTGCTGATCCATTCCGGGTCGAGCATCAACGGCGGCCACCACCCGCCGGGAACTTTCCGTCCGTCTGCCGGCACCGGATCCGGGAGTCGAACAACGGTGTCGTTGCCCTCCGGATCGGTCAGATGGCGAACGTACACATGAGACGCCGGTACGGAGGCGACCCGAATCACTCATTACTCCTTCGTCCGTGGGCGAGCGGTGCATCATGGTTCGGCGCCCTGTCGGCGCGCGCCGGATCACGGTGGCGTCAGCGCACCCAGGAACGACTCGGCCCATCGATGCACATCGTGCTCGACAACCTGCTCGTGCAATTTCGTCATGCGACGCCGCCCCTGCTCGGGGTCCTGTTCCAGGGCTTCGAGGATCGTGTTCTTCACACCGTCCAGATCGTGGGGGTTGACCAGATAGGCGCCGCGCAGTTCGGCGGCGGCTCCGGCGAACTCGCTGAGCACCAGTGCACCACCGAGATCGGTGCGGCATGCCACGTACTCCTTTGCCACCAGGTTCATCCCGTCCCGCATCGGCGTCACCAGCATGACGTCCGCGGCGAGGTAGAGAGCGATCAACTCCCGGCGGTCCACCGGCTGGTAGAGGTAATGCACCACAGGCTTGCCGATCTGACCGTGATCGCCGTTGATGTGGCTGACCTGCTCCTCGATGGAGCTGCGCATCTTCATGTAGTGCTCGACGCGTTCGCGGCTCGGCGTCGCCAGTTGCACCATCACGGTGTCGGACGGATCGAGACGACCCTCGTCCAGGAGTTCACCGAGCGCTGCGAGACGCAGATCGATGCCCTTGGTGTAGTCGAGGCGGTCGACCCCGAGCAGTACCTTCCGCGGGTCTCCCAGTTCGCGCCGGATCTCCGCTGCCCGCGCGACGACGGCAGGATCCGTCGCTTCGTCGATGAGTTGCCGGGCGTCTACGGAGATGGGGAAGGCTCCCACCCGGACGACCCGACCGTTCAGCCGCACTTCACCGAGCCCGCTGCGATGTCCGCCGCCCGCGGCGGTGGTGTCGAGTCCGAGCAGGCGCTCGGCGAGGAAGAGGAAGTTGTTGGCGCCGCCGGGGAGGTGGAATCCGATGAGATCTGCCCCGAGCAGTCCTTGCACGATCTCCTTGCGCCAGGGCAACTGCATGAACAATTCGACGGGCGGGAACGGGATGTGCAGGAAGAAGCCGATGGTCAGATCGGGACGCATTTCGCGCAGCAGCCGCGGAACGAGCTGCAACTGGTAGTCCTGCACCCACACGGTCGCACCCTCGGCCGCCGTGCGCGCGGTCTCCTCGGCGAAATGCCGGTTGACGTCCACATAGGTCTGCCACCAGCCACGATCGAACACCGGCGCGACCAGCACGTCATGGTAGAGCGGCCAGAGGGTGGCGTTGGAGAAACCCTCGTAGTAGAGCGTCACCTCATGCGAACTGAGCTCGACCGGAAACAAATGAAGTTTCCCCGACACGATCGGTTCGACCTTGGTGTCGGGGACGCCCGGCCAGCCCACCCACGAGCCGCTCTCCCGATCGAGAATCGGTTCGAGGGCTGTGACGAGTCCCCCCGGGCTCCGCTTCCACCGGGTGGTCCCGTCGTCGAGTGTCTCGAGATCTACCGGGAGCCGGTTCGCCACGACGACGAAGTCGGATGTGCCCTGCGGCGTTTCATCGTTCACGCCGAAATCCCGTGGGTAGGGAGCCCCTCTGCGACAAGCCTGCTTGCGTCGTCGAGGGAGGTGGAATACGGCACCACCGTATCCAGCTTCATGGCGGTCAGAGGCCGGCGGACCGCGGTGTTCCCGGTGACCGCCCAGGGCAGTCCCAGCCTGCGGGCGCGGCCGGCGATGATCTCCAGCACCGAAAGTGCTGATGCGCAGAAGAACTGAACGTGGGTCAAGTCCAGAACGAACGGCAGGCGTTCGTTGATCGCCTCGTCCAGGTGAATACCGAAGAGAGGAACGGTGGTGACGTCGATGTCACCTGAGATACGGAGGACCAGAACGCCGCCGGCACCGGGGGTGCACTCGACGGTGAGCTTGCCGTGCTCGGGCTCGGTGGCCCAACTGAAAAGCATGGTGTTTTCTGCAGAATCGTGGTGTCCCGAATGTGCACTGAGAACAGATTTCATGTCGGACTCCTCACGGTCGTAGCGACGAGGGAGACAGGCACGGGAACGGTGTGCGAACCCAGCCCGTCCTTTGCGGCTGGGGGCTCAACCGTGCAGGACACTGACGTTACCCCATCCTGTCGATTTCGGCCTCACCTCCTTCCCGGTGTGCATGCTGCCCACGACGGCGGCGGGGTGCATAGGTTCCGGGAAGCCGGGTAAACGGGAGCTATGGAGCTCATTGCACTGGTGATACTGGTGGCTGTCGTACTGTTCGTCGTCGCACGTCAGCGGGCGAAGAAGCGGAACCAGGGCTGATTTTTCACGATGCCGCCGACCACGCCGCCATGGCGCAGACGACGATGACCGAGCGCGCATCCGACATGTGCGAGAGATTGCAGGCGACGGCGCGGGACACTTTCGGCTGGGACACCCTGCGCCCCGCACAGCTCGAGGCGATGCAGGCGTTGATGACCGGCCGCGACGCGCTCGTCGTCATGGCCACCGGGGCGGGTAAATCGGCGATCTACCAGGTCCCCGCCGTCCTGCTCACAGGGACGACCCTGGTCATCTCCCCACTGATCGCGTTGCAGGAGGATCAGATCGCCGGCATCGACTCGGCGGGCGCACCCCGGGCGGTGGCGATCAACTCCACACGGTCCGCACGCGACCTCGAGGCCACCTGGCGTGCCGTCGAGAAGCACGAGGCCGAGTACGTGTTCGTCGCCCCCGAACAACTGGCGAACAGCGACGTGATCTCCCGATTCGAGGCAGCGGACGTCTCCCTCATCGTGGTGGACGAGGCGCATTGCGTCGCCGCCTGGGGCCACGATTTCCGTCCCGACTACCTACGCATCGCCGATACCGTGCGAAGGCTCGGTCACCCACCCGTCCTCGCGCTGACCGCCACGGCGCCGCCCCCGGTCCGGCAGGAAATCATCGACCGGTTGGCGCTCGATGATCCCGCGGTGGTCGCGACGGGCTTCGACCGCCCCAACATCACCCTCGAGGTGGACCGCTACGTCAACAGAGCGGACAAGGAACGCGCCGTACTCGACCGGGTACCGGAACTTCCGCAACCGGGATTGCTGTACACGGCGACCCGCAAGGACGCCGAGTTCTACGCCGAAGAGCTGTCCGACCGCGGGCTGCGGACCGCCGCGTACCACGCCGGAATGAAGAGATCCGAGCGGGAAGCTGTACACGAACAATTCCTCGACGGCAACTTCGACGTCGTGGCTGCGACCTCCGCCTTTGGAATGGGTATCGACAAACCCGACGTGCGCTTCGTCGTCCACGCCTCCGTTCCCGACTCTCTCGACAACTACTATCAGCAGCTCGGACGGGCGGGCCGCGACGGGGAGAGCGCGTTGGCGCTGCTGTTCTACCGGCCCGAGGAGCTGTCACTCGGCAGGTTCTTTGCGTCTCACCGACCGGACGAGGATTTTCTCGCCCAGGTGTTCGAACTGCTTCGCAGCGGTGGCCGCACGAAGATCAAGGACCTCCGCGCGGCACTCGACGCCGGGAGCCGCAAGGTGACGGCAGCGATCAACCTGCTCGAACAAGTCGACGCCGTCGCCGGAGAAGGAAGAGGCTTCACGGCCCGCGACCTCAGCGCCGACGAGGCCCTGAGGCGGGCAACCGACCGTGCCGCCGCGGAGGAACGCCTGGCACGGTCGCGTGTCGAGATGCTGCGCGAGTACGCCGACACCCGCAACTGCCGCCGCAGCTTCCTGCTCGGCTACTTCGGCGAGGCCTTCGACCCGCCCTGCGGCAACTGTGACCGATGTTGCGCGACCGAGTCCACCGAACACCCGGAGCCCACCGACGAGGCCGCCGCCTGCGACCAGGACGCACCCTGGCCAGTCGACACCGCAGTCGAACATTCCGAATGGGGCCCGGGAACCGTCATGAGCACCGCACCCGACCGGATCACTGTCCTGTTCGACGACCACGGCTACCGGACCCTCTCCGTCGCCGCCGTCGAAGAGTCCGGCGTACTGCGGTCACGCTGAGCGGCGCACCGACCTCCTCTCCCTCGGCCGGCTGTTTGTGGTGCGCCGCGACTCGGGTACCACTGCGGGGTGACCTCGAAGACGACCGTCGTGATAGTGACGCACAACCGGGCGACGAGCCTCTCGCGCACCCTCCTCGAACTGTCGAAACTTCGGCCCATACCCCCGATCGTCGTCGTCGACAACGCGTCCACCGACGACACCGCGGACGTCGTAGACGCGGCGCGCAGCGTCATTCCGGCCCTGACCACGATTACACGCTCCCGCAATGAGGGCGCCGCCGCTCGCAACTACGGTGTGTGGGCCGCGTCGACGCCCTACATCGCGTTCTGCGACGACGATTCCTGGTGGGACCGTGACGCTCTCCCCCTCGCGGAGAAAGTACTGGACGAGCATCCCGCCATCGCGCTGCTCGCCGCCCGCACCCTCGTCGGCCCCCAGGCCCGCAACGACCCGCTCAACGACCGCATGGCCTGCAGTCCGCTCGGAACACGGCCCGGTGCCCCCGGCCCCTCGGTGCTGGGTTTCCTCGCCTGCGCGTCGGTGGTGCGACGATCCTCATTCGAAAACGTGGGGGGCTTCTCGCGCGTGCTCGAGTTCGTGGGGGAGGAGGCGCTACTCGCACTCGACCTCGCCGCGCAGGGGTGGGAACTGTGCTACGTCGAGGACCTCGTCGCCTACCACCACCCCTCCTCGGTCCGCGCGAACGCGAGCCGCCGGCGCAATCGCGAGATCCGCAACGACACCCTGACCGTTGTGATGCGGCGACCGGTGTCGACCGTCGCGAGTGCCCTCATCTCCCTCATATTCGCGGCGGTCCGGACACCGTCCGCGGCGCCGGCGTTGTTCGACACGATCCGCAAGCTCCCCGCCGCGGTCGCACACCGGCGGGTTGTGCCCACTCACCTCGAACGCCGTCTCGAAGAACTCGAGAGGAGCCGGCCGTGAGCGGCGCCGAACCGCAGAAGCCGTCGCCGGTCACGGTGGTGGTCATGACCTACGACCGGTGCGCCGAGCTGCGCAAAACCCTCGCCCACATGACCACCCTGCCCGACCGTGCACCGATCATCGTGGCGGACAACGGCTCCGGTGACGGCACCACCGACATGGTGCGGCGCGAATTCCCGCAGGTCCGGCTCCTCGCGTTGGGGGACAACCTCGGGGCCGTCGCCCGGAACCGGGCCGTCGAGCTGGTGACGAGCCCGTATGTGGCGTTCTGCGACGACGACACCCGCTGGCAACCAGGTGCCCTGACCGTCGGCGCCGCGGTCCTCGACGCGCATCCGACGATCGGATCCGTCACCGGCAAGTGCTTGGTGGCACCGGACCTTGTCGAGGACCCGATCACTCCGGAGTTCCGGGACTCACCGGTACCCGGGCCGTCGTGGCTGCCGGGTCCGGCTGTCCTCGGCGTGATGGCCGGCCTCACGATGTTCCGGGTGGAGGCATTCCGTCAGGTCGGCGGCTTCTGCGAGAAGATGTGGCTGGGCGGTGAGGAGGAACTCCTCGCCCTCGATCTCGCCGCCGCAGGCTGGTGGATGGTGTGGAACGAGGACATGGTGATCCACCACGAGCCCTCGGTGAGCCGGGACGCCACCCGCCGCCGGCAACTCGGTATCCGCAACACACTGTGGACCCTCTGGTTGCGGCGTCCGGTGCGAAGCGCGGCGCGCCGCTCGCTGGTGATCCTGCGTAGCGCCCCGAAAGACCGCGCTACCGCGGCTGCCCTGCTCGAGGCCCTCAGGTCGACCCGGTGGGTTCTGCGTCACCGGCGCGTGGTGCCCGACACCGTGGAAGCCGGACTGGTGCTCCTCGAGGAACCGCAGTCCCGGTCGAAGGCGCGCCGATACATCGGCTGACCCGAGCCTTGTCCGCGATTCGTCAGTCGGAGTCGCCATCATCGGCGGCGACGGTCTCGACCACCTCGTGCGCCACGGTGACCAGCTTGACGTTCCTGCGCTGCGAGTTGGTCACCAGCATCCGGAACGCCTCGTCGGCCGAGATCCGCTCCGCCGCCATGAGGATCCCCTTCGCCTGCTCGATGACACCGCGCGTGACCATGGCCTTCTTCAACCCGGCCACCTCGTCGTGGGCCGCCGCCGCCTCACGCGTCATCCTGGCCACCACCTCGGCGAGACTGGTGAAGATCCTCAGCAACGCCACATCGAGATCGCCGAATCCATGGCTGCCGAAACTGTACAAATTCAGTGCACCGGCGTGCGCCTCACCCAGCCGCAACGGCGCCGACAGGTAGCTGGCAGCACCGATGTCGCGCACGTCGGCCGCGAACGCCGGCCACCGTTCGACAACCTCGTCGACCCGGACCTTGACGATCTGCCCCGTGGTGGCCGCCTCCAGGCAGGGGCCCTCACCGTTGCGGTACTGGTTCAGGTCGATGTCCACTGCGCGCCGATCGGTGCACGCCGCGGTCTCGGCACGCCCATCCTCGTCCACCAGGGTCACACCGGCCATGTCCGCTTCGATAATCGTCGACACCACACAGTCGCACAGTTCCTGCAGGAAACCCTGCAGCTGCGCGGGTGTGGTCAGACGGCGCTGCAGGTTGTCCAGCGCGCTCGCAACTGCATCGACACGTGCGGCGGTATCGACGTCGGCACGACGGTGCCGCGCCAGAGTGACGTCGGCACGACGGTGCCGCGCCAGAGTGTCGTCGGCACGCCGGTGCCGACCCGGAGTGACGTCGGCACCGAGATCCTCGGGCAATGGCACTACTCTCCCTATTTCAGGCGAGCGAGTACCCATGCACCCGCCGCCACTTCAGCGGTATGGCAGGTGTCTCTACCGAACAAAACATCCGAATACTACCGCCTCGCCGCGCCTCCTCCGATTCGAGACCACAGTCGCAGCACCCGGAATGTCGTCACCTCTGGTGACGGGGTGGGAGGACCTCCTGGGCCTTCATCTTCGCCCCCTGTACGACGAGGTGCCATGCGTTCGCATCACCCGCGAGTACCGCCTCAGCCGTCGACTTCATCTGCTCATAGGTGGCGTGCGGGGGAATCGGTGGAACCTCGGGGTCACAGCGAACATCGAGGACCACCGGCACGGAGGCGGACAGAGCGCGATCCCAGGCGGCGCCGAGCTCGTCGGGCGAGTCGACGGCCACGGCCCCGAGTCCGATGGTCCGTGCCAGGTCGGCGTACGACACGTCAGGGAGAGTCTGCGATTCCTCGAACTTCGGTGCGCCGCCCATCGCGCGTAACTCCCAGGTGACCTGATTGAGGTCGTTGTTGTGGAAGATGCACACGATCAGGCGGGGGTCGGTCCACTCCCGGTGGTAGCGGGCAATGGTCAGGAGTTCGGCGAGCCCGTTCATCTGCATCGCCCCGTCGCCGACGAGCGCGACAACCGGACGGCCGGGATGCGCGAATTTGGCGCCGATAGCGTAGGGGACACCCGCACCCATGGTGGCCAGGGTTCCGGACAACGATCCGCGCATGCCTTCCCGCAACCGCACGCACCGCGCATACCAGTTGGTCGACGATCCCGAATCGGCGGTGAGAATGGCACCTTCCGGCAGGCGCTCCGACAACTCCCACGCCACCCGCATCGGATTGACCGGCTGCGCCGACACCATGCACTGGCGCTCGACGGTGTCCCACCACCGCCGAACACCCCGTTCGATCTCCTCCCGCCACGACCGGTCGTCCTTGTGTTCGAGCAACGGGATCAGCGCCGCCAAAGCAGCTTTCGCGTCGGCAACGATGTTGACCTCCGTGGGGTACCGCATCCCTATCCGGGTGCCGTCGATGTCGATCTGCACGGCCCGCGCCCGGTCGAATGCGGGCAGGAACTGTGAGTAGGGAAAATTCGACCCGACGATCAGCAGCGTGTCGCAGTCCCGCATCAGCTCGTAGCTGGGCCGGGTGCCGAGCAAGCCGATCGCGCCGGTGACGAACGGCAGATCATCAGGAAGCACATCTTTCCCGAGCAGCGCCTTCGCCACGCCCGCACCGGTCCGGTCGGCCACCTCACACACTTCGGCGGCGGCGCCGCGTGCGCCCTGCCCGAGGAGAATCGCCACCTTCGTCCCCGCATTGAGAATGCGGGCGGCCCTGTCGATCTCTTCGACCGCAGGCTGCACCCAGGATCCGCTCACGCCAGGCGGACTGGACGGCACCTGCTTGAACTCGTGCGCCGGGGGAGTGTATTCCTCCTCCTGCACATCAGCGGGGATGATGACCGCCGTCGGCGCCCGCCGTGCCAGAGCGATGCGGAACGCCCGGTCGAGAGCGTTGGGAATCTGAGCGGCCACATTGACCTCGACAAGGTAGTCGGCGGCCACATCCTTGTACAGCGACTGCAGGTCGACCTCCTGCTGATAGCTGCCGCCCATCGCGCTGCGCGATGTCTGGCCGACGATGGCCACGACCGGAACATGATCCAACTTGGCGTCGTACAAGCCATTGAGCAGATGGACCGCACCCGGCCCGGACGTCGCCGTGCACACACCGACCCGGTCGCTGAACTTGGCGTAACCCGTCGCCTCGAACGCAGACATCTCTTCGTGCCGCGCCTGTACGAAACGAGGGTCATTGCCGGAGCGACCGAACGCCGCGACCAACCCGTTGATGCCGTCCCCGGGATAACCGAAGACGTACTCGACGCCCCATTCCCGTAAGCGGGACAACACCTCGTCGGCAACCGTGTGAGACATACCGTTCTCCTTCGTGGCGGGCACTCGTCGAAATACCCAGCACTGCGAGACCGAATCCGTACCCGTCGGCGAAGTCCATGGCGGCCGGACGGTGAAGGTGAAAAGCTGAAGTCATGAGTGAGACGCCGGACGGGGGCGACGAGCGCTCGTTGATGGCGAAGACCAACGCCGCGTTGGACACCGTCACCGAAGCCCTCGAGCAGCTCCACAAGGCCGCGATCGCCGAAGAAGCCGTCGACACCGTGCTACTCCGGGTGGCGGAGACCGCCCTCGCGGCCCTGGTCGACGCCGATGCAGTCAGCGTCACCCGCTTCGACACCACCGCCCCCTGCACGGTCGCCAGCACCGACAAGACACTCGCCGCCCTCGACGCGCGACAATATGCCGCCGGGAGAGGACCCTGCCTCCGGGCAGCACGATCCCAGTTGCCGGTCCGCGCGGTCGTCGGAGAGCACGCCGAAGCATGGCCCGAATTCACGGTAACCGCCCACACCATGGGGGTCCGCGCCTACCTCTCGGTTCCGCTTCTCGTCGACGTCGACCAAAAGCGAAGGCTGATAGGGTCATTCAACGCCTACAGTTTCCGGGCCGAGGCGTTCGACCCGCTCGACCAACGGCTGATGACGCTACTGACGGCGGCCGCGGCCACCGCGATCAGCAACGGGTGGCGCTGGCAGAATGCCCGGGACCACATCGAACAGATGAAACTCGCCCTGACCTCCCGCGCCGAGATCGATCAAGCCAAAGGCGTGCTCATGGCCCTGCACGGAATAGATGGCGAACAAGCATTCCGCCGCCTGGCGCACATCTCGCAACACACCAACACGAAGCTGCACGACGTGGCCCGCGACCTCCTGCGGTCCTGCACGGGCAACCTCTGACACCGCGGTTCGCGCGCACCACGGACGGTCATCGACCGGCATCCCCGCTGGGCTGGCGTAGCGCCGTAACAGAGAGGACCGTGGAGTCATGAGCAAGGAATCCGACCTGACGCGTGTGCTCACCGCAGCGCGTCGCATCCGCGAGGGAGTGCGATTGCGCGCCGTCCGGGGGGAGAGCGTCGGCATCCTGCAGGCGTGGGGCGGATGCACGACGGCACAGGCCGGCCACGCCTTCGATCAGAATTCGAGCGCAGACGGATGTTCGGTGGAGGCAGCGCGGCTGCGGGAGCTGGTGAATGCGGCGGCCAACGGCCGAAACGATCCCGACTGGGATTGACTGCCGCCGTCAGCTTTGTCGGACGAGTAGTTCTGCCGGCCGGACCGTGCCCTCGGTGATCCGGTGGGCAACATCTCGCAACGCAACGCCGTTTCCCTGCGCGTAGTCCTCGAGCGCGGCGCATGCCGCCGCCGGGGCAATGCCCAGCGTGCCCGCGACCAACCCGGTGGCATGACCGACATGCACCCGATCGTTGAGCAACGACATCGTCCGCTCCGCCAGGCGCCCCGTACGCGGTTCACCAACCTCCTGGGTGAGCCCGAGAACCGCCAGCCGGGCCAAGATCACGGACCGCCCGCGGTCGTGGGCGGAAATGCCCTCCGTCCGCGTGTACAGCAAATTCAGTCCGCCGACGGTGCGCCCGTCGAGGCGCATCGGTACGGCGAGCACGGACCGGTACCCCGCCTCGAGTACGGCCGAAGTGAAGTCCGGCCACCGACCGGTGATCTCATGCAGATCGCTCGCCTCCACGATCTCGGAGGTGCGCATACAGTCGATGCACGGGCCCTGGTCGATCTGAGTCTGCAGCAACTCGACCAGCCTGGCGCGCTCGTCGGACGCGGCGACCACGGCGACGCCGCCCCGCGGATCGACGACCATGATTCCGGCTGCATCGGCCTCGAGCACGTTCACGCACGTGCCGGCGATCTGATACAACGTTGAACCGCTGTCAGAGGAATCGTCGACGAGTTGCGCTGTGATCGCGGAAAGCGCGTCGACCAGATGAGAAGTCGCGTCCGGTACATCTTGAGCATACGGTGTCACCTCCTCGTGGTGCGGATTCGTCAATCGTTGAGGTCGTCGACACGCCTCAATCGTTGAGGTCATCGACACCGATGCGTTGCTCCAGCACGTCGCGGGCGACCTCCAGGGCGGACCGGTTCATCATGAACGCGTGCCCCCGCAATCGCACGAACGCATCGGCCAGGCTGATGTGCAACCGGGCCGCGAGGATCCCTGTGGCCACGTTGACATCCTGATACGAGCCCTCCCGGCTCCAGAGGTCACCGGCCGCAGCATCCCGTTCGGTGTGTTCGAGCAGCGCCACGGTGATCAAGTCGGCCACCACGGCCGCATCACCGAGGGTGCGCGGCGTAAGCCCGCCCACCCGGCGGCGGTAGAGGTCGAGGGTGCCGAGCAGGATGCCGCCGATTTGTAAGGGAAACGCGAACACTGCGGCCGCCCCGATCGCCCGCGCAGCCTCCGAGAAGCCCGGCCAACGATCTTCGTCGACACTGAGGTCGCTGACGAGTACGGGGGAACCCGAGGCGAAGGCGAGCACGCCCGGACCCTCACCCAGGGTGTACTGCTGATCGTCGAGGATCCCCGCCCATTCGTCGCTCGCCCCGAGCATGTCCTGAGCCGAGGCGGTGGCGCGGATGGTCAACGCCGCCGAGTCGATTCCACTGAGCAGTTCGACCGCGGCGCTGCAGACTATCTCGGCCCAAGCGCCTTGCCCGCGCACGTCGGAGGCTGCGGCGACCGCACGCCACAACGACCACCGTCGCTGCTCGTCCACGACCTACCCCTCACCGCCGTCGATTGTCTGTGGTGTCCAGCCTACGAGTTCCACCGTGGTGCGGGTGTCACCCCAGCAGCATGACACGTCGCGCGAACGGGTTTGGCCCGCGCAGTCCGGGGCATAGCTACAACAGTGGGTCCGTCGAGGACACACGCTTCGTAGCGCTGTCGAGGAGGAATCATGGGTACCGAACCAGGTGAGCAGCTCCAAGAGGAGCCGCAAGCCGAACGGGGTCCCGTCGGCTCACGCGACTCGGGTCCGGACGAAGCCGGGGCCGGTCCGTCGGACCGGGAGCCGGGAACTTTGGATCAGGAGGAAGTGGCCACGACGGGTGAAGGCCCCGATCCCGGTCGGGAACACGTCGCCGGGCCCGCAGGCGGCTCCACGCCACCGGGAGACGCCCAGCCCGCAACACCGCCCTACGACGGCCGCACCACCAGCACGGCCGAGGGCCGGCCGGAGCACGACGAGCACGTCGACGCGAACCGGCTCCAGGACAAGGATCCCGACGACACCGCCCGCGGAGCGGTAGCGTCGCCGTCGGAGGAGAAGCCGGCGGCCGACACCGAGCAGGCGGAGTCGAGCGACGAGGGCGTCGGACCTGCACACGAAACTGGTGTCGGTAAGGGCGAAGACAAGAAGTAGACCGGGCCGCCGCATCTACGGACGGCGGAGCTTCTTCTTGTGGGAGCTGTCACAAAAGGGCGCAATGCCGGTTCTTCCACACCGGCACAGCGCCACCGTGGCCCGGTTCGACGGTAACGGGTTACCGTCGGTATCGAACAATTGCGCCGAACCGCGGACGAGAAGTGGCCCATCCGGGCACACCGTGATGGTCACGTCGGATCCGTCGGTTCCCGTTGTGAAATTGGAGTCCATATGACCACCTTGCACTCTCGGTCGTTGTCGGAGACAGTGGCCCCTTCCGGATCCGCGATGCCGTTTCCTGCATCACGCGGCCCCGTGAGCGAGCTCTTGTTCTCCATTCTGCGCGGAGACGTCGAGGACAGCGAATCGTTGGTGACGGCGGCGCGTTCCCTCGCAGAGACTTCCGCGGACACGACGGTCGACGGGCGTCCCGCCATCCTCTACGACGAGGACGCCCAGATCTGTCTCACCGCCCTCTACGAACTGCATCTGCAGGGCATTGCGGGCGTCGGAGACGACTGGGAGTGGAACACCGATCTGCTCGCGGCGCGGGAAGCCCTGGAGCTTCCGTTCGAGGCGGCCATCCGGATCGTCGCGAACCCGCCGACCGATTCGACAGATGTGGTGGCGGAACTGTGGAAAATGACCGCACCCACCGCCGGACCCGGCCTGTCCACCTTCATGGCACGCGACGCCGACCTCCAGCACTTCCGCGAACTGCTCGTCCACCGCTCACTGAATCAGCTCCGCGAAGCGGACGTGCACACGCTCGGCATCCCGCGACTCGCCGGCGCACCGAAGGCGGCGTTGGTCGAAGTGCAATTGGACGAATACGGCGGTGGCCGTCCCGAACGCATGCACTCCGCGCTGTTCGCCACCACCATGCGGGAACTCGGGCTTTCCGACCGCTACGCCCACTACATCGACGCCGTTCCCGCGATCACCCTGGCGTCCCTGAATGCGCTCTCACTCTTCGGCCTTCACCGCCGCCGTCTGGGTGCACTGGTCGGGCACCTCTGCGCGGTCGAAACCACCTCGGCGTTGCCGAGTAAGAAATACAGCGCCGGACTGACCCGGCTCGGCTTCGGCAAGGCCGCCACGCTGTTCTTCGACGAGCACGTCGAAGCCGACTCCGTGCACGAGCAGATAGTCTGCCGCGACCTCGCGGGCGGTCTGGTGTCCGCGCGCCCGTCGACCGGTGACGACATCCTGCTCGGCGCCGCGGCGTGCCTCGCATTCGACGACCTCGTCGGTGACCACGTCACCCGATGCTGGGAAGCGGGCATCAGCTCACTGCGGCAGGCGATCGAGTAGACGCCGAACCACGCCTCAGGTTCCCGATGCCGCGACCGCGCTCTCGAGGTCACTGAGCGACGTCTCGAGATGCGTGATGATGCGCTGCAGGTGGGGGACCGCGTGACGGTCGCCGACCACGCCGACATCGAGTTGCCCCGCCCGGCTGGTGACCGTGATGCTCAGCGCCTGACCGCCGAGGATCGTCGGCACCGGATACACGGCGTCCAGGCGGGCGCCGTTCCAGTACCGCGGCCTCGACGGGCCCGGCATGTACGAGATCATGACGTTGAACGGCGGGGGAGTGTCGTCGACGAACCTCCGCACCGGTTCGAGCAGTATCGGACTGATCGCGAGCGCGCTCATCAGCTGGAACTGGTTGTGGCTGAGCGCACCGAATACCCTGTGCGTGTGTTCCATCGCGTCCGTGATGCGCGCCAGACGCGCTGCCGGATTGCGTTCATCGGTGGCCAAGCCCACGACCATCGCACCCACACCGTGATCCCGCCCGCGCGGTCCGATCGCAGGACCGCCGAGGTCGAGTGGCACCGGCAGCATCGCCGTCAACGGCGCATCCGGTAGCGCGTAATTCTCGAGCAGATAGCTACGGAGCGCGCCCGAACACATAGCGAGAACGACCGTGTCGATGGTGGTGCGGGCGGCCGATGCGACGGCCAGCAGTCGACGAATCGGCCACGAACGCGCCGCCACCTTCCGGGCCCGGCCCACTGGCACATTGAGCATGGTGGGGGGCGACTGCAGGGGGAGGGTCAGATGCTGCTCACGGAGGCCGTCCATGGTGGCCTTCGCGGCCGCCGGGACCACACCCACCAGGCTCGTCGCCGCCCGCCAGCCGGCACGGACGGCCGCCACCGGGAAGGGCGAGGTGCGCTGCGACATCGCCGCGACACCGGGTGTCCACGGCGCCGGGCAGTTCGTGTCGTCGGGCTCACTCGACAAGGCATGATGGAGCAACCGCAAACCCGCCGGACCGTCCATCAGCGACAGGTGAATCTTCGAGTACACGGCGGTCCGCCCGTCGGCAAGTCCTTCAATGACATGCATCTCCCACATCGGATGCTGTGGATCGAGCGGTATTCCGTGCATTTGGGACACCAGAGACAGCAAATCGTCCATCCGTCCGGCGCCCGGCACCGCGCTGTGCCGCACGTGATACCCCAGATCCAACCGATCATCGACCGACCACCACGGATAACCGACTCCTCGAAGCGGGCGAACCGCCCGCTTACGGAACAGCGGGGACGACTCCTCCTGGGAAGTCAACGCCTCGAACATCGTCCGGGCGTGGTCTGCGCCGGCCTCGGCCGGCGGATCGAACAGTTCGAGCGCCCCCACGTGCAGCGGATGGGACGGTGTCTCGAACAGCACGAACAGTGCCTCCATGGGGCTCATCACCAACATCCGCACCCCCGTTCGGGCGACCACGAGCCGCGCTGGCACGTCGACGTGTCCATCGATGGGATTCTGCTTGTCCGGGCCGGACGGCAGAGCCCCACACCACGGCAGTAAGCAGATCACGAAAAGACTGTCGCCATACCCATTTCGGTGCCGCCGATTCGAAATTCCGTCACCACCGCACACTGCATGCGGCCCGCAACATGCCGGGCAACAGCCACGAATGTGGCGATGATTGGACTGCTACCGCCTCGGGTATGCGGTCAGCACGCCGCAGTCATACCCGGGTACGACTTCGGCCAGGTCTTGTCGGTTGAGCCCTACAGCCGACGAGGCCGCGCTTCGGCACGACACCGGTCTTCCGTGTCGGCGGACGCGGCGATCAGGGACGCTTCACCACCCGGTCGCGGCGCCCGCGCCCGGCAGTCTCCGTACCGATTCGCGAACACCGATCGTGTTCTATCGACGAAAAGCTCTCTGCAGCAACACTATTCGGATCGGGACCGTCCGTCTGCGTCGGCGGCGACCGGAAGTATCCGTCGATCAACTCGAGTGCGCGGTCCGAACACAGCGCGGGCGGTGGGGTCCGTCCGATCCCGAGTCCCTCGATGACGACGATGCTGCCGCGCCCGACCCCCTCCGCACCGAGCGACCACCCGAAGTGCCGGTTCCACACCAGAACCGCATTGCGCCCCGGCAGGTAGCGCAACCGCAACGGCAGGACCAGAACGACATCGACGCCCTCGGAGTCCCACCAATCGATCGAATCGGCATGAACGCACCGGGCGACCGTGTGGATGTAATCCCGAACAGTCCGCCCGTCGGCAACACCTGTTCCAGTTTTCATCGTTCACCGCCTCAGCTGTAGACACGACATACCCTGGCCGGTTGCGGTTGAAACTTCACGCACAGCCGGTGTATTCGGCGGGTGCTCGCCGCCGCGGTTGGGTAGCCTCGCGGCATGCCTTACTTGGAGCGGTCCGAAAACGTGTTCGTTCTCTACCTGGGTGAGCGGGGAAGCCGTGACAGCGAAAATGCCTTCCACCCGGACTGGCTCGAGCAGGTCGGGGATCTGCTGGACGAGATCGAAAGCACGGACGGTCCCGGCGCGCTCGTCACCACCGCAGTCGGCAAGTTCTACTCCACCGGCCTCGACACCACGTGGGTCGTGCAGAACACGGACAAGCTGAACTCCTACATCGACCGCGTGCAGGAACTGTTCGCCCGGATCCTGACGTTCCCGTTGCCCACCGTCGCAGCCCTACCCGGACACACTTTCGGTGGCGGCGCCATCCTGGCCACGGCCCACGATCACCGGATCATGCGCGAAGACCGCGGCTACTTCTGCCTGCCCGGGATCAGCATCGGCGCCAGCTACGCGCCCGGCAGCATTGCCCTCCTCGCGGCGCGACTGCCTGCGCCCGCGGCGCACACCGCCCTCGTCACCGGTCACCGCTACGGCGGTGCCGAAGCGCACGCCGCGGGCCTCGTCGACGACGTCGCTGCCGAGGACGTCGTCCTCTCCAGAGCGATCGAACATGCCCGCGGGCTGGCCGCCACCCGCGGCCGCACCCTGCGCGAGATCAAAACCACCCTCTACGCCGACGTCGTGGCATCCCTGCGCACCCCTGTGCAGAATCTCCAGGCTCAGGAGGCGCTCAGCGCAGACTGACACCGGTGGATGTGCCGGATCGGCGCGTGCGCGTCCACTCGTCGAGGAGGAACCCGAGGCCCATCCCGAGCATCCATACGTCCTTGCTGACCGCTAACCCGTTCTCGCTCGGCCAGATACTTCCCGGGTTACGCAGTCCAGGTGTCCGCGCATACATCGCGACCAGACCACCGGAAAAGGCGGTGAGTGCCGCGCCGGCCAGCGCGGTCGGCACGAGCGGCACCAACAGTGCGGTGCCGGTGCCGATCTCCGCCACCGACAGCATCTTCAGAAATCGTGCCGGCGGCACTCCGTTCAGAAAGGGAAAGGCGCCCGCGGCCATGCCGTGGATACCCGCGGCCGTCTGCTCGTCGCCGGGCCACTTCTGAAGTCCCGAATGCAGGATGAAACCTCCGGTCGCTATCCGTCCGGGCAGCTGTCCGAGTGTGGGAAGTCGCATTGGTTATCTCCTGCCGAGTACGAGGAAACGCCGAAATGGCTCCCTTCAGCCTCCCATCCGGCCGCCCGGCCGGGGAAGCCTCGGCCGAACTCTCGAGCGGGTGCCGGGTGTGCGGAGACGAAGTCGTCGATAATGTTGACAACCTCACCAGGCGCCTCCAGATGCGGATAGTGGCCGACACCATCGAGGACGGCGAGTCGACTGCCCGGCATTGCCTCGTGCGCCGCATAGGCATGGGCGACGGGAATGATTCGGTCCGAGTCCCCCCAGATCAACTGGGTGGGCCGGTCGGCGTTCAGATAGAGGCGGCTCAGCGCGCTGACGGCCTGACCCCGGTAGTCGACGACGGCGCGCAGAGTACGCAGAAATGCCTGCCGCGTGTCCGGATCGGAGAGCGATGCGTAGGACTGCCACATCTCGTCACCCCGCACCGACCGCAGACCCGCCGCCCCCAGCCACGAGCGCACTTTGTTTCCCGCCTCGCGCACGACCCCCGGCGCGATCAGAGGCAGGAGAAACTCGGCTCCCGGCGCAGCCAGCAACCGGAGCGTCCAATTGACATCGCGTCCCAGCCCACCGCTACCGATGAGCACCAACCGATTACACAGTTCCGGATGTTGGTAGGAAAATTGCATCGCCACTCCGCCGCCCAACGACTGCCCGACGACCGTCACCCGTGGGATGCCGAGTTCGTCGAGGAGATCGCGCAACCACGCGGCGAATGCTCCGAGGGAGTAATCACCGCGCGGTTTGGCGGACCTGCCGTGGCCCGGCAGGTCCGGCGCCAGAACCTGATACCGGCGCGAGAGCTGGGGGATAACCGCACGCCAGGTGTCGGAGCTGCCGGCCATACCGTGTATCAGCAGGAGCGTCTCACCCTCACCGGAGAGGTGATAAGCAGCTTCGTCCCCGTGCAGTTCAGTGCGTTGGAGGCGAGACATCAACGCAACCTTCCCTTCGAATGGCGCCGAACGTCGAATGGTACCCATCCTCGCCGAACCCGCAAGGCCTCCGCGTTGGCGTATCCGCGTCATGGAATGCAGGTCATGGAATGCAGGTCAGGGCAGGTCGAGGCGTGCCTGCTCAGGCGCAGCGGCGTTGTCGACGACGCAGAAGAGGTTGCCCTCGGTGTCGGCAAGGACCACGAAATCGGAGTCGTCGGGGTAGCGGTCCCAGGGCACCCGTCGTGCGCCGAGCCCGACTAGTCGTTCGATCTCGGCCGCCTGGTCGTCGCTGTCCCTGGCATAGAGGTCGAGGTGCATTCGCGGTTCGGGCTCGGCGTCGTGGTCGCTCTGCTGGATCGACAGCAGTGGCCGCCCGTCGGGCAGATACAGGTTGGTGAAGCCGTTGCCGCCGAACGGATCGCCGGCGGTCAGCCCGAGTGCCCCGGCCCAGAACGCGGTTGCCCGCCGGATGTCGCGTGCCCCGATGACAGTGGTCCCAAATATCAGCATGCGCAAAATCTATGTCGATTCTCGCTGTCCTGTGGCCACGTTCGCCCGAAGAGCACCGCTCAGTCGGCGACGTCGCGGTGTGCCAGGACCTTCGCGATCCGCAGGCGTACCAGCAGCTCGCCTGCGACGCCGTTGCGTTCGCCGAACTCCTCGGCTCGGTCGACTCCCATGTACCGGCCACCGAGCCGCGCCGCCCATCGGCGCAGCTCGGCAGGATCCTCGGACACCTCGGCTGTGCCGGTGATCACAACGTACGCGAACGGTGGCCGGTCGTCGTCGACACACAGCGCGGCACGCCCGTCTCGGAGGAGGTTGCGTCCTTTGACGGTGCTCTTGCCGGTCGTGAACACGAGGTCGTCACCGTCCAGGACGAACCAGACGGGGGCCACGTGGGGGCTGCCGTCGGCGCGGACGGTCGACAATTTGCCCGTGCGTGTTCCCGCCGAGACGAATGTGCGCCATTCCTCGTCCGACATCCGTTCAGCCATGCCGTCATTCTCACACCTGAACCATCCCGGCAGCGGCACAACGCGACGACGCGCGGGCGAGAGCGGATCGTTGCCCACAGCGGACGCCCTTCCAGCGGCCGTCATTACGTCACGGTGACGAAATGCGGTCTGATGGCTGGAAGTTCCCGCACCCGGGGCAGCGGGGCCTCAGGCTCGCACGGGCACGTATGCGCCGACTCGTCGCAAGCCGTCCACATTTCGGGACGCTCGCTGGGGCTGCATATTATCCAACGGTATGAATCATCCGGACGTTCCGACGAGCGCCGGTTCGGATGTCTCGCGTGCGCTCCAGCGCAGGTTTGCAAGTCCGGCCAGACGAACACAGAAGGCCGACCGACACACGGCCGGGAGAAAAAGCGCCCACGGGTTATACCTGCAGACCATTTCGGGCGATGTGAGTGGTAAACCGCCAGGTGGATAATTTGCCGATAATCAACATTATGTCAACTAGCGTGCGGACGAGGCACCCCGGTCCGTTTGTCGCGCTCCCCGTCGACCCCTTCCGGCTCACTGCGGGTTCACCGACGAATGGTGGTTGGCGATCAGCCACTTTCCGTCTTCGTGCCGGTACACCCACGTCACCCTGGCTGCCACATCTTGGCCATTGGCATTGATGACCCAGCGACCAACGTTGTACGCGAGGTTGCAGTCCGAGAACTTGACGCTTTCCTCCATGCGGATCTTGGGATCGGCTTTGATCAGGTTGGCGAAATATTGCGTTATCTCCCCCGGAGTGTCTGCGATAGCCACCGACAGCGTAGGTAGCAGCACCGCGTCCGACCGGTACAACTCGGCCACCTTGCTTGCGTCGCCGGTGCTCAGCGCGTCATTCCAACTTTCGAAGAGCGCATCCAGCTCGCTGTCGGTCGCGCGGACGCAATTTCCTTCGCCGCCAGCGGGATTGTCCGCCGAGCACGCCCCGATCGACATTGCCAACGCGAGAACTGCGAAGCCTGAGCCGAACGCTGCGGTCGTCATACCAGCCTCCGCGAAGAAATGCGTAGGAACTCATCACCAACCGATAGAGCCTAACTCCGGGGGCACTGCCTGCAGATGCAGAATTCCCACAATGGAATATCGCAAGCCTGAGTTCGCTGCGACCGACTGCCGTCAACACATGCTGACGGTGGCGCAATGCCTTCGTTCTGAACTGGTCGATCTCGTTCTATCGCGGTGTCGCAGTGGGGTTCGGAACAGCCGGTTTCCGATGACGTCTCCGGTACCAGGCGTGGGCGGATTGTTTGCTCATCCCGAGAACACGTCCGATTTCGGACCAACTGGCTCCCTCAGCCAATGCGCGCCTGACGACGTCGAATCGCGCGTTGTGCAGTTCATTTTCGAGGTGGATGCTGATCGCCAGGGCGTCGAGATGACTGGGCGCCGGCGATCGCAGCTGAGCCCGTTCTGCGAGTTCCCTCCGCCGGGCAGCAGTTTCCTCGTCGCCCCGTTCGGCCGCCGCCACGGCTGCTTCGCTCATGTTCTGCACACTGTCGTAATGAACCCACAGCGCAGAGAGCCCCTCGACTCCCCTGACGCCCTGCTGATCGCCGCTTTCCACGCCGTCAGCTTAAGCTGACGGCGTCGTCGGCGGTGCGATCGACTCAGGTCAGGCGGCTCGTGGCGGGAGACGGCGCATGCGATACCGGAGGGTGGCCGACCAGCACCCTGCGGTGCCTATTTCCTGTGTCGGGGATGGCGCAAGCTTCTAGTAGCGGCACACAGGTCGCCGACAATCAAGGAGCAGCATGATCCGAACCCCCACAGCCCGCGCCACCGTTGCCGCCCTCGCCGCGCTCGCGATCTCACTGACCGGCGCCGCCGGATTCGCCTCCGCCAAGCCTGCGTCGCCCGGATCCGGGCCCACCACCGTCTCCCCCAGCCAGAACGTCGAGATTCCCGGCCAGTGGGTGTGCTTCCCGGATGGCGTCTGCATCTGGGTTTCTTCCAAGTAGGGGTGACGGTGCCCGCCAGTGCGCCTCTCGGCAAGTGGTCGCTCACAGCGACAATATTGATGTGGTACCCGGGGCATTGGGTCGAACACCGTCGGCCTGTTAAACCCCGCCGGTCCCCCACGTATTCCCGCACTCCTGGGCGCGCGACGGTGTGAGGCCGGCCACCGCTCGGTCACCCCTCTTCGAGCCTAGCGCTGCGGCTCACGAGTCGGCACAGTCCTGCGCGACGGCGGTCGCCGCGGGATTACAGCAACTCTGTGAGCTATGAGGATGCATGATCGAGGGGTGTTATTTCATCTCTGCGCCACGTGCGGCGTCGAACAGGACCCGACAACGCCCCTTCCCGACGAATGCGCAATCTGTGCGGACGAACGCCAGTACATCCCACTGGGTGGTCAGGAGTGGACGACCGCCGAGGACCTCACCCGTTCCGGTCACCGCATTGTCGAGCGCGAACTCGAACCCGGGCTGCGCGGACTGTCTGTGGAACCGAAGGTCGCGATCGGCCAGCAGTCACTGGTGCTGAGCACCCCGGCCGGATCGCTGCTGTGGGATCCGATCGGCCATATCGACCCGTCCGCGGTCGAGGCTGTGGCCGCTTACGGGCCAGTACTCGCGGTCGCGGCCAGTCATCCGCACATGTTCGGCGTCCAGACCCAGTGGTCGAAGGCACTCGGGAATGTTCCGATCCTCGTCGCCGACGCAGATCGTAGATGGCTGGCGCGCACCGACGGCCCGATCGAGTTCTGGTCCGGCACCCACGACGTCGCGCCGGGGCTGACGTTGCATCAGATCGGTGGGCACTTCCCGGGTAGTGCCGTGGCGCATTGGCGCGACGGCGCGGACGGGAAGGGTGTTCTTCTCACGGGGGACGGTGTCTTCCCCAATCCGGATCGCCGCACGGTGTCGTTTCTACGCTCGTATCCCAACCGACTGCCACTCTCGGCCGCCGTTGTCAGGAGGATCGCCGACCAGCTGTCCCAGCTCGAATTCGACCGCATCATCGGCAATTTCGACAATTCCATCGACACCGATGGTCGGGCGGCGCTCGAGTACTCGGCGTCCCGCCACTGTGCCTGGGTGAATGGCGAGTTCGACGACCTGACGTGACCGCTCCTGATGACGTCGGAGGTAATGGCCGCGACCACCCCGCCACCCTAGGCTGGCCTGCATGACGACCCTGGACGATTGGCATACTTCGCACGTCGGCATCCACTTGCGAACGTGGCGGGAACGCCGCCGGTTGAGTCAGCTGGAGCTGGCGAATCGGGCAGACGTGTCGGCGCGGCACGTCAGCTTCATGGAGACCGGGCGATCCAATCCGACGCGGGCGATGCTGCTGCGGCTGAGCGAGCATCTGGACATTCCCCTGCGCGAGCGGAACGAACTGCTGCTCGCGGGCGGATTCGCTCCGGAGTTCCCCGAGCACCGCCTGTCGGATGCGTCGATGGCGTCGATTGCGGACGCGATCGAGAAGATTCTCACCGCGCATTCACCGTATCCGGCGGTGGTCGTGGACCGGCACTGGAACATGGTCGACGCCAATGACGCTGCGGCGATCTTGACGGACGGCTGCGCGCCGTCGTTGCTGGAACCGCCGGTCAACGTGCTGCGCCTCAGTCTCCATCCGGACGGGATGGCGCCGCGGATCGTCGACCTGGCCCAGTGGCGTGGGCATCTTCTGCATCGGCTCGGACACCAGATCGCGGTGACCGGTGACGACCGGCTCCGGGACCTGCTCGACGAGTTGAGGGGCTACCCCGGCGGTATATCGGAAGCCGGTGACCCAGCCGGTTCCCTCGTCGTACCGCTCCGTATACGCCACCGCGGCGCCGAGCTGTCCTTCCTCAGCACAACCACGATGTTCGGCACCCCACTCGACGTGACCGTGGCGGAACTCGCCATCGAATCGTTCTTTCCCGCTGACGCCACGACAGCGGCTACCCTGCGCAGTAGCGTGAGCAGCGACTGAGGAGGTACGTCCAATGGACTGGGCAGCAATAGGTGTGGGATTCGGTTACGTGGTGGTCGTGCTGACCGTTCTCGTGGTGGTTGTAGGCGTCATCGCACTGTTCGTCTACTCGATCAAGTCGGATTACATCGTGCCGACAAACGAGAAATCGCGGTCGACGCGGCGGATCGAGCGAGCGCGGTAGTTGCGTCAATCGCACAGGTGGGTGGTTCCCTCGGCGAGGGAACCACCCACCTGTCGCTGTTCGCGGGCACCGGCCGGTCTCTGGATCGATTCCGTCCGAAGCAAGCCTTACTGAGACGCCCGTGGGCAAGACGACTACCGTTACACACGTCGCCTAGATTCGAGGAGCACGGAATGAGTATCCAGTCGGTTGAGTCACGCCGCCATCGCGTCGTGGTCATTGGATCCGGCTTCGGTGGTCTGTTCGGCACGCAGGCCCTCAAGAAGGCCGACGTCGACATCACCATGATTGCGCGCACCACTCACCACCTGTTCCAGCCCTTGCTGTACCAGGTGGCCACCGGCATTCTCTCCGTCGGCGACATCGCGCCCGCCACCCGGCTCGTGCTGCGTAAGCAGAAGAACGCTCGGGTGTTGCTCGGCGATGTCGAGTCGATCGACCTGGAAACGAAGACCATCACGTCCCGCTTCCTGGACCGGACCACCATCACTCCGTACGACAGCCTGATCGTGGCGGCGGGGGCAGGCCAG
Organism: Rhodococcus sp. USK13; assembly: GCF_018343855.1. Classification (NCBI taxonomy): domain Bacteria; kingdom Bacillati; phylum Actinomycetota; class Actinomycetes; order Mycobacteriales; family Nocardiaceae; genus Rhodococcus; species Rhodococcus sp. USK13. The sequence goes on along the minus strand of NZ_CP069242.1, from coordinate 4,344,208 downwards.
TCCTACTTCGGCAACGACCATTTCTCCGAGTTCGCGCCCGGAATGAAAACGATCGACGACGCGCTCGAGTTGCGCGGCCGCATCCTGGGCGCCTTCGAACAGGCGGAGCTGTCCCACGATCCGGAAGAACGCGCCCGGCTGCTCACGTTCGTGGTGGTGGGTGCGGGCCCGACGGGTGTCGAGTTGGCTGGGCAGATCGCCGAATTGTCACGCCGCACTCTGTCCGGCGCTTTCCGGAACATCGACCCGCGCGAGGCCCGAGTGATTCTCCTCGACGGCGCCGGGGACGTGCTGCCGGTGTACGGCGGCAAGTTGAGCCGCAAGGCAGCCGAGCAGCTCGAGAGGCTCGGCATCGAGATTCAGCTGGGCGCAATGGTCACGGACGTCGACGTCGACGGACTCGTGGTGAAGGACAAGGACGGAACTCAGCGGCGCATCGAGTCGCAGTGCAAGGTGTGGTCTGCCGGTGTGCAGGCAAGCCCGCTGGGCAAGCAGATCGCCGACCAGTCCGAAGCCGAGGTCGACCGGGCGGGCCGGTTGCTCGTGAACCCCGACCTGTCGGTGCCGGGCCACCCTGAGGTCTTCGTCATCGGCGACATGATGTCGCTCGACAAGCTGCCCGGGCTTGCGCAGGTCGCGATGCAGGGCGGTAAGTACGCGGCCAAGCAGATCATCGCCGGCTTACACGGTCAAAAGCCCGAGGATCGCCCGCCATTCAAGTATTTCGACAAGGGCAGCATGGCCACGATCTCCAGGTTCAGCGCCGTCGCGAAGGTGGGCAAGCTCGAAATCAGTGGCTTCATCGGCTGGGTGGCTTGGCTGGCGATCCACCTGATGTATCTGGTCGGCTTCCGCAGCCGGTTGTCCACTCTGCTGTCGTGGACGGTGACGTTCCTCGGTCGTGGACGCGCGCAGATGGCGTCCACCGAACAGTGGGTGTTCGCCCGCAATGCCATGGAACAGCTGGAACGCCACGAGCGCGAGAAGCAAGCTTCGATCGAACCGTCGACCGCTACAGGGCAGCGCAAGGCCGCCGGCTAGTTCCCGACCACAGCGAACACAGGCGGAGGGCACCGGGCTACTGGGTGCCCTCCGCCCGTTCGTGTCACTGAATGGGCAGGATCGCCTCGAGCGCCGGGCATCCGGTGATCCCGCGCGGAAGTGTCGACCCACTCCGCTGTACCGGATTAGAATCCGGGTTGGAAGGTCATTTCTTCGGCATCCCACAGCACCCGGAGAGCGCCAGTATCGGGGCTGGCGGACTAGTAGGCGCGCATGAATGACGCGAGAGTACTGGCACACCGGTACCGGTTGGACGCGGTGCTCGGCATCGGTGGAATGGGTCGCGTGTACCGCGCGTGGGACTCTGTTCTGGACCGTCCGGTGGCGGTCAAGGTGCTACGAACCGAACTTCTCGAAGAGGATCCCACGGGAAATTGCCTGGAGCGATTTCGTCGGGAAGCGCGAATTGTTGCCAGCTTCGACCACCCAGCGATCGTCCATGTGTACGACTTGGGTGAGGATATGCTCGGCGGCGAGCGAGCGCATTTCCTCGTCATGCAACTTGTTTCTGGGACGACTTTGCAGCAGCGTCACCGCACGGATGGCCCGCTTGCGCTGCCTCTCCTCGTCCACGTCATGGGTGACGTGCTGAGTGCGCTGCAGCACGCTCACGAACGCGGAGTTGTTCACCGAGATGTGAAGCCGGCGAACGTTATGCTCACTGATTCCGGAGCGGTGAAGGTGATGGACTTCGGGATTGCGCACCTGAGGGGTTGCAGTAACCTGCTGACGGGAACCGGCAACATTATCGGCACCGTCGCCTATCTGGCACCTGAGCAGGCTCGCGACAGCCGACTCGTCGATGCGCGCTCCGACGTGTACTCCGTCGGATGTATGTTGTATCACCTCCTCACCGACCGGCTGCCCTTCCCTGGTGATACCCCGTGGCAGATCCTTGCCTCGCAGCTGGAGCGTCGTTACGTTCCGGCTTCTGAGGCGAGACCGGTGCTCGGCACCGTCTTCGACGACGTTCTGAAGCGGGCCCTTGCCCTCGAACCAGACCATCGCTATTCCAGTGCCGCCGAGATGTGTAGGGAGCTACTCGCCCTGAAGCCCAGCCTCTCGGCCGAACCGGGCCAGTTCGCGTCCGACCGCACCTCGGCATCCGCATCCGCATCCGCATCCGCGACGATGTTGTCGGGACCGGACGACACCGAAACGCACGTTGCGAACCTGCCCAGCGAATTCCACCTCAGAGCGCCGGCTTCGGGGCCCGTAGGCCTGCAGACCGGGTCGTCGCCGGAAGTGCGCCATCCGTCCTTCGACAGCCTGGCGCCACCACCGCTCACACCGGCATCTCCGCCGACGGATCAACCGTTGGTCGGCAGAACCGGGCCGAGCCGCCGGGAAGTCCTGGCCGGTTTGGGTGGAGGGGCAGTGCTCGTGGCCGGTGGGGCCGCGATCTGGTTGATCACGTCCTCCTCGGACGGGCAGCCCTCTTCTCCAACGCTTTCCGGTCGACCCGGCGCGGTGCTGTGGACTGCTTCGGCTGGCACCGTGATCATCTTCTCGGCGCCGACCCTGGGTGCCGGCCTCGTCTACATAGGTGGCTACGACAAAAACGTGTACGCGTTGGACGCAGCGACCGGGGTGCAACGCTGGACAGCTGCCACCGGGGACCGGGTCAGGCCGTCGCCGGCCTTCGCCGACGGACTGGTCTATGTCGCGAGCTGGGACGGGAACGTCTACGCACTCGAGGCGAAGACGGGAGAAGAGCGCTGGAAGACCGCACCCGGCAACCCGGGCGACACGTTCCCGGTTTCACCGGTGGTGTCCGACGGGACGGTGTACTTCGGTGCTACCGACTGGTACGTCTACGGGCTCGACTCGGCCACCGGTGCGATGCGCTGGAAGACTCGCACCAACGGTGCCGCCGCCGCGGCCCCAGCGGTCGCCGATAGTGTGGTGTACCTCGGAACCGAGGGGTACGTGTACGCGCTGGATGCCCAAACCGGCACGGCGCACTGGGCAAGCCCCGTGGGGGGCCAGGTCTGGTCGTCACCGGCCGTTGGGGACGGACGCGTCTACCTCGGCAACGAGGACTTCTCGGTGTATGCGCTCGACGCCGGCTCCGGCGAAGTCCGCTGGAGGACCCCTACCGGCGGCGAGGTTTATTCGTCGCCGGCGGCAGCGGGGGGCCTGGTTTACGTCGGCAGCTACGACAAGAACGTGTATGCGCTCGACGCCGGCTCCGGCGAAGTCCGCTGGAAGACCCTTACCGGCGGTCAGGTTCATTCGTCACCGGCCGTGGCAGACGGCGTGGTTTACGTCGCCAGCTGGGACGGCTACCTCTATGCCCTTGGCGCGCAGGACGGCACGGTACGGTGGAAAACTCCTATGGGCGGGCAGGTCTGGTCCTCGCCGACCGTCTCCGACAAGCTGGTCTACCTCGGCAATTACAACGGGAAGGTATACGCCGTCGAGAGATGACCGCGGTTACCTCGGTACATACTCCTCATGCCAAACGATCTCTCGGGTGGCGTAACTGACGTTGCCGAGCAGCGGCAGGTAACGTTCGTAGCGCGTGCGATCGGCGAAGACCGCTGCGGGACTCGCATTGTCCGCTATGTAAGTGTCGACGCTGCCTGGCGAATCGAGCACGATCGGTTTTGCCACGATAACCCGCGGGATCTGCTTGCCCTCGATCCAGTCGGCGGCAAATTGTCCCAGCCCGTATCCCATCAGGTGCCACGGGAACGCAATGCTGGCGCGGTAGGGTCCGTCGTTCTTGACAAGTGCCAGCGCCTCCTTGTCGCCGTCGACACCGGAGAAGTACATGTCGTCGGCGAGCTTGCCGGACTGGTCCAATGCCCTGTAGGCGCCCACCACCAGGGTGTCACCACCGAGGATGATCCTGATGTCGGGCTGCTCCGCGATGACGGTGCTCATGATCGCGGCACCATTGGCGGTCGAGATGTCGGGCGCATCCACATCGCTGACCACACTCAAGCCACCGCCTGCGCTCCGCAGGCCGTCCAGTACGCCGGCGTGCCTCAACTGCAGCTGCGGTGAGGCGGAGTCCAGATTGAAGTAGTGCACTTTCGCATTCCCTTGGAGGCGCGCGGTCGCGAAATCCGCCGCGGCCTTGCCCTGTGTGAAACCGATGTCGTACTGGTTGGCGGCGACCTGGAGCGTGCTCGGCTGAGTGATGATGCCTTGCACGCAGACGCCTTGTCGCAAGGCGGCATCGAGGATGGGCCGTTGAATCACCGCGTTGAGCGGTTGGAATGCCAGTGCGCCGACGCCACGGGCGAGGAACGTTTCGAGCTGGCGGAGATTTTTCGTCGGGTCGTCGCCAGAGAAGGCGGTGAGGTATTGCAATCCCCGTTCCCTCGACGCGGCTTCCACCCCGGCGCCGAGGGCGAGGAAGAACTCTGCGGCCGCGGTGCTGGCCCAAGCGGCGCGCCGGGGTAGTCCAGTGGGGGGTCCGCTTGACAACGAGGGATCGAATTGGCCGAGTTCCTCAGGCGGCGCAGGCGACGTTGGGACGCCGGCCTCCGAATTGCCGTTCTTCGACGCACACGCCGCCGAGAGCGCGGCGCCGGCCATGCCAGACCCCGCCAGCGCCCCTAGTCTGAGCAGGTCACGGCGGCTCAGTCCGGGCAGGTGCCGCTTCGCGAACGGCATGGCTCCACGATAGCAAGCGAATCAGTTCGTGGAGATCGAGATGGCATTGCCCGGTTGGCGGATGCGCGAGTTGTCGGCGGACCCCACCCGCACCAGCGCCGACTCGTCGAGCTCGGTCACTTGCCGAGCGAGGCGGTGTCCGTGATGTTCGCCAATCGGACCTGACCCTTCGAGACCAGCCGATCGCTCTCGTCGGTGATCCGGACCTCCCACAATTGCTGGGTGCGGCCGCGGTGAATCGGGCTGGCCTCGGCGGTCAGCATGCCCTCGCGTGTGGCGCGGAGAAAGTCGGTGTTGTTGTTGACCCCGACCACGTGTCCCCGACCGCCCAGCCACATCATTCCGGCCGTGCTTGCCACCGATTCGACGACCGCGCAGTACACGCCGCCGTGCTGAATTCCGGCGGGCTGCTGCAGGTCCGGGGTGACCGTCCACTGGGCGCACACGCGATCCGGACCGAGTTCGGTGTACTCGAGACCGATCACGGCATCGAATCCCTTGCCCAATCGCTGAAGCATCGCGTCGGTGCCGATCTGGCCGTTGCCGTTCGTGGCCTGTCGTTCGGGGGAACCCACCATCACACACTCCGTTGGATCACTGGGCGCTGTCGCAGCGCATTCGTTTCTCCTGCCTACACGACGTCGGTGCGGGAGCGGGAAGCAGGTGTGCCGAAAACAGATCGGCGGGCCCCACGCCCTTCGGTGTGAGGCCCGCCATGAGTGGACCGGGAGTCGCTGCAGCCCTCAGGACTCCGGTACGGTCCGGCAGTTCGGTTCGAGATGTTCGTGCTTGCCGACGTGGCCCCTTGACTATAGGCAAGGCTGCCCTAATTTCGCAACCGCTTCAGTGGATCCGCGTCAGCCGGGTCTTCCACCGGACCGGCGCACCGGCGGCCACGAAGGCATCCAATATGCCCTGACCGCGGCGCTGAGCGGCGGACTCCCCCTCACCTGCGAGGATCGGCACGTATGTCGAGGCGCCGAGTACTGCTTCCCCGACCAGACCCCAGAAGCGGGAGGCGTCGATCGGCGTGCACCGCGCGATCGCGTCGAAAATCGCGTGCAGCGATGTGAGGCACCGGTGAACGGTCCAGACCAGGAGTGCTCGTTCACACGGCACTGTCACCGTGCCCCGGGTGCCTGCCCACGGATCGTCGGGTAGAACCCGCATCGTGTCGTCGGCGAGCCCCGCCCAATCGATGCCGCCGTCGCTGTCCATGTGAATCCACAAATTTTCGAGGCCCGGGTCCCACGCGCGCCCTTCGAGGACGACGAGCGCGGTGACTCGCCCGACCACGGCGTGGATGAGCGAGGTGGCGACCTGCATCGCGGCGACGTCGGGGTCCGGAACGTCCTCGAGGGAGCGGGCCCACATACGCGGAACGCGGTCACCGTCCAGATCGTCTGCGAGCGACCACCACCGCCGTTTTCCCTCGTCGGCCATCGATGCCACGGCATACATCCGCGGATAGTCGGGATTCAATGAGCGAAGGCGCGCGCAGGACGCGTCCAGAGCGGTCGCGGGGGCAGACAGGGTAGAAGTCACCGTGCACTCCAATCGGTCGGGGTGGAACCCTTCTCAACATAGGTGAGCCTAACCAAATTACAAGAGTTGCTTTCCTGTGATGTAGAGCACCCACTGCAGGGCGCCGGAAGTGGACATACCGCCCGGAGGGACATCAGAGATAGGGTTCCGTAACCTAAGTAGTTGAATCGGTGCAGATTCGGTTCCGGTGCACACACGTCAGGAGCTTTTCCCGCAGTGACGACGACGCGACAGTTCGGCAGCGACCTCCCGCACCTGCCGACCGACGAGGAGTACGGAAAGCGCGACATTCCGCGCGGTCCGGCTCCCCTGCCTCTGCGGGCACTCGCAGGATTCCTGGATGCGGTCGTGGTGGCCATCCCCCTGGTTCTCGGCTGGTACCTCGTCGATGCGCTCAGTGACAGCAACGGCGGCGGTCAGGCGGACCGGGTCGTCTTCGGTGGTTCAACCGTCGCCATCGCCGTCGGACTCGCGGTCTGGAACAAAGGGTTTCGGGAGGGCAACACCGGGCAGAGCTCGGGCAAGGGGTGGGTCGGTCTCGTGACCCGGGATGCGACGAGCCTCGGCGCGATCGGCCCGAAGCGCTCGTTGCGGCGCCTGGTCCAGCGGTCCGGTACCGAGGTGGTCCGCGACCGTACAGCGGACGACGAGGGATTCGTGGCCCGCGAGAAGGACGGGTCCGTCGCCGCGATCCGCCGCCGCCGGCTGATCGGACTGGGCGTCCTCGTTGTCTTGCTCGGGCTCGTGTTGCTCGCCAGCATCGCGGTCGGGGCGCGCCCCCTCTCTTTCACGGAGATCTTTTCCGCGCTGTTCGACGCGGACGGGTCCCAGGCGGACATCATCGTCCGTACGTTGCGTGGCCCCCGCACGATCCTCGGCCTCGTCGTCGGAATGGCACTGGGGGTTGCGGGCGCGCTGATCCAGGGTCACACCCGTAATCCCCTCGCGGACGCGGGCCTTCTCGGCCTCAACGCGGGCGCCGCGTTCCTGGTCGTCCTCTCGATGTACCTGTTCGGATTCAGCGCCCCGAGTGAGTACCTCTGGTTCGCCTTCGCCGGATCGTTCCTTGCGAGCGTGGTGGTGTTCGGCCTGTCATCGATCGGCAACGGAGCCGCCAGCCCGTTGAGCCTCGCCCTGGCCGGGGCCGCGGTCGCCTTCTTCCTGCAGGCGATGACCAACGCGATCATCATCGTCGACCAGGCCAGCCTCGACTCCTACCGGTTCTGGGTGGTCGGTTCCGTGGCCGGACGCGGATTCGATGTGCTCTGGCAGGTGCTGCCGTTCCTCGTGATCGGCCTGCTGCTGGCCCTCGCCAGCACGCCCGGCCTCAACGTGCTGAGCCTCGGCGAAGACGTGGCCCGCTCCCTCGGCACCAACATCGGCGCGAGCCGCGCCCTCGGCATCGTGGCGATCACCCTGCTGACCGGGGCGGCGACCGCCGCCTGCGGTCCGATCGCCTTCATCGGGCTCGTCGTTCCGCACGTGGCACGCGCGATCACCGGCCCCGACTACCGCTGGCTGGTGCCCTACGCGGGACTCCTGGGCGGCGTGATGCTGGTGACCGCGGACGTCATCGGACGTGTTGTCGTGCGCCCCGGTGAACTTCAGGTCGGGATCGTCCTGGCCGTCTTCGGAGCCCCATTCTTCATTGCGTTGGTGCGGCGCAGAAAGCTGGCAAGCCTGTGACCGTCGACGACCAGACCCGCCCCGATCCGGTCGCGCCGGCGAAGTCCCGCGTCCCGGCACGACCGCCTTTCCGGCTCGGCCCGCTTTCCCTCGTCCTGCGTCCCCTCGGCATCGCCGTGAACGTCGCGCTCCTCGCGGCGCTGTTCCTCGTGCTGTGCCTGAACATCGGCCGCGGCGACTACCCGCTGTCCATTCCCGAGGTCACCACGGTCCTCTTCGGCGGCGGCACCAAGGCACAGAGCTTCATCGTCATGGATCTACGACTGCCGCGGTCGCTGACCGGGGTGTTCATCGGCATGGCCCTCGGACTCGCCGGCGCGCTGACCCAATCGATCGCCCGCAACGCGCTGGCCAGCCCCGACATTCTCGGGATCACCTCGGGCGCGAGTGCGGCCGCCGTCGCCCTCATCGTCCTCGGCGGAGGTGGCAGCTTCGTCGGGCTCCTCGCCACCCTCGGAATCCCTCTGGCCGCGTTGTGCGGTGCACTCCTGACCGCGCTGACCATCTATCTCCTGGCGTGGCGCGGCGGGGTCGAGGGCTACCGGCTGATCCTCATCGGCATCGGGATCAACGCCATGCTCATCGCCGTCACCGGATGGCTTCTCATCTCCGCGGACATCAACGACGCCTCCCGCGCCCAGGTGTGGCTCAACGGGTCACTGAACGGTGCGTCGTGGAGTCAGGTGTGGCCGGTGATGGTCGCGGTCGTCCTCGTCGGCGGTTATGCGATCGGATCCTCGTTCACGATGGGTGCGCTGCGCCTCGGCGACGACAATGCCGTGTCGCTGGGCGTGCGACTGCAGTGGTCGCAGGCCCGGTTACTGCTCATGGCGGTGGCACTCGCCGGAATCGCGACAGCGGCCGCCGGCCCGGTCGGGTTCGTCGCACTCGCCGCCCCGCAGGTGGCGCTGCGGTTGGTGCGGTCGGCCGGGCCACCCCTGATTGCGTCCGCATTGACGGGTGCGGTGCTCGTGGTCGGTAGCGATGTGATCGCGCGGACGATCCTGCCGGTCGAGTTGCCGGTCGGTATCGTCACGTCGGCCCTCGGCGGGCCGTTCCTGCTCTACCTGTTGGTTCGCAACAATCGAAAGGTTTCGGCATGACCGTGGAGACCGACTCTCGGCTGAGCGCCGAAGACCTGAGCCTGGGATACGGCGACCGCATCATCGTCGAGAACCTGAACCTCGAGGTGAAGACCGGGGTGATCACCACCGTGATCGGCCCCAACGGGTGCGGAAAGTCCACCTTGCTGCGGGCGCTCGGCCGGCTCTTGAAACCTCGGTCCGGTTCGGTGGTCCTCGACGGCAAGGCGATCGGTTCGCTCCGCACCAAGGATGTCGCCCGCATCCTCGGGATGCTCCCCCAGGCGCCGATTGCGCCGGAGGGGCTCACCGTCGCCGACCTCGTGGCCCGCGGACGGCATCCGCATCAGTCGTGGATTCGGCAGTGGTCGTCCGACGACGAAGGCGAGGTCGCGGAGGCGCTTGCGTTGACCGGAGTCTCCGAACTGGCCGACCGCCCCGTCGACCAGCTGTCCGGTGGGCAACGCCAACGCGCCTGGATCTCCATGGCGTTGGCCCAGGGCACCGACATTCTGCTGCTCGACGAGCCCACCACCTACCTGGATCTTGCACATTCGATCGAGGTGCTCGACTTGGTGGACCGGATGCACGAGGAGATGGGCCGCACCGTCGTGATGGTGCTGCACGACCTCAACTTGGCGATCCGCTACAGCGACCAGCTGATCGTGATGCGGGACGGCAAGGTCGTCGCCGCCGGCGCACCGAAGAACATCATCTCTGCCGAACTCCTCCTCGAGGTGTTCGGGCTCGAAGCGGCGGTGATCGGCGACCCGGTGTCCGACCGTCCGCTGGTGGTGCCGATCGGCACCCGCCACGTGTACGGCGCGGTGGGCGGCCCGGAGCGGGCTTAGTCAGCGCCCGGGTCGGCGACCACCGATCATCGTGCGCACCAACCGCACGCCCTGCCCCAGAGACACGGTGGGCAGGTACGCCCGCCCGACAGCGTTTCCGATGCTCGGCAAGGCGGCCGGGTCCGCGAAGGTCATGTGCATGGCCACGTAGCGGGGCTGGAACTTCGACTTGAATGCCAGAAGCGATCGGAACCCGTACACCGGTTCGAGGGTGCGCCCGAGGAGATCGAGGACGCTGTCCATGACGGTGGACGGGCTCGACGATTCGGCCTGTTCCGCGGCGTCCGCGTCACGGTCGGGTTGTTCGACCTTCGCGAGCGGCGCGCCGGACAGGCTGAGGAATTCGGCCCCTTCCGCTTCGAGTTTCAGCGCGGCAGACGCGATGAGGAACTCCATCGCCGGCCGGAATCCCTCGGAGCGGCGGCGCATGAAGTCGAGGGTCCAGCCGACCACCTTCCCGTCCCGGTACACCGGCAGCCACGAGGTGACCCCGTGCACGGTGCGGTCGCCGTCGACGGCGATCAGGCAGCGCACCTCGGGGTCGTCGACCTCGTCGAGGCCGCCGAGGGTGAATCCCATCTCGGGCATGCCCTTGTCGGCCACCCATTCTTCGGAGATCGCCGTGATTTGATCGGTGATCGACAACGGGGCGCTGGGGAAGCTGACCCATTCGGCGGTGATGCCCGACTTCTTCGCCTTGTTCAGGGCGGTGCGGATGTCCTGGAAGCGTTTGCCCGTGAAGGCGATGGTGCCGAGGTCGAGCACCGTCTCCTCCGCGACTTGGATACCACTCCAGCCGAGGTCGTCGGTGACGGCGCGCACGGCGGAGGTCACCGAGTAGAAGCAGGGGATCCACCCGTTGGCGGAGGCGAATTCGGCGAACCCGGTGACGGTATCCCGTAGCCGTTCCGGGGAGCCGACCGGATCCCCCGTGGTCAACGCGACCCCGGCGATGACGCGGTATGCGACGTAGCTGGTGTCGTCGGGGGCGAACCAGTAGTTGTTTCCCCGCCACGTCGTCATCCAGGACAACGGACTGCCACTCCCCGACTTCAGCAGGGCCCGCGCGCGGGCGGCGGCGTCCGAGTCCGCACCGAGCGCCGGTCGCAGGAAGGTGGCCGCCACCAGCGCGCATGCCGTCAGCCAGAACACCACCCCGGTCCATTCGTACAGCAGGGTCGCGGGAATGTTGACCGGTAGCAGGCGTGGGTCGAGCCACTGCAGATAGACGGGTGGAATCAGGCGCTCCGGGAAATTGGCGAGCAGGGTGGTGGCGGAGGGCCGATGATCGAAACCGTTCCGCGCCCACAGGCCGCCGAGGACGTAGAGGACGGCGAGTCCGGCCGTCACCGCCGCCAGCGCGACCGCAAGGCGGCGGTAGGTTCCGGCGGGGGCGGTGACGTCGAAAAATCGTCGGGTGGCGAGGAGGACGATCAGGATCACCAACGGGGTCAGGAACGGCACCAGCGTTCGATACAGGTTGGGGTCCGCCAGCCCGTAGAACAGCGATTCCTCCTCGAACGAGTCGATGAACCGGACCACGAAGTTGAGCAGGGACAGCACCAGCAGGATCACCTGTGCGACCACCGCCCCGACCCAGGCGAAGCGTCGGCCGCGCCGCAGTCCGTCGCTGAGGGTGAGCAGGAACAGCGACGGCATGAGACTGAGCAGTGTCGGCCCGACCCCGGACAGTCGCAGTTCCAGTAAACCGCGGCGGCATTCGGGGTCGGCGGCGTTCACCTCGCAGAGGTCGCGAACCTCGGTGGCGGTGTACGGAATTCCCCGGAACAGATCGCGCAGCACGGCCAGGGGTCCGACCGCTTCCGCCGAGAGAGCTGCAATCATCGGTCCGACGGCGCTGGCGGCCACCACGATGGCAACCAGTACCCGGCCCTCTCGCTGGGTCCCGGCGATCCGCTCGCCCCGCGCCGAGCGGCCGACGATCCAGGGTCCGGCCACCAGGCCCACGACAGCGGCGGCGAGCCGGACCACGTCCTGCAGGGATCCGCTGAACAGGGCCAACGTGATGGTGAAGGCGAGCACGCCGACCCGGATCCGGCGGCGCCACAGGGTGCCCGTGTCGGAACTCGCCACCATGGCCGCGCCGATGATCCAGGTACTGGGCCCGACCGCCATACCCACATGGAGCCGGAAACCCCAGTCCGCGTCCACAACCTTCGCGACGGCGGCGACCGCCAACGCGAGCAGCCCACCGACCACTTGTGTCACCACTGCCGCCAGGGCAAACCGCGCCGAACCCATCCGGCGCTCCAACGGCGCCGCGGCCAGGAAGACGAGAATGGTGGTGGTCAGATAGGCGAGGATGTCGTCGCCCCACAGCCCCGCCGACAGCAGGGTCCAGACCCACCCGTGCTCGAACGCCCGGATGCCGAGGGCCACGTGCTGCGACAACGCGTGGGAGGGTCCGCCGATCACACTCGAGGTCGCGAACGCCACCAGCCAGATCACAACCAGGAGGGCGATGCTGACCGGTGCGCCGGCCACGCCGAAGCGCACCCATTCCGCTACCCGACCCGGCGCCCCGCTGACTTTCGCCGCCGCACTGTCCCCAGTGACTGCATTGCCGTCGATACTCATCCGCCAGGTCCCCACTCTCCCGCGATGTCGAGAACGAAAGCCCGCCCGGCGACACAGCCGCCGAAGTCGACGGCCGGTGGCCGTCCACCGACCGTAAACCACCTGTTCGCGCTATGACCATTACCACACGACTTCGCGCGGTTTTACTACTACCAGTAGTACGCATCCGCGTCGTTGTATCCGTAGAATCGGACCATGGCTGGACTCGGCGAACTCGAACGCGCAGTGATGGATCACCTGTGGTCCACTTCGGAACCGCAGACGGTGCGGCAGGTGCACGAAGCTCTGGCAGAGCGTCGCGAACTCGCCTACACCACCGTCATGACCGTGCTGCAGCGACTGGCGAAGAAGCACCTCGTCATCCAGCAGCGCGATGATCGCGCCCACCGGTACCTGCCCGTGCATCAGCGCGAAGAACTGGTCGCCAGCCTCATGGTCGACGCCCTACAGCAGGCCGACAAGTCCGGCAGTCGGGCCGCAGCCCTCGTGCACTTCGTCGGCCAAGTCGGTGCAGACGAGGCGGACGCTCTCCGGGAGGCACTGGCTGCGCTCGAAGCCAAGGAACGGTCCGGCGACGGCAACGAGACGGGAACCGTTCGCGCCGTCTGACGTTCGTCATGCATGATGAGTGGGACATGGACGCCACCACCGCGCTGGTATTCGGCATACTCGCCCTCCTTCTCGCAGGACCGGTTCCTGCGTTGCTCAGCCGTGCCCGGTGGCCGCACCGGGCTCCGCGGGCAGCGCTCGTGCTGTGGCAGGCCATCGCCCTCGCCGCCGTCCTGTCCGCCTTCAGTTCCGGTCTCGCGATAGCCAGCCAGCTCCTCGTGCCCGGTCCGGACGGACGGCCTACCACCGCGCCGGTGGAAGAGATCGACGCGCTCGGCCTTCCCCTCTGGCTGCTGTACGTGGTGGTGTTCGCCCTCACCCTGCTGGTCGGCGCCAAGCTGATGTTCGCGGTGGTTCAGGTGGGGTTCCGCACCCGGCGCCGTCGTGCCCGGCACCGCATGCTCGTCGATCTGCTCGACCGATGTGACTCGACGTCCCCGCTGGCGCGTACGCCCGACCTGAGAATCCTCGACGTCACCGAACCCATCGCGTACTGCCTACCCGGCCTGCGTCAGCGGGTCGTGTTGAGCCAGGGCACGTTCGCCAATCTCGACGACGCCGAGATCACCGCGATCCTCACCCACGAACGTTCGCATCTGCGCGCCCGCCACGACCTCGTCCTCGAAGCGTTCACCGCGGTCAACGCCGCGTTTCCCACCGTGGTCCGCAGCAAGTCCGCCCTCGGCTCCGTGCAGTTGCTCGTCGAGATGCTCGCCGATGATTCGGCGGTGCGTGCCACCGGGCCGACAGCCCTCGCTCGTGCGCTCGTCGCCTGCTCCGGCTCCACGGCGCCGAAGGGCGCGATGGCGGCGGGCGGTCCGAGCACGTTGCTGAGGGTGCAGCGACTCGCCTCCTCCGAATCGGCCGTGCCGGTCGCCATCGCCGCGTACACGGCGTCGGTTGCCATCCTGGTGGTTCCGACGGTCGCGGTGGCCGTTCCCTGGCTCACCGAACTGAGCCGCCTGTTCTCGGCGGCGTAGTCACTCACGTCACAACTCCGCCGGTTCGGTATCCGGGCGCCCGTCCCGTACACTGGTTCACGGTCGCCACTGCGGCCCATCAACACTGAAACGGCACACAGCCCAATTCCCCGCACTTCCGCGAATGGATTGACCAGGTGACATGTGCCCTGGCTCGTCCCTTTGTGCGTGCTGCATGACAGCCCCGCTCCGCGACGCGCCCTAATGCCCGGAGAGGTATCCCGCGTGACCAACGCTGTGCAAATGACCGCTGTCCCAGTGACTGCTGTCCCCATGACATCTGCAGAAGACGTCAGCTCTGTTTCCGAGGAGAACACCACCGAGACGGTGACGTTCGCCGAGATCGGCCTTCCCGAATCCCTGGTGCAGGCTCTCCTCCGGAATTCCATCGCCACCCCGTCGCCCATTCAGGCCCTGGCTGTTCCGGACGCGCTCGCAGGCAAGAACGTTCTCGGCCGTGCACAGACCGGATCGGGTAAGACGCTGGCCTTCGGCCTGCCCATGCTCACCCGTCTCGCCCGCCACGAAGACCGGCCGGCGCCCAAGCGTCCCCGCGCCCTGGTTCTCGTGCCCACCCGCGAACTTGCCTTCCAGGTCGTGGAATCCCTCAACTCGTACGCGGGTGCGCTCGGTCTGACCGTGCGCCCGGCGGTCGGCGGCACCCCGTTCACCAAGCAGGTCGACCAGCTGCGCCGTGGCGTCGACATCCTCGTCGCCACCCCCGGACGTCTCGGTGACCACCTGCGTCAGGGCACCTGCGTCCTCGACTCCATCGAGATCACCGCGCTCGACGAGGCCGACCAGATGGCGGACATGGGCTTCCTGCCCGAGGTGCGTTCCATCCTCGGTGAGACCCCGGCCGACGGTCAGCGGCTGCTGTTCTCGGCCACCCTCGACCGCGAGGTGCAGTCGCTGGTCCGGCAGTTCCTGCCCGACCACGTGCAGCACTCCACCGAGGACGGGCGCGCCAGCGTCGACACGATGGCGCACTACGTCCTCCTGGTGGACCGCGGCCAGAAAGACAATGTTCTGGCGGAAATCGGTGCGCGCGAAGGCCGCACCATCATGTTCGCCCGCACCAAGCTCGGCTGCGAGGGCATCACCGACCGGTTGCGTGCAGTCGGGATCGCCGCGGAGTCGCTGCACGGCGGCAAGGCGCAGAACCAGCGGACCCGCGTCCTCGAGCGTTTCAAGAACGGCCGCACCCCTGTGCTCGTCGCGACGGACGTCGCGGCGCGCGGCATCCACGTCGACGGCATCGACCTGGTGGTTCACGTCGATCCGCCTGCCGATCACAAGGATTACCTGCACCGTGCCGGCCGCACCGCCCGCGCCGGTGAGAAGGGCACGGTCGTCGCGATCGTGCTCCCGAATCAGAAGCGCACCTTCCGGAAGCTGACGGGAATGGCCGGGGTCGACGCCACGGCAGTGCCCGTCGCACCCGGATCCGAGGTCCTCACCACCATCACCGGCGCGAAGGTCCCCACCGGGCAACCGGTGAAAGACCCCGCCTTCCGCAGTGACCGTGGTGGCGACCGTCGCTTCGGCGACCGCGGACCCCGCCGTGAAAGTGGGTTCGGCGGCCGAGACGGTGGCTACCGCGGAAACCGCAGCTCCTCCGAGGGACGCGGTGACCGCCCGTCCGGCGGCCGCAGCTTCGGTGACCGCCCGTCCGGTGGCCGCAGCTTCGACGACCGCGGACCCCGCCGTGACCAGTCGGACACCCGGTCCGGTGGTTACCGGGGCGACCGCCCCCAGCGCGACGGCGACAACCGTGGTGGCGACAACCGGAGCAGCGGCTACCGCGGTGACCGGGACAACCGCGGGTTCGGCGACCGGGCCCCGCGCAGGGACTTCGGGGACAGCGCGCCGCGCCGTGAGTTCGGCGGCAGCAGCAGTGGCGCACCGCGCCGCGACTACGGCGACCGCGGTGAGAGCCATCGCGGTACCGGTGAGCGGAGCTTCGACCGCAGCGCACCCCGCCGCGACTTCGCGGACCGCGACAACCGTGGTGGCGGATTCCGCCGGGATGATCGCCGTCCTGCGGCCTCGCCGGACCGGGGTCCCGCCGCAACCAGTGGTGGTTTCCGTAGCCGCACCGACCGCCGCTCGTACGACGGTTTCGACGGACCTCGTCGCGAACAGCGCAGCTGAGCGGTGCGTGCAGGACACAACTGAACATCGACATCGTTGACACGAGGCCGGCCCGCGCGAATGCGCGGGCCGGCCTTCGTATGTTTGTCTGGGACGGCTCATTTGTCGTACGCCGATTTTTCTACCGCCGAGCGAGAGGGAATGCTGTATCCATGACTATCACCAACGAGGGCGCCCGCGCCCAGATCGGCGTGACGGGACTGGCCGTCATGGGCTCGAACATCGCCCGCAACCTCGCCCGGCACGGGCACACCGTGGCTCTGCACAACCGCAGCATCGCCAAGACCGATGCGCTCATCGCGGAGCACGGCGGCGACGGCGACTTCGTCCGGACCGAAACGGTCGAGGAGTTCGTGGCGGCGCTGCAGAAGCCGCGCCGCGTACTGATCATGGTCAAGGCCGGCGACCCCACCGACGCGGTCATCGAGGAGCTTGCTGCGGCGATGGAGCCGGGTGACATCATCATCGACGGTGGCAACGCCCTGTACACGGACACCATTCGGCGGGAGTCGTCGCTGCGCGAGCGAGGCCTGCATTTCGTCGGCGCCGGCATCTCCGGCGGTGAGGAAGGTGCGCTGAACGGCCCGTCGATCATGCCGGGCGGCCCCAAGGAGTCGTACGAGGCGCTGGGACCGCTGCTCGAATCGATTGCGGCGCAGGTCGACGGGACCCCGTGCTGCACCCACATCGGCCCCGACGGCTCCGGGCACTTCGTGAAGATGGTCCACAACGGCATCGAGTACGCCGACATGCAGCTGATCGGTGAGGCGTACAACCTGTTCCGTGACGCACTCGGGTACGACGCCGACAAGATCGCCGAGGTGTTCACCGAGTGGAACTCCGGCGATCTCGAAAGCTATCTGGTGGAGATCACCGCCGAGGTGTTGAAGCAGAAGGACGCGAAGACGGGCAAGGCCCTCGTCGACGTGATCGTCGACGCCGCCGAGCAGAAGGGCACCGGCCGCTGGACCGTCAAGTCCGCTCTCGACCTCGGTGTGCCCGTCACCGGGATCGCCGAGGCCGTGTTCGCGCGCGCCTTGTCCGGCTCCCGGGAGCAGCGCAAGGCCGCCGTCGGTCTGGCGTCCGGTCAGCTCGCCGACAAGCCCGCCGATGCCGCTCAGTTCACCGAGGACATCCGCCAGGCGTTGTACGCATCGAAGGTGGTGGCCTACGCGCAGGGCTTCGACCAGATCGCCGCGGGCAGCGCCGAATACGACTGGGACCTGCACCCCGCCGATCTGGCCACCATCTGGCGCGGCGGCTGCATCATCCGGGCACGTTTCCTCAACCGCATCAAGGACGCGTACGACGAGAACCCGACGCTGCCGAGCCTGATCCTCGCGCCCTATTTCCGGGACGCCATCGAGACCGCCATCGACAGCTGGCGTCGGGTGGTGTCCACCGCGACCCTGCTCGGTATTCCGGTCCCGGCGTTCGCCTCGTCGCTGTCCTACTACGACGCCCTGCGCGCGGAGCGGTTGCCCGCGGCGCTGACGCAGGGGCAGCGTGACTTCTTCGGTGCCCACACCTACGAGCGGACCGACGCCGAAGGTAAGTTCCACACGCTGTGGAGCGGTGACCGCAGCGAAGTGCAGGCCTGACCTTCCTCCGCCTCGGCCGTGACGCAGTGCGCTGACGTCCCGGTCGAGGCGTCGGGAGGGCCTTCTCCCAGGCGGTAGCCTTCTGGGCATGCCCGAACACGAGAACACCTCCGCACCGGCGGGTGAGACGTTCCTCGGGCTCGGCGTGCCCGCGGTCATGACCCATGCCCTCGATCGCAGCGGCATCCGCGCGCCGTTCCCCATCCAGGCCGCCACCATTCCCGACGCCCTCGCCGGCAAGGATGTGCTGGGCCGGGCTCCCACCGGGTCCGGCAAAACGCTCGCGTTCGGGTTGCCCATGTTGGTGCGCCTCGCGGGTGCGGCCAGTCGCCGCGGCTTTCCCCGCGGAATCGTCCTCGTTCCCACCCGGGAACTGGCATTGCAGATCGAACGGGCGCTCGACGAACCGGCACTGTCGATGGGACTGCGGGTGGCCACGGTGGTCGGCGGCATCCCGATCAAGCGCCAGGTGGAGGTGTTGTCGCGGGGAGTGGATCTTCTGGTCGCGACACCCGGGCGCCTCGCCGACCATCTCGGTCAGGGTTCGGTCTCCCTCGACGACGTTGCCGTGGTGACGGTCGACGAGGCCGACCACATGGCCGAGATGGGTTTCCTCCCCCAGGTCGTGCGGATCCTGGACGAAACACCTGCGGGGGGGCAGCGACTGCTGTTCTCCGCCACCCTCGACGATGAGGTGGACAGCCTCGTCCGGCGCTACCTGCGCGACCCGGTCACCCATTCGACGGCGCCCGCTTCGGCCGCGGTGACGACGATGGTCCATCACCTTCTCTACGTCGACCGGGACGACAAGTATTCGGTGGTCGCAAATATCGGTGCGCGGTTGGGGCGCACTCTGATGTTCGTGCGCACCAAGCACGGGGTGGACCGGGTGGCGAACGAATTGCATGCCGCCGGCATCTCGGCGGGCGCCTTGCACGGCGGCAAGACCCAGAACCATCGCACCCGCACGCTCGCATCGTTCGCGGACGGAACGATCCCGGTGCTGGTGGCCACGGACGTCGCGGCCCGCGGCATCCATGTCGACGACATCTCCCTGGTGGTGCACGTCGACCCGCCCGCCGAACCCAAGGCCTACCTGCACCGTGCCGGGCGGACCGCGCGGGCCGGTGAGGCCGGGGTGGTGGTCACTCTCGTGACGGAGGACGAGCGCGCCGCCGTCGAGCAGATGACGCGCACGGCGGGTATCGACGTGGCGGGGGTGCAGGTGCGCCCCGGCGACCGGCTGTTGGCCGATCTCACCGGCGCCCGCAGGCCCAGCGGCAAACCGGTGCCCGCACCGGACACCCGGGCGCCCGCCCAGGACACCCCGAAGAAGGGTCGCCGGGCCGCCGATACCGGCGATCGCCCGTCCCGGCGCGGCCGCGTCGGTGAGGTGCCGGCCCGAGGCGGAAGCCGACGTGGGCGCAATCCCGGACATGGCTCAACTCCGCACGGACACCGCAGTCGCGGAGCACACTGAGAGGCATGTCCCTGCCGCTCGCGTCGGTCCTGTGCGCATTGGTCGCGGCCCTACTCTTCGCGTGTGCCTCGGTCGCGCAGCAGAGCGCCGCGTCCGCGGTCCCCGAGGATGCGGGCTTGATGACGTCGCTGGTGCGCAGCCCGCGGTGGTGGGCCGGTGTCGCGGGTGACGGTGGCGGCTACATCATGCAGGCCGTCGCCTTGGCGCTCGGGTCGGTGCTCGTCGTACAACCTCTCCTCGTCACCGCCCTGCTGTTCGCGCTCCCCCTGTCGGCGAAATTCTCCGGCTACCGGCTCAACCGGACCACCTGGGTTCTGGCCGTCGCCCTGGCCGCCGCTCTCGCAGTGTTTCTCGTCGTCGGTAATCCCACCGAGGGAAACATCGACGCCCCGTTCCGGGAATGGGTCATTCCCCTGGCGATCGTCGGGTCGGTGGCGGCGGCCGCCGCGCTCGCTGGGATGACGAAGATCGACCCGGGGTGGCGGGCCCTCCTCCTCGGCGCCGCGAGCGGCATCCTCTACGGTGTTGCGGTCGCCTTTACCAAATATGTGGTCGAACTCGTTCCCCGCGGACTGTGGACGGTCCTGAGCAGCTGGCAGACGTGGTCACTGGTCGCCGCCGGACTCGTAGGGGTGTACCTGCAGCAACGCGCGTTCCAGGTGGGCCCGCTGTCGGCGTCTCTGCCGGCGCTGACCATCGCCGAACCCCTCGCCGCCGTCTTCCTCGGCATGACGGTCCTCGACGAACGCCTGCGCGTCGACGGGCCCGGACTGATCGTGGTCGGGTGCGCGGTCGCGGTGATGCTGATCGCCACCATCGGGTTGTCCCGGTCGCAGGCGCAGCGCACGGCGGGCACCGCCGCAACTTCCCCGGTATCGTCGTGAGACGTGCAGTTTCTCGACGGGCAACGCCCTCCCTATGACCTGACGTACGACGACGTGTTCCTGGTGCCCAGCCGCACCGAGGTCACCTCCCGGTTCGACGTCGACCTGTCCACCTCGGACGGCACCGGGACCACCATTCCGATCGTCGTGGCCAACATGACCGCCGTCTCCGGGCGCCGCATGGCCGAAACGGTGGCGCGCCGGGGCGGTCTCGTCGTACTTCCGCAGGACCTTCCGATCCCGGCGGTCTCGGAAACCGTGTCGTTCGTGAAAAGCCGGCATCTGGTGGCGGACACCCCCGTCACGCTCGGTCCGGACGCCGCCGTGTCCGACGCCCTCGCGCTGCTTCCCAAACGGGCCCACGGCGCGGTCGTCGTCGTCGACACCGACCGGCCCGTCGGCGTGGTCACCGAGGCCGCCTGCTCGGACGTCGACCGATTCGCCCGACTGCGGTCCGTGGCGCTCACCGACTTCGTCACGGCCCCGGTCACCGCCACCCCGCGCGAGGTGTTCGAACTGCTCGAGGGCCGGCACGATTCGCTCGCCGTGATCGTCAACCCCGACGGCACCCTCGCCGGGGTCCTCACCCGCACCGGCACGATCCGCGCCGGCATCTATCAGCCCGCGGTCGACGAGGCGGGGCAGCTGCGCATCGCCGCCGCCGTCGGCGTCAACGGGGACGTCGTCGCGAAGGCCCGCGCGCTCGTCGACGCCGGCGCCGACCTCCTCGTCGTCGACACGGCGCACGGTCACCAGCAGAAAATGATCGACGCGCTCGGCGCCCTGAAGAAGGCCGACCTCGGTGTGCCGCTCGTGGCGGGCAACGTCGTCTCCGCGGCCGGAACCCGTGATCTGATCGACGCGGGCGCGGACATCGTCAAGGTCGGTGTCGGACCGGGCGCCATGTGCACCACCCGGATGATGACCGGGGTGGGCCGCCCCCAGTTCTCGGCTGTCGCGGAATGCGCCGCCCAGGCCCGCGCGCTGGGTGCGCACGTCTGGGCGGACGGAGGCGTCCGTCACCCCCGTGACGTGGCACTCGCGCTCGCCGCGGGCGCGTCGAACGTCATGATCGGATCCTGGTTCGCCGGCACCTATGAGTCCCCCGGCGACCTGCACGTCGACCAGGCCGGCAACGCGTACAAGGAAAGCTTCGGGATGGCGTCCAAGCGTGCGGTCGCCGCGCGCACCGCCACCGACACCGCCTTCGACCGTGCCCGGAAAGGACTGTTCGAGGAGGGTATTTCCAGTTCCCGGATGCGGTTGGACCCGGAACGCCCCGGAGTCGAGGACCTGATCGACCACATCTGCTCCGGGGTGCGCAGTACCTGCACCTACGCCGGCGCCCGCACCCTGGAGGAACTGCACGCCCAGGCGGTGCTCGGGGTGCAGTCGGCGGCCGGATTCGCCGAGGGCCGCCCCCTTCCGGCCGGTTGGTGACCGCAGCGCCGTGAGGTGCCGGTGGATGTCCTGTTCCACGGAACCGGACATCCACCGGTATCATGGGTCGCTGAACCACACCAGTTCTCGGTGCCGGACTTCTCCGGACGCCGAGGCCGAACGGAAGGACTCCGGTGCCCGCGGCACCCACACACGCAGCAAGCGCTCCACCTGTCATTGCCTCAGCAGAATCAGATTCTGATTCCGCCGGTTCGGAGGGCTCCTCTAGCGAGCCGGGTGACAAACCCGGCGGCCTCCCCTCGCTTCCCTGGTGGCGATGACAGATGGACATCGCACTCAGCATTCTCGCTCTGCTCGGCTTCCTCGCCTTGACCGCAGGCACCGCACTGTTCGTCGCAGCGGAATTCTCCCTCACCGCACTCG
This sequence comes from Rhodococcus sp. USK13, assembly GCF_018343855.1. Taxonomy (NCBI): domain Bacteria; kingdom Bacillati; phylum Actinomycetota; class Actinomycetes; order Mycobacteriales; family Nocardiaceae; genus Rhodococcus; species Rhodococcus sp. USK13. The sequence goes on along the minus strand of NZ_CP069242.1, from coordinate 4,322,225 downwards.
AACGCAGCACCGTCGATTCGCACGCCCGGGGCGGTGACCGGCGTTCGAGGCAGGTCCAGCACGCCCACCGCACGCTGTCGTTCCAGTTGTCCGGCGCGCAGCTCGGCATCACGATCACCACACTCGTCACCGGCTACCTGTCGGAACCGGTCCTGGCCCGGTTCATCACCCCGGTGCTGTCCGCGGTCGGGTTCAGCGAATCCGCCGCCGCGGCAACGTCGTTGGTGATCGCCCTCGTCCTCGCCACCTCGTTCTCGATGGTGTTCGGTGAACTGGTCCCCAAGAACCTGGCCATCGCCCACCCGCTTCCGGTGGCGCGGGCCACTGCGGGAATGCAGGCCGCGTTTTCCCTGATCTTCAAGTGGGCGATCAACGGGCTCAACGGAACGGCCAACTGGCTGGTCCGGCGCCTCGGAATCGAGCCCGCCGAGGAATTGCGGTCGGCGCGGTCACCGCAGGAACTCGGCTCCCTGGTCCGCACCTCCGCCCAGCGCGGCGCCATCGACAAGGGAACGGCGTTGCTGGTCAACCGCTCACTGCGATTCGGTGAACGCACCGCCGAGGAATTGATGACACCGCGGGTGAAAATCGAGTCGCTGGCCACCACCGACACGGTGGCCGATCTGATCGACACCGCCGCCCGCACCGGTTTCTCCCGATTTCCGGTGGTCGACGGCGACCTCGACGACTCCGTCGGGATCGTGCACATCAAGCATGCGTTCGCGGTGCCTGCCGGTCGTCGCCGCACCACCCGCCTCAACACCCTCGCGCAGAAGGTCCCGGTGGTGCCGTCGAGCCTCGACGGTGACGCCCTCATGGAGCGGATTCGTTCCGACGGAATGCAGGTGGCGCTGGTGGTCGACGAGTACGGCGGCACCGCGGGCATGGTCACCATGGAGGACCTGATCGAGGAAATCGTCGGTGACGTCCGCGACGAGCACGACGAACCGGAGATCGACGTCCAGCGGATCGGCGACGGCTGGTCGTGCTCCGGTCTGCTGCGCATCGACGAGGTGTCCGAGACCACCGGCTACACCGCACCGGAGGGCGAGTACGAAACCCTCGGCGGCCTGGTCCTCACCCATCTGGGCCGGATTCCGGTAGACGGCGACAAGGTGGAACTGCCCGTACCCGACACGGCGTTGTACCCCGACGGCCGGTGGATCGCGACGGTGACCCACATGGACGGACGGCGTATCGACCGGGTGCTGCTCACACCGGTTCCCGTGGAGACGGACGAGGAGGAGGCCGACGATGAGTGATCTCTTCGGAATGCTGCTCACCTTCGTGCTGCTCGCCGGCAACGCGTTTTTCGTCGGCGCCGAATTCGCCCTCATTTCCGCCCGCCGTGACCGCCTCGAGGCGCTCGAAGCGCAAGGAAAGAAACGTGCCCGGACGGTGATCCTGGCCGGCGAGAACCTGTCGCTGATGCTGGCGGCCGCCCAGCTCGGCATCACGATCTGCTCCATCCTGCTCGGCAAGGTCGCCGAACCGGCGATCGCACACCTGCTCGAAGTGCCGCTCCACGCCGTCGGCCTGCCCGACGGATTGCTGCATCCGGTGGCGTTCACCGTCGCCCTGGCACTCGTCGTGGTGCTGCACATCCTGCTCGGGGAAATGGTGCCGAAGAACATCGCTCTCGCGGGACCCGAACGGTCCGCGATGCTGCTGGTGCCCGTGCATCTGATGTTCATCACCCTGGCCAGGCCGCTGATTTCCTTCTACAACCTGTGCGCCAACGCCACATTGAGGTTGATGCGCGTCGAACCCAAGGACGAACTCGACGTCACCGTCTCGGCCGTGGAGTTGTCGGAGATGATCGGCGAGTCCCGCTCGGAGGGACTCATCGACGCGGAGGAGCACCGTCGGCTCACCCAGGCGCTCGAAACGACCGACCGCACGGTCAGCGAGGTGATGATTCCTCTCGACAAGGTCCGCACCGTGCCGCTGTCGGCGGGCGGCACCCGCCTCGGCGCCATCGAGGAAGCGGTGATCGAAACCGGGTACTCCCGCTACCCGGTCCGCGCCGACGACGGTTCCCTGTTCGGGTATTTGCACCTCAAGGACGTCCTCGACGACATCCTCGACGAGGACGCCGGCCCGGACACCGTGATCCCCCGCTCCGATATTCGTCCGCTGCCGCGCATGGCGACCACCACACCGCTCGCCGAGGCACTCGCGGGTCTGCGCCGGGCCAGTTCCCACCTCGGTGCGGCCGCGGACCCGTCGGGCCGGATCGTGGGGATCGTCGCACTCGAAGACCTCGTCGAGGAGTACGTGGGCACCGTGCGTGACGGCACTCACCGGGTGAACGGGATGAACCCGGGGCAGCGGACGAGTTGACCGTGCGGCCACCGGACAACACGGTCACCGGACGCCCGCTCGCGGTGCTGGCGTCCGGTGACTGGACGGCTCGACGGACCCGCCACCGCGATCGGGTGGCACGAATCGTCGAGCCGTATCAGGAACGCAAGGCGGCCGGAATCAGCCATCCGGTGCACGACTTCCTCTTCACCTACTACAGCTTGCGCCCCAACCAGCTGCGTCGATGGCACCCAGGTTACGGGACCGCGCTCACCGGTCCCGGGTCCGACGACTACCTCCGCTACACCGGCTACCGGTCGGAAACCGTCGACGGAGACCCTGTTGTCACCGTCGACCCCGCGGTGCTCGAGCATCGCCGAAGCACCGTTGAATTCGTGGCCGGGCTTCTCGAGGCCACCGAAGCCCGCACTCCACGCCTGAACTGCTTCGGCCTGCACGAATGGGCGATGGTCTACCGGGGTGGCGCCGAGGCGATCCGCCACCACAGGGTGCCGCTGCGCCTCGGGTTCGACGGCACCGACGCGGTGGTCGAATCGATGCCGTTGCGCTGCACCCACTACGACGCGTTCCGGTTCTTCACCCCTGATGCGGCGCCCCGCAACGAGTCCGCACTCGACCGGGACGGCCAGATCCGCCGCGAGCAACCCGGCTGCCTGCACGCGGGCATGGATCTGTACAAGTGGGCGTACAAACTTGGGCCGCTCGTCGACTCGGACCTGGTGATGGACTGTTTCGAGCAGGCACTCGCCGCACGCGAACTCGATATGCAGGCCAGCCCCTACGACCTGTCCGAGTACGGATACGCCCCTGTGCCCATCGAGACTCCCTCCGGGCGTGCAGAATACGTACGACGGCAGCAGCACCTCGCGCAACGGGCCGCCCCGCTGCGCGCCGGCCTGCTCGAGCGGTGCCGTCGACTGCTGTCGTAGAGTTCGCCGTTCGAGGCTGAGGGGGTTCGGTGACCGGGTTCCCAGGACTGCTGGCCGAGTACGAGCGCAGTGTCGGTGTGCAGCCCGCGTCTCACCTCATCGAGTGCCCCGACCCGGGCGCCTTCCTCGCCGCTCGGCTTCCCGTCTTCGCCCTGACGGCGGGGTCGCTCGCGGCCGTCGCCACTGCCGTCGACAGATTCCGGGTGTCCTGCGGGTGGGGTCCGCGGTCGTGGCGGCTCGACCCCGAGCGGATCGCAGCAGCGTTCTCCAGCGACCGGCTGTTGCGGGTGGCGGGCGCACCGGTGTCCGGGTTCGCTGAGTTGTCCGGCTTCTTTGCTGTCTCCGACGGCTGGGTGCGTACCCACGCCAACTATCCGCACCACCGTCGCCGGCTTCTCGGGGCGATCGACCTCGCCGAGGATGCCGGCCGGGAGGCGGTGGCCGACCGGCTCCGCGAATTCACCGCGGCCGAGGTCGAGGAACGGGCGTTCGGCGCGCAGGCCGTGGCGTCGGCCGTCCGCACGCAGGAAGCGTGGGCGGCCACCCCGCAGGGTGCGGCCGCGGCGTCGGGTGACCTGGTCCCCACCCTCGTACATCCCGGTCATTCGCCGGGGTCGCGGCGGTCGGGGCAGACCTCCGCGACGACACCGCTGAGCGGGATCACGGTTCTCGATCTGACCCGGGTGATCGCCGGCCCCGTCGCCACCCGCACGCTCGCGCTCCTGGGCGCCGAGGTCCTGCGCATCGACCCGCCGTTTCTCCCCGAAATCGCCGTCCAGCATCTCGACACCGGGCAGGGTAAACGGTCGACGCTGCTCGATGTGACGTCGGTGGCGGGCCGCAGGCGGTGGGAGGAGCTTCTTTCCGACGCGGATGTGGTCGTCACCGGCTACCGTCCGGGCGCCCTCGACACCCTCCTCGATCGCGCACCCGCACAGGTGGTGCGGGGCAGGGTGAGTGCGTGGGGCCGCACCGGCCCCTGGGCGGGTAGGCGGGGCTTCGACAGCATCGTCCAGGCCGCATCGGGTATCTCGCTCGTCGAGGGTGGGCACGCCCCCCGCGCGCTGCCCGCGCAGGCTCTCGATCACGCCAGTGGATACCTGCTTGCCGCCGGCATCGTCGACGCGCTGACCGCGCACCGATCCGACGGCTGCGGCCGGACCGTCGACGTCTCCCTCGCGCGCACTGGTTCGTGGTTGCTGAGTGCACCCGGCCGGTCCGCCGACCCGCCGGCCGCCGCCGTTCCCGGACCGAACTCCTTGGTGTCACACGGGACTTTGGTCACCAGCCGCCCGGCACTGGCCGAGTACGACGACTACCCTTTCCCTGCCCGCCCGTGGGGCGAAGATCCAGCGGTGTGGGCAGCAACCACCTGACCGGTCCCCTGGAGACAGACCACGATCCACGCGCACGGTCCTCGCCGTGCACTATGGACGCGTGAAGACACACCACTACTCCCTGGCTGTCATCCGGACGGGCAACCGGGGATCGGGGACCACCGGGCCGAGCAGCTCCGACCGCGATCACTGGGCCCATCCCCACTGCTTCATCGCGCGGGCGGTCAACTTCCCGGTCAGCCACCGCCCCACCGTCCGCGTCGCCGGATGAGCGCCCCCACGCAGCGCCTGATCGTCGACGTCGACACCGGCATCGACGATTCGCTGGCCCTTCTGTATCTGCTGGCCAGCCCGGAAGCGGAGATCCTCGGGATCGCCAGCACCGCCGGGAACGTGCCCGTCGAGCAGGTCGCAGCCAACAATCTGAACTGGCTCGGGCTGTGCCGTGCACCCGACATCGAAGTGGCCCTCGGTGCGCGGGTGCCGCTCGACTGCCCGTTGCGGACCACCGAGGACACGCACGGGCCGCAGGGCATCGGCTACGCCGTCCTCCCCGACTCCGGCCGGTCCCTGTCGGCGCGGGACGCGACGACGATGTGGGTCGAACTCGTCCGCGAGCATCCCGGTGAGGTCACCGGACTCGTCACCGGACCGCTGACCAATCTGGCGTTGGCGATCCGCGCGGAACCCGAACTTCCCCGGCTGCTGCACCGGCTGGTGGTGATGGGCGGCGCCTACAACCATCCGGGCAACACCACCCCCACCACCGAATGGAACGTCTCCGTCGACCCCGAGGCCGCGAAGGAGGTGTTCGACGCGTTCTCCGGGCTCCCGGAGGGCCGGCGTCCCATTCTCTGCGGGCTCGACATCACCGAGACCATCGAAATGACACCGGATCATGTTCGCCGTCTCGCCGAAGCGGCGGGAAGTGTTCCCGCCGAGGTCATCTCACCGGAGGATGCACCGCACATCCGGTCACGTACCAGCAACCCGGTGATCCGTCACCTGTCGGACGCCATCCGGTTCTACATGGATTTTCACCGTAGCCACAACCAGGGCTTCATCGCGCACATGCACGACCCGTTCGCTGCGGCGGTGGCGTTGAACCCGGACCTCGCCCGGACACGTCCGGCCACCGTCGACGTCGAACTCCATGGGACCCTCACCAGGGGCACCACGGTCGCCGACTGGGTCGGCCACTGGAACCGGGAACCCAACGCGGACATCGCGGTGAGCACCGACCCGGCCACGTTCTTCGACGACCTCATCGACCGGGTCGGCCGCTACGCCAAATCGGTCGGCTGACGCCGACGGCCGCGTCTGTGCCGCCAGAAAGGGGGTGCGCGCCGGACCGCGGGCGCGCAGACTGGTAGCAGGAGGTCATCATGCGCTTACTCAATGGCCTGCTCGGCGTGGTGACGGGGATTCTCACGGCCCTGCTCGGCACAGTCCTGGGAATCCTCGCGGCCGTAGTGTGGCTCGTCGGTGGGGTGCTCTGCGTGACGGTGATTCTGCTGCCGCTCGGGATCCCCGTCCTGAAGCTCGGCCGCCGACTGTTCACTCTTGCCGGGCAGCTGATGCATCTTCCCTGAGCGACCGCCGCCGCGACGCGGTGATTCTGCGACCGATGACGCCCTGACGAGGCGCGAAAAGGTACGCCACGGCGAAAGCCGCACCCTGGGACAGCACGACCATGCCGCCGCTGGCAGTGTCGAGGTGATAGCTCAGATACAGCCCTGTGACCGCGCAGACGGCCGAGATCGCGGGTGCGATGATCAGCATGCGGTGGAAGCTGTCGGTAAGCAGGTAGGCCGTGGATCCGGGGATGATGAGCATGGCCACCACGAGAATCACACCCACCGCCTGCAAGGCCACCACAGCGGTGAGCGCGAGTAATCCCAGGAGCGCGGCCCCCAGCAGCCGGGGATTGAGACCGATGGCGTGGGCGTGGGTGCGGTCGAAGGCGTAGAGCGTGAAGTCGCGGCGTTTGACGATCAGAGCGACGAAGACGACGGCCCCGAGGATCGCGATCTGAACGAGATCGGAGCGGCTGACGCCCAGCAGGTTGCCGAAGATGATGTGGTTGAGGTCGGTTTGGCTCGGAGTCACCGAAACCAGGACCAGGCCGAGGGCAAACAAGGTGGAGAACACGATTCCGATCGCGGCGTCTTCCTTGACACGACTGGTGTCGCGGACCACCCCGATCAGTGCCACCGCGAGGAATCCGAAGATCACTGCGCCGAGGGCGAAGGGGGCGCCGACGATGTAGGCGAGGACGACGCCGGGCAGGACGGCGTGCGAGACGGCATCGCCCATCAGCGACCAACCGATCAGCACCAGCCAGCACGACAACACCGCGCATACCACCGACGCGATCAGGGTGGTCATCAGTGCCCGGACCATGAAGTCGTAACGCAGCGGGTCGACGAAGAAGTCGATCACGTTCATGGGGTGTCAGGTCCTTGTCATCACGTCGAGGCCGAAGGCCGACGCCAGGTTCGCCGGTTGCAGAACGAGCGTCGGGTCGCCGTGCGCGAGCACCGTGCGCATCAGCAGGATCGCCTCGTCCGCCAGCGCCGGCAGCGCGTGCAGGTCATGGGTGGAGACGAGGATGGCCGCACCTGCACCGGCGAGTTCCCGCAGCAACGTGGTGATGGTGGCTTCGGAGCGTTTGTCGACACCGGCGAACGGTTCGTCCAACAGCAGGATCGTTGCCTCTTGGGCGATTCCCCGGGCCACGAAAGTACGTTTCTTCTGGCCGCCGGACAATTGCCCGATCTGCCGGTCCGCCAAGTCGGTGAGTTCCACGCGTTCGAGGGCGTGGTCGACGGCCGAACGATCAGCTTTCCCGGGCCGCCGGGTCAGGCCCATGCGACCGTAGCGGCCGGTCATCACGACATCTCGCACGGACAGCGGAAACGCCCAGTCCACCTCCTCGCTCTGCGGAACATAACCCAGGACACCGGTTTTGCGCGCGGCGGCCGGGGCCTGGCCGTTGATGCGGACCGTGCCGGTATCGGGTTTGACCGTTCCCATGATCGTTTTGAACAGTGTGGATTTGCCGGAGCCGTTCATCCCGACCAGGCCGCACACCCGTCCTGCCTGCAGGGAGAGGGAGACCCCGTCGAGGGCGAGAACGTCACCGTAGTGGACGGTGACGTCCTGCACCTCGACGGCCGGCTGGGGAGTCACTGCGGTTGTCCGTTCAAAGCGGAGGTGAGGGTCTCGGCGTCGTGCCGAATCAAATCGAGGTAGGTCGGCACGGGTCCGTCCTGCTCCGACAGCGAATCGACGTAGAGGGTTCCGCCGAAAGCGGCGTCGGTGGCTTCCACCACGCGTTGCATCGGCGCATCCGACACCGTCGACTCACAGAACACCGCGGGTACCCGGTTCTGCTTGACGAACTCGATCGTCGACGCGATCTGCTGGGGGGTGGCCTGTTGTTCGGCATTGACCGGCCAGATGTACTTCTCGGTCAACCCCGCATCGCGCGCAAGATACGAAAACGCTCCTTCGCACGTGACCAGCGCCCGTTCATTGACCGGCAACGCGCTCAACTCGGCGACCAATTCGTCCTGCACCTGCTGTAGTCGGGCCTTGTAGGCATCACCGTTGGTGCGATAGTCGCTCGCGTGTTCAGGATCGAGGTCGCTGAAGGCGGTGACCATGTTGTCGACGTAAATCTGCACATTCAGTGGTGACATCCACGCGTGCGGATTCGGTTTGCCCGCGTAGGCATCTTCGCCGATGCCGATCGGCTCGACCCCGTCGCTGACGACCACATGTTCGACATCCAGCCCCTCGACGAATTGGGCGAACCAGGCCTCCAGATTCATCCCGTTGTCGAGGATCAGGTCGGCCTCGGCCGCTTTCCTGATATCGCCCGGTGTCGGCTCGTAACCGTGAATTTCCGTGCCCGCTTTGGTGAGCGACTCCACCGTCAGGTGCTCCCCCCCGACGTTCTCCGCGATGTCGGCGAGAACGGTGAAGGTGGTCAGCACCACCGGTTTGCCGTCGGCGGGTCCTGCCGCACCCTCGGCGCACCCGGACAGCATCAGCGTCGCGGCGAGAGCTGCCAGTATCGCCGCGACCGTGGTTGCCCGTCGCCGCCTGCCCACCCCGAGGTCCGTTGTTTTCACAGTCGAATCATAATGTTCGGCCATCCGAAACTACAAGTGTGGGTCATCCCGCCGCGGAAGGTACGCGGCGGAGCGCCGATCGTCACTGCGCCGAGCGCGCACCGTGAGCGGTCTCGAGATGTTGCACCTGACGTAGCGTGAGGTTTTACGGTGGCCTGCATGACCGCGAACGACCCGGAAACATCAGCTCTCACGCAGGAACACATCATTGCGGTGGCTCTCGAACTGCCTGGGGTCACGGTGGTGACGGCCAGTGAAGAGGGCGGCGCTCCGCGGAGTTCCTGGGGAGACACCTTCTTCTCATACAATCCTGATGGCGACCCGCCGGCGGAGCAGCGTTTCCCGTTCGCCACCATCGTGACGAACGACGTCGATGGGTGGGACACCTCCTCGAACTTGAACCGGCAGGGCATATTTCGTCTCAATGTCTCGGTCGGCCGGGACCGCTTCCGCGAACTACTCGGCTTCTCACCGGCCGAACATGCGCAGCGCAGCAGCGGCATCGATTACAGCGCACTGGACCGACTGCTCCCCCACCCGAACTACGCAGCCCAATCGTGGGTATCGATCCTGAACCCGGGAGTGGCGACGGCGCACTCCGTGCCAGGGTTACTTGCCCTCGCGCACGGCCGAGCGAGGGCGCGACACTCACTGGCGAAGCGCACGATGAACGCCGTCTTCCCTCCGAGTTCGCCCCCGCCGCGCCGCGACGATGGATGATCGCGAGATGGACGGGTACACAGTCGGGCAACTGGCGGCGCTGTCGGGCATTTCCGTCCGTACCCTCCATCATTACGACAGCATCGGCCTGCTGAAGCCGCACGGGCGCAGCGCGGCCAACCACCGCGTGTACTCCCCCGACGACGTGCAGCGTCTGCGGCACATACTCTTCTATCGAGAGCTGGAGTTCGGGCTCGACGAGATCGCCGACATGCTGGCCGCGCCCCACGCCCGCGTCGACGATCACCTCCGCCGACAGCACCGTCTCCTGCGGCAGCGTCAGGCACGCACCGAGGAATTGCTCGACGCCATCGGAAAGGAAATGCGCGCTCGCCACATGGGGGTGGCACTGTCCCCGGAAGAGCAGCTCGCCATCTTCAGCACCGACAGTTTCGGTGAACGACTGCGCGAGGCCGAGCAGCGGTGGGCCGAGTCGAAGCGGAACCAGGAACTACCGCGGCGAACCGTCGCCTACACCAAGGACGACTGGGTGGCGATCAAGGCAGACGCAGATGCCAACATCCAGGAATTCGTCGACGCAATAGCCGCGGGTGAGCCGGCCACCGGCGCAGTCGCGATGCAGGCGGCCGAAAACCACCGTGCCCACATCGCACGGTGGTTCTTCGACTGCACCCACCGACAGCACCGGGACGTGGCTGCGCTCTACCTTTCCGACCCGGCGGCGGCCGCGCACTGGAACGAGATGGCACCCGGGTTCGCGCACTACGTTCACGACGCGATACTGGCGAACGCCGACCGCGCCGGCTGACGACCCGACGACCACCGGACTTTTCGGTTGGTCAGGAACCGTTGACCAGTAGGTCGAGGATCCATACCAACCACGGAATCCCACCTTCGATCGGCAACTCCCACATCGTCGACACCCCCTGCTCGCATCCACTATCCGGACGTCGCCATTGTGCACGACTGCACGACATGTGCCCGCCGATGCGCTCACGACCCGACTCGAACCGGCGTGTCGGACGCACGCGAAGAGTTCGGCGCTCAGCCGGCGGCAGCGCCGAACCACTGGGGCAACCGACTGAGCATGTCCTGCTCATCATCGCCTGCCCACGCCACGTGGCCGTCCGGCCGCAGCAGCACGGCGGGCACGTCGAGTTCCTCGCTGACATCGACGACGTGGTCGACCCGGTCGGCCCAGCCGGCCACCGAGAGCCGGCCCGTCTGGTCGAGGAGGAGTCCGCGGCCGCCGTGCATGAGCGCGTAGAGGCGCCCCCGCGTCAGCTGAATGTCCCGCAACCGCCGGCCGAGCAGTGGGTGCCCCTCGCCGAAGTCGTAGCGAACCCCGATCGCGGTGACCTTCTCGGTCAGGTACCGGTTCACCTCGTCGATGTCCATCAGTTCCGACAGCAACCTGCGAACGGCCCGCGGACCCGGCTCGGTGGACATCAGTTCCGACTGCACGCGGGTGTTGTTCAGCACGTCGGCGGCTACCGGGTGCCGCTCGCTCTGGTAACTGTCCAGCAGCCCCTGCGGAGCCCAGCCGCCCACCTCGGCGGCCAGCTTCCAACCCAGATTGAACGCGTCCAGGACGCCGAGGTTGAGACCCTGCCCGCCCAGCGGCGGGTGGACGTGCGCCGCGTCGCCGGCCAGCAGTACCCGGCCGACCAGATAGCGTTCGGCCAGCCGGGTGGCATCACCGAAGCGGGACAGCCACCGCGGTGAATGCACACCGAAGTCGGTGCCGGCGAACACGCGGAGCTGTTGCTTGAATTCCTCGAGGGTCGGCGGGACCGACCGGTCTTCGGCCACCCCCTCGGCGGGCACGACGACGCGGTACACCCCGTCCCCGGTGGGACCGGCGCCGAAATTCTTGTGGGTCTTGCGGACCTCGGCGACCACGGCGTCCAGTGCCTCCGGCGGAGCGGTGACCTCCATTTCGCCCAGCAGCGACTCGACCCTCGTAGGCTCGCCGGGGAAGCCGACCCCGAGCAGCTTGCGCACCGTGCTGCGGCCACCGTCGCAGCCGACGAGGTAGCGCGAGCGCAGCTGCGTACCGTCGGCCAGCTCGATGGTCACCCGGTGCTCGTCCTGGCTCAGCCCGACCAGTTCGCTGCCGCGGCGGATCGGGGTGCCGAGTTCCGTGGCGTGCTCGGTCAGCAGGCGTTCGGTGACGGGCTGCGGGATGCCCAGGACATACGGATGTGCGGTGTCGAGCCGGTCGGGTTGCGGCTTGGTGATGCCGGCGAAGAAGCCGCTGAGCGGATACTGCTTGCCGTGCGCGAGAAACCGTTCCAGCAGACCGCGCTGATCCATAACCTCGATGCTGCGCACATGCAGACCGAGCGACCGAACATGTCTGGTCGGCTCCTCCTCCTTCTCCAGCACGAGCACGTGTACGCCCTGCAGCCGCAACTCGCAGGCCAGCATCAACCCGGTCGGGCCGCCCCCGGCAATGATGACGTCGAACATGACACTCCCCCAGTCGCCACAGTGGTTTCGAAGCCGGCCGCTCCGCTCGTGCACACAAGTGCACACCCTTCACGATTTCCGCAGGTTGCGGCTTCGACCGGAGATTCTGCAGCACTACCCGGGTCTTGCCACAAGGCCCCCTGTGCGCTATATGTTGGAAGTGGCAAGGAGTGAACTACTCCTTGCCGTTCTCATGTGTACAGCCGGTGCGGATGCCGGACGTCGAGTCGGTCATACGTCGGCGAGAAGCATGGTCACGAAACTGCGGGTACTCGCTGTTTGGGGTCGACCGGCGACCTGGACGAGTGAAATGGTGCGTTCGACCGTCGGCTGCAGCGGTATGTGGACGAGACCGGCGAACGAGATCATGGGAAGTACGGGGTCGGGTACCGCGGTGACGCCGAGCCCGGCCGCCGCCAATCCCGCTACCGCGCCGATGTTCTGCGCCTGCATGACAGGTCCGAGTTCGATGCGTGCGTCCTCGACGGCCCGGCGGACGGGCGCCGCGATGCTGCTCTCGGGTCCGAACGCGATGAACGGCTCAGTTATGCGGGACCACGCGCCTACCCCCGTGCCCAGCTTGCCGCGGACATCGTCACCGAACGTCTCGTCGAGGTACACGGTTTCGCCGAGGGCTCCGTCTCCGTCGAATACATCGGCGCCGGTGCTGCTTTCCGCGGACTCGACACGGACACCACTGCCCACGACCGAGGACGTCGTCGCCGCCCGCTACGGTGAGCTGGTCACCGGACCGGCCCGGCGCACCTGTCAGCCGAAACCTCATGGCGATGGTGTTCGAGTTGCCCGGCGTCCTCGGCCGCGGGGTCACGGGCTCACCGGCGCTCGCCGGACACGGCAAGACGCTGGGCTACCACCTGTTGAACCTTGAAATCTGAACGGCTACGCGGGATTCCGGTTCCGAGAGGCCGCCAGGGTGGCGGCGAGCGCCCGCCGATCGAGCTTGCCGCGCGGTGTGCGCGGCAAACTGTCGACCGCGAGAACCTGAACCGGCATGCTGGGGCTGGGTAACGTGGCGCGCAGATGCCGCCAGATCTCGGTGGAACTCGGCCCGTTGCCGTCCACCACGATCGCGGCGGCCGGCGCCTCGCCCATCCGGCTGTCCGGTACTCCGATGCACGCAGCCTCCGAGATCCCGGGAAGCGCGGTCAACGCCGCCTCGACGGCGGCGGGTTCCACATTGAGTCCCGCCCGGATCACCGTGTCGCTGTCCCGGCCGAACAACTGCAGGCTGTTGCCTGCCACGCGGCCGCGGTCCCCCACCGTCATCCACCCGTCTGCGGGGCCGTTCACCACGCCGTCCTCTGTGAGGTAGCCGTCGAACAGCATGTCGCTGCGCACGTGAACGAGGCCCTCGCGAATTTCGGCGTCGACGCCGTCGAATAGTTCGCCTGCCGCATGCTCGTCGGAGGCGCCGAGACCCCGGTCGAACGATACGAAGCTCAGTTCGGAGGCGCCGTAGAAGTGCACGAGCGATGCGTTGGGCAGCACTTCCTGCAATGCCTGACGCCCGGTGCGCGGCCACCGGGCCGCCGACGACAGCACCTCGCGGACGCTGCCGACCGGACCGACCCCCGACCGCACCACATCCCACGCAATGGTGGGTACCGAGTACAGATGTGTCGCCGCGTCGCGCAGCGAGTGCGTGACCGGGCGCAGATCCACCGTCGCCCCGCGAGTGAGGCCGTGCAGCGCGCCGTACAGGAAATGGGTGTGGTCGAGGACTCCGGGCACCGCCACACGATCCCCGCGACCGATGTCGAAGGTCGCGTCCGAGCGGTCGAGGGTGGTGGCCCACGATCGCTGGTTGCGCACGAACAGCTTCGGCTCACCGGTGGTGCCGGACGTGATGCCGACCAGCAGTTCGGTGTCGGGACGCGCCCGGTCCGCGACGCCGTCGGATTCGAGGCTCTCCGCCGTCTCGACGGTCCCGTCGAATCCCAGTCTCCGCAACCTGGCGTGCTGGTGCGACGCGGCCACCACGGCACCGGGTTTCGAAAGCTCGAGCACCCGCGTCAGCTGCGCGGGCAGGAGGTGTCGGTGCAACAGCACGACGCTGACTCCCGCGTGCATCGCCGCCGTCACTGCGACTAGCGACCCCACATCCGACGTTGGCAGCACCGCCACACGGTTCATGCCGTCGAGCCCGGCGGCGGTGCGCGTGACCCGCGACCAGAACCGGCGGTAGTCGACGGTCTCGCGTGCGGACACGACCGCTGTCGTCTCCGGGTTCTCGGCTGCCCGCCTGGCGACACGCTCGGCGAGCAGTTCAGTCATCGTCGACTCCCCGTGCGACGAGGGCGTCGCCCATCGCATCCGCGGTCCGGAGTGCACGCACCAGAACCGGTGTGGCCAGCGCTGTCATCGACCATTGCAACCCGCGTGCCTTCCGCGCCTGTGCCACCTCCTGCACGATCCCCGTCAGCAGCGGGATACACCGGATCGCCAACGCGAGCAGGAGCCCGATCCGGTCCGGGTCGACCCCGAACCTCCGCAACGGCCCGAGTGCGCGCGACACCGTGTCGAGCATGTCTGTGACCCGGGTGGTGAGCGTGACCAACGCGGCGAGCGCCACCGAGATCAGCAGCACCCCGCACACGACGACCGCCCGCGCGGGCGACGTGATCAGCACCTGAAAGATGGCAATGATCACCAACATCCACACCACCGGACGCAACTGCGCCACGGCTACCCGCCACGGAATGGAGGCCACCGCGAACAGCAAACCCACCACCAGGACGACGACGGCGACCTCGAGCGGGGTGCGCACGAACACTGTGGCCGTGACGATCGACGCGATCAACAGCAGCAGTTTCAGCCCTGCGGGCATCCTGTGCAGGAGTGAGTCGCCCGGGCGGTACAGGCCGATCATTCGACCAACTGCCGATACGCGGGGACGGCGTCGTCCGGGCTGCCGTCGAATGCGACGAGACCGTCGTCGATGACGATGACCCGTTCGAAACTCTCCAGCAGCGCCAGTTGGTGGGTCACGACGATCACCTGCTGGTCCATCGAATCGAGTGCTTCGGAGACGACGCGCGCGTTCCGCAGATCCAGCAGCGTCGTCGGCTCGTCGGCGATGACCACCTCGGGCCTGCGGATGAGGACGGCGCCGATGGCGAGCAGCTGCTTCTGACCCCCGGAGAGCAGGTGCGCGGGGTGGTCGGCGTGCTGGTCGAGCCGGAACCGCACCAGGATTTCCTCGACGCGGCCGGCGATCTCCTGTTTGCTCAGACCGGAGCGGCGCAGCGAGAACGCCAAGTCCTCGGACACCGTGGGCATGACGATCTGAGTGTCGGGGTCGGTGAACACGAACCCGACCTTGCGTCGCACCTGGGCGCCCTTTTTGGCGGCGTCGACACCGTCGACCGTGACGGTGCCGGAGGTGGGCTTCAGCAACCCGTTGATCATCCGTGCCAGCGTCGACTTGCCGGAACCGTTGGAACCGATGATGCCGACCCGGCGCTCGGAGAAACGCAGGTCGACGCCGCGCAGCACCGGGCGGTCCCCGAAGGCGTGGGTCACCGAATCGAAGACGATCTCACTCACGACACACGCTCCACGAGCATCGCGATGCCCTGCCCGCCGCCGATGGCGCAGGCCGCGAGCCCGAGCGCGGGTCCGTCCTCGCGCAGCATCTGACTTGCCAAGCGCACCAACAGGATCGCACCTGACGCGCCCCACGGATGTCCCATGGCGATGGCGCCGCCCTGAGGGCAGATCACCGACTCGTCCAGGCCGAGTTCGTCCGACACCGCCAGCACCACCGATGCGAAGGCCTCGGTGATCTCGACGATGCCCAGATCCGCCACATCATATCCAGTTCTCTTCAGGAGTTTGCGGATCGCGGGAACCGGTCCGAGTCCGGGCAGCGCCGGGTCCGATCCCGCGACGGCGGATCCGAGGATTCGCAGGGCAGGCAGTCCGGCGGCCAGGGACTCGGTCGTCACCGCCAGCACGGCGGCGCCGTCCGAGATGCCGCAGGAGTTGCCCGCCGTGGCCGTTCCGCCGGGACTGAAACTGGGGCGCAGCCGCGCGAGCCTGGTCTCGGTCATGCCTGCGCGAATACGCTGGTCCCGCACGATGTCACCGATCGGGACGATTTCCGCGGAGAAGTCGGCGGCGGCCGCAAGCGTGTGGGAACGCGCCGCGTACGCGTCCTGCCGTTCACGGCTGATGCCGCGAATCCGCGCGAGATCGTCGGCAGCGACGCCCATGTCGGGGTCGGGAAAGCCGTGCGGCGCAAAGGGAGCACGGGTGTAGCGCACCGGATCGGCGCCCGACACCGGCGGCCAGAACCGCCACGGCGCCGTGCTCGCCGATTCGACGCCTCCCGCCAGGATCAGCTCGTCGGCGCCGCTGCGCACACGGAGCGCTGCCTGCATCACCGCGTCGAGGCCGGAACCGCATTGCCGGTCGACGGTAACTCCGGGTACTTCCACACCCATCCCCGCCTGCAGCGCCGCGACCCGGGCCGGGTCACCGCCCGGCCCGAGGCAGTTACCGAGGACGACATCGTCGACCTCGGCATCGATGCCCGACGCCCGCAGCGCCGCCAGAACCTCGCGGAGCACCGGGGCCGCCAGGTCCGTGGTGGTCAGATCGGCGAACCCGTGCCCGGCATTGCCGATCGGCGTCCGACGCGGCGCCACCAGAACTGGGACAGAGCTCATGCCAGCCAGTCTCTCACTCGACCTCGGGCGACCTTGCCACTGGCGGTCCGCGGCATCGACTCGATCGGCACCCAGCGGCGGGGTAGCGCTTCCTTCGTCAGCGTGCGGCGCGCGCGGGAACGGATCTCCCCGATCTCCGCGGTGCCGTCGAGTTCCACCACGGCGGTGACGGTCTCGCCGAGCACCGAATGCGGCGATCCGACGACGGCGGCCGCCGCGACACCGTCGAGCGTCTCGAGGATGCGCTCGACATCCTCGGCGACCACCGTGGTGCCGCCCACGTTGATCGCGGATTCGCCCCGGCCGCGCACCGTCAGCTCACCGTTGTCGCCGAGTTCGGCCAGATCACCGACGCCGAACCATTCCGGGACTCCGATCACGCTGTACGGCGACCGGACATACAGCAGACCGTCGCGGATGTCGGCGTCGACGCCATCCAGCAGCCGGAGCGGTTCGGGCACCCGGCGCGCCGCAACAAGGGACAGTTCCGCGGCGCCGTAGTACTCGACGATGTCGATGCCGTCCGCCACCGCGCGGGCGCCGTCGTCCAGGGCGGTGCCGGCGACGATCGCCGTGCGGAGTTTCGGCGCCTTCCGGACCACGTCCCGCAGGACGGCGGGGACAGCGTGCACCACCGTCGCCCGGGACGGGTCGTCGGTGACGCACGCACCTCGCCAGAGTGCGTGCACTGCGCCGAACAGGTGCATCGTGGCGTGCAATGGGCCGGTGAGCAGCACATGGTCGGTCGCGTCGATGCCGGTGATCGTGGTGAATGCCGGGAAGCTGTCGAACCAGGATGCCGCGGTGCGCGCGAGCGGACGCGGCCTGCCGGTGGAGCCGGACGTCGCGACCAGCAGAAAAGCGGACGGTGGAATAACCGAGCGGTCCGGACGCGCCTCGGGGTCCTCGACGATCACCGCACTCCCCTGCCGCGCCGCCGCGCACACGCAGATCAGCGCATCCGGGACCGGCAGCGTCGACGCGTCGTAGGCAGGCGTACCCGGGCCGTGCTCGAGGATCCATCGGTCGATGGCACCGTCGAGTTCGGCGTAGGTGTAGGTGCGGTCCTGGAAGTCGAGAGCTGGCTGTTCGCCGGAGCCGCCGAGTTCAAAACTCACGTACGGATGAGGCCGGGGTATGCGCGATGCACGCTCTTGGCGACCACGGTCGCGACGACGACCTTGAGCAGGTCACCGGGGACGAAGGCGAAGTTGGTGGTGATCGCGGCGCCGACACCCAGATCGGTGCGGAGCAGGAGTCCGACGGTGCCGAAGACGTAGATGACGACGATCCCACCGAGGGCGTTGATCAGAAGGCCGAGCGCGATCGGATACTTCGGAAGGATCCGGGCGGTGAGCAGGCCGATAACCAGCGTCGCGGGAATCCAGCCGACGAGGTATCCGGCGCTGGGGCCCGCGAGTGCGGTCAGTCCGGTGCGGCCACCGGAGAGCAGGGGCAGGCCGATCAGGGTCAGTGCGATGAAGACCGCGACGGCGGCTGTGCCTTTGCGCGCGCCGAGCACCGCGCCGGCGAGGATGACACCGAGTGTCTGCAGTGTGATCGGCACTCCGCTGAAGCCGACCGTGATGGCGCCGGGCAGTCCCAGAGCCGCGATCAGCGCGGCGAACACCGCGATCTGCGCCATGTCGCGCGCTGAAATACCCAGCCTCGACACCCGAGTACTTCCGACATCCGTCATGACGACTCCTCCAGCTGAACTTGAACGACGTTCAAGGTAGCAGGTCGGCGCGGAGAACGATGCGGCCGGCTCCCCCGACCCGGTTCGGCGTACGCCCGGCGCACGCGTCGTCCACTGGCGGGCCCTCTCAGCCGATGACGTCGGCGATGTCGCCGCCTACGTGTACCCACCT
Source organism: Rhodococcus sp. USK13 (assembly GCF_018343855.1). NCBI lineage: Bacteria > Bacillati > Actinomycetota > Actinomycetes > Mycobacteriales > Nocardiaceae > Rhodococcus > Rhodococcus sp. USK13. Next base: position 4,303,780 of record NZ_CP069242.1, on the reverse strand, counting down.
TCCCTGAGGACCGTCATCACGGACAAGCGGCGCTGTCGGCTACCGCTTGGCGTAATCGGCGACGCCGGTCCAGTCGATGAACACGCAGGGCTCATCGCCGAGGATCCACGCGTCGTGACCTGGCGGGCAGACCATGAGATCGCCGGGGCCGAACTCCATGTCCTCGCCGTCGTCCATGACGATCTTCATGCGACCCGAGATGACATAACCCATGTGAGCCGCTTGACAGCTGTCTGTCTTTGCTATCGGTTTGACGTGCTTGGACCACTGCCAGCCGGGCTGGAAGGTGGCCCTACCCACAGCGCCGGAAGGGACGTTGACGAGTTCGAGTTTGCCCTTGTCATCCTCGAAGGGGCGGGTTTCCTCGGGTGAATCGAGACTCTTACGGATGAGACCGGACATCATCGTCCTCCCACGTCGTTGTGGCGGCACCCACGATGCGACGGACCTTCGCCCTGGCAAACGCAGGGAACCATAGGTAAAGCAGAATTCCTGGCACTTCCAATTCTGAGCGGCGATCGGGGTTCACCGCAATATCGAGCGGCGGCGTCCGCCCGGAGCAGCCCTATGCCTCCGCCTTCTCGCATACGCCGAGTGGGTGTCAGGGGGTCGACGGTGCCGCGGTCTCGGCATCCGGTTCGCTCTCGTCGGTGGGGCTGGGTTCCGGTGTTTCCGGTGCTGCGGTCGGATCGGGTTCGGGCTGTTGCGTGGTCGGATCGGGGTCGACCGGCTGCTCTGGATGCGGCGCCGGCTTCGGGCCGAACGATGATTCACGCCCTGGCGGTCTCGGCGGTGCCGCCGCCGCGGTGCTGGTCGTGCTGTCGGAGTCAGGGTGGTGGGGGTCTGCAGAGGCAGCAAGGGCGGCGGGGACTACCGCGACCGGTGCGCGGACGATGATCGGGACAACCGCCGCGAATCCCTGTTCCGGCAGCACGGATTCCTCCACTGCGGCAGGAGGGGATGGTGCGTCGCGGGTCATGCGCCGGGGCGGCACGTGGGGTCGTGCACTCTGCTCGACCAACCGTACGCCGAGACCGGGTGCGCCACTGGTCGCGGTGGTGATGACTGGATCTCGTTCCGATCCCCGGGTGAACAACGGCATAGCGAGCACGACGGCAGCTGCGACCGAGGCGATCGCTACCCGCCGGGGCCACGGGTTCCCGAGGCTCGTCGCTGCGGGAACATCGTCCATGGACGACGCCGCTGCGAGAGCGGCCGCCCCCCGAGCGGCCATGCTGCCAGGCTCGGGACAGGAGAGGATCGGCCTACCGAACTGCGAAAGTGACTGCATCACTGTGGGATCGGCGGCCGACTCGCCGGACACGACGATGACGTCGAGGTCGTCGCAGGTCACTTCGGCCATGGATAGACAGTCGGCGACGAGTTCTAGGGTCGGAATTTGGTCATTGGTGACGGGTGGTGTCGCACAATGCTCGTCGAACCGCAGCGGACGCCCGACGATGGGGTCGGACCTCCACGCCGTGCCGATCGCCACGACGGTGAGGTCCAGGCTGCCGGCGTCGACGTTGCAGACAAGGGCGAGACCGTCACCGAGTGGGCCGCGTTCGAACTCGAGGCACGCAACGGCGGCGACGGGTTCGGCGACCAGTCCGACTCGGCCCAGCCCGGCACGGTCCAACGCTGTTCGAATCGTGTTCCTGGCGCTTCGAGGGTGCGCCGCCGCAGTGGTGAGCACAATGGGGACGTCCTCCGGCGGATTCGCCTCGGCCACGAGGCAGTAGGCGGCGGCGGCAATCAGATCCTCCCCCGTGTAGCGGTAGCCGTCTCCTGCAACGAGCACCTCGCCGGGGCGGTGCGCGAACTCCACTACCACCCCCTCGCCAGGATCGTCACCCAGTCGCACCGTCGACTGGATACCGAACGTCAAGGTGGAGCGACGCGACACCGTCGACGTGCCGTCTTCGCTCAGGCTCACTGCGATAGCCCGTGCAGACCCGATGCTCAGTCCGAGGCCTCGTGTCATGGTCCAGACCGTTCAGTTCGCAGCGCGCAGGCGGCCGAAGATACCGTCCCGCTCGTCCGCCGGTCCGGCCGTGTAGTACAGCGAGTCGCTGTCGCCGAGACTCTCACCGTTTCCGAACAGCAACCCCCACAGCCCCTCGATGCCGAGAACCGTACCGGCCTCGTCGCGGACGTAGTCGACGAACGCACCGGTGGCATCGTCGAAGGCGGCGATGTGGCCGGCACCGCCGAAGTTGCCGACGAGAATCGTGCCGCCGAGATCACCGAAGTCGGCGGGTGCGAGGGCGATTCCCCACGGCGCATTGAGGCGCCCACCGTCGTCGAGAACACGCACGAGGGTGCCGGCCGCATCGAACTCGGCGACCTTGCCCCGATCGGGCCGGTCACCGGACGCGGCTTCTTGCTCAGCGTCGAGCGAATCTTCCTCGCCCGCATCGAATTCTGTTGCGTCGGGCGATCCCTCGGCGGACTTGGTCACTGCATAGGTGACGAAAACGCGGTCACCGAGAGCAACGATGTTGAACGGCGCCGGATCGCCGGGGCGTGCATGCCTTCCCCGGCCCGGGTCGGCTGGGTCGATCAGCTCTCCCGTGGCGAAAGGATTCGCGAACCCTTCGGTCACGACCGGATGCCAAGTCTTGTCGAACTGCCGGATCTGCGGGTCGACCCCGAAATCGGCCGCCCACAGGGTGTCGTCGCGGCCCGGGGCGAGGGCCAGACCGAAGAAGTTCATGCCCTGCGGCTCGCCGTTGAACATTTCCAGCGCGGGTCCGTCGTGCCGAACGATCCGGCCGTCGGCGCCCTGCTCGGTCCAAGCCGAGAGACGACCGGAATCGGTCGCGAACAGAAACCGTGACGACCCCGCCAACATCTGCTGGTGGCCGTCCACCTCGACGGGCTGGCCAGAGACGACGAAGCTGTCAGAGGTCAAGGGCGCGGGATTGAACACGACACCGGTGGTCTTCCCGCCACCGGCGTCGGAGGTGTCGGAGTCTGCGCCGGGGACGGTGACCTTCCGCATTTCGTCTTGATGCAACGTGCGCAGCGCCGGGACGGGTGAGGCTGTCACATCACCCACGAACTCGAACGAGGCGCCGCCGGCGCCGACCCAGAAGTGCCCGCCGGCGCCCTGGGGGCGGATCGCGAGACCCCACGCGTTGACCATGTCATCGAGCACGAGGGGCGCACCGTGCGAGTCGGCATTCGCAGCCAACGTCGCCGTGGTGTACCGGTTTTCGTGTCCGGATTGTGCCGCCACGTCCGCTGATTGCGCCGGAGCGCAGGCAGTCGCCGAGGCTATCGCCGTGACGAGCAGGGCGGCGCAAGCCACCCCGCTACGGAAGGAGGACGTGGTCATCAAGTGGTGCCTTTCTTACAAGGGGGTGAGCGGAAAGAGCAATCGAGCGGTAAGTGGGGCTGATCAGTGGAGGTGCTGATCAGTGAGAGTGGGATCAGTGTTCGGCGTTCCAGAAACCGATCCAGACGGCGCCCCACCAGCAGACCTGCGAAATCATCGCCGTCGCCGCGCCCCACACGGTCAGCTGCGGGGGTAGGTGCGGGGCGTTGCTGTGCGCAATGCGGCCACTCAGAATCAGCGCCTGCAGGCCGTTGACGGTCAGCACCAACACCAGGACGACTTTCGTCTGGGTGAGCGCAGAGTTCAGGTTCGGTTCGAGGAACGCTCCGCTGCCGATGAGACCGGCGAGACCGAGCCAGATCGGCAGGTGCAGTCGTTCCGCGCCCCGGATGGCTTCGGCGAGCGTGGATCGGCCAGAAATCCACACCAGCACCAGATAGTCGGCGATCAGGACCCCGCCGAACCCCAGCACGAGCGATGCGAGGTGGACGAACAACGCCGCAGTGTGGAGGACTGGGTCGACGTCGATATGCGTGGAGACCCACACCGACGCGGCCACCACCGCCGACGCGACTACCGCGGCTGCGCCCACGATCGCCCACGAATCGTGCAGTACCAGCGGTTTCGCCGGCTCGCCCGGCGGAATCGGCAGCAGGCGCTTGCGTGCGCGCGGGGGCATGCCGTGCAGCGGTCCCCAAGAGACAGTGTCGGTGCGGAGCCGTCGGGGGGCGATCGGGGTGACCGGTGAGATCACGGTGGGTGACTCGGCCTCGTCGGCCGGGTCGTAGGAGGTGGTGTACATCGGGATCCGGTTCTAGTGAGAAGTTACGCAACAGCGCCCGCGCATCGCTGGGTGCGGTTGTCGGCGCTCGCTGCCCCGGACGCCAATCCGTGATGGGAAGGTCTGTCAGGAGATTCCTGTCAGACCTCGCAAAGCTCGGGCGCTGCAGTGGCAAAGACGATCAGACTGCCGACGAAAGGGCCCGGTCGCAGGTGTGGTAGCGCCGCCTTCGAGAAACGGTATTCCGATGTGGCCACGCGACTCCTCCCGACCGGTTCGCAGGTGTAGCTAAGGCTGCCCTTTGTTTGTGGGAGCTAAGTAGAAATCTTCGGCTCGCCGAAGTCAATCAGTTGTGGCACCTGTCACACCAGTCATGATGTGCAGTGCGACGTGCTGAATAGCGTCAATCCGTCGGATTCCGACGGCTGTCGGCGTGATGCGCCAGAAGTTTTATCCCACGATCAGCAGCATCCCGACGGCCGCGACCACGAGAACAGAGCCAGTGATGCAGACCGCAAATGCCCGTACCGCGACTCGGTGCCAGTCCCGAACGCGGTCGACCACCTCGATGGTCAGTAGCGGGGGCTTCGAGCGTGCAGTCGCAGTCTCGACGCCGTCCGACCCGTGCCTGCGTCGAGAGATCGCATCCGCGGTGACCGCGGCAGCAAGAGACACAGCGACCACGAACAGCGTGGCCTCGAGGACCGCGATCACCCAAAACATGTTCATACCGAACTCGACCTTCCTCGTATTCGGGCGCCCGTCACAGTCGGCGATTTCGGAGCCAATCGGTCGGCCCATCATTTTTGTGGGTCGTTCCGTTTACGTGAGATATCGCTCGAGCAATGGAGTACCAGTATCCGTCGACGCGAGGGTCTGAGGCCGACGGTCGACGACTTTGGGGTTGCTTCGATAAATTGATCAGTTGTCCAAATCCATTCCGCTCTTGCATCCCATTGATATGGGCGTTTGTTCAGTACGCGGCTATTCCAATCCTCGAGCTACGCGCGCAATGTCTAGGGCACACGAGTTTCGGCGCCCCGGAGACTCCGAGGCGCCGAAACGCTCGGGTACGTTCGATATCCCTGGTCAGCCCACGCCGATGTCGATCCCGAGCGCGATGCTCAGGAACTTGAGGAACGCGTCGATAGCCACACTGAAGTCAATTCCTGCAGAACCCATATCGGGTCACCTCTTTCTGTTGAACGTTGTTCTCTGTGGATCCCCAACCTATTGCGTCTATCGCCATCAGCAGTCCCGGACGTTTCACCTTTCGGCAAATACACTCGAAGTAATTTTCTTGAACACTCGCCCAGATTTACTGGACGTCCGACTAGCTGAAGGCGCGCAAATACGCGGTTCCGGAAACAGTGAATATGTGTTTGATCTCGTGTCTACAGGGAAATTCGAGAATGTCATGCGACTGGGAACGCCCCGATGGAAACTTCGGGGTCGTTACTCGCTCGCCCAGAGTCGGCAATGTGCGAGACCAGGTGGGCACGATGAAGAAGATGGCAGTGCCGACGACTGTGGCGTCGGCCGTGATCGCTCCGGCGATGGTATTCGGGGCGGGTACCGCCACCGCAGTACCGACCTGTTTCGGGTTCGACTCAGCCTTCAATTTCAAGACCGGTGGGTTAGGGGCGGGACTCGGAAAGCTCAGCGGTTTCGCGAAAGGCAATGCCACCGTGTTCTGCTTCGGTAATGCGGCGCCGTTCTTCTTCACCGGGAGCGTGATGGTCAAGTAACCCAGCACACTGCACCGTACGTTGATGGCCGGAGTTTGGTGATTCCGGCCATCAACGAGATCGGTCCGGGCCAGCACCGACGAGGCAGTCTGCTCGATATCTCCCCTTTGCGAGTGCCCCTCGTCGAGGTGTCGTGCCACGAGGTTCCTCGAGTAGGGTGCAAGACACTGGTCATCATCACCTCGCCCAGTTGATGTCACGACGGTGCGAGGTCGCACAGGAGGCCGTCATGATCGAGGTTGAGGACAGCATCGTTATCGCGCGTCCGATCGGCGAAGTGTTCACCTTTGTAGCGGACCAGACCAACGCTCCCCGATGGCAAGAGGGACTGTCGGAGGTCCGCCGAGTTACAGAAGGACCGCCGGGGGTGGGTACCAAGCATGTTGTTGTCCGCAAATTCATGGGGCGGAAGCTCGAGCTGACGAACGAGTACGTGCACTATGAACCGAACACGAAGGTCACCTTCACTGGGGCTTCGGGACCAAGTCGTTTCGAGGCGGAGTATCTGATCAATACGACTGCCGAGGGAACCCGATTGACATGCCGCATGCAGATGGAGCAGAAAGGCCTCTTCAAACTCGGTGACCCGCTGGTCGCGGCCAGCCTCCGCCGAGAATTCGCCGCGAACCTCCGGAATCTCAAGGCCCTTCTCGAAACCACAGCAGACTAGCGCGCAAATGCCCGGACCGCACGACAGACCGGATGATGCCCGCACCGATCATGGTGGGCACACCCACGAAGCGGATCCGCTTCCGGATCGAGTCTCAGCGACCCGGATTCGGTGAACATGCCCGCTCAGCGTTTGGCAAAAACGAATCACTGAGGAAGAGAGGGGCATACGGCCGGATTGCTCAGCTCGGACGGTCAGCTCAGCGGTGGTGAACGCTGACAGCAGCCGACAGCGCCCGTGTCCGGCCCGGGTGTCGCGGACATCGACCAAAGGCTGTCGCGGTCGCGCTCAGTTGATCAACGAGCCGACTGAGCCGGTGGTCTTACCTGCGACGGCGTTCCGTAGAACCCGTAAGTGGTCTGGTACGCGGTACCGAGCAGCCTGTTTGATGCGTCGTACACCTTGCAGGATTCTTCCCGGTTGTTGCCGACCTTCTTAGTCGCGTGAACGCCGAGCACCGCCCCACTGGCATATGCCCCGGGATGGGCGACGCATGTTTCCTGGAATGTTGCTGCCTGGGCGGCGGGCGCGGTCACGGCCATCGAGCCGACTGTCGCGGCGGTGGCGATCAGGGCGCTCGCCGCGACTCGACGCCAGCGTGAGGAGGAGGTGTTGGCGGCGGTACGGACGGTGATGGTGGGGATCATGTGTTGGCTCCGTAGGTTCGGCGGCCATGTGGACGCTGCAGCAAGCCTGCGGCACAACCGGTAGCTGCGACAGGTACCCGAGGGTGACCGTCGCGCACCCTACGAAAAGCGTGGATCTATGGGACCACAGAGTCGGCCGACACCTGATGGACCCGATCATGGGCCGATTCGAGGCGTGGGATACCCGCCATGTCGGCCTCTTCACATTTGCCCACAGCCCGAAGCATCTGGAGTTGTATCACCGGTACGGCTTTTGGCCACGGTTCCTCACGGCCGTGATGGGCAAGCGCGTGGCCGGACCGGGCGGCACGCCGCCGTCGACGTATGCCACGGTCCCCGCCGGGATAGCCCCGAATGCCTGGCGTTGTGCCGGGCGCTGACCGATCGGGTGTACGCGGGGATGAACCTCCCCGCACCTACGCCTACGGACGCATGATCAACCGCGGTTACCGGACCGGACTGCAGGTTGTGGCGATGCATCGTCCCCAACGAATCCGGCTACAACCGTACAGACACGTAGGTGATCGATGACTGGCGTTGAGTCGCGGAGTTGGCGGCGCATCCGCCACAACAATCACGGGAAGGTCCCTTTCGTCGGATAAACGGTTCGTCGAGGTGGCTGAAGTGCTGCTGCCCCGGTGGCTATGGGACGTGCGGTCTCCGTCCGCCCTGGAAGGTCGAGGTGATCGCTGGGCAAAATGAGGGCGCCTAGTTCGACGAGTTGTATGCCGTTGTGCCAGTTTGTGTTTGCTCGTCACCGTCTGGGATGTCTTTCCGGGCGTGCCGTTGTCCGAGTGGCGGGCGGCGGAAAGGCGGCGGCGAGTTGGTCTGCGTCATACGGGCGGCGTCGGCGACCACGAAGGATTTCCCACAGTTTGTCGACGAAACGTGATGTCGACATGCCGAAGTGGTGGAATGTCTCCTCGGCGGGGGCTCCACCATATGGCGCCCAGATTCGGGCGAAGCGGAGGATCTCTTCAACCTCCCGATCGAGCGGTGGTGGTGACGCTGAGCTGATCGGCCATCGACGATGGCGGCGCGTGCTGTGATTATGGCGATTGTCGGCCACCGTGTCGTGGGGCTGGTTGGTGGATGGGTGTGGTCGGGGGTGTGGGTTCACCGCGGGTCCTTCCTGGTCCGGTCTCGGGCTGTCTCTGCCCGACACGTTCTTCGGTGGTGTGGTCGCGTCACCGCCCTATCGGTGTGTGCGCAGCCAGACGGCGGTGTCCGGTGGCAGATAGCCGACATCGGTCAGGTCGGCGGAGGCGAGCAGGACGGTGGTGTCCGGATCGATTGCAAGCGGTTGTCGAGACAGGTTCACGACGCACCGAAACGACGGCCCGCGGTCGAAGGCGAGGACATCGGTGGGCATGGGTAGCCAGGCGAAGCAGTCGCCGCGTAGGGCGGGCAGGGTGCGGCGGTAGTGAAGTGCGGTGCGGTAGAGGGTGAGCATCGAGTCGGGGTCGTTGGATTCGGCGGCAACCGTCTTCGATTTCCAGATGTCTGGCTGCGGAAGCCACGGTTGGGTCCCGCTGTTGTTGAATCCGAAGGGTGGGAGGTCACCGTGCCACGGCAGCGGGACCCGGCATCCGTCGCGGCCGCGGATGGTGTGCCCGGAGCGTTCCCAGGTGGGGTCCTGCAGCAGCTCTTCGGGGAGATCGGTAACTTCCTCGAGGCCGAGTTCTTCGCCCTGGTAGAGGTAGGCGCCGCCGGGCAGGGAGAGCATGAGAAGTGCTGCGGCGCGGGCGCGTCGGGTGCCGAGAACGAGGTCGGAGTCGGTGCCGGCGATCAGGGTCATGGGCAAGGTGCTGGTGTCGGCGCGTCCGAATCGGGTGAGGTGGCGGGTCTCGTCGTGGCTCGACAGCACCCAGGTGGCGGGCGCGCCGACCTCGCGGAGCGCGTTGCGGCTGCGGTCGATGGCCTCGCGTAGCGCTGCCGGGTTCCAGCCCGCTCGGGGAAAGTCGAAGTTGAAGGCGGTGTGCAGTTCGTCCGGGCGCACGTAGCGGGCGAGGCGCTCGGGGCTGCGGACGATCGCTTCGGCGACGAACATGCGGTCGGGCCCGTATGTGTCGGCGATGATGCGGAATTCGCGCAGGATGCTGTGCAGTTCGTCGACGTCCCAGTGTGGGTTGTCGACCCAAGTGCTGGATTCGAATCGGGCTCCGGGCGGGTGGCCCGCGTCCGGGAGTCCGGGGACCTTGGCCATGGCCGATACGGCGTCGATGCGCATGCCGTCGACGCCGCGGTCGAACCAGAACCGCAGGATGTCGGTGAATTCGGAGCGGACCTCAGGGTTGGTCCAGTCGAGGTCGGGTTGTTCGGGTGCGAACAGGTGCAGGTACCACTGGCCAGGTTGTCCGTCGGGTCTGGTGGTGCGGGTCCATGCCGGTCCGCCGAAGGCGCTGATCCAGTCGTTCGGAGGAAGTTCGCCCTCGTCGCCGCGCCCGTCGCGGAAGAAGTACCGGGCGCGCTCTCGGGAATAGGGAGCGGTGTGCAGGGCGTCCTGGAACCAGGGGTGCATGTCGGAGGTGTGGTTGGCGGGAAGGTCGATGATGACGCGGAGTCCGGCGGCGTGGGCGGCGGTTACCAGGGTGTCGGCGTCGTCGAGGGTGCCGAAGAGCGGGTCGATGTCGCGGAAGTCGGCGATGTCGTAGCCGCCGTCCGCCATCGGTGATCGGTACCAGGGGGTGATCCATACGGCGTCGATGCCGAGGTCGACGAGATAGGGCAAGCGGTCCTGGAGGCCTTTGATGTCTCCGATCCCGTCTCCGTTGGCGTCGGCGAAGCTGCGCAGGTACACCTGGTAGATGACGGCGTCGTGCCACCACTGACGTGTTGTGGGCATGGTTTCCCCTGAAGGTGTGTGTGAAAGTGGGCGTTCGAAATCCGGAGGCGGTCAGCCCTTCACGGCGCCTGCGATCATCGCCTTGACGAAGTGGCGCTGAAACAGCAGGAACACCACGACAGTTGGTGCCATGATCAATAGCGATCCAGCGTTGAGGAGGACGACGTCGGTGGAGTATTGGCCGACGAAGTTCTGCAGTGCGCCCGCCATGGTGCGTTTGCTGGGGTCGTCGATGAGGACGATGGCTTGGAGGAAGGTGTTCCAGGTCCACAGGAACAGCAGTAGGCACAGTGAGGCCAGCGCCGGGACGGCGAGCGGAATTTGGATGTGCCGGAAGGCCTGCCAAGGGCCCGCCCCGTCGAGGTCTGCGGCCTCGGTGAGCTCTTTCGGCATCGACAGGAAATGGGCACGCATCCAGAAGACGGCGAACGGCATGAACGTGCCGATCAGCACCAGGATGAGTCCGAGTCGGGTATTGAGCAGGTTCATCTCGCGCAGCTGGTAGTAGAGGGGAACGATCGTTGCTTCCTTCGGGAGGGTCAACCCGAGCAGCAGGAGCAGAAAGACGACGGTGCCGCCGGGGATCTTCAGCTGCCCGAGCGCGTAACCGGCCATGGCGGCGAACAGAGCTGCGACCGGGACCACGCCGCCGACGAGGATGATGCTCGAGACCAGAAGGGGGGTCACCTCGGCGACGCGCCAGGCGTCGAGGAAGTTGTGCCATTGCGGGTTCGCCGGCCACGACAGCCCGAGTGGGACGGTGCCCTGGGGCTGCAGTGCCGCCGTCAGCATGCTGAGTAACGGCAGGATCGAGAAGATCATGGTGCCGAACAGCAGAACAAGTCCGGGTATGCGTTCACGAACGGAGGTTTTCATGCTCATTTCTCTCTGAAGAATCGCTGGATCGGCAGGATCACCAGCAGAATCAGCCCGGTAAGGACGACGGCGAGCGCACTGGCGAGGCCGACCCGGGATTCGGTGAAACCGAGTTGGTAGACGAGGACACCGGGAACGGTGGTCGCGTAGCCGGGTCCGCCCTGGGTGGACATGAACACGATGTCGAAGCTGGCGAGAGCGGCGATGATGGTGACGGTGACGCAGACGCCGATTTCGGCCCGGAGGGCGGGAACAGTGACGTATCGGAAGGTGCTGAAGAAGCCGGCGCCGTCTATCCGGGCGGCTTCGTAGATCGAGATGTCGATTTTGCCGATGCCCGCCATGAGCAGGATGGTGCAGAAGCCGAGTCCCAGCCAGGTGCCGATGATCCCGACAGCGGGCAGTGCCCAGTCGAAGTCGCCGAGCCAGGAGCGGGTGAGTCCGCCCAGACCGACGGCGGAGAGCAGTTGGTTCACGGTGCCGTTGCTCGAGAACATCCATACCCAGGCAACGGCCGCGGCCGCGCCAGGGATGATCTGCGGCAGGAAAAGCATGGTGCGGGTAAGGGTTCCGAGGCCGCGGATGCGGATTTCCTGGAGCAGAGCGGCGACGAGAAGGCCGCCGATCACCGGGAGGACGGTGAAGAATGCGATGAGGAAGAACGCGTGCCCGATCGAGGACAGCAGTTGCGGGTCGGTGAGTACGCGGCGGTAGTTGCCCAGCCCTACCCAGCTGCCGACAGATATCCCATCCCAGTTGTAGAGGGAGTACCAGATGGTAGTCAGGAGCGGACGGAGCACGAAGACGGTGTACACCGTCGCGGCGGGCAGGACGAACAGCCATCCGGTCAGTGCCCGTTTGGCGTGGGAGCCCCGCCTTGCCCGGGTTGCTGTACGGTGCGGGAACGCCCCGGCAGGGGCTGCCTGGGGGGTATGTGCTGTGGAGGTCATCTCAGGAGGTCCTGCTCGTAGGCGGATTGGACGGCGGCCATCATCTCGTCGGGCGTCGTTCGTCCGGCGACGAGCATCTGGACCTGCGGTAACCAGGTGCCAGACATGCCGTTGGTGGCGTTCTGGACGAACTGCACCTGACCGCCGGAGGCGACCAACCTGCTGAAGGCCACCTGGATCTGGGAACCCAGCGAGCCGGGTGTGGTGGCCGGGACTTCGCCGGTGCCGGACGGGGCGAAGCCGGCGTCGACCGCGACCTGCCGGCCGGCGTCGGAGCGGAGGAAGTTCAGGAAGGCCGCTGCGGCATTCTTGTCGTCCGACCCCGCGGGAATCGCGAAGTTCGACACCGGGTCGGACATGGCAAGGGCGGGTGCCCCGGCAGGCGCGGGTGGGAGGGTGAAGCCAACGTTTTCGCCCATCTTCGTCTGCAGGGTCGCGGCATCCCAGTTCCCGGAGACGTAGAACAGTGCTTCGCCGGCGGCGAACCGTCCGGCGGCGGTGGTGGCGTCGGTGCCGTTGGTGTCGCTGGGGAAGTAGCCCTTCGCCGCCCAATCGGCAACGACCGCAGCCGCGTCGACCCCGCCGGGGGTGTCGAGGGTGGCGCCGGGAGCGTTGAAGACCCAGTCGTTGACCGTGTCCTGGCCGAGGGCGGTGTTCAGCATCATCTGCACCAGGAATGTGACCTGCGCGCTCTTGTTACCGGCCATGACAGGGATCAGTCCGGCAGTCTTCGCCGACGCCAGAGCCTGCTCGAATTGCTCGACGGTGGTTGGCGGTGAGGTCATTCCGATGCGGGTCGCGAGGTCCTTGTTGTAGTAGAGCCCCGTCAGGGTGAACCCGCTGGCCATCGTGTACTGCGGGCCGGTGCCGCGCACACCGTTCGCACCGACGCGGTACATGGCCATCTGCTCCTGCGGTAGCTCGTTCCAGCCGTAGGCGTCGGCCCACGGATCGAGTTCGGTGAGCTGGTGGTTGGCCACCGCGGCGGGCAGCGCGATGATCCGCGCGATGTCCGGCGGATTCTCCGACGCGAGCACCCGCGGGGCGTTGACGGCCTGAACCTCGTCTGGGTCGTAGCGCGCCGTGATGGTCACGTTCGGATGGCGTGCGGTGAACGCCGCGATCATCGCCTCATCGATCTTTTTCAAGCCTGCCCCGTCGTACAAGGTCAACTCGATCGGGTCGGTGCCGAGGTCGATATTCACCGGTATCGGGTCGGTCGGTGCGGTCACGGTGTTGCCGCTGCCCGGCGGCGCGCACGCCACCACAGTCGGCAGCATCGCGGCGCCCGCTAGGGCGACGAACCTGCGCGCCCACCGGGGCCGGGTCGAGTGGTGTGAGTCCATAACTCCTCCGCATTGAGACGCGCATCACATTTCGGAAGCGCTTCCGCAGCATATGTCGGAAGCGCTTCCGAAATCAAGGTCGTTCGCGCTACCATCAGCCTTGTGTCCGATCGACCTGCACCTTTGAGCCTCAGTGACGTCGCCCGCGAAGCCGGGGTCTCGCTGACCACAGCCTCACGCGCCCTCAACGACTCGTATGGCGTCTCCGCGGCCACGAAGGCGAAAGTTCTCGCCACCGCCCGCCGCCTCGATTACGTCATCTCCCCGGACGCGGTGCGCCTGGCCGGTGGCCCGACCCGGCGGGTGGCGTTGGTCGTTCCCCACATCGAGCGCTGGTTTTTCGGCGAGATGGTCAATGGAATCGAGAGGGTGCTCGCATCAGCAAACTTCGACCTGTTGCTGTACCAGGTCGGCGGCCCCGAGGATCGCCAGGACTTCTTCACCCGGTTGCCCGCTCGGCGGAAGGTCGACGCAGTCGTGGTGGTCGCGTTTCCAGTGGACCAGCGCGAACGCGAACGGCTCGCACTGATGGGCGTCGGTATCGTCGCCGCCGGCGGCCAGAACGCCGACTACCCCTACGTCTGCATCGACGACTACCACGCCGGGCGGCTCGCCGTCGACCACCTCCTGGAGTTGGGCCACCGGCGGATCGCCATGATCGCCGCCCACGATCCCGATCAGCCCGGGTGGCCGGCACGTTCCGGTCGATCGGAGGCGTATGTCGACGCACTGACCGCCGCGGGCATCCCTGTGGACCACGCGCTCGTCCGCGACGTCGACTGGGGCGGCATCAACGCCGCAGAGGCGATGGCCGACATCCTCGAGGCCACCCAGGAGGATCCCCCGACCGCCGTGTTCGCGCACAGCGACGAACTCGCCCTCGGAGCGATTCGAACACTGCGCCGCCGAGGCTTGCGGATTCCCGAGGACGTCTCCGTGGTCGGAATCGATGACCATCCGCTCGCCGCACTCACCGACCTCACCACCGTGCACCAATCCGTCCGCGAACAGGGCGAGATCGCCGCCCGACTCGTCCTCGACACACTCGCCCCCACTCCAGACGGTGACGCCCCCACCGCCGTCACCGCACCGACAACACTCGTCGTCCGCGGCAGCACCGGACCCGCACCGGATCACGCTCGGTCACTCGCGGCTTCTTCCGACGACCCACACCCCGAACTTTCCGGTAGCCGCCCCGCGGTTCCCGGGCATCCCAAGGAGACATGATGCGACTCGCCCTTCCCGATCACTGGGTCTGGGACAGTTGGATGACCGACGACGGCACCGATTACCACCTGTTCTTTCTCCGGGCCTCGCGCGCCCTCCAGGACCGCGAACGCCGCCACTACCGCGCGACCATCGGTCACGCGACGTCTCCGGACGGCGAGGCATGGACCCTCACCGCCGACGCGCTGGCGCCCTCCGATGCCCCGGCCTTCGATGACCTTGCCACCTGGACCGGCTCCGTCGTCCGCGGCGCGGACGGGCTCTGGAGCATGTTCTACACCGGGGTGAGCCGGGCCGAGAACGGCCTCAAACAACGCATCGGCCGGGCGACCTCCACCGACTTGCTGAGCTGGACCAAGGACCCCGACCTCGTCCTCGAGGCCGACAGCCGCTGGTACGAACTCCTCGGCGAGGGCACCTGGCCGGACGAAGCCTGGCGCGATCCGTATGTCTTCGAACATGCCGGTCAGTGGCACATGCTGATCACCGCCCGGGCCGATGTCGGGGACCCCGAGGGCCGCGCCGTCGTGGGCCACGCGACCAGCGACGACCTGAGCCACTGGCGCATCGAACCCCCACTCTCGACTCCAGCCGGGTTCGGCGAGATGGAAGTCCTGCAGGCGCACACCGTCAACGGGAAGCCGATTTTGTTGTTTTCCTGCGCACCCAAGAACACCAGCCTTCACGCGGGGCACGATGCGGGGACCTGGATCGCCGAGGGACAGTCCCTGCTCGGACCGTGGAAAGTCACCGACGCGACGAATGTCGATACCGCGGACCTGTACGCGGTGCAGATGCGGCGGACACGAAACGGCAACTGGATGACCTGGGGATTCGACAACACCGACGGGCCGCAATTCGGCACCATCACGTCCTCGAGCTACTTACCGCACACCGACACAGAAAGTCCGACACCGGCGACCTGACACCACCCATACCCCACGCGCTACAGGCGCACCAACCCACCTCACTCACTCGGATCGTCCGGCACGTTCCTGCCGGTGGAGGGATTCATTTCTCATGGCAACAATCACCTATGACCGCGCGACCAGACTCTTCCCCGGGTCCGACGTCCCGGCGGTCGACCAACTCGACCTGCATATCGAGGACGGCGAGTTCCTTGTTCTCGTCGGCCCGTCCGGCTGCGGCAAGTCCACGTCGCTGCGGATGCTCGCCGGCCTCGAGGAGGTCGACGGCGGCCGGATCCTGATCGGTGGCCGCGACGTCACGAATTCCGAACCCAAGGACCGCGACATCGCGATGGTCTTCCAGAACTACGCGCTCTACCCGCACATGAGCGTCGCCGAGAACATGGGTTTCGCCCTCAAACTCGCCGGCACAGACAAGTCTGAAATCCGCAGGCGGGTCGGGGAAGCCGCCGACATGCTCGACCTCCGCGACTATCTGGACCGCAAACCCAAGGCGCTGTCGGGTGGGCAGCGGCAGCGAGTTGCCATGGGGCGAGCCATCGTTCGCCAGCCACAGGTATTCCTCATGGACGAGCCGTTGTCCAATCTCGACGCCAAGCTGCGCGTACAAACCCGCACCCAGATCGCACAGTTGCAGCGGCGTCTCGGCACCACCACCGTCTACGTCACCCACGACCAGGTCGAGGCGATGACGATGGGTGACAGGGTCGCCGTGCTCAAGGGCGGAATCCTGCAGCAGTGCGCGAGCCCCCGCGAGTTGTACCGGCGCCCGGTGAACGTGTTCGTCGCCGGATTTATGGGCTCTCCCTCGATGAACTTGTTCACGCTACCCGTTACCGATGGGGGAATCAGCTTCGGCGATCAGCTCATTCAGGTGCCCAGGAACACGCTGGCGGCCGCAGGCCGCGAGGTGGTCCTCGGGATCCGACCCGAGCACATCGAACTCGCCGACTCCGGGCACGAAATCGAGATCGACGTAGTAGAAGAACTCGGCTCGGAAGCCTTCATCTTCGGACGCACTCGGGTGGGCCGACGGCACGAACCAATCGTGGCCCGAGTCGACTGGCGCAACCCCCCGGAGAAAGGCCAGGTCGTGCACGCCCGCATCGACGCCTCCCACGCCCACGTCTTCGCCACCACCCCCGACGGTGCACGGCTATCGAAATAGCAGACGCCGCAACTGGGGCTTCATGCCTCATCGTCACAACCGTCATCGACTTCGAACGCAGCACGTGGACGGCCCAGCATTGGTCTCCCGCACTGACCTTCACTGACCAGTCGATCTCGCCGGCGGGCGGCCCCTGCCGCCCGCCGGGGCATCAGACCGAGGTGGAGTCGCACGACGCTGTTGTTTGCGGAGCCGTCATCGTCGGTGAGCGAGGTGATCTGGCTGAACGTGGCCGTAGAAAATCATGAGTAGCCCGACAGCCCGATCGACGGGAGAGCGTGTCGTCGTGCAGCAGACTGCGGGCAGGCACCCAGCGGATGCCCCCGTCGGCGAAGACTTCCCGATCTCGACAGGGATCGTCTACGACGGTTGGTAGGACGGCGACGGGCCCAGGCCAGCCGGGAACGGACAGTCTTTGCCAGACTGTCTTCATGAATGCTGTCTGGCCGATGGTGCATGCGGAGCGTGCGGCGCTGATCGATGACCTCACCCACCTCACCGACGACCAATGGGCCCTGCCCTCGCTGTGCGGCGACTGGACCGTGCACGACGTCGCCGCACACCTCATCAACAACGCGAAGACCACCCGACTCGGCATCGTGCGGAACATGGTCCGAGCGCGTTTCGACTTCAATCGCCAGAACGCCCAGGGCGTCGAACGTGAACGCGGCGCCACACCCCAGCAGACGCTCGCCCGACTTCAGCAGGTAGCCAACTACACGTCGACGCCGCCGGCACCGCTCGACAGCAGACTGGTGGAAGAGGTCGTCCATGGCGAAGACATCCGACGGCCGCTGGGCATCAACCGGACGTATCCGTCGGAGGCGGTCGTCAGGTCGTTGCACTACCAGGCGCGGACCCCGGTGTCCCTGGGCGGGGCGAAACAACTCATTGCCCCCGTCCGATTGCGGGCCACCGACGCCGACGTGACGATCGGTGATGGCCCAGAAGTCTGTGGCCCGGCACTCTCCCTGCTCTTGGCGATATCGGGGCGCAAGTCGGCGCTGGGTGACTTGGACGGACCCGGAGTACCTGCGCTGAAGTGATCGCGCCCGTGGCGTCCTCAGCACCAATCCGCCTGCGGAACGACCCGTCCGCGCGCGCAAAGTCGGCCTGGTTGCCCCACTAAAATTCCGGACCAATTCGTCTCTCAGTCAGAGCGTTTCGGCTGAACGACGGCTGCGCGTGCTCGTGGGCGTTATCGTTGCTCGCGTGGGCAAGCTGATCTATTCGTTCCTGGCGTCGCTCGACGGCTACATCGCCGACCGTGCCGGCGCCTTCGATTGGGCCGTCCCCGACGAGGAAGTACTCGACTTCATCAATGTCGCCGAGCGGGAGGTAGGGACATACCTCTACGGCCGCACTATGTACGAGATGATGACTGGGTGGGAGAACGATCCGGCAGTGGCCGCCCAGTCACCCATGAGCGCAGAGTTCGCCCAGATTTGGCAGGCGGCCGAGAAAGTCGTCTTCTCGCGTAGTCTCGACTCGGTTTCCACGACACGCACGCGGATCGAACGCACCTTCGACCCGGGTCTGGTGCGGGACCTCAAGGCCACTACGGCGAAGGACCTCAACGTGTCCGGCGCCACCCTTGCTGCCTCCGCATGGAAGGCACGGCTGATCGACGAGTGCCACCTGTACCTTGCGCCCATGCTGGTCGGTGGCGGTAAGCGGATGTTCCCGGACGACATCCGACATTCGCTGGAACTGCTCGACGAACGCCGGTTCCGCAACGGCATGGTCTTCCTCCGCTATGCCGTAAAGACATGAGTCAACGCTGAGGGTTCCAAGCCAGGTGGTGACAAATTATGTCGAAGCCTTTGCGCGAGAATGATTTGTGAGCCGCACGCCGGGAGTGCCCGGTGTTCAGGTGCAGTTGGGCGCAGCCACGAAGGCCGGTTTGTTCCTGGAGGTGCTCGAGTTGTTTGGCTCCCAGCCCCGTGCCACATCGTTCGGGTAGTGCGATGAGGTCGGCGATCAGGACGGCTCACTCTTTCACGGCCTCGCGTCGGCGAAAGCCCCCGATCGGCAAATGGGAAGGCGCTCCCCCGCCTACCCGCATCCGAGAACCGACCACGCCTTGCACATACAACCAATCGGTTGTATATTTCGAGTGTGTCAGAAAGAGATGAGGATCAGGCCGATGCCCTGTTCCACGCGCTATCCGACCGAACGAGGCGCGACATCATGCGTCGCGTACTGGCCGGCGAGCATTCCGTCTCGGCACTCGCAGCGAAGTACGACATGAGCTTCGCTGCGGTACAAAAGCACGTCGCAGTCCTCGAGAAGTCCGGTTTACTCGTGAAACGACGCAGTGGCCGTGAACAACTCGCCAGGGGCGATGTCGAAGCAGTGCGCGCGGTGTCGTCCATGCTCGTCGAGCTGGAACAAGTCTGGCGTGGGCGGATCGCACGCATCGACGAACTGATCGCAACGCAACCTCAACGGAAGGAATGAACGATGCCTGTCACCAATGTCAGCCACGACATCGATGCACTGACCCTGACCATCACCGCCGAGTTCGCGGCGCCTCGGGAGCGAATCTGGCAGATCTATGCCGATCCTCGCCAGCTCGAGAAGATTTGGGGTCCGCCGACGTACCCGGCAACAGTGGTCGACCATGAGTTCACCCCGGGCGGTCGGGTCACCTATTACATGACCGGCCCCGAGGGCGACAAGCATGCGGGCTACTGGAATATCATTTCCATCGATGAGCCGACCGGCTTCAGCTTCACCGACGGATTCGCCGATGCGGATTTCAGCCCGATCGAATCAATGCCAGTGTCCACCAACGATTTCTCCTTCCGTGAGGAGGACGGCAGCACCATCGCCACCTACGTGAGCACCTACGCAACTGCCGAAGGTCTCCAGCAGGTGCTCGACATGGGCGTGGTCGAGGGTGCCTCGCAGGCGATCGGCCAGATCGACGACCTCATCAAAAGTTGAGGCTGCCTGGTCACCACAGTGGCCGATCTCGTCGCCTCGCCTTTCACGTGCGAGGCGACGAGCCGGCACCACGAGTTGCATCGTTCAAGTTGCACGAACCTCAGATGCGGCGCATCACCGATACCACCTTGCCCAGGACGACTCCGTCGTCACCGTCAATCGCGGCATAGGCGGAATTGCGGGGCTCGAGGAAGACGTGGCCGTCGCGGCGCCGGAGCACCTTGACTGTGGCCTCGCCATCAATCATCGCGGCGACGATCTCGCCGGAGTGGGCTTCGTCCTGGCGGCGCACCACGACGACATCGCCATCGCAGATCGCGGCGTCGATCATCGATTCGCCGCGCACCCGCAAGCCGAAGACGGTGCCGGAGCCGACGAGCTCGCGAGGGAGTGTCAGTGTCTCATCGGCGTGCTCTTCCGCGAGGATCGGTGCGCCGGCGGCGATGTCGCCGACCACCGGTACCGTCACATTGTTGTCGGACGAGCGACCCTGCTTCGTCTCGGTGAGGAACGGGCGCACGTCCAATTGCCGAGCCATGGCCGAACCCCGGCGAAGAAAGCCCCTCTCCTCGAGACTTTTCAGATTCTTGGACACCGACGACGTCGACCGCAGGCCCACCGCATCCCCGATCTGCCGGGTGCTCGGCGGGCATCCATGTGCAGCCACCCAGTCCCGGATCGTTGCCAGGATCCGCTGCTGGCGGGGTGGCAGGGTGGAGGCGTCGAGGCCGCCGAACATGTCGAGATCGTCGTAATCGGTCACCGGAGAATGGTAGGGGGTGGCCACTGATCGCCGCGAAGGCCTCTACTTCTCTCCCTAATTGCTCCGGCCGCATTTCCACGCCGGACGACGGCTAACGTGAACCAATGAGCAGTGCCGCCGGACCGCCCGTTCGCGCGCAGAGTGGCGTCAAGCCGAACAAGCCTCCCGGACCGATCCATCTGGCTCTGACCGCTGCCTCACTGCTGATCCTGGTGTGCATCTACTACGACTGGTGGCCCTCTCGCTACGGCACGTCGAGTTGGGCCGATCCGATATTGTTCGGTGCAGCGGTGATGCTGATCCTCGCCGCCCTAGGGCCGGTGTGGGCAGTGAAGACCTTGTATGTCATCGGCCAAGACCGGCGGTGGTCATGGTGGATCGCGGCTGCGCCGGCGGTCCTACTCGTCGCTGTCGTCACGGTGATGCTGGCACCACGGCCGTCGTTCGACGACACCCGGGCAGAGTTCGAGCGGGTGGCGCTCGAGTTGCTGGCAGATCCGGAGCCGCTCCACAGCCATCTCGAGATCGGCCGGTTCGATATTCGCACCGCCATGTCGGGCGACGATGGCGTGGTCTACTTCATCGAGGACGGCGGACTCGGACTGACGGTGAGCAGCGGTTGGGCGTACAGCCCGCGCGGTGTGCCCGCCGGGTTCGATGATTTCACTGCGACTCACCTGGGCGGGCCGTGGTACAAGTTTATTTCAGTGTGGCGAACCTGACCGCCCACCCTGTCCCACATCGTATCCAGCCTCGCGACGAGGATTTCCGGCAGGTAGCGTCCGAACTACGGTCACCGTGGCATCTGCCCGGCTTCGACAACCGTTCGCTCCCGACGAGCGCCAGAAACGCATTCTCGTCGAGGGAGCTGCGCTCGGCGAGCTCCTGGTCCGCAAGCCGGTTCGGACGCGATCGATCGGCTCGTGGCCGACCCGCGGGTCGTCGTCGATGATTCCGACAGGGAACCCCCGTACTACTCCTGCGTGGACCGCTGACCCTCTCAGGCATGCAGGGTGGGCCGGTAGATGAGCTCCTGGATGTTGCCGTCGAGTGTCCGGCTCTCGATCAGCTCGAGGTCGAAGTCGGCCGCACCCTGGAATATCGGGTCCAGCCCGGTCTGACCGGTAATGACGGGGAAGATCGTCACCTGGACGCGGTCGACCAAACCGGCGGCCATCAGCGCTCGGTTCATCGACAGACTGCCGTGTGAGCGCAACGGCACCTCGGACTCCTCCTTGAGCCGGGCGACGACGTCGACGGCGTCACCGCTCACGAGAGTCGCGTCCGGCCAGTCGAGCCGTCCTTCCAGGGTGGTCGATACCACCGTTGCCGGCAGACTCCTCATCCGGGTGACCCATGGATCACGAACCTCGGACTCTTCCGTGCTCGAGGCCAACATCTGCGCGAACGCGCGGTAAGTGTTGGCGCCGAACACCATCCGCTGCTCGGTGCCGTACAAGGCGAGGCGGTGGTCGAGCAGCTCGGGGCCTTGCTTGCCCCAGTAGCCGGTCCAGTTGCCGCTGGCGGCGCCGAAGCCGTCGAGGCTGGAAAAGACGTCGAAGGTGTAGGTGGCAGTCATGATGCGCTCCTCGGGTGCGGTCGATCGGGCATGTGGATACAGACTGGAACTTTCGGCGAAACTCATCACGCTCTGTCCCACGGGAAGTCCGCGCTGCGACGTTATTCCGTCCACCCGACCGATGAATTCCGGTTCGTCTTGCAGTCTGCATTGATGAAGGTTCCTTCCGCACCTGTGGGAGGCTCGAGATCTGATGACAAGGAGCGTGAACGCCGTGGACCGAGAGAACGTCTGCGCCACCGTGGTTGTTGCCGCTCCCGCCACCAGGGTGTTCGCGCTGCTGGCCGACCCGAGGACCCATGCTGCGATCGACGGCACCGGTTGGGTGCAGGACGCTGCCGACCAGGCGCCGCTGACCGAGGTGGGGCAGATCTTTCGGATGGACATGTATCACCCCAACCACCCGAACGGTGACTACAGAGTGGCCAACCAGGTCCAGGTGCTCGACCCGCCGAGGGCCATTGCCTGGCGGACCGGGCAGGAGAAGGACGACGGTCAGCTGGAGTTCGGCGGCTGGGTCTGGCGTTACGACCTGGTGCCGCTCGGTCCGTCCGATACCGAGGTCACGCTTATCTACGATTGGTCGGCGGTGCCGCACTACATCCGGGAGTACCTCCAGTTCCCGCCGTTCGGTCCCGAGCACCTCACCAACTCGCTGCATCACCTGGCAGAGCTGGCGGTACTCACTCCCGACGCCTAGGCATCTGCCGGTCGCCCCGTAAAGTCGGCCGGCTGTCGATGGCGAGTTGCAGCGAATACCGAAACGCTCTTGCATGGGACGGACGGCAGAACAAGTGGCGTCGCTCCGTGGCCGCGACGGCGTCGACGTTGCGGTGAGTACGACACCAAGTCCTGATCGGAGTGGTAGATGCCGGCGTCCGCGCTTATGCCGTGTCGGCCTTCTCGACCGCGTCACGAGTGAGATCAGTCAATTTTCCGATGTTCTCGGGCATTAGCCGGGTAGCCGGCCGAGGTCACGCCGATGACATACTCGCCTGCGAGAGCGCCGTATCCGATGTGCGTTTCTTCACCCTGCGTGACGGCGCCGGCAAACGCCTTCTCGCCCACACCGGATGGCGTCGGTAGCGCTACGAAACCCTGAACCACTTCGCTTTCGTCGATCGCTTGCTCGAATGCGGTCGATGCGGAGTCGGGGATCGAATACTGATCGACAGACACGGTGACCCGCCTGCCGTCAGCGCCTTCGTAGATCACCATTCTCGTCGCCTCGGGGACACCGGCAGCACTGTCGTTCGCACTGGTCGTGGCCTGTCGATCTATCTCCGGGAAATACTTCTGAACGACTTCCAGCCCGACCAGGACCTCCTGAGGCACGAGGTTCGTGGTGGAGGTCGTCGCGTCCTGCTGCGATTCCCCACCAGGCTCCGTGCGGTGTTGTCCACACCCGCCCGCCGTCAACACTCCGATCACGACGATCGAGAGAATGGAGAGAGACGCGCGACGGCCGATGCGGCGCGGCCGGTATTTCTCCGTTGGTTGCGCCACGCCGGGAACAAGCATGACACCAAGTATCACCGCTCCCCCGTCCTCGGACCGCGCTTCGTTGGACGAATGCTCAAATTCGGTGCCAATGCGATTGCGGTCGGAAGATCCCTTTGGAAACCTCGAAGAACAGGTGTCGACCGAACAACGTGGAAGGTGACCTCCGATTCATGATGCTGGCGAATGCCTGTGAGCTCTATAGAGGCACAGGTCTCATCGGTCAGCCGGCGGCCGCTGTCACCAGCCTGGCCTTCGTGGTTGCCGGCGTCGCGGTGATCGCGCGCCGTCGGAACGGTGCGCCGACCGTGATCTACGGCCTGCTCGTCGTCGCCGTCGGTGCCGGGTCACTTGTTCAGCACGGACCCAACCCGTCGTGGCAGGCCTACGCACACGACTTGCCGATCGCAACTCTGCTCGCCTACGTCGCCGCCGAGGCCGCGTCCGACAGGTTCGGCCGTCGGCTGTCGCCCGGGTGGTGGCTCGTTGTGCCGCTCGTGATGGTTCCCACCGTGGCTGCCGGATCGACTGTATCCACAATCGTGCAGGCAATGCTCGCCGCGCTCGCTATCGGACTGAGCATGGAACGCGCGCGCGTCCATCCGCAGTTGCGGCGCGCGACGGTCGTCGCGGCAGTACTTCTGGCGTCCGGCGCCCTGCTCGGCGCCCTCGGTGACCGGACGCCGATCTGTCGGCCGAGCAGTGTCGTTCAGGGACACGCGCTGTGGCACGTTCTGGCCGCCGCCGGATTATGGCGACTCGCGTCCACGATCGGTGCATCCGCCGAAAAGGCGCCGAGACGCCCGGAATCGGATTCACCGCCGACCAGTTCCGACGGCACCTTTCGTCGACCGCCGACGTGACGGGCGTAGCCCCGCGAGTGAGAGAAAGGCGCGGTGAATCAGGACTTGACGAAGACGGCGTTGATCACGACACGGGTGGCGAGGCGCGAGCCCTTCTTCGTGTAGGTCATGCCCCAGTTGCTGCGGTCGAGGAGTATTTCGGCGCTGACCGTGGCGGTGTCGTCGGTGGCGACAACCTCTGCGGGCACGGTGAGCGGTCGAGTCTGCCCGTGAACGGTCAGGTCGCCGTCGAGATGTACGTGTCCCGGATCGGCTGGTCGCGATTCTGCCGCGGTGAAGACAATGGTGGGGTAGTTCTGGACATCGAAGAAGTCTGCGGAGCGCAGGTGCTCGTCGCGTTTACCGTTCTTGGTATTCAGCGAGGTGGCGTCGACTACCAGCCTTCCGGTGATACCTCCGTCGTCACCGACCGTTGCGGTGCCCTCGACGGTGTGGAAGCTGCCGGTGACCCCGAAGATCCACAATCCCTTCGTGTGGAAGGTGATCGAGGTCCGGAAGGTTCCAGAGTCCAGGACCCGGCGAGCGTAGACAGTTGCGGGGCGGACTCCATGGGAGATGTCATGTGTACCTCCGGTAGGTGATGATCGGTAGCCAGACACGGTTTCGCGAGAGCGCCGGGGCGTCACGACAAATCGGTCTCGGCTGGACTCCATCCCCAACGAACACCCTCTGGCAAGCATGCTAGCTGCGGGGCCGACTGTCTCGTGGAAGTTCTGGAGGTAGCCGCAACCGAGTGCCGGCTGAGACCATTACGTGTGTCCTACGAGAGGAGACGAACGATGACAGCGTCCGATCCACAGGTCACCACCCGCGAGCAATGGCTCATCGCGCGGCGCGAGCTACTCGCACAGGAGAAGGAGCTGACCCGACACCGCGACCGGGTCAACGCCGCCCGACGCGCGCTACCCATGGTCGAGATCACCAAGGAGTATGTATTCGACGGTCCCCACGGCAAGGTCGAACTCGAGGACTTGTTCGACGGCCGCAGTCAACTCCTCATCTACCACTTCATGTTCGAACCCGACGCCGACGAAGGTTGCCCGTCCTGTTCGTTCACGATGGACAATGTGGGCGACCTCCGCCACCTGTACGCCCGGGACACCTCGTTCGCGGCCGTGTCACGCGCACCGCTGCTCGAGCTCGAGCGCTACCGGCAGCGGATGGGTTGGGCCCTCCCCTGGTATTCCTCGCACGGCAGCGACTTCAACTACGACTTCCACGTCACCCTCGACGCGGCGGTCGCACCGGTGGAATACAACTACAAGGATCAGGCCGAGCTGGAGCGGATGAACCCCGCCTGGAAGGGCTGGTCCGGCGAAGAGCACGGTGTCAGCGCCTTCCTCCGCCACGGTGATCGAATTTTCCACACCTATTCCGGCTACGCGCGCTCGACCGAAACGCTCCTCGGCACCTACCAGTGGCTCGACCTCACCGCCCGCGGCCGGCAGGAGGACTGGGAACAACAACCCCGGCGCGGCGACGACCCCGCCATGAGTTGGCTGCGCCGCCACGACGAATACGAAGCAGACGTGATCGCAGGAGCGAAGAGCCCTGAGTGACCTGCCCGGTCATTCCACGGAGGCGTCGGAACCGTCGAAGGCGTCGAGGATCTGGGCCGCGGCCAGCGCCGCTGTCAGGGAACCGTCACGCACTTGTTGCTCGACCTGCCCGCGAATGTCCTTGACCCGCGGGTTCGATGCCAGTCGACGTAGCAGCTGATCGTGGACCATGGTCCACGTCCAGTCGACCTGCTGGCGACGACGGTTCTCTTCGAATCGTCCGGCCTCGCTGAGCACCTCACGGTGATGCTGGACGGTGTTCCAGAACTCCTCGAGCCCGACACCTTCGAGACCGCTCATCGTGATGACGGGCGGCTTCCAGATGGCGTCGTGGGGGTAGATCAGCCGCAGTGCACCCGCCAATTCGCGGGCAGCTCCCTTCGCTTCGCGTTCGTGCTTGCCGTCGGCCTTGTTGACGGCGACGAGGTCGGCGAGCTCGAGCACACCCTTCTTGATGCCCTGCAACTGGTCACCGGTCCGGGCGAGAGTGAGGAAACAGAAGCAGTCGACCATGTTCGCAACCGTCACCTCGGACTGCCCGACCCCGACCGTTTCGACCAGAATGACGTCGAAACCGGCTGCCTCGAGGAGCACGATGGTTTCCCGGGTCGCCTTCGCGACACCGCCGAGGGTGCCCGAGGTCGGCGACGGCCGGATGTAGGCGTCCTTCTCCACGGTCAGCCGCGCCATGCGGGTCTTGTCGCCGAGGATCGACCCGCCGGTGCGCGTCGACGACGGATCCACCGCGAGGACCGCCACCCGATGACCTTTCCCGATCAGGTACATCCCCAGTGCGTCGATGAACGTCGACTTGCCGACGCCGGGCACACCGGTGATACCCACCCGGTGCGCGTTGCCCGACTCCGGAAGCAGTTCGAGGAGCAGACGCTGCGCCGCCTCCCGGTGGTCGGTGCGTGTCGATTCGACCAGCGTGATGGCCTTCGCCAGGCCGGCGCGCTGGTTGGCGCGCACGGTCTGGGCGAGGGCATCGATGTCGACTGGAGGGCGCCCCATGCTATTCCGGGGTGCCCGTCAGGTCGTGCCCGAGCTGGGCGGCCAGCTTCTCGAGCAGACCGGTGGCCGCCTCGGCGATCACCGTGCCGGGCGGGAAGATCGCGGCGGCGCCCGCCTGGTAGAGCTCGTCGAAGTCGCCGGGCGGAATGACACCGCCGACCACGATCATGATGTCGGGACGCCCCACCGCCGCGAGCGCATCCCGCAGTGCAGGCACCAAGGTGAGGTGACCTGCAGCCAACGACGACACACCGACCACGTGGACGTCGTTGTCGGCCGCCTGGTTAGCGACCTCTTCCGGGGTCTGGAACAGCGGTCCGACGTCCACGTCGAAGCCGATGTCGGCGAAGGCGGTGGCGATCACCTTCTGTCCGCGGTCGTGCCCGTCCTGGCCCATCTTCGCGATGAGGACACGCGGGCGGCGGCCCTCCTCCTCGGCGAACTTCTCGACGAGTTCCGTTGCGTTACTGATGTTGTCCACCTTCCCGGCCTCGTCCCGGTACACCCCGCTGATGGTGCGGATCTCGGCCTGGTGACGTCCGAACACCGTCTCGAGTGCGTCGGAGATCTCGCCGACGGTGGCGTGCGCACGGGCAGCGTCGATGGCGAGCGCGAGCAGGTTGTTCTCCATGCCGCCCTCCGACGAGGCAGCGGCGCGGGTGAGCTCGGCGAGTGCCGCCTGCACCGCGACGGGGTCGCGTTCCTCACGCAGGCGTGCGAGCTTCTCGAGCTGCTCCTTGCGGACCCGCGAATTCTCGACCTTGAGGACCTCGATCTTCTGATCCTCTTCGGCCCGGTACTTGTTGACACCGATCACCGGCTGACGACCGGAATCGATGCGCGCCTGAGTGCGGGCGGCGGCCTCTTCGATGCGCAGTTTCGGGATGCCCTCGCTGATGGCCTGCGCCATACCGCCGGCCTCTTCGACCTCGGCGATGTGCGCCCGGGCGCGGTTCGCCAGCTCGTGAGTGAGCCACTCGACGTAATGGGAGCCGCCCCACGGGTCGATCGGGCGGACCGTCCCCGATTCCTGCTGCAACAACAACTGGGTGTTGCGGGCGATGCGGGCGGAGAAGTCCGTCGGCAGCGCCAGCGCCTCGTCGAGTGCGTTGGTGTGCAGAGACTGGGTGTGCCCCTGCGTAGCGGCCATGGCCTCGACGCAGGTGCGGGCCACATTGTTGTAGACGTCCTGGGCGGTGAGCGACCAACCCGATGTCTGCGAATGTGTGCGCAGCGACAGCGATTTCGCCGACTTCGGCTCGAACTGGGCAACCAGTTCACTCCACAGGAGACGACCGGCCCGCAGCTTGGCGACCTCCATGAAGAAGTTCATGCCGATGGCCCAGAAAAACGACAACCGCGGCGCGAACTTGTCGATCTCCATGCCGGCGTCGAGCCCGGCGCGGAGGTATTCGACACCGTCGGCGAGCGTGTACGCCAGCTCCAGATCGGCTGTGGCACCTGCCTCCTGGATGTGGTACCCGGAAATGGAGATGGAGTTGAACCGCGGCATCTTCGTGCTGGTGTACGCGAAGATGTCCGAGATGATGCGCATCGACGGCTTCGGCGGATAGATGTAGGTGTTGCGGACCATGAACTCTTTCAGAATGTCGTTCTGAATGGTTCCGGCCAGCTGTTCCGGAGCGACACCCTGCTCCTCCGCCGCCACCACATACAGGGCCAGGATCGGCAGAACGGCACCGTTCATGGTCATCGACACACTGACGCTGTCGAGGGGAATGTGGTCGAACAGCTGCCGCATGTCGAGGATCGAGTCGATGGCCACACCGGCCATGCCCACGTCACCGGCGACGCGCGGGTGGTCGGAGTCGTAGCCGCGGTGGGTGGCCAGGTCGAACGCCACCGACAGACCCTTCTGCCCCGCCGCAAGGTTGCGGCGGTAGAAGGCGTTGGACTCGGCGGCCGTCGAGAATCCGGCGTACTGACGGATGGTCCACGGCTGGTTGACGTACATGGTGGGGTACGGCCCACGCACGAACGGCGCGGCACCGGGGAAGCTGCCCACCGGGTAACCCTCGGACTCGGCGGCGTCGCGGTCGGCCTTGGTGTAGACCGGTTTGACGTCGATTCCCTCGGGCGTGGACCACACCACCTGTTCCGGGGTGTAGTGGTTCGCCGCCGCGGCGGCGGCGATCAATGCGTCCGTCTGTTCCGCGGTCGGTGCGGCCGGCTGCGGAAACTGAGGATCCTCCAGCGGCACGTCGGCGAAGCTGCCGATCGTGTGCTTGACCTCGCGAGTAGTCACTTCTTGCTCCCTGTGTCGCCCGAGGTGTTCCCCGCGCTCTCGATGATGTCGAGCAGATCGGACAGGACCGAGACTGCATCGATGCGTGCTGTGACGAATCCGTCGGGACGGGCTGCCCCGTCCACGTCGGCAACGACCTTCTCCGGACCCGCCAGGAGAACGGTGCCCACACCCGCAGCGCGCAGTTCCTCGACCGCGGCCGCGGCGTCGGCGGTGTACCGCTTGTCGGTACCGCAGATCACCGCGATACCGGCCCCGGACTGTGCCGCTGCGGCCGCGATGCTGCCGTCACCGACCGCGAGGGGTCCGGGATTGACTGCGGCGATGCCACCCGATGCCAGCAGGTTCGTGCTGAAGGTGGTGCGCACGTTGTGTTCGGCGACCGGTCCGAGCGGAGCCAGGAACGCGGTGGGCCGGACCCCGTGGGCCGCCAGATAGCTGTCGGAGCGGTCGCGGAGCCGTTCGAAGGCGGCGGCGTATCGCGCCACCCGTCCGGTGTCCGCGGCACCGGGAGGCAGTGGCGCCTCCTCCAGATTGGGATACTCGTTGACCCCGGTGACCGCGGTCTTGCGGTGTGCGATGTCCGATTCGCGTTGCGCCCGCGTCGAGTTGATTCGCTCGGTGATCTGTCCGGCGTCCAGGCCCGCGAGATATCCGCCGGCCGACTCGATCTGCTGGAAGAATTCCCACGCCTTCTCCGCGATCCGCTGCGTGAGATCCTCGACGTACCACGATCCGGCGGCGGGGTCGAGCACGCGGCCGAGGTGCGATTCCTCGAGCAGCAACAACTGGGTGTTGCGGGCGATCCGATCGGCGAAGGTCTGCGAGACCCCCAGCGCCCCCGCGGGCAGCGCGGCATCGAACGGCAACACCGTCACCGCGTCGGCACCGCCCACCCCGGCGCCGAACGCGGCGAGGGTGGTGCGGAGCATGTTCACCCACGGATCACGCTGCGACATCATCGCGGCGGACGTGACCGCATGCTGCGGCGCGCCGCCGAAGTCGGAGGCACCGCATACCTGGGCGATCCGGGCCCACACCAACCGGGCGGCGCGGAACTTGGCGATGGTCTGGAACTGGTCATCGGTCGCCGCAAACCGGAAATCGATCTGGCCGAACGCTTTTCCGATCGGCAGCCCACCCGCGGTGAGCGCCCGCAGGTACTCGAGCCCGGCGGCGACGGACGCACCGAGCTCCTCCGAGTCGGAGGCGCCCGCGTCGTGGAAGACGGTGCCGTCCACGGTGATCGCGCGCACCTGTTCCGGTCGGGTCGACGCCTCGGTGGCCAGTGCCACCGCGTCACCGAGATCGATATCCGTCACACCGGCGAAGGCACTCGTCAGCGGCGCCGCACCGAGGTGGACGCGCACCGTGGTGCGATCGGTGACGCCGTCACCGGCGGACGCACGCGCCTCGAGCAGGGCGAACAATGCACGGGCCGCGGCTGTCACCTCGGTTCCGGCATCGAGGGTGAGCGGGGCGAGGTCGAGCAGCACGCCGTCGAGCGCCGTCTCCAGCGACCTGACGGGCAGCGTGTTCTCACCGACGGTGAGCCAGACCGCGCTGACCCCGTTTTCCAAGGCGTCGAGGATGGACCGGTTGACGTCCGCCGGATCGGCGCCCGCACCGAATCGGGCGCTGACGAGCCAGCCGGAGTTGACGTCCCGAGTGGCGTCGACGCCCCGAACGTAAGGGAATGCGCCGGGAAGCGGCTGCTCGGGACGCTCGTCCCGGGGGCTGTAGAGCGGCGCGACGGTCACACCGTCGTAGGTGGTGGTCTCGAGGAGCTTCTCGGGTTCCGGACCGAGGTCTGCCGCGTCGACTCGCCGCGATTTCGCGAGGACTCCCGCCACGGAGCGCTGCCAGTCGGTATATGCCCGCGCAGCTTCCTCGGTTTCTGAAGCTAATGACACGGTGTCCGCTTCCTCTCCCTGCATGGCCCTGATGAGCGATCGATCAATATGTTGTGTTGGTGTGATGCTAGCCGCAGACTCCGCTCTCCTATCGTGAGGATCACCACATGATGGATAACCTCAGGTCATGAGCATGACGCCGGAATAGTTCGGCGCCCAGGGCACCGCCATTCATCGGTTCTATCGGCTGACCGTGCCCGTCAGGGGAGATCGTTTTCCGCAGCGAACTACTCCATCGTAGGAGGATGGCCGCCGCCGCGCTGGCCCGAATTCTCGCCCCGCGGGCCGGGGTCGCGCCTGCGTGGCGGCGGTGTCCGGATGGGACGGCTTCCGCTACGACCGTGCTCTCGACTGTTTTCCTCGCACGACCCTTCGCGGTCCGGCCGGGTAGCCTGGTGCCCTGTGAAGAGACGCCTGGGGAACCGCAGGGTCATCGGCGTCGCCGCACTGGCAATCGTGCTGGTGGTCGTCGCGGTGGTGGCACCCCATCCGTCCGTTCTGCAGATCCGGGAATGGGCGCAGTCGGTGGGCCCGGCCTTTCCGCTGGTCTTCTTCGTCGCGCATGCGCTGGTGACGATATTCCCGTTCCCCCGCACCGTGTTCACCTTGAGTGCCGGGTTGCTGTTCGGGGCCTGGCTCGGCATCGCGATCACTGTCGCGGCCGCAACGGTCAGCGCGGTGCTGGCTCTGTATCTGGTGCGCGCCATCGGCCGGGACGTCGTGTGGCAACGCATCTCCAGCCCGACGATCCGGCGGGTGGACGAGCGGATCGCCCGACGGGGGTGGCTCGCCGTCGGCTCTCTCCGGCTGATCGCATTCGTCCCGTTCTCCGTGGTCAACTACTGCAGCGGCGTCTCCTCCATCCGGCTGCTCCCCTACGTGCTCGCCACGGTCGTGGGCATCCTCCCCGGAACGGTGGGGATCGTGGTTCTCGGGGACGCCCTGAGCGGCGAGACGAATCCAGCCCTCCTCCTGCTGTCCGGTGTGTGCGTCGTCGTCGGCATTCTCGGGTTGATCGTCGATTCTCGGCGTCCCCTCGATCGATCCGATGCCGAGGAGTTGCCGCTGACCGAGGGTGTGTCTATCCCTCATCCTTGAACGCGCGATGTCAAGTTACGAGTCTTGACAGACAGGTTTCCAGGTTCTAGCCTTGACGAATGTTCGTCCTCACCGTCGACCAGCGCGGAAGTCGCCGCGACGTCGACCGTGTCGGCGACCTGATCGCCGAACTCGGCGATCACCGCCTCGTCCGCCCGTTTCAGCGCACGGCCGGCGACGAGATGCAGGCGGTCGTGGCAGATCCCGGGACCGTGGTGGCTCTCGCCCTCGACCTCGTCGGTCGCGAACACTGGAGCATCGGCATCGGTGCCGGCGCCGTGGAAGAACCGCTTCCCGACGAGACGCGGGCCGGCCGAGGACCGGCGTTCGAACTCGCCCGCGTCGCCGTCGAGCGGGCGAAAAGTGCCCCGGGCCGGGTTGCGGTGGAGGGTTCCGACACCGACTTGTCCGCGGACGCCGACACCGCACTCACCCTCGTCGCCGTTCTCCTCACCCGCCGTACCGACGAAGGCCGCGAAGCTGTCGCGCAGATGCGGCGCGGGCTCACCCAGACGGAGGCGGCTAAAACACTCGGCATCAGCAAGCAGGCCGTCTCACAACGCCTCGCCACCGCGGGGTGGCAGGTGGAGACGGCAGGCCGCCGACTGGCCGAACGACTCCTACAGAAGGCGGATTCATGACGGCGGTCGCGC
The DNA here is from genome assembly GCF_018343855.1 of Rhodococcus sp. USK13. Classification (NCBI taxonomy): domain Bacteria; kingdom Bacillati; phylum Actinomycetota; class Actinomycetes; order Mycobacteriales; family Nocardiaceae; genus Rhodococcus; species Rhodococcus sp. USK13. Next base: position 4,271,096 of record NZ_CP069242.1, on the reverse strand, counting down.
TCCTCGCCCTCGGCGTCGCGGCGCTGGCACCGTTGGTGCTTGCCACACAGCGCGTTCCCCGCTGGGTGTCTCAGTGGGCGGCCCCACTCGTCGGGCTTGCCGCCCTCGCCGTGGCCGCGGTCGCCGGCTCCGCCACCACACCGGTGAAGGGTTTCGCACTGGGTGCGACGCTCGTGCTGTGTGCAGCAGCGGCCACCACCGGCGGGGCGCCGATGGTGCTCGCCGCCTTCAGGATCGCCCGGCGCCAGCCCGATTCCGGTGACGACCCCCGGCCCGAGGCGGGCCCATTGCGAGGCGGTCGGGTGATCGGACTGCTCGAGCGTGCCGCCGTCGCCGCCGCGATCCTCGCCGGGTGGCCGGAGGGTATCGCCGTGGTCCTGGCCGTCAAAAGCTTGGCCCGCTACCCCGAACTGCGCGAACCACACGCCTCCGAGCAGTTCATCATCGGCACGTTCACCAGCGTGCTCTGGGCCATCGCCGTGTGCGGCGTCGGGCGGGCGCTCATCACCTAGCCCTGGGCCTCACCGAAAAGCCCTGCGGCACAGAACGATCAACCTCTCGAGGCACTCAAATGCCCGGTGACACTGCCCATCCCACGGTGACGCGAGACCAACCGGAGGTGGGGGTGATTCCACCCCTGGGGTTGATGGAATCCCCCGGCGATGCGGACGAGAGTAGGAATCGTCCACTTCGAGGGAGAAGATCACGTGCATTCCGACTTCGTGTCACACGTTCGAGCTCAGGCCGCCACCTACGGTGAGGAACGCTCCTACACCTACCATCGCGAGGTCGGCCGCGAACTCGTCGAAGAGGTTCTCACCTACCGCCAGTTGGACCAGGATGCGCGGGCGATCGCGTCGTGGTTGTCGACGCGGCCCGAGGCCCACCGCCCGGTGATGCTGCTGTACGTCGACGGCATCGACTTCCTTCGCGCATTCCTCGGCTGCCTGTACGCCGGTGTCGTCGCCGTACCTGCCCCCGTGCCGCACGACGCCCGCAGCATGGCGCGGGTGGCCACGATGTTCGAGGACGCCGACGTCGGTCTGGTGCTCACCACGTCCGCGATCGAAGAACTGCTGACGGCGTGGATCGGCGACTCCGGACTCACCGGCACGGTCGCCGTCGCGTCGACCGACGCCGCCGAACTCGGCGACCCCGACGAGTGGCAGATGCCCGAACTGGACGGCGACACCCTCGCCTTACTCCAGTACACCTCGGGATCCACCAGTGAGCCCAAGGGCGTGATGGTGACCCACGGGAACCTCCTGCACAACGCCGCGGCCATGATCGAGGCCATGTCTGCGGCCATCAGGGACGGCGACGCAGGCAGCGTTGTGGGCTGGCTTCCACACTTCCACGACATGGGGCTGATCGGCATGCTGCTGCTCCCCCTCTACGCCGGCAGCAACCTTGCCTTCATGTCGCCGATGACCTTCCTCAAGCGCCCGGTGCGCTGGTTGCAGTTGATCGATCGCTACCGCGCCGACATCACCGTCGGCCCGAACTTCGCGTACGACCTTCTCGCCCGCCGGATTCCCGACGACCAGTTGACCGGCCTGGACCTCTCCTCGGTGCGGGTCGCTCTCAATGGGGCAGAACCGATCCGCCCCCGTACCCTCGAGGCCGTCCTCGACCGGCTCCGGCCCTACGGGTTCCGGGCGGACGCGTTCTTCCCGGCTTACGGAATGGCCGAGGTGACGTTGCTCGCCACCGCCGGAGCCGTGGGCAGCCCGCCGGTATACCTCGACGTCGACCCGGCCGCACTCGAGCGCAACGAGCTCACCCCGATGGCCGGTGGCACCCGACTGGTGAGCAGCGGCCGCGCATTCGGTGTGGACATTCGCGTCGTCGATCCGGACACCACCGACGAGCTGCCCGAGGGCCGGGTCGGGGAACTGTGGATCCGCGGTGGCAGCGTCACCGCCGGCTATTGGAATCGACCCGCGGACACCGAGGAGAAGTTCCACGCCACCACCCTCGGCGGGGACGGGCCGTTCCTGCGCACCGGTGACCTCGGCGCTTCCGTCGGCGGTGAAATCTTTGTCACGGGCCGGCTCAAGGACCTGCTGATCGTCAACGGACGCAACCTGTACCCCCAGGACATCGAGGAGGCGGTGCGCGAACTGCATCCAGCCCTCACCGGATCGGCCGGAGTGGTGTTCTCCATGGACACCGGACGCCACGAGCGCCTCCTGGTGATCCACGAGGTCAAGACCGGGTTGCTCGATCAGGGTCACGGAGCGAACGACACCGTGACGATCACGGACCTCGCCCGAAAGATCAAACTCTCCGTCGCCCGGGCCTTCGACGTGCCGGCGCCGAGCGTCGTCCTGGTAGATCGGCACGGGGTGCACCGCACCACCAGCGGAAAGGTTCAACGCCGATCGATGCGCGCGTCGTTCCTCGAGAACAGGGTGGATGCGGTGCTGCACGAAGAAATCGATCCGGCGGTCCAGGGCCTCCGCAGCCGAACCGCCACACCTGCACACGCCTGACCTCCACCCCCACCCTCGCCGACAAGGAAACGTCCCCATGCCTGCTTTCGTGAACCCCACCCGCGACCTCACCCCGGCTATCGACTGGCTCACCCGAAGGGTGGCATTCTATACAGAGCAGCCGGTGCACAATGTCGACCCAGACATCCCGCTCGCCGAGCTGGGAATCGAATCGGTGTCTGCGGTGAGCCTGTGCGGCGAGATCGAAGACCAGTGGGAGCTCGAACTGGACCCCACTGTGGTATTCGACTACCCCACCATCGCCGAGATGGCTGTCTTCATCACCACCGAAGTCGAGGACCGGTACGAGAGGGCCGCATGACCGACATCGCCATCGTCGGCCTCGACTGCCGATTCCCGCAGGCAACGGACGCCGACGCGCTCTGGAGGCTGCTGATGGCCGGCGGCGACGGAATCGTCGACGTCCCCGAAGACCGATGGCACGCGAACGACTTCTACAACGAAGCGGGTGGACCGGGCGCGATCAACAATCGTAGCGGCGGATTCCTCAGCGACGCAGACGCTTTCGATCACGAGTTCTTCGGCATCGCCCCCCGCGAGGCCCAGGCGATGGACCCGCAGCAACGCCTGCTCCTGCAGACGGCGTGGCGTGCCCTCGAGGACGCCACCCTGGATCCGCGGGGCCAAGCCGGTTCGAACACCGGCGTATTCGTCGGCGTAATGGCCAACGAGTGGAATCTGCAGATGAGCGACCTCTCGCGGATCACGCCGCAACTCGGAAGTGGCAACGGCTACTTCATGACCGCAAATCGAATCTCGTATCAACTGGACCTCGAGGGCCCGAGTATCGCGGTCGACACCGCGTGTTCGTCGTCCCTGGTCGCCGTCCACCTGGCCTGCGCGGCGTTACGCGCCGGCGAGTGCGAACAAGCGCTCGCAGGCGGCGTCAATATCGCCCTCACCCCCGCCTTGAACGTCTTCTACACCCAGGCCGGGCTGTCGGCGCCGGACGGACGATGCAAACCGTTCAGCGCCAAGGCGAACGGTATCGGCCGGGGTGAAGGTGCCGCCGTGCTCGTGCTGCGCCGCCTCGAGGACGCGCAGGCCGAGCGGTTGCCGATCTACGCGGTGATCAAGGCGAGCGCGGTCAACAACGACGGCCGCAGCAACGGAATCACCGCACCCAACCGGTGGGCCCAACAGCAGGTCATCGGCGAAACCTATCGGCGCGGCGGGGTGACGCCGGACCGCGTCGCGTTCGTCGAAGCGCACGGCACCGGAACCGTGCTCGGCGACATGATCGAGATCAAGGCACTCGGTCACCTCCACGGCGTTCCCCGCCGGCAGCCGTGCGCGATCGGATCGATCAAGGGCAACCTCGGCCATACGGAGGGTGCGGCCGGGGTGGCCGGGGTGATCAAAGCAGCGCTGGCCCTGCACCACCGTGTGGTACCGCCCACCCGCTGCGCGGAGGACGAGAACCCTCGACTTCGACTGGCCGACAACGGGCTCCGTCTCGCAAAGGAGCCGATGAGCCTGCCCGACGGCGACGTCTACGGTGCGGTCAGCAGCTTCGGGCTCGGCGGCACCAACGCCCACCTGCTCCTGGCCGCCGCGCCCGCCGACGAGACCGTCCCGGTGGGCGTCGTCGGCGGCGGCGTACTCACCCTGGCGTCGAACAACAGCGAGGGCCTGCGACGCAACGCCGCCGTCCTCGCCGACCATCTCGCCACCCGCCCCGCTACCGAACTGGCCAGGGTGTGCTGGACCTCCAACCGGGTGAAAGCCTCCGGACGCCACCGCCTTGCGGTGCCCGTACAGGACCGCGACGAGGCCGTGTCCGCCCTGCGCAAGCTTACGACCGACCCCGGCCTGCTCGAGGTGTCGTCCGGAACCGCACGGCCGGTGAGCACCGGCTGGCTCTTCACCGGTCAGGGCGCACAGTACCCGGGAATGTCGCGTCAGCTGCACGAGCAGTCCGCGGCGTACCGACTCGCCTTGGCGGACGTGGACGAGCAGATGGCACCGCATCTGGGCCGATCGGTCCGCGCGCTGCTGCTCGACGCCGGTGACGACGACATCCGTCGAACCGAGTTCGCGCAGCCCGCTCTCTTCGCCGTGGAGTACGCGCTGGCGCGAGTGCTCGCCGAGATCGGCATCGAGCCCGCGTGGCTGGTCGGCCACAGCGTCGGCGAATACGCGGCCGCGGCGTTGGCCGGCGTTTTCGACCTGGACGACGCGTGCCGCCTCATCACCGCCCGGGGGCGGCTCATGCAGCAGTTGCCCGAGGGCGGTGCGATGCTGGCCGTGCGCGCCGCCCGGGAGGAGGTCGCCGATCTCCTCGCCGGTGAACCGTCGGTCGCGCTGGCAGCGGTGAACGGGCCACGGGACCTGGTGCTGTCCGGGTCGGCGGGCGCACTCGAGGTGATCCGAAAGTGTCTGGCCGGGAAGGGTTTCGCGGTCCGGCCTCTCGCCGTCTCCCACGCGTTCCATTCGCCGCTGATGAGGCCCGTGTCGGACGCCTTCGCCGAGGTCGCGGCCGGCTGCACCTACCGGACACCGACCATCCCGATCTTCTCCACCGTGCACGGACGGCTACTCGACGTGGACGAACCGATGGATGCCACCTATTGGACCGACCACATCGAGGCGACCGTGAAGTTCGCGGACGCGGCCACTGCCGCGGTGGCGTCCGAACCGACGCATCTGATCGAGGTGGGACCCGCACGGGTCCTGGCGCCGATCCTCACCCGCGCTCATCCCGAACTCGCCGCGAAGTACCTCCTACCGTGCCCCGGCCCGGCGGCCACCGGTCACGAGCTCACCGACACCGTCGCTGCCCTGTACCGGGACGGTGTCGACCCGAACTGGGATGCGCTCTACGAACCGGGCGCGCGTGTGCGCCGACGACTGCCCGGCTACTCCTTCGCAACCACCGCCCGCTTCTGGACGTCGGTTTCCACCACTGTCGGGGCGACCACAGCGACCGAGGCGGCCGACGCTCAACCGCCCACCACGCCGATCACCGACGCACCGAAAGCCGAGGACTCCACCATGGAGCACCTGATTGCACTGTTCCGGGAGCAGGCCGCCGTCCTCGCCGCCTTCGCTCATAACGGCGCCGACATCTCGACGCCCGCATGGACGACACCCCACGCCGACACCGCCACCCGCGAACGCGTTTCCGGAGAGATTGCCGAGGGAATCCGCGGCGAGGCGGCGCGTGTCAGCGGGTTCCCGGCCGGGTCGTTGCGGACCGCACACACCATCGTCGGCGACCTCGGATTCGACTCGATCATGGTCGCCGACCTCTTCAGTGGGCTGAGGCGAACCTTCCCGGAACTGGTCATCGACCCGGAGTGGTTCTCGCCCTCGACGACCCTCGGCGACCTGATCGACCACGTGACCACGCAGTTGCAACCGGCAACGTCGCCGGCCGCTGCCCCGACCCCCGAACTTGCGGTGGCGTCGGCGGGCCCCGCAACCGCCCCCCGCATGGTCCGGCCCGAGTACCGCATCTCCGACTTTCCCGAGGTCAAGGCACTTTCCGAGCGCCTGACCATGACCGAAGGGTTCGGCGTCACCAACCCGTACTTCCTGATCAACGACGGGGTCACCCGCGACACTTCGATCATCGGCGGGAACGAAGTTCTCAACTTCTCCAGCTACAACTACCTCGGCATGTCCGGCCATCCCGCCGTGGTCGCCGCCGTACAGGACGCCGTCGCCTGCTACGGCAGTTCGTGCTCGGCCAGCCGGCTGCTCTCCGGCGACAAGCCGGTCCACCGCGAGCTCGAGACCGAACTCGCCGCACTACTCGGCACCGAGGACGCCATCGTCCTGGTCAGTGGGCACGCCACCAACGTGACCGTGATCGGGCACCTCGTCGGTGAAGGCGACCTCGTCATTCACGACAGCCTGGCGCACGACAGCATCCTGCAGGGCTGCACACTGTCCGGCGCCACCCGCCGCCCGTTCCCGCACAACGACCATGATGCGCTCGACGCCCTGCTCACCGCGATCCGGCCGCAGTACCGGCGGGTCCTCATCCTCATCGAGGGCGTGTACAGCCAGGACGGCGATATCCCCGACCTTCCCGCCATGATCGCGGTGAAGAAGAAGCATCAGGCGCTGATGATGATCGACGAGGCGCACAGCATCGGGGTGCTCGGGGCAACCGGCGGCGGTATCGGCGAACATTTCGGTGTCGACCGCGGTGATGTCGAGTTGTGGTCCGGCACCATGTCGAAAGCCCTGGCCGGCTGCGGCGGATACGTAGCCGGGAGTTCCGAGCTGATCCAGTTCCTCAAATACACCACCCCCGGCTTCGTCTACAGCGTCGGCATGACACCCATGAATGCCGCGGCATCACTGGCCGCGATTCGTCAGATGCGCGCCCAGCCGGAGGTGCTCGACCTGCTGCGACACAATGCGCAGCTGTTCCTCTCACTGGCCACCGAGGCCGGCATCGATACCGGTGACACGCGGGACACGCCTGTCATTCCCTGCATCGTCGGTGACTCGCTGAAAACGCTGAAGTTGTCGAACAGGCTGCTGGAGCGCGGAATCAACGTGAACCCCATTCTCTATCCCGCCGTACCCGAGGACCTGGCGCGGCTGAGATTCTTTGTCACCTCGTGCCACTCCGAGGACCAGATCCGCTACACGGTGAAAACTCTGGCCGAAGAACTCGCTGCACTCCGGGACGGCGACTAGTGCCATGCACAGCCGCTATCTCGACCAGCCCGGGGCCGACGCGGCACTACGCCTGTTCTGCTTCCATCACGCCGGTGGCGGGTCGTCGATGTACCGCCCCTGGCATCGTGCACTGCATCCCTACGCCTCGGTGTGGCCCGTGCAGCTGCCCGGCCGGGAGGGCCGCGCCGGAGAAACTCGATTCGTCGACCTCGAGTCCCTCCTCACCGACCTGGAGTCCGAACTCGACGACGCCCTGACGGTTCCGCACCTCTTCTTCGGACACAGCCTGGGCGCGCTCGTGGCCTATCGGCTGGCCTGCCGGCGTCGATCCCGGCATCGTCTCCTGCCCAGGGCCCTGCTGCTGTCGGGATACGGGGCGCCGCACCTTCCCGCACCGTTCCCACCGGTCGACAGCCTGGACGACACCACCTTGATCCAGTTCCTTCGCGATGTGGGTGGTGTTCCGGCCGAGTTCCTGGACTGGCCCGATTGGGTGCGGCACTGGCTTCCGGTGGTGCGCGACGATCTGCGCGTCTGCTGCAACTACGTCGACCCCGGTGACCCGCCGCTCGAATGCCCGATGCATCTCTTCGGGGCGGACGCCGATCCGCTCGTCAACGAACACGACCTGCACGCCTGGAACCGTCACACCACACAGCCGTGCGAAGTGCAGATTCTCGCGGGCGACCACTTCTACCTCACGCAGTCCCCCGAACAGCTGTTCCGTCTGCTGCGGCCGTTGCTGCGGCGCTACGCCCCGGTGACCGGCCGTGACGAAGCGGTAGCGTCGTGCTGAGGCGCCTCGCCACCCTCATCGTGTCCTTCCCGCGCCGCGTCCTGGCAGTCGCGGTCGCCCTCCTCGTACTGTCCGCAATTTTCGGGGCGGGGGTGTCCGAGCACCTGAAAGTGGGCGGTTTCGACGACCCAGGCTCCGAGTCTGCGCAAGCGGAGCGATTCCTCGAGGCGGAGTTCGGCACCGCGAGTCCGAATCTGGTGCTCCAGGTCACGGCGCGCAGCGGCGACGTGAACACCCCGGACGTCGCCGCAGCCGCACAACAATTGCGACGGTCGATCACGTCGGAACCGGACATCACCGAAGTGGCCTCCTACTGGGTAGCGAATTCCCCCGAGCTCCGCAGCACCGACGGACGCTCGGCTCTGTTGCTGCTGCACGTCGGGGGTAACCCGGAGCAGGCGGCGCGGCGCACCCACACGCTCGTCGAGGCATTGCCGTCCGACGACCCCGCGATCGAGGTGGTCGCCGGCGGCAAGCTGGGCCTGACCGACGCCATCGAGCAGCAGGTCGCCGACGATCTCCTCCTGGCCGAATCGATCGCCGTCCCGGCAACACTCGTCCTGCTCGTGGTGGCGTTCGGCAGCGTGGTGGCCGCGCTCCTGCCGTTGACCCTGGGTATCATCTCGATCCTCGCGACGATGGTGGTGCTCTTCGGTCTCGCCCAGATCACCGATGTCTCGGTGTACGCGCTCACCGTGGCCACCGCGTTCGGGCTGGGCCTGGCGATCGACTTCGGATTGCTCCTGGTCTCCCGGTTCCGTGAAGAACGAGCCGCCGGCCGCGATCCCCAGGAAGCGGTCGTCGACACGGTGACGACCGCCGGGCGCACCATCGTGTTCAGCGCCGCGACAGTCATGGTCGCGATGACCGGAATGCTGGTGTTCCCCACCTACTTCCTGCGATCGGTCGGTCTGGCCGCGATGGCGGTGGTCGCCGTTGCGGCGCTGGGCGCCGTCGTGGTGTTACCCGCGCTGCTCGCTGTGCTCGGAACCCGGGTGGACCGGCTGACGGTGCTCCGACGGAAGAAGACACCGGCATCCGACTCGCTGTTCTGGCGGCGAACCGCGGCTGCGGTCACCCGTAGACCGGTGCGGACAGCGCTTCCCGTCGTCGCACTCCTGCTGGTGCTGGGAATCCCGTTCCTCCACGCGCAGTATGCGACACCGGACGAGCGCGCCCTGCCCAGCGGGTCGGCGGCCCGCCAGGTCACCGTCGACATCCGAGAGAACTATTCCGCCGGCGCCGACGCCGTGACGGTGCCGACCCCGCAGGACGGAAGGTCCCTCGGGCCACTCGCCCGGGAGATCTCCACCATGACCGACGTCGCCCGGGTCGACGGCGTGTTCGGCCGCTACGAGAAGGGGGATCTGGTCCTCGGCCCGGGACCTGAGAGCGCTCGGTTCGCAGCGGGAGAGGCCGGTTTCCTGCTCGTGCAGCCCTCGGTCGGCGCCCAGTCGGAGGCCGCGCAGGACCTGGTCCGCGCGATCAGAGACCTGCCCGCGGTAACCGGAGACGACCTTGCGGTAGGCGGACCCACCGCCACGCTCATCGACAGTCGCACCGCCATCATGGACCGGCTACCTCTGGCCATCGGTCTGATGGCGGTCGCGACTTTCGTGCTGCTGTTCTTGTTCACCGGAAGCGTCATCCTGCCGCTGAAGGCGTTGGTGCTCAACGTGTTCACACTGTCGGCCGTCGTGGGTGCGATGGTGTGGGTGTTCCAGGACGGCCACCTCGCCTGGCTCACCGGCGCGACGCCCGCCCCATTGAACATCGGCATGGTGGTGCTGTTGTGCTGCATCGCCTTCGCGCTGTCCGTGGACTATGAGATTTTCCTACTCAGCCGCATCAAGGAAGCCCATGACGCCGGCGCGAGTACAACCGAGGCGACCATCGAGGGACTCGGCCGCGTCGGTCGCATCGTCAGCAGCGCGGCGGCACTGCTCACGGTGACGCTGCTGTCGTTCTCCACCGGCCTGTCGTTCATGCAGATGTTCGGGATCGGCACCGCGCTCGCCATCATCGTCGATGCCACACTGATCCGCGGTGTCCTGGTACCGGCGTTCATGCAGATCGCCGGCGACCTGAACTGGTGGGCGCCGCGCCCGCTGCGGTGGCTGCATACCCGCATCGGGCTGAGCGACACCCCGGGGTCCGGCCCGCCCGAGGTCACCGATCCTGCGGCGGCACCGGCGGCGGAAGCTGTCCTGGCGCCGCACTCGGCCCGAGCGAATGCTCCTCGGCCCCACCAATCTTCGTGAGCGGACCGTCGACGGGCTGACGCGCCTCCACCTCTGCGGCGCGCACCGCCCGGGCAATGGCCGGGTCGGACTTGGTTTCGAACCACTCGGCGACCTCGTCGGAGTCGTCCTCCGGCTTCGGTAGATCCTCGTCCGCCGTGGACGGCTCGTACCGGAACACGCCGTCCTGGCCCTGAGCTCCGAGGGTCTTCGCGAATCCCTTGAGCGCGTCACCGAAGTCGCTGGGCACCAACCACACCTTGTTCGCGTCGCCCTGCGCCATCTGCGGCAGCGTCTGCAGATACTGGTACGCGAGCAGCTCAGGGGTCGGTTTTCCCGCCTTGATCGCGGCGAACACCTTCTCGATGGCCTTCGCCTGACCCTGCGCCTGAAGGTATTTGGCCGCCCGTTCACCCTGCGCGCGCAAGATCCGGGACTGCCGCTCCCCCTCGGCGGTGAGGATCGACGCCTGCTTGGCGCCCTCCGCGGCGAGGATCCGGGACTGCTTGTCGCCCTCGGCGGTCTTGATGGCCGACTCGCGGTGTCCCTCGGCGGTCAGAATGGTGGCCCGCTTCTCGCGGTCCGCCTTCATCTGCTTTTCCATCGACTCCTGAATCGAGGGTGGCGGATCGATACTCTTGAGCTCGACTCGGGCGACCCGAAGCCCCCACCGGCCGGTGGCCTCGTCGAGCACACCCCGTAGCTGCCCGTTGATCGAGTCCCGCGACGTCAGCGTCTCTTCCAGAGTCATGCCACCGACGACGTTGCGGAGCGTGGTGGTGGTCAGCTGCTCGACACCGACGATGTAGTTGCTGATCTCGTACACCGCGGCCTGCGGATTGGTGACCTGGAAGTACACCACCGTGTCGATGGACAGAGTCAGGTTGTCCTGGGTGATCACCGGCTGCGGCGGGAACGACACCACGCGCTCGCGCAGATCCACCTTGGCCCGGATGCGGTCCGCGAACGGGATGAGGAACGTCAGCTGTCCCGACACCGTCCTCGAATACCGGCCGAGCCGCTCGATCACTGCGGCCTCGGCCTGCGGCACCAGAGCCACCGATTTGGCCACCACCAGCGCGACGAACAATACGAGCACGACCAACACGATGAGTGCTGCCATCTACGGTCCCCTCCACACGACGGCGGTAGCGCCGTCTATTTGCATCACCGTCACGGTCGTTCCCGGTGGATATACCTCGGTGCTGTCGAGCGGACGCGCAGTCCACACGTCACCGCCGAGCTTGATCTGTCCCGCGTGCTCGGCGACTTCCTCGAGAACCAGCGCCTGTTTTCCGGTGAGCGCCTCGATCCCCATCGGCGTCGACGGCGGGGTCGCGAACTTACGCAACAACACCGGCCGCACTCCGAGGATCAGCACGAGAGAGAGAACGCCGAACAACACCGCATCGACCCACACGGGGAAGTCGGTGACTGCGGTGACCCCGGCCGTGGCGAGGGCACCGCCGGCCAGCATGAGGAGGAAGAAGTCCCCCGTCAATGCTTCCGCTGCAGCGAGCAGGACACCCGCTACCAGCCAAATCAATGCAGCCACAACACCATCTAACCAGAACCTGGGTGTGGGGCGGTGACGAAGTCGACCAGCTGTTCGACCGCCCCGATCAGCGGGGCTTCGAGGTCACGGAAACTGTCGACCGCCGAATAGACCCGACGCCAGCCGTCGCGCGGCGTGCCCCAGCCCAGCTCCCGGCACACCCCGGTCTTCCAGTCCTCACCGCGCGGGATCTTCGGCCATGCCTCGATCCCGACCGCGCTGGGACGCACCGCTTCCCACACGTCGATGAAGGGATGCCCCGTCACCAGCACATTCGGGCCGAGTCCCTTCGTAAGCTGTGTCTCCTTCGACCCGGTCACCAGATGGTCGACCAGAACGCCGACGCGCCGGCCGGGCCCGGGCCGGAACTCTGCCAGCCGTTCCGCGAGATTGTCCAAACCCTCGAGATGCTCGACGACGACACCCTCGACGCGCAGGTCGTGGCCCCACACCCGCTCGACGAGTGCCGCGTCGTGGACACCCTCCACCCAGATCCGGCTGGCCAGCGCGGTGCGGGCACGCAGCCCTTCGACTTTGGTCGATCCCGACGCCGACCTCGTTCGCGCGGGCCCGGCCGGCTTCCCCGCGGGCCGCACCAACGTAACCGGCTTCCCGTCGATCAGGAACGCGGCTTCCCGCATCGCGAACAACCGGGTACGCCGCGCTCCGTCCTCGAGCCGGACGAAGTCACCGTCGTAGGTTCGCTCGAACCCCACCACCGCCCCGCAGAACCCGGTGCCCGCATCCTCGACCACCAGATCCCGTTCCGCGGCCACCGTGGGCGTCACCGGCTTCCTGGTCCGCGGGTGTCCGGAAAAGATGTCGCCGTATCTGTCGCCTCCGCTCACGGGCGCTGACGCTATGCCAGAGGTGCCGTTACACACACCCCGCCACGCCGACATATGCTCGTTTATCGTGACTTCACCCAGCGCCACTCTCACCGTGTGGGCCAGTTCCTGGCTCGCCGGGAACAGTGCACCCGACGACGTCATCGACGCACTGCATGCATGGGCGCCGATGCATCTGGTCTGCGCGGGTGACCATGTGACGGCCGGACGCACCGGGCTGCCCTGGCCCGACCCGCAGGACCGAGGTGCCGCGGCGTTGTTGCAGACGATCCGCCGCGCCGTCTCCGAGCCGGACACCGAGATCCGACTCGTTCTACCCGGCCCTGGCGACGTGCGCGGCATCCCCGCAGGAACCACCTTCGCGGCCGCAGCGGTCAGTGCCGGCGAAGGCATCCTCATCGGGCCCCAGGGCCGTCCCGGAACGGGTCTGGTACCCCACGTGGAAGGACCCGACGTGCTGCGCTGGACCGTCTCCTGCCTCGAACAGCTCCCCGTCGACGCTCATCACACCGGTCTCGGCGAGGCCGAATTCACCATGCGGGAAACGGTGCGCGACGCCGCCGCAGCGCTCGAAACCCTGCACATGCTCGATTCCGGCTTCGGCGCCGACCCGCGCGCCCTCATCGCGGATGCGCTGGCCGAGTCGGCGCTGCACCGGTACCCGGCCACCATCCCGGCGCGCGCCCTCCGAATCCTGGACTCCGCGGATCAGGTGGCCGCCATCCTCACCGTCGCCGAGCAGATGGCGCCCGCCCGGACCGTCACCGCATCGGCCGCAGCCTCCCTCGAGGACCTGCTTCGCCCACTGCGTTCCGCCGTGCGTTCAGCCCGCACCGCCGCAATCAATGCGTGTGCGCGGGACGCCCGGCCGGCCTGACCACGGCCTTGCAGCAGTCGACAGCACAGGACCTGCCGTCGGAAGTGGAACCGAGGAGCGGTTCGGTACCGAGTCGCCGGGCCGGTCTACCGTCGAGGTGCTCGCCCATCAGTTCCAGCACGAGTGCGGCGAAACGAGGATCCGTACCCGGAGTGGCCGCGCGCACGAAGTCGATACCCACGTCGGCCGCCTTTTCGCGGGCCTCGGTGTCGAGGTCCCACACGACCTCGAGATGGTCCGACACGAAACCCACGGGGCAATTGATGACCGAACGCACTCCCTGGGCCGCCAGAGCCTCGAGGTGATCACAGATATCCGGCTCGAGCCACGGCACCTGGGGCGGGCCCGACCGGGACTGCCACACCAGGTCGAAGTCGCCGAAGCCGGCAGCGTTCGCGATCAGCCGTGCCGCCTCGGCCACCTGCCTGCTGTACAGATTGCCGCCCTCGTCGGGAGGGCCGGCGTTGGCATCCGCGGCGACAGGTACCGAATGCGCCGTGAAAACCAGACGGGCGCCGGCGCGGGTCTCGGCCGGAAGCTGCGTGGTCGCCTCCCGCACCGCATCGGCGAACGCGTCGATCAGGAGGGGATGGTCGTAGTACTGGCGCAGCTTCACCAAGTGAGGTGCCGCATCCCCGAAGGCGGCACGCGCCCGTGCGATGTCCTCGTGATACTGACGGCAACCCGAATACCCGCCCCACGCCGACGTGGGAAACACCAAGGCCGACCGGACACCGTCCGCGGCCATCTGCGCCACCGTGTCCTCGACCATCGGATGCCAGTTGCGGTTCCCGAAATAGACGGGCAGATCGACACCGGCTTCGGACAGCGCCGCCTCGACCCGGGCGATGATGTCGCGGTTGAGCGCGTTGATCGGCGACACACCGCCGAAGTGAAGATAGTGCTCGGCCACCGCGTCGAGCCGCTCCGGCGGCACTCCCCTTCCCCGGGTCACATTCTCGAGGAAGGGGCGCACGTCCTCAGGCTTTTCGGGACCGCCGAACGACAACACGAGAAGGGCATCGAACTCTGTTTCCCGTTTCTGGACCATGGTGCCAATCCTGCGCGCTGCCGTCGGTGATCCTTACTGCGGGTCCTGCTATCCGGCCATCGCGTGGGCGCCACCGTCGACGTAGATGATCGACGCCGTGGTGCCGGGCAGCCAGTCGGACAGGACGGTGCACACGGTCTTCGCGACCGGTTCCGGATCGTCGACGTTCCAGCCGATCGGCGCCCGGTCGGACCAGGCGGTGTTCAGCTTGTTCATCTCTTCGGCCGGTCCGGTGGCGCTGCCGGCGATCGCCTTGGCGGCGAGCGTCTTGATGGGTCCTGCGGCGACCAGGTTGGAGCGAATCCCGCGCTCGCCCACCTCCTTGGCCACATAGCGGTTGACCGACTCGAGCGTCGCCTTCGCCACACCCATCCAGTTGTAGAACGGCACGGCCCGCGCCGGGTCGAAATCCATACCGACGATCGACGCGCCGTCGTTCAGCACCGGAAGCAGCGCCTTGGCCACCGACGCGTACGAGTAGGCGGACACCTCGAAAGCGACCCCGACGTCCGACCACGGTGCATCGAAGAACGGGCTGCCCAGGCAGGACCGCGGCGCAAAGGCGATGGAGTGCACCACACCGTCGATACCCTCCGGGGCGAGTTCGCGAACCCGATCGGCGAGCGACTCGAGGTGAGCGGTGTCCTGCACGTTCAGTTCGACGGCCGGCGGCACCGGCTGCGGCAGGCGCTGCGCGATCCGGTCGATCAACCGGAGACGGTCGAACCCGGTGATGATCACCTTCGCGCCCTGCTCCTGCGCCACCTTCGCCACGTGAAAGGCGATGGACGCGTCGGTGATGATGCCGGTGACGAGAATGGTCTTACCTTCGAGCAATCCGCCCATGAGGTGTCCTCCTGTAGGAAAAGTCCGGGAAGTGAAGTGGGTGGGTCAGTGACCCATGCCCAGGCCGCCGTCGACGGGGATGACCGCGCCGGACACGTAGGCCGAATCGTCGGACGCCAGGAAGCTGACCACCGCGGCCACGTCCTCCGGCTGGCCGACGCGCTGCAACGGGATGGCCTGCACGGCCATGTCCCGGTACTTGTCCTCCATCGCTGCCGTCATGTCGGTGTCGATGAACCCAGGGGCGACCACGTTCGCGGTGATCGACCGAGAACCCAACTCGCGGGTGAGGGACCGCGCGATGCCGACCACACCGGCCTTGGAGGCCGCATAGTTCACCTGGCCGGGTCCGCCCGCGAGACCGACGACGGAACCCAGGAACACGAAACGGCCCCAACGGGCCCGCAGCATCGACCGGGTAGCCCGCTTGGCGACCCGGAACGCACCGGTGAGGTTGGCGTCCACGACGCTCGTGAACTGCTCCTCCGACATCCGCATGATGAGGGTGTCGTCGGTGATCCCCGCGTTCGCGACCAGTACCTCTACCGGACCCTGATGCTCTTCCACTTCCTTGAAGGCGCGATCGATCGACTCGGCGTCGGTGACGTCGCACTGAACGGCGAAGAGCCCGTCGGGCGCACCCGAACCGCGGTGCGTGACGGCGACCTTGTGGCCGTCCGCCGCGAGACGCTGCGCGACGGCGAGACCGATCCCGCGGTTACCGCCGGTGACCAGCACCGAGCGAGGAGAGGACACCGTCCTTACCGACGAGTCAGTAGATTCTGGGTTAGACATGGGGAACAACCTATCTGTTCGAAATCGCTGGAAGAAAACGCCGGTCCGAACGGAACGTCAAGGCAGGCGTTGACGCAGAACAAGTGCAAGGATCAGCCCGGCGGTCGCCGACAGGACCCCGAGCACCAGCCAGGGCCGGCTGGCATCGCCACGGGTGGTCTCGAATCCGATCTGTTCCTCGAGGGTGTCGTAGACGTCACGCAACTCCTCGAGGCTGGACGCGGTGAAGAAGCTTCCGCCGGACAGGGAAGCAATTTCCCGCAGAGATGGGTCGTCGACCGGCACCGGAATCCGCTCGTCCTCGATCTCGACCTTGCCGTAGCTGGTCCCGAAGGAGATTGTCGAAATCGGCACGTCCTTCTCCTTGGCCTGACGCGCCGCAGTGAAACCGCCACGGGGATCGTCCGGATTCTCGGGCACCGTCTGCTTACCGTCCGACAGCAACACAATGCGGGCCGGCGGGGCCTGATCGCTGCCGCCGAGCACCGCTGCCAACGTCTCGATCGATTGCAGCGACGTGAAGATCGCCTCCCCCGTCGCGGTGCGCTCACTCAACTGCAGATTGTCGATGGCAACCTTCGTCGCTTCCCGATTGGTCGTCGGCGAGACGAGCACCGACGCCGTACCCGCGAAGGCGACGAGACCCAGGTTGATGCCCGGGGTCAGGCCGTCGGCGAACGACTTCGCCGCATCCTGGGCGGCGGCCAACCGGGTCGGTTCCACATCGGTTGCCTTCATCGAGAGCGAGACGTCGATGACGAGAATCACGGTGGCCCGGTTACGCGGAACCCGCTTGTCCTCGGTGGGTCCGGCGAGCGCGACGCTGAAGAACACCAGCGCCAGCACCATCAGCAACGCCGGAACGTGGCGAATGCGGCCCGGTCTGGACGGCGCCACCTTCTCGAGCAACGCGAAGTTCGTGAACCGCAGGGTGTGCTTGTGCCGTTGCCGCTGCACCCACACGTACCCGGCCACCAACGCAGCCACGACGAGGAGGAAGAGCAGCCACCACGGCGAGGTGAATTGAGAAAGGCTCACCGGCGAGCCCTCTGCGTCGTCGCAGTTCCGAAACTGTGCTTACGCGCCGAAACGAACCGGACGACGTCCGCGATCCAGTCCCGGTCCGTCCGCAGACTGAGCACCGGTGCGCCGCAACGTCGCAACGATTGCTGCACCTGCAGGCGATGTTCTTCCGCGGCCCGCGCGAAATCCGCGCGGAGCTGCGGTGTGATCGAGAATTCGCGGGTCCGTCCGGACTCCGGATCGTGCAGCACTACATCCCCTATGTCGGGTAGTTCCAGATCTCGCGGATCGAGCACCTCCACGCCGAGGACGTCATGGCGACCCGAGATTGCCCGCAGTGACCGTTCCCAGTCGATCGGCCCCAGAAAGTCGCTGATGACGACTGCGAGGCCCCGGCGCCGCTGAGGCCGGCGCAGCGACTCCACCGCGCTCTGCAAGTCACCCCGGACACCGTCCGGGGCGTGCGGGGTGGTCGCGATCTGCCGCAGCATGGCCTGGGCGTGAATGCGGCCACCGCGCGCAGGGATACGGGTGGTCTGTGCGCCGGTGGCCACGATGGCACCGACCCGGTTGCCCCCACCACTGGTCAAGTGGGTGACAGCAGCCGCAGCCGCCACGACGAGGTCCCGTTTCTCGCAACCGGCCGTGCCGAAGTCGAGGCTCGAGGACAGATCGATCACCATCCACGTCTCGAGTTCCCGGTCGGCCACCGACTGGCGAACATGCGGATGCGTGGTCCGCGCGGTGACCGACCAGTCCATCTGGCGGACGTCGTCGCCGGGCTGGTATTCGCGGGCATCACCCGGTTCGGAGCCCGGCCCGGGAATCAGACCGAGATGATCCCCGTGCAGCACCCCGTCGAGGCGTCGACGAACGGTGAGCTCCAAGGTTCGCAGCGCAGCGGACAGTTTCGGGTCGCGCAGCTCGCCGGAACGAAAGGACGGCGGTGGGCCGGCGCTCTGCGCACCGGCAGTACGCGCACTCACCGTGGCTGGCTCATTGCCGTCGGTCCGGGCACAGACGCAACCGGACCTGGTCCTGGATGCCCGGCCGGAGCGACCTGCGCAGTGGGCTGAGCGGCGATCTGCGGGAGCCCCACGGTCTGCAGAACCCGTGAGATGACGTCGTCCGGGGACACCTCGTCGGCCAGGGCGTCGTAGGACAGAACGAGGCGGTGACGCAGCACGTCCGGAATGACCTCCAGAACGTCCTGCGGCACGACGTAGTCACGCCCCCGCAGAAGTGCCAGTGCCCGCGCCGACGAGATGATGCCGAGAGTGGCACGCGGCGAAGCTCCGTACGCGATCCAGCCGTCGACATCGGCGAGGCCGAACTGTGCCGGGGTACGGGTGGCCGCGATCACCCGCACGACATAGTCGACGAGCGCATGATGCACGAACACACCACTGGCAACCTTCTGCAGACGGACCAATTCCTCGGGATCGAGGACCTGTTGCGGCTCCGGCGCCGCGACACCCATGCGGTAGACGATTTCGCGCTCCTCCTCCACCGAGGGGTAGTCGACGAGAATCTTGAACAGGAACCGGTCGCGCTGCGCCTCCGGCAGCGGATAGACGCCCTCGTTCTCGATCGGGTTCTGGGTGGCCATCACCAGGAAGGGGTCCGGCATGTGGTACCGCTTGCCACCGATCGAAACGTGCCGCTCCGCCATGACCTCGAGAAGGGCCGACTGCACCTTCGCGGGCGCCCGGTTGATCTCGTCGGCGAGTACGAAATTGGCGACGACCGGACCGAGTTCGGTGTCGAATTCCTCCCGGCCCTGCCGGTAGATGCGCGTACCGATGAGGTCGGTGGGCACGAGGTCGGGCGTGAACTGGACGCGCGAGAAGGAACCGCCGACCACCTTCGCGAACGTCTCGACGGCGAGCGTCTTCGCGACGCCCGGCACACCTTCGAGGAGCACATGCCCCTTGGCGAGCAGACCGACGAGGATCCGTTCCACCAAGCGGTCCTGACCCACGATCACCCGCTTGACCTCGTAGATCGCGCGTTCCAACGTCTGAACGTCCGCGGCGAGGCTGGGCGCGACGGCGTTTGTCGCAGTCTTCGGGGCGGCGTTCTGCACGGATGCACTCGCCGCGCCGGGAGCGGTCTGAGGGCCCGACCCGTTGGCCGTGCCACCATTCTTCACTCCGTCCGGCGACGCCTTCGCGAGCGTCTCCTTCCGGGCTGCGCCCTCCGATACCGCATCATCACGTGAGGTCACCAAGAATCCACCGCTTTCACCTAGATCGTTCCGCCCGTTCACGTACTTGCTCAACTATTCCAGGTGCAAGCAACCCCCGCCGCAACCAAGCACGATCCGCACTGCGAACTACTTCGTCGACACCATGGCTTACGAGACCATACGCACAGCGTAGGGGGTCATGCCATCCCACCGCACGGGCGAAATCCGGACGGTGGATCCGGACTGCGGAGCCTCGAGCATTTCGTTGTCACCGAGGTACAGGGCGACGTGCTGACTGGCGTTGGGGCCGTAGAAGATCATGTCGCCGCGCTGCATCTCCTCCGAGGGCACCTGTTCACCGGCCGTGTACTGGTACCCCGTGTAGTGCGGCAATGAAATCCCGATGCCCGCGAAGGCGTAGATCATCAGACCCGAGCAGTCGAAACCCACCTTGTTGAAATCGCCGTAACTGTCGGCGACACCCCCGTCGCGAATGCCTTTGGTCGGCCCGTTCTCGTCGCCGCCGCCCCACGCGTACTCGACACCGATCTGGGAAAGCCCCCGGTCGATCACCGTCTCGATCGCGGCGCTGCCGGTAAGGCCGGAGCCACTGTTCGACGACTCGCTGTCGGACTCGTCAGTCGTGGTCTCTTCGTCGTACTCGCCGGTCGACGTCTCGTCATCGGCGGAGTAGTCCTCGCCCTCCTCGGTCGAGTCCTCCTCGATGGCGGTGTGCGCCCGCTGACCGGCAGAGAGGGCCGCTGCGCGTTCGCGCGCCGCTTCGTTGGCCGCCACCCGCGCTGCGGCCTGCGCGGCCGCCTCACGGGCCGCCGCGGCGACAGCTGCCCTCTGAGCTTCCTCGGCCCGCCGCTGCTCGTCCCACGCCGCGTAGGCCTCACGCTGGCCTTGCAGTCCTGCGACGCTGCCGCGAGCTGCTTCCAACTGGGCCTGCGCGGATGCTCGTTCGCTTTCGATCTGCGCCTTCTTGGCTGCCTGATCTTGCAAGGCCGCCCGGGCGATGGCGATGGCCTGCTCGGCAAGTGACTTCTTCGCCTCGGCCTGCTCGGCTGCGACATCCGCCTGCTGCTTCGCCTCGCGGGCCGAGGAGTCCCTGTTCGCCTGCTCCGTCCGCGCCCGCTGCAGTCCTTCGAGTACCGCGTTCTGGCTCGCCGCCAGAAGCTTCAACACCTGTGCACGGTCCAGGACGTCGCCGGGTCCCTTCGCTCCGAGATAGGTCGAGATCGACGAGACGTTGGTGCCCTGGGTGTAGCTCGACCGGGCGTACTTGTCGAAGTCCTTCTGGGCGAGCTCGATCTGCGCGCCCGCGTCGCGCAGTGCCTGCTGTGACGCCCCGACGACCCGCGCCGCAAGGTCGGCGGCACCACGCGCGTTCTGTAGATCCACCAGAGCGCGATTGACGTCTTCCCGTTTGATCGCCACCTCGTTGTCGAGCTGGGCGAGTTGCTGGTCGGCAGAAGCCACCCGGTTGATGAGATCGCTCACCTGCCCGACGCCCGCGGCTACTCGGGCGCCGGCCTGAGCGAGGTCGGAATCGGACGGATTGGGCGGCGGAGGGGGAACCGCGGCCGCCAAGCCCGGAGTGCTTCCCACCAGCGCCGCGACGATGCCCAGCCCGATGATGAGGCGTACAGCTCGATGTCGCCTGCGGGAGAAGCCACGGTGCCCCAGTCCACCTCGTGCTTGTCGCTTCACAACTCTCTCCCTCGGTTCTGCACCGAACACGCAACCGCGCTCCACGCGAAGTGGCGCGCCGCGCCGTGCTCGTTGGGGGGAAGGAGATCCGGCAAGCCACATCGTTTCCGTGACTCGGACGACACCGATCGACACGAAAATTGCCGTCACCAATGACGTCAATGCACCGCCTGCGACACTTCTTCCCCAAGAGCGCCAAATGCACCGTACGACACTTGCGGACTCTATGGAAACTTTAGTCACAAATAACACATGGGTAATTTGACCAGCGGAAATGTGGAAAGAACACGATCAGGGGCTGCTGTCGGCCATCGGTGCAGGCAGAGACGATCGAGGCCGAAGCGGATCGAATGCGCCGCCGCGAAGAGGTGAATCTATGCGTCGGTCACGGTTTCGGATGCTCGACAGGTGCGGACGTCGACGCGGCGGCGCCACTTCCGTCCCGCGGCGCCGAGTCCGGGGAGACGCGTCGGCGTGACTTCGCATAGAACGTCGCTGCCGCGGCGACAGCGACAACGGCCACGATCAGTGCCGTCATCAGCGCCCACGGGGGTCCCGGCGCGACGATCTCGTCCACGAACTGATCGGCCGCCACCACCGGGTCGCTGGTATAGGTGCGGTCCTGGCCCGATTCGAGCAAGACCCGGCTGATCGAGTCGCTGTACGTTCCGACCCAGCTAGGACTCAGAACGAGAACGGTGCCGCCTTCTTCCTGACCGACCTCGGTCGCGAGGTCGCGTAGTTGCGAGACGCGTTCCGGATCCGCGTCCAGAACCACGATGCTCAGCTCGATGCCGTGATCGGCGGCACGATCGACAACAGTGACGAGGTCGCTCACTTCGTCGGCCGGCGCCGAGACACCGTCGTCGGACACATCGGTGACCACGTCCGCCACATCGAGGTCTTCCGGAAGATCCGCCGACAACGGCAGAGCCGTCGGGGCGGGAAGTGCGGCACTGGAGGGAAGCACGGTGGCGATTGGGGCAGACATCTCTCATCCGGGTTTGCTGTAGGAACGTGGAGCCTCGCGTGAACACTACGTGAGGACAGGGCGATGTTTCGTTCCATCCGGCTGCACGGCTCGGCGGTGTCTGCTGAGATCGGGAGGTGACGGGAGCTTTCCCGCCCCGAATTCTCACAGGACAAGCGTACTGTTAGACTATCGGAGGTACCGCGGTATCAGCCGAGTCCGTTCATCGCTAGCACCACAGCGCGCCCGGATCAGCCTGCCCGCAGTGCCTCCAGCCGTCGACACAGCCCCGTCGGCGGCGACCCTCATAGACGAGTGGAGCTGACGTGAGCACGAGTATTGATTCGTTCGGCGCCAAAGGCACCCTCGAGGTCGGTGAGAACTCCTACGAGATCTTCCGCCTCTCGGCCGTGCCCGGTACCGAAAAACTTCCCTATGCACTGAAGGTTCTCGCCGAGAACCTGCTTCGTACCGAGGACGGCGCGAACATCACCGCCGACCACATCCGCGCCATCGCGAGCTGGGACCCGTCGGCTGAGCCGAACGTCGAGATCCAGTTCACGCCTGCCCGCGTGATCATGCAGGACTTCACCGGCGTTCCCTGCATCGTGGACCTCGCCACCATGCGCGAAGCGGTCACCGCACTCGGCGGCGACCCCGACAAGGTGAACCCCCTTGCGCCCGCCGAGATGGTCATCGACCACTCGGTCATCATCGACGTCGCAGGCCGCGCCGACGCCTTCGAGCGCAACGTCGACATCGAATACCAGCGCAACGGTGAGCGCTACCAGTTCCTGCGCTGGGGTCAGGGCGCATTCGACGACTTCAAGGTCGTCCCCCCGGGAACGGGCATCGTCCACCAGGTCAACATCGAGCACCTGGCACGCACCGTCATGGTTCGGAACGGCCAGGCGTACCCCGACACCTGCGTCGGCACCGACTCGCACACCACCATGGTCAACGGCCTGGGCGTGCTGGGCTGGGGCGTCGGCGGCATCGAGGCCGAGGCGGCCATGCTGGGCCAGCCCGTGTCCATGCTGATCCCGCGCGTCGTCGGCTTCAAGCTGACCGGTGAGATCAAGCCGGGCGTCACCGCCACCGACGTGGTTCTCACTGTCACCGACATGCTGCGCAAGCACGGCGTCGTCGGCAAGTTCGTCGAGTTCTACGGCAAGGGTGTGGCCGAGGTTCCCCTCGCCAACCGCGCAACTCTGGGCAACATGAGCCCGGAGTTCGGTTCCACCGCCGCGATCTTCCCGATCGACGCCGAGACCGTCAGCTACCTCCGTCTCACCGGCCGCACCGACGAGCAGCTCGCGCTCGTCGAGGCCTACGCCAAGGAACAGGGCCTGTGGCACGACGCCGACCGTGAGCCCGAGTACTCCGAGTACCTCGAACTCGACCTCGGTGACGTGGTCCCGTCCATCGCCGGCCCGAAGCGCCCGCAGGACCGGATCCTGTTGTCGGAGTCGAAGACTGCGTTCCGCAAGGACATCCACAACTACGTGGAGGAGAACTACCCCACGGGCCACTCACAGCTCGACGAGGCCGTCGAGGAGTCGTTCCCCGCAAGCGACCCCGCCGCCCTGTCGTTTGCCGACGACGGTGCCGTCGACGTGCAATCCGCAGCCAACGGGTCCCAGGGACGTCCGAGCAAGCCGATCAAGGTCGTCTCCGAGGAGAAGGGCGAATTCGTCCTCGACCACGGCGCCGTCGTGATCGCCTCGATCACCTCGTGCACCAACACCTCCAACCCGTCGGTCATGCTCGGTGCGGCACTGCTCGCCCGCAACGCCGTCGAGAAGGGGCTGTCCGCCAAGCCTTGGGTCAAGACGTCCATGGCCCCCGGTTCGCAGGTCGTCACCGACTACTACAACAAGTCGGGCCTGTGGCCGTACCTCGAGAAGCTCGGCTTCTTCCTGGTCGGCTACGGCTGCGCCACCTGCATCGGAAACTCCGGACCGCTCGACGAGCAGATCTCGCAGGCCATCCAGGACAATGACCTCACCGCCACCGCGGTGCTGTCCGGCAACCGCAACTTCGAGGGACGCATCTCCCCCGACGTGAAGATGAACTACCTCGCATCTCCCCCGCTGGTCATCGCCTACGCGCTGGCAGGCACCATGGACTTCGACTTCGAGCACGACGCCCTCGGTCAGGACACCGACGGCAACGACGTGTTCCTGAAGGACATCTGGCCCTCCCCCCAGGAGATCCAGGAGACGATCAACTCCTCGATCAGCCAGGAGATGTACGTCAAGGGTTACGCCGACGTCTTCAAGGGCGACGAGCGCTGGCGTGGTCTGCCCACCCCCGAGGGCAAGACCTTCGAGTGGGCCGAGGATTCCACCTACGTGCGGAAGCCACCGTACTTCGACGGAATGCCGAAGGAGCCCACCCCGGTCAGCGACATCACGGGCGCCCGCGTCCTCGCGCTCCTGGGCGACTCGGTCACCACGGACCACATCTCCCCTGCCGGCAACATCAAGGCGGGAACGCCCGCGTCGCAGTACCTCGACGCGAACGGCATCGACCGTAAGGACTACAACTCCTACGGCTCGCGTCGCGGCAACCACGAGGTCATGATCCGCGGAACGTTCGCGAACATCCGTCTGCGCAACCAGCTCCTCGACGACGTCTCCGGTGGCTACACCCGCGACTTCACCCAGGACGGTGGACCGCAGGCCTTCATCTACGACGCGTCGCAGAACTACCAGGCCGCGGGTATTCCACTCGTCGTCCTGGGCGGCAAGGAGTACGGCTCCGGATCGTCACGTGACTGGGCGGCCAAGGGCACCAGCCTCCTCGGCGTCAAGGCCGTCATCACCGAGTCGTTCGAGCGCATCCACCGCTCCAACCTCATCGGCATGGGCGTCATTCCGCTGCAGTTCCCGGCCGGCGAGTCCGCCGCGTCGCTGAAGCTGAACGGCACCGAGGTCTTCGACATCGAAGGCGTCGAGAAGCTCAACGAGGGTGTCACGCCGAAGACCGTCAAGGTCACGGCAACCCGTGAAAACGGCGAAAAGGTCGTCTTCGACGCTGTCGTTCGTATCGACACCCCGGGTGAGGCCGACTACTACCGCAACGGCGGCATCCTGCAGTACGTGCTCCGCAACATGATCAAGAGCTGAGGCGCACTAGGCGCTCCGCGCCTGTGAGCACTTTCGACCTAGACAGGCACAAAGCGCTCACGACCACCGATAGTCGACCGTCTTGCCGACGGAGTGGTCGTGAGCGCTTTGCGCACGACGTGAGTTACCTCGCCCACGGCCGAAAGTGCTCACAGGCACCCAAACGAAGGAAGGGTGCCTGTGCCCAAGGTCAGTGAAGACCATCTCGCGGCACGGCGCAGTCAGATTCTGGACGGCGCCCGCCGATGCTTTGCGGAATACGGATACGACGGTGCCACGGTCCGCAGGCTCGAAGAAGTGACCGGCCTGTCGCGCGGAGCGATCTTCCACCACTTCAAGGACAAGGACGGATTGTTCCTCGCGCTCGCACACGAGGACGCAACGAGGATGGCCGACGTCGTCGCGCAAGAGGGCCTCGTTCAGGTCATGCGCGACATGCTCGCTCAACCCGACCAGTTCGACTGGCTCGGCACCCGGCTCGAGATCGCCCGCCGCCTGCGCAACGACGCCGATTTCCGCCGAAGCTGGTCACAGCGCTCAGCTGAACTGACCGAGGCCACCATGGCGCGCCTCGCACGGCAGAAGTCCGCCGGACGTCTGCGCGACGACGTGCCCACCGACGTCCTGATCGGATATCTGGATCTCGTTCTCGACGGACTGGTCGCACGAATCGCGTCGGGACAGGCAGGCGACAATCTCTCCGCCGTCCTCGACCTCGTCGAGGAATCGGTCCGGCGCCGGGACTGAACCCCGGAGGAATTCTCAGGTCGGGCGGCGGTGCGCCCCACCCCTTCCCCGCAGCTCTACATGCGACTCGGCGAGCATGTTCCGTACAAACCCGTACGAACGTCCCATCTCCCGGGCGAGCGAGCGAATACTCGCACCGGCCTGGTACCGATCCTTCAACTCCGCTTGCAGATCGGCGCGGGGCGACCCCGTGATGCGAGCACTCTTGGCGAAAACACCGATGTCAGCCATGCATTCCTCCAGTCGACGAGCGACGGTGGTGGCTTCCACGGTAGAACGTCGCCGCGACGGGATCAACGCACGTCAGGCGAGCTGGATCAGTTCCAGATACTCCTGAGACCAGTGGTCTTCGGTGCCGTCCGGTAGCAGGATGACCCGTTCCGGGTCGAGCGCCTCCGCCGCACCCGGGTCGTGTGTCACCAGCACCACAGCGCCCGTGTAGCTGCGGAGGGCATCCAGAACCTGTTCGCGCGATACCGGATCGAGGTTGTTGGTGGGTTCGTCGAGCAGCAGCACGTTGGCCGACGACGACACCAGACCCGCCAACGCGAGACGGGTCTTCTCACCCCCGGACAACGTGCCGGCGGGCTGCTCGAGCTGCGGACCGGTGAACATGAACGCACCGAGCAGCGAACGCAGCTCCTGCTCCCCCGTGTCGGGCGCCGCGTGGCGGATGTTCTCCCACACCGAGGCGTTGTCGTCGAGTGTGTCGTGCTCCTGCGCGAAGTACCCGATTTTCAACCCGTGCCCGGGGACGAGCCCGCCGGCGTCCGGTGTTTCGACGCCACCCAGAATGCGTAGCAACGTGGTCTTACCGGCACCGTTGAGGCCCAGGACCACCACGCGGGAGCCCCGATCGATCGCGAGATCCACTCCGGTGAAAATCTCGAGGGAACCGTAGACCTTGGTCAGGTTCTCCGCCATCAACGGCGTCTTCCCGCAGGCAGCGGGTTCGGGGAACCGAATGCGAGCAACCTTGTCGGAAACCCGTTCGGCATCGAGCTCGGACATCATCTTGTCGGCGCGCTTCGCCATGTTCTGCGCAGCAACGGCCTTCGTGGCCTTCGCGCCCAGCTTCGCGGCCTGAGCGCGCAGGGCACCGGCCTTCTTCTCGGCATTGGCCCGCTCGCGGCGCCGACGCTGCTCGTCCGTGGCCCGCGCGTCGAGATACTTCTTCCAGGTCATGTTGTAGACGTCTGCCTCACCGCGCACGGCGTCGAGGAACCACACCCGGTTGACGACGTCGTTGAGCAGTTCGACATCGTGGCTGATCACGATCAGTCCGCCCTCGTGGCTCTGCAGGAACCCGCGCAGCCACGTGATGGAATCGGCGTCGAGGTGGTTGGTCGGCTCGTCGAGCAGAAGCGTCGTGTCCGACCGTCCGCCGCTGCCATCCGAGGCCGCGAACAGAATCCGGGCCAACTCGACACGGCGGCGTTGCCCGCCCGACAGGGTGTGCAGCTGCTGGCCCAGGATGCGGTCGGCGAGACCGAGACTGTTGCAGATACGCGCTGCTTCACTCTCCGCTTCGTATCCGCCCAGCGCGGAGAACCGTTCCTCGAGATTCCCGTACTTGCGCACGGCTCTGTCCCGTTCGGCGTCGTCGACCACTTCGGCCATCAGAATCTGCTGCTTCTCCATGTCACGCAGCAACGCATCGAGGCCCCGCGCCGACAGAACGCGATCTTTCGCGAGAACGTCGAGATCGCCCTCCTTGGGATCCTGCGGGAGGTAACCGAGGTCGCCGGTCCGGACGACGGAACCGGCGTAGGGTTCGCCCTCCCCGGCGAGGATGCGAAGCGTCGTCGTCTTACCGGCACCGTTACGGCCGACCAGACCGATCCGGTCGCCGGGCTGCACCCGCAAGGCCGGCCCGGGCGCAGACAGCAACGTCCGCACTCCGGCTCGAACTTCCAGGTCGGTAGCGGTGATCAACAAAACTCCTAGGAAAAAAGCTCAAAATTTCGATGAGAGAGGCGCGCGCAGAACGCACGAACCCGTAATTTTACCTCGAGCTTCGACCCAGCCAGAACACGCGCACCAGTGATTTCGCTAACGCGCGCCCATGGCAACGGACACAGGAGTGAACTCCTCGAAGGATCTACACGGACTCACCGCCCTCATGACGGGCGCGAGCCGAGGGATCGGCAGAGTTGCTCGGCCGCGGGCGCTGACGTCGTGATCACGGCCCGCAAACCGGAACCGCTAGCTCTCAGATCGGTGCCGTTGCATCTCCCCCAGACGGCAGCATTCCGTAGGGCCGCACGGCGTAGGCCGCCGCACTGCCACACTTCGAGTACAGAGCGACGCCGCCGAGCGAACAGACACGGGGGCGGTCATTGCTGATGCTGGCGGTAGTACGTCGAGTCGGAAATGGGGCTTCTGAGGGTGATGACGATGGTTCAAGAATAGGTGGGCCGTGATATAAATTCGGGATATTAAGGTGTTCCGTCCCGTTCCGAGTCGTACGGTGGATTCGACGAAGTCACCTCCGCAAAATGCCTTCTTGCGCTCGCCGTGCCGACGCACGGCAAGCGCAAGAGGTCCGCTGTCGCGTCGGCGCGACTACTGCACTGCTGACTCCCCTACCCCGCCGGCAATGCAGCGCGTGCGCCTTCGGCCTCCCCCATTCAGGTCCGGCACCGGCAGTGGCTTTTCGGACTGGTGATATACGTAAGGTGCAGCGATGTCGAATGGGTGCCGCTACTGCCCCGCATCTGGACGTTTACAACTTCCGTAATCGGGTAATTCGGGCGTTCCGTCCTGGGCGGACTCGAAAGCGCTCTCACCCCGGTGTTCATGAAAAGCTGGCACTGTGGCAGCCACATCACATCCGCCGAACTGGGACGTCGCGATCGTCGGGCTCGGCCCTGCCGGCCGCGCACTCGCGTACCGGGCGGCACTCCGTGGCCTCGCCGTGGTGGCGATCGACCCCCACCCTCGGCGTAGCTGGACCGCGACCTACGGTGCGTGGGAGGACGAGCTCCCCCACTGGTTGCCGGAAGCATCGATCGCTACCCGGACCCCTCGGCC
Source organism: Rhodococcus sp. USK13 (assembly GCF_018343855.1). Lineage (NCBI taxonomy): Bacteria > Bacillati > Actinomycetota > Actinomycetes > Mycobacteriales > Nocardiaceae > Rhodococcus > Rhodococcus sp. USK13. The sequence goes on along the minus strand of NZ_CP069242.1, from coordinate 4,242,129 downwards.
GACGGCATGGACTACACGCCGACAGGCAATAAGCCGCACCTACTGTGTCTTGAATACACCTTTGCTGCAGTCAATGCTGTCAGACGGAACAGCGACCGTAATCGCAGGTAAAGCAGTCGACCTCTCCCCCACTTCCGTGTTCCTCGGTGACGGGACGACCGTGGACGCGCGCGTGGTGGTGGACGCGCGCGGGACCGGAGACAGCCCCGACCTTGCCCAGCAGACCGCGTACGGCGTTGTAGTCGACACGGGCACGGCGGCCGGCGCTCTGGACGGCGAGCGCGCCCTGTTCATGGACTGGCGAACCGACAACGGCACCTCGTCGTCAGATCCGCCGTCCTTTCTCTACGCCGTGCCGCTGTCCGCCGATCGGTTCCTTCTCGAGGAAACATGTCTCGTCGGTCGTCCAGCTCTACCGGTGTCGGAGCTCGCGACAAGGCTCCACCGGCGGCTGCGACACCGCGGAGTTTCCGTTCCGCCACGCTCCAACGTGGAACGCGTCCGGTTTGCGGTCGAACCGCCCCAAGACGCCGGCCGTACGGTGGGATCGGGGCAGGTCCGTTTCGGCGCCCGTGCAGGCCTGATGCATCCGGGCACCGGATACAGCGTTGCCGCATCGCTCAGTTGCGCGGACGCCCTGACCCGCGACCTCGTGGAGGGCACTTCGGGCCGGCTCTGGCCCTGGAGGGCACGAACAGTGGCGTCGCTGCGGTCGATCGGGTTACGCGCACTCCTCCGACTCGACGCGGAATCGGTACCGGAATTCTTCGAGCATTTTTTCGATCTTCCCCCGCATGTACAGGTGGCCTATCTGTCCGACCGTGCACATCCGGCCGCGACGTTGTCGGCCATGCGACGGATGTTCCTCGCTTCGTCCGCGGATATTCGCGGTGCAATGCTGCGCTCGGTGCTTCCCCGGGAAGTTCGATGAAGTGTCGCGCGAAGCCTGAAAGGGGACCATTATGGAACGCATGCGGTCGATATGGAAGGGCTCGATAGCGTTCGGTCTCGTCAACGTGCCGGTCAAGGTGTATTCGGCAACCGAGGATCACGACATCAAGTTTCACCAGGTCCATGCCAAGGACGGCGGGCGGATCAAATACAACCGGGTGTGCACAGAATGCGGCAATGTCGTTCAGTACGCCGATATCGACAAGGCCTACGATTCCGACGACGGTGTCCGAGTAGTCCTGACGGACGACGACTTCGGGAAGCTTCCCGCCGCCGAGAAACACGAAATTCCGGTGTTGCAATTCGTCCCCACCGATCAGATAGATCCCATTCTGTTCGAAAAGAGCTATTACCTCGAACCGGATTCCAGCTCGCCGAAGGCGTACGTGCTGCTGGCGACCGCGCTCTCCGAAAGCGACCGTACGGCGCTCGTGCACTTCACGCTGCGTCAACGCACTCGTCTGGCGGCGATGCGCTCCCGGGACGGCGTCCTGGTCATTCAGACGCTGCTGTGGCCCGACGAAGTACGTGAAGCGTCCTTTCCGTCGCTCGACAACGTCGACAAACCGAAGGCGAAAGAACTGGCGATGGCGGAAACGCTGGTCGACAGCATGGCCGAGGATTTCGATCCCACCGAGTTCACCGACGACTACCAGGTTCAGCTACGGGAGCTGCTGGACGAGATGATCAGCTCGGGTGGCAAGAAAGTCATTCCTGTTGCGGAAACCGAGAAGGCCGGCGAAGACGCCGAGGTGGTCGACCTGGTAGCAGCGCTACAACGCAGTGTCGACGCCGCCGGCAAGAAGGCGGCTCCCGCGAAGAAGCCTGCCAAGAAAGCTCCCGCGAAGACCGCGGCGAAGAAAACCGCGTCGAAGTCCACTGCCTCGGAGCGCAAGCGCGCTTGAACGGGCATTCACGCGCAGGGCCCGGCGAGAAGATCTCGCCGGGCCCTGCGCGTGAATGACGGCAACTCAGACGGTGAAGCCGAGAGCGCGTAGTTGCTCGCGCCCGTCCTCCGTGATCTTGTCCGGACCCCACGGCGGCAGCCACACCCAGTTGATCCGCAAGTCGTTGCACAAGCCGCTGCGCACCAGTGCGCCACGCGCCTGATCCTCGATGACGTCGGTCAGCGGGCACGCCGCCGAGGTGAGGGTCATGTCGAGAATGACCACGTCCTCGTCTTCGGTGATGCCGTAGACGAGTCCCAGATCGACGACGTTGATGCCGAGCTCCGGATCGACGACGTCGCGCATCGCCTCCTCGAGTTCCTCGAGCCGCTCAGGGGCGGGAACCACCCCTGCGGTGGAGGTTTTCTCGGCCTGGTCGGCAGTCGGCTGCTCCGTTCCGGCAGCGACATCCGTATCCGGGGTCTGCGTCTCGCTCATGATGCCTGTCCTCCGATTCGAGCTGGTTCGCCGTCTTCTGTCGCGACCGAATCTTTCTCGGCCACAATCTGAACAACGGCGTCCTTGAATGCCATCCATCCCAGCAGCGCGCATTTGACGCGGGCCGGGTACTTCGAGACGCCGACGAAGGCGATGCCGTCACCGAGGACGTCCTCGTCTCCCTCGACGGTACCGCGACTGCCGACCATCTCGCTGAACGCCGCGACCGTCTGCAACGCCCGGTCCACCGGCATTCCCACGACCTGATCGGTGAGAACGGAGGTGGATGCCTGGCTGATGGAACAACCCTGACCGTCGTAGGACACGTCGGCGACCGTGCCGTCATCGGTCACGTGCACCCGCAAGGTCACTTCGTCGCCGCACGTGGGATTTACGTGGTGCACCTCCGCACCGAACGGCTCCCGCAGGCCGCGACCGTGAGGGTGCTTGTAATGGTCCAGGATCACTTCCTGGTACATCTGTTCCATTCTCACGCGGGCGCCTCCCCGAAGAAGTCCTGCGCTCGACGGATCGCAGCAGCCAGCGCCGCGACCTCGTCGAGTGTGTTGTACAGCGCGAACGACGCCCGGGCGGTGGCTGCGACTCCGAACCTCCGGTGCAGTGGCCACGCGCAATGGTGTCCGACGCGGATGGCCACGCCCTCGTCGTCCAGAATCTGGCCGAGATCGTGTGCGTGAATCCCGTCGACCACGAAGGAGACGGCGCCACCCCGGTCCGCTGACGAGGTCGGACCGATGATCCGTACTCCGTCGATGGCTCCGAGAGCCTCGAGCGTGGCTCCGACGAGCGTGTGCTCGTGCGCCGCGACGGCGTCCATCCCGATGTCCTCGAGGTAGCGCACCGCTGCGCCGAGACCGACTACCTGCGACGTCATGGGCACGCCCGCCTCGAACCGCTGCGGCGGTGGCGCGTATGTCGTGCGCTCCATGGTGACGGTCTCGATCATCGATCCGCCGGTGATGAACGGCGGCATCGCGTTGAGCAGCTCGCGCTTGCCGTAGAGAACGCCCACCCCGGAAGGCCCGAGCATCTTGTGACCGGAGAACGCCGCGTAGTCGACACCGAGCGCATGGAAGTCGACAGCCATGTGCGGCACAGATTGGCATGCGTCCAGCACGACGAGAGCGCCGACGGCGCGGGCACGCCGGACCAGCTCCTCGACCGGCGCGACTGCTCCCGTGACGTTCGACTGGTGCGTGAACGCGATGACCTTGACGGCCTCGGTCAACTCGAGGGAGTCGAGATCGATCCGACCGTCGTCGGTGACTCCGTACCAGCGCAGCGTGGCGCCCGTGCGCCGGGCAAGTTCCTGCCAGGGCACAAGGTTCGCGTGGTGTTCGAGTTCGGTGATCACGATCTCGTCGCCCGGTCCGACGTGCCGATCGAAGCGGTCGTCACCGAGCACGTGCGTGACGAGGTTCAGCGACTCCGTCGCGTTCTTGGTGAACACCAATTCGTCGCTGTCTGCACCGACGAACGCCGCGATGGCCGCACGCGCGTTCTCGTAGGCATCGGTGGCCTCCTCCGCGAGTTGGTGCGCGCCGCGGTGCACCGCCGCATTACAGGTCGTCAGAAACTCCCTCTCGGCGTCGAGCACCTGAGTCGGGCGCTGCGATGTCGCGCCCGAATCGAGGTACACCAGCGGTTTTCCGTCGCGCACCGTTCGAGCCAGGATCGGGAAATCCTCCCGGATCCTGGTGACGTCGAACACGCTCACCGAGGTGGTCATCTGCGTTTATGCTCCTTGCGTTGCGGCAGCCTGGGTGAAGCGCTCGTAGCCGTTGGCCTCGAGCTCGTCGGCCAGTTCCGGCCCGCCCGACTCGACGACACGTCCGCCGACGAACACGTGCACGTATTCGGGCTTGATGTACCGCAGAATGCGGGTGTAGTGCGTGATGAGCAGGATTCCGCCGTGGTCGCGCTCCTTGTAGCGGTTGACTCCCTCGGAGACGACACGCAGAGCGTCCACGTCGAGGCCTGAGTCGGTCTCGTCGAGAATCGCGATCTTCGGCTTCAGGAGACCGAGCTGCAGGATCTCGTGACGCTTCTTCTCGCCACCCGAGAACCCTTCGTTGACGCTGCGCTCCCCGAAGGACGGGTCGATGTCGAGCTCGGTGAGAGCCTCCTTGACTTCCTTCACCCAGTGGCGCAGCTTCGGCGCCTCCCCGCGCACGGCGGTGGCCGCGGTACGAAGGAAGTTGGACATCGACACACCGGGAACCTCGACCGGGTACTGCATGGCGAGGAACAGGCCTGCGCGGGCACGCTCGTCGACTGTCATCTCGAGGACATTCTCACCGTTGAGGGTGATCGACCCGGAGGTCACCTGGTACTTGGGGTGCCCGGCGATGGCGTAAGACAGCGTCGACTTGCCGGAGCCGTTGGGCCCCATGATCGCGTGGGTCTCGCCGGAGCGCACCGTCAGGTTGACGCCCTTGAGAATGTTGATGGGTTCCGCGTTCTCGTCGGTGTTCGCAACGTCGACGTGGAGGTCCTTGATTTCCAGGACAGAGATTTCGGGGGAAGCGTCAGGGGTAGACATGGGAATCCTTCGAAGAAATGGGCAGTAGTGGTCGAGCCGCGTCAGACGCCGACTGCGGCGAGTTCGGCCTCGACGGCGGCTTCTAGACGCTCGCGGATCTCGGCGACGGCGATCTTGTTGATGATTTCGTGGAAGAACCCACGCACGACGAGTCGCCTCGCCTGGTCTTCCGGGATACCCCGGGCGCGGAGGTAGAACAGCTGCTCGTCGTCGAATCGACCGGTGGCACTCGCGTGCCCGGCGCCGACGATCTCGCCGGTCTCGATCTCGAGGTTCGGGACCGAGTCGGCTCGCGCTCCGTCGGTGAGGACGAGGTTGCGATTCAGCTCGAACGTGTCCGTACCCTCGGCAGCTGCCCGGATCAGCACGTCGCCGATCCACACGGTGTGCGCGTCGGGTTTGCCCGAGTTCGGGTCGCCCTGCAGCGCACCCTTGTACACCACATTCGACTTGCAGTGGGGCTGTGAATGATCCACCAGCAGGCGCTGCTCGAAGTGCTGTCCGGCATCGGCGAAGTACAGGCCGAGCAGTTCGGCATCGCCACCGGGACCGTCGTACTTGACGGTTGCAGACAGACGCACCAAGTCTCCACCGAGGCTGACCGCGTTGTGCCGCAGCACCGCATCGCGCCCGAGGAGCGCGTGGTGCGCTGCCACGTGGACGGCGTCGTCGGCCCAGTCCTGCACGGCGACAACGGTGAGGCGGGCGCTGTCGCCGAGAACGAACTCGACGTTCTCGGCGAAGGTTCCGCTGCCCCGTTGGTCGAGCACGACAGTGGCCTTGGCGAACGCCTCGAGCCGGATCTGCAGGTGGCCGAACGCCACGTTGCCTTCACCGGGACCCGTGACCGTGATGTTGATCGTCTCGGGAACCTCGACCTCACGGCCGACGGTCACGACGGTGGCCGACTCGAATCCCGAGTACGCCTGCGCGGCGACACGGTCGGCGGGCACGCCGGCCTTGCCGAGCCGGGAATCGTCTCGGCCGACGGTCTCGACCTGCACCGTGTCCGGAGCCGCGACATCAACTGTGACGGCACCGTTCGCGACGGCCGTTCCGTCGTGCAACCCGCGCAGGCGACGCAGCGGAGTGAATCGCCAGACCTCGTCGCGACCCCCCGGAACTTCGAAGGCTTTGACGTCGAAGGAGGTGAAAACCTCACCCTTGTTAACGATCGGCGAGCCGGTCGCGGTTCGCCCTATCCGCGGATTCTCTCCCGCGACAGCGCCTTCGACGCCGAGCTTCTCAACACCGGTTTCTGGCGTGGTCACTAACCCACCGCCCCTTCCATCTGCAGTTCGATCAGGCGGTTCAGTTCCAGGGCATACTCCATCGGGAGCTCCTTGGCGATCGGCTCGACGAAGCCGCGCACCACGGTTGCCATGGCCTCGTCCTCGGTCAGCCCGCGGCTCATGAGGTAGAACAGTTGGTCGTCGCTCACCTTGGAGACGGTCGCCTCGTGGCCCATCGTCACGTCGTCCTCGCGGATGTCGACGTAGGGGTAGGTGTCGCTACGGCTGATCTGATCGACCAACAGAGCGTCACACTTGACGGTCGACTTCGACCCGTACGCTCCCTTGTTGACCTGAACGAGTCCGCGGTAGGACGCACGCCCACCGCCGCGAGCCACCGATTTGCTGATGATGGTGGACGACGTATGGGGCGCGAGGTGGAGCATCTTCGCACCGGTGTCCTGGTGCTGTCCCTCTCCCGCGAACGCCACGGAGAGAACCTCGCCACGAGCGTGCTCGCCCATCATCCACACGGCCGGGTACTTCATCGTGACCTTGGAGCCGATGTTGCCGTCGACCCATTCCATGGATCCGCCGGCTTCCACCTTGGTGCGCTTGGTCACCAGGTTGTAGACATTGTTCGACCAGTTCTGGATGGTCGTGTAGCGGCAGTGGCCGCCCTTCTTCACGATGATCTCGACCACGGCGGAGTGCAGCGAATCCGACTTGTAGATCGGCGCAGTGCAACCCTCGACATAGTGCACCGACGCACCTTCGTCGACGATGATCAGTGTTCGCTCGAACTGGCCCATGTTCTCCGTGTTGATACGGAAATACGCCTGAAGCGGGATGTCCACGTGCACGCCCGGCGGCACATAGATGAACGATCCACCCGACCAGACGGCCGTGTTCAGGGCGGAGAACTTGTTGTCACCGGCGGGAATGACCGTGCCGAAGTACTCACGGAAGAGCTCGGGGTGCTGCTTCAATCCGGTGTCGGTGTCGAGGAAGATCACACCCTGCGACTCGAGGTCTTCACGGATCGAGTGGTACACCACCTCGGACTCGTACTGTGCTGCGACACCTGCCACGAGGCGCTGCTTCTCCGCCTCGGGGATGCCCAGCCTGTCGTACGTGTTCTTGATGTCCTCGGGCAGGTCTTCCCAGCTCTCGGCCTGCTTCTCGCTCGAGCGCACGAAGTACTTGATGTTGTCGAAGTGGATGCCCTCGAGGTTGGAACCCCAGTTCGGCATCGGCTTCTTGTCGAAGGTCTTCAGCGCGCGCAGGCGGATGTCCAGCATCCAGTCGGGCTCGCTCTTCTTCGCGGAGATGTCGCGCACGACGTCCTCGGACAGACCGCGCTTGGCGCTGGCACCTGCCGCGTCCGAATCGGACCAGCCGTACCCGTAATGCCCGAGTGAGGCGATGGTCTCTTCCTGCGTGAGCGGCTCGGCATTTGCCGACGCAGCGGATGTCACCTGGTCTGATGTGACGGTCATGCGAGCTCCTTCCGGAGTCTTGTTACGTGACCGGCGAGGGCTGGTCGCCGGGGATCGGTGGCTATGGGGTGTATCGGCGGCACTATTTCGGCCCCGCCGGCGGTACGAGTGGAACGTGCGTGGTGCAGGCGCAGTCACCGTTCGCGATGGTGGCGAGCCGCTGAACGTGTGTGCCCAGTAACTGCGCGAACGCTTCCTGCTCGGCGTCGCACAATTCGGGGAACTCCTCGGCGACATGCGAGACCGGGCAGTGGTGCTGGCAGATCTGGACACCGTTTCCGACCGGGCGCGTGGACGCCGCGAATCCGGCGCTCGTGAACGCATCCGCAATGGCATCCGCGGTCTGTTCGAGATCCTCGGGGGTCTGAGCGGAGGCGGGCTCGACCTCACCGACGATTGCCTGGACGCGGCGCCGGGCAAAGTCGGTGATCGCAGCGTCTCCACCAACTTCGCGCAGTTGACGCATCGCTGCACCGGCAAGATCGTCATAGGCGTGGCCGAGCCGCCCGCGACCCTTGGCGGTGATCTGGAAGTATTTGGCAGGGCGTCCGCGACCACGATGGCGCGCCGCACCTGCGGACGCTTCCCGGGCCTCGCCCGACTCCAGGAGCGCGTCGAGGTGGCGACGTACACCCGCGGCACTGAGACCGAGCCGAGTGCCGATCTCCGACGCGGTAATAGGCCCGTCCTCGAGCAAGAGCTTCACCACGGCCGCCCTGGTGTGGCCTTCGTGGCCCGCGGCGACGGGAGATGCGGTACCGGCCGACAGCGCGGAGGAACGCGCCTGAACAGCGCTTTCCTTGCTCGCTCGGGTGGTCGCATCCGTTTTCACAACACCAGTGTGACGGAATTCCGACCGCAGGTCTACTAAGGGTGCCCTGCCTTACACCTGTGATTATGTACCCGTTCCCCGCGGGAATACTGGCCGGACGAACTGTGTTCGAACCACCGCTACGCTTCCTGTGTGCCGCAGATCCCCGAGAACCCGGACTCGTCCCGCGTCCAGCCGATCCGCGCGGCTCGCGTGGCTCTCCGACACTCCGCCGAACTCGGACGCCGGGCACTGGGAATCGACGGCCGGTCGCCCCGTCCGTCCGTCGCAGCCGTTCTCCACGGTGACGAGGTGGAAACCGCCGGACTCAACGCGCAGGAAACCGCGCAGCTGCGCGGAATTCGCAGATTCGGCGCCACCGGAGCCGTGTTGATGGCGGTGGGTGCGCTCGGCGCCGGCGCCCAACCGGTGTTGCAGAACCCTGTGCAAGGGCTGCGATTCATCGGCCTTCCGGCGAGAATCCCGAGTGTCGCACTGACACTGACCATGACCGGAACCGTGATGATCGTCCTCGCGTGGCTGCTGCTGGGGCGATTCGCGATCGGCAACCTGCAGTCAGGTCCGGTCCGGCGGTTGAACCGCTCGCAACTCGATCGCACCCTGCTCTTGTGGGTGATCCCACTGTCCGTGGCGCCCCCGATGTTCAGCAAGGACGTCTACTCCTACCTCGCGCAGAGTGAGATTGCGTCACGGGGGCTCGATCCGTATGCCATCGGTCCGGCGGGCGCACTCGGCGTCGACCACGTCCTCACCCGGACCGTTCCCACCATCTGGCGCGACACCCCCGCACCGTACGGTCCTCTGTTCCTCTGGATGGGCCGGGGAATCAGTGCTCTGACCGATGACAACATCGTCGCCGGCATCTTCCTGCACCGGCTGCTCGCACTGGCCGGCGTAGCGATGATCGTGTGGGCACTACCGCGGCTGGCGCGGCGCTGCGGCGTCGCCGAGGTGAGCGCGTTGTGGCTGGGCGCCGCCAACCCACTCCTGCTGTTCCACCTCGTCGCCGGCATCCACAACGAGGCCTTGATGCTCGGATTGATGCTCGCGGGCATCGAACTCGCGCTGCGGTCCATCGAACACGCCGGACCGATTCGCGGCCGATCACTACTACTGCTGCTGTCGGGCGCGGCGCTCATCGCCCTGTCGTCGACGATCAAGATCCCGTCCCTGCTGGCACTGGGCTTCGTCGGGATGGCGTTGGCGCGGCGCTGGGGTGCGAACCTGCGAGCGGTACTCACCGCGGCAGCCCTGCTCGGCGGCGTCGCACTCGTCGTCACACTCGCCATCAGCACATCCAGCGGGCTCGGGATCGGGTGGGTCCACACGCTCGGGACGGCGAATGCGGTTCGCAGCTGGATGTCGATCCCCACCCTTCTCGGCCTGGGCACCGGACTCGCCGGGGTCCTCCTCGGCCTCGGCGACCACACGACCGCGGTGTTGAGTCTCACCCGGCCGATCGCGTCGGTAGTGGCCGCGTTCATCACGCTCCGCATGCTGGTGGCCGTCCTCATGGGACGCATCCACCCGGTCGGCGCACTCGGTGTGTCGCTCGGGGCGGTGGTATTGCTGTTCCCGGTGGTACAGCCCTGGTATCTCCTGTGGGCAGTCCTCCCGCTCGCGGCGTGGGCGACGGCACCGGCCTTCCGGGTGCCCGCCATTGCGTTCTCCTCGGTGGTCAGCGTCATCCTGATGCCCAACGGCGGCGAGTACCAGCCGTTCGTCATCGTCCAGGCGGCCATCGCGACCGTCTTCACAGCGGGAACTTTGATCGTCATCACGCGCAACCGGCTGCCCTGGCGTGTCGGGCCGGAGCCTGTCCGCGTCGTCGCCGGCACACTCCGACAGCCCGCCGCAGGCGCCGACGCCGAAAGCCGGGGCACCGGCCGGGTCACACCAGGCCAAGGCTTACGCTGATTCCCCGTGACCTCGCGAACGCCCGGATCGGCGCAACCCGCTGTACGCCTCGAAGGCGTGGTGAAGACCTTCGACGGCGTGCGGGCAGTGAACAACCTCGATCTGCTCGTCGAACAGGCGCAGGTCGTTGCACTGCTGGGTCCGAACGGGGCAGGCAAGACCACCACGGTCGAGATGTGTGAGGGCTTCGTCCGGCCCGACAGTGGACGCGTCCAGGTACTCGGCCTCGACCCGATCGCCGACGCGGGGAAGGTCCGCGCACGGATCGGCGTGATGCTGCAAGGTGGCGGCGCCTACCCGGGGTCGCGGGCCGGGGAGATGCTCGACCTCGTCGCCGCTTACTCCGCGGATCCGCTCGACCCCGACTGGCTGTTGCGCAGCCTGGGTCTCGAGGATTCCCGTCGTACCCCGTACCGCCGGTTGTCGGGTGGGCAGCAGCAACGGTTGTCGTTGGCGTGCGCCCTGGTCGGTCGCCCCGAACTGGTATTCCTCGACGAACCGACCGCCGGGCTCGACGCCCAGGCGAGGCTGATGGTGTGGGAACTCATCGACGCCCTGCGCCGCGATGGAGTCGGTGTGCTGTTGACGACGCACGTCATGGATGAAGCCGAAGAACTTGCGGATCAACTCGTCATCATCGACCACGGGTCGGTCGTGGCGGCCGGCACGCCAAGCGAGGTGACGAGCCGCGGCGCCGAGGGGCAGCTCCGACTTACCGCGCCGGCCGGCCTCGACCTCGCCCGGCTCACTCTTCCGGACACGTTCCGTGTCTTCGAGTCCACACCGGGGACCTACCTTGTGGAGGGCCCGATCGATCCGGCCGTGGTGGCCGCGGTCGCCTCCTGGTGCGCTGATCTCGGCGCATTGATCCATGACATCCGGGTCGACCAGCGCAGTCTCGAAGACGTGTTCCTCGAACTCACCGGCCGGGAACTGAGGGGATGACCATGAACGCCAGCGACCGTCTGACGGACAACCGATTCGCGCCGGGCACTTTTTCCCCCGATCCGCGTCCCAGCTCGGCCGCAGTCATGCTTCGAGCACAAACCGTTCTCGAACTGAAGCTCCTGCTGCGCAACGGCGAACAGCTTCTGCTGACGATGTTCATCCCGATCACCTTGCTGGTCGGTCTGTGTCTATTGCCTATCGGTGATCTCGGAGCGACCCGGGTCGACAAGGTGGTCCCGGCTGTGATGATGGTGGCCGTCATGTCCACCGCCTTCACAGGCCAGGCAATCGCAGTCGGCTTCGACCGCCGCTACGGCGCCCTCAAGCGGTTGGGCGCCACTCCCCTTCCTACCTGGGGAATCATTGCGGGAAAAAGCGCCGCGGTCGTCCTCGTCGTGGCACTGCAGTCGGTTCTGCTGGGTGCGATCGGCGCCGCCCTCGGATGGCGGCCGAGCGTGTGGGGACTGGCACTCGGGGCGGTGGTCATCGCGCTGGGCACGGTGACCTTCGCCGCCATGGGACTACTCCTGGGCGGAACGCTGCGGGCCGAGATCGTTCTGGCATTGGCGAACATTCTGTGGTTCATCATGATCGGCGTGGGAAGCGTCGTCTTCGTCACCGGTGAGCTCTCCGCGTTCCTTCACACAGGCGCCAGGCTGATCCCGTCCGGCGCTCTTGCCCTGGCGTTGGACGCCGCGCTCAGAGGAGCGATCGACGTAGTCAGCGTCGTTGTTCTCCTGGTATGGGGCGTCGCCGCCGGGGTTCTCGCGGCGAGGACGTTTCGGTTCACATGAGGATGTTCGCGCGCCGAATCTCAGGTCGGGCCCGTTCCGCTGCGACAGTTCTCGTGGTGCTGGGTGCGCTGCTGGCCTGTGTCGCTCCGCCCGCCGGTGCCGCACCTCACTGGGGGCCGCCGGCACCACCGAATCCGTATCTGGGCCCAGCAGGCACCTCGACCATGCACGGTGACGCCGGTTCCACGGACGTCACCCCGCTTCCAGGCCCCGGCACCGGTCGGCATTCGCTCTCCGCGTATCCGCTGGTATCGGCCTGCCCGACCTTGCTCCAGGGATCCGACCGGCTCGTCGTCGCACTCTGCACCGCAGTGGCCGGGCAGGTTCCCACGGTTCACCTCATCGACCCGGCAGCCCCGGCTGCACCGTTCGGTCGCTCGCTCGCTCGATTCGAACTCGCGAAAGGCAGTCTCCTCGGCGGCGTCTACGCGTATCTCGACAACGACAATCGCCTGGTCGTGGTCGACGGTAACCGGCAACTCCTACGACTCGGCCACTCGAGGGACGCCGGCGGCGCCTGGCGGCTCACCGTTGATTCCCGGGTCGACCTGTCCGGCAGCGTCCCCCCGGGCGACAACGTGACCGGCCTGACGCCCGACTGGAACGGCAACGTGTGGTTCGCCACCGGAGGCGGAGTGGTCGGTGCGGTAGACCGCGCAGGCATCGCCCATGCTCGCGCCCTTCCCGCCGGAGAGGAGGTACAGAACAGCATTTCCAGCTCACCCGCCGGAACCGCCGTGGCCAGCACACACGCGCTCTACCAATGGTCCCTCCGTGACGGTGACCTTCACCTCGACTGGCGGCGCGACTACGACCGAGGCGGCTCCCGCAATCCGGGACAGCTCAGCTGGGGTACCGGTTCCACTCCCACCTATTTCGGGCCGTCCACCGGCAGCGATTTCGTCGCGATCGTGGACAACGCCCAGCCCCGCGCGCAGCTGCGCGTGTTCCACACCGAGTCCGGCGACGAGGTGTGCACCCTGCCCGTGCTGGCCGATCCCGGCGGAAGCGAGAACTCTCCTGTCGGTGTCGGCAACTCGGTGTACGTGGCCGGAACCTACGGTTACCCGTATCCGGTGGTTCCCGACGGTGCCGGTCCGGCCGAACCCGCGAGTGCGCCCTTCACCGGGGGTATGGCCCGGATCGACATCGATCCCATCGGTTGTCACGAGGTATGGAGCAACGACGTCCGCAGCGCTGCGGTCCCCCGCCTCTCGACCGGCGACGGCCACCTCTACACAGTGATCCGTGAAGGCCCTGCGGTCACCACACCGCTGGACGGCTTCTCCTTCGCCGTGATCGATCCCGCCGACGGGTCGCTCGAACACACCAGTCCACTGCCGGGCACAGCCGTCAACGACACCCTCCAGATGTCCGGTCTCGTCACCGACACCGGTGACTTCTGGCAGGGCACCGTGACCGGCATACTGCGCATCCGCGCGGAGTAGCTCGCCGTCGCCGGAGGTGCCGCCGCGAAAGCGGTGCGACGACGAACCGAGTTCTAGACCCCCAGCCCAACGACAGCGTGTAGTTGATCGCCCTCTACCATCGACATCGTGCTATCTCGCGGGTTTCTGAGCCTGGTCGACCGACTCCCACTTCCGTCGCTCGCCGTGCAGCGTGTCATCGCCTTCGCGGTGATCCTCACGCAGGGCGGAATCGCCGTCACCGGCGCCGTAGTGCGGGTCACGGCCTCAGGCCTCGGTTGCCCCACCTGGCCGCAGTGTTTTCCGGGAAGTTTCGTCCCGGTCGGGCACGGTGAGGTCGCGGTGCTCCATCAGGCCGTCGAATTCGGCAACCGGATGCTCACTTTCGTCGTCGTGGTCGCCGCCGCACTGATCGTCCTGGCAGTGACTCGCGCACGCCGCCGCAAGGAAGTGCTTGTCTACGCCTGGCTCATGCCGCTCGGCACGGTGGTGCAAGCCGTCATCGGCGGCGTGACCGTCTTGACCGGCCTGCTCTGGTGGACGGTCGCAGTGCATCTCCTCGTCTCCATGGCGATGGTCTGGGTTGCCACCGTCATGTATGCAAAAATCTCCGAACCCGACGACGGCCACGTCATCGCCGCGATTCCCGCGCCGCTGAGGTGGCTCACTGCACTGTCCGGTGTCGCGCTGGCCGGAGTACTGGTCGCCGGAACCCTCGTCACCGGAGCCGGCCCGCACGCTGGTGACAAGAGTCTGGATCGCGTCGTTCCCCGCCTCCAAGTGGAAATCGTCACCCTCGTGCACCTGCACTCGCAGTTGCTGGTCGGCTACCTCGCATTGCTGGTCGGCCTGTGTTTCGGCCTCTATGCCGTGGGGGCCGACCGCACGGTGAAGGTCCGACTGCAGGTCCTGCTCGCCCTCGTGGTGGCGCAGGCGCTGATCGGAGTCGTGCAGTTCTTCACAGACGTTCCCGCCGCCCTCGTCGCCTTCCATGTGGCCGGGGCTGGGCTGTGCACCGCAGCCACGGCCGCGGTGTGGGCTGCGGGACGCACCAGGGAGCACGTTCCGCAGCCCGCGACGGCAAGGGTTTAACGCTCGTTACGCGCCTTGGGGAATCGTGTCTGCCGCGCGACCCAGCCGGCCATCTTCTGGAAGTGCCCCTTCCGGGGAGTCACGATGCTGGTGAGGGACCGGTCCCATTCGCCGATCGTCACGTTGTCGACAGCGGCGACCACTGCGTTTGCGGTTGCCAGATCGTTCACCAACTGATCGCCGAGGATGCCGTCGGCTCCGACGAGCGTGATCCGGACACTGGCGAGACCGACCGGCTGGATCACGGCGCTGGCGGAACCACCGTGCTCGCTGACGAACTTCTTGATTGCATCGACCGTGTGGGACGGCAGTGAAGGCGCCGCGCCGGCTGACGCCTCTTCGGCGTGGGTATCGGTACTCATGCCCTGAGAATACTGGGCGGTAGCCGCCACCTGCCGGTCAGGCTCCGGGCGGGTCGCACGTGTAGAACAGAAACCATGCGCGCAATACAGGTTTCACGTCTCGGTGGTCCCGACGTCCTCGAACCGGCCGACGTCCCCGAACCTCGGATCGGGTCCTCGGATCTCCTCGTTCGCACCGAGGCGATCGGCATCAACTACATCGACACCTACTTCAGGTCCGGCCTCTACCCGCGCACGCTCCCCTACGTTCCCGGTGACGAAGGCTCCGGTGTGGTGGAGTCGGTAGGCACCGAGGTGACGGACTTCGAGCCCGGGGACAGAGTGGCCTGGTGCGCCGCTCCCGGTAGTTACGCCGAAAAAGTGCGGGTGCCGGCCGCAGCAGCGATCGCCGTCCCCGACGTCGTGCCGGCATCGCAGGCTGCGTCCGCGTTGTTGCAGGGCATGACGGCGCACTACTTGGCGTACTCCACCTACCCCATCCGCGAAGGGGACACCGTGCTGGTACATGCCGGAGCGGGTGGTGTGGGCCTGCTGCTGACCCAGATCGCGACCCGTCTCGGGGCGCGCGTCATCACGACGGTGTCATCGGATACGAAGGAAGAGCTTTCCCGGAGCGCGGGCGCGCAGGAAGTACTGCGATACGACGAGGACATCGCCGCCCGGGTGCGGGAGCTGACCGGCGGTGAGGGCGTCGCGGCCGCCTACGACGGCGTCGGCGCCTCGACATTCGAGGCGAGCCTGGCTTCGGTCCGCATCCGGGGCACGCTCGCACTGTTCGGTGCCGCGAGCGGTCCGGTGCCGCCGTTCGACCCGCAACGGCTCAATCCGGCAGGCTCGCTGTTCCTGACCCGCCCGACGCTGGCGCATCACATCCGCGACCGCGAGGAATTGGTGTGGCGAGCGGGCGACGTCTTCGCGGGTGTGGCGGACGGCGCGCTGACAGTGCGGGTCGGCGCCGAATACCCGCTCGAGCGAGCGGCAGATGCACACCGCGATCTGGAGGGACGGGCGACGACGGGGTCGATCGTGCTTCGGCCCTGACCGGGACAGATCAGGTGAACAAGCTGCTGACGGTCGGCAGCCCGAGAACGGAGTCGACAGCCAGACCGACGAAGACGACGGCCAGGTAGTTGTTGGACTGCAGGAAGAGCCGGAGCGGCTTCACGGCCGCTCCGCCTCGCACGCTGCGATACAGCTGGTGCGCCATCAGGAGGAACCAGGCGCCGGCGACGAGTGTGACGGCGGCGTACACGACCCCCGCTGCGGGTACCAGCGCAAGGGACGTGACGACCATTGCCCAGCTGTACAGCAGGATTTGTTTGGTGACGTGCTCCTCGGTCGCGATGACCGGGAGCATGGGCACGCCCGCCGCCTTGTAATCCTCCTTGTAGCGCATTGCAAGCGCCCAGGTGTGCGGCGGCGTCCAGAAGAAGATGACGAGGAACAGGACGAGTGGTTCCCAGTCGAGCGAGCCGGTGACGGCCGACCATCCGACCATTACGGGCATGCAGCCGGCCGCGCCGCCCCACACGACGTTCTGCCAGGTCCGACGCTTGAGCACCATGGTGTAGATCAGCACGTAGAACGCGATGGTGAGAACGACCAGGCACCCGGAGAGGAGATTGGCCCGCCACCACAACCACAGGAACGACGCGAGACCGAGGGTCATGCCGAACACGAATGCGTGCGACGTGGGCACAGCTTCGCGCGCCAGCGGGCGGCGGGCCGTGCGTTTCATGACCTTGTCGATGTCGGCGTCGACGACGCAGTTGAGCGCGTTCGCGCTCGCCGCGCCCATCCAGCCGCCGAACAGTGTGCTCAGGATGAGCAGGATGTCGACGTTGCCGCGATCCGCGAGGAGGATCGCAGGAATGGTGGCCACGAGGAGGAGCTCGATGACCCGCGGTTTGGTGAGCGCGATATAGGCCAGAACCTTGCCCGTGGCGCGGCCGATCACCGTGCGAGTGTTGGTCACGCGGGGGGCGGCGCTGGGGCTACCGAAGCCGTGTCCGCTCGGCTGATGCCCTGTCCGCACGTTCTCTCCTCGCACCACGCGTAATTCCACATCTGATAGCCGGGTGTCTGCCCGCACGCCGCCCAAGGGCAGCCGGGGTCTACTACAACCGATGGTAGACCGCCCTATTGCACGAACCGAATCGACCCGGATAGGACTGCACACTAGGCTGGGGTGGCACAAGAGGCTCACGCATCCTCAGGCTCCACGTTCACCCATGTCAGGAGACTTCTGCCCGTGTCGATCACAGACGACATCCACGTCCTCACGCAACCGGTTCACCCAGCAGACTGGACCGAACTGGACACCAAGGCCGTCGACACCATCCGCGTACTCGCCGCGGACGCGGTGCAGAAGGTGGGTAACGGCCACCCCGGCACTGCCATGAGCCTCGCACCCCTCGCTTACACGCTCTTCCAGCGCGTCATGCGCCACGACCCCACCGACGCCGACTGGATCGGCCGCGATCGTTTCGTCCTCTCCTGTGGGCATTCGAGCCTGACGCTCTACATCCAGCTCTACCTCGCCGGTTACGGCCTCGAACTCGACGACCTGAAGCAGCTGCGCACGTGGGGCTCGAAGACCCCGGGACACCCCGAGCACGGTCACACCCGCGGCGTGGAGATCACCACCGGTCCACTCGGTCAGGGTCTGGCCTCTGCCGTCGGCATGGCGATGGCGGCTCGCCGCGAACGTGGCCTGTTCGACCCGGAGCCCGCACCCGGTGAGAGCCCGTTCGATCACCACATCTACGTCATCGCCTCCGACGGTGACATCGAAGAAGGTGTGACCTCCGAGGCGTCGTCGATCGCCGGCGTCCAGCAGCTGGGCAACCTCACCCTGATCTACGACGACAACAAGATCTCCATCGAGGACGACACCGCGATCGCCTTGTCCGAGGACACCGCCGCTCGTTACGAGGCGTACGGCTGGCATGTCCAGGTCGTCGAGGGCGGCGAGAACGTCGTCGCGATCGAGGAAGCGCTTCAGAAGGCTCGCGACGTCCTGGACCGCCCGTCACTGATCCTGTTGCGCACCATCATCGGCTACCCGGCGCCCACCAAGATGAACACGGGTGCCGCCCACGGTGCGGCGCTCGGCGCCGACGAGGTTGCCGCAGTGAAGACGGCACTCGGCTTCGACCCCGACAAGACGTTCGAGGTCACCGACGAGGTCATCGCGCACACCCGCAAGGTCGTCGAGCGCGGCGCCCAGGCGCACAAGGAGTGGCAGGCCGGCTTCGACGAGTGGGCTGTGCGCGCCCCCGAGGGCAAGAAGCTCCTCGACCGCCTCACCGGTCGCGACCTGCCCGCCGGCTGGGCCGACGTACTTCCGACCTGGGAGCCGGACCCCAAGGGTGTCGCCACCCGCAAGGCGTCCGCAGCGGTCCTGAACGCTGTCGGCCCGGTGCTCCCGGAACTCTGGGGCGGTTCCGCCGACCTCGCCGAAAGCAACAACACCACCATCAAGGGGTCCGACTCGTTCGGCCCCGCCTCCATCTCCACGTCGATGTGGAACGCCGACCCCTACGGCCGGACCCTGCACTTCGGTGTCCGCGAGCACGCGATGGGGTCGATCCTCAACGGCATCGCCCTGCACGGGCCTACCCGCCCCTACGGCGGCACCTTCCTGGTGTTCAGCGACTACATGCGTCCCGCCGTGCGGCTTGCGGCAATCATGAAGACCCCGGTCACCTACGTCTGGACTCACGATTCCATCGGTCTGGGCGAAGACGGCCCGACCCACCAGCCGATCGAGCACCTCGCCGCGCTGCGCGCCATCCCGGGCCTGAATGTCGTGCGCCCCGGTGATGCCAACGAAACCGCCCACGCGTGGCGGGCCGTCCTCGAGAAGGGCGCCGACGAGGCGACCCGCGCGCCCTCCGGCCTGGCCTTGACTCGCCAGGATCTGCCCGTCCTCGAAGGAACCAGCTACGAGGGAGTGTCCCGTGGTGGGTACGTCCTCGCCGATGCCTCCTCCGGTGTTCCCGAGGTCATCCTGATCGGCACCGGTTCCGAACTCCAGATCGCCGTGGCTGCCCGCGAGACCCTCGAGGCCGAGGGCATTCCCACGCGGGTGGTGTCGATGCCGTGCGTCGAGTGGTTCGACGCCCAGGACGAGGCCTATCGGGACGGTGTGCTGCCTCCGACCGTCAAGGCCCGCGTCGCCGTCGAGGCCGGCATCGCGATGCCGTGGTACCGCTTCGTCGGCTCGGACGGCGAAATCGTCTCGATCGAGCACTTCGGCGCCTCTGCCGACTACAAGACCTTGTTCCGCGAGTTCGGTTTCACCGACGAAGCCGTCACCGCGGCCGCACAGCGCTCGCTCTCCCGAGTGAAGGGATAGAAAACGTCATGACTCAGAATCCGAATCTTCAGAAGCTCTCCGAGGCCGGGGTCTCCGTGTGGCTGGACGACCTCTCGCGTGACCGCATCGAGTCGGGCAACCTGGCCGAACTCGTCGCCACCAAGAGTGTCGTCGGCGTCACCACCAACCCGTCCATCTTCCAGGCCGCGCTGAGCAAGGGCCACGTCTACGACGCGCAGGTCAACGAGCTGGCCGAGCGCGGCGCCGACGTCGAAGCCACCATCCGCACGGTCACCACCGACGACGTGCGCGCCGCCTGCGACATCCTCGCCCCGCAGTACGAAGCGAGCCACGGAGTCGACGGCCGGGTCTC
Organism: Rhodococcus sp. USK13; assembly: GCF_018343855.1. Taxonomy (NCBI): domain Bacteria; kingdom Bacillati; phylum Actinomycetota; class Actinomycetes; order Mycobacteriales; family Nocardiaceae; genus Rhodococcus; species Rhodococcus sp. USK13. The sequence continues at coordinate 4,222,433 of NZ_CP069242.1, read as the reverse complement.
CATCGAGGTGGATCCGCGGCTGGCGCACGACGCCGACAAGACCGTCGCGCAAGCGGTGGAGCTGTGGAAGATCGTCGACCGGCCCAACGTGTTCATCAAGATCCCGGCCACCGAGGCCGGCATCCCCGCCATCGCGAAGGTCATCGGCGAAGGCATCAGCGTCAACGTCACCCTGATCTTCTCGGTCGAGCGGTACGAACTCGTCATGGGCGCCTACCTCGACGGGCTCGAGGCGGCCAAGGCAGCAGGACACGACCTCTCCCGCATCCACTCGGTCGCGTCGTTCTTCGTCTCCCGCGTCGACACCGAGATCGACAAGCGACTCGAGGCGATCGGTACGCCGGAGGCACTCGCACTCCGCGGCAAGGCGGCGCTCGCCAACGCACGACTGGCGTACGCGGCCTACCAGCAGGTGTTCGAGGTCCAGCCGCGGTTCCAGGGGCTTCTCGGCGACGGCGCGCGGCCCCAGCGTCCGCTCTGGGCGTCGACGGGTGTCAAGAACCCCGACTACTCCGACACTCTCTACGTCACCGAGCTGGTGGCACCGAACACGGTGAACACCATGCCCGAGAAGACGCTCGACGCCGTCGCCGACCACGGTGACATCACCGGTGACACGGTGTCCGGCACCGGAGCGCAGTCGCAGGAGGTCTTCGACAAGATCGCCGCCGTCGGCGTCGACTTGACCGACGTCTTCCTCGTCCTCGAGAACGAGGGTGTCGACAAGTTCGAGGTGTCGTGGAACGAGCTGCTCGAGGCCACGGCGGAGCAGCTCCGTACAGCAGGGCAGAAGAGCTGATTCGTGAGGGTGCCCGCAGCGTCAGACGATTGGGTCAATCCGCTCCGCGACGGTAGGGACAAGCGCCTACCGCGCATCGCCGGGCCGTGTGCGCTGGTGATCTTCGGTGTCACCGGCGACCTCGCGCGGCGCAAGCTGATGCCGGCCGTCTACGACTTGGCCAATCGTGGTCTCCTTCCCCCCGGCTTCGCCCTCGTCGGGTTCGCCCGGAGGGACTGGGACGACCAGGATTTCGGCAAGGTCGTGCACGACGCGGTGCGCGAGCATTCGCGCACCCCGTTCCGGGAAGATGTGTGGGATCGGCTGTCGGAGGGCCTGCGGTTCGTGCAAGGCTCCTTCGACGACCCGGCATCGTTCTCGGAGCTTGCGTCCACCCTCGACACGCTCGACCGCGAACGTGGGTCCGGCGGCAATCACGGGTTCTACCTCGCGATTCCGCCGGCCGCGTTCCCGGTGGTTCTCAAACAGTTGTCGGAAGCCGGGCTCGCCCAGTCCGACGAGGGCCAGTGGAAACGAGTAGTGATCGAGAAGCCGTTCGGCCACGATCTCGACAGCGCTCGCGAGCTCAACACGGTCGTGAACCAGGTCTTCCCCGAGGACACCGTCTTCCGGATCGATCACTACCTGGGCAAGGAAACCGTTCAGAACATCCTGGCACTGCGATTCGCCAACCAATTGTTCGATCCGATCTGGAACGCCCACTACGTGGACCACGTCCAGATCACGATGGCCGAGGACATCGGTCTCGGTGGACGGGCCGGCTACTACGACGGAATCGGGGCGGCGCGCGACGTCATCCAGAACCATCTCCTTCAACTCCTCGCCTTCACCGCGATGGAGGAGCCGATCAGTTTCGAACCGTCCGAACTGCAGGCGGAGAAGATCAAAGTTCTCTCAGCAACCCGGCTCGCGGAGCCGCTCGACGAAACCACCGCCCGCGGCCAGTACGCCGGCGGCTGGCAGGGCGGGCTTCCGGTGGTCGGTCTGCTGGAGGAGGAGGGTTTCGCTGCCGACTCCACTACCGAGACTTTCGCCGCGATCACGCTCGAGGTCGATACCCGGCGGTGGGCGGGAGTGCCCTTCTATCTGCGAACCGGAAAGCGACTGGGCAGGCGGGTCACCGAGATCGCCGTCGTGTTCAAGCGTGCACCGCACCTTCCGTTCGACCAGACGATGACGGAGGAACTCGGCCAGAATGCTCTCGTCATCCGGGTGCAGCCGGACGAGGGTGTGACTATGAGATTCGGGTCCAAGGTTCCAGGGTCGAGCATGGAAGTCCGGGACGTCAACATGGACTTCAGCTACGGGCAGGCCTTCACCGAGTCGTCTCCGGAAGCGTACGAACGTCTCATTCTCGACATGTTGCTCGGTGAGCCGTCGCTCTTCCCCGTCAATGCGGAAGTCGAGCTGTCGTGGGAGATCCTCGATCCGGTACTCGCGCACTGGGCCGCGGAGGGCAAACCGGAACCCTACGAGGCCGGAACGTGGGGCCCACACTCGGCGGACGAGATGATGCGCCGCACCGGCCGCGAATGGAGAAGGCCGTAGATGATCATCGACATTCCCTCGACTACCACCGGCCAGGTCAACAAGAAGCTGGTCGAGCTACGTAAGACCGGCGGTGCTGTCACGCTCGGCCGCGTGCTCACCCTCGTGGTGTGCACGCGCGACAGCGACAACTCCGAGTACATCATCGATGCCGCCAACGAGGCGAGCCGGGAACATCCCTGCCGTGTGATCGTCGTGGCCCGCGGTGAGCGGGAAGCGGCGGCGCGGTTGGACGCTCAGATCCGTGTCGGTGGCGACGCCGGCGCATCCGAGGTCGTCGTGCTCCGGCTCTTCGGCGAATTGGCCGACCACGAAAGCAGCGTGGTGGTCCCCTTCCTCCTGCCGGACACACCTGTGGTCGTCTGGTGGCCCGAGATCGCTCCGGCCGTTCCTGCACAGGACCCCGTAGGCAGGCTTGCGATCCGGCGCATCACCGACGCCACGGGCCGCGACGATCCGACGGCGGAGATCAAGGGCCGGCTCACGTCGTACACGTCCGGTGACTCAGATCTCGCATGGAGTCGCATCACGTACTGGCGCGCGCTGCTCACGTCCGCGGTCGATCAGCCGCCGCACTCGGCGATCACCTCCGCCGTGGTGTCGGGTCTGGTGGACGAACCCGCTGTCGATCTGATCGCCGGGTGGTTGGCGAGCCGGGTCGACATACCGGTGAGCCGCAGGACCGGCCCGCTGTTCGTGGAATTGACCTTTGCCGACGGCGGATCGCTGACCATCAGTCGTCCTCAAACGGGAACGACCGCCACACTGTCGCGGACCGGGAAACCGGATGCGCTGGTGGCCCTCGGCCGACGGGAAACGCGCGACTGCCTGGCGGAGGAACTGCGCCGACTCGACGCCGACGAGGTCTACGAAGCCGCATTGTCCGGCCTGACGAAGGTGACGTATGAGTGACATTCACGTAGAGGTCCATCCCGACACGGACACGCTGGTGGCTGCGGCCGCCCGACGTTTCGTCGACACGGTCGTCGCCGCCCAGAAATCTCGTGGGTCGGCGTCGGTGGTTCTCACCGGTGGCGGAACCGGGATCGGGATGCTCGAGGAGGTGCGGAAGAATCCCGGTGACATCGACTGGCGTGAACTCGACATCTATTGGGGCGACGAACGATTTCTGCCCACCGGCGATCCGGAACGCAACGACGTGCAGGCGCAGGCCGCGCTCCTCGACCACGTCGATGTCGACCCCGACCGGGTCCACACGATGCCCGTGTCCGACGGTATCTACACCGACGACCCAGAGGCCGCTGCGGTCGCCTACGCGCAAGTACTGGGCGCGCACGCCGACGGCAAGCAGGTTCCGGTGTTCGATGTCCACCTCCTCGGAATGGGCGGCGAGGGTCACGTCAACTCCCTCTTCCCCGACACCGACGCGGTACGCGAAGAACACCGATTCGTCGTTGCGGTGACGGACTCCCCCAAGCCGCCGCCCGTGCGCATCACCCTCACCCTTCCCGCTGTGCGACACGCCGACGAAGTGTGGCTGGTCGTCTCCGGGGAAGCCAAGGCCGAGGCGGTGGCCGCCGCCGTCGCGGGCGCACCCCCGGTGGAGATACCAGCCTCCGGCGCGCGGGGACTGACCGCCACACGTTGGCTGCTCGATTCTTCGGCCGCATCCCGACTGCCGAGCTGATCCATTCACAGGTGGGGATCCTCGTCGTCCTCGGCCGGCAACGCCGCCGAGGGACGAGGGCCCTTCTCCGTCTCGATCCGCGTCACGTGGCATGCGGTACTGATCCGGCCGCCGCGGTGCGCGCTCGACCGACCCGTCCCCCTCTGTCCGAAGCCCCCTCGCCAGTGCTGAGGTTTCCCCGCGCAGCGCCCCATCCTGTAACCCCATTCCGCCTCGAGAGGGTCACGGTCTGTCCCGTTTCGACCCCTTTCCCCGTTTGACGCGGTGGGCCGACAATCGGTTCCCCCGGACCGAAAGTCGCGTGGCGGCGTTGGTGCAGGACAGCTAACCGCTGTTCCGGAGCGCGGTGGCCAGCCCGTTCATCGTGAGCTGGATACCGCGGCGGGTCTGGTCGCTGTCGTCGCCGGCACGGTATCGGCGCAGCAACTCCACCTGAAGGTGGTTCAGTGGTTCGAGGTACGGAAAGCGATTGTGCACCGACCGTTCGAGCCCCGGGTTGTCGGCGAACAACGTGTCGTTTCCTGTGATCGTCTTGTACATCCGGATGGTGCGTTCGTGCTCCTCGGTGATCTTCCCGAACACCCGTTGCCGCAGCCCCTCGTCGGGAACCAACTCCGAATAGCGTGCCGCCAGACCCATGTCGGATTTGGACATCACCATCGCCAGGTTCGACAGGACCGTGCGGAAGAAAGGCCACGTGTCATAGAGCCGTGACAGGGTGGCAACCTTCTCGGGGTCGCCGGCGGTCCACTGCTCGAACGCGGAGCCGGTGCCGTACCACCCTGGCAGCATCACCCGCGACTGGCTCCAGGACAGCACCCAAGGGATCGCGCGCAGGTCGGCGATCGATGTCGTCTGCTTCCGGGACGCGGGCCGACTGCCGATGTTGAGGGCCCCGATCTCCGCGACGGGCGTCGACATCTCGAAGTACTGAACGAATCCTGGTGTGTCATGGACAAGTTCGCTGTACGCACGGCGCGCGAGTGCGGCGAGTTCGTCGAGGACGCGGTAGGCGGGTTCGGCGGCGGCGCCGAGTCCCTCCACGTCGAGCAGGGTGGCCTCGAGGGTTGCGGCGAGAAGTGTTTCGAGGTTCCGCTGCGCGAGCCGGGGTTCCGCGTACTTGGCGGCGATCACCTCGCCCTGCTCGGTGATCCGCAGGGAGCCTGCGACGGCTCCCGGCGGTTGCGCGAGGATCGCCTCGTAGCTGGGTCCGCCGCCACGCCCGACGGTGCCACCGCGACCGTGGAAGAGGCGCAATCGTATTCCCGTTTTCCGGGCCGCCTCCACCAGGTCGAGCTCGGCCCGGTACAGCGCCCAGTTCGCAGCGAGATACCCGCCGTCCTTGTTGGAATCGGAGTATCCGAGCATCACTTCCTGCGAGTCGCCCCGGGACGCCACGAGGGCGCGGTAAAGCGGAATCGCGAGTGTCGCCTCGAGCGTGGACGCGCCGTGCTGGAGGTCCTCGATCGTCTCGAAGAGCGGCACGATCCCCACCGGACACGACGGGTTCTCCCCCGGCCCGGGATCGAACAGCCCCACTTCCTTCAGCAGGATCGCCGCCTCGAGCATGTCGCTGACCGAGGTACACATACTGATGATGTAATTGGGCACCGCTCCGGACCCGAGCGTCCGCACCGCCTCGGCCCCGGCCTCGAGGATGGCGAGCTCCTTGGTGGTCAGCTCGCTGAACTCCGCCTTCGCTGCCGTCAGTGGGCGCCTCGTCGACAGCTCCGCGGTGAGCAACTCCACCCGTTCGTCCTCGGACAGCGACGTGTAGTCGGGATGCACGCCGGCCCAGGCGAGCAGTTCGGCGACGACCGTTTCGTGCACCTCCGAGTTCTGGCGCATGTCGAGGCCCGAGAGATGGAACCCGAACACGTCCACCGATTCGCGGAGGCGGGCGAGGCCGTCGTCGGCGATCGTGCCGTCGCCGCCGCGGCGCAGGGACTCGTCGACCACATCGAGTTCGTGGAGCATTTCCCGCGGTGAGTCGTAGGGCGCGAGCCCGAGGTCGAGGGCGTACGCGGGCATCTCCCCGAGGATACGGAGCGCGGTGGCGGTCAGTCGGCCACGGATCCCGCGGACCGCACGCCGGTACGGCTCGTCGGCACGGAACGGTGAGTCGTCCTGCGAGGCGGCTGCCAGAAGATCGAGGTCGGGAGTGACCGTTACCAGGCGGGCAGACATCGACAGTTCCCGTTCGAGCGTCGCGAGTTCGCACAGATGATGCTCGACGGCGGTTGCGGCGGCGCGGCTCGTCGCCTCCCGGACGACGTCCGCGGTGACGTTGGGATTGCCGTCCCGGTCGCCACCGATCCACGACCCCGGCCGGAGAATGGGTTCCCGCCCGAGATCGGTGTCGGGCCACCGGGCTTGGAGGGCGTTGCGGAGTTCGGCATTGATCGCGGGCACGACCTCGAAGAGCGCGGCGTCGTAATAGCGCAGTCCGACTTCGATCTCGTCCTGAATACGCAAGCGGGACAGCCGGATCAGTGCGGTCTGCCACAGGGTGAGGATTTGGCGCCGAAGCCGCACGTCGACGTCGGCGATTTCCGACTCGGTGAGCGCGGTCCGCTCCCGGAACCGCATCAACTCAGTGATCCGCGTCTGGGTGTCGAACACCGTCCGTCGACGCGTTTCGGTGGGGTGGGCAGTGATCACCGGTGAGACGAGCGCCCCACGTAGGGCTGTCGCGACCACTTCTCGGTCGAGGTCGGCGGCATCGAGCTTCGCGAACGTGGCCGCGAGAGTGCTGTCGGGAGCCGGTTCGCCTGCTGCCACGTGCACAGCCCGGCGGCGTTCCCGGTGAATGTCCTCGGCGAGGTTTGCGAGAAGAGCGAAATGGCTGAAGGCGCGGATGACGGGGATGGTGTCCCCGGTGGCGACGTGCGTGAACATGTCGGCCAGTTCGGCGCGGTCGATTTCCGAACGCCGAACACGGAACGATTCGACCCGGGCCTTCTCCACGAGATCGAAGATGTTGTCGCCGGCCTGTTCGCGGACGATCTGACCGAGAATGCCGCCGAGCAGCCGAATGTCTTCGCGGAGTGGTTCGGTGGCTTCACGGGGGGTTTCGGTCATGCACCCAGTATCGACTGCCACTGCGGGGTCCGCACGATGAAACTGCGGGGTCCGCACGATGAAACTGCGGGGTCCGCACGATGAAACTGCGGGGTCCGCACGATGAAACTGCGGGGTCCGCACGATGAAACTGCGGGGTCCGCACGATGAAACTGCGGGGTCCGCATGGTGACGGCTGATCAGCCGAACTTGATCTCCAGGCCGATGCCGATGATCGAGATCAGCCAGATCAGACCGGTGAAGACGGTGAGCCGGTCGAGGTTCTTCTCGACCACGGTGGAACCGGACAGGCTCGACTGGACGCCGCCGCCGAAGAGGCTGGACAACCCGCCGCCCTTACCGCGGTGCAGGAGCACCAACAGAATCAGCAGCAAGCTGGTGGCAACCAGCAAGATATCCAGGAACAGTTCCATGTCTGTCTACGTCCACCCATCGAGTAGCAACAACTACGACCTCGTACACCCTACAGGCGCTCCGCGCTCGTGCGCCTTTCTGGTAGCGGTGGCTACCAGAAAGGCGCAGGAGCGCCGGAGGCGCCTCAGGGCAGGGGGCCGCCGGCAGCGATCGCCGACAGCGTCGCGAACTCGTCGGCCTTGAGTGAAGCGCCGCCCACGAGGGCGCCGTCCACATCGGACTGCCCGACGATCTCGCCGACGTTCTTGGCGTTGACGCTTCCGCCGTAGAGCACACGGACCGTGGAGGCCACCGCAGGGGTGGCCAGTTCGCCGAGGGCGGCACGGACCGCAGCACAGACTTCCTGCGCGTCCGACGCACTGGCGACCCGGCCGGTGCCGATGGCCCACACCGGCTCGTACGCAATGACGACCTTGGCGACGTCTTCGGCGGACAGCCCGGCGAGCGAACCCCGCAACTGTTCGACGTTGTACGCCACGTGCTCGCCGGCCTCACGGATGTTGAGGCCCTCACCGATGCAGACGATCGGGGTGAGCCCGTTCTTCAGTGCTGCCTTGGTCTTGGCCAGCACGGTGTCGTTGTCCTCACCGTGCAGGGTCCGACGCTCGGAGTGTCCGACGACGACGAACGTGCACCCCAGCTTGGCCAGCATGGAACCGCTGATCTCGCCGGTGAAGGCACCCGAGTCGTGCGCCGACACGTCCTGCGCCCCGTAGGTGAGCAGGAGCTTGTCACCCTCGACGAGGGTTTGGACACTGCGGATGTCGGTGAACGGTGGGAGCACCGTCACGTCGACCTTGTCGAAATACTTGTCCGGCAGCGAGAAGGCAATCTTCTGAACCAGCGCGATCGCCTCGAAATGGTTCAGATTCATCTTCCAGTTGCCGGCGATCAGCGGCTTGCGCGCCATCAGCCCTCCAGAACCGAGATGCCGGGCAGTTCCTTGCCCTCGAGATATTCGAGAGAGGCTCCACCACCAGTCGAGATATGCGAGAAGCCGTCCTCGGGTAGATCCAGCTGACGCACCGCGGCCGCGGAGTCGCCGCCACCGACGACGCTGAAGGCGCCCTTGCCGGTGGCCTCGATGATGGCCTCGGCAACACCCTTGGTGCCCGCAGAGAACTTCTCGAACTCGAACACACCCATCGGGCCGTTCCAGAACACCGTCTTCGCGCTGGTGAGGATCGCCGCGAATCGGCGCACCGACTGCGGTCCGATGTCGAGGCCCATCCAGCCGTCCGGGATCTCGAGCACCGACACGGTCTTGGACTCGGCATCCGCCGAGAAGGAGTCCGCGATCACCACGTCCTGCGGGATGTGAATGACGTCGGCGTACCGGTCGAGTAGCCCCTTGCACGTCTCGATCATGGACTCCTCGCACAGCGAGTTGCCGACCGAGACGCCCTGCGCGGCCAGGAACGTGTAGAACATGCCGCCACCGATGACGAGGGTGTCGACCTTGGGGGCCAGTGCCTCGATCACCGCCAGCTTGTCCGACACCTTCGACCCGCCGAGCACCACCGCGTACGGCCGTTCGGCGGCCTGGGTCAGCTTGCCGAGCACCTCGACCTCGGCGGCGACGAGTGTGCCCGCGTAATGCGGAAGCAACTTGGCCACGTCGTAGACGGACGCCTGCGCGCGATGCACGACACCGAAGCCGTCGGAGACGAAAGCACCGTCGTCTCCGACGAGCTCGACGAGCGCCGCGGCGAGCTTGGTGCGCTCCGCCTCGTCCTTGCTCGTCTCGCGCGCGTCGAAGCGGATGTTCTCGAGCAGGAGCACGTCGCCGTCCGTGAGACCCTCGGAGCGGGCCAGAGCGTCCTGGCCGACGACGTCCCCGGCGAGCTGGACGTTGCGGCCGAGCACCTCCGCCAGCTTCACTGCCACGGGTGCGAGCGAGAACTTCGGATCGGGCTTGCCGTCGGGACGGCCCAGGTGGGCGGTGACGATGACCTTGGCCCCGGCTTCCGCCAACGCCTTCAACGTGGGGGCGGACGCGATGATGCGGCCGGGATCGGTGATCTTGTCACCGTCGAGCGGAACGTTGAGGTCGGAGCGCACCAGCACGGTGCGGCCTTCCACCCCAGCGTTCAGCAAATCCTGGAGAGTCTGAACTGCCACTGTTATCGGACCTTTGCTCAGAGAGATTTGGCGACGAGACCGATGAGGTCGGCCAGGCGGTTGGAGTAGCCCCACTCGTTGTCGTACCAGGACACGACCTTCGCCTGATCCTCGATGACCTTGGTGAGTCCCGAATCGAAGATCGAGGAGTGCGGATCGGTGACGATGTCGGAGGACACGATCGGCGCGTCGGTGTACTTGAGGATGCCCTTGAGCGGTCCCTCGGCCGCAGCCTTCATCGCGGCGTTGATGTCCTCGACGCTCGCCGACTTCTTCAGGTTTGCGGTCAGGTCGGTGACCGAACCCGTGGGGATCGGCACGCGCAGCGCGTAGCCGTCCAGCTTGCCGAGGAGCTGCGGGAGCACGAGGCCGATGGCCTTGGCCGCACCGGTACCGGTGGGAACCACGTTGAGAGCGGCGGCGCGGGCCCGACGCAGGTCGCTGTGCGGGCCGTCCTGCAGGTTCTGGTCCTGGGTATAGGCGTGGACCGTGGTCATGAGGCCCTTGACGATGCCGAACTCGTCGTCGAGCACCTTGGCGATGGGCCCGAGGCAGTTGGTGGTGCACGAGGCGTTGGAGATGATGTTCTGGCTGCCGTCGTACTTGTCGTCGTTGACGCCCATCACGATGGTGATGTCCTCGCCCTTGGCCGGGGCGGAGATGATGACCTTCTTGGCGCCGGCGTCGAGGTGACCCTTCGCCTTCGCGGCGTCGGTGAAGATACCGGTGGACTCGACGACGACGTCGACGCCCAGGTCACCCCACGGAAGTGCCGCGGGACCTTCCTTGATCGCGAGAGCCTTGATCTTCTGACTTCCGACCACGATCGTGTCTTCGCCTTCGAGCGAGACGTCGTGCGGAAGACGACCCAGGATGGAGTCGTACTTCAGGAGATGCGCGAGCGTTGCGTTGTCCGTGAGGTCGTTGACCGCCACAATCTCGATGTCGGTGGTTCCGAGCGCCTTCTGCGCATCCACCGCCCTGAAGAAGTTACGCCCGATACGGCCGAATCCGTTTACGCCTACCCGGACAGTCACAATCTGCTCCTTTGCGCATGATTCTGGTGTACAGCTCTGCTGCTCCCGCACCACTCGAATCCATGTGTGCATGGCTGGGCGCGAGGGTCCATCGGTCGATGTGTTTCTTACCCTAGTGCTCAGGATCGCCCGGCGCGCACTTCACCCACGCCCAGCACAGTCCCGCACTCCGGCATGCGGGCCGGACAGCTTACGCGTCGTCGAGAAGGTCTGCGGTGACCGCCGACTCGGTGTCGGGGATCCCGGTTTCCTTGGCTTTGCGGTCCGCCATGGACAAAAGACGCCGAATCCGCCCTGCGACAGCGTCCTTCGTCATCGGGGGGTCGGCGAGCTGGCCGAGCTCTTCCAGCGACGCCTGCCGGTGCTCGACGCGCAGATGCCCGGCCGCCGCCAGGTGGTCCGGCACCTCGTCGCCCAAAATCTGGAGGGCCCGCTCGACGCGGGCTGCGGCTGCCACTGCCGCACGGGCGGAGCGCCGCAGGTTCGCGTCGTCGAAGTTGGCCAGCCGGTTAGCGGTGGCCCGAACCTCACGGCGCATCCGGCGTTCTTCCCACACGAGGCGGGTGTCCTGCGCCCCCATCCGCGTGAGCAGAGCCCCGATGGCCTCACCGTCACGAATGACGACACGGTCGGTGCCGCGGACTTCTCGCGCTTTCGCCGAGATCCCGAGCCGGCGAGCAGCGCCGACGAGCGCGAGCGCGGCCTCCGGACCGGGGCAGCTGACTTCGAGTGCCGAGGATCGTCCCGGTTCGGTGAGCGAGCCGTGCGCGAGGAACGCACCTCGCCAGGCCGCCTCCGCATCGGCGACACTGCCGCCGACGACCTGGGCCGGCAGACCGCGCACCGGACGTCCCCGCAGGTCGAGGAGCCCGGTCTGACGGGCGAGGGCCTCACCCTCCTTCGCAACACGCACGATGTACCGCGATGACTTCCGGAGTCCCCCGGCGCTGAGGACATGGACGTCGGCGCTGTAGGTGAACAGGTCGAAAATTTCCCGGCGCAGTCGCCGAGCCGTGGAGCCGAGGTCGACTTCGGCCTCCACCACCACACGGCCACCGACGATGTGCAATCCCCCGGCGAACCGCAGCAGCGACGAAACCTCGGCCTTCCGGCAACTCACATGAGTGACGACGAGACGACTGAGTTCGTCTTTGACCTCTGCTGTCATTGCCACGAAGCGCTCTCCCTTTCCTCTGGTGTCCCGGCCACAACGCTCCCCCGAGACCCCGGGTCGGGGCCGCTCCAGAGCTGTTCGAGAACGGACGCAAGTTTGCCTGCATGGTGCGTGTGGGTGCCGTGTTCCGACACGTCGGCGTAGACGACGCGGGCCCGGAACTGCTCCGCGGCGCGGTCGAGATGCTCGCGTTCCCGGCCCGGGGGGACGGACGCGGAATCGACGACCACGAAGTCGACAGTGAGCCCCGGTGCGTGCCGGGACAGCACGTGTAAGTGCCGTTCCGTGGAGAAACCTGCGGTCTCACCGGGCTCCGGTGCGAGGTTGAGCACCAGCACCTTCCGGGCGACGGTCGCGATCAGGGTGTCGAGAAGTTCGGGTACCAGGACGTGCGGGATGACACTGGAAAACCACGATCCCGGACCGAGGACCACCATGTCGGCGGCCTCGATCGCTCGCACCGCGTCGGGACATGCCGGTGGGTTCGCGGGCAGCAACCGAACGCGGCGCACCTTGCCCGGGGTGGTCGCGACCGCGACCTGCCCGCGGATGCAGCGGCTGACTCGCGGGTCGGCCTCGAGGCCTTGCACGTCGGCTTCGATATCGAGGGCGATCGGCGACATCGGCAGCACCCGGCCGTCGATGCGGAGCAGCCGGGCGAGTTCGTCCAAAGCGGCAACGGGGTCGCCGAGGACTTCGGTCAGGCCGGCCAGCATGAGATTTCCCACCGAATGCCCGGCCAGAGCGCCGATACCCCCGAACCGGTGCTGGATGGTGTCCGTCCAGTCCTGCACGTCCGGGTCGTCCGCTGCGAGCGCCGCCAGCGCCATCCGAAGATCTCCGGGCGGGATGACGCCCAGTTCCGCGCGCAGGCGACCCGACGAACCCCCGTCGTCCGCGACGGTGACGACGGCGGTGACGTTCCGGCTGAGCCGGCGCGCCGCACTCAGCGTGGCGAAAAGCCCATGACCTCCGCCGAGCGCGACCACTGCGGGGTAGGCGTGCTCCGCCGTCATTCGCGCCCCAGATCACGGTGAACGACACGCACGCCGAGCCCGGAGTCCTTTCCGAGCCGGCCTGCCAAGGCCTCGGACATCGCAACACTGCGATGCTTACCGCCGGTGCAACCCACCGCGATGGTCATGTAACGCTTCCCCTCCCGACGATATCCCGCGATCGTAAGATCCAGCAGATGGTGATAGGTGGTCAGATAGTCGTCCGCGCCGTCCTGCGACAACACGTAGTCCCGCACGTCCGGGCTCTGTCCCGTGTGCGGACGCAGTTCGGGGATCCAGTGCGGATTGGGAAGAAACCGGACGTCGCAGACCAGGTCCGCGTCCATCGGAAGACCGTACTTGAAACCGAACGACTGGACCGTCACCTGCATCGTTCGGTGCTCGGCGTCCCCGAAGGCGTCTTCGATCTTCTGCCTCAGCTGGTGCGCGGCGAGGGACGAGGTGTCGATCACCAGATCCGCGGCGGCCTTGACCTTGGCGAGTTGGTCGCGCTCGGCGGCGATGCCCTCGGACAGGGTGCCCTGGGCGCCGCCCCCGGACAGCGGATGACTTCGCCGCACCTGCTCGAAGCGGCGCACCAACACCTCGTCGGACGCATCGAGGTACAGCACCCGGGTGTGCACCGGCTTGCACTCCAGCTCGGTGAGAACCCAGCCGAGGTCTCCGGTGAACAGCCTGCTGCGCACGTCGATGACCACCGCGAGGCGTTCGAGTCGCGAATCGGATTCCAGACTCAGATCCACCATGCGGGAGATCAGTTCCGGTGGCAGATTGTCGGCGACGTACCACCCGAGGTCTTCGAGAACCTTCGCGGCGGTTTGCAATCCCGCCCCCGATAGCCCGGTGACGAGAAGGAAGTCCATCGGCCGAACCGTGGGTGGACGGTCGCTCTGCGCGTGCTGATCGTTCACTCGACACCTGTCCGTTGCGAAGCGTGTAGCCCTACTGTGTCGCGCTGTGCCGGCGGCTCCTGCTCTGCTGCCGGGTCCTGCTGTGCTGCCGTGTCGTGCCGGATGTCTGCGCCGTTCTCTTCTGTGCTGCCGGTTCCGTTGCGATCGGGTTCATCATCCCCCACTCCCGCCACCGCCGCAGACGGTTCCCCGGCCCCGAGGGCGCTGAGGACGGCCTTGGCCGTGGTCGTGCCGATCCCGGGCACCGCCGTGATCTCCTCGACAGTGGCCTGCTTGAGGCGGGCGACGGAGCCGAAATGGGTGACCAGCGCCTTGCGGCGGGTATCGCCGAGACCGCGTACGGAGTCGAGCGCCGATGCCGTCATCCGCCGCGAGCGCTTGCTGCGGTGGAAGGTGATGGCGAATCGGTGCGCTTCGTCCCGCACCCTCTGCAGGAGATACAGGGACTCACTGGTCCGGGGCAGGATCACCGGATCCTCCTCCCCGGGTACCCAGACCTCTTCGAGTCGCTTGGCAAGCCCGATCACCGCGACATCGGTGATCCCGAGTTCCTCGAGAACAGCGGATGCGGCCGCCACCTGCGGCGCACCCCCGTCCACCACGAAAAGGTTGGGCGGGTATGCAAAGCGTCGCGGACGCCCCGTCTGAGGATCGATCGCCGCCTCGGGTGCGAGATCGCCGCCTTCGGAGCCTTCACCCGCCGCCTCGGCCTCCGCCCTCAGCACACCGACGTCGCGGTTGTGCCGCAGGAAACGCCGACGGGTGACCTCGGCGATGCTCGCGACGTCGTCGGAGCGGCCATCGCCGGCGGCCTCCTTGATCGCGTAGTGGCGGTAGTCGGACTTGCGGGGCAAGCCGTCCTCGAAGACGACGAGTGATGCCACGACGTCCGTGCCCTGCACATGGCTGATGTCGACACACTCGATGCGCAGGGGCGCGGAATCCAGATCGAGAGCCTCCTGGATGCCCTGCAGTGCAGCCGACCGGGAGGTGAAGTCACCAGCGCGTCGCAGCTTGTGTTGCGCCAGCGCCTCCTGCGCATTGCGCTGCACCGTCTCGGCGAGGGCCTTCTTGTCGCCGCGCTGCGGCACTCGCACCCGGACTCCTGATCCACGCAACCCGCTCAGCCACTCCTGCACCTGCTCGGTGTCGTGTGGCAGTACCGGGACGAGCACCTCTCGCGGGACGCCGTTGCTTTCACTCTCGCCGTCGGCGCCGCCCGCCAACGCCGCCTGCTCGCCGTAGAACTGAGTGAGGAACTGCTCGACGAGAAGCGGTAGGTCCGAGCCTGCCTCGGAATCGACCGTTGCCCAGTCGATGACGTCTCCAGCTTTCTCGACCACCCAGCCGCGCTGCCCGCGGACCCGGCCCCCGCGCACGTGGAACACCTGGACCGCCGCTTCGAGTTCGTCGGTCGCGAAGGCGACGAGGTCGGCATCGGTGCCGTCGCCGAGCACCACCGCCTGCTTCTCGAGTGCCCGCCGTAGCGCGCCGACATCGTCACGCAGCCGCGCCGCCAACTCGAAGTCCAGCTCTTCGGACGCCTTCTGCATGCGTGCCTCGAGCTCGCGGACCAGCTTGTCGGTGCGGCCGGACAGGAAGTCGCAGAAGTCCTCCACGATCTGCCGGTGTTCCGCCGCCGACACGCGCCCCACACAGGGCGCCGAGCACTTGTCGATATAGCCGAGCAGACAGGGCCTGCCAATCTGGTTGTGCCGCTTGAACACCCCGGCCGAACAGGTCCGGGCCGGGAACACGCGCAGCAGCAGATCCAGGGTTTCGCGGATAGCCCAGGCGTGGGAGTAGGGACCGAAATACCGCACCCCTTTACGACGCGGACCGCGGTAGACGAACAACCGCGGGAACTCCTCGTTCAACGTGACCGCGAGCACCGGGTAGGTCTTGTCGTCGCGGTACCGGACGTTGAACCGCGGATCGAATTCCTTGATCCAGTTGTATTCGAGCTGGAGTGCCTCCACCTCGGTGCTCACCACGGTCCACTCGACGCTGCCAGCAGTGGTGACCATCTGACGGGTACGCGGATGCAGCGTCGTGACGTCGGCGAAGTAGGAGTTCAACCGCGAACGAAGACTCTTCGCCTTCCCCACGTAGATGACCCGGCCGTGCGGATCGCGGAACTTGTATACCCCCGGCGCCACCGGAATCGTTCCGGTCGCGGGGCGATATGTCGAAGGATCGGGCACCCCTCCACGTTAGTCGGCGCCACCGACCAACCCCGCATCCGCGACGGCTGTAACAGGCCGGCCCGTCAGGACGGTGCGTACTCCGACACGAGGTCGCGGAAGCGGTGCACGGCGTCCACCGCGTAGTCGCGGTCGTTCGACTGGATCGCCATCACGGGAACGTATTCGTCGTCGGGGAGTTCTATCCGCGCCCATGCCGCGCCGTCGGGAAACGAGAGTCCCTCGTACAGGTCCCAGTCGACGATCCGTTCGCCCAGAACGTTGCGGACAGCGATGCCGCGGGGGCCGACGCGCAACCGCGGACGTGTGAGCAGAAGCACCGCCCCGGCGAGCAGACACCCGATGCCGACGAAGGCCACCTGATCCGCGAGCCGGAAGTAGACGCCCGTCGAGTCACCGCGCAGGAGAATGGCGAACGTCACGTGAAGGACGACCATGAGAATCGCCACGCCGATCGCGTACCGACTCGACTTGCGTGGTCGCGAGACGAACTGCCACTCGGTTTCCGAGGAGGTCATGCGAGCGCATCTTCCGTTCGTTCCCGGCGCAGGCGCGCCAGGGTGACCGCAGTGTCGAGCGCCGCAGCGCACGCCTGCCCGCCCTTGTCCTCCACCGCACCGGGCAGGCCGCTGCGGTCGATCGCCTGCTGTTCGGTATCGGTGGTGAGAACACCGTTGCCGACGGGAGTGCTCTCGTCGAGGGACACCCTCGTCAGGCCGGCGGTCACCGCGTCGCAGACGTACTCGAAGTGCGGGGTACCGCCGCGGATCACGACACCGAGGGCGACCACGGCGTCATGAGTGCGGGCCAGTTCCTGGGCCACCACCGGCAGTTCGATCGCACCGGCCACGCGCACCAGGGTGACCTTCTTCACCTTCGCGTCCGCGGCGACCCGCTGTGCACCGGCGATCAGCGCCTCCGAGATCTCCGCGTGCCAGCTTCCCGCCACGATCGCCAGCTCGAGGTCCTGAGCCTCACCGAGTTGCAGGTCGGGCAGACCTTCCCCACTCACAGCAGTTCTCCCGCTTCGAAGTCGTCGAGCCCGATCAGGTCGTGCCCCATCCGGTCGCGCTTGGTGCGCAGATACGTCAGGTTCTCGGCGTTCGCGCGCAGCGGCATCGAGACGCGCTCGGTGATCTGGAGGCCATAACCGTCGAGACCGACCCGCTTGGCCGGATTGTTCGTGAGCAACCGCATCGACGAGATGCCGAGATCGACCAGGATCTGCGCACCGATCCCATAGTCGCGGGCATCTGCCGGCAGACCCAGCTCGAGGTTGGCGTCGACGGTGTCCGACCCGGCGTCCTGCAACTGGTAGGCCTGCAGCTTGTGCATCAGTCCGATGCCACGACCTTCGTGCCCCCGCATGTAGAGCACCACGCCGCGACCTTCCTGCGCCACCATGTCGAGCGCCGCGTCGAGCTGGGGACCGCAGTCGCAGCGCAGTGACCCGAACACGTCACCGGTGAGGCACTCCGAGTGCACCCGCACGAGGACGTCGCTGCCGTCGCCGTCGGGACCCGGCAGGTCGCCGCGGACGAGCGCGACGTGCTCGACGTCGTCGTAGATGCTCCGGTATCCGACGGCGGTGAACTCGCCGTGCCGGGTGGGGATCCGTGCGGCCGCGACCCGTTCGACATGCTTTTCGTGTTTGCGGCGCCACGCGATGAGATCGGCGATGGAGATCAGCGCGAGATTGTGGTCGTCGGCGAAGACCCGCAACTCGTCGGTCTGGGCCATGTGGCCCTCGTCCTTCTGGCTGACGATCTCGCAGATCACGCCCGCCGGCCGGAGGTCGGCCATCCGGGCCAGGTCGACGGCGGCCTCGGTGTGGCCGGGACGGCGCAGCACCCCGCCCTCCTTGGCGCGCAGCGGCACGACGTGGCCGGGACGGGTGAAGTCCTGGGCTCCGCTGGACGGGTCGGCGAGCAACCGCATGGTGGCCGCGCGGTCGGATGCGGAGATCCCGGTTCCGATGCCCTCACGGGCGTCGACGGTCACCGTGTACGCCGTGCCGTGCTTGTCCTGATTGGTGGCGTACATCGGGGGCAGACCCAGCCGATCGCAGTCCGCACCGTCGAGGGGCACACACAGGTAGCCGGAGGTGTATCGAACCATGAAGGCAACCAACTCGGGGGTGGCCTTCTCCGCCGCGAAGATGAGGTCTCCCTCGTTCTCCCGGTCTTCGTCGTCGACGACGACGACAGCCTTGCCTGCGGCGATATCCGCAACGGCGCGCTCGATACTGTCGAACCTGGTCACGTGCTCGGTCTCCAAAGTCTTGACTTACGCATCTTCGAATACAGCAATCGCATCCGTCGGATGCTTCTCAACAGTACGACTCAGCGGCCGGCGGCTTGCAGGCGCTCCACATACTTGGCGATCACGTCGACCTCCAGATTGACGGGTGTGCCGACCGGCGCCGCTCCCAGTGTGGTCAGGTTTAGCGTGGTGGGGATCAGCGAGATTTCGAAATACTCGTCGCCGCGCTCCCCGCCGAGCGCCGACACGGTCAGCGATACCCCGTCGACCGTGATCGATCCCTTCTCCACTACATACTTCGAGATCGCGTCGGGCAGAGCGATCCGCACCACTTCCCAGTTGTCGGACGGGCTCCGGCTGATGATGTGACCGGTACCGTCGACGTGCCCCTGAACGAGGTGACCGCCGAGCCTGCTGTTCAGCGCTGCCGCCCGCTCGAGGTTGACCCGGCTCCCGACATCGATCTTCTGCAGACTCGACCGGTTCAAGGTCTCCTGCATGACGTCGGCCGTGAACGACCCGTCGGCGAGCACTTCCACGACGGTGAGGCACACGCCGTTCACGGCAATCGAGTCTCCGTGCGACGCATCGGAAGTGACCACCGGACCGCGCACGGTGAACCGTGCGGCGTCAGCCAGCTCTTCCTTGGCGACGACCTCACCCAATTCTTCGACGATTCCGGTGAACACGGTGGCTACTCCTCGTTTTCAGGGCTGACAGTGATATTCAGGGCTTGCTGGACAAGGCGGGGTGCTCCGGCGGTGCCGGAATCAAACTCAACAACAAATCGGGGCCGATTGTTTCGACGGACTCGTAGTGGAACCGCAGTGCGCCGTCGATCGTGGACACCCCCGCCTCCGACACCGCAGGCCTGCCGGCACCGAGTACCAGCGGAGCGAGGTAGGCCTGGATCCGGTCGACCCGGCCTGCGGCAAGGAAGGCACCCGCCAACCGGGGCCCGCCTTCGAGCAGAACGTCGGTGTACTCGGCGAGGGCGGCGACGACGTCGTTCACATCGTGAGTGCGGAGCAGCAGCGTGGGCGCCGAGTCGTCGAGAACCCGAGCGCGCGGCGGAAGCTCGCTCCGGCCCACGACCACGCGCAGCGGTTGGTGGGCCGCGAGGGACCCGTCGGGCAGCCGAGCCGTCAGCCGGGGGTCGTCGGCGAGCACGGTCCCCGTGCCGACCACGATCGCATCGAGCTTCGCGCGGTCGGCGTGGACCCGCGCCCGGGCGTCGGGACCGGTGATCCACTTGCTGGTTCCATCGGCTGCGGCACTACGGCCATCGAGGGTCGCCGCGTATTTCCAGGTGATGTGCGGCCGGCCGGTGCGTTGCCGGTGCAGCCAGGCCCGGAGCGGCCCGCGCTCGACTTCCTGGGCGCGCAGTCCGGAGGCGACGGCGACGCCGGCGGCCGCGAGAGTTTCGGCGCCACCGGCTGCCTCGGGGTTGGGATCGGCCACCGCATAGTGGACGGCCACGACCCCGGCCTCGATCAGCGCGGTGGAGCAGGGCCCCGTGCGGCCGTGGTGGTTACACGGTTCCAGAGTGACCACGACCGTGCCTCCGCGCGCCGCGTCACCCGCCTCCCGCAACGCCACGACCTCGGCGTGTGGACCGCCCGGGGGCTGGGTCATTCCCACCCCGGCGATACGCCCGCCGGCGTCGAGCACGACAGCACCGACCGCGGGGTTTGGGCTGGTGAAACCACGGGCCGACTCCGCGGCGCCGATGGCGATCAGCATCGCGGCGTCGAGGTCTGCGGCGGAATTCTCGTGGGGCACGTTCACGGCGCGGCTGGGCCGTTACCGCGAGATGCTCAGGTGCGGAGAGGCTTTGGCCGCACTGGCTCGGAGCGCCTGCACCGCTTCGGCGGGATCGGAGGCGCCGTAGACGGCGGACCCGGCGACGAAGCAGTCGACTCCCGCCTCGGCGGCGGCCTCGACAGTGTCGGCGTTGATGCCGCCGTCGATCTCCACGATCAGCGTCAGCTCGCCCGAGTCGACCAGACGGCGTACGGCCTTCGCCTTGGACAACACCTCCGGGATGAAGGACTGTCCGCCGAATCCGGGCTCCACACTCATGACGAGAAGTGTGTCGAAATCTTTCAGAATTTCCAGGTAGGGCTCGATCGGCGTTCCCGGCTTCACACTGAGTCCGGCTTTCGCGCCGGCCGCCCGAATGTCGCGGGCCACCGACCGCGGGTCGTCGGTGGCTTCGGCGTGGAAGGTCACATTGTGTGCGCCGGCTTCGGCGTAGGGCGGTGCCCAGCGTCCCGGGTCGTCGATCATGAGGTGGCAGTCGAGCGGAATGTCCGTCGCCGCGAGCAGGCTCTTCACCACGGGAAGACCGAGCGTGAGGTTCGGGACGAAATGCGCGTCCATCACGTCGACGTGAAGCCAGTCGGCACCGGCGACCGCGGTCGCCTCCTCGGCGAGACGAGCAAAATCTGCAGACAGGATGGACGGTGCGATCATCGGGGTTGCCACGCGCCGGAGTTTAGTCGCACGCGGAAACGTCTCGGACCACACGGTCGGACCCCGCGAGAAACGTCGTCGCCCGCCGTCACGATTCCGCCATACTTGGGGGCATGGCGACCTGGGCGGACGTGGTGGACATCGGGCGGTCACTTCCCGCAGTGGAGGAAAGCACGTCCTACCGGACCCCGGCGCTGAAGGTGGCGGGCAAGCTGATCGCGAGACACCGCACGGAGTCCGACGGCGGGCTCATGGTGGTGTGCGGTCTCGACGAGAAGGCCGCTCTCCTCGAGGAGGGAAACGCCTTCTACACCACCCCCCACTACGACGGGTACGGCGCGATTCTGGTCCGTCTCGCCGAGGTCGACCTCGACCAACTCACCGAGCTTCTGCAGGATGCCTGGCGGATCAAGGCCTCTGCTCAGCTCCGCAAGCAGGCCGACCGTCCCCGATCGCCAAGTCCGCGGCGATCGTAGGGCGCGGTGCGCCGCAGGCGCGAAATCCGGTACGCAGACTCAGACCCCCAGCTTGAGACCCGCTCCCGCGTCGACCCGGAGCTGCTGTCCGGTGACGAACCGCGACTCGTCGGACGAGAGGTATACCACCGCGTGGGAAATATCCTCGGGCTCCACCCACGGCGTCGGCATCGCCTGCATGAAGGGGAACGTCACCTTCGCGTCTTCGGCCGTCGGGTTCTCGAGGTCGGGCCGGAACGTGCGGAACATCGGCGGGCTCTGGAGCATGTCCGTGTTGCAGTTGGTGGGATGGATGGCGTTGACGCGGATGGACTTCGGGCCCAGGGTGAGCGCCAGCGAATGCGTGTATGTCTGCAGCATCTTCTTGGCCAGACCGTATCCGTCTCCGCCCGGCCCCTGGAGAGCCTGCTGACCGTTGAGGCCGGTCTGGGGGACGAGGCCGGCCACCGAACCGGTGGCGATGATCGACGCGCCACCACCGAGATGCGGCAGAGCGACGTGGATGGTGTTGACCACACCCACGAAGTCGACGTCGAATGCGTCCACGAATCCTTCGACCGGCACATCGTTGCCGAGTGGGGCGATACCCGCGTTGGCCACCACCACGTCGAGCCGCCCGAGTCTGG
This sequence comes from Rhodococcus sp. USK13, assembly GCF_018343855.1. NCBI lineage: Bacteria > Bacillati > Actinomycetota > Actinomycetes > Mycobacteriales > Nocardiaceae > Rhodococcus > Rhodococcus sp. USK13. Next base: position 4,200,641 of record NZ_CP069242.1, on the reverse strand, counting down.
CGACGGCGGCGTCGAGTTCCCGTTTCAGCGCCGCGCGATCACGCACGTCGACCTTCGCCGTGACCACGCGACGTCCCGCCTTCTCGACGAGCTTCCCGGTCTCTTCCAGATCGGCCGGCGTCGCGAGGGGATACCCGTTCGATGCAATGTCCTCGCAGAGGTCGAAGGCGATGATGTCGGCGCCCTCGTCGGCGAGGTGGACGGCATGACTGCGACCCTGCCCCCGTGCTGCGCCGGTGATCAGAACTACTTTCCCCGCTACCCGATTCATCGTGAGTCCTCCACTCGCTTGTGACAGACGACCTTCGTCGCGAGAAAAGTAGAACACGTTTTAGCACGAATGGGAACAGGTTCTAGTTATCTGAACGAGCGTCTGATTACGGTCACTCCATCGGCTTCCGCAGCGCAGCGAGGAACATCGCGTCGGTGCCGTGGCGGTGCGGCCACAGCTGCACACTCGTACCGTCACCGAGTCCCGGAACGCCCGGGACCAGCGCCCTCGTGTCGAGCGCTGTCGCGCCATAGCGGCGTACCGCATCCGCCACCACCGCCACTGTCTCCGACAGGTGCGGAGAACACGTGGAATACACGACGACACCACCCGGGCGCACCAACCCCAGCGCCGAGGCGAGCAGTTCCCGCTGCAGTTTCGCCAGACCGGCCACATCGGACGGCTGCCGACGCCAGCGTGCCTCGGGGCGGCGCCGCAGGGCACCGAGACCGGTGCACGGCGCGTCGACCAGGATCCGGTCGTAACCACCGGCAAGCCCGGGATCGCGCCCGTCCGCGACATGCACGTCGACCGGGAGTTCCCGCGTCGTCTTACGAATGAGGTCGGCGCGGTGCGCCACCGGCTCCACCGCATCGAGTCGCCCGCCCTCGATACCTGCGAGTGCGCCGAGCAGCGCGGCTTTACCACCGGGTCCGGCACAGAGATCGAGCCAGCGCCCGCCGTCCGCTCCCTCGAGTGGGGCCAGGGCGAGTGCTCGGGCCACCAGCTGACTACCCTCGTCCTGCACACCGGCCAAACCCTCGCGCACAGCGTCGAGCTGGCCCGGGTCGCCACCGTCGAGATACACCGCATACGGCGAGTACCGGCCGACCTCTCCCCCGGTGACCAGAGCCAGTTCTTCCGCCGAAATCTCACCCGGACGCGCGACGAGGTGAACGGCCGGACGGGAATCGTCGGCGATCAGGACATACTCGAGTTCGCCGGCGTCGGGCCCCAGCGCATCCGCGAACACCTGCGCGATCCAGGCCGGGTGCGCATGCTGGAAGGCCAGCCGCCCGATCGGGTCGGACGGCGCCAACCGCTCCACCCACTCCGCTTCCGACCGCTCCGACACCCTGCGCAACACGGCGTTGACGAACCCGGCCTTGCCCGGACCCGCCTCTGCGCGGACGAGGTCGACAGAGGTTGCGACGGCGGCGTGCGGGGCCACCCGCGTACGGAGAAGCTGGTAGGCGCCCAGCTGGAGCACATCCAACAGCGGGCCGTCGACCTCCTCGATCGGGCGGCCCGCACAGTCCGCGATGACCGCGTCCAGCAGTCCCCGCGCTCGCGCCGCACCGTAGGCCAATTCGGTGGCCAGCGCGGCGTCCCGGCCGTCGAGTCGCCGTTCCCGCAGCAGTCCGGGGAGGACCAGGTTCGCGTAGGCGTCCCGTTCACGCACTGCCCGCAACACGTCACGCGCAGCGAGCCGAGGCTGATCCAGACCCGCTTGGGCGGCATCGGGCCGACGCGCCTGGCGCGGCCGATTGTTGCTCGCGCCTGTTCCTGCCCTCTTGCCGCGTGCGGGTCTTCTCGAGTCGCTCACTGTGCCCGTACCTTCGCGTCGAGTCGTGCGCCCCGCGCCCAGTCGAGAGCGGACATCTGTTTTTTTCCTTGAGGTTGGATCCGGTCCAGCCGGACTGCCACCGTGGAGGTTCCGACGAGGAAGTCGCTCTTGGTCACGGAGATTTCTCCGGGCTCGAGCCTGTCGTCGGTGAGGGTGAGCGGGCCGACCTTGACGCGAACGTCCCCGATCGTCGTCCATGCTCCCGGTGCGGGTGTCACCGAGCGGACATGCCGATCGATCACCACAGCTGTTCTGTCCCAACGGATTCGGGCTTCCTCCACCGTCACCTTGGGTGCATACGAGACGCCGTCCCCTGGCTGCGGAACCGCGGTGATCGTGCCGTCCGCCAGTCCGTCGAGAACGGATTCGAGGAGAACCGCCCCGCTGTCGGCCAATCGGCCGAGAAGGTCACCTGCGGTATCGGTAGCGCGGATTCGCTCGGTCACGACCCCGTACACCGGTCCCGTGTCCATTCCAGCCTCGAGCCGGAAGGCGCTGGCGCCCGTCATGTCGTCGCCGGAGGCGATCGCCGCCTGCACCGGCGCCGCACCCCGCCAGGCGGGCAGCAGCGAGAAGTGCAGGTTGACCCAGCCGAGGGCCGGAATGTCCAGCACCTTCTGCGGAAGCAACGCACCGTAGGCGACGACGGGAGCACACTCGGGTGCCAGGTCGGTCAGTCGCGCGAGGAACTCCGGATCGGAGGGTCGCTCGGGCGTGAGCACCTCGATACCGTGCGCGTCCGCAAGGGCACCGATCGGCGATCGGACTACCTTCCGCCCTCGCCCGGCCACCGCGTCCGGCCGCGTGATCACGGCGACCACCTCGTGACGGGCGGAACGGATGAGTCGCTCGAGAGACGGCACAGCGGGTTCGGGTGTACCGGCGAAGACTAGGCGCACGTCGGCGACCCACACAGCTGACGACGGACCGCGGTGCGGGCCGAAACGATACTCACGAAAAAGCTCCCCTTGGGTCGACGGTGTGACGACCAGTCTAGGGAGTCGCGCGCCTCACGATGACACTGCGATGCGCAACCACGACAAACCGGCGGGCTCCAGGAAATGTCGCGGCACGCCTGCCCCGGTACGCCGCCGTCGCGGCATACCTCCACGAGCGGGATGGTGACCCGGTGACCGCTGCACGGCTCTACGCGGACGCTGCCCGATCGGCGTCCAGCCTCGCCGAACGCGACCACCTCACGCGACAGGCGGCACGACTCAACGCGCAAGGCCGCCGGTGATCCCCGGCGACAGGCCACACTCGCGTCTGCGATTTCAGAAGTTGCTGTCGACGACTACCTGGGGAATGTCCGCGCCGATCGGAACGAACTCGCATCGCGCATTCGGAATGGCGTTGGGGTCCAGAGCCGTTCGGATGAGATCCAACGCGAACGGATCGTACGGTGCCCGGAAATGCCCCGACCCGTCCTGCGGACACAGGTCCTGGATGACGAGGTTCACCGCCCCGTCGCCGTGCAGCGCCATGTTGGAATACGGCTGGATCATTTCGTCGTAGCGCGAGCTGACGGTGGTGTAGGAGACACCGGGAACCGTGTCGCCGCCGGCATTCAGTTCGGTCATGAACGGCGACCCCTGCATCTGCTGACCGACCGCCACAGAGGTGAGCTCGGTGACCACGTCCGGCCCACCGGGGAGCGCCTGGAACATCGGGGCGAGCCCGAACATCACACCGCCGTAACTGGGCGAAGCGAGCCCTACCCACTGGTCGACGAAGCGCGCACCACCGAGCTTGTTCACGTAGTACCTGCTGACATTCGCTCCTTGCGAGTATCCGACCACGTCGACTTTTTCCGCACCCGTCGACTCGCGGACCTGAGCGACGAATCGGCCGAATTCTCCGGCACTGTCGACGATGTCTTCGGTGCCGTACGTGTCGGCGCCGGGTTTGCCGCCGTAATTGAGGGCGAAGACGCAGTATCCGTCCGCCGCGAGCAAGGGAGACAACGCCGCCCAGTCGGTGTAGGCGCTGGCGTCGGTGCCATGCGCGAGAACGACGGGCTCGGGATGCTCGGGCGCGGGCGTACAGGAGAAATCGTTCGATCCGGCGGGAGCGCTGCCCGGATGCGCTTCCGCGTACGCGGCGGCCGCGCTGCGCGCGCTCTGCGGGACCCCGACACCCGCGGGCACTTCGAGTCCCGACGCCTGAACGTCTTCGGCCTGGGCTGTGGTCGGCCCGGCGGAAAACAGCAAGGCAACACAAGCAGCGACCGTGACAACACCTCGAAGGTTCATGATCTCTCCCCGACACCGCGGATATTCCCTGTGAACTTTCCCAGAGTGTGCCCGTGGTGTCGCGACGAGAGTGGGACCCTACGCGCGGTGTGTCGCTAGGAGTCGGCGCTCTTCGTGTCGCCGGAGTCCTGTTCGTCCTCCGCGAGAAGCCGGTACAACGCACGCCGGGTTTCGGTGAGAATTTCTCCGGCTCGCCGGATCTGATCCTCATTTCCCACAGCGGCAACCTGCCCTGCCGCGCCCATGAGCTGCCCGATCAGGCCGCGCAGGTCTTCGGCCGGCCGGCCGACACTCTCGCGGACGTCGTCCCAGGGGGTGCCGAGCTCTGCGGTGTTCGCCTCGACGAACGCCTTCCCTTCCTCGGTCAGACGAGCGGTCTTGCGTCCCGCGACCTTCTCGATGAGAACGAGCCCCTCGTCCTCGAGCTGCGACAGTGCGGGGTAAATCGATCCGGGGCTGGGCTTCCACACCCCACCACTCCGGTCGACGATCTGCTGGATGAGCTCGTACCCGTGCATCGGTTCCTCCGCGAGCAGCAGGAGGATCGCCGAACGGACATCACCGCGTCGCCCCCTGCCACCGCGGCCCCGGCCTCGGCCGAACGCCATACCCGGACCGAATCCGGGATCTCCGTCCGGACCGAACGGCCCGCGACGGTGCCCGTGACGGTGCGCGCCCTCTGGGCGGCCCGTCCGCTGGTGCGCGAATCGGTCCCTGCGGGAACCGCGGTGTCCGAAATCAAAGTTCTGCATGTCAGCCTCCTCAGGCTTATCGGTGATGCATCAACGATATATCGTCAAAAGCCCTCGCGCAACCATAGGGGATGAGTGCATTGGCATCAGCCGATGTGGATGGGGTCGATCTGGACTCGCACCGGATGCGATTCCCGCCGGGCACTGCGGACCGCCTGAGCTGCAGACAGCGCCTCCGCCAACGGTTTTCCCTCACCACGGGGTACGCGCACCAGCATCCGCTCGACATCGGCCGGCTCCGGCGAATCACCGGCGACAGGCAAGCGGGCCCCCTCCGGCAGTTCCACAGGGCCCAACAACTCCGCGTTATCAGGAAGGTCGGCCAGTTCCAGGAGCTCCGCGACAGCCTTTGCGCTGCCGTCGACGGCCGCCAGATGAATCGCCGGCGGAAACCCGACTTCTGCCCGTTCTTCGTACTGCGCGCGGGCGTGACCGACCGGATCCCATCGGACCAGTGCTTGCACTGTCGGAATACCTGAATCGGCGACAACGACCACCTGGCCACCGTCACCGAACGGCTTCACGAGGGCCGAAGCCGTCATCCAGCGCCGCAGGGTCTCCTCAGCCGCTCGGAGATCCGGACGTCCGAGCAACGCCCAGCCGTCCAGGAGCAGTGCGGCGCCGTATCCGCCGGTCATCACCGGTTCGGCGCCGACGGTGGAGACCACCAGCGCCGGCCCCGGCTCGACGACATCGATGACGTCGCTTCCCCCGGACATCCGGACCGGTACACCGGGAAACGCTCGCCCGAGTTCCTCCGCCGTCCGGCCTGCTCCTACCACCACGGCCCGCAGCGCTCGGGCGCCGCAGGCGTGACAGCGGTGCGCGGCGTCCGCGACCCCGCACCATCGGCATGCCGGTGTGCCCGCCCCGTCCGGACCGGCGGCCGACGGAAGCGCCAAGGGCCCGTTGCACCGTCTGCAGCGGGCAGGAGCGCGGCATTTGCCGCACGCGAGACTCGGGACATACCCACGGCGGGGCACCTGGACCAGCACTCCCCTGCCTGCACCGAGCGCCTCGCGTGCCGCGGCGAAGGCAATGGCAGGCAGGCGGGCAGCGCGGGCTCCCGGGTCTCTGGCGAGCGCATGATCGCTGTCAGCGAGGGCGGTGATCTTGGGGGCGCGGGCCCGGACCACGTCGCGGGACGCGACCAGGTCGTGTGCCCATCCGGAGTCGACGAGGGCCTGCCCCTCGGCGGTGCGGGCATGCCCGGCCACCACCATTGCGCTCCCGGCGGCGTACGCCCGCAGGAGCGCCACCTCGCGAGCGTGGGGGTAGGGCGCCCGCGGCTCGGAGTGACTGTCGTCGCCGTCGTCCCAGATGACGATCAAACCTGTCCGAGGCGTCGGCGCGAACACGGAACTGCGGGTGCCCACGACCACTTTGGCGGTCCCCCGAAGGGCGGCAAGCCAACGCCGGTACCGCAGCGCGGGGCCGAGACCCGCGGCGAGACCGACGACCCGGTTACTGCCCAGCAGGGACTCCACAGCCGCAACCACCCGATCCAGATCGCGCTGATCGGGCACCACGATGACCGTGCTGGTGTCGGCGCCGGCGGCGATTGCCGACAGTTCGGCCAGCCGTGCCGGCCAGTCCTCGCCGGGCAGCGCCTGCCAGACGGCCCGCGGACTCCGCTGCTCCGCAAGGGCGGACAGGAACGCCTCACCGTGAACGTACTGGGCCCACGCTTCTCGGTCGACGGCGTGTTCCGGTGTCGGAGCGGATTCCGGCGCGCCCTCCGCTTCTGCCCGGGCGTGCCGCGGCGGAACGGCCAGACGCAGCACATCCGCTCGGGTACCTGCGTACCGAGCGGCAACGAGTTCCACGAGCCGGGTGATCTCCGGAGTGAGTACTCGCTCCGGAGAGATCACCCGTTCGAGCCAGCCGAAGCGTCCCTGGTGATCGCTGGTCGCCGTACGGGAAACCACGAAACCGTCCACGAGACGCCCCGCAAATCGGATGCGCACCCGCACACCCGGTTGAGCCTGCTCGTCGAGCTCGCGAGGAACGAGATAGTCGAACTCGCGGTCGAGGTGCGGGAGCGGCAGCATCGGCAGCACCCGCGCCACCGGATCGACCTCCGCCGCAAGCTTGGCTGACGTCACAGCCTGCCCTCCACCAGGACGGCGCCCGCAGCAGGGCGGCTACCGATCAGAGACCTGCAGCTGCGCGCAGCTTCTCCGCCCGATCGACACTCTCCCAGGGAAGATCGATGTCGGTGCGGCCGAAGTGACCGTACGCGGCAGTCTGTGCGTAGATAGGGCGCAGCAGGTCGAGGTCGCGGATGATGGCGCCCGGACGCAGGTCGAAGGTTTCGGTGATCGCCTGTTGGATCCGCACCGGATCGGTCTTCTCGGTTCCGAACGTCTCCACGAACAGCCCGACCGGCGCAGCCTTTCCGATCGCGTACGCCACCTGAACCTCGATGCGATCCGCGAGACCTGCCGCGACTGCATTCTTGGCCACCCAGCGCATGGCGTATGCGGCCGACCGGTCCACCTTCGACGGGTCCTTGCCGGAGAACGCGCCACCGCCATGACGGGCCATACCGCCATAGGTGTCGACGATGATCTTCCGCCCGGTCAGCCCGGCATCACCCATCGGGCCACCGAGGACGAACTTGCCCGTCGGATTGACGAGAAGTCGAATGTTCGACGTGTCGAGCTCCGGCATCCGGAGGTCGGCGAGCACCGATCCTAGAACCTTCTCCCGCAGATCCGGTGTGAGGAGGTTGTCGAGATCGATGTCGGCAGCGTGCTGCGTAGAGATGACTACGGTGTCGAGGCGGACGGGCTTGTCCCCGTCGTACTCGATCGTGACCTGCGTCTTTCCGTCCGGTCGCAGGTACGGCAGGACGCCGGACTTACGGACCTCGGTAAGGCGACGGGAGAGCCGGTGAGCCAGCGCGATCGGCAGCGGCATCAGTTCCGGGGTGTCCGTGGTGGCGAACCCGAACATCAGTCCCTGGTCGCCGGCCCCTTGCCGGTCGATGTCGTCGTCGGTCAGGCCACCGGTCCGGGCTTCGTGTGAATGGTCGACGCCCTGCGCGATCTCCGGGGACTGCGCACCGATCGCTACGTTGACGCCGCAGGAATTGCCGTCGAAACCCTTCGCCGACGAGTCGTACCCGATCTCGAGCACGGTGTCGCGCACGATCTTGGGTATGTCGGCGTAGGCGGTGGTGGTCACCTCGCCGGCGACGTGGACCTGTCCTGTGGTAACCAGGGTCTCGACTGCGACCCGGGCGCGTGGGTCGTCCGTGAGGAGGGCGTCGAGGATGGAGTCGCTGATCGCATCACAAATCTTGTCCGGGTGCCCCTCGGTCACAGACTCACTGGTGAATAGCCGACTACCGGACTGGCTCACAGAATTCCCTCTCGACAGTTGTCTTCTGGACAGCGCTTGGAAACAGCTTAGCTATGTACCATCGCGAACGACCCTAGCGGCACCCCGGTGTGAGTGACACCTTTACGCTCACCGAAACAACCGAGGATCCGTCCTCAACGGGCCCGGAACAGTTGCTCGACGGCATCGAGCACCCGGCTCGCCATCAGTGCCTTCGAGCCGTGCTCGAGGGCGGACTCCGAACCGTCCGCGCCGAGTAGCCATCCGTCGTTGTGGTCGACCTCGAAGGCTTTGCCCTCCCCGACGGCGTTGACGACCAGGAGGTCGCATCCCTTCCGGGCGAGCTTCGCGCGCGCATAGGTGAGGACGTCTCCGTCCGCGTCACCGGTTTCGGCGGCGAAACCGACGATCACGGTGGCCGACGGAATCTCGCCTTCGGCCCGGGACTGCACCAGACCGGCCAGAATGTCCTCGTTCTTGGTCAGTGCGATGGAGTCGGGTTCTCCGGCGCCCTTCTTGATCTTGCTGGCCACCGTGGTGGACGGACGGAAGTCGGCGACCGCGGCCGCCATCACGACCGCATCGAACTCGGGTGCGTGTTTGGCGACGGCAGCACGCATGTCCTCGGCCGTGCGCACGTGAACGACGTCGACGGCGGCCGGATCAGCGAGGCCTGCGGTGTATCCGGACACCAGCGTGACGTCGGCGCCGCGCTGCACCGCGAGACGGGCGATGGCATAGCCCTGCTTCCCGGAGCTGCGATTGCCGAGGAAACGGACCGGATCGAGCGGTTCCCGGGTGCCACCGGCTGAGACGAGGATCCGACGCCCTTCGAGATCGCGCGGCAACGCGTCGGGCCGCTCGAGGAGCAACGAGGCGAGCCCGACGATCTCATCCGGTTCGGGCAGTCGGCCGGCGCCGGTGTCCTTGCCCGTCAGGCGACCGGATGCCGGCTCGATCACCGTGGCCCCACGCAAGCGCAGGGTTGCCACATTGGACACCGTGGCGGGATGCTCCCACATCTCGGTGTGCATCGCGGGTGCGAACACCACCGGACATCGTGCAGTGAGCAACGTCGCGGTGAGCAGGTCGTCGGCCCGCCCGGCGACGGCACGGGCCATCAGATCCGCGGTGGCAGGCGCGATGACCACGAGGTCCGCTTCCTGTCCCAGGCGGACGTGCGGCACCTGCGGAACGTCGGCGAATACTCCGGTGTGCACCGGATTGCCGGACAGCGCCTCGAACGTCGCCCGGCCCACGAACTCGAGGGCGGACTCCGTCGGGATGACGCGCACGTGGTGGCCGCTCTCGGTGAACGCGCGGATGATCGCGCAGCTCTTGTACGCCGCGATACCGCCGCCGACACCGACGACGATTCGCTTGCGTGCGACTGCGGAGGGGGCAGATTCGGAGAGACCCGTTTCGAGCCCGGGGCTCGCCGCCTTGTCGGGCACGGCAGTTCCTCCGCTCACTCGCCTTCGGTGTGCTCGAGCAGATCGGAGTGGATCTCACGCAGCGCGATGGACAAGGGCTTTTCCTGCAGGCCCGGCTCCACCAGGGGTCCGACGTACTCGAGGATGCCGTCACCGAGCTGGTTGTAGTAATCGTTGATCTGCCGGGCACGCTTGGCCGAGTAGATGACCAGCGCGTACTTCGACGAGGTACGTGCGAGCAGCTCGTCGATCGGAGGATTCGTGATTCCGAGCGGTGTGTCATAGGCAGGCAGGGCGCCATGGCTGGGGGTTGCGGACGCGGCTGCGGGGGTGCTGCTCACTCGGTATCTCCTGAAATAGTTCTGGCTAGTGGATGTGAGAACTAGTGGTCTACCCGGACTGTTCCCGGGGTCCAACCAACAAGGATACCAACTCGTCGCACGATCGGCTGACATCCTCGTTGACGATGACCTCGTCGAACTCGTCCTGAGCCTCGAGCTCGACCTTCGCGGTGGCGAGACGACGCTCCACCACTTCCGGCGATTCGGTGCCCCGGCCGGTCAAGCGCTCGACAAGTGCTTCCCAACTGGGCGGGGCCATGAAGACCAGAAGCGCCTCCGGCATTGCAGCCCGCACTGCCCGGGCACCGGCGAGATCGACCTCGACCAGCACCGGTTTTCCCTGCTCGATGGCGCGGCGGACCGGTTCGGCTGGGGTGCCCGACAGCTGGAGGCCACCGTGGATCTCCGCCCACTCGAGCAGCTCGCCCGACTCGATCATCCGCTGGAATTCGTCGCGAGAGGTGAAGCGGTAATCCTTGCCGTCCACCTCGCCCGGGCGTGGGTCACGTGTCGTCGCGGACACGCTGAAGACGAGCTCCGGCAGCCGTTCCCGCAACAATCGCACCACGCTGGACTTACCGACAGCCGAGGGGCCGGCCAGGACAACCAGCCGACCCCTCCGCACTGCGGTCTTTCTTTCTGACACTCGAGCGTCAGCTACCACTGTCGTGCTCAGGCCTCGAAGTCGAACCTGGCGAGCAGGGCCTTACGCTGCCGATCGCCGAGGCCACGGAGGCGACGGGTCGGAGCGATCTCCAGCTCGGTCATGATCTCCTGCGCCTTGACCTTGCCCACCTTGGGCAGTGCCTCGAGCAACGCCGACACCTTCATCTTGCCCAAGATCTCGTCGTCCTCGGCGTCCTTGAGAACCTGCTTGAGGTCGGTGCCGCCACGCTTCAGGCGCTCCTTGAGCTCGGCCCTGGCTTTACGGGCAGCAGCTGCCTTCTCCAAAGCAGCAGCGCGCTGCTCATCAGTCAACTGGGGAAGGGCCACGGTTCCTCCGTCTCGTCGTTGGCAAATAGTCCAAACCACTGGATAACCAGCAGCGATAGCGACCGTACTCACGCCCGGCGCCGATTGCGAACCCACCCCCCGAGGTCAAAGCCGGATTCCGGTGGGCTATGAGAGTGCGGACTCGACCTCGTCACGAACCTTCACAGCGGCCGCACGCAGGGCCGTCACCGACGGACCCTCACGGAGAATACCGCGAGAACTGTTCGGCAGCAGCAACTTCCGGGAATCGGGAAAAATGTCCGCAAGGTCACGTGCTGTGGCACCCTGGGCACCCAGTCCCGGCGCCAGAATTGGTCCAGAAAAATTCGACAAATCCAGACCGTGTCCGCGTGTCGCACCGACGACCAGCCCGACCAGGTCGGATTCTGCCGCATTGTGCTCGGCCGCCGCATTCACCACGGACTGCGCCACCGACACGCCCCCGGCAACGTCAGCACCCTGCAACTCCCCGCCCTCGGGATTCGAGGTGCGAGCAAGCACGAACAGCCCGCGGCCCTGCTCCGCCGCCAGCGAGAGGGCCGGTTCGAGCGCACCGAACCCCAGATAGGGCGAGACCGTCACCGCATCGGAAGACAGCGCCGAGTCCAGGCCGAGCCACGACTGCGCGTAGGCGGCCATCGTCGACCCGATGTCACCCCGTTTCGCATCCGCGACGACGAGCGTCCCGGCCTCCCGGAGAACACAGATGGTGCGTTCGAGCACCGCGTACCCGGCCGAGCCGTACACTTCGAAGAACGCCACCTGGGGCTTCACGACGGCCACCTCACCGACGAAGGCCTCCACGCAGATCTCGGCAAAGGCCTCGAGCCCCTCCGCATCGACGGGAAGGTCCCACGCCTCGAGCAACCCCGGGTGCGGGTCGATGCCGACGCACAGGCGGCCGCGGTGCTCGACCGCGGCCCTCAGCCGAGCACCCCACGCCTGGTCCTGGTGCCGGTCCGTCACGAGGTGAGGGAACCCGTGTCGGAACCATCGAACGGGGCCGGTGAGCGCAGCCGGGCATGCAACGCCTGCAGCGACTGAACGCCGATGTCGCCGCGGATCGCGGCCTCGATGCCCTGGACCGCAGCGGACGCGCCCTGCACGGTGGTGACGCAGGGGATGTTCACGCCGACGGCCGCGCTACGGATCTCGTACCCGTCCACCCGGGGCCCGGAGTTGCCGTACGGGGTGTTGATCACCATGTCGACCTCACCGTCACGAATCTGGTCGACGATGGTGCGGGCGCCCTCCTCCAGGGGCTCGCCGGAGTGCTTGTGCACGTCCTCGCAGACGATGCCGTTGCGGCGCAGGACCGCCGCGGTGCCCTCGGTCGCGAGAATTCGGAAACCCAGGTCGGCCAGCCGCTTGACCGGGAAGATCAGCGACCGCTTGTCCTTGTTCGCGACCGAGACGAACACCGACCCGGAGATGGGGAGTGACCCGTACGCAGCTGTCTGGCTCTTGGCGAACGCGGTGCCGAAGTCGGCGTCGATACCCATGACCTCGCCCGTCGACTTCATCTCGGGACTCAGCAGTGTGTCCACCCCGGTGCCGTCGGCGCGTCGGAACCGGTTGAACGGAAGAACGGCCTCCTTGACGGCGACGGGTGCGTCCGCCGGGGTGAAACCACCGTCACCGGTGGCCGGAAGGAGTCCGGTTTCCCGCAACTCCGCGATGGTCTCGCCGAGCATGACGCGTGCGCAAGCCTTGGCCAGTTGCACGGCCGTGGCCTTCGACACGAACGGCACGGTCCGGCTGGCACGGGGGTTGGCTTCGAGGACGTACAGGATGTCGTCCTTGAGGGCGTACTGCACATTGAGCAACCCCTTGACGCCGATACCCTTCGCGAGCGCCTCCGTCGAACGGCGGACGTTCTCGAGGTCAGCGCGACCGAGGGTGATCGGGGGCAGGGCGCACGCCGAGTCGCCGGAGTGAATGCCGGCTTCCTCGATGTGTTCCATCACTCCCCCGATGTACACCTCGTTCCCGTCGCAGAGCGCGTCGACGTCGATCTCGATGGCGTCTTCCAGGAACCGGTCGACCAGTACGGGCCGGTCGTCGGATATTTCGGTGGCGCGGGAGATGTAGCTCTCGAGCGAGGCCTCGTCGTAGACGATTTCCATGCCGCGGCCACCGAGCACGTAAGACGGTCGCACGAGCACCGGGTATCCGATACCGGCGGCGATGTCGCGGGCACCGGTGAACGTGGTTGCCGTTCCGAACTTGGGCGCCGGCAATCCCGCCTCTACCAGTACCTTGCCGAATTCGCCACGGTCCTCGGCGAGGTCGATGGCCTCGGGGCTGGTCCCGACGATGGGCACTCCTGCGGCTTTGAGCCGTTTCGCCAGACCCAGCGGTGTCTGTCCGCCGAGCTGCACGATCACGCCGGCGACGGTGCCGGACAGCGACTCCGCCCGGTACACCTCGAGCACGTCCTCGAACGTGAGCGGCTCGAAGTACAGCCGGTCGGCGGTGTCGTAGTCGGTGGAGACGGTCTCCGGGTTGCAGTTGACCATCACCGTCTCGTAACCGGCCTCGGACAACGTCAGGGCCGCGTGGACACAGGAATAGTCGAACTCGATGCCCTGACCGATGCGGTTGGGGCCTGAACCGAGGATGAGGACCTTCGGACGCTCCGTCTGCGGAGCCACCTCCGACTCGGCCTCCGGATCGAGCTCGTAGGTGGAGTAGTGGTACGGCGTCTTCGCCTCGAACTCGGCTGCACAGGTATCCACGGTCTTGTAGACGGGGTGGATGTTCCACTGCTCGCGCAGCGCCCGAACGGAATCTTCGTCACCCAGCTCGGGGCGAAGCACCGCAACCTGCCGGTCGGAGAACCCGTGGTGCTTGACGCGCCGCAGCACGCGCTCGTCCACCTCGTCGACCTCGCGCAGCTCGCTACCGAGCTCGTGGATCTGCAACATCTGGTCGAGGAACCAGGGATCGATTCCCGTGGCGTCGAACAACTGCTCGAGGGTGGCACCGAGACTCATGGCCTTCTCGATGCCGTACAGCCTGCCCTCGTGCGGCACGGCGAGCTCGGCGAGCAGCGTCTCCAGGTTCTCGGTGGCCACCTGCGGCCCGGTCCAGAATCCTGTCTGCTTCGTCTCCAGCGAGCGCATGACCTTACCGAGCGCCTCGGTGAAGTTGCGGCCGATCGACATGGCCTCACCGACCGACTTCATCGTGGTGGTGAGAGTCGCGTCGGCACCGGGGAACTTCTCGAATGCGAAGCGGGGAGCCTTCACCACCACGTAGTCGAGCGTGGGTTCGAAGCACGCCGGGGTTTCCTTGGTGATGTCGTTGACGATCTCGTCGAGGGTGTAGCCGATGGCGAGCTTCGCCGCGATCTTCGCGATCGGGAAGCCCGTCGCCTTGGACGCCAGAGCACTCGACCGCGACACCCGCGGATTCATCTCGATGACGACGAGGCGGCCGTCGGCCGGGTCCATCGCGAACTGAATGTTGCAACCACCGGTGTCGACGCCGACCTCGCGCAGGATGTCGATCGACAGGTCGCGCATCGCCTGGTACTCGCGGTCGGTGAGAGTCATCGCGGGAGCGACGGTCACCGAGTCACCGGTGTGCACGCCGACGGGATCGACGTTCTCGATGGAGCAGACGATGACCACGTTGTCGCGGCCGTCGCGCATGAGCTCGAGTTCGTATTCCTTCCACCCGAGGATCGATTCCTCGATGAGCACGTTGGCGGTGGGCGACGCGGCCAGTCCGCCACCGGCGATGCGGGCGAGGTCCTCGTCGTCGTACGCCATGCCGGACCCCAGGCCACCCATGGTGAACGACGGCCGGACCACCACCGGGAAGCCGAGTTCGGCCACCGTGTCGCGGACCTCGTCCATCGTGTAGCAGACCCGGGACCGGGCCGACTCGCCACCGACCTTGGCGACGATGTCCTTGAATTTCTGGCGGTCCTCGCCGCGTTGGATCGCTTCGAAGTCGGCGCCGATCAGTTCGACGTCGTACTTCTCGAGGATCCCCTGCTCGTGCAGGGCCACTGCGGTGTTGAGCGCGGTCTGACCACCGAGGGTCGCGAGAACCGCGTCGATGGGGTGACCGTTCGCGGCCTCGAGAGCGATGACCTTCTCGACGAACTCCGCCGTGATCGGCTCCACGTAGGTGGAGTCGGCGAACTCGGGGTCCGTCATGATGGTGGCCGGGTTCGAGTTGACGAGGCTGACCCGCAGGCCCTCTTCGCGCAGCACCCGGCATGCCTGCGTACCGGAGTAGTCGAACTCGCAGGCCTGGCCGATGACGATCGGGCCGGAGCCGATCACCAGGATGTGGGAGAGATCTGAACGGCGTGGCATTACTTCTTGACTCCCTCGAGCAGGCTGGTGAATCGGTCGAACAGGTAAGCAGCATCGTGCGGGCCGGCGGCGGCCTCAGGGTGATACTGCACCGAGAAGGCCGAGCCGTCGAGCAGACGGACTCCTTCGACGGCGCCGTCGTTGGCGCAGGTATGGCTGATCACCGCCCTGCCGAAGGGCGTGTCGAATTCCTGCCCGGCCTCCCCTTCGAGCGCGAACCCGTGATTCTGTGCGGTGATCGCGATGCGTCCGGTTTCGTGTTCGATCACCGGGACGTTGATTCCGCGGTGACCGAATTTCATCTTGTAGGTGCCGAGGCCCAGCGCGCGGCCCAGGATCTGATTGCCGAAGCAGATACCGAACAGGGGCAGGCCCTGCCCGATTACTTCCTTCGTGAGATGTACGGCGCCGTCCGCGGTGGCCGGGTCGCCCGGACCGTTCGAGAGGAACACGCCGTCGGCCTTCAGGTCGAGGATCTGCTCGAGCGTCGCGTCGGACGGCAGAACGTGTACGCGGATACCCCGCTCGGCGAACATGCGCGGGGTGTTGGTCTTGATACCCAAGTCGATCGCGGCGACCGTGAAGCGGGCCTCGCCCCCGGTCGGCTCGACGACATACCCGCTGGTGGTGCTGACCTCACCCGCGAGATCGGCGCCGAGCATCGACGGCTGGCTCTTCACCCGCTCCAGCAACACCTCCGGTTCGGCGAGCGCATCTCCGGAGAACACTCCGGCCCGCATCGACCCCCGGGTGCGCAGGTGACGCACGAGGGCGCGGGTGTCGATGCCGGCGATCCCCACGACACCCTGCTTCACCAGTTCGTCCTGTAGCGACCCGGTCGCGCGCCAGCTCGAGGTGCGGCGCGCAGGATCGCGGACCACGTAACCGGCTACCCAGATTTTCGCTTCCGCACTGCTGCCGGTGGGACCGACGGACTCGTCGTCTTCGTCGTTCCAGCCGGTGTTGCCGATCTGCGGCGCCGTGGCCACCACGATCTGGCGGTGATAGCTGGGGTCGGTCAGTGTCTCCTGGTAGCCGGTCATGCCGGTGCTGAAGACGGCCTCGCCCAGTGTCTGCCCGACGGCACCGAACGTGGTGCCGCGAAAGATCCGACCGTCCTCGAGGACCAGTACTGCCGAGTCGGTGTCATAGCCGCTCATGCGTTCTCTCCGTTCTGCTCGACCTCGCCAGAGCTCGCCGCATTCGCTGAATCTTCACTGTCTGTGGTGCCGCCCGACTCGCCCGAGTTGACCCAGACGGGGTAGACGGACTTGTCGTCGCTGCGGAATCCGGTGTCGATCTCGGTGCCGGACGGCAGTGCCCATCGGATCACCAGGAGTCCGTCCTTGCTCATGACCTTGCCGGCGAGGCCGCGCTCCGTGCGCACCGCACGAATCGCGTCCTGCGGAATCCAGATCGCCGAGGCGCCGTCCCTTTCGAGCAGGATGCCGGAGTGGTACCTCGAAATTTCACCGGTGGCCCGGAACCCGAGGTCCCCGACCGCAATTCGGTCCTGCCAGCTGGGTGCAAGCGTGCTGCCGACGTAGAGTCCGGTGGCCGGCGCGATCGTCTGCGCACCCAGGTGGGCGGGAACGGACGGCAGCTGACCGATGCGGTCGGCCTGCCAACGGGCCCGGCCACGCCATCCGACGTACATGAGGTAGATCGCCAGCGCCCAGAAGGCGGCCAGGCCGACGATCCAGAGGATTCTCTCCATCACTGTCCTCCGCCGCCGCGTACGGGAATGCGGACGTCACCGTTCCGCGCGGTGACCCGGCCCCGGAGGATGGTGGTGGTGACCCGCGCCGGCAGCGTCATCGACTCGTACGGCGTGTTGGACGCCACGCTGGCGAGTGCGGGCCCGTGCACCGTCCATTCGGCATCCGGATCGACCAGCACCAAGTTGGCCGGTTCACCGACGGCGATGGGACGCCCCTGGTCGTCGAGTCCGACGATCTCTGCGGGACGTTCGCTCATCACCCGGGCCACCCCACGCCAGTCGAGGAGGCCCGGCCGGACCATGGTCATCGCGACGATCGACAGCGCCGTCTCCAGACCCAGCATGCCGGGACGGGCCGCGGCGAATTCGCAGCACTTGTCCTGCTCGGCGTGCGGGGCGTGATCGGTGGCGACGCAGTCGATGACCCCCTCGGCGAGACCGGCGCGCAACGCCGCGACATCACTGGCTTCGCGCAGCGGCGGGTTCACCTTGTTGACGGCGTCGTATGTTTCGAGACGTGAGTCGTCGAGGAGCAAATGATGCGGCGTCACCTCGGCGGTGATCGAAATACCCTGCCCTCGCGCCCATTTCACCAACTCGACCGTTCCGGCGGTGGAGGCGTGGCAAATGTGGACACGGGCGCCGGAATCCCGGGCGAGCAGCGCATCACGGGCGACGATCGACTCCTCGGCTGCACGAGGCCAGCCGGCCAGGCCCAGCCGGGCCGCGGTCGGGCCTTCGTGGGCGACGGCACCGACGGTCAGCCGGGGTTCTTCCGCGTGCTGGGCGATGAGCACACCGAGCGAGCTCGAGTACTCGAGGGCGCGGCGCATGAGCAGTGGGTCGTAGACGCAATGACCGTCGTCCGAGAACATCCGGACCCGGCCGGATCCTGCGGCCATCGTCGCCATCTCGGCGAGTTGCTTCCCCTCGAGGCCGACGGTGACGGCCCCGACCGGATGCACGTCGACGAGCCCGACTTCCTGCCCGCGGCGCCACACGTGGTCGGTGACGACCACCGAGTCGGCGACGGGGCTGGTGTTGGCCATGGCGAACACTGCCGTGTACCCACCGAGCGCAGCCGCAGCCGAACCGGAATCGATGGTTTCGGTGTCCTCGCGGCCCGGCTCACGCAAATGTGTGTGCAAATCGACGAATCCGGGCAGCAGAATCTGGCCGGCCGCATCGATGACCTCGGTTTCTGCAGCAGCGGACTTCGCGGCGTCCGCGCCGATGGCAGCGACGAGCCCGTCGTCGAGCAGCACATCGGTGGGTTCGCCCTCGCCGTACAGCAACGCGTTCTTGATGAGCACTGTCTCTCCTGTTCCTGTCGAGTTGCTCATCCGGCAACTTCCTCTGCACCGACAAGCAGTCGGAACAGCACGGCCATACGCATGTGCACTCCGTTGGTGACCTGTTGCAGCACAGCGGCTCTCGGGGAGTCCGCGACTGCGGAGGCGATTTCCATACCGCGCAGCATCGGGCCCGGGTGCAGCACGACGGCATGCTCCGGGAGCAGAGCGAGGCGCTTCTCGGACAGTCCGTAATTGATCGAGTACTCACGCTGGGACGGGAAGAATCCCCCGTTCATCCGTTCCGCCTGCACGCGCAGCATCAGGACCGCATCGAGCCCGGGGAGTTCGGCGTCGAACGAGTGTGCCACCGTGACCGGCCAGGAGGAGGCACCGACCGGGAGCAGCGTGGGCGGTGCCACGAGAACGACCTCGGCACCGAGCATCGACAGCAGCAGCGCGTTGGACCTGGCCACCCGGCTGTGCAGGATGTCACCCACGATGGCGATGCGCTTGCCCTCGATGTCCCCGAGGCGCTGCCGCAGCGTCAGTGCGTCGAGCAGCGCCTGGGTGGGATGCTCATGGGTGCCGTCCCCCGCGTTGATGATCGCCGGTCCGCCGTCGTCCTGGCCGGCCGTCCACGAGGCGATCTGGTGAGCGGCGCCCGAAGCCGGATGGCGCACGATCAGCGCGTCGGCGCCCGCGGCACGCAACGTCATCGCCGTATCACGCAGCGATTCGCCCTTCGAGACCGACGAGCTCGAGGCGCTGACATTGATGACATCCGCGCTCATCCACTTGCCCGCGACCTCGAAGGACACCCGGGTCCGTGTCGAGTTCTCGAAGAACACTGTCATGACGGTGCGGCCGCGCAGGGTCGGTAGCTTGTGGACCTCGCGCCCGAGGAGGGCCTGTTCGAAGCGCTCCGCCTCGTCGAGAAGCTCGACCGCCGATCCTCGGGTCAGGTCCGCAATCGACAACAGGTGCTTCACTTAGCTCTTTCCCCCGGAGATCATGACCGCGTCACGGCCGTCGTGTTCGCCCAGGAGAACCTTGACGTCCTCGGTTCGGGCGGTCGGCACGTTCTTCCCCACGTAGTCGGCGCGCAACGGCAGCTCCCGATGGCCGCGGTCGACGAGGACCGCGAGCTGAACTGCGCGTGGCCGTCCCAGGTCACGCAGGGCGTCGAGAGCCGATCGGACGGTGCGACCTGAAAACAGCACGTCGTCGACCAGCACCACCAGCGCGTTGTCGACACCGCCCTCGGGGACGGAGGTCCGCTCGAGGGGGCGGTGCGGCTTGGTGCGCAGGTCGTCGCGGTAGAGGGTGATGTCGAGTGAACCGACCGGCGGACGCACGCCGGAGAATTCTTCGATCTTCGCAGCGAGACGCGCCGCCAGGGTCGTGCCGCGGGTGGGTATCCCGATGAGGACGACGCGAGGCGCTTCACCGTCGGCGGCGTCGATCGCGGTCTTCTCGATGATCTGATGCGCGATACGCGCAATGGTGCGGCCTACATCCGCTGCGGACAACAACTCACGCGCGGGCTCGACTGCCGGTGACGACTTCGGTGTTGCGTCTGCCGGTTCCTCGGCAGGGCGGGACCCTTCGGGCACGCGCATACAACGACCTCCTTCTCCGCCTCACTGGACGGATCGTTAAAGGATGCCTGACGCGGCCAGCTTAGCAGCGCGCCGAGTTGCGCCAGGCCGGGACCCCGGCCTCCGGTTCCCGCGCGCCACTCGGCCTGAGGGACGCCGCGGGACCGGAGTGAGGCAGATGGACCTACGAACGCGGATCTTCCGGCTCGTCGCTTCCTGATTCGGCACGCCGGGAGGTGGCCGCGGCAGCCGACCGCACCTGCGGGGCAACCAGCACGACCTGGCCGAGGACGCCGTTGACGAATCCCGGCGAGTCGTCGGTGGAAAGCTGTTTGGCCAACTCGACCGCTTCGTCCACCGCCACGACCGGCGGGACATCGGTGGCATGGAACAGCTCCCACACGGCGATCCGCAGAATCGCCCGGTCCACCGCCGGTAGCCGCTCGAGCGTCCAGTCCTGCAGGTGCGAGGAGATCACCGCATCGATCCGGTCGAGGTTTTCGGCCACGCCGGTGACCACGGTGACGGTGTACGGGGCGACGGGCGCAACGGACTCGTCCTTGCCGGACATGTCCGCCCGCTCGGTCGCGAGATCGACCGGGTCGAGGTCGCGCGCTTCCGCTTCGAAGAGGAAGTCGACGGCGCGCTTACGGGCCTTGTGCCGTGCGCCGAGCTTCTTATGGGTACCGGACACTCAGGAATTCACACGCCCGAGGTAGTTGCCGTCGCGGGAATCCACCTTCAACTTGTCGCCGGTGTTGATGAACAGCGGCACCTGAATTTCGGCACCGGTCTCGAGGGTGGCGGGCTTGGTACCACCGGTGGAGCGGTCGCCCTGCAGACCCGGATCGGTGTGCTTGACCTCGAGCTCCACCGTGACGGGCAGCTCGACGAATAGCGGGACGTCCTCGTGCACGGCAACCTGAACCGCCATGTTCTCGAGCATGAAGCGTGCACCGTCGCCGACCGTCGCCTCGTTGATCGAGATCTGGTCGTAGGTGTCACCGTCCATGAAGATGTAGTCGCTGCCGTCGTGGTAGAGGTACGTCATGTCGCGTCGGTCGACGGTGGCAGTCTCGACCTTGACGCCGGCGTTGAAGGTCTTGTCGACGACCTTGCCCGACAGCACGTTCTTCAGCTTGGTTCGCACGAATGCGGGGCCCTTGCCCGGCTTGACGTGCTGGAACTCGATAATCGTCCACAGCTGGCCCTCGATCTGCAGGACCAGACCGTTCTTGAAATCACTAGTGGAAGCCACTTGCTTCGCGTCTCCTCGATAAGGTCGAAACCGTCTACACGACAGTCAGGTCTTTGGTGGTGAGGGTGAGTAGCTCCGGACCCTGCTCCCGGACCACGAGCGTGTCCTCGATCCGCACGCCTCCGCGCCCGGAGAAATACACGCCCGGCTCGACGGTCACCGCCGCACCGTCCAGAAGTGTACCGGTGCCCAGCTTGCCGATTCCGGGTGCTTCGTGGATTTGCAGGCCGACGCCGTGCCCGAGCCCGTGCAGGAACAGCTCTCCGTAGCCTGCTTCCTCGATCACGCTGCGGGCTGCCGCGTCGACGGCGGTGACCTCGGCGCCCGGCCGCAGGGCGGCACATCCGGCCGCCTGCGAGCGGGCGACCAGGGCGTACACCTCCCGTTGCCAGTCGGCTGCCTGTTCGAGGATGTACGTGCGCGTCATGTCCGAGTGGTAGCCGCCGACCTCGGCCCCGAAATCCAGTTTGACGAAGTCGCCGCGCTGCAGCACCGCCGAGGTGGGACGGTGGTGGGGAATTGCGGAATGGGCACCCGCCGCGACGATCGTCTCGAATGAGATGCCGTCGGCACCGTGATCGAGCATCAAAGCCTCGAGCTCGCGCCCCACCTCTTTCTCGGTGCGTCCCGGCCGGAGTCCGCCACGCTCGAGAAGGTCGGCGAGCGCGGCGTCGGCGGCAGTGCACGCGGCCCGGAGCAACTCCACTTCATAGTCGTCCTTCACCATGCGTAGCTCCTCCACCAGCCCGGGAACCGGTTCCAGACGCGTATCCGGGGCGAGCAGCGACCACGCTGCGAACTCGTCCACCGTGACGACATGACTTTCGAAGGCGAGCGACGACGCTGTCCGGCGGGCGACCGACTCGACGAGGTGGGCGGCGCTGGCGCGGGCGATTTCGGCCCGGAGGTCGGGTACCTGCTCGGCCACCTGGGTGAGGTAGCGCCCGTCCGTGCAGATCACCGTGCGTTCCTCGGCGCCGTCGGCGTCCGCCGCGTCGACGAGCACTGCGGCATTGGACCCGGTGAAGCCGGTGAGGTACCGCACGTTCACCAGATCCGTCACGAGAAGTGCGTCGAGATCGCGGGCGGCGAGCGCCGCGCGCAGTGCCGCGCGCCGCGAACCATGATCAGCAGGCATGAGAGCAAACGTACCGGCATTGCCACCCGCCCCGCTGACGAGGGACACGACCCGCGCGACGGCGCCGAAATCGACCACCATCGGCGGTGAGAACAGGTTGCAGACAGCGCGTCTGTGGGTTAGACCACACGCCGGAAAACCTTCTCGTTACGCTGTGCCCATGAATGCGTGGGTGGTACGCGGCCTCGGGATGGCCCTGATACATATTTTGGTTCGTGTGTTGCTCGGTGCGGCGATCACACAGTGGCCCCTCCAAGGTTCGATCCTGAGGTGGGTGGCACTCCTGGTCGTGGTGTTGGTGGCGTTGATCTGGGCGGGTATCGACGGCATCCGGGACCGGCATCGCAACCCGGACCCCGACCAGGGTGCCGACCTCACCATGCTGTGGCTGAAGGCAGCGTTGCTCGGCGGCATCGTTGCGGGGGTCGGCAGCTGGCTGGCCGATCTGTTGCCCTCCCTCAACGTCACGCAGAACTCGTTCTTCTTCGAAATCACCTCCGGTGCCGCCTTCACTGTCCTGCTCATCTTCGTTCCGGCCATGCTGGCCGTCTTCCTGGGCCGTTTCTTTGCCGGGCGTGACGCCAAGAAGGCATCGCAGGGGCGTGGCGGCGACCGAGATGCCCGGAGGGGCGCCGGATCGGCGGCAGGCGCAGCAGCGGGAGGTACGGCAGCCGCTGCTGTCGCCGACGACAACGGCTATGGGCAGCACTATCCGGACGGAACGCACGACCAGACCGGTTACGCCGATCCCGATGCCGACACCGCGGTTTTCGAACCGGTACACAACTACCGCCAGGACACCTCGGACCTCGATGCCGGCGAGGGGCAGGACACCACCTGGCAGGAACCCGTCGACCTCGGCAAGCGCAACCCCGAAGAGCCGAAACGCGGCGAGTAGACCGCACGGGTCGGTCTGGTCCGAAGGCGCCGCCGCGGCGGAGGTGAGCGGGTGCTCGCCTCCGCCGCGGCGTGCCTCGGCGTCAGAGAAGTGTCGTGTTTCTGGGTCAGAGAAGTACTGCGCCGCCGGCGGTCTCCTCGCGGGCGACGGCCGAGTACGCCGCGACGAGCAAGGACGGGTCGGGGCCCTCCAGACGTCCGGGCTTTGCCAGTCCGTCGAG
Source organism: Rhodococcus sp. USK13 (assembly GCF_018343855.1). Lineage (NCBI taxonomy): Bacteria > Bacillati > Actinomycetota > Actinomycetes > Mycobacteriales > Nocardiaceae > Rhodococcus > Rhodococcus sp. USK13. The sequence continues at coordinate 4,177,229 of NZ_CP069242.1, read as the reverse complement.
AACCACGAACCGCAGCACGCCGGCGCGGTTCTTCTTGTCGGTCTGCATTCCCTCGACCAGCTGACCGAACGCGTCCGCGTCGTACGTCGTGGGGAGTCCGACCAGTTCGAGGATCCGGCGGTGCCGATCGGCGGTCTCGTCGTCGAGCCGGCCGGCCAGACGGCCGAGCTCGGCCGCGAACACCAGTCCGACCGACACCGCGGCGCCGTGACGCCAGCGGTAGCGCTCGCGCCGCTCGATCGCATGACCCAGCGTGTGCCCGTAGTTGAGGATTTCCCGCAGATCGGATTCGCGGAGATCGGCCGCCACAACTTTGGCCTTCACCTCCACCGAACGCTTGATCAGTTCCGGCAGCACGGACCCGGTCGGGTCGAGCGCTTCCTCGGGGTCACTCTCGATGAGGTCGAGGATCACGGGGTCGGCGATGAATCCGGTCTTGATGACCTCCGCCATCCCGGCGACGATCTCGTTGCGGGGCACGGTCTCCAGTGTCACGAGGTCGATGAGCACGGCCGACGGCTCGTGGAACGAACCGACAAGGTTCTTGCCCGCCTCGGTGTTGATTCCTGTCTTTCCGCCGACCGCGGCGTCGACCATGGCGAGCAAGGTCGTCGGCACATGGACCACCCGCACTCCGCGCATCCAGGTGGCTGCGACGAATCCGGCGAGGTCGGTGGCCGCGCCGCCGCCCAGGGAGACGACGGCGTCACTGCGGGTGAGTCCGATCCGTCCGAGCACCTCCCAGCAAAAGCCGGCCACGGCCAGATCTTTACCGTCCTCGGCGTCCGGAATTTCGATCCGGTGAGCGTCGATGCCCTTCTCGGCGAGTGCCGCTCGCACTGCCTCCGCCGTTTCGGCCAGCGGCGGCTGATGGAAGATCGCCACCGTCCTGGTTCCGGTGAGCTCGTCCACCAGCTCACCGAGCAGACCGCGCCCGATGATCACCGGGTAGGGGTGTGCCGTCTGCACCTGTACACGTACCGGTTCGGTCACTGTCTGCTCCGCTCCGTCTCGTCCGATGTTCTCGGATCACCTGTTCCGCCGGGGTCGCACCTCATCCGGCAAGCTTCGCGACCAACTGCTGCACCACCCGCGCGGGGCTACGTCCGTCCGTCCGTATCCGAATGGACGCCACCTCGCGGTACAACGGCCGACGTTTGCGCATCAACTCGGCGTACTTTTCGCGGGGGTCGCCACCGGCGAGCAGGGGACGTGCAGTGCTCGTTCCTGTCCGTTTCAGGCCCTCACCCACGCTGATCTCCAGATAGATCACCGTGTGGCCCTTCAGGAGTGCCCGAGTGCGCTCGGACAGTATCGAGCCGCCTCCGAGCGAGACGATACCCTCGGAACTCTCGATCGCCTTGCGGACGATCTCCTCCTCGAGGGCGCGGAATGCGGGCTCGCCGTCTTCGACGAAGATCTCCGCAATGGTGCGCCCCGCTTCCTCCTCGACCGCCGCATCGGTGTCGAACAGCGGCAGGTCGAGGGCCTGCGCAAGACGTCGGCCGATGGTCGACTTACCCGCTCCCGGGGGGCCGACGAGCACAGCTTTCGGTGCCACGGCCCGTCACCGCCTCGTTTCGACGGCGGACGCGGCGGTCATCGCGCGAGCCGCGCGGCGACACCGGAGGCGTAACGCTCGAAGTTCGCGGCCGTCTCGGCAATGGAGTCGCCGCCGAACTTCTCGAGTGCAGCCTGGGCCACAACCAGCGCGACCATGGCCTCCGCCACGACACCTGCGGCGGGCACGGCACATACGTCGGAGCGCTGATGAATCGCGACGGCTTCTTCACCCGTCGACATGTCGACGGTGGAAAGGGCGCGGGGAACGGTCGAGATCGGCTTCATCGCGGCGCGGACGCGCAGTGCCTCACCGTTGGTCATGCCGCCTTCGAGCCCGCCGGCGCGATTCGTGGATCGCAGAATGCCATCGGGACCCGGGCGCATCTCGTCGTGGGCCTGGCTGCCGCGGCGGCGGGCGGTCTCGAAACCGTCGCCGACCTCGACACCCTTGATCGCCTGAATGCCCATGAGCGCCGATGCGAGGCGGGCGTCGAGACGATCCGCGCCACTGATGAACGAGCCGAGACCCACGGGGAGCCCGTGCACGACCACCTCGACGACCCCGCCGAGGGTGTCGCCGTCGCGCTTGGCCGCCTCGATCTCGGCGATCATCGATTCTTCGGCTGCCTTGTCGAATGCGCGCACCGGGCTGGCATCGATGGCCGCGATGTCGAACGCCGTCGGCTCGACACCGACGTACGGATCGGACGCACCGATGGAAATGACGTGTGAGAGCACCTCGACGCCGAATACCTGGCGGAGGAAGTTGCGGGCGAAGGTCGCAGCCGCGACGCGCGCCGCGGTTTCACGCGCGCTCGCCCGTTCGAGAACGGGACGGGCGTCGTCGAAACCGTACTTGAGCATGCCGGAGTAATCGGCGTGCCCGGGTCGCGGGCGGGTGAGGGGTGCGTTCCGCGCCTGATCGGCGAGCAGGTCGGGATCCACCGGATCGGCGGACATGATGGTTTCCCACTTGGGCCACTCGGTGTTGCCCACCTCGACCGCGATGGGCCCGCCGAGCGTCCGACCGTGGCGCACACCTCCGACGATGGTGACCTTGTCGGCCTCGAACTTCATGCGTGCGCCGCGCCCGTAACCGAGACGCCGTCGCGCGAGTTGAGTCGAGATGTCCTGGGACGTCACTTCGACGCCCGCAACCATTCCCTCGAGCATCGCAACGAGGGCGGGACCATGGGATTCTCCGGCAGTTATCCAGCGCAGCACGACCAATATCCTTCCACGTCGCCGCGACCCGCAGTGACGGTGGTCCTCCCAACCCGGCGCGGACCGAAGGCGGCGCTCACGGAAGGTGCGTGGCCAGCAGCGCGAGGACGGTCGCGGCGCACATGGCCGGCCCGTGGGGAACACTCGTCGGAGATGCCGCGTCCGACTCCGGGCGCGAAGGCCGCGAACGTGCCCTGACCAGTGCGACGCACCCCGCAGCGGCCGTGAACGCCGGTGCCAGGAGGGCGGCCCACACCCAGGCTCCTCCCCCACCCAGTGCGGCCAGCGCGCCCACACCCAGCGCGAGCTTGACGTCACCCGCCCCCAGCGATCCGGGCGCGCAGAGATACAGAAGGAGATACGCCGCCGCGAGCAGTACACCCCCGATCACTGCGGCCGGCGCCTGACCGGTAATACCCGCAAGAACGACGACCACCGCGAATCCGGGCAGAGTCAGGATGTTCGGCAATCTGCGTGCACACCAGTCCGTAGCGGCGAGGCTGACGCACCACCATCCCAGCAGGACAGCGGCAGGTACCAACGCGGGTTCCGGTTCCCGGCCCGAGGATCCGCACCACACCGCGACCGCCACGCCCGCAGCGCACGAACTTTCACACCATCCGCGTCGCACGGCCGCGCCGCCGACGAACCTCGTCGCCGTACGCCGCGCGCACCATCCTGCGCCTGCGCCGGCGAGTACGCCGACCGAGATGAGCCACCACATGGACACAGCGTGACCGGTGCTCGCCAAGCCTCGTCGTCGGCGACGTGCAGAAACTCCCTGGCTTGTGGAGAAAACCGGGCCTGTGGACAACTAGCCCAATGCGGCCACCATCGCCTCTCTCGGCGCAGGCCGGCCGGTAAACTGCTCCACTTGCCCGAAGGCCTGGTGGAGAAGCATCGACAACCCGCCGACCACCGTTCCACCGGCAGCCTCTACTGCGGCGGCCAACGGCGTCGGCCACGGGTCGTAGATCGCGTCCAGCACGAACGGCGCCTGTCCGAGGACATCCGCACAGTCGATGATTGCGGCGGACGGCACGGTGCTGACGAGGGCGGCCGCTCCGGCGCACCGCGCGGCAAGTTCGCGGCTGTCGAAGCCGAGGAGTCGAACCTCGAGACCGATCGCCTCGGCACAGGCCAGCGCGCCCGCGGCCCGACCCTCGTTCCGGGCCACCACGGTGACGCTCTTCACACCCATGTCGGCGAGTGCCACCAGCGCCGGCCTCGCCGTCCCACCCGCGCCCACGACCACGGCGTCGGCTCCGGCAATCGTGCCGATCCCGCCCGCGGTCAAAGCACCCCGGACGCCGTCCACATCGGTGCAATCCGCACGCCATCCACCCTCAATGCGAACCAGCGTGTTGGCGGAGCCGATCGTCACCGCGCGCTCGGTCCGCTCGGTGGCGAAGTCGAGCGCCGCAATCTTGCCCGGCATCGTGACCGACAGGCCCACCCATTCCGGGCCGAGACCGGACACGAGACCCGGAAGACGTTCCCCGTCGCACTCGATGCGCTCGTAGGTCCAGTCGGTCAGTCCCAGCGCCCGATACGCCGCGAGATGCAGCTGCGGAGACCGGGAGTGGGCGATCGGGCTTCCCAGGACAGCAGCCTTGCGTGCCGACCTCACGTCACCGTCCACTGTCGAGGATCCCGTTGTTCAGCGCCTGGTCGATGTTGGACAAGTGCTCCTCATAACTCTTGGTGAACAGCGTCGTCCCCTTCGCGTCCACGGTCACGAAATAGATCCAGTCCCCCGGCTCCGGGGATTCGACGGCCTGCAGGGCCGCGATACTCGGCGACGAGATCGGGGTGGCCGGCAAACCGGGGCTGGCGTAGGTATTCCACGGGGTGACCGTCGCCCGATCCGCATCGGTGGTGGCCAACTCCGTCGTGTCGAGCGCATAGTTGACCGTCGAGTCGAACTGCAGCGCCTGGTTGACTGCCAGCCGGTTCAAGATGACACGCGCCACCTTCGCGAAGTCTTCGGGCATCGCCTCCCGCTCCACCAGCGACGCGGCGATGAGCATCCGGTAGGGGGAAAGGCCCACCACGTTTCCCGCGGTGAGGATGCCCGTCTCCTCGTAGCTCGCCGCGCTCTCGGTCACGAGCTTCCGTAGGATCTCGGCAGCACCGGCCGTCGGATCGAAATCCCAGCTGCCGGCCGCGATGAGACCCTCGAGCTGCCGGTCCCGGTCGGGTACGCCGGCAACGGCATCTCTGGCCCAGTCCGGTACCCCGAGTGCGCCGATGTCGCCCGCACCGGCGTTGTTCAGTTCGTCGTAGCTGATGCACCGTTCCTGCCCGGCTTCGCCCAGGCAGCTTGCCTCCGAGATGAGGGTGTAGATCCCCTTCTTCACTGCACCCGTCTGCACGTCGGTGGTGTCGTGGAGCTGACGGCCCTCCGAAATGATCATCTGGCCCACACGCGACGCCGGATCGACGAGTTCTCGGACGGCATCCACGGCAGGGATCTGTGTCGAGAGACTGTAGAACCCGGGCTGCACCGAATTCATCGCAGTGTTCTGGACCGCGGCGTTGAAGAAGGCCGATCCGCTGGCCACCACGTCTCGCTCGGCCAGCGTGGTCGCGATCTCCTCCGCGGTGTCCCCCGCATGGACCTGGACCACGACTTCGGGTCCGCCCGGACCCGGGTAGTCGGCCGGGGCGTCCGGGCCACCGAAAAAGAGCGTGCCGCCGACGAAGACCATTCCCGCCAAGACGACAAGAACGACTGCGGCCGCCAGCGCTCCGAGGATCTTGCCCCTGCGTGCCCGGCCGCGGGACTTCTGCTCGCGTCGCGCGTGCACGCGCGACGGCGGGGCGGGATGCTCGACGGGAATGGCGGCAATGACCTGTGTTTCGGCCTCGTCGAACGCGGCGTCGGCTCTGTCGTACGGTGCGTCATGTCGCCCCTCGACGGAGACATGGTCGTCGACCGGAAGGCCGTCGTACTCGGTTTCGTGAACTTCGTGCTCGTCATACGCGCGCTCGTCATACGCAGCCTGGTCATACGCAGCTTCGTCGTACGCGGACCGGTCGTACGTGTGTTCATGGGCGGGCTCGTCGAGGGGGTCCTCACGGTAGCGATGCACGGGCTCGTGGTGCGCAGGTCCCGAGTGGGCCGCATCCTGGCGCGCGAGGTAGTCGGGACCGGGCTGGTGGTAGCCGTACACACGATCATCGAGCGCGGAATCGGTGTAGCCGGTGCGGTGGTAACCGAGTTCGGCCGCTTCGGCACGGTCCGGGAAATCCGCGCGCTCGGGGCCGGACTCGTACTCGACCGGTTCGTCCTCGTCGAGATAGCGGTGCCGCCGCGGTTCACGGGGAGGATAGTCGAAACCAGGCTGTTCCCCTGCCGGCCGCCGATGATTGCTCACTGGCCCGCCTCCGGTTGCTGCCTGTCCCCGACTGAATCCCCTGCATTCACCGACCTGCTCCGCTCGTCCAACCACCCCTGCAAGATCGCCACCGCCGCGGCCTGGTCGATCACCGTACGCTGGCTTCTCGCACTGACACCGCTCTCGCGAAGCGCCCGCGTGGCGGTGACGGTGGTCAGACGCTCGTCCGCCATCCGCACCGGGATCGGATCCACCGCCCTTCGCAATCGCTTCGCGAACACAGTAGCGATCGAGGCCGCCTTGCCTCGTTCGCCCCGCAAGGTCTGCGGCAGACCGACGATAACCTCCACGGCCTCGTATTCCTCGACTATGTCGGCAATGCGCCGGATATCCGGCGCGTCGGGGCCGCGTTCCTTCGACCGGGGAACCGTTTCGACCGGGGTGGCGAGAACCCCGTCGGGGTCGCTCGAGGCGACTCCGATCCGGACGCTCCCCACGTCGATACCGATGCGTCGACCGCGCCCAGGGTCGTCGACGCCCGGTCGATCCGGACCGCCCTGTTCCGCGCGATGCACCGCTACTGGTTCCCTACCTTGTCCGCCACGGCCCCTCGGACCGCATCGAGCGCCGCCGCGATGCCGGTGGTGTCCGAGCCGGACCCCTGGGCCATGTCCGCTTTGCCCCCGCCGCGACCCCCGATCAGGGGGCCGAACTCCTTCACGAGGTCACCGGCCGCGACTCCGAGTTCCTGCGCCGCCTTGTTGACGGCGACAACGAACGGAACCTTGCCGTCGGCATCGCCGAACAGGGCGACGACAGCCGGCTGCGTGCCGAACCGTCCGCGAATGTCGGTGACGAGACTCCGGAGGTCGTTGCCACCGACACCGGCGGGAGCCGAGTCCGCCACCAGCAGCACCGGTCCCACGCGCTGAGCCCTGTCGAGGTAGGTTCCTGCGGAGGCCAGAACTGCTTGTGCCCGAGCCTGTTCGAGCTCCTTCTCCGCAACGCGAAGCCGTTCGACCAAGGCCTCGACACGGGCAGGCACCTCTTCGGAGGGCACCTTCAGCGAGGACGACAGTCCGGCGAGCAGCGCCCGTTCCTTGGCCAGGTAGCGGTACGAGTCCAGCCCGACGTAGGCCTCCACACGCCGCACACCCGAGCCGACGGACTGCTCACCGAGGAGGGTCACGTTGCCGATCTGCGCCGAGGTTCCCACGTGTGTTCCGCCACACAGCTCCATGGAGAACGGTCCACCGATCTCCACGACACGTACCTCGTCGCCGTAGTTCTCGCCGAACAAGGCCATGGCGCCCATCGCCTTTGCCTTGTCGAGGTCGGTGACGAACGTGTTGACCGCGTAGTCGGCGGCCACGGCCTCGTTCGCCACGACCTCGATGTCCTGCTTCTGCGACTCGGTGAGCGCACCCTGCCACGAGAAGTCGAACCGCAGATATCCGGGCTTGTTCAAGGAACCGGCCTGAACGGCGTTGGGCCCCAGAACCTGTCGGAGGGCGGCGTGGACCATGTGCGTACCGGAGTGACCCTGGGTGGCACCCTTACGCCACCCGGCATCGACCTGCGCCAGAACGACGTCGCCTTCGGTGATCTCGCCTTCCTGGACGGTGACCTTGTGGACCCACAGCTTCTTCGCGATTTTCTGGACGTCGTTGACCTTCACCCGCAGTCCCGGCCCGGTCAACGCGCCCAGGTCTGCGATCTGGCCGCCCGCTTCCGCGTACAGCGGGCTGCGGTCGAGAATGACCTCGACGTCCTGGCCGGTGGCGGCGACGGGAACGCGCTGCCCGTTGGAGATCAGGGCGAGGACACGCGCCTCGGACACCAGTTCGTGGAAACCGGTGAACTCGGTGGGACCGCGGTCGAGAAGTTCCTTGTAGACGGTCAGGTCGGCGTGCGCGTGCTTGCGTGCCTGGGCGTCGTCCTTGGCACGCTGACGCTGCTCCGCCATCAGCGTGCGGAATCCCTCTTCGTCGACCGACAATCCAGCCTCGGCCGCCATCTCGAGGGTGAGGTCGATGGGGAAGCCGTAGGTGTCGTGCAGCGCAAAGGCTTGATCGCCGCCGATGACCGACTTCCCGGAAGCCTTCACGGACTCGGCGGCACCCTCGAACAACTTGGACCCCGAGGTGAGGGTCTTGAGGAACGCGGTCTCCTCGCCGACCGCGACCGTCTCGATGCGGCCGAAGTCGCTGTCGAGGACCGGGTACGAGGGGGCCATCGTGTCGCGTACGACGGTGATGAACTCACGCATGCTCGGCTTGTCGGCACCGAGCAACTTCGCCGAACGCACGATGCGCCGCAGCAGTCGGCGCAGCACGTACCCGCGTCCGTCGTTGCCCGGATTCACACCGTCCGCGATGAGCATGGCCGCCGTACGCGCGTGATCGGCGATCACCCGGAACCGGACGTCGTCGTCGTGATTGACGCCGTACCTGCGGCCCGACAACTCCTCGGCCTTCGCGATCACGGGGCGCACGAGGTCGGTTTCATACACATTGTCGACACCCTGCAGCAGGAACGCGACGCGCTCGACTCCCATGCCCGTGTCGATGTTCTGCTTCGGCAGCGGGCCGAGGATCTCGAAATTGTCCTTGCTGATGCCGAGTCCGCGCTCGTTCTGCATGAACACGAGATTCCAGATCTCGATGTAGCGGTCTTCGTCGGCCTCCGGGCCGCCTTCCTTGCCAAACTCGGGGCCGCGGTCGTAGTAGATCTCCGAGCAGGGCCCGCACGGCCCGGGGATGCCCATGGACCAGTAGTTGTCTGCCATGCCTCGGCGCTGGATCCGCGCCTCGGGAACGCCGACCTCGTCGCGCCAGATGTCGCGGGCCTCGTCGTCGTCGAGGTAGACGGTGACCCAGATCCGCTCGGGATCGAATCCGTAGCCGCCGTCGTCGACGCTGCCGGTCAGCAACGCCCAGGCGTGCTTGATCGCTTCCCGCTTGAAGTAGTCGCCGAAGGAGAAGTTCCCGGCCATCTGGAAGAACGTGTTGTGCCGGGTCGTGATGCCCACGTTTTCGATGTCGAGGGTGCGCACACATTTCTGCACACTGGTCGCCGTCGAGTACGGCGGCGTCTGCTGGCCCAGGAAGAACGGCACGAACTGGACCATTCCCGCGTTGACGAACAGCAGGTTCGGATCGTCGAGAATCAGCGAGGCGCTGGCTACCTCGGTGTGGCCTGCCTTGACGAAATGGTCGAGGAAGCGCCGGCGAATCTCGTGGGTCTGCACGTCAGTGATCCTTATTGTCTGTCTCGAGGGCAACTGCGGGGTGCTGTCCTGCCGGGCACACGGGAGCCCGGCAGTTCGGCAACAATCAGCTTAACCGGCCACCCGGACGGGTCTCGCCACGGACGATGGCACGCAACTTGTCGACCCGGGCCGCAATGTCGCGCTCACCACCGTGCGTGGTGGGTTGGTAGTAGTCGACGCCGACCAGTTCGTCCGGCGGATATTGCTGGGGCAGCACGCCGTCCGGGTGGTCGTGGGGATAGCGGTATCCGACGGCGTTGCCGAGTTTCGCCGCACCCGCGTAGTGCCCGTCGCGCAGATGCGGGGGCACCAGGCCTGCGTTGCCCGCGGCGACGTCGGCCATCGCCGCTCCGAGCGCAGCGATCACCGCCCCCGACTTCGGTGCGGTGGCGAGGTGGATGGTCGCCTGGGCGAGCGCAAGGCGGGCCTCGGGCATGCCGATCAGCTGCACGGCCTGGGCGGCCGCGGTGGCAGTCTGCAGTGCGGTCGGATCGGCCATCCCGATGTCTTCACTCGCGTGGACCACCAGCCGACGCGCGATGAAGCGCGGGTCTTCCCCCGCGGTCAGCATCCGCGCGAGGTAATGCAGTGCGGCATCGACGTCGGAGCCACGGATCGATTTGATGAAGGCACTGATGACGTCGTAGTGCTGGTCACCGTCGCGGTCGTAGCGGACCGCCGCCTTGTCGACGCTGGCCTCTACCGTGGCGAGGTCGAGCAGAATCGGCCGATCCGCATCGCCCGCCTGGTCGAGGGCAGCCCCTGCGGCCGCCTCGAGCGCCGTCAGCGCTCGACGCGCATCGCCCGCCGCCAATCGGACCAGATGATCCAAGGCATCGCCCGCGATCTCGATCTCACCGCCGAATCCACGCTCGTCGGTGCGCGCCCGCTCGAGGAGTTCCTCGATATCGCCGGGCGTCAACGACTGCAGTTGCAGCACCAACGACCGGGACAGCAGCGGTGACACGACCGAGAAGGACGGGTTTTCGGTGGTCGCGGCAACGAGGAGCACGATCCGGTTCTCCACGGCAGCGAGCAGGGCGTCCTGCTGGGTTTTCGAGAACCGGTGTACCTCGTCGATGAACAACACCGTCTGTTCCCCCGCGAGGAGGCGCCGCCGCGCGAGTTCGATGACGCCGCGCACTTCCTTCACACCCGCGGACAGCGCGGACAACGCCTCGAATCGGCGGCCCGTCGCCCCCGAGATGAGTGAGGCCAAGGTTGTCTTGCCGGTACCGGGAGGGCCGTACAGCAGCACCGACGCTGCTCCGGAACCCTCGACCAGACGCCGTAGCGGCGCTCCGGGCCCCAGGAGGTGCTGCTGTCCGACCACCTCACCGAGAGTGCGCGGGCGCATCCGCACCGCGAGTGGTGCGTGAGGGTTGACAGCCACGTGTCCGGGACCGGATTTCGGCGCGGGTTCCACCTCGGGCCGCACAGTCTCGAACAGTCCGGCCGACTCGTCCTCGCCCAACTCCGAACCGAAATTATCGCTCACAAGTTCGACGCTACTCGGAACGCGTCGCGGAAACCCACTCCGGTCTGCCAGTCGGCGTCACCCGACAGACAAACCTCGAAGCTTGTCGGCAACGAGGCGGGCGTGGTGGGCGACCACCGTGTTCCCGGCGTGGTCGGCGCTTCGGGCCAACCTGTCCCAGCGCTGCGTCAGGGCTTCGGACCGCGGAACCGACAGGTGATGCTCGCGCACGGCGGCGATGCGACTGTGATTCTCCGGAAGGAACAGATACGTGCTGACCCACACCCAGATGAGCTGCGCTTCGACCATGCGGGTGGCCAGCACGTTGTCGTCGGCGAGCGCGGGCCACATCCCCACGACCTCAGCGCGCCAGGCCTCGATCATGGCCTGCGTCCGCTCGTCGGACAGTTCCACGGTGCAGAGGCAACCGGGGAAGGAGACCAGTGCATACGCGATGTCGAGCATCGCGTCGCGGAAGCCACCCCACTCGTAGTCCAGGAAACGAACACCCTCGTCGTTGACCATGATGTTGTCCGGGCACAGGTCCGAGGGGCTGAACGCCCGGAATCGGCCACTGTCGAACAGCTTCGCGGCGCGCGCCACCTGCGCCGTCATGTCCGCGGACACGTCGACACCCAGGATCCGGGAGAGAAGGCGGGGCACCTCGGGAACCGCGCGGTGAACCTGCTCGGCGACGGTGTCGTCACAGTGCGCCACCTCGGCGCGGCGAAGAAGGGCGGTGAAGTCCTCTTCGCGTCCCACCGTGGCCGCGTGCATACGGCCCAGCGCCTGTGCCATGGCCATCAAAGTGTTGGTGACCGTATCGGCGTCGGAATGCTCGAGCAGGGCACTGATCGGCGAGGCGTCACCGAGGTCGCTGAGAACGAGGAGTCGCGCCTCGAGGTCGGAGGCGAGCAGTTCGGCGCCCGGCCTGCTGTCGGTCGCCAGTGCAGTGGCGAATTGGTACGACACGGCTTCACGGAGGAACGCGCTACTGCTGTCGCCCGACAGGTCGTCGGGATCGACCGTCCGTGAGCCGGACACGCCGACGTCCTCACGCAGTTGCTTGATCACCAACGTCCGCGGAAGGGAGAACGGATTCTCGGCCACGCGTACGCGGAGCACGATGGTACGACCACTACCGCCGAGGTCGACGGGGTCTACCAGTGTCACGGGTGCCCCGGTACGACGCGTGAGCAGCTTCTCGGCTGCGGCAACTACCTCGGAAACGGGGTCGGCCAGTATTGCAGTCATCGCGGTCCAACTTACCTGCTAGTGACACGGATCATCGAGTCCTCCGCCGGAAGCCTCGGTGAATTTCAGCATTTCGGCTGATCGGGCGCGAGCGGATGGAGGGGTGCCACGTCAACCGACACCGCAATGGTGCTGTTTCGTGCCTCGGTGTATATGACTCCGCGCAGCGGCGGCACATCCGCGTAGTCCCGGCCCCACGCCACCAGCGTGTAGCGCTCGTCGACGAGTTGATCGTTGGTCGGGTCGAAAGCCAGCCAACGGTCGCCGGGCATCCACACGGCGGCCCACGCGTGGGTGGCGTCGACCCCGATCAGTCTTTCCTGACCGGGCGGCGGCTGCGTTTCCAGATATCCCGACACATACCGGGCGGCGAGCCCGTGTGAGCGCAGACAGGCGATGGCGAGCCGAGCGAAATCCTGGCATACCCCGGACCGCTTCTCGAGCACCTCGGTGACCCGGGTGGACACGGACGTCGACCCCGATCTGTACTGGAAATCGCGGTGGATGCGGCTGGTGAGGTCGAGGACAGCGTCGAGGAGCGGACGTTCCGGCGGGAAGCTCACGGCCGCGTAGTCGCGCACGCCGTCACTGATCTCGGCCGGCTGCACGTCCAGCACGAAGTCCTGCGCCAACGCCCCGTCCGTCCCCACCGGCCGGGACAGCTCCCACCGCGAGTTCGCGGGTGCACTGACGAGCCGGTGCGGTTCCGGCCCGTACACCTCGACTTCGGACTCGGCGGTGACGATCAGCTCCTCGTGCGCTGCGCTCACCTGGAAGTAGAGGTCGCGATTGCCATACACGTCTACACCCACCGACCGATCGGCGGGCGCGGGCGAGATGTCGACGGCCGATCGGACACAGCGCTGATCCTCGGTGTCGCGCGGAAGCAGGTAGCAGCGGCCGTAGGACGACGACACCGGCTCCGAATAGGTGTAGGTAGTGCGGTGGGTGATCCGGTATCGCCGGAGTACGGGGCGCTCGCTGGTCGAATCAGCCGGGGGCGACGGGTCGATCATGCGGGAACTTCCCCCGCGACCGTCCACGAGGCCGTGCTACCCCACAGCGGTTGCATACCGCCAGGCAACGACAACGGCCCCTTCGACATGACCTCGGACAACCGGCCGAGAAGTCCGACGATCTCGGTGGTCAGTTCGCCCACTTCGGTGCGTACTCCGGTATCGTCGATGCGCTCGAGCCGGGCAGGGTCGACCCGTCGAACCGTGTTGAGCATGTCCTCGGCGAGCCGCTCCGCCGGCGAGGATCCGGAGGCGTCGGGTAAGGCCGCCAGATCGGTCCGCAGCGCCTCGAGCTGGAAGACGAGCGAGCGGGGGTTGCCGATGTCGAACAGCAGCAACTCGGCCACCGCGGCAGGGCGGATACTTCGATTCCGCCGGCGGTACACCACCGAGCTCTCGGTGGCGATCAGAAGTGATTCGATCAACGCTCGTTCGGTCGCGGGATCACGCTTCCGCCCCATCGTGGACGCCACCAGGGTGGTGAGGGTAGAGGCCCGTTCGATCCGCTTGCCGATGTCCATGATGTGCCAGCCGGTGTCGCGGACCAGCGATTCCGCTGAGACACCGGACAGCGCCAGCATGCCGCCGAGCACTGCGGATTGCGCCTCGAAAAGCCGGGAGCCATCGTCGATCGACTCGTCGGAGACCTCACCGAGAGCGCGTTCCACGGTGCTCAGCACGGCCCAGATGTCGTTCGACAACTGGCCGCGTACCGCCCGCGCGGCATGCTCCACGTCCCGGACGGCTCGAGCGAGTGATCCGTCGCGGTCGGGATCGACGGTGAGAGACCGCAGTTCCGCCCGCACTTGCTGGAGATCCGCAGTGGGATCGGAGCCCGCAGTTCCGTCGGGAGCGTTCACCGACCGTGCCGGCGCGCCCCCTTCCCCCGGTGCATTTCCCTGCTCCGCGACGGTGAGGACGGCGTCGAGAAGAATGGGAAGACACCCGGCTCCCGGCAGCCACGGGCGGAGCCGATAGTCGCGGTACTTCTCCCCCACGGCGATCATCAGCCGTGCCGAACCCTCGGCCCGCTCCGCGCATCGCCCTATCGAGAAGAGTTCGGACAGCGCGCGGGGCGAGGCCAGCAGATCGGACGAGGTTGCTGCGTAGGTGGGCAGCGACTCGACGTCACGGGCTGCGCCCTCACCGGTATCTGCCGGGCCGAGCCGCGGCGCGAAGCGCACCCAGACGTCCTTGGCTCCCGCATGCCGGCGATCCCAGCGCTCGGCACCCGGGATCAGGGTCGTTCCCAGGCCGCCGGACATGGGTACGTAGCCCACCCGTTGAGCCACGGAGAACAACCGGACGCCGACGGGTGAGAGAGTGACCTCTCCCCCGGCGCCGGCCGACGGCGCATACGACGAGTCGGGGATGATCTGCCCCACCCAGTTGCCGGGATCCGCGCGTACCTGTTCGAGAAACTCCGCGCGCCGGACATCATCGAGTGCGGAGGGGACGACGGGCGGCCCGCCGCGGACCGCGCGGAGCACCATCGATGAAACGTTGGCCAGGAGGTGCGTGAGTTCGGAGCGGTCACCTCCCCAGAACGTCGGCACGGACGGCAACAACAGATCCTCGTCGAGCAGTTGCCGCGAGAGTGCCGGCAGCAGGCGGGTGAGTGCCGGATTCTCCAGGACTCCGCTGCCGAGGGTGTTCACAACGGTCACTGCTCCCCGACGCAGCACCTCGACGAGGCCGACGACGCCGGACCGGGAGCCGGGGCGCAGATCGAGGGGGTCGGCGAGTTCGGCGTCGACCCGCCGGATGATGACGTCGACCTGTTCCAACCGGCCCAGTGACCGCATCCAGACGCGGCCGTCACGGACCACCAGGTCGGCGCTCTCCACGAGCGGGAACCCGAGGACGGTCGCCAGGTAGGCCTGGTCGAACGCGGCACCCGACCTGGTGTGCGGACTGAGCACGACCACGAGCGGGTCTTCCGAGCCGGCGGGCGCCGCGTCGATTGCCGCGAGCCGCATCGACTGCGCGAACGAGGACAACGGCCGGGGGCCCACGGTCTCGTAGATACCCGGAACCGCTCGGGCGATCACTCGGCGGTTCGCCATCGCGTAGCCGGCCCCGCCCGGAGACTGGGTGTGGTCGCGAACAGCGTGGAAATTGCCGTCCGTGCCGCGGCCGACGTCGAGACCGTGGAAGAACAACTGGTGCCGACCCGGGATCGACATGCCGTGCGCAGGCCGAAGATATCCGGGATGACCGAACACGAGGCGGGCGGGCACGGCACCACTCCGCAGGAGCGTCATCGGCCCGTACAGGTCGGCGAGGACGGCATCGAGAAGCCGCGAACGCTGGAGGAATCCCGCTTCGAGGTGCTCCCATTCGTCGGCCGCGAGGAGAAGCGGTATCGCGTCGATCTCCCACCGAGACGGGCCGGTGGCGAGGTCCGATCCGTCGAGGGGGTTGTAGGTGATGCCGTGGTTGTCGACGAGGAGCCGGATGCGGGACTGCAACCGGCGCACGGAGCCGCTGTCCGCGCCGAGGACGCCGTCACCCAGTTCGGACCACGGCGCACGGACCTTCCCGTCGGCATCGAACAGTTCGTCGTTTTCCTGGCCGCGGTGCGGCGCCGCGGTCACCGGAGTCTCCGGACTTGGTGGACGCGGTCTTTCCGTGCCTCGGCGAGCAGGCGATCGGCTCCGTTACCGGCTCGCAACCGCAGCGCGAGGACCAGCACCCCGGCCACCACGATTCCGACCATGTTGATGCCCAGTTGCAGTGCGGACAGTGCGGCGATGCGCCACTCGCCGACCGTCACGGCGACGACGGCGAAACCCGCCGCCGGCACGGTGGTGACCGAGATGAAGACACCGACGAGTGCCGCGGACTTCGCGGACACGAGCGCGAGCATCCCGGCTGCCCCCGCGAGGACGGCGACCACCAGCGACAGGGGTCCGACCTTGTAGATGTAGTCGACCTGATCCTGGGCGTCGAGGCTGTCGAGAGCCATCCACCCGATCCGTTCCATCACCAGCGTGGCAACCAAGGTGGCAGCCATGGCGAAGGGAAAGCCGAGGAGCAGCGCGAACAAGGAGCGTCGTGCGAGACCGGGTTTGCGCCGTGCCAGAGCCACGGCGAGTGCTGCCAACGGACCGAACTCCGGTCCCACCACCATGGCACCGACGATCGTGATCGGTGAGTCGGTCACGACTCCTACCGACGCGAGCAGACACGCGATCGTCAAGAAGGCGAGGAAGGTTCCGTTGAGGGTCGACTCCTCACGGGTGCGGCTGACAAGTTCCTCCCACACGACGCTGTCGGCCGGATCGCCGGGAGCCGCTTTCTCTGCCTTCCGTGCGGCCGTGGACAGGACCGTCTCGACCGGTCCCAAGGTGATCGCGCCCGTGTGCTGGATGTCCAGCGCTTCGAGCGCGTCGATCACCTCGTTGGCCGCCTCGCGGGCCACATCTGCTTGGACCACGTCACCGGCCGGGTCGATCGCCGCACCGCGCAGGACCACCACGTGGGTGGCCCCGGGCTCCGCGGCGAGCACACCGAGAACATCGTCGGTGTGCTCGGCGGGGCAGATCACCCGTAGATGCAACATGGCGTCCCCCTGGTGTCCGCGTCGGTCCCCGTCGATCGATCTAGGTGCCGGCGACCGCGTCCTTCGCCACCGGCGCTGCGCCGGCGCCGCCCTTCGGCTCCGGCTTGGCGTCCACACCCGACTCCTTGCGCTGCTGCGCGGTGATCGGGGCGGGAGCCTCCGTCAGGGGATCGACGCCGCCGCCCGACTTCGGGAATGCGATCACCTCACGGATCGAGTCGACTCCGGCGAGCAGGGCCGTGATGCGGTCCCAGCCGAACGCGATGCCACCGTGCGGCGGTGCACCGAACGCGAACGCGTCGAGGAGGAAGCCGAACTTCTCCTCGGCCTCCTCGTGCGAGATTCCCATCACCTTGAACACTCGTTCCTGAATGTCCTTGCGGTGAATACGGATACTGCCGCCGCCGATCTCGTTTCCGTTGCAGACGATGTCGTATGCGTACGCGAGTGCCGAACCGGGGTCGGTGTCGAACGTGTCGATCGATTCGGGCTTCGGCGAGGTGAAGGCGTGGTGTACCGCCGTCCACGCGCTGTAGCCGAGGGCGACGTCGCCGCTGGCGGTCGCGTCGGCGGTCGGTTCGAACAGCGGCGCGTCCACGACCCACACGAAGGCCCAGGCGTCGGGGTCGATCAGGTTCTGCTTGCGGGCGATCTCTCCCCGCGCCGCGCCGAGCAGCGCACGCATCGGCTTGGTGGCTCCCGCTGCGAAGAAGATGCAGTCTCCGGGCTTCGCGCCGACGTGGTCGCAGAGCCCGGCGCGTTCGGTGTCGGTGAGGTTCTTCGCGACCGGACCGGTGAGGGCGCCGTCCTCGCCGACGAGCACGTACGCGAGCCCCTTGGCGCCGCGCTGCTTCGCCCACTCCTGCCATCCGTCGAGCTGACGCCGGGGCTGGGCGGCACCACCGGGCATGACCACGGCGCCCACGTACTCCGCCTGGAACACCCGGAAGGTGGTGTCCTTGAAGAACTCCATGCATTCGACGAGTTCGATACCGAAACGCAGGTCCGGCTTGTCCGAACCGAACCGCCGCATCGCCTCGGCGTACGTCATCCGTGCGATCGGGGTCTTGATCTCGTGGCCGACGAGCTTCCACAGTGCGGTCAGGACTTCCTCGGCCAGCAGGATCACGTCGTCCTGGTTGACGAAGCTCATCTCGATATCGAGCTGGGTGAACTCCGGCTGACGATCCGCGCGGAAGTCCTCGTCGCGGTAGCACCGCGCGATCTGGTAGTACCGCTCGATGCCACCGACCATCAGCAGCTGCTTGAACAGCTGCGGGCTCTGCGGCAACGCGTAGAAGCTACCCGGCTGCAGTCGGGCGGGGACGAGAAAGTCGCGTGCACCTTCCGGCGTCGACCGCGTCAGCGTGGGCGTCTCGACCTCGACGAACTCGTGGTGCGCGAGAACGGAGCGGGCAGCGGCATTGACCTTCGAGCGCAGCCGGATGGCGTGGCCCGGGCCCTCCCGGCGCAGGTCCAGGTAGCGGTACTTCAGGCGCGCTTCTTCTCCGGCCTGGTCGTCGAGCTGGAACGGTAGCGGCGCGCTCTCGTTGAGAACCTCGAGGTCGGTGACGTTGACCTCGATGGCCCCCGTGGGAATCTCGAAGTTCTGGTTGCCCTCGGGCCGGACCTCGACGATGCCGGTGACCTTCACGCAGTATTCCGCGCGCAGTCGATGCGCCTGGTCGGCAGCAGCTCCCTCACGGAACACCACCTGCGACACGCCCGAGGCATCACGCAGGTCGATGAAGATCACCCCGCCGTGATCACGACGCCTGGCGACCCAACCGGTGAGGGTAACGGTCTGCTGGGCGTGCTCGGCTCGCAATGAACCGGCGAGATGTGTGCGCAGCACGGGATTCCTTTCGAAACGTGGGGCAAGCTACTTCTTTGGCTGCGATCCTACGGAGACACTGTGCGTGAGCGGAAACTCATACCCGCTTCACGTGCAATGCTCGAGCTACCCGTACCGCGACACTCGGAGAGAAAGCGACGACACATGACCTTCAACGAGGGCGCCCGCATGGACTCCGGCCGGGTCTCGGTCGGGGGCGGCGGCGGAGGAGGTGGCCTCGGCGGCAAGTTCGCGATGGGCGGCGGAGCCGGGGGCCTGATCGTGCTGGTTCTCGCTCTGCTGCTCGGCGGCGACCCCGGATCCCTGCTCGGTGGACTGAGCGGTGCCGCCGACCCGTCCGCCCAGAGTCCCGGTGCCAGCCTCGAAGGTTGTGAGACGGGTGCGGACGCCAACCGCGACGTGGATTGCCGGGTGGTGTTCACGGTCGGCAGTCTCGACTCCGTGTGGGGGCAGGAACTCGGTGCACAAACGGGAACCGACTACATCCCGCCCGAGGTGGTGCTGTTCTCCGGCGCGGTGAACACCGGGTGCGGAAACGCCACCAGCGAGGTGGGGCCGTTCTACTGCCCGGCAGACTCGACGGCGTACTTCGACACCAGCTTCTTCCAACTCCTCGTCGATCGCTTCGGGTCGAGTGCCGGACCCCTCGCTCAGGAATACGTCGTGGCGCACGAGGTGGGACACCATATTCAGAATCAGCTGGGCGACATCGGCCGTGCGCAGACCGATCCACGCGGAGCCGACTCGGCCGCGGTCCGCACCGAATTGCAGGCCGATTGCTACGCCGGCGTGTGGGCCCACTACGCCGACACACTTCCCGGGCCCGACGGCGGACCGCCGTTTCTGAACACCCTCACCGACACCGACATCCAGGACGCGCTGTCCGCGGCCTCGTCGGTGGGTGACGACCGGATCCAGCAGTCCGCGGGCGGCCGGGTCAATCCCGAAGGTTGGACGCACGGCTCCTCCGAGCAACGACAGAAATGGTTTGTCACCGGGTACCGGACAGGCCAGGTCGATGCCTGCGACACCTACTCCGCCCGCGATCTGAACAGCCCACCCGCCCTGCGCTGAGACTCCCGGCGGCTCGCGTTCCCGCGCAAGGGAAACTGGGCTCGCTACGCGAAAGGAGACGCCGTGTCGTTCACGGACCAAGAGGTCGCCTACCTCCGCTCACAACCCGTCGCACGGTTCTCCACTGTCTGCCCCGACGGGCAGCCCGACGTGGTTCCGCTTGCCTTCGAGTTCGACGGGACATACTTCTGGATCGGCGGTTCCGGGCGGGCCGTGACCAGAACGCGTAAGTTCCGCAACCTCCGCGCGGGCAACGTCAAGGTCGCCTTGGTGGTCGACGACCTCGAGTCGATCGAACCGTTCATCGCCCGATGCATTCGGGTTTACGGTATCGCGGAGCAGCCGATCGAGCGGGTGGGCATCGTCGGCCCCGGCATGTATGCCCGCATTACGCCGACGATCTCCTGGAGCTGGAACATGGTCGGCGAACCCGTTGGGACCGAATGGTATGAACCGAGACGCACGGTTCACCTGCCGCCCGACGAGGACCCCGAGGGAATTGCGATCAGAACAGAGTGAGAGTCGGTCCGGTACCGCCGGCTCGTACGAGTTCGCGGCGCGCGGACTCTTCCCGACCTGCCGCTCCGGCGTCACGATGTTGCGCGCGACCGGCCAGACCGTGACGCTCGACAAGCGGGTCGACGCGCGCCTTCAGCCACGACTTGTACTCGGCCGGCACATAGGCAGATCGACCGTACAACTGCCGGTACTGCCGTATCAGTGCGGGATGTTCGGTGGAGAGCCAGTTCATGAACCAGCCCTTGGTACTTCCCCGCAGGTGCATCGGCAGCACGGTGACTTTCGACGCTCCTGCCTGCGCGATGGCCTCGAGTAAACCGTCGAGGTGCCGTGCCGAGTCCGTCAGGAACGGGATGACCGGGGCGACCATCACATTGCACGTCATGCCCGCATCCGTGATCGCCCGGATCAGATCGAGGCGCGCCCTGGGCGACGGAGTGCCGGGTTCGATCGACTTCTGCAGGTCGGCGTCGTGGATGGCCAGCGACACGCCGATACTCACCGCGACCTGCTGTGCAGCCAGTGTCAGGAGCGGAAGGTCGCGCCGCAGAAGCGTTCCCTTCGTCAGGATCGAGAAGGGTGTGGCCGACTCGGTCAGTGCCCGGATGATTCCCGGCATGAGTCGGTACCGGCCCTCGGCCCGCTGATACGGGTCGGTGTTGGTACCCAACGCCACGTGCTCCTGCTTCCACGACTTACGGCTCAGTTCTTTTCGGAGCACCGCCGCGACATTCGTCTTCACCACGATCTGACTGTCGAAATCCCGGCCGGCATCGAGGTCGAGGTACTCGTGGGTGGGCCGGGCAAAGCAGTAACGACACGAATGCGAACATCCCCGAAAAGCGTTGACCGTGTAGCGGAACGGGAGCTGGGACTCCTCGGGCGTCTTGTTGAGCGCACTCTTGCAGAGCACTTCGTGAAAGGTGATGCCCTCGAACTCGGGCGTCTGCACGCTACGCACCAGGCCTGCCCGCTCGAGCCCGGGCAACGCGCCGTCGTCCGCATCGAGCGCCTGCCCATCCCACCTCATGCGTACATGCGAACATGTGTTCTAACGGGTGTCAAGTCCAACCGGCGCGACAAGGGCGAAGCCGGCGTCCGGTAGCGCGTGAAGATGTTCCACTCGGGGTACTCGCGGGAGCGTCGACCACACCCCTTGCGAGGTAACCATGTCCACCGACGCGATCGTCCTCCTGCGCAACGACCACAAGGCAATCCGAAAACTTTTCCGCGAGTTCCGCAGCGCCGGCCCCGACGCCGAAGCGGAGAAGGGCCGGATCGTCGACCAGATCATCGAGGCGCTGACCGTGCACACCTACCTCGAGAACGAGTGCATGTACCCAGAGGTACGCAAACTCGCCCCAGACCTCGAGGACGACATCTTGGAGTCGTTCGAGGAGCACCACGTCGCCGACGTTCTCGTAACGGAGCTGGCGGCCATGAAGCCCGACAACGAACGATTCGACGCGAAGACCACCGTCCTCATCGAGAATGTCGAGCACCACATCGAGGAAGAGGAGCAGGAGTGGTTCCCGAAGGTGCGGGAAGAGCTGGGGCGTAAGCAACTTCAGGAAATGGGTGCGCGACTGCTGGAATTGAAGGAAAAGGCACCCCATTCGCCTGCACAACCGTCGGCGTTGAAGAAGACGGTGGACGCCGTCATCAAGTGATGCACCTGGTGGACCTGAAGTGATGGGGAGACCTCCGGCGACTCCACGAGCGTCCTCTCGCAGTGACCCGCTGGACGTCTGCCGGGTAGCGCGCGGACAGCACCTTCCTGTAGAACTGATCCGGATGCCGATTTGTGACGTAAACCACACCTGAACGTTACCGAACAAGCCGGCTACCGGAAACCGAAGCCACCCCGCCCGGAGACACCGCAGTGGCAGTGCGGATCCGCCGTTCGGGAAGGAAGGACACCCCGCATGCTGCTGCCGATGTCGCCGACCGATTCACTGTTCCTGCTCGGCGAGTCGCGGGAGCATCCGATGCATGTGGGCGGCCTGGCGGTGTTCACACCCCCGGACGGCGCCGACGCCGCAGACATGCGGGCGATGTTCGACACGGCCACGACCTCCACCGAAGTCGCTCCGCTGTTCCGCAAACGCGCCCGACGCTCGATGACCACCCTGGGACAGTGGGGGTGGGTCACCGACACGGAGTTGGACCTGAACCATCACGTGCACCGCCACGCCCTCCCCCGCCCGGGCGGCATGCCCGAACTGCTGGCGTTGTCGTCTCGGTTGCATGCAGGTCTGCTCGACCGCAACCGCCCACTGTGGGAGATGCACCTGATCGAGGGCCTCGCCGACGGGAGCTACGCGGTCTACACGAAAATCCACCACGCGCTTGCCGACGGCGCCTCCGCCATGAACCTCCTGCGCCGCAGTATGAGTGAAGATCCCGACCGACGAGGAATGCCAGCCCCCTGGCAGCCGATGCCCACCGCGAGCGGTCGTGTCACACCACCACCGGGAACGGCGGCGCCACACCTGCCCGGAGTTGCAGACGTGCTGGGCCTGCCGAGACTGGCGTTGCACGGCGCCCGAGAAGTCGCAGGTCTGGCACCGGCGCTGGCAGGCACCATGGACCGGGCCCTGCACGCCCGGGGCGGGCCGCTCTCGATGCGCGCACCGCACACCGTGTTCAACGTTCCGATCGGCGGGGCGCGCCAGTTCGGCGCCCGATCGTGGCCGCTCGAACGGATCAGGTTGCTGGCCAAGCACGCCGACGCCACCGTCAACGACATCGTCCTGGCGATGTCCGCCGGAGCTCTGCGCAGCTACCTCGACGACCTGGGCGCCCTACCGGACGAACCGCTCATCGCGATGGTCCCGGTTTCCCTACGCGCCGATGACGGCGAATCCCAGGGTGGCAATCGAGTGGGAGTCCTGATGTGCAACCTCGCCACACACCTTCCCGAGCACGGAGCGAGACTCGCCACGATTCGAACCTGCATGAGCGAAGGTAAGCAGGCCCTGCGCGCGATGAGCCCGGCCCAGGCGTTGGCGATGAGCGCCCTCGGAGCCGCCCCCCTCGGCCTCGAGATGCTGGCCGGCCGGCGGGGACCACTGCGCCCTCCGTTCAACCTCGTCATTTCCAACGTCGCCGGCCCCGCCAGCCCCCTGTATTGGAACGGCGCCCGCCTCGATTCCCTGTACCCTCTGTCGATCCCGGTGACCGGACAGGCACTGAACATCACTGTCACCAGTAGCGACGACCATCTCGTGTTCGGATTGACCGGATGCCGATCCGCCGTCCCGAATCTGCGCCCGATGCTCGATCATCTCGACACCGAACTCGACGCCCTCGAGCAGGCCGTCGGCCTGTAGCCGCCTCGACGGCGGTCGCACGCCTTTGCCAAGTTCTCGATCACCGACGCGCGGTTTCGAGTTCGGTCAGGGAGGTGTCGAGGTGGCCGATGATCCGGTGCAGGTGGGGAACCGCGGTGCGATCGCCCACGACACCGACGTGTAACTCCCCGGATCGGCTGGTGAGGGTGATGCTCAACGCCTGGCCGCGAGCGAGGGCCGGTACCGGGTAGACGGCGTCGAGGCGAGCGCCGTTCCAGAATCGTGGGCGGGTCGGACCCGGGGTGTAGGAGATGGTCACGTTGAAAGGCGGCGGGATCTCCTCGAGCACCCGCCGTACCGGTTCCAGCATGATCGGACTCAACGTCAGCGCGCTCACCAACTGAAACTGTGAGCGACCGAGGGCGGCGACGACCCTGCTGGTATGGGCGACGGAGTCGGCAATCCGCGCCAATCGCGCGAGGGGATCGGCTTCGTCGGTGGCCAGCGACACCACCATTGCCCCGACTCCACGGCCCGCGGCCCCGATGGTAGGGCCCTCACCGAAGTCGAGTGGGACCGGCAGCATTGCGGTCAACGGCGCCTCGGGGAGGGCGTACTGCTCGAGCAGATACTCGCGGAGGGCGCCCGCGCACATCGCCAACACCACCACCTCCAGCGGTGCGCCGGTGCAGGTGGCGAGCCGCCGCAGCGGCTTCAGTGGCCAGGACCGGGTCGCTACCTTGCGGGCGCGACCAGTCGGTGCGTTGAAGATCGTCGGCGGTGACTGCAGCGGCAACGTCAGATGTTCTTCGGTCAGCCCGCGGTAGCCCGTCCGCATCAAGGTGGGGAGAATGGCCGCGCACTGCCATGTCAGTTCCACACCGGACCGCAGTGTCACTCGCGGGTCGAGGGAGAGATGCCGCGCTGGGGCCGCGACCGACGGACTCCACGGCGCCGGGCAGTCTCGGATGCCCGGGTCGATCGAGAGCGTGCGGTGCAGTAGCCGTAGCCCGGAGGCACCGTCGGTCAAAGACAGATGGAACTTCGTGTACACCGCGGTGCGCCCGTCGGTCAGTCCTTCGATGACGTGCATCTCCCACATCGGGTGCTGCGGATCGAGCGGCATCGAGTGCATCTGGGACACCAGCGAGAGTAGGTCGGTCATGGTCCCCCCGCCAGGAACTGCGGTGTGCCGCACGTGATAGTCGAGATCGACCTCCTCGTCGACGCGCCACCACGGATACCCGTGCATCAAGCGGACCGGGCGTTTGCGGAACAGTTCCGAGATCTCGGCGTGGGCGCGGAGACTCCCGACCATATCGGCGGCGTGCGCGCCGGGCACGGTGCCGCTGGGTGGCGCGAAGAGCGTCAGGGTGGCCACGTGCATCGGGTGCGAAGGGGACTCGAACAACACGAACATCGCCTCGGTCATCCCCATCGGCGCCAGTCCGCCGAACGCAGTTCGCACACCGCACCTCCCGGCTCTGTGGTCCCAGCACAGCACACTCCGCTCGCGAAGACTGCGTTTCCCGCAGAGACGAAGCACTGCGACCGGTCCACCGGATGGCACCAGCGATCCTCGGGCGCCGGCCACGGGCAAGTACGCATATCGGTTGCCGCGGGCCCATGAATAATCCTTTTTTCTATCCGACCGAATAGACCATACGCCGACGCATTCGATCGAGCGTCCAGTAAATAAATGGGCATTTGTCCAAGAGTATCTGGGCATTTGTTCAATTCGAAACAAAAAATTCTTTCCGCCCGGTGAAACGTTGCGGAAAGTCTGGTCGATATTCGAGTTAAGCGTGGATCAACTGATCCCGGGGAAATACAACAAAGGTGAGGAGTGACTTCAGATGGGTTCTGCAGGTATCGACTTCAGTGTCGCCTTCGACGCTTTCTTGAAGTGGTTGAGCGTCACATTCGGCGGCGGCATCGGCATCGGCTGACAACGCCGGGCATATACGAAGAACGACAGCAGCTCGACTCACCACACCAGTGGTAGCCGAGCCGCTGCCATGGTCGGCCCGACCCGCTGGTCCGCCTCTCTCGTGATCGCCGGCCTGTTCGAGCGCCAGCCTCTTTCGAGCACATTGGGCATTGCGGTGCATGGGTACACGCGCGTATATTGAGAACTGCGGATCGAGATAGTAATCGGCAACGGTGAAAGACTCGTGAAGCAGAGATCCGGCCGAGAATGTGAGAGCATTCCCGGCCGAACCCCTGTCTGGGGTATGCCTCGCCAGTGCGTCTGGCGACAGTTGTCGCCGCAACCTCCGAATACGCCGCAACCTCCGAATACCCCGAGTCCCCGAGTACGCGAGCGCACTGACGCCGCGCACGCCGCTTCCCTCGACGAGAATCGGGTCGAGATGGCATCCCTCCGGCCGAAGGGGTCAGGCGGCCGGAGGGACTGGCTGTCGCGGGTTCGCCGTCCGAGGTCGCGCGGCAGCACAGACATCGGATACCCGCATCCGCCTGAATTACTCCTCGGGCCCGGACGCCGAGTTCCTCTCGCGTTCTGCCGGTGTTCGGTGAGGACTCGGGTCGTCACCGCGGGTGGCCTTCTCGAATTCTCCTGTTCATGGTGCGCCACTACGCCGGCGGTGGCATATTCCTGACCATGCCGAAGTACAAGGTGACTCTTCGCGACGGAAGCTCGAGCGACAGAACCTTCGAATCAGACTTCCAGGCGATCAACGAGACCCATAGGCCGACCGAATCCGTGGCAAGCATCGTCCGGATCGACCGCTACGAAGACGATGGGGATCCCCGCGGCGTGTGGTCGGCGCCGCCCACTCGCCAGACACGACGCGATTGACGCTCGGCCCTGGAAGGAGCGAATAACCTCCTCCTTTCTTTCGTCGGCGGGAGCTGGACAACCGACTTCAACAGACACGTATTTCTGCCAAGGGTTGTGCGGTTCGCGGTTGCCGAAGTTTCGGAAATGGGAAACGCTCACGAACGGGCAACCGCATCGAGCACAATGGCTACCGGACGAAGCGCGATGGCTTGCCGGAGGTCGTTACCGCAACCGCGAACAGCCTTTTCCCACTATGGAATAGCTTCTGAGCCAGAGGAGCAGACCCAATGCCCGTTCCACAGCACAAATTGCTGCAATCCGTCCAGGATCGCACCATCGAGCTGCGGAGGTGGTTGGACGCTGACCACAACAGCGCGGCCCTCACGGCATATCTGCGCGACGAACCGGTCGACGACCGGTGGCTTGCCACCTATCTCCGGCTCCAACATGACCTCCTCCGAGCGGTCGGCCACGCGCACGAGCCGGAGGCGTCCCGGAAGAGGGCCGACCAGCATCGACACCGACGCAGTGGTGCCGCCACATCCTCACCACGCCGAGGGCGATGAGGGAGGGGACGAGCGGATCAGTGCCTGATACCGTCTCGACCGCTCTACCAACACTTTCCGGACGGCACGTCGGTCAGCCGTCGATCGTGGACTCCCGAGCACTTGGCCGCTCGTCCAACAGACCCCTCGGTGTCGTGTGAGTGTCGCTCGAGTGCAGAAGCCGGAATCGACCGTGAGTCACCGCGATATCCGCCCGCGAGTCGATGGCCCTGAGTAGCATCTATATCATCTCGCTCGAATCCCTTTCGGAGGCCGACGTGCGTGGACTGGGTATCGATCTCGGAACTGCCAATACTGTCGTCGGCACACCGGAAGAGGGTGTCGTCTTGAACGAGCCGTCATTCATGCTCGTTCGCACCAAGGAACCACACCGTGCTCTCGCCATCGGCCACGATGCTCGCAGCCTCGTCGGCCGCACTCCCATCGGCATCACGCAGGTGCGTCCAATGCACAACGGGGCGATCGTCGACCTGGAAACCGCCCGCACGTTCGTCAGCGCCGTCATCAAACGGGCTTCCCCACACAGGCCGTACGGCGTGCGACCGAAGGGTGTCATCGCGGTCCCCGCGGGCGCCACACCCCTCGAACGCCGCGCTCTGCTGGAGGTCGGGCACGAGGCGGGTCTGCGGAAGGTCGGTTTGATACCGGAACCTGTCGCGGGAGCACTCGGCTGCGGTATCAACCCGCTCGAGCCGCGCGCCCACCTCGTTGTGGATATCGGCGGTGGCACTTCGGAAGTCACGGCGATTTGTTTCGGTGGCATTCTCTCGCATCGCAGTTGCCGGCTCGCCGGGGACGAACTCACGCACGCGCTCTACCAATACCTACGGGCCGAGCACAACATCATCGTCGGTGAACTCACGGCCGAACGAGCGAAGGTGGGCGCGCCCGACACCGAGGACGGACAGTCACTCGTCGTGGAAGGCCGCGACGCCGTGACCGGCCGCGCACGTCTGGTCACGCTCGAAACCGAGGAAGTAGCCGATGCCTTACGCCCGACTATGTCGGGGATCGTCCAGACGCTGACCGAATGCCTGGAGGACCTTCCCGCCCAGGCGATCGGCGACGTGATGGCGGAAGGTGTGCTCGCCATCGGCGGTGGGTCGATGCTGCGTGGTGTGTCGGAGATGCTGGAACAGGCCTTCGGATTCCCGGTGAAGACGGCCGAGCGGCCGCTCACCTGCGTCGCCGAAGGCGCTACGGCATGCTTGGAGCACCCCGAGGTCGTGGCCGCGTACAGCAATTGATCACCGAATCGGCAGCACGCCGGGCGGCCGTGGGAAGTAGTGCTCGAGGATTTTCTTGACGACGGGCCCGGAGGTCGCGGACCCGAAACCACCGCCACGAACCAGCACCGACACCACGATCTGGGGAGCGTCGAAGGGTGCGACCGCGGAAAACCAGGCGTTGAGTCCTTCGCCGGGCGCCGACGGATCCTCGGCCGTACCCGTCTTTGCACCCGCCGGCACCGGCAGTTCCGCAAGCTGTCCGGCCGTGCCGGCCGCCGCGGAAGCCCGCATCCCGGCCCGCACCGGGTCGAGTCTGTCTGCGAAGGGCAATCGCACAGGTTCCGCTGTCGGGATGGGGACGACGTCCGGCCCGTACCCTGCTGCGAGCTGGGGGGTGACCATCGCACCCGTCGCAATCCCCGCCGTCCAGCGCGCCACCTGTATCGGGGTGGCAGTGACGGTGCCTTGGCCGATTCCCATCAGAAGCGTAGATCCGGGATACCAAGTGGCGCCGATACTTCCGACATTGGCCGGGGTTCCGAGGAAGCCCTCGGCCTCGCCGGGAAGGTCGATCCCGGATCGTCGGCCGACACCGAGTTGGTCGGCCACTGCGGCGATGTTTTCGGGACCGAGGAGTTCGCCGAGCTTGTAGAAGTAGACGTTGTCCGACCACTGGATGGCCTGGAGCAGATTGTGGGGGCCCATCGGTTGCCAGTTCCGAAAGGTGTGCCCGCCGTATGTATAGGCGGCACCGGTTTCGATCACGGTCTCCGGCGCCAGGACCGGGTACTGCGTATTCGCCGCGGCGACGACGATCTTGAATGTCGAACCGGGCGGCACTGCGGTCTGGGTCACGTTGTTCAGTAACGGGCTCGGGCCCGGGGTCTGGGCCTGAGCCGTCAGGGCAACGAGGTCGGCCGGGGGGCCGTAGACGTTGTTGTCGAATCCGGGAACGCTGGCCATCGCCAGCACTGCCCCGTTGCGCGCATCCATCACGATGGCAGCGCCGAGGTCGCCCCTGCTCTTACGCATCGCCTCGGTGAGCGCATCCGTAGCAAGGTTCTGCACGCCGACGTCGAGGTGCAACCGCAGGTCATGCCCTCGTACAGGGTCTACTCGCTCCCCGGTGGCGACGGGATGCCCGGAGGGATCCACGTAGACGCACTGTTTGCCGTCGCTGCCGCGCAGCAGGGCATCGTACTGCTTCTCGAGTCCCGCCTTGCCGACCCGCGATCCGAGGGCAAGGTGCGGCCAGCGTTCCATGTCCTGCTCGTCGGCCACCCCGACGTGTCCGAGGACGGAGGCGAGCACCGCGCCGTACGGATAGTGCCGGCGACCGGAAGGCACCACGAGAACCCCGGGCAGACGAGCATCCACAACGCGCCGAGCGACTTCGGGGGCGACTGTCCCCACGACGACGTCCTGTTCGCCCTCGCCACGTTCCCGCACGACACTCGTCACCTCCTCCGGCGAGATACCGAGGACTGAGGCGAGACGGCGGCGGGAACCGGCGTCGTTCTCGTCGAACATCCGGGCGACCACCGCTACGGCATACTCCGCAACGTTCACTGCGAGGGGAACACCATTGCGATCGACGACGAGACCGCGCTCGGCCGGCAGGCGGATACAGCGCATCATCTGCTGGTCGCTCATCGCACGTAGGTCCGCGCCCCGGTCGTGCTGCAGCTGCCAGGTGAACAAGGACATCGCGACGAGCAGCGCAGTGACGGTCACGGCGCCGACGGACAGCCCCCTCGGCCGGCGGCGGCGTCGGGGCTCCGGCGCCCAGAGCGGTCGTGCTACGCCGTCCCTCCGCACGGCGAGCACCAGTCCGACGGCCACGAAGCCGACGATCGCCGCAGTGCCTCCGTAGCTGAACAGCGGAATCGGCATGCCGTTGTGCGGCAGCAAGGAGAGACTCGCACCGATCGACACGAGTGCGTGAATCCCGAACAGTCCACCGACGCCCGCTGCGACGAGTGCCGCTTCCCTCGTCCGTGCCGTTCTGGCTGCAAGTGCAGCCCGCCACACGATGACCGAACTCGCCACCACGACAGCGATTCCGGCGATCAAGCCCCATCCATACACCAGGCTCGCGAACGCCAGGTCGTGTTCCGATTCGGGAAGGTATTCGGCACGCACCTCGAAGAGCGGGTCACGCGAGAGGCCCCACAACCCGCCGCTACCGATCGCGATGTTCGCCTGCATTTCGGCCCACCCTGCCCCGCTCGGGTCGGCATTGCTCGACAGGAACACATGGACCCGTTCGAGCTGGTACGGCCGGAGAAAGAGCACGGCGAGTGGCAACGAGGCGATTCCCAGCATGAACAACGGCAACAACGGCAACAGCGGAACCCGCGCCAGGACGAGCATGAATCCCGCGGTCACCACGAGGACGACGGCAGTCGACAGGTCGGGCTGCAGTGCGACCAGCGCCACGGGGATTCCCACGACCGCCAGCGTCGCAACGAAGCGGCGGAGTGTGAACCCCGCAGCAAGCAACCCCGCCGCCACCAGAATTACAGCCAGCTTCGCCAGTTCGGACGGTTGAATGGTGAATATGCCGAAGTCGAGCCAGCGCTGGGCGCCTTTGGTCGCGACCCCGGCGAGTGGGACGGCAGCCAGCATCGCGGTGGTGACAGTGAATATCGCCCAGCCGAATGCTCGCAGGTCACCCATCCGCAGGCGAGAGACGACGCGCATCAATCCGAGTCCGGCTGCAGCGAAGAGGGCATGGCGAACGGCGTGCGAGGTCATCCCCGTCGACGTCAGATTGAGCAGTCCGAGCACCACGAGGACGACCGCTGCCGTGACGATCCAGGGATCCGATTCCCGCTTGTCTTCCTGCATGTCTCACCGCTCCCCGATGCTCAGCAGGATGCGTTCTCGGCAGGTATCAGCACCGGCTCCGAGGCGGCCGTCGCGGGGAAACTCGTGACCGCAGCGACGGCGAGGGCGGTGCTGGGGGGCAGATCTGTCCGGCCGATGCCGTATACCTGTTGTGCGCCGGGTGGGACGTGGAGCGACACCTCCTTGCCCGTCCGCACCTCGCCCGAGCATCGGTCGTACACATTCAGCTTCCAGACCACGGTGCCTTCATTCGGGGCCGAGGCGAGATGAATGTCGACCCTGATGTCGCACGCACGTCCCGACGTGCATTCTCCGTTGGCGAGTGTGGCGGTAACCAAGGTGATGATCCCCGCACTGGCGGGGGCCCCGACCTCCACCGATATCGGTTCCGCACGCTGTCCCCCCGGTGCCGGTGAACCCGGATCGCCGGTGGGTTCGGGTGGCGGTGGCGATACCGGGGCGATCTGATTCTGGTCCGACGGATTCACCGGATTCAGAACGGCATCCCAGCCGCGACGCAATTCCGACCACACCCGCGGCGCCGTCCACAGCGCTCCGGCGAGCACCACGATCGCGATGAGACCCAGCGCACCACGGCGACGCGAGAGCCGTCTCTTTCTGCGGTGCCACGGACTTCGAACCGGTGGAAACCAGTCGCCGGTGGCAAGTGATGCCCCGGCAGCCCCCGGCCGGCGGCCCCGTGGGGTCCGTTCCTCCCCTGTCTCACGGCCATCCGATAGTTGGCGCCCCAGCGTGGCGGAGACCAGCGCGCCGAGTTGTCGCCGCGTCCTTTCTTCGTCGGCCGGGTCGATGTCAGGTGCGATTGCCCGACGAACTCGTTGCATCACATCGACGAGATCTGTTGCTTCTGTGATTGATTCGTGTATCCGCTCAACCAGTGCGGACCCGCGGCAGTTCGCCGCGATGCTTCTCAACAGGTCGGCAATCGCATCGCTGATCTCGCGCCAGGACGCCGCACGCCCGGCGAACTCGATCGTGAGCTTTCCTTCTTCGAACACTGTGACGGCATCTTCTCGGAACAGGATCGGTAGGCGGCCCCTGCTGCGCGCCAGCTCGAGCTGGTCGAGCGCATCGGTGATGAGCCACGACGCCTGCGCCGGGGTCAACGCCGCAATCCCGAGCAGCCTTCGGAGTGAGACGCCGGTACCACGTGCGTCCTCATCTTGTCGTTCAGGAGGTACGGACCCGACCACGACGGGCTCGCCTCTCCCCGCGAGGAGCCCTGACACCACTTCGATCATCGCGCACCCCGAAACGCTATGCCTCCCGCACGGGTTGGAACAGAACCGGGCGGGCGGCGGCGGACCTTGAGCTGGGCTTACTCGCTGTCGAACTCCCATATGCCTGTGAGAGTCAATTTAACTCTCATCCGCGCTCCCGGAACACCGATACGCACTCCCGGAACATCCCGTTACTCATCCGAGATACACGGCGACAAGCACCTCGGCCCATCGCCTGGCCGTACTGCCATACGTGAACCGATCGCGGGTCAGCTTTGCCTCTCCTTCAAGAGATTCCGAATCTGTGCGAGATCCCGGACGATGAGAAGCCGAAGGCGTGAACTGACGCCTGATACGAAAGCGCCTCTGGTACCGAAAGTCTGGACGAGCGACCAAGTCGAAAGTGACCTCCTCCGCCCGATGCCGCATTGCCCTTCAGGTGACGTTTCGCGGAAACACCCGGTTCGGCGCCCACGGTCATCGGCGGGTTACCCCTGCTGCCTTCTCTCGATATCACTCGGCACAGGTGCATCCGTGGGAACATCTCAACTGGTCGAGACGAGACCGAGGGCGATCAGAGGAGGGGTGCGTCGTATGGAGTTGATTCCGCCCGGACGCGCGGTGGCACTGGTAACGATTGCCGTCGCCTCCGCGCTGCTGCTCGCGGGATCAGGGAGTCGAGACGCGGACTCGTCGTCACCGAGCGCGTCGACGGTGGTGGCGAGCGGGGCGGCCCCAGAGGTCGGCACCTCGGGCGAACCGCCGGCAGCCGAGGAGCGCGACACGAGCGGTGTCGACCTGGCGCAGTATGCCGGCGGGGACCCGAGTGTCGCCTACGGCTTCGTCACCCCGTCAGGAAAATGGCTCTGCGCGATCACCCCGGCGAACGGGATGGTCGCCTGCGCGTCTCACACGCCGGGGACGCCTCCAGGAGTTCCCGGCCCGTTACAAATCCCCGTCCAGGCCCCCAGGCCCTCCGCCGAGGCAAACATCGTCGCCATCGAAGCCGCGAAGGGACCGAGCTTCCAGACCGCGAACCAGCCTCTCTTTCCCGGAAACCCCAACGTCCTCCCCTACGGGTCGACCTTGTCTGCCGACGGCTTCACCTGCAATGTGCAGTTCTCGGGCGTCTCGTGCAGAGAGGACGCAACGAATCAGGGATTCACCATCTCGACCGGCGGCTACAAGTTCGAGTTCACCCCGATACCGGGCGCCCCCGACGCCGGCCCACCGCAGATCACGCCTACCGAGCCGACCGCACCTCCTCTTCCCCAGTTGGAAGGCGGATCGAATCAGTGTGGCCGCGTCGTCTACCCGTCGACAGGCGAACCCGCAACGGTCGTCATCGTGAAGGGAACGATCCGCTGCGACGCTGCTCATGCCATGCTCAACAGGTACTTCACCGCCCCCGACGCGACGGACGCGGTGTACGACGTCGACGGATGGAAATGCCGAACAAGGGGCGACCCACACTCCGCGGCGACTGGATACAGCGTCACGTGCACGGATTCCGGCGGGAACATCGTGGTTGCGCAGCCCTAGAACCAGCTTTCCGCAGGTCGAAGGGGTAGCGGGGCGGAGGGGGCGACACGGACTCCGCTGCCTGCGGCCCCCCGGGAAGGTACAGGGAGACGAAAAATAGGTATACCCACGGGCCATCCGGCCGATGTGGCGTAGCCGCACCCGGTGGCAGTCTGTGACTTGTCACACACGCGTCACCCGGCGGCTTCCGGAACCGCGTCGATTGCAGGAGAGGTCCCGCACCATGAAGGCAGAACCGCTTACCTGCGGTGACTATGTCACCGCGACGTTCGCTCGCGACTTCGTCGCGGAGGGATTCGACTATGACACCGTCGAGCGAATCCATTCCGGCGACCTCGACGAATGGACGTTCGCACTCGCCCAATCGGGGCTGTTCACCAACCGCGTGGTCGCGCACGCCCGGCAGGCGTGGCAGGACGATCCGCGATCCCTTCTCGACAGCCTCCTGGCCGACGCGGACGAGATGACAGTCAAGCGTTACGACGTCGTCTGGCAAGCCCTGACCCGGACCGCCCAGTTCGGCACTTCCGGGGTCGCCGCCGAATATGCGTGATCGACGTCCTGCCCCCCGAACAGTCCACATCGCCCACTGAACAGACCACAGCGAAGAACGAGAACCATGACCGTCAACACCTACCCCACCGCCGAGACGATCCGATTGGGCGTACGCGGTCACGAATGCCGTTACTGCGGCCAAACCGTCAGCGCAGACGGCAACCGCTTCCGACATACCGCGACGGGGCAGTACCGGTGCGAACCGGCAAAGCGGGCGTCGTACGAGAAGTCCCTGTCCGACAGTCTTATTCGAAGCTGAATTCGACCTTTCCGGACCGGCCGGCGTCACAATTTCTCTGACACCGATCGCCCCTTCGCTGCGATGAGCACCACCGCGACGACTACCGTGACCACCACCAGGTAGGCGGCCCACATCAGGAGGAAGGGTTGCAGCCATCCGTTGTCGGTCGTCTGCCCCCGTTCTCCCACGCAGTACAGGGTGACATTGGTGGACCGACCGTCCCCGGTGGAATAGGTATCCGACACGACGACCGCGTCGTGTCCGGGCTGTTCGCAGAACACAGGCGCAAGGTAGACGGCTTGTCCCGGCCAGATCAGCGAAGAGATCAGGGTGAGGAAGCCGACGCTCACCGTAATGCCGATTCCCCACAACAGGAGCGGCTTGGCCGCACGGCGCTTCCGAGGTTGTGGATCTACACCCAGTTCCACCGGCTCGGTCATAGCGGATGCACCCCGACCACCGCTCCGTCGGCATCGAACACGACCACCGACCGCGACCGCGGCGACTCGACCATCGCTGTCGGCGAAATTCCGCCAGCCCTGGTCACCGAGATGCCGACTACCTGACCGCCCTCGAGACCGCTGCGGGAGAGGGCTTCGTCTACCAGATGCTCGACTCGACCCAATGCCGGAACGTCGTCGAGGGTGAATGCGCGCGCATCCAGGTCTTCCAGCGCAGAGACCACCACTGGACCGGGCTCACTCACATTCTCACCATCGAAGGTGTACTGGTCGAGCTGATCGGGGTTCGCCGGATCGCGGACGGTGACAGCCAACTGCTCGACCGGCGCGATGTCCAGATTTGTCACCTGCACTTCTGCGACGCCGTAGCGAACGGCGAGCGCTGCTAAACCGTCGCCGACGAGGGCCGAGGTCATACCCCCGCCCCGGGCTCGCATATCCGCGTCGAATTCAGCACGGTCGACAGCTCCGATACATGCCGTGGCGCCGAAGACCACAGCCACCCCCATCGATGACCACACCGACACACGCAACACTGGCGAACGCAGCAGCGGCGGGGTCTTCATTGCATGAGACTATCCACGTCACGGACTTCTCAGGTGGTCCGGCGCGCGGTCAGGTGTCGGATGTTCTTTCCACCGAGATCCTCATAGTGGCTCTGCATCGAGTCGATCAGCACTGCGAACACGCGGTGGGCAGCAGCCAGGTCGGCATCGGGGACGTCCCGCAGGGCACGCGCCGTGCGCTGTCCGAGTGGGGCGAAGAACTCGCGGGCTACTTCCAGCCCGTGGTCGTCGTAACGCAGGATGACTTTCCGGCGGTCCGACGGGTCTGCCTCCCGCCGAATATGCCCTGACGACAGCATGCGCTCCACCAGATAGGTCACCGCCGCCGACGACAGCCCGAGCAGGCTCCCCAGTTCCCCGGCGGTCAGCGGCGTGCCATTGGTGTCGGCGACCATGACGTGCATCAGCGCCTGGAAGTCGTTGGGGCTGAGATCGTGCAGCGCACCGAAAGTGCGTCCGATCTGCTCCGACGCCACGGTCATCGCGCGGACATCTGCCGAAATGTCTGCTTCCAGTCTCGCTCTCGCGTCGGGACGAGCACTGTCCGGCATGTCGTCTGTCATCTCTAGGCCCTCTCAGCGGTCGGCCGACAGCCTATCCTCTCCACTTCTCTCAGTTGCTTAACTATTCAGTTTCTGAAATATTCGAACGGTGAACACCGATGGGCATGCACCGACAGAACACCGTTCTCTCGCTATCCGGGATCGACTCGCCTCCGCCGTGACCGGACAGCGGTCGTGGGCAGTGGCCCTCACCGTCCTTGTCTTGGCCGGCGCCTTCATGGCGCTCGTCGGTGGCAACGACGCCGCGGGACAGTCACCGGCCTCCCTGCCCGCGTCTGCGGAATCGGCCGAGGTGGACGGCCTCCTCACCGACTTTCCCGAATCGGGGGTGACACCGGCGATTCTCGTCGGCAGTCGTGCCGACGGCGGCGTGTTGACCGACGCAGACCTCGCCGCGTTCGACGCGGCTCGGAACCGGATGCTCGGTGTCGACCGCACCCTCGAACCGAGCCCAGGACCGGCACTCATCCCGTCACCGGACGGCAGAGCGGTGATCGGACAGGTTCCCGCCGATTCGGAACTCTCAGGTTTCGCGTTGAACGATCGCGTCGCCGAACTGCGGGCGGCGGCCACCGACTCGCTACCGCCGGGGCTTTTGGCGCAGGTGACGGGAGGTCCGGCATTCGGCGCTGACATCGCCGACTCGTTCTCGGGCGCGAATGTCACGTTGCTCGCGGTCACTGCGCTTGTCGTCGCGGTCCTGCTGATCGTCACCTACCGCTCACCGATCCTCTGGCTCGTGCCACTCGCCGTGGTCGGCTTCGCCGATCGGGTTGCGTCGACCGTCGGTACTGCCGTGGCCGAACTGACCGGGCTGACCTTCGACGGGTCGACGTCCGGCATCACGAGCGTGCTGGTTTTCGGTGCCGGAACTAACTACGCGCTACTCCTCATCTCCCGCTACCGGGAGGAACTCCGCGCGGAGCCGGACCACCGGGTCGCCTTGCGCCACGCCGTGCGCCGGGCCGGACCGGCGATCGTCGCGTCCAATGTCACTGTGGTACTTGCCCTACTGACCCTGCTGTTGGCGACCATTCCCAGTACCCGCAGCCTGGGTGTGCTCGCGGCCGCCGGCCTGCTGGTAGCGCTCATCTTCGTGCTGCTGGTCCTCCCGCCCGCTCTCGCACTCAGCGGAAAGCGATTGTTCTGGCCGTTCGTGCCCCGTGTGGGCGACCCGGACAACACCACGCACGGCGCCTGGTTCCGGGTCGCCTCCGCGGTAGCACGACACCCGCGACGCACCGCAACTGTGTCGATTATGGCGCTCGGGGTCTGTGCGGCGGGGTTGATCGGCACCCACGTCGGGCTGTCCCAAACCGAACAGTTCCGGGTCGCAGCGGAATCGGTCGACGGCTTGGACACTCTCGCTGCTCATTTTCCGTCCGGGCTCTCCGACCCCACCACCGTGGTCGCCCGCACGGAAGCGACCGACGCCGTACAGCGGGTTCTCGCCGACGCCGAAGGGGTCGTGTCGGCGAGCGAGGCCGGCCGGTCGAGCACCGGTTTGATGCGATGGGCCGTCGTACTCGACGCACCACCTGCAACGGAGGAGTCCTTCGCGACCATCGACACCATCAGGGCAGCCTTGGCCGACATCGGCGGTGCGGATGCGCTCGTCGGTGGCAGCGACGCCCAGGCGCTGGACAAGCGGGACGCCGCCCTCCGGGACCAGGTGATCGTCATTCCGGCGATCCTTCTCGTGGTCCTGGCCGTGCTCGTAGTGCTCCTGCGGGCCGTGGTCGCACCCCTGGTCCTCGTCGGGACGACGGTACTCAGCGCGGTCGCGGCGCTCGGGCTGGGCAGCTGGGTGAGCACGCGCATCTTCGGGTTCCCTGCGCTCGACGACACCGTTCCGCTGTTCGCGTTCCTGTTCCTCGTGGCCCTCGGCGTCGACTACAGCATCTTCCTCGTCACCCGGGCGCGGGAGGAAACACCGGGGCGGGGCACGCGGGCCGCGATCGTGCGGGCTGTTGCCGCGACCGGCGGCGTCATCACCAGTGCCGGAATAGTACTCGCCGCCGTGTTCGCCGTCCTCGGTGTGCTGCCGCTGATCACACTGACCCAGCTGGGCATCGTCGTCGGGCTCGGCATCCTCCTCGACACGTTCGTGGTGCGAACACTCGTCATCCCGGCGCTGTTCACGCTCGTCGGGGACGCGGTGTGGTGGCCGAACCGCCAGGCCACCTCGACGCTCGACTCACGGGGCGAAGCAAGGAGCGCGGTTCCGTCAGAAATCTGAGCGTTCGCAGACCGGTCAGGAATCGAGAAGCGTCTCATCGCGGGCCGCATTAACGTCACTCACATGAACATCACCATTCACTCGGCCTTCCTTCCGCACACCGACCACGAGGCCTCGCTGGCCTTCTACCGCGACATCCTCGGGTTCGAAGTCCGCAAAGACGTGGGTTACAACGGGATGCACTGGATCACCGTGGGACACCCGGACCAGCCCGGTACCTCCCTCGTTCTGCACCCACCGGCGGCCGATCCCGGGATCACCGACGAGGAGCGCCGCACCATCACCGAGATGATGGCCAAGGGGACCTACGCCATCCTCACATTGGCCACCCCCGACCTGGACGCAACCTTCGCCCAGCTCGCGGCGAGCGACACCGAAATCGTCCAGGAGCCGATCGACCAGCCGTACGGCATCCGTGACTGCGCCGTCCGCGATCCCGCAGGAAACCTCATCCGCATCAACGAGATCAAGGAGGAGCGCTGACATGATCACCATCAATAGTCTCACCCTCGACACTCCCGAGCCCACCGCCGCGAAGGCCTTCCACACCGCACTCGGCGTCGATGCCCACATCACTGCCCGGGACGCGGACGCACCGACCACCGGCTTCCGCGGTTTCACTCTCTCACTCGTCGTGTCCCAGCCGAACATCGTCGACGCCTACATCCAGGCCGCCCTCGACAACGGCGGCGCCACGATCTCACCGGCCAAGAAGAGCCTCTGGGGGTATGGCGGCGTCGTACAGGGCCCCGACGGCGCCCTGTGGAAAGTCGCGACGTCGTCGAAGAAGAACAAGGGACCGGCCACCCGGCACTTCGAGGACCTCGTGCTGCTCCTCGGAGTCGGAGATGTCAAAGCCGGCAAGCAGTTCTACCTCGACCACGGTCTGGAAGTGACGAGAAGCTTCGGACGCAAGTACGTCGAGTTCGCCACCGGTCCGAAGGTCAAGCTCGCGCTCTACGGGCGCCGCGCCCTCGCCAAGGACGCGGGCGTCTCCCCCGACGGCACCGGCGCCCATCGAATCGTCATCCGCAGCAACGCCGGCGCCTTCACCGATCCGGACGGTTTCTCCTGGGAAACCGACTGAGTCGACACGCTTTCGAGGGCAGGACCCGCCGCAGCGGCACATCACCACCGATGGCGGGCCTGTGAAAGAAGATGATCCCTCCGACGCGTCCGTGCGGGGAGTCAGCGCCCCCGCACCACTTCGAGCGCCGCGGCCTCGATCGTGTCTTCGGACAGCAGGACCTCGAGTGCGGCGTCGCCGAGGGGGATGAAGCTGTTCTCGCTCGCAACCCGGGCGAGGCGGCCGGTGAAGCCTTGGTCCACCAATGCCATGACGACGCCCTCCCCCACACCACCAGCTGCCCGGGTTTCGTCGACGACGAGGACTCGGCCGGTGGCGTTTGCCTCGCGGACGATGTCCGGCACCGGCAGCGGCGCGAGCCACCGCATGTCCACCACCCGGGTCGAGATATCGGCTCGTTCGAGGCGACGCGCCACTCGGAGGCTCATGTGGACCCCGTTCCCGAAAGTGACGATGGTCAGGTCCGTTCCCTTGCCATAGGTGCGCGCCCGCCCGATCTGTACGGAATTCCCGACGCCCTTCAGTGGATCCGGGTAGGGGGCGAGCCACTGCTCGTCGCCGTCCTCGTGCAAATCCCTGGTGTGGTACAGCGCAATCGGTTCCAAGTACACGCACACCGCACCGGCGGTGTGGGCGGCTGCAACACAGGTGTGCATCATGGCCGCGGCGTCGTCGGGCCTGGCCGGGGAGGCGATGACGATGCCGGGGATGTCACGCAACGCTGCGACGGCATTGTCGTTGTGGAAGTGCCCCCCGAATCCCTTCTGGTACCCGTAACCGGCGATACGCACCACCATGGGGTTGCGGTATTGACGATCGGAGAAGAATTGCAGGGTCGCGCCTTCACCGCGGATCTGGTCGGCGGCGTTGTGCAGGTACGCGAGGTACTGGATCTCCGGGATCGGCAGCAGCCCGGAGACTCCCGCGCCGAGTGCGAGCCCGAGAATCGCCTGTTCGTCGAGGAGGGTGTCGAAGACGCGGGCAGCCCCGACTTTCTTCATCAGCCCGCGCGTGACCCCGTAGACGCCACCCTTCCGGGCGACGTCCTCGCCGAAGATCAGCGACTCCGGGTACTCGATGAGCACGTCGAGCAGGGCACGGTTGATCGACGAGGCCAGGGTCAGTGGACCCTCTTCTTCGGGTAGCGGGCCGCCGAAGATGTGTGCGCGGCGAGCGCCTTGGGTCCGTTGCGGTTCGGCCGCCATCGCTTCGTCGAGGCCCTCCCTCAGTGGTCGCATCACCGCGGCGGGACTATCGAGTTGGGGTAGCTCGCTCACGTGCCGTGCGAGTCCGATGACTTCTGCGCGCTTCTTCTCGTAAAGCGCAAGCACCTCGTTCGGGCTGAGATGCCCGCGCTCGATCAGCAGTTGTGCAGTGCACAGCACCGGATCTCGGTCGAAGTCTGCGCTGATCTCGCCGGTGGTGCGGTAGGCGGCTTCGACGTCGGATCCGGCGTGGCCCATCAGTCTCACCGTGCGCAGATGCAGGAACGCCGGGCGCCTGTTCCTGCGGACCCAGTCGGCGGCATGCTGCGCGGTGGCGTAGGCCATCGGCAGATCCGATCCGTCGACGGTGAAGTACTCGAGCCCTTCACGGTTTCCGAAGTTGGCACCGATCCACCCTGCCGGGGTCTTGGTGCTGATCCCGATGCCGTTGTCCTCGCAGACGAACAGCAGCGGAATGGGAAGGCCCTGAAACGCCGAGTAGACGGCGGTGTTGATGGCGCCGATCGCGGTCGAGTGGTTGACCGAGGCATCTCCGAAACTGCACACTGCGATCGCATCGTCAGGCCAGGGTGAGGGGGCGTGTAGCTTGGCGGCGCGCGCGAGGGAGAAGGCAACGCCGACCGCACGCGGCAGATGAGATGCGATCGTCGAGGTCTGGGGGATGATATTGAGGTCGTGGCGACCGAACACCTTGTGCCGGCCACCCGACATCGGTTCCTCGGCGGCGGCGACGACGCCGAGAAGCACATCGCGCAGCGGGTCGCTGCCCTGCACTTGCCGGGCGCGCTCGAGGAAGAACGCACCGGAGCGGTAGTGCAGCAAAGCCGGATCGGTGAGACGGAGGGCGCGGGCCACGACGGCGTTTCCCTCGTGCCCGGATGAGCCGATCGTGTAGAAGCCCTTACCTTTCGAGCGTAACCAGCGCGCCGCGAGATCGAGATGACGGCTGCCCAATTGCGAATCGAACAAGTCCAGAATCTCCTGCACAGAAAGGCTCGACTGCGCCTCCACGGCTCCGTCGCGATCACGTACCCCCGCCCGTACTCCGCCTACCATCTCGGCGATGGTGGTGGTGAAGTAGTCATCGATCTGTTCGGCCATGTATCCGGCTCCTGATAGGCAGGTCATCCTCGTCCGCAGGGCGGTCTAACAGGACGCGTGTCCCCTCACCAGGGTATGCATCTCACGGGTGCCTTCACGCGTCATTGCCGATGATCCGCGTTGCACACGCATCGTGCCTCGCCCCAGATGTGGTCTTGTCCGCCGCGGACAAAACCTGGCGAGAACTCGAGCCTCGCGGAATATTTCGGAGCACCGCCCCCGCGCATAGTGTCGTGAATCACACGGCAACGAAGGGGATCGAAACAGTGTCCGACATCGGCTATTTCACCTGGGACCTCGCGACCGCACACGGCGACGCACCGTGCCTGCGCGACGACCACAGCGACCTCACGTACCGGCAGTTCGCCGATCGGGTGGATGCGTTCGCGGCGCAACTGAGCGAACGAGGGGTCCGCGAGGGTGACGTCGTCGCAGTGATGCTGCCGAACCGGGTGGAGCTGCTCGTCGTCCTCATGGCGGCGTGGCGGCTGGGTGCGGCCGCGACACCGGTCAACCCCACCTTCACCGCCGCCGAAGCGGAGTACCAGATCACCGACGCCGACGCTGCGCTGGTCGTGAACGAGGGACCGGACGCTCCGAGCGCCGGTCGTCCGTCTATTGCGGTCGACGAGATGCACGCATCCCTGCCTGCGGGGCCGGCCCCGGACTTCCGCCCGACGGGGAGCGACGTCGCGCTACTGATCTACACGTCGGGGTCGACGGGACGACCCAAGGGCGTCATGCTCACTCACGACAACCTTCAGTTCATGAGTTCATCGCTGGCCGAGCATCTTTCGCTCACCCGCGATGACCACTGCCTGCTCATCCTGCCGTTGTTCCACGTCAACGCGATCTGCGTCAGCTTCCTCGCGCCGATGCTGGCCGGAGGGCAACTCAGTGTCACCGGACGGTTTTCCCCGGCCCGGTTCTTCGACGACGTGGCCCGGTTGCGGCCGACCTATTTCTCCGCGGTCCCGACGATCTACGCACTACTCGTCTCCCAACCCGATGAAGTTGTCACCGACACGTCGTCGTTACGGTTCGGGGTCTGCGGAGCCGCGCCGATCTCCAAGGAATTGCTCGACCGCGCCGAGCAGCGCTTCGGCCTGGTGATCGTCGAAGGATACGGGCTCACCGAGGGCACCTGCGCGTCGGCGTGCAACCCACCCGGCGGCGTCCGCAAACTCGGCACAGTCGGGCCCGCACTGCCCGGGCAGACCCTCGCGATCATGGACGAGTCCGGCGTTCTGCTCCCACCGGGAGCCGTCGGCGAGATCGTCATCCGCGGCGCCAACGTGATGCACGGCTACCTGAGGCGTCCCGAGGAGACACACCGGACCGTTGTCGACGGCTGGCTCCACACGGGCGACGTCGGGCGACTCGACGAGGACGGCTACCTCACCCTCGTCGACCGGATCAAGGACATGATCATCCGGGGCGGCGAGAACATCTACCCCAAGGAGATCGAGAACGCACTCGCCACCCACGACAGCGTCCTCGAGGCAGCCGTGGTCGGCGCACCTCACGAGGTATATGGCGAAGTACCCGTCGCCTACGTGGTCCCCTATCCCGACAGCCCCGTGACCGACGGACAGCTCACCGACCACCTCCGTGAGCGGCTCACGAAAGTCAAACTGCCCGTCGCTATACACGTCGTCGACGCCTTGCCCCGCAACCCCGTCGGCAAAATCGACAAACCCGGACTGCGCAGCCGGCACCGGCTGCCCACCACTGCTCGCGGCTGAGCAACCGCTCTCACCGCCACCACAGCACCCGTCGCAACTCGGCCCACACCCGAGGCAATGACCCCTACCCCCGCCCGCCCTATCCAGGAGACTTCCGATGGGATTCACAACCGGGAACTTTCCCGAAGTAGACCCCGCAACATTCCTCGACCGTCCCTTCTTCGACCGCATCCGCGCCATGTCGACGCACTGGGTCGACTACGGCTTCGGCACCCCGAAGATGGTGCACACCATCTACATTCTGAAACTGCTGGTCCTCTACATCGGCGCCGGACTGTCCATCGCCACATTCACCTCCGGCTACAACGTGCTCGACATCGGCGCGTGGTGGAACGCACCGATCGTGTACCAGAAGCTCATCCTGTGGACGCTGCTGATCGAGACCATCGGCCTGGGCGGTTCCTGGGGGCCACTCGCCGGCCACTTCAAGCCGATGATGGGTGGCGCTCTGTTCTGGCTCCGGCCGGGCACCATCCGCCTCCCACCCTGGCCGGGGAAGGTGCCACTGACTGCCGGCGACTCTCGCACCGTCTTCGACGTTCTCGTCTACGCCGCGATCTTGGTCAATATCGTCCTCGCGCTCGTGCTCACCGGTGTCCACACACCGTCCATCGACGCGGCACTGCCCGGTAATCACGGCCTGGTGAACCCCACGCTCTTGTTGCCTCTGATCGCACTACTCGTCGTGATCGGGTTGCGCGACAAGGTCATCTTCATCGCCGCCCGCGGCGAGCAGTATTTCCCGGCCGTCG
Source organism: Rhodococcus sp. USK13 (assembly GCF_018343855.1). NCBI lineage: Bacteria > Bacillati > Actinomycetota > Actinomycetes > Mycobacteriales > Nocardiaceae > Rhodococcus > Rhodococcus sp. USK13. The sequence goes on along the minus strand of NZ_CP069242.1, from coordinate 4,133,010 downwards.
TCTTCTTCGGTGTTCTTCCGTTCGTCGACATGATCGTCGCGCTCAAGCTGCTCATCGTGTCGGTGTGGGTCGGCGCCGGCATGTCGAAGCTGGGCCACCACTTCTCGATGGTGGTGCCCCCGATGCTGTCCAACACTCCCTGGTTGCCGTCGAAGGCGATCAAGCGCGCCCATTACCGCAGCTTCCCGAACGACCTGCGGCCGTCCATCGTCGCCGGTGGTGTCGCCCACGTCCTGGGCACCGTCGTCGAGGTGGTGACGCCACTGGTGTTGCTGTTCAATACAAATGGAACCGTTACCCTGCTCGCTGTTGCACTGATGGTCGCGTTCCACCTGTTCATCCTGTCGACGTTCCCGCTCGCAGTGCCCCTCGAATGGAACCTGTTGTTCGCCTACGCGGCAGTCTTCCTGTTCCTCGGATTCCCCAACGCCGCAGGTTACGGGCTGGGTGACTTCTCCTCACCGCTACTGCTCGCCGCGATCATCGCCGCGCTGGTGTTCTTCCCGATCCTCGGCAATCTGCGCCCCGACCTCGTCTCGTTCCTGCCCTCGATGCGGCAGTACGCCGGCAACTGGGCCTCGGCCACCTGGGCGTTCGCGCCGGGCGCGGAAGACAAGCTCGACCAGTTCATCAAGCGCCCCAGCCAGAACACCCGGACCCAGCTACTCGAAACGTACCCGCCCGAGGTCGCCGACGTCGTGATGCACCAACTGCTGGGCTGGCGGTCGATGCACAGCCAGGGCCGCGCCCTGCTGTCACTGATGAGTCGCCATCTCGGCGACGACATCGACACCTACTCGCTGCGCGAGGCCGAGTTCAGTTGTAACTCGCTGGTGGCCTTCAACTTCGGTGACGGACACCTCCACAACGAGCACCTCATCGCGGCCATTCAGCGGCGCTGCAACTTCGCGCCCGGCGAGTTCCTGATCGCATGGATCGAATCGCAGCCCATCCACAAGGGCGTCCAAGAGTACAAGGTGATCGACGCCGCCCTCGGCGTCATCGAACGCGGAACCTACAAGGTGTCCGACGCCATCGCCGAGCAGCCTTGGCTGCCGAACGGTCCTATCCCGTTCGACGTGAAGTGGACGTTGGATATCGACGCCGACCGGGAATTTACGGATCCCGAAACCTTGTCGGAACCGAGAATGCGCAGCAAGCACGCTAATTCGTCCCGTCAGAGTGACGAAGGCACCGGAGTGCGGCAGTGAGCACAGCGGTCGTGGTCGGCAGCGGGCCCAACGGGCTCGCTGCCGCGGTCCACCTCGCCCGGCATGGGGTCGAGGTCCAGGTCCTCGAGTCGGCCGACACCATCGGCGGCGGTACCCGTTCGAGCGAACTCACCCTTCCGGGGCTTCTGCACGACGAGTGCTCCGCGTTCCACCCCATGGGAGCGGGGTCGCCGTACCTGCAGACGCTCGACCTCGAACGCTACGGCCTGAGCTGGAAGTGGGCCGACGTCGACTGCGCGCATCCCCTCGACAGCGGACAAGCAGGGCTTCTGCACCGTTCCGTCGACGCGACAGCCGCCGGCCTCGGGGCCGACGGGCGTCGCTGGCAGCGGATGTTCGGGGGCCTCGCCGATGGATTCGACGATCTCGCCACCGACCTGATGCGGCCGATCGCGAACGTCCCGCGACACCCCCTGAAGCTCGCGAGCTTCGGGCCCCGGGCATTGCTGCCCGCGACCGCCACCGCCCGCTGGTGGCGCACCGAGAAGGGCCGGGCACTGTTCGGGGGCGTGGCCGCGCACGCGTACTACCGGCTCGACCGCCCCGCCACGTCCGCGGTCGGGTTGATGATCGTGGCCGCCGGCCACCGTTACGGCTGGCCGGTCGCCGAGGGCGGATCCCGGTCCATCACGACCGCGCTCGCCGCGATGCTCACCGATTGGGGAGGCAAGATCACCACGGGCACCCGAGTCCGCAGCGTCCGCGATTTCCCGCCCGCGGACGTCGTCCTGCTCGACGTTGCCCCGTCCGCCGCAGTCGACATCCTCGGCGACCGGCTGCCGTCCCGGGTCGCCAAGGCCTACCGCCGCTACCGCCACGGCCCGGCAGCGTTCAAGGTCGACTTCGCCATCGAAGGCGGCGTTCCCTGGACGAACCCCGACTGCGCACTGGCCGGAACCGTCCACCTGGGTGGCACGTTCGCGGAGATCGCCGACGCCGAACGTGACGTCGCGACGGGCCGGATGCCGACGCGCCCGTTCGTCCTCGTCGGCCAGCAGTACCTCGCCGATCCCGGCCGGTCGAAGGGCGACCTGCATCCCCTGTACGCGTACGCGCATGTTCCGCACGGCTATTCGGGCGACGCCACCGAGGCAGTGGTCGCGCAGATCGAACGGTTCGCCCCCGGGTTCCGCGACCGTGTCGTGGCCACCGTGAGCAGCGGGCCGGTGCGGTTGGCCGCGTCGAACCCGAACTACGTCGGCGGCGACATCATCGGCGGCGCCAACACCGAGACTCAGGTGGTACTGCGACCACGGATCGCCCTCGACCCCTACAGCACCGGAGTGCCGGGCACCTATCTGTGCTCCGCGTCGACGCCGCCGGGCGCCGGCGCCCACGGAATGAGCGGATACAACGCCGCCCAATCCGCACTGCGTTATCTGCGCAGACACGGTGACGATGTGCTGTAGCCGCAGGTACGCCGCTTGAACAGGAAGGATAAGACGGTTGGAGCAGTTCGGGAGAAGTGATCACCCTGGTGCGGCGTTCCTGGAGCGACGTGGTCCGGTCGCAATCATCACTCTCAATCGACCCGAGTTGCGTAACGTCGTCGACGCGGAGGTCTCCGCCGGGGTCGGCGCGGCGATGGAAACCCTGGCTCGTTCTCCCGACCTTCGAGTCGGCATCATCACAGGCGCGGGAGGCACCTTCTGTGCTGGCGCGGATGTTGTGGCACTGACCGCCGGGCACAGTATCGACGCACCCGGACACCCGGAATGGGGCTTTGCCGGCTTCGTCCACCACGAGATCGACAAACCTCTGATTGCAGCCGTGAACGGTTCGGCCTCGGGCGGAGGCCTCGATCTCGTACTGGCGTGTAACGCCGCCATCGTCAGTTCCCACGCCACCCTCGGGCCCCGAGCAGTGCGGAGATACGAGGACTGCAATTTCCGCTCCGGTGCACTTGGCGGCAGACTTCGGTTCGAGTCGGTTTCCTTCAGAGACACGCTCCACCCGGAGACCGCCCTGCGCTGCGGAATTATCGACCGGATCGTCCATCCACACGAAGTATTGCCGGAGGCCATGCGATTGGCGCGTGCACTGGCAACGACACGTCAGACCCCGGACGGGATCGGCGCCGCAGTTCTGCGTCGCCGATCCGGCAAGGATGATCCCGGGTTGCAGCGATCGTGCGGTGCCGATGCGCACGGCCCACGATACTCACGAAGAGGAACCGACACACCATGCTGAAACGTCTCTACGCAGCGCTCCTCACGGCAGCCGGACTGTCCTGCGACGGCTACATCACTCTCGACGAGGCCGTGCGCAGTTCCGACCGCCCACCGCGGACAGGCACAGACCCGCCGACCGGGACGCAACCGGAGGTCGATACGCCCTCGAAGTGAAGCGGGACCACCTGCCCCTGGCATCACAGCCCACCCACGTGGCCACCCTTCGCCTGATCCGGTGTCAGGACAGCAGGTCCCAACCATTGGCACACGAGCAAGGCGAGTTCGACGGATAGGCGGTCCCGAGTGAAATCCTCCCCCCGCTCCTCCGCGGCGCGCTTCACCCGATACTTCACTGAGTTGTAGTGCAAGTCGAGAACTTTCGCGGCCGCAACATTGCTGAGATTGTTCGCGAGGTAGACCTGCACGGTCTCGCGCAGGCGGGCCGCGTTCTCGTTGTCCGCCGCCAGGCCGCGCAAGACGCTCTGTACCCACGTCCGGGTAGCCGCGGGGTCCTCGGTGAGCATCGCGACGGTCGACACTCCTGGTTCGTCGTATGCGATCGCGACGGGGGCATTTTTTCCCGCAGCGATGGCAAGCGCTCGTGCGCGTTGGGCGCGCGCGTGGGACTGCCTGAATCCTTCTGGTCCGGAGGTTATTCCACCGACGGCCACAACTAGCTCCGAATGACGGTCGTGAAGGAATTCGCGCAGCTCAATGTAATCTCGCCGGGGAGCCGATCGGGTACCGAGGGGGACCCATACCCATCCAGTGACGCGGTCCGCCGCCACGAACAGTGGATCGGTCACTGCCCCCATGAACCCGGAGAAGTCGTGTGCAGCCGATTCGATCTTGGCCAGCATGTCTCCTGCACCGGCATCGGGGGCCCAAATGATCGCCGCCAGGTGATTTTGAATCAGGACGTAGTTGAGGGCAGCGCTGGCCCCTGCATCCGGTTGTTCGTTGCCCGCCAATATTTCCTGAACTCGGACGGCACGCACGCTACTCTGGTGGGCCAACCACCGTTCCCGTTCACGCTCGTAGACTGCGACCACCTGCTGCGACACCCTGTCGATGTACACGGACATCACGGTGATGATGCGCTCGAGCACCGGAACGCCCAGTTCCGGCTCAACCGTTTCCCCACCCAACTCGTCGAAGACCAGCTTGAGGAGATTGGTCTGTCCGAGTCGATATGCGCGTACGAGCGCGTTGACCGGAACCCCCTGTTGAGCGAGACGTCTCGCGTACTCCATCGCCGCGGCCGGCGCCTCCAGATTTTCCGGCGCGATGTTGTGCTGCAGCGTGTGAAAGATGGTGTCGAGGTTTCCTTCGACACTCGCCCCGAGCAGTTCGAGCAACTGTCGATCGGCACGCAAGTCGGGAATTTCGGTGTACAACACGTCGGTGATGTCTGCCGTCAGCGACACCAACCGCCGGTTGAGCGAGCTTGCTATTCTTGCGACCAACAGCGCGGTGCGCTCGTCGTGTGAAGCCATGCGAAGACAATAGAGCAGTTGCCTCCCACGCATGACGATTCGCCGCGAAAGCCATTACCAACGTCCCCACCTGCACCTTTCTATCCAGCCGGGAGTCACGGCCCTCACCCGTTCGACACGAGTTTGTCCGATGAGAACAAACCGCGCCACATTCTTGATTCTTCGCGGACGTGGTCATCATCACAGGACTTCCCTACCGTGAAGGGCGCTCGGCCGCAGCCCCAACCATGAAGGGATCACGATGAACGACAAGCGCTTCCGCGGGAGAACCGCCGTCATGTCCGGAGGAAGTCGCGGCATCGGACTTGCTATCGCAAGGGCGATCGCGAGCCGCGGCGGAAACATCGTCCTGCTCGCCAAGACCGATACCCCTGACCCCCGACTACCCGGAACGGTTCACACCGCCGTCGCGGAACTGGCCGAGTTGGGTGGACACGCTGTCCCGGTGGTGGGCGACGTCCGCAACGCCGACGATATCGCCCGAGTCGTCGATTCTGCCCGCGACAACTTCGGCGGCATCGACATCGTCGTCAACAATGCGAGCGTGCTGGACATCTCGAAGACCGAGGCGCTGCCCCTGAAGCGGTTCGATTTGATGCAACAAGTCAACGTGCGCGGCACTTTCGCGCTGACCCAGGCGTGTCTTCCGTACCTGCGGAAATCTTCGAACCCACACGTACTGACGCTCTCACCGCCGCTCAACATGTCGAAATACTGGCTGGGCGCCCACCCGGGCTACATGCTGGCCAAGTATGGGATGACGCTGGCCGCGTTGGGTATCGCGGCTGAACACGCGGATATGTCCTTCTCCAGCAACTGCCTGTGGCCGCAGACAATGATCGCGACAGCAGCGGTCGGGAACCTACTCGGCGGATCCGACAGCCTGCGACACTCACGCTCCCCCGAAATCATGGCCGACGCTGCAATCGAACTACTCGGCCGTCCCGCGGGCACCGACAACGGTCGCACAGTCCTCGACGTCGAAGTGCTCACCGAAGCCGGTGTCACCGACTTCACGAAGTATGGCGGAAACGCTCCGCTGACCATCGACATCTTCGTCGACGAGCCCGGGATCTCCGATAGCTCGGAGCCGTTCCACCGCACCTCCCCGGCCAGCCCGCGGACCAGTAGTTTCGCGTGACATCGGCCCTTTCGTCGGGTCGAGGAGATCGACATCGAGGTCGCGTTCACCAGCGACATCGCTGAACACGGACCCGCACCGCAACCCCGAATCCTCGAGGGCCGGAACCAGATCGCCCACGTCACCGCTAGCCTGGTCGTTCGCCCGCTCAACGGCCGAGCGCGGCCGCGGAAATGGGGAGTCCCACCGCCACGAGACAGTCGCAGACATCAGCCGGGGTGCCGAGTGGATTGCGCCGGGGCGGCGGCGGTCGCGCTACCGCCTGATGGACCAGCACCCCGTCGAGGTGGAACAGATCCATCACGAATTCGTCCGAATGCTTGGCGTCGATACACCGCTGAGTCGTGAGAAGTTGGATGCGAGCAGCCAACTATGTGAGACTCCCCATTTAGTCAACTAGATTGATCAATGTGGTTGTACGCTTTGCTCATGATCACCGAACAGGCCACGGCGCAAGTCCTGCGGGAAGCGCTGCGCCCAATTTGGCGGCAGCTCGCAACCGGCAGAACGATCTCCGTCGGCAAGATAGGTGTGCTCAGCTATCTGTCGAAGTACGGACGAACGTCCGCCTCGACACTCGCCACGGCCGAAAAGATCAGCCCCCAAGCAATCGCAACGACAGTGCGCGAACTCGAAAATCTCGGCCTGATCGTGCGCACCCCCGACGAGCAGGATCGACGCCGAATCTGGATCGAGCTCACCGATGCCGGTCACGAGAGGCTGGCGCAAGAGCGGTCACAAGGCCTGGAGTGGCTCGAACACGCCATCGCGGAAAGGCTGACCGTCGAGGAGAGAAAGACCCTCGACGCCATGGTTCCGATTCTGCGCAAGTTGGTGGACGATGCCCCCGTCGACTGAGTCCACAACGCGTGCCCGGTTACTGCCGGCCCTGGCGTATGCCGCCCTGACGACCGCGGTCGTCAGTTCACTCGGCATGCTGCTGGTGCCCACCATCTCCCACGACATGCACGTCGAGGTGAGCACCGGCCAATGGATGCTCACCGTCAACCTCCTGGTCGGGGCGGTCGCAACACCGATCATGGGACGGCTGAGCGACGGCCCCCACAAGAAGCGCCTGCTCCTGTTCTCCCTGACCACGATCCTCGTCGGTTCGATCGTCGCGGCCGCGGCTCCCAACTTCACTGTCTTCCTGGTCGGGCGCGCCTTGCAGGGACTCACCTACGGGATCGTTCCGGTGACGATCGCTCTGGCCCGCCGCTATCTTCCCGAAAATCAGGCCCGGCTCGGCATCTCCAGCCTGTCGGTAACGGTCACAACTGGCCTGGGACTCGGGTACCCCCTGACCGGCATCCTCGCCGACCTTCTCGGGTTCCGTTTCGCCTTCTGGTTCGCGGCGCTATTCCTGATCACCACCATCCTCGTCGTCTGGCGTGTCGTTCCAGCAGGCCCCGACGAGCGGGCACCACGCAACACACTCGACGTCCCGGGCGCTCTGCTGGTCGGCACCGGACTCGCGTCCCTACTCGTCGCCGTCAGCGAAGGCTCCCGGTGGGGCTGGGGCTCACCATGGACCATCGGATTCTTCGCCGGTGCGGCCACACTGCTGACAGCGTGGTCCCTCGTCGAACTGCGCACCCCGCACCCGCTGATCAACCTCCGAGTCCTCCGCAACGGTGACGTTCTGGTCGCGAACAGCACCGCGATCGGCCTCGGCGCCGCGATGTACATCGGACTCTCGATCGGCAGCCTCATCGCCCAGGCGCCCGCCTCCACCGGATACGGCATTGCGCTGCCCCTGTTCTGGGCCGGATTCGTGATGCTTCCCCTGTCGGTCGCAAGTTTCGGCGCGAACCGGCTCGTGCGCGCCCTCTCGCACCGGATACGCATGAGGACTCTCCTGCTCGTCGGCGCCGGGCTCGTGACGGCCTCGAGCGCGCTTCTCTGGGTCGCCCACGACGCGTTGTGGGAAATCCTGATCGGTATGTTCGGGTTCGGACTGGGGATGGGCATGACCTACGGGGCGATGCCGGCCCTGATCGCCCGCAGCGTGGCCGACACCGAACTCGGCAGCGCCGTGAGCTTCAACCAGGTGCTGCGCACCGTCGGCGGCTCGTTCGGCAGCGCCCTCGCGGGCGCGGTGCTCGCCGCGAACCTGGCACCGGACCTACTTCCCACCGAAGGCGGGATCAAACTCGCCCTTGCCGTAGGTGCGATCGGGTGCGCGGTCGTCTTCGCCGCACTCCTCGTCAATCACGTGATGTCGCGTCCGCCGACTCCGACATCGGAGCCGGCGGAGCGCCATTCCAGTCGCCTTTAGACCCCTTCGACGATGGCAGCCATTCCCTGCCCGCCACCGATGCACATCGTGACGAGCGCCTTGCCGCCGCCGCGCCGCCGCAGTTCATGCAGCGCGGTGGTCGTCATTCGCGCTCCCGTCGCGCCGATCGGGTGTCCGAGCGAGATCCCGGACCCGTTGACGTTCAGTCGGTCCCGGTCCTCGAATCCCCATTCCTTCAGCACGCCGAGCACCTGGCACGCGAATGCCTCGTTCAGCTCGATCAGCGTGAAGTCGTCGAAGCTCGCGCCGGTCCTGCGAAACAGCTTGGACGTGGCCGCGACCGGTCCGAGGCCCATCAGCGCAGGTTCGCACCCGGCGGCGGCCCACCCGGTGAGGAAACCCATCGGCTCGAGCCCGAGTTCGTCGAGTTGATCCTCGGCCACGACGAGCATCGACGACGCCGCGTCGTTCTGCTGGCTCGCGTTGCCCGCGGTGACGACACCGTCCGGGAGCGCGCTGCGCAGCCGTGCCAGCGTCTCGGGCGTAGTTTCCGGGCGGATACCCTCGTCGCGGGCCACGACAGAGACATTGCCCTTGCGGTCGGTGATCTTGACCTCGATCACCTCATCGTCGAACTTGCCTGCCTCCCAGGCGGCGTGGGCCTTGGCGTGGCTTTCGGCGGCGAACGCGTCCGACTCCTCACGGCCGATTCCACACTGTGTTGCGACGTTCTCGGCGGTCTCGATCATGCCGCTGATCTTCCCGAACCGCCATTCCGGCTGGGAGCGTTCCCGCCCGCGGTCGAGGCGGTCGTACAGGTTCAGCGATCCGGCGCGGGTCCCCCAGCGGGCCCCGGTGGTGTAGTGCTCGATATTGCTCATCGACTCGACACCGCCCGCTAGCACGACGTCGGCTGCGCCGGTCTGCACCATCATCGACGCGGTCACGAGGGCCTGCAGGCCCGTGCCGCACCGGCGGTCGGTCTGCAGTCCGGCGACGGAAATCGGCAGTCCTGCTTCGAGGGCGGCCCACCGGCCGATGCACGGGGCCTCGGAGTTGGCGTACGACTGGCCCATCACCACGTCTTCGATGAGGATCGGGTCGATCCCGGACCGCGCCACGGTCTCCTTGATCACGGTGGCGGCCAACGTCTCTGCCGGGACGTCGCGCAGTGCGCCGCCGAAACGGCCGACCGCGGTGCGGACCGGGGCGACCAGTGCTGCTCTTCGCATGTGACTTTTCCTTGTCTCGGGGAACCAGGGCCCCACAGATCACTTGTGTACGGGTTCAGAGTGCTTTCTTGGCTTCGCGGACGAGGCCGCCGCCGATGATCAGACGCTGGATCTCGCTGGTGCCCTCGTAGAGGCGAAGCAAGCGGATGTCCCGATAGATGCGTTCGACCGCAACACCTCTCATGTATCCGCTACCACCATGGACCTGCACCGCGAGGTCGGCGACATTGCCGGCCATTTCCGTGCAGTACAACTTCGCCACGGACGGGGCGATACGACGGTCCTCACCGCTGACGTACTTCTGTGCCGCCTCCCGCACCAGCGCGCGGCCCGCGGACACACCCACCTGCTGGTCGGCGAGCATGGCCTGCACCAGCTGGAAGTCGCCGATCGGAGTGCCTCCCTGCTTCGTGACCGCCGCGAACGACACGGACTCGTCGAGCGCGCGCTGTGCACTGCCGACGGCGAGGGCCGCGATGTGCACCCGGCCCCGGGCAAGGGAGGTCATGGCGGCCCGGTAGCCAGCCTCTTCACTACCGCCGACCAGGGCGGATCCGGGGACGGTGACGTCGTCGAATGCCACCTCTGCCGTCCAGGCACCCTCCTGGCCCATCTTCTTGTCTTTCGGACCGACCACGACACCGGCGGTGTCGGCCGGAACGAGGAACACCGCGATCCCGGTGCCGGTCTCGTCGGCGGGACGGGTGCGGGCAAACACGACGAACAGATCGGCCAACGGTGCGTTGGTGATGAACCGCTTGGTGCCGTTGATCGTCCACGTGCCATCTGTCAGGACGGCGCGGGTGGTCAGGCCCGCCGGGTTCGACCCTGCCTCCGCTTCGGTCAGTGCGAACGACGCGACCACGTCACCCGACGCGATCCGCTCGAGCCATTCCGACTTCTGCTCGTCCGTACCGAAGTTCACCAGCACCTGACCGGCGATCCCGTTGTTGGTGCCGAACATCGACCGCAATGCCAGGCTCGTGTACCCGAACTCCATGGCCAGTTCCACGTCCTGTGTGAGGTCGAGTCCGAGCCCGCCCCACTGCTGCGGGATGGCGTACCCGAACAGACCCATCTCCGCCGCTTTACGGCGAACGTCATCCGGGATCACATCTTTGTCCGCGATTTCACTTTCTCTCGGAATTACTTCCTTCTGAATGAATGTTCTCGTCTGCGCGAGAATGTCCTTGAAGTCTTCATCACTCACTTCGCGTTCAGCCATGAAGGTGAATATCCAGCAATCCCGACCCTGGTGTCAAGTACGGACCACGCGCGAAAACGTGCTGTACAGAGGCCCTTCGATCCATAGGAAGGGGTTAACTCTCGGTTTCCCGGACCGTCTTTGACCACAGCGGATAAAAGCGCTTGAATATGTAGCAGCCTCCGGGCGAATTACTCGTCTCAGACGATTCGCGAACGACAATTTTTATCTAGTGAGACGAGACTCGACATTCCCGGACAGCTTCCGGATCCACGGCGGTGGCGGCTACTCCGAGTTGGGTCGCCTCATGCGAGAGGCACCGTTCCTTCTCATCGGTGAGGGCACCAACCCCGTACACCTACAAACTTAGGGAAACACATGACACTCCTCGAGGGGCGGGTCGCGGTCGTCACCGGCGCGGCTCAGGGCATCGGTTTCGAGATGGCCCGCAAGTTCGCGAGCGAGGGCGCCTCGGTCGTTCTCGGCGACATGCACGCCGAGAACGTCAAGGCCGCCGCCGGAAAGCTGGAGGCCGACGGCTTCCAGGCCGTCGCCGTCGCCTGTGACGTGACGGAGCCGGATCAGATGCAGAACCTGGGAAAGACGGCGCTCGACGCGTTCGGCGGAATGGACGTGTGGGTCAACAATGCCGGCATCACCCGCGACGCGACGCTGCGCAAGATGACGCTCGCCGATTTCCGCTCCGTCATCGACGTGCACCTCCAGGGCGCGTGGCTGGGCACCCAGATCGCGTCGATCGCAATGCGGGAGGCCGGCAAGGGGTCGATCGTGAACATCTCGTCGATCTCGGGCAAGGTCGGCCTGGTCGGACAGACCAACTACAGCGCCGCGAAGGCCGGCATGGTGGGTCTGACCAAGGCAGCCGCGAAAGAACTCGCCCACCTCGGAGTCCGGGTCAACGCGATTCAGCCCGGAGTGGTGAATACCGACATGATCCGCGCCTTGCGCGCCGACATCCTCGAAGCGAAGCTCAGGGAGGTTCCGATGGGACGCGGCGCCGAACCTGAAGAGATCGCCAACGTCGCATTGTTCCTGGCCTCCGATCTGTCCAGCTACATGACCGGCACCGTTCTCGAAGTCACCGGCGGGCGCCACATCTGACAAGCAGCGGATCGGTCGCGGCGTAGGCAGTACTCTGCACGGGTGGAGTCGCGACACGTCGAATACTTCCTCGCCACCGTCGACAACGACGGCTTTGCACTCGCGGCCGAGGCCCTGGGCGTCACCAAACCGTCGTTGTCGAAGGGGTTGCGCAATCTCGAACGTGAGCTCGGTGCCGAATTGTTCCACCGCGTCGGCCGCGGTCTCGTGCTCAGCGCGGCGGGAAAGGCGTTCGTCGGTCCGGCCCGGCAGATTGTGCGAGACCTGGTGGCCGCCGAGAGCTCGTTCGTCGACGTCTCGGGATTTCCGCGCGGGCGACTCGACATCTGCGCGTCGGCACACGTTGCCGAAGGCCCTGTCACGGAACTGATCGGATCCTTTCGCAAGCAGTATCCCGGCGTGGTCGTCCGGCTCGCCGACCTCAGGCCTTCCGAGGTCATCGGGTCACTGATCCGGGACGGACATTGCGAAATAGCCTTCAGTCATCTCCCTTTTGCCGCAGCAGGGTTGACAACACGAGCACTCGGATTCCACGAATACTGGTTGGTGGTCCCCCCGATCGCCGAAATACACTGGCGCGAACCATTCCCCCTCGACGATCTCCCCAATCTCCCCGTGGTGGGGCTGCCCAAGGAATCGTCTTCGCGCACCGTCATCGAGAAGGCGCTACAGGCCGCAGGGAGCCGGACGATCATGTCGGCCGTGGTCGAGCAGCGAGAAGCCGTCGGCGCATTCGTCGTCCAAGGAATAGGAATGTCGTTCATCGAACGCACCAATGCGGAACGGGCCGCAGTCGGTGGCGCCCGGATCTGCCCCCTCGACCCGCCGATCACCGCGCCCTACGGGGTGATCTACGACAAGGCCCGGCTGTCTCCGGCAGGACGGGCATTCCTCGACACGCTCGCGCCCTGAACCTCGTCGAGGGCGGCGATGAACGCCGCCGCAGCGGGAGGAAGCGGATCCGGTCGATGGACGAGACCGATGGTGCGCACCTCCGGCGGTGCGAGCGAGCGAACCACTACACCCGGCAGTTCCTGCTCGGCGACGCGTCGCGGCATCAGGGTCGCCCCCGCACCCTGGACAACCAACTCCCACATCGACTGACGATGCGCACACTCGACTGCGACATTGTGCACCGGCAGTCGTGGACGCGACCCGATCTCCACGATCATCGGAATATCGGCAAGCAGGTCGACCGGCACCGGATCGGGTAGTTCGATCGCCAGATCCGCGTGGATCGCGAGCACGATCTCCTGCTCCCCCACCACTCGGAACCCGAGCACCTGGTCATCGACGAGTAGTTCGGTGAGCCCGAGGTCACACTCACCCGACCGGACCGCGCGGCCCACGCCGTCGGGAATGTCCGCCGACACCGTCGACAGGAGAATCCGTGGGAACAGTCGATGAAACCGACCGACGAGACGTGGGAGTGGATCGGCGGCAAGGGAATTGAGAACAGCAATAGTCAGCGTGCCAGACTGCACGTCGGCCACGTCCTGCACGACCGCCCGCGCCCGCTCGACATCGGCAAGGACCTGCCGCGCCGCATCCGCGAACGCCCTACCCGCCGGAGTGATCCGCAGCTTCCGTCCTCCACGATCGAACAACTCGACACCCAGATCGCGTTCGAGAGTGCGGATCGCCTGCGACAGTGAAGGCTGCGCGATGAACAGCGCCCGCGCGGCCTCGGTGATACTGCCGTGATCGGCCACGGCGACGACGTACTCGGCGTCCCGGATATCCACCAGTCGAGTCTAGCGGCCACGCAGTTCGCCGAGGCCCCCAGTTCGCCGAGGCCACGGCCGGTCGTGGAGTGTCGCGACCTAGTCGATCTGCCGCCCGTTCACGCGGATCCGGCTCCAGTCGTCGATATCGTGATTGACACACACTGTCGTACTCGGTTGGAAGCGCAGCAACTTCATCATTTTCAGTGATCCGGTCGCGTCGGTGGTTTCGGAGTCAGCCGGCATGCCGACGCAACAGCTGATGTTGTCCTGGGTGCGCGCGACGGCGCCGGACAGTATCAGCGTGTTCCGACCGGCAGGCGGAGCTGTAGCCCGAGTGAATCCGGGGTGTGTCCGGGCATCGACAGCACTATGACACTGCCGTCCCCGAACACGTCGTGGTCGTAACCGGCGGGCACCTCCATCCAGTCGATCCGATCGGCCGCGTCGAGGTCCTCCTGACGGAAGAATGCCGTGACGTGGTCGTCGGGAGCGCACGTATCCGAGCTCCCCGGATCGCCGGCTCGCGGGAAGGTTCAGCCGGGCGGCCCCGCACGACAGCGGCCCGCAGATCGGCCTTGCCGGGCGCCGCGGTCACCGGGCGGGCGCGAATGGTACATTATGTCGAGTCTCTGGATCCGGGAAGGTGCGACCGACGATGGCCCTGAATGACAGATCAAGGCGACAGCAACTTCCAGAGGAAGTTGCCACATACGTACGCGAGATGATCATTTCCGGCGAGGTGCGTGCAGGCGATTTCCTCCGCATCGAGCGGATCGCCGAAGCCGTGGGAGTCAGCACGACGCCCGTGCGAGAGGGACTCCTTGCGCTCCGGAGCGAAGGATTCGTCGAGATGGTTCCCCGGCGCGGCTTCGTCGTAGCCCCGTTCACGAAGCAAGACGTGCGCGACCTCTTCTGGGCACAGGCGCAGCTGGCCGGCGAACTGGCCGCCCGGGCCGCGAAGAACATCACACCCCAGCAGATCGTCGAGCTCGAAGGCATCCTTCAGCAGCACCAGGAGGCCATTGCCCAGGGCGACACGGAACGTATCGCCTCCCTCGGCCACGCGTTCCACCGCAAGATCAACCTGACCGCGGACTCTCCGCGCCTTGCGCGCCTCCTGGGCTCCGTCGTCACGAACCTTCCCAACCGCTTCTACGCCACCATCGAAGGCCACATCACCACCACGCAGGAGGAGCACCCCGTCCTCCTCGAGGCGCTGCGCAAGCACGCGGCCAAGAGAGCGAAGACTCTCATGGAATCGCACATCCTGGACGGCGCAGATCACCTGATCGACGAACTGGAGCAGCGCGGGCTGTGGGATGCCGACGACGAGGCGAACGTAGGCTGATTCGAGGCCTGTCGCGCCCGTTCCTCTCAGCGCCGTGAGCGCTGCACCGTTTCGGAGGATAGGGATCCGAATCGCTCGATCTTGCTGAGCGAACCGGCCGTGATGGAAGAACCCCACCGCGTGCAACTCCGGCGCCGCCGAAACAACCGTCCGGCTCGACTCCACCGGATACGATTTGGCGCCGAGGAGGAGATCATCATGGTCGGCGAAGCGCGCAGGACACACCGTGACGTCTCCCCGCTCGAGCTCTTTTTCGATCTGGTCTTCGTACTGGCGATCGGTCAGCTCACGCACCATCTCGTCGAGCATCTGACGTGGCGTGGCGCAGCCGAGACTCTGGTGGCGCTTGTCGCGGTGTGCGGCGTCTGGGCATTTACCACCTTCGAGGTCACCCTGCTCGACATCGAGCACACCGCCACGAGGGCCGTCACGATCACGGTGATGGGCCTCGGCTTGTTCATGAACGCCGGCATCGGACACGCATTCGACGACAGTCCGTGGCTCTTCGTGATGCCCATGCTGCTGGCCCTGGTCGGCCCCGCCGTCTACGCGGCTGCCACCGCCCCGACGTCCCGCTTGCGCAGGCACTTCGTGCATGTGCTGATCTGGTTTGCCGTCTCGGCGCCGTTCTGGGTGGCCGGTGCCGCACTCGACCCGAAATGGCGTCTCTGGTGCTGGGCGGTGGCCGCGCTCATCGATCTCACCGGCACCTGGTTTGCACACCCCGTGCCGAGCGGCACGACGCGAACGCAGCAACTTCCATTCGACGCCGAGCACATGCTCGAGCGCATGCGACTGTTCCTCATCATCCTGCTCGGCGAGACCGTACTGACTCTGGGACGTGTGATCGCAGCTCATCACTCCGATGCACTCACACTCGTACTTGCCGCGGGTTGCTTCGTCGCCCTCGTCTGCCTGTGGGCGGCATACTTCGGTCGTGCCGAACGGTTGGTGGAAAACCACATCGCCGTCACCGAGAATCCGATTCGATCCGTGCACATCGGGATCAACGTCATCTACGGCGTCGTCACCGGCCTCGTCATGTTCGCGGCAGGTAGCGAGTTGGTGCTCGCCCACATTGGTGACGCCCGAGCCGGTGTGGGCGGTGTGCTGATGCTCGCGGGTCCGGCGATCTACCTACTCTCACACGCAATCTACTTCCGCATCACCACCGGAACCGGGTGGGTCGCGCGCGCAGTGGGTGCCGCTCTTCTCGGTATGGCGGCGATCGCAGCGTATGCGCTACCGACTTATGTCGTCGTCATCATGCTGGTCGTCATCCTGCTCGTGCTGGCCATTCACTTGAACAAAGACACGAACCATGAGCCCATATCGAAACCTCTGCTCCCCTGACTGATTCGTGATTCGGAGGGACGTACGTCGAAGCCCCGCATCCGAAAGGATGCGGGGCTTCACCAGTCGGCTGCCGCCGGGCCCCGTCAGGCGTATGCCGCGATGGCTTCCGCCTGCTCGATGATGCCCTCGGCGGTCTTCACGTGTGCGATATCGATGTGCTGCCCTTCGAAGTCGACGGCCGCACTGCCTGCCGCCTCGGCCACCTTGAACGCCTCGATCATGCGGCGGTAGAAGTCCACCTGATCGGCGGACGGCGTGAACACCTCGTTGGCAATGGCGATGTGTGAGGGGTGAATGCACACCATGCCGCGATATCCGAGCTGCTTGTTGTCCAGGCAGAACTGCCGGGCACCGTCGAGGTCCTTGATGTCCTGCCACACGCCGGCAACGGGGTGGTGCAGGCCGGCCGCGCGGGCTGCGAGAACGATTCGGCTCCGGAGGTACAGCGTCTCCAGGCCGGCCGGGGTGAATTCGAAGCCCAGCTCGCGGCCTACGTCCGCACTGGGTCCCGTGGCGCCCAGCAGGCTGCGGATGCGCGGGGTGGCGGCCGCCATCTCCTCGCAGTGCGCCATCGAGACCGCCGTCTCGTAGCTCACGATCAGCCCCACGCTGCCGGCTTCGAGGCCTTCCCGTGCTTCGATGTGTGACACCACCGCATCGATACGCACCAGTTCCTCGGCGTCGAAAACCTTGGGCAGGAACAGGCCGGCCAGACCCGGCCGGATCACAGCCTCGAGGTCCTTGCCCTGGATTCCGGACACGGACGCGTTGGGCCGCACCCACAGGTCGGCGCGAACACCGTCGACATGCAGACGGCCGATGGTGTCGGCGACAACCAGACGCGCCTCGTCCTTGTCTGCGGCGGGCACCGAGTCCTCCAGGTCCAGGATCAGGGCGTCGGCACCAGAGGCGAGACCCTTGTCGGCCCAGCTCGGCTTGTGTCCGGGCACAAACAGCATGGAACGGTACGGTTTCATGAACACTCCTCAGGGATATGCGAATTCAGCGAATCAGGACTCGTCGGCGAACAAGACGCCGGACTCGATTAGTGCGTCGATCTTCTCGGCGGGAAGCACCTCGCTCGCCACGGCTCGGGTGTCGGAGCCGACCCTGGGTGCGCGGGCCCCGCGGTCCGGTCGCTCACCGTCGAAGGTCCATGGCGGGCGGATCAGTGGCAGACCGTCTGGCTGCCACTCGACCAGCTTCAGGTGCTCGACCTGCTCGTGCTCCAAGTAGCCGGTCATCGACAGGACGGGCGCGAACGGCACGTCGGCCTCGGTGAGGACCTTCTCCCAGTAGTCCTTCGACTGCTTGGCGAACTCCGCCTCGACGATCGGCACAAGCTCGAAGTAGTTCGATTCCCGCGGGCGGTACTCGGCGAACCGCGGGTCCTCGGTCAGGTCCATCCGGTCCATGGCGCGGCACAGCGCGTGCCAGAACTTCTGCGATGACGACAGGTGCACGGCCAGGTACTCGCCGGTCGACGTGGGGACGCAGAAGTTCTGCGCCTGGGGGTGCCGGCTCGTGCGGGCAGGGTTGTTGCCGAGTTCGAAAGACTGGGTGATGCCGTCGACGGTGAGCGCGCTGACCGCCTCCATGATCGACGTCTCCATCCGCTGCGGCTTCCCGGTCTTCAGCCGCCCGACCAGGGCCGCGAGGACGCCGGTGGCGGTGCTCAGGCCCGTGACGAGGTCCGCGCTCAAGCCACCGGCCAGTTGCGGGTGGTCACCGTCGCTGAACAGCGAGTACAGACCGCCGAACGCGTGGCCGATCGTGTCGTAGGCGGGACGGTTGGCCAGCGGGCCGCCGGCACCGAACCCGGTGACCGAGCCGTAGACGATGTCGGGACGGAGCGCGCGGCAGTCCTCGGGACCCAGCCCCATGGCCGCCACCTTGCCCGGGCGCAAGTTCTCGAGTACCACGTCGAAGTGCGGTATCAGCGCCTTGACCAACGCGACGCCCTCTTCCGACTTCAGGTCGACCGACAGACTGCGCTTTCCGGTGTTGTATTGCCGAAAGTACGGGCTACCGTCATTCTGGTGCCGCCGGAAGTCCTCGCCCACCACCGGGCGCTCGACCTTGACCACCTCGGCGCCGAGCGCGCACAGCATCGACGTCCCGAACGGGAGCGCGATGTATCCCCCGATCTCGAGTATCCGAATACCCTCGAGTGGCTTGTGCTGCATGTTGCCTCACCTTCGTGTCAGCTCAAATATTATATATAGTCACACCGGAGGTCAAGCCTTTGTCCGGCCCGGCGCCGGGCTGTTGCGGACCTACGCCACGCGAGACGGCATCGGGGTTTCATCCCTTGCCGGAACATAATATACTTTACATGGTGCAGCTCACATATCGAGCCGAAGGCCGTCGTCCAGGCTGGACAGATGACTCCCACCCGAGACCCGGGCACGTCTATGACGAAGCGAATGCGAAGGAGCGGCACAATGAGTGCGCAGACTGAACTGTGGCAAGGACAGTACGACACACTGTTCATCGGCGGACAGTGGGTGCAGCCGGCATCCGAACGCACCTTCGAGGTGATTTCCCCGGCCACCGAACAGCTCGTCGCGCGGGTACCGGAGGGCGTCGAGGCCGACATCGACGCGGCCGTCACCGCGGCGCGTCAGGCGTTCGACAAGGGGCCCTGGCCTCGGATGTCGCTCGACGAGCGCATCACGGTCCTGCGGAAGCTCAGCGCGGAACTCGCCGCGCGTGAGGGCGAGGCAGCCGCGCTCGTCAGCGCAGAGATGGGGTGCCCGATCACCCTGTCCACGAAGATGCAGTCCATCGGCCCCCGCATGCTTCTGGACGCCTTCCTGGACATCGCGCCCACCTACCCGTGGAGCGACACCCGCACGTCCGCATCCGGCAACGCGCTGGTGACCCGCGAGCCGGTCGGCGTCGTCGCCGCCGTCGTACCGTGGAACGCTCCCCTGCTCATCACCATGATCAAGCTCGCCCCGGCGCTGCTCGCCGGCTGCACCATGGTCGTCAAGCCCTCCCCCGAGACACCCCTCGACGCGTATCTACTCGGTGACATGCTCGACAAGATCGGTCTGCCCGAGGGTGTCGTGAACATCGTCCCTGCCCAGCGCGAGGTCAGCGAGTACCTGGTGCGCCACCCCGGCATCGACAAGGTGTCGTTCACCGGGTCCACGGCTGCGGGCCGTCGCATCGCCTCGCTCTGCGGCCAGGACCTGCGCCGCGTGACCCTCGAGCTGGGCGGCAAGTCCGCCGCCATCCTGCTCGACGACGCCGACCTCGACGCCGCCGTCGCCGCGATCCGCGCCGTGTCCCTCCGCAACAGCGGCCAGGTGTGCAGCAACAAGACCCGCATCGTCGTGGCGCGCTCGCGACGTGACGAGCTCCACGACCGTCTGCTGGACCTGATCGGGAAGATGCCAGTCGGTGACCCGTTCGACCCGGCGACCGAAATCGGACCGATGGTCAGCGACCGTCACCGAAGCCGGGTCGAGGGCTATATCGCCGACGCGAAGACGTCCGGAGCCTCCCTGCTGGTGGGCGGCGGACGCCCCGACGGCCTCGACCATGGCTGGTACGTCGAGCCCACGATCTTTGCCGATGTCGATCCCTTCGCGAAGATCGCGCAAGAGGAGGTTTTCGGCCCGGTTCTTACCGTGCACACGTTCGACACCGAGGCCGAGGCCATCGAGATTGCCAACAACTCGGAGTACGGCCTCAGCGGATCAGTGTTCGCCGCCGATCCCGAGCACGCACTGACGGTGGCCCGCCACATCCGCACCGGCACAGTCGAAGTCAACGGCAGCCCGGTGGGCTTCACCGCCCCGATCGGTGGTTTCAAGAACAGCGGCATCGGCCGCGAGGCCGGCCTCGAGGGCTTCGACGCCTACGTCGAACTCAAGTCATACGGCATCTCGGCCGGGCTGCTCGGTTCGCTTTCCTGACCCCAACTCTGCAAAGGACACACACATGGGCACCCTCCCTCCCGTCGAAGAAGCCGTCGCCCGGCTCGTCACGGACCTGACCTTCGACACGATCCCCGCCGACGCACTCGCCGGCGCACGCCGCCTCATGCAGGACCAACTCGCCCTTCAGGTCGCCAGCGCCTCTCTGCCCTGGAGCCGGGCGGTGCTGGAGTTGACGCGCGCTGCGCACGTCCCCGGCAAGGCCCATGTCGCCGCCAGCGGCGACCAGATGAGCGCCGCCGACGCCGCCTTCGTCAACGCCACCTACGGCCACGGGTTCGAATACGACGACGCCCACCGGGCCAGCTCGTCGCACCCGGGCAGCGCCGTCGTGTCCGCCGCACTCGCCGTCGGCGAGGAACTCGGCGCCACCATGCGCGAGGTCATCACCGGCATCGTCGCCGGCTACGAGGTGTACACCCGGATCGGCAACCTCGCCGCTCCCGAACTCCTCGAACGCGGCTTCCACCCCCACGGGCTGCTGTCGAACTTCGGCGCGGCCGCCGTCGTCGCCAAGATGCGCGGCTTCGACGCAGAGACCACGGTCCACGCCCTCGCCATCGCGCTCAGCCACGCCTCCGGCACCACCGAATACACCTCCTCCGGCGGCTCGATCAAACGCGTCCACTCCGGCATCGGCACCCGCAACGGCATCCGCGCGGCGGAGATGGCCGCCGCGGGCATCACCGGTCCGACGACCTTCCTCACTGGCGGCAAGGGCTTCTACCGCACCTTCGTCGGCCGCCCCGTCGCCGACGACGCCGCCGCCACCTTCGGCCTCGACAACACCTTCGAGATCACCCGCATCTGGATCAAGCCGTACTGCTGCTGCGGCATCAACCACGCTTACATCGACGGCGCCCGTCAACTCGCCGCCCGCGCCGCCGACATCGACTCGGTACTCCTGGGCATCCAGACCGGCGGCGACGTGATCATCGGCAACAAGAACGCCAACGCCTACGCACCCAAGATCATCGAACACCTGCAATACAGCCTGCCGTTCCAATTCGCCCTCTCCACACTCGGCAAGGGCAACGGCTTCGCCACCCACCACGCCTACCTGGACGGGCAGCTCGACATCGGACCCGGCAGCGATGTCGCCGCCCTCGCGCAGAAGGTCAAGATCGAGGTCACGCCCGAACTGGACAAGGCCTACCCGGGCCGGTGGGTCGGCGACATCACCGTCACCTACACCGACGGCACCACCGAACACCTGTTCATCGACAACCCCACCGGCACCGCCGAAAACCCGATGTCCCAAGACGGCCTCGACGTGAAGTTCCGCGACGTCATCTCGGGCTCACTCGGCACCGAACGCGGCGACACCCTGCTCCGCGCCATCCAGAGCGGCGACCCCGACCAGCCCGCCTCCGACTTCGCAGCCCTGCTGAAGGTCTGATTTCCTCCCGCCCCGACCCCACCGGGCCGGCGGCCGATGACGAGAAGGAGAGCTGATGGGCGCCCAGACCACAGCCCGGCCGATCCCTGTCGAGTTCACAGGATCTGGTGGGGTCCGCCTTGTCGGTGATCGGTGGGAGACCGACGATCGGCTGACCGATTCGACAGGGGGGACCGTTCTTCTCCTCCACGGCGGCGGCCAGACCAGGCACTCGTGGGATCGCACGGCGGCGCGAATGGCCGAGCACGGCTGGCGCGCGGTCACTCTCGACGCTCGGGGGCACGGTGACAGCGAATGGGCACCCGAGTATTCGGCCGAGCTTTTCGCGGCCGACCTCGAGGCTGTTCTCGCGGACCTCGGCGGCCGTATCGTCGTCGTAGGCGCCTCGCTGGGCGGCCGGACGGGCATCGTCGTCGCGGGCGGACGCCCCGGTTCCCTCGCCGGGTTGGTGCTGGTCGACATCACGCATCGGATCGACCGCACCGGCCAGCGGAGGGTCCGCGACTTCCTGGGCGCGGCGCCCAACGGGTTCGCCTCGCTCGACGACGCATCGGCGGCCATCGACGCCTTCCGCGGCACAGCGCCCCGCCGTCGCCGCAGCGACGGGTTACGAAAGAACCTGCGTCTGCGCGGGGACGGACGCTGGTACTGGCACTGGGATCCGGCGTTCGTCGGCTATGCGGACAATCGCGTCAATTCCGACGAGCGGCGACTCGCCGACCTGGCCGCCCGGATCACGGTCCCCACCTTGATAATTCACGGAACCAAGTCGGAGATCGTCTCGCGGGAGGCGGTCGACGAGATGCTCGCCCTGGTGCCGAACTCCGAGGCCGTCGAGGTGGACGCGGGGCACATGATCGCCGGCGACGACAACGAGGCGTTCGCCCTGCACCTCGAAGGCTTCCTCGAACGGGCTCTTCCACCGCGCTGAACCCTGCCGCCGGTGTTTTGCACTGCGGGTGCCCCGCATCCGAGTGGGGGGCTCGGATGCGGGGCGTCTATGGGGGATGGAGTTATGTTGCGGCGCTAGCCCGGTCAGGCCGCGGCCGGACCGGCCCGCCGGTTGTGCGAGGGCAGCGGCCCGCGGAAGGGGTCGACACTCGGCGGTGGAATGAACCAGGGGTGCCGGTCGGGGCCGATCTGGACTCCGACAGATGCCGGGCTGCGGTGATCGTCAGCGGCCCCATCCACGCCGCCCAGGCGACCCCCGTTTCCGCCAGCACCGCCGCCCAATCCTCCGGAGAAGCGGGCCGGTCGACACTAGTTGGGTCGGCGGGGCCGGCGCCCGAAGCGTGCATGTCGGTGCCGCCTGCGGCGCCTGTGCGGTCGACGCCGCGGGTGTCGATCAGGTCCCGTGCCCGCACCTGCACGCTGATGTGCGGTCGTTCACCGGCCTCGGTGCCGTTCAGTCCGGCCGCGAGGTACCGGCGCAGCAATTCGGTGAACGCGTCGGCACGCCGCCGTCCGGGGGTGCGGGCGTCCCGGGTCTCGTCCGCGGCCGGTCGTGGTGCGGCCAGCTTCGACAACGCGGTCAACAGCATCTCTCCGGTTATCGCATCCAGGTCACCTTCGACCGAGACCCGTCCGTTCAACAACTTCGACGCGTGCAGTTCGTTGCGGTCGACGTCCTCGCTTGCGGGGTGCTCGTCGGTTTCGAAGATCCGCTCCGCCTTGGCGATGCCTTCCCGGATGAGGTCGGTGCGGGCTTGTGGTCCGTCCGCTGCGGCGAGCAACGCGTCCAGCACCGGACCCATTGCGCCCAGCGGCATTCCCTTCGGGGGTCGTTCACAGAACCGCAGAATCAGCCCTGCGTGATCCGCGGAGATCTCGCAGCCGTAGAACTTTGCGGCAATCGCTGGCTGCGACCGCAGCCCACGCGCCAGGTTCACGATCCGGCCAGCTGCCCCGGTTCGAGCATCGTGTGCGCCACGAGCCACGCCTTCGCGTTGGGATGGCCCAGGATGTCGACCCGGCAGCGCGCATCCACCGCGTCCATCAGCTTCACCCGTACCGCCTCGAGGCGAGCGATTTCCGAGGACACCGTCAGCACCGTCTCGAGCAACTGATCCTCGGACAACCGCCACGTCTCCCCCACCGCCGGATCATCGTCCGGCACCGCCCCCTGAGTTCCCTCCCCGTCACCCATGCATGGAGACTACTTCGAACATCAGTTCGAAGTCAATGGGAATTCAAGTAATCATACTGTGCCGAAACGTATTCGACGCGGAGCAGGTCGCCCGGCCTCGGGCTCGCCTGCGCCGGAGTGTCCAGATAGTTGGACACTGCCACCCCGGCTCCCGGGTTTACGTTCAGCGTGGCGAACTCGCCGAATCGAGGAACCACGGAGGTTGCATTGATGACTCGGAATCCATCGGCGGCTGAACGAAAGTGGTCGACCCGAAAGATGCTGCAAGTGCGATTACGTACAACCTTGATGGCAATCAGCCTTGCTGCGACCATGTCCATCGGCACTGTTGCCACTCCCCCAGCAGGCGCGGCCCCGACGGATGATGCGACGGGACCGAGCTACCTTCTGGTCGGTGGCACAGGCTCGTCGAACATAGGAGTGTTGCGTGAATCGAGCGGTCGACTGACTCCCGTCGGGCAGCCCGTGCCCACCGATACCGGCACGCTGTCGATCGCGGTCACGCCGAGTGGCCGATTCGCCTATGTCGCACATACTGTCTCGGGAACACTTCAGGGATTCCGCGTCGACGACGACGGCACACTCGAGCGCCTCGAGGGCGCCCACCTCACCCCCGGCCGGCCGATCGTGGGTGCCGTCGTGAGCATGGACGGGAAGTGGCTCTTCGCCACCGTCGGCTCGGTGACCAACGACGTGCAGACGTATGCCATCGCGCCGTCCGGCGTTCTGACACAGGTCGATTCGGTAACGATCCCCGGTGCGACGAGCGGCCTGTCCATTCCGGTGGTGTCACCGGACGGCCGATTCCTGTTCGCGCCGAGCTTCATCGGAGCGACGATGGACTCCTACGCGATCGGATTCGACGGCAGGTTGACGCGGACCGGCTCGCAGGTGCCGACCGGTGATCGTCCGGCGCTGCCGTCGGTGACGCCCAACGGCAAGTTCCTGTACATCACCAACGAGGGAACCAATGACGTCTCCGGCTACCGCATCGCGCCCGACGGTGTACTGACCCCGATCGGGCGCTTCCCGACGAAGGCGATTCCGCACGGTATGGCCATCACACCGGACGGCAGGTATCTCTACCTTCCCCAGACCGGCGGTCAGGCTGTGAACGGATTCGAGATTCGAGACGACGGCGCCCTGGTTCCCGTGCCCGGCGCCGACGCACCCAGCGCACCGGGACACTTCCCCGGCCGCGTCGTGCTGAGTCCGGATGCCCAGCGGCTCTACGTCATCGACACGCTGACCACGACCGGCACCGAGAAGGTGTTCACCTACCGGGTGAAGCCGGACGGGGCACTCGAGGCCACGGGAGAACCGCCCGTCGATACGGGTGTGACGTTCTCCGACGGCGCAACCGGAGTGTTCGCATCCGTCGGCCCTGCGTGAACGACCCATCTACCCCGCACTACTGAATGAATTCTGGAAAGGACATCGACATGGGACTACTGGACGGCAAGGTCGTCTTCATCACCGGCGCCGCACGAGGGCAGGGGCGAGCGCACGCGGTGACTGCAGCGAAGGAAGGAGCCGATGTCATCATCACCGACATCTGCTCACCCGTCGACGGGATTCGATACGCGCTGGCCAGCAAGGAAGATCTGGACAAGACACAGGCCCTCGTCGAGAAACAAGGCCGACGGGCGGTCAGTGCCCTCGCCGACGTCCGTGATCAGGGTGCGCTCGACGCGGCAGTCGCTCTCGGGCTCGACGCATTCGGCCGCCTCGACGCGGTCATCGCCAATGCCGGACTGTGGGATCTGGGGCCCAAGTCCTGGGAGATCACCGAGCAGATGTGGACGACGGTCACCGACGTGGTGCTCGGCGGCACCTTCCGGACGATCAAGGCCACCGCGCCGCATCTTGTCGAGCAGCGTGGCGGTGCGATCGTCTGTATTGCGTCGGTAGGTGGGCTGGAGGCCACGGCCGGATACACCCACTACATCACAGCCAAGCACGGCGTCCTCGGCCTGATGAAGAACACCGCTCTGGAGATCGCGGAGTACAACGTGCGGTGCAACGCTGTCTGCCCCGGCGCGGTGGACGCGAAGATCTGGGACAACCCGATGGGCCACCAACTGTTCGTCGCCCCCGGCGAGACTGCCAACCGTGATGTCGCAATAGCCGCCACGTACGGATATGCGCCACTGGCCGGCCGGCCCGCGCTTCCGCCGAACGCCACCAGCAATGCCGCATGCTGGCTGCTGTCCGACTACGCCGAGCACATCACCGGTGTCGCCCTGCCGGTCGACGCGGGGCACCTCCTGCTGCCCGGCGTGAACTTCGCACCGCAGACCGAGGGCCCGGAAGCCGATCGCTACCGTTCACCGGCCCAGTCGCCCGACGATCTGTGACGGCCTGACCGACACCGGCCCCGACCGCTGCACGCGGTCGGGACCGGTGTCTATGCGTCCCCGGCCGACGCTTGCCCAAAGTTCGAATATATTATATTGTGTTCTCGCTCAATGTGGTGTAAGTCCGTTCTCATTGCACCTGGTCAGAAGGTGGTGTCGGAGTGCTCAGTAGCTCAGCGCATTCCACGGTCGACGCTCGTCCGGAGATCGCGTCGTCGTGGATGCGTTCGCAATTGTCGGGTCTCGACTGCGCTACGACGTTGAAGCTGGACAGGATCGACGTCGCCCCGGACGGGTGTCTCCGACGCGCCGCGACGCCTGTTCTGGAGCGTGTCTGCCGCGAGTTCGACGGTGCGCCACTGGTGTTCGTTCTCGCCGACCACGACGCCCGGATCCTGGATATCAGGCACGCCAGTCCGGGCGTCCGCGACGCGGTCGACTGGATCGGCATCGAGCCCGGCATCCGGCTGGCCGAGGAAGAGGTGGGAACCAACGCGGTGGGCACCGTCCTGGAAGCCCGGCAACCGCTACTCGTCCACGGCCCCGAACACTTCATGTCCGCGTTCCACGAGTTCAGCTGCTTCGGCCAGCCGATCATTCATCCGATCACGCGACGACTCGAAGGCGTTCTCGACGTCGGGGGCGGCGCCGGCGAGGATCACCGGTACTTCGCGCCGATCGCCCAGCGGTTGGTCAGGGAGATCGAGGACCGGCTGGCGCTGAGCACCCCTGTCACTCAACGAAATCTGCTGGCGGCCTTTCATTCTGCGGCACGGCGGAAGGAACGGCCGGTGATGGTGCTCGGGGAGGGGATGGTCCTCGCGACCCCGGCGGCCCTCGACCTCCTCGATCCCGCCGACCATGCGGCCGTCCGAGCCAGCGCCGACACCGCTCGCACAACGGCCGTCACCAATCGCCTCACGCTCGAATCCGGGCGCGAAGTGGAGTTCACCTGCACTCCGGTCGACGGCGGGAACGGCGTCCTGGTCGATTTCGCAACGGCGAGGACGGGCCCGAAGCCGCAACCACGACCCTCGGTCGAGGAATGGCCGCTCCTCCTCGTCGGAGAAACCGGCACCGGCCGGACAACCGAAGCGGTGCGTGCGGCCGGACCGGGCGGGGCGATCGTCGACGCCGCGGACGTCGTGCATACGGGTGAGCAGGCCTGGGCCGTCGGACTCGGTCGACAGCTCGAGCACGATGGTGCCGTCGTGATCATCGAGAACGTCCACTTCCTCACCGACTCGATGGCCACACTGGTTGCCCGCCTCATCCGGGGCACGCGGCGACACGTCGTCCTGACCTCGACGAGTGCGAATAACGACGCGGGGATCCACCCCTCCCTGGTTGGGCTCTGCGCCGCACGACGTGAACTCGCTCCGCTCCGTCGGCGCCGCCACGAGATCCCCGGGCTGGCGCGGCGGATGCTGGCGAAGGAAGCCGTGACGTCCGACCTGCGCCTCACCTCGGCGACACTGCAGGTCCTGGCAGCACATCCATGGCCGGGCAACCTCGCGGAACTCCGGCGGGTGATTCACGCCCTGGCCCGGACCCGCTCGGCCGGAGACATCATTCCGACCGACCTTCCCGCACCGTACCGGGAAGTCGGCACACCCCTGTCACCCATTCGACATGCCGAACGGGAAGTGATCGTCGCGGCGATCGAAGCGGCAGGCGGCAACAAGCTCAAGGCCGCTCAGTCACTCGGGGTGAGCCGGTCGACTCTCTACAACCGGCTCCGGGTTCTCAAGATCGCCTGACCGCTCCTGTCCTACATCCGGCCCAGTCGCGCCAGTCGCTCCTGGGTCGGCGAACCGTCCTCGGCGGAGTTGAGCACCAACTGCTGCTCGGGCGCGCCCGAGTAGCGGAAGATCTCCCAGTCGAGGGTCAGTTCACCGACGACCGGGTGATTGAGCACCTTGACGCCGAAGTCCTGGCGCGCAACATTTCTCGCCGCCCACCATTGTCCGAACTGACGATCGGCAATCGTGAGTTCGCCGACGAGCGCGGACAGGGCCGGATCGGCCGGATTGATGGCCGCCTCGCGGCGCAGGATCGCCACACAGGACCGTGCGACCGCCGTCCAGTCGGCAAACAGCTCCCGCATCCGAGGGTCGGTGAAGATGAGCCGCACATAGTTCAGCTCGTGCGGCGCCATCGCATCGAAGTCGGCATATACCTTGGTGGCCAGCGGATTCCACGCCAGAATGTCGGTCCGTGGCCCCAGGACGATGGCGGGGGTGTCGGTGAGCTGGTCCAGTAGCCGTCGCACCTGCGGGCGTACCCGGCTGCCGCCGGTGCGCGACTGCGCCGCCGGACGGGGCGTGGACCGGTGGGTGGCGTGATCGGCCAGGCTGTCGAGGTACTCGGATTGATCCGAGTCGAGTTGCAGCGCTCGCACCAAGGCGGCGAGCACCTGCTCGGACGGGGCGAGCCGCCCCTGCTCGATCCGGGTGTAGTAGTCGGTGCTGATCGCGGCGAGCTGCGCCACCTCCTCGCGCCGCAGCCCGCTCACCCGGCGGCGCTGGTCGAGGTCGGGTAGGCCGACGTCGGACGGCGACAGCTCGCTGCGGCGGGTTTTGAGGAACGCGCCGAGCTCACGTAGATGTGGTGCCTGGTGTACCGGACTGGGCATGAAACCAGGGTAGGTCCGGGGCGCGGATTTATCCTGGGAAGGATTGTTCCCAGGATAAATGCCTCCCTTCCCCAGTTTCCCGGGAACTCCGAGACTAGGTGTCGAGCGATCCGGAAATGCGGATCGGAATTCTCGAAACACCACGGAGGCACCATGACCACCAAATTCGATGTTCGGTTCACCAGCAGCGGCTTTCAGCTCGCCGGCCACCTCTACACCCCGACCGAGGTCGACGGGCGGCTGCCCGCGATCGTCGTCGGACATCCCATGACCGGTGTCAAGGAGCAGACCGCGGCACTGTACGCACAGCGCCTCGCCGATCAGGGATTCATCACCCTGGCATTCGACGCCGCGTACCAGGGTGAGAGCGAGGGCGAGCCGCGCGGACTGGAGGATCCGTTCCAGCGCGCGGAGGACTTCCGTAACGCGGTGACCTACCTGAGTGCCCGCGACGACGTGGATCCGGAGCGGATCGGCGTCCTCGGCATTTGCGCCTCGGGCGGATACGTGCCGTTCGCCGCGCAGACCGACCACCGCATGAAGGCCGTCGCCACCGTCAGCGGCGCGGACGCCACCTGCTTCTTCCGGGTGCCGGATCCGGAGGCCTTCGCGAAGCTGGTCGATCAGGCAGGGGCGGCGCGGACTGCGGAGGCGAAGGGCGAGGAGGTCCCCATGGTTCCGGTGCTGCCGGACTCGGTGGACGCGTCGACGCCGAAGGCCGTCGCAGAGTTCTTCGACTACTACAAGACTCCGCGCGCACAGCACCCGCGGTCGATCGGGAAGTTCGCGCTGCGCAGCGTCGACCAGCTCGACCAGTTCGACGCCTACGCCGGGGTCGCGAAGATTGCGCCCAGGCCGCTGCTGATGATCGCGGGAACCGAGGCCGAGACCAAGGGATTCAGTGAGGGCGCGGTTGCGGCCGGCGGCGAGACCGCCGAGCTGTTCGAGATCGAAGGCGCCACCCACGTCGACCTGTACGACGTCGACCAGTACGTCTCTCAGGCAGCGGACAAGCTCACCGAGTTCTTCACCAAGAACCTGGCCGGATAGCAGTCGCGACTGTCACCGGTCGAGTGTGACCGTGCCCCGGCCCCGACTGGGGCACGGTCACATAGCACTGACGGTGCAGCCCTGGGGGACGGCGATATCAGGGCTGAATGCCCATCTCCGGGCCGATGTACTCCCGCACGCGAACTGCCTTACCGTCACGCGCTTCGACGATCTGGACGAGGTGCAACTTGACCGGCTGGCCGCCCATCTCCAGTTCGACGGACGCCTCGTTGAAGAAACCCTTCTCGGTGAATGTGATGCCCTCGGGGCGGAAGTCCGGAATCGGACCGTCTCCGGCGCGTTCGTAGACCGCGGCGACGGCCTCGGACACCGAGACCCACTTGTCGTCGGCACTGTGCCATACGGGGCAGTCCTCGACGCAGATTTCGAGGAACAGGTCTATGTTCGCCAGGGCCTTGACCCAGTTCTCCGAGAGTTCGATGGTCGCCTGGTCTGGGGTGCTGCTCATCTGTGATCGGACCTTTCCGTCGGGTTCACTGCAGGTGATCTGCATCACCCATGCTGCCCGCGCGTGAGCCGATCGAGTGTCCAGATATCTGGACACTGCGCGAAAGACTCTGACGCAGAGTCACCTTCGTCAGGAAACCCGTTCGATGAGATTTACCTTGACGTGGTCCGGTCGCGCGAGGGTGCGGTCGGGCACGAGTTCGACCACCGCCTTGACGCCCAGCGCCGACCGGACCCGCTGCTCGATCGACGAGCGCAGGTTGTCCTGCTGCTCGGCACCGAGTCCGTCGGAATACTCCACGACCAGCATGAGCGGCTTCTGGGTCGAATGCCCCTCGAAGTCGACGCGGATACGCATCTCGCCGGTGGTGGCCGGCGCCAGCTCCGACACCAATTGCTTGACCGCGGAAGGAAAGAGGTTGATGCCGCGCACAATCAGCATGTCGTCGGTCCGGCCGACGCACCGCACCTTGTACCCGGTGCGGCCACACGCGCAGTCGGTGCCGGTTACCACCACGTGATCGCGGGTGCGGAACCGCAACAGCGGCGACGCCTGCCTGCGGAGCGCCGTGTACACCAACTCCCCCTGCGCGCCGGCCACGGGCGCGACGATCTCGTCCGTCTCCGGGTCGATCAGCTCGGCCACCATCAGATCCGGGGAGAGGAAGTGCATTCCGTCGCCCGCGTCGCACTCGCCCCAGTAGATGCAGGCGATATCAGTGCCACCCAACATCTCCCGCGACGTGGCGCCCCACAACGACTCGAGCTTGCCGCGAACGGCGGGCAGGCCGCCGCCGGGCTCGCCGCCCACGCTGATCGCGCGCACACCCAAATCCCTGGCCTGCATGCCGAGAATCACCGGCGCCTGCTCGGCCAGATATGCCAGGAAGTTCGGCGTGCCTATCAGCGCGTCGGGACGCTGGTCTGCCTGCACACGCAAGAGTCGCTCCGCGCCCGCCTCCGCGCCGATCGGGATGTCGACGATGCCCATGTACTGCGCCATCTGCACGACGGGGATCCCGCCGACGAAGCCCTTGCTCATACCGAACCCGTGCAGCAACCGGTCGCCGGGGCGAAAACCGTTGGCGTACAGGGCTCGCGCTCCGAGCTCGCACCAGACGTCGATGTCACGCCGCGTCAAACCGACGTAGGACGGGCTACCGGTAGTACCCGAGGACGCCTGGATCTGCACAATGTCGGCGGCCTCGGCCGCAACGTGGCTGCCCAGCGGCGGCGTGGCCGCCAGGCTGTCCCGCAGTTCCTGCTTTTCTGTGAACGGCAGGCCCGCGAGGTCCTCCACCGTCCGCACACGCGTGACGTCGACAGAATGCTCGGCGAACTTCGCCTTGTAGAAGTCGCTGTGGGCGGCCAGATACTCGAGTTGCTCGCGCAGCCGACGATTCTGCAGATCCGCAGCGTCGCCGGGCGCGATCGACTCGACCGCGCTCCAATGCCGCGCCGAATGGGGAACAGCCATGGTGCGATCCCTTTCCTCTACTCGAATTCGACCCGGATGGCGTCGGTGTGCGCACCGAGTGCGGGCACCGCGCCGCTACGCACCGGCCACCCGTCCGCCACCGCGGGCGGCAACAGCGCCGGAACCGGGCCGGACGGGGTACCCACCTCGCGCCACCGTCCGCGCTCGACCAGCTGCGGGTGCTCGGCCAGGTCGCGCACGCTGCTGAGGCGGGCGTTGCCAATCCCCGCGGCGTCCGCGGTCTTCTGGATCTCCGCCAGCGTGTGCTCGGCGCACCACGCCCCCACGACCGCGTCCAGTTCGTCACGCGCCTCGACGCGATTGTCGTTGTGCGCGTATCGGGATTCGTCGGCGAGTTCCGGTCGGCCGATCATCTCGGCGAGGCGCCGCCACTCGCGGTCGTTGGTGGTCCCGAGCACCGCGGTCTGGCCGTCAGAAGTGGGGTACGCGCCGTAGGGCGCGATCATCGGTGAGCCCATACCGACCGGAACCGGCTCGGTGCCGGCGTGGATGACCTGGTTGAGGGCGAACCCCATCATCTCGGCGACGGTGTCGAGCATGGCGATCGGGATGACCGCTCCGCGCCCGGTCCGCTCCCGGTTATAGAGGGCGGCCAGCACCGCGGAGTACGCGTACAGCGCCGTGCCGACGTCGGCCACCGGGATGCCCGGCTTGGCCGGGTGTCCCGGTGCACCGGTGATGCTGCAGGACCCGCCCTCCGCCTGGATGAGCAGGTCGTACGCCCGCTTGTGGTCGAGGGGACCACCCTTTCCGTAGCCGGAGATGTCCACGACGATCAGGCGCGGGAAGTTTCGCGAGAGGTCCCGGGTGCCGATCCCCAGCCGGTCGAGCGCGCCGGGCGCGAGGTTGCTGACCACGACGTCGGCGGTGGCGAGAATGTTCCGGAAGATCCCCATGTCGGCTGCGGACTTGAGGTCCAGCGCCGCCGACTCCTTGCCGTGGTTCAACCAGGTGAAGTGTGCGGACATCCCCCCGACCACGGAGTCGTACGCGCGCGTCGAGTCGCCGTAGCCGGGGGCCTCCACCTTGATCACGCGGGCCCCGAGGTCCGCGAGATGGCGCGTGCAGAGCGGCGCCGAGATGGCCTGCTCCAGTCCGACCACGGTGATGCCGGCGAGGGGTCCCTGCGTTTCCTGTTCGGTTCCGGTCACGAGAACTTCGGCTCCCGCTTCTCACGATGCGAGGACACGCCCTCGACCACGTCGGGACCGCCGAATCCGTAGAACTCCAGTCCCAGCGACGCGTCGAAGATCGGCATGGCCTGCCGGTACCAGCCGTTGAGGGCCATCTTGGTGCCTTGGATACCGGCCCGGGAGCCGGCGGCCAGCCTCCGCGCGATCTCCATCGCCCGGTCCTGCACCTGGTCGTCGTCGACGCACAGCGACACCATGCCGATCCGCTCCGCCTCCTCGCCGGTGAGCACCTCGTTGGTGAGCAGGTAGTACTTGGCCTTCGCCATGCTCGTCAGCAGCGGCCAGCAGATGGCCGCGTGATCCCCGGCCGCGACACCCAACCGGACATGTCCGTCGACGATCTTGGTGCGGCGGCCCGCGACGGAGATGTCCGCGAGCAGCGCGGCCACCAGACCGGCACCGGCAGCCGGTCCGTTGATCGCGGAGATGATCGGCTGCGGAACTTCGATGATGTTGCGCACCAGGTCGCGTGCCTCACGCATCACCCGGGTCCGCGACGAGTAGTCGCCGATCATGGCCTCGACGAGATCGAAGCTGCCTCCCGCCGAGAACGCCCGCTCTCCGGCGCCGCGAATGATCACCGCGCGCACCGACTGGTCCAGCCCGATCACGGGCCAGATGTCGGCCAGCTCGCGGTGCGCGTCCGGGCCCACCGCATTGAGGTTCGGCCCGTCCAGCATGATGCGGAGAATGCCTTCTTCCGGGCGGTCTACCTTCACGGACGTGAAGTCCTCGTAGCTGGTCACTTGTCTTCCTTCCTGGGAAATTCTCGGGTCGATCGGTGCGGCGGCGGTTCTATCAGGCGCCGACGCCCCACCGCGACGCGACGTCCTCGGTCGCGACCGTGCCCACCCGCGGGATCTCGGGTTCACGAGCGGGTGTGCCGCTGAAACGCGGCGCGGGCATCGGATGCAGGACACCGCCGACGGTCCGGTAGACGCCGCGCTGGGTGTTGTGGGGATCGACCGCAGCCTCGTCGAACGTGAGCACCGGGGTGACGCAGGCATCGGTACCGGCGAACACCTTCTCCCATTCGTCACGGGTGCGGCGCTCGACCGCGTCGCCGATGAGCTTGCGCAGGTGCGGCCACGACGCGCGATCGTTCTGGTCGGGCCAGTCGGCGGTCTCGGGGCCGAGGCGCGACACGAACTCCCGATAGAAGTCGGGTTCGAGCGCACCAACGGCGATGTACCCGCCGTCGGCGCACCGGTAGGTGTCGTAGAACGGTGCTCCGGAGTCGAGGAAGTTCGTCCCCGGATCGTCCGAGTAGAGGCCCGCGGCGCGCAGGCCCTGCAACTTGGCGGTCAGGGCCGCGACACCGTCGACCATCGCCGCGTCGATCACCTGCCCCCGCCCCGTGCGCGCGGCGGAGACCAGGGCGCACGCGATGCCGTACGCCCCCATGGCGCCGCCGGCCGCGTAGTCACCGAGCAGGTTGATCGGCGGGCGCGGCGCACTGTCGGACCTCGCCATGGCGTGCAGTACGCCGGACTGCGCCACGTAGTTGATGTCGTGTCCGGCATCCCGCGAACGCGGCCCCGTCTGTCCGTATCCGGTCAGCCGCACGTAGACGAGGCGCTCGTTCCGTGCCATCACCTCGTCCGGTCCGAGCCCGAGCCGTTCGGTCACGCCGGGCCGGTATCCCTCGATGAAAATGTCTGCAGCCTCGGCCAGTCGCAGCACACGCTCGCGTCCGGCCGGATCCTTCAGGTCGACGGCCACCGCGTCGACGCCCCGGTTGACCACGTCGACTTCCTCGGTCAGACCGTCCGTCTGGCTGAGCACGCGGGCCGACCGGTTCGGTGGCCGCACCACCCGCACCACGTCGGCTCCCATATCGGCGAGCAGCATCGAGACGTACGGCACCGGGCCCATTCCCGCGAGCACCAGCGCCCGGACTCCAGCCAGCGGACCGGTCATCGTCACACTCCTTCGTCGGTGGGGCTCAGTACGACCGCGGCAGGCCTAGCACCTGCTGCGAGACGTAGTTGCGCACCATCTCCTGCGAGAACGGCGCGTTGCGCAGGAGACGCACCTCCCGCCACAGCCGCTCGATGTGGTACTCCTTCGCGTACGCGTAACCGCCCAACGTCGAGAACACCCGGTCGCACGCTTCGAAGCCGGCCTCGGCGCCGAGGTACTTCGCTGCCGCGGCCTCGTGCCCGCACTCCTGTTTGTCGTCGAAGAGTTTCGCGGCGTGCATCGCCATCCGCTCGGCCGCCTCGAGACGAATCCACGAGTCCGCGAGCGGATGGGCGACGGCCTGGTTCTGGCCGATCGGGCGATCGAACACCACCCGGTTCTTCGCGTATTCGGTGCCGATCTCGAGGGCCGCGCGACCGAGGCCGATGCCCTCCATCGCGACGACGATGCGTTCGGGGTTGAGTCCGTCGATGATGTAGTAGAAGCCCTTGTCAACCTCGCCGACCACGTCCTCGTCGGCCACGAACAGGTTGTCGATGAACAGTTCGTTGGTGTCGATAGCCGCGCGGCCGAGCTTGTCGATCTCGCGGATCGTAACGTGTTTGGGGTCGAGTTCGGCGAAGAAGATCGTCATCCCGTGCAGCGGCTTGTCGTCGCGCCGCGGCGACGTGCGGGCCAGCAGCAGGATGCGGTGCGCGTTCTGGGCGTTGGTGATGAACACCTTCTGGCCGTTGATGACCCAGCCACCGTCGACCTTGGTCGCCTTCGTCTTGATGCGTGAGGTGTCCACACCGGCGGTCGGCTCGGTGATGCCGAACGCGGTGAGCATCTCACCCGAGGCCAGCTTGGGGAGATACTTCTTCTTCATCTCCTCCGAGCCGTACCGGACGATCGGCGCCGGCGGGAAGACGTAGAAGTGGATCGCCGAGCCACCGCTCATGCCGCCGCCGGAGGATGCGATTTCGCCCATCATCACCGCGGCCTCCTGCAGGCCCAGACCGATCCCGCCGTACTCCTCCGGGATCATCGCGCCGAGCCAGCCCCCGTCCGCGAAGGCCTTGATGAAATCCCACGGGTACTCGTGCTTGTTGTCCTTGTCGAGCCAGTAGTTGTTGTCGAACTTTCGTGCCAGCTCGCGAGTCGCCTTGCGGACGATCTCGATGTTGCTTTCGGTGTCGAAATCTGCCATCTCAGTACTCCTAGTCTTCGCCCGCGTACACGGGAATGTCCTCGAGCGGCGTCGCCGGGTCGAGCGACGACATGTCGCCGATCGGGGCACCGATGAACCGCGACCGGATGGCGCGGCGCATAATCTTTCCGTTCTTCGTCTTCGGCAGCGTCGGCACCGCATATACCTCGGGCGCAAAGGATTTGCCCGCATTCGCAAGCGCCGTCGCCTGCAGGTCGTCGTTGTCGACACCGTCGGCGCGCAGGACCGCGAACGCCACCGCCCGCTGACCGCGCATCTCGTCCGGCACGCCGATCACCGCAACCTCCGTGATCCGGTTGTCCCGCAGCAGGGCGGCCTCGATCTCGGCCGGTCCCACGCGGCGCCCGGAAAGCTTGATCGTGTCGTCGGAGCGTCCGTGGATCCGCCACATGCCGGCATCATCGACGCTCGCGAGGTCCCCGTGCACCCAGACCCCGTCCCAGCGACTCCAGTAGGTGTCCATGTAGCGGTTCCGGTCCTGCCAGAAGGCATGCGTCATCCCGGGGAACGTGTTGAGCACCGCAAGTTCGCCGATCTGGCCGACGACGGGCTTCCCGTCGTCGTCGAGCACGGCCGCATCGACGCCGGGCAGTGGCCCGGTGAACGCCGCCGGTGCGGCGGGAAGGAACGGGAAGCCGACGAGGATACCGCCGCCGACCTCGGTGCCGCCGCTGTAATTGACGATCGCGCGCTCTCGCCCGCCCACCTCATCGAACAGCCACCACCAGGTCGGCTCGTCCCACGCCTCCCCGGTGGAGACGAACGTTTTGAGGGTCGGCATCGCCGGAGCGCTGCCGTCACCCGCCGCCTTGAGTGCGCGTGCCGCCGTCGGTGCGATGCCCTGCACGGTGACGCCGTTACGGTTCACGATGTCCCACATCCGATTCGGTGTGGGGTGGGTCGGCAGGCCCTCGATCATCACGATGGTCGCGCCGAGCTGCAGCGGACCGGTCATGAGCATCGGGCCCACGAGCCAACCGAGGTCGGTGATCCAGGACACCACGTCGCCGGCGTGTACGTCGAAGCCATAGGCGAAGTCGACCGCAGTCTTGGCCGCGAAACCGCCGTGCGAGTGCACAATGCCCTTCGGCCTGCCCGTGGTGCCGGACGTGTAGACGATGGCCAGCGGGTCGTTCGACTCGGTCTCGGCGGTCGGCACCGGCTCCGGATCGGCGGCCAGTGCGTCGTAGTAGACGTCGCGACCTTCCTGCATCGGCACGTCGGTTCCCAGGTGCCGGACCACCACAACGGAGCGCACCGTCGGCGCCTGGGCGAGTGCGGCGTCTGCGGTCGCCTTCATCTCGACGACCTTGCCTCGGCGCGTCGTGCCGTCGGCGGTCACCAGAAGGACGGCGTCCGAATCCTGCAGTCGCGTGGCCAGGGCGTCTGGCGCATATCCACTGAACGTGGGCACCGCGACCGCGCCGATCATCGCGATCGCGAGGAAGGCCACGGCCGCCTCGGGCACGACCGGCATGAACAACACCACCCGATCGCCGCGGCGCACCCCCAGGCCCGCGAGGTGCGCCGCGAACCGGCTCACCTCCGCCGCGAGTTCGGCGAAGGTCAGCGTGCGCCGCGCTCCCCCGTCGCCCTCGTAGACCACCGCGGTCTTGCCGGCGAGGTCACCGCGGGCGTGCCGGAGGGCCGCCAGTTCGGCAACGTTGATCCGGCCGCCCGGGAACCATCTCGGGAATTCCTTGCCGTCGGACTCGTCGAGAACCCGGTCGAACGGCACCGAGAACGCGACGTCGAGGTCGGCGAGCGCCTCGCGCCAGAACCACTCGGGATCGGCGACGGCGCGACGGCCCAGCTCGGCGACGGCAGCAGCATCGTCGCCGAGGCCCCAGCTCTTCATCGCCGCGAGCAACCTCGCACGCTCGCGCACCGCGGGGCCGGGAACCCAGGCCATCTCCTCGGGCCGGCTACTGATGCCCATTTCCGTCTTCTCCTCGTCTGGGATTGTCGGTCGTCCGGTCGGGGTGTGCGATCAGGCCTGCTCGTCGGCCGACTTCTTGAGCATCAGGCCGACGCGGGTGGCGTCGCACACGATCTCGTCGCGCTGGTTGATGCCGTAGTGGCGGAAGGTGACGATGCCGGAGTCATTGCGGCTCTTCGATTCCCGGGCCGACACGATCTCGGTGCGCACGTGGATGGTGTCACCGTGGAACACCGGCTTCGGGAACTTGATCGAGTCGAAGCCGAGGTTGCCGAGGGTGGTCCCGTACGTGGTGTCGTGCATCGAGATACCGGCAACGAGACCGAGGAGGAACAGGCTGTTCACCAGACGCTGCCCGTGGATGGAGTTCTTGCTGTACTCCGCATCCAGGTGCAGTGGCGCCATGTTCAAGGTCATCGTGCTGAACATGACGTTGTCGGTTTCGGTCACGGTGCGGCGCACCTCGTGATCGATGACCATTCCCGGTGCGAATTCCTCGAAGTACAGACCCGGCATGTGACGTCCTTTCTCTCGAGCGACGGAGAGTACGACCCTCGGTCGCTGCAGTGCGTATCCTCACAATAGGAGAAATATATTATGCACGCAACTGCCGATGTTTTGTGCCTGATGTATTGCACCACCGGGCGACTAGGTGAATAGTATATGATGTACAACACAGGATGTTGATGGCGTGATCTCGACGACAAGATTGAAGGACACCCTTACGTGAACAACACTGAAGAACACCTCGTGGCCGACCCCGTGCCCACGAAAGTCCCGCGGTCCGAACCGGCAACCGAACCGCGCAAGCTGACGGCGTGGGGCATCACGGGAATGCTCGTGGTGCTCTACCTGATGAACGCGTCCGACAAGGCGGTGTTCGGCCTCATCGCCCAACCGCTCAGTGAGGACCTCGGGCTCAGCGCGTCACAGATCGGCTTCACCGGCAGCATGTTCTTCCTCGCGTTCAGCTTCGGCGGCTTCTTCGCGGGGCCGATCAACAAGGTCCTCGCCCTCCGGTGGTCCATCGCGATTATCGCCGTGCTGTGGGGCGTCGTCATGCTGCCGCTCGTCGTGTGGTCGACGTTCGCCGTGCTACTCGCGAGCCGGATGCTTCTCGGCCTCACGGAGGGCCCGACGTCCGCGTTACTGCACACCGCCGCCTACTCGTGGCATGCGCCCGCGAAGCGGGGACTACCGAGCGCACTCATCATCAGCGGAAGCATGCTCGCCAAGATGGCCGTCGTCCCGATCCTCGCGCTCGTGGTGGCCGAGTACGGATGGCGGGCAGCCATCATCGTGCTGGCGTTCGCGACGACGCTGTGGTGCATCCCGTGGCTACTGACCTGGCGTCCCGGCCCGTATACCGTGGGTGGCAAGCACACATCCATGGAAGACATCACCGACAGCGAGCCCGCGGTCGCCTGGAAGCGCCTGCTCACATCGAAGACCTTCGTGTCCGCCGTCCTCGTCGCAATGAGCGCCTACGCGCTCATGACCGTTGTGCTCACCTGGTTGCCTTCGTACTTCGAGCAGGGTTTGGGATACTCGCGGCTCGAGTCGGGCACGTTGTTCGCGGCGCCGAGCTTCGTCGGGCTCGCGACACTGGTCTGCGGGTCCTGGCTGAGCGATCGTGGGATCAGCCGCGGCTTGTCAATCCGGCTGGTCCGCGTGGTCGTGCCCTGCGTCGGCGTCATCGTCGCCGGTGTGTTGCTGCTGAGCCTGCCTGCCCTCGGCTCTCCGCTCCTTGCGGTCTGCGCGGTGTCGGTGGCATACGGCCTGGTGGTCGCAATATTCCCCCTGCTCAATGCCGCGGTGATCGCGACGTGCCCGCCGCGCCAGACAGCCGGGGTCATCGGCGCCTTCTTCGCGATCCAGGCAATCGGCGGGATCATCGGGCCGTGGTCGATGGGGATCGTCGTCGACGCCTCGGCCACGAAGATCGACGGATACCAGGCGGCATTCCAGTGCCTGGGCATCGTGGGTGCCGTCGTCGCGGTTCTCGCGCTGATTCTCGCCGACCCGGCGCGTGACCGCGAGCGCCTCCGCGTCTCCCACTGATACACCGGTAGTAACCGATACCCAGGGAGGCTCCGAACTGTGCGCAGTACTTCTGTCGGTCGACAGAAGTACTGCGCACAAACGTCTGTCGCCGGGCACCCCGAGCGCGACAGCTACTCACCGGCTGGTTGACCGCCCTCGCCTTTTAATATATTATGTTTTCTATTCTCGTCGAGCGATCGGAGCGTGTCCAGTGAGTGCACCGCACGCCGCACCGGAAGTAACCCCGGAAGAATGGCGGTTGCGCGCGCGTTGCCGCGGTATGGATATCACCGTCTTCTACCTCGAAGAGGACAAAAAGAATTCGCAACTCCAGCGCGAGAGGATCGCGAAGAACATCTGTCGACGGTGCCCGGTTATCAACGAATGCCGCCAGTACGCCATCCGTTTCGGCGAACAACACGGCGTGTGGGGAGGATTGACCGCGAGGGAACTCGGCGCTGCCAGAAAATGGAGCCGCTGGCAAAGGAAGCCGGGGTAGGGCTGTAGCGAGCGCCTGCATACCACTGCGCCGCCCTTGCCGTCGAAGTCTCCGGCAAGGGCGGCGCTGTGTTGCGATCCGATCAGCCGACGGGGTTGGACTGCAATCGGTTCAGGATGGTCGAGATGTCGTCGACGTTCGCGAGGTCGTACACGGCGTCTATGACGGCGTCTGCGTCCGCGTCGCTCACGGCTCCGTCGATGGTGTGGCGGAACTTGGTGATCAGTTCGTCGTCGGTCATGTACGTGACCGGGCTTCCAGGAGTCAAATGGTGATCTCCGTCGATTCGCAAGGCGTCGTGGACCGCAGCGGCAGTGAACGTCTCGCTGCGGCCGGCCTCCGGGGCCGTTCCGCAGGAGTCATCTCGTACTCAGCTCGGTTCCGCGGTCGACTCAGGCCGATGCAGAGGTGCGCGGCGACGTGTCCATCGCCTCAGTCGGCAAGCTGTCGATCGTCCGGCCTCGCTGCACCAGCGCGAGCACTCCCACCAATGCGGCACCAGCGATCGAAGGCACCATGAACGCAATAAGGCCGCTGCGCGGGGTCGCGAAGATCGCCCCGAGCTGGGGACCCAGAATCGCCCCCAGACGACCGATGCCCAATGTGAATCCGATCGCCGAGCTGCGGCTAGATGCGGGGTAATGCGCGGCAATCACTCCGTACATCAGTGTGCTGGTACCGATAGTGCCCACCCCGGCGAAGAACGCAGCGATGAAGATGCCGACCACACCCAACTCGGTGCCGTAGGCCAGCGCGCCCAGCGCCACCGCACCCAGTAGGAAGTACGGCACGATGGTCTGCGTCGCGCCGCCGCGGTCGATCAGGATCGCGCCGATGATGGTCCCCACCGCCGCACCGATTTGCAGCATCATCAGCGCCAGCATGCCCTGCATACCGCCGAAACCCATCTCCTTGGTCATGCTGGGCAGCCACGTGTTGGGGCCGTAGCTCAGCACCTGGGTGCAGAACATGATCAGCGTGAAGATCACCGTCGCCACCACGTATTTGGGCGAGAGCAGGAGCCGGTAGCCGCCGCCCGCGCCCGTCTCTTCATGGGCGCGTTGGTCGGCCACGATCCGATCGAAATCCATTCCGAATCGGCGCGCGACG
Organism: Rhodococcus sp. USK13; assembly: GCF_018343855.1. Taxonomy (NCBI): domain Bacteria; kingdom Bacillati; phylum Actinomycetota; class Actinomycetes; order Mycobacteriales; family Nocardiaceae; genus Rhodococcus; species Rhodococcus sp. USK13. Next base: position 4,091,325 of record NZ_CP069242.1, on the reverse strand, counting down.
GCGGCCGCCTCGTCGTCGCGACCACGCGCGATCAAGAAACTCGGTGACTCGGGTAGCCGCCGCCACATGAATGGGATCACCAGCAGGAAGGTCGCCGCGAGTCCGTACATGGCACGCCAGCTCTCGTCCGGTGGGTTCGAGGCCTTGATCGCCTCGGCGCCGGGGATGACCGCCAGCGCGACCACCGTGGTGAGAATCCCGCCTACCGCATAGCCGGTCAGCGTGATGCCGTTGAACAGCTGCCGACGACTCGGCGGCGCGAACTCGTTCGCCAGCGCGACCGCCGACGGAACCACCGCGCCCAGACCGAGCCCGGCGAGCACGCGGGCGACTCCGAAGGTGGTGAAGTTCGGAGCGAGGGCGCACAGCGCGCACAACACCGAGAACCACGAGCCGCCAGCGATCAGCACGATGCGGCGGCCGTACCGGTCAGCCAATGGACCAGCGACGAGGAAACCTACCATCAGGCCCGCCAGCGTCATGCTATGAACATTGGCCAACGCCGCCTTACTCAGGCCCCACTGTTGCATCAACGACGGCAGGGTAGCGCCGAAGATGATCAGGTCGAACCCGTCGGCGAGGATCGTAATGAAGCAGATCACGAGCACCATGAAACTGCCCTTCTGCGACCGAGATTTGTTCATGGCTTCCTTCGAATGGATGTAACCGGATGAGCCGCCTCGAATTCGCGGCAAATGTGGCCGCCTCCGTAACGCCGGCGACCCGATAGCGCCTTACCGTGCGCCTATACCATTCATACATCAAACATATTGTTTGGTTGCGAACAGTCGTTACGGGCAATCAAAATTCGATTACTGCCTTGCCGCCGGTTTGCATATCGAAGTTTCGGTACGCGTCGACCGCGTCGTCCAGCCGCCAGTGGTCGGTGAATACTTTGTCGACCTCGACTCCCTGTCGCGCAATGAATTTCGCACAGTCGGCCTGGCCCACCGTGGAGAAGGTGTACGAGCCCATGATGGTGAGCTGCTTCCGAATCATGTCGGGGCTGACGTCCAGGGTAACCGTGCTACCTTCTCCGACGAACGCGACGCTGCCCCATTTCGCGGTGGACTTCACGGCCGCCGCGCGCGCGGCGGGCGCCCCCGAGCAGTCCAACGCCTTGACCACGCCCTTGCCGCGTGTGAGTTCCTTGATCGCCACGACCGGGTCGGTCTCGGCCGAGTTGATGGTGTGCACCGCACCAAATTCCCGTGCCCGGGCCACCCGCTCGGCTGCAACGTCCACAGCGATCACCTCGGCGCCCATGGCGGTGGCGAGTTGCACAGCCGCCTGGCCGACCGGCCCCTGCCCGAATACCGCCAGCGAATCCTTCGCATTCACGTTCATCCTCACCAGCGCCCCGAAGGCGGTACCGGTGCCGCACGAAATCGCCGCGCCAGCCGCGAAACTCAGCTCATCGGGCAGCCGGACCAGGGTGCGAGCGGGCACCTTGATGTAGTCCGCGTGCCCGCCGTGGGCGGTCGCGCCGTAGATCACGTTGCCGCGATCGCACAGTTGAGGCCAGCCGGTGCGGCAATTGTCACAGAACCCGCACCCGTCGTAGTGGTGCACCATCATCCGGTCACCGATACGGATCACGCTCGGATCGATGGCGGCACCGACCTCGACGACCACCCCGCACGGTTCGTGTCCCCCGATGAATCCGGCGTCGTCACCAACCATGCCGAACGCGGCAAGCGCCTGCCCAGCGGGCGCCCGGTAGAAATGCAGGTCGCTGCCGCACATTCCGGATGCCTTCATCTCGAGCACCACCTCGTCGGGGCCGGGGTGGGGATCCGGGAAGTCCTGGATCTCGAGAACCCGCTCGCCCTTGAAGATCACTCCACGCATCTGGTACTCCTTTGGTTTCTGCAATCATTTGGTTTCTGTATCCCGATTTGTTGCCGGACTACCGCTAATGCGCGGCGGCGAACATCAGGCTCTCCTCGTCGGCCTCGTCCGGGGAGAATTCCGCCGCAATGCTGCCCCCGCGGGCGACTAGCACACGATCCGAGAGGGCCTGGATCTCTGGGATGTATGACGAGATCACGATCACGGCAACACCTTCGTCAGCGAGGGCGCGGATCATGGCGTGAATCTCGGGGATGGTACCCAGGTCCACACCGCGGGTGGGCTCGTCGATGATCGCCACCCGCGGCTTGCGCGTCAGCCCCTTGGCCAGCACGACTTTCTGCTGGTTTCCACCCGAGAGCTCCTCCACCACAGCCTTGTTCGGAGCCAGGGTCCGGACTTCGAACTGCTCGACGAATTTCTTCGCGATCGCCCGGCCCAACCTGGGACGGAACCACAGCGGCAGACGCAGCGCGCTGCACAGATACCCGAGGAAGATGTTTTCCGAGATGGTCAGGTGACCGAAGAAGCCGGATGCCTTCCGATCCTCAGTGATGTACACGATCCCAGCTTTTCGAGCGTGCCGTGGGGTGCGGAAACGGACCCGCTCGCCACCCAGCCACACCGTGCCGCCACGCATGTGCCGACGCTTGACCACACCGCTGATGATCTGTGCGACCTCCGAACGCCCCGCCCCCACCAGCCCGTACAAGCCGAGGATCTCGCCGCCGTAGGCGGAGAAGGACATGCTGCGAACTGCCGGCAGCAGGGTGAGATCCTCGACCTGGAGGGAAGGAAAGATGTCCGGCCTCCGGCTCGACGACTTTCGGCCCATCTCGACGGTGCGGCCGACCATCATCTTCACCACCCGGTCGTGACCGAACTCTGAGCGATTCAAGGTGCCCTGGACCACCCCGTCCCGCAGGACGGTAATCCGGTCCGCCTGCTCGAATGCCTCATCCAACATGTGGGTGATGAAAACGACCCCGATGCCGCGCCGACGAAGACTCTGCATCGACATGAACAACTGCAAGCGCTCCTCCGGGGTCACCGATGCGGTGGGCTCGTCCAGGATCACCACTTTGGCATTGCGGTGCACGGCCCGCGCGATCTCCACCATCTGTTTTTGCCCGATGCCCAGCGCACCAGCCTCGGCATCCGGCCGGATGTGGAAGTTGTGCGATTCGAGCAGTTCGCGGGCGACCACATTCAGAGTCCCGAAGTCGTTGAATGCCCGCTCGTCCCCGAGGAACAGATTTTGCGCCACTGTCATGGATTCGACGAGCGAACCCTCCTGGTAGACCATCGCCACCCCGGCCTCGGTGGAGTCCCGCGGCGCGGCGAAGCGCCGCTCTGCACCCTCGACTTCGAGAGTGCCCGCATCTTGGGTGATAGCTCCCGAGATGATCTTCACCATCGTGGACTTGCCAGCGCCGTTCTCTCCCAGCAGCGCGTGGATCTCACCGGGGCGCACGTCGAAGTCGACACCCTGAACCGCGAAGGTCCCGCCATAGCGCTTGCTGACACCGGTCAGTCGGATAACGGGGGTGATGTCGAGGTCAGTGCTGTGCTCGGTCATGAGCGCCCCTCCTGTGCAGTCTCGTCGGTGTGCAGTCGCAGAACTGAGCCGTGACCGTGCAATGCGGTCACGACCTGGCCGTCAGCGACGGCCACGCCGGTGACTCCGTGCCGCGGACTGTCCACCCGGGCATGTGCGCTCTCCGCGATGCGCCCGGTGTCGTCGAGCCGGAACACCACGCCACAGGACCTGGCGGGCGCCCAGCCCTTTACCTGGCCGAGCACCCGCAACTGCCCCATCTGCATCGCTTCGGTAAACAGACTCCCGCTGCGCAACTGCGGGACGAACCACTCCTCCCGATTGATCGTCTCGACCATCTCCGAAAGCAGTGGCCGCTCATCGAGGAGCATCTCGGTGATCCGGTTTCGCGGGTACGGCGCAGCCACCCAGTGGCCATCCGGCACGGCGACGATTCGTCCGGGGTACACCGGTAGGTTGGTAGCTATGGATAGGACCGGCTCGCTCGGATCGCTCAGCGACCGGATCTCCAGGCGGTGAGTCAGGCTCATTGCCACGATCACCTGACCGTCGCCGCTGGGGGCAATCCCGGAGGGCCAGGCCAACCCTGCAGCGACCACTGAGGCGGCACCGTCCCGCACCCGCACGATCCGTCCCGACGCGTCGCCTGCGAGCAAGGTGCGCGCCCAATCGCCGCGCACATCGGCGGTAGTGGATCCGACTGTGACCAGCAGGTCTCCTCCGGGTACGACGGTCAGCGCGGTGACACCGCGCGCGACCGCTAGGTCGGCACACAGCGGGGTCACCGCACCGCTCGCGTCGACCGTGACCAGACCGACGCCTTCGACGGCCGCGACCACCGCGTTCCCGACCGTCGTGACCGCGGCGATGCGCGCGGCACACCGGGCGATCAAGCAGATATCGTCTCGCTCCCAACGCAGCAGCTCACATCCGCTGGAAAGTACGACGGTGCCGTCCTCGGTGACCGTGATGTCGTCCGGAGTGTGCACACCGGCGGCAAGCAGCTCCTCGGCCTCGTCCAGGCGCAGGTTCGGGCGGAGGCCGGTCTCCATCCGGGGCACCGACCGATGCCGCGCCCTGTCCGGATTGATCCACTCTTTGATGGTGTCCAGGACCGAACTCATGAGCCCACCTCCGCGGCGGTCCGGGTGCCGAAGGTGCCGGGCACCAGATTGGTGTCGATAGTGCCGACCTCGTCGGGGTCGAGCTCGAGTCGGCCCAACCGGTTGTTCGAGACGCCGGCGAAGTAGAGGTAGCCATCCCGCTCGGTCGCGGCTGTCACCATCGGATAGTTTTTCAGGCTCTTGTCCCACTTGACGGCAATGATCTCTCCTTTGTCGGAGAATTTGACGATGCAGGAGACGTTGAGCTGCGGCACCATCCAGTTGTCCAGCGAGACCTCGCGCGTCATCCGCCGCCGCACCTCCGGATAGCGGTTGAGCAGATCCGACATCGGAGTCCGCAACGCCACCAGCGGCATCCAGTAATTTCCGTCCGACGAGCGGTGAATGTTGTCCGGATAGCCCGGCAGATTCTCCAGCACCGGCTCGAGCACGCCCTCTTTCGGTCCGGAGATCCACAGCCGATCGACCCGGCACAACCCCGTGCTGGAGACGAGGATCGATTCGCCGTCGTGCGCGGTGCATACACCGTTCGGGAACACAAAGTTCGAGGCCACGACCTCCGCCTTCCCGTTCGGAGCGATTTTGATCAGCCGGCCGTTCGGGCGGAACTCCACAAGTTCCAGGAGGAAGTCGGTGGAATTGTTGCGGATAGAAAAGTCCGAGGCGTAGATCGATCCGTCGGGTGCCACGTCCAGATCGTCGACAGCACGCAGACCGGAGTCGTCAACCAACGACAGCGGGCTCCGTGCGACTCGGTTCGCCACCATCTGCGGCTCTCCGTCGGCGTCGATGCGATAGACGCCCATGCCACCGACCGCCACCAGCATCCGTCCCTCCCGGTCCCATGCGTGCCCGCAAGGGAAGCCTCCGGTTCGCGAGAAGATCTCGCCCTCGGTGTCGTCCGGTCCCCGGAAGCGCCACACCCAGCCGCGCTGGTCACCGGCGTAGATGTTGCCCTCGGGGTCGACGGCACACGCCTCGGCGCCCCGGATCCTGCCAAGTCCCACAGGCGGTGCGTCGGTCAACGCGCAGTTCGGGGTCCAGACGGTGCCTGGCGCCGTAACATCGGTCAGCGGACCGAGTCGCACGCGCGCGGGATCGATCTTGAGCTTCTCGACCGCACGTCGACGGTACTTTCCCCATTGCAGGTCGAGAATGGTGAAGGCGAGCAGTGCTGCGGCGAGGATCACCGTGTAGTAGTTGAAATCGAGTCCTTCGGCGATGGTTGCCTGCCGGATGACGGCCACGACGATGACGCCGACGGTGGCACGCAGGACCGACCCGCGACCTCCCTTGAGGCTGACTCCGCCTAGTACAACGGCGGTAAGCACGATGAGTTCCCAACCGCGTCCGATCGCCGCATCGGTGCGACTCAGCCGGGCCGTGGTCAGAATGGCGGCGCTGCCCGCCATCGACCCGGAAAGCACGTAGGCCCAGAACGTCACCGCGCGCACGGGGATGCCGTTGCGGCGGGCGGACCGGCGGTCGGATCCGGTGGCGGTGACCCACCATCCCCAGCGCGAACGAGTAAGCATCACGTGCGCGACAACGAGCACGCACAGGAACGTGAACCACGCTGTCGGGATGCCAATGATCTTGCCGTAGGGGATGGCGTCCCACACCAGCGCCGGGCGCGCGATCCCAATCTGGGTGGTGTGCGCGTTCTGCAGGGCCACTGCTGCGCCACCGAATGCAATAAGCGTTACCAGGGTGGTGATGAACGGCCGCATACGCAGGAAGGCGATGAGATACCCGTTAACCGAACCGAGCAACGCACCGAGAACCACGGTCGCAGGGATCACCCATCCCGGCGGCCAGTACCAGACCCGGTCGGAGATCAATGCGAACATCGAGCACAGACCGACTATGGAACCGATGGAAAGATCGATGCCGCCGGCGACCAGCACCACCGTCAGACCGATGGCGAGCAATCCCCATTCGGCGACGTCGTCGATGGCGAGCGGTGCGTTCGCGGTGCCCACATCCGTCGTGGCGATCACTACGAAACACAGCAACAGTGCCAGCACCAACGGCACCGCTCCCTCCATCCAGCGTTTCTCGAACAGATCAGAAACGGTGCGGTAGCGGGCGATCCGATCGGAGGCCCGGCCCCCGGTCATCCGGTAGGCGTCAATTCCCCGGCGAAGCGGATTGGGTCCGCGGCGGAGCGTGGTCGTCGTCATTCGTCGACTCCTAGTTGGACCGGTAGCAGGCGATGGTCGTCTCGTCGGCGGTCTTGCCGTCCACGACGTGGTACGAGACGTAGCCCACGTCGTGGCGGCTCCCCGCGGGCGCGCCGTTGATCAGGAGGTTCTGCACCGCTACCGCGCCTGCAGCCCCGATTCCCTGAACGTCGTACGCCGCTGTGGCGGTAACCGTGCCGCGTCTGAGTTCCTCGCAGGTCGCCGAGTTCGCATCCAGGGTGTAAACCCCGATCGCGGCGGGCTGAATCTGCCTACGGCTCTCGGCGGCCTTCACTGTCTGGCCGACTGACACTGCGTTCAGGTCGAAGGTGACCAGGAAGCCACACAGATCGTTGCCGTTCTGCTGCATCGCCGCCTCGGCCGCTGCCTGCGCCTTGGAATTGTCGAACTGTGAATGGCTGACCTGTACCTCGTAGCCCTCGTGCTCGGCTACATCCTTGATTCCGGCGTTCCACAGCAGGGACGCCGGGTCATTGCCCATGCCGTCGATGATCGACAGCTTCTTCGTGGTGCCGCGGGCATTACAATCCTCCACGGCCCGCTTGGTGATCGCCTGCGCTGCACCGTATACATCGACGCCGACGAACGCGTCGCTGAGCCGGGTGGACATCATGTTCAACACCACGGTGTAGATGCCCGCCTGCGCTGCACGTTCAATGACGTTGTCCAACAGGCCCTGCGCCGAACTCTGCAGCACCATCACATCGGCCTGTTTCCGCGCGATGATGTCGTTGAGGATCGCCAGCATACGATCGGGGTCGAAATTCGGATCGTGAATGGTGACCTGGGCTCCGGAGGCCTCGAGCGAGCGTGTGAGCGACGTGCCCCAGTTTTCGGTGAGCTGATACCCCTTGTAGAGCATCGGAACGAATGCGACCCGTTTGCCCTGCATGATGTCCTGCACTTTCTGCCGTGCCGGTAGCAACTCGACGTTGGCACTGAAGCCGTGCCCGTCGCCTCGCTCACCGCCGGTTCCGGCCCCGGCACCGGTGTTCACTGTGCAGCCGGCGATCATGCCGGCAGCGAGCAGCACCGCACTGACAGCTGTCCACTTCCTGTGTGATGACATGTGGTTCTCCTACGTTGGGATGATGTTCGGGGAGCGACGCCGGCGTGGCGTCAGAGCTCACCAGACTTGTCGGTCTCGTCGTTGCGTGGATGCAGCCAGGCGTCGAAGCCGATGGCACCGAGCAGAACCGCTCCCCGGATGAGGTCCTGGACCGCAGTGGACAGTCCATGCATGACCAGAAGGCTGTTCAATATTCCGACGAATAGCGCACCGGCCAGCACTCCGAGGACAGTTCCGCGACCACCCGACAACGAGACACCGCCAATCACCACCACCGTCAACGCGGTGAACAGGATCGGGTCGAACGAGCTGGACGTGGTCTGGATACTGCCCTGGATTGCGACGGTGACGAATCCGGCCAACGCGGCCAGCAGCGCGGACAGTACGTAGGTGAGCACCTGCAGAGGACGCACCGGGGCGCCGGAGGACCGGGCAGTGGCGAAGTTGTCGCCCATCGCCCGGATGAGCCGGCCCGGTGTTGTAAGAGTGATGAACAGCCATGCCGCGAGGAAGATGATCGCCGCGATCAGCACTGGCCGCGGAACGGACCAGAACGCGGTACCACTCAGCCCGGCCAGCACAGAGTCCGGTGGAACTGTGTACACGTTCTGGTCGAGGATCAGTATTCCGATCCCCCCTATCGCCAGCATTCCGGTGGCCAGCGTGACGAATAACGCCGGAACCTCGACAAAGGCGATGATTACACCGTTGGCCAATCCGATGAACGCCGCGAGCAAAATCATCGCCCCGACGGCCTGCCACTGTCCCCACCCTTGGTTTATCAGCGCGAGGGTGGCCTGGGCGCAGCCGAGGCCGATTCCCGCGATCGACAGGTCGAGGCCCTTTCCGATCACTACAATCGCCTGCCCGACCGCCATGATGCCGAACGCAGCGGAAAGATTGAGGATAGTGCTCAAGTTCCCCGTGGTGAGGAAGTTCTTGGTGGTGGCACCGCCGACAAGTACCAGTACCAAGGTGATCGCCAGGACCAGGTACGCCTGGTCGAACGACCCGATCCTGGCCCGGAGCGAGACCCGGGGTCGCTCGGTAAGGGCTGCGGTCATGTCATCTCCTGGTCTGTGGGTGGGGCGTGGCTCAGCGACGGGGTTTCGTCAGGTCAAGCAGGACTGCGACGTCCACGACGTTCTCCAGATCGGAGACGGGCCTCGACGATCGTTCGGCGGCCGCATCGGATACCGCCCCGTCGACGTTGTGCCGGAACTTGGCAATCAGCTGTTCGTCGGTCATGTACGTCTCCAAATCCGGCGATGGCACGCAGTTCGGGTATTGGCGGGAAGCGAGCGGTGGCGGGCCGGAGCGCGAAGTGGTGGCAACCAGTGTGAAGCCAGACACACCTGTCGACATCTGCCGTGGGTTCGATCTTCAGTACGACCTACGGACGATGTTCCAAATCGCGTATAGTATATGATCCGTGATATGAAACACACTCCCGAGACGACGTGGAGGCTGTGGTCATGCGACTGAGTGATATCCGCCCCGTTCACGACGGCATACTGTCCACTGACCTGTCCGCAGAGGTCCGGTCAGTGGGCACGCATGCCGAGGCGGTCCTCGACCGCCCCTTCATCGAACACGGGGCGATGTCCACAGGATCGGCGAAACGATTACTCGATCGTGTGTGGACGGCCACGCTCGGCGAGCTCACCCAGCTTCCGCCCACGACTCCTCCTGGCAGAATTAGTTGCTTGACTTCACTGCTCGGCACCGTCCGCACTCTCGAAAGCCGCATCGACGAGTCGCGTGTGGCGGCGAACGTCGAAGTGATGCGGTCGATCCACCGCTCCCTCGTACGATTACAGTCCGCCAAGACCGTCGACGAGTTACTCAAAAGCGCCGCTGAGGAAGTGATCTCCATCGGTTTCGATCGCGCCCTGATCTCCACTGTGGAACGCGGGCGCTGGAATCTGCACACGATGGTCATCGAGAAGGACCCTCGCCTCGCCGAGGAAATGGTGGCCGCCGGACGAGAACATCCGCCGGCCTTGGACGGCACTTTGGTGGAGTCGGACGTCGTCGACCGTGGCGAACCCGGTCTCGTCTACGACGTACAGGACAACCCCAGGGTGGATCGCACACTCGTGGCGATATCCGGGTGCACGTCCTACGGCGTCGCGCCGATCAACGTGGGCGGGCGGGTCATGGGTTTGGTCCATGCCGACGCCCACTATGCACGTCGTCCAGTCGACAACACCGATCAGTCAATCCTCAACCTTTTCGGCGAAGGCCTCGGCCACGCGCTGGCCCGGGCTACCGTGCTGGAACGAGTGTCGGCGCTGACCACCACACTGTCCGACCTCACCGGAGGCGCAGTCTCTCCGAGTGTGCAGAATTCCTCCTACGGCCTGTCCGGCCGCGAAGTCGAAGTACTCGAGCGGATGGCTGCCGGCGACAACAATCGCATGATCGCCCGCCGCCTGACGATCTCCGAAGGCACCGTCAAGACCCACATCACGCACATCCTGCGCAAGCTGGATGCCGGCAACCGCGCCGAAGCGGTGGCGTATTGGCTGCGCCGCTGACGCGTTTGCACGGCCCCGAAGCTTCCCGACGACGGTGGGGGCGACCTCGACCGCTCCCCCGCCGAATCGTCACTTGGCGCGGAACAGGGTCTTGTACTCGAGATAGGCGTCCAGTGCCTGCGGGCCGAGCTCGCGACCCATCCCGCTATTCTTCACCCCACCGAACGGGGTTTCGATCGGCAGTGTCGCGGTATTGATCCCCACGCTTCCGCTCACGATCCGCCGCGCCACCTCGGTGGCCTTCTCACGATCTGAGGAGAACACCCCACCGCCCAGGCCATACTCGGAATCGTTGGCGATCGCCACAGCTTCGTCGACCGTCTCGTACGACATCACTACCAGTACCGGGCCGAAAATCTCCTCACGCGCGATGCGCATGTCGTTGGTGACGTCGGTGAAGATGGTCGGCTCCACGTAATAGCCCCGCTCGAGACCTTCGGGCCGCCCACCACCCAGAACCACAGTGGCGCCCTCCGCGCGGCCAAGAGCTATGTACGACTCGACCCGCTCACGCTGGGGGGCATTGACCAACGGCCCGAACAAGTTCACCGGATCGCTGGGATCGCCTTGTGGGATCGAGCTCAGCGTCTCCGTGAGCATTTCGACGATCTCATCGTGACGGGACGAGGGCACCAGCACTCTGGTCAGTGCGCGGCAGGTCTGGCCGGTGTTCGGCGAGCACGCCGACAATACGAGCGGCCGGAATTCATCGAGGTTGACATCGTCTAGAAGAATTCCGGCGGACTTGCCGCCCAGTTCCAAAGTCACGCGTTTGAGTTGGGCTGCGCATTCTGCGGCGATTGCCCGACCCGCGCGGGTAGAACCGGTGAATGCGATCTTTCGAACGCCTTGATCGGCAACCAAGGCCGCGCCCGTTTCTCGTCCTCCGGTGACGATATTGACTACGCCGTCGGGTACGTTCGCCTCGGTGAGAATCTCGGCGAACAAGAACGCATCGAGCGATGTCTCCTGCGCCGGCTTGATCACCACCGTGCAGCCCGCTGCCAAGGCCGGACCCAGCTTCCAGGCGGTCAATGGCTGCGGACCATTCCACGGGATGATCGCGCCGACTACGCCGACCGGCTCTCGCCGTACGATCGCATCACCACTGGCGGTTTCCACCAGTTCCTCTGGTTCGAAGACGTCGGCGAGATCGGCGAAGTAGCGGTAAACCACGGGCACCTGGGACTGCATGGCCCGGGCGATCGAGATCGGGGTTCCGTTCTGCCTGGTGACCAGTGCTGAAATCTCATCCATCCGCGCTTCGAAGGCATCGGCAATCGCCCGCAACACGGTCGCGCGTTCGGCCGCGCTCAACGCCGCCCAAGCGGGTGCGGCCGCTTCGGCCGCTCCGACGGCTGCTGCGATGTCACGGGCGTCACCGTCGGCGATCGTCCCGATGACCTGCTCCGTGGCCGGGTCAATCACTTCGATGCGACCAGCGGAGTGTGATTCGACTAGCTTTCCACCGATAAAATGCTGATGGTGCTCGATCATCATTTGAATGGTTACCTCATTCCGGTGAACAGAACCTGGGGTCGTAGCTGGGAAAATCATCATCGGGCTGTTGACAGTGAAGCCCATTGCCGCGCTGCGTGCATCTGCCGCTGTTCGTATTGCGCATCGTCCGAAAGGGGGACGGGTGACGACACTGGGCCCTGCGATTCGGCATTCAGCTTCCACTTCTCCGGCGGAGTTTGCGCCGGCGGTTCGATGAATCAGACCCGCCGACGGCGGATGCGTCGGCGGGCCTGATTCCTCGGCAGAAGCCGCAGCCTGATCGGACTACATCTTTACCCCATCAACCGAGGTTGATGTAGACCGCTTTCGGGTAGAGGTAGCTTTCGACATGCTCTTTGGCGCCCTTCCAGCCGTACCCGCTCATTTTTGTGCCGCCGAACCCGATGGCCGGATCCAGTACGCCGTAGCAGTTGACCCAGACCGTGCCCGCATGGATTCCGCGTGAGACCTTGTGTGCCGTAGCCAAGTTTTGCGTCCACACCCCGCCCGCCAGTCCGAAGGGTGTGTCGTTGGCGATGCGAAGCGCGTCTTCGGGTTCATCGAATGGGATCACCGATGCGACAGGACCGAAAATTTCTTCTTGCGCGATCGTCATCTCGTTGGACGCACCCGCGAAGACGGTTGGCTCCACGAAGAAGCCGTTCGCAAGGGCTCCACCGAGTCGGCTACCGCCGCTGGCCAACTGCGCGCCTTCACCTCCGCCGATGTCGATGTAGTTCATGACGCGGTCGAGTTGCCGTTGTGAGATGAGTGGGCCGAGTTGAGTGTTCGGGTCGAGTCCATCTCCGACCTTGATCGTTTTCGTGAATTCTGTCATTCGCTCTACGAATTCGTCGTGTATCGAGCGCTGAACAAGTATGCGTGTGCCGGCGACGCATACCTGACCGCTGTTGGTGTACACGCCCATGGACGCACCAGGAACGGCCTTGTCCAGGTCGGCATCGGCGAAGACGATGTCCGGTGATTTGCCCCCCAGTTCCAACTGGAGACGCTTGAGGTTGCCCGCAGAGGCTCGGACGATCGATTGGGCTGTGCCGATGGACCCCGTGAACGCGATTCGGTCGATGTCCTTATGTTCCGCCAATGCCTGTCCCGCGTCTCGACCGTATCCGGTCACGACGTTGATCACTCCGTCGGGTAGACCGGCTTCCGACATCAACTCCGCCACGCGTAGCACCGAGAGTGATGCGTCTTCGGCGGGCTTGAGGACCGCGGTACAACCGGTGGCAAGCGCCGGACCGAAAATCCACCACAGACCGATCAACGGCCCGTTCCAGGGGATGATGCCACCGACCACCCCTACAGGGGCAAGGCTTCGAAGGGTGAGGAAATCACCTGGCAGCGAGTTCTCTGGAGTCGCTACGGTTCCGGCGCCACACTGTGAAGCGAAGAAGTGCAGAACTTGCGAGGTCCACTCTGCGAGACCCTTCGTTCGCGACAACGGAGCACCCATGTCGAGGGTTTCGATCAGAGCAAGTTCCTCGAAGTTCTCCAAAACGAGATCGTGAATCTTCAACATCAACTTGCGGCGCTGGTGCGGAGTCCACTGACTCCACTCACCTTCGAACGCCGATCGCGCCGCCGATACTGCGAGATCGATGTCGGTGCTGTCACTTGCTGCGATCTCGCACATCTTCCCGCCGGTAGCGGGATTGACGACATCTATTGTTCTTCCGGATGCAGCGTCGACCCACCTTCCGCCGATCAGATTCTTTTTCTTACCCGCAATGAAATCGGGACGGGGAGGTGAAATCGCCTCTTGTGTAGTCATAATGACTCCTTCTAGTTCTACCGCGTTCGCTTGTGATGTCGCCTGAATACGGACGGGTACGGATCAGTCGAACTCGAAGACACCCTTGCCCGCGTCTTGCTTGTCGAACCACTCGTAGGCCTCGGCTGCCTGATCGATCGTCCAACGGTGCGAATAAAGGTCGTCGACCGGCAGATTGTGGGAGACCACGTAGTCGGCGCAGCGCGCTTGTTCGATGGACGACATGGTCCACGAGGTCATGACCGTCCACTGCTTCTTGTATACGGCTTGCGTCGTGAATTCCACTTCACCAGGCAATCCTGAAAAGCACGCTCGGCCGAATGTCCCCAGCACGCTGAACGCGTCTTTGGTCGCCCGCCCGGACGTCTCCATCACGACATCAGCCAAACGTCCACCGGTGTAGTCACTGACAACGTCGAGCAACGATTCCTCGCGAGAGTTGACGACGACGTCCGCACCGAAGTGTTTCGCGCGCTCCAACCGCCGTGCATCGATGTCCACGCCAATGACCGTCGCACCCATGGAAGCCGCAAACATCGTGGCGGAAAGTCCGACTGGACCCTGGCCGATAACAACGGTGACGGTGTCACTGACTCCGCCGAGTCGCTTGATCGCACCCCATGCAGTTCCAGTACCGCACCCGATCGCCGCGCCGGCTTTGAACGACATTCCGCTGGGCAGCGGCAGTATCGAAGAAACCGGTACGACTGCGAACGGTGCATGTCCCCCGTCGACGTGGACGGCCATCGTCTTGCCTTGACCTGTCTCACACATCTGTGGCCAGCCCGCGCGACAGCGCCTGCACATACCGCAACCGAAGTAGTGGTGGATCATGACGCGGTCGCCGACCGTTGCGGCGGTGGGCGCGACGCCTTCACCGATTGCGTAGATTTCTCCGCACGGTTCGTGTCCCTGGATTACAGAGTGGTCGAAATCGAAACTGCCGTGGTAGAAGTGCAGATCCGATCCGCACATCCCTGAGGCTCGGATCTTGACGACCACCTCGCCAGGGCCAGGTGTCGGCTCCGGCATCTCCCGCAGCACCGTAGTGCCATCACCTGGGAACAGTATGCTCTTCATCACTGTGCCTTTCCACGTAGCGCATCGGTACCAGCGGCGTCGATCCGCAGACCTTCCGGGTCGTTGCGTGGGTCACCGACGACGACGACGCCGTATTGTGCTGCAGCAGCATCAATGCTGACGTACTCGTTGCGTACGTCGGCCAGAACTCGTTCGGGGTCTCGAGCGAAGGGATCGCCCCAACCCCCACCTCCGTTCGTCAAACAGCGCAGGATGGTGTTCGGTGCGGTCGCCCAGACCTGCCGGCGTGCGAAATAGTTGTACTCGCCGTTTTCGGGGTCGAGCGCATGCGTCGACGGATTGAGAACGCCGGCGACCGGTTCGCTGTGTTCGTACGCGCTGTCGGTGGTATCGACGAGGCCTTTCACCGGAGCATCGGTCGTCGGTGGAAATAGCCACATCGCGCCGTTCGGTCCTGCCATGCCTCCGTTGGCGCCGACACCGCTCGGCTTCTTCGTCCGGAAGGGCGACAAATAGTGCTGGCCGGCCGTCAGCCATAAAGTATCTTTCAGATTCGCCGCTCCGCCTCGGAACGTACCCGCGCCACCCGTGTCGATCGCGTGCTCTTTCCGCAGAACGACGACCGGTGAGTCGTGTTCGATCGTTTCGGTAGCCGGGTCGAGATTGTTCAGGGTCAGGAGCACGGTGTAGCTGTCGCCGTCACCGGCCTTCGATGCACCCCACGGGCCGTGCTCCCCTCCGCATTGGGTCGCGCTCGTCCATGGTGTGCCGTCCGGCCGCACGCCAGAGGCATTGTGGGTATTGGTGGAACCGTAGTCTCCTCCCACACCCTGCACTCCGAGAACAGGATTGAGCGCATCGAAGATAGCCGACGCGATCGCGCCCGATGCCTCCCAGAACATCATGATGCCGCCGTCCGGGGGTAGCGAGGAGACGATAGTCCCGGCGGGAGCGGCGATGTCGATGTTGCGCCAGGTTCCGGATGTGAACGGAACTTTCGGATCCAGCAGGATGGTCAAGGCGACACCCACTGCAGTCTTTGCATCGAGTACCCCGCAGTTTATGCATGTCCGCGCCTGAGCCGAGGTCCCCGACAGATCGACCTCGATGTCATCTCCTCGTTTGCGCACCAGCACGCGGACCGTGTAGTCGAGGGTGTCATCCAATCCATCCGCATCGATCAGCGCAGACCCGGCGTAGTCGCCGTCGGGAACGCGTCCGATAGCGTCGCGCATTCGTTCGGCCGACGTGTCGCACGAATAGTCGAGTGTCCCGAGGTAGGAGTCGAGTCCGTAGCGGTCGATGTTTTCCAGGATCAACCGCTCCCCAAGCTTCAATTGCTGATAGATGCTCTTGAAGTCCGGGAGCAGCATTCCCCCCCATCGGGTGTTGTCGAAGATCAGACTGAAGGTGGATCGGACCGGCTTGTCCTCCGACCACAACAACATCGGTGGGATGACGAGGCCATTCTCGTAGACGTTCGACTTGGTGGCCGAAAATCCGCCCGGTACCGTGCCACCCATGTCCAACTGGTGGGCGCACAGGTTGACGTAGGACACGATTTTTCCGTCCACGAAGACCGGGCGCGTGAATGCGACGTCATTGACGTGCCTGCCTCCGCGGTAGGGGTCGTTGCAGATCAGGACATCTCCGGGGCGCAGATTTTCGGGACCGTACTCATCGACGGCGTTGCGAACCGCGTCACCCATCGTTCCCAGGAAGACGACGAGGCTGTTGCTCACAACGGCCATCGGGTAGTCCCGGTCCGCCGGCCCACTGATCGTGCACGCGAAGTCGTACCAATCGCGGATGATCGGAGAGAACGCCTCTCGCATGAAGCCGGTGGACATGTGCTCGACGGCGTATCGGAGCCGGTTCAAGATCACGGATGCGCTGAAGCGGTCGCACCCGTAAGTGTCCTTGAATTCGCTGTCGCTGAGGTCGCGGAGTCGCCGAGTCGATTCCGGCGACACGGCCGGGACGGTCAGAGTGGACATAGTTATTTCCTCCGAATGATCAGTTCGCCGTACTCGCCGACAGTCGCCTGCTGGCCGGCGCCCACATGTGTGGTGGACAGTCCCTCGTCGATGATGGTCGGGCCGGAAAGCACATCACCCGCGCGCAGCGTCGACCGCTCATACACGTGAGCCTCTTGCGCGCCGTCGCCTCCGTCGATGTCGCCGAGGAAACGCAATGTGGTTGTGCGTACTGGAAGTAGGGGCTCGTCGGCTCCGCGAGCGGGGACCCGGGGGAATTCGATTTTCGACGTCTCGACGACGGCGCGTATCCGAAACGTCACGCCTTCGACCGGCATGGCTTCGAAACGGTTGCCTGAGCGACTCTCGTACGTGTCGTGGAATGAGGTCACCATCGTTGCTACGGCGTCTGCGTCGATCACCCCGTCGGGTACCGGCACAAAGGGTGTATCCCAACTTTGACCGACAAGGTGCGCGTCCATGCTGCGGAGGAAGGTCACCGCGGTGGTATCACCCACCTGTTCGCGGAGCTGAGCTTCCATCTCGGCGAACACGGCGTCGATCGACGATGCCTTGTCCGGCGACAGCAGCAGGTAAGCGCTCCGGTTGACCGTGAACACCTGGTCGGCGGCCAACAAACCGATCGCCGAGAACAGACCAGGATTCGGCGGCACGATCACCTGCTTGCAATGCACGGTGTCGAGAACGGCGGGTAGCAACATCGGTCCGGCTGCACCGAAGGCAACGAGGCTGTAGTCACGCGGGTCGACACCGTTCTTGATGGCGACATTGAACACGCCCTCGGCCATGTTGTTGACCGCCATCTCGTACGCATAGCGGACTCGCTGTGCGAGGCTGAAGTCGGTGTCGAGCCCTTCGAACGCGCGCTCGGAGGCCGCGATGTCGAGATCGAGTTCGCCGCCCGCGAAACCTTCCGGCTCGATGATTCCGATCATCAGACACGTGTCTGTGGTCGTGGGTACGGTGCCGCCCCGCCCGTAGCAGGCGGGGCCGGGCTGTGCCCGTGCGCTGTCGGGACCAACCAGAACTTCCCCGGACTGTCCGATCGCGACGATGCTTCCGCCACCGGCGCCGATGCTGGAGATGTCGTTGGCGAGGGCGTTGACGACCAGATCGTGCTCCAGTTCGAAACTGGTGTTGACGAACGGAGCCCCGCCCGTCACTACGCTGATGTCGCAAGAGGTTCCGCCGACGTCGGCACACAGTAGGTCGTTTTCACCGATGAGGTCGCCGAAATGAGCGCATGCGACTGTGCCTGCGGCCGGTCCCGAGAACACGATCCTGAACGGCAGGTCCATTGCGCGCGAGGCGGGAACGAGGGTCGCCGCGCAGTCTGCGAAGTTGAGTTGGCCGGTGAAGCCGAGCTCGGTCAACCCTTCTCCCAAGCTTGCCGAGTACTTGGTGTAGATGATTTTCATCAAGGTGTCGATCACGGTCGTCGATGCGCGTGCGTACTCTTTGGCGAGGGGCGAGACCTCACTGGAGATGGAGCACGGGACGTCGCCCAGCACCTCGCTTACCAGCTCACGTAGCCGGATTTCGTGGGCGGGGTTGACGTACGCATTGATGAGGCAGATCGCCACCCCGGTCACATCGCACCTACGCAGAACTTCTAACTCAGCACGGGCCTGCTCCTCGTCCAATTCGAAAAGCACGCTTCCATCCGAAGTGAGCCTTTCGCGGATGCCTCGGCGGAGGTATCGATCGACGATCGGCCTCGATGCGTCACCGAAGCTGCGGCGCCAATGCGGATCGAGAATTGCATCTGCGGGTCGCCAGACGCGTCCCATGTCGAGAATGTCGCGATGCCCCTCGGTGGTCAGGAATCCGATTTTGGGCAGCTTTCGAGTGATGACCGCGTTGAGGCCGTGCGTGCTGGCGTGGTTGAAGACATCCGAGCCTTCGACTCCGAGCAGCTGCGCGCCCTCGAGCACCGGTCCCGCGACCTCGGTGTAGTCGGTAGACACCTTGGTGGTCAGAATCTTGCCGTCGCGCCATGCGACGACATCGGTGAAGGTGCCCCCTACATCGACTGCAATCATATTTCGTACTCCTAGAGGGTTGCGATTAAACGAGATCGGCGAGCAGCTGGATGTGTCCGAGACGCGACCACCGCTCACGCTCCACGGAATGGAGACAGTTCTGACACTTGACGACGTGGAGCCAGCCGGTCTCGGCGACGACGGGATACGCGCGCAGCTGCTCCTGCCCGCATCGGGGGCATGCCCCTTCTCTCGCGAGCCTCTCGACTTCGAGTCTTGGGGCTTCGTGCGTGGGTTCTGACATGGATTGAGTCCTCCTGTGGGAAGCGACGGTCTAGTCCCAGAACGCTGATTCACAACGCTAAGCAGGAGAGATGCGGGTCACAATCCTCGAAGCGAAGGCGCGGTATCCGCGAAGCGAAGGTGGCACATTCCCTCGGTAAGGCATAATATATTTATAAAGTGTGATACGGGTCACCAGAGGAGGGGAAGGGCCTTGCTACAGGTAGCAGCGACGTCGAGACTCCGGAAGTTTCGAACCGGCGATCCCGACGTCGCCCACAGACACGTAGCCACGACCTTTGCGAACCACGAATTGGCTTTGGACGATCGGCAGCCAGTCGACTTTCGTCTCGACACGATTTCGTCCGGACGCCTTACGCTCGGTCGCATGTCCTACGGGGCGGCGGCCATTCTCAACGGCCCCCCGATGCAGTCCTGCTATCACGTCAACTTCTTGATAGAGGGCAGCAGTGTCGTCGAGCAGCGGGGAGTTCGGAGGAACCTGGATGCGAGGCAAGACGGCGTGGTCTTCGTACCCGATGCACCCGTGATGATCGACTGGAGCGCGGACGCAACGCAGTATCATCTGAAACTGCCCATCGACACTCTGGAGACCCATGCGGGTACGTTGCTCGGCCGACCGGAGAAGCAGGAAGTTCGCTTCGACTTAACCTTCGATACGGCCGCTGGAGCAGGTAGGTCGCTCCTCGCCGCCGTGAAATTCCTCTACCGAGAACTCGCACGTGAGGAGGGGATTGCCACGATGCCTCTCGCACGTCACGATTTCGAATCTTCGCTCATGACCCAACTGCTGCTCACCGTTCCGAACCAGCTGACAGAAGCACTCGTCGGGCCGTCACCGCGTGCTGGGTC
Organism: Rhodococcus sp. USK13; assembly: GCF_018343855.1. NCBI lineage: Bacteria > Bacillati > Actinomycetota > Actinomycetes > Mycobacteriales > Nocardiaceae > Rhodococcus > Rhodococcus sp. USK13. Next base: position 4,071,512 of record NZ_CP069242.1, on the reverse strand, counting down.
GCCAACGGTGCGCCACCTGATCGAGTTCATCGACGCACACCCCGACGAGGCAATGACGACCGCCGACCTTGCCGCCAAGGCAGGCGTGACCGCGCGGGCTTTGCAGCTCGGATTTCAGCAGGCCGTCGGAATGCCGCCCAGTGAGTACGTACGTTCGGTGCGGCTCGATCGAGTCCGCAGCGATTTGGCGACGGGTCGGTCGGAATCGGTGAGCGCTTCTGCCGCACGGTGGGGCTTTTTCCACCTCGGTAGGTTCGCCCGACAGTACCGCGAGAAGTTCGGCGAATTACCCTCCGAGACACTGAACCGTTCGATGAGATAGAACGAAAAACGCCGCACCGGATGCTGTTACTACACCATCCATTTCGACGAACCAAGACGGCGTGTGGGAAGCATTGACTCGGCGGGGAACTCGGCGCTGCAAGAGAAATGGAGCCGCTGGCAGAGGCAGCCCGGGAAGGACTGTAACGAGTGCCCACACAGCACTGCGCTGCTCTTGCCGTCGAACTCTCCGGCAAGAGCAGCGCAGTGTTTCGATCCGATCAGTCAGTGGGGTTGGGTTGCAGTCGGTTCAGGATCGTCGAGATGTCGTCGACGTTCTCGAGGTCGTACACGGCCTCGATGACGGCGTCCGCGACCGCGTCGCTCACTACTCCGTCGATGTTGTGGCGGAATTTGGCGATCAGTTCGTCGTCGGTCATGTAGGTGACCGGGTCGGGGGACGGACTGCCCTTGGGGTAGCCGCGTTCGCCGGTGAACCGGGTGCCGCGCGCGTGGACCTCGATGCGCGATCGGCGTGCGGCCGGGTTGCTCGCCAGTGCCGCGGTGTAGTCGGGGTGTTCCTGAAACGTCGTCTTCGTGGTGAGCTCGAGGACGGACGGATCGAGGACCGCTTCCGGGGTCTGCCAGTCCTTGCCGGGGGGAATCCGGTGCGCGGCGAGGGCAAGGCCGTGGGTCATGCTGAACTGCGCGTCACGCGGATTGCGGATGGTCTCGTTGACCCACACCGGCTGCATCACGAAGCTCTCACCCCAGGCATTGATGGCCTCGATCTCGTCGGGCTTGATGTCGTTGACCTCGATGATCTCGGTGAGGGCATCGAACAGCGCGTGCATCACCCGGCAGTGCGGATACGGCTTGAACGACTGGAACGGGGTGAAGGTCCACTCCGTCCCCAAACCCGCGGTGATCGGCGCCGGCTCCCAGCGTGAGGTCCCGATGAATCGGGGGAAGCCGTACTCGCGGTCGTCGAGCATCTGACGGTCACCGGTGTGGCCGAGTTCGGCCAGCTGTGCGGCCGTGACCGCCGACAGGGCCATCCCCCCGGCGAGCTGGTACTTGATCGTCGTCGACGGCGCGTGCATCATCCATGCCCGCTGGGTGTTGGTCGGCATCGTCGAGCCCATGATCCCGAGCGCATCGGCAAGCGTGTCGTTGCCGAACCCCTTGACCACGCCGATCGCGGCCGCCGCACCGAACAGCGTGCTGCTGTAGCCGATGACCTTCGGGATGGTGACCACACCATCCTTGATGTCGCGTAGATAATCGGTGGCCTTGCCGATGCGATACGACATCTCGTGCGCCACTGCGATCGCGGTGAGCAGGCGTTCGCCCGAGGAGTGCAGAGCTTCTGCCGTCGCCAACGCGCCGGGCACCACGTAGGGGGTCACGTGACCGGGCGGCAGGACCGCGTCCTGGTCGAGTGCGTTGACCAATTCGGCGTTGGCGAACGCCGCACCGGGTACCGACGTCTTCACACCGGTTCCGATAATCGACGCCGGGCCACCAGACCCGCCGAGAAACTGGCCGTACTCGATGCCCCGGCGCGCGCCCGCGTCGCCGAGCGACGCCACCGCGCAGCCGAGGGTGTCCAGCAGAATCCGCTTGGACTCGGCAACCACGTCACCCGGGAGTGACCGTGCTTCGGCGCCGGCGGCGAAATCCGCGAGATCTTCGACAATTGTTGGCATCAGATTCTTCCTCTTGTTGCTGTGATGGTGATCGTGACGTTGGTTCGGTTACACAGGCCACTGAATGTGCTTGACTTCGAAGAACTCACGGAATCCCTCTTCGCCACCTTCGCGGCCGATGCCGCTGTGTCCGGGTCCGCCCCACGGGGCGTCCCCGCGCATTCCGCCCCCGCCGTTGATGGTGACGGTGCCCGACCGAAGACGACGAGCGAACGCGAGTGCGTCGAGGGTGGGGCCCCACACGTTGGCATTGAGGGCATACTTGACACCGTTGGCCATGCGGACCGCTTCGTCCAGGTCGGTGTAGGGCATCACCACCCCGACGGGCGCGAACAGTTCCTCCTGCGCGATCTCCGCGTCGTTCGAGATACCGGTCACCAGAGTCGGTTCGAGGAAGAAGCCGTCATCGAGGCCGGGCGGGCGGCCCCCACCGACGGGAACCTCGGCGCCCTCCTCCCGGGCGCGCGCCAGAAAGCCCTCCACATTTCTACGATGCTCGCCCGTGATCAGCGGTCCCAGGACGGTGTCGGGGTGATGGGGGTCGCCGACCGTGAGGCCACCGAGAAACTTGCCAGACCTCTCGACGTACTCGTCGAACTCGGCCTGAGGCACCAGGGTTCGTGTCGTCGCCCCACATGCTTGGCCGCTGTTTCGGGTGAAACGCAGCGCGGAGGCGGGTACCGCCTTCTCGATGTCGGTGCCGGGCAGCACGATGTTGGGTGATTTGCCGCCGAGTTCGAGGACGACCTTCTTCAGCGTCGGCGCAGCCAAGGTGAGAATCCTGCTGCCGACTGCGGCCGAACCGGTGAACGTCACCAGGTCGACCTCGGGCGCACTGACCACTTGCGCGGTCACACTCGGCGGACCGAAGACCAGGTTGACCGCACCCGGCGGGAATCCCGCCTCCTCGATCAGCCGCATGATCGCGGCCGTCAGCAACACGGCCTTCGGCGAGGTCACCAGGACGGTCGAGCAGCCCGACGCCAGGGCGGGGCCGAGCTTGTACGCACACATCATGACCGGGACGTTGTAGGCGACGACCGCGGCCACCACGCCGGCCGCGTCCCGCACCAGCATGCTGCTCGAGACCACCGGGTCGTGATGCAGCGGAAGGGGCTGCTCGTATCCGTCCCGGGGGCCCCGTGCCGCCGCGTCAGCGAACCATCGGAAAAACCTGACGGGCAGATCGACGTGCAGGGCGGCGGCGCTGCTGATCGGTGTGCCGATCTCGGTGGCGGCGAGGGCGATGATCTTCTCTCGGTCCCGCTCGAGCAGATCCGCCAGCCGGTGTAGCAGGGCACCACGCTCACCCGGCCCGAGGCGGCTCCACTCGCCGTCATCGAACGCCCGCCTGGCAGCGGACACCGCTGCGGCGACCTGCGCGGGGCTCGCCGCCGGTGTGACGGCCAGTTCCCGACCGGTCGTCGGGTTGATCGACCGAATCGCCTCCCCCTCACCCGCGATCGGGCGCCCGTCGATGTGGCACTCGGCCTCGGTAATCGGTGCGGTCATGACAATGAACCTCTACCTCTCGATCGTGTACGGCGCACTCCCCGGCTCACGGCCGGTCCAGGCCACCGTACTCAATATATTATGTTCTTAGGACGATAGCGGCGTTATCCCGCCATATATCCGCCATCGACGACGAACGAGCCGCCGGTCGCATAGCCGGCGCGATCAGAGAGGAGCCAGCACGCCATCTCGGCGATATCGTCGGGTTGAGCGAGCGCGCCGAACGGAATCCGGGACATGATGGTGGATCCGCTGCGGCGCTTGGCATCCTTCATTAAATCGGTGTCGGTATAACCCGGGCACACCGCGTTGATCCGGATGGTCGGCGCGTATTCGATTGCCGCAGTCTTGGTCAGGCCGACGACGCCGTGTTTGGCCGCCGCATACCCGGCTGTGGTTTTGAATCCGGTGAGACCTGCGAGGGATGCGGTATTCACGATGACGCCGCCACCCTGCGTCACCATCTGCTTCAACTCAGCGCGCATACAGAGCCACACGCCCTTGAGGTTCACTGCGACGGCCCGGTCGAATGCCTCCTCGTCCCAATCCGCGACGGATCGACCACCTTGACCGATCTGCCCGCCGCTCACTCCCGCATTGTTGAACGCGCCGTCCAGGCTGCCGTAGTAGTCGACGGCCGCGGCGACCATCGCATTCACCGACGATCCGACCGTGAGGTCGGCGGGAAGCGCGATCGCCTCACCACCCGCCGCGCGCACGAGGTCTGCCGTCGCCGCGACGCCCTCCTCGGACACATCGGTCGCCGCGACCCGGGCGCCTTCCTTCGCGGCCAACAGGGACGCCGCGCGCCCGATGCCTCCCGCCGCACCGGTAACGAGTACTACTTTCCCGTCGAGTAGTCCTGACATTTTCCGTCCTTCTTCCGAGTAGATGCGTTGGTACCTATCCGACGCGTGATGCCGGCCAGTCGCGGGCCGGCGAACGCCATGCTGGCCAGTTGTCCTCGGGCTCGGGACGGGTCACCGACACATGGTGAAAGCACTCTTGGCACTTCACGACCATGCGGGGCCCTAGGTGATTGGCGACGGGATAGCGAGCGAGACTCGTTGCGCCGCACGACGGACATTCGCCGTCGACGGTGGTGCGTTCGACGTAGACCCGGTCGGTCTCGGGACGGGGAAACAGGAGCCGGTCGACTGCCATGGGGATGCCTTTCTCAGAGATTCCAGTTGCGGGGGGTGGCCACCGGTACGCTCCAGCGCCCCTGGTCGCGGTCGGCGGCCAGCTGCGCTCGTCGTGCCGATGTGGCGGCCTCGTCGACGTCACCGTTCGCGATCACGACACCGTGGGCGTCGGCCGCGAACTCGGGGCTGACAAGTCCGCTACGGACGTCCTGCAGCACCTTCCCGGGAATGCGGGTCAGGGGGTCACCCCAGCCGCCGCCACCGCCGATGACGAAGCGGAGCGCATCGCCGGCTTTCAGGACGAGTCCGGAGAACTTGCCGGTCTGGTAGCGCGCACCCCGCCCAAACTCACCGTTGTTCGGGTCCGGCCGACCCTGATCGTCGAACATGCCGAACAGCGGCTCGGCTCCACGCAGGTCGAGTGGATCACCGTGTTCGGCAAGGTCGAAGTTCTCGATGTACCAGCCGTAGGCCGGCGAGCCGGCGCCACCTCCGTTCGAGCCGGGAGCGCCGCAGCGGACCCGGTCGGCGGTGATGGTGACCATTGTGTCGGACTCGGCGAAGATCGAGTAGACCGAGCCGAGACCGCCGCGGAATTCTCCGGCCCCGGCGGTGTCGATCACCATCTCGTGTTGGACGATGACCAGGGGACTCTCGATCTCGACATGTTCCTGCACCGACGTCCGGCAGTTGCCGATCGGAATCACGCAGAAGGAGACACCGTCGTCCTTCCACGTGCCGCCCCAGCCGCCACCGGCGAGCGCGAAGGCACCCCATGGCGCGCCTTCGTGGCCCGGGCGGGTATCGATACCGCCGAGGCTGACGACGACGGCAGTGCCTGTGTCACAGGCGAATGCCTCGTCCATCGCCTGGCTCAGGGCCTGCGTGACGACATTGATCCCCCGGGCGCCGATATCGGCGTGGTTGGAGCAACTCGACGGAGGCAGAACCTGCACCACGCTGCCGGACGGCAGCAGAGTCTCGATCGGGCGTAGCGTGCCACTGTTGACCGGTGTCGACGGGTCGACCATCAGCTTGACCGCCTCGATGCAGCGGGAGGCCTCGCACCAGGCGGTGCCACAGTTACCGAGGGGCTGACGACCCGAACCGGAGAAGTCGATCTCCATGGAATCTCCGCGCACCTTCACGGTCACGTTGACCGGAATCGGCTCGTCGGTGACGCCGTCCTCGTCGAGGAAGTCCTCGGCGGTGTAGTCGCCGTCCGGAATACTCGCGATACCTCGCCGCATGCTGGCCTCGGTGGCCTCGATGGCGAAGCGGCCGGCCGCACGCACCTTCTCCAGGCCCCCGCGGGCGATCAGATCCTGCAGCTGGCGCTCGCCGACCACCAGGCAGCCGTGCAGGGCCCGCAGGTCCCCGAGCACGAGCTGCGGCACCCGGTTGTTCTCCAGGATGAAGTTGAACAGCGGACGAACCGGAACGTCGTTCGCGTACAGCAACGTCGGCGGCAGCTTCAGCTGCTCCTCGAAGTGCGTCTGGGTGCCGTTGGAGAAGCCGCCCGGGATCGCACCACCGAGATCGACGAGGTGGGACGTCGAGTGCAGCAGGAACTCCACACGGCCATCGACGAAGACGGGCCGGAGCAGGTTGACGTCGGACTGGTGGATGGTGCCGCGCCACGGGTCGTTGACGAAGATGACGTCACCGGGCTGCATGCTGTCGATGTCCCACTCGTCCATCACGAAGTTCGCAATGTGCGGGGCGGTGAAGGCGTGCTGCATGCAGCCCTCCCACAGCGCGACGGTTTCCCAGCCGTCGTCGGTGCGCATGTGAATGGCGCTGGTGCAGTCCAGGATGTCGCGACAGACCGGGGAGAAGGCGCTGCGCATCAGCGAGTCGAGCATCTCCCGGGCGACCTCGGTGAGGCCGTAGCGGAGGATGTCGAGTTCGACGTCGACCGCGGGGCCGGCGTCAGGGGTGGTGATCGTCATGGTCTGCTCCTCAGCTCTGGGGCTCGATGATGAGATTCAGGTCGCCGTCCACGTAGGCCATCCGGCCGGGAAGGACGAGGGTTGTCGCGAACTTCTCGGCGACGAGGGCGGGGCCCTGCACCCGCTCGAAGGGTTGGAGGCGCTCCCGAACGTAGATGGACACCTCGACCTGCTCGGTCGTGCCCGGCAAGGTGAGCTCCGTCGTGCGGAGGAATGCCTCGCCGTCTTCGGGGGTGAGGTCGGTCTTGTGCTGCTCGCGCGGGATGATCGCCGTCACCTCCACCGTCGAGATCACGACGGGAATCTCGGTGGCCGCGAAACCGTATGACTCCCGATAGAAGTCGTGGAACTGTGGCACGAGTTCGGTCACACCGTCGGCAGTGAGAGCGCCGGAGTGGATGGGCATGCGGTTGTCCCACGTCTGGCCGCGATACATCGCGAAAACGGCCCGCTCGAAGCGGATTCGATCCACGTCGGCGCCCTGGCTGTCGAGTTCACCGCGGATGCGGTCCTGCAATGCGGCGAAGGCGGCCTCGATCGATTCGGCGCTCGACGGTGCGAGCGGGCTCATGATCGACTGCGCCCGGGTGACCATCAGGTCGCTGCGGAGCAGCCCCATGGCCGAGAACTGGCCGGGGTTGCGAGGCACGATCACCTTGTCCAGGCCCAGGATCTGCCCAACGCGGTCGGCGAGCATCGGGCCGGCCGATCCTGAGGGCTGCAGGGCGAACTCGCGGACGTCGAGTCCCCGGTAGACCGAGATCGTGCGGACCTTCGCGGCGATGTCCTCACACGCGACCTCGTAGGCCGCCGACGCGAGCTCGAGGGCCGACATGCCGAACCGTTCCCCGGTCTTTCGGAGGGCTTCGAGCGACGCGTCGACGTCGAGCCGAATGGAGCCGTTGGCGAACAGGTCCGGCTGGAGGACCCCGAGAGCCGCGCACGCATCGGTGAGCGTGGGCTCGACGCCACCGCGCCGGTAACACACCGGACCGGGATTGGATCCGGCCGAAGCCGGACCGACCGCCACATTGCCGAGCGTGCTGGGCCGGATCAGGCTACCGGCACCCGAGCCGACGCTCTCCACGTCGACCAACGGCATGGTCAGGGTGAGACCGGTTTCCAGCGTCCACAGATCGGTGAGCGGCGTCTTGCCGTGCACAATCGCTGCCACGTCCGTGCTCGTGCCACCGACGTCGATGGTGAGCAGGTTCGGCGAACTGCTCTCATTCGCAAGCTTGACGCTGCCGCTCACGCCACCGACCGGGCCGGAGACCAGCTGGAACACCGGGGCACGCCCCGCGTCGGCGAACGTCGCGACCCCGCCGTTCATCATCATGATCCACAGCGTCCCAGCGTAATTGCGCTCGGACAGCTGGCTCATCAGACGGTCGAGGTAGCCGACGACGGCCGGGCCCACGTACGCGTCGAGGGCGACGGTCGTGGTGCGCTCGTGCTCCTTGGTTACCGGGTACAGCGCCGAAGTTTGAATGTAAGCGTCCGGCAACTCTTCTGCGACGATCTCGGCCGCCCGCTGCTCGTGGGCGGGGTTGATGTAAGAGTTCATCAAACACACGGCCACCGACTTCGCGCCCTGGCTCGCGAGCGAACGTGCAGCGTCGCGAACGGCATTCTCATCCAACGGCAACAACTCGGACCCGTCGTACCGCAGGCGCTCGGGAACGCCGAAGCGCGATTCACGCTGCACGATGGGCCGTTCCTGGTGCGGCCGAAGCCAAGTGGGATCGTAGAAGCGGTCACCGAATTCGCGGTGCATGCGACCGATGTCGAGCAGATCGCGGTGACCGCGTGTCGCGATCAGACCGGTGCGCTCGCCGGTGCGACTGAGCAAGGCGTTGATGCCCACCGTATGGCCATGCACAATTTCGGCGACATCCGGGATCTCGACGCCTATCGCCGCGATACTCTGCAGGACGCCTTCCTCCTGTCGGAGCGTGGAGAGCACCTTGCCGTCGCGGGTTTCTCCCGTTCTGCGGTTGAGCCCGATAATGTCGGTAAAAGTGCCGCCGACGTCGATGCCGACTACCCAGTCGGCCACCCTGTCACTCTGCGTCATATTTCGGCCTCCGTGGTGTGTGCTGCAGTGACATGCGCAGTGCATCTGCGCCATGCGCTTGTGTTGCAGGTCACTCTTCCGCACGGAGGGCGCGGGAACATCTGTCCGGGGTCGTAGATTCGTACGACCTTCGGCCGGCGTCAGCCTTGCGTCGTAGTGCGCGTGTCGTCGGAATTGCGCAGCCAGATCGACACGGCCTCGGCCCGGTTGACTGCGCCAAGTTTGCGCAGGATGCGGGTGATGTGGGTCTTGACGGTTCCCTCGGAGATGACCAGCTTGCGGGCGATCTTGCCGTTGGAGTCGCCGTCTGCCATGAGCCGCACGATCTGCACCTCGCGGCGGGTGAGGACGGAGTCGTCGTCGCGCCCGAGCGCGACGGACTTCGCTACCCCGGGGCCGGCCGCCTTGGTCCAGCGTCCGAGTCCGTCCAACTGGGTACGCACCACCGAAAGCCCCTCGAGCACACTGACTCTCGCCAGGTTTTGGCTCATCGCTTCGGCGAACGTCGACAACAGCGCTTGATCGACACTGGTGAGATTGCGTTGCTGGTGATAGCAGTCGCCGTGCACCAGGCCGACGACGTCACCGTCGACTATCAGCGGCGCGATGCCGTAGGACGAGGACCTGGTGATCTCGGCGAGCGGGCGGTTGACGCGTGGGTTGTCCTGCACCTCGTGGACGAGCGTCGCGCGAGCGCCGACCACGGTGTCGTTCTCGACGAGCATGCGGTCGAGAACCGGCGGGTTCTCCCTGCCCACAGCCACGATCTCCTCCGCCCAGCGCGGGTCGCGGACGACGTGCATCGAATGCAGCCGCCACGACCCGTCTACCGTCGACAGCAGCGCACGATCGAAGCCGAGGCTGCATACCGCCTCGGGAGCGCGCGCCAACAGCGCGTCGACGGTCTGCGCGTCGCCGACCCGTGCCAACGCGGACTGAACCTTGGCCAGTATCTCCGCGTGATCGGCCAGCCCCAACCGCGCCACCGCGGCCTCCGCCTCGCGTATGCGACCGAGAATCGCCATCAGGGACGTCAGAACATCGGACGACGGGTCGTGTTGGCCGATCGCACGCGTCATCTGGGCGGTCACGAGGTCCCACAGCCAGCCCAGCGCCTGACTGTGGGACTGTGCGCCGACCGGCTGCGGACCGCTGAGGTCGCGGTCCAGCAGCACACTCACGTCGTGGGTGATGTCGGCGATCGCATCGTGCAGCGCCACGGCATCTTGCCGGATCGACGTGTTGCGCATACTGCACTCCCATGAACTCGCTGACCTACACCATGCTAGGCATCCTGGTGAGCCACGTCACGACCGGCGCCGGGGCTAATGGCGCTGTCGCTCCAGCACTGTGACCTCGGAGGCCTCCGACGGTGCGTTCGCGTCACGCCTCGTCCGACGGGATTGGTCGAACAGCCCGCCACCGATTACCAGCACCGCGCACCCGATGATCAGCAGCGATACGCCCCACGTCGAGTGGCTGGACGACATGGTCACCATCGTCAGCGCAAGGATTGGGGCCAAGCCGCCCGCAGCGGCGCCGCTGACCTCCCGGCCGGTGCCGATGCCCGAGGCGCGCACCTCGGTAGGGAACTGCCGTGCCATGTACGGGCTCGCCGCCACCATGATCATCGGCGCCAGGACACCAGTGGTCACGACCATGACACCCCAGATGAGCGGGGAGCGGCCGGTGTCGAACAGCCAGAAGGCGGGGAAGGCCATCAGTGCGACCCCGATCGCGCCGCCGATCATGACCTTGCGGGTGTCCACACGGTCGGACAGGCGCCCGATCAGCGGACACGCGATGATCGCCGCGATGCTCGCGAACGTCACCCCGAGGGCGCCGACATTCTTCGCCACACCCTGAAACTCCGTGAGGTAGGACAGCGAGAACGTCTTGAAGGTGTACGAGAGCGCGGAGTACCCGCCGTACACGGCCGCCACCACGAGAAGGCCCTGCCAGTTACCACGCACCAGGTCACGCAGAACCTGGAAGCCCTTACGTTGCCGCGCCTCGGTCGCCACCTTCTCGAATTCCTCCGACTCGGGCATCGCGCGGCGAATCCAATAGCCCACGATTACGATCGCGAAGCTCGCGATGAACGGCACGCGCCATCCCCACGTGTAGAGCGCTTCGTCGTCGAGGCTGGTGACCGCGGCGACAGCGAGTGACGCCGCGAGCAGGCCGATCTGTGCGCCCATCACCGGGTACGCGCCGTACCGGCCCCTGGTCTTCTCGTCGGCATGCTCGTAGGCCACCGTGATCGCACTGCCAAGCTCGGCACTCGCGCCGAAGCCCTGCAGGATCCGCAGAATGATCAGCAGCGCCGGTGCCGCCACGCCGATCGCGGCATACGAGGGCACGAGCCCGATGAGCCCGGACGCGATTCCCATGATCAGCAGGCTGATCGACAGCACCGCCTTGCGCCCGATGCGGTCACCGAGGATTCCGAAGAGGATGCCACCGAAGGGCCGGGCCAGGAATCCGACCGCGAACGTGGAAAACGCCGCGAGGGTGCTGGCCGACGAATTCGCCGACGGGAAAAATACCTTCCCGAAGACGAGCGCCGCCATCGAAGCGTAGAGGTAGAAGTCGAACCACTCCAGCGACGTTCCGATGATGACTGCCGCGCCGACCTTCTTCACCCTTTGCGGGGATTTCCGCCCAACGGATATTTCGCGTTTCTTCGCCACGCGTCAAGTCCTCTCTCAGTGGCCAACCTGTCGCGTGAATCTATTATGCATAATCTTTAAAATCAAGCGACCGGGATCACTGCGTGGAACCGCATGAGAGGTGCGCCACTCCCCCGGCGGCGCGAAAGGAACATGGCTGCCCTCTGCACACGTGCCGTTATTCCGATCGGGCTGCCGTCTCGCTCCGTCCAGCTGTGCCGAACTGATCAATGCACCGCACAGCCCACGCGGTCAGAGACATCCGCCGAACTGTGAACAAGGAGCACCCGCGGGAACTGTCGATGAAACTGACTGACGAGGCGCGGAAGCAGATCGGCAACAAGGAGTTTGAGAACCGCAATCGTCTGCCTGCCGGACCGCAGTTCGGCGACGTCGTGCACGACGGCCCGCGCCTGCTCGACATCGTCAGGGATCTGCCGCGATCGGCCACGGCGAGGACGCACTCGGCATCCCGGACGGGCCCAGGGGCGGTCACCGACCAGCCACCCTCGTCAGTCCTTCCGGGGCGGCGCGATGGGTCATACCAAGCTCACTACTGGAGAATCTTGTGAAGACCTGGGAGATACACGCCCAGGACGGGGCCACATCCGTGTGTATGCGGCCCCGTGAAGGTTTGTCAGACTCCCCGCACGCTCTGGGCTTGCGGACCCTTCTGCCCCTGGCCGACCTCGAACTCCACACGCTGGTTCTCGTCGAGCGACTTGTAGCCGCTGCCCTGAATCTCGGAGAAGTGGACGAAAAGATCAGCTCCGCCATCGTCCGGCGTGATGAATCCGAAGCCCTTTTCACCGTTGAACCACTTCACAACGCCCTGTGCCCTGCTTCGTCTCCCTGCAGCAACTGCGAGCCGGGACCTCACAGCGAAGTCCCGATCTCATGCATGATCCTGCCAGCATCGAGCGCCGTTCACCGGCACGGTTCCACCGAGGACGTCACTACGTCGTTCAAATGCGGTCACTCGTCCAAGAGACGGGCAGTGAGATCCGGCATCAGGTGGACGTCAGGCTGCCGGAAGGGGGCTTGCGGGTTCAGGTATGTTTCCGCACATGAGAGCCGCATCGTGGTTGAGCGTGGCGACCGGGGTGCTGTCCGGCGCCGCCGTTGCCGCAGCGTGGCGGAGGGCATATCTTGCCGAGCAGGCAAGGCTCGACGCCGAAGCCGAGCGGGACGCGGCATTGGAGCAAGTTGCCGAAATAGGGCGGACCGCCGTGCAGCAGGAAAGCCCACGCCCGCAGAACGTCGACTTCCACGTCCAACGCATCCGGGGAGCGGTCGACCGGTTCCGGCTTCGGAATGTCGGGGGCAGCACGGTCACGGACGTGCGCTTCGTCATAGACCCAGCGGAGGAGCAGAACCGCCGCATTCCGACACCACAGTGGCTACACGACGAGCCGGTGACCTTGTTGCCGAATCAATGGGCCGACTTCAGCGCGAGCGCTCTTTCACTCGTCGCCGGTTCCTGGCGAGTAGTGTTTCCGGCGTTTGTCACCGTCCTCTGCGAAGAAGGCAGCACACCCTTGCGAATAGACCTGCCCACTGCCGGCGTTGCCGAAGACGACTCAATCGGCTGACCACTCGATTCGGGTTTCCGACAGACTGCGTCGTCGAGGCCGCCGTCGCCGGAAGCCGATACTGTGGCCACCTGCTACCTGCTCGGAGTCTCGACCCGCCGGATGGAAAAACTGGTCGACTCGCTCGGCATCACCTCACTGTCGAAATCCCAGGTGTCGGTGATGGCGAAGGACCTCGACACCCAGGTCGAGGCGTTCCGCAGCCGCCCGTTGGATGCCGGCCCGTACACGTTCGTCGCCGCCGACGCCCTGGTGCTCAAGGTCCGGGAGAACGGTCGGGTGGTGAATGTGCACACCCTGGTCGCGGTCGGGGTGAACGCCGATGGCTACCGGGAGATCCTGGGCGTGGATGTGACCTCGTCCGAGGATGGTGCCGGCTGGCTGGCGTTCTTCCGGTCGCTGGTGGCCCGCGGCCTGTCCGGGGTGCGGTTGGTGACCTCCGACGCCCACGCCGGCCTCGTGTCGGCGATCGGTGCCACCCTGCCCGGGGCGGCCTGGCAGCGATGCCGAACTCACTACTCGACGAATCTGATGTCCCAGACCCCGAAGTCATCCTGGCCCTGGGTGAAGACCCTGTTGCACTCGGTCTACGACCAACCCGACGCCGATTCCGTTCACGCACAATATGATCGGATCATCGACGCTCTGTCGGAGAAGTTACCGAGGGTAGCCGAGCACCTCGATGCCGCACGGTCTGACCTGTTGGCGTTCACCGCATTCCCGAAGCAGATTCGGAAACAGATCTGGAGCAACAGGAGCGCCTCAATAAGGAGATCCGTCGGCGAACCGATGTGGTCGGGATAGGGACTATCAGTTATTCGGTGGAGCTGGATCTGGCACATCGGTTTAGTTCTCACTCGTGGTGAGCCGGCCCTCGAACGTGATCGCGAATGCGTTCAGTGCCGGCTTCCATCTCACTGCCCATCGTGCTCTGCCCTTCCCTGTCGGGTCCAGTGCCCGGGTCGCGAGATATAGACACTCGAGCGCCGATTGGTCCGTGCGTTTCCACGTCCCGTCGTCGGCGCGGTCAACGGCCCTGCCGCGGGAGTGGGTGTGTCGCTCGCGCTCGCATGCGACCTCACCGTCGCCACCGAGTCCAGCTACTTGCTCCTCGCGTTCACCAAGGTTGGCCTCATGCCCGACGGCGGTGCCACTGCCCTCGTCGCCGCGTCGATCGGTCGCGCGCGTGCACTGAAGATTGCTCTGCTCGCCGAACGCCTTCCCGCCCCGAGGCCCTTGCGGCCGGGTTGATCGCCGACGTGTACCCCGACGCCGAATTCGTCGATAGTGTCGATACTCTCGCACTCGGTATGGCGAGCGGCCCCTCTCAGGCGTACTGCTGGACGAAGAACGCCGTCAACGACGCGACCCTCACACAACTCGGCAGCGCCTTCGCGCGTGAACGGAAAAGACAGCTCGAACTGCTCTCCTCCGCCGATTTCACGGAGGGAATCGCGGCCTTTCTCGAGAAGCGCCAAGCCGCCTTCGGCTAGATGTCGAGACGTACACCGCACCAGTCGACGGAGAACGGCGCTGGTCGTCGGGGCTGACTCGGGAACATGGCCGGAAGCTGTGGCTCCAATCAAACCCCGAGACCTCGCACAGTCAGAACGATTCTTTGCCCTTTCGCTCCACTACCCAGGCCGCGGTCTGCGTCCGGGAGTGGAAGCCTAGTTTGGACAGCAAGTGCTCGGCGGGCACTGTCACGTAAATCGAAAAGTATAACGCTACAGTTGGTTCGGGGCAGGACACTACGGGGACACCGCCGGGCCCTTCACCTACAGAACGAACATCTCGTCGGGATGCTCCGACTCACCCGCGGCGAGCAGGCACCGTTCTACACGCCATCTCTTAGCCGCCTGTCCCCGTCATTCCCTCACCCTGCACTACGTGGTGGAGTTCCTCCTCAGCCACAAAGTGCCGATCGCAACCACCAACTGCCTTATCCCACCGTCCGACGTCTGGGTGCGCACCGGCGCTCTCGTGCCGACGGACACACAGAACGTCCGAGCCGGCCTCGACAATCTCAACGGCCTGACCGGCAGCCACCGTAAAACCGTCGAGATGATCAAGAGGACATACCCCGGGTGAACGTCGACCTCGACGAGTCGATGAGGTCGGACATCGACTATCCGTGCCCGCGATCGCATACGTTGAAAGCATCGAATTCGACTCGAGCGCAATCTAATTCCTGACTACACCGACCGGCCTCTCAATGGGGGGAGATCTTGCGGTAGAGGGTCTCGTGAGAAGGTCCAGCCGTCGGCATCGCCGGCCCCCAGTCACGGCCTCTACCGCCCCGGAACCCGAGGCAGACCGGGGCGCAGGCGGTCCCGCTTCTGCTCGGCGCGCGCCACGAACGGATCCAAACTCTACAGCCACCAAATCACACCGGTCTCGACCCCCACCCTCGCACCGCGCCGCACGCCCGAACGGCACCCGATGCGGCCAATGCCCACCGACCAAGACAAACCTCTGATGTGACGAGCATGGGTCGGAGGGCCGGCGGTCGGAACGGATACGGGGACCGCCGGCAAGGACATCCGCGTCGCGTCCGGGACCTCCCTCACCATCCCCAACCCGGCGCCGCATTCGCGGCCGCGGCCAGCAGCAGGGAGCCGACCATGACGACGGCGCCACCTCGCCAAACGCCACCACCGCGGTCCGACCATGGGTGGCGCCGCGGTCGGGCAGTGGCGAGCGAACCTCGGCGACTCGGCCGTCGCCGGGCCAGGCCGCGCGAATGCGCGTCTCTGACGGTGTCCGAGGCCCTCGCGCGGGGCTGGACTGTGAGCGCGGGTGCGACGAACAGCGGGATCACCCTCCCGCATCAGGTACAGAGGCCACGGCAGCGTCTCCACACCCGCTGATGCTCCGTGCCGGTCGTGCCTGGCCCCGCGTCCCGATCATGGTGGATCGCAACACGCCGCGGACGCCTTCCCCACCAACCCAGCGCTCTCACTGCCACTGTCCCACGTTGGACTCGCACGCCGTATCGACAGCGCGGCAGTGGAATTGGGATACCAAGTCGTCTGACCGTCACGCACGGGGATCTCCAGCTACAGCCGCAGCGCCTCCCGGACCGGATTCAGATGTCGCGGGCGGTACCGAGGACCTGGCTGACGACCGAGTCCAAAATCGGGTACAGCCAGGGGCGTGTGCAGGCGATCAGCTTGGTTGCCTTCTTCTGGCCGATCTCCGGCAGCGCCCACAGGGCGGTTTCCAGGTCCCAGACGGGCCATCCCGGGGCGAGCGGGTTCGGTTCGTCGACCAGGTCCCGATCCGGGCCTACCGCCGTCAGAAGGGGCGTTCAGCGCCTTCGCCTGGGTGTCAGGATCGCCCTCGCCGACTTCGGTGGGACCTAGGGCATGTCCGACAAATGTTGGGTCCAGGCGATGACGGCGTTGAGGACCACTGCGGCTCGGTAGACGATGGCGAGTTTGTCGTAGCGCGTGGCCAGTCCTCGCCATTGCTTTAGATGGCATAACCGGCGTTCGACGACGTTGCGACCCCCGGTAGTCATCACGATCGAATGCTGGTGGGCGGCCGCCACGTGAACCCCGCCGGCGCCGATGGCCGGCCTGATCGTCCGGTTCCGCGATCACCGCCCCGATCCCGCGGCGGCGCAGTAGGTCGCGGTGGGCTCGGCAGGAGTACGCCTTTCTCGTCCCGGACTCGATCCGGGCGGGTGCGGGGGCGCGGCGCCTACCGCCGGCACGCGGTACCTGCAGGTGTGCGAGCAGATAAGGAAATGCTGGTGAATCGCCCGGCTGTCCCGGTGCCACCAGCACCACCAGCGGTAATCCGTGACCGTCGACGAGCTGATGGGCGCGGGCGATGGTCGAGTCCACCGATACTGCCCAGTCGATCATTCCGGAGGCTTCGGCCGCGGTCAGAAGCCGTTCGAGCACTCGATCCCAGGTACCGTCACCGGCAAGCCGCCGATGCCAGGTCCAGATCGTCTGCCAGGGGCCGAACACCTGCGGAACGTGGGTCGGATTTACATGCCAGCCGAGCTGTTCGAGTCGCCGGAATCGCCGTCGACACAGAACCGCTCAACCGGAAGGTCGGGAGAGCGGTGGGCCGGTCCGATCTCGGCAAACAATGCCGCACTGTCGGCGGCGGACCTACGATCGGATGGTTGGTCGAGCTACCTGTGGGCGCTCCTTATACCGCCGGTTGTGTCGCCGTGCGTGCGGCATCGAGCATGTCGTTGATATCGGTGAACTTCACACGCGGGCGACCCTGTTCACGTCCCCGCGAGCGTTCCTCCGCGTCGATCGCCAGCCAGCCTTTCCGGTCGACGACCTCGGGTTGGCGCTCCCGGACCAGCGCCGTGAGAGCTTCTCGGTCGCCGGCGAGTTTCGGCTGCGGCAGCCGTCCCGCGACTACGTCGTCGATCAACGCTGTCACGGTGTCGTGGGCGCAGTGCTTGTTCGTGCCGATCACCCCTGAGGGTCCACGCTTGACCCAACCTGTGGTGTAGACCCCCGAAACCGGGCTGTTGGTATCCGGATCGACGACCCTACCGTCGACGTTGGGGATTATTCCCAATCGGTTGTCGAAAGGAACGGCCGGCACAGCCCTGCCGCGGAAGCCGATCGACCGCAAAACGAGCCCAGCTTCGAGGATCTCTCGGTCGTCGGTCGCTCGGGCTTCGAAGGTACCGTGGTCGCTTCTCACCAACTCGTTACGGACGATCTCCACGCCTTCGACTCGTTCGTCACCAAGGATTCGGGTCGGTGAAGCCAGGTAACGCAGGACGATGCGCTTGTGCGCTGGATTCGGGGCGGAATTCGCAAATTCTCGTGCAACACTGGTCTTGAGATCCATCGAGAAGGAGTGTGTCGATTCGGTCGTTTCACCGAGATCGAGTTCGGTCCGGTCGACCACTACGTCCACGTTCCGTATCCGGCCGAGCGCGAGTAGCTCGGGGGTCGTGTAGGCGGCGTGACCTGAGCCCCTCCTGCCAAGCACGACGACCTCTCGAATATTGCTCTTGCGCAGCGCGTCCACTGCATGCTCTGCCATGTCGGTCCGAACGAGATCGTCCGGGTCCGTCACGAGCAGCCGGGCAACATCGAGTGCGACATTCCCGTTTCCAACGATCACCGCACGCTCACAACCGAGGTCGAATGTCCGGTGTGCGTAGTCCGGGTGGCCGTTGTACCACGCCACGAACTCGGGGGCTGCTGCACTACCCGGAAGCTCGGTTCCGGGAATGTCGAGTTTGCGGTCGTCGAGTGCGCCGACGGCATAGACGACGGCATGGTGGTGATCGAGCAGTTCATGGTGGGTGAGGTGTCGGCCGATCTCGACGTTGAGGTGGAATCGAAACCCGGGTTTCGCTGCGATCTTGCGGAACACCTCGGTGATCGTTTTCGTCGCGAGGTGGTCGGGAGCGACACCAGCACGCACCAGACCCCATGGCGTCGGGAGGCGGTCGAACATCTCGATTTCGACGCTGCCACTCGGCATTCTCCCCATCAACTCTGCCGCCGCATATACGCCGGCCGGACCGGAGCCCACTACGGCCACGCGCAAAGGCACGTCCGGCTTCGACACCTTCACCGGATGCTGCCGGTCCGGCGAGGGGAGTGCGGAGTCGAGCGGGTGGTAACGGAAATACTCAGCGTTGATGTCTCGGTACCGCGCCTGGTCGTCCGGGAGCTCGTCTTCGGGGTATATCGCCTCGACAGGGCACGCTTCCATGCATGCGCCGCAGTCGATGCAGGTCTCCGGATCGATGTACAGCATCTCGGTGGTGCGAAACGCCGGATCGTCCGGGGTAGGGCGGATGCAGTTGACAGGACACACCGCGACACAGGTGGCGTCGTTGCAGCATGGCTGTGTGACAACGAAAGACACGAGAACTCCTCAAAGCTAAGGCAACCGGACCATCGGCTCGAACTTCGGCACTACAGGCATGCACATCGCCACGTCGAACACCGAGAGAAAGGTCAACGCGTGATCGCTCGCGAAGCCGAGGCTCTCCTCCTCGTTCGCCATCCTCGTCGCATCAACCGGGGAGACCAGTTCACAGAGGGCGCCCATCGGGCGGACGCCGGCGGACCGCATTAACCGCACCACCGATTCGGCCATCCCCGACCCCGCGCCTCGTGCGATGAGCGGTGCCACATGCCCCGGCCTGGACAGCGCAGATGGATCAGTGCGCGGATCTGCGATGGTCCTGATCGTGTGAGCCCGGTCGGCTGCGGAAATTCCGGTACCGATACCTTCCACAGCATCCACGGTCACCGACGGGATGGAACTTTCCGCCGATTGGACAAGCTGCCACATCTGGGGCAACTGCAGTCGCACGCAATCCTCCTCCGGTACCGCTACTTTCACGAATCCGGAGGTGTGCCGAATCATGAACGCCACAGATTCGGTGGTCGCGCACTCGGCAGCGACAACAAGACTCGCTTCTCCGCACGCGGGATCGAAGAGGACGATCGTCTTTCCGACGGCGATATCGTCCGCCGTCCGATCGACACGAGCGTGCACGGTGCTCCGCGGATCGAACGGGGGCATGTAACGGATCTCAGCGATCGACATTTCCGCTCCTTGTTCGCACTTCGGTTCCAGCCCTGCTTCGCTTAGCCGCGAAGACGGCGACCGCATCACGGAAGCTGTCTGTGGTCGTCAGCCGAATCTGTCCGTCGCGCTCACGGGCGAAGGCGTTGTCGAGTTCGCTCAGGCTCGCGTCGTTGATCGCGCGTTTCGTTTCGATGAGTGAGTCGAACGAGATTCCGCTCAGTCGTGCTGTCAACTTCTCGAGTTCCGACTCGAACACCTCCGGCTCGTACGCCGCGGCCACCAGACCGGCGCGCTCGGCGTTGGACGCGCTCAGGCGCTCGCCGAGCAGCGACATCCGCATCGAGATCGCCCGACCGGCCGACGCCGCGACCAGCGCGGTGGCGCCACCGTCGGGCATCAAACCGATGGAGGTGAACGGCATCGAGAAGTAGGCATCGGAGCGGATGACGGTGAGATCGGCGGCGAGCGCGAGCGAAACCCCCACCCCCACGGCCGGTCCCCGAACCGCGGCGACGACCGGACGCGGTGCTCGCGTGATCGCGGCGATGCACCGGGACGCGGCATCGGAGGTATCAGCCGTGTTCTCGACCGACAGCGGATCCTCGACATCGAGATCACCACCGGCACAGAAAGCCCGGCCGGTCCCCGACAACACGATTACGCGCACCGTGGGATCCTCACCGGCGCTCTCTACGGCGTCGGACAGCCTGTGCAGGGTCTCCTTGTCGACGGCGTTCATGCGTTCGGGACGATCGATCAGGATGTGCCGCACCGATTTGTCGTCGACGATACTCACAGTCATGGAAGAACCTTCCGGAAGAAGTCAGCGATCTCGGCGACGCCGTCGCGTGCTCGAGGGAGAAAGTCGGTGAAGAGCGTCCACGCATGGCAGGTGTCCGGGTAGACGGACAGCGTGCTCGCACCGCCCCCGGACTGCACCCCATGGCGGATCCGGACCGCATCGTCGAGCAGGATTTCGCTGTCGCTGGCCAGCAGCAGGATCGGAGGCAGGCCGGTCAGGTCGGCGAAGACCGGAGAGGCAAGGGGGTGGTCATGGCCGTGCCCGCGGAGGTATGTGGCGGCGAGCATGCCGAGCGAGCGTTCCGTGATGACGGGGTCGGTGTCGCGGTTGGTGGCGACGCTTTCTCCGGATACCGTGAAATCGGCGAGCGGAGACACCACCGCGGCGACCGCGGGCAATGTGGCGCCGCGGTTGCGGGCGTCGACCAGGACGGACACCGTCAGACCACCGCCGGCGGAGTCACCGCCGACGGCCGTGTGCTCGGGTCCGTACTCGGCGACGAGGGCGTCGACCACGGCGGCGGCGTCCTCGAGCGCCGCGGGGAACGGATGTTCCGGGGCGAGCCTGTAGTCGGGTAGGACGACCACGGACCCCAGTGCCCGTGACAGGGCTGCAGCGGCGTGGCGGTAGCCGTGTGGACTGCCCATGACGTAACCACCGCCGTGGAACCACACGAGGACGTTGTCGTCGATCGCAAGTCCGGCCGCGACGCGCAAGGCCTGGACTCCGCCGACAACGATGTCCTCGACCGAAACATCCTCGGCGAGTGTGGACTCGAGCATCATCGTGTCGAGGTTGCGCCGGAGCTGGTCGAGCGGGAGCCTGCCGTTGCCGAACACCGCGGCGAAGGAGTTGCGGGCACGCGCGAGCGCGGCGTCGGCGTCGGCATCGGCATCGACCGTGGTGTGCCGCGATTCTGTGTTTGTCATCGGTGTGTCCCGCCGGCGGTCGTGTGCATCGGTGCGATTGCCGCGTGGGTGCCGAAGACCCTGCCGTGGTAGGTCAGGGGCGGAATCGTTTCGCTCGCGATGTCCATCACGCGGCCGAACAAGACCGTGTGATCGGCCACCTCGAGGGTTTCCATCACGTCCGCGGCGATCCAGTGGGGGACATCGGCGATGCGTGGCAAGCCCGCGTCGACTCGCCACGGCACGTCCTGGAACTTGTCCGGGCCCTTGCGCGCGAACTGCGCGGCGAGCTTTGACTGCCCGCTGCCGAGGACGTTCATCCCGAAGCGTCCCGATTCGAGGGCCAGTGCCAGCAGATCTGATCCCCGATCCAGGGAGACCAGTACCGACGGTGGCGACATCGACAGCGACGCGAAGGCACTGACGGTCGTGCCGTGGGGACGTTCACCGTCCATCGCGGTCACGACGGCGACGGGGGTACATACCGCGGCCATCGCGTCGCAGAACCGCGCCGCCAGTTCGTCGAGTTTCTGGGGCATGTCGGATGCCTTTCGTACGTGGTGATGCCGGATGGAGGATTGGAACGCGGGTGGCGCACCGCCGGTGCGGCACCCGCGTGTCTTTCGGCTCGTCAGGACGTCAGAGTCCGAGGTGCTTGCGGATGAAGGCTCCAGCTTCATCCGCGGCCTGAATGCCCTCCGGCAGGATCGACGAGAACAGCGGCCACACATGGACCATGTCGTCGTACGTCGAGACGCTCGCCGCTCCCCCCTTCTCCACGATCGCGGCGGCCGCTCGGCGGGAGTCGTCGAGGAGCACCTCGCCGGAACCGACCAGGAAGAGTGTCGGTGGCACGTCGTGCAGGTCGGCGAAGAGCGGAGATGCCAGCGGATCCTTCGGATCGTGGCCCTGCAGGTAGGCGTCGCCGACGTTGCCGATCGACCCGCGGGAGACCGCGACGTCTTTGCCGTCGAATTCGTCGATGCTGTCGCCGCTAGCCGTGAGGTCGAGGAGGGCTGAGATGAATACCGCGGCGGCGGGAAGCGATTCATTCTTGTCGCGCACCGCAACGAGAGCGGCGAGTCCGAGTCCGCCGCCGGCCGAGTCGCCACCGGCCGCGACATTGCCCGCACCATACTGCGAGACGAGTGCGGAGATCACGGCGATGCCGTCGTTGACGGCATCGGGGAACGGGTTCTCGGGTGCACGCCGGTAGTCGGGCAGGACGACGGTCACGCCGCTGGCGCGTGAGAGGTTGTGTCCGAGTTCCTGGAAGCCCCGCGCGCTGCCCATGATGTACCCGCCACCATGGAACCAGACGAGGACCTTGTCCTGCGCCGCTCCCTCAGCCGTGACGAACAGGACGGGGACGCCGCCGACCTCACCCTCGACCGGTTCGGTGCCCTCGGGGAGGGGGAACTGCAGAAACAGCCGGTCGTATGCGTCGCGCAGATCGTCCACCGTCGCCGTCGCCGGGTCAGGGAAACTTTCCACCCACATCTTCTCTGCGCGCACGAGAGCTTCGGTCCTGGCCATGGATCCTCCGAAAATCGAGTTCGAATCCCGACATCGCCTCGCGATGGGGTTGTGAGCAATGTTACATAGTTATCACTAACTGTGGAAGGCATTTCCCAGGACTTTTTTCCGAATGCACAATGATCTGGCCATAACGGAGGTTCACAGGATAGATTTCAGCAGATAGCGGCACGGCCCGGATCACACCAGCCTGTGCCGCAAAGTCACCGCCGGTACCCGCACCCGCGGTCCCGGTCCTTTCCCCCGGCCCGAGTTCTGCTCCGTCGCGACACATCCCCGGACGCGGACACAACGGCCGGGCACTCGCCCAGACGTCCCCACTCTCGCCCGGAGGTCCACAACCATGACCCTCATCTCGGACGACGGTTCCTGCCGCACACAGGAGTCCGACGTTCGCCCCTCACCCTCTCTCGAACGCGTGCTGAACCCGTCGACCATCGCGGTCGTCGGATTGAGTGACAAGTCCCCGGTTGCGTCCTTCATCCGCCCGACCCTCGACAGCGATGCAACGGTGTTCTTCGTCCATCCCACGGCCGCGACCGTTCTCGGGGTACCGACGTATCGCTCCATCTCGGATGTTCCGGTGCCGATCGATGCGGTCCTGTCCGTGATGTCTGCAGAGCGGACGGTGTCCCTGGCCGAGGAATGCGCGACACTCGACTGCGGAGGGCTCGTCATCTACGCCGCCGGCTTCTCCGAAGTAGGCGCGGATGGGGAGGATCTCCAGCGTCGACTCGCCGCCGCGGCGCAACGCGACGGAATGGCCGTGATCGGGCCAAACAGCCTGGGCTACATCAGTGTTCCCCGCAGTCTCAACCTGACCGCCTCGGCGGACTACCGGCCACCGGCGGGTGGGGTGTCGATCGTCTCCCACAGCGGCGCGATGATTGGCGGCATCGCCATCGCCGCCCGCGCCCGCACCGGCACGGGTATCTCACGATTGATCTCAGCCGGAAATGAAGTCACCACCGACATGGCCGACTACGTGGACTTCCTGGCCTCCGATCCGGAGACCGCCGCCGTGGGACTGATTGTGGAGGGCATCCGCCGGCCCGAGGAGTTCCTGCGCGCGGCCCGCCGATGCATCGCGGCAGGAAAGCCGATCGTGGCGATCAAACTCGCACGCAACAGCCGGACCCAGCAGATGGCGGCCTCGCACACGGGAGCTCTTGCCGGGAACGCCTGGGCCTACGACGTGGCGTTCCGTCACGCAGGCATCCAACTCGCCCACGATCTCGAGGAACTGGTGGACCGGCTGTCGCTCGTCGGCCAACTCGACCCCGCAAAGTGGAACAAGGTCGAACGCCTGGGTGTCGTTGCCGGGACCGGAGGCTTCGCGTCCCTGGCCTACGACCTCGCCGAAGCGGAAGGTCTGGTCCTCCCGCCCCTGGACGACCTTGCTGACTGGGTGCGCTCGACCATCCCGGGCATCACCGTCCCGAACCCCCTCGACACCACCGGCTTCGGCGCGACGTTCTGGACGGACATCGTCGACCGTTACGTCGGATCACCCGAACTCGACGCCGTCGTGTTCGTCAACATGTGGGGCGAGGGCGACGACTCCCCGATGTACCGCCGCCTCATCGACGACGTTGCCGTCGCTGCACGCCGATTCGGAAAGCCGGTCGCGATCGCGGCCGGCGTCGGCCCCGTCGGTGCCTATGCGCAGGAAGTCATCGGTTCCGATGGGAGCGTCGCACTCGGGTACGGGCTCCGCGGCACGCTGCGCGGACTGCACACGATGGGAACCTTCGTCCGCGACCGTGAGACGCCACGTCCGCCGGCCGACGTGATTACGCCCGTCGGGCGCCCGACCGGACCGCTCCCCGACGCCGGTGACGGCCGGAGTTTTCTGCCGTTCACCCCGGCGATGGCGCTGCTCGACCGGTTCGGCATACCCACGGCGCCGCATTGCACGGTCGACACTGGTGAGCAGGTCGAGCCCGGTTTCGCGGGACCGTACGCGGTGAAGCTCGCCGATGTGCCCCACCGGACGGAGCTCGGAGCCGTCGCGCTGAACGTCGGCCGGGACGATCTCGAACGCGCCGTGGCCGACATGCGCGCGACCGCGCAGCAACACGGACTCCCCGAGACCGTCGCCATTCAACCGATGACGGCCGCGCGAGGTGAACTGCTGGTCGGCGTCGAGGGGCGCAGCGAGCTCGGGCCGATGGTGGTCCTGGGTATCGGTGGCATCCTCGTCGAGGTACTCGAACGAGTCGGTGGTCGTCCGGCACCGTTGACCCACACCGACGCCGTGGCTCTCATCGACGAGTTCCGAGACCTGCGCCTCATGCACGGTTATCGCGGATCCGATCCCTGGCACCTCGCGCAGCTCGCCGATCTTCTCGTCGGCTTCGGGCACCTGGCCGCCGCGTGCCACGGCTGGATCGAATCACTCGATGTCAATCCGCTCCTCGTCACCGAGGACGGTCTCGTCGCGGTCGACGCCCTCTGCATCGTGCGCAACACGGAAGGAATTCGATGACGACGACCGAAGCAGTCATACGTTGCGGCAACGACGTCCGTACCCACTCGGAGATACGGGCGCGCGCCACTCCCCTGGCCTCGGCGTTGTCCGCGCTCGGTGCGGGGCACGGTGACCGATACGCGCTGGTGATGCGCAACGAGACCGGCTTCGTCGAGGCCACCCTCGCCGGTGCCGCGATCAGTGCGGTTCCGGTCCCTGCGAACTGGCACGGGAACTCCGACGACCTCGGTCACGTGCTCAGCGACAGCGCGGCCAAGGTGGTGCTGGTGCACACCGACCTGCTCCCGAAGGTCGAAGCGGTTCTCCCGCCGGGTACCACGATCGTCGAAGTGCGGACGCCGGAACGACATGATCATCTCCGGCGGGGTCAACATCTATCCGGCCGAGATCGAATCGGTGATAGTCGGCCTCGACGGAGTGGCCGACTATCAGAGTGTTCGGCATTCCCGATCTGGATTTCGGTGAAGCCGTGGCGGCGCACGTTGAACCGGATCCAGGGGCGACCCTCGCCGACGACGACGTCCGCGCGCACGTCGCCCGTCGCCTCGCACGGTACAAGATGCCCAAGGTTGTGGTGTTCGAGGACGTCCCGCGTGAGGACACCGGCAAGTTGTTCAAGCGGCGGTTGAAGACCCACTACTGGGAGCCGCACACGTCCGAGGTGCCCACCGGACACGCATAACGCGGGTACCACACACGAGATGCGCGCCCGATCGATTCGATCGGGCGCGCATCTCGTCCTCGGACGCTGTTGTCGTCAGAATGCTGCCTCGTCCAGGCCCATCACGGAATCGTCGACGGCACCGGCGATCCTGCCCTCGGCCACCACGACAGGAAGGACGTTGCGAGCGAAGAACCGCGCTGCCGCAACCTTGCCCTCGTAGAAGGACCTTTCGGCCGCGGGAAGGTCCGTGTCGAGCGCGCGGAGAGCGATTGCGGCACTGCGCAACAGTAGCCATGCGACAAGAATGTCGCCGAGCACGTAGAGCAGCCGGGTGGCGTTGAGCCCGACTTTGTAGACGTTCTTCTCGGCGCCCCCTGCGACAGTCGGATTCGACTGCTGCAGGTCGGCTGTCATCTTCGCGACGATCGCTTCGACGCTGCCGGTTGCCTCGGCGAGCAGGTCTCGTTCGAACGCGAAGTCGGTGGTCGCGGACGGGTCGCCGGCGAATCCCGAGATCTCTTGTACCAGGTGCCCGAACGCCACTCCCCGGTTCCGGACGATCTTGCGGAAGAACAGGTCCTGCGCCTGGATGGCGGTCGTTCCCTCGTAGACGGTGTCGATCTTGGCGTCGCGCACGTATTGCTCGAGCGGGTAGTCCTGGAGGTATCCCGACCCTCCGAAGGTCTGCAGGGATTCCGTTCCGAGGATCGTCCACGAACGTTCGGAGCCGTATCCCTTGACCACCGGCAGGAGCAGATCGTTGACGCCTTCCGCGAGGGTCGTGTCGGTGCCGGCGGCGTTGCCGATCGCGATCTCGTCCTGCCAGGACGCGGTATAGAGCACCAGGGACCGCAGTCCCTCGGCGAAAGACTTCTGTGTGAGGAGCGACCGGCGGACGTCGGGGTGGCGGGTGATGGGAACCTTGGGCGCCGCCTTGTCAGACGACCGCGTCAGGTCAGCTCCCTGCACCCTGATCTTCGCGTACTCGAGCGCGTTGAGGTACCCACTCGACAGGGTCGCGATCGCTTTGGAACCCACCATCATCCGGGCGTCCTCGATCACGTCGAACATCTGACCGATGCCGTCGTGGACCTCCCCGAGAAGCCAACCGCGGGCGGGCTCGCTCTCACCGAGGGTCATCTCGCAGGTTGCGGAGACCTTCACGCCCATCTTCTTCTCGACATTGGTGACATAGACGCCGTTGCGCTCGCCGGTGAGCTCACCGGTCTCGAGGTCGAAGTGGAACTTGGGGACGAGAAACAGACTGAGGCCCTTGGTGCCGGGTTCGCCGGCGCCCTCGACACCGACGGGCCGGGCCAGAACCATGTGGATGATGTTGTCCGTCAGGCCGTGTTCGCCCGCGGTGATGAACCGCTTGACCCCGGTGATGTTCCAGGTGCCGTCGTCGTTGGGGGTGGCTTTGGTGCGGCCGGCCCCGACGTCGGAGCCTGCGTCCGGTTCGGTGAGCATCATCGTCGCGCCCCACTGCTTGTCCGCGGCGATCTGCGCGATCTTCTTGTCGCGTTCGGTGCCGTGCCGGTACACCACGCGAGTCGCCGTCGGGAACCCTACATAGGTCCACAGAGTGGGGTTAGCACCCAGGACGAATTCGCCGAGAGCCCAGTTGAGGGAACTCGGCGCGTTGGTGCCACCGAGTTCGGGAAGCACACGCAGGCACCACCATTCGGCGTCCATCCACATCTTGTACGTCGCAGCGTAGGACGGCGGAACGGTGACCGTGTGCGACGCGGGGTCGAAGACGGTGGGGCTGCGATCGGAGTCTTCGAACGATTCCGCAAGTTCCTCGCGGGCGAGACGATCGACCTCGCGCAGTGCGACTTTCGCCGTATCGAGATCCACCTCCTCGAACAGCCCGGTGCCGAGTACACGGTCGCGTTCGAGTAGTTCGAACAGGTTGAACTCCACGTCGCGGAGATTGCTCTTGTAATGCCCCATGGTCGGGTACCTCTCACAGTCGTCGACCTGCTGCGGGCAGGCCGGAACGCCGGCCGTGCCCGAAGGCGCGGCCGGACCGGAATCTCAGGTTCGGACCGGAATTTCGGATCAGGCTTCGGCTTCTGCGTAGATCGGGAGCAGAACCCCCGCGGCATTGACGAGCATGATCGGATCGACGAGGAGGTGCTGGGTTGCGACATTCATGTCGCGAACGAAACGGCCCAGCGTGCTCTTGCGGCCGATGCTCTGGCTGCCACCCCAACGGTGGGCGAAAGTCACGACATCGGCTGCGACTTCGTGTACCCAGGACAGCATCTGGCCCACCCGGGCGATGTGTTCGGGGGTCACCGCCTGTCCGGAGTTCACGGCCGCTTCGGCCGCCTTGGTGACCTCGTAGCAGTACAGACGCGCGGCCTGGAGATTGGCTTCCTTGCGCGCGAAGTCGATCCGGAAGATCTCGGCGTCACCCACCGGAACCGTGTAGGTGGGACGCGTTTTTCCGGCGGTCACGCTCGCCACCAGTTCCAATGCCCGGGTCGCGATTCCGAGTGCGATCGCAGCGTGAGGCAGGCCGCCGGCCAACTCGTTCGTCAGCTTGTACATGGTTTCCGACCGGGTGGGGGTGCCGCCGAAGGTCGGGGTGGTGTACTCGGCGGGAACGAACTGTTTCGTGATCGTGTAGTCGTTGCTGCCGGTGCCCGCCAGACCCCATACGTCCCAGTTCTTCTCGAATACACCCTGGCCCTTGGGCAGTAGGGCGATACGTGCCTGCGGCTGGCCGTTCTCACCCAGGATCGGGTTTCCCTGCTCGTCGGCGACGAAGAACCCGGCACCGATCCAGGTGGCGTGGTCCGAGCCGCTGGCGAAGGAGTACTTGCCGTCGATGATGTAGCCGCCGTCAACCTTGACACCGGGGTACCGCGGGAGGAGCTGACCTGCGACAATGAAGGGCTCGTCCTGGCTCATCAGTTCCTTCGTCACCGCGGGATCGAGGTAACCCACGACGCCGGCAGTGCCCCATTCGCTGGCCATCCACGCCCAGCCCGTCGAGGCATCGGACTTCGTGACCTCCTCGAACACCCGCATCCCCTCACTGGGGAGCAGGCCGCCGCCGCCGAGTTCTTCCGGGATCAGCATTCCGTGCAGACCCAGTTCGACGAGCGCGTCCGCGACCGGTTTCGTGATCGTCCGGCCCTCCTCTATGGCGGCCGCTTCCTGCCTGATCAGCGGTGCGATGGAACGGGCGCCCTGCAGATAGTCGGCCTCCCTTTCGCTGCCGGCTACTGCGTCTCGGGTCAGCGTCTCGGTCATGTTCATGCCTTTCGTGGGGATGTTCCATCCGGAGGCGTGCCCAACATTCGAGTGTCTCCCACGCAACCGGTCTTTCGTAGTCTCTACGGCGCTCCCGAAGCTGGTCGAGAAGCATTCCGGTGTGAGTAAGGTAACATAGTTATGACTAATGTCAAGAGCTAATGGCGCAGGTCACGGCGCACTTCATACCAAGATTCTCCACAATGGCTATTTACCGACTCGTTCGCGCAGGGCAAGTAGCTTGATTCGGACAATCTCGGATCTATGCCCAAACGGTCATATGCGAGGAGCGCGCACCGCCCCAGGTGGTCCACCGATCTCATCAAGACGAATCGGGTACATAGTTATGACTAACAGAATGGTCAACTTTGCAGCACACGCGCTATTGACTGCCGCTCCGCGCCATAGTTAGCATTAACAAACGGGCCGATCACCCGCCGCGACGTCGGGCTACCACCAGACGCGAACCGAGCGGTCGAACATCCGAGGACATCCATCGCAGTACGGCGCTGCGAGTTGCGAAAGGCAGGAACCACATGCGCATCGGCACCATCCTGGGCCACGGCCGCCCCTTCCACGAATTAGCTTCGGAGGCAGCGGATTACGAATCCGCCGGACTGGACTCCGCAACCCTGGGCGAAGCCTACTCGTTCGACGCGGTCAGCCAACTCGGTTACCTCGCCGCACGTACGTCGCGAATCGAACTCGCGACCGGCATTCTCGCCCTCGACGCCAGAACCCCCGCCACGCTCGCCATGACCGCCGCCGGCCTCGACTACGTATCCGAGGGACGATTCCGACTCGGAATCGGAGCCTCCGGACCACAGGTGGTGGAAGGATTCCACGGTGCACCCTTCGGCCATGCAGTGGGCAAGACACGGGAAACGATCGATATATGCCGCACCGTATGGCGACGTGAACCACTCCGCCACGAGGGACGCCACTACAACGTTCCACTTCCGGCAGACCGGGGAACCGGCCTGGGCAAACCTCTGAAGTTGATCAATCATCCTGTGCGTTCGGATATTCCGATATCGATCGCTGCACTCGGTGACCAGATGGTCGAGCTGGCCGCCGAGCTCGCGCAAGGTTGGGAACCCATCTTCTTCCACCCGGAGAAGATGCACGAGGTGTGGGGTGAGGCGCTGCAACGCGGGAAGGCCAAACGCGCCGCCGCTCTCGACGAACTGAACACCATCGTTCGCCTTCCCTTCGCGATCGTCGAGGACACCGCGCCCTGGCTCGACCGCGCCCGCCCGCAGCTGGCGCTCTACATCGGCGGGATGGGGTCGCGGGAGCGCAACTTCTACAACACGCTGGCGTGCCGTTACGGATTCGCCGACGAGGCGGCGAAGATCCAGGATCTGTTCCTGGCCGGACGTCATGCCGAAGCCACGGCCGCGGTTCCCGACGAACTCGTCCGCGCCACCTCGCTCATCGGCCCGGCCTCCTACGTGGCGGAACGCGTCGCGATGCTGGGCGAACTGGGCGTCGGCCTGCTCAACGTCGTCCCGATGGCAGCCACGCACGCCGAGCGGCTCGTGGCGATCGAAACCCTTCGCTCCCTGATCGCGTGACCCCTACCCCCCACTCCGGAAGGACAACCGTGAGCCCTGTCTTCACGCCGAACCCGAACCTCGACCGTGCCACCGTGCACGCTGCGGTTACCGCAGGCAACATTCCGTGTCTGCTCCCCGTCCTCTATCAGTTGACCGGTGAGGAGAAATGGCTATCCGCGCCGTACGTTCCCGCCTCGACCAAGGGGTTCGAGGAGCTGAACGACGGCGGCCTCGCACCGGCGATCCAGGCGGAGATCCACAACGCGGTCACCGACGCGGTGCTCGACTGGTGCAACGGCAAGCCGATCGCACAACCCGCTCCGACCGGCAGCGAGCTGACCCGGTTGATGAGCACGGTCATGGGCGAACCGATCTCCGGCGCCTACGCACCGATGATTGCCGAACAACTCGGGTTCGCACCCTTCACCCCCGAGAACGTCGGTGACCTCGTCCGGACGGCGCGCCCCGACTTCGGTGTCGCGATTGTCGGCGCCGGAATATCCGGCATAACCTGCGCCATCAATCTGGAGAAGGCCGGCATTCCCTACACCGTCCTCGAGCGCAACGACCACATCGGCGGTACCTGGTGGGAGAACCGGTACCCCGGCGCACGGGTCGATATCCCCAGCGACCTGTACTCGTTCTCGTTCCGTCCCAAGAATTGGTCCGAATACTTCGCCCGTCGCAATGAGATCTTCGACTACCTCGCCGATGTCGCCCGCGAGGCCGGAATCACCGACCGGATCCGGCTCGGTCACTCGGTCGACACCGCAGTATGGAACGCGGACGAGCAACTGTGGATCCTGTCGGTCACCGGACCCGATCGCACACAACACGAAGTGCGCGCTACCTCGTTGGTGACCGCCGCCGGCCTGCACAGTACTCCCAACGTCCCCGACTTCCCCGGCACGTCGGAGTTCAGCGGTGAGATCGTCCATTCCGCACAGTGGCCCGAAGATCTCGACCTGACGGGCAAGCGGGTCGCGGTGGTCGGCAGCGGCGCGAGCGCCATGCAGCTCGTCGTGGCGATCGCCGATCAGGTCGAGAGCATGGCAGTGCTGCAGCGTCAGCCGCAGTGGATCGCCCCCAACGAGCACTACTTCCAGCAGTCGGATGCCACCAAGCACTGGCTCTACGACAACATCCCATTCTACCGGGGCTGGTACCGGTTCCGTCTGTACTGGCTCTACACCGAACGCACCTTCGCCGCGCTGCCGGTCGACCCGCGCCGCGAGGAGAAGGGCAAGCACGTCAGCTCCCTCAACGACGCGTACCGGGCGCACTTCACCGCGTACCTGAAGCGCCAACTGGCCGGTGAGGAAGAACTGCAACGCAAGACGCTGCCCGACTACCCCCCGTTCGGCAAGCGGCTCCTCATCGACAACGGCTGGTTCGCCACACTCCGCAAGCCCCACGTCGAGCTCCTCACCGACAGCATCGAACGACTCACACCCGACGGAATCGTCACTGCCGACGGTGAACACCGCGACATCGACGTCCTCATCCTGTGCACCGGTTTCCAGCAGCAACGCTTCCTGTACCCGATGGACATTCGCGGGACCGACGGAACGTCGCTACGCGACATCTGGAACGACGACAACGGGCGCGCGTACCTCGGCATCACCACGCCGGGATTCCCGAATCTGTTCTTCCTCTACGGCCCGAACACGAACCCACCCGGCGGTAGTTACATCACCATCGCCGAAGCTCAGGTGCGGTACGTCGTCGAGTCGATCAGCCGGCTCGTCACCGAGGATCTCGCAGCCCTCGAATGCAAGCAGGAGCCGTATGAGCGCTACAACTCCGAGCTCGACGAGGCCAACGCCGCCATGGTGTACGCGATGGACGGGGTGAGCAGCTACTACCGTAACTCCAGCGGACGAGTGGTCACCAACTCGCCTTGGCCGGTACCCGAGTACTGGGCGCGCACCGCCAACCCCGAACCTGGGGACTTCACGGCGACGAAACGTCGCGGGGCCTGAAAGCCGACAAGAGGCAATAGAAATTCGCCGGGTTTCCGAAGAAACCCGGCGAATTTCTATTGCTACTCGGTCGACCGTCGCTACTCAGTGGATTGTCGCGAAGACCTCCGACTCGAGGTCGGACTCGTCGAGGCAGATCGAATTTCCGCCGTCACGAGCTTCCAGCTGCCCGTCTCGGACCTCACCGACGTAATAGCAGGTCGGGTAGGAACGGTCGGTGTCGGAGTACGTCAGCGGCGGAGCCAGCCCGCCAAGTGTGTCACCATCGATTTCGCCCAGTCCCCGAGCGACATCGGCGGGTGTGGAGTCCGACGTCAGCCCTGCGCGATCGGCGGCGGCCTCGAAAAGCTTGCCGGCGATCCAGGAATCGAACGCAACGGCCGAGAACTGCGCCGAGTCCGTCAATCCCTCGTAGTACGAGTCGATCGCCTCCCGGGCCTCACCGACGACGGGAACGGACGGGTCGTAGTACGGAGCATTGGACTGCGTGAACAACAATCCTTCGGCGGCCGGTGACTCCATGAATTCGTTACCGACCGCTCCGGCGGAACTGTAGAACTGGGGCTCGTAACCGATCTTGTGGCAGTCCTCCGCGATCCGGACGTCCACACTGGTGATGTGAGCCAGGAAGAGGCCGTCGACGCCCTCGTTCTTCATCGTTTGGCACACCGCGGTGTAGTTGGGAGCGGCCGCCGCGGCCTTGACCGAGAAATACCCGATTCCGAC
This sequence comes from Rhodococcus sp. USK13, assembly GCF_018343855.1. Lineage (NCBI taxonomy): Bacteria > Bacillati > Actinomycetota > Actinomycetes > Mycobacteriales > Nocardiaceae > Rhodococcus > Rhodococcus sp. USK13. The sequence continues at coordinate 4,038,117 of NZ_CP069242.1, read as the reverse complement.
ATCGACCGCCGACTTGCCCGCCAGCGCATCCGAATCCGCGCACACAGGTGATTCCGAGCAGTACACGACACCCAGCTTGGTCGTGCCCTCTTCACGGGCGAGCTTCGCCAGACCGTAGGTGATGACCGGGTTGGGAGAGCCCGCGAGGTAGAAGTTGTCGCTCGCGAGGAACGTTGCGTCGGAGGGCACGCCCCCGAGTACGGGGATCCCCTTCTCCTCGACGTACTGCCTCCACGACCCGGTGGTACCGGTGATGGGACCGACGATCGCAACGGCCCCATCCTCCTCGACGAGGCTCTTGACCGCGGCCAGCGCCTTCGACGGCTCCTGGCCGATGTCCTTGACGATGACCTCCACCGGATGGCCGTTAATTCCACCGGAATCGTTGACGCTCGCGGCCCAGGCCTGCGCGACGTCGTCGACCCGGCCGTGGGTGGGTGCGGACACACCCGAGCACCCACAGACCGTGCCGACCACGATTGCAGGTTTGGTCAGAGTCGTCGACGGTTTCGGTGACTGCTCCTGTTCGGCGGAACAGCCGGACAGCACAAGTGCTCCCACCGCGGCCGCGAGCGCAGCCTGCCTCCACATCGTTCTCATCACACGTTCTCCTCAGCTGTAGATTCTTTCAACTCGGTAGCAATTTCGATTCCCAGGTATCGGCTCATGAGTTCGTCCTCGTTCAGCGACGACGGATCGAGCGGTCCTGATACCTGTCCCCGGTCGATCAGGTGCACCACATCCGCACTGCCCAGTGCGCGACCGACATATTGTTCGACGAGCAGGATCGACTTCCCGGACTCCCGGAGGACGTCGAGGGCATCGAAAATCTGGTCGATCACCAACGGCGCCAACCCCATCGACACCTCATCGAGGATGATCACGGAACTGCGGGGCAGGAAGGCGCGTGCCAGAGCGACCATCTGCTGCTGGCCACCGGACAGGCTTCCCGCTTTCGCGTCCATACGCCTGCCGATCTCGGGAAAGGTTTCCAATGCCAGCGCGTACTGGTCGCTCAGAGAGCCGTCCACCGCGAGGAGGAGGTTCTCCCGCACGGACAGTCCTGGAAAGATCCCCCGCCCTTCGGGTATGAGGCAGATCCCTGCAGCGGCGCGTGTGGCCGGCCGGTGCGAGGTGATGTCCGCTTTCCCGAGCCGAACGGAACCCGAAGTCGGTGTGAGCACACCTCCGATCGCCGCGAGTAGGGTGCTCTTTCCGGCACCGTTCGGACCGAGCAGCGCGACGACCGAACCGGGCTCCACGGTCACGTTCGCGTCCCGCAGCACGGTCAGTTTCCCGTAGCCGGCGGACAGTCCGGTCACCTGCAGGGTCGGCGTGGTCATTTGATCTCCTCCAGTTCCCGATCCGACTGCACGTCGTCGACCGGCTCGGTTGTTCCGAGATATGCCGCCTGCACGACACTCGAGCGACGCGCGTCGGCGGAAGAGCCGGAGAAGATGACGCGTCCGAATTCGAGAACGTACACCTCGTCGGAGACGCCGAGTACCAGCGAGACATCGTGTTCGACGAGGATCACGCCGATTCCGCGTTCGTCGACGACCCGCCGGATCAGCTCGCCGAGCCGCGCCGACTCGTTGTGGTCCAGACCGGCCGAGGGTTCGTCCAGGAGCAGGATCGTGTGGCCGCCGGCAAGACAGCGGGCGACCTCCACCAATCGTCGAGTACCGGTCGGAAGATTCATCACATGCTGGTCGGCGACGTCCTCGAGGCCGCACGCCGTGAGCGCGGATTCGGTCGCCGACCGGATATTGTCCCGTTCGGCTTTCGAGGACCGCAGGTGGGTGGTCGGGTCGAGCCGGACGGTTCGTCCCTCGGCACCGACCGACACGTTGTCCCGCACCGTCATCGACTCGAACAGCTCGACGGTCTGGAACGTGCGGCCGATGCCCGCACGCGCCCGGGCGGACGCACTCTTCCCTCGAAGGTCAACTCCCCCGAAGGACACCGATCCGCCGGAGATGGCGACCAATCCGGTCACCGCGTTGAACAACGTCGATTTGCCCGCACCGTTGGGACCGATCAGCCCTGTCACTCGTCCCGGAGTGCACACGATGTCGGCACCATCGAGCGCCTTGACGCCTCCGAACGCGACACCGACCTTCGAAACCTCGAGTACTGCAGGGTCGATCGGTTCGACGTCCACCGGTTCGGTGCGCAGTGGCGGTGCGGTGTGCAGTGGCGGTGCGGTGTGCAGTGGCGGTTCGGTCCGATCGTCGCGACGGAACCACCGGTCGACGAGAGACGTCACCCGCACCGGGAGCTGTGCCGGCGGCAGCACGACGAGCGCGATCGCGCTGAGCCCGAACAGCAGTTGCAGGTAGGTCCCCACCTCGGCGCTCGGAAAATAGCTGGGAATGAGCGTGTATGCCGCCGCAGCGAGGACCGCGTTCCACGGCACCGCCGGACCGTTCAGGACGATGATGACGAAAACGGTCAGCGAGATGATCGGGGCGTAACTATCGGCCGAGATGCTCTGCTGGGCGGAGGCTGCCAGCGCTCCCCCGATCGCAGCGAGGAACGCCGCGATGCAGAAGATCAACACTCGCGTCATGGCCGCAGGAACTCCGTTGGCCTCCGCCGCTCGTGGCGACTGCTTGATATAGGTCAGTAGTCTGCCCATCCGGCCACGTTCGAGTGTGAACACCACGGCCACCGATACGACCGCGATCGCCAGAACGAGGTAGTAGTACCCGGCATCCGATGCGAAATCGACGATCATGGTGTCGGGCCGTCGTACCTCGAGACCCGACGACGCGGCACCGAACATGAAGTCCTGCGTGTAGAACATCTGCTGCAGAAAGATCCCGAACCCGAACGTCGCGATCGCAAGGTACAACCCACCGAGACGGATCGCCGGTACCGCCAGCACCGCACCGATCGGCACGGCGACCGCACCGGCGAGCAGCAGCGCCACGGGCCACGACATTCCAGTGCCTTGCAGCAGGTGTGAGAACGTCGCGGCACCGACCGCCATGAACCCGATCTGGGCGAGCGACACCTGTCCGGAGGTGTGCACCAGCAACGACAGCGATCCGAAGACCAGGATCATCGCCACCGCGACCGTCCAGTCGACCAGATGGATGCCGGCAAAGAGCGGGACGGTCACCAGGAAGGCGACGACCAGGGCGCCGCCCATGGCCTGGAGCCGGACCGGAGCCTTCCACGTCGGCCGGGGATGTATCCGGACGGCGGTCTTGTCGACGAGGTACTTCTTCGGGAAGAAGAGCAGTACGACGAACAGGATCGCGAAAGGCAGTGCCGCCGGGAGCGAGGCGAGGATGCCGTTCGTCAGCCATCGGGTCGACAGGGCGGCCAGCACACCGACGACGAGTCCGCCGGCGAACGTTCCCGGCAGGTTGCTGAAGGTGCCGATCGCGGCGGCGGCATAAGCTGCGACGACCAGCAACGTCAACTGGACCGGGTCCAGGGGCATGATCGGTGCGAGCAGGACACCCGACAGGGAGGCCATCACGGTGCCGAGAATCCAGGCCCACCGGCGCACCCGTGTTGCGCTGTGCCCGACCAGCTCGAGCAGTTCGGGGTTCTGCACCACAGCCTTCATCGCGATCCCGGTCCGGGTCCACCGGAGGAACGCCCACAGGCCCGCCGTCGCCGCGACAGCGATCACGAAGGTCAGGACATCGTCGTACTGGATGAGGGTGCCACCGACCTCGATGCGGCCCTTCGGCAGGAACGACGGTACCCGGCGCACCTCCTGGGCACCGAAGATCAGCAGCGTCCCGGCCTGGACGACCAGCAGAATTCCGACGACACCGGCGATCTGGAGCGGCAACGCGGCGCCTTGCAGTCGCCGGGCGAGCAATTCGAGGAGCAGCCCGACCGCGGGTCCGACTACGCACACGGTGACGAACGCTGCGATCGGCCACGACAGCTCGAGTTGAACATTGAGCACGTAGAACGAGTAGGCGGCGAGGGCCGCCAGTGCGCCGTGCCCGAGGTTGAATACTCCGGAAGTCTTGTAGGTGAGAACGAGGCCGACGGCCGCCAGTCCGTAGATCGAACCGGCCACCAACCCGATGATGACGAACGAAACTATGTCCACTCTTGCTCCTTGGGCCAGGGCGCACAGACGCGCGCCGCCGGAAGGTCAGTTGATCCCGCGAGCCATCCCCTCCCAGTAGGGAGCCCGCAGGTCGCGCTTGAGCACTTTTCCGACCGCGCTGCGCGGCAGCGAGTCGACGAACACCACCTCGGCCGGGCACTTGAACCGGGCGAGATCGGCCCGGCAGTGCTCCAGTACGTCGTGTTCGGTGAGGTCTGCCCCCGGTCGGGGCACCACGAACGCGATCGGGCTCTCACCCCACCGCTGGCTCGGCACACCGATGACGGCGACGTCGGCAATACCCTCCATCGTGAAGAGCACCTCTTCGATCTCCCGTGGGTAGATGTTCTCCCCACCCGAGATGATCATGTCCTTCACTCGATCCGAAATATACAGGAACCCTTCGGAATCCAGGTATCCGGCGTCGCCGGTCCGGAGCCAGCCGTCGCCGAGGGCCGTGCGGGTGGCGTCCTCGAGAGCCCAGTACCCACTCATCAGCTGCGGCCCTCGCACGAGGACCTCGCCGACGGATCCGGCCGGGACGTCACTGCCGTCCTGTGCCGCCACGCGCAGCGCGGTTCCGAGGACGGGCCGCCCCGCAGACATGAGGATTCCCGGGTTCGATTCGAGCGCCCGATGGTGGTCCTCCGGGGCAAGAATGGTTGCCACCGCGCAGGATTCGGTCATGCCGTATGCCTGCGCGAAGTCGCATCCGAACACGCCCATCGCCTTCTTCAGCACTTCCACCGCCATCGGCGCCGAGCCGTAGACCATCAGGTCCAGAGCGCTGAAGTCCAGTTCCGCGGTCAGCGGGTCGGCGACCATGTCCTGGATCATGGCCGGTGCCAGGGTGAGAAGCTGGATTCGCAGTTCCGACATCGACCGGAGCACGCTCGCCCGATCGAAGTCGCGGACCACGCGGATCGAGCAGCCACCGGTCGTGTACGCGAGAATCTGCAGTGCCGCGCCGGCGTGGAACAGCGGCATCACGCACAGCGTTCGTTTCCTGTTCGCATCCAGGGCGAGCTGGATCTGAAAAGCGTTGGCACACGCGGCCCGGTGGGTCACCATTGCGCCCTTCGGTTTGCCCGTGGTCCCGCTGGTATACATCTGGTGATAAATCGCCTCGGCCGACACGTCCGTGTCGATGCGATCGGTCGGGTATGCGACCACGTCATCGGCGAACTTCAGCCGGGAGTCCCTGTCGTCCCGCATGACCGAGGCCATGACGCCCGGTACGACGGCGGTCAGTGCTTCGGCGTAATCTTCGTGGACGACGGCCAGTGTGCACCGCGCGTCCTCCACGATGTACTTCCACTCCTGGGGTGCCAGCCGGAAGTTGAGAGGCACCGGAACCACCCCGGCGCGTGAGGCGCCGAAGTACAGCGCGATCATCTCCAGCGAGTTGCGGTCGAGCATGCAGAATCGATCACCGGGCTGCAGTGTGTCGGCCAACCAGTTGCCGACCCGATGCGTCCACTCCCGCATCTCGATCCAGGTAAGACTCCGATCGCCGTCGCTGACGTAGATCTCGTCCGGGAAGCGGTCGGCCCAGTGGTCCAGCAGTTCGTGGACACGCATGTCCAACCACCCTTTCCGATCAGCCGGGCAGACCGGCACGCAGTGTGGTCGAAATCTGTTCCTGTACGTCTTGTTCGGAGAACTCGAGCACGGCGTCGACGAGGCTCCTGTCCGGGGGACCGTCGCGGTAGGCAGCGCCGAGGGTTTCGGAGATGTCTCGTCGACGCCTACGCAGCGTGTCGACGTCGACGGCCGGCTCGGGGTCGGGTGCGAGTCCGAGCCGCACCGCGAGCTCCTCGGTGCGTTCGCACGCCTGTCCCAGCTGCGTCTCGTCCCACGCGAGACGTTCCGCCAGGTTGTCGAGCTGTTCGAGCACCGCGGCGAGTTCCACCCGGGCGGGTCCGTCCGGGAGGGCCGGAGCGACGCGCCGACCGAGTGTGTCGGTGATCGTGCTCAGCAGCCTGGGCAGGTCTGTCGAATAGACGGTCATGTCAGTTTCCCCATTCTCCGTCGCGGAGCATCTTCGTCAGCCAACCGATGCTGTAGTAGACGCTGTGCGCCATGTTCGAATACCGCAGTTCGTCGCGGTCCCCGCGCTTGTACACATCCACGGCCTGCAAGCATCCGACGGCGGTCTTGACCAGGGACTGGACCGACCACCAGGTGAGTGTCTCGGGGCTCGGCCGCCACCCGCCCGCCGCCTCGTACTCGTCGAGGAACGGCTCGAGTTCGATCAGCTTGCACAGCAGCGGAGATCGACCCCGCGAGGTGCGCTGCGCGAACCAGGCGATGTCGGCGGTGGGATCGGAGAAGTGCGCGGTCTCCCAATCCAGGACCCCGGAGATCGCTCCGTCCTGCACCACCAGGTTCCCGATTCGAAAATCGTTGTGCACCAGACTTACCCGTCCGGACACGGCGTCGCTGCGATGGTCGAGCCACGCACAGGCCAGATCGAGCACCGGGATCGGGATGTCGGTGACCTCGCGGTACGCCCCAGCCCACTTGTCGTTCTCCATCCTGCCGGTATCGGCACCGTCCGGTACCTCCCCGAGCACACTCAACCCCATCGTGCGCGGATCCACGCTATGTAGACGCGCCATCTCCCGGGCGACCTCCCGCCCGAGGTCCGCGCGCTGTCCGGTGTTAGGGATGAGCCGCGACACGGTGTTCGGCATCGGGATGATGCCCGGCACCTTCGCCATCACGAAAAACCCACGCTCGCCGCGTGTCTCGCCGCGATGTGCGATCACCGCCGGAACCCGCATCCCGGTGCGCGCCGCCGCCTCGAGCAGCGCCACTTCCCGCACGACGTCGTAGTCGCCGGTGATGCCGCTGATCGGCTGGCGCTTGACCGCGAATGTGTCGGTATGCGGGTCGCCGGTGGCGGTCCACTCCGCGGTGACCAGATAGGTTTCCCACGAATTGCCCTCGCCGCGCTGGTCGATGTCGGTCAATCGCAGGGTTCCGCCGGCGGACAACGCAGCATCCAGTGATGCGGTCAGCTCGGCGAAGAAGTCGTCGTGCTCGGTAGTAGGGATGCCTGCCTCGGCCACGGTCGTCACGGAAAGCCTCACTCGTTGTCGGTCGTCAAAAGATGGTCGGATTCGGGCCGCCACCATCGACGACCAGGTGCTGGCCGGTCACGTACCCCGAATCCGGAGAGACCAGGAATGCCACGGTGCCGGCTACGTCCTCGGGCCGGCAGACCCGGCCGAATGGCGACTCGGCGTCGAGGTCGCCGATGTCGGCGCCCTTCGCAGCGGACACCAGACGCTTGCCCATCTCGGTGGCGATCAGTCCGGGGGCCACGATATTCGCGTGGATGCCGTAACGCCGCTCCTCCCGGGCGATCGTGCGGATACACGTCTCCATCGCGGCCTTCGCCATCGTGTACGGAGCCGAGTTCGGCGGAGCAGACATCGTCGTGTTACTCGAGATCATCACGATGTCGCCGCGTCCCACCGCGCCGGACCCAGCCTTGCGCATGTCGGGGAGTAACTGCTGGATCAGGCCGATCGGGCCCAGCGCGTGCACGTGCAGCTGTTGCAGGTAGTCGGCATGCGGCGTGGACGCGACATCCTGACCGCGGCTGGCCGACCCGGCGTTGCTCACGATCAGATCGACTGGACCGAGATCAGACCGGATCGCCACCACCATGTCCGCGACGGCGGCCTCGTCGTCGATCGACGCGCGGTAGGCCGCCGCGCGGCCTCCGGCTGCGATGATCTGCTCGACCACCTCGTCGGCGGCCGCCGCGTCGCGCCGGTAGTTCACGGCCACCGCGGCGCCGTCATTGGCCAGCCGCAGTGCGACGGCTCGGCCGACTCCGCGCGAGCCCCCCGTGACGAGCGCGGTACGTCCGGCGAGCGGGCCTGCGTTCGGTGTGCCGTTCATCGGGTCACCACCGCCCGACCGACCAGATCCTTCATCACTTCGTTCGCTCCTCCGTAGATTCTTTGGATGCGTGCATCGCGCCAGATCCGCGCGATCGGATATTCCTCCATGTAGCCGTAGCCGCCGAACAACTGCAGGCACCGGTCGACCACCTCCCACTGCAGTTCGGTGGCCTTGTACTTGATGCCCGCAGCGTCGTCCGCGGTGAGGTCGCCGCGATTCAGCGCTTCGACGCATCCGTCGACGTAGTGCTGGAGGACCTGGATGTCGGTGTGCATTTCCGCGATCGCCATACGCACCGACTGCAGATCGGCCAGAGGTGCACCGAAGGCCACCCGGGAGCGGACGTGGTCGAGCGCGAGGCCCAGTGCGTGTGCGGCGGACGCGACTCCGGACACCGCGATCGACAGCCGCTCGCGCGGCAGGTTTGCGATCGCCGATCCGAATCCGCGACCGGGCTCACCGACGATGTTCGCGACGGGTACCCGGCAGTCGGTGAACACCAGCTCGGCGGTGTCCTGCGCCTTGCGGCCGATCTTGTGCATCGGTCGGCCGCGTTCGAATCCCGGTGTTCCGTTCTCGACCACGACGAACGACGTCCCGCGTCCGTCCCGCTCTCCGGTCCGCACCAGTACGATCACCAGGTCGCAGGTGGCGCCGCTGGTGATGAACGTCTTGGTGCCGTTGATGATCAGATCGTCGCCATCGCGCACCGCGCTCGTCCGTATCGACGCCAGGTCCGAGCCGGCGCCGGGCTCGGTCATGCCGAGGGCCGTCACGCATTCGCCCCGAGTGAACTTCGGGAGCCAGCGTTGCTTCTGTTCATCGGTGGTGAGGTCGCGCAGATACGGGACGATGATGTCGTTCTGCATGCTGAAGGTGTCGCCGGCCATGCCGGAGCGCACGACCTCCTCGGTCATCACGGCGTTGTAGCGGAAGTCCGAGATTCCGAGGCCACCGAACTCCGGATCGAATTCGAAACCGAGGTAACCGGATTTGGCTGCCGTGGTGATGAAGTCCCGGTCGACGGTCCCGGCCTGTTCCCATTTGTCGACGTTCGGCACGGCCTCCCGGTCGAGCAGCGCGCGAAACGCGGACCGGAACGCCTCGTGTTCCGGGGTGTAGATGCTCCTTCGCACGAATCAGCCCTCCCTCAGCGAGGCCGGCGGGGTGAACCGCGGCCCGTACGCGTCGGCGAGTTCCTGCGCGCGGCGAACGAACGCCTCGGTGCCACCGGGGTATCCGGCGATGAACTGGCTGGTGCCGCCGGTCCAGGTCGGGAATCCGATGCCCAGCAGCGACCCGACGTTCGCATCGGCGGTCGAGCGGAGGATCCCGTCCTCGTGGCAACGCACCGTCTCGAGCACCTCGGCGAACAGCAGGCGATCACGCAGGTCGGTCAGGTCGGCACGTTCGCCGCTGACCGGGAAGCGCTCGGCAAGGCCCGGCCACAACGAACCGCGCCGGCCGTCCGGGTACTCGTAGAAACCGCCACCGGCCACCCGGCTGGGACGGCCCAGCTCCTCGACCATCGCGGTGAGCACCGTGTCGCCGGGATGATCGGCGAGCTCGGCGCCCTGCTGCTGTGCGACCTCGCGGAACTGCCCGCGGATCTTCAGCGGCAACGACAGGGTGAGCTCGTCGAGCAGCGCCAGGGTGCCCACGGGATAGCCGGCCTGCAGCGATGCCTGCTCGATCGACTGGGGGTCGATGCCCTCACCGATCATCGCGGCGGCCTCCACGAGACGCTGCAGGATGACCCGGCTGGTGAAGAAGCCGCGTCCGTCTCCGACGACGATCGGGGTCTTGCGCATCTGCAGCGCGATGTCGAAGGCCTTCGCGAGGGTCGCATCGCTGGTCTTGTCGCCGACGATGATCTCGATCAGTTCCATGCGATCGACGGGCGAGAAGAAGTGCAGTCCGATGAAGTCGTCGGGTCGCGGAAGTTCGCTCGCCAGCTCAGTGATGGGGAGGGTGGAGGTGTTCGAGGCAAGCACGGCCTCCGGCGCCACCACGTCGAGTACCTCCGCGAAGACCGTGCGCTTGAGGTCCGGATCCTCGAACACCGCTTCGATCACCAGGTCGGCGTCGGCGAGGTCGGCGACCGATGCGGTCGGTGTGATGAGGTTCAGGATCGCATCGGCGTCCTCCCGGGTGCGCTTGCCGGCATCGACCTGCTTGCCCAGCACCTTGCGGGCATAGTCCTTGCCACGTTCCGCGGCGGCGATGTCGATGTCCTTGAGCGCCACCCGCATTCCGACGAGAGCGCACGACAGGGCCACGCCGGCGCCCATCATGCCGGCACCGAGTACGGCGACGAAGTTCGCGCGGTGGGCGGGGAAGCCCTCCGGGCGGCTCGCGCCGGACTTGATGGTCTGCTTGTCGAAGAAGGTGCCCTGGATGATGTTCTTCGAGATCGGGCCTGTGGCCAGGTCGACGAAGTACCGGGTCTCGATCGCGGACGCGGTGTCGAAGTCGACCTGGGTGCTCTCGACGGCCGCGGCGAGAATGTCGGCCTGCGCCGGCATCGGCGATCCCTTGTGGCGGGCGCGCAGAGTCGACGCTCGCAGCGGCAATGTCGCCTCGACGGCGGGATCGTATGCCGTTCCGCCGGGGATCGGTGCCTTCCGGTCCCACGGCTGGGTTGCCGCCGGATTCTCCGAGATCCATTCCTGCGCAGCAGGTACGAGCAAATCCGCGTCGGGGACGACGCGATCGATCAGGCCCAGTTCGAGCGCATCCTGCACCCGGTGTGCGGTTCCGGGCAGCAGGACCTTGTCGAGCGCGACGTCCAGGCCGAGCAGGCGCACGGTGCGCACGACGCCACCGCCGCCGGGCAGCAGACCGAGGGTGACCTCGGGAAGCCCGATCCGCAGCGCCGCCGAATCCACCGCGATGCGATGGTGGCACGCGAGCGCGATCTCGAAACCGCCGCCGAGTGCGCTGCCGCCGAGTGCGGCAACCACCGGGACACCGAGGGTCTCGAGCCGTCGCAGCATCGCCTTCGCGCCGTCCGCGAATGCGGTCAGCTCGCCCGCCTGCTCGGGTGTCGTCGCGAGCAGGTCACCGAGATCACCGCCGGCGAAAAACGTCTTCTTGGCGGAGGTGAGGATCACGCCGGTCAGGTCGGGTCCGAGGGCGGCGAGCCGATCGAGGGCTGCGGACAGGGATGCGGACCAGGCCGCGGTCATCGTATTGACCGACTGTGTGGGGTCGTCGAACGTCAGGACGACGACCCCGGATTCGGTCTGTTCCCAGGTGATGGTCTCGGTGGTGGTGTCTGTGCTGGTCACGGCGCTGGCCTCGCTCATGGTGTGGTCACGATTGTCTCGGTGCGATGTCTGTCGGGGGAAAATGTCGGTCACGTGCACTCACACCCGCTCGACGATCGTCGCGATACCCATGCCGCCGCCGACGCACAGCGTCACCAGTCCGCGGTGCAGATCACGACGCTCGAGTTCGTCGACCATCGTCGAGATCAGCATCGCGCCGGTCGCGCCGAGCGGATGCCCCATGGCGATCGCGCCCCCGTTGACATTGACCTTCTCGTGCGGAAGATCGAGGTCTCGCATGAAACGCAAGGCGACCGAGGAGAAGGCCTCGTTGATCTCGAACAGGTCGATGTCGTCGACGCTCAGTCCGGCGACCTCGAGGGCCTTGCGGCTCGCCGGGGCCGGCCCGGTCAGCATGATCGTCGGGTCGGAGCCGCTCACCGCACCCGCGACGATGCGGGCGCGCGGTGTCAGGCCGAGTTCGGTGCCGACCTGTTCGTTTCCGAGTGCGACGAGCGCGGCGCCGTCGACGATGCCCGACGAGTTACCGCCGGTGTGCACGTGTTCGATCCGCTCGACCCAGTGGTACTTCTGCAGCGCGACCGCGTCGAAGCCGGCTGCACCGAGCCCCACGAACGCGGGCTTGATCCGGCCGAGCGACTCGACGGTCGTGCCCCGGCGGATGTGCTCGTCGTGGCCGAGGATGGTCTGTCCGTTCCGGTCGAGCACCGGCACGATCGAGCGCGCGAATCGGCCCTCGTCCCAGGCGGTTGCGGCGCGGCGCTGCGATTCGACGGCGAACGCGTCGACGTCCTCGCGGGTGAAGCCTTCGAGGGTCGCGATGAGGTCGGCGCCGATGCCCTGCGGGACGAACCCGGTGGTCAGGTTGGTCTCCGGGTCGTTGGCCCATGCACCGCCGTCCGATCCCATCGGAACACGGGACATGCTTTCGACGCCGCCGGCGAGGACCAGCGACTCCCACCCCGATGCCACCTTCTGTGACGCGGTGTTGACGGCCTCGAGACCGGATGCGCAAAATCGGTTCATCTGCACCCCGGCCACGGTGTCGGGCAGGCCGGCGGCGATCGCCGCGGTACGCGCGATGTCGGCTCCCTGATCGCGCAACGGTCCGACCACGCCGAGGATCAGATCGTCCACGCGCTTGGGGTCGAGGCCCGGGTTGCGGTCCTGAAGCGCCTGCAGCAGACCGACGACCAGAGAGATGGGCTTGACGCCGTGCAGGGCTCCGCCTCGTCCACGCCCTCGCGGGGTGCGGAAGGCGTCGTACACGTACACGTCATGGGGCATTTCGAATCCTGTTCTCGAGGTGGTGCGGTCGCGCCGGAAGGGGTCCGGACGTCAAGCGCGCGATGCTGCGGCGTCCGCGGTCGTCCAGTACGCGTCGCGGAGCGGTTTCTTGTAGAGCTTGCCGGTGGGCAGCCTGGGCATTTCGTCGGTGAAGTCGAACGATCTGGGGCACTTGAACTTCGCGAGATTCGCTCGGCAGAACTCACTCAGCTCGGCCGCCAGGCCGGAATCGGCCTGTGCCGGGTCGACGGCTTGGATCACGGCCTTGACGGCCTCGCCGAAGTCCTCGTCCGGGACGCCGAAGACGGCGGCGTCCATGACTTTCGGGTGGGTGACGAGCAGATTTTCGATCTCCTGGGGATAGATGTTGACCCCACCGGAGATGATGACGAACGCCTGGCGGTCGGTGAGGTAGAGGAATCCGTCCTCGTCGAGGTAGCCGATGTCGCCGATCCTGGACATCGTGCCGGTGGGGTCCTTGGCCTCGGCCGTCTTGCCGGGGTCGTTGAAATATTCGAAACCGCTGCCCTCGCCGCGGAACCAGATGTTGCCGGCGACGCCGGGTGGGCACTCGTTGCCCTCGTCGTCGAGGATCACCGGTTCGCCCATGAACGGTCTGCCGACGGTTCCCTTGTGCGCCAGCCATTCTTCGGGGGTGCATCCGCACATGCCGTTGGCCTCGGTGCCGCCGTAGTACTCGTAGATCACCGGGCCCCACCAGTCGAGCATGGCCTCTTTCACCGCGACCGGGCAGGGAGCGGCTCCGTGCACCACGACTTCGAGCGACGAGATGTCGTGGTTGCGCTTGTCCTCGGGCAGCTTGAGCATCCGGGAGAACATCGTCGGTACGACCATCGAGTGTGTGATGCGGTGCTGCTCCACGAGTTCGAGGTACTGCTCGGCGTCGAACTTCTCCATCACCACGATTGTCGCTCCCAGGCGCAGGCCGATCGCGACCGTCGACTGCGGACCCGAGTGGTACAGCGGGGCCGGCGAGAGGAACCGCATCCCCTCACGCAGATGGAACAGCTTGCGGCCGAAATCCTCGATCGCCAGGATTTCGCCAGGATGCGCTTCGGGCACAGCGCGTTTGATCGCCTTGGGGCGACCTGTCGTTCCGGACGAGTAGAACATCGGCGTGCCGAGCCGCTCGTGCTCGCCGGGTTCCGTCCCGAAACCGGCGACGGCGGCACTGTAGGACTCGTACGGTCCCGTCAGAGCAATCGAGCCCGGATCGGCGTCGGCCATGAGCCAACGAGTCACCTTCGGGCACAACTCAGGAAAGTCCCGGGCAACAGTCGCTTTCGCCGCCGTAGTGAGGACGAGCCTGGACTGCGAGTCGTCGATGATGTACGCGGCCTCGGACGCCGACAGGAACGAATTGACCGGAGTGTAGAACAGCCCCGAGCGCTCTGCTGCGGACATCGCCACGATCATCTCCATGTTGTTCTCCATGAACAACGCGATGTGATCGCCCGGACCGAGCCCCTCGGAGCGAAACAGCGCGGCCAGACGATTGGCGCGTGCGTCGAGGTCTGCGTAGGTCAGAACCTCACCGCGGGGGGCCATGATGATCGCCGGTCGGTCGGGATGTGTGGTGGCATAGCGCCCGGGGTACATAACGGGACTCCTATCGGACGGTCGTATGAGGGACGAGGTGGCGCAGTGTGTTCAGGGGTGGATGGGACGCAGGAACTCCGCGACCGCCCAGCCGCCGTGACCACCGGCCAAGTCGACGGTCATCTGAGCCATCCGGACGGCGCGGTCCTCGGTTCGCTGGGTGACCGGTACGAAATGCCGGATCGCCCCGTCGACGACGATCGTCGGTAGTCCTTCTGCGGTGATGATGCCGACATGGCGTCCGTTGTAGGTGGATTCGCCCGCGTAGTCGGTGTGCACCGTGTAGTCGGTGATCGGGTGCGCCACGCCGTCGGTCGTGAGTACCGCGCCGGCGGACACCCGGTTCCCGGACTTCTCGTATTCACCGTACGCACTGAACGCGGTGCCGTCGGCAAGCCAGCCGGCCAGCCACTCACCGGTGTACGACGCCCACTCCCGCGGACCCCACGAGTGGTCGCGGAACGAGGTGACCTTGTCGAGCACCCAGGTGCGGTTGCCGACCCGGATGGTGCCTGAAAGGTGTCCGAACTGTTCGTAGTGGTCGCTGGCGATGACGGAACTTCCCGGTGTGCAGTCGCCGTCACCGTCGCTGTTGATGACGAACATCGGGCTCGACGCCTCGTAGGACAGCGAGATCTCGCATTCCTCCGACGGCGCATTCTTGAGCGCGATGCGGCCGTTCTCCGCCATCAACGACGGATGTACCACGCGTGCAACGGTATCGCGGTAGGTAATCTCCGCGGTCCGTGTAGGTTCCTTGATCGTGATCTCCAGGCCCTGACCGGAGAAGCCGTCGTTCGTCTCGCACGGGGTCCGCCCCGCCCTGAACGCGATGGCTCCGCCGGGCAGGGTCAGCTGCACCGATGTCTCGCTGTACCCGAGATTCGGTCGGTTACCGATCCGGACGAGTCCACCGAGCTGCGAGATGGGGTCGACGAAGTTGAAGTAGACGCTCTCGTTGAAATTGGGGATGCCGGCGAAATCGTGGGTTCCCTCCGCATCGGCGCCGTACTTGCACACGGTGAACGGTTCGGTCGTCATAGCACTCCTCAGGTCGATTAGCTTCGATGTCAGAATTTTTCGGCCGGTGACGGATCCAGGGGCGGGAAGACTGCCGGTCGACGTTCGAGGAACGACAGGATCCCTTCCCGCGCGTCTTTCGAGTCGACTCGGCCGGCGTAGGTACGGGATTCGTCCGCCGCCGCCGGACCCGGATGTGCGTGCTGCCAACCCGAGGCCAGGAGCCGCTTGGACAGGGCCACCGAGGTCGGAGACGTCTCGTGGACGAACTGCTCCGCGTACGCCCGGGCCGCCGACATCACCTGATCCGCGGGCACCACCCGGGTGAGATACCCGGCCTCGTACCCCTCGGCGGCGTCGAAGACCCGGCCGGTCAGAATCCAGTCGGTCGCGCGCCCGACCCCGACGAGTCGAGGCAGGAACCACGACGACGCGCCCTCGGGGACCACTCCCCGACGGGTGAAGACGAATCCGAATCGGGCGTCCTCACTGGCGATCCGAATGTCCATCGCCGCCGCGATCGTCGCGCCACCCCCGATCGCATGCCCGTTGAGAGCCGCGATCACAGGCTTCTGCATCGCGAAGAGCCGTTCACTGATCCGTCCCGCGGGTTCTCGGTAACCGGTGGGAGTGTGCCCGTCGGTGTCCTCGACCAGCGCCCGGGAAAGAGTTTCCGGACCGTCCAGGGCCGCACCGACGGAGAACTCGTCGCCGGCGCCGGTGACGATCACGGCCCGCACCTGGGGATCGCGGTCGGCACGATCGAGGATGCGCAGCAGGTCGACCAGCATCCCCACGCGCATCCCGTTGCGGCGCTCGGGGGCATCGAGGGTTAGGACGGCCACGCCGTCGGACACCTCATAGCGCACGTCCTCGTAGTCGAGCGCAGCCTCTTCGTCTTGCACGGACATGTCCGTCACAGCCCTCCGCCGCAGACCAGGACCTGGCCGGTGATGTAGCTCGATTCGGGGCTGCACAGCAGGTAGACCGCGCCGGCCGCTTCTTCGACAGTGCCTGCCCGTCCGAGGGCGATCTGCTTGGTGGCCGCGTCCATCACGGCGGGATCGACACCGACCTTGATGTCACGGTCCTCGACCTTGATGGTCTTCTCCTCGGTGGTCACCGACGTCAGCCGGGTGTTGATCACGCCGTACGCGACGGCGTTGGACGTGACGTTGTACCGTCCCCACTCCTTGGCGATCGTCTTCGTCAACCCGACCATCCCGGCCTTCGCCGACGAGTAGTTCGCCTGTCCCGGATTGCCCTGCAGGCCGGAAGTAGACGAAATGTTCACGACCTTGCGGCACGGCACGAGGCCGGCCTCGCGCTCGCGCTTGACTGCGGCGCTGATGACCGGCTGGGCCGCACGCAGGATGCGGAACGGGGCGGTGAGATGCACGTCGACGATGTCCGCCCACTGCTGGTCGGTCATCTTCTGGATCACGTTGTCCCAGGTATAGCCGGCGTTGTTGACGATAATGTCGATTCCGCCGAAGTTGTCCACAGCTGCGGCGACGAAGCGATCGGCGAAGGCAGGGTCGGTGACGCTACCGACGCACGCGACGGCCTGTCCGCCGAGGGCTTCGATCTCGGCGACCACTTCCTTGGCAGGTTCTGCATCGAGATCGTTGACCACGATCCGGGCACCTTCGGATGCCAGCTTCACGGCGACCGCGCGCCCGATACCGCGGCCCGATCCGGAGACCAGTGCCACTTTGTCCTGCAGTTTGTGGACGCTCACGTGCTTCCTCCTGAGATGTCTGCGTCGAGCGCTCGGCCGCCGATCGCGGCGGCGTCGTTACGCCGAGAATTGTGTTGTGACCCCAGTCACTGGGGTGAATACTAACTTCGCCGCTGTTGCGCGTCAATGGCTACTTTTACTCGGTCTTTGCGGCAATTGTTAGTCATGAATATGTATAGTCGTTGGGAGTACCCACGGAAACCACTTCGAACGAAAGGCAGGCCCCATGAGAAACGTCTGCATCAGCGGCGTCGGAATGATGCCGTTCACCAAACCTGGCAGAAGCGAGACGTACGACCGGATGGGTGCCGCGGCAGCAGCAGCGGCGCTGAAGGACGCCGGTCTCGAATACACCGACGTACAGCAAGCTTTCGTCGGTTACGTGTACGGCGATTCGACGTCGGGTCAGAATGCTCTCTACGAGATCGGAATGACCGGCATCCCGGTCGTCAACGTCAACAACAACTGTTCGACGGGATCGAGCGCCCTGTGGCTCGCACGCCAGGCGGTAGCCTCGGGGTCGGCGGAATGTGTTCTCGCTCTGGGCTTCGAGCAGATGCAGCCCGGCGCTCTCGTCAACGGTTACGGTGATCGTCCGAGCCCCACCGCACGCGGGGAGAACGTCGCCGCGTCGATGCCGGGCGGCGACGAGAACGCCCCGATGGCCGCGAAGCTCTTCGGCGGCGCTGGACTCGAATACATGTCGCGCTACGGCGTATCCGCCGAATTGTTCGGCCGTGTATCGGTGAAGGCGCGCGCACACGCGGCCCAGAACCCCCTTGCGGTGTTCCGTGATCCGATCGATCTGCCCACGGTGATGTCGTCGAAGCAGATCTGGGGACCGCTGACCCTCCTGATGTGCTGCCCGCCGACCAACGGCGCGGCCGCCGCCATCGTGTGCAGCGAAGAGTTCGCCCGCGCCCACGGACTGGACGCAAGCGTCCGAATCCGCGCCCAGTCGATGGTCACCGACCTGACCGGCACCTTCGACACCACCGACATGATGCGGGTCGCCGGATACGACATGACAGCCAAGGCCGCGGCCGAGGTGTACGAACAGTCCGGCGTCGATCCGCTGGACATCCCCGTCGTGGAACTACACGACTGCTTCAGCACCAACGAGGTGATTACGTACGAGGGCCTCGGCCTCACCCCCGAGGGCACCGCGGAGAAATTCGTGCTCGACGGCGACAACACCTACGGCGGGCGGGTCGTGACAAACCCCTCCGGCGGCCTCCTCTCCAAGGGACATCCCCTCGGCGCCACCGGGCTGGCACAATGCGCCGAACTGGTGTGGCACCTGCGCGGGCAAGCCGGGGACCGTCAGGTCGAAGGAGCGCGAATCGCGTTGCAGCACAACCTCGGTCTCGGTGGCGCCTGCGTCGTCACCATGTACGAGAAGGTGGACTGATGTCACTCGACCACGCAATCCTCGATGTCACGGTTCCGCCGATCGTCACCGACGTCGAACGGGGCCGGATCCGGCAGTTCGCCATCGCAATCGGCGAGGAGAACCCGATCTACCGCGATCGTGATGCCGCCGTCGCCGCCGGCCACCCGGACGTACTCGCACCCCCCACCTTCCTGTTCGGCCTCGAACTCGAGAACTCGAACGTCTTCGCCGATCTCGCGGCCCACGGAGTGGATCTCGGCAACGTCCTGCACGGCGAGCAGCGGTTCCGCTACTTCGCCGACGTCCACGCCGGCGACCGGGTCACCTTCGAATCCGCATATGTCGACGCCTACACCAAGGCCGGAGGCGCACTCGACTTCCTCGTGCGTCGCAGCACCGTGACCCGCGACGGCACCGTCGTGGCAGAACTCGAGAGCGTCAGCGTCATCAAGAATCCCGAGGGTAAGAAATGACCTCATTCACACCCACCGCCTCCGACGTCGTAGCCGAGTTGAAGCCCGGTGCCATCTCACGTACGACCCTGGCGTTGTTCGCCGGTGCCTCCGGCGACCACAACCCGATCCACATCGACATCGACTCGGCGAAAGCCTCCGGGATGGAGGACGTCTTCGCCCACGGCATGTTGTCGATGGCCTATCTGGGACGTCTGCTCACTGACTGGATTCCCCAGAGCCGCATCCTGGAACTGTCCACACGGTTCACCGCCATCACGCCGGTCCATGCCGAGCCCGTGTTGACCGCAACGGTCAAGGAGATCGCCGCGGTCGACGGTGAGCAGCGTGCCCACCTGGACCTGAACGTGGTACTCGCCGACGGAACCCGAACCCTGACGGGCGCTGCGGTAGTGGCGTGGTCTGATCCCGATTCACCGGGGAATGCGACACTGGTTCCATGACCGAGCCGAGCGGGAAGAACTGAGATGTCACGATCGACAGCGGCACGTACTGACGTCGAAGACGTTGCCACACCGTCACCTGGACGCGGGAGCGCGCGCACCGAGCAGATCGCACGGGCCGCGGCCAACCTCTTTCAGGAGTTGGGCTATCAGAATGTCAGTATCGATCAGATCGGCGCCGCCGTCGGCCTGACAGGCCCCGCCGTCTACCGGCACTTCAAAGGCAAGCACGGCATTCTCGTGCATGCTCTGATGAGCCAAGTTCGGCTCGTGGACGAGCTCAACGCCCGCGCCGACCAGAAAGGCTCGACCGCGCAGGAACAGCTCGACCTGTTCCTCGAAGGACTCGCAGATCTCACCGCAAACGGTGACGAGGCGACGTTGTGGCGGCGCGAGCAACGGCATCTCGAACCCGCCGAACGCGAGCAGTTCCGTGGCCACTTCGCTGCTAATCAACACCGAATTGCCGCCAAAATCAGGGCGGCGAACCCCGCGATCGACGCACACAAGGCCGAATTGCTCGGCTTCGCAGTCCTGGCGGTGTACTCGAATACTCCCGACATCCGTGGCAGTCTGTCGGCGGAACGGTTGATGGAGATCCAATCGGCGCTGGCCAAGTCGATCCTCGGCTGCAACCTGCCCGCCCCTGATCCCGACGCCGGTTCGGCGCCGCTTCTCGTTCCCCGGCAGCCTGCAGGGCGCCGCGAACGGATCATCGATGCCTCGGCGAAGTTGTTCGACGAGCGGGGGTTCTACGACGTGCGGATCGACGACATTGCCAAGGCGTCGGAGATGTCGGTAGCGACGTTGTATCAGCACGTGACCGGTAAGGCTCAGGTGCTCCGCGCAGTGCTGGAGCGGGGCGCGGAAGGTCTTCTCTACGTGACCGCCGACGCGCTCGCGCTCGCTACCACTCCGGACGAGGTGCTCGACGCCTTGATTCGCACCTACGTCCGTCAGGCGCTCGGTATCCACGGACGGATCATGCACATCCTCTCTACCGACCTGCTATACCTGTCCGACGAGGAACAATCCGCGCTCCGCGAGACCCAGCGCGAATACGTCGCCGAATGGATCGCTGCCATCTGCGCACTCTCCGACGAGCTGGCCACCTCCGACGCACGCGCTCTTGCTCAGGCCGTGATCGGTGTCGTGACCGACGTGGCGCAAACACCCCAGCTCCGGGAACGCCCGGGACTCGCCGGGGAACTGACAGTCCTCGCGCGGGCAATGGCGCTGCCGCCGAGTCTCGTTCCGAAATAGCCACCCCCGAACCCTGAGAAGGGCACATATCTCATGTCCGAAATTGAACCGCGCAGCGCGGTCGTGGTAGGCGGTGCCTCCGGCATCGGTGCTGCCATCGCACGAGCGCTCGCCGCCGACGGAGCAACCGTCACTGTGGCCGACCGAAACGTCGACCAGGCCAAAGAACTCGCCGCCGAACTCGGTCCCACCCACCACGCGGCGCAGGTCGACGTCACCGACGAAAACTCGATCCTCAGATTGTTCGAATCGGTACGCGCAGCACGCGGCCGAGTAGATATCGCCGTGAACAGTGCAGGCATCAGCGTCGCCGGATCCATCACTGATCTTCCCGTCGACAAGTTCCGTCTCGTCGTCGACGTCTGTCTCACAGGGGCATTCTTGGTAATCAAGCACGCAGCCCGAGCGATGGACAACGGCGGGGTGATCATCTCCCTGTCCTCACTCAACGCACGGCAACCCGGCACCGGGATGAGCGCGTACTGCTCGGCCAAGGCGGGGCTCGCGATGCTGACCGAGGTCGCCGCGCTCGAGCTGGCCCCCCGGGGGATCAGAGTCAACGCGATCGCGCCGGGCATCGTCATGACCCCGCTGACCACGCCGTCGATGTCTGTCCCCGGCCTCGAGGACGACTACCTCGCCAACACGCCGCTCGGCAGATCAGGCACCCCCGAGGAGATCGCCGACGCGGCCATCTACATGACCCACGCGTCATGGCTCACCGGTGAGAGCCTCGATCTGAACGGCGGGGCACACCTGGTGAAGTACCCGGACCTGTTGACGCATTTCCGCCGAGCCACCGCCTGACACCACCCGGTGGCACGCGATCTCACCCGTGCACGACGTTCCGCCCTCCGCTCCCATCACGCCCGGCGCCGATTGCAGCGGAGCGCGGATTCGTCGTGCGCACCGCGGACGGTCTATTACTCACCGAAACTGACATACATTCAGAATTATCACTAACATTCGCAGTCAGAATGACTCCGGCCGACACCGCTTCCTGGCACGACTGCCCCTCCTGGCGGGAGATGAAACGACGGGCCAATGTGCCGAATTCGATTCTTTTGCAGAACCATTCGTGCACACTCAAGGAGAAGACACCGTCGACTTCCATCTCACACCGGAGATCGACCAAAGATTTTCATTGACGGCCGGTCGACGCCATGTCACGATATGATCGTTCACAGACTATGTGCCGCCCGTCACACTCTCACGGGTCGCCCCTCCGGTTCGGTCGATCACAGCAGTCACCCGTTCATCGGCTGCACGAATCCCGGACCGAATGTCACGGCACTTCCGCCGCTATCGAAGGAGCACACATGACAACCACACCGGCCGGCGACGTACTCGGCACCGACACAGCCTCCGACACCGGGGGTCACCCCGCCTTTCCGTTCGGCCGTACGTGCCCGTTCGCGCCGAACGACAAGTATCAGTCGTTCAGCGACGACAATCTGCAGAAGGTGGACTTCAAGGGCACCCCCGGATGGCTCGTCACCGGGTACAACAACATGCGCACGGTTCTCGCCGATCCCCGCATGAGCGTGCGCGGGATCGACGATTCCTCGCGCGGCGACGACGGCGAGCAGGCAGTTCCCGGCTTCTTCGTCGCGATGGACCCACCGCAGCACGACGACCTGCGCAGGATCCTGGCGAAGGAGTTCACTCCGCGTCGCATGGCAGCGATGCGCCCGACGATCGAGCGGATCGCCAACGATTTGATCGACGAGATCCTGAAGTCCGACGAACCCGTCGACATCATCGACGCGCTCGCTCTGCCGCTCCCGTCGCTGGTCATCTGCGAGCTGCTCGGCGTCCCCTACGACAGGCACGACTTCTTCCAGGAACGCACCCGCGCCGTTCTCGCAGCCGGCAGCACTCCCGAACAGGTCGGCGCGGCCATCGGCGACGTCATGACCTACCTCGCCGAGCTGGTGACCATCAAGCAGGAAAACCCCGGCGACGACCTGGTCAGCCTACTGGTCAAGCACATCGAGTCGGGCGACCTCAGCGTGATCGACGTCGCGGGCATGTCCACCTTCCTGCTCATGGCCGGCCACGAAACGACCGGCAACATGATCGGCCTCGGCCTTTTCGCGTTGCTCGAACACCCCGACCAACTCGCCGAGCTGCGTGAGGACCCCGAACTCATGCCGCAGGCTGTCGAAGAACTGCTGCGCCACCTCGACATCATCGGAAGCCTCCCCCGGACCGCGACCGAGGACCTCGAAATCGACGGCCAGCGGATCGCCAAGGGCGAATTGCTGATGTTCTCGACCGAGGCGGGCAACCGCGACCCGTCGGTGTTCGACGAGCCGAACCGCCTCGACTTCCATCGGGATGCAAGCCGGCACCTGACGTTCGGACACGGCATCCACACCTGCCTGGGCGCGCCGCTGGCGCGACTCGAGCTGCAGGTCGTGTACTCGCTTCTTCTCGAGCGCATCCCGTCCCTGCGCCTGGCCGTCCCCGCATCGGACATCAAGCTCAAAAACGATGCCCGAATCTTCGGCGTCCACGAACTCCCCATCATGTGGGACCGACCGTAACAACACAACGACGCATCAGGCGGAAAGGAGAAATCCCGTGACGACCCACAACGACAGCGACTTCGACACCGTCGTCGAGGATGATGAGTTCGATGTCGTCGTCGAGCGCATCGAGCCCGCCGCCACCGACGTCAAAGCGCTCGTCCTGCGACCGGTCACCGGCACGACGCTTCCCACCTGGACGCCCGGATCACACATCGATGTCCTCCTTCCGTCGGGAACGGTCCGCCAGTACTCCCTGTGCGGCGATACCTCGGATCACGATGCGTGGCGGATCGCCGTCCTTCGGGAACCACCGGGGAGAGGCCGTGGCGGGTCCGAGTACATCCACAACGCCCTGCACCCGGGATCGAAGTTGCGAGTGGGACTACCACGCAACAACTTTCCGCTCGTCGAGTCGACTCGATACCTGTTCATCGCCGGTGGCATCGGGATCACCCCTATCCTCCCGATGATCGCGCACGCCGAGAAGCAACACCTCGACTGGCGGCTCATCTACGGTGGCCGGAACGCCGAGTCGATGGCCTTTCGCGACGAACTCGCGCGGTACGGCGACCGAGTCGAGATCGTTCCCGAGGACCGCACCGGCCCCCTCGACCTGGGCCATACGCTCGGTATTCCGCGGTCCGACACCGCGGTGTACTGCTGCGGTCCCTCCGGACTGCTCCAGGCGGTCGAGGCAGCGTGCAGTTCCTGGCCGGACGGCTCGTTGCACATGGAACGATTCGCGCCGGCCCCATCACAACCGGATTCGGGCGACACGGCCTTCGAGGTCGTCCTCGCAAAACAGGGCCGCACTTTCGTCGTACCACCGGGCGAGACGATCCTGCACACCCTGGAAGCCAACGGCGTCGACGTCCTCTCGTCCTGCCAGCAAGGAATGTGCGGACGCTGCGAGCAAACCGTGCTCGAGGGAACTCCCGACCACAGGGACGAGATTCTCACACCCGAGGAACGAGCCGCGGGCGAATTCATCCTGATCTGCGTGTCCCGGTGCCACGGCGACCGCCTGGTACTGAATCTGTGATCCCACAAAGAAATCCGAAAAGGAGTAAGCAAATGGGCCGTGTAGAGGGAAAGGTCGCCATCGTCACCGGGGCAACCAGTGTCGAGCCGGGAGGCCTCAACATTGGTGGCGCCACCGCAACCGAACTGGCCTCCGAGGGCGCCCGAGTCGTTCTCGCCGACATCAACGTCGACGGAGCCGAACGCCTCGCGAAGATCCTCAACGATCGCCACGGTGACAAGACCGCACTGGCGGTCGGCATCGACCTGCGGCACGAAGACCAGATCGAGAAGCTCGTCCAGCGCACCGTCGACTACTTCGGCGCACCCGACATCGTCGTCAACAACGCGGGCATCTTCCCTGGCGACGACGGTGACGTCGCCACCATGGCCATTGAAGTGTGGGACAACGTCATGGCCGTCAATGTCCGAGCCGCCATGCTGCTCACCAAACACGCTCTTCCGCATCTTCGAAAACGCGGCGGCACGATTATCAACACCGCATCGACTCACGCGTTCGCCGGTGACACCAGCCTGACTGGATACGGCGCCACCAAGGCTGCGCTCATCGCGTTGACAAAGTACACCGCCACCCAGTACGGGAAGGAAGGCGTGCGTTGCAACGCGATCTGCCCAGGCACCACCACCACACCCCCTGCCCTGGCCTTGCCACAGGAGATCAAAGATGTCTACGTTCGGCACACGATGAGTCCAAAACTCAACGGCCCCAGCGAACTAGGAAAGGTCTACCTGTTCCTCGCATCGGACGAGTCGCGCGGTATAAATGGGGAGGAAATACGCGTCGACGGCGGCCTCCTCGCCCACCAGCCGTTCGTCCCAGACATGCAAATGCTGGGGATGACAAACGCACCCGAACAATAGGTGCCCCGTGCTTACCTCCGTCGATCCGGCACAGAAACGTGCCTGGGTGGTGATGGCTGTGCACCGACGACTCTTCCTGCGTTGACCTCACCAGGGTCGCGCTGATGCGGTCCGAATGGGTGTAGATGATCAGGGGTGGTGCCGCGGAGAAACTCGATGATGAAGAGCGAGAGCCCGGTGTCGTCGGCGAGGTCGATCGTCGGCAAGGAGGGCGCGGACACAGCGGAGGATCGGGATGTTGTTCATCACCGCTTTCTACACCGGCTCGAACGACACCCGCCAACTGACGAGCAGAATGCTCCCCCGCAGCGGGACTCGGTTCCGCTCGGTGGCCCAGCGGGACTCGGTTCCGCTCGGTGGCCCAGCGGGACTCGGTTCCGCTCGGTGGCCCAGCGGATCAGCTTGCCGACCGCGTTGCGGTGTCCGACGTCCTGCTTGATCGTGAGTAATTCCCCGTTGCGGGTGAAGAACCCAGCCCGCGTGCAAGGCCCTATGGTCTCGAACACACGTTGCCGACCGGCAAAGTGGTAGGGCATTTCCGCGATCCTCGCGGCCGTCACCCGCACATGCCCGGTGGCCGGTGTGGAAACTGCAGTCGCGGTTCGCGGTCCAGCTCGCAAGAATGTTGCCGGTGAATGCCTGGTCCGCTGCCGGATCGCGTTCAGCGACGTCTTCCGCACAACTCCGCACGAGGAGGTGGTGTGAAAATTGCGTTCGATTCAGTTGTCGAGCAGAAACACTCCGGGTGCGAGAGTTACGTCGAGGACGTTGTAGGTGTTGACACCGTTGGCGTCGACGCTGCTGGACCCTAGGCCATAACCTGGTTCACACAAGACCCCACGAAGCTTCCATACGCCGCACACTTATGTGCGGAACACTTGTTGAAAGGTACCGACTCATGGGACAACTCGAGAACAAGGTCGCATTCATCACCGGCGCTGCGCGTGGGCAAGGACGGAGTCACGCGATCCGGCTGGCACGGGAGGGGGCCGATATCATCGCAGTCGACATCTGTCGCCCAGTCGAGACCGTTCCGTACCCCACGGCCACTCCGGACGATCTCGCGGAGACGGTCCGACAGGTGAAGGCATTGGGCCGTCGGGTAGTCGCCGCCGAAGCCGACGTTCGGGATCTCGAGGGCCTGAAATCGGCGGTCGACGACGGGGTCGACCAACTCGGCCGTCTCGACATCGTGCTGGCGAATGCGGGGATCTCCGCACCTGCGTCCACACTCGAGATGTCCGAAGAAGTGTGGTCGACGATGATCGACATCAACCTCACAGGCGTGTGGAAAACGTGCAAAGTTGCTGTTCCGCACATCATCGCAGGTCGCGAGGGCGGCTCGGTGGTCATCACCAGCTCGCTGGCGGCCTTGAAGGCGAACGAGAACATCGCTCACTATTCCGCAGCCAAGGCGGGACTCATCGGATTGATGAGAGTGCTCGCAAAAGAACTTGCGCCGAGCCAGATTCGTGTTAACACGGTCCATCCGACCACGGTGGCCACAGAAATGATTCTTAACGACACCACCTACCGACTCTTCCGGCCGGATCTCGCGCATCCCACCAGAAACGACTTCGAGGAAGCCGCGGGCACTCTTAACGCACTGCCGGTCGCCGTCACGGAGGTTGAAGACATCTCACACGCTATCGTGTACCTCGTTGCTGGCAGTGGCCGCTACGTCACCGGCACGACACATGTCGTCGACGCTGGCGGACTGCTCTGACGCCACTGCTGCGTATGTCAGCACGGTCAGAGGCGCGTGGCCTGCCGCCGACCGCGCGTACGACCGAACGGAACCGCGTCCCACTGAGCCGGAGTATGGTGAATTCGACGAGAACGCCGACAGATGTAGCTGCGCGTGCCGCATCGATTTGTAAGCGTTTCATCGCCCGCTCGTGCTACCGGGCCGGCTGATGCGAGTTCGCGGCTCGATTGTTCAGGTACTTGAATCGTCGATGCTCGACGGAGTCGAGCAGGTCGCGATGCGCGACAGTGTAGCTAGCCAGCTTGTCGGTGACCAGCACACGTATCGCACTCCCTTGAGCAGCTTAAAGGAAGAATTGCTTCCGGGAAGGCTCTATGCCAGTGCGTTCATGTCGTCCCATCCGTCGACGTGTTTCCGAGCCACGCAACGTACCGTTTGGCTGTCTCGCTAGGTGAATTCGTCGGTCACCCCGCGACGAGGACCCGTTGGCTAATGCCGCCGAGCGCCGGCGATTCCTTCACGAACCGCGAGATCAGTTACGATGCCATCTTCATCGATCATCGTGGGTGTCACCGGCAGGTGGACGCACGCTTCCTCGACGATCGCGGCACCCGTGTAGTTCAGCACCAGTCGCAGAGATGCGTGGGCGCCGGCCGCGTTCGTCGCGTTGGCGGAAACGTTGATCCACACGGTGGGCTTGTCACCGACCTCGATGCCACCCACAGTCCAGTCGAGCAGATTCTTGAACGATCCGGGCAGCGCCCCTGCGTATTCTGGCGTGCAGATCAGCAGCGCAGCTGCACTGTCGATCTGTTGCCGTAGGTGGACCACCGCCTCCGGCAACGGATCGTGGTCGTCGTCCGGGTTGAAGTGTGGAAGTTCTCCCATCTCGAGGTACAGCACGCCGCGGAAGTTAACAGGGACCAGAGTTTCGACCGTGCGCAGGAGTGCCGAGTTGCTCGACTTGCCGCGCAGGCTCCCAGAAACCAGCAGGATGTCCGACATAGTTCACACCTTCCAATTGACTGCAGATGAATGCGCACTATGCATTACTCAACGTCGATGGTTGCGCGATCAAGGCGGGGCCGACAGCTAGTTGTATGAGGCCATAACGTTGGTGACACCGGCGTGGAGCTTGCGCGCGGGTGGCCGGTTTCCGGCGGCAGTGTGAGGTCGATGGTAGTTGTAGTGCACGTTCCACACTTCGAGAGCTTGTGAGCGCTGCTGCTCGCTGGTCCAGGTTCGGGCGTAGAGGAATTCCTCGGACAGGATCGAAGTTGTAGCGCTCGACCTTGCCATTGTGCCGTGGGGTGTATGGGGGTGATCCGCTGGTGGCGCGCGCCGTGCAGGACCTTGGCGAAGTCTTTCGCGCGGTAGCATGAGCCGTTGTCGGTGACGACCCGATTGATGTGGCCGATGCCGTGTGCAGCGAAGAACACCCGGGCTCGATGCATGAATCCGATTGCCGTGGATGCTTTCTCATCAGTCAAAGCCTCGGTGTAGGCAAGGCGGGAGAACCCGTCGACGGCGGAGTGCAGGTACACGTATCCGGCGCGGGCTCCGGCAGCCTTGGCGCGTTCGACGGCCTTCGCCTGGTCAAAGCCCTTGCCGTGGGCACGCCAGCCACCGCCTTCCGGTATCCGTCCGACTTCGGCCCGCGTCGCCGTGCAACTCGAAGTATGCGAGGCCTTCAAGTCGCGGCGGGAAGTGTCAGTTCGCCGTCCGCACAGCACAGCCACGTCCGAGCAGATCGGTTGCCGACCGGTCATGAGCTCGCATATGTGGGCACGAACCAGCGCTCCAAATCGCGCGGTCGGCATCGTCAGTCCATCGATCCGCTGCTGCGGATCGATCATCGTCACCAGGACATAGAACTCCCGCGCAGCGTCCCCGCGGGTTCCGCCCTGCGCGGTACCGAGCTTCCACCCCGCCAGGCGCGCCTTGTGCTGATGCATGATCGCCATCAACGAGCGGAGATCGCCGACATCCTTTGCAGCTGACCGGCTTTGCCACGCAATCGCCTTCAGGACCACCGCGGCCTCGACGTTAGGAACCAGCACATCGAAGACCAGCGTGTCGCCCCGGTGCAGGCGCGCATGGACCGACACCTAGACAGGTGGGGCGGCCGTCGTTGCTCGCCGACGTCGTTGCCGCGGCCCTGGGTGTGTGCGAGACAGGTCGGCGCGGCCGGTGCGGGAGGTGCTGGTGGACTTCCTCGACCTGAGGCGTCTGCTTGCTCCTCGCGATCGACAACTGCGAGCAAGTGATCGATGCAGTAGCCGCGCTGACCAAGACGCTGCTCAGGGCGTGCCCCGAGCTGAAGATTCTCACCACGAGCCGTGAACCCCTCGGTATCGGCGGTGAGACGGCGCTGCGGGTTCCTCCCCTAGCAGCGCCGGATCCGGACCGTCCGTCCTCATTGCAGGGTCTTCCCGGACACGACGCGGTGACGTTGTTCACCCAACGAGCGACCTCCTCGATGCCGGATTTCAGGCTGACCGACGACAACACGGGGGCGGTAGCCCGGATCTGCGGGTAGCCCGACTGGTGGCTCGGGGAATGACAAACAAGGCAATCGCGTCCGAACTCGTCATCGCCCAGCGAACGGCTCGAGGACACGTAGAGCACGAACTCGCCAAGCTCGGCTTCACCTCCTGCGCGCAGATCGCGGCATGGGTGGTGGAACACGGCAGCCACGGGTGAGGGTAGGTCGCCCTCTATGTGGATCGACCAAGGCTGTGCACCTGATCGGTGATCCAGCCGTGCTTCGGCAAGAAGTTCGAGCGCGGCGTGTGACGAACGCAGATCCGAGCAGGTTCCTTCGGAATGCATATGCATTACGGGCACGTGACAGTCACGGCTCATCGATGCTGCGATGCGTCTCAGCGGCGAAGCGCCCCGCTCAAATTGCCAACCACTAGGTCGCCTGTTGGCGACCTCGCTACAGGCCCGTGACAGACGACGGGAATCCATAGATGCCGCTGCCCAGAACGCGAGGATCGCTATCCCGCGCCCGCAAACTGGTCAAAACGCTTCCCCTTTTCCGGACGTCACTGTAAATGACGTCACTCCCTTCGTCCGGCTCATTCGGATGACCCGATCGTGGACGCCATCCGTCCTGCACTGACCGTGCCGACGATAGGCGACATGCCCCGTAGGCGACTGCCGTCGATTAGAGCGGCGCTTGCCCGTCGAACTCGTGATATAGGGCGGGGAGGAATTGGGCGAGGTGATGCATCTCCTGGCCGCAGTGCAACAGCAGCTCCCGCGCGGAATCCATATCGGTAGCGATGTCCCTAGGGTCGAGGGACGGCCCCCGCTCGACGGCGGCGACGGCGTTGCGGATGTCGGGAAGTCGTAGGCCCCACATGCCGAGATAGAAACGGCTTCGCATTTCACATCCTCCGGCAATCGGACGGACCTGGTGTGCAAGCCATCCGACGTCTAAGGGGGCGACAGCACTGCCGACTCTAGCCAGGATCGTCGTGTGGTCATCGGGCACCTCGAAGCCGTGGGCGAGTGGGTTCTGGAACGCGATCCTCAACTGCTGTAGTTTCGGGCCGATGTACTCGTCGACGTAGGAAGCGTTCCCGATGTACTTGGCTCGGTCAGGGATCGGCTCGGCGGTGTTGTCCACTGCGAGGCCGGCGTATAAGTGCGCGTCCGGATGCCACAGCTTGTATCGGGCGGATTCTGCCGAGTGCCAGCCGAACCACCAGTCCCACATCGCCGCCGTGACGCCCGGCATCTCGGTGTGCACGGCCACCCACACCTTGCCCGAAGTTGCCCTGCCATAGCCGGTCTCGATCGGTGAAGAACCGGTCGCGGCGAGTTCGGTCTGCAGTGTCGAGACTTCCGGGATTTCATGCGCGGGAGTCGGCGGGCCGGCGTAGGCCGCGGCAACCGAAGGCGTAGCGGGCAACGTCCGATCCGCCATGAACTTCGCATACGGCCTCGCCCAATCCTCAGGCGAGTAGCCGCGATAACGGGCGGCGGACACCGGACGCGCACGAGCCGCGCCCGCTCTCAGGCCCGCGGCCCCAGACCCGACCACGAGAACTCCGAGAACAAGGGCCGCACGGCGGGTTACACCCGCATCTCTCAACATCCGTTGAGAGTACGCCCCTGGTGGGAGCCCGTACCCGAGTTGACTAAGTTCGGTCAGGTGACAGCACCGCGCAAATCCCGCCAAGACTCGGCACAACGGCGAGGAGAAATCGCAACAGCCGCATTGCAGGTTCTCGGTGAATCCGGTCTACGCGGACTGACCCATCGCGCCGTCGACGCCGCGGCCGCACTCGCCCCCGGCTCGGTCAACTACCACGCCCCCACACGGCAGCGCCTACTGGATTTGGCCATCGATGAACTGTTTGCCCGAGACATGGCCATCGCCGAACGCTTCTTCCTCCGTGTGCAGAATTGGACACCTGCCGCGATAGCAGAAGCCGCAGCCGGATTCGTCGACGCCATGGGCGGGCCCGGACATCGGCACCTCGTCGTCGCTCGCCACCACCTGCTCGGCGAAGCACAATACAATTCGGCATTGGCCGAAAAGTTCCGGCAGCAACGTGCCGCCTTCGTCAACTTCGTTCGAGACCGGTTCGAGGCCGAGGGCCATCCAGCGTCCACCGCGCTCGCCGAGATGTACGTCATCGCGATCGACGGGCTGACCCACAGGCAGGTTTTCTTCGCCGCATCCGCTCTCGCTCCACACGAAGTGATCGCCGCGCTTCGAACCATCACGGTGCCCCCCTAGCGCCGACACAGGCGCAAGGTGCAGTCCCGTCGGCAGACTCGGCAGTGACGCCCAGGACAGTCCCCACCTTCTCACGTCCTTATTCTCTGCACGGGGACTGTCGGGATAACGGTTGAACTGGCTCTGGCCGACACGCCGAGTTAGCTTGGCGAGAAGGCAAGACAATGACCGAAACACTCGATCCTATGGATCAGACGAAGATCGACCACCAGAAGCTGGCCCAACAACTGCTGGCGCAGGCGAAAGCCGAAGGTGTCGAGCTGGTCGGCCCAAACGGACTGCTCAACCAGCTCACCGCGAACGTCCTGGAAACCGCACTCGAAGCCGAGATGGACGAGCACCTCGGCTATGAGAAGCACCACGTCACGGGGCGAAACGGCGAAAACTCCCGGAACGGGAGGAGGACGAAGACCGTGCTCACCGAAATCGGACCGGTACAAATCCAGGTACCACGGGACACCGATGCCTCGTTCGACCCGCAGATCGTCAAGAAACGGCAGCGACGCCTGACCGGGGTCGACGAGATCATTCTGTCCCTCTCGGCGAAAGGACTGACCACGGGGAAATTGCGGCACACTTCGACGACGTCTACGGCGCATCGGTCTCCAAGGAGACCATCAGCAAGATCACCGACAAGGTCCTCACGGAGATGGCCGAATGGTCCGTCCGTCCCCTCGACCCGGTGTATCCAGTGATGTTCATCGATGCCATCCACGTCAAGATCCGCGACGGTCAGGTCGCCAACCGGCCCGTCTACGTCGCGGTCGGCGTCACCACCGCCGGGCAACGCGACATCCTCGGACTATGGGCAGGTGACGGCGGTGAGGGCGCCAAGTTTTGGCTCGCCGTCCTGACGGAAATTCGCAACCGCGGGGTCGCCGACGTGTGCATCGCGGTTTGCGACGGACTCAAGGGCTTACCCGACGCGATCACGACCGTGTGGCCACGAACCGTGGTCCAGACCTGTCTGATTCACCTGCTGCGCAACACCTTCCGTTACGCATCACGCCAGTACTGGGACGAGATGTCACGAGACCTGCGGCCGATATACACCGCAGTCAACGAGACCGCGGCCAAGGAGCAGTTCACCGAGTTCGCCGACAAATGGGGGCCGAAGTATCCGGCGATCGTCCACCTGTGGGAGAGCGCCTGGAGCGAGTTCGTGCCGTTTCTCGACTACGGAGCCTGTTGCAGAATGCGTGTCGTCGGGACTGATCGTGACGCTCGTCTGGGAAAATTTGGGTATGGCCAAGGGATATCGTCCGGTGTTGCGCGATCAGGTGTTCCTTTTGCCTCCGGATATGCGGGAATGGCTTCCTGCGGATCATCTTGTCTGGTTTCTGTTGGAGACGATCGAGGTGCTCGATTCCCATGAGTTCGACCGGCGTCGTCGCCGTGGTGGGGTGGGCGCGGCCGGTTACGACCCGCGGATGCTGCTGGGACTTCTGATTTATGCCTACTGCAGAGGGATTCGATCCTCGCGGCAGATTGAACGGTTGTGCTCGACCGATGTCGCGTTCCGGGTGCTGTGCGCGCAAGACATCCCCGACCATTGCACGATCGCCCGGTTCCGCGCCGAATGCCAGGACGCGTTCACCGGGTTGTTCACGCAGGTACTGATGATCGCCGGCAAGGCCGGTCTGGGGCATTTCGGAACGGTCGCAATCGATGGTACCAAGATCGCCGCGAACGCATCGATCGACGCCAACCGCGGGCATGAGTGGCTGAGCGAGCAGGTCACTCGCATGGTTGCCGAAGCCGAACAGACCGACGCCACCGAGAACATCCGCGCTGCGCAGCGTGCACATGATGACGATGATCGGGTTCCTGCGCGGCTGATGGACCAGAGCAGTCGTGCACAGCGAATCCGTCAAGCGGCCGACGAGGTGGCCGCACAATTGAAACGCCAGCGCAACAACGAGGATGAGCGCGATGCAGCGGCACGGGCACGGTTGGCGAAATCGCAAGCGGGTGAACCTGTGGTCGGTCGTATCCCTGACGGACCGCACCGGCTCGCGGAAGCACGCGCACACCTGGCACGTGAAATCGCTACTCACCAGTCGAAACTCGAACGACGTGCCGCACTGATCGCCGCGGGGAAGAAACCGATGGGTGCCCCACCTGTTCCATTGGAACAGCACTCACGAATCATCCGCGCCCGACGAGTCGTCGAAGCCGCACTGACGGCCGAACACACAGCTTCCGCCACGAAGCCGGCCAAACCTGTATTGCCGAAGACGGTTGCCAACACCACCGATCCACAATCACGGTTAATGCCGACCAGGCGCGGATTCCTCCAGGGCTACAACGCTCAACTCGCCGTCACCAGCGATCAGATCATCGCGGCCGTACAGATTGGTCAGAGTCCCAATGACATTGCATCCCTTGTACCGATGATGGAGGCAAGTGGGCGCGCCGCCGCGATGCTGCACACCGATACCGGCAGATCCGAACACATCATCGGTGTCGTCCTCGCTGACGCCGGGTACTGCAGTGACAGCAATCTTTCTGCGCCCGGACCAGAGCGGTTAATCGCGTTGAACAAGACACGCGACCACGTGAAAGCGGTCATAGAACAGCCCGTGACAGGACCACCTCCGGAAGGCGCGAGCCCGAGACAGGCGATGTCGCACCGGCTACGCACACCAGAAGGATCCCGTCTCTACAAACGCCGCGGGGCCACCGTCGAACCCGGCATCGGCAACCTGAAGAAGGTCCTCGACCGATTCTCCGGCCGTGGTCTAAACAGCGCCCTCGGCGAGCTCAACCTCGCGGCCAGCGCTTTCAACCTGATGAAGATCCACCGAGCAACAACCAGCTGAACGCGCCGGCCGGAACGTGTCGGCAACCTCAGAATCGGCAGCAAACGAGAAAACCGACTCGACTGCCCCACCTGTTATGCCAGCGCGCATTCTGCGACGGGCTCTACGACGTCGAGATCCGCCGGGTCATTTGCTCGACGAACGCGATCGAGTCCCTCAACGCGCGCTACCGGCGGTCGGTGCGGGCGAGGGGCCATTTCCCCAGCGAGCAGGCCGCGCTTAAGTGTCTCTACCTCGCCACCCGGGCACTGGACCCCACAGGTAAAGGAAGAGCACGATGGGTGACGAGGTGGAAGCCGGCCCTCAACGCGTTTGCTATCACATTCGAAGGCCGCATCACCCCAACGGTGATCTAGATTCATGCGCCAGAACTGGATCCACCGATGTTCTGACAGTCCCTCTGCACGTAGCGGGTCGCCGATGAACTGTTGGATTAGGAGTCGATCACTTGCTGTGCGCGTCTCGACTGCAACAGTTGTCGGTCTTCGACCTCGTTACGCGTCGTGGATCGGTGTAAAATGCTCCACGCGGCTCGTGGATGCGTCGACCGGTGTTCCTTCGACGCGAAGGTGTCACCGAGGATCATTGGTCGCTGGAGTCGGAATTCGAAGCAGGACAGTTCTTTAGCGTTAGATCGCTGGCGGACGAGTTCTGCCATGGATCGCAAGCAGCGGTCCGTGGACGACAAGGCCGGGATAGCCCTCGATGCCCGTGGTGTAGGGGTGGTCGTAGTGAATACGGTGTGTGTTGGCGGTAAGTGCGCTGAACCGGAATGGCCGGGCAGTGTCGGGATGTGGTTCGGCGGTCCAGGTGGCGGTCGACTCTGTTAGAGGTTCGGTGGCACGCGTATATGTGGTGGTCGAGCTAGAGTCGCTGCGGTAGAACAGGTTCTGTTCCTCGACGAGTGCGGTGCCCCCGTCCTGCCGGTATCCGCTGCGTTCGGTGACGAATAGCAGTTTACCGATGCGACCGCGTTTGGTTTGGATGCGGGCGAGACTGGTGTGTTTGGTCGTCGACACTCCCAGCCGCAGCGGTTGGCGTTCTTCGATGCGTGAGCCAGCGAACATTCTGCGGCGGTGCGGGATCGGTGGCAGGAAGTGTCTGTCGCGGGGGTGACCGTCGGCACCGAGGCCACCGGACTGTGGCAAGGCGAGGAAGTACAGCCAGTGCCAGGGCAACGGCGGACAGTCCCCGACTGCGAACGTCTCCTCGGAATCGAGGGCTGCGGTCAGATTATTCACGGGGCCTGGTGGAAGGCCGTCGTGGGTGACAATTGGGTCGGGGTGCCAGTTGGTGACGAACTGCTCAATCCCGGACTCGCTCGTGGCGGTGTGTGTCATGCGCGATTCCTGGTCAATGGGTGGCGATAAGTTCGATGGCCAGCCGGTCGCTGCCGGCACTATACTTCTTCAGTGCCGGCATACCAGCATTCTCCTTGTTAGATCAGGAGTCTCCACCTCGTCCAGGATGCTTCTATATCCGTCAAGTCATGCTGGGGCCGGATACGCGGCGGTCAGTGTTCGGAACAATTGCCGGGTGATGTACCTCTTCAGGCATCGCATGATCTCCTTGGTCGTGCGACCCTCGCTGCGGCGGCGGGCGACATACGCGCGGGTGTCGGGGTGGGTGCGCATCCGGACGAGGACGATAGTGGTCAGCGCCCGGTTCAGTCGTCGATCCCCGCCACGATTGAGCCTGTGACGCATCGTGTTCCCCGACGACGCCGGTATCGGGCAGGTTCCGGCGAGGGCTGCGAACGCGGCTTCGGAACGGACTCGGCCCGGATGAGACCAGGCGATGAGCACCGAAGCGGCGACCACCGATCCGACACCGGGTAACTCCGGCAGTTCCGGTGCGACGGCGTTCACCGCAGAGTCGAGTGCCTTCCTGTTGTCGATCAACTCGGTATCGAGGGCACGGATTCGTCTCGCCAGTCGTACCGCCTCCTGCCGGCACGTTTGCATGGTGATGTCCTCCGACCGGGAACGCCAGGTAGATATCGCATCAATTTGTCTGCGCGTCAGCGCTTTGCGCGCATCGACACCAAGGTCGGTGATCCGGAGCAGGGCGGTGAGCGCATTGACCGCTCGGGTCCGCTCACCAGCCATTTGTTCCCTGGCCACGACCAGGACCCGAAGGGCGGCGCGGGGCCCCTCGGCGCGCGGCCAGCGGAGCCGTGAGATGTCGACCGCGAGCACCGACCGGGCGATCCGGACGGCGTCAAGCGAGTCGGTCTTGCCCACACCGCGGCGGCGCGCCGCCGACATCGCGGCGGGTTCGACGACCGCCAATCTGGAACCGAGGACACGCTCGGCGAGACCTGCTCCGTAGGAGCCGACGCCTTCGATAACTACCAGAGTCGCGTGCTCACCCACGCGCCGGCGGATCCATGTCACCGCTCGCTCGAGCCCGGATGGGCTCGTCGGAAGCATTGATTGGTCGACAATTGCTCCGGTCGCGGCGGTGACAACCGACAGTGAGTGGGTAGCGGCGTGGGTATCAACCCCGATGACGAATTCGTACTGATCTGCAACGATAGGCATGGCGGCGGAATCCTTCCCAAGAGGTGACGTCGTGTCGGCGTCGGCCCGGGAAGAACACTTCGAGGCAGGCCTGTAACGGGCCACGACCCGCGCACACGGGTCGGGCAGGCTTCTGATCAAGCCACCGAAGCGGGACCGGGTCGGCGTCGCCGTCTCGGCCGAGTGGACAGATCCTGGACAGTGCACCCCGAAGGGGCCATGCGGTTCAGGGGTCACACTCAATCGCGACGACGGCACCGATCCTGCCAGCCAGCCCCGGGCCAGCCACTACAAACACTTACAGACGGTTCACTCCCGGCAATGTCACCGCCGTCACCCGACACAGACCAGCACGCCCACGACCGCCACTGCAACCAGCGAAGCGCCGCCGCAGATCAACCACGCCCGTGTCGCCAGCTGCCGCCACCGCTCGCACCGCTCGTCCACGTATACGTCCGAGCCGCTCAGATTGGGATCGGACGCACGGGACTTCGAGAGGCGGCGAACCTTTGCGTCGGCTCGCGCCGCCACACCGAGCGCGACGGGCACCATCAACAGTGCAGCCACCAGTAGAGCCACCATCGCACCCATGCCCGTCCCGAACACTGCCGTTCCTCTCATACCAACAGGCGCCGTCACAGATACCGCGCATTGATCACAGGCCAGGCGGCACCCAGAGGCACAACCACGCCGCCCCCGTCAGCTCCATCGCTGCACAGCCGCCGCCCCGCGTCTCACTTCGCAACGCCAGGCATCGGTGGAAGAGCATGAAGCGCCGTGCGGCTACACGCCGGGCATCGGGAACTTCCACACCGCCACCACGATCACGCCCATGATGAGTGCGGCGTACAGAACGGTCCCAACCACACCGGCCCGCAACGTATTCAGCAGATTCGAGCCCAGGTTCTCGGTGATTCGTGCCATGACATCTCTTCTCTCACGTGCAAACAATCTCGACTGCCACATCCACGGTGGCGTACGGCCTACCAACTACCTTGGACCGTCTTCGACACCTGCACATCGGCCGAACTACCTACACCCATACCCGAAATCAGGTCTGAAAGTTTGGGTCCCGGTATAGGGTGGCAACCGAACATTGCCGAACGCCAGGCTTCTCCGACTAATTCAGCTGTGTTATACGTCACATGTCCGGGCTCGAACCTGAGGCCAGTCGTTCTCCCACAGGTTCTCACGAATCGTCGACATCACACTTACCGGTCGGTTACTGAGGTCGCCGAAAATAGTGCAATGGCGTGGATCACACTCTCTGGACTTCCGGGCTTCGGCTCTCGAAAATCATGGTTGCGCTGCTCGTTACTACGTGCAGATTGTCCGTGTAGCGCCCCCGCCCGCTGATATACATCGCTGGCGGGGGCTGCGCTTGGCTGCGCCGCCACATCACACCCTCACCGGGCGATCAGCGGCCCGCCCGCAGTGCGCCAATGGACGAGACCGCCGCTCATGTTGACCGCGTCGAACCCGGTCTCTACCAACAAGTTCGCAGCACCGGCCGAGCGGATTCCGCCGGTGCAGAAAGTGATGAGCAGGCGGTCGTCAGGAAATTCCAGGCACCGATCCAGTAATTCCTCCAGTGGCGCGTGCACGGCGCCGGGGATGTGGACCCGATTCCACTCGAACTGGCGTCGGACGTCGATAACGAGCGCGCCATCTTCGACGAGGCGAACCGCCTCCGCGGCGCTGACCGCCGGCGGCCGGTACAGGTAGTGCCGAAAACTCATTCGCTGCGAGCCTCTTGTCGCAGGTTGACCATCGTGAGGGGGCCGCTGAGCACGGGCACGAGCGCACCGACGCGGGTCCGGGTCGTCAAACCGCGACCGAGCAGTGCCGTGACGCCGACGGCCAGGTAGAGCGCACCGTGGATCGGACCGAGGACGCGAGCCAACGTGGCGTCGTGCACGGTGCCGAGGTTGATCAGCAACGCGAGGACACTGACGGTCTCGAGCGCCGAGAGCGCAGCCAGGGCGCGCAGCACCCCGGTCATGCGTAACCCGATCCGGGCCGCACGATCATGAGCACGACGACGACCACCCACAGCAGGTTGAACAGGCCGGTCACCATGCCGAGGCGCCGGAGGTGGTCTCCGTCGCCGGGTGCGGTGAGCGCATGTTGCTGCATTGGGGCGATCTGCAGGGCGAGTAGTCCACCGGCAAGGGCGGTGAGCACCATCGCGACCACCACCCAGACCTCGCTCGTGCGGCCTTGCACGGAAGCGAGGACCAGGCCGACGAGGGGGACCGCGAGCGCCAGGACCCCGTAGACACGGGTGATCCGGTGCAGCACACGGGCGACGTGGATGCTCCGCTCGACCTGCGTCGCACCACCTGCCGGGGCGGTCACCGGTGCGTATCGAGGGAACAGACTGGTGGCCACCGCGACCGGACCCACGAAGAGGATGCCCGCCACGACATGGACGGAAAGCAACAGCGATTCCATAACCTTCAGCCTAACTGAAGGTTGGTGATGGGGTCAGTCGGTGGCCGACATCACCCGCAGCATGTGCACCCGCAAGGCCTCGGTCAGCTCGGGATGCTGCGCGGCGAACTCCGCGTCGAGTCGGACAACCACCTCGGCCGCCCGAGCCAGCAGTGATTCCCCCTTCGCCGTGACCCGCAGAGTGGATGCCGCCCCGGCGTGCGCAGTCCCGTCGTCGACCAGCCCGGACTCGACGAACGCCGCGACCGCCGTGTGAGCGCTCTGCACAGTGATGCGGGACCGCCGAGCGAGCTCGCTGAACGAGATACCCGGCGTTCTACGAATGTGCCCCAACAACCCGTACCTCCGGGTGGTCAACCCGAGCGGCTTCAACCCCTCGGCGAACGCGGCATCCCACACTCGGCCCACCGTCAGCAACGCGACCGTGGGACTGAAAGGAGGAAGCTCCGACATGGGAGAAGGCTACCCATCGAACTCGTCACGTTCCGCAAGCGCCGATTTCCGAAACGCCGACCAAGTCTTACCGATAATCGCGGTAACGTCTATCCTGTCGAGATGCCCACTCCAACGGTCTTCATCACCGGCGCTGCCGCCGGGATCGGACGTTCCACTGCCCTCGAATTCTCCCGCGCCGGATACCTCGTCGGGGCCTACGACATCGACGCGACGGGCCTCGCCTCGTTGCAGGAGGCGATCACGTCCGCCGGTGGGCGCGTCGTCACAGGAGTTCTGGACGTCACCGACCCCGAGCAGTGGGAGAAGCGCCTGAGAGAGTTCGACGCCGAAGCGGGTGGTCGTCTCGATATCCTCGTCAACAATGCCGGCATTCTGGTCGCGGGCCGGTTCGAGGAAATTCCGCTGGAGGTACACAAGCGGCAGATCGACATCAACGTCAACGGTGTCGTCTACGGAACGCACGCCGCCTTCCCCTACCTGAAGGCAACGCCGGGCGCACAGGTGATCAATCTGTGTTCCGCCTCGGCGATCTACGGTCAACCGGAACTCGCCACCTACGGTGCCACCAAGTTCGCCGTGCGCGGCATCACCGAGGCACTCGACCTCGAATGGGCCGAGTACGACATCTCGGTGAAGGCGATGTGGCCGTTGTTCGTCAACACCGCCATGACCAAGGGCGTCTCCACGGGCACCACCACCTCGCTCGGTATCAAACTGAGCGCCGACGACGTGTCAGCGAGCATCTTCAAGGCGACTCGTCCCTCGAAGCGGCCGTACCACAAGGTGCATTTCCCGGTGGGCCTGCAATCGAAAGCGCTGTCGCTGGGGTCCCGCTTCTCCCCCGCGTGGCTCACCCGTGAGGTCAACCGCAGACTCAGCCACACCTAGAGTCGCATGCTCGGCGCCGGCTTCCGCTCGGTGCGGGAGGTTTAGCCTCTGCCCGGTCGGAAACGGCGCGACCACGCGGATCTACCCTACGGAAGTCGGGTAGTGCTACTCATGTCTCACGCAGAGTCGACCGCCAAACTGTGTTGCATGACACCGACACCGACACCCAGAACGACGACCGCCTTCTTCGTTCAGGCGGGTATCGCCTTTGCCATCAGTTTCGCGGGATCGCTCATCGGAATCGCCTACCTGCCCATCGATCCGTGGCAGCGTGGCTTTCTCTGCATGACGTTGTTGTTCCTGGTGACGAGTACGTTCACGCTCGCCAAGGTGGTGCGTGATCATCAGGAGGCGTCGACGGTACGCGTTCGCGTGGACGAGGCGCGGCTCGAGAAGTTGATCGCCGAACACGACCCGTTCAAGACGGTGGCCTGATCGCGCCGAGATCCCGTGCAGTCACCGCACAACACCGGCGGCGACTCGCTATGCTCCGGCGATGCACTCTGCGAGATCGTCGATCGCCGTACGCTCGGTCATTTCACTCTGCGCAGTGATCATCAGCGCGGGAGCCCTTCCCGCGCATGTTTCGGCGCAGCCGCCAAGTTCCCTGAGCACGGCATGCGGTGAGGCACTGACGAAGCCGGAGCTCGCGCGGATCATCGAACTCTCCGACCTGTCGACTCTCCCGGACACCCCGTCACTGGAACGCCTCGAGGACGAGGTGGCCCGTCACGCGGAGATCACCGCCGTTCTTGTGCGCCATCACGATTGGCGCGGACTGTTCTCCCTCGGACTCGACGCGGTGGAACACTCTGCGGTGATGCCTCTGCAGCGCGACCCCACTGCGTTCGCGGATCGCCGGTGGGCACCTGCGATCAGTTCGGATCTGCTGCGCCGGTATCTCCGCAACCTGCATGCCGAGTTCACGGGCACCGCCGTCGAGCCACAGTGGGAGCGGTACTTCTCGCTGTCGAAGCAGTGCTCGCTGAGTCCCGCCCGTGTCGCGATGGTGGGGTACAACGCGCACATCACCATCGATCTGGCACGGGCAGTTGCGTCATCCGGCACCGCCGCTGACGACATTCCCGACTACTACGAGATCGTCGATTCCATTGCTCGCGACGGCGACACCATCGTCTCCCGTACCCAAGAAATCTACGGTGCCGATCTCGGGCCTCTGTGGCGGTTCTACTTCGTCGGCGAGGGTCTCGATCGCCTGGCCGGATCCGATGTTCCCTCGGATCTTCTCCTGCGCGCTGCGGACAGTGGTTACAACACTGTCACTCTCGCCAATGGCTTCGCATTGCAGTCACCCAACTCGGCGCCGGTCGCTGAGGCGGAGATGGCGGCGCTGGCACAGGCAACCGACGCCGCGCTGGGAGTCCTGTCCGATTTCGGTGGGCTCTGAGGCGTAGCGCCCTCCTCACCCCACTGTCGTGAATTCCCCCGCCGCGGACCATCTCTGCCGTTCGGCGGCGAAGGCGACAGTCTGCCCGGCGCGGAATTCGCTGATCGAATCGGCGTGCGCGCTGAGAAACCGCTCATGATCGGCGAGCGAAAATGTGCCGTCGGTGATGTCGATGCCACCCCCGCGCCCTGCCGCGACGTCGGACCGCAGATCCATCAGTTCCTCCGGTTCCACGGGATACCAGGAGATCCGGTCGAAGAAGCGAAGCAACCATGGAGTTCCGTCCTCGAACGGACCGGACTTCTCGGGGTGGCGGTGGTTCCACACTTGGGTCGTGCGGCC
Source organism: Rhodococcus sp. USK13 (assembly GCF_018343855.1). Lineage (NCBI taxonomy): Bacteria > Bacillati > Actinomycetota > Actinomycetes > Mycobacteriales > Nocardiaceae > Rhodococcus > Rhodococcus sp. USK13. The sequence goes on along the minus strand of NZ_CP069242.1, from coordinate 3,995,793 downwards.
CACGAACTGGTATCCCCCGGGCCCTTCCATTCCGTAGATGCACAGGTACGCCCCGCCGATCCCGACCGCGTTCTCGGGGGTCCAGGTGCGTGCCGGGTTGTACTTCGTCGTCACGAGCCGATGACGCGGGTCGAGGGGTGTTGCCACGGGCGCGCCGAGGTAGACATCGCCGAGACCGAGCACCATGTATTCGGCGCCGAACACGGTGTCGAATACGTCGTCGACGCTGCCTAGACCGTTCATGCGGCGGATGAATTCGATGTTCCACGGGCACCAGGGGGCGTCGGCGCGAACTCCGTGCATGTACCGCTGGATTGCTTCCCGCGTCGAGGGGTCGTCCCAGGACAGCGGCATCCGAACGGACCGACTCGGAACGACGAGCTCGTTCGCCGCGGGCAATGCGTCCTCCGCGTCACCGAGCAATCCCATGAGCTTGGAAATGGGCAACACATCCGGATCGACCCGGACTTGCAGCGAACGGATCCCCGGGGTGAGGTCCAGAAGGCCGGCCGGCTTCTCGATCTCGAGCCGCTGATGCAGTGCGTGGGCCCGGGCCCGAAGAGCAAGATCCAGGGTCATGTCACCGTATTCGACCAGGACATTGTCGTCGCCGGATCGGCGGTAGGTGACGGCGGTGTCACCGTCGCGGCGTGCGATCACGCCGTCGTCGCCGTCACCGGTAGTGGAGAACACCGAGGAGTGCGCAGCGCGACGGGCAGGACCGAGCGCGCGGGTCGACGCCGCCCTACTTGCTTTGATGGGTACGAATCGCACCGTGTCGCCCGGGGCCAGCTGGCCCAGCTTCCATCGTTCCGCCGCGACCACGGTGACCGGGCAGACGAAACCCCCGAGGCTCGGTCCATCGGGTCCCAACAGGATCGGGGTGTCCCCGGTGAAGTCGAGTGCGCCGACGGAATACGCGTTGTCGTGAATGTTGGACGGGTGCAGTCCCGCCTCGCCGCCGTCGGTCCGGGCCCAGTCGGGTTTCGGACCGATCAGCCGCACCCCGGTGCGGTCCGAATTGAAATGCACCTCGTAATCGGTTTGGTACAACGTGTCGATGTCGGACCTGGTGAAGAATTCGGGAGCGCCGTGTGGCCCTTCGGTGACCGCGATCTCCCAGCGTCGGCAGATTGCCGGAACATGTTCGGCGGGAACGTCCTTCACGGACCCGTTCGCGTCACCGATTGCGAGGATGTCACCCTGTCGCAGGGTCCGGCCCTGGTGACCGCCGAACTTGCCGAGGGTGAACGTCGAGGCGCTCCCGAGGTAGTCCTCGACCTCGAGACCGCCCTGCACCAACACGTAGATCCGCAGTCCGGGACCGGACACGGTACCGACGTCGAGAATGCCCCCGGCCGGTACGTGTATCGGGCGCCATTGCGCCGCCAGGACACCGTCGACGGTGACCGGTGCCGGTGCACCCGTCACGCACACCACGATGTCCTTGTCGAACTGCAGGGCGGGACCTGCCATGGCGCACTCGAGTCCGGCGGCGCCCTCGTCGTTTCCGAGCGCACTGTTGCCGAGCCGGAAGGACAGATCGTCCATGGGGCCCGACGGCGGAACCCCGATGTGCCAGTAGCCGGTCCGGCCCGGAAAGTCTTGCACCGTGGTGAGCATGCCCGGCCGCTGCACGGTGATTTTGCCGGTCATCGTCGGACCCCCGTCGGGCGTGTCACGATCATGCGCACCGGTGTCGGATCGAAACCGTTGCACGGATTGTTGATCTGCGGGCAATTGGACACCAGTACCAGAACATCTCGTTCTGCGCGCAGAGCGAGCCGCTTGCCGGGCGCCGACAGGCCGTCGACGATTCCCAGTGTCCCGTCCGCCTCGACGGGGACGTTCATGAAAAAGTTGATGTTCGACACGAGGTCGCGCTTGGCTATCCCCCACTTGGAACCCTCGGCGAGAAAGTTCTCCACGCACGCGTGCTGGTGTTTGGTGTGGTGGCCGTAGCGCAGCGTGTTCGATTCTTGCGAGCAGGCTCCACCGACGGTGTCGTGGGAGCCGACTTCGTCCGCCACCAGGGTCATCAAGGCATCGTGGTCGTCGGATCTCAGGACACTTCCGGTGGTGAGGAAGAGGTTGCGCTGTGCAGACACGGTCGCAGCCGCCGAGTACCGCTGCCGGTGGTCGTCTGCGGCGTAGACGAGGGTGTCCACGGCCTGATTGCCGTACAGGTCGACGATGGTGAGGACGTCGCCGGCCTCGACGACGGCGGACCACGGTCCGCGGGCGTCGACTTCTTCGTCCAGGACGACCGTTCCCGCCACCAGGGCGGCGGTGTCGGTGCTGGTGGTCATGCCTGCTCCTGCCCCTGCGACTGCGCGGCAGCCCAGCTGTCTTCGGTGTTGAGGAATGCGCGCCGGTATTCCGGCTCGGCTGCTGCGGGTTCTTCGATGCGCCCGCCCGACCACGCGAGTACCTCGAGCGCGGTCGTGTCGAAGGTCGGTGACGGGTCCAGCGGGTGAGCGGTATTCGCGATCAGGACGACGAGTGGGAGATGCAGAACCAGCTCGACTACGCCGCCCGGTCCCGCCGAACCGATGCTGTTCAGGGAGCCATCCGCGCCGACTCGTACTCCGTGGAACAACGACAGTGAAGGTGGCAGATCGCGTCGGTCGAGCCCGTGTTTCGCAGCGGCCACCGTGAAGAGTTCGCGGCCTGCCGGTGACGGCGAATGTAACGAACCGTCCCCGTATTTCGCAGCGTTGGACGCGAGCGACGTAGTGCCGCACAGCGCGTCGTGGTGTCCGGACGTGTCGGCGACGACGGTGGCGAGCAACCTGCCTTGATCCGACAGCAGCGGATGTCCTTCACCGATATACGCCTGCCACTGCACTTTGACCGTGTCGGCGACGTTCAACCGCTCCCACGGCGCATCTGCGCGGAACAGCATAAGGTGTGCGCAGGCCAACCCCTCCAGATCTCGCAACCGCACACGTGTTCCGCGTTCGAGGACCTTGCTGGTGTATCGGCCGCCTGGAACCGTCTCGGCCCACGTCAGGGCCGCCGGGTCGACATCGGCTGGGGGCGCCGGCCACGCCGATGCCGGGACCACGGGCATCGATCCGGTGATCGCGCCCGCCTGGGCGCGCGCGTGTTCTTTCGCGGCAGTGGTGGTCGAGGTATCCACTGAGGTCATGTCAGGCTCCAATCGTGACGGGGTTGGGGGTGCTGCGGCCGCGCGGGAAGCACAGAATTCCGAGTGCGATCACAGCGGTGACCGTGACGGGTGCGGCCCACTGCAGAAGGGGGTAGGCACCGCTCGGGTCGAAGACCTCGGCCCGCGGCCACGAGAGGTTCACCACCATGAGGGCGCCGTAGCCGACAGCCAAAATGTTCACGGGTAGGCCGAGTCGGCCCAGCGAGAAAAGACTCCGGCCGTCCGCGTCCACCTGCGGGCCACCGTGCGGCCAGCCCTTGAGGCGGCGGACCAGGAGGGGCACCGTGACCATCAGATACGCGAGGTAGATCAGGATGATGCAGACACTCGACAAGGTGGCGAAGATTGCGGAGTTTCCGACGTTCACCGCGAGGATCGCAATGCAGACGACACCGATGAGGACGGACGGTGCGATGGGAGTTCCTGTGCGAGCGTTCACCTTCGAGAGCACCTGCGAGGCGGGCAACCGACCGTCGCGGGCCATGGAAAACACCAACCTCGACGCCGCCGTCTGAATGGCGAGTGTGCAGACGAACACGGCGACCGCGACATCGGCCAGAAGCAATGTGCCCCAGGGCGAACTGAGAATCGACGACAACACGTACGGCAGACCCTCCGCGGCGAGGCGACCGTCGGTCAAGCTCGGAGCCGCCATGAGCGCGCCGATGATCATCAGGCCACCACCGAGCGCCGAGACGGACAGCGCCAGCCGGATCGTGCGCGGGGCCACCCGCCGCGGGTTCCGCGTCTCCTCCGCGAGCTCGCCCGCCGAGCCGAACCCGACCATCACGTAGGCGGCCATGAGACCGGACACGATCCAGGCCCAGCCGTATCCGGGGTCGGTGCCCGCCGCACCCGTGTCGAATACGACCTGCGGTCCCCGCTGCGCGTGCGTCAGGAACATGCCGACCACAGCGACGACTCCGACGATCTCGCACGTGACACCGATGTTGTTGATGCGCGACATCCAGTTCACACCGATGCAGTTGATGAAAGTGGTGAGTACCAGCAGGACCGATCCGAGCAGGACCGCGTTGGCGGCACCGCTGGCGGACGTCAACGTGCTGTCTTCGCCGATGATCTGGAATCCGCTCCACACGTTCGGAAGCACAACCTGCAGTGCGATCGCCGCGGCCGAGGCCGTGACCATCTGCGCCAGGATCATGAACCAGCCGGCGAACCAACCCACCACCTCCCCGCCCATCCGGCGCGACCACTGGTAGATGGCACCGGAAATGGGATACCGGGCAGCCAATTCGGCGAAGTTGAGCGCCACCATGAACTGACCGACGAATACCACCGGCCACGTCCAGAAGAACGCCGGTCCGGCGAATCCGAAACCGAGACCGAACAATTGGAAGATCGTCGTGAGGATCGACACGAAGGAGAAGCCGGCCGCGAACGAAGCGAACTTTCCCAGCTTCCGGTGCAGTTGCTGCTCGTAGCCGAATTTACCGAGGTCGCCGGAGTCGTCGATTCTCTCGGCCCCGGTCGGAACAGGAGGTGCAAGTACCGGTGCGGACGGCACTTGCGCAGTCCTCGTAGGTGTACTCAAGGGCCTTCTCCTTCGGCGAGAGCAATATCTGTCGATCGATAGTTTTCTCTCGCGCCCTACCGGATGGGTGACGCGGACGTATACAGATCGGCCCCCGCCGTAACAGGATCGTTGCGAACGTTTCGGAGGTATGACGAAATGCTCACGGCGGGTGTCCACGGTGGCGTGGAGAACCGACCTGACATCATGAGTAGGTGAGCACCGGGCCGGGACGACCGCGACTGACCAGTCAACGCAGGCCGGGTCGGACGACGCCCGAGGAGATACTCGACGCCGCCGGAGAGTTGTTCACAACCAAGGGCTTCGCTGCCACGTCCACCCGCGAGATCGCCGACATGGTGGGCATCAGACAGGCATCGCTCTATCACCACTTCGCCAACAAGGAGGAGATCCTGGTGGCGCTCCTCGAGGAAACAGTGTCGCCCGCACTCGCCGCCGCCCGAGTCCTCGAGATGGTCGACGCGCCTGCCGTCGTACGCCTGCACGCACTCGCCACCTATGACGTCACCCAGCTCACCGGCACGCGCTGGAATCTCGGTGCCCTCTACCTTCTGCCCGAACTACGCACCGAACGCTTCGCCCCGTTCCGGGCGCAACGCACGCTTCTGCGCTCGCACTATCAGCACTGCGCCGAACAGGCGCTCACCGAGATCACGGCCGGCGACACCGAATCATCACCCGGCCTTACCGATCTCCCTTTTCGCATCGTCGAGAGCGCTATCGCCACCCGGGCGGACGTCGAAAGCGGAGCGGTCCCGACACCCGAGAACATCGATGCCGCTGCCCTCCTCGCCGACGCCTGCTTGCGCGCCCTCGGATGGTGGCAGCCACTCGACGAAATCCGTGCGCAGTCGCGGGTTCTCCTCGACCACACGGCAGGTGGCACCTCCCGCGACCTTCCGCCGCCGACGTCGGATCTGTGAGATAAAGTCTGGCGAACGCTTACTACCTGGGGGGTTATCTTGAGCGATGTCTTCGTCGTCACAGACGGCATTCGGCGTTACGGTGCGACGGCGGCGCAAGCCGCGGAGCAGATCAGTAGTGCTGCAGCGATCGACCTCGGTGCCGACCTCGCCGCGCTGGCGCCGGTGTTCGGTCCGATCGGAGCCGACTTCCTCGCGTCCTTCGCGGTGGCGCAGGGCAACCACGCCAAGTCGGTCGCCGAACTCGCCTCCCACTACGCTCACACCGCTGTCGCGTCCGGGGCCACCGCAGACTCCTACGATTCCGTCGACGACGCGAACGGCAGCGCCCTCGGAGACATCGGCGGGGCCATCGGAGACCTCGCATGACGTCTCCCGAGCCCGCCGGCGACATCGCGCACCCGTCGATCCTGGATCTGCTGCAAGGTTCCGCGTTCGGTGAGGCGGTGAACACGCCTCTGCCGAGCACGCCGCTCGAGGCGTTGCAGAGTTCGCCGCTCGGCCCGCTACTCGACACCCCGATCGGCGTGCCGGCGCTGCCCGAACTCCCACCGTTGCCTGCTCTTCCGCCGTTGCCGCCCAATCCGGTGGAGGCCCTCCTCCAAGGACAAGGCCTGCCCGGACTGCCGGGAATCGACCAGTTGTTCAAGCCACTCACCGACCTCGCGGGCGCCTTCGGTACCGGGACGTTCGGCTCCGTCGATCCGACCTCGGTGCTCGACATGTCCTCCGGACTGATCGACCAGGCCATGTCGCTCAGCATGTCGGGACTGAAGGCGCTCGATCTGATCTGGCAGAGCCAGGCGGCGCAGGCCGCTCAGGTCCAGGGACAGCAGGCTCAGGTGAGCGGCGCAGAACTGAGCGAGCGCGGCAGGCAGATTTCCGGGACCACCCAGACCGCCGCTGCGTCGGTGGCCCGTGGCAACGCCAATCTGATGACCATCTCCGAATCATTCGCGTCCACTGCGGTCGCTGCAGCACCGATGGTGATGACGCCCCCCGGGCAGGCGATGCTTCTCGCGTCGGCCGCCGAACACATCAAGGCCGCGATCGGAGTGGTCACACAGACACGAACCGAGCTGAACGAGCAGACCCTCACCATGAACGGCCTCGCGGCACCGGTACCCGTACCACAGCCGCCGCCCGGACCGCCCGCCGCGCCGACGTCGCCGTTTGCAGTCGCGAGCACCGTGCTCGAGAGCGTCGGTACCCCGATGATCTCCACAGTCACCGACAGCCTCGGTCAACTCGTCTCGGCCACGACGCAGGCCGCGAGTGTGTCGCCCAGTGACGTGTCCGCCGACTCCGTCGCGGCCAGGTCCGGCTCGCCCGCGCCGGCCGGTGCAGCGCACGGTGCCCCCGGCTCAGTTGGCATCGCAGGTGGTACCGGAATCGGCATGTACGGCGCCGGCGGCGGAACAGCTTCCGGGATCGTCGCTTCCGTGCCGCGCGCACCGGTGGCCGGTTCCGTTCCGCCAGGCGCTGCTGGTGTGGCGACTCCGGCTGCCACGGGCACGCCAGGAGCACTCGGCACGTCGACAACGACCGGAGCGGGAACAGCCGGCGGACCGATGGGCGCGATGGGCGGCGGCGCAGGAATGGCGGGGGCGGGTCGCGGAGGGGACGAACAGCTCAGCGGCCGCACCACACCCGGCTACCTCGTGAACGCCGGCGACAGCAACGCCTTCGTCGGCGACCTTCCAATGGTGGCTCCGGCCGTCATCGGCGGCGAAGAACTCGACGACGGCCAGATCGACGCCAGGAACTGACAGCCGCAGGTGGGGCGGAGGCACTGCCGCCCCACCTCGGTCTGACTACTCGACGAGCGCTGCTACCTCATGATCGGTGAGCGTGGTCATCGGGACTCGTCCGGCTGCACGGACCAACTCCACCGCCCGGAACAACGGGCGCTCGGTCAGCGCGGCGTCGCGCGCCTCGGCACGTAACTGCTCGATGAGCACCGAGGCGATCGCTGCGGCCGGCACCAGTTCGCTCGTGGTCAGTGCGTCGGCCAGCTTCCGCAGCCCCAGCACGTCCAGTTCACGGCCGCCGTCAGTGGTGTACAACGCCAACGGCACCGCGAGAACACCGTCGGAATCGGTGATGCGGACACTCACTTCGCTGACCCGAGCCGAGCGCACCACCACCTCCGCCGCCACCGCCTTCGTGACATCGACGTGACGGGTTCGCATACCCCCGGTCGACGAAATGACACCGCGTTCCAGCACGACCTTGCGACGCAGGGTGACGAGCGCCGACAGGGCGGTAGGGACGGCGATCACACCGCCCACCACCACGGCCAGCCACAACGGAGTGAAGAAGCTCAGCACGGCACCGACGACCACGCCGATCAGTACGGCGATCATCGCGACCCGCCTGAGGCGCGGCGCAATCAGCTCGATGGGGACGAGGTCGAGTGACACCGGCGGATCGTGCTCAGGCGCCAAGGATCGCTCCGACGTGCGCGACGACATCGGTCGCCGAGATCGATTCCTGGTCACCGGTGGCCAAAGTCTTGATCCCGATGGTGCCCTCGGCGATGTCGCGGTCACCCAGCACGAGTGCGAGTGCGGCACCGGAACGGTCCGCGGCCTTCATCGCGCCCTTCACGCCACGGTTGCCGTAGGCGAGATCGACCCGAATGCCCTGCGCGCGCAACTGCTGGGCGATCACCACCAGCTTCGCCTTCGCCTCGTCGCCCAGCGGAACCCCGAAAACCTCGCAACGGGCTGTCGACCCTGCCGTCTTGCCCTCCGCGGCCAGCGCCAGGACGGTGCGGTCGACGCCGAGCCCGAAACCGATGCCGGACAACGGCTGACCGCCGAGTTGCGCCATCAAGCCGTCGTAGCGTCCGCCGCCGCCGATGCCCGACTGCGCGCCGAGACCGTCGTGCACGAACTCGAACGTGGTCTTCGTGTAGTAGTCGAGGCCGCGAACCATCCGCGGGTTGATGACATACGGCACGCCCAATGCGTCGAGGTGGGCAAGGACCTCGTCGAAATGCGCCTTCGCGGTATCCGAGAGGTGGTCGAGCATGAGCGGCGCATCCGCGGTCATCTCCCGCACCTCCTTGCGCTTGTCATCGAGAACTCGCAGTGGATTGATCTCGGCGCGGCGACGCGTCTCCTCGTCGAGAGGAAGGCGGAAGAGGAACTCCTGCAGACGTTCCCGGTACTGGGGCCGGCAGGTGTCGTCACCGAGTGACGTGATTTCCAGCCGGAAGCCCTCGAGCCCGAGACCCCGGAACCCGGCGTCGGCAACTGCGATGACCTCGGCGTCCAGGGCCGGGTCGTCGACACCGATGGCCTCGACCCCGACCTGCTGCAGCTGTCGGTAACGTCCCGCCTGGGGACGCTCGTAGCGGAAGAACGGACCGGCATAGCTCAACTTGACCGGCAACTGGCCCCGGTCGAGACCGTGCTCGATCACAGCGCGCATCACGCCCGCGGTCCCCTCGGGGCGCAGGGTCACCGATCGATCACCCCGGTCCGCGAAGGTGTACATCTCCTTGCTGACGACGTCCGTCGATTCACCGACACCTCGCGCGAACAGTCCGGTGTCCTCGAAGATGGGAAGCTCGATGTGGCCGTAGCCTGCCAGTCGCGCAGCGCGGGTGAGCCCGTCGCGGACCGCGACGAATTCGGCGGACTGCGGCGGGACGTAGTCGGGAACGCCCTTGGGGGCCGAGAAGGTGCTGGCTTTACTCACTGTCGCTACTTTTCCTTACTTCGAGCCCGGGAGTCCAACGAGGAACGGGTTGGATGCGCGCTCGGCCCCGATGGAACTCGATCCGCCGTGCCCGGGCAGCACCGCCGTGTCGTCGGCGAGGACCAGAAGCTTGTCGGCGATCGACCGCAACAATTGTTCGTGATTGCCACCGGGCAGGTCACTGCGCCCGATCGATCCCTGGAAGAGGGTGTCCCCGGTGAGTGCGAGCTCGACCCCACCGGTCTCCTGCTCGACCCGGGTCCGGAAAACCACGGAACCCTGTGTGTGCCCCGGAGTGTGATCGACGACGAACGAGATGCCCGCCTGCTCGATGCGATCGCCGTCCGACAGTTCGATCACCTCGCTCGGCTCCACGAAATCCATCCCCTCGATGAACGGTTTCATCGTCGGCCCGATACCCCGTCCGGGGTCGGACAACATGTACCGGTCCTCGGGATGGATGTACGCGGGGATGCCGAACTTGTCGCACACCTCATGAGCGTTCCAGACATGGTCGAGGTGACCGTGTGTGAGCAGCACCGCCGTCGGTGTGAGATTCGACTGGGCGAGAAAGTCGATCAGCGGGCCGGCAGCATCCTGACCGGGGTCGACGACGACGCACTCGCGGGCATCGTCCTGGGCGAGGATGTAGCAGTTGGTCTGGAACATCCCGGCCGGAAATCCTGTGACGAGCACGCGCGACGCTCCTGTTCGAGTGATCATTGCAGTCGCTACAGCCTAAGCTGCCGCCCCGCCAGCTCGTTCTCAGGTTCGGATGGCAGACTCTGGAGGTCGTGTGCCGGGGGCAGATCACACCGACCAACTGCTATATCGACCGACTGCCAGAGAAGACCGATACGGGAGGACCACCGCAGTGCCGAGCAACGAGCAGCGCCGGGAAGCAGCGAAACGAAAGCTCGAGCGTCAACTCGAGCGCCGCGCGAACAGAGCACGCAAGCGCAAGCAGCTGACCATTGCCGGTTCGGTGCTCGGTGTAGTGCTCGTCGTGGCGGCCGGCGCGGTCGTCTTCGCCCTCACCAGCGGTGACGACGACACGACCGAAGCCTCCGCCGACTCGGTGTCCGCCTCGCCCCAGTCGCCCGGTGTCATGCCCGCAGGACGCGCCGAGCCGCTCCCCGAGAAGGTGTCGTGCACGTACACCCCGGACGGTCAGCCGCCGGCCAGGCAGGTGAACCCGCCGCGCACCGAGGACATCGACACCACGCTCAGCGAGGTCAGCGTCAGCGTGGAGACCACCCAGGGCAATATCGGACTGACGCTGGACAACGCCGACTCCCCCTGCACGGTCAACAACTTCCTCAGCCTCGCGAGCCAGAACTACTTCGACAACACGCCATGTCACCGGCTCGTCACGTCCGAAGGCCTCAAGGTGCTGCAGTGCGGTGATCCCACGGGCGCAGGCACCGGCGGCCCCGGGTACGGCTTCACGAACGAATTCCCCACCGACCAGTACCCCGCCGACGATCCGTCCCTGCAGGTTCCCGTCACCTACCCGCGCGGAACCATCGCGATGGCCAACAGCGGCCAGCCCGGCAGCAACGGCAGCCAGTTCTTCCTCGTCTACGCCGATTCCCAGCTGCCTCCGCAGTACACCGCTTTCGGAACCATCGACGAGACCGGCCTCGCCACCATCGAGAAGGTCGCGGCCGCCGGTGACGATGCCTCGATGCAGGCGGGCGGCGGCAAGCCGAACCTGCCGATCGACATCAAGTCCGTCCGGATGGACTGAGGCCGCCACATGTGAGGATGGACCGATGAAACGCACCTCGATTCTCGTCGCAGGCGTGGGCCTCGCGGTCCTCCTCGCCGGTTGTTCGGACTCGCCCGACTCGGGCGGTTCGGCAACCGGCACCTCCTCGAAGGCATCCCCCACGAGCGCCGCGGCGCAGTCGCTCGACCTCTCCCGATTCGGCACGTTGCCGCCGGTCCCGGCACCCGCGGCGCCAACCGTCGACTGTTCGTACCAGGCGGGTCGACCACCCGCCAAGGACGTCACTGCCCCGTCCACCACCGGTGTGTCCACCGCAGGCACCGTCGCAGTGAACCTCACCACCAGCGCCGGCCCCATCGGTCTGACCCTCGATCGGGCCGAGGCACCGTGCACGGTGAACAGCTTCGTAAGCCTCGCCGAGCAGGGATACTTCGACGACACCCCGTGCCATCGCCTGACGACGGAACAAGGGTTGCAGGTCCTGCAATGTGGTGATCCGAGCGGCGTCGGCACCGGCGGTCCCGGCTACGGATTCACCACCGAATATCCCGAAACCGCGTTCGCGCCGAACGATCCGGCACTCGCGAATCCGGTGGTCTACCCGCGCGGCACTGTCGCGATGGCGAACAGCGGACAGCCGGGTAGCAACGGCAGCCAGTTCTTCCTCGTCTACGCCGACTCGGTGCTCCCGCCCAATTACACCGTGTTCGGTGCGATCTCCGAGGAGGGCCTCGCAACGGTCGAGAAGGTGGCGGCCGACGGCGACGACGGCTCCATGTCCGCGGGCGGCGGCAAGCCGAACACCCCGGTTCAAATCGAGACCGCGAAGGTCGGCTGACCGCCCGACCTTCCCGGCGCCCGGTCCCGTACCCCGTCACGCACGAACGGGACGTTCGTTCGGTTAGACCGAACGAACGTCCCGTTCGTGCATGTTGGACAGGGCGGAGCTGTCAGGCGGCGGAGGTCACCCGGTAGACGTCGTAGACGCCCTCCACGTTCCGGACGACGTTCAGCACGTGGCCGAGATGCTTCGGGTCGCCCATCTCGAAGGTGAACTTGCTGATGGCTACCCGGTCACCCGACGTCGTCACCGACGCCGACAGGATGTTCACCTTCTCGTCCGCGAGTGCCTTGGTGACGTCGGAGAGCAGCCGGTGCCGATCGAGGGCCTCGATCTGGATGGCAACGAGGAATACCGAGGACGGTGACGGCGCCCACTGGACCTCGATGATGCGCTCGGACTGCTCCTGGAGAGACCCGGCGTTGGTGCAGTCGGTCCGGTGCACGCTGACCGCGCCGCCCCGGGTGACGAAGCCCATGATCTCGTCGCCCGGAACCGGCGTACAGCATTTGGCGAGCTTCGCGACGGTTCCTTCCGCTCCCGGCACCAGGACACCGGCGTCGCCGGTACTGCGCGGGCGCATCGGCATGGTGGACGGTGTGGCCCGCTCGGCCAGCTCCTCCTCCACGTCTCCGACACCACCGAGGTGGGCCACCAGTCGCTGCACCACGTGCTGCGCAGACACGTGGCTCTCCCCGACCGCGGTGTACAGCATCGACACGTCCGTGTAGTGGAGTTCGTGTGCGATGGCCGCCATCGATTCGGCGTTCATCAGTCGCTGCAGCGGGAGACCGACGCGTCGCACTTCCTTCGCGATCGCGTCCTTACCGTTCTCGAGCGCCTCCTCCCGGCGCTCCTTGGCGAACCACTGCCGAATCTTCGTCTTCGCCCGCGGGGACACCACGAACGACTGCCAGTCGCGGCTGGGGCCCGCATTGACCGCTTTGGAGGTGAAGACCTCCACCACTTCTCCGTTGTCGAGGGTGCGCTCGAGGGCAACCAGCCTCCCGTTGACCCGGGCGCCGATACAGCGATGCCCGACCTCGGTGTGGACTGCGTAGGCGAAGTCGACGGGCGTCGACCCTGCGGGCAACGTGACCACGTCCCCCTTGGGGGTGAACACGAAGATCTCCTTGACCGCGAGGTCGTAGCGGAGAGACTCGAGGAACTCGCCCGGATCGGCGGCCTCACGCTGCCAGTCGAGGAGCTGCCGCATCCACGCCATGTCGTCGACCTCGGCGACATCACCGGAGTGCTTGCCCTTGGTCTCCTTGTACCGCCAGTGCGCTGCGATCCCGAATTCGGCGGTCCGGTGCATGTCGTGGGTGCGGATCTGCACTTCGAGTGGCTTGCCCTCGGGCCCGACGACGGTGGTGTGCAGCGACTGGTAGACGCCGTAGCGGGGTTGCGCGATGTAGTCCTTGAAGCGGCCTGCCATGGGCTGCCACAGCGAATGCACCACACCCACTGCCGCATAGCAGTCGCGGACCTCGTCGCAGAGGATCCGCACACCGACCAGGTCGTGGATGTCGTCGAAGTCGCGCCCCTTGACGATCATCTTCTGATAGATCGACCAGTAGTGCTTGGGTCGGCCTTCGACCACCGCGTTGATACGCGACGCCGTCAGCGTGGCGTTGATCTCCGCGCGCACCTTGGCCAGGTACGTATCCCGCGACGGCGCCCGGTCGGCGACCAGCCGCACAATTTCGTCGTACTTCTTGGGATGCAGAATCGCGAACGACAGGTCCTCGAGCTCCCACTTGACGGTCGCCATTCCCAGCCGGTGCGCCAGCGGGGCAATCACCTCGAGAGTCTCACGTGCCTTGCGGGCCTGCTTCTCGGGCGGCAGGAACCGCATGGTCCGCATGTTGTGCAGGCGGTCCGCCACCTTGATCACCAGCACGCGGGGGTCGCGCGCCATCGCGATGATCATCTTGCGGATGGTTTCGCCCTCGGCCGCGTTTCCCAGAACGACCTTGTCGAGTTTGGTGACGCCGTCGACGAGGTGCGCCACTTCGTCGCCGAACTCCTCGGTCAGCTGAGCCAACGAATACCCGGTGTCCTCGACGGTGTCGTGCAGCAACGCTGCGACCAGAGTTGTCGTATCCATGCCGAGCTCGGCGAGGATGCTCGCGACGGCGAGTGGATGGGTGATGTACGGATCACCGGATTTGCGCTTCTGACTGGCGTGCTTTTCCTCGGCGACGTCGTACGCGCGCTGGAGGAGGGCCAGATCGGCCTTGGGATAGAGCTCGCGATGCAGACTGACGAGGGGCTCGAGAACCGGCCGGATGGTCGCGTTCCGTTGCCCCGTGATACGTCTGGCGAGTCGCGCTCGTACCCGGCGCGATGCAGACGCCGGAACGGCGAATCCCTGCGCTCCGCGGCTGTTGCCGGAAGCGGGATCCGCTACAGGTGACTCGGCATCGGACTGTGCAGACGAAGGGGATTTCGCGTTCTGCGACCGATCGAGATTCGAAGTCATGCCGTCACCTCCTACCACTGGTTAGCTGGGCCTTTCGGCACCACCAGGCACAACTTTAGTACTCAGACCGTGACGAGGGACGTGAGCGGGTACTTTCCGAGCCGCGTCCTGCCACCGAGCGCCACGATCTCGAGAACCACCGCCACACCGATCACTACGGCACCTGCCGATTCGAGGAGGCGAGCGGTGGCCTCGATTGTCCCACCGGTGGCCAGGACATCGTCGACGACGAGCACCGAGCGGCCGCCCAATCCGAGGGAGTCGGCAGGGATTTCGAGCGTCGCCGTACCGTATTCGAGGGTGTACGACTGTGCGAGCACCGGCGGCGGTAGCTTGCCTGCCTTGCGCACCGCCACCACGCCGGAGCCGAGCTCCCGTGCGACCCCGCCGCCGAGAAGAAATCCTCGCGCGTCGACGGCGGCGATCATCTCCGCTTCCGGCGCGCATGCGGCCAGAGCATCGACCACGACGCGGAATCCGGTGGCATCGGAGAAGACGGGCGTGAGGTCCGCGAACCGCACCCCAGGCTCGGGAAAGTCGTCCGCCCACCGGGTGAGCCGGGTGACGACGTCATGTGCGGAAGAAGTGTCGGTCACCGCCGCAGAACCCACCTGTCCATATTCCATCCGGCGCCGGAACGCGTCGGATTGACCGCTCCGGCCTCGAGACCCGCCGCGAACCCGACGGTGCGGGGCTGATTGAACAACGGCACGGTGGGCACCTCCGACCACAGGATGTTCTCGGCCTCGGTGGACAAGGCCAGCTGTGTTGCGGTGGAGCTGTCGACCGCGAGCTGATCGACGATCTGATCCACCCGGCCGTTGGCATAGTCCCCGAAGTTGTTTCTGCTACCGCCGCGAAGTGCGTACATCGCGGTAGTCGGCGCCGCAGTCCCGGCCGCGCCCGGAGCGGACGCCGTTCCTGCGAGCAGGCCATCCACCTGTCCGTCTCGCAGCATCGACGGAGTGAACTCTTCAGACCCGGCGTCCTGCACGGTAATTCCGGCCGGGGCGCACGCCGCGGCCACGGCAGCCACGATCGCGGCACGGCGCGGATCTGGTCCGAGGTACCCGATCCGCACGGTGGCCGCGGTGTTGTCGGTCTCGGCCAGCGCCGCAGTGGCTGCGGTCGTATCCGGCGTCTCGTACCGGCCACCGGCGGTTGCCGCGACCGACTCGTACACGAGGCTGTCGGGTGCCGTGAACCGGGTGTCGACGGAGGCCGCGGCGGCACCGTCCTCCGCGGCCGTTCCGAATTCCGCGGCCAACTCCTCGCGGGGCAGGCAGGAGGCGAAGGCGCGGCGCCCGGCCGGGGTCTCGAACAACCCCGACGTGGCCAGCACGAACTGCTCGACGCTGCGCGAGGGCACGTCTGTCACGTCGAAGCCGCCGAGATCGATGTCCGGGACCGATCCCGTGGCCACGTCGACCACCTCGACGGACTCGTCTGCGATGCGCGCAGCCAGATCGGCCGCCTTGGGCCACACGACGATTCGGGAGGTGGCGGGACGATTTCCCCACCAGCGGTCGTTCGCCACCAGCACCAGACCTTCGTCCGCGGAAAACGATTCGACCTTGTAAGGACCGGACGCGGGGAAGAGGGCGAGATCGAGTTCGCCGGGCGTCATCGTCCATCCGTCGTTCCAAAAGTCTGCGATCCGGGCGAGCGCCTCGTTGTCCGAATTCTGAACGGCGGCAACAAGGTCGGGAACACCGGCGGCTCGGGCGACCACATGGGCGGGCATCATCGACGTCGCCCCGAACAGCGACCGCCAATCCGTGAAGTTTCGCCCCGCCTTGAAGGTCACCGTGGCTTCCTTGGCCCCGGTCTGGCAGTCGACACGGTCGATGTCCGAGTAGCCGGCTGCACTGGCCGCATCGAACAGCGGAACCGTTGCCTCGCCGGGTCGGGTGAACCGCCCGCTGTTCGCGGCCCAGGTGAGCACGAGATCATCGCAGGACATCGGAACTCCATCGGAATACACCGAATTGGGGTTCAGCTTGTACTGCACCGTCAGCGCGTCCCCCGGCACGGCGTTGGCCGTGCCGATGTCGGTGTCGGCCACTGGCCCACCCTCCGGCCCGGTATAGCTGAATCCGGGCAGCACGCGGGCGAACGCCTGCCGTGCCCCCGACACCGAGCCGGCCACGCTCCCGGCGTTGTAGGTGGTGACGGTGCTGTCGATCGCGTACCCGATGGACGGGATCTGCTCCCCCTCGTCGGAACATCCGACGAGCGTGCCCGCGAGCACGACGGTGGCGAGCAGTCCGGCACCCGACACCGCCGCAGCGCGGTGGTGTCGGGTTCGAACTCGGGCCGATGCGCGCATGTCAGTGCCTCTTCTTGTGGCGCTTCCCGGTGGGACGCGTTCCGGGCCGAGGCGCACCGCCGGCGGCACGCCGCGGTGCGGCCCCCGCCGTGGCCCCGGCGCTCACTCCGGTCGCGGATGTTGCGGCGGCCGTCTTCACCGACCCGCCCTCCGCGAGCGCTGCTCGGCGAGCGAGCACCTTACGTGTGTGTGCAGCCACGGGACCCCACCGCTCCTTGAGTGACACCAGCAACGGCGTCGCGAAGAAGATCGACGAATACGCACCGACGACGATGCCGACGAGCTGAACCAACGCTAGATCCTTGAGGGTGCCCACACCAAGCATCCACACCGCGATCACCATCAGCGCAAGGACCGGCAGGACGCTGATCAGCGTGGTATTGATCGAGCGCATCAGCGTCTGGTTGACCGCCAGGTTCGCTTGCTCCGCGTACGTTCGGCGGGTCAGGTGCAGGATGCCGCGGGTGTTCTCCTCGACCTTGTCGAACACGACCACCGAGTCGTAGAGCGAGAAACCGAGGATGGTGAGCAGGCCGATCACCGTCGCGGGTGTGACCTCGAAGCCGACCAGTGAATACACGCCCGCCGTCACGGCGATATCGAAGAACAGCGCGACGATTGCCGCGATCGCCATGTCCCGCTCGAAACGGACGGCGATGTACACGCTGACGAGGACGAGGAACACCAGCAGCGCGATCAGCGCCTTCTGGGTGATCTGACCGCCCCACGTCTCGCTGACATCCGCGACGCTGATGGTGTTCTTACTCACCGCGCCGTTGCTGTCCTTGGGCTGGAACTCCTCGTACAGCGCGTCCTGGAGCGTGATCACCTGAGCGGCGTTGAGCGCCTCGGAGCGAATCTGCACCGTTGCGCTCGATCCCGACCCCACGGTTTGCACGGTGACGGGGTCCGTTCCGAGCGCCTCGCTGTACACCTGTTCCACCTGCGCGGTGTCGACGCCGTCGCCCGCGGGAAACTGGATACGCGATCCTCCCTCGAAGTCGATACCGAGGGTGAACCCGCGGACGAGGATGCTCAGCAGGGAGATGAGCACGATGACACCCGTCAGGATGTAGTAGAAGCGTCGCCGCCCGATGATCTCGAATGCGCCGGTTCCGGTGTAGAGCCGGGAGAGCAGGCTGTGTTTCGGCATGGACGCCTGGTCGACACCCGAGTCGGACAGCGAGGCTTCGGCGTCCGCCGGGGATCCGGCTCGGGACGTGGTCGATTCGCTCATACTCGTGACTCCTTCGCCGACGCTGCGGCAGCCTTACGTTCCTTGGCGATCTGCTGCACGGCTCCCAGCCCGTTGACGCCCGGCCTGGACCAGAACGGCGACTTCGACGCCAGGTGCACCAGCGGCCACGTCACCAGGAAGACAACGACGACATCGAGGATCGTGGTCAGTCCGAGCGTGAACGCGAACCCGCGCACCTGACCGACCGCGAGCACGTAGAGGACTGCGGCGGCGATGAAGCTCACCGCATTCCCCGAGAGAATCGTTCGGCGCGCCCGAGCCCAACCGCGGGGAACCGCCGACCGGAAACTCCGGCCTTCCCTCATCTCGTCCTTGATTCTCTCGAAGAACACCACGAACGAGTCTGCAGTCATACCGATACCGATGATCAGACCGGCGATACCGGCCAGGTCGAGGGTGAAGTTGATGTACCGGCCGAGCAGAACCATGATCGCGTACACCATCACACCCGACAGCACCAGCGACAACGCTGTGAGCACCCCGAGCATGCGGTAGTACAGCAGGCAGTAGAGCAGCACGAGGATCAGACCCACGAGGCCGGCGATCAGACCCGCCTCGAGCGAGGCGAGACCGAGCGTCGCCGACACCGTCTCCGCCTCGGATGCCGCGAACGAGAGGGGCAGCGAGCCGTATTTCAACGTGTTCGCCAGTTCCTTGGCACTGGCCGCCGTGAACGAACCGGTGATCGAGGTGGAGCTGCCGGCGGGTGTGGCGCCCTGGACCACCGGCGCACTGACCACCTTGGAGTCGAGGGTGAAAGCGGCCTGTTTGCCGATGTTCTGCGACGTGAACGCGGCCCAGGTGTTACTGCCCTCCGTCTTGAACGTCAGGCTCACCTCGTGCCGCGACTGCTGGGAGTTGTAGCCGGACGTGGCGTCGGCGATCTCCTGCCCGTCGATGATCGACGGCGCGAGCAGGTACACCGCTTGACCGTCGGTGGAGCACGCCACCAGGGGCAGCGCCGGATCGTCGTTTCCCCGCAGCGGGTCGGGAACCGAGCAGTCGAGCGTCGCCATCGCCGCCTGCTGTACTGCGGGGTCCGTACTCTGTCTGCTCGCGCGTGCCGCTGCGATCTCGTCGGCGGCCTCAGCGGTTTCGGACCCGGAGCCGTCGGCCGGGGCGGCCTCGTCGGACGGGGTCGGTTCGGCGGGTGCGGACGGATCCTGCGCCGGGAACGGACGGTTTTGTGGTGCCGGTGCCGGCGTGGCGGGTTCCGGTGTCCCGGTGGGCTCGGCCGGGGTTTCGCCGGCGGGAGCCTGCGCGCCGGGGGCAGCCGCCGCCTGCGACGTCTGCACAGGACGCACGTAGAGGCGGGCGGTCTGACCGAGCGAACGCGCCTGAGCACTGTCGTCACCAGGAACGGTGATCACCAGGTTGTCACCGTCGATGACTACCTCCGAGCCGGAGACTCCCAGCCCGTTCACACGGGTCTCGATGATCTCCTGCGCCTGACGCAGGCTGTCCGGCGTCGGCTTACTGCCGTCGGGTGTGCGCGCCGTGAGGGTGACTCGGGTCCCGCCTTGCAAGTCGATGCCCAGCTTGGGTGTCGCGGACTTGTCGCCAGTGAAGAACACCAGGGCATACAGAACCGCTACGAGCACCGCAAAAACGGTGAGGTAGCGGACGGGATGCACCGATCCTGTGGAAGGTGCCACGATCTCTATGTCTCCTCAGTACGTGCAGTTCGAGTGGAACGTTCGGTGGGCACCCCGCCGCCCTTGCAGGGCTCGGCCCGGTGCAACGCCCGCCGCGCCTCGGACGCGACGGCTACGCGCGGTACGCAGCGGATGCGTCGATCAATCCTTGGTCAACCGCGGCGTGGTGTCTCCGCCGTTCTCGTGGTCATCGGGCGCAGCGTCAGACGCGGGCTCCGCGGGCTCGATCGGAGAGTCGACGATCTGCTCACGGATGACCAGGCGCGACCAGGTCGTGATCACACCGGGGGCGATCTCGAGGTCGACCGTGTCGTCGTTCATCGCGACGATCGTCCCGTGCAGCCCCGCTGTGGTCAGGATGCGGTCGCCGACCGAGAGGGATTCCTGCAGAGCGGTGGTCTTGGCCATCTCCTTCTTCTGCCGGCGGATCCCCAGGAACATGGGGACGAGCAGCGCCAGAATGAGCAGCGGGAAGAGAAAGTCCATCGGTAAGTCAACCTCGAGGTATGTCGCACGATCCGTAGCGCACCGGTCCCGGTTGGACCGATGCAGTACACCAGTGTGCCATTACCGTCCCGTACATCGGTTCGGTCGGCATGCGGCGGCGCGTTCCGCCCGGCCGATCAGGGGTCTTCCGGATCGAACAACGAGGCCTGCGGTTCGTTGACCCGCACCTCGATTCCACCGGCGACGGCGTCCGGTGGCGGCGTCAGCCCGAGTTGGGTCCACGCGGCGGCCGTTGCCACTCGACCGCGGGGTGTGCGGGCGATCATGCCCGCCCGGACCAGGAACGGCTCGCAGACCTCTTCGACCGTCGCCGGCTCCTCACCCACCGCGACAGCGAGGGTGGACACGCCGACAGGGCCGCCACCGAAGCTTCGGACGAGGGCACTGAGAACGGAACGGTCGAGACGGTCGAGGCCCAGTTGGTCGACGTCGTAGACGGCGAGCGCCGCGTGGGCGATGTCGCGGGTGATGACGCCGTCGGCACGAACCTCGGCGTAATCACGCACCCGGCGCAGCAATCTGTTGGCGATGCGGGGTGTGCCGCGGGACCGGCCAGCGATCTCCGCCCCGGCCTCCGCACCGAGCTGCACACCGAGAATCCCTGCCGACCGCATGAGGATTTGCTCCAGTTCGGCGGGTTCGTAGAAATCCATGTGCGCCGTGAACCCGAACCGGTCGCGCAGCGGCCCCGTCAGCGCCCCCGAGCGCGTGGTGGCACCGACCAGCGTGAAGGGGGCCACTTCCAGGGGAATCGACGTAGCGCCCGGCCCCTTACCCACGACGACGTCGACCCGGAAGTCCTCCATTGCGAGGTACAGCATCTCCTCCGCCGGACGGGCGATGCGATGGATCTCGTCGATGAACAGCACGTCCCCTTCGACGAGATTGCTGAGCATGGCGGCAAGATCACCTGCCCGCTCGAGCGCCGGTCCGGAGGTCAACCGTAACGACGACCCGAGTTCGGCGGCGATGATCATCGCCATACTGGTCTTTCCCAGGCCGGGTGGTCCGGACAGCAGGATGTGGTCGGGGGTGCCGCCGCGCATCTTCGCGCCGGTCAGGACGAGTTGGAGTTGTTCCCGCACACGGGGCTGGCCGATGAAGTCGTGCAGGTTCTTGGGGCGCAGACTGGCTTCTATGTCGCCGTCGCCGGCAACGAGGTCGGGCGATACCGGTGACTCGTCTTCGAAGTCCGCGTGGGATTCGAGATTCATCGTGTCTTCCCGAGCAGGGACAGGGCGGAGCGTAACGCTGCGGACGTCGTCGATTCAGGCGCTTCCACCAAGACGGAGTCGGTGGCCTGCTCGGCCTGCTTGGCCGGGAATCCGAGGCCGACGAGGGCTTCGACGACCTGATCGCGAATCGAACCGCTCCCGGCGGCGATCGCCACTGCCCCCGACGACGCAACCGCGTCCACCTTGTCGCGCAGTTCGACCACCATTCGTTCCGCTCCCCGTTTGCCGATCCCCGGTACCCGGGTCAGCGCGGTCACGTTGCCCTCGGCCAGGGCTGTGCGCAGTGCGTCCGGTTCGAGGACAGCCAGCGTGGCCATGGCGAGCCGTGGTCCCACCCCCGACACCGTCTGCAAGAGGCCGAACAGTTCCTTCGACTCAGAATCGGGGAAGCCGTACAGCGTCATCGAGTCTTCACGCACGATCATGGCGGTGATCAGGCGGGCTTCACTTCCGCGGTGCAGCCCACCGAGGGTGGCGGGGGTCGCGTTGACGCGGTATCCCACCCCTGCGGACTCGATCACCGCATGATCGAGCGCGATCTCGAGTACCTCGCCGCGGACGGACGCGATCATCGTGTACCTGCCTTCTTCACCTCGGCCAACCGGGCCTGGTATCGACGTTTCTGTTCGGCCGCGGCCGCCTCGGCCCGGGCCATGCGTTCGATCATCGGCGCTCGCCAACAGTGACAGATGGCGAGTGCCAGGGCATCCGCGGCGTCGGCAGGCTTCGGTGCGGCCGCGAGTCGCAGGATGCGCGTCACCATGGCCGTCACCTGAGCTTTGTCTGCCGATCCGCTGCCCGTGACCGCGGCCTTGACCTCGCTCGGAGTATGGAAGCAGACCGGGATCCCGCGGCGGGCGGCCGCCAGCGCGACCACACCACCGGCCTGCGCGGTGCCCATGGCAGTGCGCACGTTGTGCTGGGAAAACACCCGCTCGATGGCGACGACCTCGGGTCGGTGGAGGTCGATCCACGACTCAGCCGCCTCGGAGATCCGCAGCAGCCGGGCAGACAACTCGAGATCCGCAGGGGTACGCACCACGTCGACAGCCACCGGGATGACCGTCCGTCCTCCTGCGCCGTCGACCACACCGAATCCGCACCGGGTCAGACCGGGATCCACACCCAGCACACGCACGCCCTGCCACCTCTCCCACGCCGAACAGCTGTTCGATAGCTTAGCCGGGGGGTCGGACGGTGAGGCGCACCAACACGCAGGACGAGTGGGGGCGGGTGAGCACCGCTCCCCCGCCCCTCACCGGTTGCCGGCGGTCAGTCCTCCAGCTCGGCGAGGACCTCGTCGGACAGGTCGACATTGGTGTAGACGTTCTGCACGTCGTCGGACTCCTCGAGAGCGTCGACGAGCTTGAAGACTTTGCGTGCTCCGTCTGCGTCGACCGGAACCTCGACGGACGCGCGGAAGTCGGCCTCGGCGGAGTCGTAGTCGATTCCTGCCTCCTGCAGCGCGGTGCGCACGGCGACGAGGTCGGTGGGCTCACTGACGATTTCGAACGTGTCACCGAGATCGGTGACCTCTTCGGCGCCGGCGTCGAGGACGGCCATCAACACGTCGTCTTCGGACTGATCACCCTTCTCCAGGGTGACGACGCCCTTGCGGGTGAACAGGTAGGACACCGATCCCGGGTCTGCCATGTTGCCGCCGTTACGGGTCATCGCGGTACGCACCTCACCCGCGGCGCGGTTGCGGTTGTCGGTGAGGCACTCGATGAGGACGGCGACGCCATTGGGTCCGTAGCCCTCGTACATGATGGTCTGCCAGTCGGCACCGCCCGCTTCTTCACCGGCACCGCGCTTGCGTGCGCGCTCGATGTTGTCGTTGGGCACCGAGGTCTTCTTGGCCTTCTGGATGGCGTCGTACAAGGTGGGGTTTCCCGCAGGATCGCCACCGCCGGTACGGGCCGCCACCTCGATGTTCTTGATCAGCTTCGCGAAGGCTTTGCCACGCTTGGCATCGATCACGGCCTTCTTGTGCTTGGTGGTGGCCCATTTGGAGTGGCCGCTCATGCGATTCAAGCCCCTTTCCTGCTGCCTGTGACACGCCGAATGCGCGGTTTCAGCTCTGACGATGTTACCCGCCCCTCTGTTGTTGCTGCGCGTTCCGGTGCACCGACTCGCATTTATCGCCATTGTTTGCATAGAATGCAAACATGTTGATGCGAGTCGACCACGGGTCGAGCACTCCACTGGGCGAGCAGATCGCCGCGAATGTGCGCGGAGCGTTCATGAGAGGAGAGATAGCGGCCGGCGATCGCCTGCCCTCGGCCCGTGCGCTGGCCGAGTCCATCGACGTCAACTTGCACACCGTCCTGCGTGCGTACGCCGTGCTGCGCGACGAAGGACTGATCGACCTGCGGCGCGGACGGGGAGCAGTGATCCGCGCAGACACGAATTCCGCCCACGCCGGGCTCACGGAAGCCGCCCGAGCATTCGTGGCCGAAGCACGACGCCTCGGCCTGGACACAGACCGGATGATCGACATGATCAAGGAGATTTCGAAGAAATGACCACCACTCGCATACGCCTCGGCGCCGGTGCTGCCGCCACCGTGCTCCCGCTACTCGCCCTCGTCGTCGCGCGGATCGGCTGGGGCGCTGAAGCGCCTCCCGTGATCCCGCAGCACTGGTCCGGGACGCAGCCGGACCGATTCGGGAACACCACGGCGTACTTCTGGATCGCGCTGGCCGTGTGTTGCGTGGCCGCAGTGGTCGCCGGACTGGTGGTGGCCCGCGACAGAAGTGACGCCGCGCTGTGGCTCCCGATCACCGCACTCACCACCTGGACGGTGTCCTCGGCCTGGATCCTCGGCGTCGCCCTCACCGGGCGCGCCGGATCCCCTGCCGCCGCCACGATGGGCGCATGGATCGTCATACCGCTACTCGGGCTGGCTTGGGGCGCGGCAGTATTCGCGATTGCACCCAAGGCCACCCGGGCGCGGCTCAGCGGGCCCACCCCGACCCTGTCCCCACCTCTGGCGCCCAGCGAACGGGCCTCGTGGACGGCATACGCCCGCGGCCCCTGGGCCGCTGCGCTCACCCTCGTCATGACGGCCACCGCAATCGGATCCCTGCTGATGGGCGTCTGGTGGCTCGCCCCGCTCTTCCTGATCCTGGCCGTCGCGAGCGGCGTGTTCGCCTCTGTCGGTGTGCACGTCGATCGAGCGGGTCTGACGCTGTCGTCCTGGAATGTGCGGTGGCGGCGAATTCCCCTCGACAGCATCGAATCGGCCCAGGTGGCCACCATCCGGCCCGCCGAGTGGGGTGGGTGGGGTTACCGTTTCAGCCCCCGAGGCACCGCAGTCGTGGTGCGGGGCGGCGAGGGAATTCTGCTCACCTGCCGGGACGGCAGGCAGTTCGCAGTCACGGTTCCTGCGGCGGAGCAGGGTGCCGCCCTGCTCAATTCGCTGCTGGCCGTGCGGGCAGCGAGTTAAGCCTCACGGACGAGGTCCACGAACAACTCGTGTACCCGCCGGTCGCCGGTGACCTCGGGATGGAAGGAGGTTGCCACCACGCGGCCCTGCCGGACGGCGACGATGCGTCCGGCAGCGGCGCCGCCCGACTCGGGGACACGAGCGAGCACCTCGACGGCGTCCCCGACTCGCTCGACCCAGGGGGCGCGAATGAAGACGGCGCGTACCGGATCGCCGATGATGCCCTCGAAGTCGAGGTCGGACTCGAACGAATCGACCTGCCGCCCGAAGGCGTTGCGGCGAACCGTCATATCGATCGCGCCGAGATGCTGCGCATCCGGCCGGGTGTCGAGGATCTCGCTCGCGAGGAGAATCATTCCAGCGCAGGAACCGTAGGCGGGCAGGCCGTCCCGTAGTCGCGTCTTCAGCGGCTCGAGCAGCTCGAAGATTTCCAGCAACTTGCTCATGGTGGTCGACTCGCCGCCCGGAATGACGAGACCGTCGACCTTGTCGAGCTCTTCCGGACGACGAATACCCACGGCGTCGGCGCCTGCGTCCTGCAGTGCGGCAAGGTGTTCACGCACATCGCCCTGGAGAGCGAGAACACCAACGAGGGGACGGGTCATGCCATATTTCCTGTCTCGATATCGCGCTTGTCCTGGTCGCGCTGGATGCGGGTCAAACCCTCCTGGACCACCGCGGCCACCATGGCGCCGTTCTGGTCGAACATGCGGCCCTGGGTGAGGGCACGACCGAAACCAGCGGAGGGTGAAGTCTGGTCGTAGAGGAGCCACTCGTCGGCGCGGAACGGGCGCATGAACCACATGGCGTGGTCGAGTGACGCCGTCTGGGTCACCACGCCGGGATGCGGCACCTTCGACGCTCCGAGCAACGTGATGTCACTGAGATAGGCGAGGGTACAGATGTGAAGCACCTGATCGTCCGGAAGCTTGTTGCGGTATCGCATCCAGACACGTTGCTGGGCGGCGATGCCGGGAATCGGCTTGACGGCATCGGATGGAACGATGCGGACGTCCCATTCCTTCCACTCCTGATACAGCTCGGTGTTCGCGAACTCCTCGACGGTCTGCGCGTCGACGAGTTCCTCCGGATCTGGCACGGACGGCATCGTGTCCTGATGTTCGATTCCGGCGTCCTCGGCGTGGAAGGAGGCGGACATGGTGAAGATCGCTTTGCCGTCCTGGATACCGGTGACGCGACGAGTGCAGAAGGACCGGCCGTCACGAATGCGGTCGACGAGATACACGGTCGGCTCGGTGGGGTTACCCGGCCGCAGAAAATACCCGTGGAGCGAGTGAACCCGAAACCTCTCGTCGACGGTGCGGACCGCCGACACCAGCGACTGACCGGCCACCTGACCACCGAAGGTCCGCTTCAGCACCGAAGGATGCACCGCGCCGCGAAAGATGTCCTTCTCCAGCGCTTCCAGTTCGAGGATGTCTTCAATGCTCGCCATGTGCCCTCCTACGGTGCCCGTCAAGGTTATCTGCCCTGTTCGCGCTCGAGGCACGATGGGTGTCATGACGATGTTCACACCGACGAGCCCGGAAGGACTCGTCACACTCGTCACGACACGCTGCCTAGACGTCGACGGCACGGTTCTCGTCGCGATCGACGCACCCGACGGCGCTCGCCCGGAGCTGCTGGCGAACGCAGTCTGCGTAGCCCTGCGCGAGCGCGGACGCCCCTGCGACGTCGTCTCGCTCCACGACTATGTTCGACCGGCTTCCCTGCGCTTCGAGCACGGACGCGACGACGAGCTGAGTTACCGCACGCTGTGGTTCGACTACGAGGCGCTCGGCCGGGAGGTCCTGCGGTCGGCACGCACCGAGGGCGTCTGGTTGCCGCGCCTGTGGGACGAAACGGCCGATCGCTCGGCGCGGTGTGCGCGTGTTCCCATCGCGGCGCGGCAGGTACTCCTCGTCACCGGTCCGATGCTCCTCGGGCGCGGACTCGACTTCGACGTCACCGTGGCACTTCACCTGAGCGATGGCGCGTTGCGCAGGCACACACCTGCAGATGCGCTCTGGACCGTGCCCGCGCTCATCCGGCATGCAGCCGGCGTCCTGGATCCACCGGACCTGCTGGTGCGATACGACCACCCACCGAAGCCGGCCGTGCAGACGCTTCGATGACGAGGCAGATTCACTCTGCGCGCAGGAACCGGGTCAACCCTTCCTGGACCACCGCGGCCACCAGGTTCCCGGCCCGATCGAAAATACGGCCCTGGGCCACTGCACGGCCGAAACCTGCGGACGGTGACGTCTGGTCGTACAGCAACCACTCGTCCGCGCGGAAGGGCCGCAGGAACCACAGCGCGTGATCGAGAGAGGCACCGTTGATGTGCACGTCCTTGTGGGGTGTCCTGGCCGAACCGATCAGCGTCATGTCGCTCATGTACGCCAGCGCACACACGTGGAAAACCGGGTCGTCGGGCAACGTCCTCCGCGAACGGAACCACACCTGCTGCTGTGCGGCCGCTCCGCGTCGGCGGTCGACCTCACCGTCACCGACCATCCTGATGTCCCAGTCGGACCATTCGCGGGCAAGCCGGGCAATCTCCGGGTCGTCCGAATCGCGGGCAAAAGGCAGGTTGTCCGGCGGCGGCACCACGGGCATGGCGTCGTGGTGCTCGATGCCGCTCTCCGAGACCTGGAAGGACGCGGACATCGTGAAGATCGCTTGACCGTCCTGAACCGCACTCACCCGCCTGGTCACGAACGATCGCCCGTCTCGAATCCTGTCGACGAGATACACGATCGGCATGGTCGTGTTGCCCGGCCGCAGGAAGTAGCCGTGCAGCGAGTGCACCGCGAACTGGGGGTCGACCGTACGCACCGCCGCCACCAGCGCCTGCCCGGCGACCTGCCCGCCGAAGGTACGGGGAAGCGTGGTCTCGGTGGCAATGCCGCGGAAGATGTTCTTCTCGAGACGTTCCACCTCGAGAATTTCTTCGATCGTCGCCATCTAGTTTCCCTTCCCGATGTTGTTCCGCTGACACTCTCACATCCCGAGTAGAGGCCAACGCAGGAAAGTACTACCGCCGCTCACCGGCCGGCGCAGCGAAGAGATGGGATCGTGCGCCGAGAACACTCGGACGCGCGCAGACGTCACGCAAGGCGATGCCGGATTCGGCAATCCTGCCGTCGGAGGCCTCGTCGTGGCAGCGTTGGGCCATGGCCCTCTCCACTGCCGGGTCGCTCGTGCGCACCGCGCACCCTGGCCCGGCCGCCGCGGTCACCGTACTCACTCTGGTGATTGCGGTCGGTATGGATGCGGATCCGGACACCGTGATGGTCCTCGGAACCGCAGTTCTCAGTGGTCAGCTCGTCGTCGGATGGACCAACGACCTGCTCGATCGCACCCGCGACCAGGTGGCCGGCCGTACCGACAAACCTCTCGTCACCGGACGCATATCCGTGACCGCTGTCCGCCGGGCTGTCGGCATGGCGTCCGCGACATGCGTGGTCGCGTCCTTGCTCTGCGGCCTGGTGGCGGGGCTTCTTCACCTGGCGCTCGTCGGTGCTGCCCTGGCATACAACGCGGGACTCAAATCGACGGTGTGGTCCTGGCTCCCGTACGCACTGGCGTTCGGAGGGTTACCGGCCGTCGTGTCACTGGCGCTCGACCCGGCGCAGATTCCGCCTCTGTGGATGGTGGTGGCCGGCGCACTGTTCGGGATCGCGGCGCACCTACTCAATGTCATGCCCGACCTCGCCGCGGACGCAGCCACCGGCGTGCGGGGACTGCCACATCGCCTGGGCACCCGCACGATTCGGATCATCGCGGCACTGACCCTGGTGGCCGCCTCGGCCACCGTGTTCCTCGGAACCGGTAACCCAGCCACGGTGTGGCACCGGGTATTGCTGGGCGCCGTTCTCGTTCTTGCCGCGTTGACCGTCCGGGCGCCGAACAGAACGCCGTTCTACGCAGCGATCGCCGTCGCCGGCGTCAACGGCATGATGCTCCTGCTCGAGTGAACCGGGCCGACGACCCAGAAAATTCGTCGGCCCGGATCAGTCACCGGTCGAGCGTGCAGATCACCAGCCGCGTTCGGCGAGGCGGTGCGGAACCGGGATGTCGTCGACGTTGATCCCGACCATCGCCTCACCCAGTCCACGCGAGACCTTCGCGAGCACGTCCGGGTCGTCGAAGAACGTGGTGGCCTTCACGATCGCCGCGGCCCGCTCCGCCGGATTACCGGACTTGAAGATCCCCGACCCGACGAACACACCCTCCGCACCGAGCTGCATCATCATCGCCGCATCCGCCGGGGTCGCGATGCCACCGGCGGTGAACATGGTGACCGGCAACTTCCCGGCCTTCGCCACCTCGACCACCAGGTCGTACGGCGCCTGCAGCTCCTTCGCCGCCACATACAGCTCGTCCTCGCTCAGCGACGTCAACCGGCGAATCTCCCCACCGATGGTCCGCATATGCGTCGTCGCGTTCGACACATCGCCGGTACCGGCCTCACCCTTCGACCGGATCATCGCCGCCCCCTCGGTGATCCGCCGCAACGCCTCACCCAGATTGGTCGCACCACACACGAACGGGACGGTGAACTTCCACTTGTCGATGTGGTTCGCGTAATCGGCCGGGGTCAAAACCTCGGACTCGTCGACATAATCGACCCCCAGGGACTGCAGGATCTGCGCCTCGACGAAGTGCCCGATCCGGGCCTTGGCCATCACCGGAATCGAGACGGCGGAGATGATGCCGTCGATCATGTCCGGATCACTCATCCGCGACACCCCACCCTGCGCGCGGATGTCCGCGGGAACCCGCTCGAGCGCCATCACCGCGACCGCACCGGCGTCCTCGGCGATCTTCGCCTGATCGGGGGTGACAACGTCCATGATGACCCCACCCTTGAGCATCTCGGCCATGCCCCGCTTGACGCGCGCAGTGCCGGTGGTGGGGGTGGTGTCGGGGGTGCTCACAGCGAACTCCTGGGTAGTGGCGGGGTGGAACTTCGATGGCGGCATGCGCGAGCGACGACGTTCACGCTGCTTTGTTCGATTCTAGGACGACGGCCCGCGATGCTCTGTAGCCAGTCTCGGATTGCTGGCCTCGTCGAGTCCGCTCCGCGACCTACGTGATGGCGCGCACTTCGGGGTTGTCGGCGGCGGCTGCGACGGCTGCGGCCTCCTCGAGCAGATCGGCAAGATCGCGTGGATAGACGGCTTCACCGGCAGCCGTCAGTTCCCGGACGCAGTCCGCAGTACACCACCGGTGGCCGGTGATAGTGCGCTCCTCGAGTTCTGTGAACCCGCCGTGGTGAGGTTCGAAACCCTCCGTCTGCAGGGCGAAGAACAGTTCCTCGGAGCGAATCAGCTCACCGCCCCAAGAGAAGATCGCCACCCGGCGCCACATCGGGCCGCGCAGCGACTCCGCGGAAGCGGTGTACCCGGTCTCCTCGGCGATTTCCCGGACCGCCGCAGCACGCAGGTTCTCCCCCTTTTCGACCGCGCCACCGATCGTGAACCAGTAGTAGGTGTCGGGAATCTCCGGATCGTGGCCCCTCAGCAACAGCACACGGCCCCGCTCGTCGAGCAGCACCACCCGCGCGGACGTGCGGACGGAGTCGAGAGACAAACCGTCGGTCACCGCCGCAGCCGACGCGCGTTCCGTGATCTCGAAATAGGTCGGTAGCGGTGCGGTGCCGCCCAGGTGTAACCAGCGAACGGGTCTGCGAGCGCGTAATGCCAGGGTGTCCCGTACGGCATCGTTGTGGAAACGGCGCGCAATCAGGACCCTCGCCTCCGCGTCCGCGAGTTCCGCGACGAGCTGAGGTCTGAGATCTTCGGGATCGAGCAGCGAGAGCGCGCTGGACAACGCGTTCTCCGCGCTTTCGCGTTCGGTGCGCTCCGACCGCTCGGCGCGGGCGGCCAGGGCAGTGAGCCTCCTTGCCTCGGGTGGGTCCATCGCCGCAGCCGCAGCCCGCACGACCACCGCCCGACGGGCCAGCGCGGAGTCGAGGGCCTGCCAGGACAGATCGGAACGCACGTGCAAACGGTCGAGTCGGTTGGCCGTTCCGTAGGCCCACAACCCGATCGCCAGAACGACCACTGCCACGAGGGCCAGAACGAAGATGGTCAGCGCGGAGAAGGTCACGATCCGACCTCGTGGACGCCGTCGCGCCCGACGGTTACCGTCTCGTACACCCGCAGAATCTGTTCGGCCACCACCGGCCAGTCATATTCGGTGACGACCGTCCTCCCGACCTCGGTCAGTGCGGCACTGCGCGCCGGGTCGCCGAGCACGGAATCGATACCCTCGGCGAGCGCCGCGGAATCACCCACCGGCACGAGCACACCCGCCTGCCCGTCGCGGAGGACGCGGCGGAACGCGTCGAGTTCACTTGCCACCACCGCGGCGCCGGCCGCCATCGCTTCCACCAGCACGATCCCGAAACTCTCCCCGCCCAGATTGGGGGCGCAGTACACGTCGGCACTACGCAGAGCCGACGCCTTCTCGGCATCGCCGACCTGGCCGAGGAGGCACAGGTGCCCGAACAGCGGGCCCGCCTCACGACGTAGGCGGTCCTCGTCTCCCCGGCCGACCACCAGCACCTGCAGCTCCGGGTACTTGTCGACCAGCGCGGGAAGCGCGCGCAACAGCACAGACATGCCTTTGCGCGGCTCGTCGTATCGCCCGAGGAACACAATGGTCCGGCCCGGGCGGGGGTAGCCCGGCAACGGTTCGGCGTTCGCAAAGGCCCCCACGTCGACACCGTTGGGGATCTCGACGGCGTCCGACCCGAGCGATTCCACCTGCCATCGGCGCGCCAGTTCCGATACCGCGATCCGTCCGCTGATCCTCTCCAGGTAGGGCTGGAGGACTCCCTGAAAGGTGCTGAGCACCAATGATTTCGTCGTCGACGTGTGAAAAGTCGCCACGATCGGTCCCTCGGCCACCCGCATGGCGAGCATCGACAGGCTCGGCGCATTGGGTTCGTGGATGTGCAGGACATCGAAGTCGTTGTCGGAAATCCAGCGCCGCACCCGCGCGCTCGCGGTAGGTCCGAAACTCAACCGGGCCACCGATCCGTTGTACGGAATGGCCAGCGCCCGGCCGGCCGACACGACGAAGTCGGGCAATTCGATGTCGTCCGAAGCGGGGGCCAGGACGCTGACCTTGTGCCCGCGTTCGATCAACACCTCGGCGAGATCTACGACGTGGGCTTGTACCCCGCCCGGAACATCGAACGAGTACGGACACACCATGCCGATCTTCACGGGCTCTCCATACGCGTGAGCCTCGCCTGCGACAGGTCGGACAGCCAGAGCGGCTGCAGCATGTGCCAGTCCTCCGGGTGCTGGGCGATGTTCGCCTCGAACCGTTCCGCCAGCGCCTGGGTGGCCGCCGCCACCCCGACTGACGTATCGATCGGGGGATCGATTCGGAAACCCCACCCGTCCTCGGTGAACCAGCAGTGCACGGGCAGGAGCGGAGCACCGGTGTCGATCGCCAGCTTCGCCGGACCTGCGGGCATCCGCGTCGGTTCCCCGAAAAATGTGACGGGAACGCCCTTCTTCGCGAGATCGCGTTCACCGAGGAGGCACACGATTCCGTTGTCGCGCAGACGCGCCGACAGTTCGACGAACGGGGGATGCTCTCCCCCGCTCAGCGGGAAGATCTCGAATCCCAGCCCTTCGCGGTAGTCGACGAAACGCTGATACAGCGACTCCGGCTTCAACCGCTCGGCCACGGTGGACAGCGTGCCCCAGTGCTGCACACACCACACTCCGGCCATGTCCCAGTTACCGCTGTGCGGCAGTGCGAGTACCGCTCCGCGGCCCGCGGCTTTCGCGGCGTCCAGATGCTCCTGTCCTTCGATGAGCGCGTCGAGAGCCGCCCCGGTCTTCTCCAAATCCATGGCCGGCAGCCGGAACGCCTCCCGCCAGTACCGCGCATAGGACCGCAGCGACGCACGCACCAGCGACTCCGGAACCTCCTCCGGAGTCACTCGCAGCACGCGAGCAAGGTTGCGGCGCAACTGTTCGGGACCCCCGCCTTTGCGTGCGGCGAAGTCGGCACCCGTCTCGAACAGGGTGACAGCGACTCGCTCGGGCAGGGCGCGGACCAGCCGCCAGCCGGCCGCATAGCCGAGGTCGGCGACCCGATCACCGACGCTCATTGCGCCGTCGCCTGTCCGTCTTCGGGCGTCGTGCCGGGTGCCGGCAGCGAGAGGACGTCCCGTGCGCCGGCCGACCCCCGCACCGCCAGAACCCGCTGGAACACCGTGAGCACGCTGCCCGCAGCGAGGAGCCACATGGCGACGTGGATCGCCCAGGGCACGCCGAGCCCGGTGACACCGGCCCCGATGAGGACGATGACCAATCGATCGGGTCGTTCGATGAGTCCGCCGTCCGCGGACAACCCGCTCGCCTCGGCGCGGGCCTTGGCGTAGGAGATCACCTGCGAGGTGACCAGGCACACCAGAGTCGCGATCACGAGCGGCTTGCTCGCCTCGTGGTACACGGCCCACCAGGCGAGACCGGCGAAAATCGCACCGTCCGCCACTCGGTCACAGGTGGCGTCGAGGACGGCGCCGAATCGAGTTCCCCCACCACGGGCACGGGCCATCGCGCCGTCCAGCATGTCGAACAGGACGAACACGGTGATGACAACCGCACCCCAGAACAGATGTCCGCTGGGAAACAGCACGACCGCCCCAGCCACGGTCGCGACGGTCCCTATCACTGTGACCGAATCGGGGGTCAGCCCGGTCTTGACCAGAGCCCTCCCCAACGGCGCGGTCACCTTGGACACCGGTGCCCGTCCGAAAAAGCTCAGCACCTGCCCACCCCGTTCATCACGTCCTGCCACCGACCCTGCACGGAGGAGTGTGCGACCCCCGCGTCATTCATCTATCGAGTCATTCATTCCAAGCCTTCGCCAGCAGACCACGGGTCTCGCGCAACAACTGTGGCATGACCTTGACGCCGGCGAGGACCGTGATGAAGTTGGCGTCCCCACCCCACCGGGGAACCACATGCTGATGGAGATGTTCAGCGAGGGAGCCGCCGGCGGCGGCCCCCAGGTTCAGACCCACATTGAAACCGTCCGGCCGCGACACCCGCTTGATGACGCGCAGCGCCTGCTGAGTGAAGGACATCAGCTCGGCGCTTTCTTCCTCCGTGAGGTCCTCGAGCGCGGCGACCTTGCGGTAGGGCACGACCATCAGGTGACCAGGGTTGTACGGATACAGGTTGAGCACCGCGTAGACGTGCTCGCCGCGCGCGACGATCAGCCCGTCCTCGTCGTTCATCTTCGGGATGTCGGTGAA
Source organism: Rhodococcus sp. USK13 (assembly GCF_018343855.1). Taxonomy (NCBI): domain Bacteria; kingdom Bacillati; phylum Actinomycetota; class Actinomycetes; order Mycobacteriales; family Nocardiaceae; genus Rhodococcus; species Rhodococcus sp. USK13. The sequence goes on along the minus strand of NZ_CP069242.1, from coordinate 3,961,650 downwards.
CGGTTCGTTCGGAGTGTCCGGAGACTTCGGCGCCTCGGCGATGTACGACATGCGGTGCGGCGACCAGATCCGCTGCAGATGGTCCGGCTGACCGGGACCACGATCGACGAGACTACCGGGACTGTCTCGAATCCCGTCGGCGGTCACATCATCCCCTCCTGCCATGTGTGTCACCCTCTCCCACCGGGTTGGAGCAACTCCGCGGTCGGGGATGCGTTCTCACGGCGCGCGACCCATTCGGTGACGATCCGAACGGCATCGTCGACCGCCACACCGTTCACCTGAGTGCCGTCGCGGAAGCGGAAGCTCACGGCACCCGCCTCGACGTCGCGGGCACCCGCGAGGAGCATGAACGGAACCTTCTGCGCGGTGTTGTTGAAGATCTTCTTCTGCATCCGGTCGTCGCTCGCGTCGACCTCCGCGCGAATCCCCGCCGCCTTCAACTGCTTCACCACGTCGAAAAGATGATCGGCAAACGCCTCGGCGACCGGGATGCCCACCACCTGGACGGGTGCAAGCCAGGCCGGGAACGCACCTGCGTAGTGCTCGGTCAGCACACCGAAGAATCGCTCGATCGAGCCGAACAACGCGCGGTGGATCATCACGGGCCGCTTCTTCGTGCCGTCGTTCGCCGTGTACTCGAGGTCGAAGCGCTCGGGCAGGTTGAAGTCGAGTTGGATGGTCGACATCTGCCAGGTCCGACCCAGGGCGTCCTGCACCTGCACCGAAATCTTCGGACCGTAGAAAGCGGCGCCCCCGGGGTCGGGCACGAGGTTCAGCCCCGACGCCTCGGCGACCTCGGCCAGCGTCTGCGTGGCCTCTTCCCACACCGCGTCGTCACCGACGAATTTGTCCGGGTTCTTGGTGGACAGTTCCAGGTAGAAGTCGTCGAGCCCGTAATCCTTCAGGAGCCCGAGAACGAACTGCAGGGTGGTGGCCAATTCGTCGCGCATCTGCTCGCGGGTGCAGTAGATGTGCGCGTCGTCTTGTGTCATGCCGCGCACGCGGGTCAACCCGTGTACGACACCCGACTTCTCGTACCGGTACACGGAGCCGAACTCGAAGAGCCGCAACGGCAATTCCCGGTACGACCGTCCGCGGGACCGGAAGATCAAATTGTGCATCGGGCAGTTCATCGGCTTGAGGTAGTAGTCCTGCCCCGGCTTGCGCACGGTGCCGTCCTCGTTCAATTCCTCGTCGATGTGCATGGCCGGGAACATGCCGTCCCGGTACCAGTCGAGGTGACCCGACACCTCGTAGAGGTGCCCCTTCGTGATGTGCGGGGTGTTGACGAACTCGTAGCCCTCGTCGACGTGCCGCTTGCGCGAGTAATCCTCCATCTCGGTGCGGATGATGCCGCCCTTGGGGTGGAACACGGGCAGGCCCGAGCCGAGCTCGTCGGGGAAACTGAAGAGATCGAGTTCGGCGCCCAACTTCCGGTGGTCGCGCCGTTCTGCTTCGGCGAGCAGCTCGAGGTGCTGTTCCTGGGCCTCGGCCGATTCCCAGGCGGTGCCGTAGATCCGCTGGAGATCGGCGTTGTCCTGGTTACCTCGCCAGTAAGCGGCGGAACTGCGGGTGAGCTTGAACGCGGGAATGTGCTTGGTGGTGGGGATGTGCGGGCCACGGCAGAGGTCGCCCCAGATCTTCTCCCCTGTGCGCGGATCCAGGTTGTCGTAGATGGTCAGCTCGTTGCCGCCGACTTCCATGACCTCCGGGTCGTCGATGCCCGACTTGTCGTCGATCAGTTCGAGCTTGAACGGTTCCTTCGCCAACTCCGCGCGAGCCTCGTCGAGAGAGTCGACGACACGACGAGAAAACCGCTGAGAGCCCTTGATGATCTTCTTCATCCGCTTCTCGAGGTTCGCGAGATCCTCCGGAGTGAAGGGACGATCGACCGCGAAGTCGTAGTAGAAGCCGTCCTTGATGGGCGGACCGATGCCGAGCTTGGCCTCGGGAAACTCCTGCTGCACGGCTTGCGCGAGGACGTGCGCCGCGGAGTGGCGGATGACGCTGCGCCCGTCCTCGGTGTTCGCGGCCACCGGCTCGACGTCGGTGTCTACATCCGGCACCCACGACAGGTCCTTCAGCTGACCCTCGGCGTCACGGACCACGACGACGACGTCCGGACCCTTGCTCGGGTAACCGGCTTCCCGAACCGCGGTTCCGGCCGTAGTCCCTGCGGGCACCCGGACAAGGGCGGCGGGGGCGACGGATGCGGGCGTGGTCACAGCGATGTTCTCCTAGGTGAGGTGTGCGGTGCAGACATGAAGAATGTGCCAGCCCATGCTATCGGCCCAGCTGTGCTACCCAATCATGCGTCCGCTAGAGGGGGCTCTCCAGCCACGGGTAGTCGAGGCCGATCCACGTCCCGACCAGACCGAACGTTCCCAGTAACCACAGGGTGGCCAGCACGATCAGACCCGTCAGCACCGCGCCGACACCTTTGACGAGCAGCGACTGCCGGGAGAACCAGTCCATGAAGGCGTCGTACTTCGTGCGCGCGAAGCGAAGCAGTCGATGGGCCCACTCGAACTCGGACGCCAGAATGCCGAGTCCGGCGAAAACGATCAGCCATCCGGGACCGGGATACGGAATTGCCAGCACGCCGGCGGCCAGCACCAAGGCGCCGATCACACCGACGGCGATGCGGTAACCGAGGTTCAGACTCGGCTTGGCGGCGATCCGAGCGCGCCACCGCTTCCAGCGGCTCTCCGCCTCCTGGAACGGCGACAGGTCGGAATCCTCGGTGTCGACAGGGTCGGGACCCTCCGTGTCGGCCTTGTCGGCACGGTCGGCCTCGTCCGGCCGGACTTCCCCGGTGCTCACGATCTACCTGCCCCTCGTGTGTCGACCCAGTGTGAACGGCGATCCGTGACGAAGCAGGCACGGAGGCGCGAGTGAAACTGCCATCATCCACCCTACCCAGTGCCCGCCGCACGGTCGCGCCGTCAGTTCTGGTCTAGCCCTTCACACACACGACCTGCCGCAGATGTGCCACGACCTCGACCAAATCGGCCTGCGCATCAATCACCTGCTCGATGTCCTTGTACGCGGCCGGGATCTCGTCGATCACCCCTGCGTCCTTACGCGACTCGACGCCGGACGTTTGACGCCTCAAGTCGTCGACCGTGAAACGCTTCTTCGCCTTCGTACGGCTCATGGTTCGACCGGCACCGTGCGACGCGGAGTTGAAGGACAGTTCCGACCCCAGTCCCCGCACCACGTACGAACCGGTGCCCATGGAGCCGGGAATGAGACCGAGATCTCCCTTCCCGGCGCGAATAGCACCCTTGCGGGTCACGAGCATCGTCTCCCCGTCGACGACCTCCTCGGACACATAGTTGTGGTGGCACGAGATCGGATCGTCGAAACGGACGGGTCGAGTCGGCAGAGCGTCCCGGAATGCCTGCATGATCAGGGCGAGCATGACGGCGCGGTTGCGGGCCGCGTATTCCTGGGCCCACGACAGGTCGTGGCGGTAGGCGTCCATCTCGGGTGTACCTGCGAGAAAGACCGCGAGATCACGATCGACCAGCCTCTGGTTGTGCTGCAATGTCCGCGCCACCGCGATGTGTCGCTCGGCCAGTTCCTTCCCGATGTTGCGGGATCCGGAGTGAAGCATGAGCCACACCTCGTCTGCGTCGGACAGACACACCTCGATGAAGTGATTCCCGCCGCCGAGCGTTCCGATCTGCTTCATCGCCTTCGATTCACGAGACTGCACGCCCGGGTGCAGATCGCGGAACTCCTGCCAGAATCGCGTCCATCCCTTGTGGACGCCGGCGCCGGACACCGAGAGGGCACCGGTGTCGAGGGACTTTTCGTGCATGGCGAATCCCACCGGAACCGCACGCTCGATGCGCGCGCGCAGCGACCGCAGACTGTCCGGTAGGTCGTCGGCGGTGACATCGGTCCTGACCGCTGTCATGCCGCAGCCGATGTCGACCCCCACGGCGGCAGGTGCGACAGCCTGACGCATCGCGATGACGGAGCCGACCGTCGCGCCCTTACCGACATGGACGTCGGGCATGACTCGGACACCATGGACCCACGGCAGGTCTGCCATGGTGCGGAGCTGGGCAAGTGCAGCCGGCTCTATGGTCCGTTCTTCCGCCCACATCAAGGTCGGCGCTGCAGTGCCTTCGAGGGTGACGGGAAACATTCGACTTCGATCCTTCGACAGCGGCCACCGCGGGTGCAGTTCGGCCTGCCCTGTCATTGTTCGCCGTTTCCGTGTACCCGGACAACCGAATATCGGCACGTGAGGGCGCACGCAGAAAAGGGCGTCTCCGAATTCCCGGAAACGCCCTCTTCGTGTTCTCGGTGGTCCCGGCTGGGATCGAACCAGCGACCTCCCCGGTGTGAACGGGACGCTCTTCCACTGAGCCACGGGACCGAGGCAACTTGCTCGCGCTCGAACGAGTTGGAACATTAACACGACGGACCGGCCGAACGAAAATCACGTCGTGGTGATTCGCGGTCACCCGCACAGACCACTGCTTCCTGGATGCGCCCCGAAGCCCGGCAGCACTCATGACCTGCAGATTTGTAACTAACAGGCATGGTCGGCTAATGTTCTCAACCGCACCACGGAGAACATTCTCCGCGAGTTACACGGTGCATGCGGACGTGGCGCAGCTGGTAGCGCACAACCTTGCCAAGGTTGGGGTCGCGGGTTCGAATCCCGTCGTCCGCTCGAGAGGTTGGACTCAACCTTCACGGTGGAGTGGCCGAGTGGTGAGGCAACGGCCTGCAAAGCCGTGCACACGGGTTCGATTCCCGTCTCCACCTCGCGCGATTAGCTCAGCGGGAGAGCGCTTCCCTGACACGGAAGAGGTCACTGGTTCAATCCCAGTATCGCGCACCGAGATAGATCGTAGGACTGTAGTACTTGCACGACAGTGGACTCCCCCGGACTCGGGGGTTTTCACGCATGCGGACGTGGCGCAGCTGGTAGCGCACAACCTTGCCAAGGTTGGGGTCGCGGGTTCGAATCCCGTCGTCCGCTCCATTTCTTCTCGATCTCGCGCGATTAGCTCAGCGGGAGAGCGCTTCCCTGACACGGAAGAGGTCACTGGTTCAATCCCAGTATCGCGCACCATCTCTTCGGTTCATCCGAAAAGACATTCCCAGCGGTTCGGCCCCGGTCATACGACCGGGGCCGAACCGCTGTCTGTCACGCCGAGTGCACCCTGTTTGCGCCGGAAATCATCGCGCGCAGCGCCGACTCGGTGTCGGATTCACCGATTCCCATCGTCCACAGTCGCACTCCCCCCGCCTCGCACCTCAGGAAGGTTGCCGTGCGGTGCCCGATTCGATGCTGGTGGAAGGCGAGGATCTCGATCGAACATCCGGCGTCGTAGAGCATCGACGTCATCGCGGACACCGGGCCCGGCGCGAGTGCGCTCATCGTGCAGATCGATTCTCCGATACCCAAGGTCGCCTCGAAGACCCACAGGCCCGGGGCGGCTTTCTTTTCGGACCACCGACCGAGACGGAACGGGCCGGACATCGGCGCATACAGGCTCTCGAACACGGTCCAGCTCATCCCGGCTGCCTCGTCCGCGAATTCGCGGGGGAGCGGCTTTCCGTGACGTGTCGCGAAGGGATCGGCGGCGCTGCTCGACGTGCGACAAGTTGCGGCAAACGAAGTGGAGGTGATCATTCTCGTGGTCTTCCTGAAAGTGACGGGAGGACCAACGCGTAGCTCAACGACCCGCAGCGAGGGGTCGGTCCGTATCAGACCCCGCTACGGCGGAGAACTACGAGAATGCGCTGCATGGGAAGACACTCTAGGCGAGGATCGTCCCGAAGGACAACCTGCTACCTCATCGGGAATCCGGCCGCATATCTTCCCGGTGACGAAATTGTTATCCACGAGCCTGGAACGTGAGGAAATCCTCATGTATCGTCGAACGTGCCATCCACCCCCCCGATGGCAATGAGCCCCAGCCATGACCCCCCATCCAAGGCTGGGGCTCAGTCTTGTTCCGGGTCACCTCCGTCGAACAGAATTCCCGGACGGTCACCGATTCGGGCTGTCATTTTCTCCTTGCGCCGGACTCTGCGCAGTCGACAACGAAGCATCGCATACGGTCGGTTTCACACGCCGCACAGGGCGTGGCAGATTGCGGTGAGGACGCAGCTACGGGACAGTACGCACATAATGGTGAAGAACAGGAAAGACGCGGTGACTGAACGGTGACGGTCGAAATAAATTCCGCGGGGATTTGGGACTCCGAGGCGATCGCCGACGTAGCGGCGGCGACGTTTCCGCTCGCCTGCCCACCCGGCGCCACCCAGGACGACATCGCCACCTTCATCGATGATGTGCTGTCGGCGGAACGATTTTCCGAGTACCTCACAGACCCGCGCCGCACCGTGCTCAAGGTGACCCACGAAGGCGCCATCGTCGGCTATGCAATGTTGATCGACGGAGAACCTGCAGATCCCGAGGTGGCCCGGAGCGTGTCACTGCGTCCCGTCACCGAGATCAGCAAGCTGTATGTGCTGCCGGGCAATCACGGCACCGGAGTCGCGTCCGCGCTGATGAACGCCATCGTCGAGCGCGCCGTTGCCGGGGATTGTGCGGGACTGTGGCTCGGAGTCAATCAGGAGAACCTGCGCGCCCAGCGTTTCTACGAGAAGCACGGCTTCGAGACCGTCGGGACGAAGACCTTCCTGGTCGGGTCGCAGCTACACCACGATTTCGTGATGCAGCGGGCCCTCTGAGCCTGCCGGCTCAGTTCGCGGCTACCTCGAAGCGCGACAACGCGAGGAGCCGTGAGGTGGCGCGGAGATACTTCTTGCGATACCCGCCGGCGAGCATCTCGGGCGTGAAGATGGAGTCGAGCTTCGCGCCCGCCACCGTCACGGGGATGCTGGCGTCGTACAGGCGGTCCGCGAGAACCACGAGCCGCAGAGCCACCGACTGGTCGTCGGCCGGATGGACACCGTCCAGGAACACTGCCGGGATGCCCTCGACCAGCTTGTTGTATCGCGACGGGTGCAGGGTGCTCAGGTGGGCACACAGCGCATCGAAGTCGTCGAGTGTGGCACCGGGGATGGCGTCGGCACGCTCGAGGAGCTCCTCCGAGGAGATCGGGTCGGGCGCCGGCGGCAGGTCGCGGTGCCTGTAGTCGGGGCCATCCACCCGGATGGTCTCGAAGATCGAGCCAAGTTTCTTGATCTCCCGCAGGAAGTCCTGCGCGGCGAAGCGGCCCTCACCGAGCTGGCCGGGAAGGGTGTTCGACGTCGCGACGATGGACACACCACGCGCGGACAGCTCGGACAGCAACCGGGACACGAGCATGGTGTCACCCGGATCGTCGAGTTCGAACTCGTCGATGCAGAGGACACTGTGGTCGGAAAGCTGCTCGACCGCCTTGTTGAACCCCAGCGCGCCGACCACGTGGGTCAGTTCGACGAAGGTGCCGAATGCCTTCGGCGACGGGACGCTGTGGTAGATCGACGCGAGCAGATGGGTCTTGCCGACGCCGAACCCACCGTCGAGGTAGAGACCGGCACCGGTGGACGGCGTCTTCTTCCCGAAGAGGCCACGTCGGCCGCCGCTGCGGATCTTGCCGACCTTCTTCGAGAACTCCTCGGCCTTCTGAACGGCCACGGCCTGGCTGGGCTCGGCGGGGTCGGGGATGTACGACGCGAAGCTCACCTCGTCGAACATGGCCGGGGGCACCATTTGAGCGACCAACTGATCAGCCGGCACCACGGGGCTGCGATCGACAAGACGTGCATGCATACAAGCAGGGTATCCACGTGTTGTGATCACTAACATGCAGCGTGTGCATATTGCGACCTACCTCACATCGGACTCCGCGCAGCCGGGGACGGATGCCGGTGAATTGACCGGGGACGCCCTGCGTGAGCTGTATGCGTACCCGGTGGAGATGCCGCGACCGTGGGTGCGGGCGAATTTCGTGTGCAGCATCGACGGAGCCGTCTCTGTCGGTGGTGTGAGCGGAACACTCGGAACGCCCGCCGACAAGAAGGTGTTCGACACCCTTCGGGAGGCGGCCGACGTCGTCCTGGTGGGAGCCGGAACCGTCCGCGCCGAAAACTACGGTGGCGTGCGAATCGACGCGGACGGCAGGCAACGCCGTATCGCATCGGGATTGTCCGCCGTCCCGCCGATTGCGGTCGTGTCGGCAAGGGCACACCTCGACGCCGACGCCCGACTGTTCACCGATACCGAGGTGGCGCCCATCGTGATCACCTGCGCCGCCGCCGATCCGGTTCGGGTGGCTGCCCTCGCCGAGGCCGGTGCTCACGTCGTTCGCACGGGCGGTTCGGAGATCACAGGCCCTGAGGTGATCGCCGCAGTGGAGGGACTGGGACTGCGCAGAATTCTCTGTGAGGGCGGGCCGAGCCTGTTCGGACAGCTCGTGGCCGACGACCTCGTCGACGAACTCTGCCTCACCACGGCACCCGTCCTGGTGGGGGGAACCGCCGGGCGCCTCGCCACCTCCCCCCACGTCGCCACGGTCTCGATGACACCTGCGCACGTCCTCGCCGACACCGACGGCACGGTTCTGACACGCTGGGTGCGGCTTCCCCGCCCGTGAAGGAACCTGGCAGGCTGTCCGGCATGCGCAGATTGGGGTTGCTCGCACTGGTTCTCGTGGTGTGCAGTGCGTGTGGAGCCGGACCGTCGAACCGGCCGCACGTCGCCGTCGAACGCGAGGGCGGCGGCAGCGAACCCACCCCGACCGAGTCCGAGAACGCCGACGCTCCCCCGCCCCAGTTGCAGGTTCCGAAGACGGACCTCACGTGGACGGACTGCACCCCGGGCACCCTCGAGACGCTGGGCCCCGGAGTGGTGGCGCCTTCGGGTCTGATCTTCGAGTGCGCGTCGTACGAGTCGGCCGTCGACGAGAGCGGAGTCCTTCCCGGATCGTTCACCATGGGCGCGATGCGGGCGCGACTCGCGGACACCCCGGCAAACGCCGCCCCCCTCGTCCTGACGTCCGGGTCGGACCGGTCGTCGACGTCGACGCTCGCCGCGCTGAGTACGGGAGGGTTGGCGACTTTGCTCTCGACGCGTCCGGTTGTCGCCGTCGATCGCCGCGGAATCGCGTCGTCACAGAAAATCGAATGCCTTTCGCCGCCGACCTCCGACCTTCGGCGCAGGCTGGCCGACCTCGCACAATTCGATCCGGGTGCCGGCGACCAGGTCGACAAGGTGGCCGCTCTCGGGCGAGATGCCACCATCGCCTGCACCGATTATCTGCAACCGCAAGAACTCGCCTTCGACAGCACCCACGCCGCAGATGACATCGAACAGCTGCGCCGCACGTGGGAGGTCGACTCCCTCGGGATACTGGCCACCGGAAACGGGAGCGCCGTTGCATTGAGCTACGCCGCCGAATACCCGGGACGGGTCGGCCGGCTCGTCCTCGACTCCCCCGCGGTGACCACCGTGGACGCCGCGACCGCCACCGAGCAGCAGGTGGCCGGGCAGGAAGCGGCGTTCGACGCCTTCGCCCGGCAGTGCACCGCACTGAACTGTTCCCTCGGCCCCGACCCGCGAGCGGCGGTCACCGCAGCCGTGGCCGCGGCCGCGGCCGGTCGGATCCCCGGGGTGTCGTCGAACGCGCTACTCACGGCGATCTCGGGAGTACTGGGCACAGCCGGAGGCGACCAGCAGGGCCGGGTACGCATATTGTCCGACGCCGTGTCGGCCGCGACCGCCGGCAACACCGCGCCGCTTCTGGCCCTCGCAGCGCAGGCGGAGGCGGCCTACGAATCCGACGGCCAGTTCATCACCCGATGCACGGACGGGCAGCAGTGGCCTGCCCCGGATCGCGTACGCGAACTCCAGCGCGTGTGGGGTGAACACTTCCCTTTGTTCGGCCCCGATGCGGCCGTCGGCCTCCTGTTGTGCACGTCGTGGCCTGCGACCGCACCGCCCGCGCTCCCCGGTGACCTCGCGATGCCCGTGCTCGTGCTCAGCGGCGCGGCCGACCCCGTCGTCGGTAACGCCGGCGTCGGCACCGTCACCGGGGCAGTGGGCAGCGCGGGCGCCACCACCGCGACCCTGACGTGGCACGGCCGGGGTCACCCGGCCACCCACTCGGACTGCGCGCAGAAGGCCATCGTCTCGTATCTCGCCGACGGAACACTGCCCCCCGACGGCAGCGCCTGCCCCGCCTAGCCGGTGACCGGGCCCGACACCCGCAGGGGGTGCGTGACCGCATGTCACGGCTAGCCGGTGTACCGTGCCGTGGTGTTCCTTCGACATCTCGAACCGCGCACCGGGCGGACTCCTCACGAGGTCATCAACTTCGCGTTGTGGCCGATCGCCGTCATGACCGTGCTGCATCGAGTGGTTGTCAAGGCGGTCAACGGCTACATCACCGACGACTTCCGGCCGGTCTACAACGCCGCCCTGGCGTTCCTCAACCGCCGACCCGTCTACACCGCCAATTTCGACTGGGTGGACCCGCACTACTTGTATCCGCCGTCCGGAACGCTGCTGATGGCACCGATCGCGATCATCGACCCCGAGAAGTCGCGGTGGCTGTTCATCCTGGCCAACACGATTGCCATCGTCATCGCGTTGTACCTGCTGCTGCGGTTGTTCGGCCTGGGTCTGAACTCGATCGCCGCCCCGATCCTCCTCTTCGCGACGTTTTCGTCGGAAACCGTCACGAACACGCTGGTCTTCACCAACATCAACGGTCTGGTGCTGCTCGGGGAGATTGCGTTCCTGGTGCTGCTCATGAAGCGACGGGACATGTGGTCCGGCGTCGCCATCGGCCTGACGTTCGCGGTGAAACCGATCCTGGCGCCACTTCTCTTACTTCCTCTCGTCCGCGGGCAGTGGAAAGTGTTCGTCACCGCCCTCGGCATCCCCCTCGTCCTCACCGCCGTAGCGTGGCCGCTGTCGGCGGATCCGATGGACTTCGTTCACCACACCGTTCCGTACCTGATGGAGTCGCGCGACTACTTCAACAGCGCGATCGTGGGCAACGGCAGGTACTACGGTCTCCCGACGTGGATGATCTTCACGCTCCGTGGAAGTTTCGCCGCACTGGTGGCGGGGTCCCTGTGGCTGCTGTACCGCTATTACCGGCATGACGAACTGTTCTTCGTGGTGACCACGTCCGGTGTCCTGCTGACCGCGTCCTGGCTGCTCGGTTCGCTGGGCCAGATGTACTACTCGATGATGCTGTTCCCGCTCGTCATGTCAGTGGTACTGAAGAACTCGGTGATGCGAAATTGGCCCGCGTGGCTGGCGGTGTACGGGTTCCTCAGTTACGACAGTTGGCTGTCGGGACGGTTCGTCGAGGCGGGCCGCACCGCCGAATACATGAAGACCACCCTCGGGTGGAGTCTGCTGTTGATCGTCATTTTCGGGGTGCTCGCAGTCCGTTACGTCACCGCCAAGCGTGAGGGTCGGCTGGACCAAGGCATAGATCCGGGGTTCCTCCTCGAACCTCGCCCGAAGACCCCGTCGACGGAACCCGAGCTCGAACCGGAACCGGAACCGGAACCGGAACCGGAAACGGAGTCGGCTGTCGCCAAGTCGTAGCCGACTCGCCGGGCGCTGCGGACCCGCGAACGCGAAACGTATTAGCGTGGAGCCATGAGTTCGCAGCAGAAGGATCCCACTCAGTCCGCACCGAAGGTCGTCCTCTCCGACAGTGAATGGCGGGAGAAGCTGACGCCCGAGGAATACGCGGTACTGCGGCAGGCCGGAACCGAACGTCCCTACGTGGGTGAATACACCGACACGACAACCGAGGGTGTGTACCACTGCCGGGCATGTGGCGCGGAGTTGTTCCGCAGTACCGAGAAATTCGAATCCCATTGCGGGTGGCCGTCGTTCTTCGACCCCGCCGATTCCGATGCCGTCATTCTCCGCGAGGACACGTCGCTGGGTATGCGCCGCGTCGAGGTCATCTGTAAGACGTGCCACAGCCATCTCGGTCACGTCTTCGAAGGCGAGGGCTACCCCACCCCGACCGACCAGCGTTACTGCATCAACTCCATTTCGCTGGTCCTCGAGCCGACCGAGAAGTGATCGTCGGCGGGTCGAAGGCGCGAATCGGCGGCAGCTCGTCCAGATAGCGTTCGATCTGCACCAGCACGTGCTGGCCCGTGCAGCCGCGGGACAGTGAAGAACTGCCCACGTCCGCGGTCAACACGTTCGGGTTGCCGTGCACGCACAGCGACTCCGGGTCGGTGGGGTCGAGCGGGTCGTACCAGGCGCCCGTCGACAACTGCACCACGCCTCGCCGGACACCGTCGTCCACCACGACACCGGCGAGGCAGGAGCCGCGATCGTTGTAGACCCGGACGACGTCACCGGCGACGATGCCGCGAGCCGCGGCATCGTCGGGGTGGATCCGGAGCGGTTCGCGGCCCTTGATCTTCGATTCCCGGCTGGTCGCGCCGTGATCGAGTTGGCTGTGCAGCCGACTCCGCGGCTGATTGGCGATCAGGTGCAGTGGATACTGCTGTGCTCGATCGCCACCGAGCCATTCCTCCGGCTCGTACCAGCGTGGATGGCCGGCGCAGTCCGCGTAACCGAAGCTGTCGATGTCTGCCGAGAAGATCTCGATGCGACCGCTGGGTGTCGCGAGTGGGTACGTGGCCGGGTCGGCACGGAAATCGCCGAACAGCACGAGGTCGTCTTCGGTGCGCATCCGCACCTGCCCGTTTGTCCAGAAGTCGTCGAAGCTCGGCGCCGGGCCGCCGTCCGCCCGAACGAATCCGCGCCATTGTTCGTAGAGATGCTCGAGCCATTGCTGCGACGAGCGTCCTTCGGTGAACTTCTCGCCGACGCCCAGCCTGCGGGCGAGTGCGCTGAATGTGTCGTAATCGTCCTGGGCATCGGCGTACGGGCACACCGCGGCGTGCATGGCGACGAGCAGCGGGTCGTTGCGGGTGCAGCTGATGTCGTCCCGCTCGAGCGACGTGGTGGACGGCACCACGATGTCGGCGTGCCGTGCCATCGGGGTCCAGTACGGCTCGTGGACCACGATCGTCTCGGGGCGTGCCAGGGCCCGCCTGAGCCGGCCGAGATCCTGATGGTGGTGGAACGGGTTTCCCCCAGCCCAGTACAGCATTCGGATATCCGGATAGGTCAGCCGCTGACCGTCGTAGTCGAAGGGTGCTCCCGGATTCAGGAGCATGTCCGAGACCGCCGCCACCGGGATGAAGTCCGGGACCGGGTTGAGTCCCTGCGGCAGGGTGGGCAGGGGGTACGGCACGGGTGCGAGGCCCGGCTCGTTCATCGAACCGTAGCCATGGCCGAAGCCCCCGCCGGGCAGACCGACCTGTCCGAGCATCGCAGCAAGAGTGACGCCCATCCACGGCGCCTGCTCCCCGTGCCGCACGCGCTGCAACGACCACGTGACGGTCACCATGGTCCGGCTCGCCGCCATCCGTCGTGCCAGTACCACCAGTTCGTCTGCGGCGATTCCCGAAATCTGCTCCGCCCACGCCGGCGATTTGGGCACTCCGTCGGAACGTCCGAGTAGGTACTCCTCGAAACGGTCGTAACCGACGCAATGGCTTGCCAGGAACGCCGTGTCGTGCAGGCCTTCCGTCGCCAGAACGTAGGCGAGGGCGAGCATGATGGCGACATCGGTGCCGGGGACGGGTGCGTGCCGTTCCGCGGCGCCGTGGAGGTCGTCACGCAGCGGACTGAAGGACACGATGCAGCCACCGCGACGCCGGAGCGCGTCCAGCGCGCCTCGTGTCGGGTGGTCGCTCGTGCCGCCGTGGTTCACTCCGGTGTTCTTCAGCGGGACACCGCCGAAGCACACCAGAAGTTCGGTGTGCTCGGCGATGACCTTCCAGGACGTCGACCGTGCGAACAACTTCCAGTGCGTACCGACGACGCGGGGCATGATCACGCCCGTCGCACCGAGTGAGTAACTGTGGACGGACCGTGTGTAGCCACCGAGCGAGTTGAGGAACCGGTGCACCTGGCTTTGCGCGTGGTGGAACCGTCCGGCGCTGGCCCATCCGTAGGAGCCGCCGAAGATCGCGCTGTTGCCGTACGTGTCGATCACTCGGCGCAGTTCACCGGAAAGGCGCTCCGTCAGCTCTTCCCAGTCGACGGACACGAACTCGTCCGAGCCGCGGGCACTGCTGGGGCCGGGTCCGTTCTCGAGCCAGCCGCGCCGCACGGCAGGGCCGGTGATGCGCGCCTTGTTGCGGACCGAACCGGCGATGTTGCCCAGCGCCGGCGACGGGTCCGAGTCACCCGAATACGGGTGAACCGCGACGACCTCGCCGTCCGACACCTCGGCCTCGAACATCCCCCAATGGGACATGTGCTGGTAGCGGACCCCGCGGTCCGCCTCGTCGACGTCACTCATGGATGGTGCGGTGGATCACGGAAGAGCCGTGACGAGCTTCTCCACATCCACCCGGGGACCGGTGAAGAACGGTACTTCCTCCCGGACGTGCAGGCGTGCCTCGGTGGCCCGGAGATCGCGCATGAGATCGACGATGCGGTACAGCTCGGGCGCCTCGAACGCGAGGATCCACTCGTAGTCCCCCAACGCGAACGAGGGCACGGTGTTGGCGCGGACGTCCTTGTAGGCGCGGGCGGCCATGCCGTGGTCGGCGAGCATCTTGCGGCGCTCCTCGTCCGGCAGGAGGTACCACTCGTAGGACCGCACGAACGGGTACACGCAGATGTAGTTGCCCGGGTCCTCCCCCGCAAGGAAGGCGGGGATGTGGCTCTTGTTGAACTCGGCAGGGCGGTGGCAGGCCACATTGCTCCACACGGGTGCGCTCGCCCGCCCGAGCGCGGTGGTGCGCCGGAAGTCGGAGTACGTGGCCTGCAGCGCCTCGATGCTCGGCGAATGGGTCCAGATCATGAAGTCCGCATCGGCGCGAAGACCGGCCACGTCGTAGAGTCCGCGGACGACGACCCCCTTCTCCGCCTGAGCCTCGAAGAAGATCCGAGCCTCCTTGATCACAGCTTCCCGGTCGTCCCCGAGAACACCGGGTTCCACCTGGAACACGGAGAACATCAGGTAGCGGATTTCAGAGTTCAATGCGTCGAAGTCGAGGCGTGCCATGGGTCTATCGTGCCACTCGCTCGGCGAGGCGTGTAGCCGCCGTCGTCGCAGAGGCGACACAGGCGGGAACACCCACCCCGTGGAGCAACGCGCCGGACACCTCGACACCGTCCAGACCTGCGATGTCGCGCTCGATCTCGGCCACCCGGTCGAGGTGCCCGGGGCCGTACTGCGGCAATCCGCCGTACCACCGCTGGACCCGCGCCGCCACCGGTTCGTCCGTTACTCCGGTGACCGTACCGAGGTCGCGTCGCGCCGCCGCGACGAGATCCGCGTCGGGCGCATCGACGATGCCGGCGTCACCGAACCTGCCGAACGACGCGCGGACCACTGCCACGTCCCGACCGGCGAGATGGGGCCATTTCCGGCTGGACAGCGTGAAGGCCTTGGCCGCGAGCGACGCGTCGGTTGCGACGAGGATTCCCGAGTTCTGCGGTAGGTCCGCCGCGGCGGGAAGAGCCAACGCCACAACAGCAGAGGAGGCGAGGGGAATGAGCCCGGCGGCCGCAGCCGCACCAGGCGCGATCTCGGCGAGCAGGTCCGCCAGTTGCGGTGCGGGTACGGCGAGGACGATGCCGTCCACGAGCCCGACCGGATCGGCCGACCAGCCGCCGCACTCGCGGGTGATGCTCCGTATCTGTTCGTGGACGACGTGCGCGCGTGCGGCGGCTGCGAGCGCGTCGAGGAGAACGCCGTAGCCGTCGCGCAATGCCCCGAAGACCGGCCCGGCGGAGGGCGGAGGAAGCGCCGCCGCCACGGCGGCAGACAAGCTTGTCGCTCCGCGATCGAGGGCGGCGGCAAGTGTGGGCAGGGCGGCCCGCACTCCGATCGTGTCCGCAAGACCCGAATACACGCCTCCGAGCAGCGGATCGACCGAGCGCCGCACGACCTGCTCCCCGAACCGCTCGCCCACCAGCGAACCCACCGCAACGTCGGAGCCGCGAACCCAGCGCAGGGGCAGCTCCGACTCCTCCTCGATCCGGGCGAGTGTCCCGTGGTCGACCAGTCCGGCGAGATCTTCGGGCCGGGCGGGGATGCCCATCAGCGTGTTCTGCGGCAACGGGTGCAGCGAATCCTGGGACCAGATGAGCGGACGCAGGCCCGCCGGATGCACAAGTTGCTCGGTCAGGCCCAATTCGGCCAGTAGCGCAGGCACCTCAGGGCGTCGTGCGATGAAGGCCTCCGCCCCCAGATCGAGGGGCTCCCCCGCCAGTAAGTCCGTGCGCAGCTTGCCGCCGAGTCGCCCGGCACCCTCCGCGAGGGTGATGCGCGCTCCGTCGCCCAATTGCTGACGCAGGCGGTACGCCGCGACCAGGCCGGAGATGCCGCCGCCGACCACGAGCACATTCGGCGACGACACCGTCACAGCGAGTGCACCAACTCGACGACGGCGGTGAGGACTCCCGGGTCGGTGTCGGGCAGAACGCCGTGACCGAGGTTGAAGACGTGACCGGTCGTCCCGGATGCCATCGCAGCATCGGCCTCCGACACGATCCGGCGGACCTGCTTCTCGACGGCCGCCGGTCCGGCGAACAGCACGGAAGGATCCAGGTTGCCCTGCAGCGCCTTACCCGGGCCGACGCGACGGGCCGCGACGTCCAGGGGAATCCGCCAGTCGACGCCTACCACGTCGGCACCCGCTTCCCCCATCGCACCGAGCAGTTCGCCGGTACCCACACCGAAGTGGATTCGCGGAACTCCGGCGCTCTGAATCTCGGCGAACACTCGTTCCGAGTGGGGCAGGACGAACTCGCGGTACTCCGCCAGGGACAGTGCGCCCGCCCACGAGTCGAACAGTTGGACCGCGTCCACCCCGGCGCGCAACTGGGCCTGCAGGAACGTGATCGTGGTGTCGGCCAGGGTGCTCAGTAGTGCGTGCCACGTCTTCGGGTCGGAGTGCATGAGCGCCTTGGTGCGCTCGTGGTTGCGGCTGGGGCCGCCCTCGACCAGATACGACGCGAGAGTGAAGGGGGCACCCGCGAAGCCGATCAACGGGGTCGAGCCGAGTTCGACCGTGAGCAGCCGGACTGCCTCGGCCACCGCGCCCACCTCCTCGGGGACGAGCCGTGGCAGAGCTGCCACGTCCCCGATCGATCGAACCGGGTTGGCCACCACGGGCCCCGTTCCCGCCACGATGTCCAGGTCGATACCGGCCGCTTTGAGCGGCACGACGATGTCGGAGAAGAGAATCGCGGCATCGACACCGTGGCGGCGCACCGGCTGCATGGTGATCTCACTGACCAGCGCAGGGTCGAAGCACGACTCGAGCATTCCGATGCCCGCCCTGATCTTGCGGTACTCGGGCAGCGAGCGCCCCGCCTGCCGCATGAACCAGACAGGACGGTGGCTCGGCGTGCGACCGTTCGCGGCCGCGAGGAACGGTGCGTCGGGAAGCACCCTCCTCGAGGTGAACGTGGCCCGCTCGGCCATGCCTGCATTCGTGCTTTCCAACCCGCTCATCGGTCCTCACGCTCTCTGCCGGCTCGTATTTCGGCAGCTCTCATGCTGCCATGTCCTCGCGCCGTCGCCGATCGGCCCTGCTCGGCGCGCCTCCGACGAGATGCGAACGTCCGGGTCTAACGTCCCGAGCTGTGACGACTTCGGGATCGCGCGCCGAACCCGCCGAGTTCCGCGCCGCCGTCGACGCGATGAACTCCGCGCAGGTTCGTGCGGACATCGAGCTGGGCCCCATCCGGCCCCCTCAGCGACTGGCGCCGTTCAGCTACGCCGTCGGCGCGGAAGTCGTGCACGAGGACACCGGTGTCGTTGCCGAACAGAGCGAGGGCGACGCGTTCGGCCGGCTGATCCTCCTCTACGACCCGGAGGGCGACGAGGCCTGGAACGGCACGATGCGGCTGGTTGCCTACATCCAGGCCGACCTCGATGCCGCTGTCGCGGCGGACCCGCTGCTTCCCGAGGTCGCGTGGAGCTGGCTCGTCGATGCCCTCGAGTCGCGGTCGGAACCACTCACTGCGCTCGGTGGCACGGTCACCGCCACCACGTCCGTCCGCTATGGCGACATCGCCGGACCACCACACGCACACCAATTGGAACTCCGCGCGTCGTGGACCGCGACGTCCGTCGAACTGGCGGCCCACGTCGAGGCGTTCTGCGAGGTACTGGCTTACGCCGCGGGCCTGCCGCCGGCCGGTGTCGCGCAGCTCAAGACCCAGAACGGCGATTAGCCGCTACGCCGGTTCCTCAGCCGCCGGAACGTCGGTGGTGGCGCTGCGCGACCATTCCAGGAATCGCCCGACCGCCTGGGTCACCGAAATGCTGCGAATCGACGGGAAGACGTCGAAGGCGTGCTGGGCTCCCCGCAGTTCGGCGTAGGCGACTGGATTGCGGGACACCTTGCGTAACTCGTCGACGAAGAACCGTGCCTCCGCGACCGGCACCAGGGAGTCGCTCGCGCCGTGTATGACGAAGAACGGCGGAGCGTCGGCCCGCACCTGTGCCAAGGGTGACGCGGCCCGGTAGTCGTCTGGGAAGGTGGCGTGCCTGCCGAGGATCAACGGCATCAGTCCGGAATGGACACGCTGAAGGACGGCCCTGATTCCCGAGTCACCGGCGATGTCGTAGACGCCGTAATACGGGACGCACGCGTGTACGGAAGTGTCGGCGTCCTCGAAACCGGGCTGAAACCGCGGGTCGTTGGCGGTGAGACCCACCATGGCAGCCAGGTGACCGCCTGCGGACCCACCCGTGACAGCGATGAAGTCGGGGTTGCCGCCGTAGTTCTCGATATTCTTCCTCATCCAGGCCAGCGCCTGCTTGATCGCGACGAGGTGTTCGGGCCACTTGGCCCGCGGCGAGAGCGGATAGTTCACCGCCACGCACACCCATCCGCGCGACGCCATCTCGAACATCAGCGGCAGACCCTGCTGGTCCTTGTTGCCGATGACCCACCCGCCGCCGTGGATCTGCAGCAGGATCGGGCTGCTCGCCGGGCGGTCCTTGTGGTGGTAGATGTCAAGTTGCGCACGACGACCGCCCGGGCCGTACGCGAGGTTGCGGATGCGCGTGACGTCTTCGTTGGCCATCCGGAACGGATTGAGCAGCTGACGCCATACCGGCCGTCCCGAACGTTCGATGGCGTCGTCGCGATCGGTGTAGTTTTCGCCGAGCGCCTCGACCAGCGCGCTTTCGGCTTCCTCACCTGCTCCACGGCCGGTGGCGATCGCGGCGGCCAGTCCGCTCATCGAGGCGATTGCGAGTGCGACCCCGATGCGGTCGGTGCGGGAACGAATTCCGTGTCGCGCGACGTGGACGGCCGTGTCCGCAGCAGTCGCCGCGAGGAGGTGCGGCGCCAATTCGGTTGTCAGCCATCCGGAAAAGAAGGCGAAGACCGACGTCGGTGCGCCGGGCAGGGGACGCAGCGCATTGGCGGCGAGCGCCGCCCCCACGCCGTGCCGGAGAACGAAGCCTCGAGTCATCCCGACATCGTAGAACATGTTCTATAGATCGACGCCAGGTGCGACCGAGCACCGAGCTGAACAGATGACTGCGCACCTCCTCCACGCCCCGGAGGCCGCCCATCTCGCATTCTCTCCTTTCCATGGACCAATTACTAGAACGTGTTCTACTATTTGAAGATGCAGCGACTCAGCGGGCTCGATGCCTCCTTCCTGTACCTCGAAACCTCGACGCAGCTCCTCCACGTCTGCGGGCTCATCGTGCTCGATACGTCGACGGTCCCCGGCGGCTACAGCTACGGCCGGTTGAAGGAGGAACTCGGCATCCGGACCGAAGCCATCCCGTCGTTCCGGCGGAAGCTGCAGGATTCCCGCTTCAATCTGGATCACCCCGTCTGGGTCGACGACGCCGATTTCGACATCGACCGGCACTGCCACCGGGTGGCCGTTCCGGCCCCCGGCGGACGGGAGGAGCTTGCCGAATTGTGCGGAAACATCGCGGGGCAGCCGCTCGATCGCGCACGACCACTGTGGGAGATGTGGGTCATCGAGGGCTTGGAGGACGGGTCCGTCGCGGTCATGTCCAAGATGCATCACGCAGGAGTCGACGGAGTTACCGGCGCGAGCATGATCGCCCAGCTGTGCGGCCTCGAACCAGATTCGCCGAGGCCCGATCCCACAGACTCCGCCCAGGGCGCCGGCGACGCCAGCTCACTCGAGATCGCCGTCGGTGGATTGCTGTCCGTCGCGTCACGGCCGGTGAAGCTGTTGCAGATCATTCCCCGGAGCGTCGGCCTGCTCCCCCGCTGGATCGACCGTGCACGGCGTGGAGACGCAATGCCCGCGCCGTTCACCGCGCCCCGAACTTCGCTCAACGGCACGCTGACCAGCCACCGCACCATTGCCTTCACCCAGCTCGATTTCGACCTCGTCAAACAGGTGAAGAACGCCTTCGGGGTCAAGGTGAACGACGTGGTCCTCGCCCTCTGCTCGGGGGCACTGCGGACCTACCTCGATATGCGTCGGGAACTACCCGACAAGTCGCTCGTCGCCATCGTGCCGGTGTCGGTGCGCGGCAAGTCGGACCGGCCCGGAACCAATCAGGTGAGCGGGATGTTCACCGAACTGGGCAGCGATATCGAGGATCCGGTGGAACGACTGCTCGCCATCGCCGAACACAACTCCACGTCGAAAGAGCACAACGAGACGTTGGGCGCGACCCTCCTGCAGGACTGGTCCCAGTTCATCGGGCAGTCGGTATTCGGAGCCGCCATGCGCCTGTACTCGACACTCGGACTCGCCGAACGCCATCCCGTCGTGCACAACCTGGTGATCTCGAACGTGCCGGGACCAACAGATCCGCTCTACTTCCTGGGCGCCCTGATCAAGGCGATGTATCCGATGGGACCGATTTTCCACGGGGCCGGCCTCAATGTGACGGTGATGTCCCTGAACGGGCAACTCGACATCGGCTTGATGAGTTGCCCGGAGCTCGCTCCACAGCTCTGGGACCTTGCCGACGCCTTCCCCGACGCTCTGGACGAACTCGCCAAGGCCGCGGCCACCCGTGCCTGACACCGCCGAATCGCTGCGGGAATCGGGCGGCGACGTAGAGTCAGGTCTCATGTCCGAAGTCACCGACGAGACCTCGTCCACTGTTGCCGACGAGACCTCGTCCACTGTCACCGACGAGACCTCGTCCACTGTTGCCGACGAGCAGACCGCCCGGCAGGTGGTGCCGCTTCTTGCCCCACGCGATGGGGTGCCGCAGGTGGTGACCACGGCGGAGGGCGTGGCGAAGGCGGCTGCCGCCTTGGGTGAGGGCACCGGGCCTTTGGCTGTGGACGCCGAACGTGCTTCCGGTTTCCGGTATTCGGCTCGGGCGTATCTGGTGCAGCTGCGCCGGGAAGGCGCGGGGACGGTGCTGCTCGATCCGATTCCGACGGCGGCCGACCTCGCACCGCTCGCGGAGGCGATCAATCCGCTGGAGTGGATTCTGCATTCCGCTGATCAGGATCTGCCGGGGCTGGCCGAGCTGGGGCTGGCACCGGCGGCCTTGTTCGACACCGAACTCGCCGGTCGTCTCGCGGGCTTCGAGCGGGTGGGACTTGCCGCCATCGTGGAGCGGACCTTGGGCCTCGAGCTGAGAAAGGGGCACGGTGCCGCGGATTGGTCGAAGCGGCCTCTTCCCAACTCGTGGCTGAATTACGCCGCACTCGACGTGGAGGTTCTCATCGAGTTGCGCGAGGTCATGGCCGCGGAACTCGAGAAGCAGGGTAAGACCGAGTGGGCGGCGCAGGAGTTCGAGCACATCCGGCTGGCCGGTCCGCCGAAGCCCAAGCCCGACCGCTGGCGTCGAACCTCACACATCACGTCGTTGAAGACGCAACGCCAGCTCGCCGCGGCGCGCTCCCTCTGGCAGGCGAGGGAGGACCTTGCCCGCACTCGTGACGTCTCCCCCAGCCGGGTGCTGCCCGACTCCGCGATCATCGAGGCGTCGGTGAAGAGTCCGCGGAGCATCGACACTCTGCGCGCCCTTCCGGTGTTCGGCGGCCCGCGTCAGCGGCGGCACACGCGAATCTGGTTGGCGGCGCTGGAGGAGGCGCGGGCGTTGCCGGACGCCGAGTTGCCACCCAAGACTCAGCCCTTCACGGGACCACCTCCGCCGAGCCGGTGGGCGCGGCACG
Source organism: Rhodococcus sp. USK13 (assembly GCF_018343855.1). Lineage (NCBI taxonomy): Bacteria > Bacillati > Actinomycetota > Actinomycetes > Mycobacteriales > Nocardiaceae > Rhodococcus > Rhodococcus sp. USK13. The sequence goes on along the minus strand of NZ_CP069242.1, from coordinate 3,939,486 downwards.
ACCCGGCAGCTGCCGACCGGTTGACGGCGGCTCGTGCTGCGCTGGCCACTCTCGGTGTGGAGGTGTCGGTTCCGGTCGAGAATTTGCTGACCCCGGATCTCGTGCGCCGACTGTGCTGGGACTGGACGCCGCCCGTGGACGGGAACGTCGGTGCAGCCGTCGACCGCATCCTCGCAGCGGGTGGCGCGCGTCCGTGGCAGCGGGAGTTGACGGTGCCGGTGCTCGGCGCGGCACTGTCGGCGACCCCCGGCGACGAGCCGCCCAGCGCCTGACCGGCACGATCGCCTGGTTCTGCGGGCAAAATCCTGATGAAGCACCCATTAAGTTACCCGCGAGTAACGATAGGGGTAGTCTGTGCCCGAGGCCGGACGCTTGGCCGTGATCCGGCACCAGACTGCTCCATCAGGAGGAATTCGCGTGGCTCCATCCACCACATCGCAACGCAACGTCGTGTTCGTCGACGGGATCCGGACCCCGTTCGGCAAGGCCGGTCCCAAGGGCATGTACGCCGAGACCCGGGCAGACGACCTCGTCGTCAAAACCATTCGTGAACTACTCCGCCGCAATCCGCAGCTCGATCCCGCGCGGATCGACGAGGTCGCCATCGCCGCGACCACGCAGACCGGTGATCAGGGTCTGACCATCGGCCGCACCGCAGGCATCCTCGCCGGCCTGCCCGAAACGGTTCCCGGTTTCGCGATCGACCGAATGTGCGCCGGCGCCATGACGTCGGTCACCACCACCGCGTCCGGCATCGGTTTCGGCCAGTACGACGTGGTGATCGCCGGAGGCGTCGAGCACATGGGTCACCACCCGATGGGTGAGGGCGCCGACCCGAACCCGCGATTCCTCGCCGACCGCCTCGTCGACCCCAGTGCCCTGGTGATGGGCAACACCGCCGAGAACCTGCACGACCGGTTCCCCAGCATCACCAAGGACCGCACCGACGCGTACGCCGTCGCCAGCCAGAACAAGTACGACGCCGCCAAGAAGGCCGGCTTCATTGCCGACACCCTCGTTCCGGTGGCCACCCGCTCCGCCGCGGGGTGGGGACTCGCCACCGAGGACGAGCCGCCGCGCCCAGGCACCACGATCGAAGACCTCGCCAAGCTGAAGACTCCGTTCCGTCCGGCGGGCCGCATCACCGCCGGCAACGCCGCCGGTCTCAACGACGGCGCCACGGCGGCGATCCTCGCGGGTGAGGACACGGCACACGAGCTCGGACTGCCGATCGGGATGCGCATGGTCGGATTCGCGTTTCAGGGTGTCGACCCCGCCGTGATGGGCATCGGCCCCGTCCCTGCCACTGAGAAGCTGCTCGCGCGTACCGGTCTGAAGATCGAGGACATCGGCCTGTTCGAGATCAACGAGGCATTTGCCGTGCAGGTGCTCGCATTCCTCGAGCACTACGGCATCGCCGACGACGATCCGCGGGTCAACCAGTGGGGTGGCGCCATCGCCTGCGGTCACCCGCTCGCGTCCTCCGGCGTGCGCCTGATGACTCAGCTTTCCCGCCAGTTCGCCCAGCGTCCCGACGTCCGCTACGGCCTGACCACGATGTGCATCGGTCTGGGCATGGGTGGAACGGTGATCTGGGAGAACCCGATTTTCGACGGAGCGAAGTAAATGACTTCTATCACCACAGCATTCGCCGACGAGGTCGTGACGAACGCGTACACCAAGATCGTGGCAGTCCCGGGCATCGAGGGTCCGGTCGCCCTGATCACGCTCGACAACGGTTTCGACCACACCAAGCCGTCGTCGTTCGGCCCGGGCGGCCTCGCTGCCCTCGACGCAGCCCTGGACGAGGCCTTCGCGGCGAACCCGGTTGCGGTCGCGATCACCGGCAAGCCGTTCATCTTCGCTGCCGGCGCCGACCTCAAGGGCGTCCCGAGCATTACCGACCGCGAGCAGGCGCTCGAGCTCGGCCGGTTGGGTCACAGGGTGTTCCGTCGCCTGCGTGAGTCCTCCGTGCCGACTTTCGCCTTCGTCAACGGGGTCGCGCTCGGCGGCGGTCTCGAGGTCGCGCTGCACAGCCACTACCGCACGGTATCCGAGAGCGCCGGCGCGCTGGGTCTGCCCGAGACGTTCCTCGGTCTGGTCCCCGGCTGGGGTGGAACGCAGTTGCTGCCCAACCTGATCGGGCCCTCGAACGCGGTGACCGTCGTCGTCGAGAATGCGCTGAACCAGAACAAAACTCTCAACCCGAAGAAGGCTCTCGAGCTCGGTGTCGTCGATGCCGTGTTCGGTTCGGCCGACTTCCTCGAGCAGTCCTTCGCCTGGGCGGCACAGGTTCTCGCGGGTGAGATCACTCCGTCCCGTCCCGAGATCGATCGGGGTCAGGGCTGGGACGAGGCAATCTCGCGCGCAAAGGCCATCGTCGAAGGCAAGACGAAGAACAACGCTCCCGGACCGGTCAAGGCCGTCGAGCTGCTGGAATTGGCTCGCAACACCGACCTCACCGATCCGGCGTCGCTGGACAAGGGTTTCGCCGCAGAAGACGAAGCTCTCGCCGACCTTCTGCTGGCGGACGAGCTCCGCGCCGGGCTGTACGCATTCGACCTGGTGAACAAGCGGGCGAAGCGTCCCGCGGGTGCGCCGGACAAGTCCCTCGCACGCAAGGTCACCGGCGTCGGCATCGTCGGTGCCGGCCTGATGGCCAGCCAGCTCGCCATGCTGTTCGTGCGGCAGCTGAAGGTTCCGGTGATCCTCACCGACATCGACCAGGAGCGCATCGACAAGGGTGTCGGCTACGTCCACGGTGAGATCGACAAGCTCCAGGGCAAGGGGCGGCTGTCTCCCGACGCCGCGAACCGCCTCAAGGGCCTGGTATCGGGATCGCTGGACAAGTCCGCCTTCGCGAAGACCGACTTCGTGATCGAGGCCGTGTTCGAAAATCTCGATCTGAAGAAGAAGATCTTCGCGGAACTCGAGGAGTACATCGCTCCCGAGACGATCCTGGCGACCAACACGTCTTCGCTGTCGATCACCAAGATGGCCGCGGACCTGAAGCATCCCGAGCGGGTCGTCGGCTTCCACTTCTTCAATCCTGTTGCGGTCCTCCCGCTTCTCGAGGTGATCAAGGGTGAGAAGACCGACGATGCCACTCTGGCAACGGCATTCGCGACCGCGAAGGCGCTGAAGAAGTCGGCCGTCGGTTCCGCCGACCTGCCCGGCTTCGTCTTCAACCGGCTTCTGATCCGCACCCTCGGTGAGGTGATGAACGCGGTGGACGAGGGCACCCCGTTCGAGGTGGCCGACAACGCCATCGCCGAACTGGGCATGCCGATGACGCCCTTCACGCTGCTCGCACTCGTCGGACCGGCGGTCGCGCTGCACACCGGCGAGACGCTCGCCGAGGCGTACCCCGAGCGGTTCCACAACTCCCCCGGGCTCGAGGCCTTGGTCGAGGCCAAGAAGCCCGCGGTGTGGAGCTACGGCGCCGACGGCAAGCAGGTCGTCGACCCCGAGGTCGCCGAATTGTGGAAGCAGGGCGACAAGGCGTCCACGTCCGAAGAGGTTCTCGAGCGCACTCGTCGCGCGTTCGCCGAAGAGATCCAGATCATGCTCGACGAGGGTGTCGTCGCCGCGGCCGAGGACATCGACCTCTGCCTGATCCTGGGCGGCGGGTTCGGTTTCTGGAACGGTGGCATCACGCCGTACCTGGACCGCACCGGCACCTCCGAGGCAGTCAACGGGAAGCGGTTCCTGGCGCCGGGCGTCGCAAGCGTCTGATTTCCTGGTGGGGGCGAAGGACGCCACCGTCCTTCGCCCCCACCTGTGTCAGGCGACCGGGACGCTGTTCGCCGCGCTCAACGCCTGCCGGGCGTAGGCCCGTACATCGGCATCGGTGTCGCCCAGGGCCTCGGTCAAAGCCTGAGCCGCAGTCCGATCGCCGGCCCACCGTCCGAGTGAGAGCACGGCTGCCTTCCGCACATCGAGGTGCGGATCCTCCAATGTTTCCGCGAGAGCGGGCACGGCAATGCCCGGGTCCGCTCCGGCCAGTCCGCGTGCTGCCCCCTGCCGTATCTGCCAGGCGGATTCGCGCAGTGCCGTGACGACGAGGGCGACATCGTCGTCGCGGCACCCCAATCCGGCGAATGCCGTCAGTGCCGCTGCACGCACCAGCGGGTCGCGGTCACCGGCCAACTCTCGCACTGCGTCGAGTCCACCGAGACCGATGGTGGCGAGCCCGTGCGCCACGGTGATCCGCACTTCCCGGTTCTCGTCGTGTGCCCCCGACGCCACCGACTCCCACTTGTCCAGCGACACCAGGCCTCGCACCGCTTCGATCCGAACGTGGTGATCGGAGTCGGACAACGCCGTCAGGAACTGCTCCGCCGACCCCGCGTGCAGTGCGCGCAGCACGTCGATCACCGCGGCCCGGACCACGGCGTCACCCGACTCCAGATGCGCCTCCAGCCCAGCGGCAGAGGTGAGCACCTCGACCAGTTCGCGCAACCCTTCGGCGGCGGCGCGGCGAACGGTGACGGCTTCGTCGGCGAGCGCCGCGAAGAGTGCTCCCGTGAAGCCGTCGGGCGTTCCCTCGGTCAGCACGGACAGTGCGGTCACCCGGACCTGGGGGTCGTTATTTCGGAGGTACGGCTCCAGCTCGTCGATGCTGGGTGCATCGAGGCCGAGCAGCGCGACGAGGGCGGGCGACGACGGTTCCTGCCGGACCGGCGCGGCGATACGTGAACGCTCCTCGACCGGCGCGCGTCCTCCGACCAGCGGCGGCTGAGTCACCGCGATCACCGTCTGGTCCTGCGGCGGAAGGGAATCGAGGCCCGGAACCGAAACGAAGTACGGTGCGACCGGCCTCTTGAAGAATTCCATCTCCCCGTTCGCCCCGCGACGCAGGTTCAGGTGATACCCCCATTCCTCGTCGCTCGACTCCGGTAGGTCGGCGCGCTCATGGTAGAGCCCCCAGCGGCTCTCGGTTCTGGTGAGGGAACTGCGGGAGGCCATCTCGGCGCAGTCACGGATGAACGTGACCTCCGCGCAGCGCATCAACTCGTGCGGGGTGGTGGCGCCCATCTCGGCGATCTCGCGCTCCATCCGTTCGAAAGTTTCCACGGCAATGGACAGCTTGGTGGCCGTCTTCGGCGGCGCGACGTAATCGTTGACGAATCGGCGCAACTTGTATTCCACCTGCGGCTGCGGGGGCCCGTCGGGGTTGCGCAGCGGCCGGTAGATCAGCTCGTGCGCCTCCTTCAACTGGTCTTCGGGCAGCAGGGTGGGCGCTGGGATTCCGGGCAGCGTGCCGGTCGCGTGTGCCCCGGCGAGGTCGCCGTAGACGAACGCGCCGATCATGTAATTGTGCGGAACGCAGGCGAGGTCGCCTGCGGCGTACAACCCGGGAACGGTGGTGGCGCCGTGCTCGTCCACCCACACTCCGGACGCGGAATGCCCGCTGCAGAGTCCGATCTCGGAGATGTGCATCTCGATGTCGTGACTGCGGTAGTCGTGACCGCGGCCCGCGTGGAAGGTGCCGCGGGTGGGACGCTCGGTGGTGTGGAGGATCGATTCCAGGGTGTCGAGCGTTTCCTCCGGAAGGTGGCTCACCTTGAGATAAATGGGCCCACGAGCCGACTCGATCTCGCTCTTGACCTCGCTCATCATCTGCCCCGACCAGTAGTCGGAATCGACGAACCGTTCACCGTGCGCGTTGACCTGATAACCGCCGAACGGGTTGGCGACGTAGGCGCAGGCAGGCCCGTTGTAGTCCTTGATGAGCGGATTGATCTGGAAGCACTCGATGCCACTGAGTTCTGCGCCGGCGTGGTAGGCCATCGAGTAGCCGTCGCCGGCGTTCGTCGGATTCTCGTAGGTGCCGTACAGGTATCCGGAGGCCGGTAATCCCAGTCGGCCGCAGGGACCGGTCGCCAGGATCACCGCTTTCGCGCCGACTGCCACGAACTCCCCCGTGCGGGTGTTCAGCGCAGCGGCCCCGACGGCCCGGCCGTTCTCCGTGAGGACGCGAACGGGCATCAATCGGTTCTCGATGCGGATCTTCTCCCGCATCTTCCGCTGCCGCAGCACCCGGTACAGAGCCTTTTTCACGTCCTTACCCTCGGGCATCGGCAGCACATAGGAACCGGAGCGATGCACGCGCCGCACCGCGTACTCCCCGTACTCGTCCTTCTCGAACTTCACTCCGTACTTTTCGAGGCGCTGCACCATGGCGAAGCCGCGGGTTGCGGTTTGATAGACCGTGCGCTGACTGACGATTCCGTCGTTGGCCCGGGTGATCTCCGCGACGTAGTCCTCGGGTTCGGCCTTGCCGGGAATGACCGCGTTGTTGACGCCGTCCATGCCCATGGCGAGGGCCCCTGAGTGCCGCACGTGTGCCTTTTCCAGCAGCAGGACGTTCGCGCCGTTCTCGGCTGCTGTCAGGGCAGCCATCGTGCCGGCTGTGCCACCGCCGATGACCAGTACATCGCAGTCGAGACGCACGGTCTCGGCAAGGTCGGGGATGTTCATCGGTTCTCCGGATCGTTCGTCGTCGGGGCGTCATCGGTCTGTTCCAGCGCCGCCAGTACCTCGCCGCGTGCGGCTCGGGTTTCGGCGTGGCCGAGGAACTCCCGCTTGCGCGGGTGGGGAATGTCCACGAGCGCCCGCAGTGGTCTGCCCGCTCCGCCCAGGACCGCCACCCGGTCTCCGAGCAGGACCGCCTCGTCCACGTCGTGGGTCACGAAGACCACCGTCGTGGGGTGGGTGCTCCAGGTGTCGACGAGAAGCCGCTGCATCACCCCGCGGGTCTGCGTGTCGAGAGCGCCGAACGGCTCGTCCATCATCACGGCGCGGGGTGCGCCGGCGAGACCACGCGCCAACTGCACACGTTGTCGCATGCCGCCGGAGAGGTTCTTCGGGAGGAAGTCTCCGAACCCGGTGAGACCGACTTCGTCGATCCAGCGGTCGGCAGTGGCCCGGCGGCCCTTCCTCGGCTCACCGCGAAGCGCCAGGGCAAGTTCGATGTTCGAGCGCACGCTGCGCCACGGCAGCAGAGCGTTGTCCTGAAACACCACGGCCCTGTCCCGGGACGTCGACACCACCGACTCACCGTCCGCGACCACCCGGCCGGCGGCGGGTGGCAGCAACCCGGCCAGAGCCCGGAGCACTGTCGATTTACCGCAGCCGGACGGCCCCGTGAGGACGAGGATCTCACCCGGCACCACGGTCAGCGACAGCGAGCGGATGACCGGAGCTCCGGTGTACGACAGTGTGACGTCGTCGAGTATGAGTGACATTCCGGTCGCGAGCGTGGTGGCGGTCATGCGCGCTCCCCTCGGGGCAGCCAGCGGGTGACACGCCTGCCGAGCAACTCCACCGCCGCCGATGTGGCGAAGCCCAGGATGCCGATGGTGATCATGCCGACGAATACACCGGGATAGTCGACGATCGTGTAGGCCTGCCAGGTGCGGTAGCCGACGCCGAGGCGGCCGGAGATCATTTCCGCGGAGATGACGCAGATCCACGCGACACCGATCCCGACCGACAAGCCACCGAACACTCCGGGCAGGATCCCCGGAAGCACCACCCGGGCCAGCACATCCCAGCGCCCACCCCCGAGGGTGCGCACCGAGTCTTCCCACAGCGTGGGCAACGCCCGGACCGCGTGCCGGGTGCTGACCATGATCGGAAAGAATGCGGCCACGAAGGTGATGAAGACGATCCCGGCCTCGTCGCTCGGAAACAACAGGATCGCAACGGGAACCACGGCGATCGCCGGAATGGGCCGGGCCAGTTCGGTCAACGGTCCGAGGACGTCGGCGAACAGCGTCGACCTGCCGAGCGCGATCCCGGCGGCCACACCGATCACGGTGGCGAGTCCGAACCCGCTGAGGATGCGGATCAGGGACTGGCCCAGGTCGAGGTAGAAGAGGTCGTTGCGCAGCTGGGTGCCGAACGCGGACACGACGTCGGTGACGGTGGGAAGGGTGTCGAATCGCAACCACAACCGCACGTCGTTGGCCGTCAGCAGCTGCCACGCTGCGATGGCGGCGACGACGGACGTGATGCGCAGAAGGCGGGATCGCCACGAGGATGCCCACGCGGGCAGCGGTGCCGGATCGGGCTGCAGTACCGCGGCCTCGGATTCGATCGATACGATCGACGGCTGCAGGGTGGTCACTGCCGAACCTCCTCCACAGCGCGGTCGTACGTGACGACTGTTCCCGCCGGGTGGGCGCGCAGGTAGCGGCCGGCGGCGGCGTCGGTGGTGAAGGGCAGGAAGGTGTCACCGTCGCGCACCCACACCGCCTTGTCCGCGAACCAGCGGGTGCCCAGTTCGGCATCGGGAACGTACGCGCTGCGGACGTCACGACCCTCGGCGCGTGCCTGTTTGACCGCCCGGAGCAGGCAGGTCGGGCTCGCCGCAGGCTGGGTCTGCGTCGCATCTGCGAACCAGACTTCCCCGGCCAGAGCCGGATCGGTCGCAGGCGTGCCGCACACAGGATCGGTGCCGGTCACCGCTGTGGGGCTGCCGGGCGTCGTGACAGTGGCATCGTAGTTCTGCCCCTCGGCATCGAATGCCGCGCGCAGAGGCACGTCGTCAACGAACCCCTCGACGTCGAGATCCGCGAAGTCACCGATCGATTTCAGATACGGGACGTCTGCCTTCAGCGCTTCGACCAGTTCGGGTCGGAGCGTGGTGTCGAACGTCGTACCACCGGGCCCGTTGTACAGGTAGACCACCTCCTGCGGCAGTCCGCTGTCTTCGGCGACGATGCGTGCAGCCTCGAGTGGCTCGGTCCGGATGAAGTGCGTGGCGTCGAGTTGTGCACGGAGGAACGCATCGACGACTTCGGGGTGCTCGTCCGCGTAGGCCTCCCGCACGACGACCCCGTGCAGGGTGGGTGTGTTCAGCTCGGCGCCGTCGTAGAGCAATTTCGCCTTGTCCTGGAACACGAGAAGCCCGGGCCAGGCAACGAACTGTGACAATGCCGCGACCTGACCGGATTCGAGGGCGGAGGATCCGACCGGCGGTTGCTGGTTGAGAACCTCGACGCCGGTGCTCGGGTCGATTCCGGCGCGGTCGAGCGCACGGACGAGGGTTCCATGCCCGGCAGAACCGACGCTGGCAGACACTTTCCGGCCCGCGAGATCGGCGAGCGTGGTGGCGGGAGAGTTCGGAGGGACGACCACCATGTTCAGGGCACCCTCCGGGTTGTACCCGGTGACCGACACGATCTCGGTTTTCGATCGCGGATTCGCCTGTGTGCGTGAGCCGTTGATCAGCATGGGATAATCACCCATCGAGCCGATGTCGATCTTCTCGGCCACCATCTGCGCGGTGATCGGCGCGCCGGTGTCGTAGTCCTGCCATTCGACGAAGTACCTCGTCCCCGTCTCCTCGGTCAGTTCTTGCAGACGCTGTTCGAGGTAGCCCTGGGCTCGCAACAGTGTTCCGGCGGTGACCGTGTTGATCGTCTTCGATTGGTAACCGATCACTACGGGCACTGCATCGTCGCTCCCGGCGGTGGTGTCTTCCAGCGAGCAGCCGGTCGCGAGCAGTGCGACCGCAGCGGTCAGCACGAGAGAGAAGTAGGGACGCAACATGTTTTCGAAGTCTTTCGCTCAGCGGAGGAGGTACGGCATATTCACGGTGACGGCGCCGGTGGGACAGCGGGCTGCGCACGGGCCGCAGTACCAGCATTCGTCGACGTGCATGAAGGCCTTGCCGTTGTCCGGGTTGATGGCCAGCGAGTCGAGAGGACAGATTTCGACGCACAGCGTGCACCCCTCGATGCACAGTGACTCGTCGATGGTGACCGGTACGTCGGCGCGGGCGTTGACAAGTGTCATGTGAGCTCCCAGTTCGAAATTTCGGGACGACGGATGAGGTTGCTGCGCATGGTGATTCGATCACCGCGCATGCGGATGTACTCGAGGTCGACGGGACGTCCGTCGACGAGTCGGGTGAGACGCTCGAGCAACAGGAGCGCGGCCCCGTCCGGGGTCTGTAGGTTCGCCGCCGAGTGCGCATCCGCATTCACCGATTCGATCGCCACATCCGCGGAACCGAGTGGTAGCCCACAGACCTCCTCGATCAGCGTGAAGACGTCGTTGCACTCGAGGTCGCGGCCGAGGATGTTCCGCCCGATGTCGGGCACCAGATAGGTGAGGTCGAGACTGAGCGGGAGGTCACCGAGATAGCGGATACGTTCGATGTAGACCGCGAATTCCCCTGCCGCCAACTGTAATCGGCGCACCACGGCCGGTGGTGGCGTGATCTCCCTGGCCACGCGCACGTCGTTGCGCACCTCACCGTGTTCCTTCAAGGTCTCCCTCAGTCCGAGCAGGGCGTCGAGCCCGTGGTCGTACTTGCGCCGCGTCACGTGAGTGCCTACCCGGGGCGCACGGTCGATCAGGCCCTCCTGCTTGAGGAGCGCGAGCCCGTCCCGCACCGCGTTCCGAGACACCCCGAATTCGTGCGCCAACTCCGATTCCGGAGGCAGTGCGCGGTCGGCGAAAGAGTCCGCGTGGATCTGCTGCCGCAAGAGGTCGGCGAATCGGCGAGCCTCGTCGGCGCGAGATCTGCGCGCAGAGGGCTGGCCGTGCAGGGCAGTCGGAGCCACCACCGCCTCTGCATCATCCCCGGCGAGCGCCATGCGTTTCCTCCGTCGATTGTGCAGTGTGCTGAACGACAAGAGACGCTAACTGCTGTTCGACCACCGGAAGTCGCGCCTGCGGACCACCCGGCGCGACCGCCGCGAATCTGCCGGTCGGGTCCCGTGGACTGCCTCGCTCACCTGCGTAAACGCGAATACGGCGCCCCATTACGCCACCGCTGAACCGGAAGCAGAGTTCGAATCACGGTGATCCGAAGTCGAGCGCAGAACCCGGCCCCGGCCCGATATCTAGGTTAGGCTTACCTTTTACTCGCTCGTCGAAGGAGTCGTTGCCGTGTACACATCCCCACGCCCGATCGCTGCCGCACTCGCCGTGGCCGGCACCGCGCTGCTGGTCGCCGCCTGCTCGTCCGGCGACGGCGGCACGAGCGCGGAGGGCGGCGGTGCCGGCTTCCCGGTGACGATCGAGAACACCTTCGGATCCACCACGATCGACGCCGCCCCGGAGCGCATCGTTACCCTGGGCTGGAACGCCCAAGACGTCGTTTACGCGCTCGGCGAGACCCCCGTCGGCATGCCCAAGTACTCCTACGGCGCCGAGGCGAACGGAGTGATGCCCTGGCTCCAGGACCGCTACGACCCGAGCCGGACCACCCTCCTCGACACCGCCACCACCATTCCCGTCGAGCAAGTGGCCTCGCTGGCACCCGATGTCGTCCTCGCACCCTACGAGGGATTCGACCAGGGCACCTACGAAAAACTTTCCGCACTCGCCCCCACCGTCGCCTACCCGGACAAGCCGTGGCAGACCCGCTGGCAGGACCAGACCACCCTGATCGGTCAGGCGCTCGGTAAGACCGCGGAGGCGGACGCTCTCGTCACCGGCCTCGACGACCGGCTCGCGCAGACCGCTGCCGAACATCCGGAGTTCGCCGGAAAGACGGTGTCGGTGGTGAACTTCGATACCGACGCTGCCACGGTGAACGTCTACATGCCCTCCGACCCCCGCGTGCAGGTGCTCACCGAGCTCGGATTCACAGTCGCACCCGGTGTGTCGAAGCTCGCCGAGTCGAATCCGGACAAGTTCTTCGCAGACATCTCGGTGGAGAACATCGCCGATATCGACGCCGATGTCGTGGTCGCGTTCGTCGCCGACGAGAGCACCGTCGCGGCCAACCCTGCCTACGCGAATCTCGGCGCCCTCGGCCGGGGAACCGCGGTGACATTGTCGGATACGAAGGTGATCGCGGGACTCAGCCAGACCAGCGTGCTGGCCACTCCCTGGGCGCTCGAGAGGCTGACGCCGCAATTGAGCGAGGCGGCGAACAAGACCGGTGCGTGAAGTCCCGCCTGATCAGGCAACGCGGGCGTAGCGTGATTCCACACGAAATTTCGTAGCCGGCCCACAGCCACGCTCGCCGAAAGCAGGTATGCGATGACGCAGATATCCGAAAGACACACCGCCAAGGTCATCGGGGTCACGGTCGCTGCAGCCGTCGGGGGTTTCCTGTTCGGATTCGACAGCTCAGTCATCAACGGAGCCGTCGATTCCATCCAGGGGCACTTCGAATTGAGTTCGTTCTTCACCGGCTTCGCCGTGGCAATCGCGTTGCTCGGATGCGCTGTGGGCGCGTGGTTTGCGGGCCGCCTCGCAGACCGGTGGGGCCGCAAGAAGGTGATGCTGCTGGGTTCGGTGTTGTTCGTCGTCTCGTCGATCGGCTCCGGACTCGCTTTCAGCGTCCCCGACCTGATGCTGTGGCGCATTCTCGGCGGCCTGGGAATCGGAATCGCGTCCGTCATTGCGCCGACCTACATCGCGGAGATCGCACCGGCCCGCTACCGGGGCGGCCTGGCCTCTCTCCAACAGCTCGCGATCACCCTCGGCATCTTCGCCGCGCTGCTGTCGGACGCCGTGTTGCAGAACGCGGCCGGTGGAGCGTCGAACGAGCTCTGGCTCAATCTCGAGGCGTGGCGGTGGATGTTCCTCGTCGGAGTTGCGCCGGCGCTGGTGTACGGCCTTCTCGCACTGCTCATTCCCGAGTCGCCGCGATATCTGGTGGGCAAGCACCTCGATCAGGAAGCGGCGGACGTCCTCGCGAACATCACGGGTGAACTGGACCCGCACGAGCGGGTCTCCGAGATCCGGCTCACCCTCCGCCACGAATCGACGGCGTCGTTCGACGATATTCGCGGCCCGAAGTTCGGGCTGCAGCCAATCGTCTGGGTCGGCATCTTCATGGCCATCTTCCAGCAGTTCGTGGGTATCAACGCGATCTTCTACTACTCCACCACGCTCTGGAAGTCGGTGGGCTTCACCGAGAACGAATCGTTCACCACCTCGGTCATCACAGCGGTGATCAACGTGGGCATGACGTTCGTCGCCATCCTGTTCGTCGACCGGATCGGCAGGCGCATCCTGCTCATGGTCGGCTCGCTCGGCATGTTCGTGAGCCTGCTCACGGCCGCAATCGCGTTCTCCCAGGCGACGGGCAGCGGCGACGACGTCGTGCTCCCCAGCCCGTGGGGGGCGGTCGCCCTGATCGGCGCCAACCTGTTCGTGATCTTCTTCGCTGCCACGTGGGGCCCGGTCATGTGGGTGATGCTGGGCGAGATGTTCCCCAACAACATGCGCGCCTACGCACTCGGCATCAGCACGGCGGCGAACTGGATCGCGAACTTCACGGTCACGCTGTCGTTCCCGCCGCTGACCCGTTCGGTGGGCCTGTGGTTCCTGTACGGCCTGTTCGCGTTCTTCGCGCTGCTGTCGTTCTTCTTCGTCCGGTCGAAGGTCCGGGAAACGAAGGGGATGGAACTCGAGGAGATGACGACCTGACGTGGTCTACCTACCGATCCTGCCGAATCGCTCCGATTCGGCAGGATCTGTTCTTCACGGGTGTGTCAGCTCTGCCGGCCGCTGTTCTCGATGTGTTCGGCGCTCTCGTGCGCAACCACCCCGTTGGCCGAAGACGGGGGCTGGTTCCCCAGACTCGCCACCCAGCCGGTGATCTGGCGGGCGACGTCCTGCGCAGTCAACCCCAGTTCGGCGTGAACCTGGGTACGGGAGGCGTGGTCGAGGAACCGTTGCGGAACGCCCAGATCCCGGCACGGGACATCGACGCCGGCAGAGCGCAGGGCCGCCGACACGGTGGAACCGATTCCTCCATGGAGGCCACTGTCCTCGACCGTGACCACCATGCTGTAGTCCTCGGCGAGCTTGACCAGTGATTCCGGTACCGGAAGGACCCAACGCGGGTCGACGACCGTCGCAGAAATGCCTTGCTGCTCGAGACGATCGGCGGCGGCCAGAGTGAGTCCGGCGAACGCCCCGATCGACACCAGCAGGACATCCTTTCGGCCGGAGGAATCCCGCAGGACGTCGACGACACCGTCGATTCGGCTCAGAGCGGGCACGTCGTCACCGACGGTGCCCTTGGGGAAGCGCACCGCCGTGGGCCCGTCATCGACAGCCAGCGCCTCGTCCAGTTCTTCGCGCAGAGTCGCGGCGTCGCGCGGGGCCGCGACCCTCATGCCGGGCACGATGCCCAGCAGCGACATGTCCCACATGCCGTTGTGGCTGGCCCCGTCGTTTCCCGTAATCCCTGCGCGGTCCAACACCAGGGTGACCGGCAACTTCAGCAGGGCGACATCCATCAACAGCTGGTCGAATGCACGATTGAGGAAGGTCGAATACACCGCGACCACGGGATGCAGGCCTCCGAGTGCCAGCCCCGCCGCCGAGGTGACGGCGTGCTGCTCGGCGATGCCGACATCGAACATCCGGTCGGGATAGGCGTCACCGAACGCTGCCAGACCCGTCGGACCCGCCATCGCGGCAGTGATCGCAACGATGTCCTCGCGGCGACCGGCCTGCTCGATCAACTCGGCCGAGAACACGGAGGTCCAGTCGGCGGACGCCGTCGCCGTCGACTTCCCGGTCAGGGGGTCGATCACACCGGTCGAATGCATCTGGTCGGCGACGTGATTCTCTGCGGGTGCGTACCCCATGCCCTTGCGGGTGACGGCGTGCACGATCACCGGTCCCCCGAACGCCTTGGCACGGCGCAGCGCAGACTCGAGGGCAGCTTCGTCGTGACCGTCGACGGGACCGAAGTACTTGATTCCCAGATCCGTGAACATGACCTGCGGGGCGACCGCGTCCTTGAGACCGGCTTTCATCCCATGCAGGACGGAGTAGGCGGTTCGGCCCACCCACGGCAGCTTCTTGACGATTCTGCGACCGTTGTCGAGCACCCGCTCATACGCGGGCTGCAGACGGAGGGTGGCGAGGTGATCGGCGAGACCCCCGATCGTCGGCGCGTACGACCTGCCGTTGTCGTTGACGACGATGATCACCGATCGGCTCTTGCCTGCCGCGATGTTGTTGAGCGCTTCCCAGCACATACCGCCGGTCAGTGCGCCGTCACCGACGACGGCGACCACGTGGCGGGCCTGGCCGGTCAATTCGAATGCCTTCGCGAGACCGTCCGCATAGGACAGTGATGCGGAGGCGTGCGAGGACTCGACCCAGTCGTGTTCGCTCTCGGCGCGGCAGGGGTACCCCGACAGTCCGCCCTGCTTGCGGAGCGACTCGAAGTCGCCCTTGCGACCGGTGAGGATCTTGTGAACGTACGCCTGGTGACCGGTGTCGAAGATGATCGGGTCGGCGGGCGAGACGAACGTGCGGTGCAGCGCGAGCGTCAGCTCGACGACACCGAGGTTCGGTCCGAGGTGGCCGCCGGTCGCGGATACCTTCTGGACCAGGAACTCACGGATCTCCGCGGCGAGTTGCTTCATCTCCGCGGGGTTCAGCTGACGCAGATCGTCAGGCGTCTGGATACGGGCAAGAACACCCAACGAGATCGCTCCCTCCGTGATGCACGCCGCATTACGTGCCTCTGCGTCGTGGCTTCGTGTCACGTCACAGTGCACCCAGTCTACGGAGCCGCGGGACCGGGCGACACACCATGTGCACACAGGCGTCCTCCGAACACGCCCGCATCCTCGACAGCGCTTGACCGGCCGTGACCGGGTTCACACGACTGCGGCCACACGGGCACCCCTCGGAACCCCCGACTTCGCCGTCGTCAGGCTCTAGGGTCGTCTCATGAGCACCGTCGTCGACGCGTTGATCGGGAAGATCTTCTCCGAGACCTCCAGCAACCGCGGCGGCGAGCTGGCCGATTACATTCCGGAGCTGGCGGCCGTGGCCCCCGACTCGTTCGGTATCTGCATCGCCACGGTCGACGGATACGTGTACGAGGTGGGCGACACGCGCCTGCCGTTCACCATCCAGTCGATTTCGAAACCGTTCACCTATGCCCTCGCGCTCGCCGACCGAGGCGCGGAGGCCGTCGCGGAGAAGATCGACGTCGAACCGTCGGGGGAACCCTTCAACGAGATCAGCCTCGACCCGACGACCGAGCGGCCGCGCAATCCGATGATCAACGCCGGTGCGATCACTGCTGCGTCGTTGGTGGCCGGCCCCGACGTGGACTCGCGATTCGAACGTATCCGCGAGGCCTACTCACGGTATGCGGGGCGAGAGCTCACCTTCAACGAGGCGGTGTACGCATCCGAGTCGCACACGGGCCACCGCAACCGCGCCATCGGGCACATGCTGCGCTCGTTCGACATCATCACGGGCGACCCCGACGAGGCGGTAGACCTCTACTTCCGGCAGTGCTCGATCGACGTGACCTGCCGGGACCTGAGCCTGATGGCGGCGACGATGGCCAACAACGGGGTCAATCCCGTCACGCACGACACGGTGCTCGCGCCGGTCCTGGTCGAGCGGGTGCTGAGTGTGATGTCCACTTGCGGCATGTACGACGGCGCCGGTAAGTGGCTCTACGAGGTGGGCCTGCCCGCCAAGAGCGGCGTCGGCGGCGGGATCGTGGCGGTTCTGCCGGGCCAGATCGGCATCGCCATCTACTCGCCGAGGCTCGATGCCCACGGCAACAGCGTCCGCGGAGTCGAGGCATGCAGGGCACTGTCGGCCGAACTCGAGTTGCATTTCCTTCACGTCACCCGGGCGGCACGCGCCGCGATCCGCGCCCGCTACTCCGTGTCGGATGCCCCGTCGCGCATGCGGCGCACTCCGGTCGAGCGGGCCACCCTCGACGATGTCGGCAAACGCAGCCGCATCTACGAACTGCACGGCGATCTGTTGTTCGCCGGCGCGGAGACCGCCGTCCGTGAGATCGGCGGCGTCGACGAGGACCTCGAGGTCGTGGTGGTCGACGTCCGGCGAGTCGACGATGTGAGCGGGGTGGCCTGCCGGATGATCGACACCCTGCGAGGCACGCTCGCCCAGCGCGGGTGCGCCGTGGCGTTCGTCGACCCCGGCGGATTGCTCGGCAACTCCCGCTCGGACCTCGCGGGAGACACCGGACGGGTATTCGCCGACCTCGACGCCGCCGTGCAGTGGTGTGAAGACGTTCTCCTCGATCGGCACTGCCGGTCGGCTCGCCAGCCGGCCTCCCTCGCTGTCAGCGAACATCCGGTCCTGTCCGCACTCGACCCCGAACAGCTCGATCGGCTCACCCGCGACCTCGAGATCCGAACCTTCGACCGCGGCGAGCACATCGTTCACCGAGGGGATTCCGCCTCCGGGCTCTTCCTCATTCTCTCGGGGAAGGTGAGCACCACGATCACCGATCAGTCGGGGTCGACGTACCGCATCATCACGTTGTCAGCCGGGATGAGTTTCGGTGAGATGCCGATGATGCTCGATTCCCGCTTCCTCAACGACGTCCGGGCCGACACCGCGGTGACCGTCGCGGTGCTGACTCCCGAGCGGTACGCCGACATGGCGTCGAAGGAACCCGCACTGAAAGTCGCGCTGCTCGAGCGACTGGCGTCGGGCGCCTACGAACAGCTCGACCTCATGCTGCGGTCGCTGTTGAGGCAAGGGAACGGCACCTGAGCGGCATACCGAAATCCGCTTGCCGGAATCGGGAAAATCGGACAGGCTCGGGGTCTCGGGATTCGACGACATTCGAATGCGAAGGCAGGGCGCAATGCTGACAGCCACGAAGCTGGCCATCGAGACGACGAGACTCGTCAAGACTTTCGGTTCCACCCGCGCCGTCGACGGACTCGACCTCTGCGTACCCCTCGGCGGCGTCTACGGCGTCCTGGGTCCCAACGGTGCCGGCAAGACCACCGCGATCCGCATGCTCGCCACGCTGCTGCCCCTCGACGGCGGATCGGCCACTGTACTCGGACACGACGTCGCCACCGAACCGGACGCCGTCCGCGGCAAGGTATCGCTGACGGGTCAATTCGCCTCGCTCGACGAGGATCTGACGGGGACCGAAAACCTCCTGCTGCTCGGCCGCCTCTTCGGTTACTCGCGCGCGGCAGCGCGATCGCGATGCGAGCGGCTGCTCGCGGCGTTCGGGCTCGAGGAGGCCGGAAATCGACAGGTGAAGAACTACTCGGGCGGGATGCGTCGCAAGCTCGACATCGCCGCGAGCATCATCGTCACACCCGAGATGATCTTCCTCGACGAACCCACCACCGGACTCGATCCCCGCAGCCGCAACCAAGTCTGGGACATCGTGCGCGCCCTCGTGGCCGGCGGGACGACAGTGCTGCTGACCACGCAGTACCTCGACGAGGCAGACCAGTTGGCCGACCGGGTGGCCGTGATCGATCACGGCAAGGTGATCGCGGAGGGCACCACCGGCGAACTCAAGGCGTCCGTCGGATCCGGGGCTCTGCATGTGCGCGTCACCGATGCGGACACCCGGCCGGCCGCAGCGAGGTTGCTCCGTGACGTACTCGGTGTCCCAGTGACCGAGGAGAACGACCCCGTGGCGCTGACTGCCCGCATCGACGATCCGCGAAGGGTCGCGCAGGCACTCCCCGCCCTCCACGACGCCGGAATCGCCGTCAGCACCTTTGCATTGGGGCAGCCGAGCCTCGACGAAGTATTCCTTTCCCTGACCGGCCGACCCACCGAGGAGCCTGCGTCATGACCTCCACCGCCGACCGGACCACCGACACCACGAAGGCGGTCGCCGACGTCCTGAAGATGCCCGGACCGCGCCCTTCGCGTCCCACTGCGTGGTCGACCTCCCTGTCGTTCGGGTGGCGTGCATTGCTGAAGATCAAGCACGTTCCCGAACAACTCTTCGACGTCACCATGTTCCCGATCATGTTCACGTTGATGTTCACGTACCTATTCGGTGGGGCACTCGCCGGATCGACCGACGCCTACGTCCAGTTCCTGCTGCCCGGCATCCTCGTTCAAACCGTCGTCATGATCACCATGTACACCGGCCTGACGCTGAACAAGGACATCGAGAAGGGTGTCTTCGACCGCTTCCGTTCGCTTCCGATCTGGCGTCCGTCGCCCCTCGTCGGCGCCCTGCTCGGTGACGTGGTGCGCTACACGATCGCCTCGATCATCGTCCTGATCCTCGGTCTGATCCTGGGTTTCCGACCGGATGGCGGGATCGTCGGAGTCGCGGCGTCGATCGGACTGCTGTTGCTGTTTTCCTTCAGCCTGTCCTGGATCTGGACGATGTTCGCGATGCTCATGCGAACCGAGCAGGCGGTGATGGGGGTGTCGATGTTCATCCTGTTCCCGCTGACATTCGCCAGCAACATCTTCGTCGATCCCGCCACGATGCCCGGATGGCTCCAAGCGTTCGTGGGGGTCAATCCGATCAGCAAGCTGGTGACGGCCATTCGCGGACTGATGGCCGGATCGGTGCAGTCGGCTGACCTCGTCGTGGTCTTCGGCTGGTGCGCCGGTTTCATTGTCATCTTCGGACCCCTGACGATGCGCCTCTACAACCGGAAGTCCTAGTGCCCGGCACCGGCCGGAAGCGGGTGTCTAGTCCTTCTCGGTCCGGACCGGGCGCTGAGGCGGCGCAGCACTCTGCACGCGACCGTTTCGCTGTTGCACAGACGCGGTAAACGTCTCGTTGAGTTGCAGCAGCGACGTCACCGCGGCCGATGCCTGCTCCTGGGACCAGCCGTCCAACATGGCTCGCAGCCGTTCCGCGCGACGTTCGGTTGTCTCGCGGAGGACGTCGAATCCCTTGGGCGACACTTGGATACGCGACGCGCGTTTGTCGTGCGGGTCAGCCGTGCGCAGGACGTATCCCGCATCGACGAGTTCGGCGATCTGCCGGCTCAGGGACGACTGACTGACGCACAGGTCGGCGGCGAGCTCGTTCTGCCGGCACTCACCACGGGTGGACAGCACGAACAACACGCTCGTCAGAGCGGGCGCGATCACCGTCTCACCGCTCGTGAAGACGACTGCACGCAGGGAGCGCCCCAGTGCGAGTACCGCATCGGCGAGTGCCCGCGCTGTATCTGGCTGTACCGACATCCGATCCCCGTCCTAGTCCCGCTGTTGCAGGGAGAACTATACGGAGGTCGGGGTGCGGCACGCCGCTGCAGTCCGGTCACCGCGTGAGCAGGGCGATGCACTCCACGTGGTGAGTCAACGGGAATGCATCGAAGGCCCGGACGGTATCGAGCCGGTAGCCCTCACCGAGGTAGAGACCGACGTCCCGGGCGAAGGACGCCGGATCACATCCGACGTGCACGATGCGTTCGGCACCTGCCGACGACACCGCCGCGATCACGTCTCGCCCCGCGCCGGTGCGCGGCGGGTCGAGCACCACCACCCGGGGCGGCCTCGCGAGTTCGGACAGCGCACGTTCGACCCGCTCCGGATGGAAACGGACCTGCGGTAGATCCGCCAGTGCTGCTCTTCCGTCGGCGACAGCCTGCTTCGAGGACTCCACCGACTCCACGAGCCCCGCGCCTGCCAGTGCTGCCGCGAACACACCCACCCCTCCGTAGAGGTCCCACGCCGTATCACTCGCGGTCACACCGGCCCACTCCGCTACCACGGTCGAATACGTCTGCGCCGCTCCACGATGCGCCTGCCAGAAACCGGTGGCAGCCAGCGTCCATTCTCGGTGGTGTACCCCTTCCCGCGGGCGCCCAGACCCCTCGAACAGCCGCTCGATTCGCGGCGCCGCGACAGCCGCCCGTCGCGCTGCGGCACCCCGTCGACCGGGACTCGTGCGTCCCGTCTTCGACACCTTCGGGGGCGCGATCTCGACAACGTGGCGCTCTCCGGCACCGTCGAGAACGATCTGCACCTCACTGCCCGGCGTCCACTCGTGCTCGGCGATGCCGTCATACGCAGCACTCTCGATTTGCGGGCACTCGAGGTCGGTAACGATGCCCGAACTTCGATATCGGTGATATCCCGGCAGCCCGTTGCCATCGACAGCCAACCGCACACGGGTGCGCCAGCCGGTTCCGTCACCGGTGCCGGGCAGTTCCTCCACGTCCACGTTCCGGTCCACCCGCGCGAGCCGCAGCAGCTGCTCGGCCACGATCTGCGACTTCATCTGTCGCTGGAAGGCGACGCGGGCATGAGACATGTCACAGCACCCAGCGCCTCCCGGTCCCGATATCGGGCAGATCGACGCAATCCGCTCCGGCGATCCCTCGAGAATGTCGACGGCCTCCGCGCGGCAAAACGATCCGCCACGATCTTCGGTGACGATCGCGATGACCCGCTCCCCGGGCAGGCCATGACGCACGAACACCACCCGCCCCTCGTGCCGTGCGACGACGAATCCACCGTGCCCAGGATTGCCGAGGGTCAGCTCGAGGCGCCGGCCGGTCCAGTTCTCAGTCAACGCTGCCATCCGTCCAACACTGCCATTCGTCACTTCTCTTCGGGGTCGTACCCGCGCCGGGTGGCGCCGGCGGTGTACTCGACGCCGAGCGTCTTCGCCTTCTCCGACGAGTTCAGCTGCCAGGGAACGCTGGTCACCATCACACCTGGTTGGAACAACAGCCTGCTCTTCAGTCTCAGCGCGCTCTGGTTGTGCAGGATCTGCTCCCACCAGTGCCCGACGACATACTCGGGAATGAACACAGTGACGACGTCACGCGGAGCATCCTTGCGGACCCGCCGCACGTAGTCGAGGACCGGTTTGGTGATTTCACGGTAGGGCGATTCGATGACCTTCAGGGGCACCGCGATGTCGCTCTTCTCCCACTGCCGCACCAGCGCCCGCGTATCCGGTTCGTCGACGTTGACAGTGATCGCCTCGAGGGTGTCGGGGCGAGTGGCCCGGGCGTACGCGAGTGCTCGCATGGTCGGCATGTGAAGCTTGGACACCAGGACGATCGAGTGGGTCCGGCTCGGCAGCACACCGTCCCATTCCTGCTCCTCGAGCTCGGCAGTGACACTGTCGTAATGCTTCCGGATCATCTTCATCACCACGAAGATGGCCACCATGGCGACGATGGCGATCCATGCCCCGGCCGCGAACTTGGTGATCAACACGATGATCAGGACCGCGCCGGTCATGGTGAGACCGATCGAGTTGATCACCCGCGAACGCTGCATCCGACGGCGTTGCCGCGGATCGGTCTCCGAGGCGAGATGCCGGGTCCAGTGCCGGATCATCCCGGTCTGGCTCAGGACGAACGAGACGAACACCCCGACGATGTAGAGCTGGATCAGCTTGGTCACCTCGGCGTCGAAGAGGACGACGAAGGCAATGGCCGCACCGGAGAGGAACAGGATGCCGTTGCTGAAGGCGAGCCGGTCACCACGGGTGTGGAGCTGCCGCGGCAGATACCTGTCCTGCGCCAGGATGGAACCCAGGACCGGGAACCCGTTGAATGCCGTGTTGGCCGCCAGCACGAGGATGAGCGCCGTGACGATGGCAATGAAGTAGAAGCCGATGGGAAATCCACCGAAGACCGTCTCGGCCACCTGAGCGATGAGCGTCTTCTGCTCGTAGCCGGTCGGCGCGCCGATCAACTGTGCAGCGGGATTGTGTGCGTAGACGATTCCGATCTTCTGCGCCAGGATGATGATGCCCATCAGGAGGACGATCGCGATCGTGCCCAGCAGGAGCAGCGTCGTGGCGGCGTTCCGGGACTTCGGTTTACGGAACGCGGGAACACCGTTGCTGATGGCCTCCACACCGGTGAGCGCCGCGCACCCCGAGGAGAACGCGCGCGCGATGAGGAAGGCGAAGGCGACGCCGTACAGGTGGGAGTCCTCTGCCGCGAGTTCGAACCCCGCAGATTCCGCCTGTAGGTCTTCGCCGAGAACGTAGATCCGGAACAGCCCCCAGGACAGCATCAGCACCATGCCGAAGATGAACGCATACGTCGGAATCGCGAACGTGGTACCTGATTCGCGGATGCCGCGAAGGTTGATCGCGGTGAGCAGGACGATGGCCGCCACGGCGAAGAGAACCTTGTGCTGAGCCACGAACGGCACGGCCGAGCCGATGTTGGACGCTGCCGATGAGATGGACACCGCGACGGTCAGCACGTAGTCGACCAGCAGCGCGCTGCCCACGGTGAGGCCGGCAGTGGGACCCAGATTGACCGTGGCGACCTCGTAGTCGCCGCCGCCCGACGGATAGGCGTGCACGTTCTGCCGATAGCTCGCCACCACCACCGCCATCACGGCGGCCACGGCAAGTCCGATCCACGGCGTGTACGCGTACGCGGAGATGCCTGCCACCGACAGCACCAGGAAGATTTCCTCAGGCGCGTACGCAACCGAGGACATCGCGTCGGACGCGAAGACCGGTAGTGCGATTCTTTTGGGAAGCAGCGTGTGCCCGAGCTTGTCGCTCCGGAAGGGTCTGCCGAGCAGTAGCCGCTTGGTGGCGGTCGAGAGCTTTGACACTGGCAAAGCGTAAGCCGTCGGCGAAGAAACTGGACCGTCGCCCACCGAAGTGTCCGGATTGCGATCTGTGTCTCGGTTGCTCTTTCGCCTGGGCACTGTACGGTTCGATTCGGTATGCACGTGCTCGGGACGTGACACCACAAGTCCATGAACGGAGTAACAGGTGTATGTGGTCATCATGGGATGCGGCCGAGTCGGCTCGTCCCTCGCCGGATCGCTGACCCGCATCGGACATGACGTCGCGGTCATCGACCGCGATCCGGCCGCATTTCTGCGACTCGATCCCGACTTTCCCGGACGCACGGTCGTCGGGATGGGCTTCGACCGCGACGTACTGGTGAAGTCCGGTATCGAACGGGCCGAGGCCTTCGCGGCCGTGTCTTCCGGCGACAACTCCAACATCATCTCGGCACGTGTGGCGCGGGAGACGTTCGGAGTCGAGCGCGTAGTCGCCCGCATCTACGACGCGAAGCGCGCCGCGGTCTACGAGCGGCTCGGAATCCCCACCGTGGCGACGGTCCCGTGGTCGACGGATCGTTTCCTGCACACCCTGACTCGTGACAGCCAGACGGCCAAATGGCGTGACCCCTCGGGAACCGTTGCCGTCACCGAGTTGTCGCTCCACGAGGACTGGATTGGCAGGCCGATCGCCGAACTCGAGGCCGCCACCTCGTCACGGGTGGCCTTCATCATCCGTTTCGGAACGGGCATCCTCCCCGACCGCAAGACGATCTTCCAGGCTGACGATCAGGTGTATATCGCGGCAGTGTCCGGAACCGTCGCCGAAGCCGTCGCTCTCGCGGGCAATCCCCCACCCTCGGAGAACTGAGTGCCAGTGAGAAATTTCACGATCGAACACCCGAACGGAAGCAGCCGATGAGAGTCGCAATCGCAGGCGCGGGTGCCGTAGGACGCTCCATCGCGCGGGAATTGGTGCGCAGCGAACACGACGTCATGCTGATCGAGCGCAAGCTCGAACACATCGAGCAGGAGTCCGTACCCGAGGCCACCTGGGTTCACGCCGACGCCTGTGAACTGAGCAGCCTCGAGGCCGCCACCCTGGAAACGTACGAAGTGGTGATCGCTGCCACCGGCGACGACAAGGCGAATCTCGTCCTCAGTCTCCTCGCCAAAACCGAGTTCGGGGTTCGCCGCGTCGTCGCCCGGGTCAACGACCCCCGCAACGAATGGCTGTTCGACGAGTCGTGGGGCGTCGACGTGGCGGTGTCGACGCCACGCATGCTGGCGTCACTCGTCGAGGAGGCGGTGTCGGTCGGCGACCTGGTTCGCCTCATGACCCTCCGTCAAGGGCAGGCCAACCTGGTCGAGGTCACGCTGCCCGACAACACCCCACTTGCAGGCAAAGCCGTGCGCAAGCTCCAGTTGCCGCGTGACGCAGCGCTGGTCACCATTCTTCGCGGTGGTCGAGTGATCGTGCCGCAGCCGGACGACCCGCTCGAGGGCGGCGACGAACTTCTCTTCGTCGCCGGAGTCGACGTCGAAGACGCTCTGCGGACCGCTGTCGGCCTCTCGTAGGCTCGCGGAGAAGCGGATGAGGCGGTCGGGGCGACCGCCTACGACGACCGTGGATCCTCGCGGGGTCCACCCGCCTCCGTGTCGTCGGTCGGCATGACCGCGCCCTCCGGATGATCGGTGGGCTCGGCCGCCTCCGTGGGTCGCGGCTCGACGATCCGATCGGCGCGCCGCACGGCCCAGATGGTCACCAGCAGCGCCAATCCGGCGAGCGGCCACCCCATCGCTATGCGGGCGACGGCGAGCCAGCCGGTCTGGTCGGAATCGTACAACTGTGACTGCACGAGGTACCGGGCACCGAAGACCAGCGCCCACGCCCCGGTCGCCACGTCATAGGCCCGCACGGCGCCCCGGTGGCGACGCCACAGATTCCCGTGGCCGTTCAGGAACCCCCAGATGATGCCGACGATCGGCCAGCGCACGAGGATCGAGCCGAGAAACACCGCAGCGTACGCGAGGCTGGTGTAGATCCCGAAGAGGAAGTAGCCCTTCGCATCACCGGTGCGATAGGCGATGAAGGCAGAAATTCCGACCCCGAAGAAGCCGGAGATGGCCGGTTGGACGGGACTGCGGCGAATGATGCGCCAGACGAGGATCGACGCGGCAACACCCAGGGCGGCCCAGATCGCCGGACCGAGACCCCATACTCCGTTGACCGGCACGAAGACGAGAATGGGCAGGGTGGAATAGATCAGTCCGCTGAACCCGCCGAGCTGCTCGAGAACGGACTGCTGCTTCGTTTCGGTCACTCGACGAGAGTGCCACACGAACCGGGACCTACGATTCGCCCCGCAACTCGTAATACGGGTTGAAGATCACCTTCTGGCCGTCGCGATCACCGACACGACCCCGGACCAACAGGGTTTTGCCGGGTTCGATCCCCGGAATTCGGCGTCGCCCGATCCAGACCAGCTTGACCTGTTCGGTGCCGTCGAAGAACTCCGCTTCGATGCTGGCGTTGCCGGACTTGGGACACGCCTCGACGCTGCGGAGCCGGCCCAGCATAGTTACTTCCTCGCCGCGGCTGCAGTCGCAGGCCCGCTGCGCGCCGGACGCCTGAGACGTCTCGGCCATTTCCTCGGCGTCCAGCTGATCGAGGTCTTCGGTGAGCCTGCGGGTGAGCCGACGAAAATATCCTGCCGTGGCGGGTGCCATTGCGCGCTCCTGGAGCATGTGCGGCGCGAGATCTTCGCGCCGCTCGTAGGGCTGTGTAATCGCCACTGTAGACCCAATGCTTCGCGGCAACCACACGACCGCAGTGGCATCGTGACGGACCAGGCAAGATCACCTCATGCCTTCGACATTCCGGCCACGCACGGCCGTGGTCCTGCCAGGAACGGGATCCGACGCGGACTTCGTCGCACGGGCCTTCACCGAGCCTCTTGCCCGGCGCGGAGTTCGCACACTGGCCGTCGACCCGGACCCCCGGAGAGTCGTCGGAAGCTACGTGGACGCACTGAACACCGCCGCCGCGGCCGGTGAACCGATTCTGGTCGGTGGAGTCTCCATCGGCGCCGCGGTTGCGCTGCAGTGGGCCGCGACCCACCACGAACACGCGGCAGGTGTGCTGGCGGCTCTCCCAGCCTGGACCGGAACGGCCGAGGATGCGCCAGCGGCTGCGAGCGCACGATTCACGGCGGCCCGACTACGCGCGGACGGCCTCGAACAGGTGACCGCCGAGATGGTCGCATCCAGTCCGCCCTGGCTCGGCCGCGAACTGGCGAAGTCGTGGCGGTCGCAGTGGCCGCATCTTCCGGCTGCCCTGGACGAGGCGTCGCGGTACCACGGTCCCGCCGAGGACGATTTGGAACGGATCGACGTGCCGGTAGGGATCGCCGCGGCCACCGACGACGCCGTTCACCCGATCGAGGTGGCCCGGACGTGGGCCGCTCTGCTACCGCACGCGGGCCTGTTGACCGTGTCACTCGACGACATCGGCGTGGACCCGGCCGTACTCGGATACGCGAGCCTGCGCGGGCTGGACTCGGTACTGCGCCGGCCCTGAGTGGTCAGCGGCCCAGCTGCTGCATCGCGGAGCCGGATTCGCCGCGCCGTTGTTGGGGCGAAGCCGGTGCCGGCTGCCCGTCCTGGGGTTGCGCGGGAGCCGTCGCGGGCTGCGCACCGGATTGCTGAGAAGCAGGCTGGGCAGCGGCTTGCTGCTGAGCCAGCTGCTGCTGGTGGGCCGCCGCGAGCTGCTGGGCGAGAGCCTGCGGCAGGACGACCGGGAGCGGGGTCCGGACCGGGTGCGGTTCGGTTCCCCGCTTGACCACGGTATCCCGCAAGATGGCCCGGGCTGTGGCGACGAGGTCGGAGTCGGCGGTGTTTCCGCCACTGGGACCGGCGACGACGCACCGCACCATCCACCGGTAACCGTCCACTCCGATGAAGCGCAGGTCTGCGTTGGGCGTCACGGCGAAGACCTCACGTCCCCACGGCCCGTTCTCGATGCTGACCGCCGCGTTGTCGCCCCTCAGGGACTCGGCGAGGTCGCCGGCCACTTCCCGCCACTGGCCGGGCGACTTGGGTGCGGCGTACGCCGCGACCGTGATCCGTCCGAGCTGGGTGACCAGATGAACAGCCTGCGGAGAACCGTCGGGCGCCATCTCGACCTGCAACTGAGCGCCCTGAGGCATCGGGACGAGCACCGACCCGAGATCGAGCCGGGTCCCCACCTCGCCCACCGTGAGGTCGGCGTCCGATTCGAGGTCGTCGGCGTCGTAGGGGCCGCCGTCCACATCGCCGATCGCGTCGTAGTCACCCTCGGCATCGTCGTAGTCGTCAGCGGGGATTGCCGCGTCGGCGTCGTCGAAGAAGCCGGGACGGTCCTCCTCGGATTCGTTCTTCTTGCGGCGTCCGAACATGATCACGCTCCTTCTCTGGCGTTGCCGACGAGGCTGGCATGGCCTCCGCTCGACCCGTGTCCGTCGGTGCCGCGAGTGGTGTCGTCGAGCGACTCCACCTCGACGAAGGACACCAACTCCACACGCTGCACCAGCAGCTGGGCGATGCGGTCGCCGCGGCGGATCTCGATCGGTGTCTCACGATCGTGGTTGATCAGGCAGACCTTGATCTCACCGCGGTACCCGGCGTCGATGGTGCCGGGCGTGTTGACCACCGACAGTCCCGACTTCGCGGCCAGACCGGACCGGGGGTGAATCAGCCCGACGGTGCCCAAGGGCAGCGCGATCGCGATTCCGGTACCGACGAGGGCGCGCTGACCCGGTTCGAGGGTGAGATCGGAAGTGCTGCACAGGTCGACACCGGCGTCGCCGTCGTGCGCGCGTCGCGGTACCGGAATGGCTGGATCCAACCGCTGGAGGCCAACGGGGGGAAGGGCTGCAGTTCCTGCGAGAGGAAGGCCGGGAGATAGGTCGCTCACGTGCACCGAGCCTACTCGTAGGCAGCGACTATCCTGGTGGCGTGTCAGAAACGTCCAGGCCCGAAGCCGCGCCCACCGACCACACCTCGCCGACGCTGTACTCGGAACGCCTCTGGGTACCCGTCTGGTGGTGGATCGCGGGCCTCTTCGTCGCCGGACTGCTGGCTGCAGAGGTACACATGGGTGCGCCCGGCCTTCGTGCCTGGTTGCCCTATGTCCTGCTACTTCCCCTCCCGATATGGGGAATGGTCTGGCTCAGCAGAACGAGAGTCGAACTCGTCGACGAGGCGGACGGCGTCCACCTCCGAGTCGGACAGGCTCACCTGCCGGTCGATGTCATCGCGCGGGTTGCCGAGGTTCCGGCCACCGCGAAGAGCGCAGCACTAGGACGGCAGCTCGACCCGGCCGCCTTCGTGCAGCACCGGGTGTGGGTGAAGACGATGGTGCTGATCGTCCTGGACGATCCCGAGGATCCGACTCCGTACTGGTTGATCAGCACCCGACGGCCGGCCGAATTGCTGGCCGCTCTCGATCGTGTGCGCCCCGAGGGACACTGAACCGGGTCCTGTACCGGCGGTACCGGCACGGTTCGCTCCGCAGACACAACGGCCGGATCAGTCCCCCGGCACATAAAACGGACGGTGGTATTCCACCGTCCGTCGCATGCGCTCGTACCTCAGGCTGCGCAGTCCCTGCACACGAGCACTCCACCTGCATCGGTGGCGAGGCGGCTGCGGTGGTGCACGAGGAAGCAGCTCGAACAGGTGAACTCGTCGGCCTGCTTGGGGATGACCCGCACCGAGAGTTCCTCGCCGGACAGGTCGGCGCCCGGAAGTTCGAACGATTCCGCGGTGTCGGATTCGTCTACGTCGACAACAGCCGACTGAGCCTCGTTGCGTCGCGCCTTGAGCTCCTCCAGCGAATCCTCCGAAACCTCGTCGGACTCCGTTCGCCGCGGTGCGTCGTAGTCAGTTGCCATGTCGTCTTCCCCTCATCTTCTTTCATGTATCCCGGCCTCGCGGGGCCCGTCGAACGAAAGTCGGTCGATCGTCCACACGAAAACCGCCTCGGCGCAGATCACACCCGCGGCGGCACAACGTCGCAGCGGCCGCCCACGTGCCCGGATCCAGCTCCCGGGGACATGATGTGCGCCTCACTTCGTCTCTTCTGTCCGCCCTCGTCGTACGTGCATTTAACGACTGGGGCCGCCAGACAGTAGCCGAAGGGAGTACAAAAGTCGTAACCGAATCAACGGATCGCGCAAATTGTCTGCTAATCGTCACCAACCCCACAGCAAGTTGTGACATTCGACAAAAGGGACGGGTACGGAGATATGACACTGGTGGGATCTAAGGTAGGTGCCGAACCTGCGCCACAACGTGTGGCCGGGCCCTGTATCGATGCGCTGTACGGGGTGGACGTATCCAGCGCTGTTCGTAGGAGAGGTCGAGGCACACTGTGGTTTCACTGATCACCGAAGGCAGTTCGCGCGACGAGAACGGTCGTCCGTTCCGGCGACGGCGAGCGTTGCCCATTCTCGTGGTGTTCGCGGTTCTCGCCCTACTCGGCGCGGTGGTGTGGGCGGGAATTCTGGGCGAGGACGAAAACCTCGCCACCACCGTGGATTGCAACGCTCCTGCGCCGGCGTCGCAACCGGCGGATCCGGGGGCCCCGCCGCAACAGACTCTCGGTGAAAAGGTAGACCCGTCGACGCTCCGGGACGTCGAGCCGGCCGCCCTGTCCGCCACCAAGGTGCGGGTGTTCAACGCGAACGGTGAGCACGGCCAGGCAGCCCAGGTCGCCGCCCAGCTGAGCGACTACGGCTTCGCGAGCGCACCCGACGTGCAAGCCGGCAACGACCCGATCTACCTCGACCAGAACATGCAGTGTCAGGGGCAGCTGCGGTTCGGTCCTCAGGGTCTCGCCGCCGCGAGCGCCGTCTGGCTGGTGGCGCCGTGCGCGGAACTGATCCAGGATGCACGCACCGACGACACCGTCGATCTCGCGCTCGGCACCTACTTCCGGAAGATCTCACCGAACACCGACGCCGAGGAGGTGTTGCGGTCCCTGAAGGATCCTCCTCCGGGAACGCAGCCCGCCCCACTCGACATCGACCTGCTGAAGGCCGCTCGCACCGCCCGCTGCTGATCCCGCGGCCGTTACTCCGGGATCGGCCGGTCGCACCCGACCTCCGCGAACAATGCGTCGAGGGCGTCGGCGATGCCGGGGGCGGCAGCGACGGTGATCTCCCCGTCGGCGCTGGAGGTGTGCGGTGACGGGACGCGTACGCGGGCGCCCGCCTCCGCGGCGATCAGCGATCCGGCGGCCCAGTCCCAGGGGCTCAACCCGTGTTCGAAGTGGGCATCCACCCGGCCCGCAGCGACCATGCACAGATCGAGCGCCGCTGAGCCGATGCGTCGGATGTCCCGCACGCGCGGCAGAATGTCGCCGATCAGTGCGCCCTGTACGGCGCGCCTGCCTGCGCCGTATCCGAATCCTGTGGCGAGCAGAGTCATCGACAGCTCGCGGACAGGGTTGCAGCGTAATTCGCTCACCCGGCCGTCCACATCAGTCATCGTGGCACCGCGGCCCGACGCGGCGGAGTAGGTCGACTGCGCCGCCACGTCGACGACCGCCCCGGCCACCGAGACCCCGTCGATCTGCGCCGCCACCGAGACGGCGTAGGCCGGTACGCCGTACAAGAAGTTCACCGTGCCATCGATCGGATCCACCACCCACCGCACGCCGTCGAGCGAATCCCCCTCTCCCCCACCTTCTTCCCCGAGGATCGCATCGTCCGGACGCCACTGCGCGAGGCGCTCCCGGATGACGAGTTCAGCTTCGGTGTCGACCACCGTCACAGGATCGGTCGGACTACTCTTCGACGCTACCGAGTCGCCGGAACCCAGTCGGCTCCCGACGATCCCGAAAACCTCGGGCCGCCGGGCGCGGACATGAGCTGCGGCCTCCTGCGCCACCGCCACGGCAACCTCGCGGAGATGCTGGGGATCGGGGGCGGTGTGGCCTCGGACAGTGTCTCGACTCTGGGGTGCGTGCACAGACCCATCGGATCACACTTCCCCTGCCTCCCACCACCGCTGGAGGCACGGTGGGGCCTCCGTGTCATCCACCCAACTCGGCACGACCCATTAGTGTGACGATCAGCAGGAGCGTTTCCGAGCACGCCACAGTCGACACGGAGGAGTACACGCGATGACCAGGACCGGGTTCGGCGTCGACGTCGGAGGCAGTGGCGTCAAGGGCGGTGTGGTGGACCTCGAGACCGGCAAGCTGGTCGGGGATCGCATCAAGATTCTCACTCCACAACCGTCCACGCCGGAGGCCGTCGCCGACACCGTCGCCGAAATCGTTCGTCAAGCGTCGTGGGACGGGCCGGTGGGGATCACCTTGCCGAGCGTCGTCACCGGCGGAGTCGCCCGGTCCGCGGCGAACATCGACAAGAAGTGGATCGGTACGGACGCCCGTGCACTGTTCAGCGAGGCGCTCGGCGGACGGAGCGTCACCGTCCTCAACGACGCCGACGCCGCCGGGATCGCCGAGGACGCCCTCGGCGCCGGCAGGGACGCCAAGGGCGTCATCATCCTCCTCACCTTCGGCACGGGTATCGGATCGGCGATCCTCCACAACGGCGTCCTGCTTCCCAACACCGAGTTCGGGCACATGGAAGTGGACGGAGAGGAAGCCGAGCATCGTGCGGCGTCCTCGGTCAAAGAGGACAAGGATCTCTCCTACAAGGAGTGGGCGGTGGAGGTGTCCCGGGTGCTCACCCGCTTCGAGGACCTCCTGTGGCCGGATCTGTTCATCGCCGGGGGCGGAATCAGCCGCAAACACGAGAAGTGGATTCCCCATCTCACCAACCGGACCACCGTCGTACCTGCTGCCCTCCTGAACTCGGCGGGCATCGTCGGCGCTGCTCTGGCGGTCGAAACGGGCATCGCTCCGTAACTGTTTCGGATAGGTCGTTACAATGGAAGAGCCCGGCTGCGCGCCGGCAAAACCAGTAGACCTCTCCGCCGGATGACCACTCTGGCGTGACGCCGCACGACACCGTCACGAAAGGGCGTACGTGGCAGCCACCGATACACGTCAGACTGCTGATTCGACTTCAGAGTCAGGACCGGAAGCACCAGTCGCACAGGCCGCCGACGGAACTGCTTCGGCAGTCGAGGAAGCTCCCGCGAAGAAGGCTCCGGCCAAGAAGGCTCCCGCCAAGAAAGCGGCGGCAAAGAAGGCTCCTGCGAAGAAGGCAGCAGCAAAGAAGGCGGGCGGCAAGAAGGCCACGTCCGGCAAGACCGGCGACGGTGAGGACGGCCCCGACGAGGATGTCGCGGACATCGAGGACATCGACATCACCGAGGGTGACCTCGCGGAGGTTGAGTCCGATGTCGTCGAGGTCGTTGCAGTCGGCGAGGAGGACGAAGCCGAAGAGCCGTCCGACAAGGACAAGGCATCCGGCGACTTCGTGTGGGACGAGGAAGAGTCGGAGGCGCTCCGGCAGGCCCGGAAGGACGCCGAACTGACGGCCTCGGCCGACTCGGTCCGTGCCTACCTCAAGCAGATCGGCAAGGTCGCCCTCCTGAACGCCGAGGAGGAGGTGGAGCTCGCCAAGCGGATCGAGGCGGGCTTGTATGCCACGCAGATCATGCAGGAGCTCGCCGACGCGGGCGAGAAGCTTCCCGCCGCCCAGCGTCGCGACATGAGCTGGATCTGCCGTGACGGCAACCGCGCCAAGAACCACCTGCTCGAGGCGAACCTTCGCCTCGTGGTGTCGTTGGCCAAGCGCTACACAGGCCGCGGCATGGCTTTCCTCGACCTCATCCAGGAAGGCAACCTGGGCCTCATCCGTGCAGTCGAGAAGTTCGACTACACCAAGGGCTACAAGTTCTCGACCTACGCAACGTGGTGGATCCGTCAGGCCATCACCCGCGCCATGGCGGACCAGGCACGCACCATCCGTATCCCGGTGCACATGGTCGAGGTCATCAACAAGCTCGGCCGCATCCAGCGTGAACTGCTCCAGGACCTGGGTCGCGAACCCACTCCCGAAGAGCTCGCGAAGGAAATGGACATCACGCCGGAGAAGGTGCTGGAAATCCAGCAGTACGCCCGTGAGCCCATCTCCCTCGACCAGACCATCGGTGACGAGGGCGACAGCCAGCTCGGTGACTTCATCGAGGACTCCGAAGCTGTGGTGGCCGTCGACGCCGTGTCGTTCACGTTGTTGCAGGACCAGCTGCAGTCGGTACTCGAGACGCTGTCCGAGCGCGAAGCAGGTGTCGTCCGGCTCCGCTTCGGACTCACCGACGGGCAGCCGCGCACGCTCGACGAGATCGGACAGGTGTACGGCGTCACGCGCGAGCGCATCCGTCAGATCGAATCCAAGACCATGTCGAAGCTGCGGCACCCGTCCCGGTCCCAGGTGCTGCGCGACTACCTGGACTAGACGCACAGATCCCACTCGATGCCCCGGACTTCCGAGTCCGGGGCATCGTCGTGTCGTAGGGACCGGTGTCGGGCCCTCAGGCGCTCGCGCGCACTCGCAGCCATGCTTCGGCGACCGGTTCCACCACACGCGCCGCGATGGGTCCGATGACCGCCATCAGGAGAACGTAGGCCGTGGCGAGGGCGACGAGTTGGCTTTCGACTGCACCGGCCGCCACGGCGAGTCCGGCGATGACGATCGAGAATTCCCCCCGCGCAATCAGCGCCACCCCGGCCCTGGCGCGGCCCAGGCGGCCGACACCCTGTTGCTTGGCCGCCCACGCACCGGTGATCATCTTGGTGAGCGCTGTGGTGACCGCCAGAAGGACGGCCCAGCCGAGGACCGGGGGAATTGCCGTCGGATCCGTGTTGAGACCGAACACGACGAAGAACATGGCGGCGAAGAGATCGCGGAGGGGTTCGAGGACGCGGCTCGCGTTGTGCGCGGTGGAACCGGAAATCGCGATCCCCAGCAGGAAGGCCCCCACCGCAGCCGACACCTGCATCGCCGAACTGATCCCGGCGATCAGAAGGGCTGCGCCGAGCAACTTCAACAACAACGTCTCACTGTCCGGGCTGTCCAGCACAGCGGAGACGTAGCGTCCGTACCGCAGGGCGATCACCAGGACGACCGAAATCACTATCAGCGAGATGCCGACTGCCTCGAGGCCACCGAGAATACTGACCCCGGCGAGCAACGCGGTGAGGATCGGAAGGTAGACGGCCATCGCGAGGTCCTCGAACACCAGGATGGACAGCACGACCGGAGTTTCCCGGTTGCCGAGGCGGCCGAGATCGGTGAGGACCTTCGCGATGATGCCGGAGGACGAGATGTAGGTGACGCCGCCCAGCACCACCGCCCCGGTGGTCCCCCAGCCGAGGAATAACGCGACGGCCGCGCCCGGCGCGGCGTTCAGAACCAGATCGACGACACCGGCCATCCACGATCTGCGTAAACCGGTGACGAGCTCCGAGGCCGTGTATTCGAGGCCGAGAAGCAGCAGAAGCAGTACGACTCCGATCTCACTGGCGATATGGCTGAACTCACTGATGTCTCCGAGCTGGACGAAGCCGCCACTCCCGAAGCACAGCCCGCCCAGCAGGTAGAACGGGATCGGCGACATGCCGAATCGTGCGGCGAGGCGGCCGAGAAGCCCGAGCGCGAAAAACACCGCGCCCAGTTCGATGAGCGCGAGCGTGGTGGTGTTCACGGGACTGTCAGCCGTTGGCCAGGAGCTTGGCCGCTGCGTCCAGTCCCTCTGTGGTTCCGACGGTAACTAGAAGATCGCCTGACGTGAGCATGAAATCCGGCTTCGGCGACGGGTACACCTCGCCCGCCCGCATTACCGCGACGATCGAGACCCCGGTGCGGGTACGCATCGCCGTATCCCCGAGCGGACGCCCGTCGAACCGGGAATCTTCCTTGATGTAGAGCTGCTTGGTGCGGATTCCGGGGAGGTCGCGGTGCTCCTCTTCCAATTGGGCCACCAGTTGCGGCGCACCCAGCAGATTGCTGAGGACCGCCGCCTCCTCGGTACTCAACGGCAGGGACGCGGCGCACGCGTCGGGGTCGTCCTGTTTCGACACGATCAGGTCTGTGCGACCGTCACGATGGCTGACGACACCGATACGACGACCGGAGGCGAGTACGAAGTCTTTGCGTACGCCGATTCCGGGTAGAGGCGTCACTTCTACGTTCATGCCTCCACGGTAGTCCCGCGGGGCGACACGGCGGTGTCGGGCGCGCGAGAGGGTGTTCGGCGACCCGCGCGGTCTTTCGGTTCCGTCACACCAGAGCGGGAAACCGGCCGTCGGCGCCGGGACGGTAGTCCTCGATCGAGGTGACCGCAGCCAACGGCAGTGGCCCGTAGAGGTGGGGAAAGAGCATCGAGGACGGGTCGGTCGGCACACCGGGCTCCCAGAGCACCGGCGAGCCGAGAGCGGTCGGATCGAGCCACAGAATCACCAGATCCGAGCGCCCCGCGAAGAGCCGGTTGGCCGGCAGGTGCACCTGCGCCGGCGTCGACAGATGAATGAATCCGTCGGCGCCGAACGACTCCGGTATACGTCGGCCGCTTCCCAGCGCCTCATTCCAGTCATCGCGGCTACAGATGTGCACGAGCGCCTGTTCCGAATTCACTCGGCGAGAATAGCGTTCCGACGCGGGACGGCGAATCAGCTGTCAGCGAACTCATACCGCGAAGTCTGTTCATATTCGCCCTCGTCACGGGGTGTTGCGCAGGTTTCCGAGCTGTTTCGTGTGTGATGCAACACTGAGAAACGCCTACGGGAACAACGCGTAAACCGCAAACGTCTGACAGAGTAGATCCACCGCGCCACCCCGACGCGGCGGACCAAGGCCCCAGGCACTCGGCACCAGTCGAAAGCCAGTACGGAGGAGTCATGCCCGGAACACTGACCAGCCCCCCGTTGACCGCAGCCGACCGGTGCGACCGGTGCGGTGCGGGAGCCCGCGTTCGCGCGGTACTTCCGACCGGAGGAGAGTTGCTCTTCTGCGGTCACCACGCCAACGAGCACGCAGACCGTCTTCGCGAGATGAACGCCACGATCGTGTCCGAAGCCGAAGCTGCAATCTGATACGTCAGCCCGGGTGACCCGTCCCAGGCTCACCTCTTCAGACCGAGAGACCGGCGAGTGCCTGCACTCGCCGGTCTCTTCTGTGTCGCCCACATGTGCACGAGCTACCACTGGCGCAGGGTGGCGATCCGATCGGTCAGCTGCTCGACGGTGGCAATGGCCGTCGGCGGTCCACCACAGACTCGGCGCAGTTCCCCGTGAATGGTGCCGTGCGGCTTTC
This sequence comes from Rhodococcus sp. USK13, assembly GCF_018343855.1. Lineage (NCBI taxonomy): Bacteria > Bacillati > Actinomycetota > Actinomycetes > Mycobacteriales > Nocardiaceae > Rhodococcus > Rhodococcus sp. USK13. The sequence continues at coordinate 3,902,974 of NZ_CP069242.1, read as the reverse complement.
CTGTCCTGTGGTGGTGCATCGCGACGAGACTGTTCAACTCGCGCCGGAGCTGGGCAAGCTGCCCCGCTGCTGCCACCCGCTCGGCGACCTGCGGGACCGGTGGCGCAACGACGGGCGGGGCCTCCGGCTTGCTGATCTGCTCCTGCTGGCGTTGACGAAGTAGCGCGCGCATCTGCTCGGCGTCGAGCAGCCCCGGCAATCCCAGGTAATCCGCCTCCTCGTCCGAACCGGAGAAGGTCGCCGTCCCGAAGGACGAACCGTCGTAGATCACCTGATCGAGTTCCGCGTCGGCGCCGATCGAGGTGAACGCCTTCTCGTCCTCCCCGAGCTCGTCCTTCTGCTTGTTCGCGTCGGCGAGGAGGTCGTCGTCGAACCCTTCCTTCTCCCGATGCGGCTTACCCAGTACGTGATCTCGCTGTGCCTCGAGCTGGCTGGCAAGGTCAAGAAGAACCGGCACCGACGGAAGGAAGACGCTGGCGGTCTCACCCTTGCGCCGCGACCGCACGAACCGTCCGATCGCCTGCGCGAAGTAGAGGGGGGTGGACGCACTGGTGGCGTAGACACCGACGGCCAAGCGGGGAACGTCGACACCCTCGGACACCATCCGGACGGCGACCATCCATTTTTGGGTACTTGCGCCGAATTCCGCGATCCGCTTGGAGGCCGTGGGGTCGTCCGAGAGCACGACGACCGGTTCTTCGCCGGTCACGGCCGTCAACGTCTGGGCATACGCGCGGGCAACCGTCTGATCGGTGGCGATAACAAGTCCGCCCGCGTCGGGCATACCACCCGCACGTAGCTGTCCGAGCCGGGTGTCGGCGGCGTGCAGCACAGCCGGAATCCAGTCACCGGCAGGGTCGAGCGCGGTCCGCCAGGCACGCGCAGTCTGTTCCGCGCTGAGGGGCTCGCCCAGTCGAGCCGAGAATTCCTCGCCCGCGTTGTTCCGCCACCGGGCCTCACCGGAATATGCGAGGAACACCACCGGCCGGACGACTCCGTCGGCGAGCGCATCGGAATATCCGTACGAGTGATCGGCCTTCGACCGGAGAAGCCCCTCTCGGTCGGGTTCGTACGTGACGAAAGGAATCGCGCTGTCGTCGCTTCGAAAGGGCGTTCCGGTCAGCGCAAGGCGGCGCGTGGCATCACCGAACGCCTCACGGATCGCATCTCCCCAGCTCTTCGCGTCACCGCCGTGGTGGATCTCGTCGAGGATCACCAGCGTGCGCCGGCTCTCGGTGCGCACCCGGTGCTTGAACGGGTGGGAAGCCACCTGCGCGTAGGTGACCACCACACCCTGGTAATCACTCGAGGTCTGCCCGGTCGAGTTGGAGAAGTACGAGTCCAGGGCGATCCCGTTGCGGGTTGCCGACTCGGCCCACTGGTGTTTGAGGTGTTCGGTGGGTGCGACCACCGTCACCTGGTCGACCGTGCGGTCCCGCAGCAGTTCCGACGCCACCCGCAGCGCGAACGTCGTCTTACCGGCACCCGGTGTTGCGACAGCGAGGAAATCGCGCGGACCGGTGGACAGGTATTTGGCCAGGGCACGACGCTGCCAAGCGCGCAGTGACCCCGCCGCCGGTCGAGCTGGTTCGGTCTGAGCGAGATATGCCTCGGTGCCCACTATCTGCGCCGCCCCGGGACCTACGGTCTCAGCACTCACTGGCGGCCCTCCGCTGACATGGCACTGTTTGCTGCACTCCTCGTGTGTCCGTCCGACGTGTTCCGGTCCAGCCCCGCGGGTGCTGTCCGTCAAGGAGCCTAGCGTCCGAGTCCGACTCGAACCGCATTCGCGGCGCCCGGCAGCGGCAGATTCTTTGCGACACGAGGAAGGCAGCGGTGGGCAACCGGGCGTGTCGTCAGGGATGCTGGAGGAATCATGAGCGAAACGCGCGCGAAGGCGTCGGACAAGGGCGCCGCCCGACACCGAGCGCGGTGGCATCCGCTACACCGGACGCTGAGCGTGATCACGCACACAGCGAGCCAGGCGTGGGACGACTCGATCTTCGCCAAGGCGGCGACCGCTGCGTTCTGGCAGACCCTCTCGCTGCCCCCGCTCCTGCTGGGACTGCTCGGAATGCTCGGTTACGTGGGGGGATGGTTCGGGCCGGACACTGTCGACATCATCCAGTCCAAGATCATCACCTTCAGTGGAACCGTATTCAGCGACAGTGTGGTCGAGGAGATCATCCGCCCCACTGTCGGCGACGTGTTGCGTCAAGGTCGCCCGGAGATCGTATCCCTGAGTTTCCTGCTGTCGCTGTGGGCCGGGTCGTCCGCAATCTCGACGTTCGTGGACTCGATCGTGGAGGCACACGGGCAGCAGGAGGCACGCCACCCCGTCTGGCAGCGGGTCTTCGCGTTGTTGCTCTACGTCGCTTTTCTCGTCCTCGCGGTGTTCACCCTGCCGCTGGTGGCGCTGGGACCTACCCTTGTCGGCCAGGTCCTGCCCGAGGCGTGGCGCACCATCGGAACGGAAGTCGTGGACACGTTCTACTACCCGGGTGTCGGATTGCTCATGATCATCGGCCTGACCACCCTGTACAAGGTGGCGCTGCCGAAGTCGCTGCCCTGGCACCGCCTGCTCGGCGGCGCACTCGTGGCGGGAGTCTTCTTCCTGGCCGCCAGCACGGGCCTGCGGCGGTACCTGAGCTGGGCGACCGGTACCGGATACACATACGGGGCGCTCGCCGCCCCGATCGCGTTCTTGCTCTTCACGTTCTTCCTCGGTTTCGCCGTGGTTCTGGGCGCCGAGTTCAACGCAACGATTCAGGAGTTCTGGCCGGCCCGCGCGACTCGCATCGATCAGATGCGGGACTGGATCGCCGCCCAAGCCGATAGCCCCTCGGCGGGTCCGGTGACCAACCTCACCCGCCGCATCGCCACGGGACCGATCAACATCATCGGCGACCGCAATCGGCAAGGCGGAAGACATGAGGCCTCCGACGGGGACGCCACACCAAACCGTCCCCGAGACGGCAGCCCGGGAGAGGGCAGCCCTGAGAGCGCCCCGGAAGACGGGGTCCTACGGGACGAAACCCCCGCGTCCCCCGGTCTGCGTGAACCGTCGACGCCTCATTCGCCCTTGCGCAACCCCTCATAGATCTTCTTGCAATCGGGGCAGACGGGTGATCCCGGCTTCGCGGACTTGGTGACCGGGAAGACCTCACCGCACAGCGCGACGACGTGCGTGCCCATCACAGCGCTCTCGGCGATCTTGTTCTTCTTCACGTAATGGAAGAACTTCGGGGTGTCGTCATCGGTCGACTCGTCAGTGGTGACGTCGGGCCGTTCCTTTGTTTGAGTGCTCACCCCTCAATAATGCCGCAACGGCCCGAGGATCCCACCCCCACGACCCGCCGTGTGCATTTGCTCCCCGACAGTGGAACAGTGGAGGCATGGCCCGAAGTGCAGGGTTCGGCGCATCAGGCGAAGCCGGCTCACCGAACAACCCGGTTCTCATCACCGAAGCGGCGCGATCCATCGAGGATCAGCACCGCGCGCGTGTCCGCAAGTACTTGATCATCATGTCGTTCCGCTTCCCTGCACTTATTTTCTCCGCGGCGGCCTACGGCATCTGGGGCAATGCCTGGATCTCCATGGCGATCATCGGTCTGTCCATCCCGTTGCCGTGGATCGCAGTCCTCATCGCGAACGACCGGCCCCCGCGCACCAAGGACGAACCGAGTCGGTACGACCATCGAGACACCACCGCTCTGCCTGCGCCGCCGCACCGAACGATCGAAGGCTGACACCGGAGCGCGACCTGCAACAATGCACCGGTGAACCGCAACACACTGCTGTCGATCTGCGCTCCCCTGCGAGAAGCTCTCCTTCGCAACCGGTATGACACCGACACCCTGCTCGACACGCTGGGCCCGGACATCCATGCCGCACTGGGCCGCAACGAGCCCGTCCCGGTCCGGCGGGCCAGCGCGAGCTGCGGTGAACTCGGAACACTGATCCGGTTGTTCCTTCTCGGCGACGACTGCCCGACCGCCGAGGTCGCGGCCGCACTCCACCCGCTGAGCGTCGAGGCGGCGGTCGACGCGGGTCTCCTCGAGAGCGATGCCGGTGTCGTCCGCGCGGCACTGGACCTCCGGCCCATCGATACCGGCTCCGGAAATCGGTGGGTGCTTTCGGACCTCGACGGGTCGATGCGCCCCCGCGAGACTGCGGTCGATCACGTCATCGGGGTCGGCCACGCCTCTCTGTCCTTGTTGCAGGCCACCCCGGCGGCGCCCGTCGGGTCTCTCCTCGACGTGGGAACGGGGTGTGGCATCCAGGCCCTGCACGGAACGACCTATGCGCAGTCGGTCACCGCAACCGACCTGAACGTCAGGGCGGTGGATCTGGCAGCCGTCACGATGGCCCTCAACGAAGAGGAGGTCGAACTGCTGACCGGGTCGTGGTTCGAGCCGGTGGAGGGCCGCACTTTCGACCAGGTCGTCGCGAATCCGCCGTTCGTCGTCAGCCGAGCGACAGTGGGCCGCACGTATCGCGACTCCGGCCTCGACCTCGACGGTGCGAGCCAACTGATGATCTCCCGGTCTCCCGACTACCTGGCTCCCGGCGGCACCGCCGCGCTCCTCGCGTCCTGGGTCCACGTCGCGGGAGAGGACTGGCGGAGCCGGGTGGCGTCATGGTTGCCCGCACACGGCATCGACGCGTGGGTGGTCCAGCGGGACGTGGCCGACCCAGCCCTCTACGTGGGCACCTGGATGCGCGACGGTGGACTGGACACCAAGGATCCCTCTGCCGCCGCGACGGCCGAGCAGTGGCTCGATCACCTCGAGAGCGCCGATGTCGAGGGAGTCGGATTCGGGTTCGTCTACCTGCGTCGGACCGACGCGCCCACCGACCTCCTGGCCGAGGATCTCACGCACGGTTTCGACGATCCGCTGGGGGCGGAGGCGCTCGCCTACTTCGACCGGGTGGCGTGGTTGCGCGAGAACGACGTGCTCACGGCCCGCTTCCACGTGCAGGAGAGCACAGCGCTCGAGCGGGTCTTCCTCCCCGGTGAGGAGGGGTGGACTCAGGTGGTCGCACGACTGCATCGCGGGAACGGTCCCGCATGGCAGCACGAGATCGACGACCTGGTCGCCTCCCTCGTCGCGGGAATGCGGAGCGACGGTCTCGTTCTGGGAGAACTGATCGATCTCCTGGCTGCCGCCCACGACATGGTTGCCGCCGACCTCGCCGAGTCGGCGATACCGCTCGTGCACTCTCTCGTGCGGCACGGTTTGGTGCTGCCGGTGTAGCCGCTGGGGTTCCGTGCGGTTCCCCTTATACGTGTTCTCAGCAACTTCTCAGGACCGAACGCACGAAGTCGCAGGTCAGAGCCCTCCTACCGAAAAGTGTCCGGGAACTTTCCGTGCCCGTCGGAGCGTTGTTCCCTATGAGACACCACCGATGAGGAGGCAAGTCATGACAAGCCCCAGCACCACTACTCGCATTCGCCCCAGCGCCGCCGATCTGGACGCCCAGAGCCCGGCTGCCGACCTGGTCCGCGTCTACTTGAACGGGATCGGCCGCACCGCTCTGCTGACTGCCGCAGACGAGGTGGAGCTGTCCAAGCGAATCGAGGCTGGGCTGTACGCCGCGCATGTTCTCGAGACCGGCAAGCGACTGTCCCCCGCGAAGAAGCGAGACCTTGCAACGATCGTCCGCGACGGACAGTCGGCCAGGGCGCACCTGCTGGAGGCGAACCTTCGCCTCGTCGTGTCGCTGGCCAAGCGCTACACGGGCCGCGGCATGCCCTTGCTCGACCTCATCCAGGAAGGCAACCTGGGCTTGATCCGGGCGATGGAGAAGTTCGACTATTCCAAGGGTTTCAAGTTCTCGACGTATGCCACGTGGTGGATCCGTCAGGCGATCACCCGGGGCATGGCCGATCAGAGCCGCACCATCCGGCTGCCAGTGCACCTCGTCGAGCAGGTGAACAAACTCGCCCGCATCAAGCGTGAACTGCACCAGCAACTCGGCCGTGAGGCCACCGACGACGAACTGGCGGAGGAGTCGGGCATTCCGGCCCACAAGATCGCGGATCTCCTCGACCACAGCCGCGACCCGGTAAGCCTGGATATGCCGGTCGGCAACGACGAAGAAGCTCCTCTGGGCGACTTCATCGAGGATTCGGAAGCCACGTCGGCGGAGAACGCGGTCATCGCCGGTCTTCTGCACAGCGACGTTCGCAGCGTTCTGGCCACTCTCGACGAACGCGAGCAGCAGGTGATCCGCTTGCGGTACGGACTCGACGACGGTCAGCCGCGCACCCTCGATCAGATCGGCAAGCTCTTCGGGCTCTCACGCGAGCGGGTCCGCCAGATCGAGCGTGAAGTGATGGGCAAGCTTCGTCAGGGTGATCGCGCGGAGCGGCTGCGTTCCTACGCCAGCTGATCCTTCGCTCTGCACCGACTGATTTGTGTCTACCCGCTGCCGGTGCCGGTCTTCGAGACCGGCGCCGGCAGCGTCGCATCTAACGGAGCCTGCGTGGCCCCAGGTCGGCGAAACTCGGTTCCGGACCGATGCGCACCCGTGAGTCGGTAACCTGAGCGCCCTCGGCGGACGCGAGTACGGGTTCGCAGGCCAGTTCCCGTACCTCGGGGAGGTCGTCGGCGAGCGCGGAGATCCGCTGGACCAGATCGACGAGCGCCGACTTGTTCACCGGCACCGCACTCCGGTAGCCCGACAGCAGCGGTGCAGCCTTCGGCGCATCGATCAGTTCGGTAGCCGCGTCTTCGGTGAGGGGCAGCACCCGGTACGCGCGGTCCCCGAGGAGGTCGGAAATCACGCCGGCGAGCCCGAACGAGATGAGTGAGCCGAACGACGGGTCGTCCTGCACGCCGACCACGCAGCCGATTCCCTTCGTCGCCATTCGCTGCACGTGAAGGAGGGGTTCACCGGATGCCGCGGCCAGGTCGCGGTATGCCAGCCGAACGGAGTCGGGGCCGACGAGGTCGAGCCGCACACCCCCGAGGTCGGGGCGGTGGCGCCACTGCTCACCGGTCGCTTTCACCGCCACCGGGTAGCCGAGTTCGCCGGCCGCGGCAACAGCTTCTTCCTCGGTGGTGGCCGAGCGGAACTCCACCACCTCGACTCCGTAACACGCGAGTAGTTGCGCCGCCTCGTAATCGGACAGCCACCGCCCCGACGACGTGGACAGCCAGGTGTCCACCATCGCTTTCGCCTTCTCGGGGTCGATCCCGGCGGGTCGCACGACCTTGGATGCGGGTTTGCTCTTCCACGCGGCATACCGCCAGGCGCGCGCAAGCGCCAGCGCGGCCCGTTCCGGTCCCGGATAGGACGGCACCGAGCCACGCGTGGGATGTCCGTCCTCGCCCCGCACCGCGAGGACGTCCGGGACGCCCTCCGCTGCGAGGAACGTGGTCAGAACCGGCTTGTCGGCATCGCGGACGGCTTCCTTCAGCGCCTGGGCGAACGGCTCGACAGGTATGGCCACGGGCGGAACGAAGACCGCGATGACCGCGTCGACGTCGGCCGAGGACAGCGCCGTGCGCACGGCACTGGCGAATTCGTCCGGTCCGGCCTGCGGTCCGAGGTCGACCGGGTCGCCGACGTGCAGGCCTTCGCTGCGCGCCGCGTCAGCGGCCAGCACCCCCAAGGCGGTGGAATTTCCGACCACAGCGAGCCGCGGCCCCGCAGGCAGCGGTTGATACCCGAACAGGAGGGCGCAGTCGAACAGCTGGGAAATCGACCCCACCTGCACGACACCGGCCTGCTCGAACAGTGCCCGCACGATCGAATCGTCCATTTCGACGCCCGTGGCCGCCAGGGCCGGGGGAACCGCGTGCCGGCCACTTTTCACCGCGACGATCGGCTTGTTGCGGGCGACGCGGCGAGCGATGCGCGAAAACTTCCGTGGGTTGCCGAAACTTTCGAGGTAGAGCAGGACCACCTCGGTAGCAGGATCGGAATCCCAATACTGCAGGAGATCGTTACCCGAGACGTCAGCCCGGTTGCCGGCCGAGACGAACGCAGACAAGCCGATTCGACTGCGGGCAGCCTCGTCGAGGATGGCGATTCCGAGCGCACCGGACTGGCAGAAGAATCCGACGTTGCCAGGGCTCGGGAGCACGGGCGCCAGCGTGGCGTTGAGGGACACCGTGGTGTCGTTGTTGGCCACTCCGAGTGCGTTGGGCCCGATGAGCCGCATCCCGTGCGCCCGCGCCGCGTGTACGAGACGCCTCTCGGACTGCTTTCCGTCGAGCCCGGTTTCGCTGAATCCGGACGAGACCACGACGAGCGCTTTGACGCCTTTGTCGAGGCAGTCGTCGAGAACCGCGCTGATCGACTCGGCAGGGACGGCGACCACGCCGAGATCCACCTCGTCGGGAATGTCGCGGACGGTCGGGTAGGCCCGCACACCCTGGACGGAACGATGCTCAGCATTGACCGGGTACACGGGGCCGGTGAACCCGGCCCGCAGCAGGTTGGTGAGCACGGCGTGCCCGACCTTGGCACTGTCTGTGGAGGCACCGATCACCGCAACCGACCGCGGACTGAGCACGTTCCGCATGCTGCGCGCCTCGGCCGCCCGCTCCCGGGAATTGCGCACCGAGACCATGGCTTCGGTGGGGTCGATCGCGAACTCGAGTTTGAGCACTCCGCCCTCGTAGCTGCGACTGACCTGATAACCCGCTTCGCGGAACACCGTGACCATGTTGCGGTTCTCCGCGAGGACCTCGGCGACGAACATGGTGAGCCCGTTTTCTGCTGCGGCCCCGGCGAGATGCTCGAGGAGGATCGGCCCGAGTCCCCGTCCCTGGTGCGCGTCGGCGACGACGAATGCCACTTCCGCCGACTTGCCGTCACCCTCACCGACGAGCCGTTCGTACCGCCCGACGGCGATGATCTCGTCGCCGAGCACCACCACGAATGCCACCCGATTCTTGTGGTCGACGGTGGTGAAGTGCACGATGTCGCGTTGGGACATGGTGGGGTACGGGCCGAAATAGCGTAGGTAGCGGGTACGTTCGGACAACTTCGCGTGAAACGCGACGAGCTTCTCGGCGTCCTCCGGCACGATCGGCCGCAGCGCCACCGCGCCGCCGTCCGCTGCCAGCACATCGACCACCCAGTGATGCGGGTAGTCGTGCGCCGAATCGGGAGCGCCGTCCGTCGATTCAGTCACGAGGATCCTCCGGATCGAGGCCGAGTAGCGGGAAGCAGGCCCGGCGGGTGGCGATGACTGCGGAGTCGATGCGGGTCAGTGCGCGGTCGACCGAAGCGTTTCCTGTTTCCGGTGTGCCTCCCGGTCCATCCCAGGGCAGGTAGGCGACCTCGCCACCGTCACCCATCGTCTCGGGTAGGTCGACACTGGGTGCGAGCGCAGACGCTTGCTCGCGCCACACCTCGGGTACTGCGGTGCCGGTGTCGATCTCGCGGTCCAGGGCCGCGGCGATGAGGTGTGTCCACGACCGCGGAACCACCCGCACGAGCCCGTAGCCGCCGCCGCCCACAGCCAGCCAGCGACCCTCCGAGTACCGATCCGCAAGGTCACGCATCGCGAGAAACGCTGCACGCTGACCGTCGACCGTCAGTGACAGGTCGGCGAGCGGATCCTCACGGTGGCTGTCGACACCACATTGGCTGATCACGATCTGCGGGCGGAACGCCGCGATCGCCCCGGGAACGATGGCGTGAAACCCTCTGAGCCACAGTGCATCCACCGTGCCCGGAAGGACCGGAAGGTTGATCGAGGTACCCTCCCCCGCCCCCTCGCCCACTTCGCTGGACCACCCGGTATTGGGCCACAACGTCGCAGGATGCTGATGCAACGAAATGGTCAGTACACGTGGATCGCCGGCAAAAGCGTGCTGGACACCGTCCCCGTGGTGCGCGTCGACATCGATGTAGGCGATGCGGTCGAACCCGTTGTCCAGCAACCAGGAAATGGCGATGGCGACATCGTTGTACACACAGAAGCCGGACGCCCAGCCGGGCATCGCGTGGTGCATTCCCCCGCCGATGCTCACCGCCCTGCGTGTGCGCCCCGATGCGATTTCCTTGGCCGCAGCGAGAGAGCCGCCGGCGAGGATGGCACTCGCCTCGTGCATCTGCGGAAACACCGGATTGTCCTCGGTACCGAGCCCGTACGGCGCGTCCGCGCCGAGCACGCCCGAGGCTTGCGAGTGCCCGGCCTGCTTGACCGCCTCGACGTATCCGGGGGTGTGGATGCGCAGAAGATCTGCGTCGGCGGCCGCGTCGGGACGAACCAACTCCACACCCTCGAGCGTTCCCAACGCACGCGCGAGCGACATGGTGAGCTCGAGCCGAGTGGGATTCATAGGGTGGTCCGCACTCCACCGGTAGCTGAGATAGTCCGGACTCCACACGACTACACGGTTCGATACCACTGCAGCCGAATCCTCCCCGGAACTGAACGACGCGGTCATGAACTCACGCTACTGGTCCTCCGCAGACCGTGCGAGCAGACCCCTCCCGCGGCCCGGGGACCGCGCGAGCAGACCCCTCCCGGGGCCCGGCTGAGCGCGCTCCGGGAGGGAGCGCGCCGGTGAGGGCCGATGACCGGTAGAATCGGCAAGGACGAAGGGGTGTGAGTGTGAAGGATCTGGTCGACACCACGGAGATGTACCTCCGGACGATCTACGACTTGGAAGAAGAGGGCGTCGTCCCACTTCGAGCACGGATTGCCGAACGACTGGAGCAGAGCGGCCCGACGGTGAGCCAGACCGTCGCCCGGATGGAACGCGACGGCCTTCTCCTGGTCGCCGGTGACCGCCATCTGGAACTGACGGAGAAGGGGCGCGAACTTGCGGTGTCGGTCATGCGCAAGCACCGACTGGCGGAGCGCCTTCTGGTCGACATCATCGGCCTGAAGTGGGAAGAGGTCCATGCCGAGGCGTGCCGCTGGGAGCACGTCATGAGTGAAGAGGTCGAACGGCGGCTCGTGGAGGTGCTCAACAACCCCACCACGTCGCCGTACGGAAATCCGATTCCCGGACTCGCCCTGCTCGGCCTCGAACGCCCGGTGGACGCGCCGGAGACACTCATCCGTCTCACGGACGTTCCTCCCGGTAAGCCGACAGCTGTAGTCGTGCGGCGCCTCGCCGAGCACGTTCAGTCGGATCCCGATGTCATCGGTCAACTGCGCGAGGCAGGCGTGGTTCCGGACGCCCGCGTGACGGTCGAGACCAAACCGGGATCGGTCACGATCACCGTGCCCGGTCACAGCGGATTCGACCTTTCCGAAGAGATGGCGCACGCCGTCCAGGTGAAGGTCCAGGGATAGTCGATGAAACTTCTCGTCACCGGCGGCGCCGGTTATGTCGGCAGTGTGTGCAGCACTGTGTTGCTCGAGCGGGGACACGAGGTCGTCATCATCGACGACCTGTCCACGGGCAATGCCGACGCGGTGCCGCTCGGTGCCGAGTTCATCGAAGGTGACGTCGCCGACGTCGCCGTGGATGTCCTCGGGACCAGCGGAACTCCCCGGTTCGACGGTGTGCTGCACTTCGCGGCCCAGTCGCTCGTCGGCGAGTCCGTGGAGTACCCGGAGAAGTATTGGCGCGGCAACGTCGTCACCACTCTCGAACTCCTCGAAGCCATGCGGCATTCGGGAACGCGGCGGCTCGTCTTCTCCTCGACGGCCGCCACGTACGGTGAGCCGGCGCATTCGCCGATCACCGAAGCGGATCCGACCCGTCCCACGAATCCATACGGAGCCACCAAACTCGCCATCGACCATGCCATCACGTCCTACGCAGTGGCGCATTCGTTCGCCGCGACGAGCCTGCGCTATTTCAACGTGGCGGGCGCGTACAAGTCGGTCGGCGAAAACCGGGTCGTGGAAACGCATTTGATCCCTCTTGTGCTTCAGGTCGCGCTCGGCCAACGCGAGAAGATTTCGATGTTCGGAACCGACTGGCCCACGCCGGACGGGACGGCGGTCCGCGACTACATTCACGTTCTGGATCTGGCCGAGGCGCATCTGCTCGCGCTCGAGTCGTCCATCGACGGCCGTCACAGAATCTACAACCTCGGCAGCGGTGCGGGATTCAGTGTCCGCGAGGTGATCTCGGCCTGTGCCCGGGTCACCGGACTGCCCATCCCGGTGGAGGACGCACCGCGCCGAGCCGGCGACCCAGCGATTCTCGTCGCGTCCAGTGACCGCGCCATCGCGGAACTCGGATGGCGGCCGGAACACACCGATCTCGATGAGATCGTCGCCGACGCGTGGGCCTATCTGCAACAACTCGGCGACAGGTCCCACGCGGCGCGGCGATGATGCTGTTCTCAGGTGTCGATCGGCGGCGGCAGGGTGACGCCGATCTTCCGCGCTGAGTCGTAGCCGAGACCGGCCAGTTCCCGAACCGACGCCGGCCGAAGTCCCGACTGCAAGGCGTTGTCCAGGAGCGCGGCCAGTGCATGGTCAGGATCGGATTCCAGTGCCGCGCAGAAGGCAACGCCGGCCAGCGGTCCGTCGCCGCGTACGTACGCGCTGTACCCGAGAAGGGCTGCTGCGGTGGCCCGTTCGGGATCGGGAAGATGACGTGCCAGCAGAATCCACAGTTGTTCGGCATCGTCGGCATATGCGCTGACGGCGAGCGCGAGAAGACTGTCGCGAACAACCAGATTGTCCAGCGCCAGGGCCAGCTCGACATATTCGTGCGCGGCCACTCCCTGTCCCGAATGCAACCGTGCGATGTGGGCCAGCACGAATTCCAGTTCGCGGCGATCACCCCGGGTGTCGATGCGTCCCACGAATCCGCCTCTCGGCGCGGCGGATTCGCGAACATCGTCGAGGAGTTCGGCGATGCGGACCCGCTCGCCGACCGGACCTGCCTCTACGGTCGCTTCCAGATCCTCACGGGACGACCGGATCACCCGGCCACTGACGACCTGCGCCACGGCGACATGAGAGGCCGCCGGATCCGACTGCACACCGTATCGTCCCCCACCCAGCAGTCCGAACCACCGGTTGCCGGCGCCGATGTCGGCGGTCACGAAGACATCGAGCAGTTCGGTGGACGTCCGATCCAGGAGGTCCTCGAATTCCGACACGATACTTGCCACTTCGGCCCGTGACGTGTCCGTAGGATCCGCGAATCGGTCGTCGACGAGGACGACCAGCACGCCCGTGGCCTGTTCACGCTCGCATACCACAGCGAATTGGTCCACGGCCGCGTACATGGGTGCAGTCGGTGTATCACCGCCTCCGAGCACGAGGTCGTGCCTCATCACGGCCCCGACCGTCGAATCATCCGTCAAACACACGGCCACAATGGACCGTTCCGGACGGAAGCCGAGGAGCGCGGGGATCGCGGCGAGGAGGTCGCCGGGATCGCACAGGCGGAGCTGCTCGGGTGGCAAGAAGTGTCGGCCGGTGGGGTCGGAACCGGACCTGTGTGGAAACGCGGACGTCGTCATGCACTTGACTCTGAACGCGCACCGGAGCCCCCGAATTCACCGACCAGCGACAATGGGTCGGGCTGTGGATGAGCGGCAGGTTGTGGACAAACGGGCAGCCGAGCCGGACGAATGCGCTGTGGACCCGCGCAGGGTGTCGGAGCCGTGTGCTAGCTGCCGCGCTCAGCCTGACCGAACCTTCTGCACCGCTTTCGTGAACACGTCGTCGAGCGCCGAGGTGTCTGCCGTGGCGTGTCCGAAGGACATGAACGTTGCCGACACACGGACATCTCCTACCTGCGCGATCAACGTGAGCATCGACTGCGTGACCTTGTCGCCGTCACTGCCGGATCGAACCGTGCGGCGCAGGGCCAGCGTGTCGTCCGCTCGAATCGGCGGGGCAGGCATGATGTCGGTGGCGACGGTCGATTCGGCACCGCTGGCCGTTACGGTCATCTCACCGCAGTTCGCAGTCTGCTGCTCGAGTTCGTCGAGCGGTGTGTCTGTCTTGGCGAGCTCCACCGTGATCGTCGACCGGCTCGCGTTGTCGGTGCCCACGGCCATCACCGTTCCGGTCGGCCCGTAGTCCTGGGTCGGCGGAGCACACTCCGACGGATCGACGACGGCGTCCTGGGGAACACCCGTGAGATCCGGTGCGGCCATCGACACAGCGTGCGGCGGCAACACGATCGCCAGATATTTGGACGGGAAGTCGGACGGCTCCAACAACAGTGCCGACAAACCCTTGCCGGAGGGCACTCCGGCCGCGATGCTGCTCGAGGGCTGAGCCACACCCGGGACCTCGGACGCGCATGACGCGAGCGCCCCGGCTACCGCGGCAAGCACAGCGACAGGAACGAGGACCGCGCTTCGACACGTCGTACGCCGCGAACTCACCGTCGACCTCCCGTACCGCTGCTGGCGGCTCGTCGCGAGCCCTTTCCGCCACTCTGCCAGACGCCCGCAGTGCCCTCGGGGAGGCAGAGCGCTCAACTTCGCGCGGGCGATGGGCCCGCGGATTCGACACCTCGTTACCCGCGTCCACGCCATTTTCCGAGAGGAGCTGCCATTGTCCTGGGCGTATCGTGAAAAGATGAAGACCAAATCGGTTCAATACGAGCTCGCCCGGCGATTGGCCGAGCGGGATCAACTGAACGTCGACATCCTCGAACTAAGGGGTCGACTCGCACGAGCACAGCGCCGACTTCACGAGTTGTCCACCGAAATCGCTTCGCTGGGGCACGTCGAGCACTGAGTGCCGCTCATCCGCCCAGGAGCGCGGATGCCGTTCGCGGCGACCTGCCCACCACGCTGGGCATGGGATCTCGCTGTGGGCGAACACGGAAACGGGGTACACGGGAATTATCCGTTGCCTTCGAGGCGTTCCCCCGAAGCAGACCTCCGCGAAGAATGTCCGACGTATCGATGCCGGAGACGATAGGGGACACTGGAGGTCACGCACGAAGGAGATGAGGTCTGTGATGGACGAACAGTCGAAGATGTACGAGCTCGAGTTTCCCGCGCCGCAGCTGTCCTCCGCGGACGGGCAGGGACCGGTGCTGATCCACGGACTCGAAGGTTTCTCCGACGCGGGCCACGCCGTCAAACTTGCAACGACACACCTCCGGGAGAGCCTCGAGAGCGAATTGGTCGCCTCCTTCGCGGTGGACGAACTGGTCGACTATCGCTCACGTCGCCCGACCATGACTTTCAAGTCCGACCACTTCTCGGACTACGACCAGCCGGAACTGAATCTGTATGCCCTGAAGGACACGGCGGGGACCCCCTTCCTTCTGCTGGCCGGAATGGAGCCCGATCTGCGGTGGGAACGCTTCACCACTGCGGTTCGCCTGCTGGCAGAACAACTCGGTGTCCGGCGCACAGTAGGCATCAACGCGATCCCGATGGCGATTCCGCATACTCGGCCGCTGGGAGTGACTGCTCATTCGACCAACAAGGAATTGATCAAGGACCACCAGCGCTGGGCAGGCGAACTTCAGGTACCCGGCAGCGCGTCGTCGTTGATCGAGCTACGGATGGCTCAGCACGGTCACGAATCGGTCGGGTTTTCCGTTCACGTTCCGCACTACCTTGCGCAGACCGACTACCCGGGGGCGGCCGAAACCCTCCTGGAGAATGTGAGTGAGGTCACAGATCTTCAGCTGCCCCTCAACGCGCTCGGGGAGGCAGCCGCACGGGTGAAGGAACAGGTCGACGAGCACATCGCGGGTAACGAAGAGGTCCAAACCGTGGTTCATGCCCTCGAGCGTCAGTACGATGCCTACGTAACGGCCCAGGAGCAGCAGTCGAGCCTGCTGGCCAGCGAGGAAGACCTTCCGAGCGGGGACGAATTGGGGGCCGAATTCGAGCGTTTCCTTGCCGAGCAAGCGCAGCAGGACGGCCATGGAGAGCGGTCCGATGGCGAGTCCGGAACAGCGGGCGGAGCCTGACGGAAAGGCGGCTGTGCGGCCGCCACCCGGTGGCTGTGCGACCGCCCTGATCAGTTGTTCACCGGACGCCCGTGCAATAGCGTCGAACCGAAGCGGATGATTGAGAGGTCAACATTCGGGAAGTTCACCTAGTTCAGGAGGCGACATGAGCGACACTCGCATTCGTAAGCTCAGGCCTGTTCCCGACGCCGAAACCCGCATGATGTTTCGCACCATCCACGGATACCGTCGCGCGTTCCGCATGGCCGGTGAGGGCCCAGCCCTGCTCCTGATCCATGGAATCGGGGACAACTCGTCCACCTGGACCGAGATCATCCCGCATCTGGCCCGCAACTACACAGTCATTGCACCGGACCTTCTCGGTCACGGACGCTCCGACAAGCCCCGCGCCGACTACTCCGTGGCGGCCTACGCCAACGGCATGCGCGATTTGCTCTCGACCCTCGGCATCGACAACGTCACCGTCATCGGGCACTCACTCGGTGGCGGAGTAGCTATGCAGTTCGCCTACCAGTTTCCGCAGATGGTCGACCGATTGGTCCTGGTCTCTGCCGGCGGCGTCACCAAGGACGTCCATCCCCTGCTCCGCCTCGCGTCGGTCCCGATCCTGAACGAGGCACTCAAACTGCTGCGCATTCCCGGAGCAATGCCGACGGTCCGGCTGCTCGGCAATGCGATCGGCCAGCTCAACGGAACCAGGCTCCGCCCCGGCGCGATCCTGCACGACACCCCGGACCTCGTCCGCGTGCTCGCCGAGCTGTACGACCCCACGGCGTACGAGGCGTACCTACGCACGCTGCGCGCGGTCGTCGACTGGCGCGGTCAGGTGGTCACCATGCTCGACCGGTGTTACCTGACCGAGAACCTCCCGGTGCAACTCATCTGGGGCGACCAGGATGCGGTCATCCCGGTCGCTCACGCCCACCTCGCTCATGCCGCCATGCCGGGTTCACACCTCGAGATCTTTCGCGGTGCCGGTCACTTCCCGTTCCGGGACGACCCGATGCGCTTTCTGCGCACCATCGAGAAGTTCCTCGCCGGCAGTCGTCCGCTGGCATTCGACGAGGCCAGATGGCGGCAGATGTTGATTTCCGGTGTCGGTGAGGGAACGATCACCGGCAGTGCGTCCACCCGAATGGCTGTTCTCGACGCCATGGGTTCCGACGAACGCAGCGCTACATAGGCGCGAGAGTGGCGCGCTGCTGTACGGCTAGCCTGTAGCAGTGCTTCTTCCCGACCTTCTCCCCGAAGACGCGGATCCTGATTCCGTTTTCGACGCCTTCACCTCGTGGACCGAAGATCGAGGTCTGCGGCTCTATCCCGCCCAAGAAGAGTCGATCATGGAGCTCGTCTCCGGCGCCAATGTGATCCTGGCGACGCCCACCGGATCCGGCAAGTCGATGGTCGCGGTCGGTGCGCACTTCTTCGCCATGGCCACCGGGAAGCGCACCTTCTACACCGCCCCCATCAAGGCCCTGGTGAGCGAGAAGTTCTTCGCGCTCTGTGAGGTGTTCGGCGCAGAGAATGTCGGAATGATGACCGGTGACGCCGCCGTCAACTCCCGGGCGCCCATCATCTGCGCGACCGCAGAAATCGTCGCGAATCTCGCCCTACGTGAGGGACCCGACTCCGACATCGGGCAAGTCGTTATGGACGAGTTCCATTTCTATTCCGAGCCGGATCGTGGCTGGGCGTGGCAGGTGCCACTCATCGAACTTCCCCACGCCCAGTTTCTCTTGATGTCCGCCACCTTGGGTGAGGTCGACTTCTTCTCCACCGACCTCACGAGGCGCACGGGCAGGCCTACCACCGTCGTCGCCGGTACCGAGCGACCCGTTCCGCTGATGTTCTCGTATGCGACCACCCCGGTGAGCGAGACCATCGAAGAACTGGTGACCACCAATCAGGCTCCGGTATACGTCGTGCACTTCACCCAGGCCGCGGCGCTCGAACGTGCCCAAGCGCTGACCAGTGTGAACTTCTGCTCCCGCGCCGAAAAGGATGCCATCGCCGAGGCACTCGGCGGCTTCCGATTCACCACCGGCTTCGGCAAGACCCTCTCCCGCCTCGTGCGGCACGGTATCGGTGTGCACCATGCGGGGATGCTGCCCAAGTACCGCAGGCTGATCGAGAAGCTGGCCCAGGACGGACTACTCAAAGTGATCTGTGGCACCGACACACTGGGGGTGGGCATCAACGTGCCCATCCGCACCGTGCTCCTCACCGGCCTGACCAAGTTCGACGGCAGCCGCACGCGCCACCTGCGTGCGCGCGAGTTCCATCAGATCGCGGGACGTGCCGGCCGCGCGGGGTACGACACCCTCGGCACCGTCGTGGTCCAGGCCCCCGAGCACGAGGTCGAGAACCTGCGGGCACTGGCCAAAGCCGGCGACGACCCGAAGAAACGTAGGAAGGTCCAGCGTAAGAAGGCACCGGACGGATTCGTCTCGTGGAGCGAGGCCACGTTCGACCGCCTCGTCGCAGCCTCACCCGAGCCGCTGATCTCACGGTTCTCGGTATCGAACTCCATGCTGCTCAATGTCATCGCGCGACCCGGCAACTGTTTCGCCTCGATGCGGCATCTCCTCGAGGACAACCACGAATCGCGGCCCGCGCAGCGTAAGCACATCTTGAAGGCACTGTCGCTGTATCGCGGGTTGATCGACGCGGGCATCGTGCAGCGCCTGGACGAGCCGGATGCCGATGGGCGGATGGCCCGGCTCACGATGGAACTGCAACGGGACTTCGCTCTGAACCAACCGTTGTCGACATTCGCGCTCGCGGCGCTGGAACTACTCGACGCGGAGTCGGAATCCTATGCGCTCGACGTTGTCTCGGTCATCGAGTCGACCCTCGACGACCCGCGGCAGGTACTCATGGCGCAGCAGCATGCCGCCCGCGGCGAGGCTGTCGCGCAGATGAAGGCGGACGGAATCGAGTACGACGAGCGCATGGAACTCCTCGAGGAGGTCACGTGGCCGAAGCCGTTGTCCGATGTACTGTTCCCGGCGTTCGAGATGTATCGCGGTGGGCATCCGTGGATTTCGGAGTTTGCGCTGTCACCCAAGTCGGTGGTCCGCGACATGGTCGAGCGGGCAATGACCTTCGCCGAGCTCGTCAGCCACTACGGACTGGCACGGTCCGAGGGACTGGTCCTGCGCTACCTCGCCGACGCCTATCGCGCCTTGCGGCAGACGGTTCCGACGGAAGCTCGGACGGAAGAACTCGACGATCTCATCGAGTGGCTGGGTGAACTCATCCGCCAGGTGGATTCCAGCCTTCTCGACGAGTGGGAATCACTTACCGATCCGGGCGCGGAAGGTGACGTTCAGCAGGTCGCGTTCGGTGCCGACGTCCCACGACCCATTTCCGCCAACGAACGTGCATTCCGGGTGATGGTGCGCAATGCGATGTTCCGGCGCATCGAGCTGGCGTCACGGCGACGGTGGTCCGAGCTCGAGGCGCTCGGCGACGGCATCGACGCGTACGAGTGGGAGGAACAGCTCCTCCCCTACTTCGACGAGTACTCCACCGTGGGCACCGGACCCTCCGCGCGTGGACCCCAGCTCTTCCAGGTGGAGGTGGCCCCCGAGTTCTGGCGCGTGCGTCAGGTCCTCGAGGACCCGCAGGGCGATCACGGCTGGGCCTTGACCGCCGTCGTCGATCTCCCCGAGTCCGATGCCGCCGGAGAAGTGGTGTTCGACGAACTCAGCATCGTCGAGGGCTAGCGGTTCACGAACGTCGTTTCCGGGGCTGATCGCGTCGTGCCGCCTTCTTCTCCTTGATTCGCACGGCCTCCTGCCGAACCTCGGCCTGGGTGGCGCGCTCCTGTTGCAACCACTCCGGCCGATCCGCCATGAGGCTGTCGATCTCCTCGGTGGTGAGGGCCTCGGTGACCCCGCCACGCGCCAGGCCCGCGATGGAGACCCCCAGCTTCGCCGCGACCACGGAACGCGGGTGCGGGCCGTTGCGCCGCAGTTCGAGCAACCACTCGGGCGGATCGGACTGCAGCGCGGTGAGCTCGTCGCGGGACACGACACCCTCCTGGAACTCGGCAGGTGTGGCTTCGAGGTACACACCCAGCTTCTTCGCCGCGGTTGCCGGCTTCATCGTCTGGGTGCTCTTGTGCGACGTCATGGTGCCAAGAGTAACGAGGATGCGCAGTGGTTCCGACCACGGCCGGTAGCCTGACGGAGTGACAGACGCGGTAGTGCCCCCTTCGTTCCGCCTTGCGTACGTCCCGGGGGTGACACCCACCAAGTGGATCCGGATCTGGAACGAGCGGATGCCCGGCGTACCCCTCACCCTGATTGCGCTGTCCGCGGCCGACGCGCCCGCAGCTCTGCGAGACGGCGAGGTGGACGCCGGGCTCGTCCGGGTGCCGATCGACAGGGAAGGCCTCAGCGCCATCCCCCTCTATGCCGAGACCCCCGTCGTCGTCATCCCCCGAGACCATGTGGTGGCAGCGGTGGACGAGATCGCCGCGGAGGACCTTGCGGACGACGTCGTGCTGCATCCCCTCGACGACATTCTCGATTGGGCAGAATTCCCCGGAGTACCGGCGAAGGAGCGTCCCGCCACGACGGCGGATGCGATCGAACTGGTGGCGGCCGGAGTGGGCCTCGTCGTCGTACCGCAGTCGCTGGCCCGGCTGTATCACCGTAAGGATTTGACGTTCCGGCCGGTGACCGACGGCCCCGAGTCGCGGATTGCACTGTCGTGGCCCGAGGATCGGAAAACGGAACTGGTCGAGGAGTTCATCGGGATCGTGCGCGGGCGTACGGTCAACAGTTCGCGAGGGCGTCCACCGGCCGAGCCGGCGAAGAAGAAACGTCCGGAACCCGGCGCTACGCGGCAGCAGCGGGCAGCCGGGAACAAGAATGCCCGTGGAGGTTCGGGGAAGCGCGGTGGCAGCCGCGGGAGACCTCGCCGCCGGTCGTGAGTTCGCGGCGGGGGCTCAGTCCCGAACGGTGAGCCGCCGTCGGCGGCTCAGTCCCGAACGGTGAGCCGCCGTCGGCGGCTCAGTGCGAAGTAGTGACCGGGGCCGAGTTCGTGAGCAGGGCCGCCAGCTGCCCGTAGTCTTCGGCGCGCGCACTCGACGAGCGGAAGACGAGTCCGATCGTCCGGCCCGGAGCGGGGGCGGCAAAGCGTGCGGTGGCCAAGGGGCCGCGCCCGATCTCTACCCGCACGGCACACTCGGGGACCAGCGTCACCCCGAGCCCGCCTGCAACGCACTGGACCACCGTCGACAGCGACGTCGCGCGGGTGTCGCCCGCCATAGGCTGGACATCCGCCGATCTGCAGAGGTCGAGGGTCTGGTCCCGCAAACAGTGACCTTCGTCGAGGAGCAGGAGCGGCAACGCACCCAGCACCGAGGGCGAGATACCCGTATGTCCGGCCAGCTCATGCCCTTCGGGCACGACCATCACGAAGTCTTCTGTGTACAGCGGTATTTCGGTGAGCCCGGCCGCGCCGCTGGGCAGTGCCATCACCGCGACGTCGAGCGAGCCGGTGCGCAGTGATTCGAGAAGGCGCGCAGTCTGATCCTCGATCACCTGTGGTTCCAGAGCGGGCATGTCCTGCCGGAGGGCCGGCAGCAATGCGGGCAACACGTACGGGGCCACAGTGGGGATCAATCCGATCCGCAGCGGTCCGGTGAGCCGCTCCCCCACGCCCGCCGCCGTCGCGACGAAACCATCGGTGGCTTCGAGGATGACCTTCGCCTGGCCGAGCAGTCTCTCACCGGCTGTGGTCACGAGGACCCGGCGGGTACTCCGCTCGATCAGCTGTACGCCGAGGCCGCTTTCGAGGGCGGCGAGGGACTGGGAGAGTGTGGGTTGGCTCACACTCAAACGTGTAGCCGCAGTGCCGAAATGGCGGTGTTCGGCCACCGCGACGAACGCACGCAGCTGCGACAGTGTGGGTTGATAACTCTGATCAGCCATGCCTATCAGTATAGAGACATCTATCGGCTTTACCTTTCAGCCGGTTTCGTGCAGAATGGAATCACACCAGAAAACGCGGGTGCACGACCTTCGTGCCACCCGCTTCCGGTACCGAAACCCTCAACTGCGCCTTCGGGTGTGGTTGCACTGCGTTCGACGTGTTCACAAGACAAGTAGGAGGACGAAATATGGCTCTGCTCACCATCGGCGATCAGTTCCCCGCGTACAACCTGAAAGCCGTCATCGGCGGTGACCTCTCCAAGGTCGACGCCCAGCAGCCCGACGACTACTTCACCACGATCACCAGCGACGACCACGCCGGCAAGTGGCGGATCGTCTTCTTCTGGCCCAAGGACTTCACGTTCGTGTGCCCCACCGAGATCGCCGCATTCGGCAAGCTGAACGACGAATTCGCCGACCGCGACGCGCAGGTGCTCGGTGCGTCCGTCGACAACGAGTTCGTCCACTTCCAGTGGCGTGCCCAGCACGAGGACCTGAAGACCCTTCCCTTCCCGATCCTTTCGGACCTCAAGCGTGAACTGGTCGAGGCCACCGGCGTTCTCAACGCCGACGGTGTCGCCGACCGCGCCACCTTCATCGTCGACCCCAACAACGAGGTCCAGTTCGTCTCCGTCACCGCCGGTTCCGTGGGCCGCAACGTCGACGAGGTCCTTCGTGTCCTCGACGCCCTGCAGTCCGACGAGCTGTGCGCCTGCAACTGGAAGAAGGGCGATCCGACGATCGACGCCGGCGAACTGCTGACTGCGAGCGTCTGAGTCATGACTGTCGAGAATCTGAAGAACTCACTCCCCGAATACGCCAAAGACCTCAAGCTCAATCTGAGTTCCATCGCGCGCAGTACCGTGCTGAACGAGCAGCAGCTGTGGGGCACCCTCCTCGCCACCGCAGCTGCCACCAAGTCGGCGACCACCTTGAAGGAGATCGCCGAAGAGGCGGCCGACTCGCTGTCGGCCGAGGCCTACAACGCAGCTCTGGGTGCCGCGTCGATCATGGGCATGAACAACGTCTTCTACCGCACCAAGGGCTACCTTGACGGTAAGTACGACGATCTCCGTGCGGGCCTGCGGATGAACATCATCGGCAACCCGGGTGTCGACAAGGCCGATTTCGAGCTGTGGTCGCTCGCGGTCTCCGCGATCAACGGCTGCAACCACTGCCTCGAAGCCCACGAGAACACCCTCCGGCAGGAAGGCGTCGACCGTGAGGTGATCTTCGAAGCGATCCGCGCCGGTTCGATCGTCGCGGGTGTCGCTCAGG
Source organism: Rhodococcus sp. USK13 (assembly GCF_018343855.1). Taxonomy (NCBI): domain Bacteria; kingdom Bacillati; phylum Actinomycetota; class Actinomycetes; order Mycobacteriales; family Nocardiaceae; genus Rhodococcus; species Rhodococcus sp. USK13. The sequence continues at coordinate 3,879,912 of NZ_CP069242.1, read as the reverse complement.
CCGTCGAGGCCAACGAGACCCTCGCCACCGCGAGCGTCTGACACCTCGCAGAGGTACTCCCGAAGGGCCCCGCTCGCGTACTGCGCATGCGGGGCCCTTCGTCGCTCCTCGGAGCGATAGAGTGCGTCAATGCCCCTTCACGTAGACGTCGTCCGGGTATTCACGGACGAGAACGGACGCCACGGCAATCCGCTCGGCATCGTCGATGCGTCGACCGTCCCGCCCGGCGACCGGCAGAAAGTCGCGGCCGCCCTCGGATACAGCGAGACGATCTTCGTCGATCTCCCCGCCCCGGGCGACGACTCCGCCCGCGCGGTAATTTTCACACCCGGAACCGAGCTTCCCTTCGCAGGACACCCCACCGTCGGGCTGTCCTGGTGGCTGCGTGAACGCGGTACCGCAGTGAAGACGCTGGACGTACCAGCTGGACCTGTGACCACCCGGCACTCGGGTGCGATCACCTGGGTGCGGGCAAAGCCGGAGTGGGCGCCCGAATTCTCGTTGTACCTGATGAACAGCGTCAGGGACGTCGAGACTGCCGATCCGAAGAAGTTCGGCAAGGGCCACCACTACCTGTGGGCCTGGACCGACAAGGTGGAGCACTCGATTCGGTCACGAATGTTTGCGCCCGACATGGGCATCGTGGAGGACGAGGCGACTGGAGCCGCCGCCGTCCGTATCACCGCTCACCTCCGGCACGCCCTGCTGATCACGCAGGGCCGCGGCTCCGAACTGCGCACCACGTACGACCCCGCCGGCTGGGTCGAGGTCGGCGGGCGGGTGCATGCCGAAAAGTCACGAACCCTCTGACGGGCGACGGCCGCGCCCCGCGGCGAGATCGGCGTCGCTGAGGACGACCTCGATCTCGCGGCCCAGCGTGACACCGGGGACCAGGGGAAGCCGGTCGCCACTCCAGAACTTTCCGGGGTCGTACCAACTCGTGCGGTGATCCCCGGCGAGAAGGCCCATCTCTTCGTAAGTTGTGGCGACCACCTCGGCACAGTAAGCACTTTCGAGGCTCCCTGAACGAATGCCCGAGTTCCGCGTGCCACATCAGCGGCGGCAGATCTTCGAGCACTACCGACATGCCCACGTGGTTGACGGGGCTGTTGGTCAGCGTCTGAATGGCCCGGTCCGCCGGCGATTCTCCGCGGAAGATCCAGATATCTCCGGTGCGGGTGATGTTCACCGCGGTGTCGAGGTCGATACGGGAACCGGCCGATCGAGCGTCGGTGTGCGAGGGCGCGTGCATGGGCTCTAGCCTAAGGCGATGAGACCCCGAGGCAGACAGTGGTGGAAACTCGTCGGGCTCGCCGGTGTGGTGGGCGTGGCAGCGACCGGTGTCGTGGCGGCCCGCGCAGACCGGCAACGCAAGGCATACACGCCGGACGAGGTCCGCGCCCGGCTCCATGAGCGCTACACCCGCGCCTACGCAGCACGCGATGGGAAGCAGGAGATTCCGTTGACACCGCCGACCTGGCGGGCTCGCTCGGCCGCCGCCCTGCACCGACTCCGCAGCCGGCTACCCGGATCGCACTAGCCGAGTGCGCGTCCGAATCCGTCGGCGAGCGCGCCCACCTGCTCGTCCGTCATGACGAACGCGGGTGAAATCTGCATCGCACCTTGACCGGCGGCACGACTCGAAATTCCGTGTTCGCGAAGAGTCTTTACCAAGGGCAAAGCCTCCTCGGGGTCGGCGAGTTGCACGGCGGCGACAGCGCCGAGGCCGCTGCGAATCTCCGCGACCCGGGGGTGGTCGGCGAGCGGTGCGAGGTGCCGATGTAACGAGGCCTCGAGGCGCTTCGAGTCCGCGAGAAGGTTCTCCCGCTCGATGATGTCGAGGTTGGCAAGTGCAGCGGCCGCCGCGCCGGCGTGGCCACCGTAGGTGTATCCGTGACGCCACCAGACACCGCCGGCGAAGAAGGGCTCCGCCACCCGGGGTGCGATGAAGACCGCCCCCATGGGGACGTAGCCGGAGGTCAAGCCCTTCGCCGTGGTCATCATGTCGGGTTCGAGACCGAACCGCGTGGACGCGAACCAGTCGCCGCCGATTCGCCCGAAGCCCGTGACCACCTCGTCGACGACGAACAGGATGTCGTGTTCACGGCAGATGTCCCGGACCTCGGTGAGGTAACCGTCCGGCGGCAGATACACGCCGCCCGCGCCGATGATCGGCTCGCAGAAGAATGCCGCGATCCGGTCGGCGCCGACCTTCTCGACGAGCTCGAGGAGACTCTTGGCGTCGTCCCATGCCACGGTCGCGGCGTCGGACATCAACTCGCCGTAGCCCTCCCGGTTGACGGGGATGCCTGCCAGCGCGGTACCCGCGACATGCATGCCGTGGTACGCCTTCTGCCTGCCGACCACGATCGTCTTGTCGGGCCTGCCCATTTCGTGCCAGTAGCGGCGCGCCAGTTTGGCTGCCGTGTCCACGGAGTCGGATCCACCGGAGGTGAAGAAGATCTTGCTGCCCGGCACGGGAGCCAGCGCGGCCAGCCGGTCGGCGAGTGCTGCTGTGGTTGCGGGGACGAAATCACCGAAATTCGAGAAATGCGCGACGGTCCGAAGTTGGTCCGCCACAGCGTCCGCGATCTCCGAGCGCCCGTGGCCGACGTTGGTGAACCACAGACCCGCGGTGGCGTCGAGGTAGCGGTTTCCCTGATCGTCCCAGATGTACGCGCCGTCGCCGCGGGAGACGACGAACGCGCCGTTCTCCTCCACCGCGCCCATATCCGCGAAGCCGTGCCACAGTGCCGACGCCATGATCATCCCTTCGTGAACCCCACTCCGAGGCGACTATGCCATGTCGCCGGGCAGGGATCTCGCCCGCCTACTTCTCGGCGTATGCGGTGGGATGCGGTTCCGTGTCGATTCCCGGCAGCCCCCGGCCTCGGATGGAGGCTCCTGCCGTCTCGGCCACGAAGTAGAGCGCCACGAGACCGATCCCGCACGCGATCATCATGTAGAACGCGGGCATCAGCGTGTTGTCCGTCCACTCGATCAGCAGTTCGTTGACGGCAGGCGCCGTTCCCCCGAACAGCGAGGTGGACACGTTGTAGGCGATGGCGAATCCGGCGAAGCGCACGTGCGTGGGAAACATCGCCGGGAACGTTGCGGAGATCGTCGACAGCTGCAGCACGTACAGCAACCCCAGGACGGCGAAAGCGAAGATTGCCCAAGCGAATCCCTGGCGCATCAGCAGATACATCGGCACCGCCAGCACGATGAGACCGACGAGCGAGACGTACCACAACGGTTTTCGTCCGAATCGGTCCGACAACCCGCCCGCGAACGGGATCACCGCCATCATCACGAGTTGCCCGACGATGAACAGGGTCAACGACGCGGTGGACGACAAACCGATCTGGGTTTCCAGATACGTCGGCATATAGCTGAGCAAGGTGTAGTTGGTGACGTTCAGAGCGACGACGAGACCGGCGAGCAGCAACATCGGCCGCCAGTACTCCGTCACCAGATCCTTGAACTCCGTCGCGGCCCCCTCCTCGACCGCCCCTTCCTCGTCGAGTTCGCGGAAGACGGGTGTTTCCTCGAGTTTCGTGCGCAGGTACAGGCCGATCAGACCCATCGGGCCCGCGATCAGGAAGGGAATACGCCATCCCCAGGTCTCCATGAACGGTTCGGTGGACGCCAGCTCCACCGTCAGAACCACAATGGCGCCCAGCGCGTATCCGCCGAGCGTGCCGAATTCGAGGAAACTACCGCAGAATCCTCGCTTCCGGTCGGGCGAATACTCGGCCATGAAGGTTGCCGCGCCGCCGTACTCACCTCCGGTGGAGAAACCCTGGATCATGCGAAGAAGCACCAGCAACAAGGGTGCCCAGAATCCGATGACGTCGTATCCGGGAACGAGTCCCACACAGAACGTCGCTCCCGCCATCAGCAGGATGGTGAGCGCCAGAACCTGTCGGCGGCCGAGACGGTCACCGAGCGGGCCCCAGACGAGCCCGCCGAGGGGTCGCACGACGAAGGAGACAGCGAACACCAGCAGGGCATACAACGTGGCAGAGCCGGTGTCGCCGGGAAAGAAGGACGCCGAAATATACGACACCGTGAACGCATACACGCCGTAGTCGAACCATTCGGTGGCGTTACCCATTGCCGAAGCCGCGATTGCGCGTCGAAGAACTCCTGGCGGCAGGGCATCCTGGTCGGCTGGTGGATTCTCGTATGCCATGTTCCGCCCCCTCGAGGCCGCTGTCAGGTGAGTCCATTGTGTCCCGAGTGGCGGATGTTGTCGCCACTTTTGCGATTGCCACCGTGTCCGCGGACGCCGATATCTTCGACCAGCGGCAGTGTGCGCCGACTCATCGACGGGTAGTCGACCGGGATGAACAGTCGCATCATCGCCGTGGCCGTCGACTGCCACGACGCGCAATCACTGGCCCAATTCTGGTGTGAGGCTCTGGACTATCCGTCGACCCGCCAGTGGAACGACGCGTACGGCCGCACCTACCTCGAGGCGAATCGACCGGGACTTCCGGCGCTGCTCTTCCAACCCGTCGCAGAAGAGAAAGCGGCCAAGAATCGACTGCACCTCGACATCGCCCCGTCGTCGCGCACGCAGGACGCCGAGGTGCAACGACTCCTCGCGCTCGGGGCCCGGCTGCTGAGCAACGATTCGAGGGTGCCGTGGGTGGTGCTCGCCGATCCGGAGGGCAACGAGTTCTGTGTTCTTCCCCCACACCCGGTGGGCGACGATGCGGGCGGATAGCGACGCCCTTCGGTCAGCGGTGAGACCGCGACACCCGCTGCCGAACCACCCGCCCCCATGCCGCCACCCGGCGACGAGCGGTGTCGATCCACGGATGCTCGGTGACCAGCAGCACGGCGTCCCGCCAGGCACTGGGTGCGGGCAGCGATTCCACCGACCTCGTGACGAGACGATCGAGCGCCTCCGAGACCAGTGACGCCCGTTCCAAATGCACCATGTGTCCTGCGCCGGGCACCCTGACGAGTTCTGCCTCCGGCAATTGCTCGGCGATCGCCTTCGAATACCGGAACGGCGTCAGGAGGTCCCTGTCGCCGCACAGCACCAGAGTGGGAACCGGTTCGAGGAGCGGCACCGCGGCGGTTTCGTCGTGGTTCTTGAACGAGGGCAGAAAATCGACGAGCGTCTTCAGGGGTGTGTCGTTGATCATCTGTTCGGAGTGCCAGACGATGGCCGGGCTGATACGACGATCACCGAACGACGCCGACCGCAGAATCGGCGCCAGCACGCGCTTGCTCGCGCCCCGGCCACCCTGGACTACGCGAGGCAGGGCACGTGCCGCCGTGCTGAATCCGGCGACCACCGGCGTGTTGAGGGTCCGCGCGAGGCCGACGTCCCCCAGTGCACCCGCCGCGGTCGCGATCAGTCCGACCCCCACCACCCGGGAACCGATCAGGTCGGGATACCGGCCGACATAGGAGAGCACCGCCATTCCGCCCATGGAGTGCCCGACCAGCACGATCGGCCCCTCAGGGACGAGTGCCCGGATCACGGCGTCGATGTCCCGGGCGAGGTGCGGAATCGTGCAGGTCTCACGTCGCGGCACACCCGAATTGCCGTGCCCACGCAGATCGAAGAACACCATGCGGATCGTCGGTCCCCATACCTCTTCGAGGTGTACGCGCTGGAAATGCCAGCCGGTCATCCGGTTGCAGAAACCGTGCACGAAGACCACGGTGAGCGGCGCATATTCGGGACCGACCTCGCGGACGGCCAGCGGAACGCCATCGTCGGCCGCGACGACGCTGCCGCGGTCGCGGCTGAGCAGGTCGAAATTCTCACCTGCGAACTCGTCGAACATAGTCTCCCAGCCGTTGCCGATATCGGGGTACGCGTCTGACGTTGGTCGTCCTGGAGAATAGCGCGTGGCGACGACCTGCCCCCGCCGCTACGCCCGAGCCGTCGGCTCGTCGACCGCGTTGGCTAGGCTGTAGCTCAGCATGTCCATCACAGCACCGAGCCGGCGAGATCTGAAGAACTCCCTCGGCGAACTCACTTTGCGCGACGAGCACCGGCTCCGCAGGCGACTGGACCGAGCGCGCACGCCCCAGGCGCTCGCCGGCGTCTCGGACGAGATCGCGACCGCCCGCGCCCGGCTCGAGCGCCGACGGGCGAGCGTTCCCCGCATCGACTACCCCGACGCGCTCCCGGTCAGCCGGCGCCGTGACGACATCGCGCACGCCATCTCGGAGCACCAAGTGGTAATCGTCGCGGGTGAGACCGGGTCGGGCAAGACCACGCAGATTCCGAAGATCTGCCTCGAACTCGGCCGCGGGGTACGCGGGCTCATCGGGCACACGCAGCCCCGCCGGCTCGCAGCCCGGACGGTAGCCGAACGGATCGCCGAAGAGGTACACAGCGAACTCGGGGAGACCGTCGGCTACACGGTGCGGTTCACCGACCAGGTGTCGGACGGCACACTCGTCAAACTGATGACCGACGGCATCCTCCTCGCCGAGATTCAGCGAGACAAAATGCTCCGCCGGTACGACACCCTCATCATCGACGAGGCTCACGAGCGCAGCCTGAACATCGACTTCATCCTGGGGTACCTACGCCAGCTACTCCCCCGGCGACCCGACCTCAAGGTCGTCATCACCTCGGCCACGATCGACCCTCAGCGGTTCGCCGAGCACTTCGCCGTCGACGGCGTGCCCGCGCCGATCGTGGAGGTGTCGGGGCGAACCTTCCCTGTCGAGATGCGTTACCGCCCTCTCACCGTCGAAGTGGGCGATCAGACCTTCGATCGTGATCCCGTCGACGCGGTGTGTGAAGCCGTCGAAGAACTGTCGGCGGAAGGGGACGGCGACATCCTCGTCTTCCTGTCCGGCGAGCGGGAGATCCGCGACACCGCGGACGCGCTGCGGGACAGACGACTACGGGGTACCGACATCGTTCCGTTGTATGCGCGACTCTCCGCGGCGGAACAGCACAAGGTGTTCACTCCCCACACGGGACGTCGGGTCGTCTTGTCGACGAACGTCGCCGAGACGTCCCTGACCGTGCCCGGCATCCGTTACGTCGTGGATCCGGGAACTGCCCGCATCTCGCGGTATTCGGTGCGCACAAAAGTGCAGCGTCTCCCGATCGAGCCGATCTCCCAGGCCTCCGCCCGCCAGCGCTCCGGTCGCTGTGGACGCGTCGCGGACGGCATCTGCATTCGGCTGTACTCGGAAGAAGACTTCGAGTCCAGGCCCCCGTTCACCGAGCCGGAGATTCTTCGCACCAACCTCGCATCCGTCATTTTGCAGATGACCGCCCTCGGTCTCGGTGACATCGCCGCGTTTCCGTTCGTCCAACCGCCCGATCCGCGCGCGATCCGGGACGGCATCGGCCTGCTCGAAGAGCTGGGCGCGATCGAGCAGTCCACCCAGAAGGAGCAGCCCGTCCTGACCCCGGTCGGACGCGAACTCGCCCAGATTCCGGTGGACCCTCGCATGGCCCGCATGCTCGTCGAGGCGCACCGCAACGGCTGCCTCGCCGAAGTCCTCGTGATCGTCTCCGCCCTGTCGATCCAGGACGTGCGCGAACGTCCTGCCGAATTCCAGCATGCGGCCGACGAGAAACATGCCCGTTTCGCCGTGGAGAACTCGGACTTCCTGGCCTTTCTCGAGCTGTGGAAGTATCTCGGCGAACAACGGAACGAACTGTCCTCCAACCAGTTCCGGAAGATGTGCCGCAACGAATTTCTTCACTGGCTCCGCATCCGCGAATGGCAGGACCTCCATGGTCAGCTCCGCCAGATCACCCGCGGACTGGGCTGGGAGGTGAGCAGCACCTCCACCGCCGGGGAGGCGGCGATTCACCAATCGCTGCTGGCGGGACTGTTGTCGCACATCGGACTTCGCGAGGGCGACAAGCGCGACTTCCTCGGTGCGCGTGGAAGCCGATTCGCCATCTTCCCCGGTTCGAGCCTGTTCAAGAAGCCCCCGCGGTGGGTGATGGCCGCAGAACTCGTCGAAACCTCTCGGTTGTGGGCACGCATGTCCGCGAGGATCGAACCCGAGTGGGCCGAGAAGCTCGCGCCGCACCTCGTGAAACGCACCTACTCCGAACCGCACTGGTCGTCCAAGCGCGGATCCGCGATGGCGTACGAACGCGTGACGTTGTACGGAATCCCCCTCGTCGCCCGGCGCGCGGTGAACTACGCTGCCATCGACCCCGAAACGTCCCGCGAACTGTTCATCCGCCATGCACTCGTCCAGGGCGAATGGCAAACGCAGCACACATTCTTCCACGCCAACCGCGCACTGCTCGAAGATGTCGAGGAACTCGAGCATCGCGCGCGTCGCCGCGACATCCTTGTCGACGACGACACGTTGTACGAATTCTACGATCAGCGTGTGGGCGTCGAGGCAGTGTCAGCCCGCCACTTCGACTCCTGGTGGAAAGTGGCCCGCCGCGCCACGCCGGACCTCCTCACCTTCACCCAGTCGACGGTCGTCAACGCCGATTCGGCCGCCGTGCTGGGCGGCGACTACCCCGACGCCTGGCGTCAGGGCGATATGCAGTTCCCGCTCACCTACCAGTTCGAGCCCGGAAACGAGGACGACGGCGTTACCGCTCGCATCCCGATCGCCCTGCTCGCCGGTCTCCGGCCGGTGGGCTTCGATTGGCTCGTCCCCGGCATGCGCGTCGAGTTGGTGACGGCCCTGATCAAGACTCTCCCCAAAGCCCTACGCCGGCAGGTGGTTCCGGCTCCCGACTTCGCGGCAGCGGCCCTCGCGGCGGTGAAACCGCGTTCCGAACCGCTCGTCACCGCGATGGCTCGGGAGTTGTCGCGACTCGGCGCATGCCGCATCGATCCGAAGGACTTCGATGTCGCGGCACTCCCCGACCACTTACGCATGACGTTCGCGGCCGTGGACGAGAAGGGCACCGTTCTGGGCCGCGACAAGGATCTGTTGGCGCTCCGCACGTCCCTCGCTCCCCGCGTGCAGAAGGAAGTCGCGAAGGCGGCCTCCACTTCCGAGCGGCCCCCTGCGCTCACCTGGACGCCGGACACGCTCGGTTCCCTCGAGCCGACGGTGACCCGAGAACTGGGCGGGCAAAAAGTCACCGGCTATCCCGCCCTCGTTCCCGAGGGCGACGGTGTCGCCGTCCGTGTCCTGAGCACACCGTCCGAGCAACGGGCGGCTATGCGCGCCGGAACCCGCAGGCTCCTCCTGGCCGCCGTACCGACCCAGGCCAAGACGGTCGTCTCCGGGTTGAGCAATACCCAGCGACTGACCCTCGGCCAGAATCCGGACGGCAGCCTCGACGCGTTGATCGACGACTGCCGCAATGCCGCGGCTGACCAGTTGATCGCCGCCCACGGGGCGCCGATCCGCACTCCCCGTGACTTCGACGCGCTCGTCGCCGAGGCGCGAGCGGCGATCGCCCGCGAGGTCGCAATTCTGCTGCGCCTTGTCCTGCCGATTCTGGAATCTGATCACCGACTGGCAGTGGTTCTCGAACGGGCCACCGGCGAGGCTGCCGACGACGTGCGGGAACAGCGCGCGGCGCTGCTCTTTCCTGGTTTCGTTGCCGAGACCGGATCCGCGCGGCTCCGTGAGCTACCTCGGTATCTCTCCGCCGCCACCGCACGCCTCGAATCGCTCCCCGGCAGTGCACCCCGCGATCGGAAGGGAATGGACGTCCTCGACCGCGTATATGCAGCATATGAACGCATGCTGGCAACGCTGCCGGAGGAGCGGCACCATTCGCCCGACATCGACGCGATCCACTGGATGATCGAGGAACTTCGAGTCAGTTTGTTCGCCCAGACGATCGGGACACCGATACCGGTGTCCGAAAAGCGGGTTCTCAGCGCGATGCAGAAGGTGCGCTGATAGCCGAACCGGGTGTCATTCGCTTTCGCGGGACTCGCGATGAGCGCGTAGTTCTTTGATTTCGCGCGCGAAGTCTTCCGCCGAACTGAACGAGCGGTACACGGACGCGAAACGCAGATACGCGACCTCGTCCAGATCCCGGAGGGGACCCAGGATGGCGAGCCCGACCTCGTTGCTGGGAATCTCCGCGGAACCTGAGGCCCGCACGGCATCTTCGACTTGCTGGGCAAGAAGGTTCAGTGCGTCGTTGTCGACCTGGCGGCCCTGGCAGGCGCGCCGAACGCCGCGCACCACCTTCTCCCGACTGAACGGTTCGGTGACACCGCTGCGCTTGACGACCGAGAGGACCGCGGTTTCCACGGTGGTGAACCGGCGGCCGCACTCGGGACACGAGCGTCGCCTGCGGATGGCCTGACCTTCGTCGGCTTCCCGGGAATCGACCACACGTGAATCGGGGTGCCGGCAAAACGGGCAGTGCATGGCGATTCCTTCGTCGTAGCCGTCGTAGCCGCGGCTTTTCGCCTCCCCCGATGGCGAACCGACGAATACGGATTCACGCAGCGGATGCACGATCTCGACGCGACCACACGAAGTGGTGGGACTGACAGCATTCGAGACTACTCGTCTGTCGATCGGTGGAGGCATGCAGAGCCACCCCGATCACCGGGTGCCGGACGCAGGAACGATCAACGTCTGCCCCGGATGCACGACGGAGTCCGACATGGCATTGAGTTCCATGATCTGTTCGACGACCCGCGCCACAGGACGGTCCGGGAAGGCAGTCGCGGCCACAGCAGCGAGAGTGTCTCCCTCCCGAACGTGAACGACCTCGGTGGCGCCCGACGACCCCATGTCGTCGATGGTGGCAAGCTGCGCCGCTCCCACGAGCCCCAACAGAACTGCGGCCGTGATCGCGATGCTTGCGAGGACCATCTTCCAACCCACGTCGCTTCCCCGATGCGCGTGCTCGGCGCGAGACATGCGTGACCGGGTGCCGTAGGCGACCGTTCCGGCTGCGGGACGGCGAAGGTCACCCTCGACGAAACGCCGGCGAGGCCGTGTCCGGTACGACCGCCCCCCACGCGAGCGGACGACGCGTGACCCGGCGCCTGCCCGAACCGCGCGCGGGCCGAGTGCCTGCCGATCCAGGACGGCCTGGCCATCCAGGTTTCGGCCGTTCAGTACCGACTGCCGATGGAGAACTGACTGCCGATGGAGAACTGCGTTGCTCATCGGGACCTCCGCTGCTCGAATCCGATTCCGTCCCGCCAGGCGTGGGAGTCTGCCGGGTGTTCGATCACGCGTTCGAAAGAACACATGTTCGATTTCTACCACGCGGGTCCGACAAAGTCTTCCCTTCGCGGTCGAACACGTGCACGACACGGTCGAACAGGTGTTTGATACTGCGGCGGAACCGCGATAGATTCGAGGCAACGAAACAACAGTCACATACGACCCATTTTCGAGTGGATCCGCACGACCCACAGCACCCGATCCACATCCGCACGGCAGAAGATCGACACGACAAACGGAGGCCCCTCGCCATGAAGGACGACAGCTCGACCGACGGTTCGGCTCCACAGGTGAGCGGCGGCACCGCCGCCGGGTTGACCGATCGGCAGCGCCGCGTCCTCGAGGTGATTCGGACGTCCGTGAACGAACGGGGTTACCCGCCGAGCATCAGGGAGATCGGCGACGCGGTGGGCCTCACCTCGACATCGTCGGTCGCCCACCAGCTCCGCACGCTCGAACGCAAGGGCTTTCTCCGCCGCGACCCCAATCGTCCACGCGCCGTCGACGTGCGCGGTGTGGACGAGGTCGCCGCAGGCGCCGCCGCGAACGCTGCCAATGCGGGCAATGCTGCCCGCGCCACCACCGCCCCTTTGGCCGCGGTTCCTACCGGTGTCGAGGGCGCACCGCTACCGGAGCCGACCTTCGTGCCGGTTCTCGGCCGAATCGCCGCAGGTGGCCCGATCCTCGCGGAGGAGGCTGTCGAGGACGTCTTCCCGCTTCCCCGCGAACTCGTGGGCCAGGGGTCGTTGTTCCTGTTGAAGGTGGTCGGTGAGTCGATGATCGACGCGGCGATCTGCGACGGCGACTGGGTGGTGGTGCGTCAGCAGAACGTGGCGGAGAACGGTGACATCGTCGCCGCGATGATCGACGGCGAGGCCACGGTGAAAACCTTCAAGCGCACGAAAAACGAGGTGTGGCTGATGCCCCACAACGCGTTGTTCGAGCCGATCCCCGGCAACGAGGCCGTGATCCTCGGCAAGGTCGTCACCGTGATGCGCAAGATCTAGAGCGCAATCCTCACACGGAAGAGCCCGCGGCACACACGCTGCGGGCTCTTCCGTGTTCTCGAGATGGCGCTGACCGGTCAGAGGTTGAGACCCCGACCGATGATCTCTTTCATGATCTCCGTGGTTCCGCCGTAGATCGTCTGCACACGGGAATCCATGTAGGCCTTGGCAATCGGGTACTCCTTCATGTACCCGTACCCACCGTGCAGCTGCAGGCACCGGTCGATGAGCCGGACCTGGGCTTCGGTGGTCCACCACTTGGCCATGGCGGCTTCCTGGACGGAGAGCTTCTCGTCGTTGAGCAGTTCGATGAACTTGTCGACGAGGACGCGTACAGCTGTTGTCTCCGTAGCGAGCTCGGCGAGTACGAAGCGCGTGTTCTGGAAACTGCCGATGGACTTGCCGAAGGCCTTCCGGTCGCGGCAGTACTGAATCGTCATCTCCAGCGCCGACTCCATGGCCGCCGCGGCCACCACGGCAATCGACAGACGCTCCTGCGGGAGATTCTTCATGAGGTAGAGGAAGCCCATTCCCTCCTCACCGAGCAGATTCGCCGCGGGAACACGCACGTCGGTGAAGCTCAATTCCGCGGTGTCCTGGGCCTTCATGCCGATTTTGTCCAGGTTGCGGCCGCGTTCGAAACCCTCCATGCCCCGTTCGACGACGAGGAGGCTGAATCCCTGCGCGCCCTTGTCGGGATCGGTACACGCGACGACGATCACGAGGTCTGCGTTGATGCCGTTGGTGATGAAGGTCTTGGAGCCATTGAGAACCCAGTCGTCGCCGTCACGAACCGCACGGGTCTTGATTCCCTGCAGATCACTGCCGGTACCGGGTTCGGTCATGGCGATCGCCGTGATCAGCTCACCGGAGGCGAACCCGGGCAACCAGCGCTGCTTCTGCTCCTCGTTGGTGAGCTCGAGCAGGTAGGGGGCCACCACGTCGTTGTGCAGTGTGAAGCCGATGCCGCTGTATCCCCCGCGCGTGGTCTCTTCGGTGATGATCGCGTTGTACCTGAAGTCGCGGACACCGCCGCCGCCGAACTCCTCCGGCACCGCCATACCGAGGAAGCCCTGCTTACCGGCCTCGACCCACACGCTGCGGTCGACAATGTTCTGTTCTTCCCACTTGGCGTGGTTGGGTTCGGCGTGCTGGGCGAGAAACTTTCGGTACGACTCCCGGAACAGTTCGTGCTCCGGTTCGAACAGGGTGCGCTCCACGCCGTCTCCTCATATCAAACTTGTTCGGGTACGTCTCGTTCGACGGTAGAGGTGGCGGGCGCAGCGGAGAATGACCCAGGTGATCGCGATTCATGACCCACCCGGTTCGGTCAGGACCTGCGGAACCTCGCGAGCGACCGCATGACGGGATAGGCGACGAGGATGCCGATCGAACCCCAGGCGATTCCGCCGAGCTCCACCGAGCCCATCGTCAGCGTGAGGTCACCGATGCCGGCGACCAGCGCCGCCGCAACGACGGTCAGATTTACCGGGTCGGTGAAATCGACCTTCGCCTCCATCCAGATGCGGACACCCAGGACGCCGATGAGCCCGTACAGCACCAGAGTCGCGCCGCCGATGACACCGCTCGGGACGGTGAAGACCAGGGCGCCGAACTTGGGGGAAAATGCGAGGACCACGGCCGTGGCGGCAGCAACCCAGTACGCCGCGGTCGAATAGACCCGTGTCGCGGCCATGACCCCGATGTTCTCGGCGTAGGTGGTGGTGCCGGAGCCACCGCCGAATCCCGCCAGGGTGGTGGCGAGTCCGTCCGCGACGAGTGCGTCGCCGGCAACGTCGTCGAGTGATCGGCCGGTCATCGCGGACACCGCTTTCACGTGGCCGACGTTCTCGGCGACGAGGACGATGACGACGGGCAATGTCAGCGCGATCACCGACCATTCGAACGTGGGCCCCCGCAACTCGGGCATTCCGAACCAGGCGGCATCGCGCAGGGCGGTCACGCGTTCGTCGGCGAGGCCCCCGGTGATTGCCGCGAATATCCAGCCGAGGACAACGCCGACCAGGATCCCGAGACGGCCGAGCAATCCGGGTCCGAGAACGGTGACGACAAGAATGGCGAGCAGGGTCACGCCCGCGATGAGGGGTTGTGACTCGAACGAATCGACCGCTGTCGGAGCGAGATTGAGCCCGATCAGCGCCACGACAGCGCCCGTGACGACGGGCGGCATGACCGCGTCGATCACCCGGGAGCCCGCCAGTTTCACGGCCACGCCGACCAGCAAGAGGAGCACACCCGCCGCCGCCACCCCGCCGAGCTGGGCGGCAGGACCTGATGCCTGGGATGCCGTCAACGGGGCGATGAACGCGAAGGAGGAACCGAGGTAGCTGGGAATGCGGCCGCGGGTCAGGAGCAGGAAGAGCGCCGTTCCGATCCCGGAGAACAGCAGCGTGGTGGTGACAGGGAAGCCGGTAATCGTCGGCACCAAGAGGGTGGCACCGAACATCGCGATGACGTGTTGCATCCCGATCCCGACCGTACGGGGCCAGGTCAGACGCTCGGCAGGTGCAACGACCTCGCCGTCGGCAATCCGCCTACCGTCACCGTGCAGGGTCCACCCGAAGGCCTTCGCGGGGGCGGCCTGGTCGGAACCCTCTCCGACAGGGCCGTCGGAGGCGTCGATTTCTCTTCTCGTCACAGTTGGCCAATAGTAGGGACGATCTGCGAATTTCGCGCCGCGGGGCCCGAAACGACACGGCAAGCGTCGTCAGCCCAAGACCCGGGCCGCGACGTTCCGCGCCTCCATGGGATCGCTGGTGGCCAGTACCTCCTCGGCGGCGCGACGGCACTGTTCCTCGGACACCGTGCCTATCTTGGCGCCAACGCCGGACACCGCAGCACCTGCGCAGGACAGCGACGTCACCCCGAGCCCCACCAGCACGCATGCGAGAAGAGGATCGGCTGCTGCCTCGCCGCACACTCCCACGGGCTTCCCGGCCGCGAGTCCCGCCGCAGCGGTGCGCGCGACGAGGTCGAGGACCGCAGGCTGCCACGGATCGGTGAGCGCCGCGAGTTCGGAGGACATGCGGTCGGCAGCCATCGTGTACTGCGCAAGGTCATTCGTACCGATCGACAGGAAGTCGACGTGCCGGAGCAGGCGGTCCGCGAGCAGCGCAGCCGCTGGTACCTCGATCATCACGCCGGGGGTCAGACCCCGCGCGCGGACCTCGGCAGCGAAGTTCTCGGCCTCCGCGGTGGTGGCGATCATCGGCGCCATCACCCACGGCTGTGACTGAGTCTGTTTCGCCGCAGCAGCGATGGCGTCGAGTTGCCTACCGAGAATGCCCGGGTTCTGAACTGCGATGCGGATTCCCCGGACGCCGAGCGCCGGATTGGCCTCGTCTGCCGTAGTGGCGAAGCGCAGCGGCTTGTCCGAACCGGCATCCAAGGTGCGGATCACTACCTTCCGACCGGAAAACGCCTCGAGCACCTCCGCGTAGATGTCCGCCTGCTCGTCGACACCGGGTTCGACATCACGGTCGAGGAAGCACAGTTCGGTGCGGAAGAGGCCGACGCCTTCGGCGGCGGTCTCCCGTGCGGATCTGGCGCCGGCGCCGTCCTGCACGTTGGCGAGGATCGATACGGGTCGGCCGTCGCTGGTCTGCCCCGGACCCGACCACGTCGAAATCCTCGCCCGCTCCGCTCGGCCGTGCTCGACCGCGGCCCGCGCTTCGGCTGGATCCGGCTCCACCACCACTTCGCCAGCCGCACCGTCGAGCAGCACGGGAGTGCCGGCCGGAACCGACTCGAGATCGTGTACTGCCACCACGCACGGAATGCCGAGCTGCCGCGCGATGATCGCGGTGTGGCTGGTCGGCCCCCCGAGCAGGGTGACGAGTCCGACGATCGACGCGGGGTCGAGACCAGCGGTGTCTGCTGGAGCCAGATCCCGGGCGCACAGGATCGACGGCGCATCGGGAACGGGAATGCCGGGTTCGGGTAGACCCCGGAGTTCCGACACGACCCGATCGCGGATGTCGCGCAGATCGGTCACGCGTTCGGCCATCAGCCCACCCATCTTGGTGAACAACGCCGCGAACTGCTCGGTTGCTTCGGAGGCTGCTTCCTCGGCGGGCGCCCCGCCGGCGATCAGCTTCTGAGCTGCGCCCAGCCACCCCCTGTCTGCCGCCATGGCCGCGTTGGCCTGAAGGACTTCCGCAGCAGCTCCCGACACGGTGGCTGCCCGATCGCGCAGGCGCTGAGCGACCACCGCTGCAGCTTCCTCGAAGCGGATTTTCTCCTGGTCGCGCCCGGATTCGTCGACCCTCGGCAGTCCGCTGGTGACCTCAGGTCGAGCGGCGGGCCAGATGACCGGCGCATAGGCGATGCCCGGCACCACCGGGGTACCTCGCACGATTTCACGGTTCTCGGTCATCGGGTCCTCCTGGCCGGTCGGTTCAGTCATCGCGTGGTTCGCACACGCATCAACTCTGTGACGGAGATTACTCTCAACTCTTGACATGTCAACACAGTCGGGCGTAAAACAACATGACACAACATTTCGTGTGATGCGGACCATAGCGGACTTTTGTCCCGATCGGACTTCCTCACCGAACTTCTTCGAGACAAGGAACGGGGAGACGGTGTACCCGGAAGAACGTCAGCAGGCAGTCACCACACTGATCTCGCAACGCGGCCGCATGTCGGTCGCGGATCTCTCCGACACCTTCGGCGTCACCACCGAGACGGTCCGGCGGGATCTCGCCCTGCTCGAGCGGCTGGGACACGTCCGACGCGTGCATGGTGGCGCGGTGCCCGCAGGATCTCTCACGGTCACCGAACCGGGCATGACGGAGCGGGACCACACCCGCGCCGAGCAGAAGGACCGGATCGCCAAGCGCGCGGCCTCGTTCCTGCCTCCCTCCGGGGGAAGTGTGCTGTTCGATGCGGGAACGACCACCGGCCGGATCATCCCGGAACTGCCGTCCGACGCCGACCTCACAGTGATCACGAACTCCGTGCCCATTGCCGCCCGGCTTGCCGGACTGAACTCGGTCACCCTTCACCTGCTCGGCGGCCGGGTGCGGGGTGTCACCCAGGCCGCAGTCGGCGAGGAGGCATTACGCATTCTCGACGTTCTTCGGGTGGACGTCGCATTCATCGGCACCAACGCCCTGAGCGTCGGCCACGGTCTGTCCACACCGGACACCGACGAGGCGGCGGTGAAGCGGGCCATGGTCCGATGCGCCAACCACGTCGTGGTGGTGGCCGACTCGTCCAAGGTGGGGCGCGAGCACCTGGTGAGTTTCGCACCCATCCACAGCGTCGACATTCTCGTCACCGATTCCGACATCAGCCCCGCAGACCGAGCCCATTTCCACGACCAGGGAATCGAGGTGGTGATCGCATGATCGTCACGCTGACCGCAAATCCGAGTATCGACCGCACCGTGACCCTCGGGGGACGGCTCGAACGCGGCTCCGTCCTTCGCGCTGTCGCCACCCATAACGATCCGGGTGGCAAGGGTGTCAACGTGGCGCGCGCACTGACCTCCGCCGGCGTCGCCACTGTGGCGATCCTCCCCGCCAACGCCGGCGATCCGTTGCCGTCCACCCTCAGGGACAACAAAATCGAGCACGTCACCGTGGCCATGTCCGGCTCGGCCCGCACCAACATCACGATCACCGAACCCGACGGCACGACCACGAAGATCAACGAACCCGGTGTCCCGATGACGGCTCAGTCCCTCGCCGATCTGCACACCGCGCTTTCCGAGTTCGGTGCGCGTGCCGACTGGGTCGTGCTGGCTGGTTCCCTGCCGCCTGGCGTTCCGACCGACTGGTACGGCACGCTTGTCGAGTCGCTGCGCTCGGCGTCCTGCAAAGTGGCGGTCGACACCTCCGACGCGCCCCTACTGGCCTTGGCGGAACGTTTTCCCTCCGCCGCGCCGGACCTCGTCAAACCGAACAGCGAGGAACTCGCCCAGCTCACCGGCTACGACGGTCGTCTACTCGAAGAGGCCGCGCTGCAAGGCGATCCGACTGCGGCCGCCCACGCAGGAAGGCTGCTCCTCGATCGGGGCGTCGAGACGGTACTCGTCACCCTTGGAGCGGCCGGTGCCGTTCTCGTGACGAACGACGGATCCTGGTGGGCGACGCCGCCACCCATCGTCGCGCGAAGCACCGTCGGGGCCGGCGATTCCTCGCTGGCCGGCTATCTGGCGGCGCACGTCGCCGGTGCAGCCCCTCCGGAGTGCCTACGATCCGCCGTCGCCTACGGCAGCGCGGCGGCGGCCCTCCCCGGTACCACCCTGCCGAGTCCCGAACACGTGCACAGGGACGCAGTCACTGTGACCGTCCTCACCTCCCCCGCCCCCGATCCGGCCTGACCCGAAGGACACCCCATGTCTCACTCCACTCCCGACCGCGATTCGGGGCCGCAGATCATCAGCGAAGATCTGATCTCCCTGGATTCCGACCTCGGAACATCCAAGGAGGACGTGATATCCGCGCTCTCCACCCGGTTGGCCGACGCCGGCCGAGCCACCGATGCGGACGCTCTTCGCGACGCCGCGCTGGCACGCGAATCACAATCCGCGACAGGCCTTCCCGGTGGAATCGCCATTCCCCACTGCCGCGCGGAGGCCGTGTCGGCTGCTTCCCTCGGCTTCGCCCGGCTCGCACCCAAGGTCGACTTCGGCGCCCCCGACGGCCCCGCCGACCTGGTGTTCCTCATCGCCGCCCCGGAGGGCGCCGGCGCCGAGCACATGAAGTTGCTGTCCTCACTCGCCCGGGCGCTGGTGCGTCCCGACTTCGTCGGTGCACTGCGGGAGGCGTCCACCCCGGCCGACGTGGTCACCCTCGTCCAGGGCGTGCTGTCCCCGGCACCGGCCACTGCCGCGGCGTCGACACCCGCGCCGACACCGACCGCGGCGTCGACTCCCGCTGCGGCCGCACCCGAACCGGCTGCCGCCGCACCCGAACCGGCCGCCGATGAGGTGTCCCGCCACATCGTCGCCGTCACGGCGTGCCCCACCGGAATCGCGCATACCTACATGGCCGCCGACTCCCTCGTCGCCGCCGGTGAGCGTGCGGGGGTGAAGGTGCACGTGGAAACCCAGGGTTCGAGTGGCAGCACTCCGCTGGCCCCCGGACTGATTGCCGGCGCCTCCGCTGTCATTTTCGCCACAGATGTCGGCGTGAAAGGCAAGGAGCGGTTCGCGGGCAAGCCCGTGGTCGCCTCCGGCGTCAAGCGCGCAATCAACGAGCCCGACGTCATGATCACCGAGGCTCTGCGCGCAGGGCTGAATCCGTCGGCATCGACGGTGGCGGGCACCGCATCCACCGAGCCCGCGGAACCGGCCGGCTCGATCGGCTGGGGCACCCATCTACGTCAGGTCCTGCTGACCGGCGTCAGCTACATGATCCCCTTCGTCGCCGCGGGCGGCCTGCTGATCGCCCTCGGTTTCCTGCTCGGTGGGTACGAAATCTCCGGACCTGCCGAGGACATCGTCCTGAACAACTCCCTCGGTAGCCTGCCCGAGGGCGGTCTCACCACCTATCTGGGTGCAGTGCTGTTCCAGCTCGGTTCGCTGGCATTCAGCTTCCTCGTTCCGGCCTTGGCCGGTTACATCGCCTTCGCGATAGCTGACCGACCCGGCATCGCGCCCGGTTTCACCGCCGGCGCGGTAGCGGTATTCGTCGGAGCCGGCTTCATCGGCGGCCTGGTCGGTGGGCTCATCGCGGGTGTCGTCGCCCTGTGGATCAGCCGAATCGCCGTTCCTCAGTGGTTGCGCGGCCTCATGCCGGTGGTCATCATCCCGCTCTTCGCGACCCTCATCGTGGGTGCGCTGATGTTCCTGGTGCTCGGCCGTCCCCTCGCCGCCATCACGTCCGGCCTGACCAATTGGCTCAACGGACTGTCCGGCAGCTCGGTCATCTTCCTCGGCATCATCCTCGGGCTGATGATGTGCTTCGACCTCGGTGGTCCGGTCAACAAAGCCGCCTATGCCTTCGCGGTGGCAGGACTCAACGTCAACGATCCCGCCTCGCTCCGCATCATGGCGGCCGTCATGGCGGCCGGAATGGTTCCGCCGCTGGCCATGGCCCTCGCGTCCACCGTCCTGCGACCGAGCCTGTTCAGTGAGGCCGAACGGGAGAACGGCAAGGCCGCCTGGCTCCTGGGTTCGGCGTTCATCTCCGAGGGCGCCATTCCCTTCGCCGCCGCCGATCCCTTGCGCGTGATCCCGTCGATGATGGCCGGCGGCGCTGTCACGGGCGGCCTCATCATGGCGTTCGATGTAACCCTGAGCGCACCCCACGGCGGCATTTTCGTGTTCTTCGCCATCGGCAACCTGCTGTGGTTCCTGATCTCCCTGGCCGCCGGCGTGGTCGTCGCCGCTCTCTGTGTCGTCGGAGCCAAAGAATTCATCAAACCCGGCGCGTCCGACGCCGAACTCGACCCCGACGTTGCGACAGTCGCAGCATAGGAAACAACACCGCGAGACAACCCCAACAGACCAAGGAGAGATTCATGCCCAGCACCACAGTCGCCGTTGGTTCGTCCATCGGACTGCACGCCCGCCCCGCCGCCGTCATCGCCGAAGCGGTGGCCGCTGCCGGAGTCCCCGTCACCCTCTCGGTCGCGGACAGCGAACCGGTCGATGCCGGCTCCGCACTCCTCATCATGACGCTCGGCGCCACCAAGGGCACCGATGTGACAGTGACCAGCGACGATGCGGATGCCGTCGAGAAAGTGGCTCAGCTGGTGGCGGCAGATCTCGACGCATAGGACACGCGAAGCCGCATCGTTCCGCGTCCGGAGCCCTGCACGCGCCGCCACACCCGGCCGGGCAGGGCCCCGTTCGCGTTGCTACCCCGCGCCGCCGGCTACTCGAGCAGCACGATTTCTCCATCCGGGCCGATTCGGACCGCGCGCCGAGCATGAATCAACAGCATCAGTCCGAGCAGCCCGGCGACCTCTCGTTCGGCGGGCAACAACCTACGGAGGATCCGCCCCAGCCGGATCGCTTCCTCGGCGAGATCGAGCCGTTGCAGGTCGTTGCGATCGAGGCTATTTTGGGCGACCGGCCCTCACGCCGCACCTATTCAGCGGGTGCGACGAAGACACGCGTAGGCCACGACCGCGATGAGCCCGCACAACGCGACTGCCCCCACTCCGATCGACAGCCCGGCGGAGGAACTCTTCTCCTCATCGGACGCCGCTTCGGAAGAGGCGTGATCCTGCGCCATCGCCACCGCCCCGCGGAGCACCTCAACGGGGGGTATGGGACCGTCCCGCGCCTCGGAGGCAATGAGAAGATCCCCGTCCTCGGTGAACGCCACCGCCTCACCTTGCGGCTGCGCAGGCAGGTGCACCCGGACGGTGGGACCCGCGGCCAAAGCCGCCGCGACATCACCATCCGGGGCGGCGAACAGGAACACGTCGGTGTAACTGCGCACCGCCGCAACGGTTCCGTCCGCGGATACCGCACCTCCGGTGAACATGGTGGAATACACCGCCGGGGCCGTGGTGCCTGCGCCCGTGGTCGCATTGCCGGCGCCGTTCGGTTCCGCGACGTCGAGTGACCCCACCCTCTCGAGCGGGGTCGGCCCGGGACTGGCCAAGGCGTCGACAGACACTCCCCCCGCAGGCCGGTACACGATGCCCGGCCCGAAGACCTCTTTCGTCACGATCAGCGGTGTGCCGTCACGCTGGACCAGCACCGTCTCGGCGTCGTGGGCGCCATCCGGATACGTGAGCCGGTGCAATTGCCCTGCCCCGGTCGCCCGGTCCATTCCGATCAGCGCGACCGTCTCCCGCCTGCGACCGTTGTCGCCGATGTCGGCCAGCCACAGACGCCCGTCCGGGCCGGTTGCCAGATCCTCGACGTCGTAGGGATCGACGGGCACCGACAGCCAGCCGGTGACGCCGCAGGAGCCGTCCAGGTCGGCGACAGCACGATCGGAGCCGCTGTCACCGACCGCGTAGGACCGGCCCTTCACCGACACCAGTCCGGACAACTCGTCGAGCGACGCTTCGTCCGGGATCGACCCCGGATCGACTGTGTGCGGGGTGCAGAATGGTTCGAAGTCGGACGCTTCCACGGTGATCTGATCACCCAGGATCGGCTGCGCCGAACCCGACGCGGTAGTCGCCAGGGGTGCACAGACGGCCACGACTGCGACCGATCCCGCAGTGAACCACCGGGACCGTTCAGGCACTGCCGGCGTACTGCAGCAGCGCCGACGCCAGGGCCTGCGGCA
Organism: Rhodococcus sp. USK13; assembly: GCF_018343855.1. Classification (NCBI taxonomy): domain Bacteria; kingdom Bacillati; phylum Actinomycetota; class Actinomycetes; order Mycobacteriales; family Nocardiaceae; genus Rhodococcus; species Rhodococcus sp. USK13. Next base: position 3,857,546 of record NZ_CP069242.1, on the reverse strand, counting down.
CACGCGCGTGGATCAACGTGCCGTCCTCCTCGTGCGAGGATTCGAGGATCTGTCCATCGGAGTGGATCCGCGCCATGAGGTCGCCCCGCGAATACGGGAGACGCACGTTGACCTCGATCTCGGGTCTGAGCAGTACCTCGTCGAGTTGCGTCCGCAGTTCAGCGATTCCCTCACCCGTGCGGGCGGAGACGAACGCCGCACCGGGTAACAGTCCGCGCAGCTGGGTCAACGTGACCGGATCGGCTGCGTCGATCTTGTTCACCACGATGAGTTCGGGCGGCGCCGGCGCGTCGTTCTCCCGGATCACCTCGGTGATCACGGCATGGACGGCGCGGATCTGATCGAGCGGCAACGGGTCGGACCCGTCCACCACGTGCAGCAGAAGATCCGCATCCGTCACCTCCTCGAGTGTGGATCGGAAGGCCTCGATCAACTGTGTGGGCAGGTGCCGCACGAAACCGACGGTGTCGGTGAGGATGTACTCGCGGCCGTCGTCGAGCGCAGCCCGACGGGTGGTCGGGTCGAGGGTGGCGAACAGGGCGTTCTGCACGAGCACCCCGGAGCCGGTGAGCGCGTTGAGCAAACTCGACTTTCCGGCGTTGGTGTAACCGACGATGGCGATCGACGGCACCTCACTGCGCAGGCGCCGGGTGCGCTTGGTGTCGCGGGCGGCCTTCATACCCTTGATTTCGCGCCGCAGCTTCGCCATCCGCTCACGGATGCGACGCCGGTCGGTCTCGATCTTGGTCTCACCCGGTCCGCGCAGACCCACACCACCGTTGCTGCCGGCGCGACCACCGGCCTGCCGGGACATGGACTCACCCCAGCCGCGCAGTCGCGGCAACATGTATTCCATCTGGGCCAGCGCCACCTGGGCCTTGCCCTCTCGGGACGTGGCGTGCTGGGCGAAGATGTCGAGGATTAAGGCCGTCCTGTCGATGACCTTGACCTTGACGACCTTCTCCAGTGCGGTGAGCTGCGCAGGAGTGAGTTCACCGTCGCAGATGACGGTGTCCGCCCCGGTGGACAAGACGACCTCGCGCAGCTCCTGCGCTTTACCCGAGCCGATGTAGGTGGCGGCATCAGGCTTGTCCCGCCGCTGCACGAGGCCTTCGAGGACCTCGGATCCCGCGGTCTCGGCGAGAGCGGCCAGTTCGGCCATGCTCGACTCGGCCTGCGCTGCGGTGCCCTGAGTCCAGACACCGACCAGGACCACGCGTTCGAGTCGGAGTTGTCGGTACTCGACCTCGGTGACGTCGGTGAGTTCGGTGGACAGGCCGGCAACTCGGCGCAGCGCGCTGCGATCCTCGAGTTGCATCTCGCCGACCGAGGGCCGCCCATCGTCGTGGGCGAACTCACCGGAGTCCGAGATCGGCGATTCTTCTGTGCGATGTGATTTCGTCATACACCCTCATGATCCCACGGAATGTCGAGGGTGCGCACGTCCATTTCGCGCAGGGCGATCAGGTGAGCGCGTTCCACCACGAATCGTCGACAGTGCCCGACGCCACCAGGACGGACGGCCCGCGCAGGGTCGCCCGGCCGTCGGACAGCGAAACAGTGACCTGACCACCGGGAATGCGGACGATGACCTCCCCGGAGTCCGCGCCTTCGTGACGCAGAGCAGCGGTTGCCGCGGCGACCGTTCCGGTCCCGCAGGAGCGTGTCTCCCCGACCCCACGCTCGTGGACCCGCATGTCGACTGCACCCGAATCGATGCGGGTGAGGATCTCGACGTTGACGCCGTGCGGGAAGAAGCCGGGGTCGAAGCCGGGCGCGGCGGTCAGGTCGAGCGCGGAGAGTGATGCGGCGGTGAGGTGGGGGTCGACGCACGCCAGATGCGGATTTCCGACGTCGATGCCGATTCCGTTGAACACTCTGCCGTCGAGGGTGGCAGTGCTCGATCCGAGGTCGCGAACCTTTCCCATGTCGACGGTCACCTCACCGAGCGGACCCGCGGCCGAGTGGACGACAACAGGCTTACCCCCGGCACGACTCCCGACCACGAATTCATCGCGTGTCTCGAGTCCGGTGGACAGAAGGTAGTGGGCAAAAACCCGGACGCCGTTGCCACACATCTCGGCGAGAGAACCGTCCGCGTTGCGGTAGTCCATGAACCAGTCGTCGGCGGATGTTCCGTCGGGCAGGTCGGCGAGGACACCGGCCTCGGCGAGCGCGCCCGCCTTGGCGACCCTCAGGACGCCGTCGGCGCCGAGTCCGCGCCGGCGATCGCACAGTGCCTTCACCCGCGGCACCGTCAGGTCGAGGCGCACGTCGAGATCGGGAAGGACGACGAAGTCGTTCTCGGTTCCGTGCCCCTTGCTGAAGTCCATGTGTCCCACCTTATCCAACCGAGGTGCGCGCCCACCCGGACCGCGCTTGTTCGCGGCCGCTCATCGTCGCTGTCGGGCGATCTCATAGAGGGCAACGGCACCGGCCGAAGGTGCACCTAGCGAACTGGCGGCGCCGCCGATGGGAATGTTGACCACGGTGTCGCAAGCCGCTCGCCACGCGGCGCTCATGCCACGAGTCTCATTGCCGATCACCAGAACCGTGCCTCCGGTGAAGTCGTGGGCGTCGATCGTGACGGAACCTGTCTCATCCGTTCCCACGATGTGCAGATCGGTGCCGGCCGCTCGACGTGTGTCCCGGAAGGCGAGGATGTCGTCGACCGAGGACGCGGTGACGACCGGCATCGCGAAGAGCGAACCGGTGGAGGCGCGCACGCTCTGCGGGTCGAACGGGTCGGCGCCGTGGCCAACCACGATTACCGCGTCGGCACCGAATGCGTTGGCGGACCGGACAAGGGTGCCGAGGTTGCCCGGCGAGCTCGGCCGGTCGAAGACCACGATCAACGGACTCGTCTGCAGCTCCAGATCTTTCAGTCGCGGTGCGCGGATCTTCGCCACGGCGATCAGTTCCGGGGCGGTGTCGGCCTTCTCGCCCAACTCCCCCATCAGTTCGGCACTGACACCGATCTGTTCGATCGACCGGGCGCCGCGCACGTCGCGGGCCCACTCCGACAGGGGTGGGCCGTCGACGCGGTACAGCAGCGATTCGATCGGCCACCCGTAGTCGAGCGCCAGCGTGAGGGGGCGCACACCCTGAATCAGGAAGCGCCCCGCTTTCGAGCGTTTACTGCGGTTGGTGAGGTAGGACTGCCACTGCTGGAAGCGGGCATTGCGGGCGGTGACCAGGAGATTCGAGGTCGGACGGTTCCGTCCGGACGGCGTGCGGCTCATCGTTCTCCCGGTGTCGGCGGCTGTTGCAGCATTCGGACGGTCGTGTCGGCGAGGTGTGGATCGCTGCCGTCGACCCAGCGGATACGCGTGTCTCGGCGGAACCACGACCGCTGACGGCGCACATAGCGACGAGTCCCGATGAACGTGCGCTCCCGGGCCTCGTCCAAGTCGTATTTCCCGTCGATCCACGCGAGTACCTGCGCGTAGCCGATGGCGCGCGGCGCGGTCACCCCTTCCCGCAGGCCCACGTCGATCAGACCGCGCACCTCCTCCACGAGACCGCGATCGAACATCAGCTCGGTCCGAAGTCCGATGCGTTGATCTAGCTCCGCGGTCTCCCTGTCGACACCGACAATGCGTGTGCCCCATCGTGGTTCACCGATGCGGGGCGCAGATGCCGCGAACGGCCGACCGGTGATCTCGACAACCTCGAGGGCCCGCACCAGACGTCTGCCGTCGGTCGGAAGGATGGATGCGGCGGCATCAGGATCCACCCGGCTGAGCTCCGCATGTACTGCGGCGACACCGTGCTCGGCGAGGACGGCTTCCCACCGCGCGCGCACCGAAGGGTCGGTGGCCGGGAAGCTCCACTCGTCGAGCAGGGACTGCACGTACATCATCGATCCGCCGACGATGATGGGGACGGCGCCGCGCGCCGCGATCGCCTCCACGTCATGGACTGCGGCCCGTTGGTAGTTCGCCACCGTGGCGGTCTCGGTCACGTCGAGCACGTCGAGTTGGTGGTGCACGATGCCGCGTCGCTCGTGGGGTGCCAGTTTCGCGGTCCCGATGTCCATGCCGCGATAGAGCTGCATCGCGTCGATGTTGACGATCTCCCCGCCCCACCGTTCGGCGAGGTCGAGGGCAAGCTCCGATTTCCCGGTGGCCGTGGGCCCGACCACCGCCACTGGAACCGGCGACGTCATGGACGCCACTCCCCCACGTGGTACGCCACTCCGTACGGCGCCGCGCTGTAGAGCGTCCGGCACGAGGAAGGGGGCGCGTCGAACACGCCGGCGAGCACCTGCCACGGAACCCGTCCACCGAGCCCCAGTTGGTTGCACAGCCCCGGTTCGAGGGCCAGAAGAGCATCGCGGTCGCCTGATTCCAGCGCCGCATCGATTCGGGCCTGCACTCCCTCCGCTCGCGGGTCGAACGCACCGGGCGCCTTCGCGGTCAGGGTGTTGGCCCCGTCCGCGACAATCATGAGGCCGCGGGGCTCGTCATCTCGGTCGAGGAAGCCTCGCAGTGCCGCGCCGTACTCGGCGCACCGCTCGACCGGCAGGTCGGCGGCCAATACACGGGCGTCGACTACCGCGTCCGGCGCCCAGGTTCCGCGTATCCATCCGGCTGTCAGTGCCGCGAGCGGTAGCTCCGGGTCCGGATTCTCGGCGTGTCCGGGCCGCAGCGTCACCCGGACGTCGACCCCGTAGCCCAAGTACGTGCCCTGCGCCTCGGAAGGCACATCGATGGTGGTGGCGCCCGCACCTACCGCAACCCACTCGGAGGAGAGCGCCGACAACGCCTTGGCGGCCACCGCCACCGCGTCCCTCAAGGACGCCGTCTCTGCTGCCGCTGCGCCCGCCAGTTCAGGGACCAGAAGCGGCGGTGAGGGCACGAGAATTGCGGCGGTGAACACACGCGTCACGCTAGTCGACCGCCCGAACGCACCCGACATCCGATTCGGCGCCTGCACTCGTTCGGTACCAACGGTGCCCGTCTGACCTGATTCAATAGTCCCCAGAGCCCGTACCGGGTTGAATGGAACAAGCCCTGCCGGGTCGGTATGGAGCCGGTAATGCGTTCAGGCAGCCGTGACGCGCGGCAGAGATGAGGAAGCGATGACCGACAGTAGCGACGCACAGCCCGCCGTGGAGCCTGCCGCCGAGCAGCACGACACGCCGAAGCCGAGTGTCCCTAAACCGGGCGGCGCCGCGAAACCGGGTGCACCCAAACCGGGCCCCACGCCGAAGCATGCACTCTCCGCCCCCGCCGTCGCAGCCCCGCCCGGGAGCGACCCCAGCAAGTTCGGCCGGGTGGACGACGACGGCACCGCATGGGTCAAGACCGCCGACGGTGAACGCCAGATCGGTTCGTGGCAGGCCGGTGACGCTGCCGAGGGGCTGGCCCATTTCGGTCGACGATTCGACGACCTCGCCACCGAGGTGGCCCTCCTCGAGGCCCGGCTCAACTCCGGAGCCGGAGACGCGAAGAAGACCAAGGCCGCGGCGATCGCACTCGCCGAATCGTTGCCGACCGCAGCGGTGATCGGTGACATCGAATCGCTCGCTGCCCGACTCGATGCCGTCATCGCCGGCTCGGACGAAGCCGCCGCGCACGCGAAACACGAGAAGGAAAAGTCGCGGCAGGCACATACCGAACGCAAGGAGGAGCTGGCCGCCGAGGCTGAGCGGATCGGCGCGGAATCCACGCAGTGGAAGGCCGCGGGTGATCGCCTCCGCGAAATCCTGGAAGAGTGGAAAACCATTCGCGGAATCGACCGGAAGGTCGACGATGCGCTGTGGAAGCGGTACTCCAAGGCGCGGGAGGCATTCAACCGACGCCGCGGCGCGCACTTCGCCGAACTCGACCGCGAACGCGCGGCGGCGAAGACGAAGAAGGAAGAGCTCGTCGCCCGCGCCGAGGCCCTGGCCGACTCCACCGATTGGGGACCCACCGCCGGGGCGTTCCGTGATCTCCTCGCCGAATGGAAGGCCGCCGGGCGCGCTCCCCGCGAAGCCGACGACGCACTGTGGAAGCGGTTCAAGGGCGCTCAGGACTTGTTCTTCGCCGCGCGCAACGCCGCCTCCTCCGAACGCGACGCCGAGTTCGAGGAGAATGCGGTCGCGAAGGAGGAGCTGCTGAAGTCCGCCGGACACATCGATCCCACCAAGGACATCGACGCTGCCCGGGCCGCACTACGCGACTTGCAAGAGAAGTGGGATGCCATCGGCAAGGTGCCCCGCGAGCGGATGCACGACCTCGAGGGCAAGTTGCGGGCCATCGAGAAGCGCGTGCGTGACGCCGCCGACGAACAGTGGCGACGCACTGATCCGGAGGCTCTCGCCCGGGCAGCGCAGTTCCGCGAACGCGTCAGCCAGTTCGAGGAACAGGCCGCCAAGGCGACCGCGGCGGGTAAGACCAAGGACGCCGAAAGCGCACTCGCTCAGGCGCAGCAGTGGCGTGAATGGGCCGAGGCCGCGGAAGGCGCCGTCAGCGGACAGTAAGTCGCGAGAACGGCGTCGTCAGACGTTCCAGTCGCCGCGTCGCTCCGCTTCGGCGGCAGCGGCGCGGCGTTCCTCTTCCGCGGCCAGCTGCAACGCGGTCCTGCTCCACACGACTTTCAGCCAGTGGAAGGTCAGCACGATCACGGTCAGCCAGCCGATGATCAGGCCGATTCCCGGACCCGCCGCCTCGACACCCGGCGCCGGAGTCTGGCGGGTCCAGATGGCGAGCATCCCGAAGACGATCGACACGGCGGTTCCCGCGAGCGCAACCCAGGCCAGTGCCCAACGGCGCGTGATCAGCGCCAGCATCGACGCGACGACGCCGAACACCACTTCGAACCAGACGAACAGTCGCGACGGCAAAGTGATGACTTCTGCGCGGGCATCGTCCCCGTAGACCAACACCTCCCAGCCGTTCGCGACACCGGAATGCGGCAAGGTCAGGGACCCCAGCAGAATCACGACAGCGATCGCGACGACCAGCGCCCGCACTCCCGGGTCGATCTCACCGGCGACCTTCTTCTCGGCCGCGTCGAAATCTTTCAGATAGCTCTCGATCGGATCGCTCTCGCCGCTCGGACCGTTGTCCCCGCTGGTGCGATCGTCGTCATGCGAGGAGGTCATGCGCTGCATCCCATCTGAGCGGGTAGTGGTGCCGGTGCACCGATCTGCGGGAGTCCGAGCCCGACACCGATAGGCGGAGTCTTGGGCGTGACGCCCTTCTCGAAGGAGTCACCGGCGCGGGTGCGACGGTGGGTGAGGACCGGGGTGTCGGCGACCAAGTGGTGCGGGGCCGCCGCGCTCACCACCAGGGTGACGACATCGCCCGGCCGGATGTTGCCGTCGATGTTGCCCTCGGGACGGAAATGGACGAGCCTGCCGTCGCGGGCGCGTCCGCTCATCCGCAACGTTTCGGCGTTCTTGCGACCCTCACCGGCAGCGACGAGGAGTTCCACCTCGGCACCGACCAGCTTCCGATTCTCCTCGAGCGTGATCTCCTCCTGAAGTGCAATGAGACGCTCGTACCGTTCCTGAACGACGGCTTTGGGAAGCTGACCCTCCATGTCGGCGGCGGGCGTGCCCGGACGCTTGGAGTACTGGAAGGTGAAGGCACTGGTGAACCGGGCCTGCCGGACGACGTCGAGTGTGCCTTGAAAGTCTTCCTCGGTCTCACCGGGGAAACCGACGATGATGTCGGTGGTGATCGCCGCGTGCGGCATCGCAGTGCGGACCTTCTCGATGATGCCCAGAAACCGCGTCGTCCGGTACGAACGCCGCATCGCCTTCAGTACGCGGTCGGAGCCGGACTGAAGCGGCATGTGCAGTTGCGGGCAGACCGCCGGAGTTTCCGCCATGGCCTCGATGACGTCGTCGGTGAACTCGGCCGGGTGCGGAGACGTGAATCGGATCCGCTCGAGTCCGTCGATCTCGCCGCATGCGCGCAGCAGTGCGGCGAACGCCCCCCGATCGCGCGGCTGCTCCGGGTCGGCGAAGGACACGCCGTAGGCGTTGACGTTCTGGCCGAGGAGGGTCACTTCGAGGACGCCCTCGTTCACGAGAGCCTGAACCTCGGCGAGAATGTCGCCGGGCCTGCGGTCGACTTCCTTGCCACGCAGGGCGGGCACGATGCAGAACGTGCAGGTGTTGTTGCAGCCCACCGAGATGGACACCCACCCGGCATACGCCGACTCTCGCTTCGCGGGCAGCGTGGACGGGAACGCCTCGAGGGCGTCGAGGATCTCGACCTCGGCTCGCTGGTTGTGACGCGCACGGTCCAGCAGCGCAGGGAGCGACCCGATGTTGTGGGTTCCGAACACCACGTCCACCCACGGCGCCTTCTTCACGACGACCTCGCGGTCCTTCTGGGCCAGGCAACCACCGACCGCGATCTGCATGTCGGGGTTCTTCTCCTTCGCAGGCGCGAGATGACTCAGATTGCCGTACAGCTTGTTGTCGGCGTTCTCGCGCACCGCGCACGTGTTGAACACCACGAGGTCGGGCGTCTGCCCGGTGGCCGCCTTGGTGTACCCGGCGTCCTCGAGCAGACCCGACAGGCGCTCGGAGTCGTGCACGTTCATCTGGCAGCCGTAGGTGCGCACCTCGTAGCTGCGCTGAGAGTTCTGGTCGATCGTGTCCACGTTCCCAGGGTACGGGCCTCGACAAATCGCCTCGTCGGGGCCGCTGTGCACCACGACACACCGTCGGCACCCGGCAGTAAAGTTTCCGTGACATCCCGAGGATTCTCGGAGTAAATGTCGAGACTGCCGCTTCCACCACATAGGGTCATCGACTATGACGCAAGCCGACGACGCGACGCCGACACCCCCGACGGGTGCGGCCACGTCCATGATCTCGATGCAATCGGTGAACAAGCACTTCGGCGCCCTCCATGTTCTTCAGGACATCGACCTCGAAGTTCCGCGCGGGCAGGTCGTGATCGTCCTCGGACCCTCAGGTTCCGGGAAGTCGACGCTCTGCCGCACCATCAACCGCCTCGAGCCGATCGACTCCGGGGTCATCGCAGTGGACGGCAAGGTCCTGCCCGCCGAGGGCAAGGCTCTGGCAGCGCTCCGCGCCGACGTGGGCATGGTGTTCCAATCCTTCAACCTGTTCGCCCACAAGACAATTCTCGAGAACGTGATGCTCGCTCCGATGAAGGTCCGGAAGAAGAGCACCGCGGATGCGAAGGCCACCGCTCGCCAACTGCTCGAACGGGTCGGCATTGCGAATCAGGCGGACAAGTACCCCGCTCAGCTGTCGGGTGGACAGCAGCAGCGCGTAGCGATAGCGCGTGCCCTCGCCATGAATCCGAAGGTGATGCTGTTCGACGAGCCCACCTCCGCACTCGACCCCGAGATGGTCAACGAGGTCCTCGACGTCATGACCTCGCTCGCCAAGGAAGGCATGACGATGCTCGTGGTCACCCACGAGATGGGGTTCGCCCGCAAGGCCGGTGATCGCGTCCTGTTCATGGCCGACGGCCAGATCGTCGAAGACTCCGATCCCAGCACCTTCTTCACTGCTCCCGAATCGGAGCGCGCGAAGGACTTTCTCGGCAAGATTCTCAGCCACTGATCCAGTCGAGGGCCGCGGGCGGACATCCGCTCGCGGGCTTCGGTGGACTGCCCTGTCTCAACCCGTTATTTCTATGGAGAGGAACTCGATGAGGATCAATCGCGCGATTCGTTGGGGAATCGGCGTCATGGCAGTCGCCGTCGTCGCGTCCGGCTGCGGCGGAGGTGAGGAGAAAAGCGCTTCTCAGAGTGCATCCGAGGGCAAGTTGACCGTGGGCATCAAATTCGACCAGCCTGGTCTCGGGCAGCGTAACCCCGACGGAAGCTTCAGCGGCTTCGACGTCGAGGTGGCCGAATACGTGGCCGGTAAGCTGGGCGTCGCACCCGAGAACATCGAGTTCAAGGAGTCGCCGTCCGCACAGCGCGAGACCCTGATCCAGAACGGTGAGGTCGACTACATCGTCGCCACCTACTCGATCACGGACGCCCGCAAGGAAAAGGTCGACTTCGCGGGACCGTACTTTATTGCGGGACAGTCACTTCTGGTGAAGTCGGAGAACACCGACATCACGGGCCCCGATTCACTGCGCGGCGGAAAGAAGTTGTGCTCGGTCACGGGTTCCACGCCCGCGCAGAAGGTCAAGGACCAGTACGCCCAGGATGTGCAGCTGCAGGAGTTCGACACCTACTCCGCCTGTGTCGAGGCCCTGCGTAACGGCGCGGTCGACGCCGTGACCACCGACGACATCATCCTGGCCGGTTACGCCGCCCAGTACCCGGGTGAGCTGAAGGTGGTCGGTGAACCCTTCACCGAGGAGCGGTACGGAATCGGCCTCGCCAAGGGCGACGACGAAACCCGCGGCAAGATCAACGACGCCGTCGACGCGATGATCGCGGACGGTTCGTGGCAGACCGCGTTCAACGACACCGTCGGAGCTTCCGGCTACCCGCTGCCTGCACCGCCGACCGTCGATCGTTACTGAGTATTTTCTCTCCGTGTCGGACGGCCTCGCTTCGGCGGGCCGTCCGACACGGTTCGACTCCAACCACCGGGATCTCGGGAGACGGTAAGTGGACCTATTGAGCAAGTACAGCGATCAGCTGATCGACGCCTTCTGGACGACGGTGCAACTCACCGCCTTCTCGGCCATCGGCGCGCTGATACTCGGCACCATCCTCGCCGCGATGCGGGTGTCGCCGATTCCCGTCGCACGCGGCGTCGGCGCCGCGTACGTGACAATCTTCCGGAACACTCCCCTGACACTCATCATCATTTTCTGTTCGTTCGGGCTCTTCCAGACGATGGGCGTCACTCTCGCCCCCGAACAGTCACCGACTTTCTTCACCGAGAACAACTTTCGGCTCGCCGTTCTGGGTTTGAGCGTCTACACCGCGGCCTTCGTCTGCGAGTCGCTCCGGTCCGGTATCAACACCGTGCACGTCGGGCAGGCCGAGGCCGGACGGTCACTCGGCCTCACGTTCTCTCAGAATCTGCGCCTGATCGTGCTGCCCCAGGCTTTCCGCGCCGTGACCGCACCCCTGGGTAGCGTCCTCATCGCCTTGACCAAGAACACCACGATCGCCTCGGTGATCGGCGTCGCCGAGGCGTCACTTCTCATGAAGGAGATGATCGAGAACGAGGCCGCAATCTTCGTCGTCGGTGGCATCTTCGCCCTCGGATTCGTGGTTCTCACACTGCCGATGGGCCTTCTGTTCGGCTACCTGAGCAAGCGATTCGAGGTTGCACGATGAGCAATTCCGCCACTGTCCTCTACGACGCCCCCGGACCCCGCGCGCGGAACACCTACCGCTTGATCTCCGTGGCGGTGGCCGTCGTCCTCCTCGGCATCGGTTACCTCGTCTTCGTAGCGCTCGACGACAAGGGACAGCTGACGTCCGCGAAGTGGAATCCCTTCGTCGAGTCGACATCGTGGACCACCTATCTGATTCCCGGCATCCGCGGAACGCTCGTGGCTGCAGCCGTGTCGATCGTGTTTGCGTTGATTCTCGGCGCGATTCTCGGTATCGGCCGACTGTCGGATCATCGACCGATTCGGTGGATTGCCGGCGGGATCGTGGAACTTTTCCGTTCCATCCCGGTGCTGATTCTGATGATCTTCTCGTACCAGCTCTTCGCCGAATACGAGGTCTTCAAGTCGAAGTATCTGGCCCTCGCCGCCGTCATCGTGGGTCTCACTCTCTACAACGGTTCGGTGATCGCCGAAATTGTGCGCGCAGGGATCAACTCACTCCCCAAGGGGCAAAGTGAGGCGGCGATGGCCCTGGGTATGCGCAAAGGCCAGATCATGCGGACGATCCTCCTTCCGCAAGCCGTCACGGCGATGCTGCCGGCCATCATCTCGCAGATGGTGGTGGCTTTGAAGGACTCCGCTCTCGGTTACCTCATCGGGTACGTGGAGGTGGTGCGCTCGGGGCAGCAACTCGGCGCCTTCTACGGCAACTACCTGCCCGCGTTGATTGTCGTGGCCATCATCATGATTGTGCTCAACTCGACACTGACCGTGGTGGCGACCCGAGTGGAGAAGCGACTGCGTTCCGGTCGCAAGGGTGGAGCGATCCCCCCTGCGGACATCGGGGTCGTTCCTGCGGTCTCGGTTCCGGGACTGGACATCACCGACAAGAGACTGTGATGTGGAGCGGCAGGGTGGAACGCCGTCCCACCCTGCCGTAACTGCCGGAATGCTGCGGGGCTCACCCGTCGTCGAACATTCCGTCGGTGTCGTCGCCGAGGTGATCGAGCTGCTCTTTGACCACCTCGAATGCCATTCCCTGTGAAAAGCCCCGGCGCGCAAGCATCGACACGAGGCGTCGAACTGCCCGGTCGCGGTCGTCGACGGAAAGCGTCCGCAGCTTCTTCGCGACCAGTTCTGTGGCCCGTTCGCGTTCGTCTTCGTTGTCGATCTGTGCGAGCGCCTCGCTGGCGTGCTCCTGGCCGATGCCTTTGCGGCGCAATTCCATGGCTAGCGCCCGCTTGCCTTTGCCGGAGTAGGTGTGCCGCGACTGGACCCATTGCTGGGCGAAGTCGGCGTCATTGACCAATCCGACTTCGCTGAGGCGATCGAGTACACGTTCGGAAATATCGGCCGAGTAGCCCTTCTTCGCGAGCCGCTCGGACAGTTCTGCTCTGCTTCGGGCACGATCCGTGAGGAGACGCAGGCACAATTCCTTGGCCTGCGTCTCTGTCCCACCTTCGCCCGTCGGACGCACGGTCTCTTCCCTAGAAGTCGACCGGGGCAGCGTCGTCCGTCACAGCGGTCACGTCGGCCCCGATCCCGAGCTTTTCCTTGATCTTCTTCTCGATCTCGTCCCGGATATCGGTGTTCTCCAGCAAGAACTTTCGGGCATTTTCCTTACCCTGCCCCAACTGGTCGCCTTCGTACGTGTACCAGGATCCGGACTTGCGGATGAACCCGTGCTCGACGCCCATGTCGATCAGCGAGCCTTCCTTGCTGATTCCGAGGCCGTAGAGGATGTCGAACTCTGCCTGCTTGAACGGCGGGGCCACCTTGTTCTTGACGACCTTGACGCGCGTGCGGTTACCGACCGCGTCCGTGCCGTCCTTGAGGGTCTCGATACGCCGAACGTCCAGGCGCACCGAGGAGTAGAACTTCAGCGCTTTACCGCCCGTGGTCGTTTCGGGGGAACCGAACATGACGCCGATCTTCTCGCGCAGCTGGTTGATGAAGATGGCGGTGGTGCCCGAATTGCTGAGCGCACCAGTCATCTTGCGCAGCGCCTGGCTCATCAGACGGGCCTGCAAACCCACGTGGCTGTCGCCCATTTCGCCTTCGATCTCGGCACGGGGGACGAGCGCCGCCACCGAGTCGATCACGAGAATGTCGAGGGCGCCGGAACGGATCAGCATGTCGGCGATTTCGAGTGCCTGCTCGCCGGTGTCGGGCTGCGACACCAGCAGGGCATCGGTGTCGACACCGAGCTTCTGGGCATAGTCGGGATCGAGAGCGTGCTCGGCGTCGATGAAGGCGGCGATGCCGCCGGCAGCCTGGGCATTGGCGACCGCATGCAGAGCGACCGTCGTCTTACCCGACGACTCCGGGCCGTAGATTTCGACGACTCGGCCCCGGGGCAGGCCGCCGATGCCGAGGGCCACGTCCAACGCGATGGAACCGGTCGGGATGACAGCGATGGGCTGACGCACACCTTCGCCCAGGCGCATCACCGAGCCCTTGCCGAAGTTCTTGTCGATCTGCGCAAGCGCCAGGTCGAGCGCCTTGTCGCGATCGTGTGCGTGTGGTGCCATCGTCGGTCCCCATTCTCGAGTTCGTCTGTGCTCTGCGGTCAGGTTAGATCCAGGTAGCGACAAGAACCGTGACCACTGAACATCTCCAGCATAGGGGAACGTGTGTTCGATTGTCGCGATCGGGTGTTCGACACGCCGCCCGGATTGCCGGCCGCCTGATCAGGCGGCGGTGCCGCTCATCTACCCCGCGGCGGTGCCGCTCATCTACGCTGCGGGGGGACGTCGAATTCGGCGCAGAGTTCTCGCCACACTTCCCGTGGTTCGCGGCCTTCCTCGATGGCTTCGGCGGCGGTTTTGCCACCGAGGCCGAGGAGGACGTGGTCGACGAGCAGTGCGTCGCCGCGCATCTGCCCGAACTCGTCGCGGACCAGTTGGTGAAATTCGGTCAGTCGCACGTTTCTACGCTAGCGGACGCGCGCAGCGCAGGTTGTCATCGCAGCGCTCCACGGCACACTTCGACGGGATCATCGACTTCGGCGACGGTTTTCGCGGCCCGTTGTGCCGCCTCGGTGAATGCCGCGTGGGACAGCACCCGTTCCACCGCGGCACGAAGAGCATCCGGGCTCGGTGGTCGGACGATGACGGCGCTCCCCTGCCGGACGGCTCGGTTGGCCAGTTCCCATTGATCGCCGCCTCCGGGCACTACCACGACCGGGACTCCTGCAAGCAGCGCCTTTGCGAGCATCCCGTGGCCACCCCCGCAGACGACGACGTCGGCATGCTGCAACATGACGTCCTGCCGTCCGAGCCCGGCGCGCGCCCAGGCCGGGACCGTCGTCGGCGCTCCCTCCAGGATGGAGGCGATCACCCGCACTCCGGCTCCCTCGAGTCCGCTGAGGGTGGTCTCGAGCATGCCTTCGGCGCCGGTGAAGGCGGTGGACGGCGCAACCATGACCAGCGGATCGCTGCCGTCGGGGACGGGTAGCACCTCGTCGGTGGGTTCCCACAACAGCGGGCCGACCACATACGTCTCCGCAGGCCAATCGGGTCGCGGCACCTCGAGCGCAGGGAGGGTGGCGATAAGTCGGCGCACAGGCCCCGGGTCCTCGCTCGGCAGTCCGACACTGACGCGCGCCTGCGTGCGCTGCCGCTCACCCTGCCGGATCGATCGTGCCGTCGCGGCCCGCATGAGGGTATCGCGAATCCGGCCGCGGACACCGGTCCCGGGAGCGAGACCACTACCGATCGGCGGCAATCCCTTCGACGGTGCGTAGAGCGGATGCGGTGACAGTTCGATCCAGGGGATCCCCAACCTCTCGGCGGCCATTCCTCCGCCCGCGGTGAGGATGTCGGATACCACCAGGTCGGGGTTCATCGCGCGCAGGTCGGGCAAGAGTTCGGTGGAGATGTGCGCGGCCCGTCCGTGGATGCGCGCGCCTGCGTCGAGATCGTCATCGATGGGCCGCGGTGCGAGGCCCCTCAGCAGTTCGGTGGGCACTCCGGCGGCCCGTGCCGGCTCGATCCAGCGGGCGCCTGTGAACAGGACCGGTTCGTCGCCCGCCTCGATGAATGCCAGGCACAAGGCAAGGGCAGGAAAGGCATGTCCGGGATCCGGCCCGGCGACCACAGCGACTCGCACGAGCACAGGGTGTCACACGGCCGTCGTCACCGAGTCTCGAACGCCGATTCGGCAGCGCCCAGCGCCCGCGCCCGGTCGGCCGCGACGAGCCCGATCCGGGTACGCCGGTCGAGGAGATCATCTACGTCGAGCGCGCCCTCGTGCGAGACCCCGAAGTCGAGTTCGGCACGGCTGACGTCCAACCCGTCCGCAATCGGCGCCAGCATGGCAGGGTCGGCGGCGACCAGCGCGGCTTCGGTTCCGTAGCGGGCGATCAGCGACGGCGGCGCGGCCACGTTTCGCAGGGCGTCCGGGGAGGCGGCACCGACGAGCGGCAGTGCGCGAGTGCGGCAGGGACCCGCCGGCAGTCCTGCGAGCTCGACGACGGCGTCGACCGCGTCTTCCGCCATCTTGCGGTAGGTGGTCAGCTTGCCACCGACCACGCTGACGAGTCCCGTGCTGGAATGCAGGACCGCGTGGTTGCGGGACAGGTCGGCCGTCGAGCCGTCGCCGGTGTGGAGGAGAGGGCGCAGACCTGCGAATGTACCCAGAACATCCGAGCGTCCCAGCGGGTTCTCCAAAGCAGTGTTGACTGTGGCCAGCAGGAAGTCGATCTCCTCCTCGGACGCGGCCGGGATGTCGGGCACAGGCCCGGGTGCCGCCTCGTCCGTCAAACCGAGGTACACCCTGCCCAATTGGGCCGGCAACGCGAAGACGAAACGATTGGACGCCCCCGGGATGGGCACGGTCAGCGCGGCGGTGGGATTGCCGAGGCGGCCTGCGGACAGCACGAGGTGCGTGCCACGACTCGGCCTGAGACTGATGTCGGGGTCGATCTCCCCCGACCAGACCCCCGCCGCGTTGATCACCGTGCGCGCCTCGATCACCATTTCCGACCCGGTCAACTCGTCACGCAGTGTGGCCGACGTGCCGGTCACCTTGTACGCGCCCGTCCGTGTGAGAATTTTCGCGCCGTGCATCGCTGCCGTACGGGCGAGACCGATCACGAGTCGAGCATCGTCGACGAGCTGTCCGTCGAACGCGACGAGACCGCCTCGCAACCCCTGCCTGCGCACTGCTGGGGCGAGCTCGGCCACACGGTCGGGACGCACCGTCCGCGACCTCGGCAGGATGGTCGGCGACGTGTGTGCCCCGGCGCGCAAGATGTCGCCCGCGAGGAAACCCGCGCGAACCAGGGTCTTGCCGAACACGGTGGTGGAGTCGAGGACGGGAACCAGCTGCGGCAGTGCCCGGACGAGGTGTGGGGCCGTCCGGGTCATCAGAATCCCCCGTTCGATCGCACTTTCCCGTGCGATACCGACGTTGCCCGACGCCAGGTAGCGCAATCCCCCGTGCACGAGCTTGGAACTCCACCTGCTGGTTCCGAACGCGAGGTCGCGTTTCTCGACGAGCACGACATTCAACCCCCGCGTCGCGGCATCGAGGGCCACACCGGCGCCGGTCACGCCGCCACCGATCACGAGTACGTCGATGCGCCCGTCGTCTGCCAGCTGGTGCAGTTCGCGGGTCCTGCGGTCGGCATGGAGCGCCGAGGGGTGAGTCGAAATTCCGTCGTTCACCGAAGTCCTCCAGCGCTCTCGTGGTTCGGTGGTGCAAGGTAGGCACCGATCGCCCGGCGCAGCTCTCCGGTAAGCGCATCGTCGGGTAGTTCCTCGGCGACCATTGCCGCTGATTGGACCGCGGACTGCGCGACGAGCAGCACCATGGTGGCGATGTGGCGACTGTCGCCGGCGCGCACGGAGTTCTGTCGCTGGCCGGCAACCACGGCGAGTGCCACCCGGTCGATGATCGCTTTCTGGCTGGTTCCCAGGCGCTCGAGGACGTATGTCGTGAAGAGTTCCTGATCCGAGCGCAGAATCTTGACGAAGAGCGGATGATGTCGCACCGCCGCGGAGACATCGACGACAGCGTCGACGAGTTGGTCGTAAACCGGCTCGTCGAGTGTGAATGCCGGGGTGAGATCGGCGATCTCGCGCGTCATGAGGTCGGCGACCACCGCCCGGGTGTCCGCCCAACGACGGTAGACCGTCGGTCGGCTGACCCCCGCCCGGCGCGCGACCTCGGCCAGGGTGGTTCTGCGCAACCCGAAGTCGAGGATGCAGGAACGAGCTGCGTCGAGTATGGCGTCGTCGACGCTCGGCGTGCTGTCGTCACGCGACAGAGGATTACGGATAGACATCGTGTGTAACACCGTAACGCATCGGCGATGTTCTCACCTCGGCACCGCAGTACTCAACTGTGCTCGAGACTGTGGGCGTCGGCCGTCAGTGGAGGGCGCGGACACGTAGTTCGGGAATCGTAGGGTTTCCGTCACGGCCCGAGTCTTGAACCGCCACCGCAAGCCCCCGCCACGCCGGCGCGGGGGCCACAGCGCTTCAGGAAGGCGGAGTCACTCGAAGTAGTAGAGGTCGAAGCCGACGGCGCGGTCGGCTTCGAATCCGGGCTGTGGGGCGGTGACCGCCTCGACCTGGGCGCGCGCCTGTTTTCCCACGGGGATGTCGGACAGCGCTTCGAGATAGCGTGCATGCTCGGCGAGTGACAGCACGGCTCGATCGACGGTGTCCGTGACGTCGACCGCATGAGTGGGTTGCATGGTGTTGACCGCGACCCAGCGCACGCCGCGCCACGGCGGCAGTCCCCTCTCCCCCAGTTCGGGAAAGATCCACTCGTTCGCGGCATCCGCTGCGGCATCGAGGACACTGCGTCCGAGGGCGCGATGGTCGGCACTGTTGGGCTGCCCGGGACCCCAGGTATCGCCGAAGTGTGCGGTTACCACCATGTCGGGGCGATGACGCCGAATGGCCGCAGCGAGGTCGCGGCGCAGATCCAGACTTTCGACGAGCCGCCCGTCGGGGTAGCCGAGAAACTCCACTTGGGACACCCCCACGACGGCCGCCGAGCGACGCTCCTCCTCCTCGCGGATGGGACCCGATTCACGAGGGTGCAGTCCCGCGATTCCGGCTTCGCCACTGGTCGCGAGCACATATCGGATGTCCTTGCCCTGCGCGGTCCATCGGGCGATCGCCGCTGCCGCCCCGTATTCGATGTCATCGGGGTGGGCGACGACGACGAGCCCGCGATGCCAGTCCTCAGGTACCGGTTGCATGGTTCGAGACTGCACCTCAGAGGCGTGTGATGTCAGACGTCTCGCCGGATCCGGACATCGCCTTGTACAGGAGGTATGCCCCGAACACGACTGCACTGACGACAAGTACCCAGAACAGGCCCTCGATCAAGGCACCGACGACGGCCAGCGCGATCCAGATCAGCACGATCGCCAGAACGATTTTCCAGAACATGACTTCCTCCACTCACATCTCCCCGATCGATTCCTGCGCGACATCCGATGGACCCCACTCGTCGGGTACGCACACCAGCCTGGCACGTAGCTGCTCGTAAAGCACCAGGTCATCGCAAAGATCAGGGAAAGTTCAGGGTTGTCCCCCACTCCCCTGAGCCCGGACGGCGCCGGTCACGACGCCATGGGAAAGACATGACCGAGCTCAGCGGTATCGGCGCACGACGTCGTCGATCTCGCCGAGCGCCGCGGCGAGGCCGGCCAGCTTTTCGGTAGCCGAAACCAGCTCCGCACGTTCGGTGGCCAGGCCGCCCACCGCCCCGGACGCGCCGGGAACCGTGACTTCGGCGGCAGCAGCAACCAGTTCCTCGAATTGATCGACGCCGTCGTCGAGTTGTGCAGCGGCGGAAGCGATGGCCCGGTGGAGCGACGGCGCTGCCGCCCGGCTTCCGGCGGCGGCGCTCTCCATCTCCGCGATATCGACGGCGACCGCGTGCAGAGCGGCCGCCGCGGACCGCGCTGTGCGGTGGGTGTCTTCGACATCATCCGGCCTGATCGCCGCCGAACGACTGAGCACCCCCAGAATTCCGTGGAGTGCGCGCTCGCTGTGCACGAGCCGCTCCATCGGCTCCCGGGCGGCCGAGGAGGGCGGCGGGAGGGACCGTCGGTCAGGGCGGCCCGGCGGCGGCACGACGGCGTCGAGCTTCCGGTAACGGTTCAGCGCCATCACCGCCGGCACCGCGAACACGACCGCGCCGCCGCCGGCCATCACCATCGACCATTCGGGAGCAGCAGCGAGGGCGAGGCCCGCAGCACCGGTCGCCGAGGATCCGGACACGACGCCGTAGCGCTGCGCCCACCGGCGAGCGCGTCGCTTCTTCCGTAACAGGCGTTCGCGCGGATCACGCCAGCGCTGAGCAGCCTCGACGACCGACTCACCGGCGTCCCGCAAGGCGCCCTGCACTCCAGCGAGGCCGGATACGACAGTGGCCGACCGGACGACACGTCCGGGTCGGCCACCTCGGGTGGAACTCATGGGGATCAGTGTTCGGCTACTGACCCGCAGTGCCGGTCTGGCCCGCGGCGGGAGGCTGCTGGTTGGCGGCTGGGGTAGCCGGGGCGGCGGCGGCGCCACCGGAAGGGAGCGCATCACCCTTCATCGACGCGCGGATCTGCTCGAGGCGGCTGTGGCCTGCCATCTGGATGCTGGCCTGCTGCACTTCCATCATGCGACCGGAGACCGAGTTCTGGGCGAGTTCGGCGGAGCCCAGTGCGTCGGCGTAGCGGCGTTCGATCTTGTCGCGCACGGCGTCGAGGCTGGGTGTATTGCCGGGCGCGGACAGCGTGCTGTCCATCGAACGCAGCGACTCGCTGACCCGCTCCTGCATCTTCGCCTGCTCGAGCTGACTGAGCAGCTTGGTGCGTTCCGCAACCTTGGACTGCAGTGCCATCGCGTTCTGCTCCACGGCCTTCTTTGCCTGCGCGGCGGCCTGGAGCGACTGATCGTGCAAGGCTTTGAGGTCTTCGACGCCCTGCTCTGCTGTGACCAGTTGAGCAGCGAAGGCCTCGGCGGCGTTGGTGTACTGGATCGCCTTCTCGGTGTCACCGGCAGCTTGCGCCTGATCAGCCAGGTTGACGGCCTGCCGGGCATTGGCGTTCAGCTTCTCGACCTCGTCGAGTTGACGGCTCAGCTTCATCTCGAGCTGGCGCTGGTTGCCGATGACAGACGCGGCCTGCTGTGAAAGGGCCTGGTGCTGACGCTGCGCATCCTCGATCGCCTGCTGAATCTGAACCTTGGGGTCAGCCTTCTCATCGATCTTGGAATTGAAGAGCGCCATCAGGTACTTCCATCCCTTGACGAAAGGATTAGCCATGGGTTTGATCCTGCCTCCATCTGTTGCGCCGCGCGATGCGCGACCCGATGCGCGACCGTCACGCACCGGAACAAGGGCTGCGCCCCGACTGCCTGTCTGACCACCGAAGACGAGATCGGCGTTACGTGAAATCTATCGGTTCGGCGGGCGCGGTGCTACGCAGCAGCGAGTGCCTGCGCCGTCGGGGCGGGAATCACGACCCTCGTGTCGCGGGCGATGGTCGTCGAACCGGCCCGTGCGGACACCTCGGCCGAAGCTCCGTCAGCCGCACGCTCGGCCGACGATCGGTCGGACAGCGACTCGCTGACGTCGACGAGGACATCGGAGAGTGGAACCTCCAACGCATCGCAGATCGCCGCCAGAAGCTCGCTCGAGGCCTCTTTACGCCCCCGCTCGACCTCGGACAGGTACCCGAGGCTCACTCGCGCACTGTTCGACACCTCACGCAGGGTCCGGCTCTGCGAAACGCGCGTGCGCCGAAGACTGTCACCGATTGCCTCACGCAATAGCAGCGCCATCTCGCTCCTCCTTCATCCGTCACCTGTCTCGCCTACTCAACGCGCGAACAGGACCGATTGGTTCCCGACCTTAGCCTGCGGATGTTTCCTGCATGCGATCGAGGAGTTCCGACACGGCCGCAGAAACCGCAGATTTACGGATTCCCCATCTGTCGCCTGCCAATCGCAGTTCGAGCACCGAGTGCCCACCGGCACCGGCGATTCCCAGGAATACCGTGCCGACGGGGTGCCCGTCCTGCGTGTCCGGGCCCGCGACACCGGTCAGGCCGATCCCCCAGTCGGCGGTGCAGCGCACGCGTGCAGCCTCGGCAAGTCCGCCGGCGGTGGACGCCGAGACGGGTCCGTCCGCGGCCAGCGAGACGGGATCCACGCCTGCAAGGGTCTCTTTGAGATCTGTCGCATAGACGACGAGGCCGCCGCGGAGGATCTTGCTGGCGCCCGGAACGCCCGCGATGGTCGCCGCGAGAAGTCCCGCCGTCAGTGATTCCGCAGTCGCGACCGTCTCACCGCGCCGGGTCAGCAGATCCACCAGTTCGCCCACGCGGGTGCCGGGGGTCAACGGGTCGGTCATGCGCCGGTGCCCGCCCTCATCTCGACTCGGTGGACCCCGGCGCGTAGACGAACGGCCTGGACGACATAGTCGAGCCCGGTGATCACCGTCAGTGCCACGGCAGCGCCCATGAGTACCCAGCCGGCGACATCGAAGGCGTCGGGAAGGGGCAAGAGGTAGAAACCGATCGCGATCGTCTGCACGAGTGTTTTGAGCTTTCCTCCCCTGCCTGCCGGAATGACGGCGTGGCGCAACACGGCGAACCGCAGCAGGGTGATGCCCAGTTCACGTACCGCGATGACGACCGTCACCCACCAGGGCAGATCGCCCAGCACGGAGAGACCGACCAGTGCGGCACCGATCAGCGCCTTGTCTGCGATCGGATCGGCGAGCTTGCCGAAATCGGTGACCAATCCGTATTTACGGGCCAGCTGACCGTCGATCCGGTCCGTGATGGCCGCCACCGCGAACACGCCTGTCGCCACCAGCCGCCACACCAGCTCGTGACCGTCGCCGATCAGCAGTACGACCAGGAAGACCGGCACCAGCAAGATCCGCAGGATCGTCAGAATGTTAGCGATGTTGAGTAGTGGCACCTGCGTCTCACTCGCCGGCTCGACAGCGGGGTTCGGAGCCGTCGGGTCATCTGCCGACGGCCGATCCTCACGCTGCGTACTCATCGGCACACCACGGCGTCGAACTGCGCCCCTGGACGTCCTGGGGATCGGGGAGAAGTCAGAGGCGGTACCGGCACGTGCCTAAGAATATCGGTAGGGCTGTTGGCTAATGTTCACGCCATGACATCTCGGACGCCGAACACCGCCGACAATCAGCTGATCGTGCGGCGAGCACGAACCTCCGACGTGCCCGAGATCAAGCGTCTGATCGACATCTACGCCGGCAAGATTCTGCTCGAAAAGAATCTCGTCACCCTGTACGAATCCATCCAGGAGTTCTGGGTCGCCGAGCGTGACGGCGCTGTAATCGGTTGCGGCGCAATGCACGTCCTGTGGGCCGACCTGGGCGAGGTGCGCACCATCGCAGTCGATCCGCAGGCGAAGGGCCGGGGTGCGGGCCACCAGGTGGTCGCAAAACTGATCGAGGTCGCGCGCGAACTCGAACTCGAACGACTCTTCGTGCTCACCTTCGAGGTCGATTTCTTCGCCAAACACGGGTTCGTGGAAATCGACGGCACACCCGTCACCGCGGAGGTATACGCCGAAATGTGCCGTTCGTACGACACCGGTGTCGCCGAATTCCTCGACCTCAGCTATGTCAAGCCGAACACCCTCGGGAACACCCGGATGCTCCTCACACTCTGACGAATCCCGGCATCCGGGACGAAATCGGCCCAGCCGCGAGTGAATTTTTCATACCTACAGAGAGCGAGAACATGTCACTGTTCGTAGTGGAGTACACCTATTCGGACGAGACCGCGGCCGGCCGCGACGAACACCGTGCCGCCCACCGGGTCTGGCTCGGTGACCTCGTCGAGCGCAAGACCGTACTGTCTTCGGGTCCGTTCGCCGACGGCAGTGGTGCCTTCATCATCGTCGACGCCGCCGACGCCGAGACCGTGGAGTTGCTGTTCACCCACGACCCGTTTGCCGTCCACAACCTGGTGACGGCGTCCCGGATCGTGGAGTGGATCCCGGTACTCGGCGAGTTCAGTCTCTGACCCGCCGAGTACCGGCCCCCACCGGCGTTCCGCGAGTGAACGCTACGTGACGGAGCTCATGTTCCGCGTCTTGAGGAGGCTGGCCACAGTCGTGACGGCCAGCACCCCGACGATGACGGCGAGAGACGTTCCCGTCGTGATCTCGGGGACCGCGACGTGTTCCCCGCCGTTGACGAAGCCCAGCGTGTTCTCGTGGAGGGCGTGCAACACCAGCTTGACACCGATGAACGCCAGAATGATCGACAGCCCGTAAGACAGGTACACGAGCCGGTCGAGCAGCCCACCGATCAGGAAGTACAGCTGGCGCAGTCCCATGAGCGCGAACGCGTTGGCGGTGAAGACCAGGTACGGCTCCTGAGTGAGGCCGTAGATCGCCGGAATCGAGTCGAGGGCGAACAGCACGTCGGTGAAGCCGATGGCGACGAGTGCCAGAAGCAGCGGTGTGACCACGCGCTTGCCGTTGATCCTGGTGACGAGCTTGTCGCCGTCGTAGGAATCCGTGGTGGGAAGAACCTTCTTCACCAGGGCGACGATCCTGCTGTCGCGTTCCTCCTCGACCTCTTTCTCGTGCCCGTGGTCACGGACCAGCGTGTACGCGGTGTAGATGAGGAACGCGCCGAACAGGTAGAACACCCAGCTGTAGGTGTTGATGGCCGCCGCGCCGACGGCAATGAAGATGCCGCGCATCACCAACGCCATGACGATGCCGATCAGCAGTACCTTCTGCTGGAACTCCCGCGGCACGGAGAACGTCGCCATGATGATCACGAAGACGAAGAGGTTGTCGACCGACAGCGCTTTCTCGGTGACGTAACCCGCGAAGTATTCCCCGCCGTACTGGCTGCCCCAGAGCCACATCACGATCAATCCGAACAGGATCGCGATGGCGATGTACACCGTCGACCAGAAGGCCGACTCCCGGAAGCTCGGGGCGTGCGGGGTGCGCACGTGGGCGAAGAAGTCGAAGACGAACAGTCCGAGAATCACCACACAGGTGATGACCCAGACCAGCGGCGAGACATGCATGTAGACAGACCTCCGGTAGACCTCGTTGGGTACCGGAGGTCTCTCCCGCCGAGTCGAACCGAGGTCCGACCGACTGGCAGCCCCGGATCGGCAATGGTGCCGATCGTGCTGACGATGCTGCCACAGAGGTGGGGATACTCCCCTCCAAGTCGCTGACCATTCAACCACATCGCGCCGGAATCGCACATTTCGGACACTGCGTCCGCTCTACTCGTCGGACGGGGCCTCGTTCGGATCTCCACCGCGGATCGACCACAGCAGGCCGTCCAACTCATCGGGCTTGATCAGAACCTCACGTGCCTTGGAGCCTTCGCTGGGTCCGACCACACCCCGAGTTTCCATCAGGTCCATCAACCGGCCGGCCTTCGCAAACCCGACACGCAGTTTGCGCTGCAGCATCGACGTGGAACCGAACTGGCTGGACACGACGAGTTCGACCGCCTGCAGCAGCACGTCCATATCGTCGCCGATATCGGAGTCGACATCCTTCTTCTCCCCGACCTTCGCCGCGGTGACACCCTCGGTGTACTCCGGCTCCGCCTGGTTCTTACTGAAATCGACCACCGCCGAGATTTCTTCGTCGGTGATGAAGGCGCCCTGAAGACGGGTCGGCTTGCCCGCACCCATCGGGAGGAACAACCCGTCGCCCATACCGATCAGCTTCTCGGCACCGGGCTGATCCAGGATGACTCGGGAGTCGGTGAGCGAGGACGTCGCGAAGGCGAGTCGCGAGGGCACATTGGTCTTGATCAACCCGGTTACGACGTCCACCGACGGTCGCTGCGTGGCCAGCACGAGGTGGATGCCGGCTGCACGCGCCTTCTGGGTGATGCGCACGATTGCTTCCTCGACATCGCGCGGCGCGGTCATCATGAGGTCCGCGAGCTCGTCGACGATGGCGAGAATGTACGGATACGGACGGTAGACCCGTTCACTTCCGAGTGGGGCAGTGATTTCCCCGGACTTCACCTTGGAGTTGAAGTCGTCGATGTGACGCACCCGATTGGCCTGCATGTCCTGGTAACGCTGTTCCATCTCTTCCACCAACCAGGCCAGCGCGGCAGCGGCCTTCTTGGGCTGGGTGATGATGGGCGTGATGAGGTGCGGAATGCCCTCGTACGGCGTCAGTTCGACCATCTTGGGGTCGATGAGGATCATCCGAACCTCGTCGGGCGTCGCGCGCGAGAGCAGCGACACCAGCATCGAGTTGACGAAGCTGGACTTACCGGAGCCGGTCGACCCTGCCACGAGCAGGTGCGGCATCTTTGCCAGGTTCGCGCTGACGAAGTGGCCCTCGATGTCCTTACCGAGGCCGATCACCAGCGGATGGTGGTCCTTCCGCGTCGAAGGCGCGGTGAGGACGTCGGCCAGGCGCACCATCTCGCGGTCTGAGTTGGGCACCTCGATACCGACGGCGGACTTTCCGGGGATCGGCGCCAGCAGGCGCACGTTGTCG
Source organism: Rhodococcus sp. USK13 (assembly GCF_018343855.1). Taxonomy (NCBI): domain Bacteria; kingdom Bacillati; phylum Actinomycetota; class Actinomycetes; order Mycobacteriales; family Nocardiaceae; genus Rhodococcus; species Rhodococcus sp. USK13. The sequence continues at coordinate 3,831,802 of NZ_CP069242.1, read as the reverse complement.
GTGGCGACGGCATACGCGATATTGCGGGCCAGAGCGGTGATCTTCTCGACCTTGACGCCGGGACCGAGTTCCACCTCGTACCGGGTGACGGTGGGGCCCCGGGTGAACCCGGTGACCGCGGCATCTATCTTGAACTGGTCGAGGACCTCGGTGATCGCCTCGATCATCGCGTCGTTGGCCGAACTGCGCTTCTTCGGTGGATCACCGTCGATCAGCAGCGACGTCGGAGGCAGCGTGTAGTCACCCTCCACAACCCGATCGGTCACGAACTTGTCGACCTCGGGCAGCGGCGGCTCCGGTTCGGGTTCCGGCTTCGGCGCCACCACCGGCTTGGTCTTGGGGCGAGCGGGTTTCGGCGTCGGAACAGGTGGCGGCGGCACCGGCTCCGCCGCGGTCTCGGCGTCCCAGAGTCCGAGGACTTCCGTCTTCGCCGTGTCGCTCACGGTGTATTCGTCGGTGGGATAGTTGTCGGCCGGTGCGCCCTTCGGTCCGGACGCGTAGTCGTCCACCGGGTAGCCGTCGGCGTCGAACAGCGTGGGGTCGTATTCGCCGTCCTCGTAGTACTCGCTGTCGTAGTCGGCGTAGTGGTCGCGGCCGAAGGATGTGCCGAAGTACGCCTGCAGCTTGCCGGGGACTTCGCGCACCGTGGTCCCGGTGACCAGCAGGACGCCGAAGAGCGCTGCCATGAGCAGCAAAGGAGCGGACAACCACACGGTCAGTCCGTCCGTCAACGGGCCGCCCGCCGCATAGCCGACGAAACCCGCACCCTGCGCGCGGCCGTCGGCGTCGGTGGGGGCGCCACTCGCGATGTGCCAGAGACCCAGTGCGGGCAACCCCACCAACAGCGACCCGAGCACCAGTCGCGGCCGGATCTCCGGCTTCGGCTCCGTTCGCATCAGCACGACGGCAATGCCGACGCCGATCACGGGCAACACCGCGGAGGCGCCGCCGAATACCGCCCGGACACCGGTTTCGATCCACTCCCCCACAGGACCGCCCGCAGAGAACCAGATGCCTCCGGCGATGACGACACTCATCGCGATCAGGCCGAGGGCGATTCCGTCGCGCCGATGTCCTTGTTCGATCTCGGCAGCCTTACCGACGGTGCGGGTGGTTGCCCCGACACCCTTGGCCACCAGCGACCATCCGGCGCCGATGCCGCGGCCCACCGACTTCAACGGGCTCGCGCCGGACGCCTTCTTCGCCGCCGGCTTTCTGCCACCGCCGCGGGCGGCACCGGCACGCGGCGAGGTGGCCTTACGCGGAGTGCTGACCGTGCGGGTCGTCCGCGACTTCGGCTTGGACGCAGACGAGGCACCCCGCACGCCCGTCCTTGCCGTGGACGTCGTCGTGCTCGAACCGCGGGCGCTCGCCTTACCTGCCATGGTTCTCAGATTAGTCGCTGCGGCACCTTCCGGACCATCCGCAACACCCGTAACAGCCGTCGACCTGTGCCGAGCGCCTCAGAAGCTACGGTCCAGTGACATGATCGCGGCGACATCCTCGGCGTCGCCCGCGGCTTCGATCCGTACGGCGTCTCTCCCGAACGCGTGCAGGGCCAATTCGGCCGGTTCACCTCGGAGAACGACCTGTCGGGGCGCGGCGTTGCGCACCGTCGCCTGCTCACCCGACGGACGTTCGAGCACCACCGTGACAGGCGCGCGGCGATAGCCGAGCCGTCCCACCTTGCGTGCCAGACCCCACAGGGCGTCCTGGCGCGCTGTGGGGAGAATCCGCGGCTCCCACCCCTCGTGGGCACGGCGCACGTCCTCGTGGTGGACGAACATCTCGCCCAGGTTCACCTGAGCGTCGACCCAGTACATCGGCGACCACCGCGGAGGACCGGTCCGGACCTCGTCGAGCAGCCGGCTCCACGGGCGCGTCGCCGTCTCGTTCTGGACCCGCTCGGTGTAACCGGCGAGACGGCTGACGAGGATTCCCGGGGCCGCGTCGAGCCGCCGTTCACGGACGACGAGGTGGGCAGCGAGATCCCGGTTGGTCCAGTCCCCGCAGAGGGTGGGCGCATCCGGGCCGAACTCGGCCATCGAGTCGACCAGGGCAAGGCGTTCATCTCGGGCGAAGGTCACCCGAACGAATTTACCTGCCGCGGAACTATTTGCCGTCGAACGACGGCACCGCGATCACGGTGGGCACGATCATCGGCCGGCGACGGTACTTGTCCGCAACCCACTTACCCACTACCCGCCGGATCGCCTGGGCGATCCGATGCGCGTCGTTGATGCCCTCCGTGGCCAGGCGCGCGAGTTCCGCCTCGACCAATTGGGCGGCATCCTTGAGGGCGGTCGGGTCGTCGGAGAATCCGCGCCCGGACACCTCCGGGGTGCTGACGGCGCGGCCGGTGTGGTCGTCGATCACCACGTTGATCGCAATGAACCCGCCCTCCCCGAGAACCAATCGATCCGACAGCGTGGAGTCGCCGACATCACCGACGGACAGTCCGTCGACGTAGACGTGTCCGACCGGCACCTGCCCGACGATTTCGGCGAGACCGTCCACCATGTCGACCACGACGCCGTCCTCGGCGAGCACGATGCGTTCTTCCGGAACGCCGGTGGCCTTGGCCAGCGCGGCGTTGGCGCGCAGGTGCCGCCATTCGCCGTGCACCGGCATGGCGTTGGTGGGCCGGACCGCGTTGTACAGGTAGAGCAGCTCACCCGCCGACGCGTGGCCGGAGACGTGCACCTTGGCGCTCTGCTGCGTGACCACGGTGGCACCGCGCTTGGCGAGACCGTTCACGACCGCGAAGACGGAGTTCTCATTGCCCGGAATCAGTGACGAGGCGAGGACCACCAGGTCGTTGGCCCGGACATTGATCTGCCGGTGTTCACCCCGCGCCATCCGCGACAACGCCGACAGCGGTTCACCCTGAGAGCCGGTGGAGATGAGAACGAGGCGATCGTCGGGCAGGTTCGCCGCGGTGTCGATGTCGACCACCAGACCGTCGGGCACGCTCAGGTAGCCGAGATCCTGTGCGATCTGCATGTTGCGGACCATGGATCGGCCCACGAACGCAACCCGGCGGTTGTAGCGGTGCGCCACGTCGACGACCTGCTGGATGCGGTGGACGTGGCTGGCGAACGACGCCACGATCACACGTTGCTTCGCCTTACCGATGACGTTGTCGAGCACGCCGCCGATCTCACGTTCCGGTGTGACGAATCCCGGCACCTCGGCGTTGGTCGAGTCGACCAGGAACAGGTCCACTCCTTCGTCGCCGAGACGCGAGAAGCCGGCGAGGTCGGTGAGCCTGCCGTCGAGCGGAAGCTGGTCGAGTTTGATGTCACCGGTGTGCAGCACGACTCCGGCGTCGGTCCTGATGGCGACCGCGATCGCGTCCGGGATGGAGTGGTTGACCGCGAAGTACTCACACTCGAACGGGCCGTGTGCCGTGCGCTGGCCTTCCGTCACCTCGACGAGGTTGGGTCGCTGACGATGTTCCCGGCACTTGGCTGCGACGAGCGCGAGCGTGAACCGGGAGCCGATGACCGGCAGATCCGGCCGGAGGCGGAGCAGGAACGGGATCGCCCCGATGTGATCCTCGTGACCGTGGGTGAGGACGACGGCCTCGACATCGGCCATGCGATCCTCGATGTGCCGGAAGTCCGGCAGGATCAGATCCACACCAGGCTGCTGATCCTCGGGAAACAGCACGCCGCAGTCGACGATGAGCAGTTTGCCCTGATGCTCGAAGACGGTCATGTTCCGGCCGATTTCACCGATGCCCCCGAGGGCGACCACTCGCAGTCCCTTGAAGGGCGCCTTGGGCGGTGCACCGAGCCGCGCGGTCGGATCGGGAGTTGCCGCCCGGTTGTCCGGACGCTTGTTGCCGTTACCACCGCGACGAGAGCGCGAGGGCGACTTGCCGGTGGCGCCCGTCTTGGTGGATGCAGCCTTCACCGGCGCGGACTTCGCTTGCTTCGGCGCAGTGGGGCTCTCTGCGAGCGGGGGTTCCGATTTCGGTTGCTCCACCGCCGCCGCCGACGGCTCGGGCACGGGAGGTGCTGCGGGCTGCTCGGCCGGGCTGGGAGCCGGCGGTCCGGCCTGACGGCTTGCGCTGCGACGACGGGGGGGACGGGTCATGCGAGTACCCCCGCAGCGTGAAGGTCGGCTGCCAGGAGATCGAGCTGATCGTGGGTGGGTGCCACTTGAGGGAGCCTGGGTTCGCCCACGTCGAGACCTATCAATCGCAATCCTGCCTTTGACGCACTGACCCCGCCCAACCGCGCAACGGATCGGATGACCGGGATCAGGGTGAGGTTGATGGCACGCGCCCGGGCGATATCGCCGGCCGCGAATGCCGTGTGGAGTTCACGCAGCCGGGACGGCACGAGGTGCCCGATCACGCTGACGAAGCCGGTGGCGCCGACCGCCAACCACGGCAGGTTCAGCGGATCATCGCCCGAGTAGAAGAGGAGGTCGGTGGTTCCGATCAATTCGGCGCCGGCGTTCAAATCGCCCTTCGCGTCCTTGACCGCGACGATGCGCGGATGCTCGGCGAGGCGGCGGATCGTCTCGGTCTCGATGGGGACGACTGAGCGCGGCGGAATGTCGTAGAGCATCACCGGAAGGTCGGTGGCATCTGCGACAGCGGTGAAGTGGGCGTACAGACCCGCCTGCGGCGGACGCGAGTAGTACGGGGTGACGACGAGGAGTCCCTGCGCCCCGGCGCGGGCGGCGTCGCGCGCGAGTTCGACACTGTGGGCGGTGTCGTTACTTCCTGCGCCTGCGATGATCTTCGCCCGGTCGCCGACGGCGTCGATGACGGCGCGGAGCAGCTCGAGCTTCTCGTTCTCGGTGGTTGTCGGCGACTCACCGGTGGTACCGGCGAGCACGAGAGCATCGCATCCATTGTCGACGAGGTACGCCGCGAGGCGGACACCCGCGTCGACGTCCAGCTTTCCGTCGGAGGTGAACGGCGTCACCATCGCAGTGGAAACTGTGCCGAACGGACGCTCGACGTGAGAAGCGGAATCACCGTAGGTCATGGTCAGAAGGCTACCCGGTGGCCCAGGTACTTTCGCACACCACTCACAGGTCGGCGGAAAACGTGCTCCGCGCCACTTCCGATCCGTCTCCCCAGTCGACGATCTCGAAGTCGCCGAACACATTAGGTGCCGCCTTCTGCAACTGCCTGAGGCATTCGACAGCAAGTCGACGAATCTCGACGTCGGCGTGCTCGGTCGCCCGCATCGACACGAAGTGACGCCACGCGCGGTAGTTGCCGGTGACCACCACCCGGGTCTCGGTCGCGTTGGGCAATACGGCCCGGGCGGCCTGGCGGGCCTCCTTGTTCCGCACGGGAAGGCTCGAGGTCTCCGCAAGCTTGGCCTCGAGTGCTTCGAGCAGCTCGCCGTATGCCGCCCGGCTCGCGTCCGTCGCTCTGGCGAAGAGTGCCTCGAGCTCGGGATCACCGGCGATCGCGGGCGGCACGACCACGTTGGAGTCGTTCTCCCGCACGAACCGCTGCGACAACTGCGAGTAGGAGAAATGCCGGTGCCGAATCAGCTCGTGGGTGCACGAGCGGGAGATTCCGGTGATGTAAAAGGTGACGCTGCCGTGTTCCAGGACGGATTCGTGCCCGACTTCGAGGAGGTGGCGAAGATACCCGGCGTTGGTCGCCGTGCGCGGGTTGGGCTTCGACCAGCTCTGATAGCAGGCGCGTCCCGCGAACTCGGCCAGCGCCTCCCCTCCGTCGGCGTCCGTCTCCCACGGGATGTCCTCCGGTGGAAGGAACTCCGTCTTCGCGACGAGCTGCACCCTGAGCGACACCGTCTGCGGCACTGCGTGATCCTCCTACCGGACCCGAGAACGGATCCATTCCTGATGCATAAACCCTAGTTGCGCCGTGATTCGGGCTCCGTGCGGGTGGGGGCGCCCGTGCGGCGGTCGCAGCCACCCCTCGACCGACACCCTTGACCGACGTCACAGATGACGTCATGCTGGCGTCATGAACCTCGACAGTTACGTCGCCCGGCTGCGCGACGACCTCACGGCAGCCGCAGCCCTCGGCGACGACCGGACCCGGGACACAGCGGCGGCGCTCGCGGTAGCCGTCGAACCGGCGGCCCGGCTCCTCCTGCTGTCCGCACTCACTGAATTCGCTGGTGAGGTGTCTTCTGTGCTCGAGAGTCGCACCGTGAAGGTGCGACTGGAGGGTACCGAGGTCGGGGTCGACATTGCCCGTACCACCGCAGACACCGCAGGAGCGGAGGACAAGAACACCACCACCGCCGAAGACATCAGCGCGGCCTTCGATGACGCCACAGGTGACATCAGCCGCGTCACTCTGCGGCTGATGGATCAGATCAAGTCGAAGGCAGAGGAGGCCGCGTCACAGAACGGAGTGTCGCTGAACTCGTGGGTGTCCCAGGCAGTGCAGGGCGCCCTCAAAGACCATATGCGCCGTAACCTCGGCAACAATTTCTGAAGCGGCGCCGCACTCCCTCCATGGCCCCGGCACCGACGGTGGTCTAATTACGTCGCAACAGCCACACGGTGAGAGTCGCCACGGGCTCGAAGGAGCGAAAAATATGGCCGTTTCCGGCGTCAAAGAGTTCGAGATCAAGGCCGATCCGGCCACGGTGATGGCCGCGATCGCCGCGGTGGATCGGCTGCCCGAGTGGTCGTCTGCCCACAAGTCGGTGACCATCGAAAGCACCCACGACGACGGCCGCCCCCACCGTGTTCGGATGAACGTCTCCATTCTCGGCATCAGCGACGAGCAGGTGGTCGACTACACCTTCGAGGGTGACGACACCGTGTCGTGGCACCTCGTCGAGAGCGGTCAGCAAAATGCGCAGGACGGCTCGTATGTTTTGACCGAATCAGGCTCCGGTACCAAGGTGACTTTCGAGCTGACGGTCGATCCCAAGATCCCGTTGCCCGGTTTCCTCGTGAAGAAGGCGCAGAAAACTGCACTCGAGACGGCCAGCAAGGGTCTCACCAAGTTCGTCGAAAGCCTGTAGCGCTCACACTTCTCGCGGTCGCTTCGCCGCGGCCGCGAGAAGTGGGGCGAGATCTCCACGCTTGTCTACCGTGACTTCGCCCAGCTCGAGCCACTCCGCCATCCGGTACAGCTCGGACAGCAGCGGCTCCACCACCCGCTCGGGACGCGCTCCCGCTTCGACGAAGGCCGACCGCACCTCGAGCGCTCCCCTCGCTCGGTCGGCTTTCACATCGACTCGGGCTACCAACTCGCCGTCGAGTAGGAACGGAAAGACGTAGTAACCGTGCACCCGCTTGTGCGCGGGAGTGTAGATCTCGAGGCGATACCGGAAGTCGAACATCCGCTCCGTCCGCGGCCGGAAAAATACAAGCGGATCGAACGGACACAACAGCGCAGCGCCCTCTACCCGCCGCGGCGTCCGGACGTCGCGATGCATGTAGGCCGCAACGTCCCAGCCTCGCACGGTGACCGCGTGGAGCACACCGTCCTCGACGAGGTCCTCGACTGCGGGCTTGATCTGCGCCGGGGACAGCCGGTAGTAGTCGCGCAGGTCAGACTCCGTCGCTACTCCCAGCGCCCGTGCGGACCGGCCGACGAGCCGCCGGATCGACTCCTCCTCCGAATACTCCTGCGCGAGAATGCTTTCGGGCAGCACTCGATCGGTGAGATCGTAGTGACGGGTGAACGCGACTCGTTTGTCGACCGCGAGGGCCCCGGCGGCGAACAACTGCTCGCATACGACCTTGGTGTCGCTGCGGTCCCACCACGGCCCTTTGCGATCGGGCCGATCGACCTCGAGGTGCTTCTCCACGTCGCGGGCGCTGCTGGGACCCACCGCCCGGATCACGTCGAGCACATCGGCGGCGAGGGTGGGATTGCTGTCGAGTACCCGGGCCTCGCCTGCCCACCTGCCGTGCCGGTAGCGGTGCATACGCCACCGGAACAACGGCCAGTCCTCGACCGGGATGAACGCCGCCTCGTGCGCCCAATACTCCGCGAGCATGCGCGGCGTGCGGGCACGGTGCGACCACGCCGCCGAGTCGAGCAGTCCCCGGTCGTAGACGCCGATTCTGCTGAACAGCGGAACGTAGTGGGCCCGAGCCGCCACCGACACCGAATCGATCTGGAACAACCGGATCCGGTCGAGAACCGAGCGGATGTGCCGTCGGGTAGGGATACCCGTCGGCCTGGCATCGGCAAATCCCTGCGCCCACAGTGCCGACTTTCTGGCCGCGGCGGCGGTCATCTCACGCATGACCGCATCCTGTCACCAGGTACCGACAGTATGAGGCAGGATCGCGGATCGACACGTCCCAGCGGGCGTCAGATGCCCTCGGCGAGAACCACTGCCACCGTCGCACCGAGGTCGTAACAGCGCTCACGTGCTGCCGCGTCGACCGCACCGGTGAGTTCGAGCGCTTCGGCGGCTTGCGTGAGTGCGAGGCCGGTCACGATCTTCTGTACCGACGTGACCGCGCCGGCTGTGTCGTTGTTGCCGTGTACCCACAGACCGTAGGGGCGGCCCGCGACCGCGTCGAGACAGGGGTAGTACACCGTATCGAAGAAGTGCTTGAGCGCTCCCGACATGTAACCGAAGTTGGCGGACGTCCCGAACAGGAAGCCGTCGGCGGCGAGGACGTCGGGCACGGTGGCCCCGAGAGCGGGTATCGACCGCACCTCGACGCCCTCGATGTCGGGGTCCCGGGCACCCTTCAGCACCGCTTCGAGGCACTCGCGGGTGACCGGCGACGGGGTGTGGTGGACGACGAGGAGTGATGGCACAGTCGTCAGCGTACGACCGGTTGCGGCATTACTGCCCCGCCCCGCTCTCGCGTTCGAGACGTTCCAGTTCCACGGCCCGCTTCATCGTCTCCCGGGCGCGGCCGCGGTCGCCGGCGTAGTCGTAAGCGCGGGCAAGCCGGTACGAGCTCCGCCAGTTGTCGGGATCCGCCTCCCATTCCGCCTTGACCTGCTGGAAGAGGGCGTCGGCAGCGTCGCGGTCTATTCGTCCGGACGGACGCTTCGGCAGATTCGTGACGTCCAGTTCGAGACCCTCGTCGCCGATGCGACGGGCGAGTTTCTGATGTTGCAGGCCTGCCCGGAGTGTCGCGTAGACGATCCACGCACCGAGGAACGGAAGGATGAGAACTCCGACGCCGAGCCCCACCGCGGCGACCCCGCCATCCTGGATCAGGGCGATCCCACGCTGACCGAGCAGCACGAAGTAGAACACGAGCGCGGCGACAAGCAATGCGATCGTGACGACCGTCTTGGTCGACTCGTTACTCTTCACAGGTCGAGAAGCGGGTCGATACCCACAGTGAGGCCGGGGCGGGACGCGATCTGCCGCACCCCGAGGAGTACGCCGGGAGCGAAGGAATTGCGGTCGATCGAGTCGTGCCGGATGGTCAGCGTCTCCCCCTGTGTTCCCAGGATGACCTCCTGATGCGCGACGAGCCCGGCGAGCCGGACAGAGTGCACCCGGACACCGTCCACATCGGCGCCGCGGGCACCGTCGAGTTCGGTGGTGGTGGCGTCCGGACTGAGGCCGAGGCCCGCCTTGCGGCGCGCCTCGGAGATGAGCGCCGCGGTCCGGTAGGCGGTGCCGGACGGTGCGTCCGCCTTGTTGGGGTGATGCAGTTCGATGACCTCGACGGAGTCGAAGAAGCGCGCGGCGGCCTCGGCGAACCGCATCGACAGAACGGCTCCGATTGCAAAGTTGGGAGCGATGAGGACGCCCACCGAGGGCTGATCGGCCAGCCACGACCGCACCGTGTCGAGGCGGGTGTCATCGAAGCCCGTGGTTCCCACCACTGCGTGAATGCCATTGGCAACGAGAAAGTTCAGGTTGTCCATCACCACATCGGGGTGCGTGAAGTCGACGACAACCTGAGCACCGGACTCGGTGAACACCTCCAACCGGTCGCCGTGATCGACCTCCGCCACGAGCTCGAGGTCCGACGCCTGCTCCACCGCCTCGCAGATCGCTCGGCCGACCTTGCCCTTGGCTCCGAGAACTCCGACCCTGATGGGTGCTGCTGCGCTCACTTCTCCACGCTCCGTCCAGTCACATCGATTCGCCCGAAAGCCTACGCAACCACCGGGTGACGGCCGAAGTGCAGGGGCCGACCGGGAGATCTTCCTCTCCTCACCCGTAGCTTCCACACCCGTAGCCGGGTGCGATCAATCGAAGACGATGATCTGGCGGATCGCGCGGCCCTCGGCGAGTTCGTCCATGCCGTGGTTGATCTGGTCGAGTGAGATGCGGGACGAAATCAGCTTCTCCACGGGCAGCTTCCCCGAACGCCACAGATCCTCGTAGACGGGGATGTCCCGAGCGGGAACAGCCGATCCGAGGTAGCTGCCGATGATTGTGCGGGCCTCGGCCACCAGGGTCAACGGCGAGATCGACGAGCGCGCCTGTGGGGACGGCAGCCCGACGGTGATGGTTTTTCCGCCGGGGGCGGTGGCGGACACGGCCGATTCGAAGGCTCGCGCATTGCCGGCGGCCTCGATCACGATGGGCGCCCGTATGCCGGCCTCCACCAGTTCGGCAGGCGTGTATACCGCCGTCGCACCCAGTTCGAGTGCGGCCTGGAGCTTTTCCGGCACCGAGTCGACCCCGATGACCTCGCCGGCACCCCGCGAGACGGCGGTGAGAATCGCGGCCATTCCGACCCCACCGAGGCCGACCACCATGACGGCCTGACCGGGGCGCGGATTGCCGGCGTTGAGAACGGCTCCGCCTCCGGTGAGAACAGCGCATCCGAGTACCGCGGCCACATCGGCGGGCACGTCGTCACCGACAGGAACGACAGAATGGCGGTTGACCACGGCATGCGTGGCGAAACCGGACACTCCGAGGTGGTGGTGCACCGACTCGTCGCCCCGATGCAGACGCGAGCCGCCGTCGAGCAGGGTTCCGTCGTTGTTGGCTTTCGAACCCGGCACGCACGGCCTCTGGCCGTCGGTGGCGCAGCCCTCGCACTGGCCACAGCGCGGCAGGAACGTCATGACGACCCGTCGTCCGACGCTGAGGTCGTCCACGCCAGCGCCGAGTTGCTCGACACGCCCGGCCGCCTCATGACCGAGCAACATCGGAACCGGCCGGACCCGATTGCCGTCGACGACGGACAGGTCCGAATGGCACAGTCCCGCAGCCTCGATCCGGACCAGAATTTCACCCGGACCCGGCTCGTCCAGTTCGAGTTCGGCGATAGAGATGGGCGCGGACTCCGCGAAGGGTCGTGTTCGGCCGATCTCTTCGAGCACTGCTCCACGAATCTTCATCTCGCACGCCTCCTGTTGTCGGGCTCGTTACCGGACGATGCCACGCACCGACGCGGGCAAATCACGTTTGCGCCGATACGGCCCTACGACGGCGGCGCCGAAGGGGCGCTGCAACAGCACCCTCGCCACGTCACGAACCTCGTCGGTGGTGACCGCATCGATCTTCGCCAAGGTTTCGGCGATGCTGCGATGGTTGCCGTAGTTCAGTTCGCTCTTGCCGATGCGGTGCATCCGCGATCCCGAATCCTCCAGGCCGAGGACCAGACCCCCGCGCAGAGACCCCTTCGCGCGGGCACATTCGGCGTCTGCGATGCCGTCGGCGGCGACGGTGGACAGCACCTCTCGGATGACCGTGGCGACCTCGCCGAGGTTCTCGGGCTGGCAGCCCGCATAGACCGAGAACGCACCGGTGTCGGCGAACGTATCGACGCCGGAGTACACGGAATACGCGAGCCCGCGGATTTCGCGCACCTCTTGGAAGAGACGGGAACTGAGCCCGCCCCCGACGGCGGCATTGAGCACCGACAGCGCCCACCGATGCGACTCGTGCCTGCCGAACGCCCGAACGCCGAGGGAGAGATGGACTTGTTCGCTGTCGCGGTTGGTGAGGCTCAGCGTGGGCGCTGTGCGCAGCCGCAACGCACCGGCGCGGCGAGGCGCGGGCTCGGCCGCCTCCTCGAGATGACCGGCGAACGCCCGGCGCACCATCTCCACCGTGTGCTCGTGGTCGACGTTCCCGGCCACCGCTACCACCATCCGCGGCGGTGTGTACCGGCGAACGTGGAACGAGTGCAGCTGGGTGCGAGTCATCGATTCGATCGACTCGACACTGCCGATCACGGGACGGCCGACGGGGTGGTCGCCGTACAGAGCCGTGAGGAAGGCATCGCCGAGCAAGTCCTCGGGATCGTCGTCACGCATCGCGATTTCCTCGAGGACCACCTGGCGCTCCACGTCGACATCCGAGGAACGGCAGCGGCCTCGAAGCACCACATCGCTTACCAGGTCGACTGCCAGGGGCAGATCCTCATCCAGCACGTGCGCGTAGAAGCAGGTGTGTTCCTTCGAGGTGAAAGCATTGAGTTCGCCTCCTACACCGTCCATCACCTGGGCGATGTCGAGGGCACTGCGTGACGGAGTGGCCTTGAAGAGCAAATGCTCGAGGAAGTGCGCAGCTCCCGCGACCGTGGGTTGCTCATCGCGGGATCCCACACCGACCCACACACCGACGGATGCGGATCGCACGCCGGGAACGTATTCGGTGACAACGCGGAGACCGCCGGGAAGCACAGTGCGCTCGACACCGGGATCCGGTTCACGCAGGGTCGACGCTGCAGTGGGGGCCGCGACGCGGCGGCGATCGATCTTGGCCATGTAGTGGTTCAGCGGTCCTCGAAAACTGGGCGACGTCGAACGGCAAACTTTACACGGAGACACCGACCGACCCGTTTCCGCCTCCGGCGGGATCACTCGTCGAAGCTACCTGGGCGTAAACCGGCTCTCGACCCCACATCCGTGGCGGCCAGTACGACGATCCGCTCGGTTCGCTGCCCAGGGAGAATCATTCCCCGCTCCTCCAGCATCCGCGCGCGGCCGGCGAGTGCTGGGCCGAACGGAACGTGTTCCGAGGCAACGACCTCGACCCGCAGACCCCGCTCCTCGAGCATGGTTCGCGACTTCTCCACACCGTTCAGAACAGACTGGACGAGGAGAAGAGTGCCGCCCGGAGCAAGGAGTTCCGGGACCGCGACGCAGAGGCGGTCGAGGACGGTGCGCCCGTCGATTCCCGCATCCCACGCCAGCCCGCGAACGCGCCCGCGACCGCGACCGCGAACAGAGTCGTCCGACGTCGCCGAGTACGGCGGATTCGCCACCACCACATCGAAGCGCAGCGTCCGCACCGGGTCGACGAGATCGCCCCGCACCACCCGCACGGTCCGGCGGTTCAGCTTGGAGTTGAGCCAAGTGCTGATCACGGCGCGGCGAGACACGTCGACGGCGGTGACCCATCCCGCGCCACCTTCACAGGCGGCCACACTCAATGCGCCGGTGCCACAGCATAAATCGAGCACACGCGTTCCCGGCCCGAGCTTTCGTCCGGCAAGTACCTCGGCGAGCAACCAGGTGTCCCGCTGAGGCCGATAGACCCCGGGCAGGCGAAACAACATGACCGGCTCCCTCCCACGCCGTTGATGACCAGCGTGGGAGGGACCCACAGTTACATGCAACTCGACTGGCCGCATTTCATCCGGTGTTCACGTCGGATCCCGTCCGAGCCGGCTGAAGACTTCGCGAATCGGGTATATGACGGGGGTGCCCCGTTCCTATTCCGCCGATTCTCCCGCGCCGGCCGACGCGATATGGTCCCTGCTGTCACGGCCGTCACGGTGGCCAGAATGGGCTCCGCACATTCGCGGTGCCTGGGCTCTGGGATCTCCGGAGGTGCAGTGCGGGCGCCGCGGGGCAGCACGGGTGCTGTGGTTCATTCCGGTTCCGGTGGTCATCTCCGCCAAGACGCCCGGTCGGTCCTGGACCTGGCGGGTGGGTCCCATGGACCTCGAGCACTCCGTCGAACCTCTCGGTTCCGGCTCGCGAATCACGATGACGCTGTCGGCGCCCGGGCCGGTGGAGCCGGTGTTGGCCGCCACCTACGGGCCGATCATCGCCCTTCTCGTTCGGCGGCTCGCCCGCGTCGCCGGCGCGGCACCCGCCACCTGACAGTGGTCCCGAATACGCGAGCGGCCCCGCACGAGTAACGTGCGGGGCCGCTCGGCAGGAGCCGGGAGAGACCTACTTCTCGGCTGCCTGCTCTTCGTCCTGCTCGGTGGCCGGCGCAGCGCCGTCCTCCTCGACCGGGATCAGCGAGATCTTGCCGCGGTTGTCGATGTCGGCGATTTCGACCCTCAACTTGGAGCCGACGCTCACGACGTCCTCGACCTTGGCAATGCGCTTGCCGGAGCCCAGCTTCGAGATGTGCACCAGCCCGTCGCGGCCGGGGAGGAGCGACACGAATGCACCGAAGGCGGTGGTCTTGACGACCGTGCCCAAGAAGCGCTCGCCGACCTTCGGCAGCTGCGGGTTGGCGATGGCGTTGATCATGTCGATCGCGGCCTGCGCGGACGGGCCGTCCGTCGCACCGACGAACACGGTGCCGTCATCTTCGATGGAGATGTTGGCGCCGGTCTGCTCGGTGATCGAGTTGATCATCTTGCCCTTGGGCCCGATGACCTCGCCGATCTTGTCGACGGGCACCTTGATGGCCGTCACGCGCGGAGCGAACGGGCTCATTTCGTCCGGAGTGTCGATGGCCTCGGCCATGACGTCGAGGATCGTCGCACGCGCATCCTTGGCCTGCGACAACGCGCCGGCGAGGACCTTCGACGGGATGCCGTCGAGCTTCGTGTCGAGCTGGAGGGCCGTCACGAAGTCCTTGGTGCCCGCGACCTTGAAGTCCATGTCACCGAAAGCGTCTTCGGCACCGAGGATGTCGGTGAGGGCCACGTAGCGGGTTTCCCCGTCGACCTGGTCGGACACCAGACCCATGGCGATACCGGCAACCGGAGCCTTCAGCGGCACACCGGCGTTGAGCAGCGCGAGCGTCGACGCACACACCGAACCCATCGAGGTGGAACCGTTGGAGCTGAGGGCCTCCGACACCTGGCGGATGGCGTAGGGGAACTCCTCGACACTCGGCAGTACAGGCATGAGTGCCCGCTCGGCCAGCGCGCCGTGTCCGATCTCGCGGCGCTTCGGCGAACCGACACGACCAGTCTCTCCGGTGGAGTACGGCGGGAAGTTGTAGTGGTGCATGTACCGCTTGGTGGTCTCGGGCCCGAGGCTGTCGACCTGCTGCGCCATCTTCACCATGTCGAGGGTGGTGACGCCCAGGATCTGGGTTTCGCCACGCTCGAACAGCGCGGAACCGTGTGCCCGCGGCACGAGGGCGACCTCGGCGGAGAGCGAACGGATGTCCGTGATTCCACGGCCGTCGATGCGGAACTGGTCGCGCAGGATGCGCTGACGTACCAGCTTCTTGGTCAGCGAACGGAACGCTGCGCCGAGTTCCTTCTCACGTCCCTCGAACTTGGGTGCGACCTGCTCGAGCACCTCGACCTTGACCTCGTCGGTCTTGTCGTCGCGCTCCTGCTTGCCGGCAATGGTGAGTGCGGCACTCAGCTTTTCGGCGGCGGCCTCTTCGACCGCGGCGAACACGTCGTCCTGGTAGGCCGGGAAGACGGGGAACTCGCCGGTGGGCTTCGATGCCTTCGCCGCGAGCTGCTGCTGAGCGGTGCACAGCCGCGCGATGAACGGCTTGGCCGCCTCGAGGCCCTCGGCCACGATCGCCTCGGTCGGCGCCTGAGCGCCGTCCGCGATCAGGGCGATCACGTTGTCGGTGGCCTCCGCCTCGACCATCATGATCGCGACATCGGCGTCGTCACCGGAACCGGAGACGATGCGGCCGGCAACGACCATGTCGAAGACTGCGTTCTCGAGCTGCTCGACCGTCGGGAATGCCACCCACTGGCCGGCCTTGTTCTCCGCCGAGGTGATGAGCGCTACACGCACACCACCGACAGGACCGGAGAACGGCAGGCCGGCGATCTGGGTGGACGCCGACGCCGCGTTGATGGCGACCACGTCGTAGAGGTCCTGCGGGTTGAGGCTCATCACCGTGACGACGACCTGGATCTCGTTACGCAGGCCGTCGACGAATGACGGGCGCAGCGGACGGTCGATCAGGCGGCAGGTGAGGATGGCGTCGGTGGAGGGCCGGCCCTCACGGCGGAAGAACGAGCCGGGAATGCGACCGGCCGCGTACATCCGCTCCTCGACGTCCACCGTCAGGGGGAAGAAGTCGAAGTGCTCTTTGGGGTGCTTGCTGGCGCTGGTGGCCGACAGCAACATGGTCTCGTCGTCGAGGTAGGCGACGACGGCGCCGGCGGCCTGCTGGGCGAGGCGGCCGGTCTCGAATCGAATGGTGCGGGTGCCGAAGGACCCGTTGTCGATCACGGCGGTGGATTCGAACACGCCCTCATCGATCTCTACTGCGGAGTTCTCTGTCATCTTTTCTCTTCACTTCCCTCTCGTCTTCGCCGTACCCGCGCGGGCGTTCTCACCCTCCTGGCGAGAACTGCGCACCTGAGGGACATCCCCCTCTCGAGATCTCGGGATGTCGCTGTGCGGAGGCGGCCGTCGATCGAAGTCCCCCGGACCGTGTCCGGACGACCACTACCGAAGACCGACACCACATTCTCGGGTGCATACGGTAGTGCTGCCCTACGGCAGCGAACGCCGATAGCCAGCGAGGCCCAGTCTAAGCAAGGCCACGCCGGCTACCGGAGTGATTGGCGATCGAATGATCGCCGTGCCACGAAACTCAGCGACGCAGGCCGAGACGCTCGATCAGCGAGCGGTAACGCTCGATGTCGACCTTCTGGACATACTTGAGCAGACGACGACGGCGTCCGACCAGCAGCAACAGGCCGCGGCGGGAGTGGTGGTCGTGCTTGTGCATCTTGAGGTGTTCGGTGAGATCGACGATGCGCTTGGTGAGCATGGCCACCTGCGCCTCCGGCGAACCGGTGTCGGTCTCGTGCAGGCCGTACTCGCCCAGAACCTGCTTTTTCTGTTCGGTGGTCAATGCCACTGTTTTCACTCCTGGTAATGACGTTCGCGTGAAAGGATCGATATTCGACGCGGCCACCGCGAACCGCAGCGCACGCCAGCGGACTACTTTACCAGCTGAAATGCGGCTCGATTACGTTGCGCTGTCCGAAGCGGACAGGATTTCGCGCGAGCGCTCCGCGTCGCGCCCCATCGCGACGATCAAATCGTCGACGGAGTCGAATTTTTCCATCCCGCGCAACCGCTCGACCAGGTCGACAGCGACATGCTGGCCGTAGAGGTCGGCCTCACGATCGAGAACGAAGGCCTCCACCGTGCGGGTGCGGCCCGAGAACGTGGGGTTGGTGCCGACCGACACGGCCGCCATGTAGCGCTCCCCCGAGGTGACCGTCCCCAGATCGACGCCGTGCCCGAGCACGGTGAACCAGGCTGCGTAGACCCCGTCCGCGGGGATGGCTGCGTACATCGGAGGCGCGACATTGGCCGTCGGATAACCGAGCTGACGGCCGCGACCGTCCCCGTGGACGACGACCCCCTCTACCCGGTGGGGCCGGCCCAGGGCCTCCGTCGCGGCGGCCATGTCACCGGCATCCACGCACGAACGGATGTAGGTGGAGGAGAAGGTGACGGCGTGCTCGGCGAGCAGCGTGACGCCGTCGACCGCGAACCCGAACCGGTCGCCGATCTGACGCAGCAGGTCGACGTTGCCCGCGGCCTTCTTGCCGAAGGTGAAGTTCTCACCGACGACGACCTCGGCCACGTGCAGACGCTCCACGAGAATTTCGTGGGCATACCGCTCCGGCGTCAGCTTCATGAATTCGGCGGTGAACGGCATGACGCAGAACACGTCGATCCCGAGGTCTTCCGCGAGTTCGGCGCGGCGGGCCAGCGTCGTCAACTGGGCGGGATGACTGCCCGGGCGAACCACTTCCATGGGATGTGGGTCGAAAGTCATGAGCACGCTGGGTATTCCACGCTTGCGTGCAGCCGACACTGCCCGGCTGATCAGTTGGGCGTGACCTCGGTGCACGCCATCGAATACGCCGATCGTGAGTACACAACGACCCCAGTCGGCAGGAACCTCGTCGAGACCA
This sequence comes from Rhodococcus sp. USK13, assembly GCF_018343855.1. Classification (NCBI taxonomy): domain Bacteria; kingdom Bacillati; phylum Actinomycetota; class Actinomycetes; order Mycobacteriales; family Nocardiaceae; genus Rhodococcus; species Rhodococcus sp. USK13. The sequence goes on along the minus strand of NZ_CP069242.1, from coordinate 3,813,826 downwards.
CGCCATCTCAGCACGACTGGCAGCCTACGGTGCGGCGCGCCGATGTTCATCTCCGGACCGGCCGGTCCCCCGGGATCGTGTAGGCGGACGTGCCGTCACCTCGCCGTTCTTCCCCCGCGAGTCCGCCTTCGAGGTGTGTCGATGTGTCTGTCCGGTAAGACTTGCCTAAGCTCGGGGCGTGGCCGGAAACAAAAATGACCAGATCGCGACCGAGGACACGGCATCGGAGACCGGCTCCTTGTCGGCTGTGGCGCAGGACTACCTCAAGGTCATCTGGACCACCGGGGAGTGGTCGCAGGAGCGGGTGTCCACCAAGTTGTTGTCCGAGAAGATCGGCGTGTCGGCGTCCACCGTGTCGGAGGCCATCAGGAAGCTGTCCGATCAGGGGCTGGTCGATCACGCCCGCTACGGTTCCATCGCACTCACCGAGGCGGGCAGGGTAGCCGCCATCGGAATGGTCCGTCGCCACCGGCTCATCGAAACGTATCTGGTGCGCGAACTGGGGTACGGCTGGGACGAGGTCCACGACGAAGCGGAAATACTGGAGCACGCCGTGTCCGATCTCATGATCAACCGGATGGATGCCAAGCTGGGACACCCGGAGCGGGATCCCCACGGTGACCCCATCCCGTCGGTCGACGGTTCGGTTCCGACTCCCCCGGCCCGCCAGCTGAGTCACTTCGCGAACGGCGAAAGCGGCCGGATCGCGCGGATCTCCGACTCGGACCCGGCCATGCTGCGCTATTTCGATTCGGTCGGAGTAGCACTGGACGTCGAAGTGACGGTGCTCGAGCGACGCGACTACGCGGGGACGGTGTCAGTCCGGCTCGACGCCGGTCCGGACTCCGTCGAACTGGGCAACCCGGCGGCCCAGGCCATCTGGCTGGTGTGAGCTATCTCAGCGTCGCCGGACGAACCACCATCACCGAACTGGCACGCTTGCCGCGCTCCTGCAGCAGTGCGATGGTCGACCCGCCCGGGTCGATGGCGGCGTACACACCCTTGATTCCGACCGGCTCGAGCCACCGGCCCTGACTGATCGACTCGGCCTCCGCAGCATCGACGAGTCGGTGCGGGAACGCAGTCTGCGCTGCCGCGTCGATGTCGAGGCTGACCGCCGGCTCCTCGGCCAACTGTTCGAGGGTTCGGGCATGGTCCAGTGTGAATGGCCCGACTCGAGTTCGCCGCAACCTTGTCAGGTGACCGCCCACCCCGAGCGCGGCGCCGAGATCGCGGGCGAGAGAACGAATGTAGGTGCCGGACGAACATTCCACCTCGACATCCAGATCGACGAACGTGTCCTCGTCGCGTCGCGCGACCACGTCGAAGCGGGACACCGTCACCGAGCGCGCCGCCAGTTCCACTTCCTCGCCCGCACGAATCCGGGCATGGGCGCGTTGCCCGTCGACCTTGATGGCGCTGACACTCGCAGGAATTTGCGAAATCTCGCCCGTGAGGAGCGCCACGTGTGCGGCGATCTCCTCGTCTCGCACAGCAGAGGCATCGGCCGACGCCAGAGTCTCGCCCTCGGCGTCGTCGGTGGCGGTCGACTGCCCCAACCGAATAGTCGCGGTGTACGCCTTCGTGGTCAACGCCAGAAGCCCGAGCATCTTCGTCGCCCGCTCCACACCGAGGACGAGGACGCCCGTCGCCATGGGATCCAAAGTGCCCGCATGCCCGACTTTCCGGGTTCCGAGGAGTTTGCGGCACCGCGCCACGACATCGTGGCTGGTGATCCCGGCGTCTTTGTCGACGATGAGCAGACCGGCACCGACGAGACCGGACGAAGGCTTTTCACGCGCAGGCACGTGTTCCGATTCTGCCAGCCCGGCAAGCGGCACTCTCACTGCACCGCAATTGTTGTGATGATGAGGCCGTCCGACACCATCCAGCGTCCGTCGAACGACGCCAGCGGCGGCCCGTCGAGGGTCTCCCCCGAAATGAGCAGATTTGAATGAAAGGTGCCCGTGCCGCCGTCCGTGGCCTCGAAGGTGATGTGTGCGTCCTCGAAACCCAGCCATCTCCCGGTGAGCGGGAACCATGCCTTGTACGTCGCCTCCTTGGCACAGAACAGCAGCCGGTCCCAGTGCACCGAGTCGTCCGTCCCCGACAGCCACTTCCGTTCCACTTCGAGGCTCACCGCGTCGAGCACACCCTCGGGCAGAGCCTCGTGCGGCTCGGCGTCGATTCCGACGGACCGCACCTGCATCGCATACCCGAGCACGGCGCCGCGGTAGCCGTCACAGTGCGTCAGACTTCCGACGACGCCGCGAGGCCACACCGGCGCGCCTTTCTCTCCCCGGAGAATCGGGGCAGGGTCCACACCCAGCTTCGCCATGGCCAGTCGCGCGCAGTGCCGGGCGCTGGTGAATTCGCGGCGGCGTTTCTCGACCGCCCGCCCGATCAGCGCCTCCTCCTGCGGATGCGGACGCAAACCCGGTGGGTCTTCGAAGAGCTCGGCAGACGCCACACCGGAGGGCAGGATCCTCTCGATCACAAAGTCCCCCTCGCCCGCATCTTCTCCACTTCCGCCTCCTGCTCGGGAGTCACCTTGAAGTGACCGCCCCACTTGTTGAGCGTCCCCGGCGGATACTCCGGCACCGGCATGATCTGGCGGAGCAGTTTCTCCGGAAGGCCACGCCGCTGCCACTCCCTCGGATAGCCGAGAGAGACCTCTTCGAACCGCACGCCGTCGTAGTAGGTGGTACGCGGAATGTGCAAGTGCCCGTACACCGCACAGACCGCGTTGTACCGGGTATGCCAGTCCGCCGTCATCTCGGTGCCGCACCACAACGAGAATTCCGGGTACCACAGCACCTGGGTCGGCTCACGCACGAGGGGAAAGTGGTTGATCAGCACCGTCCGGGTGCCGGCGGGCAGCGCATCGAGGCGCTCCTTCGTCGTCTCCACGCGGTGACGGCACCACGCATCCCGGGTGCCGTACGGCTCGCTCGACAACAGGAACTCGTCCGTCGCCACCACGTTCTTCTCCCGCGCGATCGCGAGGCCCTCCTCCTTGTTGGCCGCTCCGGCGGGCAGAAACGTGTAGTCGTAGAGAAGGAACATCGGAACCAGCGTGACCGGGCCGTCCTCTGCCTCCCACACCGGAAACGGATCCTCGGGAGTGATGACGTCGATCTCGCGGCACATCGTGACCAGGTAGTCGTAGCGCGCGACGCCGTGCATCTGGACCGGATCCTTGGCCGTCGTCCACAGCTCGTGATTGCCGGGCACCCAGATGACCTTGGCGAACCTGCTCCGAAGCAGCTTCAGGGCCCAGCGAATGTCGTCGGTCTTCTCGGAGACGTCACCCGCGACGATCAGCCAGTCCTCCGGGGAATCCGGGTAGATCTCCTCGGTGATCGGGCGATTTCCCCGGTGTCCGACATGGGTGTCGCTCACGGCCATCAACTTGGCTGCCACGTCCACTCCCCTTCCCGATCTGTTTCCTTGTCGATCGCTCGCTTCACCGGTTCGCGTTTCACTCCGCGTCAGGACTCGGGGCACCGGACCTGAAGGTCGGCACCGGTCACCGCCCAGCGGCCGGTGCCGACGCGCCAGACGACCGCCAGCATCCGAAGCACTATGAACACGGTCAACCCCGTCCAGATTCCCGCCAGACCCCAGTCGCGGAGCATCGACAGCCAGATCAAGGGCAGGAAGCCGACCAACGCGCAGGCCAGCGTGGCATTCCGGAGAAACACGACATCTCCCGCCCCGAGAAGCACACCGTCGAGAGCGAAGACCACTCCGGCCACGGGAATGATGGCAACGAAGAACCACCACACCACCGCCATGTCGTCCAGCACCGCAGTATCGGAGGTGAACAGGCGGGGTACGACACTGTGACCGAGCGCGAACATGAGCGCCAACGCCGACGCGAAGAGCGTGGACCACCGCGTGATACGCCACGAGAGGCGGGTGGCCCCGCGGGCGTGCCCCGCGCCCAATGCGGCACCCACCAAGGCCTGTGCCGCGATCGCGAGGGAATCCAGGGTGAGTGCGACCAGATTCCACAACTGCAGGACCACCTGATGTGCGGCGACAGCTGCGGCCCCGAACCGGGATGCGACTGCGGCTGCCGAGAGGAAACACGCCTGGAACGCCAGACTCCGGAGGATCAGGTCCCGGCCGAGGATCATCTGAGCCCGCATCACGCCCCACCGCGTACGCAGCGGCACTCGTTCGAATACCAGCGCACCGACGAAGAGACTGGCCGACACTGCCTGGCCGATCACATTCGCCACGGCCGAACCCTCGAGTCCGAGGCGCGGGGCGCCCCACAGTCCGTGTACGAGCAGCGGACAGGCGATCGCCGACACGACGAGGCCCGCGATCACGAACCGTAGGGGCCGCACGGTGTTCTGCATGCCGCGCATCCAGCCATTGCCGGCCATCGCGATCAGGATCAACGGGGCGCCGAACACGGCGATGCGCAACCAACTCGCCGCCGCGTGCGCGATGTCGGAGCCACCGGCGATCGCCGAAGTCACGGGACCGGCCAGCAGATGAACGAGCGCGACCACCGTCACGCCGATGATGAGCGCCAGCCACGTCGCCTGCACCCCCTCGCGGACGGCACCACGCTCGTCGCCGGCACCGTGCATCCGCGAAGCGCGGGCCGTGGTCCCGTAAGACAGAAACGTCAGCTGGGTGCTGACCTGCGCCAGGATCAGTCCGCCGACCGCAAGACCCGCGAGTGCCAGCGCACCGAGCCGTCCGACGACAGCGATGTCGAACAGCAGATAGATCGGTTCCGCGGCAAGCACCCCCAGTGCCGGGAGCGCAAGACCGAACACCGTGCGGGCAGCGACATCGCCCGAAACCTTCGTCCCAGCCGTTACATCGCCCGTGCTCTCCGAGACTTCCGCCAACTGACCCGAACCTCAGCCGAGCGACTCGACGAGTGACGCCACGATCTCGTCGACGGAGGTGACTGCGGTGTACCCGGCCGCGAACCGGTGTCCGCCGCCGCCGAGGTATCCGGCGACGAGCGAGACGTCCACGTCGGACTTGGAGCGCAGTGAGACCGACCAGGTGCCGTCTGCGGCCTCTTTCAAGACCGCGGCGACCTCGGCCTCCGAAGTGGTGCGGACGATGTCGATGACGCTTTCGATTTCTTCGGAGCGCAGACCCCGCACATCGGCCTGTCGGATGACGGCATAGACCAGACCACGGCCGCCTGCGGCGCCGGGAACGAATGTGGCTGATCCCAGCACCGTGGACAGCATCGGCAGCCAGCCGAAGGGATGGGTGTCGAGCAGCCGCCGGGCGATCCGGGCACCGTCTATACCGGTCGCGAGTAGCCGCTCGGCGAGGGTGTGGGTGCCGGGCTGGACCCAGCGGAACGAACCGGTGTCGGTCACGAGGCCGGCGTAGAGGCAGTGCGCGAGGTCGGCGTCGATCTCCACGCCCCACAGGTCGAACATCTGAGCCAGGACTGCAGTGGTCGATTCCGCCGACTCGTCCACCAGGTTCATCCGTCCGAACCGGGTGTTGGACCGATGGTGGTCGATGACGAGCGTCTCCGCCGCATCATGGAGGCGGCCGGCGAGCGTGCCGAGCCGTCCTGCGCTGCCACAGTCGACGGTGACCAGCAGATCGACGTTTCGATGCACCTGATCCGCCGGCACCAGCAGGTGGGTGCCGGGCAATTCGCGCATCGACTCGGGCAGTTCGTCCGGAGCAGCGAACGCCACCTGCACCGGGATACCTTTGCGCTCGAGAACCAATCCGAGCGCAAGGCCGCTGCCGATGGTGTCGGCATCGGGCTGAACGTGACACAGAACCGTCACCGACGTCGCGTTCTCGAGGACGGCGACCGCCTGCGGCAGATACACCTCTTGGCGATCGAGATCAGACAGGGACGTCTCCTGAGTGTGGGTCATGTCGTCGGCGTCAGTCCGCCTGGCGGGAACCGGACGGCTCGTCGACATCCACGTCGTCCGAGTCCTCGGTTCGTGGCTCCTTGTACGGGTCCGGGTCTCCGGCCGGGGACGCCGCGGCAGCGACACGGGCGACCTCGTCGTCCGCGGCACGAGCGCGGGCGAGGAGTTCTTCCATATGACGGGCGGTGTCCGGCACGGTGTCCGCGACGAACGTCAGCGTCGGCGTGAATCTCACGCCGGTACCGGCACCGACCTTGGAGCGCAGAACACCCTTGGCCTTCTCCAGGCCTGCGGCCGCAGCAGCGAGATCGGGTTCCGACTCGAGGTCGGCGCCCATCACGGTGTAGTACACGGTCGCGTCGTGGAGGTCGGCCGTCACCTTGGTATCGGTGATGGTCACGAACGCCAGGCGGGGGTCCTTGATTTCGTGATCGATTGCCGTCGCAACAATGGTGCCGATGCGCTTGGCGAGCTTGCGTGCCCGGGCGGGATCCACCATGACAATCAGACTCCTCTCCCTGGCCGCTCGATAAGTTGTGGTCCTACTTTTGCTCTGTCTTTCTCATTCTGCACGCCGGGGCGTCGTGACGACCCGCCGGGCAGGGCATACCGAGTCAGTCCTCGGGCCCGAAAATTCTCCGCCGCACGGCGAGTAGTTGCAGCTCCGGCAGATCTGCAACATGCCGCTCGCAGGTGTCGAGCACTTCGTGTACGTGATCGACGGCCGAGCTCGCCATGGTGACGCCCAGCATCGACCGGCGGTACCGATCTTGTTCGCCGGTTTCCGCGGCGGACACACCGTAGCGACGCAGCTCCGCGAGAACCGGTTTGACCATTGCACGCTTCTCTTTCAGAGATCGCACGTCACCGAGCAAGATGTCGAGCTCGAGCGCACCGACGTACAACTTTCCTCCTTCGGGGAGACGTGCGCTTCTCCGGCCGAACCAGTCGGCCGGAGAAGCGCACGCCGGATAACGCTGCTACGTCACCCCACTCGAAAAGGGAGATCAGTCACGCGGCTTTTCCCGAAGCTCGTAGGCCTCGATGACGTCACCGACCTTGATGTCGGTGTAGGTGACCGTCAAACCGCACTCGTAACCCTCGCGTACCTCAACGACGTCGTCCTTCTCCCGCTTCAGCGAAGAGATGGTGACGGTCTCGGCGACAACCGTGTTGTCACGCAGCAGCCGGGCCTTTGCATTGCGACGGATGCTACCCGAGGTGACGAGGCAACCGGCAATGTTGCCGACCTTGGACGAGCGGAACATCGCGCGGATCTCCGCCTTGCCCAGCTCGACCTCTTCGTAGATCGGCTTGAGCATGCCCTTGAGGGCCTTCTCGACCTCGTCGATTGCCTGGTAGATCACCGAGTAGTACCGGATGTCGACGCCCTCGCGGTTCGCCAACTCGGTCGCCTTGCCCTCGGCGCGCACGTTGAACCCGATGATGATCGCGTTCGACGCAGCGGCCAGGTTGACGTTCGTCTCGGTGACGCCACCGACACCACGGTCGATGACGCGCAACTGCACCTCGTCGTCGATCTGGATGCCGTGCAGCGCCTCCTCGAGTGCCTCCACGGTTCCGGAGTTGTCACCCTTGAGGATGAGGTTGAGCTGCGACGTCTCCTTGAGGGCCGAATCGAGGTCCTCGAGGCTGATCCGCTTGCGGCTCTTCGCGGCCAGAGCGTTGCGCTTACGCGCATTGCGCCGGTCGGCGATCTGACGGGCGATGCGATCCTCGTCGACCACGAGCAGGTTGTCGCCTGCACCGGGGACCGACGTGAAACCGACCACCTGCACGGGACGTGAGGGCATTGCCTCGAGTACGTCCTCGCCGTGCTCGTCGACCATCCGGCGCACACGGCCGTAGGCGTCGCCGGCGACGATCGAGTCACCGACCCGCAACGTTCCACGCTGGATGAGCACGGTCGCGACGGGTCCGCGTCCACGGTCGAGGTGCGCCTCGATAGCGACACCCTGTGCGTCCATATCCGGGTTGGCCCGCAGGTCGAGGGCAGCATCCGCCGTCAACAGCACGGCGTCGAGCAGTGCATCGATGTTGGTGCCCTGCTTCGCCGAGATGTCGACGAACATGGTGTCTCCGCCGTATTCCTCGGCCACCAGCCCGTACTCGGTGAGCTGCTGCCGGATCTTGTCCGGGTTCGCGCCTTCCTTGTCGATCTTGTTCACCGCGACCACGATCGGCACATCGGCCGCCTGGGCGTGGTTGATCGCTTCCACCGTCTGCGGCATGACGCCGTCGTCGGCGGCGACGACCAGGATCGCGAGGTCGGTGGCCTTGGCACCGCGAGCACGCATGGCCGTGAAGGCCTCGTGACCGGGGGTGTCGATGAACGTCACGAGACGCTCGTTGCCGTCGAGCTCGGTGAGCACCTGGTAGGCACCGATGTGCTGCGTGATACCGCCGGCCTCGCCCTCACGGACATTGGCCTTACGGATCGTGTCGAGCAGGCGGGTCTTACCGTGGTCGACGTGGCCCATGACGGTGACCACCGGCGGACGGGACATGAGGTCCTCTTCGCCGCCTTCGTCTTCACCGTAGGTGAGGTCGAAGCTGTCGAGCAGCTCACGGTCCTCGTCCTCCGGGCTGACGACCTGGACGACGTAGTTCATCTCGCCGCCGAGCAGCTCGAGGGTCTCGTCGTTGACGGACTGGGTAGCCGTCACCATCTCACCGAGGTTGAACAACGCCTGCACGAGGGCGGCCGGGTTCGCGTCGATCTTCTCCGCGAAGTCCGAAAGCGAAGCACCGCGAGCGAGGCGAATGGTCTCGCCGTTGCCACGGGGCAACCGCACGCCACCGACGGCGGGCGCCTGCATGGAGTCGTATTCCTGGCGCTTCTGACGCTTGGACTTGCGCCCACGACGCGGGGCGCCACCGGGGCGACCGAACGCGCCCGCTGCTGCACCGCGCTGACCGGGGCGTCCACCGCCACCGGGACGGCCGCGGAAACCACCTGCGGGTGCGCCGCCACCGGGAGCACCGGCACCGGCACCGGGGGCACCGCCACCGCGGTAGCCACCGCCGCCGCCCGCACCGCCGGGACGCCCACCGGGAGCGCCGCCGGGACGGCCGGGACGACCACCACCGGGAGCGGGACGAGCCGAGCGTGCCGGCATCGCGCCGGGGTTCGGACGCGGAGGCATCGAACCGGGACTCGGACGAGGACCGCCCTGACCCGGAGCCGGACGAGGACCACCCTGACCCGGAGCCGGACGAGGACCACCCTGACCCGGAGCCGGACGAGGACCACCCTGACCCGGAGCCGGACGAGGACCGCCCTGACCCGGAGCCGGACGAGGACCGCCCTGGCCCGGAGCGGGTCGAGGAGCACCGGGACGCGGTGCGCCGGGAGCCGGACGCGGCGCCGGACGCTCGGCCGGAGCCGACGAGTACGGGTTGTTACCGACACGCGGAGGCTTGGGGCCCGGTCGCGGCCCACCCGGCTTTGCGCCGGTGGACGGAGCCGCGGACGCACTGGCGGCCGGAGCCGACGGCGCAGCGGGTGCCGGCGCGGCCGGAGCCGGGCGACCCGGCTTCGGCGCATTGCTGATCGGTGCACTGCTGGTAGGTGCACTGCTGGTGGGTGCACTGCTGCTGGGAGCTGCCGGAGCCGCTGCTGCGGGCGCCGCCGGAGCCTGCGCCGCAGGCGTGGCTGCGGGAGCTGATGCAGCCGGGGCCGCCGGTGCGGGTGCTGCCGGAGCCGGAGCTGCCGGCTTGGGGCCGGGACGGGGTCCGCCCGGCTTGGCCGACGTCGTCGACGGTGCGCTCGGCGCCGGCGCGCCGGGCTTGGCCGCCGGGCGTGCCGCTGAATCGGGCGACGAAGACTTCGGGAACGACTCCCGCAGACGTCGGGCAACGGGCGCCTCCACTGTGGAGGACGCCGACTTCACGAACTCGCCCTGCTCCTTGAGCGTTGCGAGTAGTTCTTTACTTGTGACACCGAGTTCTTTAGCCAACTCGTGCACGCGGGCCTTGCCTGCCACTGCTCTCCTCACTGATGAGGTCGAGCAGGAGGCTCCCCTGACAGGGGCCCGCACGACCTCGGGTTATCTCCGATGGACGATCATCGCTGGTGCTTCACGGTGTGCTCATGAGTGCTTGTGCCTGTTCTGTTCGAGAGGTACTGCTCTGCGTGTGCGTTCTGCTCGTACCCAATGTTCGATCTCTGACGTATCCACACTTCCGGTGACTCGCAGCGCTCTGCCGAAGGCTCGGCGTCGCTCCGCGAGACTCAGGCAAGCCTGATCGGGGTGCAGCCACGCACCTCGTCCGGGAAGCCTACGTCGTGGGTCGGGAACGAGTATATGGCCTTGCGGCCCACTCTCACTTACCACGACCCTGAGCAGATCGAGAGCCAGCGCGCGCTCTCGACATCCAATGCACGTCCGTACCGGCGAACCGGCACTGGCGCGCGTGAAGTCCGGGAGCTCATGCTGAACCATTGACCACTCTACCGCTGACTCGCCCCGATCTCCGCATTCCACGCTCAACGAGTGGTCGCGGCGGGTCCGTCGGCCGACTCCGGGGTGGGCGCCGCATCACTGCGGATGTCGATCCGCCAACCGGTCAGGCGCGCAGCCAGACGGGCATTCTGCCCTTCCTTGCCGATCGCGAGGGACAGCTGGAAGTCGGGGACGACGACTCGCGCCGCGCGCGCATCCGGATCCACCACTGTGACGGACACCACCTTCGACGGCGACAACGCGTTGCCGACGAACCGGGCGGGATCCTCGTCGAAGTCGATGATGTCGATCTTCTCGCCGGCGAGTTCACTCATCACGTTCCGCACGCGCTGGCCCATCGGGCCGATGCACGCCCCCTTCGCGTTGAGTCCCGAGACGCGCGACGCGACGGCGATCTTCGACCGGTGGCCCGCTTCCCGCGCCACGGCGATGATCTCCACCGACCCGTCCGCGATCTCCGGAACCTCGAGCGCGAACAACTTCCGGACGAGATTCGGATGTGTCCGGGAAAGGGTGATCTGTGGTCCGCGCTGCCCCCGCGACACCCCCACGACGTAGCACTTGAGACGCTCGCCGTGCTCGTAGGTCTCGCCGGGAACCTGCTCGGCGGGCGGTATCAGCCCCTCGGCACCGTTGGCCTCGCTGCCGATCCGCACGACGACCATGCCTCGGGAATTCGCCCGCGTGTCGCGCTGGATGACACCGCCGACGATCTCACCCTCGTGGGTGGAGTACTCACCGAAGCTCCGCTCGTGCTCGGCGTCGCGCAGGCGCTGGAGGATGACCTGACGCGCGGTGGTCGCCGCGATGCGGCCGAAGCCCTCCGGAGTGTCGTCCCACTCCTCGCCGACCATGTTGCCGTCCGCGTCGACGTCGTGCGCCATCACGCGCACGATGCCGCTTTTCGTATCGACGTCGATCCGCGCATGATTCTTGTGGCCCTCGGTGTGCCGATAGGCCGTCAGCAGCGCCGTCTGGATCGTCGAGATGACGGTTTCGATCGAAATGCCTTTGTCAGCCTCGATGGCGCGCAACGCCGCAATGTCGATATTCACTTGTCCAACTCCTCTGCTACTTCTTCCTCTTCCGATATATCGGAGTCGGACGGCGACACCCGACCCTCGGGTATTCCACCTGCGAGCTCCAACTCTCGCGGGTCGGGCTTCGAAAACTCCACCTGCACAATGGCTTTCTCGATGTCCGACACGGATACTCGGCGAACCTCCGGCCCGGAGCGCGACCCGATCACCACCTCGACTGCGTCGTCGTCCCACCGACCGATCCGGCCCACGACGGTCTCGTTCGGAAGGTCGATGCGCACCTTCCGGCCGCGGGCCCGGCGCCAGTGCCGCTCATGCGTGAGCGGCCGGTCGATACCGGGAGAGGTGACCTCGAGCGTGTACGGAGTCTCCCCGAAGTCGGGAACCGAGTCGAAGACCTCCGAGATCGTGTGACTCAGGCGAGCCACGGCATCGAGCTCGAGCCCGGCGTCGCTGTCCACCATGATCCGGACCGCGCTGTGCTTGCCCGCAAGGTTGACGGCAACGTCCTCCAAGTCGTAACCCTGGCTGTGCACCAGGTCGGAGATGAGCTCCGTCACCCTCTCCTTGGATGGAACCGGCATCGGGAAAGCTCCTCGTTTCAGTTGTCGTTCGTCGGGCGGGTCGTTCGTCGGAAGTCTGGGGCTGCTGTGTCACGTGCTGGGCGCACGCGGCACCGCTACCCGTTCCGACGGGTTCGGGCATCTAAGAGTAACGCTGATCGGAGGCTTCCGTGACCAGCACCGCTCGCCGATTCCCGGCTTCGCCACCCGACCTGGCACCATGGACCGGTGCTCACGCCCACCGCCTCCCGACCGCCGACGTTCGGCCCGGCCGTGTCCCGGCGCGCCGCTCTCCGGCTCGCAGCAGTCTCCGCAGTCGGTGCCACCGGTGTCGCCCTATTGGCGGGGTGCACCGAGGACACGAACGACCGGGCAGAGGTCGATTCCCTCGTCGCCCAGTCGCAGCTTGCCCGACGTGATGCAGCAGGCGCTGCGGCCGCGATCGCACTGCTCCCCGACCGCAGCGCCGCGCTCGACCTCGTCCGCGTCCAGCGCACCGCGCACGCAGACGCGTTGGACGCCGAAATAGCTAGAGCTGCAGGAACTTATCCGGACGGAACGACGCCGACCACCTCGCCGTCCGCGTCCGCGGCACCGACCGTGCCGGTTCCCCCGCCGACATTGGATCAGCTACGCGCCGAACTCGCCGAGTCCCAGCGCAGTGCAGCTGATTCGGCGCGGACTCTGAGTGGCTACCGCGCCGGGCTGTCGGCGTCCATCAGCGCCGCGTGCGCCACCTACCTGGCGGTGGTGCTGTCGTGACCGCTCCTACCGAATCCGAGGGGCGGAGTCTCGCCGACGCACTCGCCGCCGAGCATGCCGCAGTATTCGCTTACGGGGTGGTCGCTGCATTCTCCAATCCGGTTCGTGCGGATCAAGTGGCTGCCGGCGCCGCGGGCCACCGTGCACGCCGCGACGCCCTGATCGACACGTTGACGGCCGCAGAGTTGACGGCCCCGGCCGCCGAGGCGGGTTACACCCTGCCGTTCCCGGTCACCGACCCTGTCTCGGCGGCCCAGCTCGCCGCACGAGTAGAGGCCGATACCGCCATCGCCTGGCGCGCTGTCGTCGAGCACGGCGAGACGGAGGACACGCGGTCGCTGGGTGTCGCCGGGCTGACGGAGTCGGCGATCCGGGAGGCGGGCTGGCGGCTCGCGCTCGGAACAGACCCCACGACAGCGGTCTTCCCCGGCCAACCGTAACCGCGCCCAGGCCCCGACGACCCGGTTCCCGGCCACCGGGATGCGCACACCCACGCGGCTCGTTCTCGGCCTAGCGTCTGAGCCAGGCCACTGGTGGAACGAGAGGACGACGGCGTGGACGATCGCTCGATGGAACGGCGTCTGGACGATCTCGAGAGGGTCGAGGCCATCAAGGCACTGAAGTACCGGTACTGGCGGGCCTGTGACGGAAAGGACCCGGACGCGTTCCGGGCCTGCTTCGTCTCGTCGGGCGCGTCGATCGACTTCGGCGTCCTCGGCCGGTTCGACGACGCTGACCGCATCACCCAGGTGTTCACGGACATTGCACTACGGGAAGTGGACGGTCGGCCGGTCATCCTCGACATGCATCACGGCTTTCATCCCCACATCGAGTTGCACGGCGAGACCGAGGCGTCCGGCGCGTGGACGCTGGCCTTCCGTCAGGTCGATCTGCTCCACGGTACGGAGACGGTGTCCTCCGGCGAGTACGACGACGACTATCGGGTCGAGAACGGTGAATGGCGAATGTCGCGGTGCCACTACAGCGTGAGATGGTCGATAACCCGTCCGCTCACTTCGGACACGGTGGTGGTGCAGTGACCGCCCGCGTTGCCTTGGTCACCGGGGCGAGCCGCGGCGTCGGTAAGGGTGTGGCCACGGCTCTGGGTGCGGCGGGATGGACGGTGTACCTGACCGGCCGGGGCCCCGCACCGGAAGGCAGCCCACTGGTTGCCGCTGCCGAGACGGTCTCCGACTCTGGCGGCACCGGAGTCGCCGTTGCGTGCGATCACCGGAACGACGACGACGTGCGGACCCTGTTCCGTCGCATCGCCGACGAGCAGGGTGGCCGGCTCGACCTGCTGGTCAACAACGTCTGGGCGAGTCCGCGAGGGTTCGGGGGATTCAGCACTCCCTTCTGGGAGCGTCCGCTCGACGACTGGGACTCCCTCATCGGCGTCGGATTGCGGGCCCACTATGTTGCGTCCGTGGAGGCTGCCCGGCTGATGGTTCCGCGCCGCCGCGGCCTGATCGCCAACATCTCGTCGTTCGGCACCAGGAGCCACCTTCATTCCGTCCTCTACGGCATGTCGAAGGCGGGGCTGGACAAGATGGCCAGTGACATGGCCGTCGAGCTGGCGCCGCATGACGTGCGGACGGTGTCCCTGTGGCCGGGGATCGTCCGGACGGAGATGATCCTCGCCAGCGGTGTCGACAGCATCGCGGGATTTCCTGTCGCGGACGCCGAGTCACCGCAGTTCGTCGGTCAGGTGATCTGCGGGCTCGTCGACGATCCGTCCCTCTCCCACCGCAGCGGTCACACCTTCGTGACCGCGGAACTCGCGCGCGAGTACGGAATCACCGACACGAACGGCCGCACCCCGCCGTCCCACCGGGCGGCGTTCGGCGGCGGACCCGTCTTCTGAGCCGCCGCTGTCGATGCGACCGACACCGCAAGCACCCCGCCGCACTTGATCTTGCTCAGCACACCCGCGGCGGGGCAGGATAGGAACGTGCCGAAGGGTTGTCGCCGTGGACCGAGACACTGAATCTCGTCTGAGCTATTCCGATCGGGAAGGTCACCACCACACCGTGGACCTCTCCCTCGAATCGCCGCGCGTCACCATCGGACGATCGCCGGGTTCCGACCTCCCCCTCACCGAAGACGATGAGGTGTCACGACTCCACGCCGTGGTCGAATGCGTGGGCTCGCACTGGACCATTCTCGACGACGGACTGTCCCGTAACGGCACCTTCGTCAACGGCGAACGCCTTGCCGGACGGCGGCGACTACGGCAGGGCGACAGCATCCGCATCGGTGCCACCCGCATCCGCTATCAGGAGTTCGGCGGCGGACCCGACGAGGCAACCCGGATGGGCACCGACATGCCCGACGTCCGGTCTCTCACGGAGACGCAGCGCGGCGTGCTCACGGCGTTGTGCCGGCCCTACAAGCACGGTGCCGCCTTCGCGAATCCGGCGTCGAATCAACAGATTGCCGAGGAGCTCTTCCTCAGCGTCGATGCGATCAAGACGCATTTGAGGACGTTGTTCGCAAAATTCGGGGTCGGGGATCTGCCCCAGAATCAGAAGCGCGTTCGCCTGGCGGAGCAGGCGATGCGCAGCGGCATCATCAACGAACGCGATCTCTGATCAGCCGACCGCCATCAGTTCACGGCCGGAGGCGGCGGGCGCGGTGTGCGCAATCCGCTCGACCAGCCCGATGATCGCGGCTGCCACATCGGCCGCACGTTCGAGAATGACGGAGTGTCCCGCCCCGTCGACACTGACCAATTGCGATGCGGGCAGCAGCGACGCCATGGCAGCGGAGTGCTGGAACGGTGTGAGCATGTCCACCGAGCCGCAGAGGACCAACGACGGGATGTGCGCGAGAGCCGCGAGGGAGGCGCGCTCGTCGAAGCCGAGCAGCGATTCGAGGAAGCTGGACATCGTCACCACGGAGGTCGTGTTGACCATGGCGGCCACCAGAGCGGCGAGCCGTGGGTCGACGGGCCGATTGCGTGCCTCCGCCGCTTTCGCCAGTGCAGTACCGACTGTCCGGCCGAGCTTTTTCGATCCGTGCACGACCCGTGGCGCCCGCCGGACAGCGCTGCGAAGCAACGACACTGCCGGACTGCGCAGATGGCGGGCGAGGCCCGCCTCGGCGAGATCGTATGCGGCCGTCGATATCAGGGCCATCCCGACGATGCGCGAACCGATCGTGTGCGGATTCTGCCGCGCGTACGACAACGCGGTCATTCCGCCCATCGAGTGTCCGACGAGAACGATCGGACCCCGGGGCGCCACCGCGTTCAGCACCGAACCGAGATCGCGACCGAGTTGGTCGATGGTATACGTCGAGGCAGGGGCTTCTCCGGACTCACCGTGCCCGCGATGATCGTAGAAGACCATGCGCACCTCGTTGCGCCAGAAGCGGACCAGCTGCTTGCGCAGCGCCCACCAGGATTCGGTGCGGAGGCAATGTCCGTGGACGAACACCACCGTAGTCGGCGCATCGGGTGGCCCGAACTCTCGCACTGCAAGAGGAATCCCATCTTCTGTCCGGACCGTGAGCCGGCGACCATCGTGCTCGGATGAAACCGGGGTGTTCGACATGAGGGCCTCCTCGGTATCTTCGCTCGGGACGGGTGGAGTGTTACCGCTCCTCGACTGATGTCCACCTTGCCGTCCGGCAACCGAACCCTCCAGCACCCTCAGAGGTGGCGCTCGCCCCCGAAGGTGTCGGTATTTACACCCTTGGTGGGGATGACGACATGGCGAAGCCCCCTCGGAGAGGGGGCTCCCGGGACAATCGTCCACGCCGCTCGATCAGCTCGAGTCACCACCCGCGGGACCGGCTTCGATCGTCCGATGCTCACCGGCACCGAGGCTGGATACTTCGATCCGGCGCGGCTTCGCCCGTTCGGCGACCGGGATGGTCACACTCAGCACCCCGTTCTCGTACGACGCCGAAATCTTGTCGGAGTCGATACCTTCGCCGAGTGACAGCTGCCTCCGGAATGTACCGGTGAACCGTTCCGAGGCGATCCACTGCACGTTCTCCTCGGATTGAGCGCTCCGATGAGCCGTCAGCGTGAGCGTCCCGTTGTCGACACTGACGTCGACCGATCCCGGATCGACACCGGGCAGGTCGGCGTGCAGAACATAGTGGTCGTCGACCTTGTACAGATCCATCGGCATGAATCGCGGGACCCGGGCGGAACCGACCGGAGAGCCGAGCATGCTCTTCGTCATGGATTCGAGATCACTGAAGGGGTCGAAGCGAAGCACAGCAACACACCTCCCACGTCTCCAACGGTGCCCGCCACCGCGGCGGACATCCACCATCACTGTGCACTTGAAAATTTAGCACTCGTCACCCGAGAGTGCCAGCATGAATCTGTTCGGAAAACCGGCACCCGCCGGTGCCGGTCCACCGCGAAAACGGCACCCGCCGAGCGCAACCCGCATCTGCGGCATTCCACGTGGATATCGGCGAGTGTCTCTGCCACACCAGAATGCACTGCCTACACCACCGAGGCCAGCCACCCTGGGATGGCCATTCCCGCACCCCTGTCGCACGACCGACGTCGCCACCGCCGACCGTCGAAGGCCGCGACCAACCCTACGGGCTCATCTCGTAGGCGCCGTCGTAACTCTCCACCTGCGTCCACACTCGCGAGAATCGCTCCGCGTCTACCACCGGACGCCGGATCGCACCGAGCGCCCACTTCTGCTGCCCTTCGGTTGCGGACGACTTTCCGTGCAGCGCAACGGCGTAGCCGGAGAAGTCCCGAATCTGGAAGTGGAAGATCTGGTCGATCAGTTCGCGGTTCAGGTGAAGGATGTCCGCCTGCTCGAGGATCAGCTGCCCGTAGACGACGAGCGAGAACAGGTGACCGAGGTCGAGCAGGAAGTCGAGATCCTTCTGCTGCGCCGCATCGGGCGGAGCGGTGGTGAGCAGTTCCCGCAATGCGGTTGCCTGCTCGTAGAACCGGGCCACGTTGGGAATGTCCGAGTGCGCCTCGTATTCCTTCGTCCAATCGTGGAACCGGATCTTGCCCGCGCCGCGGGTCGGGCCCTGAGCCCAGAAGAAAGTGTCGTCGACGGCGTCGAGCCGGGTGCCGATCTCCGGGTACTCCGCGGGGTTGAGCAGGTAGTTCGGCATGAACTTCAGAATGAGTCCGACGTTGACATGCACGGTGCCCTCGAGCTTCGGCAGGGTGCCGATCAGCTGAGCCGCCTCCCGGAAGTAGGTGTTCTTCTCGTACCCCTTCGCCGCGATCACGTCGTGCAGTAGCGCGATCACCTTCTCCCCTTCGGAGGTGACCTTGGCCTTCGTCATCGGGTTGAACAGCAGGTACCGGCGATCGTCGAGACTCGCGCTGCGGAAATAATCGACTGCGCGGGCACTGAACAGCTTCATCGCGATCAACCGGCTGTAGGCGTCGACGAAGTTCCCGCGCACATGCGGAAAGTCGGTGACCGGGTTGCCGTACAGGACCCTGTTGTGGGCATGCGTGATCGACTCGTAGAACGCGTGCTCGGAGATTCCGATCGACCCGGTGCACAGATTGAACTTCCCGACGTTGACGGTGTTCAGCGCCGCCTCGAACGCCGCTACGCCGGTGTGCAGGATGTCCTCCTCGCGCACCGGGTACTCCTCGAGCCGGAAGGTGCTGACGTACATCTGCCCGCGCACCACGTTGCCCGCGAGGTGGTAGGCGGGATGCCTGCTGTCGGCGACGAAGAAGACGTACCCGTCGCTGCCCTCGACGTCGGTGCGGCGCCCGAACACCGACACCATGCCGGCGACGTTGCCGTTGCCGATGTAGTACTTGTCGCCGGTCGCGGTAAAGGCGAGGTCCCGGTCCGGAGAGGGTGTGAGAAGCATGTCCGTCGAGTAGACGTCGGCGCCGTGTGCCTTCTCCGACAGACCGAAACCCAGCACCCCGCCCTCGTCGAGAAGTCGGGCGGCGCGTTCCTTCCCCGCCCGGTTCGCACTCATCCAGATCGGACCGAGCCCCAGTACTGTCACCTGCCACGCGTACCAGTACGCCAGCCCGTAGAACCCGAAAATTTCGCTCAGCGCGGCGTTGCGCGCGGCGTCCCAGCGCTTGTCCGGGTTGCCGTCCGCGAGTTCGGCAGGAGTCAGGAAGGTCGCGAACAGCTTCTCCCGCTTCACGAACTCCAGGAATTCGGCCGGCCATACCGCCCCGAGATCGTCCTCGAGCAGCCTCTTCTTACCCCGCGCCTCGAACCAGTCGATCAGCGACCGCAGTTGCCGTCGCGTCTCGGGGTCGAAATGCTCGGGGTCGTAGGAAGTCGGGTCGAACAGCAGGGAGTTCGTCACAGCGGGCCTCTCGTCCGAACGTCTCAGGCCAAGCTAACAGTCGAGACGAAAGGCGCGCGGCGATTTGATCAGCCCCTGACGGTCTGCACGATCTCGCTCAGCGCGGACTCGGCGGCAACCTCACGGCTCTCGCCGGTGAAGCGATCGCGGACCTCCACCTTTCCCTCACCCCAGCCGCGCCCGACCACCACGACCAGTGGCACGCCGAGCAGCTCGGAGTCCTTGAACTTCACGCCGGGCGAAGCCTTACGATCGTCGAGAATGACCTCGAGTCCGGCCTTGTCGAGTTGTGCCGCGAGCCCCTCCGCGCCCTCACGCGCGGTGTCGTCCTTGTTGGCGATCACTACGTGCACGTCTGCGGGAGACACCTCCGCCGGCCAGCGCAAACCCTTGTCGTCGTGGTGCTGTTCCGCGATCACGGCGACGAGGCGGGACACGCCGACACCGTAGGAGCCCATCGTGGGCCGGACCGGCTTGCCGTTCTCGCCCAGAACGTCGACGGAGAACACATCCGTGTACTTGCGACCGAGCTGGAAAACGTGGCCGATCTCGATGCCACGGGCAGCCACCAGGGCACCAGCGCCGTCCGGCGACGGGTCCCCGTCTCGAACCTCCGCCGCCTCGATGGTGCCGTCCGGGGTGAAGTCGCGGCCGGCGACGAGACCCACCACGTGCTTACCCTGCTGGTCGGCGCCGGTGATCCAGCTCGTGCCGTCCACCACCCGGGGGTCCACGAGGTAGCGAACACCGTTCTCCTGCAGAGCCTTCGGTCCGATGTACCCCTTCACGAGGAACGGGTTCGCCTCGAAATCGGCCTCGGTGAGCATCTCGAACTCCGCCGGCTCCAAGGACGCACCGAGGCGCTTGTCGTCGATCTCCCGGTCACCGGGGATGCCGATTCCGAGCAACTGCCACTTGCCACCGGGCTGCCGGGTCTTGACCAGGATGTTCTTCAACGTGTCGGCGGCCGTCACGGTCCGGCCGAGGTCGGCCCCGTTGGCCCAGTCGACGAGCGTCGCGATGGTCGGTGTGTCCGGCGTGTCGTGCACCTGCGCGGGAGGAAGCCCGTCGAAGGGAATGGGCTCGGGCGCCAGGGTCTCGACCGCTTCGACGTTGGCGGCGTAGCCCGACTCGAGGCAGCGGACGTAGGTGTCCTCGCCGATCTCGCTTTCCGCCAGGAACTCTTCGGACGCACTTCCGCCCATAGCGCCCGAAGTGGCCGACACGATCACATACTTCACACCGAGACGGGCGAAGATCTTCTCGTAGGCGTCCCGGTGGGCCTGATATGAGGCGATGAGACCGTCATCGGTGAGGTCGAAGGAGTACGAGTCCTTCATGATGAATTCGCGACCACGGAGAATCCCGGCGCGGGGGCGCTCCTCGTCGCGATATTTGGTCTGCACCTGGTAGAGGGTGACCGGGAAGTCTTTGTAGGAGTTGTACTCACCCTTGACGGTGAGCGCGAACAGCTCCTCGTGAGTGGGGCCCAGCAGATAGTCGCCGCCCTTGCGGTCCTTGAGGCGGAAGAGCCCGTCGCCGTACTCGGTCCAGCGATTGGAGGCCTCGTAGGGTTCGCGCGGCAGAAGCGCGGGCAGGGAAATCTCCTGGCCCCCGATCGCGTTCATCTCTTCCCGCACCACCCGCTCGACCTCACGCAGCACGCGCAGACCCAACGGCAGCCACGAGTACACACCGGGAGCGATACGCCGTACGTAGCCGGCACGGACCAGCAGCTTGTGGCTCGGAACCTCGGCGTCGGCGGGGTCGTCACGCAAGGTGCGGAGGAACAGGTGGGAGAGGCGGGTAATCACGGGTCATCAGAATAGTCCGCTGGTAGCCGCACCACTGCGTCGGCACGGCTTCGGCATCGATGAAAGGGCCGATCGGTAGGGTCTCCACCGTGCTGGTGTTGCTTCCTCCCTCAGAAACCAAGTCCGACGGTGGCGCCGACGCCCCCCTCGACCTGGCCGAGCTGTCCATGCCGCAGCTCACCGACACTCGAGAGGTGCTGGTGTCGGCGCTGGTGGCTCTCGCCGCCGATGCGGAGGCGTCGCAGGAGGCACTGGGCCTCGGCCCGACGCAGGCCGACGAGATCGAGCGGAACGCCAAGCTGTGGGTGTCGCCGACCCGGCCGGCGTTGGAGCGATATACCGGCGTCCTGTTCGACGCGCTCGACGCGAAGTCGTTCACCAAGGCACAGAAGTCGAAGGCTCTCTCGCGCCTCGCGATGGGATCGGCACTGTTCGGCGCGGTGCGCGCGGGTGACCTGATCCCCGCCTACCGGTTGTCCGGCGGGTCGAAGCTGCCCGGTCTGGGGACCCTCCGGTCGTTGTGGAAGCCGGAATTGAGCCGGGCAATCACCGCGGAAGCGGATGGCCTCGTCGTCGATCTGCGATCCGGGACGTATCAGCAGCTCGGCCCGATTCCGGACGCGGTGATCGCCACCGTGCTCACCGAAAAGCCGGACGGCACCCGCACCGTCGTGAGCCATTTCAACAAACACCACAAGGGGCTGCTCGCCCGCGCGCTCACCCTTTCGCGCGCCGAACCCCGGGACGTACGCGGCGTCGCCCGCGTGGCGTCGAAGGCCGGACTCCGCGTCGAAGTCGCCTCGAAGCGGGAGTTGATCATCCTCACCGACTAACCCCCGTGAGTACTTGTCAACCGCGGGCGGTTAACAAGTACTCACGGGGGGCTACTCCGGTTTGACGGCCAGAACGGGCTTGCGGCAGGACAGCAGCAGGCGTTGCGCAGTGCTCCCCATCAGCAGCTTCCCGACGGGGGTGCGGTCGCGGATACCGATGACGAGCAGCTCGGCGGTCGGTGCTGTCGTCGCCTCGATGATGACGTCGACCACCTCGTCGCCGACGATTTGCCGGACCTCGTGTTCGACACCGCTGTCGGCGAGCTTCTCTTCCAGTTTCTGCAGCTGCGTGTGGTCGGCGAACGACTGATCCGCAAGAGCGTCGCCCTTCGAGGAGTTGATCACCACCAGTGATGTCTGGCGCAGCCGTGCTTCTGCGAGGCCGTGGTCGAGGGCTGCCTCTCCGTACCGGTCCGGGGTGTAACCGACGACGATCATGCGTGCGCCTTCTCTCTGGTGTCCGGGGAATCGTCGGCGGACGGTCCCTCCGGGAAGTCGAGTGTGGGGACTGGAAGCCGCGAACGGACGAACTTCGCGACGAGCGGGGCGAGAAGCAGAAGCGCGATGATCACGTAGACGATGATTGCCACCGGCTCGGTGAACAGACTTCCCCAGTCTCCGCCACCGAGTTGCAGACTCTGCCGCAGTTGCCGTTCGATGCGCGGACCGAGGATGACACCGATGATCAGTGGCAGCACGGGCAATCCGAATCTGCGCATCATCAGACCCATCAGGCCGAAGACGAGGAGCAGCGCCAGGTCCAACCACTGGAGGTTCACTGCGAAGGCGCCGAGCGCAGCGAAGAACAAGATGCCCGCATACAGGTAGGGGCGCGGGGTGCGGAGCAGCTTGGCCCACAGCGGCGCGAGAGGCAGGTTCAGGACGAGCAGGAGGAAGTTGCCGATGAACAGGCTCGCGATCAACGTCCAGATGAGGAGCGGTTCCTTCTCGAACAGGGTCGGTCCGGGCTGGATCCCGTACGAGACGAAGGCGGTGAGCATGACAGCCGCGGTCGCGTTGGTGGGCAGACCGAGCGACAGCATGGGCACGAGCGTGCCCGCCGCGGAGGCGTTGTTGGCCGCCTCGGGGCCTGCGACCCCTTCGATGGCGCCCTTGCCGAATTCGTCCTTGTGCTTCGAGAGCTTCTTCTCGGTGATGTAGGACAGGAAGGTGGGAAGTTCGGCGCCACCGGCGGGGAGTGCCCCGAACGGGAATCCGTACGCGGTCCCTCGCAGCCATGGCTTCCACGACCGCTTCCAGTCCTTCTTGCCCATCCACGGCCGGCCGACCGGAATGACCTCGGCCGGCCTGCGGCGCAGGTGCGCCGCCACCCAGAGGGCTTCACCGAGCGCAAAGACTGCGACTGCCACGACGACGATATCGATGCCGTCGGACAGCTGCGGGATCCCGAAAGTGGCGCGCGGTTGCCCGGTGAGGAAATCGATCCCGACCAGCCCGATCGCGAGCCCGAGCAGCAGGGAGATGCATCCACGAAGCTTCGAGCTTCCCAACACCGCCGTGACGGCAACGAGGGCCAGCAGCATGATCGCGAGATACGAAGGAGCACCCAAGGTTACCGCGAAACTCGAGACCGCGGGGGCGAAGAGTACGAGCAGCATCGTGCCGATCGATCCGGCGACGAAGGAACCGATCGCCGCGGTCGCCAGAGCCTGCGCCGCTCTTCCTGCTCTCGCCATCTTGTTGCCTTCGATGGCCGTGATCACCGAGGACGACTCCCCCGGGGTGTTCAACAGAATGGATGTGGTGGAGCCGCCGTACATTCCGCCGTAGTAGATGCCGGCGAACATGATGAAGGCGGCGCTCGGACTGACGTTGTAGGTGACGGGGAGCAGGAGTGCCACGGTCATGGCGGGGCCTATGCCGGGAAGGACGCCGACGGCGGTACCGAGCAGGACGCCCAGGCATGCGTAGAGGAGGTTCATCGGGGTGGCTGCCTGCTCGAACCCCTGCAGCAGCCAGTTCAGATTGTCCATGTCAGAGAATTCCGTCCAGAATGCCTGCGGGCAGCGGGATTCCGAGCCCGACGTAGAACGCGTAGAAGCTACCGAAGCCGAGCACCGCACCGATGGCGATGTTGCGTACCCAGTGGCGGCTGCCGAGAATTGTTGCCGCCCCGGCGAAGAGGAACGTTCCGGTGATCGCCCATCCGAGGAAGTCGATCAGCGCGATGGTGGCGGCGAACAGACCGACGAGCAGCCCCACCGTTCGCCAGTCACTCGACGAATCGAGGTCGACGTCCTCGCCCCCGTCGGCCTCCCCCGTGGAGCCGCGCAGGATCGCGACAGCAAGGATCGCGGTGAGGACGAGCAACCCGATGCCAACCGCCAGCGGAAACAGCCGCGGCCCGACCGGGTCCACCTTCGCGAACCCGGCGCTGAGGGTCAGTGCGTCGACGATGAGAAACACGCCCACCGTGAGCATGACCGCACACACGATGAACTGCGCCAGGTCCCGTTTGCGTGGCGCCGGGACCACGTCGGGGGCGCCGGCGGGCGGTGGCACGGGCGTGGTCATGCCAACCCCAGTTCGGACAGGGTGGACGAGACCCGCTCGTCCTGGTCGCGCAGGAACTGCTCGAAATCCGGTCCCGTCATGAAGGCGTCACTCCAACCGTTCTTCACCAGGGCCTCCTTCCATTCGGGTGTGTCGTGCAACTTCTCCAGCGCCTCCACCATGTCGGCCCGGGCACTGTCCGAAAGGCCAGGGGGCGCAAGGACTCCACGCCAGTTGGTGAAGGTGAGATCGATTCCCGCCTCCGACAGCGTCGGCGCATCGACGCCCTCGACCCGTTCGCTACCCGACACCGCGAGCACGCGCACCTGACCGGCTTCGATCTGGTCGACGTACTCCCCCAGCCCCGAGGTGCCCGCGGTGATCTTCTGTCCGAGCAGCGCCGTCAACAGGTCACCTCCACCGTCGTAGGAGACGTAGTTCACTGCATTGGGATCCACCCCTACCGCGCGGGCGGTCTCCATCGGGAACAGGTGGTCCGGCCCGCCCGGTGACGATCCGCCGCCGATCGTGACCGAGGCCGGGTCGGCCCGCCACGCCGCGACGAAGTCGTCGATGGTGCGCAGCGGCGAATCCGCAGGAACCAGAATGCCTTCCTGCTCTTCCACCACCTTCGCCAATGCGGTCGCGTCGGACACGCGGGCGGACGACCCGTTGGTGTAACCGGCACCGACGACTCCGAGACCCATCATCATCATGAGATCGTCGTTGCCCGACTCGTTCATCAGTCGAGCCATGGCGACCGTTCCACCTGCACCTATGACGTTGAAGACCTCGACTCGGCCGGTAATGTCCTGATCTTCCATGATCTTCACCGCAGTCCGCGCGGTGAGGTCGTAGCCGCCGCCGGGGCTGTTCGGAACCATCATCCGCACCCTGTGCAAGCCCTCGTCCTCGCCACGGGTAACTCCGCACCCGGCCACGAGAAGGCCTACGAGCGCCAGCAGGAGCACCGCGCGTACGCTGCTTCCGCCACCTGTTCTCGCCATCGTTCCCCATTTCGCCATCGATGTGATCTTCGGCAATACTGTCCCCATTGGTGACGCACGTCACCTATGCGAACGAAATGGAACTTAAGTTCATTGTGGTCACCACGTCACCCCAGAGTGCGAAGTCTTGCCGGGCAGGTCCTGGTGCTCCAGCTGGTGGTCGTCGGCGTCGTCCTTCTCGCGGTCGCTGCCGTCTCGGTTCACCAATCGACGGTGGAGTTTCGCGAATTGCAGGGCCAGCGCATGATCGCCGTGGCCGAGAACGTCGCCTCGACCCCGGTGGTGCGTGACCGCCTCTCGGACCCGTCGGTCGAGCGAGTCCTCGCCCCCGAAGTGGATCGGGCAGTCAATCTGTCGGGCGCGACATTGGCGGAGATCGTCACACCCGAAGGGGTGACGGCAGTGTCCTCCGACCCCACCCGGATCGGGCTGCCCGCGGAACTCGGCGGCAGCGACGTGCTGACCGGCCGCGCCTGGTCGGGTGATGTCGTGGTCGACGACCGGCGCGCCATCGTCGGCCACGTTCCTATCCTCACTGCCACCGGTGACGTCCTGGCAGCAGTATCGGTCAGCGACGACTACCCGTCGACCTGGGCCCTGCTCAGCAGTGCCGGTGCGCGGCTGCTCCTCTACCTCGGGATCGGCGCCGGGCTGGGACTTCTCGGTTCGTGGCTTCTCTCACGCAGAATCAAGACACACACCCGGGGGCTGGAGATCGCCGAGATCGCCAGTCTCGCCGACCACCGGGAGGCCCTGCTTCACAGCATCCGTGAGGGCGTGGTGGCGGTGAACACCGAGGGCATCATCACGCTCCTCAACGACAGCGCCCAGGAACTACTCGACCTCAGCGGTGACGTCGTCGGCAGGCACGTCGACGACGTCCCACTCGACCCGGGCGTCCGGCGGTATCTCCTCACCGGCGAGGACGGCCGTGACGTGGTGCTCTCGACGTCCTCGCGCATGCTGGCGCTCAGCCGGCGGGCCGCTACCAGCCAGGGCCACAAGATCGGCACCGTCACCACCATGCGCGACAGCACCGAGCTGGCGTCGATGCAGAGCCAGCTGTCGTCCCACAAGAGCGTCACCGACACGCTGCGCGCGCAGACGCACGAATTCGCCAACCAGTTGCACACCATCTCGGGACTCACTCAGCTCGGTGACTACGACGCCGTCACCGAATTCGTCGGAACCCTCACTCGACGCCGAGCAGAGATCAGCGACGCGGTGACGCAAAGGATTTCCGATCCCGCCGTGGCCGCCCTCCTGATCGCGAAGACCTCGTTGGCGGCGGAGACCGGAGTGTCTCTGACACTCGAGCCCGATTCACGCCTGCACGCCCTCGACCCAGAGCTCGCGACCGACGTCATCACCGTCGTCGGGAATCTCATCGACAATGCCGTCGACGTGTCCGAAGGCGGACCGCACGCGACGATATCGATTCGAATCACGGACGGCGACGGCATTTTGATCGAGGTCGCCGACTCGGGCCCCGGGGTACCCGAGTCGATGCGCGAGGAAATCTTCTCCCGGGGAGTCACGTCCAAGACAGGGGTGCCAGGAGGTCGCGGGATCGGGCTGGCCCTGGTGCGACTGGTCAGCGCGCAGCACGGCGGATTCGCATCCGTGTCGGACGCGCCCGGCACCGGAGGCGCTTTGTTCACCGTCCACGTTCCCCGTAGTTAGACTCTCCGACCATGACCGTTCGGCGGAACGATGTATGAGGTGCTGGTCGTCGACGACGACTTCATGGTCGCGGAGATACACCGCCGGTTCGTCGACAAGACGCCGGGGTTCACCACCGTCGCAGTCGCGCGGACCGCGGCCGACGCCCTCGATGCCGTGCGCTCTCGTCGGCCGGATCTCGTGCTTCTCGACGTGTACTTGCCGGACATGTCCGGACTCGATGTCCTCCAGTCCCTCCGGGCGGAGGGAAATCCGGTCGGCGTGATCATGATCACCGCTGCAAGAGAGATCGACACCGTCAGCCGCGCACTGCACGGCGGCGCCTCCGACTACCTGGTGAAACCGTTCGAGTACGCCCACCTGCAGGAGAAGCTCGAGAACTTTCGGCGGCGGGCACGGGCACTCGAATCACAATCCGGCGCGGATCAGTCGTTGATCGACTCCCTGTTCGGCAGCGCAGGCAAGAACGCCGACCCGGGCCGCCTCCCCAAGGGGCTCAGCGCCGAAACCGGCAAGTTGGTCCTCGACATCGTGCAGGAGCGGGGCGAGTTGTCGTCCATGGAATGCGCCGAGCTCGCGGGACTGTCCCGGGTGAGCGTGCGCAGGTACCTCGAGCATTACCTGGCCGAGGGTTTGCTCGAAGTACGCCTCGAGTACGGGGGCGCGGGCAGACCTGTTCGCCGGTACCGGCCCGTTCGCCACTGAGGCAGGCGGCATCAGGACAGTCTGCGGGGGCCTGCCGCTACCCCACCGGCGTACCCGCGTCGGCGGACACCTCGTAGGCTGCGATGTCGAAACGCTGTGTCTGGCGGCGGAATTTGAAGGTGAAGTCGGGCCACAGTGTGGTGTTGTTGCCGTGCCGATCGAGGTACCAGCTGGCGCATCCGCCCGTCATCCAGACGCTGTTCGACAGCTTCTCCTGAAGGTCCCGGTTGTAATCGTCCTGAACCTCCTTGCGTACCTCGACCGTGCGAAGTCCGTTCTGCTCCAACGCCGCAATGGCATCGGCGACGTAGTTGATCTGTGATTCGATCATGTACACCATCGACGTGTGGCCGAGCCCCGTGTTGGGTCCGACGAGAAAGAACATGTTGGGGAAGTTGGCGACAGTCGCGCCCTTGTAGGCCTGCATACCGGCCTCACCGAAAACCTGCGCCAGACTGCGTCCGTCCCGCCCGAAGATGACCTCGAACATCGGTGAATCCGTCACCTGGAATCCGGTCGCGATGACGATGGCATCCACCGGACGCACGGTGCCGTCCCTCGTCACCACCGCATGCTCTCGTATCTCCGCGATCGGGTCGGTGACGAGTTCGACGTCGTCCCGGTCGAGGGCCGCGTAGTAGTCGTTGGAAATCAGCATTCTCTTGCAGCCGATCCGGAAGTTCGGAGTGACTTTCTCACGCAGGGCCGGGTCCTTGATCTCCGTCCGGATCTTCATGCGCGCCAGCCATTCCAGCGGTTTCATGAAGACGGGCGCCTTGGCGAGGCCGACCACCTGCACTTCCCGGCCTCCGTAGATTGCGGCGCGGAGCAGTCGCTGGACGCCGGGCACGTGGTGGAAGGCCCACCGCTCGATCCGGGTATAGGCCCGGTCGAATCGCGGCAGCAACCAGGGGGCGGTGCGCTGATACACGTCCAGGTGTTGCACTTGGTCGACGATGGCAGGAACGATTTGAATTGCCGATGCTCCCGTGCCGATCACTGCCACGCGTGTGCCGGTGAGGTCGGCATCGTGATTCCATTGCGCCGAGTGGAAGATCTCGCCGTCGAATACTTCGATCCCGGGAATGCTCGGCAGAGAGGGCTCGGCCAGCGCCCCGAACGCGCAGATCACGGTGTCCGCGGAGAAGTGGCCGCGGCTGGTGGTGAGCTCCCACCGCGAGACGCCGCAATTCCAGCGGGCCTCGGTCACGTCGCAGTCGAAGACGTGCTTTCCGAGGACGTTGTACTGACGCGCAACCCTGCGAATGTAGTGCTGGATCTCCGGTTGTGCCGAAAACGAACGTGACCATTCGGGGTTGAGTGCGAACGAGTAGGAGTACAGGTGCGAGGGCACGTCACAGGCCGCGCCGGGATAGGTGTTGTCGCGCCAGGTGCCCCCGACATCACCGTCCCGCTCGAGGACGAGGAAGTCATCCCGCCCGTCCTTGCTCAGTCGTATAGCCGCACCGAGTCCCGCGAAACCACTGCCGATGATCACCGTGCGGACGTGCCGCACGCTGTCCTCCGGAACGACGCCGACCGCTGCAGTGTCTGTTACCCGGTCATCCATATAAATGACCCTAGACAGTTACAGAACGCCAGGCACAGCGATTGCGGATCTTTTCGCCCGCACGCCCGGGGAGGGCGAGTCAGGACTGCTGCGCTGCCTTTTCGGCCGCTTGTGCCTGCGCAACCTGTTGCGGGGTGAACCGGATGAACAGTGCCGCCAGACCGGCGATCAGCGCACAGACGGCGCTGCCTACCAGGGCGAAGGTGTAGCCCTCACCGAGCGCAGTGATCTGCACCGGCGTCATGTCGGCGATCTTGCCCGACACCCCACCGAGGGACAGCGTCCGGGATGTCGCCATCGCCCCGATGAGAGCGAGGGCGAGCGGGCCGCCGAGCGTCTGCGCGACCTGAGCAATGGCGGCCACCGGTCCGATCTCGGTTTCCGGCACTCCCGCGATGGCGCACAGAGGAAGCGGAACGACGGCAAGTCCGACACCGAAACCGATTCCCACGACCGGCACGAACAGGTTGGCCGGATACGTCGCCGACGCGTCCAGGGTGGAACCGTAGAGCAGGCCCACCACCATGATGGCCGCCCCGGCGATCACCAGCCAGCGCGGCTGGATGCGGACGGCGAGTTTCGACGCCACGAAGGCCGCGGCTCCCAGACCGAACGCGAACGGGATGAAGGCCAGGCCCGCTTCGAGTGGGCTGTAACCGAGAATGTCCTGGACGAACAGCGCCACGAAGGCGGCGACTGTGAACATCACGGCGCCTGCGAAGAAGATGGCGACGAAGGTGGCCACCCTGTTCTTGTCGGTGAACAGCGAGAAGGGAAGCAACGGGTTGTCGGCGGTGCGCTCGACATACAGGAACGCGACGAACAGCAGCAGACCCGCGATGAGCGCACCGATCACGAAGGGACTGGTCCACCCGAGTTCCGGTCCCTCGGTGAGAGCGAACACCACACCGGTTGCCGCGACCGTCGCCAGAACGGCGCCCGGTACGTCGAGCGCCAGGCGCTCACCGGCCGTCTCTTTCAACGCCGTGAAGGCGAACAGCACGATGACCACACCGATGGGCACGTTGATGAGGAAGATCAACCGCCACGACACTTCGGTGAGTGCACCGCCGATGATCAGCCCCGCGATCGATCCGATCCCGGTCATTGCAGCGAAGATCGCAATGGCCTGGTTGCGAGCGGGACCGGCGGCGAACGTCGTCGCTACCAGGGCCAGCGCGGTGGGCGAGGCCACCGCAGCACCCACACCCTGCAGGAAGCGGGCACCGATCAGCATGAATTCGTTGACCGCGAGGCCGCACAACAAGGAGGCGACGGTGAAGAGTGCGACGCCGCCGATGAACATTTTCTTCCGGCCGAAGGCGTCCCCGAGCCGGCCCCCGAGGAGCATGAGCCCACCGAACGCCAATGCATAGGAGGTCAGCACCCAGTTGCGGCCGCTGTCGGTGAGACCGAGGTCTGCCTGCAGGGGGGCCAGGGCCAGGTTGGCGACGGTCCCGTCGAGGACCACCATCATCTGCAATCCGCTCAGGACGATGATGGCGAGACCCAGCACACGGGTCGCCGCGGCCGGGACCGCTGGGGCATCTGCCGCAGAGTTCACTGAAGCAGATTTCGGCACTCGGGAATCAGACACGAGCGTTCACGTTACCCAGCGTCCACGCTAAACCCTGCCACCGGTCCGATGACCACGATGGCGGGCGGCCGAATCTGCTCTTCTTTCACCCGGGCCGCGACACTCTGCAGATCCGCGCGGAGCGTGCGCTGAGTGCGCAGTGTGCCCTCCTGGATGACGGTGACCGGGGTGTTTACGGGCCGGCCGCCCGCCATCAGGACCGTCGCGAACGCGTCGATGCGTTCGACCGCCATCAGCAACACGATGGTGCCCTTCAGCCGCGCCAGCGCCGACCAGTCGACGAGAGAATCGGGATGGTCGGGAGCCACATGCCCGCTCACGACCACGAACTCGTGGGTGACTCCTCGGTGGGTCACCGGAATTCCGGCGGCCGACGGGACCGAGATCGCGCTGGTGATACCGGGGACCACCGTGACGGGGACCCCTGCTGCGGCGCACGCCTCGAGCTCTTCGTACCCCCGTCCGAACACGTAGGGGTCGCCGCCTTTGAGACGAACCACGAACTTGCCCGCCTTGGCGTTGTCGATCAGGGCCGCGTTGATAGCTTCCTGCGCCATCGCGCGGCCGTACGGAATCTTCGCAGCATCGATCACGTCGACATCGGGACCGAGTTCGGCCAGAAGCTCCGGCGGCGCCAGACGATCGGCCACCACGACGTCGGCGCGCGACAGCAGTCGGCGGCCGCGGACGGTGATGAGGTCGGGGTCACCGGGACCTCCGCCTACCAGCGCCACACCGGCTGCGGGCGCCTCGTCGGTGTCGGGAACGACTCCGGACTGCAAGCCTTCCACCAGGGCGTTTCTCACGGCCGCGGAGCGGCGGTGATCGCCGCCCGCCAGCACACCGATGCTCAAGCCGTCGTAGCCTGCACTGGCCGGGGTGACGGCTGTGCCGTACCGGGCGTTGTCTGCCCGGACACAGAACACCCTGTTCCGTTCGGCCTCGGCGACGATCGCCGCATTGGTGTCGGGTTCGTCCGTGCAGGCGATGGCATACCAGGCGCCGTCGAGGTCACCGTCCCGGTAGTCGCGCAGTTCCAGGGTGATCTGACCGGAGGTCGCCATCCCCTCGACCGCGGGAGTGACGGCGCGGCTGATCAGATGCACGCGTGCTCCCGATGCGATGAGCAGGCCCAGTCGACGCTGTGCGACGCTTCCGCCACCGATCACGACCACACGGCGATCGGTCAAATTGAGGCCGACCAGGTAGTTGGTCTCGTCTCCGGTGGCGGCAGTCACGCGCTATCCCCGTTTCTCCAGATTTTCCGGTAAGTCTTGTCTCGAACCTACGAAACTTTACGGGCTGCCGCGACGACGACGCCATTCGCGGACCGTTTGGGAATGATCAGTGGCCCGCCGCCGGCGCTCAGTACCGCCGCCGCCTCCGCGATACTCGGCGAACCGGTGCGTGCATGCACCACGCCGGACGGGTGTGGGACGACGACGGCAGCGAGATCTCCGGTGTCGAATCCGAGGACCGGAACCCCGAGTACCGCGGCCGCACCCACGACGGCAGGCTCGTTCGCCTTGCGGTCGAGAGTGCCCAGGCAGATCAATGTCACGGGCGCCTCGACGTTCGCGGACTCCAACGCCGCGCGCACCGCCGAGACGATGTCGGCGCTCGACGCACTCGTGCGGAACCCGACGCCCACGCAGACCTCAACCATGGTCGGCGAAGTCGCGGGCGGCGCTCACGAACCGCGCGACAGCGGTGGGGTGTCCCGCCGGATGCGTGTGAAGGTACGACGCGTGAATGCCCCCTCCAGCGAAACCTTCGCGCGCAGGTGCACCGTCCCACGGCCGCCATCCCCACGCCGGCGTATAGCCGGACGCCTCTGCCCGGGTGAGCGACGTTCGATGGAATTCGTGCCCCACCACCCGCTCGCCCGCAGCGAAGAGCGGCGAATCGGTCAATGCCACGGCATCGCGGTAGCCCAGAGTCAGGCGTGAGCCGAACGAGGCGTCGACATCGATGACCGATGCCATCGCCGAACCGTCGAGGCTGCGCGCGAGATACAGCAGTCCGGCGCATTCGGCGTGTATCGGTGCGCCGCCGTCGGCCAATGCGCGTATCTGTGCGAGGAGGCGCCCGTTCCCGGCGAGCGCGGCGGCATGCTCTTCCGGGAAGCCGCCCGGAAGGACGACTCCGGCCGTGTCCGTGGGCAGTTCGTCGTGCAGCGGGTCGAAGGTCACGACGCGCGCCCCGGCCGCCGCGAGCAGTTCTCGATGTTCGGCGTACCCGAAAGTGAAGGCCCGGCCGCCGGCGATTGCCACCGTCGGGCGAGCACCGGCGGGCACCTCACCCACCTCGACGGTGGGATCCCACGCCGGTCCGTCGATCGCAGAGCGTGCGAGCGCCCGGATCGCAGCCAGATCGAGATGCCGGGCGGCCAGCCGTGTCATCGCCTCCATGGCCTGCATGGCAGCGGCGCCGTGTTCGGCAGCGGGAATGAGGCCGAGATGCCGGCTCGGCACTTCCAGTTCCGCCATCCGGGGAACCGCGCCCAGCACGGGGAGTCCGACGCGCTCGCTGGCCTGTCTCAGCACCTCCTCGTGCCGGGCGCTTCCGACCCGGTTGAGGATCACACCGCCGATGCGCACCGACGCGTCGTACGTCGAAAATCCGTGAAGCACAGCGGCCAGAGACTGGCTGTGCCCGCGGGCATCGACCACCAGCACGACGGGAGCGCCGAGCAGTGCCGCGACCTGTGCTGTCGATCCCTCGGCCGACGGCTCCGCAGACGCGGCGTCGATCTTGCCGTCGAACAATCCCATGACACCCTCGACCACGGCGATGTCGCACTCGGTGCTCCCGTGACGGTAGAGCGGGCCGATTCGGTTGGCTCCCACCATCACCGGGTCGAGATTGCGTCCGGGCCGACCCGCGGCCAAGGCATGGTAGCCGGGATCGATGTAGTCGGGGCCGACCTTGAACGGCGCCACCGCATTTCCCGACTGACCCAGCGCACCCATCAAGCCCGTGGCGACTGTCGTCTTTCCGCTCCCCGAGGCAGGGGCCGCAATGACTACGGCGGGAACCGCGGAGTGCGCAGTCACCACTCGATGCCTCGCTGGCCCTTGCGGCCCGCGTCCATCGGATGGGCGATCTTCGTCATTTCCGTCACGAGGTCGGCCGCGTCGATCAACGCCTGTGGGGCATCCCTGCCGGTGATGACGACGTGCTGTGCACCCGGCCGGTCACGCAGTACTGCGACGACCTCGTCGACGTCCACCCACCCCCACTTGAGGGGATAGGTGAACTCGTCGAGCACATAGAAACGGTGTTCCTCGGCAGCGAGCCGCCGGGCGATTTCACGCCATCCCTCGGCAGCGGCCGCGGCATGGTCTTCCTCGGAGCCGTGCTTCCGCGCCCACGACCAGCCCTCACCCATCTTGTGCCATTGGACGGCGCCGCCGACCCCGGTGTCCTCGTGAAGTTGCCCCAAGGCACGGAACGCCGCCTCCTCCCCGACCTTCCACTTGGCGCTCTTCACGAACTGGAACACCCCGACATCGAAGCCCTGGTTCCACGCACGCAACGCCATCCCGAAAGCCGCGGTGGATTTTCCCTTACCCGGGCCGGTGTGGACCGCGAGTATCGGTGCGTTCCTTCGCTGCCGTGTGGTGAGGCCGTCGTTCGGGACGTTCTCGGGAACACCCTTGGGCATGTCCTACTCTCCTACCGTTCGATAACACCCGGCTTCTTGTATGCCGGTTCCGTTACGTCGAATATCGTTATGCCGCAGCGCGAACGACACCTGCGACGTGCTGCGCGGAGAGTTCACCGAGTCGGACGTACCCGCCACGCAGATGCCGGGCGAGTTCTGCCGCCAGACCGAGCCGGACCATTCCGGTCTCGCAATCCACCACCACCGTGGCGACTGCACTGTCGGCGAGCAACCCTGCCGCCACTCTGGCGCGGTGCAGAGCGTCCTTGCCGCCCGTGGCCCGTCCGTCGGTGAGTGTGACCACGAGCGCCCGCCGTTGCGGGTCACGGAGCCGCTCACGCAATACCACCTGCCGAGCCCGCAGAAAGCCCTCCGCCAGAGGCGATTTACCGCCGGTGCGCATCCCGCGCAGCCGACGGACCGCGATGTCCACCGACGATGTCGGTGGCAGAACCAATTCGGCGTCTCGTCCACGCACGGTGATGACGGCCACCTTGTCCCGGCGCTGATAGGCATCGCGCAGGAGGGAGACGACGGCCCCGGTGACCGCGGACAGCCGATCTCGCGCCGCCATCGAGCCGGACGCGTCCACGACGAACACCACGAGGTTTCCCTCGCGGCCTTCTCGGACAGCGCCTCGCAGGTCGGCCGAGTCGAGAATCATCCGGCCGGCCGTGCGTCCGCGAGCGGCCTGCCGTTCCGCTGCCGCGAACAGCGTGCCCACGAGGTGCAGGCCGTGCCCTTGCTCGCTCGCCGCCCGTACCGCTCGACCACGCGACGAGCGGGAACGCGAGCGCCGACCCGGCGCGCCTTCACCGACACCGGGAATCTCGAGCAGCTTGGTGGTGAACTGCGAGCCCGCCGGCCCGGCAGGCCGGTCCGGCGGCGGCGCTCCGCCCCCGGGTCCGCCCGGGTCGTCGGGTCCGTCGGGATCCTCCGCGGCCCCGCCCGCGGTCGGCTCGGACGAATCCTCGCTCGACGGTGCTTCGGCGGGCGGTTCGTCGGCCGCCGCCCTGGTGTCCTCGTCGGCCTGACGCAACGCCTCGTCGAGTTGATCCTGGTCGAGGCCCGGCTCGTCGAACGGGTCCCGCCTGCGCCGGTGCGGCAGCGTCAACTCCGCAGCAACCCGCACGTCCTCTGCCGTCACGGCGTCCGCACCGCGCCAGGCGGCGTGCGCGGTGGCCGTGCGAGCGAGGACGAGATCGGCGCGCATACCGTCGACGTCGAACGAGGCGCAGAGGAACGCGATCCGGCGCAGTTCGGTGTCGTCGAGCTCCACCGAATCGAGTCGATTGCGGGCTTCCAGGATGGCGGTGGCCAGAGCGTGATCCTGCTCGGCATAGCGAGCGGCGAACGTCTGCGGGTCGCGTTCGAAGTCGAGGCGCCGCCGCACCACCTCCATCCGCACATCGACGTCACGCGACGCAGCGACATCGACAGCGAGGCCGAAACGGTCCAGAAGCTGCGGCCGCAGTTCGCCTTCTTCCGGATTCATGGTGCCCACCAGAACGAACCGCGCCGGATGCGAGTGGGAGATGCCGTCCCGCTCGATATGTACCCGGCCCATCGCTGCGGCGTCGAGAAGAACGTCGACCAGATGATCGTGCAGAAGGTTCACTTCATCGACATAGAGAACGCCCTGGTGGGCAGCGGACAGCAGGCCCGGACGAAAGGCGCGTTCACCGTCGCGCAAGACTTTCTCGAGGTCGAGTGAACCGACAACACGGTCTTCGGTGGCTCCCACCGGCAACTCGACCAGCCGCGCGGGCCGCGGGCCGTTCTCGTCACGGACCGCCGGCAACAACGTGGTGAGCGCCCGGACGACCGTCGACTTGGCCGTGCCCTTCTCGCCCCGCACCAGGACGCCGCCGATGCCCGGGTGGACGGCGCACAGGACGAGCGCCAGACGCAGCTGGTCCTGGCCGACCACCGCACTGAACGGGAAACCCGTCGAGGAGTCCCGTGGAGACTGGTCCACGTCACGGTTCGTGCGCACGATGCATCCCTTCACGCCCCGGTTTCCTCGCCGAGAGCTGTTGGCTGGTACGAATGCCGCGGCGATCTGGCTGGGACTTCCGATTCGCCGCGCCCGTGGCAGCAGCGAATCAGAGATCCGTCACAGTGGCGGGACCGCGCCTGATTGGAACAGGACTTCCCCGCGGACATTCTTTCGCCGACCCTAGTCGGCGCTCACCGGCCCGCCGTCGACGGGGCACCCTGCGCATTCGATACCGACGCCGTATCCCCCGCATCGCGGGGCGCCCCGCCACCACGCTTCATGGGCACGTGCGGGATACCGTCCTCGACGAACTCCTCGCCATCCGGGGTGAATCCGTGCTTCGCATACATATCCACCAGGTAGGTCTGGGCGTTGATCCGGCAGGGTGCGGACCCCACCTCTGCGAGCGCCGCCCGCAGGAGACGAGTGGTATGGCCCTGCCCACGCGCGGGCCGCGACGTGCACAGTCGCCCGATGCGGAACGAGGTGGTGCCGTCGCCGTGCTCCTCGAGCAGACGGAGTGTGCAGACCACCTGACCGTCCTGCTCCAACCAGAAATGGCGCGTCTCCGCCAGCAGATCCTGCCCGTCCAGCTCCGGGTACGGGCAGGCCTGCTCCACGACGAACACCTCGACTCGAAGCTTCAGCAACTCATAGAGCGTCTTGTTGTCGAGATCGAGTGCCCACGAACGCTTCAGTGCTGCAGTTGCCGTCATGACAAGCAACTATGGCACAGGCCCGCTCGGCGCGCCCCCGCAGCCGAGCCCGCCCGTCGCCATCAGACCGCGGCGACCGAGGCCTCTTCCACCGCGATGGTATCGAGCTGAAGGACCTTGGACGTGTGCTCCCAGACCTGCGCGAACAGCCCCGGTTCGTCAGTGAGCTTCACCCCGAGCGACGGCACCATTTCCTGCAGCTTCGGCTTCCAGGACTCGTACCGGTCCGGGAAGCAGCGCTCGAGCACGTCGAGCATGGCCGGCACAGCCGTGGACGCGCCGGGAGACGCACCGAGCAGACCGGCGATGCTGCCGTCCGCGGCGTTGACCACGGCGGTGCCGAACTCGAGGACACCGCCCTTGCCCTTGGCCCGCCGGATGACCTGGACACGCTGGCCGGCGGTGATCAGTTCCCAATCCTTGCCGACGGCCTTGGGTACGAACTCGCGCAGCGTGTCGATCCGTCCGGCCTCCGACTTCGTGAGCTCGCTGATCAGGTATTTGACCAGGCCGAGTTCACTGACACCGACGCCGAGCATCGACAGAAGGTTGTCGGGCTTGACCGAACCGGGGAGGTCGGTGACGCGACCTTCCTTGAGGAATTTGGGTGACCAGCCGGCGTAAGGGCCGAACAGCAGTCCGGGCTTGCTACCGATCACCCGGGTATCGAGGTGCGGCACCGACATGGGCGGAGCGCCCACGGCAGCCTTGCCGTACACCTTGGCGCGGTGCTGGTCGATGAGTTCCGGATTGGTGCAGCGCAGGAAGGCTCCGCTGACCGGAAATCCGCCGAAGCCCTTGGCCTCGGAGATACCCGACTTCTGCAGGAGATGCAGGGCACCGCCGCCGGCGCCGACGAAGACGAACTTGCTGCGCACCACCTTTTTGGCACCGTTGCGACGGTTGGTGACCTTGACGACCCAGCTGCCGTCGGACTGCTTGGTGAGATCGGTGACCTCGTGACCGAAATGCACGATGCCGCCGGATGCACCGACGTAGCCGAGAAGCTGCTTGGTGAGGGCACCGAAGTCGACGTCGGTGCCGTTCTCGGTCCAGTTCAGCGCGATCGGATCGCTGTAGTCGCGGCCCTTCGCCATCAACGGCAGGCGGCGGGCGAACTCGACCGGATCCTCCACGTATTCCATGCCCGCGAAGAGAGGGTGTCCGGCGAGCGCGTCGTAACGGGCGCGCAGATACTTCACGTTGGCCTCGCCGTGCACGAAGCTGACGTGGGGAATCGGGTTGATGAATTCCTTCGGCTTGGTCAGGACGCCGTTCTCCACGGCGTGCGCCCAGAACTGGCGCGACACCTGGAACTGCTCGTTGACGTTGACGGCCTTCGCGATCTCGACGGTGCCGTCGGGGTTCTCGGGTGTGTAGTTGAGTTCACACAACGCGGAGTGACCGGTGCCGGCGTTGTTCCACGGGTCGCTGCTCTCGGCCGCGACGGCGTCGAGCCGTTCGAAGGTGGTGATCGACCAGTCGGGCTGCACCTGCCGCAGGATCGCCCCCAACGTCGCGCTCATGATGCCCGCGCCCACCAGCACTACATCCGTCTTCGTCTCTACCGCGTTCTGATCTGACACTGGAGAATCGACTTCCTTGTCCATTTGCCGTGCGCGCATCCGCCTGCCGTGTTCGCCGCATAGGTTACCCGCGCGTATGAGCGGAAGTTACCTGCCCCAATTGTGCCCCTCCCCGCGGCCCGGGATCGCCCATTAGATTGTGATCTGTGACTACATGGGCTCCCGACGTCCTCGGCGACGGATATCAGCAGTTGACCATCCCCCTCGGTACCGATCCCGACGGTGAAGGTGAGGTCGAGGCAACGTTGATCCGTTACCAGCCTGCACAGGAGACGAAGCGGACCGGCCGGGCCGTGCTCTACGTGCACGGGTTCACCGACTACTTCTTCCAGAAGCACCTGGCCGAGCACTTCGCCGACCAGGGATACGCCTTCTTCGCCCTGGACCTGCGCAAGTGTGGTCGTTCCCTCAAGCCCGGTCAGACGGCGCACTTCGTGTCCGACCTCACGCTGTACGACGCCGAACTCGACGAAGCGCTCCGCGTCGTGCGCGAGGCGACCGGCGAGGGCCAGGTCCTGCTGGTCGCGCACTCCACCGGGGGACTCGTGCTCCCGCTGTGGCTGCACCGACGGCAGAAGAAGGCCGGCGGCACCGCGGCCCTCGGCGTCAGCGGCGTCATCCTGAACAGCCCGTGGTTCGACCTGCAGGGGCCGTCGTACCTGCGAAATGTGGGAACGGTGGCCGTCGACGCACTGGGCCGTGTCAAGCGGAAGTCGATCGTTCCGAAGACCACCCTCGACACCTACGGGGTGAGTCTCCACGTCGACGGCAACGGAATCTGGAACTACAACCTGGACTGGAAACCGCTGGGCGGCTTTCCCGTCACCTTCGGCTGGCTCCGCGCCGTGCGCCGCGGGCATGCGCAACTGCACCGGGGTCTCGATATCGGTGTTCCTGCGCTGATTCTGCGTTCCAAGGCGTCGTACTTCGCACCGAGATACGACCCTCAGGTCGACACAGCCGATGCAGTCCTCGATGTCCGGCAGATCGCCCGGTGGGCCGGGTGTCTCGGCGACCGCACGACGATAGTGCCCATTCCGGGCGCCAGGCACGACGTCTTCCTGTCTTCGGACGAACCTCGCGCCCAAGCGTTCGCCGAGGTGGACCTCTGGCTCGACTGGCTGCACGGCCACAATTCCGCGGAGGCGCCGCGATGACCCACTTCGATCTCGCCATCATCGGCTCCGGGTCGGGCAATTCCCTTCCCGACGAACGCTTTTCAGACAAGAAGATCGCTCTCCTCGAGAAGGGCACGTTCGGCGGGACGTGCCTGAACGTCGGGTGCATTCCGACCAAGATGTTCGTCTACGCCGCCGAAGTGGCCCGCACGGTCACCGATACCGCGAAATTCGGCGTCGACGCCCAGCTCGAGGGTGTGCGCTGGCCCGACATCGTCAAAAGGGTCTTCGGCCGCATCGATCCCATCTCCGCAGGCGGTGAGCGCTACCGCGCGGAAGACACCCCGAACACGACGCTCTTCCGCGGGCACGCGTCCTTCGTCGGGCCGCGGACGATCGACACCGGAGCAGGTGAGGTCATCACCGCGGATCAGGTGGTCGTCGCTGCGGGATCGCGGCCGATCATCCCGGACGTTGTGCGCAGTTCGGGGGTGCCGTACTACACCAACGACGACATCATGCGGCTCCCCGAGCTCCCCGAGCGCCTGGTGATCATCGGAGCCGGTTTCATCGCCGCGGAGTTCGCGCACGTGTTCTCGGCACTGGGCACGCGGGTGTCGCTGATCTCGCGGGGCGAGCACCTGTTGCGCCATCTGGACGACGACGTGGCCCGTCGGTTCACGGATCTGGCGGTCTCGAAGTGGGATGTGCACCGTGGCCGGACGGTGGCGTCGGTGCGCCCGGACGGTGCCGGGGTCGCAGTGGAACTCGACAACGGACGGGTCGTGGCGGGCGACGCCCTCCTCGTGGCCACCGGCCGTCGATCCAACGGGGACGTGATCGATGCGGCCGCCGGCGGCATCGACCTCGACCAGGGGCGCGTCGTCGTCGACGAGTTCCAGCGCACCAGCGCCGAGGGGGTGTTTGCGCTCGGCGACGTCTCGTCGCCCTATCAGCTCAAGCACGTTGCCAACCACGAAGCGCGCGTCGTCCAGCACAACCTGCTGCGGGACGCGTGGCAGGACACGTCGGGCCTGCGCCGCACCGACCATCGTGTCGTGCCCGCGGCTGTGTTCACCGACCCGCAGATCGCCCACGTCGGGCTCACCGAGCGCGAGGCTCGGGACGCGGGCTGGGACGTCACTGTGAAGATTCAGGCTTACGGCGACGTCGCCTACGGGTGGGCCATGGAAGACGACGAGGGTTTCTGCAAGATCATCGCCGAGCGTGGCACCGGGCGACTGCTGGGCGCACATGTGATCGGCGCACAGGCCTCCACGGTGATCCAGCCCTTGATCCAGGCCATGAGTTTCGATGTGACGGCACACCGGTTGGCTCGGGGCCAGTACTGGATACACCCGGCTCTCCCCGAGGTCGTCGAGAACGCCCTGCTCGGGCTCGACGTCGACGACAGCGGCCTGTAATCGACTCGGCGCTCGACTACCAGGGGCTGGTGCGGAGAACGATCTCGGTGGCGAGCGCGGCGGCCGCGGAGGCCGGGACATTGGTGACACCGTCGAGTTCCACGACGCGGAAATCCGAGTAGACGAAGCGACCACTCGCATCGGCCTCGGCTCGCCGCGTGGGGCTTCCGACCATCACGGTCGTCGGGAGCTCCACCGGTGGGCATCCCGCCTCGCGGACCACACCTTTGTCGTCGGGCGCCGCCGGGTGACCCCGATCGGCAACGACGAGACTGGCGAAGCGCCCGAACTGGCGAGCGGCGAGCGTCCAGGCGAGCTCGGCACCCTCGCGGCTTCCCACGAGGTTGACCCATCCCACCTTCAGCTCGTCGAGCAGCCCCATCACAGCGGAGTCGTCGAGTCCCTCGACGGACTCGGGCACGATGGTGCGCAGATCCGAATTGTGCAGGCGGGCGCACACATCGTCGTAGACGTCCGGGGCGTCCCCCGCACCGGGCAGCAGCAGGACAGCGTGCCTGGTCGACGGCCCGTCGAGCCGAACTGTACAGTCTCCGTCTCCCACAGCCACGTGTGTCAGTTCCATGGCAGAAAACCTACGCGATCCGCGCCGCCTTGCGCTCGCACCCTTATCCGGTCCGGTTCACAACGCTGGTTCGGCAGATCGGAACATGGCTGATCGTGCGCGGGCAACTGCCTAGAAAGAGAGGCGGGAGCCGATGGTGGCCAGCCCCTCCGGGGCACCTTCACCGATCAAGGTGTCCAGGGCGCCCACATCCACGTGCTTCTCGACGAGATCAGCCAACAGGTCGAGCTGCGCGACCCGCACGGCGGCCACGTCGGTGTCGGGGGCGGGGACGAAGCCGGTTCGACCCGAATGCTCCGCGACATCGTCGAGGAGTAGACGGCGGAATCGATCGTTCTCGAGCAGACCGTGCCAGTGCGTTCCGTAGACAGCTCCGCGGATACTCCCCTCCGCCGCCCCGGTGCTCGCGTAGAGCAGCGGCTGATCACCGTTACGCCGGACCCGACCGTGGTGTATCTCGTAACCGTCGACCGGGACCCCGTACGCGTCACCGGTGACCCGGCCCAGCACTTTATCTGCCGCGAACTCCACCTCGAGGTCGAGCAGTCCCAGACCCGGGGTCTGGCCGCGACCGGATTCGACGTCGTCGACGATCACCGAGCCGAGCATCTGGTAGCCGCCGCAGACGCCGAGTACCGGGCGGTCGAGATTCGCCTGCGCCACCACGGCATCGGCAATTCCGTTGCGCTGCATCCACTCGAGGTCCGACACCGTCGACTTGCTGCCGGGCAGGACGATCAGGTCGGCATCCTGCAGGCGGGAAGGATCGTTGACCCAGCGAACCGAAACTCCGGGTTCGCACGCCAGCGCTTCCACATCCGTCGAGTTGGAAATTCGTGGCAGGCGGATCGCCGCCACTCGCAGCCATTCGCTTCCCACCGGCGGTCCGGGACGCCCGACGGGGGCGTCGCCCACGACGCCGAGCGAATCTTCCGCGTCCAGCCACAGGTCGTCCGCGAACGGAATGACACCGAGGGTCGGCCGGCCGGTCAGGGCAGTCAACTGCTCGAGGCCCGGGGTCAGCAACGACACGTCGCCGCGGAACTTGTTGACGACGAAGCCGGCGATCAACGCCTGATCTTCGGGCGAGAGCACAGCCACCGTGCCGAAGAGGTGGGCCAGCACTCCACCGCGGTCGATGTCGCCGACCACGAGCACCGGAATCCGGGCGGCGCGGGCAAGACCCATGTTGGCCAGATCCGTTGCCCGCAAGTTGATCTCGGCGGGTGAGCCCGCGCCCTCACAGATCACCACGTCGAACTCGTTCCGCAGGGACGCCAGTTCCTCGGCCACCACCACCCGGAGATGGTCGCGGTGCTCGATGTAGTCGCGGGCACCGACGGAAGTGACGGCGCGGCCGCGCACCACCAGCTGGGACGTCCGATCACTCCCCGGTTTGAGCAGCACCGGGTTGAAACGCACGCTCGGTTCCAGTCCACACGCGGCGGCCTGCAGCGCCTGCGCACGTCCGATTTCGCCGCCGTCGAGGGTGACGACGGAATTGTTGGACATGTTCTGGGCTTTGAACGGCGCCACCCGGACACCGCGACGCGCCAGCATCCGGCACAAGCCGGCAACGAGCACGCTCTTCCCAGCATCCGACGTGGTTCCGGCGACGAGCAGTGCGCCCTTCAGTTGGCCCGGGCTCAAGGCAGGGTGAGAATTTCGGCGCCGGTCTCGGTGACCACGATCGTGTGCTCGAACTGGGCAGTCCACGAGCGATCCTTGGTGACCACGGTCCAGTCGTCTTCCCAGACCTCCCAGGCGATGTCACCGAGATTGATCATCGGCTCGATCGTGAACACCATTCCCGGTTCGATCACCGTGTCGACCGACGGCTCGTCGTAGTGCAGGATGACGAGGCCGTTGTGGAACGTGGTGCCGATGCCGTGGCCGGTGAAGTCCCGGACCACGCCGTAGCCGAAGCGGTGGGCATACGATTCGATAACCCTGCCGATCACGTTGAGCGCGCGTCCGGGCTTGACCGCCTTGATGGCCCGCATGGTGGCCTCGTGCGTCCTCTCCACCAGCAAGCGGTTCTCCTCGGCGACGTCGCCTGCGAGGAAGGTCGCGTTGGTGTCTCCGTGCACCCCGCCGATGTAGGCCGTGACGTCGATGTTGACGATGTCACCGTCCTGGATGACGGTCGAATCCGGGATCCCATGGCAGATCACCTCGTTGAGCGAGGTGCAGCAGGATTTCGGAAAACCCTTGTAACCCAGCGTCGACGGATAGGCGCCGTGGTCGATCATGTATTCGTGGGCGATGCGATCGAGTTCGTCGGTGGTGACGCCGGGCGCCACCGCCTTTCCCGCCTCCTGAAGAGCGCGGGCGGCGATCTGGCTCGCCAGGCGCATGGCCTCGATCGTCTCGGGTGTCTGCACCCACGGCTCGTGACCCTCGTTGGCCGTCGGCTTCCACGCGTACTCGGGCCGCTCGATACTCGCAGGCACGGCGAGGACGGGTGACACGGTTCCGGGGCTCAATGCTGTGCGGACAGACATGGGTATCAGG
This sequence comes from Rhodococcus sp. USK13, assembly GCF_018343855.1. NCBI lineage: Bacteria > Bacillati > Actinomycetota > Actinomycetes > Mycobacteriales > Nocardiaceae > Rhodococcus > Rhodococcus sp. USK13. Next base: position 3,769,465 of record NZ_CP069242.1, on the reverse strand, counting down.
GTAGACCTGCCCTTCTCCGTGCGCCTTTCTGGTAGCGGGAACTACCAGAAAGGCGCACGAGCGCGAAGCGCCTACCGCTGGCGCAGGAGGTAGCGCTGCACCTTGCCGCTGGGAGTCTTGGGAAGGTGCGGAACGAAGTGCACGGTGCGCGGATAGGCGTGTGCAGCGAACTTCTTCTTCACCAAGGTCTGCAGCTCGACTTCGAGTGCGTCGGTGCCCTCGACTCCGTCGCGGAGAACGACGAAGGCTTCGAGTACCTCACCGCGCAGGTCGTCGGGCATTCCGACGACCGCGGCCTCGACAACGGAGTCGTGCATGACGAGCACGCTCTCCACGTCGAAGGGCCCGATCCGGTATCCGGCCATGATGATGACGTCGTCGTCGCGGGCCGAGAAGAAGTAGAAGCCGTCCTCGTCGGTCTGGCCCGCATCGCCGGTGAGGTACCAGCGGCCGTCGCCGGTGAAGCGCTGCGCGGTCTTCTCGGGGGCGTCGACGTACCCGGTGAACCACAACAGCGGGCTGTTCCGGGTGTCGATAGCGACCCGGCCCGGTGTCCGGGGCGGGGCGATCGCGTCGGAGTCGTCGGCGAGTACCGCACAGGACCAGCCTGGGAGCGGCTTGCCCATCGAGCCGTCGCGGACCTCGTCCTGCAGACCCTCCGCCCACGCATTGGCGATAAACATTCCGTGCTCGGTCTGCCCGTAATGGTCGCGCACGAGAACCCCGAGGTTGGCCTTCGACCACGAGATCACGTCCGGTGTGAGTGGTTCACCGGCAGACGACGCACGCCGCAACCGCACCGTCTCGGGGATCGGCGTCGGATCCGCCCGCAGACTCCGGTAGACGGTCGGGGCGGCCGCAAAGTTGGTGACCCCGAAGCGTTCCATGACCTTCCAGGTGAGCGGCGCCGAGAATCCCGCGTGCAGCAGGATGCTGCGCGTCCCCGCGGCGAGCGGCCCGAGGAGTGCATAGTAGAGGCCGTACGCCCACCCTGGATCCGCGGCGTTCCAGAAGACGTCGTCCTTGCGAACGTCGAGCCCGAACTCCTGGTAGGCGTGGAACGACGCCAGCGCCCGAACCGGGACCGGCACGCCCTTGGGGGTTCCGGTAGTCCCACTGGTGAACAACTGCACGAGGGGTCCGTCACCGCCGACGGCAACGGCCGCACCCCGGGCATCGCTGGGATCGTGCGACGTCAACAGCGTCTCGAAGTCCACGGTGCCGGACTTCTCGCCGCCGACGACCACCACCTGCCAGGGCGCGTCTGCCGGAATGTCCTCACCGGGCGTCAGCTTGTGCAGCTGGTTCGCATCGGCGATCACAACCTTCGCTTTGCTCGCCCCGAGTCGGAACGCGATGGCCGGGGAGGCGAACGCCGTGAACAACGGAACGTGGACCGCCCCGCGACGCCAGATCCCGAGCAGGGCTACAACCAGTTCCGCCGACTTGCCCATCAGCGTCGCCACGTGCTCACCCGGTTCGACACCGAGGTCTGCCAAGGCTGCCGCACATCGTGATGACTGTTCGCGAAGGAATCCGTAGGTGAGGTCCGTCGAGGTCAGATCCGCTTCCACAACGGTGAACGCCACGTCGTCGGCAGGGTGTCGATCACACAGCAACTCCGCCGCGGCGGCGGTCGGCGTGTCGTACTGATCGAGCAATTCACGCACGCGTGCGGTGGGATCGGTGGTCATGCGGTACTCCTCGTATTCTGCGGGCTGGTATATCGGGTCCGAACGTTCGCGGGGCCGGGTCGGCGACGGCGTGGCCTCATCCGAACTCGCTACGGTTATGATCTAGCTCACAGACCGCCCTGACTACCCCCGGAAAGGGGTGACCCACTTGGTTCTCCCGTCGCTACTACGCCCCCGGGACGGCGACGCCCTGCGCGGTGAGCTGCGCACGATCGCCGCCCAGGGTGTCGTGCCGGTTCTCTTCGGCGGTGAAGTGAGCGACGACACTCTCCATCTCAGCGAGTTCTTCGGAACACGGACCAACAACCTCAAAGGGCTGGCCATCCCACCGCTGTCCGGCCTCGGCGGCCGAGTGGTGGCTCAGCGCAGGCCTGTCTCGGTCAACGACTACAGCTCCTCCCAGACCATCACGCACCACTTCGATCGCCCCGTCCTCAGCGAGGGTCTCCGCTCCATCCTGGCCGTGCCCGTCATCGTGCAGGGCAAATCCCGGGCCGTCCTCTACGCCGCCATCCGCGAGTGCGCCCCGATCGGTGATCGGACCGCGGATGTCGTCGTCGCGGCCTCGCGCCGACTCGGTACGGAGATCGCCATTCGTGACGAGGTCGACCGCCGCCTCCAGATGCTCACGACGTTGGACGCGCAGGGTGTCGACGGCGCCACCACCGAAGAGCTTCGCGACATACACGCTCAGTTGCGGAGTGTGGCCCAGACGGTCACCGATCCGTCGTTGCAGGAGCAGTTGCGCGGGTTGTCCCAGCGGCTCGCGGCAGTCGTCCGCCCCGGTGGCGGCGATGGTGCCGACGCGTCTGACGACGCTGGTATCACCCTCACCCCCCGAGAGGTCGACGTGCTGGCGCACGTCGCGCTGGGATGCACCAACGCCGAGGTCGCCCAGCGGCTGTCGGTGGGAGCCGAGACCGTCAAGAGTTACCTGCGCAGTGCCATGAACAAGCTGGACGCGCGGTCCCGCCACGAAGCCGTGGTCACCGCACGCCGGCTGGGTTTACTCCCCTAGCGACAAGCGTCTTCTCGGCCGGGAAGCGCGCGCAGCGAAAGGCGGTGGGTCATGGGATCGACAACGGATTCGAACGCGTCGAGCTCGAATGCGTCCGGTGCGAGTTCTTCCGAGCAGCCGAGCCTGAAGCGGGTCATGGGACCCGGTCTGCTTCTGTTGTTCATCGTCGGCGACATCCTCGGAACCGGCATCTACGCGCTGACCGGCAAGGTGGCGAACCAGGTCGGTGGCGCGGTCTGGTTGCCCTTTCTCATCGCCTTCCTCGTCGCCATCGTCACGGCCTTCAGCTACCTCGAACTCGTCACCAAGTTCCCCAAGGCAGCGGGCGCTGCGCTGTACACACACAAGGCTTTCGGGGTGCACTTCCTGACGTACATGGTGGCTTTCGCCGTGATGTGCTCCGGCATCACGTCTGCCTCCACAGCGTCGCGTGCCTTCGCGGCCAACTTCGTCGAAGCCTTCGATCTCGATTTCACCACCGGAATCGGGATCACTCTCCTCGGTCTCGCGTTCATGACGCTGGTGGGAATCATCAACTTCCGCGGGGTCAGCGAAAGCGTCAAAACCAATGTGGTTCTCACGTGCATCGAGCTGTCCGGGCTTCTGATCATCATCATGATCGGTCTGTGGGCACTCGGCGTGGGCGACGGTGACTTCTCCCGGGTCGCCACGTTCGACACCGGTGAACGATCCCCGGTCGGCGCCGTGATCGCGGGTACCGCGCTCGCCTTCTTCGCGATGGTCGGTTTCGAGGATTCGGTCAACATGGCCGAGGAGTGCAAGGAACCCAGCCGGATCTTCCCCAAGGTGTTGCTGACGGGACTTCTCGTCACGGGGGCGATCTACGTGTTCGTCTCCATCACGGCCATCGCGCTGGTACCGGTGAGCGACCTCGGCGAAGGTGACACACCACTGCTCAAGGTGGTGCAGGCCGGCGCCCCCGGCTTCCCGATCGGGATCTTCGCCTTCATCACCATGTTCGCGGTCGCCAATACCGCACTGATCAACATGCTGATGGCAAGCCGGCTGCTGTACGGCATGAGCCGCGAGAAGGTACTCCCTCCTCCGTTCGGGAGAGTGCACGCCCGCCGCCGCACTCCGTACGTGGCCATCGTCTTCACCACGCTCGTCGCGTTCGGCTTGATCACGTTCGTCGGTGAGGTGCCCGAACTCGGCGGCACCACGGCCCTGCTCCTGCTGTGCGTGTTCACGATCGTGAACGTCACCGTGCTGGTCCTCCGGAAACAGCCCGTGGAGCACAACCACTTCCGGGTACCGACGATTCTTCCGATCGTCGGCACCCTGACGTGTGGCTTCCTCGCCACACCCTTCGCCGACCGCCCGATCGTGCAGTATCAGATCGCCGGCGTGCTACTCGGGATCGGCGTCGTCCTCTGGGCGGGCACAGTGCTCGTGAACAAGAGGCTCGGAAAAGGCGGCCCGGAACTCGATCCCGAAAAGCTCGCCGAACACGAGTAGCGCGTCAGAGAGCATCCCTCAGAAGGCGGGCATTGCGGACGCTGACGCAGGGCACCCCACGGCCCCTCGCCTGCTGCATCGCCATGGCTTCCGCTGGGGTGCAGAGTCCGTCGAGGACGTCTTCGGTGGCGATGACGCACAGGACGTCTCCTTCGCAGGAGCTGATCGACGCGATTCCGCGGCCCGACGCCCACTGCTTCATCGCGAGCCACTGAGTCAGTTCCGTGCCTGGGTCCGGATTGCCGACGAACAACACTGTGCGGACGCCATCCGATGCGTCTACCCGAGCTTCTTCCGAGACGAGTGTCATGTGTGAAAGTCCCTGTCTGCGTGGTCTCTTCGATCCCGCGGTTGCGAAAATCTTCTGCAACCCACTATGGGCGCTCCCGACGGCGGTGTCTGTCCCCCGAACGGGTCCCTGAACCGACTACACCTGTGTCCCCCGATCGGCCGATGACGCCTCGACGACACGGGCGGAGGGTCAATACCCTTCGGGCAACGCCGCAAACATGTCTCGGGTGACGGCGACGGCATTGTCGGAACTCCCGCCCCGGACCACCAGCGTGGCGAAGGCGAGATCACCTCGATAGCCGACGAACCAGGCGTGCGAGCCACCCTCGACCTCGGCCTCCCCCGTCTTTCCGTATACCTCGCCCTGGTCCTCGATCCGTTCAGCTGTGCCACTGGTCACCACGAGCCTCATCATCGAGCGCAGCCCCTCGACCATGTCGGGGCTGATCGGCGGATGGTCACCCTCGATGACGGTCTCGCGTCCGGCGATCAACCGCGGAACGGGAGTCGAACCGTGCGCGATCGTCGCCGCGGCCAGGGCCATTCCGAACGGACTGACCACGACCTTGCCCTGGCCGAAGCCGTCCTCTGTTCGTTGCACCAGCTCTTCGGCCGGCGGGACGGAGCCGGAATCGGTCGGCAGGCCCACGACCTGGTAGTCGGGGCCGATCCCGTATTGCGACGCTGCGACCGTCAGCGCGTCGGGCTTCATCTCACTGGCCAGTTTCGCGAACGAGGTGTTGCACGAACGGGCGAATGCCGTGGCCATCGGCACGGTGCCCAGCGCGAACTCGTTGTAGTTGGGAACGCTGCGCTCCCCGATCTCGATACGTCCCGGACACGGCACCATCGTGTCGGGGCTCGCGATCCCCGAAGAGATGGCTGCCCCGGCGGTGATGATCTTGAACGTCGATCCCGGAGGGTAGAGACCTGTCAGGGCGACCGGCCCGTCCCGGTCTGCCGCCTTGTTCTGCGCCACCGCGAGAACGTCTCCGGTCGACGGCTGGATCACCACCATCATGGCCTGGTCGGTCCTGGCGTCGACGGCGTTCTGCGCCGCAACCTGAATGGGCCGGTCGAGGCTGATCGAGAAGGACGGGGAGGTCTGCGGCGGGGTCTCGGTGAGGACATCCGTGTCGACGCCGTTCTGGTTGACGGTGACCACGCTCCACCCGGCTTTGCCGTCGACCTCGTCGATCACCGTCTTCTTCACCTGTCCGACGAGGTCCGGGGCGAAAGTGCGATCCGTGGCCACCAGGTCCGCCTCGTCCGAGACACTGACTCCGGGAAGGGCGCCGAGGATGCCCGCGACCTGCTCGTAGTCTTCGGACCGCAGTCGGGTGACGAGGTAGTCACCCTCGACCGCCGTCGCAGATTCCGCGATCGACTGCGCGGTGAGCGTGTTGTCGAACGGGGAGAGCGCGGCGGCAAGACCCTGCGCCGTGGAGATCACGTTGCCCGACTCCCCGGCGTCGAATTTGACGCGGTACACCACTCCGGGAACCAGAACATCCGAGCCGGAGTGCTCGTTGACGCGAGCGCGGGGAGCCGCAGTCGACCGGAGCGACATCGTCTGCCGGTCGCCGAGCCGAGGGTGGATGTTGGTGGAGCTCCACCGGACCGCCCACTCCCCGTTCCGGCGCCCCATCTGCAGCTCACCGGAGTAGGTCCATACCCGATTCTTCGGTAGATGCCATTCGTAGGCGTAGCCAACGGTGGCCGTGTCTCCGTTGATGTCCACGTCGGTCGTCTTCGCCTCGAGCGACTCCGCCTGCAGCGATTCCCAGGCCGACTCGAGAACTCGCTGAGCATCGTCGGGCCGATCGGACAATTGTGCGGCCTGCTCGGAATCGCGGTCGGCGAAGGCGGTGAGAAATGCCTGAGCGGCGGGCGCGGGGCCGTCGGGCTTCGGTGTGCACGCCGTCGAGCCGAGGATCAGTGCGGCCGCGCCGCCGAGGGCGATGGACCGCACGACGCGGAATCGAGTGGTTGGCCAGAGGTTCATCGCCGCTCATGGTATGTCTCCGACCACCGTCGGCACGGTAGGCGGCCAGCGAGTCAGTCCAGGAGAATTGTGGCGAACGTCGCGACTTGGCTGAAACCGATGCGTGCGTACGCACTGCGGGCCACGGTGTTGAAGCTGTTGACATACAGACTGGCGATCCGGCCGTCGGCGATGACGGCCTCGGCCACGGTTGCCGTTCCCGCGGCCCCGAATCCCTGCCCTCGATACATCGGGTGGACCCAGACGCCCTGGATCTGCCCCACCCGCGACGACACCGACCCGACCTCGGCCTTGAAGATCACCTGTTCGTCCTCGAACCGGGCCCAGGCTCGGCCGGCGGCGATGAGATTGGCGACCCGGCGCCGGTACCCGCGACCGCCGTCATTAGCGCGGGGGTCGACGCCGACTTCCTCGATGAACATGGCCACCGCTGCGGGAAGGTACTGCTCGAGTTCGTGCATCCGGACTTGGCGGACGAGCGGATCGGGGCGGCAGTGCGGCTTGCCGGCCAACGCGAGGAGGGGCTGGTCGGCCCGGACCTCGCGAGCGGGGCCCCAGTCCATTTCCAGCATCTCCCACAACGGCAGTGTCAGCTCGGCCCTGCCCACCAGCGACGAACACATGCGGGGCGTCCGGCAGGCTCGGTCCGCGAACGCGCGCATGTCGTCGACGCTGCCGCGAAGCGGAACGAAGTTGGCACCGGAGAAGCACAGCGACTCGAGCGGTCCTCCTCGACTCCACAACTCCCCGTGGATCATCCGCGGATCGACTCCGCATTCTTCGACGCGCGCGGCGACCATGCAGGCGGCGACAGGATCGGCGTCGAGAACGCGGAGCACATGTGCCGCGTCTCGACTGCTCAACTGTTTGGCACCGAGGAGCTTGAGCATCTACCCAACCTTGTCAGCTAGTGGTTCTGCCCACCAGATTGCCACGAACACGCCAGAAACGGGAGACGTTTCGATGCCCAGGGGCGGGCGGGTCAGCTGACGGTCACGACGGGGGACCCGGCCGACGCGTCACCCTCCATCTCTTCCGCGATGCGCATCGCTTCCTCGATGAGCGTTTCGACGATCTGCGCTTCCGGCACAGTCTTGATCACTTTGCCCTTCACGAAGATCTGGCCCTTGCCGTTTCCGGAGGCCACTCCGAGGTCGGCCTCGCGGGCCTCGCCGGGACCGTTCACCACGCAGCCCATGACGGCGACGCGCAACGGGATTTCCATGCCTTCGAGCCCGGCGGTCACTTCGTCGGCCAACGTGTAGACGTCCACCTGGGCGCGCCCACACGAGGGGCACGACACAATTTCGAGCTTGCGCGGGCGCAGGTTCAGTGATTGCAGGATCTGCGTTCCGACCTTGATCTCCTCAGCGGGCGGCGCCGACAGCGATACCCGGATGGTGTCGCCGATGCCCTCGGAAAGGAGCGCACCGAAGGCGACGGCCGACTTGATCGTTCCCTGGAACGCCGGACCGGCCTCGGTCACGCCCAGGTGCAGGGGGTAGTCGCACTGCGCGGCCAGCTGACGGTAGGCCTCCACCATGATCACCGGGTCGTTGTGCTTCACCGATATCTTGATGTCGCCGAACCCGTGTTCCTCGAACAGCCCGGCTTCCCACAGAGCCGACTCGACGAGCGCTTCCGGCGTCGCCTTGCCGTACTTCTGCATCAGCCGGGGGTCGAGCGACCCGGCGTTGACTCCGATGCGGATCGGGATGCCGGCGTCACCGGCCGCCTTGGCGACTTCCTTGACGCGTCCGTCGAACTCCTTGATGTTGCCCGGGTTCACGCGTACCGCGGCACACCCCGCCTCGATGGCCGCGAAGATGTAGCGCGGTTGGAAGTGAATATCGGCGATAACCGGGATCTGGCTCTTCTTCGCGATCGTCGCGAGTGCGTCGGCGTCCTCCTGGCGCGGGCAGGCGACTCGGACGATGTCGCAGCCGGACGCGGTGAGTTCGGCGATCTGCTGGAGGGTCGCGTTGACGTCGTGGGTCTTCGTGGTGCACATCGACTGCACGGACACCGGAAAATCGCTGCCGACGCCGACTGTCCCGACCTGCAGTTGACGGGTCTTGCGGCGGGGCGCGAGAACGGCGGCCGGGCCTTCGGGCATACCCAATCCGACAGGGCTGGTCACGTGGGTGCCTTCTTTCGTAGCTTCAGGTCCGAGTTTAGCGATCACTGGAAGAGCTTGATCGGGTTGACGATGTCGGCGGTGAGGGTGAGCAGCATGTATGCGCCGCCGATGACGATCACGACATAGGTCACGGGCAGCAACTTCAGGTAGTCCACGGGGCCGCCTCGGGGCAACCCTCGCCTGCTCCGGAACCAGTCGCGAATTCGCTCGTAGAGCGTCACTGCCATGTGTCCGCCGTCGAGTGGGAGCAGCGGGAGCATGTTGAACATGCCGAGGAAGAAGTTGAGGCTTGCGAGGAGGAGAACGAACGCTTCCCAGATCCCCTGTTCGGCGATCTGGCCGCCGATCACGCTCGCGCCGTACACGGAGATCGGTGTCTCCGGGTCCCGTTCCCCGCCGGTCACGGCGTGCCACAGGTCGACAGCCTTGCTCGGCATCTGCACAAGACGTTCGGCCGTCATGACGAACATGTCACCGGTGAATTCGAAGGAGGCTGGGACCGCAGATACCGCCGAATGCTCGACGACCACCGGCGGCGCGGCGATGCCGACAGCACCGACGGTCGCCTCGTGCGGTTGGCTCTCCCCCTCCTCCTGAACCCACCGCTGTACCTGCTGGACGGGAACGACGACCGTCTGCTCGGTGCCGTCCCGTTCGACAGTGAAGTCCACTGCACCCGACAGCGGTCGCGTTGCGGCGGCGACGTCCGCGAAGGTGGGCGTCTCCTTGCCGTCCACCGCGACGATGATGTCGCCCGCCCGGATACCGGCCTCCTCGGCGGGCCCGGTACCGGTGCACGGGGACAGCGCGTAGTCGGGAGCGGGACCCTGGGTGGCGGCCACACAGCCGACCGAACCGACCTCGGCATGGCTGGGCCGGTCGAGGTCGGGCAGACCCCACCCGACGGCAAGGACGTACACCAGGACGAGACCGAGCAGGAAGTTCATGCCGATCCCGCCGGACATCACGACGAGGCGTTTCCAGGTCGCCTTCTTGTACATGGCCCGGTCTTCTTCGTCCGGCGCGAGTTCGTCGAGGGCCGTCATTCCCGCGATGTCGCAGAAGCCACCGAGCGGCAGGGCCTTGAGCCCGTACTCGGTTTCACCGCGGCGGAAGGAGAAGATCCTGGGGCCGAAACCGATGAAGTATCGACGGACCTTCATGCCGGTGGCCTGAGCCACCCACATGTGACCCGCTTCGTGAAGCGCGATCGACAGTGCGATTCCGAGGGCGAAGAGAACAACGCCCACTGCGAACACCATGCAGTTCTAGCCTTCCTGCTTGACGAGCTGACGTGCTCGGTCACGCGCCCAGCCGTCGGCGGCCAGTACGTCCTCCACGGTAGCCGGTGGCGCCGCCCACTCGTCCGCCTCGGACAGCACGGCGGCGACGGTGCGGACGATGGCCGGGAATCGGATGATCCCGTCCAAGAATGCCTGAGCCGCGACTTCGTTGGCAGCGTTGTAGACGGCGGTGAGGCAACCGCCACGCCTGCCGGCTTCCCGCGCGAGGTCGACAGCAGGGAAGACTGCCGAGTCGAGTGGTTCGAAGTCCCAGCGGGAGGCGCTGGCGAAATCGCACGGGGCGGCAGCTCCTGCGACCCGGTCCGGCCAGCCGAGCGCGAGCGCGATCGGCAGCTTCATATCGGGCGGGCTGGCCTGTGCGAGCGTGGAGCCGTCGGTGAAGGTGACCATCGAGTGCACGATCGACTGCGGGTGAACCGTGACGTCGATGCGGTCGTACGCGATCCCGAACAGCAGGTGGGTCTCGATCAGTTCTAGTCCCTTGTTCACCAGCGTTGCGGAGTTCAACGTGTTCATCGGGCCCATCGACCAGGTGGGATGGGCGCCGGCCTGCTCGGGAGTGACCGAGTCGAGTTGCTGAGCGGACCATCCCCGGAAGGGACCGCCCGAGGCCGTGAGAACGAGGCGGGCCACCTCGTCTGCACTGCCTCCGCGCAGGCACTGGGCGAGCGCGGAATGTTCGGAGTCCACGGGCACGATCTGGCCGGGGGCCGCGGCGGCGGTGACAAGGGGCCCGCCCGCCACGAGGGATTCCTTGTTCGCGAGCGCGAGCCGCGCGCCGGACTCCAGGGCGGCCAGGGTCGGTTCCAGACCCAGGGAGCCGACGAGGGCGTTGAGGACGACGTCCGCTTCGGTGTTCTTCACCAGTTCGGTGACCGCGCCCGGACCGCTCAACACTCCCGGCCATTCGAGTGTGGCAGCGGCCCGCGGATCGGCGACTGCGACGGATGTCACACCTGTTTCGGCGATCTGCCGTGCGAGAAGGTCGACACTTCCACCACCGGCGGCGAGGCCGACAACGGAGAACTTGCCGGGGTTGGCCGCGATCACCTCCAACGCCTGGGTGCCGATCGAACCTGTGCTGCCGAGCAGCAGGACGCGGGTGGGCCTGGTTTCATCCACCCACCCATTGTTCCTGATCGAACAGCGGTCGCCCGCCATGGATGGCCCCGGTACATACGACGGACGGTCGTATGTCACGATATGGCGAGTAGCGCAACCGAATCTGCAGGAGGATCGATCGTGGCCGGTACCCAGTTGGAGCCCTCGTCCAGCGACCCCGTCGTGGCCGCACACGTCGATACGGCCGAGGTCCCGTCGGCGGCATGGGGCTGGAGTGGTGAAGCGCCCAAGACGTTCCGCTTCCTCGGCTGGTTCTTCGCGCTGTTCCTGCTGCTGATGATCATCGGTAACCACACCGGCCGGGTCGAGGACCTGTGGTTGGTCGGCTGCGCAGGCCTCATGGTCGTCGTCCTGGTCCGCGACATCCTCCGGCGGCGCAAGCCCCGGTAAACTCCTGCTTTCCACGAAAACCCCTCGCCCGAAGTCCTCGGCGAGGGGTTTTCGCGTGCCTGTTGTCGCTACTCGTGGCGGCGAATCAGTTTTCGGCGGCGAGTTGGCCGCACGCCGCGGCGATCTCCTGCCCCCGGGTGTCCCGCACCGTGCAGGACACACCTTGCGCGATGACGCGGCGAACGAATTCCTTCTCCACCGGCTTGGGGCTGGCATCCCATTCGCTGCCCGGTGTGGGGTTGAGCGGGATGAGGTTCACGTGCACGAGGGGACCGAGAGCCTTGCGCAGCTTCTTACCCAGCAGGTCCGCTCGCCACGGCTGGTCGTTGACGTCCCGGATCAAGGCGTACTCGATCGAGACGCGTCTGCCCGACTTGTCCGCGTAGTAGCGGGCGGCATCGAGGACCTCGGCTACCGACCACCGGTTGTTGACAGGCACCAGGGTGTCGCGCAGTTCGTCGTCGGGTGTGTGCAAGGACACCGCGAGGGTGACGCTCAAATCCTCGTCGGCGAGCTTGCGGATGGCAGGCGCCAGTCCCACCGTCGAAACCGTCACCGAACGCTGCGACAAACCCAGGCCCTCGGGGGGCGGGGCCGTGATACGACGCACTGCCGCGACGACCCGCTTGTAATTGGCGAGCGGCTCCCCCATACCCATGAACACCACATTCGACAGGCGCCCCGGACCTCCGGCAACCTCACCGTCGCGCAGGGATGCGGCCGCGGCCCGCACCTGGTCGACGATCTCGGCAGTCGACAGGTTGCGTTGCAGACCGCCCTGGCCGGTCGCGCAGAACGGACACGCCATTCCGCACCCGGCCTGACTCGAGATACACAAGGTCGCACGGTCGGGGTATCGCATCAGAACACTCTCGAGAAGTGTTCCGTCGTTCGCCTTCCACAGAGTCTTCCGGGTATCTCCACCGTCGCACGCCAGATGTTTGACGGGTGTCAGCAGCGTCGGGAAGAGGGCGGCCCCCACCTGCTCCCGGACCGCAGCCGGAAGATCGGTCATCCTCTCCGGATCCGCCTCCAAGCGCGCGTAGTACTGCCGGGCCAGCTGGTCGGCACGGAAACCGGGCAGACCCAGTTCCTGGACGACCTTCCGGCGTTCGGCGGAGTCGAGGTCCGCGAGATGCCGCGGCGGCATCCCGCGCCGGGGCGCGGTGAACACGAGGGGGAGCGAGACAGCCATAGTTTTCCCATTGTCCCATTGATTCGGGGGCCGATGTCGCGCGGATACGTGATCGACGCCATTCCGCCGTCCGATGCGGGTGCAGAACCGCGCCGAGTGGGTGAAGATCGAGTTATGTCGACAACACCGGACGACCCCTCGCATTCCCCTACGGATGTCCCGGCCGGCGGTGGCCCAGTCGGCGGGCCCACGCCTGGCGATCCGCCCTACCCGGACACCACCCATCCAGGACCCCAGCATCCGGACGTCGGACGGAAGAAGGGCATCAGACACACTCGGGCGGGCGCGACCTGGACCGGCCTCGTCATCGGAATCATCGTTCTCGTACTGCTTCTCGTGTTCATCCTGCAGAACCTCGACAGCGCAACACTCGAACTGTTCGCCTGGGAGTTCACGCTTCCGCTCGGCGTGTCGTTGTTGCTGGCATCGATCGCCGGCGCCGTGATCATGGCCCTCGCCGGGGGAGTCCGGATCATCCAGATCCGGCGAGCGGCAAACCGGCAGCAACGCCTGAACACTAATTACTGACTGAACAATAGTTACGCAAGTGGATCGGGTCGGCGCCGACCGCGCATGATGGTTGTCGTGGATATCACCGGAACGGTACGACTGTGAAGGCCGACATGGAGACGACTGTGGCACCGCGCATCGCTGCCGAGCAGGCGCGATCCTGGCTGCTGGTTCCCGCCGGCAAGCGCGAAGGTTTCGAGGCGGCGCATGCGAGCGCCGCGGACGCCGTCATCCTCGACCTCGAGGACGCCGTCACCCCCGACCGTAAGCCTCGCGCGCGCGCCGACGTGGTCGCCTGGCTCGGCGAGAATCGGCGGGCGTGGGTTCGCATCAACGATGCAACCACCCCTTTCTGGGCAGACGACCTCGCTGCACTGAACGACGTCCCCGGACTCGAGGGCGTCATGCTCGCCAAGACCGAGAGTGGAATGCAGGTCGACGCCACAGCCGATCGCCTTCCCGCGGGGACCAAGGTGCTCGCTCTCGTCGAATCCGCCATGGGTCTCGAAGCTGCGCCGGAGATCGCTCGCGCCGAGGCGACTTTCCGGCTCGCCTTCGGTAGCGGCGACTTCCGGCGCGACACGGGGATGGACGATTCGCCGCTGGCCATGGCCTATCCGCGCTCACGGCTGACGATCGCGAGCCGCGCCGCCCGGATCGCCGCACCGATCGACGGGCCTACCCTCGGTTCGGACGTCGAGGCGCTGGTGCGCGCGTCGGCGCTCACGCTGTCGATGGGAATGACCGGGAAGCTGTGCATGACCATCGCTCAGACGGCGTCCGTGAATGATGCGCTCAGCCCCTCCCCCGCTGAAGCCGAGTGGGCGATGGATGTGATCGCCGCCCTCGGCGAAGACGGATCGCGGGTACGCGATGGTAGTGACCTGCCCAAACTCGCGAAGGCGAAGAAGATTCACGCGCTCGCGAAGCTGTTCCACATCGCGCCGCGTCCGTAATCACTCGGTACGCGGTACTTCCAGCCCGGCCGGCTTTCGGCGAATGTGCACGCGGTAGCGCACGTCGACGGCCAGGCCGGGCGTCTGCGCATAGGCTTTCGCCGCGGTGCTTCGGGTGAACTCGATGCCCAGGACTCGGCGCAGCGACTCCCGATCCGGGAAGAGCCACCGCGTCTGAACCCGGGTCAGGTCGAACCCCTGCGCCGCGAAGAAGGCTTCGACCGCGGCCGGTCTGTAGTGCGGCATGTCGGCACGCATCCATGCACCGTAGGGCTCCGCCGTCGCGTCGAGATCGATGACCGCGAGCGCTCCTCCCGGTCGGAGCACCCGCATCGCCTCGAGTATTCCCGGTCCGCATCCTGGGCCGAAGAAGTAGGCGGTTCGGGCGTGCACCAGGTCGACGCTCGAGTCTTCGAGGGGAATCTGCTCGGCCGATCCGGCAAGTATTCGCACGTGGGACAGGCCGGAGACCCGCTGCCGGGCGAGGTCGAGTAGAGGTGGATGCGGTTCGACACCGATCACGGTGCTCGCTGCTTCGGCGAAGACCGGAAGATGAAAACCGGAACCGCAGCCGATGTCGACGACGGTCTTGCCTTCCCAGTCCAGGGAGGACCGTAGATGCCGGAACAGCGCACCGTCGACGTCCTGCGCCCGGTTCTCAAGCTCGTAGGTGTCGGGCCAGTGCCAGATGTTGGGGCTGGGAATGGTCACGGCCGGTCGGTCACACGAGGACCGTGAGCACCAGCCACGTCACGAACGCCGACGGCAGCAGGGAATCGAGACGGTCCATGATTCCGCCGTGTCCGGGAAGAAGGGTGCCCATGTCCTTGATCCGCAGTTCACGTTTCACCTGGGATTCGATGAGGTCACCGAGCGTGGCCGTGACCACCAGGACCACACCGAGCAGTACACCGATCATCGGGTTCTCGCCGAGGATGAGGGTGACCGTGAGCAGGCTGCCGATCACGCAGAACAGCAGGGAACCGAAGAAACCCTCCCACGACTTCTTCGGGCTGATCGCCGGCACCATCGGATGCTTACCGAAGAGAACTCCGGCGGCGTAACCACCGACGTCGGAGCAGACCACCCCGATCATGAGGCAGAGCACCCGGCCCGCCCCGTCGTCCTGCAACACCATCAGCACCGCGAACGAGGCCAGAAGGGGAATCCACGCGGCCACGAATACGGTGATCGCCGTGTCCCGCAGATAATTCCGTGGGGTCGCCTTGAGTCCGTGGTCGAACAGGCGCCACACCATGCACACCAGAGCGGTACCCGCGAACGCGCTGAGCACACCCTCCGGGCCGAATGGCCAGGCCAGCCACAGTACGGCCTGCCCGCCCACGAGCAACGGTATCCGAGGAGCGCTGATGTCCGCTTCCCGCAACCGCTTGGTGACCTCCCAGGTGGCAACGGCCATCGCGACGGACACGACACCGATCCACACCAGCGGTACGTACACGAGTATCAGGATCAGTGAGACTCCGAGGCCGACGCCGACAGCGATCGCGGCGGGAAGGTTCCTTCCCGCCTTCGATCCTGTGGCCGGGGGCACCTCCGACTGTGCGGGGCGCGTTCCCTCCGACTGCGCGGAAGGCTCGCCCTCGGACGTTGGCCCCCCTGGCGTCCCGTGTTCTGTTGGCACGGTCACTGTCCCCGATCCACTCCTCGTCCCGCGCTCAAACCTCGAGCAACTCGGCTTCCTTGTGCTTCACCAGCTCGTCGATGTGCGCGACGTAACGAGCAGTCGTCTTGTCGAGTTCCTTCTCGGCGCGCCCGACCTCGTCCTCGCCGGCTTCACCGTCCTTCTGGATGCGGGACAGTTCGTCCATCGCCTTGCGGCGCACGTTGCGCACCGACACCTTCGCGTCCTCGCCCTTCGCCTTCGCCTGCTTCACGAGTTCGCGGCGGCGTTCCTCCGTGAGCTGCGGCACGGAAATGCGGATCAGGTTGCCGTCGTTGGACGGGTTGACGCCCAGATCGGAGTTACGGATCGCGTTCTCGATCGGTCCGAGCTGAGAGGCCTCGTAGGGCTTGACCACCACCAGCCGCGCCTCCGGGACGTTGATGCTGGCCAGCTGTGTGATCGGGGTGAACGCACCGTAGTAGTCGATACCGATGCGCGAGAACATTCCAGGGTTCGCCCGGCCCGTCCGGATGGAACCCAGGTCATCCTTGGCCACCGTGACAGCCTTCTCCATCTTCTCCTCGGCTTCGAAGAGAGTTTCATCAATCACGGCCGTTCCTCCATGTCGTTCTGCATCGATTCGTCATGACTTGACGAGCGTTCCGATCTTCTCACCAGATACTGCCCTGGCAATATTGCCCTCGGTGAGCAGATTGAACACCATGATCGGCATTTCGTTGTCCATGCAGAGACTGAATGCGGTCGCATCGGCCACCTTGAGTCCCTGTTCGATGACCTCGCGGTGGGTGATCTGCGTGTACATCGTCGCGGTGGGGTCGAGATTGGGGTCCGCCGTGAATACGCCGTCGACCGCCTTCGCCATCAGCACCACCTCGGCGCCGATCTCGAGAGCCCGCTGGGCAGCCGTGGTGTCGGTCGAGAAATACGGCATTCCCATCCCCGCCCCGAAGATCACGACGCGCCCCTTCTCGAGATGACGCTGCGCGCGCAGCGGGATGTACGGCTCGGCCACCTGCCCCATGGTGATCGCTGTCTGCACGCGGCTGTCGACGCCTTCCTTCTCCAGGAAATCCTGGAGTGCAAGGCAATTCATCACGGTGCCGAGCATGCCCATGTAGTCGGAACGAGCACGGTCGAGGCCTCGCTGCTGCAGTTCGGCACCACGGAAGAAGTTTCCGCCGCCTATCACTACCGCCACCTGCACGCCGGACCGCACGACTCCGGCGATCTGTTCGGCGACCTTGGTCACCACGTCAGGGTCCAGGCCGACCTTTCCGCCACCGAACATTTCGCCACCGAGTTTGAGAAGGACTCGATGAAATCCTGGACGTTCGCTGGCTGGTTCGGACATTGCTCTCCTCGGTTCATCCGCACTCGTCGGTTCCACTACAGCCGAGCGGACCGACGGGCCGGCTCGACACCTACAGACGGCCATCCTCATCCTGCCTCATCGAGGAAGGGGCGGCACACGTAGACCCCGCCGGGCGAGCGCACTCGTCCGACGGGGTCATACGATTGACACGACTAGCTCGAAGAACCGACCTCGAAACGCACGAAGCGCTTGATCGTCACGCCGGCCTCGTCGAGGATCGCCTTCACGGACTTCTTGGAATCCTGAACCGAGGACTGCTCGGTCAGCACGACGTCCTTGAAGTACCCGTTGACACGGCCTTCGATGATCTTCGGCAGCGCCTGCTCGGGCTTGCCCTCCGCGCGGGCGGTCTCTTCGGCGATGTGGCGCTCGTTGGCGACGATGTCCTCGGGGACCTCGTCGCGCGTCACGTACTTGGCCTTGAGCGCGGCAACCTGCATGGCTGCGGCGCGAGCGGCCTCGGCCGCAGCGTCGCCTTCGCCGGTGTACTCGACGAGAACGCCGACGGCGGGCGGCAAGTCCGCACTGCGCTTGTGCAGATAGACGGCAACGGGACCGTCGAAGGACGCGATCTTGCTCAGTTCGAGCTTCTCACCGATCTTCGCGGACTGTTCCTGCACGACGGTGTCGACAGTCTTGCCGTCGAGCTCGAGGGCCTTGAGGGCGTCGATGTCGGCGGGCTTCTCCGCGGCGGCGACCGAAACGATCGACTCGGCCAACTTCAGGAAGTCTTCGTTCTTGGCGACGAAGTCCGTCTCGCAGTTGATCTCGAGCAGGACGCCGTCCTTGGCAACGACCAGGCCCTCGGCCGTGGTGCGCTCCGCACGCTTACCCACATCCTTGGCACCCTTGATGCGCAGCTGCTCGACAGCCTTGTCGAAGTCGCCGTCGGCCTCGGCGAGGGCGTTCTTACAGGCCATCATTCCGGAGCCGGTCAGCTCGCGGAGCCGCTTGACGTCAGCGGCGGTGTAGTTCGCCATGGTGAGCGAGCCTCCTCATATGTCTGTCGGGACGTAAGTCAGGGTAGTACTCGGTGCAGACCGTGAAACGGCCCTGACCACTCGAGCTTCTGGTCAGGGCCGTTGTCATCGGATCAGGCCTCGGTGGCCGGTGCCTCTGCTGCGGGAGCTTCGGCTGCGGGAGCTTCGGCTGCGGGAGCTTCGGCTGCCGGAGCGGCAGCGGCCTCGTCCGCGGGGGTCGCCTGGGACAGCAGTTCCTGCTCCCACTCGGCGAGGGGCTCACCGGCGCCGGCCTCGGGCTTCGCGTCCTTGTCGGCGCTCAGTCCGGCACGGGCCTGCACTCCCTCGGCCACTGCGGAAGCGACGACCTTGGTGAGGAGCGCGGCACTGCGGATGGCGTCGTCGTTACCCGGGATCGGGTAGTCGACGAGGTCGGGGTCGCAGTTCGTGTCCAGGATCGCGATGACCGGGATGTTGAGCTTGCGAGCCTCGGCAACCGCCAGGTGCTCCTTGTTGGTGTCGACGACCCACACCGCGGAAGGAACCTTGGCCATGTCGCGGATACCGCCGAGGGTGCGGTCCAGCTTGGTCATCTCACGCGTGAGCATGAGGATTTCCTTCTTGGTGCGTCCCTCGAAGCCACCGCTCTGCTCCATCGACTCGAGTTCCTTGAGGCGGAGCAGACGCTTGTGGACGGTGGTGAAGTTGGTGAGCATGCCGCCGAGCCAACGCTGGTTGACGTAGGGCATCCCGACGCGAGTGGCCTCGGCCGCGATGGACTCCTGGGCCTGCTTCTTGGTGCCGACGAAGAGAACGGTGCCGCCGTGGGCAACGGTCTCCTTGACGAATTCGTACGCCTTGTCGATGTACGTCAGCGTCTGCTGCAAGTCGATGATGTAGATGCCGTTGCGGTCGGTGAAGATGAATCGCTTCATCTTCGGGTTCCAGCGACGGGTCTGGTGACCGAAGTGTGTGCCGCTGTCGAGCAGCTGCTTCATTGTTACAACAGCCATGGCTGTGTATCTCTCTTTCATTGCCGGTTGATGCACAGCATCGGTGATGCTGTGCCCTGACGCCCGTGACCACCGGAACTCACACCGAGATGCGAGACCAGCCGATGGCCGATAACCTGCGCGGGCGCGCGAAGTCGGACTGTGCGAGCACAGACCGCTCGATCAGTGTACGGCCTCGGTGGCGTTCGCCCTAACCGTGCCGTCTCCCGGGCACACACGCGCCCGTCGCGCAAGTGGTGCCCGCGCATCTGTGGATCGACCCGGACCTGTCCACAGATTCCCCGGGCGCCGGGTTCGGGTCTCCGGACTGCGGCATGGTTCGAGCCGTGACGATGATCGGTACAACTCTTCGGACGCTGGTGTCGACAGTCGCCGTCGCCACCGTGCTGTGTGCCTCGGTCGTCGCCGCCACGCCCGCCGACGCGGCTCCCACCGCGGAGTTCGATTGGCCGCTCCACCCACGACCACGCGTCGTCCGGGTGTTCGACAATCCGGAGCACGACTGGCTTCCCGGTCACCGCGGCGTCGATCTGGGCGGCGTGCCCGATCAAGCGGTGCTCTCTGCGGGGGAAGGGGTAGTGGTATTCGCCGGCACGGTGGCCGGCAAACCCGTCGTGTCCGTCGACCACCACGGTGGGCTACGCACCACGTACGAACCGGTCACCGCCCGCGTCACCGCCGGTCTCCGGGTAGGCAGGGGAACCGTGCTCGGCACGCTCGAACCCGGACATCCGGGCTGTATCGCGCCCGTCGCCGCGTGCCTGCACTGGGGTCTTCGCCGCGACCGCGTCTATCTCGACCCGTTGGGTCTGGTCCGGGTGGCACCGATACGGCTGAAACCCGTCGTTCCGCGGTGATCCGGGGAGTTACCGCCATTCCGCGACGGCGTGCCGGCCAGCCGACTCGGGGAAGTCGTCGGCCACCATCGCCGCGAGTTCGACGAATGCCTGACGTGTCTGCGGTCGCACGAGGTCGAGATCGACGACCGACCCCTCCGCGAGATGCTCGTCGAAAGGCACCACCTTCACAGCCCGGCAGCGCTGCAGGAAGTGATTGGCCAGTCCCGTCATATCGATTCCGGACGACCCCGGCCTGGCGGCACTGATCACCACGACGGTGCGGGAGACGAGGTGACCGTAACCGTGATGCCCCAGCCAGTCGAGAGTGGCCGCCGCGCTCCGCGCTCCGTCGATCGCGGGCGAGCTGACCAGAACCAACGAATTTGCCAGTTGCAGAACGCCGTTCATCGCAGAGTGCATGATGCCCGTGCCGCAGTCCGTCAAGATGATGTTGTAGTACACCTGCAGGATGTCGATCACGCGGCGGTAGTCGTCCTCGCTGAAGGCCTCGGAGATGGCCGGGTCCTGTTCGCTCGCGAGCACCTCGAGCCGACTCGGCGCCTGCGACGTGTGCGCGCGAACATCCGAATAGCGGCGGATCGTCGACTCAGCCGCAATGAGATCGCGGACCGTCGAATGGGTCTGAAGAGGTACCCGCTGCGCCAGCGTCCCGAAGTCGGGGTTTGCGTCGACAGCGATGACGCAGTCTCCACGCAAGGACGCGAATGTCGAGCCCAGTCCGATGGTGGTCGTCGTCTTACCGACACCGCCCTTGAGGGACAGGAACGCTATCCGGTAATCCCCCTGAATCGGTTGCCGAATACGGGCGAGGAGTGCGGCGTCGCGCGCTTCCCCCGAGGACTCCCCCGGATTCAGCGTTCCGCCCGTCAGCCGGTGCAGACCCCGCCGCCACCCGCGGGCGGGGGCACGTCGCGGCCGCCTGAGCAGGGCATCCGCCACCAGGTCCTGGTTGCTGATCTGATGCTGGCTCGTCGCCGGAGGGCGTTCGTCCCACGACTGTTGCCCCCACGGATCCGTAGCCGCGGTCCCCCTCGGTGCTTCGCCGCCGTCGTTCAGCCACGCCGGCTGCGGCCCTGTCACGTTTTCGCGGTCCACGATTCCCCCGGGATAGTGCAGAAAAACTGCAGATTCGTGGAGCGACGCTACCAAACGGGCTCAGGCGCGGGGATGCGCCTGATCGTGCACGGCGCGCAACCTCGCCACGGACACATGCGTATACAGCTGAGTGGTGGCCAGGCTCGCGTGACCGAGCAGTTCCTGGACCACGCGCAAATCGGCTCCGCCTTCGAGCAGATGCGTTGCCGCAGTGTGCCGGAGTCCGTGCGGACCGAGGTCGGGGGCACCGGGTACGGCGGACAGAACCTCGTGAACGGCTGTCCGCGCCTGACGTTGATTCAGCCGCCTCCCCCGCTTCCCGAGCAGCAATGCCTGCCCGGACGCCTCGGTCGCCAGAGCCGGACGGCCGATATGCATCCAGGCGTCCACCGCCTCGGCCGCCGGCTTGCCGTACGGCACAGACCTTTCCTTGTCGCCCTTGCCGATCACACGCAGCAGCCGCCGCTCGCGATCCACCGAGCCGAGGTCCAGCCCGCACAGTTCACCGACCCGAATACCCGTGGCGTAGAGCATTTCGACGATGAGGCGATCACGCAGGGCAAGGGGGTCCTGCTCCCGCGCACCCGTTTCCGCGGCGTCCATGGCGTCGGCGGCCTGCGACTGTCGCAGAACCGCCGGCAACGTCCGGTGCGCTTTCGCCGCGCCCAGCCTGGCGCCCGGGTCGAGCGGGATTCGCCTCGTACGTAACAACCAGGCTGTGAAGTTTCGCACGGACGACGTCCGCCGAGCGAGTGTCGTGCGCGCGACCCCCGCAGCAGACTGGCCGGCCAGCCACGAGCGCAGCACCCGGATGTCCAATTCCGCGAGTTGTGCGCCGGGCGCTGTCGACAGCCAGTGGTGCATCAGCGATCTCGCGTCCGCGAGGTACGCCTTCACCGTGTGCGGGGAGCGTCCGCGTTCGAGCCCGAGATGCCGCGCGTACTCGTCGAGTACCGTCTCGAGATGCGGCGGCAAGGCGGTACTCATGGTGGCAAGAGTCGCCGCGCGGGGACGACGAGTCAAGCGGCCGCGCCGGTAGAGTTCATTCGTGCAGCGAACGATCTCCATTCCCATGTTGTGTGTGCTGGCATTGCTGTCGGCGATCGCCCCGCTGGCCACCGACATGTATCTCCCCGGACTACCCGTCATGGCGGAGAGCCTGCGCACGTCGGCGCCCAGTGTTCAACTCACACTCACCACCTTCATGGCCGGGCTCGGCATCGGCCAATTGGTGGTGGGTCCGCTGTCGGATGGTCTGGGTCGACGACGCCTTCTCCTCGCGGCCACGGTAGTCACGACGATCGCAGCGATGGTGTGTGCTCTGGCACCGAGCGTCCAGACTCTGATCGCGGCACGACTTTTCCAGGGCCTCAGTGGTGGCGCCGCGATCGTGCTCGCACGTGCCTGCATAGCGGACCGCGCCCGCGGCGACAACGCCGCGCGGCTCTTCAGCATCATGATGATCATCGGCGGGGTCGCGCCTGTTATCGCTCCGCTGATCGGAGGAGCGTTACTGGGCCCGGTCGGCTGGCGGGGAATCTTCTGGGTGCTCGCCGGCGCAGGGTTCGTGATGGTGCTCGGCGTGCTCACGCTCGTGCCGGAAACACTTCCCGTCGAGAAAAGGCATGGAGGCGGTCTCGCGGCTCTCGCCCGGAATCTCCGGTATGTGGTCGGCAACCGCGTGTATCTCGGCTATGCGTTGACGTTCATCTTCGGATTCGGTGCACTCTTCGCCTATATTTCCGCTTCACCCTTCGTCGTTCAAAACGTGCTGGGGCTCAGCCCCGGCCAGTTCTCCATCGTGTTTGCGATCAATGCTTCGGGCATGGTGATTGCCGCGATCGCGAACACGCGCCTGCTCGGCACTTTCCGCGCCCGTCAGCTGCTCGGGTTCGGGGTTACGGTGCTGCTTGTCGGCGGCGCGGTACTGCTCATCGCCGCGACAACGATCGATGCCCCGTCGTGGTGGATGCTCCTGGTTCCGTTGTTCGTCTCGGTGGCGAGCCTCGGGTTCGTCATGGGAAATGCGACCGCGCTTGCTCAAGGCGAGGTGACCGAGGCATCGGGAACTGGTTCCGCCCTGTTGGGTGCTGGTCAGTTCGGGTTGGCGGCACTCGTCTCCCCTCTGGTCGGAGTCGCCGGCCCCGCCACCGCGGTCCCGATGGCTGTAGCGATTCCGCTCTCGGGCGCCATCGCGATGCTCGCGCTCGTGCTGCTGACGCGGCGGACGCACACGGCGTAACGCCCGCCGCGAAGATCAGCGCGCGGCGCCCTCGCTGGCAGCGAGTTCGGACTTCCACACGCGGAAGCCTTCCTCGGTGCGCCCGCGACGCCAGTAGCCGGAAATCGATGCGGAGGAGGCCGGCACTCCGCGCTCGTGTCGCACATAGGACCGCAGATTGTGCATGACGGCCTGCGCTTCGCCGTG
Organism: Rhodococcus sp. USK13; assembly: GCF_018343855.1. Classification (NCBI taxonomy): domain Bacteria; kingdom Bacillati; phylum Actinomycetota; class Actinomycetes; order Mycobacteriales; family Nocardiaceae; genus Rhodococcus; species Rhodococcus sp. USK13. The sequence goes on along the minus strand of NZ_CP069242.1, from coordinate 3,745,986 downwards.
GATGAAGACCTGCGGATTGCCGGACAACCAGTCGGCGTTCTTCACCGCCCCGATAAGGGGCGCGCTGTCTCCGGACGCGTCGTCACCGATTCGGTCTGCTGTGTCACCGCGGTGTATCCACGCTATGTCGACCCCTGCCGGTGCGTCGAAGCCGACCTCGTCTTCCGGTCCTGCCACCTCGAGGAAGACGTAACCCTTCGCTGCCGCGTCGAGCTTCTCGACCGACGCCGAGATGGCGGGGATCGCGGTCTCGTCGCCGGCGAACAAGTACCAGTCGGCCGCGGTGTCCGGAGCGAAGGCGCCGCCGGGACCCCGAAGCCGCACAGTGTCACCCGCCGTGGCGGCTGCCGCCCACGGCCCTGCGACGCCGGCATCGCCGTGGACCACGAAGTCGATGGCGATCTCGCGCTCGACAGAGTTCACCGAGCGGATCGTGTATGTGCGGAGCGTGGGCTGTTCGCTGGGGCCGAACTCGAGCTTCGCGTAGGCGTCGGTGAACGCGTTGGGCACAAAGCTGTCGAATCCTGGGTCACCCAGGAAAACGCGAACCATGTGGGGGGTCAGCCACTCGGTCCGGCGAACGGTCAATGTGGCACTCGGCTTGGCCATGCGTCACCTCTCCACTACACATCAAGTTGGTTAGTCTTACCTAACTACGGTACAGGAGGGGTAACCAACGTCCTCGCACAGCGGGACTCCGACCCGTTCCGAAGAGGATCGGACCCACCGCTTTCGGCTCTACGAGCCGGACGCAATCAACAAGCTCAAGACGTGTGCGACGAAGTTCCGCCACAGATCACCCGCTGATCCCATGTCTCACTCCTTACGTGATCCCGAACCTTGCCCGGTTCGTCTGCGATTGGGAGGTAGCACTACGAAGGTTGTACCTCAGCTCGTAGCCGATCGGGTGCTTCGACTCGCGCTTCCCGTCACCGAACGAAGCGCCGACCATCTTCATCACTGCCGCGACCACCCCGTGTCGCCGGAGTCCACGAAACCTTCCATTTCGAGCATCGGCAGCACCGCCCGCACCTTCTCGACCGCGATACCGGAGGCCTCCGACAGCTCTCGCACTCCGCTGGCACCGAGCGCCGGCAACGCCTCATACACCACCAATGCATCCCCCGACAGTCCGTCGAGAGCACGCACGGCATCGAGATCGCGTTCGACATCACCATCAACTCCCGCACGCAACCCGATCGGACCCGCCTCGTCGACCACGTCGACCGCATTCGCCACCAGACGAGCCTCCCCCTCCCGGATCATGCGATTGCACCCTGTCGAGGACACCGACGTCACCGGCCCCGGCACCGCCATCACCGGGCGCCCGAGCTTGCGCGCCCAACTCGCCGTGTTCCGGGCACCACTGCGCCACCCTGCCTCCACCACGACGACACCGTCGGACAAACTCGCCACAAGCCGGTTCCTGGCAAGGAATCGGTACTTCGCCGGTGTCGTCCCCGGCGGATACTCACTGATCACCGCGCCGTTCTGCGCGATCTGGCGCAACAAGCGGGCATGACCGGCCGGATACGCCCGGTCCACTCCGCATGCCAGCACTGCCACGGTCAGACCACCGACACCCAACGCCGCCCGATGCGCGGCGCCATCGATCCCGAACGCCGCCCCCGACACAATGGTCCAGCCGTCGACGGCGAGGTCACCCGCCAGCTCTGCAGTGACGTGTTCGCCGTAGCCACTCGCCGCGCGGGTGCCCACAACAGAGATCGCGCGTTCAGTCAGCTCGGTCAGCGAACGTGAACCCAGCACCCACAGCGCAAACGGCGCGCCGTCCTCCCGCGACGCCGACAGAGTGTCGAACCCGAGTAGCCGCCACTGTGGCCACTCGTCGTCGTCGGGAGTGATGAGCCGACCACCCATCCCGGTCACCAGATCGAGGTCGTGGGCAGCAGTATCTACGTGCGCCCGCGCAACAGTCTTCTCCCCCAGCAACTCCGACAGATCCCGTTCACGTACCGCGCGCGCAGCCTCCTCCGGTCCCACCTCGTCGACGAGTCGCGACAGCGCCGGGCACGGACCTTGCACCACCTTCGACAGATAGGCCCAGGCCAACCGACGCGGATCGTGCGCACCCGGCCGATTGTCGGTACCGCCGCGGATCTCCACAGTCATTGAAAACTCCGATCACGAAATCCCAAGGCGGTCACCACTTGCTCCGGTCCGGGCATCGCGAGACCGGCCAGATCGCCTACCGTCCATGCCACCCGCAGTGCCCGATCGGCGCCACGCGCGGTGATCATTCCCTTCTGCAGCGCACGCTCCACCGGTGCGAGTGCGGGCCGGGACAAGCGGAACTTCTGGCGCAGAGCCGGCCCCGGCACCTCCGCGTTGGTACGCCAACCGTGGTCGTACCAGCGCTCCCCGGCCGCGGCGCGGGCATCGGCCACCCGCCGGCGGACGTTTTCGGTGCTCTCACCGATCTCGTCGATGAACGCGCCGGTCGCCACCGCCTGCATCCGCACACGCAGGTCCACACGATCGAGGAGCGGCCCCGACAATTTCCCCAGATACCGCCGCCTCGCCGTCGGAGCGCAGATGCAGTCGGCCTCACGGGCCGGGGCACACGGACACGGGTTCGCGGCGAGGATCAACTGGAAACGAGCGGGGTAGCGCGCCACACCGTCCCGGCGGGCGATCCGCACCTCGCCGTCCTCCAGGGGCGTACGAAGGGCCTCGAGTACCTTGGTGCCGATTTCGGCGAATTCGTCGAGAAACAGCACGCCCCGGTGTGCACGACTCACGGCGCCCGGCCTCGCGACGCCACTGCCCCCGCCGACGAGAGCGCTGACCGTAGCCGTGTGGTGTGGCGCGATGAAGGGTGGGGCGTCGATCAGTGGCCTATCCGGTGGCAGCAGGCCCGCCACCGAGTGAATCGCGGTCACCTCGAGCGATTCGTCTTCGGTCAGCGGTGGCAGTATGCCCGGAAGCCGCTGTGCGAGCATCGTTTTGCCGACTCCGGGTGGGCCGGTGAGCATGAGGTGGTGCGCACCGGCCGCGGCGACTTCGATGGCCCAGCGCGCCTCCGCTTGACCGACCACCTCGGTGAGGTCGCCGCGCACAGGCTGAATCAGACGCTCCGTCGGTTCGGGATACTCGAGTTCGTACTCGCCGCGCATCCATGCGACAGCGGACCGCAGATCACGCGCGCCCAGGACCTCGATCCCGCTGACGAGCCCGGCCTCGGGCAAGGTCTGTACGGGTACCACGACCGTCGACCATCCCGCGTTCTTGGCCGCGAGCACCGCTGGGAGCACACCGCGCACCGCACGGAGCCGGCCGTCGAGCGCGAGTTCGCCGAGCAGTACCGTCTCACGGAGCCGATCACGCTTGACCTGCTTGGCCGCATCGAGCACCGCCGCCACCAGTGCGAGGTCGTATACGGACCCGACTTTCGGCAAGGTCGCCGGCGACAAGGCCAGGATGACCTTCGAATCCGGCCACTGTTCGCCCGAATTCGTCACGGCGGCGCGAATTCGGTCGCGCGCCTCCTGTAGCGCCGTGTCCGGGAGTCCCACGAGGTGCACGGCCGGAAGACCGCGTCCGATGTCCGCCTCGATTTCCACCAATTGACCGTCCACCCCCGTCACCGCTACCGAATGCGCGCGCCCCAGCGCCATCAAAACGCGTCCCGGACATGCTCGATCTGTGGTTCCCCGGCACGGTTCACCATGATCGCAACGACATCGAACCGCACCCGGGACCAATGCCGGCCCGAGTCGCGCAGCCATTCCACCGCCAGCAATCGGATCCTTCGCTGCTTGGAAAACGTCACCGCCTCGGCCGGGCTACCGAAACCGAGACCGCGGCGTGTCTTCACCTCGACGAATACGAGCCAGTCACCCTCTGCTGCAACGAGATCGACCTCCCCGTACCGCGACCGCCAGTTGCGGTCGACGATCTCCATACCCGCATCGGTGAGATACCGGGCCGCCAGATCCTCCCCATGTGCGCCGAGCGCAAGATTGTGCGCCATCGCAGCCTCCGTCGACTCCCCGGCGGTCCACCGATGCGGACCGCGCCCCTCCATCACTGTGCCGCCGGGCGAATCGTGCGGGACCCTGCGAACTGGTCGAAAAGATTGACCTGTGGAGCAACCACAGGTTGTGGACAACTAGGCGATCTACGCCTCGGATCAGCACTCGAACCGCTGGTCAATCGTGTCAAGCTCGGAAAACACGCTCACGATTCGAACTTCACTGGCGGCCGACCGCACCGGGCGGAATGCTGGACGAAAGAACGTGCACCGGAGAACGAGAAGGAGAGTCGGCGCCATGGTGGTCGGATTCGACTATTGGCAGGTCATCAGCCACTATCCCGAGTATTTTCGCGAGCTCGCCGACATGCATCGGTCGGCCGGCCACGACGTGGTCATCATCTCCGCCGTCGGGGATCGCACCGCAGGCACCGTCGAACGTGACGTTCGAACACTGGGATTCAGTACCGCCATACCGGTGTACGAGGTCAGGTTCGACCATCCGCGCCAAGCGCCCGAATTGAAACTCGACAAGTGCCGGGAGCTACGGGTGAGCGTCTTCTACGACGATCGCGACGACGTGTGCCGGATGATGAACGCCCACGGCATCCTCGCTCTGCGCGTGACTCGCCGGGACGGCTCGACGTACGACCTCGGTTCGGAGCGGGGCTAGGTCCCCGACATGCCGGTGTCCGATCCGGTGAAGCCGGCAGAGTCCTCGACCGTGGCAGTCAGTCCGGCGTCAGCAAGAGCACTTTCGGTGCGGGCGCGACCCAGTTCGATCATCTCCGCCGCGCGATGGAAGTCGAGACTGCGACATGCGGTGCGCGGAATGCGGACGAGGACGTCCGGTGGGTACGCAGCGAGCTGGTATCGAGCCAGTGTTGCCTGCATCATGTCCAGCGAGCGGTTCATCACTGCGAATCGGCTGAACTTGGGAACAGCCATCGCCCCGCCCGCATTCACGCTGTCCCCGCCCGGCACCTCGACCGTGTCGTCCAGCGAATCGAGCTCCGCATGGGCAGTACCGAATCGGCCGACGACCGATCGCATGATATCCAGTTCACGGAGCTGGGCAGTACTGCGGCGGAACCTCGCGAGCCACTCGTCGACAGGTCGCGAGTCCGCGCTCGCGTTCTCGGGAGCCTGAGACCGGTTTTCCCTGTCGTCGGCACCCAGGCTGACCGCGATTCTGAGCGCCGGCCCCGCAGCCACGAGTGGGGCCAAGGGCAACGGATCGAGCACCCCGCCGTCGGCAAGCACGCGACCATTGAGCACGGACGGCGTGATAACTCCGGGGATGGCGATCGATGCTCGGATCGCGGCGTCGACAGGCCCCCGCTGGAACCACACCGATCGTCCCGCTGCCAGATCGGTCGCGACCGCGGTATACGGAATAGGAAGGTCCTCGATCCGGACCTCGCCCAGTACCTCACGAACTCTCTGGAGAATTCTCTCCGCGTGAATGGCACCGGGAGCCGAGACCGACAGATCCAGCAGGCGCATCACATCGAGCTGAGTCAGGCTCAACGCCCAGCGCGTGAAGTCGTCGAGCTTTCCGGCCGCGTACACACCCCCGACAAGAGCGCCCATGGACGACCCCGCAATCCCGACGATCTCGAAACCGTGCTCCTCGAGCACCTGAATCGCTCCGATGTGCGCATAACCGCGCGCTCCCCCGCTGCCCAGAGCGAGCGCAACGCGCCTCTGTTCGGCCATCGGCTGATCGTACGTGGACGAAACCTCAGGACAACCCGTTGTCGGGCAGCCGTAGGTCAGGTTTGTCCAGTTCCTCGATGTTCACATCCTTGAAGGTGATGACCCGGACATACTTCACGAACCGCGCGGGCCGATACATGTCCCAGACCCACGCGTCGGACATGCGCAGCTCGAAGTAGATTTCACCATCCGCGTTGTGCGGCAGCAACTCCACCGAGTTGGCCAGATAGAACCGGCGCTCGGTCTCCACGACATAAGAAAACTGACCGACGATGTCCCGGTACTCGCGGTAGAGCGACAGCTCCATCTCGGTTTCGTACTTCTCGAGATCCTCGGCACTCATCGGTCTCGGAGTCCTCCTGCTCTGGTGTGAATAGTCATCATCTCGCACTTTCCGAACGGTTATCCACTCGGTGCCGCGGTGCCCTGCACTCGGTTCCGTACCGCGGCGACGTTCGCCCACGACCGGCGGTGCTCGCGACAGGGGCCCAACGCCTCGAGCGCGCTCGTGTGTGCGGATGTGCAATAGCCTTTGTGGATCGCGAACCCGTAACCCGGATACTCGTCGTCCATCTCCACCATGACGCGGTCGCGGGTGACCTTCGCCAGGATGCTCGCGGCCGCGATGCATGCCGCCGCGCCGTCACCGCCGATGACCGGCAAGGAGGGAGCGGGGATACCCGGCACGCGGAAACCGTCGGTGAGGACGTAACCCGGCGTGGTGGACAACCCGGCAACCGCCCGACGCATGCCCTCGATGTTGGCAACGTGTACTCCGATGCGGTCGACCTCCTCGGCCGAAATGGACACGACACTCCATGCCAGGGCAAGCCGGGTGATAGCCGGGTAGAGCTCCTCACGCGTCCGTTCGGTGAGCTTCTTGGAATCGTCGAGCCGAGCCAGGGCGGGATAGGGCTTGGGGGCCAGGACGCAGGCCGCTACGACGAGTGGACCCGCACATGCTCCCCGGCCCGCCTCGTCCACGCCCGCCACCGGCCCCAGCCCGCTACGAATGAGGGCCGATTCCATCGTCCGCAGACCAGCCGACCTGCGGATGACGATACGTGGCGGCCAGGAAGTCACTTGCCCTGAATATCGGGGGAGCTGATGGTGCCCATCCGCGACGGTGGCAATGCGATAACGACCGCCTTGCCGATGACGTTGTCGAGCGGAATGGTGCCCTGCATGTCGTCGCCGACGTGATATCGCGAGTCCGCCGAATTGCTGCGGTTGTCACCCATCACCCACACGTGCCCCTCCGGGACGGTAACCGGACCGAAGCAGCGCGCCGACTTCAGCGCGGTGTCGCAGGCCTGCGAACCGGGCACGAACGGGAAGTCCGTCACGACGTACGGCTCGTCGAGGGGTTTGCCGTCGACGAGGATGCGTCCCTGTTCGTCGCAACATTCGACGGTTTGGCCGCCGGTGGCAATCACTCGCTTGACCAGGTCGTTCTCGTCCGGCGGCACGAGGCCGACCAATGAACCGAGTTCTTGTGCGCCGCGAACCACCACATTCGAGGAACGAATGGAGACGAAATCCTGCGACCAGGAGTCGGGACCACGAAAGACGATGACGTCACCCGGCTGAGGTTCACCGAAGTGGTAACCGACCTTTTCGACGACGATGCGGTCGCCGGTGCACCCGGCACATCCGTGAAGGGTGGGTTCCATCGACTCCGACGGGATGAGATAGACGCGGGCGATGAAGGTCTGCAGAAGAAAACTCAGCACGAGCGCGACCAGAATGAGGATCGGCAACTCGCGCAGGAAAGAGCGGGGCTTCTTCTCCGGCTTTGTCGCACCCGCAGGGGCGGATGCGACCGCGGGATCGCCGGTGGTATCGGATTCCGACGACAATGCCCGCTCCTTCGAAGAATCTGTCACGAAATCAGATTAGCCCGGCACTGCGCGAACGCAGTGCCGGGCTTCTGGGAAAGCTCAGCGCTTTTCCTTGATCTTGGCAGCCTTGCCACGGAGATCGCGGAGGTAGTACAGCTTGGCGCGACGAACGTCACCGCGGGTGACGACCTCGATCTGGGCCAGGTTGGGGCTGTGCACGGGGAAGGTGCGCTCGACGCCGACGCCGAAGGACACCTTGCGGACGGTGAAGGTCTCGCGGACGCCGCCGCCCTGGCGGCGAATGACGACACCCTTGAAGACCTGCACACGCTCCTTGGAGCCTTCGATGACCTTGACGTGCACGTTCAGGGTGTCACCGGGACGGAAGTCGGGGATGTCGTCGCGGAGGGACTTCTTGTCCAGGAAATCGAGCGTGTTCATCGGTGTTCCATCCTTGCGTATTCGCAGGAGCAGAGGAACCGAGCGGCACCCGAACGTTCGAGGAACGCCGTTGCTCGTCTGGTTCGTGCCCAGTTCACGTAATGCTGCCTGGTCCAGGCAACCCGTCCATTGTGCCAGACGCGACCGCGCGTGACGAAATCGGCGGGGGCGCCGGATGCACCACCTCGTCGAGTTCCGCCTCCGCGGCCACCTTGGCGTGCTCGGCAGCTTCCTTCACGTGCTCGGCGCTCGGGGTCCCCGCGATGAAGTCCTGCACGAAGATCTTGGCCCGGATCACCGGTCGGCGCAATTTCCGTTCGCGCTCGAGCGCGCGAAGCATCCGCTTGGGCTTGCTGGTGTATCGCCAGCGGGCCCACGGCGCGCTCGGCCTGCTCAACCGGATGGCGCCGACCAAGAGGATCGGAAAAATGAACAGACCCAGCAGCCCGGTCCAAATTTTCCCTTTGAGCAGCACCACGCCGGCGATGAGCAGATTGACCACGGAGAGCACGCCGATCGCCACCCGGACCCACGGGTCGGGTGAGTCGCGGAAGCTGGTGACGTCCATCAACTCGAGCGGTCTGAGTCCGAGCAGCAGCAGGCCTGTGACGGCGATCGCCACGAAGACGGCGTCCACCGACGCCCTCCCCTCGTCGGCCCAGTACACGTCCTGCAGATAGAAGATCAGTGCGAACTCGTCGAGCACCAGTGCGGCGCCGATTCCGAAGAAGGTGGCGAGCACCGCGCCGGTGGTCTGTGTCCCGTCCACGTAGACGGCGACGAGCGCGACACCCGAGATCAGCATGGTGACTACACCGAAGACGACGTGGTGCACATGGTGCCCGCCGGGCTTGACATTCCCCGGCCACCACGACACCTCCGCGCGGATCATCCGGACGCTCAGTCGAATGAAGAGGAAGGCCCCGAGAAACCCCAGCAGGAAGAAGAGCAGGGGCAGGCGCCCGTGCCCGACGATCTCCCGATCCAGCCATTCGTACATGGACATCCACTATCCCAGCAAAGAACTGGTCACTCCATCGAAAAGCGAATGCTCGTGCCCGACACGGTGCTGATCAGACACGGTGCTGATCAGACACGGTGCTGATTACTTGCCGAAGCCTGCCTTCCGCAAAGCATCCGCCATCGAGCCACCGGCGGGGGCCGGGCGCGCATCCCGGCCGCCGCGTTCGCGGCCACCTTGCTGGGGCTTACCGCCCCCGCGGCGATCCTGCCGTTGTCCCCCGCCGCGCTGGCCCTCGCTCTTGCGCGCCGCCGCGCCCACCTCGTCATCGAGCCGCAAGGTCAGCCCGATGCGCTGCCGCGCCTCGTCCACCTCGAGCACCTTCACCTTCACCACATCGCCCGACTTCACGACGTCGCGCGGGTCCTTCACGAAGTTGTGAGACATGGCGGAGACATGGACGAGACCGTCCTGGTGCACGCCGATGTCGACGAAGGCGCCGAACGCTGCCACGTTGGTGACCACTCCTTCGAGTGTCATCCCGGGCTTCAGGTGCGCCACTTTTTCGATGCCCGCGGCGAACGTCGCCGTCTTGAACTCCGGCCTCGGGTCGCGCCCGGGCTTCTCCAGCTCACTGATGATGTCGGTGACCGTCGGCAGTCCGAAGCGGTCGTCGACGAAGTCTGCGGGATTGAGGCTGCGGAGAACCGCCGTGTTGCCGATGACGTCGCGCACACCGCTGCCGCTGGCGCCGACGATCTTGCGCACCACCGGGTACGCCTCCGGGTGCACGCTGGACGCATCGAGCGGATCGTCGCCGTTGGGAATACGGAGGAAGCCGGCGCACTGTTCGAACGCCTTGGGCCCGAGTCGAGCGACATCCTTGAGTCCCTTGCGGCTCCGGAACGGGCCATTCTGGTCCCGGTGCGCGACGATGCTCTCGGCCAAGGAGCCTGCGATACCGGACACGCGGGACAACAACGGCACGGACGCCGTGTTCACATCGACACCGACCGCGTTCACCGCGTCCTCGACCACAGCGCCGAGGGACCGGGCGAGCAGCGTCTCCGAAATGTCGTGCTGGTACTGCCCCACACCGATCGACTTGGGGTCGATCTTCACCAACTCCGCGAGGGGGTCCTGCAGTCGACGGGCGATCGACACGGCGCCGCGGATGGAGACGTCGAGGTCAGGCAGTTCCTGCGACGCGTACGCGGATGCCGAGTACACCGACGCGCCGGCCTCGGACACCACGATCTTGGTGAGGTTGGTGGCACCGGACTTCGCGATCAGTTCGGTGGCGAGCGCGTCGGTCTCACGCGATGCGGTGCCGTTTCCGATAGCGATCAACTCCACGCCGTGGCGAGCCACCAGGTCGGCGAGGGTGGCGAGCGCGGCGTCCCACTTGTTGTGGGGCTGGTGCGGGTAGATGGTGTCGTACGCAACTACCTTGCCGGTCGCGTCGACGACGGCCACCTTCGTTCCGGTGCGGAAACCCGGGTCGAGACCCATCGTGGCGCGGGTGCCTGCCGGCGCCGCGAGCAACAGGTCGCGGAGATTGTTGGCGAAGACGTCGACAGCGTCCTTCTCTGCCGACTGACGCAACCTCATCCGGACGTCGATGCCCAGCGTGACGAGCAGCTTCGTCTTCCACGCCCACCGCACCGTGTCGAGCAACCACTTGTCGGCCGGCCGGCCACGGTCGGCGATCCCGAACCGGCTTGCGATTCGGCCCTCGTAGACGGTCGGTTCACCGGGAACCGGCTCATCCCGGTCCGGAGCCAGCGTGAGCGTCAGTACCTCTTCTTTCTCACCACGCAGCACGGCAAGGATTCGGTGCGAGGGGAGGGTGGTGAACGGCTCGGAGAACTCGAAGTAGTCGGCGAACTTCGCGCCTTCTGTCTCTTTGCCCTTGCGGACGACGGAAACCAGCTTGCCGCGCGTCCACATCAGCTCGCGCAGATCGCCCACCAGATCGGCGTCCTCGGCGAAACGCTCGACGAGAATCGCTCGCGCACCCTCGAGTTGCTCGGCCGTGTAGGACGCGGGGTCGGTGGCGGGGTCTGTGATCAGCGCATCGGCGACAGGCTCGTGACCCGCCTCGCGGGCGATCTGCGCCTTGGTGCGCCGCTTCGGCTTGAAGGGCAGATAGATGTCTTCGAGCCGAGCCTTGGTCTCGGCCGTCATGATCTGTCCGCGCAACTGGTCGTCGAGCTTGCCTTGCGAGTCGATCGACTCGAGTACCGCGACACGCCGTTCGTCGAGCTCACGCAGGTAGCGGAGCCGCTCTTCGAGCTGGCGAAGCTGAGCGTCGTCGAGGGTTCCGGTGACTTCCTTGCGGTAACGGGCAATGAAGGGAACGGTGGCCCCGCCGTCGAGGAGGTCCACGGCGGCCGCGACCTGTCCCTCCCGGACGTCGAGCTCCTCGGCAATGCGTTGGTTCACGGTCTTCAGAGTCACAAAAATGGACCCTACCGCTACCGGGGGACACCCTCGTCGGCGGTGAGGCGGTCGGGAGTGCGAAAGCGGCGTTTCATGCCGGCCGTCGCCTCCGGGGACAGATCCGGTGCGCGGGGCATCGACGACCGGGGACAGCCGCTGGGCTGACTCAGGGCAACAGGTCCGGCCGGCGCTCCGCGGTGCGCTGCAACGATTGCTCGTGGCGCCACTGCGCGATCTTGGCGTGGTCACCCGACAAGAGCACCGGTGGGACGTCGAGTCCGCGCCACGTGGCAGGCCGGGTGTAGCTCGGCCCTTCGAGGAGCCCGTCGCTGAACGAATCTTCCTGGTGTGACTGCTGATTGCCCAGGACACCGGGGACCAGCCGGACGAAGGCCTCGACCATGACGAGTACTGCCGCCTCACCCCCGATGAGGACGTAGTCGCCGATGCTGACTTCTTCGACCCGCACGCGCCGGGCAGCGTCGTCGATGACTCGTTGGTCGATGCCTTCGTATCGCCCACAGGCGAAAACGATGTGGCGCTCCCCTGCCCAGCGTTCCGCCGTCGCCTGGGTGAAGGGGACGCCCGCCGGTGTGGGGACCACCAGAAGTGTGTCGGCGTCGTCCCCGCCCCGGGCGAGGACGTCATCCAGGGCCGGTCCCCACACACTGGGTTTCATGACCATTCCGGGGCCGCCGCCATAGGGCGAGTCGTCGACAGCTTTGTGGACGTCGTGCGTCCAGTTCCTCAGATCGTGCACGTCTACCGAGAGGAGTCCCTTGTCGATCGCCTTGCCGAGCAGGGCAGCGCGAAGGGGCTCGAGGTACTCCGGAAAGATGGTGACCACGTCGAGACGCATGGTTACCGGCTCATTCGCCGACAGGAGATTCACCGAAGTCAGGGTCGAGCAACCCTTCCGGTGGGTCGATCTCGACGACGCCGTCCGCAACGGACACCGAGGTCACGATCGCGGCGACGAACGGAACGAGTAATTCCGGCGCCCCCTCACGACGGACGGACAGGAGTTCGCCTGCCGCCGAATGCAGTACCTCGACGACGGTACCCACCGGAGTGCCGTCCGCCAGCCGAACGGCAAGGCCCTCGAGTTCGTGATCGTAGAACTCGTCCGGGTCCTCGGACGGTTCGAGTTCCGCACTGTCGATGACGAAGAGCGTGCCGCGCAACGCATCGGCGGCAGCACGATCCGCTACACCCTCGAGGCGCAGCAGAAGCCGCCCGGAATGCTCCCGGGCGGCTTCTACCGTGTACGTGGTGAGCTTCTGCTCGCGCGGCTTCCGTCCCCGCAGCACGGCACCGAGAGCGAAACGCTGTTCGGGTTCGTCGGTGCGAACCTCGACGACGACTTCCCCTTTGATGCCGTGTGACTTGGCGACACGGCCGACGACGAGCTCCACTGCTGTGCGGCCGCTACTGATCGGTGTCGACGACGTCGACACGGATCCCGCGGCCACCGATACCGGAGACCAACGTGCGCAGCGCTGTCGCTGTGCGACCGCCACGTCCGATGACCTTGCCGAGGTCGTCAGGATTGACGTGAACCTCGACAGTGCGCCCCCGACGCCCGGTGATCAGCTCGACACGAACGTCGTCGGGATTGGCGACGATGCCACGAACGAGGTGCTCCACGGCATCGGCGACGACGGCACTCACTTGTCAGCAGCCTCGGAGTTCTCGGCCTCTGCACCCGACGCGTCGGCAGCAGCCTCGGCGTCATCGGCCTTGGCCTTCTTCTTCTTCGGGGTGATGGCCTCGGACACCGGCTCGTTCTCGGCCTGCGCCAGCGCAGCCTGGAACAGCTCCAGCTTGGACGGCTTGGCTTCCTTGACACGGAGAGTGCCCTCGGTACCCGGCAGGCCCTTGAACTTCTGCCAGTCGCCGGTGATCTTCAGGAGTGCCTCGACGGGCTCGGTGGGCTGCGCGCCCACGCCCAGCCAGTACTGCGCCCGCTCGGAATCGATGTCGATCAGCGAGGGCTCTTCCTTGGGGTGGTACTTGCCGATGGTCTCGATCGCGCGGCCGTTGCGACGGGTGCGGGCGTCGGCAACGACGATGCGGTACTGCGGGTTCCGGATCTTGCCGAGCCGGGTGAGCTTGATCTTGACAGCCACTGCTGTACTTCTCCTTCGGTGCGCACACCAAGTGCACACATTGTCACGTGCAATTCAGCGACGCACAGGAATAGTGCGTCCGGTTTTGCCTCTCACCTGTGACCGCCGCGCGGTACGGAACCGGATGCGACGAACAGCGGATCATTCTGCCAGACGAGCACCGTCAGGGTAAAACCAGGTCATCGCGTCTTGACGACATTTCCGCGCAGTACCACGATGTCGGGTGCGGCGAGGGCGTCGCTTCCGGTACGTGGGTCGTCCCGGTAGACGAGCAGATCCGCGGGTGCGCCCGGTTCCAGCCCGGGATGCCGCAGCCAGGTCCGGGCGTTCCAGCACGCAGCGCCGAGCGCGTCGGTCGGCGACAGCCCGACGGCTTTGAGCTCCTCGACCTCGTCGGCGATCCGGCCGTGCACGATGGATCCGCCGGCATCGGTGCCCGCGTAAATCGGAATCCCGGCCTCGTGGGCCGCGCCGATCGTGTCTTTCACCCGCGAGTGCAGGTCCCGCATATGAGCCGCGTACACCGGGTACCGCGTCGCAGAGTCGGCGATCTCGGGGAAGGTAGCGATGTTGATGAGCGTCGGGACGAGGGCAGTGCCGTGCCCCACCATCAGCTCGATCGTCTCGTCGGTGAGCCCCGTACCGTGCTCGATGCAGTCGATACCGGCGTTGATCAGACCGGGAAGCGCGTCCTCGGCGAAGACGTGGGCCGTGACCCGTGCGCCTTCTCGGTGGGCGGCGGCGATGGCTTCCACCAGAATGTCGTCGCTCCACAAGGGTGCGAGGTCACCGATCGACCTGTCGATCCAGTCACCGACCAGCTTGACCCAGCCGTCACCGGCGCGCGCCTGCCGCGCAACCTCGGCCGGCAACTGCTCCTCGTCCTCGAGGTCTACCGGCAGCCCCGGAATGTATCGCTTGGGCGCGGCAATGTGCTGACCTGCCCTGACGATTCGCGGCAGGTCGACCCGCTCGTCGAGGAATCGGGTGTCCACGGGAGACCCGGCGTCGCGGATCAGGAGGACACCGGCATCGCGCTCGGTCTCCGCCTGCGCGATCAGCCCCTCGATGCTCTCACCACCGCCGCCGCCGAACTTGATGCCGACATGGCAGTGCGCATCGACCAGTCCGGGAACGATCCACCCCGAATCACAGATGGTCTCGGCACCGGCGATCGGCTCGGTGGAAACGACCCCTTGATCCACCCAGTATTCGACGGGCTGTTCGCCGGGCAGGCCGATACCCCGCAAGTGCAGTGCGCTCATCGCTCTACTTCTTCGGCAGCTTCAACTGCGACAGGTCGATGCCTTCGAGACCGGGCGGTAGCTCGTCCAGCCCCTTCGGCATGCTCGACAAATCCGGCATGCCTGCCGGAAGGCCACCGGGCATTCCGGGGAAACCACCCGGCATGCCCCCGGGGAATCCTCCGCGCACCTTCGGCGGCGTCGGACCCTTCCCGCCCTTCTTGCCCTTCTTGCCCTTCTTGCTGCGCTGCGGCTTGCGGGATCCGGGCATGCCCATCCGACCGGCCATCGCCGCCATCATCTTGCGGGCTTCGAAGAAGCGGTCGACGAGCTGATTGACGTCGGACACCTTGACGCCCGAGCCGTTGGCGATCCGCAGCCTGCGCGAAGCGTTGATGATCTTGGGGTCTTCGCGCTCCGCCGGTGTCATGCCCCGGATGATGGCCTGCACCCGGTCGAGTTGCTTCTCGTCGACGTTGGCGAGGGCGTCCTTCATCTGACCGGCGCCGGGAAGCATCCCGAGGAGGTTGCCGATGGGCCCCATCTTGCGGACGGCCATCATCTGTTCGAGGAAGTCCTCGAGGGTCAGCTGCCCCGAGCCGATCTTCTGCGCGGTGGCCTCGGCCTGCTCGGCATCGAAGTGCTGCTCGGCCGCCTCGATGAGGCTGAGGACGTCACCCATGCCGAGGATGCGGCTGGCCATCCGGTCGGGGTGGAAGACGTCGAAGTCCTCGAGCTTCTCACCCGTGGAGGCGAAGAGGATGGGCTGTCCGGTGACCTCACGGACGCTCAGAGCCGCGCCGCCGCGAGCGTCACCGTCGAGCTTGGTGAGCACGACACCCGTGAATCCGACGCCTTCACGGAAGGCTTCGGCGGTACTGACCGCATCCTGGCCGATCATCGCGTCGAGAACGAAGAGAGTTTCGTCCGGATCGACAGCATCGCGGATGCCCGCGGCCTGCGCCATCAGATCTGCATCGATACCCAGGCGCCCCGCGGTGTCGACGATGACGACGTCGTACTGCTTGTTGCGGGCCTCGTCGATACCGGACCGCGCGACTTCGACCGGGTCTGCCGCGGTGATCCCGAGCGGGTTGTCACCGCCGCCGATCGACGTGCCCGGGTGGGGCGCGAACACGGCGGCGCCTGCGCGTTCACCGACGATCTGCAGCTGGGTGACAGCACCCGGACGCTGCAGGTCGCACGCCACCAACAGTGGGGTGTGCCCCTGATCGCGCAGCCACTTGGCGAGCTTGCCGGCGAGAGTGGTCTTACCCGAACCCTGCAGACCGGCGAGCATGATCACGGTCGGCGGTGTCTTGGCGAACGCAAGTCGACGGGTCTCACCGCCGAGGATCCCGACGAGTTCCTCGTTGACGATCTTGACGACCTGCTGCGCCGGATTGAGCGCCGCGGACACCTCGACGCCCTTGGCCCGCTCCTTGATCCTCGCGATGAACGCGCGCACCACGGGCAGCGCGACGTCCGCCTCGAGCAGAGCCAACCGGATCTCACGACACGTGGCGTCGATGTCGGCCCCGGAAAGGCGACCCTTGCCACGCAGATCCTTGAGGGCTCCGGTCAACCTGTCGGAAAGGGATTCGAACACCGAGTGCGCTCCTGAAGTCGTGCGAGTATGCGGTGGATATTCTCGGGCACCAGCGTAACCGCTCCGGTCCGGCCGATCACTCCCGCCCGCTGCCCTCCTGCTTCTTCGGCTTCGGCAGCGGAACGACGCCGAGGATGGCGCGCTCGACCTCTTCCCTGCTCGCCCGCGTGTCGTGATCGCCGACATCGAGGCAGAACGAGTCGACGACCGATGATCCCAGCGTCGTCACCTTCGCCCACCGGACGTCCGCGCCGCAGGTATCGAACGCGGCGGCCAGCCGGCACAGGAGACCCAGCCTGTCTTCCGCACGCAGTTCGAGAATCACCTCGCCGGGGACCGCGGTGTCGAACCAGAGGACCCGCGGCGGGGCCTGCGCGTACAACACGGGAACGGCGTCTCCCCGCTCTTCCTCCGCCGCGACGCGCTGGCTCTCGCGGGCCTCGTCCTCCTTGGCCGTGAGCATCTCCAGCAGATCCAGTTCGCCGGCCAGCGCTCGGATCAACTCCTGCCTGAGCAGCCCTGCCTGCGGCGGTGCTCCGAAGCGCGGCGACACGACGAAGGAATTGACGGCCGAATCACCGGAGCTGCCCAACGAGGCCGAATAGACCCGAAGGGAATGCAGCGCAAGCACTCCGGCGGCTTTCGACAACAGTCCGCGCTCGTCGGGGGCGATCACGGTGACCACGTAGGTGTGGGGACTGTCGGCCGGGTTCAGCGCGACATGGACCCCACCGCCCGCCGCCAGCGCGACATGTTCCGGATCGAGCGGATCCGGCGCGGGAAGATCCTCACCCGCCATGACCATGCGGCACCTGCGGACCAGCTCCCCGATGAGCGACGACTTCCAGTCGCCCCACACGCCGGGACCCGTCGCGAGCGAATCGGCCTCGGCCAACGCGTGCAGCAGCTCCAGGAGTACCCCGTCCCCGCCGAGCGCCTCCACGACCCGTTCCACCGTTTCCGGATCGTCGAGGTCGCGTCGGGTCGCGGTCTGCGGCAACAGCAGGTGATGGCGCACCATCGCCGTCAACGTCGCGATGTCCGACGGCCACAGCCCGAGCCGCTTACCGATCTGGATCGCCAGTTCGGCTCCCACGACGCTGTGGTCACCTCCCCGCCCCTTCCCGATGTCGTGGAGCAGAGCGCCGAGCATCAGCAGGTCGGGCCGGGCGACGCGCGTGGTGAAACCGCTCGCGTACGCCGCGGTTTCGACGAGATGACGATCCACCGTCCACGTGTGCACGGCGTCCCTCGGCGGTAGGTCGCGGACGGCTCCCCACTCCGGCAGAAGCCGCCCCCACAGTCCCGTACGGTCGAGCGCTTCGATCGCGGCGACGGCCCTGCTTCCCGAGCCGAGGAGGACCAGAAGGTCGTTGACCGCCTCCTTGGGCCATGGTTCCCGCAGTTCCGGCGCGTGGTCGGCCAGGCGGTTCAGCGTCGAAGCGGACATCGGCATGCCTGTGGTGGCCGACGCTGCCGCCACCCGCATGACGAGACCGGGGTCCTTGCCGGGCCGGGCATCGCGCGCCAGAACCACTTCGCCGGCATGCTCGACCACACCCTCGTCGAGAGGTCGCCGCACAGGCGGCCTCCGCAGTCGCGCGAGACCACGGCGGGGCAGGGCATTTCCCGCCGTCCGCACCCCGACATCCACCGAGTAGCTGATGGTGCGGGCGGCGTCGCTGAGCATGCGGGCCAGATCGAAACGATCCCCGATCCGCAGCGCCGCGCCGATCTCGTCGGCGTCCTGGGCCCGCAGCTGGTCACGGGGGCGTCCCGCGACCCGGTGCAGCTCGGTACGCACGTCGAGGAGACGACGATGCGCCAATGCGAGTCCCCCACCGGGCGATTCGGGTCCGAGTCCGGGCATGCCGTCGGTGAGCTGCGCGATGGACAGCGCGTTGAGCAGCTGTACGTCCCGCAGTCCACCGCGACCGCTCTTGAGGTCCGGTTCGGCGCGATGGGCGATTTCGCCGCTACGTTCCCACCGCGACCTGGTCTGGGCGATCAGCTCGTCGAAGCGGTTGCGGATGTCGGTGCGCCATTGGCGCCGGACGCCGCTGATGAGCAGGTTGCTCAATTCGACGTCGCCGACGATGTGCCGCGCCTCGAGCATCCCCAGTGCGGCAGTGATATCCGTGGATGCGACCTGCAACGCCTGCGGGATGGTGCGGACACTGTGGTCGAGTTTGATGTGCGCGTCCCACAGCGGATACCAGAGCTGGTCCGCAACCCGCGACACCACGGCAGGATCCATGTCGTCGTGGAGGAGCACGAGATCGAGGTCCGAGTAAGGCAGCAGCTCGCGGCGGCCGAGCCCGCCGACCGCGACGAGCGCGAACCCGCAGTCGGGCTTGATACCGAGTTCGGCGCCTTTCGTGGTCAGCCAGAATTCGTGGAGGTCGACGAGGGCGTGCCGGAGCGCAGGCGCGTCGAGCCTTCGGCCGTGTCCTCCCCTCGCCCCCGGGGTGCTCTCCGAACCGCCGCTGAGGAGCTGTCGGCGTGCGCGGGCCAGGTCCGCAGCTTCGTTCGATCCGCCTGACGCAACCGGCCCTGGTTCCGTCGCCTTCGCGACGGGACCAGGGCCGGTCTTACCGGACCCGTTGGGGTCAGAGCGCATCCGCGCCGCGTTCCCCGGTGCGTACCCGGATGACCGACTCGACGGGTGACACCCACACCTTGCCGTCACCGATCTTTCCGGTGCGGGCTGCTTCGACGATCACCTCGACGACCTTGTCCACTGCCGCATCGTCCACGACGACCTCGACTCGAACCTTCGGTACGAAATCGACCGAGTACTCGGCCCCGCGGTAGACCTCGGTGTGACCTTTCTGGCGGCCGTAACCCTGGACCTCGCTGACGGTCATTCCGAGGACGCCCGCCTGCTCGAGTCCCGTCTTGACGTCCTCGAGAGTGAACGGCTTGACAATTGCGGTGATCAGCTTCATTTCCTCATCCCTCCTTGCCGGACACGCGAGCGGTTGACGAATTTCCGCCGAGTGCAGCGAAATCGTAAGCCGTTTCTGCGTGTTCCGACTCATCCACTCCCAGTGATTCACCCTCGTCGCTGACCCGCAGACCGATGGTGAACTTCACGATCAACGCAACGATGGCCGTACCGACGAGCGAGTAAAGCAGTACTGCTCCGGCGCCCACTGCCTGACGCCAAAGTTGATCGAAACCTCCACCATAGAACAGTCCGTCGACGCCCGCGGGTGCCTCTGTGGTTGCGACGAGTCCGACCATCAGAGTTCCGACGATGCCGCCGACGAGGTGCACTCCCACCACGTCGAGTGAATCGTCGAAGCCGAAGCGGTACTTGAGCCCGACGGCGAGTGCGCAGAGGGCACCGGCGACAACACCGATCGCCAACGCGCCGAGGACGTTCACGGACGAGCAGGAGGGGGTGATGGCAACCAGACCGGCCACGATTCCGGACGCGGCACCGAGGGTGGTCGCATGGCCGTCGCGGATGCGTTCGACGAGAAGCCACGCGAGCATCGCTGCACACGTTCCGACGACGGTCGTGATGAAGGTCGCTCCGGCAATTCCGTTGGCGCCGACGGCAGAACCTGCGTTGAAGCCGAACCAGCCGAACCACAGCAGGCCTGCGCCGAGCATCACGAAGGTCAGGTTGTGCGGGCGGAAGGGCGTGCCCGGCCAGCCGCGGCGCTTCCCGAGGATGATGCAGAGGACGAGTCCGGCGGCGCCGGCGTTGATGTGCACGGCCGTACCACCGGCGAAGTCGATGGCGGCGAGTTTGTTGGCGATCCAGCCACCGGTCTCGGCGGTGACGCCGTCGAAGGCGAAGACCCAGTGCGCCACCGGGAAGTACACGACCGTCGCCCAGAGGCCGGCGAACAGCAGCCAGGGACCGAAGCGCAGGCGATCTGCGACGGCACCCGAGATCAGTGCAACGGTGATGATGGCGAACATGGCCTGGAAGGCCACGAAGACCGTCGCGGGAATCGTTCCGACGAGGGGGATCGCCGAATCGGCGATGACCGAACCGGCGTCATCGGTTTCCGCGAGGTACGAGCCGCCGATCAGTCCCTTCAAGCCGAAGTACTGGAACGGGTCACCGAAGAGGTTCGACTGGTCTTCACCGAACGCGATGGAATAGCCGTAGAGCACCCAGAGGATGCCGACGACGCCCATGGCGCTGACGCTCATCATGACCATGTTCAGCACGCTCTTGGCACGAACCATGCCGCCGTAGAAGAACGCAAGACCCGGAGTCATGAGCAACACAAGCGCGGCGCTGGTCAGCATCCACGCTGTGTCCCCGGTGTCCGGTGCACCGATAGTGGGGAAATCCACCTTGAGCCTCCTCCTTCTCAGCCCAGCCCGTTGCTGGCTGACGACCTGAGAAGAAGGGTGCTCATGCGGTGTTTCAGCCGTGCCACTGCACTGTTTCGCGCAGGTGAACGCATCACCCATTTGTGTTGCGTACAGGTTTCGTCGCGGCAATTCCAGGTTTTGTGAGGTCGTTCCGCTCAGCCCAGCAGGGCGTCGACGAATGCACCCGGCTCGAACGGGGCGAGATCGTCGGCGCCTTCGCCGAGTCCGACGAGCTTCACCGGAACACCGAGTTCGTGCTGCACCTGAAAGACGATGCCACCCTTGGCCGTGCCGTCGAGCTTCGTGAGCACCACTCCGGTGATGTCGACGACCTCGGCGAACACGCGTGCCTGCGCCAGACCGTTCTGGCCGATCGTCGCATCGAGTACCAGAAGCACGTCGTCCACCGACGCCTTCTTCTCGATCACCCGCTTCACCTTGCCGAGCTCGTCCATCAATCCTGTCTTGGTGTGGAGGCGGCCCGCGGTGTCGATCAGCACGGCGTCCACGCCGTTCTCGATGCCCCTCGACACGGCATCGAATGCGACGGCAGCCGGATCCGCTGCTTCCTTGCCCCGAACCACCTCGGCGCCCACGCGTTCCGCCCACGTCTGGAGCTGGTCCGCAGCCGCGGCGCGGAACGTGTCCGCTGCCCCCAGCAGGACGCGTCTGCCGTCGGCAACGAGAACACGCGCGAGCTTGCCGGTGGTGGTCGTCTTGCCGGTGCCGTTGACTCCGACGACCAAGAGGACCGCAGGGTGGTCATCGTGCGGCAGCGCACGAATCGATCGATCGAGCTCGGGCCGTAGCTCAGCGATCAACACTTCGCGCAGCAGTGCCCGCGCGTCTGCCTCGGTACGGACGCTCCGCGCCGCCATCTGCTCACGCAGCGCGGTGACCACCTTCGTGGTGGTCGCCGAGCCGAGGTCCGCGATCAGAAGAGTGTCCTCGACCTCTTCCCACGAATCCTCGTCGAGGTCGCCGCCACCGAGCAGGCCCAGCAGACTCTTCCCGACAGCGGACTGAGAGCGGGACAGCCGACCGCGCAGGCGGTCGAGTCGGCCCTCGGTCGGGGCGATCTCGTCGAGCGCGGGCACGGGCGGCGCTGCCGGTTCCGGCGTGACCACCGGCTCAGGTGCGACCACGGGTTCGGGTGCGACCACCGGCTCGTATGCGACCACGGGTTCCGGCGCGACCACGGGCTCGGGTGTGATCACGGAATCCGTGTCCGCGGGCTTTTCGGGAGCCGGAATCACCTCGTCCGGCGTCGTCGTCGGCTTCGCGGGCGGGACCACCTCGGGAGTGGGCGCCGGTGTCGGGGCCGGGGGTCGTGGCGCCGGCGCGGGTTCACGCGGCGGAGCAGTCGCCGTCGACCCTTCACTGAAACTGAAACCGGTGCCTGCCCGATAGCCGCCCGACCGGTCCTTCTCCGCGGCGATCTGTGGCGTGTCGGGCGCCTTCAGGGAGATCCGGCGTCGCCGGTACAGCACTGATCCGACAACGAGAACGACGAGAAGAACGGCCAATGCGGCCGCGATGGCAATCCAGGCTCCGGTAGTCACGTCGCCCATTGTTTCAGGCTCCGGTTTCGCCCGCGCAGTGCCTTCCCACGTGCGAGGGCTCCCACCGAACCCCAGATCAGGTCCCGGCGGCTGCCATGTCCTGACCCCGCAGACGCTGGGAGATGACGGTGGTGATGCCGTCACCGCGCATGCTCACACCGTAGAGAGCGTCCGCAACTTCCATCGTCGGCTTCTGGTGGGTGATGACGATCAGCTGCGACTTCTCCCGCAGCTGCTCGAACAAGCCGATGAGACGACGCAGGTTGGTGTCGTCCAGCGCGGCCTCGACCTCGTCCATCACATAGAAGGGTGACGGCCGGGCCCGGAAGATCGCGACCAGCATGGCGACCGCGGTCAGTGACTTCTCCCCACCCGACAGCAACGACAGTCGTTTGACCTTCTTTCCGGGCGGACGGGCCTCGACCTCGATGCCGGTGGTGAGCATGTCGGACGGGTCGGTGAGCACCAACCGACCTTCACCACCGGGGAACAATTTCGCGAACACCTGCACGAACTCCCGTTCGACGTCGGCGTACGCCTCGGTGAACACCTGCAGGATCCGGGCGTCCACATCGGCGACGACACCGAGCAGGTCCTTGCGGGCCGTCTTGACGTCTTCGAGCTGAGTCGACAGGAAGTTGTACCGCTCCTCGAGTGCCGCGAACTCCTCGAGGGCCAGCGGGTTGACTTTGCCGAGTGTCGCCAGATCTTTCTCCGCACGCTTCGCGCGACGCTCCTGCGCAGCCCGGTCGTAGGGAATTGGCGCAGGCATCGTGACCTGCTCCCCCCGCTCCTTCGCCTGCTCGTACTCCTCCATCTCCAGCGGCGAGGGCGGCAACGGCACATCCGGCCCGTATTCGGCGATCAGGTCGTCCAACCCGATGCCGTGCTGTTCGAGGATCGATTCCTCGAGCTGCTCGATGCGCGTCGCGGCCTGGGCGCGGGCCACCTCGTCGCGGTGGACGGCGTCGGTCAGTGAAGCGAGCTGTGCCGTCAACTGACGGACCTTCTCCTTGACCTGCTCGAGCTGCTCGGTCCGCTCGGTGCGCGACCGGGCGAGTTCGTCGCGGTGCGCCATCGCCGCTGCGACCACCTCGCCGAGATGGTCGGCCACCCGCTGTCCCGATTCGGCCACCGCAGCCGCGACAGCGGCAGCGTTCTGCCGCGCCTTCATCGCACGTTCCGCACGCGCCCGGGCGTCGCGTTCCACCTGCGCTGCCCGGCGCAGCGAATCCGCCTTTCCGCGCACCGACTCCGCCCGCTCCTCGGCCGTGCGAACCGCGAGCCGGGCCTCCACCTCGACGGCGCGCACTTCGGCGAGCGCAGCGGCCGCCATCTCGCGCTCGTAGCTCGTGGAGTCGGACCCACCCGATTCGGCGCCGCCGGGCGTGGCGTCCTGCTCAGCCAGGCGCAGCCGCTCTTCGAGTTCGGCGAGAGCCGCCAGGGTCTCCTCGCGCCCGCTTTCCGCCTTCTCCCGCTGCCGGGTGAGGCGATCGGATTCGGCATGTGCCGCGCGAGCCGCCTGCCCGAGGCGGCCGAGCCGCTCGTAGATGGCGGACATCGCGGCGTCGGACTCGTTGAGGGCGGCGAGGGTCTGCTCGGCGTTCTCCTGTCGGGCGACCTGTTCGGCAAGCGCTCCCGACAACGCCGCGGACAATTCCTCGGCACGCCGTTCGGCATGAGCCAGATCGCTCACCGAGTTGTCGATCGCGGCCTGAACCTCGAGAGTGCTGGGCTGCCTGTCCGAACCGCCACTGATCCACCCGGCACCGAGCAGGTCTCCGTCCCGGGTGACGGCGCGCAGTTCCGGTGCCGAGTCGACGATCTCGACGGCGTGGTCGATCGAGTCGACCACAACTACACCGGCGAGGAGCGCGAACAGGCCTGTTCGGAGCTCGGCAGGGCACTCGATGACGTCGGCCGCCCAACGAGCGCCGAGGGCGAGCGAGGCACCGGACGAGGGAATCCGGTCACTTCCGATCACCAGAGCGGCCCGTCCGCTGTCGGTATCTTTCAGCGCGCCGACCGCTGCGCGGGCCGCATCGAGTGAGTCGGCGACGACGGCATCGGCTGCCGGACCCAACGCCGCTGCGACCGCGCCTTCGTACCCCTTCTCTACGGTGATGAGGCCGCCGAGTGGTCCCGCAATGCCGTCATCGCGGCGATTCTCGACGAGCCAGCCTGCCCCGTCTTTGCGTTCGAGTCCCATCGACAGGGCGTCGATCCGGGCGCGAAGCGATGCCACTTCCTGACCTGCCGCGCGTTCGGCGCTCTGCAGTTCGGTGACACGCTCGGTGACCAGGCGCAGCGCTTCGACCGCTCGCTCGTGGTGGGAGTCGAGTCCGACCTCCCCCGCGTCGAGGTCACCGATCTCGTCCTGGACCACTTCGAACTCGGCTTGCGCGGCGTCGCCGCGCGCCCTGGCTTCCTCGATCGCCATCGTCAACCGCGACACCTCGGCGTCCACCGAGTCGGCGCGAGTCCGCAGGGTGTCGACCTGGCCCGACAGCCGGGCAAGCCCCTCCCGGCGATCGGCGATGGCACGGACGGCGGCCATGTGCGCGCGTTCCGCTTCGGCGGCAGCCTCCTCCCCCGCGGCGAGCTGCTCCTTGGCCGCGTCGAGTGCCGCGCGCGCCATCTCGACGGCCTCGGCCAGTTCTTGTTCCTCCGCGGCGAGCCGATCGGCACGCGCCTCCATCTCGTCGGGATCCTGACCGCGATGTGCCGAAGGCTCCGAATCGAGATGCCGTGCCCGTTCGCGCGCGATCCGAATGGTGGCATTGACGCGCTCAGCGAGGGCGGACAACCGAAACCACGTCTGGGCTGCCGCCTCGGCGCCCGGCGTCAGCCGCGACAGCTCCTGCTCGTGACGGCCGAGCTCGAGAGTGGCCCCGTCGAGTGCCTCGGTGACGGCATCGTGCTGCTCACGGGCTCTCTTCTCGTCCTGCGCCTGATTCGCCAGCTCCGCCCGGCGGGTCACCAGGTCATCGGCAGCGAGCCGCAGCTTGGCATCGCGAAGGTCGGCTTGCACGGTCTGCGCGCGCCGAGCCACCTCCGCCTGCCGCCCCAGTGGCTTGAGCTGTCGACGCAACTCGGCCGTCAGATCGTTGAGCCGGGCGAGGTTGGCCTGCATGGAGTCGAGCTTGCGGACGGCCTTCTCTTTACGTTTGCGGTGCTTGAGCACTCCCGCTGCTTCTTCGATGAACGCACGCCGGTCCTCGGGCCGCGACTCGAGGATGGACGCCAGACGCCCCTGCCCGACGATGACGTGCATTTCCCGTCCGATGCCGGAGTCGCTGAGCAATTCCTGCACATCCATCAGCCGGCAGGAACTGCCGTTGATCTCGTATTCGCCTGCACCGTCGCGGAACATTCGACGGGTGATCGAGACCTCGGAGTAGTCGATGGGGAGTGCGCCGTCCGAGTTGTCGATGGTCAGCGTGACCTCGGCGCGGCCCAGCGGCGCCCTGCCCGCCGTGCCCGCGAAGATGACGTCCTCCATCTTGCCGCCGCGCAGGGCCTTCGCGCCCTGCTCCCCCATCACCCAGGTGAGGGCATCGACCACGTTGGACTTACCCGATCCATTGGGTCCCACGACGCACGTGATACCGGGTTCGAATCGCAGAGTCGTTGCGGACGCAAAGGATTTGAATCCCTTCAGCGTCAGACTCTTCAGATGCATGACGGACGACTTTACCTTCGGTTCACCGTTCGACGAACCCGGTGACGTCTCCGCGAGCGGAATCCCATTGCTCGACCACCAGGTCCACGGTGCCCGGTGTGTTGCCCGAACGCAGGAGTGCGAGCAGCGCGTCCAGCTTGTCGCGCGGGCCCTCGGCTATCACCAGCACCCGGCCGTCCGCCTGGTTGGCCGCATAACCGACGAGACCGAGTTCCAGCGCCCGCGCGCGCGTCCACCACCGGAAGCCCACGCCCTGCACGTACCCGTGAACCCACGCTGTCAGTCGTTCCGTCGTCATGTCACGGCCGTTCCAGTCGGTAAATGGTTCCGGTGAAACTCGTCACGTACAGCGCGTCCGCGTTCCAGCCCGGCCCGGCGCCGAACCGCACCGACGACACCAGCGGGAGCCCGGACGCGAGTGCGCAACTCTCCCCGGTCGCCGGATCGACGCGCACCACCTTGCCGCCGCCGTTGTACGCGACGTACACGATGCCGTCCGGTCCTACGGTGAGATCGTCAGCGGCATTGAGCGGACCGGCCCCTGGCAACGGTATCGACACCACCGGGCCGGTCAGGTCGTCCTCTCGCAGAATGCGCAACGTGGTGGCCGTATCGAACGTCGTCACCGTGTAGATGTTCCCGTCGTGGGCAGCGAGGCCGTCGACGGTTCCCAGGTCGGTACGCACCACTTCGGGTGTGTGTGGATCCGCGGCCGGAACACGGGTCACTCCTGCGCCCGACCCCAGATTCCGCGCGGTGAGGAGGTCGCCGTTCCCGAGCCGCACCAGCCCGTTCGGCATGACGAGTCCCTTGGCCACCGTGTGCGTATCCCCGGTGTCGAGATTCACGACGTCTATCGTTCCACTTTCCGTCCCGGCAACTCCTGCGGAGAACGAATTTCCGGTGGCGAAGTAGGCGTCGGAGCCATGCATCGCGATTCCGCCCGGCGCGTCGACATCGGGCACGATCGAGCGGACCGTTCCGTCCGGCTCCACACCGTCCAGGGCGCCGCCGCCGACGAGACCGGTCCGGGACACCAGCATCGTTCCCGCCCCGTCGAATGCGAGGTTCTCGAGGATGCCCGCGCCGGAGACCACTTCGGACACCGACCAGGGCGTGCACACTCCGACCGGCGGCGCGAACGCCGGTCCGGCAGCAGCGGGCGCGGCCACGAGAAGGCCGGCGCTCAATACCAGCCCTCCGGCGAGGGCGGTCAGCTCACGCCGCATCATGCGTCGCTTTCGATGGTCAGTGTGACTTTCGTTCCCGTCTTCAGAGTCCGGCCCACGGTGCATACCTTGTCGATCGAGCGCTCCACCAGCGCGACGAGACGCTCCTGCGCGGCAGCGTCGAGCTCGCTCAGGTCCAGTTCGAGGACCTCGTCCAACTGCGGGTACACCTCGTTCTCCCGGTCGGCCGCACCCGACACCCGGATCGTGGCGTCGTAGTTGTCACCCAGCCGTCGAGAGAGAGGGAAATCAGAACTCATCCCACTGCACGCCGCGAGCGCGATCTTCAGCAATTCACCCGGAGTGAATACACCTTCGACGCCCTCCGAGCCGATCAGGACCTCGGCGCCGCGTGAGCTGCGTCCCGTGTAGCGGCGGGTGCCCGTTCGCTCGACCCACAACGAGGTCGTGGCCGGCGTGTCGGAAGTCTGTTCTGCCATGCGCACAATCCTGCCACTCGGGGCCGACGGACCTGCACCGTGGGCGTCCATCCTCCCGACGGGCAGTCGTAAGGCGGGCTGTGGATTTGCAGGCACCGAAGCACGGCACGGTCGATCGGTGCACCGTAGGGTGAACCGACCAATGACACCGACACGTAAGCGGGGCAATGCAGATGGGCCAGATCGGTAGCGCGGGTGAGCGAACCCTTCAAGTCGAGTACGGCACCGAGGATCGCGCCGTGAAATTCTACTCTGACCAGGTGCTCGACCACCTCAATCCGACGATGATCGATTTCGTCGGCCGCCAGGAACTCGCGTTCGTCGCTACCGCCGACGCATCCGGCGAATGTGACAACAGCTTGCGCGCCGGCGCACCCGGTTTCATGCACGTCATCGATCCGAAGACGGTGGCGTATCCGGAATATCGTGGCAACGGAGTGATGGCGAGTCTCGGCAACATCCGGGAAAACCCACACGTGGGAATCATCCTCGTGGACTTCGTCCATGACCTGATCGGCTTGCACGTCAACGGTTCCGCCCGGATCGTGGAAGACGCGGACCTGCGTTCCGAGATCTCGGATCTACCAGCAGATCACACCAAGGGACGGGTGCCCGAGCGATGGGTCGTCGTGGACGTGGAGGAGGCGTATATCCACTGCCGCAAGCACATTCCCCGGATGGCACCCGTACCGCACCACCGGGAGTGGGGCACGGACGACGTCAAGCGCAAGGGCGGCGACTATTTCGAGGCCAAATCGACTCTGCGACACGATGAAGAGCTCAGGCAGGGCGTTTCGGCGGACTTCGCCGCGGCGCAGGCTGGCACCTCGGGCAGCTGAACGACGAGCGATTCATGAACTTCTCACGACGAATTGCAGTGCCGCACCGCGGGCAGGGACGATCCTCCTGCCCGTATGCGGACAGCGATCGATCGAAGTAACCGGACTCGCCGTTCACGTTCACGTACAAGGCATCGAAGGACGTGCCGCCCTGATCCAGGGCTTCGCGCATGACTTCTCGAGCGGCCCCGAGCAGCTGGCGGAGGGTCGCAGCAGTCAATCGATCGGTGAGGCGGGTCCCGTGGATCTGCGCGCGCCACAGGGCCTCGTCGGCGTAGATGTTCCCGATTCCCGACACCACCGTCTGGTCGAGAAGAGCACGTTTGATCTCGGTGTGCTTGCGGCGCATCACCGTAACGGTCGCCGCAGAGTCGAATCTCGTGTCCAGTGGATCCCGGGCGATGTGCGCAACCGAATCGGGGACGAGCGAGCCGTCGACATCGACCAGAGGCGCGAGCGCCCATCCGCCGAAGGTGCGCTGATCCACGAACCGCAAATCGAGCCCGGAATCGAGCCGCGCCCGAATGCGCAGATGTTTCTCGGTGACGGCCTCGGGTGGCTGCACGAGCATCTGCCCGCTCATCCCCAGGTGGACCACGAGCGCGACGGCACTGGGCTCGAGGACCAGCCACAAGTACTTTCCGCGGCGGTCAGCTCGCGCAATTCGCTCGCCGGTGAGCTGGCCGGCGAGATCCGCTGCGCCCAGAAGATGCCGCCGGATCGCACGGGGGTGGAGGACGTCGACCGAATCGATCGAAGCTCCGACAATGTGCCGTTCGAGTCCGCGGCGAACTACCTCGACCTCGGGTAGTTCAGGCACTGACGTCGTCGGCTGCTACGTCCGGACCACCGTCGGACAGAGCGTTCCACGCGGTACTCGCGGCCTTCTGCTCGGCTTCCTTCTTGGATCTGCCGATTCCGACACCGAACGCCTTGCCGCCCACCACGACGGTGGCGGTGAATTCCTTGTCGTGGTCCGGTCCCGTTGCGGTGATCTCGTATGAGGGCACACCGACACCACGTTCCGCTGTGAGTTCCTGCAGGCTCGTCTTCCAGTCGAGCCCTGCGCCGAGACGCGGAGCGCGTTGGAGTAGGTCGCTGAACAGGTCGAGTACCACTCGACGCGCTGTCTCGATCCCGTGCTGCAGATGGATCGCCCCGAGTATCGACTCCATGCCGTCCGCCAGGATGCTCGGCTTGTCGCGCCCGCCGGTCATCTCCTCGCCCTTGCCGAGGAGCAGATGCGCTCCCAGCCCGCCGTCACCGAGTGCACGAGCCACCTCGGCGAGCGCATGCATGTTGACGATGCTCGCCCGGATCTTCGCGAGGTCGCCCTCGGACTTCTGCGGATGCGCAAGGTACAGCTGCTCGGTGATGGTGACTCCGAGCACGGAGTCGCCGAGGAACTCGAGTCGCTCGTTGGTGGGAAGGCCACCGTTCTCGTAGGCATACGAGCGGTGGGTCAACGCCAACGTGAGCAGCGAAGGTTCGATTTCTACGCCGAGAGCGGCGAGGAGGGAAGCATGATCCTCCTCGCCGCCGGCGGGTGTATTACTGATGTCGCTCGTCACGACGCCTCTCCGTGGCGAACTAGACGGCGGCAGTGACCTGGCGGCCCTTGTATGTGCCGCAGGACGGGCACGCGATGTGGGGCAGCGTCTTCTCGCCGCAGCCACGGTTGGGGCAGGTAACGAGGGTGGGCACAGTGGTCTTCCACTGGCTGCGACGCGACCTCGTGTTGGATCGCGACATTCTGCGCTTGGGGACAGCCACTTCTACTTCTCCTCGGCTTCGTTGTTCACAAGATTCTTGCTGGGATCTGATTCCACGCCAAATTTGGCTGCAAGACCAGCCCAGCGAGGATCAAGTATGTCATGCCCATGGCCAGATTCGGCAATCGCCAGGCGAACGCCACATTCTGGGCACAGTCCTTGGCAGTCGTCGCTGCAGAGCGGCTGCAGAGGAAGCGCGAGTCCGACCGCGTCGATGATGACGGGCTCGAGGTCGATCTCGTCGTCCTCGACGCGATAGATCTCATCCTCGTCCGTGGTCTCCTCGGTGGCGCTGTCCGGGTAGGCGAACAGCTCGGTGAGGCTGAGATCGACAGATCCGCTGAACGGCTCGAGGCATCTCGAGCACTCGCCGACGGTGTCGGCGCTGACGGAACCGGTGACCAGGACGCCCTCGGACACGGCTTCCAGGCGGAGATCGAGATCAATCTCCGATCCCTCCTCGATCGCAATCATGTCGAGTCCGATGCGCCGCGGCGCCGTCACCACCCGTTCGACAGTGCGCATCGAACCAGGACGACGGCCTAGTTTGACCGTGTCCAGCACGAAATCCGCGTCCCTACGGGAACGCGATGAGCTGCGGCGATGGGTTGACAAGACACTTCACTTTCGAGATGAGGAGAACGACTTTGGGCAACCACTCCACGATACGCAATCGGCGTAGATGATCCAAATGCCGGTCAGCGGCGGCGCTCGGCCCGCCGGTCGTCTGCGTCGTAGTCGGAAGCGTAGTCGGGCACGCCCGAACCCGTCCGCAGCTGCTGGCGTCCCCGTCCGACGGAGCGAATAGTGCCGGACAGGAACTCCTCGAACTCGGCGAGTTTCGTGTCGACATACAGGTCACAGTCGGACCGGAGCCGGTCGGATTCGGCGTGTGCGGCGTCGATCACCCGGGCGGATTCGGCATGCGCCTGCTGCACCACCTCGGTCTGGGATACCAGGCGTTCCTGCTCGGCGGTGCCTTCGGCGACGGAGCGCTCGTACGACGCCTTCCCTGCCTCGATCATGCGATCGGCCTCGGACCGGGCGCGGGTGGTGAGAGTGTCGTACTCGCGCTGGCCCTCGGCGATGGTCGCCTCGGATTCTGCCTCTGCGTCGGCGACCAGCTGTTCGGCGTGCGCACGCGCCTCCGCGACCATCCTGTCGGCCTGAGCTTTTGCGTCCGCGAGAATGCGATCGGCGTCGTCCCGTGCATTCTCGATCGTCGACGTAGCTTCGGCGTTGGCGCTGGCGACTGTCTTTTCAGCGTTGGACCTGGCGTCACCGACCAGCTTGTCGCGGTGGTCCAGCACGTCCTGGGCGTCGTCGAGTTCACCGGGAATGGCATCGCGCACATCGTCGAGTAATTCGAGAACATCGCCGCGTGGGACCACACAGCCTGCGGTCATGGGCACACCGCGTGCCTCTTCGACAATCGCGACAAGTTCGTCGAGCGCCTCGAAAACCCGGTACACGAGCAACCCCAATCTTTCATGACCTCAGCAGGTCGGCGCAGCCTTCTTCGTGCAAGTCTGCCGGATGGGGACGCCAGTGGTGTGCCGTGACGGCCGGTGTGTCGGGTATCAGCTCTCGGCGGCCCGCTCGGCGATCCTCGTCAGCAGACGGGCGTGCACTTTCTCGGGCAGCATTCCCGTGACGTCGCCGCCGAAGGTGGCCACTTCCTTGACCAGTGAGCTGGAGAGGTAGCTGTAGGCAGGGTTGGTGGGAATGAACAACGTGTCGACGCCAGTGAGTTTCTGGTTCATCTGCGCCATCTGCAGTTCGTAGTCGAAGTCGTTGGCGCCACGTAGACCCTTGACGATCGCTGTGATCCCTTGCTGCTTTGCGTAATCCACGAGCAGGCCGTGCCAGGAACTGACTCGCACGTTCGGCAGTGCACTGATGGAATCCTCGAGCATCTCGATCCGCTCTTCTACCGTGAAGAGGCCACGCTTGCTCTTGTTGATCATCACCGTGACGATGACCTCGTCGAACTGCGCGGCAGCTCTGCCGATTACGTCGAGATGACCATTGGTCACAGGGTCGAAGGATCCGGGGCAGACAGCGCCAGTCATGAGTCCAGACCGTAGCAGGTCGCCAGCTCGATCCGAGCCTCGCCGTACTTCTTCGCCTTGACGGGCGCATAGCCCTCCGGCCACGACGTCTCCGGTGACCGCGACGAGCGCTCCAGGACCACGATCGACCCGTCGGCCACCCAGCCGTGCCCCCGCAAATCACTCAGAACCGTCTGCACCGCGCCGTCATCCACCGCATACGGCGGATCCGCGAGAACCAGGTCGTACACGCGATCGGCGGTGCCGGCCAGCACCGCGGACACCGGAGCCGTCCGCACCGCTGCACCCGGCAATCCCACCGCACTCACATTCTGCGAGATGACCCCCGCAGCTTTCGCATCCGATTCGACGAGCAGGACACGATCAGCGCCCCGCGAGAGCGCCTCGAGCCCCAGGGCCCCCGAACCTGCGTACAGGTCGAGAACCGAGGCGCCCTCGAGATCCATCCGGCTGTGCAGGGCACTGAACAACGCCTCACGGACCCGGTCCGAGGTGGGCCGGGTCCCGCTCGGCGGGACCCGCAGGCGTCGGCCGCCCGCGAGCCCCGCGATGATGCGGGTCATCGAACGTCCGTCACTCGCTTGCGGACTCCTTCGTCGAGACGACGGCGAGGAGGTCGCCGCCCTCGACTTGCTGGACGGAGCCGATGGCCAGGCGGGTAACGGTTCCGCCGCGAGGTGCGGTGATGGCCGCTTCCATCTTCATCGCCTCGATGGTGGCGAGAGTATCGCCGGCCTCGATGTGCTGCCCCTCGGTGACGGCGAGAGTGACGACGCCGGCGAACGGGGCGGCGACGTGGCCGGGATTGCTCTTGTCGGCCTTCTCCGTGGCGGGGATTTCGCTGGCGATGGAGCGGTCACGCACCGACACCGGACGCAACTGGCCGTTGAGAATGCACATGACGGTGCGGTAGCCGCGCTCGTCGGGCTCGGAGATCGCCTCGAGACCGATGATCAGCTCGACACCCGGGGCGAGCCGCACCCGATGCTCGTCGCCGCTCCGAAGGCCGTAGAAGAACTGGTTGGCCGACAGCTGGGAGGTGTCGCCGTACTTGTCGCGGTGCTCGAGGAATTCCTTGGTTGGACCGGGGAAAAGCAACCGGTTGAGCGTCGCTCGGCGTTCGGCGGAGGTACCGGACAGCGCCTTCTCGTCCTCCACCGACAGGGCGACTTCGGGTTTGGCCGGCCCGCGGCCCTCGAGAGCCCGTGTACGGAACGGTTCGGGCCAGCCGCCGGGCGGGGTGCCCAGCTCGCCGCGCAGGAACCCGATGACCGAATCCGGAATGTCGAAGCGGGCGGGGTTTTCCGCGAACTCGTCGGTGGAGGCACCGGATCCGACGAGGTGCAGGGCGAGGTCGCCGACCACCTTCGACGACGGCGTCACCTTGACCAGGCGTCCGAGCATGCGGTCGGCGGCGGCGTAGTTGGCTTCGACGTCCTCGAAACGGTCGCCGAGACCCAGGGCGACGGCCTGGGTACGCAGATTCGACAACTGCCCACCGGGGATCTCGTGGGTGTAGACGCGGCCGGTCGGGGCCGGCAGCCCGGACTCGAACGGCTTGTACACCTTGCGCAGCGCCTCCCAGTACGGCTCGAGGTCGCACACCGCTTGCAGGTCGAGCCCGGTGTCGTGCTCCGAGTGCGCGGCCGCCGCCACGATCGCCGACAACGCCGGCTGGCTGGTGGTGCCGGCCATCGCCGCGGA
Source organism: Rhodococcus sp. USK13 (assembly GCF_018343855.1). Taxonomy (NCBI): domain Bacteria; kingdom Bacillati; phylum Actinomycetota; class Actinomycetes; order Mycobacteriales; family Nocardiaceae; genus Rhodococcus; species Rhodococcus sp. USK13. Next base: position 3,711,965 of record NZ_CP069242.1, on the reverse strand, counting down.
GGCGCCGTCCACGGCGTCCGCGCCCGCCTGCCAGGCGGCCAGATAGGTGGCGAGCTGGCCACCGGGGGTGTCGTGGGTATGCACGTGCACCGGCAGGTCGAAGTTCTGGCGCAGCGCCGTGACCAGGGTGGTCGCGGCCGGGGCGCGGAGCAGCCCGGCCATGTCCTTGATCGCGATGATGTGCGCTCCGGCCTCGACGATCTCCTCGGCCAGGCGGAGGTAGTAGTCGAGGGTGTAGAGCTTCTCGTTCGGGTTCGACAAGTCGCCGGTGTAGGACAGGGCGACCTCGGCGAGCGCGGTACCGGTCTCGCGGACGGCGTCGATGGCCGGCCGCATCTGGTCGACATTGTTGAGGGCATCGAAGATGCGGAAGATGTCGATACCGGTGGCCGCGGCCTCGTCCACGAACGCCCGCGTCACCTTCTCCGGGTACGGGGTGTAGCCGACGGTGTTACGTCCGCGCAGCAGCATCTGCAGGCAGATGTTCGGTACGGCCTCCCGCAGCGCCGACAGCCGGTACCAGGGGTCCTCGTGCAGGAACCGCAGTGCCACGTCGTACGTCGCGCCTCCCCACGCCTCGATCGAGAGCAGTTCGGGAGTCATCCGGGCCACGTGCCCGGCGACGTCGAGCAGACCGCTGGTCCGCACCCGGGTCGCGAGCAGCGACTGGTGGGCGTCGCGGAACGTGGTCTCGGTGACGGCGAGGGCCTTCTGCTCCCGCAACGCCCTGGCGAATCCCTCCGGCCCCAGGGCGAGCAGCTTCTGGCGGCTGCCGTCCGGCGGCGGGGTGGACAGGTCGATCTGGGGCAGCTTGTCACGCGGGTACACCGCGGACGGCCGTTCCCCGTGCGGCTTGTTCACCGTCACGTCGGCGAGGTAGGTGAGGATCTTGGTGCCGCGGTCGGCGGAGCTGCGCAGCGTGAGCAGCTGGGGGCGTTCCTCGATGAACGAGGTGGTGACTCGGCCCGCCTTGAAATCGGGGTCGTCGAGAACCGCCTGCAGGAACGGAATGTTCGTCGAGACCCCGCGGATGCGGAACTCCGTGACTGCCCGGCGCGCCCGGGCGACGGCGGTGTCGAAGTCGCGGCCGCGGCAGGTGAGCTTGACGAGCATCGAATCGAAATACGCCGAAACCTCGGCCCCGACCGACGTACCGCCGTCGAGGCGGATACCGGCACCGCCCGGGGTGCGGTAGCCGGTGATCCGACCGGTATCCGGGCGGAACCCGTTGGCCGGGTCCTCGGTGGTGATCCGGCACTGCAGCGCCGCACCACGCAACGTGATCTTGTCCTGACTCAGGCCCAGATCGGCGAGGGTCTCCCCCGAGGCGATTCGCAACTGCGACTGCACCAGGTCGACGTCCGTGACCTCCTCGGTCACCGTGTGCTCGACCTGGATCCGTGGGTTCATCTCGATGAACACATGATTGCCGCGGGTATCGAGGAGGAACTCGACAGTGCCCGCGCAGGAATAATTGATCTCCTTCGCGAACGCCACCGCGTCCGCGCAAATCCTCGCCCGCACCTCGTCCGGCAGGTTCGGGGCCGGCGCCAGCTCGATCACCTTCTGGTGACGGCGCTGCAGCGAACAATCCCGCTCGAACAGGTGGATGACGTTGCCCTGACCGTCGGCCAGGATCTGGACCTCGATGTGACGCGGATCGATGACCGCCTGCTCGAGGAACACCGTCGGATCGCCGAACGCGGACTCCGCCTCCCGCGCGGCCGCCTCGATCGATTCCCGCAACTGGGACCGCTCGGCCACCCGGCGCATGCCGCGGCCACCGCCGCCGGCGACCGCCTTCACGAAGATCGGGAACTGCATCGACTCCGCCGCCGCGAGCAACTCGTCAACATCCGCCGACGGCTCCGACGACGCCAGCACCGGCAGGCCGGCCGCCTTCGCCGCCGCGATCGCACGGGCCTTGTTACCGGTCAGCTCGAGGACCTCCGCGGACGGGCCCACAAAGGTGATGCCCGCCTCCGCGCACGCAGCAGCCAGATCCGGATTCTCGGAGAGGAACCCGTACCCGGGATAGACCGCGTCGGCACCTGCCTGCTTCGCGGCGGCGACGATTTCCTCGACCGAGAGGTACGCCCGAACCGGGTGCCCCTCCTGACCGATCTGATAACTCTCATCGGCCTTCAGACGGTGGATCGAGTTCCGATCCTCGTACGGAAACACCGCAACAGTTCCAGCACCTAGTTCGTAGGCGGCACGGAAAGCGCGGATCGCAATTTCGCCACGGTTGGCGACCAGGACTTTGGAGAACATTGGAGCAAACTACCCCGCCAACTCCGGCGGCGGAGAAACGGTATCCCATTATGCAGGATCGTCCGCAATCTTCACAAAGCGGCCCCTGACGTGTGCGAATTCTGCAATGGGCCCGAAACAGAGCAGCGAAGAATTACGTGACCGGAAGTAACTGCTTCACGTCGATCGTCGACTTCTCACGTTTTCTCGAGAAATTCGATCCGGTCCGCATCGAGAGCCGAAGTGACCATCGCAGAAAGACCCGGGTGGTTTTCCAGGCGCGGATCGTCGGCAGTCACCGACCGGGCGAACTCGGCAGCCGCGGCGATCACGTCCTCGTGGCCGAGAAGTGAGAGCAACCGCAGCGTCGAGGTGGTACCCGATTGCGCTGCCCCGAGAATGTCACCCTCCCGCCGGGTCGCGAGGTCGAGTTGCGCGAGTTCGAAGCCGTCGTTGGTGGAAGCCACGTTCTGCAGGCGCCCAAAGGCAGGCGCACCCGGATTCATCTCCGTGACGAGAATGCACAGCCCCTGGTGGGCACCCCGGCCGACCCGGCCGCGGAGCTGATGGAGCTGGCTGACCCCGAAGCGGTCGGCATCCAGGATCACCATGATCGTGGCGTTCGGGACGTCGACGCCCACCTCGACCACCGTGGTGCAGACGAGGACGTCGATGTCGCCGGCCGTGAAGTCGCGCATCACGGCGTCCTTCTCGTCCGTGGGCAGCCTGCCGTGCAGCAGACCGACGCGGAGGTCGGGCAGGACGGTGCCGCCCAGTTCCTCGAAGACCTCCACGGCCGACTTGGTGTCGGGCTGCTTGTCGTCGACAGTGTCCTCGCCGTCGCCCTTCTCACCGTCACCGATGCGCGAGCAGACGACGTATGCCTGCCGTCCCTCGGCCACGTCCTCGCGGATCCGTTCCCACGCGCGTGCGACCCACTGCGGTTTCTGGGACGCCGGTACCACACTGCTCTTGATCGGCGAACGACCCTTCGGAAGCTGGCGCAAGGTGGATACGTCGAGGTCACCGAGCACCGTCATCGCGATCGTGCGGGGTATGGGTGTCGCCGTCATGACCAGCAGATGCGGGCTCAGGCCTTCGCGCGCCCGCGACCGGAGCCGGTCGCGCTGTTCGACGCCGAACCGATGCTGTTCGTCGACCACCACCATGCCGAGGTTGAAGAACTCGACGTTGTCCTGAATGAGGGCGTGCGTGCCGATGACGATGCCTGCGTCGCCGGTCACCACCTCGAGTAGCGCGGCTCGTTTCGCAGCGACCGGCATCGACCCGGTCAGCAGCGCTACGCGGGTCGCCTTCTCGTCCGCGCCGAGTTCGCCCGCCGTCGCCAGTGAGCCCAGCAGTGCCCGCAGCGAACGCGCATGCTGAGTCGCGAGCACTTCGGTGGGGGCGAGCAAGGCGCACTGATACCCCGCATCGACAACCTGCAGCATGGCGCGCAGGGCAACGATGGTCTTACCGGACCCCACCTCACCCTGCAGGAGCCTGCTCATCGGATGCGGCTGGGACAGATCCGCGGAGATCTCCTCGGCCACGGCGTGCTGGCCGTCGGTCAGCTGGAAGGGAAGTCTGCGCTCGAACTCGTCCGCGATTCCACGCGGTACCGGCGGGCACTCGGGCGCCACCCGCTCGGCGTTGTCGTGCCGGCGTCGAGCGAGCACCAACTGCAGGGCCGCGGCCTCGTCGAAGCGGAGCCGGTCGTGCGCATTCTCGATGTCGTCACGAGTGTCGGGGAGGTGGACGAGGCGGAGCGCCTCGTCCAGACCGATGAGGTTGCGCTCGTGACGGATCCGTTCGGGGAGCGGGTCGTCGATCCGGTCGAGTTGGTCGAGGACCTGCCGCGCGCACTTCATGATCGTCCAGCTCTCCACCTCCCGCGTCGCCGGATACAGCGGGATCAGGGCGCGGTCGAACACGGACATGTCGACGCCCGCGCCCGGCTCCTGGGCGGCCCGGGCGATACCCGCGAGATCCCCCGCCCCGCGAATCCGCCCGACGTTCACCACCGGGTCGTCGCCGCCCTCACGAGGCTCCGGGAGGATCAGGTAACTCGGATGAGTGAGGCTCCACTTGCTGCGGAAATACTTCACGGTGCCGGAGAACATCGCGCGCACACCGGGTTTGATGACGTGCTTGACCTTCTGCGGACTGAAGAAGGTGACGTCGACGTTCTGCGTATCGGTCGCGAGAACCACCTTCAGCATGCTGCCGGGACGGTTCTTCATCTTCACGATTGCCGCCGACGACACCCGCGCGATGATCGTGATGTGCTCGCCCTCCGGCGGATCCTTCTCGGCAAGTTCACGGCCCTGGGAGGCGTACCGATGCGGGTAGTGCCGCAACAGGTCCTCGACGGTGCGAATGTCGAACGCCGCCTCCAGCGCGTCGGCGGTCTTACGCCCCAGCAGGTGATCGAGCCTGTCGGCGAGTGTGGCCATCGAATTCCTCATTCCACCCCGAGTTGCAACAGATCTCCCGGTTGTCCGCCGTGGTAGATCATCACCTCGACGCCGGGATGCCGCTGGGAGATGTGATCGGCCAGTTCCGTGTCCAGCCCGGCCGGTGCTTCCGCGCCCATCAGGAGCGTGACCAGTTCGCCGCCTGCCCCGAGGACGACGTCGACCAGACGCTTCCCGGCGGCGACCGCGTCCGGTTCGATCACGATCACCTCGTGCCCCATCAGACCGATACCGTCTCCCGGTTCGCAGGTGCCCACGTAGGTCAGGGCCCGCTCCCGCGCGATGCGCAACGAACCCCACCGGGTGGCGGCCGCGGCCTCGGACATCGCGAAAGCGTCGTCGACCGCTTCGCGTTCCGGATCGTGCACTGCGAGGGAGGCCAGCCCCTGCACCATGGACGAGGTTGCGAGGAGCAGCACCTCGTGCCGGGAATCGCGGGCTGCGGCACTCACCGCGACGAGTTCCTGAGCCGACAGCGCCCCGTTGGGAAGGACCAGCACCTCGCGGCGTCCCAGCTGGCGGATGATGCCGAGCAGCTGCGCGCGGGTGACGGGGGCGGCGTCGCATCGGAGCACGGTCGCACCCTCCCCGGAGAAGAGGTCGGCCGCGCCGTCGCCTGCGACGACCGCGACGATGCCCCGATCGTCCTGATCGGGGCGAGTGCGGACGGGAGGTAGGAGCCTGCCCTGTTCGCGCGCGTCGACGAGAAAACTGCTGACGCGAATCCTGTGTACGCGTCCGGCATCGAGACCGGCCTCCACAGCCGCCCCGGCGTCCGCACAGTGCACGTGCACCGACCATCCCCCGTCGCCGTCACCGACGATTACCGTGGAATCCCCCAGCTCGTCGAGTGCGTTCCGCAGTTCTGCCATCCGGGCTTCGTCTGTGTCGGCCACCAGATACATGACCTCGAAATCCTGATGTGAGCTCTCACAGGCGGAGTGGTGGCCACGATGCGCTAGGTCGTCGCCGGCGTCCGGCAACTCGACGTCCGACAACTCCGTGCCTGAATCCGGGGACGGCAGGCGGCGCGGCACTCGCAGCGCGATCGGGGCGCGGACGGGCCGCTCACCGGTGACCGCCGCGACGAAGGCATCGAGAATGACGACGAGCCCCAGCCCGCCGGCGTCGACCACACCGGCGGTCCCGAGCGCGTCGAGCTGGCCGGGCGTGCGGGCAAGTGCGGCGGCCGCGGCATCTGCCGCGGAGCGCGCTGTGTCGGCGACAGGCGCATCGTCCGGGAATTCCGCTGCCGCGTCCGCAGCGCAACGCAGGACCGTGACGATCGTTCCTTCCACCAGGTAACTGACCGCGTCGGTCACCAGGTTGGTGGCCATCAACAGTCCGGTCCGGACGGTCCTGGTGTCGACGACGCCGGTGACCGCTGCCTCGGCGACGCCGCGCAACACTTGGGACAGGATGACTCCCGAGTTGCCCCGTGCACCCGCCACCGCGCCGCGGGCCAGCGCGATGGCCACTTGACGGACGTCCGTTTGGTGGCCGTCGTTCCCGGCATACTTGTCGATTGCCTCGAGGGCAGCCCGCATGGTGAACAGCAGATTGGTTCCCGTGTCGGCGTCCGGAATCGGGAACACGTTGAGACTGTTGATCTCCTCGCACCGTGCCTCGAGTCCCGCGACCGCCGTCCTCGCCCACGACGTCAGGACTCGGCCGTCCATCGGGTGCTCAGGAACCACTGGCATCCTCTCTCACGGGTTCAATCGAAGGTGCCGTCAGACTAGTCGCGGGACGCCGATCGAGTCTGACGTGCTCGGTCATCCGGCCGAGTTTGGCCAATCAGCACTCGAGCGGCTACTCTTGCACGGTTGCCTCGTAAGGGCCGCGATCACTGCGGCCTGCCTACGTGGGGCCAGTTAAATTTCACAGTTCACTATCTTGAAGGAGTTCGCGACTATGGCTGCCGTCTGCGACGTATGCGCCAAGGGGCCCGGCTTCGGTAAGTCGGTCTCGCACTCGCACCGGCGTACCAATCGTCGCTGGAACCCGAACATTCAGACTGTTCGTGCCGAAGTTGCCCCCGGAAACACCCGGAAGCTCAACGTCTGCACGTCCTGCCTGAAGGCTGGAAAGGTTGCTCGGGGCTGACCCCGACGCTGCGTGTGTTCCGAAGCCCCCGACACCTCGGTGCCGGGGGCTTCGTCATGTCGCATCGATGCAGCACATCGGGTCCTGGTGATGCCGGGTCGGGCGCCACGTAGGGTGCAACCGTGACTTCTCTCGATGGACTCAGCAAAGTACAGCTCGACGAGGGCGTGCTCCGCATCACGATTTCGACCGCCGACAACGGCACATCGCTGGACGGCGAAGGCCTCGATCAGGGCACACGTGCCCTCGAGGCCGTGGGCGATCGGATCGGTAGCGTTCTCCTCGTCGGCGAGGGGCCGAACTTCTGTGCCGGCGGTAATGTCCGCGCCTTCGCCGCCGCACCCGTGCGCAGCGAGTACGTCGCCGAGATCGCGCGCGTCTTCCACGCCTTCGTGCGCGCTCTCGACGCGGTGACCGTTCCGGTGATCGCCGGTGTGCACGGGTGGGCTGCAGGCGCGGGAATGAGCCTCGCCTGCCTCGCCGATGTCGCGATCGGCGGGCCCGGCACCAAGATGCGGCCGGCGTACCCCTCGATCGGTTACACGCCGGACGGCGGTATGTCGTGGACTCTTCCGCGGATCGTCGGCATCACCCGTGCTCGCGAAATCCTGCTGACCGATGCGGTTCTCAGCGGCGACGAGGCCGTACGCCTCGGAATTCTGAGCCGCTTGGTCGGTGACGACGTGGTGCAGGACGAGGCGCTTCGACTCGCGCGAACCCTGGCTGCGGGCCCGACCTCCTCGTACTCCGGGATCAAGACCCTGCTCTCCGCATCGACCACACGCACTCTGGCAGAGCAACTCGATGCGGAGGCCGCCTCGATCGCCGTCGCAGCGGACAGCCCGATCGGACGTGAAGGCGTCGATGCGTTCGTCGAGAAGAGACGCGCAGACTTCGCATCGATCAAGGAAGTGCGGGCGTAAACGCTAGGGCAGTTCCCAATTCACAGGTTCGGCGCCGAGGCTGTCCAGCAGTTCGTTCGCTCTGCTGAACGGACGTGAACCGAAGAATCCTCGTGAGGCGGACAGCGGTGAAGGGTGAGCGCTCTCGATCGTCGGCACGTCTGCGAGCATCGGCTTCAAGGTGGACGCGTCCCGGCCCCAGAGAATGGCGACGAGGGGTTCGGTTCGCTCCACCAACGCGCGAATTGCCTGTTCCGTGACAGCTTCCCACCCCTTCCGCCGATGGGAGGCCGGAAGTCCCGGCTGGACGGTCAGGACCCTGTTCAAGAGCAACACACCCTGACGAGACCACGGTGTCAGATCTCCCGTGGACGGCGTCGGAAAACCGAGGTCCTTGCTGTACTCGGCGAAGATGTTGCCGAGACTGCGGGGAACGGGTCGCACGTCGGGCGCCACCGAGAAGCTGAGCCCCACGGCGTGCCCGGGAGTTGGATACGGGTCCTGACCGACGATCAGCACCTTCACTTCGGCGAAGGGGTGCGTGAACGCGCGCAGCACGTTGTCGCCGGACGGAAGATACTCCCTGCCCTCGGCAATTTCCGCGCGGAGGAATGCACCCATCTCGGTGATGCGATCGGCTACCGGAGCGAGAGCCTCGGCCCAGCCGGCCTCCACCAGATCGGATAGCGGCGCAGCCATCAGTCGAGCCTGCGCAGGGCGTCGCGGTAGTACGCCGCGTTGGCCGAGTACATCTTCACGTTCATTTCCACGTGCCCCTCGGGAACCTCGTAGCCTTCTCGGATCTTGGCGGGCACGCCGAGTGCCATCCGTCTCGGCGGCACCTCGAACTTGAACGGAATGACAGCGCCCGCCCCGACCACGGAACCGGCCCCGATCACCGAACCGTTCAACACCACCGAACCCGACGCGATGAGGCAATTATCCCCGATCGTGGAACCCTCGATGTGTGCCGCGTGTCCGACGACGCATCCGGACCCGATGACGGTGGGGTCGATCGGCGTGCAATGGATGACGGTGCCGTCCTGGATGTTGGTCCCGGCACCAATGGAGATGGTGCCGTAGTCGGCGCGGAGCACGGCCTGCGGCCACACCGATGCGCCCGCCGCGAGCGTGACGTTCCCGATCACTACCGCGTCGGGGTGGACGTAAGCGTCCGGGGAAATGTCCGGTTCCTGCTCGCCGAGTGCGTAGATAGCCATGGGTGCAACCTATACCGAGAAACTCTGCCAGCCGGAGGCCCCCGGCCACCGCCGGCCGTCGACCGTGATGCCCGTCCCGTCATGGACCGTTCCGATGCGAAGCCAGCCCTCGGGTAGCGGCACGCCGGAGGGGAAGGTGGCGGCGAAACCGTGGTCTTCTCCCCCGGTCAGTACCCACTCCCAGTAGTCGGTCCCCAGGATCGCAGCTGCGGACACCAGGTCCGGCGACACGGCGATGTCGTCCCGCGCGAGCGCCATCCCGACTCCCGACGCGGCGCCGATGTGCCCGAGATCGGCGAGTAGCCCGTCGGAGATGTCGGTCATCGAGTGTGCGCCCGCCTCGGCGGCGGTCCACGCCGCTGCATACGGTGGGTGCGGTACGCGGTGGGCGGCGAGAAGTCCGGGAAACCGAGTCGATTCCGCGAGGAAGAGGGCCAGACCACAGGCGGATGCACCCAGCGTGCCTGCGACAGCGACGACGTCGCCCGCCTGGGCGCCCGAGCGAAGGACGGCGCGCTGCCCAGCGAGGTCACCGAGCACCGTGACAGAGATCACGACGGAATCCGCCTGAACCAGATCGCCGCCGACCACGCCGGCACCGAGTTCCTCGGCAGAATCCCAGATTCCCGCGGAGATACCGTCCGCCACCTCCACCGGGGTATCCGGCGGCAGACCGAGCGACACGAGAAACGCGGTGGGCCGCGCCCCCATCGCCGCGACATCGGCCGCGTTCTGGGCCACCGCCTTGCGCCCGACCTCACGCGGAGACGACCAGTCGAGCCGGAAGTGCCTGCCTTGCACCAGCATGTCGGTGGACACGACGACGCGGCCGTCTCCTGCCCGGACGAGCGCGGCATCGTCGCCGGGGCCGAGAAGTGTGGTGGGCGGCTGGACGCGACCCTCCACGGCGCGGTCGATCACGGCGAACTCCCCGACATCCGCGACGGTGCGGGGAACGGGGGAACCCGGGGTATCCGTTGGTGTGATGGTGTGCCTCCACGAGCGCCGTTGTGTCGGATCACCCGGCGCAGCGCCAGTGTGGCCGGTCGACGGAATGTGCGACTGCGGTACCTTTTAGCTGTTGCCGGGACTCTCCGGCACGTGACCGATCAGCGCGCCGAAGCACCCGCGACTCTACCGAGATCCATGCGGGGCGGAGCAGGGAAGGGCCGGAGCGAGAGTGCAAGCGTTCATCCTGATCCAAACCGAGGTCGGACGAGCTTCGGCCATTGCGGCGCAGATCGCGCAGATCACCGGGGTGCAATCAGCGCAGGACGTGATCGGGCCGTATGACGTGATCGCGCGGGTCAGCGCCGACGACATCGCGCCGGTGACGCAGGAGATCCGCCGGGTCCCCGGTATCACCCGCACCCTCACCTGCGACATTCCCGAGAAGCCGAAGACGATCTGAGCATGCCCGAACACGAATCGCGCCCGACCGACGCAGCTACCGATACCGAACCCGTCGAGCGGCGTAATCCTGCTCTCATCGCCACTGCGGTGGCGCTTCCGGTCGCGTTGGTGATCGGCATCGTCGTCGCCGCGGTCATTGCCGGGCGCAACCCTGCGAAATCCCCCGTGTCGCTGGGTCCGGTGCCCGCTCCCGCGGCTGCCTCCGCGGAGTGCACGGCGTTGATGGCCGGTCTCCCGGACGCATTGGGCGAGTACACGCGAGCCGAACTCACTCCACCGGCACCCGCGGCGACCGCGGCGTGGCAACCGGCCGAGGGTGAACCACTCGTTCTGCGATGCGGCCTCGACCGTCCCGCAGAGTTCGACCAGGCGTCGTCATTGCAGGTGATCAACGGGGTGCAGTGGTTCGAGATCTCCGGGGAGAGCGCAGGAATCGACGCGAGCAGCTGGTTCGCCGTGGACCGCGGGATCTACGTAGGGCTTACCGTTCCCCGGGGCGTCGGGCCGACGCCGCTGCAGGAAATGTCGGATGCGGTGTCGAAGGTTCTGCCACAGAAGCCGCTGGACCCCGCACCCGTCCCCAATCCGTGAACCACAGCGAGCGCAGCAAGCCGGGCGCGCACATCGTCTAGCGCAGCCCGGTGCCCCGGGCGAGCGCAGTATCGACCAGGGTGGACACGAGGGTGCCGTAGTCGACTCCGATCGCTCCCCACATGCGCGGATACATCGAGATCGAGGTGAACCCGGGCATGGTGTTGATCTCGTTGATGACCGGACCGTCTTCGGTGACGAAGAAGTCGACACGCGCGAGACCCTGGCAGTCGAGGGCGGCGAAGGCGCGCACCGCGAGAGCGCGAATGTCTTCGCTCACCGATTCGTCGAGTTTCGCGGGCACATCGAACTCGCACACATCATCGAGGTACTTGCTGTCGAAGTCGTAGAACGCCTCGTCGCTGCCCGACGCAGCCGGCATCCGGATCTCGGCGACGACGCTGGCCCGGACTTCGCCGTCCGGGAATTCGAGAACCCCGCACTCCACCTCACGTCCACTGATCCCCGATTCGACGATCACCTTGGGATCGTGCTCACGGGCGTGGGCGATGGCATCGTCGAGGGCGGCCCAGTCGGCGACCCGGGTGATGCCGATGGACGAGCCCCCTCGCGCGGGCTTCACGAACACCGGCAGATCGAGGCGGGACTTCTGCTCCTCGGTGAGATTGTCGGTACCCGGCCGCAGCACCACCTGAAATCCGATGGGCAACCCCTCGGCCGCAAGCAACTTCTTGGTGAACTCCTTGTCCATTCCGGCAGCGCTCGCGAGTACGCCGGGACCGACGTACGGAATTCCGGCGAGCTCGAGCAGACCCTGGATCGTGCCGTCCTCGCCGTAGGCGCCGTGCAGGACGGGGAATACCACGTCCACCGAGGCGAGGATCTTCCCTGCTTCACCGTCGTCGAGAGCAACGAGGTCGCCCGAGCGGGTGGGGTCGGCCGTCAGGGCCAACGCGGAACCCCCGGCATCGACGCTGGGCAGCGACCGGCCGCGGATGGACAGGGAGGCGGGATCGGTGGAGCCGAGAACCCACGACCCTTCGGTCGTGATACCGATCGGCACCACCTCGTACCGTTCGGGGTCGAGGTTCCTCAGGACGCTCCCGGCGGAGACGCAGGAAACGGAATGCTCGTTGCTACGGCCACCGAAGATGACGGCTACCCGGGTACGCGGTGTGCTCACGAACAAACCGTACCGCCGCCCCGCCGTGCCCACCGCACCCACCTCCGATCGCCGACACTTCGCCGACCTCACGACTTCGAGCCGACAGCCGCGGTCACACTCTCGACAGTGCCCGTTCGACGTCGGTAAGGAGATCGTCGGTGTCCTCGATCCCGCAGGACAGTCGTACGAACCCGTCGGGAACCGCATCTCCCCACCTCGCCCGGCGATCGGCCGTGGTGTGGATGCCACCGAAGCTCGTCGCCGAAACGAGTAGTTCACTGCCCGCCACGAAGCGATGGAACTGCTCGGCGGAGCCGAGTTCGAAACTCACCAGTCCACCGAATCGGCGCATCTGCCCCGACGCGACGGCGTGGGAAGGATCACTCGCCAGACCCGGATAGCGCACCCGTTGCGCCGCGGGATGCGCGGCCACAAGGTCTGCGACAGCCGACGCGTTGGCGCATTGCCGCTCGAAACGCAGCCCCGCAGTTCCGAGACTTCGGTGGGCAAGCCATGTCTCGAATGGCCCGAGCACCGTTCCCGACAAAGCTCTTTCCCGCTCCATCCCGGCGAGGAATTCGGCGTCCGATACCGCGATGTAGCCCATGAGGAGGTCGCTGTGCCCACTCAATGCCTTTGTGCCACTGGCAACCACGACGTCTGCGCCGAGTTCCAGAGGTTGCTGGCCGAGCGGGGTCGCCGTCGTGTTGTCGACGACGAGCACGGCCCCGGCATCCCGGCACCGCTGCGACAGCGCGCGTAGGTCGACGACGTCGAGGGACGGGTTGGCGGGAGTCTCGGCGACGACAACCGTCGTTCCTTCCGCCGACGCCAACAGTGCCGCGGTGCTCTCGCTCGCCATGTCCGAGGTCGTCACTTCGTGCACGGTGATGCCCATCGGCTCCCACCGCTCCCGCGCGTAGGCACGGACTTGGTAGTACCCGTCCGCCGGAACGATCACCGTGTCCCCTGCCGTGAGAAGAGTGCGCACTGCGACGGTGACCGCAGACATCCCGGAGCCGACCACCAGCGCCCCGGAGGCGCCTTCGAGCGTGGCGAGCGCCGATTCGAGATCGCGCCAGCCAGGATTCGATGCCCGGGCATACGTGTCCGACTCGGTTCCTTCGTCGGCGCTCAGCTGGTACGGGGCGGCGAACACCGGCCCCCGCTGCATCGGAGACCCTGGATGCGCTTCTGCCGCAACAGCTTTGACACAACGGGTGGAGTCTCCGCTCACCCGGTCACTCCGACTTCGTACGACGGCCGAGCAACTGGCCGATCGCGTCCTGCACGACGAGACCTTCATGACACACGCGGTGCACGGCGTCGGTGAGCGGCATTTCGACGTCGTAGCTCGATGCGAGCGCCCGAACCGACGAGCAGGATTTCACGCCCTCGGCCACCTGTCCGTGAGTGGCCTCCTGGGCGGTCTCCATGGACCCGCCCTGCCCCAGCCGCTCACCGAAGGACCGGTTTCGCGACAGCGGGGACGAGCACGTGGCTACCAGGTCGCCCACGCCGGCCAACCCTGCAAGGGTGGTCGGTTTTGCACCCAAGGCAACACCCAGACGAATGATCTCCGCCAGGCCGCGCGTAATGATGCTCGCAATTGTGTTGTCGCCCAATCCACTTCCGGCTGCCATGCCGCACGCGAGGGCGATCACGTTCTTACATGCGCCGCCGATCTCGCAGCCGATCACGTCGGAGTTCGTGTACGGACGGAAGTACCCCGTGGCCGACGCCTTCTGCAGCGCGAGCGCGCGCGTCGAGTCGGTGCACGCGATCACTGTCGCCGCCGGTTGTTCGATCGCGATCTCGCGGGCAAGATTGGGTCCCGACAGGACGGCGACACGCCCCGGATCGGCGCCCGTGACCTGGACGATGACCTGACTCATCCGCATCAGAGTGCCGGTCTCGATCCCCTTCGCGAGGCTGAGGAGGGTGGCATCCTCGCCGATCATCGGACTCCACTCCGCCAGATTGCTTCGCAACGACTGGGAGGGAACGGCGAGAACGACGAAGTCTGCACCGTCCAGCGCGGCCGCCGCATCGTCGGTGGCAGTCAGCGTCGACGGAAGCGTGACGCCGGGTAGATAGTCGACGTTTTCGTGCCGCCCGGCGATCGATTCGGCGACCTCGGCGCGGCGCGCCCACATGGTGACATCGGTTCCGGCATCGGCCAGGACCTTCGCAAAAGCCGTCCCCCACGAGCCTGCCCCCAATACAGCAGCCTTGCTCACACAGCCCCCTCATCATCGATTCTCTTCGTATCCCGCTCACAGTAGCGCCGATACCGGGGCACGACACCGCAGCGTCTGGACTGGACTGGCAAGATATCGGGCATGAGCACCGCGACTCCATCCGTGACGCCGCGCGCGCACGTACTGGTCGCGGTCAAAGAACTTCACGTGGCCAAAACCCGCCTGTCCGGAATGTTCGACGTTGCCGACCGCACCGGCCTGGTGCTGTCGATGCTGCGCGACACCCTGACGGTGGTCCGTGACGTCGACTCCGTGGTGGGTGTCACGGTGGTCACGCCCGATGCGGCAGTCGCGCGTCTCGCGCGTAGCGTCGGCGCCCAGGTCTATGCCGATCCCACATCGACGCCGGTCGAGGGCGGTGTGGACGAGCAGGGTAGCGAGGGAGACCAGGGCGAGCACGGACTCAATGCGGCGCTGGCGGCCGCGGCCGACCATGTTCGAAAGAATGAGCAAGGTGTGGATGTCGTGGCCCTGCAGGCCGATCTCCCGTCGCTGCGCAGTGACGAATTCGGCGAAGCTCTCGCTGCGGCCAGAACCGGCGGCCGATCGGTGGTCGTCGACCATCACGGAACCGGCACCGCGGCACTGTTCTCGTGCGACCCTTCCGTTCCGCTCGATCCGCAGTTCGGGCCAGGATCGGCGCGGCGACACCTCGAGTCGGGGGCCCGCCCGTTGCACGGGCACTGGCCGGGTTTGCGAACCGATGTGGACACCGCCGACGACCTGGATACCGCTCGCGCACTCGGAGTCGGGCCTGCCACGCGCGCTGCGCTCGACGCTGCAACTCCTATCGCCGCTTCCCCGGGCGGAAAGTCGTAGCCGACGACCAGTGTGAATTTGCCCCATCGATTGTCCGCAGGAGTTTCCTCGAGGGATGATCGTGATGTGAGTAATGGCGAAGCACTCGACCGGCAGACCGACGTCGACGACAAGAACGGATCGCACGACGGCACCCTCGTGGTGAACTCGACGACCATCCCGATGGCGCCTCCTGCGGCTACGAATGCTCCCGCGAGCGTCCTCACCGAGGGACTGCCCGAAGATCGTTATCTCAATCGGGAACTCAGTTGGCTCGACTTCAATTCGCGTGTTCTCGCGCTTGCCGAGGACACGTCACTGCCGCTCCTCGAGCGTGCCAAGTTCCTCGCGATCTTCGCGTCCAACCTGGACGAGTTCTTCATGGTGCGGGTCGCGGGCTTGAAACGACGGGACGAGACCGGTCTGTCCGTGCGTTCCGCGGACGGTCTCTCCCCCCGGGAACAGCTCTCGCTGATCGCAAAGCGCACCCAGGAAATTTCCGACAAGCATGCTCGGGTGTTCCTCGACTCCGTGCGTCCGGCGCTTGCCGCGGAAGGGATCTCCATCATCGGGTGGTCCGATCTCACCGATGACGACCGGGTACGCCTGTCGGTGCATTTCCAGGAGCAGGTCTTTCCGGTGCTCACTCCCCTCGCTGTGGACCATGCGCACCCGTTCCCCTACATCAGCGGGCTCAGTCTCAACCTCGCGGTGACGGTGAAGGACGCGGCTACCGGCGGCGAACACTTTGCTCGCGTCAAGGTTCCGGACAACGTGGGTCGGTTCGTCCGCGTCAACCGCAACGAAACCCCGTCTTCGATCGACGCCTTCCTCCCCATGGAGGACCTCATCTCGGCCCACCTCGACGTGTTGTTCCCCGGTATGGAGATCGTGGAGCACCACGCTTTCCGCATCACGCGCAACGCCGATTTCGAAGTCGAGGAAGATCGCGACGAAGACCTCCTGCAAGCGTTGGAACGGGAATTGGCCCGTCGGCGCTTCGGATCACCGGTGCGTCTCGAAGTAGCCGACGACATGACCGAGCACATGCTCGAATTGCTGCTGCGCGAACTCGACGTCGACCCGGGTGACGTCATTCAGGTACCCGGACTCCTGGACTTGTCGTGCTTGTGGCAGGTGTACGCGGTCGACAGGCCGGCACTCAAGGACCGGCCGTTCGTGCCTGCGACCCATCCGGCTTTCGGCGAGCGGGAGACGCCCAAGAGTGTCTTCTCCACACTTCGCGACGGCGACGTGTTGGTGCACCACCCGTACGACTCCTTCTCCACGAGCGTGCAACGTTTCATCGAGCAGGCGGCGGCCGATCCGCAGGTTCTGGCGATCAAGCAGACCCTGTACCGGACTTCCGGTGATTCGCCGATCGTCAACGCGCTGATCGCCGCCGCCGAGGCAGGCAAACAGGTTGTGGCTCTAGTCGAAATCAAGGCCCGGTTCGACGAGCAGGCCAACATCAAGTGGGCCCGCAAACTCGAACACGCAGGCGTTCACGTGGTGTACGGACTCGTCGGACTCAAGACGCACTGCAAGACCTGCCTCGTCGTCCGTCGTGAAGGTTCGGCGATCCGCCGTTACTGCCACATCGGTACCGGCAACTACAACCCGAAGACGGCCCGGCTCTACGAAGACGTGGGGCTGCTGACAGCCGCTCCCGAGATCGGCGCGGACCTCACCGATCTGTTCAACTCGTTGACGGGCTATTCCCGCAAGACTCACTACCGCAATCTCCTCGTTGCGCCCTACGGAGTCCGCCGGGGAATCATCGAGCGGATCGACGCCGAGGTGGCCCGCAAACTGCAGGGCCACGAAGCCGGAATTCGCATGAAGGCCAACGCGCTGGTCGACGAACAGGTGATCGACGCGCTCTATCGTGCGTCCAAGGCCGGCGTTCCGGTGGACATCGTCGTCCGTGGAATTTGCGCTCTGAAACCGGGAGTTCCGGGAATGAGCGAAAACATCGTGGTTCGCTCCATCCTCGGCCGATTCCTCGAACATTCCCGAATCTTCCATTTCCGCGGCGCCGACGAGTTCTGGATCGGCAGCGCCGACATGATGCACCGCAATCTCGACCGGCGCGTCGAAGTGATGGCGCAGGTGAAAGATCCTCGCCTCACAGCGCAGATGGGGGACATTCTCGATTCTTCCCTCGACCCCACCACTCGGTGTTGGTTGCTGCAGCCGGACGGACGTTGGGCGGCGGCACCGGCGGACGGTGAGGATGTGCGCGAGCACCAGGAGGCCATGATGCGGACGCGGATGGGTGGCGGATCCTGAACGCGACGACGGCGCGGCAGAAGGAAGGAACCCGTTGAGCAGCTCAGGTGACAAACCCGTCAGAGCCAACATCTTCGCCGCCGGTGCGGTGTTGTGGCGAAAATCTCCCGACAATCCCGACGAGACGGAGGTCGCGCTCGTTCACCGGCCGAAATACGAGGATTGGTCTTTCCCGAAGGGCAAGCTCGATCCCGGGGAGACCGCGGTCGTTGCCGCGGTGCGCGAGGTAGAGGAAGAAACGGGCCTCCGAGGACGTCTCGGTCGCCACCTCGGGGCATTGACCTACCCCATCCCCGGACACCGGCGATTGAAGCGCGTCGAATACTGGGCAGCCGAGGCGCGGGAAGGCGTTTTCGAGGCCAATGACGAAGTAGACGAATTGCGCTGGCTTCCGGTCCCCCAGGTCGCCGATCAATTGTCGTATCCGATGGATCGCAAAATTCTGCGCCGATTCAGCGCCTTACCTCCCGACACCGCAACAGTGTTGCTGGTACGCCATGCGAAGGCAGGGAGTCGGAAACGGTACAAGGGTGACGACGACACCCGACCGCTCGATCCGACCGGCGAATTGCAGGCAGACGCACTCGTCACGCAGCTCCGGGCTTTCGGCGCCACCGAGATTTCTTCTGCAGATCGCACGCGGTGCACCCAGACCATGGAACCGCTGGCGCGCTCGCTGGACACCACGATCCGGGTCGAGCCGCTGCTGTCCGAAGAGAGTTACAAGGCCGATCCCGCCGCCGCACGGACCCTCGTGCGCAAAATCGCCGCACGCGGTGGAGTGCAGGTGATCTGCAGTCAGGGCGGGGTCATTCCCAATCTGCTCGAGTGGTGGGCGAAGACTGATGGTGTCTCACTACCGCCGGCGCGCAACCGGAAAGCGAGCACGTGGGTGCTCTCGCTCTCCGGCGGGAAGCTCATCGCAGCCGACCACATCGACAGCCCCCTCCCACTGTCTCGTCAGGACTGAGCTGCCCGAAGCTTCGCCCGGGGCAGCACACACACAGGCGCCGACCACGAGATCGTGGTCGGCGCCTGCTGTCACGCGGAGCGCTGCGTGCGCGAGCTCTACTTGCTGCGCTTGGCCGGAGCCTTCTTGGCGGCGGTCTTCTTCGCCGTCGTCTTCGCGGGCGCCTTCTTGGCGGCGGTCTTCTTCGCCGTCGTCTTCGCGGGCGCCTTCTTGGCGGCGGTCTTGGTGGCCGTGGTCTTGGCCGGAGCCTTCTTGGCGGCGGTCTTGGTGGCCGTCGTCTTGGCCGGAGCCTTCTTGGCGGCGGTCTTGGTGGCCGTCGTCTTCGCGGGCGCCTTCTTGGCGGCGGTCTTGGTGGCCGTCGTCTTCGCGGGCGCCTTCTTCGCGGCCGTCTTCTTGGCGGCGGCCGACTTCTTCGCCGCTGCCTTCTTGGCCGCAGCCTTCGTGGCGGTTGCCGATGCACCGCGCTTGACCGCGGGACCCGTGGCCGGAAGCTTCTGGCCGCCAGCGATAACCGCCTTGAACTGGGCGCCCGGGCGGAATGCCGGCACCGACGTGGGCTTGACCTTCACGGTCTCACCCGTGCGGGGGTTACGTGCCACACGGGCCGCACGGCGGCGCTGCTCGAAAACACCGAATCCGGTAATGGTCACACTGTCGCCGCGGTGCACTGCCCGAACAATGGTGTCCACAACATGCTCGACAGCTTCAGTTGCCGTGCGCCTGTCCGAACCCAGCTTCTCGGTCAGAACATCGATGAGCTCTGCCTTATTCATTGAAAATCCTCCGCGAACTAATGGCCCACCATTGGACCGACTACGAACTACGGTAAACCTGAATACCGCAGGAGTCTATGTGCCACGCCAATTCTCATACAACGCGGCACCATTCTCAGGGAATTGTTATCTGGCGGAGAGACTCGGATTTGCTCTGTCAGTCGGTCGAAACAGGCTCCGGAAGCGTCGTTGGTTTCCAAGAAGGCCTTGACTTTTCGAACTCAGAAATGGCCTCTACCTGCCGTAATGTCAATCCGATGTCGTCCAGACCCTCAATCAGGCGCCAACGGGTGTAGTCATCAATCTCAAAGGGCACCACAGTGGTTCCGGCCGTGACCGTCTTGTTTTCGAGATCGACGGTCAATTCGAGACCCGGCTGCTCGTCGAGCAACTTCCAGAGCAGTTCCACGTCCGATTGGGCCACCTGAGCGGCCAGCAGGCCGGCCTTGCCGGCGTTCCCACGGAAGATGTCGGCGAACCGCGACGCGATCACGACCCGAAAACCGTAGTCGGATAGTGCCCACACCGCGTGCTCCCGGGACGACCCCGTGCCGAAGTCGGGACCAGCGACCAGAACGCTGCCCTTGTCGTACGGTGCGACGTTGAGAACGAAGGAGGGGTCACCCCGCCACGCGGCGAAGAGGCCGTCCTCGAAACCTGTGCGCGTCACTCGCTTCAGATACACGGCCGGAATGATCTGGTCCGTGTCCACGTTGGATCGCCGCAGCGGAACGCCGATACCTTTGTGTGTGCTAAAGGATTCCATCGAAAAATCTCCTAAATTCCTTGAGTCCTAGGCCAGATCTGCCGGAGCGGACAACGTTCCCCGGACCGCGGTCGCGGCGGCCACGAGCGGCGAAACGAGATGCGTCCGACCTCCCTTGCCTTGACGTCCCTCGAAGTTTCGGTTGGACGTGGAGGCCGAACGTTCCCCCGGCGCCAGCTGATCCGGGTTCATTCCGAGGCACATCGAGCACCCGGCCTGGCGCCACTCGGCACCCGCAGCGGTGAAGATCTCGCCGAGTCCTTCCTTTTCCGCCTGCGCGCGAACCCGCATCGAGCCGGGCACAACGAGCATCCGGACGCCTTCCGCAACGTGGCGGCCACGCAGAACCTCGGCAACGGCACGAAGATCCTCGATCCGGCCGTTGGTGCACGAGCCGACGAAGACGGTGTCGATCGCAACCTCACGCAACGGGGTCCCGGCTTCGAGTCCCATGTAGGTCAACGCTTTCTCGGCCGCCTGCCGTTCGCTCTCGTCGGCGATGTCGGCGGGGTCGGGAACGGCCTCACCGAGCGGCAGACCCTGCCCGGGGTTGGTGCCCCACGTCACGAACGGCGTCAAAGTGCTCGCGTCGATGTGGACTTCGTTGTCGAAAACGGCGCCCTCGTCAGTCTTCAGCTGTTCCCACGCCGCCACTGCGGCGTCCCAGTCGGCGCCCTGGGGAGCATGCGGACGACCCTTGATGAATTCGTACGTGGTCTCGTCGGGTGCGATCATCCCGGCGCGGGCGCCCGCCTCGATCGACATGTTGCAGATGGTCATCCGCGCTTCCATCGACAGCTTCCGAATCGCCTCGCCGCGATATTCCAGAACGTAGCCCTGACCGCCGCCGGTTCCGATCTGCGCGATGACGGCGAGAATGAGGTCTTTACTCGTGACACCGTCGGGCAATTCGCCGTCGACGGTGACAGCCATCGTCTTGAAGGGCCGCAGCGACAGCGTCTGGGTCGCCATGACGTGCTCGACCTCGCTCGTGCCGATTCCCATCGCGAGTGCGCCGAAGGCGCCGTGCGTGGAGGTGTGGCTGTCACCGCACACCACCGTCATGCCCGGCTGTGTCAGACCCAGCTGGGGGCCGACCACGTGCACGATGCCCTGATCGATGTTTCCCATCGGATGGAGACGGACACCGAACTCCTCGCAGTTCCGCCGGAGCGTGTCGACCTGAGTCCGGGAGATGGGGTCTGCGATCGGCTTGTCGATGTCCACGGTGGGAACGTTGTGGTCCTCGGTGGCGATTGTGAGATCCGGCCTGCGCAGGGGCCTGCCGGCGAGCCGCAATCCGTCGAACGCCTGCGGGCTCGTCACTTCGTGAACGAGATGCAGGTCGATGTAGATGAGATCGGGATTGTTCCCCTCACCCCGAACGACGACATGGTCGTCCCACACCTTCTCTGCCAGGGTGCGTGCTTTCTCCGCCATCTTCTCCACCTCTGTGTGTCACTTCGCACAGCGGGCTTCGGGCCGGTCCGCGGTGCGCTTGATGTCGTCAGTCTCATCCCGGGCACGCACTCGACGGAAGCCGTAGGTGCGCTATGATCCCACCATGCGAGAAACTGGTATCGACCTATGAGACAGCATAGCGGCATCGGAGTGCTGGACAAAGCGGTAGGCGTGCTACATGCCGTGGCCGAGAAGCCCTGCAGCCTCACCGAACTGTGCTCGCGCACCGGACTACCCCGTGCCACCGCACACCGGCTGGCCGTAGGTCTCGAAGTGCACCGCCTCCTCACCCGGGACACGGACGGACTCTGGTGCCCCGGCCCAGGCCTGGCCGAACTCGCTGCCACAGCCAATGATCCGCTCGTGTCGGCAGCAGCGCTCGTGCTTCCGCGGCTGCGCGAGATCACCGGGGAGAGCGTGCAGTTGTACCGCCGGGAAGGTACCCAGCGCATCTGTGTGGCGGCCATGGAACCGCCGACCGGCCTGCGCGACACCGTCCTCGTCGGTGCCCGGCTTCCGATGAGCGCCGGCTCGGGCGCCAAGGTGCTACTCGCGTGGGCGGATCCCCAGACTCAGCGCGCCGTTCTTCCCGACGCCGCGTTCGGCGAACGCGTCCTCCTGGAAGTCCGTCGGCGAGGCTGGGCGCAGAGCGCCGCCGAACGGGAACCGGGCGTCGCCAGCGTCGCCGCGCCCGTCCGCGACGGGAACGGTTCTGTCATCGCCGCCATTTCGGTGTCGGGGCCCATCGACAGAATGGGTAGACGGCCCGGTGCCCGGTGGGCGGCTGATCTCCTCGCCGCTGCGGAAGCGTTGCACAAGCGACTGTGAATATGCTCGGTCTCATCCGTACCGCGACAGGAGAGACTTGATGGGCAGCAATCAGCGAGCACAGATCACGATGACGGATTCGGAGATCACCGAATTCGTCGACCACAGCAGGGTCGCGACTCTCGCAACGGTGGGTGCGGACGGCCGACCGCACCTCGTGGCCATGTGGTACGCCGTGATCGACGGCGAGATCTGGTTCGAGACCAAGGCGAAGTCGCAGAAGGCAGTCAATCTGCGCCGAGACAACCGTGTCACGATCCTCATCGAGGACGGTGACACCTACGACACCCTGCGGGGTGTGTCGATCGACGGACGGGCCGAGGTCGTCGACAATCCGGACGCGCTGTTTGCCGTCGGCGTCAGCGTCTGGGAGCGGTACACGGGCCCCTATTCCGACGAACTCCGCCCCGCGGTCGACCAGATGATGCACAAGCGGATCGCTGTTCGTGTGGTTCCCGACCGTGTCCGGAGCTGGGACCACGCAAAGCTCGGTCTCCCGGCCATGCCCGTAGCCGGGACCACCGCCGCCTACCTGACACAACCCGCTCGCCGACAGTGACGCGCGACGACTGATTCTTCTGCCACTTCCGCCCCTGGGAAAAATGAGGCGCATTCTCCATTCCACCGGCGTAACTTCACACAGTGAACCATCTACCGAGGGAGTTCGCCGTGGCCGAAGCGAGTAACGAAGAAATGCGCAAGAAATTCCGTGAGGCACTCGAGCGGAAGAATCATCAGGCCGGAATGTCCACTCAGCACAAGGACGGCAATTCCAAAGTGCATCACGTGCACGGCCCGGCCGATCACAAACGCGAATTCCGCCGCAAGAGTGGATAAGCGAGCACACTGACAGAAAGAGAAACACCCTCCACCGAAGTGGAGGGTGTTTCTTGTGTAGCCCCGACGGGATTCGAACCCGCGCTACCGCCTTGAGAGGGCGGCGTCCTAGGCCGCTAGACGACGGGGCCAAGAACTCGGTATTGCACTAACTGATATTGCACGAACCTGGTGTTGCTCTGGAAGCTCAGCAAGCATAACTTGCTGAAGTTCGGTAACAAAATCGGCCGAACTTCCGCTGGGGTACCAGGACTCGAACCTAGAATGGCGGTACCAGAAACCGCTGTGTTGCCAATTACACCATACCCCAATGGCCTGTTCGGACCGCTGAGCCGGAGGGCTCCGCGGGCCGCTCGGGCCGAAGAAGAGATTACCAGCCTAGTGGCGGGATTTACCAAATCGCCTGGTCAAGGGCAATTTCTCTCGTCCTTCGGCCGTCGGCCACTCTCAGTCGGCGATACTCGCGCGAGCTGAACGCAACCGGGACAGTGACACGTCGCGCCCGAGCAGTTCCATCGACTCGTAGAGGGGCGGGCTGATGTGCGAGCCGGTGATGCCGACTCGGACCGGGGCGAACGCCTTCCGCGGCTTGAGACCCAGTCCGTCGACGAGCGAGGCCTTCAGGGCCTCCTCCAGCGACGCTGCATTCCACACCGCGACGGCTTCCAACGAAGCCAGGGCGGCGTCGAGGACGGGCGCAGCATCGGCACCCAGGTTTTTGGCTGCGGCGGCGGGATCGATGGTGAAATCGTCCTCGTCCACGAACAAGAATTTCAGCAGTCCCCAGGCGTCGGACAGCACCACGATCCGCGTTTGGACGAGTTCTGCCGCCGTCGCGAACACCGCCTCGTCGACCGTCTCCCCCAGATGTCCGTGCACGGTGAGGAAGGCGCGCAACCGCGCAGCGAAATCGGCGGGCTCGAGGAGCCGGATGTGCTCGGCATTGATGGCGTCGGCCTTCTTCTGGTCGAACCGCGCGGGATTCGAGTTGACCTTCGTGATGTCGAAGGCTGCGACCATCTCGTCCAGCGAGAACACGTCGTGATCGTCGGAAATGCCCCAGCCGAGGAGGGCGAGGTAGTTCAGCAGGCCCTCGGGTACGAAGCCGCGGTCGCGGTGAATGAACAGATTCGACTCGGGATCCCGCTTGGACAGCTTCTTGTTGCCCTGACCCATGACGAACGGGAGGTGGCCGAATTGCGGCGTGAAATCCGCCACACCGATGCGCTGCATAGCCTCGTAGAGGGCCAGCTGCCGGGGCGTCGACGAGAGGAGATCCTCGCCGCGCAACACGTGGGTGATCTTCATCAGGGCGTCATCGACCGGATTGACCAGGGTATACAGAGGAATGCCGTTTCCACGGGTGAGCGCGAAGTCGGGCACCGTACCGGCCTTGAACGTGGTGTCACCACGGACGAGGTCGACCCAGCCGAGGTCGTGATCGGGCATACGCAACCGGACGACGGGCTTGCGCCCTTCGTCCAGATAGGCCTGGCGCTGCTCCGGGGTGAGATCTCGGTCGAAGTTGTCATACCCCAGCTTGGGATCGCGGCCGGCGGCCTTGTGCCGCTCTTCGACCTCTTCCGGCGTGGAGAAGGACTCGTAGGCTTCACCCGCCGCCAGAAGCTTCCCGACCACGTCCAGGTGGAGTTCGCGTCGCTGGGACTGCCGGTAGGGCTCGTAGG
This sequence comes from Rhodococcus sp. USK13, assembly GCF_018343855.1. Lineage (NCBI taxonomy): Bacteria > Bacillati > Actinomycetota > Actinomycetes > Mycobacteriales > Nocardiaceae > Rhodococcus > Rhodococcus sp. USK13. The sequence goes on along the minus strand of NZ_CP069242.1, from coordinate 3,687,206 downwards.
GCCCACCGATCTCCGGGCCCTCGTCCCAATCCAAGCCGAGCCAGCGCAGCGCATCCAGGATCGCCTGGTACGACTCCTCACTGTCACGGGCAGCATCGGTGTCCTCGATACGGAACACGAACGACCCGCCGTTGTGGCGGGCGAAGGCCCAGTTGAACAGGGCGGTACGGACGAGCCCCACGTGCGGGGTTCCGGTGGGCGACGGGCAGAAACGGACGCGAACTTCGCTTGTGGTCATGGCTCACTTGGGTCGACGCTGGGAAAACGGACCCCTACAGGCTAGTCCGCCCCCCAGGTCGACACGAGAGCCGTCAGCGCTTTGCGGTCACGGGGTTGGTGAGTGTCCCGATACCACCGATGGTCACACTGACACTCTGCCCCTCGACGATCGGCCCGACGCCTTCCGGCGTGCCCGTGAGGATGACGTCGCCCGGGAGGAGAGTCATGACCGCGGACACCCATTCGATGATCTTCGGAATGTCATGGAGCAGAAGCGAAGTGTTGCTGCTCTGCTTCACCTCTCCGTCCACCTCGGTCGTGATGTCGACATCCGACGCATCGAGCTGCGTTTCGATCCAGGGCCCGAGGGGGCAGAAGGTGTCGTGGCTCTTCGCTCGAGTCCACTGAACGTCCTGGCGCTGATGATCACGCGCCGACACGTCGTTGGCGGCCGTGTAGCCGAGAACGACGTCGAGGGCCTTGGCCGCCGGGACGTCCTTGCACGGCCGGCCGATCACCACGGCCAACTCACCCTCGTAATGAACCTCGTTCGAGGATTTCGGCAGGACGATCGCCGCGTCCGGGCCCACGATCGACGTATTGGGCTTGAGAAAGATCACCGGATCCGCAGGCGCTTCCCCACCCATCTCCGCGGCGTGGGCGGCGTAGTTCTTGCCGACACAGATCACTTTGCTGGCGAGTATGGGGGCGAGCAGGCGAACGTCGTCCAGTGGCCAGCTACGACCGGTGAAAGTAGGAGTGCCAAAAGGGTGCTCGGCGATTTCCCGGGCCGTCAGGGAGCCGTCCTCCCCCTCGATACTCACGAACGCAACACCATCGGGACTTGCCACTCGACCAAGACGCATGCCCGAGAGTCTATCGCCCGGCATCGGGCGGCCTCCGGCATTCCCACCCGGGAGGGTATAGACTCCGACCGTTCGCCAATATATGGGACCTTAATCCTAGATACTGAGATTGACATGACTACAACGAACGTCGAGGCCACCGCCGTCGGATCGGCGCGCAAGTGGTGGATGCTGGCACTCGGGATGTTTGCGCAGGCGGCGCAGGCGGTCTTCGTCAACGGCGTGGCCTTCCTCATCCCGGAACTACAGGCGAGCCACGGCCTGAGTTTGGCCCGCACCGGACTTCTCGTCGCAGCGCCCACCGTCGGCGTGATGCTGACGTTGATTGCGTGGGGCGCGCTGGCCGACCGGTACGGCGAACGCACCGTGCTCGCCATCGGAATGGCGGTGACTGCGGCCGCCGGACTCGGAGCCGCCTCGTCCGGATCACTCTCCGCCACGGGCGTCTTCCTCGTCCTCGGCGGTATGGCCGCGGCCTCCGCGAACGCGGCGAGTGGACGAGTCGTGGTCGGCTGGTTCCCGCCCGAACGCCGGGGTCTCGCCATGGGAATCAGGCAGATGTCCCTCCCCCTCGGGATCGCGTGTGCAGCGCTCACCATGCCTTCCCTCGCACACGAACACGGCATCGGCTGGGCTCTGGCATTGCCGACCGCCCTGTGCGCGGCCGCAGCACTCGCCTGCGCAATCGGAGTCGTCGACCCGCCACGACCGAGTCGCACGTCGGCCGCGGGGCTCGAGATGCTCGCGAATCCGTACCGGAACAGCAGTACTCTGTGGCGAATCCACGCGGTATCGGTGCTACTCGTCGTCCCGCAATACACGGTATGGACCTACGCCCTCGTCTGGCTCATCTCCGAAAGGCATTGGGAAGCAACCGCTGCAGGCCTACTGGTGACCGTCGCTCAGGTTCTCGGCGCACTCGGACGGATGGCAGTCGGCGTCTGGTCGGACGCCGTCGGTAGCCGATTGAGGCCACTTCGCTGGGTGGCCGCCGCCGGTGGACTGACGATGGCGGCGCTGGCCCTGTCGGATTCGGCCCCGTCCCTGCTGGCGATACCGGCGCTCGTCGCCGCCTCCGTTGCCACCGTGGCTCCCAACGGCCTCGCGTTCACGGCCGTCGCCGAGATCGCCGGTCCGTTCTGGGGCGGACGCGCACTCGGAGTCCAGAACACGGGACAATTCGTCGCTGCGTCACTGGTCCCGCCCACCTTCGGGGCGCTGATCGGAATACTCGGCTTCCCGCTGACCTTCGCTATCGCGGCGGCCTTTCCGGTGGTTTCCATACCGATGATCCCCCTGGCCGGGTCCGCAGACCCGGCCAGGGGGACCGGAAAAGACTAGAGACCAACCGCGTTTCTAGAGTGCTGCGGCAATCCGGTCGCCCACCTCTGCGGTCACGACCGCAGCGTCACCGCGCGAAGCCAGATCCGCTTCGACAGCGGTCTCGATACGGACGGCATCCTCGTCACGCCCGAGATGGCGCAGCAGCAGGGCCGCAGACAAGATGGCCGCCGTGGGATCGGCGATGCCACGGCCGGCGATGTCCGGGGCACTACCGTGAACCGGTTCGAACATCGAGGGATTGGTGCCGGACGCATCGATGTTGCCCGACGCCGCCAGACCGATACCCCCGGTCACCGCACCCGCGAGATCGGTGATGATGTCACCGAACAGGTTGTCGGTGACGATGACATCGAAGCGCGACGGATCGGTCACCATGTAAATGGTGGCCGCGTCGATGTGGCAGTACGCAGTCTCGACGTCCGGGTACTCGGCCGAGACGGTTTCGACCGCACGGGTCCAGATTGCACCGGCGTTGGAGAGCACGTTCGTCTTGTGGATCAGGGTGACGTGTTTGCGTCGAGTCTGCGCGAGCGCGAAGGCGTAGCGCACCACCCGCTCCGCGCCGAACCACGTATTGACCGACACCTCGGTGGCAATCTCGTGGGGAGTACCGACTCGGATTGCGCCACCGTTACCCGTGTACGGGCCCTCGGTCCCCTCGCGCACCACCACGAAGTCGATGTCCGGTTGTGCGGCGAGCGGCGACTTCGTTCCCGGATAGAGCTGGGAGGGACGGAGATTCACGTGGTGGTCGAGCGCGAAGCGCATGGTGAGCAGGAGTCCTCGCTCGAGGATGCCCGGTGTCACGGAAGGATCGCCGATGGCACCCAGCAGGATCGCGTCGTGGGTGCGGATCGCCGCCAGATCAGCGTCCGGCAGAAGTTCACCGGTGGCGTTGTATCGACGGGCGCCGAGGTCGTACTCGGTGGTTTCCAGGTCGGGTACGAGCTTCCGCAGCACCTTCAGCGCCTCGGCAGTGACCTCGACACCGATTCCGTCACCGGGAATGACCGCAAGCTTCATGAACGCCTCACTTCATCAGAGAACTGTGCGCGTGTTCCGGCACGAGGCGCCGGAACACGCGCACGAAAGAATTTCAGGCCAGGTCGACGAGTTCGATCTTGGTGGCGCCCACTGCGGTGGAGATCGCGTCACGCACGTCGGCAGGAACCTCGCGATCGACCCGCAGGAGAATGGTGGCACCCTCACCCTCGGCGTCCTGGCTGAGCTGCGCGGCCTGGATATCGATGCCGGCGTTGCCCAGCTGGGTGCCGATCTTGCCGAGCGCACCCGGCTGGTCGGTGTAGTTGATCACCAGGTTCAGGCCTTCGGCGCGCAGTTCGAAGTTGCGGCCGTTGATGTTGACGATCTTCTCGACCTGCTGAGGACCGGTCAGGGTACCCGACACGCTGATGACGCTGCCGTCACCGAAGACGCCGCGAAGGTCGACGACGCTACGGTGGTTGGGGCTCTCGGCGGCCTTGGTGACCTCGGCCGTCACGCCACGCTCTTCCGCGAGGGCAGGCGCGTTGACGAACGTCACGGCGTCCTCGATCACCGCCGAGAACACGCCACGCAGAGCCGACAGGGCCAGCACCTCGACGTCCTCGGAGGCGAGCTCACCGCGCACATCGACGGACAGATTGACGGGGACCTCGCCCGACAGCGCCCCGAGGAGCACACCCTGCTTGCGAACGATTTCGAGCCACGGGGCGACTTCCTCACCCACGGCGCCACCGGACACGTTGACGGCGTCGGGAACGAAATCGCCTGCAAGAGCCAGCAATACGGACTTCGCGACATCGGTGCCGGCGCGGTCCTGAGCCTCACTCGTGGAGGCGCCGAGGTGCGGCGTCACGACGACCTCGGGAAGGTCGAACAACGGGCTGTCCGTGCAGGGCTCGGTCTCGAACACGTCGAGGCCCGCAGCACGCACGTGACCCGACTTGATGGCCTGGGCCAGCGCCGCCTCGTCGATCAGGCCACCGCGGGCGGCGTTGACGATGACGACACCCTTCTTGGTCTTGGCCAGGTTCTCCGTACCGATCAGGCCCTTGGTCTCCGGAGTCTTGGGAAGGTGGACCGAGATCAGGTCGGCGCGCTGCAGCAACTCGTCGAGCGAAACCAGCTCGATGCCCAACTGGGCGGCACGGGCCGCGGACACATAGGGGTCGTAGGCGATGACGTGCGTCTCGAACGCCGCAAGACGCTGAGCGAAGAGCTGACCGATCCGGCCGAGCCCGACGACGCCGACGGTCTTGCCGAAGATTTCGACACCGTTGAACTTGCTGCGCTTCCACTCACGGTCACGCAGGGTGGAATCGGCTGCGGGGATCTGGCGGGCCGCGGCGAGCATCAGCGCGACAGCGTGCTCGGCTGCAGTGTGGATGTTGGACGTCGGCGCGTTGACCACCATGACACCGCGCTCGGTGGCGGCCGGGACGTCGACGTTGTCGAGCCCGACACCGGCGCGGGCGACGATCTTGAGCTTGGTACCGGCGGCGAGCACCTCGGCGTCGACGGTGGTGGCGGAGCGGACGAGGATCGCATCGGCCTCGGGCACCGCCGCGAGCAGGGCCGGGCGATCAGGTCCATCGACCCAACGCACCTCCACACCGTCGCCCAATGCCTCGACGGTGGACGGCGCGAGCTTGTCGGCGATCAGAACAACAGGACGGCCTGGCTGGCTCACGTGCAAACTCCCTGATTAGGTGGGTGTGGAGGTGTTTTAACCACACACAGCTTAGTCCGCCCTCACCGGGAATCCGCATCCCGGTAGGCAATACCACATAGTGGACGCCCGCGACAGCGGAAACGGTCCGATACGACGCCGGCCCAACGCCACACCCGGGTGCTCTGTCGAGACCGAGGTGACATTGGGCCGGCGTCGTGCGCGCAACGGTAAAAGCGATGAAACCTAAGCGGTTTCGGTGATCGGCCGGTCGACCCAGCTCATCAGGTCGCGCAGCTTCTTGCCGGTGACCTCGATCGGGTGCTCGGCGTTGGCCTTGCGCAGACCCTCGAGCTCGGTGTTGCCGTTCTCGACATTCGCGACGAGGCGGCGGGTGAACTCACCGGACTGGATGTCGGCGAGGATCGCCTTCATGCGCTCCTTGGTGCCGGCGTCGATGACGCGCGGGCCGGAGAGGTAGCCGCCGAACTCCGCGGTGTCGGACACCGAGTAGTTCATGCGGGCGATGCCGCCCTCGTACATGAGGTCGACGATGAGCTTGAGCTCGTGCAGCACCTCGAAGTACGCCATCTCGGGCGCGTAGCCGGCCTCGACCATGACCTCGAAACCGGTCTTGACCAGTTCCTCGGTGCCGCCGCACAGCACTGCCTGCTCGCCGAAGAGGTCGGTCTCGGTCTCTTCCTTGAACGTGGTCTTGATGACGCCGGCGCGGGTGCCGCCGATGGCCTTGGCGTAGGACAGCGCGAGCGCCTGGCCCTCACCCTTGGGGTCCTGGTCGATCGCGATGAGCGCGGGAACACCCTTGCCGTCGACGAACTGACGGCGAACCAGGTGGCCGGGTCCCTTCGGGGCGACCATGCCGACCGTGACGAACTCCGGGGCCTTGATCAGGTCGAAGTGGATGTTGAGGCCGTGTCCGAAGAACAGCGCGTCGCCGTCCTTCAGGTTGGGCTCGATGTCGTTCGTGAAGATCGACGCCTGAGCGGTGTCGGGTGCGAGCACCATGATCACGTCGGCCCACTCGGACACCTCGGCCGGCGTGCCGACCGTCAGGCCCTGCTCCTCGGCCTTGGCGCGCGACTTCGAGCCCTCCTTCAGACCGATGCGGACATCGACGCCCGAATCGCGCAGGCTCAGCGAGTGCGCGTGGCCCTGGCTTCCGTATCCGATCACAGCGACCTTACGGCCCTGGATGATCGACAGATCGGCATCGTCGTCGTAGAACATCTCGACTGCCACAGTTCAACCTCTTTCTTGGAATTTGCGTATCTAAAGTACTAGCGAGTGGCCGTGATGGACTTCGGCCCCCGTCCCACGGCCACGACCCCGGACTGCACGATCTCCCGGATGCCGTACGGATCGAGCATCCGCAACAATGCATCCAGCTTGGATCGCGTTCCTGTCGCCTCGATCGTGACCGACTCCGGGGAGACGTCGATCACCTTGGCGCGGAACAGATTCACTGTCTCGATCACCTGAGTGCGCACGCTGGCGTCGGCACGCACCTTGATGAGCAGCAACTCGCGGGCGACGGAGGCGTCACCGTCCTGCTCGACAATCTTGATGACGTTGATCAGCTTGTTGAGCTGCTTCGTCACCTGCTCGAGCGGGAACTCGTCGACGGTCACGACGATGGTCATACGCGAGATCTCGGGGATCTCGGTGCCGCCGACGGCGAGCGACTCGATGTTGAATCCACGACGGGAGAACAGCGCGGCCACCCTGGCCAGCACGCCCGGCTTGTCCTCGACGAGAACACTGAGGGTGTGGCTGGTGCTCACTGATCTTCCTTCCCGGCCGCTGTGGCCGCGCCCGAACGCTGTTCGCGTTCCATGGCCTCGTGAATGACTGCGGGCTCCGCCGCGGCCTCGTCGTCGTCGAACAGCGGCCGGATGCCCCGAGCCGCCATGATCTCGTCATTGCTGGTGCCCGCTGCGACCATCGGCCACACCTGGGCGTCGGCGCCGACGATGAAGTCGATCACCACCGGCCGGTCGTTGATGGACTGCGCCTCACGGATCGCCGCCTCGACGTCTTCCTCGCGCTCGACCCGGATTCCGTGACACCCCAACGCTTCTGCGAGCTTGACGAAGTCGGGGATGCGGATCGCACCGTGCGTACCGAGGTTGGTGTTGGAGTAGCGCTGGTCATAGAAGAGCGTCTGCCACTGGCGAACCATGCCGAGGTTGCCGTTGTTGATGAGCGCAACCTTGATCGGGATTCCCTCGAGTGCGCACGTCGCAAGTTCCTGATTGGTCATCTGGAAGCAGCCGTCGCCGTCGATGGCCCACACCTCGGTGTCCGGCTTGCCCATCTTCGCGCCCATGGCGGCAGGCACGGCATAGCCCATCGTGCCGAGCCCGCCGGAGTTCAGCCACGTACGGGGCTTCTCGTAGTTGACGAACTGCGCAGCCCACATCTGGTGCTGTCCGACTCCGGCGCAGTAGATCGCGTCGGGACCGGCGAGCTTGCCGACCGCCTGGATGACGAACTCGGGAGACAACGCGCCGTCCGAGGGGCGGTCATAGCTGAGCGGGTACGTCCGCCGGATCCCGTCGAGATACGCCCACCACTCGGTGAGGTCGAGAGTCGTCCCGGTCGCCCGGTCCGCCTTGATGGCCTCGATCAGCTCGACGATGACCTCTTTGCAGTCGCCCACGATCGGAACGTCCGCGTACCGGTTCTTCCCGATCTCGGCCGGGTCGATGTCGGCGTGGATGACCTTGGCGTCGGGTGCGAACGAGTCGAGCTGACCGGTGACGCGGTCGTCGAACCGCGCGCCCAGGGTGATCAGCAGATCACTGCGCTGCAAGGCGGCCACGGCCGCGACCGTGCCGTGCATGCCGGGCATGCCGCAGTTCAGGGTATGACTGTCCGGAAACGCACCGCGCGCCATGAGAGTGGTGACCACCGGGATACCGGTCAGCTCGGCGAGCTCGAGCAGTTCGGGTGAGGACTCCGACTTGATCACACCGCCACCGACATACAGCACCGGCTGCTTGGAGTCGGCGATCAGGCGCGCTGCCTCACGGACCTGCTTGCCGTGCGGCTTGGTGACGGGACGGTAGCCGGGCAACCGCATCTCCGGCGGCCACGAGAACGTCGTCTGCGCCTGCAGGACGTCCTTCGGGATGTCGACGAGTACCGCACCGGGGCGCCCACTCGACGCGAGATAGAAGGCTTCCGCGATGATCCGCGGGATGTCGACGCCGTCGGTGATGAGGAAGTTGTGCTTGGTGATCGGCATCGTGATGCCGGAGATGTCGGCTTCCTGGAAGGCGTCGGTTCCGATCAGGCTGCGGCCCACCTGGCCGGTGATCGCCACGACCGGAACAGAGTCCATCTGAGCGTCCGCCAGTGGCGTGACCAGGTTGGTGGCACCCGGGCCGGACGTCGCCATGCAGACACCGACCTTGCCGGTCGCCTGGGCGTACCCGGTGGCGGCATGGCCTGCACCCTGCTCATGACGAACGAGGACGTGCCGGACCTTCTTCGAGTCGAAGAGAGGGTCGTAGACAGGCAGAACCGCACCACCCGGAATACCGAATACCGTGTCGACCTCGAGCTCCTCGAGGGCTCGGACCACGGACTGGGCGCCGCTGACCCGCTCGGGGGCGAGTTGGCGGCGGCTACCGGTCTGCGTCGCGGCGGCCGCGGTCGTAGGGCTGGCAGCCCCCGACTTGCGCGGCGTGGGTTGAGGCCGTGCGGTTGGTGCGCTCACTGGGAAATCCTCTGATTCTGGCTCCGGGCAACAAAAAACCCCCGTCAGCGAATGCTGTACGAGGGTGGCGCGTCGTTTCTGGCGAGTTGAAGAAATCGACTCAGGCGACGACGCGCCGGCCGATTACGAGCAACTCATTCTGTTTCACGCGCTCGACGGTAGGCGCGCTAATGGTGAACAGTCAACTTGGTGAGTCGGCCGTCCCAGAATGTGAGATACGTCGGCTGCGGTGCGAAGATGTAGAGGTGTCAACTCCGCAGCAGCCCGTGCCACCAGAGTCATCATCCCACACGACCGACATCCCCAAGCAGGTCATCCGAATTTCGCCACTCGCCTATATCGGATGCGCCTTCCTGCTCTTCGCCGTCTCGTTCCCCATCTTCGGCTGGCCGGCCGCCTTCGGGTGGCTCCTCGTGGCCCCGATCCTCGCCGCGGCATGGGTCGCCCGGGTTCGAACCACCGTCACACCCGAGGGACTTCACGTGCGAAGACTGGTCGGCGGGCGGGCCCTCTCGTGGTCGGAGATCACCGGATTCCGCTTCCCGAAACGCGGCTGGGCGCGCGCCACGCTGACCGACGGCGGCGAGGTGGCTCTCCCTGTCGTCACCTTCGATCGTCTTCCCCAACTCGCCGCGGCGAGCGGTGGGCGGATCCCCGACCCCTACGCGGCGGCCGCGGCGGACGCGGATCAGGCGCCCGACCCGGCCTCCGACGGTGAAGACCCGGACAAGAACCAGCCGCGCACTGACGGCGGATAACGCGCGAGTAGCGTTGATCAGTACTTCCGTACGCTGACTAAGGAATACGCTCATGCCCCCGCTGAGGTCCCGAACCACCACCGCAGGACGAAATGCCGCCGGCGCCCGCGCGCTGTGGCGTGCGACCGGAATGACCGACTCCGACTTCGGTAAGCCGATCGTCGCGATTGCGAACTCCTACACCCAGTTCGTCCCCGGGCACGTCCATCTCAAGAACGTGGGTGACATCGTCGCCGACGCCGTGCGCGCTGCCGGTGGGGTACCTCGCGAGTTCCACACGATCGCCGTCGACGACGGAATCGCCATGGGACACGGCGGCATGCTCTACTCCCTCCCCAGCAGGGAAATCATCGCCGACTCCGTCGAGTACATGGTCAACGCCCACACCGCCGATGCGCTCGTGTGCATCTCGAACTGCGACAAGATCACTCCGGGCATGCTCAATGCCGCACTGCGGCTGAACGTTCCCACGGTCTTCGTCTCGGGTGGGCCCATGGAAGCCGGCAAGGCGGTGGTCGTGAACGGTGTGGCCCAGGCGCCGACCGACCTCATCACCGCAATCTCGGCGAGCGCCAGCGACGAGGTCGACGACGAAGGGCTCGCCGAGGTCGAGCGCAGCGCCTGCCCGACCTGTGGGTCCTGTTCGGGCATGTTCACCGCCAACTCGATGAACTGCCTTACCGAGGCACTCGGACTCGCGTTGCCCGGCAACGGTTCCACACTGGCCACCCACGAGGCCCGGCGCGCGCTCTTCACCCGCGCGGGCACCACCGTCGTCGAAGCAGCCCTGCGCTATTACAAGGACGACGACGAGTCGGTCCTCCCGCGCAACATCGCGACGCCCGCCGCGTTCCGCAATGCGATGGCCCTCGATGTCGCGATGGGTGGTTCCACCAACACGGTGCTGCACACCCTCGCTGCCGCCCAGGAGGGCGAGGTGTACGACTTCGATCTCGACAAGATCGACGAGATCAGCCGCAAGGTGCCGTGCCTGTCCAAGGTCTCACCCAACTCGGACTACCACATGGAAGACGTGCACCGAGCGGGTGGAATCCCCGCGATCCTCGGCGAACTCCGCCGGGCCGGGCTGCTCGAAAGCGACGTCTCGACCGTGCACACAAAGAGCTTCGACGAGTGGCTCGACACGTGGGACATCCGGTCGGGCAAGGCTTCCGACGAGGCCGTCGAACTCTTCCATGCCGCACCCGGTGGTGTCCGCACCACCGAGCCGTTCTCGACGAACAACCGCTGGTCGTCACTCGACACGGACGCCGCGAACGGCTGCATCCGCGACTTCGAGCACAAGCACACGGTCGAGGGCGGTTTGGCCGTACTCCGCGGCAACATCGCCGTCGACGGCGCAGTCATCAAGACGGCGGGAATCGACGAAGACCTGTTCCACTTCCAGGGGCCCGCGCGCGTCGTGGAGTCGCAGGAAGAGGCGGTGTCGGTGATCCTCGGTAAGAAGATTCAGCCCGGTGAGGTCCTCGTCGTGCGCTACGAGGGTCCCGCCGGCGGGCCGGGAATGCAGGAGATGCTGCACCCCACGGCATTCCTCAAGGGCTCCGGCCTCGGGAAGAAGTGCGCGCTGATCACCGACGGCCGGTTCTCCGGCGGTTCCTCCGGACTGTCCATCGGCCACATCTCCCCCGAGGCCGCCAGCGGCGGCGCCATCGGCCTCGTGGAGGACGGCGATCAGATCCTCATCGACATCGCGACCCGCACGCTGAAGCTCCTCGTCGACGACGAGGTGCTCGCCGAGCGCCGGGCGAAGATGGAGTCGTCCGAACGTCCGTGGCAGCCGGTGAACCGCGAACGCACGGTCACTACCGCACTGCGCGCCTACGCGGCGTTGGCGACCTCCGCCGACAAGGGAGCGGTGCGCCAGGTCCCCTGACCGACGATCGATTCGGGTGCACGATGCCGGGCACCGCTGTGGAGCTTCCTTCGCCGCGGTGCCCGGTTTCTTTCTTCCTCGGCGAGGGCCGATCCGCCGTGACGTGACCGCAATCACGAGGTAGTCAACTCGCTCAGAGCCCGAGCCGCTCGCACGACCTCCACTGATCATTCTGATCAGTTACCGGCCCGCTCCTTGCACACGGCGCTCAGTAGTGGTTCCCTCAGTTGGCCGATGAGACCTACATCACATCGGCGCACAGCCACCATCCTCCGGCCCACGAGGCCACCGGGAACACAACCTAGGAGCGACACATGCCAGGAGTCGGCATATGGCGAACGAAATCCGTCGAGCAATCGATCGCGGACACCGACGAGCCTGACACTCGGCTGCGGAGGGAATTGACCGCCAAGGATCTCACCGTCTTCGGCGTGGCTGTCGTGATCGGTGCCGGCATCTTCACGCTCACGGCCCGCACCGCAGGCAACGTCGCCGGGCCGTCCATCTCGCTCGCTTTCGTACTCGCCGCCATCGCGTGCGGGCTCGCCGCGCTGTGTTACGCCGAGTTCGCGTCCACCGTTCCAGTGGCCGGAAGCGCATACACCTTCTCGTACGCCACCTTCGGCGAATTCGTCGCCTGGATCATCGGCTGGGACCTCATCCTCGAATTCGCACTCGCGTCGGCCGTGGTGGGTAAAGGCTGGTCGCTGTATCTGGGCAACGCGCTCGGCTTCAGCGGCGCCACCACAGCGCATCTCGGGCCGATCGACTTCGACTGGGGTGCGCTGATCATCGTCGGCGCTATCACCGCCGTGCTCGCCGTCGGCACCAAGGTCTCCTCCCGCGTCTCTGCGATCATCACGGCCATCAAGATCGCCGTCGTTCTTCTCGTCATCGCGGTGGGCGTCTTCTACATCAAGAAGGAGAACTACGCGCCCTACATTCCGCCCGCCGAGGGTGCGTCGAGTACTGCGCAGGGCGTGCACCAGACCCTGTTCTCCTTCCTCACCGGCGCCGACGGCAGCAGCTACGGCTGGTACGGCCTGCTCGCCGCGGCCAGCCTCGTGTTCTTCGCCTTCATCGGGTTCGATGTCGTCGCCACCACTGCCGAGGAAACCAAGAACCCGCAGAAGGCTCTGCCCCGCGGCATCCTGGGCTCCCTCGCCATCGTCACCGTCCTCTACGTCGCCGTCACCCTCGTCCTCACCGGCATGGTCAAGTACACCGATCTGAAGACCGGGAGTCCGCTGGTCGGTGACAGCAGTGCCACTCTCGCCACCGCTTTCGAGGCACACGGCATCACCTGGGCGCAGACGGCCATCAACTTCGGCGGCCTCGCCGGCCTGACCACCGTGGTCATGGTCATGATGCTCGGACAGACCCGAGTGCTCTTCGCAATGTCTCGGGACGGACTGATGCCGCGCGGGCTGGCCAAGACGGGCACCAAGGGGACGCCAGTTCGGATCACCCTGATCGTCGGGGCGGTCGTGGCTTTCCTCGCCGCGTTCTTCCCCATGGGCACGCTGGAAGAGATGGTGAACATCGGCACGCTGTTCGCGTTCGTGCTGGTCTGCATCGGTGTGATCATTCTTCGCCGCACGCGGCCCGACCTGCCGCGCGGTTTCCGCGTCCCGCTCGTTCCGCTGGTTCCGATCCTCGCCGTCGCCGCCTGCGGATGGTTGATGCTCAATCTCTCGGTGGAGACGTGGATCCGGTTCGTCGGGTGGATGGCACTCGGTGTGCTGATCTACTTCGCGTACGGCCGGCGCAAGTCCGTCCTGGGCCGGCGTCTCGCCGCCGAGGCAGAGCCGCCGGAAGAGGAGAAGCTCCCCGAGTTCGCACAGAACTGATTTGCACAGAACTGACCTGAGAGACATGACTCCGCCGCACCTCCCTGAGAAGGTGCGGCGGAGTCGTCTGCGAAGTCAGATGAGCGGGTTGGCCCCGTTGAGGAAGATCCAGGTGCAGACGCCGGCAGCGACACCCAAGATCAGCGCGACGAACGAACCGATGAACGGACGGGTCGCCCATCCCCGGCGACCGTCGAGAGAGATGCGACCGGGCCCGGTGAGAATGATGACCCCGGCGCACACACCGAGCAGGGTCTCATACTCGGTTCCCGCAGGCGCGAAGTACTCGAGGCCCGGTTCCGCCGTCTGGCGGAACGCCCACGCGTTGATCATTACCGCGAGAACCGAAGCAGCGGCCAGTGGCGTCACCAGTCCGAGGATCAGCAACGCCCCACCGGCGACCTCACCGACAGCACCCAGGATCGCCAGGAGCTTCGCCTGCTGGAATCCGGAGTTCGCCAGCATCTCCTCGAACCCGTCGAGACCCGGGCCGTTCCATATCCCCGTCAACTTCTGCAGTCCGTGCACCAGAGCCGTGCCGCCCACTGCGAGGCGCAGTGCGAGCAACCCGAGATCCAGGGTTCCGCGACCGATTTTCACGTCACCGTCACCCGCCGTCCCGACCGCGGTCGTACCCGGCGATGCGGCCGCTGCGGCGGAAGTGCCGCCGAGAACCTCCGTCGGCTGATCCGATCCGAACGACCCCGAGTCCCGGTAGGCCGGGATCTGCTCGGTCGGCAGACCCGCGCCCCGAGAGTCACCGAAATCCAGTTCGTCGTCAGTGTGCGGAAGCGTGCGTCCCCCGGAACCCGCCGCCGGCGTGGCCGTCGGAAAACGCTCCGTCGGAGAGTCGTACGGGCTGGAGACCTTGCCGTAGTCCGGTGAGGCGCCGTGGTCCGAGGCACCGGGGTCCGGCGACTCGCTGGGATCTTTCCGCATGTCAGTCACACCGTCCAGGGTAGGTCGGCGCGGGGAACATCGCCGGGAAGCAGGTGCGGCGTGGCGGTGACGCCGCACCCTTCCGTAACGTTTCACTCATGATGGTGGGTGGGCTGAGCCGCAGGGCGACCGGCAGATCGACATGGATGGTGTCCGTGCTGTGCGTCACCGCGTTGCTCGCGGCAGGCTGTGCGAAGTTCGACGATTCGGCCTCCTCACCGTTCAGCCCCGAACCTTCCGAGGCGTCGGGTGCCGAGGTAGAGCCCGAGAGTCCGCCTCCGTCCACCACCACACCCCCACCGCCCAGCGGGCCGCTCGGACCGTGCCAGGATCCGGACCCCAGTGTCATCGCCACCTGTCTCGACACCACGGGCGGGCTCGTCGTCCTTCCCGACGCAGCCACCGCGCTGGTCGCAGAACGACGCACCGGACGCATCCTCGAGGTCGCACAGGGTCGCCAGCCCAGAGAGATAGCGCACATCGACGTCGACGCCAGTTCCGACGGCGGACTCCTCGATATCGCACTGTCACCGAGCTTCGTCGAGGACAACTTGATCTACGCCTACATCTCGACTCCCACCGACAACCGGGTGGTGCGGGTGGCACCGGGCGATACGGCCAAGGAAGTGCTCGGCGGGATACCGCGTGGGAATGTCGGCAATGCCGGTTCACTCGAATTCTCCGGCGACGAACTCATGGTGCTCACCGGAAACGCCGGCAATCCTGCCGCCGCGTCCGATCCCGCCTCTCTCGCCGGCAAGCTGTTGAAGGTCACCGCGCTGTCACCCGCCCCGACCCCCGCGCAGCCCCGCCCGCAGGTCGTCCTGTCCGGCATCGGGACCGCCGGTGGGGTGTGCGTCGACCCCGGTGTGGCGGTCTGGGTCACCGACCGCACACCCCTCGAGGATCGCCTGCAGCGCGTGAGTGCCGACGGTGCCGTGTCCTCCCCGGTGTGGACGTGGCCGGAGCGCCCCGGAGTGGGGGGCTGCGTGGCGGCGCAGGATGTCGTCGCGGTGTCGTTGAGCACGGCCAAAGCAATGTCGGCGCTCGCCGCCGACCCGAGCACCGGAGCGGTCACCACTGCCCCGGGCGTCATCGTCCAGGACCGGTACGGCCAGCTCGGTGGGGCCGCCCTCGGACCGGACGGGCTGATCTGGGTCAGCACGGTGAACAAGACAGCCGGTCAGCCCGGCCCCAACGACGACCGCGTGATCAAGATGCCGTTGCCCTCGGGCGGCGGCGGATTCGACTGATCGGTTCCGCTCCACCCCGCGTGCACCCCCTGCACACATGCACGCGGCAGCGAGGGTCTAGCTGCACGCCTCGATGACGAGTTCCTTGACGCGTGCGGGATCTGCCTGACCCCGCGTCGCCTTCATGACGTCGCCGACGATCTTGCCTGCAGCGGCCACCTTTCCGCCGCGAATCTTGTCGGCGATATCAGGGTTGGCTGCCAAGGCCTCGTCGACGGCAGCCTTCAGCTTGGTGTCGTCCCGCTCCACCACGAATTCCGGATGGTTCGCGACAACCTGCTTGGGGTCGCCCTCGCCGTCGAGGACGCGGTCGACCACCTGGCGCGCCACCTTGTTGTTCAGCGTGCCGTTGTCGATGAGCGCGACCACCTCGGCCACCTGCGCCGGGGTGATCGGCAGGGCCGTCAACTCCACGCCGCGGGTGTTGGCCTGCTGGGCGAGGTACGACACCCACCACGACCGTGCGGCTTCCGGGGAGGCTCCGGCGTCGGCCGTGGCGATCACCAGGTCGAGGGCACCTGCGTTCACGAGGTCGCGCATCACCTCGTCGGAAACACCCCAGTCGGCTTGGATCCGGGCCCGACGGACCCACGGCAACTCCGGCAGTGTGCCGCGGAGTTCCTCGATCCATTCGGCGCTGGGCGCTACGGGCTCGAGGTCGGGTTCCGGGAAATAGCGGTAGTCCTCGGCGGTCTCCTTGCGCCTGCCCGGCGACGTGGTGCCGTCCGCCTCCTGGAAGTGGCGTGTTTCCTGGATCACCGCACCCCCCGACTCCAGCACGGCGGCCTGACGGCGCATCTCGTACCGGACCGCCACCTCGACGCTCTTGAGGGAGTTGACGTTCTTCGTCTCGGTCCGGGTTCCCAGTTCGGTAGCACCGATCGGCATCAGCGACACGTTGGAGTCGCAGCGCATCGAGCCCTGGTCCATGCGCACGTCCGACACCTTCAGCGACTTCAGCAGATCACGGAGGGCGGTGACGTAGGCGCGGGCCACCTCGGGCGCTCGCGCACCTGCACCACTGATGGTCTTGGTCACGATCTCGACCAGAGGCACGCCCGCCCTGTTGTAGTCGAGTAGCGAGTGGCTTGCTCCGTGGATACGGCCGGTCGCGCCGCCGACGTGCAGCGACTTCCCGGTGTCCTCTTCCATGTGGGCACGCTCGATCTCGACGCGCCAGGTGGTGCCGTCGTCGAGGACGACGTCGAGGTAACCGTCGGTGGCGATCGGCTCGTCGTATTGCGAGATCTGATAGTTCTTCGGCTGGTCCGGGTAGAAGTAGTTCTTCCGCGCGAAGCGGCCCCACGGCGTGATCGAGCAGTTCAGCGCCAGACCGATCCGGATCGCGGACTCCACCGCCGCCTCGTTGACCACCGGCAACGACCCCGGCAGGCCCAGGCACACCGGGCACACCTGCGTGTTCGGCTCCGCCCCGAACTCAGTGGGGCACGGGCAGAACATCTTGGTGTTGGTGCCGAGCTCTACGTGTACCTCCATGCCGAGAACAGGCTCGTACTTGGCGAGCACATCGTCGTAGTCGAGGAGGGCAGGCGCGTCGACAGCAGTCATGCAGAAGAGTTTATGCGCCTGCTCGCGTGCCGAAAAACGCGGTCAGCCGAAAAAGGCGGCTGCCTCGTCGTACCGCTCGCGCGGCACGGTCTTGAGGTGACGGGTGGCGTCGGTGAGCGCCACCAATTCGATCGACGTGCCGTGCAAGGCCACCATCTGCCCGAAGTCTCCGCGGTGGACCGCGTCCGTGGCGTGCACCCCGAAGCGGGTGGCGAGTACCCGGTCGTACGGGGTGGGAGTGCCGCCCCGCTGCACGTGCCCGAGAACCGTTGTCCGTACTTCCTTGCCGATGCGGCGCTCGATCTCGGCGCCGAGCTGCTGCGCGACACCGGTGAATCGTTTGTGCCCGAACTCGTCGATGCCGCCTTCGCGCAGCGTCATCGACTCGGGGGTGGGTGCCGCACCCTCGGCGACAACACAGATGAAGTGGGAGTCGCCCCTTTGGAACCGCTTCTTCACCATGTCGCACACCTCCGCGACGTCGAACGGCACCTCGGGAACGAGGGTGAGGTGCGCGCCCGTCGCCAGACCCGAGTGCAGCGCGATCCAGCCGGCGTGTCTGCCCATCACTTCCACCAGCATGACCCGTTGGTGCGACTCTGCCGTGGTGTGCAACCGGTCGATCGCATCCGTCGCGATGGACAGCGCGGTGTCGAAGCCGAACGTCACGTCGGTGCAATCGATGTCGTTGTCGATGGTCTTCGGAACCCCGATGACCGGGACACCGCTTTCTGCCAACCATCCTGCGGCAGTGAGCGTTCCCTCACCTCCGATCGGAATGAGGGCGTCGATCCCGTTGTCGTCGAGGGTTTGGCGGATCTGGTCCAGTCCGGCTTTCAATTTGTCCGGGTTCACCCGGGCCGTTCCGAGGATGGTGCCACCGCGGGTGAGGATGCGGTCGATCCGGTCGTCGTTGGACAACGGAACCTTGCGATCCTCGAGCAGGCCGCGCCACCCGTCCCGGAATCCGACCACCGAGCTGCGGTACCGACCGTCGGCAGTACGCACCACCGCCCTGATCACCGCGTTGAGTCCGGGGCAGTCGCCGCCGCCGGTCAGGATCCCGATCCGCATCCAAGCACCCCTCGTTCTCCCGTTGCGGCGCCGTCTCCCGGAGGGACGGCACCTCGTGTGGTGATCGTGGTTCTCCTTATCCATCTTGCCGCTCCGGCGCCGTGAGAGCACCTCGGACCGCCGGGTTCTTTTTCAGCCCGGTGTGACGAGGCCACTCTCGTAGGCAAGTACCACGGCCTGTGCGCGGTCGCGGAGATCGAGCTTGGACAGCACCTTTCCGACGTGCGTCTTGACGGTCTGCTCGGCGACGAACAGGCGGTCGGCTATCTCGGTGTTGGACATCCCGCGGGCGATGAGTTCGAGAACCTCCCGCTCGCGCGGGGTCAGCGCCGACAGCGCAGCGGGTTTACGACGCGTAGTGCTGCGGCGGCTGGTCACGTCGGCGATGAGACGCCGGGTGACGGTCGGCGCCAGAAGTGCCTCACCGTCGGCGACGACGCGGACCGCACGAACCAGTTCTTCGGCGGGCGCATCTTTGAGCATGAAACCGCTGGCTCCGATACTGAGTGCTTCGTAGACATAGTCGTCGACGTCGAAGGTGGTGAGCATCAGCACACGCACCGGGGGGTCGAATCCGGCCGACAGGATCATGCGCGCCGCATCGAGGCCGTTCATCTCCGGCATCCGGACATCCATGAGCACCACGTCGGGACGCAGACGTTTGACCTCGGTCACCGCCACAGCCCCGTCCGGTGCGTCGCCGATCACGCTGATGTCGGGCTGTGAGGAGAGGAGGGCGCCGAAGCCCTGACGGACCATGGCTTGATCGTCTGCGATGAACACGGTGATGGCCACGCCCGTCAGCCTAGGCTGACGCGGCCGCAAACTCGGCGTGCACCTCGAATCCACCGTTGTCGTGCATCCGGGTGGTGAGCACTCCTCCGACGGCCTGCGCACGCTCGCGCATGCCGATGATTCCGTTGCCTCCGGTGGATTCGTGCCTGGTCAGCGCGGATGCGAGACTCCGTTTCGCCGGACCGTTGACCACGGCAAGCGACACGATCGGAGATTGGTACGTGATCTTCACCTCGACCGCCGCACCCGATGCGTGCCGCGCAGTATTGGCCAGTGACTCCTGCAGGATGCGATACATCACCAATCCGACCGACTCGGACACGAGTGTCCGATCACCGGACACAGTCCAGGTGACTGGAATCCCGGCCCGCCGACTGCCCTCGAGCAACTCGCCGATCTGGTCCACCCCCGGCTGCGGGGCGTGCTCGGCGAGCTGGCCGTCGCTCCGCAAGACGCCGAGCAGTCCGCGCACCTCGTTCAGTGCGGCGCGCCCGGCGGCGCCGATCGACTCGAATTCCGCGCGGGTCTCGTCCGACACGTTCGCGATGCGGTAAGGGGCGCTCTGCGCCTGCACGACGACCATCGACATGTGATGTGCGACAACGTCATGCAGGTCGCGGGCGATGCGCGCCTTCTCCTCGAGAATCGTGCGACGCGTGCGTTCGAGCTCGCTCAACTCCTCCTGCCGGGCGAGTTGCCTGCGGGAGAGCACGAGCCAGCGGATCAGCAGGCCGAAGACGACGATCGCCGTGAGCCCGACGGCCCAGCCGCGGCCGTTGGTGCCGGGAGTGTCGGCGAGGAAGAGGAGTACCGTCGAGATCCACGCGACGCCGACCACCGGAATGGCCGCCCGCATACTCACAGCCGCCAGGAGCGCGAGGATCACCAGGATATGGACTACCTGCCAGGGATAGTCGTAACCCTCCTGCAGTCCGAAGACCCGCGGAATGACCAGAGCGGACACTGCAGAGACAGCCCACCCGAGTGCGGGGTTGGCGCGGATCAGAACGAAAGGGAACGCTGCGAGCGCCGCAACGAACGGCTGAATCGGCGGGCTGACCTGGTGCGTCAATTGCAGTGTCGGCCACGCGACAGCGAAGAGAATCGCTGTGACCGAGGCAATTGCCACGTTGAGCCACTGACCTCGAGCAACGCTCCGGATTCGCGTCTTCTTGTCCACACGTCGAGCGTAGGAGCTGCCTTCGCAGCGAGTCCTCACTCCGCGGGCCGAGGTAGTTCTAGTACCGAGGTATGAGATTGCAGCCGACTGGTCCTCCGAAGCCAGGAATCGAACCGGACTCCGGTGTGATGTGGCTGCGTAACGCTTGTTCATACCGTCGTCCTCATGCGAACGACGGGGACAGGGCGAACGACGGGGACACGGAGAACTACGTGGGCAGCGGTGGCCTGTGCCGCAACGGCACTTCTGACCACTACCGGGTTTTCCGGGACCGGGACCGCGGACACACCCCGGGCGGAGAACCCCGCCGCGTCGGACGCGGTGCGCACGCTCACCTCCGCCGAGGAGTTCGGCGAAGCGTCCATCCCCGGGGACTTCGAATCCGTCATGGGATACACACCCCAGCGCGTCGAGGGAATGCTCGCCGACCCGGACGGCGACTGCTCGTCCCCGGTTCCGCTGCCGGTCGAATTCGTTGCGTCGTGCAAGGCCCACGACCTCGGATACGACCTCCTCCGTTACGCCTCCCGGTCCGGGAACGACCTCGAGCCGTGGGCCCGACAGAGCCTGGACGCACAGCTCGATCGACGCATGCACGCGGCCTGTGACACGCGCGTCGACGAACGGGCTCGCGCATCCTGCTTCGTCATGGCGAACATCGCGGCCACTGCCGTCACGGGAAATAGCTGGCGCCAGGGATATTCCACGCCCGTCACGGAGTCCGGAGTCAGGTACGGGCTCGCAGGCGGTCTCGGTGTGGCGCTTCTCGCGGGTGCCGTCTGGTCCCTCCGCCGCCGTCCGGAACCCGAGGGAGCCGTCGCATGAGCACGACCACCGTTCTGGGCACGCGGCCTCTCGGGGACTATGGCTGCCCGGTACCGGCATCTGCGCTGCGCCGGGCCCTCGCCACGACGATTCCGGTGTCGGCACTTCCTCGGGCGTCCTCCACGATCGTCGTCACTCTCTGCGTACTCGCATCTCTCACACCGTCATTGCTCCCTCGAAGCGCCCTGACGCAGGCCCTGTTCACCGGGGTCCTCGCTGCGGCGGGGCTCGGGATGCTCGTCCTCGCTCGTCGGCTGCGACAGGTGCTCACCCGCTCCTCCGGCTCCCGGGTACCACGGGAATCCGTTCGACTCCTCGTCTTGCTCGGCGCGATGGTCACCACCACCTGGGCGATGGTCGCGGCCGATCACTGGCAGGACTCCCTACGACAGGTGATGGGGATGAGCAGCGCCGGCCCGGGCCACTGGATGCAGGTGATACTCGGAGCCGTAACAACCTTCGTGATCGTGGTCGCCGCCGGTGCGACCGTCTCCTCGGTGGCCCACCGGCTCGGCTGGATCGGCAGTGCTACGACGGCCGTCGTTCTCGCGACCGGTCTGCAACTGGTTGCCGGGCCCGCTGTATGGGAGATGATGTCGCGCTCCTACAGCGATTCCAATGACGTGGTCGACGTCTCGTTGCAGCGCCCGATGTCTGCCGCACGAGCGGGGAGCCCCGAGTCCGTTGTCAGCTGGGAGTCGCTCGGGCGACAGGGACGTCGCTTCGTGGCGGCCGGTGAACAGGCCGGGAGTATCCGCACCTACGTCGGGATGAACTCGGCACCGGACGTGAAGTCCCGTGCGGCGCTGGCAGTCTCGGAACTCGAGAGGGCCGGCGGATTTGCCCGCTCGGCCATCGTCGTCACCGTCCCCACCGGCTCCGGCTGGATCGACGAGAACGCGGCGGAAGGATTCGAGGACCGCTTCGACGACGACGTCGCGATTGTCGGGCTCCAATATTCCTACGCACCGAGTTGGATCACCTTCGTCTTCGGCCGTTCGGCGGCCGACGAATCGGCGGCAGCCTTGTTCGATGCGGTCGCCGATCGCATCACGGCACTACCCGATGCGATCCGTCCCGCCCTCTACGTCTACGGTCAGAGCCTCGGATCCGTCGGCGGGAGCGCGCAATTCGCCGACGCGGCAGACCTTGGCCGGCGAGCATGCGGGGCGCTGTGGGCCGGACCGCCCGCCGGGTCTGTGATGACCGACGGCGCAACGGTTCTGGCCAACACGTCCGATCCCGTCGTGTGGTGGTCACCCGACCTGATCCTGCGCCGGCCCGATCTGTCACGGGCCGTGGCCGATGCCCCTATCCCACAGTGGATTCCCGGCCTGACGTTCCTCCAGGCGAGCGTCGACCTCCTGTCAGCGCTGAACTTCCCCGCCGGGCACGGGCATCGCTACGGGAAGGAACAGGGCACAGCCCTACCCGACTGCGACCTCACTCGGTGATTCGAGGGGACCACGAGCAGCTTCGAACGCCGCACCCACCCGGTAGAGCCGCTCGTCGGCCAGCGCCGGCGCCATGATCTGCAACCCGACCGGAAGACCGTCGTCCGCCGACAGTCCGGACGGAACGGACATCGCGCAATGGCCCGCGAGATTGGTAGGCAGGGTGCACAGGTCCGACAGATACATCGCGAGTGGATCGCCGACCTTCTCCCCCAGCTTCCAGGCCGTGAACGGACTGGTGGGCGACACGAGGACATCGACCTTCTCATAGGCCCTGTCGAAGTCGCGGGAGATGAGAGTCCGGACCTTGAGCGCCTGGCCGTAGTACGCGTCGTAGTACCCCGCCGAGAGTGCGTAGGTACCGATCATGATGCGACGCTTGACCTCCGGGCCGAAGCCCGCGGCACGGGTAGCGGCCATCACCTGATCCGCGCTCATGTCACCCTCGTCGATCCGCAGTCCGTAACGCATGGCATCGAACCGGGCGAGATTGGAGGACACCTCACTCGGGAGGATCAGGTAGTACGCCGCGAGCGCGTACTCGAAGTTGGGACACGACACTTCGACGACCTCGGCACCCAGTTCGGTGAGCTGTGCCACGGCAGCGTCGAACGAGGAGAGGACGCCGGGCTGGTAGCTGTCGGAGTGCAGTTCCTTGACTACGCCGACCTTCACACCCCGCAGGTTGCCGCCCGCGCCCTCGCGCGCTGCGGCGACCACCGGGCGGACCGGCGCATCGATGGACGTGGAGTCGCGCGGATCATGTCCGGCGATCACCTCGTGCAGCAGGGCGGTGTCGAGAACTGTGCGACCACAGGGCCCACCCTGATCCAGCGACGACGCACAGGCGACCAGGCCGAAACGGGACACCGTGCCGTAGGTCGGCTTGGTGCCCACCGTCGCGGTGAGGGCGGCGGGCTGACGGATCGATCCACCGGTGTCGGTACCGATCGCGAGCGGGGCCTGCCGGGATGCGAGCGCCGCGGCGCTGCCGCCACCCGAGCCACCCGGGACGCGCGTGGGGTCCCACGGGTTGCGGGTGGGGCCGTATGCGGAGTTCTCGGTGGACGAGCCCATGGCGAACTCGTCGAGGTTGGTCTTGCCGAGGATCGGAATTCCGGCGGCGCGGAGCTTGCCCGTGAGAGTCGCGTCGTAGGGGGCCACCCAGTTCTCGAGGACCTTCGAGGCACAAGTGGTGGGCATGTCGGTGGTGGTGAAAATGTCTTTGAGCGCCAACGGAACTCCCGCCAGCGGCGATGCAGGAGCCTCACCGGCCGCTAGCGCGCTGTCCACCTCCTTCGCCGACACGAGGGCCTGCTCCCCCGCAACGTGCAGGAAGGCTCCGAGTCCGCCGTCGACCTCCGCGATACGGTCGAGATGTGCCTGGGTGACCTCGACGGACGACACCTCACGGCTGTGAATCTTCGACGCCAGTTCTGCCGCGTCGAGTGTGGTCAGTTCGGCGCTCATTCGCCCTCTCCGAGAATCTGCGGGACGGCGAAACGATCCTGTTCGACAGCGGGCGCGCCGGACAGCGCCTGCTCCGGGGTGAGCCCGGGAACGATCACATCCGGACGGGTCACGTTGGTGACCGCGTTCGGGTTCGCCATCGGCTGGACGTCTTCTGCGGGAACCTCGGTGACCACCTTCACGTGGCTGAGAATCGAGTCCAGCTGACCCGCGAACTCGTCGAGTTCGGCGTCGGTCAGGGCGAGTCGAGACAGCCGCGCGAGGTGCGCGACCTCGTCACGGGAGATGGCAGGCACCGCGGGGCCCCTTTCAGGTCGGACGTACACAATGTCCTTCCCAGCCTAGAGCGTGGCCTAATCAGGCGTGCAGCCAGCGCCGCTTCCTGACGGTCGGGAAGGGTGGTGGAACCACGAAGACCATGACCGGTGTGGTGGTGACGGGCCCAGGTTTCGAGTCGACATGTTTCGCGAATGAGGCGATTCGGTATCGGGGGTGTCAACTAATCGCGCGCGACCAGCAACTCCCGCGCAGCCGGTCCCCGAAGGCGGAGGGGGGACCGCATACTCGGAACCGAAAGTGCAAGGATGGTCGTGACGGGGGTCGCAGGTAGCACTCCCGCGTTTATCTCGTGGTGAAAGGGACGCACGTGTCGTATCTGCTTCGCGTCCAGCTCCCCGACCGACCAGGTAGCCTCGGCTCGCTCGCCGTCGCCCTCGGTTCGGTGGGCGCTGACATTCTGTCGCTCGACGTGGTGGAGCGGGGTGCAGGATTCGCCATCGACGACCTCGTGGTCGATGTCGAGCCGGGGTCCCTCCCCGACACCCTGATCACCGCCGCCGAGGCCCTCCCCGACGTCACCATCGATTCCATTCGTCCCTATGCCGGAATACTCGACACCCACCGCGAACTCGAGTTGATAGATCAGGTGGCCACCGCGGCGGACGACCGTCTGCAGGTCCTGGTCGACGGCGCTCCGCGGGTGCTGCGCGTCGGCTGGTCCGTGGTCGCGGACCTGGGACCGCGGGGCGCTTACCGGGTCGTCGGAAGTTCCGGAGCTCCGGAAACCCATGCCACGGACATCCCGTGGATGCCCCTCGAGAAGCCGACGGCACTGGACGGTGAGGGCGACTGGGTACCGCAGGTGTGGCGCGATATGAACACCACGCTGGCCGCGGCCCCACTCGGCGCCACCGGACGCGTGCTGATGCTGGGCCGGCCCGGGGGTCCGGAGTTCCGCCCTTCGGAAGTCGCGCGGCTGGGGTACCTGGCCGGCATCATCGCGACCGTACTGGGCTGAGGGCCTGACCCGCGGCCTGCCTCACACCAGTTCGCGGACCAGGACGGTCAGCTCCACGCCGGGTACCGGATTCCAATTCCGTTGGGCCACAGGAACAAATCCGTTGCGGTCGTAGATACGCCGGGCGGCTTCCATCGACGGCTGCGTCGACATCACGACGGCGCGGTCGCCCCGGTCGTAGGCGGTGTCCAGTACGTGTCGCACCAACGCCGAACCGACGCCGGAGCCGCGCGCGTCCGGCGACACCGCGAGCATGCGGAACTCGAGCTCGCCCGGCTGTGCCACATCCGCGTAGGGCGACGTCGGATCCGCGATCGTGACCGAGCCGACGACCTGACCGTCGATGACGGCAACCCGGACATCCGCCTTCTCCACACGTCCGGCCGTATCGCGCAAGCGTTCGGTGTACGGATCGTGCGCTTCGACGAATCCGCCGCCGACGTACGCGATCACCGTCAGGTCGCCGACGACCTCGTACTCCTCCGGGGTCACATCCCGTATTTCGATCATGTCCAGAACTATGGCAGGACACCTCACGGTGCCCAAAAAAGGGGAGTGAGGAACCGGTCACATCGCCGAATCGGTCACAGCCTCCGGCCCACTTTCGAGCAGTCGCCGGAATCCGTCCTCGTCGAGAACAGGAACACCGAGTTCGACGGCCTTGTCGTGCTTCGAGCCCGGTGATTCCCCGACCACCACGTAGGCCGTCTTCTTCGACACCGAACCCGCGGCCTTGCCGCCTCGGACGAGGATGGCTTCCTTGGCCTGATCACGTGAGAACGTCTCGAGCGATCCCGTCACCACGATCGACAAGCCCTCGAGGTTGCGCGGGATCGATTCGTCACGTTCGTCTTCCATGCGCACCCCGGCCGCCGCCCACTTCTCGACGATCTGCAGATGCCAGTCGACTCCGAACCATTCCGCGACCGCCGCGGCAATGGTGCCGCCCACGCCGTCCACTGCCGCCAACTCCTCGACAGAACTCTGGCGGATCCGATCGAGCGAACCGAACTCGCCGGCAAGCGCACGGGCGGCCGTAGGTCCCACATGACGAATCGACAACGCCACGAGCACCCGCCACAGCGGTTTATCCTTCGCGGAGTCGAGGTTGTCGAGGAGCCGCCGGCCGTTGGCGGAGAGAGCGCCCGCCTTGGTCCGGAAGATCGACGTCTTCAGGAGATCGTCCTCCGTGATCGAGAACAGGTCACCCTCGTCCTCGATCGCCCCGGCCTCGAGTAACCCCGTCGCGGCCTCGTAACCGAGCACCTCGATGTCGAACGCGCCGCGGCCCGCGACGTGGAAGACCCGCTCCCGGAGCTGCGCGGGACAGTAGCGCTGATTGGGGCAGCGGATGTCGGCATCCCCCTCCTTGGCCGGGGCCAGAAGGGTGCCGCACTCGGGGCAGTGCGTCGGCATGACGAACTCGTGCTCCTCTCCCGTGCGCACGTCGACGACGGGGCCCAGAACCTCTGGGATGACGTCACCAGCCTTGCGGATCACCACGGTGTCACCGATCAGGACACCCTTGCGCTTGACCTCGGAGCCGTTGTGCAGGGTGGCGAGTGACACGGTGGAACCGGCGACGGTGACCGGTTCCATGTAGGCGAATGGTGTGACCCGTCCCGTCCGCCCCACATTGACCCGGATGTCGAGGAGCTTGGTGGTGGCTTCCTCGGGCGGGTATTTGTACGCGATTGCCCACCGCGGGGCTCGCGAGGTGGAACCGAGCCGGCGTTGCAGCGACATCTCGTCGACCTTCACCACCAGTCCGTCGATTTCGTGCTCGACGTCGTGCCGGTGTTCACCCCAGTACTGGACCTTCGCCACCACCGCGTCGGCGCCCACGACGCGGGAGGTATGTGAGGAGACGGGCAGACCCCATGCGGCCAGCGCCGTGTAGGCGTCGTACTGCGAGACGGGCTCGAACCCTTCGATACGGCCGAAACCGTGACAGATCATTCCGAGACGGCGACGGGCCGTGACCGCGGGATTTTTCTGCCGAAGCGAGCCGGCTGCGGAGTTGCGGGGATTCGCGAAGGGTGCCTTGCCTTCGTCGACGAGCGCGGCGTTGAGAGCCGCGAAATCCTCGAGCCGGAAGAACACCTCGCCGCGCACCTCGAGCAAGGCGGGAACCGGGTATTCGTCTGTGCCGGTGAGCCTTTCCGGAATATCGTCGATCGTGCGTGCGTTGAGTGTGACGTCCTCGCCCGTGCGCCCGTCACCGCGAGTGGCTGCGCGCACGAGTCGGCCGTTCTCGTACACGAGGTTGAGTGCGACGCCGTCGATCTTCACCTCGCAGAGGTAGGGCAGATCGGCACCCGCCTCCTGTTCCACCCGGCTGATCCAGGTGCGCAACTCGTCGGTGGCGAACACGTTGTCGAGACTGAGCATGCGCTCGAGGTGGTCGACGGAGGTGAAATCCGTCGCGAAGCCGCCGCCGACGAGCTGGGTCGGCGAGTCGGGGGTGCGCAGGTCCGGGTACTGATTCTCGAGGTCGTTCAACTGTCCGAGCAGCGCATCGAACTCACCGTCGGAAATGACGGGCGCGTCGCGGACGTAGTAGCGGAACTGATGCTGCCGCACTTCCTCGGCCAGTTCGTTCCACCGCTCCCGTACGTCGCCGGGGGCGGGTGTCGGGGCTTCGGTCGATTCAGTCACGTCCGAAGATTAACCGGTCGGGCCGACAGCCAACCGGCGAGTCACAGTGATTCGGGGTCGTCGGTGAACGCACTACTCACTTCAGTGCTCAGACGCAGGGCCTCACGACTCCACTGCTCGTCTGCTCCGGCGAGCCCACATGCCGGCGTGACCGCCACCTGGGTGCGCAGTGTCGTGCGGGGAAAACCGAGTCGGTCGATCAGCGTCACGGCCGGTGCGGCGAGGTCACGCCACGTGGTGGGGATCGACGGCGCCACGCTGGGGATCAATCCGAGAGCCAGCTCCTTCCCGGCGTCGAGCAGTTCCCCGATGCCGTCCAGATCGGCTGCTGTCAGCTGCGCCACGTCCAGGCCGACCGCTTGTGCCGTACTGCGCCGCAGCAGGTCGGTGGGTATCCCCGCGGCGCAGCAGTGCACCATCGTGACACCACCGGAGCCGGTGAGAGCCGCCTCGAGCACCGCGAGGGCCTCCGGCTCGGGCAGCGCGCGAACCGTCTCGAGACGGGTCCGGCCGGACAACGTGCCCGCCAGCACCGCAGGCAACCGCGGTTCGTCGAACTGGATCAGGACCTGCGCACCGAGACGGCGGCTCACCTCGGCGGCATGCCGGGCCACACCCTCACCCAGCGACTCGGCGAAGTCCCGCACCGCGCCCGGATCGGTGAGGACGCGGCGGCCCGTGCCGAACTCCACTTCCGCGGCCAAGGTGAGCGGTCCGACCGCCTGCACTTTCACCACATGGTCGGCGCCGACCAGACCGGCCGTCTCCCAGGCTTCTTCGAGCGCGTCGAGGTCCTGGTTCAGCAGGTCGGTAGCACGCTTGGCCACCGAACCTCTCCGCGAGACCACCCGGTACGCCGTCGTGGATACGTCCAGCTGCAGATCGACGAGAAGTGCGCTCGCACGGCCGATCAAGTCTGCTCCCAGCCCCCGCGCGGGCAACTCCACCAGGTGGGGAAGCCTGCCCAGTTCACCGAGAACGATCGTGGCGGCTTCGCGTGCATCGGTTCCGGGCCACGAGCCGACGCCGGTGACGGCACCGGCCAGCGAAACAGTGTGTGTCACTGCGCGGTCGGACGGGAGTCGGTACCCGAGATCGTTCCACTGCCGAGGACGATGTCGCCCGCCGGATCGGTTCGGTAGAGGACCACTGCCTGACCCTTGGCCACACCGGTGAGGGGTTCGCGCAGCGAAATAGCGATGCCGCCGTCGACTGCCTCGGCCACGGCCTCGGCCAGGCCGCCGTGCGCGCGTACCTGAACTGTGCACTCGATCGGCGCGTCCGGCACCCGGCCCGACGTCCAGACGGCTCGCTCGGCCCTGATCGTGAGCACCTCGAGGTTGCGAGCAGAACCCACCCGGACGGTGCCCGTCTCCGGCTCGATCGCCGTGACATACCGCGGCTGTCCGTCCGCTGCGGGACCCTGGACGCCGAGACCCTTGCGCTGGCCGATGGTAAAGCCGTGTACGCCTTCATGTTCCGCGAGAACTTCACCCGAGTCGGCGTCGACCACACTTCCCGGGCGCACACCGATCCGCGCGCCGAGGAACGCCCGGGTGTCGCCGGAGGGGATGAAGCAGATGTCGTGGCTGTCGGGCTTGTTCGCCACGGCCAGACCCCGCTCGGCCGCCTCCGCCCGGATCTGCTCTTTCGGAGTGTCACCTACCGGGAACATCGCCCGGGACAACTGCTCGGCGGTGAGCACACCGAGAACGTAGGACTGGTCCTTGTCGGCATCGACAGCGCGCCGCAGCACCCCGTCGTGAAGCTGCGCATAGTGACCCGTGGCCACTGCGTCGAACCCGAGTGCGATGGCGCGGTCCGCCAGCGCCGCGAACTTGATCTTTTCGTTGCAGCGCAGGCAGGGGTTGGGTGTCTCACCGGCGGCGTAGGACGCCACGAAGTCGTCGATCACGTCTTCCTTGAAGCGATCGGCGAAATCCCAGACGTAGAAGGGGATCCCGAGAACGTCCGCCGCACGCCTGGCATCACCGGCGTCCTCTTTGGAGCAGCACCCCCGCGATCCGGTCCGCAAGGTTCCCGGTTCGGCGGACAACGCCAGGTGCACACCGACCACGTCATGCCCTGCGGCCACAGCCCGGGCCGCAGCGACGGCGGAGTCGACTCCGCCACTCATGGCCGCCAGTACTCGCATCAACGATTCCCTCCACGCGCTCCGACACCGGCGAGCCCCGCGGCGCGGGCTCGCTCCACTACTTGCGGCAGCGCCGCGATCAACGCTTCCACGTCTCCCGCCGTCGACGTGTGTCCCAACGAGAACCGCAGCGAACCCCGCGCGGTGGCCGGGTCCACACCCATCGCCGTCAGGACGTGACTCGGGCGAGCCACGCCCGCCGTACACGCCGAACCGGTGGAGCACTCGATCCCCGCTGCGTCGAGCAACATCAGCAGGGAATCACCCTCACAGCCCGGGAAAGTGAAATGGGCGTTGCCGGGCAGGCGTGCAGCACCGACCGGCCCGTTCGACACGGCGTCGGGAAGAATTTCCTGCACTCGGGTGATCAGCTGGTCCCGCAGGACGGTCAACTCCTCGGCGCGCGCGTCGAGGTTCGCGGTGGCGTGCCGCAATGCCGCCGCCATCCCGACGACACCGGCCGTGTCCGGGGTACCCGAACGCAGGTCGCGCTCGTGACCGCCGCCGTGCAGTAGCGGAACGCATGCCACCTGCCGTCCGAGCAGCAGTGCACCGACTCCCTGCGGGCCGCCCACCTTGTGCGCGGCGATACTGAGCGCGGAGAGACCGCTCGCGGTGAAATCGACCGGCAGATGGGTGACGGCCTGGACCGCGTCGCTGTGCATGGGAATTTCGAACTCCGCCGCGACCGCCGCCAGTTCGGCGATCGGCATGATCGTGCCGACCTCGTTGTTGGCCCACATGATCGTGGCCAGTGCGGTTTCGTCGGCATGGCGGGCCAACTCGTCGCGCAGCACGTGCGGGGACACCCGACCGCGCTCGTCGACCGGAAGCCACGAAACCTGAGCGCCTTCGTGCTGCTCGAGCCACTCCACCGCGTCGAGGACGGCATGATGCTCGACGGAACTCGTGATGATCCGCACCCGGGCGGGATCAGCGTCGCGGCGGGCCCAGAAGATGCCTTTGACCGCCAGGTTGTCACTTTCGGTTCCGCCGGAGGTGAAGATCACCTCGGACGGACGGGCCCCGAGGTCGGCCGCGATCGATTCGCGCGCCTCCTCGATACGTCGGCGGGCGGCACGCCCCGAGCCGTGCAGCGAGGACGCATTGCCCACGGTCGAGAAGACGTCGGTCATCGCCTGGACGGCCGCCGGCACCATGGGAGTGGTAGCTGCGTGGTCCAGGTAGACAGGGCTGTCGGCACTGCGGGCAGAGGTCATGACCCGACCAGGATAGCTCAGGCGATCAGGCGCTCTTCCGTCTCGATCCGGGTACCGGCCCCCTGGGCGGGCTCCCGCGTCGGATCGAGGATGTCGTGCGCTGCGAGATCGATGGGCTCGGACCCCCGCACGGCGCGCTCACAGCGGGCGGCAAGATCCCGGCGCGACTCCCCCGGGTACTCGATCGGCGCCAGCCGGACTTCGGCGACGACGCCTTTGTGCCGAATGATTCGCCGAATCGACCCGCCGATCGTCTCCTCACCCACGAAGCACGGCCCGGTGGTCAATTCTCCCCCGCGCATCGTGTACCGCAGGGACACCGGCTGCACCGGGCACTCCGCGTCGATCGCCGCCTGGAACAGCGCCGGGCGGAAGCCTCCGTACGCGCGCCCACACCATGTCGTCCCCTCCGGGAAGGCGGCCACCCTTTCGCCGTCCCGCAGTCGTGTCGCTGTTGCGGCCACGGTGCCGGGCAGCGCCCGCAGGTCGTGCCGGTCGATCGGGACGATCCGCATCCGCCGCGCGAGCGACCCCAGGATCGGCCAGTCGAGAAGGTCTCCCCGCGCAACGAAGCTTGCCGGGTGAAGAGCATTGAGAACCAGGACGTCGGTCCAGGAGACGTGGCCCGCCACCACCAGGATGCCACCCTCGTGCCGCCGCTTGCCGCGGTGATCGACCACCTCCAGCCGCAGGCCCACACACCGCAGCAGCATCGCCGCGTACCGGCGTTGAAGACCGGTCCGCCACGTCTGTGGCATCACGCACCCGGCCGTCAGCAGCGGCGCGGTCACCAGGGCGGAGGCTACGAGGAACCAACGGATCGCGACGACAACGGCCGAGACGCCCGGCGCCTCCGGGGGCAGGCATCTGCTGCCGCACGGACTCGACGGCATCCAGGCGTGGACGGGAACCGGCGTCTCGCTCGAGGTGGTGCTCACGCCTGGGTCCCGGTTTCGAGGTACGCCGACGCCGAACGCAGCCGTTCGAGGTAACGCTCGTTCGCGTGATGCAGTCCCTGCAGCGCGACGAAGTCGGCGACACCGAATTCCGGGTCGTGCGCCGGCTCCCCGCACACCTTCGCGCCCAGACGGAGGTACCCCCGCAGCAACGGGGGCAGCGAAGGCCGGGCAGGTGGCTCGATCTCGTCGAGGGATCGGCCTGCCACGCGGACCGGGTTGCGGGGAACGACCCGGGCCGCAGGGTCGTTGCCGTGCTTGCTCAGGAGCAGATCTCGCACACCGCGCACGTTGGAGCCGGCCGGGACATCGGGATGCTCCTGCATGGGCACGGACACGCAGCCCATCACCCAGTCGTAGCCGGTCAGCTGCAGGTAGTGGAGAATTCCGGACCACATCAGGCTCAGTACCGAGCCGGAACGGTGGTCGGGGTCGACGCACGCCCTGCCCATCTCCACGATCCGATTGCCTCGCGGGTCCAGGGCCGAGATGTCGAACTCGGTGGCCGTGTAATAGCCACCGGCCTGCGCGGCGGCATCCGGCGGAAGCATGCGGTAGCAGCCGACGAATTCGCCGGTGGCCTCGTGGCGGACGAGTAGATGGTCACAGAATTCGTCGAATCGGTCGGCCTCGAGCCCGGTGGTGGTGGCGGGAACCGAAAAACCCGGCTCCGCGGCGAACACGCGGTAACGCAGCCGCTGGGCCGCCACCCGATGCTCGCGGTCGGAGGAGACGACGAGGGAGTACCGGGGTGGAACTACAACGGTATCGGCGGTGTCACTCGCTGCGCGAAGAACAGACGAAGTTGTCATGGCGCAGGTTTACCGAGCAGGGGCGGCGGCGGGGCATCGACGAGGTGTCGTGTCGATGCAGCCGGGGTGAACGGTATAGATACGACGGCGGCCCCGCTCCCTCGAGGGGAACGGGGCCGCCGACGGGCGATATCTAGCCCTTGTGGGTCTTGACAGCCTCAGTGAGCTGCGGAGCCACGTTGAACAGGTCGCCGACGATGCCGAAGTCGGCGATCTCGAAGATCGGCGCTTCCTCGTCCTTGTTCACGGCGACGATGGTCTTCGACGTCTGCATACCTGCGCGGTGCTGGATGGCACCGGAGATGCCGAGCGCGATATACAGCTGCGGGGAGACCGTCTTACCGGTCTGACCGACCTGGAACTGGCCCGGGTAGTAGCCGGAGTCCACAGCGGCACGCGAGGCGCCCACCGCGGCGCCGAGCGAATCGGCGAGTTCCTCGACGACGGAGAACTTGTCTGCGCTGCCGACGCCACGGCCACCGGAGACGACGACGGTCGCCTCGGTGAGCTCGGGCCGGTCGCCGCCGACGATCGGATCACGCGAGGTGATCTTGACGACGCCCTCGTCCTGCGCGGGAACCTCGACCTCGACCTTTTCGCCCGCGCCCGCCTCCGGCTTCGCCTCGATGGCACCCGGACGCACCGAGATGACCGGGACGTCACCGTTGGCCTTGGCCTCGACGGTGAACGCGCCACCGAAGATGGAGTGCACAGCGCTGCCGTCGGACTTCACGTCGACGACGTCGCAGAGCAGGCCGGATCCGATGCGGGCGGCGAGACGTCCGGAGACCTCTTTGCCTTCGATGCTCGCGGCGGTGATGACCGCGGCCGGGGCAGCGGACTCGACGAGCGACGCGAGGACGTCGACCTTCGGGGTCACCAGGTAGCCCTCGATGTCATCCGACTCGGCGACATAGATCTTGGCTGCGCCGGCGGCCGCGAGTGCGTCGGCGAGCTTGTCCGCGGTACCGGCGGGACCGGTGACCACTGCGGCCGGCTCACCGAGCGCGCGAGCGGCGGTGATCAATTCGGTGCTGACCTTCTTCAGTGCACCCTCTGCGTGCTCGACGAGCACCAGTACTTCTGCCATGTCTAACTCTCCCTGTATATGTCTGCTGGTCTATGGAGGGCGCGGATCAGATGATCTTCTGGCCGACGAGGTATGCGGCGATCTTGCTGCCGCCGTCGCCCTCGTCGACGATGCGCTCACCAGCGGTACGCGGGGGCTTGGGCGTCGAGGCGGTGACGGTGGTGCCCGCGTTCGCGACACCGACGGTCTCCGGGTCCACACCGAGGTCGGCCAGGGTGTAGGTGATGACTTCCTTCTTCTTCGCGGCCATGATGCCCTTGAAGGAGGGGAAACGGGGCTCGTTGATCTTCTCGGTGACGCTCACGATGGCAGGCAGGTTCGCCTCGAGGCCGAACACACCCTCGTCGGTCTCCCGCTCACCGGTCGCGACGCCGTCGGCAACCGTGAGCTTGCGCAGCTGCGTGAGCTGCGGGATGCCCAGGTACTCGGCGATGATCGCGGGAACCGCGCCCATCCGGCCGTCGGTGGCCTCGTTGCCGGCGATGATCAGGTCGGCGGGCTCGTCGTTCTCGAACGTGATCTGTCCGAGAGCGGCCGCAAGCGTCCACGCCGTCTGGACCGCGTCGGAACCGTGGAGTGCGGGGTCATTGATGTGCACAGCCTTGTCGGCACCCATGGACAGGGCCTTGCGGATGGCGTCGGTGGCGCGGTCCGGACCTGCGGACAACACGGTCACCTCGCCGCCCTGCGCCTCCTTGATGAGAAGCGCTTCCTCGACGGCCCGCTCATTGATCTCGTCGAGCACGGCGTCGGCGGCCTCGCGGTCAAGCGTGTAGTCACCGTCGGTCAGCTTGCGCTCGGACCATGTGTCGGGGACCTGCTTGATCAAAACAACGATGTTCGTCATGGGTCTTCGTCGACCTCCTGTGTGTACTTGCCTGGTTATCGCGAGTTGCTCCGCATGAGCGGAGCTCTCGTCTTCGTATGTCCTCGCACAATTGCTCTGCGACAGATTACCTCACGTTAAGTTACCCGCTGGTAACTTGCGCGAAAGCCTCGTTCACCATAAGCCGGAACATCACTTTCGGTGCTGTGATGTGGACCACCTGGACGAGCGACCTCGTCAGTGGCACTAATCTCGCACCGGTGAGCGAATCATTTGTCGGCGACCGCGAGAACGCACCGCTGCCCGCAACCGGAGACGAGCAACTGCCCCTCACGGGCGAGCGGACCGTGCCCGGCATCCCCGAGGAGAACTACTGGTTCCGGCGTCACGAGGTGGTCTACCGCGACCTCCTGCCCCGCTGCGCCGGCCGGACCGTCCTCGAAGCAGGATCGGGAGAAGGCTACGGCGCCAACATGATTGCCGACGTGGCGGTGCGCGTCACCGGCCTCGACTACGACATTTCCGCAGTCGAACACGTTCGGGCCCGGTACCCCCGGGTCGAGATGCTGCACGGCAACCTGGCCGAGCTTCCCCTCGGCGATGCCTCGGTGGACGCCGTCGTCAATTTTCAGGTGATCGAACATCTCTGGGATCAGGCACAGTTTCTGCGGGAATGCTTCCGCGTGTTGACGCCGGGCGGAGAACTTCTCGTCAGCACCCCCAACCGAATTACGTTCTCGCCCGGTCGGGACACACCGCTCAACCCGTTCCACACCCGTGAACTCGACGCCGCCGAGTTGACCGAGCTACTCGAGGAAGCGGGGTTCACGGTGTCGCTGATGACCGGCGTCCACCACGGTGAACGACTGAAGGCACTCGACGCCAAGCACGGCGGTTCGTTCATCGGCGCCCAGATCGACCGGGCCCTCGCGGGCGAGCCCTGGCCGGCGGAACTCACCCGTGACGTCGAGGGCATCACGGTCGACGACTTCGTCTTGCGCGAGGGCAACATCGACGACAGCCTCGACCTCGTGGCCGTCGCGATGAAGGATCCCGTGCAGTGACCGATTCCACACGAATGGGGAGCGTGGGAAGCGGGACGCGCCCGCCCGACCACACGGAGCCGGGCATGTTCTGCCTGGTTCTGCACTCGCACCTGCCCTGGCTCGCCCATCACGGCCGCTGGCCGGTCGGAGAGGAGTGGCTGTACCAGTCGTGGGCCGCGTCGTACCTTCCCCTCACGGCCATGTTGCGGCGACTGTCCGACGAAGGCCGCTCCCATCTCTTGACTCTGGGGATCACCCCGGTCCTCGCCGCTCAACTCGATGATCCGCACTGCCTGACGGGCATGCATCACTGGCTGGGGAATTGGCAGATTCGAGCTCACGAAGCTGCCGGAATGCCCGATGACGCACACCGCGATCTCGGCGCCCGGGAGCACCGCGCCTCCGCCGACGCACTCACCGATTTCGAACTGCGGTGGCGGCACGGTGGCTCGCCCGTCCTACGCGATCTTCTCGATCGGGAAGCCTTCGAGCTTCTCGGCGGCCCCCTCGCGCACCCGTTCCAGCCGCTGCTCGAGCCACGACTGCGCGAGTTCTCCTTGAGGGAGGGACTCGCCGACGCGAAGAACAGGTGGAACACCACACCCACGGGCATCTGGGGGCCCGAATGCGCCTACACCCCGGGCATGGAGATCGGCTACGCCGAGGCGGGGGTCACCCACTTCATGGTCGACGGTCCCGCCCTGCGCGGGGACACCTCCCTCGGCCGGCCGGTCCGAGACTCCGACGTCGTCGCGTTCGGCCGCGACCTGCAGGTCAGTTACCGGGTGTGGTCGCCGAAGTCGGGTTACCCCGGCCATGGCGCTTACCGGGACTTCCACACCTACGACCATGCCACCGGACTGAAGCCCGCCCGGGTCACCGGCCGCACGGTGGACTCGGCGGACAAGGCGCCGTACGACCCGGAACTGGCGTCCGCCGCCGTCGACCGGCACGTCGCCGACTTCGTTTCCACGGTCCACAGGCGACTGCGCGGAGAGGCCGAGCGAATCGGGCGCCCAGCGGTCGTCGTCGCGGCCTTCGATACCGAGTTGTTCGGGCACTGGTGGCACGAAGGCCCCGAGTGGCTCGAGAAGGTGCTGCGCGCTCTCCCCGAGGCGGGAATCCGGGTCGGCACCCTCGAGGACGCCCGCACCCAGGGATACGTCGGTGCGCCGGTCCCCCTGGAGAACTCGTCGTGGGGGTCCGGCAAGGACTGGCGGGTGTGGGCGGGCGAGAAGGTGTCCGATCTGGTGGCACTCAACTCCGAGGTGGTCGGGGCCGCACTGGACACGGTCGACAAAGCCCGTAGCCTCGGTTCTGCACCCGGAAGACCCGAACTCCGCAACCGCATCAACGATCAGATTCTGCGAGAGGCACTCATGACGGTGTCGAGCGACTGGGCATTTA
Organism: Rhodococcus sp. USK13; assembly: GCF_018343855.1. Taxonomy (NCBI): domain Bacteria; kingdom Bacillati; phylum Actinomycetota; class Actinomycetes; order Mycobacteriales; family Nocardiaceae; genus Rhodococcus; species Rhodococcus sp. USK13. The sequence continues at coordinate 3,649,833 of NZ_CP069242.1, read as the reverse complement.
TGGTCAGCAAGGACTCTGCGGCGGAGTATGCGCGCGACCGGGCACACAAGCACGCGCACGCGATGCGCGAGATCGCGGCCGCGGTGGCTGCGGGCAACGACGCGTCGGCGGCGCGCCTCGCGGCCGGTTGGAACGCTGCCGACGGCCTGTTCCCCGGCCTGGACGCCCGGCGCCTGCCTGTCCGTTCCGCAGCATCGGCGGTCGGCGTCTCGGGAGTGGCCTCGTGAAAATCCTCATCGTGTCGTGGGAGTACCCGCCCGTGGTCGTGGGCGGCCTCGGCCGCCACGTGCACCACCTCGCGACCGCTCTTGCCGCCGCCGGCCACGAGGTGGTGGTGCTGTCGCGGCGGCCGTCGGGAACCGATGCGTCCACGCACCCCACCGTCACCCACATCGAAGAAGGCGTACTCGTCGTCGCCGTCGCCGAAGATCCGCCGCATTTCGTGTTCGGCGAGGACATGCTGGCGTGGACACTTGCCATGGGGCACGCCATGGTGCGGGCCGGCGTCGCCCTGCACAAGCCGGGTGTCGGAGAAGGATGGCAGCCCGACGTGGTGCATGCCCACGACTGGCTGGTAGCACATCCGGCCATCGCACTCGCCGAATTCTACGACGTGCCTTTGGTATCCACGTTGCACGCCACCGAAGCCGGCCGCCACAGCGGCTGGGTGTCGGGCCGCATCAACCGTCAGGTGCATTCGGTCGAATGGTGGCTGGCCAACGACTCCGATGCGCTCATCACCTGCTCGGCATCGATGCAGGACGAGGTGACCACCCTCTACGGGCCCCATCTTCCGCCGATCACTGTGATACGCAACGGGATCGACGTGACCACGTGGAATTTCCGTCGACGCGCGCCGCGATCGGGTCCACCCAAACTGTTGTTCGTCGGCCGCCTCGAGTACGAGAAGGGGGTGCAGGATGCGATCGCCGCGCTTCCCCGTATCCGCCGGAGTCACCCGGGGACCACACTGTCGATCGCGGGTGAGGGCACCCAGTTCACCTGGCTCTATCAGCAGGCCCGCACTCACCGCGTTGCCCGCGCCGTCAACTTCCTCGGCAATCTCGACCACTCCGAACTGCTGAGCTGGCTTCACGGCGCCGATGTCATCGTGCTGCCCAGCCGTTACGAGCCGTTCGGCATCATCGCGCTCGAGGCTGCCGCCTCCGGAACTCCGCTGGTGACGTCTACCGCCGGCGGTCTCGGCGAGGCGGTCGTCGACGGAGTGACCGGCATGTCCTTCCTTCCCGGCGATGTCACGGGACTCACCTCGGCGGTTCGGGAGGTTCTCGACGATCCGGCGGCGGCGCAGCAACGAGCAGTGGCCGCCCGCGACCGCCTCACCGCGGATTTCGACTGGCACACAGTGGCCGAAGACACGGCGCACGTTTACGCCGGCGCCAAACGCCGCGTGCGACACCCCTTGGCGCGCCCGGTTATTCCCGAGCGACCCCTGCCCGGACGCTGAGTCGCGAGGGCGAATGTACCGCCGGACGCCTCCAGCGCGCCGAACGGTACATTCGCCTCACTCGTGGACACGGCGAATTCGGATCGGACCACGCACCGAGTCCGGATCCACCACCGCACCCCGCTGGCTGATCTCGACTTCCCCTGCCGCGACAAGGCGTCGGGCGGCCTGGCGCACCGGCTCCATGAGAGGTCGCCACTCGTCGGGGGCGATCGCGCGGGCCACGTCCGACGGGCAGATACTCGAATCCGCCGACCGCGCATACAGCAGCTCGCGGATACGATCCTCGAGTTCGCGGTCCGAGACGCCCATGGGTCGACAATGCCACCCGGCTCAGCCCTCCCGGGCCGCCTTCTTGCGGGCAATGTCCTCTAGTGCGGCGATGTATTTGGCCCGCTTCTCGGCGCCGGCCTCCCACTCGGCCCTGCGATTCTTCACGGCCTTGGCGGGCGATCCCACTGCGATGCTGAAATCAGGGATGTCGCCCTTGACGACGGCGTGGGCGCCGAGCACGCAACCGCGTCCCACCCGGGTGTTGCGGAGCACCGTGACCTTCGCGGCCACCCAGGTATCGGGACCGATGCGTACCGGGCCCTTCACGATGCCCTGATCCTTGATGGGCACGTTGATGTCGTCCATGCGGTGATCGAAGTCGGTGATGTAGCACCAGTCGGCGACGAGCGTGGACGCTCCGATCTCGATGTCGAGGTACGTGTTGACCACGTTGTCCTTGCCGAACACCACCTTGTCGCCGATACGCAGCGACCCCTCGTGGCACCGGATCGCGTTGCCGTCACCGATGTGGACCCAGCGACCGATTTCGAGGCGGGACAGGTCCGGCGTCGAGTGGATCTCCACGCGCTTGCCGAGGAACACCATGCCCCGCAGGATCACGTGCGGGTTGGCGAGCTTGAACTTGGCCAGCCGGTAGTACCGCACCAGGTACCACGGCGTGTACGCCTTGTTCGCCAGCACCCAGCGCAGCGAGTCGAGGGTCAGGAAGCGGGCCTGCTCACTGTCCTTCCGCCGGGATCCCTTCCACCTCGTACGCAACGGTGCGCCCCACATGCTCGTCATAGCCCGTCAGCCTACGTTCACCCGCCGGAGCCGTGCGCGGGTGTGTCCGGACACCGACACCGTTCGGGGTGTGCCGATCGTGCCTGCCTCGGCGGGATAGTCTCTGGGCCGAGCGTTTGTCGAAAACTGAGGAGATGTAATGCGGCGGGTCCTACGTTCGTCAGTACTGGCGCTGGCGACGATCTCGGCTGTCGTCCTCAGCGGCTGCGGGGGCGGGGCGCACGTCGACGACATCTTCTCCGCGGGCGGGTGGCCGGGGATGCATGCGGACGCCCGCAACAGTGACACCAGTCCGGTGACAGGGTCGCGCGACGTCTCGCTCGCGTGGTCGCGGCCCCTCGGTGGGCCGGTGGCGAACTACGCATCCGTGGCGGCAAGCGGCCAGATCTTCCTCACCGCTCGCACCGATAAGGGGTGCAATCTCTTCTCCTTCCAGATGGAGAGCGGCCGCAAACGCTGGTGCCGCCAGCTTGCCCCCGGAGTCGTGGCGTCCACCCCGGTGGTCGACGGCGCCGCCAATGTCTACGTGGGCGAGAACGGGGCCATGAACTCGTTCAACGAACACGGCCAGTTACGTTGGCGCACACCGGTGGTCGGAACACCGCTGTCGGCACAATTCACGGGCGACGGCAACCTGCTGTTCATCACCCAGCTCGGGCAGATCAGCGTGCTCGATCCGCAGACCGGGCAAAAAGTGGTGGCGTCGTACGACCTCATCCCGCCACCGTCCGTCGCCGACGGCGCGAACGTGGACATCCTTCCCGACGACAAGGGCCTCAGCGGCTGCTTCTTCGGCTCCCCCGACTGCCCGGTGGCCAACATGCCGGCCATCGACCTGGCGTCCGGCACGTTCTACTTCACGTTCTTTGCGCCCGGCGCGACCGAGGCCGACCTCGTCGCGATGAAATACTCCGGCGGCGACAATCCCACGATCAGCCAGGAATGGTCCAGCGACACCCTGCCGGGGGGCAGCGCATCGAGCCCCGATCTGTCGGCTGACGGTTCCGTCGTGTACGTCAACGACAACTGGGGCACGGTGTGGGCGATCGACGCTGCGACGGGTGATCCGAAGTGGAGTTACGACATCGGGTACGCCGCTGCGGGCAGCCCGTCGACGTCCGCGGACGGTCTGATCATTCCCGCGGGCGGACTCGACGGCCACCTCCTTGCGCTGCAGGACAAGGGCGACCACGCCGAACTTGCTTGGGAACGTAGGGATCTACTGCATTTGGGAGTCCCCGCCCAGACGGCCGGATCCACCGGCTACTCGGTGATCCGCGAGGGTGTGGACGGACTGGCGGCGCTCACGTTCGACACCTCCACCGGCGAAACGCTCGATCAGGACACCCTGCCGGGGGCGAAGGGATTCACGGTCGGCACGTCCATCGGCCCTGAGGGTGAGGTCCTCACTCCGACGCTGCTCGGGGAGCTGTTCGTCCTCCGCTGACCCCGTGAGTACTTGTTAACATCCCGTAGTTGACAAGTACTCACGGGGGCGGAGCGCAGATGAAGGCGACGCCCGATCGGCCGATCCGCGTGATCACCACACTGAGCGAGCGGTTTCCGCGAAGCTTCAACTTGGGACGCAGCACGGCCGGATCGACGTCGACGCCGCGCACGAGGATCTCCGCCGCACCGCAGTCGTGGCGGGCGAGCTCCTGCCGCAGCGACTTCTCCGAATATTTCACCTGCTCGAGAATTCGAAAGCCCCGCACGCCCGCGGGAACCGAATCGCCCGTGAGATAAGCGATCCGAGGATCGAGCTGCCACAGTCCGTGCCGGGCGGCGTAGTGCCGCACCAAACCCGCCCGGACCACAGCGCCGTCAGGATCGACGATCCACTCCCCCGGCGCGCGTTCGGGGATGTCGTCGTCCTCGGCGTCCGTCACCGTCCACACCGCGCCTCCGGAGTCGAGGACGCTTGCCCGGCGAGTGACTCCGGCGCCCGACAGTCCGGCCGACCACAGGCACGCCTCACGGACGCCACCGTCGAGGGACACGACCTCGACCTCGCCTTCCCAGTCGAGCCGATCGAAATCGAGGCCGGGAGCGCACTTCACCGCGAGATCACGGCCTCGGTACGCGTCTATGAGGTCGGGTAGTGGCGGCTCGAGAGCAGCGGGATCATGTGTGCGCCTGCCACCCGACCGCCGCGCCGGATCTGCGAGCACGACGGTGTCGCGGGTACACGGCACCAATGCGTCTGCGCGCACGATCGCCGCAGCGGGAACATTGTGCCGGGCCATGAGCAGCCGGACGGGATCGATGTCGCTGCCGACCACCGTATTGGCCGTCCCGATGACAGCATCGAGTTCCGCACCGATCGAGCAGGTGACGTCGTGAACGTTCCTCTCTGCCAGGCGCGTCGCGCGGTGGGCTGCCACGGCACGCGGAGTCGCCTGTTGCAGTGCATCATCGGTGAAGAGCCAGTGCTCGCTGCCGGGCAACTTGATCGAGGCCTTGCGCCGCAACAGCACCGTCTCCACCAGCATGGCCACCCGAGAGCCGAAACGCGAACGCGCCCAGCCGATATCGGCCAGGCGCGTCGACGTGGTCAGCGCAAGTTCGTCTACCTCGACGAGAGCTGCTGCGCCTGAAGCACTCTGCAGGAACTCCACGTCTTCGGGAGTGAACGCATAGCCCAATTCAGTTGCCGGGCTTCACGCCGGTGATCATGACGTTGTAGAAGAAACCGCGCGGCACCACATGGCGGAGGATCTTCTCGTCGACCCAGCTGAGCGTCTTCCATCCGGTGAACGCGAAACGGCCCCAGCCCCAGCCCAACTTCTCCGGCGGAACAGCGGCCTCGAAGGTGCGGACGGGCCACCCGAGCAGGGCGGCGGCGAACTCCTCGGTGGCGGCGTGCACCTGCGCGGCGCCCGCGGACTCGGCGATCTTCTCGAGATCACTCGGATCGAACGTGTGGAGATCGACGACGGCTTCCAGTGCCGCAGCGCGGGAGGATTCGTCCAGTTCCGCCTGCGGGCGACGCCAATCGGCAAGGAAGGGCAGCTTGGTGACACGCGTCGTGGTCTCCCACGTGACGCGGCCGAGCCAGCGGGCGTAGAAGTTGCCGATGGTGGTGGGCTCGCCGGCGAACACGAAGCGCCCACCGGGCTTCAGCACCCGCAGTACCTCGCGGAGCGACTGCTCCACATCCGGGATGTGATGTAGCACAGCGTGCCCGACCACGAGGTCGAACGTGTTGTCGTCGTACGGAATCGTTTCGGCGTCGGCGACACGACCGTCGACGGGCAACCCGAGACCCTCGGCATTGCGCAATGCCACCTTGACCATGCCTGGCGAGAGGTCGGTCACTGAACCGGTCTTCGCGACCCCGCCCTGCATCAGATTGAGAAGGAAGAAGCCGGTACCGCAGCCCAGTTCGAGCGCCCGCTCGTACGGAAGGGGCTGATCTCCCGCGACGGCGTCGAAGCGACCCCGCGCGTAGTCGATGCACCGCTCGTCGTACGAGATGGACCACTTCTCGTCGTACGTCTCGGCTTCCCAGTCGTGGTAGAGCACCTGGGCGAGTTTGGTGTCCTTCAGCGCCGCCTCGACCTCTTCGGCGGTGGCGTGCGGATGAGGAGCGGGGTCGTCGTGGGCGCTAGCAGTCATGCGGCAAATCCTACTCGCTGGTAAGAGTGAACAGGTTCTAGTTTTCCGGGCTCAGGCTACTCGCCGGTGAACTGAGCCTTACCGGGGCCGTTCTCGATGAACGATTCCATCCCGATCGTGCGGTCCTGGGTGGCGAACAGGGACGCGAACAGCTGGCGCTCGACCGCCAGTCCGCTGTGCAGGTCGACGTCCAATCCCTGGTCGACGGCGGCTTTCGCCGCGGCCAGCGCGCGGCCGGCACCCTTCGTGAACTGGGACGCCCATCGTCGAGCTGCCTCGTACACGTCGTCGGGCGCCACCACCTCGTCGACCAGACCGATCGCCAACGCCTCGTCGGCGTTGACGAAGCGCCCGGTGAACACCAGGTCTTTCGCTTTCGAGGGACCGATCAGCCGAGCGAGACGCTGAGTGCCGCCGCCACCGGGAATGATGCCGAGAAGGATCTCGGGGACACCGAGCTTGGCGTTGTCACCAGCGATCCGCCGGTCGGCCGAGAGTGCGACCTCGAGGCCGCCGCCGAGCGCGTACCCCGTGATCGCGGCGACGGTCGGCTTGGGAATCTCCGAGACCGCGGCCAGGTCCGATTGCAGATCGGTGATGACATCCGTCATCTGGCCGAAGCTCATCTCGGCCATTTCCTTGACGTCGGCGCCTGCGGCGAACACCTTCTCTCCGCCGTACACGATCACTGCCTTGACGTCGGGACGCACCGTCGCTTCCCGTGCGGCGGCCCGCAACTCCTGTTGCACCTGCCGATTCAGTGCATTCATCGGGGGACGCGCGAGTCGAATGGTGCCGATGCCTTCGGAAACCTCGAGAGTGACGAATTCAGCCATGAGGCAAGAGGCTACTTGCTCCGCTCGGCCGACTCGGCGCGACCCGGCGGTGTCCGCTTCCGTCCCCGCACCGACCACGGGTGCGGGCCTGCCTCGTAATAACCGTCCTGCCCGGGAAACTCGACCCGAATCGTTTCCTCGTCCGTGATGAGGGTCGGCAGGATCACCGGGATCTCCGGCTCCGCGGCGAGGACCGCTGCCACCGAATCGAAGTTCTGCAATGCCGACAGCTGACTCCACGTGGGTGGGAGCAGGATGCTGCCGCCCCCCTTCCATGCGTCCAGGGCCGCCGCGGGGCTCAGCCACGTCACTTCCTCGGCTTCGGACGTGGCCCCGTCCGCGATCTGCCCGTCGGGAGCCGCTGCGACGAAGAACCGGGTGTCGTAACGCCGCCCTTCGCCGATCGGCGTGATCCAGTTCGCCCAGGGGCGCAGGAGGTCGGCTCTGAGCACGAGTTCCTCGCGTGCCAGGAACTCACTGAAGGAAAGTTCACGTCGTTCGAGCGCAATGCGCGCCTGCGCGTAGTGCGACGTGTCGGCCACTACCGTGTCCGTGCTTCCGCCCGCGAGCAGCACGCCACATTCCTCGAATGTTTCACGTACCGCCGCGCACACCAGAGCCTTCGCCCGGGCGGGGTCGGTGGAGAAGCGTTCGGCCCACCACTCGACGGGAGGTCCGGCCCACTGCACGTCCGCCACGGCATCCGACGGGTCGACACCGCCTCCCGGAAACACCGTCATACCTCCGGCGAACGCCATGCCCTTGACGCGGCGCAGGAGAAATACCTCGATGCCGCCCCCTGGGAGTTCCGGTGCTGCATCCCGGATCAGGATGACCGTCGACGCGTCCTTCGGTGACACGTCGACGGCGTCGACTGCCGCCTGTTCTTGCTTCGAGACCATGATCTTGGAACCTACGCCTCCGGTGATGTGCGTCGCACCGGCACCCCACTGGAACAGGTGCCCGTTTCGACCCTCACGCCCGGTGGGCGCCCGGGATCCGGCTGCGCCGCGCGAAGTACCGTCCATCGACCTTGTCGAGGCTGATGGACTGGCTGAAGGCCTCACTGAGGTTCTCCGACGTGATCACGTCGTCGAGCAGACCCTGCGACACCACCCGGCCCTCGTTCAGGAGCAGCGCGTGGGTGAAGCCGGGTGGGATCTCCTCGACGTGGTGGGTGATGAGAACGGTTGCGGGAGCGTCGGGATCTGCAGCCAGGTCGGTCAGTCGCGCGACGAGTTCCTCTCGCCCGCCGAGGTCGAGTCCGGCGGCGGGTTCGTCGAGGAGGAGAAGTTCGGGGTCGGTCATCAGTGCACGGGCGATGAGCACGCGCTTGCGTTCCCCCTCGGACAGGGTGCCGTAGCTGCGATGGGCGAGGTGCTCGGCCCCGAGACTTTCGAGCATCTCGACCGCCCGCTCGGTATCCATGTCTTCGTACCGCTCCCGCCAGCGACCGAGTACGGCGTAGCCGGCGGACACGACGAGATCGCTCACCACCTCCTCGGCAGGCACCCGGTTCGCCAGCGCCGACGACGACAGCCCGATTCGCGGTCGTAGCTCGTTGATGTCGACTCGCCCGAGCCGTTCCCCCAGAAGGTGGGCGCTACCGCTCGTCGGATGCAATTCGGCAGCCGCGATGCGGAGCAACGAGGTCTTGCCGGCTCCGTTCGGGCCGAGGACCACCCATCGCTCGTCGAGCTCCACTTTCCAGGACACCGGCCCTACGAGAGTGTTACCCCCGCGCCGGAGGAGGACGTCGTCGAAATCGATGAGGAGATCAGGATCAGGTTGATGCACGGATCCATCTTCCCGCACATCTTCGGCGCATTCGCGGCAGGATCAGTTACGTGTCGTCTCACATCGATTCACGTGCCGGCGAGAGAGCGTCGTTCCCGCCGAGCCTGCGCCTGCCCGGATCGCCGTTTCCCCTGGGAGCACACGTGCGAGGCACCGGCACCCAGTTCTCGGTCCACGCTCCGGACGCGGAGCTGGTACAGGTGTGCCTGATTTCTCCAGACGGTGCGGAGACACGAATCGACCTCGTGCAGCGCACCTACGGAATCTGGCACGGGGTGGTGGACGGCGTCGGTCCCGGCCAGCGCTACGGCTACCGGGTCCACGGAGAGTGGAACCCCCGCGCGGGAGTCCGGATGAACCCCGCCAAACTCCTCGTCGATCCGTGGGCGAAACGCATTACCGGCGGGACCGGCGACCACCGTGCCCTGATCTCGCATGCCGGAGACCCGTTCGGCGAACCTTCGCCGCTCGACAGCCTCGGCCACGCGCCGCTGTCCGTGGTCACGCCCGCCGTCCCCCGGACCACCGGTCCCAGGATCGAAAGGCCCTGGGAGGAAACCGTCCTCTACGAACTGCACGTCGGCGCGTACACCGCCCGACATCGGGGCGTCCCTCCCCAGTACCGCGGCACATATCTGGGACTGGCGGAGCCCGCCGTCATCGGTCACCTCGTTCGACTCGGGGTGACCGCGGTCGAGCTACTTCCGGTACATGCACACCTGACCGAACAGACGGTGCGTGAACGGGGAATGCGTAACCACTGGGGCTATTCGACAGCGTCGTTCTTCGCGCCCCATCCCGGCTACGCGGCAGTGGCCGGCGAGGAGATCGCCGAATTCCACACCATGGTCGACGCCCTGCACGCTGCCGGAATCGAGGTGATCCTCGACGTCGTCTACAACCACACGTGCGAAGAGGGCGTCGACGGGATCAGCCTCAGCTGGCGTGGTCTCGACGCCCCGGGCTATTACCTTCTCGATGCCGACGGCCGCGACGTCGACCTCACGGGATGCGGCAACACGGTGGACGCGCACTCCCCCATCGTCGTCCGGATGATCTGCGACAGCCTCCGGTACTGGGCACACGACATGGGGGTCGACGGCTTCCGTTTCGACCTGGCCTCCGCCCTCGGCCGACCCGGAGGAGGCCGATTCGACTCTCGCGCTTCGGTGTTCTCCGCCATCACCGCGGATCCTGTTCTGTCCCGCTGCAAACTCATCGCCGAACCCTGGGACGCCACCTCCGACGGATACCGGGTCGGGCACTTCGGCGCCCAGTGGTCGGAGTGGAACGACCGATACCGCGATACTGTCCGACGCTTCTGGAACGGCAACACCGGCGTTCGCGAACTGGCCTCCAGAGTGGCCGGCTCGGAGGACCTGTTCCACAGTCGCCGGCCCTGGGCCTCCATCAACTTCGTGACCGCACACGACGGCTTCACCGCGGCGGACCTCGTCGCGTACCGGCGCAAGCACAACGAAGCCAACGGGGAGGACAATCGGGACGGCGCCGACCACAACGACTCCGTCAACCACGGGGTGGAAGGCCCCACCGACGACCCGTCGATCACCGACGCCCGCGAGCGTCATGTCCGCGCTCTGCTGGCCACCCTCGCCCTCTCCACGGGCACCCCGATGTTCACGGCAGGCGACGAATTCGGTCATTCGCTGGGCGGCAACAACAACGCGTACTGTGTCCCCGCCGACACTGCGCGCGAGGATTCCTGGGCGCTCGACTGGAGCACCGGTGACCGGACGCTCACCGCGTTCGTCACGCGCGCTCTCGATCTGCGCCGTGCGTCCCCCGCACTGCGCCAACCGGAATTCTTCGAAGGGCGGCATACTCCCACCGGTCACCCGGACCTCGTCTGGTTCGGCGCCGACGGTGCGGAGATGGACGACGATGCGTGGCACGACGACTCACGCCGCACCCTGCAGGCATGGATCGACGGGTCCGACATCCGGTCCCACACCGAGGACGGATTTCAGCTCACCGACGACAACTGGCTCCTCGTCTTCCACTCCGGCGGACCGGTCGAGGTGGCATTGGGCAGCCCCGACTGGTTCTACGGAATCCTGCTCGCCGAATTCGATTCCAACTCCCCTGACGGCGCGCCGGAACCGGGTGGCCCCATTTCGGGAGACTCGACGATCAGACTGTCCGGACCCGGGCTGCTCGTCTTCCGAGCGGTCGGATAGAGACCGCCGGCACGCATCATCAACTGGATCAGCGGACCGATCCCCAGCGCGTAGACCACGGTCCCCACTCCCACGGTGCCGCCGAGCAGCCACCCGGTCGCCAGCACCGCAACTTCGATCGACGTCCGAACAAGGCGCACGGACAATCCGGTTCGTCGTACCAGACCGGTCATCAGTCCGTCCCGCGGTCCCGTACCCATACCGGCACCGATGTACAGCACGGTCGCCAGAGCGTTGAGCACGACACCACCGACCATCATCGCCACCTGCACGGCCGGCGACCCGACGGGCGGGAGAAGCACCAGTGAAGTGTCCACGGACACCGCAATGACCACAACGTTGGCGATCGTGCCGAATCCCGGCTTCTGACGCAGCGGAACCCAGAGCAGCAGAACAGCCGCACCGGTGAGGGCGGTGACGGCGCCGAAACTGAGCGACGTGCGGCCCGCGACGCCCTGATGGAATACATCCCACGGATCGAGGCCGAGGCCGGCGGTAATCATCATGGCCATCGAGAAGCCGTACAACCAGAGTCCGGCGAAGAGCGCTATCACGCGTCGAGCGAGCATGGGGGCCAGTGTTCCCCGATTGTTCCCGACGCCCCATAGCCAAGCCGCGGGTACTGGACCCGCCGCGGCTCACAGGGCGGCGATCACCGTCACGGATCCGGGAGCCACCTCGGTGAAACCGGCATCACGCACCGCGACCGCATGCCCCGCGGACTCGAGCTCGCGCAACGCCGTCCACCTCACCGCATCGGCGTCACGGACGGCGCAGCGGTAACCCGTATCCGCCCAGTGCTTCGCAGCTTCGACGCTCATCGCTCCCGCGAGCAGCATCGATGCGTGGCCCACTTGTGCAGCGGCCTTCCCGACGGTCATGTCCAGGGTCGAGTCGATCCACAGCACGGGTGTCCCGCCGGGCGGCGGGCCGGGGTCGTCGTGCTCGAGGTCGGTTCCGCCGATCTGCAGCTTCTTGATGCGCGGGTCGAGCGCACCGACCGCGACGGGAACGAGTGCCCGCGCCTCGGCGCCGTCGACCTCCACGGTGATGCCGTCCACCTCCTGCGCGGCGCGCCACTGAGCACCGCGAGCCCGGCGCGACACCTTGCGGATGCGAGACCCCACCCACGCGAGGTAGTCGGAGCGCCAGGGTCCCGGTTGCCCGTCTGCATCGACGCCGACCCGTGGGTCGAGGCACAGCGCCACCGACGCCGTCGCGGCCGCCGCCAGCACCGCACTACGCGCAGGCGGGTTCGACTTCGGGATGTGCAAGACGATCGGCATCGCGAGCACCAGGGCAGGATCCTCGGGATCGGGCCGTCCACCGTAACCGGCCGCGAGGATCGCGTGGCGTGCCTCCCACAGCGCGGCGTCGCCGGTGATCGCGGCTGCACACGGTTCCGTCACGACAGGGGAACTCGTCTCACCACGCCGTCCACGGCGTCGGCGGCTTCGACCTCGTCCCGAGTGACGCCGAGGATGAACAGTACGGCGTCGAGGAACGGATGCGAGAGCGCCGTGTCGGCGACCTCACGCAACGCCGGCTTGGCGTTGAAGGCGATACCGAGGCCTGCGGCATTGAGCATGTCGATGTCGTTGGCGCCGTCACCGACCGCGACCGTCTGCTCCATCGGCACGCCCACCTGGGCAGCGAACTTACGCAGCGCCGTGGCCTTGGCGGCCCGGTCGACGATGTCCCCCACGACTCGTCCGGTGAGCTTGCCGTCCACAATTTCGAGAGTATTGGCTTGAACGAAGTCGAGCTCCAGTTCGTGGGCGAGCCCCTCGATCACCTGACGGAAGCCACCCGACACCACCCCGCAGTGGAATCCGAGGCGTCGCAACGTGCGAATGGTGGTCCGGGCACCCGGCGTCAGTTCGAGGCCCTCGGCGACGTCGTCGATCACGGAGGCGTCGAGACCGGCGAGCGTCGCGACCCGCTGGTGCAGCGACTCGGTGAAGTCGATCTCGCCGCGCATCGCCGATTCGGTGACCGTACGGACTTCGTCTTCGACCCCGGCTCGCGCTGCGAGCATCTCGATGACCTCGCCTTGGACCAGGGTCGAGTCGACGTCGAAGACGATGAGCCGCTTGGCCCGGCGCGCAAGCCCACCCCGCTCGACCGCGATGTCGACGCTTTCCGCCACAGCAACCTCGGCCAGGACCGTGCGCAGCCGCTTGTCCACCGCCGGCGTCGCGGGAGCACTGACGAGGAGTTCGAGACCGGTCACCGGATAATCGGCGACGCCCCGGATGGAGTCGATGTTGACACTCAGCTTCGCCATCTCACGAGCGACCGATCGCAGGGCCCGCGCGGACACCGGAGAACCGAGAATGACCACCGCGTGTGTGGACAGCGACTGCCGGCCGGGGTCCGCCCCGATCTCGACATCCACCGACATCCCGACGGTGGCCATCGCCTCCTCCAGTTCCTCCTGGAGGGCTTCCCCGTCCTCCGGGCACGCCACGAGCACGCCGAGGGTCAGGCGGCCACGGATCACCACCTGTTCCACATCGAGCAGGCTCACGTCGTGGCGGGAGAGCGCCGCGAAGAGCACCGATGTGACACCGGGGCGGTCGGGCCCCGTGACGGTCACCAGGACAGTCGTGTCAGCTGCGCCCACTACGAACTCCGTTCGTGTTACTCACGCTGGAAAGAACTCCGTTCGTCTCACGTGCGCAGAAGCACGGAAGGTCGTCGTGCTCGCGCAGCTTGTCCGGCACCCATTGTGCCAAGGGAAAGGCCCCGCCCGATGGTGGGGCGGGGCCTTTCGGCAACGATCTGTATCAGCGGCCGGAGTCGGTGCCGGGCTCGCCTTCACCGCTCACGGTGAGCGGTGCGTGGCGTTCCTCCTCCAGGACCGTGCTGGCGTGCTTGCCGCCGTGCCCGGGTCCGACGTGCGCTTCTGCCTTCATCCGCTCCACCATGTGCGGGTAGTGCAGCTCGAACGCGGGACGCTCGGAGCGGATGCGCGGCAGTTCCGTGAAGTTGTGACGCGGCGGCGGGCAGGTGGTGGCCCACTCGAGCGAGTTGCCGTAACCCCACGGGTCATCGACGGTGACGACCTCGCCGTACCGGTAGCTCTTGAAGACGTTCCAGATGAACGGGAGCGTCGAGGCACCGAGGACGAAGGCGAAGATGGTCGAGAACGAGTTCAGCATGGTGAACCCGTCCGACGGCAGGTAGTCGGCGTACCGGCGCGGCATGCCTTCGGCCCCGAGCCAGTGCTGCACCAGGAATGTGCCGTGGAAGCCGATGAACGTGGTCCAGAAGTGCCACTTGCCGAGGCGTTCGTCCATCATCCGCCCGGTCATCTTCGGGAACCAGAAGTAGATGCCGGCGTAGGTGGCGAACACGACCGTGCCGAAGACCACGTAGTGGAAGTGGGCGACCACGAAGTAGCTGTCGGTGACGTGGAAGTCGAGCGGCGGGCTGGCCAGGATGACGCCGGAGAGGCCACCGAAGAGGAAGGTGATCAGGAAGCCGACCGAGAACAGCATCGGCGACTCGAAGGTCAATTGACCCTTCCACATGGTGCCGATCCAGTTGAAGATCTTCACACCCGTCGGCACCGCGATCAGGAAGGTCATGAACGAGAAGTACGGCAGCAGTACCGCGCCCGTGGCGTACATGTGGTGCGCCCACACGGCGATCGACAGGGCAGCAATCGCGATCGTCGCGTACACCAGACCGCTGTAGCCGAAGATCGGCTTACGGCTGAAGACCGGGAAGATTTCCGAGACGATGCCGAAGAACGGCAGCGCGATGATGTACACCTCGGGGTGACCGAAGAACCAGAACAGGTGCTGCCACAGCAGAACACCGCCGGTAGCCGGATCGAAGATGTGGCCGCCGAGGTGACGGTCGACGAACAGACCCAGCAGCGCGGCCGTCAGCAGCGGGAAGGCCAGCAGGATCAGGATGCTGGTGATGAAGATGTTCCAGGTGAAGATCGGCATGCGGAACATGGTCATACCCGGGGCGCGCAGGCAGATCACCGTGGTGATCATGTTGACACCACCGAGGATGGTGCCGAGGCCACCGACCGCGAGGCCCATGATCCACAGGTCGGCACCGACACCCGGGGAGTGCAGGGCACTGGTGAGCGGCGTGTACGCCGTCCAGCCGAAGTCGGCTGCGCCGCCCGGAGTGATGAAGCCTGCGGTCGCGATGATCGCGCCGAACAGGTACAGCCAGTAGCTGAAGGCGTTCAGTCGCGGGAACGCAACGTCGGGTGCACCGATCTGGAGCGGCAGGATGTAGTTGGCGAAGCCGAAGACGATCGGGGTCGCGTACAGCAGCAGCATGATCGTGCCGTGCATGGTGAACAGCTGGTTGAACTGCTCGTTCGACAAGAACTGCATACCGGGCACAGCGAGCTCGGCACGCATCATCAGGGCCATCAGACCGCCGATGAGGAAGAAGATGATCGAGGTCGTCAAATACATGATCCCGAGCACCTTGGGGTCGGTGGTCGTGATCATTTTGAAGATGAACGAGCCCTTGGGTCCCTGCCGCGGCGGGTAAGGCCTGGCTGCAGCTATCGCGGGGACTGGCTGGGGCGCTACGGCAGTCACTGATCCTCCTGAATGCGCGTCCGTCCCCGGGCTGCGAGGCGAACGGTCTCTGGCTTGCGCTCATCGAATCGTAGACGGTGCCCCGAGCGGCCTCGGACTCGGTCCTACCTCCTGTCGTACTTACCCCGGCTCAGCGCCCACGGGGGTATCGCCGACCAGCGGATTGTCTGCAGGAGCGTGCTCTTTCTCACCCGAGACGGCGTGTCGCGGATGTCGGCGGGAGAGGCAGGGAGACCACCAGGATTCGGACTTTTCCGGTGCTAAGGTATCGCTCACCTAACTTCTACCAGGAGCTTCAAGTGAACATTCTTTCCCGACGCCGCGCCCTGGCCGCCGTCGTCGCTCTCGCGGCCGCGGTCGCCGTCACGTCCTGTTCCAGCAGCGACGACGCGTCCTCCACGTCCGACGCCGCCGCATCGGCGCAGTTCCCCCGCACGGTCGAACACTTCCGCGGCAGCACCGAGATTCCCGCCGCACCGCAGCGGGTCGTGGCCCTCGACAACAGCTTCACCGATGCCGTACTCCTGCTCGAGACGCCGCTCGTCGGGTATGTCGACTACCGGGACCCCGGGCTGCCCGACTACCTCGGCAGCACCCGCGACGAGTACGCAGCCGAAGCCGAGTCGGTGGGCGAGGTGAGCAGCGCGAGCCTCGAAAAGATCGCCGCACTGCAGCCGGACCTCATCATCTCGGCCGAGGTTCGCGACGGAAAGAACTACGAACAGCTGTCGGCCATTGCGCCGACCGTCTTCACCGAGACGACCGGTCCCACGTGGAAGGAGAACATCCGTCTCGTCGGTCAGGCGCTCGGCAAGGAAGAACTCGCCAACGAGAAGATCGCCGCCTACGAGTCGCGCGCCGCGGCCGTCGGTGCCGACATCAACACCAAGGCGTCGAATCCGGTGGTATCGGTGATCCGATTCGCCGGTGAACCCACCGCCCGCCTCTATCGCACCACCTCCTTCAGCGGCATCGTGCTCGAGGATGCGGGCATTGCCCGGCCCGCCAGCCAGGGACCGGACCCGGCCGACCCGACCAGCATCATGCAGTCGATCAGCCCGGAGCTGCTCAGCGAGGCCGACGGCGACGTGATCTTCGTCAGCACCTGGCAGGATCCGGCGGGAGAGAGCGCCGAAGCCGCCCGCCCCTTCCTCGAAAGCCCGCTGTGGCAGACGCTGCAGGGCCGCAAGGTCGACGTCGACGACGCCCACTGGATGTCGCCCGTCAGCATCCAGGGCGCGCACCTGATTCTCGACGACCTGTCGGACACGTTCGAGGTCGACAAGCACAGCGGCTAACCTGAACGCGCCCGCTCACACAGGAAGTCGCCGCATTGTCCCTTCGCAGGTTTTCGACCGTCCGCCGCGCGTCCATCGGTCTCGTTGCCGGTGTCGCCGCCTTCGCTCTCGCCGGCTGCTCCCAACCGGCCGACGACGACCCCGCGTCCTCGATCGTCCGGACCACGACGAAGATTGCGGGCGCGGCGGTGGTCGGCATCGAGAGGGACACCACGACGGCGTGCCCGGAGCCGGCACCGGTCGACCCGGAGCTGGCGGGGTCGACGACGCATCGGGTGGTCCATACGACGGGTACGAGTGAGGTGCCCGCCGATCCCCAGCGAATCGTGGTACTCGACAGTGCCGCGCTGGACGCGGTGTGCGCACTCGGTCTGTGGGAACGCGTCGTCGGCGCCGCCACGAGCGGCGACGGCGACTCCCCACAGCCGGGGTACCTCGGCACGGGCATCTCCGAACTTCCGAGTGTCGGGCCGGCCGGCGCACCGGACGTCGCCCGGATCGCGCAGGCGGCGCCGGATGTGATCCTCGGTTCGAGTCCGGCCACCGGCACACTGTACGGCGAGCTCTCCCCCATCGCACCCACCGTGTTCGTCGGTTCCGACCCCGTGTACTGGAAGACGCAGTTCCTCCTCGCGGGCAACGCCCTCGGCCGGGCCGATGCCGCCGCAGCCGCGCTCGAGCGATACCAGGCGGACGCGAAGCAACTCGGCATCGATATCGACGCCGCCCAAACCCAGGCCTCCATCGTGCGTTTCGACGCCGACAGTCTGGAGGTGGAGGGACCGGCGGCGTTCGCCGGTCAGGTACTCACCGACGCGGGAGTCCGCAGGCCCGCCTACCAGAACCTCGACGGTGCGGTGACCGAAACGATCGACGATGCCGAACTCGACCGCGCCGAAGGCGATCTCATCTATGCCGTCCTCGTCGGCAAGGACGGCACCGAGCACGCCGAGGAGGTCATGTCCGGGCAAGCGTGGGAAGACCTCGGGGCCGCCGCCGACAGTCGCGTGTTCGCCGTCGAGGGCGAGGTCTGGAACGGCAACGGCCTGGTGGCCGCGCGGGCTGTGCTGACCGATCTCCGGAACACCCTGAACGGATACGCCGGCTAGGAGAACTTGTGCCCGTCCCGGAGTTCGTGGCTGCACTACGCAGGCATGTCGGACACGCGCCGCTGTGGTTGTCGGGAGTGAGCGTCGTCGTCCGCGACGACGACGGGCGGCTACTGCTGACCCGCCGCGCCGACAACGGCCGGTGGGCGGTGGTGTCAGGCGTTCTCGAACCCGGTGAGGAGCCCGGGCCCGCGGCGCTCCGGGAAGTACGCGAAGAGACCGGCGTCGACGCGGAACTGGTGCGCATCACCAGCGTCGATGTGACCGGACCCATCACCTATCCCAACGGCGATGTCGCGCAGTACCTCGACGTGTGCTTCCTCGCGCGTTACATCGGCGGAGCCGCAGCGGTGTCCGACGACGAGAACCTCGAGGTGGCATGGTTTTCCCCGGAGTCAGTGCCGTCCGACCTCACCCCGTCTTCGCGACTTCGACTCGAGAAAGCGCTGCAGGACGTGTCGGAGGCGTGGTTCCAGCGCTGAACGCAGTTCGCCCAATGTCGCATCGGTGCAGTCGAACTGCGTCGGTGCGGCATTGGGCGAAGCTGTCGGGGCGTTAGAAGTCCCGAGCGGGTCGCTCTAGAAGTCCCGAGCGGGTCGCTCTAGAAGTCCCGAGCGGGTCGCTCTAGAAGTCCCAGTCTTCGTCTTCGGTGTTGACGGCCTTACCGATGACGTAGGAGCTGCCGGAGCCGGAGAAGAAGTCGTGGTTCTCGTCGGCGTTGGGTGAGAGCGCGGACAGGATGGCCGGGTTGACGTCCGTCTCGTCCTTCGGGAACAGACCCTCGTAGCCGAGGTTCATCAACGCTTTGTTGGCGTTGTACCGCAGGAATTTCTTGACGTCCTCGGTGAGACCGACCTCGTCGTAGAGGTCCTGGGTGTAGTCGACCTCGTTGTCGTAGAGCTCGAAGAGCAGCTCGAACGTGTAGTTCTTCAGGTCGTCGCGCTCGGCCTCGGTGAGCTGCTCGAGACCCTTCTGGTACTTGTAGCCGATGTAGTACCCGTGTACGGCCTCGTCGCGGATGATGAGACGGATGAGGTCGGCGGTGTTGGTGAGCTTGGCGCGCGACGACCAGTACATCGGCAGGTAGAAGCCGGAGTAGAACAGGAAGCTCTCGAGCAGGGTGGACGCCACCTTGCGCTTGAGCGGCTCGTCGCCCTGGTAGTAGTCCATGACGATCTCGGCCTTGCGTTGCAGGTTCGGGTTCTCCTCGGACCAGCGGAAGGCGTCGTCGATGTCGCGGGTGGAGCACAGCGTCGAGAAGATCGAGCTGTAGCTCTTCGCGTGCACCGACTCCATGAACGCAATGTTGGTGTACACCGCCTCCTCGTGCGGGGTGATCGCATCGGGGATGAGGCTGACCGCACCCACGGTGCCCTGAATGGTGTCGAGGAGCGTCAGCCCCGTGAACACCCGCATCGTGAGCTGCTTCTCCTGCGCCGTGAGCGTGCCCCACGACGGAATGTCGTTGGACACCGGGACCTTTTCGGGCAGCCAGAAGTTGCCGACGAGGCGGTCCCACACCTCGGCGTCCTTCTCGTCCTGGACGCGGTTCCAGTTGATCGCGGATACGCGACTCACCAGCTTGACCATTGAATCCTCACTTCGTTCGGCTGTGAGTACTTGTCAACCGCCGCCGGTTGACAAGTACTCACGGGCGGCGGAGCCGCCTACAGCATGCAGGAAACGCAACCTTCGACCTCGGTGCCTTCGAGGGCCATCTGACGCAGACGGATGTAGTACAGCGTCTTGATCCCCTTGCGCCACGCGTAGATCTGCGCCTTGTTGATGTCGCGGGTGGTGGCGGTGTCCTTGAAGAACAACGTCAGCGACAACCCCTGGTCCACGTGCTGGGTGGCCGCGGCGTAGGTGTCGATGATCTTCTCGTAGCCGATCTCGTACGCGTCCTGGTAGTACTCCAGGTTGTCGTTGGTCAGGTACGGCGCCGGGTAGTAGACGCGGCCGATCTTGCCTTCTTTGCGGATCTCGATCTTCGACGCCACCGGGTGAATGGAGCTGGTGGAGTAGTTGATGTAGGAGATCGACCCGGTGGGCGGGACCGCCTGGAGGTTCTGGTTGTAGATGCCGTGCTTCTGCACCGACGCCTTCAGCTCACGCCAGTCGTCCTGGGTGGGGATGTGCACACCGGAGTCGGCGAAGAGTTGACGCACCTTGTCCGTCTTCGGCTCCCACACCTGATCGGTGTACTTGTCGAAGTACTCGCCGGACGCATACTGCGACTGCGGGAAGCCCTTGAAGTACGTTCCCCGCTCGATGGCAATCCGGTTGGACGCCTGCAGCGCATGGAACACCACGGTGTAGAAGTAGATGTTCGTGAAGTCGATGCCCTCGTCGGAGCCGTAGTAGATCCGCTCGCGCGCCAGGTACCCGTGCAGGTTCATCTGGCCGAGCCCGATGGCGTGAGAGTCGTTGTTGCCCTCCTCGATCGACGGCACCGAGTAGATGTGCGTCTGATCGGACACCGCGGTCAGTCCGCGAATCGCCACCTCGATGGTCAGCGCGAAGTCCGGCGAGTCCATCGTCTTGGCAATGTTCAGCGACCCCAGGTTGCAGGAGATGTCCTTGCCCACCTTGCTGTACGAGAGGTCGTCGTTGAACAGCGACGGCGTCGACACCTGCAGGATTTCGGAGCACAGGTTGGAGTGCGTGATCTTGCCCTCGATGGGGTTGGCCCGGTTCACCGTGTCCTCGAACATGATGTACGGGTAGCCCGACTCGAACTGCAGCTCGGCGATGGTCTGGAAGAACTCGCGCGCCTTGATCTTCGACTTCCGGATCCGCTTGTCGTCGACCATTTCGTAGTACTTCTCGGTGACGTTGATGTCCGCGAACGGAACGCCGTAGATGCGTTCGACGTCGTACGGCGAGAACAAATACATGTCCTCGTTCTTCTTCGCCAGCTCGAAGGTGATGTCCGGGATGACCACGCCGAGCGAGAGCGTCTTGATGCGGATCTTCTCGTCGGCGTTCTCACGCTTGGTGTCGAGGAACCGGTAGATGTCCGGATGGTGGGCGTGCAGGTACACCGCGCCCGCACCCTGACGCGCCCCGAGCTGGTTGGCGTAGGAGAAGGAGTCTTCGAGGAGCTTCATGATGGGGATGACACCCGAGCTCTGATTCTCGATTCGCTTGATCGGAGCGCCGTGTTCACGAACATTGGTGAGCAGCAACGCGACTCCGCCGCCGCGCTTGGACAACTGCAGGGCGGAGTTGATGGAGCGGCCGATCGACTCCATGTTGTCCTCGATACGGAGGAGGAAGCAGGAGACGGGTTCACCGCGCTGCTTCTTGCCGGAGTTGAGGAACGTGGGGGTGGCGGGCTGGAAGCGTCCGGCGATGATCTCGTCGACCAGCTTGGTGGCCAGGTCCTCGTCACCTGCTGCAAGGGTGAGCGCCACCATGCACACTCGGTCTTCGAACCGCTCGAGGTAGCGCTTTCCGTCGAACGTCTTGAGCGTGTACGAGGTGTAGTACTTGAAGGCCCCCAGGAACGTCGGGAAGCGGAACTTCTTGGAATACGCGTGGTCGATCAGAAACTTCACGAAGGCACGCGAGTACTGGTCGAGCACCTCGGGCTCGTAGTAGTTCTCCTCGACGAGATAATCGAGCTTCTCGTCGAGGTTGTGGAAGAACACCGTGTTCTGGTTGACATGCTGCAGGAAGTACTGGCGGGCCGCGGCGACATCCTTGTCGAACTGGATCTCGCCGTTCGGCCCGTACAAGTTGAGCATCGCGTTGAGCGCGTGGTAGTCGAGACCGTTCGTCGAGTCCCCACCGCGCGCGTCACGCTCTACGCTCCCCGCATCGATGGTGTCTGTGATGGTCGGCGCCACAGCTCCTGCTCCTTGTCGTCTAAGTGTTCCCAGAATTCACCCAGACCGACCTTCACCCGTTCGACGTCCTCGGCTGTGCCCATGAGTTCGAAGCGGTAGAGGTAGGGAACGTGACACTTCTGAGAAATGATGTTTCCTGCAAAGCAATAGGACTCACCGAAATTGGTGTTTCCCGCCGCGATCACTGCTCGGATCAGCGACCTGTTGTGTGGATTGTTGAGAAATCGGATGACGGGCTTCGGGACGTAACTGGTGTCCCTACCCATCGCCGTGGTCCCGCCGCCGTACGTGGGGAGGATCAAGACGTAGGGCTCGTGCACCTCGAAGGTGCCGTCGCGGTCGTGGATGGGTATGCGCGTCGCAGGCACCCCGAGCCGCTGAACGAATCGGTGCGTGTTCTCCGAGGCGCTGGAGAAGTACACCAGCGAAGTCATCGGTACTCACCATCTCGAGTGAAACTGTCGGTCAGTGCTGCTCCGGAATCGGTTCGCTCTCGCTCGCGGAGGGTGCGATCGTGTCGCTTCAAGCAGCGTTTGCCGAGAGGGTCTTGATGCGATCGGGCCGGAAGCCCGACCAGTGCTCGTCACCGGCTACGACCACGGGCGCCTGCAGGTATCCCAGCGCCATCACGTAGTCCCGGGCTTCGGCGTCTTCGGTGATGTCGACGACGGCGTAGTCGATACCCTCCTTGTCGAGGGCCCGGTAGGTGGCATTGCACTGAACGCAAGCGGGCTTGGTGTAGACGGTGATGCTCATGAAGTCCCTCTTTCCACTGCCGAAAATGGAGCTGACGAAGTGTGTGTTCAGCACCCGAGATCTCCCTGATCGAGAGGACGGTCACCCCATCGGAGGGGTTCACCGAGCCGATTCCCGTAGTGGTCTCTCAGTGCTCAAGACACTACACCTAGTGGCCGACAGAAACACTTAACCCGAGATGTTGTGAGTCACATCGATGAAATTCCCTGGTCGACATCTGCTGAACCACAAATTTCGCCATCCCGTCGGCGTGTCGCGCATCACATTTTCGGCGGGCCTCGGAACGCTCCCGCCTGCGCGATTCGCACACCCGAGGCTCGAGGAGCCTACGTCACCTGTGAGCAGGCTCCAGCATTCCCCAGCGCCCCGAGCAGTGGACTGTCGCGACCCTCATTTCAACCGGCTTCCGCTCGACCCGGTCGGCGGACGGCGGCCTTCGGTCGAGACCCGACTCCCCCGCCGCCGCGTGCACCCGGCGCCCCAGCCTCCACCGCCGCTTGCCGGCCGGTAACTGCCTGCCTCCCGGTACCGTGACCGGATGCCCGTGCACTCCTCCGAGCAACCCGACCGCTGGGCGCCCGTCGTCCGCACGGAGCGGGTGACGCCGAACATGCAGAGGATCACCCTGTCTGGTGGTGATCTGACGGAGTTCGAGTCGAGTGGCGTGCCCGACGAGCGCGTATTGCTCGCCTTTCCGCCCGGTGGCGCGGAGCAGAGGAGCTTCACCGTCCGCCGCTGGGACCCGTCGTCCTGCGAGATGGACATCGATTTCGCCGTCCACGCGGGCGGCGCTGCGATTCGGTGGGCGCTCCAGGCGTCGCCCGGCGATGTTCTGGGGTTCTCGGCCGCCGCCGGCTGGTATTCACCGCCCAGCGATACGGCATGGCAACTTCTCGTCGCGGACATGACCGGTTTACCTGCCGTCGGCCGGATTGTGGAGGAATTGCCCGGTTCGGCGCACGTGCACGTGATCGCCGAGATCACGGCCGCCGAGGATCGGCAGCAGTTCACCACCGAGGCCGACGTGACGGTCACCTGGTTGCACGGCAGCGGCAACGGCACCGGACGCAGCAGGCTGGCGGAGGCTGCACGCACCTGGCCGCGACCCTCCGAGCCGGGATACGTGTGGTTCGCGGGCGAAGCGCGTACATCCCGAGACGTACGCCGCCGGCTGCGCCACGAATTGGCCTGGCCGGCGAATCGATATGACGTCATGGGTTATTGGCGCGAGAACAAGGAGGACTGGGTCGCGCGGTACGAGACGGTCCGTGAGCAGATAGAAGCCGCCAGGGACTCTGCCCTGGCGGCCGGTGAAGACTTCGACGCGGTGCGGGACGCCGTCGACGCAGCCCTCGAGAGATCCGGGCTGTAGCGACGGCGGTCCCGCGAGCGACTCAGGCGTCGACGAGCTGCTTGGTGGCGTCCACGAGGCTGGTCACGACATCGGCGACCTGCTGTGCGACCTCGGAGTTCTCCCGCGGGTGGCGGTCACCGAACTTGTCGATCGTGCCGCCGATGGCGAGCGTGACGTCCTCGAGCACCTTGCCGCCGGCGATACGGACGGCCTTGCGGGTGTCTTCATGGGCCCACTGTGCGCCGTTGCCGCTGGGGGACGCGCTGATGACGGCGACCGGCTTGTCCTTGACGGCGCCGGTTCCGTACGGACGGGAGATCCAGTCGATGGCGTTCTTGAGCACGGCGGGAATCGTGCCGTTGTACTCGGGGGTGAGGATGAGAAGCGCATCGGCGCGGCCGGCGGCGTCACGCAACGCCTCGACGGCGGGGAGGGAACCTGCGACGTCGATGTCCTCGTTGTAGAAGGGCACCTCACCGAGCCCTTCGAACACGGTGATGTCGGTCCCTGCCGGAGCAACCGAGACTGCCGTCTCGGCGAGCTGGCGGTTGACCGACGCGGCTCGCAGGCTGCCGACGAGTACGAGAATGTTGGTCTTCGACATGTCAATTTCCTTCGATGGTGCGGTGGGCGACTCGGGAACAGGTATATCACCTAAACGGACCACGGTCCACTTACATTCCCCGACGCGGTAGGATTGCGCCGTGACCCGCCTCCTCCTTCCCCAGATCGGGGTCGAACCGCCCGAACGGTGTGATGCCGCACGTAATCGGCGGCTCCTGCTCGATGCTGCGGCCCTCTTGGTGTCCGAGCGGGGCGTCGACGCGGTGACGATGGACGCCGTCGCCTGCAAGGCCGGTGTGGGCAAGGGCACAGTGTTCCGCCGGTTCGGAAGCCGATCGGGACTCATGCTCGCCCTCCTCGACCATTCCGAGCGCGAACTCCAGCAGGCGTTCATGTTCGGACCCCCACCGCTGGGGCCGGGCGCCGCCCCGGTCGAACGGCTCATCGCCTACGGCCGGGCGCGCATCGCCACCGTCGAGGTCGAGGGCGAGGTCCGGCGGGCCGCGGAGAATTCTCCGGGCACCCGTTTCGCCGCGCCGGCTCGCGCAGTGTCGGTGACGCACGTCGTGTCGCTGCTCCGCGAGGCGGGCGTCGAAGGAGATCACGAACTGCTGGCGTGCTCGCTCCTCGCACCCCTCGAGGCGACGCTCGTACTGCACGAGATCCGCGACCTCGGGATGTCGACCGAGCGCCTCGAGGCTGCCTGGGAGGATCTTGTCAGGCGTGTCACCCGCGCCTGAAGGTCACAGGGCGCGCAGCCACAGCGCCAACTCCCTGGCGCTCGCGTCGATGCGCGCCGGCCAGTCGAGCGCCGAGTCGTCAGCCGTATCGCTCACGTGCTTGACGAGGCGGCATTGTGCACCGACCTGTGCGCACGCGTAGGCGACGGCGAAACCTTCCATGTCGACGAGATCGGCCCGCTCCGCGAGCACGTCGCGCACCCCCGCCTCCGATACGAAGACGTCCCCCGTTGCAAGCACCGAGCCGTCCCCCTCCGGCATCTCGAGCCGGTCCGCGACCTCGTGCCCCAAGGCCCGGATGGCGTCGCCGCTGATGTCGTGGTTGAGCACGGTCGACGGCGTGAAGAGGCCACTGTGGTGTTCGTGCAGGGCTCCCGCGGTGCCGATGTTGACCACCAGCGGTTTCTGCGACGACGGATAGTCGCCGAGCGCCTTCGCGACGGCCACCGCAGCGCTCACCTTGCCGATGCCCGTGAGCAGCACGTCGAACTCCGGTGGGACGTGCACCGCCTCCGCCTTGGTAGCGCTGACGACGAGGATGTCCGATCTGCTCATGCGCGGAACCGTACCGGGCCTTCCCCATACTGCGTCCCACGTGCCCACTCGCTACAGTTTCTGACATGGCGAATCTACGTGCGCAGATACTCGAGGAACTCGGTGCCCAGCCCACCATCGACGCGGCGAAAGAAATTCGCACCCGCGTCCAGTTCCTGAAGGAGTACCTCCTGTCGACGCCCGCGAAGGGCTTCGTTCTGGGCATCAGCGGCGGCCAGGACAGCACTCTTGTCGGGCGTCTCGCTCAACTCGCGGCGAGCGAACTGCGAGAGGAGGGACACGAGGCCGAGTTCATCGCTGTCCGTCTTCCCTACGGCACCCAGGCGGACGAGTCGGACGCACAGATCGCGCTGAAGTTCATCCAGCCCGACCGGTCGGTGTCGGTCAACGTCAAACCCGGCGCCGACGCCACTGCCAAGGAATCGGCCTCAGCCCTGCGGGACATCCTCGGCGACGGCGGCGAGCTGCGCGACTTCGTCCGCGGAAACATCAAGGCCCGAGAGCGCATGGTCATCCAGTACTCGATCGCGGGGCAACTCGGCTACCTCGTACTCGGTACCGACCATGCAGCTGAGGCCATTACCGGGTTCTTCACCAAGTACGGCGACGGTGGCGTGGACGTCACTCCCCTGACCGGCCTCTCCAAGCGTCAGGGCGGCGCCCTGCTCCGCGAGCTGGGGGCACCGGAGACCACCTGGAAGAAGGTGCCCACCGCCGATCTCGAGGACGACCGCCCGGCGCTCCCCGACGAGGAGGCGCTCGGTCTGACCTACACGCAGATCGACGACTACCTCGAGGGCAAGGACGTTTCCCCGGAGGTCGCCGAGAAGCTGGAGACCATGTACCTGAACACGCGTCACAAGCGCACGGTCCCCGTCACACCTCTCGACACCTGGTGGCGGTGATCCGGTGACCCTGGTTCTGGTCGCGGGCGGTACCGGTACGGCGGGCAGGCAACTGGTCAAGGAGTTGCTTGCCCGCGGGCACTCGGTCCGTGTCCTCACTCGGCACGGTGGTGCGCCGGGCACCGAGATCGTCCATGTCCACGGCGACTTGGTGACGGGCGAGGGGCTCGCAGAGGCGCTGGACGGGGTCGACGTGGTAGTGGACACGACCGACGGCAAAACCCGCCGCACTCGGGCCGTGCTGGACGAGGGCGCCACCAATCTGCTGGCGACAGCGGACGGTGCGGGTGTGCGACGCGCGGTGCTGCTGTCCATCGTGAACGTCGACCGCGGCGAGTTCGCCTACTATCAGGCCAAGCGACGGCAGGAACGGGTCTACGAGAGCTCGCCGCTCGACACAGTCGTCGTGCGCGCCACCCAGTTTCACGACTTCATTCCCATGGTCGCGAAGCCGCCGAGCCATGTCGGGGTGATTCCGGCATTCGCGAGAACGCGATTCCAGTCGATCGACACCCGCGATGTCGCGCGGGCGCTGGCGGACGCCGCTCTGGCGACCGAGCCGGCGTCCGAGGGTCTCGTCACCATCGGCGGCCCGGAAGTCCGCACGGCCCGTGACCTCGTCGTGGCATGGAAGAAAGCCACGGGGACGCGCGGACTCGTCATCGACGTGCCCCTGCCGGGAGCACTGGGTTCCTTCCTGAGGGCAGGGCACAACCTGGCTCCGGGAAAAGAGTTCGGGTCGATCACCTTCGACCGGTGGCTGGCCGACACGACGACGGCCTGAGCGGCTCCCGGAGTGCTGTAACTCCTCTAGCCTCCCGCGAACGGCGGCAGGACGTCCACCTGGTGTCCGGCGGTGCGCGTGAGGTCGCGCGTGAGCTCTGAATCGACGAGGAAGGCCGCCACCGACAGCACCCGCTCCATGTCGGCTCCGTACTTGGCGACGAGGGCGGTCTTCACCTGACCGAGTGGGGCGTCCGTCGGCAGATCGAGGGTTTCCTTCGTGCAACCGGCGGCGTCGGCGGCCGCCGCGAAATACCGCACCGAAATGCCTGTCACCGTGTCAACCACCGATAGCTCCCATACTGCGCTGCGGCGGCGCGAATCCGTCCGCATTGATTCCGTGTCCCGCCCACTTGTTCCACATCGCGCCACGCCACAACTGGGCCAGGTCCTCGTCGCCGGCACCGGAACGCAGTGCCCCCCGCAGGTCGACCTCCTGGTCACTGAACAGGCACGACCGTACCGTTCCCTCGGCGGTCAGACGGGTTCGGTCGCAGTCGGAGCAGAACGAGCGGGTGACCGACGCAATGATCCCCACGGTGGCCGGACCACCGTTCACCAACCACTCCTCCGCCGGTGCGGACGCGTCCTCCCTCCCGTGTTCCACGAGGGTGAACCGCTCACCCAGAACCGACAGCAACCGGTCGGCGGACACCATCTGCTCACGTGCCCACTCGTGGTCCGCGTCGAGGGGCATCTCCTCGATGAAGCGGAGCGCAATCCCTTCGGTCAGGCACCATTCGAGGAGATCCGCCGCCCCCGCGAGTGTCTCGGGCATCAGAACTGCGTTGACTTTGAGCGGCGCCAGGCCTTCATCGGCGGCGGCCCGGATCCCAGCGATCACCGACGGCAACCGATCGCGTCGCGTGAGCCTGGCGAAGTGCTTCCTGTCGATCGAGTCGAGGGAGACGTTGACGCGGGTGAGGCCGGCGCGGGCGAGTGCAGCAGCCCGGTGTTCGAGCCCGACTGCGTTGGTGGTCATCGACAGCGGCACACCCGGAACCCGTTCGGCGCACCCGGCGATCATGGCTTCGAGGTCGGCGCGCATCAGCGGCTCGCCACCGGTGAACCGGACCTCCCGGACCCCGAGCTGATGCACCGCGATACCCACCAACCGGACGATTTCCTCAGCCGTGAGCAGATTGTGCGCCGGGATGGCCGGCAGACCTTCCTCCGGCATGCAATAGGTGCAGCGCAACGAGCATTTCTCGGTGATCGACACCCGAAGGTCGCGCGCTACCCGACCGAATCTGTCGACGAGGTCCCCCACATCGGGGCGGCCCGCGAGCGAGACGGCCGACCGCACGGTGGGAATACCCATCTCCACCATTGTCATCGCGTTGCCTTTCCCCGCATTGGTCCAGTATGCCGCGAGGCGGTGATCCGTGCCGCACCGCCGTGCATAGGATTGGTAACCATGGCCGGAGGAACGTCGTGACCACGCGGACGGTGGAGCAGCATGCTCAGCACGTCGCCGAACTTCTCGCACCGCTCCATACGCGCCCCGGCGAGGAGATTCCACTCGGTGAGGCGCTGGGACGCGCCCTCGCCGCCGACGTCCATTCACCCGTCGATCTGCCCCTGTTCCGGAACTCCCAGATGGACGGCTACGCCGTCGACGCCGCATCCATCACGACGGTCCCTGTGATGCTGCCCGTGCGCGGGGTGATCGCGGCCGGGCCGGCCGAACCCGTCACGCACCTTCCCGGCACGGCCTACCGAATCATGACCGGAGCACCGGTTCCGCCGGGCGCGGACGCGATCGTCCCCGTCGAGGACACAGTCACCTCGGATGGCGAGGTGCGGATCGAAAAAACCCGCTCGGCCGGGGAATTCGTGCGCGAACGTGGCAGCGACGTCCGGGCGGGAACCCTTCTCCTCGCCGCGGGCAGCCTTCTCGCTGCCCGTCACATCGCCGTGCTCGCCGCTGTCGGGCTGCAGCGCGTATCGGTACGCCCGCGGCCGCGTGTCGCGGTGATCACCACAGGCGCCGAACTCGTCGATGCGGGAAGCGCACTGCGTCCCGGCCAGATCTACGATTCGAACGGCATCGCACTGGCGTCGAGTGCACGAGCCAACGGTGCAGAGGTGGTCTCCATCGCCCGTAGCACCGACGACCCCGCCGAGTTCCGCACCCTGCTCGCCGAGGCGGTCCTCACCGCCGATGTCGTGCTGACTTCCGGCGGTGTATCGATGGGCGACTTCGAGGTGGTGAAGGAAACGCTGTCCCCGCTCGGCGCTCAGTTCGCTCACGTGGCCATGCAGCCGGGCGGACCGCAGGGGACAGCCGTGGTCAACGGCGTCCCGGTATTGAATTTCCCGGGCAATCCGGTGAGTACCCTCGTCTCCTTCGAGATCTTCGCCCGTCCCGACATTCGCCGCGCAGCGGGCCTTCCTCCCACGGAAGCCGTGGAGGGGCCGCTCGCGGCGCCGCTCACCTCCGTCCGAGGTAAGCGGCAGTTCCTCCGCGCTCGCCGCACCGACACCGGGGTAGAACTCGTCGCCGGTCCGGGCTCACATCTTGTCGCAGCGATGGCGTGGGCGGATGTCCTCGTCGATGTTCCCGCCGATGTCACCGCACTCGACGCCGGCCAACTCGTGAAGGTGATTCCCCTATGAGCGATTTGACGCACCTCGACGGCGAGGGTCGTGCACGCATGGTCGATGTGAGCGCGAAAGCCGATACCACCCGGACTGCCGTGGCGGAAGGACGACTCGTCACGACCCCCGAGGTCATTGCGCTCGTCCGGGCCGACGATCTCCCCAAGGCAGATGTACTCGCGACCGCCCGGATTGCGGGTATCTCGGGTGCGAAGAAGACGTCCGAGCTCATTCCGTTGTGCCATCAGCTTGCGCTCTCGTCGGTCAAGGTGGAGTTCGGATTCGCCGACGATGCCATCACGATCGAGGCGACAGCGAAGACGAAAGGGCCGACCGGCGTCGAAATGGAGGCACTGACCGCAGTGGCTGTGGCCGGGCTGACTCTGCACGACATGGTGAAGGCCGTGGATCCCGCTGCCACCCTGGACGGTGTCCGCTTGCTCACGAAAGACGGCGGCAAACGCGGGCACTGGACCCGGGAGCCGGCGACCGACTCGGCATCACCGAGAGGGCGCACTGCCGCGGTCCTGGTCGCCTCCACAGGCGGCGCCGCGGGCACGCGGGAAGACACGACCGGTCCGGCCATCACTGCCTGGCTCGACGAACGCGGGTTCCGGACGCGCGGCCCCCTGGTCTACGCCGACGCCGAGATCGCGGCCGGCCTCGCCGACGCGCTGTCCGGCAGCCCCGCACTGGTCATCACCACCGGCGGGACGGGTGTCTCCCCCACCGACGCCACTCCCGAAGCCACCCGGGCCGTACTCGACCGCGAACTGCCCGGCGTCGCGGATGCCATCCGCAATCGGGGAACGACAGTGACGCCGCATGCATCTCTGAGCCGGGGACTCGCCGGTGTGTCGAACGGCACAGTGATCGTGAATCTGCCGGGTTCACCGGGCGGAGTGAAGGATGGACTTGCGGTGCTCGACCCCATCGTCGATCACCTTCTTGCACAGATCGCCGGTGGAGGTATGCACGATGAGTGACATTCTTGCCCAGATTTCGGACCTGCCCCTGGACGCGGCCGTTGTCGATGCGGCCGTGGCGGGACCGGAACACGGCGCGGTAGTCGTCTTCACCGGGGTGGTACGTAATCAC
Organism: Rhodococcus sp. USK13; assembly: GCF_018343855.1. Classification (NCBI taxonomy): domain Bacteria; kingdom Bacillati; phylum Actinomycetota; class Actinomycetes; order Mycobacteriales; family Nocardiaceae; genus Rhodococcus; species Rhodococcus sp. USK13. The sequence goes on along the minus strand of NZ_CP069242.1, from coordinate 3,618,645 downwards.
GATGCCGGACAATCCGTTTCGGCACTCGAGTATCAGGCACACCCCGATGCCGAGCGCTTTCTCCGCACGTGTTGTGAGGAGGTTGCGTCGTCGACGGGACTGCCTGTTGCCGCGGTCCACCGGGTGGGTGCGCTGACCGTCGGGGACCTGGCGCTCGTGGCTGCCGTAGCCGCACCGCACCGGGCCGAGGCGTTCGCGGCCTGCGCCGAACTCGTCGAACGGATCAAGCACGAGGTCCCCATCTGGAAGCGGCAGCATTTCGCCGACGGCGCGTCCGAATGGGTGGGACTGTGAGTCCTGAGTCGGACCGGCATCGCATCACCGGGTAGACTCGGCGGCACTAGGTGACCATGACGGTCACCCAGCGTCGTAGAACGCATTCAGTTCGGGAACCTCCGAATCCTGTTGGGTGTGCACAGCGTGTGCATCCGCTCTTCTTACGGCGAAGAAGCTTGCCGACCGGCAACGCCGCCAACCTGTGCTCGAGCTCCGACGGGATCGCCTTTCCGTGTCGGCCCTCCGGGCACAACCCTGTGCCCGAAAGGCTCTGACACTTGTCTGACACGACGACACCCGACACCACCTTCGCCGCTCTCGGCGTCCGCGAACCGCTGGTGCGGGTGCTCTCCTCGCAGGGCATCACCGCGCCCTTCCCCATCCAGGTCGACACCCTCCCCGACACGCTGTCGGGCCGCGACGTGCTCGGCCGCGGCAAGACGGGCAGCGGTAAGACGCTGGCCTTCTCCATCCCGATGGTGTCCCGCCTCGCCGGTGAACTGTCGGGCGGAAAGCGTCGGCCCGGCCACCCCGTCGGTCTGATCCTGGCCCCCACCCGCGAGCTGGCCACCCAGATCACCGCCACACTCGAACCGCTGGCGCAGGCGTACGACCTGAAGGTCACCACCATCTTCGGTGGCGTCTCCCAGAACCGCCAGGTGTCGGCGCTCAAGGCAGGCGTCGACATCGTCGTCGCATGCCCCGGCCGCCTCGAAGACCTGATGAAGCAAAGGTTCGTGAGCCTCGACGCAGTCGAGATCACCGTGCTCGACGAGGCCGACCACATGGCCGACCTCGGCTTTCTGCCCGTCGTCACGCGCATCCTCTCCGCTACGCCGCAGCAGGGGCAGCGACTGCTGTTCTCGGCCACGCTGGACAACGGTGTCGACAAGCTCGTCAAGCGGTTCCTGAAGAACGAGGTCCTGCACTCGGTCGACGAGGCGAACTCACCCGTCGCGGCCATGACACACCACGTGTTCGACGTCGACAGCCCCGAGACCAAGCGCAAGCTGGTCGAGAAGCTGGCATCGGGCACCGGACGCCGAATCCTGTTCATGCGCACCAAGCATCAGGCGCGAAAGCTGGCGCGTCAGCTCACCGAAGCGGGTATTCCGTCGGTGGATCTGCACGGCAATCTGTCGCAGGCCGCCCGCGACCGCAACCTGGCCTCGTTCTCGGCCGGTGAGGCACGCGTGCTGGTGGCCACCGACGTGGCGGCGCGAGGCGTCCACGTCGACGATGTGGAACTGGTCGTGCACGTCGATCCGCCCGCCGAGCACAAGGCTTACCTGCACCGTTCGGGCAGAACCGCACGCGCAGGCAGCGCCGGCGACGTCGTCACCGTCGTACTGCCCGAGCAGCGCAAGGATCTGTCCATCCTCATGCGGAAGGCAGCGATCAAAGTCACTCCCGTCCGCAGCACCGCGGACTCCGCCCACGTTCTCGAACTCGTCGGTGACCTCGCACCACATGTGACGCCGGCACCGAAGGCCACGCCGGTGTCCAGCACCGGCGGACGCACTCAGCGGCCCGGCGGTGGCCAAGGCGGTCAGGGTGGACGAGGCGGCCAGGGCGGACGCGCCCACGGTCAGGGCGGCGGCGCTCGTCGCTCCCGTTCTGGCGCTGTGGGCAGGCCGCGGGCGGCGTCGTCCACGGGCGGCGGAACTCGTACCGCGTCGGCCGGCGCGTCACGCCGCCGTCAAGGCTAGAACTCGTCGAGGTGGACGGCGTCGGCCAATGGCCGGCGCCCCCGCCACCCGAAGCGCTCGAGGTCGGGTACCTGCTGGAACTCGGCGACGTGTCCCACACACAACCAGGCGATGGGACGCACCGGCTCGGGAATCCCCAGCAATTCGGTGAGGTAGGGCTCGTCATAAAAGGACACCCAGCCCACTCCGACGTTCTCGGCGGCGGCCGCGAGCCACAGATTCTGAATCGCCAGCACGGCTGAGAACAAGCCGGTGTCGTCGACCGTGTGCCTGCCGAGAATGTGCTCGCCGCCGCGACTGCGGTCATAGGTGACGACGACGCCCATGCCGCTCTCACGTATTCCTTCGATCTTGATCGGATCGAACGTCGTCCTGCGATCGTCGGGTAGCGATTCGGCGAACCTTCTGCGGGCATCGGCGACGTGCTCGGCGAACACGTCGAGGGTCGCCGGCCTGCGCACGACAACGAAATCCCACGGCTGCGTGTTGCCGACGCTCGGGGCGCTGTGCGCTGCCCCCAGGATGCGGTTCAGAACCTTCTCCGGTACCGGCTCCCCCGTGAACTCCGCTCGCACATCCCGTCGGCGGCGGATCGCCTCATACACGGACAGCATGGGTTCGGGATACGACGGCGTGCTACACGCGGGCTCGGTCACGCCGTCACGGTATAGCGGTGCACCCCCAACATCGCGCCGGGGTCGACATCTTCGCCCTCGGACACGATGCAGTCCTCGAGGCCCGCGCGCACCTTCTCCGGTTCGATGTCCGCACCGATGAGTACCAATTGCGTTGTGCGTTCCTCCCCCGATTCCCAGCGCGTGGAGGTGAACCGGATGTGTGGCCCCACCGTCTGCACCTCGAACTTGCGCGACTGCCCCGGTACCGCGAAGTGCACGAATCCCTTGATGCGATAGATGCCGACGGGCCGGCTTTCGAGGAAATCGACCAGCCGCCGTGGATCGATCGGGTCGACCGACGCGAAATCGACTGACTCGTAGGACGAATGCAGGTGGTCGTGACCGCCACAACCCTCATCGCAGTGCTCGTGCTGATCCAGCAACAGCCGATCGAGCGTGAGCTGTTCACCGGGGGCCGGATCACGTCCCGGTTCCTGATCGAAGAGCAGGGTGGGCTCGATGCGCCCGTGCGCGGTCGCGAGAATCGGGGCACGATCGTTGTAGTCGCGGACCAGCTGCTTCACCGCACCGAGTCGTGGTTCGTCGATCCGGTCGGTCTTGTTGAGTACGACGAGGTCGGCCAGGGTCACGTGCTTCCCGAGATCAGGATGCCGGGCGGACGTTTCCTCGAACTGCTCACCGTCGACCATCACCACCAGCCCCCCGTACACGACGTGCGGATTTCTGCTGCCGAGCACGAGCCGAATCATGTTGCGCGGCTCGGCAAGCCCGCTGGCCTCGACGATCACCACATCGATCTGTGAAGAGGGATTCGCCAGACGATCGAGCATGTCGTCCATGTCGCTCACGTCGACGGCGCAGCACATGCACCCGTTGCTCAGCGACACCATCGAATCGACCTGCCCCGCCACCATCATCGAATCGATGTTCACGGCTCCGAAGTCGTTGACGATGACACCCACGCGGACACCGCGATTGTTGCGCAGCACATGATTGAGCAGGGTGGTCTTACCGGAACCGAGGAATCCAGCGACGATGACCACCGGAATCCGCTTCTTCGCCAACTGCCCCGACCTCCATGGATCTCGATGAGCCACCGGGCGCCCATGGTAGCGCCCGGCCGACCGATCTCAGCTCACCGCGCCGACTATCGCCGCGCCGATGGCGGCGGCAGGCACCATCGGCATGGTGTGGTGAGTGGCTCCCTCGATTGTCGTGACCGTCGCCGAGGGAAGCCTGCGCCGGATCGTGGCCGCCACCGCCGCCGCGTCGTGCGCGCGGCTACTTCCTGCCAGCAGCACGGTAGTCGGGACGGTCATCCGGGCGAATGCGGCAGGCTTCGGACGGCGCGGAACCACGACCTTCGCGCCGGCGAAGGCAACCGCCCCGAGGGCGGCCAACTCGAGCCATCGCTCGTCCAGGCCGACGCCACCAGTCTCCCAGCGGATCAGCGCGCGTTGCCGCTCCGCAGTGGGACGAAGCAGCAGCGGTGCGGCCCGAAGCAGGTAGCGGGTGCTCAGTCCCGCAAAACACGATGTCGGGTCGAGCAGCACCACACTGTCGACGTTTCCGCGTCCGCTCGACGTGTATCCGAGGGCGATCATCGCCCCGTAGGAATGTCCGACGAGTGCGGTCGACTCCAGACCTAATCCATCCAGTACCTCATCGAGCCAGGTGAACAAGTCGCTCGTGCTGCGCAACGGGGTGCCATCGCTTACGCTCCGCCCGGCGTCCTGCATGATGTCGACGGCATAGACGCGATGGCGACGCGCCAGGACCTCGACGTTGGCCGCCCAGACCGTGGAAGTCGCTCCGCCTCCGGGCAGGAGAAGCAGTGGTGCGCCCGATTCGGGACCGCACACGTTCACCCGAGTCATGCCGTAGGCCGTCGGCACGTCGACCGGTGTAGCCACCACCGGCCAGCTGCCCAGCAGGACGTCGTAGGCGCGATAGAAGTCATCGAGTTTCGCCACAGCGCCTCCTCCATTTATCTCGATGATCGAGATATTATCTCCTCGGCCGCGCTCCGGCAGTACATTCAGGTCTCGTGAATCTCGACGAAAGCGCTCAGACTGTGCACAAGCTGCGCGCTCTCGCGGTGGAGCTGAATCTGCTCGGCGCCGAGTTCGCCCAGCTGCACGGACTGCACACCACGGACCTCCGGGCACTTATCAGCATCCTGGACGCCGGTCGCGCAGATATCGCTGCAACCCCGGGTTGGCTCGGCGACCGCCTCGGGATCAATTCGGCATCCGTCACTGCACTTCTCGACCGCATGGAGAAGGCCGGGCTCGTCCGTCGCACGCCGGACGCCGAGGACCGGCGCCGCTCCCGAATCACGGTCACTGCCACAGCGATGAACCTCGGTGAAACCTTCTTCGGCCCGCTCATCAACCGGACGACAACCATCCTCGAGGGATTCGAACCTTCAGAGCGACAGACTATTTCACGATTCCTCGACGGCATGAACGCCGCTGTCGCCGTCGAACGGCAGGTGGCCGTTCACCCGACCGAGGACTCGGTGTCGAGATCGCGGACGCGTCGCGCGGGTGAGCCGACGTAGAGTCCGTTCGGCGAGCAGTCGCGGGTGACTACCGCTCCTGCACCGACGACACAACCTTCGCCGACCGTCACTCCTGGCAGGATGATTGCCCCTGCGCCGATCCAGCAGCCGTCACCGACCACGATGGGAAGGTCTACCGCCGCCCCGCACCGTCCCGACACCGGACCCAGCCGATGTGTGCTGGTAATGAACTGGACACGGTGACCGACCGCCACTTGCCGACCGAGCGTGATGGTTGCGGTGCCATCGAACAGCACTCCGCGGTTGATGAAGGTACCAAGACCTAGACTGACATCTTTGCTGCCGAAATAGCATCCTGAGTAGATCCCGGCACCCCATACCTACGCGCCGGCAGCCAGCAACAAGAGAGTCCGTAGCCAGACCGGCACAAATGCGGACGACTGGACGATCGTGACGAAGCGCACGCGCCAACCCTAGCCAGTGATCGCGCCCCGCGCTGGATGGTCATCTGCTCGGTCGGCACACATGCGACTCGGTAACGGTCCCGACACCGAGCCCGATGATGTTCCCGAGACCCAAGGGGGGCGAGTGGCACAACTCGATAGCGAAGGATTCGCTGCCATGCTCGAATCAATCCCGCATGCGATCAGCGTCCACGACAAGAACCGCCAGGTCATCTTCCGCAACTCGGCCTGCGCCGCTCTGATCGGCGCCGGCGTCGACGAGTTCGACAGTCTCCGGCACGAACAACTCTTCCATCCCGACGACAGTGACCTGTGGAGCGCGATGCTCGCCCGCTCCCTGGGTGGTGAGAGGGCAAGCGCGACGGCACACCTGCGTATCCGTCACCGTAATGACCATTGGCTCTGGGTTCACGTCGCGGTGTCCGCCTTCGACGTGGGCGATGAGACGTTGGTCGTTCTGGTTCTCCAGGATCAATCCGACACCATCTGGGGCAACCCGCGGTCCGTCAAGCAGAAAATCTGACACCTACCGACCCTGACCGGTCGGCCGACTGCGACAAGGCGGGGTGCGGATCGTGGCACCACACCGCCGGCAGAAATGCGTGCGGTGCCCGCCGTTCTTCGACGTGCCGCAGTCGCACACTTCCCACCCGACAAGGCAGGTGTTGGCACCGAGCAGGTGCCCGTTGGGGCATCGCCGTGGGGCGAGCTCGGTCCGGCGCGTCACAGAACCGAATCTACACGTTAATCGAACGTATGTTCTATCACATGTAGTTGCCCGGGGCCCCCGCACTGCCGTCGGCGCGCTCCACCAGGAACCAACTTCCCGGCGCATAGACCAGTTCCCGGTCTTCGCGGACGATGACGAGCGCACCACTGTCATGGATGCTGTAGGTGTCGTCGCCGCTGAAGTCGGTGACGGCGAACTCTGCCAGTTGGTCGAACGACCGATGTGTCACGGTGAAAGTCATACTGCCAGTGTCCCACTGCGACAACGTCCCGACCCGAGATCGCCGACGCAGCTACTTCACATGTGGGGCAGGGCGGCAGCGAGAAAGACGATTCCGAGCGCGATTCCGAAGGCACCGGTGAGTATGCCGATCAGAGCCTCCAGGGATGTCGACTCGTCCGCCTCGACCGACGGATTTCGAGATGCAACGACGCCCGTCGCTATGGCTCCGGCCCCGAGGAGAATGCCGAAGCCGAACATCCAGAACATCACAATCGACAGCGCGCCGAGCATCACCGAGACGTCGTTGCAGTAGGCGCCGAGAGGCCGCGTCGACGTCATCAGCCATGGCAGGTGGCCGCGCCGGCGATCGGACGAGGGAGACGGTGACGTAGTCATGGTCATGGTTGCGGTAAATCCTCTCCGTGCAGACGTACGGGGACAGTGCCGGGGCGCGTGATAGACAGCGACTCACCGACGCGCCGTTGCGCGTGATCCGACCGCGACTGCCCTCAGCTAAGCGTCGGCGACCGAGCGGGACTGCGGACCGGGCCCGAAGTGAAGCACAGCTATCCATCTTCCGGGTTCGGTCCACAAGCGCCTGCCACCTGGTCGGATGCGGCATCGCTGCGCACCAAGAATTTAGCACTCTCCTATATTGAGTGCCAATTCAGAGGAGGTGCACAGCGACAGCTAACAGACTGCCCATGCTGGTTACTTTGTCGTTACCGATCGGTAGCGCTGGCACGCGACCGATGTGAGTGCTAATTTCCGAGATGCACAGGCATCCGTGTCCGTCGCCGTGGCGGGCACGCCGGGTAATGGGGAGGTGCACAGCTGTGCGGTACCGCAAGCACGGATCTTCCGAGGTGAAAGACCGACGCGACCATCGAACAGCACATACCGAAGAGTGTGTGCGCTGGCCGGATCCGAGTCCACTGAGCAGTTGGTGGGAACGCGTCGTGTGGGGTGATCGGAGCGTCACATGAGCGGTGAAACTGTCCCCTCGCGCCCCCGCGCGTGGGACTTCCATTGTGACCACTGCGATCACACGTACCGCGCCCTGGCTGACAGTCGAACCGCTGCCCGCTGCACAGCCCGGTTGAACGGCTGGGTCACGGACGGCACCACTCTCTGCCCGGGATGCGCCGTCGTCGCCGCCGTCGAACAACAGCTTCTGCTGCCCGGGAAGGCAACGGGCTAGCCGCCGGCCAGGTTCGACTGCCCCGACCGGCAGCAGCGGACGAAGACCATGGGAAATGCGTGTGGTCACGCACATGAAGAAGTCCCCCACCATGCGATGCATGGTGGGGGACTTCTCAGTGGGTGGAGCTAAGGGGACTCGAACCCCTGACCCCCACACTGCCAGTGTGGTGCGCTACCAGCTGCGCCATAGCCCCGTATTCAGTTCTTTCTCTCGCACCAGGAATGACTTCCGCGTGCTCGAAGAAAGTTACACCATCGTCGACCTGGCCAACAAATCGCCTGCTCAGAGGCGCTTCGCACCCGTGCGCCTTTGTGGTTGCCGGGACAACCAGAAAGGCGCACGGGCGGCGGAGCCGCCTACAGCTGGGACACCCAGTTCTCGTTGGAGAGCGCGTCGATGACGGTGCCGTCCTGAACCACTGCCGGAGTGCCGGTTGCGCCGCTCGCGCTCAGAGCTTGACGGCCGGCCTCCGCGTCGATCGCAGCCTGCTCGACCTTCGCCCCGGTAGTGATGCACTGCGCGGCCTCGTCGGACGCTCCGGCGTCGCGGGCCATCTGCGCCAGTTCCTCGTTGGAGTGGTCGGAATCGCCGTTCTCCGCCGGCTGGTTCTCGGGCGCGAACAGGGCGGCGTGGAAGTCCGAGTACACCGACGCGTCACCGGTAGCCGCAACGCACTGTGACGCCGCGACAGCGCGCGTGGAGTAGTCACCGCTGGCCGACAACCGATTGAGGAAGTTCAGAATGTGGTAGCGGACAGCCACTTTCCCGTCGTCGACCGCCTTGGCCAGTTCCTGCCCGTTCTTGTTCTCCAACTCGGCGCAATAGGGACACATCGGGTCCTCGAACAGATCGATCGTGGTGGCTGCGTCGGGACGGCCGAGGAGCACCACGCCGTTGTCTTCGACCGACACTCGGACCTCGGAGTTCTGCACTCCCCCGTAACCGTCGTTGCGCGGCTTGCTTCGGTTGTTCTGCCAGATCACGCCGCCTATCACGAGGGCTGCGATGACGAGTACGGCGAGCCCACCGAGAATGTAGGTGGACCGGCTGGACTCCGGCTGCGGGGTGTACTTGTTCTTCGAGCTCACGTGGATGCAGTCCTTCGATGTCGGATCGATTTACCAGGTGCTTACTCTGCCATCGTCGGCTGAGGGGCCACTGAGAAAGGCGCCCGCGACGCGGGCCCCAGCGCGAACGGAGTACGGGGGAACACGATCAACCAGGCCGCCAGCGCGAGGAATCCGATGTCCCGCAGGATTTCCTTGGTGTAGTCCCAGCCGTCGACGTCGGCCGCTCCCCCACCGCCGAAACAACCGCAGTCGATGGACAGGCCACGCGCCCACACCGAAATGATGACGCCGACGAGGACGAGCAGGAGGGTCGCCGACACCACCGCCGTGGCCCGGACCCCGAGCCCGATCAGAAGCAGTAGTCCGAGGGCGATTTCGAAGAACGGTAGGGCGTTGGCAACGGGACGGACGAGCTCTTCCGGGAGCAGTTGGTAGGCGCGAACCGCGATGATCGTTTGTGCGGGATCCGCCACCTTGAGCGCGCCGGAGACGAGCCAGACGACGGCGAGGGACACGCGGGCGACGAGGGAGACGATCCTGATCCACACCGAAACGAGAGTACAGACGTCGCCGGTCAGAGCGCTTCGACCGACACCTTCGGGGCCGGCTTGTTCGGCACCAGCATCCAGCCTGCTGCGGCGACGAGCATCACACCACCCGTAACGGCAAAGGAGACTGCGTAGGACAGGTGCTGGGCGAGTAGACCGGCGCCGACCGGACCGAGAACGCCGCCCACGTCGGCCACCATTTGGAACGTGGCGAGCACAGGCCCGCCACGCGACTTCGCACCCACGACGTCCGCCACGGCCGCCTGCTGGGCGGGACTCATGATGCCGGACCCGATACCCGCGACACCGGAGAGCACGAGGAAAACGACGAGATCCTCGCTGAATCCCATGCCGACGGTGCTCGCCCCGCACACCAGGAGGCCGAGCACGACGAAGAGCTTCCTCCCGTAGGTGTCGGAAAGCCTTCCCGACACGATGAGGACCAGCGCGTTGCCGACGGCGAACACGGCGAGTGCGATTCCGGCGAGCGCTTCCTCGCGGTGGAGCGCCTCGACGACGAATAGCGGGACCATCGCGACCCGTACGCCGAAGATGACCCCACCGAAGGCGAAGTTGGATCCGAGCGCGGCGCGGTACACGGACGATCTCGAGGCCTCCCGCAAGGTCATGGCGGCCCCCGCAGCGGTGGCGTCCGGTGCGGTGAGATGCGATCCCCTCAGGCTGACGAAAACGACTGCGGCGGCGATCACGAGGGCGATGGCGTAGATGACGAACGGGACACGCAGACCGAATCCGACGAGCAGCCCGCCGACGAGCGGTCCGCTGATCGAGCCCAGCAGGAAACTTGTGGCATACAACCCGGATACCCGGCCGCGACTGTCGACCGGTGCGATCCGGATGACGAGACCCATCGCGGACACGGTGAACATCGTCGAGCCGATCCCGCCCAGTGCGCGGAAGATCAACAGCTGCCAGTAGTCGCCTGCCACCGCGCACGCCGCTGTGGACGCTGCAACGATCAGCAGACCGGTGATGTAGACCGGGCGCTCGCCCAACTTCTGCACCAGCCGCCCACTGAGCGGGGCGAACACCAGCCGCATGAAGGCGAAGGACGAGATCACGACCGTCGCGGCCGTCACGCTGACGTCGAAGCTGCGCGCGAACTGCGGCAGCGCCGGCGCGACGATGCCGAAACCCAATGCGATGACGAAGCTGGCCGACACCAGCACCCAGATTTCCGAGGGAAGTCGGGGTTTGGTCCCGGAGAGCGGCCCAGCTTCACGAGTGTTCATCGGGAATCGATGCTATGTGCAGCCGCCGACACGAAGACACTCACCCCGGATCGCCTCGGCGCGGGGTCACCGCAGCGCGTCGGCCACCAGTTCCTTGGCGGCCGCCTGCACCTGTGCGAGATGCTCGGGACCTTCGAACGATTCGGCGTAGATCTTGTACACGTCCTCGGTTCCCGACGGCCGCGCGGCAAACCACGCGTTGGCCGTGGTGACCTTCAACCCGCCGAGCGGTGCCCCGTTTCCCGGAGCAGTCGTCAGGGTCGCGGTGATGGGCTCCCCCGCGAGTTCGGTTGCCGTCACCTGTTCCGGCGACAGCTTGGCCAGGACTGCTTTCTGCTCCCGCGTCGCGGGCGCATCGATACGGGCATACGCCGGACTGCCGAACTTCTCTGCCAGCTCCCCGTAACGAACCGATGGTGTCTTACCGGTGACCGCCGTGATTTCGGAGGCGAGCAGCGCGAGGATGATGCCGTCCTTGTCGGTGCTCCACACCCGGCCGTCGTGTCGCAGGAACGACGCCCCCGCGCTCTCCTCCCCGCCGAATCCGAGTGATCCCTCGAGAAGTCCGGGGACGAACCACTTGAAACCCACCGGGACCTCGAGCAGGTCGCGGCCGAGGCTGTCGACCACCCGGTCGATCATCGACGAACTGACGAGTGTCTTGCCCACCCGCACCGCCGGACCCCACCCCGGCCGGTGGGCGAACAGGTAGTCGATGGCTACGGCGAGATAGTGGTTGGGGTTCATCAGTCCGCCGTCGGGAGTGACGATTCCGTGCCGGTCCGCGTCGGCATCGTTTCCCGTGGCGATGTCGAAGCGGTCCCGTGCTCCGATCAGGGACGCCATGGCATCCGGGGACGAGCAGTCCATACGAATCTTGCCGTCTGTGTCGAGAGTCATGAACCGCCAAGTGGGGTCCACGAGCGGGTTCACGACTTCGAGATCGAGATGATGCGTGTCGGCGATGGCACCCCAGTAGTCGACACTCGCACCGCCCAGCGGATCGGCTCCGATCCGCACTCCCTCGCGGCGAATGGCATCGAGGTCGAGCACGCTCGGTAGGTCGTCGACGTAGAAGCGGAGGAAGTCGTATCGCTCCGCGCGCTGCATGGCCCGCTCCGCGGACGCGCGCTTGACTCCCGACAGATCGCGGCGCAGTAATTCGTTCGCGCGGTCGGCGATGATCGTTGTCGCCTCGGAACCAGCGGGACCCCCGTGTGGTGGGTTGTACTTGAATCCGCCGTCGCGCGGCGGATTGTGCGAGGGCGTCACCACGATCCCGTCCGCCTCGGACTCGGGACGGCTGCTGTTGTACCGCAGGATGGCGTGGCTGACCGCGGGGGTCGGCGTGTAGCGGTCCCGTGAATCGATGAGCACCGTCACGTCATTGGCGGCCAGCACCTCGAGTGCCGACATCCAGGCGGGTTCGGACAGCGCGTGCGTATCGCGACCCAGGAACAGCGGACCGTCGATACCCTGCGACGCCCGGTATTCGACGATGGCCTGCGTCGTGGCGAGGATGTGGGCCTCGTTGAATGCGGAGTCGAGGCTCGATCCGCGGTGCCCGGAAGTCCCGAACAGCACCTGCTGCAAGGGGTTTTCGGGATCGGGCACACGGCTGTAGTACGCAGTGACCAGATGCGCAATGTCCACCAGATCCTCCGGCAGTGCCACCTGACCCGCCCTGTCGTGCGCCACGAGACCTCCTCCACGTCGACGATGTCGTACTCGACTATCGGTCCCATCCTGCACCCTCGCGGCACAGTCCGCGATCAATACGTCCATCGGAAGCCGAGCCAGGCGGCGCCCAATCCGGCGCCGACGCTGGCCACCACGTAAAGGAGTGAGGTCACGGTGCGCCGGATACGCGCGAGCCCGACCGACTCGACCGCGAAGGTGGAATAGGTGGTGAGGCCCCCGCAGAAACCGGTGCCGAACAACGCGAACAGCTGCGCAGACATCGCTGCGCCCGACACCATTCCGAGGATCAGGCAACCGCTGATGTTCACCACGAAGGTGGCGACGGGAAAGCTGCGGTACGGCACCACATAGCGCGCAGCGAGGTAGCGGACGGCGGATCCGAGCCCACCACCGAGGGCAACGAGGAGCAGGGTCATACGAGCGCTCCACGAGCCCGGCGATGGCGGTGGCCGACGAGCATGCCCAGTCGTGCCGCCAGGAGGGCAGGCAGCAGAGTAGCCGTCACATACAGCGCGGCGCGGCCGGCATCCTCCCCCACGGCATCGACGGCAAAGGTCGAGAACGTGGTGAATCCGCCGAGGACACCGACCCCGAGGAACAGCCGCAACGGTCGGTCCGGCCCGAGCATCTCGGCGAGGTACCCGAGCAGCAACGAACCGACGACGTTGATGGCCAGAATGGTCCAGATACCGGGCCACTGCTGGGCCAGAATGAACCGTACGGTGGCTCCGAGCGCTCCTCCCGCGGCGACCACGAGGACGGATTTCGACACGGGCACCGGCGTTCCTTCCCTCGCGGACACGATTCGGGCCGGACACCTGGTGTGGTGTCCGGCCCGGATTCGGGGTGGAGCTGCCGGGAATTGAACCCGGGTCCTACGCAGCAAAGCTAGGGCTTCTCCGTGTGCAGTTTGCTATGCCTCTACTTGGATCTCCCAGTCTCGCAAACAAGCCAGGATGACGATCCCAGTCGCTGTGAGTTGTCCCGTTCGGCTCCGCGACCGAGCCGAACGGTAAAGCCCTCTAGCTGATGCCAGTACCCGGGCCGAGGGCGAACCCGGACTGACAGACACGCAGTCGCTACTTAGGCAGCGAGTGCGTAGTCGCGCTGATTGGAATCGGCGCTTATATGTTTGCAGCGACGCTTACGGTGGTCTCTTGCCTGCACCGACACGCTTCCCCTACCTCAACGTACGCAGTCGAAACCGTTCAGCCCCGTACGTCCCCCACGACTCTCGGGGGGCCACCCAGTGTAACGCGAACCCGGCGCGGTTTCATCCCACTTGTCTGCAGCGGCGTGTGGGCGGTCTCAACTGGCGACGGCGATCATCCCGACGGCCGCCAGCGCCAGCAGCATTCCGGCCTGTTGCACCTTGCTCACCCGTTCGCCGAGCATCACCATGGCCAGCAGCACGGTCGCTGCGGGGTACAGCGATCCGATCACACTGACCAAGGAGAGCAACCCGCCCTGGAATGCGTAGAGCATTGCGGCGTTGGCCGCGACATCGAGGAAACTGACGTAGACGGCGAGCTTCATCGGCTCTCCGTGTGGCAGAAGGAAATGACCGGACGCCAGCGCCACCACCCACACCACGGCTGTGGCGGCGGCGCGCGAGACGGCCAGGGGCCACAACCCGCCCTCGGCACCGATCTGGTGCAGCGCCACGAACGCGATGGCGAAGGCGACACCGGAACCGACGGTCAGCAGCGCGACGGACTTCGTGAACGTGAGCACTCGCCCACCCGCCACCTCGCCGGCCGTCTCGTCGGGCGACTCTCGGCTGACCAGCACGACGGCGACGAGCGCGACAGCAATCCCGGCGTACGCAATCGATCCGGGCCGTTCCCCGAAAGCGAGACCGACGAGAACAGGGATGCCTGCCACCAGGACGGCAGTCAACGGCGACACCACCGACATCGGGCCTGCCGCCAGCGCCAGATAGAACCACCACACGGCGACACCACCGGCCACGCCGGAGACCGCGCCCCACAACAGGGACGAGGTGGTGAACGTGCCCGCCACGAACGGCGCGATCACCAGCACGATCAACAGCGACAACGGATACGAGACGATGACCACCCGCAGTGCAGCCACCCGCCGAGAGGCCACTCCACCGACGAAATCGCTCACGCCGTAGCCGATGGCAGCGACCAGCGCGAGCAGGACGCCGGTCAGCGCATTCCCTTGACTCGTCGTCCGAGTTCGCGGGTCACCTCACGTTCGGCGGTGCGCTTGGCCAAATCCTGACGCTTGTCGTAATCCTGTTTACCCTTCGCGAGCGCAAGTTCCACCTTGACCTTGCCGTCCGAGAAGTACATCGACAGGGGCACGAGGGTCTGATTACCCTCTCTCGTCTTCCCGACGAGGTGATCGATCTCACGCTTGTGCAGCAATAGCTTCCGGGTGCGCCGTGGCGCGTGGTTGGTCCACGTGCCCTGGGTGTACTCGGGAATGTGGAGCGATCGCAGCCACACCTCGCCGTTGTCGACGGTGGCGAATGCGTCGACGAGCGACGCCTTTCCCTCGCGCAGGCTCTTCACCTCGGTTCCCACGAGTGCGATGCCCGCTTCGTAGGTGTCGATGATGGCGTAGTTGTGACGCGCCTTGCGGTTGGTCGCAATGACCTTGCGGCCCTTTTCCTTCACGTTCCGGGCCTTTCAGTCCGCGATGTTCATGAGCAGTTCGTTGTCTCCAGCATAGGAGAGGGAGCAAACCGAATTATTCGCGCACATACAAGCGCAACGTCACGTAGGCGGTGACCGCCGCCATGCCCACACCGACCAGCAGGAGCACGGGTGAGACGAACAGCACGTCGCTGTTGGAGATCCGGGCGACAATGTTCGCCTCGTACACATCGGCCAGCACGTCGTCGATGAACATGTTCTTCGCGGTGAACAAGCCCACGATGGCGAGTATGGCACCGATCACCGCCGCGACCACCGCCTCGAGGAGGAACGGCAACTGCGTGTACCACCGGGTAGCGCCCACCAACCGCATGATCCCGACTTCCGTCCGCCGGGTGAACGCCGCGATCTGCACCATGTTCGCGATGAGAAGCACAGCGGCGACCGCCTGCACGACGGCGATCGCGAACGCCGCATTGCGGACCCCGTTGAGGACGCTGAAGAGACGCTCGACCAGTTCACGTTGGTTGAGCACGCTCTCGACCCCGGGACGGGTACCGAACTGGTCGTTGATCACCCCGAACCGTTCGGGGTCGCTCAGCTTGACCTTGAACGACGCAGGGAAGCTGTCCGGGCTGACCAGTGCAGCGAGCTCGGGCTGATCCTTGAACACCCGCTCCGTCGCGTCCTTCACGGCATCGTCCCGGTTGAGGTACTCCACCGATACCACTGACGGGGTGTCGTCGAGTTCCGTGCGTAGCGAACGGCAGATCTCCGCCTCGCAGCCGGGGTCCGAGGTGGAGATGTCGTCCGTGAGGAAAATCTGCACCTCCACCCGGTCGAGGAAGATCTGCTGTGTCTTGCCCGCCATCTGCACCACGAGGAGTCCGCTTCCGAACAGCCCGAGGGAGATCGCGGTGGTGAGGATCATCGCGATCGTCATGGTGACGTTGCGACGGAGTCCGGTGAGGAGCTCACTGACAATGAAACTGGCACGCATCGGTAATCGGAGTCCTTCGTCGAATGGCTTGCGGACGGGCTGGCGTCGAGGGAGGGCGGGCGGCTAACGCCCCACGCCGTACACACCTCGGGCTTCGTCCCGCACCACTCTTCCGAGGTCCAGTTCGACCACTCGACGACGCATCGAGTCGACGATGTGATGATCGTGCGTCGCCATCACCACGGTCGTGCCCGTGCGGTTGATCCTCTCGAGCAACAACATGATGTCCTGGCTGGTCTCCGGGTCGAGGTTGCCGGTGGGCTCGTCGCACAGCAACACCAACGGCCGATTCACGAACGCCCGCGCAATCGCGACGCGCTGCTGCTCACCACCGGAGAGTTCGGTCGGCAAACGGTCCGCCTTGCCGGACAGACCCACCATCTCGAGTACCTCGGGAACCGTGCGCGCGATCATCGCCCGCGGCTTTCCGATCACCTCCAGAGCGAAGGCGACGTTCTCCGACACCGTCTTCTTCTGCAGAAGCCGGAAGTCCTGAAACACCACGCCCATGCTCTGACGCAACTTGGGCACCCGCCGAGCCGACAGCTTGTTGACGTGGAAATCGGCGATGTGAATGTCGCCCGAGGTCGGTGATTCCTCCTTGAGGAGCAGACGCATGAAGGTCGACTTGCCCGAGCCCGACGGGCCGATGAGGAAGACGAACTCACCCTTGTCCACTTCGACGCTCACCTTGTCCAGGGCGGGTCTCGTGGAGGTCTTGTACGACTTCGACACATTCTCGACGCTGATCACGAGGAGCCAGTCTAGACGTTATCGAACAGTGACCAAGTGAAGCGCAGGCCGAGCGTCATGGTCCGGTCTGCGAGCTGGGCGCGGTCGGGACCGGGGACATCGTCGTCGGCGTCCCGGGTGCTGCAGGAGCGGGGAAGAGTTGCGGCAATCCGAACGGCTGCGTGGTCGTGGTCGGCTGCGTGCTCTGCGACGGCATCGTCAACCCGGGGGTGGATTGGGGCGTCGGCTCGGTAGTGGTCGACTCCGTCGTCTCGGTGATCTCGGTCGGGGTGTCGACCGTCGACGACGGCAGTGATGTCACCGGAACCTGTTCCTCACTGGGCACGGGAGTGGTGATGGTCGGGGCCGGCGGGGGTGCCTGTCCAGCGTCCTCGGCGGGATTGAGCGAGGTGTACAGGGTGTACAGCGCTACCCACAGCAAGCACAGCACCAGCGTCGACGTCCGTACCCGTCCGCCGAACAGCTTCGACGGAAGGACATGCGAGTGCAGGATCCGATCGAGTCCGCGCCTCGGTTCTTCACTCATACCGCGTCCTCCCCCACCCGGACGGTCTGCAGGTCCGGGGACACGGTGATCCCCTGCCGGCGCATCGCGCTGGCGACGCGCACCCGGAGAGCACGCCCGACCTGGAATTGCTTACCCGGAAGGGTCCGGGCGACCATACGAACGCTCACCTCGTCGACGGTCAGGCGTTCGACACCCATCACCGTCGGCTCGTCGAGCAGCAGCTTCTTCAGTCCGCGATCCGCAAATGCTTCGACGCCGACCTGGTGCAGTACCTCGTTGACCTGGTTGATGTCGGCGGCCGCGGGCACCGGAACGTCGATCACGGCGCGCGCCCAGTCCTTCGACAGGTTGATCGCCTTGACGATCTGGCCGTTGGGGACGGTGATGACTTCGCCGTCGGTGTTCCGCATCCGCGTCACACGCAGCGTCACGTCCTCGATGACACCTTCGGCGTCGTCCGAGGCCCCGGTGACGGCGAGCCGGACCGTGTCACCGAAGCCGTACTGACGTTCGGTGATGATGAAGAATCCGGCGAGGATGTCCTGAACCACGCGCTGCGCGCCGAAACCTAGCGCCGCACCGAGTACGGTGGCCGGCGCCACGAGACTGCCGATCGGCAAGCTGAGCTGATCGAGCACCTTCATGGTGGCGATGACATAGATGATGGTGATGACCACCCAGGTGATCACCTGAGCCACCGAGTGTCTGTGCTTGGTGGTCTCGGATCGGACCAGGGCGTCGCCCTGCATGTAGCTGTTGTCGATGCGGTCGGTGATCTTGTCGCCGCCCCAGCTGACGAGTCTGGCCATCAGTAGGGCACCGAGCACCGTCAACGACACGGCCAGCCCTGTGGAGCTGAGCCAGTCGAGAAGATTCCGAGTGGGAGCGAACATGGTTGCGGTGATCTCCATAGGCGTCTAGGCCTGGTTCTCGCGCATCCGCCACCGGATGCCGGACTCCAGGAATCCGTCGATGTCGCCGTCGAGGACGGCCGACGGGTTGTTGACCTCGTACTCGGTACGCAGGTCCTTCACCATCTGGTAGGGGTGCAGCACGTAGGAACGCATCTGATTGCCCCACGAACTGCCGCCGTCGCCCTTCAATGCATCCATCTCCGCGCGCTCCTCCTTCCGCTTGACCTCGAGCAACTTCGCCTGCAGGACCCGCATCGCCGACACCTTGTTCTGCAGCTGCGACTTCTCGTTCTGACAGGTGACGACGATTCCAGTCGGAATGTGCGTCAGGCGCACCGCCGAGTCGGTGGTGTTGACCGACTGCCCACCCGGACCGGAGGAGCGGTAGACGTCGACGCGGACGTCGTTCTCGTTCACGTCGATGTGGTCGGTGGTCTCGACGACCGGCAGTACTTCCACCTCGGCGAAGGACGTCTGCCGACGCCCCTGGTTGTCGAAGGGGCTGATCCGCACAAGGCGGTGGGTGCCCATTTCCACCGACAGGGTGCCGTAGGTATACGGCGCCTTGATCGCGAACGTCGCGCTCTTGATTCCGGCCTCCTCGGCATACGAGGTGTCGTAGACCTCGACCCCGTAGCCGTGCTTCTCCGCCCACCGAATGTACATACGCATCAGCATCTCGGCCCAGTCTGCGGCATCGATACCTCCTGCGCCGGATCGAATGTTGACCAGCGCGTCACGCTGGTCGTACTCGCCGGACAGCATGGTTTTGACTTCCATGGCCTCGATGTCGGCCCGCAGCGACTCCCTCTCGGCATCGGCGTCGGCGAGCGCCTCGGCACCCGCATCCTCCTCCGCGAGCTCGTAGAGAAGAGGAAGGTCGTCGAGCCGCTGGCGCAGCTCCTCGACGCGGCGCAGTTCGGCCTGCGAGTGCGAGAGCTGGCTGGTGACCTGCTGTGCATGCTCCTGGTCGTTCCACAGGTCAGGGTCGGCCGCCTGGTGTTCGAGTTCGTCGATGCGGCGACGCAGCTCCTCCACATCCAGCACCGATTCGACGGTACGGAGGGTGGTGTCGAGCTCGCCTAGTTCTGCAGATACGTCGGGATGCACGGTGTTCAAGGTTACCGGGTAATTCTGCGGGCGATTTCACCCCCGCGCGCAACTGCAGTCACCCCTTCCGATCAGCCGATGCGAACCCTTGCGGTCGCCGACGTGCCAGGCGTTCGATGCACGGGTGCGCACATGCCTGTGCGGTCCCCATTCCGCAGTTTCCCCGGACGGAGTTGTACCGGATCCTCGGCCTCCAGGAAGGAGAGAGCCACGTGATCCGAAACGCCAGGCGGGGTGGTGACGGACAACGAGATCCGCTCACTCGCCATCAGTCAGCGGCTACTCGGCACCACGGAGATCATCCTGATCCATCACACCGACTGTGGGATGCTGACCTTCACAGACGACGACTTCAAGCGATCCATTCAGGACGAGACAGGGCTGAAGCCTAGCTGGGCGGCCGAGACATTCTCGGACCTCGACGAAGACGTCCGGCAGTCGCTGCGCCGGATCGAGTCGAGTCCCTTCATCACGGCCACCACCTCACTGCGCGGATTCGTGTTCGACGTGGCCACGGGAAAGCTCAGGGAAGTCACGAGCGGCTGAAGTTGGGCGGGCGCCGCCGAGTAATCTGTGCAACCGTGACCGACCTCGACGCCGACCTCCAGCTCGCACTCCACATCGCAGACGAGGCGGACGCGATCACCACGGCCCGGTTCGGCGCTCTCGATCTCGCGGTCGACGACAAACCCGACCTGACTCCGGTGTCCGACGCCGACCTGGCGGTGGAGCGGGCGGTCCGGTCGACGCTCGAATCGGAGCGCCCGGGCGATGCCGTGCTGGGTGAGGAATTCGGCGGCGATGCCCAATTCTCGGGACGTCAGTGGGTGGTGGACCCGATCGACGGGACCAAGAACTTCGTCCGCGGCGTTCCCGTGTGGGCAACTCTCGTCGCCCTCCTCGACGACGGAGTGCCCGTCGTAGGCGTGGTCAGCGCTCCTGCACTGGCTCGCCGATGGTGGGCGGCAGCGGGCGCCGGCGCCTGGGCCTCGTTCGCAGGGGCCGCGCCGAGCCGTATTTCCGTCTCCGCCGTGGACCGACTCGAATCGGCGAGTCTCACGTTCTCGAGCCTGTCGGGGTGGAGGGATCTCGGCATCCGCGAGCAGTTCCTCTCCCTCACCGACGACGTCTGGCGGGTCCGTGGCTTCGGCGACTTCTTCTCCTATTGTCTGCTCGCCGAGGGCGCCGTCGACATCGCCGCGGAACCCGAGGTCTCGCTGTGGGACCTCGCTCCGCTGGATGTACTGATCCGGGAGGCGGGCGGGCGCTTCACCGACCTCACCGGTGCTGACGGACCGCACGGCGGAAGCGCTGTGGCCACCAACGGCCTGCTGCACGACGAGGTCCTCGACCGCCTACGAAAGCCCCACCTGCACGCTCACTGACATCGCCGAACGACGAACGGCCCGGCCTGGAACTTCAGGCCGGGCCGTTCGCCGTTCAGGGACCTGACGCCCGGAACTTACTCAATAGTAGACACCAACCTTACTGCTGAGTAAGATAGCTGGTGTCCACGCCCGAACACCGAGAAACAGCTGGTGATCATGAGCAAGCAAGACACAGTTGCCCCCCACGACAGCGGAAAGCGGAAGCCCCGCGACACGTCCGCGGTCGGACTCAACCCCGTCAGGCGCGACGCCATGGGTGCCGCGATGCGAGTGTTGACCAAGATCACGGGTTCCGATCTGGCAGAGAAGTACAACTTGCGTCAGACGATCGATCGGGTGACCTACGAAGGCACGAAGACAGGTTTCCGAACCCTCGGTGCCGCCACCCGCGGTTTCAAGAAGGTGTCCGGCGGGGGCGCGCCGAAACGGCTCCCCGGCAATCCGAGCGCTGCAGCGGGCTATTTCGACCTGACCCCGACCGACGAGCAGCAGATGATCGTCGAGACCGTGCGCGAGTTCGCCGCCGAGATCCTGCGCCCAGCCGGCCATGACGCCGACGCCGCCGCGGCCGCCCCGGCCGATCTCGTGAAGCGCGCCGCCGAACTCGGTATCACCCTGATCAACGTCCCGGAGGAACTCGACGGCGCGGCCAGTGAGCGCGGAGCCGTCACCAACTCGCTCGTCGCCGAGGCCTTGGCGCACGGAGACATGGGCCTGGCGCTTCCGATCCTCGCTCCCAGTGGCGTCGCGGTAGCCCTGACGCAGTGGGGTACCGACGCCCAGCAGAAGACGTACCTTCCCGCGTTCACCGGCGAGCAGGTTCCCAATGCCGCTGTCGTCGTGAACGAACCACGGGCGCTGTTCGATCCGTTCGCGTTGCAGACCAAGGCGGTCCGCTCGCCGAGTGGATACCGGCTCAACGGAGTGAAGAGCCTGGTTCCGGCTGCCGCAACATCCGAATTGTTCATCGTGGCAGCAGAACTGGACGGCAAGCCGTCCTTCTTCATCGTCGAGGCCGACTCCAAGGGACTCGTTGTCGAAGCCGATCCGAGCATGGGCCTGCGCGCCGCCGGACTCGGCCGCCTCGAGCTGACCGATGTCGCGGTGCCGGAGTCGGCGCTGCTCGGAGACGGTGACGCCGATGCGCGAAAGGCCGAGTACGCGGACGCCATCCGCCTCGCCCGCCTCGGTTGGGCATCGCTCGCGGTGGGCACCAGCCAGGCCGTGCTCGACTACGTCATCCCGTACGTGAACGAGCGGGTGGCGTTCGGCGAGCCGATCAGCAACCGTCAGGCAGTGGCCTTCATGGTCGCCAACATCGGTATCGAGCTCGACGGAATGCGTCTGGTCACGCTGCGTGGTGCATCACGGGCGGAACAGGGCCTCTCGTTCGCCCGCGAATCGGCACTCGCCCGGAAGCTCGCTTCCGAAAAGGGAATGCAGATCGGTCTCGACGGCGTGCAGTTGCTCGGCGGCCACGGCTACACGAAGGAACACCCCGTGGAGCGCTGGTACCGCGACCTTCGCGCCATCGGTGTTGCCGAAGGCATCGTCCTGATCTGAGCGGCCGGATTCGAACTAAGGAAACAGTCATGATCAACCTCGAACTTCCCAAGAAGCTCAAAGCCTCCGCGAACCAGGCACATCAGGTCGCTGCGGAGATTTTCCGGCCGATCTCGCGCAAGTACGACCTTGCCGAGCACGCCTACCCCAAGGAACTCGACACCATGGCCGCCATGGTGGAGGGGCTCAACGACTCCGGCAAGGGTGCCGCAGGCGCTGCCCTCGGGCGCGGTGACGAGCCCAAGGTCATCGGAAACGTCAACGGGGGCAACATGTCCTCACTGATGAACGTGATCGAGACCTGCTGGGGCGACGTGGGACTCACACTCGCCATTCCGTACCAGGGTCTCGGCAACTCTGCGATCGCCGCGGTCGCCACCGATGAGCAGCTCGAGAGGTTCGGCAAGGTGTGGGCCTCGATGGCCATCACCGAACCGGGCTTCGGTTCGGACTCCGCCGCGGTCACCACCACGGCGGTGCTCGACGGCGACGAGTACGTCCTGAACGGTGAGAAGATCTTCGTCACCGCCGGTGAACGTTCCACGCACGTCGTCGTATGGGCCACGGTCGACAAGACCAAGGGCCGGGCAGCGATCAAATCGTTCGTCGTCCCCCGGGATGCACCGGGACTGAGCGTCGCGCGTCTCGAGCACAAACTGGGGATCAAGGCGTCCGACACCGCGGTATTACTGTTGCAGGACTGTCGGATTCCGAAAGACAACCTCCTCGGTACGCCCGAGGTGAACGTCGAGAAGGGTTTTGCCGGCGTCATGCAGACGTTCGACAACACCCGTCCGATCGTCGCCGGCATGGCCGTGGGACTCGGCCGCGCTGCACTCGAGGAACTGCGCCACATCCTCACCGACGCGGGGGTCGAGATCTCCTACGACACCCCGGCATACAACCAGCACGCGGCCGCCGCAGAATTCCTGCAGCTCGAGGCCGACTGGGAAGCTGCCTACCTGCTGGCGCTGCGCGCCACCTGGATGGCCGACAACAAGAAGCCGAACTCACTCGAAGCGTCCATGTCGAAGGCCAAGGCCGGTCGCACCGGAACAGCGATAACTGTGAAGGCCGTCGAACTTGCCGGCACGTGGGGATACTCCGAGCGTCCGCTTCTCGAGAAGTGGGCTCGCGACTCGAAAATCCTCGACATCTTCGAGGGCACGCAGCAGATTCAGCAGCTGATCGTGGCCCGCCGCCTGCTGGGGAAGTCGTCTGCCGAATTGAAGTAGCAGCTCAGGAATAGTTTCAACGAGGGATGTAGCCCCCGCTGCGGTCACCTGCGGCGGGGGCTTCTTCGTGTCCGAAATCCGGTGACGAGGACCGACGTAACGGCAGTACACGACACCGACCGTCCTCTAGTCTGAACGTGACATCCGTCACGCCGGAAGGGGCATCCATGCCAGCTCAGCACCTTCTCACCAAGATCGCGGACACCGCGGGAGCCGTTCGGGTGATGAACCGCTCCGGCCTCGTGCCGTTCCCCCGGGTCGACCAGGGCATTCGTTCCCTCCTGGCAGTCCGGAAATACGGCCCGTTTGCGGGTCCGGTGCACGCTCACGCCGAGGCCCGACTCGACGCGGTGGCGTTGATCGACGAGCGCGGGCCACTCACCTATATCGACATCGACGAGCAGTCGAACGCCCTGGTG
This sequence comes from Rhodococcus sp. USK13, assembly GCF_018343855.1. Classification (NCBI taxonomy): domain Bacteria; kingdom Bacillati; phylum Actinomycetota; class Actinomycetes; order Mycobacteriales; family Nocardiaceae; genus Rhodococcus; species Rhodococcus sp. USK13. The sequence continues at coordinate 3,594,792 of NZ_CP069242.1, read as the reverse complement.
CGCGCGTGGCAGGCAGAGGGCATCACCCCAGGGTCCGTCATGGGATGTATGTGCCGCAATCACCGCGGCCTGGTACTCACCATGCTCGCGGCCGCCAAGAACGGCACCCGCCTGGTACTGATGAATACCGGTTTCGCACGGCCGCAGCTCGTCGACGTGGCCGCCCGCGAGCAGATCGAAGCGTTCGTCTACGACGACGAATTCCGCCAGGTCGCCGAGGCACTCCCCGATGAGGTCATCTCGTACCGATCGTGGGCAGAAGACGGTTCTGCGTCGCAGGTGCGCACCCTCGACGACCTGATCGACGGCGTCGATCGCGGCCCCGTCCCGGCCCCTTCCACCGAGGGTGGTTTCGTTCTCCTCACCAGCGGCACCACCGGAACGCCGAAAGGTGCGCCGCGGGGCCACACCTCGCCGCTGGCGTCTGCCCAATTCCTCGACCGGGTTCCCCTGCGGCGCGGGCAGACGATGATGATGGCCGCGCCCGCGTTCCACGGAACAGGCGTCTCGCAGTTCGCGCTCGCGCTCGCCCTCGGCCAAACGGTGGTCATGCACCGAAAGTTCGACCCGGAGAACACCATCCGCCTGTTGGAGAAGCACCGCTGTGACGTTCTCGTCGTTGTTCCCACCATGTTGCAGCGCATCATCGACCTCGGCCCGGACACCCTGTCGAAGTACGACACCTCGAGCCTGACCATCATCTTCGCGGCCGGGTCGTCGCTGTCCCCCGATCTGTGCAAACGGACCACCGCAGCGTTCGGACACGTTCTGCACAACCTCTACGGGTCCACCGAGGTCGCCGTTGCCACCGTGGCGACGCCCGCCGACCTCGCGTTGGCCCCCGGCACCGCCGGCCGTCCGCCCGTCACCTGCCACGTGGAACTGTACGACGAAGCCGGACAACGGATCACCGAACCGGAAACGGTCGGACGAATATTCGTGGCCAGTGGGCTCAGTTTCTCCGGCTACACCGACGGCCGCGACAAGGAACGGATCAACGGCCTGCTCTCGACCGGCGACGTGGGCCACTTCGACCGCAACGGACTGCTCTTCGTCGACGGCCGCGACGACGACATGATCGTGTCCGGTGGCGAGAACGTCTACCCCCTCGAAGTCGAGAATCTCCTCGCAGACAGGGAAGACGTGATCGAGGCGGCCGTCATCGGTGTCGAAGATGCCGATTTCGGGCATCGGCTACGAGCATTCGTCGTCCCTGCACCGGGGTCCGCGAAGGATGCCGAGGAGATGAAGGCTTACATCAAGTCGAATCTCGCCCGGTACAAGGTTCCGCGCGACATCGTGTTCATCGACGAACTCCCCCGCAACGCCACCGGCAAACTGCTCCGTAGGGCGCTCATCGAGATGGAGCCCTGAGCGCAGCCATGCACAGCGAAGAACGGCGTCCTGGAATCCAGGACGCCGTTCTTCAGTGGTAGCGGGGACAGGATTTGAACCTGCGACCTCTGGGTTATGAGCCCAGCGAGCTACCGAGCTGCTCCACCCCGCGCTGCATGAACAAAGTTACACGAGCGAACGAACGGAAAGCAAATCGCGTCGACGGCCGCTCCCCAGGGGTCGCCGGCGGGCCGAGCAGACGGTCACGAATTGCCGAGTTCGGCTTCCAGAATGCCCTTCAGGCGGGCTAGATCCTTGTTGTTGGCTCGGCGCATGGCGCGGGCCGACACCGGCGCACCGATCCTCGCAAACCCCGACGGCTCGCCACGATTGCGCAGGGTCATTCTCGTACTCCTATCGGCTGTCTCTTCCCATTCATAGATCGTTTCCATCGGGAAGGGACCCTCAGCAGTGCGCATCACGAGGCGCGTGTCCGGTACGTGCTCGACGACCTCGTAGGTGTACACGAGACGTCGCCCCAAGAACTCGGCGACGAAGGCGAACTCGGCGCCCATCTCCACATGGCCCGCACAATCACCCTTCACCTCGGTGATATTCGCGTACCACGCGGTCGCATTTCCCGGGTTCGACGCGTACGCCGCGACCTCGTGTCGCGGTCGCGCGATCGTGGTCTGAGTCACGACGTCCACAGCGGCCATACATTCTCCCATCGGCTACTTTCCAGCACCTCAACAGTCACAGCCGTTACCGGAACGTTATGATGCTCGTCACATTCTAGCGAATTCCTGTAACGGTCTCCGTGACCATTTCTCACCTTCCGACCTGCGGAAATCCCAACCATACGTCCCACTATTTGGACGGGCGTCACAAAAAACGACCCCGTGACCATTCCGTGATCGACGCGTACGTTCGTTGCCAGCCCGAAACTACCGGGCAACGCCGACCCGCCGCAGCTCGACCTGCCCCCGCGGATTCGGAATCCCGACACCTCGAGGGGCAGGGGCGAAAACGACCAGGGTCGGCACACCAGCCGACGCGTGACGTACTTCGTCAGCACATTGCGGAGAGGAAACAGACTTATGACCAACACCAGCATCGTCAAGCGGACCATGGGCGCGATCGCACTCGCCGGAGCAGTCGTCGGCGTGCCGCTCGGACTGAGCACCGGTACGGCATCGGCCGCCTCCGGCAACTGGGACGCAGTCGCACAATGCGAGAGCGGCGGCAACTGGGCCATCAACACCGGAAACGGCTACTACGGCGGACTCCAGTTCTCGCAGAGCACCTGGGAGGCCAACGGCGGCAGCGGCAGCGCATCCAACGCCTCGCGCGAAGAGCAGATTCGGGTGGCCGAGAATGTTCTGGCAACTCAAGGCCCGGGCGCCTGGCCGGTCTGCGGTCAGTACCTCTGATCCGCTGACCGCGATCGAACGATGCCCTGCGCGCAGTACGACTGCGCGCAGGGCACTTTCGCGTCGCGTGCGTGCTCGAAGGCTGCCGGACAACAGGATTCGCGGACACGCTGACGTGAGCTACTCCACAATAACCCCGTGATCCGCACCACATAACGCGAAGGTAACGACGCGGCCCCGAATTGGTCTCGACACGCGCCTACCAGCACATATGCCGGATTTGCCAGCTTGGTGCTGTACCCGCGTACCACAAATCGCCGGGTGAATCGGCGGCAAACCTCCCGTACGGTCGCTCTCGGCCCGAAACAACCGGGCACAAGCCGGCCCGCCGCTGCCAACTCTGCCCCGCGGGTTCGGTAATCCCCGAAACCTTCGAGGGGCAGGGACGTGGCAACCGGTACACGTGCCGGGAACGACGAGGACGTCGCCCGCAGGCCGGCCACGCCAGCAAGCGCGGAGAGGATTTGCCCCACATGACCAATTCCACCTTCAGCAAGCGTGCCCTCGGCTGGATCGCCGTCACCGGTGCTGTCGTCGCCGTCCCGCTCGGACTGAGCACCGGCACCGCCTCGGCTGCTTCCCACAACTGGGACGGTGTCGCGCAGTGCGAGAGCGGCGGCAACTGGGGCATCAACACCGGGAACGGCTACTACGGCGGACTCCAGTTCTCCCAGAGCACCTGGGAAGCCAACGGCGGCACCGGCACGGCCTCCAGCGCCAGCAAGGCCGAACAGATCCGCGTCGCCGAGAACGTCCTCCAGACCCAGGGCCCCGGAGCATGGCCGACCTGCGGTCAGTACCTGACCACCGGTGGTGGCGACGTCGCCGAGGCCCCGGCCCCGGCCCCTGCGCCTGCCCCGGCCCCTGCGCCTGCCCCCGAGCCCACCCCGGCGCCGGCACCGGTCACCGAGGGGCCCGCACCGGCTCAGCCGATTGCCCAGCAAGGGATCGACACCGCTCGTCAGCTCGCCGAGCAGAACGGCTTCGGACAGCAGTTCCAGCAGCTGATCGATGCGAACCCGCAGCTGATCGCCGCGTTGCGCTGATCGACCAGTACACGACGAGGCCCTGTCATCCGCTCGGATGACAGGGCCTTGTCGTTCGTACTTTTCGTGAGGCTTACTTGGGGATGGCCTCGTAGGCGGCAACCGCCCGCTGTACGCGAGCGAGGGCGTCGCCGTATGCGGCGAAGTCACCGCTGCGCTGAGCCGCAGTCAGCGCATCCAGGGACGCGTCCAACTCGGCGACGGCGGCCGCAACATTCGACGACGGCGGCGGCGCAGGCGCCGCGGGTGCGGGTGCCCCGCCCTGGCTGGCCGGCGGCGTGCCCCCGTCGGGGTCGGGGGGTGTGCCCTCTGCTGCGCTGGGCGCCGTGGCCACCGCACCGGTGCCCGCACCGAAGACCTGGTCGAGCGCCTGGGCCAACGTGGGGGCGTAGCCGACGCGAACGCTGTTACTCGGCGGTGGCTCGCGGTAGCTCACGAGCACCCGCGACAGCTGCGGGAACGTGGACGTGTTCTGGCCGGTCGAACTCCGCTCCGTATACATCGGCTCGACGTACAGGATCCCGCCGTCGGCGATGGGCAACGTCAGTAGGTTGCCGTACTGAATCTTGTTCGAACGCTCGAGCAGAGTTCGTTCCGAAGCCACCCGCGGATCGGAAATCATCGAGTTCTGTGTCTGCTGCGGACCTTGGGTCTGCGTATCCGTCGGCAACTGGAGCACGGTGAATTTGCCGTAGTCCTCCGGATCCGATTTGACCGACAGATAGGCGGACAAGAACTCGCGACTGTAACCCACCATCGCACTGGTCAGGTTGAACGACGGTTTCCCGGTTTCGGGGTCGCCCACGAGGACGTAGTACGGCGGCTGATTGGCGCTCGTGTCGATCGTGGGATCACTCGGCACCGACCAGAAGGCGTTGTTCGTGAAGAATTCCTTCGGGTCGTCGACGTGGTACTTGGCCAGCATTTCGCGCTGAACCTTGAAGAGGTCCTCGGGGTAACGGAAGTGCGCGCCCAGTTCCTCGGGAATCGAGTCCTTGGCTTCCACGGCCCCGGGGAACACTCCCATCCAGGCATCGAGGACGGGATCGTTGTCGTCCACCTGGTACAGCTTGACGGTTCCGTCGTACGCGTCGACGGTGGCCTTCACGGAGTTCCGGATGTATGAGACCTCTTTCCGCGGAAGCAATCGACCTGTGTTCTGGTCGATGCTGTCCTCGACGAGCCCGTCGAGGGAGCTGCGCTGCGCGTACGGGTAGTTCTCCAACGTGGTGTAGGCGTCGACGATCCACACGATCTTCCCGTCGATGACCGCCGGGTACGAATCCCCGTCAGCCGTGAGCCACGGTGCCACATGCGTGACACGCTCGCGGGGATCACGGTTGTAGATGATTTTCGAATCCGATCCGATGGCACCCGAGAACAGGATGTTGCGTTCCGTGTACTTGGCTGCAAAGGCCAGCCTGTTGAACCAGTTCCCGATGGGAACACCCCCGGCCCCGGTGTAGCGGTACCGCGCCTGGTCGGTGTCATATTCGCGAGGATCGGAACCGTTTGCACCACCGACGATGGCATAGTCGGCATCGGTGTCCGCGATAACCTCGCCGTAGTAAATACGTGGCTGTTCGACCGGGATGACCTGGTTCCCGGCCTGCTGCGACGCGATGTCGCTGACCATGTACACCGGGTAGCCGCTGTTACTGTTGGCCGCCTCCTCGACGGATTCGCCCGCGGCGGCGTTGACCCGGTTGGCCGGTGCCGCGACCAGTCCGTTGCCGTGGGTGTAGACGGTGTGCTTGTTGATCCAGTCCGTCTGGTTGCCCGTGAGGCTCTTCGACGACAGTTCACGCGCCGCAACGATGTAGTCACGCACTTCGCCGTCGATGTCGTACCGATCGATGTCGAGCGACGGCGGGAAGCCGTAGAAGTTCTTGAGCTGCTGCTGTTGCGTGAACGTCCGGGACAGGATGTTCGGATCGAGCAGGCGCGTGTTCGCGATGGTGGACACGTCTGCCGGTACGTCTCGTGGCGGCTGTGTGCCGTACCCCTGATAGTCCTTGTACTCGACCTTGTCGTCGGTGATGCCGTACGCCTGCCGGGTGGCCGCGATGTTGCGTTCGATGTACGCGCTCTCCTTGTCGGCCGCGTTGGGACGCACCGAGAACTGCTCCACGACCAGCGGCCACACGGCCCCGACCAGAATGGACGACAGCACGAGGAGCGCGGTGGCCATGGCCGGGATGCGGAGGTCGCGCAGAACGATTGCCGCGAAGAAGGCGCCGGCACAGATCACCGCGATGGCGAGCAAGATCAGCTTCGCCTGCAGCACTGCATTCATGTCCGTGTAGCTACCGCCGGTGAAGGTGGGTTCCTTACGACTGCTCGACAGAAGTGAATAGCGATCGAACCAGTAGGCGACCGCCTTGAGCAGGATGAAGGTACCGGCGAGCACGGCCAGCTGGACACGGGCCGCGTTGGTGAGCGCACCTCCCCGGCCGGCCAACTTGAGCCCACCGAAGATGTAGTGCGTCACCAGACTTGCGAAGAAGGCGAGCAGCACTGCGACGAACAGCCAGTTGAGAACGAAACGATAGAACGGCAGATCGAACGTGTAGAAGCCGACGTCGAGGCCGAACTCGGGATCGGTGACCCCGAACGCGCCACCGTTCATGAACAACTGCACGGTGACCCAACTCGACTGCGCGATCAGCCCGGCAAGAAGGCCCACAGCGATCGGAATGGCCAACCCGAACAGGCGCAGACGCGTCATCACGGTGGTCCGGTACCGCGCCACCGGATCGCTCGGCCCCGAGACCGGGACGAACACGGGACGCGACCGGTACGCGAGCAGCAATGCCAGCCAGACGATTCCGCCGACTACCAGGCCGACCACGAGGAAGAGGAGCAGCCGGGTGACGAGCACCTTGGTGAAGACGCCGCGGAAGCCGACTTCACCGAACCACAACCAGTCCGTGTAGGTCGTGATCAGCCGAGGGCCCACCAGCAGCAGGGCAGCGACGACAAGCGCCAGCACCAGCAGCACTCGACTGCGTTTGGACAACGACGGTAATCCTGCGGGGGGCCGCATGCCCACGTGCCACACTCCAACGACTCGGCGACGCTGACGCGCCGCGATCAACTGCACCGTTCTGCCGTCCACACCCGAACTGCGTGGGCGTGACCGTTTCGTCCCACTCTACGTAACAACGGGCGGACGCGACCGCCGGTCCTCGTTCGAGGGTGCGAAGATGAGTCCGTGAGTGAAGAGAATGTGAACCCGGAGTCGGACGCCCTTGCCCGTTGTGTGCGCGAGGTCGTCGAATTCGTCGATGCAGGAGGGTGGGATCAGCCCCCGCAGATGTTCGCACTCGTCCCGACCGAGCTTCTCGCCGCCGCCGAACCCAGCCTGCTCGACCAGCTGGCCGACGGTGCGGAATTGACTCCCATAGAACAGGATCCGTTCCCCGACGACATTTCCGGCGGGTCACGCGCTCTCGACGAGTTCCTCGCCACCACCAGTTGGCCGGAATCGGTGGCGGGATGCGCGCTCGTGCAGGAAATCGTCATTCTGCCGCCCGAGGCGGAATCCGACCTCGACGAGGCACTGGTACCCCTGCTGTCCGATCGGGACGCCGCCGACGACGCCGCGCGGGCCGCCGCCGAGTCCCATCCCGACCGTCGATCCGCCCGATTGATCGCAGCGGTACTGCGAGACGGACCGTCGCTGTGCCTGATGCAGTTGCGACCCGACGAGGACGCCGATCCCTACGCGCCGATCGAGCTGCTGGCATACGAGAATCTGGCACCGAATCTCGTCAGCGCCCTGTACGCCACCCTCGACGCAGCCGAGGACGACGACTAGGCCGGCCCCGGTCTCAGCAGACGACTAGCCGGGCCGGTCTCAGCAGTGGGGCGCGTCGGCTCCGGAGTTGACGGCCGCGAGTCCGTCGACCGCCCCGTCGAGGTTCTCGACCTTCACCAACCGCAGCCCGTCGGGAGCACCCTGTCGCGCCTCGTCGCAGTTCATCGCGGGAACGAGGAACGTCTCGGCGCCTGCCTCGCTCGCGGCGATCAGCTTGTACTTGATACCGCCGATCGGCCCGACGTCTCCGTCGGAGTCGATCGTGCCGGTGCCCGCAACGAACTTGCCGCCGTTCAGTTCACCCGGGCTGAGTTTGTCGATCAGCGCGAGCGCGAACATCAGTCCCGCCGACGGGCCGCCGACGTCGGCGAGATTGAAGTCGACGGTGAACGGGACGTCCGGCGACTCCTCCGGAGTGATGCCCAGATAGCCTTTCGACCCGTCGTCCGGGCGCGCGCCCAGGACCACCGGGACGGAAGTTTCGACGCCGTCGCGGACCACCACGACCGGCACCTCCGAGTGCGGCGCAGTGTCGGCCACGGCTTGCTGGACGTCACCTACCGTGGACACCGGTGTGCCCGCGACACTGACGAGCCTGTCGCCCTGCTTCAGGATGTCCCTGGACGGGCCGTCCTCGCCGACCTTGGCGATCTCGAGCGCCACCGGCTTGTCGAGAAAGTGAAGGGCCGCCAGTTCGGCGCTGTTCTCGGACTGCTGGAAGTCTGCGTCGTTTTCCTGCTTCACTTCGTCCTTCGACTTGTCGGGCGGGTACACCTCCTCGCGGGGAACGATTCCCTGGCGCCCGCTGGCCCACAGGCCGAAAGCCTCGAACACGTTGAGGTTGTCGCGCACTGCCACGGTGGTCATGTTGAGGTGTCCGGTGGTGTCGTCCACCTCGGCCCCCTCGATGGCGACCACCTCTTCGCCGTCCACTTCGCCGAGCGTGTTGAAGGTCGGGCCGGGACCGAGGGCCACATAGGGCACCGTGATGACCGTTCCCAGCACTCCGAGCACCACGATCGGGGCAAGGGCAGCCAGGAGTGTCACTATCCGTCGATTCACCTGGACCAGGGTAGAGCGCGCAGCCGCCGTCACCCCGCGCGACCGCGGGCGTGTTCGCCGTCAGCGTGACGCGGAGAGGGACCCCGGGACTGTCGGCCTTGTACCGTTGAGTCATGAGCAATATGCCGTTCGGCTTCTCGAACTCCGACGACGATCCCGACCGCGACAAGGACAAGGGAGACCAGTCCGGGCCCGACAGCGCCAAGAATGCGGGCGGCCCCGGGGACTTCGGTTTCGGGGCGGGTGGTTTCCCCTCGGGTGATTTCGATCCGGCGGCCCTCGGCCAGATGCTCACTCAATTCGGTCAGATGCTGAGCGGCATGGGGTCGTCGATGGGTTCGGGCGAGCAGACCGGGCCGGTCAACTACGAGATCGCGAAGAAGCTCGCGCGCCAGCAGATGGGGTCGGTCACACCGATCACCAAGGGTAATTCGGAGGCGATCGCCGACGCGTCGCGCCTGGCTGAACTGTGGCTTGATGCGGCGACGACCCTGCCTGCCGGAGCGACGAGAACCGTCGCGTGGACGCCTAACGACTGGCTCGACAACACCCTCGACACGTGGAAGCGGCTGTGTGATCCCGTCGCCGAGAAGGTCTCGGGAATGTGGGTGCAAGGGTTGCCCGAAGAGGCGAAGCAGATGGCCGGACCCATGCTCGGCATGATGAGCCAGATGGGGGGTCTCGCGTTCGGGTCACAGTTGGGCCAGGCTCTCGGCCAGCTGTCGAAAGAGGTGCTGACCTCCACCGACATCGGGTTGCCCCTCGGCCCGGCCGGTACCGGAGCACTTCTTCCCGCCGCCGTGGAAAGGTTCAGCAAGGGCCTCGAACAGCCCGACCGCGAGATTCTCGTCTTCCTCGCCGCCCGGGAGGCCGCCTACCAGCGCCTTTACAGCCATGTCCCGTGGCTGCGGCAACGACTTCTCGCCACCGTCGAGGAGTACGCGCGCGGAATCACCATGGACTTCTCCGCCATCGAAGACATGGCCAAGGGACTCGACCCGTCCGCGCTGACCGATCCCTCGCAGCTCGAGAACATCCTCCAGCAAGGCGCATTCGAACCGCAGACCACGCCGGAGCAGAAGCAGGCCCTCGAGCGTCTCGAAACGCTCCTCGCCCTCATCGAGGGGTGGGTCGAGGTGGTCGTGTCCGCCGCACTGAACGACCGCCTGCCCGGAGTCGCGGCGTTGAGCGAGACACTCCGGCGCCGACGTGCCAGCGGTGGACCGGCAGAGCAGACATTCGCGACCCTCGTCGGTCTCGAACTACGCCCCCGCAAGGTGCGCGAGGCTGCCCAGCTCTGGAGCCGTCTCACCTCGGAGTCCACCATCGACGCCCGCGACGGTGTCTGGGCTCACCCCGACTTGCTGCCGGACTCGTCCGACCTCGACAATCCCGGCATGTTCGTCGATCGCGTCCTCGGCGGTGGGGAGAGGGGAAACTTCGACGATCCGATGGCGCAACTCGAGGCGACCGAAGCGCGCGAGCGAGCCGAGGAAGCCGAGCGCGGCGATTCCGGCGCGGGCGACGAACCGACCTCCTGAAAGTCGCTGTGCCCCAATTTTCGGTGCGGCCGAGAGTTGCCAGGTCAGCCACCATTTCGTCCTGTGGATAACCGTCGTCGGACCGGTAGGGGCGCGGAGGCGTCGTGACACGCTCTGCGTGTGACCGTCCAGCATCCGCGTCCCATCGGCCCCACTCTCGACCCTCGCATCGCGGTACTGACCCGCCCCGACGGCCGCGTCCAGTTCGGCTGGGATCCCGAGCGTGCCCTGATCCTCGAGCCGCCGCCCGGAATCCTCACTGAGCAACTCCTGGCAATTCTCCGATTACTCGACGGCAAGACCTCCCGACCGCACGTGCTCTGGACGGCGGTCGAAAGCGGTATGTCGCCCACCGACTTCTCGAAGCTTCTCGGGGACCTCGACAGGGCAGGACTGCTCGACGTCGCGGACTCCCCCGACGCCGCCGAGACCCATACGGTTCGGGTGCACGGTCGCGGACCGCTCTCGGACGCAGTCTCGGCGGGACTGACCGATGCCGGCATCCGCGTCTCGCGGTCGTCCCGCTATTCCGCAGAAGGCGACGTGCGGCGGTGGAACGCCACCTGCGCCGTGCTCGCCGACGATCTGGTTGCCGAGCCGCGACTGGTCGCCGATCTCGTGCGCAGCGGCATCCCCCACCTCCCCGTGCGGGTACGTGACGGGCGAGGAGTCGTAGGCCCCCTCGTTCTCCCCGGCCACACCAGCTGTCTCCGCTGCGCTGATCTGCTTCGCTCGGCCTACGACCAGGACTGGCCGCATCTGGCCGCACAACTCCTCGGGACGGTGGGGCACGCGAGCCCCGCGGTCATCATGGCAACCACTGCCGTGGCGCTGGGGCAACTCGAGGTCGTCCTGTCCTCTCCTCGAGGGCACGCACCTGTCAGCCTCGACGCGACCCTCGAGATCGACCTCGGCGCTCACCGACTGGTCACCCGAAGGTGGCCGAGGCAGGTGACCTGCAGCTGTGCATACCTGGCACCCGCTGTGGGCGAATCGAGCCGTCTTCCGTCATGATGGTGGAGTGTCCGACATCCCCCGCAGGAGTTCTGCCCGCACCGCCAAACTCGCGAGCATTCCCTTGGGGATCGCCGGTCGTGCCGCCGTCGGGTTCGGCAGGAAGCTGACCGGCGGCGACCGGGTGGAGATCGACGCGCAGCTGAGCGCACGGGCAGCGGAGCAGTTGTTCGCCGTACTCGGTGAACTCAAGGGCGGGGCCATGAAGCTCGGTCAAGCCCTCAGTGTGATGGAGGCGGCGATCCCCGAGGAATTCGCCGAGCCATACCGGGAGTCGCTCAACAAACTTCAGGCGCAGGCTCCTCCCCTTCCTGCACGCGCTGTGCACAGAATGCTGGACCAGCAGCTCGGTACCAAATGGCGTGAGCGGTTCATGTCCTTCGACGACACGCCGACCGCCTCGGCCAGCATCGGACAGGTACATCGCGCCGTGTGGGCCGACGGCCGGGACGTCGCCGTCAAGGTGCAGTATCCGGGGGCCGACGAAGCCCTGCGAGCAGACCTCAAGACCCTCGGACGTTTCGCGGGTCTCTTTGCGTCGGTGATGCCCGGCGTCGACGTGCGTCCCGTCATCGACGAGTTCACTGCCCGCACCGAAGAGGAACTCGACTACCGCATCGAGGCGAACAATCAGCGCCGATTCGCCAAGGCATACGACGGCGACCCGCAGTTCGCGGTCCCGCATGTCGTCGCCAGCTCCCCCAAGGTGGTGGTGAGCGAGTGGATGACCGCGAAGCCGCTCTCGGCCATCATCGCCGACGGAACACCCGAGGAACGCAACACTGCGGGCGCTCTGCTGGCCGAATTCCACTTCGCCTCCCCTGCGCGGGTCGGACTGCTGCACTGTGATCCCCATCCGGGAAACTTCATGTTGCACAGCGACGGTCGGCTCGGCGTCATCGACTTCGGTGCTGCCGCACCCTTTCCCGACGGGCTGCCTCCCGTCCTCGGCACGATGGTGCGTCTGGCACTGCACGAGCAGTTCGACGAGCTGACGGAGTTGCTGCACGCCAATGGATTCGTTCTTCCCGGTCGGAAAGTAACCGACAAGGAGATCGCCGACTACCTGCGTCCGCTGACGGATCCGATTCGGACCGAATCCTTCCACTTCACCCGTGCCTGGCTACAGAAGGCTGCCGGCACCGCAACGGACTTCAACAGCGCACAGTTTCGGACTGCCCGAGCCCTGAGTCTGCCACCCGAGTACCTCATGATCTTCCGAGTCCTCGTCGGCTCGGTGGGTATCTGCGCTCAGCTCGATGCGTACGCGCCCTATATGGCGATCCTCACGCGGTGGCTTCCCGGATTCGACGATCCGACGCAGGAGGGCGACGGCACCACCGTCCGCTGAACGACGTCAGACGTCCGCCCAGACAACTCGTGCGAGTTCCCTGGGCGGACGCCGTTGTCCATGCACTCAACCGGTCGTCAGGCACACACCAGGGTCTGCGCCTTGCGCGGGCGGCCGCGAGGACGCTTACGAGCGACCACAACTCCCTGATCGAAGATTTCGCCGCCCCAGACTCCCCACGGCTCGCCCCGATCGAGCGCTGCATCGAGGCAGCGCAACCGGATCGGACACGACGCGCACAGCGCCTTGGCCTGCTCCAGCTGGGTGGGGGAATCCGCGAACCACAGGTCCGGATCGTCGGCCCGGCAGGGCAGATCCCGTCGGGTGGAAACAATGTCAACAAATCCGCTTGTGGCGGTTGAGGTTTCGGATACCCCTCGGCATGTCACGGTAGACACGTCGTTCTCCTCTGCTCTCAGTGCGTCGGTCGTTTGTCGGTTCGATGTACAAGGTGCGAACCAGAGCCGAGGCTGCGAGCGAGGAAAGTGCTCGAACTACGAAGGCCACGGTCCGCGATGCGGGTCCGTGGCCTTGGAAAGACGGTGGGAGTGTTCTAGCGAGGAATTCCTCGACAACTCCGCGACACGGACTCGGCTGCTGCTGCGGGACGACGACGGGATGCCGACCAGGCAATTGCCGGTGCCGCCTCCGTCGCGCTCATGCCGAGCAACGCAGAGGTGGCAGCGACTGCCGTCTTGTGTACGGAGTAGAACTTCATGTCGGGGCCACCTCCACTTCTTGTCGAACCGATGTGAACTGCACGAGTCCCCCCGTGCGCTGAAACCACAGTAGGCAAAATTCCATATCCGCACAACCTATTTTTGACCTGCGGCGATGCGCCTTTTGTTCGCCTGCGGACGGAGAGTCGTCATGGCGATCCGCTCGACCTGATCACGCCGAGCACATCCTCACCGAACTGTTCGAGCTTCTTGGCGCCGATCCCGGGGATGGCGACAAGTCCCCGGTCGTCCTGCGGGCGCTGTTCGGCGAGCGCCGTCAGCGTGTTGTCGCTGAACACCACATACGCGGGCACCTTCAACTCCCTGGACTTCTCGAGCCGCCACGACCTCAGCGAATCGAGCAGTTCCACATCCACATTCGACGGGCAACCTTCACACCGTCCGAGCATCGTGGCCGTGGTACCGATCAGTGGCTTCCCGCACAGTCGGCACCGCGGACGCTTCTTCGCGTTCTGGGGCGGAGCGGCGATGCGCGACGCCGGCGAGTCTTCCGGAATCAGCCCGTGCAGGAACCGGGACCGCCGACGGCTCTTGCGGCCGCCCTCGTTGCGGGAAAGCGCCCAGGACATCTGCAGGTGTTCGCGCGCGCGGGTGACCCCGACATAGAGAAGCCTGCGCTCCTCCTCGATCGCGGCCTCGTCGGGGGCCGAGTTGGCATCGCCCAGCACGTGCTGAATGGGCAAGGTGCCGTCCGTCAGACCTACCAGGAACACCGCGTCCCACTCGAGTCCCTTCGCGGCATGCAACGACGCCAGCGTGACGCCCTGTACCACCGGTGGGTGCCGCGCCTCCGCGCGAAGGCCGAGTTCGCGGAGCAGTCCGTCGAGCGTCAGATCGGGATCCTGCGCCAGCTGTTCCTCCGTGAGAGCGACGAGCGCGGACAGCGAGGACCATCGCTCGCGGGCCTGCGCACCCGAAGGTTCCGTGTCGGTCAAACCCAGCGGCACCAGCACGGCACGCACCAGGGTGACGAGGTCGGCACCGACCGCATCGGGCAGGTCGTCGCGACCGGCCGCCTGACGCAGTGCCGATACGGCCTGACGAACCTCGGTCCGCGTGAAAAAGCCCTCGCCGCCGCGGACCTGATATGGGATGTCGAGCTTGGTCAGGGCCTGCTCGTGCACCTCGGACTGGGCGTTGATCCGGTACAGCACCGCGATCTCCGCGGCAGGCGTTCCGCGGGCGATGAGCCGCTTGATCGCACGGGCCACTCCGGCGGCCTCGGCAGGCTCGTCATCGAACTCCGCGAAAGTCGGTTCGGGCCCCGACTTCCGCTGGCCGATCAACTGCAACCGCGTACCAGCGATCCTGCCCCGCGCCGCGCCGATCACCCGGTTGGCCATCGAGACCACCTCGGGGGTCGACCGGTAGTCGCGCTCGAGGCGGACAACGGTGGCTTCGGGGAACCGTCGCGAGAAGTCGAGCAGATAGTTGGGCGTGGCGCCCGTGAACGAGTAGATGGTCTGGTTGGCATCGCCGACGACCGTGAGATCGTCGCGCTCGCCGAGCCATGCATCGAGCACCCGCTGCTGCAGTGGCGTCACGTCCTGGTACTCGTCGACCACGAAGCACCGGTACCGGTCCCGGAACTCCTCGGCTACCGCCGAATGCTCCTCCAGGGCGGCCGCGGTGTGCAGCAGGAGGTCGTCGAAGTCGAGCAGCATCGCATCCTGGCCTCGAGCCTTGAGTTGCTCGTACCCGTGATACACCTCGGCCACTTTGGCGGCGTCGGCAGGCGCCTCGCGGTGCACCTTCGCCACCGCGCGTGGATAGTCCTCCGGCGCGATCAGCGACGCCTTGGCCCATTCGATCTCGCTTGCCAGGTCCCGAACACTCTCGGTGCTGGTAGACAACCCGACACGACCGGCCGCAGCGGAGACCACCGCGAACTTTCGGTCCAGCAGCCGCCACTCGGTGTCTCCGACCACCTGCGGCCAGAAGTACCTCAGCTGGCGCAGTGCGGCCGCGTGGAAAGTGCGCGCCTGCACCTGGGTGCCGCCATCACCGATTCCGAGGCTCCTCAGCCTGCCTCGCATCTCCCCCGCAGCCCGGGCCGTGAACGTGACCGCCAGTACCTGTCCCGCCGCGACGTGTCCGCTGCCGACGAGGTGGGCAATCCTCCGGGTGATGGTCCGCGTCTTTCCCGTCCCCGCGCCCGCCAGCACGCAGACCGGACCACGAGGCGCGAGGACGGCCGCGGACTGTTCGGGATCGAGGCCGGTACTCGTCGCCTCTGCTGGGGCACCTGCTGACATGGCGTCCATCATGGCAGGGACAACCGACACCCCGCGCAGCGGTGGAAGAGCCGCATGGGAACACTTCACTCGGCCGTGGTGTTATATGCGCCGTGACTGCTACAGACAACAAGGCCCTGACCATCTACTCCACCACCTGGTGTGGCTACTGCCGCCGCTTGAAGAAGCAGCTGGACGAGTCCGGTATCGGCTACGTGGAGATCGACATCGAGGAGGATCCGGCTTCGGCCGAGTTCGTCGGTAGCGTGAACGGTGGCAACCACGTCGTCCCCACGGTCAAGTTCGCCGACGGCAGCACCGCGACCAACCCGTCGCTGTCCCAGGTCAAAAAGGCACTCGGGGTCTAGGCCTCCGCCCCGTCTGCTCCCACCCAGGATTCGATCATTCCGCGGGCAATGGAAATCGAGCCGGGGAGCAGCAGGGGTGCGTCGGCGTCGGATGCCCAGTCACCGAACTCGAGTGCACTGCGCACCTCCTCGCGGGTGAACCAGCGAGCCTCGGCGATCTCGCCGTCCGCGAAGATCAACGCGGCGCCGGGATCGCCGACGGCCGAGAATCCGATCATCACCGACCGCGGAAACGGCCACGGCTGACTACCGAGATACTGCACGTCGCGGACCTCGAGACCCACTTCTTCCTTGATCTCGCGCATCACACACGTCTCGAGCGACTCCCCCGCCTCGACGAAGCCGGCGAGAATCGAGAACCGGCGCGGCGGCCACGTGGGTTGCCGTGCCAGTAGCACCCGGTCTCCATCGTCGTGGACGAGGCAGATGACGGCGGGATCGGTGCGCGGAAACTCCTCGTGCCCGGTGCTGGTCGAAATTCGTGACCAACCCGACATCGTCGGTTCCGACGCAGCACCGTCGAGGGCGCTGAAACCGGCACTGTCGTGCCAGTTCAACATCGCGATCGCGCCGGTCAGCACGCCGGCATCCGCATCGTCGAGTGTTCCGCCCAGCACGCGAAGGTCGGCCAGCTCGCCGGTCATGGCCTGCACGCGCACCGCCCAGACGTGCCGGTCCTTGCGGATGCCCAGGAAAACCGCACCGCGGACGGGCTCCGGACCGAGCTCGGTTGCCGCTCCGAACACGAGGCCGTCGTCGTCGACACGGACCTGACCGCGATGGTTGACCCGCAGAAGTACCGCGTCCTGCCATCCCGTTCGCAGGGCGTCGGTGTCCGAACGCAATTCTTCGGCGCGGCCGACCGCGGAGCGCGACAGGAGCGGAGTTTCGTTCAACCGGAATGCAGTCACACGTCGACAGTACTGCCGGTCAGTTAGCGACCCTACGGATGTACAGCAACCGGTCGTTCTCCTCCACCGAATCGACCTCCGGGGAGCCGACCCGCACCAGTCGCCCGTCCCGGACGACACCGAGGACGATGTCGGCCAGATGCCGCGGTGAACCGCCGATCTCGTCGCGTTCCACTGCCCGTTCGGCGATCGCGAAGCCGGCCTCCGGAGTCAGCAGATCCTCCATCATCTCGACGACACTGGGAGTGGTCGTGGCGATGCCGAGCAGCCGGCCCGCAGTCTCGGAGGACACCACCACCGAGTCGGCGCCCGACTGCCGCAGCAGGTGGGTGTTCTCCGACTCTCGAATGGCCGCGACGATCTTTGCTTGCGGCGCGATCTCGCGTGCCGTCAGGGTGACGAGAACGGCGGTGTCGTCGCGGTTGGCCGCCACGATGATGGCCGCCGCATTCTGGGCGCCCGCCAACCGCAGGACATCCGACTTGGTGGCGGAACCGTGGACGGTGACCAGCCCTTTGCTTGCCGCCGATTCGAGGACCGCCTGATCGGTGTCGACGACGACGATGTCCGACGGGGTGACCCCGTCGCCGAGCATCGCGTCGATCGCGGTGCGCCCCTTGGTTCCGTAACCGATCACGACCGTGTGGTTGCGCACGTGCTGCCTCCAGCGCTGGATTTTGAACGCCTGCCGGGAACTCTCCGTGAGAGCGGAGAGAGTCGTACCGACCAGGACGATGAGGAAGAAGATTCGAAGGGGTGTGATGAGCAAAACGTTGATCAGACGCGCCGACGGCGTGAACGGGGTGATGTCGCCGTACCCCGTCGTCGACAACGACACCGTGGCGTAGTAGACGCAGTCGAGCAGTGACAACTCGTTGTCCTGGGCGTCGCGATACCCGGCGCGATCGATGTAGACGATCAGGACGGCCAGGGCCAGAGCGGCGAGAGCGATCGCCACTCGGCGGTAGATCGCCCGCGCAGGACTGGTCTGCAACTGGGGAATCCTGAGGACACCCACCAGTGCGAAGTCCGGCCGGTCCGTCAGGGTGTCCGACCTGTTCAATCTCGCACGTAGCCTACCGGCCATATATTCGTCTCCACTGGGCACAGAACTCCGACATCGGCTGGCAGCCTAACCCCGATTCTCCTCGAAGGGACACAGCGGCGTCTCGCTCAATCGTCACAGCGGCGTCTCGCTGTGGTGCCGGGAGTGATTCGGGCAAGCTGTCGTCATGCAACGCGACAGCACCCTTTCCCGGACCGGCCGCACGCCCGCGCTCCGACTCGCCGCCCTGCTTGTAGGCATGGGCGTGCTTCACTTCGTCACCCCCAAGTTCTTCGACGCGATCGTTCCCGAGCGACTCCCCGGCGACCCTCGGACGTACACCTACGCGTCCGGTGTGGCCGAACTGACGGTGGGTGCGGCGCTCGTGGTACCGAGAACCGGCCGGCTCGGCGGTGGACTGGCCGCGCTTCTCTTCCTTGCGGTCTATCCGGCCAACATCTCGATGGCCGTCGACTGGCTGAAGAGCACCGAGACGTCGCGCCTGCAGAAAGCCGGTGTACTGCTGCGCCTTCCGTTGCAGATCCCGTTGGTCACCGAGGCCCTGAAAGTGCGCCGTCAGGCCTGACGCGCTTCCTCGTCCGCGCCGGCGGTGCGGATGAGGCCGGCAAGAGCGTCGGCATCCGGCAGGGTGTCCGGCGCGATCGTGCGGCCTGTGCGGACGTAGTGGAACGCGGCCCGCACACGCTCCAGGGGTACGTCCATCAGCTCGGCCCAGGCAAGCCGATACGCGGCGAGCTGCATCACCACCGCCTTCTCCTTGTCGGCACTCGGCTCCGCTCCGGTCTTCCAGTCGATCACCGTCCACCCGCCGTCGGGGTCCGCGAACACTGCATCGATCCGCCCCCGCAGAACCGTCCCTGCCACCGCCGTCTCGAACGGAACCTCCACCTCGATGGGACTGCGATGAGCCCACGACGAACGCAGGAATGCGTCCTGCAACGTCACCAGGTCCGTGTCCGGTCCTGCATCGGTGTCGGCCGCACCAGGGAGCTCGTCGAGGTCGAGCAGCCGAGTGGCCCCGAACCGGCGCTCCACCCAGGCGTGGAACGCGGTCCCTCGCCGTGCCAGCGGGTTCGGCGGATACGGAAGTGGCCTGCGTAACCGCGCAGCCAGCGCATCCGGGTCCGCCTCGAGTTCGACCAGCTGACTCACCGACAGCTGCGCAGGCAGAACCACTTCGAGGCGAGCCTGCGCGCGGGCTTCGCGTTCAGCGAGGAGCGCGTCGACGTCGGCCGCCCAGTTCTCGGGGTCTTCTTCGTCTTCCAGGGATGCATCACCGATTTCGGTCAGCGCCGCGAGCACCAGGGAAGCACCGTGTTCGACCGACTCACGTCGCACTCCCAGCGGGTCCGGCGGCCATGCTGCCGCTTTGGGGGTTCGGGTGAGAGGATTCTGCGTCTCGGCGTCGGGTGCGGGCGCCCATACGTCCACGGCGCCGAGACCCTCGTGTGTCTCGTCTGCGATCAAGTCGCGGAGTTCGGTGAGGAACTCGGACGGGCCCTTCGGTTCGCTGCCCGACTCCGCCCAGTGATGACCGGAAGCGAACAGCACCCGCTCCGTCC
The DNA here is from genome assembly GCF_018343855.1 of Rhodococcus sp. USK13. Taxonomy (NCBI): domain Bacteria; kingdom Bacillati; phylum Actinomycetota; class Actinomycetes; order Mycobacteriales; family Nocardiaceae; genus Rhodococcus; species Rhodococcus sp. USK13. The sequence continues at coordinate 3,575,309 of NZ_CP069242.1, read as the reverse complement.
GCGTGAGCGCAACGTAGAAGAGCCGGCGATCCTCGTCGAGTTTGCGTGCCGCGAGGGCCGCCTTGTGCGACTTGACCGCATCCTCGAGATCCTTGCGGCTGTAGAGGTTTTCGAGATCGAGAACCGGTACGCCGTCTGCGGCTTCTCCCGGCCGCGCGCGGTCGCCGCGCAACGACGGCGGCAATTCACCGAGCGCGCCGAGCCAGGTTCCGGTCGCGGTCCGTGACGGGAACACGCCTGCGGTGAGATGGGGCACCGCCACCACTTCCCATTCGAGCCCCTTCGCCGAGTGCACCGTGAGCACCTGGACGCGGTGCGGATCGACCTCCACTTCGCCGGGCGCCAATCCCTTTTCGACGGATTCGGCCGCGGAAAGGAACGCGAGCAATCCGGTGATGGTGGCCGAGGACCGGCTGGCGTATCCGGCAACGACATCCGCGAAGGCGTCCAGGTGTTCACGCCCTGCCCCTGTTCCCGCGCCAGTGCGGGTCCGGGCCTGAGCCTCGATGCCGATGCCGAGTACCCGTTCCACCTCGGCCACGAGTTCGGTGAGGGGCTGCCCGATCCGCTCACGCAGGGATGCCAGCTCGGCTGCGACTGCGGTGATGCGCGCGTACCCCACCGGTGAATATTGTTCGGCCGGTCCGGGATCCGCCAACGCGTCGGCGAGCCCGGCCTGCTCGGCCTGTTCGCCGGGCAGTGCGCCCTCGACCGCCTCCGCCAGTGCCGAGGAGTCGGTAACGGCGCCGGCGGTGCCGTATCCGGTTCCGATGCCCAGCTCCCTCGCTCGCCGGGACAACGCCGTCAGGTCTGCAGCCCCGATCTGCCACCGCGCCCCCGTCAGCAACCGGACCGCAGCGCTGCCTGCCATGGGGTCGGCGACCACGCGCAGCATCGCGATCACGTCGGCCACCTCGGGAGTGTGCAGCAGGCCACCCAGGCCCACCACCTCGACGGGAAGCCCGCGCGAGCGCAGCACCTCCGCGATCGGGGCGGCGTCGGCGTTGCGCCGGATCAGTACCGCCGCAGTCGGTGGATCCTCTCCCCTGCTCGAGGCCTGCGCGTACTGCTCGGCGATACGGTCGGCAACCCACGCACGTTCCTCGGCCACGTCGCCGGTCAACGCGAGCCGCACATCGCCCGGAACAGCCTGAGGCCGCGCCCGCAGCGTACTGACCTGCACTCCCCGCTCCCGTAGCGGCGCCGAGACCAGGTTGGCGAGCGCCAGCGCCTCGGGCGGGTTCCGCCAACTGGTCAGCAATTCCAGTGTCGGCGCCGGTGTGCCGTCGGGCAGCGGAAAATCGGTGGCGAACCGCGGAAGGTTGGCCGCCGACGCGCCACGCCAACCGTAAATCGACTGCATCGGGTCACCGACCGCGGTGAGGGCGAGCCGCCCGTCGAGGCCGCCGCCGAACAATGACGACAGCAACACACGCTGGGAGTGCCCGGTGTCCTGGTACTCGTCGAGCAGCACCACCCGAAAGCGCGCACGCTCGGCGTGCCCCACCTCGGGGTGGTCCGACGCCACACGTGCCGCGAGCGACATCTGACTGCCGAAGTCGAGGGCGCCCTCCCGCCGGAGCGTCTCCGCCAGGCGGTGCACCAGCGGAAGAAGTTCCACCCGCCGATGCTGGGTGTCGAGAATGTCGAGCAATTCCTTACCCGGCCCGCCTCGCTGGCGTGGTCCTGCCGGCAGTGTGTGAACGAGCTTGTCGAGTTCGGTGTGCGCCTCCCGAAGATCCTCGGGTTCGACGAGGTGCTCTGCCAATTGTCCGGAAAGCGCCAGCACGGCCTCGGTGACCGACGCAGGATTCCGGTCGGTGTCGAGGTCGCCGTCCCACGAACTGACCACGCGATGAGCGAGCTGCCACAGTTCCGTCTCCGACAACAAGGTGGCCGACGGTTCGATGGGCAGTAGCAGCCCGTGCTCGGACAGCAGCCGCCCGGCGTACGCGTGATAGGTGCTCACCTCCGGCTCACCGGCGAGGAGCTTGGACCTCAGCTCACCACTGGGATCGACCCGCCGAAGAAGATCCGAACCCGCCAGCCGGGCAAGCCTTTTCCGGATGCGACTGGTGAGCTGTTGAGCGGCCTTGCGGGTGAAGGTGAGGCCCAGTACCGCTTCCGGGTCGACGAATCCGTTGGCGACGAGCCACACCACCCGCGCCGCCATCGTCTCGGTCTTTCCGGCTCCGGCGCCGGCGACGACCAGCGTCGGCCCCAGCGGGGCGGCGATGACCGCCGCCTGTTCCGGTGTGGGTGGGTGCTGACCGAGTCCGATGGCGAGTTCCACCGGGTCGATGTGCGCTGTCATTCGGACGTCACCTGCCTGCCCTCGTCGTGCGCTGGGCAACTCGTCCGCACCGGGCAGTGCCGGCAACCGTCATTGACACGGGCAAGGAACTGTGGCCCCCTGGTGGCGGCGGCCGCGGCGGAAATGACGGCCAGCCAGGTGTCGACGTCCTCGTCCGACAACGGCGCCTGCACACGTTGCGTAGCGCCCTCCTTCTTGTGCGGCTTGGCCACGAACACGAGTCGGGCCCCGCCGGGTTTCGACGCCGGTTCGCCCTCGATCGCACCGACAGCGGCCGCCACCTGGTACGCCGCGAGCTGCGCGTGTTGCTGCGCGTCCTCCTTACTCACGGGCGCACGAGCGGTCTTGACGTCGACGATCACGGGCCTGCCCTCGGCGTCACGTTCGAGCCGGTCGATGCGTCCACGCAGTCGAATCGCCGGCGCACCCTCCTCCCTCGGCTCCAGCACACCGTCGACGGCGACCTCGACCCCGACCTCGGTGAGCTCGGACCGCGTAGTGCCGAGCCATGCGGTGAACGTGGCCAGCATGTCCCGGGTGCGTGCGAGTTCCCGTCGCGAATACCACTGTGAACCCAGATCGATGGAGTCCCAGGCGTCTTCGAGGGCTCGTTCCACCTGATCCGCCGGTATGCGCCCGGCGAGCGCCTGCACCAGCGTGTGCACGAGCGTTCCCGCGATGGCATGCGTGTTGTCGCCGTCGGATCCGCCGTGGCGTTCGAGTAGCCAGCGCAGCGGGCAGGTATTGAGGAGGTCCACGGTGGACGGTGACAGCGACACCGGCCCGTCCTCCTCCGTCCACAACGCCACTGCAGTACTGGGCTCGGCCGTGCCGTACCACTGGTCCGGATGCGCGCCACGGACACCGGCCCGGGCGAGTCGGGCCAGTTGACGAGCGGCCCGGCCCTGCCTGTCCGGGTCGTCCCGAGCCACTCGAGGATCACACACCACTCCGCGCAACTCGGCGACGAGCGCGGGCAGGGCAAGGACCCGGGTGGACTGATCCGTGACCGGTACCACCGCATCCACGACGTCCGCGCCGACGAGTAGTTCGTCCACGAACCGGGAGTGAACGAGATCGGTGTCGCTCCCGGCGGAGTCGACGGCGGTCACCAGCAGACTCCGCCGTGCCCGGCTGCATGCGACCAGGAAGAGACGGCGTTCTTCCGCGAGAAGCGGCGCGGTGCGCGACAGCCGATCGGCCGCCTCCGCAGTGCCGTCGGACACTCCACTGACAAGGTCGATCAGCGCCTCGGTTCCGAGCAGGCTTCCGCGCGTCCGCAGACTCGGCCACAACCCCTCCTGCACGCCTGCCACCGCCACCACGTCCCACTCACGCCCCGCCGCGGAATGCGCGCTCAGCACCGTCACCGCGTCACTCGGCACTACGGAAGCAGTTCGCGACGAACTCGGAATGGCCTGGCCGGTGAGATAGTCGACGAATCCGGCGAGCTGAGCGCGCGGCAACCGGTCGACATACCCCGCGGCGGCGTCGAACAGCGCGACCACGGCGTCGAGGTCGCGGTCTGCCTGCGCACCGATGGGGCCACCCCACGCCGACGCCGACGCCCAGCGTCGTTCCAGTCCCGTCGCCTGCCAGGCAGCCCACAGGACCTCCTCGACACCCCGACCGCGGTCGAGCTGCGCACGCGCTTTGCGGAGTACGGACAACACTCTGTTGAGGGAGGCCGCCTCCACATCGGTGAGCTTGGCGACGACCTTGCGGGTACTGCCGGTCTCCCCGGTCAGGATGAGGCGCAGCAACTCTGCCGAGTCGCGGTCACCGCCCGATGCGAGTTCTGCGCGACGCAGACCGCGCCGGAGCCGTCGGAGAGCCACCGGTTCGGCCCCACCGATCGGTCCGGCGAGTAGAGCGAGCGCGTCCTCGCCGGTGAATTCCTCACCCGACAATGCGCGGAGCACCAGCATCAGACCGGACACGCCGTGCCTGCGGGCCAGCGGCAACTCGGACGCGGGTGTGGTGACCGGTACTCCCGCGCCGAGAAGTGCCCGCCGGAGCGGAGCCAGAGCACGGGGCACCGAGCGCACGATGACGGCCATGTCGGACCACGGGACCCCGTCGAGGAGATGCGCACGGCGCAAGGTATCGGCGATGACCGCGGCTTCCTTGGCGGGTGTGCTCAGTACGTGCACGGACGTTCGGCCGCCGTCGTTCGACGGTACCCACGTCCGATGCGGCAGCCGACCGGGCAGCCGGGAAGTGATGCGCGCCGACGTCGCCGCCACCGTGGAGGCGCTGCGGAAATTGAGTGGAAGAACGATCTGGCGCTCGTCACCCTTGTCCGCGAGCCCGATCAGGAATGCGGGATCCGCTCCACGGAAGCCGTAGATCGACTGGTCCGGATCGCCCGCGACGACAGTGGTCCGGGTGCCGGTGCCCACGAGGCGGACCAGCTCCGCAGCCTGGGGATCGAGGTGCTGAGCATCGTCGACCAGAAGGTGGCGCACGCGTGCACGTTCCGTCCGCAGGAGGTCGGGGTCGGTGGCGAAGGCCGTGAGTGCGGCACCGATGAGCTCGGCGGCGTCGAGAGCGGGGGCCGTGGCTTCGGGAGCCTCCACACCGACCGCCCCTCGCAGCAGCATGCCGTGTTCGTATCGCGCGGCGAACTTTCCGGCCGCCACCCACTCGGGTCGCGAGTGCCGACGTCCCAGCGCGACGAGATCCTCGGGGCCGAGCCCACGTTCGCTCGCACGCAGCATGAGATCCCGCACCTCGACCGCGAATCCCCCCAGCCCCAGGGCGGGACGCAGCCGCTCCGGCCAGAGGTGGGCGCCGTCGGCGATGTCGCCGTGCAGCATCTCGCGCAGCACCGCGTCGTGTTCGGCGCCCGTGATGAGTCGGGGCGGCGGGTTTCCGTGTGCTGCCGCCTGGAGTCGCAGGACTGCGAAGGCATAGGAGTGCACGGTCCGCACGAGTGGTTCACGCGTGGCACGGGCACCGTGCTGTTCGCCCTGTCCGAGTAGCGCCGCGGTGATCTCCTCACGCAGACGGCCTGCCGCCCGCCGCGACTGGGTGAGGACCAGCACGTGCTCGGGATCTTCTCCACCGGTAATACGGTCGACCGCGACATCGACGAGAAGTGACGTCTTGCCCGTTCCCGGACCGCCGAGCACCTGCCAGGGATTCCAGCCCACACCCGGTGTTGTGGTGGCGAAGACCCGCTTCGTCGATTCGTCCCAGGCCCGGGGTGCCTGCTCGGGCCGGCGACGGTGCACGAGCCGGGCACGAGGAGCAGCCGTCCTGGTGCGCACCGTCGAATCCGTCATGCGGGCATTCCATCAGAACGGTCCGACATCTCGCCGGTCGGCCCGATCCGGCATCATGGATCCGTGTCAGCACTGCATACCTATCTGTTCGGCGCCGAAGACGGTCCCGAGATTCTTGCTCTGCACGGAGTGACCGGGCACGGCAAGCGCTGGCAGGCCCTGGCCACCGACCACATCCCCGACGCGCGTTGGATCGCGCCCGACCTGCTCGGTCACGGCCGGTCAAGCTGGTCACCGCCATGGAATTTCGAATCGCACGTCTCGTGCGTGATCGACACGTTGCGTACTCACGCACGGGGTCCGGTTCTGGTCGTGGGCCACTCGTTCGGCGGCGCGCTGGCTCTCCACCTCGCCCGGGCAGTCCCCGAACAGGTCCGGGGTCTCCTCCTGCTGGATCCGGCGATCGGGCTGGATCCCGAGAAGATGCGATCGGCGGCGGACGACACGATCTCGTCGCCCGACTACACCGATGTCGACGAGGCACGTGCCGAGAAGGTGCACGGTTCCTGGGGTGAGGTGGACGCCGAGGTATTGGAAGCGGAGATCGCCGAGCACCTGATCACCCTCGCGAACGGCCGGGTCAACTGGCGAATGTCCGTACCGGCGCTCGTCGCGGCATGGGGCGAGCTTGCGCGTCCTGCCGTTCTTCCGCCGGCGAACCTGCCCACCGTTCTCGTCCAGGCGGCCAAGGTGCAGCCGCCGTATGTCACGCCCGAGTTCCGACGCGCCCTGGCCGAACATCTGGGTGAACAGCTCACCGCCGTCGATCTCGACTGTGACCACATGGTCCCGCAGGCCCGGCCCGACGAGGTGGCTCAGCTCATCCGCACGCTTCTCTGATGCCCGCCACAACCGAGGAGCAGGTCGAACGCGTACGCGAACTGGTCGCCTCTATTCCTCGCGGCCGCGTGGCAACATACGGCGACATCGCCACCGCCGCCGGGTTGTCGAGCCCACGGACGGTCGGCTGGATCATGCGCACCGATTCCGCGGATCTGCCCTGGCACCGGGTGCTGGGCGCCGGCGGGCGTCCGGCTGCGCATCTCGCGCACCGCCAGATCGCGAAGCTCGAACTCGAAGGCGTGCCCGTGCGGGACGGCCGCGTAGATCTCGCGGCGGCACGCCACCGGTTCTGACGGACTGCTCAGCAGGTGCTGGGAGGGGGATCCCCGCGGAAGCGAGCATCCATCCAGTCCAGCCCCTGGAATAGTCCGAGAGCGGCCGCGGACAGATGGTCGGGTGTCGGAGTAAGCAGCGTCTGCACGGGTGTTCCGGCCTCGCAGTAGCGACGCAGCGTGTTGTCGATGGAGTCCACCGGTATCAGGGCGTCGGTGGGGCTGTGCCATTCGAAGATCGGCGCTTTCGGCACGCCGGGATACAGCTCGACGCTGTTTTCGTCCATCACCTTCCAGGCTTCGGGGTTGTCCATGAAGTTCTTGTTGTCGGTCATTTCCGTGGCGCTGCGGCCCACGCCGAACAGCATGATCTCGTTGGTGCACCCGTTGCCGATCATCTGCTTGAGCCAGCGGCCCTGAGCGTTGAGTTGGCCGCTGACGTCGATGCGGTCGGGATACTCACGTTCCAGCCCGAGCGCCGCGGCCATCGCAAGGCCGAAGGCGGGGTGGGGGTTGGTACCCAGACCTTGTGCCATCTGCCCCAGATTCATCGGTGCACCACCGATGGCCGCACCGACGATGTCGAGTTCCGGCGCGTACGTGGGGGCCAGCGCAGCCGCCCAGGCGGTGGCCATTCCCCCACCGGAATATCCGCCCAGCCCGACCGGGCTGTTCGTGACCTGGAGTTCCGGCACCCGCTTCACGGCCCGGATCCCGTCGAGGGTGATCTGGCCACCCAGCTTCGCCGCGCCGTAGGCCATTCGCGGTCCCAGGTGATCGGGCAGCGAAACCGCCCAGCCCCGGGCCAACGCGATGTTGAGGCCGGCAGCCTCACGAATCTGGTGGAGCGGGTCGCTGGTGTACAGCTCGGTGACGATCTTGCACTTGTGCCCGAGCGAATTGATGATGTGCTGGTACGACACCAGGGGCCCGTCGGGGGCGTGATTCGCCGGGAGTACATAGGTGGTGTTGGCCGCGATGGGGTTCCCTTGCGAGTCGGTGGACCGGAAGAGCACCTCCCACATCGCGCTGCCGGGGAAGTAGTACGACGGCGGTAGCCGGCGCACTTTCAGGACATCGCCTGGCGCTCGCGCCGCGATGTCCGGCGTCGGCTGGTAGAACGGATCCGGGTCCGGGATGGGAAATGCTATGTCCGCCCTCGGGGGCGGCGGCAACAGCGGCTGCGCTGCAACGGTGCCAGCACTTGCGAGGGTGACGGCGAGGCCGGCAACGAGGCCCGCGACGGCGGCGCCCAGAGATCGACGAATCAACGAGCACATGAGAAACCCCACAATCCGGCGAGCAGGTCGGCGGCCATCACTATGCCAGACAGTTGCGGAGGACCCGCCGGTTTTCCGGGTACCGAACAGGTCTCTGACCGATACTCTGGTTCACAGGTATCTTTTACCGGCCAAGACCGGACGGTCAGATTACGACCGTTGTCGCCGTGGACAGCGGTGGTTCGCCCGACATCACCAGGGTGGCCAGCACGTCCACGGCGGCGGTCAACTCGGTGACCGGTCTGGTGAACGGGAGTCGCTGGTGGTCGTCGAACAGATGACCCGAACCGAACCGGGGTCCGGGTGCGAGCAGAAGATTCCTGGCGCGTGCGGCTGCTACGAGTTCGCTCGACCCGGTTCCCGCCGGGAGGCGGCACCACAACGACAGCCCACCGGACGGCAGATGGAAGCTCCAGCCCGGCAACCGTTCGGTGACGGCCGCTGCGAGGGCGTCACGCTGCCCCCGCAACTCACGACGACGGCGTAGTACCAGTCCTTCGTGCTGCGCGAACAGCCGCACTGCGGCGAGTTGGTCGAGAACGGAGACCGACAACTGTCTCCGCGCCATGATTTTCGCCATCTGCGTGGTGCGGGCGGCCTCGGCGCGCACCCAGCCGATGCGAATGCCTCCCCACACGGTCTTGCTGAGGCTGCCGATCGCCACGGTCGCCGATTCCGGGACAGGGACACCGAACGGCTCGAGGTCGCCCGAACCGTCCAGCACGAGTTCCGCCGCCACCTCGTCCACGACGGTCACCACGCCGTGGTGGGCCATGGTCGCGGCCAGCCGCCGCCTGCCGTCGGGAGTCGCCCTGGCTCCCGACGGATTGGAGAAGTCCGGCATCAGGTACGCCACGGTGGGAGCGCTCTGGCGGGCAGCGCGATCCGCCTCGGCGACGAAGGCGTCGGGGTTCCTCGCATCGATCGGCACAGGGACAGGGCGGCCCCCCGCCGCCTGCACGGACTCGACCGCGCCGGGATAGGTCGGATGTTCGACCAGGACCCGGTCGCCCGTCTCGACCAACGCCTCGAACACCACTTCGGTCGCATCACCCGCGCCGCCGGTGACGAGGATCTGGTCCGGGGTGGTCGGGCGACCCCTGCGGGTGTAATGGCCCGCTATCGCCGCACGCAGCGTCGTCAGACCACCGGGGTGGTAACCGTGCTGAGGCATGAAACGGGGCAGCTCTTCGACGGCGTCCAGATAGGCCTCCCTGAGCTCAGGGGCCGCGGCCGGCGCGGCGTTGACGAGGTCGATGACACCGTCGACGGGCGCACCCACCATGCTTCCCCACGCCGGCGGACCGGAGGGCATCGCCACGTACGTCCCTGATCCGTGTCGCGCCGACGCCCAACCGGCCTCGCGCAGTTCGCGATACGCGGCACTGACGGTCACCCGGCTGAGCCGGAGTTCCTCCGCGAGGGCCCGTTCGGCGGGCAGCCGGATACCCACGGCCATCGATCCGTCGGCGACCCTCTCGCGGAGGGCGTCGGCGAGTCCGCGGTACAGCGGTTGCCCGCCGGTAGGCGCCGCGCCGAGCAGCACCGCCAACTCTGCTGCCGAGACGGTTCGGACTGGTTCACCACTCATACAGGCCACTTTCCCACAGAGGACTGGGAATCGCGGTCCACTTTGCACCGACAATCGATACATGCTGGTAATTGGAATCCTCTTCGTTCTCAGCCTGGCGTCGGTGGCATGGCTCTGCGTCAGCACGACGCACGGCGGACGCTCCGGGCTCGCCGGACCTCCGCGTAGCCACCTGCACAGCGATTGAGGGTGTGCGGCAGCATGAGGGAATGAACCCTGCCGCACCCGTTCACGCGATCGTCCTCGCCGGTGGACGAGCCACTCGGATGGGCGGCGTCGACAAGCCTGCCGTGGTGGTCGGCGGACGCCGGATGCTCGACACCGCTCTCGACGCCGTCGACAACTGTGCGCGCATCGTCGTCGTGGGACCTCGGCGCTCCGACCTCGACTCGACGGTGCTCCAGACGCAGGAGACGCCGCCGGGCGCCGGGCCGGTGGCGGGGGTGGCCGCCGGACTGGCGGTGCTCGACGCCGAACCGGGAGACCGGGTGATTCTGCTCGCGTCGGACCTGCCGTTCGCGGAACCCACAATGGTGGAGGCTCTCGCCGCCGCCGTGCAGGACGCCGACACCGTGTTCGCGGTCGACGAGTCGGGCCGCTTGCAGTTCCTGTTGTCCGCGTGGCGCGTCGGCGCGTTGACCGACCGTGTCCGCTCGCTCGGGTCGGCGATCAATCAGCCGATGAAGGCCCTCGTTCCCGAAACGTTCGGCACGGTACTCTTCCGCGGCGTCACCGACTGCGACACACCGGAGGACATCGATCGGGCCCGCAGCAGGGCCGCTACGTCGCCGGTCACGATCGCCGAGGCCAGGCGCGCGATCCTCGAGGTGGTCCCCCCACTCCCGCCGCGGTCCGCGACGCTCGGCACGTCACTCGGCGCCACACTCGCCGAGCCGCTGCTCGCCGCCGAAGCTCTGCCGCGCATCGCCGTCTCCGCCATGGACGGATACGCCGTTGCGGGCGACGGTCCGTGGGTGCTGCGCGACGACATCCGGTTCGCGGGCAGCTCCGAGGAACTCGAACTGGCGGATGGCGAGGCGGCCCGGATTGCGACGGGCGCGCACCTCCCCAGCGGCGCCACCGCCGTCGTGCGCGACGAATTCGCCGTAGTGACAAACACTTCCGACGGACCGCAACTGTCCCGCAGCCAGGACGCCCCCGTGCGCGACGACGCGCGGCGGCGCGGCGAGGACTGGCACGAGGGCTACCGGCTCGCGGTGGAGGGCACGGCCGTCACGCCGGCACTCGTCTCCGCAGCCGCGAGCGCGGAGGTGACCACTGCGGGGGTACGCGGCCCCGTCCGCGCGCACGTGGCGGTGACCGGAGACGAGATCCGGCGGGAAGGTCCGCTTCGACGAGGGCAGACGCGGGACGCTCTGGGACCCGTTCTCCCCCAGTTCCTCTCGTGGTGTGGCATCCGGACGGTCGCGGACACGCACCTGCGGGACAAGTCCGACAGCTTCGACGAATTGTTCCGGGAAGTCCGCCAGCCCGATCTGATCGTGATCGTGGGGGCGACCGGTGGCGGCGCGGCGGATCAGTTGCGTGCGGCGCTCGACCGCGCGGAGGCCCGGATCGTGGTGGGAAGGGTGCAGTGCCGCCCCGGCGGTTCGCAGGTGACCGCCCTTTTGCCCGACGGACGGGTGGTGCTCGGGCTGCCCGGAAACCCGTACGCCGCGGTCGCGACGCTCCTGATCACGGTTCCGTCCATCGTGGCCGCACTCACGGGTCGCACCCAGGCGCCACGTCAGCTGGCTCGTATCGCGAATGCATCCGAGGTCAGTGGCGATGCCACCCGGATCCTGCCCGCCGTCCCGCAGCCCGACGGCACGTGGCGGGTCGACCCCGGAATCCGGACCGCGCATCTCGCGGGCATCATCGACCGCGAAGCGTTGGCGCTGGTCCCGGCGGGCGCAGCCGACGGGGATCTGGCAGAGCTGGTGCCGCTACCGCGCTGACGGGTCAGCGCTGGAACGACAGGGTGTGCTGTTCGGCAGGTATGCCACTGCGGTAGCGCTCGGCCACCAACCCGACGACGGCCGGATCGACTCCCAACGGCTCCGCGACACCATCCGCCCCTGCGTCACCGAGTCGGGCGTGGAAGAGTCCGTGCGCGAGGAGGTACGAGGCGATGAACACTCGCTTTTCACCCTGCGCGCGCAGCGACCCGACGACAGCCGGTACGCGAGGCTCGGCGGTAGCCACGAATCCTATGCGGACCCGCGTCGCCGCGAGTTCCGCCAACATCGCTGCGGCGCGGCGCACGTCACTGAGTGCGCGGGGGTCGGACGATCCCGCCGCAGCGAGGACGACGGCATCCCCCGGCTGCCACCCGGCATCGACGAGACGCCGCAGGAGTACTGCGGCGAGTACGGGGTCAGGACCGAGTGCCCGCGTGACGGCGACCGACGGGTGCCCGCTGTCCGCGACTTCCCGAGGAACGTCGGTGTGGACGTGATACCCGGACGCCAGAAACGCCGGAACCACGACCGCGGGGCCGGTGATGTCCCGCAGTACCTCGGACGGCGACGGTCCGAGAACGTCCACGAAGGCGACGCGCGTCGGACCGACCTGCTCGGCGACGGCATCCGCGAGCGTGGCGATCATCTCCACGCCGCGCGAACTCCGCGTGCCGTGTGCCACCAGTACCAGCGCTGGCTCGTTCATCGAACGCCCTCCTCACGAGAATCGACGCAGTCGACCGGGTCGAGCGCCAGGCGGTAACCGCGCTTGACCACCGTCTGCACCGCTTTCGGTGCTCCCAGGGACGCGCGGAGCCGAGCCACAGCCGTCTCCACCGCATGGGTGTCACCGCCGCCCCCGGGCAACGCGGCGAGCAACTCCTCGCGGGGAACGACGCGCCCCGGACGTGCGCCCAGTGTCCGCATCAACGACATCGCTGCGGGCGGCAACTGCCGGACCTCACCGTCGACCACCACACAACCTCCCCGGATGCTGAGTTCATGGCCCGCAGTCTGGATCTTGTTGGCGCGCCGGGGCAGCTCGTCGGCGATGTGCCGGGCCAGGGCGCCGAGTCGCGAACGTTCCGGCATCGTCGTCGGGACCTCCAACTCACGCAACGGCCCGGCCGTCACGGGTCCCACACACACGGCGAGCACGCGATGGCGGAGCGAGTGCAGCACCATCTCGATCAGTCCGGTTTCCTTGGCTCGCGTCAGGAGCGACGCCACTGCCGGTGCACTGGTGAAGCTCACCGCGTCGAGTCCGCCGCTGGCGATGAGATCGATCATCCGGTCCATCGGGGCCTGATCTTCGAGCGGTGTCCACCGATAGACCGGCACGGCGATCACGTCGGCGCCGGCGCACCGAAGCACCTCGCAGAAGTCGGCGATCGGTTCCCATTCGGTGGTGGCGCCATGTAGCTGCACGGCGATCCGTTTGCCTTCGACACCCTCACCGAGGAGGTGGTCGAGTACTTCCGCCGACGATTCCGACGCCGGGGACCATTCCTCCCTCAGGTCGGCGGCGCGGATAGCACCCTTGGCCTTGGGACCCCGGGCCAGCAGTCGGCTCGCTGCCAGTGCCCGGCCGAGCTCTTCCGCTTCGCCCCAGCCTTCCGCGGCCTCCATCCAGCCGCGGAATCCGATTCCCGTGGTGGCGACCACGATGTCGGGCGGACTGTCGATGATCTGACGCGTGACGCGCTCGAGCTCGGTGTCATCGGCCAGCGGAATGATCCGGATCGCCGGAGCGTGAACCACGGTGGCGCCACGCCTCGTCAGAAGTGTCGCGAACTCCTCGGCACGTCGTGACGCAGTGATCCCGACCGTGAACCCACACAGGGGTGTCCCCTCGTTCACGAACTCGGAGCCCCCGCCACGGACACGTCGTCAGCCGGTGCTTCCGCGACATTCCCATGTGAACTGTGAATCTGGACGACACCGGCCCAGACGCGCACGTCGTACACGGGCAGGCGAACTGATTCGTCGTCGAGGCAACGACCGTCGATCAGCGAGAACACCTGCTTGAGCAGGGGCGACGCCACGGTGGGCTCTCCTGCGCGGTCACCGACGAGGCCGCGGGACATCACTGCTGCGCGCCCGTACGGATCGATGTTCCCGACTGCGCGCAGGGATCCGTCCTCGAGAAGAAACAGCGCCACCTGCTCACCGCCGCGCAGCAGGACGGCCACGCCGAGTCCGGGGATCAATCGGCTGAGTGGGCATGCGGACGTCCATTCGAGCCGGCCTGATTGGACGCTCTCGCGCCTGTTTCCACTGGCACTGTGCACGCTCACGTCGACGACGGTCATCACAGTCCTCCTTTGGGGCTGGTGCATTTCCGTGTGGGGTACATACTTCGGGTCTGGTGTTTCGTGGGCGTTAAGAAGGGATTACTCCGAGGTAGAAGCTGCGAATTTCGGCATTCCCATCAGCACGGGAACCTTCCGGACACCGGTCTCGTCGAAGGCGACGGTCGGATCGGCCTCCTCCGGCGCGTTGACGAACGACACGAATCGGGACAGCTTCTCCGGATCCTCGAGCACACCCGCCCATTCGTCCCGATATCCCTCGACGTGCTTGTCCATCGCTGCTTCGAGCTCGGCCGCGATGCCCAGGCTGTCCTCGCACACCACTGCCTTGAGGTGCTCGAGCCCGCCCTCCAGGGAATCCACCCACGGCGCCGTGCGCTGGAGGCGGTCCGCAGTGCGGATGTAGAACATGAGGTAGCGGTCGATGTAGCGGACCAGCGTCTCGTCGTCGAGTCCACCTGCGAGCAGCTGCGCGTGCTTCGGCGACTGACCGCCGTTACCGCCGACGTACAGGTTCCAGCCGTTCTCGGTGGCGATGACGCCGACGTCCTTGCCGCGCGCCTCGGCGCATTCGCGGGCACAACCCGAGACACCGAACTTGATCTTGTGCGGCGACCGCAATCCGCGGTAGCGGTTCTCCAGGTCGACCGCCATGCCCACGGAGTCCTGGACTCCGTAGCGGCACCAGGTGGACCCGACACAGCTCTTCACGGTGCGCAGCGACTTGCCGTACGCCTGACCCGACTCCATGCCGGCGTCGACGAGGCGTTTCCAGATGGCAGGCAACTGCTCGACGCGGGCACCGAAGAGGTCGATGCGCTGACCACCGGTGACCTTGGTGTACAGACCGAAGTCGCGGGCCACCTCGCCGATGACGATGAGCTGCTCCGGCGTGCACTCGCCACCGGGCATCCGCGGCACCACCGAGTAGGTGCCGTTCTTCTGGATGTTCGCCAGGAAGTGGTCGTTGGTGTCCTGCAGGCCGGCCTGGTTGCGGTGCAGGATGTGATCGGAATCGGTGGAAGCGAGGATCGAGGCGACCACTGGCTTGCAGATGTCACATCCGGAACCTTTGCCGTACTTGGAAATCAGCGCGGAGAAGGTGCGGGTGTCGGTGGCCTGCACGATCTCGAAGAGTTCGGCACGCGACTGCTCGAAGTGCTCGCACAGCGCCTTCGACATCACCACGCCCGACGAAGCCAGCAACTGCTTGATGGTGGGAAGGCAGCCACCACAGGTGGTTCCGGCGTTGGTGCAGCTCTTCACCTGCGCGATGTCGCAGGCGCCCTCCGCGATGGCCCCACAGATCGCGCCCTTCGTGACACCGTTGCAGGAGCACACCTCGGCGTCGTCGGGAAGCGACCCGGCACCTGGCTTCTCGCCAGCCGGGGAGATGAGGGACGCCGGATCACCCGGCAGTTCGCGGCCCACCAGCGGACGCAGCGACGCATACGCGGACGCATCGCCGACGAGAATGCCACCCAGCAGGGTTTTGGCGTCGTCCGACACGACGAGCTTGGCGTACGTGCCCTTCGCGGCGTCGTTGAGGACGACCTCGAGCGCGCCTGGGGTCTGCGCAAGGGCGTCACCGAAGCTGGCGACGTCCACACCCATCAACTTCAATTTGGTCGACAGATCGGCGCCCGGGAACTCGGCGTCTCCTCCGAGGAGGCGGTCCGCGACGATCTCCGCGGTGGTGTAACCGGGAGCGACGAGCCCGTAGCAGCGGCCCTCCACCGCGGCGCACTCCCCGACCGCATAAATGTTCTCGTCGGACGTACGGCACCCGAGGTCGGTGACAATTCCGCCACGCTCGCCGACGTCGAGCCCCGCGTCGCGGGCCAGCTGATCCTGGGGCCGCACGCCGGCGGAGAAGACCAGAAGCCCTGCCTCGATGGTCGAACCGTCCGACAGTTCGACAGTGATGCCGTCGGGGCCTTCGGTGATCCCCGCGGTACCGACACCCGCGTGGACGGTGACGCCGAGGTCGGTGACGAGCTTGGCCAGCAGCGCTCCACCGCCCTCGTCGACCTGTAGCGGCATCAGCCGGGGTGCGAACTCGACCACGTGCGGGGTCATGCCCAGCAGCTTGAGTGCATTCGCTGCCTCGAGACCGAGCAGACCGCCGCCGACCACGACGCCGACAGCGCCGGGACCGGCCGCCTCCGCCCGGGCGCGGATACCGTCGAGGTCGTCGAGCGTGCGGTAGACGAAACACTCCGGGCGATCGTGGCCCGGGATCGGCGGAACGAACGGGTACGACCCCGTCGCCATGACCAGAGCGTCGTAGGCGACGACCTCCCCCGAATCGGTCGTGACCTTGCGCGACTCACGATCGATGGACGCGGCCCTGCGGCCGATCCGGAGGTCCACCAGGGCATCGCCCTGGTAGTCGTTGCCTGCGAGCGCAAGCTCCTTGGGGTCCCACGCACCCACATAGGAGGAGAGGCCCACGCGGTCGTACGCGGGGAGGGGCTCCTCGCAGAGCACCGTCACCGACCAGTCGTCCGACTCGTCGCGTGCGCGGAGCGCCTCGACGAAGCGGTGCCCGACCATTCCGTGCCCGATAACTACTGCTGACTTGCGGCTCATGCCGTCGCTCCTTCTAGCTGAAATACTCGAGTTCTTGCGGTAACTGCTCGTTGGTCACGCCGAGACGGAGACCTTCTCGTCGCCGTCGGTGACGGAGATGCCGCGAGCGATGGACGGGCGGCGCAGGAAGACGACCCAGGTGACGGCGATGCAGGCGATATAGAAGGCGAGGAACACCCAGAACGCCATGGTCGCCGACTTGGCAGACCCGCCGTAGGAGGCGCGCAGCACCAGGTTGATGCCGACACCGCCGAGGCCTCCGATAGCGCCCGCGAAACCGATGAGGGCTCCCGACATTGCACGCGACCAGGCCGCCTTGGCCTCCCGGCTCAGCCCGTCGAGGCCCTGCGCCTTGGCCTCGAAGATCGACGGAATCATCTTGTAGACGGAACCGTTGCCGATACCCGCCAGCAGGATCAGGGCGATGAAGCCGAAGACGAAGGCCACCATCACGCCTGCCGTGGCGGCGCCGGGCGTGCCGTCGTCGATGGTGCCGGCGGTCACGAGCACGGAGGCGGCGAGCGCCATGGCAACGAAGGTGTACAGCGTGATCTTCCCGCCACCGATCCGGTCGGCGAGCTTGCCGCCCATCGGTCGCGCGATGGACCCGAGCAGCGGACCGATGAAGGCGATCTGCGCCGCATGCAGTGCAGCCTGTGCGGGAGTCTCACCACCGGCGAGGAAGTTGATCTGCAGAACCTGGCCGAACGCGAAGCTGAACCCGATGAAGGATCCGAAGGTGCCGATGTAGAGGAAGCTGATGACCCACGAATCGGAGAACTTCAGCGCCTTGGCCATCGAGCGGAGATCGGACTTCTGGTTGCCGAGGTTGTCCATGAACAGGGCGGCGCCGACCGCTGCCACCGCAATGAACACCAGGTAGACCGCACAGACGATCCACGGTTCCGTGTTGCCCACGGTGGCGATCACGAGAAGACCGACCAGCTGGATCATCGGGACACCGATGTTGCCGCCGCCCGCGTTGAGGCCGAGGGCCCAGCCCTTGAGCCGCTGCGGGTAGAAAGCGTTGATGTTGGTCATCGACGAAGCGAAGTTTCCGCCGCCGACTCCGGCGAGTGCGGCCACGAGCATGAAGGTCGTGTACGAGGCCCCGGGGTTCATCATCAGGTACAGGGTGAACAGCGTCGGGATCAGCAACACCAGGGCACTGAAGATGGTCCAGTTACGGCCGCCGAAGCGGGCCGTTGCCACGGTGTAGGGAATCCGGAGCACCGAGCCGACCAAAGTGGGAACGGCGACGAGGAAGAACTTGCCCGCCGCGTCGATGCCGTAGATATCGGTGGGCATGAACAGAACCATGACCGACCAGATCGACCAGACGGAGAAGCCGACGTGTTCGGCGACGACCGACCAGATCAGGTTCCGCTTGGCGATGTTCTTGTTGCCCGCCTCCCAGGCGTCGACGTCTTCTGCGTCCCAGTGCTCGATGTAATGCTTCACCCGGGCCTCCTCGTTGTGTGGGAGACCCAAAGGTAGAAAACGGGTGTTGCGGCGGTGCTGCGGTCGGTGACCGCAACGTCAACTGATCCTCACTTCCCGACGGAGTCGATGTGAGGTTTCGTGGACGTTTCCGCAGCGTGTCGACGAGCGTCCGAAACGCCGTTCCAGCTGTCCTCGAGCATCCGCGGCTTACAGGCCTGAGCTCCCGCTATGACGAGGATCACTACCGCGACGGTCAAGAATCCGAACGACAGCGCCCAGCCGTCGGTGGAATCGTGGAACACGCCGAACAGTAGCGGACCGAGACACGCGACGGCGTACCCCACACCCTGCGTGAAACCCGACAACGTCGCCGAGCCGAGGTGTGTGCGGGTGCGCAGATTGATGAGCGTCAGCGACATCGGGAAGGTACTGGGCCCGAGCCCGAGCAGCACCACCCACAGGACCGGGGCCGCCATCGGCGCGAACAGCAGGCCGGAGAAGGCCACGAGGTAACAGAGCGCGCAGCCGATCACCACCGGGAAGGGATTACGCATTCGTGCGCACAGAGTAGGAGCACCGAACGCGGACACGAGCCCCATGAAGGAGAAGAGACCCACCATTGCGCCACCGAACGCCTCGCTCGCGCCCGCATCGGCGAGGACGTCCGGAATCCAGGTGAACATCGAATACGTGATCATCGACGTCATCCCGAACATTCCCGCCATCCCCCAGCCGACGGGTGATCGCCACGCCTTGCCGTGTGGCGTTCCCGGGGGAACACCGACAGCCGCTCCCGCCGGCGTGGAGGCTGCCCGGCGACGCGCCCGCGCCAGCACCACGGTCCACGGAAGTGCTGCCGCGAAACCGACCACGGCCCACACACCGATCGAAGTACGCCAGCCGAACGCCTCCGCGAGAGGGACCGCAACGAAAGCCGGGACGATGGTCCCGATCTGCACACCGACGATATACACCGAACTCATCGCGGCCAGCGAGTCGGAGAAGTAGCGCTTGACGAGCGGGGGAATGACCACGTTGCCGATACCCATCCCCGCGAGCGCGAGCGCCGACAGCGCCAGCAACGACCACGTGTCGTTCACCAGCGCCCGAGTGAACATTCCCACCCCGGCCATCAACATGGCCACCAGCGCCGTCCGTTCCAGCCCCCATCGCTTGGCGACGAGCGGAGTGGTCAGGCCGAACAGCGCGAACATCGCCGTCGGCACCATCCCGAACACTCCGACGACGGTGGGTGAGAAGCCGATGTCCTCACGAATCTGAGACGCGAGTGGGCTGAACGACGTGACCGCCAACCTGAGGACGAGCGCAGACATGGCGATCGCGCAGAAGACGAGTAGGCGGCCGCGCAGAAGTTTCACCTGAGAAATCATAGGATGACCGGATGACCTTTGGAAAACCGATTCGGCGTGCGAGCCTCATCTCGCAGGTCACCGAGCAGTTGCGGGAAGAGATCTGCAGCGGACGCTGGGCGGTCGGCGAAAAGATTCCGACCGAGACGGCGCTGTCGGAACTGACCGGAACGGGACGCAACACCGTCCGGGAAGCCGTCCAAGCGCTGGTCCATACCGGGCTGCTCGAACGGAGGCAGGGATCGGGGACCTACGTCGTCGCCACCTCCGATGTCGGCGGAACCCTCGGAAAGTACTTCGCCGGGGCCCACGAGCGCGACGTCCTGGAACTCCGCCAGGCCCTCGACGTGACCGCCGCCGTGCTCGCCGCCCGGCGGCGCACGCCCGAAGACGTCGCCCGCCTCGAGGGCTTGCAGCGCGAACGCCGACGCCTGTGGGAGGAATCGGCGGATGCGGCGATCACAGCCGATGTCGCCCTTCACCGCGCGATTGTGGAAGCCAGTCACAACGCGGTGTATCTGGAGTTCTACGACTCGCTGCTCCCCGCGATCGAGCACACCGTGGATCAGCATGTGCACGCCACCGGTGAGGGATTGCACGAGGAGCACGAACGCCTCGTGCGGGCCGTCATCGACGGAGACGAGCATCGCGCATCGCTCGCCGCGCGGGACCTCTTCGCCGAACTTCTCGACTAGCCGGGCCTCCTCGGCACGTCCACTCAGAGCAGCAGTCGCACCACGTCGGCGGTACGGGCGAGTCCGGGGAAGGCTTCGGCCGTGGATCGGGGGTGCAGCACATGGACGGCAAGACGGAACAGAACGGCACGCAACAGCATCTGCGGCCACTCGGGAAGGTCTTCCCAGCGTCCGATCAGGGCCTCGTCCGCCCCACCCCAGGAGATGGCGTCCACGACGGCCACCGCGGCCGCCCACGCCGCGGGCCGCCAGTACGGGGTGATGTCGGTGATGCCGGGTGCCAGGGCACCCGAGAACAGCACGGTGCCGAACAGGTCCCCGTGCACGAGCTGATCAGGACTGACCACAGGTTTACGCAGAGTTGCCAGGCCGGTGATCAGTTCCAGGCTCTTGCGCCCGTCCGGCGACGGCGTTTCGAGTTGCTCGGCACCCTTCGCGCCGCGCAGGGGAATCTTCTCCCACGCGGCCCGATCGGCCGCCACGAAGACGTCGACCTCCGCCCACGGGGCGACGGGAGGCTGCACCAGGAATCGGGGACGCTCCAATTGGGACGTCGCGGCGTGCAGCCGGCCCGACATCGACACCACCTCGTCGTGCCGGGGTTCGGGCGTGCCCTCGATGAACGTGTCCGCACGCCACCCCGACACCACATACCGGCCGTCGGTCGAACGCACCGGACGAGCGAGCCGCACCCCGTCCACTTCGAGGGCTTCCCGCACCTTGGCCGACCAGGCGGCACGGGCGTGGTCGGCGACGGCTGAGAGGACTACGTCTCCACAGAGCCACCCGCCGTCCCAGTCCGCACCGAGTGGAATGGGCTCGACTTCCCGGAGGCCGAACGTGGAGCACACGTGCTGAGGGGGTTGTCCTGTGCTCACGATGTCAACGCTACCGCCGGGTGACCCGGCGACCCCGGAAGGCGCGCTGACCAGGTGCCGCCGAAGTCAGTACACGGGCAGGCTGGTGTCTACCTGCCTGGCCCACGCGATGACTCCACCCTGTAGATGTGTCGCGTCGGAGAAGCCGGCCTTCTTGAGGGCGGCCAGCGCTTCGGCCGACCGCACGCCGGTCTTGCAGTGCAGCACGATCGGCTTGTTCTGCGGCAGCTCGGCGAGAGCCTCCCCGGACAGGATGCGGTCCTTCGGGATCAGCACCGCGCCGGGCAGATGGACGATGTCCCATTCGACGGGTTCGCGCACATCGACGATCTGGATGTCCTTCCCCGCATCGAGAAGATCCCGCAGCTCCGTCGCGGTGATGGTCGACCCGGCCGCTGCAGCCTGACCCTCGTCGGAGACGACGCCACAGAAGGCGTCGTAGTCGATCAGTTCGGTGATCGGTGTGCGTGCCGGGTCACGGCGAAGGGTGATGGTGCGATACGTCATGTCGAGCGCGTCGTAGACCATGAGCCGGCCGAGCAGCGATTCACCGATACCGGTGATCAGCTTCACCGCCTCGGTGGCCATGATCGACCCGATCGAGGCGCACAGCACCCCCAGCACTCCCCCTTCGGCGCACGACGGGACCATTCCGGGCGGCGGCGCCTCCGGGTACAAGTCGCGGTAATTGAGTCCGCGCCCATCCGGTGCGTCCTCCCAGAACACCGACGCCTGCCCCTCGAAACGGTAGATGGAACCCCACACGTACGGCTTGTGTGCCAGGACAGCGGCATCGTTGACCAGATAGCGGGTGGCGAAGTTGTCGGTGCCGTCGAGGATCAGGTCGTACTGACCGAACAGCTCCACCGCGTTGTCGGGTTCGAGCCGGAACTCGTGCAGCCGGACGTCGACGTGTTCGTTGATCTCCTTGATGGAGTCGCGGGCGCTTTCCGCCTTCGGCCTGCCCA
The DNA here is from genome assembly GCF_018343855.1 of Rhodococcus sp. USK13. Classification (NCBI taxonomy): domain Bacteria; kingdom Bacillati; phylum Actinomycetota; class Actinomycetes; order Mycobacteriales; family Nocardiaceae; genus Rhodococcus; species Rhodococcus sp. USK13. The sequence continues at coordinate 3,553,503 of NZ_CP069242.1, read as the reverse complement.
CGTCCGAGCGGCCGTGGATGACCTGACGTTGCAGATTGGACATGTCGACCTCGTCGAACTCCACGATGCCGAGGGTTCCGACACCTGCAGCGGCGAGATAGAGCAACGCCGGCGAGCCCAGGCCGCCCGCGCCGATGACGAGGACCTTGGCATTCTTCAGCCGCTTCTGCCCCGCCATGCCGACGTCGGGGATGATCAGGTGCCTGCTGTAGCGAGCCACCTCGTCACGCGAGAGTTCGGCGTCCGGCTCCACCAGCGGTGGCAGTGGCTGCGGGGTTCTTCCAGAACGGTCAAGCGACACGATCCACTCCTGACGATTGCACGACGGCTTCCGGCGTCGAGACGTCCCCTTGGCGACACCTCGACGATGTCCTCAATGTCGACTCCTCGACAATGTCACTGTCGACTCCTCGACGATGTCACTGTCAACACCCCGGCAACCCCCATTCTTCCCCCCGCGACGCCGGCGGGACACATGGGCTCAACTCAGCCACGCGGGAACGGCCAAGGATTGAAATGGCACGTCAGGCCATTCTTGGGCACTATCCCTTCGGGGTCGAGTTCGGCGATGTCGTTGTTGGAGGTGCCGAACGACTGCTGCATCATCACCGGGGCGAGACCGCCCTCCGTTTCGCAGGGTTGGTGATCCTGGTAGCCGATCGCATGACCGACCTCGTGGTTGATCTGGTACTGCCGATACGAACCGATGTCACCCTGGAAGGCGATGGCTCCGCGCACCCAGCGGGGTTCGTTGAGGAGAACGCGGTCGATCCCGGGGTTGTAGCAGGACACCTCGAGCTGGATGTCGTATCCGCAGGCCTCCCTGATGGTCATCTGGGAGGTCAGGGACACGCGGAAGTCAGGGTCGCCCTGGTCTACCCGCCGGAACGCGAACCGTGGGTCCTTGGTCCAGCTCTTCGGGTTGGACAGGGTCTGGTCGACCATGCGCCCGAAGGATTCGTCGCCCCCGAATCCCGAGGTGTCCACGCCGTCCTCGATTTCGACGGAGTAGGTGAACTCCCGCTCGGTACCCTGTCCGACCTTGGGACCCGAGCCGGGCACCACCCGCCACGTGCGGGCCCCCGCAGTGGTGAACGGGCCGCCTTCCGGCAACGCTCCGGATGGCAGATCGGCCGCGAAGTTTCCATCCGCCTCGGGAGGCACTCCGATGACGCTCGAGCCGTCCGTGTCCCGGGACAGCGTCCCGAATCCGGGAGTGTCGGTGCTCGCTGCCGGATCTCCGGCGCCAGTGCCGCGCACCGCGTCGACCACGACGAAGATCGTGACCACGAACAGGATCGGTATCGCATAGGCGCGCCACCCATAGGTGGAGACGAATCGGCCCACCCTGCTCTGTTTCCGAACCTGCCGTTCCGGCCGGGGGGTCCGGGGTTTGGTGACGTCCCCGGTGATCGGATCCCACTGCGCACGGAGAGGTTGATGGGATTGCGCCCGGGAAGTGGACCGAGAGGCACCGGGTGCGGCGACACGCTGATCCAGGCTGCGCGATGGCCACTCCCCCTGATCGGAGCTCTCGGGAGCCCTGCCGCGCACGCGCGATCCTCCTCGGTCAGTCACGACGCCAGAATCTCACAGTCCGGCATCAGCTCGTCCCAGCCGTCCACCGATGTCCTCTTCGGCGTGTCCGCCCCGGACCACCCGCAACACTGGGGCAACCCGTGCCAGCTGGTATGGCCGCAAGCGGGGATCCGGGCAGTTACCGGTCAGGCAATATTGCAGTCGGACATCGACCTGTGAGTCCACCATGAACGGATTCCTACGCGCGGGTATCGTTCACACAGTTACACAGAATGTGACGCGGAATACTTGTGCAGATTGGAAAGCGCTATGACTGAACTCGCAGATCGGACGAACTCCGATCGCGACGCCACCACCGGAAAGGGTAACGGGCCGCGGCGCAGTACGCGTCTCCCCCGCGACGCCCGGCGACTGCAGCTACTCGCTGCAGCCAGCGAGGTCTTCGTCACGCGCGGGTACCATGCTGCCGGTATGGACGAGATCGCCGAGTGCGCCGGTGTGAGCAAGCCCGTCCTCTACCAGCACTTTCCCGGCAAGCTCGAGTTGTATGTCGCCGTTCTGCAGAGCTATGTCGACAGCCTGATCTCGGGTGTCCGTCAGGCATTGCGATCGACCACCGACAACAAGCAGCGCGTCCGTGCGGCGGTCCAGGCGTTCTTTGACTTCGTCGACAATGATTCGCAGGGCTTCCGGTTGGTGTTCGAGTCGGACCTGATGGGCGAACCTCAGGTTCAGAGCCGTGTCGAGCAGGCCACCGAGGCGTGCGTCGACGCCGTCTTCGACCTCGTCAGTCACGATTCCGGTCTCGATCCCTATCGCGCCCGCATCCTGGCTGTGGGATTGGTCGGCGCAAGTCAGTTCACGGCGCGCTACTGGCTCGAAGCGGCGCGTCCCATTCCCAAGGAAGAAGCGGTCGACACCACCGTCACCCTGGCGTGGGGTGGTCTGTCCCGCGTGCCGCTGCATCCTGAGCAGCGCTAGAACCTAGGTGTACGAGAAAGGGCCCGCAGCCGGTTACGGCTGCGGGCCCTTTCTCGTACACCGTCACGCAGTGGGAGCGAACCCGACCTTGCGGATATCCGACGGACCGATCTCCACGTACGCAATCTTCGCCGCCTGGATGAGGAACTTGCGTCCCTTGTCGTCCTGCAGAGACAGGATCCCGTCGCCGCCGCCGAGGGCGCCCGAGACCAGTGTCTCGACCTCGTCCGGGGTCTGCTCGCTGCTGACGATGAGCTCACGTGGGCTGTCGATTACACCGATCTTGACCTCCACGGTCAACCTCCGAACTCTCCGAGAAACATCAGCTGTCCTGGCCAGGCTAATGCAGTCGGCCCCGCCGGGGCGCGCAGGTGCGCTGTGCCCTGAGCGAACAGGGCGTCCGCATGGGGCGATGTCACACGAGACCGAGCACCGCCATGCGCTCGGCGTGCATCTTCTGCATGCGGTCGAACAAGGCGACGACACCATTGAGGTCTCCCGACGCGGAGATCACGAGATCGGTCAGGGCCTCGCGCTGCGCCAACACGAATTGCGCCTGCGTGATCGCTTCACCGAGCAGACGCCGGCCCCACAGCATGAGGCGGTCCTTGTCCCGGTTGCTGGCGGCGATCGCCCGCTGCACCTCGTGTACGACGAACTCCGAGTGGCCCGTCTGTGACAGCACTTCTTCGACCGTTCCGGCCGCCTCGGCGGGCAAGGAATGGCCGATCTCGCGGTAGAAGTCGGCGGCGATTCCGTCACCGACATAGGCCTTGACGAGCGCCTCGAGCCAGGTGGAGGGCGTCGTCGAGGCGTGGTAGTTGTCCAACGCGCGCACAAACGGGTCCATGGCCTCGTAGATGTCGAATCCGCGCGCGGTCAACGCGCGCTCGAGCATTTCGAAATGGCCCATTTCGGCGGCTGCCATGCTGGCGAGCGCGACCTTACCCTCGAGGGTTCGCGCCATCTGCGCGTCCTCGGACAACCGGTAGAAGGCGGAGATCTCGCCGTATGCAAGGACCGCGAAGAGTTCGCTGACACCGGGGTGATCAGCGGGAATGGTCGAGTTCGACGAGGCAGGCGTGTTGGGCTCCATGGCGCCCCAGCCTAGTGCGTCGGGGAGTGACATTCCCCATGAGCAACCGGCGAGCGGGCGTTGTCCGGCTACAATGATGGTGGATAACCGCTCGTCGCCACGTTCGTCACCATCGAACGCCGGTCCGGCACTGATCGCGTTCACGATGTGGTCAGCGGTTCTCCACCGATAATGTGCGCGCACCTGATCGACGGTCCCAGCCGCGCCTCGCCGAAATTCTTCGAATTTCCGCGCTGAGGCAGAGGCAGGATCACTCGGAAGAGGACCTCGACAAGCGTCGACTGGGAAATCGGGCCGAACAGCGGCCTGGCCCTTACCTCGTGCGTGCGTGCAGCTACGAGGAAGGCTAGTCCCCTGAGCAAGATCACTGTCGACCATGAAGACGACGCGACCGAGACCACGCTGTCTGCGCAGCTCGACTCCACTCACGTTGCTCCCACCTTTGCCGAACTCGGTGTTCGTGACGAAATCGTCCGGGCTCTCGACGAGCAGGGCATCGAGCGCACGTTCGCCATCCAGGAACTGACCCTGCCGCTCGCCCTCGCAGGCGACGACCTGATCGGTCAGGCCCGCACGGGCATGGGAAAGACCTTCGGTTTCGGTGTCCCGCTGCTTCACCGCATCTCCAGTGGCACCACCGGAACGGCCAAGCTCGACGGCACCCCCCGGGCACTGGTCATCGTGCCGACCCGCGAGCTGTGCATTCAGGTCACCAAGGACCTCGACAACGCGGCGAAGTACCTGAAGGGCGAGAAGAACAAGCTCGAGGTTCTCGCCATCTACGGTGGCCGCCCGTACGAAACGCAGATCGCAACGCTCCAGAAGGGCGCCGACGTCGTCGTGGGCACCCCGGGCCGCCTGCTCGACCTCGCCAACCAGGGTCATCTGATCCTGGGCAAGGTCGAGGTCCTCGTTCTCGACGAGGCCGACGAGATGCTCGACCTGGGCTTTCTGCCCGACATCGAGCGCATCCTCGGGATGGTGCCGGGCAAGCGTCAGACGATGCTGTTCTCGGCGACCATGCCGGGTCCGATCATCACGCTGGCCCGCACGTTCCTCACCCAGCCGACGCACATCCGCGCCGAGCAGGCCGACGACTCTGCGGTGCACGACCGGACCAGCCAGCACATCTACCGGGCGCACGCGCTCGATAAGGCGGAGATGGTGGCCCGCGTGCTGCAGGCCGAGGGCCGCGGCGCGACGATGATCTTCACCCGCACCAAGCGCACCGCCCAGAAGGTCGCCGACGATCTCGCCGAGCGCGGTTTCTCCGTGGGCTCCGTCCACGGCGATCTCAATCAGGTCGCTCGTGAGAAGGCGCTGAAGGCGTTCCGCACAGGCAAGATCGACGTACTGGTCGCAACGGACGTCGCGGCCCGCGGCATCGACATCGACGACGTCACCCACGTCATCAACTACCAGTGCCCGGAGGACGAGAAGACGTACGTCCACCGGATCGGCCGCACCGGCCGGGCGGGCCGCACCGGCATCGCGGTCACGCTGGTGGACTGGGACGACATTCCGCGGTGGCAGCTCATCGACAAAGCCCTGGGCCTCGACATCCCGGACCCCGTCGAGACTTACTCCAGCTCACCCCACCTGTACGAAGAGCTGTCGATCCCGGCGGGGACGACCGGCTCGGTGAAGGCGGCTCCGGCGGCGAAAGCCGAGAAGCCCGCGCCCGTCGAGGACGGCGACAGCACCGAGCGGGCTCCTCGCCCGATTCGCACCCGTGCCCGGCGCCGCACACGGGGTGGGCATCCTACCGACAGTGTCGGCCCCAAGTCGGTCACAGCCGAGACGACGGCCCCCGAATCCGCTGCTTCCGGCGACACCGAGGGTGACGGTGCATCCGCGCCGCGCCGTCGTCGTCGCCGCCGGACCTCGAAGGTCGGCGCCACGACGAACGCGGAGTAAATTACTACCGTGCTCGCACCTGAGCGGCGCTCGCGCGCCGATCTCGCCGTCGCGGCCGGAATCGCACTGATTGTGACGGTCGCCCTGGTCGTCGTGTGGTTCCGTAGCGACGCAAGGGGCACCACTTCGGTGACGGCGGCCGAGCCGCCCTCTGCACTCGTCACGGCTCTGGCCGTGCCCGAGAATCTCGATCCGCTGTGGGAAGCGTCGAGCGCCGTCCCCACTGCACCTCTCGTCGCCGCCGGCGCCGTGGTGACCGCGGACGGTGGTGACGTCGTCGGACGTGACCGTACGTCCGGTGACGAGCTGTGGCGGTACTCCCGGGATCGTGAGCTGTGCGGTGTGACCGCCTCGTGGGACAAAGTCGTGGCGGTCTACCGCGACGAGCGAGGGTGCTCTCAGGTGACGGAACTCGACGGCGGCACCGGTGCCCGGGTAGCGCAGCGTTCCAGTGACGCCGACCCCGAGGTGATGTTGTCGGCGGATGGAACCTATGTCACCGCGCGTGGGAACAGCCGACTCGAGCTGTGGCGCTCCGATTTGGTGCGCACCGTCGAATACGGCCGCGTCGGCGCACCCGTCAACCCCGGCAAACAGCCTCGCAGCGGATGCACGTTGCTCGACGTCGGTTCCAGCAGTAGCCGGCTCGCCGTGCTCGAGCGTTGCCCCGGCGAGGAGGGTGACCGACTGACCGTCATGAACCCGTCACCGAAGGACAATCAAGAGCCCGAAGAGTACGGGTCCAGCGTCCTCGCCGGCGTCGAGGCAGGGGTCGAGGGTGCTCGGGTTCTCGGCGTGTCCGGTGAAACCATTGCCGTCTATCTACCCGGCGGGAAGTCCACCGGTCCGCGGATCGGTCTGTTCGACGGCACCGGCAACGCAGTCTCCGAGTACTCTCTCACCTCTGCAGTGGGGCCCGATTCGGTCACTGCGGCAAGCAGTTCCGTCGTCACGTGGTGGACGGGTTCCGATGTCGTGACTTTGGGCGCCGCAGATCTTGCGCCACGGTGGAGCTTTCCCGGCGCCCTCGGTCCCGGGGCCGTGATGGCGGGCAGCCTCCTCGTGCCGGTCGACAACGGGATCGCTGTTCTCGACCTGTCGACGGGTGCGCGGCTGAGAACCATTCCGGTCGAACGCGATCCCGGTACGGGACCGATCACCACCGCTGTGGCGGGCGACCTCGTCATCGAGCAACGTGGCGACCGGATCACCGTCCTAAGCTGACGGGGTGGAGGATTCCGCGATCACAACAAGGTAGCCGTCGAGGTCACGCAACCAGATCTCCCGGTGGCCCGCATTGGGGTTGAAGTGAACGTCGGTCACGATGTCGACATCCGAAACTCGTATTCGTGTCAGCACATCGTCGAAGTCACCGGCCTCGAACCAGATCGCCACCCCGTTACCCCTCGGGAGCGCCGGGTCGCACAGCGCGCCATGATGGTGGCCGAGGTCGATCCTGTGCAATTGCAGGATCAGAACGCCGTCGACGAGAAGTTGCTCGTACTCGCATCCCCCGTGGCCGCTCACCGCTCCGAGGACGTGGCAATACCAGTCGGCGGCCCGTTCGACGTCGGCTACGGAGACGAGCGGTTGCGCCCGTATTTTCGGGATCGTGCTCGGTGGCGTCATGCCTGTGACGGTAACGTGGCCCGACCCCCCGAGGCTTGGACAAATGCGCACACACACGACGCGTCCGGTCAGCGGAAGGTGGCCCGGTATGCAGTCGGGGACACCCCGAGTGTGCGTCCCAGATGCTGCCGCAGGGAGGTGGCGGTGCCGAAACCTGATGCGTCCGCGCCCTCGTCGACCGGCAGGTCGGTGTTCTCCAGCAATTCCCGGGCACGATTGATGCGCTGCTCGACGAGCCACGGGTCGGAGACATGCCAGTTTCCATGCGAAATTTCCGCGTGAACGTGCGCACACTCATCGACTCCTGCGCAGCGAGTTCGCGCAGGGACACCGGTTGGTCGAGCCGGGACAACGCCCAGGCCCGCGCAGCCGAAGTCGAGGTTGTTCCGGTCTCCGGAACGGGTTCGGTGATGAACTGGGCCTGCCCCCCGCTCCGATGGGGCGGCACCACGGTGCCTCTGGCCACCTCGTTCGCTACCGACGCCCCGTGGTCGCACCGAATCATGTAATGACACAGGTCGATTCCCGACGCCACACCCGCCGCGGTGAGCACCGCGCCTTCGTGGGTATAGAGCACCCCGGGGTCGAGATCGACGTCGGGGTAGAGCCGCCGGAACGCGTCGGCTGATTTCCAGTGCGTGGTCGCGCGGCGGTTGTGCATCGCTCTCCCGGAACCACGGGATTCCGGGCTCATTATGGCGAAGTGGCACGATCCGAGCAGAACTCCGCCCTCGCGCGAGCTGTAACGTGTTCTAATTCTTCAATGGCAACCTACGTGATCACGGGCGCCGCGTCAGGCATCGGCGCCGCCACCGGTCAGCTACTCATCTCGGCCGGTCACAACGTCATCGGTGTCGACCTCGCGAACACCCACGTCGTCGCCGACCTGTCGACCCCTGAAGGCCGGTCTGCGGCGGTGGCGGCAGTAACCGAGGTCAGCGAAGGAGTCGTGCACGGGCTCGTGTGCTGTGCGGGACTCGGACCGCTCTCCCACGCTCCCGGCGGGACACTCGTCGCTGTCAACTACTTCGGCGCTGTCGACCTCGCCACCGGACTGCGGCCGGCGCTCGAGCGGGCCGAGGGTGCGTCGGTGGTCGTGATCTCGTCGAGCAGCACTACCACCCAACCGGGCATCTCGGAACACCTCGTAGCCGCATGCCTCGATGGCGACGAGGCCAGAGCCCTGGAACTCGGGGACGAGGCCACCGCCATTCCGGCATACCCGGCGTCCAAGCTGGCGCTGGCCTGGTGGGTCCGGCGCGAAGCCGTCCGCACCGAATGGGTCGGGCGGAAGATCCGCCTCAACGCCGTCGCACCGGGGATGATCGACACACCGATGACGAACGGGCCCGACCTCGACCCCGAGCTGGCGAAAGCCCTGGATTTCTACCCAGTACCACTGGGACGCCGCGGCCGGCCCGAGGAGATCGCAGCCGTGGTCGAGTTCCTGGTGGGACCGGGCTCCACACTCCTCTGCGGAAGTGTCGTTTTCGCCGACGGCGGCACGGATGCATTACTCCGGCAACAGGATTGGCCTGCGGCCTGGAACCCGACCCCTGAGGACCTTACTCGGCACTTCCAGTCGAGAACGTGACCAGCTCGGACCCGGCCCAGTGCTTCGCCAGGTTGTCCGCCAGGTCACGATAGGCCTGCGCACCCTTGTTCTTGCGCCCTGCCAGAACGGTGGCGCCGGACGCCGTCGCCTCCGCGAACCGGACGGTCCGCGGAATCGGCGGCGACAGGACCGGCAGATCGTATCTGTCGGACACATCGGACAGTACGTCGCGACTGTGCGTGGTCCGGGCGTCGTAGAGCGTGGGCAGTGCACCGAGCAGCACGAGGTCGGGGTTGGTGATCTGCTGGACCTCCCGGACCGTCCGCAGCAGCTGGCCCACACCGCGATGGGCGAGCGTTTCACATTGCAGCGGGACCAGCACCGATTGCGAAGCAGTGAGACCGTTGAGCGTGAGCACCCCGAGCGACGGCGGGCAGTCGATGATGACGGTGTCGTAGTCGTCCAGTAGCGATGCCAGAGCGCGCTTGAGGGCGAACTCGCGCCCGGGACGCATCAGGAGCAACGCTTCCGCACCGGCCAGGTCGATCGTGGCAGGAAGCAGATCGACACCGTCCTCGGTGGGGATCACGGCATCCTTCGCAGCGAGGTCGCCGGTCAGCACCTCGTGGACCGAGGCCTCGAGGCGGTCAGGATTGTGGCCCAGGGAGAAGGTCAGACATCCCTGCGGATCGAGATCGACCACCAAAACCTTGTGGCCCAGCGCAACGAGCGCCGCACCCAGAGAAGCGACGGTGGTGGTCTTGGCGACCCCACCCTTCTGATTTGCCACTGCAAGAACCGTTGTCACGGCTCGATCCTGTCCTACTTCGCCCCTCGAGGCGAGCCTTACACGCGATTCGACTGACATGATGGATCAATGCCACCGAGTGATTCGCCGTCAGAACGTCGGATCGTCCTCCTCCGGCACGGCGAGACAGAATGGGCGCGTGCCGGTAAACACACAGGTCGCACGGATATCCCGCTCACCGACGTGGGCGAACGGCAGGCCCGGACGCTGGGCACCGCACTCGACGCTCTGGGACTGCGCAATCCACTCGTGATCGTCAGCCCCCGCCGCCGCGCCCAGGACACCGCTCAGCTCGCGGGACTGAAGATCCACCGCACGTGGGACGCGCTCGTCGAATGGGACTACGGCGCCTACGAGGGTCTGACGACGCCGGACATACGCACGAAGGTGCCCGACTGGACGGTGTGGACTCATCCCTGTCCGCGCGGAGAACAGGCGGAGCAGATTCATGCCCGGTGCGATCTCGTCCTCTCGGTTGCCCATTCGCAGCTTCCCGACCGCGACGTGATCCTCGTCGGGCACGGCCACTTCTCTCGCGCCCTCATCGCGCGGTGGGCGGATCTGCCGGTAAGCGAGGGGCGCCGATTCGCACTGTCTCCCGGCGCCTACTCGATACTGGGTTTCGAGCACGGCGCACAACAACTGGTCACTCACAACGTGACGATCGAGGAAGGTTCCCGATGATCAGACGCGCACGACCCGAGGACGTCTCTGCCATCACGGCCATGATCTACGAGCTCGCCGAACACCAGAAGGCGCGCGACGCGTGCACCGTCACGGCAGAGCAAATGCAGGACGCGCTCTTCGGACCGCAGCCGTCCACCTTTGCGCACGTCGCCGAGAGCGACGACGGGCGCGTGGTCGGCATCGCAGTCTGGTTCCGCAATTTCTCCACGTGGGACGGCACCCACGGTATCTACCTCGAGGACCTGTTCGTCAGCCCCTCCGAACGAGGTGCCGGGCACGGCAAAGCGCTGCTCGCCACACTCGCCAAGGAGTGCATCGACAACGGCTACACGCGACTGTCGTGGTCGGTGATCAATTGGAATACTCCGTCGATCGAGTTCTACGAATCGCTCGACGCTCATCCTCAGGACGAGTGGACCACCTACCGGCTCACCGGGGACCCGCTGGGAAAGCTGGCATCCGAGGTGAGCTGACTGTCATTCGTCCTGACCGTATTCGGCGGCCATCCACTTCGACGTGGGGCTGCTGAACAGGCAGCCGAGAGCACCGATCACCACGACCCCGAGCAGGACACCGAACACGGGCTGGTGTGAATCGGTGAGAAGCGACCACGCCACCGGGAGCAGGAGCAACTGCGCGACGATCGCGATGGCCCGACCCCAGCGCCTGCCGAAGATCAACGCCACGCCCGCGGCGAGCACTGCGCCACCGAGGATGGCGAACCATGCCGCGGTTCCGTAGCCGCTGCTCACACTCTGATCGTGGCCGAGCAGCCCACGCACGACCAGCACGACGGCCACCCCGACGGCGACGGCACCCTCGAGCGACACCAGTGCACCCGCGGAGCGGACCGTTGCGGGCGTGGACTGGCTGAGAGGCGGCTTCGGCACGCGGCAAGCCTAGAACACCGAGACGCCGGCAGGCTCGGGACGGTGACGCACAACGCCCCACTAGTCTTGGTCCCTGTGCGCGCGCTGCTGATCGTCAATCCGAATGCCACCTCGACGACCCCCGCCGGGCGCGACCTCCTCGCTCATGCACTGTCGAGCAGAGTGCGATTGACGGTGGCGCACACGACGCACCGCGGCCACGCCGCCGAACTCGCGCAGCAGGCCTGTGTGGACGGAATGGGGTTGATCATCGTCCACGGCGGCGACGGCACCGTCAACGAAGTCGTCAACGGCCTCCTGGGTACGCCCCCGCCGGGGTCGACACGAGTCGAGTCGGTGGGACCGGTTCCGCCGATCGCCGTCGTACCCGGAGGTTCGGCGAACGTGTTCGCCCGGTCACTCGGCATCGCCGCCGATCCTGTCGATGCCACCAACCAGCTCATCGCCCTGCTGGCGCGCGGGGAGCTGCGCAGGATCGGTCTGGCCCACTGCGACAACCGCTGGTTTGCGTTCAACGCGGGTCTCGGGTGGGACGCCGCGGTCTGTGAGGCCGTGGACGCCCACCGCAAGAACGGCCGACCGGCCACGCCTGCCCAGTACGTGCGGGCAGCGGTCCGGGTCTTCTTCCGGTCGAAGAACGCCGAGCCGACGCTCACGGTGCACGTTCCCGGGCAGGAACGGGTCGAGGGCGTCCACTACGCATTCGTGTCGAATGCCAGTCCGTGGACGTATCTGAACAAACGGGAGGTCCACACCAACCCGGACACGAATTACGACAGTGGGCTCGGCATCTTCGCCATGACCTCCACGTCGATCGTCACCACACTTCGTGTGGCCCGCCAGTTGTTGACCCCCGGTGCCAGTCCGCGCGCGAAGAAGCTCATCAGGGTCGACGACGTGCCGTCGGTGCGAATCTCGGCGTCCCGGCCGATCGGACTGCAGATGGACGGCGATTACATCGGCCTGTGCAACGACGTGGAGTTCGTGTCGGTGCCGGAGGCCCTGGACGTGGTTGCGCCCAGATCCTGAGCAGACCTCGAGAAATCGGGTTTCCACCTCGCGGGCCGGGCTGCCATGGGGTACAAAGGACGGCGCGCCTCATAGGGCGACCTTAGTAAGTGAGTTCCCCCACGGTGCGGCGGATTTCTATTGACATCCCGCCAGTTCGTGAAAGCATTCACAAGCAACAGTGCGGAAACATTCTCTACGCACAGATGAACTCACCAAGACAAAATGGTGCATTACGCACCCAGTTAAGGAGCAGAAGGATGGACTGGCGCCACAAGGCAATCTGTCGCGACGAAGACCCCGAGTTGTTCTTTCCCGTAGGCAACAGCGGTCCGGCTCTCGCGCAGATCGCCGATGCCAAGGTTGTCTGCAACCGCTGCCCGGTCACCGCCGAATGCCTCTCCTGGGCTCTCGAGTCGGGCCAGGACGCCGGTGTCTGGGGCGGTATGAGCGAAGACGAGCGACGCGCACTCAAGCGCCGTAACGCGCGCACGCGGGCCCGCACGACCGTATAGAAGTACTTCGAGGAAGACGGGCCCGGCACCACATGGTGCCGGGCCTCTTGCTTTGTGCACCCTCTTGCTTTTGGGGGCCGTCACGTCGCGTTCCAGTACCGAGGTCCGCGGCGGCCCAGCGGAACCCGCAGCACTGCGTCCGTTCCGCCGTCCGTTCCCGGGTGCAGGCCCAGGGAACCGTTCAGTTCGGCGGCCACGAGTGTCCGGACGATCTGCAGGCCGAGACGATCGGAACGTTCGAGGCTGAAACCGGGCGGCAGGCCTTTCCCGTCGTCGTGGATCACCACGTCGAGCCAGCGTGCGGACCTCTCGGCGCGCATCGTGACCGTCCCGGGTGCACCGGGTTCGAAGGCGTGCTCGATGGCGTTCTGCACGAGTTCGGTCAGGACCATGACGAGCGGTGTGGCCCGTTCCGCGGAGAACACCCCCAAACTTCCCTCACGCCGGACCTTGATGGGTGTGCTCACGGTTGCCACGTCGGACAGGATCGGTACCAGCCGGTCGACGACCTCGTCGAGGTTCACTTCCTCGTCCACGGACATCGACAACGTGTCGTGCACGAGCGCGATCGAGGTGACCCGGCGCACGGATTCCGTCAGCGCCTGGCGCGCTTCTTCGTTGTTGGTGCGCCGCGCCTGCAAACGGAGCAGGGCGGCCACCGTTTGCAGATTGTTCTTGACCCGGTGATGAATCTCACGGATCGTCGCATCCTTGCTGAGGAGCGCTCGATCGCGCCTCTTGACTTCCGTGACATCGCGGACGACGACGGCAGCGCCCACCCTTTTACCGCCGGGCTTGAGGACCAGCGCACGCAACAGCACCGTCGCTCCCCTCGCTTCGATCTCCATCCGCCTGCCGGGGATATCTGCCAGCGTGTCGCGGATATAGCCCGCAACCTCCTGCGACTCGAACGGGTCGGTGACCAGTGACCGCGTCGTGGCCGCCAGGTTGCGTCCCACCAGGTCGGAGCTCAGACCCATGCGGTGATAGGCGGACAAGGCGTTGGGGCTGGCATAGACGACGCGACCCTCGGTGTCGAGGCGGATGAAGCCGTCGCCGGCGCGGGGACTGGAATTGGTGTCCGACCGCGACTCCCGGATCGGGAAGGTACCGTCGCTGATCATCTGGCACAGGTCTTCGGCGCAGTCGAGGTAAGCCACTTCGAGCGGGCTCTGCGCCCGCTGATGCGACAGGTTCGTGTCCCGGCTGAGTACCGCGATCACCTCGCCGCCCCAGCGCACCGGGACGGCCTCGCCCCGCGGCGGCAGACCGGCATGCGTGCCACCATCCGTCGGCCGCACAACCCGCTCCTCGACGAGGGCCTGCAACACCTGCGGATGCTGGGACTCCGAGGCCACCGTTCCGACGACGTCCTCGGGATACGCGGTCGACGCAGTGGTGGGCCGGCAGTGGGCGACGCAGATCACCGTCCGCGTTTCTTTCGGGGACGCAGAATCCTCGACCCACAGCAGCACGTCGGCGAACGACAGATCGGCCAGGAGTTGCCACTCCCCGACCACTCTCTGCAGGTGATCGACGGCGGACCCGGGAAGATCGGTGTGCTCGGCGAGCAGATCGCTCAGGGTGGACATCGGCTGAGGGGACTTCGAGTCAGCTCACGAGATGACGGCGATGAGGTCGCCCTGCTGGATCACGTCGCCGACCTTGACATCCACGGAGGTGACGGTGCCGGGCTCCTCGGCGATGACGGGAATTTCCATCTTCATGGATTCCAGAATGACGAGGGTGTCGCCTTCCTTCACCTCGTCACCCGCACTGACCACAACCTGATACACCGTCGACACCATCTCGGCGCGCACGTCTTCTGCCATCGTGATCCTTACTCCCGGGGTCGAGAAAGCCCTGTTGCACAGACACCCAACCACACGTGGAACACTGTAGTGAAAAGAAGGGAGATCTACTCATGGGTAAGCGTGGTCGCAAGAAGCGCAGTCGCAAGGGCAATGCCGCCAACCACGGCAAGCGTCCCAACGCCTGACGCGCCGTAGAACGCACATCAGGGGCCGGAAAGCAGCACGCTTTCCGGCCCCTGACTGCTTGTCTGACGCCCTAAGTCTCGCGTTCGGTCTCTGTGATCAGGATGGTCCGCCGTAACTCGACGGAGAGCCGCTGCCGCAGGCTTTCGGGGGCGTGCTCGCCACCGCATTTGCGGCTCACCAAGCTCTTGACCTTCTCCTCGATCCCGTAGGCCTCGAGGCAGGAGCCACACTCGTCGAGATGCCGCTGCAGCCGCGCGCGCGAGGCCGCATCACATTCGCGGTCCAGCATCAGCCAGACGTCGGCGATCACCGCGGAGCAGTCGAGCTGCTCGAATTCGTCCTGCTCGCTCACCGGGAAACCTCCTGATCCGCACCTACGGCTGCCTCGGCCGGCAGCTCTCCGTTACCCCGGTTGAAGCCGCGTTCACGTGCGACGTCACTCAGCAGGCCGCGCAGCTGCTTACGTCCGCGGTGCAGACGCGACATCACGGTCCCGATGGGGGTACCCATGATGTCGGCAATCTCCTTGTACGGGAATCCCTCGACATCGGCGTAGTAGACGGCCATCCGGAACTCCTCCGGAAGCGCCTGCAGCGCCTCCTTGATGTCGTCGTCGGGAAGGGCATCGAGCGCCTCCACCTCGGCGGACCGCAAACCGGTAGACGAGTGCTCTGCCGTCGCTGCCAGCTGCCAGTCCGTGATCTCGTCGGTGGGGTATTGCGCGGGCTGCCGCTGTTTCTTCCGGTACGAGTTGATGTAGGTGTTGGTCAGGATCCGGTACAGCCAGGCCTTGAGATTGGTGCCCTCACGAAACGACCGGAATGCCGTATAGGCCTTCACGTACGTTTCCTGCACCAGATCTTCGGCATCCGCAGGGTTGCGCGTCATCCGCAGCGCAGCACCGTACAACTGATCCAGAAGTGGAAGCGCATCCCTTTCGAAACGCGCGATCAACTCGTCCTGGGGCTCGGGTCGGTCTGCCTTCGGACGGTCATGTTCGTGCACGCTGATCCCTTCGGTCGCCGTGGGCGTCAAGGCTACCGCCAACTGCAGACGCGACGTGGGCTCCGCTACCGTGGCCATCACGAGTAGGACCACTCCCTTCACTGGACGCTTGCTTCTGCCGGTACCAACACGGCTGCCCCCGACTGTGTTCCCGGGACGTACTCCTGAGGCCGCCGGGACGAGATGGCACAGTGTTCATCCATGGCCGGAACTGCGACCCCCGCGACCACCCTGCTCGGTAAACAGCGCGTCGCGCACCGGGTACACAGCTATGCGCACGACGCGCGCGCCGAGTCGTACGGCTCCGAGGCCGTCGACGCGCTCGCCGAAACGGTAGGGGTCGCGGCCCATCAAATTCTGAAGACCCTCGTGATCAAACTCGACACCGGCAAGCTCGCCGTCGCGGTCGTGCCGGTGCCGGACATGCTGTCGCTGAAGGCCGCAGCGGCGGCACTCGGGGCGGGTAGAGCGGTGATGGCCGAGCGGAGCGAGGCGGAGCGGTCGACCGGTTACGTTTTCGGGGGCATCTCGCCGCTCGGGCAGCGGAAGATCCTTCCGACCGTGATCGACGCCTCCGCCATGAACTGGGATCGGGTGCTGTGCAGTGCGGGTCGCCGGGGTGTGGAGATCGAACTCGCTCCAGCCGACCTGGTGCGGCTGAGCGGAGCGGTGGTCGCCGCCGTCACAGCAGGCTGAGCTGCTCTCCGGCCTGCGCTTGGTCGGGCATGCCCGGATCGTGCTCGAGTAGCTCGGGTCCGTTGTTCCGGACGTTGTTCACTCGGGTCGACACCCGGAGGATCCCGATGTCGGCGATGGCGTCGGTCGAGACCGTGAGTAGGTCGGCCGAGGCGGGTTGCCGAGGATCGAGCCAGGCGTCCCACCGGTCGCGCGGCAACACGAGCGGCATCCGATCGTGCACATCCGCCAACTGGGCAGCGGAGTCGACCGTGACGATGGCGCAACTCAGGACAGGTGCGGGGGCGCACACCGACCGGTCGTGCCATACGGACCACAGCCCTGCCACGTACAGACGGGAACCGTCCTGCGGCGACAGATAGTACGGAATCTTCTCGGTTCGGCGCGACGCCCGTCCCTGGCCGCCTGTGGCTTCGTTCTTCCACTCGAACCACCCGTCCATCGGCACCAGACACCGCGTGTGTGTGAACGCGTTCCGGAACGCGGGTTTGTCGATCGAGTCGGCGCGGGCGTTGAACAGGACGGGTCCGCCGCCGACTTTCCTCGACCACGGCGGGACGAGCCCCCACCTCATCCGCCGGACACGACGCGCGTCGTGGCGGTCGAGGACAGTGAGTACCTCGGTGGTCGGGGCGACGTTGAAATCCGGTCGACCCGGCTCCTCCCCCACCTCGTCGATGGCATCGAGGTCGGTCGCCAGCGTTGCCGGATCCGCAGTGGTCGCATACCTGCCACACATACCCACCAGAATGGCACGGACCACCGACACCGTGCCGAGCCGTCCATCCACCCACCCGACACGCCGCCCAGCCGTGCCCCTCACCCCTCGCGTAGGCGAAGATGGAGACCGTGAGCCTGAGCCTGTGGAAAGCCCCCCGCGCCGAAGAGCCTGTCGTTGCGACGGTTGTCCTGCCCGGATCGAAATCCATCACCAACCGTGCACTGATCCTCGCCGCGCTCGCGCAGGGCCCCTCGACTTTGCGCGGTGCGCTCCGCAGTCGCGACACCGACCTCATGATCGACGCTCTCCGCACTCTCGGGATCACTGTCGAAGAGCAGGACGACACCACGACGCTCGAGGTCACCCCCGGACCCCTCCGCGGTGGATCGGTGGAGTGCGGTCTGGCGGGCACGGTCATGCGCTTCTTGCCACCGGTGGCGGCACTCGCGTCGGGCACGGTCCGGTTCGACGGGGACGAACAGGCCCGCACACGCCCCTTGGGCACCATTCTCGACGCGCTGCGCAGCCTGGGCGCGGACATCGACGGGAACGCACTGCCGTTCACGGTCGAAGGCCGCGGCTCGCTCCGAGGCGGACACGTCACGATCGACGCGTCCGGTTCCTCACAATTCGTCTCGGGCCTGCTGCTGTCGGCGGCTGCATTCGACGAAGGTGTCACCGTGCACCACGACGGCAAGTCCGTTCCCTCGATGCCCCACATCGAGATGACCGTCGAGATGCTGCGCGCAGCCGGTGTCGCGGTGTCCACGCCGGCAAGCGGCGGTGACGCCGACACGTGGCGGGTGCGTCCAGGCGTGATCCGGGCCGTCGATTGGGCGATCGAACCGGACCTGTCGAACGCCACGGCCTTCCTCGCGGCGGCCGCCGTCACCGCCGGAGAGGTGACGGTGCCACGCTGGCCCGGCCGCACAACACAGCCCGGTGATGCGATACGCGAGATTCTCCTCGCCATGGGTGCGCAGGTGCGGCTCGACGGCGACGAGTTGACGGTCACCGGACCGGGCACACTGACCGGAATCGACATCGATCTGCACGACGTCGGCGAACTCACTCCCACCGTCGCCGCCCTGGCGGCCCTGGCCGAAGGGCCCTCCCATCTGCGGGGAATCGCGCATCTGCGCGGTCACGAGACCGACCGGCTGGCAGCGCTCTCCACCGAGATCAACGCGCTCGGCGGGAACGTCACCGAGACAGAGGACGGTCTCACCATCGTTCCCACGACGCTGCACGGCGGGACGTGGCACTCCTACGCCGATCATCGGATGGCGACGGCAGGCGCCATCATCGGACTCGTCGTCGACGACATGGCAGTCGAGGACGTGGGCACCACGGCCAAGACGCTGCCGGGCTTCGAAAACCTCTGGGCCGCAATGGTGACCGCAGCTGCGGGCACCGGTCGGAAGGCGAGCTTCTGAGCCGCCGCGAGTACGACGAGTCCGATGTGCGGGTCCGTCCGGGTAGGGGGACGCGGCCGCGGACCAAGACCCGACCGGAGCACCTGAGCGCGGAGTCGGCGATGGTCGTGTCGGTGGACCGGGGACGGTGGGGCTGCGTACTGGGCGGCGATCCAGAGCGCCTGATCGTCACCATGCGCGCCCGAGAATTGGGCCGCACCCCCATCGTGGTGGGAGACCAGGTCAGTGTAGTGGGCGATCTTTCCGGCAAGCCCGACACTCTCGCCAGGATCGTGCGGGTGGCCGAGCGCTCCACCGTTCTGCGCCGGACGGCCGACGACACCGATCCGTACGAGCGGATCGTCGTCGCCAACGCCCAGCAGTTGCTGATCGTGGTCGCGCTCGCCGATCCCCCACCGCGCACCGGTTTCGTCGAGCGCGCGCTGGTCGCCGCCTATGTCGGCGGGTTGAACCCCATCATCTGCCTCACCAAGAGTGACCTCGAGCCGCCCGAGGAATTCGCGAGCGCTTTCGCGGATCTCGATGTTCCCGTGGTGGTCGCCGGACGAGACGATCCCGTCGACGACGTCATGACCATGTTGTCGGGAAAGCTCACCGCACTGATCGGTCATTCCGGTGTGGGCAAGTCCACGCTGGTCAACCGGCTCGTTCCGGATGCCGATCGGGCGGTGGGTGTGGTGTCCGGGGTCGGGAAAGGGCGGCACACCTCGACACAATCCGTGGCGCTGTCCCTACCGACGAGTGGATGGGTGATCGACACCCCCGGAATCCGGTCGTTCGGGCTTGCCCACATCTCCCCCGAGAATGTGGTGGCCGCCTTCTCCGACCTGGCCGCGGCGATCGAAGACTGCCCGCGCGGGTGCACCCATCTGGGCCCGCCCGCCGATCCGGAGTGCGCGCTCGATCAGCTCGAAGGGAAAGCGGCCCGACGCGTCGACGCGGTCCGCCACCTCCTCACCGCGATCGCTTCCAACGAAGCGTGGTGACGAAGGGGCGAACCGCGCCCGGTGAAAACTTCTTCTAGCGCGACAACAGCGCACGCAGGCCGCGGCGCCCGCGTGAGCGCTGGATCGCGCTGCGGAGCCCCTGCCGACGACCGGTCACGGGATCGATTGTGGCTGTGGTCTTTCCACCGAACTTGCGCTCCGACGCGGTTTCCGGTGCGTCGTCCGCCGTGGCCTTGAGGTACTTGTTCGGCAGCGACAACTTGGCGATGGTGCGCCACGACTTCGCGTACTGCACGAGGAACGGTCCCGTCGTATACGGCAGGTCGTACTTGTCGCACAGCTCACGCACGCGGACCGCGATCTCGGCGTAGCGGTTGCTCGGCAGATCGGGGAACAGGTGATGCTCGATCTGGTAGCTGAGGTTGCCGGACATGAAGTCCATGACCTTGCCGCCCTCGATGTTTGCGCTACCGAGCATCTGGCGCAGGTACCACTCGGCGGGCGTTTCCTTGTCGATGTCCGCCTTGGTGAACTTCTCTGCACCGTCCGGGAAGTGACCGCAGAAGATGATGGCGTTGGTCCACACATTGCGGATCATGTTGGCGCTGACGTTGGCCGTCAGCGTGCTCTTCCACGCCGGGCCGGTAATCGCCGGGTGCACGACATAGTCCTTGAGGATCTGCTTGCCGATCTTTTCGCCGACCTCGCGGAGCTTGCGCTGAGTCTCCTCCTTCGGCACGCGCCCCTTGGCGACCTTGCCGAGCTCGAGGTGCTGGGCCGCAATGCCGTATTCGAAGAACAGTGCCAGCAAGGTGTTGTACACGAGGTTGCCGGCATTGAACGGCTTCCACCGCTGATCACGGGTGACACGCAGCAGCCCGTATCCCACGTCGTCGTCCATACCGAGGACGTTGGTGTACTTGTGGTGAATGTAGTTGTGGGTCTGCTTCCAATGGGCGGACGGCCCCGTGACGTCCCACTCCCACGACGTGGAGTGGATCTCCGGGTCGTTCATCCAGTCCCACTGGCCGTGCATCACGTTGTGGCCGAGTTCCATGTTCTCGATGATCTTCGAGAGGGCGAGCATGGCGGTGCCCGCCAACCAGGCCGGGCGGCGTTTGCTCGCGAAGAGAACGGCCCGGCCACCGATTTCGAGCGACCGCTGCAACCGAATGGTATTGCGGACGTACCGTGCGTCACGTTCGCCGCGGGATTCCTCGATATCGCGCCTGATCGCATCCAGCTCGCGTCCGAGCGCCTCGATGTCGGCTTCGGTGAGATGTGCGTATTCCTTGACGTCTGCAATCGCCATGGGGAACCTCCTCCTGGCTGGGTCGACAGTTCACACCCGTAGGCGCTGACATGACCTACCGTACCGTAAGTTACGACACCGTAGGTTACCTCAGCGTAGGTGTGATGGGAATCACCGTCGACGGCGAGGAATCTTGGCCTCCGCGCGGGCCCGGAGGGCCGACAGCAGACCTCGGCGCTGCCCCGTCACAGGATCCGTACGCAGCGTTTCGACCATGGCGGCACCAGCGTCGCGAGCGTCGCGGAACTTGCGCTCCGAGGAGGTCTCCGGAGCGTCGTCCGCCGTCGCCTTGAGCATCCAGTCGGGTAGCGCAAGTTTGTGGATGGTGCGCAGCGCCAGCAGGTACTGCTTGGCCAGCGAGCCCGTCGTGTAGGGCAGGTCGTACTTCTCACACAGCGCCCGCACCTTCACCGCGATCTCGGGGTAGCGGTTGCTGGGCAGATCCGGGAACAGGTGATGCTCGATCTGGTAGCTGAGGTTCCCGCTCATGAAACCCATGACCTTACCGGAATCGAAATTGGCGCTCCCGAGCATCTGTCGCAGGTACCACTCGTGCCGGGTTTCGTTCTCGTACTCCTCCACGGTGAACTTCTCGGCACCGTCCGGGAAATGGCCACAGAAGATCACCACGTACGCCCACAGGTTGCGGACCAGATTGGCGGTGGCGTTCGCCGACAACGTCGACTTCCATGCGGGTCCCGCGAGCACCGGGAAGAGAAGGAAATCCTTGCCGACCTGACGGAAGATCTTGCGTGCGAAATCCTTGTTCGCCTGCGAGTTGAGCTGACCCTTCTCCACACCCTCGAGCTCGGCCGCGAACGTGAGGTCGTGCAGCGCGATACCCCATTCGAAGGTAGCTGCCAGAACGATATTCGCGATCGGCTGCAGCAGATTGATCGGCCGCCACTCCTCGTCGCGGGTCATCCTGAGAATGCCGAAACCCACATCGGAGTCCATTCCCACGATGTTGGTGAACGTGTGGTGGGAGTAGTTGTGGGCGCGCTTCCAATGCTCCGACGGACCCGTCTGGTCCCACTCCCAGGACATCGAGTGGATCTCCGGATCGTTCATCCAGTCCCACTGGCCGTGCATCACGTTGTGGCCGAGTTCCATGTTCTCGATGATCTTCGAGAGGGACAGCATGGCGGTGCCGGCGAGCCAGGCCGGGCGGTACTTGCTTCCGAACAACGCGAGCCGGCCACCGAGCTCCAGCAGCCGCTGGGTCCGGATCGCTCGGCGAATGTAGCGGGCGTCGCGAACGCCTCGCGAATCCTCCACATCGAGCCGAATCGCGTCCAGCTCCCGCCCGAGCGATTCGATGTCCGCTTCGGTGAGGTGTGTGAATTCTTTGATGTCGGTGATTGCCACCGTGCTCCTCCGTCTGGTCAGAGACTCCGAGAATAGCCGAGACAGATGAACAACACGCCGACGCTTACGCGTCGAGTGTGCAGTCGCCCGCCGCGGACGAGATGCACGTCTGGACGCGGTCTCCCTCGGCGTGCTGCTTCCCGGACCTCAGATCGATGGCATGTCCCGACAGAATCGGCACGACGCAGGTCTGGCAGATACCCATCCGGCAGCCGAAGGGCAGCAGTGCCCCGGCCTTCTCGCCGGCCTCGAGCAGGGTGGTGGCGCCGTCGATCGTCATCACTTTGTCCGCTTTGGCGAAGGTCACGGTGCCGCCTTGACCCGAGGTGTCCGCCCGGGAGACCGCGAACCGTTCGAGGTGCAAGCGATCCTCGATGTCCTCGTCCCGCCACAGCGTCTCGATTTCGTCCAGCATCGGCAGCGGCCCGCAGGCCCACGTCTGCCGCTCCCGCCAGTCCGGACACACGTCGTCGAGGGAGGACAGCGCAAACTTGCCTTCGGTGCGGGTGAGCTGGATCTTGCACCGGAAGTCGTCGTGTTCGTCGTGCAGGCGGGTCAGTTCCTCCGCGAACATGACGTCGGCATCGGTGGGCGCCGAGTGGACGTGGAACACGTCGGGAAGCTGGCCGCGGCGGTTCATCGTGCGCAGCATGGCCATGACCGGAGTGATTCCGCTGCCGGCGGTGAGGAACAGGATGCGCTCCGGCGGGGGGTCGGGCAGGGCGAAGTTCCCGGTAGGCGTCGCGAGTCGCACGATCGTCCCGGACGGCACGCCGTTGACGAGGTGACTGGACAGGAATCCCTCGGGCATCGCCTTGACCGCAATAGAGATGAGCTTGTCGTCCCAGTTGGGCGGGGAGGTGAGCGAATACGAACGCCAGTGCCATCGGCCGTCCACGTGAAGTCCGATGCCGATGTACTGACCGGGCTCGTAGTTGAAGTCGAATCCCCAGCCGGGCTTGATGACGATCGTGGCGGAATCGGCCGTCTCGGCGCGCACGTCGACGATCTGGCCGCGCAGCTCCCTGGCCGACCACAGCGGATTGGCCAGATGTAGATAATCGTCCGGGAGCAACGGCGTCGTGAGCCGTGCGGCCGCACCACGCAACCAATTGAGTTTGGACCGCTTGGCGGGCACCACCGCTGCTGCGGGCGCCTCGATCCAATCCTTCAGACCCATCAAACCTCCACCTGTCTCATCGTGACCTACGCTACCGTAGGTTACCGACTTACGGTACCGTAGGTTACCTCGAGGTAGGGATGCGGTCCTCCCGGGACGACCCTGAGGTCAGAGCAATTCCAGGAGAAAAGAAATCTCCTGGGTGGCATACCACGCGAGCACGTGATCCTCGGCGTCGCCGAGCACGAATTCCGCATCCGGGTCGCCGAGGTCCGCCTCGTCGATCGCCGCGACGGCCCGCTCGATGTCCGGTTCGGCCTCCGCCAGATCGACATGGACCGACGCCACCTGAGCGAGAGTCACCGGCCCCGGTAACCGCACCACGGCATCGTCGAGATCGGGGCGCGGCGTGACGTCGTCCACGTCTGCTGCCACGACCACCCGCCGGAAACGGACGCCGTCGCCGCCCTCCGCCAACCGGCCCGCGATCAACCGGAGCGAAGCCCGCGCGGCCTCACCCATCGCCACCTCGGCCAGCTCCTCGTCGTCGCCCGACGAGTAAGCCTCACGCAGGGTGGCGGTCACAGCGAACGCGGTCCGGCTCATCGGATCGAACTTCGACTCGGTCACCAGCTCGTGCAAAATTTCGATCGTCGCGGGAACGTACACCCTCGTCATGTGTCACCCGTCATTCGCAACGCGGACTTCTCACCGGCTGGCATCCAACAACTCCTCGAGAGATTGGTACAGCAGCGCCGCCACCACGTCCACATCGGCCATCGCATCACGGTCTGCATTCAAACCGTAGTAGACGTTGCCGTCGTAAGAGGTCAGCGCAATGCTCAATGTCTGATTTTTCAGAAGCGGCGACACCGGGTACATCTCGAGCATGCGCGCTCCGCCGACGTACAGCGGCATCTGCGGACCGGGCGCATTGGTGATCATCAGATTGAACATCCGCTGCGAGAAGCTGCTCGCCGCACGGGCACTCATCGCGTGCAGGGTGGCAGGCGCGAACCCGGACAGCCGCACGAGCGTCTGAGCCGTCACGCGCCGACTCTGCTTCGCGTGCGCCTCCATCGCATGCGCCACGTGTGAGAGTCGCACCACCGCATTCGGTTCCCCCACGGGCAGGTCGATGAGAAACGACGACACCATGCTCCGCGGATCCGACCACTCACCACGCTGGCCCAGGTCTACGTCCGTGTCGGGGTCGACGTACACCGACATCGGTACCATGGCGCGCACCGTGGTCGATTCGGCGACCGGCTCGCCGCGCGAGAGCAACCAGTTCCGCAGGGCACCCGACACCACGGCGAGGATGACGTCGTTGACCTCGCACCCATACCGTGCGCGGATCTTTCGGTAATCCCCCAGTTCGGTCTTGACCACGGCGAAGCGCCGGTTACGGGAGATGGTCGCATTCAGCGGGGTCGCGGGCGCGACCTGTGTGGCGGTACGCACCACAGCGGCCAACTTCCCCACCGCGCGCACGGTCTCGCCGAACGCAGACGCCATGCCGCTCAGGGTCATTCGCAACGACGCCAGCCCCTCCCCGGGCCGCGCCAGGATGTCGGCGAGGGCGCCGGCGACGAGGGTGGTCTCGCTCGGCTCCGGGCTGGGCATCCACAATTCCTCCGCCATGGGTCTGCGTGTCTTCGCCGAATCGAGAATGACCTGACCGATTTCGGGTGCCGTCTCCCCGTCGACGAGGGAGGAATGCGACTTGGTGAAGATCGCAAAGCGGTTGTTCGACAAGCCCTCCACCAAGTACATCTCCCACAGGGGGCGGGTGTTGTCGAGAGGCCGCGACGTGAGGCGCGCGACCAGATCATGTAGCTGCGCGTCCGAACCCGGCTTCGGCAACGCCGATCGCCGGACGTGGTACTCGATGTCGAAATCCTGATCGTCCACCCACACCGGACGTGACAATCCCAACGCCACCTCCCGCACCTTCTGCCGGTACCGCGGCACCAGACTCAGGCGTTCCTCGACGAGACGAAGTAACTCCTCGTAGGACAACCCATTTCGGGGCTTGCGGAAGATGGCGAGCGAACCGACGTGCATCGGCGTGCTACTTGCCTCGAGAAAATAGAACGACGCGTCCTGCGTTGTCAGTCTCGTCACCATGTCGACGCCTGTTCCCCTTGCATTCCGTCTCGATCCACGTCGAGAAGCACCGCCAGCTCGCTCGCGGTCACCACGCCGTCGACGTGGTGCACACCCACCATCCCGACAGCCACCGCACCGCGAACGTTGACCGCCAGGTCGTCGACGAAGATACAGTCCCGCGGTTCCAAACCGAGCACTTCGGCCGTCAACCGGTATATGCGCGGATCGGGCTTGGCCACACCGACATCGCCGGACAGCACCACCCGGTCGACCAGCCGGCCGTCACCGAGTTTCCGCAACCACTCACCCCCGGGACCGCCGGGGTCGTTACTCAGGATCGCGGTCCGGACGCCGCGACGCCGCGCGTCGGCGAGGACCGCCGACAGCCCGTCGAAGTCCGAACCGGGGCCCACGAGCACACCACCGACGTCCACAATCAATCCCCGCACGACCCCACCCTAAGGTTCCCTGCGTGGTTCGGCGACACGACCGTTGAATCCGTGCAAGGATGGCCGCTACGACGGCCGTCTCATGCCGAAACCGGGGGGAAGAAATGAGTGAGTCCTACACGTTCCTGTCACGCGTGCCCAACTACGAACCGGCGGCCGGTGAGGCGCTGGGCGCGGCCGGTCCGGCCGTATTGTCCGGCACCCGGCGAGCACCGGGTCGGGGCCGTCACTCCTCACCGGCGCGTAGCTCGGCGCACTCCGGCACCTCGCCGCGCTCCTCGCCCGACGTCACTCGTCCTCGCGCCGCACCCGACGCACAGCGCTTCACCGAACACGCATTCCGGCTGGTGCTGGAAGTACTGGATCGGCGGCGCAACGTGCGGCAGCTGCGGCCCGTGATCGTTCCCTCACTGCTGGACGTGGCACGGACTCTCGCTCTTGCCGAGTCACCGTCGAGACGGCTCGGAGTGGCAACCCTGCTCCGTGTCCACCTTCGGGTACTCGACGACAACACACTCGAGGCCTTCGGCACCTACGGACGGGGACCGCGGGTGTTCGTGATAGCAGCCCGTGTCGAACGGAAATCCGACACGGGCTGGATCGTCACCTCAATGGTGGTCGGCTGACGAAGCGGCTCAGCGCTTGCGCTTGGACCGCGGCGCCTTCTTACCCTTCGACTGCGACCGTGCAGCATCACGTCGCTGGCGCCGGGTTCCCGGGTCCGAGTTGGTGTCGCTGCCGGTGCCGCGGCGGCTGAGCTGGGCGTTGCCGTCCTCCGCCGGACCCGAATAGGTCAGACCACGCGGCTCCGCCTCGTCCAGTCCCTTCGCGCGCAGGGCAGACGGTGCAGCGGTGCCCTGAGCCTGACGTGCCGCCTCCTGGGTGGGCAGCGGCCGGCCAGGAGCGGGCGTCGGCGAACCAGACGCCGTCGCGGCCGCCGAGGACGCCGTCACATTGACGCCGGGGGCGGCCGCCTGCTGCGGCGCAGCGGCCTCGACCTGCAGATTGAACAGGAATCCGACCGACTCCTCCTTCAGGCCCTCGAGCATGCCGGTGAACATGTCGAAACCCTCGCGTTGGTACTCGACCAGCGGGTCGCGCTGCGCCATCGCACGCAGACCGATTCCCTCTTTGAGGTAATCCATTTCATACAGGTGCTCGCGCCACTTGCGGTCGAGCACACTCAGCAGCACCCGCCGCTCGAGTTCGCGCATGGCACCCGCACCGGCTGCGGCGTCGATTTCTGCTTCCCGGCGTGCATACGCCTGGTGTGCATCCTCGAGAAGCATCTCGCGGAGTTCGTCGCTGGTGACGTCCTTCACCTCACCGTCGGAGCCGTCTCCGACGATTTCCTTGTAGTCGAGGCCGATCGGGTAGAGCGTCTTCAGCGCGGTCCACAGCTGTTCGAGATCCCAGTCCTCGACGTACCCCTCGGAAGTGGCACCGTCGACGTACGCGGTGACCACGTCCGTGATCATCTTCTCGACCTGGCCCTCCATGTCCTCGCCTTCGAGGATCTGGCGGCGCTCCTTGTAGATGACCGTGCGCTGCTGATTCATCACCTCGTCGTACTTGAGAACGTTCTTCCGGATCTCGAAGTTCTGCTGCTCCACCTGCGTCTGTGCACTCTTGATGGCCTTCGAGACCATTTTCGCCTCGATCGGAACGTCGTCGGGCAGGTTGAGCCGGGTCATGATCGACTCGAGCGCCGCGCCGTTGAACCGTCGCATCAACTCGTCACCGAGCGAGAGGTAGAACCGTGACTCGCCCGGATCGCCCTGACGTCCGGAGCGACCACGAAGCTGGTTGTCGATTCGCCGGGACTCGTGCCGCTCGGTACCGAGTACGTACAGTCCGCCCGCTTCCCGGACCTTGTCCGCATCGGCTTTCACCTCCGCCTTGACCTGCTCGAGAACCTCGTCCCACGCCGCCTCGTATTCCTCGGGCGTGTGGACGGGATCGAGTCCCCGCTTGCGCAGGGCGATGTCCGCGATGATGTCGGGGTTGCCGCCGAGCACCACGTCGGTTCCACGACCGGCCATGTTGGTTGCCACGGTGACAGCCCCGGACCGGCCTGCCTCGGCGATGATGGTGGCTTCCTGCTCGTGGAACTTCGCGTTCAGCACGTTGTGCGGCACGCCCCGCTTGGTGAACTGCTTCGACAGATACTCGGACCGCTCGACGCTCGTGGTGCCGATCAGGACGGGCTGCCCCTTCTCGTGCCGCTCCACCACATCGTCGACCACGGCGTCGAACTTGGCCTCTTCGGTCTTGTAGATGAGGTCACCGTTGTCGACGCGGACCATCGGCCGGTTGGTGGGGATCGGGATGACACCGAGGTTGTAGATCTGGTGCAGCTCAGCGGCCTCGGTTTCGGCGGTACCCGTCATGCCCGACAACTTGTCGTACAGCCGGAAGTAATTCTGCAGCGTGATCGTGGCGAGCGTCTGATTCTCGGCCTTGATCTCCACCTTCTCCTTGGCTTCGATCGCCTGGTGCATGCCCTCGTTGTAGCGGCGACCGACGAGGACACGACCGGTGAACTCGTCGACGATGATCACTTCGCCGTCGCGGACGATGTAGTCCTTGTCCTTCGTGTAGAGCTCCTTCGCCTTGATGGCGTTGTTGAGGTAGCTCACGAGCGGCGAGTTGGCAGCCTCGTACAGGTTGTCGATACCGAGCTGGTCCTCGACGAGCTCGACGCCCGCTTCGTGCACACCGATCGTGCGCTTGCGGATGTCGACTTCGTAGTGGACGTCTCGCTTCAGCATCGGCGCGATACGCGCGAACTCCGCATACCACTTACTCGACGCATCGGCGGGTCCGGAAATGATGAGGGGGGTTCGGGCCTCGTCGATCAGGATGGAGTCGACCTCGTCGACGACGGCGAAGGCATGACCACGCTGAACGAGATCGTCCAGCGAGTGCGTCATGTTGTCGCGCAGGTAGTCGAATCCGAACTCGTTGTTCGTGCCGTAGGTGATGTCTGCGGCATAGGCCGCGCGCCGCTCGGCGGGAGACATTCCGGACAGGATCACGCTCGTCTCCATACCCAGGAAACGGTGAACTCGTCCCATCCACTCCGAGTCGCGCTTGGCGAGGTAGTCGTTGACCGTCACGACGTGGACGCCGTCGCCGGCGATGGCATTGAGATAGGCGGGCAGAACGCAGGTGAGGGTCTTGCCTTCACCGGTCTTCATTTCGGCGATGTTGCCGAAGTGCAGCGCAGCCCCACCCATGATCTGCACATGGAAGTGCCGCTGGTCGATGACGCGCCACGACGCCTCGCGGGCCACCGCGAACGCCTCGGGGAGCAACTCGTCGAGCGATTCACCGTCGCGGTATCGCGAGCGGAACTCGTCGGTCTTCGCCCGCAACTGCTCGTCGGTCAGGTCTTCGACCTCGGACGACAGCGAGGAAACGTGGTCGGCGATGTGCTTGAGCCGCTTGACCATGCGACCTTCACCAACACGGAGCAGCTTGGATAGCGACAGCGACGGCACAGTCTTGTTCGTCCTCAATCTTCGGCGGTGGGTGGGTGACACACAAAATCCGGCCGGAGGTCCGAGAACCCCGGCCGGATTCCATGGTAGGCGCTCTTCGGTGCGGACGAGTAGACCGACCGCTCACACCGTCACGTGGGACGAGTGCAGATCACGCCAGGCGGATGAGTCCGTAGTCGAACGCGTGCCGCCGGTAGACGACGGAAGGCTTGTCCGACTCCTTGTCGTGGAACAGGAAAAAATCGTGTCCTACCAGCTCCATCTCGTACAGAGCGTCGTCGATGGTCATCGGTGTGGCCTTGTGTTCCTTGGTCCGCACCACCTGACCCGGCCTGTGCTCGTGCGACTGCGATTCCTGGCCGTCGAGGGAGATGTCGGGGTTGATACCGAGACTCTCGTCCTCGGCGAGTGCAGCAGTGGCCTCTGCCACCGATACCGGGGTCTTCTCCCCGTAATGGACCTTCTTTCGGTCCTTGGTGCGGCGGAGCCTGCTCTCGAGCTTCGCGGTGACCGACTCGAATGCTGCATAGAAACTGTCGGCCGACGCTTCGGCTCGGGCTACCGGCCCTTTGCCTCGGGCAGTGATCTCGACGCGCTGGCAGCTCTTCCTCTGGCGTCGATTGCGTTCGTGCTGTAGTTCGACATCGAACAGGAAAATGGAGGGGTCGAAGCGCTCGAGGCGCGACAGCTTCTCGGAGACGTACACACGAAAGTGGTCGGGAACCTCGACGTTGCGTCCCTTGACGACAATATCGGCGCTAGGGGCATCGGTCTTCTCTTGTGCATCCGTGGTGCGTTCGTCGATGAAAACCGAAGCTTGCGAAGGGGTCGTCACTCGTACCTCCCGATTACGGCCCCGCCCCGAAATGGGCGGCGGCGGATTTGAGCAATGCCGGGAAGGGGTCCGCCCGGCACCAGGTTCGAAGTACCACCTCCTACCTGTGTTTCGGGTGTGTCCGCGACGCTAGTACGTAACTCGCGCGAGTGCCACTGTTCGGCGCAATTTCATACGACCGACACCGAGATTGTCGCGGCCTCGCCGCGAGGTCAGCCGACACCGGCCAGGACTACCACCGAGGAAACCGGAATGCCGGCGCCGGACAGCACCCGGATCGACTCGGCCGCGGTCGCCCCCGTGGTCGAGACGTCGTCGATCAGGACTACCGTCTTACGTTGCGCCGCAGACCTTTCCGAACACAAATGCTGTGCGAATCGGTGGCCGCGCGGGGTGAGGAGAACACCACCCTCGAGGTTTACTCTACGTTGATCCGCGGACAGTCCGACGGAATCACGCACCCCTCTGCGCATGGCCAGCGCCGGACACACCCGCGACGCTCCCACCGCGGCGACAGCGATCCGGGTTACGGGGTCGCCACCCCGCATCCTGGCCGCCCGCGAACGAGTGGGAGCGGGGACGAGGACCACCGGCGCGACCTCGGGCGGCGCCAGTTCACCCCACTGGTGCAGCCGCGCGAGTGCGCCCGCGACAGCGGAACCGAGCGGCACCGCGAGGTCGCGTCGGCCCCGTTCCTTCGCAGCGATCACCGCCCGGCGACGTGGACCCGAATACGGACCCAACGCCCACACCGCAACTCCCGGATCGACCCGCGGCTGCAGGAGAATCGGATCGTCCGCCAACTCGGCGGCGCAGCCCTGGCACCATTGCGTACCCGGATCTGCGCACCCACCGCATTCTGCCGGCAGAATCAGATCGAGCAGCGTCCGTGAGCCGGGCAGTATGCGCATGCCGTCATCTTCCGCACCCCCACCGACAGACTCGCCCCGCCGGAATCAGCCCGGCAGAATCGGTATCGCTTTCACGCCCGTCAGCCCGGGAACCTCTCGCCAGTACCGATCCCCCGCCGGATCGTTGTTGTTCAACTGGAAGACGGCGCGCGAATCGGCGACGAACTCCGTCGTCGTCGAGGCGTCCACAGCCACCACCGGGGCCGTGAGGTTACGGCTCGGCAGGGCGTCCATCCGTGAGCCGTCGACCGCGATCTGCACCACCGGAATATCCGAGGCCGCACGTGCGACGACGATCGTGTCACTCGTGCTCCAGTCGAGCGACAGAGCCGGACTTCCGAGGCCGATCGCCACCGCGCGCGGGTTGGTGAGGGCGTACCCGCCACCGGGCTTCTGGGCCACGATGGCCAAATACACCTTGCCGTCCACGATGAGCGCCGCACGCACACCGTCGCGAGAGAGCCGAAGCTCGGTGATGGTAGACCCCAGCGCCGTGACGGCACCCACATCCACGTTCTCGACCGAGGTCCGCCCTGTTCCGGGCTCGCGCAGCACCCGGATCACGGCATTGCCGTTGACCGCCGCCCAGATCGCCGAGTTGTCGGGCGCCCACGTCGGACGGGTTATCGCGCCCCCTTCGAGCACGGACGCCGCCCCGTCTTCATAGGCGCCGACCATCAGGGCGCTCGCCGGCTCGGGCGGTGGACGTCCGGTGTCCGCGACGGCGGCCACGAGTTTGCCGTCCTGCGACAGCGCGAGAGAACGCATGTTCCGCGCCGAACCGAAGTATCCCGGCACCGGGGTCACCCCGGTCTCGGTGACACTCACCATCGACCCGTCGCGGAGGGCATGCAGACCCACTGTGGCACTCGAGGTCGCGAACGGATTCATCGACGCGACGTCGGCGGTGGTCCAGCCGTTGGGGAAACGATCGTCGAAGGGCTCACCGTCCGCGAGCAGCACGTAGGGACCGGAGATTTCCGCGTTCGCGAGGGTCCAGATCACCTGCGCCGCAAACAAACCCTTCGCTTGCTGATCCATCGGCCGTACACCGGAGAAGTCGATCCGGATGCCCCCTAGCCCCACACCCACCTGAGCGGTGCGCCCGTCCGCCTTCGTGATCGGTCCCCGGATCGACACACCCTCGCCGAGCTCGTTACGCACGGCCGGGGCGAGTGCCGACTTCGGCCCGTCGATCAGCAGACCCATCAATTGGGCCGCC
The DNA here is from genome assembly GCF_018343855.1 of Rhodococcus sp. USK13. NCBI lineage: Bacteria > Bacillati > Actinomycetota > Actinomycetes > Mycobacteriales > Nocardiaceae > Rhodococcus > Rhodococcus sp. USK13. The sequence continues at coordinate 3,521,241 of NZ_CP069242.1, read as the reverse complement.
ATCTGATCCTGCGCGCCCGACACCCAGCGTGGATCCGGCACCACCGTCGTCCCGGCAGGGTCGAGGAAGTACAGCGATTTCCGTTGATAGGTGTTGAGGAACTGGGCCCGGTCGAGAATCACCCCGGACGGCAGCTCCGAGATCCGCCACTCCCCGCCCTGCATCTCCAGACTGATCTTCGTCTCGAAACTTCCCTCTTCTGCGACGTACAGTCCGCCCGGTTCCAGTTGCCCCACCTTGTTGGCACGGATGGTGTAGGTCGCGCGATCGGTAGACCGGGCCTCGGGCAGAACGTCGACCTTGTCGACGATGGTGGCGCTCGCCGCATCGTCCCACCTGCCGGACACCCCGGGGGTGAGGAACTGCCGTGCAGCAAGGTGGCGGCTCGACGGATCGGTGCTGGCCTTGAAGAAGTCGCGCAAGAGTAGGTCCGGTTCCCTGCCCGGTGCAGGTGCGGCCACGCTCGATCCCGGCGAATCGCGGTTAATGGTGCCGATCGCCTGGGGTGTCGACGAATCCGGCAGGCTGGCACATCCACCGACCGTGACCAGCACGGCTCCCACCACAGCAGCCCAGATCGACCGGATCACGGGCGACGACGCCGAGCGCATCATCCGTCCCGCTCCGTTGTATGCGACCCTTCACGATCGCCGACGTGGGCACTCTCGCGCTCGCGTGGCCCGGGGGGCCCTGAGTGTTCAGGCAACTCGCGTTTCTGCGGCACGGTCCGGGATTCGTCGACGGCGGTTTCGGGGCTGTCGTTACGCAGCGGCATCGACGTGTCCCCCGGGAAAGGCTGTCCCTGAACGTATTTGCCGGTGCCGGGTTTGAGCGGCAGCGGACTCGAGACCACCTTCCGGCCCCGCACCCTCGGCAACGTCAACCGGAAGCAAGCCCCCTGGCCGGGCTCACCCCACGCCTCGAGCCGGCCGTCGTGCAGGTTCGCGTCCTCGACACTGATGGCCAGTCCGAGTCCGGTGCCGCCCGAGCGGCGCACTCGCGAGGGGTCCGACCGCCAGAACCGATTGAACACAAGTTTCTCCTCGCCCGGCCGCAACCCGACACCTTGGTCACGCACGATGAACGCTGCGGCGCTGTCGTCGGCACGCAGACGCAACAGCACCGGTTTGCCCTCTCCGTGGTCGATGGCATTGGCGAGGAGGTTGCGCAGTATCCGTTCGACGCGGCGCGGATCCACCTCCGCCATGACAGCCTGGTCCGGCAGGTCGACGATCAGTTCCGTCCCGCTCTCGCGCGCAAGGTGCCGCACCGTGGACACGGCGGCTCGCGCGCACATCCGCAGGTCCAGTTGCTCGGCCGCCAGCTCCGCGACACCGGCGTCGTGGCGGCTGATCTCGAGCAGATCGACCAAGAGGCCCTCGAACCGGTCCAGTTCAGCGACGAGTAGCTCGGAGGAGCGCCGGAGCACGGGGTCGAGTTCGTCGCTGCCGTCGTGGATGAGATCGGCCGCCATCCGCACGGTGGTGAGCGGCGTGCGCAGCTCGTGGCTGATATCCGAGGTGAAGCGCTTCTGCAGGTTGCCGAACTCCTCCAGCTGGGTGATCTGCTTGGACAGACTTTCTGCCATCTCGTTGAACGACATCGCCAGCCGGGCCATGTCGTCCTCACCGCGCACGGGCATGCGCTCCTTCAGACGGCCGTCGGCGAACCGCACCGCGATCCGGGAGGCGGACCGAATCGGGAGGACCACCTGCCGGGCCACGAGGAGCGCGATGGCCGCCAGGAGCACGGCAAGCACCGCGCCACCGACGAGCAGAGTCCCGCGTACCAGCGACAGGCTGCGGTCCTCGCTCGCCAACGGGAAGATGAGATACAGCTCGAGTGTCGAGATGGCCGAGGCCGTCGGGCTTCCGACGATCAGCGCGGGGCCGGAGTATCCCTCAGGGTCGTTCACGGTGGCGAACTGGTAGCTCACCTGACCCGCCTGCACGAACGCCCGCAGCGACTCCGGTATCTGATCCGCAGGACCACTCGAGGTCGGCGCGCGCGACCCGTCACCGGGCACGATCAGCACCGGGTCGAATGTGCCTGCCGATCCGGAATCCTGACCGGCGTCCGGCTCCCTGTTGGTGAGTGCAGCGCGGGCACCGTCGAGCTGTGTGGTGGGCGAACTGGTGTCTTCGGCCCCGGCCAGCTGCCCTTCGACCGTGCTCCGAGCGCGGTCCATCTCCTCGGTCGCGGCGTTGATCTTCGTCTCGAGCAGCCGATCGGTGATCTGGCTGGTGAGCACGACTCCGAGGACGACGATGACGATGAGCGACAACGTCAGCGTCGACACGACCACTCTCAACTGCAGCGAGCGACGCCACGTGTGCGCGAGGGTATTACTCAGTGAGTGACCCCACCGAAGGATCGGCGATACGCGTCGGTTGACACGACGCCGCCATCGGGAAACACCTGTCACGGCGGTCCGGCCTTGTAGCCGACCCCCCTGACCGTCAAAACCACTTCGGGATTCTCGGGATCAGTCTCGACTTTGGCGCGCAGACGCTGAACGTGCACGTTGACCAGTCGGGTATCGGCTGCATGACGGTAACCCCACACCTGCTCGAGCAGAACCTCACGGGTGAACACCTGCCGCGGCTTGCGGGCCAGCGCAACCAGGAGATCGAATTCGAGGGGTGTGAGGGAAATCAGGTCTTCGCCCCGGCTCACCTTGTGAGCGGGAACATCGATGACGATGTCGGCGATGCTGAGCAGTTCGGCAGGTTCGTCCTCGGTCCGGCGAAGCCGCGCGCGAACCCTCGCCACCAGCTCCTTCGGCTTGAACGGCTTCATGATGTAGTCGTCCGCGCCGGATTCCAATCCCAGAACCACGTCGACAGTGTCCGTCTTCGCCGTCAGCATCACGATCGGCACACCGGAGTCGGCGCGGAGCACCCGGCACACGTCGATACCGTTCATCCCGGGCAGCATCAGGTCGAGTAACACCAGGTCCGGGCGAGTCTCCCGGACTGCGGTGAGCGCCTGGGTCCCGTCCCCCACCACGTACGGGTCGAAACCTTCGCCGCGGAGAACGATCGTGAGCATCTCCGCGAGCGCAGTGTCGTCGTCGACAACCAGAATCCTTGGCTTCATGTCCCTATCGTTGCATCTTCGGAGCCCGTAACAGCCCGTTCGCCGTTACGGCGTGCCGTGTTCTTTCACGCCACGGCGTCCCGTGCCGTCATTCAAGAGTGCCAGGTTTTCGGCGAGCGTGAGCGGATCGGTGTCCGGGGACAGCACCCACCACGGCGATATCCAGTCGGCCGCGGCCAGTTGTCGGTACACCTCACCGGTGCGTTCCTGCAGCCCGCGGTCGCGCTCGTAGGCGTCGAGCGCCCGGCTCGCGTCTTCCGACTCACGTCCGCGCGCACGTTGTTCGGCCAGAGCCACGGGCACATCGAGGTACAGCTGGAGGTCGGGCCGGGGCAGTGCCAGGCGACCGTATTCGAGCTCCCGTACCCAGTCCACGAATTCGCCGTCTGCGCCCTGATGCAACCGAGCGGCCCCGTAGGCGGCGTTGGACGCCACGTAGCGATCGAGGAGGACGATGTCGCAGCCGGCGAGCAGTTCGGACATCTCCGCGATCGCGCCGGACCGGTCGAGGGCGAACATCACCGCCATCGCGTGCACCGATCCGCTGAGATCGCCGTGTGCCCCCTTCAGCGCCTCCGATGCCAGATCGGCATGGACGGAGCGACCGTATCGAGGGAAGTCGAGGGTGCCGACCCGGAGCCCCGCCTCGTCAAGTCGCTTCTGGACGGCCGTGACCAGTGTCCGTTTGCCTGCGCCGTCGAGGCCTTCGAGCGCTACGAGCGTTCCGACAGAAGTGGTTCCCACGGGGAAGAAGGCTATCCCCCGGCCCGCACGCAGCGGACCGGGGGACGCCATCATCTCTAGTAGCGGTAGTGCTCGGGCTTGTACGGTCCCTCGACATCGACGCCGATGTACTCCGCCTGCTCCTTGGTGAGCTTGGTGAGCGTGCCACCGAGTGCCTCGACGTGGATCTTCGCGACCTTCTCGTCCAGGTGCTTGGGCAGCCGGTACACCTCGTTGTCGTACTCGTCCGGCTTGGTCCACAGCTCGATCTGAGCGATGACCTGGTTGGAGAAGCTGTTGCTCATCACGAACGACGGGTGCCCGGTGGCGTTGCCGAGGTTCAGGAGTCGTCCTTCGGACAGCACGATGATGGAGTGACCGTCCCCGAAGCGGAACTCGTCCACCTGGGGCTTGATGTTGATACGGGTCACCTCGCCCGACCGTTCGAGACCGGCCATGTCGATCTCGTTGTCGAAGTGACCGATGTTGCCCAGGATGGCCTGGTGCTTCATCTGCTTCATGTGCTCGAAGGTGATGATGTCCTTGTTGCCGGTGGACGTGATCACGATGTCCGCCCAGCCGATGGCCTGCTCGACCGTCTTCACCTCGAAGCCGTCCATGAGCGCCTGCAGCGCGTTGATCGGGTCGACCTCGGTCACTGCGACGCGCGCACCCTGTCCGCGGAGCGCCTCGGCGCAGCCCTTGCCGACATCGCCGTAGCCACAGACCAGCGCGGCCTTGCCACCGATCAGGACGTCGGTACCGCGGTTGATGCCGTCGAGCAGCGAGTGGCGGGTGCCGTACTTGTTGTCGAACTTGCTCTTGGTGACGGAGTCGTTGACGTTGATCGCCGGGAAGGTGAGCTCACCGGCAGCCGCGACCTGGTACAGGCGCAGAACTCCGGTAGTGGTCTCCTCCGTGACACCCTGCACGGATTCAGCGATCTTCGACCACTTGCCCTTGTCGGCCTCGAGGGAGCGGCGTAGCAGGTTGAGGAAGACCTTGTACTCGTCGGAATCCTGCTCGTCGTCGGTGGGGGGCACGACGCCGGCCTTCTCGAACTGCGCACCCTTGAGGACGAGCATCGTGGCGTCGCCGCCGTCGTCGAGAATCATGTTCGCCGGCTTGTCGGCGTCCGGCCAGGTGAGCATCTGCTCGGCGGCCCACCAGTACTCCTCGAGTGTTTCGCCCTTCCACGCGAAGACCGGGGTTCCCTTCGGCTCCTCCGGCGTCCCGTGTGGACCGACCACGATGGCGGCAGCGGCGTGATCCTGGGTGGAGAAGATGTTGCATGATGCCCAGCGGACCTCGGCGCCCAGCGCGGTGAGCGTCTCGATGAGAACTGCGGTCTGAATCGTCATGTGCAGCGATCCGGAGATCCGTGCGCCCTTCAGTGGGAGCACCTCCGCGTACTCGCGGCGAAGCGCCATCAGTCCCGGCATCTCGTGCTCGGCGAGCCGGATCTCCTTGCGGCCGAACTCCGCGAGCGAAAGGTCCGCCACCTTGAAATCGATCCCGTTACGGCTCTCGGCCACGGGCGTGGTTGAAACTGAGGTCGTCATCTGCCTCTCCTGGTTGGCTGCTGTTTCGATCAAGGCTATCGGTACGGCCGCCGAAGGGTGACACTCAGACGACCGTCCGCGCACTCAGCCTTCCAACCGATCGGCCCCGTCGACTGCCCTGTCCACGAAAGGTCCGAGAAGAGCACCGAGATCCTCGGCAACGTTGGCCTCCGACTCGGGGGGCATCGAGATGTAACTCATAGCCAGCCGCACGATGGCGCGACTCAGAATTCCCGCGTCCACCACACTCGCTCGCACCCAGCTACGGTGGAAAACTTCTGCCAGCCGCGTCGATGCACGCTCGATGATGGGTGCACTCTCGGTCGTGATCAACCGCAGCAGGTCCGGTTTGGTCTCACCGCGTAGCAGCGACTGCACCAGCGGATCGGAGAGACTCGCGGCGAAGAACGCGGTGAAGCCTGACAGCAGTGCGGCTCGCCCCTGCCCGACGTGGGCGACCAGCGCCTCGTCGACCGCATCGACCAATTCGTCCGCCAACCGAAGGGCGTATGCCTCCGCAAGCCCCTGACGGGACTTGAACTCGTTGTACAGGGTTTGCCTGCTTACCCCGGCACCGGCCGCGACGTCCGACATCGTGATGTCGGACCAGTCCTTCTCGAACAACAGATCGCGCATGGCGTCGAGCACCGACTGACGCAGCAGCAGCCGCGTGGCCTCCTGGTAGGTCACTCTGACACGCGACGAAGTCATGTTCACGACATTAGTGCCCGGCACCGCACGCCGGTGCGTCCGGTACGTTTCCACGCCGGGCACTGTCATCCGGAAGTCAGCTCCGCTCGATCTCGACCATGAAGAAGTCAGCTTTCGCAGCGCCGCAATCCGGGCAACTCCAGTCTTCCGGTATGTCGTCCCAACGAGTTCCGGGTTCGATGCCGTCTTCCGGCCACCCCAGCGCCTCGTCGTATTCGAACCCGCACTGCACACACTGGTAGAGCTTGTACTCGGTCATGTCGTGCCTCCTGTTGTGATCGCCGCCTTCTCGAAGTCGAGCTTCTCCCGCACCCCGCAGTCGGGGCAGCACCAGTCCTCGGGGATCGAATCCCACTGCGTGCCAGGGGGGAATCCTTCCCGGGGTGCGCCGGTCGCCTCGTCGTACACGTACTCACAGACCGGACAGCGGTACGCGCTCATGCCCGGGCTCCGTACTTCGCGAGAACTGCGGCGCGCTTCGCGGGGTGGATGTTGACGCGGGTGACGTCCCCGTCGTAGTGAGCGAGGACCCGGGGATCCATCACCTTGCGCCACAGCGGCGGGAAGTAGGCGAGCGTAATCATGCTCGCGTAACCGCTGGGCAGATTGGGGGCGCCGTCCATGCTCCGCAGCGTCTGGTATCGCCGGGTCGGGTTGGCGTGGTGATCACTGTGTCGCTGCAGGTGGTACAGAAAGATGTTGGTGCAGATGTGGTCGCTGTTCCAACTGTGCTCGGGAGTGCAACGTTCGTAGCGACCACTGGCTGTCTTCTGCCTGCGCAGCCCATAGTGCTCGAGATAGTTGACCGTCTCGAGCAGGCAGAAGCCGAAGACGGCCTGGATCGCCAGATACGGTGCGATGCCGAGGCCGAACGTCGCCAGCAGAGCACCGAACAGCACCACCGACATCGCCCAGGCGTTGAGGACGTCGTTGTGAATCGTCCACGGTCCCTTACCCAGGCGGTCCAGCCGGGCCTTCTCGAGTCGCCACGACGACGTCAGGCTCCCCCACACGCTGCGCGGCAGGAATGCCCACAACGTTTCGCCCATGCGGGAACTCGCGGGATCCTCGGGCGTGGCGACCCGCACGTGGTGACCGCGGTTGTGCTCGATGTAGAAGTGGCCGTAGAACGATTGCGCCAAGGTCACCTTCGACAGCCACCGTTCGAGCTCGTCCTTCTTGTGGCCCAGCTCGTGTGCGGTATTGATCCCGATTCCTGCCACACAGCCGATGCTGATCGCGAGGCCGATCTTCGAGAGCACCCCGAGGCCACCCTCGATACCCAGCCACCCGAGATCGGATGCGGACCATAGGTAGCAGGCCGTCACGAGACTGAGAATCTGGAAGGGAATGTAGGCGTAGGTGCAGTACCGGTAGTACTTGTCGTTCTCGAGCCGGTCCATCACCTCGTCGGGCGGGTTCTCGCCATCCGGGCCGAAGAACACGTCCAGAATCGGCAGCAGGACGTAGACGAGCAGTGGGCCGATCCACCACCACACGGGCGCCACCGCGTCGAGTCCGATTCGACCCGAGGCCCACACGAGGCCGATCGCGAGAAACACCGCAGTGGGCGGTATGAGTCCCAGTAGCCATAAATAGCGCTTCTTGTCCCGCCACTGTTCGGTCGATATCGCCGGTTCCGCCTGTGGACGTATTGCCATGTCCGCTCCTTCGCTTTCACCTCATACGTGAGGCAGGTCACCAATGAGTTAGACACTATCTGCGTTTTCGTTCTTGATCTATACAAATAGACAATTTTGTAAACTTGATCGATCAAGAAGGTCGCGGCAAAACAAATCCGCCGGGAAAGCACCGTTGTGCTTTCCCGGCGGACCGGATATCCGAGGCGGGTTGCGGGTCAGATCACCTCGCCGCGACTGCGCCTGCCCATCATGGAATGTCTGCGGCCGTACGCGAAGTAGATGATCACGCCGAGCAGCATCCACACGACGAACCGGATCCACGTTTCGACGGAGAGGTTGAACATCAACCACAGGCAGGCCAGTACCGCGAGAATCGGCACCCACGGCACCAGCGGGACGCGGAACCCACGGGGCAGGTCGGGCCGGGTCCGGCGTAGCACGATGACGCCGACCGAGACCAGGACGAAAGCGAACAACGTGCCAATGTTCACCATCTCTTCGAGGGTGCCGATCGGGAAGAAGCCGGCGAGAACAGCTACCACGACACCGACGAGCACGGTGATGCGGACCGGCGTGCCGTGCTTGCCGGTCGGCGCGAGACGCCTCGGCATCAGGCCGTCACGCGACATGGCGAACAGCACCCGGGTCTGGCCAAGCATGAGCACCATTACGACCGTCGTCAGACCGGCCAGTGCACCGAACGAGATGAGATTCTTCGCCCACGTGATGCCGTGAATGTCGAAGGCGGTAGCCAGATTGGATGTGTCGCCGGCCAACTCCTTGTAGTCGACCATCCCGGTGAGAACCAGGGTGACCGCGACGTAGAGAACGGTGACGATCGCGAGTGAGCCCAGGATGCCGCGGGGCAGAGCCTTCTGCGGGTCCTTGGTCTCCTCGGCGGTGGTGGCAACGATGTCGAAACCGATGAATGCGAAGAACACGAGACTGGCCGCGGCGAGGAGCCCGTACCAACCGAACGTGCTGCCACCGGCGCCCGTCACATAGGAGAACAGCGACTGGTGGATACCCTCACCGGTCTCGGCGGGCTCGGACGGCGGGATGTACGGCGAATAGTTGTCACTCTCGATATAGAACGCGCCCACGACTACCACCACGAGCACGACCGCCACCTTGATCGTCGTGATGACGAGCGACACGCGTGACGACAGCTTGGTACCGGTGACGAGCAGAACGGTGATAACCGCGACGATCAGCACCGCGCCCCAGTCGAATTTCCACGACCCGAACTGGGCGATCGGCGTGTGATTGCCGATCACCTCGCCGAGATAGAGGGACCATCCCTTGGCGACGACCGAGGCGGCGAGGGCGAACTCCAGGATGAGGTCCCAGCCGATGATCCAGGCGACGAACTCACCGAACGTCGCGTACGAGAAGGTGTATGCACTGCCTGCCACCGGAACGGTCGACGCGAACTCGGCATAGCACAGGGCCGCGAGACCACACGCGATTGCGGCGATCACGAACGCCGCCGACACAGCAGGTCCCGCGACGTTCCCGGCGGTCCGGGCGGTAAGGGTGAAGATGCCGGCACCGATGACGACGGCGACACCGAACACCGTGAGGTCCCACGCCGTGAGATCTTTCCGGAGCTTGGTCTCGGGCTCGTCCGTGTCGCGGATCGACTGCTCGATCGACTTGGTCCGGAACAGTCCATTGGCGCGACCGCTCACCTCCGGTCCACTGCCTTTGTCCTGGATGGCCACATCAGCCTCCTCATTCGAAAGTTGCGGTTCAGCCTATGCTTCGGCGGCCCTGAACAGGTCGGGTTCGAGGTAGATGGGACGGCCGCCGGAACCGCTCGTCGCACCCGGACCTCGGTCCGCAAAGGCGGCTCACAGGCTACGCGATGGGTGCGCCGACTCTCGCATTGAACAGCTGGACCCGGTCCGATGTCGCGGTGACCGACACGTCGGGGTCCTCGTCGGCGATCCAGACTGCACTGCCCTGTTCCACATCGAGGCGCTCGCTACCGCACGCCACCTGAACCGAACCCGCGGTGCAGAGCAGAATCTGCGGACCTTCCGTCCGGAAGCGATGTTCGACAGCACCGTTCAACGACAGATCGATCCTCGTCAAACAGAATTCGGGAGCGGGCGAGACGTACATGAGCTCGGCGCTGCCGGGCAACTCCTCGGCCTCGAGGACAGGGATGTCGACGGAATCGAAGTCGAGCACCCGGAGGAGTTCGGGAACGTCGACGTGCTTGGGAGTGAGTCCGCCGCGGAGAACGTTGTCGGAGTTCGCCATGATCTCCACGGCCATCCCGTGCAGGTACGCGTGGAGGTTCCCCGCGTCGAGATAGAGCGCCTGCCCAGGCTCGAGGGTGACCCTGTTCAGCAGGAGAGCGGCGAGGACGCCCGCATCACCGGGATACACCTCACTCAACTCGAGTGCGGTTCGGACCTCGGCAACGAAGTCGCCGTCCTTGGCTCCCGACAAATACTCGACGCACCCGTCGAGCACACGCGGCATCAGCGCACTGAGGACGGGCTGGGGCAGGGTGATCCAGGTGGTGAACAGGGCACGCAACCCGTCCGAGTCGGGTTGCCCCGCAATGAGCCCGGCGTAGGGCTGGAGTTCGGGCACCGCGATCGCGTCGAGCAGCTCCACCGTCCGCTTCGGATCCCGGAAACCGGCCAGGGCATCGAACCGGCTCAGCGCGACCACGAGCTCCGGTTTGTGGCTGTCGTCCTTGTAGTTGCGGATCGAGGATCCGAGCGGGATGCCCAACTCGTTCTCGCGCGCGAAACCTTCGCGGGCCTGTTCCGCACTCGGGTGCGCCTGGAGCGACAGCGGCTCCTCGGCGGCAAGCAGTTTGAGGAGGAACGGAAGGCGTTCGCCGAAGGTCTCGACGCTGCGGCGACCGAGTTGGCGCTCCGGCTCGGTGCGCACCAAGTCCAGGAGCGACCGCTCCCCTTCGTCGGTGACGACGCGTGCGGGATCCGCCGGATGAGCGCCGAGCCACAGTTCCGCCTCCGGATGTGCCGTCGGAACGGGCAGTCCGCGCAGCTCAGCGATAGCGGTGCGCGATCCCCATGCATAGGATCGCAGCGCACCTTCGAGTCGGTGCACTAGATACCGCCGATCAGCTGCAGGTATGCGGCAGTCATGTCGAGCCGCCCTACGAGGACAGCTGCCTGCTCGAGTTCCGACCGCTGCGACGGCGAGGGGCCCTCGTCGGAAGCTGCGACGACGATGTCGGCGTCCCCCAGCACCGCGGTCTTGCGTTCGGTCAGCATCAGCTCGGCCTCGGCCGAGAAGACAAAGGTGCGGACAGGACTGGCAGAGGACGGGCCGTCGAGTTCCGGATCGTGGAAGATCGAATCGGGAACGGCCGCCGGCGCACGGAAGGTGCTCGCCGCACTCAGGACGTCCGACAGTTCGGACGCGGTTGCCACCCGGCCCGCGTGCAGTAGCGCCTCGGCGCCGTGACGCGCCAGTTCCATCGCGCTTTCCGTGTCGCCGGTGAGTACGACCCGTCGTCCCTGCATCCGCGAGGCGAGAGACTTCGCCGGATTGTGGAAGACCTCGTTCGTCGGTCGATCGCGGAGGGCTTCGCTGTCGACGGCGTCGGCGAGCTGCTCGAGATCGGGCACCTCGTCTCCCCACCGCTCGGATCCCACCACGCGCAGGACCGCGAGGAGGACCGCGAAGTACCGCAGCAGACCATGACGGGTCAGAGCCCGAACCCTGGGCGCGAACATCAGCACGCGCCCCGCCGCGGCCGCCTGCAGAGGCCCCTCATCGGGTGCAGCCACCACCACCTCGGCGCCCCGGCGCACCGCCGCATCGATGGCCTGCACGAGTCGAGGATCACCGGCGTCGTCGCCGGCCACCACGACCACGTCGAGGGGTCCGACCCATACCGGCGTACTGGCGGCACGCACGAGGGGGAACCCGATCCGTTCGGCGAGGACCGCCGTGAGGATCGCCGCGCCACGGCTTGCCCGTCCCGAGCCGGTCACCACCACCACACTGCGCGGCCGAAGACCGTGCAGGCGTTCGAGAACCCCCTCCTCGACGGCGGCTCTGGTGGCCCGGATCTGGGCGCCGCCCATCGCCGCGGACCGAAGGACTCCCACGGTGTCCGCGGCAACCAGTGCGTCACCGTCGTCGAGATCCAACAGGGGCGTCGGCGCTGTCATGACACCGCACCCCCTTTCTCTTTTCTCGGAACAAGCCTCATCGAAACTTGTGTGCGTGCAAAACCTGTTATTCCAACTATGGCAGTCAGGATCGGACGATGCCCAGTATCTCGGTAACGAGTGCGTCTACGTCTTCCGCCGTGGGCGCTTCCACGTTGAGCCGTAGCAGCGGTTCGGTATTGGAGGCCCGCAAATTGAACCAGGCACGGCCGGCCAGATCGACGGTCACGCCATCGAGCCGGTCGACACCCGTGGTGCGATCGGCGAACGCAGACACGACTGCAGCGGTGCGCTCTGCAGCGTCGGCGACGGTGGAGTTGATTTCCCCGGAGGCCGCGTACCGCTCGTACTTGGCCATCAGCTCGGACAACGGACGCTCCTGCTCCCCCAGCGCAGCGAGCACGTGCAGTCCCGCCAGCATCCCCGAGTCGGCGCCCCAGAACGAGCGGAAGTAATAGTGCGCGGAGTGCTCACCACCGAAGACCGCACCGGTCTCCGCCATCTGTTGCTTGATGAAGGAATGGCCGACCCTTGTGCGCACCGGCGACCCGCCCAGCTCGGTGACCAGTTCCGGGACCGCCCGCGACGTGATGAGGTTGTGGATGATGGTGGCGCCGGGCTCCTTCGCCAGCTCCCGCTCGGCAACGAGGGCCGTCACCGCCGACGGCGAAACGGGATTTCCCAGCTCGTCCACGACGAAGCAGCGGTCGGCGTCACCATCGAATGCCAGACCGATGTCGGCACCCGTCTTCCGCACATGCTCCTGCAGATCGACCAGATTGGCAGGGTCGAGCGGATTCGCCTCGTGGTTGGGGAACGTGCCGTCGAGTTCGAAGAACAGCGGTTCCAAGGTCACCGGCATGGGCTCGAGCACGGCAGGCACAGTGTGCCCGCCCATCCCGTTCCCCGCGTCGACCGCGACCTTCAAAGGTCGCATGTCGGCGAGATTGACGAGGCCGCGGACGAAGCTCGCGTACCGCTCGAGTACGTCCTCGTCCGTCACCGCGCCGGGCGCGCCGTCGAACTCGGGAACTCCCTCGATCACCTCCGCGGCGATCGTCGCCAGGCCGGTCTCCTGACCGACCGGCTTGGCTCCGGCACGGCAGAGTTTGATCCCGTTGTACTCGGCCGGATTGTGGCTCGCAGTGAACATCGCACCCGGGCAGTCGAACAGCCCCGACGCGAAATACAGCTGGTCGGTCGACGCCAGGCCGATGAGAACCACGTCGACACCCTGCGCGGTGACACCGTGGGCGAAGGCCTTCACGAGGTCCGGGGAGGATGCCCGCATATCGTGGCCGACGACCACCTTTTTCGCCCCGTCGTCGCGTACGAGTCGCGCGAAGGCGCCGCCGACATCCTGGACGAACGCGGCATCGATGAGTTCACCGACCACACCACGCACGTCGTAAGCCTTGATCACGGCATGTACGGACTCGGCTGATCGCGCCACTTCTGTTTTCTCCTTTACGAGCACCAGTGCTGGCGCCAGCCTAATGCCTGCCCGGCGCGGGCACGTCCCGGCAACCGCGAGACGGCGCTCACGCCAGGACCGACGACCGGGAAGTCAGTTGGCCGGGTCGGGAAGAACCCGCAGGTGACCACGGCGACCGGTTCGGACCGGTGGGGTGTGCATGCCGGTGTCGGCACGTTCTTCGGCGGAGGCGGCTCGTTCGGAACGCCCGCGCTCGCCCAACCCAGCCTCGCGCACGGCCTCCGCCAACGCGGTCAGATCATCCTCGTCCGGCGTGCTCGAGGAGAATCCGCCCTCGTACCGGACCAGTTCCCACCCCTTCGGTGCGGTGATCCGCGAAGCGTGGGTGTCGCACAGATCCCAGGAATGAGGCTCGTCGACGGTGGCCAGAGGACCCACGACGGCGGTGGAATCCGAATAGACGTACGTGAGCGTCGCGACAGCGGGGTTCTTGCACCCGGGGCGGCAGCATCGACGCAGAGATCTCACAGCTAGGGAGCCTAGCCCCACGGAGGCCCGACACCTACTCGGACACACCGAGAGTGTGCGGCTGTCGTAATGTCCAGTCCATGTCCAGAGCACGACGCAGGCGTCCGGTGACCACCCGATCAGTCGACCGTCGGGGACGCGGAATTCGCGGGTCGGTGTTTCCGCCGGACGCGCCCGCACGGCGCAGTCGCGCGGAGAAATTCGATCTCGTGGTGCTCGAAGCGTTTGCGCCGATCGACGCACAGTGGCGTGAGCGCCTCACAAAGCTGGACATCGCCGTGGACGAGGTCCCGAAAATTCATGCGCTCGATCCGGATTCGGTGAACTGGCCGCCGGAGGTCGTGGCGGACGGACCGGTGCCGCTGTCGCGACTGATACCCGCAGGCATCGACCGGCACGGCACCGCTACCCGCGCGCGGGTCGTCCTGTTCCGCCGTCCGCTCGAACAGCGTGCTAAGGACCCGGACGATCTGACCGACCTGGTGCACGACGTGCTCGTACAGCAGGTGAGCACCTACCTCGGCGTCGAACCAGAGATCATCGACCCCGATTTGCCGGGCGAGGAGGACTGACTAGACGATCCCCCGCTTGAGCCGACGGCGCTCGCGCTCCGACAGCCCACCCCAGATGCCGAACCGCTCGTCGTTGGCCAACGCGTAGTCCAGGCACTCGTCCTTGACTTCACAGCCCAAGCAGATTCGCTTCGCCTCCCGCGTGGAGCCGCCCTTTTCCGGGAAGAAGGCCTCAGGATCGGTCTGCGCGCACAGCGCGCGTTCCTGCCACTGATCCTCGATGGTCTCGAAAAGATGGTCGAAACCCGTCACCACGCTCAACGCCGGGCGAGTGCCCGCCGTCTCGATCTCCTGCGCGACGAGTTGTCGCACCGGATTTTCACTTACCTTGTCTTCTTGCACACAGACTTCTTGAACACAGACGCCGTCTGCTGCGCCTGCTTCGGAATTGGTCTGCGGTTCGTCGCTTACTGTGCTCCAGCGAGTCTCCGACTCGACCTGCTCATTGGGCATCGCTCCGCCTCCTCACCTGTGATAGCGCAGAAAATTTCGATCGTTCACGTACCCCGAACCGAACACCCCTGCCATCCGTTCGAACAACCGTTCGAATTGATCCCCGCTGCAAGCGATTCCACGCCCACAACGTCGGAATGACATATTTGTGATTAGACACGCCCAGCGTGTCGCGGTCAAGCTAAGCCGAAATTGTCCATTACTATTTCGCGCTCGAATTCGCGGGGGGAAGCGGCCGATCGCCTCCCCCGGAGCACCGCCTAGGCTTTGCTTCGTGAACGTGACTGTATTGGTTGGCGGAGTCGGTGGGGCTCGATTCCTGCAAGGCGTACGCAAACTCCTCGGCACCGACGGGGCGCAGGATGGCGACTCCCCCACCCCTCGGATCACCGCTGTCGTCAATGTCGGTGACGACGTGTGGATGCACGGCCTGCGCATCTGCCCCGACCTGGACACCTGCATGTACACCCTCGGCGGCGGCATCGACACCGAGCGTGGATGGGGTCATGCGGGAGAGACCTGGAACGCCAAGGAGGAACTTGCGGCGTACGGTGCCAAACCCGATTGGTTCGGTCTGGGCGACCGCGACATCGCCACACACCTGATTCGCAGCCAGATGCTGCGTACGGGGTACCCGTTGTCGGCTGTGACCGAGGCCCTGTGCAATCGCTGGCAGCCGGGTGTCGCCCTGTTGCCGGTCACCGACGACCGCAGTGAGACGCATGTCGTCATCACGGATCCGGAAGACGGTGAGCAGCGCGCAATCCACTTCCAGGAATGGTGGGTCCGGCACCGCGCCCAGGTCCCGACACACAGTTTCGCGCACATCGGCGCCGAGCAGGCGAAGCCTGCCCCCGGAGTGGTGGAGGCGATCGAGTCCGCGGACATCGTCCTGCTCGCCCCGTCGAATCCGGTGGTCAGCATCGGGGCGATCCTCGCCGTCCCGGGTATCCGCGGGGCCTTGCGCACGACGGCCGCGAAGGTGGTCGGCGTCTCCCCGATCATCGGCGGAAAGCCGTTGCGCGGCATGGCGGACGAATGCCTGGACGTCATCGGGGTCGAGACGTCGGCGGAGGCGATCGGACGCTATTACGGGGCGCGCAGCGGGACCGGAATCCTCGACGGCTGGCTGGTACACGACACCGACACCGCCGACGTTCCCGGGGTCGAGGTCCGGAGCGTGCCGTTGATCATGACCGACCCCGACGCGACCGCGGCAATGGTCCGGGCCGCCCTGGACGTGGCAGGGGTGCCGCTGTGAACGATCACGCGCCGGGCGGCCCGCTCGAAATCCTGCCGGTCCTCGGTCTGCCCGAGTTCCGCCCCGGCGACGATCTCGCCGCCGCCGTGGTTGCGGCGGCATCGTGGCTTCGCGACGGCGACGTGCTGGTGGTCACCAGCAAGGTGTTCTCCAAGGTGGAGGGCCGCATCGTCGCCTCCCCCACCGATCCCGACGAACGAGACGCTGCCCGGCGGCGCCTCGTCGAACAGGAAGCCGTCCGCATCGTCGCCAGGAAGGGACGCACGCTGATCACCGAGAATCGCCTCGGGATCGTCCAAGCGGCATCGGGGATCGACGGTTCGAACGTCGAGGGGTCCGAACTCGCTCTGCTGCCCGAGGATCCGGACCGCAGCGCTCGTGGTCTCCGGGACGCGATCAAGGCCGCCCTCGGTGTGACCGTCGCTGTCGTCGTCACCGACACGATGGGACGGGCGTGGCGTAATGGTCAGATCGATGCCGCGATCGGCGCGGCCGGTCTTCCCGTCCTGCACGCGTATGCCGGGGCCCGAGACGGCCAGGGCAACGAGCTGATCGTCACCGAAGTGGCGATCGCCGACGAGATCGCCGCGGCAGGCGATCTCGTGAAGGGAAAGCTCGGCGGCGTGCCCGTCGCTGTCGTGCGCGGCCTCGACGTCGGCGACGACGGATCCCGCGGGGCGGATCTGATCCGGCGCGGACCGGAAGACTTGTTCTGGCTCGGCACCGCCGAATCGCTGGCTCAGGGCCGATCCGAGGCCCTTCTGCTGCGGCGCTCGATCCGGCAATTCTCCGACGAGCCGGTCGACGCCGACGCCGTTCGCGCCTCGATCTCCGAAGCGCTCACCGCTCCTGCGCCGCACCACACTCGCCCGGTCCGGTTCGTCTGGATCCGGACCCGCGCGATCCGGGACGAACTGTTGTCCCGCATGCGGGATCAGTGGCGGGCCGATCTCACCTCCGACGGCATGGACGCGGCCGCCGTCGAAGCCCGGGTGGCGCGGGGAAACATTCTGTTCGACGCCCCCGAGGTCGTCATCCCCTTCTGTGTTCCCGACGGCGCCCACAGCTATCCCGACGCGCGCAGGCAAGCGGCCGAATCCACCATGTTCACCGTGGCCGTCGGCGCGGCTGTGCAGGGATTGCTCGTCTCCCTGGCCACCAAGGGAATCGGCAGTTGCTGGATCGGCTCGACAATTTTCGCCGCCGACGTCGTGCGCAGCGTCCTGGAACTGCCCGCCGACTGGCAGCCGCTCGGTGCCGTCGCGATCGGTCATCCCCTGGACCCGCTCGCGCCGCGAGATGCTCCCGACCCCGCCGACGCCGTTCTCGAACGGTGATCGCCGCGACATGAGCGCCGAATCTCTGCACCGGTCTGCGACCGAGGTACTCGAGTCCTGGAAAACAGGTAGCGAGAGCGACGAATCGTTACGCCACACCATGCTTGCGTTCCTCGGTTCCGCACCCCTCGGCTGTCTTCGCGAGCACGCCCCCGGTCACATCACGGCGTCGTCGCTGGTTTTGGACGAAGGCGGATGCCACGTGCTCCTCACATTGCATCCCCGTGTCGGCCGGTGGATCCAGCTGGGCGGGCACTGCGAGGCCACCGACGAGACCGTCGTCGACGCGGCTCTGCGCGAGGCCTGCGAAGAGTCGGGTATTCCCGATCTACGGATCGACCCCGAATTGCTTTCGGCGCACACACATCCCATCACCTGCTCACTGGGACAGCCGACCCGGCATCTCGATCTGCGCTTCCTCGTACGGGCCCGGCCCGACGCACACATCGTGCGCAGTTCCGAATCCACAGACCTGCGCTGGTGGCCGGTGGACGCGCTGCCGCCCGCCGCGGAGAAGTCGACGATCGACCACCTGGTCCAGCTCGCCGGGCTGCGCTGAGCAGCAGGACTACCTGCGCCAGGTGGCGCAGTAGTCCTGTGTGCCTAGGCCTTTCACACGTCGGTGCTGAACCGCACTCCGCCGTCCGGAAGCGTCACACCCGGCCACACCCGGGCCCCACGCAACAGCTCACACCGGGCACCGATGTCGGCTCCGTCGCCGATCACCGCATCGCGGACCAGAGCCCGCGGACCGATGCGCGCACCGAAACCGATGATGGACCGTTCCACGGTCGCCCCTGCCTCGACGACCGCACCGTCGAACAGCACGGCGCCGTCGAGGCGTGCACCCGCCCCGACCTCGGCCCCTCGGCCGACCACGGTGCCGCCGATCAGCAAGGCACCCGGGGCGACACCCGCTCCGGGGTGCACCAGGGATTCGCCGCGGGGCCCGTCGAGTGCGGGCGAGGGGGCAATGCCCCGGACGAGGTCCGCCGAGCCGCGGACGAAGTCCTCCGGAGTGCCCATGTCACGCCAGTACGACGAGTCCACGTGCCCGTAGACCCGGGCGCCCTCCGCAAGGAGAGCCGGGAAGACCTCGCGCTCCACCGACACGGGTCGTCCGGATGGGATCTGTTCGATGATGTCGCGCTTGAACACGTAGCAGCCAGCGTTGATCTGGTCTGTCGGCGGGTCCTGAGTCTTCTCCAGGAATGCGGTGACGCGTCCGTCCGCGTCGGTGGGAACGCAACCGAACGCCCGCGGATCGCCCACCCGCACGAGGTGCAGTGTGACGTCGGCTTCGGTGGTTCGGTGTGTGTCGAGGATCCCACCGAGGTCGGTGCCACCGAGCACGTCACCGTTGAACACCATGGTGTTCTCACCGCGCAGTTTCGGAAGCACGTTGCGGATGCCGCCGCCGGTTCCGAGCGGCTCGGTCTCCGTGACGTAGTCGATCTCGAGACCCAGCTTCGACCCGTCACCGAAGTACTCCTCGAACACCTCCGCTTTGAAGGACGTGCCCAGGACGACGTGGTTGATTCCCGCCGCCGCGATACGCGCGAGCAGGTGGGTGAGGAACGGCAGACCTGCCGTCGGCAGCATCGGCTTGGGCGCCGACAACGTCAGTGGGCGAAGACGAGTGCCCTGGCCCCCCACCAACACCACCGCATCGGTCTTCTGTTCACCTGTCATCGGACGTCGCCCCCTCGTTGGTCATTCTTGTGTCGTTCGCGCACTGCCGCGGCCACCGCCAACCTCGACCGCACCGCCAATCCTCCGCGGAGGGCCCACCGCAACGGCGCCTGCCACCAGTGCGGGTGCCGGTCTGCCTGGAAGCGGTAGGCACTCTGGTGATGGGCGGGCAACATCAATTCGGGATGCTTCCCGGCTGCATGCCCCTTGGCGTGCGTGACCTCGGCGGACGGGACGTAGACGTTGAGCCATCCCGCCTTGCCCAACCGGTCACCGAGATCGACATCCTCCATGTACATGAAGTAGCGGGCGTCGAAACCGTTGATCGAATCGAATGCCGCCCGGCGCATCAGCAGGCATGAACCGGACAACCAGCCGACCGCGCGCTCGCTGATCGACTCGTTCTCCTGACGGTAACCGGCGGTCCACGGATTGGACGGCCACACTGTGCCCAGGACCGCGTGGCCTGCCCCCGACACCAGGTCGGGCACCTGGCGCGCCGAGGGATACACGCTTCCGTCGGGTTCGAGCACGAGGGGACCGAGGGCTCCCGCCCGTGGCCACCGCTCCGCAGCCGCGAGAAGAACGTCGATCGATCCGGGCGCCCACCGAACATCCGGATTGGCCACGACGACGAACTCGATCTCTTCGTCGATCTCCGCCACAGCCCGGTTGACGGCACCGCCGTAACCGATGTTCCCGCCGGTGCGTAACAGGCGCACATGGTCGTACGCCTTGTCCGCAGCCTCGGGAGCGCCGTCCGTCGAACCGTTATCGGCCATCACGACCTGCGGCTCTTCTTTCGTCGCCTCGGCGAGAGTGTCCAGGAAATGCTCCAGATGCTCGCCTGGCGAATAGGTCACCGTCACCACGGCCAGCTTCGAACTCACGCGGGCAAGCGTAGCCGTTCCGGCGCGCTCTGCCTCACACGACCGTTGTCAGCGCTGCGCGCAAGGCGTCACGCCACGGCCGCATAGGAGTGAGCCCTGCGCCTACCCAGGCGTTCTGTGAAAGAACAGAGAACGCCGGGCGCGGGGCGGGGCGCACGAACTGCGCACTCGAGCATGGACGAACCCGCTCCGGGTCGGCCCCTGCCTCCTCGAAAACCGCCCGGGCGAGGTCGTACCAGCTGGCCTTCCCCGCGTTGGTGGCATGCAGCACCGGGACCGTGACATCGGTGCGGAGCACCAGTTCCAGGAGGGCAGCCGCGAGGTCCCCGGCGAAGGTGGGCGAACCCACCTGATCGTTCACCACGTCGATCGTGTCGCGCTCACGCTCGAGGCGCAGCATGGTGGCCACGAAATCGGAACCCGCACCGCTGTAGACCCACGCGGTCCGCACGACGTGGGCGGTGGGAAGCGCTGCGTGTACAGCGCGCTCACCCGCCAGTTTGGTGCGCCCATACGCTGTCGCCGGCCCGGTCGGCGAATCCACCTCGTACGGCGTGTCCGCCTGGCCGGCGAACACGTAGTCGGTGGAGACGTGCACCAGCCGGGCACCCGCACGGGCACACGCCGCCGCGAGATTCGCCGGGCCTCGCTCGTTGACGGCGAGTGCCGTCGCCTCGTCGGATTCGGCGGCGTCCACTGCGGTGTACGCAGCGCAGTTGATCACGACCGATCCGCTCTCCACCTGCGCGTCCACGGCGCCGCGGTCGGTGATGTCGAGTTCATCCGATCCCACGCCGCGCACCGCGATTCCTGCCGCCTCCGCGTATCGGACAAGGTGTCTGCCCAGTTGTCCCCGGGCACCGGTCACCAGTATTTCCGTCACGCGGTCAGTCTGGCACGCCGATCGCCGCGTCCCGACTCCGAACGCGCCGACCAGTAGCCTGGTTTGCGTGTCACACGAGCAACCCGTTCCGGGCGACCCCCCGAGGACGCGCCGGCATCCCGTCCACATCGCGGCGGCCGTGCTGTCGGTGCTCGCACTCGTCGTCACGGGCTTCGCGTGGCGGAGCATCGATTCGTTGCGGAACAATCTGGCGACGGCGGGCGGTCTCGGACTCGGCGGAAGCGCCGACGGCGCCGTCGACATCCTCATGGTGGGTACGGACAGCCGCACCGATGCGCACGGCAACCCGCTGTCCCAGGAGGAACTCGATTCGCTGCGGGCCGGCGAGGAGGTGGCGTCCAATACCGACACCATTGTCCTGATCCGCGTACCGAACGACGGCAGTTCCGCCACCGCCATCTCCATCCCCCGCGACTCCTACGTCAACGTTCCGGGAATCGGCAAATCCAAGATCAATGCGGCATACGGCGCCACCAAAGAAACGGAGCGGTTGAAGCTCGTCGAGGGCGGCGCGACCGATGAGGAGGCCGAGGAGCAGTCGACGGAGTCCGGCCGGGAGGCACTCATCAAATCGGTCGCGGAATTGACCGGTATCACCGTCGACCACTATGCCGAAGTCGGGTTGCTCGGATTCGTCCTCCTGACCAACGCGGTGGGCGGCGTCGACGTGTGCCTCAACGAGCCGGTGGACGAGGACCTGTCCGGGGCACATTTCCCCGCTGGTGAGCAGTCGCTGAAGGGCGCCGACGCGTTGAGCTTCGTCCGGCAACGCCACGACCTCCCCCGTGGTGATCTCGACCGCATCGTGCGCCAGCAGGTGTTCATGGCGTCGCTCGTCGGCAAGGTTCTGTCCGCGAAAACTCTCAGCGATCCGGGCAAGCTGAACGAACTGAGCGCTGCGGTCCAGCGTTCGGTCGTACTCGACGACGACTGGGACATCATCGAATTCGCCACCCAACTCCAGGACCTGGCCGGTGGCAAGGTGCAGTTCGACACCATTCCGGTGGCCGATCTCAACGGCATGACCGACTACGGCGAGTCCATCGTCGAGGTCGATCCGAAGGCCGTGAAGAAGTATGTGGCGGGTCTCGTCGGTGATGAACCGAGCGACTCGGACGACACGTCCACCACCACACCGAACATCGACACGTCCAGTGTCACCGTGGATGTCGCGAACGCCAGCGACATCGGGGGCCTCGCCACCGGTGTCTCCGATGCGCTCACCGCGCTGGGCTACGCACAGGGTGAGGTGGGTAACTACACCGGCACCTCGGTGAGTTCCACCACGGTCTTCGCCCACTCCGCGGACGACGACAGCGCCAAGGCGGTTGCATCGGCACTCGGTGGGCTGCCCACCGACACCGATTCGTCTCTGCCCGAAGGCTCGGTTCGCGTGGTGCTGTCCGACGACTACGACGGCCCGACCTCCGCGGAGACCACCTCCACGAGCGGAACGACCGAGACCGCCGGCACGTCCTCCGCGGCAGGCACCTCGCCCACTCCGGCACCGTCCGGCCCGCCCATCGACGCCGGCTCCTCCGGCCCGCGCTGCGTGAACTAGAGAACGAGAAACGAGCTGTGTCCATGAACCATGCCTCCCGCACGCTGACCGATGCCCTTCTCGACCCCATCCTGGCGAGCGACCCGGCGGGCCCACGAGTGACGTTCTACGACGACGCCACCGGCGAACGGGTCGAACTCTCCGCGCTCACCCTGACCAACTGGGCGGCGAAGACCGCCAATCTGCTGCGGGACGAGTTCGCCCTCGAACCGGGAGCACGGGTGTGCGTGCTGCTGCCCGCGCACTGGCAGACCGCCGCAGTCCTCCTCGGTGCCTGGTGGGCTGGGGCCGAGGTCGTCCTCGAGCCCGACGAGCGGGCGGAAGTCGCACTTGTCTCGGTGGACCGTCTCGACGACGTCGACGACGTACCTGAGGTCGCGGTGCTCTCTCTCGACGCATTCGGACGCCCCGTCCCCGATCTCCCGGTCGGCATTACCGACTACGCCACCTCCGTCCGCGTCCACGGCGACCAGTTCCGGCCGACCGTCGCCGGACCGGCGCTCGCCGGGGCCGGCGTGGACGATGTTCTCGAGGCCGCACGAGCGTCGGCCGAAGCGCAGGGAATCACGTCGACGGATCGGGTGTCGTCCGATGCCGATTGGGATTCGCCCGATGCACTGATCGCCGGGCTGATCGCCGTCTTCGCGGCCGGCGCGTCGCTGGTGCAGGTTGCAAACGCCAACCCGTCGGCTCACGCGCGGCGGATCGATACCGAGAAAATCACGCGTCAGCTGACGCGGTAGCCACCGTCCGCCAGTCCCGCGGCGATCTCGAATCTGTTGCGCCTCCCGGGGTGCCGTAACTCCTCGAACAGGTACCGCAGCGCGAAGGTCCACCCGTACGTCGCCCACTGGTCGGCATGCACCGACTCGTGTCGCAGTAGCGGTCGCGCCGGCATCCGGCCTGTGAGGAACGCGCCACCGATGGTGGTGCCCCCACGCGCGAAGCCGCCCCTCATGCCGCTGCACACGAAGATGCCGAACTCGTCGTCGAAGGCAATCCGTCCACCCCACGCCCGCCCATACACCAACGCCAAGCGGGTGATCGCCACCGACTGTGCATTACCCCGTGACGCACGGATGACCGCGATCCCACGACTGCGTCTCATTCGTGGAGGATAGGTGCTTGCGGCTCGGTACCGGAGTGCAGACGAACTCAGCCGAGGAGCTTCTCGCGCAGGGCCTTGTCCTTGTCGAGCACCATCGATTCGAGCCCGTCCTGGAACGCGGCCATCTGCCGTTGCAGGGTGGGGTCGGCGGCACCGAGGATGCGGACGGCGAGCAGACCCGCATTACGGGCTCCGCCGATGGAGACCGTCGCGACGGGAACGCCCGCAGGCATCTGCACGATCGAGAGCAGGGAATCCATGCCGTCGAGGTACTTCAGCGGAACGGGCACACCGATGACGGGCAGTGGGGTGGCCGAGGCGACCATGCCGGGCAGATGGGCCGCGCCGCCGGCGCCGGCGATGATCACCTTGATGCCGCGACCGGCGGCGGACTTCGCGTAGTCGAGCATCCGCTGCGGTGTGCGGTGGGCGGACACCACACCGACCTCGAACCGGACACCGAACTCCGCGAGGGCCTCGGCGGCGGCTTCCATGGTGGGCCAGTCGGAGTCGCTGCCCATGATGAGCCCGACCTGCGCGCCCTGCTGTGCTGCCGATTCACTCACCGTGTACATCCCATCCGTCGGTCCATTCCGCGTGTGAAAGCCAATGCGCCGCCCGCTCGGCCCGCTCACGCACCGCGGCCACGTACTCGGGGTCGTCGACGGACCCGGGGCCGCCCACGATGTTGACGTGGCCGATCTTCCGGTCCTTGCGTTCGCCCTTGCCGTAGAGGTGCACCTTGGCGTCGGGCATCCGCGCAAACAGGTGGTGGACCCGTTCGTCCATGCTCATCTCCGGAGCGGTGGGCGCCCCGAGGACGTTCGCCATGACGGTGAGCGGCGCGATCGGCGCGGTATCACCGAGGGGGTAGTCGAGGACGGCACGCAGATGCTGCTCGAACTGCGAGGTGCGGGCGCCGTCCATGGTCCAGTGGCCCGAGTTGTGCGGGCGCATCGCCAGTTCGTTGACCACGAGGGTGCCGTCGGAGGTTTCGAAGAGCTCTACCGCCATGGCGCCCACCACACCGAGTTCGGAGGCGAGCCGCAACGCCAGTCCCTCTGCCTCTGCGGCGAGGGACTGGGGCAGCTGCGGAGCCGGAGCCAGGACGACGGCGCACTGGCCGTGCCGCTGAACGGTTTCCACGACCGGCCACGTGGCTCCCTGGCCGAACGGTGACCGTGCCACCATCGCCGACAGCTCGCGGCGCATGTCGACCTTCTCCTCCACTAGGAGGGCGACACCGTTGTCGAGTTGCTGCGTGACGATGCGCTCGGCTTCGTCCGAATCGTCGGTGATCCAGACACCCCGGCCGTCGTATCCGCCGCGGACGGCCTTGATCACCAGCGGCCATCCGTGCTGCGCGCCGAACTTCACGACGTCCTCGGCCCATGTCACTTCGGCGAAGGCCGGGACGGGCGCACCGAGCTCGCCGAGCTTGCGACGCATCGCCAGCTTGTCCTGCGCATACACCAGAGCCTGCGGCGGCGGCTGCACATTGACGCCCTCGGCGACGAGGACGTCGAGGTGCTCGGTCGGGACGTGCTCGTGGTCGAAGGTCAGCGCATGCGAACCGACTGCCGCCTCACGCAGCGCGTTCAGGTCGGTGTGGCTGCCGAGAACGACGTCGGGGCTCACCTGTGCGGCAGGTTCGTCGAGTGCACCCGAGAGCACGCGCAGCGTCTGCCCGAGCGCAATCGCGGCCTGGTGCGTCATCCGCGCGAGTTGGCCACCGCCGATCATCGTCACGACGGGTTGCCCGGCGTGCAGATCGCGGGGGGTCGTGGGACGCGGTGAGGAGTCAGAGTTGCCGGTCACGGGTCATAAGTTTGTCACGTCCGTTGCCGGGTCCCCGCGCCGAGGTGGTAGCACGCCAGTTTCTGTGATTCTCCTGATGATTTCACCGCCAGTTAGTGGTATTGCGTCCTGCTTTCGTAAACTTCTCCGTTGTGTCATTCGTCGATGGTGTCCTTGCACGCGTACCCCAGCCCTTCCGGGCTCTCGCGTTGCGGCATCACGAGCTGATCAAGTTCGCCATCGTCGGCGGCACCACCATGGTCTTCGACCTGGCTATCTTCTACTCGCTCAGCCTCACGATCCTGGAAGAGAAGCCGGTCGTCGCGAAGGTTCTTTCCGGCGTCCTGGCGACAGTGCTGAGCTACATCCTCAACCGCGAATGGTCCTTCAAGAATCGCGGTGGACGCGAGCGCCACCACGAGGCGTTGCTGTTCTTCACCATCAGCGGCATCGGAGTTCTCATCGCCGCTGCACCCTTGTGGACCGCCAACAACGTCTTCGATATCCGTGCAAACCAGGAAAATCTCACCACTCTGGTGATCGTCGACTTCGTGCTCAACTACATCATCGGGAATCTTCTGCAGATGGTCTTCCGGTTCTGGGCGCTGCGCCGGTTCGCCTTCCCGGAACAGACCGTCCGCATCGATCCAGATCTGGTCGACGAGGCCGCCGAGGAAGAAATCGGCCACGCGTGAGCCGAGGGAGCGCTCCTACCGTGGCTCCCTGATCCCGGCTACCCGGGTCGGCACGTGCTCCCGCGCGACCGGGACGAAGATCGCGAACAACGCCGGCCGGCGCCGCTGCAACTCGAGCCGGCCCCCGTCGGCCTCTATCAGCGCCCTGGCCAGCGCGAGCCCGACACCGGTGGATCCGGCCCCGGAGAACCCGCGGTCGAAGATGTGCGGCGCGAGGTCGTTGCTCACCCCGTCGCCTTCGTCGGAGACCTCCACGCACACCGTCGCTTCGCGGATGGAAGCATCCGGACCCGCCGCCCTGAGCGTCTGCCCGTGAATCAGCCGCACCGCGACAGTGCAGGTACCGGCGCCGTGCATGAGGGCGTTGTCGACGAGAACCGCGACGGCCTCACGCAGCCGTGAGCCCGTGGTCGACGCCATCACCGTGGCATCACCGCGCAGCACCAGGTCGCGGGAGGCATCCTCGAAAGGCCGCTTCCAGTCGGCGATGACGACGCCGAGTTCCCGGATCACGGACACATGGTTTTCGGTACCGCTGTTACGCGAGGAGCGCACCAGTTCGTCGATCGCGACGGTGAGGCGGTCCACCTGCGCCATCGCCTCGTCCGCCTCGACCACGACAGCGGGGTCGGAGTGCTCCGACAGTTCGTCGAGGCGCAGGCGCACAGCGGTCAGGCGGCTACGCAACTGGTGCGACACATCGGCGACGAGGGCGTGCTCACGCTGCAGCCTGCCGGCGATCTCGACGGTGGCGGAATCGAGGACATCGGACACCCTGTCCAGTTCGGGAATGCCGTGGCGACGACTGTCCGGGCGAAAATCGCCCTCGGCGAGACGGGCAGCGCGGCCGGCCACGTCCCGCAGCGGATCGGCGAGCCGGTTGGCCGTGACGACCGCGACCACGGTTCCCGCTGCGACCGACACCAGGACCAGCAGCGCCACGGCGCCCACCGCCTGGCGTTGCTGAGTGCGCATCTCGTCGGACGGCACCTCGAGGCGCAGGGAACCGGACGTGCCCATCGCCAGCGACTCGACCAACGGTGAGGGGACGACGGGTTCCCCGATATCGACGCGGGCGGCACCGTCGTCGGGGGTCGGATATACCACCACCAACCGGCCGTCCGACGGGGTCAGAAGACGCAGCGAATCAATGTCGAGGGCCCCCTCCACGACACCGTCCGCACCTTCTTGAGCGATGATTTCCGTCGCCATCCGGTCGAGGCGGATTTGGAGGTCACTGCGGGTGAAGTCCTCGACCCACAACCAGGCGGTGTAGATCAGCGGGACACCGAGCAGTAACGCCGTGAGGATGACGACAGCGAGGATCGACTGGAGAATTCTGCGGCGCACGAACCGGCCTAGTCGGTGTTGATCCGGAAACCGACGCCGCGGACCGTCGCGATCCGACGTTCGGCGGCGGGCCCCTCGTCACCGATCTTTCGGCGCAGCCACGACATGTGCATGTCCAGCGTCTTGGACCCTCGCAGCTCGACGTCGCCCCACACCTCCGCCAGGATGGTGTCGCGCGAGACCACCTGTCCCGCATGCTCGAGCAGGACCCGAAGCAGTTCGTACTCCTTGTTGGCCAGCGCGATTTCGGCGCCGTTCACCATTACTCGCCGGGCGGCCGGTTCGAGACGGATGCCCCCGACCTCGACGACGGAATCCTCGCCGCCGCCGCGGCGACGCAGGAGGGCGCGGACCCGCGCCATCAGCTCAGCCAGCCGAAACGGCTTGCCGACATAGTCATCGGCGCCGGCGTCGAGACCGACGACGAAATCCACTTCGTCGGTGCGGGCGGTGAGCATGAGCACCGCCAGGTCGGAACTGTGGGCGCGGACTTGCCGGCAGACCTCGAGACCGTCCATTCCCGGTAGTCCGAGGTCGAGGATCAAGAGGTCGTACGCACCGTCGAGCGCCTGTTCCAACGCCGCCGGCCCCGTGTGCTCGATGGTGACGTCGTATCCCTCCCGACCCAGTGCCCGCGACAGCGGGGCGGCAATGGCTTCGTCATCTTCGGCAAGCAATACGGCGGTCACCTACACAGGGTACGGAGATGCGCGAACAGCTGTGACCGGTTACCAGCCTTTGCCGGGATCGACGTCCCCGCGGGGGTCTTCGCGCTCGCGACCACGGTGCAGATCCATCGCATCGAACACCTGGTGGTACAGGAGCGAGTGGACACGCTGCACGTCGGGAATGTCGTCGAACTCGAGGGGATCGTCGGAGGACGAGACGATGACCAGTGTGCCGGTACGCAGCATCCGGTCGAGCAGGCCGTGCCTGAACTGGACGTTGCTGATTCGTCCCATCGGAATGTCGATGCCTGTGTGGGTCAGCACGCCGTGCCGGATGAGTACCCGACGGTCGGTGGCGATGAAGTGTGTGGACTTCCAGCTGAGGAACGGCGCCAGGCATCGCCAGATCACGACCGCGAGCCAGAGCGCGGCCACGACGATCATTGCGACGTTCAGCGACGACCCGTCGAGTTTGTTCCCGGCGAAGCCGAGCGCGAATCCTGCAACAGCCGTTGCCGCTACCAGGGTGACGGCGGGCAGCAGCAACATCTTCCAGTGCGGATGACGATGGAGTAAGAGTTCCTCGTCGTCGGCGAGGGCGTCCTCGGGGTATCCCATACGGAAGAGTC
This sequence comes from Rhodococcus sp. USK13, assembly GCF_018343855.1. Classification (NCBI taxonomy): domain Bacteria; kingdom Bacillati; phylum Actinomycetota; class Actinomycetes; order Mycobacteriales; family Nocardiaceae; genus Rhodococcus; species Rhodococcus sp. USK13. Next base: position 3,492,457 of record NZ_CP069242.1, on the reverse strand, counting down.
TGCCCTCACCGCATACGGCTCAGCACGATCGGGGTAATGACGATGACGATGCCGTACAGCACCATCCATACTCCGACGACGATGACGAATACCTCGAGCGAGAGTTCGGGTTGCAGCAGTACGATCGCTCCGGCCACGACGCTGATGACGCCGAGCACGATGCTCAGCCCACGGTCCGCGGCAGTTCCCGATGCGCCCTCGACGATCTCGAGCACACCACGGAACACCCACCACGCACCGACGACGAGGGCGATGATCACCACCGTCTGGAGCGGGCTCCGCAGCACCAGGAACGCCAGAAGTATTGCGAGCGCGCCGGATACGCCGACGAGCGTTCGAGCGGCCCCGCCCGCGTCGACGTCGGCGAACGCCCGGATGATCTGAACCAGACCGAAACCGAAGAACTGGATGGCGATGAGGACGGCGACCACCGTGAGCGTGACGTCCGGCCAAACCAGCACCGCGACCCCGAGACCCAGTGTCAGCAGTCCGAGTACCACGGTGAGACCGGTCATTGTGCGCCGAACGGTGAGGTCGGCCGATTTGGGAGTCGAGGTACTCATATACCACAGTGTGGCATCACTCCTTGCGCACCGGACGCAAATGTGTAATGTCGCCCGCGGAGACCGCTACCGTGTCGGCTCGGCCGTCCGGCGCGATCACCACCCGCCCTTCGGTGTCGATGTCCGTCGCGATCCCGAGAAGTTCGGTGCCGCCGGGCAATTCGGCGCGCACCCGCTGACCGAGTGTGCCGCAGCGGGCACGGTAGGCGTCCGCGAGATCGGTGACGTCCCAGTTCGTGTCGTGCCATTGCTGCCACCGACCCGCGATGGCGCGCAGCACCGCTCGCACGAGTGTGTTCCGGTCGGTGACCTCCGCGCCTTCGAGCATCAACGACGTCGCGTGTGGAACGGGCAGCTCGTCCCGGGCGAGGGTGACGTTGATCCCGATTCCGACGACGACCGCCGGATCAGGCGTCGTGGTGGCCACTTCGGCAAGAATTCCGGCCACCTTGCGGCCGTCGATCAGCACGTCGTTCGGCCACTTCAACTCGGCGGGCACCTTCGCGACGGCGCGCACCGCGTCGACCACCGCAACTCCGGTCAGCAACGGCAGCCAGCCCATGTCGCCGACGCTCATGCCGGGCATCGTCAGCAGCGCGGAGACGGCGATCTGCGCCTGTGGTGGACTGACCCAGGCGCGCGAGTGGCGCCCACGCCCGCTCCCCTGAAATTCGGCCAGCAGGACGTGCCGGTCACAGTCCGCGTGAGCAGCCCGCGAAAGGAGGTCCGCGTTGGTGGAACCGGTCTCCTGCACGACGTCCAGCCGCGACCAGAACGCGCGCGGATCGCCGCCGGCGGATCCTTCGTCGTCGCCGCGGACGAGGGCTTTACGCAGTGCGTCGGCGTCGAGCGGGGGTCGGTTCAGATCAGTCCACATTTCTCCAGCCTATGGTGGGCCGGAAAATGTACTGGTCAGTAGCCGCGTTCGGACGCCCACCTCCCTTGGCCACGGCCCCGCCACTCTCGTTAAGCTGACCTGTCATGACCACTGTTCAGGAGCCGAGCGCGCCGGAGTCGGCGAGCACGCCCGATATTCACACGACCGCGGGAAAGCTCGCCGACCTGCGTAATCGTCAGGCCGAGGCGCAGCACCCCAGCGGTGAAGCAGCGGTCGAGAAGGTCCACGCCAAGGGCAAGCTCACCGCCCGCGAACGCATCACCGCATTGTTGGACGAGGGCAGCTTCGTCGAACTCGACGCCCTCGCCCGCCACCGCAGCGTGAACTTCGGCCTCGCCGACAACCGCCCCGTCGGCGACGGCGTCGTCACCGGCTACGGCACCATCGACGGCCGCGACGTGTGCGTCTTCTCCCAGGACGCCACCGTCTTCGGCGGCTCCCTCGGCGAAATCTACGGCGAAAAAATCGTCAAGGTCATGGACCTCGCCCTCAAGACCGGCCGCCCCCTGATCGGCATCAACGAAGGCGCCGGCGCCCGCATCCAGGAAGGCGTCGTCTCCCTCGGGTTGTACGGCGAAATCTTCCACCGCAACGTCCAGGCCTCCGGCGTCATCCCACAGATCTCGCTGATCATGGGCCCCGCCGCCGGCGGCCACGTCTACTCCCCCGCCCTCACCGACTTCGTCGTGATGGTCGATCAAACCTCCCAGATGTTCGTCACCGGCCCCGACGTCATCAAAACCGTCACCGGCGAAGACGTCACCATGGAAGATTTGGGTGGCGCGCACACCCACATGGTCAAATCCGGCGTCGCCCACTACGTCGCCTCCGGCGAACAGGACGCCCTCGACTACGTCAAGGACCTGCTGTCCTACCTGCCCAGCAACAACCAGGCCGCCGCCCCCCGCACCCAGCCCACCGACCCGATCCCCGGCGCCATCGAAGACTTCCTCACCGACGAGGACCTCGAACTCGACACCCTGATCCCGGACTCGGCGAACCAGCCCTACGACATGCACGAGGTGATCCGCCGGATCCTCGACGACGACGAATTCCTCGAGGTCCAGGCCGAACGCGCCGGCAACATCGTCGTCGGCTTCGGCCGCGTCGACGGCCGCAGCGTCGGGATCGTCGCGAACCAGCCCACCGTCTTCGCCGGCTGCCTCGACATCGACGCCTCCGAAAAAGCCGCCCGCTTCGTGCGCACCTGCGACGCGTTCAACGTCCCGATCATCACCCTCGTCGACGTCCCGGGCTTCCTGCCCGGCACCGACCAGGAATACGGCGGCATCATCCGCCGCGGCGCGAAACTGCTCTACGCCTACGGCGAGGCCACCGTCGGGAAGATCACCGTGATCACCCGCAAGGCCTACGGCGGCGCCTACGACGTGATGGGCTCCAAACACATGGGCGCCGACGTCAACCTGGCCTGGCCCACCGCCCAGATCGCCGTCATGGGCGCCTCCGGCGCCGTCGGGTTCGTCTACCGCAAACGCCTCCTCGAGGCCGCCAAGAACGGTGACGACGTCGACGCGCTGCGCCTGCAACTGCAACGCGAATACGAAGACACCCTCGTCAACCCCTACGTCGCCGCCGAACGCGGCTACGTCGACGCCGTCATCCCGCCCTCCCACACCCGCGGACAGATCGTGGCCGCCCTGCGCCTCCTCGAACGCAAAATGGTCACCCTCCCGCCCAAGAAGCATGGGAACATCCCCCTATGACCGCTTTCACTGAAGAGCGCACGGAGAACGGTTCGGACACGACGGCCGAGAGGTCGTCGGTCAACGGTTCCGCCGCCGAGGCCGCCCTCGCGGACGCGGACACCACGCTGTTGCCGGGTGCGGAACCGGGTGCCACCGCCTCCGAACCCTTCGTGACGGTGATCAAGGGCTCGCCCACCGATGAGGAGATCGCGGCCCTGGTCATCGTGTTGACGGCCGCCGCGAACACCGGCAGCGGAGACCCCGATTCGCATCTGCCACCGGAGTCCTGGGGTGCTCCGACGCGTATGCACCGCAGTGTGGCGCCCTTCTCGCCGTACGCGTTCCCGAACGTGTCGGCATCCCGGCGTTGACGGTGACGCTGCCGGTGGTCGTGAGGCGCCAACTGTGACGGCGTTCGTACTTGCCTCGGCCTCCCCGGCGCGGCTCGCTGTGCTGCGCAGCGCCGGGGTCGAGCCGATCGTCCGGGTGTCCGGCGTCGACGAGGACGCGCTCATCGCGGCACTCGGTGCCGAGGCGCCCCCGGAGCACGTCGTCACCGAACTGGCCCGCGCCAAGGCGAAGGATGTGCTGCCCGGCCTGACGAGCGAGTGCCTCTCCGACTTCGTGGTGGTCGGATGCGACTCCATGTTGCTGCTCGACGGCGAGTTGCAGGGCAAACCCGGGTCGGTAGAAGTTGCGCGCTCTCGCTGGGCGTCCATGGCCGGCCGTAGCGCGACCCTGCTTACCGGGCACAGTGTTCTGCGGGTGATGAACGGCTCGGTGATCGGCGACGCCCACGAGTCGAGCGCCACGGTGGTTCACTTCGCGAGCCCTGAGGACTCCGACCTCGAGGCGTACCTCGCCACGGGAGAGCCCCTGCAGGTTGCGGGCGCGTTCACACTCGACAGTCTCGGTGGGTGGTTCGTCGAGCGCATCGACGGTGATCCGTCGAGCGTGATCGGGATCGGTCTACCCCTCGTGCGCACTCTGCTCGGCCGGGTGGGCGTCGGTATCGCCGAGTTGTGGGCGACGTCGGGCCGTACCGCCTGACTCTGCTTCGCCCTGCCGGTTCCGCCGCGGAAGGGTGAGCGACGCCACGCCGATTGCCGCGGCCACCGCCGAGATGATCCACAGGATGCGCCGCTCCGCCTGCAGGAAGGCCTCACCCGCCGCCGCACGCGTGGATTCTCGGGCGGCGACCAGCGCGGAATCTGCGATCTGCTGCCCCGAAGCACCCAAGGCCGTAGCGTTTCCCTGCCCGAGCGACCGGCAGTCGTCAGGCACCTTCATCGGCGAGGTGGACCCGAGCTGGTCCGTGGCACACCGCACGAAGGTCTCCTCGGCCCGCGGAACGAGGGCCGCCGGCACACCGACCCGTACCAATTCCGCGGTCAATGAGGGCCTTTCCGCCTGGACAGCCTGCGACGACTGCGTAGCCACCAGGTTGAAGAACACCACCCCGATCACGGCGAGGCCGAGGGAACTGCCTACCTGCTGGACCGTGGGAAGCAACCCGGACACCGAGCCCGCATTGTCCGGTCGCACAGTGGCGAGGATCGCCGTCTGCAGGGGGGCGACGAACAACCCGAGCCCGGCACCTCCCAGGAACAATGGACCTGCCAAGGCCCCCCACCGTGGATCGGTGCCCTCGTGCTGTAACTGCGCGGCCAGCACGACGAGCGAGCCCGCGAACAAAAGCATCCCCAGCGGAAGTACGAGGTTGCCGATTCGCCGGTAGACCACCGAAGACGCCAGCGCGGCGAGACCCGTGCCCAGCGCCCACGGCACCGTCATCACCCCCGCCCGCAACGGGGAAAATCCGAAGCCGAACTGGAGCGTGAGCGAGATGGTGAAAATCAGCGACGTAAGTGTCCCGAAGAATACGAAGGCGATGGCGGCGCCGATCGAAAACGCACGATCGGCGAACAGTTCCACTCGCAGCACCGGGTCGCCACTCCGGCGCCCGAGACGCCACTCGTACACGACGAAGGTGATGAGCACCGGCACCGAGCAGGCCAGCATCACCACGATCGAGGTCGGCCAGTCCCGCTCGCGTCCCTCCGCCAGCGGGAAGATGAGCAGGAAGAGGCCCAACGCCGACAGGACGGCGCCGCCCACGTCGAGGCGCCGGACACCGTCAGCCTTGGCGTCGACGAGATAGAAGTACCCGAGCACCAGCGCGGCGATGCCGAGCGGGATGTTGACGAAGAAGATGAGGCGCCACCCCCAACCGAGCAGATCCCACTGGATGAGAAGGCCCCCGACGAGGGGACCTGAGATCGTCGCAAGCCCGATGGTCGCTCCGTAGATACCGAAGACCCGCGGGTGGGCACGTTGGGGAAACAGGCCCGAGATGATGGCGAAGGTCTGGGCAGACATCGATCCGGCAGCCAGGCCCTGCACGGCCCGCGACAGGACCAATTCCATCGGCGTCTGTGCCAGCCCGCAGAGCAGGGATGCGAGAACGAACACGGCCAGAGCGGTGAGGAAGATCCGGCGCCTGCCGAGCAGATCACCCAACCGAGCGGCCGTGATCAGCGAACATGCGAACGAGAGGGTATACACGCTCACCATCAGCAACTGGGCAGACACCGAAGCGCCCAGGTCGACCGCGATGCTCGGCAGCGCGACGTTGACGATCGTGGCGTCGAGGAGTTGCATGAACACGGCGGCGAGACTGGTGGTGAGACCCAGCCACGGGGCCCATCGACCGAGCTCTCCGCGGTCGGGGACTTCATGCTGTGTCACAGGCATCCGCACAGGCTAGTAGCCCGAAGTGCGCCGTGGGTTGTGAGGTAGGTCAAAGATTCGGGACGCTACATCAGGAAGTTGCAGCGTAGGGGGCGTTTGATCGACACTTGACTGGGCTGGAACCGACCTGTAATCAATCTCCGTACTCCGTTACCTCTCGCGGTAAGGCACTCAGTGCCGCATCCTGTTGCGAGACGCGCGTGCACGACCGAACTCGCACACCTCGACATTCGACTACCTCAGGAGCCGCTCGATGGACTTGAACTTGATCACCCACTGGAGACCACAGCCTGGGAGGGTCGTCGAGTGGAAAGTCACGGACGTGAGTGCACGAGCGGCTGCGCAGGCTCCGATCGACCCTGCCCCGCCGACCACCATGCAGGAACGACATCTGAGGCGGGCACGACTCGCCGTGCAGAACGGGGAGACGCAATCCCCCTGGATCGGTATCGCGTTCGATTTTCCCGGCAGACTCGACAGGGCCGCCATGACGCGAACCCTCGAGCGGTACGTTCTGCGGCACGACACCCTTCACAGCTGGTTCTCGTTCGCCGACCCAGCAGCAGATCCCACGGATACGACGAATCCCGTTCGGCGACACGTCGTTCCGGCTGAGTCCATCAACCTCGCCCCAGCCGAGGGCGCCGTTCTGGACAGGCCTGAGCACGTACGCGACCACGTCGCGACACGCTTCGCGAACGACACCAGTGCACTCGCCTGGCCGGCCTTCGTATTCGGTGCAGTGGAACACTATGCGACTGACGCACCCGACGCCGAGGAGAGCTTTACGCTCTTCCACGCGATCGACCATGCGCACACCGACATGCAGTCGATGATCCTGATGTTCGCCGAGACGAGAATGATCTACCAGGCCGAACTCGACGGCGTGGAGCCGGAATTGCCGGACCCCGGCAGCTACGTGGACTACAGTCGGCGCGAGCGTGAGAAGGCCGCGACGTTGACGATGGCGTCTCCGGAGGTGCACAGCTGGATCGGTCACCTCACCCGTAATGGAGGAAGCTTCCCGAGCTTCCCCCTCGACCTCGGAGCGTCCGACGCGCCGAAGCCGGCAATCGGCAGCCGGTTCGAGCTGGCCGACGCACGGGACTGCGAACTGTTCGGGGTCGCATGCAAGGCCAATGGTGCCAACTTCATCGGTGGTGTATTCGCGGCACTGGCCATCACCGAGCACGAGCTCGTCGGACGCGACCGTTACATGGCGCTCTCCCCGGTCACCACCCGCAACGATCCGCAGTTCTATTGGTCACAGGGGTGGTTCATCAATCTTGTTCCGGTCGGATTCGAATTGGACGGCGCCACCACGTTTTCCGCGCTCGCGCAGCGCGCGCAAGAGGCATATCGCTCAGGGAAGACTCTCGGCGAAGTCTCGGTGCAACAGGTGATCGACACGGTGCTGGCCGCCTCGGGCCCCGGCACCCTGTCACAGCACACAACACTCACGCCTCCCCCGATCGTGTCGTACATCGACGGACGCAGATTGCCCGACACCGAGAACTTCTCGTCCACCCGCGCCACCGGCATCGTGGGAGGGAAAGCAACCCAGATCGCCTCCATCTGGATCAACCGGGTCCTCGAAGGAACGTGGATGGCCATTTCCCATCCCGATACCCCGGAAGCGCATCGCTCCGTCGCCGCCTATACAGGACGCCTGTCGACCATCATGAGAACCGTCGCCCGCGAAGGTGATTACCCGATCTCGTCCTTCACTCCGGCGGCCTCGGGAACTCGCCCGCAGGAGGGGGTGCGCTAGTGCACGTCACGTCCATCGACAAGTACATGCTCGAACCCGGCATTGTGACCGAATGGTCCGTGGACCCGGGGGTGGTGTCGCAGTCGGCGGTGCCGCCGTCCTACAACCAGCAATTCCACCTCGACACGGCGCGCACCCACGGTAACGGCCGGAGTGTATGGATGGCAGCGGCTTTCGACCTTCCGGGCCGGCTCGACAAAGATGCCCTGGAACTCGCGCTCGTTCACTTCATCCGGCGTCACGACACCCTGCAGACCGGGTTCGATGTCACCTCCGACGTGTTGATGCGGGTCGATCTCGACCCTGCCCTCGCCTCGGTGGTCGCCTCCGATCCGGTGCTCACGTCGTCACCGGACGAGCTTCGTGACCACCTGCGCCGCCGCTTCACCGAGGCCTGCGACCCGTTGACGTTTCCCGCGTATCTCTTTGCCACCATCGAGCGGGACGACCACTACACCGTTGTCAGTGCCTTCGATCACACTCTGGTCGACGGCTATTCGCTGGTCATTGCGCTGGGTGAACTCAGACAGATCTATCAGAAACTGTTGTCGCACAGCGTGCCCCACGACATCACCGCGGCGGAGTTGACCGAGGGACTCGGCGATCCCGGCAGCTTCCTGCGGTATTGCGAACTCGAGGCCGAGACGCCGGTCACCGAGCTGGGTGACCCCCGGGTTCGTGAATGGGCACGGTTCTACGAGCGGTGCGGCGGCACCGCGCCGAGTTTCCCGTTGGACCTGGGTGTCGAAGCCGGCAAACCCGCACCGCAGGGCGCCGACGTCCGCCCACTACTGGGCACCGCCGACGCCGAACGCTTCGAGGAGATCTGCTTCGACTCCGGCGGAAGTCTGTTCACCGGCACGCTTACCGCGATGGGGTTGGCTGTCCAGTCGATCAACGGCACATCCCGGATGCCGCTGCAGTTTCCGCTGCACATTCGCCAGGACCCACAGTGGGCAAACGCACTCGGATGGCTCACGACGAGTGCCCCCCTGACCGTGGAGGTTACCCCCGACGGCGACTTCCAGTCCTCGCTGGCGCACACGCATGCGTCCTTCCGCACCGCCCTGACCTTGAAGGGCGTCACGATGGCCCAGGTCCGCGAATCGCTCGGCGACGCGTACCGGCGAACCCGGACGGACGTGTTCATGGTGTCCTACATCGACTACCGCCGACTCCCGGGCACCGACGATCACGACGAGTTGAACGCCCACCACATCAGCAACGTGACGGTGGCCGACGACGCACAATTCTGGATCTCACGAACAGGGAGGGGCCTTGCGCTGCGCTCCCGATTCCCCGAAACCCCGACGGCAAGGCGTGCGATCACCGACTTTCTCGAACGGCTGCGCGAGATCATGCTGAACATTTGCGAGAACGGTGTCGCACCCATCGCCGAACTGACCACCCAGCTGCACCTCGAGGGCACTCCCGTCATCTGACGCCTGCCCAGCTCGGTCGGACGGATCGACAATGCGTTGCCGCATGGTCAGCGCGATGTCGACCGCCCGCATCCGTGCACGGCCTGCGACCTCGCCGCCGAACAGGTCGTCGACACTGGCGGTCCACAGCTCGACCCATCGGTCGAAGTGCCGGTCGGTGAACCCGTGCTGACCGTGCAGCGCGCGGTGGACGGCGAGGACGCCGCCGCGGTAGCTGCCGGACCCCAGAAGGACCGACTCCCAGAAGTCGCACATCACGGGGAGATGGTCGTCGAGTCCGACGGTCGCGAGTGTGTCGAACGCCGGTCGGAGGATCGGATCCGTGAACGCCCGTGCGTAGAAGTGCCGCAGCAGCAACTCCAGGTCGGCGCGGGTCGAGATGTCGGGCATGAAACCTCCGTTCATGGGCGAATCTCCGCACGCCGAACGCGCTGCGGCGAACCCCCGGACGGTTACTGTGAACGCCGTTCGGACGAACTCGAGCCGTCGGCCTAGAATTGGCTTTCGTCCCACCGAGTCTGCCCCGTCGTCCAATCCCGCAGGAGCCCGCCCGTGCCCGTAGCGCCAGATCCCACGCCCTCCTTCGCCGAGTACGCCCACCCCGAACGGCTGGTGTCGACGGAGTGGCTCAACGCACATCTGGGAGCGCCCGGCCTCAAGGTGGTGGAGTCCGATGAAGACGTCCTTCTCTACGACGTCGGTCACATCCCCGGCGCCGTGAAGGTCGACTGGCACCTCGACCTCAACGATCCGGTCACCCGCGACTACATCGATGGCGAGAAGTTCGCGGAACTGATGAGCCGGAAGGGCATCAGCCGCGACGACACCGTCGTGATCTACGGCGACAAGAGCAACTGGTGGGCCGCATACGCGCTCTGGGTGTTCACCCTCTTCGGGCACGAGGACGTCCGCCTCCTCGACGGTGGCCGCGACGCGTGGATCGCCGAGAACCGCGACACCGCGTTCGACGTACCTGACATCACTCCCACCGACTATCCGGTGGTGGAACGCAACGACGCCCCGATCCGGGCGTTCAAGGACGACGTGCTCGCCCACCTCGGCAAGGGCCCGCTCATCGACGTGCGTTCTCCTCAGGAATACACCGGCGAGCGCACACACATGCCCGATTACCCGGAGGAGGGCGCACTGCGCGGCGGTCACATCCCGAGTGCGCAGAGCATTCCGTGGGCCAAGGCCGCGGCGCCGGACAGCCGTTTCCGCTCGCGCACGGAATTGAACGAGATCTACAGCGGCGTGTCCGCCGCCGACGACATCGTCGCGTATTGCCGAATCGGTGAACGCTCGAGTCACACCTGGTTCGTGCTCACCCACCTGCTCGGCTACCCGCAGGTCCGCAACTACGACGGATCGTGGACCGAATGGGGCAATACCGTGCGCGTTCCCATCGTCAGGGGTGAGGAGCCGGGCGAGGTCCCCGGCTCGCCGTCATGACACTGATGCCCGATTCCCTTGCCGAGATCGTCGACGACTTCGCTGCCGTCGACGGTTCCGACAAGCTGCAGCTGCTGCTCGAGTTCAGCCGTGAACTGCAACCTCTGCCTGCCGAACTCGAGCAGGACGCCATGGAGCCCGTTCCGGAGTGCCAGTCGCCGCTGTTCCTGTCGGTGGACAGTTCCGATCCCGAGCACGTGCGACTGCATTTCAGCGCGCCCCCGGAGGCACCGACGACGCGCGGTTTCGCGTCGATCCTCCAGCAGGGTCTCGACGGCCACAGCACGGCCACGATCCTCGGCGTACCCGACGACTTCTACTCCGCCCTCGGGCTGGCGGACGCCGTCAGCCCGCTCCGGTTGCGCGGCATGTCCGCGATGCTCGCGCGAATCAAGCGGCATCTGCGCGGCTAGGCCGGAATTCAACGACAGCCTATGGAATTCACAGAACTCGCCGATTACCCCATACCCGTGGGAGCACTCACCGAGTGGTTGCCCTGTGCGCGCTCGGCGTGGATCGACGATCCACGCCCGGCGTCGTACATCCACGAGGCGCACCTGCGCCGCTGCGCCGCTGCCGACGGGCGTGAGTCCTGGCTCGGGACCGCTTTCGAGATCGAGGGCCGCCTCGATGTCGCCGCTTTTCAGTCGGCACTCGAGAAGTGGACCGACCGACACGAGGTGCTGCGCTCACACACCTCGTTCGATCCCGCCCACGACACCATCCGCCGGCGCACAGTACCGGCCGGCGGATTACACATCGGCGTCATCAGCCACGGTTACGACGCTGCGGGCGGTGACAACTTCGCCCACCTCCAGCAACTGTTCGACGAGTACGCGTCTCCGCACAGCTGGCCGTCCTATGTGTTCGCGACGCTCGAGCCGGTGGAGCGCGATCGGTTCACCGTGTTCTTCGCTGCCGACCACTCGATCATCGACGGGTTCTCGATTGTGCTGGTCGCGCACGAGCTGAGGGCGCTGTACGAAGAAATTCTGTCGGGTCGCGCCGCCAACCTGTTTCCGGTCGGTAGTTACGTCGATTTCGGGCGGGACGAGCGGGAGTCACCCACCGACGCCGACGTGCAGCGCGAGGCACTCGACGTGTGGCGGGGTGCTCTCGCCGATCGAGGACTGCCGGAGTTCCCTCTCGAGATCGGGCCGCGCACACACGATGCGCAGCAGAACCTGTCGGCGTGGATTCTCGACGCCGATCAGGCAGCGGCCTTCTCTACGGCTTGCAGAGACGCCGATGTGGGGTTCTTCTCCGGGCTCCTGGCGTGCTTGGGCCTGGCAGGCGCGGAAGTCGCCGGGCAGCAACGTTTCCGCACCATCACGCCGGTCCACACCCGGCATGCGCCCCAGTGGGCGTCGGCGCTCGGATGGTTCGTCGGGCTCAGCCCGGTCGATTTCGAGCTTCCCTCCCACGAGTTCGGGGAGGTGGCCCGCGCCGCGGAAGCGAGCACGGCCCGGACCAAGCCGATCGCCGTCGTCCCGTTCGACCGGATCGAGCGAGAACTCCACCTCCCCATCAGGCCTCGCTTCGTCGTCTCCTACATGGACGTCCGTTTCGTCCCGGATGCGGGCCAGTGGGTCGACCGCAATGCCCGGGCGCTGCGAAGCCGGCAATACACCCACGATGTCTATGCATGGATCAATCGCACACCTCGGGGAGTCAATCTGGCGGTCCGATATCCGGGCAACGACATCGCTGCGGCGAGCGTCCACACCTGGGTGGCGAGCCTTCGGCGGCAACTAGAACAGGTTGCAGTAACCTACCCGTCGGTAGGGCGCGAAGTGTCGCTGAAGCCCTGACCAAAATCTCGATCCGGTGACGACCGCGTTCGGTTCAGTGCTTAGACTCCGAAGTGATGCCCGTATCCCACCGCTGGTGCGACTTCACGGAACCACCGCGGCGACCGACCACATGAACCACAGGAGGCTCAGTGCCCAGTCATGCCAGCGCGCACATCACGAAGGTGCTCGTCGCGAACCGCGGTGAGATTGCAGTGCGGGTGATCCGGGCCGCCGCCGATGCCGGGTACACCAGTGTCGCGGTCTACGCCGAACCCGACGCCGATGCCCCGTTCGTGCGCCTGGCCGACGAAGCGTTCGCGTTGGGTGGGCAGACCTCCGCCGAATCGTATCTGGTGTTCGACAAAATCCTCGACGCCGCCGCCAAGTCCGGCGCCGACGCGATCCACCCCGGCTACGGCTTCCTCTCCGAGAACGCCGACTTCGCCCAGGCCGTGATCGACGCCGGCCTGATCTGGATCGGCCCCTCCCCGCAATCGATCCGCGACCTCGGCGACAAGGTCACCGCCCGCCACATAGCCGAAAAGGCGAAGGCCCCGATGGCCGCCGGCACCAAGGACCCGGTCCGCAACGCCGACGAGGTCGTCGCGTTCGCGAAGGAATACGGGGTTCCGGTCGCGATCAAGGCCGCGTTCGGCGGCGGCGGCCGCGGCATGAAGGTCGCGCACACCATCGAGGAAATCCCCGAACTGTTCGACTCCGCCACCCGCGAGGCCGTCGCCGCGTTCGGCCGCGGGGAATGCTTCGTCGAACAATATTTGGACAAGGCCCGCCACGTCGAAGCCCAGGTCATCGCCGACCAGCACGGCAACGTCATCGTCGCCGGCACCCGCGACTGCTCCCTGCAGCGCCGCTTCCAGAAACTCGTCGAGGAGGCCCCCGCCCCGTTCCTCACCGACGACCAACGCAACCGGATCCACACCTCCGCCAAGGCCATCTGCAAAGAGGCCGGCTACTACGGCGCCGGCACCGTCGAGTACCTGGTCCAGGGCGACACCGTCTCCTTCCTCGAGGTCAACACCCGCCTGCAGGTCGAACACCCGGTCACCGAGGAAACCGCCGGCATCGACCTGGTGCTGCAACAGTTCAAGATCGCCAACGGCGAGAAGCTCGACATCCTCGAGGACCCCACCCCCCGCGGGCACGCCTTCGAGTTCCGGATCAACGGTGAGGACGCCGGCCGCGGATTCCTGCCCGCCCCCGGCCCGGTCACCAAGTTCGTCCCACCGACCGGCCCCGGTGTGCGGATGGACTCCGGTGTGGAAACCGGATCGGTGATCGGTGGCCAGTTCGACTCGATGCTCGCCAAACTCATCGTCACCGGCGCCACCCGCGACGAGGCCCTCGCCCGCGCCCGCCGCGCCCTCGCCGAATTCCAGGTCGAGGGGCTGGCCACGGTCATCCCGTTCCACCGGGCCATCGTCTCCGATCCCGCCTTCATCGGCGACGGCACCGGCTTCGACGTCTACACCAAGTGGATCGAAACCGAGTGGAACAACCAGATCGAACCGTTCACCGGCGGCCAGCCGGTCGACCAGGACGACTCCCTGCCCCGGCAGAACGTGGTCGTCGAGGTCGGCGGCCGCCGCGTCGAGGTGTCCCTGCCCGGCCAGTTCAGCCTCGGCGCCCCCACCACCGGCGGTAACGGTGCCGTCCGGAAGAAGCCCAAGGCCCGCACCCGCGGCGGCGCCGGCGGCGGTGCCGCGTCCGGTGACGCCGTCACCGCCCCGATGCAGGGCACCGTCGTCAAGGTCGCCGTCGAGGAAGGCCAGGAAGTCGCCGAGGGCGACCTCATCGCCGTCCTCGAGGCCATGAAAATGGAAAACCCGGTCAACGCCCACAAAGCCGGCATCGTCACCGGACTGACCGTCGAACCCGGTGCCGCCATCACCCAGGGCACCGTCCTCGCCGAGCTCAAATAGGTCCGAGATCACTCGCATGTCCGACCTCCCCGACATTCGTATCGGCACGGCCGACCGTGAGCAGGCCCTCGACCTGCTGAGCGAGCATTTCGCGGCCGGCCGCCTGACGGTCGTCGAGTTCGACGAGCGCAGTGCCACCGTGGCCGGGGCGACCACCCGCGGCGAGCTCGATCGGGTGTTCGCAGACCTCCCGATTCCCGCCGTCGCCGCCCCGGCCACAGCGCGCCCCACGTCGACGAAACCCGACGGTGACCACAACTGGCGTCGCATCGTGATGTCGGTGATCCCATTAGTGGCGCTCGTGCTGTTCTTCGTCGTCCCGGTCGACAACAGTTGGTTGTTCTTTCTGATGATTCCGGCCGCCGGAGCAATCCTTTTCGGGACGCGGAACGACCGCGAGCGAGATCGCTGACATGGAACCGATCGAAGTCAATGCCGGCGGCTGGTATCTGCGGGCACTCCGCGCGGATGAACGGGTGGACGACCGGCCGGCCCTCGCCGACGGCGGTATCGACGACGCCGACTACATCGCCCGACGGACCGCGCAGTGGTCGAGCGACGAGCACTATTCGTGGGCGATCTGTCAACCCAACACAGGTGAGATGCTGGCCGAGGTCGGACTGACTCGATCGGGTGATACCGCGGTGCTCACCGGATGGGCTCGGACCGGGCACGACGCCGCCCTTGCCAGTGGCGCCGATGCCGTACAACGCTTCGCGGAGGGCGCGTTGGGGTTGACGGTCCAGCGGTGACGATGCGGTCCGTACCCGTAGTCGCGCTCACCGGGTTGGCGCTGATCATGCTGCTGTCGCCGGCGTCGGCAACGCCAACGGGTCCCGAACACGCCGACAAGGTGATGCACGCCCTGCTGTTTGCGGCGCTCGCAGGCGCCTCCCGCTACGCACTGCTACCGGTTCGGGTCACGGTGCTGTGGCTTACAGCCTTCGCTGTGGTCACAGAGATCCTGCAGGGCATTCTGCCGATCGGGAGACACGGATCCGTGTGGGATCTGCTTGCGGACACGCTAGGTGTAGTAATGGGCCTCGCCGTTCACTCCGCAGTCATGCGCTCCCGCAGCAACGCCTGACGCTCCGCGTCGAGGCCCAGGCCGTCGGAGAAATAACCCTCGATTGTGCCGAATGACGTCCGCATCGTGGCGAGGGACACCTCCAGGTATTGCCGGCGTACACCGAGCACCGGCTCGAGCAGCGAGGGGTCTCCACCTGCATCGGTGAACTTCTCGAAGACCCCGGCGAAGGACGGCAGTAGCAGTTCATTGGTCAGCAGGTAGTCGTCGAACACGTCCTCTTCACTGACACCGAGCAACAGCAGCAGGGCTGCGGTAGCCCATCCCGTCCGGTCTTTGCCGGTGGTGCAGTGCACGAGAGCGGGTGTGCTGTCATCCGCCGCAAGGTCCCGGAAGAGCTCCCGGTACGACGACACCGCGCTCGGCATCGATACGAAATCACGGTAGCTGCCCTCGAAGTATTCGATCGCCCTGCCGCCGCCGAGTTCACGTTCGGCGATCATCGGGTCGGCGATCACCTGGAGCATCTGTGCGGGGATCGATCGGATCCCCTTGTCGGCGAGCACGTCCAGGGCAACTGCTCGGGCCCCGTCCGGCAGCTTGTCGGGGGCGACTTCGCGTTCGTCGGCGGTACGGAGGTCGTAGACGGTCCGAATTCCGAGGTCCGCGAGTAGCGGCATGTCTGTGTCCGCTACCCGACTGAGATCGGTCGAGCGATACAACACGCCAGTGCGCACCTTGGCCCCACTCTTTGTCCGATATCCGCCGACGTCTCTGAGGTTGGGCACGGAGGTGAGCGCAATGGGGGTCATCCGTCGACGGTACCGCCCACCACTCGGCCCAGCGCATCGACGGCGGCGTCGAGTTCTGCGGTAGTGACGTTCAACGGAGGACGGAACCGTATCCCGCACTTACCAGTCGGGAGAACAAGTACCCGTTCGCGCTCTCGCAGTGCCGTGACCACTTGGTCCCGCCGCGATGTCGTCGGCAGGCTGATCGCGCACATCAGGCCGCGACCACGAGGCTCTCTGATCTCTGGCACTGCCACGGCCAGCTGGCGGAGCCGCTCGAGAAGGTGCGCCCCCGTCAACCGGGCGCGGTCCACCAGGCGATCGTCCTCGATGACCTCGAGGATCCGGCGCGACCGCACCATGTCGGTGAGGTTGCCACCCCAGGTGGAGTTGATGCGGGAACTCACTGCGAACACGTGGTCCGGGATCTCGTCCACCCGGCCGCCGGCCATGATTCCGCACACCTGGGTCTTCTTGCCGAATGCCACGACGTCGGGGCGAACACCCAGTTGCTGATACGCCCAGTTGGTTCCGGTCAGTCCACACCCGGTCTGCACTTCATCGAGAACGAAGAGGGCGTCGTTCTCGCGGCACAACTGCTCCATCGCCTGGAAGAAGTCCGGCCGGAAATGGTGGTCGCCTCCTTCGCCTTGGATGGGTTCGGCAATGAAACATGCAATGTCGCAGGGATTGTCGGCAAACGCGCGCCGCGCTTGTTCCAGGGCATGGCGCTCGGCCACCTCGACGTCGCGTCCCTCGGACAGGTAGGGAGCGTCGATCCGCGGCCACTGAAATTTGGGGTATCGCGCTACTTTCCCCGGTTCGGTGTTCGTCAGCGACATCGTGTATCCGCTTCGGCCGTGGAAGGCCTCGGTCAGATGCAATACCTTCGTTCCGAGCGCGGGGTCGATGCCGCGGCGTTCGTTGCATCGGCTCTTCCAATCGAAGGCGACCTTCAACGCATTTTCGACCGCGAGGGCACCGCCGTCGACGAAGAACAGATGCGGCAGTGCGGGATCCCCGAGTACGCGGAAGAAGGTGTCGACGAAACGCGCCATCGGCACCGTGTAGATGTCCGAGTTGCTCGGCTTGTTGATCGCCGCTTCCACCAGCTCCTCACGGAAGTCGTCGCTCTCCGCCAGCGCCGGATGATTCATGCCGAGTGCGGACGAACCGAAGAACCCGAACATGTCGAGGTAGTCGGTTCCGTCCCGCTCGTCCACGAGGTGCGTTCCTCGAGACTGCTCGAGATCGAGCACCAGGTCGAAACCATCGACCAGAATGCGCGCACGCAGTACGTCCTGGACCTGGTCGGCGGACAACTCGCCCCCGCCGCCGGGAAATCGAATCGCTGTGCTCATATCGAGAGATTACGTCATATTTCCTGCCATACGCGTGTCAACCGAGAAAACATACGGCGAGTCCGCTAGCTGTCGTAAAATGTCTGGAGGATGATCGTGCTGCGGGTGTGTACGTTGGCGGTAGCGCGGATCTCCTGAAGGAGATGTTCGAGCTCCCGGGGGGACGCCACCCGCACCAGCAGAACGTAGCTTTCGTCGCCCGCCACCGAATGACACGCCTCGATGGCAGGCAAGTGGCGCAGACGGGCAGGCGCATCGTCCGGTTGGGACGGATCGAGAGGGGTGATGGCGACGAACGCCGACAAACCGTGGCCCAGCGCTTCGGGGTCGATCTTCGCGGTGTACCCGCGGATGATCTTTCGGGCTTCGAGCCTGCGGACCCGGGACTGGACCGCAGAAATCGACAATCCCGCCTTCTCGGCGAGAGTCGCCAGGGTCGCACGGCCGTCGGCAACCAACTCCTGCATCAGAACCCGATCGATGTCGTCGAGAGGAGTATGGGGTGTGTCGCTGCGAAAAGATTCCACCACCAGCGCAGGCTAGCCCAGCGGAGGTGCGTCATGGTTGAAACGTGGGAGCTCCGAGCCCGGTTCGCCCGCGCACTGTCGGTGTTGTACTGCCGTGAGGTACCGATTTACACCACGCTCCGACAGGTGACCGGGGAGGTCAACGCCGATTTCGCCGAACGCGAGCCCGCGGAGGCGGAGCGATGGGGCAGCCTCGACCGAGTCACCGCGGAGCTGCACGGCGCGATCCGCTTGGGTAGTGCCGCAGAACTGCGTCAGGCCGCGATACTGTTTGCCGGATTCGGGATGCACCCCGTCGGCTTCTACGACCTGCGCGATGCCGCCACCCCTGTACCCGTCGTCGGGACCGCCTTCCGTCCGATCGACTCGTTCGAACTGGACCACAACCCGTTCGGCATTTTCACCTCGGTGCTCACGACTGCGGATCGCCGGTTCTTCGACGCCGATCTGCACGCACGCCTCGAAAGGTTTCTCGCCGGGCGGTCGCTCTTCCCGACGGAGCTGTTGCATCTCGCCGCGATCGCCGCCGAAGAGGGAGGTTTGACTGCTCCCTCGGCCGAGCGGTTCGTGTCACTCGCGACCACGGTGTTGGCGCGGGCGAAACTACCGGTCGACAAGGGGTGGTACTCCGAGCTCGAAGCGGTGTCGCCGGTCGCCGCGGAAGTCGGCGCAAGCGCCGGCACCCGCATCCACGCCCTCAGGCCGCGCGTGCTGGACATCGACGAGTTGAGCCGCCGCATGAGGGCGCTGGGCTTCGCGATGGTCGACGGCATTCAGGGACCTCCCGAGTGGGATGGGCCCGCCGTTCTCCTCCGTCAGACCTCGTTCCGCGCGCCGTCGGAGCCCCACCAGTTCATCGCGAGCGACGGAACAGTCGTGGGAGAAGGGTTCGCGGGGGCCGAGGCTCGTCGCCTCGCCCTGACGCCTCCCGGACGCGAGCTCTACGACCGGTTGGCTGCCGCGGACGCCGACGCGGCCGAGTGGGAGCGCCGGTTCCCGCGCACCGAAGCCGAACTCGACAGTCGAGGGATGGCGTACTTCACGTATCGACGCGAGTATGGCCGGCACATCGCCGAACCGATCGTGTACGAAGACTTCCTCCCTGCGCCGACGAATGGCGCATGTACCCGCGCCGAGGTCGACTGCGGCGCCCGGTACCACCTACCCTGGCTCGCCGAGACACTCGGCCGGGCCGTGCACGACCCGTACGCGCTCTATCAGGAGCAGCAGGACAGATCCCGAGAGAGGACAGCATCGTGAACCTTCCCGCCCCCGAGGAGTTGCGTCGACGCGCCGAGGAAGCACTGATCAGGTGCGGTGCCGACATCGGTGCTCCCAGCGGTGCACTCGTGGCCCGAAGCCCCATCACCGGAACCGACTTGCGGACGGTCGATACGAGTAGCACCGACGACGTCGACGCGGCGATCTCCGCGGCCCACGAGGCGTTTCTCACGTGGCGCTCGGTTCCGGCGCCCCAGCGCGGTGCCGTCGTGCGGCGGCTCGGACAGCTACTGACAGAACACAAACGCGACCTGGCGGAACTTGTCACCCTCGAAGCCGGAAAGATCCCCTCCGAGGCGCGGGGCGAGGTGCAGGAGATGATCGACATCTGCGAGTTCGCCGTCGGTCTCTCCCGGCAGCTGTACGGCAGGACGATGGCATCGGAACGTCCGGGGCACCGGTTGATGGAGACCTGGCATCCGCTGGGTGTCGTCGGCGTGATCTCCGCCTTCAACTTTCCTGTCGCGGTGTGGTCCTGGAACACGGCGATAGCGTTGGTGTGCGGGGACACCGTGGTATGGAAGCCCTCGGAGAAGACTCCGCTGACGGCGATCGCCTGCGACGCCCTGCTAACGCAGGCCGCACTCGAAGTGGGAGCGCCCACGGGCCTTCACGCACTGGTGCAGGGATCAGTGGACGTCGGCGAGCAACTCGTGGACGACGCCCGGGTCGCCTTGGTCAGCGCCACCGGATCTGTGCGGATGGGCCGCGCCGTCGGACCGCGGGTTGCCGCGCGTTTCGGCAAGAGCCTGCTCGAATTGGGCGGCAACAACGGCGCAGTCGTGGCCCCGTCAGCCGATCTCGACCTCGCTGTGCGCGGCATCGTCTTCTCGGCTGCAGGGACTGCAGGTCAGCGTTGCACATCGCTCCGCCGGTTGATCGTGCACTCCTCCATCGCGGACGAGCTGCTGAACCGGATCTCCGCGGCCTATCGAACATTGACGGTCGGAAACCCCTTCGACGACGGAGTACTCGTCGGCCCCCTCGTGGACTCGCAGGCGTTCGACGCCATGCAAACGGCCCTCGACAAGGCTCGCGCCGACGGCGGAACCGTAATCTGCGGCGGCGAACGTCGCGGGACGGACAGCTCCGCCTACTACGTCTCACCCGCATTGGTACGCATGCCGGCACAAACATCGGTGGTGCGGGAAGAAACGTTCGCGCCCATCCTCTACGCCCTCACCTACGACACATTCGACCAGGCCATCGCGATGCACAACGAAGTCCCGCAGGGGCTTTCGTCGTCCATCTTCACCACCGACCAGCGTGAGGCCGAACGGTTCCTCGCCGCGGACGGTTCAGACTGTGGCATCGCCAACGTCAACATCGGCACGTCGGGCGCGGAGATCGGCGGGGCGTTCGGCGGAGAGAAGGACACCGGCGGCGGACGGGAATCCGGATCCGATGCCTGGAAGGCCTACATGCGTCGCGCCACGAACACCGTCAACTACTCCGACCAATTGCCGCTCGCGCAGGGTGTCGAGTTCACCTGATCGCGCCGGTGGAGCGGTTACGCTCGGGACGTGAGCAACTGGGCCGAAATGGCGCGAGAGATCGCCGAGAACGTCCTGTTCCCGGTGGCGGACAGCGTCGATGCCGATGGTGAGATCCCCGACAGCCATTTCGAGACGTTGGCCGCCGACGGCTTCTACGGTCTCGCAGCGCCTGACGACGAGAGCGTGACACCGTCCGTCCTGGTCGATGTACTGGAAACCTTGTGCGGCGGGTGCCTCGCGACCGCCTTCACGTGGATGCAGCATCACGGAGTGGTCGCCGGTCTCGCGGCCTCACCCAACACCACCCTGCAGGGACGGTACCTCGACGGGCTCGTCGACGGCACGGTGCGAGCCGGAGTCGCGCTGGCCGGAGCCATTCCGGTACCACCCACGCTGTGGGCCCGCCGGGTCGAGGACGGGTACGTGCTGGACGGCGTCGCACCGTTCGTCACCGGTTGGGGCATCGTCGATCTGCTTCAGGTTTCGGCCCGCGACGAGTTCGACGACACCATCGTGCACGTCATCATTCCCGCCCAACCGCTTCGCGGGCTCAGCGCAGCAGACCTACCGCTGATCGCCGCCCGCGGCTCCAACACCGTTCGCCTCACCTTCGACGGCCTCGCAGTGCCAGGCGAACTGGTAAGCGCCGTCGTCTCGCCCGACGACTTCGCGAAGAGCCAACTGTTCGGCTCCTGGATCAACGGGTGCATGGCCATGGGCATCACCCGCCGCGCGATCAGCGAACTCGAAACTCTGGGGGTCGATTCGGACCCGTTCGAGGAGCAAGCTGCCCGAGCACGACTCGACCTCAACGCGGCATTGGAGGGCAGGGCCGACATCGCCGACGCGCGGGCACGGGCATCCGAACTCGCCGTGCGGACCGCGACGGCGCTCGTCACCGCCAAGGGCAGCTCCGCTCTGATCGCGGGCAATACCGCCGAGCGGTTGGTGCGCGAAGCAACCTTCACCCTGGTCGCCGCCGGACGTCCTGCAATCAAAGCCGCACTGCTGGAACGCCTGAGCCGCGACTGACCGTCCCACCCCGACGTGTCGGTACGTTCGTCTACGGTCTGACGATTGCCCTGCGAAGCCGGGCCCCTCCGACCGAAGCGAGTCAACGTGTTCAGGATCGTCCGCGCAGTGGCAGTGGTGTTGCTCGCGTGCGTCATCGGTGCGTATGCCGCGGCGGCCGCACTGCCGCCCGACACGGTCGAAGTGCCGTGGCCGTTCACGCCGGCGTCCGCAGATTCCGACGTCGTCTGACCAAGTTTGGCAGCGAACACAACTTTGCTACGGCACAGCATCACCCCCTTCTCGTGGTGCACGCATTCCACGCCGTGCGTGGCCGATCAACTCGCCGGGATGATGGCGATGATTGATGCGAGGCCTTCGGTCGGGGTCGACGTGCGGCGGCGGAATCCATTCGGTCCTCCCGGGATATCGACCCTCAGCAGTCCTGGTGACCCACCCGGCGGCGCTGTCGTCGACCCGAGCGTGGCAGGCATCGCAAGCGAGAGTGAGGCCGTCGATGTCGGTGGTACCGCCTTTCTGCCAGTCCGTGACGTGGTGGACCGCGCACATGCTGGCCGGCGTCGCGCATCCTGGGCGGGTGCATCCGCCGTCGGCGGCGATCAATGCAAGCCGCTGATCCGCACTGGCCAGACGTCGGCGGCGTCCCAGATGCAGGGGACGGCCGTCATGGTCGAACAACACCAAGACCGGGTGGGCCTGCTCGGCCAGCGCCAACGCATCCTCGATCGGTAGAAGGCCCCCGCTGGCTGTGGTGGCAACCCCTCCGATCGCCCTCTCGAGTTGCTCGAGCGTCATGGTGATGATCGTGGTGGCAGGCAGACCCCGGTGCCGGCCCAGTATTCCTGATTCCAGCACGGCTCGAAACATGGCACTGAACGCGTCGTGGTTGCGTTGCGCCGTGGTGCGCGTGTCCCGGGCGGCCGCGGCGGCGAGAACGTCCGAATCCACAGTGGGGTGCTCGGCATCGCCGGTGGGCGAGGATGGATCGGCCGGATTGTTCATGCCCGGTCGCGCCCACTTGGCAAGAATCGGATCGAGCAGTGCCCGCGCCGTGGGGTCGAGTTCACCGGAGATTCGCGACATCAGTTCTGTGTCCTGCCGGCCGAGGGTGAGTGCCCGGCGGCGGGTGCGGTCGATGTCGTCGCCGAGATTCCCGTCCGGATTCAGATACGCGAGAAGTCGGTGCCCCGCCTGCTCGACGTCCTCGGGCGTCCCGTCACGGGCCACTCGCGCAAGAGTCGATTCCGCTGCCTTGGTGTCGTCGGCGTCGACCGCGTGCGGGATCTTGCGCAGAATTCTCGACACGGCTCGGGCATGATCGGCGCCTATGTCGCCGTTCCGTTGCGCGGCCGCGGTATCGGGCAGAGCGGCCGGGAGAGATTCTCCGGTCGAGGCGTGCCACACCCCGAGTTGCCGGGCCGCGCTGACCCGGGCTGATGCGTCGGCCGCGGATACGCGCAGGACGTCGACCAGGAATCTGTGGGGCGAACGGTAGCCGAAGGATGCGGGCAGGGACCGTTCCACGCTCTCCACAACCAGCCGGTGCGACACCGCACCGGCGCGGCGAAGGGCGCGTTCCAGGTTCCTGATCGCGTCGACCACCTCGGCGTCCGACAATCCCACCACGTCGGCGTCCAGCAACCCGTCCACCGCAGCGGTGAGCAGCGACAGCTGCCCCGCCACCCGGCTCTCCGCCGACCCCCCAGTCGAACTCATGTGCGAAACCTATCTCAGCGCTCCGACACATTCTTCCAACCGCACTCTCGCCCTCTCGGCCGTTCCGAGCAGACGTGCGGTGCCTGTCGGACCTCCGGTGCACTATGGAACGGTGACCGAAGTCCTCGGCAAGTTCTCTGCCGCCACCAGGGAGTGGTTCGGCGGCGCCTTCCCCGCGCCGACGAACGCGCAGCTCGGCGCCTGGGAGTCGATCGCCAGCCGCGCCAACACGCTGGTGGTCGCACCCACGGGGTCGGGCAAGACCCTCTCGGCCTTCCTGTGGTCCCTCGACCAGCTCGCGGCGACGGGCGAGAGGGACCGGTCCACCAAGGTTCTGTACATCTCACCGCTGAAGGCACTCGGCGTGGACGTCGAACGCAATTTGCGCGCACCACTGGTCGGCATTACCCAAACAGCGAAACGGCTCGGCCTGACACCGCCCGAGATCTCGGTCGGTGTCCGCTCGGGCGACACCCCGCCCGCCGACCGCCGCGCGCTGATCAAGAATCCGCCGGACATCCTCATCACCACCCCCGAGTCGCTGTTTCTCATGCTCACCTCGTCGGCGCGGGAAACGCTGACCCGGGTCGATACCGTGATCGTCGACGAAGTGCACGCTGTCGCAGGAACCAAGCGTGGGGCGCACCTGGCACTGTCGCTCGAGCGACTCGACCGGCTCCTCGACACCCCCGCGCAGCGCATCGGACTGTCGGCGACGGTGCGCCCGCACGAAGAAGTGGCACGCTTCCTCTCCGGTTCGGCGCCGATTCGGATCGTCGCTCCACCGTCACCGAAGACGTTCGACCTGACCGTTCAGGTTCCCGTCGAGGACATGACGGAGCTGGGTCTCGCCGAGCCCGCCGAGGGCTCGGCATCGTCGACTCCGCAGGCCGGGTCGATCTGGCCACACGTCGAGGAACAGATCGTGGATCTCGTCCTCGCACACCGATCGTCCATCGTGTTCGCCAACTCGCGGCGGCTCGCAGAGCGACTTACCGCACGACTCAACGAGATCTATGCAGAGCGTAGTGGTGCCGACGTCGACAGAAACCCGAAGCCCGCCTCGCAGATCGGCACCCCTTCCGAGGTCAACTTCGGCGCCGACCCTCTGCTCGCGAGGGCTCACCACGGTTCGGTCAGCAAGGATCAACGAGCCCTCATCGAGGACGACCTCAAATCCGGACGGCTCCGCTGTGTCGTCGCGACGAGCAGCCTCGAACTCGGAATCGATATGGGTGCAGTGGATCTCGTGGTCCAGGTGGAGGCTCCGCCCTCGGTGGCGAGCGGCCTGCAACGTGTGGGCCGCGCCGGACACCAGGTCGGGGAGATCTCCCGCGGTGTCGTGTTCCCCAAGCACCGCACCGACCTGATTCACTGCGCCGTCACCGTCGAACGCATGGTGACCGGCAAAATCGAAGCCCTCGCGGTGCCGGCCAACCCACTCGACATCCTCGCTCAACACACCGTTGCGGCCACCGCACTCGAACCGCTCGACGTCGACGACTGGTTCGAGACGGTCCGCCGCAGTGGATCCTTCGCCTCCTTGCCGCGCTCCGCTTACGAGTCCACGCTCGACCTGCTGGCAGGGCTGTATCCTTCCGACGAGTTCGCGGAATTGCGCCCCCGGCTCGTCTGGGATCGCGAAGCCAACACACTGATGGGTCGTCCCGGCGCGCAACGTCTCGCGGTCACCTCGGGGGGCGCCATTCCCGATCGCGGACTGTTCACCGTCTACATGGTGGGCGAGAAAGCTTCTCGGGTCGGCGAACTCGACGAGGAGATGGTGTACGAGTCTCGGGTCGGGGACGTCTTCGCGCTCGGTGCCACCAGTTGGCGGATCGAGGACATCACCTTCGATCGGGTGCTGGTCAGCCCGGCGTACGGTCAGCCCGGCCGTCTCCCCTTCTGGCACGGCGACGGCCTCGGCCGACCGGCGGAACTCGGTGAGGCGCTCGGACAGTTCCTCCGGGAGATTTCACTCGGCCACGAAACGGAGGTGAAGGAACGGTGCCTCACCGGAGGTCTGGACGACAATGCCACGAACAATCTTGTTCAGCTGGTCAATGAACAGAAGACCGCCACGGGTCAGGTTCCCACGGATCGCACCCTCGTGGTCGAACGATTTCGCGACGAGCTCGGCGACTGGCGTCTGATCCTGCACTCCCCCTATGGACAGCGCGTGCACGCACCGTGGGCTCTGGCTGTCAGTGCCCGGCTCAGCGAGCGCCATGGTCTCGACTCCAACGCGACTGCATCGGACGACGGCATCATCGTCCGCCTTCCCGACACGGAGGACACACCGCCCGGGGCAGACCTCTTCGCCTTCGATACCGACGAGATCGAGGACATCGTCACCGAACAGGTGGGCGGGTCTGCGTTGTTTGCCTCGCGGTTCCGTGAATGTGCCGCTCGCGCTCTACTGTTGCCGCGCCGCAATCCTGGAAAACGGGCGCCGCTGTGGCAGCAGCGTCAACGTTCGGCGCAGCTCCTCGACGTCGCCCGCAAGTACCCGACGTTTCCGATTCTGCTCGAGACCGTGCGCGAATGCCTGCAGGATGTGTACGACCTTCCGGCACTGAAGGATCTGTTCCGCCGGATGGCGCGGCGGCAGATCCGCATCGTCGAGGTCGAGACACAGTCACCGTCACCCTTCGCCGGCGCGTTGCTGTTCAACTATGTCGGTGAATTCATGTACGAGGGCGACAGCCCGCTGGCCGAACGCCGGGCCGCCGCCCTGTCCCTCGATTCTGCCCTACTCGCAGAACTGCTCGGCCGTGTCGAGCTGCGCGAACTTCTCGACGCCGATGTCATCACGCAAGCGGAGCTGGAATTGCAACGCCTCCTCCCGGACCGCAAGGCGAAAGACCTCGAAGGCGCGGCCGACCTGCTCCGCATTCTCGGCCCACTCACCACGGAGGAGGTCACCGCACGCTCGACGCAGGATCCCACACCGTGGCTGGACGAGCTGGTTCGCGCCAAGCGTGCCCTCGCCGTCTCCTTCGCCGGCGCCCACTGGTGGACGGCGATCGAGGACGCCGCGCGCCTGCGAGACGGACTGGGTGTTCCGTTGCCCATCGGTACGCCGGCCGCATTCATCGAACCCGTCGACGACCCACTCGGTGACCTGCTCAGCCGATACGCGCGCACCCACGGACCATTCTCGCTCGGTGATGCAGCCGGGCGCTTCGGCATCGGGTCCGCTGTCGCCCGCGACGTTCTGCAACGACTCGCCTCGGAAAAGCGGGTCATGGAAGGGGAATTCCGCCCCGGTGCCTCCGGTAGTGAGTGGTGCGACTCGGAGGTTCTCCGTCGCCTCCGCAGGCGTTCACTGGCTGCAGCCCGCCAGGAAGTGGAGCCCGTCAGCACTGCCACCCTGGGCCGCTTCCTCCCGAGTTGGCAACATGTCGGCGGAACTCTGCGCGGAATCGACGGAGTCGCCACGGTTGTGGAACAGCTTGCCGGCGTGCCGGTTCCCGCGTCGGCGCTCGAGTCGCTGATTCTGCCGTCCCGCGTCGCCGACTACTCCCCCGCCATGCTCGACGAACTGACCTCCACCGGAGAGGTGTTGTGGTCGGGCGCAGGAAACATTTCGGGAAAGGACGGGTGGGTGTGTCTCCACCCGGCCGACACCGCCCCCCTGACGCTGACGACCCCCGCCGAGTCGGATCTGTCCGACCTGCAACGTCGGATCCTGGACACGCTGTCCGGCGGCGGTGCGTACTTCTTCCGTCAGCTCGCCGACACGCTGGGGATGTCCGAGGACGGTGCATTGGCCACTGCTCTGTGGGATCTCGTGTGGCTCGGGCACATCGGCAACGACACCCTCGCCCCGTTGCGTGCTCTCCTTTCGGACACGTCGAGAACCACCACCAGCCACCGTTCGCCACGGCGCCCACCGCGCGCCCGTGCATACCGCAGCCTCGCAACCCCGGTTCGCACGGCGCCGCCCACCGTCGGCGGCCGGTGGTCGATTCTTCCGGGCGCCGAGACGGATGCCACCCTGCGTGCCAGCGCTACCGCCGAACTTCTCCTCGAACGCTACGGCGTGGTGACACGCGGATCCGTGACGACCGAGAACGTTCCGGGTGGATTTGCTCTGATATACAAGGTGCTCGGCACCTTCGAGGACAACGGGCGATGCCGCCGGGGGCACTTCGTCGAGTCGCTCGGCGGCGCACAATTCTCCACTCCCCACGTCGTGGACCGGTTGCGAAGTTACGGTGATTCGCTGGAAGGCCGGCACACGTCGCTGCCCGCCGTGACACTCGCCGCCAGCGACCCCGCCAACCCGTACGGTGCGGCGCTGCCATGGCCGAAGCGCGGCGACGACGCGCCAGGTCATCGCCCCGGGCGCAAGGCAGGCGGCCTCGTGGTCCTGGTCGAGGGCGAGTTGATCCTGTTCGTAGAACGCGGCGGGCGAACAGTTCTGACGTTCACCGACGATCCCGGTGTACTACGCACCGCGGCGTCTGCTCTCGCCGGAGTGGTCAAACGTGGGGGAATCGACCGAATCGTCGTGGAGAAGGTCGACGGCGAGACCATCCATGGCAGCGATTTCGCGCCGATTCTCACCGAGGCGGGGTTCGCGCCGACGCCCCGCGGCTTCCGGTTGCGAGCCTGACATGCCCGAAGGCGATACCGTCTGGCGCACGGCCAACTCGCTGCGTGACGCACTCGTGGGTCAGGTACTGACCACGTGTGATGTGCGGGTTCCGCGGTACGCCACCGTCGATCTGTCCGGGTTGAAGGTCGACGAAGTCGTCAGCCGTGGCAAACATCTCCTCATCCGGGTCGGTGGGTACTCCATCCACACCCATCTGAAGATGGAAGGTGCGTGGCATATCTACCGGGCGGGCGCACGGTGGCGTCGCCCAGCCCATCAAGCCCGTATTGTGCTGGCCACCGAAGAACATGTCGCTGTGGGCTTCTCCCTCGGCATCACCGAAGTACTCGACCGGAGTGCGGAAGCCGCCGCGGTTGGTCACCTCGGGCCCGACCTTCTCGGGCCGGACTGGGATGCAGACACGGCCGTCCGCAATCTCCGGGCGGCCGGTGATCAACCCATCGGTGTTGCCCTTGTCGATCAGCGCAACCTCGCGGGTCTCGGCAATGTCTACCGGAACGAGGTGTGCTTCCTCCGTGGCGTCGATCCCTACACTCCCGCGCGCGAGGTGACAAACCTGCCGGCCATGGTCGCGCTTGCCCATCGCATGATCCACGCAGACAAGAACAATCCGATCCGGCACCGTCCGTGGGTGTACGGCCGCGCGGGCAAGCGTTGCCGCCGGTGCCGAACGGTGATCCGAAGCCGGGAACTCGGGCAGCAGGACATCTTTTTCTGCACCTACTGCCAGCCACCGTTCGACCGCTAGCGCAACACCGTGGTCGGCGGTCCGAGCGGTGGAGGCTTGCGCGTCACTCGGCGGCCGAACAGCCAGGCGGTGACGTCCGGTATCCACAGCACTGCCGCGGTCGCCAACGTCAGTAGGTAGGTCGGTGCGACCACCGGAAGGAGTATGCATCCGAGCAGTGCCACGGGAAAGTCCCTGCGCCACAGGAGTGAAAGGACACACGGAAGCGCGAGAAGGCCGACCGCTGTCGGATAGTGGGAGGTGGCGATCGCCCACGGCACTCCCACCACCCAGCACACCATTCCGAGGATGTGGTGGGCGATCAGCAGGAACCTCGTGTACGTGGTGAAAGTCCAGAACCGCCCGACCTCTACCCCGATCCAGAAGATCCGACTGCGAAACGGTCCGACGCCCTCGTCGAGCAGCGCAGTCCGGAACAACTCGTCGGCCCGGCGGCGTAGCGCCATGCCAGATTTTCCGTGAGCTTCCGCACAGCGACACAGATCGTCGTGCATGATCGCGGGAAGCAGCTGGCGGCCGTACGGAGCGAGCAGTCCCCGAAGCGGCGCGGGCACGGAGGCGAGGTCGGTCCGGAGTACGCACGGCTCCGGCGCGCAACCGGGCACGGTCACCACCGTCTCACCGTGGACGTACACGAAGTGGTCGGTGAGCTGAAAGTATTTGTGGTCGAGCGCCCGAAGGGACGGCTGTGGACGAGCCGGGTCGTCCGCTGATACCTGAAACGGCATGCTCACCTCATTCGTGACCGGACCGGTTGGCCTCCATCACCAGAGTGACGCAATGGGCGACGAATTGCTCGCGCGACGCGGCAACGGTTCCGTCGAGATATCCGATGAACAACGTCGTGAGCGCGCCGACGACGCCGATCGCGACGAGCTGCTTCTCCACCTCGTCATCCACGGCCGAGAGTTGGTCGTGGACGAGCGCTACGAACCCGGGCATGAGGTCCATTCCGCGCCGGCTCAGCGCGGGCTCGGACAGCGGCGCGAGCAGCAGCACCCGACCCCTCTCGGGGTTGTCGACCATCAGCTCGACGAACGCTTCGACGGCGGCCTCGGCTCGCGCCCGCGCAGTGTGGGTCGACGCCACCGCGCCCAGAAGCGCCGCCTGCGCCTCGTCGCCGACCGTGGCATAGACGGATCGGACGAACTCGTCGCGGTCGGCAAACGACTCGTAGAAGTAGCGCTCGGTCAACGAGGCCGCACGGCAGACGGCCCGGACGTTGACTGCAGGCCCTGCAGGGGCGCCCAGGAGCATGATCCCTGCCCGCAAGAGCGCCGTTCGCCGGGCCTCGCGACGGTCTTCCAGCGTCACGCTTCCAGTTCCCACTGTTGACTACGCACGTTGTCAGATCCTAGTCTGACAACGTGCGTAGTCAATCGAAGTCGAACAGCGCGTCCGTGCAGGACACCGCGCCCACACCGCTTGGACCCGACTCCCTGACCTGGAGGTACTTCGGTGACTGGCGCGGGATGTTGCAAGGCGTCTGGGCGGGCTCGATGCAGAACATGCATCCGGGCCTCGGCGCTGGGGTCGAAGAGCATTCCGAGTTCTTCGACGAGCGGTGGGAACGTTTGTATCGCTCGCTCTACCCGATCGGCGGCGTGGTGTTCGACGGTGACCGCGCCCAGCACACTGCCGAGCAGATCCGGGGATACCACAACACCATCAAGGGCGTCGACAAGCACGGGCGGAAGTATCACGCGCTCGATCCCGACACGTTCTATTGGGCGCACGCCACCTTCTTCATGGGCACGATCCTCACGGGCGACAATTTCATGGGCGGCCTCACCGACGAGCAGAAGCGGCAACTGTTCACCGAACACATCCAGTGGTACCGCCTGTACGGAATGAGCATGCGTCCGGTCCCGGAGACCTGGGAAGCGTTCCAGGAGTACTGGGACCACATGTGCCGCAACGTCCTCGAAGACAACAAAGCCACCCGTGACGTGCTCGATCTGTCCGGCCTGGGCGTCCCACCGTTTCTGAGATGGCTACCCGACCGAGTATGGGCCCTCGCGCGCATCCCAGTCGCCAAGGGCTTCGTCTGGCTGACAGTGGGAATGTACGACGAAGCGGTACGAGAGCGGCTCGGGTTCCGCTGGACGGCGCGCGACGAACGCCTGCACACCCTGGTAGGCCGGACGGTGAATGCCCTGTTCCGCCTCGTCCCGTGGCGCTACCGTTACCATCCTCGCGCCCGCGCCGGGTGGGACCGTGAGACCGGGCGCACCCGCCGGGACGCCCCGCTGGTGCATACGCCGCCGCGGAACCTGCCGCCCCTCGGGCGTCGCGACGACCCGAAGCACTACAGCCCGCGGGTGTGATTCCCAGGGAGAGCACAGGCAAATCGTGACATGCTCGAAGGATGGAGTGGGACCTTCCGAGGCTCTTGAATCGCCCGCCACTGATGAGCGAAAAAACGCTGTCGCCCGACCATGCGGCAAGCCGCATCAGCGCGTATATCTACGGCAACATTCTCGTGCTCGCCGCGCTCATTCCCGTTACCAAATCCCAGGAGACCCTGGGCATTGCCATCGTGGTGGGCGCCGCTCTGTCCACGTTCCTCGCCCACGCTTTTGCCGAGTCCGTGGGCCAGACACTCCGGCTCGGCCGATCGCTGTCCAGAACCGAAAGAGTTCGGGAACTGCGGGACGGTCTCCCCATCCTGACCTCCGCGGTGGCGCCCACCGTGATCCTCGGCACGGCTTATCTGGGTTGGCTCGAGCCGCGAACGGCGCAACTGACCGCGGAGATCGTGATGATCGTCCGCATCGGCTCGATCAGCTACGTGATCAGCCGGCTGCGGCGCGAAAAGGTCACCCACACGACGCACTGGGCGGCGATCGGCCTGGCGTTCGTTGCCGCAGTGATCGTGGTGGTCAAGGTACTTCTGACACACTGACGGGCGGTTCGAGCAATTCGACGCGAGATTCGGGTGCCGCCGCCCGCAACGCGTCCGCGGAGAGGTCGTCCGGCTGCGCTTGGGACTGCACCTCCGCCTCCACACGCGCACGGTAGGTCTTCAGTTCGCGGTCGATCATGTCGGAGTCCCACCCGAGGACAGGAGCCACCAGCTGTGCGACCTGCTCGGCGCAGTTCACACCACGATGCGAGTATTCGATCCCGATACGCGTCCTTCTGGTCAGAATGTCGTCGAGGTGCAGCGCGCCCTCTGCCGCAGCGGCATAGACGGCCTCGACCTGAAGGTAGGCCGGTGCGTCGGTAATGGGCTGCAGCAGTTCGGGTCTACCCTCCGCCAGATCGAGCACTTCACCGATCAGCGAACCGTACCGATCGAGGAGATGCTTGACGCGGTAGGGGTGAAGGCCGTACAGCTGACCCAGGTGCACGGTCTGGTTCACCAGCGCGTAGTAGCCGTCCGCACCTGCCAGCGGCACCTTCTCGGTTATCGAGGGCGCGACCCTGGCCGGAATGTCATCGGCAGCCAGATTTACCGCGTCCTCGGCCATCACCCGGTAGGTGGTGTATTTGCCGCCGGCGATCGCGACCAATCCGGGCGCGACGCGCGCGACGGCATGCTCGCGCGACAGCTTGGAGGTCTCGTCGCTTTCCCCCGCGAGGAGGGGGCGCAGACCTGCGTAGACACCGTCGATGTCCTCGTGCGTGAGGGCCGTCACCAGGACCTTGTTGACATGGCCCAGAATGTAGTCGATGTCGGCTTTGGTAGCTGCCGGATGGGCGAGGTCGAGATTCCAGTCCGTGTCGGTGGTTCCGATGATCCAGTGGCTGCCCCACGGGATCACGAACAGCACCGACTTCTCGGTCCGCAGGATGATGGCGGCATCGCTCACAATGCGATCCCGCGGTACCACGATGTGCACACCCTTGGAGGCGCGGACACGGAATCGGCCGCGCTGGCGGGACAACGCCTGGATCTCGTCCGTCCAGACACCGGTCGCATTGATGACGACGTGCGCCTGCACCTCCGCGGTTCGCCCGTCTTCACAGTCACGGATCCGAACGCCGGACACGCGATCCGCTTCCCGCAGGAATCCCACGACCTGAGTGGACGTGCGTACCACCGCTCCGTAGTGGGCAGCGGTTCGGGCGACGGTCATGGTGTGGCGAGCGTCGTCCACGACGGTGTCGTAGTACTGGATGCCGCCGGTCAGCGAATTCCGCTTGAGTCCCGGCGCCATCCGCAAGGCACCTGCCCGGGTGAGGTGTTTCTGCGCAGGCACCGATTTGGCCCCGCCCATCCGGTCGTAGAGGAAGATCCCCGCCGCCATGTAGGGGCGTTCCCATACCCGATGGGTGATGGGAAACAGGAACTTGAGCGGCTTGACGAGATGGGGCGCCAGCGTCGTCAGCGACAATTCACGTTCCCGCAGGGCCTCCCGCACCAGCCCGAACTCGAGCTGCTCGAGATAGCGCAACCCGCCGTGGAACATCTTCGACGAGCGGCTCGACGTTCCGGACGCGTAGTCCCGCGCCTCGACCAGGGCGACCTTGAGTCCGCGGGTGGCTGCGTCGAGGGCCGCACCGGCACCGACGACACCGCCGCCGATCACGACGACGTCGAACTGTTCGGTCTGCAGCTTCTCCCACGCAGCGTCGCGCTGCCCGGGACCGAGGAACTGCACACCTGGCGAACTACTCAACTCGGGCTCCTGTGAGATGACGACGGATTCATGCCCAGGCTAGTAGCTTCATGCGTGTGATTCAGTACATCGCTGCGATAGACCAGGGCACCACCTCGAGCCGCTGCATGATCTTCGATCACGACGGAGCGGTGGTCAGCGTCGCTCAGAAGGAGCATCAGCAGATCCTTCCCCGTGCCGGTTGGGTGGAGCACGACCCGAAAGAGCTGTGGATCAATACGCGCGAAGTGGTGGCATCCGCCCTTGCGAAGGCGGATCTCACCAAACGCGACATCGCGGCCATCGGTATCACCAATCAGCGCGAGACTGCGGTGGTGTGGGACCGGAACACCGGAGAACCGGTGTACAACGCCATCGTCTGGCAGGACACCCGGACCGACGAGCTGTGCACCCGGCTCGGCGGCGACGAGGGACCCGGGCGTTATCAGAAGCGTACGGGCCTGCCGCTGTCGACATATTTCGCAGGACCCAAGGTGCGATGGATCCTCGACAACGTCGACGGCGCCCGTGCGCGAGCAGATGCCGGCGAACTGTGTTTCGGCACCATCGACAGCTGGATTCTGTGGCATATCACGGAAGGCACGCACGTGACGGATGTCACCAACGCCTCCCGTACGTTGCTGATGAATTTGGAGACACTCGACTGGGATCCGGACATCTGCGCCGACTTCGAGATTCCCCTGTCGATGCTTCCCGAAATACGCAGTTCCTCCGAGATCTACGGCGTGGGCCGTCCCCACGGCACCCTTCCCGGAGTACCGGTCGCAGGGATCCTCGGCGATCAGCAGGCCGCGACATTCGGGCAGGCCTGCCTGTCCGAGGGAGAAGCGAAGAACACGTACGGGACGGGGAACTTCTTGCTCCTCAATACGGGGACCACCCCCGTGCACAGTAAGCACGGCCTCTTGACCACGCTGTGCTACAAGATCGGTGACGCTCCTGCCGTGTACGCGCTCGAGGGGTCGGTGGCGGTCACCGGTTCACTGATCCAATGGCTGCGGGACAACCTGGGGATCATCTCGTCGGCCGAAGACATCGAGCCGCTGGCGAATTCGGTCGACGACAACGGAGGTGCCTATGTCGTCCCGGCGTTCTCCGGGTTGTTCGCACCTCGGTGGCGACCGGACGCGCGCGGTGTGATCGCAGGCCTCACCCGTTTCGTGAACAAGGGTCACCTCGCCAGGGCGGCTCTCGAAGCCACCGCCTATCAGACCCGGGAAGTGATCGAGGCCATGCGTGCCGACTCCGGGGTCGAGCTCGCCTCACTCAAGGTGGACGGCGGCATGGTCGTCAACGAAACACTGATGCAGTTTCAGGCCGACATCCTCGGAGTTCCGGTCATCCGCCCCGTCGTCAGCGAGACCACCGCGCTGGGCGCCGCCTACGCCGCGGGACTGGCCGTCGGCTTCTGGTCCGGTGAACAAGATATTCGCGACAACTGGGCCATGGAGAAGCGGTGGGAACCCGGGATGGACGAAGCGGAGTCCACCAGGCTGTTCGCCGAGTGGAACAAGGCCGTCGAGCGCACCTACGACTGGGCGTGAGCGAGGTAGGCGCTGCCGAGTCTCTCGCAAGCGTCTGCCAGAACATCCTCCGGGCAGGTGGCGAAGCACAGTCGTAGTGCGGCGCCGAGATCTGCCCCGACACCGAACGCCGACCCGGGTACGAACGCCACACCGTGCTCGACCGCGGCCGGCAGCAGATCCGCGGTGTCGATGGTGTCGTCGGTGAACTCGACCCAGCAGAACATCCCGCCCTGCACGTCGGACAGCGTCGCAGCATTACCGAAAGTGGTCGTCATCGCGGCGGTCAAGGCTCGGGCCCGGGCACCGTAGCGGGTACGGAGCGTGTCGAGGTGAAGTGCCAGCCACGCCTCGTCCGACAGCATCCCCGCCGTGATCTGGTGAGTGAGCGAGGAGCCGCACAGGTCCGCGCCCTGTTTGAGAAGTTCCACCGCCTCGCACACAGCGCGATCACCGTGCAACCAGCCGACCCGCAACGCCGGAGCCAGAATCTTCGAGGCACTGGACAAGCGGATCACCCGGTCCGAGAATGTAGCGACCGGAGGGGGCGGCGTAGCGTCGAAAAACAACTCGCCGTACGGGTCGTCCTCGATGACCCAGAAACCGTACCGGTCGGCCAGCGCCGCCAAGTGCTCCCGCCGATCGGCGGCGAGAACGACGCCACGCGGATTGTGGAAGTTACTCACCGTGTGAACGACAGTGGGGCGCACGCCCGCTTCGAGAAGGTCCTGCAGTGCGGTCGTGTCCATGCCGTCGCGATCGAGCGGCACCGCACGGATGTCCGCCTGAGCCGCCCGAAATACCTGCAGCGCACCGGTATACGCGGGCTCTTCGACAACCACGATATCGGCCGGGTCGAGTAGAACCTGGGCGAGGAGGCTCAACGCCTGCTGCGATCCGTGGGTGACGACCACCTGGCCCGGGTCCAACGGCCGTCCGATCCGGGCGCCCTCACGGGCAGCGAGCACGTCACGCAAGCGGCGCAGGCCCGTGGTTTCGCCGTACTGGACCGAGGCGGGATCGGCGAGCGCACACTCCGCTTCCTTCCGAATTCGTTCTCGCGGAATGAATTCGGGATCGGGGAGACCGCCGGCCAGGCTGACGACGTCCGGGCGGGCGGTCAGGGTGAGGAGGTCACGGATGGCGGAACTGCGCACGCCGTCCATCCGGCGGGAGAATGTGTGCGGCATATCGACTCCC
Source organism: Rhodococcus sp. USK13 (assembly GCF_018343855.1). Classification (NCBI taxonomy): domain Bacteria; kingdom Bacillati; phylum Actinomycetota; class Actinomycetes; order Mycobacteriales; family Nocardiaceae; genus Rhodococcus; species Rhodococcus sp. USK13. The sequence goes on along the minus strand of NZ_CP069242.1, from coordinate 3,456,190 downwards.
AGGGGCACGTCGAGACAGAGGTCAGGAGAAGAACACCCTGTCCGTCCTGGGTCTGCGGGGCGGTAGGGCGCCGAGGCACGGCCGATGATTGTGGACCGTGCCTCGACTATCCCACCACTGCTGTCAGTATGTGAAATGCATTTCCCAAATAGCGGGATCAGTCAAGATCGTCGTGGCGCATCAGCTGGCGGGCGGCCTCGGTGATCGAGCCGGTCAGCGACGGGTACACCGAGAACGTCGCTGCCAAGTCGTTGACGGTCAGGTTGTTCTGGACGGCGATCGCGATGGGCAGGATCAGCTCCGACCCATTGGGCGCCACCACGACGCCACCGATCACCACACCGGTCGCAGGTCGGCAGAAGATCTTCACGAAGCCGCGCCGCAGGCCGGACATTTTTGCCCGCGGATTGGTGTTGAGCGGGAGCATGACGGTGCGGGCCGGCACTTCGCCGTTGTCGATCGCGGCCTGACTGACGCCTACCGTGGCGATTTCGGGCCGGGTGAACACCGCCGAGGCCACCGTCTTCAGCTTGATGGGACTCACGCCCTCGCCCAGAGCGTGGTACATCGCGATGCGACCCTGCATGGCGGCAACCGAGGCCAACGGGAGCAGCCCCGTGCAGTCACCCGCGGCGTAGATGCCCGAGACCGGCGTCCGCGACACTCGGTCGACTCGCAGATATCCACCCTTGTCCAATTCGATGCCGACCTTCTCGAGTCCGAGGTTCTCGGTGTTGGGAACCGAGCCGACCGTCATCAAGGCGTGACTGCCTTCCACGGTTCGTCCGTCGGCGAGCACGACGACCACACCGTCTTCGGTGCGCTTGACCGCGTCGGCCCGCGCGTGCTTGACGAGGGTGACACCACGTTCGGCCAGGACGTCCTCGAGTACGAGTGCGGCGTCGGCGTCCTCACCGGGGAGCACCCGGTCCCGGCTCGACACCAGCGTTACCTTGACACCCATTTCGGTGTAGGCGGACACGAACTCCGCGCCGGTCACACCGGAACCGACGACGACGAGGTGGGTGGGCAATTCGTCGAGGTCGTAGAGGTCACGCCAGGTGAGGATGCGCTCACCGTCCGGCTCGGCCCCGGCGATCACCCGAGGACTGGCACCGGTGGCGATGAGGACGACGTCGGCATCGAGCGTCTTCTGCTCGCCGTTCGCGAGGGTGGCGCGGACCTGATGTGATGCCATGCCGAGGCGCGCGTCCGTGAGCTCCGCAGTACCCGAGAGCAGCTCGACACCAACCGTCTGGAGCCTGGTTCGGATGTCGGCGGACTGAGCCTGAGCGAGACTCTTCACCCGGGCGTGGATCTGAGGCAGGGCAATGGTGGCTTGCGCCGGATCTAGAGCGATACCCAAATCGGTGGCGCGTCGCATGTCCGTGCGTACACCCGTCGAGGCGATGAATGTCTTGGAGGGCACACAGTCGTACAGAACGCACGCCCCGCCCACCCCGTCCGAATCGATCAAGGAGACGGCGGCGCCGTGCTGAGCGGCCACCAACGCTGCCTCGTATCCGGCAGGCCCGCCACCAATGATCACGATTCGGGTCATCTGTCCTCCAAATAGACGTGCCGACCAGGGTCTCCGGTCTGCAACTCGAGCATCACAGCGCGTCGTGTCGTGCACTGCCAGGGAACAGATTACTAGCCACAGATCGGGACCGTCGCCGCGTAGACCTCGGGCGGCGGCTCGGCGCGGGATCGAGCGGTCAGGTCAATGGAGTGCCGCCGGTGACGCCGATGATCTCACCGGTGATGTAGCTCGATTCCTGGGAAGCCAGGAAGACGTACGCGGGCGCCAGTTCCGCCGGTTGCCCGGGGCGACCCAACGGCACGTCGCCTCCGAACGCCTCGAACTTCTCGGTCGGCATGGTCGCCGGAATCAACGGCGTCCAAATCGGCCCCGGGGCAACGGCGTTGACCCGAATGCCCTTCTTCGCGACATCGGCGGCGAGCCCCTTGGTGAAATCGATGATGCCGGCCTTGGTGGTGGCGTAGTCCAACAACTCCGGGGAGGGGTTCGCGCCCTGGATCGAGGACGTGTTGATGATGGTCGATCCCGGCTCCATCACCGCGACCGCAGCCTTGCACAACCAGAACATCGCGTAGAGGTTGGTCTTCAGAACACGGTCGAACTGTTCCGTACTGATCTCGGCGATTCCGCCCATCTGCACCATTTGATAGGCAGCGTTGTTCACCAGAATGTCCAGCCCACCGAGTTCGGACACGGCGGTGTCGACGAGCGCTCGGCAGTGATCCTCCGACCTGATGTCACCGGGCACCGGCACCGCCTTGCGGCCGGCGTCCTCGATGAGCCGAACCGTGTCCCGGGCGTCCGGCTCTTCCGCTTCCAGGTAGCTGATCAGCACGTCGGCACCCTCGCGCGCGAACGCAATTGCGACCGCTCGCCCGATACCCGAATCACCTCCGGTGATGAGAGCCTTCCGCCCTTCCAGCCGCCCGCTCCCCCGGTAGGTCTTCTCACCGTGGTCGGGTGCCGACACCATGTCCGAGGTGAGCCCCGGATGTTCGATCTCGCCCTGCCCTTCGCGGTCCGGCATCGGGTACGCGGTGGTGGGATCCTGTTTCGTGTACTGGTCTGCCATTGCTCTCACCCTTTCGCTACGCCGACCGGTCCCCTCCGATGTACCCAGTTTCACGGATCGAAATCGAGTGAACGACAGGTGAGCTGCGCCTCGCGCGTCTCCCGCGCGGTCGTGCAACTCCTCGCGGTTCATGCCTACGCCTTTGCATCCCTGAGCAACCCGGTATGTAGTCTGACCTGCGTGAGTTACTACGCCGCCTATGGGTCCAACATGCATCCGGAGCAGATGCTGCAGCGCTGCCCTCACTCGCCGATGGCGGGAACGGGCTGGTTGCGCGGTTGGCGGCTCACGTTCAGCGGCGGTGACATCGGCTGGGAAGGCGCGCTCGCCACGGTGGTCGAAGACCCCGATTCCAAGGTCTTCGTGGTGCTGTACGACGTACCGGAGGAGGACGAGGTGAGCCTCGACCGCTGGGAGGGCTCCGAACTCGGAATTCACCGCAAGATCCGGGTACGGGTCGACACCGACGGAGAACCGGTGCTGGCCTGGCTGTATGTGCTCGACGCCTACGAGGGTGGGCTGCCGTCTGCGCGGTACCTCGGTGTCATGGCCGACGCCGCCGAAATCGCCGGGGCACCCGCCGACTACGTGCGCGACCTACGTACCCGCAACAGCCGCAATGTCGGCCCGGGCACCGAATAGGGCGTCCCGGAGCTGTCAGCCCAGCACGAGGCTGGACAACACCCGCACGCCGACACCGAGCGCCCGCTCGTCCAGATCGAATGTGGGTTGATGGATGTCGAGCTGTTCACCGACGCCAGACCACACGCCCAGCCTGGCCATGGCACCCGGAACTTCCTCGAGATACCAGGAAAAGTCCTCGCCACCACCGGACTGCGGGGTGTCGGCGAGGGCGTCCGCACCCACGGTGCGGATAGCATTCTCGAACATTCGGGTCGACACCTCGTCGTTGACGACGGGCGGCACGCCCCTGCGGTAGTTGAGTTGGTATCGCACTCCCGTGGGCGCCAGCAGTCCGTGCACGATGTCGCGAACGAGCGGCTCGAGCATTTCCCACGTCTCGTGGTCACCGGTCCGCACCGTGCCGGTCATCATGCCGGTCTGCGGAATGGCGTTGGGGGCTCGGCCCGCGCTGACCGCTCCCCACACCATGACGGTGCCTGTACGTGGATCGATTCGCCGGCTCAGCATGCCCGGCAGGCCGGTGACCACGGTGCCGAGCGCGAAGACCAGATCGGTGGTGAGGTGCGGCCGCGACGTGTGACCGCCGGGTGAGTCGAGCACAACCTCGATCGTGTCGGCGGCAGAGGTGATGGCGCCGAGCCGAATTCCGACGCGCCCGGCCGCGAGACGGGGATCGCAGTGCAGCGCGAAGATGCGGGAGACGCCTTCGAGTCGCCCTGCCGCGACCACCTCCAGTGCGCCGCCGGGCATCACCTCTTCGGCGGGCTGGAATATCAGGCGGACACCGACCGGTAGTTCCGGGATCTCGCTGAGGGCCAAGCCTGTCCCGAGCAGGATCGTGGTGTGGGCGTCGTGGCCGCACGCGTGGGACACACCCGGCACTGTCGACGAGTACGTCGCTCCGGTGAGTTCCTGCAGCGGAAGCGCGTCCATGTCGGCGCGCAACGCGATCCGGGGTCCGGTGTCCGGGCCGAGATCACAAGTGAGTCCGGTACCTCCCGGCAGCAGTTCCGGTGAAAGACCCGCGGCAGCAAGCCGGGTCGCCACGAACTCCGTCGTGGCGTACTCGTGCCGCGCCAACTCCGGGTTGGCATGGATGTGCCGACGCCAATGCGAGAGGTCATCGGTGTGAGCACTGATCCATTTGTCGACGGCCGCATTCACCGGCGATCAACTCCTTCCAACAGCCGCACCCGCTGTGTGTCGTCCGTTGCAGCGCGAACTGCCGTCCGAGCCAACGCAATTGCCCCGTCTACCACGGCGCGATCCGCCGACTCGGTGATACATGCCGCCGCGAAGCCGGGCTGATGCGTGACAGCACCGCCCGAGTCCAGTCCGATGATCGGATGGATTCCCGGTAGAACGTTCGTGACGTTCCCCATGTCGGTACTGCCCAGCGGACGTGTGCCTTCCCACTCGAGTGGCACCGGTGTCCGTCCCATGTCGAGAATCTCTTCCCGGTAGGTCGCGACGAGCCACGGGTCGGGGGTGAGCTCCGTGTACGTCGGGGACACCGTGCGGATCTCATGGGTACATCCGGTTGCGAGTGCACCTGCAGCGAAACACGCCTCCGCTCGCGCGGTCAGTTCGGACAGCGCCCACGCCGTCTCGGCGCGCAGGTAATAGAGCATCTCGGCCCGCGCCGGCACGATGTTGGGCGCGGTGCCACCATCCGACACGATGCCGTGAATCTGCTGGCCCGGCGAAAGATGCTGGCGCAGCAGACCGATACCGACCTGCGCCACGGTCGCGGCGTCGGCCGCATTGCGGCCGAACTCGGGCGCGGCCGACGCGTGCGCCTCCCGCCCGGTGAAGGTGATCGCGATGTCCGCGAGCGCCAGTGACGTGGCGCCCGTGATGTCGACCGGCCCAGGGTGCACCATCAGGGCGGCTGCCACACCGTCGAAGATGCCCTGCTCGAGCATGGTGATCTTTCCGCCACCACTTTCCTCGGCAGGTGTCCCGATCACTCGCACCGTGATGCCCAGGCGCTCGGCGACCGTCGCGAGGGCAACTCCGGCACCGACCGCCGATGCCGCGATGATGTTGTGCCCGCACGCGTGGCCGATCTCGGGAAGCGCGTCGTATTCGGCGCAGATGCCGAGCACCAGATCACCGCTGCCGAAGGTCGCGTCGAACGCGGTGGGCAGGCCCGCCACTCCCTGCCGCACCTCGAAACCGCTCCGTTTCAGCAGTTCGGTGACCTTTGCAACACTCCGAAACTCCTCGAACGCCAGTTCCGGTTCCGCGTGGATCGAATGGGACAGCGCAACCAGATCGGTCTCGATGGACCTGACCGCCGCCTCGACATCCGCATTCACGTGCTCATTCTCTCACCCGAAGCTGAAGTTGCTCTTGTCCGTCACCGTGGCGAGAGCGGTGAGGGCTTCCTGATGGATTCCGCGCTTGATGCCGGACAGGTTGTCACCGCGTGTCGCGGTGAGCGCGGATGCCCGGGTTACGGCCGCCGTGAGCACGGAGTTCCCGTCCGCAACCTCCTCCACGATGCCCGTGGCGAGCGCATCTGCGCCGCCATAGCGACGGCCCGTCGTCATGGCGTCCACGGCGGTCTGTTTCGGCAAGCGGGTGGTGAGCAGCGCCGACATACCCACGGTGAACGGCATGTTCAGCGTCACTTCCGGCAGGCAGTAGAACCCGCGGTCGGCGCGCATCACCCGGAAATCGTGGGATGTCGCGAGCATGGCGCCCGCGCCGAACGCGTGCCCCTGGACGGCCGCGACCGTGGCCATCGGAAAAGTCAGCAGCCGGGTGTAGAGAGTGTGGACGCGGTCGAGGTACTCCGGGAGCTTGTCGGTGTTGGAGAAAATCCAGGTGGTGTCCAGTCCATTGGTGAAGAACTTGCCCGTTGCGGTCGTGACCAGCGCGGCGGGGCCTTCGTGCGACTCGATCTCGTCGAGCGTGGCGTGGGTGGCATCGATCCAGTCCGGAGAGAAGCGGTTCTCGTTGTCCACCTCCCCCTCGTTCCCGAGGTACAGGATGAATACGTCACCGTCGCGATCGATATAGGGCATGAGTGGAAGACTATCGCCTCATGGGAACGCCAGACGCCGCGGCTGCCGCGCTCGCCGAGTACACCGACTGTGCCGAACACCCGATTGCCGTCGTCCTCGGATCGGGGTGGAACGCCGCCGCCGACCGGTTCGGGGAACCGTTCGCCACCGTGCCGATGGCCGAACTACCAGGCTTCACGCCGCCGTCGGCGCTCGGGCACGCAGGGACGATCCGATCCGTCGACGTGGGCGGGCGGCGGGTACTTCTTCTCCTCGGACGTACGCACGCCTACGAAGGTCATCCGCTGGACTCCGTCGTGCATCCCGTGCGGACTGCCGTCGCCGCGGGCGCGCGCACCGTCATCCTCACCAACGCCGCCGGCGGAATCCGCAGCGAGTACGCGGTCGGGCAGCCCGTCCTCGTCAGCGACCACCTCAATCTCACCGGACGTTCGCCCCTCGTCGGCGCGGAGTTCGTCGATCTCGTCGACGCCTACGACCCCGAATTGCGGGCGCTCGCCCGCGACATCGACCCGAGCCTTGCCGAAGGGGTTTACGCCGGACTGCCCGGACCGCATTACGAGACCCCGGCCGAAATTCGGATGCTGCGCACGCTCGGCGCCGATTTGGTCGGTATGTCCACCGTGCACGAGACGATCGCGGCGCGTGCCCTCGGTGCCCGGGTCCTCGGAATTTCACTGGTCACCAATCTTGCTGCCGGGATTACCGGTGAACACCTCGATCACGAAGACGTGCTCGCCGCGGGCCGCGCGTCCGCGGACCGCATGGGAGGGCTTCTGCGCAAACTGGTGGAGCGCCTGTGAGCGACGTCGTCACCCGGTGGATCGCCGAGGACCCCGACCCACAGTCGCGCGCCGAACTCGCCTCGCTGTCCGCCGACGAACTCGCTCACCGGTTCTCCGCGCCACTGAGCTTCGGCACCGCCGGCCTGCGCGGGCCGGTCCGGGCGGGGCCCAACGGCATGAACGTCGCGGTAGTGGTCCGCACCACTGCCGGCCTCAGCGCCTGGTTGAAGGACCGGTGCCTGGGCGGTTCCACCGTGGTGGTCGGCCGTGATGCGCGGCACGGGTCCGAGAAGTTCGCCCTGGCCGCGGCGGAGGTTCTGGCCGGTGCCGGTTTCTCCGTGGTCCTGCTGCCGCGTCCGCTCCCCACGCCGATCGTCGCGTTCGCGGTACGCCGGCTCCGCGCGGCGGCCGGAGTGCAGATCACCGCGTCGCACAACCCGGCAACCGACAACGGCTACAAGGTGTACCTCGACGGCGGCGCACAGTTGATCTCGCCGTCGGACCGGGAGGTCGAGGCCGCCATTGCCGCGGTGGGGCCAGCACACCTCGTCCCGCGCAGCCCGGTAATCCCAGCGTCCGACGAACTCGTGCAGTCGTATCTTGCGCGGGTCGCCTCCCTTCCGAGGGGAACGTCGCGCACGGTGCGCATCGCACTCACCGCGATGCACGGCGTCGGCGGCGAGACGGCGGTGGCGGCCCTAGGGGCTGCCGGGTTCACCGATATCCACACCGTCGCTTCCCAATTCCACCCTGACCCCGACTTCCCGACTGTCGAGTTCCCGAATCCGGAGGAACCCGGAGCGTCGGACGAGCTTCTCGCACTCGCCGACCGGGTCGACGCCCACCTCGCACTCGCCCTCGATCCCGATGCGGATCGTCTCGCCGTGGGTGTGCCGGGACCGGACGGCTGGCGCATGTTGCGTGGCGACGAGACCGGGGTCCTGCTCGCCGACCACGTCCTCGCGTGCGCACCGCCCGACCCGCTCGTCGCCACGACTATCGTGTCCTCGGACCTGCTCGAGAAGCTGGCGTCGGCGCGCGGTGCGCGAAGTGCGCGGACGCTCACTGGTTTCAAATGGCTCGTCCGCGCAGGACACGGGCTCGTGTACGCCTACGAGGAAGCGATCGGACATTGCGTCGACCCGGACGTGGTGCGCGACAAGGACGGAATCTCCGCCGCCGTCGTCGCCGCCGACCTCGCCGCTACCCTGCGCAGCGAGGGCTCGACCCTGCTGGACCGCCTGGACGATTACGCGCTCGAATTCGGTCTGCACGCCGGCGACCAGGTGTCCCGTCGCGTCGCGGACATCAGCGAGATCGGGGCCATGATGCAGCGCCTGCGGGCGAACCTGCCGACCGAGTTGGCCGGCGAGCCGGTGCGGGCAACCGACCTGGCGGAGCTGCGCGGCTCATCCCGCACCGACGCCCTCGTCCTCACCGGTTCCTCCGTCCGGGTGGTGGTCCGGCCCTCCGGAACGGAACCGAAGCTCAAGTGCTACCTGGAGGTCGTGGTCGGAGCACCGGACCGGGAGGGGCTCGGCGCTGCCCGCGCCACGGCACGCGAGCGGCTGGCCGTTCTGCGCGACTTCGCCCACGCTCTCTGAGTCAGCGGGGGCCGAACTGACGGTCACCGGCGTCCCCCAGTCCCGGCACGATGAAGGCGTCCTCGTTCAACCCCTCGTCGACGGCAGCGGTGACGAGCCTGACCGGATGTCCCGACTCCTGCAGCGCCGCAACACCTTCGGGTGCCGCCACGACACAGACTGCGGTGACGTCGGTGGCCCCACGGGCAACGAGTAGATCGATGGTGTAAATCATCGACCCACCCGTCGCCAACATGGGGTCGAGAACGAAGACCGGCATCCCCGAGAGATCCTCCGGCAGCGACTCCAGGTACGGAACCGGCCGGTGCGTCTCCTCGTCGCGGGCCATCCCCACGAACCCGACACGGGCCTGCGGGATCAAGGAGCTGGCCTGCTCGACCATGCCCAGTCCGGCACGCAGCACGGGAACCAGGAGAGGTGGCTGCGCGAGCCGCACCCCGTCCGCGACCGCGACCGGAGTTACCACGTCGAACGTTGCGACGGGAGCCTCACGCATCGCCTCGTACACCAACATGTGCGTGAGCCTTCTCAACGCGCCGCGGAAGGTGGCATTGTCGCTGCGCGCGTCGCGCATGGTTGTCAGGAGGACCGCTGCGAGCGGATGGTCGACCACGTGCGTGTTCATGCTCGAAGAATAAGGGGACCGGGCGGGGATTCCCTCCGGATCGACTTCGCCGGGCCACACGGGTCCGCCGACATGTGTATTCGGATTACCCGTGCAGCACGTCTCGGGTGTCAATGGGGGGTGGAACCGTATCGATGTCGACGGCGTCCAATAAGGTGACCGGTATCAAATCCGACTGGGGGGATTGACGATGAACGACTTGAGGGCGGATACCGCGAGTATCGCCACGTTCGCGGCCACGGCCGCGACCATGGGGGCAGAGATGCAGGCGGCCGGGCTCGCTGCTGCGGCGGCGGGCCCGCTGCTGCTCGGACCGGTGTTCGGCGTGATCGGCGGAGACTTCGTCGCCGCCTTCGCCACGGCGCACGCCGCGCACCTGGCGTCGATCGAGAAGCTCGCGGGTGTTCTCGGCGCGATCAGCACGACCGCGCTGGCCAACGCCGCCAACTACGACAGCACCGACATGGCCACGACGGCTGCGCTCGCCGCCGATGCTGTCGGACTGGGGGCCTGATCATGATCCCCATCGATATACTCGCCCGCCCAATGCTCGATCTCCTCGGTGCCTTCGGCAGCGGTGTCCTCCCCGCGGGCGGTCCGGCTGACGCTCTCCGTGCATCCTCGGTCGCCATCGACGCCGTGCACGACACCGGGCGAACCGGGATCAGCGCCGTCTACGGCGACTGGGAAGGACGAGGCGGTACGGGCGCGATCGTGAAGACCGAAGAGGCGCAACGATCCACGGTCGCCGTCGCCGATCGCGGCAACGACATGGCTGCCGTCGTGGCCGAGGCGTCCGAGATCGTGCGGGCCGGAATGGCGCAATTGCAGGAGATCCTGCAGTCGTTCCTCTCCCTCGCGATCGCGGCCGGACCGGCGCTCGCCACCCCTCCGGGACAAGCCATGATCATCGCTGCCGCGATCGACCATCTCGGGAGAGCGACCACCGTCGTCGCCGCGGTGCGGACCCAACTGAGTGAGCAGACCGCGCGAATGGTGGAGCTCACCCCTGCCGAGGACACACCGACCGCGCCCGCCGCCACTGCTCCCGCGAGCACGTCCGCCGCGAGCACCGTGCCCGCGTCCGCAACGCCGGTGTCCCCCGCGGGCGCCGACCCGATGAGTCGCGCGGCGTCCGGATTCGCGAGTTCGTCGAGCGCGCCGTCGATGTCCGGATTGATGAGTCCGGTCTCGAACATCGCCTCTTCGGGTGGCCGGGGCGCGAGTGGGAGCCGATCGGATTCCCTCATGGGCAATTCCGGAGTTACCGGCCGCGGCGCCGCCACTTCCGACGCCACGCACAGCGGTGAGGGCGTCGAGGTTGTTCTCCCGGACGGCAGCACTGCCCTGGCACCAAACAAGGAAGCCGCCGACGCCGTCCGCAATGCGCTGTCACAACAAGGTGTCCCGTATGTCTGGGGTGGCACCGCTCCCGGCGAGGGCCTCGACTGCAGCGGTCTGACGCAATGGGCGTATGGCGAAGCCGGAGTAGGGATTCCACGTCTTGCACAGGAGCAGAACGTGGGTACCGCGGTCGACCCAGGCGATTTGATGCCGGGCGATCTGGCCGTGTGGGACGGACACGTGGCAATGGTGATCGGCAACGGCCAACTCGTGGAGGCCGGTGACCCCGTGCAGGTGGGCCCCATCCGAACCAGTAACAGCGGCATGGGCTTCTACGGCTTCTACCGACCTACCGAATGACAGGATTCATGTTTCCTCCCACCCCATCCCCGGCCGGAGTCACGGCAGCAGTGAGCAATCGATCGGGCACCGTGTCGGTGCGCACCACCGAGCACGGTCTCCCCCTCGAACTTCGCATCGATCCGCGAGAACTGCGCTACGGCGGCCAGCGCCTCGCCGACGAGATTCTGACGCTGTGCCGTCGTTCCGCCATGGAAGCCGGCGCACGGCGCCGCGACGAACTGGCCCGTGACGGAATGCCTGCCGACGTGCTCCACAAGCTCGGTCTGCCCACCCGCGCCGACGTAGCAGCGGCCCAGGCCGCCGAGGACGAGGAAGAACCCGCCCCGACGAGCTGGATGCGACCACTGTGAGCGAACACGAAATGGACACCATCGTCGGCCGTGCCACCGAACAGGTCGCTCTCCTCGAGGAAGCACTCGAGGGACTGCGGTCGATCAAGGCCCGCGCCTCGAGTGAGTCCGATCACGTCACCGCCGAGGTGGACGGCAACGGAACCCTGACCGGCCTGTGGATGAACGATTCCATTGCCGGCCTCGACCCTGTGGCCCTGGCCACGCTGATTACCGGCACCACCCAGGAGGCCGCGCGCCTGGCCGCCGAACAGCGCAGCCAGGTCATGACGACGTTGCACGACGAGTTCGGGAAGGTCTAGCCATGGGCCGGGTATATCTTTGGCCGCCGGGTCGATAGGCTTCCCGCCATGGCTGGAGACATCGTCCCGATCGAACTAGGTCTCACCGACGGCGACCTCGTCACACTGTGGGCCCCACGGTGGCGTGAGGGCGACGACGAGTGGGAAGCATTCCTGGGTCACGAAGAAGACCTGTACGGGTTCGAATCAGTGGCGGAGTTGGCTGCGTTCATCCGCACGAATACCGACAACGATCTCGTCGAGCATCCTGCGTGGAGCGTCGTATCCGGGCTGTCCGCTGCCGAACTCGAACCGGACGAGAACTTCTGCTTCGATCTGATCGGGGTGCCGGAACTCGCTGCGAGCGACCCCGACGCCATCGTCGTCAGCGAACTCGAAGACACGCTCAACATGGTGCGCAACATCGGCGAAGTCTGCGAGCTCGACGCCGTCGTCAAATTCTTCAGCGCCAATCCGATCCTCGGCGCGCTCCCCGCAGGTGTGAGTGCATTCGAGGGTCGCGAAGGCGAAGAGCTCTGGAGCCAGATCGGAACGGCCATAGCGAAAGGCTGGGACGACGTCCTCGACGCCATCGACGGCATCGTGTCCACCCCCGACGTCGACGCCGATGCGGTGGCCGTTGCGGAAGCAGAGTTACTGGCCGCCGACGAGAACACCGTGGACGTGGACGACGCCGCGGAGGCCGAAGAAGAGGAGGAGTTCGTTCCCCTCGATCTGGAAGAAGAAGACGACGACGAGGACGACTCGTTCTGGGGCTCGGTGGGCGTCGATCCCATCAAGATCATCACCTCGGGCGGCACCTACTTCACCCTTCGGTGCTATCTCGACGATGACGCTCTCTTCCTGGGACGCGAAGGCATGATCTTCGTGTTCACCTCGGAGCGTGCCCTCGCGCGTTACCTCGCCGACAACCACGACCACGCACTTGCCCAGGTCAGCACCTACGAAGAGATTCAGGTGGCGGCCGTGGACGGCTCACTCGAGGTGGAGGTCACGGACGAGAACGTGTACGTCCTTCCCGGTTTGGCCGACGACCTGGCCGCCGGACCGAAAGCCGTGGACGCGGACCAACTCGACCTCGCCGTCGAATTGTTCACCGATGCAGCGGACTTCGCCGACGACGACTCGGTGGAAACCGCGCTCGCCACGTCCGACCCGCTCGGCTGGTACGTGTCGTTCATTCTCGACCCCGACCCGACCCGTCTGGCGCCCAGCGCGCCGTACGACGCCGAGGCCGACGCATGGCGAACCCTCGAGCGCGAATTCGAGGCTCGCCTGCGCGCGATGTAGGCACGCAAACGCTCAGCCCACGAGGACGGCGAATCCCGGCTTGATCACTTCGTCGATCAGCTGGAGTCGCTGATCGAACGGGATGAACGCCGACTTCATGGCATTGATCGTGTAGCGCTCGAGGTCCGTCCAGCCGTAACCGAACGTTTCGACCAGTCGAAGCATCTCGCGGCTCATCGTGGTATCGCTCATCAACCGGTTGTCGGTGTTGACCGTCACCCGGAACCGCAACTGTGCGAGCAGGCCGAACGGATGATTCTCGAGGGCATCGACCGCTCCGGTCTGAATGTTCGAACTCGGACACAGCTCCAACGGAATCCGCTTGTCGCGCACATAGTTCGCGAGCGATCCCAGAACGGGGACACCGTCGTCGCCGATCGTGATGTCATCGGTGATCCGAACCCCGTGCCCCAGCCTGTCCGTGCCGCAGAAGGCGATGGCCTCGTGGATCGACGGCAGGCCGAATGCCTCGCCGGCGTGGATGGTGAAGTGCGCATTGTTGTTGCGCATGTATTCGAACGCGTCGAGGTGACGGCTCGGCGGGTTACCGGCCTCGGCTCCGGCGATATCGAAACCGACCACACCGCGGTCGCGGAACCGCACTGCGAGTTCTGCGATTTCCCGGCTTCGCGCCGCGTGCCGCATCGCGGTGAGCAGAACCCCCACGCGCACTCGCTGACCGCGCGTCTCCGCGGCCGACTCCCCCGCCCGGAAGCCGAGCAGTACCTGCTCCACCACCTGATCGAGCGTCAGCCCCTCCTCGAGGTGCTGCTCGGGAGCGAAGCGGACCTCGGCGTATACCACGCCGTCGTCCGCCAGATCCTCCGCGCATTCCCGGGCCACCCGCTCCAGCCCTGTCGGTGTCTGCATCACCGCGACCGTATGAGCGAACGTCTCCAGGTAACGCTCGAGCGAGCCGCTGTCCGCAGCCTCGCGGAACCAGGTGGCGAGTGCCGGCGCGGTATCGGCGGGCAATCCGTCGTACCCGCAGTCGCGGGCCAGTTCGAGAACTGTCTCGGGCCGGAGACCTCCGTCGAGATGGTCGTGTAGCAACACCTTCGGCGCTCGGCGCAGGGCCGACAGATCCAGTGCGGTCATGCGTCGACGTTAGCCTGAGGGCTCCTCGATTCGCTCGATGACGAGCGGAGCCGTCACACTCGGCGCGTCGGCGACGATGGTCCATGCATTGGTGAGTGACACCTTCGCCGCCCTGAACCGCTCCGGCGTGTCCGTGTGCAGCGTGGCGAGCGGAGTGCCGACCGAGACGGTCTGCCCCGGCTTCGCGTGCATCTCGATGCCTGCCGCCGCCTGCACCGCCTCACCTTGGCGCGCTCGACCCGCGCCCAGCCGCCACGCAGCGAGACCGACCGCCATGGCGTCGAGACCACACACCACACCCTCGGTCTCCGAGAGAATCACCTCGGTGTGGCGGGCTTTCGGGAGCGGGGCGTCGGGGTCGCCGCCCTGCGCCCCGATCATGGCCCGCCAGCGGTCCATGGCGGACCCGTCCCGAAGCTTGTCCGCGGGGTCGACTCCGTCGATTCCCGCTGCTTTCAGCATCTCTCGGGCCAGCTCGAGGGTGAGCTCGACCACATCGGCGGGGCCGCCGCCCGCCAGCACCTCCACGGCCTCCCGTACCTCGAGGGCGTTGCCGGCGGTGAGCCCGAGGGGTGCGTCCATCGCCGTGAGCAACGCCAGTGTCCGCACCCCGGCGTCGTTCCCCAGATCCACCATCGTCTGCGCGAGCTCGCGCGCATCGTCGAGCTTCTTCATGAACGCGCCCGACCCCACTTTCACATCGAGCACCAGCGCTTCGGTGCCTTCCGCGATCTTCTTGCTCATGATCGAGCTGGCGATCAGAGGAATCGATTCGACGGTCCCGGTCACGTCGCGCAGCGCATACAGCCGCCGGTCGGCGGGGGCGAGGTCGGCACCGGCCGCGCACACCACGGCGCCGATAGCCGGGTCGGACAGGATTTCGGCCATCTCGGAGGTGTCGAGGTCGGCGCGCCAGCCGGGGATCGCCTCCAGCTTGTCGAGTGTCCCCCCGGTGTGGCCGAGGCCGCGGCCGGACAGCTGCGGTACGGCGGCCCCGCACGCGGCGACGAGGGGCGACAACGGCAGGGTGATCTTGTCGCCCACTCCCCCTGTCGAGTGCTTGTCCACCGTGGGGCGTCCCAGGTGCGTGAAGTCGAGCCGGCGACCCGAAGAGATCATCGCGGTGGTCCATCGGCTCACCTCCTCGCGGGTCATGCCACGGAAGTAGATCGCCATCGCCAGCGCCGACATCTGCTCGTCGGCGACGACTCCGTGGGTGAATGCCTCCACGACCCAGTCGATCTCTGCACCGGTCAGCTCTCGGCCGTCTCGTTTGGCGGCGATGATCGAGGCAGCATCATGCACGGCGGATCCTTTCGGTCTCGTCCGGACCGAAGGCGTCCGGCAGCAACTGGTCCAACGGCCGGATTCCGGCTCGGTGATCGACGAGCAATCGAGGGCCTCCGTGCTCGAGGAGTAGCTGACGACAACGTCCGCACGGCATCAGTATCTCCCCGGCCGCGTCACAGCAGGTGAAGGCCAGCAGCCTGCCTCCCCCGCCCGCAAATAAGTTACCGACCAGTACACACTCGGCGCAGAGCCCTAACCCGTATGAGACATTTTCCACATTGCATCCGACGACAATTCGCCCATCGTCCACCAGTGCAGCCGCACCCACGGCAAATCCCGAGTAGGGCGCATAGGCCCTACTCATCACCCGTTGCGCGTTGGCGCGCAACAGATTCCAATCGATCTCGCTCATGGTTGACCATCCAATCATGCCCACTGAATGGATGCAGAGAATCCCCCTGAAGCCGTCATTTCGATTTGGGGAGGCAAACCTAACTTCGTTTCCGCAGGCTGTACGAATCCGGAGTCGAGTTAGTTCCCGAGATTCTGTTGGGTTTACAGTTCAGAGAAGTCGGTTCAGGATCTCGTCGGGTCCAGCTGAGGTACCCCCGAAAAGCTACGCAGGCTCGACGCGTCCACCAATGACGTTGGAGGCACAGCACTCGATGAGTAGCACGACTGAAGCCGCTCCGGCCAAGGAGCGCACACGGTCGCTTTACCGGGGCGACCCCGGAATGTGGTCCTGGGTTTTGCACCGGATCACAGGCGTAATGACGTTCTTCTTCCTTTTCGTCCACGTGCTGGATACCGCGCTGGTGCGCGTGAATCCCGACACGTACGACAGTGTCATCGAGACCTACAAGAACCCGATCGTCGGGCTCATGGAACTCGCGCTCGTCGCCGCGGTGCTGTACCACGCACTGAACGGTGTCCGGGTGATGCTGGTGGACTTCTGGTCCAAGGGACCGCAATACCAGCGCCTCATGCTCTGGGTCATTCTCGCGATCTGGTTCCTGGTGATGATCCCGGGCGCCGGCCGCATCTTCTACAACATGTTTGCGGGGCACTGACATGACGACAGAAGCCAAGAGTCTCGGCAAGACCTACGACCGTCCCGCCAGCCTGGACAACCCGCGCTCACCACGCCGGACGTCGAAGAACAACTTCGAGCTGTACGCCTGGCTGTTCATGCGGTTCTCCGGTCTCGCGCTGATCTTCCTCGTCCTCGGCCACCTGTTCATCATGCTGATGCTCGACGACGGTGTGCACCGCATCAACTTCGCGTTCGTCGCAGGCCGCTGGTCCAGCCCGTTCTGGCAGTTCTGGGACCTCACCATGCTCTGGCTTGCCCAGCTGCACGGCGGCAACGGACTCCGGACCGTCATTGCGGACTACTCCCGCAAGGACTCCACGCGCTTCTGGCTGACCACGATCCTCGTTCTCTCGATGATCCTGATCATGGGCCTGGGCACGTACGTCATCTTCACCTTCGACCCCAATATCTCGGCGAGCTAGGGGAGCACAGACTTCATGCAGGAACACCGTTATGACGTGGTCATCGTCGGTGCCGGCGGCGCCGGCATGCGCGCAGCGATCGAGGCCGGGCCGCGCGCCCGCACCGCGGTTCTGACCAAGCTCTACCCCACCCGCAGCCACACGGGCGCTGCCCAGGGCGGCATGTGCGCGGCACTGGCGAACGTCGAGGAAGACAACTGGGAGTGGCACACCTTCGACACCGTCAAGGGCGGCGACTACCTCGCCGACCAGGACGCCGTCGAGATCATGGCGAAGGAAGCCATCGACGCGGTGCTCGACCTCGAGAAGATGGGTCTGCCGTTCAACCGCACTCCCGAGGGCAAGATCGACCAGCGTCGTTTCGGTGGCCACACCCGCGATCACGGTAAGGCGCCTGTGCGCCGTGCGTGTTACGCCGCCGACCGCACCGGCCACATGATCCTGCAGACGCTCTACCAGAACTGCGTCAAGCACGACGTCGAGTTCTTCAACGAGTTCTACGCGCTCGACATCGCCATCACCGAGACGGAGAACGGCCCGGTTGCCACCGGCGTCATCGCCTACGAGCTGGCCACCGGCGAGATCCATGTGTTCCACGCGAAGTCGATCGTGTTCGCCACGGGCGGCTCGGGACGCATGTACAAGACGACATCCAACGCCCACACCCTCACCGGTGACGGCATGGGCATCATCTTCCGCAAGGGCCTGCCGCTGGAGGACATGGAGTTCCACCAGTTCCATCCCACAGGCCTGGCCGGGCTCGGCATCCTCATCTCCGAGGCGGTGCGTGGTGAAGGTGGCATCCTCCGTAACGCGGACGGTGAGCGCTTCATGGAGCGGTACGCCCCCACCATCAAGGACCTCGCTCCGCGTGACATCGTCGCCCGCTCGATGGTGCTCGAGGTACTCGAGGGCCGCGGCGCCGGACCGAACAAGGATTACGTCTACATCGACGTGACCCACATTCCCGAGGAAGTCCTCGACGAGAAGCTCCCGGACATCATGGAGTTCTCCCGCACCTACCTCGGTGTCGACCCGGTCAAGGAACCGGTGCCGGTGTACCCGACGTGCCACTACGTCATGGGCGGTATCCCCACCAAGATCAACGGTGAGGTCCTGCGAAACAACGAGGACATCGTCGCCGGCCTGTACGCCGCCGGTGAATGCGCCTGCGTCTCCGTGCACGGCGCCAACCGCCTCGGCACCAACTCGCTGCTCGACATCAACGTCTTCGGACGCCGCGCCGGCATCGCCGCCGCGGAGCACGCGAACACCACCGAGTTCGTGCCCCTCCCCGATGCCCCGCAGAAGATGGTCGAGGACTGGATGGAACTCATCCTCTCCGATCACGGCCACGAGCGTGTCGCGGACATCCGCAGCGAACTGCAGCAGTCCATGGACAACAACGCGTCGGTGTTCCGGACCGAAGAGCGCCTCACTCAGGCCCTCAAGGACGTACGCGCCCTCAAGGAGCGCTACAACCACATCACGGTGCAGGACAAGGGCAAGCGCTACAACAGCGACCTGCTCGAGGCCGTCGAGCTCGGCTTCCTGCTCGAAATGGCAGAGGTCACCGTCGTCGGTGCGCTCAACCGCAAGGAGTCCCGCGGCGGCCACGCTCGCGAAGACTTCCCCGACCGCAACGACGCCGAGTACATGAAGCACACGATGGCATACAAGGAGGGCGACGGCCTGCTCTCCGACATCCGTCTCGACTACAAGCCGGTAGTCCAGACCCGTTACGAGCCGATGGAGCGTAAGTACTGATGAGCGCACCTGCAGTCGACAAGAGCGAAGACAAGTCGGATCTCCCTGCCATCCCCGAGGGCGCCGTCATGGTCACCCTCAAGATCGCGCGGATGAACCCGGAGTCGGGCGAGGGTCAGCACTGGGACAGCTTCCAGGTGCCGGCGCTGCCCACCGACCGCATGCTGAACCTGCTCCTCTACGTGAAGGGCTACCTCGACGGCACCCTCACGTTCCGGCGCAGCTGCGCCCACGGCGTGTGCGGCTCGGACGCGATGCGGATAAACGGCGTCAACCGTCTGGCCTGCAAGCTCCTCATGAAGGACATGCTGCCCAAGGACGGCAAGCCGGTCACGATTACCGTCGAGCCCATCAGGGGTCTGCCGGTGGAGAAGGACCTCGTCGTCGACATGGAACCCTTCTTCGACGCATTCCGCGCCGTGAAGCCGTTCCTCATCACCACCGGCAACGAGCCCACCCGCGAGCGCATCCAGTCGCAGCACGATCGCGCGCGTTTCGACGACACCACCAAGTGCATCCTGTGCGCCTGCTGTACGACGTCGTGCCCCGTGTACTGGAGCGACGGCAGCTACTTCGGTCCCGCTGCCATCGTCAACGCGCACCGCTTCATCTTCGACAGCCGTGACGAGGGCGCCTCGGAGCGCCTCGACATCCTGAACGACAAGGACGGTGTCTGGCGCTGCCGGACCACCTTCAACTGCACCGACGCATGCCCGCGTGGCATCCAGGTCACGAAGGCGATCCAGGAAGTCAAACGCGCATTGCTGTTCGCGCGCTGAACGAAATTTCCCCGCACACCAGCAGTTCCCGAGCGCCTGCGGTAACCGGACACGGTTACCGCAGGCGCTCTGGGCTGTGGCCCCTCCCCTCCCGCCGCAATCTGATGCGCGGCAGGCTCGGCGGGGAAATCACCTCGCCGTCGACGACCTCGGTCCAGCCGGTGACACGGGCACGCTCTGCTCGAAATTGAAGACGTTGTCCGGATCGTAGGCGGTCTTCACCTGGCGTAGCCGCTCGCAGTGCGAGCCGTAGTACTCGCGCTCCCAGTCCGATGCGGCAGCGTTGGGTACGTTGACGTAGGCGCCGTCACCGTAGGGGCGCAGTGCGCGCCAGAAGTCGGCCGCCCAACTCAGTGCCTTCGAGTTCAGGGCGCGGTCGTTCCAGGCCGCGCCCGGCTCGCAGTAGAACAGCGCGTCGCGGTGCGGGAACGCCGATCCACCGGGTGGCGCGTGCCGTACGGCTCCGCCGAAGCTCGAGCAGAAGAAGTTGCTCGGCGGGCTGGGCGTGTTGCTCATATAGCGGACGATCAGATCGATTGCCTCGTCGGGGAATGGACGACTGACGAACTGAGAGTGGAACTTCCAGAACGGTACGTCGTCCGGACCCCTGTCGACGTCGCCGTAGATGGTCGGCCAGGCGCCCTCCGTCACGGTGACGTCGGGCGTGCCGATCGCGAGCAGCGAACGTAGCTCGTCCTCGAGCCCTGCCCGTGAGCCACCGTGCAGCAGAGCAGACAGCTCGACCGCCGTGGAATCCACTTCCAGCGCACTGGTCAGCCGCTCGTCGGCGATCGGCGCCTCGCGCTGCCATGTGCGCAGCAGGTCGCCCAGGTGGTCGTGACCGGTCCACCTTGCGACCAGGTAAGTGACGGTCGAGAGCTCGTGCAGCTTCAACGTGTACGAGGTCGCAATCCCGAAGTTGCCTCCACCGCCGCCGCGGCACGCCCACAGCAGGTCCGGGTTGTCGTGCTCGGTGGCCTGGACGACCGTCGCCGAACGGGAGCCGTCGGCCACCACGATCTCGGCGGCGAGGAGGTTGTCGCATGCCATGCCCAAGCTGCGGGTCAGTAGCCCGAAGCCACCGCCGAGGACCACGCCGCCCAGACCGACCCCACCCTCCGAGCCGGTCGGAACGACGAATCCGCGTTGTCCCAGCGCCGCGACCGTCTCCTGCTGCGTCAGCCCCGTCCCGACCGTCGCCGTGCGCGCAGTGTCGTGGATGACGACGCTCTTCATCCGACTGACGTCGATGACCAGGCCCCCGTCGAGCGACGACCAACCCTCGAGACTGTGGCGTCCGCTGCGCACCCGCAGGGCAATGCCTTCCGTACGTGCCCATCGGACCGCGTTGACCACGTCCTGTGTACTGCAGCAGAACACGATCGCCTCGGGATAGTGCGAATACACACGGTTCCAGCCGACCCGCGCCGCTTCGTAGCCGTCGTCACCCGCACGCACGACCTCGCCCGTCAGATCTGCCGTGGTGAGAGTCATCTGTTCACTTTCAGGTCAGTGCGAGAAGACATCGGCGTCTCCCGGCTCGGTTTCCAGTACCTCGCGTGTGAACACCAGTAGGTAGAGGAAGTACACCCCTCCCGCGAGGAGCACACCGAGCGCAATCAGGAGTGCCGTCACAGCACTCGAGGGCGACATGATCACGAACAGCACCACCGCCGACCACACGAGGGCGCCGTACGCGATCGGCATCTCGAAGCGCCCGAGGTCGAACGCGCCCTCCTTACGATCCAAATGCTTGCGCACCGCAAGGTAGAGGACAATTATCGCGCCGTAGAGGACCGCTGAAATGACCGTTCCCACCGTGAGCAGCTCGAGCAGCGCCCCACCCGGCAACGCAGCCATCAGGACTACCCCCACGACGACGATCAAGATGGTCGCCGGAATAGGTGTCTGCGTGCGCGGGTTGACCCGGCGCATCAGTCGGTAAGCAGGGAAACGTGCGTCGCGCGACATGGCGAACACCATCCGCGAGCAGGTGGCCAGGGTCACCATCCCGGCGCCGAAGAAGGCGAACGCGATCGCGACCAGCAGCGTCCTCTCCATCACCGGACCCAACTGATCGCGCAGAATCGCCGCCACCGGTGTGTCACTGGCACTGACCCGGGCGACGTCGTCGATCGCAATGGTGAGTGCTACCAGGAACACCAGTCCCAGGACGCCTGCCGCCACCACCGACCCCACGATCGCCCGCGGAACACTGCGAAACGGGTCTTTCGCCTCCTCGGCCATGTTCGCCGCGGAGTCGAACCCGACGAGCGTGGCAAGCCCCATGATCATCGCAGCCATCAACCCACCGCCGACGGCGAAATAATTGGGGGCGCCCTCGGCGATGCCGCGTGAGGTGAGGTTGCCGATCGAGCCCTTGCCCGAGAACGCCACAGCGACGAAAAGCCCGATCGCCAGCACCACGACGATCACCAGCTCCAGCCCCACCGCGCCCGACGTGATCAAGCCGACGAGACGCGTGGAGAACACGACGAAGACCGCCTGAATGAGCACCACGACGAGCGTGATCACCCGTGCGGTGCCTTCGTCGGGCTGCATGCCGAACAGGGGCATGAGTGCGCTGCTTGCCATGGCATTGTCCACCGTCACCACACCGATGGCGAGATAACAAAAGGTCAGCCACCCGAACAACCAGCCGACTTTCGGGTTCGCCAGCCGCGACGCCCATTGGTAGGAGGAGCCACTGAGTGGTATTCGGGCCGCGAATTGGGCGATCACCAAGGCGATCAGGGTCTGACCTAGTGCGACGACGACCCAGAGCCAGATGCCCACCGGACCGGCGTCTCGGAGGACGTCGTTGTACGTGCCGAAGATCCCGACCGCCACCGAGATGAACGCGAACGACACCGCGAACACCTGGAAGGAGCCCAGGGTGCGCTTCAGCTCCGGCTTATAGCCGCAATCGCGACATTCTCGGTCTGCGGTCTGCGCGCCCACCACATCTTCTGCCGTCATCTCGGCCGCCTCACATCAGAATCGGGAATTGCCGGAAGTGCGGATCGCTTGGGAACGACGATGTCGCGACGCTCGTTCCCACCATCAGAGCGAGACTGGTCTGTTTCATACTCCCCCTACTGGATACGTATGTCAGCGTTGGTTCGGCTCCCTAAATACCTCGCTCACTTTCAGGGTGAGGCCCGCCGGACTCGCCCCGACGTCACGAATGGATGTCACTCGGCCAGTGCTTTTCTCGCGCTCGGTACCCATGGCATACGCTCCTTCTTCGATGAGGTGGCGTCGAGTGGGTATCGCAGTCGTGTCCGGGGTTCTCTTCGCCGGACTCTCGGTGACGTCTGCGGGCGCCATTCCTCCCGTCGTTCCGCCGCCGCCCACGTCGACGCCGTTCACCACTCCCAACACCGACAACTGTCCGAACCGGTCGTCTCCCGCTCCCGCCGTCGACTCTTCGGAGGTTCCTCGGCCGGGTGATCCGACACCGAGCGCGATGGCCGTGCCCGACCGCCCTGTCGGGGGTGCGAAGCTCGGTGCCTGCGGGGTGGTTCTTCCCGACGACGCACCGCCACCTCCCGCGGACATCTCCGCGTCGGGATGGGTAGTCGCGGACATCGACAGCGGTGCCGTACTCGCTGCCAAGGACCCGCACGGCCGATACCGCCCGGCCAGCACTATCAAGATGCTGCTGGCGCTCGTGGCTCTCGACGAGCTCGACCTCGACAAGACTGTGACGGCCACCGCCGAAGACGCCGAGGTGGAGGGCAGCGCCGTCGGGATCGGCAAGAACGGCCGATACACGAATCGACAACTGATGCAGGGCCTGGTGATGGCGTCGGGTAACGATGCGGCTCATCTGCTGGCACGGCAGTTGGGCGGCGACGAGATCGCGGTCGAGAAGATGAACCGCCTCGCCGACACTCTCGGCGCCCACGACACCCGTACAGCGACGCCGTCCGGGCTGGACGGGCCCGGCATGAGCAGCTCCCCGTTCGACCTGGCCCTGATCTTCCACGCCGCGATGAAGAACCCGACGTTCGCCGAGCTGATCTCCACGGAGACTGTGCAATTCCCCGGATTCCCCAGGGACCCCGCGATTCCCGAGGATCAGGACCGTCCCCCATTCGCGTTGGCCAACGACAACCAACTGCTCTACAACTATCCCGGCGCACTGGGCGGCAAGACCGGATTCACGGACGATGCGCGCCACACCTACGTCGGCGGCGCCGACCACGGTGGCCGTCGATTAGTGGTCACTCTCATGGGCGCCGAAGCTCAACCCATCCGGCCCTGGGAACAGGCCGCCCGGTTGCTGGACTACGGATTCGGGCTCGATTCAGACGCGGAGGTGGGTTCCCTCATTGATCTCGAACCGTCCGAGGACTCCTCGGGCGCGGTACTTGCAGCAACGCCGGATCAGAATTCGGCTGACACGACCAGCTCTGGCGTCGCCTCCAGCTCCGATCGCGCCCACGACACCACGGCTCTGCGCATCGGTGTAGGCGTCGGCGGTTCGGCGATCATCCTCGTGCTGCTGCTGTGGGCGTGGCGCCTCCTGCGCCGTCGTTGACTGCCGCCGTCAGCGTTTACTGCGGAACAGAAGGCCGGACAGTCCCAGCGCGGCGAGTGCGCCTGCGCCGACGAGAGCGAGTCCGCCGCCGATCCCGGGACCTTCGTTCACCTGGACGCGAGGCGTGATGACCGCCGGATCCGGCGGGGGGACGAAGGCGAGCGCGAGACTCTCCTGGGTAGTGGCCGCCCACGCGGTCGCGAAGAGCAGCATCCGGCACGTCAGGTAGATGAAGACCAGGAGACCGATGATGGGTCCGAACGCCACGCCGGCCGGACCGCTGGTGACGATCGAGAGATAGATGGCCCCGACCTGCTTGAAGGCCTCGAACACCACCGCGGCGAGCACAGCCGCCTTCATCGCACTGCGGAAGGCAACAGGTTCGCGGGGTAGGCGGGAGATCACCCAGGTGAACACCGCCCAGGTAGCGACCACGGACACCAGCGTCGACAGGACGCGCAAACCGAGGTCGATGCCCGCGATGTTGCCGAGGTTCAACACACTCACGACTGTGCCTGCCACCGGACCGCTACTGAGGGCCGATGCGCCCAGCGACACCACCATCGCCAGACCGAGTCCGATGAGAGCCCCCGCATCACCCAGCTTGGTCTTCAGGAAGCCCGGCGATTCGTGGGTACTTTCCCACATCGCGGTGAGGGCATCGCGCAGATTCGCCATCCACCCGAGCCCCGCGTAGGCGGCGCCGAGCAGGCCGAGGACACCCACGCCGGCGCGGGACGCAATCGCCGAATCGATGACGGTGTTGAGCGTGTCCCCGAGACTCCCGGGAACATTCTTGGTGATGCTCTCCTGCAGTTCCTGCAACAACTCGGGCTGGCCGGCGAGTACGAAACCGGCGATGGCGAACGCGATCATCAGAATCGGAATGAGTGCCAGCACACTGAAATACGTGATTCCTGCGGCGTAGTAGTCGCCCTTCTGCTGCTGATATCGCCCGGCGGCCCGTATCACGTGGTCGAACCAGGGGCGCGCTGCCCGCTGTTTCTCGAGGATGCTCGCTTCGTCCGCCACGGTGCTCAACCCTTCGGTGTCAGGAACCCGACCTTCTCGTACACGGTCGCCAGCGTCTGCGACGACACCTCACGGGCGCGGTGCGCACCGGCTGCGATGATCCGATCCAGTTCGGCCTCGTCCGCGAGGAACTCGTCGACCTTCGCCCGTAACGGTGTCACGAAGTCGGTGAGAACGTCGGCCGTATCGGATTTCAGATCGCCGTATCCCTTGCCCTCGTAGCCCGCCACCAATGTCTCGATAGGCGTGCCGGACAGTGCGGACTGAATGGTCAGCAGGTTGCTCACACCAGGTTTGGTCTCCCGGTCGTAGCGGATCTCCCGCTCGTTGTCGGTCACGGCGGACTTGATCTTCTTCGCGGATACCTTGGGGTCGTCGAGCAGATTGATCAAACCGGAGGGACTCGGCCCCGATTTGCTCATCTTCGACGTCGGATCCTGCAGGTCGAAGATCTTGGCGGTGCCCTTGATGATCTGGGCCTCGGGGATCACGAACGCCTTGCCGAACCGGGTGTTGAACCGCTGGGCGAGATCGCGGGCCAATTCGAGGTGCTGGCGCTGGTCTTCGCCGACTGGTACACGCTGCGGCCGGTAGAGCAGGATGTCGGCGGCCATCAGCACCGGGTAGGTGAACAGGCCGACGCTGGCGTTCTCGGTGCCCTGTTTTGCGGACTTGTCCTTGAACTGCGTCATGCGGCTGGCCTCACCGAAACCGGTGATGCAGTTGAGCACCCACGCCAACTGCGCATGCTCCGGAACCTGGCTCTGCACGAACAGCGTCGAGCGGTCGGGGTCGATTCCGACGGCGAGCAACTGGGCCACAGCGATCTTGGTGCGACGACGCAACTCCTTGGGATCCTGCGCGACGGTGATCGCGTGCAGATCCGGGATGAAGTAGAACGCGTCGAATTCGTCCTGCAGAGGAACCCACTGCTGCAGCGCGCCCAGGAAGTTGCCGAGGTGGAACGAGTCGGCGGTGGGCTGGATGCCGGAGAGCACCCGGGGCCTGGCGGTGGGCTTCTGATCTGCAGGGGTCGACATGAGTACTGATCTTTTCACGTGGGGCGGAACGAGACGAATCAGATACCGGGGTCAGCGGTACTGGACGGTGACGGGTGCGTGATCCGACCACCGCTGGTCGTAACTCTCAGCTCTCTCGACCACGGCCTGCTTGGCGCGTTCCGCGAGCGCTCTGGTGGCGATCTGGTAGTCGATGCGCCACCCGGAGTCGTTGTCGAACGCCTTTCCCCGGTAGGACCACCACGAGTACGGGCCTGCGATGTCGGGGTGGAGGAGACGCACCACGTCAGCCCAATGGGCGTCCTCCGCGAAGAGAGCGCTCATCCATTCCCGCTCGTGTGGCAGGAACCCGGAATTCTTCTTGTTGGTCTTCCAGTTCTTCAGGTCGAGTTCGGTGTGAGCGATGTTCCAGTCGCCGCATACCACCATGTGCCGCCCGGCGGCGACCGCAGCGCGGGCGCTGTCCGCCAGGTAGCGGCCGAAGGACTGCATGAACCGTTCCTTCTCCTCCTGCCGGGGCGTTTGCGCCTCGCCGGACGGCAGGTACAGGCTCGCGACCGTCAGATCGTCGAAGTCGGCCTCGAGGTACCGGCCCGCTCCCAGGAACTCCTCGTCACCGTGACCCACCCGAAAGGCGTCCGCCGGTCTACGCGAGAGGACGGCGACACCGTTGCGTCCCTTCGCCGACGGCTCTGCGGACGCGAGATGCCAGCCGCTCGCCAGCGCAGGCGCGAGAGTCTCGGCCAGCTGTTCGTCGGACGCCCGCGTCTCCTGCAGGCACACGACGTCAGCCTCTGTGCGCTCGATCCACTCGGTGAGCCCCTTGCGGGCGGCGGCGCGAACGCCGTTGACATTGACGGTGGTGATGATGTGTGGCACGGCAAGCACCGTAGCGGACGCGTACGACAGCGCGGCTACCGAGACGAACGGGAGCTGCGGCGTTCCATGGCGACCGCCACGGTGAGGACCACGAGCCCGGCCACGGCGAGCAGCGCACCGACCGCGGCGGGCGCGGTGTACCCGTAGCCGGCCGCGATCACGACACCACCGATCCAGGCTCCGAAGGCGTTCGCGATGTTGAGCGCGGCGTGGTTGAGGGACGCCGCGAGCGTTTGGGCGTCCGCGGCGACGTCCATCAGCCGGGTCTGCAGCCCCGGCACCATCGAGGCACCGGCCGCGCCCACGCCGAAGACGAGCACGAGCGCAGTGTACGGGTTGCGGGAGGCGAAAACGAAAACCGCGAGGAGCACCCCGAGCGCCGTCATCGAGACGAAGAGACCGGGAACCAGTGCCCGGTCGGCCAGTCGGCCGCCGAGGAGATTGCCCGCCACCATGCCGAGCCCGTAGATCATCAGCGCCAGTGGCACCAGGGACCGCGAGAGGCCGGCGACATCGGTGAGCGTCGTACTGATGTACGTGTAGA
Organism: Rhodococcus sp. USK13; assembly: GCF_018343855.1. Classification (NCBI taxonomy): domain Bacteria; kingdom Bacillati; phylum Actinomycetota; class Actinomycetes; order Mycobacteriales; family Nocardiaceae; genus Rhodococcus; species Rhodococcus sp. USK13. Next base: position 3,428,766 of record NZ_CP069242.1, on the reverse strand, counting down.
CGGCGAACATGCCGCCGAACCCCACCATGCCGATGATCAGCGTCATCCACACCTGAGGACGGCGGAGGGCGCCGAGTTCGGTGAGCGGATTGGTCATCCGCATCGCCGCGAGTGGAGGCAGCCAGGACCAGATGGCGACGAGGGTCACCGTGCCGATGCCGGCAACGAGGACGAAGGCGCTACGCCAGCCGAGATTCTGGCCCAGCCACGACGCGGCGGGCACACCCACGACGTTGGCCACGGACAGTCCCATCATCACGAGGGCCACGGCCTTGGCCCGCTTGCCACGCTCCGCGAGGTGTGCGGCGACGAGTGCTGCGACACCGAAATAGGCACCGTGCGGTAGCCCCGCCACGAAGCGTGCAGCCATCAGGACCCCATAGTTCGGTGCAAGCACGGTGGCGAAGTTGCCGAGCGTGAAGGCGGCCATCAACGCGATCAGCAGCGTCTTGCGCTGCACTCGCGCCGTCAGGGCGGCGATGAGCGGCGCCCCGACGACCACTCCCAGCGCGTACGACGAGATGACGTGCCCCGCAGTCGGCTCGCTGATGCCCAGGCTCGCCGCCATGTCGGGCAGGAGGCCCATGGCGACGAACTCGGTGGTCCCGATGCCGAAGCCACCCAGGGCGAGCGCGACCATGGCGAGCGTGCGGACCGACGAATGATGCGCGACGACACCGGCCGGCTCGGGGCGGACGGACGTGGAGGTGCTCACAGAAGACACACTTTCGAATAGAGACGTACACGACTACACGGCAGAGAGCGCCTCAGTCGGCAACCACCTCCGGAAGGATTCTCTTCCCTGTTCCGGCCCGGACGTGCAGAGAACGGCCGTGAGCTCACTCACCCACGGCTGACCTGCGAACACAGAACGGGACGTCCCCACAGAGGGAACGTCCCGTATCTGTACTGCTGGAGGTGCTGTGTGCTTACTGCTCGGCGATGGCCTTCTGGAGGTTGATGTCGAGCGCACCGAGGAACTCCTCGGTGGTCAGGAAGCCCTGATCGCCGCCGACCAGCATCGCGAGGTCCTTGGTCATCTGGCCACCCTCGACGGTCTTGATGACCACGTCCTCGAGCTTCTGCGCGAAGGCGATGACGTCGGGGGTGTTGTCCAGCTTGCCGCGGTGCTCGAGTCCACGGGTCCAGGCGAAGATGGACGCGATGGGGTTCGTGGACGTCGGCTTGCCCTGCTGGTGCTGACGGAAGTGACGCGTCACGGTGCCGTGTGCGGCCTCCGCTTCACAGGTCTTTCCGTCCGGGGTCAGCAGCACGGAGGTCATGAGGCCGAGCGATCCGAAGCCCTGGGCCACAGTGTCGGACTGCACGTCGCCGTCGTAGTTCTTGCACGCCCAGACGTAGCCGCCCTCCCACTTGAGCGCCGACGCCACCATGTCGTCGATGAGGCGGTGCTCATAGGTCAGACCTGCCGCGTCGAACTCCGACTTGAACTCGGTTTCGTAGACGTGCTGGAAGATGTCCTTGAACGCGCCGTCGTACGCCTTGAGGATCGTGTTCTTGGTCGACAGGTAGACCGGGTAGTTCTGCTGCAGGCCGTAGTTGAGCGAGGCCCGGGCGAAGTCCGTGATGGACTTGGTGAAGTTGTACTGACCCTGGACGACGCCGCCGTCCTCGGGGAAGTTCACCAGCTCGTGCTCGATCGGCTCGCTGCCGTCCTCGGGCGTGTAGGTGATCATCACCTTGCCGGGGCCGGGAACCTTGAAGTCGGTGGCGCGGTACTGGTCACCGAACGCGTGGCGGCCGATGATGATCGGCTTGGTCCAGCCCGGAACCAGTCGCGGAACGTTGGAGATGATGATCGGCGCACGGAAGATCGTTCCACCGAGGATGTTACGGATGGTGCCGTTGGGCGACCGCCACATCTTCTTCAGGCCGAACTCCTCGACACGGGCCTCGTCCGGGGTGATGGTCGCGCACTTGACGCCCACGCCGTGCTTCTTGATGGCGTTGGCCGCGTCGACGGTCACCTGGTCGTCGGTCTCGTCCCGGTATTCGATGCCGAGGTCGTAGTACTCGAGGTTCACATCCAGGTAAGGATGGATCAATTTGTCTTTGATGAACTGCCAGATAATGCGCGTCATCTCGTCGCCGTCGAGTTCGACGACGGTGCCCTCAACCTTGATTTTGGACATGGGTGCTTCGCGTCCTCCTAGGAAGTTTCCCTGGTTACACGGTTGCGGGCACACTTTGTGAGTGGGTCCGCGAACGGTTCGCTTATCAAACGTAGACGGTCAGGACGGTCGCTGGGAGACCGTGCCTAAACAAGACAAGCGTACTGCTATGCGCCGGGCTCGCAACACCTGGGGCCCTGCAACCTGCTCCTACTCGCGGGTAACTTTTCCCTGCTAGGGGCCCTGATCGGTGCCGTTTCCGGTCGTTCGGCTCCAGCCGCTAAGATCACCAGAGGTCATGAGTGCCAGCAACGAGCCCCGGCTAGCTGGCCGGCAACCCTCCACCGCGGTGGGGTGCCCCGGGTGATGACCTGGTTCCCTGATTAACACGCAGTCGGGTGACAAGCGCGGGTCCGACATCGGAGGTTCATGATGTGTTGTTGTTGTCGTAGATAGACCCCAGCCACGCCCTGTGCGCGAACGATCCCGAATATGTCGTCCGCGCCTCGTCAGACCACTGGAGTAGACAGCACATGACCGAGAACTGGTCGTTCGAGACCAAGCAGATCCACGCCGGGCAGACATCCGACGCCACCACGAAGGCGCGGGCACTGCCGATCTACCAGACCACCTCGTACACCTTCGACAACACCGATCATGCTGCCGCACTGTTCGGCCTGGCCGAGCCGGGCAACATCTACACCCGCATCATGAACCCCACCCAGGACGCCGTCGAGCAGCGCATCGCCGCACTCGAAGGGGGCGTCGCGGCCCTGCTGCTGTCCTCCGGGCAGGCCGCGGAGACCTTCGCGATCCTCAACCTCGCCGAGGCCGGCGACCACATCGTCTCCAGCCCCCGTCTCTACGGCGGCACCTACAACCTCTTCCACTACACGCTGCCCAAGCTCGGCATCGAGGTCTCGTTCGTCGAGGATCCCGACGACCTCGAGCAGTGGCGCGGCGCGATTCGCGACAACACCAAGGCCTTCTACGGCGAGACCGTGTCGAATCCGCGGAACGACGTCCTCGACCTCCCGGGCATCTCCGGCATCGCGCATCAGCACGGCATACCGTTGATCGTCGACAACACCGTACCCACGCCCTACCTCATCCGCCCGCTCGAACACGGCGCGGACATCGTGGTCCATTCGGCCACCAAGTACCTCGGCGGCCACGGCACGGCGATCGCCGGTGTGATCGTCGACGGCGGCACCTTCGACTGGACCCAAGGCCGGCACCCGAACTTCACTACCCCTGACCCCAGCTACCACGGGGTCGTCTTCGCCGAACTCGGTCCACCGGCCTACGCCCTCAAAGCGCGGGTGCAACTGCTGCGCGACCTCGGTTCCGCGATCTCGCCCTTCAACGCGTTCCTCATCGCACAGGGCCTCGAAACGCTGAGCCTGCGCATGGAACGGCACGTGTCGAACGCGACCACCGTGGCCCAGTACCTCGAAGCCCGGCCCGAGGTCGTCTCGGTCGGGTACACCGGGCTCGCTTCCTCACCCTGGCACGAGCGCGCCAAGCAGATCGCTCCCAAGGGCGCAGGCGCCATCGTGACGTTCGAACTCGCCGGCGGAATCGACGCCGGAAAGAAGTTCGTCAACGCTCTCACCTTGCACAGCCACGTCGCCAACATCGGTGACGTGCGTTCCCTGGTGATCCATCCCGCGTCCACCACCCATTCGCAGCTGACCCCCGAGGAGCAGGCGGCCAGCGGCGTCACCCCCGGGCTGGTCCGCCTCGCCGTGGGCATCGAGGGAATCGACGACATCATCGCCGATATCGAAACCGGCCTGACGGCGGCGGCATCTTGACCGTGAGCGCACTGCAGCAGCTGCCCGTGTCGGACGGACGTCTGGGCTACATCGACATCGGTTCTCTCGAGCTCGAGAGTGGAGCCGTCCTTCCGTCGGTCACCCTCGCCGTGCAGCGCTGGGGCGAGCTGTCCCCTACTCGGGACAACGTGGTTCTGGTCGAGCACGCTCTGACCGGCGACTCCCACGTGACCGGCCCCATGTCCGACGAACATCCTTCACCCGGCTGGTGGAGCGGGATGGTGGGTCCGGGTGCACCGATCGACACCGACGAATGGTGCGTCGTCGCCACCAACGTGCTCGGCGGTTGCCGGGGCACGACAGGGCCGGGTTCGATCGCCGAAGACGGCCGTCCGTGGGGCAGCCGCTTTCCCGAGATCTCCATCCGCGACCAGGTTGCGGCCGAGAAGAAACTCACCGACCTTCTCGGCATCGGGAAGCTGGCGTCGGTCATCGGCGGGTCGATGGGCGGAATGCGCGCCCTCGAATGGGCCGTCACCTACCCCGACCGGATCGCGTCCGCACTCGTCCTGGCCGTCGGTGCCCGCGCGACCGCGGACCAGATCGGTACCCAGACCACGCAGATCGAAGCGATCATCAGCGACCCCGACTGGCAGGGCGGCGACTATCACGGCACCGGGCGGATTCCCCGTACCGGGCTCGGCATCGCCCGCAGGATCGCGCATCTCACCTACCGCAGCGAGAGCGAGCTCGATTCGCGGTTCGCGAACTCCCCGCAGGTGGGCGAGGACCCGTGGCGCGGCGGCCGGTATTCCGTCGAGAGCTATCTGCAGCACCAGGCGGACAAGCTGGTCGGCAGGTTCGATCCGAGCACCTATGTGCTTCTCAGCGAGGCGATGAACCGGCACGACGTCGGCCGCGGCCGCGGTGGGGTCGCCGCTGCGCTCGCCACCGTGACTGCACCGGTGATCGTGGGCGGCGTCGATTCGGATCGGCTCTATCCGATCCGCCTGCAGGAGGACCTCGCCAACGAGATCCCCACCTGCGACGGCCTCCGGGTACTCAACTCCCGGGACGGCCACGACGGGTTCCTCACCGAGGCCGATGCCGTGGCCAAGCTGCTTGCCGAGACGATGGAATTGGCCCGCACAGGGCGCTGACGTTCCGCCTGCTCGGGACCGTCAGTCGGTCCCGAGCGGGTCGATCGACACGGCGAGCCAGACGATGGCTCCCCCGACGGCCACCAGCGCGCCGACGTCGAACGACTTGCTGCGGACGGCGAGAAGGCCCACGCGCTCGGAGGGCATCGTCAAGCGGAAGATCGCGGCCAGCAGCGTCGCGGCACCGAAGACGAACGCTCCCCGTCGCCACCGTTCGGCCAGCACGAAGACGACGGCCACCGCGATGACGAGGAGAACGGCGAGCATCGGCAGATTCTTTTTCGCGAACTGCCCCCAGTCCGCCATCTCAGCCGCGAGAAGCCGCGACGCGCTCGGCCCGCTCCACGACGTTGCTCAGCAGGAATGCGCGGGTGAGGGGTCCGACACCGCCCGGGTTCGGTGACAGGAAGCCGGCGACCTCGGCGACATCGGCCGCCACGTCTCCGCGCAAACCGTCCTCGGTGCGGCTGACACCCACGTCCAGCACGGCCGCGCCGGGCTTGACCATGTCGGCCGTGACCAGCCCGGGAACACCCGCCGCGGCGATCACGATGTCGGCGCGGCGGACCTCGCCGGCCAGGTCCCGCGTGCGGGTGTGGCAGAGCGTGACGGTGGCATTCTCGCTGCGCCGGGTGAACAGCAGACCGATCGGGCGGCCCACCGTGACACCGCGACCGACGACGACCACGTGCGCCCCCTCGATCGGCACCTCGTAGCGCCGGAGAAGGTGCAGGATTCCGCGCGGCGTGCACGGCAGCGGCGCCTCCTTGCCCAGGACGAGCCGACCGAGGTTGACGGGGTGCAGTCCGTCCGCGTCCTTGTCGGGGTCGATGCGCTCGAGGGCGGCGTTCTCGTCGAGCTGCCGGGGCAGCGGCAGCTGCACGATGTATCCCGTGCAGTCCGGGTTGGCATTGAGCTCGTCGATCGTGGCGTCGAGCTTCTCCTGGGTGATATCACCAGGAAGGTCTCGACGGATCGACGTGATCCCGACCTTGGCGCAGTCGTTGTGCTTGCCGCGCACGTACGCCGCCGATCCCGGATCGTCGCCCACCAGGACGGTCCCGAGCCCGGGTGTGATGCCCTGGTCCCTCAGTGCGGTCACCCGCACCTTCAGGTCTTCGAAAATCTCGTCGCGGGTGGCCTTGCCATCGAGGATCGTTGCAGTCACGGAGCCCATTCTCTCAGGTACCCGATACATGCGTCAGGTCGGTTCCACCACCAGCCCGTGAGCGGCGGCGTAGGCGATGGCCTGGGTCAGTTCGATCTGTGTCCCGTCGAGTGAGGCCGCCGTCCACAGATGTGCGTCCACGTGGGCGCCCCGCAGGTCAGCGCCGCCCAGTTTAGCGCCCCCTGTCCGGGCACCGAGGAGGTCAGCCGCACGCAGAACCGTGCCCCGCAGGTCGGTTCGCACGAGGTTGGCCTCACGGAACCGACAGTCGGTGAAGTCGAGGTCCCGCAGATCGGCGCCGCCGAGCGAGGCGAGCGTGAAATCGCATTCCTCGACGATCATCGGGCGCAACCGGCAGCCGTCGAACTCGGAACCGAGGAAGCTGCAATGCCGGAACGTGCTGTGCCACAACGTTGCCCGCGTGAACGAACAGGACCGAAAGGCCGTTCCGACATGCTGCGACTCCGACAGGTCGGCACCGGTGAAGTCGCAGTCCGTGAAGATCACCGATTCCGTGCGCAGTCCACTGAGATCGGCGTCGCGGAAGTGGCACTTCGTGTAGTGCCGCCGACGCCAGTCCTGACCCGGGAGTCGCGCGTCGCCGAAGTCCTCACGCACCACTTCTTCCACTGCATCCATCCGTCCATCATGCCGCCCGCCGGCATACCCCTAAGCTGTGCGGGTGTTCCGAGTGATGTTCCACGAACCCCGTATCCCACCCAACACCGGCAACGCCATCCGCCTGGTGGCAGGCACGGGATGTGAGCTGCATCTGGTGGGGCCGCTGGGGTTCGACCTCTCGGAACCGAAACTCAAGCGCGCGGGGCTCGATTACCACGACCTGGCGTCCGTGACCGTCCACGAAAATCTGGACGCCGCGTGGGCGGCAGTCGAACCGGCGCGAGTGTTCGCCTTCACAGCCCATGCCACCGTGTCGTACGCCGATATCTCCTACGAACCGGGCGACGTACTGCTCTTCGGCCCCGAACCCACCGGGCTGTCGCAGGATGTGCTGTCCGACCCGCACGTGACGGAACGCCTGCGCATCCCGATGTTGCCCGGCCGGCGGTCGTTGAATCTGTCGAATGCCGCTGCCCTGGTGACGTACGAGGCGTGGCGGCAGCACGGATTCAGAGGGGCTGCGCTGTAAGTCCGGCTCCCGCGGTGGCCCCGACCGCGATGTCGAGGAAGTCCCGTGCGGCACCGCGCACTCCCCGCACCGGATCCCAGACGGCCGACAACCGCCGCGGAAGGGTCAACCCATCCACCTGTACCGAGGCCAGCCGCCCGTCGGTGAGGTCGGCTGCTACCGCGAGGGAAGACAGCACTGCCGGGGCGTTTCCGGCGATCACCGCGGCCTTCACCGCGGTGCACGAGGTGAGCTCCAATAGAGGTGGGACACAGTGCGGTACCGCATTCTCGAGCGTGGTGCGCGTTCCCGAACCCGACTCCCGTTGGATCATCGGCGTGGTTGCCAACTCCGACACGGGGATCGGCGAGCGTCGAACCCAGTGATGGTCCGGCGGGACGACCACGACGAGATGATCCCGGCCGATCTCCCGGGACTGCAGTCCCGGCGGAATGTCGGGTCCCTCGACGAAACCGAGGTCGGCCTCACCGGACAACACGCGCGCCGTCACCTCGGACGAGTTGAGCAGGCGCACCGATGTGACCACGTTGGGGTATTTGCGCCGCATCGCGACCGTCCAGCCCGGAACGAGGTACTCGGCGATGGTCATGCTGGCCGCCACCGTGAGCCCGGCCTGCCTCTCACCCCGCAGTGCCGCGACTCCGGACGCGAGCTCCTCCGCTGTCGCGAGGATGTGACTGGCCCATTCGAGAATGAGAGCACCCTCGGCCGTGGGCCGCACTCCGCTGGCGCCGCGGCTGAACACCTTGATGCCGAACAGACGCTCCGCCGTGCGGACCCGCGCGCTGACCGCCTGCTGACTGAGTCCGTGTTCGCGGCCCGCCGCACCCATGCTCCCGAGACGCTCGACCGACAGCAGTACATCGAGGGCATTGAGTTCGGGGACTCGGGGAGAGAGCGGCACATCCCAAGGCTAGTCCCACAAACGCGATTTGTGGGTACGCAACCGCAAGCCTTCTACCGGCGGCGACAGGTACTCGGCAGGCTGTGGGCATGACGCCGAATTGGTTCGCAGCCGTGATGGGAACCGGCATCGTCGCGGTCGTGGCCGCCTCGCTGCCGACCGAGGTTCCCGGCGTACGCGGCGTGTCCGAGGTGTTCTGGCTGCTCGCCGCCGCGCTACTTCTCACATTGGCCACCGCTCTCGGGCGCCACTGGTTCCGGTGTCGCGACGAGGCTCTGGCCGACGTCCGCAGCCACACCATGTTCCCCTTCTACGGTGCCGTGTCGATGGCCCTGTCGACGGTCGGCGCGGCCACCGGCTCGGCCGGTCACCACCGTCTCGGCGAACTGTCGGTGACCGTGGCGGCGGCGCTGTGGTCGATCGGGACGGTCGTCGGCGTCGTCACCTACGCAGTGATGGCCGGCCGACTGCTGCAGCCGTACCGGGTGACGCCCACGCCGTCGTGGTTGCTGCCGGTGGTTCCCCCGATGGTGTCCGCCTCGGGCGGCGCCGCACTGGTCCGGCACCTCCCGGAAGGCGCGCCGCAGATCACGTTGCTGGTGTTCTGCTACGCACTGTTCGCGCTGGCTCTCACCGCGGCAGTGGCGGTCACCGTCGTCGTCGGCCGGCAATTGCTGCGCGACGGCCTTCCGGGCACCGCCCTCGTCCCGACCTTGTGGATACCGCTGGGAGTGATCGGGCAGTCGGTCGCGGCGATCAACCTACTCGGCGCCGCGTCCGGGCACGCCTGGCTCCACACGGTCGGCGTCGTCTACGGAACTACCGTGGGCGCGGGCGGTGTTCTCGCGCTCGCAACCGTGATCACGGTGACGGCGCGGGCTTTTCACCGAGGACTCGACTTCACGCCCGCCTGGTGGAGTTTCACGTTTCCCGTCGGTACCTGCGCTCTGGGCGCGAACGCACTGGGCAGCGCGATGCACTCGACGGTGATCGTGGGCGCGGCAACGACGCTGTGGTGTGCGTTGCTTCTGATCTGGAGCGTCGTGGTGTTCCGCACGCTGCGCTACCTGCATCGACTGCTGGTCGAGCGTGCGCTAACCGGTTTCGACGGGTCGTCCCGACTGCAGCCAGGCCGAGGTGCCGCCGGCGACCGACACGGCGTTGATTCCTCGACCGTTCAGGTATTCAGCGGCCTGCAGGCTGCGCCCACCGACCGCACAGATCACGTACACGACGTCGGCGTCGGGTATCTCCCCGACTCGGGAGACGAACTCGCTCAACGGGATGAGGGTCACGCCCGGCACCCTCACCTGCGCGTACTCGTCGGCTTCACGCACGTCGATGACGGGGGCGCCTGACGCCAACGCCTCGTCCAACGCCGACAGGTCGACTTCGATCATTCGGTGTTCGCCTCTTCTTTCTGCGGCGCCGTACCGGTCGTGGGCCGGCGCGGCGTGTTGTACATCCGGCGCAGACGGTACGCGCCGTAGACGACCAGTGCGATGACGGCCACGAAACCGAACCAGGGAATCAGCGCCCCGACGACCACCGCGCCGCCCTTGATCGCCGACAGCAGAGCGTGCCACCCGGCGACGAGACCCTCCCAGAAGTTGTCGGGGCCCGAGCTCGGTCTTTCCGTGTCAGTGGTGGTGACGTCGATCGTGAGGGTGGCGAGTGCGATCTGATCGCTGAGCAACCGCTTCTGCGCGGTAAGGCTGTCCAGTTCGCCCTGCCGCTCCGACAGTGCCCTCTCCGCTTCGATCAGATCGGCGGTGTTCGCGGCCGACGCGATGAGCCCCTGGAGCCGGGTGACCGACGCTGTCAACGCACCGATCCGGGCATCGAGATCCTGCGACTGCATCGTCACATCGCTCTTGGTGACGCTGACGCTGGTGACCTTGCCGAGTTCTCGCAGATCGTCCAGCGTGCGGGTGAGGTCGTCGGCGGGCACGCGGATGGTGAGGGAACTGCTGGCATCCTGATCTTCCGAGCCGGGCTGCTCGGTGAGCTGATCGACACGACCACCCACCGCATCGACCTTGTCGACGATCTGCCTGCCCACCGCAACCGGGTCGTCGGCAGTGATCGACACCTGGCCGGTGATGATTTCCTGCCGTTCGGTGGGTGCCTGATCCTTCGCGGGCGCCTGCAGCGCACCCCCCGCTTCCAGCGACCTGCTGTCACCGGGCACCGGCGCGGGCGCGGGCTGGGAAGAGTCGCTGTCGGATCCGCCACACCCCGCCAGCACCAGCGACATGAGGACGATGGCCGACAGAACGTATCTCTTCATGCCCGAATGTTAGCGGTGTGCCGAAGGCCCGGTTGACGATCGACGACGACATGTGCCCGCACGCGATCACCGAGCGCGCTCAGCGGAAGTCCCGGGACTTGGCCTTCATCCGCAAGTCCATCAACTGCAGGCGATCCGCCACCACCGTGACGGCCCCCTCCGCATTTTGGACCTTGCCCCGCACCAGGAGCGCAGGTGCAGTGTTCGCGAGCTTGCGGTACTTCGCCCACAGGCCCACCGAACACACCACATTGACCATCCCGGTCTCGTCCTCGAGGTTGATGAACGTGACACCGGCCGCAGTCGCCGGGCGTTGCCTGTGTGTCACGGCACCGCCCACCAGGACCCGATCGCCGTCGGGAATCTGCAGCAACCGGGCTGCCGGAATCACCCCGAGCGCATCGAGTTGCGGGCGAAGGAACTGGGTGGGATAGGTGTCCGGGGACACTCCGGTAGCCCACACATCCGCTGCCGCCAGTTCGAGATCGCTCATTCCCGGCAGGGTCGGCGCCCGAGTGGACGCCCCCATTCCGGGAAGCCGGTCACGCCGCTCCCCTGCCGCGGCGCCCGCGGCCCACAACGCCTCCCGCCGGGTGATACCGAAACTGTCGAGGGCCCCTGCAGTGGCGAGCGACTCGGCCTGGGCCGTGTTCAGTTCCACCCGGCCCGTGAGATCGAGGAAGGAGGTGAACGGACCCCCGTCGTTCCGGACTTCGACCATGCGCTCGGCCAGTGCGGTACCGATGTGCCGCACCTCCCCGAGACCGAGCCGCACCTCCAGGCCCCCGGCCTCGACGGTGGCGTGCGCGAGACTGGCGTTGATGTCGGCACCGTGCACCCGCACCCCGTGCCGTCGGGCGTCGGCCACCAGCGACTGCGGCGAGTAGAACCCCATCGGCTGTGCCCGCAGCAGACCTGCGCAGAATGCGGCCGGATGATGCAGTTTGAACCACGACGAATAGAACACCAGCGCCGCAAAGCTCTGCGAGTGACTCTCGGGAAACCCGAAATTGGCGAAGGCGTACAGCTTCTCATAGATCCGGTCGGCCACGTCGCTACCGATTCCGTGCACGTCCCGCATGCCTTGATAGAGCCGGTCCTTCAGCTGCTCCATCTTCTCCGTCGAGCGTTTGGACCCCATGGCCCGGCGAAGCTGGTCGGCCTCGGCCGGAGTGAACCCCGCGACATCGACCGCTACCTGCATCAGCTGCTCCTGAAACAACGGCACCCCCAGGGTGCGTTCGAGCGCCTTCTCCAGCGACGGGTGGTCGTAGGTGACCGGTTCGAGCTTGTTGCGACGGCGGATGTAGGGATGCACCGAACCACCCTGGATGGGTCCGGGCCGGATGAGAGCCACCTCCACCACCAGGTCATAGAAATTCCGCGGCTTCAGCCTCGGGAGGGTGGCCATCTGCGCCCGCGACTCCACCTGGAACACCCCGACCGAGTCGGCCCGCTGTAACATGTCGTAGACGGCCTCCTCGGACAAGTCCAGTTGCGCCAGATCCACTTCGATCCCTTTGTGCTCGGCCACCAGATCGATCATGTAGTGCAGGGCCGAGAGCATGCCGAGTCCCAGCATGTCGAACTTCACCAGGCCCACCGCCGCGCAGTCGTCCTTGTCCCATTGCAGGACGCTGCGGTTCTCCATGCGCGCCCACTCCACCGGGCACACGTCGGCGATGGGCCGATCGCAGATCACCATGCCGCCGGAGTGGATGCCGAGATGCCGTGGATATCCCTCGATCTGGGCTGCCAGTTCGAGCACGGCAGGGGGTATGTCGGTGCCCTCCCCCTTTCCGACGCCTCCCCAGCGATCGACCTGTTTGCTCCACGCATCCTGTTGGCCCTGCGAGAAGCCCAGGGCCCGTGCCATGTCCCGCACCGAGGACTTCCCCCGGTACGTGATGACGTTGGCCACCTGCGCCGCGTACTGCCGCCCGTACTTCGCGTAGACGTGCTGGATGGCCTCTTCGCGGCGGTCCGATTCGATGTCGACATCGATGTCCGGCGGGCCGTCGCGTTCGGGTGAGAGAAAACGTTCGAACAACAATTTGTTGCGCACAGGATCGACGTTGGTGATGCCGATGGCGTAGCAGACCGCCGAGTTGGCCGCCGAACCCCGTCCCTGGCAGAGGATGTCGTTGTTCTTGCAGAACGACACGATGTCGTGGACCACCAGGAAGTAGCCAGGGAAGTTCAACGTCGTGATGGTGTCGAGCTCGTGCTCGATCTGCCGGTACGCCTGCGGGTGGTCCTCCGGTGCACCGTAACGGCGGCGCGCCCCTTCCATCGTGAGCTGACGCAACCAACTGGCCTCGGTGTGGCCGTCGGGCACGTCGAAGGGTGGTAGCTGCGGTGCGATGAGCCGGAGGTCGAAGGCGCATTCCAGCCCGAGTTTCGCCGCACCGCTGACCGCTTCCGGGTACGCGGCGAAGAGGTGGGCCATCTCCTCGCCGGAACGCAGGTGGGATCCGCCCGTCGGAGGTAGCTGCCCGGCCGCGTCGTCGAGGCTGCGGCGACCCCGGACCGCGGCCATCGCCATCGCCAGCCGCCGGCGCGGGGGGGCTGCGAAATGTGCTGCAGTGGTAGCTATTACACCCAGTTCGTGCTGTTGCGCGAGTTCGGCGAGGCAGTCGTTGCGTTCACCGTCCTCCGGAATGCCGTGGTGTGTGAGTTCCACCGTGACCCGCTCGGCCCCGAACCGGTCGATCAGCTCGCGCAACCGGCGGGCCGCCGCGTCAGTACCGCCGTGAGCCAAGGCCTGACGCACCTGCCCCTTGCGGCAACCGGTCAGGATCTGCCAATGACCTCCCGCCGCATCGGCGAGCCGGTCCATGTCGTAGAGAACTTTGCCTTTCTCTCCTCCTGCCAGGTGCGCTGCCGCGATTTCCCGGGACAGTCGGCGATATCCCTCCTGTCCTCGTGCAAGGACCAGCAGATGGGCGTCGCCCACGGTGAGCTCGGAACCGAACACCGTGCGCATGTTCAATTCCTTCGCCGCCTCCGCGAACCGGACCACACCGTAGAACCCGTCGTGATCGGTGAGCGCGATGGCCTCGAGACCCAGCCTGACCGCCTCTTCCACCAATTCCTCCGGCGGGGAGGCACCGTCGAGGAAGCTGAACGCCGAATGCGCGTGCAGTTCGGCGTAGGGGACGGTGGAGCCGGCACGTATCTGCTCGCCTGCCCGATACTCTCCCCGCTTGCGTGACCACGCCGGACTGTCGCTGCCGTCGCCCGGATACAGCGACTGCGGGTCGACGCGTCCGGGTCGGCCCGACAGGACCCGCTCCATCTCCGACCACGACGGCGGACCGTTGCCCCAACCCACTACTACACACCTCTTCATGCCGAGCACGTGCCGTGCCGAAACCATGGAAGATGCCACCGGGGAAGACGCATCATTCGAACGCAAGTTCGAACACTCTCAGTCTGCCATCACACTCGCAGGCAGGTCAACGCGGGCCACCGGACTCACGTCACGAGCGCGGCCAGACCACCCAGACGGTCCTCGGCCGGCCTCCGCGGGCAGCTCACACACTTGGCCGAACCGGGCGTCTCGTAGATCAGGCAACACGACGCCCGCTGCGTGAACCGGCGGGTCAACGTACCGGCGTGCACGTCGACGAACCGCGGTCGGGGCAGAACCACCCCGTCGGCACGCATGGCGTCGACGAGCTGCCGGGCGAACATGCTCCCTCTCATACGATCACCGATCCCGTCGCCGGCGTCGAGCGCGCGGTTGGCGATCGAATCGGTGGTGATCGCCCACAACACTGCCCGCCGCACTCCGGACGCCTCGGCCAGTGCGTCGATGAGAACGGTCAACGTCCCCGCGAGTTCCGACGCCAGATCCGCCACCGGCAGCACCGACGATGCCGTCAGACCGCCGAGGTATCCATCGGCGGTCAGGAACGCCCGAGCACCCTCCAATCGAGGGCAGGCAGCGACACCGGTGACGAGGGCCGTCGCGATCGGGATCCCGGTCAGGGTGGAACTGGCCGAATACCACCACAGGGTGCCGTTGACCCGGGGATTCCCACTGCCCCACCGGCGCGCGGTGTCCGCGAGACGGTGGGCCATCCACTCGGCGTCTGCCATGTCTGCTGCCGGAAACGAGCGGCCGTCGGGAAGCGCCGTCCAGGTGGCCAGCAGCGGAACCCGACGGGCGGTCAGCGCGTACGTCTGCGCCAGGTGCTCATCCATCGGCCAACCCCAGAATGTCCATCGACCGCCTCGGCCCCGACCGCACAACGGCGCGGATTCCGAACACCTCGCCCAGCACCGTGTCGTCGAGGACATCGGGTGGTGGGCCGGCGGTGATCACCCGTCCATGCTGCATCACCGCCAGCGTGTCGCAGTACTGCACCGCCAACCTGAGATCGTGCATGGTCACCACGAGTGCGAGTCCGCCGGCGGCGAGATCGCGCAGGAATTCCATCAGGATGAGCTGATGACGAAGGTCGAGGTGATTCGTGGGTTCGTCGAGGAGCAGGACGCGCGGTTGCTGCGTGAGCGCCCGCGCGATCGCCACCCGTTGACGCTCACCTCCCGAGAGCGCCTGTACGTCGCGCCCCGCGAGTTCCGCCAACCCCACCTGCTGCAGGGACCTCTCGACGATCTCGCGGTCGGCGGCGCTGTCGCGCTCGAACCAACCCTGGTGGGGAATCCGGCCCAGCGACACCGACTCGCGCACCGTCACCCCCGTCGACGACTGCGGCTCCTGCGGAACCGCCCCGACCGTGCGGGCGAGTTGTCGCCGGGCCAGGTCGGCAACGTTCACCCCGCCGACGACGACG
This sequence comes from Rhodococcus sp. USK13, assembly GCF_018343855.1. Classification (NCBI taxonomy): domain Bacteria; kingdom Bacillati; phylum Actinomycetota; class Actinomycetes; order Mycobacteriales; family Nocardiaceae; genus Rhodococcus; species Rhodococcus sp. USK13. The sequence goes on along the minus strand of NZ_CP069242.1, from coordinate 3,413,382 downwards.
GCGCCCGCGGTGGCGGACACCGCGCGGTAGCAGCAGCGCAGCGCCGTCGTCTTGCCGGACCCGTTGGGCCCTACCAGGCCGAGCAGCTCGCCGGGCCGGACAGCGAAGTCGACCCCGTGCAGCACGTCGCGTGAGCCGAGTTGGGCCCGGAGTCCTTGCACGCCCAGCCCGGTCATCGTTCGGCCCGCCGGTAGCGGCGCTGCAGCATCCACACGAACAGCGGGGCGCCGACGAGCGCAGTGACGACACCGACCGGCACCTCGAGGCTCGACGTGATCGACCGCGCCGCGGTGTCGGCTCCCACCATGGCGATCGCACCGAGCAGCGCGGCGACCGGTAACAACCTGGCGGCGCGGATACCGACGACGTAACCGGCCAGGTGTGGTACGAGGAGGCCGATGAAGCCGATACCCCCGGCGACCGAGACTGCAGCGCCGGCCAGTAGTGACACTCCCAGCAGTTGGACGATCCGGAAGCGGGGCACGTTCATGCCGAGCGCGGCCGCTCCGTCGTCCCCGGTCTGCAGCACGTCGATCCGGCGGGCACTCCACAGCATGGCAGTGCCGACCGTCGCGAGCGCCGATACGGGAAAGATCATCGTCGACCAGCGCGCGTCACCGAATCCGCCTGCGAGCCAATGCATCACCGAACCGAGTTGCCGTTCGTCGGCGAGCACGAGGAGCGAGAAGGTGATCAGTGCCGAGAAGACCTGTGCCAGCGCGACACCGACGAGGATGATCGCAGTGGGTTGCGGATACCGTCCGCCGATTGCCAGCGACAGGAACAACGGCACCATCGCGCCGACGAACGCCGCCACGGGAACGGTGAAGACCCCGAGCATTCCGGCGCCGAACCCGAGCACCGTCACGATCACGACACCGAAACCGGCACCCGAGGACACGCCGAGCAGGTATGGGTCGGCCAGCGGGTTGCGGGTCACGAGTTGCGCCACCGCACCGGACAGTGCCAGCGCGGCGCCCACCGTCGCCGCGGTCAATGCCCGCGGCAGACGAGAACCGACGACGATGGATTCCCGTGCCTGCGACCACCAGACCTCGAACGCACCGGGCAGCATCCGGTTCACCGCGATCGCCCAGACGTCACCCACCGGTATGCGCACCGAACCGAACGACACGGCGAGCCCGACCACGAACAGCGTGGTCAGCACCAGAAGTACGATCAGCCCGGCAAATCCGAGAGGGGAACGAGCTGAGGGCGCGGATGGGCGCACCTCGGTCCGTTCGGTGAGCGCCGTCATCGCGCGGAGAAGGCGCCGGGATGGACGGCGCGCGCGATGGTCTCGACCGACCGCACGAGGCGGGGGCTCTCGAAGAAGTCGTCGAGCGGTACGACGACGAAGCGGCCTGCCTTCACGGCAGGCGTCGCCGACATGATCGGGTGTGCGGTCAGGAAGTCGATCTTGTGTTGTGCACTCGTCGCGCCGTAGTCGAGGACGACGATCACCTCGGGACTGCGTTCTCCGACAACCTCCCAGGTGGCCGTCGAAAACGGTTTCTGCCCCTCGGAGAAGATGTTCGCGGCACCCGCATGGTCCGCGATGAGCTGACCGATTCCGACACCGCCGACAGTCAGCGGGACGTCCTCGCCGGAATCGTAGAAGAACACCGGGACGGCGGTACTGCCCGCAAGTGTCGCGCGCACGGACTGCAATCCGGACGTCACTCGGTCGCTGATCGCACGCGCCCTGTCTGGAACTGCGAGGATTTCGCCCAGCTGTGTGAAGTCGTCCCGCAGCAGAGCGATGTCGGGGAAGCCCTGCCCGCAGTACTCGGAGAACAGGAACGTGGGAATGCCCTGGTCGGCGAGGAACTCTCGCGAACGCCCCTCCTTCTCGTCGAATGCGCTCCGCATTCCCCCCACGACCAGGTCTGGCTCGAGGTCGAGTAACTGCTCTCGCGTCGGATACTCCTTCGACCGATGCGGGATCTTCGCGAATTCCTCGGCGAATGGGGGTAGCGGGGTGGCGTCACCGTACCCGGTGCCGACGATACGGTCGCCGACACCCATCTCGATCAGAACCTCGGTGACATGATCGTTCATGCTGACGATGCGCTGGGGTGGTGCATCGAAGCTCTGCGCGAGCGAACAATTGGTGATCGTCACCGCGGCGGTGAATGGCTCGACGGAAGTAGTGCCCGGGCCAGGTTCCCCACGCGAGCAGGCGGCAGCGAGCAGCACTGCCACGGCGGCGGTGAGCAATCCGGACCTTCGGAACAACAGACGGTGCATGTAAACCTCATTGCGGCTCAGAGCCACGAATGAAAGTCGTGCAGGTCACTCCACGACCGGAGTCGCGGTGCGCCTGCGGGACTCCGCTTCGTAGACCACGACGAATGGATGTCGCACACCACACACCGGGTAATCGGGCTCGCCACCGGAAAATACTCCGATGGCCCACCGTTGCGGGTCAGCGCCGGATTCGGACCGGCTTCCCCCATGTGTGTGGCTGCACGTGCACATCCGAGTATGCATCATGGCGCGGGAGCCGGATCACACCACCGCCGCTCACCGCCGCACGCGCACTACAGTCGGCAGTCGCACAATGCCGACGACGACCCGGAGATGACGCATGACACGTTGGGCCTCGACCGTTGTTTCCCGGCGATGGTGGATTCTGGTGCTTGCCGTGGCCGCCGTACTGGTGAGCGGCGTCTGGGGTACGGGGGTGTTCGCGACATTGGGCTCGGGCGGCTACACCGACCCCGGCAGCGAGTCCGCTGAAGTGGCGAGGATCGTCGAGGCCAACCTGGGTCCGCAGACCGCGGACATCATCGTCGTCTACACCGCGCCCGAAGGGAGAACGCTCGACGACATCGGTCCCGAGGTGACCGCCGATCTCGAACGGTTCGCCGCCGAGGTCCCCACGCACAAGATCACCTCCTACTGGACCGCGGACACCGCGACGAAGCAGCGGATGGTGTCGGAGGACGGCACCAAGGCGTCGGCCGCGGTCACTGTCGACCCCGAAGCCGGAATCACGGTGGCCGCCTTCAACGGCCTGCTACCCAAGCTCGAAGTCGAGGGCATCGACACCGAGTTCGCGGGCAACTCGGTGGTGGGTGTGGCTTTCAACAACCGGCTCCAGCAGGATCTGGTGCTGGCGGAGGCGATTGCGCTTCCCATCACACTGGTCCTGCTGGTCTTCCTCTTCGGCGGCGTGGTCGCCGCGGCCGTACCCGTCTTCGTCGGACTGCTCTCCATCTTCAGCGCGCTGGCAACCCTTCGGGTGCTCACCCTGTTCACCGACGTCAACTCCTTCGCGATCAATGTCGCCTCTCTGCTCGGTCTCGGGTTGGCAATCGACTACGGGCTCTTCGTCGTCGGACGTTTCCGTGAAGAACTGGAGGCGGGCGCCGACACTGCCGAGGCCACCCGGCGCACCGTGCTCACGGCCGGCCGCACCGTTCTGTTCTCCGGACTGCTGCTGGTGTGCGCCTTCTCGGGCATGCTCGTGTTTCCCCAGGACGTCATCGCATCGCTGGGATTCGGTGCCATGGCCGCGGTCGCGAGTGCGGCGCTGCTGTCCCTGACCGCCGTCCCCGCTCTCCTCGCGATCCTCGGCCCACGCATCAACGCAGGGAGCTGGCGCAAGGACGCAGCCCAGCGCAGCGAGGCGAGGGCCCGCATGTTCTGGGGGTCCGTCGTCACGTGGGTGATGCGCAGGCCGGCCGCGATCGCAGTCGGAATCGTCGCCGGACTTCTCGTTCTGGCAGCTCCCCTCCTCAGCGCCTCCCTCGGAGAGGTCACGTACACCGCGCTGCCCGCGGACGACCCTGCGCGCATCGCCACCGACACACTCACCCAGGAGTTCCCGACGACGGGCAATGGAGCCACCCTTATTCTGCGGGGCACGGACGGCAGCGGACCGACTGCCGCGGACGGTGCCGCCGTCGCCGAACAGGCCGGACAGGTCGAGGGCATCGGTGCGGCCACTGTCGTGGCGTCGAACGGTGAACTGGTCGCCGTCCAGGCGGTATACGCGGAGGGCGTCGACAGCGACGACCAGAGTGGTGCGGTCGCGGCACTGCGAGACATCGCAGGACCGGAAGGGACCGAACTCCTCGTCGGCGGTGGACAGGCCACCGTCGACGACAGCAACGCGGCGATCGTCCGCTGGTTGCCCGCGATGGTGGCGATCATGGTGCTGTCGACGCTGGTGCTGCTGTTCCTGGCATTCGGCTCGGTGGTCCTGCCGCTCAAGGCGGTGGCCATGGCGGGACTGAGCCTGGCCGCCACCTTCGGTGTCCTGACCTGGATCTTCCAGCTCGGCCACGGCGCGAGCCTGCTCGGGGTCAGTCCGGCACCGCTCGAGGCGACGTTCGTCGTCCTGATCCTCGCGGTCGTGTTCGGCTTGTCCACCGACTACGAGGTGTTCCTGATGTCACGGATGGTGGAGGCGCACGCGGCGGGGGCGACCACGGAGGAGGCGGTGCGCTTCGGAACGGAGCGCACGGGGCGGATCGTGACCGCGGCCGCTCTGCTGCTCGTCGTCGTCACCGGAGCATTTACCGTGTCCGGCCTGTCGATCATGCGGTTCCTCGGGGTGGGCATGATCGTGGCGCTGCTCGTGGACGCCACCGTGGTGCGCATGTTGCTCGTGCCGTCGCTGGTGAAGCTGATGGGTCCGGCCAACTGGTGGGCTCCGGCGTGGATGACGAAGGTCCATTCCAAGGTCGGAATCCGTCACTAGTGCATCATCTTACTTCGGAGTAAGTTCGGGGAATGGCCACCTACCTCGTCACGGGCGGAACCGGATTTCTGGGTCGACACGTCCTGCCTCTGATCCTCGACCGCGATGACACAGCAGAGATACACGTCCTCGTCCGCCCCTCCTCGCTGACCAAACTCGATGCCCTCACCGAAAGCATGCCCGGCGGCGATCGTGTGCATCCGCTGATCGGCGACCTGACCGAGCCCGGCCTCGGCCTCGCCGCGGTGCCGGCGGCCCAGCACGTTCTGCACCTCGGCGCGATCTACGACCTCACCGTCGGCGACGAGCAGGCGTCGACCAATGTCGACGGCACGCGCGCGGTGGCCGCCCTCGCGACAGAGCTGGGCGCAACCCTTCATCACGTGTCGTCGATTGCGGTCGCGGGCGATTACGCGGGCACCTTCGCCGAGTCGGATTTCGATCGGGGACAAAGTTTTCCGACGCCCTACCACCGCACCAAGTTCGAGGCGGAGAAGATCGTTCGCGACAGCGAGGGACTGCGCTGGCGGATCTACCGCCCGGCCGTGGTGGTCGGCAGTTCGGTCACCGGTGAGATGGACAAGATCGACGGGCCGTACTACCTGTTCCCCGCCATCTCGACTCTCGCCAAGCTCCCGGCCGCACTCCCGGTGGCTGTCCCCGACATCGGATCGACCAACGTCGTTCCCGTGGACTATGTGGCGGCGGCCATCGTGGAGCTGATGTCGGCACCGGACCGCGACGGTCAGGTGTTCCACCTGGTCAATCCGCGCCCGCAGCCGGTCCGCGAGATCTACGCGGGGCTCGCCAAGGCCGCCGGTGCCCCGCGCCCGGCGGCGAGCCTGCCCGGCGGACTGGTCCGTCCCTTTCTGACACCCACCCCGGACTCGACTCTCGACACGGGCCGCAAGTTGGTCCTCGACGGGCTCGGCATCCCGCCCGTGCTCGTGGCGAACATGACGCTGCCTACCGTCCTCGTCAACGAAGAGACGCGAAATGCTCTGCAGGGTACGGGAATCGAGGTTCCGCCCTTCGCCTCCTACACGAAGGCGCTGTGGACCTACTGGCAGAACCATCTCGATCCCCATCGAGCCCGCCGCTCCCACCCCGGCGGACCGCTCGTGGGACGGCACGTCGTCATCACCGGGGCCTCCTCCGGGATCGGTCGCAGCGCGGCGATCGCCGTGGCCCGCAAGGGCGCGAAAGTTCTTCTCCTCGCGAGACGTACCGAGGAACTCGAGGCCGTGGTCACAGAGATTCGCGCGGCGGGCGGTGCGGCGTTCGGATATCCGTGCGACATCACCGACGAGACGTCGGTCGAACGCACGGTCGCCGCGATCCTCACCGAGCACGGTCACGTGGACATGCTGGTCAACAATGCCGGCCGGTCGATCCGGCGGGGCCTCTACCGCTCGACCGAGCGGTTCCACGACTTCGAACGCACCATGGCCGTCAACTACTTCGGTGCCGTTCGACTCGTCCTCGCGTTCCTTCCGCAGATGCGTGAACGCCGGTTCGGGCACATCGTCAACATCAGCAGCGCCGGGGTCCAGGGGGCAACGCCGCGATTCGCCGCCTACGTCGCCAGCAAGGCGGCGCTCGACGGGTTCACCGATGTTGCCGCCGCTGAAACACTGTCGGACGGCATCACGTACACCACCATCCACATGCCACTCGTCGAGACGCCGATGATCGCACCGACCGGCAACTACAACGTCGGACCCATCACCTCACCGGAGAAGGCGGCGGCCATGGTGGTCCGGGCCCTGGTCGAGCGGCCGAAGCGCATCGATGTCCCCAGCGGCACTCTCGGGGAACTCGGCAGTATGTTCGCGCCTGCCGTCAAAGACCGGGTGATGCATCAGATGTATCGCATGTTCCCCGACTCGCCGGCGGCCAAGGGACAGAGCGTCACCGAGAGGACACCCGAACCTCCACGAGCCGGCGAGGTACGCGCGCACAGGTCGACACCGTGGGGACGCGCCGCCCGCAAGGTCGGAAGGCTTGTACCCGGCGCCCATTGGTGAGCGCACTCGGTCAGCACAGCGGGCGTACCCCGGTGGCGACGACGGGACGAACCGGTTTCGGGGCGGCTCCGCAACTGGGCGGCCTGGGCGCGAGTTCCCGCTCCTCCACATCGACGGACCACCGGCGTCCGTCGATGTGGGTGACCACCGACGCCCCGTCCACCGCGAGCTCGTTCGGGCCCGCGGTCACCAGTTCCCGGACCGCGAGTTCGGCAACCTGGCCCCGCTCGTCCCAGCAGCTTCGTCCCCGTAGTCCCTGCGCGTACACCTCGTCCCGGGCGGCGGCGCGCACCGCCTCGACGCTCTGTTCCGCAGAGAGCCGGCCGTACGTATATCCGGTGGGCAGCAGAATCATCGAAGGCGCGAACCGGTGTCCTCCCGTGTGCGAGCATTCCCACACGGTGTCGCCGAACTCTGTAGACAGCCGGGCGGCGATGGGACGTCCCAGGACGGCACAGCACTGATCCCGTTTACCGTGCGCGCACACCAGCACCACCGGCTCCGCGACCGGCTCCCCCCACCGCGGAGCCGGACCGGCGACCACACCGAGGTCGAGGTCGAGGAGGTCGGCCGGACTGCCGATGTCCAGGCGTTCGCACCAGGCCGACGCGGGATGAGAGTGTGCAAGGAGAACTGTGGCCATCGCCGGATCGGTCGTGCTTCGTCCTGGCCGGCGGATGAACATGAACCGTACTCCGGCCGCCTTCGCACGGGCGTCGAGTTCCCCGGCGAGTTCGCTGCCCAGCGCGGTGCCGTCCACCACGTCCCGGCCCCACGCACCCGGGTGTTCGAGACACACCCAGCCCGTGACGTGCGCCGCCGTTCCCGGCAGGGGTTCGTCGGCGGCGGACAGCGCGGAGCAGGTGGTAGAGGTGATCGTGTCGTTCACGAGGCCATTGTGTCAGGCCGATTTTTCGCTCAGTCGTGGAACTTGCGCCGCTCCGACAACTGCTGAACGAACTTTTCGATGCGCCGGGCACGCGTCTCCGGACGTTTCGCGTCCTGTAACCGGTAGATGACGGCGTAGCGGTTGTGGCTGTTCAGTGTCGCAAAGAACGCCTCCGCCTCCGGATTTTGCGCGAGGGCGGCAAGGAAGTCCTCCGGGATTTCAGCCGCCTTCTGTCCGGCATAGGCACGGTCCCACCGCCCGTCGGCTCTGGCCTTCTCCACTTCCGCCGCTCCGGCAGCCTCGAGGGCCCCGGCGGCTTCCAGTTTCTCGGCATATTCGCGGTTGCGTTTCGACCACGGACTGCGCGCCGATCGTGGGGTGAACCGTTGGACGAAGAAATCGTCGTCGATCCGGCGGACTTGGCTGTCGATCCAGCCGTAACACAACGCCACCTCGAGTGCCTGGTCGTAGGTGATCGACGAGTGGGCCGATCCCTTCTTCGCCATCTTCAGCCAGATACCGGGTGAGGTGGCGTGATGAACTGCGAGCCACTGGCGGAATTCGATCTGCCCGGCGAAGTACTCGACCGGCAACTCTGCTGCACCCATGCGCCGGAATCTATCGGCCTCGTGCCCACACCCGCACGAAACCCTGCGACAGATACGCAAGCGAGCCGAGGGCCAGCACCCACTTGGTGATGCTGACCGCGGAGGTGGCGCGGACGGTGGCATCGGTGATGTGCTCCCGATGTGTCAGCAGATGCAGGCCGACGACATTCTCGACGTAGTCACCGGCCGCGGCCACGACCGGCGCAGCCGCCAGCATCTTTTGCGTTGTAGGCGACAACGGCGTCAACTCCGCCAGCCGTCGCGCACCCGTACGCAGAGCGACGGCGTAGATGGCGGGATGGACGAAGTCGGGGTAGTAATGACTCCGATATCGCGCGGTCTCGGTGGCGTCCATGCCGTCGAGGATCGCGATGTAGTCCCAGGCGGATCGCGCCGTCTGAATCTCGGCCACCCGAGGGGCAGCAGGACCGAGCAATCGGGCGATATTCGCCTGCGAGATCACGAACGCGGCAGACCAGCCGAGGAGCTTGCGGTCGAGCGAGGTGAGCGCCATGGCCAGATCCTGCCATGGATACCCGACGGTTGATCGTCCCTTCGTCCGAGTCCGCTCAGCCTGCTGCCTCGGTCAGCGCCTTGGCGTCCTCCTCGCCGAACCGCTCCTCGAGCACCTCCGGGGAGTAGTCGAGGTCGATTTCCTCGACCGGCCGGCCGCGTGCCGACTCGATCGCCGAGAGCCGACGCTGCGCACGGTCCGCGGCGTAGGCCAGGAACTCGTCGTTGTCGAGCCCGAACGGCTGAACCTCGAATTGTGCATTGACCCAATCGATCATGCCCAGTGCCATCGGCATCAGCTCCGCCATCCGCTCCTGCACCACATTCCAGTTGTTGTCGTCGGCCGCGACATGCCGTCGGCAGGTGAAGGTTCCCCAGGCCATGTGACGACGTTCGTCGTCGCCGATCCGCTTGACGAGATCCTGCATGCCGGGAAGTATCCCGCGGGTCGCGCACACCTTCTGCCACGCGTAGTACCCGGTCAGCGCAAGACTGCCCTCGATGACATGGTTATAGGTGACGCTGGCGCGAATCTGGTTGGCGGGGCTCGGATCCGTCTCGAGAACGCCCAGAGATCCGGGAAGCTCCTCGTAGAACAATTGGCGGTAGTACGGATTGTCGGCGACGAACGGATGCAAGTCCTGCGTGAGCCCGACCGCGTCCATCCACAACCGGAACACCTGCGTGTGCTTGGCCTCTTCGAAACAGAACTGAGTCAGGTACATCTCGTCACCGAACCGGCCCTCTGCGGCCATCGCCTTCATGAAGGGCTGAATGTCCTCGGTGACCGCCTCCTCACCGGCGATGAACTGCGCGCACAGGTACGTCGCGCTCCGCTGCTGCTCGCTGTTCAACTCCTCCCAGTCCTGCGCATCCCGGCTGAAATCGAGATCGACGGGATTCCAGAACTTGGCATTCCCCTTGGTGAACAGTCGCAGCGGAAAGGCGTCCCAGTTCAGGCCGCCGGAGCGGAGCGAGCTGAACCCCTCCCTGCCGGGTGCGTACGGTCGTCCGGGTGTGATCGTCGACATCTCGTGCCTTCTTCCCGATGTACGAATACCTGTGCAGCCGGGTCCGAGCCCCCGCTTCTACTCCACGCTAGTCCTGCCCAGCCAGCTGCGGGTTTACATTTGCGGACTTTTGTCTGAATCCGGCCGACGGTGAACAGCGCGCGCTCAATTCGGCTCGGACTCCATCAGGAACGGCATCGCCGCCGCCTCGAACTCGTCGTACCGATCACGGTGAATGCTGTGCCCCCCGGGAAAAACCACCACCCGGCATCTCGGTATCGCGGCGACTGCGGATTCGAGTCGACGGGCATCCACCATCCCGCCGGGACCGCCGCGCAGGATCAGTGTGTCCGCCTCGATCCGTGGCAGCTGGTCCCACCACAACGGGTCCGGGCGGCGGAACTGCTCGAGCGCCGAGCGTGTCATCGACCGGTCGAAGGCGAACGCGGCCCGCGGGTGCCGGATCAGGCTGGTCGTCGCATGCCACAGCTCCGGCAGGGACGGCAGCCGGTTCGAGAAGACCTGCTCCGGGTCACCGGGCCGCAGCGGAAGTGGGGCCTCCTCGATGACCAACCGCCGCACCAGCTCGGGGCGGGTCTGGGCTGCGAGTGAGGCGGCATGACCACCGAGCGAATGACCGACGAGATCGACCTGCGACAGGCCCAGGTTGTCGCACACTTCCACCACATCGGAACCGAATTCTTCGAACAGGTACGACGCAGCGCGGGCACTGCGACCGTGTCCCCGTAGATCGAGCACGACGACCCGGCGCCCGCGGGAGACCAGCGCCCGCATGAACCGATCCCACGTTCCGCCGTCACCGCCCATTCCGTGCACGAGAACCACGGGCACGAGATGAGCGGCCGGGCCACTGCGCACTCCGCTGTCGCGGTACGCGATGGCGACACCGGTGCGGGTCGCGGTCGTCCTGCTCGTCTCCACGAGAAACAAGCCTAGGCGGACGGCCGCGCCGCACGGGCGGTCCGTTCACAAGTTGGGTTTCACGGTGTGGCGGGGACGACCCGATAGCGCAGCGTCACGATCCCCGACTCGTAACCCTTCGCCTCGAGGAGCGTGAGGGCGTGCATCCCGGTGTCCTCGTCGAGAAGGCGCTGCCCGCGCCCCAGCAGCACCGGCACCACGCGTAACTGAATCTCGTCGACCAGATCTGCCGCGAGTAGCGACTTGGCCAGCGTGATACTTCCCCACACGACCACGTCACCACCGGGCTCCCGCAGCAACTGCCGCACCCGCTCGATCACGTTCCCGTCGTACACCTGCGCCGGTTCCCACGATCCCCACGGCGCCCTGCCGAGGGTGGACGAGAACACGAGCTTGGGAAGCGTGTTCACCACCTCGGCCACCACCTCGCCTTCCGCGGTGGGCCAGTACTCGACGAACATCTGATAGGTGTTGCGGCCCAACAGAACCAGATCCACATCGGCGAGAAGATCTATGTTGTCCCGATCGACCTCACCGAAATCGGACACCGCCTCGAAGAAGTCGAGCTCGCCCGACGGCCCGGCGACGAACCCGTCGAGAGTGGTCAGTTCCTGCACGATCACCCGGCGAACTGCGGGCGTAGACAGCTCACTCATAGATTCCCTCCACCGTCCACCGATCCGCCGTGCAGATCACCAGCAGCGCCCGCGACTCCTCGAGCAGCACCTGCGCCCTGGCCGCCGTCCGGGCGGCGGGCGGATCCCACCACCGCTCGTCCACCGGCCACGGTCCCGCCCATCCGCACACCGTCCACTCTTTACTCCCCCAGCGCAACCGAGCGGGAGGCGCACTGAACACACCGCGTTCCGTGACCGTCACGGCAGCACCCCGTGCGTCCACGATGCCGACCTCGGGATGTGCCGTCAACACAGCGGAAGGTGCCGGTTCGGGAAGCGTTCCCGGCCACGGCTCCGACGGATCGGAACGAGGAATCAGCTCATCCCCCAACGGCAGCAGGGTGATGCGCTCCGCCGGACCCCGCCCACCACTGAGAACACCCACCTGCACGGCTTCACCGCCGAGAAGTCCCTGCACCCGCACCAGGGCTCGCCGGGCCCTCTCGTCCTGATCTCCGACTCCACCCCACAGCCCCAACTGCAGGGCGCCGGAAGCCACCACCTCCACCGGCTCGAGCCGCAGGACCGCGATACCCGCGGTGGGACGCTTCTCGCTGCGCCCGGTCAACCACCCGTCCAACTGCCACCGCACCCGGTCCGCCGTCGCCTCCGGCGTCAACGGCTCCGCGCATCGCCACGTCCGGGACAACTGCTCCCCGTTGCCGGTGATTGCCGACACCGACAGCCGAGTACAGGCCACCCCCGCGTCGGACAGGGTGCGGTGCAGTTTCTCCGCCAACGCCCTGCCTGCGAACGCTGCGGCGTCGACCCGTTCGATCACGGGGTCGCAGTGTTCTTCCACCTCCAGGTCGGGAGGTAGCGATCGCGCCGACGGGGGACGCTCCGGCTCACCCCGCGCCGCACGATGGGCAAGCACCGCGTCGGTTCCGAAGCGGGACGCCACATCACCTGCCGGCAGCGCCGCGAAGGCGCCGATGGTGCGAAGTCCCAGACGGTGCAGCAGATCGACCAGTTCACCACGGTGAGCTGCCGCGAGACTGGGTTCGGCAGCCAGTTCCCTCATCGGCAGCGGCGCCAGGAACTCCGCTCCCCGGCCGGGAGGCACGAGCACCCCTCTGCGAGCGGCGATCACGGCCGTGGACAGTTGATCGGCAATGCCCACCTGGCACTCGACCCCCACAGCCGACACCTGGTCCACCAACCGCTCCGCAGCGGCTTCCTCGGAGCCGAAATATCTGCTGACACCCCGCGCCGACAACACCACGAGCCCGGGACGCAGCACCTCGACTCCGGGAGCCACGGCGTCGATGGTCGCGGCAACCGGCTCGAACAACCGCGCGTCCCGCTCGGCATCCGCTGTCACCACGTGCAACCGGGGGCACCGGGCCTGGGACTCGCGGCGACGCAGTCCCCGGTGCACCCCGTCCGCCCGGGCCGTCGCCGAACAGGCCACCACACGATTACCCGACGTCACCGCCACCGGATGAGTGGGCGGGAGGTCAACGGCTGCAGCAGCTGCGACCGCAGGCCAGTCGGGACACCACAACGCCACTACGCGGCTCACAGCCCCACCACTTCCGCCGCTTCCGGAAAACCTGCCTCCGGGAGAGCGTTGTCCGGCGTGCTCACCCACTCCACTCGACCCTGCGCCGAACGCACGTCCAGCCGGGTGGTGCGCGGCTGAAACGACCGCCCCCGGGCGCACACTGCCAGGCTGAGTGAACGTAGCCGGCCGCACCCCCGTTCCTGGGATCCATTGCCCAGTCCCGCATATCCGCGGACCCGGGCATCCAGTCGCATCTCAGCACCGTCCCAGTGTCCGTCGGTGACCACCAGGGTCGAACCCTTGCTCCGCGCGCGGGCCATCACCGCGCGGGCACGGGACGGCGCCACCGAGGCTCCACCCAGGCCGAGTACCACCAGATCCATACCGTCCAGCAGCACCGCGGCGATCTCCACCGGATCAGCTCCGGGGTCGGGAATCAGAGCGAGGCGTTCGAGCTGCGCCCCCATCTCGACAGCGGCGAGCAACCCGAGCTGGGGATGCCCGATCACAGCGACATGTCCCCCGTCTGCGGTGACCGACGCGACCAGCCCCAGCAGAAGTGAGGTGGCACCGGAAACCGATACCACGGAACCCCGCACCAGCCCGCCTCTCGGAAGAAGGTCGGCCAGCGCAGCCGGAACCGGGAGCACCCCGGCCGTGTCCGAATCGGGGGCCGAAGACTTGCCCGGTGTGTGCAGCGCTCCCTCCATCGGAGCGCGATTCGCCACCGATTCCCCGCGAGCGGGGACCGCCGCCATCCTTCGCCGGAGGAAGTCCAGACGCTCCTGACGGGAGAGCCCCGACAACTCCGGCGGCGCAGCAGACTCCGGAACTGCGGCCACATCAGCCAACTCGACACCCCTGTCACTCGACATCAACAGCGGTCGGCAACCACGGGGAAGACGCGGCTCGAACAGACGCTACGTTCGAACGTATTTTCGAACTCGTTTCCAGTAAAGCCGGTCGGTGAGTGCCCGTCAAGTGGACCACGTATTCGCAGGTCAGGAGCGTCGCACCGCCCGTGTCCGCATCATCCTCTAACCTGAACGCGTGACTGAGCAGGCGCAGAGCGAAAGGGGCATCGGACCCGAATATCTGGTGGCGGGAAGGTACCGTCTGAGGTCCAAACTGGGCGGCGGCGGCATGGGTGCCGTGTGGCTGGCGAGAGACACCCTGCTGCACCGGGACGTAGCCGTCAAACAGGTCACCACGACGGCCGGACTCGACCCCGACGAGGCCCGCCGCGTCCGTGAACGCACTCTCCGGGAAGGGCGCAACGCCGCCAAACTCACCCACCGCCATTCCATTGCGATGTACGACGTGGCGCTCGAAGCCGGGGAGCCCTGGCTGGTCATGGAATACCTACCGTCCCGCAGCCTCGCCCAGGCGATGAATATCGCCGACACGCTGCCGCCTCTCGAGGTAGCTCAGATCGGTGCGCAGGTGGCGGACGCCCTGGTGGCCGCGCATGCCGCGGGCATCGTGCACCGGGACATAAAACCGGGCAACATCCTCGTCGCCGACCGGGGCCGGGAACTCGGCACGGTCAAGATCAGTGACTTCGGCATCGCCCGCGCCAAGGGCGACGCCGCCGAATCCACGAACGGCGTCATCACCGGAACCCCCGCGTACTTCTCCCCCGAGGTTGCCCGCGGCCAGGATCCCACCGAGGCCAGCGATGTCTTCTCCCTCGGGTCCACTCTGTATACCGTGGTCGAGGGGCAGCCGCCGTTCGGCATCGATTCCGACTCCATCGCACTCCTCCATCGCGTCGCGAAGGCCGAGATCTACCGCCCGGCCAAGGCCGGGCCGCTCACCGAAACGCTGTTGCACCTACTCGAACCCGACCCGGCGCGACGTCCCACGATGGCCGAGGCCCGCGATGCGCTGGCCCGGGTGGCCATGGGCGGGGACGGTGATGTCGCCCACCTCGTCGGCTCACCCGTCTATTCCGCCGACGGCACGATTCCCTCCTGGGCCCACCGTTCCACTCCGTTGCCCCCTCCGCACCGACGGAGCAAGATCGGCTCCACTCAGGCCGGCCTCCCCGCGGTGCCCCAGAGCACGCCCTTGAAGAACGTTCCCCGCCCGCTGGGCAAACTGCAGTGGCCGCCGCGGCCCACTCCGCCCGCCCCCGGTGCACCCGAACCCACGGTCCGCGATCAGGTGGTGGCGTGGGCACCGATCGCCATGGGCGTGATGGTCGCCATCTTGATACTGGCCGTGCTCGTCGCCGTGGTCGTCCTGCTGGCCCAGCCCTGAGCGGCCGTACGTATCAGTCGATCCGACGACGGTGCGCCCACCGGGTCAGCGCATTGCGGTTCGACTGCTGCGTTTTGCGCAGCACGTTGGACGCATGGGTTTCCACCGTCTTCACCGAGATGACCAGTTCCTCGGCGATCTCACGGTACGTGTACCCCCGCGCGAGCAGCCGCAGAACTTCCATCTCGCGCGGGGTGAGCGAATCGAGTTCCGGATCCAGCTGCGGTTCGGGAGCATTGGAGCGGCCGGTGAAGGAGTCCAGCACGAATCCGGCCAGCCTCGGGCTGAACACGGCGTCACCGCCGGCGACCCGGCGGACTCCGTCGGCCAGCTCCCCACCCGAGATCGTCTTGGTTACATAACCGCGTGCACCCGCCCGGATCACGGCGATCACATCCTCGGCGGCGTCGGACACGCTCAGCGCCAGACACACCGGCCCCTCCTCGATGCCGCGCAATACGGCGACACCACCACCGTCGGGCATGTGAACGTCGAGGAGGACGACGTGCGGGGCGGTGGCGTTGATACCCGACACCGCCTCTGCCACACCGCCGGCCTCCCCCACGACCTTCATGTCTGCTTCCCGTCCGAGTTCGGCACGCACACCGGACCGGAAGACGGCGTGATCATCTACGAGAAAGACGCGATACGGCGGTGTTTCAGGCAAGCTCACTGTGGCTGTTCCTCGGCGTGGACGGTAGTGTCGCCCCACTCTAGGCCAGCGTCGTCCGTAATCTCGGTAGCATCCGCCCCGGCCTTGGCATGGCCGTTTCGCGGCATGGAGATCCGGACCTCGGTGCCCTTGCCCGGTGCCGACCGCACGTCCACGTGTCCACCCCGGCGATCGATCCGCCCGCGGATCGACTTCGCCAGTCCCTGCCGATCCGGCGGCACTTCGTCGATGTCGAAGCCGACACCACGGTCCCGGACGAACACACTGACCTGTTCGCGCTCCGCCTCGGCGAAGAGGTTGATGTCGGTCTCGCCGGAATGCTTGGCCGCGTTGACGAGTGCCTCCCGCGTCGCACCGAGCAAGGCTGTGAAGCTTTCCTTCGACAGCCCCTCTCCCGTCCCCTCCACATCGAGGGGGACGTCGCCCACCGTCACCGGCCGCACCGTCACACCGTGCTGGTCCTCGACCTCACCGGCGATGATGCGCAGCGCCTCCGCGAGACTCGACTGGTCGGCGTCACCGCCGCCGAACAACCACTTGCGCAGTTCGCGTTCCTGTCCGCGCGCGAGCCGGGCCACCTCCTGTGGGTGATCTGCCTGCTTCTGGATCAGCGCCAGCGTCTGCAGGACCGAGTCGTGCAGATGGGAGGCGATCTCCTCACGCTCCTCGTTGCGAATCCTCGCTGCCCGTTCCGCTCCGAGCGCACGCCACAGCCGCAACCACAGGGGCACGGTCAGTAGGCCGGCGCCGACAAGGGTCACCACGACCGCCAGCAACGACGACCGCAGGGCCTCCAGATCGACCTGAGCGAGGATCACCACGCCCAGCCCGGAGACGATCAGTGTCACGCCACCGAGAACCCGCGCCCACGTGAGAACGGTGGGCCGCTGCGGCAGCCCGATCACGGTGCGCGGGCCCTCCGAATCGAATTCCCGCCACACCAACGCCGCACCCACCGCGACCACGATGATCGGCGCAATCACCGATCCCGCACGGCCACTGAACAACCACGACAATGCGGAGGCACCAGCGAGACCGATGGCGATCAGGCCGATGGCCCTGCGTCGTTCGGACGCGCTGGGCTTCTCCGTGTCGACACCCGCCGACGTGAAGATCCACAGGAGGCCGTACGCGACGATGCCGGCACCGGCCAGCGCCGCCAGAGCGGCGAACACGACGCGCACCTTCAGGACGTCGACACCCAGCTGATCGGCGATACCGCCCGCGACGCCACCGACGACACGACCCGCAGCCCGGCGTTCGAGCCGCGGCATCGGCACATCGCCCGGCGCCACCGGTGGCATCAGCGGGCCACCACCGGTCTGCGCTGCAGAAGGCACGGCGTTCGACACAGATTGCACATACTCGATACTGGCACGATCACCCCGCCCGGGCATCAGGGTCCAACCCTGACTTCGCGGACCGGCACGGCCAATTCCGGGCGGAAAGATCAGGGTAGTTCCCGATGTACGCGCGGGGCGTCGGCCGCAACGATGGTCGTATGAGCAATGGGAGTTTCCAAGAGCAGATGCACGATCTGTGGCGGACCCGGCCGGTGCGGTTGCCCGGGCGAGGTCACGTCGCCGGTGTCTGTGCGGGAATCGGATACCGTTACGGCGTCGATCCCGTACTGATACGAGTCGCTTTCGTGGTGTCGACCATCTTCGGCGGCGCCGGTGTACTCCTCTATCTGGTGTGCTGGCTCGGCCTCACCAAATCCGGTGACCCGGCCTCGCCGGCGGAGTCCCTCGTCGGTCGCGGCCACAGCTCGGATTCGGGCACCAAGACCGTCGTCCTCCTCGTCGCTCTCGCCATCGCCGCCAGCACGGTCGGGCCGTTCGGTGTCGGACTCGGCGGATCGGGTCTGATCAGCATGGCGTTGATGCTCGGCGGACTGTGGTTGTTGTATCAACGGCAACCGGTGCCGCCGCCCCTCCCGCCCGGGGTCGCACCGACCGGTGTCGGAACTGGCTATCCGGGCACGAGTTACGCCCCCGGACCGTTCGGCGGCAACCTGTTCGGCGCCGACCCGTATGGAGCCGGTGTCTACGGCGGCAGCGCGTACGGCGCCGGCCCGCACCCCACCTACAGTCCGTACACCACGCTTCCCGATTCCTACACGCCGAGCCCCGCGGCCACTCCCACCGCGGACAGCACGGATCGAACGAACACACCGTCCCCCACCGAACCCCCAGCGAGCGAGCAGAAGACGGTGTCGTTCGAGAAGTCTTCCGAGCCGACCCCCAGCAGCTTCGCGCCTCCGACACCGTTCGCACCACTCGAACCACGTCCACCGGCCTGGGATCCGCTCGGAGTGGCCCCCTTCGCCTGGGACCTTCCCGAGCCGGCCGGAACTCCCACACCCGCCGCAGCACCCGGGCGTAAGCACTCGCGCCTGACCACCATGGTCATCGGACTCGCCATCCTCGCCGCCGCAGCAGCGACGGCACTGTCGGTCGCCACCGGATCGGAATGGCTGAACCCGGGACGTATCGGTGCCGTCGCACTCGCTGTGATCGGTGCAGGCCTCGTAGTCGGGAGTGTTGTCCGCAAGGGCTACGGATTGCTCGTCGTCGCCGGACCACTGGTGGGATTCGTCGTTCTGGCCTCGCTCGTCGGCTCACTGAACTTCGACGGACGCAGCATGGGCGAACAGAGATGGGAGCCCATGTCGGCGGCCGACCTCGATTCCGAATACTCGGGCGGTTTCGGCAGCTTCACCCTCGACCTCCGCAGGGTCGAGCTCACCGAGGACAAGACGGTGACCGTGAACGGAAACGGTGAGGTGATCGTGCTCCTGCCACCGAACATGAACGTCCGCAACGACTGCTCGGTTCAGTTCGGTGACAGCCAGTGCCTGCCCGACGGTCTCGACGGCGGAGCGGACGGACCGGAAGGACCCGTATTGAATCTCGACGTGAACGCACAATTCGGAAATGTGGAGGTGCGTCGTGGATGACATCGACGACACTCAGGACACCGGCACCACCTCACGGAAACGGCCGTCCCCGCTCCTGTTCCTCGCAGGTCTGGCAGCACTGCTCGTGAGCGGCTGGGCCCTCGTCGGTCCCTTTTCCCTCGAACCCCTCGCGAATGTCGAATTCCGCTGGTTGTTCGTCCTGGTCGCCGTGGTCGTCGGGGCAGTTCTCGTCTTCGCACCGAATAGAAAGAGATAGTCCGGCAACACGAAAGCGCGGTGGGCGGGGCCTCGGCCTCGCCCACCGCGCTTTTCAGTGCGTCACTCCCACTCGATGGTTCCCGGCGGCTTGCTGGTGATGTCGAGCACCACTCGGTTGACGTCGTGCACCTCATTGGTGATGCGGGTGGAGATGCGCTCGAGCACCTCGTACGGCACTCGTGTCCAGTCCGCCGTCATCGCGTCTTCACTCGACACGGGCCGCAACACGATCGGGTGACCGTACGTCCGCCCGTCACCCTGCACCCCTACGCTGCGGACGTCGGCCAACAGCACCACCGGGCACTGCCAGATCAACTTGTCCAGCCCGGCGACCGTCAACTCTTCGCGCGCAATGGAATCGGCGTGCCGCAGGATGTCGAGGCGCTCTTCGGTGACCTCGCCGATGATGCGGATACCGAGCCCCGGCCCCGGGAACGGCTGGCGTCCCACGATCTCCTCGGGCAGGCCGAGTTCGCGGCCGACCGCACGCACCTCGTCCTTGAACAGCAACCGGAGTGGTTCGACGAGCGTGAACTGCAAATCTTCCGGCAACCCGCCCACATTGTGGTGACTCTTGATATTGGCGGTTCCGGTGCCTCCGCCCGACTCGACCACATCCGGGTAGAGCGTGCCCTGCACCAGGAAGTCGACGGTGTCACCGTGCGCAGCGTTCTCACCCAGCACGTCGCTGACCGCGCCCTCGAAGCTGCGAATGAACTCGCGGCCGATAATCTTGCGCTTGGTTTCGGGATCCGACACCCCGGCCAGAGCGCCGAGGAAGGTGTCCGCGGCATCGACGGTGATCAGTTTCGCACCTGTCGCAGCCACGAAGTCCTGTTCGACCTGCACTCGTTCCCCGGCACGCATCAAACCGTGATCGACGAACACACAGGTCAGTCGGTCGCCGATCGCGCGCTGCACGAGGGCCGCCGCGACCGCGGAATCGACACCACCGGACAACCCACAGATCGCCTTGCCGTCTCCGACCTGCTCGCGCACCTGCTCGATCAGGGCGTCGGCAATGTTCGCGGCCGTCCACGCCGGCGGAATGTTCGCGATCTCGTGCAGGAATCGGCTGAGTACCTGCTGGCCGTGCGGCGAATGCAGGACCTCGGGGTGGTACTGCACTCCCGCGAGTTTGCGGGCCCGGTCCTCGAACGCGGCCACGGGGGCGCCCTCACTGGTCGCGGTCACCTCGAAGCCTTCCGGCGCTTCGGTGACCGCATCCCCGTGACTCATCCACACCGGCTGGTTCTTGGGCAGGCCGTCGTGCAGCAGCCCGCCCTGCACCGTCAAGTCGGTGCGGCCGTACTCGCGTGTGCCCGTGTGCGCCACCGTGCCGCCGAGAGCGCCGGCCATGGCCTGAAATCCGTAGCAGATTCCGAACACCGGGACGTCCAGATCGAACAACGCCGGGTCCAGCTGCGGCGCACCCTCGGCATACACGCTCGACGGCCCACCCGAGAGCACCACGGCGAGAGGTTTCTTCGCCTCGATCTCCGCGACGGTCGCGGTGTGCGGGACCACCTCGGAGTAGACCTTCGCCTCACGCACCCGCCGGGCGATCAGCTGCGCGTACTGCGCGCCGAAGTCGACGACGAGGACGGGTCTCTGTTGCTCGATATCTGTCACCGGGTCAGTCTAATCGGCGCAGCTCTGTGGTCTACGCGACCCCATGTCCGTGCACAACCGCCGCCCTTCGAACGACCTGCCATTCAGCCGACACTGCGATTCAGGCGACGCCGTGGCTCTGGGCGACACCCTGGTTCTGGGTGACACCCTGCTCCTTCGCGGCCGTCGTCGAGGAACCGTTGCGGATTTCGACGATCGGCAGCACCAGCGCTGCGGGCGCGTCGGCGGGAACCACCGGCGCGGTCGGCGGCACCGGGTTCAGGCGGCGGTATCCCTCACCCTGGGCGGGGCGTAAGTCCTTCTCACCCTTGTTCGGCCACAGCGACGCTGCCCGCTCTGCCTGCGCCGAGATCGTCAGCGACGGGTTCACCCCCAGGTTCGCCGACACCGCGGCACCATCGACCACGCTGAGCGTCGGGTATCCCCACACGCGGTGGTAGGGGTCGATGACACCGTGCTCGGGGTCCGAGGCGATCGTGCAGCCACCGAGGAAGTGCGCCGTGAGCGGAATGTTGAACACATCACCCCACGTGCCTCCCGCGCGGCCGTCGATTTTCTCCGCGATGCGCCTCGTGGCCTCGTTGCCCGCAGGAATCCAGCTGGGGTTCGGCTCACCGTGACCCTGCTTGCTCGTGAACTTGCGCCGGCCGAACAGGCCCTTCTTGGTGTACGTCGTGATGGAGTTGTCGAGATTCTGCATTACCAGCGCAATGATGGTGCGCTCACTCCACCGGTACGGGGTGAGCACCTTCAGCGCCTTCGGATCCTTCGCGAGTTCCCTGAGGAACGTCATCCACCGTCGGCCGCCGCCGTCGGTCAGGAGCGTCTGCAGCAGCGCCATCGAGTTCGAACCCTTGCCGTAGCGCACGGGCTCGACGTGGGTGTCCGAGGTGGGATGGAACGACGACGTGATGGCGACGCCCTTGGTCAGCTCCAGCGCGGGATCGACCTTGTTCTTGGCCGCGCCGAGAATCGACTCCGAGTTGGTACGGGTCAGCACACCCAGTTGATCGGAGATCTTCGGGAGCGCGCCCGTCTCCTTCTGGTCGAACAGCAGGTGCTGCGTGCCCCACGTTCCGGCGGCCAGCACGACCTGGGCAGCCGTGTACGTCTTGCGCTTGCGATTCTTGACCGGGCCGGTCCGCCGGGTGAAGACGTCCCAGGTGCCGTCCGACGCCTCCCGCAGACCGGTGACCGTCGTCATCGGGATGATGTCGGCGCCCGCCTTTTCGGCAAGACCGAGGTAGTTCTTCAGCAGGGTGTTCTTGGCACCGTGCCGGCAGCCGGTCATACATTCACCGCACTCGATGCACCCGGTGCGGTCGGGGCCCACTCCGCCGAAGTAGGGGTCGGGCACCGTCTTGCCCGGCTCACCGAAGAACACGCCGACCGGGGTCTGGATGAACGTGTCACCCGCCCCCATGTCCTCGGCCACCGCCTTGATGATTTCGTCGGCCGGCGTCATGTGCGGGTTCTGAACTACGCCGAGCATCTTCCGTGCCTGGTCGTAGTAGGGGCTGAGCTCGTCGTACCAGTCGGTGATGTGCGCCCACTGCCGGTCCTGGAAGAAGGAGGCGGGCGGCTTGTACAGCGTGTTGGCGTAATTGAGCGATCCGCCGCCCACTCCGGCGCCCGCGAGGATCAGGCAGTCGCGCAGGAGGTGAACCCGCTGGATGCCGAAAAGTCCCAGCGCAGGTGCCCAGAGGAACTTCTTCAGGTCCCAGCTGGTCTTGGCGAAGTCGGCATCGGCATAACGCCGGCCGGCTTCGAGGATGCCGACCTTGTATCCCTTCTCCACCAGCCGGAGCGCGGTGACGCTGCCACCGAATCCGGACCCGACGATGAGAACGTCATAGTCCGTCGCGCGTTGCTTCTTCATCCTCGACCTCCACCGAACCTGGGTTATTACTCGCCAGTATGCACCCCAGCGCTGTGACAGCTGCCACAGGGGTTACCTTAACTGTAACGATTGGTATCAGGAACGGCTGCGCACCTGCACAAGAAAATCGCCCAACGCCGCACCGGTGCTGTCGAATTGACACCGGGGGCATTGGGCGATGAGAGAAAAGTGGAGCGGAACGAGGCCCTACGCGCGGACCGTCAAGCCCACCTTCTGGAATTCCTTGAGGTCCGAGTAGCCGGACTTCGCCATGGATCTGCGTAGGCCGCCGACGAAGTTCAGGGAACCGTACGGATCGTTCGACGGGCCCGCGAGGACCTGGTCGAGCGACGGTCGTTCGCCGAAGGACACCGGCAGCATCGTGCCACGGGGAACCGACGGATGGGCTGCCGCCGACGGCCAGTACCAGCCGCCGCCGGGTGCTTCGGCCGCGACCGCGAGCGGCGCACCCAGCACCGCTGCGTCCGCACCACAGGCGATCGCCTTGGCGAGATCACCCGACGACGCGATGTCCCCGTCCGCGATGACATGGACGTACCGCCCACCGGTCTCGTCGAGGTAGTCACGTCGAGCGGCCGCTGCGTCGGCAATGGCGGTGGCCATGGGAAGACCGATGCCGAGCACTTCACCGGTGGTGGTAGCCCCCTCCGTGGAGCCGTACCCGACGATGACACCCGCCGCTCCCGTGCGCATCAGGTGGAGCGCGGTGCGGTGATCGCTCACCCCACCGGCCACGACGGGAACGTCCAGTTCGGAGATGAACGTCTTGAGGTTGAGCGGCTCACTGTCGCCATGGGCGACGTGCTCGGCGGAGATGATCGTGCCGTGGACGACGAGGAGGTCGATGCCGGCCTCGATCAGATGCGGAGTCAGTGCCCGCGCATTCTGAGGGCTCACCCGCACAGCGGTGGTGACCCCGGAGTCACGGACCTGCGCCACCGCGGCAGCGAGCAGGTTCGGCTGCAGCGGCGCAGCATGCAGTTCCTGCAGCTTCCGGATGGGAGCTTCGACGTCGACGTCCGATTCCGCGAGGGCGACGAGCTCGGCGAGTTTCGCCTCGACATCGGCGTGGCGGCCCCACAGTCCTTCACCGTTGATGACGCCGAGACCACCACGCTTGCCCAGCTCGATCGCGAACGCCGGCGACACCAGCGCGTCGGTGGGATGCGCGAGCACGGGAATGTCGAAGCGGTAGGCATCGAGCTGCCAGGACGTCGACACCTCCTTGGAGGAGCGTGTCCGCCGGGAGGGGACGATGTCGATGTCGTCCAGCTCATAGGTTCGTCGGGCTGTTCGGCCCATGCCGATCTCAACGAGGTCGCGCACGCGCGCCCCTTTCTCGTGACTGGTTGCTAGCGAGCGGTGTAGTTGGGAGCTTCCACCGTCATGGTGATGTCATGCGGGTGGCTTTCCTTCAGACCCGCCGCGGTGATCTGCACGAACTGGGCGTTCTGCAGCTCCTCGATGGTCGACGCTCCCGTGTAACCCATCGCGGCCCGCAGACCGCCGGTGAGCTGATGCGTGACCTGGGACAGGGGGCCGCGGAACGCGACCCGGCCCTCGATGCCCTCGGGAACCAGCTTGTCCTCGGACAGCACGTCGTCCTGGAAGTAGCGGTCCTTCGAGTACGACTTGGCGGCGCCGCGGCTCTGCATGGCGCCGAGGGAACCCATTCCCCGGTAGCTCTTGAACTGCTTGCCGTTGACGAGGATCAGTTCGCCCGGCGACTCCGCGGTGCCGGCGAGCAGCGACCCGAGCATCGCCGTCGACGCGCCCGCGGCGAGCGCCTTCGCGATGTCGCCGGAGAACTGCAGGCCACCGTCTGCGATGACCGGCACACCGTGCGGTTTCGCGGCGGCGACCGCCTCGAGGATCGCAGTGATCTGCGGGGCGCCGACGCCGGCGATCACACGGGTGGTGCAGATCGAACCGGGGCCCACACCGACCTTGACGGCGTCGACTCCTGCCTCGATGAGTGCAGCCGCACCGCTACGGGTGGCGACGTTGCCTCCGATGATCTGGACCCGCTCGTCCACTTCGGCTTTGAGCTTCGAGATCATGTCCAGCACGCCGGCGGAGTGCCCGTGCGCACTGTCGACGACCAGAACGTCGACGCCGGCGTCGGTGAGCGCCATCGCCCGACTCCACGCCTCGTCGCCGACACCCACCGCCGCACCGACCAGCAGGCGCCCGTCTCGGTCCTTGGTGGCATCGGGATGCTGTTCCGTCTTCACGAAGTCCTTGACCGTGATGAGGCCGGTGAGCTTGCCTTGACCATCCACGATCGGGAGCTTCTCGATCTTGTGGCGACGGAGCAGACCCAACGCCACCTCCGCGGTCACACCCTCCTGGGCGGTGATCAACGGCGACTTGGTCATGACTTCCGACACGGCGCGGTTCTGGTCGACTTCGAAGCGCATGTCACGATTCGTGATGATGCCGACGAGCTGACCGGCGTCATCCGTTACCGGGAGTCCGGAGATGCGGAAGCGCGCGCACTTGGCGTCGACCTCGGCGAGGGTGTCGGACGGCTTGCACGTGACCGGGTCGGTGACCATGCCCGCTTCGGATCGCTTGACCGTCTCGACCTGCCCGGCCTGAGCGTCGATGGACAGGTTCCTGTGCAGAACACCCATACCGCCTGCGCGGGCCATGGCGATGGCCATGCGCGCTTCGGTGACAGTGTCCATCGCGGAACTGACGAGGGGAACCCGCAGTCTGATGTCGCGAGTCAGCTGGCTGGACGTATCGACCTGGCCAGGGATGACGTTCGACGCCGCCGGTAAGAGCAGGACGTCGTCGTACGTGAGACCCAGCATTGCGACCTTGTTCGGGTCGTCACCGCCGGTGTGTACATGCCCTGCTGAACTGGTCATGCGGTTCGGGCCCTCCATGGAACTCGGATGCAGCGCCGGTAGCGCCGTCGTGGAAATTTCGGGAATGCGGATACAGACAGAAAGTACGGAGCAACGATCGATATTCCCAGCTCCTCAGACCATGGTATCGGCTCCCCGGGATCCTCATGCGAGCCCACCCACGCTGGGCCTACGCCGAACGGCTGGCGCAGACCGGCCTGACCTGCGTACCGTGGTGCTGTGCGCGATCAACTGCCTCCCGGTCTGCCCCCGGACCCCTTTGCCGGCGACCCCGCCGACCCGTCCGCAGCTCTCGATGCGATCGAACCGGGCCAGCCACTCGACCCCCACGAGCGACTCGCTGTGGAGGAAGACCTGGCCGACCTCGCCGTATACGAGGCTTTGCTGGCCCATCGCGGGATCCGTGGCCTCGTCGTGTGCTGTGAAGACTGCCAACAGGATCACTATCACGACTGGGACATGCTCCGGGCCAACCTCCTCCAGCTCCTCGTGGACGGCACCGTCCGGCCACACGAGCCTGCCTACGACCCGACACCTGAGGCGTACGTCACCTGGGACTACTGCCGCGGCTACGCCGACGCCTCGATGAACGACGCTCTGCACGGTGACGGCTTCGACGCCTGATCCGAACAACCCGTAGACGCAGCTGTGGCCCGACACGCGAAGTGTCGGGCCACAGTTGTGTGCGCCGGTAACGGCGCACCATGTCAGCTGGTGGGGGGCGGAGGCACCGGAACGGTGGTCGTGGTGGGCAAGGGCACCGTCGACTGCTGCTGTTGCTGCGTCGGCGGCTCAAAGGTCGGGAGATCGTCCGTCGGCTGTGTGGGAACCAACATGATCGTCGGATCGACCGTGGAGGGCGGCGGAGGCTCGGTCTGCGGCAGTTGAGGCAACTGCGGCAACGGAATCGGGGGGAGTCCCGGCAACTGGAGGTCGGTGCTCGGCAGAGTAGTTCCTGGCTGCGGTTCGACGCCCGGCAACGTGGTGCCCGGCAGTCCTGGCAGCGACGTCGGTAGCTCAGTGGTCTGAGCGGGCGCGTCCGTCGTGGTCGTACCGGGCGCGGGCGCCTGCGCGGTCGTGGTGGGTGCAATCTCGGCCAGCTGGGCTGCGAGCTTCGCACGCCAGACCTCGAGTTCGCGCCGCTGGTCGGCATCGCGGATACCGCCGGCCCGGTCGGCCGCGTTGTCGAGGAGGTTCTTGACGGACTCGGCGTCGCCGGTCGCGAGCATGCGCTCGGCTTCCTGCAGCTGTGACGTGGTGTCGATCTGCGCCACCGTCGAATCGGCCTGCTGGCTGAAGACCACCGATTTGACGCTCCACAGCGGATCGCCCGGTTCGGCGTTGTAGGAGAAAATGGTGGCGCCGCCCATCACGACGGCGATCGCTGCGGCAGCGCCCGCGATCGGCCGTAGTAGACGCAACTTGCCGCGAGCGGCGCTCCGGGCTTCGCGAGCATCCGCCTCGTCCATGGCCGCGATGACGTCGTCGAGCAGCGGCCCGTCCGGCATCGGTGTCGCGACGATGTCTGCACGCCAATTCGCGAGCAGGAGTGCCAGCTCGTATTGCTCCGGCGAATCCGTCGCAACAGGACCACCACCGGCGATTGCGTCGATCAGTGCATCGTCACGGCGCACTGCCGCAACGTCCACTGGTGCGTCGCCGCCTGGGAGATCGGCATCGGGATTGCCGATCCGCTTGTTTCCCCTAGCCAAACCTCTCACCTGCCTTTGTCACTTCTTTTTTCAGTTTCGCGATAGCTCGGTGTTGAGCTACGCGGACAGCTCCCGCGGTACTACCCACGGCCGCAGCCGTCTCCTCTGCCGACATTCCGACCACGAGGCGGAGGATCAAGATCTCCCGGTGCTTCTCCGGCAGCGTGCTGAGCAGATCGTTCATCTGCCTGCTCGCTTCCGAGTCGAGCGCCCTCTGTTCGGGTCCGTCATCGTTGGCTACGACATCTGGTACTTCGGCGACCGGTTCCGATTTGTTACGTGCGGAGTTCCGATGCGCATCTGCGACCTTGTGTGCGGCGATCCCGTAGACGAATGCCATGAAAGGCCGTCCCTGGTCCTCGTAGCGAGGTAAGGCGGTCATCACAGCGAGGCACACTTCCTGTGCCACGTCATCCGCGGAGAGTTGTCCCCTCTCCGCAGCACCGACCCTGGCTCTGCAGTAGCGCACAACCAGGGGCCGAATGTTTTCCAGGACCAGAGCTAAAGCGGCCCGGTCGCCCTGCGTTGCAGCGGCGACAGCGGAGTCCAACTCCTCGCTCGTATTAGTCATCGTCCGTGAATATCCTGGCGTTACAGTGGCACCTCCCCCGATGGGTGTGCTCCCGCTCTCAGCGGAACACTTAAAGGGTAACGGTGCGGACCGAGCGGTATTCGCCCGGATTCGCCCGGAAGCGCCCCTGGACGTCCGACCAGGACCATCACCGCCGGAAGTGTCCGCCGCGGCCCGCGACGATCTCCTCACACTCTTCGCGTGCCTGCTGTGCGCGCGGATCGCCGGTCACGCCGGCGAGCAACATGGCAGCGGCCCACTTCAGGGGTATCAGACCGTGTTGTTCACATCCCTCGAGTACTTCGGCGGCGAGGTGCGCAGCCGGTCCGGAATCGGATTCCCCTGTCATCGATGCGCTACGGAGCAGTTGGGATTTCAGGTGGTGGCGGACCGAACCGACGTGCGCCGAAATTTCTGCCGCGTCCACGGCGTGGCGGCGCGCCGACGAGAAGTCGGCGCCCGCCAGGAAGAGTTCGGCGCTCACCCAATGCAACCGGACGTGCTGTCGCCAGAGATTCCCGGTGTCGTCCGTATCCGCACCTTCCCCTCCGAGGTGCTGTCCACAGCGATCGAGTAGACGCCATCCCAGGGCCAGGCGTCCGCATCCCAATGCGTCGGCGGCGAGCCCGGTGAGCGCATCGCACCGTGCCGCCAGCTCGAGCGCACTCCCCGCCGCGGGGTCGGCCGGTCCGCTGCCGATCAGGGCGAGCGCCCGGCCGTCGAGACCGGACGCGGCCCGGTGGTCCCCCAGCTGCCGTAACAACGAGGCTTGCGTGCTCCAGGCCAGGGATGCGACCGCCGGACCGGCCTGCCGGTCGCGGGTGATGTCCGTGAGCTCCGCCCGCGCCCTGCTGTAGCGGCCTTGACCACCCAGCGCCACCGCCCGCATCCACCGCTCCACGGGTCGCGTGGACGTCGGTAGCGGGTGCCGTCCCGGATCGGCGCCGAACGCCGCGCCGGTCAAGATCCGGGTGATGTCGATGTGGCGACTAGTGGCGGGCACGACCGCATCCTGTCACCGCTGCGCCGCAGCTTCATGTCACCACTGCGCCGGGGCTGGTCAGATGAGTGCGGTGACGGCATCGACGGCGTCACCCAGATTCCCGACCGACTTCACCGACCGGGGCAGATGTGCCGCTGCGGCCCCGGGTCCGGCCGCCAGCAATGCAAGTCCACTGCGGCGACGTCGGATGGCGCGCGAGAGAGATGCCACGTCACAGTCTCCCGCCGGCAGCCAGAGCACGATCACGTCCGGTTCTGCGTTCGTCACGGACGCGAGTAGGGCGGTGCGGCCCACCGGCCTCGAGGTGCGGACGTCGACCGACGCCGTGGCCAGCGCGGCGCCGAGCGCGCGGAACCCGAGGTCGTGCGCGATTGACGGCCGTCGAAAGTCGAGGCCGGTGGGGACGTCCACGAGCAGCACCCGTCCGCCGACGGCGATCGGGGCGTCGAGTGTCATCGTCGACAGCATGCCCGTCACGCATTCGACGAAGGCACGACAGTTCACTGCGGCCGCGTCCGAGTTCCGCCCCTCGTTCGCCCAGTCGAGGACCGGGACGAGCACGGTCTCCCACACGGCAGGCAATCCGCGCTCGGCGGCGGCGCGGGAAACGATGCGGCGGATCGTGACGATGTCGCGAGCGATCAAGGCCCTCGACAGATTCCGCACCGCAGGCTCGGCGTCTTCGAGGACGGAAATCGTGGCCGAAAAGTGCGACGAGTTTGTTTTGCCTTCGTTTACAGAGTTGTCACCCAGAATTTGCGGAGAACTCGTCGGTTCCGAATTCGACGAATATGTAGCTATTGCGTTAATCGCATATCTCGCAGCCTCGGCCGGGCTCGCCCCCTCGTCGAGCGCTTGCTGCATACACTCCAGTCGAGCCACATCCCGCGGTGTGTATCGGCGGTGACTGCCGTGAGCATGCGCGGACGGCCCGATCCCATAACGACGGTCCCAGGTGCGCAGTGTCGACGGCGCCACGCCAAGCCGTCTGGCCAGGGCGGATACCGCCATCGTCGGCTCGCTGCCGACAGGATCGGGAGCGTGCTGAGCGTCGGACTCCGCTGACTGGGACACGTCGCCATCGTTACCTGTGACCCATGGTCTTTCAACCCGAAACCGAATCACGGACCGGCCGGAATGTAAATATTTTCCAGGTTAACTTTCAGTTTGTGGGATATGTAAATTCCCACTGTGAACAACTATTGACGCGATTTCCGAAACGACTCTACGGTTAGCGACGTGAAAGATTAGCGGCTTGAACATCGAGCCCACGGTCCGCTCGCCGCCCGAGGCGAGCTTGCAGCTAAGGAGTCCATATGCCTGCACCCAACCACCTCCCCGGTCCGAACGCCGATATCTGGGATTGGCAGATGCACGGACTGTGCCGCGGAGTCGACTCCTCGATGTTCTTCCATCCCGACGGCGAGCGTGGGCGGGCGCGAGCACAGCGGGAGACCCGCGCCAAGGAGATGTGCCGCCGCTGCCCCGTCCTCGCGCAATGCCGAAACCATGCGCTGAGCGTGTCCGAGCCGTACGGAATCTGGGGCGGAATGTCCGAGACCGAGCGTGAAATGCATGCGCGGCACCGCCGCGGGCGTATCGCGGTCTGACGCGCCGGGCGGACCGACCCCGGAACCCCTCGTCCACGGACGGGGGGTTCCGTGCATCACGCACCCGGCCCGATCACCCATCCACATCGATGCCGTCTCCGAATGCCTACCGGCTGGAGGAGATGACCGGACATGCACGCTACCGTGGTGCTCGATGAAGCGAGACGAGCGTTCGTGACCCACAACGAGGGCATCTCACCGGCCGAAGATCTGTGCCCGGTGGGCTCTGCCGATGCCGCTGCAGTGCGTGCCACCGACAACGCGGAACTTCGTGACGCGATGGTCCGCGTTGCGCGCGGTGATGCCGAGGCCTTCGCGGAGCTCTACGACCGCACGAGCGCCCGCGTCCACGGACTGGTCCTGCGCGTGCTGCGCGACCCCGGATACGCCGAGGAGACCACCCAGGAAGTGTTCCTTCAGGCATGGAACACCGCGTCGAATTTCGACCCGAGCCGCGGCTCGGTGATGTCCTGGCTGATGACGCTCGCCCACCGCCGGGCGGTCGACCGTGTGCGGTCCGAACAGGCGGGTACCGACCGTCAGGCGCTCTACGAGAGCACCTCTGTTGCGGGGCCGTTCGATCACGTCACCGAAGAGGTCACCCGCCGGCTCGAGCATCAATCGGTACTCGCGTGCCTCGACACTCTCACTGCCACCCAACGCGAATCGGTCGCGATGGCGTATTACGACGGACGCACCTATCGAGAGGTCGCCGCTCACCTGGGCGTAGCCCTGTCCACGGTGAAGACCCGTATACGTGACGGGTTGACACGTCTTCGTGGATGCCTGGGAGGTCTGTGAGATGAACGAAGACCTTCTGGGCATGGCCTATCCATACGCACTGGACGCGCTCGACGACAAGGAACGCCGCGAACTCGACGCCCGGGTCGCCGTCGCCGACGAGGACACCCGAGTCGCGTTCGCCGTCGAGGTACGGGCAATTCGCGAATCCCTCGCCGTGGTCAGCGAGGTGGGCGCCGTCGCCCCGCCACCCCAGCTGCGGGCCCGGTTGCTCGAACAGATCGGACAGGACGCACAGGCCGACACCTATGCGCCCGTCCACCTCGACCACCACCGCAACCGCCGGCATCGTTGGCGGATTGCGGTGGCAGCCGCCGCTGCGGTCGGAATACTCGCAGGCGGAACCGTCATCGCCCGGCAACTCACGGAAGGCCCCGACCCGACGGTAGCCGAGCAGGTACTCCAGGCAGCGGACATGCAGTCGTCGAGCACTCCCATTCCCGGGGGCGGCTCCGCCACGGCCAGCTACTCGAAGTCCGAGGATGCCGCCGTGCTCGTCATGAACGATGTCGTCCCGCCCGCCGCCGACAGCGTGTATCAGATGTGGCTACTGCCCGAGTCCGGCGACGCACCGGTCCCCGCCGGAACCATGACCCCCGACGACGTCCTGCCGACCACCACCGTCGTCCTCGACGACATCGGACCGATGACGAAGCTGGCCTTCACCATCGAGCCGCCCGGTGGCTCACCACAGCCGACGTCGAATCCGTTCGCCGTGCTCACGCTGAGCTGAGCGAACAGGGTCAGCGGGAATACGGCCGCGACACGACGAAACCCCCGCGCGGGAAATCCGCACGGGGGTTTCGTTCGGCCGAAAGATGAAGACATCGATCGGTTCGCGGCTACCGCCTCAGTGGCTGTGTCCGTGACCGGTCTGCTCCTGCTCTTCTTCGGGCTTCTCGACCACAGCGCTCTCGGTCGTGAGGATCATCCGTGCCACCGACGCCGCGTTCACGACAGCGGAGCGGGTGACCTTGACGGGGTCGACGACACCGTCAGCGAGCAGGTCACCGTAGGTGAGGGTCGCGGCGTTGAAGCCGTGCCCCTTGGGCTGCTCGGCGACCTTGCTGGTGACGACGGAACCGTCGAGACCGGCGTTGCTGGCGATCCAGAACAGGGGCGCCTGCAGCGCTTCGCGCACGACCTTGACGCCCGTGGCCTCGTCACCGGTCAGACCGAGGTTGTCGACCAGCTCGGTGCTCGCCTGCACGAGGGCTGATCCGCCACCGGGAACGATGCCCTCGGCGACAGCAGCCTTGGCGGCGTTGACGGCATCCTCGACGCGGAACTTGCGTTCCTTGAGGTCCGTCTCGGTTGCGGCACCCACCTTGATGACCGCGACACCGCCGGCCAGCTTCGCCAGACGCTCTTCGAGCTTCTCGCGATCCCAGTCGGAGTCGGTGTTCTCGATCTCCCGGCGCAGCTGCGCGACGCGGCCCTTGATGTCGGCGTCGGTGCCGGCGCCGTCGACGATCGTGGTCTCGTCCTTGCTGACCACAACGCGACGGGCACTGCCGAGGAGGTCCAGTCCGGCCTCCTTGAGGCTCAGCCCGACCTCGGAGTTGATGACCGTACCGCCGGTGACGATGGCGAGGTCGTCGAGGAACGCCTTGCGACGGTCACCGAAGAACGGCGCCTTCACCGCGACGGCCTTGATCGTCTTCCGGATGGAGTTGACCACCAGGGTCGAGAGAACCTCGCCCTCGACGTCCTCGGCGATGATGAGAAGCGGCTTGCCGCTCTCGGCAACCTTCTCCAGCAACGGCAGGAAGTCGGGAAGTGAGCTGATCTTCTCGCGGTAGAGCAGTACGAGGGCGTCCTCGTACACGGCTTTCTGCGCGTCGAGATCGGTCACGAAATACGGCGACAGGTAACCCTTGTCGAACTGGACGCCTTCGGTGATCACGAGCTCGGTTGCGAGGCTGGAGGATTCCTCCACCGTCACGACACCGTCCGTGCCCACGCGAGTGAGCGCCTCGCCGACCAGTTCGCCGATCTCTTCGTCACGCGAGGAAACCGTGGCGACCTGGGCGATGGACTTCTTGCCCTCGACCGGGGTGGCGGCCGCGAGCAGCGCCTCGACGACCTTCTCGGCGGCGGCGTTGATGCCGACTCCGAGTGCCATCGGGTTGGCGCCTGCCGCAATGTTCTTCAGACCGCCGCGAACGATGGCCTGAGCCAGCACGGTGGCGGTGGTGGTGCCGTCACCCGCGACGTCATTGGTCTTGGTGGCGACGCTCTTGACCAGCTGCGCGCCGAGGTTCTCGAAGGGATCCTCGAGGTCGATCTCCCGCGCGATGCTGACGCCGTCGTTGGTGACGGTGGGGCCGCCGAAGGCCTTCGCCAGTACTACGTGGCGGCCACGCGGACCCAAGGTCACCTTGACCGCGTCGGCCAGCTTGTCGACCCCGCGCTCGAGAGACCGGCGTGCGGTCTCGTTGAACTCAATCTGCTTGGACATGTGTTCCGTCTTCTCCTGGATTTCAGGGTTCTGCGCGTGAACGCACTCCGCCCCGGGATCCTGTAGGGACTCCGGGGCGGATCACGTATGGCCTTACTTGGAGACGACAGCCAGCACGTCGCGTGCCGACAGGATCAGGTATTCCTGACCGGCGTACTTGATCTCGGTTCCGCCGTACTTGGAGTAGATGACGGTGTCACCCTCCTTGACGTCGACCGGGATGCGGTTGCCCTGCTCGTTGACGCGGCCTTCGCCGACTGCGACGACGGTGCCCTCCTGGGGCTTCTCCTTGGCCGTGTCGGGGATGACCAGGCCGGAGGCAGTCGTCGTCTCAGCCTCGTTGGCCTGGACGAGGATCTTGTCCTCGAGCGGCTTGATGTTGACGCTCGCCACGATGAGCCCTCCACTTTGGGGTATCTGGGTCCGAGGAACATCCTCGGACACCTGTTTGAGTGTTCCGTTTACGGCACTTCACACAGCCCCGTCGTCGCGGGTGCCGGAGCTCGATCGGCGCCACTTGGCACTCTATACGTGAGAGTGCCAACGCTCAAGGAGGAGCCCCCGGCTGATCGCGCTCAGCGGAATCCCACCCTCCGGACGGGTTGTCACCTAAGGTCGTCTGGTGTCTGACATGAACCGGCGTACCTTCCTCACGATTGCCGGACTCGGCGCCATCGGAGCGGTGGGCATCAGCGGACGTCCGTGGGGACTGCAGTACGCAGGCGCCGCCCCCCTTCCCACCTCGGGAGCGGGCACCACACTCGAAGCGACAGCCGTCCCGCTGGGAACGTCCGGATACCGCAAGCTCGGCGCGGGTGCGGGTTGGCCCACGATCGTGCGCACCGAACTCGCCGAGGCCCGGAACGGCCGCGAAGACCGCCGCACCGCGCTCGCGTCGCTGGTGCAGCTCACCGACGTCCACCTCGTCGATGCCCAGTCCCCGGTGCGGTTCGAATACGTCCATCCCTTCACAGGTTCCGCGTTCCGTCCGCAGGAAACCCTCACGGCGCACGGGCTGGTCGCCCTCGTTCACCGCGTCAACGCTCTCGCCACCGGCCCCCACACCCAGCGGCCGTTCGACGCGGTCGTGAGCACCGGCGACAACACCGACAACAAAGAGTTCGCCGAGTTGAGCTGGTTTCTCACCGCCCTCAACGGTGGCACCATCGTCCCCAACACCGGTGCGCCCGACCGCTACGAGGGCGTGCAGAATTCGGGTGCGGATCTGTACTGGAACCCGGAGTCCCCGATCCAGGACATGTACAAGAAGGCCGGCTTCCCCGAAATCCCCGGCCTGCTCGGAGCGGCGATCGACCCCGTCACCAGCCCCGGACTTCGCACGCCGTGGTACTGCGTCTTCGGGAATCACGAAGACTCCGTCGAAGGCACTGTGCCCAGCGGTATCCCACCGCTCGACGCGATGTACACCGGTTCACTGAAGTTCGAGGTTCCGGGATCGCCCGAGCAGGCGAAGGCGGTCGACATCGCGACGAAGTACGACCCCGGCGCCATCGCCGGCGTCCTCTCCGCCTTCACGACGCCACCGCGGGTGGTCACCCCCGATCCGACGCGAGCCCCGTTCACACCACGCCAGTTCATCGCGGCCCATCTGGATCCGGCCAACACCGGCCCCGGGCCGGTAGGCCACGGGTTCGCTCCCGACGCGGGTGATACGGGAATCGGCTACTACGCCTTCGACATCGCTCCCGGTGTGGTCGGTATCAGCATGGATTCCACCAATCACGCCGGTTTCGTGGACGGCTCATTGGGCGCCGCCCAGTTCCGCTGGATCGAGGACACGTTACTCGCCGGCAGCAGCGTCTACTACGACTCCGCGGGCGCCCGCGTGTCGCAGTCGCGTTCGGACACCTGGTTCGTCCTCTTCAGCCATCACACGAGCACCACCATGGACAACCTCGTCCCGGACCCGGCCAATCCGACCGAACCCCGAATTCCGGCCGCACAATTGGTGAGCCTGCTCCATCGCTTCCCGAACGTGCTCGCCTGGGTCAACGGACACACCCACGAGAACCGGATCACTCCCTGGGCCGGACCCACACCGGAACAGTCGTTCTGGGAGGTCAATACCGCATCGCACATCGACTTTCCGCAGCACGGGCGAATCCTCGAAGTGGTCGACAACGCCGACGGCACAGTGTCGATCCTCACCACCTTGTTCGAAGCCGACAGCCCGTACTCGGTCGACTACACGGACCTGTCCCCGCTCGGACTCGCCTCTCTGTATCGGGAGCTGTCCTTCAACGACATTCACACCGACCCCGTCCGGCTGGGCGCTTCCGTCGACCACAACGTCGAACTGTTGCTGTCGTCGGGTCGTTAGTCACTTCCGTCCACGGGCCCAGCCGACGGCTGCCGCCACCACGCGGATGCCGACGCCGATGAGAATCAGGTTCCCGATGATCTGGACACTGACGACAGCGCGGGACGGATCGGTCGTCGCCGTGATGTCCCCGAAGCCCACGGTCGAAAACACCGTCAATGAGAAGTAGAGCGCATCCATCCGGCTGAGCGGTTCGGAAAAGTATGTCGGGTAACTCTGGGACATCAGGCTGTATCCCACGGCGTAGCCGAGCAGATAGACGGGAAGAATCAGTGCCAGCGCCTCGATGGCCTGCAGCGTGGGCACGTCGGACCGCAGAATCTGCCGGATCTGCCACACGGCGACCAGCAGCACGACCAGCAGTCCCCCCACGAGGAGCGTGAGCGTCGAGATGCCGTCGACCGAGGTCCACGGGAGCACGAAGTAGCTCACGCCGCAGAGCGCAACCGTCGCGACCGGGCGCACGAGCCCGCGGCGCAGCAGCCGCCGACGATCGCGCGGGTCGAGGTTGCGAAACTCGCTGGCATTTCCCATGAAATTCCTCCGGACAACTGCGCAGGTGGGACCGGATATCGAGCGCCATCCTCGTCTCGTTGGATCGAAACTCGAGAGCGAAAGCCACCAGATTTCTGTAACGTTCGGGTAACGGTCGCCGATTCATGGGGCAGGGATGCTTCTCGTGGAGGGCGTTCCGGGAAAGACAGCAGGGCACGACGCGACAATGTGGGAGGGGGTGTGGAATGAATATGTCCTTGGGCATGTCCACGGGTGCTGCCGGAGTCGGTTCCGCCCTCGTCACCACCGACTCCAACGGTTCGCAGAGCGTCGAGTTCCGATACCTGTCGGCCGACGAGGCTCACACCGACCTCGGTGACCTCGTCCGTTCCTCTATCTCCCTCATGACCACCCAGGTGCCTGCCGACCCCACGACCCCCGACGCATTCGCCGTCACGTACCGCACTCCGGAACAGGCCCATTCGATTCGCAGTGCCGTCAGCAGGCAGCGGCATCGTGTGCACGTCGTGCCGGAAGCCGCTGCCACCCTCACGTACCTACGCCACACCGGTGAAATTGCCCAGCACGCGACGGTCGCCATCGTCGACTTCGGCGAGTCCGGTTTGTCGGTCTCGGTGGTCGATCAGGTCGACGGCACCGTGCTGCACGCCGACCGCACCGCCCAGGTGAGTGGCAGCGTGATCGACGACCTCGTGTTCGAGTACGCCGTCGCCAATCTCGCCACCCCCCACCACCTGCGGCACCTCGATCGCGAACTGCTCTCGGAGCGTTGCCGCGTCGCGAAGGAGCAGCTGTCGACCGACCTGAATGCCACGGTCGACGTCGAGTTCCGGGGCATGGCGCCGATCCGGATCAGTCGCAGCGCCTTCGAAGACTTCGCGGCACCGGTGATTCGGGTCGCTGTCGAGTTCGTCCGATCCACCGTTGCGGACTCACCACGCGCACCGGAGGCCATCGCGCTGGTCGGGGGCGGAGCGAACATTCCCGCGTTGCGGGCAGCTGTACGCAGGGCCTTCACTGCCCGTGTCGTCGCCGTCCCCGAACCGGAAACCGCCACCGCCAAAGGCGCAGCACTCCTTGCCGTATCCAATGCGATCGAGCTGTACCCGCCCACGGAGTCGACGCGGCCGAGTTCGACGGCCAAGGTGTCCGGCGCACTCGTCGGCGCGTTGGTGGTGGGCGGACTGGTACTGGGCTACGGGGTACGTGAACTCGCGCCGGCACCCGACCCCAATGTCGCGCCCGCCGGGAGCGACACCTTCCACACGTCGCAGCAGCACGCGCCCGGTACGGACACACCGGCTGCTACGCGAATTCCGTCGTACGATCCCACACCGACGTCGGACTTCACCCCGGAGCAGGGTGTGCCGACTACGTCGTCGTCTCAGGGGTGGGATCGAAGCTCTGTCCGGATGCCCGACTCCACGACGAGCACAACGCCTCCCACCACGACACCACCGGCGCCGACCACCACTCCCGCGCCGACGCCCCGGCCTCCGACCGATCCCACTCAACCGGATTGGCCGCACATAGAATGGCCGGCTATTCCTCCCCTGTGGCCGCAGGTTCCCGGGGAGTCGACCCCGGATCAACCGAGCCCTGTCGCACCCTTGCCTGGAGAGAGCGCACCGCCCGCTGAGCGTGCGCCACTGCCACCGCCGCCGGAAGGCGCGCCCGCGCCGCTGCCGCCTATCGGTGACGCCGAAGAGGGAATCGCGGTGGTTCCGGCGCCGATGCCCGTGGCGCCGACTCCCGCCTTCGCACCCCCGAGTGTCTTCCCGTTCAGGTGAATACTTGACTGGTCGCCACCGAGAGGCCAGGATCGCTCGCCACGGTGAGCAATGACGGCGCTGCACCCCCCGCGACGATGTGTGCTCCCAGCGAAGCGATCATGACCCCGTTGTCGGTGCACAACCGCGGTTTCGGCACGCGCAGCGTGAGACCGGCTTCGGCGCACCGTTCCTCGGCGAGCGAGCGGATGCGTGAGTTCGCGGTGGCACCGCCGCCGAGTACCAGCGTGTCCACGCCCGTGTCGCGGGCGGCGCGTACCGCCTTCATCGTAAGGACGTCGGCTACGGCTTCCTGGAAGCTGGCGGCGATGTCGGGGATCGAATAGGCCTCGCCGGCACGCTCCTTGGCTTCGACGTACCGCGCAACCGCGGTTTTCAAGCCGGAGAAGGAAAAGTCGTGCCGCGCGTCCCTCGGCCCGGTCATCCCGCGGGGGAAGGGAATCGCGTCCCGATCGCCTTCTCGAGCTGCGGCGTCCAGTGCGGGGCCGCCGGGAAATCCGAGTCCGAGGAGGCGGGCCACCTTGTCGAACGCCTCTCCCGCCGCGTCGTCCACGGTCGTGCCGAGCTCGGTGATCGGCTTCGCGAGATCCTCGACATGCAGGAGGTGAGTGTGTCCGCCCGACACCAGCAACGCGACGCACGACGGCATCGGTCCGTGTTCCAGGGTATCCACCGCAACATGGCCACCGAGGTGGTTCACCGCGTAGAACGGAATGTCCCAGGCGGCCGCGTACGCTTTCGCGGCGGCGACACCGACCAGCAGCGCCCCGGCGAGTCCTGGACCGATGGTGACGGCGAGTGCGTCCGGCTTGCTGATGTCCGCTGCGGCGAGCGCACGCCGCATCGTCGGGACGATAGCTTCCAGATGCGCGCGGGACGCGACTTCGGGCACCACCCCGCCGTAGCGGGCGTGCTGATCGACGCTCGAGGCCACCTCGTCGGCGAGGAGCTCGCACGTACCGTCACCGTTCCACCGGACGATACCGACTCCGGTTTCGTCACACGAACTTTCGATACCCATGACGATCATTGCACCGGCTCCTCACCCGCTCCGGCGCGACGCATGGTGTACGCGTCCGCGCCGCTCGGTTGGTAGTACTGCTTTCGGGTTCCCACGATGTCGAATCCTTCACGTCGATACAGTGCGATCGCCGCGTCGTTGTCGGTCCGCACTTCTAGAAAAACCGGTCCGCCCCGCGCATCGGCCAGTCGGAGAAGTTCGGCCAGAAGCGCTCCGCCGATCCCCCGGCGCATGTACTGCGGGTCGGTCCCGATCGTGTGCACCTCCGCTTCGGGATGTGAAGGATTGCCCAGCAGGGCCAGTCCGGCATATCCCACCACCCGGCCGGTGTCGGTGCGCGCCACCACGTACCGCACGTGCGGCGCAGCCAGCTCGGCACGGAAAGCAGCTGCGCTCCAAGGTCCGTCGCCCGCAAACAGCAGGCGCTCGAGCTCGGCGCACCGCTCGGCATCCGCGGCGACCATGGGTTCGATGGAGAACGTCACTTCGGGCGATCCGCCAATTCGACCGCATCCGGTCGTCGCAGATAGAGCGGAACGAGCGGCTCCGGCACGTCCCCACCGGCCAGCACCGACGCAGCAGCCTCGACCAGTCCTGCGGGCGAGGGTGTTTCGACGGGTTCGACCGGGAGGTCGAAGAAGTCGACGTGCGACGGCGACCCCGCCACCGCCTCCGACGGCATCGGCTCGAGCTCGCGGGGCTTGATCACGCCGGGCCCTTCCACCCGCCGGCCCGCCGAGTAGCGGGCCCAGTAGACTTCACGGCGGCGCGCATCGGTGACGACGAGGAGGTTCCGCTCGTCGTGCACCTGCGCGGCGATCGCGTCGAGGCTGCAGACTCCGTACACCGGTGTGCCCAGGGCATCACCGAAAGCCGCTGCGGTAGCCATTCCGACCCGGAGGCCGGTGAACGGTCCCGGGCCTACCCCGACGACGATCGCGTCGAGATCAGCCGGCCTGTGACCCGACTCGGTAATGCACTCGAGGATGTGCGGCGTGAGGACCTCGGCGTGGGCGCGCGGGTTGACCGTCACGCGCACCGCGAGCGTGTCCACCGCGTCAGTGGGCGCGGATCCTGCCGAGAACCGGACGACTCCGGCGGTCACGGCGGGTGTGGACGTATCGATGGCGAGAACAAGCACGGTATCTGAGGGTACTCGCACGTCAGCACGGCTCCCGCCCCCCGGACCCGTCAGGAAATCCACTCCCACTCGGCGGTGCGCACATCCGACTCGGGCTCGCGGCTCAAGCGCACCCGGAGATGCCGGTCGGCCAACTGCTCGACGATGCCCTCACCCCACTCGACCACGACCACCGCTTCGGCCAGGTCGGTGTCGAGGTCGAGGGCGTCGAGTTCGTCCAAGGCGTGCGGACCGCTGCCTCCCAGACGGTA
Organism: Rhodococcus sp. USK13; assembly: GCF_018343855.1. NCBI lineage: Bacteria > Bacillati > Actinomycetota > Actinomycetes > Mycobacteriales > Nocardiaceae > Rhodococcus > Rhodococcus sp. USK13. The sequence goes on along the minus strand of NZ_CP069242.1, from coordinate 3,372,759 downwards.
GGCATCCACGTGCACCATGCCCACCGGAGTCCCGCCGCCGGGACGCACCCCTGGACGATGCTCCCGGGCGATGACGAATGTGGGCGAAGTCACTCTCCCCTGCACACCGAGACCGGCGGCAATCCCCTTCGTGAGTGCGGTCTTTCCCGCACCGAGAGGTCCGTCGAGGATGATCAAATCCCCGGGTGCCAATCCCCGGGCGAGATCACGCCCGAATCTTTCGGTGTCGGCGGCTGTCGGCAACACCACGGTCCCGCTCACCGCCAGCACTCTATTTTCGGCCGACACGATAACTACCGCCCACCGACATAGGTCCGCACGGTACGCCCACGCACTCCGGTCACCACCTCGTAATGGATGGTATCGAGCTTGTCCGCCCACTCCTGGGCGTGTGGTTCACCGTGATCGCCGTTGCCGAAGAAGACAGCGGTGTCGCCCTCGCGGACGCCGCCGCCGTCCGGTCCGAGATCCACGACGACCTGGTCCATGCACACCCGTCCGATGCCCGGCCGACGCTCCGAACCGAGCAGGACTTCGAATCGTCCGCTGAGCGAACGGGGAAGCCCATCCGCGTACCCGAACGGCAACAGCGCCACCACTGTGTTCCGCGGCGCTATCCACTGATGGCCGTAGGACACGCCCTCACCTGCAGCCACCTTTTTCACCAGCGCGACACGCGAACGCAGAGTCATCGCAGGACGCAGCCCGAATTCGCCGAGTTCGGGGGCTGGCGACAATCCGTAGATCGCAATGCCGGGGCGCACCATGTCGAAACGAAGATCCGGGCGCGTGAGAGTGGCCGCGGAGTTGGACAGGTGCACCACCTCGGGAACCAGGCCGTGGCGTTTGGCGTCGGCCACCGCGCTCGACAGCCGGTGACACTGGGCGTCGATCACCGCATGATGCGGCTCGTCGGCGTGAGCGAGATGCGAGAAGATGCCTCGGAGCCGTACCGCACCCTCGGCCTGTGCACGCGCCAAGTCGATGAGAACCTGCGCCAACTCGTCGGGCGCGACGCCATTGCGGTTCAATCCGGTGTCGACCTTGATCGTCACGGTCGCCGGGGTGCCTACCTCCCGTGCCGCAGCCACGACGGAGGCGAGGTGCCGCGGTGACGACACCCCGAGCTCGACGTCCGCTCGAATAGCGGGGGCGAAGTCCGCGTCGACGGTGTGCAGCCAGGCGAGGATCGGTGCGCCGATACCTGCCCGGCGCAACGTGAGGGCCTCCGAGACCGTTGTCACGCCGAGTTCCGCCGCACCGGCCGCGAGCGCCGCGCGCGCCACGGGGACGGCGCCGTGGTTGTAACCATCCGCTTTGACAACGGCCATCACTGCCGCGTCGCCGGCTTTCTCGCGCAAAATTCCGACGTTGTGCGCAATAGCGTCCAGATCGACCACTGCTTCGGCCTGCGGGGCCGGCGTCGCGTGGGCGGAATCGGCGGGCTCGACCCGGCCGTGTTCGTCCGACGGTACTGCTTCGGCAAGCGTCATGCCTCCGATCCTGCCATTCACCGATGGATCGCCGTTTCCTCGGGTGACACACCTGCACGGAGAACTCTGATCGACTCCCTCAGATGAGCGAGCAGATTTCCTGCGGAGATCGGTGCCGTCCCGCGTCCCGCTGCGAGATCTCCCCGGCCACCGCGAGCCGCCACGTTCGCCGCGAGCGAGTGCGCGCGCGCCCCCATCGCAGCCGCCCGGTCCGGGACTGTCCCCGCGGCCAGCAAGGCACCCACAATGCCCGCCAGAACGTCCCCGGCACCCGCCGTGGCCGACCAGGAACCGCCCGCCTCGTTGACGAATACCTGCCCACCCGGCGCCGCGATCACCGTGGCGCGGCCCTTGAGGAGGATGTACGTCCCCCACTCCGCCGCCAGCGACCGGGCGGCCGCGACTCTGTCCGATCCGGGATCACTTCCGGTGATGCGTGTGAACTCACCTGCATGCGGGGTAAGGAGGGTGGGCGCCGACCGGGAGCGCACCAGACCGGGGTCCTCGGCCAGCAGGGTGAGACCGTCCGCATCAACGAGGACGGGAACGTCGGTGTCCAGCACGGTCCGCAGGGTGCGACGTGCCGCATCGTCGGTGCCCATACCGGGACCCACCACCCACGCCTGGACCCGTCCCGCTTTCGCGACGTCCGTCGTCGCGATCACCTCCGGCCAGTGAGCCAGCACCTCCGACGCGCCCGGACCTGCGTAGCGGACCAAGCCGGACGTGGCCGAGACGGCGGCCCCGGTGCACAACACTCCCGCGCCCGGATACTGCCCACTCCCGGCGACCACGCCCACGACGCCCTGCGAATACTTGTCGTCGTGAGGACCGGGCACCGGCCAGGCCCCTCCCACTTCGGTCGCATCGAGCGACGTGATCCCGGCATCACCGAGCGTCAACCCGATGGGTATCAACTCGACGCGCCCGCACTGTGCTGCAGCCAGGACATGTACCGGTTTCAGCGCACCGAACGCCACGGTGACCGCCGCCCGTACCGCGGGCCCCTCGACGGCACCCGTCACCGGGTCCACCCCGCTGGGCAGGTCCGCAGCAATGATCGGCGCCTCCATGGACGCGACCAGAGTCGCCGCGTCAGGGCGCAGGGCTCCCCTCCCGGATATCCCGACGATCCCGTCGATCACCAGTTCGGGCATGCCGACTTCCTCGATCGCGCGGGCCGTTCGTCCGCCTGCTCGCCGGAAGGCCGCCAGACCGCCCCGATGCGCCTTGTCGGGTTTCAGCAGCACGGCGGTGACCGCGACTCCGCGCTTGCGTAAGAAGGTGCCGGCCCAGAGCGCGTCGCCTCCGTTGTCCCCGGAACCGACCAGCAGCAGCACGGCCCGCCCGGCGACTCCCCCGGTCCGCGCGCGCAACTCCGCAACCACCACGCCCGCGAGTCCGTGCGCTGCGCGTCGCATCAGAGCGCCGTCGGGAAGGGATGTCAGCAGCGGCGCCTCGGCCGCTCGGATCTCGTCAGGGGTGTAGTAGCCCCGCATGGGCACTCCTCGTCCGGAACGGTCGGTACCGAGGCAAGACTACGCTCGACGGCATGCGTGAACGTGCAAGGTCCCGGATCGTCGGAGTCGCTCTGGCCGCAAGCATTTCGGCCGCGAGTGCGATCGCCGGCTGCAGTTCGGAATCCGCCGGGGTGAACGAGCAGCCCAGCGGTCCGGTCGTCGAGGTCGCCGGCATGGCCTTTTCGCCCGCCCGGCTCACGGTCCGGGTAGGTGAGACTGTCACCTGGAAATTCGACGATCGCGGCGTCACCCACGACGTGGCGGGCGTCGGTGAGGCGAAGGGCGTACTGCGCAGTCCCCTGATGCAGACGGGCAGCTTCACCTACAACTTCACCGAGCCCGGAACCTACGAGTACACCTGTTCCCTGCACCCCGACATGCGCGGCACCATCGTCGTCACCTGAGCGGAGCCGTTATTCGACCGTGACGGACTTCGCGAGGTTTCGGGGCTTGTCCACGTCGTACCCGCGCGTCTGCGCGACCTCGGCGGCGAAGACCTGCAACGGCACGGTCGACAGCAACGGCTGCAGCAACGTCGGCGCCGCCGGAATCTCGATCAGGTGGTCGGCGAACGGCCGCACGGCCTCGTCGCCTTCCTCCGCGATCACGACGGTCCGTGCACCGCGAGCCTGAATCTCCCGGATGTTGCTCAGCAGCTTCGAGTGCAGCACCGCGCGACCCTTGGGAGAGGGCATCACGACGATGACCGGCAACCCGTCCTCGATCAACGCGATCGGGCCGTGCTTGAGTTCACCGGCGGCGAAGCCCTCGGCGTGCATGTACGCCAGTTCCTTGAGCTTCAGCGCGCCCTCGAGCGCCACCGGGTAACCCACGTGCCGGCCGAGGAACAGCACCGTCGGCGACGACGCCAGTTCCCGAGCCAACGCCCGGACCGGACCCACCGTCCCGAGGACCCGACTCACCAGCTCCGGCATCGCCTCGAGATCGGCGTATTCGCGCGCCACCTCGTCCGGGTACTTGGTGCCGCGAGCCTGGGCCAGCGCCAAACCGACGAGGTAGTTCGCGGTGACCTGCGCAAGGAACGCCTTGGTCGACGCCACGCCGATCTCCGGACCGGCACGGGTGTAGAGAACGGCGTCGGCTTCGCGGGGAATCTGGGCACCGTTGGTGTTGCAGACCGCGAGGACGCGCGCCTTCTGGTCTTTGGCGTGCCGCACCGCCTCGAGGGTGTCGGCAGTCTCACCGGACTGGGAGATCGCCACCACGAGCGTCGAGCGGTCGAGGACGGGGTCGCGGTAACGGAACTCGCTGGCCAGCTCCACCTCGACAGGCAGCCGGGTCCAGTGCTCGATTGCGTACTTGGCGAGCAATCCGGAGTGGTACGCGCTGCCGCACGCGACGACGAAAACCTTGTCGACGTCGCGCAGCTCCTGGTCCGACAACCGCTGTTCGTCGAGGACGATCTTGCCGTCCGCAAAGTGCCCGAGGAGAGTGTCGGCGACGGCTGCCGGCTGCTCTTCGATCTCCTTGAGCATGAAGTAGTCGTGGCCACCCTTTTCGGCAGCAGCGAGATCCCAGTCGATGCGGAACGGTCGACCCACAGCGACCGTTCCGTCGAAGTTGAGGATCGAGTAGCCGTCCGCGGTAATGGTCACCACCTGGTCCTGGCCCAGCTCGACCGCATCCCGGGTGTGCTCGATGAATGCCGCGACGTCGGAGCCGAGGAAGGTCTCGCCCTCGCCGACACCGATGACGAGCGGAGTCGAACGACGCGCGGCCACGATGGTGTCGGGATGGTCGGAGTGAGTGAAGACGAGGGTGAATGCTCCCTCGAGGCGGCGGAGCACACTCAGGGCGCTCTCCACGAAGTCCCCGGCGGTCTCACCGGACGCATAAGCCCGCGACACCAGGTGCACCGCGACCTCGGTGTCGGTGTCGCTGGAGAGGTCGACGCCCGCCTGCTCGAGTTCGGCGCGCAAGGGCGCGAAGTTTTCGATGATGCCGTTGTGTACGACGGCGACGGTTCCGGTCGCGTCCCGGTGCGGGTGGGCGTTCCGGTCAGTCGGGCGACCGTGCGTGGCCCAACGGGTGTGCCCGATCCCCGTGTGTCCGGCGAACTTCTCGGCACCCACCTCGTCGAGTTCGGCCTCCAGGTTCGACAGGCGACCGGCCTTTCGCTCGACGGCCATACCGCCCTTCCCGTCGAGCACGGCGATCCCTGCAGAGTCGTATCCGCGGTATTCCATCCGCCGCAAAGCCTCCACCACAACAGACAGAGCCTGCCGGTGGCCGACGTATCCCACGATTCCGCACATGGTTCATCAGGGTACTTGGAGCGGACGGTGCGGCGAAGTCGGACACCAACGCGACGCCGGGAGCGGGGACTCCGTCCCTGTGTGGTCCGCGCGGGGACTTCGTCCCTGTGTAGTCGGCGCGGGGACTCCGTCCCTGGGGAGGTGATCGGATAACGTTCTCTCCGTGGCGCCGAAACTGAAGAACCTGGCCCGGGAACTGTCGAAGCGGGGACCGCACCGCGTGCTGCGGGGAGACCTCGCGCTGGCTGGACAGCCGGGAGTCGTCTATACACCCGAGTCCGGCTTCAACTTGCCTGCGGTGGCGTTCGCGCACGGGTGGATGACCGGAGCTGACCACTACCGGAACACGCTGGAGCACCTTGCGTCCTGGGGCATTGTCGTCGCGGCGCCCAACAGTGAGCGGGGCCCGGTGCCTTCACACCTGGGCCTCGCGACCGACCTGCGGGCCACTCTCGACATCTGTGTCGGTGTCCGGCTGGGACCCGGCCAGATCAGTGTTCAGCCGGATCGAGTGGCCTTTGCCGGCCACGGTATGGGTGCGGGCGCGGCGGTGCTCGCCGCCGCACAGCGTGACGTGACCGCGGTGGCCGCATTGTTCCCGGCGCCGACTGCCCCGAAGGCGGAGAAGTATGCGCCCAAGATCACAGTTCCGGGGCTGATCGTGGCGGGCGCGGATATCGACACCATGAACAGCAACGCCAAGGCCCTCGCCGAGGCGTGGGGCGGCGATTCCGTACTGCGAGCCGTGGACGGCGCAACCGATTCGGGGTTGACCGAGGGGCGTCGACTTCTCGGCGCACTCGGCATCGGTGGATCCGAGCGCAAGACGCAGCAGGTGACACGGGCGTTGCTGACCGGGTTCCTGCTCTACGAACTGACGAATGACAAGAAATACGCGGCCTTCGCGGACGCCGAGGCGCACATCCCCCGCACCACCGTCGTCGATCCGCAGGAGATCAATACGGACGCCGGCTTCCAGGGACTGATTCCCCACATCTGAGCGTTCCACGACGGCTCCGGCTGTTCCGGCGTTACTCGACGAGCCAGCTCCGTGGACGGTAGAACTCGTCGTCGTCCTCGGCTGCGCTGCGACCGGGTGCGACCGCGTCCGCCGCCGTGCTCGTGTGTGCGGGGTGCCCCGCAAGCTGCCGTCGTCGCGTGGCTTCTGCCTCGTCTCGCACCCGCTGCTCCTCCAGTCGTCGTCGAAACAGCGAGAGTTCCGCCCTCATCTGCGCACGTCGAGCGCGCAACTGTGCGGCCCGCTCGCTCACAGCGGTCCGGCCTCCGCGAGTTCTGCGCCGCTGTCGAGCGCAGCCGACGGGCCGCTGGCAAGCTCTGGTGCAGGTGCAGGTGCAGGTGCAGGTGCAGGGACTGTGAGCGTTTCCGGAAGCGGCTCGTTCTGCATGGTCACGGGCTGCGGACCAGGTGCGGTGGTGGGCTCCGGTGGCGACTGCTCGGCCTCGTGATGTTCAGGTTGGCTGACGTCGGGAGCGGCGGGCGGTCTGGCGTCGACAGCGCCGGTCTGCGGCACGTCAGTGCCGGACGCGGCCTCGGGCGCAGCTGCCGCCTGGTGCAGCGGGTCCTCCCCCGGACGGGATTCTGCGAAAATCTGAGGCAGGCCGTTCGGACCGATCTCCACACCGAAGCGCGACGTGGCGCCTTGGCCGTCGATGATGTCGAGGTGAACTCCGGCACCGTCTTCGTCGACGACCAGAGTCCATGACTTGCCGTCGAGCTTCAGCTCGAGGCTCTTGTCGGGAGTGGTAGGCAACGCTTGTCCGCCCTCGCCGTCGACACCCGAATCGCGCTCGTCCTCGAGGTCGGGCTCCTCCTCCGCCCCCACATCCCCGTCATCGTCCCGACGGGTGAGAGCCGACACCGCGTCCTCTATCAGTGGACGGATGAGCGACCCCAGGTCGCCGAGTTCACCGGCCAACCCCTGTACCGCCCCGGTGAGGTCACCAAATCCGGTCATACCCCCGATGCCGGGAACACCGGCAAGACCCGGCACACCGGCCAGACCTGGCACACCGCCGAGACTCGGCAGTACGGGAGGAGAGGCCGCGGGCAAGGACGTCGCGGGTTCGGTGTGTACATCCCGCGTTCCCACTCCTACGTCCCGAACTCCTAGGTCCCGGCCTCCGTTACCGGAACCGATCGGCGCCGTCATCGGTGCCAGGTGGGCGGTGTCACTCGGAGTCGTTCCCGTCGGCGAACTCCATCCCGCCGGTTGTCCAGCGAATCCCCCAGGCGCGGTGACAGAGGGTGCACCGGCAGGAGCTGTCGGCGCAGCGTCGACGGGAGTTCTCGGGGCGTCGAGAGGGGGCGGAGCGGGAGAGTGCCCCGGAGCGGTGCGATCCACGGAGCGAATATCGCTGTCCGACTGCAACATTCCGGCTTCGGCGATCACCGCCGCATACGACGCTTCCACAGTGTCTGCGCAGGCCTCGCACGCGGCCGCGAATTCGCGCTGTTTCTCTTCGTAGACGGGCCGGAAGTGCGCGTCGAGCCACGCGCGGGCGATACCTGCCGCTCGCTTCACGACGTCGTCTCGGTCGAGCCACCGCAGAGCGCCGCCTCCCCCGTCCTTGTACAAGCCGTTGATGTGCCGGTAGTCGTCGTCGGCAAGTTCGGGGAACCAGTACGACGCGTCTTCCATGCAATCCTTGGCGACGGAGTTGTCTCCATCCCGGCCGTGCACGGCGATGTCGGCCAGCACTGCGATTTGGGCTGCGCTGTATCCCGCGACAGTGGACTGGTGCAGCGACACCACCCTGTACGCCTTGTCCGTCACTGCGGCGCTGAGGGTGAGGTTCGCTTCGAACAGCACGTCGACCAGTCCGCGTAACCGGTCGACATCGGCCACTGCCCGGGCATTCCTGCGGCCCGAGGCATCGATCGCGGCGGCGGCTGCATCCCCACTCCACGCGGCGCTGACCGCTGCAACACACGCCTCGTGCTCCTCGAGTTCCCTGCGCGCAGAGTCGAGGGTGTGCTGCAGCGTGTCGATGTCCCGGCTCAGCACATGAAGGTTCATGCCCCGCTCGGCGTCGAACCGGGCGTAGTACTCGGTGATCGCGCGACCGTCGTACTGCAGCTGCTGCGCGGCAGGAAGGAACATCTCGAAGAACTCGAGCCCCCGTGCTCCGAGGTCCAGCATGTCGCCTGGGACATTGAGCGAATCAGGTCGCAGACAATCCTCCAAGTGGCGGCGGTCGGCGGCAGCAGATCGGGCATCGCTCCCATCCGCGAGGAGTGCGATGTAACGCTCGTCGGCGGACGGCGTGCGTTCGCGTCTGTCGATGCCGTACGCGTCGAAGTAGGGCTGCCACAACGCCACATCCTCTTCGCGAGACGAGGCCCAGGCCTGAAGGAGCTGCTCCTTGTAGTCACGGCTCAGCGTCGGATCGTCCATCAACGAAGCCGCATCCGTCGTCACGGAAGCACCCGGTCGAGGCCGTCGGCAAAGGCACCTTCCGTGCCTGCATAACGCGTGGCGCCGGCTCGGAAGTTGTGACCGACGGCCTCCGTGTCGGTTGCCCACTCGTCGAGTGCCACGGACACGACTGCGAGCGCGTTCCGTAGCTCGTCGCCGAGTGCACAGTAGTCGCGTCCGGCCTGCACACCGCCGAACTCCAGCCGGCCGGCGTCGATTGCCTGCTGCCTCAGCACCTGCGCTGAGCGCACCATCCGCGCGCCAACGCTCGCCACCGCCCTGACGTCGACCTCGAGTCCATCGCTCATGCCCCCACCCTCTCTTCACGACCTACTGCTTTAGACGCGCCGGCGCGCCGATCGGTTCCCCACACCGACCGATACGCTGCGCCACTCAGACCGAGGCGACCGTACTTGCCAGCTTGTCGGCGAGGCGTTGAGCCAAGTCGAGGTCCGCTGCCTCCACCATCACGCGCACGAGCTGTTCGGTTCCGGAAGGTCGCAGCAGAACACGACCCTGATCACCCAGCGTCCGCTCCGCCGCCGCCACGGCATCCAGAACGACGGGGGATGCGGCCACGGCACGCTTGTCGGCGACTCGCACATTGACCAGCACCTGGGGAAGGGTCGTCATCGCCGATGCCAGTTCCGCGATCGGCCGCCCCGTCTGTGCCATTCGGCCCATCAATCGCAGGCCGGTCAGAATCCCGTCACCGGTGGTACCGAACGCGGGCAACACGACATGCCCCGACTGCTCACCGCCGAGAGTGAAACCGCCCGCCCGAAGTCCTTCGAGCACGTAGCGGTCACCGACTGCGGTGGTGATCAGCGAAATACCCGCCTCGCGCATTGCGATGTGTAACCCCAGATTGCTCATCACAGTCGCGACCAGCGTGTTGTCGACCAACTCGCCGGTGTCGCGCATGCCGAGGGCCAGGACGGTCATGATGGCGTCACCGTCCACCAGGGAGCCACCGGCGTCGACCGCAAGGCAGCGGTCCGCGTCCCCGTCGTGCGCGAGGCCGAGGTCTGCGCCATGCTCCACCACGGCCTTCTGCAGGCTCTCGAGGTGCGTGGAGCCGCAGTTGTCGTTGATGTTGAGCCCATCCGGCTGGGCGTTGATCGCGATGACGTTCGCGCCGGCGGCGCGGTAGGCGGTCGGCGCCACAGCCGAGGCGGCGCCGTGCGCGCAGTCGACCACGACGGTGAGGCCGTCGAGGCGGTGAGACAGGGCCGTGGCCAGGTGTTGCAGATACCGATCGGCGGCGTCCGACACCACTCGCACGCGCCCGATGCCGGCTCCGGTGGGCGCTCGCTTGGTCGTCGTGCCGACGGCGACCGATTCGATACGGTCCTCGACCTCGTCGTCGAGCTTGTGCCCACCCGCGGCGAAGATCTTGATTCCGTTGTCGGGCATAGGGTTGTGCGAGGCGGAGATCATCACACCGAGTGCAGCGTCGAGCTCTGCCGTGAGGTACGCCACCGCAGGAGTGGGGAGAACGCCGACGTTCAAGACGTCGACACCCGCCGACGTCAAACCGGCGACAACGGCTGCTTCGAGCATCTCGCCGCTGGCCCGCGGGTCACGGCCGACCACAGCGGTGGCACGCCCCGAATCCGCTGATGCCAGCACCGTGGCAGCGGCAGATGCGATCTGCAACGCCAATTCGGCGGTCAGCTCCGTATTCGCCAGCCCGCGAACCCCATCCGTCCCGAACAACCGCCCCATAGACCAGACCCCTCGTACCTCGGAAACCACTACATCTCGGATAAAGCGCGAGAGCAGGCGTCCGGTAACGATGGACGCCTGCTCTCGGGAAGAACAGGTGCCGAAGCCGTCCCCGGAGGGCGGCTTCGGCGACACATCAGCGCTTGGAGTACTGAGATGCCTTACGGGCCTTCTTCAGGCCGTACTTCTTGCGCTCGACGGCGCGGGCGTCACGGGTGAGGAAGCCGGCACTCTTGAGCGCCGGACGGTCCTCGGGGGTGACCTCGATGAGCGCGCGGGCAATGGCGAGACGCAGTGCGCCGGCCTGTCCGGACGGTCCGCCACCGTGGAGCAGGGCGACGATGTCGAACGACTCGGCACGCTCGACCGTGACGAGCGGAGCCTTGATCAGCTGCTGGTGCACCTTGTTCGGGAAGTAATCCTCGATGGTGCGGCCGTTGAGCTTGAACTGGCCGGAGCCCGGGGTCAGACGGACGCGGACAACCGCTTCCTTACGACGACCGACGGTCTGGATGGGCCGATCGATCACGATCGGGGCCTGCGGAGCAGCAGCGGCCTCGATGTCCTCGGCAACCTCGGGCTCCTCGACGGACACGTACTCGTCCGCCGCGACCTCGACAGCCTCGGTGATCTCTTCGGGATTGGACACGTTCTGCTCCTCCGGCGCCGTCACTGGGCCACCTGCTTGATCTCGAATGGCACCGGCTGCTGCGCGGCGTGGGGGTGGTTGGGGCCCGCGTAGACCTTCAGCTTGCTGCTGATGGCGCGACCCAACTTGTTCTTGGGGAGCATGCCGACGATGGCCTTCTCCACGAGGCGGTCGGGGTTCTTGTCGAGAACCTCGCCGACGGAGCGGGACTTGAGACCACCGGGATGTCCGGAGTGGTGGTACAGGAACTTGCCGTCACGCTTGTTGCCGCTGATGGCAACCTTCTCGGCGTTGATGATGACGACGAAGTCGCCGCCGTCAACGTGCGGTGCAAAGGTGGGCTTGTGCTTGCCGCGCAGCAAGTTGGCTGCTTGGACGGCAAGGCGGCCGAGCACCACGTCAGTGGCGTCGATGACGTGCCACGTGCGGGTCACATCTCCGGCCTTCGGGGTGTACGTAGACACAGAACTTCCTCGTCTTGTTCAATCCGCTGCTGGCCATTGCGTATCGTCGAGCGATTCCCGGCGGCCAGTTGAGACCCGAGAACCGCCAGCCACTGTGACATGAAGACACAGCGACGCACGGCACGCCAACGGAGAACGATACCGGTCGCGGCGCCTCCGGGTCAAAATTCACTCGGCGAGCGCATCAGCAAGCTGTTCGACCGCCCAGGTCAGCTCGTCACGTTCGACCACCAGCGGCGGGGCGATACGAATCGTCCCCTCGTGCGCGTCTTTCGCGAGCACACGGCGCGCGACAAGGCGTTCACACACTTCCCTCGCGGAAGGCATCCCCTCAGCCAGTTGCACACCGGCCCACAGCCCACGCCCCCGTACTTCTGCAACATGGCGGCCAGGCAGCTCGCGCAGCATGCCGTGCAGGTAGGCACCCAACCGGCGGCTGCGCTCCTGATATTCGCCGGTTTCGAGCAGCGCCACCACGGCACTGCCCACAGCGCACGCGAGGGGGTTGCCACCGAAAGTGCTTCCGTGTTGCCCGGGCCCGATCACGCGCATCACCGGCCAATCGGCGACGACCGCCGAGACGGGGACGAGGCCACCGCCCAGCGCCTTGCCGAGAACGTAGATGTCGGGTGTCACATTCTCGTGATCACAGGCAAAGGTCTCCCCCGTCCGGCCGAGTCCGCTCTGGATCTCGTCCGCGATCATGAGGACGCCGCGACGCGTGCACACCTCGCGCACCGCCGCAAGGTAGCCCGCCGGGGGCACGAGGACGCCTGCCTCCCCCTGGATCGGTTCGAGCAGCACCGCTACGGTGTCGTCGGTTATCGCCGACTCGAACGCGTCGACGTTCCCGTATTCGACGGAGACGAAACCTGCGGGATACGGCCCGAACCCGGTGTACGCGTCCGGGTCGGAGGAGAATCCCACGATCGAAATTGTGCGGCCGTGAAAGTTGCCGGAGCAGGTGACCACCTCGGCTCGCCCCGGCGGCACCCCCTTCACGTCGTACCCCCACTTGCGGACAAGCTTGAGCGCCGTCTCGACCGCCTCTGCGCCGGTATTCATCGGCAGCACGGCTTCTTTGCGACACAATCGGCTCAGGTCTTCGCAGTACTGCGCGAAACGGTCGTGCTGGAACGCACGACTGGTCAAGGTGAGTCGGCCCAGTTGTTCGCGAGCGACGCGCACGAGAGCAGGATGTGCGTGGCCGAAGTTGAGGGCCGAGTACCCCGCGAGGACATCGAGATAGTCGACGCCGTCGACGTCCTTGACCCAGCAACCTGCGCCCGACTCGATCACGACGGGCAAGGGTGAGTAATTGTGCGCGCTGTGGTCCTCCGCCCGGTCCAGCTGCTCACGCGTGGCGCCGGATACCGACACGACACTGTCCGACATTGGTCCTCACCCCTCAGCTTCCCATCTCGCAGAACTGGCGATACCCGCGCAGTTCCATTGTGCTGCATTTGATTCCGCCGCCAGATTTCAGAAATTCCGAATAGTCCACCGGTACCGGGTCGTAGCCGCGGTCCACCAGCTGATCCGACAGCTGCGTCGCCTGCGCGGGCAAGACGACATGAAGTCCGTCGCTCACCAGGTTGAGGCCGAGCCACTGCGTATCACTCTCCTCGGCGATCACCGCGTCCGGAAACATCCGGCGCAACAGGAGGAGGCTCTCCGGAGAGAAGGCGGCGGGAAGGTAGGCGATTGTCGCATTGTCGAGTACTCCGAGGGCGGTGTTGAGGTGGTAATAGCGCGAATCCACCAGAGTCAGCGGAACTACAGGACGCCCGAGATGCGCGGCAGCCTCCGCATGGGATCGAGGGTCGGACCGGAAGCCGGTACCCCCGAGAATCACGTCACCGACCACGAGGAAATCGCCCTCGCCCTCGTTCACGAAACGCGGCAATCTAGGTTTGAGCAGTCCGTTCTCGCGGAACCATCGAAGAACGTGGCCCGCTTCCGCTCGCCTCTGAGCACATCGGTAGCGGGCGCCGAGAGCGACACCGTCGACCACCACGCCACTGTCGGTGACGAACACCATGTCCGGGAGCCCCTCGACGGCATCGATGACCACGACCTCGTGACCCAGCGCTCGATACGTGTCCACCAGGGTGTGCCACTGCGCGAGCGCCCGGGGCCGATCGACCTGCTCGCCCGGACTCATCCAGTCGTTGATCGCGTAGACGACATCGAAGTAGGTGGGTGGACACATCAGGTAGGTGCGGGGGTAACCGCGCCGGCCGGCACTCGCCACAGGCCCGGTCGCGTCCCGCACTGCGCTTCCCGGGCCGCTATCCACAGTCGGTGGCACGTTCCCCCCGTTCTCCGATGGTGCTGAGAGAAAGTATCCGCCCTCCCTCAGCGACAAACAATGCGCTAGCGTTGCTCTGTATGGACGATTCGTTGCGCCTGGACACCTTGGACCGACTGATCGTTGCGCAACTGGAGTGCAACGCGAGGTCGAGCTTTGCCACCATCGGCGCCGAGGTGGGCTTGTCCGCTCCGGCGGTGAAACGGCGCGTCGACCGACTGGTCGACTCAGGGGTCATTACCGGTTTTCACGCGTCACTCGACCCGCAGGCACTCGGACACGGTGTGGAGGTCTTCGTCGAGCTGTACTGCGACGGACGTACCTCCGCGGTCGAGATCGCGCGCATCGTCTCTCGACACGCCGAAGTACAGGAGGCGTACACCATCACGGGTGACGCCAACGCACTGCTGCGCGTCCGGACGACCGACACCGCTCACCTCGAGAGGACGCTCGAGAATCTCCGGTCGGAACCAGCGGTACTCCAGACGAAGAGCAGCGTGGTGTTGAGCAGATTGATTCCACCGGCCGGCTGACGTCACCGAGATTTCGCCGCACCTCTGACGACAGTGCCCCAGCATCCGTCGATTGCTGGGGCACTGTCGCACATCACAGGATTGTCAGAGCCAGGCAGCAGCGTTCCTGTCCTCGGCGCTCTGCATGTCGACAGCGCCGTCCTGGACGACCTTGGCGATCGTCTGGAGTACCTGGAGCAGGTCGTTGTGTGCGCCGTCCCACTTGGCCTGCACCGCTTGGTAGTTCTGCTGGGCACCGCTCTCCCACTGCGCGACCAGACCCTGCACGTAGCCCTGGAGCTCGTCGTGGGTTTCGCGCAGCTTTCCCTCGTTCGACCTGATGTCGCTCGCCAGGGCCTGCAGCTCGGCAAATCCGTACTTCAATGACATTCCATGCTCCTTGTTGTTGTGTAACCGGTGTCGAACTCGGAACGCATGTCAGAGATCGAGCGATCCCGAAGCTCCGGCAGAATGGATCGCATCCTGGTTGGCCTGCTCTGCGGCGTCGTACCCCTTGCCGTTCTCGCGAATCTTCACGGCAATTTCGGCGAGCGAATCCTGCATCCGACGGGACGCATCGTTGTAGCGGACCATGAGTGCCTGGAACGCATCCTGCGCGCCACCCGCCCAAGCCGAGGACGATTCTTCGCAACGCCCCTTGAGGCCGGCGATAGTGGCTTGCAGCTGCCCATTCACCGTCTCCACATGGTTAGCCGCGGCCTCCATCTGGCCGACATCGGTAACAACTCCCGCCATGGGAACTCCTTCTGATCGTCTGGTGTGGCGGCCCCCACTGGACTGCCCGATCCACCCCTACACATGATTGGACGCATCAACCGTCCAATCGGTTCCACCACAGTGGAAGTTTTCGGCTCTGTCGCCCGTCGGGTTCACTCATCGACTTCCAGTGACCGCACGACGTGCTCACACTCGGCTTCGATTTCGGCCCATTCCGCCGACAGGAACTGACATCCCACGCTGACCTGGAGGTCACGTTCGACGACGACGTGCCACCTCACCGCGGAGTTCTCGTCCGGGAATTCGCTGTACGTGATACCCGGTCTCCCACCGAACACGACGTCCTTCTCCAGTTCGGCGAACAGCTCGGGTCTGCCGCGCTGCGCGATTTTCGCCGCAAGCGTGACCGCGACCTCGTCGTACCCGGCACCGCCCTGGAGGTTGTTCTGCATCACGATGATTCGTCTGTCCGCGCCACCGTCGGGCACCAGTTCGATCCGGAACGGTGTCGCCGACTGTGGCCGCTCCCGCCATCGGTCGGGCGCCGTGAGACGAACTCCCCCGACCGACACTTCCCGTCCCGTGCCCGCCGCCGTCGAAGGAATCGTGGACTGCGATGGTGCAACGGACGACGACGCCGGAGCCGAAGGCGACTGTGATTCTGCAACAACACCCTCGACGGTCGACGTCGAGACGGAATGGAGGGTTGATTGGATGAAGGCAACTCCGGCTCCGGTCACCACCGCCAGGGCCGCTGCGACCGCGACGAACGTCGGCCACGACCTCCTCGTCCGTTCCTGTTGCTCCCGCTGCAGAACCGGTTGGAGCCAATTCCTCTGAGGTATCGCGACGATCGATTGCTCGTGTACCCCATCGCTGCGCGGCATTGCGAGCGCGCGAACGATGTCCACACCCGACACGCTCTCGACCGGTACCTCACGGCCGAAGGCAGCCACGACCGCACGCCGTACAGGTGCCAGATCATGCCGGGTGTCGATGTGGTCCGTCACCAGAATGCCGTCGAGCGCCCGGCCTCGGCAGACGCGCCCGACCAGCTCCGTGATTGCCTCGGCCTGCCGATCGAGATCGTCGACGACCAGCGAGGATTCGTGCTCGACTTCCACGACGCGGTAGTCACCGGATGTTGCCGCCACGTAAGTGGAAGTGGTGCCCGTCGCCCGGCATTCGACGACCGCCCAGGTGCTGTCGCGCTCGGCCAGGCCGGCGACTGCGGCTACGGCAACCGCCACGGGCTCAAGCACGGTGTCGGCGGCGATCGCCGAGCCTGCGTCGGCCAGAACCTGCTGTCGCGCCGTGCCCCACTCGGTCGGGTATGTCAGCACCGCACCGACGGACGGCCCGCCCGCCACGGCCTCGACCGCGCCACGGAGAACGGCGGCGAGCACGTCCGGGACCGGAGCGATACCACCGCCCACATCGATGTACTCGTCGTCGATAGAGCACAGCGGTGACGACTCGGTGGAAGAAGTCTCGCGCACCGAAGTGATCAACGAACCGTCGGTTGCGACACGGACCGAGGGCAGCCCCTCCACCGCCCTGTCCTGACAACACGACCACATGCCGGATTCAGTGAGGTGAATCGCGACCGCGGACCTCACTGCGGTGGCATCCATGCGAGCTGGATCAGTCCGCTGCCGCCGCGCGTCACCAACGTGCCCCGCCCGGGGGGCATGGCACTTGCCCGTACGGTTCCGATGAGGTTGCCTTCGTCTCGGTTTCCACTCATCACCAAGCCGGCGGATGCCAGATCACGCATGCGTGCAATGACCGGTTCGTACAGCGCCCGTGCCGCGCCACCGGAACGGCGCGCGATGACGAGGTGGAATCCGATGTCCTTCGCATGGGGAAGGTACTCGACGATCGCGGCCACCGGATTGCCGCTCGAGGTCACGACGAGGTCGTAATCGTCGATGACAACGAAGATGTCCGGCCCCGTCCACCAGGAACGCTCTCGAATTTGTTGCTGGCTGATCTGCGGGTGCGGCATCCGCGATTCGAGCACAACCGCGAGGTCATTCATGTTCTTGGTCAGCACGCCCGACGACGGCGCATAGGCGGCGAGGTGCTCCGATTCCACCACCCCCAGCATGGTGCGCCGATAGTCACCGAGGATGATCTTCGCCTGTCCAGCGGTGTTCGACGCCATGATGCCCTCGCAGATGTTGCGCAGCAGCGTCGTCTTGCCGCATTCACTGTCCCCGAATACCAGGAAGTGTGGTTGCACGGCGAAGTTGAGAAATGTGGGCGCCAGTTCGGCCTCGTCGAGTCCGATCGGAATCTGGAGGCACTTCTCGGTCGGGTCCAGGTAGGAGGGCCACGAACCGGCGGCGTCGAGAACCGCCTCGCGAGTGATCTGTCCCGGCAACATGCGTACGGCAGGAGCATGGCGGCCATGGGTGGTGGCAGCGATCGACGACACGGCATGCGCGACACCGGACGCAAGGTCGGCGGGGTCAGAGTTCCCGTCGATCCGGGGGAGGCCGACCAGCAGATGCAGACTGTCGCGCGTCATGCCTCGACCCGGCCTGCCTTCCGGCACGAGCGCAGCGGTCTTACGACCGAGGTCGGAGTCCGCGGGATCACCCAACCGGAGTTCGATGCGAGTGCCGAGCTGGTCCTTGAGGGCCGGCCGCACTTCGCCCCACCGAGACGCCGTGATGACGACGTGGACGCCGTACGACAGGCCCTGTGCCGCAAGGTTGATGATCTGTTGTTCCAGGGTTTCGAAATCCTGCCGGATGCTACCGAAGCCGTCGACGACGAGGAACACGTCGCCGAAAGGATCTTCGGCGACCCCGGCGGCAGGGGCGCCGCTGGACGGATCGGTAGCGCGTAGTCGCCGGAATTCGGCCATGGATTCGACCCCGAGGTCGCGAAATCGGGCTTCACGCTGTCGCACGATCGTGTTCATCTCGGCGACGGTGCGGCGAACCCGGTCGACGTCGAGACGGTTGGCAACCGAACCGACATGCGGCAGGCCCGACAGTCCGGCAAGCGTGCCACCGCCGAAGTCGAGGCAATAGAACTGCACCTGCTCGGCCGAATGAGTGGCGGCGAGCGACATGATCACCGTTCGGATCGCAGTCGATTTCCCCGACTGCGGGCCACCGACCACCGCCATGTTTCCGGTGGAACCGGACAGGTCCACCACAAGCAGGTCCCGCCGCTGATCGTAGGGCCTGTCGATGATCCCGATCGGTGCACGCAGCGCACTGAGCGCCGGGACTGGTTCGGTGAGTATCGACCTCGGCAGCAGCGCGTCGAGAGTCGGTGCCGCGTCGAGCGGGGGAAGCCACACCTCGTGCGCTCTCGAACCGCGGTTGCGGATGCGTTCGACGACGACGTCGATGGTCGTCCGAGTTTCCGCATGTTCCTCGTTGATGTCGAGGGAGAACGGTTCTTCCGGTATGTCGACGACGTCGACGGCGACGGGGGCGGCGGTGAAAATTTTCGGGCGCAGCTCGACGGGCGCCTCGCCCGGCCGTCGGACGCTGTCGACGTGACCGCCCTCGTAGGTTCCCGACACGTAAGAGGCCTGGAAGCGCACGATTTCGGCCGAGTCGCACTTGAGGTAACCGGCGCCGGGAGTGGCGGGCAGATGATAGGCGTCCGGGACACCGAGCACTGTGCGCGATTCGTTGGCGGAGAATGTCTTGAGCCCGATCCGGTACGAGAGGTGGCTGTCGAGACCGCGAAGCTTCCCTTCCTCGAGTCGCTGGCTCGCCAGGAGCAGGTGGATGTGCAGCGATCGACCGAGTCGTCCTATGGCCACGAAGAGATCAGCGAATTCGGGCTGCTGACTGAGCAATTCCGAGAATTCGTCGACCACGATGAAGAGCGCCGGCAGCGGGTCGAGGTCTGCGCCTGCCTGACGCGCCTTTTCGTAGTCGGTGACGTTGGCGAAGTTTCCGGCCGAGCGCAGCAATTCCTGCCGGCGATTCATCTCCCCGGCCAGCGCGTCGCGCATTCTGTCGACCATGGCCAGTTCTTCGGCAAGGTTGGTGATCACCGCGGCGACGTGGGGAGCCTCCTCGAGGCCGAGGAAGGTGGCGCCACCTTTGAAATCGACCAGTACGAGGTTGAGTGCATCGGGCGAATGAGTAGCGATGAGACCCAGCACCAGCGTTCGGAGGAACTCGGACTTTCCCGATCCGGTAGCTCCGATGCACAGCCCATGAGGCCCCATGCCGTTTTCCGCGGACTCTTTGAGGTCGATCTCGACCGGATTCCCGTCGACTCCTACGCCGATAGGGACGCGTAAGCGGGCGCGACCCTGCCGGGGCAGCCACGCGTGATCGGGGTTGAGCCGGCCGACGTCGCCGACACCGAGCATTTGGCTCCATGTCTGTGCGGGTTGATCGTCGTCTCCCGTGTCGACCGATGTGTGCGACGTCGTACGGTACGGCGCGAGGCGACGCGCAAGAGTTTCCGCCTGATGCGCGCTGACGAGGTCGGCCGTCGCGAACATCTCGACACCGGTACCGCTGCGGGCCCCGAGCGACCCGTCCTGTGCCACCAGCTGGAGACCGCGGGTGGCCGTCAACCGCGGGCAGAATCCGGCGATGTCGAGGACGGTCACCGAATCCACTCCCCCGTCGGTGATCATGCCCGACTCGCCTTCGAGGATTCCGCCGTCGATGACGAGGACGAACTGGGGCACGCCCGGAGCAGCCGGAGCATTGCGGGAGAAGCGATTCCGCATTGCCAGCTGCGGGCCGAGCGCGGACTCGAGTTCGAGAATCGATCCGTAGATCATCCGGGAAGAACCCACGCCGTCGGAGGAATCCGGGTGCTGGGCGTGCGGCAGCCACTTCGCCCAGTCCCACTCGTGTTGGGTGTCGGGACCGCACACGACCGCAACGAGCAGGTTGTCGGGACCGTGGAAGGCGCACAACTGCATGAGCATCGACCGGACCAGGGAACGGGCCGCCCCACGCTCACCCTCGACGGAGATGGCGGCGAACCCCCGCAACGAGACTGCGGTGGGCAACTCCTGGACCACCGAGTGCGCGCGGACGAATCGGCGAAGAGACACGGCGGCAACGGGTTCGAGATCTTCCACCGGTCCCGTTTCAGGCGCGATGAGACGAGTGGCGAGCCGCTGACTGCCCCGCCCCACGCGCACATGACAATAGTCCGGGTCGGTGACACGGCGCTCCCACATGCGGGCCGTTCCCGCGATGGTCCAGAGCAGGCCGGGTTCGGGATGGCTCCAGTCGAGCGCCTTGCGCTGTTGCTCGCCGGTCTCGGCGACATCACGCCGTAATTGATCGAGGTAGCGCAGGTAGTCCTTGCGGTCTTCGTTCGCTTCCGCTGCCTTGGGACCGCTGCGACCGCCACCCGCCAGCATGCCGAGCATCGAGACCATCATCATGAGGGGGAACAGCATCGACATGGGGTTGCGAGCCATACCCGACGTGAACATCAACGCCATCATGCCGACCATCGCGACGACCATCACGAGGGGGAGAAGCTTCGTGAGCAGATTTCCCGGGACCAATCTCGGGATTTCCGGCGGAGCCTGCAGACTCACCTCGCCGCCCGGAATACGCGGAACTTCTCGCCGCGCTTTACGCACGAAGCGAATAGTGCTCACTGCCCGTCCCCCCATGACGCCAACCGACCCGAACCGTGCATCAGATCCGATCCGGAACTTCCGGTTGCCCCCCTGGGCTCGGCCCGCGAAGTCAGAGATTAACCCATTCCGAGGGATCCGACATACAGGAGGCATTTTCGCCGGATGCCCACTGGAGGCTGCGGCCCGGCTCACGTAGTGTTCCCGTGATCGAATCGGACGACGGCCTCCGAGTGGTCGTCGATCAGTGCCGTAACGACGCAGGGTGGGATGTGCGTCGCAAAGTGGGGGGAAATCGTATTGTCCATCGCCCATGACGAGTCGCGCGCGTCCGCGCCGTCCACGCGTCCGAGTGCCGCAGCAGACCTGTGCCGGATCACCGTGCTCTCGACCCATTCACAGGTCGACATGGCGGTGCCGTTCGGTGTTCCGATCGCCATCCTCGTTCCGGGGATCGTCGACACGATCCGCAGCCATCGCAGCACCAATGACTTCGACGATTCACTCGAGCAGTACGAACCGAGCGAGTGGGTTCTCGCGAAGATCGGTCAGTCCCCGCTCTCGACCACGCTGACGTTGCACGAGCACGGTATTCGCGACGGCGACCTCCTGGTCCTGCAGAGTGTGCAGGACAGTGCCCCGCCGCCCCTGTTCGACGACATCATGTACAACGTCGCCATCGCCGATGCCGATGCGGACCGGGAATGGACGCGCGGCTCCGCACGGGTCGTCGGTTCGGCCGCCGCCGGGCTCGGAACGGTGATCGGCTCGTTCGCGCTGCTGTGGTCCGAATCCGGGACGGACGGGTTCGTCGGTGCAGGTTGCGCACTGACATCGGCCCTCCTCTTCCTCGTCGCCGGTGCGGTCACCGGCCGCATCTACGGTGACGCAGCCAGTTCCGTCGTTCTCAGCGGGTGCGCCGTTCCGCCGGCCTTCGCCGCCGGGATGCTCTTCGTCCCCGGCGACTTGACCGCTGCCCACCTGCTCCTCGGGCTCGCACTGTCGGGCACCACCGCGGTCCTCGCGCTGCGACTCGGTGGTGTGGGGCTGAGAGTCTTCACGGCTCTGGCGGTAGCCTCCCTGTTCGGGACCCTCGCCGCGTTGGTATCGGCGACGACCGACACCGCAGCGCCCGCGGTGGCCGCCGGTGTCGTCGCCGCCGCATTGACAGGGCTCGCCTCATCGGCTCGCGTGGCGATACTGCTGGCGAAGCTGCCACTGCCGCCTGTTCCCGCACCGGGTACCTCGGTCGATCCTTCCGAGGACGATCCGGACGACGAGACCACGATGCCGTCGTTCGATTCCCTTGCCCAACGCGCCACACGTGCGCGCAGGTATCTCACCGGACTCGTCACCGCCATGACCATCCTCGCGGTCAGCGGCGCACTCCTGGCCGCCCAGCCCACCCTGCACGGCGAGATCTACTGGCCCGGTTTGTGTCTGGCCGTTGCAACCGCGACCGTCCTGATGTTCCGGGGACGCACCTACAGCAGCGCCGAGCAGGCCGTTCCGCTGATCGGCGGCGGCGTGACGATCCTCGTACTGCTGCTCACCGCAGCTGCGGTCGCCGTCCCCGACTACGCGATAGTTCTGTTCGCCGTGGCAATGCTGTTCGCAGCGGGCGGGCTGGTCCTCGGCATCATCGCCCCGCGGCAGACGTTCTCGCCCGTCATGCGACGCGTCGCCGAATTGATCGACCTCGCCCTGATCACGTCGATCATCCCGCTGGTGTGCTGGGTGACCGGCCTCTACTCGCTGATGCGCGGGCTGTGATGCGGCGGCTGGGTCGCCTGGTTCTGGCCACCGCGGTGGTGGCCCTCATCGCAGCACTGGGTGAAGGCAACGCCGTGGCAGTGGTACCCGCACCCATCGACGTGGGACTGGTTCCGCCGAAGGACGGCACCAAAGTGGAGAAGCGAAGACCGTGCAAAGATGCCGTACGGGTGCCCGATGGTCCGGAAGTCCCGGTGGCTCAGCGGGACCTCGATTTTCGTTCGGTGTGGCCGATCAGTCGGGGCGCCGGGCAGCTCGTCGCGGTCATCGACACCGGGGTGGCGCGGCATCCGCGACTTCCCGGTCTCGTCGATGGTGGTGACCTGGTCGGGACCGAGACCGGGACAACCGACTGTGACGCTCACGGAACGCTCGTCGCAGGCCTCATCGCCGCACGACAGGTTCCCGGGTCCGGTTTCTCCGGCGGCGCTCCGGACTCCCGCATCCTCGCAATCCGGCAATCGAGCAGTGCCTACAGTCCCGCAGGGCAGACCGATCAGGTCGACAACGCCGGCAACTCGGTCGGTGGATACGGCAACGTCGCGACCATGGCCGCCGCTGTCCGGCGCGCCGCCGACATGGGTGCCAACGTCATCAACATCTCCGAAGTCGCCTGCAAGACTGCGGCAGAAGGAATCGGCGGCGGCGACCGCTATCTCGGCGCAGCCGTCAAATATGCGGCGACGGTGAAGGACGTCGTGGTGGTTGCTGCCGCGGGCAACTATGGATCCGCGGAATGCAAGATTCAGAATCCGGCGGCCGACCCGCTCCGACCCGGAGCCGACCTGTGGGATTCGGTGAGCACCATCGCCAGCCCGGCGTGGTACGACGACTACGTCCTGACCGTCGGGTCGGTCGAGTCCGACGGTCGGGTGAGTGACTTCAGCCTCGCGGGCCCCTGGGTCGACGTCGCGGCCCCGGGATCGGGCCTTACCTCACTGCATCCGACGACGGGCGATCTGACGAATACCGTGTACAGCGCTCAGGGAAGCGCAGAACCCGTCAACGGCACCAGCTTCGCGGCCCCCTATGTCTCGGCCACCGTCGCCCTGGTTCGCTCCAGGTTTCCTCAATTGTCGGCCCAGCAGGTCATCGCGCGTATCGAGGCCACGGCGCATGCGCCCGCGGAAGGGTGGAATCCGTTTGTCGGGCACGGCGTCATCGACCCGCTCGCAGCCGTATCTGCGAATGTTCCGACGGGCGGCGCAGCAACCGACGGCGCCGCACGCTCGGTCCCCCTGGAGGCCCTTCCTGCAGTTACTCAGCCCGATCACCGCCCTCGCGATGTCGCGTTGGTAGCGGTCGGCTCGCTCGCTGCACTGCTCACCCTCGGAGTGCTGGCGTCATTCCCACTCAGGCGGAAATTGCAGTCCGCGACGCAGCACCGAAGCTGACTCGTTCTCCGAGTCAACCCGGGCCGACGCGAATGTGCGTCGGCCCGAGTTGGCAGTTCGGTGTTTCAGTTCGAACCGGAGGCGACTGCGGCCGGGTCCGGGTCGGGCGCCACCCCGTCGTGTGCGACGAGCGCGGAGGACTTCGCGAGCGTGGGGCCCGGCGCGAGGAGTCCGAGTATCTGCCACGGAGCGAGCGGCGGCTCGGCTGTCACCCCCAGTGCTTTCGCGGCGTCTGCGTCGGGAACGCCGAACCGTACTCCGGTGTCAGCCACGAAGAACGTGCTGTCTCGCCGGGTGCTGTGGGGTTCGATACCGGTCGCTTGCACGAATCCCCCCGAACCGGGTTCGACGTAGACGAAATCGGCACTGTCCCCGCCGCCGTCCGCCTGCGCCAGCTTCACCGTGTGCGCACCATCGGGGATGGGGAGACTACGTCCTGCAATAAGGGACAACTCGGCGGCCGGACCACTCGCTGCGGTCTCGTCCTGTCCGCGCAAAGGTTTCCAGATCAGGCAACTCACCGGACTCGAGATGGCGTCGACGATCTCGGGTGCCGACTCCGGGAAGCTCGACACGGCGATCTGCTCCACCGAAGGAATTCGGTTGGTGGCGTCCGGCGAGACACTCGACATCTCGATATCCCCGTGCGAATCCGAAAGGAAGATGAGGTTTGCCACAGCGGAACTGATCTTCTGAATTCCGTCCCGCAACACGACGTAGTGGGTGGTTTCCGATCCGATCACTACCTGGAACACCGACCCGATCACTTTGTCGCGCAGAGTAAACCGTGGCTGGCTCCCTGCTCCCGGGATGCTGGGCGCGACCAGCGGCGGCACTTCGGGAACCGCGTTGACGAATCCGAGGCTTACCGGTCGTGGCGTGGCATTCTCGAGGCCGAGGGCACGGGTGATCGCAGGGTCGTGCAGGTCGATCTTCGCGCGGGTGCCGTTATACATCAGATAGGCGGCGTCCGAGGTGGACACCAGCAGCGCCTGGTCGCGGGCGAGGCCTCCCCCGCCCTCGATCGGGTCCGGCTCACCGACCACTACGGAGGTCGTGACCGCACGATGTCCGTCCGCCCCGACCGAGTCGCATACGGCCCACGGTGTCTTTGCTGCTGCGTCACCCGGCGGGAGCGCCGACGGCGCACCGGGGATTCCGACCAGCGCCCCGCGGGGCCGAGTGTCGATCTCCGATTCTTTGACGATTACCGGCTTCTCGGCCTGCCCCACAATGAGGCGGGCAGACGACAGATTGAGCACCGGGCGCAGCGTGTCCCCCATGACCACGAACATCGCACCGGAATCCTTGCCGACGACGATGGACGCGTCACCGATTTTGTCCTGGGGCCGGAACAGCGCCAGCGCTGCACACCCCGCGAGTCCTAGCGAGGCGATCACCACCCCCACCGCGAGTGCGCGCGACTGTGACCGCATAGGGTCGTGCAACATTCGTACGTCACGCCGCACCAGTGCGTGTTCCATCCGTCTGACCAGAAAGCGATACCCGTTGACCTGCCACCGAGTGGTGGGTGTTACAGCCATTGTTCCTCCCCCGTGCTGCACAGCGCTCGGGGTGACACAGTACAGTTCGGATCACAGTCGTCACGGCGGACGGGTACGGGTCTGCCTGGGTTCAGGTATTCGGGGGAGGCACCGTGGACCGTTCGCACGTCACAAGCTGGCCGTTGGCACATCGCGTTTCGGCGACCGAGGTCGTTGTCGCGCAAATTGTGGGAGTTCTGGCCGGGGCACTGGCCTCGGTGTGCGGAGTGGTGTGGTGGTGCGCCGTCATACTCGCCGTCGTCGTCGCGCTCCTGGCGGTCGTACCCATCGGCGGGTGGTCGACCCTGGTCTGGGCGCGAACGGCGTTGCGCTACTTCACGACACCGAAGGTCCCGCGCTCCCGCACCGTCAGTTTCGCCGGTCCGACAGGACAGTCCGTCGGTTTGCGGTGGGACGGCGCAAGCGTGGTCGCGGTGGTCGAGGTCCTTCCGCCGGCGGGAAGCCTGACCCAGATCACCCGGGACGGCTTCCAGTCGACGCACGACCTTCCCACCGAGGCGCTCATAGGATGCATTGTCCAGCACGATATCTCGCTCAGCGGCATCGATATCGTCAGCCATGGGTATCGCGCCGCCGCGGGCACGCCGGCCACCGATGTCTACGACCGCCTGGTCGCTCCCCTTCCCGCGACAGCCACCCGGACGGTGTGGGTCGCCCTCCGATTCGACGCGACCGGCAGTGTCGAGGCCGTCGCGCGCCGCGGCGGTGGTGAGCACGGCGCCTCTCGCGCCATTACCATCGCGGCAAGTCGCGTCGTACGCGCACTCGCCGACGCGGGATGCCGGGCCCGAATTCTCACAGCACCCGAGATCGATTCCGCAGCACTAGTCGTCAGCCGCGGTGTCGACCCGAGATCTCTCACTCAGACGTGGAAGCATGCTCTGTTGCCGGGGGTATGCAATACCGGATACAGCGTCGATCCGTGCTTTCTCTCCAAAGATTTGCTCGCGAAACTGTGGGTGCCGTCCAGTCTCGGCACCACCGTGACCATTCGGCTACGACCGAGCGCCAACGACGGGCAGGTACTGATCGGCGCCGGATGTCGGATCACCACCCGGACGATGCCGGAACCATTCGCTGTGCACGGGCTCGTCTCGATGCGAGGCCGCCACAAAGAAAGTTTGCTGTCCAATCTTCCTGTGGCAGTGTCTGATCTGGACGCTGTGATGCCTATGGCCGATGTGCCGGTCGACGCAGTGCGACACCTGCAGTTGCCGCCGGCGGGGTGTGGCCAGTTGATCGGATCCGACGACTACGGTCATGGGATCACAGCACGCATCTTCGGCCCGGGCGTCGGCATGGTGTACGTCGCGGGCGAGCTGTACCTCGCCCAGCAACTCGTGTTCCGTGCCGTCGCCACTGGGGCCCGGGTCCTCATCCAGACAGATCGACCCGATGCATGGTCGTCCCTGATCGACTCGATCGCCACGCCCGACCGCCTGCGCGTCGCGGGACATTCCCAATCCGACAACAGGTTCAACACCGTAGTGTTCGACGGTGTCGAAGCTTCGACCCCGCGGGCCGGCGTCACTGCTCTCTACCTTTATGCCGAGCCCAGCCAGTGGCCGGGCGCCGAACCCGACCTGTCCATTGTCCAGCCGAGCGCGATGGGTGATCGGATTCTCCTGTCGACCGGCGGGACGAGTATCGAGTTGATGCTGGTCACCATTTCCTCCGAAACGGCATTCATCGGACGGCCCCGCGCGGTAGACGATTACCAGCCGGCCTACCAGTCCTAACCGGGGTAGCTCTCGGTCGCACGCTGGAGTCGCACAGCACGGGCCCACCAGACCAACTGCGCGAGCATCCGATCCGCCGAGTCGACGGCGGCGCCATCAGTGGTGCGACCGTTGTCGTCGAACTTCTTGCGCACTTGGTGGAAGCTCACACTTTGACGCACCGAAACCATGTGTAATTCCGCCACGACCTGGCGCAGTTGCTCGGTCGCACGCAAGCCGCCCGACACTCCCCCATACGACACGAAGCCGATGGGCTTTGCGCGCCACTCATGTTTCACACTGTCGAATGCGGTCTTCAAGGCGGCCGGATACCCATGGTTGTACTCGGATGTGACGGCCACGAATCCGTGGGCGCGCCCCACCCGTGCCCGGAACGCGTCGGTGGCGGGAGAATCGTCGAGGTTCTGAGGCAGCGAGGTTTCGAGCAAGTCGATGACGCCCAGTTCCACGTGAGGATATGTGCGAGCGCGTTCGACGAACCAGTTCGCCACGACGGGGGCAATGCGCCCGACCCTGGTCGATCCGATGATGAGTTCTAACCGGACGGGCTCGATTTCGCTCATCAGGAAACGAGCTGCCCGGCAAGTTCGGCCGCGTGATCGAAATTCTCGGCGAGGTGGGTATCCGGGAAATTGCTCAGATAGTCGCCATGAATTCTGGACACCTTCTTGTTGGCATTGTCGACCAGGACGACAGGCTTGCCCATCAGTACGGCAAGGATTCCCGCATGCAGCCGATCGGTGACCACGAGCCGCCCCTGCGACAAGATCGCCACTGCATTGTCGACCACCATGTCCGCTTGCCAGTCGAAGGCACGGCGCGTCAGCGGGTACATACGGGACCGAACACCCGGCAGCTTGTTCAGTAGCAGAAGTCCGAGCGTCGTGGGCCACCACTGGGCGTTGTCGGCGGCACTGACGTGCCAATCCGTCATGTACGCCGACGCGAGTGAGGCCGGAAGGCTCTTCGCGGACTGAACGGATTCGGGGTCGCGGCGTTTGAGAAGTACGATATCGCGCGTGGGTTCGGCGGAGGGCGCGATCCTTCCGACTCCCAATGCTGCATCGGCACAGAAGACGACGGTGTTCTCGGGAAACAGTTCACGGGCTAGTTCATAACCGCGCCGGTCCCGCATCAGCAACGTGAGATCGGGATGCTGCGCATAGATTCGCTGCGCCCTCGCCAGCGCTGCGTCGTCGTGGAACTCGATGGTCTGTGGCATCTGAACGATTCTTCGTTCCGGATGCTCCGCGATCACGCGCTCACGGAACTTTTGGTAGCCGAACCATCGATCGCCGAAATTCCCGCCGCCATTCAACAGCAACGGTCCTTCGGGAACACACGCGGACAGAACCTTCGTGTCATAGGTGTGCAGCGCGCAGACGTAATCCACGCTCGCACCCATCCTGGCCAGATAGCTGAGCGTCCCCTGGTAGATGAGAAGGTCACCCGCATTGAAATGCGCCGGATAGTCGAGGAGAGCGACCGACTGTCCATGCTGCACAGTGGGTGCGAGCGCAGCGATGGTTGCTCGTTGCAGATCGTCCAAAGGGTCGTTCATGAAATCCTCACGGCTGGGAACTTCCTCGGGGCATCCTGCACGTTACTGCACCATCGCGATACCCGCCGGTATACGAACGACGCCTAGCCACGCTGCTGACACCTATCCCTTCGTCATACCCAGCCAGCGTCGGGTGATTCCACCGAGAACCTTGTCCCGCGTACGCCCTCGCCGAATGGCGCGCTCGAGTGCCGTCTCCAACTCCAGGTCCCGGACCCGGGACTCTCGTAACGCGTTCAGATTTTCCAGGGCGAAGAGCGTGCCGGTGCCGCTGAGCGACAGACGGTTCACTGCCTCCGGTGTCACACGGTGAGGGAGAGTGCGGGATGCGCCGTCGGCGGCACGAAGGCTGACCATTGTGCGAACACACTTCTCACACCGGCCACAGTTGAACTTGCCGTCACGGTTCTTCCAGCAGACCCTCAGATTGTCCATCGCGACGTCGTTTCGCGCGAGGAACGCAATTTTCTCCGTCCGCGTCAACGACGTGCCGTAGTGCTCCAGCCGCACCGCACTACTCGACCACAACGGGTCCAGATCCGGATGCGTACCCCAGGGATGCAGATCAGCCTCCTGAAAGGAGGACGGAATGAGCGCGGTGTGGATGTGATCCGACAACGAGTGCGCGACGGTCGCCAGCGCTGCTCCGTGATAGTCGGTGCCCCACAGACACCTCGCCTTGTCCGAGAGCTGCCTGAGATTCGTCCTGACGACGACAAGCGTCTTGCCGAGCGCATCCGCCGCGTTTCGCGCTCCCGCCTCCGCCTTCGCCGCCAACTCGACATCCGAAAGCTTGATGTCGAACCCGTGAACGAAAATCAGATGCGTAATGCGTTCGCTCGCTGCGATTGCCGAGTGAAAGGAGTCGACACCTCCACTGAAGAAGCAACCCACTCCCCGCTGCGAACCAGCATCCCACCCGGCTACCTCGTCTGCCTCCACCCTTACCGACGAATACCGTCTCGGGTACCAATCGCGCAGAATCCGCTGAGCGTGCGGAAGATTCGACAACGCGAGAGCGTCGACTGGATCCGAGAAGATCAGATCGGTATGAAGACGCATCGCGACAACCGACAGCGCAGGGAGCCACGGTGTGGCCGATCTATCGACGTCGACGTTCGCGTCGACGTGCAACTCGAACGGCCCCTTGGGGGTCGTGACCCCGACCTTGGCTGTGCGGCTGCGTGCATCCTCCACTCGAACACGAATTTCTGATGGCATGATGCGGATTCTTGCACAGCCCGATTGGCTTCGTCGGCCGCGAGTTTTTCCGCCTCAGTCAGTCGCCACAGCAACCTTCGGGCAGAGTGCGAATGTCACGGGTGACTTCATTGCGCGCCGCAAGATCGGCGTCGTCGGGATAGTCGACCCGAACCAGCGACAGACCGTGCGCGGGTGCCACCAGGATCGAACTTGCCCTCGACCGCTCTCGCAGCAACTCGTCCACCCACCCGAGGTCGCGGCGGCCCTCCCCCACGGCGAGTACGGCACCGACGAGGCTGCGAACCATCGACCAGCAAAAGGCATCGGCGCTGACGAATGCGGTGAAGATCTCCTCGTCACGTTCCCAGTCGAAGCGTTGCAGATCGCGAACGGTGGTGGCCCCTTCTCTGCGCTTGCAGAACGCGGCGAAGTCGTGCAGCCCTATCAGTCTGGCGGACGCGGAGCGCATTACGTCGAGGTCGAGCACCTTCGGATACGACACGATGTCGCGGGCACGCAGGGGATCCGCTCCGTACTCCGCGGTGGTCAGGCGGTACTCGTAGTGTCGGCGCATCGCCGAGAATCGCGCGTCGAAATGCTGCGGCGCACGTGAGATGCGGGTGATTCGTACATCTTTCGGAAGGAAGCGGGCGAGTCTGCGGACGAGTCGGGAGGGATCGTCCGGCAGCGACTCGGCGGGAACGTCGACGTGCGCGACCTGACCTGCCGCGTGGACCCCTGCGTCGGTCCGTCCCGCCACCGTCAGTTGCAGGGGGGTACGCAGGACGGCTCCGAGTTTCTCCTCGATTTCCCCGCAGACCGTGCGCAGCCCGTTCTGGCGAGCCCACCCGGAAAACTCGGTTCCGTCGTAGGCGATGTCCAGCCGCAATCGAACGAGCCCGTCGCCCCGAGAGGGGGTGACGGGCTCGTTCGATTCAGCGTGTGCCGAAACCAAGTGGACTAGTCCTTCTTGGCCTCGTCGGCCTCTGTCGCATCTGCGGCGGTGGCGGACTCGTCTTCGATGGCGTCGACGACGGCGTCAGCGTTCGCGACCTCGGCGGCGGTGGCCTCGGCCTCGACTGCGTCGACAACGTTCTCGTCCGACGCGGCGGGGGCCGCGACCGGAGCATCCTTCGACGCCTTCACGCGACGTGCGCGGTCGGCCTCGGAGGTGACGGTCTTTTCCTTGACGAGCTCGATGATGGCCATCGGAGCGTTGTCACCCTTGCGGGGAACCGTCTTGATGATGCGGGTGTATCCACCGTCACGGTCCGCGTAGAACGGGCCGATCTCAGCGAACAAGGTGTGTACGACATCCTTGTTGCGGATGACCTTGAGAACCTCGCGGCGGTGCGCCAGGGTTCCCGCCTTGGCGTGCGTCACGAGCTTCTCGGCGTACGGCCGCAGGGCCTTCGCCTTGGACTCGGTGGTGGTGATGCGACCGTGCTCGAAGAGCGCGGTAGCCAGATTGGCGAAAATCGCCTTCTGGTGCGAAGCCGACCCGCCGAAGCGGGCACCCTTCTTGGGCTTGGGCATGATGATCTCCTAGTAAAGGACCGGAAGCGGCTACAGCTGTTCGGTCTCGGCGTAGTCCTCGGTACCGTCGGCATCGCCGAAGGAACCGGCATCCGTGTCACTCCACGTTCCGGTGGCGGCGTCGTAACCGGCAACGGTGGTGGGATCGAAGGACGCGGGGCTGTCCTTGAGGGACAAGCCCAGCGAATGCAGCTTGACCTTCACCTCGTCGATGGACTTCTGTCCGAAGTTGCGGATGTCGAGCAGGTCGGACTCGGTACGGCCGACAAGCTCACCGACGGTGTGAACACCTTCGCGCTTGAGGCAGTTGTAGGAACGGACGGTGAGGTCCAGGTCCTCGATGGGCAGTCCGAAGGAAGCGATGTGATCGGCCTCGGCGGGCGAGGGTCCGATCTCGATGCCTTCTGCTTCGACGTTCAGCTCACGGGCCAGGCCGAAGAGCTCAACCAGGGTCTTGCCCGCAGAAGCGAGCGCGTCCCGAGCGGTGATGGAGTTCTTGGTTTCCACATCGAGCACGAGCCGATCGAAGTCGGTGCGCTGCTCGACGCGGGTGGCCTCCACCTTGTAGGTGACCTTGAGCACCGGCGAGTAGATCGAGTCGACCGGGATGCGGCCGATCTCGGCGCCGGACGCCTTGTTCTGGACGGCGGGGACGTAGCCGCGACCGCGCTCGACGACGAGCTCGATCTCCAGCTTTCCCTTGTCGTTCAGGGTGGCGATGTGCAGATCCGGGTTGTTCACGGTGACGCCGGCCGGGGGCACGATGTCGCCTGCGGTCACAGCGCCGGGGCCCTGCTTACGGACGTACATGGTGACCGGCTCGTCCTCTTCGGAGCTCACGACGAGGCCCTTGAGGTTCAGGATGATGTCGGTGACGTCTTCCTTCACACCGGGGACCGTGGTGAACTCGTGCAGAACGCCGTCGATGCGGATGCTGGTGACAGCAGCGCCGGGGATCGAAGACAGCAGCGTGCGGCGGAGCGAATTGCCGAGGGTGTACCCGAAACCTGGCTCGAGGGGCTCGATGACGAACTTCGAGCGGTCGTCAGCGATGACCTCTTCGGTCAGCGTGGGTCGCTGAGAAATGAGCATTGGATTTCCTCCTGTACGGGCGTCCGCTATTTGACGCCCACGATGGGAAAGGCACTGCGCGCCCGTGCGCCTTTCTGGTAGTGGGAACTACCAGAAAGGCGCACGGGCCGGAGGCCTTACTTCGAGTAGTACTCGACGATCAGCTGTTCCTGCAGCGGGACATCGATCTGCGCACGCTCGGGAAGCTGGTGAACCAGGATCCGGAGCCGTCCGCCGACAACCTGCAGCCAACCCGGGATCGGGCGATCGCCCTGGGTCTCACGCGCCACCTGGAACGGAAGCGTCGACAGCGACTTCTCCTTGACATCGATGATGTCGTACTGCGAGACGCGGTAGCTGGGGATGTCGACCTTCTTGTTGTTCACAAGGAGGTGACCGTGCGTGACCAGCTGACGTGCCTGGCGGCGGGTGCGAGCCAGTCCGGCGCGGTACACGACGTTGTCGAGACGCGACTCCAGGATGCGGAGCAGGTTCTCACCGGTCTTACCGGGGCGGTTGTTCGCCTCCTGGTAGTAACGACGGAACTGCTTCTCCATGACGCCGTAGGTGAAGCGAGCCTTCTGCTTCTCCTGCAGCTGGAGCAGGTACTCGCTCTCCTTGATCCGCGCACGGCCGTGCTGGCCCGGCGGGTAGGGACGACGCTCGAACGCCTGGTCGCCTCCGACGAGGTCGACGCGCAGACGACGCGACTTGCGGGTGATGGGTCCGGTATAACGTGCCATTTTTTTCTACCTATCCTTCCCGCTAGACCCGACGCCGCTTGGGCGGACGGCAGCCGTTGTGGGGCTGGGGGGTGACATCGGAGATGGTGCCGACCTCGAGGCCTGCAGCCTGAAGCGAGCGGATCGCGGTCTCACGGCCGGAGCCGGGTCCCTTGACGAAGACGTCGACCTTCTTGACACCGTGCTCCTGCGCCTTGCGGGCTGCGTTCTCTGCAGCGAGCTGAGCGGCGAACGGGGTCGACTTACGCGATCCCTTGAAGCCGACGTGTCCCGAGGACGCCCAGGAAATGACATTTCCGGCGGGGTCCGTGATGGACACGATGGTGTTGTTGAAGGTGCTCTTGATGTGAGCGGCGCCGTGCGGGACGTTCTTCTTGTCCCTGCGACGCGTCTTCTGGGTCTTCTTCGGACCGGTGCTACGTGACTTGGGGGGCATTACTTCGCCTTCTTCTTGCCGGCAATGGTGCGCTTGGGGCCCTTACGGGTGCGGGCGTTGGTCTTGGTGCGCTGACCACGCACGGGCAAGCCACGGCGGTGGCGCAACCCCTGGTAGGCACCGATCTCGATCTTGCGACGGATGTCGGCCTGGACCTCGCGGCGAAGGTCACCCTCGACCTTCAGCGACTCCTCGATGTACTCGCGGAGCTTGGCCAGATCCTCGTCCGAGAGATCCTTGCTCCGCAGATCCGGGTTGACGCCGGTGGCGCCCAGGATCTCCTTGGAGCGGGTACGGCCGATGCCGTAGATGTAGGTGAGTGCGATCTCCATCCGCTTTTCGCGGGGCAGATCGACACCTGCTAGACGTGCCATGTGGCAGTTCCTATCGGTGAGCGGAGGTCTGCTCCCAGTCCATCCCCTGTGCCTCTTCAAACTCCGGCGGTCTCGCGACCGAAGGGGTCTCAACTAACTCAGTGGGGCCCCGGCCTCCGTGCCGGGGGTGGACCAGTACCTGCCGTGGGTGGTGAACCCGGTGGCCGAAAGTACTGGCTGGTGCTGGGAGGTCATCTTTGCTTGTTGCCAAGCAGATCCTCGAAAAGCGGAGATCTAACCCTGACGCTGCTTGTGACGCAGGTTCTCGCAGATCACCATGACCCGGCCGTTACGACGGATCACCTTGCACTTTTCGCAGATCTTCTTGACGCTCGGCTGAACCTTCACGTCTTCTGATCTCCTGTTTTGTGGCAGCCCACTACGCAGTTCCGCGGCGGACGTACTTCTCCCCGACCTGGTCAGAGCGGGGAAGCTTTTTACTTGTACCGGTAAACGATGCGTCCGCGCGACAGGTCGTAGGGCGAGAGCTCCACGACTACGCGATCTTCCGGGAGGATGCGAATGTAGTGCTGACGCATCTTTCCGCTGATGTGGGCGAGAACCTTGTGGCCGTTCTCGAGCTCAATGCGGAACATCGCATTGGGCAGCGGCTCGACTACTCGTCCCTCGACCTCGATGGCCCCGTCTTTCTTAGCCATATCCTCCGCGATCCATGTTGTTTGACGTGCTTCTTGCATCTGTTTCCGTTACCGTGGCGCCCAATGGCTTCTTCACCGGCCGAAACATGAACATTCCGGATCGAAACCGGTACTGAGCACGCAAACAACCGGCACGCATAGCGCACCGCTGATCCATGTTACGGGAAATTGCTTACCAGGCCAAATGCAATCGGCGAGGCGAAGGATGGTGTTGCGCGTGCGTGCGCTGGTGCAGAGAGTCTCGGCCGCATCCGTCCGGGTCGACGGAGTCGTGGTCGCACGCATCACTCCCCCGCCTGCCGGCCACGGACTTCTCGTCCTGGTCGGCGTCACCCACACGGATGACGCGGCGAAAGCAGCGCTCCTGGCAAAGAAGGTGTGGACGATGCGAATCCTGGAGGACGAGCAGTCGGCCGCCGACCTCGATGCCCCGATCCTCGTGGCCAGTCAGTTCACGCTGATGGCCGACACACGACGGGGGCGACGTCCCTCATGGTCCGCGGCCGCGCCCCGGCCCGTGGCGGAGCCGCTGGTCGAATCCTTCGCGGACGCGCTACGACAGCTGGGCGCGTCGGTCGATACGGGCGTGTTCGGCGAGCACATGCAGATCGATCTCGTCAACGACGGACCGGTCACGCTGCTGATCGACGTGTAGCGGCGCAGTCACTCCGGGCGCAGCGTGAGAATCCGCGGACCATCCTCGGTGACGGCCACGGTGTGCTCCCAGTGGGCAGCACGCGTACCGTCCGCGGTAACCACCGTCCAGTCGTCTTCCAGGACAACGGTGTCGGTGGTGCCGAGCGTCAACATCGGCTCGATCGCCAGCACGGATCCGACCACCAGCTGGGGACCCTTACCCGGAGCGCCCTCGTTGGCGAGGAACGGTTCCATGTGCATTTCCCGGCCGATCCCGTGCCCGCCGTAGCCGTCGACGATCCCGTACTTCCGGCCGTGTGTTACTTCCGCCGCGCGGGTTCCCAGCTCGATCGCATGGGAGATGTCGGTGAGACGGTTCCCGGGCAGCATGGCTGCAATTCCCGCGTCCATCGACAACCGCGTGGCTTCGCTCAGATCCTGATCAGCCTCGATGAGTTCGCCGACACCGAACGTCCAGGCCGAGTCACCATGCCACCCGTCGAGAATTGCACCGCAGTCGATCGAGACGAGGTCTCCCTCGGCGAGGATGTCCTGCGCCGAGGGAATCCCGTGCACCACACGGTCATTGACGGACGAACATATCGATCCGGTGAACCCGTGGTACCCCTTGAACGACGGCACCGCACCTGCGTCGCGGATTACCGACTCGGCCACCTCGTCGAGTTCGAGCGTGCTCACACCAGGCTTGGCCGCATCACGCACCGCCACCAGCGCTGCACCGACGATGGCGCCCGCGGCCGCCATCGCATCGAGCTCACCGGCAGTCCGGAAGGGAACAACTTTGCGCTTGCGCCCGAAACCCATTTACTTGCCCAACGCTGCCAGTGCGCGCGAGTTGACTTCGTCGACCTCACCCAGTGCGTCGACGGTGAGCAGATCGTTCTTGTAGTAGTCGAGCAGCGGCGCCGTCTCCTCGCGGTACACCCGGAGCCGGTTGCGGATGACGTCTTCCTTGTCGTCGGCGCGACCACGCGCCAGCATCCGTTCCACGACGATGTCCTCGTCCGCCACGAACGAGAGAACGCCGTCGAGCTTGGTGTCCAGATCAGCCAGGATCGCCTCGAGTGCCTGCGCCTGATCGACCGTACGCGGGAAACCGTCGAGAAGGAAACCGTTGGCGGCATCCGGCTCCGCGACGCGAGCCTTCACCATGTTGTTGGTGATTTCGCTGGGAACGAGATCTCCGGCGTCGAGGTACTTCTTCGCCTCGAGACCGAGCGGTGTCTCCTGGCCGATGTTCGCCCGGAACAGGTCGCCGGTCGAGATGTGCGGGACACCGAGCTTCTCGGAAAGAATCGCGGCCTGGGTGCCCTTGCCTGCACCGGGAGGACCAAGGAGGACAAGTCTCACTTGAGGAACCCTTCGTAGTTGCGTTGCATCAATTGACTTTCGATCTGCTTGACCGTGTCCAGGGCGACACTGACGAGGATCAGCACTGCCGCGCCACCGAAGATGCTGCTGGTGGTCTGGCTCCCGGACAGGAAGAAGTGGGGCAACACTGCGATCAGGCCGAGGTAGATGGACCCCGGGACCGTGATGCGGTTGAGCACGTAATTCAGGTAGTCCGCGGTGGGGCGTCCCGGGCGGATGCCGGGAATGAACCCACCGAACTTCTTCATCTCGTCGGCGCGCTCTTCCGGGTTGAACGTGATCGCGACGTAGAAGAACACGAAGAACACGATCAACGCGAAGTAGATGGTGATGTATACCGGATTGTTCGGGTTCACCAGATACTCGTTGATGATCCGCTGCCACCAGCTCGGATCTGCAGCCGACGTCGCCCCGGTGAGCTGCGCGATGAGGTTCGGCAGATACAGCAGAGACGACGCGAAGATCACCGGGATGATGCCGGCCTGGTTGACCTTCAGCGGCAGGTAGGTGGACGAACCGCCGTACATCTTGCGTCCGACCATGCGCTTGGCGTACTGGACGGGGATACGGCGCTGGCCCTGCTCGACGAAGACCACGCCGGCGATGATGGCCAGAGCGGCGACACAGATGATCGCGAAGATCAGCCCGCCGCGACTGTCGAGAATGGCCTTGCCCTCCGACGGCAGCCGGGATGCGATACCCGCGAAGATCAGCAGCGAGAAGCCGTTACCGACACCGCGTTCGGTGATGATCTCGCCGAACCACATGACGAGCGCGGCACCCGCCGTCATCACGAGGACGATGATGACGAGCCCGAAGATGCTCTTGTCGGCGATTATTTCTTCCTGACAGCCCTGCAACAGCTGTCCGCGCGCTGCGAGCGCGACGATGCCGGTGGCCTGCAGAATCGCCAGCGCGATCGACAGATATCGGGTGTACTGCGTCATCTTCGCCTGGCCGGACTGGCCTTCCTTCCGAAGCTGCTCGAACTTCGGGATGACGACCGTCAACAGCTGAACGATGATGCTTGCCGTGATGTAGGGCATGATGCCGATCGCGAACACCGAGAGCTGGAGCAGGGCTCCACCGGAGAACAGGTTGATCAGCGAATAGATACCGGCGGAATCGCCGCCCGACAACTGGTCGACACAGGCTCGGACGTTGGCGTAGTCGACGCCGGGTGAGGGCAGCACGGCACCGACGCGGTAGAGCGCGACGAGGCCGAGCGCGATGAGGATCTTCCGCCTCAGGTCCGGGGTCCTGAGGGCCGAGACGAAGGCGGAAAGCAAAGATCCTCCTGGCACGACGGTGGGTGGACGAGTCACTGGGACTTTGTCCGTGAATGAACTCTAGAACTCTAACAGTGGCGACTGAACGTGCAGTTGGGAGACCTGGGGCCGACCCGGTGCACAGCGGCAAATGGCCGCAGTACAGCGCGAAGCTGTACTGCGGCCATCTACTGGCTAGCGGTGATTGCTCACAGCTCGGTGGCGGTACCACCGGCAGCAGCGATCTTCTCCTTGGCGGAGCCGGTGAACTTGTCGACCGTCACCTGGACGGCGACAGTCAGGTCGCCGTCGCCGAGAACCTTGACGAGCTGGTTCTTGCGAACGGCGCCCTTGGCAACGAGATCCTCGACCGTGACCTGCCCACCCTCGGGGAACAGACGGGCGATGTCGCCGACGTTGACGACCTGGTACTCGGTGCGGAACGGGTTGGTGAAGCCCTTGAGCTTGGGCAGACGCATATGCAGCGGCATCTGTCCACCCTCGAAGGCGACGGGCACGTTCTTGCGGGCCTTGGTGCCCTTGGTGCCGCGACCCGCAGTCTTACCGCGCTTGCCGCCCTCGCCTCGACCGACGCGGATCTTGGCTGACTTGGACCCGGGCGCGGGGCGCAGGTGATGCAGTTTGATGGTCATGGTTAGACCTCCTCAACTGTGACGAGGTGGCGCACCACGTTGATCAGACCGCGGTTCTGCGCATTGTCCTCGCGGACAACCGTCTGCCGGATGCCCTTGAGACCGAGGGTGCGCAGCGAGTTCCGCTGGTTCTGCTTGGTACCGATGGTGCTCTTGATCTGAGTGACCTTGAGTTCGGCCATTACTTCACGCTCCCAGCCTGTGCACGCGCACGCAGCATGCCGGCGGGGGCCACATCCTCGAGGGCGAGACCGCGACGAGCGGCAACTTCCTCGGGACGCTGCAGACCCTTGAGCGCAGCAACGGTCGCATGGACGACGTTGATGGCGTTGTCGCTACCGAGCGACTTCGACAGGATGTCGTGGATACCCGCGCACTCCAGCACGGCACGCACCGCGCCGCCGGCGATGACACCGGTACCGGCGCTCGCGGGACGCAGCATGACGATGCCGGCAGCGGCTTCACCCTGGATGGGGTGCGTGATGGTGCCGCCGATCATCGGAACGCGGAAGAAGCTCTTACGAGCCTCCTCGACACCCTTCTGGATGGCCGCAGGAACTTCCTTGGCCTTGCCGTAGCCGACGCCGACCAGTCCGTTGCCGTCGCCCACGATCACCAGTGCGGTGAAGCTGAAGCGACGACCACCCTTGACGACCTTCGACACGCGGTTGATCGTGACGACCCGCTCGATGTGGTTCGACTTCTCGGCTGACTGTCCGCCGCGACGATCGTCGCGACCGCCACCACGACGGTCGCCGCCGCCGCGGTTGTCCCCCGTGTTGGGTCCATTCTGTCCGGCGGGTCCGCTTCCGCCGTCACGCCTCTGACGTCCCGGCATCAGGCTGTCCTTCCGTTCGAAATGATGGTCATCAGAACTTCAACCCGCCTTCGCGAGCTGCGTCTGCCAGGGCCGCGATGCGACCGTGGTAGCCGTGTCCGCCGTGGTCGAAGACCACAGCCTCGACTCCGGCAGCCTTCGCGCGCTCGGCGATCAGCTGACCGACCTTCGCGCTGAGGGTCTTCTTGTCGCCGTCCGCAGCGCGCACGTCTGCCTCGGTGGTCGACGCCGCGGCCAGCGTGTGGCCCGCGAGGTCGTCCACCAGCTGGACGTGGATGTGGCGCGAGGACCGGTTGACGACCAAGCGGGGACGCTCGGGCGTGCCGGACACCTTCTTGCGGAGACGGAAGTGACGACGCACCTTCGACAGGCGACGCTTCGTGGACGCATCCTTGCCCAGCGGAATCCGCTTGGCTTTCTGGTTTGCAGTCTGGCTCATATCACTTACCCGTCTTTCCGACCTTGCGGCGGATCTGCTCACCCTCGTAACGCACGCCCTTGCCCTTGTACGGGTCCGGACGGCGGAGACGACGGATGTTGGCCGAGATCTGCCCGACCTTCTGCTTGTCGATGCCCGACACGGAGAACTTGGTGGGCGACTCGACCGCGAAGGTGATGCCTTCCGGAGCCTCGATCGGGACCGGGTGGCTGTATCCGAGCGCGAACTCGAGGTCCTTGCCCTTGAGAGCAACGCGGTAACCGACGCCGTGGATCTCCATTTTGGTGGTGTAACCGTCGGTCACACCGGTGACCAGGTTCTGCACCAGCGTGCGAGAAAGACCGTGCAGTGCACGGCTACGACGCTCGTCGTCCGGACGGGTGACGCTGAGCGTTCCGTCCTCGTTCTTCTCGATGGTGATCGGCTCTGCGATGGTGAGGCCGAGGGTGCCCTTCGGCCCCTTGACCGTGACGTCCTGGCCGTCGATCGACACGTCGACACCGGCGGGGACGGTAACGGGAATCTTTCCGATACGCGACATTGTGGTGGCCTCCCTTACCAGACGTAGGCGAGGACTTCCCCGCCCACTCCTTGATTGGCCGCCTGGCGATCGGTGAGCAGGCCGGTGGACGTGGAAATGATCGCCACGCCGAGGCCGCCCAGAACCTTGGGCAGGTTGGTGGACTTTGCGTACACACGCAGACCGGGCTTCGAGACACGACGCACGCCGGCAAGGCTGCGCTCACGGCTCGGGCCGTACTTGAGGTCGACGATGAGGGTCTTACCGACCTCGGCGTCCTCGGTGCGGTAGTCGGCGATGTAACCCTCACGCTTGAGGATCTCGGCGATGTTCGCCTTGATCTTCGAGTGGGGCAACTTCACCTCATCGTGGTACGCCGTGTTGGCGTTGCGCAGACGTGTCAAGAAGTCTGCGATGGGGTCGGTCATGGTCATGAGGTTGACCTCTACCTTTCTCACAACGGTTCCCTCTGCCGTGTCCGGCGCAGGCCTATCGCGAAGTAGGTCTTACGTTTCCCGGCCCGAGATTACGAACCGGAAGTCTGTGGTGGGTGACGTCATCGTCGAGGCGACGACGTCACCGGATCACCAGGAGCTCTTGTGAACGCCGGGCAGCTCGCCGGCGTGCGCCATCTCGCGGACGCAGATTCGGCACAGGCCGAACTTGCGGAACACCGAGTGCGGACGACCGCACCGCTGGCAGCGGGTGTAGGCGCGCACCGCGAACTTGGGCTTCTTGTTGGCCTTGTTGACCAATGCCTTCTTAGCCATTAGCTCAGTTCTCCTTGAACGGGAAGCCGAGGTGCTTGAGCAGGGCACGGCCTTCTTCGTTGTTGGTCGCGGTGGTCACCACGGTGATGTCCATGCCGCGCGGGCGGTCGATCTTGTCCACGTCGATCTCGTGGAACATCGACTGCTCGTTCAGGCCGAACGTGTAGTTGCCGTTGCCGTCGAACTGGGTTCCCGACAGGCCACGGAAGTCCCTGATGCGGGGAAGGGCCACGGACACGAGACGGTCCAGGAATTCCCACATGCGGTCGCCACGAAGCGTGACGCGGGCACCGATCGGCATGCCCTCGCGAAGCTTGAACTGCGCGATGGACTTACGTGCCTTGCGGATCTCGGGCTTCTGACCGGTGATCAGGGCGAGGTCGTTGACGGCACCGTTGATGAGCTTGGCGTCGCGGGCGGCGTCACCGACACCCATGTTGACGACGACCTTGACGACGCCCGGGATCTGCATCACGTTGGCGTAGTCGAATTCGCTGTTCAGCGCAGCCTTGATCTCTTCGCGGTAGCGAGTCTTCAGGCGCGGCTGGATCTTGTTCTCAGTGGAGGTCATGTCAGATGTCCTTCCCGTTCTTCCGGGAAATCCGAACGCGCTTGCCGGACTCTTCGTCGGTCCGGTAGCCCACGCGGGTGGGGTTGCCGTCCGAGTCGATGACCGCGACGTTGGAA
Source organism: Rhodococcus sp. USK13 (assembly GCF_018343855.1). Taxonomy (NCBI): domain Bacteria; kingdom Bacillati; phylum Actinomycetota; class Actinomycetes; order Mycobacteriales; family Nocardiaceae; genus Rhodococcus; species Rhodococcus sp. USK13. The sequence continues at coordinate 3,330,779 of NZ_CP069242.1, read as the reverse complement.
ACGTGGATCGGGGCTTCCTGCGTCACGATGCCGCCGGAGGAAGCTCCGCGCTCGTTCGCGGAAACCGCGGTGTGCTTCTTGATGCGGTTCACGCCTTCGACGAGGACCTTGTTGGTCGCGGGGTAGGCCTGAATGACCTTGCCCTTCGCGCCCTTGTCCTTGCCGGCGATGACCAGCACGGTGTCACCCTTGTGCACCTTCATCACAGCACCTCCGGGGCGAGCGAGACGATCTTCATGAACTTCTTCTCACGCAGCTCACGGCCGACGGGGCCGAAGATGCGGGTGCCACGGGGATCGTTGTCCGGCTTGATGAGGACGGCGGCGTTCTCGTCGAACTTGATGTACGACCCGTCCGGACGGCGACGTTCCTTCGTGGTGCGGACGATGACGGCCTTGACGACCTCGCCCTTCTTGATGTTTCCACCCGGGATGGCGTCCTTGACGGTGGCGACGATGATGTCACCGATCCCGGCGTAGCGGCGTGACGAACCACCGAGAACGCGGATGCAGAGAATCTCCTTGGCACCCGTGTTGTCGGCGACGCGCAGCCGCGACTCCTGCTGAATCACTTACTTCTCCTTGACCTGGTGTTTTCGACTGGAGCGACCAACTGGCGATCACTCTGTCGTGCACGGCAGATTTCCGACCCGACGTGCGCGGTCCGTACCCGTACCCTGCATGAGGCCGCCCTGACGGACGGCACAACGGTGGGGTTGCCGTGCATCTGTCGCAAGGCAACCCCACCATCATACTGGACACATTTTGTGGTTCTTACTTGGCCTTCTCGACGACCTCGACGAGGCGCCAGTGCTTCGTCGCGGACAGCGGACGGGTTTCCATCAGCTGCACGAGGTCACCGACACCGGCGACACCGTTCTCGTCGTGGGCCTTGACCTTGCTGGTCCGGCGGATGATCTTGCCGTAGAGCGGGTGCTTGACCCGGTCTTCGAGCTCGACCACGATCGTCTTCTCCATCTTGTCGGAGACGACGTATCCGGTGCGGACCTTGCGGCTTCCGCGCTCTGTAGTGCTCACTGCTTTTTCCTCACTCATGCCGCGTCACCTGCGTCCGGACCAACGGCCAGCCCGAGCTCACGCTCACGCAGAACGGTGTAGATACGCGCGATGTCGTGACGGACGGTCCGAAGCCGGCGGTTGTTGTCCATCTGGCCGGTGGCCATCTGGAAACGAAGGTTGAACAGCTCTTCCTTCGACTCACGAAGCCGGGTGACCAGCTCTTCTTCGGTGAGCTCGCGGAGCTCTGCGGCTGGGGTTCCAGTAGCCATCAGAACTGCTCCTCCCTTGTCACGATCCGGCACTTGCAGGGGAGCTTGTGCATCGCGCGACGCAGGGCCTCGCGTGCGATCTCCTCATTGGGGTAGCTCATCTCGAACATCACGCGACCAGGCTTGACGTTCGCGATCCACCACTCGGGGGAACCCTTACCGGAACCCATGCGGGTTTCGGCCGGCTTCTTGGTGAGGGGGCGATCCGGGAAGATGTTGATCCAGATCTTGCCGCCACGCTTGATGTGCCGGGTCATGGCGATACGAGCGGACTCGATCTGCCGGTTGGTGATGTAGGCAGGCTCGAGAGCCTGGATGCCGTAGTCACCGAAGGTCACCTGGGTTCCACCCTTGGCGGCACCCGAACGGCTCGGATGGTGCTGCTTGCGGTGCTTGACCCGCCGTGGGATCAACATGCGTCAGCCCTCCTTCTGTTCAGTCGTAGCGGGTGCATCGGCGGTGGCGGTCGCTGCGCGACCGGCCTCGGTGCTGGTCGCGGTGGTGCCGGTGGCACCGGAACGACGGGGGCGGCTCGGACGCTCACGCCGCGGACGATCGCCGGCGGGAGCAGCCACGTTGGCGGCGAGCTCACGCTTGCCACCGACGATGTCGCCCTTGTAGATCCAGACCTTCACGCCGATGCGGCCGAAGGTGGTCTTGGCCTCGTAGAGGCCGTAGTCGATGTCGGCGCGCAGCGTGTGCAGCGGGACGCGACCTTCGCGGTAGAACTCCGAGCGGGACATCTCGGCACCACCGAGACGACCGGAGCACTGGACCCGGATGCCCTTGACGTTCGGCTGACGCATGGCCGACTGGATGGCCTTACGCATGGCGCGACGGAAAGCGACGCGGTTCGAGAGCTGCTCGGCGACACCCTGGGCGACGAGCTGAGCCTCGGCCTCGGCGTTCTTGACCTCGAGGATGTTCAGCTGGACCTGCTTGCCGGTCAGCTTCTCGAGCTCGGAACGGATGCGGTCGGCCTCGGCGCCGCGGCGGCCGATGACGATGCCCGGACGCGCGGTGTGGATGTCCACACGCACACGGTCACGGGTGCGCTCGATCTCGACCTTCGCGATGCCCGCGCGCTCCATGCCGGTGGCGAGGAGCTTACGGATGGCGACGTCTTCCTTGACGTACTCCGCGTACTGCTTGTCTGCGTACCAGCGGGACTTCCAGTCGGTGGTGATGCCGAGTCGGAAGCCGTGCGGGTTGATTTTCTGGCCCACTACTGAGCACTTCCCTTCCGGCGATTACGGGTCGATGTTCCGGTCTTCGGCAGGCTCTCCACGATCACGGTGATGTGGCTCGTCCGCTTACGGATACGGAACGCACGTCCCTGTGCACGCGGCTGGAACCGCTTGAGGGTCGCGCCCTCGTCCACGTACGCCGTGGCAACGACAAGCGTGCTCGGGTCGAGGTCGAGGTTGTTCTCGGCGTTGGCTGCAGCGCTGGCGATCACCTTGGCGACCGGCTCGCTCGCTGCCTGCGGCGCGAACTTCAGGATGGAGAGGGCGTCTTCAACCGAACGCCCGCGGACCAGGTCCACAACTCGACGCGCCTTCATCGGCGTGACGCGCACGTGGCGCGCAACTGCCTTGGCGGTCGGGTTGGCGGTTTCGGTGTTGCTCATCGCCTCTTCGCCTTCCGATCATCCTTGATGTGACCCTTGAACGTGCGGGTCGGTGCAAACTCTCCGAGCTTGTGTCCGACCATCGAGTCGGAGACGAACACGGGGACGTGCTTGCGGCCGTCGTGAACCGCAAACGTGTGGCCGATGAAGTCCGGGATGATCGTGGAACGACGGGACCAGGTCTTGATGACCTGCTTGGTTCCCTTTTCGTTCTGCACGTCCACCTTCGCGAGGAGGTGGTCATCGACGAACGGGCCCTTCTTGAGGCTGCGTGGCATCCTTCACTCCCTCCTAGCGCTTGTTCTTGCCGGTACGGCGACGACGGACAATGAGCTTGTCACTCGCCTTGTTCTTGCGGGTGCGGCCTTCGGGCTTGCCCCACGGGCTGACCGGGTGGCGACCACCGGAGGTCTTACCCTCACCACCACCGTGCGGGTGGTCGACCGGGTTCATCACGACACCACGGACGGTCGGGCGCTTGCCCTTCCACCGCATACGGCCGGCCTTGCCCCAGTTGATGTTCGACTGTTCGGCGTTGCCGACCTCACCGATCGAGGCGCGGCAGCGAACGTCGACGCGACGGATTTCGCCGGACGGCATACGCAGCGTGGCGTAGGTGCCTTCCTTACCGAGCAGCTGGATGCTGGAACCAGCCGAGCGGGCCATCTTGGCGCCGCCACCGGGGCGGAGTTCGACGGCGTGGATGGTGGTACCCGTCGGGATGTTGCGCAGGGGCAGGTTGTTGCCGGGCTTGATGTCGGCGCCTGCACCGGATTCGACCGGCGCACCCTGGAACAGGCCCTTGGGGGCGATGATGTAGCGCTTCTCGCCATCTGCGTAGTGCAGCAGGGCGATACGCGCGGTGCGGTTGGGGTCGTACTCGATGTGCGCGACCTTGGCGGGCACGCCGTCCTTGTCGTTGCGACGGAAATCGATCAACCGGTAGGCGCGCTTGTGACCGCCGCCCTTGTGCCGGGTGGTGATACGACCGTGTGCGTTACGTCCACCGCGTCCGTGGAGCGGGCGAACCAGCGACTTCTCGGGGGTCGACCGAGTGATCTCGGCGAAGTCCGAGACGCTCGAGCCACGACGGCCCGGAGTTGTCGGCTTGTACTTACGGATTGCCATGAGTCTTCTCGTCCTCTATGTCTCGTCAAGTCCCGGCGCTTACGCGACCGGTCCTCCGAAGATCTCGATGGGCTTGCTGTCGGCCGAGAGGGTCACGAGCGCGCGCTTGGTGTCCTTGCGCTTGCCGTAACCGAACCGGGTCCGCTTGCGCTTGCCCTGACGGTTGGCGGTGTTGACGCTTGTCACGGTGACGCCGAAGATCTTCTCGACGGCAATCTTGATCTGCGTCTTGTTCGAGTCCGGGTGCACCAGGAAGGTGTAGGTGCCTTCCTCGATCAGTCCGTAGGACTTCTCGGAGATGACCGGGGCCAGCAGGATGTCGCGGGGGTCAGCGATGGTCGTCACTTGGCCTCCTCCTTGTTCTCTTCCTGGACGCTCTCGGCGGGCCCGTGGATGAACGTGTTGAGCGCCTCGACGCTGAACACGACGTCATCGCTGTTGAGCACGTCGTACGTGTTGAGCTGGTCGGGTGCGATGGGATGCACACCGTCCAGGTTCTGCACGCTCTTCCACGCCGCGATGTCTTCACGTCCGACGACGAGCAGGACCTTCTTGCGGTCCGAGATCTCGCCCAGGAACGTCTTGGCGCCCTTCGTCGAGGGAGTCTGACCGGCGACCAGCTCGGTGATCACGTGGATACGCTCGTTGCGCGCCCGGTCGGAGAGAGCTCCGCGCAGGGCGGCGGCCTTCATCTTCTTGGGCGTCCGCTGGCTGTAGTCGCGCGGCTGCGGGCCGTGGACGGTGCCACCACCGGCGAACTGCGGTGCACGGGTCGAGCCCTGACGAGCGCGGCCGGTGCCCTTCTGGCGGTACGGCTTCTTTCCACCGCCGCGAACCTCGCCGCGGGTCTTGGTGGAGTGGGTGCCCTGACGCGCAGCTGCGAGCTGAGCGACGACAACCTGGTGGAGAAGCGCGATGTTGGCAGGCGCGTCGAAGATCTCCGCGGGGAGATCGACGGTGCCGTTGGTCTTGCCGCCGGCGACCTTGACGTCCAGCGTCAGCTTGGTCGTCGATGTCTCGGTGCTGGTCATGCCCGTGCACCACCCTTCACTGCACTCTTGACGATCACGAGGCCACCCTTGCGGCCGGGGATCGCACCCTTGATCAGCAGCAGGCCGTTCTCGGCGTCCACTTTGTGGACCGAGAGGTTCTGCGTCGTGATGCGGTCGCTACCCATGCGGCCGGACATGCGCATGCCCTTGAACACGCGGCCCGGAGTGGCGCAGCCACCGATGGAACCGGGGCGACGGTGCACAGCCTGGGCGCCGTGCGAGGCGCCCTGGCCGGCGAAGCCGTGGCGCTTCATGGTTCCGGCGAAGCCCTTACCCTTGCTGGTTCCGGTGACGTCGACGTAGGCGCCGTCCTCGAAGACCTCGGCGGTAAGTTCCTGGCCGACCTCGTACTCCGAGGTGTCGGCAACGCGGAGCTCCACAACGTGGCGGCGCGGGGTGACGCCGGCCTTGGCGAACTGGCCGGAAGTCGGCTTGTTCACCTTGCGCGGGTCGATGGCGCCGAACGCGAGCTGCACGGCGCTGTAGCCGTCACGCTCTTCGGTACGAATCTGGGTCACGACGTTGGGCCCGGCCTTCACGACGGTGACCGGAACGACCCGGTTGTTCTCGTCGAAGACCTGGGTCATGCCGAGCTTCGTGCCCAGGATTCCCTTGATCTTGGTATCAGTCATTGTTTTTGTCTCCGCCGCGCTCACTGAATATTGACGTCGACGCTGGCCGGAAGGTCGATGCGCATGAGCGCGTCCACCGTCTTGGGCGTCGGGTCGAGGATGTCGATAAGCCGCTTGTGAGTACGCATCTCGAAGTGCTCGCGCGAGTCCTTGTACTTGTGCGGCGAGCGGATGACGCAGTACACGTTCTTTTCGGTCGGCAACGGCACGGGTCCAACGACGCGGGCCCCGGTACGGGTCACCGTCTCGACGATCTTGCGCGCTGACGCGTCGATCGCCTCATGGTCGTAGGCCTTGAGCCTGATGCGGATCTTCTGTCCCGCCACGCTTAGTGTCCTTTTCTTGCCGCGTTTCGTAGAACCACCCGAGTCGGGCCGAACTACCTCGTCGTCTGCACAGTCCTTACCTGGGCCGCAACTGTCCGAACGCTAGGCGACCGGGACGCACCCGATCCGCTGCCGCTGTTCATCTGTCATGGTTCTCCGGTACACGCGGTCGGGCGTGTCGCCCTCCCACTCATTCTCCGACCCGCAACTTTTCAGCTTTCGGGCCGGGAATTCGCACCGGATGCACTCGAAATCGAGTGCACAGTAGGTACTGCTTCCGTCTTGCATGGGCCGCGAACAGCTCTTTCGAACCGCTCGACGACGTTCTTCACCCCACCTGTTTCAGGCCGCAATAGATCGCGTCCCAGACAAGGCAACCCGACCAGTATGCCGTACGAGGCCCGAGACTTCAAACCGACCCGGACCGGTGCTGCGGCCACAGAACTTACTTTCGAGTAAGGTGTCGGGATGACGACTTCGAGTCCTACCTTCGCCGCCTGGCAGAAGCTTCCGGACAACGCCTTCGGTCACACTCTCTTCTCCCTGGCGATGTGTGTACGCGTTCCCTACTTCGGCTCGGTGCTCCCCCGCGTCGTCGACATGCGCCCCGGACGCTGCGAGGTACACGCCCCGAAATGGTGGGGCGTGCGCAATCACCTCGGCACGTTTCACGCCATCGCGGCCTGCAACCTCGCCGAGGTCGCCATGGGCATGCTGTCCGAAGCGACCGTGCCGAGCACGCATCGATGGATTCCGAAGTCCATGACGGTCGACTATCTCGCCAAGGCGAACGGATCGCTGCGGGCTATCGCCGAACTACCGGAGCCGCCGGACTTTGCCACCATCACCGAGGGCGCTGAGCTGGTGGTGCCGGTACGCATCGTCGACCGCGCGGGGAACGAGGTGGTCCACGCCGACATCACGACGTGGGTGACACCCCGCAGTGCGGGACCGGAGACTTCCTAGCTCTCGGGCGAGCAGCCACGGTGAGCGCACCGACGCGTAAGCGGAGGTGGACGACGGCACGACGCATGTCGAAGCTCACATTTCGGCCCCGACCCCTCCGCGGCGGCGAATTGCCCTGCGGGAGTACCGCGGACACCGGGCCTGACGTTCGCACACCATGGCCGTCGACGTGGAAGACGCCGATGTCGCGGCGGTCGCGGGAGTGGAACTGGTACAGGTGTGCGGCATTTATCGTGTACCTGTCTGCGCGCGTTACAGAAGATTCCCCGGCCCCTTCCCCGGACGTGGACATGGTTCGCGGGTCTGGCTTCATCTCCCTTCTCGCGTGCCATACTCGAGGACATGCCTGCACCTGACACCGCCGTACTTGTCGAGGGAATCGAAAAATCCTTCGGTGACGTCGCAGCGTTGCGGGGCGTGAGCTTCGAGGTACCCCGCGGCACGGTTCTGGGCATCCTGGGCCCCAACGGCGCCGGAAAGACCACCACCGTCAACGTCTTGTCCACACTGCTCCGGCCTGATGCCGGACGGGCCTTCGTCGCCGGGCACGACGTCGTCACCGAATCGGCGGACGTGCGGCGGAGCATCATGATGACGGGGCAGTACGCAGCCCTCGACGAGTCGTTGACCGGCCGCGAGAACCTCGTGTTGTTCGGGCGTCTGATGGGTCTGCCCAAGGGCGACGCGAAGGCGCGGGCCCAGGATCTCCTGACTCAGTTCGACCTCCTCGATGCCGGTGACCGAAAAGTGTCCGGCTACTCGGGCGGTATGCGTCGACGCGTCGACATCGCGTGCGGTCTGGTGATCCGGCCGGAAGTGGTGTTCCTCGACGAACCGACCACCGGCCTCGACCCCCGCAGCCGTCAGGGCGTGTGGGGTCTCGTGTCTGCGCTGAAAGATCAGGGCATCACCATTCTGCTCACCACGCAGTACCTCGAAGAGGCCGACTTGCTGAGCGACAACATCGTGGTCATCGACAAGGGCACGGTGATCGCCGAAGGCTCGGCGGACGACCTCAAGGCCCGCACCGGCGGCAGCTATTGCGAAGTGGTTCCGGTCCAGCTCTCCGATCTGCCGCGCGTGCGCGAGGTTCTGGCAGGCCTGTGCCCTCCCGACCGCGTCATCGAGGAAGGTTCCGACCGCTTGTCGATTCCGGCCGAGCACGGTGCCCAGACTCTCGCCGAGGTGCTTCGTCGCCTCGACATGGCTGGTGTCAAACTTGCCGACATCGCACTCCGACGGCCGTCGCTCGATGACGTGTTCCTCTCGCTCACCGGACATGCACGCGTCGACGAGAGCCTGCCGTCGTGACGGCGCCCCCGCAGGTAGCCTTCGAACGCGCTCTCGCGGGCAAGCACCGCAAGCCCCAGCCGTCCAACGTGCAGCAGTGGGTTGCACTGACCCAGCGAAATCTCCACACCATGTCGGTGACGGGTCAGTTCTTCATCGCGGTGCTGGCACCGTTGATCTTCACGGTCGGCTTCTACCTACCGCTGCGTCTGGTGATGAAGTTCCAGGGCGTCGACTACGCCCAGTTCGTCATGCCGATCATCGTGCTCCAAGCAATGGCGTTCACGGCCGTGTCCGCCGCGCATCGAGCGGCGACCGAGTCGTCGAACGGTATGAATACCCGATTCCAGACCATGCCCGTAGGAGCAGCCATACCCTTGGCGGCGCGCATGTCTGCGTCACTCGTGCACTCGTCCATTTCGCTCGTCGCTGCCGTGACCTACGGGTACCTCATCGGTTTCAGGTTCGATGGCGGCACGAGGCTGACCCTCGGCTTCTGTGCCCTGGCGATGCTCATCGGGTTCGCACTCACGACCGGTGCGGATGCGCTCGGAACGCTGACGGGGAGCCCGGAAGTCACCAGCCAGGCGCTCACGCTCCCGCAGCTGATTCTGGGGATGTTCTCCTCCGGATTCGTTCCGGTGAGCCAGTTCCCGGAGTGGGCGCAGGGCTTTGTGCGGAACCAGCCGATATCTCAGTTCTCCGAATCGATGCGTGCCATGACCGAGGGCACGATCACCCTGCACCAGATGACGCCGACTCTGCTGTGGTGCGCCGGACTCGTGCTCGCTTTCGTTCCATTGTCGATCTGGTCGAATGTGAGGCGCGGATGACTACCGAGTATCGAGCCGAGGCGCCAACCCGGGTGACGTTCCCCGCGGTGTCGAAGCCACATCCCGAGAATTCGGCATCCGCCCTGGTGGTTCACAGCCTGTTGCAGACGAAACGGCTTCTTGTGCGTTGGGCTCGCGACCCCGGAACGATGATCCAGGCCATCGTCTATCCCGCACTGATGCTCGTCATGTTCTGGGCCGTGTTGGGCATTTCGATCACCAAGGCCACGGGCGTCAACAGTCTGTACGGCACCGTCCCCATGATCACTCTGGTCGGTGCCATGTTCGGCTCCATCGCGGGGGGACTGTCCCTCAAGAAAGAATGGGCCAACGGCCTGCTCGGCAGGTTCTGGGTTCTCCCCGTCCACAGGGCTTCTCCCCTGGTCAGCCGGCTGCTGGCCGAGTGTGTGCGCATCTCTCTGACGACGGTCCTCATCATCGCCGTCGGAATTGCCCTCGGCTTCCGGTTCGACCAGGGCGTTCTCGCCGGCGTGGGCCTCATGCTTCTGCCACTTCTCTTCGGCGTCAGCTTCGCGACGATGGTGACAGCCCTCGCTGTCAACGCGGGGAAGGCGCCACTCGTCGAACTGCTGTCCCTGCTCTGCACACTTCTGCTGTTCTTCAACTCGGGATTCGTACCCACCGCCGCGTACCCGACCTGGTTGCAGTCGTTCGTCGAGAACCAGCCGATGTCCTGTGCCATCGACGCGATGAAGGGTCTGTCGATGGGCGGTCCGGTGGCGGAACCACTGATCAAGACGATCGCCTGGTCGATCGGTGGACTGATCGTGTTCACCTACCCCGCAGTGCGCGGATACCGAAGGGCCGCAGGGACTCCCCCGTAGCACCCACGTCCGCCTGCGGTCCCGTCGAGTCCCGCGGAATCAGCGAGGGGTGCGGCCTGTGAGGGGTGGCTGAATCACCAACGGATCCTCTGCGGCCGGCGGACCGTACACACCCCCGCTCCGAGTCGCGTTCTCCTGCCCGAGATCGTCGGGGCGTGGGACATTGACCGCACCACGCTGTTCGAGGTACTCCTGCGACTGGCACGTCCAGTCGAGGGCCGGTTCACGTGGTTCCGCCTCGGTGACCAGTCGGCGGGGGGCGTCGTACACGCACATCGGGCCCTGCGTGCCGACGAGGAGCAGATCGGCCAGTCCGCCCTTCTCGATCGAACCGATCTTCGGCAGTGCCGTGGGCATGATCGACAGGCCGTACTCGAGTGACGGTTGCCGATCCGCCACGATGCGGGTGGGGAGGACCAGATCGGCGAGCATCGTGCCGAGGGAGTCGCGGTTGCCGGCAAGCAGGGAGTCGAGGCTCGCCATCGTTTGGGGCGAGCGTCCCATCAATTCGACGAGGGCCGCATCGTTGGCCCGCAGTTGTTCGAAAACACTTCGTGCGGTGCTTGCCGATCCGGGCAGTGCTGCGGCCAATCCGTCGGCGCTGTCCAGGAGTGGCATTCCCTTGTCGACGATGGTGGTGAGCGCTTCTGTGCGACTGTCGAGTAGCTGCGCTGCCTCGGCCGAATTGTCGAGCAGGTTCTGCAGGTCCGGTCCGGTTCCCTGGAAGGCGGTGCCGAACGTGTCGGCAATCGTCGAGAGGTCGCGCACGTCGAGTGTGTTCACCAGGTCGGTCGCCTGAACGAGGGTAGCGTCCAGCGACTTCGGAACCCCGTCCGCCGGGACGGCGATGACGTCTCCGTCGACCAGATAGGGCGGCTGGTCGGTGGTGGGCATGATGTCGAGGGACTGAATGCCGACCGGATTCTCGGTGCTGATCTTCGCGACGGACCCGATCGGTATCTCGGTGCCCGGATGCAGTTCGATTCCGAGCACGATGCCCGAACCGGACGGGCTGACGTCGACCGATTCGACTGTTCCTACTCCCACTCCGCGGTAGTTCACCGAGGTTCCGCGGGCGAGCCCGGCTGCGTTGTCCAGTTCGGCGCTCAGCCGGAGAGGATCGCCGAACGTGTCCGGTCCGGCGACGTACCGCAACCCGAACAGGATCGCGACCAGTGAGATCACAACGAACATGACGAGCTGCGCCACGAGGTGCCGGGTCATCAGCGGACACCTCCGCCGAGGACCTCGGCCAGCGTCCGGGCTTCCGGGACCTCGAGGGGCGCCGAGCCGGTGAGCAGTTTCGCGATGACCGCTGTGACGTCGAAAGTCCCGTTGAAGGTCACGTAGTCGCCGGGTGTGGCGGCGGCGAATCCACCGAGGAACCGTGCGACCGCGTCCAGTGTCGGCGCCAGCTCCGATTCGAATCCTTCGAGGGCGGCCAGTACCGTGCCGGCGTCATCGATTTCGGCCGACAGCTCCGTTCCGGCGCTCCCGAGGACACGTTCGGCTTCCCCGGTGAGTGCGGACGCCTGTTGCATGAGCGCGGTGATCTGTTCACGCTGGGACAGCAGTAGGTCGATCACCGGCGACATTTCGGTCAGCGCCCGATCCAGTATCGGCTGCCCGGCCGCCAATTCGGCGGAAAACGCATGGGAGGCCCCTATTGCCCTGTTCAGTTCGTCACGGTGGTCGTCGACGACGCCCAGCGTGTTGTTCAACATGTCGGCGAGGTCTCGCACCTTGTCGGAGCGGCCGGCGAAGGCTGCGCTCAATTCCCGCATGATGGTGCTCATCTGATCGATTCCACTGCCGTTGAGCACGGTGGCGAGCGCTGCCAGTCCACTTTCGATGTCCGGGCCGCGCGACGTGTGTACCAATGGAATCGCGTCACCGTCGCCCATCGGTGCCCCGATTCCGTCCTCCAAATTCAGCCGCACGAACGGATTGCCGAGGGCAGTGGGCAACTCGATCCGCGCGGTGACATCTCGAGGCACACGGACGTCGTCACGGATCCGCAACTCGAGCCTGGCCGTGAAGTTTCGGGTGGACACCTCGGATACGCGACCGATCACATCCTGTCCGGCCCGGACTTCGGCACCGGGTACGACCCGGTCGGCACCCGCGAACTCTGCGGTGATGCGATACGACGGCCCGTCGGGCGCGTGACCGACCGACAGGCTTTGAAGGCTGAGCGAGCATCCGGACGTGATCGCGGCGGCCCCGAGGATCACCACAGTCGTCAGTGCGTGCATTCTGCTCCGGATCGTCATCGTCCTCCGACCATGAGTTCACGTAGCCCGAACGGATCGGACATGCTGGGAGGGAATTGAATCGGGTTGGTGATTCCTGGTCCGCGGCAGAGGACCGGATCGACCACCTGACACAGAGGCGACGTCGGCTCGGCCTGCGCAAGATTGGTCGAGATGTTCAATCGGATGCGGGCACGCTGGTCGGGGGTGACCGCACGCTGAATATTGTCGACGAGCAAGGGCAGCAGATCCATGATCTCGGCGAGGTCGGTGTCGTGCTGTCGAAGAACTCCACTCATTCCGGCGAGGTTGTCGATACTGGCACTCAGGTCGCCGCCACGAGCGGCAACGAGCTGATCGATGTGGTCCAGCAGAGTCGTGAGCTGGACTATCGTGGAGCCGATCTCGAACTGCTGTCCGGCGAACTCGTCGCCGACGACAGTCAGCGACTGTGCCAGCGAGTCGACCTGAGCCTGCCGCGCCGAGATCGTCGTGACGAGCACCTCCACATTATCGATGAGGGCGCCGAGATCCTCGCTGTTGCCGGCGACGACCGAACTCGCCTGGGACAGCGTGCGGATGGCATCGTTCATCGCCTGGCCCGTACCGTGAGTGGATGCCGCGGTGGCCGAGAGTGCCGCTCCCACGTTGCCGCCTTCCGGACCGAGCACCTCGACCACAGTCTCGACACTGTCCATCAGTTGGTCCCAGGTAATCGGCGAGTGACTGCGCTCGAGCGGGATGGTGTCGCCACTGCCCAGTACCGGTCCGCCGGTGTAGGCCGGTCCGAGTTCGACGAAGCGTTCACCGATCGCGGACGACACCAGCACATACGAGTGCGCATCTGCAGGAAGGCTGACATCGGCGGCGACCGACATGGTGATCAGGACCGTCGCACCCCTCGGTTCCACCGCCTCGACGGTGCCCACCGGAACTCCCAGCACGGTGACCTTGGTTCCGGGAAAGACCCCGTTCACGTAGGCGAACTCCGAATGCACTGTGGTTGAGGACGACCGGAAGATCACCAGCCAACCGGCAACTGCGATCGCCACCACGAGCCCGACCGTCAGAGCGATCCTCACAACCCTGCGCGCCGCGGTCTTCACGAACACCCCGTCAGCAGTCCGACGACGCACAGAAGGTTGTCCGCGATGAAGGCGGAGGGTGCGGAGACGTCGGCCCAATCGCCGGTTCCGGTCGAGTTGACCAGGGCGCGTGCGGCCGGTGCACCCTGCGTGAGGAGGGCGTCGATATTGCCCAGGTTCGCGTTGAGGCGGTCCGTCACCTGACGCGCGTTCGCAAGCAGAAGGTCGAGATCGTGTGTGTTCTCGCCGAGGAACTGCGACGCCTGAGCTACCAGGGACTCCAGATCTTCGACCATCTGACGTATCGCTTCCCGTCGCGTCGCAAGCGTCTTCATGACGACCTCGGCATTTCCCAGCAGCGTCGACAACTGGTCCTGCTGACTTACCAGCACATCCGTCACAGTTCGGGAACTGTCGAGCAATTGCGTGATCTGGTCCGCATTCTTGGCCAGGATCGCGGACGCTGCGCTGATCCCTGCCAGCGCATCCCGGTTGAGGGTGGCATCCGTGGGCATCGTGTCCGTGACCGTCGCAACCATTTTCTGCAGTCCCTCGACGTCCAGTTCGCTCGCTGCTTCGATCGCGCCGGACCCGATGTCGTCGAGGGAGTAAGGCACGCTGGTGCGGCTCAGCGGGATCACTCCGTTCGACGGCGTCTCACCCGGCCCGGAAGGCGCGACATCGAGATATCTCTTACCGAGGATGGTCGACAGTTTCACTCCCGCCGAAGTCGTGGAGCCGAGGCGTCGTTCACCGTCGAGCCGGAAATGTACGAGGACGCGATCGCCGGCAAGATCGACCTCCGTGACCCGGCCGGCAGGAACTCCGGCGACGTAGACATAGTCCGAGGTGGTCAGGCCCGCCGCGTTGGCGAGTTCCGCGGTGTACGCGTCGGTCCGAACGGTAAAGCTCAGCCGAGGTACGACGAGGACGACTGCCAGAACCAGTGTGGCGGCCGTGATTCCCACGGCCCCCACGGCAAGGGGACTGACCGGTCGCACACGTTCCTTGCCGGACAGGGAGTCCCAGACGTCCCGAATCTTGTCCACGAACGTCATTGGCAATACCTCGAATGCAGGTCTGGACCCAATGCGCCTTCCTGACCGTCGACATTGACGATGAAGGTGCACAAGTAGATGTTGAGCCACGATCCGTACTCGCCGGCGCGGTTGACGGAGGCGAAGAAGCTCGGAGTCGCCGTCATCAGGTGGTCGAACTCGGCGTTCGCGCCGAGCATCGCACCCGTAAGCGAATTCATCCGGTCTACCGTTCGGGTGAGTTCGGGAACTCGGCCGTCGAGGATGTCGATCATCGAGGCGCTGACGGCAGCCGTGTTGTCGAGGGTGTCGATCAACACGTCGTTGTTCTCGGCGAGCATCCCGGTGAACGCGGTGAGGCTTTCCACCAAGTGCGAGAGTTCTGGTCCCCTGGCGGCCGCGGTGGTGGCAACGGCCTCGAGATTGCCGATGAGCTCACCGATGACCTGATCGTGATTCGCCAGATTTTCGGTCACCGCGGTGACCCTTCGCAGCAGGGTGTCGACACTGGTTCTCCCGCCGTCGAATACGGCGACGACCTCGGAGGCGAGTTCGTTGACCTGGGTGGGGTCGATCGCCTCGAACAGGGGCTTGAAACCATTGAACAGACTCGTCAGGTCCAGGGCAGGCGAAGTGCGGTCGAGCGGGATCGTCTCCCCCTCCTCGAGGGTGCCTTTCCCGATTTCGCCTGCACTCAGGTCGAGGTACCGGACACCCAGCAAGTCGCCGTATCGAATGGCGACGGTGGTGTCCGCGGGCAACTTCTGATCGCGCTCCACCCGGAAACCGACCAGGGCGGAGGCGGTTCCGGCATCACCGTCCACGATCTGCACCGAATCGACCTTTCCTACTCGCACGCCGGCGATGGTGACGTCGCTGCCAGGCGTGACGCCCTGGGCGTCGGTGAACATCGCCTTGAATCCGACAGTCGGGCCGGGGACGGGGACTCGCAGGGTGTTGACCACGAGAACTGCGGCGAACACCGCGACGACCAGGAAGATCGCCAATTTGAACGCCGATCCGCGGACGTTCATCGACCACGTCCTTCACCGCAGTTGGGCCCGCTGAGGCCGGGATAACGAGGGCAGTCCGCAGCGGTGTACGGCCGCGGATTCGACAGGTCGGCAGCGACCCGCACCGCAAACTTGCCGGTCGCGAAAACCGATGCCCCTGCCTCGCCGAACGGACCGAGCTCGTCGAGTGTTGCCCGCAGCATGTCGGACTTACTCGCCATCGTGCCGAGGGTGGGTGAAAGATTCAGTGCCACAGCGATCATCGAATCTGCGTTCTCCTCCACGACAGCCCCCGAGTTCCTGGAGACGACGAGACTGGCGGCGAGAAACCCGGTGAAGCTGTCGGCGTTCTCCACCAGGGTGTGCGACAGGGACGTCGCCGCCTCCATCGTGGCCAGTAGATCCGGGGACGCCGCACCCAGCTGCTCACTGAGACGGGCGATCTGCGGGGCGCGCTGCGCCACCGAATCGACGAGCGGCGCTGTCGCCTGCGCGACCTCGTGGAGGCTGTCGAGAGTGTGACCCAGCTGCTCGCCTCGGCCGCGCAGCGCGTCCGCGACCGCACTGAGGGCCGCCTGCATCTGTTCCGGCTCCACCTCGGACAACAGCTGGTAGACGCGCGAGTACAGGTCGTACATCTGCACCGTTTCGGTAGAGGTGTCGGGTTCGAGGTGCGCTCCCTCGGCGAGCCTCGCTCCGGCTGCGGCGCCGGTGGGTACGAGGTCCACGATCTGGTCGCCGAACAGGGTGCGGGGCACGATCCGAACGCGAACGCTCGCCGGGATGTGGTGGATCTGCTGGGGATCGAGGCTGATCTCCAGCCCCGACTTCTCGATGCCAGGATCGACACTGGCCACGGTGCCCACCGCGGCGCCGCGGTACGACACCGTCGAATGCGACTTCACGGCCCCCGCCTCTGCCGGCAGGGTCGCGTGCACCACGGGATCGGTCACGATCGACTCGGTGCCGAAGCCGACGAGGAGAATCGATCCGGTGGCGAGGACGACGACGCCGAGTAGTCCGCGAACGGCGAGGGCGATCGTACCTGGGCCGCCCGGGCGGCCCCGCATCACGGCAGCCCCAGCGCGGGAGCGGACGGCACGAGACCCCAGAGTGCAAGAGTCAACAGCAGGTCCACGATTCCGATGGCGAGGATGCTGGTGCGCAACGCGCGCCCGGCGGCCCGGCCGACGCCCTCGGGACCTCCGAATGCGTGATACCCGTACGAGCAGTGCACCAGCGCGATGATGGTGGCGAAGACGATGGCCTTGACGAACGAATACAGGATGTCGGTGGGAGTGAGCATGAGATGGAAGTAGTAGTCGTAGGTACCAGCGGACTGTCCGGCGAAGGTGACGATCACCAGCCGCGACGCCAGGTACGACGACAGGAGCCCCACGATGTAGAGCGGCACGACACAGATCAGGCAGGACACGAGCCGGGTGCTCGCCAGAAACGGCAGCGAGCGGATCGCCATCGCGTCGAGCGCGCTGATCTCCTCCGAGATCCGCATCGATCCCAGCTGCGCGGTGAACCCGGTCCCGACCTTGGCCGCGAGCGCTATCGACGCAATCACCGGCGCCAGCTCACGCGTGTTCAGAATCGCGGACAGGAGCCCGGACAACGACCCCATTCCCAGTAGATCGAGCCCGCGCAAACCCTCGATGCCCACCTGAGTGGCCGCAACAGCGGACATGGCGAACACGACTCCGATCGCGCCTCCGCCGGCGAGTACGGTGGCGCCACCGAAGCTGATGTCACCGACCTGGCGCATGATGTGCCGCCAGTACTTCACCACTGCGAGGGGTATTCCTGCGATTGCGCTTCCGTAGAAAGTGAATTCCCGGCCCAGCCCCGTCAGCAGATTCAGGGGTTGACGAGCCTTCGACTTCACACAGTGCGCCGCGGACCATCTGGCATCGACCACCACCATCAGTAACCACCCACTGGGACGACGAGAACGGAATAAAGCTGACTGAGAACGGTATTCACGATGAAGACCAAGATGAAAGCGAGGACCACTGCCTCGTTGACGGCATCGGCAACACCACTGGGACCGCCCTTGGTGTGCAGGCCCTTGAAGCTGGCGATCAGCGCTGAGGTGACGGCGAAGGCTGCGGACTTGACGAGCGCGACGACGAAATCCGAGAGCCGGGTGTACTGGGACAGTGCGGTGAGGAAGCTGCCGGCCGAGGTGTCCTGGACGACGACCTGAAAGAAGAAGCAGGCCGACACACCGATCGCCGTGACCATCGCGCACAGCGCGACCCCGACGACGACCGATGCGAGAACCCTGGGGACGACCAGCCTTTCGATCACGTTGAGCCCGATGACTTCCATGGCTTCGACCTCTTCCCGGATCGTGCGCGACCCCAGGTCGGCGCAGATCGCGGAACCCCCGACACCGGCCAGCATCAACGCGCATACCAGTGCAGACGCCTGCCCGACGATCACGAAGCCGACGACCGCCCCGGTATATCCCTCGGCACCGAGCTGACCGGCGAGACTGCCGATCGTCACAGCGATCAGAACCCCGATCGGGATCATGAGAAGCAGTGCAGGCGCCGAGGTGACCGACGCGAGCCGCCACGCCTGGTCGAGAAATTCTCGCCATGCCAGCTTGCGCCTGACGAGCACTTGCACTGCGGCAACCACAGTCGCAATCGAGAAACCGATGAGCGCACCGACCTCATGGGCGAACTGGCTCAACGGCCCCTTCGTGGGTGGCAGTTCGAATGTCATCTCGGCACGGGTTCAGACCACGACGCTGTTCGCGCCGTGCATTTTTCGAAGTTCGCCCTTGACGACCTTGCCGCTGGCATTGCGCGGCAACGCCTCGACGACGACGACGTCTTTCGGATGCTTGTAGCGGGCCAGTTTGTCGTCGAGCCATGCCGTGAGCTCGTCGGCCGAGAGGTCGTCACCGTCGTCGGCGAGCGCCACGATGGCGACGGGCACTTCGGTCCACTTCGGATCGGGGCGGCCGACGACGGCTGCCTCGCGGATCCTCGGGTGCGCGAACAGTACGTTCTCCACCTCGGCGCAGTAGATGTTCTCGCCACCCGAGATGATCATGTCTTTCTTGCGGTCCACGACGTAGACGAAGCCTTCCTCGTCCTGTCGCACGAGGTCACCGGAGTGGAACCAGCCGCCGGCGAAAGCCTCGGCTGTGGCGGTCGGGTTCTGCCAGTACTCCTGCATCATGGTCGGTCCGCGGTAGACGATTTCGCCGACGGTGCCCGGCTCGACGTCGTTCATCTCGTCGTCCACGATGCGGGTGTGGATCGTCGGGATCGGCTTGCCCACGGAACCGAGTTTGCGGATCGCGTCGTCGCCGTCGAGCACGCACGTGATCGGTGACATTTCGGTCTGCCCGAACACCGCGACGATCAGGGCGTGCGGGAAAGTGTCCGCCATGGAACGGAGGACCGTATCCGACGCCGGGGCTGCACCCCAGCTGATGACTCGCAGCGCGAGATCGCGGCCCTCGACGGTGGGGTCGGCACACACTGCCTGCCACTGAACCGGTACCAGGAAAACGGAGGTGACCCGTTCCTGTTCCCACACGTCCAGCATCTCGGTGGGATGAAAGGCCTTGAGGGGATGGATCACTGTGGTCCCCCCGAGCATCAGCATGGGGGCGACGGAACCGAGCGCGGCGACGTGGAATACCGGTGACGCAAGGAACCCGATGTCGTCACCCCGGTCGTAGCGCATGGCGCGGATGCAGGTGATGGCCTGCCCGCCCATGTTCGAGTGGGACAGCACCGCCCCTTTGGGGGTTCCGGTGGTTCCGGAGGTGTACAGAATGAGAGAGGCGGTGTCCTCCGGAAGGTCGACAGGGTGGTACGCAGGCCCGCCTTCGACGAGTAGCTCCTCGTAACCGAGCACGTCGCCCTCGGTCACCGCGCCCATGTTCACGACCAGGCTCAGCTCCGGAACTTCCTGGCGTACGGCCGCGACCAGCGGCGCGAGCGCCGGCTCGGTGAACACGGCACGTGCACCGGAATCGCGTGCGATGAACGCGACCTCAGGGGGTGTGAGCCGAAAGTTCACCGGCACGGCGATGGCGCCGAGCGCGTTGATCGCGAGCACCGCTTCGAAGAACTCGGTCCGGTTGAGGGTCAGGAGGAGGACGCGATCGCCGAACGCGACTCCACGGCGGGACAGTGCCCCGGCAAGCGCCTCGGAGCGGTCGTGGAGTTGACGCCAGGAGGTGTTCTGCCCGAGGAAGCGAAACGCGGCATGGTCCGGCTTCATCTCGGCATGGGTCGCTACCCAATTGTTCCAGTGGTTGCGACGGGATTGCAGTGGCTGGGTGAGCAGCTCGCTACGAGATGGCATTGTGTTCGTGGTCCCTTCGCTGCACTCGTCTCTTCCAGCGCGCTTCGACGGACCTGCGCGATGGCTGTGACGAGTATTACAGATCATGACTGTGATCGGAACGGTTTTGTTAACCGGAATTCGCATGCTGAACGGATGCGGACGCCTCGAACGACCGGTGGAATCACCCCAGGAAGCGAGCCGCTCGCTTGCCGAGCATCGCGGTCACTCCCTCGACGAAATCCTGCCCCTGCAGCAGTTCGGTCTGCCCGTCCTTCTCCCGCTCGAGGGCACCTTCGAGCGCTGTCAGCGTCGATGCCGTAAGCGCCCTCTTGGTCAGTTCGACGGCACGCCGCGGACCATGAGCCAGCTTCGCCGCGACGGCGTCGACGTGAGCCGCCAGTTCACCGGCCGGCAAGACTCCCGCGATCAACCCTTCGCGCTCGGCCTCCGGCGCCCCCAGGCGTTCACCGAGCAACGCCATCCGGGTGGCCCTCGCGCGGCCGATCGACGCAGCGATGAGCGCACTGGAACCGCCGTCGGGCATCAGCCCGATGTTGACGAACGCAAGGAGCAGGTACGCATCCTCGCAGGCGTAAGTGAGGTCGGCTGCCAGCGCGATCGAGGCGCCGACCCCTACTGCGGCACCGCTCACCTGCGCTATGACAGGCACCGGCAGGTCGACGATGGCTCGTACCACCCTGTTCGCCGCCTCCATCACCACCTCGGGTGGCGCCTCCCTCCCTCCCGCCGCCGCGGCGGCCGCGAGGTCGGCGCCCGTGCTGAAAGCCTTTCCCGCTCCGGAAATGACGACGACCCGGACGGAGCGGTCGGTGGCCGCGCCGGTGAGGATCGCGCCGAGAGCTGTCATGTGCGCCAGGTCCAGCGCATTCATCCGGTCGGGGCGATCGATGGTGATCCGGAGGATCCCGCCGTCGCTGACGACGCGGAGGCCGTCGACCGCGGGGGCGGTCACGACGCTGCCCCGACGCGCATACCCGTCACGTCCGAAAGTCGTCGAGTGATCAATGCTTCGGCTTCCGTGAATATCGTTCTCAGCATCTCAGTGCACCTCTTCATAGGTGCCGCCCCGCGGCGGCCCGGTTATCGACGATGGAGAGCGCGCGCGGCCTCGAACCGGCTGAACGCGCATGCGAATACGAGTTAACTTATTCGCCAACTCGCACCGGTGTCAATGCTGGGCAAGCACTATCCGCACGTGCACACAGGGCTTTCGGCATGTTGGCGCGAGCCGCGCCCCGGAACTGCCCCCAGAGTCGATCGATACGCACGGGAGTGCCGGTTAAGATGACGTACCGATAAACT
Organism: Rhodococcus sp. USK13; assembly: GCF_018343855.1. Taxonomy (NCBI): domain Bacteria; kingdom Bacillati; phylum Actinomycetota; class Actinomycetes; order Mycobacteriales; family Nocardiaceae; genus Rhodococcus; species Rhodococcus sp. USK13. The sequence continues at coordinate 3,309,753 of NZ_CP069242.1, read as the reverse complement.
GGCAGCACAGGCCGACTACCGGAGGTGACCGTGGCCCGGACCAAGACGGCGGCCGGCGCCGCCACCGAAAGGCCCGTTCGGCGTCGGCCGAAAGACCGCAAGGCGCAGATCGCCACCGTCGCGGCGGAAGCGTTCAGCGAGCGCGGCTACCACGCCGTCGGCGTCGACGACATCGCAGCCACCATCGGAATCTCAGGTCCCGCCCTCTACCGGCACTATCCCAACAAGTACGCCCTGTTCGTTCATGCAGCCACCACGACCGCCGATGCACTGCGCACCGCCGCCGACGATGCACTCGCAGGCCTCGACGAGGCGGCCGCCGGGGAGCGACTCGACCGGCTGATCTCCGCGCTGGTCACCAACACGATCGAACACCGCAAACTGGGGGGCCTCTACCGGTGGGAGGGCAGGTACCTCCAGGCCGACGACCGCACTCGCATCCGGAACGTCTTCGTCCACGTAACCCAATGCGTGGCGGCGCCGCTGCAAGAGCTGCGGCCGGAACTGTTGGCCGTCGATGCCACGACTCAGGGTGCCGCGACGCTCAGCGTGATGGCCAGTATCAGCGCACACCGCACCGCCCTGGCCACTCGTCGCCTCCACGCGCTTCTGACGAGCGCGTGTGAGTCGATTCTCCGCACAACCCTTCCGCCTGCGGTACCGACCGGTGACGTGCCGGCACGAGTCGAGGGCGCGGGTGGGCTGACCATGACGTCCAAGCGCGAGTTGCTGATCAACGAGGCCGTGCACATTTTCGACCGGAACGGCTATCACGACTCGAGTATCGAGGAAATCGGCGCGGCCGCCGGGATCAATGCCTCCAGTGTGTACCGGCACTTCCCCAGCAAGGCAGATCTTTTGGCGGCGGTTTTCTATCGTGCGGCGGATCGGCTCGCAGTGGCGACGTCGGCTGCCCTGTCCGCCGCTACCGACCCTCGCGAGGCGTTGTGCACCCTGGCGGAGTCGTATCTGGAATTGGCCTTCCGCAATCCGGCAGTGCTGTCCGTCTACTTCGCCGAAATCGGGAATCTGCCCGAGAACGAACGACGAAATCTCCGCAACGTGCAGCGTCTCCACGTCGAGGAGTGGGTACATCTCGTCACCGCGGTGCGGTCGGAGCTTTCGGCAGCCGAGGCGCGGTTCCTCGTACATGCCGCGCTCGGACTGGTACTCGACATCGGCCGGCTCATCCACTTCGATACCGCCGAGGAGTCACGCGCCCGGCTCCACGCTCTGATGGTGGCCGTCCTCCTCGGACAATGACGGACCAAGGGCGCCGCGGTGGTTGTCCTTGTCTGCGCCGAGGTCCCGCGGCCGGTAGCCCACCGGATAACCCGGATAACTGCGATTGTGCGGGTCCCGGGCGGCCTTCGAGCTGGCGCGCGGCGGCAGGAAGCGTACGAACTTGCCCCGCAATCGGAGCACACGCCGGGCGGTGTGCTGCAACCACACCGGTGCAGCGTCGAATCCGAACGCCGACAGCATCATCGGGTCGAGCAGAGCATTCACTCCCTGTGCGACGAAGGGCCGCAACGGCCTAGGGAACCACGAGCAGAACAAATCTCGTGTGTAGGTTCCGACGCGGTGGTTGTCCTCCGTGTACCGGAAATGTTTCCGTTCGTAGTCGGCTTTGAACCGGTAGAAGTCCTCGTAGCTCGTGGGAATATCCTTGATACCCATTCGAACCCCGACGCCGCGGTAGAAGTGGAAACACGCGAGGCGCTCGTGCGGAGTGAGCCGCCGCCACCCGAAGCGGTCGATCCAATCGATCGGCTCGTAGATGAACGTGGTGAGCACGTACAGCATGTCGTCATTGTCGATGTCGTACTTGCCGTGCATGCGGTTGACCACACGCAGGGATTCGATCCCCCGCTCGGAGTCGTACCCGTGTTCGACCAGTTCGGCCATCAGGAGGGCCGTGTCGTCGTAGCGCTTCTGTGGCCGCTTCTCGAATTCACCGGTGCGCTGGAGCAATTCGGAGACGGTCGGGACGCAGTAGGTCCGGAACAACGCGAACTCGAGGGACCGCTGGTAGTCCCAGGGAAACTCGAAACCTGCCGTGATGCGGTGAATCTCCTGGTGATCACGCACCGGATCGAGTTGTTCGATTCGGTGTACCCAGCCATACCTGCCGCGGGGAGCGGCGCCTGGGGACCTGTCGGCACTGTCGTTCTTCATCAGCATGGGATTGTCGCCCTTTCCCGCCGCACTCAACGCCCGTGACGGTTCTTCAGCATCCAGGCGGAAACAAGCATGTCGCGCTTCTTTCGCTCCATCGTCAGCAGATTCAACGGTGCCGCGAACCGCTGCCGGGCGATCGACTTGACCCTGCAGAACTCCCGCAGCCCGTCCGCGCCGTGGATGCGACCGAAACCCGAGTCGCCGACGCCACCGAAGGGCAACGCAGCGACACCGGCGAAGCCGAGTACCGAACCGATCGTGACGACACCGGCCCGCAAGGCTTCGGCCACGCGCATCGCCTTTCCGGCGTCCTTCGTGAATACGGAAGCACCGAGGCCGAATGCGGTGCCGTTCGCTCTCGTCACCGCCTCGTCGAGACTCGTGACCTTGTTCACCACGACTGTCGGCCCGAAGGTCTCCTCACAGATCGCTGTGCTGTTCTCCGGAACGTTGGTCAGGACGATCGGGCCCACGTAGCCGTCCTTGATGGAGTCGAGCCCGCCGACCACGGCGGAGCCACCCTTGTCCAACGCATCCTGTACGTGACGGCGCACGACGTCGGACTGGCTGGTCATCGTCATCGGCCCGTAGGACGCATCCTTCGGACCAGGGTGCAAAGCCTTCGCCTTGTCGGTGACCAATCGGACGAAATCGTCGTAGACCGAGTCGACCACGTAGATTCGTTCCACTCCGGCGCACGTCTGCCCGGCGTTGCCCATGGCACCGAAGACGGCGAAGCCGGCTGCTTCCTCGAGATCTGCGTCCGAGTCGACGAGCATGGCGTCCTTGCCGCCTGCCTCCACGACGAGCGGAGTCAGCGTTTCCGCACACGCGGCCATCACCCGCTTGCCCGTCGCGGCAGAACCTGTGAAGGCGATCTTGTCCACGCCGGCTGCGACGAGCGCCGATCCGGTAGATCCATCACCCGTGACGACCTGGAGGACAGGCTGATTCGGGACGAGGGCCGCCCACTTCTCGGCGATCCATACCGCCACCCCGGGGGTCAGCTCGCTGGGCTTGAACACTACGGCGTTGCCCGCCGCCATAGCGTAGGAGACGGAGCCCATCGGGGTGTACACCGGATAGTTCCACGGACCGATGACGCCGACCACGCCCATCGGCTCGTATCCGACGCTGCTCGCCTGATTCGCACTGACCAGCCCGGAAGCCACCTTGCGGCGGCGCAAAACTTTGCCGGCGTTCTTGGCCGCCCAGTCGAGGTGCTCGATCGCGAGCATGACCTCGAGGAGTGCGTCGTCGTACGGCTTTCCCGTTTCGTCCGCAACGAGCCGGGCGAGTTCCTCTCCGTCCCGCGCCATCGACTTCTTCCAGTCGAGCAGCCACTTCTTGCGGCCGTCGAAATCGAGCCCCTTCCACCACTGAGCCGCGCTGCGGGCTCGCTCGACCGCGTCACGCACGTCACGCTCGCCGTGGATGGGGTACTCGGCCAGTACTTCGCCGGTGCGCGGGTCCAGGGACGAGAACGTTCCTGGTGACGGTTCCGCGGAAGGCAACGGCGTGGTGCCTGCACTCGTGTCGGTCGTTTCGGCCTGCTGTGGCATGGCACTTCCTCCTGGGAATCACATCAAATATATGTGATGTAATGTAGTGAACATCACAGTATGCGGCAGACCGCATTCCGGCAAGCCCCGCACAAACCCCTGCGCAGGGCCGGCCGTCCGCCGCCTCACCCACGAGGAGCCCTTCGCGCATGAGCGTCGAATTCACCAGTGAACAGAAAGACTTCGCCGCGGCGATCGCCGATTTCTGCAGGCGCGAGACCGGCACCCGCGAACTGCGGGACAAGCTGACGAACCACGGTGAGCACAACCACAACCAAGACGTCTACGAGAAGATGGCCAAGCTCGGCTGGCTCGGAATCACGGTTCCGGAGGAATACGGCGGCTCGGGCGCCGGCCTCGTCGACATGTGCATCCTTCTGGAAGAGGCCGCCAAGGGAATGGCCCCGATCGGTGGCATCGGGCCGACGTGGATCACCGGTGGCGCGTACGCCAAGTTCGGTACCGAGGCCCAGAAGGACGTCGTCCTGCGCGGCATCGTGGCCGGCCGCTCGCAGTCGATCTCGATGTCCGAACCGGAGGCCGGGTCGGACGTCGGAAATCTCAGCACCCGCGCGGAGAAGACCGCCGACGGCTGGGTGATCAACGGGCAGAAGACATGGTGTTCCAACGCGCACTTTGCCGACAACATCCTGCTCGTGGCTCGCACGGGGCAACCGGTCAAGCGCAGCGCGGGAAGTTCTGCCGGGGAGGGAAAGCACGAAGGGCTGACGATGTTCCACGTGCCCGCCGGGACGGAAGGGCTGACGATCAGAGGCATCGGCACCATGGGCGGCAAGGAGGTGAACGACCTCTACTTCACCGATTGCGCGCTTCCCGCGGATGCCGTGGTCGGCGAGGTCGGCAACGGCTGGCGGCAGTTGATGACCGGCTTGAACTTCGAACGCCTGATCCTCGCGGCCATGATGCTCGGTACGGCGCAGCGGGCGTTCAACGACACCCTCGAGTTCATCACCCAGCGTAAGCAGTTCGGGAGGCCGGTCGGAACGTTCCAGGTACTACGTCACCGCATCGCCGATCTCGCCACCGAGATCGAGTGCTGCAAGCTTCTCGTCTACAGCGTCGCCAAGGAGGCCGACGCCCACCCGGACAAGATGCTGGCCCGCGAAGCGTCGATGGCCAAGTTGAAGGTCACCGAGACTGCCAAGAAGGTGGCGCTCGAAGGCATGCAGATGATGGGCGGTTACGGCTACGCCACCGAGTTCGACATGGAGAAGCACGTTCGCTCGGCCCTCGTCTCCAGCATCTACGGCGGCACCAACGAAATTCAGCGCGACATTATCGGTAAGACCTACGGCTTGTAAGCACCGCTCGCGGTTTATGCTGGTTGCCGCATCTAAGGAGTTACCCATGACGTTGCCCTCCGTGTCACGAAGCTCAGCGGCCCTGCGCCGTCGACCGCAGCTGTCCGACGACGTCGCCGTGCACGTGCGGAACCTGATCATGTCCGGGGGCGTTCGTCCGGGTGACTTCATCCGTCTGGACGACACTGCCGCGGAGTTGGGAGTCAGCGTCACGCCGGTACGCGAAGCCCTCCTGACTCTGCGCGGTGAAGGGCTCGTCGAACTCGTCCCCCACCGCGGCTACGTGGTCGCCCCACTCAGTCGCGAAGACATCAACGACCTCTTCTGGCTCCAGAGTCAGATAGGCGAGGAACTCGCGGTGCGGGCCACCCGGGCAGCTACCCCCGAGGCCATCGAGGAATTGACCGACATCAACGACAAGCTCGAGCGGGCGGTGGAGGACAACGACGCCGCCCGCATCGAGGATCTCGAGTTCAAGTTCCACCGGGTCATCAACCACCTGGCGAACGCGAACAAGCTGTCGTGGTTCCTTCTCAGCGCCACTCGCTACACGCCGGCGCACTTCTACTCCTCAGACCCCGACTGGGGCGAGTCGGCGGTCGCGAGTCATCGCCGTCTGATCGCGGCGATGGCGGAGAAGAAGGCCGACGTGGTGGGGGCCGAGAACAAGGCACACTTCATGGACGGTGCCCAGCGATTGGTCGCCCACCTCGACGAGATCGGCATCTGGGACTGAGTCCGTCCCGACCAGGTGCCGCCCTCAGGGCACGTTTCAGCCCGCCTCACACGGGGCCGGGTTCCGGTCGGCGTACGTGGGGTCGAGAGCCCGCTGAATGATGTAGAGCGCGCGCGGATCGGTCGTCAGCTCGTTGTGCTCGGCAGCGTTCGACTCACACCCGTCCTGAAGCCACACGTTGTGCACGGTCGCACCCGGTCCGGCGGTGAGGAACGTGTTCTCCGGCGGAGTCGAGACCGTGTCCCGGCGACTCGCGACCACTGTGTACTCGATACCCGGGTCCGTGTCGCCCGCGGCATTGAGGACCTGGAGGAACGGCGAACCGACCATCTGCTGGATGTACGAGGGCCCGACGGCCACGCCGGCGAGCGTCGTCACGGGCACACCCAGGGCCTGGGCGACGGCACCGAGCATCTGCACGTCCCCGAAACTGGTGCCGTGATTGGTAGCACCCAGCGTGACGAGCGAATGCACCTTGTTCAGGGCGGGATTGTTGCGATCGGCGCCACCTTCGAAACGGAGGTACTGCCGGGAGAGCGTGCCACCGAGCGAGTGCCCGACGATGTCGACCTGAGGGGCACCCGTCGTGGAACGGACCCGATCGACGAATACCGCGAGTTGCCGAGCCGACTCGGCGATGTCGGCACCGCCGAACATGCGCAGCAAATTGCCTTCGGTGAGACCCGCGACCTGCCCGTAGTTGAGGGCGAAGACGCAGTACCCCTCGGCCGCGAGAGCCGGCGCGAGGTCCTTCCAGGTGGCCGCCATGCTGACCCACGTGCCGTGCACGAGCACGACCGGGCGGGGGTGCTCGGGCGAGGGCTTGCAGTTCCAGTCGTTCGCCCCGGGCAGCACCGCAGGATCTGCGACGGGCTCGGGCTCAGTCGCCGCAGGGTCCGCCGCTGCAGGTGCCGCACCGAGCATAAAGATGCCCGCGAGCACTAACATGAGGGCCTGGGTGGCCGACGAAATACGCATATGCCTCATATCCTGGATAGGCCGAAAATAGACTTCTGGTTACGTTACCCAAAAGTCCATCAAAGTCTCAATCCGTGATTGAGACTATGGGGGTGATCACCACCGGTTCGCATCCGCAACCCGACATTTCGCCGTCTCGGCAGTCCGGGAGGCGCGGAGAAACGAACCACCACTGACACACGATAGTCGGGATGAGAAAGCTACTGCCGATCGAGTGACTGGGGCGACTATGTATTTCTCCGTAGAAGAGGGGAAGAGCGATGATTCCGGAAAGGCCCCTGACGCCTCGGCGCACCAGGCACTCGAGGATCTGCGCGCCGAACTCGACGCCGTCGACGCCACGCTGCTCGACGCCGTAGGCCGGCGACTCGAAGTGTGCCGACGTATCGGTGAACTCAAGCGACGCTCCGACATCGCGATGATGCAACCGCACCGGATCGGCCTGGTGCACGAACGCGCTCGCCGCTACGCGGACAGCCACTCCCTGTCCCCCGCCTTCTTCGACGCGCTCTACGACCTGCTGATCGCCGAGACGTGCAGGCTCGAGGAGTTGGTCATCAACGGCGAGACGGGCGCGAGCGGTCCCGGTGACAGTGGCCACAACGGCCACCACCGCCCCCATCCCTCGACGAATGTCGAATCGTCATGAGTACGCGGACGCTGCTCGTCGACAACTACGACTCCTTCACCTACAACCTCTTCACCTTGCTCGCGGAGGTGAACGGCGAGCCCCCGACCGTCGTGCACAACGACGTCGAATGGGACTCCGTGCCGTGGTCCGAGTTCGACAACATCGTCATCTCCCCCGGCCCAGGACGCCCCGAACGCCCCCGTGATTTCGGCATCAGCGCCCGGGTCATCGCCGAGACCGGACTGCCCGTCTTAGGGGTGTGCCTTGGTCACCAGGGACTGTGCCAGTTGTTCGGCGGACAGGTCGTCCTGGCGCCGGAGCCGATGCACGGACGCGTATCGCTCGTCGAACACCACGGCAGCGAACTCTTCGAGGGCATCCCGTCGCCGTTCCCCACGGTGCGTTACCACTCGTTGATCGCACGGGATCTGCCCGACGACCTCGAGGCGACGGCCTGGACTACCGACGGTCTCCTGATGGGCGTGCGTCACCGGAGCCGGCCCCTGTGGGGCGTCCAGTTCCACCCCGAGTCGATCAGTACGGCGTTCGGACACGAACTGCTCGCAAACTTCCGCGACCTCACCCCGACGCACTCGGGTACACCGACTCCCGGGTCGATGCTGAAGATCCCCGTCCCGCACGCGCCGTACGTCATCTCGCAGGTCCGCATCGACCACGAGGTCGACCCGCGCACCACCTTCGAGGATCTGTTCGCCACGGGGCCGAACGCATTCTGGCTCGACGGCACGTCGGCATCGGAACCGACTTCTCGCTTCACCATCATGGGCAACTGCTCCGGGCCCCGCGCCGAGTACATCACCTACGACGTCGGTGAATCGATCGTGCGGATCATGCGCGAGGGGCTACCCGTGGAACAGGTCCACGCCCCGTTCTTCGACTACCTGGAACGCCAACTGGCGGCCAGGTCGGTTCCCGGACTCCCCGGAGTGCCGTTCGGGCTGGGCTACGTCGGCTATCTGGGCTACGAACTGAAGGCCCAGACGGGTGGCGCCGCCGCCCACCGATCGCCCACCCCCGACGCTGCACTCGTGTTCGCCGACCGAGCCGTGGTCATCGATCATTCCAACGAACGCACGTATGCGCTGTGTCTCAGTGATCACCAGGACGATCCCGAGATGCGCCGTTGGCTCGACGAGATGGAGGCGGCGCTACGGCGGCTCGCGGAGCCTGACCACCCGGCGTCGGCAGTGCCTCCTATCAGGAAACCCGAATCGACGGAGCTGGCACTGCGTCACGACCACGACCGGTATCTCGAGCACATCGCGTCCTCGCTCGCCGAGATTCGGACGGGCGAGTCGTACGAGGTGTGCCTGACCAACATGGCGACCGTCGATCAGACGATCGATCCACTGCACACCTTCGAGCTGCTTCGCACCATCAGCCCCACTCCGTACAGTGCGTACCTCCAGTTCGCGGGCCTGTCCGTTCTCAGCGCGTCGCCCGAACGCTTCCTTCGGATCGGCCCGGACCGCGTGGTGGAGTCCAAACCGATCAAGGGAACGCGTCCGCGTGGGGCGACCCCGGCCAAGGATGCGGCCCTGCGTCAGGACCTGCTCGACAGCGAGAAGGACCGCGCCGAGAACCTGATGATCGTGGATCTCACGCGCAACGATCTGGCGAGGGTGTGTGTGCCGGGGTCGGTGCACGTTCCCAAGCTCTTCGACGTGGAAACGTATGCAGCGGTCCACCAGCTGGTGTCCACGGTGCGTGGGACGCTCAGTGCCGACGCCTCGGTCGTCCAGTGCGTCCGCGCCGCCTTCCCCGGCGGTTCCATGACGGGCGCGCCGAAGATCCGGACGATGGAGATCATCGACCGGCTCGAGTCGGGACCGCGCGGTGTCTACTCGGGAGCGATCGGCTACTTCTCGCTGACCGGCACCGCCGACCTGTCGATCGTCATTCGCACGATCGTCGCTACCGACAGCGAAGTGACCTTCGGGATCGGCGGCGCCATCACGGCACTGTCCGATCCGGAGGAAGAATTCGACGAGGCCATGGTCAAGGCCGCCACCATGGTGCGGGCATTATCCGTCACCGCGGACACCCCGAACGAAATAGGACCATGACCATTCCGGCGACATCATCCCGGACCGTCGCACTGATCGGCGGCCGCGGTGATGTCGGCCGAATGCTGACCGGTCGGCTCCGCGGCGACGGCATGCGCGTCCGGACCGTTGACATCGACGTTCCGGATGTGGCCGACGCCGACTCCGTGCAGGGCGACATCACTGATCCGTCACCCGAAGTGCGCGCACTGGTGCAGTCGGCTGACGCGGTGGTGCTGGCGGTACCGGAAACCGTGGCGTTGAACGCACTGGCGTTCCTGTCCGAGTCGCTGGCCGAGCATGCCCTGCTGGTCGACACCCTGTCGGTGAAGTGCCGATTCGATGCCGCTCTGCGGGCGAACCCGCTGCCCAACAGTGCCCTCGGAATCAACCCGATGTTCGCCCCCGCATTGTCGCCGCAGGGCAGGCCGATCGCGGCGGTGATGTATCAGGACCGCGGTGACCTCGGCTGGTTCCTGACGTCGCTGTCCGGGTGGGGTGCGTCGGTCGTCCATCTGGACGCCGAGCGCCATGATCGGCTGACCGCGCTCACCCAGGCACTCACCCACGCCGGTGTGCTCGCATTCGGACTGGCGCTGGGCGAACTGGGGGCCGACGGCGCCGAGCTGACGGCGATGGCAACCCCACCGCACTTGATGTCCCTCGCCCTTCTCGCACGGGTGGGGGGTGGGGTACCCGAGGTGTACCGGGACATTCAGGTCGGCAATCCGTTCGCCGCGCAGGCCCGACGCGCGCTCACCGACGCGATGCGCGCTGTCGACCACACCGTCGAGAACGGCACCGACCAGGACTTCGCCGACCTCATGTCCCGGTCGATCTCGACACTCGGTGACCGGCGCGAGCCCCTCGCCCGCCTGTGCGCCGAACTCTTCGCCGACCTCCAGCACACCGCGCCCCGGTTCTGGGACGGGAACGGAGAATCCTCATGACGATCGACAACGCCCACGCCCTGCCGGAGCACGACCCGAACGACCCGGTCGAAAGCGCCGTGGTTGCCCGGCTCGCACGCAATTGGGGGCAGCGGGCGACAGTGAAGAAGCCGGAACCTGATCTCGACGCCCTGTTCGACCTCGACAAGCGGGACTACCCCGACGAACTGCTGCCTTTCGCCGACCACGACAGTTTCCGCCACGCACCTGAGGATCAGCAGAACAGACTCCGCGCGTGGGGCTGGATCGCGTTCAACAAGAACGTGATGGACATCGAGCAGTACGTCGTGAATCCGGGCTTCGATCTCGTCGCCCACGACGCCCTCGACACCGGTATCGGCGACACGTTCGCGGTAGCGGTACACGAGGCCATGGTCGACGAGCAGTACCACACGCTGATGCATCTGAATGCGAGCGCGGTGACGCGCAGGCGCCGCGGCTGGGCCATGCCGAACAACGCCTTGCCGGACGTGCTGACACTGCGCCGCCAGCGTGCCGCCACCGCTGACGCCGCCGACCCCCGGAAGCGGGCGATCACCACCTTCGCCTTCATGACGGTCGCCGAGATCTCCATCAGCTCCTACCTGGACCTCATCTCCGAGAACGAGGCGATCCAGCCGGTCAACCGGGCCACGGTGCGACTACACAATCGCGACGAGTACTGCCACGCCTCCATCGCCGACGAGATCGCGGGTGTCGTCTACGACACGCTGGGGCCCGACGACCGGCGGCACCTCCTGGACGGGCTCGTCGATGCGATGACCGCCTTCAGCAGCAACGACTACTCGACGTGGCGCACCATCGTCGAGGTCATCGACCTCCACAACGGCCAGACGATGATCGACGACGCCGAACACGACACAGGGCGTTCTGCTCTGGTGCAGGACTTCGGCGGTATTCACAAACTGTGCAAGCACCTTGGCGTCGCGGGCGAGATGTCGTTCGACTGGGCATAGCACCTCATACGTGCGCGCGAGGCTGCGGTCGCCGTTCGGCGCCGGCGAAAAGGCGGCCCAGCGAGAACGACTCCCGCTCGGGATCCCACGCACGGAACGGCACCCACATGAGGAGATAGAACGGCATCGCGGTCGCGGCGACAGCGAACGTCCCGAGAGCCGCCGACAGGCGCTTGCCGTGCAGCGTCAGCGTGCGAGGACCGCGCAGCACGTAACGCCAGTAACTGCCCACCGGAGACAGATACCGACGACCGGAGATGCTCGCTTCCATCCCCGGCACCATCGCACAGGACAATCCCTCGCTCTGCAGGGTCAACGACAGATCCGTGTCTTCGTGGACGTCCTCGCCGTCGTGTAACGCGGACTTGATCTCCTCCCACGCCGTCTTGAGAATCGCCATGTTCGAACCGAAAAGTCCGGGCGCGGCGATCGACTCACCCCGTTCGAGTTTCGCCTCATTCTTCGCATTCATCTTTCGCTGCAAGGACGCGAACAGCCCCTGAAACGGAAGGTCATAGCAGGTGCAGGTACCGGTCGCCGCGGCATATCTGTCGCTGTGCCGGGAAAAGAACGATTTGATATTCGCGGCCCAATCCTCATTAATTTTCGTGTCGACATCAATTCTCGCTACGATATCTCCCGTCGCGGAATTCATTCCCGTGCTACGCGCGGGCGCACAGCCCTGTGCCACTTCCTTGACGAGCCGCACCTTGGGTTCCCGGTGCTGCGCAGCAGCAACTATCGCTGCCGTCGCGTCGGTCGAGTTGTTGTCGACCACGATGACCTCGTCGATGTGATCGATCTGCTCGAATATCCTGTCCAGACACTCCTGGATTGCCGCTTCCTCGTTGTACGCCGGGATAACCACGGAGAGAGTTGAAATCGACATGCCTCAGTAATAGCAAAGGTTCCGAATATCCGCGCACCGAGGCCATTAATTGGACAATTGTTCAGAATACTCTCGGTCTGTCGCGAAGACGCTCGCCACCTGAAGTTATCGAGTAATTCACCCGGCACGGTACCGACGGCGGGTTATGCGCCGATCCAGTGAACTCGAGGTATTTATCGAGGCGAAAATATACTGAGTCGGCTCCGGCCCGTCCTGGCGGCGGAAGAGACGAGCTCTCCCACCGCCCGGATGATGCCTCAGCGTCCGGCTCGGGACCGCGCCTGTGCCACCAAACCGGTCAGTGCCGCCACCCAGCACTGCCCGAAGTCGTCCACCTCGGAGGCCGTCAGAATCCCGGGGGGGAACGACATGAACGCCGTCAACTGCCGACCATCCGCGGTATCGGTGATCACCGACTGGATGTCGAGCACCGCTTGGGCCGGCATCTCACTGTTCACCTGTCCACCCGTCACCGAGGTCTCGAAATCGGGCAGCCAGTCCAGGCCCTGCGCCGCCTCGGGAATTTCCGCAGCATTGACGCGGCCGATGTAGTTGAACACGATCTGTGGTTCCGGCCAGTTGCTCATGACCGCGGCGGTCTCCGGATTCAGGTAACGCAGCAACCCGTAGCCGATCCCCTTGTCAGGTACCGCACCGAGCTGATTCCGTACCGCCTGGACCGCGGCTGCCGCACTCGGGCCACCCTCGATCGCCTCGCCGATATCGACCCCTGCGAGATCGAGTCGAGCCGGGTACATCGTGGTGAACCAGCCGACCGTACGGGACAAATCTGCACCGGGAACCACTGATTCTTCGCGTCCGTGGCCCTCGAGAGTGACTACCGCCGACGGCTCGTCGATCCCACGGCCCTGCCGCCAGGCGGCCACCGCGAGTGCGAGGGCCGCGGCGAGCACGTCACCGATTTCCGCGTCGAGTGCGCCGGGAGCCGTCCCGAGCAAGGCCTCGGTGACGGGGGCCGGCACATCGACCCGGGTGCGCTCGAGAGTGCTGACGAGGTCGGACCGAAGATCCAGTTCCCGCGACCCCAGCACGGGGTCCGGGCCGGTGAGCATCCGCTCCCACACGGCCAGTTCGGCCACCCGCTCCGGACTCGCGGCTGCCTCGAGGAGGCCGTCGGTCCACCGCCGCAGGGACGTTCCCACCGGCTCCAGCGACGGCGTCTGCCCCGCTGCGATCTGGGCACCGGCCGTTGCAAGGTCCGGGACCAGAATGCGCCACGAGACCGAGTCGATCACGAGGTGATGGGGCACCACCAGCAGTCGGCCCGCCCGGCTCGGATCGGCCGGGTCGAACCACACGAACTGGAGCATCGAACCTGTTCGGGGGTCGAGCCGGTCTAGCGCCTGCGCGAAGGCGGCACTCGCCACCTCGTCGAACTCCGGGGAACCGGGTTCGGCGGTGACGGCGACACGCTCCACGGCACCGTCGAGGTCGACGCGGCCGGCGGGTGCGATCTCGAGGGCAGGCTCCGACGACTCCGACACCAGCGTGGCGCGGAGAGCGTCGTGCTTGTCCACCACCGCCGAGAGTGTCGCGATCAGCTGGTCACGTCCGATGCCGGCAGGAAGCGTCACCATCAGCGGCATCACGAAGCGGTCGAAATTCCCGCCGCGCTCGACCATCTTCCGGGCGACCGGAGTGAGCGGCACCGTGCCGACACCGCCACCCTCGTATTCCTGCAACGCCGCGGCCGCGGACTCCCCCGAATCGGCGACCGCCGCCAGCTCGGCGACGGTGCGCCGTTCGAACACATCGCGTGCTGTGAAGTGGATACCGGCCGACCGTGCCCGCGCTACCAGCTGAATGGAGACGATGCTGTCGCCACCGAGCTCGAAGAACGAGTCGTCGACACCCACGCGGTCCCGCCCGAGCAGTTCCGCGAAGATCGACGCCAGCGCGCGTTCGCTGTCGGTGCGCGGCGCCCGGAACTGGGCCGCCGAGGCGAAGTCGGGCACCGGTAGGGCACGCCTGTCGAGCTTGCCGCTGGTACCCAGCGGCAGTTCGGCCAGAACCATCACGGCGTCCGGCAGCATGTAGTCAGGCAACGATTCTGCGACGAACCCCGTGAGCGCAGCCGTGTCGACAGCCGAACCCGGCTTCGGGACGACGTACGCCACGAGCCGGGCGCCGACCTCGCTGTCCCGCACGATCACAGCCGCCTGCGCCACCTCTGTGTGGCGCACGAACGCCTCCTCCACCTCACCGAGTTCGATACGCAGGCCGCGGACCTTCACCTGGAAGTCGGTACGTCCGACGAACTCCAGTTCACCGCTCTCGTTCCACCGCACGAGGTCACCGGTGCGGTACATCCGTGAACCGTCGGCGCCGAAGGGGTCGGCGACGAATCGTTCGGCGCTGAGCGCGGCGCTGTTGATGTATCCGCGCGCCAGCTGGGCCCCGTCGAGGTACAGCTCACCGGGGACACCGATCGGCGACGGCGTCAAGTGCGCGTCGAGCACGTAGGCCCGGGTGTTCCAGACCGGGACACCGATCGGCGCGATGGTCCCGGTGTGCGAACGGTCCACGACCTGAGCCGCCGAGTTGATTGTGACCTCGGTCGGTCCGTACAGGTTGACCAGCTCGGCGGAACCGATCCGTGCGAGCCGATCCGCCGCCGACTGCGGAAGTGGTTCACCGCCGGCGAAGACCAGCCGCAGCGAACCGCACAGGTCGGCCGTGGCCGCGTCGAGGAACATCGTCAGGACCGACGGAACGAACTGGACCACGGTCACCGACTCCGCGCCCACCGTCTTCGCCATGTACTCGGGGTCGCGGTGACCGTCCGGGGAGGCGACGACGAGGGTGCCGCCGACCACCAACGGCAAGAACAGCTCCCACACCGAGGCGTCGAACGTGAAGGGAGTCTTCTGCAGGACCACGTCCTCGGCACCGATGCCGTACTCGTCCCGCATCCACTCGAGCTGGTTGGCCAGCGCCGAATGCGGAATCGCCACACCCTTGGGGCGTCCCGTCGAACCGGACGTGTACAGCGCGTACGCCAGGTTCTCCGGGTGGAGTTCACCGAGCCGCTCGGCATCCTCGACTGCAGTGTCGGCGTAGCCGGAGAGGTCGAAGTCCTCCACCAGATACACGGGGACGTCGACGTCGAGATTGGCGATGTCGTCGGCAACGCTCAGCACACACGTCGGGGCAGCGCTGTCCACCACGTAGGTGGTCCGGTCGGCCGGATGCTCCGGGTCGATCGGCACGTATGCACCACCCGCCGCGTGCACGGCGTACAGGCTGATCACCATGTCGAGGGAGCGTCGCATCGCGATACCGACCACCGAGTCCGGTCCCACGCCCAGCGCGATCAGGTGACGGGCCAGCCGGTTCACCCGCGCGTCGAACTGCGCGTAGCTCAGTCGATCCAGTCCGGCGACCACGGCGGTCGCATCCGGGGTGCGCGCCACCTGAGCACGGAACATCGAGGTCACGGACTGGGCGGAGACGGCGTGCGCGGTGTCGTTCCACCGGGACAGTACGAGGTCGCGTTCCTCCGCCGCCAGCAGGTCGAGATCGCCGACCAGCGTGGCACCGCCGGCAGCGATGGTGTGCAGAATGCGGTCCAGGCGTGCCCCGATCCGCTCGACAGTGTCTGCCCCGAACACGTCCGGGAGGTACTTCAGTACCAGCTGGACCTCGGCGTCCGACTGCGCCAGGAGGCTCAGCGGGTAATGCGAGGCGTCGCTGATCTGCGCGCCGGTGACCCGCAACCCGTCGATGTCGCTGGACTCGGTGAGACCGGCCCGATCGATCGGGTACGACTCGAACACCGTCAACGTGTCGAACAGTCCGCCGATTCCGGCGATTTGCTGGATCTCGGGCAGCCCGATGTGGTGATGCTCGAGCAAAGCCGACTGTTCGGCCTGTAGACGCTCGAGAAGCCCGAGGAGCGACTCGCGGGGATCGATGCGCACGCGGATCGGGATCGTGTTGATGAACAGACCCACCATCGATTCGATGCCGTTGACCTCCGGCGGACGACCCGACACCGTGGCACCGAAGACGACGTCGTCGGACGCCGTCATCCGGGACAGGAGCAGACCCCACGCTGCCTGGACGATGGTGTTCATCGTCAGGCCACGATCCCGGGCGACGCGCGCCAGGTTCTCGCTGACCGCCGCGCCGAGGCGTACCGCGAACTCGGCGGGCTCGGGGCGTACCGGTCCGCTGGGTGCGGGGGCGAGCACGGTGGGACCGTCCAGCCCGGCAAGTGCGTGCGCCCACGCCGTGCGTGAGGCGTGCGTGTCACGCGCGGACAGCCAGCTGAGGAAATCCCGGTAGCCACGTACCCGCGGCAACACCGAGCCGTCTCCCCGGGTGGCGTACAACACCAACAAGTCCTTCATCAGCAACGGCATCGACCATCCGTCGAGCAGGATGTGGTGGTTGCTGATGGAGAAGCTGCAGGTATCCGGCCCCGTGCGAATCAGCAGGAATCGCATCAACGGGGGTCGCGCCATGTCGAAGCGAGCCGAGCGGTGCTCACCCAGAAGGGTGCTCATCCGTTCTTCACGTGCCGCCACGGACAGTCCGGACAGGTCGATCTCTTCCCAGGGCAGTTCCACGGAATCGACGACCACCTGTACCGCTTCCCCGGCATCGTCGGTGACGAAGGCAGTACGCAGGTTCGCGTGACGCGCGATGAGCGCCTCGGCGGCAGCCCGCAGTCGGGCGGCATCGACGGTGCCTGCGAGGCCGAGCACCACCTGTGCGGTGTAGACGTCGACGGCGTCCTCGGCGAGGACCGAGTGGAAGAACATGCCGGACTGCAGCGGTGCCAGCGGCCACACGTCGGAGGCCTCCGGGTAGCGCCGTTCCAGGATCTCGAGATCGTGCTGGGTCACGGTGACGAGCGGGACGTCCGACGGGGTCAGGCCGCCGCCGTCGGGCCGTGACGCGTGCTCTGCCAACGCAGCCGCCGCCGCGTGCCAGAGTTCGGCCAGCTCCCAGACGTCGGATTCGTCGAGGATCTCCTCCGCGAACGCGATCTTCGCCTCGAGTTGGGGACCCGATGCCGATTCGGAGGTGACGGCGTTGATGCTGAGCACAGCAGGCGCGACCATCTCGTCGTCCATTGCGCCGCCGAACTCGCCCGAGTCGCTGTCGGGGACCCAGCCGAGGTCCCGGATCTCCTCCGGGAGGTCGACCGAACCCGCGCGACCGAGATAGTTGAAACCGATCTGCGGCGTCGGCAACGCTGCCAGCGCCGGGGCGGTCTCCTCGTTCAGGTAGCGCAGCAAGCCGAAGCCCATCCCGCGGTCCGGGACCGCGAGCAGCTGTTCCTTCACGGCCTTCAGAGCCGCACCCGCAGATCGTCCACCGTCGAACGCCTCGGCCAGGTCGGCACGGGAAACATCGAGGCGAACGGGGAACAGGCTGGTGAACCAGCCCACGGTCCGCGACAGGTCGGCACCCGGGACAACGGATTCTTCACGGCCGTGGCCCTCGAGGTTGATGAGCACCGACTGGTCGCCCGGGGCGTCGTCGACTCCGGTCTTGTTCCGGCGCCACTGCGCGACAGCGAGCGCGAGCGCCGCGAGAAGGCCGTCGTTGACGCCACCGTTCACGGACTGCGGGATCGAGGTCAGCAACGCCTGCGTCACCGGTGTGGAGAAGGTCATGCTCAGACTGTGCGTCCGGGCGATCACATCCCGCTCCGGGTCGAACGCCCGCTTGCCCAGCAGCGGATCGGTGCCGTCGAGCATGGTCCGCCAGAAGTCGAGTTCGGCCACGCGGTGCGGAGACTTCGCTTCCTCCACCAACCCGTGCGCCCACGCCCGCACCGACGAGCCGACCGGCTCGAGCTGCGGCTTCTCGCCCCGCGCGATCTGTGATCCCGCGGTGGCGAAGTCGGGCAACAACACTCGCCACGACACACCGTCGACGACGAGGTGGTGCGCCAGGACCAGCAGTCGTCCGCTCTGTCCGGGCAGCGACTCGGCGGGCGCGAACCAGACGAATTCCGTCATCCGCCCCGATGCGGGATCGAGTCGGCTCGCGGCGCGGTCGAGTGCCGCACGCCCCAGCCGCTCGAATGCCTCGGTCCCCGGCTTGTCGGTGAACTCGACGCGTTCGAACAGCTCATCGGCGCCGAGAGCCTCGCCGACGGGCAGTGTGTCGAACACCCACTCGTTCCCCGAGCGGGTCAACCGGGATCGGAGGATGTCGTGGTGACTCAGGATCGCGTCCACGGTCTCCACCAACTGCTCCCGGGTCACGCCTGCGGGCGTGGTCAGCAGAACCGCCTGCGAGAACCTGTCGAATCGGCCCGCGCTGTCGGTCAGCCAGTGCGCGATCGGCGTGAGGGGTATCGAACCGACTCCGCCGCCGGGCAGTTCCTCGAGGGTCACCGACTCGACGTCGGTGGCCCAGGCGGCGACGTCGGCGAGTTCGGCAACAGTCTTGCGCTCGAACACGTCTCGCGCCGAGAACAGGACACCGGCGTTCTTGGCCCGCGTGGTCAGCTGGATCGACACGATGCTGTCGCCACCGAGGGCGAAGAACGAATCGTCGACGCTGACCCTCTCCACACCGAGGACCTGTGCGAAGACGTCGGCGATGGCCTTCTCCATCGGCGTCGACGGCGCGCGGAACTCGGTGGCGACCGATACGAACCGGGGTTCCGGTAGTGCCTTGCGGTCCAACTTTCCTGCGGGTGTCAGCGGCACCGAGTCGATCGGCATGATCGACGAGGGCACCATGTAGCCCGGCAGCGTCTCGGACACGAACGCGGACAACTCGGCGACGTCGATCGACGCGCCCGGGGCAGGCATCACGTAGGAGACGAGGACGGTCTGACCCGTCTGCTCGCGATGATGGCCGAGAGTGACCGCGAAGTCCACGCTCGGATGCCTTCCTAGTTCGGCATCGATCTCGCCGAGCTCGATACGGAATCCGCGGACCTTCACCTGGAAATCGGATCGACCGACGTAGTCGAGGACGAGCTCGCCCTGTCCTTCCGATCCTTCTTCGTCGGCGTAGACCCAGCGGACGACGTCGCCCGTGCGGTACAGCCGCTCCCCCGGACCACCGAACGGGTTGGCGACGAAACGCTCTGCAGTGAGGGCGAATCGATTGTGGTAGCCGCGTGCCACGCTCGGCCCCGCCACGTAGAGCTCACCCGCGACACCGACCGGGACGGGGCTGAGCCGGGAGTCGAGCACGACCACGTCGACACCGCGCGTCGGACCGCCGATGGTGACGGGCCGATCGGCCCTCATCGGGGAGCTCGACGTGCTCCAGATCGTCGCTTCGGAGGGGCCGTACAGGTTGTACATGCGCCGGCCGGGCGCCCACCTCTGCATCAGCTCGGGCGGGCAGGCTTCACCGGCCACCGACAGAACCTCGATGCCATCCAGGCCGGCGGGATCCACCGTCGTCAGCGCCGCCGGGGTGATGAAGGCGTGGCTGACCTCCTGCTCCCTGAGCAGTCGAGCCAATTCCTCGCCGCCGTACACGACTCCGGAGGCGATGACCATCGTCGACGAGGCGGCAACGGCCAGAAGCAATTCGAACACGGACGCGTCGAAGCTCGGCGACGCGAAGTGCAGGACCCTCGACTGCGGCGTGAGCCCCAGCCGTTCGACCTGTTCCCGCGTGACGTTCGCCAGCCCGGTGTGGGTGACGACGACGCCCTTCGGCAGACCGGTCGAGCCCGAGGTGTAGATGACATATGCGGCGTCGTCCACCCGCGTGGGACGGATTCGTGTGTCGTCGGTGACGGCCTCGGACGAGACGTGGGCGCATGCACTGTCCATGTCTTCGTCGCCCAGGACGAGCCACCGCACCGTGTCCGGCAGGTCGGTGCTGTGCGCCGCCGTGGTCAGACCGATCTCCACGCGGGAATCGGTGACCATGTGCAGAATGCGGTCGTACGGGTAGCTCGGGTCGACGGGCACGAAGGCGGCACCCGTCTTCGCGACCGCCCAGATCGAGAGGATCGACTCCACCGATCGGGTGAGTGCGAGAGCCACGAAATCGTCCGAACCGATTCCGCGGCCGATCAGTACCCGGGCCAGACGGTTCGAGCGCTCGTCGAGTTCGCGGTACGTGACCTGCTGGTCCCCGCACACGACCGCCACGGCCTCGGGGTCTGCCTCCGCCGCGGCGGCGAGGATGCGGGCCAACGTCTGCGGCGGAACCGATGCTGCACCGCGCACGGGCGCGAGGACCCGCTGCTCGTCGCTGTTCAGGACGTCGATGTCACCGATGACCACCGAGGCGTCGCGGGTGATCGCCTCGAGGATGCGGCGGAACCGGAACGCGAACGCGGCGATGGTGCGTTCGTCGAACAGGTCGGTGGCATAGGTGAACACTGCGCGCATCGGCGCGGAGCCACCGGTGTCCGTGGGTTCTCCGGCAGCGTCCGCGAGGGTCAGCTGGAGGTCGAACTTGGCCGCGCTGACTCCCCCGTCGAGACCCTCGACGGTCAGCCCCGGAAGTTCGAGGTGGGCCTGCTCGATGTTCTGGAACGCCAGCGCAACCTGGAACAGCGGCGAGAAGGCGGTCGACCGCTCCGGCTGCAGAATCTCCACCAGACGCTCGAACGGCACATCGGTGTGCGTGAACGCGCCGAGGTCGTGCTGGCGGACCTGCGCGAGCAGGTCGGCGAATCGGTCGTCGACATCCACCTGCGAGCGCAGCACCAGGGTATTGACGAACATGCCGACGAGGTCGTCGAGCGCTGCCTCACCGCGTCCTTCTATCGCGGTGCCGATGGCGATGTCCTGCGTGGCGCTGAGCCGGGCCAACAGGACTGACAACGCGGCGTGCGCCACCATGAACAGCGACGCATTGTGCTCGCGGGCGAGCACGCCGAGGCGTCGACGGAGTTCCGCATCGATCTCGAACTCGAAGTTGGCGCCGCGCATCGACTGGGCCGGGGGCCGGGGTCGGTCCGTCGGCAGCGGTAGCACGTCCGGCAACCCGGCCAGGGTCTCGCGCCAGTAGTCGATCTGCTTCGCGGCCAACGAATCCGGGGCGTTCTCGTCGCCGAGCAGTTCATGCTGCCACAACGCGAAATCGGCGTACTGGACGTCGAGCGGGGCCCAGTTGGGTTCCGATCCGGCGGTCCGGGCGCTGTAGGCGACCACGACGTCACGCGCCAGCGGCGCCGTCGAGGCACCGTCCGCGGAGATGTGGTGGACGACGATCACCAGCACGTGATGCGCGGAGTCGAGCCGCAGGAGGCGGGCCCGGACGGGTACTGCCTTCGCGACATCGAATCCGGCGGTGACGAGGGCGATCACGTGGTTCCGCAGACCGTCCTCGTCGGCGACGCTCTCGACTTCGAGTTCCGTGAACGCCTCGGCACGGGACACGACGACCTGCCCGGGACCCTCTCCCGTGTCCGGGTAGCGGGTGCGCAGGGTCTCGTGCCGTTCGACGACGTCCCCGAGGGCCTGTTCGAGCGCCCGGACGTCGAGTTCGCCGGTCAACCGAATGGCGAGTGGGATGTTGTAGGCCGCCGATGCGGTGTCGAACTGGTTGATGAACCACATCCGAGACTGCGCCGGGGACAACGGGATCCGCGCCGGACGCGGTTGCGGGACCAGCGCGGGCCGGCCGACCCCCGCCGAATCGGATTGCTCGACCCGTGCGGACAGGGCGATCACGCTGGGCGCCTCGAAAAGCTCACGCACACCGATCGAGGAATCGAGTGCGGCGTTCACCCGGGCCACCACACGGGTGGCCACGAGCGAGTTGCCACCCAGGTCGAAGAAGCTGGAATCGACACTGACACGCTCGTGGCCGAGCACGTCCGCGAACACTCCCGCGACGATCTCCTCGACCGGGGTCCGCGGCGCCTTGTACTGGTCCGAAACCCCTGCGAACTCGGGCTCGGGCAGCGCCTTGCGGTCGATCTTGCCGTTGATGTTGAGGGGCAACCGGTCGAGCGTCACGAGTGCCGCCGGAACCATGTATCCCGGCACCGAGCGGCCCACGGATCCGAGCACGTCCGCGATGTCGAGTGCATCTCCGGACTCCGGCACGACGTAACCGACCAGCCGGTCACCGGTGTGGCGATCGCTGTGCACGACGACGACTGCCTGAGCCACCGCGGGGTGCGCGAGAAGCGCACGCTCGATCTCGCCGAGCTCGATGCGGAATCCACGGACCTTCACCTGGAAGTCGGAGCGGCCCACATAGTCGAGGTTGCCGTCCCGATTCCACCGCACCAGGTCACCGGTCCGGTACATCCGGGCGCCCGAAGGCCCGAAGGGGTTGGCCACGAACCGTTCCGCGGTGAGGTCGTGGCGGCCGAAGTAGCCGCGAGCCAGCTGGTCACCCGCCAGATAGAGCTCACCTGTCACGCCGGCAGGCACGGGGTGCAGCCGGGTGTCGAGAACGTACGTCTGCGTGTTCCACTCGGGCCGCCCGATCGGGACGGAACCGCCCCGTTCGACGCCGCACCGGTAGTACGTGACGCTGACCGCCGCTTCGGTCGGGCCGTACAGGTTGAAGATTTCGGCACCGCTGACGTCCCGCAGGCGCTGCACGGTGTCGGCCGGGAGAGCCTCACCGATGCAGAGAACCCGTCGCAACGACGCGAGCTGGGCAGACTCCGCCACCGATACGAAAGCCGCGAGCAGCGACGGAACGAAGTGCACGTTCGTGACCTGCTGCTCGGCAACGAGTCCGGCGAGGTACGACGGATCTCGGTGACCGTCCGGCTTGGCGACGACGAGCCGTGCCCCCGAGGTCAGCGCCCACCAGAACTCCCACACGGAGAGGTCGAAGGTGGCCGCCGTTTTCAGCAACACCGCATCGTCGGCGGTCAGGGGGTACTCGTCCTGCTTCCATCGCAATTGGTTCGCGATGGCACCGTGCGTGATGGTGACGCCCTTGGGCCGGCCGGTCGAGCCGGACGTGTAGATCACATAGGCCGCATGGGTCGACCGCAACGGTGCCCGGCGATCGGCATCGGTGATCGACGTGTCCGCCGCCCCGGTGAGGTCGAGCTCGTCGAGGACGACGACATCGACACCCGTCGGCAGCGACGCGACGACGCTCCGGAGAGTCAGCACACACACGGGTTGCGCGCTGCCGAGCACGTACGCGGTCCGCTCGACGGGATGATCCGGATCGATCGGCAGGTACACGCCGCCGGCCTGCGCAATGGCATACATGCCGACCAGCAGTTCCACCGACCGCGGAAGGGCAAGGCCCACGACGGTTTCCGGTCCCACACCCAGATCGATGAGGTGGCGAGCGAGCCGGTAGACCCGTGCAGCGAATTCGCCATAGGTCAGCGACTCGTCCTCGAACACGACCGCGGTGGCGTCCGGATCCCTGACGGCCGCGGCGGTGAACATATCGGCGAGTGTCGTCTCGGGCAGTGCCCGTGCCGTGTCGTTCCAGCCCGACACCACCTGGGCGCGCTCGTCGTCCCCGATCAACGGCAGATCGCCGACAGCGACCTGCGGTGACGCGACGGCAGCCGAGAGCACCCGCAGGAACCGATCCGCGAAGCCCTGCACGGTCACCGCGTCGAACAGGTCGGTGGCGTAGGTGAACACACCGGACATCTCCTCGCCCTCGGGGCTGTCCCCGAGGACGAGGTGCAGGTCGAACTGAGCTGTGTCGCCTTCCATGTCGAGCGGTGCGACGGTCAGGTCGGGTAGCTGCAGGTCGGACTTCGTCGTGTTCTGGAACGAGTAGCCCACCTGGAAGATCGGGTGATGGGCCATCGATCGTGCCGGATTGAGCACCTCGACCAGCCGCTCGAACGGCACGTCGGCGTGCGAGAACGCCTCGAGGTCCGCTTCACGTGCACGGTCGAGGATCTCGTCGAAACTCTGCCCGTCGTCCACCTGCACGCGCAGGGCGAGGGTGTTGACGAACATGCCGACGACGTCGTCGAGTTCACGCTCACCGCGGCCGGCGATCGGCGTTCCGACCGAGATGTCCTCGGTGCCCGACAGCCTGCTCAGGAGCACCGCGAATGCCGCGTGGACGGCCATGAACACACTGGCGTTGTGCCCTCGGGCGAGCGCCGCCAGGCCTCGGTGCAGCGCCGCGTCGATCGTGAAATCGACCCTCGCTCCGCGCAGCGACTGCACGGGCGGACGCGGGCGGTCGAGCGGAAGCTCGAGAAGGTCCGGCACACCGGCCAGCGCCTTCTTCCAGAAGTCGAGCTGTCCCGAGATGAGACTCTGCGGATCGTCTTCGCTGCCCAGCAGTTCGCGTTGCCAGATCGCATAGTCGGCGTACTGCACGGGAAGCGGACCGAAGCCCGGCTCCCGTCCCGCTGCACGGGACGCGTACGCCACCATGACGTCGCGGACGAACGGTGCCGTCGACTCGCCGTCGGTGGACACGTGGTGCACGATGAGCGCGAGCACGTAGTCCTGTGGGGCAGTCTCGAACAACCGCATCCGGATCGGGGGCACGTCGGCGGTCACATCGAATCCCGCGGTGGCCATCTCCACCAGGCGGGAGCGTAGTTCGTCGCCCGTCACGGCAACCGGCGCGAGATCGACCGGTACCTGCTCGGCGGGGAGGATGACCTGATGGGGTCCGTCCGCGGAATCCGGGTAGGTGGTCCGCAGTGATTCGTGCCGTTCGAGCACGTCGAACACCGCGGCCCGCAGCGCCTCCACGTCGAGGGCGCCCGTCAACCGGACCGCCAACGGGATGTTGTAGGCCGCCGACTCGGGATCGAAGCGGTTGATGAACCACATTCGCGACTGCGCGAGGGAGAGGGGAATGTGATCCGGTCGCTTCCGTGGCCCGAGGACGGGTCGAACCTCGTCGCTGGTGGCAGTCGCCGAGATGCGGACGGCGAGCGAGGCCACGGTCGGCGCCTCGAACAACTCCCGGACGCCCACCCGGAGCCCGAATGCCTGCCCCACCCGGGACACGACGCGAGTGGCGCTGAGCGAGTTGCCGCCGAGGTCGAAGAAACTGTCGTCCACGCTCACCGCGGACAGACCGAGGACCTCGCAGAAGATTGTGGCGACGGTCTCCTCGGCCGGTGTCGACGGTGCGCGGAACTCCGCACTCGAGGAGACGAACTCCGGCTCGGGCAGGCGCGCGCGGTCCAGCTTGCCGATTCCGGTCAACGGGATCTCGTCGAGCAGGATCACCACCGACGGCACCATGTACGGCGGAAGAGTCTCGCCGACAACCGTCTTCAGCGATTCCGGATCCACCGCCGCACCATCGACCGGCAGGACGTAGGACACGAGGGTCGTCAGGCCCGCGGGGTTCTCACGGCCCACGGTCACGGCGAACTCGATGTCCGGCTGGGCTGCCAGTGCGGCGTCGATCTCACCGAGCTCGACGCGGAACCCGCGAACCTTCACCTGGAAGTCGGACCGGCCGACGTACTCCACGCGGTGGTCGTCCGCCCACCGCACCACGTCTCCGGTGCGGTACATGCGCGAGCCGGGCTCGCCGAACGGGTTGGCCACGAACCGCTCCGACGTGACCGACGGACGGTTGTGGTATCCGCGGGTCACCGACGGTCCACAGATGTAGAGCTCACCGGGAACGCCTTCGGGCACCGGACGCAGGCGGGAGTCCAGGATGAGTGATTCGACACCGCGCAACGGCTTACCGATCGTCACCCGTTCCCCGGCCACCATCGGTTCGGTGATCGTGACGATCACCGTGGTCTCGGTCGGCCCGTAGGCGTTGCGCATCTCGCGGCCGGGCGCCCATCGGGCAACCAGTTCCGGTGTGCACGTGTCGCCGCCGACCACGACGGACCGCACGGAGTCGAGCCCCTCGGGATCGACGGTCATCAGTGCGGTCGGCGTCATCACGACGTTGTTGACCTGCTCACGGCGGATCAGGTCGGCGAGCTCGTCGCCCCCGTACACGTCCGCGGGTGAAATCACCAGAGTGGCACCGGCACTGAACGCGGCGAGCATCTCACCGACCGAGGTGTCGAAGCTCGGCGACGCCACGTGCAGGAAACGCGAACTCGGCGACACGACGTAGTGCTCACGAACCTCGCTGGTGAGGTTCGCCAGACCGCGGTGGGTGACCACGACGCCCTTCGGTTTGCCCGTCGAGCCGGACGTGTAGATCAGGTACGCCGGATGATCGACGGTCAGCTGACGGCGACGATCCGCGTCGCGAACCGGAGCCGCCGACACCACACGCGTCTGGTCGGCGAACTCGGGAGCATCGAGGACCATCCAGGACACCGTGTCCGGCAGGTCGTCTCGATGACGATCGACCGTGAGACCCAGGACAGCACCCGAATCGGACAACATCTCGTTGATTCGCTCGAACGGAAGCTTCGGGTCGACGGGCAGGTAGGCGCCACCCGCCTTCGCGATCGACCAGATTCCCAGGATCGATTCCACGGAACGGGTGATGGCGAGCGCTACGTAGTTCTCCGGCCCCACTCCCCGATCGATCAGCACGCGCGCCAGCCGGTTCGACTGCTCGTCGAGTTCGCGGTAGGTGAGCTCACGGCCCTCGAAGGACAGCGCCACCGAATCCGGTGCGAGGTCCACGCCCGAACGCAACAGTTCGGGCAGGGTCCGCGGTTCGAGCGACCGGGGACCGCGCACAGGTGCGATGGCAGCCTTCTCGGCCGCGTCGAGAATGTCGATGTCGCCGAGAATCACGTCCGGCTCGGTCGCCACCGCTCCGAGAATCCGGACGAACCGATCGGCGAACCTCTGCACCGTCCGCTCGTCGAACAGATCGGTCGCGTAGTTGAACGACGCGACGATGCCTGCCGCTCCCCCGTCGACGTAACGCTCACCCACACTGAGCTGCAGATCGAATTTCGCGACATCCAGCGGGGTCTCGAGGACCGAGACCTCGAGGCCGGGGAACTCGAGAGTCGAGCTACCGATGTTGTTGAACGCCAAGGCAACCTGGAAGAGCGGTTGGTGGGCCGTGGAACGGGGGACGTTCAGCACGTCGACGAGCCGCTCGAACGGAATGTCTCCGTGTGCGAATGCCTCGAGGTCCGTCTCCCGAACCTGCGCCAGCAGCTCCAGGAACCGCAACTCCGGATTCACCGAACTACGCAGGACGAGGGTATTGACGAACATGCCGACCATCTCGTCGATCTCACGCACGCCACGGCCCGCGACAGGCGTGCCGATGGCGAGATCGGTATTCGAGCTGAGCCGCTCGAGCAGTACGGCGAACGCGGCATGCACGACCATGAACATGCTCGCGTTGTGCCGGCGGGCGAGCGCCGCCAGTGCGCGATGCGTGTCCGGGTCGATGTCGAAGTCGAGCGTCGCGCCGCGCAGCGACTGCACGGGCGGACGCGGGCGGTCGGTGGGAAGTTCGAGCGACTCGGGAAGGTCGGCAAGTGCGTGACGCCAGTAGTCGACCTGGCGCGACGCGATCGACTCCGGGTCGGATTCGTCGCCGAGTACCTCACGCTGCCACAACGCGAAATCCGCGTACTGCACAGGCAGTGGTTCCCAGCCCGGTGCGTCACCGGCTGCGCGGGTCACATATGCCTGCATCATGTCCCGGAACAGTGGTGCCATCGAGGCGCCGTCCGCGGCGATGTGGTGGACGACGAGCACCAGAACGTGCTCGCCTCCACTCATCTGGAGGAGACGGACCCGGAACGGCACCGAGAGACTGACGTCGAAACCTGTGTTCGCGAGCGCACGCGCTCGGCGGTAGGCGTCGGCCTCGTCCGTGGTCGGCTCGACGGTCAACGGCTCCACGGCCTCGGCCGTCGGAAGTATCACCTGATACGGACCATCGGGCGACTCGGGGAACAGGGTGCGCAGCGACTCGTGACGCTCCACCACGTCGGTGAGAGCAGCACCCAGCGCATCGATGTCGAGGTTTCCCCTCAGACGCACCGCCATCGGCAGGTTGTACGCCGCCGACTCGGTGTCGAACTGATTGATGAACCACATCCGAGACTGCGCCAGTGACAGAGGGATTCGTTCCGGCCGCGGCCCCGCGGTCAACGGCAGGCGCTCGCGGTCGGCGTCGGCCGAGTGCTCGGCAACGGCCGCCACGCCCTCGACCGTCGGGTTCTCGAAGACCGAGCGGACAGTCAATTCCGTGCCGAGGGCCTCTTCGAGACGCGCCACCACCCGGGTGGCACTGAGGGAGTTTCCACCGAGGTCGAAGAACGAATCGGTGGCGCCGGCCCGTTCGATACCGAGAACGTCGGCGAAGACGCCGGCCACGATCTCTTCGAGCGGAGTACGGGGAGCGACGTACTCGTGGTCGTCGGAGTCGAAGTGCGGTTCGGGCAGCCGCTTCCGATCCACCTTGCCGTTGTTGTTCAGCGGCATGGATTCGAGGACTACGAGGACGTCGGGAACCATGTGCGCGGGAAGGGTCTTCGCGAGCGAGGACAAGACCTCCCGCGAATCGATATCCCCGGCAGCCGGCACGGCGTAGGCGACGAGCCGCTGTCCCTGCGGGGTGTCCCGGACGACGACGACTGTCTGAGACACGTCGGGGTGCGCCAGCAGAGCGAACTCGATCTCGCCGAGTTCGATGCGCAGGCCACGGATCTTGACCTGGAAGTCGGTCCTGCCCAGGAAGTCGTAGTTCTTGTCGCTTCGGCGCCGCACCAGGTCGCCGGTGCGGTACATCCGGGTGCCGGGAGCGCCGAACGGGTCCGCGATGAATCGCGTGGAGGTGATCCCGAACATGTTGCCGTAGCCGCGGCCGACCGCGATACCACCGACATAGAGCTCACCCGTCATACCGTCGGGAACCCGGCGGAGCCGGCCGTCCAGAACATACAGCGCCACGTTGTCGAGTGCGGGGCCGATGGGAAGCCGCAATTGATCGGACACCGCATCTTCGGGTGTGATGACGTAGGACGTGACGATGTCGGACGCTTCGGTAGGCCCGTAGCTGTTGTGGCAGCGGACTCCTCGGTCGAGGAACTTCTTCAGCGGCGCAGCCTTGACCGCCTCACCGCCGAGCGCGATGGTGCGGACACTACGAAGTTCCTCGTTCTGCTCGAGCTCTGCGACGATCTCGAAGGCGCCGGGCGCCATGTTGACCACCGTCAACTCGTTCTCGTCGATCTGACGGAGAATCGACTGGGGTTCGAATCCCTCGACCGCAAGGTGGATCGCTCCACCCAATGACAGCGTTCCCCACACCGTCTTCTGTGTCAGGTCGAATCCGGGTGCCGAGGAGACCAGGACGCCGTCGCCCTGCTCGAGCGCGAGTTGGCCGCGGAACCACACCATCATGTTGCAGAATCCGGCCATCGGCACCAGCGCGGGTTTGGGCCTACCGGTCGAACCGGATGTGGAGATGACGTAGGCCAGGCGAGCGCCGGATCCGTCCTCGGTCCAGTGATTGACGGGGTCGGAGTCATCGTGTGCCGCCAACTCCGACGCCACGGTGGGGTCGTCGAGTACGAGAACGTCGGCCTCGACGTCGTCGGCGCCTGCCCACGCCGTCGTGGCGACAACGGCACGAGCACCACAGTCGTGGAGCATGGCGCCGATACGTTCCGCGGGGTAGGCCGGATCGATCGGTGCGTAGGCGGCGCCCGCTTTCCACGTTGCGAGCATGCCGATGATCCACTCGATCGAGCGGGGAACCACCAGGGCAACCACGTCGTCGGGACGGACACCGCGGGACGCAAGCTCACGGGCCAGCTGATTGGCCCGGGCGTTCAATTCCCGGCGGGAGAGAGCGTGGCCGTTCCCCTTCAACGCAAGGGCGTCCGGATTTGCCCGGACCTGCTCCGACCAGCACTCCACGAGGTCGACGGGAAGCGCACCGGCGCGGCGATCCGACGCAGAAGTGGCTTCGGCGATCACCCCGGCGAGCATGCCGGCGAACTGATCCGCGAAACCTTCACCGGATGCTCCGTCGAGCAGACCCGGCAGCAAGGTCGACAAGGCCACCGTCACAGCAGCCTCCGGTCCGACACCGACGCTCGCAAGCGTACGTGCCAGCTCACCGGACTTCTCGTGCCATTGCCGGTAGGTCACATCGTTACCGTTGTGAGACAACGCAATACCGTGAGGATTGATCGATGCTGCCGCATCGAGCAACTCCGGCAACGGCCGCGTCGCGAGCTCCTCCGCAACACTGTGCGACCCCAGCGACTCCACCGCGTCGCTGGAAGTGCCACCGAGCTCCGCATGTTCTGCGGCCGACAGGATGTCGATGTCACCCACGATCACCGAACTGTCCGCCACGACCGCATCGAGAATCGCCAGGAACCGAGACCGGTAGCCCTCGATCGTCGCTTCGTCGAAGATGTCCGTCGCGTAGCTGAACATCGCCTTCGTCGGACCGTCCGCGTCGGCGCCCTGCTCGTCGACGGCGAGGGTGAGATCGAACTTTGCCAGGTTGGCCTCGTTGTCGAGTGCCGTCACCGTCAGACCAGGCAGCTCGAGCTTGGCCGCTTCGTTGTTCTGGAAGGTCAGCGTCACCTGAACGAGCGGTGCGTAGGTGTTCGACCGCGCCGGGGCGAGTGCCTCGACGAGCCTTTCGAAGGGAATGTCGGTGTTTCCGAAAGCACCCAGATCCGTGTTGCGCACGCTATCGAGCACATCGGCGAAGGTCGCCGACTGAGAGACCTCTGTCCGCAGCACCAGCGTGTTCACGAACATGCCGACCAGATCGTCCAGGGCGGCGTCGCCGCGGCCGGCGACGGGCGTACCGACCACGATGTCCTCGGTACCGCTCATTCGCGCCAGCAGTACGGCGAACGCCGCGTGTACCACCATGAACACGGAGGCCTGGTGCGCCTGCGCGACCTCCGCGAGGGCAGCCTTCAGGTCAGGGCCGAACTCGAACTCGACTCGCGCAGACTGTGGAACCCGGTTGGGCGTGCGCTGGCGGTCGAGAGGTAGCTCGAGAAGCTCGGGCGCATCGGCGAGCGTGTTCACCCAGTAGTCCAGCTGCCGGGCTGCCGGCGACGCAGGATCTTCCTCCGAACCGAGCACCTCCCGCTGCCACAGGGCGAAGTCGGCGAACTGCACCGCGAGGGGCGCCCATGCCGGAGCGGAGCCCTCGACCCGCGCGCTGTACGCCGTGAACAGGTCACGCGCCAGTGGCGCGATCGAGCCGCCGTCCGCGGAAATGTGGTGGATGACGATGAGGAGAACGTGCTCGGCGGAGTCCGCCTCCCCCACCCGGAAGAGCGCTGCGCGGACCGGCACGGACTTGGTGACGTCGAACCCGGTGGTGGCGACGGCCAACAGGCGATCGCGGAGTTCCGACTCGTCGGCGACGTGCGTCACCTCGAGGTTCAGATCCACCTCGGCGGCCGGCCGGATGACCTGGTGCGGCCCTTCAGGGGAACTCGGGAACTGGGTACGCAGAGATTCGTGGCGTTCGAGCACGTCGGCGAGTGCGGACTGCAGCGCTGTGACGTCGAGAGCACCCGACAGACGCAGTGCCATCGGGATGTTGTACGACGGGGAGGACGGATCGTAGCGGTTGGCGAACCACATCCGCTGTTGCGCGAGCGACAGCGGGATGCGGTCGGGACGCGGACGCGGTGCCAGAGCAGGGCGGGCGGCGATGCCGGTGCCACGCGCATCCACCCGCGACGCGAGAGCGCCGACGGTGGGAGCCTCGAAGAGTTCGCGTACACCGATGTCCGTATCGAGGGCCGTGTTGATCCGGGACACGACGCGGGTAGCGATGAGCGAGTTGCCGCCGAGTTCGAAGAAGGCGTCGTCGAGCCCCACTCGCTCGACACCGAGAACCTCGGCGAACACAGCTGCCACCGTCTGCTCGATGTGTGACTGCGGAGCGCGGTATTCGCGTGTGACGGAGAACGTTTCGGGAACCGGCAACGCCCGCCGATCGAGCTTGCCCACAGGGGTCAGGGGCACGGATTCGAGAGCGATGACAGTGGCCGGAACCATGAACGACGGCAGGAACTCACCCGCGAAGTCCATCAGTTCTGCCTGGTCCACAGTTCGTCCCGCGGCGGGCAGCACGTAGGACACCAGGGCGGCGTCGCCGGACGAGGTGGTCAACGCAGACGTGGTGACGAACTCGACCGACTCGTGTCGCGCGAGGACGGCATCGATTTCACCCAGTTCGATCCGGAAGCCGCGAACCTTCACCTGCTGGTCCGACCTGCCGACGTAGTCGGCCGTCAGCGCACCGTGTTCGTCCCGCTTCCATCGGACGACGTCGCCGGTGCGGTACATCCGGTCGCCGGGTGCGCCGTAGGGGTTGGCGACGAAACGTTCGGCGGTCAGCGGCGTACGCCGGTGGTATCCACGAGCCAGCCCAAGCCCCGACAGATAGAGCTCACCTGCGATACCCACTGGAACAGGGCGCAGACGATCATCGAGTACGAGCGCACTGGTTCCCCGGATCGGGCCACCGATCGTCACCGGACCGTCAGCGGACATCGGGTCGCTGATGTTGGTCATGATCGTGGTCTCGGTGGGTCCGTAGCCGTTGAACAGCGAACGCCCGGGAGCCCAGCGCGCGGCGAGTTCTGCCGGAACCGCTTCGCCGCCGGCCACCACGAACTGGAAGTCGTCGAGACCCGCCGGGTCGACGGACGCGAGGGCGGAGGGCGTGACGAAACCGTGCGTGATCCGGTTCTCGCGCAGGAACTTCGCGAGCTCGGGACCGCCGTACACGTCCGTCGGGGCGATCACCATAGTGGCACCGGCGCCGACCGCGAGCAGCAGTTCGAGCACCGACGCGTCGAAGCTCGGTGAGGCGAAATGCAAGGTCCGCGACGCGGTGGTCACCTGGTAACGCTCACGCTGTTCGGCAGCGAAGTTCGCCAGACCGCGGTGGCTGACGACGACACCCTTGGGCTGCCCGGTGGTGCCGGAGGTGTAGATGACGTACGCGCTGTTCGCCGGTGTCACCGACGAACGACGGTCCGCGTCGGTGACCGGCGCCGCCGAGTACTGCGCCCAAGCGGTGTCGGCGTCGTCACCGTCGAGGAGCAGCCAGTCGACGCCGGCCGGCAGCCGGTCGAGCTCGGATGCGACGGAAAGCCCCAGCGTCACACCGGAATCGGTGACCATGTGGGCGATACGCTCGTCTGGGTACTTCGGGTCGATCGGCACGTAGGCGCCGCCACTCTTGGCAACGGCCCAGATGCCCACCACGGAAGCGATCGAGCGGGTGATGCCCAGGGCGACGAACGACTCGGCGCCCACCCCTCGCTCGATCAGTGCCCGCGCGATGCGGTTCGAGCGCGCGTCGAGCTCCCGGTAGGTGATCGATTCGCTGCCCGCGACGACGGCGACACCGTCCGGGTTCGCGGCCACGGCACCCGCGAGCAACTCCACGAGCGTCTGCGGCGCCGCTCCCTCGACGCCCCGGACCGGAGCCAGCTCAGCGGCCTCCCGCGGATCGAGGATGGGGATGTCTCCCACGGCAATGTCGGTGTCGGTCGCGACGGACGCGAGGATTCGCAGGAAGCGATCCACGAATCCGCGAACCGTACTCGAGTCGAAAATTTCCGTCGCATACCCGAGCGACCCGGTGATGCCGGTGGCCACTCCCGCGTCGGACCACTGCTCCTGCAGGTCGACGGTGAGGTCGAATTTGCTGAACTCGACGTCGACCGCACCGGGAACGGCTTCCAGTCCCTCGAACTCGAGCGACGGAATTCCGTTGACCTGATGTGTCAGAACCACCTGGAACAGCGGCGTGTAGGCCGTGGATCGGGTCGGCTTCAGGGCGTCGACCAGCTGCTCGAACGGAACGTCCTGGTGGCTGAAAGCTGCAAGATCCTGCTCCCGAACGTGTTCGAGGAGAGCCGTGAACGACGCACCGGGCTCGACCTGCGTGCGCAACACCAGCGTGTTGACGAACATGCCGACGAGGTTGTCGAGCGCCTCCTCGCCGCGGCCGGCAATCGCCGCGCCGATGGCAATGTCGGTGCCCGCACTCACGCGCGCCAGCAGCACGGACAGCGCCGCATGCAACACCATGAACGAGGAGACATTGTGCTCGCGCGCAAGATCACTCAGCCGGCGGTGCAGGTCGGCATCGATGGTGAAATCGACGGCGGCACCCGTCATCGACCGCACTGCCGGCCTCGGCCGATCGGTCGGCAACTCGAGAACGTCGGGCAGACCCGCCAGAGTCTTCGCCCAGAATTCGATCTGCTGCGCCGCAAGCGAGTGCGGGTCGTCTTCGGATCCGAGCAGAGCGCGCTGCCAGATCGCGTAGTCGGCGTACTGGATCGGGAGCTCGGGCCACTGCAGCTCCCCTCCCGACACACGCGCGGCGTAGGCCGCCATCACGTCGCGTGCCAACGGCAGTGTCGACGCGCCGTCGGAGGCGATGTGGTGCATCACCACGACCAGGACGTGATCGTCCGCGGCGATGCGGAAGAGGCGAGCGCGGATCGGGAGTGTGTCGGTGACGTCGAACCCCTGCGAGCCGAACTCGAACAGGCGAGCCGTCAGATCCGACTCGACGACCTCGACCGGATCGAGGCCCAGGTCGACGTCCGATGCGGGAAGTATGACCTGGTGTGCGCCGGCATCGGAGTCGGGGAACACGGTTCGCAGGACCTCGTGGCGCGCCACGACGTCGGACAGAGCCGACGCCATCGCGGTGACGTCGAGATCACCGCGGAACCGTACCGTCAACGGCACGTTGTATGCGGGCGAGGTCGGGTCGAAGCGGTTGAGGAACCACATGCGCTGCTGTGCCAGCGACAACGGAAGTTGCTCGGGCCGCTGCTGCGCGACCAGGGCCGGTCGGGGCGCCCGATCACCGTCCTGCCGCTCGATGAAGTCGGCGAGTTCGGCGACAGTGGGGACTTCGAAGAGATCTCGCATGCCCACGGTGGCGCCGGTCGCCGCCGACAGACGGGACGCGACGCGTGTGGCGCTCAGCGAATTACCGCCGAGATCGAAGAACGACGCGTCGACGCTCACGCGATCGACACCGATCACGTCACCGAAGACCGCGGCGACGACCTCCTCCAGCGGGGTGCGGGGTGCGACGAACTCGGCATTATCGGTGGCGAATTCCGGTTCGGGAAGCGCCTTGCGGTCGATCTTGCCGCTCGCGTTGAGCGGCATCTCATCCACGACGACGAGCGCATCGGGAACCAGGTGCGACGGCAGAAGCGTACGCAGACGCGCGGTCACGTCGTGAGCCGTCACGGAGGCGCCCGCCGCGGCGGTGACATAGCCGACGAGTCGCTGCACTCCGTGACGCTCGGAGACCACGACGATCGACTGCTTGATGTCGTCCATCGCCGTCAGAGCCGACTCGATCTCGCCGAGTTCGACCCGGAGGCCACGAATCTTGATCTGGAAGTCACTGCGCCCGAGGAAGATCAACTCTCCGTCGGCGCGCTCGCGCACGAGGTCGCCGGTGCGGTACAGGCGAGAGCCCGCATCACCGAGGGGATTCGCGACGAAGCGCGAGGCGGTGACATCGGCCATTCCGCCGTAACCGCGCCCGACCACGACACCGCCGATGTACAGCTCGCCGGTCACGCCGGCCGGAACGGGACGCAGACGCTTGTCCAGGACGTAGTACTCGGCACCGGGCAGCGGCGACCCGATGGGGATCGGGGTTTCCTCGGCGTCCGGAGCCGTCAGGTCGAGCTCGTAGGACGCGGTGACGTCCGACGCTTCCGTCGGGCCGTAGGAGTTGACGAGGCGGACGCCTCGTCCGACCAGCTTGGCGTACGCGGCCGGTCGAATCTGCTCACCGCCGAGGACCACGCAGTCCAGCGACGCCATCGTGTCGTCTGCGTCGAGTTCGGCCAGCAATTCGAAGGCGCTGGGCGCCATGTTCACGATGCGGACGTCCGCCATCGCGAGGTGCCGCAGAATGTCGGCAGGGTCGAAGCCCTCGGCCGCCAGATGGACGACGCCGCCGGACATCAACGGAACCCACACGTTCTTCTGTGTCAGGTCGAACAACGGCGAGCTCGCCACGAGAACACCGGTGCCCTCGGCGATGCGCATCTCGTCGCGGTACCAACGGTAAGTGTTGAGCACACCTGCCATCGGCACCATCGTCGGCTTCGGCCGTCCCGTCGAACCCGATGTCGAGATGACGTAGGCGAGACGGGCTCCCGCCTCGTCGCCCGCCCACGGGTCGAACGCGAGATCGCTTCCGTCGCGGGAGTCCAGTGCTCGAACGGTGTCCGGGTCGTCGAGGACCACGGCCGTGTCGAGGACGCGATCGCCCAGCGGCTTCCGTGCGAGTTCGCGCCACGACGACGTGGTGATCGCCGCGCGAGCTCCGCTGGTGTCGACGAGACCCGCGATGCGTTCGAGAGGCCATGCCTGGTCGAGTGGTGAGTAGGCGGCGCCGACCTTCCACACCGCGAGCATGCCGACGACCCAGTCGAGTGAACGAGGCAGGATCAGGGCGACGACGTCGTCGTCGCCGATACCCCGCTCGGCGAGCTCGCGGGCCACCTGGTTGGCGCGTCTGTTCAGCTCGGCGCGCGTGGTCGACACTCCCCCGGCGACCACCACGATCGCCTCGGGGTCGCGTTCGACGCTGTCCTGCCACGCCGTGAGGGGGGACTCCAGCCGGGCCGTCGCCGCGTCCGCCGGGGCCGGCTCCACGACGGCAGGTGCGGCCGCGAACTTTTCGAGGTCCACGTCGCCGACAAGCCGGTACGCGTCGGCGATCACCTTGTCCAGGATCGCTCCGAAACCGTCCTGCCCGTCCTCCGACGGCGGAGCCATCATGATGGTCGGAACCAGACCGGACAGAACGACGGACACGATCGCGTCCGGAGCCATTCCCCGCTCGGCCAACGGCGCAGACATCAACCGGAGGCGTTCATCGAACTCCCGGTACGTCACCTGCATGCCGTCGTGTGCGACGGCTACGGCGTCGGGCGCGACGTCCACCGCGGCTGCCAGCAGCTGCGGTAGTTCGCGGACCGTCATCGTGCGGGCAGGTCGTGCTTGGGTCAACTTTGCTCTCTCGTGTTCGGTGAGAATGTCGATATCGCCTACGGCGACGAGTGGGTTCTCGACGACGGCCTCGAGGATCCGCACGAACCGCTGAGTGATGCGCTCCACACTCTCCCGTTCGAAGAGGTCGGTGGCGAAAGTGAAGCGGCCGCCGAGGCCGGACGGCCGGCCCGCGTCATCAGCCTTCTCGGACATGGTCAGGGTGAGGTCGTATTTGGCGCCCTCGGCCATGTCCTCGATGACCCGTACGGTGAGTCCGGGCAGTTCGAGCGATTCCAGACGATTGTTCTGGAACGCCAACATCACTTGGAAGAGCGGCGAATACGAGGCGGAGCGGCGAATCTGCAGCGCTTCCACCAGTTTCTCGAACGGCACGTCGGAATGCCCGAACGCCGCGAGGTCGTTGTCGCGGATCCGTTCGATCAGCGCTGCGAACGAATCACCCGCGTCGACCCGGGCGCGCAAGACGAGCGTGTTGACGAACATGCCCACCAGATCGTCGAGCATCTGGTCGGTTCGCGCCGCATGGGGAGTGCCGACCGTGATGTCGTCGCTGTTACTCAACCGTGCCAGCAAGGTGGTCAACGCCGCGTGGGTCACCATGAACAGTGACGCTCCGTGGTCTCTGCCGAGCTTCTCGAGCCCGCTGCGCAGTTCGGGCGAGATCACGAAGTCTACGGAATCACCGATCATCGACTGACGGGCAGGCCGCGCGTGATCACGAGGGAGGTCGATCAGCTCCGGTACCCCGGCCAGTGCGTTCTCCCAGTAGGAAATCTGCTCGGCCGCGAGGGACTTGCTGTCGGCAGGATCGCCGAGCACTTCGCGCTGCCACAGGGCGAAGTCGGCGTACTGCACCGGCAGCGGCTGCCAGAGCGGAGCCGCACCTGCTGTCCGGGCGCTGTAGGCGACCATCACGTCCCGCGCCAACGGAGCCAACGAGGCACCGTCTGCGCAGATGTGGTGGACCACCAGGACGAGGAGGAACTCCGTCTCGCCGGTCGCGAACAGGCGAATACGCAGCGGCGGGGCCGCCGTGACGTCGAACCCTTCGGTGGCGAATGCGGTGAGTACCGAGTGAAGCTCGGACTCGGGCACCGGCACGGGCGTCAGATCGACCGGCACCTGGTCTACGTCGACGACCTGCTGGTACGGCCCGTCGGCGGAGTCGGGGAACACGGTCCGCAGTGACTCGTGTCGCGCGAGGACATCCGACACGGCGCTCGACATCGCCTCGATGTCGAGGCTGCCGGACAACCGGACCGCGAGCGGGATGTTGTACGCCGACGACGTCGTGTCGTACCGGTTCATCAGCCACATGCTCTGCTGGGCCATCGACATCGGAACCCGCTCGGGACGCGGCTGTGCGACCAGTGCCGGCCGGTCGGACCCCGAACCCGCGCTGTCGGTGACCAAGACAGCCAGGCGCTCGACCGTCGGCGCCTCAAAGAGCTCGCGCACACCCAGTCGTGTTCCCGCTGCCGCGTTCACTCGCGCGACCGCCTTGGTGGCGAGGAGTGAGTTACCGCCGAGGTCGAAGAACGACTCGGCCACACTGATTTTCGACAGTCCGAGCACCTCGGCGAAAACCCCGGTGACCAATTCTTCTGCCGCCGTGCGGGGTTCGACGACCTCACCCTGCAGCGCGTCGAAATCGGGCTCGGGCAGTGCCCGGCGGTCGAGCTTGCCCGCGGTGGTGAGCGGAATCTCGTCGAGCACCAGAACAGCACTGGGCACCATGTGTGCAGGCAGCGTGCCGGAGACGAATCGGGTGACCTCGGCGGCGTCCACCGCGCTCCCGGCCGACGGCAGCACATAGGACACGAGCGCTGTCGCGCCCGATGGCATGGTGCTGCCCACCGTGGTCGCGAACTCGAGAGCGGGATGCTGAACCAGGGCAGCGTCGATCTCACCGAGTTCGATCCGGAATCCGCGGACCTTCACCTGGAAGTCACTGCGGCCCACATACTCGACGCCGTACCCGGCGCGATGTTCGGGGTCGACGACGAACCGGACCACATCACCGGTTCGGTACATCCGAGAGCCGTTCTCGCCGAACGGGTTCGCGACGAATCGCTCGGCCGTGAGGCTGAAGCGGTCGTGGTAGCCGCGAGCGAGCCCAGGTCCGGCGATGTACAGCTCGCCGTCCACACCGACCGGGACGGGACGCAACTGCCCGTCGAGGACGTACACCGTGACGCCGCAGACCGGCCCACCGATCTCGATCCGCTTGCCGGGCTCGAGTACGTTACTGACGTTGCTCATCACGGTGGCCTCGGTCGGACCGTAACCGTTGTACATCCGGCGGCCGGGAGCCCAGCGCTCCACCAGTTCCGGGGGGCAGGCCTCTCCGCCCACCACTACGACACCGAGTCGGTCCAGCCCAGACGGTTCGACCGACGCCAATGCTGCCGGCGTGACGAACGCGTGCGTCACCTCGTGTTCAGCCAGGAAGCTGCGGAGTTCTTCACCGCCGTACAGGTCTGCCGGCGCCACCACCATCGTGGCCCCGCACCCGAAGGCGAGCAGGAGTTCGAGGACGGACGCGTCGAAACTCGGAGACGCGAAGTGCAGCGTGCGTGCTTCCGGGGTGACCCCGTAATGGGTGCGCTGTTCGGCGGAGAAGTTGGCCAGCCCTGAATGGGTCACGGTGACACCCTTGGGCAGACCGGTGGTGCCGGAGGTGTAGATCACGTAGGCAACATGGAGGGCCCGTAGCGGCGCGGTACGCTCCGAATCTGCCAGCGGTGCCGAAGATTCCCGCGAGGAGAGTGCATCGCACTCGGCGGAGTCGAGGACCAGCCAGTCGAGGTCCTGGGGAAGTCCCTCACGCTGCGCCGCGACGGTCAGGCCCAGCATCGATCCGGAGTCGGCGATCATGTGCTCGACCCGCTCGGCCGGATAGCGCGGATCGACGGGCACGAACGCTGCCCCCGTCTTCGCGACCGCCCAGGTGGCGACCACGGAGTACAGAGAACGCGTCATACCTAGCGCCACAGCAGTTTCGGGACCGACACCGCGCCCGATCAGGACGCGCGCGAGCCGGTTCGACCGCTCGTCGAGTTCGGCGTACGTCAGCGTCGCGCCGTCGGCGATGACTGCGAGATGCTCGGGATCGAGTGCCACCGACGCGGACAGGATGTCGGGCAACAGAAGCTGTTCGGCGTCCTCGGTGCCGGACACCGCGAGGAGCGACGCACGTTCGGTGTCCTCGAGGATGTCGATGCGCGCGACCAGTGTGTCGACGTCGCCGGACACCGCCTCGAGAACACGGACCACCCGCGCCATGATCTCCCGCACCTGGGCGGATTCGAAGACCTCGGGCAGGAACTTCGCGGTCAGATGAAGGCGCGGGTCCGTCATCGCGACGATGGCGAGCGGGTAGTGGGTGGCGTCGTTGGACGTCACGTCGAGAACGCGGAGCCCTTCGATGTCACTGCTCTGCGTGAGTGCCTCACGGTCGAGTGGGTAGGACTCGTAGACCATCAACGTGTCGAACAGCGCGCTCAGACCCAGGCCCTGCTGAATATCGGTCAGTCCGATGTGGTGGTGGTCGAGGAGCTCGGTCTGCTCGTGCTGGATCCGGTCGAGCAGGGTTCGCACGGAGTCGCCGGGGCGCACCCGCACCCGCACGGGAAGGGTGTTGATGAAAAGGCCCAGCATCGATTCGATTCCGGGAACCTGCGGTGGGCGGCCGGAAACGGTGGTGCCGAACAGCACGTCGTCCCGTCCGGTCAGCCTACCCAGCACGATGCCCCAGGCCGCCTGGACCAGGGTGTTCATGGTGACCCCGAGCTCACGCGAGCGTTCGGTCATCGCCGCGAGCAGCTCGTCGGGCAGGTCCACGACGAGTTCGCCCGGGGTGAGCGTCGCAGCGGTGTCCTCGTGCGCCGGCGCGAGAAGGGTGGGTTCTTCGACGCCGGCCAGTGCCTGTGCCCACGCGGCCACGGACTGCTGCGGATCCTGGGTGGCGAGCCACTCGAGGTAGTTCCGGTACGGGCGCGGCTGTGGCAGCGCCAGAGCCTCACCGTCCACTGCGTACAAGGTCAGCAGGTCCTGGATGAGGACCGGCAACGACCAGCCGTCGAGCAGGATGTGATGGTTGGTGACGGCGAAGCGGTACCGATCCGGCGCGGTCTCCACGAGCAGGAAACGCACGAGAGGCGGCGCCGTCATGTCGAACCGGTCCGTCCGGTTCGCGAGCATCAGCGCGTCGACTCGAGCTTCGCGGTCTGCCTCCGGCAGCGATCGCAGATCGACGTGCATCCACGGGACGTCCACATGGTCGACGACGACCTGCATACCGGTGCCGTCCTCGTCCAGGACGAAGGCGGTGCGCAGATTGGGGTGCCGTGCGACGAGGGCTTCCGCGGCCCGGCGCAGGCGATCGACGTCGACCGTTCCACCGAGGTCCATGGCGAGCTGGGTGGTGTAGACGTCGGTGGTGCTACTCGCCAACGCTGCGTGGAACAGCAGGCCCACCTGCAGAGGAGCGAGTGACCACACGTCGGCGAGCGCAGGATAGCTGCTCTCGAGCGCATCGATCCGGGGCTGGTCCAGTGGTACGAGATCGAGATCGGAGGGAGTCCGTCCGCCGGCGTCCGGCCGCCGAGCGTGCTCGACGAGAGCCTCGAGCGCGCGTTTCCACAGCCCGGTGAACTCCTCCACCTCGGCGGTGGTGAGCACACCCTCCGGAAAATCGACTGTGGCGGAAAGCCGTTGCTCCCCTTCGACATCGACGATCATCGCATTGATGTCGAGCGCGAAGTGCACCGGCATCTCGCTGTTGCGGGTGCCGGTGAGTTCCATGGTGTCGGTGTCGGGCATCCAGCCCGCCGCACGCAGGGCCGCCGGGATGTCACCCACCGACACGCGACCGAGGTAGTTGAAGCTGATCTGCGGGCTGGGCAGATCGGCGAGTACCGACCTCGTCTCGGTGTTCAGGTAGCGCAGCAGGCCGAAGCCGATACCGTGCTCGGGCACCTGCGCCAGCTGCTCCTTGACGGTCTTGAGCGCCGTGCCCGCGGCCTTCCCACCGGCGAGCGCGTCCCCCAGATCATCCACTGGTGCCGCCAGGCGAACGGGATACATACTGGTGAACCAGCCCACTGTGCGGGACAGATCTGCTCCCGGCAGGACCGTTTCCTCACGGCCGTGACCCTCGAGGTGCACCAGAGTCGACGACTCGGAGATTCCGCGCTCCGCACGCCACGCAGCAACCGCCAGTGCGAGCGCCGTGAGCAGCCCGTCGTTGACACCACCGTGGAATGCACGCGGCACGTGGGTCAGCAGACCGTCGGTGACGTCGGCGGAGACCTCGAGCCGAACCCGACCGGTGGTGGAGACCACGTCGCGGCCGTCGAGAGCCCGCGAGCCGATCAACGGATCGGAGCCGTCGAGCGTGTTGCGCCAGAAGTCCAGTTCCGCAACTCGCCGTGCACTTTTGGCGTTGTCGGACAGTCCGTGCGCCCAGCGGCGCACAGACGTGCCCACCGCCGGGAGCAGCGGATCGGCCCCTGCCGAAATCTGCGACCACGCGGCCGCGAAGTCGGGCACCAGCACTCGCCACGACACACCGTCCACCGCGAGGTGATGGATGACGACGAGCAGCCGACCGGACTGCGGCTCCGTGTCGGCGCCCTCCCCTTCGGCGCTTGCGGCCTCGGTCCCCTCGGGGGCGTCGCCGCCCGCTGTGAACTCCGCGGGCGCGAACCAGACGAACCGCACCACGCGGCCTGCGGTGGGATCCAGGGTGTCGACGGTTCGTTCGAGGGCGTGTGCCGCCAGCGCCTCGAACGAGTCGCTGCCCGGTCCCTCCGTGAACTCGACCCGGTCGACGAGCTCGTCGACGTCGACGGAGCCGATCGGCGAGATCTGCAGAGTCCAACTATCCGCAGCGTCGTTGCGCCGCAACACGGAACGAAGAGCGTCGTGGCGATCGACGACCGCCGACAGGGTGCGAAGAAGCCTCTGCCTCTCGACCTTCGGCGGGAGCGTGAGGAGAATGGACTGGGAGAAGCTGTGGAAGTCGCCGCCCAGTTCCGTCATCCAGTGCACCACCGGGGTCAGCGGCATCGTGCCGATACCGGCACCCGGCAGTTCCTCGAGAACGTGGACCGTTGCGGAATCGGAGGCCGAGGTGGCCACCTCGGCGAGAGAGGCCACGGTCTTGCGCTCGAAGACGTCGCGGGCCGTGAAGAGGACGCCGGCTTCCTTGGCCCGGGACACCAGCTGGATCGAGACGATGCTGTCGCCGCCGAGCGCGAAGAACGAGTCGCCGACGCTGACGCGCGGAACGCCCAGAACCTCGGCGAAGAGGCCTGCGATCGACTCCTCCATGGCACTGCGGGGAGCGATGTATTCACTGGTTTCCGCCGCGAAGACAGGTTCGGGCAGTGCCTTGCGGTCGAGTTTTCCACTGGCGCCGACCGGCATCTCGGCGATCACCATGACGGAATCGGGAACCATGTAG
This sequence comes from Rhodococcus sp. USK13, assembly GCF_018343855.1. NCBI lineage: Bacteria > Bacillati > Actinomycetota > Actinomycetes > Mycobacteriales > Nocardiaceae > Rhodococcus > Rhodococcus sp. USK13. Next base: position 3,266,150 of record NZ_CP069242.1, on the reverse strand, counting down.
GACGGTACGGCGCGGCCGACGTGATCGATCAGCGCTGCGACATCCACGTCCGAGCCGGATTCGGGGACGACATACCCGACCAGCCGCTGCCCGAGGGAGCTGTCGTGCACCACCGCAACCGATTGCGCGACATGGGGATACGAGGACATCGCGGCCTCGATCTCGCCCAGCTCGATCCGCAGGCCCCGAACCTTGACCTGGAAGTCGGTGCGGCCGAGGTACTCGATACTGCCGTCCACCCGCCACCTGACCAGGTCACCGGTACGGTACAGCCGGGACCCGGAAACCCCGAAGGGGTTGGCTACGAAGCGTTCTGCCGTGAGGTCGGGCCTGCCCTCGTATCCGCGAGCGGTTTGCGCCCCCGCCAGATAGAGCTCTCCTGCGGATCCGACGGGCGTGGGTCGCAGGTGACCGTCGAGCACGTACGCCTCGGTATTCCACACGGGAGTTCCGATGGATACCGTGTGGACGGCCTCGCGGTCGACTTCTCCTGCGGTGGCGTGCACGGCGAATTCGGTGGGGCCGTACAAGTTGTGCAGCGCCGCGTCGGATCGTGCCCGGAACGCAGCCGCCACTGACGGCGGAAAAGCTTCTCCTGCAACGAGAACCAGCCGAAGAGAGGCCAGTTGGTCCCGGCCGGCCTCGGAGGTGAACACCGAGAGCATCGACGGAACGAACGAGGTGGCCGTGACCTTCTCGCGGGCGATCAGATCGGCGAGGTATGCCGGATCGCGGTGTCCCTCGGGCGCCGCGATCACGACGCGTGAGCCCGAGACGAGTGGTGCGAACAGCTCCCACACCGAGACGTCGAAGGTCGTGGGGGTTTTCTGCAGCACGACATCGTTCGCGTCGAGTTGGTAGCGCTCGGCGATCCAGGCGACCTGGTTCAGCACGGACCCGTGGCCGACCGCCACGCCCTTCGGACGTCCGGTGGACCCGGAGGTGTAGATGACGTAGGCGGGATTGGCGGGCCGAAGGTCCGCCAATCGCTCGGCATCGCGGATCGGGCCGGCATCGATGCTCTCGAGGTCGAGTGCGTCGATCTCGACCACGTCGTGGCCGGGCGGAAGCGCCAACCGGTCCCGGGTCGCCGTCAGGATGCACTGCGGTCGGGCGCTGTCGAGGACGTAGGCGGTGCGCTCGGCTGGATGATCAGGGTCGAGCGGGACGTAGGCAGCACCCGCCTTGATCACCGCGTACATCGCCACCATCGAGTCGAGGGAGCGGCGGATCGCGAGGGCAACCTTCGTCTCCGGTCCCACTCCACGCCCGATCAGCAGCCGGGCCAGACGGTTGACGCGCGCGTCGAACTCCCGATACGTCCACTCCTGCCCCTCGAACACCAGCGCCGTCGCGTCGGGGGTTCGGGCGACCTGGGCGTCGAAGAGGTCGACGATCGTTCCGGCCGGCGGTGTGACGACCTCACCGTTCCAGCCCGACACCACCTGCTCACGTTCCTCGGAACTCATCGGGGCCAGATCCGACACGGGCGCGTCGTCGCCGGCCCCGAGGAACCGCTCGAAGAAGTCGAAGAATCGGCTGTGGTGCCGGTTCAACTCGTCCGCGGAATACAGATTGGGGTTCGCCTCGAAGTCGATGTGGATCTTGTGGCCCGCGACGCCCTGGTAGATATTCAGGGAAAGATCTTCGACCGGGCCCGTCGTGAGCACATTCTGATGTCCGGTGACGGTGCCCAGCTTGATCTCGCTGTGGAACATCATGATGTTGATGGACGGGCCGAAGAAACCACGCTGCCCCTGGGGCGCGCCGGCGTCGCGGCGGATGTCCTCGTGCCGATAACGCTGACGGCGCAGAGCGCCCGTCAGCTCGATCTGCACACTCTTGACCAGCTCCGGAACCGTCATCTCCGGAGTGATCTGAAGGCGGAGCGGCACGATGTTCGACACCATTCCGCCGGAGCGGCGCAACGTGGCGGTGGTGCGTGCCGAGACGGGGAGACTGAGCACGACGTCCGTGCGGTCGGTCATGTGGGCGAGGTAGGCGGCGAATGCGGCCACCACGACGGGAGCGGAGCTTGCGTTCGTCCCGTCCAGTGCCTCGTCCAGCAAGGTAGCGGTCGATTCGGGCAGCGCCTCGGAGGAGAGCCGCGCGAACTTGCCCACCTTCGCGGCGCGACCGGCGAGGCTCGGCGCTTCCGGCAGGTGCGCGGTGCGTTCGGCCCAGTATTCCCTGTCTTTCGCGAACCGTTCGGAGCTGCGGTAACGCTGCTCGTCTTCGACGATCCGGACGAGGTCTTCCGCGCGCGGTGCAGGCGGCTCGGTGGACTCGACCAGCGCCGTGTAGATCTCTGCAATCCGGGCGATGAGCGCCATCGCCCCGAACCCGTCGAGCGCGATGTGGTGAATGCGGCAGAACCAGAAGTAGTGATTCTCACCGACGTGCAGAAGGTAGACCACGACCAGACGGTCTTCGAGAAGGTCGACGGGGGCGCTGTAATTGGCGCGCATCCACTTCTGGGCAGCGTCGACGGAGTCGTCCTCGCCGCGGAGGTCGACATACGTGATGGCGTCATCCAGCGTCTTGTCGACGTACTGGTGCGGCACACCGTCGATCTCGACGAGGCGGAGGAAGCCCGAGCCGAATTCCCGGCCGGAACGGATGGTGGCTTCGGTCAGAAGGTCGAGGTCGATGTCTCCGCGGAGTTCGATGTACTGAGCGATGGTGAGGGGAATGTCGCCCATCGCATGTTGCGCGAACCAGATCCCTCGCTGCGCAGCTGACAGCGGAAAGGCTCCGATGGGAGCACCGTTACTACCCGCTGCATGTCCCGACCCCAAGGGTTACTCCGTTCTCGAACGCGTGGCTTGCCGCCGCCTGTGTGACTGGTGATTGGTAGCTCTGAACGCCACTACATGCACGTGCCTCGGTCCGAGGCCACTCGCGAATCGGGAACGGGACGGCCCACCTTGGGCTGATCGACGAGTTCCACCACAGTGGAGATCGATGCAGTGCGCCCTGGGGCGCTCTGGCATCCCGGATCATTCGCGGTGAGCGGGTTCATTCCTGGCTCCGTTCCTTCATCGATCCAACAAGCGGCCACCCAATCGGTGCTCGTCACCCTCGGAGTCGACAGACGAGTCTACGGCGGAAATGGACGTCCGATCTTTCGCCACACTCATGCCTGCACCCTCCTCTCACTCGGTGACCATCTCGGTTCGTCCTGTGTCGAAATAACGCCGGGGTATACATCGGTCACATACCCACCACTGTTACCTGCCGAGCTGTGACGTTCCCGACCGTCGATACTTCCAGAATCAGTCGAAATTCGGATCGGCGACGCGCACATGTTCAACAGCGAGAACCACATTCCGGGCGTCGCGTACACATGCGAGGCGAAAAACGTACCGCGGGTCGGAATTCCGCCGGATGGACAAATGTCGCGTCCACATTCATCGCCCCCTTCTCGAACAATTCCACTTCGCGCGGTACCAACCGACCGGCTGATCGGCCGCGGGGGCGGACGTCGCACCACCACCGCTTGTTTACCAACCATCGTGTCTACCAAAGCCCCGCGCAGGTCTCAAAGCGGAACACTCGCGGCGAAGGCGAGGCGGGAATGAAATCGAGACCCGCTCAAAGGTGACGCGCACACGTCTCCGGCAGCGACATCCTACGCGCTCGAAACTGAACTTCAGGGCGGAATTCGCCCTGACCTGCATGGGCGCGGTCAGTAGAGCCACCCGGGCGCGGGATGTGCCACCGTATCGCCCGCGGCGGTGATCACAGTTGGCTGGCGATGAGACGGGATGCAGCGCGCTTGGCGTCCTATTTGTCGCATCCTGGCGCGGGCGGTCGCTGCACCGATAGGGAGATATCTCACACCCCACGCCACGCACCACGCCCGAACCGCCTCTTGTTACCGTTCAGTAACAAAAGCAAGCCTTACCTGGTCAGCCGCCCTGAGCCGCCGTGCGGCCATGCCGGGCGAACCAGTCGAGCAGTGCTGGATCATCGACGGCGCTGCGGTCGACTGAACGAGCCGCGTCCGCGCCTTGGAAGATTTTCTTGAGTGGCACCTCGAGCTTCTTGCCGGTGCGAGTGTGAGGAATGCCGGGCGCGAGGATGATGTCGTCCGGCACATGCCGGGGCGAGGCCTGCTCACGGATCGCACCCCGAATTCGGTCTTGCAACGCGTCGTCGAGCTCCACCCCGTCGACGAGGACCACGAAGAGCGGCATCCAATATCCGCCGTCCGGCAGGTCCACCCCGACCACCAGTGCTTCTGCGACCTCGGGCAGCTTCTCCACCACCTGGTAGATGTCCGCGCTCCCCATACGGATCCCGTTGCGATTGAGTGTGGAATCGGACCTTCCGTGCATCAGCACGGTCCCGCGTTCGGTGATCGTGATCCAGTCACCGTGCCGCCACACACCGGGAAACACGCCGAAGTAGGCGTCGTGGTAGCGCTTCCCGTCCGGGTCGTTCCAGAACGACACCGGCATCGACGGCATCGGGGCCGTGACCACCAGTTCACCGACCTCGCCGCGCACGGGCTTGCCCGACTCGTCGAAGGCGTCGACGGCGACACCCAGACAGGGAGCCGACAATTCACCGGGCCAGACCGGAACAGTCCGCGCACCACCGATGAAGGCCGAGACCACGTCGGTCCCACCGGTGATCGACATGACGGGAATGTTCCGACCGACGTTGTGCGCCAACCACAATGACGACGCGGCAGGCAACGTGGACCCGGTGCTGCCGACCGCGCGGAGCGCAGTCAGGTCGTGGTCGCGGGCGGGCACCACCCCGGCCTTGTCGCAGGCGAGTACGTACCCGGGACTCGTCCCCACCACCGTCACACCGAGACGTGAGGTCAACGCCCACAACGCATCCGTCGTGGGCCACCCGGGGCTCCCGTCGTAACACACGATCGTGGCCCCCACGAGCAGGCCCGCGGTTTGGAAGTTCCACATCATCCAACTGGGACTGGTGTACCAGAAGAGGATGTCGTCTCGGCCGACGTCGAGATGAAGCGCGAGCGACTTGAGGTGTTCGAGAAGCACTCCGCCGTGGCCGTGCACGATTCCCTTCGGAAGTCCGGTGGTTCCCGAAGAGAACACCACCCACAGGGGGTGGTCGAACGGGACGGCCACCGGTTCGAGTGCGGCCTCCCGGCCCGTGGCCTCAGCCCACGTGGTGGCGTCGCCGACCTCCGGTTCCCGTCGAAGATGGGGCACGATGACGGTCAGGGCCAGAGAGGGCAGCCCGGCCTGCAGGTGGCGTACGGCATCGACGCGGTCGTGTTCCTTCCCGCCGAACCGATACCCGTCCGCGGTGATCAGCGCCTTCGGGTCGAGCTGTCCGAGCCGATCGAGGGCAGCCGGCGCGGAATAGTCCTGCCCGCACGCGGCCCAGAGCGCCCCCACCGAAACGGTCGCAAGGAACGCGATCACTGCCTCGGGAACGTTGGGTAGGTATCCGACGACGCGATCGCCGACACCGACGCCGTGATCCCGCAGTGTGGCCGCGAGCGCCGCGACCTGCGAGCGCAACTCGTCCCAACCGACAGCGACGTCGGCCCCATCCTCACCGACGTACCGGATGGCGGGCCTGTCGGAGCGGGCATTGCGGAAGACCTGATCGACGTAATTGAGAGTGGCGCCGGGAAACCACACGGCTCCCGGCATGGAGGACTCGGCCAAGGCCTGACCCGGATCGGTCGCAGAGCGGATGTCGAAGTAGTCCCACACGGCTTGCCAGAACGCGTCGGGATCAGCCACCGACCAACGCCACAACGCCCGGTAGTCGTCTACCGGAACGTTGTGGCGCCGTGCAATGAAAGCACCGAAGTCGGTGATCACCGCGTTGCGCAGATCAGCCTCGGTCGGTACCCACTGCGGATCGGCTGTCATGGTTCCATCTTCCCCGACAGCCGGAGTGCTCCGCGTTCTTTTGGTACCTAGCTGGTGGGAACGCGCACGATCAGGGCGTCACCCTGACCACCGCCGCCGCACAGCGCCGCCACACCCACACCGCCGCCGCGGCGTTGCAGCTCGAGGGCCAGATGCAGGGTGATCCGCGCCCCGGACATGCCCAGCGGATGCCCCACAGCGATCGCGCCGCCATTGACGTTGACCTTCGCCGGATCCAGCCCCAGCTCACGGGTCGAGACGATCCCGACAGCCGCGAAGGCCTCGTTGATCTCGACGAGATCGAGATCCTTCGGGTCGATGCTCTCCTTCGCGCACGCCTTCGCGATCGCCCGGGCCGGCTGCGACTGCAACGTCGAGTCGGGTCCGGCGACCACCCCGTGTGACCCGATCTCGGCCAGCCACTCGAGACCGAGCTCCTCGGCCTTGGCCTTGCTCATCACGACCACTGCCGCCGCACCGTCGGAGATTTGCGACGCGGACCCGGCCGTGATCGTTCCGTCCTTCGCGAAGGCCGGACGCAACCGTCCCAGCGTCTCCACCGTCGTATCGGCACGCACTCCCTCGTCCTGGCCGAACACGATCGGTTCACCCCTACGCTGGGGAATGGACACCGGCACCACTTCGTCGTCGAACAACCCGTCCTTCCAGGCCCGGGCCGCGTTCTGGTGCGACGCCGCCGCGAACGCATCCTGCTCCTCGCGGCTGGTCTGCCGACCGGGTTCCGTATTCTGCGACTCCGTCAGACTTCCCATGGCCTGATCGGTGAAAATGTCGTGCAACCCGTCGAACGCCATGTGATCACGCATCGTCACATCGCCGTACTTGAACCCCTCCCGCGACTTCTCCAGCAGATGCGGCGCCCGCGACATCGACTCCTGCCCACCGGCAACGACCACCTCGAACTCCCCCGCCCGGATCAACTGATCCGCCAAAGCAATCGCATCGATCCCCGACAAACACACCTTGTTCACCGTCAACGCCGGCACATCCATCGGAATCCCCGCCGCGACCGCCGCCTGCCGCGCCGGCATCTGCCCCGCCCCCGCCGTCAGGACCTGACCCATGATCACGTACTCAACCTGATCCGGCGCCACCCCCGCCTTCTCCAGCGCACCCTTGATCGCGATCCCACCCAGATCCGAACCCGAGAAATCCTTCAACGAACCCATCAACCGACCCATCGGCGTACGGGCCCCGGCAACAATCACCGACGTAGTTCTTTCAGGCACTGCAGTTCTCCATTCCTGTGTTGTAACCGTGTGTACTCGTCAACCATCCGCGGCTGAAGAGTATTCACGGGGTCGTGCCGGATCTCCTCAGGATCGCCTCTGCGTGACGCAGGACGGGTGCGTCCACCATCTTGCCCTCGAAGGCGAAAACTCCACGTTGCTCGTCGACGGCGGCCAGAACTCTCGTGGCCCAGTCGACGTCGTCGTCGGAGGGTGCATACGCCTCGCGGATCACCGCGACCTGGCTGGGATGGATGGCGACCTTGACATCGAACCCGACCGCTACGGCGTCGTGCGCCTCGGCGCGAAGACCCTCGAGGTCCTTGATGTCCAGGTAGACGGAATCCAGGGCGAGGCGATGGAAGCCCTTCGCCGCCAGCAACGTGGACGACCGTACCTGCCGGGCCACATCGCGGTACGTGCCGTCCTCGCGGCGGCTGGAGTTGCCGCCCATCGCGGCCACCAGATCTTCGGCACCCCACATGACCCCGATGGTGCTCGCCGCCAGCGCGATCTCGCCGACGGCGAGCGCCCCGAGCGGCGACTCGACGAGGGCGATCACCTCGCGTGGCGCCAGCGACAACACCTGATCGGCGGTCTCACATTTGGCCAGCATCAGTCGGGTATAGCGAGTGCCGTCGAGGGCGAGGAGGTCGAGTTCGTGGTCGTCGGTGCCGACTGGGTTGACACGGACCACTGTTCGCTCCGGATCGAGCGGGGTGTCGATCAGGGCGACCCGCGCCGCTTCCTTGTCTGCGGGCGCCACCCCGTCCTCGAGGTCGAGGATCACGACGTCGGCTGCCGCCGCCGCCTTCGCGTAACGCTCCGGGCGGTCGGCCGGGCAGAACAGCCAGGCCGGTCCGGGCAGTGCCCAGCTCACGACGGCTTCTTCTGGACGAGGGTCTTGCGCACGGCGATCGCCACCACGTCGCCGTTCTGGTTGCGCCCGGTGTGCTCGAGCGTGACGATGCCCTCCCCCGGTCGGCTCTTCGACTCCCGCTTGTCGGCGATGCGTGTCTCCGCGTACAGCGTGTCGCCGTGGAACAGCGGTTTCGGGAAACTGATCTCCGAGAATCCCAGATTCGCGACGATGGTCCCCTGCGTGAGTTGCGCCACCGACAACCCGACCAGCGTCGAGAGGGTGAACATCGAGTTGACGAGGCGCTCACCGAACTGGGTGCCCTCGCTGTAAGCGGCATCGAGGTGCAGGGCCTGGGTGTTCATCGTCTGGGTGGTGAAGAGGACGTTGTCGGCCTCGGTGACGGTGCGGCCGGGGCGATGCTCGTAGACCGCTCCGAGTTCGAACTCCTCGAACCACAGCCCACGCTGGACGATCCGGTTCGGCTCCTCGGCTCCTGCTGCGCTCACAGTCCGGCCTCCCGCGCGATGAGCATCAACTGCACCTCGGTGGTGCCCTCGCCGATCTCGAGAATCTTGCTGTCTCGGTAATGCCGTGCCACCACGTACTCGTTCATGAAGCCGTAGCCACCGTGGATCTGAGTGGCGTCCCGCGCGTTGTCCATGGCGGCCTCGGACGCAACGAGCTTGGCGATCGCGGCCTGTTTCTTGAACGGTCTGCCCGACAACATCAGTGCGGCGGCGTCGTAGTAGGCGGTGCGGGCGGTGTGGGCGCGTGCCTCCATGCGCGCGATCTTGAACGCGATGGCCTGGTTGTGCCCGATGGGTCGCCCGAATGCCTCACGCTCCTTCGCGTACTTGACCGACTCGTCGACACACCCCTGCGCCGCACCGACACTCAGTGCGGCGATAGCGATGCGGCCCTCGTCGAGGATGCGGAGGAAGTTCGCGTATCCGCGACCCCGCTCGCCGAGCAGGTTCTCCTCGGGGACGCGAACGTCCGAGAACGTGAGGGGGTGGGTGTCGGAGGCGTTCCAGCCCACCTTGTTGTATGCAGGTTCGGCGGTGAAACCGGGGGTGGAGGTGGGGACGAGGATCGTAGAAATCTCCTTCTTGCCTCCGTCCTTCACGCCGGTCACCGCGGTGACGGTGACGAGCCGGGTGATGTCGGTGCCCGAGTTGGTGATGAACTGCTTGTTGCCGTTGATGATCCACTCACCGCTGTCGAACTTGGCGGTGGTCTTGGTGCCACCCGCGTCGCTTCCGGCGCCCGGTTCGGTGAGACCGAAAGCAGCGAGGCTCTTTCCGCTCGTCAGCTGCGGCAGCCACTCCTGCTTCTGCGCTTCGTTGCCGAAGCGGTAGATCGGCATCGCGCCGAGGGACACGCCGGCCTCGAGGGTGATGGCAACGCTCTGGTCCACCTTGCCCAGCTCCTCGAGGGCGAGGCACAACGCGAAGTAGTCGCCGCCCATTCCGCCGTATTCCTCGGGGAACGGGAGGCCGAACAGACCCATGTCGGCCATGCCCGACACCACCTCGTACGGGAAGGTGTGGTTGGCGTCGTGCTCTGCCGCGACCGGTGCCACCACGTTCTTCGCGAAATCGGCGACGGTCTTGGCCAGCTGCTGGTATTCGTCGGGAAGCTGGCCGGTGGCGAGATATTCGGTCATGACTCGTTCTCTTTCGTGTCGTTGTGCGGGGTGACTCGTGCGAGCAGTTGGTCGACCATCACCTGGTCTCCGGGTGCGACGAGGATGTCGACGACGCCGTCGACGGGTGCGGTGAGCGAGTGCTCCATCTTCATCGCCTCGACGACGACGAGGCTCTGGCCGGCGGTGACGTGGGCGCCCGTGTCGGCGCCGACGGCGATGACGGATCCGGGCATGGGGCTGGTGATCTCGGCCTCGCCGGCATGTACGTCACCTGTGCGGACGCTGAGTTCCTCGACTTCCCGGAGCATCGTCGTGCCCTCGGATCCGGCGAGCCAGATGTGCCCGTCGGTCTGGGCGACCCGGTAGGTTTCACGTCTGCCGTCGATCACGACGGACAGGGTGGTTCCGTCGAGGGCCGCCGTCAGGGACAGGGTGTCGCCGTCCTCGACCTGCGCGGTGGCGTCGGCCGGATTGCCCGTGATGCGCACGTGGTCGGTACGCGTCGGCGATGCCAGCCGAATACTGGTGGGCGCGGGAACCCCGACCCGCCAGCCGCTGGGAACGTCCCACGGATCGGCCTGTGAACGCTCCGGCCAGCGCTGCAACCAGCGGAAAGCGGCCGCGGCGATGAGGGCGGCGTCGGTGGCCTCCGCGGCGACGAAGTCCTCGAGCCGGCGGTCGAGCAGACCGGTGTCGAGGTTGCCCGCCACCACGTCGGGATCGGCGAGCAGGAAGCGCGCGAACTCGATGTTGGTCACCACACCGAGGACACCGGTGCCTGCCAGCGCCCGGTCCAGCTTCCGCAACGCACCGGCGCGGTCGTCGGCGTGCGCGATCACCTTCGCCAGCATGGGGTCGTAGTCGCTGCCCACCACTGTGCCCGCGCGAAGACCCGAGTCGACGCGGATGCCCGGGCCGTCCGGTTCGACGACGTCGGCGACGAGACCACCGGTCGGCAAGAAGCCCCGGCTGGGATCCTCGGCATACACGCGGGCTTCGATGGCATGTCCGGTGAGGGTGATCTCGCCCTGGGTGAAGCCGAGCGGTTCCCCGGCGGCCACCCGTACCTGCCACTCGACCAGGTCGAGTCCCGTCACGAGCTCGGTGACCGGGTGTTCGACCTGAAGCCGGGTGTTCATCTCCATGAAGAAGAACTCGTCCGGCTTGTCGGCGGAGACGATGAATTCGACCGTTCCCGCTCCGGAGTAGTCGACGCTGCGCGCCGTGTTGCACGCGGCCTCGCCGATCCGGGCCCGGGTCTGCTCGTCGAGCAGGGGCGAGGGCGCTTCCTCGATGACCTTCTGGTGGCGACGCTGCAAACTGCACTCACGCTCACCGAGATGCACCACGTTGCCATGCCGGTCGGCCAGGATCTGCACCTCGATGTGCCGGGGCCGCAACACGAATCGCTCGAGGAACAGGGTGTCGTCCCCGAACGCGGACGCCGCCTCGCGGCGTGCACTGAGCAGCGCGTCGGCCAACGCGCCCGGCTCCTCGACCAGGCGCATCCCCTTGCCGCCACCACCCGCCGACGGCTTGACCAGGACCGGGTAGCCGATCTCGCCTGCGGCCGCGATCAGTTCGTCGTCGGACAGGCCGGGCCGGGCGATGCCCGGTACGACGGGCACGTCGAACTCCGCGACGGCGTTCTTGGCGGTGATCTTGTCGCCCATCACCTCGATGGCGTGAGCGGAGGGACCGAGGAAGGCGATGCCGGCGTCTGCGCAGGCACCGGCGAACTTCGCGTTCTCCGACAGGAACCCGTAACCGGGGTGGATGGCCTGCGCTCCGGTGGCCTGGGCTGCCGCGATCACCTTCTCGATCACGAGGTAGCTTTCCCGGGCGGCGGCCGGGCCGAGCAGGACCGCGGTGTCGGCCTCGCGGACGTGCCGCGCGTCCCGATCGGCTTCGCTGTATACCGCGACGGAGCGGATTCCCATGGTCCTCAGGGTGCGGATTACCCGCACGGCGATCTCGCCGCGGTTGGCGACGAGGACGGTATCTATCCGTGTCATGTCAGTCATGTCCGTTCACATCCGGAAAACGCCGTAGGAGACCGGTTCGAGCGGTGCATTCGCGCACACCGAAAGAGCCAGCCCGAGAACAGTTCTGGTATCGGCGGGATCGATGATGCCGTCGTCCCACAGGCGGGCGGTCGAGTAGTACGGGTTGCCCTGCGCCTCGTACTGCTCGCGGATCGGCGCCTTGAACGCCTCTTCGTCCTCCGCCGACCACGGGTTGCCCGCACTGTCCAACTGCTCACTGCGCACCGTCGAGAGCACCGACGCCGCCTGCTCCCCGCCCATCACCGAGATCCGCGCGTTCGGCCACATCCACAGGAACCGCGGCGAGTACGCCCGCCCGCACATCGAGTAGTTGCCCGCACCGTAGGAGCCGCCGATCACGACGGTGAGTTTGGGAACCCGGGCGCACGCCACCGCGGTCACCATCTTCGCGCCGTGCTTCGCGATACCGCCCGCCTCGTAGTCGCGCCCGACCATGAAGCCCGCGATGTTCTGCAGGAACAGCAACGGAATCCGCCGTTTGTCGCACAGTTCGATGAAATGCGCGCCCTTCATCGCCGACTCGGCGAACAACACCCCGTTGTTCGCGACGATGCCGACCGGGTGGCCCTCGATGTGCGCGAAACCGGTGACCAGCGTCTTGCCGTACTCCGCCTTGAACTCCTGGAAGGTTCCGCCGTCGACAATGCGGTCGATGACCTCGTGAACGTCGTACGGGGTGCGCGGGTCGGTCGGGACCACGTCGTACAACTCGGTCTGCGGCGCCGACGCGGGGACGGCGCCGATCACGTCCCACGGACGCTCGGCGCGCGGGCCGAGCGTGGCGACGATATTGCGCACAATCCGCAGCGCGTCCTGATCGTCCTCGGCGAGGTGATCGGTGACACCGGAGACCTTCGAGTGCAGATCTCCGCCGCCGAGTTCCTCCGCCGTGACGACCTCACCGGTCGCGGCCTTCACCAACGGCGGACCGCCCAGGAAGATCGTGCCCTGGTTCCGGACGATGACCGCCTCGTCGCTCATCGCCGGCACATAAGCGCCGCCCGCGGTGCAGGAGCCGAGGACCGCCGCGATCTGCGGGATGCCCTGCGCGCTCATCGTCGCCTGGTTGTAGAAGATCCGGCCGAAGTGCTCGCGATCGGGAAATACTTCGTCCTGCCGGGGCAGGAACGCGCCACCGGAGTCGACGAGATAAATGCACGGCAGCTGATTCTGCAGTGCGATCTCCTGCGCCCGCAGGTGCTTCTTCACCGTCATCGGGTAGTACGTGCCGCCCTTGACCGTGGCGTCGTTGGCCACGATCACACATTCACGGCCGGACACCCGGCCGATACCCGCGATCACGCCCGCTCCGGGGCATTCGTCGTCGTACAACCCGTTGGCCGCGAGCGGGGCGATCTCGAGGAAAGGACTCCCCGGGTCGAGCAGGGTGTCCACTCGATCGCGGGGCAGCAACTTGCCCCGGCTCACGTGCCGCTCCCGCGACTTCTCACTACCGCCCAGAGCCGCAACGGCCAGCCTCGACCGCAGCTCGTCCACCAACTTGGTGTGCTCTACCCGGTAGCCCTCTCTCGTGGTGGTTCCGCCCAGTGCCATCCTGCCGCCTTCTCGTCTTGACGCCCGTGCCGAGTGAGTTAATACTCGATAACTGAATTCAAGATAACTGTGATTAACTGAGTTGTCCAGACCGCAACCCGAAAGGAGCGAGGCGATGACCACACACGTCGACGAAACCGGAGCGCCGGCAGCACCGATCACGCGTCGCGAACAGATGAAGGCGGATCGCCGCCGGCAACTTCTCGACGCCGCCGCTCGCCTCATCGCCGAACGGGGATTTCTCGGCGTCCGGCTCGAAGACCTCGGATCCGCCGCCGGGATCAGCGGTCCCGCCGTCTACCGCCACTTCCCCAACAAAGACGCCGTATTGGTCGAACTACTCGTCGGCATCAGTACGCGACTCCTCGAGGGCGGTTCCCTCGTCGCGGCGGAGGCATCCTCCCCCGAGGCGGCACTCGACGGCCTCATCGACTTCCACCTCGACTTCGCACTCGGCGAATCCGAACTGATTCGCATTCAGGACCGCGACCTCGAAAGCCTTCCCGCCGAGGCACGGCGTGAGGTCCGGCAGAAGCAGCGACGCTACGTCGAACTGTGGGTGCAGGTGCTGCTCCGGGTGGACCCGTCGCTCGACGAAACGGATGCCCGTACCAAGGCCCATGCAACGTTCGGGTTGATCAACTCCACACCGCACAGCGCCGATCCCGCGACTCCGGCGCGCACTCGAAAGGTTCTGCGCGAGATGGCACTCACCTGCCTGCGTCCGTGATTTCGGAGACCGAGGCGCACGGCAAGGGCCCCGCCCTGGATTGGACGGGGCCCGTGCACAGCCGGGTATCTACACTCTCCGCTTACTGGTCATGGACGTGTACGCCAAGGTCAGCACAGCTGCCGCAGCGATACTGATAATCCACCGTATCCAGTCGATTCCGCCGGTATCACCCTTGTCGCTGATCGCGCCCCACACCCAATATCCGATGAGGGCGCCTGCAATGCCGAGGACGATGGTGATGAGCCACCCCATCGCCTGCTTCCCTGGGATGACCAGACGCGCGAGCACGCCGATGACCGCACCGAAGATGATGGTGCCGATGATGTCTCCAACCATTACCCTCTCCTCTCCACACGCGAGTGCGAGCGGAAGGCCACCGCTCCTTCGCAGATTAGCCAGCGTGGCCGCGGTTCAACCGTGGTTGGACAAATCGTTGCCGAATGGTTCATCTCCGGGACACGAAGAGGCTTATGACCCGCCGATCAACGCCATCGACTGTTCACGCATCTCCACCTTGCGCACCTTGCCGGTCACCGTCATGGGAAATTCGTCGACGATGTGCACATATCTGGGGATCTTGTAGTGGGCGAGCTTGCCGGTGCAGAATGCCCGGACCGCGGCTTCGTCGAGCGGCTGCGCACCGTCCCGCATGCGGATCCACGCCATCAGTTCCTCGCCGTACTTGGCGTCGGGAACACCGATGACCTGGGCGTCGAGAATGTCGGGGTGGGTGTAGAGGAACTCCTCGATCTCGCGGGGATAGACGTTCTCCCCGCCCCTGATCACCATGTCCTTGATCCGGCCCGTGATCGCCACGTACCCGTCGGCATCCATCACGCCGATGTCACCTGTGTGCATCCACCGCGCCGTGTCGATGGCCTCGGCCGTCTTTTCCGGGTTGTTCCAGTACCCGAGCATCACCGAGTATCCGCGGGTGCAGAGTTCACCCGGCTCGCCGCGGGGAACAGTCAATCCTGTTGCAGGGTTGATGATCTTGACCTCGAGATGGGGTCCGACCCGGCCGACGGTCGACACCCGCTGGTCGATGGTGTCGTCGGAGCGGGTCTGCAGCGACACCGGTGACGTCTCGGTCATGCCGTAGCAGATGGACACCTCGACCATTCCCATCTGCTCGATCACCTGCTTCATCACTTCTACCGGGCACGGTGATCCCGCCATGATGCCGGTGCGCAGGGTGGACAGGTCGAACCGGTCGAAGTCCGGGTCGGCGAGTTCGGCGATGAACATCGTCGGCACCCCGTACAGCGACGTGCATTTCTCTGCCTCGACGGCTCGCAAGGTGGCCCTCGGGTCGAAGGAAGGCCCGGGAATCACCATGGCAGCGCCGTGACTCGTGCAGGCGAGATTGCCCATCACCATGCCGAAGCAGTGGTAGAACGGCACGGGAATGCACACCCGGTCGTTCTCGGTGTAATGACACAGTTCGCCGACGAAGAATCCGTTGTTCAGGATGTTGTGATGACTGAGGGTGGCCCCCTTGGGGAAACCGGTTGTTCCCGAGGTGTATTGGATATTGATCGGGTCGTCCGACGACGACCCGGCCTGCGCTGCCTCGAGCCGCGACGGGTCGTCGGCGAGGACCGCCGCCCCGTCCGTCATCAGCGCGCTCCAATCGGGACTGCCGAGGAGAACGACCATGTCGAGATCGGGGCACTCCGGGCGCACTTCCTCGATCATGGCGCCGTAATCGGACGTCTTGAACTCAGGAGCAGACACCAGGAGGCGGATGCCTGCCTGTCCCAGCACGTACTTCAGTTCGTGCGCCCGGTAGGCGGGGTTGATGTTGACCAGGACCGCACCGATCTTCGCTGTGGCGTACTGGATGAGCGTCCACTCCGGGCAGTTCGGCGCCCAGATGCCCACCCGGTCACCTTTGACGATGCCGCGGGTGAGCAGCGCCGCCGCGAGCGTGTTCACGTCCTGCGCCAGTTCGGTGTACGTCCACCGGCGACCCGAGTGAACATCGACCAGGGCGTCGCGACGACCGTGCGCGGCCACAGTTCGATCGAAGTTGTCTCCGATGGTGTCCCCCAACATCGGGGCGTCGCCGAGCCCGGACGTGTAGCTGGGAAGTGGCGTTGTCATAGCTTTCCTCTCCAGGCGTCGCGGCGGACACCTACGGGACGGGCAGGCACACGAGGCCGTTCCGTTCTCGAATTTACTCCCGGTCGACGTGACGCCCGGTCAGAGAGCTTCGTCCTTCCTCTCGACGAGCGCCTTCGTGCACACCAGGCTCACCACGGCCAGCCCGGCGAGCATGACACCGATCGCTGCACTTCCGTATGCCGACGCGAGCGGTGCTGCGATCAGGGGCGGTACTGCGCCGCCGAGCACACCCGCGAGGTTGTAGCCGAGGCCTGCCCCGGTGTACCGGTAGCGGGTCTGGAACATTTCGGGGAGCAGCGCCCCGCAGGGGCCGTACGCGACTCCGAAGATCGCGAGCGTCACCATCACACCGACCGCGAAGGCGACGGGTGAACCGGTGTCGAGCAGGGGGAACAGTGCCAGCGCCCACACCACGGCCAGCGCACAGGAGATCATGATGACCCGGCGGCGACCGATCCGGTCCGAGTACAGCGCGGACACGATGATGGTGAGCCCGAAGACCACCGCCGAGACGATGCCGACGGTCAGAACGAAGGGACGACTGAATCCGAGCGTCGCGGTGCCGTAGCTGGTGAGAAAGGCTGTGCCCATGTAGAAGAAGGCGAAGAGCGTGGCGAGGGCACCGGCGGAGAGAAGGATTTCCTTGGTCTGGTAGCGCCACGCATCCATGAGCGGGAGCGTCCGGGGTGCAACATCGGCCCGGTCGGCCTCCTGCACGGCGCGGAACACCGGTGTCTCCTCGATCGCGAGGCGCATGTAGAGACCGATACCGACCAGGACGGCGCTGAAGAGGAACGGTATCCGCCAGCCGTAGTCGAGGAAGGTGGAGTTCGTGTCACCGAAGACGGCGCCGGTGACGAGGAAGGTGGCACTCGAGAGGATGAACGCGACGGCAGGGCCCAGCTGGGGGAACATCGCATAGAGTCCGCGTTTGCCCGGTGGGGCGTACTCGGCGGTGAGCAGTGTTGCGCCTGCCCATTCACCGCCGACCGCGAATCCCTGACCGAATCGCAAGAGCACCAAGAGAATCGGGGCCGCGACACCGATTGTGGCGGCACCGGGAAGCAGTCCGATCAGGAACGTGGAGACGCCCATCAGGATCAAGGTGGAAACGAGGGTCTTCTTACGACCGATTCTGTCCCCGTAGTGACCGAAGAGCATGGCTCCTACCGGTCTGGCGACGAAGGCCACCGCGAACGTCGCGAACGACGCCACGGTTCCGGCGGTGGAGCCCAGGGCTGGGAAGAACACCTTGGGGAAAACCAGCGCCGCAGCGGTTCCGTAGATGAAGAAGTCGTAGAACTCGATCGTCGTCCCGATGCCACTGGCGACGGCCACCTTCCGAACGCTGGTGCCGCCCTTGTGCACCGGCGCGGGAGTGTGGGGCACTCCCGCACTCGATGTGGAGACTGTGCTCACTCGATTCCTCCGTGGTCCGTGTGGATGTCCCGACTTCCGGGACAAGAGGAAAGGTAGTGACCTGGCTCACGTCGTCACCACCCCCGAATGGGGGGTGGTGACTTCCGCCTGCCTGGGAGGGCTTCAGACCGGCGTACCCGCAGCTCCCAGCAGCTCCCTGCGCAGTTCCGTCCACACCGTCGCATAGGAGTCGATGACCGGCTCGGCTATCCACTTCTTGTCTCCGGCAGCTACTTTCGCGAGTGCGTCCGCAAACAGGTCCTGGTAGCGGGACAACCGAGGGACGAACGCCGACAGGTCGTCGAACACCACGGAGGCGCGGCGATCGAGGTCGGCAAGCTGATCGGCGTCCGCGGTGTCGATCAGTGCGACGAACTCCTCGTGGAACGGCACGAAGCTCTCGTACACCTCCGCGATCGAATCCTCGTCGATGGACACCCGCTCGGCGTCGAGCTGGTCCTCGAGTTCGGCCAGTCCCGCCTCGGTCAGAGCGATCCGGCCACTCGATACTTCCTCCGCCTTGCCCTGGCTCAGCAGGGCGTCGTAGGCAGCCTGCGCGGACGCCGCGGCCACTCCCAGGTGTTCGGCGAGCACATCGGCACTGACCTGCTCTTTCAGACGCACAGCCTGCAGTAGGGCCAACTCGTCCACATTGCCAGCGAAGGCCATAGGTCTTCTCCTCGTCATACCCGTGCAGGGTCGTTACGGGCAGGCCCGGGCGGACCTGCGACCCTCTAGGTAACACGACTACAGTTCGAGGATCTCCGAGGGGGCTGCCAGCGCATCCGCGCGGGAGGTGTCCTTCAAATCCACACCGGATCTGCCGAGCTTCCTGGCACCGCCGACGAGCGACGCCACGACGCGCGCCGCGACCTCGTACCCGAGCCCTCCGGGGGGATGGATGTTGGATACACAGTTCCGGTCTGCGTCGGTGCGTCCGGGCCGGGGAAGGTGGGTCAAGTAGACGCCCACACTGTCGGCCACCGACAAGCCGGGCCGTTCCCCGATGAGCAGTACGAGCGTCTGCACGCCCATCGCCTCGGCGATGTGATCACCGAGCGCCACCCGGGCCTGAGTGGCGATGACGGGCGGTGCAAGAGCGTAGGTGCCACCGAGCTGCGCGACCAGAGCCGACAGGAGTGGAACCCCGTGATCGGCCAGCGCTCGGGGTGAGAGACCGTCGGCGAGCACGAATCCGACCTCGGCGGTACCCCTCGGAATCGAGGACAGGTCGGCGGGGGACCTGCCGAGGTCCGGTCGTCTCAGGTACTCGCCACGGTCGCTCGCCTGACTGGCGACGACTACCGGCCGTCCCAGACCGACCGTCTCGACCTGGTCCGCCAGCGCTGCCGCGTCGAGCGGCTGGTGCACCGCATCGCGCGCCGCGGCGTGCGCCGAGCGGAACTCGAGCACCCGCCGAGTGGGCAGCGCATCACCGGCCCGGCCCAGCCCGATGCGGGCCTGCGTCGTGGCGCGCAGTTCGGTCCAGAAGTCCTGCGCTGCAGGTTCGTGCGCACTGTGGTTCACGATGCCACCGTCAGCGCCCGCAGCGGTGAGGCCGCCGCATCCACCGGCAGAATCCTGCCGTCGCCGTCGACCATTCCGAGACGGCGCAACCAGTCCTCGAACTCGGGTGCAGGCCGGAGCCCGAGGACCTGACGAGCGTAGAGGGCGTCATGGAACGACAGGCTCTGGTAGCCGAGCATCACGTCGTCCGCACCGGGCACCGCGATGACGAACGCTGCGCCCGCGACACCGAGCAGGGTGAGCAGCGTGTCCATGTCGTCCTGATCGGCCTCGGCGTGGTTGGTGTAGCAGACGTCGACGCCCATGGGCAGTCCCAGCAATTTTCCGCAGAAGTGGTCCTCGAGCCCGGCCCTGATGATCTGTTTTCCGTCGTACAGATATTCCGGCCCGATGAACCCGACCACGGTGTTGACGAGAAGCGGCTCGAGGTCGCGCGCCACGGCATACGCCCGGGCCTCGAGGGTCTGCTGGTCGACGGCCCGGCCGCCCGTACCGAGGTGCGCGCCCGCACTGAGCGCCGAGCCCTGCCCGGTCTCGAGGTACATGACGTTGTCGCCGACGGTGCCGCGCCGCAGCGAGCGGCCCGCTTCGTTGGCTTGCCGCAGAAGCGCGATATCCACACCGAAACTCGAGTTGGCGCCCTGGGTTCCGGCGATGGACTGAAACACGAGGTCGACGGGAACGCCTGATTCGATCAGTCCCATGGTGGTGGTGACGTGAGACAGGACGCACGACTGCGCGGGGATGTCGAATCGCTGACGGATGTCGTCCAGCAGATGAAGGAGCTCCGAGGTGGCGTGCGGGGAATCCGTCGCCGGATTGATACCGATCACCGCGTCTCCGCATCCGAGAAGCAGACCGTCGAGTGTTGCGGCCGCGATCCCGCGCGGGTCGTCGGTGGGATGGTTGGGTTGCAACCGGGTGCCCAGCGTGCCGGGCCGGCCGAGCGTGGTTCGGAACCCGGCGGTGACGTGCACGGCCCGGGCCACAGCGATGAGATCCTGGTTGCGCATGATCTTGCTGACCGCGGCCACCATTTCCGGAGTCAGTCCCGGGCCGACTCGCCGCAGGATCTCGGCCGCATTCTTGCCCGCTGCCACCTCGAGCAGCCAGTCCCGGAATCCGCCGACGGTGAGATGGGAGATCTCACCGAAGGCCACCCGATCGTGCGAGTCGATGATGAGCCGGCTCACCTCGTCGTCCTCGTAGGGCACGACGAGTTCGTCGAGGAAGGTGGTGAGGGAAACGTCGGCGAGGGCCCACTGCGCCGCCGCACGTTCGGCGTCCGAAGACGCGGCGCAGCCGGCGAGCTCGTCCCCGCTGCGAAGCGGGGTGGCCTTGGCCAGGAGGTCGACGAGCCCGTCGAACGTATATCCGACACCGGCTATCGAGTGCGTGTACATGGTCATCCCAGCTCTTCCTCTGCCTCCGCAAGAGCAGCAAACTCCTCGTCGGGGGAATTGGCAACCAGGTGATGGCGGCTGTACAGGCCGAAGTAGGCCATGAACCCGGCAAAGGCGATCAGCGTCCACAGTGCGGCGACCGGGTCGACGAGGAATGTGGCGATCACCGCAGCGGCCGCGATCACGAGCGCGAAGGAGGTGGTGGCAATTCCGCCCGGGGTGCGGTACGGGCGCGTCATGTCGGGTTCGCGGCGGCGGAGCACGATGTGACTGATCATCATCAGCACGTAGCTGACGGCTGCGCCGAACACCGCCATGTTGAGCAACATGGCACCTTCGCCGGTGAGGGAGAGTGCGAAACCGATGACGCCCGGGACGATGAGCGCGAGGGTAGGAGCCTTGCGGGAATTAGTAACCGACAGATTTTTCGGCAGGTACCCGGCACGCGACAACGCGAAGGTCTGCCGCGAGTACGCGTACATGATCGAGAAGAAGCTTGCGACCAGCCCGGCCAGGCCGATGTAGTTGACCACCTTGGCGGCGGTTCCGTCACCGAGGGCCTCGACGAGTGGATTGCCCGAAGTCGCCAGACCCTCGGCGCCCATCGCTCCCGTGGCGAGGAACAGCACCGCCGCCGCAGTGACGAGCAGGACGAGCATGCTGATGATGATTCCGCGCGGTACGTTCTTTTCCGGCTCACGCGCTTCTTCCGCGGCCAGCGGAACACCCTCTACCGCAAGGAAGAACCAGATTGCGAATGGTACAGCAGCCCAGATGCCGAACAGGCCGAACGGCAGGAAGCTCGACGCTCCCACCGCGTCGGTGGGAGCGATGTCCGTCAGATTGCCCGCATCGAACAGCCCGATCGCCGAGATCACGAAGATGACGAGCCCGACGAGGGCAATCGCGGTGATCACGAACATGGCCTTGAGAGCCTCGCCCGCACCCGTCAGGTGGATGCCGATGAAGATGGCGTACACGGCGAGGTACACCCACCAGCCGTCGGTGATCCCGAAGAGCTCGAGCGATTCGACGTAGCTGCCGATGAAGGTGGCAATCGCAGCGGGCGCAATCGCATACTCGATGAGAATGGCCGTGCCGGTGGCGAATCCACCCCACGGACCCAGTGCGCGCCGAGCGAAGGTGTAGCCACCTCCCGCCGCCGGGAGCGCCGACGACAGCTCCGCCATACCGAGGACCATCGCCAGGTACATGCCCGCGATGATCACACCGGCGATCAGCAGACCACCGAATCCACCCTCGGCGAGCCCGTTGTTCCACCCCGCATAGTCACCGGAGATCACATAGCTGACTCCGAGGCCGGCGAGAAGCACCCACCCTGCCGATCCTTTTCGGAGCGTGCGCTTTTCGAGATAACTGCTGTCCTCGGAGTGATAGTCCACACCATCGTGGTGGTCACCGGTTCCGGAATTCTTGGATGGTTCAACGAGTGACATTCCGTCCCCTACATCGATATGAATGCTGCCGCGGCGCAAGTGCCGAGGCGAACGGTAAGCGTGCTGTGTACACGTCGTGTCAGCGTGGCGTGTCCACGACGTAAAAACCGGAGCCGCGTCACGTGCCCGGGCGGGCGCCGGGCACGGGGCAGGCGTCGACCGCCTCCGCGACCACCTGCGGCTCGGCGGACGGGGCGGGCCGCCAGCCCTGCTCCCACCGCTCACCGACGATGACGTCTTCGGCTGCGAGGCTGGTGTTCTCCTCGGGTGTGAAGGCGCGGGCCCGGCTGAGGAACCGCATCCCTTCCGGGCTTTCGACGCTGAAGCCCGACCCACGACCCGGCACGACGTCGAGTACGAGCTGCGTATGCTTCCACGCCTCGAACTGCGAGCCGGAAATCCACACCGGAACCGCGTCGACGCCCTCGGGGCGCGTCGGCAACGTCTCACCGACGCCGAGACGGAGGTCCAGGACGCCGAGCAGCACGTCCCGGTCCCCCACGATGAATTCGCCGTCCGGGTAACACATCGGCGCGGAGCCGTCGCAGCATCCGCCGGACTGATGCATCATCAGCGCGCCGTGGATACCGCCGAGGCGGCGGAGAAGCTCCACCGCCCCGGCGGTTGCCTTCAGGCGCGCGGGCGCCCGAACCGCGTCCATCAGAAGAAGCCCTGAGCCTTCGCGGCATAGCTGACCAGCAGGTTCTTGGTCTGCTGGTAGTGCTCGAGCATCATCAGGTGGTTCTCACGGCCGATGCCGGACTGCTTGTAGCCACCGAATGCGGCGTGCGCCGGGTACTGGTGGTACGTGTTGGTCCATACCCGGCCGGCCTGGATGTCACGGCCCGCGCGGTAGGCGACCCCGCCGTCACGCGACCACACACCGGCGCCCAGGCCGTACAGGGTGTCGTTGGCGATCTCGATGGCCTGCTCGTAATCCTTGAACGAGGTGACCGACACGACGGGCCCGAAGATCTCCTCCTGGAAGATCCGCATCTTGTTCTGGCCGGTGAAGATGGTCGGCTGAACGTAGTATCCGCCCGACAGATCGCCGCCGAGCTCCGCGCGCTCGCCACCGGTGATGACCTTGGCGCCCTCACCCTTGCCGATCTCGATGTAGGACAGGATCTTCTCGAGCTGATCATTGGACGCCTGCGCGCCGATCATCGTGTCGGTGTCGAGCGGGTCACCCTGACGCACGGCCTTGGTGCGAATGGCGGCCATCGCCAGGAACTCGTCGAAGATGTCTTCCTGGATCAGCGAGCGCGACGGGCAGGTGCACACCTCGCCCTGGTTGAGGGCGAACATCGTGAATCCCTCGAGTGCCTTGTCCTGGTAATCGTCGTTGGAGGACAACACATCCGAGAAGAAGATGTTGGGGCTCTTGCCACCCAGCTCGAGGGTGACCGGAATCAGGTTCTGCGAGGCGTACTGCATGATGAGCCGGCCCGTGGTGGTCTCGCCCGTGAACGCGATCTTCCTGATCCGGGGGCTCGACGCCAACGGCTTGCCCGCTTCGACACCGAAGCCATTGACGATGTTCACCACACCGGCGGGCAGAAGGTCACCGATGATGGAGATCAGGTGCAGGATCGACGCCGGAGTCTGCTCGGCAGGCTTGAGCACTACCGCGTTTCCGGCGGCCAGTGCCGGCGCCAGCTTCCACACGGCCATCAGGATGGGGAAGTTCCAGGGAATGATCTGGCCGACCACACCGAGCGGCTCGTGGAAGTGATAGGCGACGGTGTCGTTGTCGATCTCCGACAGCGCCCCCTCCTGCGCCCGAATGGCCCCGGCGAAGTAGCGGAAGTGATCCACGGCCAACGGAATGTCCGCGTTCAGGGTCTCGCGGATCGGCTTGCCGTTGTCCCAGGACTCGGCGAGCGCGATGGATTCGAGGTTCTCCTCGATACGGTCGGCGATCTTGTTCAGGACGATCGCCCGCTCGGCCACGGAGGTCTTGCCCCAAGCCGGTGCCGCGGCGTGCGCGGCGTCGAGCGCGAGCTCGATGTCCTCGGACGTCGACCGGGCGACCTCGCAGAACGGCTGGCCGGTGACGGGTGTCGGATTCTCGAAGTACTGGCCCTTGACGGGCGCAACCCACTGGCCGCCGATCCAGTTGTCGTAACGCGATTGGAAGGACATGACGGCGTCGGGCGAACCCGGGCGGGCATACACGGTCATCGATAACTCCCTGGTGTCGTGAAGCTCAGTTGCTTTTCGGATGTGACTCACAACACTAGGGAACGTACCGTTGCAACTACGTTGCGTACTGCTGATCGAACAGATCGACCCGAGACTTGACCTGCGAGTACAGGGGCGAACGCGGATCGAGTCCCGCGAGATAGGCCTCCCACGCGGCCACGTCTGCTCGGCCGTGCACCGACGTGGTCCACCGCGCCAGCAAACGCTGGTCACCCTCACGGAGCAACGCGGCCTGCACCCGCGCACGCAGTTCGTCCCGGATGTCCTCGACGCCGGGTGCGTCGGATCCGGGCAGCACCGGACCGGAATAGATGTCCAGGGCAGCGGCGAGCTCGCCCCGGTCGAGGGCACTGCGCACCTGCTGCACATCCGACACCAGGTCGGCGAGCAACCGATACGGGCGAGAGCCGATACCCGCCGTCCCGAAAACTTTTCGGAGCCGGGACATCTCGGCCCTGATCGTGACCGAGTCCAGATCACTCTCGTCGAGGAGGACGGCGAGACGGTCCGAACTGAGCCCCTCGGGATGCTCGGCGAGGAGCAGGAGGATTTCTGCGTGGCGCTGCGACAGCGGAGTACGCCGGCCTTCGCGGACGAGGCTGGGCCGACCCGAGCCCAGTACCTGCAACCGGGTGACGGTGTCGACGAGGGGCTGCGGCGAACGCAGCAGGTTCAGCCGTAGTTCGGCTTCTGCCGCGGCAACGGTGGCCCGAATCAGCGAGAGCACCTCGGGGACGGCTACCCGCGGACCACCGGTGATGTCGATGGCCCCGACGATCAGCCCGGTAGCAGGATCGTGGACCGGGGCAGCCGAGCAACTCCACTCGTGGACCGAACGGCTGAAATGCTCGGCACCGAAGATCTGCACGCAGTGATCGAGGGCCAGAGCCGTTCCCGGTGCATTGGTGCCGACGGTGTCTTCACTCCAGTCGGCACCCTCGACGAAGTTCATGTCCAGCGCACGATCCTTGGCCGAGGAATCGCCTTCGACCCACAGCAGCTGCCCCTTCTCGTCGGTGATGGCGACGAGAAGACCGGTGTCGGCCGCGTCCTCGACGAGCAGTTTGCGCACGACCGGGCGGATCAGCGCCATCGGATGCGAGGCCCGGTACTCGGCCAGCTCCGAGGCGGCAAGATGATCTGCCCGGGCTGCGCCGTCCGGATTGACGCCCTTACGGGTGCTCCGCATCCACGAATCGAGGATGACGGAGCGGACGGCATTCTGCTCCGTGTCGGGGACGGACCGGTCGACGAACAATTGGTGCGCCGACGATACCCGTCGTGCGAGCACTGCGACATCGTCGCCGGGTCGTACGGCGACCCACGGGTTGCCCCCGGTGGGCGGTTGCTTCTGCATCGGATCCTCCACGGCGTCTCTACTACTGTAACGCGGGCCACACTTCCGGCGGGCGAGGGCTGTCACCCCGAGAGGAAGGTACTGACCCGTTCGGCCACCATCACCGCGGTGGCGTGCGGGCCACGACTCGGCACCACCGGGAACACCGACGTGTCGGCAATGGTGAGTCCGTCGATTCCACGGACGTTGCAGCGCTCGTCGACCACCGCGCCGGCGTCGTCCGAATTCCCCATTCGGCAACTGCCACAGAGGTGCTGCGACGTCCCCAGGTGGGCTCGCACCGCGTTGTCCGACACTTCCTCTGATACCGGCTCCACCAGCGAGTGGAAGGCCGGCGATCGGAGGAGTTCCACACCGAGAGCGACGCCGTCCCGGAGCGCCCGGCGATCGGAGTCCGTTTCCGCGTAGCGATACTCTATCCGCGGACGAACGCGGCGGTGCGGGGACGCCAGGCGAATTCGACCCCGGCTCTCCGGAGTCATTACACCTATTCCCAGCCGGGGAACGGGCTGACCGGACCCGGGTACGAGGACATCGAAAGATGCCGTGTACGGACGAATTTCGATCTGTCCGACGTTGAGCACGGCCTCGAGCACCGGACTGGTGGCGTCGCGGCGCAGTGGAGCCCGGACCCGATAGGGCAGACCCACTTCGGGGTGGTCGCTGAAGTCGCTCCCGACACCCGGTGCATCCGTCACCGGACGAATGCCGTTGTCCCGCAGATGTTCAGCCGGCCCGATTCCCGAGTGCATCAGCAGCACAGGCGTCTCGACGGCGCCTGCCGCGAGAACCACCCGATCCGCCCGGACCACCCGTCGAGCGCCGCCGCTGTCGACCTCGACGCCGACCGCCCTGGTGCCGGAGAAAAGAATGCGAACGACGTGCGAGTCGACGTCGACCGTGAGATTGGGGCGATCGAGCGCGGGCAGCAGATAGGCCGACGCCGTACTGACCCGCCGGCCGCCGCCGACATTGAGCGGCACGGGTCCGATTCCCTCGCCGTCGCGCCCGTTCTTGTCCGCTTCCTCCGCGAACCCCAGATCGAGGGCGGCGAGGTGGAAGGCTGCACTCACCGCACTCAGCCGATCGGCCGGTTGCCTGCGCACGGGCACAGGACCCGCTGCGCCATGCAATGGGCCCTCGAAATCCACGTCTGTCTCCAGCGCGCGGAAGAAGGGCAGCACGTGGTCGTACGACCAGGACGGCGGCCACCGATCGAAGTCCGGCGCCGTCCCGCGGATGAAATATGCACCGTTGACGGCGCCCGAACCTCCGAGGACATGACCGCGCACCATGGCCGAAGGTATGCCGGGCGTCAGTTCGATTCCGTAGGTGTCGCCGTAGGGACTGCGCGGGCCGACCGGCAACGTGCGGTAGTCGAGCACGGAAGAACACTCGGCCGCCGATCGATACCCGGGACCGGACTCGAGCAGGACGACGGTTCGGCCAGGATCCTCGCTGAGCCGCGCGGCGACGACACAACCACTCGAACCACCGCCGACGACTACCACGTCGGCAGCTCGGACGGGACCGGCCACTACGATTTCAGCCGAGGCTTCACGGCGTCGAAATGACGGGCAGTGATCACGCCCTTCCACAGTCCGGCACCGTAGGCGATGTCGTCGATCCGTTTGAACGCAGTGTGCCGCACGGGACCCAGTCCGCCGGGTTCACGGTGGGTAACCCAGTCGGCGACCCCCTCCGCGATCGCGATGGCGAGGGCGATCCGGCGGATCCGTCTCGACAGCACCACCGCCAGGAGCGTGATCGGCCAGTAGTGCCGGCACATCGCGGAGGCGAGCTGCCAGGCACCGCCCGCAAACCCTCGAGCTGCGAGAATCGCGGCGATGCGGGTGGGCTGATCGAGCCCGGTGAACATGCGGCGAAGACGCACCACCATCATCGCCAGGGTGGCGACGGCTCCGAGCAGACCGAGCCGAGTGCAGGTGGCCGCTGCGATGCACGCGAAAAACGTCCACGGAGACATGGACAGCGGCGGAACCATCCCCGCGTGCCGCGAGGCGAGCGGCGCCGCACCCGTCCCGTAGAACAACTTGCGGTCGAACCACTTGCCGAAGGTGACCCGGTGATCATGCGCCACATGGGCCACAGGCTCGTACCGCAGCCGCCAGCCGGATTCCTGCAGGCGCCAGCACAGGTCTACGTCCTCGGCGACGTGCATGGACTCGTCGAATCCACCGAACTCGTCCACCACCTCACGGCGGGCGATCATCGCCGCGCTGGGCACATACGACACGGGCCCACCGGATTGGACCGCCGATTCCTTGCGCCCCAGATCCAGTGAGGATCGGCCGTGCTCGTATCGCGCCAGCGTGCTCGCTTCGGGGTCGAGAGCGACGATCCGCGGGGCCACGAGCGCGACCGCAGGGTCGCTGAAATGGCCGAGCATCACTTCGATCCATCCCGTTCGAGGCAGCACGTCGGAGTCCAGAAAGGCAACGAAGGGGGTTGCCGCGGAACGGAGACCGGTGTTTCTTGCCGCGGCGGGACCCCTGGCGGTGTCGTGGCGGAGAACGGTGACGCGTCCGCACCCGTTCTGCAACGCGGGAGAGACCACCGGAACGTCGGAACCGTCGTCCACCACGATCACTTCCAGGCCCCGCAGCGACGCGAGGAGGCGGTGGAGCCCGCCCGGATTGTTCTTCACCGGAATGACCACGGTGACGTCCTGAGGTGAGGGAGTGCTCATCGGCCGCGGATTGGCGACGCCGGAATCGAGGAGTCTGCGGGCGACCACCGCCGACTGCGGATCGACGACCTCCAGGAATCCGTCGCCGATCATGGCCGCAGCGGTAGGCGCGAGTTTCAACATGCGTGTCGGTGAACCGCCGATGAGGACTCGGCCGCCGGAATATGCGCGCACCTTCGGATCGATCCGGATTCCGAATCCGTCGGGAAGTCGAGCTTGGCGCATCAGTCGATGGTATGCGGGTCGGACAGCACGGGCAGGTCATACCGGATATCGGGAACACCGAAGGTACGACGATGCGTCCTCAGCCACCCGAGGACTCCCGCGTGGGTCATGTGAGCCTCCCATCGGGGCCCGGCTCCCACCGGGCCAGTGCCTTGGACACGTCTTCGACGAGTGCGCCGAACAAGTGCGCCCCCTCCGCGGCCGTGGCGCCCGTCGGATCACCGAGCACGCCGTTGGCCGACACGGCGACCATACCGCCTTCGCGCAGTCTTGGCATCAAGCTTGCGAGAGGTTCGACATTGCCGGGTTCGGCGCTGGACAAACGTACCCGGTCGGGTGAAAGGTGTAGCAACAGGGACGTTTCCGTACGGCCGGCGTGCGCATCTGCACCCGGCACGGCGCAGGGTACCCAGGCGACATCCCGGCCCTCGTACCGGAGCAAGGCAACAGCCTTGACCAACGCGGGACCGTTGCCGCCGTGACCGTTGACGAACAGCACCCGACCCGCCCAGCGGCACGCCGACCTCCCGTACTCCACCAGCACCGTGTCGAGCGCATCCGCGCCGAGCGACACCGTTCCCGGGAACGCCTCGTGCTCGCCGCTGGCTCCGTAGGCAATCGCGGGCGCCGCCAGCACGCCGGGCAAGGCCCCCGTCACTGCTGCGGCGATTGCCGTGTCGGTGTCGAGCGGAAGGTGCGGGCCGTGCTGCTCCAGGGAGCCGACGGGGACGGCGACAGTCGCCCCGCCGCGGTCCAAATCCGTCCACACTGCGTCCTCGAGGGGCCCGGAAGCGGTCATGGCCCGATGCTATGCGAGGCGGATGTAGGCGCTGCCATCAGAGCGACAACGCGACCCGTTCACCCTCGATGACGGCGGAGTGCGCGCGCCGCGGGGCGAGGACGTCGCCGATGCGATGCACGTCGAAGCCCGCGGTAGTCAACGGGGCCCAGAGGTCGTCGTCGGGTTCTTGATGGACGGAAACCACCACCCAATCGACGGTGAGTCTGCTGACCCGCCCGGTCGGGTGATGCAGCAACGCAACGGCGACCTGTGATCGCTCGCCGGGATCACTGTCGGTCGGCACCACCTCGGTCAACTGGGTGATGCCCTTGCGGTGCGCCCGCTGGTTCCAGCCTTCGAGGTCCAGCGTGATGCCGAGGTCCTGACCGACGATCATTCCCGGTGTACAGATCGTGACCTCACACCCGCCGTCCGCAAGGAACTCCGCCACCGACGTTCCCTGGTGGAACCCCAGGTCGTCGACAACCAGCACCGTCCCCTGCGGCCCGGCCCGTCCTTCGAGGACGTCGCGCACATCCACGATCCGATCGGATCGGCCGGCCCAGTGGGGGCGCACCGGACGAGCTCCCGTTGCCAGCACCACCACGTCCGGGGAGCACCCGGCCACGGCCTCTGCCGTCGCCGATGTGCCGGTGCGCAGATCCACACCGACACGGCGGCACTCCTTCTCCAAATTCGTGACCAGGCTCAGTAATTCACGGCGGCCGGGCACCACTGCGGCAGTACGAACCTGTCCCCCGAGTTCCCGCGCTCGCTCGTACAGCGTCACGGTGTGACCACGCAGCGCGGCCGTCGCGGCTGCCTGTAATCCCGCCGGGCCGCCACCGACCACAACAACACGGCGACCGCGGACCCGCGGTTCGGGCAGGGCCACGGATTCCTTGCCCGCACGCGGGTTGACGACGCAACCGAGCCACCGGCCGAGGCCCATCCGGCCGACGCATTCCTGATTGCACGACAGGCACGTCCGAATGCCGGCCGTGCCCCCTGCCAGCGCCTTCGCGGCGAAGTCGGGATCGGCGACCTGTCCGCGCACCACACCGATCAGGTCGCAATGGCCCTCTGCCAAAGCCCGGTCAGCCTGAGCTGGATCCGTGAACCGTCCGACTCCGACCACGGGAAGACCCACCCGTTGCCGGATGGCGTTCGGAATGAACAGTGCATAGCCGCGGGGCACCGCCATCGACGCTTCGATCATGTGCAGGGTTTCGGTGGCCATCCCGATCGAGGTGTTGATGTAGTCGACCTGTCCACTGGCATCGACGAAGGCCGCCACCTCCACGGCCTCGCCGAGCTCGACGCCTCCCTCGAACCGATCGTCACCGGCGAGCCGCACCCCGAGTGCATGGTCCGGTCCGATCGCCTTGCGGACCGCGGCCACGACCTCGAGGAGGAACCGTGCGCGGTTGCGGAGCGAACCCCCGTAGCGGTCGGTGCGCTGGTTGGTCGCCGGCGCCAGGAAGCTACGGACGAGCGACGAATGGGAGCACTGCAGTTCGATGCCGTCGAAGCCGCCGCGGATGCACTGCTCGGCGACGAGTGCGTACCCGTCGATCAGCGTCCGGATCTCCCCGCTGTCCATCTCCTTCGGTACTTCACGGAACAACGGGTCGGGTACGGCACTCGGCGCCCACAGCGGCCGCCGGGAATACAGGCTCGACCCCTGACCACCGTTATGGTTGAGCTGAGCGAGAATCGGTACGCCGTACTCGTGCACGGCGTCGGTGATCCGCCGATATCCGGGCACCACCTCGGGGCGGTAACCCGCGATTACCTTCTCGTACGGCCAGTCACCGGGATGGGTGGCATGTTCCTCGGAGATGATCAGCCCGGCACCGCCCCTCGCGCGCGCCGCGTAATAAGCGGCGTGTTGCTCGGTCGGGAGTCCGTCGACGGCGTATCCCGTGAGGTGCGCCGAGAAGACCACCCGATTGCGCACGGTGAGCGGTCCGAGGCGCAACGGGGTGAAGAGGTGACGGTAGGCGGTGTTCACACCTTGGTGTTGCCCATGTCGAGAGCGACCTGACTTCCGGTGACCGTGCGGGAACCGTCACCGGCCAGCCATAGCACCGCATCGGTGATGTCGTCGGTCCCGGCCAGTGGATGCTCGGTGAGGATCGTTCCGAAGCTCGACAGATAATGGGGGTGTTTCTCGAGTATCACCAGACTGCCGGGGTCGGTGCCCATCGGGGTCTTGACACCGTACGGGTGAATCGAGTTGACCCGGATCTTGTACTCGCCGAGCTCTTTTGCCGCCGTCTGCGTCAGGCCGACCAGACCGAACTTGGAAGCTGCATAATTGGCCTGACCCGGCAAGGGTTTGATACCGGCGACCGAGCTCACGACGATGATGGACCCACCCCGCCCGCCCTCGATCAAAGCCGGCACTGCCGCCTTCAATGTCTTCCACGCACCCGTGAGATTGACATCGATCAGCGTCTCCCACTGCTCGTCGGGCATCTCCCAGAATCGGCTCCAGTTACAGATGCCCGCATTCGCGATCACGATGTCGAGCCGCCCGAACTGTTCGACGCCCCGATCCACCACAGCCCGCAGCGCGGGGCTGTCCCGGACGTCGGCCTGCTCGGCGAGGATCTTGCCACCTTCGGACTCCACCAGTCGCACCGTTTCGGCCAGATCGTCGGGCGTCGCCGGTTCATAGGTGTTGTACGTCGATACCGGTCCGCAGATGTCGACGGCGATGATCGCCGCGCCCTCACGGGCCAGCCGCACAGCGTGCGTCCGCCCCTGCCCTCGGGCGGCCCCGGTGATGAACGCTACCTTGCCGTCGAACTGTCCCATGACATCGTCCTATCTCTCGTTGACGCGGGTAACCGAAGGGCATGTGCCTCGAGGCGGCCTTCGCGGATCGCTTCGAGAAGTGTTCGGGGAGCGACGCAGTCACCGACCCGAACCGCGCCGGAGCGCAGAGTGTTGTCGGGTAACCGGGGGGAGCAGTCGATGACGGCGGCACACGGCACCAGAGTTTCCGCGCCGGTGTACCGGTTCCGGATCCGCGCACCCGAGTGTCCCGCCGACACGATCCGACTCGACAGGTGACGGGCGACACCCGCCCGTTGCAGACGCCCGTTGGCATCGAACAGGTCGCCGCTCGGGCCCAGACGCGATCCGGCCACCGGGTCGGGAGTCACCACACCGACCTCGCGCCCCGACGCCGCGAGCCATTCCGCGAGGGCGACCGCGATCGGGCCTCCGATCGGATCGAAGACCAGGACCGGACCCTCGTGCAGGGCGGCGCCGCTCAACACGTCGACGGCGTCGACGCACTGGGTGGTCCCGTCGACGGGAAATGGCGCTGGGCGGGGCCGGCTACCGGTGGCCACCACCACGGTCACCCCGTTCTTGTGGGCGGCATCGACGTCCGCGTCGGACACAGTGACACCGAGGCGGAAATCGACACCCAAGGACCGGCACTCGGCTTCGAGCCAGTCCGTCAGAGGTTGCAGGTGCGGTGCATCGACGGCGGCTATCCTCACCAGACCACCGAGGCGGTCTGCCGCCTCGGCGACCGTGACACGGTGACCGGACATCGCGAGGACGCGCGCCGCTTCGAGTCCCGCCGGCCCGCCGCCCACCACGAGCGTCGTCTCCGCATCCGCGGATATGCACGGATACGGTTGCGGTTCCGGCGGGTCGACGACCTCGTGGCCGGCGGTCGGATTGCCGACACAGGTGACGAGAGGATTGCGAGGGTCACGCACCCGGCAGGTCTGATTGCACAGGATGCAGGGGCGCGGCGCGGAACCGCTCCGGATCTTGGCGACCAGATCGGGGTCCGCGATCTGCGCTCGCGTCATCTCGATCACGTCCGCGACACCGTCATCGAGCGCCCGCCGAGCGCGTACGGGGTCGATCACGCTGCCCTGCAGCGCGACTGGAACGCCGCCGGCCACCGCCCGCCGAACAGACAAGCACGTATCCGTGTTGAATCCGGCCGGAGTGTGAAAATCGGGACGGTACGCCGTGACCGACAGTGCTCCGCCGCGGACCACGACCACGAGATCGAGCGCACCGGCCAGGGTTTTCGCCTGCTCTGCGGCGACGGAGGGTGTGATACCACCCCACGACGTCCGCTCGTCGCACGAAAGGCGCAGCGACACTACTCGACCCGGGCCCAGTTCCTGCCGGACAGCGGCAATCACCTCGCGGGTAAGCCTGAGAGGGTCGGCCCCGTACTCGTCGCCGCGTATGTTGGTGAGCCCCGAATGGAATTGACGCAGCAGTCCCCTCGGCCCGGCGTCGAGTTCGACCCCGTCCATGTCCGCCTCGACCACACCGACCGCGGCGGCGCGGAAACCCTCGACGAGTTCCTCGATTTCGGGCCGCTCCATCTGCATGGGCATCTCCCGCGACACCACGTCGGGCACCCGGGACGGTCCCCACAGCACGGACTGTGAATAGGCGCTCGAGCCTTGGAGTCCGGTGTGACCCAGCCCGGCCAGCACCAGAGTGCCGTGTGGGCGGCACGCCGACACGACGTCACGCCAGCCGTCAACGCAGTCGGCAGCGAGTGGCGCGCGCTCATAGGGCCAGTCGGAGGCGTGCACCGACGCGACCTCGGTGACGACGATTCCCGCACCACCTCTCGCCCGCCGCTCGTAGTACGCAACGTGACGCGGGGAAATAGACCGTCGCACACCGAGATTCGTGACATGCGGACCGAAGAGCACCCTGGAGGAGGCATGACGCCCCGCCAGGGTGATCCGGTCGGTCAGCTGCGCAGCCATCTACGCGTGTCGAGTCAGGATTCGGCGCCCAGGACGCGTTGGAATCCGGGCGGGATCACGACGTCGGATGCGCTGAGGTCGTGAATGGACGAGTGCCCCAATCCGAGGAGCGCCGAATCGATGCCGCCGCGCAGGACGTCGAGAACGTTTTCGACACCGGCCTGACCGTTCGCCGAAAGGCCCCACAGGTACGCGCGGCCGATCATGACAGCCTTGGCGCCGAGAGCAAGCGCCTTGACGACGTCGCTGCCACGGCGGACGCCGCCGTCCAGAAGGATCTCGACCTGATCGCCGACCGCGTCGGCGATAGCAGGCAGCGCCCGAATCGGCGCAGGTGTGCCGTCGAGGTTGTTACCACCGTGGTTGGACACCGAGATGGCCGTGACACCGGCGTCGACGGCACGCTTGGCGTCGTCGATGCGCATGACACCCTTCAGCATGAACGGCCCACCCCACTGCTCACGGAGCCACGCAATGTCGTCCCAGGTGGGCAACGGTGTCTGCATCCATTCGCCGTACGCACCGAAGAACGTGGGCGGTTCCTGACCGGGTGCCGCGAGGTTCGGTGTGGTGAGATCCGGGATCTTCCGGGTCTTCGCGAACTCGTAGAGCCACTTCGGACGCGTGATGCCTTCCGGTGCGAACTGGATCATCGCCTTGAGATCCATCTTCTCCGGGATGGCCGGGCTGCCCCAGTCGCGCCCGTAGGAGAACGACCAGTCGGTGGTGATGATCAGCCCCGTGGCGCCGGCCGCACGCGCCCGCTCCATCCGCTGAATCAGCACGTCCCGGGTACCGACCCAGTACATCTGGAAGAAGGTCTGGGGATTCGCCGCGGTGACCTCTTCGACCGACTTGCTCGCGAACGAACTCAAGCCGATCGCCGTCCCCCGGGCCGCCGCAGCACGTGCCACCGCGACCTCGCCGTCGGGATGCACCGCCTGTACACCGGTCGGGGAAATCACGACGGGAAGCGAAATGTTCTGCCCCATCACGGTGGTCGACAGCTCACGCTTGTCCGAGAGACCGACGGCGTGCGGGGCGAACCCCAGCTCACCGAACGCGGTGACATTGTCGTCGACCGTCAGCCCGCGCTCGGAACCGGCGATCAGCGCCGCATACACCGACTTCGGCAAACGCTTCTTCGCGCGACGCTGAGCCTCGGCCACAGTCTCGAAGAACGGATTCTTACCCATGTCGAAAAACCTCTCATACCGACAGACGGTTTACGTCTGTTCCATTCCCGCAAGCGGGTTCTCGTCACAAATCTTGGCGGGCGGACGCACCATCAACGTCAGCGGAACCGGTGCCCGGGGGGTCCGGCGCTGGCCGGTGCGGGAGTGGTCGACGCTGGATTTCGGAATGTCACCGCGCTCACCTGCGAGCGCCGCCTCGCCGTATCCCTGAACACATTCGGGGTCGGGTCCATCCATCGGAAGCCCGGTGAAGAACTTCGCGGCCATACAGCCGCCGCGGCAGGAGTCGTAGTGGGCGCACTTGCTGCACGCTCCCCCGGTCTGCGGAGACCGCAGTTCCTGGAACAGGTCGGAGTGCTGCCACACATGTTGAAAGCCGCCGTCCGCCACGATATTTCCGGCGAGGAACTGCTCGTGAATGGCGAAGGGGCACGCGTAGACGTCGCCGATCGGGTCGATCAGGCAGACTACCCGGCCGGCGCCGCAGAGATTCAGACCCGGTAACGCTTCACCGTAAGCGGATAGATGGAAGAAAGAGTCGCCCGTGAGCACGCCGTCACCATTGGCGACCAGCCAGTTATACAACTCACGCTGCTGCGCCTGGGTGGGGTGCAGCTCGTCCCACACGTCCGCTCCTCGGCCGGACGGGCGCAACCGGGTGATGCGCAGGGTGGCGCCGTACTTGTCCGCCAGGGCCTTGAAGTCGTCGAGCTGGGACACGTTGTGCCGGGTGACCACCACGGAGATCTTGGCGTCCTTGAAACCGGCCTCGGACAGATTCTCCAGCGCCCGCACCGCCATCGCGAACGATCCCGGACCACGAACGGCATCATTGACCTCGGCCGTCGCGCCGTCCAGGGAGATCTGCACGTCGACGTAGTCGCTTGCCGCGAGCCGGGCGGCAACCTTCTTGTCGATCTTCACCCCGTTCGTGGAGAACTTGACTCCCACCTGGTGCGCGGTGGCGTAATCGACGAGCTCCCAGAAGTCGGAGCGCACGGTGGGCTCGCCGCCACCGATGTTGACGTAGAACACCTGCATACGCTGCAGTTCGTCGATGATCGCCTTGCACTGCTCGGTGCTCAGCTCCCGTGGATCACGCCGCCCCGACGAGGACAGGCAGTGCACACACGACAAGTTGCACGCGTAGGTCAGTTCCCACGTGAGGCAGATCGGGGCGTCGAGCCCCAGTTCGAACTGGTCGACGAGTCGGCCGACCGGGGCGGAGGGCCTTTCGAGCATGGAGGTCATGGGCTGGATCCTCTGATACGGGGCGAAGAGAGCTGGTCAGGCGGGGACGATCATGTGCGACTCGGCCAAAGTGCCGAGGGCTCGCGCAT
Source organism: Rhodococcus sp. USK13 (assembly GCF_018343855.1). NCBI lineage: Bacteria > Bacillati > Actinomycetota > Actinomycetes > Mycobacteriales > Nocardiaceae > Rhodococcus > Rhodococcus sp. USK13. The sequence goes on along the minus strand of NZ_CP069242.1, from coordinate 3,229,648 downwards.
ACTGCGGAGCGGTGTCGTCCCCGATGCCCTGCGCCCGCAATGCGGACCGGGCGTCGGAGTGGTCGGGAAGGGCCTCCACCACCGCGACGATTGTGCGGTTCTTCAGGAACGACAGCTTGCGTGTCCCGAAGTGGTAGAGCAGCGCCCCGAACGGCTCGGGACGCAGCGCCACCTGCGGATGAAGCTTCCAGCCCACATCGAGATCGATACCGGCTGTACCGGTCGCTGCGGGTGCTTCGGGCATGTCAGTACACGCCGCACATGCCGTCGATCGACACCTCTTCGACGAGAGATTCCTCGACGAGGTCGTTCTCCAGCACGTTGTTGTCACGATCGGACATGATTTCCTCCTACTGTTCGGTGATACGTAGGCGAGTCACTGAGATGCTTCCCGTCATAGAAGGACCCTTCTGTGACTCGCCTCACCACTGTAATGGCATCGAGTGCAGAATGACAGACCGGGAGGGACGAAACATGAAAAGTCGTCGAAAACCAGCCAGTCGGATAGGGCGACGCCCGTCCACAACGCAGGACCGGATCAGTACGGTGGGGATCGAGCTGTTCACCCGGCAAGGGTTCGACGCCACCAGCGTCGACGAGGTCGCCGAGGCATCCGGCATCGCCCGGCGCACCCTGTTTCGCTACTTCCCGTCCAAGAATGCGATCCCGTGGGGCGATTTCGACGCCCACCTCGCCGAGATGCGCGCTCAACTCGCCGCACAGCCCGACGACATACCGATCGCGGATGGCCTCACGGCCGCCCTCCTCGAGTTCAACGCCTTCCCTGCAAGCGAGGAAGTCAATCACCGCAAGCGGATGGGCCTCATTCTGCGGGTACCTGCGCTGCAGGCATATTCGGTGGTGATGTACGAAGGATGGCGCAACGTCATCGCCGAGTACGTGGCCGGCCGACTCGGAGTCTCACCCACCGACCACATTCCGCGCACTGTCGGTTATCTCCTACTGGGCGTTGCAATGTCGGCATACGAGCAGTGGCTCGATGACGATTCGCTCGAACTGAACGAACTACTCGCCAGCGGAATGCAATCGCTTTACGATGGGCTGAGTTCCCTCGGCGAGCCCGACACACGAACCTGATGTTCTCCCGCCACCACCACTAGGCAAGGTTGCCTCGAATGTCCTCCACTCTCGACACCCCCGCTTTCGACTCTCTCGCTCCGTGCGAATCCGGTCTCTGGTCACACGGCCACGTCACGGTAGAGCGCGTCGCCGCCGGACCGCTCACGCTCGCCCGCGACGGCGACCACCTGCGGGTGCGGCATGCCCTGACACCGGAGGATCTGAGCGAGCGGCTCGTGGCCTCGGTCACTGCGTCGATCGAGGACGCCGACTTCGGTCAGGACGAATTCGAGTCGACCATGGTCGGGCTTGTTCGCTCCACCGTCGACGGTGCGCTCGAAGCCTGGACCGTCTACTACCGCAACTCTCTGGCCGAATTGCTGGACGGCACCGCCGACTTCGCACCGATCCACGAGAAGGCGGAGGAACTCGTCCGCGGTTCCGTCCTGGACCTCGGGTCGTGCTTCGGATTCTTGCCCCTGCGACTCGCCCGCGCGGGTCGCTCCGTCACGGCGACCGACATTCTGCCCGGCACCATGACCCTCCTCGACGCCGTTGCACCAGAGCTCGGACTAGACCTGGACACCCTCGTCTGCGACGCCGCGCACGTACCGGTTCCCGACGACAGCTTCGACACCGTCACCGCCATCCACCTCCTCGAACACGTCGACGACAGCATCGGTACCGCGGTGATATCCGAGGCCCTCCGCGTTGCCCGCGACCGGGTTGTCGTCGCTGTCCCCTATGAGGACGAGGCAACCGCGTGCCACGGACATATCCGCACCTTCGACACCCGGTCGCTCACGAAGCTCGGCGACGCGACAGGACGCCCGTTCGAGGTGTTCGAACACCACGGCGGCTGGCTCGTCATCGACTGCTGACCGCCTCACGATGCGCGCAGGTGCGCGGCCGCCGGTAGCGGCGGGGCCGTGGAGCGATAGTGGTGTCCGGTCGGGGTGCCGAGGTCGATGAGGTGGGTGCGGCCGAGATTGCGTAGTGGGCGGGCATTCCATCCCGGTGCTTCCTTCGCGTAGTTGCAGGCCTCGCACAGCCCGGACCCGTTGTCCGCGCTGGTCGCACCCGCGTTGCCGTACGAGCGGATGTGGTCGTGATGGCGGATCGGGGCATCGCACCACGGTGTGCGGCAGGTGCGGTCCCGGAGATCGATCAGCGTCTTCAGGCTCTTCGGGAACGTGCGCGACTGGAATTCCATCGCCGTCAGCGCCCCCGACTGCGGGCACGAATACACCCGCCGCAATGCCGTCTCGGCAACTCCATCGATGGCGTCAGCCACCATGTGTCGTGCTATCCCCGCCGGCACCGGCCCGAACCCCTGCAGGTGGGCTGCCTCGTGGCCGCCGGCCAGCAGCGACTCGTCCGACAGCACCAGGTTCACCGACACCGGCACACCGGACGCCAGTGACGCTCCGGTGCCGCGCGCGAACAACAAATCCACCATCACCTGATTGCGGCTGCGGCCACCACTGTTGCCGGTGGCGATGAGACTGTCGGCGTCCCGGCCCAGTGTGGCCTGCAGGCAGACAGCCTGTTCCACAGGCATCAACACGCTGAGATACGCCATCGAGTCCGGCGCCGGACGGGTGGTGACCCGTCGCTCCGAGGTTGCCTTGCGGTGCCTTCGGACGACCGCCGCGGCATCGAGCTCGACAGCGAGGGCTTTCGCTCGTGCAACCAGACCCCGGTCGCCGACTCCGTCGAGAATGCCTGGGTCCGCGCACAACAGGCGATCGACGATCCCCCGATCATGCGCTGACAGGCAGGCTGTCTCGCGCACGAGCAGGGTGGCCCGCCATTCGTTCAACCGACCCGATCGCAACAGGTCCAGGGTGTGCGGCATTTCATGCACCAACGCCCGCGCGAACCCCAGATGCCGGCCACCTCGGTTCGGAGATTCCCTACGCGCCAATGCAATCTGCGACGCAATCCCCCGGTCCCACTCGGACCGGGGCAGTTGTCGAGCTTTGCGGTCTTGTCGGATACTCGTGGCGACCTCGTCGGTGATCACCGCCTGCACTGCGCAGCCGACCGATTTCAACGTCTCGATCGCATCGAGTAGATCGATGCCCAACCCCGCATCGCCGTCGACAGAAGCCAGACGAAGCCGTGCGGTGAACGCACGCACCTCGTCCAGATCCGGTACAACAATTCCCCCCATAATCAACCTCCCCCAAGGCTGTTCGAAACTTTGTTCGATTCTAGCACCTGCAGGCCACCAGAGCAATAGCCAGGGCGAATCACATTGTCGCGCAGGGTTTCAACAGCCGCCGGACCACTACTCAGGGGCCGCGACGTAATCCCGACACGTCAGCACGAGTGGCGCGCCGTCGGTGACGGCGATGGTGTGTTCGCTGTGCGCGGTACGGGACCCGTCGGCCGATCGGATGGTCCACCCGTCGTCGTCGTAGATGATTTTGTCGGTGCCGGCGGCGAGCCATGGTTCGAGTGCAAGAGTCAAACCCGGCTTCAGCTTCAGACCACGTCCGGCGCGTCCCATGTTGGACACGTGGGGGTCTTCGTGCATGGTGCGCCCGAGTCCGTGGCCACCGAATTCGGTGTTGACCGGGTACCCGTAGTCGGCGGCGACGGCGCCGATCGCAGCAGAGATGTCGCCCAGGTGGTTACCGGGCAGCGCAGCGGCAATCCCCGCCGCCAGGGCACGCTCGGTCGCCTCGATGAGACGCTCGTCCCCCGGCCGCGGAACACCCACGATCACACTCCGCGCCGAATCGGCGACCCACCCGTCGATCGATACCGCGATATCCATGCTCAGCAGGTCTGCGTCACGCAGGACGTAGTCATGCGGAAGCCCGTGCAGCACTGCATCATTGACCGACAAACAGATGACATTGCGGAACGGCCCTCGCCCGAATGACGGCGCGTAATCCCAGTAGCACGACTGGGCACCGCGGTCGGCGATCAGCTGGCGGGCGCGGTGCTCGAGTTCGAGCAGGTTTACCCCCGGCTCGGCCCGGGAGGCGAGGTCGTCGAGCAGCTCGGCGATGAATACACCGGTGACGTGCATCGCTTCGATCTCCCGAGGGGTCTTCAATTCCAGCACAGATCTTCCTCTCCATCCGACCCGATAGCCGGTATTAAAATACCACCATAGTCGATCGTCCGGTATTTTCATACCACCGTCGAGTAGGCTGGTGGCATGGTGCGTCTCCCGCTCACTCCGGCCCAACTCGCGGCAGGTCAGCGCCTGGGGGCGTATCTACGCCGTGCCCGGGGCGATCGCACTCTCGCCGAAGTGGCTCAGGAGGCGGCGATTTCACCGGAGACTCTGCGCAAGATCGAGACCGGCCGGATGCCCACTCCGGCATTCACGACAATTGCAGCTCTGGCCCGAGTCCTCGCCGTACCCCTCGACGACCTCGCGCAGTCTACGAACTGGTGATGTCGCGTCGCCGGAACAGCACCACCCCGACGGCGATCACGACGACGGCGATCGTCGCGAGCAGCACGAGCGGAGCGGCCGTCACCTCCGCCGCGGGAACGGCGGGCACGTGCGTGAACGGTGACAAGTCGCGCACCGCCTGAGGCAGACCGAGCAGTGGTCCGAGGAATCCGAAGATCAGGCAGGCGGCGAGCACGCCCCAGGAGATCCCGGTCGACCAGGCCGGGACACCACCGAACGACAACACCACCACGGCCGCGACCACTGCGATCGCAGGCACGAAGACCAGAGCAGCACCGGTCAGATGCACCACCTTTCCCGGTACGTCGTCGGTCACGAGACCGTACGCGAGCCCGGTTGCCGCCCCGGTCAGTGCCTGCAGGACAACGATTCCCGACACGACCAGGCCTACATGCGCTAGCATCCACCTCGGACGTGAGAGCGCTGTCGCGAGAACCGGTTCGAGTCGTCCCGCCGATTCCTCACCCCGCATTCGGAGTAATGCCTGTACGGCGTAACCCGCAACCGCGATCGCCATCATGCCGAAGATGGCGGCAAAGTAGGCATCGACCATGTCGGTGGTGCCGCCACCGAGCTGCTCCATCATGTCGGCCACCTGCTCGCCCTCGCCGAGAAAGTCGTCGATCTGGTCCGCGATTGCGCCGTACACCACGGCGAGGACGGTGATGCCGAATGCCCACCAGAACAGGATCGTCCGTTGTATCCGCCACGCCGATCCGAGCGGCGTCGGCAACAACCCGGACGCGCGGGCGGGGCCGGGGCGGGTCGGTACGAGGCCCGAGCCGATGTCCCGGCGTTCGGTGAGGGCGAAGCCGACCGAGCCGACCGTGAGTGCGAACAGGACGGGCAACACCAGCACCCACCAGGCATTGTCGTCGTAAGGACGGACCTGTTCGGCCCAGCCGATCGGCGACAGCCAGGTCGGCCAGCTACTCACCACCCGGGTGCCGTTTTCCGTCACCGCCCCTGTCATGTCGCCCACTGCACGAAACAGGAACGCCACACCCAGCGCGGCGCCGGCCAGTCCGTTGGCGGTGCGGGCACTGTCCGTCACCTGCGCGGTCACCGCGGCGACGGCGGCGAACGCGATGCCGGCCCCCGCGACAGCCGCGCCCAGAGCCACAGAACCCGCGAACGGCAGACCCTCCGCGACCAGAACGACGACGTTGATCAGTCCGAGAACCAGATTGGCGCCGACCGCGACAACCAGTGCGGCCGTCAGCAAGGCTCTGCGCCCGACGACGGCGGCCTCGACGAGTTCGGCGCGGCCGGTCTCCTCGTTCTGCCGCGTATGCCGCACGACGAGCAGGGTGGTCATCAGGCCGGCAGCGAGAGACAGCGGCATGACGATCTGGCTGGCGAGCACGGCACCGACGCTGTACCCGGACACCAGACCGTTGGTGGCCAGGGCAACCGGTGACGCCGCAGTGGCCACCGCGAAGCTGCGCAGGTCACCCTCCGTGGGATACAGGCCGAGCACACTCGACGCCGAGAACGCTTGCAGCGCTGCGAGTGCGAATAACCACACCGGCAGCTGGATACGGTCACGGCGTAGCGCGAGCCGCACCAGCCGGGCGGTTCCCGCGTACTGGCCGCGCCCCACCTTCACCGGCGCCGTCACGGCGCTCATCGTGTCTGCGCCCCGGATTCGGCGCGCCGGTGGTTTTCGCCCTCCCGGGCCAGTTCGTCCCCGTAGTGCCGTAGGAACAACTCCTCCAACGTCGGTGGCGTCGACGTCAGCGACGAGATGCCGAACGACAGTAGGTGGCGGAGCACCCCGTCGATCGCACTGGTGTCCACCTCACATCGAGAGTGCAGGCCGTCGACCCGCACGTCGTAGACCCCCTCGATGCTCTCGAGTCCGGTCACCGGCCGCTGCGTCTCGGCCGTGATCGACGTACGCGTGAGATGACGCAGTTCCGCCAATGTGCCGGTCTCGACGGTTCGGCCCTCGCGGATGATGCTCACCCGATCGCACAGCGCCTCGACCTCCGCGAGAATGTGACTCGACAACAGGATCGTCCGCCCCGAGTCGGACATCTCCTCGATGCAGTCCTGGAAGACCGACTCCATCAGCGGATCCAGCCCGGACGTCGGTTCGTCGAGCACGTACAGTTCGACGTCGGACGCGAATGCGGCCACCAGCGCGACCTTCTGCCGGTTGCCCTTCGAGTACGTGCGCGCCTTCTTCGTCGGATCGAGTTCGAACCGCTCGAGCAGTTCTGCACGCCGGGCCTCGTCGAGACCGCCGCGCAACCCCGCGAGGAGATCGATCGCCTCACCCCCGGTGAGATTGGGCCACAGATTCACATCACCCGGAACGTAGGCGAGCCTGCGGTGCAACGACACCGAATCACGCCACGGATCCCCGTCGAGTAGACGCGTGGTACCCGAGTCTGCGCGGAGCAGTCCGAGCAGGACCCTGATGGTGGTCGACTTGCCGGAGCCGTTCGGCCCCAGGAAACCGTGCACCTCACCGGCGCGCACCTCGAGATCCAGGCCGTCCAGCGCGCGGGTGGCGCCGAACGTCTTCACGAGTTTCTCCACCGAAATCGCAGCAGCCATGGTACGGACGGTACGCCGATCGACTACCGGTCACTGCTGTTTCAGATCAGTCCGAGCTTGCCCGCCTCGTACACGGCCTCCGCGCGCCTGCCCACGTCGAGCTTGCGCATGATGTTGCTGACGTGGAACTTCACGGTGGTGGCCGAGATGAAGAGCCGTTCACCGATTTTCGCGTTCGACAACCCGGTGGCCAGCAGTTGCAGGACCTCGAGTTCGCGCTCCGTGAGTCCTTCCCGCGGGGTCGTCTGCCCGTTCAGCGACCGGATCACCGCGGAAGCACTCCGCGAGTCGAATGCGCTTTCTCCACGCGAGACCGCGCGGATGGCGCGCACCAGTTCGGTCGTGTCCACATCCTTCACCACGTATCCCCGGGCGCCGGCTTGCACGGCACGGACCACCAGCTGCTCGTCGAGGAACGTCGTCAGCACCAGAAGTCCCAGTCCTTTGTTCGCGGACGACAACTGCGCACACAGCACGAGCCCCTCGTAATCGGATGCCGCCGACAACTTGAGATCCATCAACACGACGTCGGGTTTCACCTGCCCGACGACGTCGAGTGCCTCCCCGCTCGTGGACGCTTCCCCGACCACCTCGAGATCCGGTTCACGCTCGAGTACGGATCGCAGCCCCTGCCGAAGAATCGCGTGATCGTCGACGAGGACGAGCCGGACCACCGACGTTGCTCGTGCAGACCTCGCCTCGTCCTGCATCGGAGTTCGCATCGTCATCGCTCCACCTCGTTGTCGTTGTCTCCCCCGGAAGGTCTGTCGCCGAGAGGAATTCGCGCAGCCACTCGCACTCCGCCGAGTCGCGCCCTGGCCACTTCGAAGGTTCCACCGAATTCCGCAGCCCGGGCCTGCATGTTCGCCAGACCGCGATGGTGTCCGTCCAGGTCGTTCTTTGCCGCCATCCGCAACATGAGCCGCATCTGCTTCGGATCCCCGTCCCCGTCGTCGGCGACGGACAGGAGTACAGAATCCGCCGAATAGGTCAGGCGCAGAACGGCGCGCGTCGCGTTGGCGTGGACAGCAGCGTTGAACAAGGCCTCGCCGGCAATGCGCAGCAGCGCGTGCTCGCGGTCACACGACAGCTCCGCCGGTGTTCCGCCGACCCGGACGCTGACCTCGAGGTCGTCGGGCATGTGCACCACACCGAGCTGCTCGAGCATTCCGGGCAGCGACGTGCGGTCCGAACTCTTGGAGTGATTGAGCGCGTAGATGGCCGAGCGTAATTGCTCGACCGCGCGACGAGTGAGATCCTTGGCCAGGTCGAGTCTTTCGCGACGTTCGTCGTCGGGCACTCCGCTCCGGCACACCTCGATCTGCATTCCGGCCGACAGTACCGCCTGCGTGACACTGTCGTGGAGCTCACGGGCGATGCGGTGGCGTTCCTCGTCGAGTACCTGATGCCGGTGCGCGGCCCCGAGCTGACGTTGGGTGGACTCGAGTTCGGCGTTGCGGACCGCAAGATCCGACGCGGTCCGCCGCGCCTCCGCGTATGCGTGCTCGGCGTGTTCGAGGAGGCGCTGCCCGCGCTGGTAGAGCGCCGAATTCTGCAGGGCTACCGCGGTCTGGCTCGCCAGGATACTCAGTACCGCACCATCGGTGGTGTCGAGGGTGCGGTGCGGCGCCGTCCACGCAGCAAAGGCTCCCACCACTCCGCCCTCGAGCACGATCGGCACGAACGCATGGTGCGCGTCGATGACGGGCGCCCTGCTGGTGCGGGCGGACCTGATGTCGCCGAGGCACATGACCACCTCGTCCGGCAGCGGGGGTCCCTCGACGTTGTCGACCAGAAACGGGGTGGCGTCCGGTCCGAGAACCAGCCGGCGGGGACCGGCATCGGGCAGCATGCCGTCCGCCAGGGCGAATGCCACCCAGCGCGCGTCGAGGTGAGCGCGCGCCGCCTCGGCCACCGCGCAGATCAACGTCTCGGGCCCCTCGACCGTTCGCACCAGCGCGCGGGAGATGAGCTCGAGCGCATGGACGACGCGCTCGAGACGTTCGGCGGCGCCGCGGTACTGCGGGTAGAACGTCGGTTTACCCGACCGGAGTCCGGTGAGTGTCGAGAGGTCTGGGGCGTTCATCGGGCTCACATCGCAGTCCGGAAAAGTGCCACCATCTGCTGGTGTGTGGCCGTCCGCGGATTGGTGGACATGCAGGCGTCCCGCAGGGCGAACTCCGCGAGCCGCGGAAGGTCGGTTTCACGCACACCCAACTGCCCCAGTCCTCGCGGCACCCCGACCTCGCGCGCCAAACGCTCCACTCGGTCCGCGACCGCGAGGGCCGCTTCCTCTGGGGTTCCGCGATGTTCCTCCAGTCCGAGAGCCGCCGCGATCGCCACGAACGGGGCAGCGTCGCTGGCCGCATTGAACCGAATCACGTGTGGAAGCAGGACACCGTTGATCACGCCGTGCGGCAGGTCGAGCAGACCACCGACCTGATGGCTCATGGCATGCGCCGCACCGAGAATGGCGTTGGTGAAGGCCAGGCCCGCTTCGAGGCTCGCCTGGGCCATGACGGCCCTCGGCTCCATCTCCAGCGGGTCTTCGATGGTGTGGACCAGGGTGTCGGTGACCAGACCGATCGCGCGAAGCGCGTGATGGTCCGTGAGCGGGTTGTGCGCCAGCGAGACGAACGCCTCGATGCCGTGTGTGAGCGCGTCGAGCCCGGTGGCCGCATTGAGCCACTCCGGCATGGTCGTGAGCAGGCGGGGATCGATCACGGTGACGTCGGGAACCAGCGCGCGGCCGATGATCGTGATCTTGGTACCGCGGGCCGTGTCCGTCACGATGCAGAATTGCGACACGTCAGCACCGGTGCCGGACGTGGACGGGACCATGACCAGAGGAGGGATGGGACTGGTCGCCTGATCCACCCCTTCGTAGTCGAGAATGTTGCCCCCGTTCGCGGCGAGAACCGCGATGCCTTTGGTGGCATCGATCACCGAACCGCCTCCCAGCGCGATCAAGACATCGCATCCACCTTCCTGGTAGGCCTCGTGACCGGCCGCGACCTCGTGATCCTTCGGATTGGGCGTCAACGCACTCCACACAACGGGCGTCAGTCCCTGTTCCCGGAGCTGGTCCTGCAGTTCAGCGGCCCAGCCGGCGTCGATCAACCCGGGGTCGGTGACGAGCATCGGCCGCGAGCCGCCCAGGCGGAGGACGGCGTGCGCGGCCTCGACCATCGACCCGACACCGAAGACGATTTCCGGTGCATGGAATTTGACCAGCCGGTCCGTAGCGGTGGTTCGGGTGACTGGATACGACACAGACAAGACGACACTCCTCCCACGCCCGCATGATGTGATCCAGGTTACAAGCGCTGAACCTCGACTCTACGGGCAGGGACGGACGCGCACACTGACCGAAGGGCAGGTCCGGCACCTACCCGATCGGGTAGGTAGGCAGCAGCAGTGATCAGGTCCGACCATGCTCCACGACCCAGGCGGCGATCTGAGTCCGAGAGGCGAAGCCGAGCTTGGCGAGGAGATGTTCGACGTGCCCCTGCGCGGTGCGAGGTGAAATAACGAGCCGGGCAGCGATCTGCTTGTTGGTCAAGCCCTCGGCCACCAGGTCGGCAACCTCTCGCTCTCGTTTCGTCAGGTCGGCCGTCCCGCGTGAGGAGGAAGGACGCTTCGGCGACTGCTCGCCGAGCGCGAACGCCACAGCGTCGTCGACGACCAGCGTCCTGCCCTCGTCCCACGCCGACTCGTATTCCTTCCTTCCGAGGGCACTGCGCGCGCGCTGTTCGCACTCCTCGTGATAGACGAGCAAATCGGGGAACAGCACCGTGGAGCTTCTCCTGGATTTCGCCAGCGACTCCGCCGCTCCCATGAGGACCGCGGCGCGTCGTGGATCGCCGTCACCCGCGATCCACGCCAACGTTTCCAGGCAGGTTGCCACGGTGACCGCGCTGTCGACCCGCCTGGCCAATGCGAGCCCGTCCTCGATATACCGGGACGCCCGCCGAACATCGCCCTGACGCCACAGGGCTACGCCCATCGCCCACATCGTGTGCGACCGGTACATCGACTCGCCGGTCGATTCCGTGATCTCGAGGACACTCTCGTAGTGTTCGATCGCCCCAGCTGAGTCTCCGAGCAGTGCCCTCACGGTTCCGAGGGAGTCCAGGTTTTCGATGTGCACGGCGGGCTCGCCACAGTCCCCGCACACTTCGAGGGCCGATTCCAAACACTCGAGCGCGCCGGGCAGATCACCCCTGAACAACTTCAGCACACCCTCGGAATGAGAGATGTGCGCGCGGATCGCGACGTTGTCCGTCTGCGCCGCGAGCGTCTTCCCTTCCGCTACCAGCGACGCTCCGGCAGCCACGTCGCCCTGGGCCTCGGCCAGCACACTGTTTCCGTACAGCGCTGCGACCCGTTCCTCGCTGACCTCGACCGGCGACATCTCCAGGAAGCGGTCGAGCCAGTGCCGGCCCTCGCTGAACATGCCTCGGGCGAGCCAGAACCGAAACAATGCGGTCGCGATTCGCAACCCCGACGCCGAATGCGCCTCGGCCAGACAGAACTTCATCGCCTCCCGCAGGTTCGGCTGCTCGCGGGCGAGGCGGCGCATCCATGCCACCTGCTCGCGGCTGATCCACTCCGCCCTCGCATCCTCGGCCAACTGCAGGTACCAATCCCGGTGCCGCCTCCTCAGCCGGTCGGCTTCGCCGGCTTCCGTCAACTTCTCGCTGCCGTAGTCACGAAGCGTCTCGAGCATGCGGAACCGGACCACCGAGGCCGACTCCTCACGGATGAGGATCGACTTGTCCACCAGCGAGGTGACCGTATCGAGCAGGTCTTCGGCAGAAGGAGCTTCTGCGCACACGCCTTCGGCCGCGTCGAGTTCGAAGCTCCCGGCGAACACCGACAGCCACGCCCACAACTGCTGTTCCTGCTGCGTGCAGAGCTCGTAACTCCAATCGATCGACAGACGCAGAGTCTGCTGCCGTGTGGGTGCGCCCCTGCTGCCGAGGGTCAGCAGAGCGTAACGGTCCGTCAGGCGACGCAGAATCTGCTCGGTCGACATGGCACGCAGCCGCGCCGCCGCCAGTTCGATCGGGAGTGGCAAGCCGTCCAGTCGCTGACAGATCCGCGCCACCGTGTCCGTGTTCTCCTCGGTGAGCTCGAAGCCCGGCACCGCGGCGGCGGCGCGGTCGGCGAACAACGTGACTGCGTCGTACCGGGGCATTGTCTGAAGGGACGAGGGACGGGCCGGGTCGGGGACGGTCAGCGGGGGAACCCGAAGCACGACTTCTCCGCCGATCCCGAGAGGTTCCCTGCTCGTGGCCAGGATCCGCACATCCGGACAGCTACGAAGCAAGCTCTCGGACAGTTTTGCGACCGCGCCGACCACCTGTTCACAGTTGTCGAATACGAGCAGGATCCGGCGCGCGGCCAGGAAATCGACGAGGGTGTCTTTCAACAAACTCGCCGGCCCGTCCCGCAGGCCCAGTGCCGCCGCGACGACGTCGACCAGAAGAGATTCGTCGTGCAATTCACCGAGTTCCACCAACCACGCACCGTCGGCGAATCCACGTCGAACGTCGGCGGCGACACGGAGCGCGAGACGCGTCTTCCCGACACCGCCGATGCCCGTCAGTGTCACCAGGCGCGCATCGGACAGTTTCGCCTTCGCCTCCGTCAGCTCATGTCGCCGACCGATGAAGCTGGTCAGTTCCAGTGGCAGGTTACCGTCGGCGCCGATCAGCGAATGCGCCATGGGCTGCGCTGGGAGACGGGACTTCGCCTGCGATCGGCCGGGCGCACCGTGCCGGGCGGCCATATCGTCGACCGGGAGCCCGTTGTCTGCTTGCATCTGCCGCAGCGCGTCACCGAGTTCCGCGGCAGTCGCGGGTCGATCACCGGGGTTCGCTGCCATCGCGCGCGCGACCACCGCGCTCACGTCCGCGGGAATGCCCTTCTCCCGCAGATCCGGTACGGGTTGCGAGGTGATCCGGAGGAACTGTGCGATGACCTGCTCCCCGCTTCGGCGTTCGAACGCCGCGTGACCGGTGACCGCACAGAACAGCGTGGCGCCGAGGCCATAGATGTCCGAGGCCGGGCTCGGCGGATCGCCCCGCAGAACTTCGGGTGCCGTGAACGCCGGCGATCCCGTCACCGTTCCGGTCGCCGTTTCGAATCCCCCGGAGATGTGCGCGATCCCGAAGTCGGTCAACGCGGGTTCGCCGTAGTCGGTGAGGAGGATGTTGGCGGGTTTGACGTCGCGATGGAGGATGCCGAGGCGGTGCCCCGTCTCCAGAGCCCCCGCGATCTTCACACCGAGCCGAAGGACCTCGCCCAGTGGAAGCGGACCGCTCTTCCGGATCCGGGCGTCGAGTGAATCCTGCGGGTGGTAGGGCATCACGATGTAAGGACGACCGCTTCCGGTGACACCGACCTGGAGGACATTGACGATGTTGGGGTGTCCGGTCAGCCTGCCCATGGCCCGCTGCTCACGGAAGAACCGCGCCGTGTTCTCCTCGTCGAGTTCGGCGGTCAGGACCTTGACCGCCACCGTGCGGTCGAGCTCCGGCTGAACACACCGGTAGACGACCCCGAAGCCGCCGTGCCCGATCTCGTGCGCCTCCTCGAATCCAGCCGCTGTCAACTCCGAGGCGACGTTCGACGCCACATCGCGCTGGGTCTCGAGGGGATCTTCAGCCGTCGGCACCATGCACTCACTTCTCGATGACGTGCCCTCAGGATATCCCCAGCCACGGTATCGGAAGCACACTCGGCGGGGGCCGTTCATCGCAACGCGTGACCCAGTTCGGCGGCGCGGGCCAACAGCTGGACCGCGTCCCGCGCGACTACCACTCGGTCGCAGACTTCGGCGTACTCAGGCATCGCGCACGACGCCTGATCCCAGTACCGCTCGGGCTCCGGCGTAATCCACGCGAGGCGGTGCACCTTCCTCCGCAGAGCGGCGAACTCGTCCAGGCCCGGTGGCAATCCGTTGCCCCTTCCGTCACCCACTACGAGCACCGAGGTGCGCGAGTGAACCTCGTTGCCGAACGCGGTGAGGACCTCGGAGAACACCCGGCCGTAGTCGCTGCTCGCCTCGAGATCGATGCGGGGATCGGCGAGCACGGCAGCGAGTGCGTCGTCGTCTCCGCCCGCGAGGAGTGTGTCCGTGACATCGACGGGCCTGTCCACGAATGCCAGGACTCGGCATCGGCTCGCGCGGCGGTGCATCGCCTGCGCCAACCTCAGGGTGAAGGCCGTGACCGGTCGGACGGACAGCGAGACGTCGGCGAGAACGAGCACACGTACCCGGTCAGGACGCGGCGCCTTCACCATCAAGCGGAAGGGCACGCCCTCGGTCCGCAGGCTCGCACGGACCGTGCGCCGCATGTCCAGCCGTCCCGCGGTCAGCTCCCTCGGACGGAGACGCGCGGGGCCACGCATCCGCCGAAGGATCTCGTGGCATGCCTGATTGACCTCGGCGCGTGAGACGGCCGATCCTTGGCCGTCCGCCATCGGAACATCCGGAGCGGTCTGCCCGGCGGCGTCCCGGGCGTCGGCCAGCGCTCCGACGAACGCCTCGACTGCTTCTGCCAGACGATTCAACTGGGCAGCGGTCAGCGGCTCGTCGACACCGGAGTCCGAGTACACCGCGCTGGGGTCGTAGGCGTCGAGCCACGCGAGAATCGACGCCGGATCGTCCCAGGACAGCGATCCCACGACGGCGCCGCTCGTCGACGTCGCCAGGTCACCGACGGCAGTACTCGCCGCCCGCGAGACATCGACGGTGTAGGTGACGCCGCGTCGGCCCGAATCGGCCTCGGAGTCGACGGACAGTTCGGCATCGCTCGACGTCATGCTGACATCGTCGTCATCCTTGTGAGGATTGAAACCCTTCTCGGCCTCCGGCGTATCGAAGTGGTCGCCGACTTCCGCGGCGCGCTCGTTGTATTCGGCATAGCGGGCCGTATCGACGTTGTCGGCAACCTCGAGGGCAGTGGGAAGCCCCTCCGCGAACTCGGTTCGGGACGGTGCGCGGAGATCGGGGGCGGCCGCGGCGACAGCACCGAAGAACACGTCGAAGGCCCGGTCGAATCCTGACTGCTCGTAACGGTACTTGGCGCACACCGCGCGCAGCGCGGCCCGCGTGGTGTCCGGCTGCCGTGCGCCGACGAGCCCCAGCACGCGACGGACGTCGATCACCTCCGCCGCAGACGCTGCCACTCCGTACCGGCGCAGCAGTGCGCCGAACGACGCCGCCAGCACATCGAGGAGCTGCGACTCGGGCGTCGGCGCGCCTCGGACCGCGGACATCGTCATCGCCTCGCAGGACGGCCGTTGCCGACACCGATGCCACCGCGGTCGCGGCCGCCGTGTCCGCGGAACACCGCTGTGGTCGTGTTGGCCGGACGGGATGCGACGGTGACCCGCTCTCTACTGTCTGCCCCCGCCTCCGGCGCCGGCGCGGGGGGCGGGCTCGCCACGCCGTCGAGTCGGCCGCGAGCAAGATCGACATCGCTGGTGTACTTGAGCAGCGCGGCGAGGAGGATGTCGCGGATCGCCGACTGCGAAGTGACCGCAACGCCGGTCGCCTTCAGCACCACCGCGGCGCGGGCGGCGTCGATGACCTCGGCGATGGACGGGCTCTTGCGTAACGGTAGTGCGCGCAGAGTCCGCGCCAGTTCGACGACATCCGCCGCGACTGCCGATTCCACCTCGGGCGCACGGGCGGTCACGATGTCCCGCTCACGTTCGGGGGTCGGGTAGTCGAGGTGGTAGTGGAGGCAGCGCCGTTTCAGGGCGGGCGAGAGCTCGCGAGTGTCGTTGGAGGTCAGGATGACCCACGGCGCCGAGCGGGCGGTGAACGTGCCGATCTCGGGAATGGTGACCTGTCCCTCGGCGAGAACTTCGAGCAGCAGCGCTTCCATCGATTCCTCGGTGCGGTCCACCTCGTCGACGAGCAGCACCACAGGTTCCGGCGACAGGATCGCCTCGAGTAGGGGCCGTACCGACAGGAATGCTTCCGAGTACAGACCGAAATCCTGCGCCGCCAGAAACCTCGACGCGTCGGCGACATCGTCGAACGCGGCCACCTGCTCACTGAGCCGGTCGCGCAGCATCTGCACGTGCAGTAGTTGTTTGGCGTAATCCCACTCGTACAGTGCACGGTTGTCGTCGAGACCTTCGTAGCACTGCAACCGGACGAGCCTGCGGCCCGCGGCCTCCGCCAGGGACTTCGCCAGCTCCGTCTTCCCGACACCGGCGGGGCCCTCGAGGAGGAGAGGCCGGTCGAGCGCGGTCGCCAGGTGTACGACGACCGAGAACTCGTCGTCGGCGATGTAGTCGACTTCACGCAGGGCTGCTTTCAGTTCGATTCCATCGGCGAAGCGGACATCCGCCAGGGATGGAGCGGTGTGCGGTGCGGTCATGGTGCGGCTTCCGTCCTTCGTCAGCAGTGTCGGTCGTGGGAACGCGTCCGGGGCGGGGCCAGGCTGAGACACGGGGCAAAGGCTGGGACACGCCCGCCCCGGACGCGAGTTCGGTGGAGCTAGTACGCGCTGTTGATCGCGTGGTCGACGACGGGAAGCATCGACTCGACCGTCACCTCACGGGGATTTCCGGGCGTGCACCAGTCACCCTGGATGTGCTCGGAGATGGCGCGGATGGTCTTCTCGTCGCCCCGGATGGTGTCGCCGCGGCCCTCGTACTTCTTGGTGTTCATCTGGTTCTTCTCGTACGAGTCGGTGCGGACCTGCCCGAAGTTGTCGGGGATACCGACGTCCTTGGCCAGCCGGATCGCGGCCTCGACGGCGGCGTCCGCGGCCTGCACCGTGGTGAGGTTCCGGGTGTCGACACCCAACGCCCCTGCCAACTGCGCGTAGCGCTCGTACCGCGAGGGAAGGTTGTACTCCCACACACGGGGAAGCGCGATCGCGTTGTTCAAACCGTGGTGGCTGTCGAAGAACGCACTGACCGCGTGCGAGATGGAGTGCACGATGCCGAGACCACCGGAGTTGAATGCCTGCCCGGCGATGTACTGCGCGTTCATCATTCCCTCACGGGCCTTCAGATTGCGCGGCTCGAACACCGCCTCCCGCAGGTTCTTCGCCACCAGCTCGACGGAGTAGAGCGCGTTGCCCAGAGACGGTGCGAAATCGAGACGGGACACGTAAGGCTCACTGCCGTGGGCGAGTACGTCGAATCCGCAGTAGGCCGTGAAGTGCTGGGGGCAGGTGTAGTACAGCAGCGGGTCGTCGATCGCCAGCGTCACGATGGTCGCCTCGTCGAAGCCGACCCACTTGTGCGGGTTGTTCATGTCGGACGTGTCGGTGATGACGTACGCCCACGAGGTTTCCGAACCGGTACCGGCAGTGGTGGAGACGGCGATGTGCGGCGGGTTCTCCTTGTTGGTGGACTTCGCGAATCCCTCGAACTCGTTGATGTTGCGCCCGTCGTGCGCGACCACCACTCGAGCACCCTTGGCCGCGTCGTGGCTGGAGCCACCTCCGACCGAGATGATCGAGTCGCACTTCTCCTTCTGATAGAGGGCCGCGGCCTCCATCACGTTGTAGTCCTTGGGATTCGACTCCACCTTGTCGTACAGCACCACCTCGACGCCCTGGTACTCGATCTTGCCGACCAGTTCCTCGATGATTCCCGAACCGCGCAGACCGGTGGTCATGAGCAGCGTCCTCTTGAACCCGAGGTTCTTCGCCTCCACTCCGATGATGTCGTGCGCGCCCACTCCCATCAGTGCCCGCGGGAAGGGGTGGAACTCCTTGATGGGGAAGTCCCAGATCTGGTTGAGCTCGATGGCCATGGCCGTCTCCTCGAAGTTGTCGGTGTCGAAACTGAGCTGCCGGTGGAAGGAAAACCGTCTGCCGGTGTGATCGGCGTCTCAGCTGAGATTCACTGTGACTCACTTCGGGCACTCGTCACAGACCTGCGGGCCCGAACCGTCCGACTGCGGCGCACGAACTCTCCGATCGGCCAGGTGGGCACGGGCCGAACCGGCCAGGACGGCGCTCGTTACGCTGGAGCGACCCGCTAGGCAAAAACTAGAACCTGTTCTATATTTGAGGCAGATGCAGGGGCGTTTCGACGCTGCGAATCATGGAGAGGACTACACACGCGATGACGACTGTCGAGGTGCCGCACAGCTCACGATCAGCGGTGCTCACGGTGTCCGAAGTGGTCGAGGAAACGTCCGACTCCCGGTCGCTGGTCTTCGACGTCCCCGCCGACCTCGCGGCCAAGTTCGCCTACAAACCCGGTCAATTCCTCACCCTGCGCATACCCAGTGACCGCACCGGCTCGGTCGCGCGGTGCTACTCGCTGGCCAGCTCACCGTTCAGCGACGACGCACCCAAGGTGACGGTCAAGCGCACCTCCGACGGGTACGGGTCCAACTGGCTCTGCGACCACGTCGCCGTCGGTGACACCCTCGAGGTGCTGCCGCCGTCGGGTGTGTTCACCCCGAAGTCACTCGACCACGACTTCCTGCTGTTTGCCGCAGGCAGCGGCATCACGCCGGTGATCTCGATACTCAAGGCCGCCCTCACGGAAGGGTCCGGCAAGGTCGTACTCTTCTACGCCAACCGGGACGAGAAGTCCGTCATCTTCGCCGAAGAGTTGCGGGAACTCGCCGGCCGGTACCCGAGCCGCCTCGTGTCGATCCACTGGCTCGAGACCGTCCAGGGCCTCCCCTGCGTCGATCAGCTCGCCTCCGCTGTCGCACCCTACGTCGGGCACGAGGCGTTCATGTGCGGACCGACTCCGTTCATGGACACCATCCACAAGGCACTTGCCGACGCCGGGATGCCGCGCACCCAGGTGCACGCCGAGGTGTTCAACTCACTCGCCGGTGACCCCTTCCGCGATGCCGATGTCGTCGAGGTCACCGACGACGAAGCAGCCGACGCCGCCACCGTGGAGGTCGAACTCGACGGGGAGGTGCACAATCTCAGCTGGCCCCGCAAGCAGACGCTGGTGGAAATCATGCTCGCCAAAGGTATCGACGTGCCCTATTCCTGCCAGGAGGGCGAGTGCGGATCGTGTGCCTGCACGGTACTCGAAGGTGAGGTCGAGATGGAGAACAGCGAGATCCTCGACCCGGAAGACATCGAGAGCGGCTACATCCTCGGCTGCCAGGCCCGGCCCGTCACGGACCATCTGAAGATCGAATTCTGAGACCCGTCGGCCGCGACCCTCACTCCAGCCGGCCGAATCCGACCACTGCGGAGTCGCTCGACCAGTCGACGGTGTGCACGCGCACCCGACCGAACTCGTTGCCTCCCACCGTCGTTGCGGTGTCACCGTCCACCGCGACGACGAAGTTGGTGTGCTGACCGACCCAACTGGTGTTGTCGTAGAGCACCACGTCGCCGACCGAGGGCCGGTATCCGCTACCGACCTCCTCGAACCGGGACTGCGATTCGTAGTACTCCTGCAGCGTGTACACCCCAGGAATGCGCCAATGTCCCGAATTGGGGTTCGACAGGGGCCGACCGGACTCTCGCATGATCCAGCTGACGAAGTCGGCACACCAGGGTTCCTCCACTCCCTCGGAGTAGAAGGTGCCCGGTCGCTGCCCGCTGTGTTCGGTTTCGAGCAGGTCGATGATCGTCGCCTGCTGCGGCGACAACGCGGACCTGTCCACGGCAGGGAAGTCTGCGGTGTCCCAGGGCAGGTAGCGCGTCGGCGCCCACCACCACACCCCGACTGCCAGCACGGCGGCGAGGGCAAGGACGCCGACGAGGATCGGCCCCGTACGTCGGCGGCGACGAGGGGGATCGGCGAGGGTCATGCCACCGAATGTAGCGGTATCGCGTGCGGCACGGTCAGCGCTGCGCCCGGTAGGCGGCTCGCTCTTCGGCCGTCAGGTGCTCGCAGGCATAGCTGAGCGCGGTCCGGCCCATCACGGCGGCGTTGCGGTCGAGAAAATCGGTGAGCAGAGCGCGGTCGACCCGCTTCCCCACCTCCCGCAGCATCCATCCCGTCGCCTTCTGGGTCAGATCCCGTCGGTCACCGAGCACCTGCTGCGCCACCTCCAGCGTGGTCGACGCGTCCCCTCGCCGGATGAACGCAAAGGTGCTGAGTAGAGCCACGCGTCGTCGCCACAGGTCGTCATCCGCCGCGAGCCGGAATATCAGGTCCCGTGGTTTCTCGACAAGCCAGGTGCCGAGGATGTGGTCGGCGGAGGAATCGACGAGGTCCCAATTGTTGACGCGTCCGCGTAACACGAGGTCGAGGTAGAAGCGGGCCACCTTCTCGACCACGGCGTCCTCGCCGACGCGGGCTGCAGCCGTGCACTGGTACACCAGAATCAGCAGGCCGGCCAGACGGTGCTCGTGCACGGGGCTGTCGAGCAGGGTCTCGACCTCGGGCGGCTCGAGATCGCGGTGCCGGCGCACCACCCCCCGGGTAGCCGGAACCCGCACACCGATGAATACGTCGCCCTCCCCGTATTCACCCGGTCCGGTCTTGAAAAAGCGCGCAGATCCCACAGCGACTTTCTCGTCTGCCAGTTCAGCGAGTGCCTGGATCACGTCGCGCGCAGTGGAGGTCACCAGCGCACTGTCCCACACGCCACCGACATCCTCGAGAATGGTTACGAAATGGCTTTGACCAGCGGCTGACGTTACTGGACTGCAACGACGCAGATATTGATCGGGCGGTCAATCAGGCGTGTACTCGAGGTGGACACAATCCGTTCCGAGGAGGCTGGACATGAAGTCGTGGAGTCGCATGCAAGATCTAGCGGCCATCGTGATCGGAGTCTTCGCGGCGCTCTCGCCGCTGTGGCTCGACACGAATAATGCCGCCCGGTGGTCCCTGATCGTGCTGGGCGCTCTCATCGCGCTGTCCGGTCTGGTCCATATGTTCCGTCCGGATTTCACGATGGCCGAATACGCCATGGGCATCTTCGGTGTTCTGCTGTTCCTCTCCCCCTGGGTGATGAACTTCGACGGACTCCGGGGAGCGTCGTGGACCGCGTGGGTGGTCGGCGTGCTCGCGGTAGTCGTGGCTGTCACAGCAATGCCGGTGATGAGTTCCCGGATGCACGGACACGGAGGGCTTGCCACCCATCACTGATCCGTGCCGCATACCGAGAACACCGATTCGAGCGGGGCGAAGGAACGTGGATCCGGCGATAGTCATCGCCGCCCCGGCCTTCGCCCCGCCGTTCACGTCCGGAAAAGGCTCATGCACGCACCTCATCTCGGAATACCCGGCGTTCCCCCACCCCGCAAAGGACGGCGACGGCGTAGCGCGAAGATCGATGGCGATGCCCGGGAGCTGATCCTCGACGCCGCCGAATCCCTCATTGCGACACACGGATTCGACGCCACATCCACCGCCTCCATCGCCTCGGCCGCCCACGTCCCGAAAGGCTTGGTGTTCTACTATTTCCCGGCCAAGACCGACATCCTCCTGGCGTTGCTGTCCGAGCGGCTGCCCACCGAACCGTTTCGTGACGTCAGTCCCCTCGTGAGTCCTGGTGATCCGGCGGCGAGCCTGGTGAACCTCGATACCGCGTTGAATCTGCGCGACCACCACTCGTCGGTGATGCGGGTGATCATCTGGCGCGAGGCCGAGACCCACCCGGATGTTCGCGCTCATCTGCGGCGGTTCCGCGATTACCTCAGAGATATCACCGAACGGCTCCTGCAGGCGAGTTCGCCGTATCCGGTGCAACCGGGCACGTTGCGTGCGTGCGCAACGGCCTGGGTGGCTGCCATGTTCTCGATGGCGGGCAATGACCGTCTCCACGACCTCGACGACCTACCACGTAGGTACGGCGACGAATTGGACAATGTGGCGCGCGTGGTGGCCGCCGGGATGGTTCAGCTGGGCTGAGACGCGCCCGCTGTGAGCAGTCGGCCGACCGGAAACGCACGCGCGCTCTCGGGGAGGCTGCCGGGTCGACCACTCAGGTAGACCTCGACGGAGCCGGTACGAGCGTGGAGTGCACCTCGAGCGTCACCCGCCTCACCGAGTGCATCGATGCGGCGAATGGTCTGCGCCGCTACCGCTTCCGCGCTGTCGAACAAGTGCACTCCCGCGGGGAGACTTGCCGCGATCTCGTCCGCCACCAGTGGGTAGTGCGTGCATCCCAGCACCACCGCCCCCACATCGTCGGGGGTGCGTGCTGCGGCCGAAGCGATGGCTGCAGTGGCCGCCTCGCGCTCGCCCCGGTCGATGGCCTCGGCCAGCCCGTGACAGGCAATGCTCACCACGGAACTTCCGTTGCCGAAACGCTCGATCAGATCGGCCTGGTACCGGCTCGACGTGGTGGCCGCTGTCGCCCAGATCGCAACCGAGTCACACGCAGCGGCCGCGGGCTTGATCGCCGGTACCGTACCGATCACCGGGACACCCGGTCCGACCAACTCCCGCACGTGCTCGAGTGCGGTGACACTCGCCGTGTTGCACGGCAGCACGATCACCTCTGCACCGCGGTCGAGGCAGCACTGCGCGGTCTCGAGGACCCGATCGATCACCCACTGTTCCGGTTTGGGGCCCCACGGCGCTCCATCCGGATCGAGGGCGAGCATCAGGTTCAGCTCCGGCCGCTTCGTGCGTAGCCACAACGCAGTGGGCAGCATCCCCAGGCCCGAGTCGATGAGCGCAACAATCACCGGTCGAATCTATCGCGTCCTCGCGAACCGCCCTACGCCGACGCGGCCTCGAGAACCTCACCAATCGGCGTACCGGCGGCGATCTTGGCTCGCATTTTCATCACCGCTCCTGCCATCCCGGCGCCGACGACTCCCGACAGGATGCCGTCACGCTCGTAGTACGCGAGGAACTTACGTCCGTCGTCCTTGACCACGTGCACCACGTCGGTGCCCGCCACGGCGCCCAATGCCTGGATCTTGAGGTCGTACTGGTCGCTCCAGAAGTACGGCACGTGCGCCGCGGGACTTCCACTCCCCGTCCCGGTTAGCGCACCGGCGAGAAGCTTGGCCTGCTCGCCGGCGTTGCTCCAGTGCTCGACGCGCTTGCGGCCGCCCACCTGCAGCTGCCACGCGGCCACGTCGCCGACGGCCCACACGTGCGGAACCGCCGTCCGGCCGACATCGTCGCAGACCACGCCGTTGTCCAGTTCGACGCCGGACCCCTCGAGCCAACCGGTGACCGGCACCGAGCCGACCCCGATCGCGACGACGTCGGCGGCCACCTCGCTGCCGTCACCGAGCACAGCCCCGGTGACCCGATCTGTCCCGGTCAACGACTGCAGGCCGACCCCGGCCCGGAGATCGACGCCCTCGTCCACGTGCAGTCGCGCCACCAGGCCACCGATCTTCTCGCCCAGGATCGACGCGAGCGGTGTCGGTTGCGGCTCCACGAGCACCACCTCCAGCCCGCCGGCCCGCATGCTGGCCGCGAGTTCGCAACCGATGAAACCGGCGCCCACGATCAGCGCACGCCGGGCATCGGCCATGTCCGATCGCAGCGCGAGGCACTCGTCGATGGAACGGAGAACGTGGATGCCGGCCAGTTCCGGTAGACCGGGGATGCGGCGTGGCACGAGGCCGGTGGCGATCACCAGTTCGTCGTAGGCCACCTCGGCGCCGTCCGCGAGTCTCAGGATGCGGGATTCCGGATCGAGAGAGGCCGCCTCGACACCGAGCCGCAGTTCGATGTTCTTCTCGTCGAAGAATTCCCGCGACCTGAGCGTGGTGTCGCTCTTCTCGCCGCGCACCACCTCCTTCGACAGCGGCGGCCGGTCGTAGGGCAGGTGTGGCTCACCGCCCAGAAGTACCAGGTCACCCGCGTAGCCCGCCCGCCGGAGTTCCTCAGCTGTGCGCAGGCCTGCCAGACCCGCTCCTACGATGACGATCTTCTGCACTGTCCCGTACCGCCCAATCTGCCGACGCGACCCACATGATCGCCATCACATTCCGTGCACCAGTCATATCAAATGCTCACGGGTCAGAGGTCGGCGATGGCCTCGAGCGGGCGGGTGCGTGCTGCCCGGCTCGCGGGCCACAACGCTGCCAGCACCCCGACCACGCCGGATCCGAGGAGCATGGCGGTGACCTGCCCCCACGGCACCGTCACCTGCTCGAGCCCCTGATCCTTCAACGTGCTCACGAAGCCCCACCCGAAAGCGATTCCGAGCAACACCCCGACTGCGGCAC
Source organism: Rhodococcus sp. USK13 (assembly GCF_018343855.1). NCBI lineage: Bacteria > Bacillati > Actinomycetota > Actinomycetes > Mycobacteriales > Nocardiaceae > Rhodococcus > Rhodococcus sp. USK13. The sequence goes on along the minus strand of NZ_CP069242.1, from coordinate 3,205,441 downwards.
CGAACACCGCGATGAGCATCGACTCCAGATAGATGGTGCGACGCATCTGCGCACGCTGCATTCCGACGGCCCGGAGCATGCCGATCTCACGGCGTCGTTCCACCACGGACAGGGCGAGCGTGTTGATGATTCCCAGGATCGCGATCACGACGGCCAGGGCGAGCAGCCCGTAGAGGATGGCGAGGAGGGTGTCGATCTGTGCACCCTGTGTTCCCTTGAACTGCTCGCGGTCCTGCACCTGAACCACGACGAACTGTTTGGTCGCGGCCTCGAGGTCGGACCGTAGTTGCGTCAGGTCTGTTCCCGGCTTCGCGTCGATCAGCACCGTGAAGGCCGGCAGGGTTGCGGCGGGCATCACCTGGCGATACACGTCGTCGGACACCACCCACTCCCCGATCAGCTGGTTGTCCTCGAACACTCCCGCCACCTCCGCGTCGACGACCTTGCCGTCGGCGCTCTTCATCGGAACCGTCGAACCGAGGGTCCAGCCCTTGTCCGTGGCCGCTGTCTGGGAGACCAGCAGGTGATTGGCCGTGAGGTCGGCGGCGCCCTCGACGAGGGTGTAGTCGAGCACCCCGTCGATAGGACCTTCGAGTGAGGCGCCCTGCTCTGCTTCGTCGTCGACCGTGACGGACACGGGGTGCAGAGCGGTGGCACTCTGGACGCTGTCGAGGTTCCGGACGGCACGCGCCGCGCCGGACGGGACACCGATCTGGTTGGGCCCGGTGAGGATGTAGTCGGCGGTCACTCCCACGTCGACGAGCTGATTGACGCCCGTTTTGGCCGAAGATCCGAATACGCCGATCACCGAAACGAGCATCAGTCCCAGCGTGAGGGCGAACGCGGTGGCGGCCGTGCGCCGGGGATTGCGGACGGCGTTGGTGCGGGCGAGCCTGCCGATCGGCCCGAACGGTTTCGCGAGGACGGCGCCCAGTGCACCGACCACCGGCCGGGACAGTGCAGGCGCGGCGAACAGCACGGCGAGGATCAGGCCCAGGGCACCGATACCCACCACTGCGGCCGCACCGCCTCCCGTCCCTCGCGAACCGACGACGAGGCCCACCACACCGACCGCGCCGAGCACCGCACCGCCGATCGTCCGGATCCGCAGCGAATCCCCGGTGGACGCGAATTCCTCACGCATCGCCGCCACGGGCGGAACCTTGGCCGCTCGACGGGCCGGTGCGTACGCACTGACCGTCGTGACGACGACACCGATCACCAGGGCGACGAGGATCGTCCGTGGTCCGACCTGGAGCGGTCCCTCGGGCAGGCCGAGGTCGAACGCGTTGAGCAATGTGCGCAGACCGTACGCCAGGCCGATCCCGGCGGCGATTCCGATCGCACTGCCGATTACTCCCACGACGAGTGCTTCGAAGACAACCGACCGGCCGACCTGCTGACGGCTGGCTCCGATTGCACGAAGCAGAGCCAGCTCGCGCAGTCGCTGAGCGACGATCATCGAGAACGTGTTGTAGATGATGAAGGTGCCCACCAGAAGGGCGATTGCACCGAATGCCAATAGGAAATAGTTGACGAAACTCAGTGCCTCGGAGATTTCGGCCTTGGTCTCCTCGCGCACCTCGTCGCCCGTCTGCACCTGGGCATCGGGGAGGGCCGCGGCGATCCGGTCCCGCAGATCAGTCTGCGACAGACCGGTTCCGGCGACATCGAGGTACTCGACGTGCTCTCCGTCGGTGAACAGCTCACGCGCCTGGGAGTCCACGAACGTGGCGCTGAGGAAGCCACCGGTGTCGTTGCCCGTGGAATAGATGCCGGACACCGTCACGTCCACCATGCCGCGGGCAGGGACCAGGACCTTCGTGGTGTCGCCGACGGTGAGACCGGCGCGTTCGGCGGCACTCGCGTTGACCGCGATCTGGCCCACCTCGGCCGGCGGAGTGCCCTCGAGGTACTCGTCGGCCTCACCGAGTGCCTGGCCGGGCGGCAGGTAGGACTCCCCGACGCTCGGCGCTCCCCCGGTCTGCACGGCAGCACCGTCGGAGCCGATGAGCACGATTTGTCCGCTGACCGAGGGCGCCACCTTGCGGACTCCGTCGACCGCGAGGACCGTGTCCACGTCCGCCAGTGGAATACCGCGCGAGTTCTCCTCGGCGCTCGACACCCGGACGTCGACGCCCTGGGCGGTGTTCTCGAAAATCGAATCGAAGGTCTTCTGGAGTGTGTCGGTGAAGACGAAAGACCCGGCGACGAAGGCGGTGCCGAGGACGACGGAAAGGACGGTCAGCGCGAGCCGCACCTTGTGGGCGGCGAGATTGCGCAGAGAAACCTTGCGCATGGGAGCGCGAGAGGTGGACGCCATACCGTCAGACCACCGCGTCCGTAGCGAGTGCATGGGCGCCGCCGGATACCGATGCCGGCTCGTCGAGCCGCTTCATCGTGTCGAGGACCGAATCGGCGGTCGGATCTCTCAACTCGTCGACGATCTTGCCGTCGGCGAGGAACACCACCCGGTCGGCGTACGCTGCCGCGCGCGGATCGTGCGTGACGATCACGACCGTCTGGTGGAACTCGTCGACCGCCGCACGGAGGATGGACAGCACCTCCCCCGAAGACTTCGAGTCGAGGTTTCCGGTGGGCTCGTCACCGAAGATGATCTCCGGCTGTCCGGCGAGCGCCCTGGCACACGCCACGCGCTGCTGCTGTCCGCCGGACAACTCGCCGGGGCGATGCCCGAGGCGGTCCTGCAGACCCAGTTTGTCCAGCACGTTGTTCAACCACACCGCGTCGGGTGCACGGCCCGCGATGTCGAGCGGAAGCGTGATGTTTTCGAGAGCGGTGAGGGTCGGCACCAGGTTGAACGCCTGGAAGACGAACCCGATACGGTCGCGGCGCAGCTGCGTCATCTGCTTGTCCGACAGCGTCGTCAGCTCGGTGTCGCCGATGAGCACCGAACCCGAACTGGCCGAGTCCAACCCGGCGAGGCAATGCATCAACGTCGACTTACCGGACCCGGAGGGGCCCATGATCGCAGTGAACTCACCACGGGCGAACTCCGCGGACACCGCGCTGAGCGCGTGGACCTGGGTGTCGCCGGTGCCGTAGGTCTTCGACAGCTCGACAGCACGGGCAGCGACAGCGGGGGCATGCGTGCTCATGATCGCCTTTCGTTTCTTCTGTGACGGCCCCACCCCGTGGTGACGGGTCAGGCCGGCGCGCGGGGCGCACTCCACCATCTTGTCGAGAGGTGGGTCGGGCCGCCATCGGGGACCACCCTGATCTTTCGCGGACGACGATCGTGGACCGGCACCGCGGAAACCTGAGCAGCGCGAGAGGCGGCCTGAGAGAATTCGGACACACCGGCGCGAAGGAGAAGCTCATGACCACCGAGTCCCCGAAGCCGAGAGCAGGCGCGCGATTCGTCGACGCATTCCTCCAGTCGCCCTTCGCCGGACTGACTCCGTGGATCGTGATGTCGCTGCTGTCGGGTCCGGGACGATTCGAGGAATCGGTCGCCGCCGCTCTCGCGTTGTCGATCCTGTTCCTGTTTCTCAGCCATCGCCGGGGTGGAGCCCTCAAACCCCTCGAAGTGTTCGACATCGTCTACTTCGGCTGCCTCGCCGCTATCGGACTGTTCGCCTCCGACACCGTGATCACGTGGCTGGAGACGTGGTCGGGTGAAATGTCGAGCCTTGCGTTGGTCGTTTTCGCGTTCGGCTCACTGCTGCTGCGCAACCCGTTCACCCTGCCGTACGCGAAAGAGACCACGCCTGAGGAGTATTGGAGCTCACCGCTCTTCCTGGCGATCAACCAGCGCATCACACTGGTGTGGGCCCTGTCGTTCACGGTATCGGCAGCGGCCGGGCTGTTCGGCGACGCGGTGCTGGGGCAGCCGGACAACTTCTGGACGGGCTGGATCATTCCGATCGGGGCGTTGCTGTTCGCGCTGTCCTTCACCGAGTGGTATCCGGATGTGGCGACTGCGCGGGCGCCGCGGGAACCCGGAGAACCGGAAGAAGTGGCACCACCGCTCCTGAAACTGTTCGAGTTCCTGCCACCGTTCGTGATGGGCGTGGGCATCGCCATGCTCGTCACCGACAATGACCCGGACTGGCTGGCGATCGCGCTCGTCGTGGTCGGAATAGTCGCCGGCGCCGCGTTTCGCCGCACCGGCGCACGCAGGCCGGCCGCTCCCGCCGGGTGAGGGCAAAACCGTCCTGAGCCGTCCCCCGGCCACTAACCTTGTGACTGATGTCACACAGGAGAGGTGGGCGCATGTCGGACGCCGCGAACGGAATCATCTTCGACCGGCTCGCGCACTGGGCGCAGTTCCGACCGAACGCCATCGCCGTGCAGTTCCAGGATCGCGCGTACACGTGGTCCGAATGGCGCGACCGCATTCTGCAGATCGCCGGAGCTCTGGCGGAAGAAGGAATACGGCAGGGAGACACGGTCGCCTTTCTCGACAAAAATCACCTCTCCTGCCTGGAGGTGACCTACGCGGCGGGTGTGCTCGGGGCGGCCATCGCGGTTCCCAACTGGCGGCTCGCCGGCGAGGAACTCGACTACGTGATCAACGACTGCCGTGCCCGAATCCTCTTCGTCGGGAACGAGTTTCTGCAACAGGTCATGGCGCTGCGCGATCGGATGACCGGTATCGAGCAATTCATCACCGTCGGTGGTGAGCACGACGAATTCGAGCCGTGGTTGACGGAGGCGTCCCCGTTGTGGCGGCCGCCCGTCGTGGATCCCGAGTCGACGACGTTGATTCTCTACAGCTCCGGAACCACCGGTAGGCCGAAGGGGGTGCAGCTGACGCACCGCAACCTGAACGCCCACAACGTCGACGCGCTCGCCGTGCTTCCCGCCCGGGAGGACGACTGCTTCCTCGTCGCGATGCCGCTCTTCCACGTCGGTGGTAGTTGCTACGCGATCATGGGAATCCACGCCGGCGCTCGATGCCATGTCGCGCGGGATGCCGATGCCCCGTCACTGTTTGCAGGTCTTGCCGCCGGAGCCACTGTCGCGTTCCTCGTTCCGCCGGTGATCGCGGGCGTCCTGGCCGCAGGCGAACAGGCCGTCGCCGCGTTCGGCGCGCTCCGCCGCATCACATACGGAGCGGCGCCGATGCCACTGCCGCTACTCCGGAGCGCGTTGGCTGCTTGGCCCAGGACGGAATTCGTCCAGGTGTACGGGATGACCGAATGCGCCGGTGTCGTCACAGCCCTCCTCCCCGGGGTGCACCGCGACGAAACGCAGGTCGAACGCATGGCGTCGGCGGGACAGCCTATCCCCGGCGTGGAGATGCGCATCGTGGACCCGGTCACCACCCGGGACGTCGCTCCCGGGGAGACCGGCGAATTATGGTGGCGCACGGAGCAGCGGACGCCGGGCTATCTCGGCAAACCCGAGGCGACGGCCGAGGCGATCACCGCCGACGGGTGGCTCCGCAGCGGCGACATGGGACGCGTGGACGCGGACGGATTCGTCTACATCGAGGACCGTCTCAAGGACATGATCATCACCGGCGGCGAAAACGTCTACTCGCCCGAGATCGAGCGGGTGCTGGTCGAACACCCGGCGGTGGCGGAGGTGGCGGTGATCGGTGTGCCCGACGAGCATTGGGGCGAAACTGTGAAGGCGATCGTCGTCCCCGTCGAGGGAACCGTCGCCGACCCGGACGCGCTGATCCACTACACCCACCAGCGTCTGGCAAAGTTCAAATGCCCGACCAGCATCGACGTCGTCGAGATGCTGCCGCGCAATCCGACGGGGAAAATCCTCAAACGGGAACTACGTGCACCGTACTGGAAGGACCGCAGCCACAAGCTGGTGTGAGCACCGTCCATACTGGAGTCGTGACCGGTCGATGCCCCTGCCTGTTCGGTGAGCCGTACGACGACTGCTGCGGACGGTTCCACCGCGGCGAGGCCACCGCCCCGACCGCCGAGCGGCTCATGCGGTCCCGTTTCAGCGCCTTCGCCGTCCTCGACGCCGACTATCTCCTGGCAACCTGGCATCCGAGCACCCGGCCTGACGACCTCGACCTCGATCCCGCGCAGCGGTGGACCCGGCTCGACATCCTCGGGTCGAGCGGCGGCGGACTCCTCGACACCGCCGGCACCGTCGAGTTCCGGGCCCATTTCGTGTTGGACGGCGAGCGCGGCTCGCTCCACGAGAACAGCCGTTTCGTCCGCGTCGACGGTCGCTGGCTGTATCTCGACGCACGTGCGGCGCCGGGGCGGCGGCTCCCACGTGTCTGATCGCACCCGGCTTACGATCGAAACATGAACAACCACCGGATCGGCCCCGTCGCCGTCTTCGCCGCCTGCGCGCTGGCCCTGACACTCACCGGATGTTCGGAGTCGAACTCCGCCAGCAGTGTCGCGGCGACGTCACCCGCCGCCGCGGCGACGACGAGCACCGCACTCGAACCCGACGCATCGACGGTCCCGACCGACGCGTCGCCGAAGTCTTCCGAGACGTCCGGTCCGGCGAAACTGACGGTGACCGACATCCGGATCGGTCGGCACGAGGGCTTCGATCGAGTGGTCTACGAACTCGGCGGAACGGGCACGCCGGGCTGGCGGGTCGAGTACGTCGACGAGGCCGTTCAGGACGGCAGCGGCAGGTCGATCCCGGTGTCGGGCAACGGAATTCTCCAAGTGCTGATCGACGGCTCCGCATATCCCTTCGACAGCGGCGTGGAAGGGTATGCCGGTCCGAACCCATTGCCCGGGGAGCCCGGCGGGGTAGTGACCGAGGTCAACGGTGCCCTCGTCTTCGAAGGTGTCACCCAATCGTTCATCGGCGTGACGCGCCCCGACAGGCCGTTCACGGTGTCGAGTTTGTCGGGACCGACGAGGGTGGTCGTCGACATCGCGAGGTAGGAGGCCCGCTGGCATACCAGCGCTTGACCTCGAGTTCGGTTCAGGTTCTACCGTCGTGTCATACCCACGCTCTACCGTGTGGGTAGCGACAGGAGGCCGCCGGCATGAGCATGGAAGTCACAGCGTGGAACGCGATGTACAACGCGATGCACGCCCAGGAGGATCGTCGACCGTTCTCGCGCACCACCTTGCGGCGGATCGCCCGCTTCGCCGCGCCGCACCGACGGAGCCTGGCGTGGTACCTCCTGCTCAGCGTGATCACCGCGGCGCTGGCCGTGGCCACACCGGTGCTCGCCGGCCGAGTGGTGGAGGCGATCATCGACGGCGACGCCGTGTCCGCAGTGGTCCGTCTGGCCGGGCTCATCGCGGTCATCGCCGTCCTCGAGGCCGCTCTGGGACTGTGGACGCGATGGTTGTCGGCGAGCATCGGCGAGAACCTGATTCTCGATCTGCGAACCGCGGTGTTCGACCACGTGCAGCGCATGCCCATCGCGTTCTTCACCCGCACCCGCACAGGTGCCCTCGTGAGCCGCCTCAACAACGACGTGATCGGAGCGCAGCGCGCGTTCAGTGACACGCTCTCCGGTGTCGCCGCCAACCTCGTGACGCTCGGTATCACCCTCATCGTCATGATCGGAATCTCCTGGCAGATCACCCTCCTCGCACTGCTGCTGCTACCCATCTTCGTGCTGCCCGCCCGCCGGATGGGTGCCCGGCTCGCGCAGCTCAACCGGGAGGCCGCCAACTACAACTCGGTCATGAGCACCCAGATGACCGAACGCTTCTCGGCACCGGGAGCCACCCTCGTGAAGCTGTTCGGCCGCCCGTCGGAAGAGTCCGCCGAATTCGCGGTCCGAGCCCGGCGGGTCCGCAACATCGGGGTCCGGACGGCGATGTTGCAGTCGGTGTTCGTCACCGCGCTCACCCTGGTGTCGGCGTTGGCGCTGGCCCTCGTCTACGGTCTCGGCGGGTTCTACGCATTGCGCGGTCAGCTCGACGCCGGCGCCGTCGTCGCCATGGCGATGCTCCTCACCCGGTTGTACTCACCGCTCACCGCGCTCGCCAGTGCCCGCGTCGACGTGATGAGCGCGCTCGTCAGCTTCGAGCGCGTCTTCGAGGTTCTGGATCTGCAGCCGCTGATCCAAGAAAAACCCGGCGCCACGGTAGTGCCCGACGGCCCCGTGTCGGTGGAATTCCGGACTGTGGAGTTCGCCTATCCGGCCGCCGACAAGGTGTCGCTGGCGTCCCTCGAGGAGGTCGCGACCCTCGACACCAGGGAGGGCGTCGAGGTACTCCACGGAGTGTCGTTCCGCGCCGAACCCGGCCAGATGGTCGCCTTGGTGGGATCTTCGGGAGCGGGGAAGTCCACCATTGCCCAGCTCGTCCCACGGCTCTACGACGTGGATGCCGGCGTGGTCGAACTCGGCGGCGTCGATGTCCGGGATCTCACCGCCGATTCCGTCCGCGCTACCGTCGGCATGGTGACGCAGGACGGGCACCTCTTCCATGACACCGTCCGCGCCAACCTCCTGCTCGCCCGCCCGGGCGCCTCCGCCGCCGAACTGGACGAGGTGCTGGAACGGGCCAGGCTCACCGAACTGGTCGCAGCACTGCCCGACGGCCTCGACACGGTGGTCGGGGAACGTGGCTATCGGCTCTCCGGCGGTGAGCGTCAACGACTGACCATCGCCCGACTGCTGCTCGCCCATCCGCGCGTCGTCATACTCGACGAGGCCACCGCACATCTCGATTCGACGTCGGAGGCCGCGGTGCAGGAGGCATTGGGCGAGGCACTGGCCGGACGAACCGCCGTGGTGATCGCACACCGGCTCTCCACCGTCCGCGCCGCCGACCTGATTCTCGTGATCGAGGCCGGACGCGTCGTCGAACGCGGCACCCACAGCGAACTCCTCGCCCTGGGTGGCCGCTACCAGGAGCTGTACCGCACCCAGTTCGACACGGGTACCCAGTCGTCGCCCACCCTGACGGAGGTCATCTCGGCGACGTAAGCCGGCGGATCGCGCCGAGGGGCAACGACATCCACCGCGGGCGGTTCCGGGCCTCGTACACCACTTCGTACACGGCCTTGTCCAGTTCGTAGGCGCGAAGCAGGACTGATGAAGACCGAGGGTCGTCACCGGCGACCGAGGTATATCCCTCGCAGAAGGCCGTTCCGTTGCGGTGGGCCCACTCACGAGCGCGGAACTCGCGCTGCGACGCTGCCGCTTCCGTCACGGAGTCGGCGAGCAGGTGATGGGCGGCGTAATCGAAGGAACGCAGCATGCCCGCGACGTCGCGCAGGCGGCTGTCCGGTTCCCGCCGCTCGGTCAGCGTCTTGGCGGGTTCTCCCTCGAAGTCGATGAGCAACCACCGTTCGGGGGTTCGGAGCACCTGGCCGAGGTGGAGGTCGCCGTGGATCCGCTGCACCGTGATGCTCCCCAGCGACTCGGCCTCCGCATACCGTTCCCGAATGGCGGGTGCCACTTCCGCCAACTCGGGAACGACCTCGGTAGCCGCCTCCAGACGGCGCAGCATTGCCGCCACCGTCGTGGACGTGACTGCCTTGTCCTCGGTGCCGAGCGCCCGCGCGAGGGTGGCGTGCACCTCGGCGACCGCAGCCCCCATGCGATACGACTCCCCCGCGAAGTCCGTCCCGACCTCGTCTGCGCGGAGGTCCGCCTCCATCAGAAGGTCGCGCACGCTCCCGAGTGCCATGGTCCACCCGTCCGCGGAATTGGCGGCGAAGTCCTGGACCATCGCCAGGGTCGTTTCGATGCCTTCCACGTCGGATTCGATCCACGCGCGCAAGGTGGCCACGTACTCGCTGCCTGCCTCGCCGAGTACCCGGTGCATCTCCACGTCCGGGTTCGTCCCCGGGGTCACGAGGCGGAAGATCTTCATCAGCAACTTGTCGCCGAGCACCACGGACGTATTCGATTGTTCAGCGCCGAGGGTCCGCCCCTTCAGGCCGGGTTCGATGACGCTTCCGGGAGCGGTCCGCAGCCGGATCGGCCCCGAGGCCTGCGGCGACGCGAGCCGTTCCGCGTAGAGATCGATCACTTCGGCGTCGTGCAGGCCGTCGTAGGCGAACCATTCCGAACCGACATCTCCGTCGGGCGCAGGTAGCGCCCAGGGCACCAGGTCTTCGGGAAGGTGACTGCGGAAACCGAGCGGCACCTGATAGACCTGCGGTGGCCCGGTCTCGAAGTCCACCGAGACCAGGAGGTGATCGACCGCGAACCCCGGCACACCGGCGAGAGGTTGGCGCAGCAAAATCCGGACACCGGAAATGGTGTTCCCCTTGGCAGCGAACCAGCGGCGCTCGGGTAGCCATCGAGCGAGCTGAGGCTCGAGAATGTGGTCGGGGATTGTCGTCGGTTGATTCACGGCTGTACCGCCTGTTCTGCCTCGCTGCTCACCGGGTGACCGTCTGTCACTCCGCCGTCCCGTGGATCCGGTTGCAGGGCAAACCAGAAGAAGCCGTGCCCCGGCAATGTGACCATGTATCCGTCATCCGTGATCGGCGGGAACGGAACCGATCCGGTGAGTTCCACCGGGATGCGACCGGCGTATTGCGACAAGTCGAGGATCACCGCCTGCGGATACCTCGACAGGTTGTTGACACACAGAATGACATCCGCGGGTGCGCCTTCCGAGCTGGGCGGTGTTTCCCGCACATAGGACAGCACGGCCGGGTTGGCGCTGCCCAGTTCGGTGAACGAGGCGGTACCGAACGCCGGATGCTGTTTCCGCACCTGGATCATTCGCCGCGTCCAGTGGAGCAGGCTATTGGTCGAGTTCATCTGCGCTTCGACGTTCACCGACTGATATCCGTACGTGGGATCCATGATGACCGGCAGATACATTCGGGCCGGATCCGCCCGGGAGAACCCGGCGTTGCGGTCGGGCGTCCACTGCATGGGGGTACGGACGGAATCCCGATCACCCAGCCAGATGTTGTCGCCCATACCGATCTCGTCGCCGTAGTACAGGACGGGAGAGCCGGGCAGGCTCAGCAGCAGTGCAGTGAAAAGCTCGAGCTGGTTGCGATCGTTCTCGAGCAGCGGCGCGAGACGACGGCGAATACCGATGTTCGCCTTCATCCTCGGGTCCTGTGCGTATTCGGCATACATGTAGTCGCGCTCCTCGTCGGACACCATCTCGAGCGTCAACTCGTCATGATTTCGCAAGAAGATTCCCCACTGGCACGAACTGGGAATCGGTGGTGTCTGCGCGAGAATCTCCGAAATCGGGAAGCGGTTCTGTCGCCGCACGGCCATGAAGATCCGCGGCATCAGCGGGAAGTGAAATGCCATGTGGCACTCGTCGCCGACGTCCGGTTCGCCGAAGTACTCGACCACATCGGAGGGCCACTGGTTCGCCTCGGCAAGCAGCGCGCGGCCCGGGTACTCGGCGTCCATCACGGCCCGGCACTTCTTCAGGAATGCGTGCGTCTCGGGCAGGTTCTCGCAGTTGGTGCCTTCACGCTCGAACAAGTACGGGACGGCATCCAACCGGAATCCGTCGATACCGAGGTCCAGCCAGAACCGGAGCACGTCGATCATGGCGTCCTGAACTTCGGGATTGTCATAGTTCAGGTCCGGCTGGTGGGAGAAGAAGCGATGCCAGTAGTACTGCTTGCGCACCGGATCCCACGTCCAGTTGGATGTCTCGGTGTCGACGAAAATGATTCGCGCGTCCGGATATCCTTCGTCGGTGTCGGACCACACATAGAAGTCGCCGTACGGGCCGTCGGGGTCGCTGCGTGACTCCTGGAACCAGGCGTGCGTGTCGGACGTGTGATTCATGACGAGATCGGTGATCACCCGGATCCCGCGCCGGTGCGCCTCGTCGAAAAGGTGAACGAAGTCCTCGACTGTACCGAATTCCGGTAGTACAGCACGGAAGTCACGGATGTCGTAGCCGCCGTCACGCAATGGGGAGTCATAGAAGGGCGGCAACCACAGGCAGTCGACACCGAGCCAGGACAGATAGTCGAGCTTGGCGGTCAACCCCTCGAGGTCGCCGGTGCCGTCTCCGGAAGAGTCGTAGAAGGCGCGGACCAGAACCTCGTAGAACACTGCGGTCTTGAACCACTCGTGGTCGACCGTCAGTTCCCGGGCATGGGAGAAATCTTCGGACCGCGCCTCGACGATATGGCCCTCCAGGTCGTGTTCCGGCTCGGCGTTGACGGAGGGCGACGGTTCTTCCAGGGGCATTAGCACCTCGGTATGCGACTCGATCACAGGAACCGCGAGGTTCCTCGGACACTTCCTCGATCGTAGGGCGGGTCAGCCTGAAGCGCTCGGAACGCGGACCGCGGAGCGTCCCCGAAGGAGGCCGGCAACTTTCCTGACTTCGACGGTAAACGCGGACAGAAGGTGTCCTCTATCAGCGCGAGACTGTGTTCATGAACGAGACGACGCACAACGACATTTCCGACGAACGCAGCCTGCTGCTGCTCCTACTCGAGCATCAGCGCACCGCGTTTCGCAACGCCATGTCGGGTCTGACCGAGGAGCAGGCGCGCAGCGTGCCCAGCGCGAGTGAGATGAGTCTGTCCTCCCTCCTCAAACACGTGATCGACGGGGAGGAATCGATGACGGCCCGCGTTCTGGGAACACCGCGCGCCGAGGGGTCCGACCCGGTTGCCGCATGGATGGCGGCCTGGAATGTCGCCGAGGACGAAACCGTCGACGTACTCCTCGCCCGGCTCGATCGAGCCGGGCGAGCCACGGAGGCCGCGATCACCGCGGAACCCGATCTCGGCAGGGACGTTCACCTCCCCGCCGACGTGGCGAAATGGATGACGCCGGGTGTTGTTTTCACTGTCCGCTTCATGCTGGTCCACCAGCTCGAGGAGATGGCCCGCCATGCCGGGCATGCCGACATCATCCGACAGTCCATCGACGGCGCACGGGCCGATACCCTGGCCGGCGGCACCGCCTGGCCCTGACGGGCGCGCAGTGCTCGGGTAGATTCACCGCTCGGACGGCGCTGCAGGGCCGCCCGAAGAGCGACGACGAGGAGTTCAGGTGGACGGTGTGAGCGGAACGCGGCGCGTGGTCGCCGCAGCAGCGGTCGGCATTGTGGCGACTTTCGGTCTGTCAGGAACGGCGTCGGCTCAGCCCTCGGCACCGAGTGTTCCCGGACTCGCGGAATTGCGCGCCCAGGCGGACAGGCCCGGTGAGCAGGTCGCGGTCGAGGCCCTGGCCTCCTCAACGGCGCTTCGGGACGTGGCCGGGACGCACACGCCGTTCCTGTATACGGCACCGACAGTGGGCTGCGGCACCGTCGCCCCGGTCACGCTCACCCTGGCCTCGGGAACCACCGACCCTGCCGCCGGGGCGATCAGCTTCCAGGCGCTCTCCGCCTACCCCGGCGTCGTCCAGTCGTCCGGGCTCACCGTCGCGTGGATCAACACCAATACCGGCGCCAGCGGCATCCTGCCGCTCGACGGCGTCACCGAGGGCGGCTACCCGTCGCTGTCGAAGGTAGTGGCCACCGGACCGGGCACCGTCGTTGCGTCGATCTTCGGCACCGTCGGCTACACCGGCGCCACCTGTTATGTACTGCCCACCGTGGGGACGTTCCTCGTTCCCACCGAGGGTCCTCTACCGGCCGACGCGGCCGGTCAGCCGGCTCCCGCTCCCCCGGCGTAATGACCGGGGGCTCGGCAGGGCCTCTTCTCGGCGAGCCGCGCGGGTACTACTCGCGCGGCTTTCTTCTACTGTCGCGGTCTCCCCGGCCGGGCCTTCCCGACGGTGGGCCGAAGTCGGGCTGAAGCTGGATCAGCACACCGGAGATGCGGGTGCGCCGCAGGGCCTCGAGCGTCTCGCGGGACAGGTCTGCGGGTAGTTCCACCAGGCTGTGATCGGGACGGATGCTGATGTGCCCGAAATCGCTGCGCCGCAGCCCGCCCTCGTTGGCGATGGCACCCACGATGGCGCCGGGCACCACGCGATGCCGCTTCCCCACCGCGATGCGATAGGTGGCGAGTTCCTGACCCTCCGGGCCCCGCGACCGGGTGGGCGGGCCGTCGTCGAATCGACGGGCCGGACGTTCCCGGGGTTCCCGCGGTTCACGCTCGCGACGCGGCGGAGGCGGCGGTTCGGGTGACATCAGGAATGCGTCACCGTCGCGCGACTGCACCGCGAGCGCTGCTGCGATGTCGGCGAGCGGCACGTCGTGCTCCTGCTCGTAGTCCTCGATCATCTTGCGGAACAACGCAAGGTTGTCGGAGGTGAGGCTCTCGGTGATGGAGTCGCCGAACTTCGCGACGCGTTGCGCGTTGACGTCGTCGACGCTCGGAAGCTGCATCTCTGCCAGCGGCTGGCGTGTCGCCTTCTCGATCGCTTTGAGGAGGTGCCGTTCCCGGGGCGCGACGAACAGCAGAGCCTCGCCCGCGCGTCCTGCTCGACCGGTACGGCCGATGCGGTGCACGTAGGACTCCGTATCGTGCGGGATGTCGTAGTTGACCACGTGGGAGATGCGGTCGACGTCGAGACCGCGCGCAGCGACGTCGGTGGCGACGAGGATGTCGAGAGCACCACTCTTCAGCTGGCCGATGGTTCGTTCACGCTGCGCCTGCACGATGTCGCCGTTGATCGCGGCAGCGGAGAACCCGCGGGCGCGCAGGCGTTCGGCAAGATCCTCCGTGGCCTGCTTGGTGCGCACGAAGATGATCATGGCCTCGAACGACTCCACCTCGAGGACACGGGTGAGGGCGTCGAGCTTGCGCTGATGCGCCACCTGCACGTACCGCTGCGAGATGTTGGACGCGGTGGACGTCTTCGACTTCACCGTGATCTCGATGGGATCGTGCAGGTACTGCTTGGAAATCTTGCGGATCGCGCCCGGCATGGTGGCCGAGAACAACGCCACCTGTTTCTGTTCCGGCGTATCGGACAGGATGCGTTCGACGTCTTCCTGGAAGCCCATCTTCAGCATCTCGTCGGCCTCGTCGAGGACGAGGTACGACAGCTTGGACAGGTCGAGCGTGCCCTTTTCCAGGTGGTCGATGACCCGGCCGGGCGTGCCGACGACGACGTGGGCGCCGCGGCGCAGCCCGGACAACTGGACGCCGTAGCTCTGGCCGCCGTAGATCGGCAGCACATGGAGACCCGGAATATGGGTGGCGTACTTACCGAACGCCTCCGCGACCTGCAGAGCCAGCTCACGCGTCGGTGCGAGCACCAGGGCCTGCGGCGACTTCTGGGTGAGGTCGATCCGGGAGAGGATCGGAACCGCGAACGCGGCAGTTTTGCCGGTACCGGTCTGGGCCAGTCCGACGACGTCGTTACCTGCGAGCAGAGGCGGGATGGTGGCTGCCTGGATCGGCGAGGGCGACTCGTAGCCCACATCGGACAGTGCCTTCAAGACCCGATCATCGATGTCGAGGTCGGCAAAAGTGGGCGGTTCGGGTTCACGTTCGATATCACTCATTGACCAGCAGTTTAGTGCACGACTCGGCGCCGCAGCGCCATGCCGGGTAAATACGCGGCCACCGGCACGGGAGACACCTGTGCCGGGTCGTCGCCTAGCGTGGACGGCATGGTCGATGTCGCCGTCATTCAGTTCGCCCCCGGTCAGGACAAGCAGGAGAACGCGAGCACCCTTCGCAGGCTGGCCACCGAGGCGTCGGATCGCGGCGCGCAGGTGGTCGTGGCCCCCGAGTACGCGATGTTCACGGCTCCGCGGACGGACCACCGACTCGTGGAGTCGGCGGAGGGACTGGACGGCACGTTCGTGACAGCGCTGGCCGAGACCGCCGCCCAGCTGCAGATACACCTGGTGGCCGGAGTCAACGAGTTGCTGCCCGGCGACGACCACATCTCCAACACATTGGTGGCCGTCGGCCCGACGGGAGAGATCGTTGCCACGTACCGCAAGCTGCACCTCTACGACGCCTTCGGATACAAGGAGTCGGAGGTGATCCGCGCGGGCGAGATCGGAACCCCCGAGACGTTCGCCGTCGACGGTCTCACCTTCGGGATGCAGACTTGCTACGACCTTCGGTTCCCGGAGGTCACCCGCCGCATCGTCGACGCAGGCACCGACGTCCTACTCCTCCCTGCGCAATGGGTGCCGGGACCGCTCAAGGAGGACCACTGGTCCACGCTCGTGCGGGCACGCGCGATCGAGAACACCATCTACGTGGCCGCGGCCGACCAGAGCGCGCGCACGGGGGCCGGAGCCAGCATGATCGTCGACCCCATGGGTGTGACCGTCGCTGCGCTCGGCGAACGGGTGGGCACCGCCATCGCCACCGTCACCGCAGAACGCATCACCGAGGTGCGTGAGAAGAACCCCGCGCTCGCGTTGCGGAGATTCACCGTCACAGAGATCTGAGCTGTATTTCCGCGCCCGGAAGTGGAGTAGTTTCGAAGACGAACCGTTGTTCCCGATTCGGAGCGTTCGATGCAGTACACCAGTCGGGCGGACGCCGGTCGTCGGCTGGCCGCCTCACTCGAGCATCTACGCGGAAACGACCTGGTGGTCCTGGGCCTGCCCCGCGGCGGCGTCCCTGTCGCCTTCGAGGTCGCCGCGGCGCTCGCCGCCCCCCTCGATGTGGTTCTCGTACGCAAACTCGGCGTCCCCTGGCAGCCCGAACTCGCGATGGGCGCGATCGGTGAAGGAGACGCCCGCGTCGTCAACGACGACGTCCTTCGGATCGCGCGGGTCAGCAAGACAGCCCTCGCCATGGTCGAGGCCAAGGAGCGCCGGGAACTCGAGCGTCGAGCGCAGGTGTTGCGCGGCGGCAGGAACCGCGTGCCGATACGAGGACGCACCGCCGTCATCGTCGACGACGGCATGGCCACCGGTGCGACGGCGGCAGTGGCCTGCCAGTTCGTCAAGAAGTCGGGGGCGTCGCGCATCGTCGTCGCGGTTCCGGTGGCCGCGCCCGAGGCCGTCTCCCGTCTGCGCGTCACAGCCGACGAGGTGGTCTGCCCGTACACCCCCCTCGACCTCGGTGGCGTAGGCAACGCCTACGACGACTTCCATCAACTTGCAGACAGCGAGGTCACAGACCTGCTCGCCACCATATGACAGTCGTTCTCGAGTAGATCTCAGCGAGAGTGCAACGTTCCTGGAGTGACGGTCGATACACCGGACAGAGCACAGAACAGACTGCCTTTGGAGGATCTCGTGAGCGTCTCTGCCGATACCGTCGAAACTGTGGTGGCCGCTTGTCGCGACCGGCTGGGTGATCCGTCCGGCTGGGTCACCTCGGATGTCTATCGGCACAGCCTCGCCCTGTGCATCATCGAGTCCGTGCAGTCGAGCGCGGGACACAGCGAGGTCGCCGTCGTCGACCGGTATCTGGCGTACCGCCGGGCGGATGCCGGACGGCCGCTCACCGACGGTGCCCGCGACCTGCTCCGCACGTTCGAGGAGGCAGGCAGTTCGGATCAGTGGGCCGGCAAGGTCGGCTCGTACAAGCGCCGCTACACCGCGACGGGTGTGCCGATCGAGGCACGCCACATCCAGCAGGCAGCCGAGCGACTACACCAGCTCCGCGTCAACAGCATCGACGACCTCCTCGAGGCCGCTCGAGACGAGGCGGCACTGGAGCAGATCCACCAGGCCTGGGTCGACGTGTGCGGTGAGCACAGCGACGTCACGTGGGCGCACTTCCTGATGCTCGCGGGAATCCCCGGGGTCCGACCCAACCGGGTGGCGGAGGTCTTCGTCAACGGCGCCCTCGGCATCTCGGAGGCGACCGATGCCGGTGCCGCGGACGAAATCCTCGAGGCCACCGCGACCGAGCTCGGGGTCGACCCCGAGCAGCTCGACTACGCGATCCGGCGGTGGCTTGCGGCCAATTCCCGCCGCCTCGACGACGTCGCGTAGTTACCAGTTTACGTCTGGTTACACATATTCTCGCAGGTCAGAAGCAACTTACCCAAAACGGACATCGGCGCTAGTGCGAAACCCGGACAATTGTGATCGAATGCACATCCGTCATGTTGTTTCAGTGGAGGGGTCATAGTGCGAGAGTTTTCGGTACCGCAGTCGTTCTCAATTCCGGAGGACGCCTCTATGGCCGACTCGGTCTTCCGTCATGCCGAGGAGGATCCGACGTTCGTACCGTTCAAGCGTCCGAGTAACGGCGGCTGGACGGACGTCACCGCCGCCGAGTTCGCGAAGCAGGTCTCGGCAGTCGCGAAGGGTCTGATCGCGTCCGGCATCGAACTCGGTGATCGTGTCGCGATCCTGTCCGCGACCCGGTACGAGTGGGTTGTCATCGACTACGCGATCTGGACGGCCGGCGGTTGCACCGTCGCCATCTACGAGACGTCCGCGCCCGATCAGGCCAAGTGGATCCTCGAGGATTCCGGCACATCGCTGCTCGTGGTCGAGAACGCCAAGCACGCGCAGGCCTTGCGGGTCGTCACCGACGAGGCGACGGATCTGCGGGAGGTGCTGCAGATCGAAGGCGGGGCGAGCGAAGCGACGGGGGAATCATCCGGGGCTATCGAGGAACTGACGAAGCGTGGGCAGAGCGTCACGGACGAGCAGTTGCACGAACGTCGTCACCAGGTGCGCGCATCGTCGCCCGCCACCCTCATCTACACCTCCGGCACCACAGGCCGGCCCAAGGGCGTGCAGTTGACGCACGCCAACTTCTACGCCGAGTCCGCTGCCGTGAAGCTGGCGCTCTCCGATGCGATGTACGCGGGCCGCCGCACCCTGATGTTCCTGCCGCTCGCGCACGTCTTCGCCCGCGCCATCTCGTTCGGCGCCTTCGATGCGAAGGTCACCGTTGCACACACCGCGGATCTGACGACGCTGCTCGACCAGTTCGCCGCGTTCAAGCCGCACTTCATCCTGTCGGTTCCCCGCGTGTTCGAGAAGGTCTACAACTCCGCGAAGCAGAAGGCGTACGACGGCGGCAAGGGCAGCATCTTCGAGAAGGCATCCGCCACCGCCATCGCGTACAGCGAGGCTCAGGACAAGGGTGGCGCCGGCCTCGGGCTCAAGCTCAAGCACGCGCTGTTCGACAAGCTGGTGTACTCGAAGCTGCGCACCGCGCTCGGTGGCGAATGCGACCGTGCCGTCTCCGGTGGTGCGGCTCTCGGTGCCCGGCTCGGCCACTTCTTCCGTGGCGTCGGCATTCCCGTGTACGAGGGTTACGGTCTCACCGAGACCAGCGCCGCCATCTCCGTGAACACCACGTCCGCGCAGAAGATCGGCACGGTCGGCAAGCCGATCGACGGCCATGCCGCGAAGATCGGGGAGGACGGTGAGCTGCTCGTCAAGGGACCCGTCGTCTTCAGTGGGTACTGGCACAACGACCAGGCCACCGCCGACTCGATCCGCGACGGCTGGTTCCACACAGGTGACCTCGGGTCGATCGACGAAGAGGGATTCATCTCGATCACCGGCCGCAAGAAGGAAATCATCGTCACCGCGGGCGGCAAGAACGTGGCGCCGGCGGTCCTCGAGGACGCCCTGCGCGCACATCCGCTGATCAGCCAGTGCCTCGTGGTCGGCGACGGTAAGCCGTTCATCGGGGCGCTCATCACCCTCGACGCCGAGACCCTCCCCGGCTGGAAAGAACGTCACGGGCTGGCCGCCGACACACCGGTGTCCGAACTGGTCAAGAACCCGGACCTGGTCGCGGAGATCGACGAGGCCGTGGCCGAGGGCAACAAGAAGGTGTCCAACCCGGAACGGATCAAGAAGTACCGGATCCTCGAGGTCGATTTCTCGCAGGAAACCGGCGAACTCACCCCCACGCTGAAGCTCAAGCGCAACGTCATCCACAAGGAACACGGCGCGGCCATCGAGGCCATCTACGCGTAACCGGCTCGCCGCCCGTGAGTGGCCGAGGAGTGCATCGACTCCTCGGCCGCTCACGGGCGCACAGCGGCGTCCAGGATGAAGTCGCGTACCACCGCGGTGACAGCGGGGTGAACCTTCTCGTGCAGTAGGTCGTGGCCGGCGTCGTCGAACTCCCGAAACTCGAGGCCGGCGATTCCCGTCGCCCATGACCGGATCGGGTCGATGGGTGCGATGCGGTCGTCCACGCCGTGCACGACGAGCAGCGGCATCTCGAGAAGGCCCAACATGTCCGCCGTCTGCGCCGCGGCGGCGGACTTCGGTGTTCCGCACAGAATCGCGCACCGGAAGCCCGCGTTGCCACGCGCGAGGAGTTCCATCGAGACGGCGGCACCGAGCGAATGTCCCATCAACGCCGTCGGGACGTGTGGTGCGCTTTCTTCGGCGAGGGCGGTGAGGAGCGCGCCGTCCTCGGCCAGTTCCGCGACGGATCCCGGCTGGTCGCCTTCGGACAGGCCGTGTCCTGCCTGGTCGATGCCCCACACGCCGATACCTGCCGACGTCAGGGCGCGCGCGAAGCGATG
Source organism: Rhodococcus sp. USK13 (assembly GCF_018343855.1). Lineage (NCBI taxonomy): Bacteria > Bacillati > Actinomycetota > Actinomycetes > Mycobacteriales > Nocardiaceae > Rhodococcus > Rhodococcus sp. USK13. Next base: position 3,185,220 of record NZ_CP069242.1, on the reverse strand, counting down.
GTAGTGACCCGTGTGCTGACCCATCCCGTGAAAGAACACGAGCTGGGCGACCGGATTGTCGGCCGGCCAATGCCGGTAGTGCACTCGCCCGGAGTGGCCGTCGAAGAATGGCATGGCTGCCATTCTGGGGCTGTCACACCCCGATGGCACAATCGGGCGCGTGAACTCACCGGCAGAACTGGGGACATAGCTGTGTTCCTCCTCGACGACACGATCGTCTACAGCGCGAGTGATCTCGCCGCGGCTGCCACGTGCGAGTTCGCCTTGCTGCGTCGACTGGACGCCACCCTCGGGTTCGCGGCGGCCGGCGCGGCCTGTTCCCCTTCCGACGACCCCATGCTGCGGCGCACCTCCAGCCTCGGTGACGCACACGAACACCGCAGGCTCGAGCAGTTCCGCGCTGTCTTCGGTGACGGAGTGGTCACGATCGATCGCCCCGACTACACCGCGCTCGGCTTGTTCGAGGCCAATTCCGCTACCGTCGAGGCGATCCGGGCCGGTGCCGACGTCGTGTACCAGGGAACGTTCTTCGACGGCCGCTTCCTGGGTTTCTGCGACTTTCTCGTCCGCGACGGTGACACGTACGCCGTCTACGACACGAAGCTCTCCCGACACGCCAAGGTGTCAGCCCTCCTGCAACTCGCCGCGTACGCGGAAGCCTTGCAGCGCAACGGCATTCCCACCTCCCCGGAGGTGCACCTGCTGCTGGGCGACGACAGCGACTCGTCGCACTCCCTCGGTGACATCGCGCCGGTGTATTCCGCCCGCCGGTCCGCCCTCGAACGGGTACTCGACGAACACCGCGACGAGCAGTCGCTCACCGAGTGGGGTGATCCCCGGTACACGGCGTGCGGCCGGTGCGACACCTGCGGGCCGGAGGTAGAGGGGCACCGCGACCTCCTGCTCGTGGCCGGGATGCGTTCGACGCAGCGGAGTCGGCTGATCGCGGGCGGTATCGACACCATCGATGCGCTTGCAGCGCACACGGGTAACGTCGACGGTCTCGCCGAGCGCAGTCTCGACTCGCTCCGCGCCCAGGCCGCGCTGCAGCTACGGCAGGAGGCATCGGGAACACCCGAATTCGAGGTGTACTCGCCCGGCGCACTCGGCGGGTTGCCCGCACCGGACGACGGGGACATTTTCTTCGACTTCGAGGGAGACCCGCTGTGGGCCGAGGACGGCTCGTCCGACTGGGGTCTCGAGTACCTTTTCGGTGTCGTCGAGGGGCCGACGGCGGGCGAGAAGTCCGCCGCCCCGGTGTTCCGGCCCTTCTGGGCACACAGCCGCGCCGAGGAGCGTCAGGCCCTCGTCGACTTCCTCGACTACGTCATGGACCGCCGCGCCCGCTACCCCGACATGCACATCTACCATTACGCCGCGTACGAGAAGTCGGCGCTGCTACGGCTGGCGGGGCGCCACGGAGTCGGTGAGGAGTGCGTCGACAATCTGTTGCGCGACAACGTTCTCGTCGACCTGTATCCCGTGGTCCGCTCAGCCCTGCGCATCGGCGAACGTTCCTACAGCATCAAGAAACTCGAACCGCTGTACATGCCCGAGCAGCCGCGCGACGGAGACGTCACCAATGCCGCGGCGTCCGTGGTCGCCTACGCCGATTATTGCGATCACCGTGACAACGGCCGCCTCGACGAGGCCCGCGACCTGCTGCAAGGCATCGCCGACTACAACGAGTACGACTGCGATTCCACACTGAGATTGCGGAACTGGTTGCTGTCCCAGGCCGAGAAGTATGGTGTCGCTCTCCGGCCGCCGGGCGCGGCATCCTCTCCCGCCGCGGACGAGTCGACGCCCACGGAATCGGCTCTACGACAGTTCGCCGGCTCCGGAACCGGCGACACCCGCGGGCACGATCAGCAGGCGGCCGCCCTCATGGCGGCCGCGGTCGGATATCACCGCCGGGAGCGGAAGCCCTTCTGGTGGGCGCACTTCGACCGTCTCGTCGTCCCTGCCGACGAGCTGTCGGACATTCGGGACGTTCTGGTGGTCGCCACGGCCGCCGTCGAGGAGACCTGGCACAAGAGCACACCGCGGCAACGCAAGCTTCGTCGGCGCCTGACACTCACCGGACGCTTCGGAACGGGCAGCACCGTCGGCCCCAAGACCACGATGTACGCGCTGTACGACACTCCCGCACCCGAGGCGGTCGCGGGTGACAACCCTCAGCAGAGGGGGACGTCCACCGTCAGCGTGCTCGAGGTCGCCAAGGACGAGCGTCGCCGCGACGTCGTGACGGTCGAGGAGCTTCTCGGCGGCGAGGAGTATGCCGAGCTGCCGGTGGCCGTCACCCCCGGTCCGCCGATCACGACGGACCGCATCGAATCGGCTGTTGCGTCCGCAGCCGACACAATGTGCGAAGTCCTGCCCGACCTTCCCCTGTGCGCGTCGGCAGACATCCTGCGGCGCTTCGACCCTCGGACCCGGAGCGGACGAGCGCTTCCATCGATTCAGGGCACCGACTACGCGGCGGCCATCACCGCCGCCCTCCTCGACCTCGACAGTTCCTACGTCGCCGTTCAGGGGCCGCCCGGCACCGGCAAGACCTACACCGGCGCCCGCGTGATCAAGACTCTCGTCGAGCAACACCACTGGCGGGTGGGAGTTGTGGCGCAATCACATTCGGTCATCGAGAACATGCTCGGCGGTATCGTCAAAGCCGGCGTGCCCGCGGAGTTGGTGGCGAAAAAGGACGGACGGCACCGCGCTGCAACGTGGACGGAGATCGGCTCCAACGACTATCCCGGATTCATCGCCGAGGCGGAGACCACCGGATGCGTGATCGGGGGTACGGCCTGGGATTTCGCGAATACCGATCGGGTGCCACCCGAAAGTCTCGATCTTCTGGTGATCGACGAGGCCGGACAGTTCGCGCTGGCCAACACCATCGCGGTCGGCGGCGCTGCCCGTAACCTCCTGCTACTCGGTGACCCGCAGCAGCTTCCGCAGGTCAGTCAAGGCACTCATCCCGAACCCGTGGACACGTCCGCGCTGGGCTGGCTCGCCGAGGGGCACGGTGCGCTACCCCCGAGCCGGGGCTACTTCCTCGAACGCACCTGGCGGATGCACCCGCAGCTGTGCGCACCGGTGTCGGTGCTGTCGTATGACGGGAAGCTTCGGTCTCAGGAAACGGCAAGCACCGCGAGAAGACTGGACGGCATGGAACCAGGAGTGCACACGGTCGTCGTCGATCATCAGGGCAATGCCACCCAATCACCCGAGGAATCGCGGGAAGTGGTCAATCGGATCACCAAGCTGCTCGGGGCCGGGTGGACCGACCCCAGCGAGTTCGACGGCACGCGCCCACTGGGCGAATCCGACATTCTGGTGGTGGCGCCGTACAACGCCCAGGTGGCGCTCATCGAGCGGGATCTCGCGGCGGTCGGACTCGACAAGGTAGAGGTGGGAACGGTCGACAAGTTCCAGGGACGCGAGGCGGCCGTCGCTATCGTGTCGATGACGGCGTCCGCGATCGAGGATGTGCCCCGCGGTATGTCGTTCCTGCTGTCCCGTAACCGGATGAATGTGGCCGTCTCCCGCGGCAAGTGGGCTGCCGTCATCGTCCGATCGGAATCCCTGACGCGGTACATGCCGAGCACACCGGAAGGGTTGACCGAACTCGGCGCCTTCATGCGCCTGTGCACGGATCAACCGAAGCACTGACCTTCGCCGCGATAGGTAGGTACCACGGTGCGGGAGCCGTCCGACTCGACAAGATGCAGCTCGGTGAATCGTTCGCACAGCTCACCCGCCTTCGCGTGCCGAAACGACACGCGGTCGCCGACCGCGAGTGACCGTGCCGCCCTCCCGGTCACGGGTGTCTGTACCTCCCCGGCACCTTCGTTGCGCAGCAGAGCCAGGCCGGTGGGCCACACGGGCCTGGGCACGCGGGCGGAGCCTGCAGGTCCGGAAGCGATGTAGCCGCCGCCGAGCAAGGTGGCGATTGCGGGCGCAGGTCGGCGGACCGCAGGCAGTGCGAAGTACAGGGCGGGATGCGGACGGAAGGACCGGTACCGGTCGAACAAGGTGGGAACGTACAGACCCGATCCGGCGGTCACCTCGGTGACCACCGGGTCTGCCGAGCTCACCTCCAGGGAGCCGGTGCCTCCGCTGTTCACGATGGAGAGGGTCCCCACAGCCGTCTGCACCGCATCCACGACGGCGCTGCGACGGGTGGCGAGTTCCTTCGCCGACGCGCGTTTGACCCATCTCACCGGCAGGCTGGAGTCGGGTAACCCGGCGATCTGGGCCTCGTAGAACATCACCCCGACGACGGCGAATCCGCGCTTCTCGGCGCGCGTGGCGAGACCGGCGACCTGCGACGGTAGGCGCAGCGGTGAACGGCGTACTCCCACATGCACGGGCCCGAGGCGCAGCGACGCGTCCACGTCGATGCACAGCCTGGCGGGGACGGATTCGGTGCCTGCTGCGGCGGCGATGAGGTCGAGGTGCTCGTCGCTGTCGACCATCAGCGTGATTCGGTCGAGAAGAACGGGGTCGGACGCCAGTTCGGCGAGCGCGCCGCGGTCCGCGGTGGGATATCCCATGAGAATGTCCTGGGCGCCGGAGCGGGCGAGCCACATGGCTTCGCGCAGCGAGTACGTCATGATGCCGCGAAACCCGTTGTCGGCCGTAAGACTTCGGCCGAGCGCGACCTCGAGGACCGCGCGGCAGCGTACCGACTTGCTGGCGACGCGGACCGGTGTACCCCCGGCTCGTCGCACGAGATCCTGCGCGTTGGCGCGCAGGGTCGGTAGGTCGACCGCGGCCAACGGTGGATCGACCTCCGCCGTGGAGGCGATGAGGCGGTCGAGCGTGGGGGTCACGGTTCGTCCAATCGTTGCCGCGGGAGGCTGACTCGAACCGTCAGTGAACCACCGTGTTGGACGATTGTCCAGATTGTCTCGGTCGGTCGAGTCCCCAGGATCAGGAGTGCTCGACGGCCTTCGACGCGATGATGTGCACCAGGTCGTCGAGCGCCGCGATCATGGCCTCGCTGTCGCGGTCGACGAGCCACCGCAGCACCAACCCGTCCAGCATGGCCAGGCCGAAACGCGCGATGGACTCGACGGGCGTGCTCCAGCCGACGTCGGCAATCCGCGCACACTCCGCGAGGAACTCGATGGCCTCATGGTCCATGGTGCGGTATTGCCGCCCGGCGATGTCGCCCGCCCGTTCACTACCGGAGGCGCGATGCCGGAGCGCCTGGGCGGTGATTTCGTAGGTGAGTAGCTGCTGGTCCGGGGTGGCCTCGATAATCGGCCACATCCCGCTGATCCCGATGTGGAGAAGTTCACGCAATCCCGCGGCCCCCCGCAGGTCCGACGCGTGCCGCACCTGCCCGAAAGCCAGCCTCATCGATTCGCTGAGCTGCAATATCAGGCTCTCCCCCATTGCGGCGAGCAACTCTTCCTTGCTCTCGAAGCAGTAATGCACCACCCCGAGCGACACGCCGGCCTCCTCGGCTACGGCTCGAACCGTGACCGAAGCGACGCCGCGTTGCTCCGCGATGGAGAGGGCCGATTCGACGAGTTGAGCGCGACGTTCGTCCGCGGGGAGCCTGTTCAGCATTCTCCGATCGTAGGACCTGAGGCCGTACCGGCACGGGACAACACGGGGTTGCGCAGGAGCCGTCATTGCCTGGACGAGCGTCCAGGTTCATGATGAGCCCATGGGACAGGACACGTGGCACAACTGGGCGGGCACCGAAACGGCAAGCCCGTACCGTTATGCGACGCCCCGTTCCGTCGACGAGCTGAGCGCCCTGGTATCCGAGGCCGCGGAGCGAGGGCTTCGCGTGAAGGCGGTGGGAGCTGCGCATTCGTTCACCGGGGTCGCAGTCACGGACGGGATTCTCGTCAGCCTCGACAATCTGTCCGGAATCGAATCCGTGACGCTCGACGACCGTGCAGGCGCTCTCGTCACCGTATTCGCGGGCACCCGGTTGTACGAGCTGAACGAACAACTGTGGCACCGCGGATTGGCCATGATCAATCTCGGCGACATCGATGTGCAATCGGTGGCGGGCGCCCTCTCGACCGGCACCCACGGCACCGGAGGGCGTTTCGGTGGCCTCGCCACTCAGGTCCGCGCATTGCAGGTGGTGCTGGCCGACGGTTCGATCGTCGAATGTTCGCCGGCCGAGAATCCCGACTTGTTCGAGGCTGCGCGTCTGGGCCTCGGCGCTGTGGGAATCATCTCCAAGGTCACGTTGCAGTGCGTCGCGCACTTCGTGATACACGCTGTGGAGGCGCCCGGGTCATTGGACTCGACGCTCGATCGGCTCGACCACGACCGCACCGGGGTGGACCATTTCGAGTTCTACTGGTTTCCCCACACTCGGCGGGTGCTCACCAAGCGCAATACCCGGCTGCCCGGCGACACTCCGATCTCGCCCCTTCACCCGCTCCGCGCCTACGTCGACGACGAGGTGCTCGCGAATGTCGTCTTCGAGGGCATCAATCGGGTGGCTACCCTTGCGCCGTCGGCGATCCCGAAGATCAACCAGCTCTCCTGTCGCGTTCTGGGCACACGCGAGTACACGGATCGGAGTTATCGCGTCTTCGCGTCGCAGCGGCGGGTGAAGTTCCGCGAGATGGAGTACGCGGTACCCGTCGAGGCACTCCCCGATGCCCTCGCCGCCATCGATTCGTGGGTCGAGAATTCCGGTTTCACGGTGGCGTTCCCCGTAGAGGTGCGGTTTGCCGCCGCGGACGACGTGTGGTTGTCGACGGCGAACGGCCGGAACACGGCATACATCGCGGTCCATCAGTACTACCGCCGCGACCACGAGCCCTACTTCACGGCGGTCGAAGCCATAGCCCGCGCGGTGGACGGCCGTCCGCATTGGGGAAAGATGCACGGCCGCACGGCCGACGACCTGCGCACCACCTACCCCGACTTCGACAGGTTCGTCTCCGCACGCGACAAGTACGATTCCGCGCGAATGTTCGGCAACGCGTACCTGCAGCAGGTCCTCGGTCGCTAACGTGGTCTAGGTGCCCCCCAGTCGATCTTTCGATCGTCGCGCATTTCTCCGCGTTGCCGGAATCTCCGGAGCGGCAGCGCTCGGCGTCACCGTGCTCGGCGCCTGCGGCGAACGCCTCCACGACCCGGAAGTCCCCCCGTTGCCCGACGGCAGCCTGTTCGACCCGAACGCAGGCACCTCCGAGTTCGTGCCCACCGACAAGGCGACGTGGCGTCTGCAGGGCGCTCCGCTCGTCGCGCCGACCGGTGACGGCGCGCTTGCCGGACTACGGGTTGCAGTCACCGACCTGTATGCCGTGGCCGGCAGGCAGATCGGGGCAGGCAGTGGGCGGTGGCTGGCCGGGGCGCCCGTCGAAACCACCACCGCCATAGCGGTGGCACGTCTTCTCGAGCACGGCGCCGAGGTCGTGGGTATTGCTCAGACCGACGACCTCGGTTACGGCCATTCGGGTGTCAATCAGCAGTTCGGGACGCCGCCGAATCCACGGGCGGAGGACCGCTTACCGGGCGGAGCAACGTCGGGGGCGGCGAGTGCGGTCGCTCAGGGCGAGGCCGACATCGGACTCGGAATCGACACCACCGGGTCCGTCCGCATCCCCGCGTCGTATCAAGGCCTGTACGGGTTCTCGCCGTCGCGCAGTGCCGTGTCCAGTGAAGGCCTCCTTCCCCTCTGCCCGACCTTCGACACTCCAGCGTGGGTGTGCAGCGACATCGACACTCTCGCAGCCGTGTCGGGCGTGCTGCTTCCGCTCACAGCGGAGCGCCCCTTCGCCACGGCGCTGAGTTCGGACGGAATCAATGCCGTCGCCGACGCCGGTGTCCTCGCTGCGGTGCGGCGCGCACTCACCGCCTGGGAGAAGAGCAGCCTGCCGCGACTCGTGCGCACCGACACGGACATCGGCCGGTTACCCGACTGGTACGACGCCGTCAGCGACGTGCAGGGGTACGAGGCGTGGCGGCTGCACGGCGAGTGGATCGGGCAGGCGATCACCTCGCTCAGTGACGAACCGCGCCGCAATTTCGCCGCCGCAGGGCGGATCTGGGACTCGACGTACGCCCGCCAGATGAGAGTGCTGGCCGAGGCCTCCGACACAATCACCCGTTTCATCGGGAACAGTCTGCTCGTGCTGCCTGCGACCTCCTCGGCTGCGCCGCCGAGGCAGAACGACCCGAGCGGCGAACGCTTCCGGAACATCATGCGCACCACCGGAATGCTCACCTCGCTGGCGACCATCTCCGGCCTTCCCAGTGCAACGGTGCCCCTACGCACGGACGACGGAATCCCGGTCGGGCTCTGCGTGGTGGGCCCTTTCGGGCGCGATCGCGACGTGCTGGCGGCCGTCACCAGTGTCGGCGACGCCGGGCTGACCGACTGAACCTCAGCGCCGGAGAAGTTCCGCTTTGCGTGCCTCGGTCGCGAACGAGGCCTTGATGGAGTTGCGCGCCAACGTGTCTTGTTCGGCGTCCGTGAGCCCGAGCTGATCACGCAGCTGAGCGAAATTGTCGTCGACGTATCCACCGAAATAGGCGGGATCGTCGGAGTTCACGGTGACCACCAGTCCGGCGTCGAGCATGGTCCGCAGAGGATGCTCGGCGAGGGAGTCGACAACGCACAAGCGCACGTTGGACAGCGGGCACACGGTGAGGGGAATCTCCTCGTCCACCAGTCGTTCGACGAGCGCCGGGTCCTCGAGGGCTCGCACGCCGTGGTCGATGCGCTCGGCACCGAGGAGGTCGAGCGCCTGCCAGATGTACTCCGGCGGACCCTCTTCGCCGGCGTGCGCCACCACGTGCAATCCTTCCGCGCGGGCGCGGGCGAAGACGTCCTCGAACAGTGACGGCGGATTGCCCTTCTCCGCCGAATCGAGTCCCAGCCCGATGATCGGAGACTGCAACCGAAGAATCTCCGAGAACATCTCCTCCGCTTCGCTGACCGGACGGTCACGCAGAATTGCAGCGATAGCCGCACTACTGAGCCCGAACTCGCGCTCGCTGCCGGCGACAGCGTCCATGATTCCGTCGAGAACTTCGGTCAGCGGCACACCACGATTGATGTGCGCCTGCGGATTGAAGAAGAACTCGACGTGCGCCACACCGGCCGCCGATGCCCGGGCGAAGTAGGCGCGGGTCAGGTCGGCGAAATCCTGGGCGGTCCGCAGAACCTGCATGTTGGCGAAGTAGAGATCGAGGAAGGACTGCAGGTCGGTGAATTCGTACCGCGAACGCAGATCGTCCAGGTCCGCGTACGGCAGTGGCACCGCGTTGCGTTCGGCGAGCCCGAAGATCAGCTCGGGTTCGAGCGACCCCTCGATGTGCATGTGCAACTCGGCGACGGGGAGGTTCACGGGAATGGTGCCTGCTTTCTCGGCGCCTAGGCGGCGACGTCGCGTTCGACGATACGGACGAAGCCGTCGCCGTCGATACTCGCGGTGTCGCCGGTGTGAAACCAGCCACCCATGAAGCTCCGTGCGGTGGCCTCCGGGCGGTTCCAGTAGCCACGTGTCACACCCGGTCCCCGACAGCACAATTCACCGAATCCGTGCTGCGCTTCCGGGCCGAACAGCGCCACCTCCATTCCACCGAACGCGATTCCCACACTTCCGGCGTGGGTCAATGCACATTCGTCGGGAAGGGCCAGTCCGGCGCCGCACGTTTCGGTCATCCCCCACCCCAGGAAGTGCTTGGCGGCCGGGAATGTTCTGCGCAGGAACTGGGCCTGCTCGACGGACAGGCCGGCGCCGCTGTAGTCGATCCACCGCACTGCCCGACGACCGAAGTTGGTCACCGGGGACTCCTCGACCGCACGCAGGAGGGTGGCCGGCGCCGCAGTCAGAACGTCGGCGCCCGTTCCACGCCACGACGCGGAATCCGTGCTCGTCGTCAACAGGGCGGTGCCGCCCACCACGAGTGTCGACAATAATTCGACGAGCGATCCGACGGTGTGCAGTTCGGGGTCGACCAGCAAGTTACGCAGTCCCTCCGAGCTGAACCGCCGCGCGTGGATCACCGATTCGAGGGTGGACAGGACGTTCTCGTTGCTCAGTTCGACACCCTTGGGCGAGCCGTCACCGGTGTACGACAGCAGCACCAGTTCCTCCGGACCGGCGCCGTCGTCGATGAACGAGATTCCGTCGGGAAGCTCCCCGTCGAGGACCATCACCGACTCGCTGTCGGCGAGGACCGTGTCGGTGGCGGACCGGTCCAGTTCCGGACCCACCCCGACCGGTACCCCGCCTGCGAGGAGGACGCCGAGGAAGGCTTCGACCCATCGCACTCCCACCGGTTGCCGGACGGCCACCCGGTCGCCGATCTCGACTCCCCTCGTTTTCAGGCCGCCGGCCACCCGGGCCGCCGACGTCCACAACTGCGAGAAGGTGAGCGTCCGGCCACTGTCCTCCTCGACCGCCACCCTGCCCGCGTAACGGTGCACGGCGATGTCGAGCAGTTCGGTGAGTGACGGCGTGAGAGCGCCGTACCGGAGGAGGCCGTCGCGTCCGCGGGCCATCCGGTCGTCGTGGAAGAAGGCGGAACTGCACGGGTACTCGACGAGGGACGACGGCATGTGGACCTCCGCTGACTGACCGGAACGCTGCCCCGACTATATGACGCCGGTCACAATCGTGTGCACAGTCCGGGCGACTCTAGCGGCCTCGGTACGAGGCCTTGCCCGGCCCGTCGGTAAGAAAACTGCGGACCGCACCCGACAGATCTTCGGTCTCGAAGAGCGCGCCGGACACTTCCGGTGTGATCGAGTCGGCGTGCGCCACTCCACCGGATCGCCATGCGGAAATGATCTGTTTCGTCGCATCGTGGGCGCGGGTCGGTCCGTCCGCAAGGCGCGTGGTCAGTGCCCGGGCCTCGGTGTCGACGTCGTCGTGGACCGCGTTCACCACACCCCAACCCTGCAGTGTCGCGGCGTCGTACAGATCTCCGGTCATCACCAGTTCGCGGGCACGGCCGGAACCGGCACGCTCGGCCAGTCGCTGAGGTCCCCCCATCGACGGAGTCAGACCCACCACTGTCTCGACCAAACCGAACTTCGCCTTCGGTGCGGCCAGAATGATGTCGCAGGCGAGGGCGATCTCGAATGCCGCAGTCAGGGTCAGTCCATGGGCGGCGTAGACCACCGGGCACGGCAGTGCCTCGATCGGATGACAGATGTCCGCGAACAGCTGCTGCCACAAATCCGCAGCCTGCTCGGCGCTGAGCCCGTCGAAGAGATGGACGTCGACGCCCGCCGACACCACTTTGCCCTCCGCACGCAGCAGCACGGCACGCGGCGGGTCTTCGGTGAGAGTCGGGACATCGGCCTGGACGGCGTCGAACATGGCCTGGTCGAAAAGGTTCAGCGGGCCGTGGGCGAACGTGAGGGTCGCGAACTCGGCACCCGCATCGGTGCGGACGCGTTCGAGTCGGGTGGGGTGCGATGCGACAGCGGGATCGGTCATGCCGCCACACTGCCACACCGGCAACGTCAGTCCTGTAGCGACGATTCGCTGCTCGTCTCGACGTCGACGGTGTCGTCGGAATCCTTCTCCCGCAGCGGGCGGGCGAAGCAGACGGACGCAACGAAGCCGACCAGCAGAATCGCGGCGGGTAGCCACACCGATTGGGACATGGCCGTGGCGAACGGGTCTTTCATGACCTCGGGCAGCTCGCCGACACCGGCGTCCTGGCTACCGCCTGCCATCCCCTGCGCGGACAGCCGCGCAGTAATGAGCGCGCCGATGGCGGCGCTGCCGAGCACGGCCCCGACCTGGCGGGTGGTGTTGTACACGCCGGCCCCTGCGCCCGCCTGATGCGGCGGCAGATTGTGGGTGGCGGTGGCAGCGAGCGGGGACCAGATACACGAATTGGCCAGGCCGATCAGACCGATGGGGAGCAGCAGCTGCCAGATGGCGACACCGGGCGACATGACCATCGCCAGCCAGCCCAGCGCGATCGCGAACAGCAGGAAGCCCGTACCGGCGATGTACCGCGGGTGGGTACGGTCCACCAGCCTCCCGACGAACGGGGCGAACACACCGGTGAAGACAGCCATCGGCACCAGCAACAAGGCCGACTCCGTAGGCGACAGGCCGCGCACGCCTTGCGTGTAGAACATCAGTGGCAGAACCATGGCCGTGACCGCGAACCCCATCGCGGTGATCCCGACGTTGGCGAGGGCGAAGTTGCGATCCCGGAACAAGCTCAACGGCAGCAACGGTTCCTTGCGATTCCACGACTGATACCAGACGAAGATCCCGATGAGGACCACCCCGGCGCCGATCGACAGCCACACGATTCTCGACCAGTCGTACGAACTGCCCTCCTGGATGCCGAACACGAGCAGGAACATGCCCGACGCACTGAGCACGACACCCGGGATGTCGAACTTGTGCGCGTGGGTTTCGAGCGCGGGAACGAGCCGCCATGCGAGCACGAACGCGATCACGCCGACCGGCACGTTGACGATGAAGATCCATTCCCAGCCCAGGTTGTCCACGAGCACACCGCCTGCGAGGGGACCGACCAACGTCGCGACGCCCGCCACCGCGCCCCACAGGCCCATCGCCCTGCCGCGCCCGTCAGGCGGGAAGGTACGGGTGATGACGGCCATCGTCTGCGGTGTCATCAGCGCGGCACCGAGTCCCTGGAACACCCGGGCGACGATCAGCATCGTGACGGTTCCGGACAGGCCGCACCACAGCGATGCGCCGGTGAACAGCACGAGGCCGATCAGGTAGACGTTCTTGGGTCCGAATCGGTCACCGAGCCGGCCGGTGACGAGGAGGGGAACCGCGTACGCCAGCAGGTAGGCGCTGGTGACCCACACCACGCTGGTGATGTCGGTACGCAGGTCTGTCAGGATCGCCGGGTTGGCCACCGCCACGATGGTGCTGTCGACGAGGATCATGAAGAACCCGATGACCAGCGCCCACAGAGCGGGCCAGGGGTTGCCCTGTTCGGGCGGGGCGGCGGCAAGTCGTGCGGTGCTCTCGGTATCCATCGTCAATCCTTTGCTGAACCGGAATGGTCCGGGCGTGCGAATGTCAGGCCTTCGAGGAATTCCAGCCAGGACAGCGTTCCGGAGTCGATATCGCTCACGAGCGCGCGGAGCCAGTCGCGTTCCGCGCGGGCGACAGTGAGCAGATACTCGTTCCCCAGGTTGAAGATGCGCGGCGGTGCCTCGTTGCCGTCGGCGGAGGCCACGAGTTCGTCGATCTCCTGATCGAGGCGGCCGAGACGCTCGCGCAGCAGGTCTACTACCGCACCAGACTCGAGGTTGTGCGCCTCCGCGAGCGCGAGCGGAAACTGCGGGTACTCCCGGGCGGGGGCGGCGAGCATGTCGCTCACCCGGCGGCCGAGGGCGTCCCGCCCGGAGTCCGTGATCTCGTACATCGTGCGCTCGGGCCGGTTGCCCGCCCTATCGGTGCCCGTGGTGCGCACCAGGCGTTCGGCCTCGAGCCTGTTGACGGTGTGGTAGAGCGATCCCGGCCTGATCTTCACCAGGCGTCCGCGACGGGTGTCGGCGAGTTGGTACATCTCGTACGGGTGCATCGTTCGCTCGTTGAGTAAACCGAGAATGGTGACGGCGAGCGGCGTCAGCACCATCCGCATCGCCTTCCGCCATCGAATACTCCACACGGAATATACCGGACCGGCCACACGGGATCAGCGGTTACCGTTGCTGCGTGGATCCGCATCATCTCGACATCGTTCGACTCGCCTGGTCGCGTGAACTCGGACTCCCCGACGACACGCTCACGGACAGGCCCGGCCGGGCCACCCGTGCCGATCCCGAGGCGGACACCCTCCGTTTCCTCGACCTGGGGGGCACCTCGGCCATGGTGGGTCCCGACTGGATACTCCGGCGCGCGGAACGACTCTCGGACCGGGACCTGACCGAACCCGCAACTCTGCTCGGCCTCGTCCAGGATCGTTCGGGCCGCTGCTCCGGACCGCTCACGCTCTGGTTCACCAGCGACTATCAGGAACCGGTGACCGGGCGACCGCCTGTGGTGTCGGACGACCGCGGGCACGTGCGGGAACTGGAGACCGTCTGCCCACCGGACGACGTGACCGAAGCCCACCTGAGCACTCGAGACCGGTGGTTCACGATCCTGGACGACGCGCAGCAGCCGGTCAGTTCCGCCGGGTACAGCGAATTCCAGGGATTCGTCGCCGATGTCGCGGTCCTCACCGCTCCCCTCTTCCGGTGCCGGGGGCTCGGCACCCAGGCCGCCGGAATCGCCACCGACGATGCGCTCGACAGCGGACTGATCGCCCAGTTCCGCGCACCGCGCGACGCCCCGGCCTCCCGTCGGCTCGCTGCCCGCTCGGGTTACCGCGAACTCGGAACGTACATCGAGGTCACCGTCGCGCGAAGTACGCTGTGAGACACCATCGACGGACGAGGACGGGTCGATCATGACTGAGCAGAAACAGGACGAATCGGGTTCGGCCGGCTATGTCGATCCCGGTTCCGAGTTCACTCGGGACACTCACTACATCGCCACGCGGATCACCGCTGACGGACGAGACGGGTACCCGGTCGAGCCGGGCCGCTATCGACTCGTGGCCGCGCGAGCGTGTCCTTGGGCGAATCGGGCGATCATCGTGCGGCGGCTGCTCGGACTCGAGGACGTGCTGTCGATGGGCCTGTGCGGCCCGACCCACGACAAGCGGAGCTGGACCTTCGACCTCGACCCGGGCGAGGTCGACCCCGTGCTGAAGATCCCGCGCCTGCAGGACGCCTACTTCGCGCGTTTCCCGGACTACGAGCGCGGCATCACCGTTCCCGCGATCGTCGACGTGCCCACCGGGCAGGTGGTCACCAACGACTATCCGCACATCACCCTCGATCTGTCCACCGAGTGGACGCAGTACCACCGCGAGGGAGCGCCCGAGCTCTACCCGGCGGAGCTTCGCGACGAGATCGACGAGGTGGCCGAGCTCGTCTTCCGTGATGTCAACAACGGCGTGTACCGCTGCGGTTTCGCCGGTTCACAAAGCGCCTACGAATCCGCATACGACCGCCTGTTCGCGCGCCTCGACTGGCTCGAGGAGCGGCTGACCACCCGCCGGTACCTCGTGGGCGACACCATCACCGAGGCGGATGTGCGGTTGTTCACCACATTGGCCCGATTCGACGCCGTCTACCACGGGCATTTCAAGTGCAATCGCAACAAGCTCAGTGAGATGTCTGCCTTGTGGGGCTACGCGCGTGACCTGTTCCAGACCCCGGGATTCGGGGACACCATCGACTTCGTTCAGATCAAGCAGCACTACTACATGGTGCACACCGACATCAATCCCACCGGCATCGTCCCGAAAGGCCCGGACCTGTCGGGCTGGTTGCAGCCGCACGGACGCGCGCAGCTCGGTGGCAGGCCGTTCGGGACCGGCACACCGCCGCCCCCGCCGCGGACCGGGGAGGAAGTGCCCGCGGGCCACGGCGCCTGAGCGGGTGGGGCCGTCTACGCGCCGGTGTACGTGCCGAAGCTCCAGAACACGCCCTCGGGATCACGGCAGGTGAATCCGCGCGATCCGTAGTCTTCGTCCCGCAGTCCGCGAACGATCGTGGCGCCTGCAGCGACCGCGCGCTGGTGGAGGGCGTCGGGATCGTCTACGACGAGGTACACCGAGCCCGTCCCTGGTGGCAGGTCGCTGATGACCGAGTCCTCACTGGGCGAGCCGAGCATGATCCCGCCGCCCTTCGGCCAGCCGAGTTCGGCGTGATCCACCCGGTCGCCCTCGCCGTACACCGCCTTCTCGACGAATCCGAAGGTGTCGACGAGGAAGCGGATCGCGGCGCGCGCGTCGCGGTAGACGAGGGTGGGCCATACACACGTAATTTGCGTCGAAGTAGTCATGTCGTCACTCTGCGCCGTCGTCGTGGTCGGAGTCTTGGACAAATGAGAACGGTTCGTTCTCGCGCCACCGCGACGGTGCGACACCCGCGAGGTCACGCCAGTCGCGGGCCATGTGCGCCTGGTCGTAATAGCCGCACCGTGCGGAGACCTCGGCGAGCGTGACGCAGTGGGCCCGCTTCAGCATCCGGTGCGAGCGGTGAAAGCGCGACAAACGCGCCACATCTTTGGGCGTGACGCCGTACTCCGCAACGAATCGATTCACCAGATGCCTTCTGCTCCAACCTATGTCGCGAGCAACCGCATTCACTCGCACCGCCCCGTCACCGGCGAGCAACGTCCAGGCCCGCACGAGATGGGGGTCGATCTCCGCGTCGGCGATGCGCCGCCCGAGTACCTCGTCGAGAATGCGGAACCTCTCCTCCCACATCGGTTCGAGGGACAGCCGTTCGACCAGTTCCGTCGCATCGGCACCGAGGAGGTCGTCGAGTCCGACCACCCAGGCACCGAGGGCCGACGCGGGCACGCCCAGCAGAGCCCGCGCACCGCGGGGACTCAACGCCAGCTGGATCCCGTGCTGATTGCCGTCGTGCCGAATCGTCACCGGCGCCGTCGCGATGCCACTGGCAAGCGTGTCGTAGAAGCCGGGCGCCTGCTCCGCCGCGGCCTGCTCGGCGATCTCGAGGGGCGCATCGAGCGACACGACGACGGTGAGCGACGGCGAGGGCAGACCGAGGTGAAGTCCGGGCTCGAATCCCGTCAGGCGATAGCCTTCGTACCCCGACACCAGGGCGCGCAGCGGCGGGGCCGGTCGACGGCGCGCACCGTCGGACACGCCCCGAACCGGAGAAACGCTGCCCGCGACAGTCACGACAACAGCGTAAGCACCGCCACCGCCGTCGGCCACCGTCTTTTTCCCACCTACAGTCGTATCCGGCACACTCGAAGTACACGGCGAGACGGGAGCCCCGATGGCTGACAATGGTGGACGGATCGAGAAGGCTCTGGTCTCGGTTCTGGACAACGGGAGCAGATTGCAGGCACCCGCTGTGGCCAAGTACGTCGAGTGGGTCCGCCGCTCACATCCCGACGAATCGCCCGCCCAGATCATCGAGCGCATGGAAAAGATGTTCCTGCTGGCAGTGACGGGTAGCGGCAGCGCAGTGGGCGCCGCGGCCGCGGTCCCCGGTGTCGGGACGGTGGCATCGATTGCGGCCGTCGGCGCCGAGTCCGCGTTCTTCCTCGAATCAGCGGCGTTGCTGACGCTCGCCGTGGCGTCGGTGCACGGCATCTCCGCCACCGACCATCAACAGCGCCGGGCGCTCGTCCTGGCCGTCGCACTCGGTGAATCGGGCATGGAGATCGTCCAGAAGGCGACGGGCGTGACCGCGAAGAACTGGGGGACGGCAATCACCAGCCGCATCCCGGGCCCCACGATGAGAGGCATGAACAGCCGCCTGCTGCGCAAGTTCGTCACCAAGTACGCGGCCCGGCGCAGCGCGCTGATTCTCGGCAAGCTCGTGCCTGCCGGGATCGGCGCAGCGATCGGCGGCGCCGGAAACCGGGCCATCGGCAAGGGCGTCGTGAAGAATGCGCGCCAAGCTTTCGGTCCCGCACCTGCCCGCTGGCCGGATCAGCTGCGAGTCGTCGAGGCCTGACCGGTTGTCGAGCGGATCAGTGCGCGAAGTGCTGCGCCGCCGAACGTCCGCCGCCCTTCTCGCGTAGTTCGGCGCAGACTTCCTCGATCGCCTCGGAGACCAGCGATCCCAGGTCTGCGCTGAACCCCTCGCGGACGACGATGCGCAGCACCGCCACCTCTTCTGCGTCGGCAGGCATCGTGTAGGCAGGTACTTGCCAACCCCGCGCCCGGAGTTCGTGCGACACGTCGAAGACCGTGAATCCGGGGTCCCCGACGAGTTCGAAGGCGATCACGGGGATGTCACTGCCGTCGCTGATCAACGTGAAGTGCTCGATTTCGGCGATGCGCTTACCCACACGAACAGCGGTGTCGCGCAACGTCTCCATGATCGCCCGGTACCCGGCTCGGCCGAGGCGCAGGAAGTTGTAGTACTGCCCCACCACCTGATTGCCGGGACGCGAGAAGTTCAGCGTGAACGTCGGCATATCGCCGCCGAGGTAGTTGACCCGGAACACCAGCCCCTCGGGCAGATACTCACCGGCGCGCCACACGACAAACCCGATACCCGGATACGTCAGCCCGTACTTGTGGCCGCTGACATTGATCGAGACGACTCGTGGGACCCGGAAGTCCCACAACAGTTCCGGTTGCAGGAACGGGATCACGAAACCCCCGCTGGCCGCGTCGACATGAATCGGGACGTCGGGACCCCCCGACGCCGCCAGCTGCTCGAGTGTGTCGGCGATCTCGGCCACCGGTTCGAGCTCACCGGTGTAGGTAGTGCCGATGATCGCCACCACCCCGATGGTGTTCTCGTCGACCGCACCCCGTACCTGCTCCGGCGTGATGATGTACCGGCCCTTCTCCATCGGCAGGTAGACCGGCTCGACGTCGAAATACCGGCAGAACTTCTCCCACACCACCTGAACATTGCTGCCCAGAACGAGATTCGGCCGGGTGGCGTCCTTGCCTGCCTCGTGACGCTGCGCGCGCCATCGCCACTTCAGTGCGAGACCAGCGAGCATCACCGCCTCGCTCGACCCGATCGTGGAGACACCCGTAGCGCTGGCCGGGTCGGTGGTGGAGAGATCCGGCGCGTGAAAGAGATCAGCGACCATCGACACGCACCGGGACTCGATCGCGGCCGTCGCCGGATACTCGTCCTTGTCGATCATGTTCTTGTCGAACGTCTCCGCCATCAGCTTGTCGGCCTCGGGATCCATCCACGTGGTCACGAACGTAGCGAGGTTCAGCCGCGAGCTACCGTCGAGCATCAACTCGTCGTGAATGAAGCGGTAGGCCGCCTGCGGATCGGTTTCCTCGTCCGGCAACCGCAGCGCCGGGAACGGTTCCACCGACATTCGCCCCGTGTACGCCGGCGCCAGAACATCTCGGTGATGGTGGTGGTGCTTGCTCATGTATGCCCCCAATCGACTTCATACAGAATGCGCTGCGCCGAAGAGCCCTGTACGCCAGTTGGTGAATATCGGGACGGCAGCCCAGTAGGGTCGAGTCGATTCCACACGATCGTGTTCAGGGGAGGACGGCTTGACCACTGCAATGCCGGCAAGTGTCGCGGCGCCGATCGAGGTGCGCGGGCTGTCGAAGAGCTTCAAGAACGTCACCGCCGTCTCCGACCTCAGTTTCTCCGTTCCGCACGGTTCGATCACCGGTTTCCTCGGCCCCAACGGCTCGGGTAAGACGACGACGCTGCGGATGATCCTCGGACTCGTCCGGCCCAGCGCCGGAACCTCCGCAGTCGAGGGCGTCCCGATTCGGGCCCTGCGAGATCCTGCCCGCACGGTCGGCGCCGTGCTCGACTCCCAGAGCCTGCACCCTGCGCGCACCGCGCTCGATCACTTGAAGGTGTACGCCTCGGCCATCGGGGTGCCGGACGCGCGGGCCCGCCAGGTACTCGCGCTGGTCGGGCTCGAAGACGTGGCGGGGCGGAAGTCCGGCGGATTCTCGCTGGGCATGCGGCAGCGCCTCTCGCTCGCCACCGCCCTGCTGGGCGATCCGCGCATCCTTGTCCTCGACGAACCGGCCAACGGACTCGATCCCGAGGGGATCGCGTGGCTGCGGGAGTTCCTGAAAGGCTTCGCCGCCTCCGGGCGGACCGTCCTCGTCTCGAGCCACATCCTCCGGGAAGTCGAGCAGACGGTCGACACACTGGTCATCGTCAGTCGGGGCGCTCTTGTCTATCAGGGAAGGATGGAGGACCTGCGGAAGTCGCAGCAGAGCCGCCTACTGGTCGCCTCCTCGAGTCCCGCTGCGCTGGCGACCGCTCTGGCCGCGCAAGGCATCGTCGATGCCCGGTCCCTGGCCGACGGCCGTCTCGCTGTGACGGGTGCGGCACTCGACGTCGTGCAGTCCGTGGCCACCCGAGCCGGAGTGACGATCTTCGGCGCCGTGGCCGAGCACATCGACCTCGAGCAACTCTTCCTGTCGATGACGACCGGCCAGTACGTTGCCGGTGCGAGCGCGGGCGCGCCCTCCGGGTACGGCCCGCCTCCCGCCTACCCCCAGCAGCCCCACTACCCCGGCCGACCGGGTGCCGGCCCGCCTCCGGGGTACGGCCCGCCGGCCGGGTATCCGCCCGCGTATGCCCCGCACCCTCAGGGTCCGATGTCCGGAGGTCCGCGATGACCGCACTGCTCACCGCGGAATTCCGCAAGGTCACCACGCTGCGGTTCTGGTGGATGCTCGGGCTGACCCCGCTCGTCGTCGGGATGTTCTCGAGCGCCATCTCCCTGCCGGTACTACGCGCCTTCACCGACGCGTTCGACGCCGATCCGGCAGACGCCAACCTCGCTGCCACGGTGTTCGGGCTGGCCGTCGCCCTGTCGCTCGTCGTGCTCTTCGCCGCCCTCTTCGGAGCAGTGAATGCCGGTACCGAGTTCCGCTACAAGACACTGACCACCACTTTCCTCACCGCACGTGGCCGAGACGGGGTGATCGGCGCGAAACTGGCCGTCACTGCCGCGTTCGGATTCTTCTACTGCCTCGTCGTCGAGATGGTCAGCGTCGCCCTGCTGCTGACGTTCGGCGGGGAGAACTTCGCACTGCGAGGTTCCCTCTTCGCGATGTTGGCCGCTGCCTTGGTTGCTGCCGCATGCTGGGCGCTGATCGGTGGCGGGATGTCGATGCTGACCGGCTCCTCCGTAGGCAGTTGTATCTCACTTGTCGTGTGGTACACCCTCGGCGAGATGATCCTGCGATCGATCCTCAGCGGCATCGGCATCGGCGCGGTGGGCGACGTCCTCCCCGTGTCTGCCACCCTGGGATCCGTCGCCAACGCGGCCGCGGGCAACGACATCGACTGGTTGCCGTTGTGGCCCGCCGCACCGATCGCGGTGGTGGTGTGGACGGCACTCTTCACCCTCGCCGGATGGGCCCTGACCCGCAGTCGCGACATCACCTGAGGAACGCCCCGACTGGGGTGTCGGAGCGCAGCGCTAACGTGGACACAGTGGCTAACGTGGACACAGCGGCAGGTGAGAGTACATCCGGCTCAGTGATCGAGCGGGAGCCCACGCGCGTACGCGACACGGCACGGCCCGGCTGGATACGCCGGCTCAGCGCCGAGTGCTGGGCACATCGCCGCGCGACCGTCGGGGCACTGACCGTGACGGTCGTCGCGGCGGGCATCGACATCTCGTTCCCGCTGCTCACCAAGTACGCGGTCGACGCCGCAGGTACGGATCGCGCCACCGAGGTCATCGGCATTGCAGCACTCCTGATCGCGCTCCTCGCCTGTGTGCGCTTCGCGTGTCAGTACGGCCGGCGGATGCTGGCGGGCAAGCTGTCGCTCGACGTCCAGCACGACCTCAGGCTGGGTCTGCTCGGTGCCCTGCAACGCCTCGACGGACGTGGTCAGGACCAGATTCGCACCGGCCAGGTGGTGTCGCGGTCCATCACCGATCTGCAACTGGTGCAGGGACTCCTCGCGATGGTCCCGTTGTCGGCGGGCGCGTTGCTTCAATTCGTCCTCGCCCTCGGCATCATGGTGTGGCTTTCCCCGTTGCTGACGGTGGTCGCGCTGGTGATCGTCCCGCTCGTCTGTCTCGTCGTCTACGCGATGCGCCCCACGCTGTTCGCCGCCACGTGGTCCGCCCAGCAGCGGGCAGCCGACCTCGCACAACACGTCGAGGAGACGGTCACCGGGGTGCGCGTCGTGAAGGGCTTCGGGCAGGAACGGCGGGCCGTCGATCAGCTCGAACACCACAGTCGGGCGCTGTATGCGGAACGTCTGCGGGCCGCACGCATCAACTCCCGCTTCACGCCCACCATGGCCGCACTCCCCCAGCTGGGGCTCGTCGGTGTCATCGCGGTCGGCGGCTACCTGGCCCTGCACGGCTCCATCACGATCGGCACCTTCCTCGCCTTCGCCACCTACGTCACGACGATGACGGCGGTGACCCGCACCCTGTCGTCCGTGGTGATCATGGCGCAACTGTCCCGGGCGGCCGTGGAACGGGTGTACGAGGTGATCGACACCGAACCGGAGGTCGCGGATCCGCCGCACCCCACCCCGCTGCCGGGCGGACCGCTCGGCGTCGATCTGCGGTCGGTCACCTTCGGGTTCGAGCCGGGCCGCGACATCCTTCGTGGGCTCGACCTGCAGATCGCCCCCGGTGAGACGGTCGCGGTGGTGGGAATGGCGGGTTCCGGGAAGACGGCGCTATCGCTGCTGCTTCCCCGGTTCTACGCGCCCTCCTCGGGCACCGTTGCGCTGACATCCGGCGAGGACGTGTTCGACGTCGCCCAGCTCAGCGCCGAGCACCTTCGTGAAGCCGTAAGCCTCGTCTTCGACGAACCGTTCCTCTTCTCCGACACCATCGCCGCCAACATCGCACTCGGCAGGCCCGATGCCAGCGCCGAGGAAATCCGTGAAGCGGCGACGATGGCGGCGGCCGACGAGTTCGTCTCCGCCCTACCCGACGGCTACGACACCGTGGTCGGGGAACGCGGTCTCACACTGTCGGGGGGACAACGCCAGCGGATCGCCCTGGCCCGCGCGCTGCTCACCGACCCGCGGATCCTGATTCTCGACGATGCGACGTCCGCCGTGGATGCGACCACCGAGGCGTCCATCTTCGAGTCGCTCCGGGCGGGCCGCGGCCGCACCGCGCTCGTCCTCGCGCACCGACGTTCCACCCTGTCCCTCGCCGATCGGGTGGCCGTCCTCGACGGCGGAACGATCATCGACAGCGGCACGGTGGCCGAACTCGACGAACGGTGCGCCCTGTTCCGTGCACTGTTCGCGTCCCCCGAGGAGGGAAACGGTTCGGAAGCAGGCCCGCGCGCGGCCGATCCGATGTCGAGCCAGCGCATCCCTTCAGCAACGGAACTGTGGCCCGAGAGCCCCCGAGAGGTGCCGGACGCCACTCTCGCCGCCACCACGGCCGGGAGCACCCCGGCGCCCGCCACCGGACCCGGCGGCGGAGGTCGTGGCGGCGGCGGACCGATGGCCGGCGCCCTGGGAAACATCGCGGCCACCCCCGAACTGCAGGCTGCAGTCGACGCTCTGCCTCCCGCTCTAGAGAGTCCGGGCCTCGACACCCGCACCCTGCGGCTACCCGAACCCAACTTCCACCTGTCGCGCATCCTGCGACCGGTCCGCGGCCTACTGTTCGCCGTCGTCGCCTGCCTCGCGCTCGATTCCCTCGCCGGGATCGCCTTCCCCTCCATCGTGCGATTCGCCATCGACAGCGGGGTGCTCCCGCAGGACTCGGCGACACTGTGGACCGCCACCGCGGTCGGAATCGCCCTCGTCGCCGCCGACTGGCTGGTGGTCGCGGCGATGACGGTGCTCACCGCCCGCGCAGGTGAACGCGTCCTCTTCGGACTCCGGGTGCGCAGCTACGCGCACCTGCAGCGGCTCGGCCTCGACTACTACGAGCGGGAGCTCTCGGGCCGGATCATGACCCGCATGACCACCGACGTCGACGCGTTGTCGTCGTTCATCCAGACCGGGATGTCCACCGCGGTGGTCAGTGTGCTCACCGTCGTGGGGATCTCGGTCGCACTCGTCGTCACCGACCTCACTCTCGCCGTCGTCGCCCTCGCCGTCATCCCGCCCCTCGTGATCGCGACGCTGATCTTTCGCCGGATCTCGTCGGTGGCCTACACGGTGTCCCGGGAACGGATTTCCCTCGTCAACGCCGAGTTCCAGGAAAACATCGCGGGTTTGCGCGCCGCGCAGGCCTACCGCCGCGAAGAGTTCGCCGCCCGCAGGTTCGCCGAACGCGCCGACAGTTACCGCCGCAGCCGCATGCAGTCCCAGCGCGCGATCTCGCTGTACTTCCCGTTCATCGCGTTCCTCTCGGATCTGGCGCTGGCCGCCGTCGTGTTCGTCGGTGCCCGGCAGGTCGCGGGCGGCGAGACGTCGTCGGGAACGCTCGTCGCCTTCGTGCTGTACCTCGGCCTGCTGTTCGGGCCCATCCAGCAGCTGTCGCAGGTGTTCGACGGATACCAGCAGGCCAGTGTCGGCCTACTCCGAATCGGCGATCTGCTCCGCACGCCGAGCTCCATAGAGCGTGCCGCCGGCGACCATCGCACTCGGATCGACGGGCACCTGAGAGGCGAGGTGCGTCTGCGCGACGTCGGCTTCCGCTATTCCGGCGCGGAGAGTGACGCGCTGACCGACATCGACCTCCACATTCCGGCGGGCGCCACGGTGGCGCTGGTCGGCAAGACCGGCGCGGGCAAATCCACCATCGTGAAACTGCTCGCCCGCTTCTACGACCCGACGTTCGGCTCCGTACTCGTCGACGACGTCGACCTGCGTCGCTATTCGCTCGGTGAGTACCGCGGGCGACTGGGCGTGGTCCCGCAGGAGGCGCATCTGTTCACCGGCACGGTCGCTACCAACATCGCGTACGGCAGGCCCGACGCGAGCCGCGAGGAGATCGAGAATGCCGCCCGCGCGGTGGGAGCGCTCGGCACGATCGGCCGGCTGCGGGGTGGGATGCGTCACCCCATCGGCGAGCGAGGACAGGGGTTGTCGGCCGGTCAGCGCCAGTTGATCGCCCTTGCTCGTGCCGAACTGGTCGACCCCGACCTCCTGCTCCTGGACGAGGCCACCGCGACCCTCGATCCGGCCACAGAGCAGCTGGTTCTCGAGGCCGGCAGCCGCGTGACCCGGCGCCGGACGTCGGTCGTGGTAGCCCACCGACTGGCCACCGCAGCGCGCGCCGACGTGATCCTCGTCATCGACGGAGGCAGGATCGTGGAGACCGGATCGCACGCCACCCTGCGCTCGGCAGGTGGCCACTATGCGGGACTGTGGGATGCGGCCGAGAGCGGTGCAGGGAATAATCGCGGGGCGAGAACCGTCATCGATGGTGACCCCATCCGATGGCCGTGAGACAGCTCACACGTGCAGGCCTGGCGATTCGCACGTCACACGCGAGGGCTACTCTCATGTATATAGGCGCTCTGATCGGGTACCGAAATAGAAACGAGGCGAACACCTGCCGTGAGCAGCAGCTCTACATCCCAGTTCGGACAGAACCAGTGGTTGGTCGACGAAATGTACCAGCGTTTCCAGGACGATCCGTCGTCCGTGGACGCGAGTTGGCATGAATTTCTGACGGATTACTCCCCCGATGCCGCCGCCAAGGCCGGCGTAGCCAACGGACGCGGCACGAACGGCACCACCACCGCCGCATCTGCTGCCGCTCCCCCCGGCAAGACGTCGCCGCCCCCGGCCGCCAAGGCCGAGACCGCACCCACGTCGGCGACCAAGACGGGCGACGGCGCCCCGGCGAAGTCCGCTGCCAACGGTGCAGCTCCCAAGGCCGCGGCGCCCAAAACGGCCGCACCGAAGGCCGCGCCGGCCAAGACCGCACCGGCCAAGGAGTCGCCCGCGAAGGCGTCCGCTCCCGAGACCGCTGCCGAAGAAACGAAGGTTCTGCGCGGCGCCGCTGCTGCCGTCGCGAAGAACATGTCGGCCTCGCTGGCCATTCCGACCGCCACCAGTGTTCGCGCCATCCCTGCGAAGCTGATGTTCGACAACCGGATCGTCATCAACAACCACCTCGCCCGTACCCGCGGCGGCAAGATTTCCTTCACCCACCTGCTGGGTTACGCGATCGTGCAGGCGGTCAAGGCGTTCCCCAACATGAACCGGCACTTCGCGGAGATCGACGGCAAGCCGCACTCCGTCACGCCCGCGCACACCAACCTCGGCCTGGCAATCGACTTGCCGGGCAAGGACGGCAGCCGGTCCCTCGTCGTCGCCGCCATCAAGAACACCGAAACGCACAACTTCACGCAGTTCTACAGCGCCTACGAGGACATCGTCCGGCGCGCGCGTGACGGCAAGCTCACCGGTGAGGACTTCTCGGGCGTCACCATCTCCCTCACCAATCCCGGTGGCATCGGCACCGTGCACTCCGTGCCGCGTCTGATGCAGGGACAGGGCGCCATCATCGGTGCCGGTGCCATGGAGTACCCCGCCGAATTCCAGGGCGCGAGCGACGAGCGCATTGCCGACATGGGCGTCGGCAAGCTGATGACGCTCACCTCGACGTACGACCACCGCATCATCCAGGGTGCCGAGTCCGGCGACTTCCTCCGGACCATTCACAACCTTCTGATCAGCGACGAGTTCTACGACGAGATCTTCCACGCGCTGCACATCCCGTACGAGCCGGTCCGCTGGCGTCAGGATGTGCCCGAAGGCGCGGTCGACAAGAACACGCGCGTCCTCGAGTTGATCGCCGCGTACCGCAACCGCGGTCACCTGATGGCCGACACCGATCCGCTGCAGTTCGTCAAGGACAAGTTCCGCAGCCACCCGGACCTCGACGTCATCACGCACGACCTGACCCTGTGGGATCTCGACCGTGAGTTCAAGGTCGGTGGCTTCCACGGCCAGGAGAAGATGAAGCTCCGCGACGTGCTCAGCGTGCTGCGCGACGCGTACTGCCGCCACGTCGGCGTCGAATACACGCACATCCTCGAGCCGGAACAGCAGCAGTGGCTGCAGGACCGCGTCGAGGCGCATCACGTCAAGCCGACGGTCGCTCAGCAGAAGTACATCCTGAGCAAGCTGAATGCCGCCGAGGCATTCGAGACCTTCCTGCAGACCAAGTACGTCGGCCAGAAGCGCTTCTCCCTCGAGGGCGCCGAGTCCGTCATCCCGATGATGGACGCCGTCATCGACCAGGCCGCCGAGCACCAGCTCGACGAGGTCGTCATCGGCATGCCTCACCGTGGTCGTCTGAACGTGCTGGCGAACATCGTGGGTAAGCCGTACTCCAAGATCTTCACGGAGTTCGAGGGCAACATGAACCCGGCTGCCGCGCACGGCTCCGGTGACGTGAAGTACCACCTCGGTGCCGAGGGCACGTACATCCAGATGTTCGGCGACAACGACATCACGGTGTCGCTCACCGCCAACCCGTCCCACCTCGAGGCCGTCGACCCGGTCCTGGAGGGACTGGTCCGCGCCAAGCAGGACATCCTCGACAAGGGTGAGGACGGCTTCACCGTCCTGCCGTTGATGCTGCACGGTGACGCCGCATTCGCGGGTCAGGGCGTGGTGGCGGAGACGCTCAACCTCGCGCTGCTGCGCGGGTACCGCACCGGCGGCACCGTCCACATCGTGGTCAACAACCAGGTCGGCTTCACCACCGCCCCGGAGCACTCACGTTCCTCCGAGTACTGCACCGATGTCGCGAAGATGATCGGCGCGCCGATCTTCCACGTCAACGGTGACGACCCCGAGGCCTGCGTGTGGGTTGCCCAGCTCGCTGTCGACTTCCGGGAGAAGTTCCAGAAGGACGTCGTCATCGACATGATCTGCTACCGCCGTCGCGGTCACAACGAGGGCGACGACCCGTCGATGACCCAGCCGGCGATGTACGACGTGATCGACACCAAGCGCAGCGTTCGTAAGAGCTACACCGAATCGCTGATCGGCCGTGGTGACATCTCGCTGAAGGAAGCCGAAGACGCTCTCCGCGACTACCAGGGACAGCTGGAGCGGGTGTTCAACGAGGTTCGCGAGCTGGAGAAGTACAAGCCCGAGCCGAGTGAGTCGGTCGAGCTCGACCAGCCGCTGCCCACCAAGCTGACCACCGCGGTCGATCGTTCGGTCCTCGAACGGATCGGTGACGCGTTCGTCAACGTGCCCGAGGGTTTCTCGGTGCACCCGCGTGTCAAGCCGGTCATCGAGAAGCGACGCGAAATGTCTCGCGAAGGCAAGATCGACTGGGCGTTCGCGGAACTGCTCGCCTTCGGCTCGCTGGTCGACCAGGGCAAGATGGTTCGCCTCTCGGGTCAGGACTCCCGCCGCGGTACGTTCACGCAGCGTCACTCGGTGCTCATCGACCGCAAGACGGGCGAGGAGTACACGCCGCTGCAGAACCTCGGCAGCGAGAACCCGGGCAAGTTCCTGGTCTACGACTCCGCACTGAGCGAGTTCGCCGCCGTCGGTTTCGAGTACGGCTACTCCGTGGGCAACCCGGACGCCCTCGTGCTCTGGGAAGCCCAGTTCGGTGACTTCGTCAACGGTGCGCAGTCCATCATCGACGAGTTCATCTCCTCCGGTGAGGCCAAGTGGGGTCAGCTGTCCGACGTCGTGCTGCTCCTTCCGCACGGTCACGAGGGTCAGGGTCCGGACCACACGTCCGGCCGTATCGAGCGCTTCCTCCAGCTGTGCGCCGAGGGATCGATGACGGTGGCCGTGCCGTCCACGCCGGCCAGCTACTTCCACCTGCTGCGTCGCCACTCGCTCGACGGAATCCGCCGCCCGCTGGTGGTGTTCACGCCGAAGTCGATGCTGCGCAACAAGGCCGCCGTGTCCGATATCGAGGACTTCACCACCGGCAAGTTCCGGTCCGTCTTCGAAGAGCCGGTTTACGAGACCGGGGACGGCGACCGCAGCAAGGTAACCCGGGTGCTCCTCGTCAGCGGCAAGCTGTACTGGGAACTGCTCGCGAAGAAGCACAAGGACAACCGCGACGACATCGCGATCGTCCGTATCGAGCAGCTGTACCCGGTGCCGAGCCGTCGCCTGCGTGAGACGCTCGATCGCTACCCGAACGCCGCCGAATTCCGGTGGGTTCAGGAGGAGCCGGCCAACCAGGGTGCATGGCCGTTCTTCGGTCTTTCTCTGCCCGAGTTGCTCCCGGAGAAACTCGCCGGGATCAAGCGGATTTCGCGCCGTTCGATGTCGGCACCGTCCTCGGGTTCGAGCAAGGTCCACGCTGTCGAACAGCAGGAGATTATCGACGAAGCCTTCGGCTGACATCGACTGAACCACCACTGAGCCGGGCCGAGTTCGCTGTACGAAGCGAACTCGGCCCGGTTTTGTGGTATCCGGACCTGCCCGGTTAGGGGCTTGCGCTGGTGGCCGCGACCAGTGCTGCGGCGATCTCGGGCGCCGCCGCGACCGCGAGGGCGGGCAGCGCTTGTACGTTGAGTTCTATCAATTGCTCGCGGGTGAGCTGCGGATCGCGCAACCAGCTGATCGTGACCTCCTCGACGTATGCGATCCAGCCACGGACGGTCAGTTCCACCGCGGGTGTCCGCTCGACGCCGAGGATCGGGAGCTGCTCGAGGGTGCGCTCGGACATCATTGCCCGCGTCTCCTCGAAGACAGCCCGCATGTCGGGGTCACCACTGGCTGTGCCTCGAAGCAGCGAGACGTAGGTGCCACGGTTCTCCGACACGTAGTCGACGTATGCGGCCAATACGGACCGCAGAATCTGCAACGGATCCCGGGCGTCGTCCACGTAGGGGTCGGGCGCGGTCCTGGCCAGCATCTCGCTGCTGGAGTGGCGCACGATGGCGAGATGGAAGTCGTGCTTCGAGGCGAAGTAATGGAAGAGCAGTCCCCGCGAGACTCCGGCCTGGTCGGCGATCTCCTCGACCGAGATCTGCTCGAGCGGCCGTTGCGCCAGCATCTTCACACCGAGGTCGATCAATTGCGCCCGTCGTTGCTCCGGGCTGAGACGGGTCCGCTTCACGACGTCCATGACAGCATCTTACTGAACGGAGGTCAATAGCTATTGACTACCCCTCAATAGCGCCCTATTGTCTCTTGCATGAGTCTTCCCGTCACAGACACTTACGACACGACCGCGGGTGCCCGACACGTCGACACCTTGATCATCGGCAGCGGGTTCGCCGGGTTGGGCGCGGCCATCAAGCTCACCCAGGCAGGCAAGACCGACTTCCTCGTGCTCGAACGCGGCGCGGAGGTCGGCGGCACCTGGCGCGACAACACGTACCCGGGCGCAGCATGCGACGTGCCCTCGCACCTGTACTCCTACTCGTTCGCGCTGAACCCGGAGTGGACACGCTCGTTCTCGACCCAGCCCGAGATCCAGAAGTACATCCAGTCGGTGGCGGACAAGTACAAGGTGCGCGACCGCCATGTTTTCGGTTGTGACGTGACATCCGCGCACTGGAACGAGCAGACCACCCGGTGGGAAGTCACTACCACCAAGGGGAACTTCGTCGCGAAGATCGTCGTCTCGGCGGTCGGTGCACTGTGCGAGCCGGCGCTTCCCGACATCAAGGGCATCGAAGAGTTCGAGGGCGAGATCTTCCACTCCGCCCGCTGGAACCACGACGCCGACCTGACGGGAAAGCGGGTTGCCGTCATCGGCACCGGCGCCTCGGCCATCCAGATCGTCCCGGCGATCGGCAAGAAGGTGTCACACCTCGACGTCTACCAGCGCACGGCCCCGTGGATCCTGCCTCGCGCCGACCGCGAGTACACGAAGGCCGAGCACGCCGCGTTCAAGTACCTGCCCGGTTTCCAGAAGCTGTGCCGTAGCGGGATCTACTGGATGCGTGAGAGCCAGGTCGTCGGGCTCGCGAAGGCGCCGGTGTTCATGAAGCCGCTGCAGTTCGCGGCCGAGCGCCACCTGCGCCGCCAGATCAAGGACAAGGACCTGCGCAAGAAGGTCACCCCGAATTTCCAGATCGGCTGCAAGCGCATGCTGATCTCGAACAACTACTACCCGACGCTCGCGCAGGACAACGTCGACCTGGTGACCGAGGGCATCGCCGAGGTCAAGGGCAACGCAGTCGTCTCGAAGACCGGCACGGTCCGCGAGGTCGACGCCATCGTGGTCGCCACCGGTTTCCACGTCACCGACTCCCCCACCTTCCAGGGAATCTTCGGCAAGGACGGCCGCTCGCTCGCCGAGGTTTTCGACGAGGGCGGGCAGCAGGGTTACAAGGGCGCGGCGATCGCGAACTTCCCCAACATGTTCTTCCTCGTGGGTCCTAACACAGGACTGGGCCACACCTCGATGGTCTTCATGATCGAGTCGCAGCTCAATTACCTGGTCGACGCACTCGACACCCTCGACAAGTTCGGCATCGGCAAAATCGAGGTCCGGCAGGACGCGCAGGACCGCTACAACGCCGACCTCCAGGAGAAGCTGTCGCACAGCGTGTGGAACAACGGCGGGTGCGCCAGCTGGTACCTCGACAAGCACGGCAACAACACGACACTGTGGCCGGGGTTCACGTTCCAGTTCCGGAATCAGACACGGCGTTTCGACCTCGCGGCGTACGACAGTGTGGCCGCCGCCGACCTCCCCTCACCGGTGCAGGTGAACGGTCAGGCCTCGGACCCGTTCACCATCTCGGCACAGATCGACCTCGACGACGACAAGGTGGCAGCACAGTGAGCACATTCGCAGGCAAGGTGGTCGTGATCACCGGCGCCGGTTCGGGCATCGGCAGGGCTCTCGCCGTCAACCTGGCAGGGCAGGGCGCCAAACTGGCGATCTCCGACATGGACACCGTCGGTCTCGCCGAGACGGCGCGACAGGTTGCCGCCCTCGGCGCCGAGGTGAAGTCAGACCATCTGGATGTCACCGAGCGCGAAGCGGTACTCGCGTACGCCGACGCCGTGCATGCCCATTTCGGCAAGATCAACCAGGTCTACAACAACGCCGGTATCGCATATCACGGCGAGTTCGAGAAGTCCGAGTTCAAGGACATCGAGCGGATCATGGATGTGGACTTCTGGGGAGTCGTCAACGGCACCAAGGCATTCCTGCCGCACCTCATTGCCTCGGGCGACGGCCACCTGGTGAACATCTCGAGCCTCTTCGGTCTGTTGTCCATGCCGGGACAGACCGCCTACAACTCCGCGAAGTTCGCGGTCCGCGGCTTCACCGAGTCGCTGCGACAGGAAATGCTGATTGCGAAGCATCCCGTCAAGGTGACCTGTGTGCATCCGGGAGGCATCAAGACAGCCATTGCCCGCAATGCCACCGCAGGCCCCGGCGAAGACTTGGACACGTTCGCCCAGTTCTTCGACAAGAAGCTCGCCCGAACCTCCCCGGAAGATGCTGCTGCCACCATCGTCAAGGGTGTGCGCAAGAGTAAGGCGCGGGTACTGATCGGCGCCGACGCGAAGTTCCTGGACGCCTGGGTGCGCGTGGTCGGCCCGAGCTACCAGCGAGTGGTCGCCGCCGTCGCCGCGCGCGTCCTCCCCAAGCCGAACTGAGGTCGCCGTGAGCTTCTCTTTGCCGCTCCCGGTAGTCGCCGCCGCGCTGCGGCCGTTCTACCGGCTGAGCCTCAACTCGCGGCTGCCGTATCCGGTGCAGAGGGCGCTGCTCGAAATGGCCGCACCGCTGCAGCAGATGCCGGAGGGGGCGGCCTGCCGCCCGGCCACCCTGGCCGGCCGGCCCGCCGAGCGGATCACGGTGGGCGCCACCGAGCGCCGGACCGCCGTGCTCTATCTCCACGGTGGCGCGTACACCATCGGCTCGCCCGCGACCCATCGGTCGCTGGCCGCGCATCTGGCACGTGAATCCGGAAGCGTGGTCTACACACTCGACTACCGCCTGGCTCCCGAACATCCGTTTCCTGCCGGACTGGAGGATGCCGTGGCGGCGTTCCTCGAGCTGACCACGGAACACGGGTACGAGACAGGTCGACTGGCCATCGCCGGCGACTCCGCGGGCGGTGGTCTGGCGGCGGCCACGGCGCGGCGCCTGATCGACCGGCACGGGGTCACCCCGGCCGCGTTGGGACTCATCTCACCGTGGGTCGATCCGGGTCGGCGCGACACGATCCGGGACCGCGACCTCGTGGTGAATACCGCGTGGTCGTTCCACGCCGCGGAGAAGTACCTGGGAAGCGGAGACAAGTTCGATCCCGGTTATGCCCCGCTGCACGGAGATTTGAAGGGGTTTCCGCCCACTGTCGTTCACGTCGGACTCGACGAGGTTCTGTATCCACAGATCTTGGAGTTCGTCGACAAGCTCGAGAAGTCGGGCGTCGACGTGACGCTCACCGAATACGCCCGACTCTGGCACGTTGCGCACCTCCAGGCCTCGTTGGTACGCGAGGCTGCGGACGCCGTCGCCGAACTCGGGGCTTACCTGAAATCACACATGTGCATCCAGCCAGACACGAGCGACGTCGGCTGAATCGGCACCACCGCGGACCTGGCCGATCATGTCGGCCAGGTCCGCTGTCGTCAGCTCCCCCGCCACCACGTTCAGTGCCTTGATCTGGGGCTCACCGAGCGCCCCGACCCGGTAGAGCGGCACCACGTTCTGGGCTGTGAAGATCGGCTCGTCGTCGTCCAGCAGAACGAGGCCCGAGCTCGCGACTTCCGGGGTCGCGGTGGTCACTCCTGCCACCACGACGCCATCCACCTGTGCGGGGACGGAGAGTTCCGCGACCGCCGCAGCTCCGTCCGGAACCGCGCGCGTCTGCGCGAACGTGCAACCGGTCAGATCGGCGAGTGAGCCGGCCTCGAAATCGGGGGTGAGCACCGCGGAGCTACGACTGCACGCGGGAATGAGCTCGTCGAGCGTCGTCACCGCCATCCGGGTAGACGCGTCCGCAGACACCGCCAACGCGGACCGATCCTCCGCCGCCGCATAGTCTGAGATCGAAAGACCTTGCGGCAGCGCCTGACTCAGCGCCTCGAATACCTCGTCCTGTTCTCTTTCGGTCGACTCCGGATCGTAGTAGCGCAGCAGCCGGCCAGTGAACTCGGGCACCAACGTCACTTCGCCCGCATCGAGCCGCCGAAGATAGGAGGTGCGGTCACCCAGGCCCGTCTCGGTGGATGCCGGCGCACCCGTCGAACGGAGAGCGCCCGCGTAGATTTCGGCCAGGACCCGGCTTTCCGCCGTGTCTCCCGACCCCACCACCACCTCACCCGAGGTCTGTCCCGCGGAACCGTCGAGAGCAGTGTTGTCGACATCGCAGGCCGACAGCGCGCCGGGAACCACAATCAGCACCGACGCTGCCGCCCACGCCCCGAGACGAGCGGACTTCCGGGAACTCCCGATCCCCGATCCGCCCTTACCTGTCTGTGCCACCTCGCACGCCTTCCCTCGCATCACGCTGAGCCGAAACCAGTGTTGCCCACCTGCCTATCGTTACACTGACGCCACATCGGCCCGGCGGTGTGCCCACCGGATCTCCCGATCATGCGGCAGTAGTGAACAAACGGAAGGACGCGCATGCGCACCTCGAACACATCCTCGGGTCGCGGGTTCGCCCGCCGCACTCTGGGCGGCCTCGCAGTCGCCACGGTTGCCGTGGTCTCCCTCGCCGCGTGCGGGGGCGGTTCCGATCCGTTGTCGGCCGAGGGCGAAGGGTCCGGTGACGACGCAAACGCCGTCATCGTGGGTTCGGCGAACTTCCCGGAGTCCGAGACGGTGGCCAATATCTACACCGAGGTCCTCCGCGCCAATGGTTTCGACGTGACCACGAAGTTCGACATCGGAAGCCGCGAGGCCTACATTCCCGCGCTGAAGGACGCGTCGATCGACGTCATTCCGGACTACACGGGCAACCTGCTGCAGTACCTCGACCCGCAGTCGACCGCCACCAGCGCAGCGGACGTCAACGCGGCACTCCCGGGTGCACTCGGATCGGAGTTGACGATCACCACCGCCGCTCCAGCCGAGGACAAGGACGCCGTCGTCGTTACCGCGGAGACCGCACAGAAGTGGAATCTGACCTCGATCGCGGACTTGGCAGCGCATTCGGCGGAGGTCAAGTTCGGTGCACCCGCCGAGTTCCAAGAGCGCCGGGCCGGACTGCCCGGACTGAAGGAGAACTACGGACTCGATATTGCACCCGCCAACTTCGTCCCCATCGCGGACGGCGGCGGCCCCGCCACGGTCGAGGCTCTGGCATCGGGGCAGATCACCGCGGCGAACATCTTCACCACCTCGCCGGCAATCGAGAAGAACAACTTTGTGGTGCTCACGGACCCGAAGAACAACTTTGCGGCTCAAAACGTCGTTCCGGTGGTGCGCGCAGCCAAGTCGACGGCAGAGCTGACTCGAGCGCTCGACGCACTGTCCGCGAAGCTGACGACGGAGGAGCTGGTGAAGTTGAACGATGCCGTGTCCGGTGACGCCAAGACGGAGCCGGCCGCAGCCGCGAAGCAGTGGGTCGTAGACCAGGGGCTCGACAAGCCGGTCTCCTGAGGAGTCGACGGTGATCACATTTTCGGGCGTCACCAAGCGGTACCCGGACGGCACCACGGCGGTCGACAACCTCGATCTGCATATCGACGCGGAGTCGTTCACAGTCTTCGTCGGGCCTTCCGGCTGCGGCAAGACCACATCGATGCGCATGATCAACCGGATGATCACTCCGACGGCCGGAACCATCTCGGTCGACGGCCGGGACATCGCCTCCACCGATGCAGTGAAGCTTCGCCTCGGGATCGGTTACGTGATCCAAAGCGCTGGACTGCTACCGCATCGCACCGTGATCGACAACGTCGCCACCGTACCGGTCCTGCGCGGTGACTCCCGCCGTGCGACCCGTATGGCTGCGCTGTCGGTGCTCGAACGGGTCGGTCTCGACCCCGCGCTGGCGGGCCGTTATCCCGGCCAGCTGTCGGGTGGGCAGCAGCAGCGTGTGGGCGTGGCCAGGGCGCTGGCTGCCGACCCGCCCATTCTGCTGATGGACGAACCGTTCAGCGCGGTGGACCCCGTGGTCCGCGAGGATTTGCAGGCGGAGATGCAACGATTGCAGGCCGACCTGCGCAAGACCATTGTGTTCGTGACGCACGATATCGACGAGGCGGTCAAGCTCGGTGACCGGCTGGCAGTCTTCGGACCGGGCGGCCGATTGCAGCAATACGATGCGCCCGACACGGTGCTGTCCGCGCCGACCACTGATTTCGTCGCCGGATTCGTCGGCCGCGACCGCGGCTATCGCGGCCTGTCGTTCCGCACGGCAGACGAGGTTTCCCTTCATCCCCTCCGGACGGCCACCGAACGGGAGGTGCGCACACTGCGGCTCGACCGCGGTGATTGGGCGCTCGTGGTGACCGATTCCGGTGTTCCGCGGGGCTGGATCGACGTCACGGGCGTCGAAGGGTTGCGCTCGGGCCGCCCGCTGTCGGAATGTACCGCCGCAGGCGGCTCACTGTTCCCGCCGGGCGGAGACCTGCGGCAAGCGTTGGATGCGGCCATCTCGTCGCCGTCGGGGATAGGTGTGGCCATCGACAGGGACGGTGCCGCCCGCGGCGGCATCCTCGGGTCCGAGGTCATCGAGAAGCTGACGCAGCAGCGGGCCGCGGAGGATCGCGCGCGAAACGAGCAGTTCTTCGCGCCCGCGTCCACTTCTCCCGACAGGCCGTGATCCTGTGCGGTGGCTCATCGACAATTTCTCCGTAGTCGTCGACCTGACGAAGACCCACCTGTACCTGGCGCTGATGCCACTTCTACTCGGCCTGGTCATCGCCGTCCCGGTGGGCACCGCGATCCGGGGTGCATCGGTGCTGCGCAAGGTCACCACGACCATCGCCGGCGTCGCGTTCACGATTCCTTCGCTGGCCCTCTTCGTCACCATCCCGTCCGTCGTCGGACTGCAGATCCTCGATCCGCTCAATGTGGTGATCGCCCTGACCATCTATTCCACCGCCCTGCTCGTTCGCGCCGTCCCGGAGGCCCTCGACTCGGTTCCCGCCGACGTCGTCGACTCCGCGAATGCGATGGGTTTCACACCCTTGCGTCGGGCATTGACAGTCGAGTTGCCTTTGGCGCTACCGGTTCTCGCGGCAAGTGTGCGCGTGGTGGCGGTCACCAACATTTCGCTGGTCTCGGTCGGTTCGCTGATCGGGATCGGCGGTCTCGGGACCCTCTTCACCCGCGGCTACCAGCGTGACTATCCCGATCAGATTCTCGCGGGGATCATCGCCATCGTCGTCCTCGCACTGGTCTTCGATTTGGCGCTGTTCCTCCTCGCCCGTGCGCTCACACCATGGACGCGGCAGAAGAAGGAGGCGGCGGCGGCATGAGCATCTTCGGCGGGGCGTGGGACTACATTGTGGATCCGGCCAACTGGGAGGGCAGGGCCGGAATCGGGGCGCGCATCCTCGAGCACCTCTGGTACAGCCTTCTCGCCGTCGCCCTCTCGGCCGCCGTCGCGGTTCCGCTCGGTGCGGTCATCGGCCATCTGCGCAGAGGCGAGGTGCTGGTGGTGGGCCTTGTCAACGCGCTACGTTCACTGCCCACGTTGGGCCTGCTGACCTTCCTCGTGCTGCTCCTCGGGCTCGGTCTCATCCCGCCGATCCTCGCCCTGGTGGTACTCGGCATTCCGCCGCTACTGGCCGGCACCTACTCCGGTGTCGCGAACGTCGACCGGACGGTGGTAGACGCCGCCCGCGCGATGGGCATGACCGAGTGGCAGGTCCTCAGTCGCGTGGAGGCACCGAATGCGCTGCCGCTCATGCTCGGCGGACTGCGCAACGCCACATTGCAGATCATTGCAACCGCAGCGGTGGCCGCGTACGTCAACCTCGGCGGGCTCGGACGGTACATCTTCGACGGACTCGCCTTGCGTCAGTACGACCGGGTACTGGTCGGTGCGCTCCTCGTGACGATCCTGGCCCTCGTCGTCGACGGGCTTCTCGCGCTCGCGGTGTGGGCATCCGTCCCGGGCACCGGCCGGCTACGTCGTGGAACCAGCGCCCAGGAGTGGGCCGACCTGGCCGCCGCCGCGAAGTCCCGCTAGAACGGCAAACACCCCGGGCGGGAACCTTGGTGCGGGCTCCGGTCCGGGGTGTTCAACGGATTCTCGCTAGTCGGTGACGCCTTCTGCGCGAGCAGCGGCGGCGACTGCCTCCGCAACAGCGGGGGCGACGCGAGGATCGAGCGGGCTGGGAACGATCTTGTCTACAGCCAGCTCGTCACCGACGACCGAGAGGATTGCCTCGGCGGCGGCAAGCTTCATGCCTTCGGTGATCCGGCGGGCGCCGGCGTCGAGGGCACCGCGGAACACACCGGGGAAGGCGAGCACATTGTTGATCTGGTTCGGGAAGTCGCTACGCCCGGTGGCCACGATCGCCGCGTGCTTCTTCGCGACCTCGGGGTGGATTTCCGGGTCCGGGTTCGACAGCGCGAAGACGATGGCGTCGTCCGCCATGGTCGCGATGAGTTCTTCGGGAACGGTGCCCGCGGACACTCCGAGGAACACGTCCGCGCCGTCGAGGGCTTCGACGATCCCGCCGTGCCGTCCGGTGGGGTTGGTGCGGGCCGCGAGGTCGACCTTGACCTCGTTCAGGTCCTTGCGGTCGGCCGAGACGATGCCCTTGGAATCGAGAACCGTCACGTCGGCGATGCCGGCGGCGAGCAGGATGTTCGCGCAGGCGACACCGGCGGCGCCGGCGCCGGAGATGACGACGCGCAGCGAGGAGATGTCCCGCTTCTGCACCTTCACCGCACCCTTGAGGGCGGCGAGGACCACGATCGCGGTGCCGTGCTGATCGTCATGCATGACGGGGCAGTCCAGGGCCTCGATCACGCGCTTCTCGATCTCGAAGCAGCGCGGTGCGGAGATGTCCTCGAGGTTGACCGCGCCGAAACTCGGGCGCAACCGGATGAGGGTTTCGACGATTTCGTCGGGGTCCTTGGTGTCGAGCACCAGCGGAATGGAATTGAGGCCCGCGAAGTTCTTGAACAGTGCGGACTTGCCTTCCATCACCGGAAGGGAGGCGCGGGGACCGATGTCGCCGAGGCCGAGTACCGCGGAGCCGTCGGAGACGACGACCACGAGGCGGCTGGTCCAGGTGTAGCGGTCGGCGAGGGTCTCGTCGGCGTGGATCGCGCGGGAAACCTGCGCGACGCCGGGCGTGTAGGCAATGGACAGGGCGCGCTGGGTATCGAGGGCGGTCGTGGTCTCTACCGAGAGCTTCCCCCCGATGTGGCCGGCGAAGATCTCCTCGTCGGTCAGCTCGACCTTCTGCGGTGTGGTGGGTTCGGACACGATGGACACGATGACACTCCTGCTAAGTCCAGGCTCACTCGGGGCCGGGTTACTGTGAAGTAACCATGCGGATCGGCGCTGATCTACGTAGTTACTCCGCGAACGACAACTGGTGAAGCTTCCGGTGCGCGCGATCACTGTGGCCGCAGAACTTCCGAAGCGTGGATGGCGCTGGGCGGGTGAGCCCTTGGCAACGCTGCCATAAATCCCCGCCGAAGGGCGGTGGCGCCGACGTCGGAGTGATGCTAAGTCAAGCACGAAGATCGCTGCACAATCAAATCGCCACGGGAGTCAGACGTCTCACGTTTTCCGGCTTCTACCTGTGAGAACAAGTTACCGACGGGTCACCGTGAGAGCCGGTTTCACATAACTCTCCGAGGGTCGGTCAACCCCACCATTGGGTGGCCAGCAGAAGCGCTGCCGCCGCGAGGACGGCGACAGATGCGAGCACCGCTGCGAGACCGTCGCGGCGGTCGGCGATCCGCTGGGCCACGACCACGACCACGGACGCGACGATGTGCGCGGTGATCGAGACCGCTCCCGGCCCCGGGAATCCCCTGCCGCCGCCAACGTAGGCGGACCCGATCACGACGAGACACAGGATCACCACACCGGCCGCGACGGCGCCACTGAACGCGCGCGACGCCCTGACGACAAGTGAGCTGCGACGTGGCTCGCGCGCGGGCACGGACCTCGGCGTCGTCGGGCCGTAGGGGTCGTCACGGTCAGCGTCGTAGCCGTGAGGGTCGTAGCGGTCGCGGTTGCCGTAGCGGTCCGAATCGCGGGCAGTCATGCCGAAATCACCTGTATACCTGAGGCTTTGGAGGCGAGCTTGTCGAACTCGTCGGGGTCCGTGCCGAACTCGCCCAGCCGGATCGTCTTGTTCGTCCCGTGGTAATCGGAAGATCCGGTGACGAC
The DNA here is from genome assembly GCF_018343855.1 of Rhodococcus sp. USK13. Classification (NCBI taxonomy): domain Bacteria; kingdom Bacillati; phylum Actinomycetota; class Actinomycetes; order Mycobacteriales; family Nocardiaceae; genus Rhodococcus; species Rhodococcus sp. USK13. The sequence goes on along the minus strand of NZ_CP069242.1, from coordinate 3,145,575 downwards.
GAGCCCCAATTCGTCGGCCAGTCCCTGAAGGACCGCGACATCGGCCGACGAATGGTCGGGATGATGCACCTCGAGCCCGTGTAGACCCTCACCGGCCAGCTCCCGGACGTGATCGAGCGACAGCAGCCGTCCCCGCGCCCGCGCCCGCCCGTGGGCGAGAACGCTCACCCCTCCGGCCTCGGCCACCAGTTGAACCGCCTCGTCCAAAGGGGTGTCGGATTTGTCGACGAAGTACCGGCCCCGCGGCGCCAAGAGGTCGACGAACGCCTCATTGACGCTGCTCACCACTCCGGCCCGCATCAGCGCCCTCGCCAGATGTGGGCGACCCGCGGCGGGACCCGCTGCCGCCAGGACCTCGTCGGCGTCGATGGGCAGGCCGTCCTCCATCATCAGCTCGGCCATGGCCCGGATCCTGACGACCCGCTCGGTTCGCAACCGCTCACGTTCCCGCGCGAACGCGGCGTGCGCGGGATCGAAGAGGTAGGCCAGCAGGTGAACCGCGACGGGACGACCGTCCTCACCCCGGCCCGCGCAGGACATCTCCATGCCCCGGACCAGGGTCAACCCGGCAGGCATCGCCGCAACCGCCTCTGCCCACCCCGCCGTGGTGTCGTGATCGGTGATGGCCACGACGTCCAGACCCGCGGCCCCGGCCGCGCGCACGAGGTCTGCCGGACTGTCGGTACCGTCCGACGCCGTCGAGTGAGTGTGGAGATCGATGCGCACCTCCCCAGTGTGTCAGGTGCGCTCGGGAAGGGTCCGGGCGTGCGTACGTCGAGCGGTGTCGTGTCGTCCGATCGTCGGGGATTCGGGACTCCGGTGCTCACGTAGGATTGCGCGACACGAAGTCCTCGGTCTCGACGCTGAAGGGAGTGCTCGCACCCATGCCCTCACTTCCCGCACAAGGCCGCGACAAATCCGCGGGTCCCCGGATCCGCATCCCCACCGCCCGCGCCGTGGTGGACTGCGGCGTGTACGTGGACGGCATCCGTCTGCCCGGTAAGTACACCCATCAGGCTGCCCTCGCCGAGGTTCGGCGGCGTGGCCGGGGATTCGTGTGGGTCGGACTCCTCGCACCCGACGAAGGTCAGATGGAGAGCGTGGCCGAGACGTTCGGCCTGCACGAACTCATGGTCGAGGACGCTGTCCACGCGCACCAGCGGCCCAAACTCGAACGCTACGACGACATCCTGTTCCTGGTGCTGCGGACCGTCAACTATGTGCCACACGATTCGGTGGCGACCGCCAGTGAGATCGTGGAGACCGGCGAGATCATGGCCTTCGTGGGCGCCGACTACGTCGTGACCGTGCGGCACGGCGATCATTCCGGGCTCGCGAACGTCCGGCGCTCCCTCGAGGAGAACCAGGAGCGGCTTGCGCTCGGCCCCTATGCCGTCCTGCACGCGGTGGCCGACCATGTCGTCGATACGTACCTCGAGGTCACCCAGGCCATCGAACACGACGTCGACGGCATGGAGGAGGCGGTGTTCAGCCCGCGGAACACCGTCGCGGTCGAGCACATCTACCTGCTCAAGAGGGAGATCGTCGAACTCCGCAAGTCGGTGAACCCGCTGTCGAACCCGCTGCTGCGGTTGACGCAGTCGCCCGGCAATCCGGTGCCGAAGGAAGTGCGGCGCTACTTTCGCGACGTGCTCGACCACCACACCACCGTCGCGGAGCGGATCGCCGAGTACGACGAGGTGCTCAGCTCACTCGTCGACGCGGCTCTCGCCAAGATCGCCGTCCAGCAGAACACCGACATGCGCAAGATTTCGGCATGGGTGGCCATCGCCGCCGTGCCCACCATGATCGCAGGAATCTACGGCATGAATTTCGACAACATGCCCGAATTACATTGGCAATACGGGTATCACCTCGTGGTGGCCTTCATTGTGTCGGTCACGGTGGGGCTGTTCGTCACCTTCCGCCGAAACAACTGGCTCTAGAGGGACGCCGCGCCGCGGTTCGGGTCGCGCACGTCGATGCCCGCCTCGGTCCACGCTTCCCGTAACGCCTCGGCGCCGCGCAGTCGCACCCACGCTGCCTCGGTTCCGGTGAGGGGCACAGCGGCGAGAAACTGCACCGCGTCGGCGGGTTCGGGAAGGGCCAGGTCCGGAATCGAGGACTTGCCCAGGAGCACCGCCGTGAACGGCGTGTCCTTCCACAACGGCTCGCCGAGGTCGAGGAGCGCGTCCTCGACGAGGACCACCCCCTCCACCGACGGCGCCGCCGCGAGCACCGCGAGCGTGCGCGCGACACCCGAGCTCACCCCGGCTCCCCCGCGCAGCGTGAGCACGAGTTCCGCGCGCGGACCCCGCATCGGGTCGGCCACCAATTCCCCGGGATCACCCATCGGGTGCCGGGAGCAACCCAGAGTCACGTACCGGACGAGGTCGTCCTCGGCGGGCGGGAACCGCAGCACGTCGAGAGGCTCGACCCCCAGAAACGTCACCGAGGCGGCGGTCGGCTCGGGACCGCCGATCTGTTCGAGCAGGTGCGCACGAACGGCTGCCACAACGCTGTCAGTCACCCTGCCATCAAACCACCGCCCGCGCTCACTCGTCCCCCGGCCTCTCGAGCCGGTAGCGTCGGGCCATGGTCTCGGTACTCGCGGTCTCCGACGAGACGATCGAGTCGTTGTGGACCCCGCAGGGGCGCACCATGAAGGTCGACCTCGTCCTCGGTGCCGGTGATCTGCCCTTCGACTATCTCGAGTATCTGATGGACGCACTCGATGCACCGTGCGTGTTCGTGCCCGGCAACCACGACCCCGACCTTTCCGGCTATTCCGCGGGCCGTGTCGGATGGATGCGTTCCGGCATGCCGTCGACCTGGCCCGGCCCGTGCGGCGCCGTCAACGCCGACGGACGGATCGTCCGCATCGCCGGACTGCGGATCGCCGGCCTGGGCGGATCGATTCGGTACAACGACGGCCCCAATCAGTGGACCGAACGGCAGCAGCGCCGGCGTGCCCGCAACTTGGCCATGACGAGTGCGTGGCATGCGCGCCGATCCGGAGTAGCCGGTGTCGACGTGCTCCTCACGCACAGCCCGCCGCGCGGAGTCGGTGATCTCGAGGACCCGCCGCACCGCGGTTTCGAGTGTTTCGAGCAGCTGGCCGCACGGTTGCAGGCTCGGACACTCGTTCACGGCCACGTGCACCCGTACGGGACGACGCCCGTGGACAGAGTGCTCGGCTCCACGACGGTGATCAACACGGTCGGGTTCACTCTCATGGAGATGTCTTCGGGTACCGAACCGACGATCGTGAGGCGACGGCATGGCACGTGACACCGGTTTCCCCTCCGCCGACGCGGAAAACGACTTCACCCGTCAGCGCCGCCGCGCCGAGCTTTCCCGGCTGGTCAGCTGGTTACGCAGGGAACCGGACGACGTCAACGAGATCCTGCCGTTCGACGAAGTGGTGGCCGCGCTCGGGAGGATCGGCGAGCGGTCACTGGGGTTGCAGGTGATCCCCGTCAACTCGATCGTCGGGAGCGTCGACCGCACCAGTGACTTCGACCGGTACTTCCGTCCTACGTCCGCCCGGATACGCGAACGCTGGCAGCGGCTGGCCGCAGCGCAGCGCCGCGGCGAGTCGGTTCCGCCGATCCAGGTGTACAGAATCGGGTCGATGCACTTCGTCAGCGACGGCCACCACCGTGTGTCCATCGCCTACGCGATGCACTGGAGCACCATCGATGCGTACGTGACGGAGATCCTGACCCGGATCTCGCCGGACGGCATCACGCAGCGCGGCGATCTGCTGATCAAGGACCATCGCCGGCTGTTCCTGAGCCGGGTACCCCTCACCGGCGCCCAGCGCAAGGCGGTGACGGTCACCGATCCGTGGGAGTACGCGGAAATCAGCGAGTGCGTCGAGGCCTGGGGGTTCCGTCTCATGCAGGAGATGGGCGAGTTCGTGGGTCGCGACACCGTGGCGCGTCGGTGGTTCGGCGAGGAATTCCTCCCGGTCGTGCGCATGGTCCGGGCCGCCGACATGCTGCCCGACCACACCGATGCCGAAGCCTACCTGTGGGTGGCTCGAGAACGGTATCGCCTGGTGCGCCAACATGTCTGGAACGACGAGATCATCGCCGAACTGAGCCAGCGGGCGCCCCGCAAGCACCGGTCTACGAGTCCGTGAACCGCACCTCCCGAGTGACGGCCTCGGGGTGTGCGAACTTCAGCAATCGGCGACCCTCCGCTTCGATGGCCGGCCGATGAGACTTGGCGATCGTGGTCAACGGCTCCACCTCGAGAATCACCCCGTCCTTCCCCACGGTCGTGGTCGTGAAGCCCGCGACCCTGCCGCCCACCAGCACAGCAGGCTTGATGATCCCGTTCTGAGTGAAGACCCGCTTCCGCACCTCGTCGTCGAGAATCCGCCTGCGATCCGCATGGGAAAGAAGCACATTGTCGAAGGGCGCGAGGATGCGCACCGGCGCAGGCACCCCAGCCTCCGGCCGCGGCGCGTCCGGAAGGTCGAAAAGTTCCGTTCCCGATTCCGCGGTGAACACCCGCAACTGCGGGCGCAGCTCGTCCAGGATCTCGCCGAGCCGGGTCAAGCCTGACCACGCCTGTGAATCCAGGGCACTCGCCGGGCCGAACGCGGCGAGGTAACGCAGGACCATCGTCCGTAGTGACGGCGCCGGGTCGAGTGGTTGCCCCACCCACGACTCGAGTGTCGCCAGCGCGGGCTGTCCCGACCTGCCCCACAACCCCCGCGGTGGCACCTGGACCATCGGCACGAGCCCGCGCACCCCGTGCGCGAGCGCCGCGCCGTCGCGTCCGGGAAATTGCGCCTCGAGTAGCGGCCGCATCTGCAGTTGCGTGCGCGGCCGATCCCGGACGAGGTCGCGGCCTGCGGCGGCGAGGGCGGCGACATCGATCCCGTCGAGGTGTGCACGGTACTGCGTGTTGGTGCGCAGATCCCGATCGAGGAGCGGCTGGACCAGCGGGCGGAATGTCAGGGCGTCGGCCGCCGACAACGCGAACACGGTTCCACGCATGGCGACGATGCGCACCACTTCTCGTCGCTCGATGAGTTCGGAGAGGGCATCGGGCCGGAACTTCTCGATGCGTGCCCACAGGGCGAAATACGGCGGCATCGGGGCCTGAGCCTGCAGCCCGCACAAGTGCTCGATCATCTCGAGAGCCGGCGTTCCAGTTCGGCGTAGCAATCCCTGGCGGGCCAGCGTGGCCCGTCCCAGCGCCCGATCCGACATGCGTTCGGAACCCACCGCGTCGACCCCCTTTGTTAGTTAGCCCCAGTACCGTGTTTATCTGTCACTGTCGACAGGACGACGCACGGAGGACCACATGAGCGCAGAACCCGGGCCCACGCCGAGGATGCTGCTGCCGGTCATGTGCTTCATCGTCATGATTCTGGCGGTTCTCCAGACCTTGGTGGTACCGATCGTCGGCACGATCGGTACCCAACTCGAGGTCGGGCCCACCGCCGTCGGGTGGCTCCTCACCGCCAACCTGCTCGCAGCAGCCACTGCGACGCCCCTACTCGGCCGGCTCGCCGATCTTCGCGGCACACGCCCGGTGCTGCTCGGTGTGCTCTTGGTCGTGCTTCTGGGCTCGTTGCTCGGCGCGGTCGCCACGTCGATCGGTGTGCTCATCGTTGCCCGAGTGCTGCAAGGCGTCTCGTTCGCACTCTTCCCCATCGGAATTGCAGTCCTGCGCGACGAGCTGCCCCCCGAGAAGCTGACCGGGGCGATGGGCATTCTCTCGGGAACTCTGGGTTTCGGCGGATGTTTCGGGATCGTCCTGACCGGGGTGCTGGTCGCCGACGGCGCCGACTTCCACCGGATCTTCTGGCTCTCCTCTGCGATCACGCTCGCGGGTCTCGTCCTGGCGTGGTTCGCGATTCCCCGGCGCGCGCGGACGGGATCGGGATCCATGGACTGGGTCGGTGCAGTGGGTCTCGCCGCCGGGCTCGTCCTCGTCCTGCTCCCGCTGTCCGAGGGAAGCACCTGGGGATGGGGTTCGCCCGCCACCATCATCAGCGGTGCTGCCGGACTGCTCGTCCTGACCGGGTGGTTCCTGTACGAGCGCAGAATCGACCATCCGCTGGTGGCACCCCGGTTGCTCACCGATCCGCCGGTCCTCGTCACACACCTGTCCGCCCTCGTGGTGGGAATGTCGATGTTCGTGATGTTCCTGGGCAGTTCGTACTTCGTGCAGACGTCTCGTTCGGTCGCCGGGTACGGCTTCGGCGCCACCGTGCTCGAGGCCAGCACCGTGTACCTGTTACCCGGCGCGGTCAGCGGAGTCCTCGCCTCGATCCTCAGTGGCACGATGATCCGCCACGTCGGCGCGCGTGTCGTGCTCATCGGCGCCAGCGTCGTCGGCGTCGCAGGCTTCATCCTGTTCATCGTCGCCCACGACCACACCTGGCAGGTGATCACCGCCATCCTGCTGATCAACACCTACATCAGCCTTGCCTACGCGGCGCTGCCCTCGTTGTTGGTCGCCGAGGTCCGGCAGGACGAGACCGGCGTGGCCAACAGCATCAACTCGATCGCGCGGTCGGTGGGCAGCTCGTTCGCCAGCGCCCTCATCGCGACCCTGCTGGCCGAAATCACTCTCTCCGGCACCGACCTCCCGGCCGAATCCGCCTACCTCATCGCGTTCGTCACCGGCGCCGTTGCCGCCGCTCTCGCCGGGCTGCTGCCCTTCTTCGGTATCACCCGCGTGATCCGCATACCCTCCGACGCGGAAGAGGACGAGATCCATGCCACCGCGCTCGCCGCCGAATGGGGCACGGTGGGCGGCCTCGGTGGCGCGAACACCGGCCCCGGCGAACGGCAGAGGACATCGTGACTCCTTGTCCCCTCGGTCAGCGAGTGATATTGGCCCCGGAATCCTGATCGAACACCGCAACTTTCGCGGGGTCGAACCACAACTCCACCGGGCTGCCCTGCGCCGCAGACGACTCGGTCGACAACCGGGCCACCAGATGTCCCCCGCCCGCGACCTCGGTGCCCGAATCGGCAGCGAGCTCCTCGAGTTCCCGCGAACTCACCTGTGGTCCTTCGGCGGAGAAGTAGACATACTTGTCCGAGCCCATCGACTCGAGCACCTCGACCTGAGCGGTGAACGTGGCACCAGCGGCTTTTTGATCCGCGTCGATCAACCCGGCGTCCTCGAAGTGCTCCGGGCGGATACCGACCACGACGTCCTTCGACGCCCCGGAGGAGGTGACCTTCTCACGCGAGCGCGGAGGCAGCACGAAGTTCCCGAGGGGAGTCGAAATCCCTTCCGCTGTCAGCTGTCCGGGGAAGAAGTTCATCGACGGCGATCCGATGAACCCGGCAACGAACAGATTGTTGGGATGGTCGTACAACTCCTGCGGTGCCCCGATCTGCTGGACGAGTCCCCCGCGCAGCACCACCACCCGGTCGCCGAGAGTCATCGCCTCGGTCTGATCGTGGGTCACATATACCGTGGTCGTTCCCAGACGTTGCTGGAGACGGGAAATCTCGGTGCGCATCTGCACACGAAGCTTGGCGTCGAGGTTGGACAGCGGCTCGTCCATCAAAAACGCCTTGGGACTGCGGACGATTGCCCGCCCCATCGCGACCCGCTGTCGCTGTCCGCCCGACAGATTGGACGGCTTGCGGTCGAGGTGCTGGGTGAGATCGAGGATCTTCGCGGCATCGTCCACCTTGGCCGCGATCTCCGACTTCGACATCTTCGCCAGCGTCAACGGGAACGCAATGTTCTGGCGCACCGTCATGTGCGGATACAACGCGTACGACTGGAACACCATGGCGATGTCCCGGTCCTTCGGCGCCTTCTCGTTCACCCTCTCGCCGGCGATGCGCAGCTCACCGGACGAAATGTCCTCGAGGCCCGCGATCATGTTGAGAGTCGTCGATTTGCCGCAACCCGACGGGCCGACCAGAATGATGAATTCGCCGTCAGCGATCGTAATGTCGACATCGCTCACCGCCCGCGCACCGTCCGGGTAGAGCTTGGTTACCTTGTCCAGCACAATCTCGGCCACAGGTTTATCCCTTCACTGCGCCGGACGTCAGACCGGCCACGATGCGTCGTTGGAAGAAGAGCACGAAGACGATGATCGGAATGGTGATCACCATCGCAGCGGCGGCGATCGACCCCGTCGGCTCTTCGAACTGCGAAGCGCCGGTGAAGTTGGCGATCGCCGCCGGTGCGGTGATCGAGCGCTCCGTGGAGGTCAGCGAAATCGCGAACAACAGGTCGTTCCAGCAGAAGATGAACACGAGGATTGCCGCGGTGACGATACCGGGCGCCGCAAGCGGTGCGACCACTTTCCGGAACGCTTGCGCCGGTGTAGCGCCGTCCATCTTGGCCGCTTTCTCCAGCTCCCAGGGGATCTCCTTGAAGAAGGCCGACAACGTGTAGATCGCCAAGGGAAGCGCGAACGTGATGTACGGCAGGATCAATCCGGCCCAGGTGTCGAACAATCCGAGTCGGCGCTCGATGTCGAACAGCGGGCTCACGAGGGAGATCTGCGGGAACATCGCGATCAACAGCGCCACCCCCACCAGGAGCTTCTTGCCCGGAAAGTCGAGGCGGGCAATCGCGTAGGCAGCCATCGTCCCGATCACCACTGCGATCACCGTGGCGATCAGCCCGATGCCGATGGAATTGATCAGCGCGCTGGTGAACGCGTCGGTCGAGAAGATTCCGCGGTAGTTGTCGAGCGTCCACTTCTCCGGGATGAGCTTGCCGTCCTTGATGGTGCCCGCGGGCTTGAACGACAAGCTGGCTATCCAGAGCACAGGAACGAGCGCATACAGCAGGACCAGCAAGTTGACCGCCGACCAGCTCAGCCTGCGTTGCCTTGTTTCGACCATGGTTATCGCTTTCCTTCCGTGTCGGACCCGGGAGCCGAGGCACCGAAGAGCTTGATGAAGACGAATGCGAGGACGGCCACGCAGAGAAAGATGAGAACGCTGATGGCCGAACCGATTCCGAGATTGAAGGCCTTGAACAGGTTGTCGTAGCCGAGGATCGACAGGGAGCCGGTGTCGTTGGCGCCCTTGGTGAGCACGTAGATATTGTCGAAGATCCGGAACGCGTCGAGGGTGCGGAACAACAACGCCACCAGGATGGCCGGTTTCATGAGCGGGAGAATGATGCGCACCAGCCGGGTCCAGGCCCCGGCGCCGTCGACCTGTGCCGCCTTGAGCAGATCGTCGGGTACCAGAGCGAGACCGGCCAGCAGCAGCAGGGCCATGAACGGCGTGGTCTTCCAGACCTCGGCGAGGACGATGATCGCGAGCGACGGAATCTGCTGCGTGAGGGGAGCACTGCCGTCGGGTAGCAGATTCGCGAGGTACCCGGTTCCCGGCGTCCACGCGTAGTACCAGCTGTAGGCGGCGGCCACGGTGACGATGCCGTAGGGAATGAGCACCACGGTCCGCACGAGCCCCTTGCCCACGATCGTGCGGTGCATGACCAGGGCGAGGATCAGACCCAGCACGAATTCGATCACCACCGACACGGCAGTGATGCCCACCGTGACCACGAACGCCTGCCACCAGTACCCGTCCGACAACACCGACACGTAATTGGCGAGGCCGACGAACTTGCGGTCGTCGGGGAACCGGAGGTCGTAGCGCTGCAGGCTCAACCACACCGCGTAGACCACCGGATAGGCCGTCACGGCAATCATGAGAATCGCAGCCGGTGCCACCAGCCACAGTCCCAGCCGGCGCTCGGCCTTCTTCCCCTCGGACACCTGTCTCTTCGTCGGCGCTGCCGGCTCGTCGGTCCGGTCCACCGGCACGGCTTCGGTCGTCACGGAATCAGTCCTTCCGAGTTGACCGCCTTACGCACCTGCTCGGCGAGTTCGTCGACGGTACGCGGCGGATCGATGTCACCGACCGGGTTCAACGTGGCGGTGATCAGGGTCGAGATGCTCTGGTAGGCGGGCGAGACCGGACGCACCGCCGCCGTATCGAGGCCGTCACGCACCTGCTGCCAGGCGGGATACGCCTCCTGGAACGCCGGATCGTCGTACAGCCTCGCCAACGTGGGCGGCACACCACCGTTGACGGCGTTGTTGCGCTGGTTCTCCTCGTTACGCAGGCAGGACACCGCTTCGAACGCGAGGTCGGGGTGCCGGCTGGTCTTCGCGACCGCGATGTTGAATCCACCGATCGTGACCTCGGCCGGCCGGCCGGGAATCACCGCGGGGTACGGAGCGGCGAGGAAGTTCTGCTGCCCGTCGACCGTGAGCACCGTGTTGCCGGTATCGACGGAGGTGGTGTTGCCCTTGTCGTCGACGAACGGCAGGTCACCCTTCTCCGCGTTCTCGATCATGCCGGGAAGCACGAAAGGCCAGTTGACCTCGAAGGCCGCGCGTCCGCTTTCCATGCCGAGACGGGACGACGCCTCGTCGCCCTGTGAAATGGACGGGTCGGCGCCCTGTGCGGTGGCTACTCGCTTCATCACCTCGAGGGCTTTCAGCGCACCGTCACCGTCCGCGACGGTCACGGTGGTTCCGTCCTCGCCGACGACGGAACCGCCCGCGCTGGCCAACAGGGTGTTGAACCACACCATCAAACCCTCGTACTGCTTACCCTGCACCCCGATCCAGCTGGGCCGGCCCTCGCTCGCCAGCCTCTCGGAGATATCGATCATCTGATCCCACGTCTGCGGCGGTTGCCCACCAGGCATGAGGTCCTTGCGGTACCAGAGCAACTGCGTGTTGGTGTTCAGCGGCGCGGCGTACAGCTGATCCTGCCACCGGGCCGACTCGAGGGGGCCTTCGAGCGTGCCCTCGGTGACCTCGGCCGCCACATCGTCGGGCAACGGCAATGCCCACCCCGCCTCGGCGAACTCGGCCGTCCACACGACGTCGAGCGTCATGATGTCGAGCGAGGTGTCGTTTCCGGTGAGGCGCCGGGCCAACTGCAGTCGCTGATCGTCTGCCCCCTTCGGAAGGGTGCGTTGCTCGATCGTGTATCGGCCACCGGCCGCGGCCGTGCAGTTGGCCGCGGCCTCGGCATACTGTTCAGCACCGTCGGCCGCCGTGTAGAAGCTGAGCACGGTGCCGTTGTCCGGTGCACCGCACGCCGCCAGCAGCGGAACCGTCAGGACCGTGGCCGCGCCGATGAGACCCCATCTGACTGCGAGTCCGGGCCTGCCCGGACGACCGGATTCTGTCGATGTACGCCGCACAGCCGCCTCCTCGAGCGGTCCTCACGAACCCAGTCGCGGTACGGCTGGCACGCAGGCCCGCACAGTGGTTCCTGCCGGATCGTGCAGTCCGCCAGGTCACGGTTTCACCGAGGGGAAGACCCCTCGCATTGCGCCGTAAACCTATCCGAGATCGACCTGAAACTGGCGGAAATCACCGCGAACGGGACGAAAAGCGCGCAATCCGTAATACGAGCCCGCCCACGTCCCGGTTCAGAGCGCCAGCTTGGCCAGCATGTCGCGCGCCGCCTCCGCGGTCTTCGGCTCACACAGCACGTCGTATCGCCCGGCGACCAATTGCATGGTGGACGCGAAGTCACGGGTACCGCGAGTGGCCGCATACGGGATGGTGGTGGAGATCAGCCCGAAGATGATGCCGCCGACGATGCCCACCACGAGCGGTGCGAGGAATCCACCCGTGACGATACCCAGCAGAAGGCCGAAGAAGACACCGAGCCAGGCACCTGAAACGATGCCGCCGCCAATGACTTTGGCCCACGTCAACCGGCCGAGTACTCGCTCGACCTGCATGAGGTTCACTCCGACGATGGTGACGTCCTCGACCGAGAACTCCTGATCCGACAGGTAGTCGACGGCACGCTGCGCCTCCGCGTACGTCGGGTACGAACCGATGGGCCAGCCCGTGGGAGGTTCCGGCAGAGCCCCTCGCCGCGCCCCGTTGGACTGTCCGAGTGGATTCGTCATCGTCAGCTGGTCTCCTCGTGTAGTTCTCTCAGGATCGATCCTGTGAGAACCATTCTGCCTGTTTACGCTAACCCTCGTCGGGCGGCGTGAACTCGGAGGTCCGCGTCATTCCCGCGGCCCGGCCCTTGGCCGAGATCACGAGGGCCATCTTCCGACTGGCCTCGTCGATCATCTCGTCACCGAGCATCACTGCGCCACGTCCTCCGCCGGCCGCCGACGTGTGGAACTCGTAGGCGTCGAGGATCAGTTCGGCGCGGTCGAAATCGCTCTGTCGGGGGCTGAACACTTCGTTGGCCGCATCGATCTGCGTGGGATGCAGCACCCATTTCCCGTCGAAACCCAGAGCTGCAGTGCGCTGGGCAGAACGCCGGAACGCCTCCACGTCGCGGATCTGAAGATACGGCCCGTCGATGGCCTGGATGCCGTGTGCCCGTGCGGCCATGAGGATCGTCATCAGTATGTGATGGTAGGCGTCACCGCGGTCGTAGCCGTCCGGCTGTTCCCCGACCACCAGCGTGCGCATGTTGATACTCGCCATGAAATCCGCCGGCCCGAACACCAGCGTCTGCACCCGGGGACTGGCCGTTGCGATGGCGTTGATGTTGGTGAGTCCGATGGCGTTCTCGATCTGCGGTTCGATCCCGATCCGCCCGACCTCCAACCCGTTGGCCTTCTCGATCTGGGTCAGCAGTAGGTCGAGGGCCTGAACGTGGCTGGCGTCGGGCACTTTCGGCAGCAGAATGGCATCGAGGTGCGCGCCCGCACGCCCGACGACCTCGGCGACGTCGCCATGTGTCCACTCGGTGGTGCAGTCGTTGACCCGCACGACCTTGATCTGATCTCCCCATCCGTCCTCGGCAAGGGCGTCCGCGACGGTGATGCGGGCTTCCTGCTTCGCCAACGGCGCCACGGCGTCCTCGAGGTCGAGGAACACCTCGTCCGCGGGAAGCCCCTTGGCCTTGTCGATCATCTTGCGACTGCTGCCCGGAACAGCCAGAACCGATCGGCGTGGCCTGAAGACGGAACTCATGACGGACGATCCTCCACTTTCCGCAGGTGTTCGATTCCCTGGATCCCCATCCGAGGATCTAGCCTGGCAATCATGGCAGCTGCGAACAAGGTTTTTGCAGCCAGGCTGGCCGGCCTGGTGGTACTCGGGCCCGACGGTGAGTCGATCGGCCGGGTGCGGGACGTGGTCATCACCGTTCGCATCGGGCGCCAGCAACCGCGGGTGCTGGGGCTGGTCATCGAATTGTTCACGCGCAAGCGCATCTTCGTGCCCATGCTGCGGGTCACGGCGATCGAGCCGGGTTCGGTGACACTGACCACGGGGAACGTCAGTCTGCGCCGGTTCACGCAGCGTCCGGGCGAGGTTCTCGCGCTCGCGCAGGTTCTCGATTCTCGCGTGCGGGTGGACGACCCGGAACTCGAGGAACTGCACGGAGTCGACACGGTGGTGGTCGATCTCGGCATCGAACTGACCCGTAGTCGTGACTGGGTGGTGTCGAAGGTCGCGGTGCGCGGCCATCGCGGCCGGCTCGGCCGGCGTACCGCCATTCACATCGTCGAGTGGCAGCACGTGCAGGGGCTGACGCATTCCGATCTGTCGATGCCGGGCCAGGGGGTGTCCGCACTCCTGATGCAATACGAGGGCATGCGTCCCGCCGACGTGGCCAACGCCATGCGTGAGCTCCCGGACAAACGTCGGCACGAGCTCGCACTCGCTCTCGACGACGAGCGCCTGGCCGACGTCGTGCAGGAGTTGCCGTCCGATGATCAGACCGACCTTCTGATGCACCTCGAGGTGGAGCGGGCCGCCGACATCCTCGAGGCAATGGATCCGGACGACGCCGCCGACCTTCTCGGCGAACTGCCCGAGACGGAAGCAGAATCACTGCTTCAACTGATGGACCCGCAGGACTCGGAACCGGTCCGAAGGCTGCTCGAGCACTCGCCGGACACGGCCGGCGGTCTGATGACTCCCGAACCGGTGGTGCTGACGGCGTCCACAACGGTGGCGGAGGCATTGGCCCGCGCGCGCAACGAGGATGTGACGCCCGCGCTCGCGAGCATGATCTTCGTCGTCAGGCCCCCGACAGCCACGCCGACCGGCCGCTATCTGGGATGCGTACACCTGCAGAAGCTGCTGCGGGAACCACCCGCAAGCCTCGTGGGTGGTCTGCTCGACACCGGTCTCCCACGTCTCGCGGCCGACGACTCCCTGGCTGCCGTCACGCGGTACTTTGCCAGCTACAACCTCGTGTGCGGTCCCGTGGTGGACGACGAGAATCACCTGATCGGCGCGGTCACCGTCGACGACGTCCTGGACCATCTCCTTCCGGAGGACTGGCGTGAAGAGGAGATCGACGGATGAGCGAGAAGGTCCCCAGCGTGTCGGCCCGTGGACTGTCGGATCGGCAAAGGCTCGACACCCCTCGCGGCGCCCGGCGCTTCCGCTTCACCTACGACGTGGAAGCCGTCGGCCGTGCAAGTGAGAACTTCGCTCGTTTCCTAGGGACCGGCCGGTATCTGGTGATCCAGACCGTGGTCGTGATCATCTGGATCGTCCTCAACATCTTCGCCGTCGAGCTGAAGTGGGATCCGTACCCCTTCATCCTCCTCAACCTCGCGTTCTCCACCCAGGCCGCCTATGCGGCCCCGCTGATCCTGCTGGCCCAGAACCGACAGGAGAATCGGGACCGCGTCTCGCTCGAGGAGGACCGGTCGCGGGCGGAACAGACCAAGGCGGATACCGAGTTCCTGGCGCGCGAACTCGCCGCCCTGCGCATCGCGATCGGCGAGGTTGCCACCCGTGACTACCTCCGCCGTGAACTCGAGGAGATCAAGACCCTGCTCGGCGACGAGGAAGAGGCCCGGCCCCGACGTAAATGATCGCCGGTCATTCGCGCATTCCTCGGCACACGCAGTCACGAATATGTAACGTCGATCACAACTTCTCAGATGTACGCGGTGTGCGACAAGCAAGAGCACCGCAGGGGGTGGTGGAGTGCGGATACGTGGACTGGTGACGGTTGCTGCCCTGACGGTGGGCGCCGCCGCAACGCTCGGATCCTCGACGGGTAGTTCCGGCCCTGTCTCGGCCGTCGACACCCGTCAGAACCCGGCGGTCGAGACGGCCGCGCTGGCGTCGGCCACGCGCCTGTCTCCGGTGAGTGAACCGCAGGACGCCTACCTACCGCCCGCAGGCTTCGTGGCGCCTGCGCCGCGGGTCGCGAGGTCGCAGCGCGCGGCGCCTCCGCCTCCCCCGCCCGCGGTGATAAATCCCACATCGCCCGCGTCTCCCACCGGAACAGGGTTGATCGCCGCACCGGTGATTCTCAGTTCGCTCGGCATCCCGGAAATCGTGCTCAACGCCTACCGCTCGGCGGAACTCACGTTGATGGTGGAGGCACCCAAGTGCGGGGTGCCCTGGCATTTGCTGGCGGGTATCGGGCGCATCGAATCGGGGCATGCCGGTGGAGGCCGGACAGACTCGTCCGGCACCACGGTCACCCCGATCCTGGGCCCCGTTCTGGACGGCCGGCTGGCCGGCAACGAGGTGATCCGCGATACCGACCGCGGCGCCACCGACGGCGACGCCGGACACGATCGGGCGGTGGGGCCGATGCAGTTCATTCCGTCCACGTGGGCGAAATATGCGTCGGACGGCAACGCGGACGGCGCTGCAGATCCCAACAACGTATTCGACGCAACCCTGGCCGCCGCCCGGTACCTCTGCTCGGGCGGACTCGACCTCCGTGATCCCCTCCAGGAGACCCGCGCGGTTCTTCGCTACAACAATTCGGGAACCTACGCCGCCAACGTCATTACGTGGTCGAACGCCTACCGGAACGGCGGCACGCCCACCCCGAGTCAGCTGTCCGACTCGAGCACTCCGCCGCCCGGTGGCCTCACCGACGCTGCAGCGAACGGATCCGACCTCGCCCGTGAGCTCGCGGCTCCACCGGAGCTCCCGCCCGACGCGACGCCGACCCCGACCACTCCGCCGCCTGCACCGCTGATCCCCGGCTTGCCTGCGCTACCCGCACTCCCGTGTGTGTTCTTCTGCCCACCTGCCGACCCGGCCGCTCCGGCACCCGCGCCGGCGCCTGCGGAACCGGCCGCTCCCCCGCCGGCAATCGCCCCGGCCGTGGGAGTTCGCTAGAAGTTTCCTCGATCGCCGTCGTCGCCCGGCCGAAGCCGGGCGGCGGCGGCGTTTTCGTATGCCTTCCGGGTTCTGGCGCCGCGGCGCGCTGCCTTCCGCGCTGAGCCGCATGCGGGCGTGACCTTTCCGTGTTCGTTACCCTTTCTGAACGGGTCCTTCAGGTAACAGACCCGCGCGTCTCACCCGTATTGATCACGGTTGCGTAACGGAAATGTCTCGAATCGGGTAGCCTCGTGCCGTCCAGTTCACAGGCACATCCCGAACGGGGTCGCAGGAGGCAATCGAGTGGGTCGGCACAACAAGAAGACGGATTCCCATATCCGCCGCAATTCGGTCATCGCGCTCACCGGACTGATTCCTATCGGTCTGGTCACCGCAGCCAACACGGCCGGCGCCACCCCCAAGGTCCCGTTCTTCAGCTCGGAAGCCGCCGCGGACGTCGCGGACGTTGCCCAGGAAGCGACCGCAGCACCGAACGCCGAGGCCGTCACCCCTGTCGCCGACACCGCCGCCGTGGAGGCCGCGCCCGCAGTCGAGCAGGCCCCCGCACCCGCCTTGGCCCCCGTTCAGGCCACGCCGCCGCTTCCGGCCAGCATCGCCCAGGGCGCCCTCGGCATACCTGCCATCAACGTGTCGGCCTACCAGAACGCCGAGCGCATTCTCGCTGTCGAGCAGCCCGGGTGCGGCATGTACTGGACGCTCATCGCCGGCATCGGCCGCGTGGAGTCGACTCACGCCTACGACGGCAAGGCCGACGACAAGGGCAACATGCTCGACGCCGTTCTCGGCCCGGTCCTCGACGGTCACCTCGCCGGCAATGCCGTGATTCGCGACACCGACGGTGGACGGCTGGACGGCGACAGCAACTACGACCGCGCGGTCGGGCCCACGCAGTTCCTTCCGGAGACGTGGAACCGCTACGCAGGCGACGGCAACGGAGACGGCGCCGCCGATCCGCAGAACCTCTTCGACTCCGCGCTCACCACCGGAAAGTATCTGTGTGACGGCGGTTTGGATGTCCGCGACCCGATCCAGGCGGCCAAGGCGGTCCACCGTTACAACAACTCGGCCGCCTACGTCGCCAATGTCTTGGCCTGGTCCGCGGGCTACGCCAGCGGTATCGTCCCGGCTGCGTCCGACCTGCCGCGCATCCACTGAGGACACATCCCTACCATTGAGTTATGTCAGTCCTGAGCGAGTCCGCTGTTCGTAGCGCCTTGGCGCGCGTCCAAGATCCCGAGATCCGGAAACCGATCACCGAACTCGGGATGGTCAAGAGCGTCGACATCGCCGACGACGACAGCGTCGACATCGCCATCTACCTCACCACCGCCGGCTGCCCGATGCGGACCGAGATCAGCGACCGCGTCACCAAGGCCGTGGCCGATGTGCCGGGTGTGGGCGCGATCCGCGTCGAACTCGACGTGATGAGCGACGAGCAGCGCACCGAACTGCGTAAGTCGTTGCGCGGCGACTCTGCCGAGCCGGTCATTCCCTTCGCACAGCCGGGTTCACTCACCCGCGTGTATGCGGTCGCCTCCGGCAAGGGTGGCGTCGGCAAATCGAGTGTGACCGTCAACCTGGCCGCGTCGCTGGCCGCTCGAGGTCTGTCCGTCGGTGTCCTCGACGCCGATATCTACGGTCACTCCGTTCCCCGCATGCTCGGCACCGACGCCAAGCCCACCCAGGTCGAGCGCATGATCATGCCGCCCGTCGCACACGACGTGAAGATGATCTCGATCGCCCAGTTCACTCAGGGCAACACTCCGGTGGTGTGGCGTGGCCCGATGCTGCACCGCGCGCTGCAGCAGTTCCTCGCCGACGTCTTCTGGGGCGACCTCGACGTCCTGCTCCTCGACCTTCCGCCCGGGACCGGTGACGTCGCCATTTCCGTGGCCCAGCTCATTCCGGGGGCAGAGATCCTCGTGGTCACGACACCGCAACAGGCGGCTGCCGAGGTGGCCGAGCGGGCGGGGGCGATCGCCTTGCAGACCCGTCAGCGCATCGTCGGTGTGGTGGAGAACATGTCGTGGATGGACCTGCCCGACGGCACCCGGATGGACGTATTCGGTTCGGGTGGCGGTCAGGCCGTTGCAGACCGGCTGACGAGGGCCGTGGGCGCCTCGGTTCCGTTGCTGGGGCAAATCCCCCTCGAGCAGGCGGTGCGTGAGGGCGGCGACGGCGGTGTGCCCATCGTGCTCGGTCATCCCGATTCGCCGGCGGCAATCGCCCTCCGCGAGGTTGCCGACAAGCTGGCGGTGCGCAAGCGGGGGCTCGCGGGAATGTCGCTGGGGATCGACACCACCCGCCACCTCTGAGGCGCTTCGCGCCTTTCTGGTAGCAGGAGCAACCGGAAGGGCGCACGTGCCCGGAGGGCCTAGGTTGCGTCGGTGTCGATGGGGGGACGTTCGCCTGCCGCGAGCGGCTTGTTCTGCGGCGGGGTGGGCGTCGACGGATCGGCGCTGACCGCCTTCGTTCCCGACTTGTCGAACGACACCGCATTCGGCTTGTCGAAATTGCCGGTGAGAATCGAATCGTCGCCGTCGAGCAGGTGTTTGGTGATCACGGCGCGGGGGGTCATACCGCGCAGCTGATTGAGGTCGGCCAGCGGCTTGCGGAGATCATCGAACTCCGGTCCGAGTTCATCCTTCAGTTGCTGGCTGGCGCCGCTCGCGTACTCGCGGACCTGCCGCAAGGATCGCGTGACCCAACTGACCGCTCCCGGAAGCCGCTCGGGTCCCAGAATGACCAGAGCTGCGACGAGGAGGACCATGAACTCGCCCCAACCAATGTTGCCGAACACGTGGTCAGCCTACTGTGCGGTGCGGGCCGACGCCCAGGCGGAAGGGGGAACTCACAGCGAATCGGGAGTCAGTCCGAGGCCGGGGTCACGTCGACGTCGACGAGCCGCCCCTCACGGATCAGCTGGACCCTCACCGGCTGGCCGATCTTCTGGAGGTTGACCGCGACGACGAGTTCATCTGCGCTGGTCACCGTCCGATCCCCCACCTTCACGATCACGTCCCTCTCCACGATGCCGGCCTGCGCCGCAGGACTGTCCGACTGGACGTTGGCCACCTCTGCGCCGCTGGTGTTGTCGTTGACCACGGTGCGCGCATTGACCCCGATTTCGGGGTGGTGCATCTCCCCGTCGCGAATGAGGGTTTGTGCCACCGTCGTGACGTCGTCGATCGGGATTGCGAAGCCGAGGCCCACCGATCCGCCGGACTCACTGAGCATGGCGGTGTTGATGCCGATGACGCGTCCGGTGTCGTCGACGAGCGCGCCGCCCGAGTTGCCGTGGTTGATCGCGGCGTCCGTTTGAACCGCGTCGATGACGGCGTTGGTGTCGGAGCCCTCGCCCGACAGCCGCATCGGCCTGTGCAGGGCGCTGACGATTCCGCGTGTGACGGTCTTGCTGAGGCCGAGCGGCGAACCGACGGCCACGACGTCCTCGCCTACCTGCACGTCCTCGGACCGGCCCAGCTCCGCCACGGTGAGGTTGTCGGCCGCCACCTTGAGTACGGCGAGGTCCGTCTTGATGTCGCGCCCGACGATCTGTGCCTCGGTTTTGGTGCCGTCCGCGAAGATCACCTGGATCTTGCCGCCGTCCGGCGCGGTGGCCGCGGCGGAGATGACGTGGTTATTGGTGACGATGTAGCCGGCACCGTCGATGACGACTCCAGAACCGGTGCTTCCCTGATCACCGACCGCCACCTGGATCGACACGACGGCGGGGAGCACGGCGTCGGCGACCTGCGCCACCTGCGACTGTCCGAGGTCTTCGTCTCCGCCGTTCTGCGCGAGCGTGACCCGCTGGCTGGTGAGGGAGCTGCGGTCGGCGGTGATGACCGCAGCGAGGAGCCCGCCGATCAGGCCGATCGCCAGTGCGAGTGCGCCCAATGCCGCGAGTGCGCGGGGTGCGACCTTGCCGCCGAAGAGGACTTCGCGGGCCGTGAGGGCCGGGGCAGGGGGCTCCGTACGTTCCCGGGCGTGCAGGGCGGGCGATCCCAGTTCGACTCCCGCTTCGGGGTTCCGCCAGGGGTCGGCAGGGGGCGCCTCGTCGGGCGCTGCTTCCGGTGTGGTGTGGGGATCGCGCTGGATGGTCTCCGTCTCACCGGGCGGTCGGCCGAAAGCCTCCGCGAGGACGGGGTCGGGGGCGCGAACCTTGACGGCCGGATCGCTCTCACGCTGAGCGCCGGACGGAGCGAAGGAGCCGGTGACCCCACCGGGACGGCCGAACGCACGACTGGACCCTGCGTCGATCTGCGGCCGGTAGACCGGTCGGGGGTCGAGTCTCGGAGCGTCGGCGGGCCGCAGGGCCCCGTCCTCCGACGCGCGAGCATCGGATTCCGCGGCGTCGGTACCCGGGGTCTTGTAATCCGCCGTCACGCTGTCGTGTCCCCCTCGTAAGAGTCAGTTCCGGGCCCCAGTATCACCGATGACTCCAGTATCACCGATGACTGCAGGCGCACGGACACCGCCGTCCCCGGTACCGAGAGGGTCAACGGCGCCAGCGCCGCGACCACAGCCGATTGCTCACCGTCGAGTCCGCAGTGGGTCCGGCAAACGGGGCCTTGTCCGCGGGTTCGCCCGAATTGCAGCTGGGGATCTGGCTGAGCAGACCGAGAAGCCCCGACGGCATCGCCACGTCGGCACTGCGACGGAGAGCCCGCCGTGCCTGCTGCTGTGCGTCCACCTCGAACGCGCACTCGGGGCAGATCGACAGGTGGTGGGCCGCCCGCAGGTAGGCGGACATACGGAGTTCACCGTCGACGAAGGCGGCGATCGCCTCACTCGCCAAATGCTCCGTCGAGCCAAATTGGCGAGGTACACGCCCCTGCGTCATTCGTCCCTCCTGATAACTACCCGACACCGATCTGATCGGAGTCAACCTTTCCGTTCACAGCCAGATGCTCACGCAGAGCCTGACGGCCGCGGTGGATGCGACTGCGCACGGTTCCGAGTTTCACACCCAGTGTGGCACCGATCTCCTCGTATGACAGACCTTCGATGTCACAGAGCACGACGGCGGCGCGAAACTCCGGTGCCAGCGAGTCGAGCGCTGCCTGCAGATCGGCGTCGAGCCGGGCGTCGTGGTAGATCTCCTCGGGGTTGGGCCCGTCGGCCGGGACCCGGTCGTAGTCCTCGGGCAACGCTTCCATGCGGATGCGGTTGCGGCGGCGGACCATGTCGAGGAAGAGATTGGTGGTGATGCGGTGCAACCAGCCTTCGAAGGTGCCGGGCTGATAGTCGGACAAGGAGCGGAACACGCGAATGAACGTGTCCTGGGTGAGGTCTTCGGCGTCTTGCGCGTCGCCCGACAACCGGTAGGCCAGACGGTAGACACGGTCGCCGTGTTCCCGGACGAGTTCATCCCAGGACGGCATGGCCGACTTTTCGCCGGTGGCGTCGAACACAGCGGTGCCCGTCAGCTCGGGTTCAGAGACGGCGTCACCACCGACCAGCACGGGCTCGACACCCGGCTGCTCGGTTCTGTCACCGTCTCGCGCCATTGTGTGGTTACTCATCGAGTTAAGTGGATCCTCCTGGTCAGGACCGCGGATCACGTCACGTGGTATTAGGGGACAACTCCCGACGGTCCGGAATTGTTCCCGGGCCCCCGCCTGTACTTCACCTCGTTGCAATCTGCCCGCCGTGCGGTCTTCGGATCTGGCGATGGTCATACTCTCTCCCACCGCGATATGTGTGTGGTGTGAGCAAGCTGAGCTAATCCTGAGAATCTCGTTGTTCACCGGGAACTGGCACACGCCGATCGGGCGGCATCGAGCGCGCCTCGCAGCGGCGATGACGAGACCCCGATAGCCTCATGTGCGTGCAGACTAACGCCGAACGGATACTCACCCACGCGGAAGGGGCTGTCCGTGAGGACGAGGCCCTCGGTGCGGCCAGGGAGCGGGCGGACGACCTCGGTGCCGCACCGGTACCGCCCGCGGTCGGTGCTGCTCTCGCTCTGTTCGCCCGCATGCTCGACGCCAAGACAGTAGTCGAGGTCGGCACGGGCGCAGGTGTGAGCAGCCTGTGGCTGCTCCGCGGCATGCGTGAAGACGGCGTTCTCACCACCATCGACAGTGAACCCGAGCACCAGCGCGCCGCCAAGCTGTCCTTCCGGAGCAACGACATCGCGCCCGCACGCACGCGGCTCATCAACGGACGCGCCCTCGATGTGCTCCCCCGCCTCGCCGACGGCGCGTACGACCTCGTCTTCGTCGACAGTGCACCCGTCGACCACCCGCATTACGTGCGTGAGGGCGTCCGGCTCCTGCGTCCCGGCGGCGCCATCGTCCTGCACAACGCGCTCCACGGGGGACGTGTGGTCGATCCGAGCCAGCGTGATGCCGCCACAGTCGCTGTGCGTGAGGCCGCCAAGGTTCTCGCCGAGGACGATCAGCTGATCCGGGTGTTCCTGCCGATCGGCGACGGCCTGCTGTGCGCGTCCAAGCTGTGAGCTAGATCCACACGCCCTTGCCGATGGCGACGACCCCGCCGTTGCTCACCGCGAAGCGCTGCTTGTCCCGTTCGAGGTCGACGCCGATGATCTCGCCGTCTCCGACCACCACGTTCTTGTCGAGGATGGCGCGGCGCACCACAGCGCCCTTGCCGATGCGCACGCCGGGCATGAGCACACTGCCCTCGACGGTGGCGCCGTCGTCGATCATCACGTTCGAACTGAGAACGGAGTTGCGGACCGTCGCTGCGGAGAGGATGCACCCGGCGCCCACCACCGACTCCTGAGCCAGCCCACCCTTCACGAATTTTGCGGGCGCCAAGTTCTCCGTCGCACCGCGAATCGGCCATCGACGGTTGTAGAGGTTGAAGATGGGGTGGACCGACACCAGGTCCATGTGTGCGTCGTAGAAGGCGTCGAGTGTTCCGACGTCCCGCCAGTAACCACGGTCGCGGTCGGTGGCGCCGGGAACGATGTTGTCCTTGAAGTCGTAGACCGACGCCTCACCGGCCTCCACGAGCGCCGGGATGATGTCGCCGCCCATGTCGTGGTCGGAGTCGGAGTTCTCGGAGTCGGCGCGGATGGCGTCGACGAGCACCTTGGTGGTGAAGACGTAGTTCCCCATCGAGGCGAACGTCATGTTGGGGTCGTCCGGTGTGCCGGGCGGATGCGCGGGCTTTTCGAGGAACTGCACGATGCGGCCGGATTCGTCGCTGTCGATGCACCCGAACGCGAAGGCCTCGCTGCGCGGCACCCGAATTCCGGCGACCGTCACGCCGGCACCGGAATCGATGTGATGCTGCACCATCTGTTCGGGGTCCATGCGGTACACGTGGTCGGCGCCGAACACGACGATGTACTCGGGATCCTCGTCGTAGACGAGGTTCAGTGACTGCAGAATCGCATCCGCGCTGCCCGTGTACCAGCGTGGACCCAGACGTTGCTGCGCGGGCACCGGAGTGATGTACTCCCCGGCAAATCCCGACAACCGCCACGTCTGAGAGATGTGGCGGTCCAACGAGTGCGACTTGTACTGCGTCAGTACACACAGGCGGAGATATCCCGCATTGACCAAATTGCTGAGCACGAAATCGATCAGCCGGTAGGCACCGCCGAACGGTACGGCTGGCTTCGCCCTGTCCGCTGTGAGCGGATAGAGACGTTTGCCCTCGCCGCCGGCGAGCACGATTCCAAGCACATGTGGCTGGCTCCTCACCCTGTCAACCTATCGGGCGGCCCCTCCCCCCGCCAGCGAAGCGCCGAGTCACCATTCGTCCGATATCCGAATGTGTCCGACATCGGTTGGCCCGAACAGGCCCGGACGGTTACGTTAGGCGCGTGCGGGTGGCGATGATGACCAAGGAGTATCCACCGGAGATCTATGGCGGTGCCGGTGTACACGTCACCGAGCTGGTTGCTCAGTTGAAGCAGCTGTGCGAGGTGGACGTGCATTGTATGGGTGCTCCGCGCGTCGGGGCCTTCGTGCACAATCCCGACCCGGCACTGACTGGGGCCAACGCCGCACTGGCGACGTTGTCTGCCGAATTGCGCATGGCGGACGCCGCAACCGGCGCCGACGTCGTGCACTCGCACACCTGGTATACCGGGCTGGCAGGACATCTGGCGGCCGCACTGTACGACGTCCCGCACATCCTCACCGCCCACTCACTCGAACCTCGCAGGCCGTGGAAGGCGGAGCAACTCGGTGGTGGCTACCGTGTCTCCTCCTGGTCCGAGCGCAACGCCGTCGAGCACGCAGACGCCGTGATCGCCGTCAGCGCCGGGATGCGACTCGACGTGCTCGACGCGTATGCGTCGGTCGATCCCGCCCGGGTCCACGTGGTACGCAACGGGATCGACACTTCGGTGTGGCATGCCGGGCCGACCGGTCCGAGACGGTCCGCGCTCACCACGATCGGCGTCGACCCCGACAAGCCGATGGTCGCCTTCGTCGGTCGCATCACGAGGCAGAAAGGTGTCGGGCACCTCATCGCAGCCGCACACCATTTCGCGCCGGACATCCAGTTGGTGCTCTGCGCGGGCGCCCCGGACACACCGGAGATCGCCGCGGAAACCGAGCAGGCCGTTGCCGCCCTCGCCGCTCACCGGGGCAACGTGTTCTGGGTACGCGAAATGTTACCGACCGAGCAGGTGCGAGAAATTCTCGCAGCGGCAACAGTATTCGTATGTCCGTCCGTGTACGAGCCGCTCGGCATCGTCAATCTCGAGGCGATGGCCTGCGAGACGGCGGTAGTGGCATCCGACGTCGGTGGCATCCCCGAGGTTGTGGAAGACGGCGTCACCGGTCGTCTCGTGCACTACAACTCGTACGAGCCGGACAGTTTCGAACATGCGCTGGCAGAGACGGTCAACGAGGTCGCTTCCGATACCGCCGCGGCCGCCGCGATGGGTAAGGCGGGACGAGCCCGTGCCATCGCCGAATTCTCCTGGGCCGCCATCGCACAGCAGACCCTCGACGTGTACCAGGACGCCCTCTCCCGGCGTTGAACCGACTGCCGGGGACGGCCTTTTCAGCGGCGCCGGTATGTGGAGACCGTCACGGAGGCCGTCACCGGATACGCGCGGGGCAAGTCGGCGATCGAGGTCGCGAGCCGCTCGGGTGTGAGGTGGCGAGCCGAGGGCCCCATGCCGACCAGGCGCGTGAGGTCGTCGTGCGTCAGGGACATCGGGTACTCGACGTCCCTGAGGTCGGTGCGGTCGAAGCGCCCGGACATGGCCGCACCGAGCCGCTCGACCTTACGGTCGTCGACACGCACCATGCCGAGGAGGTCGACGAGTTCGGCCAGGTGTCGCTCGGTTGGGGTGAGGACCACCAGTGCGCCGCCGTCGCCGAGCACTCGATGCGCCTCCTCTGCATTTCGCGGCGCGAATACGCACAACACGTGGCTCAGGACTCCGTCGCGCACCGGCAGGTGGTGCCAGACGTCGGCGACGACCGCCCCCGCCCGCGGATGGGCCTTTGCGATGCGGCGGGCCGCGTATTTGGAGACGTCGAGCCCGATGCCTCGGGCAGTCGGAACCGCGTCGAGGACACGGGCAAGGTAGTGACCTGTGCCTGCGCCGATCTCGAGGATCGCCGGCTCGGGATCGTCAGCAGCTCTGACGGCGTCCGCAGTAACTCTGACCGCGTCCGCAGTAACTCTGACCGCGTCCGCGACGGCGTCCATCAACGGGTCGAAGCTCCCACCCGCCAGGAAATCGGCCCGTGCGGCAATCATGTCGGGACTGTCACCGTCGAACTTGCCGCCGGCGCCGGTCATCAGGCTCACGTAACCCTGGCGGGCCACGTCGAAGCTGTGGCCCGCGTCGCACAAAAGCGTATTTTCGTCGAGTTCGAGGCCGGCCCCGCATTGCGGACAGGCAAGCAGGTCCACCACATCAGACAACACGAGCGCGCGCCCCGTTTCCTTCCGGACAGGGAACAGGCCCCGCACCGACAACGGCGACGGGGCCTGACCCATGAGGTTCTCTCTGCACCCGACTAACTGGTGACGCCCTTGAGCTCTTCACCGAGTGCAGCAGCTTCCTCCGGGGTGAGCTCGACGACCAGACGTCCACCACCCTCGAGCGGAACCCGCATGACGATTCCTCGTCCCTCTTTGGTTGCTTCGAGGGGACCGTCCCCGGTCCGGGGCTTCATGGCCGCCATCCTCTGCTCCCTCCAGATCTGCGCTGCCTGCGTGCGCCTCGACAACTTGTGGTGCCTCGCCGAATCACTCGGCGAGGCTCGTGACAACCATTCTTCCCTATGGACACGAGTACCGGGAACCTGAGTTCCAAATAGGCGCGTTCACCGGCGGCTCAGGCGGCCGGTGGAACCCAGCACCCGGCGACATGGTCGTCGACCATCCCGGTAGCCTGCATCAGCGCATACGCCGTGGTAGGGCCCACAAACTTGAATCCGCGGCGCTTGAGTTCCTTGGCCATTGCGGTGGACTCGGCGGTGACGGCCGGAACGTCGTTCACGGTGGCCGGCCGGCTCGGGCGCGGCGGCGGGGCGAACGACCAGAGCAGGGTGTCGAGGTCGGTGTCCTGCAGCTCCAGAATCGCCCGCGCATTGCTCACCGAAGCCTCGATCTTGGCACGGTTGCGCACGATCGACGCGTCCACCAGCAGGCGTTCGACATCCCGTTCCGTGAACCTCCCGACCACCTCCGGGTCGAACCCGGAGAACGCAGCACGGAATGCGTCACGTTTACGCAGGATCGTGATCCATGACAGTCCCGACTGGAAGGCTTCGAGGCACAGCCGCTCGTACAACTCGTTCCGCCCGTGCAGCGGCCGACCCCATTCCTCGTCGTGGTAATCCCGGTACAGCCGGGAGCCATTCGTGTCGACCGCCCACGCACACCGCACTCGATCGTCGGGCTCGGTCACGACGACTCCGCCGGACGGTCGCGCGCCGACTCAGCCTCCGCCAATTGTTCACGCAGCGAATCGATTTCGCGAGCCAGCCGCGCCAGCGCCCAGTCCACCTCGCTCGCTTTGTATCCCCGCAACGTCTGCTGAAAACGCAAGGCCTCCACGTCCGCCCCGGTTATGCCCCGGGCCGGCAAGACGGTCAGGGTGGTGCCCGGAGGCAGCGGCTCCAGTTCCTCGGAACGGCCGAACACCGCACTGGCGGCGAGGAACAACATCGCACCGACGAAGGCCATGACGAGCAGATAGAGCAGGGCTGTCACCATGCTTCGATCCTGTCACGGACCTCCGACAGCAGCCACAGGCCGGGCTTCCGTCAGGGGCACACGGTGTTC
Organism: Rhodococcus sp. USK13; assembly: GCF_018343855.1. Classification (NCBI taxonomy): domain Bacteria; kingdom Bacillati; phylum Actinomycetota; class Actinomycetes; order Mycobacteriales; family Nocardiaceae; genus Rhodococcus; species Rhodococcus sp. USK13. Next base: position 3,118,256 of record NZ_CP069242.1, on the reverse strand, counting down.
ATCGGAGGACGATCCGTCAGAGCCACTTCCGTCGTCGTCGGGACGAACGAATCACCGTCGACGAGGAACTGGGTGAGACCGGCCCCCGAATCCTCCACTCCACACCTTCGCATCATCGTGCCGATGATCTGCCTGCTCATGACACCGAGTTCGGACAGCGGGCGGTTGCGGTGCTTACGCACCCCCAGATTGACCTGGCCGATGGCACCGAGGCCGAGGCGGTCGTACGTGTCGAGCAGCAGCCCGATCTCGACGCCGTACCCGGGCGCGAAAGGCACCGCCGACAGCAGTTCGCGGGTGCCCGCGTATTCACCACCGAGCGGTTGCAGCACACTCGTCAATTCCGGCCGCAGAGCCGCCAGCAGCGGACGCGCCACCAGTTCGGTGACACGACCCCCTCCGTTGGCATCCTCCGTCCCGCTGAGCCGTAACGGACGACGGTAGTAGCCCTTCACGAGATGGATGCCGTCGACGGTCAGCAGCGGTCCCAGTAATTTCGGTACGAAGGCGGGGTCCGGGTTGATCAGATCGGAGTCGACGAAGGCGATGAGGTCGCCGGTGCTGGCAGCGACGGACCGCCACAACACCTCACCCTTGCCCGCCACCGGCGGGTACGCGGGCACAGCCTCTTCGCGGCTGATCACGGTGGCGCCGGCCGACCGGGCGCGTTCGACCGTCAGATCCGTCGACCCGGAGTCGAGCACGATCAGCTCGTCGACCAGCCCGCCCAGTAAGGGGTGGATCGTGTCGACCACGGCCGCGACGGTCTCTTCCTCGTTGAGCGCAGGCAGGACCACCGACACGGTCCTGCCTGCCTTGGCTCGTTCGAGTTCGGCGATACTCCACGACGGCTGATCCCAGCTGTTCGCCTCCGCCCAGGTGCGAGGGGTGTCGACCGCCAGCATCGAGCGGGGCACGCCCGCCCCGACCGCGCTCATGCCAGCCCCCGCACCGTGCGGGCGGGTGCGCGTCTGCCCTGAATCGCGGCCACCATGTCCACCACTCGTCGAGTGGGGGCAACTTCGTGAACGCGGAAGACGCGTGCGCCTCCCGCTGCGGCCATCGCTGTCGCTGCCAATGTTCCCTCCAACCGCTCGGCGAGATCTACCCCTAGAGTCTCCCCGACGAAGTCCTTGTTGCTGAGCGCCATGAGCACTGGCCACCCCGTATTTACAAGATCTTCCACTCGCCGCAACAACTCGAGCCCGTGATAAGTGTTCTTCCCGAAATCGTGGGTCGGATCGATGAGGATGGAGTCGGTGGGCACGCCCAGCCGAGCGGCTCTCTCGGCGGCAGTGACCACCTCCCGCAGGACGTCGGCCACGATGTCCGCATAGCGAACCCGGAACGGCCGGGTCCTCGGTACCGCTCCCCCCGTGTGCGAGCAGACGATGCCGGCTCCGGTCTCCGCGGCCACCTCCACGAGCGCCGGATCCGCGCCCGCCCAGGTGTCGTTGATGAGGTCGGCCCCCTCGGCGCGGGCCAGTCGCGCTACCTCGCTGCGCCAGGTATCGACACTGACGAGCAGCTCCGGGAAGCGTTCGCGGATGGCGGCGACGAACGGCACCACCCGCCGCGTCTCCTCGGCGGCATCGACGACGTCACCCGGCCCTGCCTTCACACCCCCGATGTCGACGAGGTCCGCGCCCTCGTCCACGGCGCGCTCGACCGCCGCCATCGCCGCCGAGTCGGTGAAGGTGGACCCGCGGTCGTAGAACGAATCGGGTGTCCGGTTGACGATGGCCATCACCAGCGCGCGGTCGGTGGCGACCGGTCGCCCGCAGAGCGTGGACGACGGGCAGTCCGGGGCGGGCGGTGTGTCTTCGTCGGCCATGTCACCCATATTGGCACGCAGCGGAATCGAACCACCCGTGAGCACTTCTCAACAGTGGGGTGTTAACAAGTACTCACGGGCGCCGGAGGCGCATCGTCACCCCTTGGGGAGCGCGCCCTTCGCGATTTCGTCGACGTAACCCTCGTAGGACGGGCAGTATCCCTTGCTGCGTCCGGTCAGAACGAAGAGCCGGGCGGTGTCCTCGACGTCGTACCCTTCCTTGCGCAGTTCCACCTTGCGGCTCTTGAACGTCGACGTCTGTTCGAGGGAGTCGACGACGCGGACGAACAAGGGCACGGCGTACGACGGCAGCCGCTCGAAGAGGAGGGACGCCACCTCCCGGCCGTCGAACTTCTCGCCGTCACACAACGTCACGGCCGCCATACCCGCGCGCCCGTCCGTTCCCGGGATCTCGACCCCGTAGACGACGGCATGCTCGACCGCGGGGTGCGCGAGGATCGCCCCCTCGACCTCGGTGGTCGCCACGTTCTCGCCCTTCCAGCGGAAGGTGTCACCGAGCCGGTCGACGAATGCGACGTGCGACCACCCCTGGCGGCGCACCAGGTCGCCGGTGTCGAACCAGCAGTCGCCGTCGTCGAAGCCGTCGCGAATCAATTTCTTGTCGGTCGCCTTTTCGTCGGTGTATCCGTCGAACGGCGCCCTGTCGGTGACCTTCGACAGCAGCAGCCCGACCTCACCGGTGCGGACCTTCCGCAGCCGGCCGTCGGAGTGGCGTTTCGGCGATCCGCTGTCCTCGTCGTACTCGACCACCGCGTGGGGAAGGGGACAGATTCCCGCGGTCTTGTCGAGGTTGAGGGCGTTGACGAAGGCGATGTTGCATTCGCTGGCCCCATAGAACTCGGCCACCCGCGTGATGCCGAACCTCTTCGTGAACTCCGACCAGATTTCGGGGCGAAGGCCGTTGCCCACCATCAGCCGGATGGAGTTGTGCCGATCCTGCGGATCGGCGGGCTGGTTGAGCAGATACCGGCACAGTTCGCCGATGTAGGTGAACGCCGTGGCACCGTTCAGTTCGACGTCTGCCCAGAAGTTCGACACGGAGAACTGTTTGCCCAGGGCAAGGGTGGCGCCCGACCCCAGCACCGAGGAGAGGGAGACTGTGAGCGCATTGTTGTGATAGAGCGGCAGGCAGCAATAGAGCGTGTCGCTGCTGCGCAGACGCACACCCATGTTGCCGAGTCCGGACATGCTTTTGAGCCAGCGGAAGTGGCTCATCAAGCTGGCCTTGGGAAGGCCCGTCGTGCCCGAGGTGAAGATATAGAAGGCCTTTTCCTTCGCCTGGATCTCCTCGCACACATCCGGGTCGTCCTTTTCGGCCGATTCCGCGAGCTGATCGAGGTCGTCGTAATACAAGACCGAGGACACCGCGGGTGGTTCGTCGAGGGAGTCCATGGCCTCACCGCAGGCCTCGGACACCACCAGCAACCGGCTGTTCAACAGCGCGATGCTGTGGGCGAGTACCTCACCGCGCTGGTTGTGGTTGAGCATGCCGGCGGTGGCACCGAGTTTCACCACCGCCAGTGCGATCAGCAGCGTCTCGGGCAGGTTCTTGCCGAGGATCCCGACGACGTCTCCGCGCGCGACGCCGAGGTCCGCGAGGGCGTGTGCGTAACGGTTGACGCGCGCATTGGCGGACGCGTAGCTGAGCGATTCACCCTCGAATTTCAGGAAGGCGCGACCCGGGTGTGCCGCTGCCACCCGTTGGAAGACGAGACCGATCGATTCCTTCGCTTCCGGGGTGCGCATCAGGCCCCGGACACCCTTGGCCATGATCGGCAGTTCCGGAATCATCGCCGGCAGCCGCCAGGCAAGGTCGACCACACTGATCGTCGAACGTGCTTCAGAACGCATGACATCCCCTCAGGCCTGCAATATGAATCAGGTCACCTTACTGCACGGTAACAACCAGCGCCACGATGCCGGGGGTTGCGGATCTCAGACCACGCAGGCGTCGAGCGCAGCCTCGACGTCGGTCCGGACGAGCAGTCGGTCGAGGGCACGTTGGGCCACGAATCCGCCGCCGCGCAGGCTGTCCAGCCATTCCAGCAGCCCGGTGTAGTGCCCGACCGGGTCGAGCAGGACCACGGGTTTGTCGTGCATGCCGAGGTAGCCCGCTGTCCACGTTTCGAAGAGTTCCTCGAGCGTGCCGATTCCGCCCGGCAGCGTGATGAAGGCGTCCGCTCTGTCCTCCATCACCTGTTTGCGCTGCCGCATGGTGTCGGTCACGACGAGTTCGTCGGCGTCGACATCGGCGACCTCCCGGTGCACCAACGCTTTGGGGATGACACCCACCGTGTTGGCGCCCGCAGCCCTCGCCGCTTCGGCCACCGCGCCCATCATCGACACATTTCCGCCACCCGAGACGAGTTGCCATCCGCGGGCGCCGATGTGGGTGCCGATCTGGCGGGCGAGTTCGAGGTAGTGTTCGCCGACCGGCCCGGACGCACAGTAGACGCACACCGACAACGGCTCGGCTACAATACCTTTCGGCATCACCACTGGTCCTCCGTGCCGGCCAGTGCGCCGTCGTCGACGCCCTGTTGCGCCTTGACGACGATCTGCACGGCCTCCTCGACACTGTCGGTCACGTGCAGCAGGTTCACGTCTCCTTCGGAGATTTTGCCGGTCCGCTCGAGCGTGTTCCGAAGCCAGTCGACGAGCCCCGACCAGTACTCGGTGCCGAACAAGACGATCGGGAAGCGGGTGACCTTCCGCGTCTGGACCAACGTCAGCGCCTCGAAGAGTTCGTCGAGAGTCCCGAACCCTCCGGGCAGGCAGATGAAGGCCTGCGAGTACTTCACGAACATCGTCTTGCGCGCGAAGAAGTACCGAAAATTGATCCCCAGGTCGACCCACTCGTTGAGTCCCTGCTCGAAGGGCAGTTCGATGCCCAGGCCGATGGAGTAGCCCCCGGATTCGCTGGCGCCCCGATTGGCCGCTTCCATCACACCGGGGCCCCCGCCGGTGATGACGGCGAACCCTGCCTCCGCCAAGCCCGCCCCCAGCGCCCGGCCCGCCTCGTACTCCGCATGGTCGACCGACGTCCGGGCGGAGCCGAACACCGTGACCGCCCGGGGCACCTCGGCAAGGGCACCGAAACCTTCGACGAATTCACTCTGGATCCGCAGCACCCGCCACGGGTCGGTGTGCACCCAGTCGGTCGATCCCCGCTCGTCCAGCAACCGCTCGTCGGTGGTCGTGGCCTCGTCCTTGCGGGCGCGCCTCAACTGGATCGGGCCGCGGTGCTTCACGGACGACGACTTGCGACCGTGATTGTTCTTCTCGGGTGCCATGCGCCCCAGGCTAACGGGTGGCCCGAGCCTCCGATCGAGCAGTCAGGACGCCGTCAAGTACGCCCGCAGGACGGTCGTGACGTCGGTAATCTGCTGCACGGGCACGTGCTCGTCCCGCTTGTGCGCAAGATTCGGGTCGCCCGGACCGTAGTTGACGGCCGGGATACCGAGGGCCGAGAACCGGGATACGTCCGTCCACCCGTACTTCGCCCGGAACCGGCCGCCCGCGGCCTCGATGAGGGCGGCCGCCGCAGGATCGCTCAGCCCGGGTAGGGCGCCCGGCGAGAGGTCGGTGACCTCGAAACCGAGTTCGAGCCCGTCGAAAACCTCTCGGACGTGCTCGACGGCCTGCTCGGCACTGCGGTCGGGCGCGAAGCGGAAGTTCACATCCACCTCTGCGGCATCGGGGACCACGTTCCCGGCTACTCCGCCCGCGACCCGCACCGCGGACAGGCCTTCGCGGTACACGCAGCCGTCGATGTCGACCGATCGCGCGGTGTAGTCGGCGAGGCGCTGCAGGACGGGTGCGAATCGGTGGATGGCATTGTCACCGAGCCATGACCGCGCCGAGTGCGCCCTCGTCCCGCGGGTCGTGAGGGTGACACGCAACGTTCCCTGGCACCCGGCCTCGATCTGTCCGGCCGTCGGCTCTCCCAGGATCGCCACGTCCGCCTGCAGCCATTCGGGCATCTCACGTTCGATCCGTCCGAGCCCGTTGTGGACGGCGGCAATCTCCTCGCAGTCGTAGAACACCAGTGTGAGGTCGTGCACCGGGTTCTCGATGGTGGCCGCCAGATGCAGGAACACCGCGTCACCCGACTTCATGTCGACGGTGCCGCACCCGTGCAGCAGGTCACCCTCCCGCCGCGACGGCACGTTGTCCGCGATCGGCACCGTGTCCAGGTGTCCGGCGAGCATCACCCGACTCGGAAGCCCCCGGTTGGTCCGGGCCAGCACGGCGTTTCCGTTGCGGACGATCTCGAATCCGTTCGTCTGGGTGCGCAGCGCGGACTCGACGGCCTCGGCGATCACCGACTCGTCGTGCGAGACACTCGGGATATCCACCAGCGCGGCGGTGAGGTCGATGGGATCGGCATGCAGGTCCAGTGTGCTCACCCGTCCACCCTAAGCCGCGGCCGCACACGGCGTGCCTTGCCGCCAGCCGGCACGCGTTGTCGTGCACGGTGCCGTTGCCGGCGCAGACCTGCAGGGTTTGCCGGGGACGACCCGTTGCCACGACCGCGGAGGGGCACCCCCCTGACCACCCAGTAACCTCTAGTGCCGTGAGCACACAGGGAGCATCAGCAGTAGGCATCGCCAACGTGACGGTCGGCGGCACGGTTCTCGACACCTGGTTCCCGGTGCCCGAGCTGGGCACCTTCGAGGAAGCGGGCACCGTCCGGGTCGAGGGTGGCGACATCCCGTCCGATCTGGCACTCCTCGCCGGACCCGATGAGGCGCGTGAGGTGGACCAGATCGTGGTCCGCACCACGATCACCGACCTCTCGGCGCCGCCCGTGGACGCCCACGACGCCTACCTCCGCCTGCATCTTCTCTCGCATCGTCTGGTCGCACCCCACGGTGTGAACCTCGACGGCCTGTTCGGGTTGCTGTCCAACGTGGTGTGGACCAACTTCGGTCCGTGTGCCGTCGAAGGATTCGAGAAGGTGCGTTCCCGTCTGCGGATCCGCGGCGTCGTCACCGTCTTCGGTGTCGACAAGTTCCCGCGCATGGTCGACTACGTGGTGCCCTCCGGTGTCCGCATCGCCGACGCCGATCGGGTACGCCTCGGCGCGCACCTCGCCAGCGGCACCACCGTCATGCACGAGGGATTCGTCAACTTCAACGCGGGCACTCTCGGTAACTCGATGGTCGAAGGCCGCATCTCCGCGGGTGTCGTCGTCGACGACGGATCCGATGTGGGCGGCGGCGCTTCCATCATGGGCACCCTGTCCGGTGGCGGCAAGGAAACCATCTCGGTCGGCAAGCGGTGTCTGCTCGGTGCCAACGCCGGCCTCGGTATCTCGCTGGGCGACGACTGCGTGCTCGAAGCCGGTCTCTACGTCACCGCAGGCACCAAGGTCACCGGCCCCGACGGCACCGTCGTCAAGGCAAAGGAACTGAACGGCAAGTCGAACCTGCTGTTCCGCCGCAACTCGGTGTCGGGTGCCGTCGAGGTCGTGCCGTGGAAGGGCACCGGTGTCGAACTGAACGCCGCACTGCACGCAAACGACTGACTCTGTGAGCGGCACGCGACCACCCGACACCATGACCGACTCGGACACCCTGGGCCGCGGTCTGAAGGTCCGCCATCTCACGATGATGGGTCTCGGCTCGGCCATCGGTGCCGGACTGTTTCTCGGTACCGGTGTCGGAATCGCCACGGCCGGTCCCGCCGTGCTCGTCTCCTACCTTCTCGCCGGCCTGATCGTGGTCTTCGTGATGCGCATGCTCGGCGAGATGGGGGCAGCGATCCCGACCAGCGGGTCCTTCTCGCACTACGCCCGGATCGGCATCGGCGAGTGGGCCGGGTTCGTGATGGGCTGGCTCTACTGGTTCATGCTGATCATGGTTCTCGGAGCCGAGATCACCGGCGCCTCGGGCATCGTCAGCGGCTGGCTGCCCGGGGTCCCGCAGTGGGTGGTCGCGCTGGTGTTCGTGATCTTCTTCGCGGCCGTCAACCTTGCCAAGGTCAGCAACTTCGGTGAGTTCGAATTCTGGTTCGCCGCTATCAAAGTCACCGTCATCATCGCCTTCCTCGCAATCGGTGTGTTGCTCGTGTTGGGGCTGCTCCCCGATACCGAGCCGGTCGGTACCACCAACCTCCTCGGACACGGCGGCTTCATGCCCGAAGGGTTCGCCGGTGTCGCCGCCGGTCTACTGGTAGTGGCCTTCGCCTTCGGCGGTATCGAGATCGTGACCATCGCCGCGGCCGAGTCCGAGAACCCCGAACGGTCGATCGCCGTCGCGGTACGCAGCGTCGTCTGGCGTATCAGCGTCTTCTACATCGGCTCGATCTCGATCATGGTGCTCGTGCTCCCGTGGGACTCGTCGGACCTGAAGAGCGGACCCTTCGTGGCCGTGTTGAATCAGGCGCACCTTCCCTACGTGGCCGGATTCATGGAACTGGTCGTGGTGATCGCGTTACTCTCGGCGTTCAACGCCAATATCTACGGCACCTCCCGGATGGCGTACTCGTTGTCCCGCCGCGGCGACGGTCCGGCGTTCATGGCCCGGATCTCTCACTCGGGGGTGCCGCTCAACGCGGTGTTGCTGTCCGTGTTCTTCGGTTTCGTCAGCGTGCTCCTCAATTGGTGGCTGCCCGACGACCTGCTCGGGTTGCTTCTCAATGCCGTCGGTTCGGCGCTCCTGGTGATCTGGATCTTCATCGTCGTCTCCCACCTGAGACTGCGTCCGCGACTCGAACGTGAGGGCAAGCTGACGGTGCGGATGTGGCTGTTCCCCTGGCTGAGCTACGCCACGCTTGCGCTTCTCGGCGGGTTCGTCGTGCTCATGCTCTTCGACTCCGACGCCCGCACCCAGCTGTTCTCGACGTGCGTGCTGTTCCTCGGCGTCACCGCGCTCGCCTTCCTGAACGCGCGATACCGCAGGAAGGCCGTTCCCGCTACCGACCCCGGGCAGCGAGCGCGTTGACGAACACGTTGGAAATATCCGCCGGATCCTTCGCGACGTAACTCGACCCACCCGTCACCCGCGAGATCTCGGCGAGGGTAGCCGCGTCTGCGTCGTCGGTGATACCGATCGTCACGATGATGACGGGACGCGCCGGGTCCTGCTCCCGCTCGAGGATGCTCAGCAGCTGCTCCTTGGTGATGGAGTCCGGGTCTTCGTTGGCACCATCCGTCAGGATGATCACGCTGTTGACGGCGCGTGGGTCGTACGAGTCCTGCACGGTCCGAAATGCGGCCAGCGCCGTGTCGTACAGCCCCGTGGCGCCGCCGACGAGACCGTCCACCTTCTCCGCTTGCTCGGCCATGATCTGCCGTTGTGTGAGGCCGTCTACCACCGTGTCGTAGCGCCGGATCGGCACCATCTCCCGGTAGTCCTGCGGTCCCCCACCGAGCCCCTGCGAGAAGGCCCACAATCCCGCCGACACGCTGTCCGGGAACATGGCGTTCCCAGCGAGCGCGGCGTCCACCGTGAGGTCCATCCGAGACCGGTTTCCTGCCGGCGTCTCCATCGACCCCGACACATCGATGGCGACGAGGGTGCGGATGGGCAGCGCCATCAGCGCCCATGCACCGAGTGCGTCCTGCAACACCGTCTCGTCCACCGGGCCCAGCTCGGGGACCTCACCGACCCCGCGCCCGTCAGGCAATGGGCTGCCATCCGGGCCACGAAAACCACTGTTCTGCAGGACGGTTCGAGCGGAGTCACCCCCGAGAACTTCCGCGACGGCGCGCGCGACCTGGGTGGCCTTGTAGTGGCGGTCCGGTGCCGGCGACGTGACGACCAGCGGATAATTCACGAAGGTGCTGCCCGTCGGAGGCACCGTCGCAGCGAGCGCCTGACCGGTATCGGCGTTGTAGTCCACTACTGCCTGTTCGGTGGCGACGGCGACGCCGCCGTTGTCGGCTACCCCGCGCAGCATTTCTTCGCCGATGGGTTCGTCTGCGGTGCGCGCACTCTCCTCCTGCGCGAGGGGCACCAGGGCGGCCCGCACGGTGCCCGCGGACACCGGGTCCGATCGGCCTTCCGCGAGGGCTGCGTCGATCGGCCCCTGTGCGACGCCGGTGACGAGCGGATTACCGAGCTGCAGGTCCTTCAACTGCAGCGCAGCAAGCCAGGTCTCGGCCGCCGGCGCCTCACCTTCGCGGGACACCAGGACGATGGGCGAAGACGCGACCGACCCCGTCATCACTTCCACCGGACCGGCGGCGGTGAGTGCCGCTTTCCCTACCCACGCCCCGGTGTCGGGGATCCACAGGTCGGGGGCGTCGGCGCCCTTGCCCAACCGTCCGGCTACCTCACCCGAGGTGGCAGCGCTGACGGCGATGGTGGCGCAACCGGTGTCGGTGTCCTTCGCCGCGCTCAGAATGTCGGTGACCGCCGGCGCGATACTCGGGTCCGCCGCAAGGGTGTAATCGACCAGGTGGTCGCAACCACCGGTCCAGGAACGCACCGCTTGCACGATGACGACGACGGACACCACCAGACCGATGACCACAGCGGCACAGACGAGGTAGAAACCGAGGGAACGGCCGCCGCGCTCGTCGTGCGTACTCGAATGACGACCTCCGGCCATCGCCTGCCTCCCTGACTTTTCGGTCACGATCTGCCGAAGCGTCTACGCTTTGCTGCACTGCAGGTTCGATACCGACACTCGTGGTCAGGTGATCGTATCGGCCGACCCGAGGGTCAGCCTTCGCGTTGGGCCACCTCGAGTTTCCGGGCCACCAATGCGGCCTGTATCTGACGCAAGCCGGAAGGTCGCGTCGGGTCGCACCCCGTCAACTGCGCTATTCGCTTCAACCGATAGTCGACCGTATTGGTGTGCAGGTGCATCTTCTTGGCGGTGCGCTGACGGTTCAGGTCGTGGCTGATGTGCACTTCCAAGGTTTCGACCAGCTCCGGTGAGTTCTGCAACGGATCGAGAAGGCGTGCGAGATGGGTGCGGCCCGGACCGGGACGGGTGAGCTGATACTCGAGTGCCAGATCATTCATTTCGTACAGGCCTGGAGCCAGCGACAGCTGATGTGCGAGGTCGAGAAGTTCGTGTACCTGCTCGGCCGCCGTCGGGATGTCCGCCGTACGGACCCGGCTCACCGTCGCGGTCAGGGGTACTTCCGCGGCCGCGCCGACGCGATCGAGCAGCGACACGATCCACGCCCGTTCCGGCGAGCCGGGAAGCAGAATGGTGCCGCCATCGGGACTCAGCGAGCACAGGGCTGCCCCGCCGGAGGCCTCGGCAAGTTCGATCTGCAGTCGCCGCAACTTCTGCCGCGCCACCACCGCCTTCCGCCGGTGCGCGATTGCCTCTGTCGGATGCGGCGGTACGGCAAGGCCCATGACGACATAGTTCTCCGCCGGCTCCACCCCGGCGTGCCGGGCGGCCGACGCCGCCTTCCGGCCGCTGAGGAGGGCGGTGACGAGGTTGACGGCGGCGCCGTCGCGCTCACTGTTGACCGCCTCGAGTTCGTTGACGTAGCTGGTTGTGGCCGCGACCGTCACGCACTCGAGAAGCGCGAACATCACCTTCTGGATGACCAGAAGGCCCGGCAGGTCTTCTTCGCGGGCGTTGGCCGCCGCAAGGTCGCCGGCCTTGGTGATTCCCTCGTGGAGGATGCGCAGAACCAGCGTCAAGGGGAAGCCCTCGCGGGCCCACCGAGCCGAGGCGTCCCGCACTTCGGCGAGATCTTCGTCGGTGGGCGAAGTTCCCCCATCGAGCATCTGGATGCCGAGGCGCAGGCACACGACCGTGAAATCGGTGACGTCGCTCTGGAGTTGCTCACCGGGCAGAGAACCGCACGGCGTCACGTTGTCCGCGAAATGCCGTACGAGTTTTCGGGCGACTGCGTGCGTGTCGCGTAAGGGGGCAGACGCCGGCCTACCGTCGACGAGAATCTGCAAACCCGCCCCAGCACTGTGACCTGTCATAGATCTCATCACTCCAATATGTGGATGACACCGAACTCCGCGCACCATCGACATCACGTGCACATAACGAGGGTTCGCTTCTATAACTGTTTTATCACGACAACGCTCTGTGCAGGGGGAATACGGCGATGTGCAGACCACAAGTCGGTCGGGAGCAGACCCGGCACCGGCCGGGCAGAACCTCAGTCCTCCTCGGCGACCCGGACCACCAGCTTGCCGAAATTTCTTCCTTCGAGAAGGCCGATGAATGCTGACGGAGCGTTCTCGATGCCCTCGACGAAGTCTTCCCGGTAGGCGAAGCGTCCCTCCGCGATCCACGCCGCAACGTCCCGCTGGAAATCGGCGAACATCTCCGGCACGAACTCGCTCTGAATGAAACCGCGGATGGTGAGACTCTTCACCAGGACACGAGTGAAGAAGCCGGGCAACCGATCCGGCCCCTCGGGAGCCGCCGTGTCGTTGTACTGGGCGATCAAACCGCACACGGGAACGCGAGCATAGAGGTTGAGGAGCGGGAGCACCGCGGCGGCGACAGCGCCGCCGACGTTCTCGAAGTAGACGTCGATACCGTCCGGCACCGCGGTGCGGAGTTGTTCGGCGAAATCAGGAGCCCGATGGTCGACCACGGCATCGAAACCCAGCTTCTCCAACACATAGGCACATTTCTCGGGACCGCCTGCGATGCCGACTGCCCTGGCGCCCTTCGCTTTCGCGATCTGGCCGACCGCGGAACCGACCGGTCCGCTCGCCGCCGCGACGACGACGGTCTCGCCTGCCTTCGGTTGCCCGATCTTCAGTAATCCGGAGTAGGCAGTGAACCCGGGCATTCCGAGAACGCCGACCGCGGTCGACAGCGGCGCCGCGGCGGGGTCGAGCTTGCGCAGGTGGCGACCGTCGACCACCGCGTGCGACTGCCACCCCGCGTAGGCGAGGACATAGTCACCGGCAGAAAATTGAGGATGGCGCGATTCGACCACCTGGCCGACAGTGCCACCCACCATCACCTCGTCGATCTCGACCGGATCGGCATACGATTCGGCGGTACTCATTCGCCCCCGCATGTACGGGTCGAGCGAGAGGTAGATGACGCGGATCAGCACCTGCCCCTCGGAAAGTTCGGGCAAACTGACCACCTCGAGACGGAAGTTGTCCGTCGTGGGCGCGCCGTCCGGCCGGGACGCCAGGACGATCCGGGTGCTCTGAACAATGCTGTCGACACTCACTGTGCGCCTGCCCATCCGTAGTGGTGCGGTTCCGAACGCCACACTACCGACGTCAGAAGAGTTGGTTCTTCTGCACCTTTCCCATGGCGTTGCGGGGCAGGGAGTCGACCACCCTGATTTCGCGGGGTCGCTTGTGCACCGACAGTTCAGCGGCGACGTGGTCGATCAACTCGGTCTCCGAGACGTTCTCCCCCACCACGAAGGCGACCAGTCGCTGGCCGAGGTCGGGGTCGGGAACGCCGACCACCGCCGCTTCCCGCACACTCGGGTGACCGAGCAGAGATGTCTCCACCTCGCCCGCCCCGACCCGGAAACCGCCCGACTTGATGAGGTCCGTGGATTCGCGTCCGACGATACGATGAAACCCCCCTGGATCGATGACGGCGACGTCGCCGGTCTTGAACCAACCGTCCTCGGTCCACGATTGGGCGGTCGCCTCCGGACGGCCCAGATATCCGTCGAACAGCATCGGACCTCGCACCTGCAGTCCGCCTATCGATACACCGTCGCGCGGAACGTCACCGCCCCGCTCGTCCCGCAGTCGAGTTTCGACGCCGCGAAGGGGGACGCCGACCCAGCCGGGGCGACGCTCCCCGTCCGCGCGCGTACTGAGGGTCAGCATCGTCTCGCTCATCCCGTAGCGCTCGATCAGTGCGAGGCCGGTCAGCTCGCGAATCTTGTCGAATACGGGCACCGGAAGGGGCGCACTGCCCGACACCAGCAACCGCGCACTCGACAGCGCACGGGCCGACTCGGGGTCGTCGGCGATGCGGCTCCACACCGTCGGAACGCCGAAGTACATCGTTCCGCGGGCGGCGGCGTACGCCTTGGGGACCGGTTTGACGGTGTGCACGAGCGGGCCGCCGAACCGTAGCGGTCCGAGCACCCCGAGAATCAGCCCGTGGATGTGGAAGAGCGGGAGTCCGTGCACCACGGTGTCGGCGCCGGTCCACTCCCACGCCTCGGCGAGCGCGTCGAGTCCGGCGGCAATCGCTTTCCGGCTGAGGAGTACGCCCTTCGGCGGTCCCGTCGTCCCGGAGGTGTAGAGGATGAATGCGGTGGCCGTGTCGGGCGGCTCGGGGTAGCTGTGCCAGGAGCGGGCGTGAAGCCGGACGGGGATGACGGGCAGCCCTGCTGCGTTCTGCGGAGCCTCGCCGAGCCACGCCTGGGCCCCGGAGTCACGCAGGATGTGTTCGAGTTCCGCGCGACCCGAATCAGGTGGAACGGGCACGGCGGTGACGCCGGCGATGAGACAACCCACCACCGCGAGCACAGTCGTCACACTGGGGGTGGCGAGGATCGCGACCCGGTCTGCGCGCGAGACCCGTTCCGCCACGGAGGTCGCTGCGCCGAGCACATCACTGCGCGACAGTGTGGATTCGCCGATCCGGACGGCGTCAGGAATGTCGTCGCCGCGGGCGACGGCCACAGGATTCAGGGATCGCAGAAGCACAGGGACAGCTTCTCACAGGGGGCGGGCGGCGCCGGCCGGGTCTCCCACGGGCGGACTGACGGTCGCCAGCGCGGCGCCCAGCAATGCCCCGGTGAGCACCGCGAGTCCGTGAGCGTCGCCTACCGCGACGAGCAGAACACCCGCCAGCACCACCCCGGCACTGAGCGCGAGGGATCGCCACTCCTTCGACTGCATGACCACCAGCCCGGCGATGGAGGCCGCGAGTGTGAGGGTGGCTCCCGAGTTGCCGGCGCCGGAGGAAGGAAAGAGAAAAGCGGTGAACAACCCGAAGATGACTTGACCGGCCACGAACAGTAGGACCGTCCGCGCACTCCCCCACACCTTCACCGCCAGCGGCGCCACCCACGCGAGAACCGCCAAATTCAGCAGCGTGCCGGCGATCCCACCGTCCTGAACCGCGACGGAGGTGACGATGCGCCACCACTGGTCGTCCCTGATCCGGTCGGGCTCCCGATCGAACGCATCGAGAATCGCCGGAAACACGAACTGCAGCAGCGACGGAACTGCGACCACCGACCACAGCACGACGGCGGTCCGGGGCGGGTGAGCCGGCAGTCGGTAGCTGACGAGAACCTGCCCGAGCAGCGCAGACAGCACGAGGACCACCGCGAAGAGGACCGCACCGGTCCATCCTTCGACTGAAGTGGTCACCGCGAAACTCTACAACGGCGCAGGCCCGGCCCCGGGTCCGTGGCACACCGTGTCAGTGCCTGCTGACCACCGACCGGAGGAAGAATCGCAAGTTCGAGGGACGCTCCGCGAGGCGGCGCATGAAGTAGGCATACCACTGAGTTCCGTACGGTACATACACCCGAACCTGCTTGCCCTCACTCGCGAGCCTGCGTTGTTCGAGGTCTCGGATGCCGAACAACATCTGGTGCTCGTATTCTGCGGATGTGCGCCCTGATTTCGTCACAAGTGGCCCGACCGCAGCGATGACTGCCGGATCGTGCGACGCCACCATCGGGTAACCCGATCCGGAGATCAGAACCTCGAGGCACCGCAGATATGCCGCGTCGACCGCAGCACGGTCTTTGAACGCCACCGACTCCGGCTCTTGATAGGCACCCTTGCAGAGACGAACCCGGGAGCGGGCACCCGCCAGTTCGCGGCAGTCCTGTTCGGTGCGCCGCAGATACGACTGCAGCACGGCGCCCAGCCAGGGGTAGTCCCGCCGGAGTTCGCGCACGATCGAGAGAGTCGAATCGGTGGTGGTGTGATCCTCGGCGTCCACGGTGACCCAGACGCCGGCGGCCTCCGCGGCCGCGCAGATCGTGCGGGCGTTCTCGGTGGCCACTTCGGTTCCACGGTCCGGGAGCGCCAGCCCGAGCGCCGACAACTTCATCGACACCTCGAGCCGGCGCGCGCCCGACCCGCCGGGCGCCGCCTCGGGTAACGCTCCGAGGGCGGCGACGAGTTGCAGATACTCGTCGACGGTTGCCTGCGCTCCCTCCTCGTCACGGGTGTCCTCGCCGAGGAAATCGATGGAGACGGAACGGCCCGAGTCGAGGAGGTCGCGGACCGTGCGCAGAACCGAGTCACGGTCGTCGCCGGCGATGAATCGATCGACGAGCTTGCGGGTGACCGGTGTGCCCGTGACCGCCCGTTTCACCCGGGACGAACGCGAGGCCGCGAGGATCGCCGGCCGAAGCGGATTCGCGAGGGACGCGGGCGCTTTCATTCCGACCCCATGTGTGGGTAGCGATAGTCGGTGGCGGGCGAGAACGTCTCCTTGATCGTGCGCGCCGACACCCACCGCAGAAGGTTCAGCTTGGAGCCGGCCTTGTCGTTGGTACCCGAGGCGCGGGCGCCGCCGAAGGGTTGCTGTCCGACCACGGCTCCGGTCGGTTTGTCGTTGACGTAGAAGTTCCCCGCGGTGAACCGCAACGCGGAGGTGGCAGCTTCCACCGCACGGCGGTCGTCGGCGATCACGGCCCCTGTCAGCGCGTACGGGGCCGCCGAATCGACCGCGCCGAGGATGTCGGCGAAGGCACCGGGCGCCGAATCGTCGTAGACGTGCACGGTGAGGATCGGGCCGAAGTACTCGGTGGTCATCGCCTCGTCCACCGGATCGGCGGCGAGCAGCACGGTCGGACGGACGAAGTACCCGACGCTGTCGTCGTACTTGCCGCCCACGGCGATCTCGACGCCGGTGGTGGCGCGTGCACGCTCGATGGCCGCGACGTTCTTCTCGTACGCGCGGCGGTCGATGAGAGCGCCGCCGAAGTTCTCGAGGTCGGTGACGTCACCGTAGGTGAGCGCGTCGACTTCCGCGGTGAAGGTGTCGCGCATCCTGTGCCACAAGGACTTCGGTACGTAGGCGCGGGATGCCGCCGAGCACTTCTGACCCTGATATTCGAACGCTCCCCGGATCAACGCGGTGCGCAGTACGTCCTCGTCCGCCGAGGCGTGCGCGACCACGAAATCCTTGCCGCCGGTCTCGCCGACCAGCCGCGGATAACCGGCATAGTTGCCGATGTTCTCCCCGATCTGCCGCCACAGGTGCTGAAACGTCCGGGTCGAACCGGTGAAGTGGATCCCGGCGAGACGGGGATCGCTCAACGCCACCTCGGACACGGCCTGCCCACTGCCGGTCACCAGATTGATGACGCCCGGTGGCATTCCGGCGGCCTCGAGCAGCTTGATGGTCCAGTACGCCGCAACGGTCTGCGTCGACGACGGCTTCCACACCACCGTGTTACCCATCAGTGCCGGCGCGGTAGGAAGATTCCCGGCGATGGCACTGAAGTTGAACGGGGTGATCGCATAGACGAAACCCTCGAGCGGCCGGTATTCGAGCCGGTTCCACACGCCCGGTGACGAGATCGGCTGATCGGCGAGGATCTGCCGGGCGAAATGAACGTTGAAACGCCAGAAGTCGATCAATTCACACGGTGCGTCGATTTCCGCTTGTTGCACCGACTTGGACTGACCCAGCATCGTGGCCGCCGCCAACGTCTCCCGCCACGGTCCCGACAGCAGGTCGGCGGCACGCAGGAGGACTGCTGCTCGGTCGTCGAAAGACAGTGCCCGCCATTCCGGCGCTGCTGCTGTGGCGGCGTCGATGGCCGCTGATGCGTCGTCGTGGGTCGCGTTGCGCAGCGTGCCGAGCACCGCGGAGTGCCTGTGTGGTTGCACGACGTCGACACGGTCGCCGGCGCCGTGCCGGTGCGTTCCGCCGATCACGTGCGGGATGTCGATGGGATTTGTCGCGATGTCGCCGAGTGCGGTCTTGATTCGTGCGCGTTCGGGACTGCCCGGCGCGTACGAGTGGACCGGCTCATTGGTGGGCACCGGAACCTGGGTGATGGCGTCCATGCTGCCTGCCTCCTGCCCTCAGATCGTGAGGAACTGTGACCGCGAACGAACTGTGACGGGGACTTCTCGGACGGGACACCCGACCGAGTTGGACCCTGTGCCCAGGTTAGCGCCGGAGAGGGGGAGCCATCCGGTTTTGGCCGCGACTACACGTCGCGGGCGTTCGAGACCATCTGATGCACGTCCTGGTCGCCGGCGCCGAGACCGAAACTGATGATGCGACGCGGATGAATACGAATCGTCGGGCCACCGAGGCCCTGCGTCTGCGCAGCGTCCGCGTCGATCGCCTCCCCCCGGCCGCGGATCTCGACGCACCGCACCCGCCACGGATCGACGGAAGGAACATCATCTACCACGAAGGCCACCCGCCCGTTGTCGGCGACGTTGCGGAACTTCCGGCTCGCCGCCATGCGGTAGCCCTGAATGTCGATCGTCGACGTCGTGGGGTTGTAGTGGAAGCCGACAGGGCTGACCTGCAAAGTCCCGTCGGGCTGGACCGTCGCGAGGCGTCCGAGGCGCTGGGTGGACAGGTACGCGAGTTCGTCGTCTGTGAAAGGCATGATCTCACGCTAAAACCTGAACCACGCTGGAGGTCAAGTGTTCACCGAAGATCCCGGACCGCCTGCTTCGCTTCGTCCATCCGCTGTTCGGCCCGGTCGAGTTCCCGTTCCGTCCGACGCACGCTCTCCGCCGACGCCTTCTCGGCGTTCCGGGTGAACTGTCGTTCCTGCTCAGCGTGTTCGAGTTCCGCGCGCAACTCCTCGATGCGCCGGTCGATCTCCGCCAGCGTCGAGCGCGCCTGTTCGAGTTCCGACCGTGCACTGCTCAGCGCGCCCCGGATTTCCTCCGCCTGCGACGTGGCCTCGGCGAGCTCCGTCTTTGCAGCCGCCCGCTCGGCGTCGCGCTTGCGCGCCTCCGACTTCGTGTCCTTCCGGGATGCCGACTTCGGCTTGGACTCGGTAGCCGATTTCGGCTTGGACTCGGTCGTCGACTTCGCGGACGAACCCCCGTCCGACGCGGTCGGGCTCGCCGATTTCTCGCTCTTCTTCGCAAGCTTCTCCGAAACGACACTCAGTCCGGCCGGGCCGAAACCGCTGTAACTCGCAGCAGTCACCATCCGGCCGAGCCGAACCTGATCCGCCGTGCCGGAATCGGCGAGCGCCGCTGTGAGCGTCTGCCCCACCTCGCGTAAAGCGTCTTCACCGACCTGCCGCCCGCGCTCGGCCGCAATGTCCCCCGCCCGGCGAGCCAGGGCGCTCACTGCCTGCTGCCGTTGGGCGGACAGTTTCCGAAGGTCCGGCCCCGACAGATGGCGTTGGGCGTCCCGAAGCGCCTCACCCAACTGCAAAAGCGCGCCCACCTCCTCCGGCAACTCGCGCGAGAGTAGGTTGACCAGCCACCCCACCGTTGTCGGTTTCCGCAGCTTCCCGATTGCGCTGGCCATCGCACGATCCCCGGTCTCGCGGGCCGCTTCCACCCTGGCAGTGCGGGCCGAGACGAACTCACCAGGGTCGAGGCCATACAACTCGTCGGCGACATCGTCCAGGTTCACGGACACAATCCTGTCACCGCAAACCACCGCACCTCAGCGCAACCGCTCGGCCGCCGCCTCGATCCGCTCGTCACTGGCAGTCAAGGCAATCCGCACATGCGTGCCGCCGCGGGGACCGTAGAACTCCCCCGGGGCGACGAGAATGCCGCGGTCGGCGAACCACTCGACGGTGTCGCGGCACGACTCACCGCGGGTGGCCCAGATGTAGAGCCCGGCCTCGGAATCGTCGACGGTGAATCCGGCACCCCGTACTGCGGCGAGGAGGATGTCGCGGCGACGACGATAGCGCTCGCGCTGCTCGTTCTCGTGCTCGTCGTCGGACAGCGCGGCTGTCATCGCCGACTGGATGGGCAGTGGCACCATCATCCCAGCGTGCTTGCGCACCTCGAGGAGTTCGGCAACCAGCACGGGATCACCGGTGACGAATCCGGCGCGGTAGCTCGCGAGATTCGACGTCTTCGACAGGGAGTGCACGGCGAGCAAGCCGGTGAGATCGCCGTCGTTCACCCGCTCGTCGAGGATCGACAGCGCCTCACCCTCCCAGGTAAGTCCCAGGTAGCACTCGTCGGAGACGACGAGGGCGCCGCGCCGCCGCGCCCAGTCGACCACCTTGCGCAGATGTTCGAGGCCCAGCACCTTACCGGTGGGGTTGGACGGCGAATTGACGAAGATGAGGGACGCAGCCTCCGGCCCCAACCGGTTGAGCCCGTCGGCGCGGATCACGCGGGCACCCGCGAGAAGCGCCCCCACCTCGTACGTGGGATACGCGAGTTCCGGAATGACCACCAGGTCGTCGGACCCGAGCCCGAGGAGGCTGGGCAGCCACGCGATCAGTTCCTTGGTACCGATGGCGGGGAGCACCGAAACCGGATCGATCCCGGCGATCCCGTACCGGCGTTTCAGCGACTCGACGGCAGCGACACGCAACTCCTCCGTACCGTGCGTCGTCGGATATCCGGGGACGGCCGCGACCGCGGCCAGCGCCTCCTGGATGATCGGCGCAACGGGATCGACGGGCGTGCCCACCGACAGGTTGACGATGCCGCCCGGGTGCGCGAGTGCTTTCGCCTTGGCCGACTCGAGTGAGTCCCAGGGAAAGTCGGGCAGTGCCTTGGCTACCGAGATACGCGGCACATCTAGTCCTCGCCCATGGGCGGCAACGCCTTGATGAACGGCGGGTCGAAATCGACCTTGCCCAACTTTGCTGCGCCACCGGGGGATCCGAGGTCGTCGAAGAAATCGACGTTGGCGGCGATATAGCCGTTCCACTGTTCCGGGACGTCGTCTTCGTAGAAGATTGCTTCTACCGGGCAGACAGGTTCACAGGCACCGCAGTCCACACACTCGTCGGGATGGATGTAGAGCATCCGCCCGCCCTCGTAGATGCAGTCGACAGGGCACTCCTCGATACATGCCTTGTCCAACACATCTACGCACGGTTCAGCAATCGTGTAGGGCACTGCCGCTCTCCCTGCCTTTCTGACGCCACCAACGAGCTGCGGAAGACCCGCAGAAGACCCTATTATCCCCTGCCCGGACTCCCACTTTTCGCTGAGGGTTACCTGACCCGGCGCAGTCCTGGGGTAAGCGCCGCGTGGGAGCTGATCCACTGCTCACCCTGCTTCGCCGCCCGCGCCAGCGCTCCCCGTTCACCGAGATACGCGGCCACCACACCGATCACCGGCACGTTGCCGAGCAGAGAGTAGGTGCGACCCGGCCCCGGCCGTTGATCGAGCTCGGTGGTGAGTGCACGCAGCGTGCGGGCCGTGCGCCACAAGACGCCCATCAGTGCGAACGGACGCCACGACGACTCCCCTGGGACGGGACCGGGCTCGTCACCCTCGGCAGACAGGGCGCGAGCATCGGCGTCACGCCGGCACAGCACCGACGCCAGTAGCTCCACCTGCTCGGCCCGCTCGGTCACACCGTGCTCCCGCGCAACGGCGACGAGTACGAGAGCCTGGTTCGCGAACCCGAGCAGGTCTCGGATGGGCAATCGGTTCAGGAGAACGCCGAACATGCCCGGGAACGCGACCGCGACCGTGTTGAGTGCCCCGATGCGCGTCACCCACCACCGAGCGCGTTCGTCGTCGCTTGCCTTCTCCCACGAAGCCGTTCCCGGGAACTGGATGGTGTCCAGCACCCAGGCGATGCCGTCGAGCAGGGCTTCTGCGGCGCTGCGCTCCTCCGGTGTCGGGACGAACGTCCGGCCCTTGATCCCGAACGGGTCCGTCAGTGCCAGATCGAGCACAGGGTTGATGCCGCGCGCGGCCCGATCCAGTATCGCGACGACCTTGTCGTCTCCGAGCCGATCCGTATCGCTCATGCTGCGGGTGACCTTCCTTCGCGTCGGGCGTGGGTGGTGGTGCGTTCGCGTGCCGGGCGGTCGATGCCCTCGGCGATGGCCCGTAGTTCGGCGACGGTCTTCTCGGAACCGTGCTCGGACCCCGCCATCCGGGAGATGGTTTCCTCCATCAGGGTGCCGCCGAGATCGTTGGCACCGCCCTGCAACATCACCTGAGTACCCGTGACACCGAGCTTGACCCAACTGGTCTGAATGTTCGGGATCCGCCCGTGCAGCATGATCCTTGCCAGGGCATGGACGGCGCGGTTGTCGCGGTTGGTCGGGCCCGGCCGCGAGGCACCCGCGAGATACAGCGGCGCGCTCTGATGCACGAACGGCAACGGCACGAACTCGGTGAAACCACCGGTCCGGTCCTGGATCCCGCGCAGCACCCGCAGATGCCCCACCCAGTGCTTCGGGTTGTCGACGTGGCCGTACATCATCGTCGAACTCGACCGCAGCCCCACCTCGTGCGCCGTGGTGACCACCTCGACCCAGGTGGCCGTGGGCAACTTCCCCTTGGTCAGCACCCAACGGACCTCGTCGTCGAGGATCTCCGCCGCCGTGCCCGGAATCGTGTCCAGACCCGCCTCCCGCAACTCGGTGAGCCAGTCCCGGATGCTCTGCCCACCCTTGGCGGCACCGTTGACGATCTCCATCGGAGAGAACGCATGCACGTGCATCGACGGCACCCGCGCCTTCACCGCCCGCACCAGATCGGCGTACCCGGTGACCGGCAGCTCCGGGTCGATGCCACCCTGCATGCACACCTCGGTGGCCCCGGCGACGTGCGCCTCCCACGCCCGGTCCGCGACCTCGGACGTCGACAGGGTGAACGCATCCGCATCACCCTTGCGCTGCGCGAACGCGCAGAACCGGCAGCCGGTGTAGCAGATGTTGGTGAAGTTGATGTTCCGGTTCACCACGTAGGTGACCTCGTCCCCGACGGCCTCCTTGCGGAGGGCGTCGGCCAGCGCCACCATCGCCTCGAGACCCGGCCCCTCGGCGGTGGCCAGGGCCAGGTACTCGTCGTCGGTGCATCCGGCCGGATCGCGTTCGGCGCTGCGCAACGCCGCGAGGACATCGGTGTCCACCCGCACCGGGCCACTGAGTTCGAGGACCTGCTCACGGACGGTCTCCCAGTCCCCGAACGCACTGCCCAGATCGCTTCGGGTGTCGGTGTTGCGGCCGTCGGTGTCGATTCCGGTGTGCAGATCCACCCGCCCGGTCGACTCCCACGACTCGTCCGGCTCCTGCCACGGCAATCCGACCGGGATCGTGTCCGGCCGGGCCAACCCGGTGTCCGGCTCGGCGAGGGCCTGCACGTGCCCGAGGATCCGCGGATCGATCCACGGCGAGCCGGCGAGCACGAACTGCGGCTGCGCCGCCGTGCGCTCGGTGAGCACGAACCCGGCCTGCGCGGTGATCTCGGCCAGGGTGTCCAGATTCGGCCACGGGCGTTCGGGGTTCACATGGTCGGGGGTCAACGGCGACACCCCACCCCAGTCGTCGACACCGGCACCGAGCAACGCGGCGCATTCGGTGTTCGAGACCAGGTTGGGCGGCGACTGGATCCGCATCCCCGGACCCAGCAGCAGCCGCGATACCGCAATGGACGCCAGGAATTCCTCGAGACCGGCATCGGGGGCATCGCGCATCGCGGTATCCGGTTTGGCCAGGAAGTTCTGGATAATCACTTCCTGGATGTGCCCGAACGCCTTGTGCGATTTGCGGATCGCCATGATCGACTCGGCCCGCTCGCGCACGCTCTCGCCGATGCCCACCAGAATTCCCGTCGTGAACGGCACGTTCAACCGCCCGGCGTCGGTGAGCGTGCGCAGCCGCACCGCCGGATCCTTGTCCGGGCTGCCATAATGGCATTCGCCCTTGTCGGTGAACAACCGGGTGGCCGTGGTCTCGAGCATCATCCCCATCGAGGGCGCCACCGGCTTGAGGCGGGAGATCTCTTCCCAGTTCATCACCCCGGGATTGAGGTGCGGCAGCAGCCCGGTCTCCTCGAGCACCCGGATCGACATGGCCCGCAGGTAGTCGAGCGTCGAATCGTAGCCGCGCTCGTCGAGCCACTGCTTGGCCTCGGGCCACCGATCCTCGGGACGATCTCCCAAGGTGAACAAGGCCTCCTTGCACCCCAGTTCCGCGCCCCGGCGGGCGATCTCGAGCACCTCGTCCGGCTCGAGATACGCACCCCGGCCCTCGGCCCGCAGCTTGCCCGGCACGGTCACGAACGTGCAGTAATGGCACTTGTCGCGGCACAACCGCGTCAACGGAATGAACACCTTGCGTGAATACGTGACCGCCCCGGGTCTGCCCGCCGCCAGCAACCCCGCATCGCGCACCTTCGCCGCCGACGCACACAGATCGACCAGATCGTCGCCACGCGCCTGCAACAGAACAGTGGCCTCGTCGACATTCAACGTCGCGCCGTCCCGGGCACGCCGCAACACACGCCGCATAGCCGAGGCAGAAGGTGCCGCTTCCTGCACCGATGCGCCAGTCGAGGTCGCAGCTGGAATACCCGGTATGGGAAGCATGGTGGGCCGGCCGGTCTCTTCACCTGAATGGGTCACCCAGCGATCATGCGCCACCCACTCGCGCACGTGCCACCCAGACTCCCCCGAGCGGCCGGTATCGCTATTCGCGCGGATAGTCTTCGTCGTCCGGGACGACTCGGCTCTGCTCCGCGGCATCCGCCTCGTTCACTTCCAAGGACGACACCTCTTGTACCTCGTCAGTGGGCTCGTCGTCGACGGCCAGATCCTGCTCCAAACGGTCGGCCTCGGGAACCTCCGGAGAGTTGGCCGCATCGAATGACGTCATGTCTGCGCTCCTTTCGCTTCGGGGGTCCTCTCACGATAGGTCTGTTCTCGACAGAATGCCGGTGCACGGCCAAAGTAGGGGCATGAGTGCGCCCGCTACCGTCACCATGGCCGATCCGCTGTGGCGGCCCAGCCCCCGAGCCAGGCAGCTGTGGGCCATCAACGCCGCACTCTTGTGGCTCCCGGTCTTCGCCCTCCAGGCGGTGGGTGCCTTCGTCGGCAGCTGGTGGCCGACCTGGGCTCAGATCAGCGTTGCAGCGGTCACTGTCGTCCTCGCCCTGTCGCATGTCACCGTCGTTCCGTTCTGGCGCTATCGCGTGCATCGCTGGGAGATCAGCGACACCGCCGTATACACGCGCACCGGGTGGTTCACGCAGGAACGGCGCATCGCCCCGATCTCCCGGGTGCAGACGGTCGACACCGAACGCGGGCCGATCGACCGCATGCTCGGTCTCGCCACGGTCACCGTGACCACGGCGTCGTCGGCCGGTGCGGTCAAGATCACCGCCCTCGACCAGGACACCGCAGATCGCACCGTGGCCCAGCTCACCGAGATCGCCGGAACCAACGTCGGCGACGCCACATGACTGCGCCGCCGCCCGGAGTCGCGCCTCCCCTCGCGCACGGCGAGGCCGCGGCCGCTGCCGAGGCAGAACAACCGTGGCTCCGCCTGGATCGGCGGATGCTGCTGGTCCACCCGGTGAGCGAGTTCGTGAAGCTGCTGCCCGTGCTGCTGCTGTCGCTGGTCGTCGGCAGCCAGAGTGGTAACCACGTGTGGGGTCTGATCGCGGTGGCGGCGTTCGTGACACTCGGCCTCTCGCGCTGGTTCACCACGAGCTACCGCATCGGTCCCGTCCACGTGCAATTGAGGCAGGGACTTTTCCGCAAACGACTCCTCTCCATTCCCCGAAACCGCATCCGCTCGGTGGATGTCGAAGCGGGAGTGCTGCATCGCCTGCTCGGATTGTCGATCGTCCGGATCGGCACGGGACAACAGGTCGGTTCCAAACCGGACGCGGCGAAGTTCGAACTCAATGCCCTCTCCGCCGCCCTCGTACCGGATCTGCGCACCGCACTGCTCTCCCACACACCCGAAACAGTGCCCGGACCCGGCACGATCGCCGCCGAGCGTCCCGTACACGAGATCGGGCACTGGAGGCCCTCCTGGGTTCGATACGCCCCGTTCTCCGTGACGGGCGTGGTCACCATCGGCGCGATCGTCGGCATCGCATTCCAGTACGGGTTCGCCCGCGAGATCGCACGGTCCTCGACGGTGACCGAAGGTATCGAATCGGCCGAGCGGCTCGGTATCGCGCTCGTGGTGGTCTTCGGAGTCGTCGTACTCCTGATCGCTGCCAGTGCACTGGCATGCATTCGCTATCTCCTGGCGTACGGCAACCTGACGCTCACCGACAACGGACGGACACTGCACGTCAGCCACGGACTCCTGAAAACACGGCAGACGACGCTCGACCGTGCACGGTTGCGGGGCACGACCCTGAAAGAGCCGTTGCTTCTCCGGCTGGCCGGCGGTGCCCGGCTCGACGCCGTCATGACCGGGGTCAGCGCCGAGAAACACGAGTCCTCGCTTCTGCTTCCCCAGGCGCCGCGCCGTGAAGCCGAACGGGTGATGGCCACGGTGATCGGAGACAGTCGTCAAGCCGCGGTCGCACTGAGACCGCACGGAGCTGCCGCACGACGGCGGCGCTTCACGAGGGCTCTGATCCCGGCGGGTGTCGCACTGCTCGCCGCGCTCGTCCTTACGGCGGACGGCCGGCCGGTGATCTGGCCCGTGTGGGCAGGAATCGGGGTCGCCATGGTCGCCGGAGCCGCCCTCGCCTGGGACCGGTACCGCGGGCTCGGCCACGCAGTTCTTCCCGGTTGGCTGATCACCCGCAGCGGCTCCCTCGACCGGGCCCGCGACAGCCTCGAGGCGAACGGCATCATCGGTTGGACCGTCCGCCAGACGTTCTTCCAACGCCGGTCGGGGGTGGCCACCGTCATCGCCGCCACCCCCGCGGGCACCGGAAAGTACCTCGTGATCGACCTCCCCGCCGATCAGGCGTGGACTCTCGTCGAGTCCGTGACTCCAGGCGGAGGTGACGTGTGGGCGCGCCGCTGAACGATCTTGCGCGTCTCGACGCCGAACTCGTCGACTGCCGCGCCTGCCCACGTCTGGTGGAGTGGCGAGAAAAGGTGGCCCTCGAGAAGCGCGCCGCCTACCGGAACGAAACATACTGGGGCCGACCCGTTCCGGGATTCGGACCACCCGACGCCGCCATGCTGATCGTCGGACTCGCTCCTGCCGCCCACGGCGGAAACCGGACGGGGCGGATGTTCACCGGCGACCGCAGCGGAGACTTCCTCTACGCGGCGCTGCATACCGTCGGTCTGGCAAGTCAGCCGACCGCCACGCACATCGGTGACGGCCTCGAACTGTTCGGCACCAGGGTGACGGCACCCGTGCACTGCGCGCCGCCCGACAACAAACCCACGCCTGTGGAACGGCAGACCTGCCGTCGCTGGCTCGACGCCGAATTGAAGATCCTGCAGCCGCGGCTGCGCTCGGTGATCGTGCTCGGCGGATTCGGCTGGCAGGCACTGCTGCCCGTGCTGGAGGACGCCGGATGGGTCGTCCCGCGACCCCGCCCGAAGTTCGGCCACGGCGCCCACGTCGAACTCGCCGGCCGGACCGGTCCTCTGCACCTGTTCGGGTGTTACCACGTCAGCCAGCAGAACACCTTCACCGGCCGGCTCACCCCCGCGATGCTCGAGTCGGTGCTCTCCGACGCCGCACATGCGGCCGGGTTGATGGGGTGATCCCGCCCGTTCGTGCGACACCCGGAGGGTGCTACCGCCGGTTCGGCAGTTCCTCGATGATGTATTTGGCCATGCTGCCCAGCCGTGAGCGGGCGGGTTGCATAGTGTCGACACCGAGCACGGTGAGAGGCGACGCCGTTACCGAGCCGACGCATATCGCGGCCACCGGCCCGTTGAACGCGCGGACGAGAGCGTCGACGCGTCCGACGTCCTTCGCAGTGCTCAGCAGCGAGGACACCGCCGGCGCGCTGGTGAAGGTGACCGCGTCGACGTCACCACCGGCGATGCCGTCGACCAGCGCCCGCAGGGGTCGTTGATCGACGGGCCGTATCCACCGGTACACCGACACCGCGGTGGTCCGCGCGCCCGCCTCGGCCAGGGAGACACTCAAGTCGGTGATCGGTTCCCACTCCGTGATCGTGCCGTGTAGTTGGACCGCAACGTGTAGCCCCCTCACTCCCTCGGCGATGAGGTGTTGCGACACTTCCTCGGACGACTCCGTCTCCGGCGACCACTCCTCCCGCAGGCCCGCACCGCGTACGGCGCCCTTGGCTTTGGGACCGCGGGTGATGATGCGTGCCGAGCTCAACGCGCTGACGAGGGCCTCGTCGTTACCCCAGGCGCGTGCGGCGTCCATCCACCCTCGGAAGCCGACGGCCGTGCTGATCACGACGAGGTCCGGCGGAGAGGTGATGATGTCGGCCGTTCGTGCTTTCAGATCGGAGTCGTCGACCAACGGCAGCACATGGATGGCAGGTGTGTGCGTCACGGTGGCACCGTGACGTTCGAGCAGCGTGACGAACTCCGCGGCTCGGCGTTCGGCGGTGACGGCGATGGTCAGTCCCGCAAGTTCATCGTTCGACATTGTCCCAGTGTGACGGACGTTCCGGCTTATGCTGACGAGATGATCACTGCCGTGCACACGCTCGTCTATGCCGACGACGCCGAAGCTGCCCGCGATTTCTTCCGCGACGTGCTGGGCTGGGACCACGTGGACGCGGGAGGCGGCTGGCTCATCTTCCGCACGGGCCCGTCCGAGATGGGCGTGCATCCCACCTCGGACGACCGCGGCGGGGAGCCGTGGTCGACGCAGCCTCACCATGAGATTTCGCTCGTCTGCGACGACATCGAGGCGACGGTTGCCGAGTTGAAGGCGAAGGGCGCCGAGTTCACCCGCGACGTTCGCGACGAGGGATACGGCTTGACCACCGCGCTGAGAATTCCCGGCGCCGGCGAGATGATGGTGTATCAGCCGCAGCACCCGGTCGCGTACTGAAGGTCGGGTACCGAGAGGTCCAGACGCTCAGGCAGGAACTGGGGACGTGGGCGGCAGCGGCGACCCGACCTTCCAGAGATATGCGGCAGGCG
Source organism: Rhodococcus sp. USK13 (assembly GCF_018343855.1). Classification (NCBI taxonomy): domain Bacteria; kingdom Bacillati; phylum Actinomycetota; class Actinomycetes; order Mycobacteriales; family Nocardiaceae; genus Rhodococcus; species Rhodococcus sp. USK13. The sequence continues at coordinate 3,089,554 of NZ_CP069242.1, read as the reverse complement.
GAATCAACGCGCCGAGAAATAGCAGCAGGGTCCACACGGACGCGAGCAGGAGGACGTCGCCGCCCGGCCCGCCGAGCATGCAGAGCAGGAACCCCACGATCCACCCGACGAGTGGGAGGGCTGCGGCGCCCACCCGGCCGGTCGCGGACCGCGCTGCGATCACCAGTGCCACATTGACCGCTCCGGCGACGAGGATGCTCACCGGGAACGGCGTCGCCCCGAGGTACAGCGGGAGAAAGAGTACGGCGAGGACAGCACACAAAAGGCCGTCGAACACCAGCAGGGCAAGGGTGGCCCTTGCCAGAACGTCCGTATGTTCACGTTTTTCTGCGGTGCCGACGGCCATGTGTCAATAGTGGATCAGGGGACCGGCGGGTAGCCGAGCAGGGTCAGCAAGTGACTCTGCATGTCGGCAAATCCATACAGCACGCTGTAGTACAGCTCGCGCTGAGCGGGCCATGACGGCTTCAGCGTGTCGACGAACGCCACTATGGCGTTCTGAACATCCCAGTTGTACATCGAAGACCTCTCCTGACGGGCGTCACACGGACTCGGACTGAGCCGCTGCGTGATGTGCGCCACAGTGTAATACGTAATGCGAGTCACAGTTAAGTGCGGTCGTGCCCGGCACCGCAGAGGTCAGAGTTCTACACCGGCGAAGAGGTCACGCTCACGACCACGGTCGTCGACCTCCCCCGACCGACCACGGGCCAGCACGAAGTGTTCCTCCGGAAGGATCGGCTGGGCGACGGCGTTGGAGAGCGCGAACTCGGCACCTCCGGGCGCCACCGTCACCTGCGTGGCATGGGCCGCGAGTGCGGCCTGCTTGGCGTCCAGCACCGCCTGCACGTCGATCACCGTGGTGACCTGGGAGTCGGGCACGCTCGGTAGTTCGCCGGGCTCGGGCAGTCGCCATCCTTCGGGGAGGTCGCCGATTCGGCAGATCCCCGGTTCGAGCGCGCTCGCCTCGGTGACCGTCCAGTACAGCTTGGCCACCGGCCACGGTTCACCGGCGTCGGGAAATGTCGTCGTCCCCGACGCCTCCACCGCTGCCTCCGTGAGGCGATGCGCCTGGATGTGGTCGGGGTGCCCGTAGCCGCCGTGCTCGTCGTAGGTGACGACGACGTGCGGTCGCAGCTCCCGGATGACCGCCACCAAGGCTGCGATCGCCGTTTCTTTGTCGGCGTTGACGAAGGCGCGCGGATGGGCTGCCGAGGGCGTACCCGCCATTCCCGAATCGCGAAAGTGCCCCGCCCCCAACAGGAACCGTGGCCGTCCGGCGCCGAGAATCGACAGTGCAGACCTCAGTTCGCCGATCCGGTATCCGCCGAGCTGATCGGCGGCACCGGCAACGAGCCCGGCCCACTCGTCCCCGATCACCTCGCCTTCCTCACCCAGCGTGCAGGTCAGGACGTGTACCTCGACACCCTCGGCGGCGTAATGTGCGATGGTGCCACCGGTGGTGATCGTCTCGTCGTCGGGATGGGCATGGATGAAGAGAAGGCGTCGATCGGTCATTCCTCGATCCTGCTCCAACCGGCCGCGTCACTGAAAATTCCTACCGGCACAGCGCCCGACAGCGACACTCCCTCGACGCCCGGCCCTACCGCCACCAACGTGCGGTCCTGCATGATCGGCAGCACGGCAGCAAGATCCCACAGTCGGCGATCTGCGTCGGCCAGAGCCTGGGATACGTCACCCGCACCGCGCAACGCGGCGTCGATCGCGGGCTGCAGCGACGGGTCACACACGCCGGACAGATTGGACGGCGCTTCCGCCTCTGCGGCGGAATTCCCTTCCGGTGCAGCCCCTTCGGCTCGAGCTGGCGTGTTCGTCGCTGCGGCGGGCGGGCAACTGTGCCGGGAGGCCAGCGCGGTTGCCGGATCGGAACCGTCGCGGGACCATCCGACGACGGCGCCGATCTCGCCGCTCGTCAACGCTTCTCCGTACAACTCTTCCGCGGGTATGGATTGCACACTGGCGTCCACTCCGGCACCACGCAGTTGGTCGGCAGCCGTGTTCGCGACAGCACTGGCGGTGTCATCCCCCTCCGGAGTTCCGATGACTAGCGAGAGCGGCACGCCACCGCGGACGAGCCTCGCCTGCGGCACGGTTGCGGCGGGATCGGGAGTGGGCGCGGCAATGTCGGAGACATAGCCGTACTCCGCGAGCTGCGCCAGCACCTGTTCGCGGGACGGGCGCGCGGGGGCGGTAGCGGTGTATCCCGGGTCGGACGGGGCGTACACCTGCGAGCGGGTGGGAACGGCGGCCGCTTCGCTTCCCGCCCCGACGACCGCCAGAAGGTCGGTATCGAGCAAGTCCAGCAGACTCCGCCGCACCCGGACGTCCGCGAGTTCGGGCACCCGTCCGTTGAGGGTCAGCGACAGCCCTCGCGGCTGGAACGACGCACCCGTGCGCACGGTCGGGATCGCCGCGAGTTGCGCGGAAGTGGCTGTGCCGCCGTGAATCTGCACGATCTGCGTGTCGTTGTTGCGCATCGAGTCGGCGAGCTGCGCGGGGGTTCCGTCACGCCGCATGAGTATCTGGTCCGGGGTCGCCGGCTTGTCCCAGAATCGATCGTTACGTTCGAGCAGAATTTCGTCGCGACCGCGGTCGATGTTTTTGATGTGGAAGTGTGCGCCCGACACCGGAATGTTCTCGGACAGCCCGGTGGCGAATCCCCCCGGCGAATCCTTGATCAGGTGCGACGGCAGGAGGTCGGTGAACAGCTCTCGCCACGCCGGGTACGCGGACTTCATCACCACGTTCACGGTCTTGCCACCGCCCGACGACCGCACGTCCTCGATGAGTTGATAGCCGGCCGGGTCGACGGCTCCCGGGGCGCTGATCATCTGCTGCCACAGGTAGCGGAAATCCTCCGCGGCGATGGGCGCACCGTCGGACCATTGCGCTTCGTTGCGCAACTGATAGGTGATGGTGAACGGTTCCTGCGACGAGACCTCGGCGGACATCACGAGCGAGGTATCGGGGATCCAGTTACTGCCGCCCACACGCTGCGGGTCGGGAACCGGGCGGAACGGACTCGGGAGGACGAGTGCACTGACGGCGGAGTTCGCCGGCGACTGATCCGACAGGAGATGCGGGTTGAATCCACTGCCGACGTCGTCGATGGCCACCACGACGGGCTGCTTCTCCGTGGGTGAGACGGTGGGTTTGGGGCTGTCGGTGCTCTCGACGGGAGGCGGCGGGTCGGCCGTACACGAGGTGAGGACCGTCGTGGACACTGCGAGAAACACCGCGGTGGTCACGAGCCCGTTGCCACGCCTTCGACGCCGAACTCCCCACGCCCTGTCGATCGAACCCCCAGAAACCACCGCGCCGCCTTTCCTCAGAGATACCGGAAGGCTCCGGAAACCCTCGGGCGAATGTACCTTCGGTCGGCGATCGACCGAAGGTACATTCGCCCGGTTGTGTCTTACGTGGTCGGACGCGGGACCTACAGGGCCGCCTTGTCGCGGGCCTTGGAACGCGAACGCTCACGGGCGCGGTCGGTGGCAGACAGGTGCACCTTGCGCACCCGCACGACCTCCGGGGTGACCTCGACGCACTCGTCGCCGGCGCAGAACTCCATCGCGCCCTCGAGTTCGAGCTTGATGGGCTTGGCGAGGGTCTCCATCACGTCGGCGGAGGACTGACGCATGTTGGTCAGCTTCTTCTCGCGGGTGACGTTGATGTCGAGGTCCTCCTGGCGCGGGTTGATACCCACGACCATGCCCTCGTAGGTATCGGCGCCGGGCTCGACGAAGAAGGTGCCGCGATCGGCCAGCTGGATCATCGCGAACGGGGTGACGGTGCCGGTGCGGTCCGAGACGAGCGAACCGGTGTGGCGTGCCCGGATCTCGCCGGCCCACGGTGCATAACCGTGGAACACCGCATTGGCGATGCCGGTGCCGCGGGTCTCGGTGAGGAAGTCGGTGCGGAAACCGATGAGCCCACGCGACGGGACGATGAACTCCATCCGAACCCAGCCTGCGCCGTGGTTCGCCATCTGGACCATCTTGCCCTTGCGGTTGGCCAGCAGCTGGGTGATGGCACCGAGGTACTCCTCGGGGCTGTCGATGGTGAGCTCCTCGAAGGGCTCGTGCACCTTGCCGTCGACCTGACGGGTGACCACCTGCGGCTTGCCGACGGTCAGCTCGAAGCCTTCGCGGCGCATCTGCTCGACGAGAATGGCGAGCGCGAGTTCACCACGGCCCTGCACCTCCCAGGCGTCGGGGCGACCGATGTCGAGGACCTTGAGCGAGACGTTGCCGACGAGCTCCTGGTCGAGGCGGGACTTCACCATGCGGGCGGTGAGCTTGTGCCCACTGACCCGGCCGACGAGCGGCGACGTGTTGGTGCCGATGGTGACCGAGATGGCGGGCTGGTCGACGGTGATCCGAGGCAGCGGGACAGGGTTCTCCAGATCGGCGAGCGTGTCACCGATCATGATGTCGGGGAAACCGGCGACGGCGACGATGTCGCCGGCAACCGCCCTCTCGGCAGGCTGACGCTCGACACCCTTGGTCGCGAGCAATTCGGTGATCTTGGCCTTGGTGACGACGGGCTCGCCGTCCACCTCACGGCACCAGGAGACGGTCTGCCCCTTGGTCAGCTCGCCGTTGTGGATGCGCACCAGCGCGAGGCGGCCCAGGAATGCGGACGCGTCGAGGTTGGTGACGTGAGCCTGCAGTGGCGCGTCGACGTTGCCCTTGGGTGCAGGAACGTAGTTCAGAAGCACGTCGAACAGGGCGTCGAGGTTCTCGGCGTCCGGTGCGTGACCGTTCTCGGGTTGACTCTTGGACGCCTTGCCCTCACGGCCGGAGGCGTAGAGGACCGGGAGGTCGAGAGCGAGTTCGGCGGCTTCCGCGGCCTCGTCGTCGAGGTCCGAGGCGAGGTCGAGAAGCAGGTCGTGACTCTCGGATACGACCTCTTCGATGCGGGCATCGGGGCGGTCGGTCTTGTTGACCACGAGGATCACGGGCAGCGAGGCGGCGAGGGCCTTGCGGAGCACGAACCGAGTCTGCGGCAGCGGGCCCTCGGAGGCGTCGACGAGCAGGACGACACCGTCGACCATGGACAGGCCGCGCTCGACCTCACCACCGAAGTCGGCGTGGCCCGGGGTGTCGATCACGTTGATCACGGTGACGCTGCCGTCGGCATGGTGCTTGTGGACGGCAGTGTTCTTCGCGAGGATGGTGATGCCCTTCTCGCGCTCGAGGTCGCCGGAGTCCATGACGCGATCGACCAGCTCGGCGCGCTCCTCGAAAGCCCCCGATTGGCGCAGCATGGCGTCGACGAGAGTGGTCTTGCCGTGGTCGACGTGTGCGACGATGGCAACGTTACGGAAGCTGGTGATGGTCACGCGATGGCTCTCCTGGCTGAGTTGATTCGGCCACGCGAAAGTTCACTCGCACGACCTTCTGGCGGCCGCATTGTCATCCTGATTCAGAAATCCCTCGTCGAGGCGATGGCAAAATCGCTCATACAGGCATCGCGGCCACGTAAATACTACCCGCCCGCGGCCCGGTTCCGCGCATCGCGGACGTCGAGGGGCATCAGGCACCAGCGTAAAGTGATCTGCGCCACGCAGTGTGCGAGCCGGTCCCAGGTCGGCAGCCGACGAAGTCGCGGCCACGCTAGCCTGGGTCGAGCGTCGCATCCGGTGTTCCGTCAGAGCTAGGGAGGCCGAGCCGAGCATGGGCAAGATCAAGGCCACCGAGGTCTCGGGCCTCAAGCCGAAGAAGAAGTGCTGCCGCAGCAAGAAGCGTTGCCTCAAGTGCCCGGTGGTCATCATGCGGATGAAGAAGCTCGAGAACGAAGGCGCCTCCAAGAAGGAACTGAAGAAGGGCCTCGTGAAGGCCCGTAAAACCTGAGCCGGCGGCCCGATCGATCGTTGTTCTCAGTTTCCACTGTCGAGGTACGGACGCAGGTCCGGCACCCATCCCTGATCGTTGCCGACCAGGTCGATCTCCCCGAGCTCGCGGCCGTTCACCCATCGCACCTCGGCATGGTCGAGCGCGGACGGTGTTCCCGACACCAGGTCCACCCGGTAGGCGCGGAGCACGCGCCCGTCGGGAAGGGGCACGTCGTCCCCTACCCTCGTGCCCCCTGCCACCTCGACGCCGAGTTCTTCTCGCAGTTCCCGCCGGAGGGCGTCCTCGGCCGTCTCCCCTGCTTCGGCCTTGCCGCCCGGCAGTTCCCACAGGCCCGCCAGCTCGGGCGGTCGCGTCCGCTGGGCGAGTAGGAGGCGTCCGTCGACGATGATCGCCGCAGCCACCACTTCGCCGTTGTTCGTGGCGGGTCTTGCAGGTTCCGTCGACACCGCACCATCATGGGGTATGGCCGAGTTGCTGTCAGATGGAAGTATCGATGCCGGACTCGCCGGACTGCCCGAGTGGCGGCGCACCGGCGACTCCCTGGTCCGCACCATCGAGTCGCCGAGCTTCATCGACGCGATCGAACTGGTTCGCAAGGTCGCCGCGGCCGCCGAGGCCGCCAACCACCATCCCGACATCGACATCCGGTGGCGCAAGGTCACCTACACCTTGTCGACCCACTCGGCCGGGGGGATCACACAGCTCGATCTGGATCTCGCTGCACAGATCGACGTGCTGGCAGGGTAGGCGTCAGCTTCGCCCGCCTGCCCGCCCACGCAATCCAGGCATACACGGCGAATGCGCCCACAACGTCGACGGTGCCGAGCCACGCGAGCACCGCAGGCCGTGAGATGAGCCAGATCGAGTCCTGAAAGAAGCTCAGGACCCACGGCACCCCGATCAGCGTCGTGACGAGCCAGTACCCCGCGACGACCCGGGTACCGAGCATCGACCCGTAGGGGCCGTGAAGAAGCCAGATCAGCATCGGGATCACCCATACCCAGTGGTGTGACCACGAGATCGGGGACACGAGCAGTCCCAGCAGCTCCACGACGACGAGTGTGCCCAACCTGTCGTCGCGGGCGAGGGCGCGCCACGCGAGCACTGCGAGGACCACGGTGAGCGCGACGCCCACCACCCAGACCGCACCCGTTCCGACGTCGTACCCGAGCAGCCTCGACAATGCCCCGCGCAGAGATTGGTTCCATACCGAACCGACCGGACCGATGCGATCTGCGTCCCCGAGGAGGTGGGTGAAGTACTCGCGGGCCTCGGAACCGACCAAGAGATAACTGAGGCCGACGGTCGCCCCGAAGGCGACGCCCGAGAAGACCGCCGCTTTCCACCTGCGCTGGAGCAGGAAGTACAGCCCCGTGATGGCCGGGGTCAGTTTGATGCCCGCCGCGAAGCCGACGAGCGCACCCGACAGCCACCACCGTGAACTACGTACCGCAGTCATCACGAGCAAGGCGAGGAAGACATTGATCTGCCCGTAGTCGAGTGTGGTGCGCACCGGCTCCAGCCAGACGCCCACCGTCGTCCACAGAAGTGCCACCGTCCGCCAGTAAGGTCGACGGGCCGCCGCGCCGAGCACGAGACTCAAACTCATGCGGGCCAACGCATACAGCGCGAGGATGGTGAGCAACTGCCAACAGACGCCGACCAGGGTGAACGGCAGGAAGTGCAGGGGAAAGAAGACGAGCGCCGCGAAGGGTGGGTATGTGAACGGCAGTGGAAAGTCCGGTGTCACTTCCGAATAGGTGAAGTCGTACAGGTTGCCACCGCCGAGAGCCTCCGAACCGTCGACGTAGACGTGTAAGTCGACGAGGTTCATCCCGTTGGGGCTCAGCAGTGTCCACGCCATCCGTCCGAGCACCGACAACGCGAGAAGCACAGGCGCCCAGCGCAACAGCACCCGACTCCCGGAAACACGTTGCGACGAGGGAGAAGAGGGGTCCTCGGAGTCCGCTCCGCCGTCGGACGCTGCTTGGTCGGACACAGTGTGGCGCTCTCCCGTGAGGTGTGTAGACGCTTCAGCCGATCCCGAAACGGTCCCGCACAGCGTAGACGCACGGCCACACACGCTCCGCTCTGTCCGTAGCAGCGCGTAACAGTTGCATCACCATCAACACTGATCACACCAGCCACAGGCTATGGTTCCGGGAAGGATCACCGCCGGGGTCACCATGCCATACACTCCCACCGGGGCGCCGCAGCTACCACGGGATGCACTCGTCAGCTGTACAACCCGGGGGCGCTGTACATAGAGTGGCCCCCCGAGCCGTAAGACGTGGATTGGATTGTCGTTCACGCTGTTATGACAAGGATGGGGAGACTGTGCTTCGAACCCGAGGTATGCGCAGGGCATTTACTGCTTTCGCAATTGCCGCAGCAGCAGCGATGGCAGTGCCGGTACAGGTATCCGCGCAGCCGACGCCGCCGCCCGTGCCCGAGGGCATGCCTGTGGAGATGCTCGCATCGTTCGCTCCCGCGATCATCGGCGCAGCCGCTGGTACCGAAGACATCGCTGCAGGCCCGCAGGCCGAGCTTCTCGCGCAGGCACGCAACCTTCTCGAGTCTCCCGGCATTCCTCCCGAGATCAAGTCCACCCTCGAGCGCGTCATCACGTTCCTCGACGGAAGCGGTGGCGGCGGCCCCGAAATTCCGCAGGACAACGCACCCGTCATCGCCCAGTTCCTGTACCCGACGCTCGGTAAGGGCTGCATCGGAGAGGGCGCCGATTCCGTCGGCACCGCACTCGCCGTGCCCGGACCCGCGCAGCTCCCGCCGCCCGGACCTGCGGCCGGACAAGCCGGCTTCGTGTTCACCGCGCTCGGAACCAGTGCGGTCGCTGCCGAGCAGCCCAATCCGCTGACCGTCACGTGGATCAACCTGGACAACCAGCGCCGCGAGACGCAGAACCTCACCAACGAGGCGCGCATCAATCCTGACGGCCCTGCCACCCTGTCCGCGATTGCCGACACCGGCCCCGGTCGCGTCATCGCCGTCATCTCCGGCGGACTCACCACTCAGAAGGAAGGGGCGGCACCCATCACGTGCAGCTTCCTCCCGACCGTGGGTATGTTCCGCGTCGCATAGCAGTTCGACTTCGCGAAAGGCCCCCGGAAGTCCGGGGGCCTTTTTCGTCGGTCCGGGCCCGATCACCGTGTGCCGACGAGACCAGCGTGGTAGACCGAGGAATGCCCTCCAAGCACTCGTTCCGCCGTTCTCGGCACGCCCACCGATCGATACTGTCGATTCGCTCGGAAGGGTCCATCCTCTCGATCGGGTCGGCCTACTCGGTTCTGTCGATCGGCAGCGTCGGCTCGGTCCTGTCGATCGGGTCGGCTGTCTCGATCGGGTCGGTGCTGAGCACGGGCTCGTTCGCCAGCCTGGGCTCTGCCCTGTCCGGACTCTCGGGCTGGTCCCTGATGTCCTGGCGGGGATGGCACGAGTCACCTCAGGAGCATCCCCAACTCACGGTCATCGCAGAAGAACCGGACCTTGCCCGGGACGCGACCGCGCACGTGCAGTCCTGAGCGCTACGACCCCAGCCGCCCTTCCCTCGACCGGCGGGGCCAGCTCCGGCCTTCCAAATTCTCTACCTCCGCGTTGAACTTCGACAGCAGTCGACGCAACTCTTCACGATCGCCGTCGCTCCATCCGCCGATCACCCGTTCCACGCCGCTACGACTCAGCTGTCGATCACTGCGCAGGTGCTCGAGCCCGAGATCGGTGGCCTGCACCTTCCGCGCCAGTCCCCCGTCGGGATCGGGAACGCGCTCGACCAGTCCTCGCCGCAGCAGTGCCCCGATCTGCCTGTTGATCGTCGAGATGTCGAGGCGGAACGCCTCCGAAAGCTCTTTGAGAGTGACCGGATGCTCCAGTTCGAGGCGGCTGAGCAACAGGTAGGCCGAGCGATCGATCTGCAATCCCGCCCGTTGGGAATGCACGTAGTGCCTCGACAACAAGGTCAGCTCGTTCTCGATGTCGGCCGTCACCGCCTCGCGATCGGACACCGTCACCTCCAGAAGTTTTCTTCATCCTGCCCGATCGACGGCGTTGTGCACCATACACACGATGTGTAGGGTACACATCTCTGGTGTCGTGAACGCGTCGCGCCGAACCTGTACACCCGGGAGGTGTCGATGTCCGTTCCACCGCCGAACGCCGGTATCCGAAGCCGGCGGCACGCACCACCCCTCATCCTCGCCGTCCTCGGCTCGTGCGGGATCGTGGTGGCGCTCATGCAGACGCTCGTCATACCGATCATTCCCGAGTTGCCCCACCTCCTGGGATCCAGTGCCGCGAATACGTCCTGGGCGGTCACGGCGACCCTGCTCGTCGCCGCCGTCGTCACGCCGATCAGCGGTCGACTGGGTGATATGTTCGGCAAACGCCGCGCCCTGATCGGGAGCCTCACATTGCTGGTGCTCGGATCGGCGGTGTGCGCGATGGCCTCCTCACTGATTCCGATGGTGACGGGTCGTGCGCTCCAAGGGGCGGCCATCGGCGCGATCCCGCTCGGAATCGCCATCCTTCGCGACGTGCTCCCGCCGAAAAGGGTCGGCGGCGCGATGGCGGTGATGAGCGCGACCCTGGGAGTCGGGGGCGCCGTGGGATTGCCCATCGCCGCGACCATCGCGCACTACACCGATTGGCACATGCTGTTCGTCGTGTCCGCCGTTCTCGGCTGCGCCTGTATCGCCCTGACCTTGCTCGTCATTCCCGAATCGCCCGTACGGCGGCCCGGCCGCTTCGACTTCCTCGGAGCTGTCGGCCTGAGCGTCGTTCTCGTCACGTTCCTGCTGCCCATCACGAAGGGCGACGACTGGGGATGGGCGAGCGGGCAGACCCTCGGACTCTTCGCGGTGTCATTCGCGAGCCTGCTTCTGTGGGGGTTTCTCGAGCTACGGACCGCCGCACCGTTGATCGATCTCCGCGTGAGCGCGCGACCTCCCGTCCTATTCACCAACCTTGCCTCGGTTGCCGTCGGCTTCGCGATGTACGGCACCTCCCTCTCGTTCCCCCAGTTGCTGATGGCTCCGGAGTCGACCGGTTACGGGTTCGGCCTGTCGATGATCACCGCGGGCCTGGTTCTCGCTCCCGGCGGCCTGGTCATGATGGCGCTGTCCCCGGTGTCGGCGCGCCTCTCCGCCTGGCGGGGACCGAGGGTGACCCTGATGACCGGCGCCGTGGTGATCGGGCTCGGTTACGCGGTGGCGTACGTCGCGGTGTCGGCGGTCTGGCAGGTCCTGCTCGCCGGAATGGTGATCGGCGCGGGCATCGGCCTGTCGTACTCCGCCATGCCTGCCCTGATCATGAGTGCGGTTCCCATCACGGAATCGGCGGCGGCCAACGGATTGAATTCGCTGATGCGGTCGATCGGCACATCCACCTCGGCAGCCGTCGTCAGCGTGATCCTCGCGGGAATGACGGTCACCGTCGGCACGGCGGTCATCCCGTCGCTCGACGCTTTCCGCACCGGGTTCATCGCCTCGATCATCGCCTCGATGGTCACACTGGTTCTCGCCTGGCTGATCCCGTCGCCCAGGAAGGACCTACGACCCGTTGACGAAGAACGCGGTGTAGAGGACGGAGGCGATCGTGTAGCCGAAATCGATGAGCAGATCCATGGTGGAACTCCCGGTGTCAAAGTGAATGAAGTGACACCTGATGCATCGCCGCCGGCTCGCCGAGCGTTTCACCCAGCATCTCGCCCAGCGGAAACTTTCCCACAAAGCGACTGAAACGTGTTCTTATTTCCGTAGGCGCACCCCTACGGTCGCCACGAGGGAAGGACACGGGGATGTCGTGGAGTCGGGCCGAACTGAACGACGCATTTGCGCACTACCAGCGAACGGTCAGCCGGTGCGTCGAGCTCGGGGATTGGAACGGCTTCGCCGATCTGTTCACAGAGGACGCCACCTATGCGGAACACGCGTTCGGGAATTTCGAGGGTCGCGATGCCATCCGCGCATGGGTCACGCGGACCATGTCGACGTTTCCCGGCAGCCGGATGACACAGTTTCCCGCGAACTGGCACGTGCTCGACGAAGAACGCGGGTGGGTGATCTGTGAGATCGACAATCCTATGGAAGATCCCGGAGACGGTTCAGTGCACGCGGCCGCCAATATCACGATTCTCCACTACGCGGGCCACAACCTGTGGTCACGGGAAGAAGACGCGTACAACCCGCTGAATTTTCTCGCCACAGCCAGGAACTGGTGCCGCGCAGCGGAAACGGCGGGAAAACTTCCCGACGACGCTCGCGAGTGGCTCGTTCGGATGGGCGAGAAAATCTCTGACTAGCCGCCTCGGCACAGGCTAGCTGCGGAGCGAGCCCGAACGCTCACCACTGGCCGTAATCGGGCGCGAGAATGTCATTGAGGTCGATGCCGACGCCGTCGACAGTTCTGGCATCGATTTCGTACTGGTGCAGATGAGCTTTCGGGTGAACGTACCCCTCCGGAGTGCCCCAGTCGTGCTGCCAGTACCACGACCCGAGTCCGGCGAGGATAGCCAGATCCAACGTCGGCGAATTTGCGTAGATACCCGTATTCGCCTTGCCTACCACCGATTCCCACCCCGCGAGATACGGCGCGATCATGGTGAGGAAGTCTGCCGGCGTCGGATTGTCGTCGATCGATGCATAGATCGGCCGATTCTCGGGACCTCCGGCGGCGAGGTGGAGTTCGAGCCCACGCTCCGCGTGACGTTTTCCGGCTTCGAGCCCGCCACGCCAATCCGCCGTCGACCCCTTGCCGAACTGGTAGCACGACACGACAGACAACCCCGCCTCTTGCAGAGCGCTCGCCTCGTCGGCGCGGAGCGGCTTCCCCACCATCCACTCGGCTCCCGGTCGCCGGTCCGACACGTAGCGGATGGCCCCGGCGTATCCGGCTGCGCTGATCGCCTCTGCAGACGGCACTCCGCCCGAGTAGTCGATGAGTGTGCCGAGGCTGTCGGCGTGCGCCACTGCGCCCGACGTCAGGGTGGAAGTGAGCGCGGCCACTCCGGCCACGGCCGACCCCGCGGCCGCGTACCGGAACAAGTCCCGTCGAGAAATATGCACTGTGCCCCTCATATCCAATCGGTCGCGCCCCGGCGTGTCGTCGACAAGTGTTTCTGCTCAGTCGCTATGTTGTTCGGTTTGCATTCCACCACACTCACTGGTGCCCCGCCAGCCACTTGGACGACATCAGTCACACTGGACACTCACACGGGCGGGACGCGACATCGCCCTCGTCACTGCGCCACGTCGTTGTGGCGCGCGGCCGCCTGCCGGGTCGCCGTGAGGGACCCCACGTTGCACGTTACTTCAACTAACACTTACCTTGGGGCTGTGGGGCATAGATGCCTCGCACGACAGTTCGTTTCATCGCGAAAGGGCGGTGTGTCATGAGCATTGCGGTTGTCTCGATTCTGATCGCCATCGGGCTCACTCCACTCTTCGTGAGCGGCGGCGGAGGTCTCGACTTCCGGGCCCGCCAACTCGGGTACCGGATGCGGGCTCGCCACTGAGGCAGAGAGTTACGCCTTCGCCGCGAGGGCGAGTGCGGTCGATCCAAGTTTAGGCAGACGAAGGTCGGCAATAGGCGTGAGCATGTTGCCCAGCCGATTCGTGACGAAGGCAATCGACAGGCCCGTCTCCGCGTCGGCGAACGCACCCGACCCGCCCAAGCCGTAGTGCCCGAACGTCTTCGACGGCTGGGTGCGTCTCGCCACCATGCCGGCGTGGTAGCCGAGACGCCAATTCATGGGCAGACCCAGCACGTAGTCGCGCCCCGTGGTCTGAACCTCACCGAGTTGCGTCACGACATCGGGTGCGAGGAACTCGACGCCGCCCACCGATCCGCCGTTTGCCAACGCCCCGTACATCTTTGCGAGCGCGCGGGCGCTGAACACTCCATTCCACCCGGGCATCACGCTGTCGTGAACAGCCGGGTTGCGGACGAGTAGATCGAAACCTGCCGGCATTCCGGCATCAGCGACGTTGCGCAGTCCCGGAAGTCGAGACATCGCAAAGGACGTCGCGGCCCAGGGGACACCGAACGGGTTGATGTGCGGAAAGGTCCGGGCGATCCGCCCGCGTTCGTCGAGCGGAACCGCGTACCAGAAGTCCTTCACCCCGAGCGGTTCGGCGATCTCGGTTTTCACCAGCTCGGTGAAGGGCTGTCCCGACGCCCGCGACGTCACTTCGGCGATCAGCGAGCCGAACGTGACCGCGTGATACCCGGGAGCGCGCAGTCGGCGCCGATCGGGGGTCGCGGCAGCCAGCGCGGCGCTGACGAGGGAATGGTCCATCAGACTCAGCGGTTCGGGTACCAGGCCGCGAACCCGATGGAGTCCGGCACGGTGCGACAGCAGTTCGCGTACCGTGATCGCCTCCTTGCCCGCCGCTGCGAACTCGGGCCAGTACTGCGCGATTGGGACGTCGTAATCGATGAGGCCGCGACCCGCCAGTCGGTGTAGCACCGTGGATGCGACGCCCTTACCGGTGGAGAAGGTGAGCGTGACAGTGTCGCCGTTCCACTGTGTCTTCCGGCTGGCCCAGCCCGCCCATACGTCGACGACGGGCTCTCCGTGGAGATAGACCGACAGGGCGCCGCCGCCCTGCCTCGTGTCGCGGAACAGCTGAAAGAACTGGTCCACGAGCCTTCCGAAGCGCCGGTCCACCAGCATCCCTGCCGGCGGCCGCGCCGTTCGGCCGATCAACGGCCACGGCGTTGTGGTCGTCATGTCTGTTGTCCTAACAGTCTTTTCCCGTGAGCACTGTGCACACCTACTTCCTCTGTACACATCCCGGAGGCTGCGGGTGGCGGTTGGCGGCCTACGTGACCGGTTCGTGCCCATACCGCAACGGAAAATGCGCCTGAACAGCGCACGAGCACCGGTTTTGCTATTTGGGTTCGAGTGAGCGGAAGTAGTCCGAGCGGACCTCTACGTCCTCGACGAGACGGGTGGTGGTCTGCACTCCCAGCGCGTGCTCCTTGAGCAGGTCACACAGCCGGTCCCCGTCGATGAGATCGATTGGCGGTGCTCCGTCACGCTTCGACTCGGTGCGGGCGTCACCGGTGAAGGTGCCGGTGGTGATGAGTAGCCCCTTCTCGCCGCGACCAGCCATTGCGCCTCGGAAGTCGCGCACGGCGCCGGCGCCGACACTGCCGTTGTGACGCTTGCACTGGAAGAAGACCGGAAAGCTGAGCAGCGACAACTGGTAGACGCCGAGACCCTCGATGTCGCCCTCTCCCCCGCGCCACGTGACGGATGCGCTCGAGAACCCCGCTTCGCGCAGCAATCGCTGTGTGAGGCGTTCGAACGCGGCCGGCGACATCTTCAGAACGGTCTCGAGGAGCACGTCTTTCCAGCCGGCATCGGTGTCGACTTCGGTGATGTTCGTTTCCGGTTCGTCGGTCCTGCGAGACGCGGCCTTGGCCGATTTTCGGGCAGCGTTCCTCTTGCGGTTCTCCGCCGAGGACTCGGCATGCAGAGGCCGGATCTGACTTTCGGTGACCTCGCGGCCCTTCTCCGTGACACTCCACACCCCGCGGCGGCTGTTCGTGAGCAGACCCATCCCCTTGAGGTGGGTGCGGGCCCACGCCAGCCGGTATTCGATCTCGGTGCTCGGCCCGTCTCCGTGCAGCACACCCTGAACGTCGGACGACAGTCCTTCACGCTCGATGACCGCGTTGTCGAGTTCTTCGTTGGACGCCGAACCACCGAGCGCAATTACGGCCTGAAGTGCTGGCCACAGGAGGTCGACGTACCGAGGAACCTGAACAGTCATGGCGACAAGCATGCCGGAATCGACCGGGCCCCCCACACACCGGACCCCGATCCGTTCACCCGGGCGAATTCTGCAACTGCCGAGCCTCCTCGCGGTTCTCGAGCTGTGCCCGGTAGATCGTCTTTCCGGATCGCCGCACGATGAGATATGCGAGGGCGACGGCAACCATTCCCGGGGCCAGCACACCGATGCTGCCTGTCATCTCGGCCACCATCAACATCACCGCGAGCGGTGCCCGGGCGATGCTGCCGAAGCAGGCCATCATGCCGACGATGACGAACGGCGCCGGACTGTCGGGGACGCCGGGAACGATCGGTTCGAGCAGGCGCCACACCGCGGCACCGGTGAATGCCCCGATCACCATGCCGGGGCCGAAGATACCGCCGGAACCACCGGACCCGATGGACAACGAGGTGGCGAGAATCTTCGCGAACGGCAGCAACAGCACCACCCACAGAGGAATGGATGCGAGGTCGACGCGGGTCATCGATTGCTGGATCCAGCCGTATCCGCTGCCGAGCACCTCGGGAAGTGCCAGCGCCATCAGCCCGACGAGAAGCCCCCCGACCGCCGGCTTGACGATGCGACTGCCCGGCAGCCGGTGACTCAGGTCGACGAACGCATAGAACGTCCCGCTGTACAGCAGTCCGATCAGTCCGGCCAGGATTCCGATGATCGCGAACCACACCAGCTGTATGGGGGATTCGAACGTGTACTCCGACGCGGCCGCACCGAACAACGGCCCGAAACCGAGGATGCTGCCGAACACCGAGTAGCTGACGATCGAGGCGACCATGCCCGGCACGAGTACGTCGTATTCGAAGTCGTCCTTGTAGGGAATCGCGCAACACAGCACCGCCCCTCCGAGCGGCGCACCGAAGATGGCGCCGATGCCGGACCCGATGCCCACCGCGACAGCGATTCTGCCGTCGCGGTCGGACAGGTCGAGCTTGCGGGCGAGCAGCGAGCCGAAACCTGCCGAGATTTGCGCCGTCGGGCCCTCCCGGCCGCCCGACCCGCCCGAACCGATGGTGATCGCAGAGGCGACCAGCTTGACCAGGACGACGCGGATCCGGATCATCCGCGGATTGCGGTGAAACGCCTCGATCGCCGCATCGGTGCCGTGCCCTTCAGCCTCCGGCGCCAGGGTGAACACGATCACTCCCGAGACAAGCCCGCCCAGTGCCACCACGAGTGGGACCGCCCAGGGGCGGGTGAATTCTCCGCTCCCGGCTGCACCGCCGTCTCCTGCCGCAGTCGGCGGCTGATACCCGGCGAGTTCACCGAGGAGCAGATGCGTAGCCCCCGCGAGGGCGACGGAGAACACCACCGCCCCCAGCCCTGCGATTGCGCCGATGACAATTCCCAGCACGAGCCACTTCGGTAGGTAGCTCGCATTCCGGACCCACGTTGCCACCGACGTCGGGATCGACCGCACGGCCTTCGCCAGGTGCGCCACGCGGGTCACTCCAGCTTTCCGAAGACCGTCCGGCCCTCCAGAATCGTGGCGAGCACCTCGAGACCCGCGATGTCGTCGGGGTCCACGCGCATCGGATTGGCCGACAGCACCACGAGGTCGGCGTGCTTGCCGGGTGTGATCGATCCGATGGCATCCTCACTTCGCAGGTGCCATGCCGAGTTGATCGTTTCCGCTCGCAGCGCCTCCAGGATGGGAATTCGTTCCTCGGGTGCGAGGACGCGGCCCGACCGCGTGCGGCGTGTGACCGCGTCGGTGATGTTGCGTAACGGGTTCGTGGGAGTGACCGGACCATCGTTGTGGAACGAAATACGCTGACCGGCCGCGATGGCCGAAGCGGCTGCCGCCCAACGAGACCCGCGCTCTTCTCCGAACAGGTCGTCGACGAGGACGTCGCCCCAGTAGTAGAGATGGTCGACGAACATGCTGCAGGTGACACCCAGTTCCGTGGCTCTGCGGAATTGCTCCGGTCGCATGGCGCCTACGTGCTCGAGGCGCAGACGGTGGTCTTCGCGCGGTACCTCGGTGAGCATCCTCTCCCACGCGTCGAGGACCAAGGTGACCGCGTCGTCGCCGTTGGCGTGACACGAAATCTGCCAGCCCTTCTCGAAATACGGCCGGCTGATGTCGTGAACCTCCTCGGCCGTATAGTTCGCCTTGCCACGTGTTCCGGCGAGCCCCAGCGCCCGGGTGACCTCCGAGTCGATGTACGGAAAACTGGTGGCGGCGTTGCCGACCCACGGAGACCCGTCCGACCAGATCTTGATACCCACCTGCCGGAGAAGGTCGTTCCCGACACCCGGCGACACCGCAGTGGCTCGTTGAGGATTCGACATCTCGTAGAGACGCAGCCGAGTGGTGAGCGCACCGGACCGTGCGATCGCCGTCAACGTCGCGCTGAATCGAGGGTCGAACGCCATCTCACTCACAGTGGTGATTCCCACAGCGTTCATTCGCGCGCATTCAGCCGCGAGAAGCTCTGGCAGACGGGTGGTAGCGCCGGCAAGCACATTGGCAGCCACCGCCATGACGGCGGGCGCTTCGAACGCCGACCCGTCGAGTTCGCCCGACGGGTCCCTGCCGTAACTCCCCCCTTCGGGGTCGGGAGTCTCGCGGGTGAGCCCGGCGTCGCGCGCTGCGACATCATTGAAGTAGGCGACGTGCCCGGTGTTGTGCAGGATCACCATCGACGTCTCGGGCGCAACCGAATTGAGCCATTCCCGCGTCGGAACGGGCAACCCCTTCTGCAGCAGCGGATCCCATCCGTTGAAGACGACACCCTCCGGGTGCTCGCCGACGGCCCGGCGGACGATGTCGACCACCGTGTCGGCATCGGCGATGGTGACGGGGCGGATGTCCACCACAGGCTCGCCGAGCAGGACGGCCGAGTTCAGTGGATGCCCGTGGGCCTCGACGAACCCCGGCATGATGCACGCGCGGTGCACGTCCACCGTTGCGGTGGTGTGTCCGATCAACGGGAACACCGCCGCGTCATTCCCGACAGCGGCTATCCGCCCGTCGCGCACAGCAACGGCCTGCGCTCGCGGCCGCGTGTCGTCCATGGTGACCACGTCACCGAACAGCACCAGATCCGCTGCCTTCTCGTCGTTCGTGCCCATCAGTGCACCCTCCCGTCAGACCGGGCGCGGGCGAGTGCCCGCACGCCGGCAGCGAGCGTCGACTGGAACTTCAGATTACAACCCGGGATGCAGGCCATAGGGAGAAATAGGCAGCAAGAAGTTCCCGTCTCGGACAGCGATGATCCGAGCACTGCCCGATGGGGTTGGCGGCGACGACGCAGCGGGGTGCTAGACGGCGCAGCGGGGTACTACCGGAGTCGGGGCACCGTCGGAGTGGGGCTCGGCCACACCGTCATGCACTGAGCTCCGGTAACGCCGGTCAGTTGCCCTCGACGGTGATGTCGGCCTGGTCGACGTTCACTCCCTCGCCGGGGTTCGCCGTACCGTTCACGGAGATCCGGCCTTTGTCGACGCCCTGCGCGGCGAGCGCGTCGGCGACCGCATTGGCGCGTTGCTCGGCGAGTGCCTCCGCCGCAGCCTCATCGGAGTTGGCGGCGTACGCCGTGATTTCGACCTTGTTGTCACTGGCTTTCAGCGCGGCGGCCACCGCGTTGATGGTCACACCGGAGACGGCATTGAGTTCGGCGGACCCCGACTCGAATCCAATGGGGACCGCCGAGATCGCCGAATTGATGGCGTTCTGCGTGGCCTCGCGGGCCGTGTTCACCGCTGAGGACGCGGTGGCCTGCACGCTGCTCATCGCCCCTTCCATACGGTCCGACATGGACGCCGACGTCGTCGTCGTTGCTATCGGGGCCTGATCGGAGCTGTCGTCGGTGCAGCCGGCAGCGCCTACGACGGCGAGGGCCGCCACTGCGATGCCGCTGACGAGGGTCTTGCGCATCATGGATCCCCTATACATGTGTATTGCCGGAAGCCTTCTCGTGAGGATAGCCGCGGTGCGAGCCCTCGACGGTGGTATTCGCACGAGTCCGTGTAGATCCGCCGGATACGTGTAGAGCTGCCATCGACGCCGCCACCGTTTATTTACTTTGCGTTCCCCGCAATTCAATCTCTCGAATTGCGATCCCCATTCGATCACGGTAAGAAGGTGGACGGCGCCCGCTCAGCGCCACAAATTCCCACGACCGAGCAAGGAGTTATCAGCATGGATCTGTCCTTCCTTTCCGAGTTCTTCACCGCAGTCTCCGACCTCGTCGGTGCCCTCGATTTCTTCTCGGGCTCCGCTGAGGCACTGAGCGGTACGGAAGAAGCCGCATAGGCATCCGCTCTGCTTGGCTGGCCATTTGCGCTGGTAGCTAGCTCGACAGCACGCGACGGTGCTCGCCCGTTCCTTGGGAGAGCACCGTCGCTTTGTCATTTCCTTGGCAATTATCGGTGCACGTAAACGCAAATCACAAGCATGTAACGAAACCGCACGCGCGCATCAACACTCGTGATCGTCGAGACTTTAATTGCCATTTTGGTCGAACGACCAGTTGCATAATTCCCAAGATCAACTTTCTTCGCCGAGGATTAATTCACTCAATCCCCCGCCTTTACGCATGTCGCATGCCGACCGGCAGTTCACCCGGCAGATTGAGTGCACATCTGTACACTCAACCCTCATGATTCAATCCGAGCTGCGGCGTCGAGCCGAAATACAGGCACTCGCCCGGCTGGCCTTCGACGAGATCGGAGGTGCAGCGGAAGGCATCGGGTCGATGCACCGCGCCATCGCGACCCGCATCTTCGTCGGCATCCGCGCAGGCCTCGGGCCTTCGGTGCAACCAGTGCGATTGCTCCACGACGCTCTCTCCGACGCGATCTACACCGCTGTCGCGAGCAGCGCCCGCCTCGGCAGCGCTCTGGCCGGACATCTGCTCGACTTTCCGACTTCCGACAACATCCCGCCGTCGCAGACCAAAACCGGCGCTCAGGTGATCGCGATCATCTCGGGCCTGATCGGCGACGTGCTGGAAACGGAGGGCTCCCCCCTCGCGGAACCGATGGCGGTGCGTGTCGACGGGGCAGCTGTCCCCTTGGACAGCGGCGCGCTGGCAGCGGCATTTCCCGAGGCGAGCCCACGTATCGCCGTCTTCCTCCATGGCCTCGTGGAAACCGAGAGTGCGTGGACGCTCGGCGGAAGACCGACCTACGGCGAACGCCTCGAAACCGATGCAGGGGTCACAGCACTCCAGATCCGGTACAACTCAGGACGCCACATCTCCGACAACGGCAAGTCCCTGTCCGAACTTCTCGACACACTGACCGCGCGGTGGCCGGTCGAGATCGAGTCGATTGCCCTGGTCGGGCATTCGATGGGCGGACTGATCGCCCGTAGCGCCTGCTATGTGGCCGCCCAGGACGATCGACCGTGGGTACAGCAGGTACGGCAGGTCGTGAGCCTCGGATCCCCACACCTCGGGGCGCCGCTCGAGCAGGCGGTGCACTACGTGAGCGCAGCGTTGGCGGCACTGCCCGAGACGCGTGCGGTATCGGGATTGCTCCGTCGGCGGAGCGCGGGTATCCGCGACCTCAATCAGGGGTCGCTGGTCGACGAGGACTGGCGCGACCGCGACCCGGACGCGCTACGTGCGGCTGCCTGCAACGAGGTGCCCCTGCTCGATGGCGTAATGTACTCCTTCGTCTCCGCCACCATCACGCGAAGTCCCAGGCATCCCCTGGGCCGTCTGCTCGGTGACGGCATGGTTCTCGTGCCGAGCGCATCGGGCCGCAATAGAACTCGGATGATCGGGTTCCGCGAAGAGGACGGGATGCACCTGGCCCCCGCGAACCATTTCACGATGCTCAACCACGAGTCGGTGTACGAGAAACTTCTCGGCTGGCTGACGTCCGCGACACCGGAGTCGGCCGGGAAGCCCCCGAACCCCCCGGCCGACCCTGGTCGTCACGAACTGGAGTCGTGATCGCATCAGGTTAACGCGACTCGGGCCGGCCGTCGGCTGTCTGTTTTCCCAGACTCCGCGGAGCGCCGGTTGTGTTGCCTCACAGGCTTCGGAAGCCAATCGAATGATATTCAGGCCATCGTCGTCTGCCACACGATGGCGGCCGCAAGCGCGCCTGCGCCGTTCAACGACCAGTGCAGCGCAATCGGCGCGATGAGGCTACCGCTTCGGCGGCGCAACCACGTGAAGACGACGCCCGCCGCGGCGGTGGCCACCACCGCGGCGAGAACGCCGAGTATCTGACCGAGCAACCCACCTCCGAGGAACCCCGACAGCCCCTTGTTCCCCGAAGTCAACCCGAGCGAAGACGCGATGTGCCAGAGGCCGAACAGAAGCGACCCCGCCGCGAAGACTCCGCGCGCGCCGTAGACGCGCTCCAACGTTCCGTGCAGGACACCGCGGAACGCGAGTTCTTCCGGGATGACGGTTTGCAACGGGATCACGATCATCGAGGCGATGAGTGCCCCGGAGAGCGTGGCATACCGGTCGGCCATGAAGAACGGGCGAGTGATAGGTAACGCTGCGCCGATCGCCACGACACCGATGACGATGGCCATCGCGGCCAGGGCGTACACCGAGCCACGCCGCAAGTGGCGCGGTGAGAGTCCTAGTTCGGCCCAGCCGAGCCCCCGGCGACGCGTGAGAACGAGGAGGACAACGGCGGAGATGGGGACGGTCGCGATACTCGCCCACACGGTGGTGAAGTGCGCGATCAGGTTGGTGGCCGCGAGGACGATCACCACGATCGCAATGTCGAGGTAGGCGTGCAGCACAGGTCTGCCCGCGCGCTCGTCGCCGATTCCGGGTTCGATGGCAGTCACGCAGCCAGCTGGTGAGGTCAGCCGCAGTCGTTCGTGTCGTCGCATCAATTCAAGTGTACGGATTTGTCTGTGAGAACCGTGTGACAGCTTTGTGAGAACCCTGTGACAGGGGCCACAACGTCGCCCCCGGCCTCTGCCGCCTCACGTAGCCGCGTCTAGCCTGAGTACGAACTTCACACCCCTCGCTGTCCAGGAGATAGAATGGCCGACTTCCTCTACGAGGACTTGCTGCCGATCGGTGACGACCCCACCGAATATCGGTTGCTGACCACCGAGGGGGTGTCGACCGTCGAAGGACCGGACGGCCGCACCTTCCTGTCCGTCGAGCCCGAGGCCCTTCGCCTCCTGACCGAGACCGCTCTCCACGACATCTCGCATTACCTGCGCAGCGATCACCTGACACAGCTGGCGAGCATCCTGGACGACCCGGAAGCCTCCGGCAACGACAAGTTCGTCGCCCTGGACCTGCTCAAGAACGCGAACATCTCCGCAGCGGGCGTCCTCCCGATGTGCCAGGACACCGGCACGGCGATCGTCATGGGCAAGCGCGGTCAGCACGTCCTCACCCCGGGTGACGACGAGAAGGCCATCGCGCGGGGTGTGTACGACGCGTACACCCGGCTGAATCTGCGCTACTCACAGAACGCTCCGATCACCATGTGGGAGGAGAAGAACACGGGCAGTAACCTTCCCGCGCAGATCGAGTTGTACGCCGACACCGCGGCAGGTCACGAGAACTCCTACAAGTTCCTGTACATGGCCAAGGGCGGCGGCAGCGCCAACAAGTCGTATCTGTTCCAGGAGACCAAGGCGATCCTGAACCCGGACGGCATGATGCGGTTCCTCGAGGAGAAGATCCGAGCGCTCGGCACCGCCGCCTGCCCGCCGTATCACCTCGCGATCGTCGTCGGCGGCACCTCGGCCGAGTTCGCACTGAAGACCGCGAAGTACGCGTCCGCGCACTACCTCGACGAGCTTCCGAACGAGGGTGCGATCACCGGTCGCGGCTTCCGGGACCTCGACCTCGAGGAGAAGGTGCTCGAGCTGACCCGCCAGATCGGTATCGGTGCGCAGTTCGGCGGGAAGTATTTCTGCCACGACGTCCGCGTCATCCGTCTTCCGCGGCACGGTGCGTCGCTGCCTGTCGCACTCGCCGTGTCCTGCTCCGCGGACCGCCAGGCCAAGGCGAAGATCACCCCCGAGGGCGTCTTCCTCGAGCAGCTCGAATTCAATCCCGGCCGGTTCCTCCCCGAGGTCACCGACGCCCAGCTCGACGCCGAGACCGACGGGGTGTCCGGCACCGGCAAGGGTGCCGCGGTCAAAATCGACCTCACCAGGCCGATGCCGGAGATCCTGGCCGAGCTGTCGAAGCACCCGGTGAAGACCCGCTTGTCGCTCACCGGCCCGCTCGTCGTCGCCCGCGACATCGCGCACGCCAAGATCAAGGAGCGACTCGACGCCGGCGAGGACATGCCGCAGTACCTCAAGGACCACCCGGTGTACTACGCCGGCCCTGCCAAGACCCCCGACGGCATGGCGTCCGGTTCCTTCGGACCCACCACCGCCGGTCGCATGGACTCCTACGTCGAGCAGTTTCAGGCGGCGGGCGGCTCGATGGTCATGCTCGCGAAGGGCAACCGCTCCAAGCAGGTCACCGATGCGTGCAAGAGCTACGGCGGCTTCTACCTCGGGTCGATCGGCGGTCCCGCGGCGCGTCTGGCCCTCGACTGCATCAAGAAGGTCGAGATAGTCGAGTACGAAGAGCTCGGCATGGAAGCGGTGTGGAAGATCGAGGTTGAGGACTTCCCCGCGTTCATCGTCGTCGACGACAAGGGCGAGGATTTCTTCGCCGGTGTCTCGACTCCCACCCTCACCATCGGCAAGCGCCCGGGGCTATAGGCGCTCCGCGCTCGTGCGCCCTTCTGGTAGCTGGGACTACCGATAAGGCGCACGGGCGGAGGCCAGGGCAGTCAGCGTTTCGGCGCTGTTATAGCGGGGCTGCCAGCCGAGGTTCTTCTTCGCCTTCGAGGTGTCCATCACCACCGACGTACGTCCGGTGTGCAGCCATTCCACCATGGCCGGCACAGCCGGGAGCCATTCGAGGGCTGCCGAGGTGGCCTGCGCAAGGGCCAAGGGGATTCGGACGGGCCTCGCACCCAACGCTGTCGCCACCTCGGACAGCGACACGGTTCCGTCTCCGGCGATGTTGTAGGCGCCGGGCGGTGCGTCCGTCGTGACCGCCGCGTCGATCGCCGCGGCCACGTCGTCGTGGTGGACCAGTTGCAGCGGGATGCCGGGGTCGGGAAAGAGCGGGCGCGGAAGGGGCAGCGCACCGACGACCTTCGTCACGACTCCGGGGAGGCGATCGGCGACCTGACGCCACGGCATGGCGTCGGCCAGCGCGGTGGCGTTCGGCCCGGCGACGATGCACGGCCGGAGCACGAACACCTCGAGCCCGTTGCCGTCGGTGATTTCTGCCAGCACCGTCTCGAGTTCAGCCTTCTGTTCCGAGTAGTAGTGCTGCCGGGATCCTCGGGTGGGCACGTCCTCGGTGAGCGGGGTCGGATTGTCGGGGTGATACCCGTAGGCGGCCACCGAGGAGGTGTACACCAACCGGGTGGGGCGGGCGGCCGCGACAGTTGCTTCGAAGACGTTTCGCGTTCCGGTGAGGTTGATCCGATTGCTGTCGGCTCGCGATCCCATGATGAGGAAGGCGAGGTGAACAACCACATCGGCTTCACCGACGAATTGCTCGACCGCGGCGCGGTCGAGGATGTCACCTTGCCGATATTCCGTCTTGGTCCATCCGCGCTCGCCTGGGTCGAACGGCCGTCTCGCCATACCGAGGATCCGGTCGACGGTGGGGTCGTTCTCGAGCGCGGCAACTGCGGCGAGGCCGATCTCGCCGGTGGGGCCGGTGACAGCAACGGTGATGCCCATGAGTTCCACATTTCCCCGTGGAGGCCGTATCGAAACTTCCGCCTCGGTGCGGCCGAGCACGCTGTTAGCGTGGTCTGCAGACTCTGCACGGCAACCGAGGGGACAGCCATGACGTTCAGTCTTGCTCTCACGCCAGCTCAGAAGGATCTCGTCCAGCGGACGCACAGTTTCGCCGAAGACGTGATCCGGCCGGTCGCCGCCGAGTACGACCGCAAGCAGGAGTTCCCGTGGGATGTCCTCGAGAAGGCGGCAGCAGAGGGCTTCTACAGTCCACTTTTCTACCGCGACCTGATCGGTGATCCGACGGGATTGTCGTTGCCGTTGTTCATGGAGGAACTGTTCTGGGGTTGTGCGGGAATAGGACTCGCGGTCGTGATGCCGGCGCTCGCCTTGTCGTCGATCGGCCAGGCCGCGACTCCGGAGCAGATGCTCCGGTGGGCGCCCGAGTGCTTCGGGCAGCCGGGAAACCTGAAACTCGCGGCCCTGTGCATCTCGGAACCGGAGGGCGGAAGCGACGTGCGGAACTTGCGGACCACCGCGACGCGGGACGGTGACGAATGGGTCATCGAAGGTCACAAGATGTGGATCGGGAACGGCGGCATCGCGGACGTGCACGTCGTCAATGCGACGGTCGATCCCGACCTCGGTCATCGCGGACAGGCACTGTTCGTCGTGCCCGGCGGCACGCCGGGTATCGAGCTGGTGCGCAAACTCGACAAGCTGGGGTGCCGCGCGTCCCACACCGCCGAGCTGAAATTCCATCAGGTGCGGGTGCCGGCGGATCATCTCCTCGGCGGTGACGACAAGCTGCAGAGCCGCATGAAGAAGGCTCGCGCAGTGCAGGAGGAGGTCGCGACCGGTGCACCGCGCCGGAAGTCGGCGACACTCGGCACGTTCGAGCAGACGCGCCCCATGGTTGCCGCGCAGGCGCTGGGAATCGCCAGGGCAGCACTCGAATACGCAACCGAGTACGCGAACCGTCGCGAGGCCTTCGGTGGTCCGATCATCGACAACCAAGGCATTTCGTTCCCTCTTGCCGAACTCGCCACCGAGATCGATGCGGCGCGGCTGCTGACGTGGCGGGCGTCATGGATGGCTGCGGCGGGCGTCGAATTCCGGCACGGCGAGGGCTCGATGGCCAAGCTCGCGGCCTCGGAGGTCGCGGTGAAGACGACGGAACGCGCGCTGCAGACGATGGGCGGCTGGGGTTACATCAGCGACCACCCGGTGGAGAAGTGGTACCGGGATGCCAAGCTGTACACCATCTTCGAGGGCACCAGCGAGGTTCAGCGAATGGTGATCGGGCGGGCACTGGGAGCGGCAGACGGCGCCCCTCCCCTGCATTTCGATCAGGCGACCGAGGGAACCGCTTTCAATCGGCGCTTCGGCCGGGGCACGTCGGTGCGCACCAAGGCAGGCGAATTCGCGATGTCCATGAAGGATCGGATGCCCGAGTCGGCGCAGCGACTGGCGATGCGCGTGCTGGCGCCGCCGAAGAAGTGATCAGGTCCAGAGTGCGGCCACCAGAACGGTGAAGACGGCCAGCCCACCGACCACGTGCACCAGTCCCGGCTTCTCCTGCCCGCGTTTCTGCCTGCCGCGCAGAATTTCGGCGAGCGCCACCACCACGAGGGACAGCAGAAGTTTCACACCGATCTTGACGTGGTTGTACTCCTTGTCGAGTGCCCCTTCACCGAGTCCGACGAGGATCAGTCCGGTGACGAACTGGAGCCGGGCACCCCACACGATCACCTCGGAGATCCGCGGAGCCGACAACACAGCGAAGTAGCCACCCACGAGTGCAGCCATGCCGAGTAGGTGGCCTACGAAGACGATGTTGTACACGACAGACATATGCGGAAGCCTAGCGGCCGAATCAGACCTTCACGATGCCCGCCTCGATCGCGGCCTCCCGGTACGACGCGGCGAGAGTAGTGACGGTTTCGTGCGCATTGAGCCCACTGGGATTGGGCACCAGCCACAGGGCAGCCCCCTCCAAATCACCGGGCTGCCTTCCCTTCTTCGCCGCACGCTCGCGGAACGCCGTCCGGTACGCCGTGATTCCGGCAACCGCTACGACGTGCGGGCGGGTGCCGCGCACCACCGTGCGAAGTCGCTCGGCGCCGACCGCCAACTCGTCGGCGGTCAGCTCGTCGGCCTTGGCGGTGGCGCGCACCGCGAGATTGGTGATGCCGACTCCCCGCTCGATCAGGTGGTCCCGGTCGGCGTCCGACATCCCGGCGGTGGGGTCGATAGACCGGTCGATGATTCCGGCAGCCAGCAGAGCCGGGTAGAACCGGTTACCCGGTCTCGCGAAGTGCGCCCCGGTGGCAGCGGTCCACAGTCCCGGGTTGATCCCGACGAAAAGCAACCGGCAGCCGGGTCCGATCAGGTCTGGGACTTCTGCGTCGCGGTACGACTCCAGCTCGGCACGGGTGAATCTCACAGTCGCCCGGCACCCCGGAGACCAGCAACGGTGTCGGCGAGCGTCTCCGCCGAATCGCGGTACTCGACACCGAGTTCCATCTCACTGGGCCGGTCGTCCGTGTCCGGCATCCGCGTGTAGTACTCCATCGCCGCTTCGGACACCGGTGTGTCGAAGGGAACGAATCGGTCGACCACATCGACGACGCGTCCGGCGAGCCGCAGCGCGCTGTCGGGAACCGGCAGGACACCCATCCGCCGTCCGGTGACGGAGGCGAGCATGTCTGCCACTGCGCTGATCGGGACCCTGGGACCGCCGAGCATGAACCGTCGGGGGCCGTGCCCCGGCTCGAGCAGGGCGGCGTGTGCTGCCGCCACGTCCCGCACGTCGACCATCGTCCACGCCGCACTCCGCCCGGGCAGAAACCGCAGTCGGACGGCGGCCTCGACTCCTTGCGCCGCCTCACCGAACTGGTCGCCCGCGGGCGGGCCGATCACCATCCCCGGGTAGGTGATGGCGATCGGCGCACCGCCTGCCTGCAGGTCACGGGCATACTCCTCCACTCGGGCCTTGCTCTGCCCATAGGCGTCCGAGGGACCGCACACGGGCAGGTCCGGGGTGAGCAGGTCGACGCCGGGCTGGAACAGCGCGGCGATACTCGAGACGTAGACGACGGGATCGCAGCCCACGTCGATCGCCGTTCCGAGCACGTTCCGAGCACCGGCGAGGTTGGTCTGCTTCATCTCCTCGGCCCGGCGAGGGTCGACCGCGACGACGGCGGCGGCATGGACCACCGCGTCGCAGCCCTCCAACGCACGCCGCACCGAATCCGCGTCGGTGATGTCTCCGACCACGTGATCCGAGGTGTCGAGACCGAGCTTCGCCGCGCTGCTCTCGAGTCGAGCAGGATTCCGGACGAGGAAACGCACGTGGTGACCGGCGTCCACCACCGCCTTCGCGCTCCATGCCCCGATGAATCCTGTTCCCCCCGTGACCAGAACTCGCAAGGTGTGTTACACCGTCCCGGCGAGGCGATTGGCGAGGAGACTCGTGAAGTGCGCGGGATCGTCGAGTTCGCCACCCTCCGCCAACAACGCCATCCCGTAGAGAATTTCGGCCGTCTCCTTCAGGCCCGGATCCTCGCTACGCTCGGCGTGCGCCGTCCGCAGAGCCGTCACCAGCGGGTGCTCCGGATTCAGCTCGAGAATGCGCTTGCTGGTCGGCACCGGCTGCCCGGAGGCGCGATACATGCGTTCGAGCGCCGGTGACATGCTGAAGGCATCGCCGACCATGCAGGCCGGGGAGGTGGTCAGTCGCGTCGACAACCGCACCTGCTTGACATGCTCGTCGAGGGCTTCGGTCATCCAGGTGAGCAGGTCGGCGAAGTCCTTTTCCTTCTCCTCCCGCTCGGACTCGTGAGCCTTCTTGTCGTCCTCGGTGTCGAGATCGACTTCTCCCTTGGCGATCGACTGGAACGACTTGCCGTCGAACTCCGGAACCGCGCCTACCCACATTTCGTCGATGGGGTCGGTGAGCAGCAGCACCTCGATGCCCTTTGCACGGAAGGCTTCCATGTGGGGCGAACTTTCGAGCAGCTGGCGCGACTCGCCGGTCGCGTAGTAGATCTGCTCCTGACCTTCCTTCATCCGCGATACGTAATCCTCGAGCGACGTCAACTCTTCGTCGCTGTGGGTCGACGCGAAAGACGAGATGGCCAGCAACGTCTCACGGTTGTCGGTGTCGGACAGCAGGCCTTCCTTGATCGCCCGGCCGAATTCGTTCCAGAAGGTGCGGTACTCCTCGGGGCGCTCGTTCTTGATGTCCTTGATCGTCGACAGAACCTTCTTCGTGAGCCGACGGCGGATGGCCCGGATCTGCCTGTCCTGCTGGAGGATCTCGCGAGAGACGTTGAGCGACAAGTCCTGGGCGTCCACGACGCCCTTGACGAAGCGCAGGTACTCCGGCATGAGCTGGTCGCAGTCGTCCATGATGAAGACGCGCTTGACGTAAAGCTGCACACCGACCTTGGCGTCCCGCATGAACAGGTCGAACGGGGCGTGGGACGGGATGAACAGCAGCGCCTGGTACTCGAATGTGCCCTCCGCCTTCATCGGAATGACTTCGAGGGGATCGTCCCAGGCGTGGGCGACGTGCTTGTAGAACTCTTTGTACTCGTCCTCCGAGACCTCGTCCTTCGAGCGGGCCCACAGGGCCTTCATGGAATTGATCGTCTCGTCCGAGATGGTGACCTGTTCCTCGCCGCCTTCCTCGGCGGGCGGGGTCTTGCGCTCCACCTGCATCCGGATCGGCCACGCGATGAAGTCGGAATAGCGCTTGACGAGTTCCTTGATCTTCCATTCCGACGTGTAGTCGTGGAGGTGATCCTCGGTGTCCTCAGGCTTGAGGTGCAGCATCACGGAGGTGCCCTGCGGCGCGTCGTCGAGCGTCTCGATCGTGTAGGTGGCCTCGCCGGCGGATTCCCAGCGCGTGGCCGAACTCTCCCCCGCCTTCCGGGTCACCAGCGTGACCTTGTCGGCGACCATGAACGAGGAATAGAACCCGATGCCGAACTGACCGATCAACTCTTCGGAGGCGGCGGCGTCCCGCGCCTCACGCAACTTGCTGCGCAGTTCCGCGGTGCCGGACTTGGCCAGCGTGCCGATGAGGTCGATCACCTCGTCGTGCGACATACCGATGCCGTTGTCGCGGATGGTGAGTGTGCGCGCTTCTTTGTCCGTCTCGATCTCGATGTGCAGATCGGAGGTGTCGACGTCGAGGTCCTTGTTGCGGTAGGCCTCGAGACGGAGTTTGTCCAACGCGTCGGACGCATTGGAGATCAGCTCGCGCAGGAACGAGTCCTTGTTGGAGTAGATCGAGTGGACCATGAGGTCGAGCAGCTGACGAGCCTCCGCCTGGAACTCGAGCTGCTCGCGGCGCGGTGCGCCGCTCTCCACCGTTTGTGCGTTCACTTCGATTCCCTTCGACAGCAGAACCCTGGACACAGAGTCATTTTCCGAATGATATCCCGCCGGGATACGGCGATTTCATGGTGTCGGCGCGGCGGGTTCAGCGGTATCCGGTGACGTCGGCGGGCATGCCGGCGTCCTGTACTTCGTCCATGTATCGCCAGCAGTCGGGCCGACTACCGTCGAGGTCGTCGAAGTCGTACACCTTCGCCAGTTGGCCGCTCGACAGCGACTGCCCGTTCCACCTCGACACGTCCGGATCCTGGGCGAGCGCCGCCACCGCCCGTCCGACGAAGGCGGGACTCTCGGAGATCGCGAAATGCGGGATACGTTCGGTGGCGTCACGCCAGTTCGCCTCGGTGACGCCGAACGCCTCGAGCATCATTTCCGAACGCAACCATCCCGGCGTGAGCGACACCGCCGTCGCCCCGTGGGGCGGGAGCTCGTGCGCCAGCGCGAAGGCCATTCTGTTCACCGAGGCCTTCGCCAGGTCGTAGAAGAAGGACACCCGGTAATGGGCGGAGTTGTAGTCGTCGGTTCCGTCGGTGACCTCGACCACCAGCCCGCCCGGAGTCTCGATCAGCAGCGGAAGAGCGAAGTGACTGGTAACCGCGTGGGTCTCCACGCCGTGGCGCAGATAGTGGAGGCCGATGTCGAGGGAAGACTCCCAGACCGTCTTGTCCCACTCCATGGTGGTGGCGCCCCAGATGTCGTTGACGAGCACGTGCAGGGCGCCCTGTTCGTCGCGGATGCGGTCGACGAGGGCGCGCACCTCGCCCGGCACCAAGTGATCGACCCGGACAGCGATGCCGCGTCCACCTGCCTCGTCGACGAGTTCGGCGGTCTCCTCGATCGTCTCCGGCCGGTTCATCTCGGACGGCTGGGTGCGAGTGGTACGCCCGGTGACGTAGACGGTGGCTCCCGCGGCACCCAGTTGCACCGCAATGCCACGGCCCGCTCCCCTGGTCCCTCCGGCCACCAGGGCAACCTTGCCCGTCAACGGCTTCTCCATGTCTCGAACCTAACGCCGTCGAGGCCGTCCGCGGAGGCTAATCGAATACGACTCGACGAACTGCCGACCCGGTCGCGGAAACGTAATCTACTTCTGTGTAAGCCCGTAGGCTTGCGAGATGGAACGAACTTCGGCGAGGTGACGGTCGTGACCGAACTGATCCTGGGACCACTTCTGCGGCACGTGGGCAGGTGTGACGCGACGGTGTGGGTAGAGACTTCCGGACCGTGCACGGTCGGCGTACTCGGGCACACCGAGCACACATGGGAGGTCGCCGGCCACCACTATGCGCTGGTTGTGGTGGAGGGGCTGGAAGCGGGGTCGAGCACGCCCTACGAGGTCACCCTCGACGACCGCCGGGTCTGGCCGCTGCCCGACGCGAAACCGTCGACCATCCGCACACTCGCCGACGACGGTTCGCTGGTTCTCGTCTTCGGTTCGTGCCGTTTCGCGACCATGTCCACCACCGAGGACAACAACCACCTCGGCACCGACGCTCTCGATGCCTTCGCGTTGAGGATGACGGAACAACCGGAGAGCCGGTGGCCTGATGCTCTCCTCCTCCTCGGCGACCAGGTGTATGCCGACGAACTATCCGCGGAAACCGAGCGCAGGCTCGCCGAGATCCACGACCTGAGCGAGCCGCCGGGACCGCAGGTCCGTAACTACGAGGAATACACCTGGTTGTATGCGGAATCGTGGTCCGACCCGCAGGTGCGCTGGCTGATGTCGACCGTGCCGACATCGATGATCTTCGACGACCACGACGTTCGTGACGATTGGAACACCTCGCAGTCGTGGCGGGACGAACTCGAGGCCACCTCGTGGTGGGAGGAGCGGATCGTCGGCGCGTTGTCGTCGTACTGGGTCTACCAGCACCTGGGCAATCTGGGACCCGCGCAACTCGCCGAAAACGAACTGTATCAACGTGTTCGGAACCATGGCGGTGACGTGGAACCGATGCTCCGCGAGTTCGCATCCGCCGCCGACGAGGAAGCCGACGGCGCCAAGGGTGCGCAATGGTCCTATCGCCGCGACCTCGGGCCGGCGCGGCTCCTCGTCATCGATTCGCGCTGTGGACGCGTCCTCACCGACGGCCGGCGTGAGATGGTGTCCGATCCGGAGTTCACCTGGATCGAGCGCCAAACTCAAGGAGACTACGACCACCTCCTCGTAGGGACGTCGTTACCGTGGCTGCTGCCGCGCGCGCTGCACGACCTCGAATCGTGGGACGAGCATCTGGCCGAGGGCAGCCGGGGACCACGCCTGGCCGCCCTGGCCGAGAAGATCCGGCGGGGGGCCGATCTCGAACACTGGGCGGCCTTCCGCAATTCGTTCGATCGACTCACCAGATTGTTCGGCGACGTCGGCCGCGGCCAGTGCACCGGCCCAGGCGGGCGGGCGCCGTCCACCATTTCCGTGCTGTCCGGGGACGTGCACCACGCGTACGTCGCGGAGGCACACTATCCGGAGCCGACTCAGTCGCACGTCTACCAACTGACATGTTCGCCGCTGCACAACTACGTGCCTGCCGCGATGAAGGTGGCCTTCCGCATATCGTGGCGGCGCGCCACCGAACGGACGACCCGCTTCATTCTGGGCCGGGTCTCGAAGGTTCCGCCGGTGCCGATCGAGTGGAGCAAGGTCACGGGACCGTTCTTCGGCGATCAGGTGGCCACCCTCCGACTGCAGGGCAGGGCAGCTCACCTCGTCATGGAACAAGCGACCACTGACAGTGCGGGCACCCCGCAGTTCACCACGATGGCCGACCTCGTGCTGTCGACGGCGGACGATTCGGTACCTAGCGCTTCTCGGCCTCCG
This sequence comes from Rhodococcus sp. USK13, assembly GCF_018343855.1. Taxonomy (NCBI): domain Bacteria; kingdom Bacillati; phylum Actinomycetota; class Actinomycetes; order Mycobacteriales; family Nocardiaceae; genus Rhodococcus; species Rhodococcus sp. USK13. Next base: position 3,055,933 of record NZ_CP069242.1, on the reverse strand, counting down.
CTTTGAGCTGTGTCAGGCCCTTGTCGAAGTCCTTGCCTACGAGCTTGTCCATGTTCACGATGAAGCCGAACAGTTTCAGCATCCGATTCTTTCGACCGGTCATCTGCCAGCGGACCGTCGTCCCGGCGCTGTTCGGCTCGAGGAGGAACGTCGTGACGTTCTGCGCCGGAAACGGCTTCTGGAACTCGAGGTCGAGGACAACCTCGGTATCGGGTACCGATTTCGTGATCGACATCGAGCCTTTGCCCGCCTTGCGGTTGCCTTCCCAGCTGTAGGTGGCGCCCACCCCGGAATCAGGACCTGTGTAAGTCCGCCGCAGATTCGGGTCGACTCCTTCCCATGGCGACCACGCCGTCCATCGGTGGAAGTTGTCGATGAAGGGAAACACGGTTCCCGGGCTTGCATCGATCACGATGGATCGCTCGACGCTGAACTCGTCGGAAGTCTTCGGTGCCAACACTGTCTCCGATTCGTCACTCGAGAAGCCAGGTCGCTCGAACCGACCCTGCCGGTACCGCCCGAAGTCGGGGCGTTGCGCGGTATCGTCGAGGACGACCCGTACGACATGCTGTGGTAGGGGGTGCGACATCGCTAGCGACTCGATCCGCAATATCGCTCTGGTGGGACATCAGGGTAACGGTAAGACGAGCCTCGCGGAGGCAATGCTGTTTCGCGCTGGTGTCGTCACCCGTCCGGGGCGCGTCGAGAACGGCAACACTGTGCTCGACACCCAACCGGAAGAGCACGACCGTACCCAGTCGCTGACCCTCGGCCTGGCGTCGTTCGAGTGGGCCGATTGCCGGATCAACCTCCTCGATGCGCCCGGTTACGCCGATTTCGTCGGTGATGCGATGACGGCGCTGCATGTCGCCGACGTGGCCGTATTCGTCGTCGACGGCGTCAGCGGTCTGCAGGTCAACGACGAATTGCTCTGGCAGGCGGCGGCGGAACGCTCGATTCCCCGGATCGTGTTCATCAACAAGATGGACAAGGAGAGGGCATCGTTCGATCAGACGCTGGCAGGTCTCCGAGACCATTTCGGCGCCGGGGTGGAACCGCTCGATCTGCCGGTCGGTGAGGCGTCGGAGTTCACGGGCGTCGCGGATCTTCTCAGCGAGCACGTCATTCTCTACGACACCGGCTCCGCAACGACCAGCGACGAACTCCCCGCGGACATCGCCGACCGCGAGCACGAGCAGCACGAACACCTCGTGGAAGACGTCGTCGAGATCGAGGACGATCTACTGGCCCGATACCTCGACGGTGATGCCATCAGTGTTCCCGAACTCGAGCACGCACTGCGTCGGGGATTTGCCGGCGGATCCCTGTGGCCGGTGCTGTGCGGATCGGCGACCGAGGCGATCGCGATCGACCGGCTGCTGGACTTCTTGTGTCACATCGCGCCGGCGCCTTCGGAGGTGCCCGGTGTCGAGGTGCGCAACGGGAACGGAACCGACGCGGTGACGTGTGATCCGTCCGGCGATCCGCTGGCGTTCGTCTTCAAGACGCAGACCGACGAATACGTGGGTCAGGTTGCGTTGATGAAAGTCCTCTCCGGCACGCTCCACGCCGATGATGTTCTCGTCGACCAGCGAACCGGCACCAAGGAACGCCTCCACAACTTGCTCCGGGTTCTGGGCAGCAAACACACCCCGATCGACACCGCAGTTGCCGGCGACATCGTGGGGGCGATCAAACTCACCGACGTCACCACCGGTGACACCCTCGCGCCGATCGGGTCCTCGCTCACGGTCACACCGGTCGAACACAAACGCCCGGTCTACGGAATCGCCGTCGCCGCCGACAGCGCGGGTGACGAAGACAAGTTGTCGACCGCCTTGGCCGAGCTGGTGGGTGACGATCCGACTCTGGAAGTGGTCCGCGACAGCGAAACCCATCAGACCGTGCTGCGGGGGGCGGGTGACGTCCACGTCCAGGTGGCCCTCACCCGTCTGCAGCGGCGATACGGCATCACCGTCCGCACCGAACCCGTGAAAATCGCCTACCGGGAAACACTGCTCGCCCCGGTCGAGACGGAAGGCAGGCACAAGAAGCAGAGCGGCGGTCACGGGCAGTTCGGTGTCGCGACCGTCCGGTTCGAACCTCTCCCCCGCAACGGTGGCTACGAATTCGTCGACGCCACGCGGGGCGGCGTGATCCCCAAGTCACTCATCCCCGCGGTGGGCAAAGGTGTCGCCGAATCAATGGAACGCGGCGGGCGACACGGATTCCCGCTCGTCGACCTGCGGGCGACGGTTCTGGACGGCAAACACCATTCCGTCGACTCGGACGATTTCAGCTTCCGGATGGCCGGGGCACTCGCTCTGCGCGCCGCCATCGACAAAGTGGGCACGCTGATCCTCGAACCCGTCGACCGTGTGGAGGTCACGGTGCCCTCCTCCCTTCAGGGTGATGTGATGGCAGACCTCGGGCGGCGGCGCGGCCAGATCGAGGGCACCGAGCCCGCCGGAGACGGAGAAGTCACCGTGATCGCCTCGGTGCCCACCAGCGAGGTCGTCGACTACCCCGTCGCCTTGCGCTCGATGACGCATGGACGGGGCCGCCTCGCGCTGTCGTTCGAGCGCTATCAGGAGCGCCCCGACCCCCGGTAGCCGCCACGCCCTTCCCCGTAATGGAGCTCCGTGCGGCGCAGCTTCGTCGCGGCTCCAGGTGTCCGTCTGGGTAAGCCAGAAGAGGTAAGCCAGCGCCGGCACTACCGTCACCGCGGCGAGGCCGACGACCACAAGCAGCCCGATGAGCGTTGCTCTCGCTCCCGCGGCGTCGGCGATGAGAACCTGGTCGACGAGAATCCAGGGTGTCTGGGCGACGCCCCAGCCGATTACGATCGCTGCCACGGCGACGAGCGCCGTGATCCGGTCTGCACCGAAGCTGCTCCGCCACAACAAGATCAGTAAGGCGACACCGGCAAGCGCAGAGACAACGATCAACGGCAACGCGCTGCCGAGGAGACCTTCACCGCGAGGAGCGAGTCGCGGCGCATGGGTTCGATCGCGGCCAGTGCTATGGCGCCGACGACGACTCCGACGACAAGCGTGCGCGGTCGCAGGTACGCGGCCAGCGTGCCGTCGCCGGAGTCTCGGTCAACGCCCCGGTTCCGGAGATGTGCCGATCAACGTTCCGCATAAGGGCAACGCCCGAATGCAAGTCCTCTACCCCTTCTCGGATCCTGTCGCGGAGCCGACGAGGACGTCGACAAGCTGGGTGGCTAGTTTTTCGGAGGACTGCGGATTCTGCCCGGTGTAAAGGTTGCGGTCGACGACCACATGCGGGCGCAGCGGGATCAGCCCTTTGGAGTAGTCGATGCCGGCTTCTTTCAACCTGTCCTCCAACAGCCACGGCGCCTTCTTCGCGAACCGGTTCAGCAGTTCTTCGCGGTTGGACAGTCCGGTCATCCGGTACCCGGCGAAGGCCGAGGTGCCATCAGGGTTGGTTGCAGCCAGGACCGCGGCCGGTGCGTGGCACAGCAGAGCCAGCGGTTTACCCGATGCCAGACGATGGGTCAGCAGATCGCCCGAGTTCTTATCGTAGGCAAGGTCTTCCATCGGGCCGTGACCACCGGGATAGAACACGAGGTCGTATTCGTCCGAGTCCACCGTATCCAACGAGGCCGGGCGGGAGAGTACGTCGGCGATGCTGTCGAGGTAGCTCTTGATGTCGCGGCGCTTCCACGGCATCCCTCCGGAGATACCGAGGCTGAGTTGATCGAGGGTCGGCGCTTTGCCGCCCGGGGTGGCCACGGTGATGTCCCATCCCGCTTCGGAGAAGATGCGGTGGGGCACCGCAAGCTCTTCGGCCCAGTACCCCGAGGGATGCACGGTGCCGTCGTTGAGTGTCCAACGGTCGGCTGCGGTAACTACGAACAGGACCTTCGTCATGATGGTTCCTCCGAAACGGCGCCCACGGGCCACTTGTGATGGATTCCTCGGGCACAAAGCCCGAATGTGCACAGTGCTTACATTAGGCGGGTGGCATGCGCTCGTCAACTGGATGCCCGCGGTGCCGTCGCGACGTGCATCCACTCTGCCGGCTCGCGTTCAAGTCGCCCACCCGAAAGGATCCTGAAAGTGTTGACATTGCTTACATTGCTGCCTAACCTTCATGTGAACAGTGCACACATATCGATTGGTGAGGGACCAGATACATGACTTCAACCGAGCAGAGCACCATCGAGGTCGACCTGGGGGGACATTTCGTCACAGTCCCCGCGGGCGGGCTGTTCGAGCGTTTCCGGATGGACACCGACCTGGACGAGGTGGCGCGCGATCCGCGGGTCAGCGGAGTCGACTTCTTCCGGACCCTTCCCAAGGCCCGGGTCGAGTCCCGGATCGGGCCTACCTTGACTCCGAATTTCTATTACGCGATGTCGTCGGCACGTCTGACGATGATCGCGCCCAGCAAGGCGATCCGGAACCGGATTCCGCGCGAGCTCGCCCCCTTGGAGATCGCCCCTGGTCTCGGTCTGGTGTCGGTGATGTTCTTCCGTTACGACGTCTGCGACATCGACTTCTACACCGAGGCTGCGGTGGGGGTTGCGGTGCGCCCCGCCCGTCACGGCAAACTCCCGGTTGCGGACGTCGCGTCCGCGCTGGCGAACGATCACCTCCACTCGTACGTGCTCTCCCTGCCGGTGAACACCGATATCGCCCAGGTGCGTGGCCATCACGGCTACGGCTTCCCGAAATGGGTCACCGAGCTGGAGGTGAACATCGACGAGCGCCGGACCACCGCCCGCGTCGCCGACGCCGACGGCGGCGTCGACCTCGCCTTGTCCGCGCCGACACCGACTCAGAAGCGCATCCGGAGCGGCGAGAAGGTATCCACCCTGACCTCGTACACGAAGGTCGACGGCGCCTGGCACTCCACCCTGAACCAGACCCACGTGCTGGCCACCGGGACCTCGAGGTTCCCGCGCGGTGTCGACCTGACCGTCGGTGAGGGACGCATGGCCGACGACCTGCGGGCACTGCGGCCGATCCGCACGATCGCGTTCGACGTCAGCACCGAGGCGCAGGCCGCGCTGCACATGCCGGTTCCGTTCTCGGTCCGCAGCCGGTAATCGGCTCTCGCCTCCACTCCGACACCCTCGACGGAAGTCCCCACCATGTCCATCTACACCCCCGAAAAAGTTGCGACGACCGCCGGCCTCCCAGCCTCGCTGACCGCCGCGCTACTGAATCGTCTGACCGGTCAGGTCGCCGCCGGTGCTGACGCCATCCGCGTCGCCACCACCGCCCCCTACACCGGCGGGCTACTCGCCGAATTCCCTGTCTCCACCCCCGGGGACGTCGAGGACGCCTTCGTCCGGGCCCGCCGGGCGCAGACCAGATGGGCGGACACCCCGATCGGTGAGCGCCGCAGGGTGCTGCTGCGGTTCCACGATTTGGTCCTCGCCCGCCAGGACGAAGGCCTGGACCTGATGCAGGCGGAGAACGGCAAGACCCGTCGCGACGCATTCCTGGAGATCACCGACACCGCCATCACCTCCCGGTACTACGCGCGCAGCGCCGAAAAGCTGCTGGCCCCCCGGCGCCGGCGCGGAGCGATCCCGCTCCTGACTCATACCACCGAGCTGCATCATCCCAAAGGTGTGGTAGCGATCATTTCGCCGTGGAACTACCCCCTGTCGATGGCCGCCGGTGATGCGATTCCCGCCCTGATGGCCGGTAACGCCGTGGTACAGAAGCCCGACACCCAGACCGCGCTGACCGCGTTGTGGGCCCTGGATCTGATGTACGAGGCGGGGCTGCCCGCCGACGTGTGGCAGATGGTGGTCGGCCGTGGCAGCTCGATAGGGGAGCCGCTGATGGATAACGCCGACTACGTGATGTTCACCGGGTCCACCGCCACCGGCCGCCGAATCGCCCGCGACGCCGGTGAGCGTCTGATCGGAGCCTCATTGGAGCTGGGCGGCAAGAACGCGATGCTGGTACTCGGCGATGCCGACCTCGATCGTGCCGCCGACGGTGCCGTCGCCGCCGCGTTCCCGTCGGCCGGGCAACTGTGCGTATCGATCGAACGCATCTACGTCGCCGAATCGGTGCGCGAGGAGTTCGTGACCAAGTTCGTGGAGCGGACCAAGCAACTGAAGCTCGGCGCGGCCTACGACTACAGCACCGACGTCGGTAGCCTGACCACTCAGTCGCAGCTGGACACCGTCACCACGCACGTTGCCGATGCCGTCGGCAAGGGCGCCACGGTGCTGGCAGGCGGTTCCGCCCGCCCCGATCTCGGTCCACTGTTCTACGAGCCGACCATCCTCGCCGACGTCACTCCGGAGATGACCCTCCACGGGCACGAAACCTTCGGTCCGGTGGTCTCGGTCTACGGCTTCCACGACGTCGAGGAGGGCATCGCGCAGGCGAACGCCACCTCGTACGGGCTCAACGCCAGCGTGTGGAGCCGCAACGGCGCCCACGGACGTGCGGTGGCTGCCCGGGTGCACGCCGGCACCGTCAACGTCAACGAGGCGTTCGCGGCGGCGTGGGGCAGCATCGACTCTCCGATGGGCGGAATGGGTGACTCGGGCGTGGGACGCCGCCACGGCAAGGACGGCATCCTCAAATACACCGAACCGCAGACCGTCGCCCATCAGCGCGCCCTCGGCTTCACCCCGCCCGCGCACATCCCGTGGACCACATGGGCGCCGGCGCTGAGCGCGGCACTGCGCGTCTGGAAGCTGATCGGCGCCCGCTGACCCGGCCGCACCCTCCGCACTTCAGATGCAGGAAAGGCACTGACATGACCATCCCCGAGACCGTTCCCGCCACCATGCGGGCCATCATCGTCGACGATGACAAGAACATGAACATCACGCAGGTGTCCACTCCTACCCCGGCCGCCGGCGAGGTCCTGCTCCGGGTCGCCGCGGCCGGCATCAACCGCGCCGACCTGATGCAGCGCCAGGGCCTCTACCCGCCACCGCCCGGAATCACCGACATCATGGGCATGGAGGACTCCGGCACCGTCGTCGCGGTCGGCACGGCAGTCGACGATTTCCGCCCGGGCGATCAGGTGTGCGCCCTCGTCGCGGGCGGGGCCTACGCCGAGTACGTCGTCGTCCCGGCAGCCCAGCTGTTACCGATCCCGAACGGGCTCTCCCTCGTCGACGCGGCCGCGCTGCCCGAGGTGGCGAGCACCGTGTGGTCGACCATCGTCATGGACGCCGGCCTGAAGGCGGGGGAAACATTGCTGGTGCACGGCGGCGGCAGCGGCATAGGCACCCACGCCATCCAAGTCGGCAAGGCACTCGGCGCCACCGTGGCGGTGACCGTCGGCTCGGAGGCCAAAGCGCAACGCTGCCGCGAACTCGGGGCCGACATCGTGTTCAACTACCGCGAACAGAACTTCGCCACCGAGCTCGCCGGGCAGGCCGACGTCATCCTCGACATCATGGGCGGCCAGTACCTGCCCGGCAACGTCGACGCGCTCGCGGTCGGCGGACGGTTGGTGATCATCGGAATGCAGGGTGGGTTCACCGGCGAACTGAACGTCGGAGCACTCATCGGCAAACGCGCCCGGGTGATCGGCCTCAACGTCCGGAACCGGCCCCTGACCGGTCCCGGCTCCAAGGCCGACATCGTCGCGGCGGTCGCCGAGAACGAGTGGCCGCTCGTCGCCCAGGGGCTCGTACGGCCGGTCATCTCGGCCAAACTGCCACTGGCCGACGCCGAACGAGGACAGGCGATGCTCGATTCGCAGGACTCGGTCGGCAAGGTGCTCCTGCTGCCCACCGAACCCTGACCCCAGATGAATGGACCTTTCGCGAGGAAAGGAGCAGGAAACTCGTTCCGGCGTTCCCAGAATCTCGGGTCGACACCGGAAACAGGCGACACCGACGTTGGGGCCGTACCCCAATTCGCCCACCGGGATTGCACACCGCAGCGCCGGAACCAGCGACAGGAGAGTGACATGACCGACATCAAGCCCGTCCTAGAACCCGAGGCCGCCGAATTCGCGAAGGCGACCGACACGCCCCCCTTCCTGTTCCAGCTTCCACCGGCCGAGGGACGCACAACGGTCGACGAAGTTCAATCCGGGGAGATCGACAAACCGGCGATCGACGAAGAGTGGATCACCATCGAGGGCGGTCCGACCGGATCGGTGAAGGTACGCATCGTGAAACCGGCAGGTGCCACCGGCACCCTTCCGGTCCTGTTCTTCATCCACGGGGCCGGGTGGGTGTTCGGCAACGCACACACCCACGACCGACTGGTCCGCGAGCTCGCCGTCGGCGCCGACGCCGCGGTGGTCTTCCCCGACTACGACCTGTCCCCGGAAGCGAAGTACCCGACTGCGATCGAGCAGAACTACGCCGCCGCCCAGTGGGTGTTCGCACACGGCGCCGAGAAGGGACTCGATGCCACCCGGTTCGCGGTCGCCGGCGACTCGGTCGGCGGCAACATGAGCGCCGTCCTGACGCTGATGGCCAAGGAACGCGGTGACGTGCACATCACCCAGCAGGTGCTGCTGTACCCGGTGACCAACGGCGCATTCGACACCCCCTCGTACCACCAGTTCGCCGAGCACTACTTCCTCGCCCGGGAAGGCATGCAGTGGTTCTGGGACCAGTACACCAGCAACGAGTCCCAGCGTGCCGAAATCTACGCCTCGCCGCTGCGCGCGTCCGTCGACCAACTGCGCGGATTGCCCCCCGCCCTGGTGATCACCGCCGAGGCCGACGTGCTGCGCGACGAAGGCGAGGCCTACGCCGCCAAGCTCCGCGAGGCCGAGGTCCCCGTCACCCACGTGCGTGTCGGGGGCGTCATCCACGACTTCATGATGCTCAACGCGCTCCGCTCGACCCAGGGTGCGTCCGTCGCCATCAAGCTGGCGCAGGACACCCTCCGAACCGCCCTGCATTAACGAGTTACGGGTTACGGGTTACCGGTGGTCGCTCGGCGTCTGTCGAGCGACCATGGCACACCTCAGGTCGCGGGCGGGGTGACCGGATCGACCACGGTGAACGATATGCCGGCGTCGATGAGTCGCGTCAACAGATTCTCGCCCATCGCGGTGGCGGTAGTGACCTGGCCGGACGTGTGCGGGTTGTCGTCGAATGCAAGGGACATGGCGGCCTGCGCGAGCATCTTCGCGGTCTCACCGTAGCCGGGGTCGCCGCCGCGGACCTGGGTGTGGACCTGCCGGCCGCCGCCGTCGCCGATGAAATCGACGGTGAACCAGGAGCGGGCACGTCGCTCCTGCGACGGGCCGTCACCTCGCGGGATCCGCGCTGCGAGGAGACGACGCAGCGGCGGCACCTGAGCGGCAGCGACAAGTCCCGCGGCGGCGGCTCCGGCGCCGGCCAGCGTGACGGTCTTCCGGATGCCGGCGTAGTGGGAGTAGGTGAAGTCGGGGCCGTAGTCGGGACGGGCGACGGCGGATCGCTGGACGATCTGGGGATCGACGGTCGGCAGCGGCAGCAACCAGAGGTCGAGTGCGGCGTCACGGTGCGGACGACGGGCCCGGACGCGTGCTCGCCGGCCATCCGGCCGCGGCTCGGTCTGTGTGCGTTCTGCCCCGGCCTGCCGCATCTGACGCAGGCGCGCCATTTGCCCCAGCCCGGAGTGCAGGGTCCCGCCCGAGATCATCGCGTTGCTGCGCACGACACCGCGGATAGTCAGCGGAACCCCATGGGGCAGTTGCTGGACGGTGAAGAAGGCGCCGAGGTCGTGCGGGATGGAGTCGAATCCGCACGCGTGGACCAGGCGGGCGCCGGACTCGACCGCGGTGGCGTGGTGGGCCAGGTACATCCGATCGATGAACTCCGGCTCCCCGGTGAGGTCGACGTAGTCGGTGCCCGCGGCAGCACATGCCGCGACCAGCGGCTCACCGTGCTCGAGGTATGGGCCGACCGTGGTGGCCACGACCCGCGCGGACCCAGCCACGGCGCGGAGCGAGTCCGGCTCGCAGGTGTCGGCAACGAGGAGCTCCGGGCCGGTGGCTGCAGGGTTGAGATGGGCGAGTCGCTCTTTCACCGCTTCGAGCTTGGCGAGGCTCCGGCCGGCGAGGGCCCAACGGGCGTCGGTCGGGAGGTGGGCAACGAGGTAGTCGGCGGTCAGTCCGCCGGCAAAGCCGGTGGCGCCGAAGAGCACTAGGTCGAGGGGGCGGTGGGGTGTTCGGTCTGAGGTGCTCATGGTCCACTCCAATTGTCGGCGGGTAGGGCGGGTCAGGGACTGCGGGCCTGGCAGCCGGGTGTTGTCGCGACCGAAAGGACGCGCGGCGATGCAAGAGGAGGTGCGGGGGTTCCCCCACAAGTGTGGACATCGTGAACACTGGGTCGTGAAGGTCCCAGAGGAAGAGATGTCACTGATGGCGATGAAGGCGTACTCGGCGGAGTTCAAGGCCGATGCCGTCGCGCTGTACCTGTCCGACCCGAGCCACACCTTCGAGGGCATCGGCAACGACCTGGGAGTCAGCCGCGAGACCCTGCGCAACTGGGTCCGAGCCGAACGCAAACGGACCGGTACCTCCACGGCCGAGCTTCGGGCCGGCGGGACGGCGCGGCCGGCGTCGCAGGCGGGCGCGGTATCGTCCGAGTCCGTGTTGGAGGAAGAGAACAAGCAGCTCAAGGCCCAGATCCGGAAGCTCGAGACCGAGCGTGAGATCCTGCGCAAGGCGGCGAAGTATTTCGCGGGCGAGACGAATTGGTGAGCCGCTTCCAATTCGTTGACGACCACTGCGACACCGTTCCGGTGAAGTGGCTGTGCCAGATCCTCGAAGTCTCCCGCTCGGGCTTCTACCGGTGGCGGACCTCTGCGCCGGCCCGGGCCGAACGCGTCCGCGCCGACGAGGAGCTGGCCGAGCGGATCCGTGCCATCCATGCCGACTCCGACGGCACCTACGGTGCCCCGCGGGTGACCGCCGAGCTGCGAGAGGCCGGAATCGAGGTCAATCACAAGCGCGTCGAGCGGGTGATGCGCGAGCACGGGATCGTCGGCGTGCACCTGCGCAAACCGGTGCGCACCACTGTCCCCGATCCGGATGCGGCGGCGGTGCCGGACCTGATCCGGCGGGATTTCACCGCGAGCGCACCGAACACCCGATACGTCGGCGACATCACCTACCTCCCGGTCGGTGACGGTGAATTTCTGTATCTGGCGACGGTGTTGGACCTGGGTTCGCGACGATTGGCGGGGTGGTCGATCGCCGACCACATGCGTACCGGACTGGTCACCGATGCGCTGCAGGCGGCGGCCGCCGTGCGCGGCACGTCCGGCCTGAACGGATCAATCTTCCACAGCGACAACGGAGCCCAGTATGCATCGGCCGAATTCGCCGACCTCTGCCGCGAGCTGGGGGTGACCCGGTCGCGGCGTGCGGTCGGAACGTCGGCGGACAACGCGGCCGCCGAGTCGCTGAATGCGACGTTGAAACGGGAGACGTTGCAGGGTCGGAGGCGCTGGAACAGCGCGGGCGAGGCACGTGCCGCTGTCTTCCGCTGGATCACGCGCTACAACACCAATAGGAGGCATTCCACCCTCGGTCAGATCTGTCCGATCGAGTTCGAGCAGCGATCGGCTACGCTGGCTACCGCCGCATAGGAATTGGTGTCCACACCTCGGGGGGAACGCCCGTGCCCACCGGGTGGTGGACTCGATCGGTAGCCCGGTTCGGCGTCGGCGGTAGCCACCTCCGGGTTCCCCACATGCGGTCACACGACGTCGCCGCTACCGCCGGATCGTCGGCGCCCACGCCGCGGCGTGCGCCGACCCGGGCCCGGGTCGGTCGCGGTGGCCGCGGTGGTGGACCGCAGGGTTCGGCCGATCACGTCCGCGACCACATCCGGGGCTTCCCAGGGCGGGGTGTGCCCCACCCCGCGGAGCGTTCTCACGGTGGCATGACGAAGTTCGGCGAATTCGCTTGCGGGCGAGGCCACGCGCGCATCGAGTTCGCCGAAGACAAGCTCGGTGGGGACCGGCAGGCTGGTCAACCGGTCGGCGAGGGTGCGGGCACCGAGGTAGGTGTCGATGGCCCGCGTGCTGCGGACGAAGTTGCGCCGACCTCGGGCCCGTAGATCGGCCACGAACTGGTCGGGCACGGTGACACTGGGGCCGAACGCGCTCTGCTGAGCGGCACGTTGCCGCTCCGGGGAGGCCATTGCCCACATCAGCTCACCCACGCCGGGCACGGCCAGGACCCGTTCGCTCGGGGTGCGCGCGCTCAGCCTGCTGGCCTGCGACCAGGGCGGACACAACAGCAGCAGCGCCGAGACGAGGGCGGGGTGGCGTTCGGCGAGCGCGGTGGCGACCAATCCGCCGCGGGAGTGCCCGACGATCACGGTTGGGGATCGGAGCAGCGCCGCCGCGTCGTCGGCGTCACGTTCGATCGAGTGATCCGATTCCAGCTGCGCTGCAACGATGTTCGCTTCCGTCTCGATCTTCGGCACGACCTTGTCCCAGACTCGGTAGGAGCTGGCCAGACCGTGGATCAGCATGACAGTTGGGGCGCCGGGGATTCCGGCGATCAGTGCGCCGGCGTTCACGAGGCGGCTGCCTCGGCGGCAGGGGTCCGACGGCGCAGCAGGTGCCGGGTCGGGTCGAACTGCTGGGTGCGGCGGCGGAAGTCGAGAGTCGACCCGGGCCAGATGTTGGTGTTGCGGCCATCTGCGTTCAGATACCAGCTGGTGCACCCGCCGGTAGTCCAGACGGTGCCCTCGCCGAGACGCTCGACGTCATCGGTGAACGCCTGCTGCGCCGCCGGGGTCGGTTCGACGGCGGCCAGGTCGTGGTCGCGCGCGTAGCCGAGGGCACCTGCGATGTAGTTGGCCTGGGATTCGAACATGTGGATCACCGAGGTGTGCCCCAGGCCGATGTTCGGCCCGTGCATGAGGTAGAGGTTGGGAAATCCCGTGACGGAGGTCCCCAGGTATGCGGTCGGGCTGGTGCCCCACACCTCGGCCAGGCTGCGTCCGTCGCGACCGTAGGTGCGGTCGGTCAGCGGCAGCCGTGAGGTCTGGAATCCGGTGCCGAAGATGATGGCATCGACCCGGTGATGGGTGCCGGTGTCGTCGATCAGGCCGGTGGCCGTGATCTCCCGGATCCCGTCGGTGGCCAGGGTGACGTTGTGCTGGTCCAGCGACCGCAGATACTCATCGGAGATGAGGACTCGCTTGCAGCCGAAGCGGAAATCGGGCACCAGCTTCGCCCGCAACCGCGGATCGCTGACCTGCGCCTCGAGGTGTCGGCGGGCACCGCGCTGCGGCAGTGCCATCAGTGCCGGATTGCGGAAGGCGACCACCTGCCACTCCCGCCGCAGATACAGACGCAGCCGCTCGAGCCGTTGAAACAGCGGGTACCTGCGATACAGGGCCCGGCTCAGGGAGCCGACCGGCCGGTCGTGGCGGGGCACCACCCACGCCGGTGTGCGCTGGAAGACGGTCAGGTGCGCCACATCGGGCTGGATTGCCGGAACGAACTGGACCGCCGAGGGGCCGGTGCCGATCACCGCGACCCGCTTTCCGGCGAGATCGTAGTCGTGGTGCCAGCGTGCCGAGTGGAAGCTGACCCCGTCGAATCGATCGAGTCCCGGTATCGCCGGGATCAGCGGATCGGCGAGCGCGCCGGTCGCCAGCACGACGTGGGTGGCGGTGCGCGGCCCGCGTACGGTGTCCAGGCGCCACAGTTGCGCGGCCGGGTCCCAGTCCAATCGCTCGACCGCGCAGCCGAGTACCAGTCGTGCGCGGAGATCCTGGGTGTCGGCGACGTCTTTGAGGTAGGCGAACAGCTCTGGTTGTGTGGCGTAGGTGTTGCGCCAGCGCGGGTTTGGGGCGAAGGAGAACGAGTAGAGGTTGCTCTGGACGTCGACCGCGGCACCGGGGTAGTCGTTGTCGCGCCAGACGCCGCCGACCTCGCCGGCGCGTTCGAGGATCACGAAGTCGGAAAACCCCGCCCTGCGCAGGCGCACTGCGGCCGCGATGCCACCGAAGCCGGTGCCGATGATCGCGACATGGTTGTGGACGGTGGTGGCGCTACCCGGTTCGGTGCGATCGTGGGACTGTGCGCTGGTCGTGGACATCAATTCTCTTCAGGTGTTGTCGGCGAGGCACCCTCGTCCGAGATCGGCAGGGTCGGTAGGGAATGCGATGGGATGGTGACGACCCGTCGTGTCGAGACGACTTGGTGTGTGCGGCCACCGATCGGGGAGGTGGAGGCGTACCCGATCACGGGTTCAGCGCGCCGGCGTGCTCGGAACCGGCGTCGCGGCCGGTTCACGCCTGGTGGCGGTGAGCCATCGTGAGTAGCGACGCAGGGCCCGGCGCTGCACGCGCTGGTCGGCGACCATTGCCAGCGCCGGGTGCACACCGAGTGCCGGGTTCTTACCGGCCGCCATCCGGCGCATCTGGTAGCGCACCATGGCCATCTCGGTGGCCGCGGCGAGCGCCTTGTCCGACCAGGTCACCGGTTTCATCGCCTTGTCCGCCTCCCATCCTTCGCGCCAACGGTCGGGCAGATCCGGGGTGACCGCCAACGCGGTTGCCATGCCGATCAGCTCGACGTTGTTGGCCAACACGCGTTCGGCGGTCTCCCGGCGCGAGATCCCGCCGGTGAGCATCAGCGGCAGCGTGCTGGTCTTGGCCAGCTGCGCGGCCAGCTCGAGGAAGTACGCCTCGCGGGCAGCGGTGCGGCCATCGGCCGGGCGCCCGGACATGGCCGGGCTTTCGTAACTGCCCCCGGAGACCTCGACCAGGTCGACACCTGCCGACTCGAGCATGCCGATCACCGCATCCGCATCGTCGGCGTCGAAGCCACCCCGCTGGAAGTCCGCCGAGTTCAGTTTCACCGCGACGGCGAACGTCGGCGCCACCACCGCACGGATTCCCCGCACGATCTCGAGCAGTAGCCGGGCACGGTGCTCGAGTGAACCTCCCCACTCGTCGGTGCGGTTGTTGACCAGCGGGGACAGGAACTGCGAGAGCAGGTAGCCGTGCGCGGCGTGAACCTCGATCCCATCGAATCCCGCCAACTCGGCGCGTTGGGCGGTGGTGACGAACCGGGCGATGGTCGCCTCGATCTGTTCGGAGGTCATCGCGACCGGCAGACCGAACCGCTTGGAGTGCCGGCCGAGCTCGACCGCGATATCCGAGGGCCCCCACACCACGCCGGGCATGTTCGACTCAATCTGCCGACCGGGATGGCTGATCTGCATCCACATCGCCGCGCCGGCGGCCTTACCGGCCTGCGCCCACGCCGCGAACGGTGCCAGCGGTGCGGCGGCATCGAGGACGATGCCGCCGGGACCGGTCAGCGCTTCGGCGTGCACCATCACGTTTCCGGTGATCAGTAGCCCGGCACCGCCGGCACCCCACCGGCGGTACAACTCGATCAGCCTTTCGTCGGGCAACTGGGCCGTGCCGGCCATGCCCTCTTCCATCGCCGCTTTCGCGACCCTGTTGCGCAATGTCTGACCGGACCGTAGGTGAAGCGGGGAGAACAACCCGTCCGAGACCCAACCACTCGACATCTACAGACCTTCCCTCGAGAGCAATGTTTACGATGATCACATCATGTGTGCGCCGCTAACATTATGGGGCGATGTAAGCATTGTCAACACTTTGCTAGATTGGAGCCATGGCAACGACGACCCAGCCGTATCACCACGGGAATCTGCACAACGCGCTGGTGTGCGCGGCCGTGGAGCTTCTCGAGGAAGACGGAGCCGCCGAACTCTCGCTCCGCGCCGCCGCGCGCCGCGCCGGTGTGTCCGCTGCCGCGCCCTACCGGCATTTCTCCGACCGCGATGCGCTGCTGTCCGCTGTCGCCGCGGTGGGTTACCAAGACCTGGGCGACCGGTTGGCTGCGGCGCATCCGGCTCCGACCACCGCCGACGATCTCGCCGCGATCGCCATCGCCTACGTTCAGTTCGCACTCGCACGCCCCGGGCTGTTCCGTGTCATGTTCGCCGAACCCTGCGATCCGACCAACCCCGAACGGGTGGCCGCGACAACGGCGATTCACGAGTACGTCAAAGCCATTGTGCAGCAAGCATTTCCTACTGCAGACCCGGACGCGATGGCAGATGCGGTGTGGGCGCTGGTGCACGGCCTGGCGTTCTTGCACCTCGACGGCAAGTTCGATGCCATCTCCACCGGGGCCGTCGCCGACCGGGTCCGCGCCGCGGTCCACGCCATCCTCGGTGCATCGGGCTCCTTCGCGGCCCCGCCCGACACACAGCCCTGAAACCCGTCTACATCCGATGGAGTCGACGATCAGTTGTCGGTGTCGCCACTGACGAATAGTTCTCAACCTGCGAACGTCCCGCAGGAACCTCGCGACAGATCTGCTGGCCTCCACAGTGACGCCTATCGGAACGCCGGATGACGATCCGCTTACGGAAAGAGGGGCGGCCTGCCGCCGGCATGCGCTGGGTCGCCACTTCGTCCCGGTACGGGTCCGTCAGCGGAGGCTTCCTATGCGCAGTCAGGTTGTGCAGCGGTCCCGCAGTGTCGGCACGCCCGGCCCGGTGAGGTCGTCACAGTAGGCACCACGACCGGCCATGGCCATAGTGAGTGCCAGTGTCGTGCCGCTGACCATCGGTCCGGCTCCCGTCGTGAAGGGCCCGTCGGTCGCTTCGAGGCGAAGACCTTCGATGGTGCTCCGGCCGGCCACGGTGAAGTCCCGCCGGGCGTAGAAGCGGGCAACCTCGGTGACCGTCTCGACGGCGGGCGTGCGCACGAGCCCGAGCGGCCGCCGGATGTCCTGGGCATGCACCACCACCTCACCGAGCCACGCCGCGGTGGGCCCCGGCGCTGAGGTCGTGCTGGTGACGACCCGTTGGAACCCCTCGAGAGTTTCGGCGGGGGTCGCGCCTCGGTACTCGGCCAGGCGCCGGTCGTTGTGCAGGTCGAAGTCGAACCGTGCACCCAGGACACTGCCAAACCAACGAAGCGCGCCGATACTCGCCGCTGCCGTGAGGTGAGCAACGACCTCCTCGACCACCCACCGTCCGCACAGCGACTGCTGCGCCCACTGCGCCTCGTGAAGACCAGCGAGGTCATCTGCCAGAGCAACACGTCCGGTTGCGGCCGCAGACCACAGGGTGGCGCGAGTGAGGGCATTACGCACGGCGACCTCCAGGTTGGAACGGCTGACACCAATGAAGACTGCGCGTGAGCGCGAGAATCATCGGTCAATCGGTACCAAGGTAGCGAGTGCATGCGCCGCCGTTGCCGGACTGACCCCGGTATCCGGCTACCGATCCGCTTACGGAACGAGGGCGGTCTGCCGCCGGCATGCGCTGGGTCGCCGCTTCGTCCCGGTACGGGTTCCGCTTCCGGACAGTGATGATCGCCGGATTCTGTTCGGCTCAGGGACTCTATGGTGGTCAGCAAATGACTACAGCAGAAACCTTGTTGGCCGGCCCACGTGGGCGTCGGATGCTGCTCGCCTACGCGAGGGACGCCGATGACCGCAGCCTCGGTTATCTGTGGATTCTCGTAGAGCACTTCTTCGATGTCGCGCGGGTGTTGAACTCGCCTCTCGAAAAATCATGTCGGCCTTCTCTGCGACCGGCATGTCGGTACCCGAACCGATGTGCGGGTCCAGACGCGGCCCGGGCAAGACCAAGCTCGCACCGGCGAGGGCCGCGGCATACGGCAGGCCCCAGGCGTTCGCGTGGAACATCGGGACGACCGGGAGGATCGTGTCGCGTGCCGAGACCGCGAGTTGGTCGGGCAGTGCCGCGACGAGGGAATGGAGCACCAGTGCCCGGTGGGTGTAGGTGACACCCTTCGGCCGGCCGGTGGTGCCCGACGTGTAACACATTGCCGCTGCCCGGTGTTCGCCGAGAGCGGGCCACTGCACCGGTTTGCTGTCCGCGATGAGCGTGTCGTAGTCGAGCATTCCGGCCGGGACGTCGCCGGTGTGCGTGACGACGATGATGTGGGCGAAATTGTGCCCGGCTCCGAAGGTGTCGAACACCTCCAGCAGCGACTCATCGACGACGATGACCGTGTCCTGCGCGTCATCGATGATGAAGGCGAGCTCGTCGGGGAACAGTCGGGGGTTCAGCGTGTGGATGACCGCACCCATGGCCGGGACCGCGAAGTACAGCTCGAGGTGTTCGCTCTGATTCCACAGCAGGGTGGCCACCCGGTCTCCCCCGCGGACGCCGAGTGCGGCCAGCGCACCGGCAAGCCGCCGAGCCCGACCGGCGCAGGCTCCGAGGGTCGTGCGGGTGATCGTGCCCGAGGGGCGAAGTGACACGACCTCGCGGTCGGTGTGAAACCGCTCGGCCCGCTCGACGATGCTCGTCAGGGTGAGCGGATAGTCGTCCATGCTGGTGCCGGTGAGAATCTGTCCGGTCACGATGTTCCCGCCTGACGGATCGAGGACCGGCTCGCCTGCGCGGGGTGGTGTGTGGCGAGATCACCAAGCTCGTCCAGTCCGGCCCGCAGGGCGTCGAGGACGGGCCACGGGTGGCCGTGCTGGGCGTGGTCGTTCTCCAGTGCCGAGAATCGGGCGTGGATGCTGCTCAGTTGGTGCCTGGAACAATCGCAAGTGGTGGTGGCATCGCTCATTTCTTCATCCAGGGCATGAAGGTCGCAAATCCGGTGGCGATGACCCGCTGATACGACGACCCGATGATGCGGGCCAGTACGTCGAGGGCCTTCGCCTCCCAGCCGATCACCACCCGGGCACTGCCCTTGTGGACGCCGTCGAGGATCGTCTTCGCGGCCATTTCCGGGGTGTGCAGGGCGAGCCTCTTGTCGAAGAACTGGGCGAAGGTCTGCGCGTCCTCGCCGTCGGCGACTGTGGCGTTGCGAGCGACTGCGGTCTTGATGCCGCCGGGATGCACGCAGGTCACCCCGACAGGGTGCTTGGCGATCAGCATCTCCTGACGCAGCGACTCGGTGAAGCCGCGCACGGCGAACTTCGCCGCGTTGTAGGCACTTTGGCCGGGCACCGCGATCAGCCCGAACAGGCTCGAGATGTTGACGACGTGTCCGTCGCCGGACGCGATCAGATGCGGCAGAAAGGCTTTGGTCCCGTTGACGACGCCCAGAAGTCGACGTCCATGATCTTCTCGATGTCCTTGAACTCGGACTTCTCGACGGTGCCGTTGTAGGCGATGCCGGCGTTGTTGTAGATCTGGTGGACCGTGCCGAAGTGTGCGACGACGTCGTCGGCGTAGGCCAGCACGGCTTCGCGTTCGGCGACGTCGAGTCGGTCGGACTTGACCTGCGCGCCGAGGGCTTTGGTTTGGCGGACGGTGTCGGCGAGTCCGACGGTGTCGACGTCGGAGAGGGCGAGCTTGGCGCCCCGCTCCGCGAGATCGAGGGCGAGGGCCCGGCCGATGCCGGATCCCGCTCCGGTGATGACGGCGACTTTGCCTTCGAATGTACTCATGCGGATGCAACCTTTGCTGTGTCGGGGTGAATCGGGTCGGAATCGGTGGTCAGGATGTGCTGGCGCAGTGCCGCACCGAGGTCGGTGACCGCCTCGCGTGCCTCGGCGAGGATGCTGACCTGCAGGTGGAAGTCGTGCCACAGGTCGTCGAACCGGCGGTGGCGGAGGATGCCCGCGGCGGCGGCGACGGCTGCTTCGATCTTGTCGGCGTCGACGCAGATCGGATCGTCGCCGGCGGTGTGCATGACCATCGGCGGCAGACCCGTCATGTCGCCGTACACCGGGGAAATCCCAGGCGATCTCGGATCGTGGTCCCCGGCATAGCGCGGGGCCCAGTCGGCTGTCATTGACGGGAGGATCAGGGGATCACGCCGCACCGGTCGCGCCCGGTCGACGTCGATGGCGAGGTCGGCCCACGGGCTGATCAGGCCGAGCGCGGCCGGAGCGGCGATTCCGCGATCGCGCAGTGCCGTCGCGAGCGCCAGTGTCAGTCCGCCGCCCGCGGAGTCACCCGCGATCACGGTGGTGCCGGGGTCGAGGCCGTCGTCGAGCAGCCGGGAGTAGACCGCGACCATCTCCTCGAGCGCAACCGGGTAACGCGCTTCCGGTGAGCGGGAGTAGTCGGGGATCACCGCGGTCGTCCCGGCGGCTGCGGCTAGGTGTGCGACGAGGCCGCGGTACCCCTTCGCGCTGCCGAGGGCGTACCCGCCGCCGTGGAGGTAGATCAGCGTCCCCCCGGTGGTGTGCGGCGGCCGCACCCGCACGACGGGGACGCCGGCGATCGTGTCGCGCTCGAACCGTGTGCCCCGCGGTGGGCGTGCGGCGCCGGTCACCATCTCGACCATCAGGCGCTTCCCCCCGACGGGCACGCGAGGTGATGCAAACAGCGGCCGGGAGCTGCGAAGGCCGGCGCGAATGACACGCTTGTCGATGTTCATGATGCGTGGACGGCTTCGTGTGCTCGTGCCGGTGCTCCGAATTCCAGCAGGCCGTCCTGGATAGGGTCTTCAAGAAGCATCGTGGAATCCTTCTCGTAATCCATGAGGACCTTCCACGGGTCCTTGGACCCCTGGCGAGGCATGACATTCTTGCCGCGCTGCACGTAGCCGGACTGCAGCTGGTCGAGCATGCCGACATCGAGCGCGGAGTTCTCGACGTCGCGGGGCGTTGCGACGGTGTGGCCACCCACGTCCATGTGCCGCAGCAGCCGGCACAGATAGGCACCCGCGATGTCGGACTTCAGAGTCCAGGACGCGTTGGTGTACCCGAAGACCCAGGCCAGGTTCGGAATGTTCTCGACGAGCACACCTTTGTAGGTCATCTGCTCGTGTAGCTCCCGCGCCTCGCCGTCCACGGACAGCGTCATTCCGCCGAGCATCTGGAGGTTCAGGCCGGTCGCGGTGACAATGATGTCCGCCTCCAATTCCCGTCCGGACTTCAGCACGATGCCGGTTTCGGTGAAGGTGTCGATGTGATCGGTGACGATCGAGGCCTCACCGGAGGCCAGGACCTTGAAGAGGTTGCCGTTCGGCACGGCGCACAACCGTTCGTCCCACGGCATGTAGTTCGGGGTGAAGTGGCTCATGTCGAAGCCGGGGCCGACGCTGCGCCGCACCTGCCAGAGCAGCAATCGGCGCATCTGAGCGGGCCAGCGGCGGCACGCTCGGTAGAGTCCGCGTTGGACGGCGATGTTGCGTGTGCGCGCGAACGAGTACACCCACTTTTCCGGGAGGAATCGCCCCAGGACCTGGGAGATCTTGTCGAGGGCGGGGATCGAGAAGATGTACGACGGGGAGCGCTGCAGCATGGTCACGTGCTCGGCGTCGCCGGCCATTGACGGGACCAAGGTGACAGCGGTGGCGCCGCTGCCGATCACGACGACCTTCTTGCCCGTGTAGTCGAGGTCTTCCGGCCAGTGCTGAGGGTGGACGCACCGACCTTGGAATCGGTCAGCGCCGGGGAACGCGGGCAGATGGCCGGCGTCGTAGTCGTAGTAGCCAGTGCAGCTGACCAGGTAGCCGCAGGTGTAGATGCGTCTCTCACCGGTCGCCTCGTGCAGGGCGGTCACGGTCCAGCGGCCCTGGGCCGTCGACCAGTCCGCCCCGACAATCTTCACTCCGTAATGGATCTTGTCCTCGATGCCGTACTCGCGTGCTGTGTCGGCGATGTACTCGCGGATCGAGGCGCCGTCCGCGAGCACCTTCGTGTCGTGCCAGGGGCGGAACTTGTACCCGAAGGTGTACATGTCGGAGTCGGAGCGAATGCCGGGGTACCGGAACAGATCCCAGGTGCCGCCCAGCCGTTCGCGGCGCTCGAGCACGGCGATGGTCTTGTTGGGGAACTCGGCCGTCACCTGGCATGCCGTTCCGATGCCGGACAGGCCGGCACCGATGATCAAGACGTCGAAATGGTTCGTGTTCATGGCTTCCTCGGGCTTGTGTCTGCTGGAACCGCAGAACGTCGTAGAACTAGGATGCGCGTGAGACATGTCACAGGTCTTGACACTTTCGGACACTGTTTTAGCATTTTCCGACATGGGAGGGAGTTGGTCCGATGGGCAGTTTGATCCGGGCCACGAACCTCTGGGGGTACGGCGACCTGGTGCGGGAGCTCGGTGCCGACCCGGCGCCGTTCCTCGCACGCTTCCACATCCCACCGGGGATCGAAGACCAGGAGGACGCGTTCGTCTCCTTCGAACCGTTCGTGCGCATGCTCGAGGCCTCCGCCGCCGAATTGGGTTGTACAGACTTCGGGCTTCGCCTCTCACGCTGGCAGGGTCTGGACATCCTCGGACCGATCGCGGTGATCGCGCGCAACGCCCAGACACTGCTGGGTGGGTTGGAGGCGATCGCCCGCTACCTGTACGTCCATTCCCCGGCCTTGAAACTGACGGTCACCCAGCGCACCGCGGAGACCGATCTGCAGTTCACCTTCGAGGTGACCGAACCGGGACTGGCCGATGTGCCCCAGGGATACGAGCTGAGCATGGCCAACGGCGTCCGCATGATTCGACTTCTCGGCGGGCCGCAGGCACGGCCCCGGGCGATCTCGTTCATGCACGACCAACTGGGCTCGGACACTGCGTACGACGAAGCGCTGGGTTGCCCCGTGCTCTTCGGGCAAACCTGGTGCGGGTTCGAGCTACCCCTGGATCTGGCCAGCAAGCGCATCGACAGCGCGGATCCGGAGACCCGGCGCATCGCCACGAAATACCTGGAGGCGCATTTCCCACCGAGCTCCGCGGCGCTGTCCGAACGCGTGGCAGAACTTGCCCGTCGCCTGCTGCCCACCGGTCACTGCAGCGCCGAGGTCATCGCCGACGAACTGTCGATGCATCCGCGCACGCTACAACGACGCCTGGCTGAGGAGGGAGTGCGATGCCAGGATCTCATCGAACGGGAGCGTCGCGACCAGGCGGCGAGATACCTCGCCGAACCGAGGTTTCATCTCAGCCAGATCGCCGGCCTGCTCGGCTACACCGAACAAAGCACCCTCAACCGGTCGTGTCGACGCTGGTTCGGCAAGACGCCGAGGCAGTACCGAGCGGACCTCCCCGGATCGCAGAGTAACGCCGGGTTTTACCACCCAGCGTGACCGGTCGCCTATCCGCTTTCGGAACGAGGCCGACCTCCGCCGGCGTGTGCTGGGACGCCACTTCGTCCCGGTGCAGGTTCGCATATCGGAGCACCGGATGACGATGGGCTACTACCTCAGTGCGCGGGGCCGCCTCCCCCGGAGACCGGTAGTCACCTACGCCGACAGCCACAACCCGAATGCTTCGGCCGTAGCCGCCTGCACAGTCGTCCCACGGGCGGCTACTTCGATCTTCATCTGCTGCAGCAAGTCTGGGTCCAAGCGGGCAGCGAATTGCACAAGCGTCGTAGCATCCGCAGACGTTGGAGCGGACTTGGATGAAGTCTTCGGCACGAGCGACCGGGTGGCATGCTCGATGAAGTAGCCGACCTGTTTGTGGAACTCGCGGGCGTGCTCGTCCTTCAGGTCGATCTCGTACTCGACACCGTTAACCGCGAAGGTGATCTTCTCACCTTCTTCGCCGAACACTGTCCAGTCGATATCGTCGACGAGTTCTAACGTCCCCGGGAACTACTAGCTAGCCCAGTGCGCGACAGCCTAGGGCATGGGCACGGCCGGTTCCTGTGCAGCGTCTCAAAATGCCACCGGCAGTGAGACGCTCCAGCCATGTAGGGTCTCGCGGCTGACGTCGTAATCTCACGGGCCGCGTCGTACCAGTACGACATCACCGTGAGACTAGCGTTTGGGTGGTGCTGCTCAGCGCCTCGTCTCGTACCTGGTCACGACCACGCCGCCGGGAAATGTCCGCGTCTCCACAAGGTTCAGGTTCACCCAGCTGTCCAGCGCGGTGAAGAACGGCGTGCCGCCGCCCACCAGGACTGGATAGGCGGCGATCGCGTACTCGTCGATCAGCCCGGCGCGCATGGCCGACCCGGCGAGCGTAGCGCCGCCGATGTTCATGGGGCCGCCGTCCTCGGCCTTGAGCCGGGTGATCTCGGCGATCGCGTCGCCGGTGACCAGGCGGGTGTTCCAGTCGACCTGTCTGTCGATCGTCGAGGAGAACACCACCTTCGGCGTGTCCCGCCAGTTCCGCGCGAACTCGATCTCCGCCGGGGTGGCGTTGGGCTGTTGGTCGCCGGTCGGCCAGTAGGAGCTCATCGTCTCCCACAGCTTGCGCCCATACAGCGACAGGCCACTCGCCTGCTCGTGGTCGAGCCACCATTGGAACAGTTCGTCGCTCGGCGGTCCGCCCCAACTTATGTCGTCGCCGGCCGCAGCGATGTAGCCGTCCAGGGTCAAATTCATGCCGTAGATCAGTTTCCGCATGGCACAGCCTTTCCGTCCGTGGGTGCCCGGCGTATAGACCGGCGCGGCGCGAGAAACTCATCGGTGCGCGATCTGGGCTCGCCGGTAGTCCTCGTGCTCGCTGCTCAGCGTGGTGGACGCGGCCGACTCTTGCAAGCCGCCTGATCTCGACCGTCCGGAGTGCCTACGCCGTTCTGGGCAGGGTCGTGCCGGCATGCGCCTGCGTCCGCAGCGCCTCGAGATTCTGTCGAATCTGGGGTCGCATGTCTCGATGCTGCGGGAGCAGACGTAAATAGAGCGCGAGCAGTGGGCGGTACGGCAGTCGGTCGATCCGATACGAATGCGTCACCTGCGTTCCGTCGCCGTCCGCTATGAAGGTGTAGGTCCAGGTTGTCGAGTCGTGGTACAGCGGGTTGCGACGCTCCGAGACCGTATGGAACTCGAACGTCCTACCCGGGTCGGCGACGGTCACCTCGCACAGCCGCGACCAGCGCAGATGATGTGCGCGGTTGTGCCCCCGGAATCGGGCGCCCACGGATCCCGGTGACCGTCCCGGCAACCATGCGCAGCGTCGGCACTCGGGGCTGCGTTCGTCGATGCGCGTGACGTCGGCGACCGCGTCATACAGCTGTCGGGCCGGGGCGTCGATCCACAGCTCCACCGACCCCTCGGTGCGAGGTGGCCGGTGGAGACGGGGGCTGACGTCGAGATGAGGAGCGCCCCATCGGGCGGCGCACGCCCGCCGATAGGGTCGCGCGAACGTGTGGAGCAAGATGAACCGAGTGACGGGACCGACTTTACGGACGGCGACGTCGTAATCCTCGCGATCGACACCGTCGACGATCCAGTGAGCTTCGGTTCCCAACTCCCGCTTGGTTTTCGAGGCGATGAAGACGCGCTGCTCCACCTCGTCCCATTGCCGACCGGTCAGGGTCCGGGCGACGACCGGCATCATCTCGTCCTCTTCACGCTGCAGATGCGGCAGGAGAACGTGCTCCAGAACGGTAAGGGAATGTAGAAGGTCCTGCCGGGCAGCGGAATCGGCACGATATTCGATTGCCGCGGCGGTGACCCGCTCGATCTCTGGGCCGATCCGAGCATGGTCGGCGTCCATCACGTCGAGGAGTGCTCCGGCGGCCGGGTTCAACTGACGGACGAGTGGCCATAGGGCATCGTCCTCGCCGCTGTGGTGCAGGTGAAGGAAATGCATCATCCACACGAGGTGGTCGGCGAGGGCGACCCGCTGGGCTGATGTGGGCGCAGGGGCAGCGCCCAGCACCTGTATCGCGCGAGCAAGATCGCGGCGTAGCGCGTTGTGCACGATGCGCATGATCCGGGTGTCGGCGTGGGGCAGAGTGTCGGTTGTCATGACGGACTCCAGATAAAGGCGCACGAGAATTCAGCTCGGGCGGTTGAGGATTTCTGCGATGCGGTCGATCAGCCACGACTCGTATCGGACGCGAGTCCAGCCGCATTCTTGTACGAACAGGGCATACACCTGGTCGCTGGTCTGGACGCACAGTTCGTCGACCTGACCGGGGTCGGGCTGACGGCCCATGATCATATTTGCGACGTCGGCAGCCGAGCGCCTGCGCTGCCCTTCCAGGTCGACGGACACCGCTGCCAGCGTGGTATCGACCGTCGCACCCTGGCGGACTGCCCCGGCCAGGCGGTAGATGCGCTCGTTGATCGAGGCGATCATGCGCGCAGCGATCTCGATGCGGTCGCCACCCGTGCGCCCCGCACCGATTGCCGTGTAGACGGGCCGGTCGGCCAACGGCACCTGCGCGTCATCGCCGACAATGGCGACCTCGAGCGCCGCCTTCAACAGGTAGGCCTTGGAACCGAACGTCGTGTAGACGGTTTCGACGGACACCGTCGCGGCCTGCGCGACATCCCTGATGCCGGTGCCTGCCCAGCCGTGCTCGGCGAACAACCGCGCGGCGGCCTCCAGTACGGCCGCTCGAGTTTGAGCTGCCTGCATCCGACGCAGCGGAGAACGATACCGGCGGGATTCGGACCCGCTTGGCGCCGCCGAATCACGACCGACCGTGGCCATACCTCAGCCTAGAACGGGCAAGTTTTCGATACAAGAGCGTTCAGGTGATTTCGGTGCTGCCTTCACGCCCGGACCTTCGGCACGTGCACCTCCTCCCGCCGTCAGACGGACGGCGCGGTGGCCATGCGGTCGGCGGCGCCGCGTAGTGCGCGTGAGATCGCGTACATGGCGGGGGTGTACTGGCGGCGGGCGAGAGAGGCGATGTAGATGACGCGCGTCGGCACGCGGTCCTGCTTACGAAACGTCACCGTCCGGACGTCCGGCCGGTGGTAGGCCACGGCGAGCCTCGGAACCATGGCGATTCCGACGCCGGCGGCGACCATCGCTTCGATCTCCTGGTAGTCGTGGGCTTCGTAGACGACGTCGGGTTCGAATCCGGCTGCGCGGCAACTACGGAGAAGAACCTCCCCTGCCGGATGGTCGTTGCTTCGGATGATCCAGCGAGCATCGCGAAGATCCGGTAGCGCGATCTCGTCGTCGCTTTGATGATCGATGGGAAGCAGCAGGACGGTCTCGTCCTCCATCAACGATTCAAGCGACAGCGACCGCTCGGCTTCCTCAGTCCACGAGTAGCTCCACAGCAATGCCAGATCCACCTCGCTCGAGTGCAGCATGTCGAGAAGCTGCGGGCGTACCGCCGAACGCACCCGCACGTCGACTTCAGGCCACCGTGAGTGGTACTCCTTCAGCGCGTCAGAGAGCAGCGACGCGCTGACAGTAGGGAAAGAACCGAGCCGCACCGACCCGCGCTGCAGGCCCCGGATCGCTTCGAGATCGCCGCTCGCGGCGCGCATCTCGCGTCGGAACAGGCGTGCGCGGCTGGTCAGGACTTCACCGGCCTCGGTGAGCTGGACCCCACGGGGCAGCCGGGTGAGCACCGGCTGCTTGATGCTGTGTTCGAGCTTGGCGATGCGCTGCGACGCAGCCGAAGGGGTCATCCGAGCGCGCTCGGCACCGGCAGTCAACGAACCCGCTTCCGCAATGTCGAGCAACAGGAACAGCGTGACGACGTCGAATGAGTGCTGCACTCGACCTCCCGACTTCAGTTGAGCTAAAGGGACCAGTAGCGAAACGGTATTGCACTTAAGCTGGTGCCGTCAATAGTGTGATGTGGACGACGTTCAAGCGCTGAATGTGACCTTCTGCCCACGCCTGGAAAGCTCTCTTATGACCTCCATCGAGATCCTCCCACTCATCGCGCTCGTTGCGATGTTCGCGATCGCCACCTTCTTTCCGATCAACATCGGCATTCTCGGCTTCATCGGCGCTTTCGTCGTCGGCTATTTCGCACTCGGGTACGACGACAAGGAAATTCTTACCGCGTTTCCGAGTTCGATCGTGCTCACCATCGTCGGAGTGACCTACTTCTTCGGCATGGCCAAGCGCAACGGCACCATCGACCTGCTGGTCAACAGCTGCATACGTGCGGTGAACGGACGGGTCACGGTCGTTCCCTGGGTGTTCTTCTTCACCGCATCCGTGCTCACCGCACTGGGAACGTTCAGTCCCGCCGCCGTCGCTCTGATCATCCCTGCCGCGATGGCGTTCGCCGCCCGCACTCACATGAGCCCGCTGGTCATGGGCATCATGGTCATCAATGGGGCCCACGCCGGCGCCTTCTCGCCGATCTCCGTCTCCGGTGTCCTGGTCCGAGACATCGTCGAGTCGAACGGTCTCTCCATCGCCCCGTGGACGTTGTTCTTCTCCAGTTACGGCATCAACCTGCTGCTCTCGGTGCTGACGGTGGTCGGCTACGCCGCGCTCGCCCGCACCCGAGGACTGGAGTTCTCCGCGACCGGATCGACTGATGTAGCGCCCCTCGGCGGTTCACGTGACGGCGCGCCGCACCGGACCATACTGCCCACGGGCGGCGGCGGCAGCAGCTCCGGAGCGCCAGGCACGCGGGTACTCACGCGACCGGTCTCGACCACCCTCATCGATGCACCCGCACCCGTTACCCGCGCCCAAAAGCTGACGCTGTTCCTCATTGGCGCCCTGCTGGTGCTGGTCCTGGTCCTGCATCTGCCGATCAGCTTCATAGCCATCGCGGCGGGAGCTGTCCTGGCGTTCACCGATCTGAAGAAGCAGAACGACGCGATCGCGGACATCAGCTGGTCGACGGTCCTCCTCGTGGCGGGCATGGTCACCTACATCTCCATCCTGCAAGAGGTGGGCACCATCGACCACCTGGCAGAGATGGCCATCACCATCGGCGCACCGCTCATCGTCGCGCTCGTGCTCTGCTACGTCATCGGCGTCACCTCCGCCTTCGCATCCTCCACCGCACTGCTCGCCGCAGTGATTCCGCTCGCCATGCCGCTGCTGGGAACGGGAGCGCTCCCAGTGGTCGGTGTCGTCGCCGCTCTCGCCATCTCCGCCACCGTCGTCGACGTGTCCCCGTTCTCGACGAACGGCGCCCTCGTTCTAGCCAATGCCCAGAACATCGAGCGGCCGCGCTTCTACCGTCAGCTGCTGCTCAACGCAGGCATCATCGTCGCCATCGCCCCGGCGCTGTGCTGGCTGATCCTGGTCGTCGTGCCGGCACTGCTCTAACTCTTAAGCCGCACTGAACGACCACGACAGATTTCTCCATTGTGCTTGATCCTCGCGGACCACAGCCTGGAAGCACAGACACGATCGAAAGGTCCACCCGATGTTCACTCTCCGAGGCACCTGGATGCGAGGCGGGACCAGCAAGTGCTGGCTCTTCAACGCCGTCGACATCGACCCCTACGTCGCCGGCGCCGGCGGACTCGACAACATCCTCACGGCCGCTTTCGGGTCCGGCGATCCGAGGCAGCTCGACGGCGTCGGAGGCGGTAGCTCCACCACATCCAAGGCCGCCATCGTGCGGCGATCCACCGTGCCGGACATCGACGTCGACTACCTGTTCGCTCAGGTGGCGATCGACGACCGGACGGTCGAATGGGGCAGCAACTGTGGCAACTGTGCCACCGCGATCGGCCTCTACGCAGTGCAAGCCGGGTTGGTCGCCATCGACGACACCCTCACGATCGTGCGCATGCGGAATCAGAACACCGGAGCCGTACTGCGGGCAGAGATCGCCACGCCGGGTGGCCACGTCCCCACCGAGGGAAGCGCCTCGGTCCCGGGCACGCCCGCACTCGGCGTGCCGGTGGGTCTGACGTTCACCGGGTTGGACGCCGATCGCACCACCCTGCTGCCGACCGGCCAGGCCGTCAACCGAATCGAGCTCGGCAGCAACATGTATCGAGGAACATTCGTCCGGGCCGGCGCTCCCGCCGCGCTGTTCGACGCGACGGACCTCGGGCTCACCGGCGCAGAGGACAACGCCACCATCGCCGACCGGCTTCCCACGCTCATCGCCCTTCGCCGCGAGGCTGCACTCCTGATGGGACTCGCACGGCCCACCGATCCGATAACCCACGCCATCCCGAAAGTGGGAATTGTCGGACCACCCACGGACTACCGCACCGCAACGGGAAGTCTGGTGCGCGCCGAGGACTACGACGTGTCGGTACGCATGATGTCGATGATGGCGCCCCATCCCGCGATCGGTCTCACCTCTGCTGTCGCAGTGGCGGCAGCCGTCACCGTGTCGGGCGGGACCGTCGCCACCAACGCCCGAATCGGCTGGCCGGGTTCGCTCCGTATCGGCACCGCTGCAGGCGTTCTCGACGTCGACTACACCCTCGACCCTCACGGAATCCTGCAGACGGTGACCCTGCATCGAGCCGTACGACGAATTGCAACCGCAGATCTCTTCGTGGCAATCTCGGCTTCCGCGCTCGTGGGTGCGGGAGCCTGAAGGGAAACGGTTCACGCTCGTCCGGACCTCCTCGGGATGCGTGCCAACGTCGAGAGCGAATCAGACTGCGTCTCGAGTCCGACTCCGATAACGCACACCCGGCGACCACCGTGCTGACCAAGAGAACCGGGGGCATGATCCCTGCGCGCCCTCAGCCCGCCGCACCAGCCATTGGTGTTCTACCACACCCGGGGCGACGCCCGAGAAGTCCTGGCCTGACAGGGAGCGTCAGTTTTCCACGGGTGCAAGGTCACTCGCTACCAGCGCGAGAATGTCGTTCGCGTGGCTGACGGCGATGAAATGACCACCACCACTGATCGGGTGCCAGACGGCGCCCGGGGTCTTGTCCGCTACCGTCTTGTTGATGATCTCCGGCACCAGGGTGTCGGCGCTTCCCTGCCAGAAGTGCACGGGGCGAGACACTGTCGTCATGTCGAACGGCCAGGCCTGGTAGAGCATCGTGGCATCGGCGACGAGTCCGTCCGCGCCATGCCGAAAGCACTCGCGCCCTGCCCTCAGAAACGCGTCGAGGACCTTTTCGTCAGCCAACACCTCCCGATCCGCGGTGCACGCCGACTGCGTGATCGCCTTCGCGTAGCGATCCGCGAAATGGGTGGCACTGATACCGAGGACGTCGTACATGAGTGTGAAACCGGGATGGAAGTGAAGCGCCAGGCGGCCGCCCAGCGCGTCGACGCTACTGAGGTACTTCGCGGCCCAGTTCGATCCGAACGTTCCGTAATTGCCCCCGGCGATGCACACGACATTGACCAGCCGTGCGGGATCCAGATATGCGGCGGCCGCGAGGGCCCACGGTCCACCCTCGGACCAGCCGGTTACTGCGAATCGGTGTGCGCCGAAGGAGTCGGCCAACAGCTGGAGGTCATCGGTCCAGCCTTCGAAGGTGCGGCCCCGCTGAAGATCTGACCCGCCCATGCCCGGCCGGTCCGCGCATACGAATCTCAGTCCATTGGCCTTCGCATACGGATCGAACAGTTCGGCCTCCAGTCGGCTCGAGGGTCCCCCGTGGTTGTGCAGCACGAGTGGTCCGCCCGGGTCACCGGCTTCGAGATACGTGATGGTCCGGTCGCCGACCCGGATACTTCCCTCTCGCGTCACGTGGACTCCTCACCGTGTTGGCCGGAACCCGAACCCGGGTTGGCGGCGTCGAAACCGCAGTTCCCTCGCAGACTTCAGCGACGCTGCTGAAGCCAGTCCCGATAGTGCGTGGGCGCCAGACGAGCGTCTGAACCCGCTGTGAGCACGTCTCCGGTAACTGCGCCGAACAAGCCGGCGTTCTCGTCGAGAGTCACGGTCCGGGCATCGCCCTGCGCCGCCAACGTGATTCTGCCGAGTTCGTCGAGAGGAAAAACCTCCGGACCGGCAATGTCTCGGATACCTCCCAGTGGTGTACCGGTGGAGACTTCGACGAGCGCATCGACCACCTCCGCAGCGGCAATCGGCTGGAGTGGGGTGGAGGGCAGCCGCACTGTGTCACCGTCGGAGGTCCAGGACAAGACGGCGTCGACGAACTCGAAGAACTGGGTGGCACGAAGAATGGAGTACGGTGTCGGCCCGTGCCGGAGCAGGTTCTCCTGGAGGGTCTTTGCCCGGTAGTAATCCAACTGGGGCACTTGATCGACACCGACGATCGAGAGGACCACCTGATGCCGGACACCGGCACGTTCCCCGGCCGCCAGCAGGTTACTCATGGAGGCGCGGAAGAAGTCCAGGGACGCCTCATCGAAGGTCGGAGAGTTCGAGGCATCGATCACCACATCTGCACCCGCGAGTGCGCTGTCCAGACCCTGACCCGAGATCAGGTCGACGCCGGTCGACTGCGATGCGGGAATGGCCTCGTGACCGGCTTCGTTCAGCTTGCGGACCACCTGCGATCCGATCAACCCGGTACCACCGATGACTGCAAGCTTCATCGTCTCACCTTTCACGGCCGTCGCCGACGGTCGGCGCCGAGATGCCGGAGGCCTCTGCCCATTGTCCTCGCTCGGCAACGCGCTGTGAACCGCTATCGCCGGGTTCGTTCGTATCTCGACATCATCGGACGACGGGGACTTTGACCGGATGCGCCTTCATTATCGGAGCGGGCTTCGACCCCGGTCCTGCGCGCTCACGATCGCTGCCGCGGTGGACGCGATCGTCCGGTCGCCGTCGTCGGTGAGCCTGCCGAGTGCCGTCCGTGCCGCCGTGCCGGGAATCTCCGCGAGGGCCTGTGTGATTCGCAACCGGGTGGGCGCATCGTCGGCGTGGTCGAGCTCGCGCTGCAGGGCCTCGACGATATCTTCCGCCGGACATGCAATGGTCGTCAGCAGGCCCAGGACTTCGGCCGCCTCGACATCGCGCCGCCCGTCGACGACCATCTCGAGGAGGGCGGGTATCGAGTCGATGTTTCCACGAGAGCCGAGAGCCAGGGCGGCGTATCCGCGGATGCCGGCATCCGGATCATCGAGGGCTCGTCTCAGATGTACCGTTGCCTCCGCTGTGTGGACAGCCGCTATCGCGGCAGTCGCGCGACGCCGGACGTCGACCTCCTCCGCGTCGAGACCCTTGGCGAGATGCGCAAGTCCGTGACCGGCGACCCTCGCCAACGACCAGTGCAGCGCACCGGCCACATTGGGGTCTTCCTCCGCGAGGGCGGCCTCGACCAGCGCTTCGACGGGTAGCGATGCCTTCCCGCTCTGCGACAGGATCGCTTGTTGACGACGGGCCGCAGACTCCGATTCGAGTGCCCGCAGCAGGGCGACGATGCGCAGCACATCTTCCCACTCCGCCGGGGAGGCGGCGTCTACACGTTCGAGCTTCGCGAGCAGTTCCTCATCGGCAGCGATTCGCTGGCGGGTGTGCCGGATGAGGTCTCCCACCAGATCGGCCGGAGCGAAATCGGGCCCGTCCAATGCTCGTTTGACTTCGTTCAACGACAGCCCCAACGTCCTCAGGCTTTCGACGTGGAACAGCCGTCGGATGTCGTCGGCGGAGTATTCGCGGTAGCCGCCAGTGGTGCGGCCGGTGGGACTGACCAATCCCAACGTGTCGAAGTGACGCAGCATTCGCGTACTGACGCCGCACCGCCGAGAAACCTCGCCGATCAACATCCCCTCTCCTTCCGCTACGTGTCCGGGCCGGCGACCGCGACGCGCGTCGCCATCTCGAGTGCAAGGCTGAATCCGGTGTCGGGGTCGTGACAGAGCTGCTTCGTAGCACCGGCATGCGCACGAATCCGCGGATCGGGACTCGCCCCCGCGTCGTCGAGGACCGGTAGGACAGCGTCCCCGAGTCCGACCAGCGCACGGCTCAGACTGAGCTGCAGGTGCTGATCGCCCCGACCTAGTTCTGTCGCCAGATCGGCCGCGAGCGCGGCCTCCTCGCCCGGCGGCACGAGCACCACGGCCGCCCGCCACGCGCTGCGCGCGACCTCGTCGTGCTCGTCGTGCAGCAGTCCCGACACCCCTGGCCAGGCGAGCCGATCCCCGATCTTGGACAGGGTGTGCAGCGACTGACTACGGGCCTGCGCAGTGTCGGACCCGAGCTCTCGGACCAGTCTCGGCACTGTGAGCTCGCTGGGCAGGCGGCGCAAGGCCCAGGTCAGCATGTCGCGGACGAAGAAGTCCGGTTCGACCGCGCACCGAGCGACGAGAGCGTCCGCGAGCTGGGGGTCTGGGCGCGTGCCGGCAGCGAGCGCCGCCCGAAGCCGGCTCGACGGGCCGCCTGCTGCCAGAGTGTCGACGAGGTGAGCGTTCGGCCCACCGTGGTTGGTTGTGTTCACGACAACCACCTCCTTCGCCGACCATTGGAGTCCTTGTCACTGTGTCAGGGTCAAGCGTTGTCGTCAGGGTGGGCGTGGTTCAACTCGCAGATCCGGTTGCACGAGAGAAGTCGCCGGCATCTCTACTGTGAGGGGTGCGAGTTCCACCGATGAGTTTGTCCGGCTCGCGGAGTCCAACCATCATCACCCTCTTCGACAGTGCAGGAGAAACTGAATGGATCAGCTGCTGAGAGTCCAGAACTTCACGGTGTCTCGTGACGGGTTCGGCGCCGGTGAAAACCAGACCTTCGAGAGACCGTTCGGCCACGCCGACCCCGGTGAGATGTTCGCCTGGGCCGGCGCCACGGCGAGCTGGCCCATGCGGACCGACCCCGGTGGGAGCCGCGGACTCGACGACTACTTCACGCGGGATTTCGCCCGAAATATCGGCGCCGAGATCATGGGCCGCAACAAGTTCGGACCCCAACGCGGGCCGTGGGAGGACCACAGCTGGCGCGGCTGGTGGGGCGACGAACCTCCGTTCCATACCCCGGTATTCGTGATGACTCATCACGAGCGTCCGTCGTTCACCCTCTCCGACACCACATTCCACTTCGTCGGTGGTGACCCTGCCACGGTTCTCGAGCAAGCGCGTGACGCCGCGGGCGGCAAGGACGTCCGACTCGGCGGCGGGGCTACCACCATCCGGCAGTTCCTCGACGCCGATCTCGTGGACACGATGCATGTGGTGGTCTCTCCGGTGCAACTCGGGTCCGGCGTGCGCCTGTGGGACTCCCCCGATGAGCTGCTGGACCGGTTTCACCTCGAGGTTGTGCCGAGCCCCAGCGGTGTGGCACACCACCTGTTCTGGCGCAGGTGATCACTCTGCCCGACGCACCTGCGGGGAACCGGCGCCTGCCGGTTCCGTCGCAGGGCCGAATCGGAGCCGCGCGGCGAGTTCGGCGCGACTGCGAACTCCCGTCTTCGCATAGACGGATTTCAGGTGATCCTGCACGGTATTGGCAGTGATGGCACGACGCTGCGCGATGTCGGACGTGGCGTATCCCGCCACGACGTCGCTACAGATTTCGCGTTCTCGTGCGGTCAACCCATAGGCGGCGAGCAGCAGACCGGTGAGGTCGCTGCCACCGGCCGATTCGAAAGTGACCACGGTCTGCGGTTCGTCGCCACCGAGCATGGCGGTTGCTCGCACCAGAATCCAGCCGCCGTGTGCGTCACGGATGCGGGCCCGGAATACCCCGGAACTGCTGGACCGTGCACCGAATGTCGCGGCTCGTAGCACCACGGTCATCCGCCCGTGGGCGACTTCCTCGACGCGATCCCGCCAGGTTCGGGCCGCGGAGGTGAAGGAAAGGGGTTCGCCCGTGGCACTCGTCAACACCACTGCCGGCCCCTGATCGTCCGGTGGGTGGGTAGCCGGAGCGTGCACTGCCGCTGCCCGGGTCGCGGCCGCCAGCCCCGGCGCCACCAGCGCGAGGAACTCGAGATCGCGGTCGGAAAAATCTGGCCCCGATCGAACGAAGCCAGCTCCACCCCAGCAGGTTCCGTCCACTCGGAAGATGACCCGAACCTCGCGTGGGAGACCGAGGGGCCGCCACACGGAACTGTGCCGGAGACTGCGCGCCACCTCGTCGACGGGCAGGTCGGAGGCACGTGCGACTCCACGACCGGTACAGGCGAGATCGGCGAACGTCGCGGGATCACTTCCGCCGTATTCCGATTCGGCAAGCAGCGGCTCGTATTCCTGAGGAATTCGAGTGCGCCCGCTGGTCATCGAACTGATCGCGAGCGACTCCGGGTCGATCATCGCCCAACACGTCAGGTCACTGCACACCGTCTGCTCGACCAGCTCGATGGCGCGCTCGTGCACCTGCGTGACGCCGGCACCCGATGCCGCCAACGCCACCAATTCCCGGCGGATCCTGTCCGCTCGGATCTCGAGCATGCAGCCAAGTATGCGCTGCTCACACCGTCGCGGCTATCCCAGATTTCTGGGATGGGCCACCGATCATCCCGGTCTTACGGTCGCAGTATGTCTACTGACGTTCACATCCTCCGCTCCTGTGACGGCCCACGCCTCACCATTCCCGACGCCGATATCACGGTGCTGGTACCCGGCGAGGTCACCCGCGGGGCGTACGAGGTCTTCCTGGTCGAGAGTCGGCAAGGCAGACCGGGGCCACTGCATACCGAGCCGTGGCCGAAGTCCTACCACCTGTTGCGCGGCCGGATTCTCGTTCAGGCGGCCGACACCGGTTACGAACTCGCCGCGGGTGAATCCATCACCTTCCCCCCGGGAACGATGAACACCTTCACCGTTCTCAGTGAGTCGGCCGAGTTCCTCCTCGTCACGGCCGGTGCGGACATGAGCGGGTTCTTCACCGAACTCGACGCTCTCGGTCGCGCTCAGCACTCGGAGGAGGACGCCGCGCCCCTTCTCCACAAGCTCGCGAACGAGTACGGGATCACGCTGGCGAGCCAAGCAGGTGCGTCATGATCGTCATCGCTCAGATTGCGACGCTGATCGCGGCGGCCGTTCATCTACTGGCGTTCGTGTGGGAGTCGGTGGTGTTCCTCCGACCGTCGGTGCACGAGCGGCTGTTCCGGATTCCCACCTCCGACGTACCGGCTGTCCGCCTGTGGGCGTTCAACGTCGGGTTCTACAACTTGTTCCTCGGTTCCGGCGCGGTGGCCGGTGTTGTTCTCTGGTGGGCCGGGTCGGACACCGCGGGCCGCACCCTCGTGATCTACACCTGCATCTTCATGTTCCTGGCTGGAATCGCCCTGGCCGTCTCGGACCGTATGGCCTTGAGCCGCCCTCGCGGGTCGGGCGTCGCTGGAGCCCTGTCCCAGAGCACACCTCCACTGGTGGCGTTGGTGGCCCTGGCGATCGGATGAGCACGATCGTCTCGCGATTGCCAGTAAGTTCTCAGGCTCCGAACCCACCCGGGAGCGTCGCCGGGCGGCACCATGGAGTGATGTCACAGATGACCGTGCTCGCCGTCGGTGGCACCGGCGAATCCCGTCCCGATGACCGCCGCACCGAAGTCTCGGGCCTCCTCCGCGAGGTGACCGTCCGACTCGACGACCGTTTTGCGCCCCGATGGGTCGGTTATCCGGCGTCGTACGGGCCGGTCGCGACGGGCGGCCTCAGCTACGTGCAGAGCACCGAAGCGGGAGTCTGCGCGTTACTCGACCGACTCCGGGAAGACGCCGGCCCGATCGCCCTGATCGGCTACTCGCAGGGGTGCACGGTCATCCGGGAACTTCTCGGAATGATTGCTGCGGGCATTGTCCCAGTGGGCCGCATCGTTGCCGCCGGATTCATTTCCGATCCGCAGCAACCGGCCGGGGTGGTGCCGGGCTGCGAGGGACGCGGCGTCGCCGGCGAAGGCCCGCCGCTCCCCGCCGCGGTTTCGGTGATGTGGGTGGCGAACCCGCAGGACATGATCTGCAATGCCAGCGACGACAGCTACGTCCGCGACATTGCGGATCTCACCCGATCGATGTCCTTGCGCACCGTGCACACCTGGTGTGCGCACATGTGGCAGCTGCTCCGCCACAACAGTTTCCAGAACGCGGCGAAAACCCGCTTCAGCCCCCGTCAGTGGCGTACCGACCTCCGGCGTCTGCGTGTCGCACTCGTCGAAATTCTTGGCTACCTCCCGCCACGGCTGGCCTGGCGTGGCATTCGTATCGCCAACCGGCGGGGTGGACGGCACATCGCGTACGCAACCGAGCCCCTCGACGCGCATGGGCTGACCGGATGTCAGGTGTTGGCACGCTGGCTGTGCGACACGGCGGATGACCACACGGTCTCCGAGTCACTGAGCCCCGCCGCCTGAACCGAACGCGCTACGACAGCCATCGACGCTCCCTCACCGACCGCACTGTGCACTGCCATCAGTCCGCCGAGCGAAATGAGAGCCACGCCCGCATCGAGCGCCAACCTCCCGACAGCGAGTGCATCGGTCACCGTTTGTCGCACACTCATCTGGATCTCCCTCCGGTGGTCGACCGCTCTGACACCTTCCTATACAGACGTGCCCGGATACCCGATGGCTCAACCACAGCTTCAGACCTGCGCCTTGAACGCCTCCTCTGGCGCCGACCGCCTCCGCAGTTCTGGAACGCCCTGGTTCCACATCGAAGGGGCGCGGGGTCATAATGGGTCGTTATGGACGCATATCACGCTGATGCGGCCACCGCAGACTCCGTCCTCGCCTCACCCGAGGACGCCCCCGCGGTGGTGAAGAAGGTTGCCCGGTCTGCCGCGACGCTGAGCGTCGAGCGGTTGGCCGCGTTGGTGACCGCTATGGGTGGATCGATCTCGGACGAAGATCACCTGGTGGTTGTACTGCAGCGAGCAGTGGAGATCGCGCACGAGGCGATCGACGGCGCCGACAGCTGCGGCATCACCATCGTGTCCGGCGGCCGTACCTTCACCGCAGTGCACACCGATGCGCGAACACTGCAGGTCGACGCCCACCAGTACGAAATCGGCGAGGGTCCGTGCCTGCATGCGGCCACCACGGGCGAGACCGTGCGCGTAGACGTCGACAGTGCCGACGCACGCTGGCCCCAGTTCATCGCCGCCGCGAAAGAAGAAGGCGTCCGCTCGTTCCTCGCTGCCCCGCTCTACACACCTAGCGAGCGTTTCGGTTCGCTCAACATCTATGGTCGCAGGCCCGACGCCTTCACCGAGCAGGACGAAGCCGTCGTCGATGCCCTGACCGCCGCTCTGGCCCGTGCCATCGGCGACTATGCGCGCTTCCGGCATGCGCGGGATCTCGCCGACGGGCTACGCGAGGCCCTCGAAAGCCGCGCCCCGATCGAGCAGGCCAAGGGCATGCTGATGGCCATCCACCGGATCGACGCCGACGCCGCCTTCCAGATGCTCGCCGAGAATTCACAGCGCAGCAACCGAAAGCTGCGGGTTGTCGCGAAAGAACTGCTGGCCGCCGTCTCCGGAGTCGACGCCGCAACCGCCGACGAGACGGCCAAAGAACCCTCTTGATCCGCTCACTGCAGCACAAAGTCCTGCCCGGCATACGACCACCGAACAGGACCGTGCGCGCCCTCGGAGCTGCTTTCTCAACTCCGCGCGCTGAGCAGATGCACACGTAGGAACGAGCAGCCACTTCCGGACGAGAGTACGCGTGCTTCGGCGGCCCACGCCTGCGACAATGGGACGGTGTACGACGACGTCACCACACTGGGCAGCGAAAAGCTGACCGCCATCCTGGCGGAGCAGCGGGCGCTCCTCGGAGAATCTGTTGCCAACGACTACGGCGAGGCGTACTGCATCCACGCCCGTGAGCGCATCGAAGAACTCGAGGCCGAGGTCGCTCGTCGCGGGTTGTAGTTCTCGCCGCACTGTCCCGGGTACGTGATCTGCTCAGAGCGCATAGTCCACGACCACTGGAGCGTGGTCACTCATCCGGCGGTCCGCCGCCGGATCCCGGTCGGTGCCGGCCGCGACCACGGCCCCCGCCAAACCTGGCGTCGCAAGGTGGTAGTCGATGCGCCACCCGACATCATTCACGAACGACTGACCCAGCCACGACCACCACGAGTACGGACCGTCGACACCCGGATGCTGTCGCCGGACGACGTCGACGAGCGTGCGCGGCGACAGGATGGAGTCGAACCACTCACGTTCCTCCGGCAGATAACCCTCCACCTGGTTGCTGCGGCGCCAGTTCCGAACGTCGTGACGGGTGTGCGCAATATTGAGGTCACCCATCACCAGCAGTTCCCTGCCCCGTGCGCGTGCCGTGCGGCGCGCGCGGGTCAGCTGTCGCGCGAATGCGGAGAGGAACCGCATCTTGCGGTCGTAGCGGGCTCCACCGTCGGGCGCCTCCCGCATGCGCCCCGGCTTCTGCAGGTGCGCCGGAAGGCCGCCCTTCGGGAGGTACATCGACACCACGGTGATCGGCGCCTCGGCAAGGTCCACCTCGAGGTACCGGCCCTCGTTGGCGAACTCCCCCAGCCCACGGGCCAACGGCACCGGGTCGAGTTCGACTGTCTCGGTGTGCGTTTCCCCCGGACGTTGCACGAGAGCCGCACCACTCCACGTTCGAACCGCGAGGGGCGCACACCGGGTCAGGATCGCGACACCGTTGCGGCCCGCGAGCTCCCCCTCGTCGTATGCCAGGTGGTACTCGCCGAAAACACCCGGCGGGATGGCGCTGGCACGAGCCCGCATTTCCTGGATCGCGACCACATCGGGTCGACGATCAGCCAGCCACTCCTCGAATCCGCGCCGCTGCGCCGCGCGGATTCCATTGACGTTGAAGGTCGCGATCCGCACGAGGCACAGTGTAGGGAACCGTCTCGAGCGGCCGAACTCGGCTGGGTGGTCAACGGGTTCTAGACGTTGAAGCGGAACTCCACGACGTTTCCGTCTGCCCCGCTTAGCAACGTCACATGGCGAAACCTTAAGCGGGTTCCACTGATTGTTCGCCAGTGTCGTCCATCCAAGCGAATGCTGTAGCGACTGCGGCCTCGTCAGTGTCGAGAATGCTCAGCCCCGCTCGCACGAGCGAATAGAACTGGTCCACCCAAGAAGCAGCCAGCTCGACGTTGCCTCCGGGGTTCAACGACAGGCTGGGGATTTGGTGCATGCCGTGGAGCACATTCATGCAGAGCTCCATGGCGTGCGCCTCGACTGACCACCATTCCGAGTGAGCTACCCCGCTAGAGAGTGAGTACACCTGCCGGTAGAAATCCAGCAGGCCGGCTTCCTCTGCCATCGTGCGGATCGACTTGCCGTCAGCGAAGGTGTCACGGGTGTCTACCGTCCGATGATCGAGCACGTCATGGTTGTGGCTGAGACGCTGCAACTCCTCGATGCTCTCCCCAAACCCAGCGGTGCGCGCTTCGACAGGCACCTCGTCTACGATCCGCGCGTAGAGCTTGGCCTTGCCAGCTCCGTACTCCTGGAACTGCCGATAGATGGACTGGTCTTGCTGCGCCATCCAATGCAAGTAGATCTTGATCTCCACCAGCATCCGCCCGATGTGTGTTCCGTGCTCAACGCACCACAGGTCGGGAGCACCGAGCACTGCAATCAGGTCACGCCCAGCGCGGGCCACGAGCCCGGAGACGACCTCCTGCCGTGCGTTCGCGTACAGATGGGCTGGGGCAATCTCAAGCGCCTCGACGAAGCTACTCAACACGTCCATCGTGAACCGGCGCAGGTTCTCACCGCCCGTGGGCACGGGAGTTGGCTCCGCTTGGTCGGAGGGGA
Source organism: Rhodococcus sp. USK13 (assembly GCF_018343855.1). Taxonomy (NCBI): domain Bacteria; kingdom Bacillati; phylum Actinomycetota; class Actinomycetes; order Mycobacteriales; family Nocardiaceae; genus Rhodococcus; species Rhodococcus sp. USK13. Next base: position 3,014,848 of record NZ_CP069242.1, on the reverse strand, counting down.
CCGAGGACGTGGCCTGTTCGTCCGGTTCGCCGTCAGCTGGTTCAGTCTGGGCGTCGTCGACGCTTTCGATCTCCCGATTTCGGATACATCTGGAGGTCATCGCGTTCGCTCCCCAGAACACACGTGCCCACTCGAGCGCCTCGTCAAAGTGGTTCGGTTCTGCGACCTGCACCATTGCCTTGTGCGCACCCCAGGAAGCGCGAACTAGTGAATCTGCCGCCGCGCGCTTGGCAATGTCACCCGGGTAGTCCTTCAGAAGCTCGATCGTCTGGGAATCAGAACTGAACGTTCCCGCCTGGACCGTGCTCCAGGTGCGCAGGCATTTCATGAGCGCCTCGCGGTGGCCATCGCGCAGAACCGACAGCAGCGCATCGCGAATAAGTTCCAGGTCGGGCTGCTCTGGAGGTGTGACCTCGATGTCGCCGACAAGCCAGGACGCAGGGCGGAACGGGTAGGACCCTAGCGCGCGAACAACGGCCGGCGAAAGCAGGCCATGGCGGTCGGCCTCCTCTACGACGACCCCAGCCGCGTCCGGGAACTTCTCGGAAATACGAGCCAGGTGGGTGAGGCGTCCATCCAACGATTCCGCGACCCAGGCGACTTCCCCGTGGTGCGCGAGGGCCTCCTGGACCGCCTTCTGCCACCTCACGAATTGTCGGATGCTGTCATTGCCATGCTCAGCCAGGACGAGTGCGGGCCAGACAAGATCCGGAAAATCGTCCTTAATCCAGTTCTCGATGCACAGCACACCGGTCGCAGCGAGCGGGGACTTGTAGATGCGGCCCTTTCTCACATGGCCTGCCATAGGTCCCGCGTGTTGGTTTGGCTTCGGGAGGCTCATGTCATGAAACTACCTTTTGGGTCTGACGCGTCCGACCATTGAAAATGGCCCCTCCGAGCGGCTACAACGTCTCTCCGCATCCGAGTCGAGTTCGGAGGGCCCGCTAGAGAGACTCTGGCCTCACGTGTCCTGGTTCTGCGGTCATTCTGGTGGCGCCCAGAAACGCAGCAAGTAAAGAGGTTCGAGTTGGCAGCGTCGGCTGATGCATGCGGTTGCCAGGACAACGAGTCCCGCATTCTAACTATCCGGCCGACTGCCGTGAGCGTGAGCGCACGAAGTCTGGCCGTCGCACGCCAGCGATTTCAGTCACCCCACTACGGGTGCTTCGCGATGGAAGTGAAGACTCACGACCACTACTTCTTCACACCAGAGGTTAGACCGCACCTCGACTAAACGTTGAAGCGGAACTCCACGACGTCTCCGTCGGCCATGATGTAGTCCTTGCCTTCCATGCGCACCTTGCCTGCGGCTTTGGCGGCGGCCATGGATCCGGCGGCGACGAGGTCGTCGAAGGAGACGATCTCGGCTTTGATGAAGCCGCGTTCGAAGTCGGTGTGGATGACGCCGGCGGCTTGGGGTGCGGTGTCGCCCTTGTGGATGGTCCAGGCCCGCGCTTCCTTGGGACCTGCGGTGAGGTAGGTCTGCAGGCCGAGGGTGTGGAAGCCGGTGCGGGCGAGTGCGTGGAGGCCGGGCTCGGACTGTCCGATGGAGTCGAGCATCTCCTGCCGGTCCTCTTCGTCGAGCTCGAGCAATTCCTGTTCGACCTTGGCGTCGAGGAACACGGCGTCCGCGGGGGCGACGGACGCGCGCAGCTCGGCGACCTTCGCCTCGTCCGTGAGCACTGCCTCGTCGGCGTTGAACACATAGAGGAACGGCTTGGTGGTGAGCAGGCTCAGCTCGCGCAGCAGTGTGAAGTCGAGCTTGTCTTTCGCGCTGAACAGCGTCTTGCCGGTGTCGAGCACCTCCTGCGCGGCCAGTGCGGCCTCGTGCAGGGGCTTGAGGTCCTTGTTCTTCTTCGCTTCCTTTTCGAGCCGCGGCAGAGCCTTCTCCAACGTCTGCATGTCGGCGATGACGAGCTCGGTCTCGATCACCTCGATGTCGGACGCCGGGTCGACGCGGCCGTCGACGTGCACCACGTCGTCGTCGTTGAACACGCGTACCACCTGGCAGATGGCGTCGGCTTCACGAATGTTGGCCAGGAACTTGTTGCCGAGACCGGCGCCTTCGGAGGCGCCCTTCACGATGCCGGCGATATCGACGAACGATACCGTCGCAGGCAGGATCCGCTGGGAACCGAAGATCTCGGCGAGCTTGTTCAGCCGGGGATCGGGCAGTTCGACCAGGCCGACGTTGGGTTCGATGGTGGCGAACGGGTAGTTCGCGGCCAGCACGTCGTTGTTGGTCAGCGCGTTGAACAAGGTGGACTTGCCGACGTTGGGCAGTCCGACGATTCCGAGGGTAAGGCTCACGGTCGTTGGATTCTACGGCCTCGGCCGCGGTGACCGGTCACCAGTTGCGCGGGTCCCCGTTCGGGGTGTAACCCGGTGATAGCCCGGAGCTGCCACACGGCTGCCGAAGCTCCTGGCCGGGACCCGTAACGGGGGGAGTCGGGTTGACGATGTAACAAGGCTAAGCACCACACCGGAAGGACACAGTCAGAACGCGGTCCCGAACGATCACCGCACCGTAACTGAAACCCGTACCCCGGGCCCCTCTGACCTCCACGCCCCACGGGTGTGGCGGTCACCCGCGACCCCCGGTCGTTGAATGGAGGGATCCTCCCCTTGGATTCTTCAACTTCATCCGACCCCCACACCGACAGGTTCGGTGCCGGCTTCCCGCTGTCGTCGGCGCAGCGCGGGATGTGGCTGGCGCAGCGGCTGACGCCCGAGGTTCCCCTCTGCATCGCGCAGTACGTCGAAGTGCACGGACCCCTGGATGTGGCCTTGCTCGACGAGGCGTCCGTGACCGCCGCGCGCGAGTTCCACTCCCCGTACCTCCGGATTTTCGAGGTGGACGGCGAACCTTTCCAGGTGGTCGACCCGACCCTCGAGTTGTCGACCGAGTACGTCGACCTCCGGGCCGCCGCCGACCCGGTGGCGGCGGCGCACACGTGGATGGAGGACGACTACACGAGACCCCTCGACCCCGAGGCGGACATGCTGGCCGCATCAGCGGTTCTGCACGTCGGGGATCAGCATTACTTGTGGTACAGCAGGATTCACCACGTCGCGCTGGACGGATACGGGGCGATGACCATGGTCAATCGCATCGCCGCCCTCTACACGGCTGCCGTGCAGGGGCGCCCCCCGGAACCGAATCCCGCGGCGGATCTGCGCACGCTCTACGCCCTCGACCAGCGGTATCGGTCGTCGTCTCGATTCGAAGCCGACCGCGAATACTGGGCCCAGCGGATCGCCGGGTTCGCGGAGGGGTCGAGCCTGTCCGAAGTGGTCTCACCGGCGGTCGCGAAAAGCATCCTCCTGACTACCTCGCTGTCGGATGCCGCGTCAGAGCGCCTGATGCACTCGGACGAGGTGTTCGGAGTTCCCGCAGCGGGCGTGGTCGTGGCTGCCTTCGGCTGCTACCTGGCGAGAATGAGCGGCCGCGAGAAGGTGTTGCTCAGCCTGCCCGTCTCCGGTCGAACCACCACCATCCTGCGACGTTCCGGTGGAATGCTCGTCAGCCTCGCCCCACTGCACATCAGCGCGCCGCCCGAGGACCGGGTGGACGAGATGCTGCGCCGGTCCCAGTTGGAGCTCATGGGCGCACTCCGCCATCAGCGCTACACCCTCGAGGACATTCGCCGTGATGCCGGCGACCGATCGTCCGGCCGCCGGCTCACCGGTCCGATGGTCAACGTCATGCTCTTCCACCCGGAAATCACACTGGGCCCGGTGACCGGGGAATTCCACGTCGTCACGTCCGGTCCCGTCGAGGACCTCCTAGTGAACGTCTACCGCAGCGGCACACCCGAAAGGACGCTGGTCGAGTTCCGGGGCAACCCACACCGGTACACCGACGAAGACTTGCGTCGGCACCATTCCGCTTTCGTCGCCCTGCTGGAGGAGCTCCTCGAGGCCCGCCGCGAAGACGCGACAGCGGACGTTCATCTCGAATCCGCCGCCGAAGGAGCACGCCGACGGCGGAAGGTGGCTGCGCTCGACTATTGGAAGCAGACCCTCGACGGCCTTTCCGCGAACGACATTTTGCCCACCGACCACCCGCGGCCCGTCGATCGCACAGTCGTGGCGGACGGACGGGTCGATGTTCGCATCCCGGCCGAACTGCACCAACGCATGCACAGTGTTGGCGCCGACTGCCGATTCGCAGCCTTCTCCGCGATCCATACCGGGCTGGTCGCACTGCTCTCGCGACTGGGGAGCACCGACGACATCGCGGTCGGCACCTCCGGCGGTCCGGGCGGTGGGCCGCTGATCCTGCGCACCCTCGTCGACAGCGCTCAGACGTTCACCGCCGTGCTCGGACGGGTCCGCGACACGGAGCTGGGCGCGTACACCCACTCCGACGTCCCCTTTGACGAGATCGCGGCGGCACTGGGCCTACGGGACGAGTCGTCCGGCCGGTACCCATTCCAGATCGGTCTCGAATTCGTGGGTACGGCAACGGACGCGTCACCGACCGACGGCGCGGATCTGTCGGTCGTCTGCTCGGCGCACCCCGACTGTTCGGGCGTCGATATCCAGCTTCTTTTCGCGACGGCCTTGTTCGAACCCGACACCGTGCTGGAGTTCGGGAACCGCTTGGTGCACCTGCTCGATGTCGCCACGCTCGACTCCGGTTCGGCCGTCGGCGATTTCGACGTCCTCACTCCCGCCGAACGCGCGAACCTGGTACCCGCTCTGGGACCACCTGCGCTGCCGCCCCGACTGCTGCCCGACATCCTGACTTCGGCCGCGGAGATCGATCCCGACGCAGTCGCCGTCTCCGAGCGGGGCACGGACGTGTCATACCGCGAACTCGACGAGGAATCGAATCAGTTGGCGCGCCTGCTGATCGCGCGCGGTGCCGGACCGGACACCATCGTCGCGCTCGCACTGCCGCGATCTTCCGAGTTCGTGCTCGCGCTCTGGGCCGTCGCCAAGTCCGGTGCAGCGTTCCTCCCGGTAGACCCGAACTACCCGCAGGCCCGCATCGAGCACATGCTGACCGATTCGGGCGCAGTGCTGGGCGTGACCGATCACCGACACCGCCTGCGTTCGCCTGCCGTGTCCTGGCTCGACTTGGACGACACACGAACCGATACCACCGTCGCCGGGTGCTCTCCTACCCGTGTGACCCAGGCGGACCGATTGCGGCCACTGCGACGTGACCACGCGGCCTACCTGATTTACACGTCCGGTTCCACCGGCATCCCGAAGGGCGTGTCGGTCGGTCACCGGGGCATCGCCGACCTCGTCAGCGCGGAACGCGAAGGTCTGGAAATTTCACCCGAGTCGCGGGTCTCCCATTTCGCCTCGCCCAGCTTCGACGCCTCCATCTTCGAACTGCTCGGCGCATTCGGAGCCGGCGCGCGAGTGGTGATCGTGCCACCGGCCGTCGTCGGCGGCGCCGAACTGACCCGGATACTCGCCGACGAGCACGTCAGCCACGCAATATTCACGCCGACTACTGCGGCGACACTCGATCCCGCAGCCCTCCCCGAGCTGACCGATCTGGCCCTCGCCGGCGAGGCAAGCCCGCCCGAGTTGGTCACGCGGTGGGCGTCTGCCGCCCGGAGGGTCCGCAACGCATACGGCCCCACCGAGGCCACGATCATGTCGACGCTGAGCCCACCGCTCGCACCCGGGCAACGGGTGACCCTGGGCGGGCCGATCCGGGGATTCTCGATACTGGTTCTCGACTCCCGACTCCATCCGGTTCCGCCGGGAGTCGCAGGCGAAGTGTATCTGGGTGGTCCCGGCCTTGCCCGCGGGTATCACCGGCGACCCGGCTTGACTGCAGCACGTTTCGTTGCCGACCCGCACGGTCCACCGGGCGAGCGCCTCTACCGCACGGGCGACGTCGCCGCGTGGCGGAAGTGTGCCGGCCTTCCGGACGGAACACCCACCAGCCTGTCGCTGGAGTACCTGGGCCGCAGCGACTTCCAGGTCAAGATCCGCGGGTTCCGTATCGAACTCGGCGAGATCGATGCCGTCCTGATGCGGCATCCCACGGTGAGCTTCGCTGCGACGGTCGACCGCGCCACCAGCGCAGGCGACCCCACACTAGTCGCGTACGTGCGACCGGTGCAGGGCGCGCAGGTGGACGTCCCCGGATTGGAAACGCTCCTGCGACGCACCCTCCCCCGGTACATGCTTCCGTCGGCCATCGTGCCGCTCGACGAGGTCCCGCTCACCCCCGGTGGGAAACTCGACCGTGCGGCGTTGCCCGCACCCACCTTCCTGCCCGGCAGCACTCATCGGAAGCCGGCCACCCCGACGGAGGCCACCGTCGCCGCCGTCTGGGAGACCGTGCTGGGGGTCAGCGGCATCGGCGCCGACGACGACTACTTCGATTTGGGCGGGAATTCGCTGACGGCGACCCGAGTGGTGGCCCGGGTGAACGCGGCCCTCGGCACCACGATCGGGGTCGCCGAACTGTTCGAGGCGCCGACGGTGGCGACACTGGCTGCGAGACTCGACCGGGACGAGCATCGCGGGCCCGACCGTCCCGCCCTTGCCCCGGTGGCACGCCCCGCCGTCATTCCGCTGTCCTCCGCTCAACAGCGCATGTGGTTCATCAATCAGTACGACACCACGTCACCCGCCTACAACATTCCGCTGGTCGTCCGCTTGACGGGACGACTCGACGTGCCCGCCCTGGTGGCCGCGATCGGTGACATCGTGGAACGGCACGAATCGCTGCGCACCGTGTTCCCCGCATCACCCGACGGCCCGCACCAGGTCGTGCTGCCGGCCGCCGACGCGGTACCCGTCATCGAACCGATCCCCGTGGAGAACGAAAGCGAGCTGGCGCAACGCCTTTCCGAGGTGTGCTCGACGAGGTTCGACGTCGCCACCGCCGTCCCTTTGCGCTGCACCCTCCTTCAGCTCGGCGACAGCGAGTACGTCCTGGCACTGGTTCTGCACCACATCGCGGCGGACGGGGCGTCGACCGCACCACTGGCCCGGGACGTGACCACGGCGTACGCCGCGCGCACCGCCGGTCACGCCCCGCAGTGGCCACCGCTCGCCGTGCAGTACGTCGACTACACCCTCTGGCAGCGCGCACTGCTCGGAAGTGACACGGACCCGGACAGCCTGCTGTCGCGGCAACTCGACTACTGGACCGAAACACTGAGCGGAAGTCCCGCCCTGCTCGAGTTGCCCACCGACCACCCGCGCCCGGACACCCGGTCGCTGCAGGGGGGCCGCGTCGAATTCGCGATCGACCCCGAATTGCACGGCGCCTTACTCGAGCTTGCCCGTACCTCCACGTCGACGGTGTTCATGGTGTTGCACGCCGCACTGGCAGTTCTCTTGGCCCGGCTCAGTGGATCCGACGACGTCGCCGTCGGCACTCCGGTGGCAGGCCGGGGCGAGGCAGCGCTCGACGATGTGGTCGGCATGTTCGTCAACACCGTGGTGCTGCGTACCAAGACAGACCAGTCGACGGGTTTCGGCGACACCCTTCGGCACGTGCGGGACACCGATCTCGCCGCCTTCGGTCACACCGACATCCCGTTCGAACAGCTGGTGGAGGTGCTGGACCCCCCACGTTCATCGGCATATTCACCGCTCTTCCAGGTATTGCTCGAGTTCGAACATATCCTGCCTTCGGGCAGGGAACTGCACGGTCTCGAGCTGCCCGGCCTCCGCCTGGAGCCGGTCGACTACGACGCGGGAATGGCCAAGTTCGATCTGCAGCTCTGGCTCTCCGAACGTCTCGACACCAACGGCTCCCCCCTCGGTATGCAGGCGGGGGTCGTGTATGCCACCGATCTGTTCGACGAGCAGACGGTGCGGAATTTCGCCGAGCGTTTCGTGCGCATACTGGAGGCGGTCACCGACAATCCGCAGATCCCGATCGGTGACATCGACATCCTCGATGCAGCCGAGCGGGACGCCGCGCTCACACGATGGCGGCAGCGCGTCACTCTGAGTGAAAGCCATACTCTGGCAGACGTATTACTCCGCGCGGCGGCGACGTCCTCGAATCAGGGAGCCGTCACCTACACGGGTGACACGGTCTCGTATGCCGAGCTGGCTACCAGCGTCACTCGTCTGGCCCGTCTGCTGATCAACCGCACACTTACCCCCGAAACCGTTGTTGCCGTGGCGATTCCCAGATCCGTCGACTGGGTGGTCGCCGTGCTCGCGGTGATCGCAGCGGGCGGTGCCTGTCTGCCGGTCGAGGTGACCTGGCCTCGCTCCCGCGTCGAGCATGCCCTGACGTCGGCGGATCCCGCGATGATCGTCACTCACCTCGAACTCGCGGCTGAACTCCCCGACACCGGTTCTGCTGTCGTCGTGCTCGACGCTCCCGACACGGTGCTCGAACTCGCTGCTACGTCGGATGCGCCGCTCACGCATGCTGCAACGCCGGACTCGGCTGCCTATGTGCTGTTCACCGCCGGTTCGACGGCGCCGCCGAAGCCGGTCTCCCTCTCGCACCGCACCGTGCTCGCCGCCTTCGCTTCCGCATCCCAGTCTTTCGGCTTCGACCGTTCCGATGTGTGGACGACGTTCCCCACCCACACCGTCGATCTCTCCGTGTGGGAGCTGTGGGGTGCGTTGCTGCACGGTGGGCGGTTGCTGATCGTCGACGAAGACACAGCCCGGTCACCGCGGGAGACCGCAGCACTGATTGCCCACGAACACGTCACTGTCCTGAGCCGGACCCCCACAGCATTCGATCCGATTCTTCGCGCCCTGCCTACGGCGGGAAGCACTCCACTGTCAGCTCCGCGACTCGTCGTCCTCGGCGGCGAGGCCGTCTCCGCCGACCTGGCCGCACGATTGTCCACGCTGCCGGCGTCGACCACCGCCGTGCAGATGTATGCCTCCACCGAGACCGTCACCTGGGTGGCAGCGTCGGAGGTGCTCGCGACCGCACACCAGGCACAGGCCCTCCCGCTGATACCCGCGCCCGGCCGGCCGCTCGTCGTTCTGGATCGTCGGCTGCACATCGTCCCCGCGGGTGTCGTGGGCGAGCTGTATGTGGGTGGTACCGCCCTCGCACGGGGCTATCACGGCCAGGCACGTGCCACCAGCACCCGCTTCGTGGCGAGTCCGTTCGATGGTCCCGGCGAACGGATGTACCGCACCGGCGATCTGGCGCGAACCGACCGGGACGGGGGCCTTTACATCGTCGGCCGTTCCGACTTCCGGTCGTCGCTCCGCGGATACCGTATCCCCCTCGACGAGATCGACGCGGCGATGTCCGCGCACCCCTCAATCGACCAGGCGGTGACGGTCGACTACACCACCCGTTCGGGTGACCACGCCCTGGTGTCCTATGTGACCCCGGCCGCGAGTGCCGAAGTGGAACAGGGCGGTCTGACCGAGTTCGCCGCGACCCTGCTTCCGGCGCACTGCATTCCCGCCGAGATAGTCGAGCTCGACACTCTTCCCGTCGACGATACCGGTGTGGTCGACCGCACCGCCCTGCCTGTGCCCGAGTCCCTCGGGTACGCCGCCGAGTTCCGCGCGCCCAGGACACCACGGGAGGAAGCGGTCGCGTCGGTGTTCGCGCAGGTACTCGGTGTCGAAGGTGTGGGCGTCGACGACAACTTCTTCGAACTCGGTGGCACCTCACTGATCGCCACGAAGGTGGTGGCCCGCCTCAACTCGGCGCTGGGCACCGGAATCGGAGTGCGCGCCCTGTTCGAGGCGCCGACCGTGCAGGCCCTGGCCGCCGTGCTCGACGCCGAAGAAAAGGAGGCGTCCCTTCCACCGCTCCAACCGAGGGATCGCACCCGGCCGGTCCCGGTATCGTTTGCGCAACAACGGATGTGGTTCGTCAATCAGTTCGATACCAGCTCCGCGGCCTACAACATACCGATGGTTGTGCGCATCAGCGGACCACTCGATATTGCCGCTCTCAGCGCTGCCCTGGTGGACGTCGTCACTCGACACGAATCGTTGCGGACGGTGTACCCCCTCACCGACGAGGGACCGGTCCAGGTGGTGCAATCCGTCGACGCGGCACAACTCGAGCTCACGCCGATACCGATCCTCGACGACGAACACCTGCGGGAACGGATCGACGACGTCATCGCCACCACCTTCGACGTCACGGTTCGGGCACCGCTGCGTGCCGAGGTATTCCGCGTGGACCCACTCACCCACGTCTTCGCGCTCGTGGTGCATCACATCGCGGCGGATGGGTGGTCGCTGGTTCCGCTGGCGCGAGACATGACCACGGCGTATGCCGCGCGCACGCAGGGTCACGCCCCGGACTGGAAACCACTTCCCGTGCAGTACGGGGACTTCGCACTCTGGCAACGAGAGGTCCTGGGGTCCGCAGAAGACCCGACGTCGCCACTGTCCGAGCAGCTCACCTACTGGCGGACCACGTTGGCCGATCTCCCTGAGAGGCTGGAACTGCCGGCCGACCGTCCCCGACCCTCGACCGCCACCTACCAGGCGGCCACCGCCCGCTTCACCATGTCGCCGGCGACACACCGTCGGCTGACCGAGATGGCGCGGGAACACGATGCCACTCCCTTCGTCACCGTCCACGCCGCTCTTGCGGTGCTGCTGTCGCGGCTCGGGAACACCGGCGACGTCACGGTGGGGTCGCCGATCGCGGGACGTGGCGAACAGGCACTCGACGATCTCGTCGGCATGTTCGTCGGCACCCTCGTGCTGCGCACGCGAATCGACCCGGCACTGTCGTTCGACAAGGTCCTGGCCCGCGTACGAGAAACGGATGTCGACGCCTTCGCGCACGCGGACATCCCCTTCGAGCGTCTGGTCGAGGAACTGAACCCGGCGCGTTCCACGGCTGCACACCCCCTGTTCCAGGTGATGCTCTCCTTCCTGAACCTGGCGGAGGCGAAACCGGAATTGCCTGGACTGCGCGTGTCCACCCTCGACCTCGACTCGCACCTGTCCCAGTTCGACCTGAATGTCGTTCTGCGCGAGCACCTCACCGACGACGGCGCGCCTGGCGGAATCACCGGCGAGTTCGTGTATTCCACCGATCTCTTCGACGAAGCGACCGTGCGCAGGTTCGTCGACATGTTCCTCCGCGTGATCGACACGGTGTCTTACCTGCCCACCACGGTGGTCGGTGATATTCACTTGCTCGACAGCACCGAGCTCGAGCGAGCGCTCGACCGGAAGTTCGTCACCAGACACGACTTACCCGGTGACACGATCCTCGACCTCTTCGATGCCCAGGTCGCCAGGGCACCCGAGGATACCGCTGTCGTGTTCGAGGGGAATGCCCTGACCTACCGCGAGTTCGACTCCTGGACCAATCAGCTCGCGCGCATCCTGATCGGGCGGGGCATCGGACCGGAGTGCGTGGTGGCACTGGCCTTGCCGCGATCGTTCGAACTGCTTGCCGGAATGTTCGCCGTCGTCAAAGCGGGCGCCGCCCTGCTTGCCCTCGACCTCGGACATCCCCCCGAACGCATCGCCTATCTGCTCGACTCCTCCGCGCCCGCATTGGTGCTCACGGTTTCCGGCGTCGATGTTCCGATCCCTCCCGGCACCGAGGTTCTCGCCCTGGACGTCCTCGATCTCGAGGCTGTGGATGCGCGTCCGGTCACGGACGCCGACCGCATCGCTCCCCTGCACCCGGAGAACCTCGCCTACGTGGTCTATACCTCGGGCTCCACCGGAAGACCCAAGGGCGTCGCAGTGTCCCATGCAGCGATCACCAATCAGCTGGCGTGGTCCCAATCCCAGCTGCCGCTCCTTCCCGGCGACCGCACCCTCCAGAAAGCACCGATCGCGTTCGATGTCGCTATCTGGGAATCGTTCTCGGCATTGTGCGCCGGCAGCGCATTGGTCATTCTCCGGCCCGACGGCCATCTCGATCTCGAGTACCTGACTACGGTGCTGTCGACCGAGAACATCACCGTCGTCGAATTCGTGCCCTCGATGCTCGAGGTGTTCGTCGGCGACCACCGACGCGCATTCCCCTCGTCGCTCCGCCGGGTGTTCTCGGGAGGTGAAGCTCTGCCTGCCCGCACCGCCGACCGGGTGCTGTCCCGAAGCGTCGCGCTCGGGAACATGTACGGTCCGGCAGAGGCGTCGGTGACGGCCACCTATTGCGATGTCACGTCGCTGCCGCTCACACCCGTGATTCCGATCGGCACCCCGGTGTGGAATACCCGGGTGTATCTCCTCGATCACCGGTTGCACCCGGCGCCGCGCGGAGTGGCTGCCGAAATGTACATCAGCGGTGCGCAACTGGCCCGCGGATACCTGGGACGACCGGACCTGACCGCACTTCGGTTCATCCCGGATCCGAACGGTGCCCCGGGGAGCCGGATGTATCGCACCGGTGACCTCGCCCGCCACAACAGTCTCGGACAGATCGAGTATCTGGGACGCAGCGATTTCCAGATACAGCTGCACGGCTACCGCGTCGAACCGGGAGAGATCGAATCCACACTGCTCCGCCACCCAGGGGTTGCCCAGGCCGTGGTGGCACTCCACCGGGACTCCCACGGCGCCGACCATCTGATCGGTTACGTCGTGCCCGAGCCGGATGCGGAGATCGACGGGAACATCCTGATCGACCATGCCGCCTCTGCCCTGCCGTCGCACATGGTGCCGTCGACGATCCTCATCCTGCCGTCGTTCCCGCTGACACCGAACGGCAAGGTCGATCGCGGGGCACTTCCCGCCCCCGACTTCTCCGTCCGTGCAACGAGTCAGCGGATGCCGAGCTCGGAGGTCGAGCGCGTACTCGCGGCCCTGTTCGCAGAAGTACTCGGTCTCGACGCCGTGGGTGTCGACGATTCGTTCTTCGCGCTCGGCGGCGACAGCATCATGGCCATTCAATTGGTCGCGCGGGCACGAACCGCCGGCCTTACCGTGCAACCGCGGGACGTGTTCGAACACAAGACCGTCAGCCGGCTCGCGCGGGCCGTCTCGATCCAGCCGTTCGCCGCACCCACTCTGGAGGAACTGCCCGGTGGCGACATCGGAGAGTTCCCCCCGACTCCTGTCATTGCCTGGCTGCTCGAGCTCGGCGGCGACTTCAGCCAGTTCTCGCAGGCCGCACTGCTGGCCACCCCGGCAGGGGTCGACCAGGAGACGCTCACGCGTACCCTCGAGGCCGTCGTCGAGCACCACGCCGCCCTGCGCGCTCGGCTCCGTCTCACCCCGGGCCGCGACCCGATCATGGAGGTACCCGCGGGACCCGCCCCCGGCGGCGGCGATCTTCTCCGACGGGTCGCGGTCGCGAGCGTCACGGGCCCGGAGTTCCATCGCCTGGCGGTCGCCGAACTGGAGGCCGCAGCCGGCCGGCTCGACCCGGCCCGGGGCGTCATGCTGCAGGCCGTGTGGTTCGACACCGCCCCGGATCACCGCAACGGCGACCTGTCAGCGCACGAGGGCCGACTCCTGCTGGTGATCCATCACCTGGCCGTCGACGGCGTGTCCTGGCGAATCCTGGTACCCGACCTCGCCGCCGCGTGGGAAGACATCACCGCCGGCCGGGACCCCGACCTGCCCGAGAACGGAACCTCGATGCGCCGCTGGGCGCACGCCCTCGTCGACACCGCCCCCGAACGGGCCGGTGAACTCGACCTCTGGCGCCGCATCCTCGACGGACCCGACCCCCTCCTCGGATCCCGGCCACTCGACCCCGTCCACGACACCCGCGCCACGTCCCGCGACCTCACGGTCGATGTGCCGACCGGCGTCACCGAGGCACTATTGGCAGACGTGCCCAAGGCTTTTCACGCCGGCACCGACGACGCACTGCTCACTGCGCTCGCGATCGCGATTGCCGTCTGGCGACACCGCAGGGGCCTTCGGGTGAACGAGGTTCTGGTGACCGTCGAGGGGCACGGCCGGGAAAATAGCCTCATCCCCGGCGCGGACCTCTCCCGCACCGTCGGCTGGTTCACCACCATCCACCCCGTCCGACTCGACCTCACGGGCATCGACCTCGACGACGCCCTCCACGGCGGAGACGCCGCCGGAACCGCCATCAAAACCATCAAGGAACAACTACGCACCATCCCCGACCACGGCGCCGGATACGGACAACTGCGCTACCTCGACCCCGACACCACCGAAGAACTCCGCACCTACCCCGGCCCCCAGATCACCTTCAACTACCTCGGAAGGTTCACCACCGCCGCAGCTGTCGAGGGATGGAACTCGGCGTGGGCGCCGGTCGAGGATGCCGACCTCGGGGGACGTCAGAACGCGGAGATGCCCGCACCTGCGGTGCTGAGCATCGACGCCGCCGCGGTGGGGGCCGCAGGTGCACGAGAGTTGAAGTCCACGTGGACGTTTGCGGCCGGAGTCCTGACTGCCGCGGAGGTGGGCGAACTCGCCGACCTCTTCACCACCGCACTCACCGCCCTCACCACCCACACCCACCAACCCCACACCGGCGGACACACCCCCACCGACTTCGACCTCGTCCACCTCGACCAACACACCATCGACACCCTCGAACACCACTACCCCACCCTCACCGACATCTGGCCCCTCTCCCCTTACAAGCCGGCCTCCTCTTCCACTCCGAATACACCGACCACACCCTCGACACCTACACCGTCCAACTCACCCTCGACCTCCACGGCCCCCTCGACACCACCCGACTCCACCACGCCGCCGAAACCCTCCTCCACCGCCACCCCAACCTCCGCGCCGCCTTCACCCACACACCCGACGGCCACCCCATCCAAATCATCACCGACCACACCCCCTCCCCTGGACCGAACACGACCTCACCCACCAACCACCCCACCAACACCCCACCACCGTCGAAGACATCCTCACCACCGACCGCCACACCCGCTTCGACATGAACACCCCACCCCTACTCCGCTACACCCTCATCACCCGCACCCCACACCACCACCACCTCGTCATCACCAACCACCACATCCTCCTCGACGGCTGGTCCACCCCCCTCCTCCTCCACGAACTCCTCCACCTCTACACCCACCACAACGACACCACCGGACTCGCACCGGTGACCCCGTACCGGGATTACCTCGCCTGGTTGGCTCAGCGGGACTACGCCGAGTCGGTCGAGGCGTGGCGCCGGACGCTCGAGGGAGTCGAGGAACCGACACTTCTGGTGCCCCAGGGTCATCTCCCCTTGGAGCGGGGGGCGCCGGCCGACCACGTCGTGACGCTCGCCGCCGAACACACCGACACCCTGCGGGCACTGGCCCGCGAACGGAACCTCACCCTCAACACCATGGTCCAAACCGCCTGGGGCATCGTCCTGGCCACCCTCACCCACCGCGACGACGTCGTCTTCGGCACCACCGTCTCCGGACGCCCACCCCACATCCCCGGCATCGAAACCATGATCGGACTCTTCATCAACACCATCCCCGTCCGCATCACCCTCGACCCCCACCACACCCTCACCCAACTCCTCGACCACACCCACCACACCCACACCCAACTCCTCGACCACCACCACCTCGGCCTCCCCGACATCCACCGCGCCACCGGACCCGCCACCACCTTCGACACCCTCACCGTCTTCGAGTCCTACCCACTCGACACCGCCGCTCTCGACCCGCACGACAGCGAACTCGACATCACAGGTGTCCATACGATGGACACCACCCACTACCCTCTGGCGATCGCCGCCACCGCCGACACTCGCGTGCACCTGCGTGCCACCTACGACAGCGCCGCTTTCGACACCGCAGCGGTCGACACCCTGCTCGAGCGGGTGATCACCGTTCTCGTCGCCATGGCCGACACACCGGCTCTTCCGCTGTCCCGCCTGAGCGTCCTCACCCCCGAAGAGTCGGCAACGCTGGTGCCCGCCCGCGGTGAGGCCACCGAGCGGCCCCGCACCCTCGCCCACCTCATCACGGAAGCCGCTGCCCGTCATGGCAATTCCACCGCGGTGGTCGACGGCGACGTCCAGGTGACCTATAACGAACTCGACGAACGCTCCACCCAGCTCGCCCGCTTGCTCGTCGACCGGGGGGCCGGTCCGGAAACCGTTGTCGCGGTGGCGGTGCCGCGGTCAGTAGAGTCTGTGGTCGCCGTGTGGTCGGTAGTGAAGACCGGCGCCGCGTTCCTTCCCGTGGACCCCACCTACCCCCGCGCCCGCATCGACCACATGGTGTCCGACTCCGGTGTCACACTCGGCCTGACCGTCTCCGAGCACATCGAAGCACTGCCCGGCACCGTCGCATGGACGAGTGTCGACGACGTACGCACGGACGGCGGCGCGCCTGCCACCGGTTCCGGCGTCGACCTGTCAGGTCCGGGCGTCGACACCCCGGCCTACCTCATTTACACCTCCGGGTCGACCGGTATCCCGAAAGGTGTCGTGCTCAGCCATCGTGGGATCTACGCGCTGGCAGACGAATTGCGCGAGCGCGCCGACGTGACGTCGCGATCGCGCGTCATGCACTTCTCGTCCCCGAGCTTCGACGCATCGATTCTGGAGTACCTGCTGACCTGGTCGGCGGGAGCCACGATGGTTCTGGTCCCCCCCACCGTGTACGGCGGCGAGGAGCTGAAGCGGCGGATGCTCGACGGCGGCGTGACCCATGCCTTCCTCACTCCCACCGCCCTGGCCTCGCTCGATCCGACCGGATTCGACGGGCTCGAATGCATCCTTACCGGTGGCGAGGAATGCCCGACGGAGCTGGTCGCTCGCTGGGCGCCGAAACACCGCATGCTCAATGCGTACGGCCCGACCGAGGCGACGGTGGCCACCAACCTCACCCACGACCTGGTCCCGGGGGAGACGGTCCCGATCGGCGGCCCTGTTCGCGGCGTCACCGAGCTCGTGCTCGACACCCGGCTGCAACCGGTCCCGGTGGGCGCGCCCGGCGAGCTCTATGTTGCCGGCGGCGGGCTGGCACGTGGCTACTACGGGCGCCGCGGCCTCACCGCGACCCGGTTCGTGGCACACCCCTACGGCACGGGCGAGCGGCTGTACCGTACCGGTGACATCGTCCGGTGGCGCGACCACGGTCATACGCTGGAGTATCTGGGCCGCAGCGATTTCCAGGTGAAGGTCCGCGGTTTCCGCATCGAACTGGGTGAGATCGATGCGGTGCTGACCCGCCATCCCGCCGTCGCCTTCGCAGCGACGCTCGCTGACCAGTCGGCTTCGGGTGACACAGCCCTCACCGCCTACGTACTGCCCGCCGCCGATCAGAATTTCGAGGCACGGAGCCTCGTCGCGTTCCTTGCTCAGCGACTGCCCTCGCACATGGTTCCCGCAGCGATAGTGCCGATTGCCGAGATACCGCGCACCCCGACGGGCAAACTCGACCGCGACGCACTGCGGGCCTTGCGCGGTACTTCCGGACGGGACGGGCGTGACGGTACCGGGCGGACAGTCCCCACCACTCCGCTCGAAGACACGCTCACCCGGCTGCTCGCTGCGGTACTCGAGATGCCCAGTCTCGGGGTCGACGACAGCTTCTTCGAGTACGGCGGTAACTCCCTCAGTGCCACCCGGGCGGTGGCCCGCATCAACACGGTGCTGCACACCGACATCGGCGTCCGCGCACTGTTCGACGCCCCCACCCCTCGCGCGCTCGCCCGGGTGGTGGCCTCGGCGGAGAGCGGCACCACCGCCCGGCCTGCGCTGACTGCGGGTCCGCGGCCGCGGTGGATCCCCCTCTCCCCCGCCCAGAAACGCATGTGGTTCCTCAACCAATACGACACCACCTCACCCGCCTACAACATCCCCCTCACCCTCCACCTCACCGGACACCTCGACACCACCGCACTCGAACACGCCCTCACCGACCTCACCACCCGCCACGAAACCCTCCGCACCACCTACCCCTCCACCACGGCCAACCCACCCAACACATCCACCCACCCACACCCCACCACCTCCCCACCACAACCACCACCGAAACCCAACTCCCCCACCACATCACCACCGACACCACCACCGGATTCGACGTCACCACCGACACCCCACTGCGCACCCACCTCTACCAACTCACCCCCCACCACCACATCCTCACCCTCGTCCTGCACCACATCAGCGCCGACGGCCACTCCTCACCCCACTCCTCCGCGACCTCGTCACCGCCTACACCGCCCACACCCACCACCACACCCCCACCTCACCCCCTCACCATCCACTACGCCGACTACACCCTCTGGCAACACCAACTCCTCGGCACCACCGACGACCCCCACAGCCTCATCACCACCCAACTCCACTACTGGAAAAACACCCTCCACGCACTCCCCGACCTCCTCCCCTCCCCACCGACCACCCACGACCACCACAACGCACCCTCCGCGGCGAATCCGTGTACTTCGACATCGATCCGCAGGTCCATCGCCGACTGTCCGCCCTGTCCGGGGATCACGAGGCGACGATGTTCATGGCCTTCCACGCGGCGTTCACCGTGCTGCTCGCCCGGCTCGCCGACAATTCCGACATCGTTGTCGGTGTGCCCGTCGCCGGGCGCGGCGAGCCCGCCCTCGACGACCTCGTCGGAATGTTCGTCGGAACGCTCGTGCTGCGTACTCCGGTGACGGCCGCCGCATCGTTCGCCGAACTCCTCGACACCACCCGGGACGCCGACCTCGGCGCCTTCACTCACGCCGATCTGCCGTTCGAGGTGCTCGTCGAGGAGCTCGCCCCCGGCCGCTCGACCGCGCATTCGCCGTTGTTCCAGGTTCTCATCGAGTTCGGCCGGGCCGAGTCGATCTCTCTCGAGTTGCCGGACCTGACGGTCGAAGCCGTAGACACCGATTTCGGTGCCGCGAAGTTCGACCTGCAACTCACCCTGCGTGAACATCTCGCCGAAGATTCCTCACCCGCCGGCGTATCCGCCGCCTTCACCTACGCCGGTGATCTTTTCGAGCGCGACACGGTCGAGGGCTTCGCGAAGCGCTTCGTCCGGATACTCGAGGCGGTTTCGATTGACCCCACCCTCCCCGTCGGGGACATCGAGATCATTGACGGCAATGAACGCGACACCATCGCACATCAGTGGAACGAGCCCGGCACCGACTCGGGCGCCGACACCCTCGCCGACCGCTTCGCCCGAGTCGCTGCGCAGTTCCCCGCTTCCGGTGCTCTCACGGTGGACGGCTCGACGACGACCTATTCCGCGCTGGCGGCCCGCGTCAACAGCCTGGCACGGTATCTGATCTCGATCGGCGCGGGTCCGGAATCCTCGGTAGCCGTTGCGCTCCCACGCTCGTTCGACTCCGTCGTCGCATGGCTCGCGGTCACGGTGTCCGGAGCCGCGCACCTACCCCTCGACGTCACCTATCCGGCCGAACGCATCGCGTTCGTGCTCGGCGATGCGCGCCCCCTGTGCGTCGTGACGTCCACCGAGATCGACGGGTCACTGCCGGACACCGGCATTCCGCACGTCGTGGTCGACTCCGAAGCGGTGATCACGGCGGCGAGCGGCTTCTCACCGGCTCCTGTGACAGAGACGGACCGACGGAATGCACTGACCCCGGATTGCGGTGCGTACGTGATCTATACGTCCGGGTCTACCGGCCATCCCAAGGGCGTTGTGGTGTCGCACCGAAACGTTCTGACGTTGTTCGCCAACACCCTCGACCGGTTCGGAATCGACGACTCCGACGTGTGGACGCTGTTCCATTCGTTCTCGTTCGACTTCTCCGTGTGGGAACTCTGGGGCGCTCTGCTGAGGGGCGGCAGAGCCGTACTGGTCGACTACTACACAGCACGGTCCCCGGAAGCGTTCCTCGCACTGCTCCGCCGTGAACACGTCACGGTCCTCAGCCAGACCCCCACCGCGTTCTACCAGCTCATCGAGGCGGATGCCAGTGCGCCCGACACCGCTGCGCAACAGGGTGATACGGCGCTGCGCTACGTGATCTTCGGCGGCGAGGCCCTCGATCTCCGTCAACTCGACCGCTGGTACGCCCGTCACGACGACGATGCCCCCACATTGGTGAACATGTACGGCATCACGGAAACCACCGTCCACGTGAGCGCGCTCGCACTCGACCGCACAATGGCGGCAACGGCACGGGCGTCGGTCATCGGCCGAGCCATATCCGGGCTGCGCGTCGCCGTCCTCGATCGCCGACTGCACCCTGTTCCGGTCGGAGTGCTCGGTGAAATGTATGTGTCGGGCAGTCAGCTCGCGCGAGGATATCTGAATCGGCCCGAGCTGACCGCAACCCGCTTCGTGGCGGATCCTGCCGGTCACGGCACCCGCATGTACCGCACCGGTGACCTCGCCCGGTGGAATCGAGACGGGCAGCTGGAGTACCAGGGCCGCAGCGACTTCCAAGTTCAGCTGCACGGTTACCGCATCGAACCCGGAGAGATCGAGATCACGCTGCGACGGCACCCCGCAGTAGTGCACGCGGTGGTCCAGGTCCACACGGACGACAACGGGGTGGACCGGCTCATCGGTTACGTCGTACCCGGGGTCCCCGATGAGGAACTCGACGTCGAATCGGTGCTGGAATCGGCCCGTGCCGAGTTGGCTCCGCACATGGTGCCCGCGACTCTCGTCGTCCTCGACCGGTTGCCGCTCACCGCGAACGGCAAACTCGACAGGAAAGCGCTACCGGCGCCGGACTTCACCGAGCGCGTCACGTCGAGCCGGGCTCCGTCGCTTCCCACCGAGCGAGTACTCGCCGGACTGTTCGCACAGGTCCTCGGGCTGGACGCCGTCGGCATCGACGACTCGTTCTTCGCGCTCGGCGGTGACAGCATCATGGCTATCCAGCTGGTGGCCCGCGCCAAGGCGGCAGGGATGTTCTTCAGCCCGCGCGACGTGTTCGAACGCAAGTCGGTGGCTGCGCTCGCCGAGGTCACCACCATCGCTCAGCCGACGGGTCTCGCGGAGCTTCCCGGCGGGGGCGTCGGCGCGCTCCCGTTGACGCCCATCGCGCACTGGCTGCTGGGCCGTGGCGGCGACATCAGCCGGTTCTCTCAAGCCGCAGTCCTGACAGCACCGCCAGGCCTGTCCCTCGATACGCTCGCTCGAACAGTGCAGGCGGTACTGGACCACCACGACATGCTGCGCGCCCGGCTGTGGCGCTCGGACGCCGGACCGGCCATGGAGGTGCTCGCTGTCGGAGCGATCCAGGCGTCGGACCTGCTGTCGCGCATCGACACTCCGTCGGTCCGCGGCCCCGAGTTCGGGGCGATGATCAGTGACCAGCTGACCTTCGCCGAGGACCGGCTCGATCCGGCCCGGGGCGTCATGCTGCAGGCCGTCTGGTTCGACGCCTCCCCCGACCACCGCAACGGCGACATGTCGGCGCAGGAGGGCCGACTCCTGCTGGTGATCCATCACCTGGCCGTCGACGGCGTGTCCTGGCGAATCCTGGTACCCGACCTCGCCGCCGCCTGGGAAGACATCACCGCCGGCCGGGACCCCGACCTGCCCGAGAACGGGACCTCGATGCGCCGCTGGGCGCACGCCCTCGTCGACACCGCCCCCGAACGGGCCGGTGAACTCGACCTCTGGCGCCGCATCCTCGACGGACCCGACCCCCTCCTCGGATCCCGGCCACTCGACCCCGTCCACGACACCGAGCTGACCACCGACAAGGTCACGACCGAGATCTCGCCGGACGTCACCGAAACGCTTCTGCGCGAACTTCCCCGCGCCTTCCACGCCGGTGTCGACAACGGCTTGTTCACCGCCCTGGCGCTGGCCGTCGCGCGGTGGCGGCGTCGTCACGCTCACCCGTTCGACGAGGTTCTGGTCGGGGTCGAGGGGCACGGCCGGGAAAATAGCCTCATCCCCGGCGCGGACCTCTCCCGCACCGTCGGCTGGTTCACCACCATCCACCCCGTCCGACTCGACCTCACCGGCATCGACCTCGACGACGCCCTCCACGGCGGAGACGCCGCCGGAACCGCCATCAAAACCATCAAGGAACAACTACGCACCATCCCCGACCACGGCGCCGGATACGGACAACTGCGCTACCTCGACCCCGACACCGCCGAAGAACTCCGCACCTACCCCGACCCCCAGATCACCTTCAACTACCTCGGTCGATTCAGCGGGAGCCTTCCGGATCGCTCCGGTGGCGGTGGATGGTTGCCGGTGTCGGGCACCGGACTACATCGCCGGTTCCGTGCGGACATCGGTGCTGCAGCAACTCTCGACGTCAACGCCATGGTCATCGAAACGGACGACGGACCGGTCCTGGAAGTGGGATGGCTCTATCCGACAGGAGTTCTCACCGCTGCGGAGGTGAGCGAACTCGCCGACCTCTTCACCACCGCACTCACCGCCCTCACCACCCACACCCACCAACCCCACACCGGCGGACACACCCCCACCGACTTCGACCTCGTCCACCTCGACCAACACACCATCGACACCCTCGAACACCACTACCCCACCCTCACCGACATCTGGCCCCTCTCCCCTTACAAGCCGGCCTCCTCTTCCACTCCGAATACACCGACCACACCCTCGACACCTACACCGTCCAACTCACCCTCGACCTCCACGGCCCCCTCGACACCACCCGACTCCACCACGCCGCCGAAACCCTCCTCCACCGCCACCCCAACCTCCGCGCCGCCTTCACCCACACACCCGACGGCCACCCCATCCAAATCATCACCGACCACACCCCTCCCCTGGACCCAACACGACCTCACCCACCAACCACCCCACCAACACCCCACCACCGTCGAAGACATCCTCACCACCGACCGCCACACCCGCTTCGACATGAACACCCCACCCCTACTCCGCTACACCCTCATCACCCGCACCCCCACCACCACCACCTCGTCATCACCAACCACCACATCCTCCTCGACGGCTGGTCCACCCCCCTCCTCCTCCACGAACTCCTCCACCTCTACACCCACCACAACGACACCACCGGACTGCCGCACCCGCGGTCGTATCGCGACTACCTGGCGTGGCTCGGGCGGCAACCGATCGAGGACAGCGTCTCCGCGTGGAAGGAAGCACTCGACGGTGTGGAGGAGCCGACTCTTCTCATCGCGGACTCGGACCGGGCAACGGTGGCGAACTTCCCGGAGGAGCTCGGCCTGTCGATCGATCAGGAGGGGACGCAAGCACTACGAACGCTGGCGCGCGAACGAAACCTCACCCTCAACACCATGGTCCAAACCGCCTGGGGCATCGTCCTGGCCACCCTCACCCACCGCGACGACGTCGTCTTCGGCACCACCGTCTCCGGACGCCCACCCCACATCCCCGGCATCGAAACCATGATCGGACTCTTCATCAACACCATCCCCGTCCGCATCACCCTCGACCCCCACCACACCCTCACCCAACTCCTCGACCACACCCACCACACCCACACCCAACTCCTCGACCACCACCACCTCGGCCTCCCCGACATCCACCGCGCCACCGGACCCGCCACCACCTTCGACACCCTCACCGTCTTCGAGTCCTACCCACTCGACACGACGCTCGACGCCCAGAAGTCCGACCTCGAGATCACGGCCACCCGCGGGTCCGACGCCACCCACTACCCCCTGGCCATCGCGGCGTCCGCGGACGACCGGCTCCACCTGAAGTTCGAGTACCTGCCCGACCTGCTCGAGCGGGAGGATGTGGAATCCATTGCTGCCCGAGTCCGCAAGGTTCTCACCGTCATGGCGACCGAACCCGATACGACGCTGGCCGCGCTGAACGTGCTCGACCACGCGGAACTGCGGGACCTCGTGCCCGCACGGGGAGCACCGGCCGTCGAGTACCGCACCCTCGCGCAGATCTTCAGCGCCGCCGCCGCAGTGAATCCCGCGGCACCTGCGCTGTCGTTCGAGGGGCGCACGGTGACGTACCGCGAGCTGGACGAGACGTCGAACCGGATGGCGCGCTTGCTGATCGACTTCGGTGCCACACCGGAATCGTTCGTGGCGTTCGCCCTCTCTCGGTCGATCGACTCGGTCCTTGCCGTCTGGGCAATCAGCAAGACGGGTGCGGCGTTCCTGCCTGTGGACCCGGGGTACCCGCGCACTCGCATCGAACAGATGCTGACCGACTCCGGCACCCTGCTGGGTCTCAGCTGTTCCGAGCACCGCGACCAGCTGCCGGACACCACGTCCTGGCTGTTCGTCGACCGACCCGACTTCCGCACCCGGACGGAAAGCTACTCGGCCGCTCCGGTCGACGACCGGGATCGCCGACTGCCGTCGCGGATCGACCACCCGGCCTATCTGATCTACACATCCGGGTCGACGGGCGTGCCCAAGGGTGTGGTGGTCACGCACCGCGGTCTCGGTTCGTTCGCCGCAGCGCAAGCCGAGCTGCTCACACCGCACACCGATTCCCGCGTGCTGCATTTCTCGTCGCCCACCTTCGACGGTTCCCTGTTCGATTACCTCCTCGCGTTCGGTTCCGCCGCAACGATGGTGATCACGCCACCCGGAGTGTTCGGTGGCATCGAACTGACCCGGCTGATCGAAGCCGAGCGGATCACACACGCGTTCGTGCCCACCGCCGCACTCGCCACAACCGACCCCGCGGACCTCGACACCTTCCGCGACGTGGTGGTGGGTGGCGAGGCGTGCCCACCCGGTCTGGTCGACAGATGGGCACCGGGCAGGAGGCTTCGGAACGGGTACGGGCCCACCGAAACGACCGTGATGTGCAATATCAGTGATCCGATGAGCGTCGGAGCCGACATCACGATCGGAAAACCGATCCGCGGTGTCGCCGAGCTCGTACTCGATGCGCGTCTGCAGCCGGTGCCGGCGGGAGTACCCGGCGAGCTGTATGTCGCGGGTCCCGGATGCGCCCGTGGATACCACCGGCGGCCGGGGCTGACAGCACAGCGATTCGTGGCTGATCCGTTCGGCGGCGGTGAGCGCCTGTACCGCACGGGCGACATCGTCCGATGGCGACGCGAGGACCACTCACTCGAGTACCTGGGCCGCAGCGACTTCCAGGTGAAGGTCCGCGGTTTCCGGATCGAGCTGGGCGAAATCGATGCCGCGCTGACCCGCCACCCCGCTGTCGCGTACGCGGCCACGATCGGAACGACGGGACCCTCCGGCGATACCGTGCTCGTCTCCTACGTCTTGCCTGCCGAAGGCATGGAGGCCGTTCCGGCGCAGCTCACTGCATACGTCGCCGAGTCGCTTCCGGCCTACATGGTTCCGGCGGCCATCGTGGCGATCGAGGAAATCCCGTTGACACGGGTGGGCAAGCTCGATCGCGCCGCGCTACCCGAGCCCCAATTCGACCGCGGCGCGGATACCGCGCGCCACACCGCGACTCCGATCGAGGAGACGGTCGCCGACGCCTTCGCTGCCGCACTCGGACTCGACCACGTGGGCATCGACGACAATTTCTTCGAAGCGGGCGGCAATTCGCTGACTGCCACCCGGGCGGTAGCGCGCATCAACAGTGCTCTGCACACCGATATCGGCGTGCGCACGCTGTTCGAAGACCTGACCCCGCGCACCGTGTCGAGCCACCTCGTTCATCGAACGAACAACGTTCCGCATCCGTTGGTCGCGGGTCCGCGGCCGCGGTGGATCCCCCTCTCCCCCGCCCAGAAACGCATGTGGTTCCTCAACCAATACGACACCACCTCACCCGCCTACAACATCCCCCTCACCCTCCACCTCACCGGACACCTCGACACCACCGCACTCGAACACGCCCTCACCGACCTCACCACCCGCCACGAAACCCTCCGCACCACCTACCCCTCCACCACGGCCAACCCACCCAACACATCCACCCACCCACACCCCACCACCTCCCCACCACAACCACCACCGAAACCCAACTCCCCCACCACATCACCACCGACACCACCACCGGATTCGACGTCACCACCGACACCACCACCGGATTCGACGTCACCACCGACACCCCACTGCGCACCCACCTCTACCAACTCATCCCCCACCACCACATCCTCACCCTCGTCCTGCACCACATCAGCGCCGACGGCCACTCCTCACCCCACTCCTCCGCGACCTCGTCACCGCCTACACCGCCCACACCCACCACCACACCCCCCACCTGGCCCCCTCACCATCCACTACGCCGACTACACCCTCTGGCAACACCAACTCCTCGGCACCACCGACGACCCCCACAGCCTCATCACCACCCAACTCCACTACTGGAAAAACACCCTCCACGCACTCCCCGACCTCCTCCCCTCCCCACCGACCACCCACGACCACCACAACGCACCCTCCGCGGGGATCGCCTCGGGTTCCGCATCGATCCCGCACTGCATCGTCAACTGCGTTCGACGGCGCGCGCGAGCAATTCGACGCTCTTCATGACGTTGCACGCCGCCTTCGCCGCCCTGCTTGCCCGATCGACCGGCACCGAGGACATCGTCATCGGTACACCGATCGCGGGCCGCACCGAACCCGCCCTCGACGACCTTGTCGGGATGTTCGTCAATACGCTGGTACTGCGTACTCGGGTGACGGCCGCCGCATCGTTCGCCGAACTCCTCGCCGACACCCGGGACGCCGACCTCGGCGCCTTCATCCACGCCGATCTGCCATTCGAGCAACTGGTCGAGGCACTGGCTCCCGTCCGCTCCACCGCGCATTCCCCGCTGTTCCAGGTGTCCCTCGAATTCGACAGCAGCGCACCGTACGACCTCGAGATTCCCGGTGTCACTGTCCATCCGGCAGAGAGCACACCGGCGACGGCGAAGGTGGATCTCGAGTTGGTGGTCACCGAGGAACTCGACAGCGCGGGGGAGCCGGCGGGGATCACCGCCGGATTCACCTATGCCACGGACCTGTTCGAGCCGGCGACGATCCGAAATCTCGCGAACCGGTTCCTCCGTGTCCTCGAACAGATCGTCGCCGAACCTACGGTCGTGGTCGGCGACATCCGACTCGGTGACGAGCAAGCACCCACCGCAGGACCGCGCGGGTGTACTCCTCAACTGTGGCCCGAGATCCTCTCCTCCGCCGCGCGGGCCCGTGGAGACGACGTGGCTGTGTCCTGCGCAGGCCGCCACCTCACCTACCGGGAACTCGACGAACAGTCGAACAGACTGGCTCGGTGGCTGGTGCATCGCGGAGCCGGGCCGGAAAGCTCTGTGATATCGGCCCTTCCGCGCTCGATCGAATCCGTGGTCGCTCTGTGGTCGGTGGCGAAGTCCGGGGCCGCCCTGGTGCCCGTCGACCCCACCTATCCCCCTGCGCGCATCTCCCACATGCTCGACGACTGCGGGGCGCGGCTCGGCATCACCGTCTCGGAGTTCCGGGCAAAGCTCCCCGATGAGCTGTCGTGGCTGGTTCTCGACGAACCCGGATTCGACGACCGTCTGCGAGGTTTCCCGGCTGCCGCCGTGACCGACGCCGACCGCGCGGCGACGCTCCGCCTCGACCACCCCGCGTATCTCATCTACACGTCCGGATCGACGGGCACCCCGAAGGGCGTCGTGCTCACCCATCGCGGTCTGGCCGATCTCGCCGAACAGGAACGGGCACGGCTGAAGGTGACCGCCGGAGCGCGGGTGTCGCACCTGGCGTCCCCGAGCTTCGATGCGTCGATCTTCGAGATGATGATGGCGTTCTGCGGCGGTGCCCGCGTCATCATCGCGCCCCCGATGACCTACGGCGGGCCTGCGCTGGCCGAGTTCTTCGTTCGGGAAGGGGTTACCCACGCCTTCATCACGCCCACCGCGCTGGCCACCCTCGAACCCGGCGGACTCGGCACGGTGCGGGTCCTCACCGTCGCGGGCGAGTCGTGCCCCTCGGCCCTCGTCTCCCGCTGGGCCTCCGGCCGTCGGATGGTCAATGCGTATGGTCCCACCGAAACGACCATCATGTCGCACATGAGTGAGCCGTTGACTCCGGGCGACCCCGTCACCATCGGCCTGCCGACCCGCGGATTTGTTGCTGCTGTGCTGGACGACCGACTCCACCCCGTCCCTGCGGGCACTCCCGGCGAACTGTACCTCGCCGGTCCAGGACTCGCCCGTGGATACAACGCCCGGCCCGCGACGACGGCGCACCACTTCGTGGCCTGTCCCTTCACAGAGACCGGTGGCCGGATGTACCGCACCGGCGACCTGGTGCGTGCACATTCCGACGGCACGCTGGAGCATCTGGGACGCACCGACTTCCAGATCAAGGTCCGAGGCTTCCGGATCGAACCGGGCGAGATCGACACCGCGCTCAGCACTCACCCCGACGTCTCCTTCGCTGCAACTGTCAGCAGACCGGGTCCGGGCGGCACCCCCGTCGTCGTCACCTACATACAGTCCGATACCGGATCGGCCGATCCGGAGGCACTGACCTCATACCTGTCCACACTGCTGCCCGCGCACATGATTCCCGCCGCCATCGTTTCGCTCGACCACATTCCGCTCACACCCGCCGGGAAACTGGATCGAAGCGCGCTGCCGGAGCCGGCGTTCCGTCCGGAATCCATCCGGTCCCGCAGTCCTCGAACCGCCACCGAACGCGTCGTTCTCGACGCTTTCGTGGAGGCACTCGCACCGGACAGCGGTGACACCGACGCCGGACGGATCGGTGTGGACGACAACTTCTTTGCTCTGGGCGGCACCTCGTTGACCGCGATCGGCGTGGTCACCTCCTTGGAGAAGCGGCTAGGACGCACGGTGCCTCTGCAGGCGTTGTTCCTCGATCCGACGACGGCAGGGCTGGCCGCGCGGCTCGATGCAGAATCGGAGGCTATCGGCGAGGCCGACACCGTCGACGCGGCACTACGTGTGCTCGTTCCGCTCCGACCGAGCGGATCTCTGCCACCTCTGTTCTGTGTGCATGCCGGGATCGGGCTGGCCTGGGCATACACCTCTCTCGTGCGCCACCTCTCGCCGGACCGTCCCGTATACGGGTTGCAATTGCCCGCCATCAGCGGCGGATCCGAATACGAGTCGATCGACGAATTGGCCCGGCGGTACATCGACGAGATCAAGGCAGTTCAACCGGAGGGCCCCTACCATCTCCTCGGCTGGTCGCTCGGTGGGACGATCGCTCACGCCATGGCCACCGCACTGCACACCGGCGGTGACGAGGTCGCGGCGCTGGTTCTGCTGGACAGCTATCCGGGCAATCCGGACGAGGAACACGCCGCGGCACTGCCGATCCCGGAGTTGCTCGCGGGACTCGGCGTCGACGCCGGCACACGATCACAGGAAGAGGAACTGACGTACGACGAGGCCGCACTCCTGATACAGCGCGCATACGGATCGGCGGTGGCCGGGCTCACCGCCGAACATCTTCGGCGAATCAATGAGGGATACGCCAACTCCACCCGCATGCTGGGCCGGTTCGCGCCCGCATCATTCTCCGGGGATCTGCTGTTCTTCACCGCGAGCGGCACCACACAGAACGGCGCTGCCGTACGCGCCGTCGATGCCTGGCGAACCGCGGTTGACGGCACCGTCCACGAGCATGCGGTCGCGTGTAGTCACAACGACATGATGCAACCGGAACCTGCCCGAGAAATCGGGGCCGTCGTCGAACGCTATTTGTCCACCGAGTTCACCGGGTCCGCCGAGTTCACCGGGTCCGCCGGGTCCGCCGGGTCCGCCGGGTCCGCCGGGTCCGCCGAAGGATAGAGTCTGTCCAGCGTCTGGCAGATTCCCCGGATACTCGGCCGAAGATACAGTTCACGCATCGGCAGTACCGGTAGGCCGAGTCTGCGCATCATGCTGTCGGCCTTGATGGCGCACAACGAGTTTCCGCCGAGCTCGAACAGGTTGTCGTCGGCGCCGACGGGAACGCCGAGGACGGACTCCCAGATGTCGGTGAGAGTGGTAGCCAGATCGTTCGTCGATGTCACCTCCGGTGCCCGGGTGGGCGGCGGCGGGAAAAGCCTATCGGGCACCGGAAGTCGGGCAGTGTCCAATTTGCCGTTGATCGTGAGAGGAAGCGCGTCGACGATGGTGATGGTGCGCGGCAGCATGTACTCGGGCAGGAACGTGGCAGCGCGTTGACGTATCGACGCCGGTGTCCCGCCGCGCGCGACCACGTATGCATCGATGCCCGGTCCTGCCGGATCGTCGTCGGCGTCCGTGGCCACCACTGCCGCAGCCGTGACCTGAGGGTCGTCGAGCAGCACACCCCGCACCTCACCGAGTTCCACCCGAAATCCACGAATCTGCACCTGAGTATCCAGCCGGCCCAGGTGCTCGAGAGTGCCGTCGCCGTGAAGGCGTCCCCGGTCGCCCGTACGGTAGAGCTTTTCGCCGTTTCGCCAGCACACGAACCGTTGCTCGGTCAGCTCGGGCCGGTTGAGGTACCCGAGCGCGACGCCCGCTCCACCGACATAGATTTCACCGGTCACACCTGTGGGCACGGGACGGCCACGATCGTCGAGAAGGCGCACGGACCACCCCGGCAACGGCCTGCCCACCACCTTCGAATTCGACAACGCGTCCCGCCGCGTCACGGTGTGGGCGGTGACGTGCACGGTGGTCTCGGTGGTGCCGTACATGTTGACCAATCGGCATGTCGACTCCGGGTAGCGGTCCATCCACGACACGAGCATGCGCGTGTCGAGCGACTCCCCACCGAAGACGACCAACCGGAGGCGGTTCAAGCTCGGCAGTTCACGGTCGGCCACCATGAGTTGCCCGAAGGCGGAGGGTGTTTGGCTCAGCACGCTCACGCCTTCCTCCGCGAGGAGGGTGTGGAATTCGACGGGTGAGCGGGATATCCAGTACGGCACGATGACCAGCCGGGCGCCTGTGAGCAACGCACCCCAGATCTCCCATACCGAGAAGTCGAACGCCGAAGAATGGAACATCGACCAGGTGTCCTCGGGCGCGAGAGCGAATTCTGTGTCGGTGGCGGCGAGGAGAGCGAGCACATTGCGGTGGGGAATGAGCACACCCTTGGGACGGCCCGTCGACCCGGATGTGTAGATCACGTACGCCACAGCGGCGGCGTCGCCCACACCGGCCTCCGGCCCGGGTGAGCGGGCCCCGTCGGGGTAAGCAGCACTCGCCGCGGCCTCGAGATCCTGCGGAGACACCGCGCGTATTCCGTCACCCCAGCTGATGTCCGGCCGGTCGGTGACGACCAGGCGAATCCCGGCGTCACCGGCGGTGTACTCGAGGCGGTCCGGTGGGTGCCGGAAGTCCATGGGCACAAACGCCGCACCCACCTGGAGAATCGCCAGCATCGTGACGATGAGCTCGATGGATCGGTCCAGGCACACTCCGACACGATCACCGGGCGAGGCACCACATTCCCGGAGTCCGACTGCGGCCCAGCGTGATTGCTCGTCCAATTCGCCGTAGGTGAGTGTGCGGCGGCCCTGCACCAGCGCGACCGAGTACGGCCTCTCACGGGCCCGCTGCCGGAACACGGTGTCGATCCGCTGCGACCGGTCCGGCACGCCGTTCGGTGTTTCGGCCACCCCGAGGTGATCCTCTTCGGACACGAACACGTCGTCATGCTCGGAGCCCGAACCTTCGACGCCGAGCCGGCGGAACATCTCGACCACGTGATGTGCGAATTGCCGTGCCGCCTGCTCGTTCACCACATACGGTTGTGCATGCACCTGCAGCGATGCGTCCCCCGACTTTTCGACGACCACGGCGAGAGTGAGCGGAAACGGTGGGGTCTGGCAGGGCAGCCATCGTCGCTCCGAGCCAGGGTATCCGCAGGCGCCGCCCAGGACGCCGACCGGAACACTGCCGGCGCTCTCCCGGGCAGGGTCCGAAGAGTCGGCACTGGGTTCGGTGCCGTCATCCGCCGCCATCGGTGGTTGCGAAACATGTTCAGGTGCGGAACCTTCGGCACAGTCGACCGACAACACACCGAATTCGTGCTGTCCTCGCAACACATCCACGGGTCTGTCGGGAACCGGCGACCACAGACCGACTCGCACCGTGTCGAGGTCTTCGTAGCGCCCCAGGACCCTCCCGGCCGCGAGTGCGACACGGGCTGCGACCTCACACTGTTGCCGGCCCAGCGATACCTCGACCAGCGGGGGGTGTGGACTCGGTTCCCGACCTGCCATCCAGGCGAACCGGGTGCATCCCCCCGGGATCGTTGTCGGCGGTGGCAGCAGGGCACGCCCGTCGGGGCGCCGCCGCACAGGTTCCGCGGTGAGGGAGTCGGGATCGCGGTTGCCCAGAAGGACATCCACCACCGTGCTCAGCGACGGTGGATCCAGGTCCCGGCGATCCGCAGTGACGACGAGATCGGCCGCGCCGTCTGAGTATCGCAGCAGCACAGCCCGCATCACCGGCCCGTCGATACTCATCGGCCTGCGTAGTTCGGCATCGAGTTGTCGTCGTGCCACCGAGTCGGTGGAGGCAGCGTCGACGCGTTCGATCCACAGCCGCGGATGCGGCACTTCGTTGCCCCACCACCGGTTACTCGCCGCCTCGAGAGTGCGTGCGAGGGTATCGCCGTTCCACCGCTCTCGATTCAAGCCTTCGTCGGCCGAGGAGCCCAGGGAAATGCGCACCGACAGTGCATGGCCGTACGCCGTGCGCGCCAGCCCAGCCCGACCCCAATGGGATTGGTGCATGGGTCGATTCTACCGAAGAAACGTTCCGAGGCGCCTGCCGAGAAGCGCCCGGGCGCACCGCGGACCTGCCCCTGGATGTTCCGCGTCACCGCGCCGAGAAGCCGCCGTCGACCGTGACGACCGATCCGGTGACCCGCAGTGATTCGTCGGACGCGAGCCACCGGGCAGCCGCAGCAACATCCTCCGGATCGATGAGTGCATTGTTCGGTTGGGACTGCACGAACACCGACTCGTGCTCCTCCACTCGAATGCCGAGCGATCGAGCGATCTCGGCGAGCATCCGGCCTTCGAAGGCGGGACTGTCGCGGACCGATCCGGGGCACAGCGCATTCACGCGGACACCACTGGGCGCATAGTCCAAGGCGGCGGCCTTTGTCAGGCCGACCAATCCGTGTTTGGCGGCAACGTAACCGGCGAAGCGTCTGTACCCGACGATGCCCGCCGTGGAACTGATGTTGATGATGCTGCCGCTGCGCTGCGCCACCATGATCCGGCCCGTGGCGGCGATCGCCCGCCACGCCCCCGAGAGGTCGACGTCGATCATCAATTGCCATTCGTCCTCGTCGATCTCGTGGACGAGCGTTCCCGACGGTGCCGCGATTCCCGCGTTGTTGACCAATACGTCGACGTGGCCGAAACGTTCGTGTGCCGCGTCGACGGCAGCGTCGATTTCGCTGCGCACCCGCACGTCCACCGCGCGCGTCAGCACGGCAACTCCGTATCCGCGGCACAGGTCGGCGGTGTACTCGAGCTGGCTCGTGGAGCCCAGTGGGTAGGGAACACCCGGAATGTCCCCGCACACGTCGAGCAGCATGACGTCCGCCCCGCCCGCAGCGAAGTCGATCGCACAGGCGCGTCCGATGCCCCGCGCGGCACCGGTGACGACGGCGGTCTTACCTTCCAGAGAGGGGCTCATCGCGGTTCGGTGACCGAGAGGCGGGACGCGACGAGTCGTAGGAGTGCATGGGGATGGTCGGTGAGGTACATGTGACCACCGTCGAGTTCCACGACCGTGCTCTCGCCGGTGGTGACCTCTTTCCACTGCGCTGCCTGTTCGGCGCTGACGAGATGATCCTCGCGTCCACGAAGCGCGGTGACCGGGATGTCCAGCAGCGGATGCGGCGGCGGCCGGTAGTTCTCGTGCATCTCGACGTCGGCGCGGAGGACCGGAAGGAGAAGTTCCCGCAGTTCGGGATTCTCCAACGCCGGGTGCGAGTAACCGGCGAGTTCGTGCACCTGCGCGAGGAAACCCTCGTCATCCAGCAGCGACGCACGTATCTCCCGGACCGTCGCCGGACCGGGCGACCCGCTCACGAACAGATGGGTGAGCGGCACACCGCCTTGACCGGCGAGTCGATGGGCGAGCTCATAGGCAAGGATCGCGCCCAGGCTGTGGCCGAAGATCGCGACCCGCTCCGCACCGTGCCCGATCGGCAGCACCCGGGGCAGCAGGTCGTCGACCGCCTCCGCGACCTCGGTGAGAGGAGGGTCCACGAACCGCTCCTCGCGCCCGGGCAATTGCAACGGCGCGACCTCCAGTCCTCGCGGAGCGAAACTCCGCCACCCTCGGAAGAACGACGCACCGGAACCGGCATACGGCAGGCATACGAGCACGGTCTCACTCATCGCGCGTCTCCGTTCGACGAAGCTCCTCGGGTCCGGCAGTTCCGGCGCTCCGCCGCGCGGATGCGGGCGAGCCGTCGAAGTGCCGGGCTCTTCCTTCAGCCTGCCCGGGTTCGCGCTCAGATAAACGGGCGACATTTCCCGGGTCGGCTCACACTGACAATGTGGGGGCAATAGGGTGACGGAGGCCATAACACCGGAAGCCGCGCCCACACCGTTCCCCTGCCACACAATGACGGCGGGAACGCTGGAAAGGAGATCGAGATGGCTCTGAAAGCCGCCCCCGAACCCGAGGTCGAATATCTGAGGACGGACCCCGATCTGCCACCGGTGGGAGTCGTGGACCGCACCCCGATTTCCCCGACGACACGGATCGTCTTCATCGTCCTGGGCATTCTCGGCGGCATCGCGTGGGCGATGATCGCGTTCGTCCGCGGCGAGAACATCAGTGCCGTGTGGTTCGTGGTCGCTGCCGTCTGCACCTACCTCATCGCCTACCGTTTCTATGCGCGGCTGATCGAGAGCAGGATCGTCAAACCCCGTGACGACCTGGCGACACCGGCCGAGATTCTGGAGAACGGCAAGGATTACATGCCGACGGATCGGCGGGTGCTCTTCGGGCACCACTTCGCCGCCATCGCCGGTGCGGGACCACTCGTCGGCCCAGTACTCGCCGCGCAGATGGGCTACCTACCCGGCACCCTCTGGATCATCATCGGTGTCGTCTTCGCCGGCGCCGTGCAGGACTTCCTCGTCCTGTGGATTTCGACGAAACGGCGCGGGCGAAGCCTCGGACAGATGGCACGGGACGAACTCGGACTGGTCGGTGGTGTCGCCGCCATGATCGGCGTGTTCGTCATCATGATCATTCTCATCGCCGTCCTGGCCCTGGTGGTCGTCAACGCGCTCGCCGAAAGCCCCTGGGGTGTCTTCTCCATCGCGATGACGATCCCGATCGCCCTCTTCATGGGCGTCTACCTGCGATACCTCCGACCCGGCAAGGTGGCGGAGGTTTCTCTCATCGGCGTGGTCCTCCTGCTCGCCGCCATCGTCGCCGGCGGCTGGGTCGCCGACACCTCCTGGGGCGCCGACTGGTTCACACTGTCCAAGGTCACCATCGCGTGGCTGATGATCGCCTACGGATTCGCGGCGTCGGTCCTGCCCGTGTGGCTTCTACTCGCACCGCGCGACTACCTGTCGACGTTCATGAAGATCGGCACGATCGTTCTTCTGGCAGTCGGAATCCTCGTCGCCCGGCCCACCATCAAGATGCCGGACGTCACCACCTTCGCGATCCAGGGAAACGGCCCCGCGTTCGCCGGATCGCTCTTCCCGTTCCTGTTCATCACGATCGCGTGCGGCGCGCTGTCCGGCTTCCATGCGCTCATCGCGTCCGGCACCACTCCGAAGTTGCTGGAGAAGGAGAAGCAGACCCGCCTCATCGGCTACGGCGGCATGCTCACCGAGTCGTTCGTGGCCATCATGGCGCTCGTCACCGCCTGCATCATCGATCAGCACCTGTACTTCGCCCTCAACGCCCCGTCCACCCTGACCGGTGGAACTCCGGAGACCGCAGCGGATTACGTGAACGGGCTCGGACTGACCAGTCCCGACATCTCCCCCGGCACCCTGTCGGAAGCCGCCGAGAACGTCGGTGAGGAATCGATCATCTCGCGCACCGGCGGTGCACCCACACTTGCCTTCGGCATGTCAGAGGTGCTCAGCCAATTCCTCGGGGGTACTGCACTCAAATCGTTCTGGTACCACTTCGCGATCATGTTCGAAGCGCTGTTCATTCTCACCACGGTGGACGCCGGTACGCGTGTCGCCCGCTTCATGCTCTCCGATTCCCTCGGCAACTTCGGGGGACCGGCCCGCAAGTTCAAGGATCCGTCGTGGCGCGTCGGCGCCTGGGTGTGCTCACTGGCTGTCGTCGGACTCTGGGGTGCCATCCTGCTCATGGGAGTCACCGACCCGCTCGGCGGCATCAACACACTCTTCCCGCTGTTCGGAATCGCCAACCAGCTCCTCGCTGCCATCGCCCTGACCGTGGTCCTCGCCGTCGTCATGAAGAAGGGCCTCTTCAAGTGGGCGTGGATTCCCGGGGTGCCGCTCGTCTGGGACCTGATCGTCACGATGACGGCGTCGTGGCAGAAGATCTTCTCGGGCAACACCTCCATCGGCTACTGGTCCCAGCACGCCGCTTTCAAGGACGCCAAGGAAGCCGGTAAGACGAGCTTCGGTTCGGCGAAGACACCGGACGCCATCGACGCGGTCATCCGCAACACCTTCATCCAGGGAACACTGTCCATCGTCTTCGCCGGACTGGTCCTGGTCGTGGTGGCTGCCGGACTGCTCGTGTGCATCAAGGCGTTCCGGGCGGGCGGTCTACCCACCACCGAATCGCCCGAGCAGCAGTCCAAGATCTTCGCACCCGCCGGTTTCGTGCCCACCACTGCGGAGAAGGGGCTCGAGAAGGAATGGAACGACCTGATCGCCGAGGGCGTCGTCCGCGCGCCCGGTGCGGCCCACACCATTACCGGAAAGGCGCATCACCATGACGAATAGGGTTGTCGGAGCTCTCCGGACGGCCTGGTGGTGGACGGGCTCGTTGATGGGTGATCACGACTATTCCCGGTATGTCGACCACCTCCGCCGATGTCATCCCGGTGCAGCCGTTCCGAGCGAACGCGAGTACTGGCGCGCCCGGTACGCCGACGCCGACGCGAATCCTGGTGCCCGCTGCTGCTGACCGCACATGGCGGCGCTGTCAGTACGATCGGCTGGACGGACAGTCGGCACACGCGGTCAGTGCCGTCACCGGTCCGCCCTCGCGGACCGGGGCGATACGGCGGATATGTCTGCGAGACGAGGGAGGACCAACTGTGGCGGAGCAGGAAGCCCCGGCAGCGCCCGGGCAGGAGATCACCAAACCCGATCGCGGGCATCTCATCGGGCTCGGCGGTATGTGGTTGGCCAAGTGGTCGCTCGTTCTCGTTGCGATCGCGCTCGGAGCGTTGCTGTTCGGGTGGATCATCGAGAAGCTCTGGGTGATCGTCCTCCCAGTGCTCCTCGCGATCGTCGTGTGCACCGTGCTGTGGCCGCCGACGCGGGCAATGACCAAACGAAGCATTCCCCCCGCGGCCGCCGCCGCGACCACACTCGTCCTGTTCATCGCGGTGCTCGCGGGCGTCATCGCCGGCATCGTGCCCTCGGTGGTCAGCCAGGCTCCTGAGCTGGCCAACAAGGCCACCGAGGGCATCAACCAGGTGCAGGAC
Organism: Rhodococcus sp. USK13; assembly: GCF_018343855.1. NCBI lineage: Bacteria > Bacillati > Actinomycetota > Actinomycetes > Mycobacteriales > Nocardiaceae > Rhodococcus > Rhodococcus sp. USK13. Next base: position 2,977,536 of record NZ_CP069242.1, on the reverse strand, counting down.
TGGTTGCAGGGTCCGCCGATCAACCTCAAGGACGACCAGATCGACGAGGGTATCCACACCATCATCGCGAAGGTCCAGGAAAGTGGAACGGTCATCGCGTCCGGCGTCTTCACCGGCGTCAGCACCGCGAGCTCACTGCTCCTCACCCTCGGCCTGGTGCTGGTTCTGTCGTTCTTCTTCATCAAGGACGGACCGCGCTTCATCCCCTGGCTCCACTCGGTGAGCGGCGGCCGCGCCGGCCGACACCTCGAAGTCGTGCTCGGCCGGATGTGGGACACCCTCGGCGGATTCATCCGAACGCAGGCGCTGGTGAGCCTCATCGACGCGGTGTTCATCGGCGCCGGACTGCTCATCCTCGGGGTGCCCCTCGCGCCGGTCCTCGCGATCCTGACCTTCATCGGTGGCTTCATCCCGATCGTCGGTGCCTTCGTCGCCGGGGCCCTCGCCGTCCTCGTCGCCTTGGTGGCCAACGGGCTCACCACCGCAGTGATCGTGCTGATCATCATCCTGGTGGTCCAGCAGATCGAAGGCAACGTGCTCCAACCGGTCCTGCAGAGCAAGAGCATGAAACTGCACGCGGTCGTGGTGCTGCTCGCCGTCACCGCGGGCGCGTCGGTATTCGGCATCGTCGGCGCCTTCCTCGCGGTGCCTACCGCCGCCGTGGCCGCCGTCGTGGTGCGCTACATCGGCGAACAGATCGACGAGAAGAGTGCCGAGGCGAATATCCCCGACGACGTCGCCGCCGACGAGGACATCGACGATGCCGAGCGGGAGGGCGTGACGATCGACGAGGCTGCCGTGGCTCCGAAAGGTATCGCTCCCAAAGCGATCACACCGCAGGCCGAGTGATCGGCGCTCAGCCCGCGATCACCTCGAGCGTCGAGCCGGTGCGTCCACGAACCACGTGGAGGCGACTGGGGATTCGCTGACGCATCTCGTCGACGTGGCTGACGATACCGACCACGCGACCACCGTCCCGTAGTTCGTCGAGCACGCCCATCACCGAGTCGAGCGTGTCGGCGTCGAGGGTGCCGAACCCTTCGTCGATGAACATGGTGTCGAGGACGACGCCGCCGGACTCCGCCGCGACCACGTCAGCGAGTCCGAGGGCCAGCGACAGCGAGGCAAGGAACGACTCGCCGCCGGACAGCGTCTTCGCCGACCGCACGACGCCGGTGTAGTCGTCGCGGATATCGAGTCCGAGGCCACCACGACGCCCACGCGGGCCGGCCTCGTCGGTGTGGACGAACGAGTAGCGGCCAGCGGACATCCGGCTCAACCGGGCGGACGCCGACACCGCGACTTCCTCGAGCCGGGCAGCAAGCACATAGGAGCGCAGCGACATCTTGCGTGAGTTCTGACCACGACCGGCGATCACCTCGGCGAGGGCGGCCAGTTCCTCGTGTTCCGCCTGCATCGGGGCGATGGCCGCGGCAGCTCTCTCGAGCTGGCCGACGAAACGCTCGAGGTCGAGTAGTCGTCGTTCGGCCTCCGACGCCACCGCCACCGCGACGTCGACCGCCTCCGTTGCGGCGTCGTGTGCCTGCTGGACGGACCCCAGGTCGACCGGCGCTGCATCTGCGACCGCGGCGATCTCCGGTTCGTCGAGTATTCGGCGGGCACCGACCTCGGCATCACGGGCAGCGGTGAGTCGGGCGTCGATTTCGTCCTGTCGGGCAACGGGACGCACCGCCGCCACCGCGTCGCTCGTTCGGTCGAATCCCGCTTCGCGAGCGAGTAGTTCGGCCTTCGCGGCCAGTTCCTGGGCTGAAGACTCGGCGGCTGCTCCCTCGTCCCGGGCGTCGAGCAGTTCGGACGCGGCGTCCGCCAGCACCGCGATGCGGGCGCGGCGGGCCGCGGGACTCTCGTCCTCGCCTGCGGCCTCCCGCACCCGCGCCCGGATCTCCTCGAGCTGCGCGGCACCCGAGGTGATTTTCTCGGCGACGGTGGCAGCCTCGACCGCAAGGTCGTGCGAACGAGTGTGCAGTTGCGTCTCACGGTCGCGGAGCTCACCGAGATGGCGGGCCCGCGACGCGGCCTGCTCGCCGAGGTCGCTCGCATGGCGCAGTGCCGCCTCCGCGGAGGCGAGTTCGGCCCCGAGGTGGTCGGCGTCGCCGTCCCCGCAACGCTGGACCAGAACGTCGATTGTGCGGTCTGCCGTTGCCAGAGCCTCTGCCGCAGTGTTCACCTGCACCGCGGCCTTCTGTTCCGCTGCGAGGGCCGCATCCTCATCTGCCTTGGTGACCGACAGTTCGGACTCCGCCGCGGGGTCGGGGTGCTCCACCGAACCGCACACCTGGCACGGTTTACCGTCCTCGAGCGTGCCCGCGAGTTCGGCGGCCATCCCCAGAATCCGGCGCTGCAGGAGCGTCAGCCAGTGTTCGCGGGCATCCTGGTGTGTTCGCCGGGCGTCGAGCACGGCGCGCTCGAGTGCGTCGCGGCGGTCACGGCACTGCCGAAGCTCTGCGGCGGCCGCGGCGGCGTCGGCCGCGCGAGCACGAACATCCTCGAGCCCCGGTAACGACACACGAGCCTTCTCGGCCTCGTCGAGCGCACGCTCCGCGACCCGAATGGCGCCGGGCAGCTCCTCGCGTTCGCGGGCAAGCTCCGCGCGGGTGTCGGCCAGCCCGACTTCCCGGGCGCGCAGCCGGCCGAGTTCGACGTCGAGCCGGTCCCCCACTTCCGCCTCTGCAAGCACACCGTCGAGGCGGACGACATCGTCGCGCCACGACCGGATGCAGGTTCGAAGATGTTCACGCTCTTCACTGTTCGGCGGCCACGACAATTGCTCGACCACCTCGGCGCCACCTGCCGTCGAACACAGCCGGTCTGCGATGGCGGCAACCCGCCGCGCCGCGGTCGCCGCCTTGTCGCGGGCAGCGTCCGCTTCGCGGACGACGACGGCAACCGGCTCCGCCCGCCGCGCCGCGGCGACCTCGGCGGCGAGAACCGCCCGTTCCGAAGCTCCGGCCTCGTAGGCGGCGAGTTCGGCCTCTGCCCGGGTACGCCGGTTCTGGAGTTCGAGGATGCGGCGCGCCTGCGCCAGAGCATCTCGCGTCAGGGCCGCGTCCGACTTGACCTTCTCGAGCTCATCGACGGCAACATCGCGGGTGGCGCGCGCCTCTTCCTCCAGTTTGTGCGCCCACGTGACAGGATCGGCGTCCGCACCGCCCTCGATACCCGCTGCCGTCGCGACCTTGGCGATCAGCACGTCGATGGAACGCTGATGCTCGTCCAGGTCATGAGCGCTCGCTCGCCGCCTGTTCAGGAACCACTCCTCCACCGTCCCGAACCGCGTGGTGTCGAACAACCGCTCGAGGAGCTGTCCGCGTTCTTCGTTGTCGGCACGCAGAAATCGGGCGAACTCACCCTGCGGGAGAAGCACCACCTGGAAGAACTGGTCGGCACTCATCCCCATCAACCGGCCGATCTCCTCGGCGATGTCGGGGATTCGGGACAGGTGTTCTCCTCGCCCGTCCAGCCAGGTGAGAGTCGCTTTGGCGTTCTCCTTGATCGTTCCCGAACCGCGACGTTTCGGGCGTTCGAATTCGGGACTGCGGACCAGCCGGAGGCGGCGACCGGAAATGGTCACCTCGAGCGTCACCGTCGGCACGGAACCGGCCGGCGCATGGTCGGAGAGGAGCCGCTTCCCGTCCCTGCGCGCACCGGGAACCGTGCCGTACAGCGCGAAGGCCACCGCGTCGAGCACCGTGGTCTTGCCCGCACCGGTTTGCCCGTGCAACAGAAAGAGGCCGTCGGCGCCGAGTCGGTCGAAATCGACCTCGACCGAATTCGCGAACGGTCCGAACGCCTCGACTTCGAGTCGATGCAGTCTCATGCCGACTGTTCCAGCACCACGACCCCGGCCGTGTCCTCCCCGGCACGGTCGGCATGACCGAGCGCGGCCTCCACGAGGCGGACCTCGCGCGGGGACGGCTCGCCGCGCACATCGGTCAGGAAGCTGCGGGTGATCTGCACGTCGCTGCGCCCGTGTACCTTCTCGCGATACCGCAAATCCTCGGTGCCTGCCGGTCGCTGCCATTCCAGGTGGACGGCGAACGGAAATCGGGTCTGCAGAGAGCGCATGGCGTCGACGGGGCGCTGCGGATCGGTGAGGACCGCCGATACGTAGCACTCCTCCGCGTCCCCGAAATGCTCGCCTTCGAGTAATTCTTCCAGGGTGCCGGTGAGCTGTCGTAGCCCTCGGACCACGGGCAGATCCACCCGCTCGACACGGCGGAGCCCATCCGCGGCAAGGTCGATCAGGAAGACGGACTTGCGGTGACTGCGTTCACCGAAAGAGTACGGCAGTGGCGACCCCGAGTACCGAATGTGCTCGGCCAGCGTCTGCGGTGAGTGCAGGTGGCCCAGCGCGACGTAGTCGACGTCGCCGAACGCCGACGCCGACACGGTCTCGACCCCACCGACCGAGATGGACCGCTCCGACCCTGTGGCCTCGGCCCCCACCACGAAGGCATGAGCCAGCACGACCGACCTCGTACCCGGTGCGTCGGCGGCCCTGGCGTCGAGGTCCGCGCGCACACGATCCATGGCCGCATCGAGAATGTCCGCGTGCGATCGGGCAGCGGGGACGCCGAGCTGAGTGCGGGTGATCTCCGGTTCCAGGTAGGGAATCCCGTAGAACGCGACGGGACCGTGCTCGTCGTCCAGCACGACGGGGGAGGTGATGCCGGCCACCGTGGTCATCAAGTGCAGACCGCCCGCCCGGGAGAAGGCGGCGCCCGCGCCCAGCCTCGCGGCGGAGTCGTGGTTGCCGGATGTCGCGATGATGACGGCACCGGCGTCGCGGATCTCTTCGAAGCCGCGGTTGCACACCGTGACGGCGTCCGCACTGGGAATCGAGCGGTCGTACACGTCGCCGGGAACCACCACGACGTCCACCGAATACTCGCGGACCAGTGCGGCGATCGAGTCGAGCACCCGGGACTGATCGGCGAGCAGATCCACTCCGTGGAACGTGCGTCCGATGTGCCAGTCCGACGTGTGCAGGATCCTCATGTCTCGGACGGTAGAGCACGGTGCCGACAAATCCCGAACACCCCCGCCGCGTGGCGGGAAACCGATCGGCGGCGCCCGGACAGAGGGCGACGTCGTGCCGCCGATTAGTGAGGAACGGCACAATTACCGTGCGAGTCCGGTCTCCGACCGGTCACGCCAACGGCGACAGTCGACATGTTGCCGCTACTGTCGTTGTGTGTCTGCAACCCAACGTGCTCGCTCCGGGGTGCCGCTCGATCGGCAGTCGATTGTCGTGTCGGTTCCCGGTCTTCCCTGGTGGGGTGTCATTCTCCTGGCCGTCGGAGTCACCTGTCTCGGGTTCGTGGCCGATGCGGCGGGCGGGAGCGAACTCACCGCGGCGTTCTCGACGTTCTATTTCCTCGGCTGCGTCCTCGCCGTGGTGGCTGCCGGCAACAGCGCTCTCTTCACCGCCATCGTGCAGCCGCCGCTGATTCTGTTCGTCGGCGTACCGCTGGGCCAGAGCCTGATCGCGGAAGAGAACAGCACAGCACTGCGGGATCTCGCCATCAACGTCGCGTACCCGCTGGTGAACCGGTTCCCGATCATGCTGGCCGCCACAGTCGTCGTCCTGGTGATCGGCGGGCTGCGGCTCTTCCTGCTGCAGCAGCGTCGAACCGGGCCCGCCCGTACGTCGGAACGGCGCCGCACGCCTCGTTCGGTACGCGAGGGCACGCGCACACGTCGAACTTCAGCGGATGCCGACGAGTCGGCCACGAGGCTGCGGCCGAGGCGTTCCGCCCGGGAGCACCCTCGCTCCTCGGCGCGGCGGGCCGACAGCCCGCCTCCGCGTCGGTCGGCGTCTTCGGGACGCCCCACTCCCCCACCGCCGGTATCCGACAGGATCTCGCAGGCACCCCGCTCTACCCAGGTACCGCGCAGCGCACAGCCGTCCCGGTCCACAGAAGCCCCGCGATCGGCACAGACACCGCGATCGACTCCGCAGCGGCCGACGGCCCGCTACCGTTCCACCGACGTGCCTGCTCACCCGATCCCTCAGGTGCGCTACCGGGACCGCTACGAACCACCGTTCGAGACCGAGCAGCCCCGCTGACCCCGGGCGGTCGGCACGGTGTCAGTGCCGGGCGGCGCGAAGCTCCCGGGGGAGCGCGAAGACGAGGGTCTCGTTGGCAGTCGTGACCGGCTGGACGTCGTGGAACCCGTGTTCGGCCAGTAGGTCGATCACACCGCGCACGAGAATTTCCGGCACCGAGGCGCCTGAAGTGATGCCGACCGTGCGAACACCGTCGAGCCACGCCGGATCCACCTCGCGGGCGAAGTCGACGAGGTACGACGCTTTCGCGCCGGCTCCGAGGGCCACCTCGACGAGACGCACCGAGTTGGACGAGTTGCGGGAGCCCACCACGATCACCAGATCGCACTCGGGCGCCATCGCCTTGACCGCCACCTGACGGTTCTGGGTGGCGTAGCAGATGTCGTCGCTGGGGGGATCCTGCAGGTGGGGGAACTTCTCCCGCAGCCGCGCCACGGTCTGCATGGTCTCGTCGACGCTCAGCGTGGTCTGCGACAGCCAGATGACCTTCGACTCGTCGCGGACCGAGACGGCATCCACCGACTCGGGTCCGTCGACCAGTTGCACATGGTCGGGGGCTTCGCCGGCAGTGCCTTCCACTTCCTCGTGGCCCTCGTGGCCGATGAGGAGAATGTCGTAGTCGTCGCGGGCAAACCGTTTCGCTTCCTGGTGCACCTTGGTGACCAGTGGACACGTCGCATCGATGGTGCGGAGATTGCGGGCTGCGGCCGACTCGTGCACGGCCGGCGACACACCGTGCGCAGAGAATACGAGCAACGCACCCTCGGGCACCTCGTCGGTTTCGTCGACGAAGATCACGCCGCGCTCGGTGAGTGTTTCCACCACGTGGCGGTTGTGGACGATTTCTTTGCGGACGTAGATCGGGGCGCCGTGCTTTTCCAGCGCCTTCTCGACCGTCTCGACAGCGCGGTCGACGCCGGCGCAGTACCCGCGGGGTTCAGCGAGCAGCACTCGCTTCTCACCGCTCGCATGCACTCCCGAATCTGCCGAACGTGTGATACCCACATTGAGTGGAACAGCCGAAGACATGGTTCCAGCGTACGGGTCACCCCCCGGCTAGGACACTTTCGCCGGGCCTCGGGAGGGGTACTGTGCGCGTCATCGAGTCGAGTCGTCCACGCTGTGGGCACGTCGGCTACCCAAACGTGCCGATGTCAGGCAGGCTGTGAGCATGATTCGTCCCCCGTTCGTGGCGCGCGTCGCCGCTGGAATCGCCGTGACGGCCGTCGAAGAAGCCAGGAGGCTGCCCACGACGGCGGTCACTCTGCCGATGACTGCGGTCAGCCAGGTGCTGCAGACCACGATGCGTGTCCAGCAGACCATGACGGCGCTGGCCATCAAGGGTGACCAGGCTTTTGCCCTCATCCACTGGACGCACGACGAAGAGCAGCCGTCCTGGGCGGTGTTCGACGAGGACACCGACGGAGAACCCGACATCGAGGACGCGCCGGACGATCGTCCCGCCGGGCCCGGCCGCTTCGCGCTGTACTCCCTCAGCCCTCAGGGTGACGACCTCGACGAGAAGTCCACCGCGGCCGCCGGCCTGAAGGCCTCGAGTACCAACGGTGTGGCGAAGACCACGACCCCGAAGCCCGCCTCCGCAGTCGCCGAACCCGAGATCGCCGCCTACCTCGACTATTCGTCGCTGACCCTTGCCCAGTTGCGGGCCCGCCTGCGCTCGCTGTCCGTCGAGGACCTGACAGCGCTGCTGGACTACGAGACGGCGACCCTTGCCAGGGCACCCTTCCTGACCATGCTGACCAATCGCATCACCACCGCCAAGGCCAAGTGACTTCCGCACAGTCCCGCGCAGCCAGTACAGCACCGAGTACCGCCGACAAACCGTGGCCGGTTCGCACCGTCTCGGCCAAGGTCGCACAGTGGATCGACCGGCTCGGGAGTGTGTGGGTCGAGGGTCAGATCACCCAGATCAATGCCCGTCCCGGTACCCGGACGGCGTTTCTCGTGCTGCGCGATCCGTCCGTCGACATGTCCCTCTCCGTGACGTGCTCACCTCAGCTGCTGCAGAACTCCCCTGTCCCCCTCACCGAGGGCAGTCGGGTGGTGATGTTCGGGAAGTTGTCGTTCTACACCGGCCGCGGATCGGTGTCGCTGCGAGTGACCGAGATCCGCGCGGTCGGAATCGGCGAACTCCTCGCGCGGATAGAGAGGCTGCGCGCGCTTCTGGCCGCGGAGGGCCTGTTCGACCCCCGGCTCAAGCGCCCGCTGCCCTTCCTTCCCGGGACCGTCGGCCTGATCACCGGCCGAGCAAGTGCCGCCGAGCACGATGTCCTCAGCGTGGCGCAGCGCCGCTGGCCGGCCGTCCGGTTCGAGATTCGTAACACCCCGGTGCAGGGCGTCACCGCAGTGCCGCAGATTCTCGACGCGTTGAAGGAACTCGACGCCGATCCGCACGTGGATGTGATCATTCTGGCCCGCGGCGGCGGAAGCGTGGAGGACCTGCTGCCGTTCTCCGACGAGGCCCTCTGCCGGGCGATCGTCGCGTGCACAACCCCGATCGTCAGTGCCATCGGACACGAGCCCGACAGCCCGCTCAGCGATCACGTCGCCGATCTGCGCGCCGCTACCCCCACCGACGCCGCCAAACGGGTGGTCCCGGACGCTGTCGCCGAGCAGGCGCTGGTCAGCGAGCTGCGCTCACGCAGTGCGGCGGCGCTGCGGAACTGGGTACAGCGCGAATCCCACCTGATCTCCCAGCTGCGAAGCCGGCCGGTGCTCGCCGATCCGGTGCGCGCTCTCGACGAGCGGGGCGACGAGGTCGAGCGACTGCGCGAGGCGGGCCGCCGCGACATCACCCGGGCAATCGCCGCGGAGAGCACCACGATCGAGTACCTGCGGGCACGGTTGACCACCCTCGGACCCGCGGCCACGCTCGCCCGCGGCTATTCCGTCGTTCAGCGGATCGTGCCCGACGGCGATCCCGAGGTATTGCGTTCGGTCGACGACGCCCCGCCGGGCACCCAAATTCGCGTTCGAGTCGCCGACGGCGCAATCCGTGCCGCGGTGATGGGAAAGGACAAGTAGGACATGAGCAACACCGGAAACGACACCGACATCGCGGAGCTCGGTTACGAGGCGGCGCGTGACGAACTCGTCGACGTGGTCAAGGTGCTCGAACAAGGCGGCCTCGACCTCGACGCGTCACTCGCCCTGTGGGAGCGCGGGGAGGCTCTCGCGAAGCGGTGCGAGGAGCACCTCGCAGGAGCCCGCAAACGCGTCGAGACCGCGCTCGCGCACGTCGACGACGAGAGCTGACGAATCGGCTGCGATCAAGCCGCGAGGATCGGGGCTTCGGCCGCGGCCGTGGTGAGCTGCTCGAACGCCTCTTCGGAGGCGCTGCCCGTCACGAGGAGCCGGACGTCGCCGAAGTCGGAGACCCAGATCGATTCGACTCCCTCACCGCCGTACACGATCCACGTGTGACCTGCGATGTCTTCTGTACCGGTGGCCGTCCGCGGTCCACCGGCCACGAAGGGCACCAGCACAGTTTCGAGCGCGTTGCTCTGCGTCAGCTGGATGTACCGACCGGCCGGCGTGATGAAGCCGACGGTGCTGGAGTCGCCGCCGCCGTCACCACTGACGATGCTGCGGCTCCCCGAGTTGGGTGTCCAGCCCTCGGGCGTCTCCGGTTGACGAACCGGGAACGGAAGGTCGTTCGCGTCGTACTTCAGCGCAGCGTCGATGTCGAAGCTGGGAATCGGCCCGGTCGTGGGACCGCCGGGGCTGAACGTGCACTGGCTGGCGATACCGGCGATCAGCACGCAGAACAGGACAAGGGGTACGAGCGACCACACCATGTCGCGGTTGTTGTGCAGGATGCGCGGTTTATCGGATGCCACGCACACCAGTATCCAGGGTCGGCCCCCGAACGACGATTCTCGGTCCCCCGATATGTCGCCCCAGCAACGCACGTCACACAACTTTCTGGGAGAATCAGCCCTGAGATTCACTCGACAGTCGGCGGCCGACAGGCCGACCGGCACAGCGTCGACGTACAACGTCGACCGGAACTGCATCAGGAGGCACTGCCCATGACGGCCAGCACCACATCGAGACGCCGCGAGGCCCCGGACCGAAACCTTGCTCTCGAATTGGTCCGAGTCACCGAGGCTGGTGCAATGGCTGCCGGTCGCTGGGTCGGCCGTGGCGACAAGGAGGGTGGCGACGGCGCCGCCGTCGACGCCATGCGCCAGCTCGTGAGCTCGGTCTCGATGCGCGGTGTCGTAGTCATCGGCGAGGGCGAGAAGGACGAAGCCCCGATGCTGTTCAACGGCGAAGAGGTCGGCAACGGCGACGGCCCCGACTGCGACTTCGCGGTCGACCCGGTCGACGGAACCACCCTGATGGCCAAGGGAATGCCCAATGCGATCGCTGTCCTCGCAGTCGCCGAGCGCGGCGCGATGTTCGACCCGTCCGCCGTGTTCTACATGGAGAAGATCGCCGTCGGTCCCGACGCCGCCGATGTCATCGACATCACCGCGCCCGTCGCCGAGAACATCAAGCGTGTCGCGAAGGTCCGCAAGGCGTCTACCTCCGACGTGACGGTCTGTATCCTCGACCGTCCGCGGCACGCCGGGCTCATCCAGGAAGTCCGGGACACCGGCGCCCGGATCCGTCTCATCTCCGACGGCGACGTCGCGGGTGCGATCGCCGCCGCGCGTCCGGAGTCGGGCACCGACATCTTGATCGGCACCGGTGGCACCCCCGAGGGCATCATCGCCGCCGCCGCCATGCGCTGTATGGGTGGTTCGCTGCAGGGCCGGCTTGCCCCGACCGACGACGCCGAGCGTCAGAAGGCCATCGACGCCGGTCACGACCTCGACCGCGTGCTGACCACCGAAGACCTGGTGTCCGGCGAGAACGTCTTCTTCTGCGCGACCGGTGTCACCGACGGTGACCTGCTGCGTGGTGTCCGCTACTACGGTGGCGGCGCGTCCACCCAGTCCATCGTGATGCGATCCAAGTCGGGAACGGTCCGCATGATCGACGCGTACCACCGCCTCGAGAAGCTTCGTGAGTACTCATCCGTCGACTTCGACGGTGAGGACGGGGCGGTTCCGCCGACCTTCTGAGCGCCTTCGCCGCCCGTGCGCCTTTCTGGTAGCTCCTAGCAACCACAACGGCGCACGGGCGCGCAGCGTCCGGAAGTGGCAATGTTTGATTCATGACGGAGAGCAACGAGCAGCAGTACCGGATCGAACACGACACCATGGGTGAGGTGCGGGTCCCCGTGGACGCGCTGTGGCGCGCACAGACGCAGCGCGCCGTCGAGAACTTCCCGATCAGTGGTCGAGGTCTCGAACGCACCCAGATTCGCGCCATGGGCCTTCTGAAGGCAGCGTGCGCGCAGGTCAACAAAGACCTCGGGCTCCTCGATGCCGAGAAGGCCGACGCGATCATCGCAGCGGCAGGTGAGATCGCCGAAGGCAAACACGACGACCAGTTCCCCATCGACGTCTTTCAGACGGGCTCCGGAACCAGCTCCAACATGAACGCCAACGAGGTGATCGCCTCGATCGCCGCCGCAGCGGGTGTCGTCGTCCACCCCAATGACGACGTCAACATGTCGCAGTCGTCGAACGACACCTTCCCCACCGCCACTCATGTTGCCGCGACCGAGGCGGCGGTGAAGAACCTGATCCCGGCCCTCGACCACCTCCGGTTGGCCCTTCTCGACAAGTCCACCGAGTGGAAGACGGTCGTGAAGTCGGGGCGCACCCATCTCATGGATGCGGTCCCGGTGACGCTGGGTCAGGAGTTCGGGGGCTACGCCCGGCAGATGGAAGCCGGCATGGAACGCATCGTGGCGTGTCTCCCACGGCTCGGCGAACTGCCCATCGGCGGCACCGCAGTCGGCACCGGCCTGAACGCCCCGGACGGTTTCGGCCCCAAAGTGGTGGCCGAACTGGTCAAGGCGACGGGCATCGACGCGCTCACGCCGGCGAAGAACAGTTTTGAGGCGCAGGCGGCGCGAGACGGTCTCGTCGAGGCGTCCGGGGCGATGCGCACCATCGCGGTATCCCTCACCAAGATCGCCAACGACATCCGGTGGATGGGTTCGGGTCCGCTCACCGGATTGGGCGAGATTCGGCTTCCCGACCTGCAGCCCGGCAGTTCGATCATGCCCGGCAAGGTCAATCCGGTACTCCCCGAGGCCGCCACCCAGGTGGCTGCGCAGGTAGTCGGCAACGATGCCGCCGTCGCCTGGGGTGGGGCTGCGGGCGCATTCGAGTTGAACGTCTACATTCCGATGATGGCCCGGAACGTTCTCGAATCGTTCACCCTTCTCGCCAACGTCACGCGGCTGTTCGCCGACCGGTGTGTCGCGGGCCTGGTAGCTAATACCGATCACCTCAGGACCCTCGCCGAGTCTTCGCCGTCCATCGTCACGCCCCTGAACTCGGCGATCGGATACGAGGAGGCGGCCGCCGTTGCCAAGCAGGCCTTGAAGGAGAAGAAGACGATCCGAGAGACCGTCGTCGCCCGCGGTTTGATCGGTGACAAACTCAGCGAGGAGGAGCTGGACAAGCGTCTCGACGTGCTCGCCATGGCGAAGGTCCAGGACTGACCTCCAGCCAGACATGACGGTGGCCCGCACTCCTCGGAGTGCGGGCCACCGTCGTTACCGTTCCCTACAGCAGTGCGGACAGTTCCTCGCGGGCCTTCTCGCCCTCGGTCCCGAGGTCGGAACGGCCGGCGATGTTCCACGCCGCGAGAAGCGGTGCGAACACCTTCTCGCGCTGGAGTGCGGGATCGTAGATGCCGGCTTCGGCGAGCACCGCAGTGCTGTTCTTCCCGCCGGGCAACTCCACGCTCGGCACGTCGAATGCGTCGATCCGCGAGGCGATGGCGCGCACCATCTGTTCGGGCGCCACTGCGAACGCGGCTTCGACGACGTTGCGGTAGAACACCGACTGCAGTTCGTCGTCGGCGGCCAGCCGCGTTTCGATCGACGCCACCAGCGGGTCCTCGGCGAGGGCGGCGGTGTTGTGGTGCCGGACGGCCGCGGCCTTCTCTTCGAATGCCGAGTTGGCGAGCATCTCGAGCAGGTGCATCGGCGGCATGGCGTATCCACGCACCATCTCGTCCATCCGAGCGCGCTCGAGTGCGACAGGATCGACCGCGCGGGTCACCATCAGATAGTTCCGGAGCACGATGGAGTGCCGGTTCTCCTCTGCGGTCCAGCGGCCGACCCAACGCCACCACGGGCCCACCATGGCCAGGTGCTTGGCGATCTCCCGGTGGTACGCGGGCACATTGTCGGCGACGAGAACGCCCACGGTGAGCGCAAGTGCCTCCACCTCGCTCAGGGTGGACTGATCGGCCGACCAGTCCGTGCCACCCATGAATGCGAAGTTCTTACCCTGGTCCCAAGGGACCAGGTCGTGCGGCAGCCAGCCGTCGGCCTCGGCGATGTGACGAGCGAGATTCTCCTCGACCACAGGAGACAGTTCGGTGAGAAGGTGCTTGTCCGTGAATTCAGTCGGCATTCGCATACCGTAGCGTCCGCGTGCTCGCGCAGGAATCTCGAGCACGCGGTCACCGGCTCGCCCAGCCCGGACCCGAGCCCGGATCGGCGGAAAAGCCCCAGGTCACCGAGCTTCGTGGTTACGCTGAGAGTTCCCGATTTTCGCCGGCCCGAGCAGAGGACCTCCAATGCGCAGACGTGGGAACTCGATGACACTGTTCTTCGCTGTCCTGCTGGCCGGGTCGCTCGTCACGGGATGCACCGACAATGAGCCGTCCACCGACACCGCCAGTTCTCCCGCGTCGACAACCGCCCCAGACAAGCCGGCCAATCCCGCAACCGTCTCCGGCGTCGACATACCCGACGGCCGAGTCGACGACGCGGTCGGACGCCTGGACGACCTGGTGAAGAATCTCATGGACAGCACACACGTGCCCGGAATGGCGGTCGCGGTGGTGCACGGCGGGCGAACCGTCTATGCGAAGGGATTCGGCGTACGCGAAGAGGGCACCGACGAGATGGTGGACGCCGACACCGTCTTCCAACTGGCATCGCTGTCGAAGTCGGTAGGGTCCACGGTGGTCGCGCACGAGGTGGGAACCGGCGTGGTCGGCTGGGACACGACCGTGGTCTCGAAGCTTCCGGGTTTTGCGCTCGCAGACCCTTGGGTCACCGAGCATGTCACGGTCGGCGATCTGTACTCGCACCGCTCTGGTTTGCCGGATCACGCCGGTGACGGACTCGAGGATCTCGGCAACAACCAGCAGCAGGTACTCGACAAGCTTCGGCTCGAGCCGCTCAATCCGTTCCGTATCACGTATGAATACACCAACTTCGGGGTCACCGCGGCCGCCGAAGCGGTGGCCGCGGCATCCGGAACGGATTGGGCGACGCTGTCCGAACGGGCGATTTACCAACCACTCGGGATGGACTCGACCAGTTCCCGGTTCGCCGACTTCCAGGCGCGGAGTAACCGTGCCATCGGCCATCAGCTCGTCGACGGCAAGTACGTCGCCGACGCCGTCCGCGACCCCGACGCTCAGTCACCGGCCGGCGGCGTCAGCTCGTCCGTGAACGACATGAGCAAGTGGCTCACCATGCTCCTGGGCGACGGCATGTTCGAGGGCAAGGAAATCGTCGATTCGAAAGCCCTGCTCCCCGCGGTCAGTCCGCAGATCGTGTCGAGCCCCCCGAGCTCACTCGACGCCCGGCCAGGGTTCTACGGATACGGGTTCAACGTGTCGACCACTTCTGCCGGCCGGGTCTCCCTCAGCCACTCGGGTGCCTTCCAACTCGGGGCTGCCACCAACTTCGTGGCGATCCCCTCGGCCGACGTCGCGATCGTCGCCCTGACCAACGGCTCCCCCACCGGAATTCCCGAAACCCTGACAGCAGAATTCGCCGATCTCGTCCAGTACGGCGAGATCCGCGAAGAGTGGAGAGATCTGTATTACCAGGCCATCTCCCCGATGCTCGACCCCGAGGGCAGTCTCGTCGGCAAGGACGCGCCCACCAACCCCGCTCCCGCACAGCCACTTCCCACGTATACGGGAACGTACAATAATGCCTACTGGGGTCCGGCCGTCGTCAGCGAGAAAGACGGTCAACTCACCCTGCAACTCGGACCCGCGGGGCAGACCTTCCCACTCGAGCATTGGGACGGAAGCATTTTCACGTTCAGGCCCAGCGGCGAGAACGCCCCGCCCGGCACGGTGTCGGAGGCAACGTTCGCGGGTAACAGTCTGATTCTGGAGTACTACAACACAGATGGTCAGGGAACGTTCGTTCGCTGAACTCACTTCGAGCAGGAAGTACCATGGAACCCACTTCACAGTCTACCGAGACGGTTTCGCCGTCCGACACCGCCAATATTCGCGTGGTTCGCGAATTCCTCGACGCCCTCGTTGCCGGCGACCCGGATACCGCCCGCCAGTATCTGCACCCGGACATCGTGTGGCACAACGTGTCTCTGCCCAAGATTCGCGGGATCGAGTCGGTGATGCGGATACTCCGGGGCATGAGCAGGCCCGGTGTCGGATTCGATGTCCGGTTGCACCACATCGCCGACGAAGGAACAGCAGTGCTCACCGAACGCACCGACATCCTCATCTGGAATCGGCTGCGCAGCGAATTCTGGGTGTGCGGCACCTTCGAGATCGAGGACGGCAAAATCCTCGTCTGGCGCGACTACTTCAGCAACCGGGCATTCCTGTGGGGCACGCTGAAGGGACTGGTTCGAATGTTCTGATCCGGCCCGAAGGCGTCCGCCCAATGTCCCATTCGGTCCAGTTCTTCTGTTCCGATGCGACATTGGGCGGAGCTCGAGCTTCAGCCAGGAGCTACGGCGTGGGCCCGAATTCCTCCAGCATCTCCGTCACGAGTGCGGCGATCGGCGAACGCTCACTGCGAGTCAGCGTGATGTGGGCGAACAACGGGTGGCCCTTCAGCTTCTCGATCACCGCCGCGACACCGTCATGGCGCCCGACCCGCAGGTTGTCGCGTTGAGCCACGTCGTGCGTCAGCACCACGCGCGATCCTGTTCCCAGCCGGGACAGCACCGTGAGCAGAACGTTGCGCTCGAGGGACTGCGCCTCGTCGACGATCACAAACGAATCGTGCAGTGACCGCCCCCGAATATGGGTGAGGGGAAGAACTTCCAGCATCCCGCGACTGATAACTTCTTCCATCACCTCGGGGCTCGCCAGGCCGTCCAGGGTGTCGAACACGGCCTGGGCCCACGGGCCCATCTTCTCACTCTCACTGCCCGGCAGGTACCCGAGTTCCTGACCGCCCACCGCGTACAACGGCCGGAATACCACGACCTTCCGCTGAGTCCGACGCTCGAGCACCGCTTCGAGTCCCGCGGTCAACGCCAGCGCCGACTTGCCGGTGCCGGCCTTGCCGCCCAGCGACACGATGCCCACGCTGTCGTCCATGAGAAGGTCGAGGGCAATGCGCTGCTCGGCCGAGCGTCCGTGCAAGCCGAACGCTTCCCGTTCGCCTCGCACCAACTGCACCCGCTTGTCGGCGTTCACCCTGCCGAGGGCGCTCGACGAACCACCCAGAAGCCGAATTCCCGTGTGACACGGCAGCTCCCGTGCCTCTTCCAGGTCGACGACACCCTCGGAGAAGAGTTCGTCGATCGACGACGACGCCACGTCGAGCTCCGCCATACCCGTCCAGCCGGAGGGGACGACATCGTGAGCGTGGTACTCGTCGGCGGGTAAGCCCACCGCGCCTGCCTTGACGCGGAGCGGGATGTCCTTGCTGACCAGGACGACGTCGCTGCCCTCGGCTTCGAAATTCAGGGCACAGGCGAGGATGCGGGAATCGTTACTGTCCGTGCGGAATCCGACCGGAAGCACTGACGGGTCGGTGTGGTTGAGCTCGACCTGCAGGGTGCCACCTTCCGTGCCGATCGGCACGGGCTGGTCGAGACGGCCGTACTCCAGGCGAAGGTCGTCGAGCATACGCAGCGATTCGCGTGCGAACCATCCCAGCTCATGATGGTGCCGTTTCCCCTCGAGTTCACTGATGACGACGAGAGGAAGCACGACACGGTGCTCGCCGAACCTGGCGACGGCCCAGGGGTCGGACAGCAATACGGAGGTGTCCAATACGAACGTACGAACTCCCGAAGCCGAGTTCTTGCCGGAGGCTGCGGACGTACGTCCTGATCGGGCTGAGACGGAGCGTGATGCAGTCACGTGAGGCTCCTAGGTCTGCGCGGCACCCACGCAAACTCGGTTCGCTGGACCGGTCCGTCCCTGGTGTGTCAAACCACACGAGGGCCGGGCGCCGGCCCCCTCGTACTGAATGTTCCAGTCACGATCAGGACCTCCCGTACAAGCAACTTCCCCGCTGCCTGTTACTTCCGACGGTACTGCCAAACACGCCGGACGGCCGTGCGAGCGGCGGGCGTGTCGGTGAACATCGGGTTACGCGGAGAAGGCGCCTGCGGCGCCCGTGAGTGGTTGACGAGTCCCTGCACTCGCAGACCACGCACGGGCGGCAGAGCCGCCTAGATGAGGCGCCAGTCCTCGAGGCCCTCGTACAGCGGGAAGTCGGCGGCCAGCTTGGTCACGCGGTCGCGCAGTGACTCGACGTCGGACGAACCGGCCAGAGCGGTACCGATGATGTCGGCGACCTCGGTGAACTGCTCGTCACCGAACCCGCGGGACGCGAGCGCGGCGGTGCCGATGCGCAGCCCGGAGGTGACCATCGGCGGGCGGGGATCGAACGGCACTGCGTTGCGGTTGACGGTGATGCCCACCTCGTGGAGAAGGTCTTCACCCTGCTGGCCGTCGAGCTGCGAATTGCGGAGGTCGACCAGCACGAGATGCACGTCGGTGCCGCCGGTGAGGACGCTGACACCCTTGCCGGACACGTCGGAGGCCGTCAGGCGCTCGGCGAGGATCTTCGCGCCGGTCAGTGTGCGCTGCTGACGGTCCTTGAACTCGTCGGTGCCGGCGATCTTCAGCGACACGGCCTTGGCGGCGATGGCGTGCATGAGCGGTCCACCCTGTTGTCCGGGGAAGACGGCCGAGTTGAGCTTCTTCGCCCATTCCTGCTTGGCGAGAATCAGGCCGGAGCGGGGACCACCGAGGGTCTTGTGGACGGTGCTCGACACGACGTCGGCATAGGGGACGGGCGACGGGTGCAATCCGGCCGCCACCAGGCCGGCGAAGTGCGCCATGTCGACCCACAGGTATGCACCGACCTCGTCGGCGATGGACCGGAATGCCGCGAAGTCCTGGTGACGCGGGTAGGCGGACCAGCCGGCGACGATCACCTTCGGCTGCGCGGCGACAGCGACCTTGCGGACCTCGTCCATGTCGATACGGTGGTCTTCCTTGCTGACCCCGTACGACTCGACCTCGTAGAGCTTGCCGGAGAAGTTCAGCTTCATGCCGTGCGTGAGGTGGCCGCCGTGTGCCAGGTCGAGGCCGAGGAGCTTCTCACCCGGGTTCATCAGCGCCATCAGAACGGCGGCGTTGGCCTGCGCGCCCGAGTGCGGCTGGACGTTCGCGAAGTCGGCGCCGAACAGTTCCTTGGCACGAGTACGCGCGAGGTCCTCGATGACGTCGACGTGCTCGCAGCCACCGTAGTAACGGCGACCCGGGTATCCCTCGGCATACTTGTTGGTCAGCACGCTGCCCTGAGCCTGCAACACCGCGCGGGGGACGAAGTTCTCCGAGGCGATCATTTCCAGGGTGTCGCGCTGACGGGCGAGCTCACCAGCCATGGCCTGGGCGACTTCGGGGTCGAGTTCGGCGAGGGGGGCCGTGTTGACGTCGGTACCGGGCACAGCGGTCATCGAGGAATCTCCAAGCTGGATGCGGAAACGAATGCCCCCAGTCTACGAAGAACCTGTGCGTACTTGATAACCGCCCAGTGTTAAGAAGTACTCACGGGGCGGAGGGCACTGGGAACGAGAGGTTCGTCGAGGAGCCGACGAAAGCGTTCCGACCGCTCCGCGCCCACCGGGACCTCCGCCAGCCAGCCGCCGAGCAGGCGGTATCCCTCGACGTAGGTGCTGGTGTAGGCCCGCCACAGGGGCGAGGACAGGAAGCGCAGTGACTGCCGCGCCCGCTCGGGGGTCGAGAGGCTCCACCGTTGCAGGAACAGGGCGACGTCGTCCGCGCTGCGACGCTCGTCGTGCAGCATCAGCGCAGCGTCCTGGCGGACACCGAGCAGCTGACCGGACGCCGCCGACAGACGCTGCGCCTGCTCACCGTCGAATCGCAGTCCGAGGTCTGCGTAGATTTCCTGCGCCCACAGACCCCAGTTCTCGCCGACGATGGATTCGAGCGCGAGGTCGGCAAGACCCTCGGCCATGAGGCATTGCGGGGTGTTGACGAGAAACAGCGTCTGTTCCAGCTGCCCCGCGCCGACGAGCCCGGCTTCCTTACGGCAGTGCTCGGTGTGATGACCCGGGTACGACTCGTGCGCGATGAGCCGGGGCAGATTTGCCATGTGCTGTTTCAGGTCGGAGTTGATGGCGACCGTGGAGCGGTAGTTTCCGAGGTAGTAGTTGAACCCCGACCACGGCTTGTCCCCGACCACCTCGTACTCGACGACCTCGGCGTCGGGCAGGGCGTAGTGCTCGCGCACCAGGTCGCGCAGGGCGCTCGAGAAGGCGTCGACGCAGTCCTTCAACCGGTCGGCCGGTATCTCGTCGGCGGCGCGGTGGGCATGGACCCGCTCGGTGAGTGTGCCGGTTCCGGGCAGCACGGCGTCCATCTTGCGGTGCGCCTCCCGGTACTGGTCCTCGTCGCCGCGTGCGATGCGAACGTCGAAATAGGCTTCCACCTCGTTGATGAATCCGACGTCGTCTCCGGCGAACTTCCGTCCCGAGCATTCGAGTGCCCGCAAATGGACGTCGAGGAACCGCGTCCGCTCCTCCGACAGACCCGCGGACGGCAATTCCGCACGCAGCGTTGCCGCTGTGCGTGCCAGATCCCGCGGGTCCGGCCGCGGCGCGTTCTCGACCTTCCGGCGCAGCGCCGGGTCGCCGGTGTACGCATCGACGAATCCCTCTTCGAGCCGATCGAATCCCAGCCCGAGCAGCAGATATTCGCGAACCAACGAATCCGATTCCATGTCGATCGACCTTAGTCGGACAACCGTGTGCGTGACCCGCCGACAGCTCAGCCTGTGGCACCAAGCACAATCCGACTATGCAACCGCTACTCGCCAGCGCGACGACGACGGCCGAGATTCCGGGCGTGGACGGCTCACTCCCCCAGCCGCTCGAGTGTGAGCGGAACTGATGGCCCGGGCAAGCGAATCAAGCCCGTACGTCGAATTCGACCGGAAGCAGTGGCGCACGCTGCGTAAGTCGACTCCGCTGGTGTTGACCGAGGAGGAGCTGTACGGGCTCCGTGGCCTCGGCGAGCAGATCGACCTCGAAGAGGTCGCGGAGGTGTATCTTCCGCTTTCCCGTCTGATCCACCTGCAGGTGGCCGCACGACAGCGGTTGTTCGCGGCGACCGCGACGTTCCTCGGTGAGAAGCATCCGGATCAGCAGGTGCCGTTCGTCATCGGCGTCGCGGGAAGTGTCGCGGTCGGCAAGTCGACCACGGCGCGTGTCCTGCAAGCACTGCTCGCCCGCTGGGAACATCACCCCCGCGTCGACCTGGTGACGACGGACGGCTTCTTGTACTCCACCGACGAGCTGAACCGGCGCGGGATCATGCACCGCAAGGGTTTTCCGGAGAGTTACGACCGGCGCAAGCTGCTGCGGTTCGTCACCGAAGTGAAGTCGGGCGCCGAGGAAGTAGCCGCACCGGTCTATTCGCACATCTCGTACGACATCATCCCCGGCCAGTACCACCTGGTGCGCCAGCCGGACATCCTCATCATCGAGGGATTGAACGTCCTGCAGACCGGTCCGCGCCTCATGGTCTCGGATCTGTTCGACTTCTCCATCTACGTCGATGCCCGCATCGAGGACATCGAGGCGTGGTACATCCAGCGCTTCCTGGCCCTGCGCCAGACGTCGTTCGCTGATCCGAACGCCCACTTCCACCACTACGCGAACCTGTCGGACCGCGACGCCACCTCTGCCGCTCAGGAAATCTGGCACAACATCAACCGACCGAACCTGGTGGAGAACATTCTGCCGACGCGCCCCCGCGCCACCCTCGTGCTGCGCAAGGACGCCAATCACTCGATCAACCGGCTGCGTCTGCGCAAGCTGTAACCGGGTGGTCGCTCAGACGCCGAATCTGCGATGCCGGGCTGCGTAGTCGCGCAGCGCGCGCAGGAAGTCGACCCGACGGAACTCGGGCCAGTACGCCTCGGTGAACCAGATCTCGGAGTAGGCGCTCTGCCACAACAGGAATCCCGACAGCCGCTGTTCTCCTGACGTACGAATCACGAGGTCGGGGTCCGGTTGACCCGACGTATAGAGATGCCCGCCGATGCCGTCGACTGTGATCGACTTCACCAACTCGTCGCCCGACAACCCGGCGAGGAGCTTCTCGCAGAGCAGCGACTGCACGGCGTCGGCGATCTCCTGCCGGCCGCCGTAGCCGACGGCGACGTTCACATGGGTGCCGGTTCGGCCTTCGGTCCGCTCCGCCGCCTCCCGTAAGCGGCGCGACTGCTCGGCGGGCAGCAGATCCAGCGCACCGACGATCTTCACACTCCAGTTCTTGTCCGGTCCGGAGATCTCTTCGACGACATCGGTGATGATCTCGAGAAGAGTGTCCAGTTCCTCCGCGTCCCGGCGCAGATTCTCGGTCGAGAGGAGATAGATGGTGGCCATCTCGATCCCGGCCGCATCACACCACCCCAGCATCTCCGAGATTTTGAGGGCACCCATCCGGTGTCCGTGGCTGACGTCGGTGAAGCCGTTCTCCCGGGCCCACCGCCGGTTCCCGTCGCACATCACCGCTATGTGCCGAGGGTGCTGCAAACCTTCGAGCCGCGCGAGCAACCGTCGCTCGTAGATGCTGTACAGCAGTCCTCGCACACTCACCGGGAGATCACCATGACAGCCAAGAGTACGCCGCTGCCGATCGCGATTCGCGATGGCGGTCACACGTAGTGCACCGTGGTCCTACCGACGGGTACGCTCTCCCCACAAGCGAACCTACGGTTCCGTAGGTTCGAGTCGCGAACAGCGAGAAGGGGTGTCCTGTGACAGCTTTCGGACTCGACGAGCTCCCGGTCAAGCCGCGTCTGCGGGGGTGGATTCACCTGTGGGCGTTCGGTATCTCGGTCATCGCCGGGCTGGTCCTCGTCCTCGTGTCCGGACTCCGAGTGTCAGCGGAAGCGGCCGTCGCCACAGCGGTCTACAGCGTCACCGTGTGCGGCGTATTCGGGGTCAGCGCAACGTATCACCGCGTGCACTGGAAGACCACGTCCGCCCGCACGTGGATGAAGCGGGCGGATCACTCGATGATCTTCCTGTTCATCGCCGGCAGTTATACACCGTTCGGGCTGCTGGGCCTGCCCTCGACCACCGGGCGCACACTGCTGATCGTCGTCTGGGCCGGTGCCTTCGCCGGCGTCGCCCTGAAGATGCTGTGGCCGACGGCGCCGCGGTGGGTCGGTGTTCCGCTCTACCTGCTCCTCGGCTGGGCGATCGTTCCGGTGGCGCCGGAGCTGACCTCCGAGGTCGGGGTCCTGCCCATGGTGTTGCTGCTCATCGGCGGCATTCTCTATTCGGTGGGTGCCGTGTTGTATGCCACGAAGTGGCCGAATCCCTGGCCGGCCACCTTCGGACATCACGAGTTCTTCCATGCCGCCACGGTGATCGCGGCGTTGTGCCACTACATCGCCGTCTGGCTGGTCGTGTTCGGACAGTAATTACCGGCTCAGCGCCTCGGCCAAGTCGCCGATGGTCGACACCGGACGATCACAGACGAATCCGCGGCACACATACGCGGCCGAATCGCCCCCCACCAGCGGCCGGTCCGCAAGCAGCGGCGACGAACCCGGCTCGCCTCCGACCACCACCGCACCACCCGGAGCGAGTCGGCGAGCAGCGTCGAGCAGCCCGGTCTCGCCGTTCGTTGCCACCGCCACCTGGATCGGCCCGCGCACCGACGCCTCGGCCACGGCGAGCCAGTGTCCCGCCGACCTGGGTGCCCGTTCGAGGAGCAGGGCCACTCGGTCGAGTGACGCGGCGGCCGCGGCGGCGTACCGGGCCGAGGTG
This sequence comes from Rhodococcus sp. USK13, assembly GCF_018343855.1. Classification (NCBI taxonomy): domain Bacteria; kingdom Bacillati; phylum Actinomycetota; class Actinomycetes; order Mycobacteriales; family Nocardiaceae; genus Rhodococcus; species Rhodococcus sp. USK13. Next base: position 2,954,289 of record NZ_CP069242.1, on the reverse strand, counting down.
CCCGCCTCCGCCACTGCCGCTGCGGTGAGCAGGGCCTCGGCCAGGCACGAGGCACCGGACGGGGTGGCGCCGTCGACCGGGTCGCGCGGACGGGTCACCAGGACTTCCGCATCATCCGCCGTGTCGAACCAGCTGCCGGGCTGCTCGGCGTCCGCGAAGTGCCGCAAGGCGCGCGCCAGCAGGGCCTCGGCGGGTTCGAGCCATTCGGCGTCGCCGGTCGCCTGGAACAACGCGAGGAGTCCGGTGGCGAGGCACGCATAGTCCTCCAGAATTCCCACGGGTTCGCCCACCACCGACCCCAGGGAGGCGCGGCGCAGGCGGCCGTCGACAAGGTGCAGGCCCAGCACCGTCCGGGCACACTCGGCGGCCGCGGAGATCCACTCCGGCCTGCCGAGTCCGGCACCGGCCTCGGCCAGCGCCGTGATGGTCATCCCATTCCAGGCGGTGACCACTTTGTCGTCCCGGCCGGGCTGCGGCCGGGTCGCACGGTGAGCGAAGAGAGCGTTCCGCACGCGACCCCACCGCTCCCAGTCGTCCGGATCCTCGAGGAGTTGCAGCACCGACGCGCCTTTTTCGAAAGTTCCCTCCGGCGTCACGGTCAGCAGGTGCGACGCCCACTCGCCGTCCTCGGCGCCCAGCACGTCGACGAGCTGTGCAGGTGTCCACACATAGGTCAGGCCCTCGACGCCGGCCGTGTCGGCGTCGAGCGCAGACGCGAACGAGCCGTTCTCCGTACGCAGGTCGCGAAGCAGGAACTGCGCGGTTTCCTCGGTGACGCGGACCGCCAGCTCCGAACCCGTTCGCCGACCGAGATGGGCGTACACGCGCAGAAGCTGGGCGTTGTCGTAGAGCATCTTCTCGAAGTGCGGCACGACCCACTCGGCGTCGACCGAGTAGCGGGCAAAACCGCCGCCCAGCTGGTCGTAGATCCCGCCCCGCGCCATCGCGGACGCCGTGCGCTCCACCGTCTCGAGCACCTTCGCGTTCCCGGAACGCTCGTAGGTGCGCAGCAGACCCTCCAGCAACGCAGACGGCGGAAACTTGGGCGCACCTCCGAACCCGCCCCGTGGAATGTCCTCGTCCTTCAACACGGCAGCAGCAGCCGCGTCGAGAAGCGCAGCATTCACCGCGACATCCGCAGTAGGTATGCCGTCGGCTCCGCGGCGCAGTTCCGCCGCCACCGACTCCGCGGCATTGTCGACGTCGCTGCGCCGGTCCCGCCACGTGTCGGCGATGGCGCCGAGCAGCTGGGTGAAGGACGGCATTCCGCCGCGTGGCGCGGGCGGGTAGTAGGTCCCGCAGTAGAACGGTGCACCGTCGGGAGTGAGGAAGCACGTCATCGGCCAACCGCCCTGGCCCGTCATCGCCACGGTGGCGTTCATGTACACGGCGTCGAGGTCGGGACGCTCTTCCCGGTCGACCTTGATGCACACGAAGTGCTCGTTCATCAGCGACGCGACCGCGTCGTCCTCGAACGACTCGTGCGCCATCACATGACACCAGTGGCACGCGGAGTACCCGATCGACAGCAGAATCGGCACATCACGTTCACGCGCCCACTCGATGGCCTCCGGCCCCCACTGCTGCCAATGGACCGGGTTGTCGGCGTGCTGCCGCAGATAGGGACTGGTGGACCCGCCGAGTGTGTTGCGTGCGCGTGGGTCCATGTCCAGCTCCTCTTCGACTACTGCTGCAGCTTCGGTGGATTGTCGGTGGGACCGGAGGGTCCGCTCGTGGTCCCGTTGTCCCCGTGCAGTGCGCCGCGGTCGGTGCCCTCGTCGGCTTCCTGGTCGGGTTCGGGATGGTCCGGTTCGAAGGTCTCGGGGAGATTCTTCAGCTGCTTGTTCATCGAGCGCACCAGTAGCACCACTCCCGCGAGCAGAGCGAGAATGACCACCAGTCCGATAGGCGAGGCCTTACCGAACTCGGGGCCGGAGGGCGTGCTGGGCGTCTGCGCCAGCAGTTCCACCGTCCCGGCGACGACACCGAGCGTCAATGACATCACTGCGACTCGTCCGGGTGAACGCCGGCGAACAGGTCGTTCTCCGGAATGGAGGTGGTGACCCGGGTCTTGGCGAGTTCGAATTCCTCGGTGGGCCAGATCTTCTGCTGGATTTCCAGCGGAACAGCGAAGAACGAACCGTTGGGGTCGATCTGGGTGGCGTGGGCGCGCAGGGCGTCGTCGCGCTGCGGGAAGTAGTCGCCGCAGGTGATCTGCGTGGTGACCCGCGCCATCAGATCACCCTGCTCGGTCTTCCACTTCTTGAGCCACTCCGCCATCGGGAATTCTTCACCGCGGCGTTCGTACTCCTCCTGGAACTGCAGGAGACGTTTACGGATGAACCCGTGCGAGTAGTAGACCTTCTGCACTTTCCACGGCTCGCCCGCGTCGGGGAACTGCTGCGGATCAGCGGCCGCCTCGTAGGCGGCCATCGACACCTCGTGGCAGCGGATGTGATCGGGATGCGGATAACCGCCGTTCTCGTCGTACGTCGTCATGACGTGGGGACGGAATTCGCGGATGGCCCGGACCAGAGCTTCGGTGGCCACCTCGAGCGGCACCAGCGCAAAGCACCCCTCCGGCAGCGGCGGCAGCGGGTCACCCTCGGGCAGTCCCGAGTCGACGAATCCCAGCCACTGGTGCTGGACACCGAGGATGCGGGCGGCCTCGGCCATCTCCTCGATGCGGACCTCGTGGATGCGGTCTCGCACGCCGGGCACGTCCATCGCCGGATTGAGGATGTCGCCGCGTTCACCCCCGGTCAACGTCACCACCCGCACTTCGTTGCCCTCGGCGGCGTAACGGGCCGTCGTCGCCGCACCCTTGCTCGACTCGTCGTCGGGATGGGCATGGACGGCCATGAGACGGAATCCGCTCACGTATTCGTTCACCTCAACTTCGCCAGTAGCCGTTGCCGGCTTGTTCGTGTCGTACGCTCTTCGTCCTCCGCCATCGCTTGACGGCGCACCGACGCACATCCTCTATAGTTCCACCCGATAGTTCCGCTTGCAGCCGTGACCCCGCTCGAGTGCTGGAAGCAGTGAGGAACTGGAGCGGTGTGAGAGCAGAGTGATGACGAGAACGCTTCCCCCCGGCCGATACACAGGTGCAGCGAAGCCTGCACGGCCGAGGCGCTGGATCGCGTGGGCGCTCGGCGCGGTCGTCGTGGTGCTCGGGGTGATCGTGGCATTCTCGGCCTACGACAGGTTCACGATTTCCGACATCGACAGCGAAGCCACATCATTCGATCTTGTCGACGACTCGCGGCTCGATATCACCTTCACCGTCACCCGTGACGACCCTTCACGCCCGGGGGTGTGCATCGTGCGTGCACGCTCCAAGGACGGATCCGAGACGGGACGGCGCGAGGTCTACATCGCCGGAGGGCCGCATCAGACGGTGAAGATCACGGCCCCTGTCTACACGTCCGAGCCGCCGGCCATGGGCGATGTGTACGGGTGCAGCCTGGACGTTCCGGCGTATCTCACCGGCGGCTGACCAGCCGCTCCCCGAGCGACCGTTCGGGTTCTCCGCGGGTTCCGACCGCCGATCGTGCTAGAATCGGCTGATACACGGTTCCGGTTTGGAACCGTGTATTGCTGCATTGGCGGCAAGGTGGATCTGCGTTCGGCCCCGGCCGGCTGATCCGCCGAGCCGTTGATCACTGCTGTTGCAGTGGTCTGTCGAGGGAGCCCGGGGGCTCCAACTACGAGGGAGTGATCGAGATGACCGAGACCCAGGTGACCTGGCTGACCCAGGAGTCACATGACAGGCTCAAGAGCGAACTCGACCAACTCATTGCCAATCGACCCGTCATCGCCGCCGAGATCAACGAGCGACGCGAAGAGGGCGATCTCAAGGAGAACGGTGGCTACCACGCGGCCCGCGAAGAGCAGGGCCAGCAGGAGGCTCGTATCCGCCAGCTCCAGGAGTTGTTGAACAGCGCGAAGGTCGGCGAGGCACCCACCCAGTCCGGCGTGGCGTTGCCCGGCTCGGTGGTGAAGGTCTACTACGACGGCGACGAGAAGGACACCGAGACGTTCCTCATCGCCACCCGCGAAGAGGGCGCACGCGACAACAAGCTCGAGGTCTACTCCCCCAACTCACCGTTGGGTGGGGCACTGCTCGAGGCGAAGGTCGGCGAGACGCGCGAGTACACGCTGCCGAACGGCAGCAGCATGAAGGTGACGCTCGTCAGCGCTGAGCCTTACCACAGCTGATATCGGCTCTGCTTTACAGAACTCCGGTCCGGGCGATGCGCCCGAACCGGAGTTTTTTTGTGGTGCAGTTCGCACTCAGATGATTCTGCGGGCCTTCATGCCGGAGAACACCGCACCGATGCGCACTACGTCACCCGTGGTGGGTGCGTGGAGCATCTGGCCGTTTCCGACATAGATCGCCACGTGCCCGGGACCACCCGACTGCCAGTTTCCGAAGAGCAGGTCGCCCGGTTTCGCCTCCGAGAGCGGGATCTCGACGCCGACGCGCCACTGAGTCTCCGAGGTCCGGGGCAGTTTGATGCCGGTAGCGGCGTAGACGGCGAACGAGGTGAGGCCGGAGCAGTCGAATCCCCCGCCGGACGGTCCGTTGATGTTGCCGCCGCCCCACACATACGGCAGGCCGATGAACCTCATCGCCATCTCGACCACCCGGCTCGGCTCCCCGGCGCCGACGCCGTAGAAGAACGGCGACAACATCCGGGCGAACGATTCTTCGAGCGACCGGATCCGTGCCACATACGGCTGGGTTTCGTGGACGTAGTCCGGTTTTCCGGCGGGCATCCCGCCCGACGTGCGCACCGCACCCGCACCGGCGTTGTAGGCCGCAAGGGTGAGGTCGAGGGTGTCACCCTTGACCACGCCTTGCTTCTTCCAGGCGTCGATCTGCGCGTGGAGGTCGCACAGCATCTGGCCGGAGGCCATCATCGGGTCGGCGACGCCGTTGATGTCCACCTTGCCGTCGCCGTCCGCGTCCTTGCCGTATTTGGCCCAGGTGCCGGGCAGAAATTGACCGGGTCCGCGGGCACCCGCCCTCGACACCGGCGAGGCCGCCCCATATCTGAAGCCGTTCTCGACCGAGTACAGAGCGGCCAGGGTCGGCGGTTTGATTCCTTCACACAACGAGCCGGCCTTGCGGATCCAGGGGGCGAACACGGCGATGGCCCCGATCGGGGCCAGTGAGACCCCGGGAAATCCGGCAGGCACCGAGGGAATCAAGGATCCGAGGCCGCTGATGATGGCGGGGACGCCGGGGACGGCGGCCAGCCCACCGATCATGGTTTGTGCACCCGAGGCCATCGGCGCCGGGGGCTGGTCGAGCGGACTGTCGGGGAGGACGAGTGCCTGCTCGGGTCCAGGGACCTGCGGGGGCGGCGCCGGCGGTGCGTCTGCAGCAGGCGGCGCCGGAATATAGGGATCGGTCGCCTGCTTCACCACCTCGGATGCGTCGGTGACCATTTGCTCGGCTTGCAGTCGTGCTGGTTCCGGGAGAGCCGAAATGGCGTCGTTCACCTGTTTCTGAACGTCGGGAGAAGCTTGCTCTACAACTTGGATTGCTTCCGCCGCTTGGTCTTTCACTGGCTGCGGTATGTCTGCTCCTTGAACCATTGCCCCCGCTGCTGTGGTGATCGCCACGATGATCGCCGCTGCATCAACTGACATACGTGCGCTCCTCCTCCTCGGTATGCCGAACCGAGTAGGTTCACGTTACGACGGGGTACAGCGGGCGCGGGCCGAATTCGGCAGCTTGGGCAGCAGCCATTTCGTGCGGTGAGCAGGCTTCGGGCCGTCGCACACGACCGTGCGTGCGTGTTTCCACCCGGCCCGACTGCACTCCACCCCTCTGAGCCGGCCTCGCATCGCTCTCCGAACTGATTCCCAGGTTGCTCACAGGTTCGTCGTGGAAGGTGGTGGACATGAGTGAAGATCGACGGAATGCCCGCCTGCTTCCCGTTCGGCGTGCGCTCGCCGCAGCCGGGATCGCCGGGTTGGTCGCCGGTGGCGGCATCGCGGCTGCCGCGGACGCCTCTTCACCCGACGCGGCCGTCGCCGCTCCCCTCGTCTCGGCAGGCTCCGGAACACCGGATGCGGTGTCGAGCGGATTCTGAAGACGCGGGGAGTAACCACAGCATGACCGGTGCGCGTAGCGCGACCGAATGGTCGACGTGGGGTGGGCACGTACGTGTCGTCGTCACCGACCCGGCCGCTCTCGATTCGGCTGCCAACCTGGTGCGCGGCTATCTCGCGGCAGCAGACGCCGCGGTCAATCGCGAGCGATCCGACGCCGAGATCCACTCTCTCCGGCACGGGAAGAACACCGTGACCCCACTGTTCGCCCGATTCATCGCCGATGCACTGTCTGCGGCACGGATCACGGACGGAAAGCTCGACCCCACGTCGGGATCCACCACCCACTCCTGGCGCACGGTCGGGGTCGACGGAACCGAGGTGACGCTGCCCGAGGGAGCGCAGCTCGATCTCACGGCCACCGCTCGCGCGAGCTCGGCAGACCACTGCGCCTCGACCACCGCCGAACTCCTCGGCTGCGGCGTGCTGGTGGCCCTGGGCGGCGACATCGCCACCGCCGGACCCACGCCGCCGGATGGGTGGCAGATACAGGTGCAGGACCTGCCGGGCGACCCCACCTGCCAGGTGTCGATTCCGTCGGATGCAGGCGTGGCGACCGCCAGCACCGTGAAACCCCTGCGTCCCGACCCGATGGCGTTGTGGCGCACAGTGTCCGTGGTGGCCGACTGCTGCACCACCGCCCACGCAACCAGTACGGCGGCGGTCGCGATGGGCGGCGGCGCCGTCAGCTGGCTCGCCGAACTGAAGCTACCCGCGCGACTGGTGGATCAGGAGTTCCGGGTGAGCACCCTCAATGGATGGCCACACTAGCGGGGCGCTCAGTGCTGCAGCCGAACGGCGTATCCGGCGGCGTCGAGCGCGTCGAGCAGATCCTGGCGATGTCCCGGGCCACGGGTCTCTACGGTGAGGAAGACCTCCACCTCGTCCAGTGCGAGTGAGCCACCGGTCCGGGAGTGAACAACGTCGACCACGCTGGCCCCGTTCCCGCTGACCACTTCGAGGAGGCCGACCAAACCACCCGGTCGGTCCGGAATGGTCACGTGCACACCAAGATAGCGTCCCGACGCGCGCAACCCGTGGTTGACCACATGGGTCAGCAGTAACGGGTCGACGTTGCCACCCGACAGCACGGCGCAGACCTTTCCGGTGAGGCCGAGCTCGGCCTGGGCGCAACTGATCAGAGCCGCCACCGCCGCGGCGCCGGCGGGTTCGACGATGAGTTTCGCTCGCTCGAGGCACAACAGCAGGGCGCGGGACAACGCGTCCTCGCTCACCGTGACGATGGCATCTACCTGAGTGCCGACGTGCGCGAACGGGACGTCGCCCGGTCGGCCGACCGCAATGCCGTCGGCCATGGTGGACATGTTCGCCAACGGCACGGGACGGCCTTCGGCTAGCGAAGCGGGCCACGCGGCTGCTTGCTCGGCCTGGACGCCGATGATGCGCACGTCGGGACGCAACTCCGACACCGCGGCGGCGATCCCCGCGATGAGGCCACCACCGCCCGTCGGAACGACGATGGTGCCGACGTCCGGCTCCTGCTCTAGAATTTCGAGGCCCACAGTCCCTTGACCTGCCACGATGTCGACGTGGTCGAAGGGGTGAATCAGCACCGCCCCGGTCTCCGCAGCGAATTCCTTCGCCGCCACCAGGGCATCGTCCACGGTGTCACCGGTCAGATGCACGGTCGCGCCATACGCCTTGGTTGCGACGAGTTTCGGTAGGGGTGCGCCCGTCGGCATGAAGACGGTCGACGCGATGCCCAGGTCGGTGGCCGCCCAGGCCACACCCTGGGCGTGATTACCGGCACTCGCGGCGACGACACCACACGCGCGTTCCTCCTCGGCGAGGTTCGCGATCCGGTAATACGCACCACGCGGCTTGAAAGACCCCGTGCGCTGGAGGTTTTCGCACTTGAGCGACACCTCGTGCCCGCATCGCTCGGACAATGCCCTCGATGCGATCACCGGCGTCCGGCGCATCACGGGGGCCAGCAGCCTACGGGCTGCCCTGATCTGTTCGAGCGTGACGGATTCCACGCGGGCCAGCATAGGGCGCTCCGCGCCCCGTGAGTGGTTAAGGAGTCCAGAGACTCGTCAACCACTCACGGGCGGCGAAGCCGCCTACTTCAGCGCCTGCTCGATGTCGCCCACGAGGTCGGCCGCGTCTTCGACGCCGACGGACAGCCGCACGAGGTCGTCCGGGACCTCGAGCAGCGAACCCGCGGTGGAGGCGTGCGTCATCGCACCGGGATGTTCGATGAGCGATTCGACACCACCGAGCGACTCGGCGAGGGTGAAGATCTCGGTTCGCGAGCAGAAGTCCAGCGCCGCCTGCTTGCCGCCGGCGAGCCGGACGGAGATCATGCCGCCGAAACGACGCATCTGCTTCTCGGCGATCTTGTGGCCGCTGTGCGATTCGAGGCCGGGGTAGATGACCTTGGAGACGGCCGGGTGCCCGGTGAGCAACTCCACGACCTTTTCGGCGTTGTCACTGTGCCGCTCCATGCGCAGGGCGAGGGTCTTGATGCCGCGCAGCGTGAGGAAGGCATCGAAGGGACCGGGTACGGCGCCGGCGCCGTTCTGGAGGAACGCGAATGCCGCGTCGAGTTCTTCGTCGTTGGTGACCAGTGCGCCGCCGACGACGTCGGAGTGGCCGCCGATGTATTTAGTGGTCGAGTGCAGGGCGATGTCGGCGCCGAGCTGCAGCGGCTGCTGCAGGTACGGCGACGCGAACGTGTTGTCGACGACGATCTTCGCGTCGGCCGCGTGCGCCACCTCGGTGAGCGCTTCGATGTCACCGATGGTGAGCAACGGGTTGGTGGGGGTCTCGACCCACACCAGTTTGGTGTTCGGCCGGATCGCCTCGCGCACGGCATCCACATCGGACACCGGCACGGGGGTGTATTCGATACCCCACTGGGAGAAGACCTTGTCGATCAGGCGGAACGTGCCACCGTAGGCGTCGTTGGGGATGACGAGGTGGTCGCCCGGGCGGAGAACGGCACGCAGGACACAGTCGGTGGCGGCCATGCCCGAGCCGAAGGCCCGGCCGTACGTGCCCGACTCCAGCGCTGCGAGGTTGGCCTCGAGCGGCCGGCGGGTGGGGTTGCCCGTGCGGGCGTACTCGAACCCGTTACGCATGCCGCCGACGCCGTCCTGTGCGAACGTCGAGCTCGCGTAGATCGGGACGTTGACGGCGCCGGTCTGCGGGTCGGGGTCGAATCCGGCGTGCACGGCCTTCGTGGAGAAACCCTGCCAGCTGATGTTGTCCGCTTTGCTGCGCTGCTCACTCATGTAGGCCAGCGTAGTAGGGACCTAATCTTGCAGATACTTCGCAATCGCGAATGCGACGTCCAGCTTGGTCTCGTCGCTCACGGAGGGGTCGATCGCGTTGACGATGATGCTGTGCGTCGGCGTGAGGAGTGCCATGGCGACGACGTCGAGGACCACGCCGTCCACTGCCGTGGCCCGCGGATCGGGAATCACATTCGTCCCGTTCCTCATCTCCACGATGACCACCGGGTCCGTCGCCTGCGGCTTGACGGACGCCGTGAGGGTGCTCAGCACGTTGGCCGGCCCCTTCGACCACGAGCAGGTGGGATCTGCGGAGCCCGGCAGGACTGCCTCGGTGAGATACGGCCGGTCCGATACCAACGACCCCAGCACCTCCGTCAGGTGGTCGCAGTCGGTCGACCCGGCCACCACCGCCGAGCTGGGTTTCGCTGTCGCCACCGATGCCGGCTGTGCGACGCCGTCGACCGCTTGCCCGCACCCGGCAACCGTCAGTCCGAGGGCGATGATCGGAATTCCCACGACACGACGCAGACGAGCACCCACTGATTTCCCCCCTCGGATGTGGAACGGGCCGCCCGCGTCCGGCGAGCAGCCCGTCCCGATGTCTCGCCCTAGGACCCGGCGCTGAGGAACCCGAGCAGGTCGTGGCGAGTGATGACGCCGGCCGGCTTACCGTCGTCCACCACCATCAGCGCGTCGGTATCCCCCAGTGCCTTCGTCGCGGCCGACACCGGCTCACCCGAACCGATGAGCGGAAAAGGCTTGCTCATGTGCTTCTCGACGGGGTCGGCGAGGTGGGCACGGCCCTCGAACACGGCGCTGAGAAGGTCGCGCTCCGTCACACTTCCCGCGACCTCACCGGCCATGACGGGCGGCTCGGCCCCGACTACGGGCATCTGGGACACCCCGTACTCGCGGAGGATTTCGATGGCGTCGCGCAGCGTCTCGGACGGGTGCGTGTGGACAAGGTCCGGGAGCTCGCCGGACTTGCCGCGCAGCACGTCGCCGACCGTCTTCTCGTCCGGCTTGCCGTCGAGCGGGGTGCGGAGGAAGCCGTAGGAGGCCATCCACTTGTCGTTGAAGATCTTGGACAGGTAGCCGCGTCCGCCGTCGGGAAGGAGAACGACGATCACCGCGTCGGGACCCTCACGCTTGGCGACCTCGAGTGCGGCGACGACGGCCATTCCGCACGATCCGCCGACCAGCAGGCCTTCTTCACGCGCGAGTCGGCGTGTCATCTCGAAGGAGTCGGCATCGGAGACGGCGATGATTTCGTCGGGGATGGACGGGTCGTAGGCGCTCGGCCAGAAGTCCTCGCCGACACCTTCGACCAGGTAGGGACGGCCGGTGCCGCCGGAGTACACGGAGCCCTCGGGGTCGGCGCCGATGATCTTGACCTTCCCGCCCGACACCTCCTTGAGGTAGCGGCCGGTGCCGGTGATGGTGCCGCCGGTGCCGACGCCCGCGACGAAGTGGGTGATCTTTCCGTCGGTGTCGGCCCAGATCTCGGGCCCGGTGGTCTCGTAATGGCTCTGCGGACCGCCCGGGTTGGCGTACTGGTTCGGCTTCCACGCGCCGGGGATGTCGCGGGCGAGGCGGTCGGACACGCTGTAGTAGCTGTCGGGGTGTTCCGGCGCGACCGCGGTCGGGCACACCACTACCTCGGCGCCGTAGGCCTTGAGGACGTTGCGCTTGTCTTCGCCGACCTTGTCGGGGCACACGAACACGCACTTGTACCCACGTTTCTGTGCCACCAGGGCCAGCCCGACGCCGGTGTTGCCGGACGTGGGTTCGACGATGGTTCCGCCCGGCTTCAGCTCGCCCGACGCCTCGGCGGCGTCGATCATCTTGACCGCGATACGGTCCTTCGAGCTTCCGCCGGGGTTCAGGTACTCGAGCTTGGCTGCAACGGTCCCGTGCTCGCCGCCGATAACCGAAGTGAGCTTGACGAGAGGGGTGTTGCCGATCAGGTCGACGACATGTTCCGCGATGCGCATGACTCCATGGTCCCAGATGCGCAGATCGGATGCTCACAGACGTCCGGCACGAGGCATCGGACGCGGCTAGATTGGTACAGACGCAGTCCGCCGGAACCCGTGAGAAACACACCAGGTAGCGGAAAGGTGAGTGCAGTGCCGAAGAGCACCTGGCAGGCCGGAGTGAAGGCCGGCGCCACGGCGGTAGTAGCGGGATCGAGCGCAGGAACACTGTCATGGGTTGCGTACTCGTACCTCATGTCGCAGGCGACGGCGGCGAGAGGCGTCATCGGACGCAATGTCGCGAAACCGCCGGAGGCCGACGGCGTGTACGCCCCTGGCAGCGCGGACGTGGAACGCTGGCGTCGCGGCACACCGTTCGACCTGCACCTGATGATCTTCGGCGACTCGACCGCTGCCGGCGTGGGGTGCCTGACGGCGGAGGAAGTGCCCGGCGTGCAGATCGCCCGCCGCCTCGCCGACGAGACGGGTAAGCGGGTTCGGCTGAGCACCAAGGCAATCGGCGGTGCCACCTCGCGGGGACTCAGCGGCCAGGTTGACGCGATGTTCGTGGCGGGGCCGCCGCCGGACGCCGCCGTCATTCTCGTCGGAGCCAACGACGTCACAGCGAAGAACTCGATTCGCGCCTCGGCCCGCAGGCTGGGTGAGGCCGTCGCCCGATTGAGGGAGCACGACTGCGCCGTTGTCGTCGGGACGTGCCCCGACCTGGGAGTCGTCACAGCCATACCGCAGCCCCTGCGCACCGTCGTCCGCACGTGGGGCCTGCGTCTGGCGAGGGCGCAGGCGGTCGCGGTCACCGCGGCGGGGGGACATCCGGTTGCGCTGGCCGATTTGCTGGCGCGCGAATTCCTGGCTGCCCCCGACCGAATGTTCTCGGCCGACCACTTCCATCCTTCTGCTGCGGGATACGAACTGGCGGCAATGCAGATCGTGCCCGTCCTCGCCACGGCACTGGGCATGTGGCACGGCGGCCCTCTCCCGGACCTGCCCGAGGTCTCGGAAGCAGCCGAGGCACGCAAGTTCTCGACGCGAACACTCGCCTCGCTCAATCGCTTTCTGTGGCGACGTGCCGCGCGACGCCGTACGACGGGTCGCCTCGACGACCTTCTCGGAATCGAGGAGGCGTCGGCGTCGCGAGTCCGGAAGGCCGCCCAGTGAGACGGAGATATCCGCGCACGGACGCGACGACGTAGGTTGTCTGAACAGCCATGAAATCGGTGGCCTGCAACACAGTGCAGACCTCCGCAGCCGACAAAGGAGTTATTGATGCCCGAGGCAGTAATCGTCTCTGCAGTACGTTCACCGATCGGTCGGGCCATGAAGGGCTCACTGAAGTCGATCCGCCCGGATGATCTGACGACGCAGATGGTTGCCGCGGCGCTCGCGAAGGTCCCCGAACTCGATCCCACCGAGATCGACGACCTGCTCCTCGGGTGCGGACAGCCCGCCGGACAGTCCGGGTTCAACATCGCCCGCGTCGTCGCCGTGCAGTTGGGCTACGACTTCCTGCCCGGTGTGACCGTCAACCGGTACTGTTCCTCCTCGCTGCAGACCACCCGCATGGCGCTGCACGCGATCAAGGCCGGCGAGGGCGATGTCTTCATCTCGGGCGGTGTCGAGTCGGTGTCCAGCTTCGTCACCGGCAACGCCGACGGCCTGCCCAACACCAAGAACCCCAAGTTCGCCGACGCCGAGGCCCGGACCGGCAAGCTCGCCGAGGGCGGCGTCGCCTGGACCGACCCGCGTGAGGACGACCTGCTGCCCGACGTCTACATCGCGATGGGCCAGACCGCCGAGAACGTGGCATCCGCCACCGGCATCAGCCGTGAGGAGCAGGACCGCTGGGGTGTCCGCTCGCAGAACCGTGCGGAGGAGGCCATCAAGAACGGGTTCTTCGAGCGGGAGATCACCCCGGTCACCCTCCCCGACGGCACCGTCGTCAGCACCGACGACGGCCCGCGCGCCGGCACCACCTACGAGGCCGTCAGTCAGCTCAAGCCGGTGTTCCGGCCGGACGGCACCGTCACCGCCGGCAATGCCTGCCCGCTCAACGACGGCGCCGCCGCGCTGGTCATCATGTCCGACACGAAGGCCAAGGCCCTCGGATTGACTCCGCTGGCCCGCATCGTATCGACCGGTGTATCGGGTCTGTCGCCCGAGATCATGGGTCTCGGCCCGATCGAGGCCGTCAAGAAGGCGCTCGCACTGGCCGGGAAGAGTGTCTCGGACATCGACCTGTTCGAGATCAACGAGGCCTTCGCAGTCCAGGTCCTCGGTTCGGCCCGCGAGCTGAAGATCGACGAGGACAAGCTGAACATCTCCGGTGGCGCCATCGCCCTGGGCCACCCGTTCGGCATGACCGGTGCCCGCATCACCAACACCCTGCTCAACAACCTGCGTGAACAGGACAAGACGTTCGGCGTCGAGACCATGTGCGTCGGCGGCGGGCAGGGCATGGCCATGGTCCTCGAACGCCTGAGCTGAGGCGGCTCCGCCCGTGAGTGGTTGACGAGTGCAGAGACTCGTTAACCACTCACGGGCGCGAAGCGCCTAGTCGTTGTTGAAGTAACTCAGCAGGCGCAGGATCTCGACGTACAGCCACACCAGGGTGACCGTGAGCCCGAAGGCAACTCCCCAGGCGGCCTTCTCCGGCGCCTGAGCGCGGATCAGCTGGTCAGCGGCGTCGAAGTCCAGCAGGAAGCTGAAGGCGGCGATCCCGATGCAGAGGAGGCTGAAGATGATGGCCATCGTGCCGCCGTCACGCAGTCCGAGACCGCCGTCGACGAAGAAGCTGGCGATCACGTTGCCCAGAGCGAGGACGACGACACCGATGAGAGCGCCGATGATCATTCGCGTCAGGCGGGGCGTGACTCGGATCGCACCCGTCTTGTAGACGACGAGCATGCCGAAGAACACACCGAACGTACCGAGGACTGCCTGGCCGATCAGCGCGGAGCCACCGACTCCACCGAACGTGATGTCGGTGAACATGAACGACAGCGCACCGAGGAACAGACCTTCCGCGACGGCGTAGGCGAGCACGATCGCCGGGTTGTCCATCTTGCGGCCGAAGGTGGCGATCAGCACGAGGACGAGACCGACCAGGCCGCCACCGATGACGAACGGAACAGCCAGGTCCGCATCGTTGCTGACCAGAAAGTAGGAGATGATCGCCGTCACCGAGAGCACACCGAGTGTGATTCCGGTCTTCGTGACGACGTCGTCGATGGTCATCGAACGGTAGTCGGGGCCCGTGCGGTAGGGCTCGGCCTGGGTGTACTGAGGCTGACCGAACTGCTGCGTGACCTGCGCGGCGCCGGCCGTCGTAGATCCGAACGAGGCGTATCCGCCGTTGCCCTCTTGTTTGGGCAGGTTACGGAACACCGGGTTACTGGTGGTGCGCACCGTGCACATCCCTTCTCGTGGCTCGCCGGGTGGATCCGGGTTCTCTCATATGACGAACGTCCGGCACCCCACCGCGAGTTCCCGTTCTTCGCTTCGGGTCGGACAATTCGGACTCTACCGGTGCCGCAGTGGCAGCCGCCAGACGAGTGCCCGGCGGCGCGGCGATCAGGCGATCGACCGGGTCACGGTGAATTTCGCGTTGCGGCCGACCACGTCGGTGCGCCCGACCAGCCGTTGCAGCCGGCCTCGATAACCGAGATGAGAGTTGTACACGGTCCACATTTCGCCGTCGGAACGGAGTACCCGCCCCGCTTCGGCGAACATCTTCAGGGCGACACCGGTGTGTACGGCCGCGCCGACGTGGAACGGCGGATTACAGAGGATGACGTCGCAGCTTCCGGTAGGCAGTGTCGACATCACATCGTCGCGCAGTGTGCTCACCCGGTCGGCGACTCCGTTGGCACGGGCCGTGGCCGAGGCGGATGCGACTGCGGCTGCCGACTGGTCGGTGGCGATGACCGAGATGCCGGGCCGCAGCCGAGCGAGGCTGACAGCCAGGATGCCGGTGCCGCAGCCGAGGTCGACGGCGGTCTGCGCGGCGGGGTTCACGCGCGGGAGGAAGTCGAGGAGGCACCGGGTCCCGATGTCCAAGGTGGAACCGGCGAACGCGGCTCCGTAGGAGACGACGTCGAGGCCGAGCTCGTCGATATGTTCGGTGACCGGGAAACTCGACCGAGCGGACGCCACCGGACCGCTCGCGATCAGCACCCGCGACTTCTGCCGCCCGAGCGTTGCCCGCACGGACGCGAACGTGCGGAGGAGCACCTCGTTCATCCCGGTGGAAATGTGCTTGTTCCGGCCGCCGGCGAAAACCACCACACCGGGGTCGGCGTGGCGCGCGATCGCCTCGGCGATCTCGGCGAGTTCGCTCAGGCTCCGCGGCAATTGCAGCAGGACCACGCGCGCACCCTCGAGTAGGTCCTGTCCGAGGGTGCACTGCCGATAGCACGACGTCATACCTGCCGCCTCGGCATTGCGGGCAAGCGCCTGCTCCCCCGTCAGCGGATCCTGGAACACCCGGATGCCGGTGGAGTCGTGCGTCACCGCGGCGCCGAGTGTGAGCGCACCGTAGTGGTCCCCGATCACGGCGACGGTTCCCGTGGGCGCGCCCGAAAGAGCGGTCGCGGCCTCGTCGAGGATCAGACGGTCTGCGGCGTCGACGGCCACCAGGTTCGGTGCCTCGACATCGGGTCGGCGCCGCAACAGAGCGAACAGTAAATCACGGTCGAGCACGTTACTGCGACACCCACTCGACCACGTTGTCGACGCTTTCGCGGTGGGTACGGAATTGGTTGACCGGGTTCTCGGTGTCGGCGTAGCCGAAGGAGACACCGCAGACGACTTTGCGCTCCTCCGACAGCGAGAAGAAGTCGCGGATATAGGGCGAACTTCCCGCGAGTGCCGCCTGGGGAATGGTGGCGACCCCGAGGCTCTGTGCCGCAAGGAGAAAGCTGTCGACGTACAGGCCGCAGTCGACGGCGCCGTACGTTCCGAGAGCTTCGTGGGTGGTGACGATCGCGACGTGCGGTGCCCCGAAGAGGTCGAAATTCTTCATGGTCTGTTCGGCCGAGGCCGCCCTGTCCCCAGGCGCTATCCCCACACTCGAATACAGCTGCATGGCACATTCCCGGCGACGCAGCTTGTGCTCACCCCGGTACTCGCGGGGAAAGTCGAAGTCCGATTCTTGTGGATGGCTGCGCACGTACTCTGCGAGTCCCGTACGAAACCGTTCGGTTCCTTCGCCCTCCGTGATCGCCACCTGCCAAGGCTGCGTGTTGCACCACGACGGCGTCTGCTGCGCCAACTCGAGGATCCGCTCGATCACCTGACGCGGCACCTGACGGGGCAGAAAGGCCCGGCAACTGATCCGCTCGTCGAGAAGCGTCGCGAAAATGCCTGCGGCCGGGTTCGTGTCGGGTGCCGCAATTCCGGTGTCGGTCACGTAGAAACTCCTCAGGTTCGCTCGCTCTCGAACACGCTCTCGGGAATGTGCGACCGCGATATGCTGGCGTCAGTGCACCGAGAAGGTGATGTCATGAGTGTGCCACGAGGCCCGGAAGGAGAAGCCGGGCCGACCGACTCGGATCCGCGAACAACTGCGCGGGTCGCCGTCACCGACATCGTCGCAGAACTGTCGGCAGAAGGGTTCGACGATGCACGGGAGATCGGCCGGGGCGGGTTCGGGGTCGTCTACCGCTGCCTCCAGAGCGCCCTCGATCGCACAGTGGCCATCAAGGTCCTCTCGTCCGATCTGAGAGACGAGGATCGCGCGCGGTTCCTGCGCGAGCAGCGCGCGATGGGCAAGCTGTCCGGGCATCCCCACGTCGTCGACATCCTGCAATCCGGGGTCACCCCGAGCGGCAGGCCGTACATCGTGATGCCGTACCACCCGCGCGATTCACTCGAGGCCTGGGTACGCCACGAAGGACCCCTGCCCTGGGCGGAGGTGCTTCGGGTCGGGATCAAGTTGGCGGGGGCGCTCGAGACGGCGCATCGCGCGGGGACGCTGCACCGGGACGTCAAGCCGGCCAACATCCTGCTCACCGGCTACGGCGAACCCCAACTCACCGACTTCGGCATCGCCCGCGTGGCGGGCGGATTCGAAACCACGTCGAGCATGATCACCGGTTCGCCCGCGTACACCGCGCCCGAGGTGCTCCGGGGTGAGCCCCCTTCCGTGGCGTCGGACGTGTACAGCCTCGGCGCCGCACTGTTCTGTCTCCTCACGGGACATGCTGCGTTCGAGCGCCGCAGCGGCGAGAGGCTCGTCGCGCAGTTCCTGCGGATCGCCACCCAACCTGTTCCGGATCTTCGGGGGGAAGACGTCCCGGACGACGTGTGCTCCGCGATCGAACATGCCATGGCCGACGATCCGTCCGATCGTCCCGCAGGCGCAGCGGATTTCGGCCGAGAATTACAGGAGGCGCAACGCAGGCACAATCTCGGCGTCGACGAGATGGCACTGCCCTCCACGGTCGGCGAATTCCCGCGTGTGGAACAGTCGGCAACCCCGACCACTCAGTCGGCCGTGTCCGGACGCGGACACAGTTATCGCCGGCGCTCGGGCGCCACACCCCCCAGCGCCGCGGCTCGCTTCCGTCCGCCGACGCCGATGCGGTTGCTGGTTCCGCGGACCCGGCCGCTCGAAATGCTTCGACGAGGTCACCGCCGTCGTCTGGCGTTGATCCACGCGCCCGCCGGGTTCGGGAAGAGCACGGTCGCCGCGCAGTGGCGTGACGAACTCGTCCGCGAGGGCGCCGTCGTCGCCTGGCTGACTGTGGACAACGACGACAACAACGTCGTGTGGTTCCTGTCCCACCTCGTCGAGGCGATCCGCCGGGCCGATCCGTCGCTCGCCGACGAACTGGGGCAGGCACTCGAGGAGAACGGCGAGGATGCCGAGCGGTACGTGCTGACTTCGCTCGTCGACCAGGTCCACGAAGGCCGGCGACATGTGGTGGTGATCATCGACGACTGGCACCGGGTGTCCGACCCGAAAACGATCGCGGCCATGGATTTTGTCCTCGAGAATGGTTGCCACCACCTTCAGATCGTGGTGACGAGCCGCACCCAGGTGGGCCTTCCGCTGGCGAAGCTCCGCGTCCGGGACGAACTCGTGGAAATCGACAGCCGGGCGTTACGTTTCGATCTCGGTGAGTCACAGCGATTCCTCGTCGACATCGGCGGACTCGAACTCGCCGACGCCGACGTCGAGGCGCTCGAAGAGACGACGGACGGATGGGTCGCGGCACTGCAACTGGTCTCCCTGTCGCTGCGGGGCCGATCCGATCCCGGCGACCTCATCCGGCACATGTCGGGGCGGCATCACGCCATCGGTGAGTACCTGGCCGAAAACGTCCTGAGCACCCTCGAACCCGCGCTACTCGACTTCATGCTCGCGACGTCGATCACCGAGCGTGTCTGTGGCGACCTCGCGTCGGTGCTGGCGAATGTGCCGCGGGGGCAGGCTCTGCTCGAACAGGTCGAGTCACGGGACCTGTTCCTGAGGAGCCTCGACGACGACCGGGAGTGGTTCGAATACCATCACCTGTTTGCCGAGTATCTTCGCCGGCGCCTCGAACGTGATCAGCCCGAAAGAGTTTCGGCATTGCACCGCGCCGCCGCGCAATGGTTCGCCGACCACCACTACGTGAGCGATGCCGTCAATCACGCCCTGGCGACGGACGACCTCGACACGGCGGTGACCGTCGTCGAAACGCAGGGAATGCGCCTGGTCGAACACTCCCGGATGGTGGCCTTGCTGGGTTTGGTGGAGAAGCTGCCACCCACTGTCGTGGAGTCCAGCCCTCGCATCCAGATCGCCGTCGCGTGGGCAAGCATCCTGCTCCAGCGGGCGCCGGAAACCCTGCGCGCGCTCTCCCTCGTTGCTGCCGCCCTCGAGCATTCCCCGCTGAGCGAGTCCGAGCGCGTGGACATCCGGTTGGAGGGCGACGTCATCAGGGCCGTCATCGAGGTGTCGGCGGATCGCGTCGCCAAGGTCCCCGAGCTCATCGCCGAGGTGTTCGCACGGCCGGACGCCCTGCGCTCGTGGATCGTATCCGTCGCCGCCAATCTGGCGTCCGCCGTCGCCATCGCCAGATTCGAGTACGGGGAGGCCCGTCGCCTGCAGCAGTGGGCAATCCCCTACCACCGGCAAACCGTCGGCGCGTTCAACCAGATGTACGGCTACAGCTTTGCGGGCCTCGCCGCCATGGAGCAACTCGACATCGCTGCCGCCGAAGAAGATTTCCGGCTGGCCGTGCAGGTGGCGACGAAAGCGAGCGGTGAGCACTCGCACGCCGCACGACTCGCCGGGACGTTGCTCGGCGAATTGCTGTACGAGCAGGGTCATCTCGACGAGGCCGAGCGGCTGCTGGACGAAAGCTACGAGCTCGGCCGGGAGGGTGGGCTGGTCGACTTCATGATCGCCCGCTTCGTGACATCAGCCCGGTTGAAGGCCGGGCGCGGGGATTTCGCTTCGGCGGCCCGGCACCTGGACGAAGGAGCCACGGTGGCCACTACGCTGGGGCTTCCTCGACTCCTGGCCAGGGTTCAGAACGAGCGGGCTCGTCTCGGACTTCCACCGTCTCCGCCAGAGTCGCAACCGCCTGCGACGCCCATGCGCCCACCCGATTTCGGTTATGCCGAGATAGTCGCGCAGCTCGACGATGCGACCGCGATCCGCGGGCAAATGACGGATCAGCCCGGTATCGCATGCGAACGCGCCGAAGCATGGGTGCGCCGAGTCGAAGCGCAGAACAGGCCGAGGGCGACTTTGCAGGCCAAGCGCCTTCTGGTGGCGTGCCTGGTTGCGGCAGACCGCGTCGACGAAGCCAAGCCGATTCTGGCCGAGGTGGTCTCGACCTGCGCTCGAATCGGGTTCGTGCGCTACGTCGTCGACGGGGGTCCCCGAATGATTCCTCCGCTTGCCGCCCTGCTGGCTGACAAGCAGGGCGGACGCTGGCCAGCCGACTGGCCGGAGGTTTCCGCCGACTTCCTCGCCGCCGCGTTGGCAGGCCACACACCTCTGGAAAATTAGCGTTCAGTTTATTGACTACGTCAAGAAACGGTGATGCAGTGTGATCGTGGACACACACACCCGGCTGGCCGGCCTGCTCCGCGGTGCTTCGCTGCGAGTCACGGCGCCCCGGGTAGCGGTCCTCACCGAGGTCCATCGGCAACCGCACTCGGACGCCGACACCATCGCGACCGGTGTGCGCAACCAGCTCGGCTCGGTGTCGACCCAGGCTGTATACGACGTTTTGCGAGCCCTCACCGAAGCCGGGCTGATCCGTCGTATCGAACCGCCCGGATCCCCGGCTCGCTACGAGACCAGAGTCGGTGACAACCACCACCACGTCGTGTGCCGAAAGTGCGGTTCGATACGCGACATCGACTGTTCCGTAGGCGAAGCACCCTGCCTGACACCCGATTCCACCCACGGTTTCGTCATCGACGAAGCCGAGGTTCTCTATTGGGGCACCTGCCCCGACTGCCACGCGCACGCGTCGGCCACCAGCGGGTAACGAATTCGGGGAAGCAAGCAGCGCCGATCCAGCGCGGTACCGGCCTTTCGCCACGACGGCACCGCCGGACGACCTATCGTGGAACGGTTGATGCTGCCTGCCGAGAGGTTGCTCGTATGTGCCGGTTGTTCGGGTTGTCCGCTGCTCCACATCGTGTCCGTGCGTCGTTCTGGTTGCTCGATGCGCCGGACAGCCTGACGCAGCAGAGTCACCGGGAACCGGACGGCACCGGGCTGGGGACGTTCGCCGAAGACGGCACTCCGGTGGTGGAGAAACAGCCGCTGGCCGCCTACGAGGACACCGAGTTCGCACAGGAAGTGAAGCATCGGTATTCGAGTACGTTCGTCGCGCACATACGATTCGCCACCACGGGCGAACTGTTACCGGCGAACACACACCCGTTCACGCTGCGCGGCCGGATCTTCGCGCACAACGGCGTGATCGGGAACTTGGCGGCTCTCGACACCGAATTGGGCTCCGACCTGGACCTCGTCGAGGGTGACACCGATTCGGAGCGCTTCTTCGCCCTCGTGACCCGGCACATCGACCGGAACGGTGGCGACGTCACGGCCGGGATCAGCACAGCGGCGCAGTGGGTGGCGGACAATCTGCCCGTCTACGCCCTCAACCTGGTGCTCACCACCCCGGAGGAACTGTGGGCGCTGCGGTTTCCGGACACGCACGACCTCCTGGTTCTCGAGCGGCGACCCGGCGGCCCGAGCGGAAGCAGGCATCTGCAACACACCAGCAGCTCAGGCCGAGTCCGGGCCCGGTCCGAGCACCTCGCTCAGCATCCCGCGGTGATCGTCGCGAGCGAACAGATGGACGAGGACCCGGGTTGGAGCCCGCTACGGCCGGGCGAGCTGCTGCACGTCGACCGGAACCTCACAGTCAGCCGCGAGGTGGTCCTCGACCGACCACCCCGCGACCTCATTCATCTCGACGACCTCGACAGCCGGGCAGCTGCCGCGCAGCACGAAAACTAGCGAGCAAGCACCTACTGTGCGGAGAGACCCGGCTGGGTGTCGATCCGGCTGGGTCCGCCGTTGAAGGTGCCCGCCTTTCCGAAGGACCATTCGCCATCCTTGCCACAGACCAACACCCCGTTGCGGTCACCCGGGTTCGCGTAACCGATAACGGTGGTGTTGCCGTTGGCGTCGTCCTGCACGATGGGGCACCCCTTTCCGGGGCCATTGTTGGGGTCGACGGGGACGGCATTCGCCGTGGTTGCCGCACCCAGAGCGCCGAGGATCGGCAGGGCTGCGAAGGCGAGAGCGGCAATGGTTCGGCGGGTGTTGATCATTCGGTCTCCAGAAGATGTCGGGTAGGTGTCTTGCTGACAGGTACTACTGTGCCGATTGCCGCGCACTGTTTTAAGCACCCCCAGGGGTGGGATCCGCTCACCTACCGCGCTTGCCGCACACGCCTTCAGCGCACCTACTCGGCCCAGTACTCCAGCATCGGTTCGCTTGCGAGTTGGTTCGACCCCTCGGTGATGACGAGAGCCTCCGGAGACAGCGAATACTGCACACCCGCATTGGTGACCGCGAAACCGGTGTTGGTGCGCACGGGATCGTCGATCTCGACGGATGCCCCGTCACTCAGTCGCACACCCTTGTAGTAGAGCCGGCCCACGCCGGTCTCACAAATGACGACAAGCGACTGTGTGGTGCGGCCGAGCGCCACCGCCGGGTTCGACGAGTTGCAGCGCGCACCCGACACCCCCACGAATCCCTGACCGTCCGTCCCCGACGACTGTGGCGGCGGCGCACCGGTTCCGGCCGGATTCGCGCTCGGAGTGAGGCGCACATTCTGAACGGTGACCGCCACGTCACCGGGAAGAATCGTCAGGTAGCCGTCGCCCTGCACGATGCCATTGGCGAGGATGCACTCGAAGTCGCCTGTCAGGCACGACAACCGTTCCCAGTACCCGTGCGAAGCAGTCGGACTGACGACGTACTCGCCGGGCTGAATGTCGGCACCGACCTTGAAGGTCCCATTGTCGGGTAGCGATTTCGGCGTCGGCGGGAGGGCCGCAGTCGGGGGCGGCTGCACCGGGGCGGGCTGCACCGGGGCGGCGACGGAGGAGCTCGGAGGTGGCACCGCGGTTGTGGCCGCGGGAATCGCGCGGGGATCGTTTTGACCACTGCAGCCGACGAGACAGAGCAACAGGACAGGCACCACGATCGACAGCGTCTTCACCAGGTCACCCTCAGCAGTATCGGGTCCCACGCACGAACGGCGCAGCTACTCGATTGGTCGGTCGACGTCCGCGGAACGTTACGTGCCGTCGTTCGTACATCCAGCGAAGCCGAACTCGAGATGACATACTCCCGGTGGTTCTCGTCTCGTCCCGGTCACCGAGTTCTCCGGAAGGACACACCGATGAACGTTCCTCTTGCCGCCCGATCCGTAGGAATCGCCGCCGCCGTCACCGCGCTGGGCCTTTTTGCGGCACCGACCGCGTCCGCGGAACCCGACGACGTCACCGTCGACATCGTGGGAGAAGACAATGCGGTGGTGATGGGAGTGCGGTACGACGCCCCCGGGGCCGTCGTCTGCATCATGGCCGTCGTACCGGAAGACGGCACCGTTGCTGTGGCGACCGTCGGCCCCACCATCGTGATGGACGGAGACGACGTCGACCTGAAGGCCGCCGTCGAGCCCGGCGACTACACGGTGCAGTGGAGTTGCTCGAGCGTGCCGGCGTTCGAGCAGTGGGGTACCACTCCCCCGATGACCACCGGCACCGCGACGCCCGTCGCCGTCACCGTGACCGGAACGCCGGGGTCCGGCGGCTCCGGGAACCCGTTCGGAAGCTGACATGCGATCAACAAACCGCTGGTGAGCGGGCTGAGCCAGATATTTCCCGGGCGGGGCGTAACGAAATAGGTGTGAACGCGGATTCTCTCTATGGAATCCCGCAACGGACAGGAACCCACCGCCATGTCGACCGTCACACATATCGATACCGCCCGCGCCCGCCGCTCCCGCAAGGTTCTCTTCATCGGGAACCCCACCGGATACAACGAGGTGTCGCAGTGGGCGATGGTCAAGCAGTCGCTGGTGGCGGACGGATTCGAGCCGGTCCGGACCATCGACGGCCCCATCCTCTGCGCGATCGTCACCGATGACGTACTCGACGCCGCCGGCTCACCGCACGACGCACGGACCATCGAGCACGCCCGCGAGCAGGGTGTGGAGTGCATCAGCGTGACCGACACCACCCGAATCTGGCAGGCCACCGCCCGCGTCCGCGCCCGCATCGCCCAGAACGCCCCCGCGGCACGGGTCAGCCCACACCACCAAGGGGCCTGACGGTCCACCGAGAGACCTGGCCGTCTACTGTGCCCCCAGTCGTACTCGAACCGACACTGTGCTGTTCAAGTCCCCGGAAGTGGATCCGCGTGAACTCCAGTGGACTCGATATCTGTTTATTCGCAATGTATTTCGTACATGCTCGTCCGTGCCGATCCATCTCCGTTCGTACCGACTTCTGACACCTCGCGCAACAAACTGTGCGGCCGTCCGCGGCGATTGTCGGTCGCAAGTATGGTCGAGAAATGACTGTGCGAGCGGGTGTGGTGGTCACGGGTACAGAAGTCCTGGCCGGTCGAGTCACCGACAAGAACGGCCCGTGGGTGGCCCAGCGACTACTCGAAATGGGAGTGGATGTCGCACACATCATGGTCTGCGGTGACCGGCCCGATGACCTGACCGCACAACTACAATTTCTCGCGGATCAGCACGTCGACTTGATCGTCACGACCGGGGGATTGGGTCCGACCGCCGACGATCTCACCGTGGCGACCGTTGCCGCTCTGTACGGCCGCGAATTACACCTCGACGAGAACCTCGAGCAACGGATCCACGCAATCGTGCAGCGATGGCGAAGCCGATTGAGTGCTGCAACCGACTCCGAGCCACTACGGGCAGGTATCCGCAAGCAGGCAATGGTTCCGCAGGGCGCGCATTCCATTCCTCCGACCGGAACCGCCCCCGGTGTCGCGATACCTGCCAACGACTCCAAGAAACTGCCCGCTGTCCTGATACTGCCCGGCCCGCCTCGTGAACTGCAGACGATGTGGCCGGAGGCACTCGATAGCGCGCCGATCGTCGAGGTCTTGACCCGGCGCGCGCAGATCCGTCAAAACACCATCCGCGCGTACGGTCTGTCCGAACCCGACCTCGCCGCGACACTGCGGACCGCAGAGCGCCAGATCACGGGATTCGACGATCTCGAGATCACCACCTGCCTGCGGCTCGGAGAGCTCGAAATGGTGACCCGCTACGCAGAGTCGGCGGCAACCGCATACACGGAACTCGCAGGTCTTATCGACGAACATCACGGCTCACAGGTCTTCTCGATTGACGGGTCCACCATCGACGACATCGTGGCGAACCGGTTGGTCGGCCATCAAATCGCCACGGCAGAATCGTGCACGGGTGGCATGATCGCCGCCCGTCTCACCGATCGCGCAGGCTCGTCGGCCTACGTGATCGGCGCGGTGGTGTCCTACGCGAACGAGGTCAAGTCGGAGCTTCTGGACGTTTCCGCCGAGATCATCGAAGAACACGGCGCCGTGAGCGAGCGGGTGGCGGCCATGATGGCTGAAGGCGTGCTGAGCAGACTGGGCGTCGACATCGCGGTATCTACCAGTGGCATCGCAGGACCAGGGGGTGGCACCGACCTCAAACCGGTCGGCACTGTCTGCTTCGCGATCGCCTCCACGGAGCGACCGACCGTCACCCGTACACTCCGGCTCCCCGGCGACCGCGCAAGCGTACGTGCGCTTTCCACCACCGCGGCCATGCACATGCTCGCCGACGCATTGGGGCCTGCCCAATAATCGAAATCGCTCACGCGAGGTGATCAAACAGTAGTCATTTGAGATGTGGCATTCCGTGACACCGAAGTCGGTGTTCGAACAGCTCCATACACAACGTATACCTCTGACCAGCGCTTACATGGTGCCCCCAGTCGGACTCGAACCGACACTGTGCGGATTTTAAGTCCGCTGCCTCTGCCAATTGGGCTATAGGGGCTGCTGTCACCGAGGTGGTGCCTCGGCGACGTTGCGCAGATCAGATTAGCTCAGCCGATGGACATTGCGATTCCGTCGAGGATGTCGTGCTCGCTGACCACGAGTTCGTCGATGCCGGCTTTGCGTTCCAGCGCCTCGGCGAGTGCGAGGGTGACGATCGCGCCGCCGCCGATGACGTCGACCCGGCCTGGGTGCATCGGCCCGAGTGCGGTCCGCTCGTCGTGTGTCATGGCGATCAGCGACTCGCAGACTTCACGCAGCCGGGATAGCGGGACGCGGGAGAGGTGGACCTGCTCGGCGTCGTACTCGGGCAGTTTCTTCGCCAGCGCGGCGATGGTGGTCATCGTCCCGGCGACGCCCACCCAGGTCCGGGCCTGCTCGACGGGCACACGGGCGAATGCTTCGTCGAGGCGCTCCTTCGCGAAGCTACGTGCCGCGTCGACCTGCTCGGCGGTGGGCGGGTCGTTGTGCAGACACCTCTCGGTGATCCGCACACAGCCGATGTCGGTGGAGAACGCCGCGTGGACGCCGGACTCGTCACCGAGCACCACCTCGGTGGAACCGCCCCCGAGATCGACCACCACGAAGGGACCTTGCGCCGGGTCGAGCTCGCCCACAGCACCGTTGAACGACAACCGCGCTTCCTCGTCCCCGGTGATCACCTCGGCTCCGGCGCCCGCTATCACCGACCCCAGCACGTCTTTGGTCATCGAGAAGAAGTCTTCTCGATTGGATGCGTCCCTGGTGGCGGATGTGGCGACCATTCGGACGGCTGTCGCGCCGGCGTCGCTGATCAGCCTTGCGTACTCACTGAGTGCGAGTCGCGTGCGCTCGATGGCCTCGGGTGCGAGTCGACCGGTGGCGTCGACACCCTGCCCGAGCCGGACGACGCGCATCTCGCGGCACACATCGTGCAGTGCGCCGTCGGTGTCGATGTCGGCGATGAGTAGACGAATCGAATTGGTTCCGCAGTCGACGGCCGCTACCCGCGTCACTGTTCTGCACTATCGAGGTCGTCAATACCTGGCCAGTCCGCGGGAATGGCCGTGCCTCTCAGCTTTCCACCGGCCGCCGACGCGGCGAGGGCGACCGATTCGTCGCCGAGCGGATTGACCCCCGGACCCTTCGCGAGCGAATGGGCCATCAGCACATGCAGGCACTTGACGCGGTCGGGCATACCACCGCCGGTGAAGTCGGTTCCCAGCGATTCGATCGCGTCACGCTCCGCCAGATACGACTCGTGCGCCCGCCGATAGGCGGCCGCCAGCTCGGGATCGGAAGCGAGGCGCTCCGTCATCTCACGCATCACGCCAGCCGACTCCTGTCGGCTCGCCTCCGCGGTCAGCCGCGGATCGGTGAGGTAGTACAGCGTCGGGAACGGGGTGCCGTCGGGAAGCTTCGGCGCCGTCTTCACGACACCGGGGCGGCCGTCGGGGCTGCGGTATGCGATGTCGAGCACTCCACGCGGTTCGCGCCCGAGCTGGGCGGCAACGGCGTCGAGGTCTTCCTGCGACACGGGGTGGGACGGGTCGGACGAAGTGGTCACCCGGTGGGTTCTCCTGGTTCTAGCGGTGCGGGCGGCGGGGGCACGGGAGCCGGGGCCGGCGTGGGCTGTACCTCGGGTGCTACCGGAGGTTCTGACACTGTTTTCCACAGGTCGGAGTACCAGGGGCCCGCCATCTCGGCGTCCTTCTCTTCCCGTTTCTCCGGTTCCTTGTAGTCGCCGGGAAGCTGCACCTGGTACGGCGTGTCCCCGGGCCGGACCCAGCGGAGCCGGCCACGTGCCTGCGCCTCGATGTAGGCGGGGTCGGAATAGCGTTCCTCGAGAACACGCAGTTCGGCGAGCTCCTCCTCGAGCTGAACCTGTTCTGCCGCAACCCGGTCGGCCTCACCTCGCTGGGTGAGGTATGTCCGCAGCGGAACCGCGAGGGTAAGCGCGAGAAGGAGCACTACGACGACGAGGATCAGGGCGCGGCCGGTCGACAATCCGAGAATCGTGTGTTCGGAGCGGGGGATTCGGGCTGCTTCGCCGGTGGCGCCGATCCGGCGGGGACGGGCACGACCGGGCAGCACTTTCCCGGTGTCGGCACCGTCGGGAGCTGCAGGCTTGCCTTCTACGGAACCCGGCGGAGTCGACTTGGTGGTGCGGGGTCGCCGTGCACCACCGGGGACCCCGTCGGTCCGGGTTTGCCGCGACCGTTCACCACGCCCGGCGGCCCGGCCGCCCGGACTTGCTCCGGACGACCGCGGCCTACCGCGTTGTGCCACTACCCAGATACCCCTTTACTCGACAGCCGAGAATCAGCCCTCGTAGGCGAACCGCGGGAAAGCGACCTCGCCGGCGTAACGCGCGGCGTCGCCCAAGTTCTCCTCGATGCGCAAGAGCTGGTTGTACTTGGCGACGCGCTCGCTGCGGGCGGGGGCGCCGGTCTTGATCTGACCGCTGCCGACGGCGACGGCGAGGTCGGCGATGGTGGTGTCCTCGGTCTCACCGGACCGGTGGCTCATCATCGTCTTGTAGCCGTTGCGGTGCGCGAGGTCGACGGCGTCGAGCGTTTCAGTGAGCGTGCCGATCTGGTTCACCTTCACCAACAGCGCGTTGGCGGCACCCTTGACGATGCCCTCTTCGAGCCGCTCGGGGTTGGTGACGAACAGGTCGTCGCCGACGAGCTGAACCTTGTTACCGATCTGATCGGTCAGGGCGACCCAGCCGTCCCAGTCGTCCTCGCTCAGCGGATCCTCGATCGAGACGAGCGGGTACGCGTCGATCAGCTCCGCGTAGAAGTCCGCCATCTCCGCCGCGGTGCGGTTACTGCCCTCGAACTTGTAGCCGGCGCCCTCGGTGTAGAACTCGGTGGCGGCGACGTCGAGCGCGAGTGCCACATCGGTGCCCAGGACCAGGCCGGTCTTGCCGATCGCGACGCTGATCAGATCGAGCGCCTCCTTGGTACCTGCGACGTCGGGGGCGAAGCCACCTTCGTCACCGAGACCGGTGGCCAGACCCTTCTCCTTCAGCACCGCCTTGAGCGCGTGGTAGACCTCGGCGCCCCAGCGCAGCGACTCCTTGAAGGTGGCGGCACCGATCGGCGCGACCATGAATTCCTGGACATCGACGCCCGTGTCGGCGTGTGCGCCGCCGTTGAGAATGTTCATCATCGGGACGGGCAGCACGTGGGCGTTGGGGCCGCCGACATAGCGGAAGAGGTCGAGACCCGACGAGTCGGCAGCCGCGCGGGCCACGGCCAGCGAGGCACCGAGGAGCGCGTTGGCGCCGAGGCGGGACTTGTCCGGGGTGCCGTCGGCGTCGAGCAGGGCCTGATCGACGGTGCGCTGCTCGGTGGCATCGATCCCGATGATGGCCGGGGCGATCTCGCTGAGGACCGCCTCGACGGCCTTCTCGACACCCTTGCCGTTGTAGCGGTCGCCGCCGTCGCGCAGCTCGACGGCCTCGTGCTCACCGGTGGATGCACCCGACGGGACCGCGGCGCGAGCGAAACTTCCGTCGTCGAGCAGCACCTCGACCTCCACCGTGGGATTGCCACGGGAATCGAGGATTTCACGGGCTCCGACCTGCTCAATGATGGACACTTACAGACTCTCCTTCTATGGGCTTCGCACTGTGCACCGACGGTCCGATGGTGCCAGGACACCAGATCGTGCCAGCACACAGCGTAACGGCACAGCGTAGGGGGCGCGGGATGGCGCGCCTCGGTCACCGTGATCCGCCGGCGTGCCGCTCGAATTTCCACCTGATGGACCGGCCGGTAACGAGGTTACGGACGGACTCCCACCGAGTACGCCGACGCCCGGTCACGCACGAGGGTGAGGTACTCGCCGGACAGGTTGTACGCCATCAGCGCCGACTGCCACCCTTCCGGTTCGGTGAGGTCACCGCCGCGGGCGCACAGGTAGCGGGCTGCCGTCAGGGCCGCGTCGTCGATGTTGTCGGCATCGGCCACACCGTCACCGTTGGCGTCGACGCCCCATCTCTTCCACGTTTCCGGAATGAACTGGAGCGGACCCATAGCCCGGTCGTGCACGGGGTCGCCATCCCATTCGCCACGGTCGGTGTCGGGAATCTCCGCCACACCTGGGCCTCCGTCGAGGGGAATACCGCGGATCTCCGGGGTCACCTGCCCGGTCGGAGCGACGGAGGAACCCCGATGGGTGCCGTGCCTGCTCTCCACGCTCGCAATTCCGGCGAGAGTGGTCCACCCGATCCCGCATTCAGGAGCGGTGGCGGCAAGAACGGCCGCGGCGTAGCCGTAGGCCTCGAGTGCGGTTGTGCCGATACCCACGGCGTCCGTCAACTCTGCCGACCAACCGCGCAGCTGGTCGGCACTACGTCCCGGTGCCTCGATGTCGATCGGCGGAGTGGGCGCACCCGGACCGGGCGGGATGCCCTCCGGTATCGCGACACGCGGCTCCTGCTCACGCGAGCAGGCACCGTAGGCAACCGTCACGACCACCAGCGCCGCGAGAAAGGCGATCAGGGTGCGGGGCCATCGAGAACGACGCTTCGGCGCAGCGGGATAACGGGTCACCATTCCATCATCCACATGGCGAAGCGGCAGTCCGCGAATTCCGCGCGTGCTGGGAGAGCAGAATCCGCGCCGCTTGTGTACGCGTCGCACCACTCCGCGCGGGCGCGACGCGCACACTGGGTCCGCGGATGTCGGGAGTTATCCACAACCAACGACCCGCACCTTCCGACCTCCCCTGAATACGGGCACTCTGACTGCATGGATTCGGAACCGGCGGGACTCGTCCGACGCTGCACTGCACTCGATCACGGCTATACCGACGGTGAGCTCAACCGATCCCGCAGGCGCGGTGACCTACTCACCGTGCGCCGAGGCGCGTACCTGCGCCGCGACGACGACGCCCGACTCGACACCGTCGGTCGACATCGCGTTCTCGCGCACGCCACAGCGTTGGCATCGCATTCCGACGCCGCGGTGAGTCATGTGTCTGCCCTCGCACTCCACGGAATCGACTTGTGGAACGTTCCCCTCGCACTGGTTCACATGACCGCCAACCGCGCGCAGGGTGGCAAGAAGAGTCGCCGACGCCACCTGCACGCCACGCCGTTCTTGCCCGACGAGGTCATCATGATCGACGGCATACTCGTCACGACGGTGCCGCGTTCCCTCGTCGATTTCGCTCGCACCGTTCCGTTCGAGCAAGCAGTCGTGGCAGGTGATCATGCACTGCGCCTCGGCCTGACGGACCACGACGAACTCGCCGACGCCGTCGGCCGCGCACACCATCGCGCCGGCGCAAAGCGTGCCGAGCGGGCAGTCGCGTTCATGAACGGCCTCAGCGACAGCGTCGGTGAATCACGCAGCCGCGTGCTCTTTCATCGCGAAGAGCTGCCGGCACCCGAACTGCAACAGGTGGTGGCGGGCCTCGACGGCCGTCCGGTCGGCCGGGTGGACTTCTTGTGGCGGGAGTACGGAGTCGTAGGTGAATTCGATGGGATGGAGAAGTACTCGCTGCACCCGACACGCTCGGAGTCGGAGTCGGTGCGGCTGGAGAAGCTTCGCGAGGACGACCTCCGGGCGACCGGGGTCGCCGTCGCCCGCTGGACGTGGAAACACCTCGACGACCCTGCGACCGTTGTGGCCCGGGTCCACCGGGCCTGCGAACTCGGCTGCCGATCCGCGCCGCTGTCGTTCGCGTCGCAGACCCTCTCGCCGGTGCGGCGCAGGCGCTAGGTCCGCGGATCCGGGAATCAGGCCGGCCAGTGGGCGGCCCAGTCCCCCGGCTGGAGTACCTGGGTGCCCTCGGCGCGGGCAGCTTTTTCGGCGGCGCGGATGCGCGCGATGAACTCGTCCGTCACCGCGCGCAGCGTCGTCTCCGCGTCCGCCTGGGCGTGGAGAGCGGCCTCGAGCTCGGCGGGTATCAACTCCGTCGGCAACCCCGCCTTCGCTGCTTTGGCCATCACTTTTGCCGCAAGGGACGCGGCGGGCTGGCTGAGCGCGATGCCGTCGAGGCATGATTCACGGGCTTTTTCGGCCGCCTTCCGGATCTCCCATGCACGTTCCTGCTCCGCGATGTCGACGGGGCCGACGACGTCTTCGCTGAGATGGGGACTGCGGTGGACGAGTTTGGCTACGAGAGTGGCTGCCACGTCGTCGACGTCGAAGTTCCCCGACGCCGACGCGATCCGCGCATGGAACAGCACCTGCAGCAGTAGGTCGCCCAGTTCTTCGCGCAGCTCACCGCTATCGGAAGACTCGATTGCGTCGAGCACCTCGTAGGTCTCCTCCACGAGATAGTGCGCGAGGCTGCGATGGGTTTGCGTCACTTCCCAGCCTCCGTAACCCCACAGCCGGTCCATCACCTCGGCGGCCTCGACCAGGTTGTCTCCCAAGAGTTTCGGCGCCGAGATGACGCGGTCTCCCCCTGCCACGCGGGCGCAGACGGCGGGGTGCTCGCGATCGGTGGTGACCAAGACATCCGACTTCGGCACGACAGTCAGGAACTGCCGGACGCCGTCGGGGACCTCGTCGGTGACCTGCACGCCGTCGCCGATCACCCCGAGGGCTTCCATCGGGATCGTTGTCGGCCGAAGGGGGTCGAGCAGGATCACCGTCATAGGGTCAGGCCTCCATCACCACGGAACCGGCAGCCTTGCCGTCGAGCGCGACGATGAAGTCGGCGATGTACTGCAACAGCTCCACGTCGCGTACGCGGTCGGCGCCGATACCTCCCGAGCCGGCCCGCGGCAGAGGCAGCTGGACCATTCCGGTGGTGGCCCGGTACTGGGCGCTCGGATAAATCCGCTTGAGGCGCAACTGCTTCGAGTCGGGCAGCGGCATGGGTGCGATCTTCAGCTGGGTGCCGGCCACCGCGACCTCCTCGAGACCGTATTCGCGGCACAGCAGGCGCAGCTTGGCCACGGAGACCAGCCGGCGTACCTCTTCGGGCATCGGGCCGTACCGGTCGACGAGCTCGTCCACGACGGCGGCAATGCCGGCATGATCCGTCGCCGCGGCGAGTTTGCGATACCCCTCGAGCCGCAGCCGGTCGCTGGTGACGTAGTCGGGAGGAATGTGCGCGTCGACGGGAAGGTCGATCCGGACCTCCTTGGGCGCGTCCTCCGTGGTGACGGGTCTTCCGTCCGCTGCTGCGCGGAAGGCCTCGACGGCTTCACCGACCAGGCGCACGTACAGGTCGAAGCCGACGCCCGCGACGTGACCCGATTGTTCGGCGCCCAGCACGTTTCCGGCGCCACGGATCTCGAGGTCTTTCATCGCCACTGCCATGCCGGCGCCGAGGTCCGAGTTCTGCGAAATGGTGGCGAGCCGGTCGTACGCCGTTTCGGTGAGCGGCTTCTCGGGCGGATACAGGAAGTACGCGTACCCGCGTTCGCGGCTGCGCCCCACCCGCCCGCGTAGCTGGTGCAGCTGGGAGAGACCCAGGGAGTCGGCGCGTTCGACGATGAGCGTGTTGGCATTGGAGATGTCGAGGCCCGTCTCGATGATCGTGGTACACACCAGGACGTCATAGTCACGTTCCCAGAAGCCCTGCACCGTCCGCTCGAGCGTGTCCTCGTTCATCTGACCGTGCGCCACCGCCACCCGTGCTTCCGGCACCAGTTCGCGGATACGCTGCGCCGCCTTGTCGATGGAGCTCACCCGGTTGTGGACGTAGAAGACCTGACCGTCGCGGAGCAGTTCCCGTCGGATTGCCGCGGCGACCTGCTTGTCGGCGTACGCACCGACGTAGGTGAGGATCGGGTGCCGTTCCTCCGGTGGCGTCAGAATCGTCGACATCTCGCGGATGCCGGCCATACTCATTTCGAGGGTTCGCGGAATCGGTGTGGCAGACATGGTGAGCACGTCGACGTGCGTACGCAGCGCCTTGATGTGCTCCTTGTGTTCGACACCGAAGCGCTGCTCCTCGTCGACGATCACGAGGCCGAGGTCCTTCCACCGGATTCCGGTCTGCAGCAGCCGGTGTGTTCCGACCACCACGTCGATTTCGCCGTCCGCCATCCCTGCGATGATCTCCTTGGAGTCGCCGGGGTCGGTGAATCGGGACAGACCGCGCACCTTCACCGGGAATGCTGCCATCCGCTCGGTGAACGTCTGCAAATGTTGTTGCGCGAGAAGCGTGGTGGGCACCAGCACTGCCACCTGCTTGCCGTCCTGCACCGCCTTGAAGGCCGCACGTACCGCGATCTCGGTCTTGCCGTATCCGACGTCACCGATGACGACGCGGTCCATCGGGACCGCCTTCTCCATGTCGGCCTTGACCTCGCTGATCACCGTCAGCTGATCCACCGTCTCGGTGAACGCGAACGCGTCCTCCATCTCCTTCTGCCACGGTGTGTCCGGGCCGAAAGCGTGGCCGGGCGCGGCCTGGCGCGCCGCATAGAGCTGGACGAGTTCACCGGCGATCTCGCGAACTGCCTTGCGCGCCTTGCGTTTGGTGTTTGCCCAGTCGGAGCCGCCGAGCTTGCTAAGGGCAGGAAGCTCACCGCCGACGTAACGGGAGAGCTGATCGAGGGATTCCATGGGGACGAACAGGCGGTCACCGGGATGACCACGCTTGCTCGCGGCGTACTCGATCACGAGGTACTCACGTCGCGCGCCGCCGATGGTGCGCTCGACCATCTCGACGAATCGTCCGATGCCGTGCTGGTCGTGCACCACCATGTCGCCCGCTGTCAGTGCGAGCGGATCCACCTGATTGCGGCGCTTGGCGGGCAGTCTCTTGCCGTCGCCGACGGCGGCAACCCGGTTACCGGTGAGGTCGGACTCGGTGACGATGACCAGTCCGGGTGTCGAGTCGTCACCCGGCAGCACGAGCCCCTCGTGCAGCGCCCCACGGAGCACCGCCACCTGCCCGCGCGGCGGCTCCCCGCCCGCCGTGAGTTCGGCAGCGGGGACTTCCGCCTCGTGCAGCCGCTCGAGAACCCTGTGTGCGGTGCCTGCACCGGGTACGACGACGACAGCGCGACCACCAGTGCTCACGTGGGCACGCAGGGACACGAACAACTCGGCCAGCAGATCGTCGGATCCGCGCACCTGGGGCGCCGCGGTGACCGCCAGTTCGAGTTCTTCACCGTTTCCCGACGCGAGGGGGCTCAGAGTCCACCAGGGGCGGCCACTGGCCTCCGCCGAGTCCCGGACCTGGCGCAGCGAACGATAGGCGGAGGCACCGAGGTCGATACCGCCCCCTTTCAACGCCGACGCGTCGAGCGGTGCGTCAGCGCCGATCGAGGCGGCCGTCCACGAGGCCTCCAGGAACTCCTGACCGGTGCGCACGAGATCGGTGGCACGGGTCCTGACCTTCTCGGGATCGCACAGCAGGATGTGGGCGTCGTCCGGCAGCACATCGGTGAGGAGCTGCAGTTGACCCGGCCGCAGCACCGGCAGCAGAGCTTCCATGCCTTCCACCGGAATGCCCGCCGACATCTTGTCGAGCATCTCCACGAGAGCGGCGTCGGCTTGATTGTCGGCCGCGAGTTGCGCCGCACGATCACGCACGTCCTGGGTGAGGATGAGCTCCCGACACGGCGGCGCTATCACCGCGTCGAGTTCGACTTCGGGAAGTGACCGCTGGTCCGCCACCGAGAAGGCGCGGAGCTCGGTGACCTCGTCGCCCCAGAACTCGATGCGGACGGGGTGGTCCGCGGTGGGCGAGAACAGGTCGAGGATGCCACCGCGGACGGCGAACTCCCCGCGCTTGCCGACCATGTCGACGCGGGTGTACGCCATTTCGACCAGCCGCTGGACGAGTCCGTCGAAATCGTGCTCGACGCCCACCCGCAGGGTGATCGGTTCGATCTCGCCGAGGCCGGGTGCCATGGGCTGCACGAGGGAGCGCACCGTGGTGACGATCACCCGCAACGGCGCACCGTACGAGACGTCGTCCGGGCGGGCCAGCCGGCGGAGAACCTCGATGCGCTTGCCGACGGTGTCGGCACTCGGTGACAGCCGCTCGTGCGGCAGGGTCTCCCACGACGGGAACTGGGCGACGGCGTCGCCGATCATCTCCTGAAGCTCGGCGGTGAGGTCGTCGGCCTCGCGGCCGGTGGCGGTGACCAGCAACAAGTGGGTGCGCTCGGCGAGCGCCGCGGCCACGAACGGGCGGACGGGCCCGGGAGCGACGATGTCGAGATGACTGCGTCCGAGTACCTCGGCCACTTGCGCGATGACGCCGTCGGCCAGAGCGATCCGTGCCAGGCCGGCGAGCGGACTTCTAGCGGACGAGGGCTCGGCGGCGATGAGCGGGGAAGACAACGACAACTCCTGAGCAGTGATGACGAACTGCCGGCGAACAGCTCGGGCCGAGGCGCTCGGCCAGTTGCGGACTGAGCCAGCCTAGTCGATCCCGGCGACATGCGGATTCTTGTCTGCCTGCTGGCCGGGCAAACAGAAACGGACGTCAGATCGCGACGTCGATACTGCCCTTGACCAGCAGTGCACCGATCGCCGCCCCGGACACCGGGCGGCTGAACAAGAACCCCTGACCTCGGTGACAGCCCAGGTCGATGAGCGCTCGGGCCGCCTCGGCGTTCTCGACCCCCTCCGCCACCAGCTCGAGACCGAACGACTCGGCCAGCCCGACGATCGACTTCACGATCGCCCGGTCCTCCGGGTTCTTGTCCAGATTCATGACGAAACCCCGATCGATCTTGAGCGTCCCCACGGGGAGCGCCTTGAGGTGACTCAGCGAACTGAAGCCCGTACCGAAGTCGTCGATCGCCACCTCGACGTGCAGTTCGTGCAGACCGTCGAGGGCCTCCCGGGTGCGGGTGAGGTCACTCAGCACCGCATTCTCGGTAATCTCCAGACACAGGGCACCCTGTCGCAGATCGAACTCCTTCAGCGCACTCGCGACCACGTCGAGAAAGTCCAGCCCGGCCAGCTGGCCGGGCGAGACATTGACGCGAAGGGTGAGATCCAGGCCTGGTGCCTGGCTACTCCACCGTGACCACTGCGCACACGCGGTTCTGATGACCCAGCGACCGAGTTCCCCGGCCAGGTTGGTCGCCTCGGCGACGTCGATGAACGACACCGGCTGCAGCAAGCCCAGGAACGGATGATGCCATCGCACCAACGCCTCGACCCCGATGATGCGACCGGTGCGCAGGTCGACCTCCGGCTGATACTCGAGGAACAGCGACCCGTCGGCGATGGCGCCGCGCAAGCTCAACTCGATCACGTTGCGCTTTTCGCTCTCCGCCTGCATCTCCTCGGTGAACACGCTGATCGCGTTGCCGCCTTTGGTCTTCGCGGCCATGACCGCCTGGTCGCCCCGGCTGAGCAATGCGCCCGTCGTCACCTTGCCCGGATGCCCGACCGCGACACCGATACTGACGCTGCGACTGACCACCTCGCGCCCGAGTCGCACCCGCTCGGTCACCACGTCACGGATGTGCTGTGCCCGCAGTTCCGCTTCCGCGAGGTCGACGGACCCGCCGAGGACGAGGACGAATTCATCACCCCCGAGGCGTGCGACGAGGTCGTCCGGTGCGCAGCTCGCGCGAAGCCGATCCGCGATCGTGGAGATGAATCCGTCACCTGCTCCGTGGCCGAAGAAGTCGTTGAGCGGCTTCAACCGGTCGAGGTCGAGGAACAGGATGGCCACCGGGCCCGGATCCGCAGAACTCAACCGCGCGTCGAGATGGCCGTAGAGGGCGCGCCTGTTACTGAGCCCGGTGAGGGAGTCGTGATCGGCCGAGTACCGCAGCTGTTCCTCGACGGCGACTCGCGCCTGCACCTGTGCGAGCAGAGCGGCGATAGCCTTGAGGACATCGACCTCCGGGGGCGTCCAGTCGCGATCGCCGAACTTGATGAACCCGAGCGTGCCCGTCGTCGTCTCCCCCGACAGCAACGGAACAGCCGCGAGCGACACCTCGGGTATTCCGGACGCCTCCCGAACACGATCGTTGTAGTCGGGCCCGGACACCTCCGGACGTGTGATGACCACTTCCTTCTGATGTTCGGTCAGCGCGAACATCGGATCCGCGTCCTTGAAGTACACCACCCCGATCGGGTCCGGTTCGGGGATGTGCGGGCGCGGGGGGTATTCGGCCACCAGTACGGTCGCCGCGAGTTCGTGGTCGTTGAAGCGAAGGAAACAGGTATCCACCTCGAAGTGCTCGACCAGGTCCTGGAGGACCAGCTTGGCGACGGGCACGAAGGACACCGCATCTACGGGCGTGAGCCGTGACGCGACGGTCGTCACGAGGGTGTCGAGCTTCTCGGCGTGCTTCTCGGTAGGCACTGCGCCTCCTGTCACGACGTCGTCCGCCGTCCTGTCCGGTCCCGTCGACGCGCACTGCGCACCGAAGGCGCTGGGGCATGACTCAATCTCAGCACCATGATCAGCGACTCCTTCTCTCCCACTCCGATCAGGTCGACGAGTTTGCGTCGAAGACCCTCCAGCGCCCCGGCATAGCGCGGCGACAATTGCTCGAACTCCGCCCGCTCCACACCATAGAGAAACACCGGTGAGATGGGTTGCACTGCGAGCCCGTGCTGCTGTGCCGTGATCCACACACTCTCGGTGGCCTGTCCCCCGCGCACGTAATCTGCCGCACCTCGGCCGCATACCGAGAGCACCGCGATCGCCGAGCTGGACGACACCCGGTCGCGAGTGGAATTGCCGAGCGCCCGGCCCCCGTCCTGCCCGCCCACGTGTTCCATCACGTCGGGTCGACGGAGCAACTCCAGCGTCGACAATTCCGCGGAGTCGAGCTCGAGAGCGCGGACATCGATTCCCACGTCAATCGGATCGGCGGGTGGCCAGCGCAATTCGTCGATCATTTCCCGGTGCAAAGTCGGAGTCAGGAACCGGATGCGGTCGGACTCCGCCAGGATCTCACCGATCGACGTCACGGTTGCTCGCTCGGTGACCAGGCGCAGCCGTCCCGCTTCCTTCTCGGCGTCCTCCACCAGTCGAGCCGCGAGTGCACTGTCGAGGCCGGCGGGCACGCCCATATTCCGGTTGGTCGTGCGCTCACGCATGTGCACGTACCGACGAGCAAGGTCGGGGTCGTGGCCGTCGGCGAACGTCATCGTGGCAACCGGTCGACCCGGGTCGGTACCGCTGTGGAGCCGCACGTCGCCGAGGATCCCGGACGCCGCCGCAGCGATTCGGGCGTTGTGCAGTGCTGCTCCGATAGCCACCAGACTCCCGCGGTGGCCGACGTCCATCTCGGTAGTGTGCTCTCGAGCCAGGAAGAAGCTGAGCGCTTCGTCGTCCGCGACGATCTTCCACGGTTGAACGTTGCCCCCGGACGGTGCGAGGGCCGCGGACTCGAGCACTGCGTCAACCGCGTCGAGGGGCGCAGTGCTCCCGGCATCTTCAGATTCCGTCGCCGCGAACACCGGCTCGGAGGTCGCCGGCTCGGACAGGGTGTCGAGTTGCTCGTCGAGGTCCATGCGGCACCGCCCCGACGCGAGGGACTGTCCGAGCCCGATCCGCCGTACCGCCGCGGCCACCTGGGCGCCACCGAGCAGCACATCACTGCCCAGCTGAGGCCAGGTGGAGATGGTTTCGTCCACCTCTACCAGCGAGGCCGCCATCGCCGTCGACAGCTGACCGGCATCGAGAATGCGCAATACCAGGGGGATCTTCTCGCGGGCCCCCAGACCGGACAGCGACTCGACGTCGACGTCCCCGAGCACCCCGTGGAAGAGCGGACGCTCCGGTTCGAGGTCGAAACGTTCGACATCGACCAGCCCTCTGTCACTCGTGGCCATCAGAACGGGCAGCCGCCTGCGACGCGCCTCCTGCCGCAGCGACAGCTTGACATCTAGCGAATCGCACTCGTCGATCACGACGTCGGTGCCGTCCAGGAACGCCGCCACCGTGTCGGTGTTCACGCCGTCTTCCCACAGAGACACATCCATGTACGGGTCGATCTCGGCGAGCCGACGGGCGGCCACCACCGCCTTGTTCACGCCGAGGTCGAGCACCGTTCCGGGCACCCTGTTCAAGTTCGACAGTTCCATGGTGTCGAAGTCCGCGAGCCGCAGAGCACCACATGCGCCTTCCAGGGTGAGAGCGAGCGCCACCGCGTGCCCGACACTGAGGCCGACGATCCCCACGGTCACGCCCCGTAACCGGTCCTGCTGCTCCGCCGTGATCTTGTTCCGGTTCCTGTCCAGTCGCAGCAACCGAAACGACGCCGGACCGAGGAGACGTACCACCGTTCTGCGCCACGAGTAGTAGGCCCAGACGGGACGCTCCTCCGTGACTTCCGGCCCGGGGGCCGGGACGAGGCTGCGAAGATTCGCCCGCTGCAGTTCCAGCCGATCGACGAAGAGCACGGCCGGATCCTGCCGGAGAAGTTCCAGCAGTGCCGCATCGTCGGGAACCGCCTCGTCGAGGACGAGTGCGGCATAGTCACCGCGAAAATCGTTCACGACACGCTCCGCATCGGCCGGACGACGCTTCCGATGGTCTCCGGCGCCGTCGAAGGCGCCGGTCGGGACGTCGTGAGGAGTAGTTGGGCCAACTGCAAGGATTCGGCGTGGCCCCGGCGCCTCCTCCGATCCCACCACATCAGCCGCGTCTCGTAGCGGTCATCCGGATACGGCACCGGCGCAATATGGTCGGCCACCACACCACCCGAGGAAGCCCACGTCGCCAGCACGTGGGTGCCAGCCGTGGCGAGCATGAACTGCACGTCGAGAAGGTCCATCGAATACGTCGCGAAACGGCCGAGCGCCACACCCAGTTCTCCCCGGTGAGACGCATTCTCCGAGACCCAGGCGCCCTTCGCCTCGACGACCCCGAACGGTAACCGATCCTCGATCATCCGGCGAACCTCCGGGGCACCGGGATGACCCGCCCATTCCGTTATTGCGTGTGCCTCACCTGCGGCGACGTAGGGTCCTTGTGCCCGCACCCCCGCGGCCACGGAACCGTCCGCATCCAGCGCGACGAAAAACACCGCGGTGGTGTCACCGTGTCGAATCCGGCTGTACTCGAGTGCTTTCTCGGCACCGTACCTCCGATAGCCATCCTTCGCTCCCTCGAGATATGCTTCCCAGAGTTGCGGCTCCGCCGACGGCGTGGCTGCAACGAAACGGCACTGAGATCGTGCATCCCAGACGCTCCGAGTTCGGTCCAGCGGTGTGTCGGTCGAGCGAAGTTCGTAGGGCGATTTCGACAATTGCTTCACAGGCATTGGTGTGTCCCATCGTGAGTCGGTGCAGCAGTTCCGAGGGACTCACGGGTTACGAGAGACCCCAAGAACTGGACACACGATCACCGGTCACAGTCCCGCAGTTAGCTATTTTCCGCGCTCACCAGCCATTTGTCACCTACGATGCCACAAAGCAGACCTGAAACAAACTGCAGGTCCGTCTTTTCCGGCATTAACCGACTCTGGGATTACGCCAGCGAAATGAACAACTCCACGCTGCTCGGAGAACGGAGAGACTCAACCTCTTCCGTGAAGGCGCGTTCGATGCGCCCTTCCTTCTCGGCTATTTCAGCCTGAAGCCACACATCCTCGATCGGATCGGACGACCGGCCGTCCGGCAGGAACTTGGCAAAGTATCCGGCCGGCACACGGACCAGCACGTCGCCGATCGCGAGGTCATCCAGTCCGGCACACCGGTATCCGACGACCGCGCTCCACCCGAGGTCGGGAACGGCCACATAGACGGTGGTCAGATCGTCGATTCCGCGCTGATGGATGCGCTCCCGGGTGAACTTCATCAGGTCGGTGGCATGCACCGTCGAGCCCAATTCCCTACGCGGAAGAACCAACCCACCGAAGTCGGCTGCCTCACGCTTGACGATCTCGAAAGTCATTGCGGCCCTACCTCGTAGCGGGTGGCACTATGGCCACATACAGATCGATTCCGAAGGCGTGCGGGTAGAACTCGAAATCGCCCGTGAAGGACCGTTCGATCTGTTTCAACTCTTCCGCTTCACGAATCTGCCCCCACAGCGCGTCGAACAAGTCGGGAAAGGTTCCCACCGACGAGAACTTGGCATACGTGCCCGCGGGCAGCCGAGACACGATGTGTCCCCGCTTCACCTCGTCGAGCGAGGAGCATTGGTACCCGACGATCTGGGTGTAATACGAATTGATGTCGGCTGCGTGGTCGACGTAGGCGGAGGCAAGCGGGCGGTCCACGTTTTGCGCGAGCAGCGTGGACCACGTCTTCTCGAGCGCTGGGTCACGCGCCTCACCGAGTGCACGTTTCGGACTACGCACGGCCAATCCGGCAACTAGCGTTTCTTCACGTTCGACGATGACGAACGGCATCGGGCACCCTCCGGCATCATCGGCGCACTGGGCTTACAACGACACTATCGCTTTTCGCTCCACCTGCATTCAGGCGAACGGACTTCAACCATACATTGCCGGGCCGGGAGCGGTGATTCATTGGTTCCGAAATCACCTGAGCCCCCGACCGCGGGTCCACTGCACTGTAGTGGCGCCTTTTCCTACCAGAGGAGGATGTGACACACATAACACTCTTGGGATACTTCGGCATTGGCGGAACCACTCCCCTGTCCCGGTCAACTCCCCCTGCCCCCTGTCAACGAAGTAGTCGACGCGACGCGAACTGGCGGAAGTACACGAGCTTGGACGGCTCGACGAGACCGGGAAGAATGAAGTACCAGACGCGCTCCATGCGACGCGGAAGCTCGTCGAACGCGTTGGTCGCAGTGGCAACAACATGGGTGCCCAACAGCGAGCCGAGCAGAAACGTCGCGAGCGTCTCGGGAGGGACGTCCTCTTCCGTGCGAATGTCACCCTCGTCGACGGCCCTGCCGACGAGCCGCTCGAAAGCCTGCTGCCACGCGGTCACCACATTGCCGTCGGTGCCCTGGTAGTCGCCGATTTCGTGCTGAAGTCGCAGCATCGCCGCCACGATCGGATCAGAACTGGCCGCCTCGATCGCGACGTAGGAGAGTGCGACGAGCGCCTCCAGCGCGGGCGTGGGCCCGTCGCTCACGGAAGTGACTCCTGCAGTGAGCCGGACCTGACCTTCGTCGATCACGCCCCGAGCGAGGTCTTCCTTGGAACTGAAGTGAAAGTACAGGGCACCCTTGGTGACACCGGACTGCTCGATGATCTCGTTGAGACCCGCATTCGCATACCCGAGGCGCACGAACACGTCGGCCGCGGCCATCAGGACTGATGCCCGAGTGACCTCTGCACGAACCTGTCTCGCCATCGATTGCCTCCCCGACCAACCCCTCCGAGGGGGCACACAACTGCTGCGAACCCTAACACTCGCCACGCTCGAGGCTGACGGTGTTGGACCACGCGTCGGGAAATGAGAACCCGTTCACCCGACAGGAGGCTGTGGCCTGTCCGATCCGAGCTGCGGGTCTGCTTCCAGGTTGGTCA
The DNA here is from genome assembly GCF_018343855.1 of Rhodococcus sp. USK13. Taxonomy (NCBI): domain Bacteria; kingdom Bacillati; phylum Actinomycetota; class Actinomycetes; order Mycobacteriales; family Nocardiaceae; genus Rhodococcus; species Rhodococcus sp. USK13. The sequence goes on along the minus strand of NZ_CP069242.1, from coordinate 2,911,026 downwards.
ACCCGTTCCAGCAGAGGTTGACCAGATGTGCGGCCACCACCTCTTTGGACGGCGTGCGCTCGTCTAGCCACCAGGTCGCCGTGGTCGACACCATGCCGACCAACGCCTGCGCGTAGAGCAGGGCGAGGTCCGGATCGAATCCCCGCCGCGAGAAGTCACCGGCGAGAATGTGCCCCACCTGACCGATGGCCTCGTTCAGAAGACTCGAATATGTGCCGTCCGGCGCAGCCATCGGCGAGTCACGCACCAGAATCCGGAAGCCGTCGGTGTGCTCCTCGACGTAGGTGAGCAGGGCGAGCGCCACCCGCTCGACCCGCACGCGGGAGCGGTTCTGCTTCAACGAGGACGTGATCATGTCGAGCAACCGCGACATCTCCCGGTCCACGACCACCGCGTAGAGGCCTTCCTTGCCACCGAAATGTTCGTACACGACCGGCTTGGAGACGTGCGCGCGCTGCGCGATCTCCTCGATCGAGGTGGCCTCGTAACCCCGCTCGGCAAAGAGGGCGCGTGCGATCTCGATCAGTTGCTCGCGGCGTTGAGTGCCGGTCATCCGGGTGCGCGCCACCCGCGCCGGGGTCGCATCCACTTCGCTGGGTCGGGGCACCGAGGCACCATCCTTTCCTCACACGCGCGACGGAACAAGTGCCGCGGGCAGCACAGAACGCTGCAGGTAGCACCCACTCTATCGGGACCCCCGAAACAAATTTCCGGAGCGGTTCGACCTACGGCGGGTCGGCATGCGAGGATTCTCTCGCGCAAACGGGCGTGACACCCCGCGAGTGCGGCAATCCGCCGTAGTGTAATGGCAGCACCTCTGATTTTGGTTCAGATAGTTCAGGTTCGAGTCCTGGCGGCGGAGCGAAGCCTGAAGCGCAGTGCGCTGTCCGGGCCGGGCTGCCCAGAGAGCAGCAAGAGTGGAACGACCAGAGGGAGCTTCATGCCAGTGCAGACCGCCGTGGTCGTCCTCGCCGCCGGTGCAGGAACCCGGATGCGGTCGAAGACCCCCAAGGTGCTGCACACCCTGGGGGGACGCACGATGCTGGCTCACTCCCTCCACGCGGCCGCCGAAGTCGACCCCACGCATCTCGTCACCGTGGTCGGTCACGATCGGGAGCGTGTCGCCGCCGCGGTCACCACCCTGGAAGCCTCGCTCGGCCGCGCGATCGCCGTCGCCGTCCAGGAAGAGCAGAACGGGACCGGGCACGCCGTCGACTGCGGCCTGTCTGCGCTACCCGCCGACTTTCAGGGGACCGTGCTGGTCACCGCCGCCGACGTGCCACTGCTGGACGGTGACACCTTGCGGGCGCTTCTCGAGCGCCATCGCGGCGGGACGGCACCCACGGCCGTGACCGTGCTGACCTTCACCGCTCCCGAACCCACCGGATACGGGCGAATCGTCCGGCGGCCCGACGGCGAGATCACCCACATCGTCGAGCAGGCGGACGCCACCGCGGAGCAGGCAGCGATCACCGAGGTCAACTCCGGCGTGTACGCCTTCGACGCCGAATTCCTGCGCACAGCCCTCGGTCGGCTGAACGCGGACAACGCGCAGGGCGAGCTGTACCTGACCGATGTCGTGAAGATTGCCCGCGAGGCCGGTAAGCCAGTGGTTGCCGCCCACCTGACGGATGCCGCGAAAGTAGGCGGCGCCAACGACCGCGTGCAACTGTCGCAGCTCGCCGCCGAACTGAATCGGCGCACCGTGGAGAGGTGGATGCGCGACGGAGTCACCGTCATCGATCCGGCCAGCACCTGGATCGACGTAGACGTCACACTCGGGCGCGATGTCACCCTTCACCCCGGAGTCCAGCTGCACGGCACCACCACGGTGGGTGAAGATGCGGTGATCGGCCCCGACACCACGCTCACCGACGTGTCCGTCGGCGAGGGAGCGAGCGTCATACGCACCCATGGCGCCGAGGCACACATTGGTGCCCGCGCCACCGTCGGCCCCTTCTCCTACTTGCGCCCGGGCACCGTACTCGGCGAGTCCGGCAAACTCGGCGCCTTCGTCGAGACGAAGAACGCCGAGATCGGAGCGCATTCCAAAGTTCCTCACCTGACGTACGTCGGGGATGCCACGATCGGCGAGCACAGCAACATCGGAGCGTCCAGTGTGTTCGTCAATTACGACGGCGTCGCCAAGAGCCGTACCGTGGTGGGGTCGCATGTCCGGACGGGATCGGACACCATGTTCGTCGCTCCGGTACAGGTCGGTGACGGTGCCTACACCGGAGCCGGCACCGTGCTGCGGTACGACGTACCCCCGGGGGCGCTCGCCGTCTCCGGTGGGAAGCAGCGCAATATTGACGGCTGGGTGCAACGCAACCGGCCAGGTACCGCCGCCGCCGAGGCGGCGTCTGCCGCGGAACATCCTCACAGTTCCGACCTGCACGAAACCGACAAGCAAGATTTAAAGGATGGCATAGAGCAGTGACCGCGAATTGGATCGACAACCAGAAGAACCTCATGCTTTTTTCTGGTCGCGCGCATCCGGAGCTGGCCGAGCAGGTGGCGAAGGAGCTCGATGTGCGGGTCACTCCGCAGACTGCTCGTGACTTCGCGAACGGTGAGATCTTCGTCCGCTTCGAAGAGTCGGTGCGCGGCTCCGACGCCTTCGTGCTGCAGAGCCACCCGGCCCCGCTGAACACCTGGGTGATGGAACAGCTGATCATGATCGATGCGCTCAAGCGTGGATCGGCCAAGCGCATCACCGCGGTGCTGCCCTTCTACCCGTACGCGCGCCAGGACAAGAAGCACCGCGGACGTGAGCCGATCTCCGCTCGCCTCGTCGCAGACCTGCTCAAGACGGCGGGCGCCGACCGGATCATCACAGTCGACCTGCACACCGATCAGATCCAGGGCTTCTTCGACGGACCCGTCGATCACATGCATGCGCAGGGACAGCTGGCCGAGTACATCCGCGGCAACTACGGCACCGAGAACATCGCCGTCGTCTCCCCCGACTCCGGTCGCGTCCGTGTCGCCGAGAAGTGGGCCGACACCCTCGGCGGCGCCCCGCTGGCGTTCATCCACAAGACCCGCGACCCGCTGGTGCCCAACCAGGTGAAGTCGAACCGTGTGGTCGGTGAGGTCGAAGGCCACACCTGCATCCTCATCGACGACATGATCGACACCGGCGGAACCATCGCCGGCGCCGTGAAGATCCTGAAGGAGGCCGGTGCCGGAGATGTGATCATCGCCGCCACCCACGGTGTGCTCTCCGACCCCGCCGCCGAGCGTCTCGCAGCGTGTGGCGCCAAGGAAGTCATCGTCACCAACACCCTCCCGATCGACGAGTCGAAGAAGTTCGCGCAGCTGACGGTGCTGTCGATCGCTCCGCTCCTCGCGCGCACCATCAAGGAAGTATTCGAGAACGGCTCGGTGACCTCCCTGTTCAACGGCAACGCCTAGGCGCTCCACGCCTGTGAGTGGTTGACGAGTCCCTGGACTCGTCAACCACTCACAGGCGTAGCCTTCTGTCGTGTTCACCGGGATACCTATCGCTGCACTCGACTTCTACGAGGATCTCGAGGCAGACAACAGCAAGAGCTTCTGGACCGCGCACAAAGCGGTGTACGACGACGTAGTGCGGGCACCCATGACGGCGTTGCTGGCCGAACTCGAGGACGAGTTCGGTGCGGGCAAGGTGTTCCGCCCCTACCGCGACGTCCGCTTCTCGAAGGACAAGACCCCATACAAGACCCATCAGGGCGGCTTCGTCGAAACGCGCCCGGGAGTCGGCTTCTACGTGCAGATCGATGCATCGGGCTTGTTCGTCGCGGGAGGCTTCTACTCGCACACGCCGGTTCAAGTCACCCGGTTCCGCGACGCCGTCGACGACGACCGCCGGGGACGCCAGTTGGTGCGGCTCGTGAAGAAGCTGCAGTCGTCGGGATACGAGATCGGCGGCGACACACTGAAAACGCGGCCTCGTGGCGTTGCCGAGGATCACCCGCGCCTCGAACTGATGCGCCACAAATCGCTGACCGCGAGCAAGAAATACCTCTCCCCCGACTGGATCGACAGTCCGCGTACCGCGCAGGAAGTGCGCACGGCGTGGCGTGAGATGCGGCCACTTGTCGAGTGGCTGACCACGGTGATCGGCGCGGGCGAATGAAACTTACTGGTCGGGAAAAGTAGTGCAGCACACAGCGATTGCACCCCCTCACCCGAGGGCGAACATGATCTTCGTCACGCCCGCCCGCAGAAGCGCAGGTCGCCCGAGGGGCAGTGTGACGCCCGGGCTCGCAGTGCCCTACTGTGGCTCGTCGTGATCGACGCGCAAACTCTCTCGGGCCCTATCGATATCGGTGCAATTCGAAACGTCCGGCGTTGGTCGCCGGGGGCTTGCGTCTGGTGCGGAGACGACCATGCAGTCGAGATGTTCCGCAACGAACCTCGCTGTGGCGCTTGCCGCGAGAAAGAGACCGTGATCGACGAAGCCCGGCGCTTCCTCGGCATGTACGGTCTGCGCCCCCTTGGTGGCACGCTGCAGTCGGACGACGACGAAGAGCGCGAACACCGTGTCAAGGCCCGCGATGCACGTCGTGAACTGAACGAGGTGAAGCTCTCCGAGCTTCCCGACCCCGCGGCCGTGCGCAAGGCGCTGCGCCCCCGGGCCGCCAGCGTCGTCTCGGAGACTCGCACTTCGGCCCACTCCGGAACGTCCTCGCCGTCCACGTCTAGTCGCCCGAGCTCGCCCCGCAGCTCGACCACCCCACCCGTGGCACCCGTGCGCACCGACTCCGTGGACGTCGCCGCGCTCGAAACCCGGGTGACCGGACTTCTCGAGCAGCTCACGTCGATCGACGCCCAGATGAGCCAGATCGGCGAACCTGTCGGGTTGGCGGCACGCGCCCGCCTCAGCGACCTCGAGAAGCAGCGCGCCACCGTGCTCCGTACTCTCGCCGCGCTCGAGAAGGCCCGGATCGCCGCCGGACGGTAGAACTCACGCCGCGCGGTAAGCCCACTACCGACGCCTCGCTCGTCGCCCGAACATTCCTCGCGCGGCCGAACGAGAGCAGCACCACGCCCGCGTCATCGCGACGTGGGCGTGGTGCTGTTCGAGCGGAACAGCTCAGTGCGCCAGCACCAATTCGCCCTCCGAAGGTACCAGAGCTGCATTCGGCACCAGGAACGCCGCGATCACCGCACCGGCCACGAATATTCCGATGCCCCACGTGAACGTGGCCGTATAGCTCGCAACGTGGGCCTGCGCCACGGTCAGCGGGCCGGGCTGGTGCGAGGTCAGGTAGTCGGTCATCGCCGACGCGGCGACGGTAGTCAGTAGCGCCGTACTGATCGAGCCACCCACCTGCTGGCTGGTGTTGATCAGCGCCGAGGCGACACCGGCGTCCTCGTGGTGCACACCTGCGGTCGCGCCCTGGAACGCGGTGGTCATCGCACCACCGAGGCCGATACCCAGCAAGACGAGGCCAGGCAGTACATCGACGACGAAGCTGCTGCCCAATTCGAGCTGCGTCAGCCACACCATCCCGACTGCGGACACCAGGAAGCTACTGCTGATGACAATTTTCGGACCGACCCTGGGCAACAGCAGCGACGGCACCGTGGTCGACGAGAGAACGATGCCCGCGACCATCGGCAGGAACGCCAGACCTCCCTCGATCGGCGAGTAGCCCAGGCTGACAATCAGATAGAAGGTCAGGAACAGGAAAATCGAAAACATCCCCATGCCCATGACGAACACCGCCAAAAATGAACCACCGCGCGTGCGGTCCAGCACCAGTCGCAGGGGCAGCAGCGGATGTGCGACCCTCGCCTCCAGCCAGACGAACACCGCGAGCAGTACGACTCCGCCGATCAGGCACCCGAGCGTGACCGGGTCGGTCCAGCCGGATGATTCGGCGTGCGCGAATCCGTAGACGATGGCGAACAATGCGGCGCTCACCACGAGGGTGCCCGGAATGTCGAGCTTGGGCCGCTCGGTGGTGACATGCTTCGCCAGCAGCAGCACCGCACCGACCAGTGCGACGGCGGCGAATCCGACGTTCACGAACATCACCCAGCGCCAGGACGCCCATTCGGTCAGCATCCCACCGAGCAGCAGACCGATCGCGGCGCCTGCACCGGACAACGCACTGAAAATGCCGAAGGCCTTCGCTCTTTCGGACTTTTCAGTGAAAGTCACAGTGAGCAGGGAGAGCGCGGCGGGGGCCAGCAGAGCACCGAAGACGCCCTGGCCGACACGTGCCGCGACGAGGATCTCGAAGTTGCCGGCCGCGCCACCCACGACAGACGCGGCCGCAAATCCGATCAGACCGACTACGAAGGTATTACGCCGGCCGAACAGGTCACCCAGTCGGCCCCCGAGCAACAGCAGGCTGCCGAACGCCAGCGCGTAACCGGTGATGACCCACTGCCGATCGCCGTCGCTGAAACCGAGGTCCTGCTGGGCAGCGGGCAGCGCGATGTTCACGACAGTCGCATCGAGCGTCACCATGAGCTGAGCCACGCCCAGCACGACAAGCACCCACCAGCGCAAGGCGTGCGAGCCGCGACGGCCTGCTTTATCTGAGGCAGGTGCCCCAATCGTTGTAGTCATGTGTCCCCTTTGTTGCTGGTCATGTGCCAATCAGTTCGAAAACCGATCTGTTTCCAATGAGGAAAACAGATCGGTTTTCAAAGCGCAACTCGAGGGGTAACCTGTTGCCTATGACCAACGCAACACTGCCGTCGTCTGCGGCGGGTGCCGGTGCCGTCTCTTCGCGCGACCGGTTGCTCGACGCCGCAGCGAAGCTGTTCTATGAGCAGGGCGTCCACATCGGCGTCGACGCTGTGTGCCGAGCGGCCGGTGTATCCAAGCGGTCGATGTACCAGCTGTTCGACAGCAAAGATGACCTGGTCGCCGCCAGCCTGCTGGAGCGCACGGCACCGGACTATCAAGGTTCGCTGTTGCCAGCCGACGACGACGACCGTGCGCCCCGGGCACGGATACTGCACGTTTTCGAACGATTCGAAGACCTGGAGCGGACACACGAATTTCGTGGATGCCCGTTCGTTGCGGCGGCCGTCCAAGTCAAGGCGCCCGAGCATCCGGCGAGTGTGGTGGCCCGTCGGCAGAAGGACAAGCTGACCTCGTTCTTCCAGCAGGAGGCCGAGCGCGGCGGTGCGAACGACCCCGCCCGGCTGGCCCGACAGCTCACTCTCGTATTGGACGGAGCCAGCGCCCGCTCCGTCGTTCAGGCAGAGCGCCTCGACTGCCTCGCTGTCGAGACAGCCGGCACACTGCTCGACGCCGCCGGCATCGTCGATTCCTCGGCCTGATCAACGCTTTCGGCAGAACTTTCGGGCGCTCCTCCCGGTAGCCGCGACGGGGGTACCCGACAGAGGATTATCGTGAGCCTGGGACGCCCGGTCCGCGGCGCGGGTGTAGTCGAGCACCTACCGCGGCTTCAAACTGGGCAATCAGCGGAATCGTCCGCGCGAACCGATGCACACCGTTCACAAACATACATACTTGGGAGATTGCGTAGGAGAGCGCACCGACCATCTCGGTCGATTTGTCATTGGTGAGCGCAGTTTCGCTTGGTCGCGGGCCGTCACCTCGCCTGCGACCTTCCTCGAACTGCCAATCGACCAGCGCGTCGATCTCGTCGATGACCCATTGTTCGCGGTTGCGGGCAGGAGTGTGCTCGGTCATGCGGGAGTTGGCCTTTGATAGATAGCGAATCAGATCCGCCTGGGTGGATGTACGGACGAGCACGTCCGATCCGCAGGTGGCGCAACAGCATTCGGCGGACGCGACGGTGATTACGCGTCCGCCGAGGCGATCTCAGCGCGCGAGACGTAAGAGGCACCGAGTCGGTCGAGTCTTCAGCTGGCATGCACGCGATGACGGCGTCACGCGTTTTTCTTCTTCTGTTTGAATGCCGTCACCGCCGACACCACCAGCGTCGAGGGATTGGCATGGTCCGGGAAACGCGACTGCATGTGCGCGACCAGTTCGCGTGCGTTCTCGAGGTCATCGACGTTGGCCACGAATTCCTGCAGGTATTCACGCGTTTCGTCGATGCACGCGGCCGGGTCGTCCAGTTCGGGGCGCTTGTGTCCGGCGACCACCGTGGTGGGGTTCAGCGAGGCGAGGTAATCGACGCTGGCGATCCAGTTGGGCCAGTCGTTCCGGTTGGTCATTGCCAGCATGGGATTGACACCGTTGTAGACGACGTCCCCGGCGATCACCGTGTGCAGGGTGGGGAGATGGATGATCGCGGTAGGCGAGGTGTCGGCTTGCTCGATCTCGATGGCCAGCATTTCCGTGCCATCGACGGTGAGGACCAAGTTGTCTAGCGGTTCGGGTACCGCGGCGTTGTCAAGGGCCTGCCCGCCGAAGAAATCGCGGACATAGGCGCGATCACTCTCGAGGTTGGTGGCGATGGATTTCGCCACGGCCGGTACTGCGACCGCGCGGGCTTCCGGAAATCGGTTCAGCAGCCGCTCCAGGCCGAAAAAGTGGTCGAAATGGCCGTGGGTGATGAAGATTGTGGTCAGCCGCTTGCCGGAGTCCTCGATCTGCTCGATCACCTCGTCGACGTCTGTGGCCAGGAACTGTGTGTCGACGAGTATCGCTTCGGTCGGCCCGGTGATCAGTGTGGAGGTGGTGGGTGAGAACGAACCGCCACCGGGCAGTTCGAAAGCTTGGCAGGTATAGACATCGATCGCGAGGTCGCTCATGGATATTCGTGCTTTCTGTGAGTTCTTCATTCTGCGGCTTTTCCGTGCTACCGGGGATTTGTTCAAGTGCGGCCGCTCATCCGATTTCACCTGCGCGTATCGCCTCGGCCAGCGAATGAACGCGGCTGAGATGATGGGCGCCGTAGAAGTCGGCCTCGGTCAGGCGCTGCTGGTCGGCGGTGGACAATTCGGGGTGGGCGAGCGCAGCCGCGACGATGCGGCCGTGCATCCACGCCCCGACGAGAAGGCTCAGCATCGTCAGATAATCAACCGAGGCGGCGTAGGCGTCACGAGGATTCCTCGCCGCGTGAGACAGAAGTGCCTCGGTGGCGTCACGCGCGGTCTGCAGGGCGCGATCGAGCCGTTCCGCCGTACGCGCCGCCACCGGGTGCTCGATCACCCCAAGCGATCCGACGCTGGAGTCTATCTGATCGAACAAGCGTCGCGCAGTCACTCCCCCATCGCGAATCAGCTTGCGGCCGAGCAGATCATTGGACTGGATCGCGGTAGTGCCCTCGTAGATCGGCATGATCCGAGCATCGCGATAGTGCTGCGCCGCACCCGCTTCTTCGATGAAACCCAATCCGCCGTATACCTGGACCCCGTCGGAGGCGATGCGGACAGCTTCCTCGGTGAACCAGGCCTTGAGGATCGGCACACAGAACTCGGCGAGGTCCGCGGCGTCGGGCGAGTCGGCGCGCTGCCAGCGGTCGAACCACTCGGCAACCTGCATCGAGAAGGCGCGCATCGCCGAAATAGAACTCGACATCGACGTCAGCAGGCGAGCAACGTCGGGATGCTCGGCGATAGGGGAACCCGACGGTCGTCCGACCACCCTGCCCTGCACTCGATGCTGGGCATAGTCGCGAGCCTGCTGGTAGGCGAGGTCCGCCAGCCCCAGGCCCTGCAGTCCGATGCCGATGCGGGCGGTGTTCATCATGACGAACATCGCCGAGAGGCCGCCGTGCAGGTCTCCGACGAGATAGCCTGTCGCGTCGGCATATTCCAGCACACAGGTCGGACTGGAATGAAGACCGAGCTTGTGTTCCAGGGAAAGAGTGGTGACGCGGTTGGGTTCACCAACACCGCCTCGGCCATCGGGGAGGAACTTCGGAACCACGAACAGCGACAACCCGGCCAGTCCCACGGGAGCATCCGGAGTACGGGCGAGCACGAGATGCACGATGTTCTCGGTGAGGTCGTGATCTCCCCACGTGATGAAGATCTTCTGCCCGGTGACCGCCCACGTACCGTCCTCGTTGGGTCGGGCGATGGTGCGGATCGCAGACAAATCCGTACCGGCATCCGACTCGGTAAGGTTCATCGTGCCGGTCCACTCCCCGGACACCACCTTTGCCAGGTACACATCCTTCAGTTCCGGGCTGGCGGCCGAGTGCAACGCCGCGGCTGCACCGGTCGACAACAGCCAGCACACCGAGAACGCCGGATTGGCTGCGGACCACAACTCCGAAACCGCGTTATAGAGCAGGAACGGCGCACCTCCGCCGTCGATTGCGGGATCGAGGCCGAACCCGACCCAGCCGGCCTCGGCAAAGGAACGGTAGGCCTCCTTGTACCCGACCGGGGTCGTGACAGCACCATCGGAGAGCACACTGCCCGCACGATCACCGACAGTATTGAGCGGATGCAGCTTTTCGACGGCGAAATCCGCTGCTGAAGTCAGTACTGCGGCAGCATCAGCGGCCTTGATCTCACCGTGTGTCACGGTCTCGAGAATGTCTGTGCCGAGAACCTCGGTGTAGAGGAAGTCGTACTGGGCAAGTGGTGCTATGTACACGGAAGTGGTCCTTTTAAAATGTGAGGCCGATGGTTGTACTCAGACCGCCGTCGAGCGGGATGACCGCACCGACCACGTAATTCGAGGCACGAGAACTCAGGAAGATTGCCGTCGCAGCAATGTCGGAGGGCTCGCCGATCCGGCCGACCGGAGAGGCGTCTCTCAGCTGATCGCCGACCTCCGTCAACATTGCAGCCGTCATCTTCGACGGGAACGGCCCGGGCGCAATGGCATTGACCAGAATCGCTGGCGCGAGCTCCGCGGCCATGTGGCGAGTGAGGTGGTGGATGGCGGCCTTGGACGCCGAGTAGGAGAAATTGCTGACGCCCGGCACTGCCAGCCCGTCGATCGAGCCGATGTTGATCACGCGGGCAGGGTCGTGTTGCTTGGACGCCTTCTCCAGAAGCGGGCGCGCCAACTTGGTCAATGTGAAAGGAGCTTTGACGTTGGCGGCGAGCACCCTGTCCCACGCGGAGTCGGGGAACTCGTCGAACGGTGCACCCCAGGTTGCACCGGCGTTATTGACCAGCACGTCAAGGCTCGGCTCCCGTGCACCGAGAGCGTCGATCAGCGCCACACACTGCTCCTCGCTGGTGACGTCGCACGGGATGGCATGTACCTCACCGAATTCCGAGAGGCGCTCCGCTGCCTCGACACACGCGGCTTCTTTACGGGAAGAGATGTACACGCGGGCGCCTGCCCGGAGATAACCCTCGGCGATCATGTAGCCGATGCCACGAGTACCGCCGGTGATCAGAACCGTCTTACCTGACACCGCGAACAGTTCGGGGAACATGACGTCCTTTCCGAGACGTGAGGTGGGCGACGCACACACCCATCCGGCAGAAGAAGAGACCGCTCGCGATCGGGGGCCAAGTGTGAGCCTGATAGCGGATCGACCAGAAAGTACCACCACCGGCAACTTTAATGCAACATGTTGCATAATGGGAACTCGAGGTCGATGATCGTTGGGTCCGCTGCACTCCGCCCGGACTGCAAGCCGAGCGCCCACAGTGCGTATCGAACTGGGAGAAGTGAAGATGACTGGAGCGAAACATCTTTCGATGACTGGCCCGACCGAGGCCGAGTTGCAGTCGGCAGGCCTCCGATTCACACAGAGCGGACCGATAGCCGAAATCACGCTGTGCAGACCTGAACGACGCAATACACAGACCCCGGCAATGTGGCGAGCACTCGCCGCATTGGGGCAGACAATGCCGACTGACATCCGCGTTGTCATCGTTCGCGCTGAAGGGCGTAGTTTTTCGGCCGGTTTGGATCGATCGATGCTGAAAGACCCTGCCTCGCCGCACGAGGCTGCCGACGGCGAGACCATTTCCGGCCTACTCGACGGTTCCGACATGACCGTCGCGCGCACCATACGTGAATATCAAGACGGCTTCCTGTTCCTGCGTAACTCGAACTTCATCTCGATCGCCGCCGTCCAGGGACACGCAGTCGGTGCAGGCTTCCAGCTCGCACTCGCGTGCGATCTCCGGGTGCTGGCCGACGACGCAACATTCTGCATGAAGGAGGTCGCACTCGGCCTGGTGCCCGACCTGACCGGGGTCACACCCCTGGTCCGGCAAGTCGGATACGGCCGCGCACTCGAAATCTGCGTCACTGCACGCAATGTTGCTGCCACGGAAGCGCTCTCACTGGGACTCGCACACAGCGTGGTGCCTGTCAACGATCTCGAAAGCGAAACTCGGGCCATGGCTCGCACTCTCCTGCAGGCAGACACCGCCGCCGCGCGAGAGGTCAAGCAGCTGGTGCAGTCGGCCGAGGTCTTGCATGTCGAGCATCAGCGGCAGCTCGAAGCTGCGGCCCAGACGCGTTTGCTGCGCGCGCGCAGCGCTACGGCGGACGGCTCCGACCGAGGGTTCTGAACCGATATCCCGACACATCTGTCGTGTTCGAACAGTGGATCACCATAATTCGCCGCATTACCGTCACCACGCGAAGAGCACCTTGCCGACGCGGTCGGCCTGGGTGGCATGGATCAGGGCGTCCTGGTACTTCTCCAGCGGGTAGGTGGCCGCGATGGGGACCCGCAAGGTGCCGTCGGCGACGAGGGCGGCGAGCCGGGCATAGGCGGCGGTGAACTCCTCGCGAGGCGCTGTGTCGAGCCAGCCCTTCTGCCAGAAGCCCCGGACATGAAGATCGCGGAAGATGAGGTCGCCCGGTCGGACGACGACCGGGGCGCCGCTCATTCCTCCGTAGCTGACGAGGGTGCCCCCATGGACGAGCCAAGGAGCGAGTTCCGCGACCACGTCCCCGGCTGTCGCGTCCAGCAGGAGTGAGATCCGCTCGTCCCCGAGCGCCTTCTTCAATTGCACACCGAGATCCGGTCCACCGACGACGACTGCGTCGGCGCCCAACTCCAGCAGCTCCGCGGCGACTTCGGGGCGGCGCACTACATTGAGAGTGCGGTAACCGGCCTGCTTGGCCAGGGTGATGACGTAGCGGCCCAGAGCAGAATTTCCGCCGGTCTGTCCGACCCATCCACCAGACGGGACATCGACGAAGCGACGGAGCAGGAGGTCGGCCGTCACAGGGTTGACGCCGAGCATCGCCAGCTGAAGGACATCGGCCGCCGGATCGACCACGATGACGTCGTCCTCGTCGATCGCGATCTGGTCCTGCCACGTGGCGTGCTTCAAGGTAGGAATGATCAGGACCCGCTCGCCGATGCGGGCAGGATCGACGGCAGGGCCAACGGCGACGATTCGACCGACGCCTTCGGTGCCCAGGGCTGCGGGCAGGGTCGGGCGATGCCCATAGAGTCCCCTGATGAGAAGCACGTCGGATGGGTTGATCGGGGCGGCTTCCATCGCCACTAGCACCTGTCCTGCTCCGGGTTTGGGAGTCTCCGCCTCGATCAGCTCCGAAGCCATGCTCGGCTTCCCGAACGCCCGCATGTGCAACTTCTTCATCGTGACCTCCGGTTAATGGTCAGCTCGATTCGAGAGATCCTGTCTCCCATTCCCTCCCCTGAAAGCAGGAGACGGAACGGGTCCCGGCACAGTTCGGGCGTCGCCGGTTTCATGACCGATCTCCCGATCTTTGGATGTCCGGCGGTCGCGAGGTGTGGGACGAGCACAAACCTACGAATGCGCGACCGGTGGCTCATAGGACGAGTGCGCCGCGCCCTGGTATGTATGCGCCACCGCCAGTATGCAATGACGAACGGTCACGCCGGGAAGCCCGCGAAGCGGGCGCTATCGCGTGGACGTGTGCGCTGTTGACATTTGACGACAACGACTAGACGATTCAGTCTAGTCGCCGCGTCCACGTCGCCGGCGCGAACTCACCATGGACAAGGAGCCATTTCATGAGTCAAGAGCACACGCCCGGCGAGGTCACCCTCGAGAGGGACGGCAACATCGCGATCATCACGGTCGAGAACGAGTCCAAGTTGAACTCCTACACGCCGGACATGTTGCGCCAGCTCGCCGAGCATCTGACAACATTCGACGAGGACGAATCCTTATGGGTTGCAGTGTTCCGCTCCGCCGGTAAGAACACCACCGCAGGCTTGGACATGCCGAAGTTCTTCGGCCCGGAAGCAGACGCGGACATCGACCCGACTCTGGTCGATCCGTTCGCTCTGGGGCGGCGCGCAACCAAGCCGATCGTGGCCGTGGTTCAGGGCCTCACCTTGACCGTCGGCATCGAGATGATGCTCGCCGCCGACATTGTCGTTGCCGCCGATACCGCGCAGTTCCAGCAGCTCGAGGTCGCGCGCGGCCTCGCACCCCTTGGCGGTGCCCATTTCCGTTACCTGACCCGGACCGGCTGGGGTAATGCGATGTACCACCTGCTCCGGGCTGACAAGTTCGACGCCCAGCGCGCCCTCGAGCTCGGCTTCGTCCAAGAAATCGTGCCTTTCGGCCAGCACATCGAGCGCGGAATCGAACTGGCGCGTGAAATCTGCGCCAATGCCCCGCTCGGCGTTCAAGCCACCAAGGCGTCCGCCCTGAAATACATCGAACAGGGCGAGACCGCCGCCATCGCCGCGATCGACGACGTGAAGGGCGCCGTCTTCCACAGTCACGACTTTCAAGAAGGTATCCAGTCGTTCATCGAGCGCCGCCAGGCCAACTTTCAGGGCAAGTAGTCGCAGCGCAAACCAACCGAACTTCATTATTACCCAACCACCTTCGCCCCAAAGTGTGAGGAAGCGACATGAGTTGCAACCTGTTTTCCATGGCCGGGCAAGCCCGGGAACCTGCCATGACGAATCTGAGCTTCGACTAGACCGGCCGCACCGTGGTCGTGACCGGCGCCGCACAGGGGATCGGCAAGGAGATCGGCGCACTGTTCGCCGGCGCCGGCGGGTTGGCGCACAGGTACCAGTGAAGGGCGCACTCGTTCTATCGGTGCCCGCTCACCGGTTCCTAGGTTGGCAGTGTCCGACACACAACCCGGCGTGAAGAGGAAAAGCACATGAATCGCGAAGACATCGAATTCCAGGGTGAAGGCGACGTCACCCTCCGCGGCTGGTTCTACCCCGCGCAGAACACGACCGACCCCGCACCGGTCATCATCCTCGTACACGGCATGTCCGGCGTGAAAGAAATGCACCTCGACGACTACGCCAGCGTCTTCGCCGAAGCCGGCCTCAACGCAATCGCCTACGACCACCAAAACTTCGGCGACAGCGACGGAACCCCCCGCCAAGAACTCGACCCCGTCCTGCAGTACCGCGACATCCGCAACGCGATCAGCTACGCCATCGCCCGCCCCGAGGTCGACGGAAACCGGGTCGGAGTCTGGGGCACCAGCTTCGCCGGTGGACACGCGCTGATGGTCGCCGCGATCGACAAACGAGTCAAGGCAGTCGTCGCCCAGGTACCCTTCGTCTCGGGACCGGAAACCCTGGTCAGACTGCTACGCGGAGACTTCCTCCTCCACGTCCGCGACAACCTCGCCGCCGACCGCGCCAACCGATTCCACGACGGCGAGCCCGCGATGCTCCCCGCCGTCTCCCCCGACCCCATGGGGCAGGCCGCAATGCCCCAAACCGACGCCTACGAATGGTTCACCAAAACGGCGGCGCTCCGCGCCCCGAACTGGAAAAACGAAATGACCGCCCGCAGCCTGGAACTGGCCTCCGAATACGACCCCGGCAGCTTCATCACCCAGATCTCCCCCACCCCACTGCTGATGATCGTCGCCAACGAAGACACCTCCACCCCCTACGCCCTCGCACTCGACGCCTACGAACGCGCCCGCGAACCCAAACAACTCCTCGTCACACAGGGCGGACACTTCGACTTCTACACCGGCCCCGGCTTCGACCAGGTCTCCGCCGCCGCACGCGACCACTTCGTCACCCACCTACGCGCCTGAACGACCCGCAGCTTCCAGCCGACCACCGCAACCGGAGGTACCCCCATGACTACCGACACCACCACTTCCACGGCCCCCACCCACACCCCCACGGTCCCCATCCGCGCCACCGTCTTCGTCAGCCGCTGGCCCAACGTCCCCGCCGTCGAATTCCCCGGCATCCCGGACGGCACCTTCTCCCCCACCACCGCCATCCTGATCAGCGGCGCAACCGAAATCGTCCTCATCGACGCCCTCTACCTCAAAGACGACGTCCAGGACCTCGGCGACCTGATCGAACGCACCGGCAAAAAACTCACCACCATCTACATCACCCACGACCACCAAGACCACTACCTCGGCATCGGACCCCTCAAGGAACGATTCCCCGACGTCAAATGCGTCGCCCTGCCCCACGTGATCGAGTCCATGAAAGAAACCATGGACCTGCAAACCATGCAATGGAACCTGCTCTTCGGCGACGCCGTCATCCCCGCCGCCCCCTCCCCGAACCCCTCGACAGCCACACCCTCTACGTCGACGGCTCCCCCCTGCACATCATCGAAGTCAAACAAGCCGACGTCCACCCCACCACCATCGTGCACATCCCCGACATCGACACCGTCATCGCCGGCGACTCCATCTACAACGAGATCTACCCCATGCTCGGCCTGTCCACCCCCGCCGAATGGCAGGACTGGCTCGACACCATCGACGTCGTGGAAAAACTCCAACCCAAAATGATCGTCTGCGGACACCGCAGACCCGACGGCGACGACTACGCCGTCGACACCATGATCACCCAAACCCGTTCCTACATCCAAGACTTCATCACCGCCTTCCCCACCGCGAAGGACGCCGACGACCTCGTCGCCACCATGTCCGCGAAATACCCCAACCACGCCAACCTCTGGACCCTGCAATTCTCCGCCATCAACGCAATCGCCGCCCGCGACGGCGCGCAATAACACAAAACACCACACCCCAACCCGACCCGATAGGTACGCCATGCATTTCGCTTCCCTGCCCGACCACCGCGCCGATCTGGACCCGCACGGGCCGGCGATCTCCGACGGGCGGCAGTCGCTCACCAACGCCGAGCTGCTCACGCGCGTACGGGCGGCCTCACATCACCTGCACGAACTCGGGATCGGTGCCGGCGATGTCGTCGCCGTGAAACTGACCAACCGCCTCGAGTTCGTCGTGCTGCTCTTCGCGGCCTGGCGGATCGGCGCTACCGTCACACCGGTCAATCCCAGCATGACCGACATCGAAGTGGAACGCCAACTACGCGATTCCCACGCGCGCCTGCTGGTCATCGAGGACGGCTCGACCACACCGGACACCCCGACTCTCTCCGCCGACGCCCTCTACACCGACCACGCGGGGTTCGATCCGGCACCGATCCTGGACCCGACCGCCCTGTCGCTACTCGTCTACACCAGCGGCACGACCGGCACACCCAAGGGCGTCATGCTCGACCACAGCAACATCGAGGCCATGGCCGAAATGATGGGCGTGGCACTGGCGTTGGAGCCAAGGGACCGTTCCCTGCTGATCCTGCCGCTCTTTCACGTCAACGGCATCATTGTCAGCATTCTCTCTCCATTGCTCGCTGGTGGCAGCGCCGTCATCGTCGGCCGGTTCGACCCGAAAACTTTCTTCGACCTCGTCGAACGTGAACGCCCCACCTACTTCAGCGCGGTACCCACGATCTACAACATGCTCGCCGCGCTCCCCCCGGAGCTCGTCCCCGACACCTCGTCGTTGCGATTCGGGGCCTGCGGAGCCGCACCCGCCTCGGACGTGTTGTTGACCCGGTTCGAGAAGCGTTACGGGTTCCCACTGATCGAGGGCTACGGACTCTCCGAAGGGACCTGCGTCTCCACCTGCAACCCAGTCAACGGCCCCCGCCGCGCCGGCAGCGTCGGACTCCCCCTCATCGGCCAGGAAATCCGGATCGTCGACGACAACGGCACCGAACTGGCCAACGGCGAGGACGGTGAGGTCATCGTCCGAGGCCCCAACATCATGCGCGGCTACCTCGGCCGCCCCGAAGAAACAGCGCGCACCCTCGTCGACGGCTGGCTCCACACCGGCGACGTCGGCCACTTCGACCCCGACGGCTACCTCGTTCTCGTCGGACGGTCGAAGGACATGATCATCCGCGGCGGAGAGAACATCTACCCCAAGGAAATCGAAGATGTTCTGACCACAGACCCCTCGGTCCTCGAAGCCGCCGTGATCGGTGTGCCCGACGAGAAATGGGGCGAGATCGTCGTCGCCTACGTCCAACCACGACCAGGCGCCACCATCGACACCACAGCGCTGACCACACTCTGCGAACAACACCTCACCGGCTACAAACGACCCACCGCGTACATCATCAAAGCCATCCCCAAGAACGCCGTCGGCAAAATCGACAAACCCACCCTGAGAAACACACACACCGAAGTCAGCACAGCCCACAGTGGTAGTTGACGGAGCGTTGGGGTGCACGAGCGACCGCGTTGAGCGGTGCTGAAAGTCCACCGAGACAGAATCTGCGTCGCGTCAGCACTATCGCGTTGTTTCTTCAGGCTGGACGTATCGCCGCCGACATTGTGAGGAGCCCGATCGATGAAGCTAGATCTCTACCTTCCGAACTTCCGCGACCACGTGACACTGCAAGAACTCGAGATCTCACCGCCCTCGCCGAGGACGTCGACTTCGATTCGGTGTGGACGCTCGACCGGATTGTCGTCCCCGAAACCTCCGACCGGGCGGAGCTCCAATACCCGTTCGGCATGATGACCGACCTGCCTGACAGCGTGCCGGTCATTCCGCGAGGCAAGTGGTTTCAAGGAATGACTCTGATCCCATGGCGGGCCCCGAAGACTCGGAAGGTGCAGATCGGCATGAGCATCATCGACACCCCGTACCGTTCCCCCGGGGTTCTCGCCGCTGAACTCGCCACTCAGGACCACCTATCCAACGGCAGGCTCAACGTCGGGGTCGGTGCGGGCTGGATGCCCGAGGAGTTCGCGGCCGCCAGCGTCCCGCACCTGTTTCCCCGCCGACACGGGCACGTGCGCGAGACAATCGAAATCATGCAGGGCATCTGGTTCAACGAGTTGTTCGAGTACCACGGCGAATTCGCCGACTTTCCGCTATCAGGACTCGGCCACAAGCCGATCCAGAAACCTGGCCCGCGGATCTACTTCTCAGGCCTGAAGGATCCGAAGCGCTCGGCAAAGCGGATCGCGAAGTACGGTCTACAGGGCCAGCATGATCTGGTTCGTCATCACCGATGAGCCGGTCGATCAGAGCCCGGCGGGCAAGGCCACGAACTTGCTCGGGGGTACGGCTCAACAAATCGAGGATCGGCTCGAGAGCTACAAGGAGGCCGGCCTCACAATGCCGCTTCTGTGGCCACCATTCAGGGACGTGCCGACCTCGAAGACCATGGACGACCTCGAGCGTCTGACCGAGGAAATCATGCCCAAGGTGAACGCGAGCTGAGCTGTGGAACGTTGAGGGGTGCACCGCTGAACCGGAGACCCTGCAACGACCGATCGGAGGAGCGGTTCGCCGACAGGCGGACCGCTCCTCCCTCATTCGATGAGACCCGCCGCCGATCAGATGCTGGCGGCCAGTTCCGCGCCCTCCCGAATGGCGCGTTTGGCGTCCAGTTCCGCAGCGACCGACGCTCCCCCGATGAGGTGTGTCGGTATCCCTCGTGTCAGCAACTCGTCGTAGATGTCACGCTCGGGCAATTGTCCGGCACACACGATGACCGTGTCCACGTCCAGCGTGGTGGCGCGACCGTTCACGGTGATGTGCAGACCCGCGTCGTCGACGGCCTCGTAGGTAACCCCCGACATCATCTCCACTCCGCGAGACGTGACGTGTGCCCGGTGGATCCAGCCAGTGGTCAACCCGAGGCCCGCACCCACCTTGTCGGTCTTCCGCTGAAGCAAATAGACCCTGCGTGCGGATCCGCGTTTCACCGGTGCCCGCACTCCGCCCGGAACATCCGGATCGACGTCCACTCCCCAGTGCCGGAAGAAGTCCTCACGTGCATGGGTATCGGACGATTCCTCGTTGGTGACGAACGCGGCGATATCGAAACCGATGCCGCCGGCACCGATGATCGCGACTCGGTCACCGATCGGTGCCCTTCCGCGAAGGACTTCGACATAGCTGACCACCGACGGATGCGATGCTCCGGCGATCGAGATCTCGCGTGGTTTCACTCCCGTCGCGAGAACGATTTCGTCGAAATTCTCGGACACCAACAGTTCGGCATCAGCCTGTGTCTTCAGCCGGACCGAGACACCCGCTTCCTCGAGTTCACCCTCGTAATATCTGATCGTCTCGCGATACTCCGACTTACCCGGGATACGCCAGGCCAGATCGAACTGCCCGCCGAGCGTGGGACGACTTTCGAACAGTGTCACCTGGTGGCCCCGTCGGGCGGCGAACGCGCTGAATGCCATCCCCGCAGGCCCGGCCCCCACCACGCCGACGCGTTTGCCAACCTTCGGCGGGGCGACCAGCAACGTGAGCTCATGGCCTGCCCGGGGATTTACCAAGCAGGTCGTCGTCTTTTCGGCCAACGTATGGTCGATGCACGCTTGATTGCAGGCGATGCAGGTGTTGATGCGGTGCGCCCTCCCGGTACGTGCCTTGTTCACGAAGTCCGGGTCAGCCAGCAGCGGACGCGCCATCGATACCAGGTCCGCAGAACCGCTGGCCAAGATGGCCTCCGCGAGTTCAGGAGTGTTGATCCGGTTGCTCGCGACGACCGGAACAGTCACAGCCGCGCGAATCTTCGCCGAGTAGTCTCGGAACGCTCCCGCAGGCACCGGTGACGCGATCGTCGGGATACTCGATTCGTGCCACCCGACTCCGGTGCTCAGAATCGACACCCCGGCCTGCTCGAGTCGCCGCGCCAGTTCGATCGTCTCCGTGAAGGTGGAACCGTCCGGAACCAAATCGGTGACGGAAATCCGGAAAGAGATCAGAAAGTCTTCGCCGACCGATCGGCGGGTGCGGCGCACGATCTCGAGGGCAAACCGTGCCCTGTTATCGAAGTCCCCGCCCCATTCGTCGAGCCGGAGATTGGTACGGGGCGCGAGAAATTCGTTGATCAGATAGCCCTCGGACCCCATGATCTCGACACCGTCGTAACCGGCGGTCTGCGCCAGCACAGCCGCCGCTGCGAAGTCGTCAATGGTCTCTTCGATCTCTACCGGGTCCATCTCGCGCGGAACGAAACGATTGATCGGCGCTCGCACGGAACTCGGCGCCACGAGATCTGGATGCTTGGCATAGCGACCGAAATGCAGGAGCTGCAATATGATTCGACTGCCCGCGTCGTGCACCGATCGTGTCACCAGCTGGTGCCGCCCTACGTCGTTGGCGGTGGACAGTGTCGCGCCCACCTCGAACGGCCTGCCGGCATGGTTCGGAGACACGCCGCCGGTGACGATGAGCCCGACACCGCCCCGTGCACGCTCGGCGTAGAACTCCGCCATCGCCTCGAATCCGCCTTCGACTTCTTCCAAGCCCAGGTGCATCGAACCCATCACTACCCGATTGGGCAGGGTCAACGGCCCCACCTGCAGCGGTTCGAACAGTCTGCGGAAGGCGGTCATCGATCTCGTCCTTTGCTAGCGGCTATGTGCTGTCTCGCTGCGAAGACTAGCTTTTGTGCAACTTGTTGCACAAGTGGTGTGAGCCGCATGAGTAAAGTTGGCAGCGCCATACGTCACACGAGAAACCACGGAGGTCGCAATCGATGTCGCTGAGGTGCGCGATCCTGACGGCGCTCGTGGAGCGCCCCGCCACGGGCAAGGAGCTGACGCGACGCTTCGACTCGTCCATCGGCTACTTCTGGCATGCGACCCACCAGCAGATTTATCGTGAACTCGGGATTATGACCGGGGACGGTCTCATCCAGCCGCATGCCAGCCAGGTCAAAGGCAGGGGCGCACCTCGCACATACGAGATCACCGAAACAGGCGTGCGCTATCTACGAGAATGGGTGGACACCAGGCAAGAGCCGGTGCCCCTCAGGGATCCGCTCCTCGTGCGCATGCGCGCCGCCGCCGTTCTGGGCGACGTCGACCTGACGGACGACATTCACCAGCATTTGGACTATCACCGGTCCCTTCTCCAGACGTACCGCGATATAGAGGATCGGGACTTCAAAGGTCCCCTGACGTCTCGCCGACAACGACTCCAGCACCTGATCCTGCAGGCGGGCATCGACAGTGAACTGTCCTGGACCGAATGGTGCACGAAGGCGGCGAAGCAATTTGCGGCCGATCGGGCCGAGGAGTAGCAGCGTACGTCCTGATCGACGGCGCGTGTCGGTTGTCTGTTTTCGGGTGATGTGTTGGCGCACAGGTACCAGTGAAGGGCGCACTCGTTCTATCGGTGCCCGCTCACCGGTTCCTAGGTTGGCAGTGTCCGACACACAACCCGGCGTGAAGAGGAAAAGCACATGAATCGCGAAGACATCGAATTCCAGGGTGAAGGCGACGTCACCCTCCGCGGCTGGTTCTACCCCGCGCAGAACACGACCGACCCCGCACCGGTCATCATCCTCGTACACGGCATGTCCGGCGTGAAAGAAATGCACCTCGACGACTACGCCAGCGTCTTCGCCGAAGCCGGCCTCAACGCAATCGCCTACGACCACCAAAACTTCGGCGACAGCGACGGAACCCCCCGCCAAGAACTCGACCCCGTCCTGCAGTACCGCGACATCCGCAACGCGATCAGCTACGCCATCGCCCGCCCCGAGGTCGACGGAAACCGGGTCGGAGTCTGGGGCACCAGCTTCGCCGGTGGACACGCGCTGATGGTCGCCGCGATCGACAAACGAGTCAAGGCAGTCGTCGCCCAGGTACCCTTCGTCTCGGGACCGGAAACCCTGGTCAGACTGCTACGCGGAGACTTCCTCCTCCACGTCCGCGACAACCTCGCCGCCGACCGCGCCAACCGATTCCACGACGGCGAGCCCGCGATGCTCCCCGCCGTCTCCCCCGACCCCATGGGGCAGGCCGCAATGCCCCAAACCGACGCCTACGAATGGTTCACCAAAACGGCGGCGCTCCGCGCCCCGAACTGGAAAAACGAAATGACCGCCCGCAGCCTGGAACTGGCCTCCGAATACGACCCCGGCAGCTTCATCACCCAGATCTCCCCCACCCCACTGCTGATGATCGTCGCCAACGAAGACACCTCCACCCCCTACGCCCTCGCACTCGACGCCTACGAACGCGCCCGCGAACCCAAACAACTCCTCGTCACACAGGGCGGACACTTCGACTTCTACACCGGCCCCGGCTTCGACCAGGTCTCCGCCGCCGCACGCGACCACTTCGTCACCCACCTACGCGCCTGAACGACCCGCAGCTTCCAGCCGACCACCGCAACCGGAGGTACCCCCATGACTACCGACACCACCACTTCCACGGCCCCCACCCACACCCCCACGGTCCCCATCCGCGCCACTGTCTTCGTCAGCCGCTGGCCCAACGTCCCCGCCGTCGAATTCCCCGGCATCCCGGACGGCACCTTCTCCCCCACCACCGCCATCCTGATCAGCGGCGCAACCGAAATCGTCCTCATCGACGCCCTCTACCTCAAAGACGACGTCCAGGACCTCGGCGACCTGATCGAACGCACCGGCAAAAAACTCACCACCATCTACATCACCCACGACCACCAAGACCACTACCTCGGCATCGGACCCCTCAAGGAACGATTCCCCGACGTCAAATGCGTCGCCCTGCCCCACGTGATCGAGTCCATGAAAGAAACCATGGACCTG
This sequence comes from Rhodococcus sp. USK13, assembly GCF_018343855.1. Lineage (NCBI taxonomy): Bacteria > Bacillati > Actinomycetota > Actinomycetes > Mycobacteriales > Nocardiaceae > Rhodococcus > Rhodococcus sp. USK13. The sequence goes on along the minus strand of NZ_CP069242.1, from coordinate 2,887,369 downwards.
CAAACCATGCAATGGAACCTGCTCTTCGGCGACGCCGTCATCCCCGCCGCCCCCTCCCCGAACCCCTCGACAGCCACACCCTCTACGTCGACGGCTCCCCCCTGCACATCATCGAAGTCAAACAAGCCGACGTCCACCCCACCACCATCGTGCACATCCCCGACATCGACACCGTCATCGCCGGCGACTCCATCTACAACGAGATCTACCCCATGCTCGGCCTGTCCACCCCCGCCGAATGGCAGGACTGGCTCGACACCATCGACGTCGTGGAAAAACTCCAACCCAAAATGATCGTCTGCGGACACCGCAGACCCGACGGCGACGACTACGCCGTCGACACCATGATCACCCAAACCCGTTCCTACATCCAAGACTTCATCACCGCCTTCCCCACCGCGAAGGACGCCGACGACCTCGTCGCCACCATGTCCGCGAAATACCCCAACCACGCCAACCTCTGGACCCTGCAATTCTCCGCCATCAACGCAATCGCCGCCCGCGACGGCGCGCAATAACACAAAACACCACACCCCGACCCGGGGTCAGAGCGCCCTTCTTCAGGATCCACACGCCCCAGGAGGACCAATGTCAGCCGCCATCACCCCCAACCATTCCGTCACGCTCAACGACAGCGACAACCCGGCCGCGCCTGTGCCGGTGGTGTCATGATGGCGGCCATCTCGCACAGGCTCGGCGCCCTCGTGCACCATGGCGCGGAGCCCGAAGTCGGGGCGGACACCACCGTTCTTCGATCGGTGTCGTCCGGATGTGAAGTTTCCCGCAGTACCCGGATCGGTCGTGCTGTAGTGGTATCGGTATTGATCCCACTCGGCGTTTTCTATCTCGGCCCGAGAATCTACGATCTCACCGCAACGCCTGGGCGCCTGCAGCAGTCTGTCGAAGCGGCAGACCGCTACAACCCGTCCCTGACTCGGCTCGTCGAGCACGAGCGCGTGACAGTGAGTGCCTTCGCGGCACTGGACAGGGTGCGTGAGTGCCTGACCGATGTTCTCGGCATGGGCGAAGCGGTGTCGGTTGAGCTCAGCACCCTCGTCGGAACAATTTCGGTAGATCTGCAGGAAATTCTCGACCATACCGGCGTCGACGTCGCCGAGCTGGTCGGTTCACTCGAATCCCTCAGCACTCGCATCGGCGCATTGCAGGCACCGGCGAACGGTGCAGCCACGGCCTTGTCGGAGAATCGCGCGACGATGTCGGCCATCCTGGACGACGTGCGTGTGACGGCCGGCCAAATGCACGACACCCGTCTTTCCGTGGAATCCGCCGCCGCCGATCTGTCCGGAAGGTAAGTAACTGATGGTGTTTTTCGGACGACCTGGTGGACCGGCCAGAACGGTTCTCGCACTGGTAGCCGTCGCCGTACTCGGCCTGTTTTCCATCGTGATCTTCAACCTGAACAGGAGCCTGGACAGCCAGCAACGAGTCAACGCGACCAGTGTCGGTGTTTCCGAGAGCTTCCTCGATGTCAACGATCAGCTCACCGCGGAGCTCGGAGAACTGACTCAGCTGACCGGGACTGCGGAGTCGGCGCTCCAATCCATCAGGGCGTTAGGGCCACTCCTGACGGAACTGCATCACGCAATCACGCCGGTTGCCGGCTCTCTGTCGAGCACCGCTCGAGGCGCCCAGATCACCAATGAGCAACTTGCCGTGATTGCGCACATCCTCGGTGAGGTCCACAACGTCATCCTTCCCCTGGTGGACTCCGCTCAGGCGTTCGGTCATCAGGGCGAAGATTTGTTGGCGGTGATCGAGGGATTGATCGTCGACTTACAGAGTGCGGTTGAATCCGCGGCGACGATCAATCAGATGCTTCCATTGCCGGGCTGAGTACCGACCGGCCCGCCACCCCTGCCTCTCGACCGACTGGACGTGACATGCGACGTAAGAACCGAAGCCCGAATGGTCCTTTCGACCTGACCGCACCTCGAAGTGCCGTGTTGCCCTCGGCTGGCCCGCAATCAGAGGGGTTCGCGGTCACTCACCCTGTCACCAGGTACTCGATTGCCACCGAATGGCTGGGCCGACTAGCGGCGGTCATGTCTGCCGTGCTGCTCGTGCTCGTGCTGAACGCAATTTCCGAGGGGCTGGCGGTTCGGCAAAGCACCCACGCCATCGTGGACAACTTCGGGCAGGCCAATCAGTACTTCGACGAGCGGGCCGATCTGGCCGCGCCTGCCCGTGTGCGAAGCGAGCTTGCAGACCTCAGAACAGTTCTCGCCGAACTGAATTCGGCGACGGCCGTGGACGTTGATCTGCTGGCCGCAATGCTGCCCGACATGCATACGTTGGTGGCTGCCGGTCACAACGACGTCTCTATCGCCCACCAGCTCCATGGCATTTCCTCGTCGCTTCAAGGCGCAGCCGGATCGCTACACGCCATCTCCGCCGACGCGGACGTGGCGGTGGTCAAGGTGAACGATCGGCTTCTGGCTGCCCTGCAAGTGGCCGATCAGCTCAACGCCGAACTCGAGCGTACGACGGTCAAACTCGCGCCGCTTCCGGCGCAGGGAAATCTGATCCCCGCCCCGACGGGAGGGAAGTAATGGTGGGCAGTCGAACTTTCGCCGCGGTTGTGCTGGTACTCGGTGTGGCGCCCGCCATCGGCTTGTGCGTAATCAACGGCTTCTTTCCCACGTTTCGTGATATCAGCGACCCTCTCGGTCGGCCGTCGACCTTGAGCGTGCAGATTATCGATTCGGCCCGACGACTCGACGAACTGACCGTCGAACTGGAACCGAAGCACGCGCGGTTGGCGGCGGACATCCAGGTTCTCGGACCCATGTCTAACGACCTCGCCGTGTTGGTCGGTCGGAGTGTCGAACTGTCGCCGTTGTCAGCGACTTTGAGGGGCAATGCATCGAAGGTCGCGGACATCTCGGCGCCATTGCCGAACGTGGTGACGAGCGTTACCGCGCGTTCCGACGAGGCCGGCGCCACCGTCGACGGACTGTCGACGGCGGTCGGTTCCGTCGCGACGGAGCTGCAGGGAATCCACGAGGGTTTGACCACAATGCAACTCACTGTTCTCGCACTCGGCCCGAAGATGTCGGGGATCGCCTCGACGCTGGCGACGATCCAGGAAGAAGCTGCGCATGTTCGGGAGTTCGGTCCGCTCCTCGCAGTGGTGGGACCTCCGTTCAACAGTCTCGGTATCCCGTCCTTGGGTTTCGAGGCACCACCGTTACCGCCGCTGCCTCTTCCCTGAGCATCCGGATAGCCTTTCTTTCGTTCGACGGAGTGAACATGCAGATGCACATGCAGAAAAGATTTCGGTTGTCCTGGGCGATCACCTTGGCATTCACCATTGCGGTGTTGAGCGGCCTGTTGATCCTCACGAGAGACCTGGGTATCACGAATGACACGTTCAAAAACGGTGTCGTACAGGCGCAAGAGCTCGACGCGACGACCGATGCCGCGCTCGACGGGGCGCATCAATTGCCACCCGCAGCCGAGGCGGCACGGCAAGGGCTGCCGGAGGTGGTCGGCGTCATCGATTCCCTCACCCGAGCGAATCAGGTGCTGGGCACTCTCGGTGACCAACTCGGCACCCTCGGTACCACGCTGACCGAGGCTGACGCCCCTTTGGCAGGCACCATTTCTGCCGGTCGGGGGGCAGGCGGAGAGGCCGGTGCGGCCGTTGTTCCGCTCGGCGGGATAGCGGCAACCCTGGATGATGCGAACGTCAACGCGCAGGCGCTCGGCCAGAAGCTGGATGAGACGCTCACTCTGTCGCAGACGATCGACCAGAAACTACGCGTCGCGTTGCTGCTGCCGAAAGTCGGCAACTGACAGAAATGAGATCACCGTGGGGTCATGCTGTGGGCGGAGGTGACCTCGACGAGGACCTGCCATTGGGCCCCCCTTTGTTGCCCTGATGCTGAATCGCGGTCCCATTTGCCTGCCAGGCGGCGATATCCTGAAGGCACATTCTCCTTCGAGACGAGGCAAGTTGCCTCATCGAGGATCGGATCGTCCAGGTCCTGTTCTCGCTCTGCGGGGAGACGGTGAGGACACTCCGATGGCCGCAGGTGATCCGTTCGAGACCCAGCGCGGCGTGGCCCACACGGTCACGGCGGAGTTGAGCGCTGAGGGGTTCGAGGACGCCCACGAGATCGGCCGTGGCGGGTTCGGTGTCGTCTACCGCTGCGTGCAATCGGCGCTGGACCGCACTGTGGCGGTGAAGGTCCTTGCTGCGGACCTCGACGAGGAGAACAGGGTTCGGTTCTTCCGGGAACAGCGGGCGATGGGTCGCCTCACCGGGCATCCGCACATCGTGAGCGCACTGCATGTCGGAGCCACCGACAGCGGTCGCCCCTATATCGTGATGCCCTACCACTCGCAGGACTCGCTCGACGTCCGGATACGCCGCGACGGCCCACTGTCGTTGGAGGAAGCACTCACGCTCGGGGTGAAGATGGCCGGTGCGCTCGAGACTGCACACGGCCTCGGGGTCTTGCACAGGGACCTCAAACCCGGGAATATCCTGCTCACCGACTACGGGGAGCCGGCGCTGACCGATTTCGGCATCGCCCATATCGCCGGCGGATTCGAGACCGCTACCGGCACCGTGACCGGGTCACCGGCCTTCACCGCGCCCGAGGTGCTCAGCGGCGAACCGCCGACCGAGGCCTCGGATATCTACGGTCTCGGTGCGACGGTGTTCTGCGCCGTCACCGGTCACGCGGCGTTCGAACGCCACAGCGGTGAGCATGTGGTCGCCCACTTTCTCCGGATCACCACCCAACCGGTTCCGGACCTGCGCGAGCACGGCGTTCCCGACGACGTATCGGAGATTGTCGGCCGCGCTATGGCCACCGACCCGCGGCAGCGTCCTGCCACCGCCGCCGACTTCGGCGATGAACTGCGCCGGATCCAGCTCCGCCACGGCTTCCCGGTCGACGAGATGGCCCTGTCCGGGGAACAGGCCGCCTCACGGCGCGATCCGGATCCGGCGCGCGCCCGCCCGAGGTCCACGGCGGCTCCGCCACCTTCACCGTCGATGGCACCCGCCGTGAGGACTCCGGTGAGTAATCTCCCGCTCGAGCTCACCAGCTTCGTTGGGCGCCGCCGTGAGTTGACCGAGGCGAAGCACTTGCTGTCGTCCTCGCGTCTGGTGACGTTGACCGGGATCGGTGGTGTCGGGAAAACGCGTCTGGCGCTTCGGCTGGCCGCCGAGGTCCGGCGGGGATTCGGCGACGGAGTCTGGTTGGTCGAACTGGGCGAGTTGCGGGACGGGTCGCTGCTGGTGGACATGGTGGCCTCCGCGCTGGGGCTCCGGGATCAGCCCGCGCGACAGCTCGACGACGTGGTGGCGGAGTTCCTCGACGCCCGGCACCTGTTGCTTGTACTGGACAACTGCGAGCAGGTGGTGGAGGCTGTCGCGGCATTGGCCGAGATGCTGCTGCGCACATGTCCACAGCTGCGGATCTTGGCCACGAGCCGCGAACCCCTGAGCGTCGGCGGGGAGGCGGTGCTGCGTGTACCGCCGCTGACGGTGCCTGCCCCGGACCGCGAGACGTCGCTGCGCGGGTTGCCCGGGTACGACGCGGTGACGTTGTTCGCGCAGCGGGCCGCTGCCGCCGTGCCCGGATTCGAACTTACCGAGGACAACCGGATGACGGTGGTCCGAATCTGCCACCAACTCGACGGCCTACCGTTGCCGATCGAGCTGGCGGCGGCACGGTTACGGGCGATGTCGCCCGAGCAGATCCTGCAGCGCCTGACCGACCGATACACGCTGCTGACCCTCGGCAATCGTGGTGCACCGACGCGCCAGCAGACCCTGCGACTGTCCATCGACTGGAGTTATGAGCTCTGTACGTCTCGGGAACAGCAGCTGTGGGGCGAGCTGTCGGTGTTCGCGGGAAGTTTCGAACTGGATACTGCCGAGGCAATCTGCGGGGAGGACCTGACTTCGGAGGAGTTGCTCGACACAGTGACGGCATTGGTCGACAAGTCGATCTTGATCCGGGAAGACGCCGGCTCGGCGGTGCGGTTCCGGATGCTCGAGACCCTGCGCGACTACGGCAAGGAAAAGGCCGAGCAGACCGGCATCCATTCGATATTGCGACGACGGCACCGCGATTGGTATCAGCGTTTGGTGTTCCAGGTGGAGGCCGAGTGGATCAGTCCGCAGCAGTTGGAGTCGATAGCGCGGCTCGAGAGGGAACAGTCGAATTTGCGTGAGGCGATGGAGTTCTGCCTGTTGGAGGAACCCGACACCGGCGCCGAGGCCGGTCTCCGGATAGCGGCGGCCCTGTTCCCGTTCTGGCTCTCCCGCGGACTGTTCCGGGAGGGACGGCACTGGCTCGACCGCGCCCTGGCGCACAACCCCGCGCAACCGACCGATTCACGAGTCGGGGCGCTGTACGCCGCCAGCGTTTTCGCGGGCGTTCAGGGTGACCTTCCGGCCTCGAGGGCTCTGGTGGACGAAGCGCAGGCTCTGATCCCGCAGATAACCGACCCGCTGGTGCGCGCACGGGTCACACATGCAGACGGTCTTCTTGGCCTCGTCAGCGGCGACCTTCCTCATGCCTGCACACGTATGGAGGTAGCCCTGGAGGTATTCGGCGACCGCGGCGACCTGTCATTGCGGGTGTGGGCGCTGATGATGCTCGGGTTGGTGTACGAATTGCAGGGAGATGTTCCGCGGGCGATCGAGTGCCATCAGAAGGTTCTGGACATCACGGAAGCACACGGTGAATCGGTATACCGGTCGTACTCCCTGTGGGCGCTGGGAGTGGCGGCCTTGCAGCAGGGCGATCGCGGTCAGGCGGCGGAACTGCTGGAACAGTGCTTGCGGCTGAGCCGGTTGGTGGACGATCCATTCACTGCCTCGATGACCCTGGAGGCTCTGGCGTGGATCGCCGGCACCGAGGACCGCGCACGACGTGCCGTCATCCTGATGGGGGCCGCAGAGGCGCTGGGCCGTGCCCTGGGAAGCACCTCTGTGCTGTTCCCCACCTTGCTCGTACGCCACGAGGACTGCGAGCGGCTCACTCGCACTGCACTGGGTGAGCGCGCATTCGAGGCGGCCAGAAGGGAGGGTGCGCTCATGGGATTCGAGGGAGCGGTGGCCTACGCCCTCGGCGAGCGCACCGAGGCCACGACACAGCCCGCCGGTAGCAGTGCGACGGGCCTGACCAAGCGGGAGCGAGAGGTCGCAGAGCTGGTAGCGCAGGGCCTCACCAACAAGGCCATCGCCGCCAAGCTGGTGATATCGCCGCGCACCGCGCAGGGCCATGTGGAACACATTCTGACCAAGCTCGGGTTCACCTCACGAACACAGATCGCGGGTTGGGTCCTGGAGCACGCGCAGGACAAGCGCGGCTGACCGGTACGGCGACGCCGTTCTGGTCAGCACGCCGCGTGCACCTTCTTGTAACCTCGTTCCCAGGCCCCTCACACGGGGCGATGCGAACTGGGGAAGGTGGACGCGGATGCCGAGCCCCGACAAGGAGGCCACAGTTCGGTTGACGTCCGAACAGATCATCGAGCGGCTGGTCGACGCGGCGACGACTCTGCTCGCGAAGGCGGGCCCATCCGAGATCAAAGCGCGGTCGGTCGCTGAAGCGGCGCAGGTGTCCACGATGTCCGTCTATTACCATCTCGGGGGCCTGCCTGAGCTGCTTCAGGCCGTAGTCGACAGAGGCTTCCGAGATCTCGCCCTTGCCTTCGAGTCGGTACCCGCCAGCGACGATCCCGCCGCGGATCTCTTCGGTATTGCGTTGGCCTGCCGACAACTGGCCCAGGCCAATCCGCATCTCTATGACCTGATGTTCGGCCTCGCGACGCGCCGTGGATACCGACAGCTCAGACCAGCCCGCCCAGGTGCCGCTGCCCAGTCCGAGGCGTTTGGGACTGCGTATTCGCATCTGGTCGGCCGATGTGCCCGTTTCGTAGAAAGCGACCGCATCCGCGGCGGCGAGAATCCGGAAGTTATCGCCACGCAGCTTTGGAGCTGCGTGCACGGATTCGTCACCCTGGAGTTGGGCGGTCACTTCGCCCAGTTCCCCGATCCGGTCGACCAGGTCCTGCAGCCGACAATGGTGAACTTGCTGGTGGGACTAGGCGATACCGCGGAGTCAGCACAGTCTTCGCTTGTGAATGCACTCCGCGCGCATTCGCGCGAGTGGGACCGCAGCGCCGCGGATCCACAGGCGAGAGGGTAACCAGCCGCAGTACCGTGATCAAGTGCGTGAGCGTCCAGTGCTTGCCGCTCCGGCCCGATTCAGCTGGCCAAGTCATCAATTGTCGACGCAGAGTGCGGGTTCAGGGTGTCCGTTTCCGCCTGCATCTCGACACTGGCAATGCCGAAGCACTCCCGATAGTCGCTGGGCGACATCGACAGGAACTTTCGGAATTCGCGACCGAAATGGCTTGCGTCGTAAAACCCCCAACGGTGGGCGATAGACCCGATTGGAATGTCAGTGGCGACCACGTCGCGGCGTGCGCTGGCGAGTCTCTGCATGCGCACAACCGACCCGACGGTGTCGCCCGTGAGGGAGAAGGCGCGATGCACCGTGCGGCTCGAGACGTTGAACGCTCTGGCCATGTCAGCGACGCGGATCGGGCCGCTCCGAAGGTGCTGCTTGATCCACTGATCGAGCTGTGATCGGAGGGCGGGCAGGAGCGTAGGACCGTCACATGCCGCACGGGTGCTGCTCCGGATCACCCCGGCCACCAGCGTGAGCAGCGCCTCTCGCGCCGCCTCTGCGTCTGCGGCGTCCATGGACGATACGTGCGAACCCATGCTTTCTACGAAACTGATCAGGACCCGCGCCAGCGGGCGGGATTGATCGAGCATCACACAATCAGGGATAGAACCGCCGGTGTCGTATGACGCCAGTGCGGACAGGGGGATGACCACACTGCGTTTCCGGAGGCCGGACGATACGGTCGATTTGTACGCCACTCGACCCGTCGAGATGAGGCCGGTTCCAGGTCCCATGCGAGCGGTGCCCGATTGCAGTTCGAAGTGTTGAGTGCCGGATGATGCTGTGAGCAGCATCAGCACCTCGGTGTTCGACGTTTCGATCAAACGCTTCGTGCGACTCACTTTCAGTGTGGGGCAATCCCACTCAGTGACTTTGATGTCGCTCAAATCGAGGGATCGTAGTAATCCGTGGCCTCCACCCTCTGCGTCGGCCGAGATATCGATTCCCATCGGCACGAGCCGCTCAGCCATCACGTTCTCCCAAGCCGACCGGCGGTCCCGACGCTCGACCTGGCAGAGGTCGAGCAGGGGGACCGAGTCGTCTTTCATGACGCTCTGTTCCAGCGGCCCCGAACGAGAATGTCCGTCCGTCCAGCGTTCTTCAGCAGCACGACGTACTTCGGAAACAGCTGTGTGGCCGCCGGAACGACTCTGGGCGAGGTCGTCATATTTCGGTCGATCATTGCGCCTGTAGTCACAGGACCGAGGAGATCCGGCGCTGCGTGAAGTAGACATGTGATCGATTCCAATCCTGAAGGCCGTGGCGCAACTGGACGGCAACGAGGTTGCTCGCAGTCCATAATGAAAGTTGTAACGAAGTTAGGGATAGGCTACGCGGTGCACTTTCCTGTGGCAAGGGTCACATTGATGTGGGTGTTAAGTGATTTTCCGGCACGGGTTCGACGTGCGATCAGATTGCGCTGACGGTCGCGGTCTCGCAAATTCCAATCGCCGTGACGTCGTGTCGAGGACGATTTCCGGGGAAGCGCGTCGAGCATGTTGTGGATCGCGAGCACGGCGCCGAAGGATGTGGGGCGTTCACGCTCGATGATGTCGATAAGACCATGGGCCGAACTGGTCGACGAGGTCGGACCCGACGAAGATGCGGTGGTCGCCGTACCGCGAATCTTCAAAAGGTGGACTACGCACGCTGCGGCGGCATGCTCGGGCCGGACATCGTGTACTCCGGAGAGAACGCGCTCGAGGATTGCGCCGCCGCATCGTTCGAACTGGTCGACGCCACGGACACGCTCTTGATCGCGGGTTCCTCGCTGATGTTGAGGCCGGCCCGCGTTTCGCGCGACATGCAGCCAAACAGGGCGAGGCCGTCGGCATCGTCAACCGCGGCCGGACTCGAGGTGACGACCTCGACGCACTCACTGTTGACGCCTGGTGCGCGACCACATAGGCCGAAGTCTTGGCCGCTACGGCGGCCAGTTCAGCCGAAGTGGCAGACGTAGTGCAGCGTTGTCAGGACCTCGATCTCAAATGAGCTGTTGCCGGGGACGTTGAACGAATCGCCGCCGCGGTAGGTGAGGGTTCCGGGCTGACCGGCGAGCGTGACCTTGCATTCGCCGTCGATCAGTTCCATGATTTCCGGCGCGGCAGTGTTGAACGTCAGGATCGAGGGCTGGATAACACCGACCGACTTGGAGGTGCCGTCGGCGAGCTCAATGTTGTAGCTCACGCATTTGCCGTCGAAGTACACATTGGCCTTCTTGGCCACGCTGACGTTCTCGAACCGCGCCATGATCTCTTTCCCGAGGTGATGAAGGTGGAGCCGTCAGCGTACGTGACCCTGGTCGGCCGCTCGGACGGCGGGCGCGGAGCGTCGCCAACTTCGAACTCCTGCACGACGGATCTTCGCGACCCGAATCGCTGGTGAGCCCTGTCCTCGACGGTGGAAAGTGGAAGGTCCGGGCGACCACGCGCGGGTTGCACGGCTCGCCGATCGCGACGCTCGACCTGACGGAGGTCGAGCGTCGCGACCAGTCGTCTGTCACGAAGTTGCGTTCCATCTTTCGGACGGCATCACTTGACGAGCAGGTCCGTCCGTCCGTCCTTCTTCAGCAGCTCGATGTAGACCGGGAAGAGCTTCGTTTGCGCCGCCACAGCTTTGGCGACGATTGCCATTTTCCCTTCCATGCCGATGTTGCCCTTCATCACAGCCATGGTCAGATTGAGATCGCCCTGCCAGAAGCGGTTCGCATATTCGCCCGTCATCCTGAGGATGGCATCTGCCTCCTCGTCCGCGGCGCCGGGAACGGCGCTCAGGTTCGGTATGTCGATGATCATGCAGCCGTCGGGTTCGGTGGTGAGCACCTTGAAGACCCCCGGCGTGTTCGAGAGCTTTTCGAACAGGTCCGGGTCGCTCTTTGCCTGTTCGAAAGCCATGCCGATGTACTTGTACAGTTCCTCGGCGGTCGGTGTTGCGGACATCTGTTGGTTGTTCCTCTCGTGACGGCCGTAACACGACCGGGCGGCAACGAAGTTGCTTTCTCCATTGGAGCGGGCACTGTGACGAACCAGATATGTGGCCTGGGTCGCAACTTAGGTTAGGAGCGGAACGTGGCGCTCACTAGGACCACGACGACCGGTGGCGGTATTGCCACGCCACTCCAGCGAGTTGGTTCGAACGCGCTTACGCGGTCGACATCAGCGCAATGAACCGAAGAACCGTAATCGGGTGTGCGATCAGCCCCTTGACGATGAGCTCCCTGCGGAGAATTGCGCGGATCACAGCCATACCCTGCCTGCTGAAGAAGCCTGTCGGGATCAGCCCGCCCGCCCGCATCCTCAGCTGTGACACGGCCATCAGCTGATCGCCCGTCGTGTCGATCACGGTGACACTTGGTAACCCGGCTATATCGTTCAGAACCAAGGCCTTGTCGGATCCGAAGAGAATTGTGCATTCTGTCCCGGATCCGCCTTCGCGCAATGCAATCGGCCGTGTCATTCGAGCGGCTGTCTTGCGTCGTCCCGGAAAATTGTCGAAATTCTCTTGGAGAAGTAGTCCAGTCAACGATGCCATGCCGTTGGGATCACCATCAGCGTAGAGTGTGCACTTGTACAGGTCTTCGGTTGTTTGAGTCATGCGGGGAGCCTTTGCAGAGTTGATTAGCTGGCCAAGTCGTTCATGGTCGATGCAAATCGCGGGTTCGGCGTTTCGATATCGGAACGCTTGCCGACATGGGAGGTTCCGAAACTATCCCGATAGTCGCTCGGCGACATGGTCAGAAAAGTCTTGAACTCGCGACCGAAATGGCTGGCGTCGTAGTACCCCCAACGGTGGGCGATAGACCCGATCGGGAGACTGGTGGCGACGACATCGCGGCGGGCACCGGCGAGTCTCTGCATACGAACGACCGATCCGACTGTGTCTCCTGTCAGGGAGAAGGCTCGATGCACCGTACGGCTCGAGACATTGAATGCCTTGGCCATGTCGACCACGCGGATCGGGCCACCGCGTAGGTGTTCCTTGATCCACCCCTCGAGCTGTGACCGCAGGGCCGGAAGCAGGGCCGGTCCGTCGTACGCCGCGCAGGTGTTGCTGCGGATCACCCCGGCCACGAGCGTGAGCAGCGCGTCGCGCGCGGCGTCGACCTCGGCTGGGTCCATGGACGTGATGTGGGTACCCATGCTGTCCACGAAGCTGATCAGCAGGCGCGTCAGCGGACGAGATTGGTCGAGCATCAGGCAGTCGGGAACCGCGCCGCCGGTGTCATAAGGGGCGAGGGCCGCGAACGGGATGACTACGCTCCGCTTCCGAAGCCCGCTCGACACGGTGGAGGAGTACGCGACTCGAGTCGTCGAAATGAGAGCGGACCCAGATTCCATACATGCGGTGCCTGAATCCAATTCGAAGAATTGACTCCCCGCCGATGCGGTGAGGAGAATCAGCGCCTCGATATCCGTCGTCTCGACCATTCGTTTCGTGCGAACGAGTTTCAGCTCAGGGCAATCCCATTGGGTGACTCTGATATCGCTGAGGTCGAGGGATCGGCACATCCCATGGGGGTCGTCGTCCGAGTCGGCCGAGAGGTCGACCCCCATGGGCACAAGCCGACCCGCCATCGCCCGCTCCCACGCTGCCAGGCGGTCTCGGCGCTCGACCTGCCGAAGGTCGAGCGCCGAGACCGAATCGTCCATCACGACGCGGTGTTCCATCGTTCGAAAAGCATCATCACACGAGAAGGTCCGCTCGGCCGGCGTCCGTCAGCAGCTTGATGTACGTCGGGAAGAGTTCCTTGGCTGCCGGAATGGCCTTGGCCAAGGTGGCCATCTTCCCTTCGATGCCGATCGCGCCCGACGTCACGGACAAGAGGAGATTCAGGTCGCCCTGCCAGAAACGGTTCGCATATTCACCGGTCATGCGGAGGGTGCAGTCCGACTCAGCGTCGGCGCTGCCCTGGACGGCGGTCATGCCCGAGATGTCGATGATCACGACGCCGTTGGGCTCGGTGGTGAGCACCTTGAGCACTCCCTTGGTGCTCGAAAGCTTCTCGACGATTTTCGGGTCGCTCTTGGCCTGTTCGAACGTCAGTCCGATGAACTTGTACAGGTCCTCGGCGCTGGGCGATGGGGACATTCTCTTGATTCCTCTCGTGACGGCCGTGGCACGACCGGGCGGCAACGACGTTGCCTGTGAACTCATAGTGAAAGGTTCGGATGTGTTGACGCGGTCGGGTAGTCGAAATGTCCGGCGCGTATCTACGCAGACGCCCACCCTCGATGCGGCTCGAGCCGCTAGACCATCTCCCACTCGGCGGCGGCGTTCAGGCGCACCCATTCCCGCTCCGCGTCCGAATCTGCGGGCGGCGGCTTGATCCCATTGGTCCGCCACAGTTGGATCGGGGTTTCATCCATATGGATCTCCCAGCGGAAACCGCGGTCCTTGACGTGGGGCGCGATTGTGTCCTCGAAAGCGGCCATGGTCATATCCCGGAAATCGTCCGAATCCGGCATACGGCGGGCAATGTGATCGATCGTGATGCGAACGAAATCGTTCGCCGGTTCCCCGCCGACCCAGATGGAGTCGGCCGGCTGGTCGTGGAACACAACCACGACGTAGAACCGCGGCAGCCCCGCGAAGTCCACGTAGGTGTCGGTGATCGCATCCGTGAACGCCTTCTTCTGTTCCTTGCTGTACGCACCTTCGGGCACGTAAATCTTCCACATCGGCATGTCGTTCTCCCTGTCCTTCGAAGCTGGCAACCTGGCCATCGGTGTGGTCTAAGCCACAACCAAGATTACGAACGCCACGTCCCCGTCAATAGGACCAGGGCGACGGGTGACGGTATTTCTACGCCCGGGAACCGCGCCGACGAGGTATGCCAATAACGCGCACAACGGCCGGTCCAGGCGAACTTGCCCGGATCCGGCCGTCGAAGAACCGTTTATTATTTCGATGTAAGCACGTCGGCAATGTGGCCGGCGTCTCGTTGATTCATGCTGCGCGAGAGAGTGATACCGCCAACTCGGTCGTGCAAACCTTGTCGTGTCGAGAAGGCTTGCGGTGCAGGCGTGGATCGAGAGTCACCTTCACGCGGAAGTCAGTAGAGAGACTCGAGGAGCGCAGCGTCGTACGGATCGGCATCGTTCAGGCGACCCGCGAACGCTTTGCGAGCCCACTCGGGGTCGGCGATCAGCGCGCGGCCGACTGCAACGAGGTCGAATTCATCGCGTTCAGCACGGTCGAGCAGTTCAGCGATGTCCGCGACCGCAGACTTCGTTGGCCTGCCATCAGGCCCGGCGAACTCCTTGTCCAGACCGACGGATCCGACCGTAACCGATGCTTTACCAGTGACTTTCTTGGCCCAGCCGGCAAGATTCAGGTCGCTGCCTTCGAACTCCGGAAGCCAGTAGCGGCGAGTAGAAGCGTGGAAAACATCGACACCGGCGTCGGCCAGCGGGGCCAAGATTGCCTCCAGTTCCGTGGGCGTGTGGGCGATACGCGCGTCGAACTGTCCCGACTTCCACTGCGACAGCCGGAAGAAGATAGGGAATCCGGGTGTGACTGCCGCCCGGACGGCCTCGACGACCTCGGCGGCGAAGCGAACCCTGGATGCGAGGTCACCGCCATAGGCATCGGTACGCCGATTGGTCCGTTCCCAGAGGAATTGGTCAACGAGGTAGCCGTGGGCACCGTGCAGTTCCAGACCGTCGAATCCCAGGTCCTGGGCGGCCGTGGCCGCGGTGGCGAAGCTTCCGATGACGTCATCGATGTCAGCGGCACTGAGTGCAATTCCGTGGGGCATACCATCGAGGGCCAAACCGGAGGGACCCACGGGCGGCGCTGTACTGATGGGTCCCGCCCCTTCGGTGCGAGTAGAGCCCACGTGCCAAAGTTGGGGAATTATCTTTCCTCCGGCCTGGTGCACAGCCGACACCACATTCCTCCAACCGGCGAGGGCTTCGCCGCCCCAGAAGCGTGGGACCCGCTCACTGGTGCCTGATGAGGCGTGCTGCACCAACGTCCCCTCGGTGATGATCAGGCCGACGTCCGCGGCAGCGCGACGCGCGTAATACTGGGCCACATCATCGCCGGGGACTCCGCCCGGCGAAAAGTACCGCGTCAGCGGCGCCATGACGATGCGGTTGGGTACTACCAGGTCACCAACACCGAAGGGGCGCCCGAGAACCTGCGCTGTCCGCACGACACCTGGGGTTGTGGTCACGTGTTTCCTCCTGAGGATCCGAAGATGCGGGCTAGGCATGCAAGAAATGACCGTATCAGTTTTGGTCATTTCACACCATGGCACCATTTCATCGCCCAACCTCACGAGCGACTATGCACACTCGCTGTCTCGGCCCACTACGATTCGGAGGTTCGGGCGCGCTGACGGGCCCTGTGCGCACGCAGGTTTTCCGGGTTTCCGCACAGCTTGGCGGAATGCCACACTGCACTGTTATTGCGCGAGGAATCGTAGAAAGCCGCCCCGCAGCGCGTATTTCGGCAGATCTTGAGTCGACGCCACGCGCCCGCCTGTTGGGCCTGGAAGACCTCGAGCAAGACCACGGCGGCGAAGTACCGCCACCCTTGGCCGCGGGGCTCGAGAACCGCGTGTCCACCGCGATCGAGCCGTAGGGCCGCCGCCGCGACATGAACTACCGGTGCATCGTGGCCAACGCCGCCAACGCGCGGCTCGAGTAGCTGCAGCAATTCGGAGCGCAGCCCGACGAGCTCCTCCAGGTCACGGGCGGCGAGACGGACCGGCGCAGCCGACTGCCCTGATCGCGCCGCCCAGGTCGCCAGCGCTCGATCGAGCCAGGCCTGTGCGTCAGGAAGGCTGCCGAGTAGGTCGATCTCTCGCGGGCGTCCGGTCGAGATCGTGTTGACGAAGTCGTGCACCAGCGCCAACCCGGCCGGCGCCGGCGCAATCTCGTACCGCGCGCAGGCAGACCAAGTCACGGCTGAGCCTTCTCCGGGCTTGTGTTCCATTGACATGACTGTAATCGGTTAGGTCACTCGTTCGATACCCCATCGAGCCGACGCTTTATTCACCCTCCGCTCTTGACGGTCTGGTCTAGACGGCATAGTCTAAAGCGCATTCGGTCGGGCGGGGATTGCAGTGCATCGTCGCCCGCGCGGCGGCGCACTTCGAATGCCGAACGCGTGGCCATCGACACCGGCTCAGTGCACTCCATCGGCCGCGCGGCCGCATTTTCGGCAAATGTGTAGGTCCGCCGCTGGCCGCACCATATTTGGGCACCAAACCTCGAAGGAACAAGATGTCCCTCATTACCGATACGGTGGAACCCGGCATTCGCCTGTTGACAATCGACAGACCAGCCAAACGCAACGCCTTCGATATCGAAACCTATGTTGCACTGGCCGAGGGCATTGTGGAGGCCGACCGCGACCACGAAGTACGCGTCATCGTCATTACGGGTAGTGGTGGCGTTTTCACCGCCGGCAATGATCTTGTCGATTTTCGGGATCAGCCCGATTCGATGGCTGCATTCGATCTTCTGCGTACCTTGGTCGCGACAGAGAAACCGATTGTCGCGGCAGTCGAGGGATTTGCGGTCGGCATCGGGGCGAGCATGCTCCTGCACTGCGACTTAGCTTTCGCGGGCAGTTCGACCGTCTTCTCGCTGCCGTTTGTCACTCTAGGCCTGACCCCTGAAGGCGCCACAACACTTGTGTTGCCCCGTATCGCCGGTGTCAAACTGGCCACCGAGTTGCTGATGCTCGGAAAGAAATTCACCTCGAAGCGGGCAGAAGAGGCCGGTCTCATCAACCGTGCAGTCGCCGACGGGACCGCACTCGCTGCTGCCCTCGAGACCGCAAGCTCTCTTCAGGAACTGCCCACCGAATCGGTGCGGATCACCAAACGCCTTCTCCATCGCGACCGACTCGAAATCCTCCAGGTAATCGACGAGGAAGCAGAGTTTTTTCGAAAACGTTGCCATTCAACAGAAGCCAAGGCCGCGATTGCGCATTTTCTCAATTGAGTTGTGGCCGGCTCCCCCGGCGGCGATAAACAAAGGCCTGTCGGACCCAACACTCTGGGCGGCGCAGAGCTGACGGGCCGCGTCATGGCCGATCTCTATTTTCAGTTAGCCGCGTTGCCGATATCGGAAGAACCGAACCGGCGACGTTCGTCCCGCCAACAAGAGCTCGCCCTTGGGTGGGCCGCAGTTTGTCCAACAGAAGGAGCGTAAAGAATGCCTGAATCGACGATCGCAGCTGGCGTGAAGTCCAGCACTATCACTACCGAGGTACGCGGAAACGTGTTGTTGATCGGCCTGAATCGACCGGACAAGCGGAACGCGCTGACCGGAGAGATGCTCGACGCCCTGGCCGAGGCATACAAGCGCTACGACAACGACGACGATCTGCGCTGCGCCGTGTTGTACGGGGAGGGCGGATCGTACTGCGCCGGCGCTGATTTGACGCAGTTGAAGGACCTTATCGAAAGTGACTCACTCTCCTACGGCGAAGGGCAGTACGACCCGTTCGGTCTCGAGGGTGCCCGGTTATCGAAGCCGCTGATCACCGCTGTGCACGGCATGTGCTTCGCAGGTGGGCTCGAGCTCGCGCTCGCGGGCGAGTTCATCGTCGCCGCCGAGGGCACGCTGTTCGGTCAGCCAGAGGTTCTGCGTGGCGTGTTCGCCTTCGAGGGCGGCGCGGCCCGGTGGGCGGCGAGTGTCGGCTACGCGAACGCTCAGCGATACCTGCTCACCGGCCACCACCTGGATGCGACAGAGGCGCACCGGATCGGCCTGGTGCAGGAGGTCGTTCCGGCGGAGCAGCTCTTCGATCGAGCCCTGGAGCTGGCCAACGAGATCGCGGCCGCGGCGCCCAGGGGCGTGCGTCATTCGCTGGCCGTTTCCCGTCGTGCCGCCGAGGAGGGGTTGGCCGCCGCTTTCGAGATGATTCCCCCGCTGCGCACCGAAATCATCGGAACCAGCGATGCCGCCGAAGGCATCGTTTCGTTCAAGGAGCGCCGGGCCGGCGTTTACACCGGCAACTGAGTCGGCACGCACCGAAAAGAACAGCTCGACATCCACCATCGAAGGACAGAAGAATCATGAGAGAAGCAGCAATCGTCTCGACGGCGCGCACCCCGATCGGGAAAGCCTACCGCGGCGCGTTCAACAATACGCATAGTGCGACTCTCGGCGGGCACGCCGTCGAGCACGCGCTGAAGAAGGCCGGACTCGAGCCGTCCCGCGTCCAGGACGTCGTGATGGGAGCGGCGCTTACGACCGGAGTGCAAAGCGGTGACATCGCGCGTCAGATCGCGATCCGCGCCGGAATCCCTGTCACGACACCGGCAATCACCGTCAGTAAGTTCTGCACGTCGGGGTTGGAAGCGATTGTCGCGGGTTCCTATCGCGTGCTCCAAGAGGGGCTTGATGTGGTCGCCGCCGGCGGCGTCGAATCGATTAGCATGATTCAGGTCCCGGGCTACGACTTCATGATCGAAGAGCCGTGGATCAGGCAGAACAAGCCCGACTACTACATGCACATGATTGAAACGGCAGAGGTGGTCTACGATCGCTACGGCGTGAGCCGGGAGTCTCAGGACGAGTTTTCGTTCCAGAGCCAGCAGCGTACGGCCGCCGCCCAGGCCGCAGGTCTGCTGGACAACGAGATCGTTCCGATGGAATCGGTCAAGCGAGTCGTCAACAAGGAAACTGGCGAGGAATCGTTCAGTACCGTGACCCTCACACACGATGAAGGCAACCGGCCCAGCACCACGTTGGAAGGCCTGCAGTCCCTGAAGCCGGTGATGCGTGCCGATGGGTGTGTCACGGCGGGTAACGCAAGCCAGCTCTCCGATGGTGCGTCGGCGGTCATCGTGATGAATCGCGACACCGCGGAAAAAGAAGGTATCGAGCCGCTCGGATACTTCCGTGGCTACACCAGTGTCGGCGTCGAACCCGACGAGATGGGCATCGCGCCCGTGTACGCGGTACCGGCGTTGCTGGACCGTTTCGGCCTGAGCGTCAACGATATCGGTCTGTGGGAGCTCAACGAGGCCTTCGCGGTTCAGGCGGTCTACTGCCGTGACAAGCTGGGCATCCCCGACGAACTTCTCAACGTGAACGGTGGCGCCATTTCGATCGGCCACCCCTACGGCATGAGCGGAGCCCGCATGGCGGGACACGCCCTGATCGAAGGCAAGCGGCGCGGCGCGAAGTACGTCGTCGTGACGATGTGCGCCGCGACCGGCCTGGGTGGTGCCGGTCTGTTCGAGGTTGCCCTGTAATCGGCACAGTTTGATTTCGAAGTCGGCTCACTGGCCGCACCGAGTCTTGCGGCGATCCGGCTGTCGACCCGCCGGATCGCCGCGAACCCAAGTCCCGCGCTTTCCTCAGTACGGGAATGTCGGGAACGTGATTTTCACACCGACCGCGGGGACCTTAACCATCCTTGTCTAGACTGGATGGTCTAGGTCTTTTCGATCGGGACAGGCGGGTGCCACCATGCGGGAGTCGACGACAAAGCACGACAGCCGGAAACCTGACGGCGAGCGGCGCAACCACAAAGACCTCCCACACAAAGAGCGACTGCTCCGACAGGGCATGAGCGAGTTCTATGCCCACGGTTTCAGCGGCACGACCGTCGATGCCCTACTCCATTCGACCGGCGTTCCGAAGGGATCGTTTTACCACCACTTCGGGTCCAAAGAGGCGTTCGGCCGAGCTGTACTGGAGCGATATTGTTCCTTCCAGATGGACTTGCTCGCCTCCTGGGCAGTTCGCCCCGGACTCGGCACGGTGGAGAAACTGACCGGCTATTTCGACGCAATGGCCGACGGTTTCATCGACTCCGGGTTTCAACGGGCGTGCTTGGTCGGCAAATTCTCCACCGAAGTAGCCGCCACTTCCGAGTCCTTTCGGCACCACCTCGACGAAGACCTTCGAATCTGGCACTCCAGCCTCTGCGACATCCTCACTCGAGGCCAAGCCGACGGAGATGTCCGGGCCGATCGGAGTCCCCAGGAACTGGCCGACGCACTCCTCGCCCTGATTCAGGGCGCGTTCGTGGTGGCGCTGTCCACCCGCAATGCCAAGTCACTCCGGTCCGTCTGCGCGACCATCCCGGTCATCCTCACTTAAGCCATCGCGATCGGCGCGTGGACGCGGCCGGTGGCACCTGGTGCCGGGTGCGTCATCCGACATCGGAAGGGCCTGCACGCACAACCGAGCCATTCCTCGACGCATCGTGACGGTTGACACATTTCCCCATGTGTCTCACTATCGATACATGACCGCAAATGTGTCGAACAGCGTGTCCTTCGTGCCGAGGTCGGGCGACTCGTGGCGCGACCCGTGGCAGATGTACGCGCAGTTGCGCGATCACGATCCTGTGCACCACGTCGTTCCTGAGGACCACCCGGGGCACGACTACTGGGTGCTCTCCCGGTACGCGGATGTCTACGCTGCCGCGAGGGACTCTGACACGTTCTCTTCCGCTTCCGGACTCACCACCACCTACGGCGAGCTGGAGAAAATCGGGCTGCAGGACAACCCTCCCCTGGTGATGCTCGACCCGCCCGATCACACCGCGTTCCGGCGGCTGGTGTCGAAAGGTTTCACACCACGCCAGGTCACCGCCGTGGAGCCCGCCGTCCGGGAATTCGCGGTGCAGCGGATCGAGCGGCTCCGCGAGATCGGCGAGGACGACGTGGTGAAGGAGCTGTTCAAACCCTTGCCCAGCATGGTCGTCGCCCACTACCTCGGGGTTCCCGAAGAAGACCGGGACCGGTTCGACGGCTGGACCGAGGCGATCGTGGCGGCCAACGCCCAGGGCGGCACCCTGAACGCGACCGATGCAATCACCGAGTTGATGACGTACTTCTCCACGCTGATCGAGCGTCGTCGCACCGAACCCGAAGACGATACGATCTCCCACCTCGTCGCCGGCGGGATGGGCGCCGACGGCGACGTGGAAGGTTTGCTCTCGGTCCTCGGATTCGCCTTCACGATGGTGACGGGCGGCAACGACACCACCACCGGAATGCTCGGCGGAGCAGTGCAATTGCTGACGGAGCGCCGCGACCAACGGCAACTGCTCATCGACCGCCCCGAACTCATCGGCGATGCCGTCGAAGAACTTCTGCGTCTGACGTCGCCGGTGCAAGGCCTCGCCCGCACCACCACGAGGGACGTCGAGATCGAGGGCACCGTCATCCCGGAGGGGCGAAAGACGTTGCTGCTGTACGGCGCAGCGAACCGCGACCCGCGCCAGTTCGGATCCGACGCCGAAGAGGTCGACGTGCAACGACGACCGAAGCAGATTCTGACGTTCAGTCACGGGGCCCACCACTGCCTCGGGGCGGCCGCTGCCCGAATGCAGGCACGCATCACCCTGGAGGAGCTGCTCGCCCGCTGCCCCGACTTCACCGTCGACATCGATGCCGTCGTCTACGCGGAAGGCAACTACGTGCGCCGCCCGACGAGTATCCCGTTCACGGTGCGCGGATCGTGAACGGGGACTGGATGCGCGACGAACGTCCCCGCGTCGCCGCCGAACGCATCCTCGATGTCGCGGCCCAGTTGTACGTCGAGAACGGCATCAACGCCGTCGGGATGGCCGAGGTTGCCCGGGCCGCAGGGTGTTCGCGCGCCACCCTCTACCGTTACTTCGACAGCCGTCAGGCTTTGCAACTCGCCTTCGTCCATCGCGAGGCCCGCCGCATCGGTGCGCTGATCGCACAAGACGTCTCGGGCACCGCCGACCAGCAGACCGTGATCGTCGAGGCGATGCTCACGGCGATCCGGCTCGTCCGCCGCGACCCCACCTTGGCCGCATGGTTCCAGTTGGGCGACTCGGGACTTGCCGCACAGATTGCGCACTCCTCGGAGGTCATCGAGTCGCTGGGCGCCGCCTTCCTCGGGCAGACGGGACTGGGTGGCGAGGAGACGTCACGCCGAGCACGGTGGCTCGTGCGCGTCATCGTCTCGCTGCTCACCGTTCCCGGAATCGACGACGACGACGAGCGCGCCATGATCGAGCAGTTCGTCGCGCCCGTCATCGCCGGCCCACACGAACGGGACGTTCGTTCGATCTGACGCAACGAACGTCCCGTTCGTGCGGTCCGGATGGGGGGCAGGGCAGGGCAGGCCTTGGGTGGACTGACGCGGAATCGGAGGGAACCTGCGCACCAGCGCTTATGATGCGTCGGAAGCGCGTCCCCCACCGAAGGAGCCGTGATGTGCTCACCACGGATCATGAACCACGTGTACGGAGCGATCGAGGGCCGCGGCCCGCAGATGACTCGTCGTGCCATGTTCGGGGCGTTGGGTGCGGCGGCGCTCGCGTCGTCCACGGCAGGTTCGGTGTCCGCTGCGCCCGTGCCTCAGGTGGCGCCGCCTGAGGGGCCGATCGTCGATCTCACGCACGTACTCCGGGCCGGCTTCCCGGTCTGGCCCGGCTCGCAGGGCTTCGAGATGCGAAATTTGGCGCAGATCGGCGGTGGCACGGGATCACTGGGGTCGCTCGCCCCCGGAGCCACAAGCGTGTTCTACAAGAACGAATTACGCCTCGACGAGCACACCGGCACCCACATCGACGCTCCGGCCCATGCGAGCGCGGGCGGCATCACAGTCGAACAGATTCCGCCCCGCGACCTGGTCGCACCGATCGCTGTCATCGACATCGCTGGGCGTGCACACACCGACAACGACGCCCTGTTGACCCGGCAGGACATTGTGGACTGGGAGTCCGACCACGGCACGCTGCCCGACCGCTGCCTCGTGGCGATGCACTCTGGGTGGGCGGATCGCGTGGGACAACCAGGAGCATTCGTCAATGTGGACGCCGCAGGCGTCCAGCGCACACCCGGATTCGACCCGGACGCCGTCGACTTCCTGCTTCGCGAGCGCGACATCGTCGGGCTCGGCTCAGACACCCTGAGCATCGACGCCGGGCGCAGCACCACGTTCGGCGCCCACCTCGGCGCGCTGGGCGCCGGCAAGTACGCGGTGGAAGTGCTCGCCAATCTGTCACAGATACCGCCGGCGGGCGCCACCGTCATGGTCGGCGCACCTACCCATGCCGGTGGGTCGGGGGGACCGTGCCGAGTCCTCGCCTGGATCTGAACCCCGCCGTCACCCCTGCGGTGTCACCCGGAGTACCTGGTCGGTGTCACCGTTGTCGGTGGTGACGAGCAGCGAGCCGTCCGGAGTGGGGGTGACGGAGCGGAGCCGACCGTACTGATCCTGCAGTCCGAACGTCTGAGCCGTCACCGACTGGCCGTCGGCGGCCAGGCGAAGGAAAATCAGCTGCTTCGTCTTGAGCCCGCCCATGACGAATGCGCCGTTCCACGGTCCCCAACCCGAACCGGAGACGAATGCGCCACTCCCCGTAGCCAGCGTCGTGCTGCCCGAACTCCACACCGCGGCAATCGCACCCGGTACCCGGACCGGGTCGGTCATGGGTACGGATTCGTCGTAGATGCCGGGGATGCGGTCCGGCTTGTATCCGTAATTGCCACCGGCGACGAGCAAGTTGACCTCGTCGTCCCGAGTTGTGCCCTGGTCGACGGCATAGACACGGCCCGTGCCGGGTTGCTGCGCGAGACCTTGGGCATTGCGATGACCGAGTGTGTAGACGGGACTGTCGGCATTCGGATTTCCCGCGGCCGGTGTCCCGTCCGGGTTGATGTGAAGGGTTTTACCGCCTAACGAGTTCGGGTCCTGAGGCACGCCCGGTGCTGCGGTATCTCCCGTGCCCACGAAAAGGGTGCCGTCGGCGGCAGTCAGAATTCGGCATCCCCCATGGCGCCCGTCCTGGACGGGTATACCGGTGAGCACCGCGGCACCGCGGGTCAACTCCGTCCATGCCGAGTCGACGGTCCACGATTGGATCCGGATGTCGGTGACCCCGCCACCCTGGAATCCCTGGCAGGTGTACAGCCTTCGGGACTGCGCGAAATCCGCAGCCAGCGCGATCCCCATCAATCCCGTCTCACTCTGCACGTACAGGTCGGCGAGGTCCGCGGCGACCGGACCGGTCGATCCGTCGGCGCGACGGACGAAGAAACCACCCGACCGCTGGCCTGTGAGCACGGCACCGTCCGGGGCCTGCACCGCATCCCAGGGATGATCGAGTCCCTCGAGGAGCGGGGTGACGGTCAGGTCCGGGAGGGTGTCCTCCGTCGGAATTTCAGGGTCGCCACTGCCGGACCCGAGGCTGCCCGTGTCGAACGGGAACGGCGACGGCTGCGCCGAAGCCTGCGCTGCCGGAAGACCGAGAACGGCTGTGGTAGCGAGAGCGAGGGCGGCGAGCTTGGACTGACGCACGGATACTCCTCGGGTCGACTGCGGTATGCCGGTCACTATAGGCGTGCAGAGACCCGAAGTTGATCTTGTCGGTCAGGACCGTGTTGCGCACACCAGGGCGAAGCGGTCGTCCGGGTCGCTCCACGTGCGTTCGACCTCGAAACCGGCCGCGGCCAGTTCCCCCGTGATTCCGGGGAGCGTGAACTTCGCGGAAATCTCCGTGCGCATCTGCTCGCCGCGAGCGAACTCGACGTCCAGGTCGAGTGCCGCAACCCGGACGGACAGGGCGCGCTGAGCTTCGAGCCTCATCTCGATCCACTCGTTACCGGCGTCCCACAGCGCTATGTGCCGAAACGCGTCCAACGGGAAGTCTGCGTCGAGCTGACCGTTCAGGACCCGCAGCACATTGAGGTTGAACTGCGCCGTCACACCGGCCGCGTCGTCGTACGCCGGGACCAGGACTGCAGGGTCGGTGACCAGTCCGACTCCGAGGAGCAGATGTTCCCCTGGCTCGAGCACGTCGGCGATTCCGGCGAGAAACTCGGCCCGCTCGCCCGGGACCATGTTACCGAGTGTGCCCCCGAGAAAGGCGATCATGCGGCGACCGCCCCGCGGAAGGTGATGCAGCGACTCGGTGAAGTCGCTGACCACGCCGTGGACGGTAAGGCGGGGGAATTCGGTCCCGATCTGCTCGGCGGCGCCCTGCAGCGCCGACACCGAGACATCCTGCGGCACATACGTATGGAGGGTTCCGTGTCGGGTTCCTGCTTCGAGTAGCAACCGCGTCTTCTCGGAGGAGCCGGAACCGAGCTCCACCAGAATTTCCGGTGCCGCCACCTCGGCGATCTCCCCCGACCGTTGCCGGAGCAGTTCTCGCTCGGTGCGCGTCGGGAAGTATTCCGGCAACGCGGTGATCTGTTCGAACAGCTCACTTCCGCGCGCGTCGTAGAACCACTTGGGCGGCAGCCACTTCGGATTCGACGTCAGCCCCACGGTCGCATCCTTGCGGAGTGCGTCCTTCAGCTGATCCGGTTCCAGATACACCTCGAGGGTCGGTGCGGTGGTCATCAGACTCCCATCTCGAGCGGCGTGATCATCAGATGTCCTGGGCGGGCGTACACGATGTGCCGATCCGGTACCGGCTGCCACCCGGGATCGTCGTCGAAGGGTTCGGACATGACGATTGCCCTGTCGTCGTCGACGAGCACTGACAGTGAGTGATCCCAGGTGGTGGCCCACAGCTCGCGGCCGTCACCGAGCAGAAAATTCAGGCGCGACTTCGGTGCGGCCGCGTCGACGGCACGAACCAGCGTGGTGAGTGCCTTCTCCGGTCCCTGCTCCGCGAGCGCTCGTTGCAGCAGTAACCACAGCGCAGCCGAATCGGTCGGCGCCTCGAGTTGCAGGAGGTCTGTCACCGGAAGCTGCTCGGCGAGCGGTCCGAGTGTCTCGGGCCACCCCTTCACCAGACCGTTGTGGCTGAACGCCCACGTCCGATCGGTGAACGGCGCGCAAGCCGTGGCCTGCACGGGCATACCCACCGTTGCCGACCTGGTCGCGGCCACCACTGCGCCGGACCGTATCTGGGGCAGCGTCTCCCGTAGTACCGGATCGGACCACAGCGGCTGCTGGCTGCGGTAGCGGGAGAAGGCGTCCTGTCCCCACCACCCGACACCGAATCCGTCCGCGTTGATCGTTCCGCCGTGGCGCATGTCCCGAGGCGCCCATGACTGGCGCAGCAGCGAGTTCTCACCCCAGCCGATGAGCTCGCCGACGGATACATCCGGTCCCAGATATCCCAGGTGGCGGCACATATCAGCGTTCGTCTCCCGAAATATCGCGTGCACACCGGAAACCAGAGAAGATCTGCCGTCGGATCGGGTGGTCCCAGTTCCGGAACGTGCCGCGGCATGCCACAGGATCGGTACCGAACGAACCACCACGCAGTACCCGGTAATCCCCGCCGTAGAACACCTCCGAGTACTCGCGGTACGGGAACGCCGTGAATCCGGGATACGGCTCGAAGGGTGAGGACGTCCATTCCCAGACGTTACCGACGAGTTGGTGGACACCGAGAGGCGACGCCCCCGACGGGTACGCTCCCACCACAGCCGGTCCGAGGAATCGCTGTCCGAGATTGGCCGACGAGTCGTCCGGATCGCTGTCACCCCACGGAAACCGGCGGGAGCGTCCCGTGGTGGGATCCCATCGAGCAGCTTTTTCCCACTCGGCCTCGGTAGGCAGTCGCTTGCCGTCCCACCGTGCGAACGCCTCGGCCTCGAAGAAGCAGACATGTACCACCGGTTCCTGCGGGTGAAGTGGTTCGGGCACCCCGAACACCCGGCGCCACCAAGCGCCCCGGCCGTCGCTCTCCCAGAACTGCGGCGCTTCGAGTGCCGCCTCACAGCGGTGCGCCCACCCACGCTCACTCCACAGTTCGGGGCGACGATATCCGCCGTCGTCCATGAACTCGAGGTAACGACCGTTGGTGACGGGAACGGCGTCGATTTCGAAGGCCGGCACGTACACCGAGTGTGCCGGGCGCTCGTTGTCCAGCGCCCAGGGGTCGTCCGACGCGCCCATCGTGAATATTCCAGCTGGGATGATGATTTCGTTCTCGGTCACCGGCACCCCGACACGCGGCGCGGCGTCCGCAGTGAGAACCGGCGCTCCGGAACGCAGTTGGTGGGTGGCGAGCATCGTCTCGGCGTGCTGCTGCTCGTGCTGGGCGATCATACCGAAGGCGAATCCGTGTTCCTCGAGCGGCCTACCCCGAAAGGTGCTGCTGTCGAGGACATCCCAGGCCTTGTCCCGGACTGTACGGACGTAGTGCCGCGCTTCGGCCGGATTCAGCAGTGGCAACGAGGGGCGGGAGCGCCGGGAATGCTTGAACGCGTCGTACAACTCGTCGATGTCACTACGGACCGGTTCACGGCCTCCGACATCGCGCACGAGCCACAATTCCTCTTGATTACCGATGTGGGCGAGGTCCCAGACCAGTGGGCTCATCAGCGGCGAATGCTGCGCGACGAGGTCGGAGTCGTCCAGGCAGTCCGTCAGTCCGGCGGTTCGCCGACGTGCACGGGTGAGCACAGCCTCGACCTTCTCGCGGGTTCCCATCAGCTCTCCTCGCCCGGAGCGTGGCCCCGGCAACATCGTTCGGCGGCGGCATCGAGAAGTCGGACGAACTCCGGGTCCGGCGAATACGACGCCGCCAGCGACAACAGAGCCGTTGCCGCTGCGCGCAATTCGAGGTCGGCCAGGCCGAACTCGGCGGCATCGCGCCAACGCTCCGACGTCGGAAGAGCGGCGGCAAGCGCCTCGGCCATGACACCCGGACCCGAGAGCAACGCGTCGATTGCCGCGACCGGCACCCGCCACAGATTTCCTGGCTGCGCGTCGAGGTAGCGCACCTCGAGGTAACCGGCGGCCCGGACAGGAGGGAACAAGGTCGTGAGGTGGTAGTCGAGATCCGCGAAAGTCGGGGAGCGTCCGATCACGTCGTCCAGGGCCCCGTCCACCCAGTCGCCGAATGTCGCCTCCGGCGGCGCCGTCCAGTCGGCGCCGTCGCCCCGGACACACAGCAGCGGTACATCCAGCACCCAGCGGGCGTAGTCGCCGCTGTTCCGCGTTCCGGCGGTCCGAGGCGAATCGAGTTCGAGCCACGTTCGCATCCGCTGCGACGCCCACTGCCCGTCCGGCACCCCATACAACCGAGGGGAGCACGCGAAGGCCGCGATGAGTGCAGGCCCGATAGCGTGCAGTAGCTGCCAACGCTGCTCCACGCCCGCTGAGTCTGCGCCTGCGTCGACGCTGACCTGCGTGGCCGCGGTATTGCACATCATGAGTTTCCCGTAGGGGCCGATTTCCCGGAAGCGCGACTCCATCGCGCAGTAGCGCGGCAATTGAAGGAGCCGGTGGGCAGGACGGCGCGTGTCCGCCGCCTCGGAGGACATGAGAATTGCCCGGGTAGACAGCAGATCGGTGAGAACGGCGTAGTCCGCGGAGAGGTAGTCACACAGTTCGCGAGCGGAGCGGCAGGGAGCGCTGGACAGTTCGATCTGTCCGCCCGGTTCGACAGTGACGGCGCTGCCGCCGGGGAGGGGCTCGGCTGGTGACGAAGGGTCGATGGTTCGTGGAGTGTGCGGCCCGAGGGCGTCCGCAAGAGCTGCCAGATCGGGACGCACGAATTCGGGCACCTGCGCGGTGAGCCACTCCAACTCCGCGCCGATCAGCTGCGGGGGACCCAATTTGAAGCAGACGCCGCCTATGTAGGCCTCCGCGGCAGGTCGAGACGTGACACCGACTCCCTCGACGGACTGGATCGCAGTACCCATTCCACCCTCCCTTTCGGGCGCCGCCTGAACGTCGTTATCGACGATAGAGCGCCGGGCCCACCTATGCACGTGCGAACGGCAATACTTTTCGTCAGTCCGCCGCGGTACGTTCGACACCATTCGCATTGAACAGGAGGTATCCGACATGCTCGACCTCGAGCGCGCGCGCAGGGACACCCCCGGCTGCCTCGACAAGGTGTTTCTGGACAGCGCCGGGTCTTCGCTTCCGCCCACTCCGGTACTCGACGCGGTCTTCGCTCATCTGCGCCGCGAGGCCGACGTCGGCGGATACGTCGCGGCCGCGGAACGCGCTGGTGACCTCACCTCGGTGAAGACCTCCATCGGCCGGTTGATCGGCGCGAGCGCAGATACCATCGCACTCGTCGACAGCGCCACCACCGCATGGAACGACTTCTTCCAGGCCGTCCCGTTGAAGCCGGGTGACCGGGTCCTTCTCTCCGAAGTCGAGTACGCCAGCAACGCGATCGCGGTTCTTCAACGGGCACGGTCCACGGGCGCCACCGTCGACGTGATTCCGAGTGACCCGTCCGGCCAGATCGACCTCGTCGCTCTCGAAAAGCTTCTCGACGACCGCGTCCGTCTCGTGTCCTTGGTGCACGTGCCCACCAACGGCGGGTTGGTCAACCCGGTCCGCGAGGTGGTCGACCTGGCACACGCCCGGGGAGCTCTCGTGCTTCTCGATGCGTGCCAGTCCGTCGGACAGATCGCACTGGACGTGGCCGAGCTCGGCGTTGACGCATTGTCCGCAACCGGCCGCAAGTGGTTGCGCGGCCCTCGAGGCACCGGGTTCCTGTACATCGCCGATGAACTGACCACGACCCTCGAGCCGGCGGCACTCGACCTGCACAGTGCCGAATGGACCGGGGCCGAGGACTACCGGATGGCTGCGGACGCGAGTCGGTTCGAGTTCTGGGAATGCGACGTCGCGGCCCGGCTGGGCCTGGGTGCGGCAGTGGACTATCTCCTCGACCTCGGTGTGGACCAGGTCGAGGCGGCTGTGGTCGACGGCGCCGAGTACCTGCGTTCGGGGCTGTCCGAGATCGACGGCGTCACGGTGCGCGACCTCGGGACCCGCCGCTGCGGGATCGTGTCGTTCACCGTCGACGGTCTCGATCCGCGGGATGTGCGTGCGCAATTGGCGAATCGCCGGGTGACCGTCACCGCCAGCCTGCGCGGATCGACCTTGCTCGACATGAGCGCCCGCGATCTGGACGCCGTCGTGCGCGCCTCCCCGCACTATTTCTGTTCGCGGGACGATCTCGATCGGGCACTGGCGGAAGTGGCAGCGCTGGCGAAGTAGTGGTTCCGGCTGGGGCTGCGACGTAATCTGGGAGCACCGACAAGCCAGGACGCGAGAAAAATGACGAATCCGGCATCGACGGCGTTGCCCCGCTTCGCCGCAGAGAAGGTCGTGCAGCTGCAGACCCGCAAGCGGGATGGGACCTGGGTAGACACTCCGGTCAATCTGGTGGTGGACGGCGAACGTGCCGTTTTCCGCACTCCGGGCAAGGCGTCGAAGAACAAACGGCTCCGCAACTTCCCCGAAGTCCGGATCCGCCCGTGTACCTGGGCCGGGAAGCCGACCGGGCCTCCGGCCCGGGCAACGGCTCGTCTGCTCAGCGGCGAGGAGTCCCGCGCCGCCGGCGTGCTCATCGACAAGCGGTATCCGGTTCTGCAACGAGTTTTCGTTCATCTCGCCCACCGGCTGATGCGGACGGAAACGCTTCATTACGAGCTGACCGATGTGCGTGATCTGGAGCTATAGGCACAACGTGAAAATCGCCTCCCACTCAGCGAGACGGCAGGTCGACTCCCGGCTATAACAGGTTACAGTTCGGATAGCCGTGCATCGTCACATCCGAGCGCCCGAGAGGACCACCCATGGCCGAACCGACTCCGATCCGCCCGCGACCCATTTCCGAGATCGCCGCGTGGGACTACCAGGCCGACGTCGTCGTCGCGGGGTACGGGATCGCCGGTGTGTCCGCGTCGATCGAGGCGGCACGGGCGGGCGCCGAAGTGCTGGTCCTCGAGCGCACCAGCGGCTGGGGTGGTGCCGCCTCGCTGGCGGGGGGATTCATCTACCTCGGCGGCGGTACACCCCTTCAGAAGGCCTGTGGCTTCGAGGACTCGCCCGAGAACATGAAGAAGTTCATGGTGGCAGCCCTCGGCCCCGGCGCCGACGAGGAGAAGATAGCCGACTACTGCGACGGCAGCGTCGAGCACTACAACTGGCTCGTCGAGTGCGGCGTGCCGTTCAAGGCGAGCTTCTGGGGAGAGCCGGGCTGGGAACCGCCGTTCGACGACGGCCTCATGTACTCGGGTGGTGAGAACGCGGCACCGTTCAACGAAATCGCCACACCTGCACCTCGCGGACACGTTCCGCAGATGGACGGCAAGCGCACCGGCGAGAAGGGTGGTGGCTACATGCTGATGAAGCCACTGGTGGAGGCCGCCGAAAAGCTGGGTGTACGGGCCGAATACGACATGCGCGTGCAGACTCTGATCACGGACGACACCGGTCGGGTCGTCGGGATCATCGCCAAGCAGTACGGCAAAGAAGTCGCCGTCCGGGCCCGACGCGGCGTGGTCCTCGCCACCGGGAGCTTTGCATACAACGACAAGATGATTCAGGCCTACGCTCCTCGCCTCATCGGCCGGCCCGGTGCTGCGATCGAGGAACACGACGGCCGGTCGATCCTGATGGCCCAGGCTCTCGGCGCCGACCTGGCCCACATGGACGCCACCGAAGTGGCCTTCGTGTGCGATCCCCAATTGATAGTGCGAGGCATTCTGGTGAACGGTCGCGGACAGCGGTACGTCCCGGAAGACACCTATTCGGGGCGCATCGGTCAGATGACGTTGTTCCACCAGGACAATCAGGCGTTCCTCGTCATCGACGAAGCGGCCTACGACGAAGGTGTTGCCGCCACCACCGCGACCCCCTTCCTGCGCGTACAACCCAAGTGGGTTGCCGAGACCGTCGAGGAACTCGAGTCGGACATGGGGCTGCCCGAGGGTGCGCTCCGATCGACCGTCGAGGTCTACAACAAGCACGCCGCCGACGGCATCGATCCCCTGCTGCACAAGAAGTCCGAATGGGTGAAGCCGATCGGCTCCCCCGTCGCCGCACTCGACCTGCGCGGGTTCACGCTGGGCTTCACTCTGGGCGGGCTGCGGACCACCCTCGACTCCGAGGTACTACACGTCTCCGGGGAGCCCATTCCCGGACTCTTCGCAGCCGGCCGCTGCACGTCGGGTGTGTGCGCGGGCGGATACGCCAGCGGAACGTCGCTCGGCGACGGCAGCTTCTACGGTCGCCGGGCGGGCGTGGCCGCCGCGAAGCAGAGCTAGTCGAGCACCCGCACGCTCACGCCGTCCGCGAAACGGTAGGGCTGCGTGCTCAGCACCGCGCCGAGAGTCTTGCGCAGACGCGAGACTTCGGCGCGGACGGCCACCACGTGCTCTCGGTCGCCGAACAGTGCCTCGCTGAGGGAAGCAGCATCGACACCCCCCGTTCCCGCCACCGCCAACACCCGGAGTATCTGCGCATGCCGCGGCGAGAGGGCTTGCGTCCAGTTCGCATCTCCGCACACCGTCACCCGCGGTGACGCGCCGAGGTCGAGTTCCACCTGCAGTCCCGCGCCGTCGACCCGGCGACGCACCAGCCATCCGTCGCCCAGCGGTTCGGGCACGCAGATCCCGAGCCCGGGGACGAGGAGCGGTTTGCCCTGACTCGGCGTAGCCAGCCGCTCGGGTGCAGCGATCCCGGTCGCGCCCGCCACCCAGCCGTGCTGATCGACTACGAGAGCCGGACCACCCGCCGACGCCAGCAACGGGGCGGCCCGTCCGCGCAGCTTCTCGAGTTGCGCGGTGTGCTCACGCCACAGGGTGGCCTCGGCGAGGCGAACCGCGGTGCGCACGAGTGCGACCGTGGTCGGATGAACCGACATTGCCGAACCGCTGATATCCACCACGCCGAGAATGTCCCCCGTGCGCGGATCGTGGACCGGCGATCCTGTGCACGACCACCCGTGATGCGACGGCGCATAGTGCTCCGCTGAAAAGAGTTGTACCGCGGCATCTTCGACGAGAGCCGTACCAATCGCGTTGGTGCCCACCGCCTGCTCCGCCCAGCGCGCGCCCTCCGTGAACCCGAGCGCATCAGCTGCTTTGCGCACTCCGCGTGATCCCTCACGCCACAGCAGCACGCCGTCGGCATCGGCGATGACCACGATGAAGTTGGCGTCGTCGGCCACCTGCGTCAGCGTGTTGCGCAGCTCGGGGAGAACGGACCTCAGCGCGGTGCGCGTCCGGCGCTCCTCGATCTCCGCGAAGTCGGCCGGTTCCACGTCGGCACAATGGTCGGGGGTCACCCCACCTGCCTGCAGTCGCGACCACGAACGTGCCACCACGTCCCGCGGCATCACCGGCGGCTGTTGCCCGGACAGCACCGCGTCGTGCACCCTGCTCAGCAATCGGGCATGCCGTGACAGATCCACGCCGCTGGCCACCGCGGTCAACCGGTCGGCGCTCCGGGGTTCTGTGCTCACAACGCCGAGGCTACCCCCGGCCATGTGAGCCACACCACTAGTCCATTAGTGGGCCGGCGGCAGGACTGGGCCCGACATGGTGAGGCGTCATCGAAACGACGACCCGATTAGCAGGCCCGGCAGCCATCCGGTAGAGTTCCGTAAGTTGTCTCGGCGAGGGTGAACCGGCTTGTTCGATACGCTGGATTACCGTGATCGACGCGGCTACGGCTCAGCTCGAGCGTTTCGCTCCTGGCCCGTGCGCCCGTTCGTCCCTCACCGACGACAAGACGCCAGCCAGTAACCACCGTGAGTTGTAGGAGCCGTTTCACCATGTCTGACGAAAACACCCTCGTAGCCGCCGTACGCACCGAGTTCGGCAAGGGCGCCGCCCGCCGCGCCCGCCGCGATGGTCAGGTTCCCGCTGTTCTGTACGGCCACGGTGAGGATCCCCGCCACCTGAACCTGCCGTCGCGCGACTTCGCCGCGATTCTGCGTGCGCACGGCACCAACGCCATCCTGAACCTCGACATCGACGGCACCCCCCAGGTCGCCCTCACCAAGTCGGTCGTGATCCACCCGATCCGCAACTACATCGAGCACGCCGACCTCCTCGTCATCAAGAAGGGCGAGAAGGTCACGGTCGAGGTCCCCGTCGTCGTCACCGGTGAGGCAGCGTCCGGCACCCTGGTCGCCCAGGACGCCGCCACCATCGCCCTGGAAGCCGACGCGCTGCACATCCCCGAGCAGATCGAGGTTTCGGTCGAGGGCCTCGAGGCCGGCACGCAGATCCTGGCCAACCAGCTCGAGCTGCCCAAGGGTTCGACCCTGCAGGCCGACCCCGAGCTGCTCATCGTCAACGTCGTCCCTGCCCCCACCGCAGCCGACCTCGAGGAAGAGACCGGCGAAGCAGCCGGCACCCCTGCCGAAGAGGGCGCCGAGAGCTGATCCTCTCGCAACCGCACTGAACTCGGCGGCGCGTCGTCCCGGACAATTCCGGGGTGACGCGCCGCTCTCGTGTGACGAGAACCTGCCATAGGGAAGGACCTGTCGGTGAGTGAAGACACGGCTCTGGTGGTCGGCCTGGGAAATCCGGGACCGCAGTACGAGAAGACGCGGCACAACATCGGCTTCATGGTGGCCGGTGTGCTGGCCGGTCGCATGGGAGCAAAGTTCAGCGCACACAAGAAGAGTGGCGCCGACATCATTCAAGGGCGGCTCGAAGGGCGCCCGACGATCCTGGCGAAGCCGCGTTCGTACATGAACCTGTCGGGAGGCGCCGTAGCCGGGTTGGCGCGATTCTTCTCCGTCGACCCCGACAACATCGTAGTGATCCACGACGAGCTCGACCTCGACTTCGGGACCGTCCGCTTCAAGCAGGGCGGCGGCGAAGGCGGCCACAACGGTTTACG
Source organism: Rhodococcus sp. USK13 (assembly GCF_018343855.1). NCBI lineage: Bacteria > Bacillati > Actinomycetota > Actinomycetes > Mycobacteriales > Nocardiaceae > Rhodococcus > Rhodococcus sp. USK13. Next base: position 2,852,586 of record NZ_CP069242.1, on the reverse strand, counting down.
GTCAATCTCCAGTTCACTGGGCACCAAGGATTACCTCCGCACCCGCATCGGGATCGGACGACCGCCCGGACGGATGGACCCCGCGTCGTATGTGCTCAAGCCCTTCTCCTCGGTGGAACGCAAGGAGCTCGACATCCTCTGCGAGGAAGCGGCGGACGCCGTCGAACTCCTGCTGAAGGTCGGCCTCGAGGCTGCGCAGAATCGCCTGCACTAGGCGCTCCGCGCCCGTGCGCCTTCCTGGTTGACCCAGAAAGGCGCACGGGCGCCGAAGGCGCCTCAGTCGCGGACCAGCGACGCCGAGGTGGTCCGGCGCAACTTGCCGGACGACGTCTTGGGGATGCTGCCGGGCCCGAGGACCGCGACGGTACGCGGACGCACTCCCACTTCCGAGACCACCGCGTGCACGACCTCGTGTTCGATCCGCTTGACCTCGTCCGGGTCCTGATAGTTGTTGGTTTCGACCGCGACCGCGAAGCTTTCCCGCTTCTGGCCGGCGTCGAGTCGCACCGCGACCGCGTTGCCCGGGCGGACACCGGACACGGTGCCGGCTGCCCGCTCGATGTCGGTGGGATAGATGTTGCGGCCACCCATGATGATCACGTCCTTGATGCGACCGCACACCACGACGAGACCCTCCTCGGTGAAGTAGCCGATATCACCGGTGTTGAGCCAGCCGTCCGGATCCTGCGCCGGCTTGTGGCCCTCGAGAGTGACGTATCCGGGGGTCACAGCCTTGCCGCGCACCTCGATGATCCCGACTCCACGGGTGGGGAGCAGTTCCCCGTCGCCGTCGACGACCCGGCCTTCGAGGTTCGGAACCATCTTCCCGAGGGTGGCGAGGGGACGCGCATTCGGCTTGCTCGACGGGACAGCCCGGGACATCGCCTCCAGAATGTCCGGGTCGACGAAGTCGAGTACCTGACCCTGATCCGGGTCGGGAATCGACACCGCGAGGGTGGTTTCCGCCATCCCGTACACGGGGGCGAGTGCGGACGGATTCAGTCCGAACCGGGCGCCGGCCTCGGCGAGCGCCGTCATGGTGTCGGGGTCGACCGGTTCGGCCCCGTTCCACATGTACCGCACGCTGGACAGATCGACCGCACCGTCCTCGGCTTGCCGAAGACGACGGGCCAGCAGCGAGTACGCGAAGTTGGGCGCCGCCGTGACCGTGCCCTTGTACTTGCCCATCAGCTGCGCCCACAACAGCGGGGTGCGAAGGAAGTCCATCGGGGTGATGCTGACGACCTCGGCACCGACCTGCATGGGCACACTGAGGAAGCCCACCATCCCCATGTCGTGGAACAGCGGCAACCAGCTGACCATCACGTCGTCGTCGAGGGAGAACTTGATGCGATCGATCATCGCGTAGGCGTTGGTGTAGAAGTTCTCGTGGGTGATCTGCACGGCTTTCGGCGACCCGGTGGAGCCGGAGGTGAGCTGCTGCAAGGCAATGTCGTTCTCGAAGGTCTCGACCGGTTCGGTCTCCGGACCTTCGTTCAGTTCGGCCACCGTCACCACCGTGATGCCGCGTTCCTCGAGTAGCGGCTTGGCCGCGTCGAATGGCGCACCGAGGATCACTGCCTTCGCATCGATCATCCTGATCACGGTTTCGGTGTCTTCGGCCCATACCGCCAGATCGGTCCGCGGGGTGGGCTGATGCAGCATCGTGACGGAGGCACCACGCATCCAGATTCCCTGACAGGACGGCGCGATGTCGACGGGCTGACCGGCCAGGATGCCGATGGCGTCGCCGTGGCCGATTCCCGCCGCCGCGAGCGCACCCGCCATCCGCCGCGCCGCCCGATGAATTTCGCCCCATGGCTGTCGCAATGGCGCATCCGGCTCACCGGTGACCAACCCGCGGTTGCTGGTGACAGCGGTGGCATACATCTCGTCGGTGAACTTGCTCAAGATTTCTCCTCGTGCAGATACGGGTGTCCGAACGCAGTAGACGTAACTCCGGAGCGCCCCGACGACTCACGCTGATTAAATATCCGAACCCGAGCTGAGTGTTACGTCAGGTCAGTGTTACCTCTCGCCGGATGTGCTGTAAATCCCTCCTCGGCCCCCGGGTAACCTGGTATGCGGCCACCTGGCCTTTCCGCATCCAGTCCCCCGAGAGGTTCTTCGTTGACTACCCCGTCCGACTCGGCCGACATCATCCCAGCCGAGGCGGAGTCTGTCGCCACCACTGCCTCGTCGCAGGACAAGCTCGACAAGGGCGTCCGCGCGGAGGCTCAGCGTCGCCGGACCTTCGCTGTGATCTCACACCCCGATGCCGGTAAGTCGACGTTGACCGAAGCTCTCGCCTTGCACGCGAAGGTGATCTCCGAGGCGGGCGCCGTGCACGGGAAGGCAGGGCGCAAGTCGACGGTGTCCGACTGGATGGAGATGGAGAAGGCCCGCGGTATCTCGGTCAGCTCCACGGCCCTCCAGTTCAACTACCGTTCCACCGAGGCGTCGCCGGACGACCTCACCGACAACGTCATCAACCTGGTCGACACTCCCGGTCACTCTGACTTCTCGGAGGACACTTACCGAGTCCTGACCGCTGTCGACGCCGCCGTCATGCTCATCGACGCCGCGAAGGGTCTCGAACCGCAGACGCTCAAGCTGTTCCAGGTATGTCGTCACCGGGGGATCCCCGTGATCACGGTCATCAACAAGTGGGACCGCCCGGGTCAGACGCCGCTGGAACTGCTCGACGAGATCCATGAGCGGATCGGCCTCACCCCGACTCCCCTGTACTGGCCCGTGGGAATCGCGGGTGACTTCCGAGGACTGTTGCGCCGCGGCGAGGACGGCGCCCCCCGCGAGTACATCCGGTTCACCCGCACCGCGGGCGGCGCCAAGATCGCCCCGGAAGAGGTGATGGACGCGGACGCCGCTCTCGCGAAGGAGGGCAGCGAGTGGGTCACCGCCGCGGAGGAGAGCGAGCTACTCTCGGCCACCGGCCAGGACCACGATCAGGAATTGTTCCTCGGCGGTCAGACCTCGCCGGTGATCTTCGCGTCGGCGATGCTCAACTTCGGCGTGCGGCAGATCCTCGACACTCTGGTGGAGCTTGCGCCGCCGCCCCGCGCCCGTGAGGACGTCACCGGCACTCCCCGCGAGGTCACGGACCCGTTCAGTGCCGTCGTGTTCAAAGTGCAGGCCGGGATGGATACAGCCCACCGCGACCGCCTCGCGTTCATGCGGATCGTCTCCGGCGTCTTCGAGCGCGGCATGGTGGTCACCCACGCCCAGACAGGTAAGCCCTTCACCACCAAGTACGCGCAGACGGTGTTCGGTCGTGAACGGTCCACCGTCGAATCCGCCTACCCGGGCGACGTGGTGGGACTGGTCAACGCCACGGCCCTCGCCCCTGGGCACACTCTCTATTTCGAGAAGAAGGTGGAATTCCCGCCGATCCCGTCGTTCGCTCCCGAGCACTTCTCCATCCTGCGGGCCGAGAGCGCGGGCAAGTACAAGCAGTTCCGCCGCGCGGTGGATCAGCTCGACTCCGAAGGTGTCGTGCAGATTCTGCGCAACGACCTTCGCGGCGACGCGTCACCCGTCATGGCGGCGGTCGGTCCCATGCAGTTCGAGGTGGTTGCGGCCCGGATGAAGGCCGAGTTCAACGTCGAGGCCCGGATGGAGCCGCTTGCCTACGCGTTGGCCCGACGGACAGATCCGCAGTCCGTCGACGAGCTGAACCGTCAGCGCGGCGTCGAGGTGTTCACCCGATCCGACGGCGTCCTACTGGCGCTTGTGAGTGACAAGTGGCGACTGCAGTACATCCAGAAGGAGTTGCCTGACCTCACGCTCGAGCCGCTGGTAGCCGCCGCCGACTGAAGTCGGCCGCCCGCCGGATCCGCGGCGGAACCTCGGGTGCTGGTAGCTTTCACGTTCGTATCGAGCAAACTGGCGGGCTGGTGCGAGAACCCGTTTGTCTACGAGCAGGAAGCGACACGATGGAGAACGGCATTTCTACCAATGGATCGGGCAGCAACGGCTCCAGGGGCAACGGCTCGACCGCCGAATCACCCTTCGCGGAACCGGGCAGCGGAGCACTGACCGGCAACGGCGCGTCGACGCCCAGCTCCGCCGAGACGTTCACCTTTCCGTTGCCGACGCGCAGCTCGGGCTCCCACAGCACCGAGGAGGCAGCCGAGCCGGTTGACACCACCTCGTCCCTCGAGTCCCGTGGACGCACCGTGAAGCGACGCAACGCGATGGGAGTGGCAGCCGTGCGGGTCGCGGGCCGTCTTGCACACACCGAACTCCTCGAGGACCACCTCGCGTCCGCGAGCAGCCACTCCGCCGACCCCACCGTGGACGCCGACGAACTGCTCGAGCTGCTCGGTGAGTACCTCGTGGCGGCCGGATTCGAACGGCCGGAGATTCACGCCCAGCTGAACGGCCAGTCGATCGTCGTGGACCTGCGCTCCCCCTCCACGACCCTTCGCTGACCGTCCCGCATCCGGCAGGCGCCTACGGCCACAGAATCGCGCGCGTCCACCCTTCGCCCGAGGGCTCTCTTCGGTAGCTCCAGCGCTGATGCCGGCGCCCGGGATCGGCCTGCCAGAATTCGACGCTGTCGGGCACTAGGCACCAGGCTCGCCACGTGCTCGACACGAAGTCGGGGTCGGCCTCGATGCTCGCGGCCGCCGCCGTGACAACCCGTTCGTACTCCGCGGGATCGGTGAGTACCTCGCTCTGGCGACTCGCAGTCGCGACGGCGCGGGCGGTCACCGACCGCTCCCGGAAGTCGCGGGCCGACATGTCCGGACCGCCGTCGACCACGGTCCCGCGCACCCGGATCTGACGCCCTCGTTCCCGCCAGTAGAACGTCAGCGCAGCAACAGCGTTCGACGTCAGATCACGCCCCTTCGGCGAACGCGTGTCGCCGGAAAACCAGAAACCTCGCTCCGTGACGTCCTTGAGTAGAAGGAACCGAGCGTCGGGCCGACCGCCCGGGTCCACCGTCGACAACGCGGCGGCGTGCGGTTCTGGAACACCGGCCGCCGCCGCCTCGGCGAGCCAGTCGAGAAAGAGGACCTGCGGCGCGTCCGGCAACGCATCGACGGGCAGTGGTTCGGGAGGCGCTGGGTCGACGACGGTGAGCGCGGGCAAAGCCCGTATCCACGCCCGGGTGTCCGGGAACGACGACGGGTCCGGTGCGATCGGCATGTGCCGACAGTAGCGGGCCGGTGTGGCCTACGGCCCGACGAGCATCCAGCGGTGCCCGAACGGATCGATGAGGGTGGCGTTGCGATGCCCGTGCCCCTCGGAGATCCACCGCTCCACGGTCCCTCCGGCATCGCGGGCACTCAACAGGACGGCGTCGGGATCGTCGACGGCGAGCATCAAGCTGACCGATGTCGAACCTGCCTCCGGCGCAGTCAAACCCATTTCCGGGAACTCCTCGGCGAGGTAGATCATCCCGGTGGGGAGCTGCAACTCCACGTGGCCGATCCTGCCGTCGTCCAAAACGATCGGCTCCCCGACCACTCGCGCGCCGAACACCGCCGAATACCACTCGACAGCTTCGGTGCCTCTTCGCACCGTGAGGTACGGCACCGCACCGGGAACGGGCACTGCAGACGACATCGTCACCTCCCGCCTCGTCGTGGCAACCTCCGGTGCTCGGTCAGGCCGAGGCGGGGGGTTGCAACATCGCCCATTTGTTGGAAGTCAGCCGGAAACTCGGGAAGTCCGACAGCGCAGCCACCGATTCCCAAGTGCGCTCGTACCCGGTGGAAGTGATCCGCCACGCACCATCCGGGCACCGGACGTAACTGTCGTGATAGTAGGCCGACCCCCGCAGCAACATGCCGTCCTCGGGGATGAGCGTGGTGTCTGCAAGAAACCACACGCCGACAGCCGTGTCACCGGTGACGGTGATCTCGGGCTGCCCGCACTGGTGCTCGGTGATCACATGGGTGCCCAACGTGTTCTCCAGAAAGGACACGAAGGAGTCACGGGAATCGAACGTCAGGTATTCGCTGTACGTGGCCTTGACTTCGGGAACCATGGTGTCGGCGAATTCTTCCCACGACTTGGTATCGAGTGCACGAGAGTAACGGTGCTTGAGCTGCTCGATCTGTTTGATTGCTTCGAGATCCATGACCCCCGCCTCCTGTGCAGCGACATGCATGCCCTGGACTGCAGATTAGTCCGAACATCTGCGGGCTCGCCTTGGATTCCCCCCTTTTGCCCGGATCATGCATATTTGCGCCGTGATTCGGGACACGAAAAGGTCACGAATCGACTTCCCACCCGCACCCGTCGACAAAGCGCCGATCGACTTCCCGGCCACACTCGTTCTCCGATCCCGCCCAGGGTGAATGTGACCCGACATCTACATATAACGCGTTCAACACTAGGGTGTCGCTGACGAGGTTCTCGACCGTCCGGACACCGAAGGGGTTTCCATGCTCGATCCAGCGCGCATACCCGTCATCGTCGGTGTCGGTGACGTACGGTCCGGACGAAGTGGGGTTCCTGCGGGCCCGCGGGAGCCACTCGATCTCATCTCGGAGGCCGCGCAGTCAGCGATTGCCGACTGCGGTGTCGCAGCGCTGCGGTCCCGGATCGACGCGATACACGCGGTCAAGACCGTCAGCTGGTCCTACGACGATCTTCCGGGATTGCTCGCGGCCCGGCTGAAGGTGCCGGCGCCCATCACCGCGAGCACCTCGCCGATCGGCGGCCATTGGCCTGCTGCTCTTCTCGACCGCATCGGTGATGACATCGCCGGAGGTCGAACGTCGGTGGCACTGCTGGTGGGCGGTGAGGCGCAGGCGACCATGACGGCGCTACAGAAGTCGGGCACCGATCCGGTGTCGCTCGGCTGGGTAGCGGCACCGGGTGGGCCACCGGCCTTCGATGCCTCCGATCTCGGAAGCCCCGGCATGCAGCGGGCTGGGCTCATCGTGCCGACCCGCGTCTATCCCTTGTTCGAGAATCGCTTCACCTACGACTCGGGCCGCACACCCGAGCAGTCCTCGGCGTGGTCGGCCCGCATGTACTCGGCCTTCTCGGAGCTGGCGGCGAAGAATCCGGCGTCGTGGACGTCGACGGTGTATACCCCCGAAGACATCGCGACCACCGGACCGGGCAATCGCATGGTCTGTGAACCGTATCCCCTGATGCTCAACGCCATGCCGTTCGTGGATCAGGCGGCAGCGGTCGTGGTGTGCTCCCTGGCGCTCGCCCGCGAACACGGCATCGCCGACGACCGAGTGGTCTATCTGTGGGGTGGCGCCGGAGCGACCGACCCGGTGGATGTGCTTGCCCGCAACAGCTTCGGGACCTCCGCGGCGATGAACCGGGCCGTCGGCCGGGCACTGGCCCAGGCCTCCCTCGAGGCGTCCGCCCTCGACGTCGTCGACGCCTACAGTTGCTTCCCGGTGGTCCCGAAATTGTTGATTCGCGCACTCTGCCTACCCGAGGACACCGTCCCCAGCGTGACCGGTGGGCACTCGTTCTTCGGCGGCCCGCTCAACAGCTACACCCTGCACGCCATCGCCGAAGTGACCCGCCGCGTTCGTGAGGGCGCCGGCCCGGCCCTCGTCCACGGCAACGGCGGATATCTGACGTACCAGCACGTCGTCCTGCTCTCGGGCACGCCGCACCGGAACGGCTACATCGGCACCCCCGAGCCGGAACAGCTCGGTTCGGACGCTCCCGAACTCGTCGCCGGATACGCCGGCGAAGCCGAGATTCTCACGACCACTGTGGAGTACGGCCGCGACGGTGTCCCCGCCACCGGATTCGTCGTCGCACACACGTCCGACGGACGGCGTCTCGCCGGACGCACCGGACCCGAGGACGCAGCAGCCCTGTCGGCGTACACCCGCACTCCCCCGCGGTCGGTGATCGGCCGGACGGTCCATGTCACCGACCGGGACGGTGTGCTGACCGTTCGGTTTCCGACCGGCTAGTCCAGATCGGCGGCCAGTTCCATCCACTGCTCCTCAGCCGCTTCCTTCTCGGCCACCACTTGCTTGAGCTCGACGTCGAGCTTCTGCAGCTTGTCCGGATCCGTCGCCGCCTCGGCCAGCTTCTCGTGCAGCTTCCGCTCGCGCTCGTCCAGCTTGGCGACCGCACGCTCGAGGCGAGAAAGTTCTTTCCGCGCAGCACGTTCCGCCGCACCGTCACGCGCCTGTTTGGGCGCCGACGCACCCGTCGCCGTCGACGCGACGGACGGTGCGCCGACGTCACCCATCACCGCACGGCGTCGCAGGTAGTCCTCGATGCCACCGGGGAGGTTGGTCAGCTTCCCGTCACCGAACAGTGCCCACGTCGTGTCACAGATACGCTCGATCAGGTAGCGGTCGTGGCTGATGACGACCATCGTGCCCGCCCAGCCGTCGAGGATGTCCTCGAGCTGCTGCAGGGTGTCGATGTCGAGGTCGTTGGTCGGCTCGTCGAGAAGAAGGACGTTGGGCTCGGCCATCAGCACTCGCGTGAGCTGGAGGCGGCGCCGCTCACCGCCCGACAGGTCACCGACCGGTGTTCGCTGGCGAGCCGGCGTGAAGCCCAGCCGCTCGGCCAGTTGTCCGGCCGAGACCTCCTTGTCGCCCAGAGTGATTCGCTCCGCGACGTCCTTGACGGCCTCGAGGACCCGCATGCCGATGGGGAGGTCGTCGAGTTCCTGGCGCAACCATCCGATGTGGACCGTCTGTCCCTGGATGCGTTTGCCCGCCGCGGGTTCGATTTCCCCGGCGAGCGTGCGGAGCAACGTCGTCTTGCCGGAACCGTTGACCCCGACCAGACCGACACGTTCACCGGGCGCGAGCCGCCACGTGAGGTCGTCGACGAGCACCCGGCCGTCGGGCGTCTCGAGACGGGCATCCTCGAGTTCGATGACCACCTTGCCGAGCCGGCGCTGCGCGAACGACGCCAAGGCCACGTTGTCGCGGGGCGGCGGCACGTCGGCGATCAACGCCTCCGCGGCCTCGATCCGGTACTTGGGCTTCGACGTGCGGGCCGGAGCACCGCGCCGCAGCCACGCCAACTCCTTGCGGGCCAGGTTACGCCGGCGCTCCTCGGACGCGTCCGCCTGCCGGGACCGCTCCGCCCGTGCGAAAACCCAGTCGTTGTAACCACCCTCGTAGCTTTCGACCCCGCCGCCCACCACTTCCCACGTGCGGTTGGCGACGGTGTCGAGGAACCAGCGGTCGTGGGTGACGACCACGAGGGCGCTACGGCGGGACACCAGGTGCTCGGCCAGCCACTGCACCCCCTCGACGTCGAGGTGGTTGGTGGGTTCGTCGAGTACCAGGAGGTCGAGGTCCTGCACCAGCGCCGCCGCCAGCGCGACACGCCGTCGCTCGCCACCGGACAGTCCGTCGACGGTGACTTCCAAGCCGAGGTTGTCGATTCCGATGCCCGCGAGGACGGAGCGGATGCGGGCGTCACCGGCCCATTCGTGAGCGGCGACGCCGAGCGGTCCGAGAACCACGTCGCCGACACTGGAGCCGGGCGGCAGGACGCCGCGTTGCGTCACCACAGCCATCCGCAGGCCGCCGACCCGGCTGACGCGTCCGGAGTCGGGCGCCTCCACACCGGCGAGCACCTCGAGCATCGTGGTCTTGCCGCCACCGTTGAGGCCGACGACGCCGATGCGTTCGCCTTCCTGTACGCCGAGCGACACCGAATCGAGCAACGGCTTGATGCCGAACGACTTCGATACCTGTTCGAGATTGATCAGATTCGCCATCAGTGCGATCCCTCCGCCGCGTCATTGATTATTCGGGCGCCCGGCACCGGTCCGCTCGCGACCCGCACGGTGCGACACACTCCCGCACCTGCGAGTTCTGCGCTGACACGGACCGCGGCATCCGCGTCAGCGCACAGAAAGGCACAGGTCGGCCCCGACCCGGAGACGATGCCGGCGAGTGCGCCCGCGGCGACTCCGGCGCGCAACGTCCGCCGCAGTCGTGGCTCGAGGGACAAGGCAGCGGCCTGCAGATCGTTGCCCAGCAGCGGCGCGAGCGTTGCAGCGTCGCCCGTCGTGAGCGCATGCATGAGGTCGTCCGCACCGCCGAGCTTCGGTGGTGTGCCGGCGGCGCGCAGGCGGTCGAGTTCCCGGAACACCGTGGGGGTGCTCAACCCACCTTTCGCGAGCGCGAGTACCCAATGGAAGGTGCTGCGCGAGAGAACCGGCAGGAGTCTCTCGCCGCGTCCGGTTCCGAAGGCGGTACCACCGTGCAGCGCAAACGGCACGTCACTACCCAGTTTCGCTGCGAAAGAATGGAGGTCCTCACGAGAGAGGTCGAGATGCCACAGCGCGTTCAGGGCCACCAGCGTCGCGGCGGCGTCGGCGCTGCCGCCCGCCATGCCACCGGCAACCGGGATGCCCTTGTCGATCGAGATCTCGATGTCGGGACGCCGGTCGGCCTCGACCGCAAGCATCTCGGCGGCTTTCCAGACGAGGTTGCGGCTGTCGGTGGGAACCACGCGGGCATCTTCACCGCGGACCTTCACGGTCAGCGCATCCGCAGGCGCGACCGACACGGTGTCGCCGAGGGAGAGCGCCTGGAAGACCGTGTTCAGCTCGTGGTAGCCGTCGGCGCGTTGGTCCCCGACGGCCAGGTGGAGATTGACCTTGGACGGGGCCCGGACGACGACGGGGCGAGGAACGACGGAAAGCACAAGGATAGAGCTTAGGCGCTCGCAGTACGGGGGTGGAAATGCGTGGCACCCCCGCCCTCAGCTCACAGTCGCGGGCCGAGCTGCGTCGTGAGGCTGCCTCCTCGTGCGAGCGGAAGACGTGTTCGGGCTGTGCGGGCGTCGCCCGACACCTCGGCGGGACGATCGTCGGGATAGCGGAGCTCGCTGGTGAGGGCGGCGGGCGCGTCGAGAACGTCGTGGGAGACGGTGCCGGCGCCCAACTCCAGCCGGTGCCGGAGCAGCGGAACGTTCCCCAGATCGGCGTCGGTCGTCCCGATCCAGATTCCGGCGCGTTCCCCCGTGCGGCCGATCTGTACCCGCTCACGCAAGACCAGCGTCGACGTCGGTGCGAGGAGCACGGTCGATTCCACCCGGTGCTCGGCCGCGCCGGCCACGACGGTCGGCTCCAGGGCGCAATCGAGGGCGGCGTCGTCTTCCACATCGACCGACCAGTGCGCCGTCGACACCGTGCATCCCCGGCCGGGCAGCGCCAGGGACGCAGCGACGCTGCGGAGCGACAACCGCGCCCCCGACAGCACCCGAACGGTGATGTCCCAGTGGTCACCGCCGAGCGGGGTGGCGGCCGTGCCGATCACGTGTACCGTGTCGCGCCCGGTGATCCGGGCAGCGAGCCCGCCGACGGCGGAGATCCGGGGGCTCCGGCCGGGAGTCGCCACGATGGTCAGCTCGGTGCGCACTACCCGTGCACGTCGGCGAGCGTGCGTACCTGCTCGCGCACCCACTCCAGAGCCGGCCCGGACGACGGGTCCTCGGTCAGCGAGATCAGCACGGTGGGCCTGCCCTCACGAACCTGCTCGGCGTCCCGCTGCATGACCGACAGATCGGCACCGACCATCGGCGCCAGATCGGTCTTGTTGATCACGAGCAGGTCCGAGAACGTCACCCCCGGACCGCCCTTGCGCGGAACCTTGTCGCCACCGGCGACATCGACGACAAAAATCTGCACGTCGATGAGGCCGGACGAGAACGTGGCCGTCAGGTTGTCGCCGCCCGACTCGACGAGAATCAAGTCGAGCGGTGGGTTGGTGTCGATCAAGTCGTCGATGGCGTCGAGATTGGCGGTGATGTCGTCGCGGATGGCTGTGTGCGGGCAGCCACCGGTCTGCACGGCGGCGATCCGCTCGTCCGGAAGCACGGCGTGGCGACGCAGGAAGTCCGCGTCCTCGGTGGTGTAGATGTCGTTGGTCAGAACGGCGAGGGACAGTTCGTCGCGCAGTTGCCTGCACAGTGCTGCCACCAGAGCCGTTTTGCCCGACCCCACCGGCCCGCCGATGCCGATCCGGACCGGCTCACCCGCTACTCGTGTCCGCTTCGGCCGATCGTGTAGATGATCGTGCGGCTCACCGTCGATGACATGCGGTGGCATGGTTGCTCTCCTTACTCAGGGCTCGTTCAGTGTATTTGTCAGGCTTACTCGTCAGGACGCGAACAGTGGTCGGTCTCGTTCCATGTGGCGCTGGGCGACGACATCGAGAAGCGGATCGGACACGCTCGCCAGCCCGGTCGCGCAGTCATCGGCGACGGCATCGCACAGATCCGCCAAGGTGAAGGTGCAGGCGGCGACCTGCGCGGGATCGAGCGCGAGCAGCCGTTGCGCGGCGATCGCGGATCCGGTCATGGTGGTGTAGACGACGACAAGCGCCGCCTCACGGGCCGAGACACCGGTGAGACGCCCGACCACTCCGGTCACCACCGGCAGGTGCGGACGCGTTCCCAGCAGCGACCAGTTCTGTTCGGGCCAGGTGGTGCGGGACAACCGCAGCAGGCCCCTTCCCTGTGCGCGGGACGAGGTACGCGCCGCCGGCGACGGGGTGCGTGCATCCATCTCGAGGTCGCCCTGGTCGATGGAGAGCCGGCCGTCGCACACAGCCGCGGCGATCGACCCGGCGACCAGCCCGGACGCCCGGATTCGCCTGCGGAGGAACGCGTCCATCGTGGGGATGTCGCGGACCAGACCACTGGTGACGGCCTCTTCCATCCCGCCCGAGTGCACATGCCCGCCGGTCGGCAACCTGGAGTCGGCCAGCGTGAACAGATGGGCGAGGCGCATCAGAACAGGAAATAACGTTGTGCCATCGGCAATTCCGATGCCGGCTGTTCCTCCCACACCTCACCGTCGATACGGACGGTGAACGTATCCGGATCTACCTCGATGCGGGGTTGCGCGTCGTTACGGGGCATGTCGGCCTTACCTCTGGACCGCACGTTCGCGACCGGAACCAGCCGCCGGCCGAGCGCGAGCCGATCGGCCAGACCGTCCTCGAGTGCGTGGGGAGCGACGAAGTGCACCGAGGTCGCCGCGGCGGCCCTGGGCGCCGCCCCGAACATGGGCCGCGGCAGCACCGGTTGCGGCGTCGGAATAGAGGCGTTGGCATCCCCCATCGCCGCCCACGCGATCATGCCGCCCTTGATCACCGCGTGCGGCCGCACTCCGAAGAACGCCGGCTCCCACAGCACCAGGTCGGCCAGTTTGCCCACCTCGACGGAGCCGATCTCCTCTTCCAGCCCGTGCGCGACTGCCGGACAGATGGTGTACTTCGCGACGTAACGCTGGACGCGTTGGTTGTCTGCCCCGTTGTCGCCGGGAAGAAAGCCCCGGCGCCGTTTCATCACGTGGGCGGTCTGCCAGGTACGCATCACTACCTCCCCGATGCGCCCCATCGCCTGCGAGTCGCTGCCGATCATCGAGATCGCACCCAGATCGTGGAGCAGATCCTCCGCTGCAATGGTCGACGGCCGGATGCGGCTCTCCGCGAATGCCAGGTCTTCGGGGATCTTGGGATTGAGATGGTGGCACACCATCAGCATGTCGAGGTGCTCGTCCAGTGTGTTGACGGTATGTGGCCGAGTCGGATTGGTGGAACTCGGCAGGACGTTCGGGTGTGCGGCCACCGTGATGATGTCCGGCGCGTGCCCGCCGCCCGCACCCTCGGTGTGATAGGCGTGGATCGCTCGGCCCGCGATGGCGGCGAGGGTGTCCTCCACGAAACCCGCTTCGTTGAGCGTGTCCGAATGCAGGGCCACCTGCACTCCGGCGGCGTCGGCCACCGTGAGACACGCATCGATCGCGGCGGGCGTCGAACCCCAGTCCTCGTGCAGCTTGAAACCGGACACTCCGCCGCGCAACTGTTCCCACATCGACTCGGAACTGACGGTGTTTCCCTTGCCCAGCAGGGCAATGTTCATCGGCCAGCCGTCGAGCGCCTCGAGCATCCGTGCGGTATGCCACGACCCCGGTGTGACGGTGGTGGCCTTGCTGCCCTCGGCCGGTCCGGTGCCGCCGCCGACGAGCGTGGTGATGCCGCCGCCGAGCGCCTCTTCCAGGATCTGCGGTGCGATGAAGTGCACGTGGCAGTCGATCCCGCCGGCAGTGAGGATCTTGCCGTTCCCGGCAATGATCTCCGTGGAGGGACCCACCACCAGGTCGGGGTGCACCCCGGACATCGTGTCGGGGTTGCCGGCTTTCCCGAGAGCCACGATGCGGCCGTCGCGAATACCGATGTCTGCTTTGATGATTCCCCAGTGATCGACGATCACCACTCCGGTGATCACGGTGTCGGGGGCACCGTCGGCCCGCGTCGCACGGCCCTGCCCCATCGACTCCCGCAACACTTTTCCGCCACCGAACACCGCTTCCTCACCGGCGAGGCCTGGTCCCCCGCTGCGGTCCTCGGTGATCTCGATCAGCAGGTCGGTATCGGCGAGCCGGATACGATCGCCGGTGGTGGGGCCGAACAGCTCGGCGTACCGGGCACGGCTGAGTTCGGTCAAGACGGGTCCAGCTTTCCGGGAGGCGTCAGGTTCAGCCCGTGCACTTCGCGCCTGCCACCGAGGGGCACCAACGAAACAGTCTGCGCGATGCCCGGTTCGAACCGCACTGCCGTGCCTGCGGGGATGTCGAGCCGCAAGCCGTGCGCGGCCACGCGGTCGAAGTGCAGAGCGGAGTTTGCTTGCGGGAAATGGACATGGCTACCGACCTGTACGGGTCGGTCGCCGGCGTTCACGACCTCGAGCCGCGTGCGGGGCGCGCCCTCGTTGAGCGCTATCACGCCGTCGGCGCAGAACACCTCACCTGGAATCACGGTGTCTCCTATGCAATCGGATCGTGGACGGTGACGAGCTTGGTGCCGTCCGGAAAGGTCGCCTCGACCTGCACGTCGTGCAGCATCTCGGGGACGCCTTCCATCACGTCCGACCGGGTGAGCACTTCACGCCCGGATACCATCAGCTCTGCCACCGAACGTCCGTCCCGCGCCCCCTCGAGGATGTGGTCGGTGATGATCGCGACGGCCTCCGGATGATTGAGCGTCAGGCCCCGCTGCTGCCGCCGGCGCGCGAGTTCGGCGGCGTAGCTCAGAAGCAGACGCTCCTGCTCGTGGGGCGACAAGCGCATGTGTCCTCCTGCGGTCGGTGCGTCGCAATACTGCCACGATCTGCAGTGTGGCACCTCCCACGCCTGCGCCGACTACCGTTCTCGTCGCGGAAACACCGATGACACGAAATCGTCACAGCACTGCCCTATCGGGCCGCACACCTAGTAACCGGCGGGGATGCCGAAGACCCGGATCGCATCTCGGTACATGCCGAGTTGCTGGTCCTTGGTCAAGGGCGCGACTTCGGCGATCAGCTGCCCCGCACTGGTAACGGCGCTCATTGCGCCGACCACCGGAAGCCTGGCAACGTTGAAATCGACCGTTGCCCTACGGATATGGTTGGCCGACGTCACAATGATCGCGCCACCCGCACCGAGCGAGCGCGCCAGCGGAACCGAGTTCAGCGCGTTGGCTACCGTCGATCCGGCACGGTGCTCGGCGTGGATCCGCTGGGGTGCAACACCGTTGGCTTGCAGCCACCCCTGCATGGCGGCTGCCTCGGTGATGCCGTTCTGTGGGTTGCCGCCGGTGACGATGATGGGCGAGAACGGCGACACGAACGACTGGATCACCGTGGCCTGTAGCCGGTTGATCAACTCCGGGCGCATGCTGCCGTCGGGCAGCAGTCCGTAACCGAGAACGATGATGGCGGTGGACGGGCCTTGGATTGCCGGAAGCGGGTTCGGTGGCGTGAACGACGCAGTCCTGACGGCGTCGAGCAGGCCGTGCACGCCGGCCCGCATGCCTGCATCCATCGCTCCCAGTCGCGCGAGCGCGGCCTCGCGGGTGATCAGGTCGGAGGCGGCATCGGCATAGATCGCTTGCAAAGCCACCGCATTCGGGTCGCCCGGGTCCTGGGCGACGGCTCCGCCGATGTCGGCGAGCGCACCTCGGGCGTCCCCGTCAGCAAACTTTCCCTGGGCACTGTTGAAGAGATCCGCCGCCGAGGCCGAGGCCGTCGCGGTCGGTGAGACGAGGAGGACGAACGTGAAGAGGGTGGACAGGAGAGCGGCCAGTACCGCTCTGGCCGGATACGGCCGGACACGCGTGTGCATTCTCAACGAGGACCTTTCCGTCGGATTTTCACTACAAGACTCGTGCGATGGTCCGTGGAGCGTCGGCGGCCAGTGTAGTGGCCCGCCCGGGGGCCCTGCCGGGATTTCGTACCCGGCGGTTTGCTCCCCTAATCAGGACAGGACCCGTCCGCAATCGGTGGCATTCTTGTCGTCATGCGAGAAACTTCGGCACGACTCCTCCGGATGCTCTCACTCCTGCAGACCCGGAAGGAGTGGTCGGGAGCCGAACTGGCCGATCGACTGGGAATCACAGCGCGCACCGTTCGCCGGGACATCGACAAGCTTCGCGACCTCGGTTATCCGGTCGACGCGACCGTCGGCGTCGGCGGCGGATATCAGCTCGGTGCCGGCGCCGAGATGCCGCCTCTACTACTCGACGACGAGGAGGTCCTGGCGGTCGCACTGGGACTCCAATCCGGCTCCACCGGTTCGGTGGTGGGCATCGGCGACGCGTCGATGCGCGCCCTCGCCAAGCTCCGGCAGGTGATGCCGTCGCGGCTTCGGCACCGCCTCGAGACGTTGCAGGTCGACGTGGTGCACCGAGAACCTGCACGGAGCGCCGTGGACGCACAGGTGCTTTCCAGCGTCGCATCTGTGTGCCACAACCACGAGCGTCTCCGCTTCGACTACAGCACCCACGACGGCACCGAGAGTCGTCGCGAGGTGGAGCCCTATCGACTCGTTCGGTCCGGTGTCCGCTGGTATCTGGTGGCATGGGATCTCACGCGCGCCGACTGGCGTTCGTTCCGGGTGGATCGGATGACGCCGAAGATTCCGACAGGACCCCGCTTCACGCCGCGTGAGCTCCCACCGGGTGGCGCCGCCGATTTCGTCGCCCGCGGAATCACCCGCGCCGTCACCCGGGTACGCGCGCGAGTGCTGTTGCACGCTCCGATCGGTGAGATCGCACCCATGGTGCACGAAGACTGGGGCACTCTCGAGGAACTGCCGGACGGCCACTGCGCGGTCGCGCTCGGCGGCGACTCCCTGGCGTCGATCGCTCACTGGCTCAGCGCTTTCGGTACCGACTTCACCGTCGTCGATCCCCCTGAGCTGCGCGAAGAGTGCCGACGGGTGGGCGAGCGCCGTCGCCTCTTCGCCGACCGCTACGGTAACGCCTGACCAAGACGCCGTGCGGTGGTCACCGTGTCCCAGATAACGACGGAGCGACACGGCCGTTGTTCGGCGTCCGAGCAGCGACGAGACGAAAGGTCGGGGTTGTCGGGGATGCAGCACACGATTGCCGAGGAGGGGCGCGCTCGCGCGCCGTCAGGGCCCGAAAACAGCGCGAAAGTGCTTGTGGGGGCACATGTGGCGCTCGGCGCCGCAACCGTCGTCACCATGGTGTTCTCGCTGGCGTTCCTCTGCACACTCGACAACGGAAACGATCCGTGGACCTGGCCGGCACGGTACTCGTCGGCATGGTATGTCTGCGCGGCGATTCTCGCCTCGACGGTGTGGGCACTTCTCGTCACCGGTGTGCTGATCTTCCGGCCGGCACGCCGACGCGGACTGGGCACCGCAACCTTCCTCGTCGCCGTGATCCTCGGTATCTGCGCCGTCGTCGGTCTCTTCGGCCCGAATTCTGCGCTTCAGCTCTGGCTGGTGTGCGCGATCAATCTCGCGTATCAGGCTGCGCATCTACGTTCGGTGTGAGATGGAAACGAGGCAAGGCCCCACTCCTGCGGAGTGGGGCCTTGCTCGAACGTCATGTCCCGGCGAACCGGGAAGTCATAGCCGTTCTCAGACCAGGGTGACGCCGGTGGCCTGCGGGCCCTTGTTGCCCTGGCCGATCTCGAACGAAACACGCTGGTTCTCCTCGAGCGTGCGGAAGCCGCCGCTCTGGATCTCCGAGTAATGGACGAACACGTCAGCGCTGCCATCCTCGGGGGCGATGAAGCCGAACCCCTTCTCGGAGTTGAACCACTTCACGATGCCCTCTGCCATGTAAATCTCCTCTAACACAGTTTCTTCTTCAGGTAACCGGCTCGGTTACCTGGGTCATCTGACACGACCGCTTATGACAATTCCTGTGGAGGACGTCCAAACGCTCGCAACCATCGATTTGCGAGCGTGGGAAACACAAACACAAAACTTACGACCTCCAATAGTGAACCACATCGGCGCCCGCTTGTCTCCCCCACCCCGGGATCCGGGTCGATCGGCGCCCACCTGATGGGATTCGACGCCTCTCGTGCCGGTACCCGCCTCGGCCTCATCCACTACTCCACTGCCGGCATCCTCCGCAGGACGCGGAGCCGCGGCTACGGACGGGTGGCAGCAAGACGCACGAATGCCGCAGCGTCGAGCCTCTCCCCGCGCGTGGACGGCTCGATCCCTGCCTCGACGAGCCTGCGCTCCGCTTCGGCCGGCGATCCGGCCCAGCCACTGAGCGCCGCTCGTAATGTCTTGCGGCGCTGCGCAAATGCCGCGTCGATCACGGCAAACACTCGTCGCCGGTGCTCGTCGTCGATCGGCCACGGAGGTTCTGCGTAACGATCGATCCGCACCAGTCCCGACTCCACCTTGGGAACAGGCCAGAAGACCGCTTTGCCCACGGACCCCGCACGGCGGACCGAACCGAAGAAGTTGGCCTTCACGCTCGGCACTCCGTAGGTCTTGCTGCCGGGCGGTGCCGCCAAGCGATCCGCCACCTCTGCCTGCACCATCACCAGAGCCGTTCGCAGACTGGGCAATTCCGCAAACAGGTGCAGTAGCACCGGCACGGCCACGTTGTAGGGCAGGTTGGCGACGAGCGCGGTGGGTTCACCGGGGATCTCGGACGGCTGAACGCGCATCGCATCCGCCCCGACCACGGTCAACCGGTCCGCGAGCCCCGGAGCGCGGGCGGCGACCGTGACCGGCAGCCGGGCGGCGAGGTTGGGATCGATCTCGACCGCAATCACCTTGTCCACCACGTCGAGTAGCGCCAGGGTGAGCGACCCTAGACCGGGCCCGACCTCGAGAACGATGTCGCTGCTCCCCACGCCGGCGGTGGCCACGATACGACGAACGGTGTTGGCGTCGTGAACGAAGTTCTGCCCCAGCTGCTTCGTGGGGCGCACACCGAATTCCTCGGCTAGCGAACGCACTTCGGCGGGGCCGAGCAGAGCAGCCTGCCCTCGGGGAGACTGGCCTCGTTCGACATGGGGTGATTCGGCGTCGGACACCAGGGGAACTTTAACGGACTCCGAGCCTGCCCGAACACGTCGGCCATGCTCCCCAGCCCTGCGTCTGCTGCGTTCGGGAAGCGATGGCGATCTGCTCCTCGCGGGTGGCGAGGTCGGCCCGCGGTGCGTACCTGAGACCGCCCTGACGCTCCCAGGTGTTCTGATCGAACTGAACGCCGCCGAAAAAGCCGTTGCCCGTGTTGATGGCCCAGTTCCCGGTGGCTTCACACTGCGCGAGCGCATCCCAGACGGCGCCGTTCTCGACGGGAGGCACCTCCGTGCCCGGTTTCGCGCCGACTCTGATCACCTTGGGCTGCGCGGGCGTGGTGACCGTGGCCGCCACCTGGTTGCGGCCCACTTCCCTGCCGTTGACCGTGTTGACCGCAAAGGTGACGTCCTGCACACCCGGCATGCCCGGGTTCTCCACCACGGTGCGGCTCATGTTCATCGTGGGGTCTTCGATCCGCTGCTCCGGCGGCGCCAACGGCAGGGTCTCGACCTTCGTCTCGACTCGGTCGCGGGTGACCGTGACGCCCATACCCTCCGCCAGCGGCGTGTCCGCGGGGGGCACGACCGTATCGGACTGTTCGAGAGGCGCACCGTGCGCGGTGAGGAACTCCCCGACCGTCGGTGCCGCCAGCCGCACATCCGTCACCGGCGACGCGCCGTCGGTCAGCCTGACCACCATCGGGTTGAGTACCTCCAGCGCGGCGCCGTCGAGAGGCAGGCGCTGCGAACGCGACGCGGACACGTGCACGTCCTCGGCGAGTTCCAACTGCTTCAACGCATCCTCGACGGTGAGCGCCGTGGTCCACACGGTCTTGGGCTGACCGTCCACGGTGAGGGACACCTCGCGTGCGCGGCGCAGAACCACCGTGTCACCGTCGGACAGGGTCGCGTCCCGTTCGGGTGCCACCACGTCGCGCTCGTCGAGCGAGTACCCGGCGTCGGACAGCGCGGCATCGACACTGGTACTCATGGTGCTCAGCGAGACCTTCTCACCGTCCACGTCGAGTGTGACGGTCTTGTGCCGGACCACGGCCATCACTCCGCCGGCGATCAGTGTGGCGAGAAGCAGCGCGACCACGGTGTATAGCAGCGGCGAGCGGGCCGAGTTGATCTTGGCGAAGGGCGACATCGTGTTCCTTTACTCGAGCCGAGCGGGTCAGCGGAGTCCGAGCTTGCTGGTGCAGGCGGGCCAGGCACCCCAGCCCTGCGTCGCTTGGACCTTTTCGGCAACGGAGATCTGCTGCTCGCGCGACGCGAGGTCGGCGCGAGGGGCGTAGGCGGTGCCACCGAAGGCTTCCCAGGTGCTCTGCGTGAACTGGAGTCCCCCGTAGAAGCCGTTCCCGGTGTTGATGGCCCAGTTGCCGGTGGCCTCGCAGTGCGCAATGGAGTCCCAGGTCGACGCGTTGGAGATGGCGATCTCCTTCACGCCGACACGGACGACTGCGGGCGCCGGTTCACGCAGGATCTCCGACTTCAGTTCCTGGCGGCCTGCCTCGACCCCGTTGACGGTCTTCACTGCGGCCGTCACGGTGCGCTCACCGGGAACGCCCGGGTTCTCGACGACGGTCTTGCCCTTGTCGAGCGCGGGATCGTCCACGCGGTTCTCGGGGGGCGCGATCGGCAGGGTCTCGGTGCGGGTCTCGGTGCGGTCGCGGGTCACGCGGATCTCGGCGCCGTCGACCAGGGGGCTGTCGGCGGGAGGTACGACGGTGTCGGCCTGCTCGAGCGGGGCACCCTTGGCCGCCAGCAAATCGCCCACTGTGGGGGCGGCGAGGCGGACCTCGGCGATCGGCGCGGCGCCGTCGGCAACCTTGACGAGCTTGGGTTCGACGACGTCCAGCTCGGCACCTTCGAGCGGAAGGCGCTGCGAACGCGACGCCGAGACGTGCACGTCGTCGGCCAGTTCGAACTGCTTCAGGGCGTCGTCGACGGTGAGCGCCGTGGTCCACACCTTCTTCGGCTCGCCGTCGACGGTGAGCGTGACCTCACGGGCGCGCCGCAACACGACGGTGTCACCTTCGGAGATCGAGGCGCCGGCAGCAGGCGCGACAGCGTCACGCTCGTTGAGGGTGTACCCGGCGTCGTCGAGGGCCCCGCTCACATCGGTAGCCATGGTGCCGAGCGACATGCTCTCGCCGTCGACGTCGATGGTGACGGTCTTGTGCCGGGCTACGGCCAGGGCGCCACCGACGACGAGGGTCGCAAGCAGTGCGGCGACCACCACGTAGAGAAAGGGCGATTTGGCGTTGTTAAGTCTGGCGAGTACTGACACATCAAGTCCCAAAGGCTGGCGAAAGTTTGATCACGGTACGGTAACGAATCGGCTTTGCTATGGCAACTTTGCAGCCTGCACCTGCTACCTAGATCACAAAAAGATTGAGATCGGACATGGTTTTCGACTGGGACGCGAAAACGCGTCGAATTCGGGCCACCCGCGGTGACGCAGTATCTTGCGTCTGCACCAAGAGCCCGGAAGCGACCGGGCACCTGTCATAGAAAGCTGGGGTTCCGTGCACAGCAGATCCGATCGACTTCTGAGACACGTCAGACGTCCGAGAGTGCCCGCGGTGATCGCCGCGCTGACGCTGCTCGTCACACTCGTCGCGCCAGGCCTCGCGGGCGCGCAACAGCCCGATCCGAATGGCGCGCAACAGCCCGCCCCGGGCAACAACTACATCATCGCCACCGATATCACGTTCGCGCCGTTCGAGTTCCAGGACGAGTCCGGCAAGCTCGTCGGCATCGACATGGATCTGCTCGCAGCTATCGCCGAAGACCAGGGATTCGACTACACCGTCAACGCGGTCGGATTCGACGCCGCACTACAGGCGGTCACGGGCGGGCAGGCCAACGGAATGATCGCCGGGATGTCGATCACCGACGCCCGCAAGGCCACATTCGACTTCTCCGACCCGTACTTCGAGTCGGGCGTCCAGATGGGCGTGCTCGAGGACGACGACTCGATCGCCTCGTACGAGGATCTGCGCGGCAAGTCGGTCGCAGTCAAGAACGGCACCGAAGGTGCCACGTATGCGGAGTCCATCAAGAATCAGTACGGCTTCACCACCAAGTACTTCGCCGACTCGTCGAGCATGTTCGACGAGGTGCGCACCGGTAACTCGGCCGCCGTGTTCGAGGACTACCCCGTACTGGCCTACGGCATCAAGCAGGGCAATGGATTCAAGACCGTCACCGACAAGGTTCCGGGCGCAAGTTACGGCTTCGCCGTGGCGAAGGGCCAGAACGCGCAGCTGCTGCAGCAGTTCAACGCCGGGCTCGCCAACCTGAAGGCCAGCGGCCAGTACGACGAGATCCTCGCCCGGTACCTCGACACCGACGCGAGCACAGACGACAATTCCATTCTCGGATTGATCAAGAGCACCTACCCGCTGTTGCTCGAGGGACTGTGGCTCACGATCGTCCTCACCGTGGTCTCGATCGCGATCGCTCTCGTGCTGGGTGCGATCTTCGGCCTGTTCCGGGTGTCGACCAACATCGTGCTGCGCGGAATCGGCACCACCTACGTCGACGTCTTCCGCGGAACGCCGTTGCTGGTGCAGGCCTTCTTCATCTACTTCGGCATTCCGGCGGCACTCGACTTCCAGATGTCGGCGTTCACCGCCGGCATCATCACCCTGAGTCTCAACGCGGGCGCCTACATGGCGGAGATCGTGCGCGGCGGCATCCTGTCGGTCGACAAGGGCCAGATGGAAGCGTCGCGAAGCCTCGGAATCAGTTATCTGAAGTCGATGCAGAAGGTGGTGATGCCGCAGGCCGTGCGCACCATGATCCCGTCGTACATCAATCAGTTCGTGATCACCCTGAAAGATACGTCGATCCTGTCCGTGATCGGGCTCGCCGAGCTCACGCAAACCGGGCGCATCATCATCGCCCGCAACTACCAGTCCTTCAACATGTGGCTGATCATCGGCGTCATGTACTTCATCATCATCATGGCGTTGACCAAGCTGTCGAACCGCCTCGAGAAGAGGATCAATCGATGACCGAATCGAACCCGACCCCGACGGCCACCACCGAGCCGAAGATTCGCGTGCGCGGTCTGAAGAAGTCGTTCGGTGACAATGAGGTACTCAAAGGCATCGACGTCGAGATCCAGAGCGGCGAAGTGGTCTGCGTGATCGGCCCGTCCGGCTCCGGCAAGAGCACCTTCCTGCGCTGCCTCAATCGGCTCGAGGACATCACCGGCGGCAGCGTCGTCGTCGACAACTTCGACGTGAGCGACAAGAAGATCGACATCGACCGGGTGCGTCAGCACATCGGCATGGTGTTCCAGCACTTCAATCTGTTTCCGCACATGACGGCAATCGAGAACGTGATGCTGGGACCCGTCCAGACAAAGCGGGCAACCAAGGAGGAAGCACGGGCAACGGCGGTCCGCCTGCTCGATCAGGTCGGGCTCGCCGAGAAGGCGGACGCCAAGCCCGCGAGCCTGTCCGGCGGGCAGAAGCAGCGGGTCGCGATTGCGCGCGCTCTCGCCATGAACCCGGACATCATGCTGTTCGACGAGGCCACCAGCGCCCTCGACCCGGAGATGGTCGGGGAGGTGCTGCAGGTGCTCCGCGACCTCGCGAAGGGTGGCATGACCATGGTGGTGGTGACGCACGAGATGGGCTTCGCCCGGGAGGTCGCGGATCGGGTGATCTTCATGGCGGACGGTTACGTGGTGGAGGAGGGCACACCCGAGCAGATCTTCGGGAGTCCACGTGAGGCCCGTACGCAGGACTTCTTGAACAAGGTCCTCTGACACGAAAGTGGCAGAGGACGCCCGAGGCGTCCTCTGCCACTTCCAGCGAGGTCAGACGCGCGCGGTGTCCTTCGCCGCCCAGGGCAGCTTGGCACCGAGGAGCCCGTCGACGCCGTACGCGCCGGACCCGACCACTGCAAGAAGCAGAGAGCTGACACCGAGGGCGAGGACCAGTTCGTATCCGCCCTCACTGGCGAAAATGCCCTTGTCGATGTGCGCGATGAAGAACGCGCCCACCATGTCGAGGAACAGCAGGATGCCGAAGATCGGCACCGCCGCGCCGACGATCAGCGCGAGACCGCCGATGATCTCGAGCCAGGTGACCACGAAGGCCGAGATACCGGGGAGTGGGACACCCATGCTTTCGAATCCGGCCGTCTGCTTGTCCAGCCCGTTGGTGAAGGCCTTCTGCCAGCCGTGAGCGAGGAAGATGATTCCGATGCCCACCCGGGCGATGAGAATTCCGAGATTGCGAACTGCGGGGTTGTTCATGACCGTGCCTTTCATCGAGGCGTCCCCGCGGATCGGGACGACCGTTACGTGACGGCCATCAGCCTAGAATGTCTTAGTTGAAACTTCAACCTAGGGCCTGCGGCCCTGTGAGTGGTTAACGAGTCCAGGGACTCGTCAACCACTCACGGGCCGAAGGCCGTAGACCCGCTCGGCGGTGACCGTCGACGCCCGTGCCAGCGCTTCCGGCTCCTCACCGCGAACCTCTGCCAAAGCACGCACCGTGTAGGGCAGGCAATACGGCTCGTTGGGCGCGCCCCGGAACGGGTGCGGGGTGAGGAACGGGGCGTCCGTCTCCACGATGAGCTGGTCGGCGGGTACGAGGGGAGCCGCCTCTCGCAACGCCTTCGCGTTCTTGAAGCTGACGGTGCCGGAGAAACTGAGCACGTACCCCGCGTCGATGCACTTACGCGCCATGGCCGCATCCGACGAGAAGCAATGGAAGACCACCGTGTCGGGCGCCCCCTCCGCGCGCAGCACGTCCAGCAGCGCCTGATCTGCGTCCCTGTTGTGGATCATCAGCGTTTTTCCGAGCCGCTTCGCCAGGTCGATGTGCCATCGGAAACCCTCTTCCTGCTCCGGCACGGTGGCGCAGCCGTCGAGCTTCCCGGGCCAGTAGAAGTCGAAGCCCGTCTCCCCGACCGCCACCACCCGCGGATCGCCGGCCAATCGCTCGATCTCCGCCTTCGTGACATCGTCGAGGACGTTTGCCCTCGTCGGATGAATGGCGACGGCCGCATACACCCGCGCATCCCAGTTGGCCGCATCGACGGCGAACCGTGCGGCATCCAGGTCGTCGGCCACGGTGACCACGCGCTCCACACCGACAGCGGCAGCCCGGTCCACGATCTTTCGGACACTCGCCGCGTCCGATGCTCCGCATGCGTCGAGATGAGTGTGAGCGTCGACGAGCGGAAACAGTGGCTGGGGCGCTTCGGGTGCGGGACGGTCTTTGCTCATGCGCACATTGTCGACGGCGACACCGCTCGAACGCCAACGCCCTCGTCTCACGGCCGGTCGAAGCGGCGTTTACACCAATCTGCGCGTCGCGGAACCGCGGGGCGCAGATAGAGTGGTCGCACCATGAATGCTGCTGACTCCACCGCTTCGCGGCCACCTTTCTATCTGACGACGGCGATCGCGTACCCCAACGGCGTCCCGCACATCGGTCACGCGTACGAGTACATCTCCTCGGACGCGCTGGCACGGTTCAAGCGCCTCGACGGGTTCGACGTCTTCTTCCTGACCGGAACCGACGAGCACGGCCTGAAGATGCAGCAGACGGCGATCAAGGAAGGTATCGACGTCCGCGAGCTCGCCGCCAGGAACTCCGACGTGTTCGAGGCTCTCGACAAGACCTTGAACATCTCGTACGACCGGTTCATCCGGACCACGGACACCGACCACGAAGAAGCCAGCAAGGCGATCTGGCAGAAGATGCTCGAGCGAGGTGACATCTACCTCGACACCTACTCGGGCTGGTACTCGGTGCGCGACGAGGCCTTCTACACCGAGGCCGAGACGACACTTCAGGAGGACGGCTCGCGGTTGTCCACCGAGACCGGGACGCCGGTCGAATGGACGGAGGAGTCGACCTACTTCTTCAAGCTGTCCGAGTACCAGGACAAGCTGCTGCGGTTGTACGAGGAGAACCCGGACTTCATCGCGCCGGCGACACGTCGCAACGAGATCGTCAGCTTCGTCAAGGGCGGCCTGAAGGACCTGTCGATCTCACGCACCACCTTCGACTGGGGTGTCCCGGTTCCCGGCCACCCCGAGCACGTCATGTACGTGTGGGTGGACGCCCTCACCAACTACCTCACCGGTGCGGGCTACCCCGACACGGAGTCGGAGCAGTTCGGCAAGTTCTGGCCCGCGAATCTCCACATCATCGGCAAGGACATCACCCGGTTCCACACCGTGTACTGGCCGGCATTCCTCATGTCGGCGGGAATCGAGTTGCCGAAGCGGGTCTTCGTGCACGGGTTCCTCTACAACAAGGGCGAGAAGATGTCGAAGTCGGTCGGCAACGTCGTCGACCCGGTCGCCATGGTCGAGCAGTACGGACTCGACGCCGTCCGTTTCTTCCTGCTGCGGGAGATCTCGTACGGGCAGGACGGCAGCTACAGTCACGAGGCCATCGTCACGCGCATCAACGCCGACCTGGCCAACGAGCTGGGCAACCTGGCGCAGCGCTCGCTGTCGATGGTGGCGAAGAACTGTGACGCCCAGGTTCCGGTGCCGGGTGAGCTGACCGACGAGGATTCGGCGATGCTCGCCTCGGCGGACGCCCTGCTGGCCAAGTGCCGTGCCGAATACGACGTCCAGGCGTTGCATCTCGCGCTGGAGGCGATCTGGTCGGTTCTCGGTGAGACCAACCGGTACTTCTCGAAGCAGGAACCGTGGGTGCTGCGCAAGACGGACCCCGAGCGGATGGCCACCGTGCTGTACGTGACGCTCGAGGTGGTGCGCATCGTCGGAATTCTGGTGCAACCGGTGATGCCGGATGCGGCGGAGAAGATTCTGGACCTGCTGGGCCAGAAAGCGGAGGCCCGCCAGTTCACCGACCTCGCCACCCGCATCGTTGCGGGCACGCCACTGCCCGCACCGTCGGGCGTTTTCCCTCGTTACGTGGACGAGTGAGCCGTGCAGGGCCGAGTTGTCGGACCCTGCATGCACACTCTCCTCCATGACGGCGAATAGAACATACATTCGATCTCTACACGGCGGATTCGGCAGTAGTGGATCCGGAAGGGGAGCGCGCGTGTTCGACGACGAAGTGAGTCCGCCGGCGGCGGCCGCCGTCCACACCCTTCTGGGAGAGTTGTCGGCCGCGTACGAGCGCGGCTGGCAACCTGCCGACGTCCTCCATCTGGCGCGGAGATCGAAGGAGCCGGCCGACGCGCCGCTCGCCGCAGCACTCGTCCTGCACGAGGCGGAGCGGACCCGCGCCCAGGATCGGGCGCCCCACGACTGGCTCGACCAACTCCGTTCCATCGCCGAGCAGTACCCCGCCGCTTCGGATCTGGCGCAGCGCATTTCGGATCGAGTCGGTGATGCGATGGACGACATGTCCGACGACGCGGGCGTGCGCGCCCTGGCGGCGGGGTTGCTCTTCGAGGACCCTTACCACTCGGTCTACCAGTTGACCGACCTCTCCTTGGCCTGGACCGATCTGCCCGGGTGGACCGTCCTCACTCCCCCGCCGTCCACCTGGCCCTGCGTTCGGGTCGAGGTCACCGGGTCGGTCGCGAACACCGAGGCCGACGCCAAGGTGCTCAACAGGATTCGGGGATTGCTCGCCAAGGCAGAGGCCACCGACTTCGCCGAGGAAGCCGAAATTTTCACCGCGAAGGCCCAGGAGTTGATGACCCGCTACGCCATCAATGCCGCCCTCCTCCACACTCAGAACGGCTCGGGAAACACCGCTGTCCACAGTCGCCGGATCCATCTCGAAAATCCGTACGTCAAGGAGAAGGTGCACCTGCTCACCGAGATCGGTGACTCCAACCGGGTGCGGACGGTGTGGTTCAGTTCGCTGGCCATCGCCACAGTGGTGGGAACACCACTCGACCTACAGCAGGTCGACATGCTCTTCACTTCACTGCTGGTGCAGGCCACGCGGGCAATGCAATTCGCTGATGCGCAGAGTCGCAGCGGGTCCCGCACCACGTCGTTTCGCAAAGGTTTCCTCGCAGGGTTCGCGAGTCGGATCGGTCAGCGGTTACGCGACGCCGACAGCAGAGCGACAGCCGAGGCCGCGGACGAGGCGTCGATCCCGGTCGGCGACCTCCTGCCAATTCTCGCCACGAAATCCGAAGCGGTCGACGCGGAGTTCGACCGCCTGTTTCCGCGTACTCGCAAAGCCCGCGGAAGGGCGGTGGACGCGCACGGTTGGTACGCCGGGCAGGCGGCCGCCGACGATGCCACCCTCGCACCCGGCGAGCGGGCACTTCGGCGGTAGTGCCACCGTCCCGGTGGCCCTACTCCTTGCGCGAAGCCAGGACGGTTTCGTACAACTCGCGTTTCGACACACCCGGGGTCGCAACCAACGCGCAGGCGTCCTTCAGCCGGGTGCCGTCGGCAACGAGTCGTTCCACCTCGACGACGAGGTCTGCGGGATCCGAAGCCACGATGGTGGCGCCTTCCACCACTACGGTGATCTCGCCGCGCACCCCCTCGGCCGCCCATTCGGCGAGTTCCGAGAGGGTGCCGCGGCGTACCTCCTCGTAAGTCTTGGTCAGTTCGCGGCAGACGGCAGCTCGCCGTGTGCCGCCGAGAACCTCGACGGCGTCGGTGAGACAGTCGGCAAGCCGGTGCGGTGCCTCGAAGAACACGCACGCCCGGGGCTCGTTCACCAACTCCCGCAACCACGTCTTGCGCTGGCCCTGTTTGCGGGGCGGGAAGCCGTCGAAACAGAAGCGCTCCACCGGGAGCCCGGAGAGGGCCAGTGCCGTCGTCACCGCCGACGGTCCCGGCAGGCAGGTCACTGCCAGGTCCTCGGCGACACACGCCGACACCAGCCGGTAGCCGGGGTCACTCACCGAGGGCATCCCCGCGTCGGTTACGAGGAGCACCGTCTTACCCGCCGCAACATCGGCGACGAGCGCAGGCAGTCGTGCCACCTCCACCTGGTCGTAGAAACTGACCACCTTTCCCGTGATGGTCACGTCGAGAGCCGAAGCCAGAGCCTTGGTGCGACGGGTGTCCTCGGCGGCGACGACGTCGGCGGTTTCCAGCGCCGTACGCAGCCGGGGCGAGGCGTCACCCACGTCCCCCATCGGCGTTGCGGCGAGTACGAGGCGACCAGTCATGCCCCACAGCCTACGATTGCCGCGTGACGATGTTGACGGACGAGCGACCGACGCCCTCCGCACGACACTCGGCGGTGGTCAGCCCGGCACCCCTCACCCCTCCCCGCAGCTTCGGTCCCGTGGACCGGGCCCGCGGCTGGGTAGTGACCCTGTTCGTCACGGCGATCGCGGCGATCACCCGGTTCACCATGCTGGGATACCCCACGGACGCGGGCACACCCGTGTTCGACGAGAAGCATTACGCGCCACAGGGCTGGCAGGTTCTCACCGGCGGCTGGATAGAAGACAACCCCGGGTACGGCCTGGTGGTGCATCCGCCGATCGGGAAACAACTGATCGCGATGGGCGAGGCGATCTTCGGCTACAACGGCTGGGGGTGGCGGTTCGCGTCGGCGGTGGCGGGCACGATCCTGGTTCTGCTCGTCATTCGCATCGTCAGGCGGTTGAGCCGGTCCACACTCCTCGGCGGTCTCGCGGGCATCCTGCTCGTCGCGGACGGTGTCACCTTCGTGTCCTCCCGGCTCGGCATGCTCGACATCTTCCTGGCCCTGTTTGCCGTCGCCGCCCTCGGTTGTCTGGTCGTGGACCGCGACCAGGTTCGCGAACGAATGGCCCGCGTGCACGACGAAGGACGGATCGGCGACAGCGACTGGGGGCCGCGTCTGGGTGTGCGGTGGTGGCGTTTCGGTGCCGGAATCATGTTGGGCCTGGCGTGCGGAACCAAGTGGTCGGGCATCTACTTCATCGTCTTCTTCGGGTTGCTCAGCGTGTTGTTCGATGTAGCGGCCCGACGGACCTACGGGGTGCAGCGGCCATGGTTCGGCGCCGCTCTCCGCGACGTCGGCCCCGCACTGTATGCGCTCGTCGTGGTCCCACTGTTCGTTTATCTCGGCAGTTATTGGGCATGGTTCGTGAGCGAGACCGGGGTCGATCGGCACGCAGTGGGCAACGAGATCGGAACCGGTGGAACCTGGTCGTTCCTCCCGTCCGCGCTGCGGTCGCTGTGGTATTACAGCGGCAACGTCCTTCAATTCCACGAAGGTCTCACCAACTCTGCGGGCAACCATCACCCGTGGGAGTCGAAACCGTGGACGTGGCCGATGGGTCTTCGCCCGATGCTCTACTACTTCGCCGAAGGCGGCCACGTGTCCGGATGCAGCGCGTCCAGCTGCGTCAAGGCGGTCATGCTCGTCGGCACGCCCGCGATGTGGTGGCTGGCGGTGCCGATGCTCGCCTGGGCGCTGTGGCAAGCAGTGATCCGCAAGGACTGGCGATATGCCACCGTGCTCACCGGCTACGGCGCCGCCTTCCTCCCGTGGCTCACCACCCTCGACCGCCAGATGTACTACTTCTACGCAGTAGCCCTTGCGCCGTTCATGGTGATGGGTATCGCCCTCGTTCTCGGCGACATCCTCGGCAGGGCCACGTCGTCCTACGAACGACGCGGCACCGGTCTCCTCGCCGTCTGCCTCTACGTGGGACTGGTGGTGGCCAACTTCATCTGGCTGTGGCCCATCCTCACCGGTTTGCCGATCACACCCGAGATGTGGCAAAACCAGCTCTGGCTACCCAGCTGGCGCTGAACCGGAACCCCCGCGTCGGTTCTTCACGGAACTGGGCGAGCGGCGTCGCTTCGCCACCGCTTTCCGGAGTTCCCGCCGCATCTCCCTGGCGTCGACCACGATCGGGTCGCGCGAGAGATCCTTGTACAGCGACACGCACAGACCGATCATCACGATCACGAACGGCGCGGCCGCGATGATCGTCATCGTCTGCAGGCCGTCGAGGGCGGTATCACCACCGGTCCACAGGATCAGGGCAGCCACCCCACCGGTCAGCGAACCCCAGAAAACGACCACCCAGCGCTGCGGATCGAGCGAACCGCGCTGCGAGAGGGTACCCATCACCATCGATGCGGCATCCGCGCCGGACACGAAGAAGATGGCGACGAGCACCATCACCAGAACGGTGGTGATGCCGGTGAGCGGCAGGTGGTCGAGCATCCCGAACAGCTGCCCTTCCTGGGTGTCCTGCCCGGCGAGGTCGATACCGTCGCGCTGCTCACCGATACCCGCGCCACCGAAGATGGCGAACCAGACGAGGCTGACCACACTCGGAACCAGAATGACTCCGAAAACGAACTGGCGAATGGTCCGGCCGCGGCTGATGCGTGCCAGGAACATGCCGACGAACGGGGTCCACGAAATCCACCACGCCCAGTAGAAGATGGTCCACGACGACAACCACTCACCGGTCGCTGGATCGGAGGACGCCCCGGTTCGCGCCGACATCTGCGCCAGTTCGGCAGCGTAGGCACCGATCGTCGTCGGCAGCAGGTTCAGGATCAGGACCGTCGGACCCACCACGAACACGAACAGCGCCAACACGACGGCGAGCACCATGTTGGTGTTGGACAGCCACTGGATGCCCTTCGCGACACCCGACACCGCGGAGGCGACGAACGCCAAAGTCAGCAGTGCGACGATCGCGACGAGCAGGAAGGTGCTCACCTCCGACATCCACCCGACGACCTGAAAACCAGAGCCGATCTGGAGGGCCCCCAGACCCAGCGAGGCAGCGGTACCGAACAGTGTCGCGAAGATCGCGAGCACATCGATGAACTTGCCGATCGGACCTTCCGCGCGCCGACCGAGCAGAGGTATGAACGCCGAGCTGAACAGCTGCTTGCGACCCTTCCGATACGAACCGTACGCGATCGACAGGCCGACCACGGCGTACATCGCCCAGGGGTGCAGGCTCCAATGAAACATGGTGGTAGCCATCGCGGTTCCGATTCCACCGTCGCTGCCGGGGGGCGGCGTGACATAGTGCGCGAGCGGCTCGGCGACACCGAAGAACATCAGCCCGATACCCATGCCCGCGCTGAACATCATCGCGATCCAACTGACCGTCCGAAACTCCGGCCTTTCGCCGTCCTTGCCGAGCGGAATGTGGCCGAATCGGCTGAATGCGAGCCACAACGAGAAGAGCACGAAGCCGGACGCCGACAGAACGAACAGCCATCCGAGATCGGTGACCAACCACGAAAGGGCCTTGCCGGTGGTCGAATCGAGATTGTCGGGGGCCGCGAGACCCCACACGACGATCAGCGCCACCGCCGCGGCAGCGACGGAAAACACGACGTAGTCGGTGCGAACACCGATCCGCTTCAGCCCACCGGATGCGAGCACATTCGGAGACTCGGATGGTTGATCCGGCAGATCAGTATTCATCGCCATGAACAACTACGTTGGTCACTGACGGAAGTAAATGCAAGCTGGGGTGCGCGCCGACCCCTGAACGAGAGCCGCCGTGCGCGTGCAGTCACACCGCGGCTTTGCCCCATCCCGAACCCCGCCCGATCAGGCCGTCGATACCGAGGCGCCCCGCGCCGATGACGGCGAGAAGCAGCGAGCCCACACCTAATGCCACCACGAGTTCGTAACCGCCCTCCGAAACGAAGACACCCTTGTCGGCGTGCACGAGGATCAGCGCACCGAGCATGTCGAGGAACAGAAGAAATCCGGCCACCGGTGTGGCCAATCCCACGATGAGCGCGAATCCGCCCGCAAGTTCGATCGTCGCTGCCGCTATCGCCGAGATGTCGGGAAGTGGTACTCCCATGTCGGCGAACGACTCCTGCGTCGCGTTCACCCCGAATTCGAAGAACTTCTGCCAGCCGTGCGCGACGAAAACGACGCCCAGACCGATGCGTGCGATCAGGATCGCGAGGTCACGGAACAGTGCGGAGGCCATACCGAGTGTTCCCCTTTCTGGAATCGCTTCTTCTGGATGAAGCCAGCTCAACCGGCGCCGCGGAGGGCCGACTGCACGAAGTCGAGGATTTCGTCGTCGGAGACGCCCAGCTTGCGCAGTTCCTGCACATATCGGGTGGCCGCCTTCTCGGCACCGACACGGATCGGGTCGCCACCGCCTGCGATGAAGGTGCCCTGCTTGCCCCGGCTTTCGATCACACCCTGCTCACCGAGTTCGCGGTACGCCTTCGCGACGGTATTGGGGGCCAGCCCTACCTCGACGGCCAGGGCGCGGACCGTCGGGATTTTCGTGCCGGCGATCAGCCGACCGGTGCGCACCTGCTCGATGATCTGTAGCCGCAACTGGTCGAACGGGGCGGTCGACGAATCCGGATCGATGTCGATGTGCACGGCCGCCGCCACCTCCGTTGTTCCAGGCGTTGTATCAGACCGTAGTGGGGAGGGCACGGCGCCGCAATGGCTGGCGGCGAACGCCACCGGTCACAGCGCCGCGACAGCGTCCTCGACCGGGGTCGGCCCGGACGTCAACATGAGGGTCTTCCTCGCAGTACTCGGATCGTCGAGAAGCGCCACGACCACGGCCGCGACATCGGCACGCGGCACGGTGCCACGTTCGAGCGGTGGGGCGGCGAGGGTGACGTGCCCCGTCGGTTCGTCGTCGGTCAACCCACCGGGCCGCAGAATCGTCCAGTCCAGGTAGGTGCGCGCCCGTAGATCTTCTTCGGCCGAGGTCTTGGCGACGAGGTAGGCGGCGAACACGTCGTCGGTGCCCTCCGGAATCGGCTCACCGGCACCGAACGAGCTGACCTGAACGAACCGGCGCACCCCGGCCTTCTCGGCGGCTTCGGCGAGCAGCACCGCGGCGCCGCGGTCGACGGTGTCCTTGCGCTCCGCTCCGCTGCCCGGGCCGGCGCCGGCCGCGAACACGGCGGCGTCCGCGCCGAGCAGCACCTTCGCGACGTCGTCGACGGTCGAGTTTTCGAGGTCGATGACTACCGGCTCTGCGCCCAGCGCTGCCACGGCGTGTTCGTGATCCGGATTGCGGATCAGGGCCACCGCGCGGTCTCCTCTCGCGGTCAGCAGCTTGGTCAGGTGGCGGGCGATCTTCCCGTGCCCACCCGCGATGACGATGCGGCGGGGTGTGCTGTTCGAGTGCTCGGCCATGGTCGATCTCCCTCTGTCGTCGACTGATCCACGTATGCGACTGTTCCACTGACGCACAGTGTCTATTGACGCACAGTGCAGCGCACGGTACCGGCTCATTTGTTCCCGGGTGCAGAATGTTCTGCATGGCGAACACCGCGACGATCTACCACAACCAACGCTGCAACACCTCCCGCACCGTCCTGGGACTGATCCGGGACGCCGGCATCGAACCCACCGTCGTGAAGTACCTCGAGACGCCGCCCACACGGGACGGTTTGCGCAAGCTGCTCGACGACGCCGGGCTGAAGCCGAGCGAGGCGATCAGGAAGAAGGAAGCGATCTACAAGGAGTTGTCGCTGGCTCAGGCGTCGGAGGACGAACTGCTCGATGCCATGACGGAGCATCCCATCCTCATCGAGCGTCCGATCGTCGTGACGGACAAGGGCACTGTCCTGGCTCGCCCGGCCACGAAGGTCACCGAGGTCCTGTAGGCGCTGCGCGCCCGTGCGTGGTTAGCGAGTGCAGAGACTCGTTAACCACTCACGAGCCCGGAGGGCCTACAGCGGGTCACGGGCCACGGGACAGGACATGCAGCGCGGCCCACCGCGGCCCGACCCCAGTTCGGAGCCGGCGATCCGCAGCACCTCGATGCCCGACGCTTCGAGGCGGGCGTTGGTCTCGGCGTTGCGCTCGTAGGCGACGACGACACCCGGGGCGAGCGCGAGGGTGTTGTTTCCGTCGTCCCACTGTTCGCGTTCTGCGGTGACGTTGTCGAGTCCGGTATCGATGACCCGCAACTTCCCGATGCCCATGGCGTCGGCGGCAGCGAAGAGGAAGGGGTCGGCCCCACGGATGGACACACCCTTGTCCTCGCGGTGAATGGTGAACGCCGACAACGTGTCCTGGATGACGGGGTACATCACGACCGCGTCGTGGTCCACCATGGTGCAGACGGTGTCGAGATGCATCGACGCCCTCGACTGCGCGATCGGCACCACCAGTACCGTATGGGCGAGCTCGTCCTCGAATACGCTGCGCGCCAGTGCCTCCGCACCGGCCGGGGTGGTGCGCTCCCCGACCCCCACGGCGATGACACCGGGCGCGAGCAGCAGGACGTCGCCGCCTTCGACGGGGGCGGTGTGTGATTCGTAGGCGCGCCGGGCGCCACGGAACCGCGGGTGGTGCGCGTAGATGATGTCGGTGAGCGACGTTTCCCGCACACGTGCCGGTAACGCCAGCGAGGTGATGGCCACCCGCGGGCCGATCCAGACCGACGAATCCCGGGTGAACAGCAGATTGGGCAGCGGGTCGATGACGAAGTCGCCGCCGTGATGCATGCGCCGGACCAGCGACGCACTGCTGGCCGCGACCGGTAGTTCGTCGAAGGTCATGCCCGCGGTGAGAATGGTGGACAGGTCCTTGGCCGGCACACCGCGCAGGTGGGCGGCCAGTTCCTGGGCGAGCGTATGCCCGAGCTTGCGGGGATCCACCGCAGCACCGATCCCTTGCATGCGCGCCGCACCACTGGCGGCAAGGGTCTCGGTGAGCAGTTCGGACAACAGCAGTACCTCGACACCCCGGCTGCGCAGCACGTCGGCGAACGCATCGTGTTCCTCCTGCGCGCGGTCGACCCAGGGCAGCCCGTCGAAGAGCAGTTGGTCGTTGTTGCGGGGCGTGAGCCGCTTCAGTTCGTCGCCGGGCCGGTGTAGAAGGACGGCACGAAGCTGCCCCACTTCGGAGTTGGCTCCCAACGGCGCAGAACCGGACGCGTTCATGCCTAGACGGTAATGCGGCAGGGCCCCGTAGGCACGTCAAACACTCCGCCGCCGAACACGTCACAGCGTGCCGGAGCGAGTAGCGTGAGACGGCGGAGGTAACTCATGGAGGAAGAGTCGAGGCGATCGACTGCGACGGCCGGTCCACCGGTTTCGGCGACCGCTGCCGGACCGGCTGTGCCACCTGCCTTGGCCCCGTTCGCGGGACGGTGGGTGGGAGCCGGCGAAGGTGCCTATCCCACGATCGACGACTTCGGCTACACCGAGGAGATCGAGTTCACGGCGAGCGGTAAGCCGTTCCTCGCGTATCGGTCCCGGACGTGGGCGGCCGACGACGGGCGTCCGTTGCATTCCGAGTCCGGTTTCCTGCGGCTCGTCGCCGAGGACGAGGCAGAACTGCTTCTTGCCCAGCCCACCGGTTTCGTCGAGATTCATCGGGGCCAGATTCGGGAGGGGACCATCGAGTTGTCGATGTTGTCGCTGTGCGCGTCTCCGGACGCGAAGCCGGTGCACAGTGTGCGGAGGAAATTGTCGGTGCGCGGTGGCGACCTCACGTACGACCTGTGGATGGCGCACGGTCCCACTCCGCTCACCCACCACCTGCACGGTCACCTCCGCCTCGACTGACCTCGAGTATTGTTCGGGTATTCCTGGTGAAAGGTGCCCGATGTGGAGATGCCCGAATGGAAAGCCAAGGAGCTCACACCCGGCCAGCTGTCGGAGCGCAGCGGTGTGGCGGTGTCCGCTCTGCACTTCTACGAGCGTGAAGGCCTCATCAGTAGTCGCCGCACCAGCGGCAACCAGCGGCGGTACCGTCGGGACACGCTCCGGCGGGTCGCGTTCATTCGCATCGCCCAGCGGGTGGGAATACCCCTCGCCGAGATCCGGGACGCCCTTGCCACTCTGCCGGAGGGCCGGACGCCGACCCGCAAGGACTGGGAGAGGTTGTCGACGCGGTGGCATGCGGACCTGGATCAGCGAATCGAGCAACTGGTCCGCCTACGCGACAACCTGACGGGGTGCATCGGGTGCGGATGCCTCTCGCTGGGCAGTTGCGCGATCGTCAACAGTCACGATCGACTCGGTACTGCAGGGCCCGGGGCGCGGACGCTCGACGTCGAGCTGAACACCTGCCCCTAGGGACGTGGTCAGCTGTCGCCGAGCCACTTCTCGACGGCATCGCGGTCCTGACCCACCATGTCGCGGACGAGCTTCTTGATGAGTGACTCGATCTGACCACCGACCAGAGGGATCTTCACCTCGACCGACCCGATGAGCTCCAACACCGAGCCTTCCCCCGACGCACGGAGCACCGAGGCACACTCGATGCGGACCGGAATGCCGGTGGAACTGCCGCGAATCCGTCCGTCGGCCCGGTTGCCGTC
This sequence comes from Rhodococcus sp. USK13, assembly GCF_018343855.1. NCBI lineage: Bacteria > Bacillati > Actinomycetota > Actinomycetes > Mycobacteriales > Nocardiaceae > Rhodococcus > Rhodococcus sp. USK13. Next base: position 2,815,104 of record NZ_CP069242.1, on the reverse strand, counting down.
GAGAGGTCCCCATTCGTCGGCGCGTTCGACCCTCAGCTCGCCCGAGACCACTTTGCGGACCAGCCCGGGAAGCGAAGAGGCACTGATGCTGTCGCGCATCGTCGCCGTCAGGGTTCCGGGCCCACCACTCTCGTCCAGGGTCAGCTTCTCGGGTGCCTCTTCGAACCGGTGCCGCCAGAACACCGGGTCGGTCAGCGTCGCGTGGACGCGGTCCACGGGGTACCCGATGTCTTCCGAATATTCGAAGCGTTTCGCCATGACGGCAGCCTACGACAAGCGCACTCGTCGAGCAGGGGTGTGAAGGCGTCACCCGCCGAGTCCGGGCCAATCCGTCGAATCAGGGGTGTGAACTACGCGTCGGGTCCACACTGGAAAAGCACCAGTTGAGGCAACTCGATCAACCGAATGAGGGTGGGCATGGCCGATGGCGAACCGCTGATATCACCGAGTGCCGTCGACGTCGATTTCTCCGACATCGCCTGGGGAGCGGACCGTACGATGTCCGACTTCGAGACCGGGATGTGGCGGATGGAGGAGGTACAACCGAAGCTGCGTTCGCCGATCGTCGCGGTGGATGTACTCGACCGACCGCCGGACTGGGACCGGTTGGTGCGCGCGCACGAGTGGGCCTCGCACATGGTGCCCCGGATCCGGATGCGCGTGGTCGAGCCCACGCTGCGGCTGGGTAACCCGATGTGGTCGGTCGACCCGGAATTCGACCTCGACTATCACCTCACCCGGGTGCGCCTACCCGAACCCGCGACCTTCGACCACGCCCTGCGGATGTGCCGGCGGATGGCCACCGAACCCTTCGATCGCGCCCGGCCGCCGTGGAGCGCCATGCTGATCGAGGGGCTCGACGACGGTCGCGCCATCTACGTGGTGAAGACGCATCACAGCATCACGGACGGTCTCGGCGGCATCCAGTTGATGACGCTGCTGCACAGCAGACGTCCCGAGCCGTCGCCGGACAAACCGGACCGCCCGCCACCTCTGCCGGAGCGGATGTCGGGCGGCGGTGCGTTCTTCGAGCAGGCGCTCGGGAACGTTCGCCGGGCGCCGGGTCGACTCGGTGGCCTGGTACGCGGCACCACCCGCACGGCGATCACCGCCGTAACGAACCCGATCGGGGCGGTCACCGACGTCGCCGGTTACGCCAATTCGATCCGCCGGGTGGTCACTCCTCCCCCGGCCACCGGCTCACCGTTGTTGCGGGACCGGGGCCTCGGCCGCTGGTTCGGCGTGCTCGAGGTAGGCGTCGACGAGCTGAGGACGGCTGCGCACCGAGCGGAAGGATCACTCAACGACGCCTATATCGCTGCCCTGCTGGGTGGATTCCGCCGTTACCACGAGTCCTTCGGCCACGACATCGACACCATCCCGGTCGGCATGCCGGTCAGCCTGCGGGTGGCGTCGGATCCGACCGGGGGGAACCGATTTGCCGCAGCACGCTTTGCGGGACCGGTCGGTGAGGTCGACCCGATCGAGCGGATCAAGAAGGTACGCGCGATCGTCCTCGGCTTACGGCAGGAGCCGGCGCTCGGCCTCCTCGACTCTGCGGCGCCGATTCTGGTTCGGATGCCGACGGTGGTGCTGGCAAATTGGTATCTCTCCCAGTCGAGCGGTCTCGACCTGCAGGCCAGCAACGTCGCCGGTGTACCGGTGCCGGTCTACCTCGCAGGGGCCCGGATCGAGAGGATGTTCCCCTTCGGTCCCGCACCGGGTTGTGCCGTCATGGCCACACTGGTCTCGCACGTCGGCACGTGCTGCATCGGCGTCAACCTCGACACCGCCGCGGTGACCGAACCGGCCCGTTTCATGATGTGCCTACAGGAGAGCCTCGACGACATCGTCGAACTCGGCCGTGGATGAACGAAAGGACCACACGAATGGACGAGCAGACGACACGGCCACGCGTCTACCTCATCGAGTCGATGAGCGACATCGAGGAGACGACCCTGCGCGCGTGGCTGGAACGACAGGATGGAAGCGACGGGCGTCCGCCGCAGGCCGTCCGCGTCTCGGGTGACGAATTCGCCGACGTGTGCCGACGCGAGGACGATCCCCTTCTGGTCCCGCTCCGGGTGGTGTGGCGGCCGAGGACCGATCAGCCCGAAGGTCTGCAGCGGGTCCGGGAGTCGCTTCTGCGTGATCCCCTTCATCCCGGCCCGAACATGCAGCGCAAGATCCTGCGTCGAGAACCCGGCCGTTGCGAGGTGATCGAAGGTGCCCCGGCCCCCTTGAGCGATCTCCGTCGCCGGCTTGCCGAGAAGGGTGGCGGATCGCTGCCCGATTTCGTACGCCGCCAGGCCGCGCTGACCCTCGAGCGTGCCGAACGATCCTTGCTGGGAACGCAGTACAAGGTGTCGCGGTTCGTGGTCGACGAGATGACCGACACCAGCCGGTTCCACACCGGCATCCACGAACTGGCTGCGCGCCTGGACCTCCCCGCCGCGGAAGTCGAACGTCGCGCTCGGGGCGCCCTCGACGAGATGGTTGCCGCCCAGAGCCGACGCGCGATCGCGTTGTGGGATCAACTGGGCCGCTACTTCTCGCGTGCGTACCGACTCGACGTCGACACCTCGCGCCTCGACGAACTCCGCGAGCTGAACAAGGAATACTCTCTGGTGTTCCTGCCCAGCCATCGCTCCTATCTCGATCCTCTGGTGCTGCGTCCTGCTCTCCTCGCGAACGACCTCCCCCTCAATCACGTGATGGGGGGATTGAACGTCAGCTTCTGGCCGATCGGTCCGATCAGCAAGCGCAGTGGCACCGTCTTCATTCGGCGCAAGTTCGACGACGACGAAATCTACAAGTGGTCGCTGCGCGAGTACATGCGCTACCTGCTCACCAAGCGGTTCAACCTCGAGTGGTACATCGAGGGCGGCCGCAGCCGTACCGGAAAGTTGCGGCCGCCCCGCTTCGGGCTCCTCACCTACTTGGCGAAGGCATTCCAGTCCAGTGGGATGTCCGATGTCTACCTCATTCCGGTCTCCCTCACCTATGACCAGCTGTACGAGGTCGGTGCGATGGCGGCCGAGGCCCACGGTGAGGCCAAGACGAAGGAAGGACTTCGCTGGCTCGTCGGATATGTGCGCGCCCAGGGGCAGCGGCACGGGGTGGCCCATGTCAATTTCGGCAGACCTATGTCGCTGGCGGAGTATCTCCGCCAGGAGGACGACCTGCGGCTGGCCGTGCAGAAGACCGCGTTCGAGGTGTCGCACCGCATCAACGAAGTGACACCGGTGACGGCCACGTCGCTGGTGATGCTCGCGTTCCTGGGTATCGAGGACCGTGCGCTCACCGTTTCTGAACTACGCGCCATCCTCGGACCGCTCGTCGACTACATCACCGTCCGGCGGCTACCGACGGCAGGCGATGTCGACCTCACCAACCCCGAGGTCATTCGCACGGCGCTGCGCACCCACCTCGACTCCGGCGTGCTGCGCTGTTTCGACCGGGGCAGCGAGCGTGTGTTCTACCTCGGGCGGGACCAGCACCTCGTCGCAGCGTTCTACCGCAACAACACCATTCACTTCCTGGTGATGAGAGCCATCGCAGAAATGGTTCTGCGCGCCGCGGCGGACCAGCCGTTCGGTAATCCGCTCGAGGACGGGTGGGAGGAGGCGTTGCGCATCCGTGACCTGCTGAAGTTCGAATTCTTCTTCAGCGACAAGGACGCCTTCCGCGACCAACTCCGGACCGAACTCGAGATCATCGACCCCCTGTGGCGGGAGAACATGCGTGACCCCGCGCATGCCGAGAAGCTACTGTCGACAGCGCAGATCCACTTGGCCCACCGCGTCCTGCAACCCTTCCTCGAGGCCTACGCGGTGGTGTCCGATCAGCTGTTACGCACACCGACCGACGAAAGGTTCGACGAGAAAGTATTCATCACCGAGTGCCTTTCGCTGGCCGAGCAGCGCCGGTTACGCCAGCAGATCGGAAGCCGGGAGTCGATCTCTGCCGAACTCTTCACGACCGCACTGAAATTGGCGCGTAACCGGGGCCTCGTCGAACCGGGTGCGGAGAATCTCGAGGCTCGGCGAATCGAGTTCGACGCCGAGATCCGCACCCAGGTCAACCGGGTCCTGCGCATCCGGACCCTTGCTCACGACACCCTCGACCAGGTGGTGGGTGAGTAGATGACTGATTTGCGCAGCCTCCACGATGCCATCGCCGCCGCCCCGCCCGGACCCGGAACGCTTGCCGCCTTCGACCTGGACGGGACTCTCATCAGTGGGTATTCGGCCAGTGTGGTCTACCGGGATCGTCTGCGGCGCTTCGACATCAGTGTCGCAGAACTGTTGCGCACCACCGGGGCCGCCATGGAGACCCGATTTCGGGGCGCCGATGTGAGCGGCCTGATGCGTATCGGCGTGCAGAGTCTGGCCGGGCGCATGGAGGACGAAATGCAGGAATGGGGGCAGCGCCTCTTCCGGCAGGAGATTGCCCGGATGATCTACTCCGAGGTCCGCGGGCTACTCGCCGCGCACCGGCACGCGGGACACCAGGTGGTGATGGCCACGTCGGCTACTCCCTACCAGGCGCAGTCGGTGGCAGAGGACCTCGCCATCGAGGACGTCCTGTGTACTCGCCCCGAAGTCCTCGACGGCATGCTCACCGGTCAGCTGGCGTCCCCTCCGCTGTGGGGTCCGGCGAAAGCTGAGGCCGTGCGCACGTACGCGGAACAGCACGGCGCAGACCTGAAGAGCAGCTTCGCGTATTCCAACGGTGCCGAGGACCTTCCGATGCTGACGTCGGTGGGTCATCCGGTGGCCCTGAATCCGGATCGGAAGCTGGCGGCCACCGCCCGGCAGAACGGGTGGCCTTCGGTGAATCTGCGGCCACCGCAGAGCGGCAACGACCCGGTGTCGATCGCGCGCACCACCACGGCAATCGGCGCGCTGATGGGCGCCGCCGCGTTCGGTGTCTCGGCCGGTCTGGTCACGAGGAACCGCCAGACCGCCGCCAACCTGGTCGGTAGCTTCGGCCCCGATATCGCCCTGGCGATCTGTGGTATCGGGCTGCGGGTGAGTGGCAAGGAGAACGCCGAAGCCGCACGACCTGCGGTGTTCATGTTCAATCACCAGAGTTCACTCGACATGCTGGTGGTCGGCAGCGTCATCCGTCACGACGTGACCGGTGTCGCCAAGAAGGAGGCCGCACGCGACCCCCGATTTCTTCCCGTCGGTGCACTGCTCGACGTCGCGTACATCGATCGGTCGGACAGCGCCAAGGCCAGGGCCGCGCTGCAACCGGCGGTGGAGAAGCTGCACTCGGGCATCTCCATCGCCATCGCCCCCGAAGGCACGCGCACCCCCACTCCTCGTCTCGGCAAGTTCAAGAAGGGTGGGTTCCATCTCGCGATCTCGGCTGGGGTGCCGATCGTGCCGATCGTCATCCACAACGCCGGAGAGCTGATGTGGCGCAACTCGCTGGTCGCACACTCCGGGACCGTCTACGTCGACGTGCTCGAACCCGTCCCCACTGACGGGTGGGATACCTCCGACCTGGACAAACACGTCGAGGAAGTCCGCTCCCTGTTCGACGAGTGCCTGCACGGCGGGCACCGCTGACAAGATTCTTCAGAAATACTTCGGCTGGATGTAGAGAAACCGGAATGTGCTCCGTCCTCTTCGCGAAAGGCGTCACAATGGGCGCCACGAGATGAGGAGAAAACAATGCCGAAGTTCATGCTGCTGCAGAACTACGAGGGCGGACCCGGGTGCACGGTGCCGATGAGCGACTGGGATCCGGCCGACATCAAAGCCCATATCCAATTCCAGCACGACCTCAATGCCGAACTCGCCGCCAACGGTGAATTGGTCGACGCGCAGGGCCTCGCCGGGCCCGACGTCGCGAAGCGTGTCACATTCGACGGCAGAAGCGTTCCTGTGGTGACGGACGGCCCGTTCCCCGAAACCAAGGAACTGCTTGCGGGATATCGCTTGATCGATGTGGAGTCCGAAACCCGCGCACTCGAGATCGCCGCGAAGGCCTCGGCCTCACCCGGACCGAACGGCGTGCCCATCCAGCAGCCGATCGAGGTTCGTCAGGTGATGGGCGCACCGGACACCGACTTCTGAGACCACCCGACGATGGAGATCGGAGCCGCACTCGAGGACCTGCTGCGCGAACTCGCGCCGCAGGTCCTCGGTGTGCTCGTCCGGCGTACCGGCAACTTCGACGCCGCCGAGGATGCCGTTCAGGAGGCGCTACTCGCCGCGGCGCAGCGTTGGCCGCGCGACGGCGTGCCCGCGAACCCCCGCGGCTGGCTGATCCAGACCGCCACGCGCAAGATGACCGATTTCATCCGCAGCGAGATCGCCCGACGCACAAGGGAGCACACGGTCGCCCGGCAGGCGCAGACCGATGCAGAAACCGTCGACAGCGACGACACGCTGATATTGCTCTTCATGTGCTGCCACCGGGCGCTGACGCCGGCGTCGGCCATCGCGCTGACCCTGCGTGCCGTCGGGGGACTCACCACCGCCGAAATCGCGAACGCCTTTCTGGTCCCGGAAGCGACCATGGCACAACGCATCAGCCGCGGGAAGCAACGCATCACCGCGTCGGGCATCCCCTTCCGGCGGCCGACGGAAGAAGAGTGGACGGAGCGGCTGCGCTCGGTTCTCCACGTGCTCTACCTCGTTTTCAACGAGGGCTACGCGAGCAGCATCGGCAACGATGTGCACCGCACCGAGCTGTCTTCGGAGGCGATCCGGCTCACCCGCGCCGTCCACGCGATACTGCCCGGCGACGGCGAGGTCGGTGGTCTGCTGGCGCTCATGCTGCTCACCGATGCCCGCCGCCCGGCACGCACCGGTCCGGACGGTGAGCTGATCCCGCTCACCGAACAGGATCGCACCCTGTGGAACAGCGACTTGATCGCCGAAGGCCAGCGGGTGGTGATGGACGCCGTGGCCGAAGGGGCGGTGGGCCAGTATCAGCTGCAGGCGGGAATCGCGGCCGTCCACGACGACGCGGAACGTGTCGAGGACACCGACTGGGCCCAGATCCTCGCGCTGTACGGACTGCTCGTGCGCATGTCCGACAATCCGATGGTGCGATTGAACCGCGCCGTCGCTGCAGCCATGGTGCACGGTCCGGCCACCGGACTGGCGATGCTCGAAGAGCTCGACGGCCCACTCCGTGGGCACTACCGGCTCGATGCCGTCCGCGCGCATCTCCTCGACATGGCCGGGGACACTCGATCGGCGGCGGCGCACTACCGTGCGGCGGCGCGGCGCACCACCAACGTCCCCGAGCAGCAGTACCTCGCCGCGCAGGTGGCCCGGCTCGGTGTCACTGAATCGGGCTGAGACAGCACTTCATACAGCCCTCGCGCACAGCCCACCCGAATCGCCTCGCCAGAATCGCGACAGGTGGGCACGATGGACGAATGCGCTCCGCCCCACCGACGTCCTCCCCGGAGATCTCCGACTCCGAGTCTTCGCTGCTGCCCCGGATCTGGGCGCTGCTGCGGCCCTATCGGGGTTGGCTGGTCCTGGTCGGCGCGGCGATCGTCGTGTCGTCACTCCTCGGCGTCGTCCCCCCGTTCCTCACCAGGGCAGTCTTCGACCGCGCACTGTTTCCCACCGACGGCAGCGGCGTCCATCTCCCGCTGCTGATGTGGCTTGTTCTCGCGATGATCGGGGTGACGTTGGTGAGCTCGCTCATCAGCGTCGGCCAGAGCTACCTCACCACCAAGGTCGGCAACCTGTCGATGGCCGATCTGCGCGAGCGGCTCTTCGCGCACCTCGAAAAGATGGAACTGGCCTTCTTCACCTCCACCAAGACCGGGTCGATCCAATCGCGACTGGCCAACGACGTCGGCGGGGTCCGCTCCGTGCTCACCTCCACGGCATCGAGCATCCTGTCCAACGCGGTCACCGTCGCAGCATCCCTCATCGCGATGGTGCTGTTGTCCTGGCAGTTGACGCTTCTCGCCGTGGCACTGCTACCCGGATTCGTCTACCTCCAGCGCCGCGTCGGCGCGCGGCGGCGGGCGCTGGCCCGAAAAACCCAGGAGTCGCTGTCGGACATGACCGCCATCACGGAAGAAGCACTGAGCGTCTCCGGTGTTCTCCTGACCAAGGTCTTCAACCAGTCGCAGGCCGAACTCGCGCGCTACAGCGCGGAAAACGCCCGGCAGACCGAGCTCCAAGTACGTCAGGCCATGGCAGGCCAGGGATTCTTCGCCGTGGTGGGTACCTTCATGGCCATCACCCCGGCCCTCGTGTATCTGCTCGCCGGCTATCTGATCAGCGGTGGGTACGGCCCGGCCATTTCGGCAGGGACCCTTGTCGCGTTCTCGACCCTGCAGGCCAGACTGCTGCAGCCGCTCGTGTCCCTGATGCGGGTCACGCTCGACGTCCAGACGTCGATGGCGTTGTTCCGCCGCATCTTCGAGTATCTCGACCTGCAGCCGGCGATCGTCGATCGTCCCGGCGCCGTCGCGCTACCCGCCGACTCCCCGGGCAAGGTGGAACTCGACGACGTCTATTTCGCCTACCCAACTCCGGTGCGCCTGGCCACCGCCGACCCGGATCCCGTGGCTCTGCGAAGCCTCGGACGCGGCGGAGTCGGCGGCGGGATACGCGGCTTCTCGGCACCGACCACCCGCACCCCCGTAGTGGCCGACGAGGAGGTGATCGAGCCGCGCCGCCCTCGACGCTGGGCGGTGGCGGGCACCTCTCTCGAGATCGAGCCGGGTCAACTCGCCGCCTTCGTCGGACCATCGGGCGCGGGCAAAACGACCCTCTGCTACCTGGTACCGCGGCTGTACGAAGTGGACCGCGGCGCCGTCCTCGTCGACGGATACGACGTACGCGACCTGACCATGAGTTCACTTGCCGACGCCGTCGGGATGGTCACCCAGGACCCGTATCTGTTCCACGCCTCCATCGCAGACAACCTGCGGTATGCCAAGCCGGATGCCACCGACGCCGAACTGCACGATGCGGCTACCGCGGCCAACATCCACCACCGCATTCTCGCTTTCGACAACGGTTACGACACGCTCGTCGGCGAACGTGGCTTCCGGCTCTCCGGCGGCGAGAAGCAGCGTCTGGCCATCGCACGAGTGCTGCTGAAGAACCCGCGCGTTCTCATTCTCGACGAAGCCACCTCGGCACTCGACACCGTGTCCGAGCGGCTCGTCCAGCGAGCACTCGCCGAGGTGATGCGCGGGCGGACCACACTGGCGATCGCGCACCGGCTATCCACGATTCAGCATGCCGACGTCATTTTCGTGATCGACGAGGGTCGCCTGGTGGAACGCGGCACCCACACCGAACTCCTTGCACGTCAAGGCCTCTACGCGAGACTGCATGCCGAACAGTTCGGCGGCGGCCAGGTGGAGTGTCGCTGCACCGACGGCATTCGATTCACGGACGGCACAGTGCTGGCACCGAGCAGCAGCCTCGAGAACTAGTCGCTACAAGAACTTGCTGAACTGGTCGTTGGCCTTCTGCATCACGAAGTCGTATGGCGGCGAGAACTTACGGGCCCACCAGTATCCGAACCGGATGTCGGGCGAGGTGTACACCAGATAGCGGTTCTTCTTGATTCCCGTGAGGATGCAGGACGCCACCTTCTCCGGGCTGACCGCTCGCTTCTCGAATCGGTGGATCGCCTTCTCGATCCGCGGGTCGTTCCGATCCACCCCGGCGATCTCGACAGTGCCCACCAGCGGAGTCTTCACGGCACCCGGAACCACGAGACTGACGCCGATACCGTGCCGCTTCAGGTCGAATCGCAGAACCTCGGACACCCCGCGGAGCCCGAATTTGCTTGCGCTGTAAGCAGCATGCCAGGGCAGCGCCAGCAGTCCCGCAGCAGAGGACACGTTGACAAGGTGACCACCCCGCCCCGCCCGCACCATCGGAGGGACGAAGCTTTCGATGATGTGGATCGGCCCCATCAGGTTGACGTCGATCATCGACTTCCAGTGGCGGTGCTCGAGGTTTTCGACCGTGCCCCACGCGGAGATACCGGCGACGTTCATCACGACGTCGAGGCTGCCGAATTGATCGTGAATATCTGCTGCGAACGCCGTCACCGCGGCGTAATCAGACACGTCGAGCGCTCGTGAGAAGCTCACGGTTCCGCCCTGATTTCCGACCTGCTCCACCGTGTGAGCCAAGCCGACTTCATTGATGTCGGTGAGAAAGAGTTCGGCGCCTTCCGCGGCGGCCGCCAACGCCGTGGCGTGCCCGATCCCACTACCAGCACCTGTGATCAGGCACTTCTTGCCGTCCAGCGTCGTGATCGCCATTGTCGTGCGAGCCCCCGTCCTCACCGATCCGTGTCGGCTGGAAGTCTACGCACGCACAACGTTTGCGCGCACGCCCCCGAGGCGGGATCACCCGGTCCTCGGCAGCGTCGCGACAGAGCTGAGCCGGCTCTCCCCGAGCCGGCCCACTTCACAACCGCTGCGCCATTTCTTCCTGATATGTCCGGATCGTCCGTTCGATTCCGTTGGCGTCTTCTTCCCGTCCCCTGTGCCGGGCATCGTCGGCGCGCTCGCGCAGAACTCGAATCGCCTTCCGAAGCTCGGCGTCACTCATTCTGTGTTCCATATCACAATCATTCCCGACGACTTCCGGTTTGGCCAGGCATCGCGGGCGGTCAACGAAGACACCGAGGTAGAGCCGCTGCCGGCGAGCGCACCAGTCAGACCGCATGATCGGCCGTCCTGCGGAGGCCACACCGGAAGGCTTCTGGCGCCGCCGCACGGCGGTCGGGCGGTGCAGACACACCCCATTCGCAGTAGTGTTCACGGCGCCGTCGCGGCCGAGCGACCTGCCGTAGTTGCAATGCACAACGCAACACAATGGCCCTGAACTGCGAGTACAGGCCCCACGCACTGCCGGATGCCGGCAACTCGAGGCCGTCAGCAAACTCCCAGTGATTGAAAGAGCAATCAGCATTTGCGGCCGGGCAGCCGATCCGCCACATCTGCTGGAACGATCAACTGGACACTCGGCCCTTGAACCGCCAGGAGACGCGCCGGTATGACTTGCACGGAGTCCGAACGGCTGAGCAGCGAGAAGTGCGCGATGCGCCGACCGTCGTCGAAACCTGCATGACGCCGTCAGCGAGCGAAAGCGCACCGTTTCGCACGTCTGGCTGTGAGTTATCAATCGGTTATCATCATGGTACTGTGTCGTTCACACGACTGACGCGCGCACGAGAGAGGACCCGGCGGCTCACAATGGCAGATTTTGCTGCGCGGTTGAACAAGCTCTTCGACACGGTCCACCCTCCGGGACGTAAACCGCACACCAACGCAGAGGTAGCTTCGGCGCTCATTGCCGACGGGCATCAAATCTCGAAGCCCTACATTTCGCAGCTCCGCTCCGGGCAGCGCACAAATCCTTCGGACGAAACCGTCGCGGCATTCGCCCGCTTCTTCAAGGTGAAGCCCGAATATTTCTTCAACGACATCTACGCAGCCAAGATCGACCACGACCTTGAACTCTTGTCGCAGCTCCAGGGCTACGGACTACGCAAACTGTCGAGCCGCGCCTTCGACTTGTCCGAGGAGTCGCAGAATCTGCTTACCACGATGGCCGAGAAGCTTCGCGCCAGCGAGGGTCTGCCCGAAGTACCGCCGGACGCGTCCCGGTAGCACCGATTTTTCGCGCTGGATACGGAACCTCTTCCGGCACTGCGCTATACATGACCACGCCGCTCGTATGCCGAGCGTACTGGACGAGCCGAGCCCGGGTACCGACCTTCCTGTCCGAGCGCTGAGCCCACCCGGGAATCGCACGCGCGGCGACTCCCGTTGGCGCATGATGGAGCAATGCCTGACAGACCGCAGCTCGGTCCCACGATTTTCGTGCTCTTCGGCGCCACCGGGGACCTGTCCAAACGGATGGTGCTCCCGGCCTTCTTCCAGCTCGCACGATCAGGTCTTCTCGGTTCTCGGTGGATGTTGATCGGCACCGGGCGGGGCACGGTCACCGATGATCACTTCCGCGCCCACGTGCGGGACTCCCTCACCCAGTTCGGCGGCGGGCACACCGACGACGGCTGGGACGACTTCGCGCAGCGCCTGCGATTCGCCGGTGGCGGTTTCACGCCCGAAGACCCCGGGACGCTACCGAGCGCCGTGCAGGACGCGCGGGATTCGCTCGGCGTTCCCGACGCTCAACTCGTCCACTATCTGGCACTTCCCCCGAGCACCTTCGCCGACACCACACGAGCTCTCGGCGCGCACGACCTGGCGCGCGGTTCCCGGGTCGTCTACGAAAAGCCATTCGGTACCTCACAATCCGCTTTCCGTGAACTCGACGCCGCAGTACACGAGGTTCTCGACGAGAAGCAGATCTATCGCATCGACCATTTCCTCGGCAAGGAAAGCACCCAGAATCTGCACATCCTGCGATTTGCCAACGGGCTGATCGAGGGAGTCTGGAACCGCGAACACGTCGAACAGGTCCAGATCGACGTCCCCGAAACCTTGGACATCGACGACCGCGCCCGCTTCTACGACGCCACCGGTGCGGTCCTCGACATGCTCGTGACTCACCTGTTCCAGGTCGCTGCGGAGATCGCGATGGAGCCGCCACAGAGCCTGGGCGCCGACGACCTCCAGTCTGCGCGCGAATCGGTGATCGGAGCGTTCCGCCCGCTCGACCCCGCCGAAGTGGTCCTCGGCCAGTACGAGGGATACCGCGACGTCGACGGTGTCGCCGACGATTCGGAGACGGAAACTTTCGTCGCCGCACGGTTGTGGGTCGACACCGACCGCTGGCGGGGTGTGCCGTTCCTGCTTCGGACGGGCAAGATGCTGGGCGTCGCGAAGCAACGCGTGAGCCTGGTGTTCCGGAGCCCGGAAGGCCCTCTTTCCGACATCCCGCCGGACGGCGCCGTGCTGACCTTCGATCTGTCCGGGGACGGCGAGATCGACATGTCGATGGTGGTCAAGGAGCCCGGGCCCGACGACGAACTATCGGTGGGCCACCTGAGTCTGCCTCTCGACACGGTGCCACTCGGCCATGCTCTCGCACCGTATTCGCGCCTCGTCCTGGACGTGCTACACGGCGACCGGTCGCTCTTCACCCGCCCGGACGGGCTTGCCCACGTCTGGGACGTCGCCGACCCGTTGCTGAACAGGCCGCCCGCCGTCAAGCTGTATCCGGGGGGATCCATGGGACCGCCGGAGGCCGACAAGCTCGCCTCGCCGTGTGGATGGCTGGTCACGCAGTCGACCGGATGAGCCGCCCTCCGCGACAAGTGGACTCGGACCGAAGAGGAGACGACATGGGCAACGAAGAGATCGAGAAGCGTATTCAGGCTCTCGTCGAGCAGGAGCACGAACTGCGGGCGCAGTTGCAGGACAGCGAGCTGGCGCCCGAGGAGGAACGCGCACAGCTGGCCGCGTTGGAAACCTCACTCGATCAGTGCTGGGACCTTCTGCGCCGACGCCGGGCTCGTCTCGACGCAGGACAGAACCCGGACGACGCCTCGGTCCGTCCGGCGTCGGAGGTCGAGGACTACCTCCAGTAGAAACGGTCAGGGCACCGACTCTTCCGATGCCGGCTCCGTGGCCGCGACCGGCACGGGCGAGTGACGGATTTCGGCGTACGCCTCCGCGAGTTGCAGCACCCATCGGCGCGGTGACATCCCCTGCGGTGGAGCTATCCACTCGGTGTCGAGCACCTCGGAACCGGCTGGGTCGTCGATCCAGCGGGCCAGAATTCTGCTGCGCTCGGTAGTCGACTCGGGCAGATTCTGCGCCCGCGTCTCGAACATGCCCGCGCCCGCCTGCAGATACAGCGCGTCCATGACGTGAGCGATCGAATCAGACGCCCGCAGAACGGTGGTGCTGCCCTTGCCGTCGCCCTCCACGACTTCGGGGAACCGGGAGACGAGCACAGAATGCAACGCGCTCATCCGGCGAAGATCGCGGCGTGCGCGCAGCCAGGTCTCCACCAGCACCCACACCGTGCCGGCCGAAACCACCACAGCGGCGGTCGTGTACGCACCCGAGGATCCGATGATCCACGTCTCCCCCGCCACCTCCCGGACGAGTCCCACGACCGCGGCGACGAGAACCATCGCCGATCCCACCACGACGAGGGCGATGCCGCGGCCGAGAGGGGTCCATGCGACGTGCCAGATACCGGTGATCACCACCGATGCCAGCGCGAGCACGATGAACACCAGGGCCGGGACGGGGTAACCACCGGCCAGGGCCGTTCCGACCAGGACCGCGGCCGCATAGATCACGGTGGCGACAGCGCGTAGGGCGCGGCGCGGCAAAATCGGCCAGACCGACACCGCACCTACGGCGCTCGCGGCAGCGAAGAGGGTCCACGCCAACTCGAGGAGGATCTCCGACAGCCCGGCCGTCGGCGCCAGCGCGTCGAGACGCAAGGCGACATCCGGGACGGCCAACGTAGACGCGCACGCGGCGCTGGACACCGCGATCACCATTGCGATCCGCAGCGGTGTCGGCTGGCGTGCCGCGACCCTGCCTGCGCGGGCGCCGGCTGCGATCCAGACGACGAGCGCGACAACCCAGCCCATCAGCCGATCGCCTCGTCGTAGCGGAGCACCGACACCGGCGTTCCCCTGCCCTTCATCGTCCTGAGCTGCAGGAGCAACATGGACGCGAAGGTCTCCGCCTCCCACTCCGCCACGTCACCGGAAGTCTGCTCGCCGCCACGCATTCGCGAGCGCTGACTGAGCATGTACGCGATCAAGTCGTCGCCGGCTTCGAGCGTTGCCGCGACAATCTCGGCACCCTCATGCCGAAACACGATGTGCCCCAGTTCATGTGCGAGAGTTCGTTCGACGTCGGGAAGTCCCGGGGCGAGCACGATGACGTCCCTGTCCTGATAGGCGCGTCGCTGACCACAGACTCCCGGTGCCATCGGTGTCGTGAAGTCGAGTTCGATGGGACGCTGCCGTTCGCGGGCAACTGCGTCTACGACATCCCCGAGTGAGACCGCTTCTGCCCGGGCGGCAGCGTCACAGACCGCATCCACGGCTGCTGCCACCCGTCGATGAGAACGGCTTCCTGCCACGACTACATCCCTCCCGTAGGTGCGGGCGGGAAGAACTCCACCCGGGCGGCCGCGATGCGCGCCTGCTGTGCGCGCGCACCCTTGAAGGTCAGCGCACCGGCCCCACCCGCGCAGCCGAGAAGGAGTCCCACACCGCCGAGCACTGCAAACGCAGGTAGTGGCTCACTATGGACGACCGGCGCGACTGCCGGCGGTGCGGAGTCCGGAACTGCGGCGGGTGCCGGTCGCACGTCGGGCGGCACTCGGTCCTGCGACGGTACGTTCCCATCCGCCGCATCGCCGGGAAGGCTCGTTCCATCGGAGTGTGGTGGCGCGTCCGCCACCGGCGGGCCCTGGGGACCTCCCGGCGAGGTGCCAGGCCCGGGACCTTCCGGTCCACTTCCCGAGGCAGGGGGTACCCCTACTGCCCCACCTCCGTCGCCGGATTCGGGATCGCTCGACGTGTCGGGACGGGTGATGCTCGGCACCGGGTCCGACGGTAGGTGCCCGTACGGGGGAACGACCACCTGTGGAGCGGGAGGGGTCGACGGCTCACTGGTCTCGGACGGCTCCGTCGTCTCCGGAGGATCGGTGGTTTCGGATGGCTCGGTGGTTTCGGAAGGCTCGGTGGTTTCGGAAGGCTCGGTGGTTTCGGAAGGCTCGGTGGTTTCGGAAGGCTCGGTGGTTTCGGAAGGCTCGGTGGTTTCGGAAGGCTCGGTGGTGTGGGGGTTATGGCCGCAGTCGTGATATCCCTCGCACGGGTGTGACCCCATACCTGGATGCGTCGAGCCGCCGCCGACGTCGGGATCTGCAGATGCTGTCGACGGGAACACCGAGAAAGTGCCCCATCCGAGAACGGAGAGAAAGGCCAGCGCGAGCCCCAGCATGATCAGGTTCCGGATCACACGACGTGCTGCCACTGCGCACCCCCCTCTGGTATCGATCCAACACCTCAGGCGGCGTCGACGCTGCCATGGTAACGAGCGGACGGTCCGGAGGGTGCTGGTGGTGCCGGAGTCGGGGGCCGGCACCACCAGCGATGCCCGAGCCAGGTGGGACTCGGGCGGCTTTCTCGGTGAACCACCGAAGGCACGCGTGCGTCGGATGGTTCGTCGCAGGGACAGCGTCGGTCGGCCGCCCCGGAACGTCGACGTCAGAACGTCCCGGCGACCGTCACCTCGGACGGCTGCACGGCAGTGTTCGGTGTCGGCTGGACATCGGTCGCGAACGAGCTGGCGTGGCCCATCATCGCCGCCCCCGCACCCATTGCGACGGCCGCCGCCGCCGTGCCTATTACGACGGCTTTCGCCGCTGCAGTGAGCGCAGCACGGGCGGCACCGGATGAGCGCCTCACGTTCACAGCACGTTCACCAGCAACATCGTCGCAGCAATCGTCGCCACCACGGTCGCTGACGCGAGCGCATCCGAGATTCTCCGCCTTGCCTGCATGTTCTTTACCCCGATCGATTGACCCCTCGATGACCTGTGATCAGTAGACCTTGCCCAGTTACTATTTAGCAACTTACCTGTCCCAAACGTGACGCGGCACACTGCCGCACGACGCTCTGGCGCACACCGGCTCCCCCGATACGGAAGAGCACGGCGACACGAAGAAGCACTGCGATACACAAAGAGCACTGAACACAAAGAGTGCGAACACACAAAAGAGCACTCCCTCCGAAGGGAGGAAGTGCTCTTGCGATGGTGGAGCTGAGGGGAATCGAACCCCTGACCTCTTCGATGCGAACGAAGCGCGCTACCAACTGCGCCACAGCCCCTGATGCAGACCCTGCGATCTGCTCGGCAAACTCTAGCAGGCCACCCACACAGGGGGCGAATCGCCTATCCGATTGCGGCTTTCGGCTCCGGCGACGGACTATTCACCGGCGGCACGACGCATCGTGGCGTGCTGCATGCGCTCGTCGTCGAAGCGCTCGAGATGATCGAACTCGGGGTCCTCGTCGTCTACTTCGAGCACAACGGCGCCCGGACGCCGCAGCCGGGCGGGGATGAGACGCAGTTCCTCGTCGCTACGGGACTCGACCCCCAGCCGGGAGCGATTGAGCCGCGCGGTTCTGCGCCTCCGGATCTCCTGCTCGATCCGGACCTGACGGCGGAGGTAGGCGAGATAACCGACGAGGCCGACGACGCCGGCCACGAAAATCCACCACATCACCGGGGCAATGATCAGCGCGAGCGCCGCGGACATGATCGTGCCGAACACGAGGCCGAGCACCGAGCGCTGGCGGAAGGCGTATCGGGCCTCCCGCGCGATCGCATCGGCCTCCGGGTCGAAGCCACCCCGCCCACGTCGCACCGGCACGTAGTCACCGACCGGGGCCCGGCCGGTGTCGAAATCGTCTTCGTCTGCGTGAGTATCCACAAGGTCCTCCGCGTCGTAGCCGTAGTGGTCCGGTTCCGGTTGCCAGTAAGGGTCGCTGCGGTGTCCTGCCGCGGGACCGCGCTGCACGGGGCGCTCGTCACCGCGGTGCAGCACGCGCGTCGCGAGGGCAGCGTCACTGGTTTGCCGGATCCGGGGGCGGTTGTTGACCAGCATCGGGACCAGGACGAAGAGCCACACGACGACGAGCCCGATCCAAAGAAAAGAGTTCGGCATACGGCAGCCTCCTCCCAATCGTCTACCAGCACGGATACCGCTGTTGACACTCCCAGGCTAATCGCATGGACACGCACATCTTCGCAGACGCGCCGATCTCACCATACTCAGGTGTCACATGCGTAACGCGAAAATGTGGCGCTCGACATGCTCGAAAGCGACGTGAATTCTTCTTCCGCCGGGAGTGCCCGAAACGGCGACCTCGACCGGCAACGTTTGATACCGTCAGATAACTGCTGTGTAGCTGGACGATTGTCCAGACGCTTTTGCGGCTGTTACGCCCACGTCGCTTTGCCGCTGCGGACGAGGGAATCGGCGACAGTGCCCATCACGTCCTCGACCGTCATGCCGACCAGGATGTGGTCACGCCACTGGCCGTCGACGTCGAGGTACCTCTTCAAAAGACCCTCTTCACGGAATCCGACATTGCGGAGCACCGCCTGGCTCGCCAGGTTCTCCGGGCGCACGGTGGCCTCGATGCGATGCAGTCCCACCGGACCGAACGCGTGATCCAGCCCCAGCGCGAGGGCTCCCGTGGCCACGCCGAGTCCGTTGACGTCGCTGGCCACCCAGTACCCGATCCACGCCGAACGCAAAGCACCGCGAACCACATTGCCGATCGTGATCTGCCCGCAGAAGTTTCCGTCGAGTTCGATCGCCATCGGCAACATGCGACCCTTACGCGCCTCGGAGCGCAGGCTGCTGCACAGTCCCGGCCACCCCGAAATATGGTGCCGCGCATCCCATGGCGCTTCGCCGGTCGGTTCCCACGGCTCGAGATGGGCACGGTCGCGGATGCGCAATCGACTCCACGCCGCGGCGTCGCGCAGTCTGATGGCACGCACGGTCACCACTCCGCCGTTGACGCGGAGTGGGCCGAGGTGCGGCGGCCAGCCCGGATGCTGGGTCATCCCCGTTGCGCCAGGAAGGCCACGTCCACCTGATCACCGGTACGCACCTCGGTGACTTCCGGGTCGATCAGCACGAGACAGTTGGCTTCGGCGAGCGTGGCGAGAAGATGCGAGGACGCTCCGGGCGCACCGCCGAGCGCCTGGACCAGGTATTCACCGGTGGCTTCGTCGCGCATGAGCTGGCCCCGCAGGAATCCCTTGCGGTCCTCGATCGACGTGATGGGTGCGACTGTGCGCGCGGTGACGACGCGGCGCATCGGCTGCCGACGTCCCAGCGCGATCCGAATGAGGGGACGGACCATCACCTCGAAGACCACCAGTGCACTCACCGGGTTCGACGGGAGAAGAAAGGTCGGGACCTCGTCACGGCCGAGCTGGCCGAATCCCTGCACCGACCCGGGATGCATCGCGACCCGGTCGACCTCGAGATCGCCGAGATCGGCGAGTGCGTCGCGGACATCCTCGGAGGCCCCTCCCCCGACCGCACCCGCGATCACCACGATCTCGGAGCGAATCAATTGCCCTTCGACCACCTCGCGTAGGCGCCGCGCGTCGGCGCTCGCGATGCCGACGCGATTGACGTCGGCGCCCGCATCACGCGCGGCGGCGGCAAGCGCATAAGAGTTGACGTCGTATACCTGACCGGGCCCAGGGGTCCGATCGACGTCCACGAGTTCGCCGCCCACGGAAATGACGGACAACCGCGGCCGTGGGTGCACCAAGACCTTGTCGCGACCGACTGCCGCAAGTAGTCCGACCTGAGCCGCTCCGATGATCGTGCCGGCCCGAACGGCGACATCTCCGGGCTGGACATCGTCGCCCGCTCGACGCACGTAGTCGCCGGAGCGGACCGGTTTGTAGATCTTGACGCGTGCGCGGCCGCTGTCGGTGCGGTCGAGCGGCAGCACTGCGTCGGCGAGCGTCGGGAGCGGGGCCCCCGTGTCCACCTTGACCGCCTGTCGCGGCTGGAGACGGATGGGCTGCCGGGAGCCGGCCGACACTTCCCCCACGACGGGAAGTGTCAGCTCGACGGGGGCGCCGTCGTCGTCACGAAGATCGGTGCCGGCGGCCTGAACATCGACGCTGCGAACGGCGTACCCGTCGATGGCCGCCTGGTCGAAACCGGGAAGCGGCCGCTCGGTGACCACTTCCTCGGCACACAGCAGTCCCTGCGCTTCGGAGATCGCGACCCGGACCGGCCGCGGCGCCACCGCAGCCGCGGTCACAATGGTCTGTTGCTCCTCGACCGACCGCATGTAGTTCGTGCCTCCCGAGCTTCTAGGAATCCGCCCGCTTCAATCGGTCGGTCAGCCATTCACGCAGCGACGGGCCGTACTCGTCGCTGTTCAAGGCAAAGTCAACAGCAGCGCGGATGTACCCGCCGGGATTTCCGAGGTCGTGTCTCGTTCCGCGGTGCACGACCACGTGCACGGGATGGCCGTCCTTGATGAGGAGGGCGATGGCGTCGGTGAGTTGCAGTTCACCACCCGCTCCCGGTTCGATACGGCGCAAGGCGTCGAAGATGTCCCGGTCGAGGATGTAGCGGCCGGCTGCCGCGAAGGTCGAGGGCGCGTCCTCGATGGCAGGCTTCTCCACCATTCCGGTGACCTTGAGGACGTCCGGGTTGACGGCATCAGGCACCGTTTCGACCTCGAATACGCCGTAGGAGCTGACCTGATCCTTGGGTACATCGATCGCGCACAGGACGGTGCCGCCGCGTTTGTGGCGCACCCGGGCCATGGTCTCCAGTACGCCCCGGGGCATCACCAGGTCGTCGGGCAGGAGTACGGCGATGGCGTCCTCGTCGTCGTCGAGAACCGATTCTGCGCAGCTGACGGCGTGACCGAGCCCGAGAGGCTGATCCTGGACGACGGATTCGACTTCGAGGAGGCCCGGAGCCTTCCGAACCTTCTCGAGAAGGTGATACTTGCCGCTCTCCTTCAGCTTGCTCTCGAGGACGAGATCCTCGACGAAGTGGGCAACCACACCGTCCTTGCCCGGCGACGTCACGATCACGAGGCGTCCGGCCCCGGAATCAGCAGCCTCACCGGCGACGAGCTCGATACCCGGGGTGTCGACCACCGGGAGCAGCTCTTTCGGCACGGTCTTCGTCGCCGGCAGGAATCGGGTACCCATTCCTGCTGCGGGCACGACCGCGGTGCGAAAGGCGCTGTTGGTGGGCGGAACGGCATCTGTCATGCCCCACACCATAACTGTGTAGAGCTACTCAGCAGTCACCAAGCGGCCGTGAACGGCCACGGAGAACCCGCCGAGAATGCCCGCTCGGGTGCTCCTACAGTGGTCGCATGCAGGCGCGAAGCAAGACCGAGTGGCGGGAACAGGTACTTTCCGGCCGACGTGCACTGGACTCGGGCGTGCGAGCGGCCGAGGATCGGGCACTCGCCGAACTGGTCACAGTCGGTGTCGCGGCCGATTCGGTGGTCTGTGCGTACGTTCCCACGGCACTCGAGCCGGGGTCGGTGGATCTGCTCGACGCCCTCACCGGCATCGTTCGACGCGTCCTCGTCCCCGTCACCCGCGGTCCCGGGCCACTGTTCTGGTCCGAATACACCGGGGCCGGGCAGCTGGTCGATGCACCATACGGCCTGCTCGAGCCGACCGGAGCCGTCCTCGATCCCGAAGAAATCCGGACGGCCGAGATCGTTTTCGTGCCCGCTCTGGCAGTCGACCTCCGGGGCGTCCGCCTCGGGCGAGGAGCCGGCTTCTACGACCGCACGCTCGGACTCGCGACACCGCAGACCCGTCTGATCACGGTGGTCCGCGACGAAGAACTGGTGGCAGAACTCCCTGAAGATCCTCATGACGTGCGGATGGGCTGGGCACTCACACCAGGTTCCGGACTCGTCCGCCTGGGCGAGGACGTCGAGTCCTACCCGCGCAGAAATGCCGCGGAATAAGGTGCTGATTAGCGTTGTTGGCACTGTCGACTGTAGAGTGCTAACACCTGCGGTTTGACTACACAGTGCGGAGGAGCCCCAGTGCCCACTTATTCATACGCGTGCACGGAATGCGATAACCGCTTCGACATCGTTCAGTCGTTCAGCGACAATTCGCTGACCGTCTGCCCTGCATGCTCGGGCAAGCTTCGCAAGCTGTTCAACTCCGTCGGAATCGTCTTCAAGGGCAGCGGTTTCTACCGCACCGACAGCCGCGGATCCTCGGGAGCCGCCAGCGAGCCCGCCAAGACCGAGTCCGCGCCCGCCGCGAAGGCGGAAAGTTCGTCAACGGCGTCTTCTAGCTCGACGAGCACCGCGACCGCTGCGCCGGCCAAGGCTGCAGCCAGCTAACTTCACTCGCGGAACCTCTTTATCCACAACTTCTCGCCTATCCACAGGCAGGCCGTTCGCTGCCCCTCGAGGGCCGGGTGGGGTCCTAGCGTCGAATCATGTCACGCAACCCCGCCCGGAATCGAGTCACCCGGGCGCACCGAAGCCTCGGTCCCTCCTGGTTCGATCGCCTGTCCGACCTCACCCACCCGAGCTGGGCACGCACCCTCGTCGCACGACGCGTAGCAGCAGCCGGTCTGGCGTGCCTTGCCGTCGCGCTCGGAATCCGAGGCGACCCCGACTCTGCTCACTCTCCCGTCGTGGTCGCTGTGCGCGATCTTCAACCGGGACGAATCCTCGTCGATACCGATCTCGAGGTACGGCAACTCGAAGTGCGGAGCCTTCCCGACGGAGCCGTCACCGCACTGTCGGATGTCAGTGGTCGCACACTCGCCAGCCCAGCTCGCGCAGGCGAAACGCTCACGGACGTGCGAGTGCTGGGACCACGCCTGGCAGCGACGGCCGCGGGTATCGAGGATGCGCGCATAGTCCCGGTTCGCCTCGCTGATCCGGCGGTGACGGAACTTCTCAGGGAAGGTGATCGCGTCGATGTCCTGACCGTCGACTCGGACACACCAGCACACTCGGCGCGGCCGCAGAATGCCACCGTGTTGGCCTCCGACGCCGTCGTCGTGCTGGTCACTCCGACGGGGAACGGCCGTGACCAGCGCGATCGCGTGGTGATGCTGGCCCTGCCGGCAACCGAGGCCACCACGGTGGCCGCTGCCTCGCTCACCAATGCGATCACCGTGACATTCCAGTGATCCGCCACCTGTGCCGCCTCTGATCTAGGCTTTTGCCGGAAAGAGTGCCGACTGACGTGCCACCGACTGGAGGAGACATCGACATGCTCAAGGGATTCAAGGACTTCCTGCTTCGGGGGAACGTCCTCGACCTCGCCGTCGCAGTAGTCGTCGGGGCGGCGTTCACCGCCATCGTGACCTCGTTCACCAACAACGTGATCAACCCGCTCATCGCAGTCGCGGGTGGAGCCAACGATCTCGGTTGGGGCTACCAAGTCCTCTCGGACAACCCCGCAACCTTCATCAATGTCGGGGCCGTGATCACTGCCGTCATCAACTTCGTGATCATCGCGGCGGTGGTCTACTTCATTCTGATAGTTCCTGCCAACGCCGCGAAGAAACGGTTCATCACCGAACCCGCCGACAAGAAGGCAAGCGAGGCCGACCTCTTGATTCAGATTCGCGACATCCTCGAGGCGAGCCTCGAAACCGACTCCTCGGGAACCACTGCCGGCGGCGCGCACTCCATGCCCGCCGAGAAGGCCGCAAACCTGGAGAAGACACGACAATAAGTTCCGTCACCACACGGACGCGGGCCCGTGCACAGTCCAAGTGCACGGGCCCGACGTCTCAGCGCGACAGAAGAAGTCAGCCGAGGCTGAAGGGCTGTCCCCACAGGGTGACGGTGCCATCGACCGACTCG
Source organism: Rhodococcus sp. USK13 (assembly GCF_018343855.1). Lineage (NCBI taxonomy): Bacteria > Bacillati > Actinomycetota > Actinomycetes > Mycobacteriales > Nocardiaceae > Rhodococcus > Rhodococcus sp. USK13. The sequence goes on along the minus strand of NZ_CP069242.1, from coordinate 2,791,757 downwards.
GTCGAGACACTCACCTTGGCGTAGGAACGAGCCTGGGCGTAACCGGCGCAACCGGACACGCCGAAGGTCTCGTCCGCGTAGGAGAAGCCGCCGCTGTTGCCCTTGAAGCTGAAGCTGCTCTTGTGCGCCTCGGCGCCATAGTCATCGGTGTACTCGATGTCGAGGATCGGCACGTTGGTGGCCTTACCGGGGCCGATCGAGACGCCGCTACCGGCACCACCCTCGACCGGGATGCTGGCGGGATCGCCACCGGCAGCCGCACCGACGACCTCGGACGGAACGAGCGACGCACCGGCCTCACCGCCGACCTCGCCACCGAAGTTCAACTGGCACGCCACGATGTAACCGGCATCGATGCTGCCGCCCTTGGCGGTGCCACCGTTGATCGACACGTCGATCGTGCCCGACGTCCACACGTTGCGGTGCAACGGAGTCGAACCCATCGACGGGCTGATGTTCGCCGTGTTACCGGTCTGACGCACGGTCACCACGGTGCCGTCGAGCAGCGTCTGCGTGATCTCGCCGTCCTGCAACGGAACGAAGGTGTCGGCATTGGCCGCACCGGTGGAAAGGAGGCCGATCGCGACGGTGGCCGCGGCGACCACGCCGGCAGCCTTGGCGCCGTGGCGCAGGGTCTTGCTGTTCATGGTTCCCCTCTAGGGTTACTGATCGCTTACGCGAGAGTCGTGAATGGAATCGATCGGGAGCGGCAATCAGCCGATGCTGAACGGCTGCCCGTAGAGGGTGGCCTTGACGTAGTGGTTACCCGGAACCTCCACCACCGTGTACGCCCGAGCCTGCGCGTAACCACCGCAACCCTGCACCTCGATCTGCTGATCGCGGTACTGAATCGCCGACACACCCGGCTTCAGATCGGTCTTCGACTTGATCTTCGCGAACTTGACCTCGCCGGCCTCGATCGGCACCGACAACGAGCCACCCATACCCAGCGCATCGAAACCGAGATCCGCGCTGAGCTTGCCCTCGAGACCGGTGATGTCGACCTGGCAACCCACGATGTACCCGGTGGTCAGCGTCGCACCCTCCTCGGGGATCTCCCCACCGAGCTCGGCGAACACATCACCCGACACCCACGCCGTGCGGCCAGCACCATTAGCGGCCAGCGACGGAGAAACCAGAGCACTCTCAGCATTACGGGCGATCTTCGCGCTCACACCACCGGCGTTCACGACCTTCTCACCACCCGGCAGCGGCACAAAAGTATCTGCATTCGCAGCACCCGTCGACATCAGGCCGAGCACAACAGCCGCAGCGGCACCCAGGCCGGCAACGCGGACTCCACGGCGCAGACCGGTCTTTCGGTTCTCGCTCATTCGTTCCCCTCATCAGGTACCGCCCAACCGGCTTTCGGTTAGGCAGTCATTACCTCGTGACGGAATAAAGTTAGCGGAAACAACATAAAAATGTGATGTCTACGTGTCCTGTTCGATGTCCACGCCCGGCCGTCGTGACCGAACTGTGACATGCAACAGGACGCATAGAGCGAGGTTGGGGGCGTGCGGAAGTCACCGCACGCCCCCAACTGCGAGGTTCTACACCGTGTGAAATTTTTTGGACTTCACAGGTCAGCCGAGGCTGAAGGGCTGTCCCCACAGGGTGACGGTGCCATCGACCGACTCGGTCGAGACACTCACCTTGGCGTAGGAACGAGCCTGGGCGTAACCGGCGCAACCGGACACACCGAAGGTCTCGTCCGCGTAGGAGAAGCCGCCGCTGTTGCCCTTGAAGCTGAAGCTGCTCTTGTGCGCCTCGGCGCCATAGTCATCGGTGTACTCGATGTCGAGGATCGGCACGTTGGTGGCCTTACCGGGGCCGATCGAGACGCCGCTACCGGCACCACCCTCGACCGGGATGCTGGCGGGATCGCCACCGGCAGCCGCACCGACGACCTCGGACGGAACGAGCGACGCACCGGCCTCACCGCCGACCTCGCCACCGAAGTTCAACTGGCACGCCACGATGTAACCGGCATCGATGCTGCCGCCCTTGGCGGTGCCACCGTTGATCGACACGTCGATCGTGCCCGACGTCCACACGTTGCGGTGCAACGGAGTCGAACCCATCGACGGGCTGATGTTCGCCGTGTTACCGGTCTGACGCACGGTCACCACGGTGCCGTCGAGCAGCGTCTGCGTGATCTCGCCGTCCTGCAACGGAACGAAGGTGTCGGCATTGGCCGCACCGGTGGAAAGGAGGCCGATCGCGACGGTGGCCGCGGCGACCACGCCGGCAGCCTTGGCGCCGTGGCGCAGGGTCTTGCTGTTCATGGTTCCCCTCTAGGGTTACTGATCGCTTACGCGAGAGTCGTGAATGGAATCGATCGGGAGCGGCAATCAGCCGATGCTGAACGGCTGCCCGTAGAGGGTGGCCTTGACGTAGTGGTTACCCGGAACCTCCACCACCGTGTACGCCCGAGCCTGCGCGTAACCACCGCAACCCTGCACCTCGATCTGCTGATCGCGGTACTGAATCGCCGACACACCCGGCTTCAGATCGGTCTTCGACTTGATCTTCGCGAACTTGACCTCGCCGGCCTCGATCGGCACCGACAACGAGCCACCCATACCCAGCGCATCGAAACCGAGATCCGCGCTGAGCTTGCCCTTCAGACCGGTGATGTCGACCTGGCAACCCACGATGTACCCGGTGGTCAGCGTCGCACCCTCCTCGGGGATCTCCCCACCGAGCTCGGCGAACACATCACCCGACACCCACGCCGTGCGGCCAGCACCATTAGCGGCCAGCGACGGAGAAACCAGAGCACTCTCAGCATTACGGGCGATCTTCGCGCTCACACCACCGGCGTTCACGACCTTCTCACCACCCGGCAGCGGCACAAAAGTATCTGCATTCGCAGCACCCGTCGACATCAGGCCGAGCACAACAGCCGCAGCGGCACCCAGGCCGGCAACGCGGACTCCACGGCGCAGACCGGTCTTTCGGTTCTCGCTCATTCGTTCCCCTCATCAGGATTCTTGCTGGTTCCCAGTCACGACCTTCGAGACTGAGGAGTGGTCCATGTCGGGCCCAGAGCAGCATTCACGGCCGTCATGACCGCGGAGTGAATTCCGGGTTATCACAACCTGATTACCGCACTGAAGTCGAAATCACTGACAAAGCATCAGAGTTTCGACTGGGCAACGGCACACGACCCTGCCCTCCATCTCCAGTACTGACTCGCCGAGGACAGTAACCGGGAGTTGGTTGCTTAAGCAATTAATTCCTGAGGAAACGGAATCGTGATGTATGCCACATCGCAAAACGTGTCCACCGTGTGGGATTTCGGCGAGAATTCGGACCTCGCGCCGCTTCGCTGACCAGCGCATTCATGCGGCGTTCACGTGAAGTTCGGTAACGTTAACACCTGGTTCACGAGCTAGAACGATGTCTGTTCTGGGCGAAGAAAACCGTCGATGTCGCAGCAAAGTGTGGCCTGGGCCACGAGTGCCCCGGTCCGCCGCCGGATACAAAAACTTCGGCTGATTCCAGAGGCAGACCGCAGATCACGATTGCCTTACGGTAGTTCTTTCCGACGATAACTATCCGTGATGGGGAGGTTTCTGGCGGCGCAGCCACTCGTCGGATTCACTGCCCCGTTCATCCCGACTCGAGGCGTCGTCGGGCCCGCGTTCGTCGGCGGTGGTGTCGGGGAAGACGTCCCCGAAGATGCGCGCGAGCCGGGCCCTGTCGATCGGGGCCCGGCTCGGTGCTGCGTTCTCGGTCGGCTCGCCGTCCGACGGAGGGGAAGTGGAGATGGCTCAGCCTTCCAGACCGGACAGCTCGGTGATGACGTGCGACGCGAGAGGCGTCAGCGTAGCCATACCGTCTCGCACGGCAGCGCGCGAAGACGCCAGGTTGACCACCAGCGTGCTCCCCGACACACCCGCGAGACCGCGCGACAAACCGGCGTCGAGGGAACCTGCTGCGAGGCCGGACGTGCGCAGCGCCTCGGAGATTCCCGGAATCTCCCGGTCGAGTACCTCCGCGGTGACGTCGGGCGTGACGTCACGCGGCGAGACACCCGTACCGCCGACGGAGACGACGAGGTCGACCCCGCCGATGACGGCGGTGTTGAGGGCGTTGCGAATCTCGACCTCATCGGCTGCCACCGCGACGATGGCGTCGACGATGAACCCGGCCTCGTTGAGCAACTCAGTGACCAGCGGACCGATGGAGTCCTTGCCGTCACCGTGGGCGGTGCGGTCGTCGACGATAACTACCAGCGCGCGGCCGGCCAGCGAGGCTTCGATATCCATGGTCCCTACCGTAGTGGCCCCGTTCAACACGGACTCGACCTGCCCGAGGATCCCTGCGTTCATCATCGGCCGCCCTGTTCTGCGGTTCCCAGCGTGACATCGACGGTCTTGGTGTTCGACCCGTTTCCGTCCGAGTACGTAATGGACACTGTGTCTCCTGGTGCGTGGGAACGGATGGCAGCGATGAGGGCGTCACCGCTGGTGATGACACGGTCGTCGACCTTGGTGATCACCGACCCCTTCGGAATTCCGGCCTTCTCGGCCGGGCCGCCCGGCGTCACCTCGACGACGGTGGCACCGTTGGCGGCATCCTGCGACGGAACCTGGATGCCGATGATGGCCTGCGTGGCCTTGCCGGTGTCGACCAACTCGTCGGCGATGCGGCGGGCCTGATCGACCGGAATCGCAAATCCGAGGCCGATGGAGCCGCTCTGCTCCCCCGCTCCGGTTCCGCCGATACTCGCGATCGCCGTGTTGATCCCGATCAGTTGCCCGTCCATGTTCACGAGAGCGCCACCCGAGTTGCCCGGGTTGATCGCCGCGTCGGTTTGCAGGGCATCGATGACGGTGTTCTGGTTGCCCGACTCACCGGAGGTCGACACCGGACGGTTGAGGGCGGAGATGATTCCTTCGGTGACCGTGCCTGCCAGCCCGAGCGGCGAACCGATCGCCACCACCTGCTGGCCCACCTGGACGTTGGCGGACGTTCCCAGTTCGATGGGTGTCAGATCCGTTTTGCCCGATGCCTTGATGACAGCCAGGTCGGAGACCGGGTCGGCGCCGACCAGGGTTGCGTCCGCGGTACTGCCGTCCGAGAAGGCCACCGTCAGCTTGCCTCCTCTCGCCGCCGCGCCGGCGACGTGATTGTTGGTGAGGATGAGACCGTCGGAGGACAACACGACCCCCGACCCTTCCCCACCGGATCCGCCGGCGGTTGCGACCTCGATCTGGACGACACTCGGGACCACCTTGTTCGCGACGGCCTGCACGGAGCCCGCCGGGGCGTTGGCCGCGGGAGTTGCGGTGTTGTTCTTCGGAGCGTCGAGTGAGTTGGTGACCGCCGCGCCGTTGCCGTCCCGTTGGGTAGCGAGTGAACCGACGGCACCGCCGATGCCGCCGCTCACCAACGCCAGTGCGACGGCCCCGACGACGATGGCCGTCCGCGCGGGACGCTTGGCCGTCGCTGCCGACGCCGGCTGTCCCGGCCCGTAGTGACCGGAGAACGACCCCGTGGGCGCTCCCTGCTGCGGGGCGGCCTGCTGTGGTCCCGCACCGTGTTGCGGCTGCCCGAATTGCTGTGTGGACTGATGTGGAACGCCGTACGGGGCGCCCTGCTGGTAGCCAGCCGATCCGTAGGCCTGCGGGCCCGGCCCGGCCGGGCGGTGCGGCGTGGCCGGGAACTGCTCGGTCGGCTGGTAACCCGGAGCGGGCCGGGCAGCCTGGTCACCGATGTCGCGACTGTTGCTGTCGGAACTGTTTCGATCTTCGGTCATCGCATCACTTCCATCTCCCGCGGCCACCCGCAGGGGCAGCCGCACCGTCTCTGTGTACGAGACTGCCCGGTGGGACTGAGAAGGTCCTGAGACCGGCCTTTGAGTTTGCCCAACCCTTCCCCAGGTTATTCCGACTCCGGTTCCCCGGGAAGCACGATGCGGATGAGTGCACCGCCCCGCTCGGAGACGTCCACGGCAATGGTGCCTCCGTGCTTGACGACTACCTGCCGCACGATGGCGAGCCCCAATCCCGAGCCGGGCATCGAGCGCGACGCCATGGAACGGTAGAAGCGGTCGAACACCAGCTCGCGGTCTTCCTCGAGGATGCCGGGGCCGGCGTCGTCCACCGTCAGCTCGAGCAAACCCTCGCCGGCAGGCTTCATCATCACACGCACCTGCTCACCGGTGGGACTCCACTTGGCCGCGTTGTCGAGCACGTTCAATACCGCCCGGGACAACCCGGCGTGATCGCCGTAGACGAACCACGGAACGGTGACGGCGGTGAAGTCGATCTCGTTGCGGCGGCGGCGCGCCCGCTCGAGGCAGCGTTCCACCACCTCACTGAGGTCGACGCGCTCGAACACCGTCTCGGGCGCATCCTCGCGGGCGAGATCGACGAGATCGCCCACCAGGGTGGACAGCTCCTCGATCTGCGCTACCACGTCGGTGCGCAGTTCGGCCATGTCCTCGTCCGGAATGTGCGGAGCGCCAGGGCGGCTCGACGCGATCAGCAATTCCATGTTGGTCCGCAACGAGGTGAGCGGTGTCCGCAGTTCGTGACCGGCGTCCGCCACCAACCGGCTCTGGCGCTCACGTGATTCGGCCAGCGCCCGGAGCATCGTGTTGAAACTCTCGGTCAGCCGCGCGAGTTCGTCGTTACCCGTCACCGGCATGGGGGTCAGGTCATCGGTGCGAGCCACCCTCTCGGTGGCCGCGGTGAGCCGCGCGATCGGCCGGAGCCCGGTGCGTCCCACCGTCGTTCCGGCGACCGCCGCGAGAACGACACCGCACCCACCGACCACGAACAGCACCCACGCCAGTCGGTCCAGCACCGCACCGGTCGGTGCGAGGCGCTGGGCAATCACCAGGGTGCTGCCGTCCTGGGTGCGCTCGGCCAGCACCCGCTGGTTCTCGGCAGTACGCAGCGACGTGCCCTCCTCACCACGGGCGACCGCCAACTCGGGCTCGCCGATGGGAACACTCGAACCGGGCGGCGTGTACGTGTCGAGGTCCGGGAAGATCAGCGCCACACTGATGTCCGTCGTGTACAGCGTCGCACCCGCGATGTAGCGCGGGTCGAACGTCACCAGATTGCTGTCGATCAACGCCGATGCGCGCGTGCGCAGCTGATTGTCGACGTCCGCGTAGAGCGCCCGGGACACCACCGCGTAGGCGGCAATCGCCATCACGGCCACCGCGATTGCCACTACCGACGCCGCGAGGAGCGTGACACGCCAGCGCAGCGACACCGACCGCGTCAACGGCATCGGTGGACGCATCTCCGGCGGCAGCGGAATCGGTCCGGTGTGGTAGCGGCCGGTGGCGTGCGGTTCGTGCCCCGGCAACCCCGGCTTGTCGGCGGTTCGGTGGAACGGCACAGCCATCACGGCGGAGTCTCCCGCAGCACGTAGCCGACGCCCCGGACGGTATGTAGCAGGCGCGGCTCCCCATCAGCCTCCGTCTTGCGACGCAGATACCCCACATAGACCTCGAGGGCGTTGCCCGACGTCGGGAAGTCGTAACCCCACACTTCTTCGAGGATGCGGCCACGGGTGAGCACCCGGCGCGGGTTGGCCATCAACATTTCCAACAGCGAGAACTCGGTACGGGTGAGGCTGATGGACCGATCGCCGCGCGTTACCTCCCTGGTGACCGGGTCGAGGGTCAGGTCCTCGAAGGTCATCTTCTCCGAGTCGATTCCCGGTTCGGGCGCCGCCCGGCGTAGCAGAGCGCGCAGCCGGGCGAGCAGTTCCTCGAGGGCGAACGGTTTGGGAAGATAGTCGTCGGCTCCCGCATCGAGTCCAGAGACCCGCTCCGACACGGAGTCGCGGGCGGTGAGAACCAGGATCGGCAGGTCGTCACCGGTACTCCGCAGCCGCCGGCACACTTCGAGGCCGTCGAGGCGCGGCATCATCACGTCGAGCACCAGCGCATCGGGTCGTGCGGCCGCCACCTTCTCGAGCGCATCGATACCGTCGACGGCCAGTTCCACCGAGTACCCGTTGAAGCTCAGGGACCGCCGCAAGGACTCCCTCACGGCCCGATCGTCGTCGACCACCAGAATGCGCATACCCGACAGTTTGACCCGGCCGACTGAGTAATGGCTGAGAAGGGTCGGTACGGAGCCGGATGTGATCACTCCACGATGCGCGGTCCCGGCAGGCTCCACTTTCGCCAGAGTGCGAGCAGACGGAGCACCGAGGCCAGCGCCGTGCCCGCGATCAGAGCGGCGTTCGGACCGGACCCCAGTTCACTCGACACGACCACCAGCGCCGACCCCAGGAGCGCGGGGATTGCGTAGAGATCCCTGTGGAGCAGCAGCGGAACTTCATTCACCAACACGTCGCGCAATATTCCCCCACCGATGGCCGCCGTGCCACCGATCAGGCACGAGGCCAGGGGGCTCGCGCCGTGGTCGAGGGAAATCACCGCACCCGTACTCGCGAACAGGCCCATACCCACCGCGTCGAGCACGAGGATCTCTCGGCGCAGTCGGCCGAGCGCCGAGTGCAGGAAGAACACCAGCAACGACGTGCCGAGGGCAGTGCCGAAGTTGGGCCAGCTCCCCAGCGACGTGGGCGGATGGATGTCCAGCAGGAGGTCGCGGACGATGCCACCACCGATACCGGTGAAGACACCGACCACGCACACCCCGAAGATGTCGAGCCGCTTCGTCACGCCCACCAGGGCACCCGACGCCGCAAACGCCGCGATGCCCACCAGTTCGAGGATGTAGAGCAGCACCCGCCAAGGTTCGCACGCGGGCCTGCCGCCGTTTCGTCCCGGCCTGGCCGGGCCTACCTGTCAGCCGGGTCCAGCAAGCCCAGCTTCACGGCCTTCACCAACCGGCGGGGTACACGATGGGTGGTTCCCCCGACAGTCACCTCCACCAGCTCGGGAACCTGAGCCTTCCACTGCGACCTGCGACTACGCGTGTTGGACCGCGACATCTTGCGCTTGGGTACTGCCATCTTTCTCTCTCCTCATTCGTCGCCTGTGAGTACTTCTCAACCACGGAGTGTTAAGAAGTACTCACAGGCGCTTGCGCACTCCATATCGGCGTTCGAACTTCTCGACGCGGCCCGCGGTGTCCATGACGCGTTGCGCGCCGGTCCAGAACGGGTGCGACTCGCTGGTCACGTCGACCACCACCAGCGGATAGGTGTTGCCGTCCGCCCACTCCACAGTGCGGTCGCTGGTCACCGTCGACCGCGTGAGGAACGTGGTTCCGGTGCTGGCGTCCTGGAAGACCACGGGGTGATAGTCGGGGTGAATGTTCGGTTTCATTCGTGTCCCTCTCTCGAGCTGTCGGGTTCTGCGTACGGTGATTCGCTGCTGTCGCAGGGGTCTTCGTGGAACTGGCCGAACGGGTCGGGCCACGACTCCCACGCGGCCTCGTCGGCGAGTTCTTCGTCGGTGACCAGCGCCCACTGGAGCGTCCGGTCGATGTCGCTGGGGTCGGCCGCGTGCACCAGAACCACCATCGAGCTGTGCCGGTCGCCGAACCGTTCGTCCCAGCACAGAGCCGCCATTGCTCGCCGCGCCGTGGGGAGTTGATCCTGTTCGGCCGGGGTCATCGCGGCCAGCCATCGATCCGCACTCGCCACCCGCAGTCCCCCACCGGCGGATTCGAGCCACAGCGCCTCGTCGGGCTGCGTGGCCACCCACACCCGGCCGCGCGCCGTGACCACACCCTCCAGAAGAACGTCGATGGCCTCGTGCAGTCGCTCGGGGTGGAAGGGCCGGTTCGCCGAGAACTCGACGATCATGACCCCGCAGTCGTGCGACAGCGGAGGTTGCCCCCGCAGCAGAGGTGAGTGGGCGTTCGTCAGCTCGCCGCGCCGGGCACCGGAGGGGATTTCCAGGAGTAACCGCTCGACGTCGAGTCCGTCGACGTCCCAGGCGATCGGTGCGCCGGGAGCGAGCCGCGCGAGGACGGCGTGGAGCCTGGCCTGCTGCCACCCGTCGCCGGCGCTGCCCGATACCACCAGGGCGTCGGCGAAGTCGACCTGCCCGACGGCGACCTGCGCGACGGTCCGGTCGTCGTCCAGAGCCTCGTCACCGGTCGCGTCGTCGAGCCACGTCTGGGCGTCGATGCACGTGATCACGGCCTCGACACGGACATCGCGTGAGGCGGTTCCGTCAAGCTGGCCGACCACCCCGGACACCACCACGTGCTCGATTGCCCAGCACACGGCCTCGGGTTCGAGCCGGCGGTCGAGGTGCAACACGATGCGCTGCACGGAGCTGCGCGCATGAAGGCGGCGGAGCAACGGGAGCAGGTCTTCCCGGAGTGTGCAGGAGATACAGCCGTGCGCGAGCTCGAGGATTCCGACGCGGGTGCGCTCTCGCCCCGACTCCATCGTGGTGACGGTGCGCCGCACGACGCCTTCGTGCACGAGGTCGAGGTCGTGATGCACGACCACGGTGTCGTCACGGAGCAGCGACCGCGCGACGGTGTCGGTGGGGCCGCTCCATCCGGATACCAGGACGAGCGGCGTCCGGTGAATCTCACTCACGAGCACCCTTTCGATAACGATTGTCATTGCTTACCGAGAAACGCTACATTGGTTTTTCGTCGTTGTCGAAAATGATTGTCATCACCTTGCTGACCGGTAGTCGCCTGGATGCGGGAGGAGACAGAAAGGAATGCCCATGTCGGCACATTGCCAAGTGACCGGACGCCGGCCAGGATTCGGCAAGTCCGTATCGCACTCCCACAAGCGCACCAATCGGCGCTGGGATCCGAACATTCAGAAGAAGACATATCTTCTGCCCAGCGAGGGGCGGCGGATCACTCTCACCGTCTCCGCCAAGGGGATCAAAACCATCGACCGGGACGGAATCGAGGCCGTGGTTGCCAAGATCCGGGCCCGCGGAGAGAAGGTCTGATGGCCCGGAACGAAATCCGTCCGATCGTGAAGCTGAAGTCGACGGCGGGTACGGGATACACCTACGTCACCAGGAAGAACCGCCGCAACGACCCCGACCGACTGGTGATGAAGAAGTATGACCCCGTCGTCCGGCGCCACGTCGATTTCCGAGAAGAAAAGTAGAAGACACCCCCGATGGCGAAGAAGTCGAAGATCGCAAAGAACGAACAGCGCAAAATCATCGTTGCGCGCTACGCGGAGCGGCGGGCCGAACTGAAAGAGGTCATCCGCCGCCCGTCGAGCAGCGATGACGAGCGCGCGCAGGCGCAGACGGCACTGCAGCGTCTGCCCCGGGACTCGAGTCCGGTACGATTGCGCAATCGAGACGCTGCGGATGGACGTCCGCGCGGCCACCTGAGGAAGTTCGGGCTCTCTCGCGTGCGTGTTCGCGAGATGGCACACCGCGGGGAGCTGCCAGGCGTCCACAAGTCGAGCTGGTAAAGGAAGAAGATGGCAGTCAAGAGAGCACCGTCGAAGAAGCCGCGTCCCGTCGAGGGACGCAAGCCGAAGAAGAACCCGTTGTTCGCGGCGAAGATCGAGTACGTCGATTACAAGGACATCAACCTTCTCCGCACGTTCATCTCCGATCGCGGCAAGATCCGTAGCCGCCGCGTGACGGGCCTGACTCCGCAGCAGCAGCGTCAGGTTGCCGTTGCCGTCAAGAACGCTCGCGAGATGGCGTTGCTGCCTTTCACCAGCCGGTAGCAGCTTCTTCACAGACACCCGAAGGCCGCGTAGTCCACGGACTACGCGGCCTTCGGCGTATTCCGAGCGGAGCTAGCCGAGCATCGCCTGCATCTCGGCAATTTCCCGCTGCTGAGCGCTGACGATGCCGGTGGCGAGTTGCTTGGCATCGGGATTCTCGCCCTCCGCCAGTTCGGTGTCGGCCATCTCGACGGCGCCCTCATGGTGCTCGATCATCATCGTCAGCCACATCCGGTCGAACTCGGGCCCCGACATGCCCATCAAGGTGGACATGTCGTCTTCGGACATCATTCCGTCACCCGACCCGTGGTCCATCCCTTCGTGACCGGTTGACGTCGGAGCGGTGTCACCCGCCTGAGCGAGCAACCCGGTGATCTGATCCATCTCCGGTGCCTGAGCGGCCTCGATCCGCTGGGCGAGCGCCAGCAGTTCGGCGTTGTCGGTGCGGCCGTCGACCATCTCCGCCATCTGCACCGCCTGCGCATGATGCGGATACATGCCGCGCAGGAATGTGACATCGGCGTCGTTGAACTGTGCTTCGGCCCCGCTACCGGCGTCGGCCGAGGTCGACAGGGAGTGGGACGTCGCCGAGGCGCCCGAGCTGCTCGGGTCGGACGAGTCGGTGCCGCAGCCGGCGAGGACGAGCGCGGCGCCGGCCGCCGCGGCAATGAAAGCTGCATAGGTGGAACGCATGGGAAATCTCCTCATGGACATGCTTCGGGAAAGTGGCAGCAAGCTCCGCCGGAGCCCTGAGCTCCGGACTCCCCGTCACACCCGCAGTATCGACAGCTGCGCCAATGACAACACGGTCCACGCCGGTGGTCCAAGTCCGGACTGCACCCGGTCGACACTCACCCGCGACGTCGGCGACGGCGCCTCGGCACCGGCCACGCAGGGCACCGTCGCACGAGTGAGCACCGGTGCCACGACGACCACGCCGGCGCAGTGATGCCCGTTGGGGTGCGACTGTTCGCACTCGTTTCCGCAGTCGTGGCCGTGGTTCGTGCCGGGGTCGTGCGAGGCGGCCACGGCATGCAACGAACCGTCATGAGCCGGAGCGGAAGCGGCGGTGACACTGTGCATCACAAGGACCGCAGCCGCCACCGTGACCAGTAACGCAATGCGTGCGGTGGGCACACGCCTTCGTCTCGCCGCCGGGGTCATGACTTCCACTGTAGCGGCACATACCCGCCAGGGGTATGACGGTGACGCCGAGCCTTTGGTCGCACTCGCATGAGCTCAGAGCGACGACAAGATGTCGAGTCCCTGCTGCTCGAGGCCACCGATGGTGTTGGTGAGGATGACCAATCCGCGCTCACCGCGCCGATCGAGAACCACGGTGCACTGGAAGCCGCCCGTCGCCCCGCCGTGGAGCGTGTACTCGCGGCCCTCGAACGGCACCACCGACCACGTCAATGCCCGGTAGGTGTTGCCGATCCACCGCTGATCCATCGCGGCGCTGCCCGGCACCGTGCCGTCGATAAGCTGCCGAACGTAGCCCGCCATGTCCGCCGCCGTGGACCGCAGCCCACCGGCGGGAGCGTAGGCGTCGAGCGGCCACGGGGCCTGCGATCGGTGCAGCACGTCGAATCCGCGGGTGGCGTCGGCGGGCAGGTCTGCCGCAGTCAGCGGTAACCAGGTATCCGACAACCCGAGCGGTACCAGCATCCGTTCGCGTAGGAGCGACGGATAGTCGGTGCCGACTGCTGCGGCCAACGCCTGTCCGAGCAACGCGAAACCGACCGTCGAATACGCGTAGATTCCGCGACTGCCGAGCTGCGCCGACTGCACCTGCTGCAGCAGCGCCTCCCGGTCGTATGTGAAGGGATTGGTCGCGGACACCCAGTGGCCCACCGCCACAACGGCATCGGTGGTCATCGGAAACTGGGCCAGTCCCGACGTGTGCGAGGCCAATTCGAGCAGGGTCACGTCGGCGACCGGCGCACCACGCAACGGCAGCAATTCTCCGACGGTGGTGTCCTCGCGCACCTCACCGCGCGCCACCGCGTCGACGAACAGCTGCGCGGTGAACGCCTTGGTGAGAGAACCTATCTCGTACTCGGTGTCGTCGGCCGCGCCGAAGTGGGCGAACCGGGTTCCGGTGACGTCCACGTATGCGACACTGGCGTTCTCACGATAGCTGCGGCTCAGAACCTGTCCGGCGAGCGACACCAATTGCGGGTCGCCGCTCGATGGGGGCGCCAGCGCAGACGTAGCGGGAGCCGTGACCGCCGTGAGAACGCAGGCGCAGAACAGCGCGCACAGAATGGTCGTCCGACGCAGCATCGCAACTCCTCGTCCACGTCCGAACGCACGTGCCTCTCCCGTTTCCCGCTCGAGCCTATTGTCACCCACCGGAAAGGCGCCCACTAGACTTCGGACGGTTTGCCGACAAGAGGCTCACCGGTCGAGGAGGTGCCCCGCAGCGTGTCGGGAATAGTTGCGGGGTTCACCGTCATCTTCGTGATCATTGCGATCGGCTACATTCTCGGCCGGCGTGGAACGCTCGGAGCGGAGGGCGAATCCGTCCTGGGCAGGCTGGTGTTCTTCGTCGCGACACCAGCGCTGCTGTTCGATTCGCTTGCATCGTCCGACCTTTCCGTGATCTTTTCGCCGACGCTGGCCGTCGCTGCTGCGACCGCTTTGACAGTCGGCGCACTGTACATGGTGGTGGCGCGGGTATGGCTGCGCAGGTCGCTACCGGAGCTGACGATCGGGGCGTTGTCGGCGTCGTACGTCAATTCCGCGAACCTGGGCATTCCCATTGCGGTGTTCGTGCTCGGTGACGCGTCGTTCGTGGCCCCACTGCTCCTGTTCCAGATAATCGTGTACTCGCCGATCGCGTTGACCATCCTGGACATCACCACGTTGCGCAGGAGCGCATCGCGACTCGAGACCGTGACCGCCCCGTTCAAGAACCCGATCGTCGTGGCCGGCGCCGCGGGACTGATACTTGCCCTCGTCGACTGGACCCCGCCCGAAGCGGTGATGCAACCGTTCCGGCTCATCGGCGGCGCCTCCGTACCGGGTGCCCTGCTCGCCTTCGGTATCTCGCTGTACGGGGTGCGCGTCCTCGAGAAGGGAACGAGTCCACGCCGGGACGTCGCACTGGCTTCGGTGCTCAAGATCGGCGTGCAACCCGTCCTCGCGTACCTGATGGCGCGATACCTGCTCGGCCTCGAGGGACACGAATTGTTCGCGATCGTGGTTGTGTCGACCCTGCCGACGGCGCAGAACGTCTTCGTCTACGCCAGCCGGTACCGGTGCGGAACCGTGCTGGCGCGGGACACGGCCTTCGTCACCACTTTGGCGGCGATTCCGGCAATTGCGCTGGTCTCAGGACTGCTCGCGTGACGGGGTTACCGTGGCTTATGCGCGTAATCGCCCTCGCAGTGCTGGCCTGCCTTGCCGTCGCCGGATGCGGGTCCACCTCGAGTACCGACGAACCGACGATTCCCCCCGAGATCGCATCCGCCGTCGACCCGAGCCCCACCCATCCGTCGTCGGGGATGCCCGTGCCCAGCGAGGTACCCGGCGAGGAATTCGGTACGGTGTTCACCGCCCGGCCCGACATCGTCCGCGCCCATCCGACCCCGTTCGAGTCGTGGTCCCGCGCCGACGGCAACAAGGTCGCGATCCATTTCGTCACCGGAACCCCGGAGTGTTACGGCGCCGATGCGACCGTCACCGAGACGGACACCACCGTCACCATCTCCCTACGCACCGGAAGCCTGCCGGAGTCGGCCGACAAGATGTGCATCCTGGTCGCAGTGTTCGGCACGCTCGAGGTGCCTTTGCAGGCGCCGCTCGGCGATCGTCGGGTGATCAACGGGTGATCCGTTGAAGCACTGGTTCCTCAACGTCTGCATCGCCACCGCACTACTACAGGCCGTCTATCACGCCGTCCGCGTTCTCGTCTCGTACCGTGTCCTCGCTCTCGGCGGTGACGCGGTCACTATCGGAATCGTGACGGCCCTGTTCTCGCTGGCACCCCTGCTCGTCGCGGTCCGCATCGGGCGGGCGGTCGACCAGCGGCACGCGGCCGCAGTCCTGCGTACCGGCGTCGCGCTCACGACACTCGGTGTCGTGGTGATCGCGCTCAGCAACGACCTGATCGTGCTCGGCGTGGGCAATGTGGTCCTCGGGTTCGGCCAGATCCTCGTCACCGTGGCCGGGCAGGGATTCATCACCTTGCTGTCGAAACCGGGCGAGCTGGACAAGGGGTTCGCGGGCCTGACCCTCGGCGTGTCGGTCGGTCAGGCCGTCGGCGTGCCGGTCGTGGGGCTGATCGCGGCCCGCAGCTCGGACGGCGGACCGGTGCAGACCACTCTCGCGCTGGCGGTCATGGCCGCGGTGTCGCTGGCGTCGATTCCGTTCGCGTGGCCGATCCGCGAGCGTCCGCAGTCCAGGAAGCCGGCCGCGAAAGACCAGCAGCAATCCGTCGCGAGCATGATCTCGACGCCCGGTATGCGACCCGCGGTGTTCAGCAGCCTCATCGTCCTCGCCTCCGTCGACGTCGTCGTGGCCTATCTGCCCGTCCTGGGCCACGAATTCGGTTTCAGCGTTCTCCTGGTGTCGTTGCTGCTCACCGCGCGCACCGCGGCATCGATCGTGTCCCGGGCGTTTCTGCCGTGGCTGCTCACCCGGGCACCGCGACAGCGACTGCTCATCTCCGCGACTTTGTGTTCGGCGCTGCCCACCGCGCTCCTGCCGTTCGTCCGCGATCCGTGGTGGATGGCCTTGCTCCTGGTGGTGGCCGGCTTCTTCTGGGGCATCGGGCAACCGCTGACGATGACCTGGGTGACCGGCCTCGTCACCGGCCCCAACCGGGCCGCCGCGTTGTCTCTGCGCCTGACCGGTAACCGCCTGGGCCAGGTGCTGATCCCCTTGGCCGCAGGCGCTATGGCCGGTGTCGCGGGTACGGCGTCGATCTTCGTGATCACCGGAGGTCTTCTGGGCACGGCGGCGGTGTCCACCTGGCGAGCCGTGCGTACTTCATAACCACCCGCGGTTAATAAGTACTCACGGGTGCCTAAATGTCGCACCAGCCGCTGCTCGACGCTCCACTTCGTCGGCTGTGGCGTGCGTCTCTCCTCGGCAGACTTGTCCCCAGTCACGCGTTTGCCAGATCAGGGGTCAGGAGCCACACGATGAGCTTTACCGGTGTCATTCCGAGCACGACCGACACTCCTCGTCCACATCAGGACGAGCGCGCCGTATCGAGCGCGGTACAAGCATCGGGCGACACCGCACCGCAGCTACGTTTCCTCGACCCCGCCGACACCGGGTCCGGGCGGGCGGCCGTGATGGTCTGGCCGCAGGCTCCCCTGCTCGCGGAACTCGTCGCGCTCTTCGCCGACCTCGGTTTGCGGGTTGCTTCCCATGAGCAGCTTCCCGCCGCTGAATCCGGCGAGACGGTAGTGCACCGCTTCGATTTCAGCACCGACGGCTCCGCCTGGGACAGCACGACTCCCGGCCTCGTCTCCGCCGCGTTCGGGGCCGCGGCAGCCGGCCAGTTGGAGGTGGACGGATTCACCCGTCTCATTCCGGCCGCCAATGTGTCGTGGTCCGACGCCGTCCTGATCCGTGCGGCCTGCCGTTATCTCCGCCAGGTGGGACTCGGCCTGTCGGAGCCGAACATCGTGGCAATCCTGTTGCGCAACAGCAGTTTCGTGCGCGGGTTCGGCGCACTGTTCGCGGCTCGCTTCGATCCCGCGCAGACCGATCGGGGCGCGGCCGTCGCGGATGCGGAGAAGATCCTCCTCACCGCCATCGAGAAGACCACGACGTTGGACGAGGACCGCCTGCTGCGCGGCCTGTTGTCGTTCATCTCGGCCGTACTGCGCACCAACTGGTTTCAGCACGACCGCACGGCGGGAACCGGCACCGCGGCGGCGTTCAAGATCGATCCTGCGCTGCTCTCGCTGTCCGCTCCCGTCACCCCTTACCGGGAGATCTTCGTGCACTCTCGAATAGTCGAGGGCAGTCACGTGCGCAGCGGCACGGTGTCCCGCGGCGGTCTGCGCTGGTCGGACCGCAAGGACGACTTCCGCACCGAGGTACTGGGACTGATGAAGACGCAGCACGTGAAGAACTCGCCGATCGTTCCGATGGGCGCGAAGGGCGCGTTCGTCGTGCGCACCGATCCGGCTCCCGGTGCTGTGCGGCAGGCGTACACGACCTTCATCGAGGGATTGCTCGACGTCACCGACGACATCGTCGACGGCGAGGTGGTGCACCCCCGCGACACCGTGCTCTACGACGGCGACGATCCGTATCTGGTGGTGGCCGCCGACAAGGGGACGGCGCGGTTCTCCGACCTCGCCAACAGCATTGCGGTGCGCCGCGGTTTCTGGCTCGGCGACGCCTTCGCCTCCGGAGGTTCGGCGGGTTACGACCACAAGGCGATGGGTATCACCGCACGCGGTGGATGGGTTTCGGTACGTAGACATTTCGCCGAGATGGGCAAGAACGTCGACACCGACGCGTTCACCGTGGTGGGGATCGGCGACATGTCCGGGGACGTCTTCGGCAACGGCATGCTGCTCAGTCGCGCGATCCGCCTCGTCGGCGCCTTCGACCACCGGCACATCTTCCTCGACCCCGACCCGGATTCCGAAGCGTCCTACCGCGAGCGCGAACGACTGGCCGGGTTGCCGGGAAGCAGCTGGGACGACTACGACCGCGACGTGGTGTCCGCCGGTGGCGGGGTGTGGCCCCGAACCACCAAGACGATTCCGCTGTCTGCTCGGGTGCGCGAACGGCTCGGCGTCGAGGAAGCCGAACTGCCCCCGCACGAGGTGGTGAAGGCCCTGCTCACGGCCGAGGTCGATCTGTTGTGGAACGGCGGAATCGGAACCTACGTCAAGGCGTCCGCGGAAAGCAACGCCGACGCTGCCGACCCGGCCAACGACTCCGTCCGCGTCGACGCCGACATGCTGCGCGCCGCAGTGGTCGGCGAGGGCGGGAACCTCGGGTTCACCCAGCGGGCCCGCATCGAGTATGCGCTGAGGGGCGGCCGCATCAACGCGGACTTCATCGACAACGCCACCGGTGTCGCCACCTCCGATCGCGAAGTGAACCTGAAGATCGCGGTGGACGCGGCGGTAGCGGCCGCAGAACTGCCTGCCGCGGAACGGAACTCGCTCCTCGCTCGCGTCCAGGACGAGATTGCCGAGTCGGTCCTGGCCGACGCGTCGGCCCAGACCCTCGCGATCAGTCTCGCCGAGGTGCACGCCCCCTTCCTTCTCGGACGTCATGAACGGCTGATCGAGAACCTCGAACGGGACGCAGGACTCAGTCGGTCCGCCGAGGTCCTCCCGACCGCAGCGGAACTGACTGCACGACACCGCGCCGGGCAGGGACTGGTCCGTCCCGAGATCGCCGTCCTGTTGGCACAGTCCAAGAATCTCGTCGTCACGGAACTACTCGCCTCCCCGGTCCTCGACGACGCGGTGTTCGACGGTGTCCTGGCGGACTACTTTCCCGCACCGATCCGGGAGCGGGTACCGCAGCAGATCAGCGGTCACCGATTGGCCCGCGAGATCGTCGCCGTGCTCGTCGCAGGCGACATGATCGACCGAGTGGGACCCGGACTGATCCATCGCTTGGAGGAGCGCCTCGGTGTCGGCACCCCCGACATCACCAGCGCCTACGCGGTGGTGCGGCAGGTGTTCGACATCGATCGCCTGTGGGACCAGGTACTGGCCTTGCCGGGTGCCTCCCACCGCACGAGGTTGAATCTGCATTTCGGCATCCAGGACCTGATCGAGCGCACCACGTCGTGGCTCCTGCGGCACCGCACCGCGGACACCGACGCTTGCGCGTCGATCGAGCGATTCACCGACCCCGTCCGCGAACTGGCTACCGCCCTGCCCCGGCTGACCGGTGCACCCGCGCAGGACTTGAGCACGCTGCGCATCCTCGCGCAAGCGTTCGCACTCGAGGACACCGCACGCACACTCGGCTTGCCGATCACCCAGGTTGCGGAAACCTACCGAGAATTCGGCAAGGTCATCGGCCTCGACTGGCTGTCGGAACGATTCTCCGTCGGCGAGACCGGGACCGCCTACTGGGAGACGATGGCGGCGGCCGTCCTCGTCGACAACCTGCAAGAGCACTGGCACGCGCTGATCGGCTCGGTTCTGCAGGACGCCTCCCCCGACACCTCCGCGGCGGACGCCGTCGCCGCCTGGCTCGACCGGCATCCGACGGCCGCGGAACGGCTGTCACACATGCTCGGCGAGCTCCGCAGTCGCGATCGGGTGGACAATTCGAGTATCTGCGTGATCGATGCCGAGCTCACTCTCGCACTGACCCGCTGCCGATGACCCCAATCGCCGTAACCCCATACCTCACCACCGATCGAAGGAGTTCGAAAGTGCCCACTCTCCAGCGAGATGTCGCCATTGTCGGTGCCGGCCCGTCCGGGCTGGCCGCCGCGACCGCACTGCGCAAGGCAGGCCTGTCCGTCGCAGTCCTCGAGGCGCGCGACCGCGTCGGAGGACGCACCTGGACCGACACGATCGACGGGGCCACGCTCGAAATCGGCGGCCAATGGGTCTCGCCCGATCAGACGGCGCTGATCTCCTTGCTGGACGAGCTCGGCCTGGAGACGTTCGACCGCTACCGCGAGGGCGAATCCGTCTACATCTCGGCCGCCGGGAAGCGCACCCGCTACACCGGTGAATCGTTTCCCGTCGACGAGACGACGCGGAAGGAGATGGACCGCCTGATCTCCATTCTCGACGACCTCGCAGCGCAGGTCGGCGCAGAGGAGCCCTGGGCGCATCCCCGTGCCCGCGAGCTCGACACCATCTCGTTCAAACACTGGTTGATCGAGCAGTCCGACGACGCCGAAGCCCGCGACAACATCGGCCTGTTCATCGCCGGCGGCATGCTCACCAAGCCCGCGCACGCATTCTCCGCGCTGCAAGCCGTCCTGATGGCCGCGTCCGCCGGCTCGTTCTCGCACCTCGTGGACGAGGACTTCATCCTCGACAAGCGCGTCATCGGCGGCATGCAGCAGGTGTCGATCCGGATGGCCGCCGCACTCGGGGACGACGTGTTCCTGAACGCACCCGTGCGCACCGTGCAGTGGAGCGAGCAGGGTGCCGTCGTTTTGGCCGACGGCGACGTCCGTGTGGAGGCGTCGCGGGTCGTGCTCGCGGTGCCGCCCAACCTGTACTCCCGGATCTCCTACGATCCGCCGCTGCCGCGCCGCCAGCACCAGATGCATCAGCATCAGTCACTCGGACTCGTCATCAAGGTGCACGCCGTGTACGAGACGCCGTTCTGGCGCGAAGACGGTCTGTCCGGCACCGGCTTCGGGGCCTCGGAGATCGTGCAGGAGGTGTACGACAACACCAATTACGAGGACACCCGGGGTACCCTCGTCGCGTTCGTGTCGGACGAGAAAGCCGACGCGATGTTCGAATTGAGCGAAGAGGAGCGTCGCGCCACCATTCTCGGCTCGCTCGCCCGCTACCTCGGACCGAAGGCGGCCGAGCCGGTGGTGTACTACGAGTCCGACTGGGGCTCCGAGGAATGGACGCGGGGCGCGTACGCCGCCAGCTTCGACCTCGGTGGCCTGCACCGGTACGGAAAGGACACGCGGACCCCGGTGGGGCCGTTCCATTTCTCCTGCTCGGACATCGCGGCCGAGGGCTACCAGCACGTGGACGGCGCCGTCCGGATGGGTCAGCGCACCGCCGCGGATATCGTCGCGCGCCTCGGACAGTAGACCGCGTCGATCATCGCCCGGCAGTCACGACTGCCGGGCGATGATCGCGAGCAGTAGTTCGGCGCGCACCCGCGCAACGTCCAGCCTGCAGTCGATCAGGGCTTCGATCCGCGCCATCCGGCTGCGCAGGGTGTGCCGGTGCACGCCCATCGCGGCGGCCGCCGACTCCCAATGCCCGTTCGCCTCGAGAAACGCCCGTAACGACGCCAGAAGCTCTGTGCCGTTGACGCGGTCGTAGTCGTCGATGGGCGCAATCATCGTGTCCGCCAGCGAATTGAGTACTTCGCGGGTCGCGCTGAACGCGAGTAGGGCACTGCCGGTGAGCGCCGCGAATTCCAGTGGTTCGGCCCCGGCTTCGGCCGCCGACGCCGCGAGTTGCGACTGCTCGATCGCCGCCACGACACCGGACAGCTCCCGTCGCCCGCTCAACCCGGCTCGGACCGCCTTGCGCGTGCCCGGGGGCAGCGCGCTCAGCATCGACCGTGCGAAGTCCACGTCGTCGGTTCCACGGAGAAGAACTGTGATCCGGGTGTCGTGGCGACGCGAGAAGAGCTGGCGCCCAACCGTGTCCATCGCCGCGGCGACCGCCGACTCCACCCGCTGCGCGAGTTCCAGAGTCTCGGCGACCACCGTCAGACCTCGCACCATCCCGTCGGCATCGGTCGCGCCCCGAATCTGCTCCCACGCAGGCGCCAGATCGCGATCGTCGGTCAGCAGCAGACCGAGCGCGTGCGAATTGAGCTGATTCTGCGCGACGCGCAAGCGAGCGGGCTTCTCGAAGTCCAGCGCCAGCAGCGAATTGGCGTGACCCAGCAGAATCTGATCGACGTGGCTGAGCGCCGTCGGACTGATCACCGCCAAATGCCCGTGCGGGGTGCTTCCGACACTGATCTGCTGGACGGTGATCGAGGCCCCCGACCGCGCCAGCGACACGCTGCTCGACGCTCCACCCGTTCCTGCCGCCAGCACATCGCGCACTTCGTCGAGTACCTCGTCGTCCGGTCGCGCGGGATGGTGTTCGAGTACCCTGCCGGACAGATCGAGAAGTAGCACCGTGGCGGAGGTGGCCATCGCGAGTTCACGGACGGTGGCGCCGGTTCCACCCGAGATGACGGCCCGCGTCATCCGTGGCTGTGCCCGGGACGCCCGCAGGACCGACTCGTATTCTTGTTCGGCCAGACGGTTCATCACGCGTTTGACGACGGCGGCGAACGGGGTCGGCAACGGCACCTCCAGCAGCGGAAGACCGAGGTCGTCGGCCACAGCGACGAGGTCCTCCGGCACCTCCGGGTGCGACAGCCCCGTGCCGAATCCGACGGCGGCCACTCCCACGCCGTCGAGTCCGCGTAGATACCGGGCCCGGTCGGCCGCTGTCAGGGGCAGTCGCAGCCCTGTGGTGAGCAGCAGTTCCCCACCGGAGAGCCACCGGAACGGATCGGACAATTCGGTGGTGATGGCGAAGGTGATCTCGTTACCGAGGCCGGCGGCTCCGCCCCGGAGTTCGAGAGCCAGATCCGGCTGGGACAACATCCAGCGGACGGGAACGGTCATGTCGGGCTCCTGCGCGTTGCGGTCTGGTGTGTGCCACCCTGACCCGTCATCCCGGGAACGTGGCTGGACAGATCGGCCATCGGAACCCGAGCATCGACTCCATTCTGTCAGAGGATTCGGTACCGGTGACCTGTACGGACACCGAAACACAACATTAACGAATTTCGTTCGTTTGAGGTCTTGCACCCGAACCCGAGGCTCCGCATACTTAACGAATATGATTCGCTAAGTGATCCGTATCTCACCGGGAGGACGTCCCGCGAGCGGTCCGGCACACTACTCGAGACACGGAGTTCTCCTCGTGCAACCACCGGAAACCCCAAAAATTCACGGCCTCCGCGTCCCACTGACGGCCAGGAGCGGAATCGCCACGTTCAGCGTCTTCGTGGTCGGATACATGACCGCCAACCTCGTCCCGCTCATGATCATCGCGATGGTCGACGATCTCGGCGTGTCCCAGACCGTCGCCGGTGCCGTTCTGACGGGATCGTTGCTGGCATGTGCGCTGGTATGCCTCGCCACCACCCGATGGGCGGCCGGACAGTTCCGGCGGCGGCTCGGCCGGGCGGGCCTCGTCGTCATGGCCTCCGGATTCGGGGCGGCAGCCGTCGTTCCGTCCGCACCGATCGCCTGCATCGCGATCGTCGTCGGAGGCCTCGGGGCCGGCGGTGCCGTCGCCGTCGGCGGCGCGGCGATGGCGGCGTTCACCAACCCGAACCGTGTCTCCGGACTGAGCGGTCTCGTCAATCGCGTGGCCGTCACCGGTGTCCTCGCGCTGATCCCGATTCTCGGCACACGGATGACCAACGCCTTCGGCATCGTGGCCGTACTCGCACTGGCCACTGCACTCACCATGACCTGGTTGCCGACCGCCCCCGACCTCGGGGCAGGCACGACGAGAACCCGCGCCGAACTGCCCGAAGGGGTCACCCGGAAACGCGTCACGGTCGCCGGAGCATCGCTGCTCGTGCTGTTCGCCGTCTGGGCGATCGGTGAGGACTCGTTGTGGGCGGTGTCCGGCATCATGGGATTCGAGCACGCGGGGCTGACCGAACAGCAGATGGGCTTGGCCCTGTCCGCATCGACTGCAGGTGGTATCGGTATCGCACTGATCCTCACCGCTCTGGGCTCCCGTCTCGGGCGCACGGTTCCCGTGGCCGTTCTGCTGACACTCGGCGCCGCCCTCAAACTGGGCGCGTGCCTGACCACCGAGCCCACCACCTACCTGGTGCTCATCATTACGTGGAACACCGTCTACGCGGCGGCCTTCATCTACGTGGTGGCCATCGCGGCCGCACTGGATTCGTCCGGCCGCTGGTCCGCCCCACTACTCGGGACCTACCTGGTCGGTTCCGCGTTCGCCCCGCTCTTCGGCACTCTCGTCACCGAGGCCGTCGGCTATCCGTCGTTCGGTGTCATCGTGGCCGGGATCAGTCTCGTTGTGCTGCTGCCGATTACGGCGATCGCCGCTCTCTCTGCACGTACCGAAGCCACATCCCTCGCCGTAGGCCAGGATCCCACCGTGCGTTACACCACCTCGGTGATCGTCTGATGAATTCGATGGACAGGAAGAACACCATGACAGCGAAGGCCACCCACTACCGAGGCGGGCGATTCTTCACTGCGGCCGAGCCCGCGTGGGCGGAGTCGATGATCGTCGAGGACGGCCGGCTGACGTACGTCGGGGATACGGTCACCGCAGACGCGCTGACCCGCGACGCCGACATCGTCGAACTCGACGGCGCTTTCGTGCTGCCCGGGTTCATCGACGCTCACACCCACCTGCTCATGATGGGGCAGTCGTTGCAGAAGGTGGATCTCCAGAGCGCCGTCGATCTGGCCGGCATCCAGGATCGCATCGGGCGTTTCGCCGCCGGCAATCCGACGGCACCCCGAATTCTGGGGCGCAGCTGGCTGTTTCCGGCCGTCGGCGGCCGGCCGCCCACCCGGCAGATGATCGACGCGGTCGAAGCGGACCGCCCCGTGTACCTCGATTCCAACGACGCCCATTCCGTGTGGGTGAACACCGCAGCACTCGACGAACTGGGGATCGACGACCACACGCCCGATCCCCTCGGCGGCCGGATCGAACGTGATCCGGCGACGGGCCACGCCACCGGGATGTTGTACGAAACGGCGGTGACCCAGATCGTGTGGCCCACCCTCGCGAAGGTGGTCACCGACCACGAACGTGACGTCGCGCTCGCGGCGGCGTTCGAGCGGTACCTGGCCGACGGCGTCACCGGAGCCGTCGACATGGCACTCGGTGCGGACGAGGTGGCGGCGCTCGAGCGAGCCCTGGCAGCCGGGGGCGGCACGTTGCCGCTTCGGGTAGCCGGGCACTGGCTCATAACCCGAACCGATTCGACGGAGGAGAACGTCCGTCAGGTCCGCAAGGCCGCGACGTACGCCCAGCGTCTGCAGGGGCCGTGGCTGCGGATGGCCGGGATCAAGATCCTCATCGACGGTGTCATCGACAGCTGCACCGCCACCATGAAGGAGCCGTACTCCGACGGCACCAATGCCGAACCGATCTGGGATCTCGAGTCGCTGGCACCCGTGGTCACCGCGGCTGATGCCGCGGGACTCCAGGTGGCCATGCACGCCATCGGTGACGAGGCCTCGGAGATCGGGCTCACCGCGCTGGAGAAGGCAATCGCAGCCAACGGAATCCGGCCGCGTCGACACCGCATGGAACACCTCGAGACGATCACGAAGGACAACGTGCAGCGTCTGGCACGACTCGGTGTCGTCGCCTCGATGCAGCCGGTGCACGCCGACCCGGCGATCCAGGAGAACTGGCGCGCCGTTCTGGGTGACCACCGGGTCGAGCGGGCGTACCCCTGGCCCGAGATGACCTCGGCGGGCGCGGTCCTGGCGCTGGGTTCCGACGCCCCCACCGCACCGCATCCGCCGCTGCCCAACATGTACGTCGCGACGACGCGCAAGTCCGCGATCGATCCGACTCTGCCACCCAACCTGCCCGAGTACGCGCTCCCGATGGCGGACGCACTGGCGCACGCGACCCGTGACGCTGCCTATTCCTGCTGTTGGGACGACCTCGCCGGGCAACTCGTCGCCGGCAAGGCGGCCGATTTCGTCGTCCTCGACGGAAACCCGTTCACCGAGGGCGCCGGCTCGTTGCTCACCTCCCGCGTGGGGCTCACCGTCGTGGCGGGCCGGATCCGCCATCGAACCACTCACCGGCCGCTCTGAAGGCTGGACAACTCGGCGCGCCCAACGGCCTTGCTTTCACCATTTCGTCAGCTGCCACCACCTTGTGAGGCAGCGCACACTGACTACCAGATGCACTACGGACCCCGGCGAACGCTTGCCGGCGGGCCGTTCGACCCCACGAGAGGAACGGTACGGATGTCGATCGACGTACTCCAGAACTACATCAATGGCGAGTTCGTCGCCTCGTCGACGACGGAGACCCTCGACTTGATCAATCCGGTGGACGAGAGTGTCGTCGGCCGTGCGCCGGTGTCCACCAAGACCGATGTGGACGCTGCCGTCGAGGCGGCGGAGCGAGCCTTCGTGTCTTGGGGCAAGACCACGCCGAGCGTGCGCCAGACGGCACTGCTGAAGCTGGCCGACGCGATCGAGGCGCACAGCGACGAACTCGTCGAGGCGGAGTGCCGCAACACAGGGCAGCCCAAACAGGTCATTGCCGACGAGGAGATCAAGGTCGGGGCAGATCAGCTCCGGTTCTTCGCCGGGGCTGCCCGCATGCTCGAGGGCAAGGCCGCCGGGGAGTACGTGGAGGGATTCACGTCCTATGTGCGCCGCGAACCGATCGGTGTCGTCGGACAGGTGACCCCGTGGAACTACCCGTTCATGATGGCGCTGTGGAAGATCGGCCCCGCCCTGGCCGCCGGCAACACCATCGTCCTCAAGCCCAGCGACACCACCCCGAACAGCACTCTCGTGCTTGCCCGGTTGACCAAGGGCATCCTGCCGGATGGCGTGTTCAACGTGGTGCTGGGCAACGGGGAGACCGGTGCGACCCTCGTCGAGCACCCCGCGCTCGGACTCGTGTCGATCACCGGGTCGGTGCGCGCCGGCATCGCGGTGGCCGTTTCTGCCGCCCGCCAGCTCAAGCGCGCGCACCTCGAATTGGGCGGCAAGGCGCCGGCAATCGTGTTCGGTGACGTCGACATCGAGAAGACCGCCGACGGAATCGCCGAAGCGGCGTTCTTCAACGCCGGCCAGGACTGCACAGCGGCCACCCGCGTCCTCGTCCACGAGTCGATCCACGACCAGCTCGTCGATGCACTGGTCCGTAAGGCCGAGACGTTGAAGCCGGGGCTCCCGGACGACCCCGACACGTTCTACGGTCCACTCAACAACATCAACCACTTCAACACCGTCAGCGCGAAAATTGCGGATCTGCCCGCCTCCGCCAAGATCGCCACCGGCGGCAGACGTTCCGGCGAGCAGGGCTTCTTCTTCGAGCCCACCGTGATCACCGGAGTCGACCAGCGCGACGACATCGTGCAGGAAGAGACATTCGGGCCCATCCTCACCGTGCAGAGCTTCTCGGACGAGAAGGAGGCCGTGACCCTCGCCAACGACGTCCGATACGGTCTGGCGTCGAGCGTGTGGACGCACGACCACGGTGTCACGCAACGACTTTCGGCCGCACTCGATTTCGGCGCCGTATGGATCAATTGCCACATCCCGCTCGTCGCCGAAATGCCGCACGGCGGATTCAAGTACTCCGGCTACGGCAAAGACCTTTCCGGCTACGGCGTCGAGGACTACACCCGCATCAAGCACGTCATGAGCTCACACGACTGACCTCGACTCCCGTTTTCCCATCTACCGTCACGACCCTGAGGACTGCACCCTGATGAACGACATCCAGTACCGGCTGCCGCAGAAGCGAGCACTGGTCACCGAGCTTCCCGGCCCGAAGTCGGCGGCCCTCACCGCTCGCCGCCGCGCCACCGTGGCCGCGGGCGTCGGCTCGAGCGTGCCCGTGTACGCCGCGGACGCGGACGGTGGCGTCATCGTGGACGTCGACGGCAATTCGCTCATCGACCTCGGCTCCGGCATCGCCGTCACCAGCGTGGGAGCCTCGGATCCCGCTGTGGCCGAGGCAGTTCGGGAGCAGGTCGGACATTTCACCCACACCTGCTTCATGGTCACCCCGTATGAGGGTTACGTGCGGGTCGCGGAGGAACTCGCCGCCCTCACCCCCGGCGATCACGAGAAGCGGACCGTCCTGTTCAACTCGGGCGCCGAAGCGGTGGAGAACGCGATCAAGGTCGCCCGCCTCGCCACCGGACGCGACGCCGTCGTCGCATTCGACCACGCCTACCACGGCCGCACCAATCTGACGATGGCCCTGACCGCCAAGTCGATGCCCTACAAGGCCCACTTCGGTCCCTTCGCTCCCGAGGTCTACCGCCTCCCGATGTCGTACCCGTACCGCGATCAGGACGGGTTGACCGGCGAGCAGGCCGCCCAGCGGGCCATCAGCCAGATGGAGAAGCAGATCGGCGCCGATTCACTCGCGGCGATCATCATCGAGCCGATCCAGGGCGAGGGCGGATTCATCGTGCCCGCCGAGGGATTCCTCCCCACTCTGGTCGCCTGGGCGCGCGCCAACGGCGTCGTCTTCATCGCCGACGAGGTGCAAACCGGGTTCTCCCGCACCGGCGCCTGGTTCGCGTGCGAGCACGAGGACGTGGTCCCCGACATCATCACCATGGCCAAAGGCATGGCCGGCGGTATGCCCCTCTCCGCGATCACGGGACGGGCCGAACTTCTCGACAAGGTCCACCCCGGCGGACTCGGCGGCACCTACGGCGGCAACCCTGTCGCCTGTGCCGCCGCGCTCGCCGCCCTCGACACCATGCAGACATTCGACCTGCCGGGCCGGGCTCGGCACATCGCCGACCTCGTCCTGCCGCGGTTGCACGCCCTCGCCGCCGAGGTCGGTGTAATCGGTGACGTGCGCGGTCGCGGCGCCATGCTCGCGATGGAATTCGTCAAGCCCGGAACCACCGAACCGGACGCGGAGTTGACCAAGGCCATCGCGGCCCAGGCTCTCGAGCACGGCGTCATCCTGCTGACGTGCGGTACCTACGGCAACGTGATCCGCCTGCTTCCCCCGTTGGTGATCGGCGACGACCTGCTCGAGGACGCGTTGACGGTCATCGAGCAGATAGTTCGTTCCCTCGTCTGACCCGTGCGCCTTTCTGGTTGCCACCTCTACCAGAAAGGCGCACGGGCGCGAAGCGCCCGCACCCCGACCAGAAGGACTCCCATGACAGATTTCGAACGGCTCCGCACCACCCTGCCCACCGGCCTGTGGATCGACGGCGCCCAGACCGACCCGATCGATGGCGGCACCTTTCCGGTGTACGACCCCGCCACCGGCGCCCACCTCGCCGACGTCGCCGACGCCGGCGGCAAAGACGCACTCCGCGCCCTGGACTCCGCCGCCGCCGTCCAGGACGAGTGGGCCGCCACCGCACCCCGGCAGCGGTCGATCATCCTGCGTTCGGCGTGGGAGAAGGTGATCGAACGCACCGACGACCTCGCCCTGCTGATGACGATGGAAATGGGCAAGGCGCTGCCGGAGAGCCGCGGCGAAGTGAACTACGGCGCCGAGTTCCTGCGCTGGTTCAGCGAGGAAGCCGTCCGCATCCAGGGCCGCTACACCACCTCCCCCTCCGGCAACGGACGGATCATGGTCACCAAGGTCCCCGTCGGACCCACCCTGGCCGTCACCCCTGGAACTTCCCCCTCGCCATGGGCACCCGCAAGATCGGCCCCGCCCTCGCCGCCGGGTGCACCATCATCGTCAAACCCGCCGAGGACACCCCACTGACCATGCTGCTGCTCGCCGAGATCTTCGCTGACGCCGGCCTGCCCGCCGGTGTGCTCTCGGTGCTCCCCACCCTCGACGCCGCTGCCGTCACCGCGCCTCTCCTCGCCGACCCGCGACTGCGGAAGGTGACGTTCACCGGCTCCACCCGCGTCGGCAAGATTCTCATCGAGCAGTCCGCCCAGCAGGTGCTGCGCACCTCGATGGAACTCGGTGGCAACGCCCCGTTCGTCGTGTTCGACGACGCCGACATCGATGCCGCAGTCGACGGTGCGATGGCCGCGAAGATGCGCAACGGCGGCGAGGCCTGCACCGCCGCGAACCGCCTGATCGTCGCCAACTCGGTACGCGAGGAATTCACCACCAAGCTCACCGAGCGGATCGCTGCACTCACCGTCGGGCCGGGCAGCGAAGACGGCACCGACGTCGGGCCCCTAGTCAACGACAAGCAACGTCGCAACGTGGCATCCCTCGTCGACGACGCCGTCGCCGCGGGGGCCCGGGTCCGCACCGGCGGCAAGTCCGTCGACGGGCCCGGCTACTTCTTCGAGCCGACCGTCCTCGACGAGGTACCCGCCGGCGCCCGCATCATCCGGGAGGAAATCTTCGGACCCGTCGCCGCCATCACCGGTTTCGACACCGAGGCCGAAGCTGTCGCCGCCGCGAACGACACCGAATACGGACTCGCCGCGTACATCTACACGCAGGACGTCGATCGCGCGTTCCGCGTCGCCGACAAGCTCGAGAGCGGCATGGTCGGCGTCAACCGCGGGGTGATTTCCGACGTCGCAGCACCCTTCGGCGGCGTCAAACAATCCGGGCTCGGCAGCGAAGGCGGCACCGAGGGCATCGAGGAATACCTCGAGACCAAATACATCGGCTTCGCGTAAACACCCCGCCTCGAGCCAGATCGGAACCGTCAATGAAGCGATTGGTCGTTGGATATCTCGCCACCCCCAGCGGGGAGGACGGTCTGGCCCTCGGGGTGCAGCTCGCCCGCAGTCTCGGTGCCCAGCTCGACATCTGCATGGTGCTCCCGCCGGACCGTACCGTCCCGGCCGAGACAGGCTACGACGACATCCTCGCCTCCCGTGCCCAGCGCTGGCTGGAGGAGGCGAAGTCGTCGACGCCGAGCGACATCGACGTGGACGTCCACCTCAGCTTCCACGAGTCATTCGCGCAGGGTCTCCTCGACGAGGTGACCCGGCTCGGCGCACAGGCCATCGTCGTCGGTGCCGCCGGCGACGGACTCCTGGGGCGGCACTCCGTCGGTTCGGTGTCGACGGAGCTGCTGCACTCGGCACACGTTCCGCTGGCCCTGGCTCCGCGCGGTGCCCGGCATTCCACGGCCAAGCAGATCCGGGAGATCACCTGCGCACTCGGTACCCGCGCCGGCGCCGACGTGCTGCTGCGAACCGCGGTGAGAACCAGTGAACTCATGCAGGCACCCCTACGCCTGGTGTCGCTGGTGGCGCTGGACCCGCGGAACGACCTCCGCGACCACCGCGACACACCCGAGGACATCCGCGAACGCGCCGTCGCCCACGCACAGAGCACTCTCGACACGGCACGTTCCGCTCTGCCCGAGGAGTTTCCGATCTCCGTGCTGATAGCCGACGGCTCCACCGTGGAATCGGCGGTCCGCACACTCGACTGGCAGGACGGCGACCTCGTCATGGTCGGCTCCAGCCGCCTCGCCCAACCTCATCGACTGTTCCTGGGGTCCACCGCCGCCAAGATGCTCCGTGTCCTGCCGGTACCCATGGTCGTCGTACCGAAGCAGGAGTTCCCGCACAGTGAGTAGACCTTCCACCACACCCGCCCCGGATCCACGCTTGTTCCCCACCGGAGGTTCGACCATGACGAACAACGAAGTCGCACAGGGGCCCACCGCGGGCGGGGTGAGCGCCAAGGGCCTGGCCACCGGCACGGTGGGGACATTGTCCGGTGCGATTCTCGGTATCTCCTCCGTCGCACCGGGTTACACCCTCACGGCGAGCATCGGACTGATCGTCGCCGCGGTCGGACTGAAGATGCCCGCCATCTTCATCGCCGGATTCATTCCCATGTTCCTCACCGCCTACGCATACCGTGAGCTGAACTCCGAATCACCGGACTGCGGTGCATCTTTCACCTGGTCGACCAAGGCGTTCGGTCCGTACGTCGGATGGATGTGCGGCTGGGGAATGGTAATTGCCACCATCATCGTGCTGTCGAATCTGGCGGCGATCGCCGTCCAGTTCTTCTACCTTTTCATCGCCCGACTGTTCGACAGTCCGGGCATCGCCGATCTACCCGGCAACAAAGTGGTCAACGTCGGCACCACACTCGTCTTCATCGGCGTCGCAACGTGGATCGCGAGTCGCGGCATCACCACCAGTGAGCGCCTGCAGGTCGCACTCGTCGGCTTCCAGATGGTGCTCCTCATCGCCTTCGCCGTGGTCGCCCTCGTCCACGTCGGGGCAGGCGACTCGCCCGCGAACCTGTCGTTCGACCTCAGCTGGTTCGATCCCTTCTCCGGACTTGCCATCGGCGCCTTCGTCATCGGTGTCACCGGTTCGATCTTCGCCTTCTGGGGATGGGACACCTGCCTGACCCTCGGCGAGGAATCGAAGAACCCCAAGAAGACTCCCGGTCGCGCGGGACTGCTGTGCGTCGCGACGATCCTGCTGACCTACCTGCTGGTGTCGGTCGCGGCGATGATGTATGCGGGAGTCGGCGAAGAGGGCCTCGGCCTCGGTAACCCGGAGAACTCGGAGAACGTGTTCGGTGCTCTCGCAGATCCCGTTCTCGGCAACTGGGGTGGCATGCTGCTGTTCCTCGCCGTGTTCGTCTCCTCGATCGCGAGCCTGCAGACCACCTTCCTCCCGGCAGCGCGCACGATGCTCGCCATGGGCGCGTACGGTGCGTTTCCGAAGAAGCTCGCCGAGGTGTCTCCCCGGTTCCTGGTGCCGTCCTACGCCACCGTCGTCGCCGGTGTGGTGACGGCCGTGTTCTACACGGTGGTCACCTTCCTGTCCGAGAGCGCCCTGCTCGACACCATTGCCGCGCTGGGAATCATGATTTGCTGGTACTACGGCATCACCGCGTTCGCCTGCGTGTGGTACTTCCGGGGACGGCTGTTCACCAGTGTCCGCAACGCTGTCTTCCGCTTCGTATTCCCGCTGCTCGGCGGACTCATGCTGCTCGCGGTCTTCGTCATCTCGGTCGACGAGAGCATGAACCCCGAGAACGGGAGTGGCGCACAGATAGGCGGTATCGGACTCGTGTTCTACCTCGGGTTCGGCATTCTTCTCCTCGGTGCCCTCCTGATGGTGATCATGCGTTTCCGCAACCCTGCGTTCTTCCAGGGCCGAACCCTCACCCGCGAGACATCGGCGCTGCGGGACGAGAGCGATCTTGCTCTGGAGCCTGCGCCACCAAGCCTGCGATAAGGGTGCGCAGTCCGAACTCGAATGCTGCGTCGGCCCGTCCGGGGTTCGGTCCGGACGTGGCCAACGCTGCCCGCATCGGCTCGTTCGCCTCCGGGGCGGTCGCCCAGACCACCTCGGGGGCAGCGAGGTCGAGCGCGGAGCCCAGAACGAAGCTGTCGACCGTCGTGATGGCGTGGAGAACGTCCTCCGGTGAGAATCCGCCGTCCGAAAAGGCTTGCGCCAGCGCGTTGTACATTCCGAACGCCACACCGGATTGCACCGTGTGCGCGGTGAACAGAGGAATCAGCCGAGGATGCTCGGCGTAGTTGCGCCGATACTCGCGCGCCAGGGAGGCCACCGTCTCGCTCCACTGGCCGTCGGGGTCCGCCACCACGATGCCCGCCATCACGCTGGCGCGCATCAATTCGATGATCTCCGCCCTCCCCGACACGTGGTTGTACAGCGAGGAGGGCCGCACCTTCAGCCGCTCGGCGAGACCCGGCATCGTGAAGTCACCGGTGAGGTCCACCAGGCGAATGGCCGCTTCCGTGATGATCTCCGGTGACAGCAGCCGCTGTGATGGCCGTGGCATGAGTGCGCCCCTCTGGTCGATGTTTCGCTGCCGATGGCGGGGTCGAGCGAGAAAAAGTCGAATTCGACACGTCCCACCCCTTGATCGTCGAGCACTCACCCACCATACTTAACGAATCGCATTCGTTTTAGACAGTCGCCGAACCGGACATCCGAGGACCACAATGTTGACGATCACCGCACCGACCCCTCCCGCGCCCCTTTCGAGGACGCCGATCACGGGGGCGCGGACGACCGAACGCCCCCCGCTCCGCGTCGGGCTGGTGCAGCACCGGTGGCACGAGGACGAGCAGGACCTCCGCGCCGAACTCGACGAAGGAATCGCCGCGGCGGCTCGACTCGGAGCTCAGGTCGTCTTCCTGCCCGAGCTGACGCTGAGCCGCTATCCCGCATTCGTGGAAGGCGGTGACAACCCCGGCCGCCAGGCGGAAGACCTCCTCACCGGCCCCACATTCACCTTCGCGGCCAAGGCGGCGGCCGAACACGGTATCCCCGTCCACGCCTCGCTCTACGAGCGCGACGACCGCGAGAGCGGTGACCACTACGACGACGGCCTCGGGTTCAACACGGCCATCCTCGTGTCCCCGTCCGGCCGACTGCTGGCACGCACCCGCAAACTGCACATTCCGGTGACCGCCGGCTACTACGAGGACACCTACTTCCGCGGCGGACCGGCCGCCGATCCATACCCGGTGCACACTGCCCTCGACGGTGTGAAACTCGGCATGCCGACCTGCTGGGACGAGTGGTTCCCCGAGGTTGCTCGCGCGTATTCGCTCGGTGGCGCCGAAGTTCTGGTGTACCCCACCGCCATCGGCTCCGAACCCGACTTCCCCCAGTTCGATACCCAGCCGCTGTGGCAACAGGTGATCGTCGGGAACGGGATCGCCAACGGCACGTTCATGGTGGTGCCCAACCGCCACGGCAACGAAGGCCTCATCACCTTCTACGGGTCGTCGTTCATCTCCGACCCCTACGGCCGCATTCTCGTTCAGGCACCGCGTGACGAATCAGCCGTCCTGGTCGCCGATCTCGACCTTCAGCAGCGAGAAGACTGGCTCGCACTGTTCCCGTTTCTCACGACGAGGCGACCCGACACCTACGGTGCCCTCACCGAGCCCGTCGATCACGCCTCCCCCTTCGGGAAATCCTGATGGGCTGGCGCATGCCCGCGGAGGGCGAACCTCACGAGCGCACCTGGATGGCCTTTCCCAGCGAGGGATACTCGCTCGGGGACACTCCCGCAGCCCACCACGAGGCCCGCAGCACCTGGGCCGCGGTGGCACACGCGATCGCCCGGTTCGAACCCGTCACCGTCGTGGTCGACCCGGACGAGATGGCCGTCGCGAGGGAATACCTCTCCCCTCACATCGACGTCGTCGAGGCCCCGCTGAACGACGCCTGGATGCGCGACATCGGTCCCACGTTCGTGGTGTCCGAGGACGGCAGGCTCGGAGGCGTCGACTGGGTGTTCAACGGGTGGGGCGGCCAGGACTGGGCGCGGTGGGACCGCGATTCCAAGATCGGCAAGATGGTGGTCGAGCGGTCCGGCGCCGAACTCGTCGAGTCGACGCTCGTCAACGAGGGCGGCGGAATACACGTGGACGGCCTCGGCACCGTGTTGGTCACCGAGACGGTGCAACTCGATCCCGGCCGCAATCCGGGACTGTCCAAGGCCGATGTCGAGGCCGAACTCGCGCGCACCCTCGGCGCCACTAACGTCATCTGGTTGCCCCGCGGACTCACCCGCGACTCCGACACGTTCGGCACGCGCGGACACGTCGACATCGTGGCCGCCATCCCGTCTCCGGGCGTCATCCTGGTACACGATCAGCGCGACCCGGAACACCCCGACTTCGAGGTCAGCAGGACCGTCATCGACCTGCTGAAGCAGACCACGGACGCCCGCGGCCAATCCTGGCAGATCATTCCGGTGCCCGCGCCGACGGTGCTCCGCGACGACGAGGGATTCGTCGACTACAGCTACATCAACCATCTCGTCGTCAACGGCGGAGTGATCGCCTGCAGTTTCGACGATCCCGCAGACGAGGAGGCCGTCGCGCTCCTGTCGGCCGCCTACCCCGGACGTGACGTGGTGACCGTCGATGCACGACCCCTCTTCGCCCGCGGCGGCGGAATCCACTGCATCACGCAGCACCAGCCCGTGGTGCGCTGACGCACCCGTGAGTACTTGTTAACCGCGGGGGGTTAACAAGTACTCACGGGTGGCGGAGCCGCCGGGTTAGGCGAGCTCGAACCGGTCGAGGTTCATCACCTTGTCCCACGCGGACACGAAGTCCCGCACGAACTTCTGCTTCGCGTCATCGGAGGCATACACCTCCGCGAGAGCGCGCAGCTCGGAGTTCGACCCGAACACGAGGTCGACGCGGGTTCCGGTCCACTTCACCTCCCCGGTGACGCGGTCGCGGCCCTCGTAGATCTCCGAGTCCGTGGACCTCGGCGCCCATGTCGTGCCGAGGTCGATCAGGTTCGCGAAGAAATCGTTGGTCAGTGTCCCCGGCTTCGACGTGAAGACGCCCGCTTCCGACCTGGTGTTGTAGTTCGCGCCGAGCACGCGCAGGCCCCCGACGAGAACCGTCATCTCGGGAGGAGTCAACGTCAGCAAGTTGGCCTTGTCGACCAACAGGAATTCCGCCGGCAGACGGTTGCCCTCGCCGAGGTAGTTGCGGAAACCATCCGCAGTCGGCTCGAGCGCAGCGAACGACTCCACATCGGTCTGTTCCTGTGTGGCATCGGTGCGACCGGGAGTGAACGGCACCTCGACATCGTGTCCGGCATCCTTCGCGGCCCGCTCGACGGCGGCAACGCCACCGAGCACGACGAGGTCGGCAAACGAGACCCGCTTGTTTCCGGTCTGGGCGGTATTGAAGGACTCCTGAATTCCCTCGAGGGTCTTCACCACCTGGGCGAGCTCGGCCGGGTTGTTGACCTCCCAGCTCGCCTGCGGCTCGAGACGGATACGGCCGCCGTTGGCGCCGCCGCGCTTGTCGCTGCCCCGGAACGAGGAGGCCGACGCCCACGCGGTCGAGACCAACTCTGCAACAGTCAGTCCGGACCCGAGGATCTGACTCTTCAGCGACGCGATGTCGTCGGCATCGACGAGCTCGTGAGTGACCGCGGGGATGGGGTCCTGCCACAGCAGGGTCTCCTCCGGCACGAGCGGGCCGAGGTAACGGACGATCGGGCCCATATCGCGGTGGGTCAGCTTGTACCACGCCTTGGCGAAGTCGTCGGCGAGCTGATCCGGGTTCTCCAGCCAGTTGCGGGTGATCTTCTCGTAAGCCGGGTCGATTCGCAGGGCCAGGTCCGTCGTCAGCATCACCGGCACATGAGTCTTCGACGCATCGTGCGCATCGGGCACGGTGCCCGCACCGGCGCCGTCCTTCGGGATCCACTGCCACGCACCGGCGGGACTCGTGGACAGCTCCCACTCGTACCCGTACAGGGTTTCGAGGAAGCTGTTGTCCCACGTCCGCGGGGTCGGCGTCCAGGCACCCTCGAGACCACTGGTGATGGTGTCGCCACCCTTACCCGTGCCGAAGGCGCTCTTCCAGCCCAGACCCTGTTCCTCGAGCGGAGCAGCCTCGGGCTCGGGACCGACCAGATCGGCCGGTCCGGCGCCGTGGGTCTTGCCGAAGGTGTGTCCGCCGACGATCAGTGCAGCGGTTTCGACATCGTTCATCGCCATCCGCGCGAACGTCTCGCGGATGTCCCGTGATGCTGCGACGGGATCCGGGTTGCCGTTCGGGCCTTCGGGATTGACGTAGATCAGTCCCATCTGGACCGCACCGAGCGGCTTTTCGAGGTTCCGGTCACCGGTATAACGCTCGTCGCCGAGCCAGGTGAGTTCCGGGCCCCAGTAGACGTCTTCCTCGGGCTCCCACTGATCAACCCGGCCCGCGCCGAAGCCGAAAGTCTCGAAGCCCATCGACTCGAGGGCACAGTTGCCGGCGAAGACGATCAGGTCGGCCCACGAGATGGTCTT
The DNA here is from genome assembly GCF_018343855.1 of Rhodococcus sp. USK13. Classification (NCBI taxonomy): domain Bacteria; kingdom Bacillati; phylum Actinomycetota; class Actinomycetes; order Mycobacteriales; family Nocardiaceae; genus Rhodococcus; species Rhodococcus sp. USK13. The sequence goes on along the minus strand of NZ_CP069242.1, from coordinate 2,753,985 downwards.
GCCGTACTTCTTTTTCACCGGCCACAGCAGGTGCCGTGCCTTGTCGAGGTTGGCGTTGTCGGGCCAGCTGTTCAGCGGCGCGAAGCGCTGCATTCCGGCGCCGGCACCACCGCGGCCGTCGGTCACGCGGTAGGTGCCCGCGGCGTGCCACGCCATCCGGACGAACAGCGGGCCGTAGTGGCCGTAGTCGGCGGGCCACCAGTCCTGCGAGGTCGTCATAACCTCCTCGATGTCCCGTTTCAGGGCCTCGAAGTCTAGGTTCTCGAGTTCCCGGGTGTAGTCGAAGTCCTCGTCCATGGGATTACGCACGGCGGGGTTCTTCTGCAGGATCTTCAGGTTGAGCTGGTTCGGCCACCAGTCACGGTTACCGCCGCCCCGAGTCGGATGCTCGAGCCGACCGTGCGCGACAGGGCAGCCGCCGCTCTCCGCAGGTTCCGTTTGGGCCTCGGCGATGGGCGGGTGCTCTTCTGCGAGAGTCCGGGTGGTGTCAGACACGGCTTTCCTTCCAAAAGGGGATAATTCGGGCTGTTGATGAGATGAGCGCTACGAGGTGAGCGATGTCGAGCAGTTGGCGCACAGGCCCCAGAAGATGACCTCCGCCTCGTCGACATGGAATCCGTTGTCGTGGACAGTGGGCAGGCACGGCGACTCACCGACAGCGCAATCGACGTCCGCGATGGCTGCGCAGGACCGGCAGACCACGTGATGGTGGTTGTCACCGACCCGCGTCTCGTAGCGAGCCACCAAACCCGCCGGCTGGATTTTGCGCACCAAACCGGCAGCAGTCGTCGTGTGCAAAATGCCGTACACCGCCTGCTGAGACACACCGGGAAGCACTGCCCGCACTTCTCCGAGGATCGTCTCCGTATCGGCGTGTGGATTTTTTTGCACTGCCTCCAGCACTGCCAATCGAGGACGCGTCACACGCAGCTCGGCCGCACGCAATTGCTCTGCGTACACTATGACCTACCAATCTGGAACGAGTCAAGACTTTGCGAAAATATCTGGCACTTCATGCAACTCGGATGCCAGGCAGGACAACGACATGGTGCCGCATCCGTTCGAATCACGAAGAACGTTCAGCTGCATCGAATTTGGCATAGCGCGGCGTCGCGAACCAGCAACTGCGGGCCGCGGTACCCGAAGGTGCAGTATCGCAACCGCGTGCCCGCTCCACGGATCTCTCGATCCGTGGAGCGGTCAGCGTTGCGCGGCAATCAGTGGGCGATCTTTTCCTTCAGCCAGTCATGGAACTCGCCGATGTGGTGCTCGCTGGGCACGAGCACACCACCGTCGCGGTAGCGGCGCGAGGCCATCGCGGGCTGGCACCGCTCGCACGCGTCGAAGTCCTGCTGATTGACCCGGTGGAACAGTTCCACGGAGCGGTCGAGATCCTTTCCGCTCGCGACGACGTCGGGCAGGTACAGCCAGTCGCATTCGACGATGGTGTGGTCGGCCGCCAGTGGGAACATCCGGTGGACGATGACGTGATCGGGGACGAGATTGACGAACACCGTCGGTCGCACGGTGATCGCGTAGTAGCGCCGGTCCTGCTCCGGGGCGATACCGGGGATGACGTCGTGACCGGCCGAGCCGTCGACGGTGAACCCTTCGACATCCTCACCGAACTCGGCACCGTGCCCGACGTAGTACTGCGCCGCATAGCCGTCGGCAAATTCCGGCAGAACCTCGGTCAATTCCGGGTGGATCGTCGCGCAGTGGTAGCACTCCATGAAGTTCTCGATGATGAGCTTCCAATTGGCCTTCACGTCGTAGACGATGCGTCGGCCGAGATCCAAGTCAGCGATCTGGTATCGATCGATCGATTCCACGTCGCCGAGTCGGTCGCGAATGTCCTGAATGACCGTCCGATCGAAGGACTCGGGCTCGTCGGCGAGATTGAGCCAGACGTAGCCGAGCCATTCCTGCACTGCCACCTTCTTCAGTCCGTACTCGACACGGTCGATGTCGGGCATCTTGGTCAGGTTGGGCGCCGCGATAAGCTTGCCTTCGAGGTCGTACGTCCATGCGTGGTACGGGCACTGGAAAGACCTCTTGACCTCTCCGCTCTCTTCCATGCACAGCCGGGCGCCGCGGTGGGCGCAGATGTTGAGGAAGGCACGGATCTCGCCGGTCCTGGATCGTGTCACGATGACGCTTTCACGACCGACCTGAACGGTCTTGAAAGCCCCGGGCTTGTCGAGATCACCCGACCGTACAGCGCAGAACCACATCTGCTCGAAGACCTTCTCCTGTTCGAGCGTGAAGATGTCGCTGTCGGTGTAATAGGTTCCCGGGAGCGTGGAGATGAGACTCTCGGGCAGGTGCGTGGTTGTCACTGTGGGGTCTCCCTTAGTGGTTGATCTCGTGGATCTGCGGGCTGGAAGAAGGTCTACAAGAAGGATCAGAGCGGTGCCGGCAGCGCGCAGAGTTGGCGGCGCCAGCGGGTGAACAGGCGGACCTGGTCGACGCCGAGGACTGCAACGGGTTGCCCGTCTCGGCGGTAGACGGCGAGGAAGCTTCCCGCTTCCAGACTTCCCTCTTCGATGGTGAATTCGGTGTCGGGCCCGGCGATTCCAGCGAATTGGATACGCGAACCGTACTGATCGGACCAGAAGTACGGTGGCTTGACCTGCTGACCCTGATACTCACCCGAGAGGAGAGACGACACTGCGATCGCCGGGCGTTCCGAGGCGCCGGTCCAGTGCTCGACGCGGCGGTGGCCGCCGGATGTGTCCATCCAGGCCGCACAGTCGCCGACTGCAACAACGCCTGGGATCGAGGTGGTGCCGCCACGGTCACACAGAACACCGTTACCGAGTTCGATGCCGCTCCCTGCGAGCCATTCGGTGTTCGGGATCCCGCCGATGCCCACGACGACGACGTCAGCGGGCAGGTGACGGCCGTCGACAAGGTCGACGCCGGTCACACGGTGTGCACCGGTCAACCCGGCGACGCCGACTCCGCAGTGCAGTCTGGTGCCGTTGTCGCCGTGGAGCCGGGCGACGGCGGATCCCAGTTGCGGACCGAGTGCGCCGATGAGCGGTGAAGGGGCAGCCTCGACCACTGTGACGTCCAGTCCCAGCTTGCGCGCTGTGGAGGCGACCTCGGCGCCGATGAAGCCGGCGCCGATGACTACCAGTGTGGCGCCGGGGATGAGTTCTGCGCGCAGCCGGTCTGCGTCGTCGATCGTGCGTAGAACATGGACGCCGGCTAGATGCTCGGTGTCCGGCCACGCCCTCGCACGTGAACCGGTCGCGAGGACGAAGCCGTCGGCGGTCAGCTGTGAACCGTCACTGAGCGTGACGCTGCGGGTGCCGGCATCGAGGTGTGTTGCGGACAGTCCGAGCATCCAATTCGCCTGGAGGTCTTCCCCTTCCGGTTCCAAAGTGAGGCAGGTTTCGTCGATGTCTCCGGCCAGATACTCCTTCGACAGCGGCGGCCGGTCGTAAGGCCGGTTGCGCTCCGCTCCGACAATGTTCAGCTCACCTTCGAAACCCTGTGCGCGCAGGGCACGCGCGGCACTGAGACCGGAGAGGGATGCCCCGATGACGGCGATACTTTTCATGCGTTCCCCTCCGCGTTGAGGCGGCTACGAATATCGGGCGGCAGGTTCGGCGCTTCGGTGCTGACCTCCACGTAGATCACCTCGTCCTTGATCAGGACCTCATGGGTTCGCACGGGCAACTTCGCGGGTGGCGCATCGACCGCCCCGGTTCGAAGGTTGAACTTCGACGCGTGCAGTGGGCACTCGACCTCGCATCCCTCGAGCCAGCCGTCTGCCAACGAGGCGTCCTGGTGCGAGCAAGTGTCGTCTATTGCGAACACCTCGCCATCGTCGGTGTGAAACACGGCGATCGGCGGGGTGGTGTCGACGCGGCGTGCGTCACCGCGAGGTAAGGAGGCTAGCGGACAGACCTCGAGCATAAGATGCCTCTCTGTAGCGCGATGCGAAACAAGTCCTGCGTTACGCAACAGTGTGACAATGGTCATAGCGCAGTGTCAAGAGGAGCTGCGCGTCTCGCCGAACTGATGGGCGCTCGCAACAACTCAGCAACTCCGAGGGAACAAGGACACGGGAATTTTTACTGAAACTCCTGGTCACACTATGAATAGCAGGGACCCCATGTTGTCAGCAGCCCGCAACGTCGACACACCCTTGGGTCCACTGGAAGGCGATCCACGACCGATGAAAGCCGAGCGACCCATGAGCCCCACGAACTGCCCCGCAGGGCGTTGACCCGCCGGTTCAGCCGGTCTAAGCTATTCTGCGTCTGATATATCAATTGTCGTCACGGTAATCCATCCGTTATTGCGACGACTCCTCCCGGTCCGACGACGTATCTCTTCGTCTTCTCGCCCATCGAGACCGACCACCGCACCCCACGCGACTCCAGTCGCCAATCGGGTCAAGCGTTTCGTGCACGACCGACAACTGGCCGCACTGGTCCACTTGACCTCTTCGTCACCCAGAAAGGCATATTCCGTGGCAACTGCGACACTGCTCGACGGCAAGGCCGTCAGCGCGCAGATCAAGGACAACCTGGCCGACCGGATCGCAGTGCTGCAATTGCAGGGAATCCGGCCTGGCTTGGGAACTATCCTCGTCGGCGACGACCCCGGCAGCCATGCCTACGTCGCCGCGAAGCACCGCGACTGCCGAAGCATCGGATTGAATTCCCTCGAGGTCCGCCTGCCGGCGACCGCTGCACAGGAAGATATCGAGGCGGCCGTCCTGCGGCTGAACGCGGACAATTCGTGCACCGGCTTCATCGTTCAACTGCCGTTGCCGAAGCACATCGACACCCACCGGATCCTTGCGTTGATCGATCCCGCGAAGGATGCGGACGGGTTGCACCCGACGAATCTCGGGCGTCTGGTGCTCGGGATGCCGGGACCGTTGCCGTGCACCCCCCGCGGCATCATCGAATTACTTCGTCATCACGATGTCCCGATCACCGGCGCTCGGTTCTGCGTCATCGGGTGTGGTGTGACCGTTGGTAGGCCACTCGGGCTGATGCTGACCCGCCGCAGCGAACATGCCACGGTGACCCTGTGTCATGAAGCGACGGTCGACACGGCTACTCACACGCGCGATGCCGACGTCGTCATTGCTGCGGCGGGAGTTGCCAACCTGGTGCAGCCGGACTGGATCCGAGCAGGCGCCACTGTGTTGTCGGTCGGTATCACCCGCACGGTGGAGGGAATTCTGGGCGATGTGCATCCCTCGGTCGACCGCGTCGCAGGAAAGCTCAGCGGAGCAACAGGCGGTGTCGGTCCGATGACGCGGGCAATGCTGCTCACGAACGTCGTCGAGATGGCAGAGGGCATCGGACCGGGCTGACGCGTGGTGGCTCTCCGCTCCGAGGCAGTGTCAGATCGAGCGAGCTCAGGCGCTGGGCGTGACGGATTGCCGGAAGCCCATCCGTTCGCTGATCTCGGCGGCCGCCGCGATGACATCGGGCACCACGAGGCGCATCCGGGCCTCGGTGAAGCGGTATACAGGTCCGGAGACGCTCAGCGCAGCCGCGACTCTGCCGTCGTAGTCCCGGACCGGCGCCGCGATGGCATTCAGCCCTTTCTCGTACTCTTCGACGACTACGGCGTAGCCGAGGCTCCTGGCCGCGTCCAGTTCCTCGTCGAGCGCCTCGACCGACGTGATGGTGTCCTCGGTAAACCGCTCGAGCACCGTTGCGCCTAGGACTTCATGCCGTTGGTGCACGTCCAAGTGGGCAAGGAGTATTTTTCCGCTTGCCGTCGCGTGCACCGGTGTCGGCTCGCCGATCCAATTCTGTGTGCCCACGGAGGCGGGCCCTCGTACCTGGTCGAGGTGGATGGCATAACGGGAACGTAGAACGGCCACATTCACGGTTTCGCCGAGTTTCGCGGCGAGTCGCTCGCATACGGCGTGGCCCTGCTCCGTTATCTCGAGCCGTTCGGGAACAGACGCGGCGAGGCGCAGGATGCCTAAGCTCAGGCGGTATTTTCCCCGGTCGTAGGTTTGCACAACCATTTCGTGCTCTTCCAGCGAAGCCAGCAGACGGGACACCGTGGACTTGTGCACCCCAATTTCCGCGGCGATCGCACTGACCCCGACCTCACCATTGCGGGCGAGAACCTCCAGCACTTGAAATGCCCGGTCTACCGACTGGACACCGCCGTCAGTAGCCCGCGCTCCGTTGCTGTTGGTCATGGATCAACTATACGAAAGTTCTCTTGGTGCGGACGGCCGCCCTGGTGCCGGGCATAGACCCCACACGTGGGTCACCGATCAGTGTGGTGACCCATCCGATCAGCGTGTCGACCGAGTCGACACCCTCGCCGACGCTCTCCACGAGGCCCGCCGCCCCCTGGCCGACCCGACACCCGTCGTACCAATCTGGCAATACTAATATATCAATCGGCGTCGAACATGCGAGGTTCGGCATGTCCATGGCTTACCCATGGCTCATTCGCGGTCCGACGAACCAGCGAACGAGGCCGCTCCAACGACCTTCAGAGAGCGGAGCGCGTGACGAATCGACCTCGTCCAGGCGCTGGCCAGCCGATGTCCACTTCTCGCAAAGAGCGCAAGTTCACCATTTAGTGATCTATGTCATTTCGGTCGTCGGACTTGACATAGATCACAGTTGGCCGCAGTGTTGTTCCCCATAGAAAACGTCGTTGCGCTATAAGCAACACCATTCGGGACCGGGACGCCTCGCACCGGGCAGTCCGGACTCCGTTCACAAACCTACTCAGCGATGTGCTGCAGGGAGACCGATGTGACAACAAATGGCAACTCACTCGATGCGGATACGGAAGCGACCCCCCACCAATCACGCCGCTGCGAGGTAGTCGACCCCCGCCCCGTCGACGGGCCCACCGCCCCCCGCGCGGACGACTTGGCCACCGATCCTCGCGCCGTCGACGAGGCGGAGGGCCTCGCACCCGAGAAGAAGACCGATCGCGTGGTGTTCGGAATTACAACCGCCATCGTGGTGGCGATCCTGGGGTGGGGACTGTTATGGCCGGCCAGCCTGACGACCACGATGTCGTCGATCCTGGACTGGGTAGTGACAAACCTGGGTTGGCTGTTCGTTGTGTCTGCCACAGGTTTCGTCCTGTTCGCTCTGTGGCTGGCACTGAGCCGGTACGGGCGAATCCCGCTCGGCAAGGACGGGGAGAAACCAGAGTTCAACACCGTCAGCTGGATTGCGATGATGTTCAGCGCCGGGATGGGGATCGGTTTGATCTTCTGGGGCGTGACGGAACCGCTGACACATTTCGTCCAGCCGCCACCGGGAATCACCGATTCCACGGTGGGTACCGCGATGGCGACCGCACTCTTCCATTGGGGACTGCACCCGTGGTCGATGTACGCAGTGGTTGGTCTGTCGATCGCCTACGGCACATACCGGATGGGACGCAAGCAACTCATCAGCTCGTCCTTCATTCCGCTCATCGGCCGCCACGCTGAAGGGCCGATCGGTAAGGTCATCGACATCCTGGCCATTTTCGCCACAATGTTCGGCACCGCCGCCTCACTTGGCCTTGGAGCACTCCAAATCGGCTCCGGGATCAAAGTTCTCGGATGGATGGGCGAGGCCGGAACTCTGCTGCTCGTCTCGATCGTCGCCATACTCACACTGGCCTTCGTGGCCTCGGCGGTGTCGGGGATCTCTCGTGGAATTCAGTGGCTTTCGAACATCAACATGGTGCTCGCACTTCTTCTGGCCGTCTTCGTATTCGTCGCCGGCCCCACTGTGTTCATCTTGAATCTGTTGCCCACCACGTTGGGCGACTACGCTTCCCAAATTGCCGGCATGTCGGCGCGCTCGGCAGCATCCGGCGATGCGGCGACCGAAACCTGGCTTTCCTCCTGGACCATCTTCTACTGGGCGTGGTGGGTCTCGTGGACCCCGTTCGTCGGGATGTTCCTGGCCCGGATCAGCCGGGGCCGGACGATTCGGCAGTTCGTCGTCGGGGTAATCCTCATCCCGAGTTCCGTGAGCCTTGTCTGGTTCGTCATCTTCGGCGGGGCAGCTATCGGCGAGCAACGTGGCGGTAACGACCTGTTCTCCCGCGGTACTCCGGAATCGCAGCTGTTCGGCATGCTGGATCATCTGCCCCTCGCGGGCGCCTCATCACTTCTGGTGATGGCTCTCGTCGCGATCTTCTTCGTCTCCGGCGCGGACGCTGCTTCGATAGTGATGGGAACGCTGTCCCAACGGGGAACGCTGGAACCGACCCGCCCGACCGTAGCGTTCTGGGGTGTTGCCACCGGAGGCGTTGCCATGCTGATCCTGTGGACCGGCGGCTCGGACGCGCTGAACGGCCTGCAGACGATGACGATCATCGTCGCCGCTCCGTTCGCCGTTGTGATGATCGGCATGTGTGTGTCGCTGTATCGCGACATCACCCGAGATCCACTGATCGCAGCCCCTCGGAAGCCGCGGCGGGTGAATACCCCGCAGAGGTAGACCAGCACAACGTCAAGGCCCGCCCTGAATCCACCGGATAAAGTCCGGGCCTTGACGATTGGCTCGGCGCTCATATTCATACATCGCATCCAGCTCGCCTGAGCGCCACGACATCGACGTCGGAGGGATGCTTACCCGTCGCTTCTGCCGCGCACTACAAGGGAGCCGAATGTCCTTGCACAACGTCACCACAGTCGCCGCGCCCCCGCAAGAAACGGATTGGCGCCTACAGGCACGGTGCCGGTCGGAAGGCATGGAGGTGTTCTTTTCGCCCTGTGGGGAAAGTAAGCCACGGCGCGCTCAACGAGAACGAGCGGCAAAGGCCATCTGCGCCGCATGCCCGGTCATTGATTGGTGTCGCGATTATGCACTCACCACGAGGGAACCGTATGGGGTGTGGGGCGGGATGTCGGAATCCGATCGCCGTAAGAGCGCCGAGATCGGTACAGAAATCAGGGTTCGAAGCCTGCATTTTCTGCAATGCGATCGGCAGGAGCGACCGGCGAAATCGACAGCTCCACTCATTCGATCGCTTCACTCGACTTCGATGACGACCTCCACTTCTACCGGTGCATCGGTCGGTAGCGCGGCCTCTCCGACCGCGGAACGCGCATGAATCCCGGCGGGCCTCCGCACCGGCCAGGGTTCGTGCGGCCAAGCTTCGAGTCAGGCAATACCACCCAAAGGCAGGGGTTGACCGCCCCTGTGACACACACTACTGTGATTGATATATCAGTTGTCGACTTGCCCCGCGGCTGCTGGTCATCCGTTCTCACTGAGCACATCGACTGTCGGCCCACAGCGACAGCGCATGCCGAGGCGATCCGCGGGGAGCAGGCGATCGCACAACCACTCCAGGAAGGACCATCATGGGTTCACCGCGCGTAGTGATCATCGGAGCCGGCATCGTCGGCACGAACCTGGCCGACGAGCTCACAGCTCGGGGCTGGGACAAGATCACCGTCCTCGACCAAGGGCCGCTGCCACTGACCGGCGGCTCGACGTCGCACGCACCGGGCCTCGTGTTCCAGACCAACGCGTCCAAGACGATGACTGAATTGGCTCGATACACCGTCGAGAAGTTCATGAGCCTTGACGTCGACGGCGAATGGTGCTTCAGCCAGCTCGGTGGACTCGAGGTCGCCACCACCGAAGAGCGACTCGCGGACCTGCACCGTAAACAGGGCTGGGCCACCTCCTGGGGTATCGACGGCAGCATCCTCGACCCCGCCGAATGTGCGAAGCTCCACCCGCTTCTCGACGAGAAGCGGGTCCTCGGCGGCTTGTACGTCGAGACCGACGGACTCGCTAAGGCCTCCCGCGTCGTGGTGGCACTTGCCCGGCGCGCCGAAGCGCGCGGCGCGGTGTTCCAGGGTTCGACCAAGGTAATCGGTATCGAGCACTCCGGCGGCAAGGTCACCGGAGTCACCACCAATCACGGCGTAGTACCCGCCGACATCGTCGTGTCCTGCGCCGGCTTCTGGGGGCCCGACGTCGGTGAGCTGATCGGCATGGACGTGCCCTTGCTTCCCCTGGCGCACCAGTACGCGAAAACCGGTCAGATTCCCGAATTGGTCGGTCGCAACACCGAACTCGCCGAGGCGGGCTTCCCGATCCTGCGGCACCAGGATCAGGACCTCTACTTCCGCGAGCACGTCGACCGCCTCGGCATCGGCACCTACGCGCACCGTCCGATGCCGGTAGACACCCGCGGGCTGACCGACAGCGACGAGATTTCCGACTCCGACATGCCGTCGATGCTGGCGTTCACGGAAGAGGACTTCGCACCGTCGTGGGAGCAGTCCAAACTGCTGCTTCCCTGCCTCGAGACCGCGAAGATCGAGCACGGATTCAACGGGGTCTTCTCCTTTACCCCTGACGGTGGACCGCTCATCGGCGAGTCCCCCGACATCGCCGGATTCTGGATCGCCGAAGCAGTCTGGGTGACGCACTCGGCCGGTGTCGGCCGGGCCGTCGCGCAGCTGCTCGTCGACGGCCGCTCCGAGGTCGAGCTGCACGGCTGCGACGTGCACCGCTTCGAGGAGTTCCAGCTCGACCCCGACTACGTCAGCGAGACGTCTCAGCAGAACTTTGTCGAAATCTACGATGTCCTGCATCCCCTGCAGCCCAAAATTTCGCCCCGTGACGTGCGGGTCAGCCCGTTCCACGCTCGGCAGAAGGAGCTCGGCGCAGTCTTTCTGGAGGGAGCCGGCTGGGAGCGCCCGCACTGGTACGAAGCAAACGCCCACCTGGTCCAGCAGCTTCCCACCGAGTGGCAGCCGCCGGCCCGCGAGCCCTGGGCAGCGAAGTTCCACTCCCCCATCGCCGCGGCTGAGGCGTGGAAGACCCGCACCTCGGTGGCGATGTACGACATGACACCGCTCAAGCGTCTCGAGATTTCCGGCCCCGGCGCCCTTGCCCTGCTCGAGCGCCTGACCACAAGCAAGATGGACAAGTCGATCGGGTCCGTCACCTACACCCTCGCCCTCGACGCCACTGGTGGGGTGCGCAGCGATCTCACCGTTGCACGGTTGTCCGACAATATTTTTCAGGTCGGCGCAAACGGCAACCTCGACCTCGACTACTTCCGCCGCCAGGCGCCCGACGACGGTACCGTCCAGGTCCGCGACATCACCGGCGGCACCTGCTGCATCGGCCTGTGGGGCCCTCGTGCCCGGGATCTGGTGCAGGCGATCAGCCGGGACGACTTCGCGAACGAGAACTTCAAGTACTTTCGTTCCAAGCAGGTCCGGATCGGCGGAATCCCGGTCACCGCGATGCGGCTGTCCTATGTCGGCGAACTCGGCTGGGAGCTGTACACCTCGGCCGATTACGGGCAACGTTTGTGGGACGTACTCTGGGCGGAGGGGCAGAAGTACGAGGTCATCGCCGCCGGCCGTGCAGCGTTCAACAGTCTGCGGATGGAAAAGGGGTACCGCTCGTGGGGCTCCGATATGACCACCGAGCACAATCCCTATGAGGCCGGTCTCGGTTTTGCGGTCCGCCCGCAGAAGGGTGACTTCGTGGGCCGCGACGCACTCGAGGGTGTCTCCGATGCCACCGTGACCCGGCGGCTGGCGTGCTTGATGATCGATGACCGCACGTCGGTCGTGCTGGGCCACGAACCCGTCTTCGTCGACGGCAAGCCAGCAGGCTATGTCACCAGCGCTTCGTTCGCCCACACTGTCGGGGCGCCGATCGCCTACGCGTGGCTGCCCGCCGGCGCGACGGTCGACACCGCGGTCGAGATCGAGTACTTCGGTCGGCGCATCCCGGCCACCGTTGTGGCCGAACCGCTCGTCGACCCCGAGATGAAGAAGATCCGGTCGTAACTCTCCCTGTCGGGGTGCCGGCTCGCTGTTCAGGGGCCGGCACCCTCGCTCGGTTACGTGGTGCCCTTTGCTTCATCTCAGCCCTTCCCCACCGACAGGACGACCCCACTCATGCGACATGACACGATCAGCGCATTTCTCGCGTCGCTCGCGGACCGCGTACCCGCACCCGGCGGCGGTGCCACCGCTGCGCTACACCTCGGTCAATCCGCTGCGCTCGTAGCGATGGTGGCTCGATACACGACCGGTGATCGGTACGCCGAACACAGCGCTCTGATCGAGCGTGTGTGCACCGGAGCGGATACGGTTCGCGAGCGGGCACTGGAGCTTGCCGAGGACGATATGGCCGCATTCAGTTCCGTAATCGACTCGTACACGCTTCCCAAGAGCACTGATGCGGAGATCGCCGCACGATCGGCAGCGATCGAGAACGCTCTCGTGAGCGCGGCGCGAGTTCCGGCCGAGGTCATCAATGCAGCAGGGGTGGTGGTCGCGCTTGCCGAGGAGCTCGTACCGGTCGGCAACCGCAATGTCGTCAGTGACGTCGCGGCTGCCGCAGAGGCGGCCCGAGCGGCAGCCACAACAGCTCGGGTCAATGTCGAGATCAATCTGCCCGGCATCACCGATGCGAACATCCGACAGTCCCTCATCGACGCTGCCGCCACTGTCGATGCCCTCACCGACCGCGCCGATGCCGTCACCGCCCGAGTGAGAAAGCAATTGAACCTCGTCGGAACGCCCAGCAGCGAATGAGGTCTTCGTGGGTGAACTGCTGTCTCCCGAGGGGAAGCTGATCGCCCGCCCTCCGAACGCTAAACGACTGCCCGGACGGCTTTTTCGAACCCCGTGACATGTTGGCGCGCGATTTCTCCGGCGAGGTCACCGTCACCGTTGGCAATAGCCCGCAATAGCTCCCCGTGTTCACCGACGTGCTGGGGCACCGACGGTAGCCGCTCGAGGTAGAGACAGAAGATTCGGGTCGCGAGATTGTCGTATCGGACGAGGACGTCCTCGAGATGCGGATTGCGCGCGACCCGATAGATCGTCCGATGCACCGTAAGGTCCCATCGCATCAATTCGTGCCGTTCCATACCGGAAACATCGAGTCCATCTGTCTTGTCCGCCATGTCGAGAAGCAGCTGGCGGAGAGTAGGGGAAGCCGCCTCCGCCGCTCGTCGCGCGGCTACGGGCTCGAGATGAGCCCGGATCTCGGAGATATGACCGAGGTCGGAGACGTCGACACCTGTGGCGAACGTTCCCTGCCTAGGGAACGAAATGACCAGACGCTCCCCCTCGAGTCTCTTGAGCGCTTCCCGGACCGGTGTTCGCCCCACACCGAGCTCCTCGGCGAGAGCACTCTCAACGATTGCCTCGTTGGGGCGGATATCGAGCATGATCAACTTGTCTTGAATCGCGGAATAGACGCGATCAGCGCGAGAGATCACGCCAGCATCGACCTCTATCGCCTGCAGCCCCATGGGCGTCATCTTAGCGTTCCACTCCGCCTCTTGACCCTTTCGCCGCAGCCTGAAATACTAATACTCATCTGATATATCACTTCTCTGCTACTGACACTCTAGCCGTCGAAGCCATCGAGACACGATGGTCTCGTTCGCCGCAACAACAAGCCCGATATCCACCCGAGACGCCGCCGTTGCCAGGGAGAGCGTCCAGCACCGAGGAGACGCACATGACCGAGACCTTCACCTTGACGCTCAGCTGCGCTCAGCGGCCCGGAATCGTCCACGCAGTCAGTTCTTTCTTGTTCGAACAGAACTGCGACATCGCCGAACACCAGCAGTTCGATGACACACAAAACGGCGCATTCTTTCTTCGCACATCGTTTGTCGCGGCGGGCGCCCTCGACGTGGAAAGGCTCACCGCCGAGTTTCGCAGTGTCGCTGACAAATTCGGTATGTCATTCAACTTCAACGGGTGCAGCGAGCCGCGCGTCGTCGTGATGGTCTCGAAGATGGGTCACTGCCTCAACGACCTCATTTTTCGTTGGCGTGCCGGCAATCTCGGTGGAGAGCTGGTCGCCGTGGTTTCCAACCACGAAACCCTGCGCCCAATGGCCGAAGCCGCCGGTCTGCCCTTCATCCACATCCCCGTGACGGCGGCGACCAAACCGCAGGCCGAGGCACAGCTCCTCGAACTCGTGGGTCAGTACAACGCCGACCTGGTCGTGCTCGCGCGGTACATGCAGGTGCTGTCCGATGACGCATGCCGGAAGTTACACGGCCGTGCGATCAACATCCATCACTCGTTCCTGCCCGGATTCAAGGGCGCCAAGCCCTACCACCAGGCATTCGATCGGGGCGTCAAGCAGGTCGGGGCTACCGCCCACTACGTCACGCCGGATCTGGACGAGGGGCCCATCATCGAGCAGCAAGTGATCCGCATCGATCACAGCTACGATCCCGCCCGACTCGCCACCGTCGGCCAGGACGCAGAAGCGCTGGCATTGTCCCGGGCTGTTCGTTGGCACTGCGAGAATCGTATTCTTCTGCACGGGCACAGGACCGTCATTTTCAGCTGACGGCCTTCGGCTGCCGCAGAGTCCCTCAGCCATGATGTTCTCTGCGGCAGCACATTCCGAGTCCGATCGCCTAGGCAAAGCGTCGAGCTGAAAGGTGCTGCGATGAGACGACTGTCCGTGCAGTGTGGCACGAGAACTGACGAATACTCAGCGGGATTCACCGGTCATGTGCTCGATGGTGGGGCGCTTCGCATTCTCGCTCCCGACAAGCAGATCGCCGCGTCCTATCCGGCCGCCAGCTGGACCATCCTCGCCGCCCTGCCACACGACGAGTGACGGCGGCCAGGCCATGCTCTGTCATGGCCGAGTGGCGCAGAGGGTGCATGTTTGCTGCATCTCCTGTGCTGCGAAACGCAGGCCGCCATCAGCAAAGTGCAGGCCGCCGCACATCATCAGCGGCGGCCTGCACTGGCGCGGAAAATCTTCGAGTGGTGAATCCACGGTCACTCTCGCCGGTAAGCCCGCGCACGCGAACTCCCCCGAACGACACAGATGCGCTCGAGCGGGGCGAGAAGATCTGGGGCAAGGTCAATATCGGGGTACATCCACGTGTTGCGCTCGAGTACGGAGGCCAGGCGGCTGAGGTACTGCTCGGAACTCGGTCCGAACTCGCGGAAGATGTCTCCGGGGGTGCCCCCACCCCAGTGACGCCACTTGATCGCGAGGTCGATCAGGTCTGTTTCGGACGTCATGCCAATCCCTGTCTATGAGTAGATCGCGAAGAATGGCGGCGGGTCGAGCAACTGAAGACCTCCCGCGGGGGTCAAGACGTGTGTCGTCCGGACGTCGTGCGGCTCGTCAGGAAGTGCGCTGACGAACTCCTCGTCATTGACCACAGCGATCAGTGGGATATCGCCGTCGACCATCGCCAGACTCCGGTCGTAGTAGCCGGCTCCTCGCCCCAATCTGACGCCCCGCCGGTCGACCGCAAGCGCGGGAACGATGATCGCGTCGACAAGCGAGAGCCTGTCTGGCTCGAGTTCCGGACCGGTCGGCTCGAGCAGCCCGAAGGCGGCCGGGACCAGATCGTCAGCTCCGCTGTAGACGGCCCACGACAGTGGTCTGTTCGCGCTGGTGAAAGGGAGCAGTACCTGAGCGCCACTGTCCTTCAGCGCATCCAGCATGGACACCGATCCTGGCTCGCTGTCCATAGGTACGTAGGCGGCGACAGATCGTCCTGGCTGTAGTAGGTTCCGCACGTGGTCGGCGATGCACTGGTTCGCGCGGTGCATTTCGTCGCCGCTCTGCTGTCTACTGGCCTGGAGAACTCGGCGTCTCCACTCTGCCTTGCTGTCGATGTCGTGAAGAGTCATCTCGAAATCCGCCGGTCAGGAGTCGGGTGAGTGAGCGACTCGCGCACCACGAAATCCTTAGGAAGTTGGCAGATCCTTCCGCTGAGGCAGAATCGGCACTAGAGCAGGTCGCGGATGGCTTTCTCGAAGCCGGTGACGTGGGCGCGGGTGAGGGACGAGGCGGTGTCCTCGTCCCCGTCGACGATGGCGTGGAGCAGCGCTACGTGCTCGCGCACGTGGCCGGCGACGTCCGGCAGCCGATCGAGGAAGAGACACCAGATGCGGGTGGCGTGTGCGTCGAGGCTGACAAGGATGTCCTCGAGGTGAGGATTTCCGGATGCGCGGTAGATCTCGCGATGGACGCGCACGTCCTTGCGCAGGACTTCGCGTGGATCCTCACTGTCATCGATCTCGGCGATCTCGTCGGAGAGCAGGGACAGCCGCGCCCGCGCGTCCTGGGACGCGCTCCGTGCCGCGCGGGCGGCCGCGGTGGGTTCGAGTTGCTTACGGATTTCGGAAATGTCGGCGAGGTCGGTCATGTCGACGGCGGTGGCGAACGTGCCGCGACGCGGGTACGCGACGACGAGACGCTCCCGCTCGAGCCGCTTGAGCGCTTCCCGCACCGGTGTTCGTCCGAATCCGAGTTCCTCGGCGAGCCGGTCGTCATTGATCGGCTCACCAGGGCGGATGTCCAGCATGACCAGGCGTTCGCGCACGATCTCGTAGGCACGGTCGGCATTGGTGCCGCTTACGGATTGAACTTCCATCACCGGCGGCTGCGCCACGCTCATGTTCATCTCCCAAACAATTCCGGTAGAGCCTTGACTGCGATCCATCGCTGACCCTACTCTACCTTCAAGTTGATATATCAGTCTACAAGTCACTGATCTCTCAGAAGGGCGAACTCTTGACTCTCGACATCGACGGCCGCACGACAGCCGCACCGGCAGGCAATCCGACGCTGACCGATCAGCTCGCCGACCTCGACCCCGCCGTCCACCAGGCGATCGCAGCCGAACTCGAGCGCCAGCAGGGCACCCTGGAGATGATCGCCAGTGAGAACTTCGCCCCGCTCGCAGTGATGCAGGCGCAGGGCTCGGTACTCACCAACAAGTACGCCGAGGGATACCCCGGACGCCGCTACTACGGCGGTTGCGAACACGTCGACGTCATCGAGCAGCTCGCCATCGACCGCCTCACCGACCTTTTCGGCGCGAAATACGCCAACGTGCAGCCGCATTCGGGGGCGCAGGCCAACGCCGCCGCGATGGCGGCACTGCTGAAGCCCGGTGACGGCATCCTCGGACTGGACCTCGCACACGGCGGTCACCTCACGCACGGGATGAAGCTGAACTTCTCCGGCAAGCTCTACGACGTCGCCGCCTACCACGTCCGCGAGGACGATCACCTGGTCGATATGGACGAGGTGGAGCGTCTGGCCCGTGAGCACCGCCCGAAGCTGATCCTGGCCGGCTGGTCCGCCTACACACGCCAGCTCGACTTCGCCGCATTCCGGCGCATCGCCGACGAGGTCGGCGCGTACCTCATGGTCGACATGGCCCACTTCGCCGGACTCGTCGCCGCCGGACTGCACCCCTCCCCCGTCCCGCACGCCCACGTGGTCACGTCGACGACGCACAAGACCCTCGGCGGTCCCCGCGGCGGCGTCATCCTCACCAACGACGAGGCTCTGGCGAAGAAGTTCAACTCCTCGGTGTTCCCCGGACAGCAGGGTGGCCCGCTCGAACACGTGATCGCCGGCAAGGCCGTCTCGTTCAAGCTCGCCGCCGAGCCGGAGTTCCGCGAGCGCCAGGAACGCACCCTCGCCGGGGCGAAGATCCTTGCCGACCGATTGCTGCAGCCCGACTCCCGCGACGCCGGGATCAACGTCGTCTCCGGCGGCACCGACGTGCACCTGGTGCTGGTGGATCTGCGCGAGTCCGAACTCGACGGAAAGCAGGCCGAGGACCGGCTGCACCGGGTCGGAATCACGGTGAACCGCAACGCCGTTCCGTTCGACCCGCGGCCGCCGATGGTCAGCTCCGGTGTGCGGATCGGCACCCCCGCCCTCGCGACCCGCGGTTTCGACCTGGACGCGTTCACCGAGGTTGCCGACATCATCAGCTACGCGCTGCGGCCGGCCACCGACGAGGCCGATCTCGACGAACTCCGCGGCCGCGTCGACGCCCTCGCCCTGCGTTTCCCGCTCTACCCCGACCTGACGGAGGCGAACCGATGAGTGCCACCCAGCCGCCCGGCGCCCACCTGCCCGATCACCCCGACTTCCTGTGGCGTAACCCGGAACCGAAGAAGTCGTACGACGTCGTGATCGTCGGCGGCGGCGGACACGGCCTGGCCACCGCCCACTACCTCGCCAAGAATCACGGCATCACCAACGTCGCGGTCCTGGAGAAGGGCTGGCTCGCGGGCGGCAACATGGCCCGCAACACCACGCTGATCCGCTCGAACTATCTGTGGGACGAGAGTGCGAAGATTTACGAGCACGCCCTCAAGCTGTGGGAGGGTCTCGAGGACGACCTCGACTACCCGATCCTGTTCAGCCAGCGCGGCGTCCTCAATCTCGCGCACAGCCTGCAGGACGTCCGCGACAGCGTCCGCCGGGTGGAGGCGAACAAGCTCAACGGCATCGACGCCGAGTGGGTCGGACCCGACGAGGTCAAGAAGCTGTGCCCGCTGGTGAACATCTCGAGCGACATCCGCTACCCCGTCCTCGGCGCGACGTATCAGCCGCGGGCCGGCATCGCCAAGCATGACTACGTGGCCTGGGGATTCGCGCGCCGCGCCGACGAGGCAGGCATCGACATCATCCAGAACTGTGAGGTCACCGGATTCGTCACGGACGGCAACAAGGTGACCGGGGTGCGCACCAACCGCGGCGACATCGCGGCCGGGCAGGTCGCGCTGTGCGCGGCCGGGCACACCTCGACGCTCACCGACATGCTCGGCATCCGCACCCCGGTGCAGAGTCACCCGTTGCAGGCACTGGTTTCCGAACTGCTCGAGCCCGTGCACCCGACCGTCGTGATGTCCAACGCGATTCACGTCTACGTCTCGCAGGCGCACAAGGGTGAGTTGGTGATGGGCGCCGGTGTCGACTCCTACAACGGCTACGGCCAGCGCGGCGCGTTCCACATCATCGAACGGCAGATGGCGGCCGCGGTCGAGTTGTTCCCCGTCTTCGCCCGCGCGCACCTGCTGCGCACCTGGGGCGGCATCGTCGACGTGTGCCCCGACGCCTCCCCGATTGTCGGACGCACCCCGTACGACAACGTGTACCTCAACTGTGGTTGGGGCACTGGTGGATTCAAGGCAACCCCGGGATTGGGCTGGTGCCTGGCGGACACGATCGCCAACGACGAACCGCACGAGTTCATCGCGCCGTTCAGCCTCGACCGGTTCGTCACCGGCGCCCTCGTCGACGAGCACGGCGCCGCGGCCGTCGCGCACTGATCCCCCCCGTCGCGCACTGAAATCAGGAGTCACCATGCAACTCATCGAATGCCCGTGGTGCGGACCCCGTGAGGAAACCGAGTTCCACTACGGCGGCGAAGCCCACGTCGTGTACCCGGAAGACCCCGAATCGTTGACCGACGAACAATGGGCACACTTCGTGTTCTTCCGTGCGAACCCGAAAGGTCTTTTCGCGGAACGGTGGAACCACAGCGCCGGCTGCCGGCGCTGGTTCAACGCCGTACGTGACACCGCCACCTACCGATTCCACAGCGTCTACCGCTTGGACGAGCAGAAGCCGACGATATCGTGAACGCACCCTTCCGCACCCGCAAGGGCGGTCGCCTCGACCGCGACACCTCCTACACCTTCACGTTCGACGGCCGGGAACTGACCGGTCACCCCGGTGACACGCTCGGTTCGGCCCTGCTCGCGAACGGCGTCCACCAGATCACCACCAGCATCAAACTCGGCCGGCCCCGCGGGATCACCGCGGCGTGGGCGGAGGACACCGGCGGCCTCGTGCAGATCGAGGAGCCGTTCCCCGAGCCGATGCTGCTCGCGACCACCATCGAGTTGTTCGACGGCCTCGTCGCCCGCGGCATCCCCGGTCAGGGACGTCTTGCCACGATCGCCGATTCGGCGAAATACGACGCCACGCACGTCCACACCGACGTCCTGGTCGCCGGCGCCGGCCCGGCGGGTCTCGCCGCGGCGCTCACCGCCGCCCGGGCGGGCGCGCGGGTGGTGCTCGTCGACGAGCAGAACGAAGCCGGCGGAGACCTGCTCGGGTCCACCGACCTCATCGACGGCGCCCCCGCCCTCGACTGGGTGGCCGCCGCGGTCGCCGAGCTCGCCACCTTCCCGGATGTGCTGCACCTGCAGCGCACCACCGCGTTCGGAAACTACGACGACGGTTTCGTCCTCGCGCTCGAGCGTCGCACCGACCATCTCGGTGCCGAAGCCCCCACCGCGCTGAGCCGGCAACGCGTGTGGCGGATCCGGGCCCGGCACATCGTCGTCGCGGCCGGCGCCCACGAGCGTCCCGTCGTCTTCACCGACAACGATCGGCCCGGCATCATGCTCGCGCACGGTGCCCGCACCTTCCTGCACCGCTACGGCGTCAAGGTCGGCGAGCAGGCCGTCGTGTTCACCACCAACGACAGCGCCTACGAAGCGGCGATCGACCTGCACGACGCCGGTGTTCGCATCAACGCGATCGTCGAGGCCCGCGACCAGGCACCCGCCCACTGGCAGGCCGAATGCGACAAGCGGGGCATCACCATCCGCACTGCATCGGTGGTGTCCGGCACCCGCGGCAACGGCCGGATCAGTCACGCCGTCGTGTCACAACGCGCGGACACCGGCACCCCAGTTCCCCTCGCCTGCGACGTCCTGCTCGTCAGCGGCGGCTGGAACCCGGCCGTGCACCTGTTCTCCCAGGCCCGCGGCAAACTCCGCTACGACGACAACCTGGGCGCCTTCGTCCCCGGCGAGACCCTTGACGGAGTCTCCGTCACCGGATCCGCGAACGGTGTGTTCGATCTGGAGGGGTGCCTGCGCGACGGCCAGCACGTGGGCGCTGCTGCCGTGCGCGATCTCGGGTTCACGGCCTCCGTCACCGATGTCGATACTGTCGACCGTCATGCGGCGAACGACAGTGGCTTGGCGCCGCTGGTGTTGTGGCGGGTGCCCGACACCGCCGGCGAGGACACCCAGTTCGTCGACGTGCAGCGTGACGCGACGGTCGCCGACCTCGCCCGCGCGGTCGGTGCCGGGATGACGTCGATGGAGCACATCAAGCGCTACACGACCATCGGCACCGCACACGATCAGGGCAAGACCTCCGGGGTGATCTCCTCCGGCATCACGGCCGAACTGCTCGGCAGGCCGATCGAGACATTGGGCACCACCACATTCCGACCGCCGTACACCCCGGTCGCGTTCGCCGCCCTCGCCGGCCGCAGCCGCGGCGCCCTCTTCGACCCCGAACGGGTGACGGCACTGCACGATTGGCACGTCGGACGCGGCGCGGTGTTCGAGGACGTCGGCCAGTGGAAGCGTCCCCGCTACTATCCGCTGCCCGGGGAGGACATGGATGCCGCCGTGCTGCGCGAATGCGCCGCCGTGCGCCGCAGCATCGGCATCCTCGACGGCTCGACCCTCGGCAAGATCGACGTTCAGGGTCCCGACGCCGGGGTGCTGCTCGACATGGTCTACACGAACATGATGAGCACACTGAAGGTCGGCATGGTTCGTTACGGCGTCATGTGCGGCGTCGACGGCATGGTCATCGACGACGGCACCGTGATGCGCCTGGACGACGACCGGTTCCAGGTCTTCACCACCACCGGCGGCGCCGCGAAGATCCTCGACTGGATGGAGGAATGGCTGCAGACGGAATGGCCCCACCTGAGGGTGCGGCTCACCTCGGTCACCGAACAGTGGGCCACGTTCCCCGTAGTCGGACCGCGCTCCCGCGACGTGATCGGTGAGGTCTTCCCCGACCTCGACGTCACCAACGACGCGTTCCCGTTCATGGCGTGGCGCGACACCTCCCTCGGCGACGTCCACGTGCGGGTCGCGCGGATCAGCTTCTCCGGCGAACTCGCCTTCGAAGTCAACGTCAACGGCTGGCACGCACCCGCCGTCTGGGCACGACTGATCGCCGCGGGCGAAAAGTTCGACATCACCCCGTACGGCACCGAAACCATGCACGTGCTGCGCGCCGAGAAGGGGTACCCGATCATCGGTCAGGACACCGACGGCACGGTCACTCCGCAGGACCTCGGGATGAGCTGGGCCGTGTCGAAGAAGAAGCGCGACTTCATCGGGAAGCGCTCCTTCTCCCGTGAGGAGAACCAGAACCCGCTGCGCAAACAGTTCGTCGGGCTGCTGCCCCTCGACAAGCAAACCGTGCTGCCCGAGGGCGCGCAGATCATCGAAGAGATCCGCGACGGCGTCCTGCCGCCCCCGCCGGTGCCGATGCTCGGCCACGTCACGTCGAGCTACCTCAGCGCCGAACTCGGCCGCCCGTTCGGACTCGCCCTCGTCAAGGGTGGGCGTGCCCGGCTCGGCGACACCCTGCACGTCCCGGTGAACGGAAACCTGGTCGCCGTCGAGGTCACCAGCTCCGTCCTCGTTGATCCAGAAGGAGCACGTCGCGATGGCTGACACCCTCGTCCCCCTCAGCCCCCTGCACGGCTGGGACCAGAAATTCTCCGAGCTCCCCGAATCGGTGAGCCTCACCGAGGAACCGTTCGTCACAATGGTCGACCTATGGGTGGACCCTGCCGGGCCGGGCGGCTCTGCGGCATCGAACATACTGGGGGTGGACCTGCCCACTACCCCCTCCACCTGCATCGAGGGCGATGCAGCGACCGCGATCTGGCTCGGCCCCGACGAGTTCCTGATCACCACCCGATCCCAGGCACCCGAAGAGGTCGAGGCTCAGCTCCGCAGCGCGGTGACCCCACACGGTGGCGCCGCGATCGACGTCTCCGCACAGCGCACCACCCTGCGCCTGCGCGGAACCCACGCCCGAGATGTCCTCGCGAAAGGCTGCTCGATCGACCTGCACCCCAAGGTCTTCGGGCCTGGCGCCGCGGTCCAGACGATGCTCGCTCTTGCCGGCGTCGTCCTGATCCCGCTCGACAGCACCGGCACCGACTACCGGATCCTCGTGCGGTCGTCGTTCGCCCGGTACCTCGCGGAATGGCTGATCGACGCCGCCGAAGAATTCGGCATCGTTCCCGTGTAAATGACAGCATCGGTCCGGTGGACGCATGACCCCGTCCACCGGACCGGTGTTCCCTTCGTGAAGGAGTGCCCGGATGGTTACGTCCCCGACGCTCACCGCCACCCGCACCGACCGACTGCTCGATGCTCTCGCACGCGATGTTCCCCTGGTCTGCGGCATCGTCAACGTGACCCCGGATTCGTTCTCCGACGGCGGCCTGTACCTCGACACCGCTGCCGCAGTCGAGCACGCCTTGACTCTGGTCGCCGAAGGCGCCGAACTCCTCGACGTCGGGGGCGAATCGACACGCCCCGGATCCCGTCCGCCGTCCGTCGCCGACGAGATCACGCGCGTGATCCCCGTCGTCGCGGAACTCGCCAGACGCACAACGGTTCCGATCTCCGTCGACACGTCGAGACCCGACGTGATGCGCGAGGCAGTCGCGGCGGGCGCGTCGCTGATCAACGATGTTCGCGCCCTGCGACTTCCGGGCGCCCTGCGCGCCGCCGCCGAGCTGGACGTGCCCGTGTGCCTGATGCACATGCGCGGCGATCCCGACACGATGCAGAATTCGCCGGAGTACGGCGACGTCGTGACCGAGGTGCGCGGGTTCCTCCTCGACCGTGTCGCCACTTGCCTCGATGCGGGAATTCCCCTCGAGCACATCATGGTCGACCCGGGCTTCGGATTCGGTAAAACCCTCACCCACAATCTCGCGCTATTGTCCGAGCTCCGACAGATCACCGACCTCGGTGTTCCCGTGATGGCCGGACTGTCTCGCAAAGGCATGCTGGGCACCATCACCGGCCGCGGCGTCGACCACCGTCAGGCCGCCTCGGTTGCCGCAGCCATGATCGCCGCGCAGAACGGAGCCGCCGTCCTGCGTGTCCACGACGTCGCAGCGACCGTCGATGCCGTTGCTGTACTCGCCTGTGTGCGCGGCGCCACGGTGCGACGTTGACATTCCACTGGGCGCCGCCCGAGTACGCGGGAGAAGTGAGTTGATCCGAGGCTTCTGTCGCCTGGTCCGCAAGCCGCGGCCATGGCCATGGCCACACAGATCACCTTCCCGTGCTGATAGTCGTACGATCGTCGACTTCGAGTACTTTGCACGATGAGGCCGCCTTGACCAGGGTCTCCTCGTACTCCTCCATCTGATCGGAGAGTGCGGTAATTGCGCCGCCGACGCCGAATTGAACGTGCGCATCGGTAACCACCATCGTTCGGATCGCTACCGACAGGTCCGCGGTTCCCGACAATGAAATGTATCCGATTGCACCGGAGTACACCCCGCGCGCACCGCTTTCGAGTTCGTCGATGATCCCCATCGTCCTGATTTTGGGGGCTCCGGTCATCGATCCGGCAGGAAACAAGGCACGTATCGCGTCGATGACATGGACATCAGTGCGAAGCACACCCCGTACGGTGGAAACCATCTGATGAACCGACGCATACGTCTCGATTCCGAACAGGATTGGTACGTGCACTGTGCCCGGCGCACACACCCTCGACAGATCGTTGCGTACCAGGTCGACGATCATCAGGTTCTCAGCCTGGTCTTTCTCGCTCAGGGCGAGGGAATGCATCAGGGCCGTGTCCTCGTCGACGGTGGCACCGCGCGGACGGGTCCCCTTGATCGGTTTCGACTCCGCCGACCGGTCTGCCCTGACACGCAGGAACTGCTCCGGGGACGCACTGACGACCGAGAGATCACGCAAACAGAGAAGCGCGGCGTGCGGCACCGGATTGAAGCGCAGGATGTTAGAGAAGATTCGGCGCGGCCCGACACCAGCATCGACGGTTGCCGTGTTGGTCAGGCACACTTCGTACGTCTCACCGGCCCGGATCAGTTCTAGGCACTCGTCGATCAGAGCACGGTATGCCATCTCGCCGTGCCGTAGTTCGAATTCCGCGCCCGTCGGACGTGCGAAGACAATCGGCGGGTCATCCCGGTCGTCGACCTCCTCCTGATCCTCCAGTGCGTCGCCGACCGTGGCGAACCAAGCTTCGCTGCGCCGATCATTCGGTGTCGGGCTCAATGCGAGCGTGTAGGTACATCTTTGTTCGTGATCGATCACCACAGCTCGGTCGGCAAAGACCAACGCCGCATCGGGGTGCGGGGAGGTATGGGCCCGCACGCCGCCCGTTTCTCCTTTCAGCTCGTACCCGAGGTAGCCGACATAGCCAAGATGGAAATCGAAGGGAAGCGCGGGGTTCGGTTCCACGGCCCGAAGGCGAAGCTGCGCTTCGACGTAGTCGAAGATGGATGCCGAAATCTGCTCGTCGCGAAGATTACTGCGGCTGACGTTGACAGTCGATGTGTTCAGGTCGTAGGTGATGTACTCGCCGTACGGTCCTGAGCAGTCGCCCATGATGGTAAACCGGGAAGCGAGATCCGATTTGACACTGCCATCGAGCCAGAAGGTGCCCGATCGACCGCCGAAGAGACTGTCGAAAAGCTGCGCAGCGTCCGGATATCGGTCCAGCCGACGGTAGTCGACGACGAGGCAAGGATGCCGACTACCAGGCGGTGGCCGTCGTTCGAGAGCTGGGCCGGGCCTGTGAACGTGCACCGCGGCAGGGACACTGAGATCCCGGAAGTTGGCCAATAACTCCCGTCCGTATTCACTCGAGATCGATTCCGGATGGAATTGGACACCCCATAGTGGCCTGCTTCGGTGCCGCACGGCCATGACCAGTCCGTCAGAAGTCGTTGCCAGCACCTCGAGCTCTTCCGACAGTTCCACTGCGACGAGCGAGTGATAGCGAACCACATTCATCGGCGAAGGAAGCCCGCGGAAAAGGTCTTCGCCGGTATGCACGATGGAGGAGAGCCTGCCGTGCATGGGCTCTGGGGCACGAGCAATGCGAGCCTCGAACAACGCGCACAATCCTTGATGCCCCAGGCAAACCCCGAGCACCGGCAACCCCGATTCAGCGATGACACGAGCACTGATACCGAAGTCGGCAATGCTGGTCGGCGTGCCCGGACCGGGAGAGATCACCGCGTTGTCGAAGGCCGTGAAATCGATCGACTCCCACGACACATCATTCGTCACTACCGTCGGACACACACCGTTGACCGCGGTGAGCAATTCGAAGAGGTTGTAGGTGAACGAATCGTGGTTATCTATCAACAGGGTTCTGACCATCTACAGATCTCCTCGGTGCGCCCGCTATCTCAGCTACCCATTCGCTCTAGTATACCATTTTGCCTGAGACTGATATATCAATATGCCTCGAGCGAGCTCGGACCGGCTTCCCTGTACCGGACCGCGTCATCCCTTACCGCAGCAACCGATTACCTCTTCGAGCTACTCACCCGGATCGCCGAAGTCGGCTCAGGCATCCGGCTTCCAGCCGCCCAGGGAAGCCGTCAGACGATACTTGACCACCACCGAGTTCTGATCTACCGTGATGTCCATCACTGATATATCAATCGTCTGTTTTTGTCCGGTCAGGTGATCAACAGGTACCTACGGGAGGTGCGGTGAGCGACGTCCACGTTCGGGTCAACGCTGCAGAGTGTACGAACCGGGGAAGCCAGCGCGTCGGCACGTCGATCTCGATAGCCCCGCCGGCAAAGCTTCCGCCTGCGGCGAATTGCGCCGGCCAAGCATCGCCCTCCACGCCGATATGCGAAGGAAATGCCATGGGAGATATGCAGTTGCCCACAGGTCGGATGTACACCTCATCGCACAGCTGGTTGGCGCTTACACCGGGAGAAGCCCTGTCGGACTATCCCTTGAGAGCGGGCATCACTGCAACCGCTCTCGATGGTCTCGATGTCGTGGGACTCGACCTTCCCGCAGTGCGGAGCACAGTGAACGCCGGCGCTCCGTGTGCGTTGATCTGGTCGTCGTCGCGGACGGTGGTCACGATGTACGCTCCCCTCAGTGGCCTGGTCACGCTGACCAATATCGCTGCGATCGAGGATCCCCAGCTAGTAGCTCGCGACCCCCACTACGCGGGATGGTTGTTCGCCATCCTGCCCTTCCACACATCGTCCACGAAGGACTTGCTCGCTCCCGCTCAATACACCGATGAGCTCAGCGAAGCGGTATGAGCGCGCATTCCTGCTGCCGTCCCTGCTTCCACCGCGCGCCCTCGAGGTGCACAGACACAGGATTGTGATTTCATGACCATTAGCGTGTTCGACCTATTCTCCGTCGGTGTCGGCCCGTCGAGTTCGCACACCGTCGGTCCCATGCGAGCCGCCGCACGATTCATCTCCGACCTGCACACCCTCGGAGCATTCGACGACGTCGTCGACGTGAAGGTAGACCTGTACGGTTCACTCGCGGCAACCGGTGCCGGACACGGCACGATGTCCGCGGTCCTGCTCGGACTCGAGGGGTACCGTCCCGAAGATATCGAGACCGACGAGATGGAAAGCCGGCTCGAGATCATGCGCAGCACCCGCCACATCTCACTCGGCGGATCCCGCGACATCGCGCTCGCCGAGGACGAGATCATCCTGCGTCCGTTGACCGTCCTGCCCTTCCATCCCAACGGAATGACACTTACCGCCTACGCCGACGGAAACGTCGAACTACACAAGGAGACCTACTTCTCGGTGGGCGGTGGCTTCGTCGTCACCGAGGCCGAAAGCATCGAAACCACCACCACGCCGGCTGGCGGCTTGAATTACGGATCTGCGAAAGAACTTCTCGAACTCTGCGACCGCTACGAGTGCAGCATCAGCGACCTCATGCTCTCGATCGAGCACGAATCACGGTCCACCCTCGAAATACACGAACAGTTGCTCCACATCCGAGATGTGATGGTCGAGTGCGAGCAGCGTGGTATCTCGCGCGACGGGTATTTGCCGGGTGCACTGAGGGTTCG
This sequence comes from Rhodococcus sp. USK13, assembly GCF_018343855.1. Lineage (NCBI taxonomy): Bacteria > Bacillati > Actinomycetota > Actinomycetes > Mycobacteriales > Nocardiaceae > Rhodococcus > Rhodococcus sp. USK13. Next base: position 2,726,302 of record NZ_CP069242.1, on the reverse strand, counting down.
CCGGCGCGCCCGCGACTGGTTTCTGCGACTGGACCGAGAAGACCCGAATCGTTCACCAGAATTCGCCGAAGACTGGGTCAACCTCGTCGCCCTTGCGATCAACGAGGAGAACGCCTCCGGTGGCCGCATCGTCACAGCTCCCACCAATGGGGCGGCCGGAATCATCCCCGCTGTCTTGCACTACGCCGTGCACTACACCCCGGCCGGCAGGGCAGACCCCGACAAGACCGCGATTCAGTTCCTGCTCACTGCCGGGGCCATCGGCTCCCTGTACAAGGAACGGGCCTCCATTTCCGGCGCCGAGGTCGGTTGTCAGGGGGAGGTGGGCTCCGCCGCATCCATGGCGGCGGCCGGTCTGGCCGAAATCCTCGGCGGCACCCCAGAGCAAGTCGAGAATGCGGCCGAGATCGCAATGGAACATAGCCTTGGGTTGACCTGTGATCCCATCGAGGGCTTGGTCCAGATCCCGTGCATCGAACGTAACGCCATTTCTGCGGGTAAGGCCATCAATGCTGCGCGGATGGCGCTGCGCGGCGACGGTACTCACCGAGTCAGCCTCGACCAGGTGATCGAGACGATGCGCTCGACCGGCGCCGACATGCTCTCGAAGTACAAAGAAACCTCTACCGGTGGGCTCGCGGTCAACGTCCCTGTCAACTACGTCGAGTGCTGACACCGTTGTCGACACTGCACAATGCACACACGGTGCCGCACTAGCCCACCACTGGAGCCGAGTGGGTCCCCGCGGCGCGACTCGTAGTGGTTTCCGGGGTACAGCGCCGAACCAGTGAGGATTGTCAGTTCGAGTAACCAGGTTCTTCGGTCGTGCCGAGGAGATTCCCTGGAAAGAAGGATGCTTGTGATGCTGGAGAATGTGGTCACCGACGAGCTCCGGCTCCTCCCAGCGCGAGCCGCGCAGTTCGTCCGCCGGTATCCGGTCCCCCCTCGGGGAACTTACGCACCGGAGCTGCGAATCTCGATCCTCGGTGTTCTCATCCATTGCGCCGCCGTTCGTGGCGAAGCATTCGTCGCGTTCCAGCTGCTGCGCCGGTGCGGGCTGCCCGGTGATTACTACCTGCATGTCGACGTTGTCGACGAGGCGCTGATGATTCTCGATCAGTTCGAGGTCACCGAAGATGCGTGCAACCACGCCTTCGGACCGAACTGGCGACAGGTCATCCGGCACGCCATTGACGTCGCCGAAATTTTGCACAGCGACTTTCACTCACTGACCCGCACCGAGAGTCTGGTCGGCAGTCACCGACGACTCAGCGCATGGATCGCTGCCCGTGATGCGGCCTGGGAAGCCGGACGAATCAAGAGTTGGTACCGCGCACAGGATGCGGCATGGGAACGCGAGTACATGGACGACGCCACCGTTCGTCTCGATGACCGTCTCTGCGCTGATACGGCGGCCGCGGTGCGCGACGCGGCAGCGGCAGTCGCACTGGCCGACCTGGTCGGCACGGCCGACTTCACTCGGGTCCATTACGAGACTCTGATCGCCCCCTGGTGTCGGGCCCGTAACGACATGGAAACCACGCCGGTAGACCTGACGGAAGGTGCGACTTCGCAGGCAACAGCGACGAGCCAACCCGATCGCCTCTGCGCCGTCACCGCCGGGGTCGCCGCGCCGACCACGCTGTGACTTCATTGGTCACCGACAACGGTGCGCACCCCCCGCTGGACTCTCTGCAGCGTTCATTTCCATTCGCTCTGTCCCACTACTTCGCGTCGCCGTGAAGATGCGCGGACTATTCTGGGGAGAGCGTAGAGGTGGTGTATGCCAATGGCGGACGACCGGTGGGCCACTCGGCGCGAGCCGGATATCGTGGCCGAGCTGTCTGCCGCTGGCTTCGACGACGCTGTGGAGATCGGACGGGGCGGGTTCGGGGTCGTTTACCGCTGCCTCCACGAAGCGGTAGACCGCACGGTCGCCGTCAAAGTCCTGACAACAGAACTCGACCACGAGAACCTCGCCCGCTTCGTGCGCGAACAACGAGCAATGGGCCGGATGTCCGGACATCCCAACATCGTCGACCTGTATCAAGTAGGGGTTACGCGGAGCAACCGCCCCTTTCTGGTCATGCCCTATCATGAGCACGGATCTTTGGACGCGCAGATTCGGAGTACCGGCCCGATCGGATGGGAACCGACCGTTCGGCTCGGGATAAAGATCGCCGGCGCTCTCGAGACCGCCCACCGAGCCGGTACCTTGCACCGGGATGTCAAACCAGCGAATATCCTGCTGACCGAGTACGACGAGCCGCAGCTGACAGACTTCGGTATCGCACGAGTTTCCGGAGGCTTCGAAACCGCCTCTGGGTCGATCACCGGGTCCCCCGCCTTCACCGCGCCCGAGGTCCTCGAAGGCCGACCGCCGACCGCCGCGTCAGACGTATACAGTCTCGGATCGACCCTGTTTTGCGCGCTCACCGGGCACGCCGCGTTCGAGCGACTCAGTGGTGAACAAGTCGTTGCCCAGTTCCTCCGTATCTCCTCGCAGCCGATCCCGGATCTGCGAGAGTCCGGAATACCAGAGGACGTGTGCGCGACGTTGGAACGGGCGATGGCCCGTGCCGTGGAGAATCGGTTCGACAGCGCCGCCGATTTCGGCAACGAACTTCGCGCCGTGGAGCGCAGACATGACTTGGCTGTCGATCGAATGCAGCTACCACCGCAACGTTCCCCTCTCCCGGACAGAGGCGCGGAGTCCACCGGAACGGCACAATGGCGACCTCCAGACGCCGCACCACGGTCTCGTCCGCGCCCCTACAGGTTGCAAGCGCCACGAACGCCCCCTTCCCCGCTGACCAAGTTTCGTCCACCCACGACGTCCCGAAAACTGGTGTGGCGCCACCGCTTGCTCGACACACTGCGCGCCGGCCAGGGCCGCAGACTCACCCTCGTCCACGGACCGGCAGGATTCGGCAAGAGCAGCCTGGTTGCACAGTGGCGGGAGGAACTCGTTTCCCAGGGAGTGTCAGTGGCATGGCTGACCGTCGACCGTGACGATGACAATGTGGTCTGGTTTCTGTCGCATCTAGTCGAAGCGATCCAGAGGGTTCGCGCCGAGTTGGTCGGTGATCTCGGTCAATCACTCGAAGAACAGGGCCAAGCAACTGAACGTTTCGTGCTCACTTCCCTGATCAACCGACTACACGAGAGCGGGGAACCGCTCGTCGCCGTGATCGACGACTGGCATCGGGTCTCCGCGCCCGAATCCATCGCGGTGATGGAGTTTCTTCTCGACAACGCCTGCCACCACCTTCAGATCATCGTGGCCAGCCGTACCCGGTCGGGGTTACCGCTCAGCCGTATGCGGGTTCGCGACGAACTACTGGAAATCGACTCCGCAGCACTGGGTTTCGATTCCTCCGAGTCAAGGCAGTTTTTCACCGACCGAATGCAGATACCTCCGGCCGATTCCGACGTCGAGGAATTGCGAGCCTCGACGGATGGATGGATCGCGGCGCTACAGCTGGCATCGCTGTCGCTGCGGGAATCCGAGGGCCCCGAGACCTTGTTGGGCCAATTGCGCGCCGGGACCGACGCACTCGGCGAGTATCTCGCCGAGAACGTGCTCGACGCCCTCGAGCCCGACTTCCTCGACTTCATCCTCGCGACCGCAGTACCGGACCGGGTCTGCGGAGAACTGGCTTCAGCTCTCACAGGCGTCCCCGATGGGACGACGAAGCTCGATCAGGTCGTCGCCCGCGACCTCTTTCTCACCCGAACAGTGGAGGACCGCAGATGGTACCGCTACCATCACCTGTTTGCGCAGATTCTGCGGCAGCGCCTCGAACGTGACCATCCGGACCGGATCGCGGCACTGCATCGCAGGGCGGCCGCGTGGTTCCGTGAGCGGCACCTACTCGGCGAGGCGCTCGATCACACCCTTGCTGCCGGTGACCGAACTGCAGCAGTCCGACTGCTCGAGAACGACAGCTTGTACTTACTCGATCGGTCCCAGATGTCCACGCTCCTCGGCCTGATTGCCAAGCTGCCGCCCGATCTGGTGTTGTCCAGTCCGCGCCTGCAGCTGACGATCGGCTGGGCGAACACTGAACTACAGCAACTCGACGTCGCAACGAAGGCCCGACACCGGACGCTCGAACTCCTGAACACACTCGACCTCCCCGACGACCAACTCGCCCAACTGAGGGTGGAAGCCGATGTCCTGCAGGCTGATACCACCATCACCGCTGACCGCGCAGCCGGTGTCAAAGATCTCGTCGCTCACTGCCTGGCCCATGCCCACGAGCACCACCCCTTCGTCGTGTCGATGGCGGCACTCATCGACACCATCGTCGATACCTACGAGTTTCGATTCAGTGATGCCTACGACAGGCAAGTGTGGGCGACCCCATACCACCAGAAGGCCACCGGACCCTACGCCGTTGCCTACGGATACTGTTTCGCCGGTATGGCCCGAGCCGAACAACTCGACATCGCTGGGGCGAGCGAGTTGTATCACCGAGCATTCAATCTCGTACGGGACGCCGGCAACACCCAATCCCAGCACGCGCGACTCACCCGCGTGCTGCTCGCCGAGGATCTCTACCAGCAAGACCGAATCGACGAGGCTGAAGAATTACTGGACGAGACCAGCGACGCAGCGGCACTGGGTGGCTCGTCGGACTTCATGATCCGGCACTACTGCGCGAGTGCCCGGATCAGGTCGATACGCGGCGACCATGACAGCGCGGTCGCCCAGCTCGATGAAGGCATCCGAACCGCCAACAAATACTCTCTCCCTCGGCTGCGGGCTGCGGTGGACTGTGAACGTGCCCGACTGGGGTATCCGCCTCGCTCCGGTGTCGTACCCCTCACCCGCCGATCACGTCAGGAGCCTGCAGACGGAATCGAACGGGTCACCGCCGAGATGGAGAACGAGGCCACGATCTTGCTGTTGCTTCGCAGCGGTGATCCTGAGCAGCTCAGCCTCGCATGCGATCTGGCCGAGAATTGGGTACATGCACTCGCCGGAACCGGACGTGAGCTTGCGCGACTCGGAGCCACTCGGCTGCTGGCAGCCTGCCTCCGGGCGGCCGGCCGGAAGGATGAGGCCCAGCAGACGCTGATTCCTGTTGTGGCCCAATGTGAGCGGCACGGGTTGATACGCTTCCTCCTCGACGGCGGACCCCATGTCGTGTCGGTTCTCAGAGAATTGCGTGAGCAGTTGAACGAGGGCGGGGCTGCCATGCATCCGGACGTGTTGCTGCCCTTCATAGACAACGTGCTCCACAGTGCGCTGACACGCCCGTGAGTACTTGTCAACCGCCCGCGGTTAACAAGTACTCACGGGCGGCGGAGCCGCACTCAGCGCCTGCGCCGCATGAAGTCGCTCACGACCGCCGCGCCGAGACCGTCCAGGCCGGGTGCGACCACCCGTCCCCCGACGCGTTCGGCCATGCGATCCACCACTCGCGCCAGGCCGGGGTCGTCGCCGAGCCGGAAGAACGTCACACGGGCACCGAGCCGAGCGAGGGTGTCGAGTTCGCGCACAGTGAGGCCCAGCGTGCGCGCGCTCGGCGGGTAGTCGAAGTACGCGAACCCGTCCGGCTCGAGGTGCGCCGTCGGCTCGCCGTCTGTGACGATCAGGACAACCGGCTGCGCATTCGGGTGCCGACGCAGATGTCGCGCCGCGAGCAACAGCGCATGGTGCAGATTCGTACCCTGATCCCAGGCGCCGTCCAAGCCCGCCAGTTCCGACGGCGTCAGCACCTGCGCGTGACGGCCGAACGAGATCAGCTGCAGCTCGTCGCTGCGGAAACGCGTGCTGATCAGATGATTCAGTGCCAGCGCGGTGCGCTTCATGGGCACCCATCGGCCTTCCATCACCATCGAGAAGGAGGTGTCCACGAGCAGCGCTACCGCCGCCTGCGACCGCTGCTCGGTTTCCATCACCTCAACGTCGGAGACGGACAACCGGACCGGGACACGGGGTCGGTCCGACACCTCGGCCGCCGCCCTCAGCACGGCGTTGGTCATCGTGCGGGTCACGTTCCACGGCTCGGTGTCCCCGAACGCCCATTCTCGGGACGCTCCCGTCGGCTCACCCATCGCGCCCGCCCGCCGGGTTTCCCGCTGTCCCCCACGTGAGGACAGCTGCTGTGCCACATCCCGTAGCGCCGTCTGCCCGAGTTGCCGCATCGCCTTCGGGGACAGCCTCCATTGACCATCGGCACCGCGGTCGAAGAAGCCCTGATCACGCAACGCCTTCTCGAGGTCTGCCAGGGTCCGCGCGTCCGCGGCCGCCTCGTCACCGAGTTGCCGGGCCAGTGCCTCCGCGTCGATGTCGTCCAGTGCCGCCCCGGCGTACTGCTGCGACAGCTGTTCGGCGAGCGATTCGAGTTCCGCGATGTCCTGCAGGGCACCGGTCCCCTCGCCCAGTCCCATGCCCTGGTCGCCGCGGAACCGTTGCGAGCCCTGCCAGTCCTCGCCGGGCCGAGCCGCCTGCAAGTGCTGATCGAGCCGATCCAATTGTCCGATCAGGGACGGGTCGCCGAATGCCTGCTGGGCCAGCGCGTCCAGTTCGTCGCGTTGTTCCTGCGACAGCGAGTTCCGGAGACGCTGCGCGGCCGCTGCGCGCTGTGCCAGCGAATCGAGTAACTCCTCGACGTTGCGCGGGTTCTCGGGGAAGTACTCGCCGTGCTTGTTCATGAAGTCGTCGAATTGTTCCTGCGTATCCTCACCGCGGGCATGCTTGTCGAGTAGGTCGTTGAGATCGGTGAGCATGTCGCGAATGCGTTCGCGGTCTTCCTCCGTCGCACCTTCGAGGGCCTGTTTCATGCCCGCAAATCGCTGATCGAGCACCTCCCGGCCGAGGAGATCCCGGATCTTCTCGTAGTCTGCGCGCGCCTCGGAGCTACGCCAGTCGTAGTCGGCCAACTCCTGCACGGCCTGCGCCGTCGACGGCGGTAGTTCCGCCAACCGCATCTCCGCAAACCGGGCGTCGTCGTCGAGTGCGCGGGCCAGCGCCTTGCGTTCCTCGAGGACAGCGTGGTCGAGGAGCTCCCGCACTTCTTCGAGAGTGCCGCTCAGATTGTTTCGTTTCAGCAGTTCCCGTCTGCGTCGATTGGCCTCGGCTGCCAGGTCGTCGAGTCCCCGCATATCGCGATTGCCACGCCGGAGCATTTCCCGCAACGCCTGACGCGGCGAACTGCCCGACAGCACGTCGTCACCGATCGCGGCCAGGGCTTCCCTCAGGTCGACGGGCGGCGCAAGCGGATCACCGCCTTCGTACGGCCCGTACCGCGCATTATGCGACCCGCGCTCCGCCTTGCGGGTCATTACGAATACACCGTCTGGCCGTTGATGTCGGGGTTCTTGGAGATCCGGCGCGCCAGGTACAGCCCCTCGAGCGCGAACTCGGCCGCCGCGGCGCGTTCCCCATCCGATTCGGCGCCGAGCCGCTCGGCCAGTTCGTCCAGGACGTCGAGTTCGGGCAGCTCGTTCAGAAGCACCTTGGCGGTAATGCGCTCACCGGTGACGACGGGCTCACCCTGTTCGACTGCGGCGACCAACGGGGCCAGATCGATGCCGCCGAGCCTGGCCCGCACGGTGTCGGCCGTTGCCCGGCGTAGCAGGTGCTCGAGAACCTCGATCTCCCGCCCTTCCTCACCGGACTCGAATTCGACCTTGCCCCTGAGCACGTCGACGACGGTCTCGAGGTCCACCGGCCGCGCGACCGGGTCCGCCTCTCCGAGAACAGCTCCCCGATGGACCGCCGCGGCACTCACCGTCTCCGCCCCGGCCACCGCGAATCGCGCGGACACACCCGATCGCTGGTCGACCGACGTCGACTCGCGCAGCAGGCGGGTGAAGCGCGCCAGAATTTCGAGCAGATACTCGGGCACCTCGGCGAGGAGATGCGCTTCCTGAAGGATGACCTCGACCTCGTCGTCGAGATGGTTCGGATAGTGGGTGCGGATTTCGGCGCCGAACCGGTCCTTGAGCGGAGTGATGATGCGACCACGGTTGGTGTAGTCCTCCGGGTTCGCACTCGCCACCAGCAGAACATCCAGGGGAAGCCGCAGGGTGTACCCGCGAACCTGGATGTCGCGCTCCTCCATCACGTTGAGCAGCGATACCTGGATGCGCTCGGCGAGGTCGGGGAGTTCGTTGATGGCGACGATGCCGCGGTGAGCACGGGGCACCAATCCGAAATGAATGGTCTCGGGGTCGCCGAGGCTGCGGCCTTCCGCCACCTTGACGGGGTCGACGTCACCGACGAGGTCCGCCACGGAGGTGTCGGGCGTGGCGAGTTTCTCCGAATACCGTTCGCTGCGATGCCGCCACAGAACGGGCAGGGCGTCACCCAGTTCGCGCGCCCGACGGATCGAGGCAGGGGTGATGGGCTCATAGGGATGCTCCCCGAGTTCGGAACCGGCAATCACCGGAGTCCATTCGTCGAGGAGCAGGTTGAGTGTGCGGAGCAGTCGTGTCTTGCCCTGTCCACGTTCGCCGAGGAGCACCACGTCGTGCCCGGCGATCAGGGCACGCTCGAGTTGCGGTGACACCGTCTCCTCGAACCCGACGATGCCGGGCCACGGATCACGTCCGTCACGCAGGGCCGCGAGCAGATTCTCGCGGATTTCTTCCTTGACGGTGCGTTGAACATGGCCCGACTCACGGAGCTCGCCGAGTGTGGAAGGTCTCTGTTGCGATGACGTCACCACTCCAAGCTACGAGTGTTCGAGACAATCGGCACGCCTTGACGTGGCGAAGCGACGAGATTTCGTCACACCCGCGTCACGCGTACGCGGCCGAACCGACCGTCGCCACCCTGTCCAGCGCCTGCCAGGCGACGTCGTAACGTTTGCGTAGCACCTCGTCCGCGTCGGCGAGAAGGGCATCGAGCAGCGATCGCGGATCGTCTCGCCACGACTGGACCGCTTCGGCCACGGCACGGTTCCCGAACAACCCGGTACGGGCCAGGGCGAAGGCCCATTCGTCGACCTCGCCGCGATGAATGCGCTCGACGGCATCGCCGCGGAAGGCGCCGTCGACGAAATCGAGCGACAACAAGGCGGCGACATACCCACCCGTGTTCAGCTGTACGACGTTCATGGCGTGCACCTTCCTGGAGTCGGATCTCGATCCGGCGCAGCGCCGGCGGGGGATGTGCTGACCTGAACGCTATTCGCCGTTCTTGTGAGGACTGTGTTGCATCTCTGAGAAACTGGGGTCGGCTCCGCCTCACGGAACTCGGTGCGCTTGCGCCTCGCGACCGTTCGTACGGAACTGGTAGACAGTCCCCATGCCTGACGCCGAGATCACGTTCGAGAGCGGTGCCGTCACCTACTACGGCAGCCTGCGCACCCCCGAGCACACGACCGGGGCGGCCGCACCCGGGGCGCTCCTGCTCGCCGGTAGCGGACCCACCGATCGAAACGGTGACAGCGGCCTCCTCCCCGGCGACATCGGAACCCTCCGCTTTCTCGCCGATCTCCTCGAGCAGCACGGCATCGTGAGCCTGCGCTACGACAAGATCGGCAGCGGGAGAACCGCTCTCGGCCCCTATGAGGTGGACGAGATCGGCGACCTCGGATTCACCACGTTCGTCGACGCCGCATCGGCGGGGCTGGACTTCCTCGCGGCGCAACCCGGTGTGGACCCGTCGAGGCTCATCGTTATCGGTCACAGCGACGGCGGACTCGTCGCCTTGGCGCTCGCCACCGCCATCGGCGAGAACCGGGTCCGTGCCGTGGGACTTCTGGAACCGCTCAGTGTCCGCCTCCTCGACCTGCTGACGACCCAGATTTCCGCCCAATTGGACACCGTTGTGGGCGCAGGGCAGTTGCCGGTGGAACTGGCGGACGAGCTCCGGCTTGCCCTGGCGGACACCGTCGAGTCGCTCCGCACAGACGGAACGATCCCCGACAACCTGCCCGAGCCACTGCAGAACGCGGGTCTGGTCCACGCCAACGCGAAAGCCCTCGCCGAGGAGGACGCACTCGACCCTCGAACGCTCGCCGGCCGCCTCCCTGCCGGCTTCCCTGTTCTGACGAGCTGCTCGGCGAAGGACATCCAGGTGCAGCTGGCCGATGTCGATGGACTCGATGCCGCACTGGCGCACACTGCTCTCACGTCGGTGCGCATGGTGAACGCCAGCCATGTCCTCAAGGACGTCGGGAACCGCCCGTCCACAGGCCCCGATTACGTCGAGCCCCTCCCCTATTCGTCGGAGTTCGCCGAGCCGTTCAGCGCCTGGGTGGCCACCCTGTAGTCAGTTCGACCGGGCGTCGTTCAGCATCGCCATCAGTGTCCGGGCCAGGTCGGAGACGAGCCCCAGGTTCTCGTTGTCCACCAGATCCTCGAGACCGTCCACTCCGTCGACTTCGAGAAGCGGTCGCAGCGTCTCGAGCAGCCGCGACAGTTCCGTCGATTCCCCGGCCGGCGCCGGTGCGGACGGTGTCGTGGTCGTCGGGGCCGTGGTCGTGGTCGTGGCAGATGCCGAGGTTGTGGCAGCCGTCGTGGTCGGGTCTTGCGCTGCCGCGGCCGATGGCGCCTTCGGTGTCGTGGTGGTGGTCGGCGACCCTGACGACGAGGCCGCAGTGGTGGTGGTCGCGTCCGCTTCCGTGGTCGCGGCGGCCGACTGTACGGCGTCGAGTTCGGATCCTACGGACGATCCGGTGAGCAGATACGTGACGATGCCCGTGGTGATGGCGATCGCGTGCTTCAACTGACCGTCGGCACTTTCGAGCTGGGCTGCGTCCTCCGGATGGGAACCGTTACCCATCTCGACGAACACCAGTGGAACCTTCGTGAGCGCCGGTCCCGCCACGTCGGCGCGGGTCTGGATGCCGTCGACCACCCCCGCGTAATTGGCAGGGACGAATCCGTCGGCAACATAGGCGTCGCGCATCATCTTCGATGCTTCGAGGCCGCCCCCGCTTTGGGCCGCGTTCGCCGCCTCGTCCGGTATCGGCAGGGTAGGGACGATCATGTGGAAGCCATGTTTACCGGCGTCCTCACCCGACGCCGTCGAGTCGGCATGAATACTCACGGCCACGTCGGCGTTCGACTCGCTCGCCGCGCGCGCTCGTTCGTCGACGCATCCGCCCCAGCCGGTGTCGTTCTGCCTGCTCTGCACCACCGACGCGCCCAAGGTTTCGAGACTGCTCTTCACCAGCTGCGCCACATTCCAGTTGATCGTGTGCTCCGGTACCCCGCCCAGTGAGGTCATTCCACTCGTCTGGCAGTCCTTGGTGCCGCCTCTGCCGTCGTCGACCTGCCGAGTGAGGTCGTTCCCCTCGTCCGAACCTTGATGACCGGGGTCGAGGAAGACGGTGAGGTCGGCGAGTTCGGTGCCGGTCGCTGTCGGCGCCGGTTCCGGCTGCGCCGAGACATGGGCGGGAATGAGTACGGAGGCGCCGAGGACGCAGGCACCGAGGCCGGCCTTGATTGCAGTTCTGTTCATACCGGGGATGGGCGCACGTCGCAGTGCGGGCGCCACTCTCCTTCCACAGGTGCCACACGAGTCACATCAGCCCCGAGTGAAGCAGCTGCAACGAACGAATGTGCTGCTCGAAACCGAATCGAGAGCAACCTGTGACCGAAGCGGCGAATCGCGAGAAGGTGAACAGCACGGCAACTCTGCACGAAAGATCGCTGCTCAGCTCGGCAGTGAGCGCGGCGGACCCGATAATGGAAGTGCACAACCCTCGATCGGTGCTGTACGGTCATCTACCAACCAGCAACGTCACGCAGAAAGGTACGGACATGATGCAGCTTCACGCGCTCTTCGCATCCGTACCCGCATGGCGTCACTGCACCGCCGACAAGCACATCTCCAAGTACGGCGCACCCCGAGAATGACGAGAATCCATCCAGTTCTTCTCGGGCACCCAGGGCAAACCCCTCGGGTGCCTTTTCTTTTACCCTTCACCTGCAGGAGCACTCCATGAAACTTCGGATCAACCAACTGTCCACCGAGCCCCCGTATCCAGGCCTGCCCGACGACCTCACCGGATACGCGGTCACGCTCGACCTGTCGCACTGCGACGCCGCACACGAAGCGACCCTCGGCGAGCTGATCAGCGAGATCCGCAGCCGAGGTGCCGCACGCGTGGTCATCACCGGTTCGCCGCGCACACTCGAAGGCACCGGCCGGGGACACGCAGCCGCAGCGGCCTGACAACCACGAACGGGCCACGGCAGGAAGCCGAGGCCCGTTCGCGAAGCGCCGAACGCTAGTGCGCGAAGTGCCGCGCGCCCGTGAGATACATGGTGATACCGGCTTCCTTGGCGGCGTCGATCACCTCGTTGTCGCGGACCGAACCGCCCGGCTGCACCACAGCCTTGACGCCTGCGTTGGCGAGAACCTGCAAGCCGTCCGGGAACGGGAAGAACGCGTCGGACGCACCCACCGACCCGACGACCCGGTCGCCTGCACGCTGCACGGCCAGATGCGCTGAGTCGACACGGTTGACCTGACCCATTCCAACGCCGACCGACGCACCGTCGCTGGCCAGCAGAATGGCATTGGACTTCACGGAACGGCAAGCCCGCCAAGCGAACTCGAGATCTTTCAAGGTCTGCTCGTCGGCAGCGTCTCCGACCGCGAGAGTCCAGTTGGCGGGGTTGTCACCTTCGGCGTCGAGGACGTCCCGTTCCTGGAGCAGCGCTCCCCCTGACACCGGACGCAGCTCGATCCCGGTGGGGTTCGGCGCCTTCGCGAGGAGCACGCGAACGTTCTTCTTCCGCTGCAACACACCGAGTGCTCCGTCTGCGTACGACGGCGCGATGATCACCTCGGTGAAGATCTCGGCAACCTGCTCCGCCATCTCCACGGTGACCTCACGGTTGGCAGCAATCACGCCGCCGTATGCGCTCACCGGATCACACGCGTGCGCCTTACGGTGCGCCTCGGCGATGTCGCCGCCGACCGCGATGCCACACGGATTCGCGTGCTTGATGATCGCGACCGCGGGATCGCTGAAGTCGTAAGCGGCACGCCAAGCGGCGTCTCCGTCGGTGTAGTTGTTGTACGACATTTCCTTGCCGTGCAGTTGCTCCGCCTGAGCGAGGCCTGCGGAAGCGGCGGGATTCACGTACAGCGCGGCGGCCTGGTGCGGGTTCTCGCCGTAACGGAGCACCGCCGAACGGTCCCACGTCGCACCGGCCCACTCGGGGAACTGCGAGTCACCACTGTCGACCAGCGTGGACGTCATCCAGCTCGCCACGGCGACGTCGTACGACGCGGTGTGCTGGAATGCCTGCGCGGCGAGAGCGGTCCGCTCACCGAGCGTGAAACCGCCGCCGTCAACCGCCGCGAGCACGTCCTCGTAGCGGGCGGGATCGACGACGACCGCAACCGACGGGTGGTTCTTCGCGGCAGCGCGGACCATCGACGGACCGCCGATGTCGATCTGCTCGACGCACTCGTCGGGAGTTGCACCCGAGGCGACCGTCTGGGTGAAGGGGTAGAGATTCACCACCACCAACTGGAACGCCTCGATGCCGAGTTCGTCGAGCTGGGCGAGATGCTCCGGCTTACGGGTGTCGGCGAGTACACCGGCGTGCACCCGCGGGTGCAGGGTCTTGACCCGTCCTTCGAGGCACTCGGGGAACCCCGTGAGCGCCTCGACCGGCGTCACCGGAATACCGGCGTCGGCAATCTTCGCGGCCGTCGACCCGGTCGACACCAATTCGACACCCGCCTTGTGCAGGCCGGTAGCCAGCTCGACCAGACCGGTCTTGTCGTAGACGCTGACGAGCGCTCGGCGCACAGCCTTGCGTTCACTCACTGGGGATCACGGCCTTTCGTCCATCGGATACAACTCCACGGGTGGCGACGGCGGCGATGACATCCGCCAACAACCGTCGCTCCACAGTCTTGATTCGCTCGTGCAGGGTCGACTCGTCGTCGCCGTCGAGCACGGGCACGGGTTCCTGCGCGAGAATCGGGCCGGTGTCGACACCGGCATCCACGAGGTGCACCGTCGACCCTGACACCTTGACGCCGTACGCCAGCGCATCGGGCACGGCGTGCGCACCGGGGAAGGCGGGCAGCAGCGCGGGGTGGGTGTTGATGATGCGGCCACCGAACCGGTCGAGGAAGGCCGGGCCGAGGATTTTCATGAAGCCCGCCGACACCACCAGCGACGGCTCGTGTGCCGCGACAGCCTCGGTGAGTGCCTTGTCCCACGACGCACGGTCCGGGTGGTCGCGCAGGCTCACGCGGAAGTGGGGAATTCCGGCTGCCTCCGCGTGGTGGATCGCGTCACAGTTCCGGTCGACGCCGACCGCCACGACGTCAGCGGGATATCCGCCGGTCCGGGAGGAGTCGATGAGCGACCTCAGCAGGGTGCCGGCACCGGATGCGAGTACGACGACCCGGGCCGGTGCCGTCGATGACGTCCCGGTCGCCGCCGTCGGCCTCAGGTGGTCACGCGAGGAAGTCAGCGCTCTACTCCTGAACAATCGAAAGGCTGGTGAAATCGAACGGGCGGTCACATCGTCGACCGAGCAAGAGCCTAGTCGCTGGGGGTTGCGGACCCTCGGGGCAGGTCGCCTTCAGCTCCGTGATCCGCTTCGCCGGACGCATCCGATCCCGTAGTCGCCGGGTCTTCCTCCACCTCGGCGTCCACCACGACCTCGGCCTGGGCCTCGTCGTCCTCGGGTGCCGCGGCGCCTGCCGGTGTCTCCGGGTCCTCCACGAGCTCCGCCTCGATAACCCTGCCCGGAGCTTTACCCGCCGGGATGGGAGATGCATCGGGAACGGGAGCGGCGATGGCGGGCACCTCTTCCTCACCCGGGAGATGGGGTTCCTCCTCGTCGGTCGAGGCCTCGTCCGCGTCGTCGTCAGCGCCCCGCCCGCGGAACCACGCGATGACGACCGCGGTGATCACTCCGACGAATCCCAGCCAGGCGAATGTCAGTCCGCCGAACACCCACCACGTGATCCGGACGGTGCCGAAGGCCCCCAGCTCACCACCGGCGACCAGACCGAGAATCGCGGTCACCACACCCACACCCGCGGCCGCGGCCAACACCGTGAACAGAGCTTCCTGCCCGGCCACGCGCCGCCCGGAGTCGCGGCCGAGCATGACACCGATCAGCAGGGGAATCATCAGCAGAGCGGGCCAGGCACCGCCCGCAGCGCCGTCCGGAACGGCGCCGAGTACCGGCAACGGAGGCAGCGAGCCGCCCACATTCCCGAACACACTCACCGACACGTCCCCGATGTCCGCCGTGCCGCCCATCGCGGCGGCCGCCGCACCGATCACGACGTTGGGCAGGTACAGCACCGAGAGCACGGTCAGCCCGAGGAGGCCCACCACACCGTCGCCCCGCTCGAGCAGCCCACCGACCGTCGACCACTCCACCAGCAACGACACGGTGACCAGAGCGGCACCTGCACCGACAATCGCCGTCGCCGCGCGCAGTCCCGGCCGCACCGCGTTCCGCGCCCATGCCGGAAGATCCGCAGACCACGTCGGCCCCATCGTGACCGCGACCCCGAGCCCGGCGGCCAGCAGGTGCACGAACAACACCCAGCCGAACGCGGCGAGAGTATTCGGTGGCCACAACGCGATGACCGCCGATGCGTCCGCGATTACCGCCAGGCTGATCGCGGTGATGACCAAGGGGCCGCACACCGCGGCTCCCACGACTCGGAGAACCCGGCGGCGCGACGACGCCACGTCGACGGCCCCGGCGCACCCGCGGGCGACAGCCCACACCATGCCCGCGGTCGGGATCAACGGAAGGACACCGAGCACGGTGCCGTCGACGGTGACCGGAACCTGGTGAATCGCCAGCCACGACGCAGCGATCGCGCCGAACGTCCCGGTCAGGTCGCTGTTCGCGGCGACCAGCGTGACCACGATCAACGCCGACAGCAGAACGATCGTCACCGCGGCCGGCCGGAACGCCACCGCCAGCAACGCCCACGCCTCGTCGGGGTCCGGCACCCGGGCCTGCGGACCCCGCCCAGTTTCAGCGGATCGCCGCTCATCACCTCGTGCGGCCCTGCGCTGAACACGATCAACCAAAGAACTCATCCCCTCGAGAGTGGCACCTCGGCGCCGCGACCGCGGTCAGGCGCGCCGCACAGAAGTGGCCTCCGACCATGGGCGGTCGAAGGCCATCTGCTTGGTTCTGTCCCGTTACTTGTCGTCCCGGTCGGAACGGGTGTCGAAGGCCTGGGTCGGGGCACCGGGGCCCTCGGACTCGGACGACTCACCCGAGTCGGCATGCTGCGACTCGGAACGCGACTGCTCGCCGTACTCCAGGGTGCGCTCTACCGGCGACGATCCGGACTGTGCGCCGTAGGCAGGAGCGGCGTGCTGGGCCGAACCGTAACTGGTGCCCGCCGGTCCCGTCGGGTACTGCGAGGCGGGGGTTGCACCCGGCTGCGAATACCCCTGGTACTGCGGCTGCTGATATGAAGTCGTCGGAGCGTCGTACGGCGCCGACCCTGCCCCATAGCCCTGCTGCTGCCCGTAGCCCTGACCGTAACCGGACTGGCCTGGCGAAGACTGCGTCTGGCCGGGCTGCTGCTGACCGGGCTGCTGCTGACCGGGCTGGCCCTGCGGGCCGAAGCCCTGCTGGCCGTACGGAGACTGACCCGACTGCCCGTATCCCGGCTGCGGCTGACCGCCCTGCGGACCGAAGCCCTGCGGACCGCTGTACCCCTGTGAAGGCTGCTGACCGTAGCCCTGCGACGGCTGCCCGTAGGACTGTTGCCCGCCCTGGCCGTAGCCGCCCTGCCCGGACTGGCCGAAAGCACCAGCGGCCGAAGGACTGCGGACCGGCTGCTTCACGATGCCGATGTCGAACAGCAGCGCAGCGACCGCCAGTGCCGACTGGATGAAGCCCAGCACGAGGATCAAGATGGCGCCCCAACCCGAATCGGCGTCGAAGTTGAGGAAGATGAGCAGGGCGAGAACCCAGCCGGAGATGGACGCCGCCGCCGCGGCACCCGCATAGTTCTGTTTGGGGAGAAGAGATACCGCAGCCAGCAGACCGCCGAGGAACAGCAGCCCGAGACCGTGCGACCCCGCCTCGAAGGAATTGAGCGGTTCGCTGACGACGGTGACGTACGGGGCGAACCCGAACAGCAGGTTCAGCAACCCGAGGACGGCGACACCGATCAGGAGGAAAAAGCCCAGGCCTTTGGAATCTCCCCCTGTATTCTCCTGCGCTGCATTCTGTTGCGCGGGCGGACCGTAGCTCGGTCCGCCGGGCGGGAACGTCATGACTTCTCCTCGTCGACAAGTGGTCGTCTGCGTGCGCTCTTCCGACGCTAGCCTACGTATACCCGTCGGTCACTGCCCTCGGTAGCGGCCCACACCGCCGGGAATGGCGCGGGAGACAATGGGTCGATGCCGTACACGCTCGCTCCCCGCGCTACCGATCTCACCGTCGAAACAGAGATCAAGCATTCCCGCTTCATCGCAGCCCTGCGGCGAGTGGAGGATGCAGAATCGGCACAGGATTTCGTGCAGTCGCAGCGCCGCGCGTATCCCGATGCGCGGCATCATTGTTTCGCCTACATTGTCGGGAACGGACCCAGTGAACGGCTCGAGCGTTCGAGTGACGACGGAGAACCCGGCGGAACGGCGGGGATACCCATGCTGCAGGTCCTGCGAACACGGGACCTCGTCGACGTCGCAGTGGTGGTCACGCGATACTTCGGCGGAATCAAACTGGGGGCGGGCGGGCTGGTCCGCGCGTATTCGGGCGCGGTGGCCGCGGCGATCGACGCGTCACGCCTCGTGGCACGGGAGCGTCGACAACTTCACACGCTGGCAACTCGTCATGCAGATGCGGGTCGGGTGGAGTCGGAACTGCGGATGCGCGGCGTGGTGGTCGTGGAGACGACGTACGGCGAAGAGGCTGTACTCACGCTCGCGGCTCGCGATTCGGAGGACTTGGCGAAGCTGGTCGCGGAAGTCACGGCAGGCGCGGGAACACTACATCCGGCCGGAGAGATCTGGATAGACGCCTAGCGGCCCGTGCGTGGTTGACGAGTCTCTGGACTCGTCAACCACGCACGGGCGCGGAGCGCCTAGGCCTGGACGGTCAGGCTCTGCAGGATCTCGCGAGCGAGCGCAGCGGTCTCGGACGGCGTCTTGCCGACCTTGACGCCGGCCGCCTCGAGGGCGTCCTTCTTGGCCTGCGCGGTTCCCGAGGAGCCGGAGACGATGGCGCCGGCGTGGCCCATGGTCTTGCCCTCGGGCGCGGTGAAGCCGGCGACGTAGCCGACGACCGGCTTGGTCACGTTCGCCTTGATGTAGTCGGCGGCACGCTCTTCGGCGTCGCCACCGATCTCACCGATCATGACGATGACCTTGGTCTCGGGGTCCTTCTCGAACGCCTCGATGGCGTCGATGTGGGTGGTACCGATGACCGGGTCGCCGCCGATGCCGATGGCGGTGGAGAAACCGAAGTCACGCAGCTCGAACATCATCTGGTAGGTCAGCGTGCCCGACTTGGAAACGAGACCGATGGGGCCGCTGCCCGCGATGTTGGCGGGGGTGATGCCGACCAGCGACTCGCCCGGGGTGATGATGCCGGGGCAGTTCGGGCCGATGATGCGGGTCTTGTTGCCCTTGGAGACGTTGTACGCCCAGGCGTACGCCGAATCCTGCACGGGGATGCCCTCGGTGATGACCACGAGGAGCGGGATCTCCGCGTCGATGGCCTCGACGATGGCGTCCTTGGCGAAGGCCGGCGGAACGAACGCGATCGAGACGTCCGCACCGGTCTTCTCGATCGCCTCGGCGACGGTGCCGAAGACGGGGAGCTCGACGCCGCCGTCATGGGTGACGGTGGTGCCGGCCTTGCGGGCGTTGACGCCGCCGACGACCTGAGTACCGGCCTTGAGCATCAACGCGGTGTGCTTGGTGCCCTCGCCGCCGGTGATGCCCTGGACGATGACCTTGGAGTCCTTGGTCAGGAAGATAGCCATGTTGTTTTAAGTCCCTTTACTTTGCGGCGAAGGCCAGCTCGGCAGCCTTGTCGGCGGCCTCGTCCATGGTTCCGACGACCGTGACCAGCGGGTGAGCGGCCTCGGCGAGGATACGGCGACCCTCTTCGACATTGTTGCCGTCCAAGCGGACGACCAGCGGCTTGTTGGCCTCGTCTCCGAGCGTCTTCAGGGCGCCGACGATGCCGTTGGCGACCGCGTCACACGCGGTGATGCCACCGAACACGTTCACGAACACACTCTTGACCTGCTCGTCGTTCAGGATGACGTCGAGCCCGTTGGCCATGACCTCGGCGGACGCACCGCCGCCGATGTCGAGGAAGTTGGCGGGCTTCACGCCGCCGTGCTTCTCACCGGCGTAGGCGACGACGTCCAGGGTCGACATGACCAGGCCGGCGCCGTTTCCGATGATTCCGACCTGTCCGTCGAGCTTGACGTAGTTGAGGTCGTTTTCCTTGGCCTTGAGCTCGAGCGGGTCGGTGGCGTCCTTGTCCTCGAACGCCTCGTGGCCGGGCTGACGGAAGGCAGCGTTCTCGTCCAGCGTGACCTTGCCGTCGAGCGCGAGGATCTGGTCGTCAGGGGTACGGACCAGCGGGTTGACCTCGACGAGGAGAGCGTCCTCCTTGATGAAGACGTCCCACAGCTTCTGGATCGTGACGGCCGCTGCGTCGAGCACCTCGGCGGGCAGCTTTCCTGCCTCGGCGATGCTGCGCGCGAACGCGAGGTCGACACCCTTCACGGCGTCGACGGGGATCTTGGCGAGGGCGTCGGGGTTCTCCTCGGCGGTGACCTCGATCTCGACTCCACCTTCCACCGAACACATGGCCAGGTAGGTGCGGTTGGTGCGGTCGAGCAGGAATGAGATGTAGTACTCCTCGGCGATGTCACTCGCCTCTGCGACCAGGAGCTTCTTGACGACATGGCCCTTGATGTCGAGGCCGAGAATCGCCTCGGCGTTCGCCTGGGCGGCGTCGACGTCTGCGGAGTACTTGACGCCACCCGCCTTGCCGCGGCCGCCGACCTTGACCTGTGCCTTGATCATCACGGGCTTGCCGATTTCTTCGGCAATCTCGCGCGCGCCGGCGACCGTGTCGGTAACACGCCCAGCCGAAGTCGGCACCTCGTGCTTGGCGAAGAGTTCCTTCGCCTGGTATTCGAAGAGATCCATCTGCTCACCGTCTCGTCTGCGTTGACACCCGCTCGAGGGGTAGGAGCGGGTCTGTTTTGGACTTTAACCAGTTGCCGGGCCAGGTCTGCGCCCGCGTGCATGGTATGTGGTCCACATCACGCGATACGCCCCCCTGAGGTGCGCCTCACCGATTTTTCGGCGGGGTGCTCACCGTTTTCCGGTGCGTGCTGTGAGGGCCGCGGCAGCCGCAACCAACACTATGCCCACCGCGGACGGGATGACACCGGCCCCCATTTCCGGGGCCTCCAGCCGCGCTCGGGTGAGAGGCCAGGACAGCAAATACACCCCCATGGCGACGCCTGTCCCCAGGAGTAGTGCGCATGCCCGGACGGGCCTCGCACGCGCGGCCACGATCACGGCGAGGACGACCGTCGCGCCCAGCAACGCCCGGCCCCACACGTCGAGCCCCCAGGGAAGTTCCCCGAAGGTGGCGGCAGCGGTGTGTTCGCCCACAGCATCGGTGCCGGAGTAGAGCGGAAGTGCCAGTCCGACGAACGCGGACAGGGCGCCGAATCCCCCGACCACGAGGACCGCGAGATCGGTCGAGCGCTCCTCGGAGGTATCGATCTCCTCCCGTTCCGCGGAACCGGCGAACCAGGTGAGCACCCCGGTCACGACGGCGGTGACCGCGGCGCACCACAGCAGAACCGAGCCGGCGCCGGCACTGATACCCGGTACATCAATGGCGAGCACCACGGATTGGGTCACCGCCGCGACGGAGAAGGGAATCGTCACCCACAGAATCCCGACCGCGGGTCGCACCGCCGAAGCGAACTCGGAGAAGAACAACCAGATCGTTCCGACGGCGAGAACGATGGCGGCGACGAGGACGACCCGGGTGGCCAGAACGTCGGGACGCGCCAACGAGGCGGGCGTGTCCAGTACCGGAAGCAATGCCCCGGTCGCGGCGAGGACGGCGGTGAGGGCTCCGGCGGTTCCGGCGGCGAGGTGCCATCGGGCGAGCCGTGCGCGAGCTGCCTCGGCTTCCGCTCGGGCGGCGGCCTTGGCAACGCCTTTTCCGGACGGTGTGACAGCCCCCGTCTTCCCCGTGGCCGGTGTCACCGTCCGATCCGTCGCGGCGCCGGCCAGCGCCTGCAGGATGCGCCCGTCGCGGGCGCGGTCGATCGCGGGGACACACAGCCCCGCCAGTACCAACGCGCCGGCCCCGACGGTTCCCCACACCGAGCCCGGCCCGACCCCGATGCGTTCGCCCGCGGCCAGTCCTGCCACGAGGCGCGTCCCGACTACACCCAGAGCAGCGAGCCCGGACCCGATCAGGACTCCCGCCGACACGGGCGGGGAGATCGACGCCAACGCGGACGCGACGGCGATCAGGACGGCGACGGCCATCGCCGCGGCCCCGATCGAGGTCGCGAGATCGGATTCGACCACGGTCGGCACGAGGATGACGGGATCGGAGGATACGAGGGCGGGCGCGAACAGTGCTCCGACCAGCACCACGGCCGCTGCCACCGTCACCACGGACAAGAGGAAACCGACTCGCGCGCCGGTCGCGCGTCCCACCTGTTCGGAACTGCGCGCATCGCCGTAGCCGTCGAGGAGGGAGCAGCGGTGGACCGTCACCATCCCGAGAAGGCCGGCGAGCACGATCAGGATGTGACCGGCCACGAGCGTGTAGGCGCCGGTACCCGCGGTGAGTTCCGCCGCCGTTTGCGGACGGAACAGCTCCAGTCGGTTGGCATCGATTGCGTCCGTCCACAGCTGAACGTCCAGGATGGCAGGGCCGATCGAGACCGCACCCGCGCCCGCGAGGAGGCCGCCGGCGAATGCCGTCCTGCGCGCGACGAGGGCGGCGGCCGCCACGATCGGCGCTGCGAGGGCGAATACTGCCGCCCACACGGCCGCGGCGCCGACTCCCGGCAACTCCGTGGCGCCTACCGCCGGCCGTGCCGCTTGTAGGACGGGTGCGGCAGCGACACCCAGTCCTCCGACGAAAGCCAGGATGGCAGCGGTCGTGCACCCTCGACGCGCCTTGTCGGGATCCGGCTCCTCGACCGCGGCGGATCGAGCGCCGCCTCCCGAGGAAGGGATACGTTCGGGCTCGGCTCTGGGAATACGTTCGGGCTGCGCCCGGGGGCCTTCTCCGGAACGAGTTGATGACGCCACGGACCGACGCTAACGCCTCGCACCCGGCCCGCGGCCGGTGTGACACGCGCTTCTCCCCTGGAGATCGAATCGAGACCGATTACCCGCGCCCACATTCCCCCAGCTCACGTTGTGATGCCCGTCACAAGTAGCTGTTCATTCGCGTTACAGGTTGCGCGCATCGCAACCGTTTCGTTACCGTCGCCAGGGTCTAAGTCACAGGCAGGTCACGAGCAGGAGGTTGGACGGGCGTATGCACCACCGCAGCCAGTTCACGGCCAGCCGTTTTGTGAATCACCACGCTGACGAGGAACGTGAGCCTTCGTTCTCGGTTGGTCACAACGACGAGGTCACGCCCACGTATCCCCCACGATCGGTCGAGCGTTACACCGAGACCGATAGTTCTGAGATTTCCACAATGTTCTCCCGTGATTCGCATTCTCCCCGCTCCAGCAGGCACAACGCTCCGCGTTCCGGCCATCACCGCGTCGACGCTGTGAGCAGTTACGACTCCGAGTTCGACATCCCCGGCTTCATTCCCCGCAGCGGTATCGAGTCCCCCGAGGGCACGCCCTCCCACTCCCGCCGCGGAGCGCACCGACTTCCCACTCCCCCCTCAGCCCTCAAGGGCCGCGCAGCTGTTCTCGCAGTCGCAGCGGGCGCCGTCGTCGCAGCAGGTCAGGCCGCAGTCAGCGGCTCTTCGTCCAACTCCACCGATCACTCCGAGGTCGCCCTCGCCAGTGACGAGTCGAGCGTCATCGGCACCACCGCCGAGCCGCAGGCGGCCCAGTTCTCCACCGTCGCCGACACCGTCGCATCCGAGTCGAACGCCCCCCAGGTCCTGAACGTCGCGAATCCCACCGACCTGTCCCAGTTCAGCAACCTCCTCGCCAAGGGACAGCGCTTCAGCGAAGAGCGCGCCGCCCGCGAGGCTGCGGCCCGTCGGCCGTTGTTCGTTCTCCCCACGATCGGCACCTTCACCTCGAACTTCGGATCGCGCTGGGGCACGCTCCACGCGGGCGTCGACATCGCCGCCCCCATCGGCACCCCCATCGTGGCCGTGGCCGACGGCGAGGTCATCGACTCCGGGCCGGCTTCCGGGTTCGGCATGTGGGTCCGCCTGAAGCACGCCGATGGCACCGTCACCGTCTACGGGCACATCAACACCTCCAACGTCACCGTGGGCCAGAAGGTTATGGCGGGTGACCAGATCGCCACCGTCGGCAACCGCGGATTCTCCACCGGCCCGCACCTGCACTTCGAGGTTCACCTCGGCGGCGAGAACAAGGTCGATCCCCTGCCGTGGCTGGCCTCGCGCGGCATCAGCCTCGGCCCCGAGATGGACTGAGCGGAAAACACTCCGGAACGTAACCACAGACGACTGCGGCGCATGCACAGTGCATGCGCCGCAGTTGTCTGTGTGCAGCCCTACAGCTTGGTCATGGGAACTCCACCGATCAGCATGAGCCGGACCTTGCCGGCGCTTCCGAAGTCGATCGTGACGGTGGCAGTCGGTCCGGCACCCTTGGTCTCCAGCACCGTGCCGAGACCGTATTTGTCGTGGGTGACACGGTCGCCGACGGCGAGGACCAGGTTGTTGTTGCGCGAGCGGGCCGCACCGAAACTCGGCGTACCGGACGAACTGCCGCCGTAACTGTGGCCACCGTAACCCTGGCCGCCATAGCCGGAACTTCGGGCGCGGCCGCCACCGATCGCGCCGCCGGAACCGATTCCGGTTCCCGGGTCCTCACGACGCCAATGCACCAGATCGGTCGGAATCTCCTGCAGGAACCGTGACTCCGGGTTCTGGATGGGTTGCCCCCACGCCGACCGGATGACTGCGCGGGTGAGATACAGCCGCTTCCGGGCACGGGTGATGCCGACGTAGGCCAGCCTGCGTTCCTCCGACAGTTCGGTGGGGTCGCCGAGCGCCCGCATGTGCGGGAACTGGCCGTCTTCCCACCCGGTGACGAACACGATGGGGAACTCGAGCCCCTTCGCCGTATGCAGAGTCATCATGGTGACGACGCCCTCGTCGGAGTCGGGCAGCTGGTCCGAATCGGCGACCAGCGACACTCGCTCGAGGAAGGCGGCCAGGGAGCCGGGGTCGGGTTCACCGTCGCGCGCGTCGACGTCACCGTCCTCGGGGGTGTCGATCAGCCCGGCAGCATTACGGGCGTCGGAGCTGAACTCCCGTGCAACACTCACCAATTCGTTGAGGTTGTCGAGCCGGGCACCGTCCTGTGGGTCGCTGCTGGCGGCAAGCTCGGCGCGATATCCCGTCCGCTCGAGCACCGCCTCGACGACGTCGCCGATGTCGCCCAGCTGATCGGGGACCACTTCGTCCGAGCTGAACTCGGGCGGCAGCATCATCCGCAATCCGTCCATCAACTCGAGGAAGGACGCGATGGCCTTCTGTGAGCGGGTGTTCAGCAGCGGCACCCGGCCCTCGCCGCCATCGCGCAGCGCCTCCGCGAAACTGATTCCCCGTTGCTCGGAATGCACCGCCACGCACGCCTCGGCCCGGTCCCCGATGCCACGGCGCGGGGTATTGAGGATACGACGCAGACTGACAGTGTCGTCCTCGTTGGCGAGCACCCGCAGATACGCGACGATGTCGCGAACCTCCTTGCGCTCGTAGAACCGCACGCCGCCGACCACCTTGTACGGAACACCGAGGCGGATGAAAATTTCCTCGAGTGCACGCGAGGAGTTGTTGGTGCGGTAGAACACCGCAACATCAGCGAACTTGGCTTCTCCGGAATCGACCAGCTTGTCGATCTCCGACGCGACGAAGGACGCCTCGTCGTGCTCGTTGTCGGCGACATAGCCGGTGATGAGCTCGCCCTCGCCCGAGTCGGTCCACAGCCGCTTCTCACGACGGCCCGTGTTCTTGGAAATCACGGAGTTCGCCGCGGAGAGAATGTTCTGCGTGGACCGGTAGTTCTGCTCGAGCAGGATGGTGCGGGCGTCGGGATAGTCACGCTCGAACTCTTCGATATTGCGGATGGTGGCACCACGGAACGCGTAGATCGACTGATCCGCATCGCCCACCACACACAGTTCGGCAGGAGCGATGCTGTGCTCGGCATTCGGGTCCACCGTTGTGCTGCCCACCAGTTCGCGGACCAGCATGTACTGCGCGTGGTTGGTGTCCTGGTACTCGTCGACCAGCACATGCCGGAACCGGCGCCGATAGTACTCAGCGACCTGCGGGAACGCCTGGAGCATCGCGACGGTCTCGCCGATCAGGTCGTCGAAGTCGAGGGCGTTGGCCGAGCGCAGCCGCTGCTGGTAATGGCCGTACACCTTCGCGACGAGACGCGGCAGCTCCGCCGGATCCTTGTCGGCATCGGCAGCGGCCTGCTCCGGGTCGACCAGCTCGTTCTTCAGATTCGAGATGTGGGTGGCGAGAAGCCGCGCGGTGTATCGCTTGGTGTCGAGGTTCAGATCCTTGGAGATCATCGTCAACAGGCGCCGCGAGTCGTCCGCGTCGTAGATGGAGAAGTTGGAGTTGAGCCCCGGAAGCAGCGCGGCCTGGGCGCGCAGGATACGTACGCAACTCGAGTGGAACGTGGACACCCACATGTTGTTGGCACGCGGACCGACCAGGTGCGCGACCCGCTCGCGCATCTCCGCCGCGGCCTTGTTGGTGAAGGTGATGGCCAGAACCTGGCCCGGCATCACACCACGTTCCGCGAGCAGGTACGCGATACGGCGGGTGAGCACTGCCGTCTTCCCCGACCCGGCACCCGCGACGATGAGAAGCGGAGAACCAGCGTGCACGACAGCCTCGCGTTGCTGCGGATTGAGGCCCTCGAGAAGGGTGTCCGAGCCGGCGCGCGCGGGCGTGGATGCGCGCGGCGTGGCCACGGCACCGGTGTGCGAAGCAGTACGCGAAATAGTATTCATCGTCCACTAAACCTACCGGCGTCCACCGACAGCGTCACAGCCGCTTGGCCTGCGTGGTACCCCCGTGGCAAACTGGTACACGTGTTCAGTCAGCCATCGCGCCCCCAGTGGCGATTTTTTTATGGGTACCGGCCTCCGGTGCCCGTGAACTGAACAGCTCACGAGCCCCGAGGTCCACACCGGATCCGGGGCTTTTTTCGTCAAACGAGCCTGGATCGGTAACGACTCGAGCCGAAACAACGATCCACGTTCTGACAAGAGGGAGACGAACCAATGAGCACTCAGACCGTCGCATCAGCCGCCAAGGACACCGCTGTTCCCACCAGCGAGGCCGAGATCGAGGTTCTCCGTCAGGAGATCGACAAGCTCGACGCCGAGATTCTCGCCGCGATCAAGCGCCGGTCCGAGGTCTCGCAGATCATCGGTGCCACCCGCATGGCATCCGGCGGCCCGCGCCTGGTCCACAGCCGCGAGATGAAGGTGCTCGAGCGGTTCAACGAACTCGGCCAGGAAGGCCACACTCTCGCGATGCTCCTGCTGCGCCTCGGGCGCGGCCGCCTCGGTCACTGAGCCCCTTCGGTCTCTGAGCCCGACTCGCTCACCGAGCCTCTTCGGTCACCGAGTCGCCCCGACCGAGTCGCCTCAGGCGCGGCCGCCGTCGGTTCACGACAGCGGCCGCCTCACCCGGTGCCCCTCGATCTCTACGACTCGAGTGCCACGTACTTGGTCTCCAGGTACTCCTCGATACCTTCACTGCCCCCTTCGCGCCCGAAGCCTGATGCTTTGACGCCGCCGAAGGGGGCAGCGGTGTCCGAGATGACGCCCCGGTTGACGCCCACCATGCCCGTTTCGAGGAGATCGGCGACGCGAAGCGCACGGTCGAGGTCCCGGGTGAAGATGTAGGCAGCGAGACCGTATTCAGTATCGTTCGCTGCGGCGATGCCCTCGTCTTCGGTGTCGAAACCGCTGATCGCGGCAACCGGGCCGAACACTTCCTCCTTCAGGATTCGGGCCTGAGGTGGGACGTCGTCGAGGACGGTGGCCGGATAGAAGTAGCCCGCCCCTTCCGGCGCCGCACCGCCCAGCCGGACGCGGGCTCCCGCACCGACGGCGTCCTGCACGAGTTCGCTGACGGTCTCGAGCTGATCCGCGTTGATCAGCGGGCCGAGTGTGGTGTCGGGGTCCTGCCCCGGTCCGAGTGTGTACGACGACATCTTGTCGACGAGCTTGGCGGTGAATTCCTCGCGGACACTGTTCGCGACGTGGAAACGGTTGGCGGCCGTGCACGCTTCGCCCCCGTTGCGCATCTTCGCGAGAACGGCGCCCTGTACCGCTGCGTCGACGTCAGCGTCATCGAAGACCACGAAGGGCGCGTTGCCACCCAGTTCCATCGACGTGCGCAGCAGACCCTTGGCCGACTTCTCGATCAGCATGCGCCCGACCCCGGTCGAACCGGTGAACGTGAGCTTGCGCAGGCGCCGATCGTCCAGCAACGGACCCGTCACTTCCCCGGACTTCGACGTGGGCAGTACGGACAGGACACCCTTCCGCAGTCCCGCGTCGGCCATGACCTCGGCCAGCAACAGCATGGTCAGCGGCGTCTCGGAGGCAGGCTTGACGATCATCGTGCAGCCCGCGGCCAGCGCAGGACCGATCTTTCGGGTGCCCATCGCGAGGGGGAAGTTCCACGGGGTGATCGCGAGACACGGACCGACCGGCTGTTTGGTCACGAGCACCCGTCCGTTGCCGGCGGGGGCGGGTGTGTAGCGGCCCGAGATCCGCACCGCCTCCTCACTGAACCAGCGAAAGAACTCGGCGCCGTACTTCACCTCCGCCTTGCTCTCCGGTAGGGCCTTGCCCATTTCCAGGGTCATCAACAGGGCGAAGTCGTCGGCACGCTCGATGATCCTGTCGAACACGGCTCGCAGCAGTTCACCGCGGGCGCGGGCCGGCGTGGCCGCCCACTCGCTCTGAACCGCCACTGCGGCGTCCAGAGCTTTCATCGCGTCGGCCGGACTGGCGTCCGCCACCTCGGTGAGGGCCTCACCGGTGGACGGGTCGAAGACGGTGAAGGTGGCACCGTTTTCGGCGTCGCGCTGCTCACCACCGAGGAAGAGGGTCGTCGGAACTTGTCGAATGAGTTCGCGGGAATCCATGGGGTCCATCATGCGCCGCACCAGACTTCACACGGAAGTTTCGACGCGCGGGCACTAAGCTCGAACCTCGTGAGCTCAGACATCACCGAAACCGCTGCCTGGCAGAAATTGCGCGATCATCACGCCCGAATCCAGTCCGTTCATCTGCGGGAGCTCTTCGATCAGGATCCGGCTCGGGGCCGCGAACTCACCGTGTCTGCGGGCGATCTGTTCATCGATTACAGCAAGCACCGCGTCGATCGCGCGACCCTCGAGTCGCTGGTCGATCTGGCGCGCAGCGCAGACCTGGAAGCCCGCCGGGACGCGATGTTCGCGGGCGAGCACATCAACACGTCGGAGGATCGCGCCGTCCTCCACACCGCTCTCAGGTTGCCTGCCGACGCGTCGCTCACCGTGGACGGCCAGGACGTGGTGGCGGACGTGCACGAGGTTCTCGATCGCATGGGCGATTTCACCGATCGGTTGCGGTCCGGGGAATGGCGAGGCGCCACAGGCGAGCGGATTACGACCGTCGTCAACATCGGCATCGGCGGGTCCGATCTGGGGCCGGTGATGGTGTACCGGGCCCTGCGGCACTATGTCGATGCCGGGATCAGCGTGCGTTTCATCTCGAACATCGACCCGTCGGATCTGGTGCGCACGTTGCACGGTCTCGATCCGGCCACGACGCTCTTCATCGTGGCGTCCAAGACATTCTCCACACTCGAAACCCTCACCAATGCCACTGCCGCCAAGCGGTGGCTTCTCGACGGCCTGGGTCTCGGGACCGATGCTGTGGCAAAACATTTCGTTGCGGTCTCGACCAATGCCGACCGCGTGGCCGACTTCGGTATCGACACTGCCAACATGTTCGGATTCTGGGACTGGGTCGGGGGACGGTACTCGGTCGATTCGGCGATCGGACTGTCGGTGATGGCTGCGATCGGCAAGGAGCGTTTCGCGGAGTTCCTCGCCGGGTTCCACGCGGTGGACGAGCATTTCCGGACGGCTCCACTGGAGGAGAACGCGCCGGTTCTCCTGGGGCTCCTCGGGCTCTGGTACTCCAACTTCTTCGGCGCCGAGTCCCGTGCGGTGCTGCCGTATTCCAACGATCTCGTGCGCTTTGCGGCCTACCTGCAGCAGCTGACGATGGAATCGAACGGCAAGTCGGTGCGGGCCGACGGGTCCCCCGTTCCCGCCTCCACCGGTGAGATCTTCTGGGGCGAGCCGGGCACCAACGGCCAGCACGCCTTTTACCAGCTTCTGCATCAGGGGACGCGGCTCGTTCCCGCCGACTTCATCGGCTTCGGTGAACCCACCGACGATCTGCCCACCGCGGACGGCACGGGCAGCATGCACGACCTGCTGATGAGCAACTTCTTCGCCCAGACCAAGGTCCTGGCGTTCGGCAAGACCGCGGAGGAGATCGCGGCGGAGGGAACCCCGGAGCACCTGGTGCCACACAAGGTGATGCCCGGGAACCGGCCGTCCACCACCATCCTCGCGCCCAAGCTCACCCCGTCCGTCATCGGGCAGCTCATCGCGCTGTACGAGCACCAGGTGTTCGTCGAGGGCGTCATCTGGGGCATCGACTCGTTCGATCAGTGGGGCGTCGAACTCGGGAAGACGCAGGCCGTCGAATTGCAGCCGGTGCTCACCGCCGCGGAGTCACCTGCCGCGCAGAGTGATACGTCGACGGACAGCCTGGTGCGCTGGTACCGCCGTCAGCGCGGTCGGGCCTGACTTACCAGTTCTCGCCTGACTTACCAGTTCTCGGTGGTGTAGACGCGGCCCGAGCGATCCGCCAGCCGGGCGCGTAGCTCCTGCTGTTCGATCCAGCGGATGGCGCCGATGCCCCGTGCGAGAGCGGCGACACTGGCGGCGTAGGCCCACAGCGCGTCGTCGGCGATCACCGTGACCGATTCCCATTCGGTTTTCGACGGCGGTTCGCTGACGGGCGGCGCGAATGCCGTCGCCATCGCCGTTCCGTTCACCAATTCGACGTCTCCGTTTCCGGGCACCGAAATCTGCCAGCCGCCGGCCGGGCAGTGACCCGCCGTAGCGATCACGTCGCCGATACGCACCGCTGCGCCGCACTCGAGTTCGCGCGCGACGAGCGCCGCCGCACGATCGACCGTATCGGCCTTCGCGGTGTCGGTGATGTCCAAGGATGCGCCCCACGGCGCGAACACCACGTCGTCGTCGATCTGGATGTCACGGAAACTCGGCACCGGATGCACGGTGGGAATGAGGGTGTCGTCCGCCATCTCGGAGGCGAGCGGATTGACCACACCGTCGGTCATCCGCGCCGCCCACAACGCGGAACGAAGCAGCGCCGACATCCGCCGGCTCACCTTCACCGGTGCGCCTTGTGACAGGTTCACGGCGTGAATCTCGGCATCCCCGCGCTGAAGGTCGCACACCGCCTCGGTTTCCTCGATGACACCTGCGATCAGCGCGGTCGCCTCGGGCAGTGCAGCACCCTCGGTGACGTCGACTTCCACGACGGAACCCCAGACCTTCCACTTCTCGACACTCACCATGGCGTGCTCCGTGTGCAGTTCCTTCACTGTGCTGCAAATCCAGTATGCGCCGGTTGTCCAGGAGGTCGTGCGCCTGTGTTGCCGGCGGTCGTAGACTCCGGCAGGTGAGCGCCCGGTTGAGCGTTGTCGACGAGATGTTTCTCCGCACCCATCGGGGGTGGGGGACGCCGATCGTGATGCAGGGTCTGTGGCGCACCGACGGCCGGATCGACGAAGAAGTCCTGGAGTCTCTCCGCGTCCTGCTGTCACGCGGTCCGCTGGGCAGGCGGGTGATCCGCTCGCGGGTCCCCGGTGCCCGGCCACGGTTCGCGCCCAGCTCGGGAGCATTCCCCGTCGAGTACGCCACCGTCCCTGCCGCGGCGTTGCTCGAATGGGCCGACGAGCAGGCCGCCTTGCCGGTCGACCCCGAACGGGGCCCCGGGTGGCGGCTGGCCTGCGGGCGTCTCGACGGCGGCGGCACAGTGCTGTCGCTGGTGTGTTCACATGTGCTCGCGGATGCGAGGGGCCTGACCGCCGCCATCGCGGACGCGTTGCAGGGCACGCCACCGTCCGCTGCGCCGCGTCACCGTGGACCGATCGATGACGTCTGGGACGCGGCCCTTCTGACCCGACGGGTCACCGAAGGAACGGTGCGCGCAGTTGCCGGCCTGCTGATCGATTCCGACCGCCGCGCCGAGCTGCGCGACTTCGTACGCGCGGACAGCACGGTGCACCCCGAGGTGTTCCACCGTAGGGCCGCTTCGGCGGTGGTAGACGTGGACGCGGGTGCCTGGGATGTCGCCGCCGAGGAGTCCGGCGGGACGGCGAACAGTCTGTTCCTGTCGGTGGTCGCCGAGATCGCCCGCCGCGACGACGAGTCGGCGCCTCTGACGATCAGCGTGCCGATGGATGTGCGCGGCGGCGGCGACTCCACCGCGGCCGCGAACTCGGTGGCAATGGTCGAGGTGGTGGTGGCACCGGGCGACACCGTCGCCGATGTCCGTGCGTCGAGTCGTGCGGCGTTCACCTCGACGCCGATGACGAGCCCGGCAGGTTTCCCGGAAGAAATGCTGCAGCTGATCCCCGACCGGCTCGCCCACGCGCTGACAGGCAACCCCGGTGAGCGGGACGTTCTGTGCTCGAACATCGGGCCGCTTCCCGACGCACTCGGTGTCCTGGGTGGACATCACACAACGGGTATCGCCACGCGGGCCGTGCACCCCGGCATCGTCTCCAGCCGCACCAGAATGTCGGCTTACCTGAGCAAGTTCGACGGGCGCTACACCCTCGCCCTGGAATCACTCGATGTCCCGAGCCGCACCGCTCTCCGTGAACGTGCCGAGGACGTGCTGACCCGGCACGAACTCCGGGCCCGCGGCTGGTGACGTCCCGGACGGTCGGCGGTCAGGCGTCGTAGGGCTGGCGCGCCGACTGCGGATCGCCGTAGGTGATGGCCCGCTCCCGCCGCGCCCCCGACGCGAGCGTTGCCGCCCAGTTCAGCAACGTGCCGAATCTGTTGCGGTAGCCCGCGAGGAAGGCGATGTGGATGACTCCCCACGATACCCACCCGACAGCACCGGACATCTGGACAGGCCCCGCCTGAACGAGCGCGTGCCTGCGGGCGATGTACGCCGCGCTGCCGAGATCGCGGTATTTGAACGGTTTCCGGTCGGGTTCGCCACGCTCGACGGTGCGGGCAATGCACCCGGCGGCGTGCCTGCCACCCTGCATCGCCACCTCGGCCACACCGGGAAGTTCTTTCAGCGCCATCATGTCGCCGACCACCCAGACGTTGGGATGACCCGGCACGCTGAGGTCGGGATTCACCTCGATGCGACCACCCGCGGCCTGCTTCACGCCGAGCGCCTGTGCGAGTACGGAGGCGAACGGGACCGCCTCGACGCCGGCCGTCCACAGGATGGTCCGGGCGTCGAACCGGTTCTTCGTCTTCCCCCCGTCCTTGGACGTCGTCTCGACGCTCGTCTCCGACACATCCGTCACATGCACGCCCAGATGTGTTTCGACACCGATCTTGTCGAGTGTGGCCTGCGCTGCCGCCGACAACTTGCGGTTGAACGACGGCAACACCCGGTCGCCGCCGTGCAGGAGCAGTACCCGCGCCTCACCGGGATCGATGGACTGGAATTCGTGAGCGAGGGCCCGCAGTGCGAGTTCCCTGATCTGCCCGGCCAGTTCGACCCCGGTGGGCCCACCGCCGGCGACGGCGAAGGTCAGCCACGGCTTCCGCTCTTCGGGGGTGGGAAGCGACTCGGCCATTTCGAAGGCCGAGATGAGCTTTCGCCGGATCGCGAGGGCGTCGTCGAGAGTTTTCATCCCGGGCGCCCACTGGATGTACTCGTCGTGACCGTGATACGCCTGGCGCATCCCGGCAGCGACGATCAAGTAGTCGTAGGGAACGTCGAAGGTGGAGCCGTCGAATCTGCTTGCGGTCAAGACCTTTTGTTCGGCGTCGATCGACTGCGCTTCCCCGAGGGCGACGTGAATGTTGCTGTAGCCGCGGAGCAGGTGCCGCAACGGTGTGGTGATTTCCCCTTCGGACAGGAGTCCCGTGGCGCACTGATACAGCAGCGGCTGGAAGACGTGGCTGGTTCCCCGATCGAGCAGAGTGACGTCGACGTCCACACCCCGGAACCGCTTGGCGGCGTGGACGCCACCGAATCCGCCGCCGACGATCACCACCCGCGGCCGCGAGCGCTGCAAGCCGAGAGACGAAGATTCCTGGGTTGTCGTCACTGTGGACACCTCACGCTCGTCGTCACTGGCCGGCACAGCTCAGTCCTACACGAACCGTGATGTCCATGCATGCGGAAGGAACCTCAGCGCCACGTCGATTGCTTTCCACTTGGTGCCGGGCAACGCCACCCGGCGGGATTCCTTGTCGATCGCGTCGACCATCGCGGTGACGCCCTCGTCCAGGCTTGCGGTCATCGAGTCGCTGTCACCGGCCTTGCCCGACATCTCGGTAGCGATGTATCCGGGCAGCAGTGTAGTAACCGCGATGGGACTCTTCACCAGTTCTGCCGTCAACGCCTCCCCGAGTGCGGAGACGCCGGCCTTGCTGGCCGAATAGGCCGCCTTCGGACCGGGCAGACCGCGATCGGCACTGATCGACGACACGAGCACGAGATGACCGAAATTCTGTTCCCGAAATATCTGGAGGGCGGCCTCGCACTGCGACAGCGCGCCGACGAAGTTGGTGCGGGCGGTGGCGAGATTGGCGTCGGCACGGCCCGTCCCGATCCTGGCTCCCTTGCCGAGTCCGGCGTTGACGATTACCCGGTCGAGACCACCCAGCTCGTCGCGTAACTCCCCGAAGACGCGTACCACCGCTTCGTGATCGGTGACGTCGAGTTCGCGGATCGCAACGGTCACTCCGGGATGGGCCGACCTCAGTTCGTCGCGTAAGGCTTCGAGGCGGGGGCCGCGCCGCGCGCAGAGCGCGAGGTCTCGCCCTTGGGCGGCGAATCGGCGGGCCATTTCCTCGCCCAGGCCCGAGCTGGCTCCGGTGATCAAGATCTTGTTGCGCATCATCCGGTCACGATACTTGCAGCCACACACACCGCAGGCGTGCTCGAAGTTCTGACAGCCGACCCTCGACCGGCCTACCGTGACAGGCATGACTGACTCGGTGGACGACGCGGAAGAGTACGACGTCATCGTGATCGGAGGCGGCCCCGCGGGGGAGAACGCGGCGAGCTATGCCATCGCGGGCAGCGAGCGCACCGCCGCACTGATCGAGCACGAACTCGTCGGCGGCGAGTGTTCCTACTGGGCCTGTATGCCGAGCAAGGCGTTGCTGCGTCCCGGAGAGGTCCTGGGGGCCGCACGCAACATGGCCGGTGTATCCGCCGGAGCCCTCGATCCGCAGGCCGTACTCGCCCGGCGGGACTCGTTCACCAACAACCACGACGACTCGTCGCAGGTGATGTGGGCCGATGCGCAGGGAATCGAGGTGATCCGCGGCTCGGCGTGCCTGACCGGTGAGCGGACGGTGACGGTGGGCGGCTCCCGCCGTATCCGCGCCCGGCACGCCGTCGTCGTGGCGACGGGAACCACGGCAGCGATTCCGGACACACCCGGGCTCCGCGCAGCCTTGCCGTGGGCCTCGCGGGATGCCACCAATCTGCGGGAGGTTCCGCGCCGGGTCGCGGTGATCGGCGGCGGCGTCGTAGCCTGCGAGAGCGCGTCGTGGCTGCTCGACCTCGGTGTCGAGGAACTCACCATGGTGGTGCGAGGCCGAGGGCTACTCGCGAAGAACGAGCCGTTCGCCGGGAAGCTGGTGGCCGAGGGACTCGAAAAGAAGGGCGCCCGACTCCTCTTCGGCGCCGAACTCCGCCGTGTGGAGCGGCCCGATCCGCAGGACACCGGTATCGGCCGGGTCCACGGCGGCCCCGCCACGCTCGACGTGGCCGGGCAGGACCCGTTCGAGGTCGACGAGATCGTGGTCGCGACCGGCCGCACCCCTGCGACTTCGGGGCTGGGGGTCGACCCGCGACTGCTCGACGCGCGCGGTTACCTTCCCACCGACGACCACATGACGACACCGGACGGATGGTTGTACGCCGTCGGTGACGTCAACGGGCGGGCATTGCTCACTCACATGGGCAAATATCAGGCGCGGGTCTGTGGTGACGTGATCGCGGCGCGCGCGGAGGGAAGACCGCTCGACGGTTCCCGCTACAGTGCGTCCGCCGATCACGGTCAAGTTCCCCAGGTGGTGTTCTCGGACCCCGAGGTCGCTGCTGTGGGGATCACCGAGAAGGAGGCCCGCGACGCAGGCGTGGACGTCGAGACGGTGGAAGTCGATATCGCTGTCGCAGGCTCGTCCCTCTCTCGCGACGATTTCGCCGGCCACGCGAAACTTGTCGTCGACCGAGGTACAGACACCCTGTTAGGTGCGACTTTCGCCGGCACGGACGTCGCCGAACTGGTACATGCCGCAACGGTCGCCGTCGTGGGAAGGGTGCCGCTGGACGCCCTGTGGCATGCAGTGCCGTCCTACCCGACGGTGAGCGAGGTGTGGCTGCGGCTGCTCGAGGCACGGCGCTGAGCGGTCCCGGCGCGAGAACGCCGTTCAAATCGGTTTCTCAGGAGGTCTACGTATAGTCGCCGACATGGCGTCCGACATTCGCACGACAGGCACAGTCGCGACCGACAGGGCAGCGACCGACACAGTGGTGAAGACGACCGACGGGATGGTGCGCGGCCGACGGCTCGACGACCTCGTGGCCTGGCGCGGGATTCCCTATGCTGCCCCGCCGGTAGGTCCGCTGCGACTGCGGGCGCCCCAGCCGGTCACCCCGTGGAGCGGGGAACTCGATGCCACCGAGTTCGGGGACGCGGCCGTGCAGCACAAGAAGTTCACGGTGCTGCGGCCGGGCAAGTACCAGCCGAGCAGTGAGAACTGTCTGACCCTCAACGTTCTGGCCAGGCCCGGCACCTCCGGTAAGCCCCGCCCGGTGATGGTGTTCGTCCACGGCGGCGCATACACACTGGGTATGTCTGCGACCGCACTGTACGGCGGTCAGTCACTGGTACGCCGGGGCGACATCGTCTACGTGTCGATCAACTACCGGCTCGGTTCGCTCGGCTACCTCGATTTCACCCAGTTCTCCACCCCCGAGCGGCCATTCGATTCCAACCTCGGGCTGCGCGACCAGGTGGCGGCACTCGAGTGGGTGCAACGCAACATCGCCGGGTTCGGCGGCGACCCCGACAATGTCACCCTGTTCGGTGAGTCCGCAGGCGGAAACGCCGTCACCACCTTGATGACCACACCTTCCGCTCGCGGTCTGTTCGCTCGTGCGATCGCCGAGAGCTCGGCGCCCGGTCTCGTCACGACGGCCGAGCGGGCCGCCGGGTGGGCCGCCGACTACGTGAAACTCCTGGGCGCCGAACCGGAGAACGCGGCCGAGGCCTTGAGTACCTCACCCGTCGGAGCGCTCGGTCGAGCGGGAAACCGGTTGGGGGCCAAGGTTCTGGTGGAAACTCCCGGGCTTCACCCGTTCGGTCCCGTGATCGACGGGGATTTTCTTCCGAAGCCACCGCTCGACGCGTTCTCCGACGGCTCCGCGCACCGTGTCCCGCTGATCATCGGCACCAACAGCCGTGAGGGCACACTGTTCCCTAAGGTCTTGGACGCCCTGCCCACCGATCCTGCGCGGATCGGCCGGATGTTCGAGCTCACCGACCCGGCAGCACAAGCCCGGGTCACCGCAGCCTATCCAGGCTATCCAGCCCCCGACGCCGCGGTGGACCTCGGTGGTGACCTGACGTTCTGGAAGCCGTCGGTGGAACTGGCCCAGGCGCATTGCGCCTACGCGCCGACGTACAGCTATCGGTTCGACTTCGCTCCGCGGATCATGACGTGGCTCGGACTCGACGCCACGCACGGATTCGAATTGCTCGCCGTCTTCGGCGTCGCCGACACTCGTTTCGGTCGCGCGCTCACGTTGGCGGGGGGCCGACGCGGCCTGAAAGACGTGACCGATACGGTGCAGAGGAACTGGTTGCAGTTCGCCACGCACGGAACACCTTCGGCTGCGTGGCCGAGATACGACACCGATCGGAGGGCAACGCTCGTGTTCGACACCGTCACCACAGTCCAGGACGATCCGCGCAGGGAACGTCGACTGGCGTGGGAAGGGTACGAGGGCTACTACGGGCAGGGCCTGTGAGTCCACTCGAAGTCCACACCGAGAGCGGCGCCGTCGGAGGGCGTCGACTCGACGACTTGATCACCTGGCGCGGCATCCCGTACGCGGCTCCCCCGGTGGGCCCGTTACGGTTACGTGCCCCGCAACCGGCCGAGCCATGGTCAGATGTCCGGCGGGCCTTCCACTATGGGGCAAGCGCGCCCCAAGGTAGCGGGCCGTGCGACGAAGACTGCCTGACTCTCAACGTGGTGGCTCCCGCGGAGCCGTCCGCGACGCCGCGCCCGGTGATGGTGTTCATCCACGGAGGCGCGTACTCGGGGGGAAGCTCTTCGTCCTCGCTTTACGGTGGCCACTCGCTGGTACGGCGCGGCGACATCGTCTATGTGTCCATCAACTATAGGCTCGGCGCCCTGGGATACGTCGATTTCAGCCAATTCTCTACGCCGGAGCGGCCTTTCGACTCGAATCTGGGCCTCCGCGATCAAGTGGCTGCGCTCGAATGGGTGCAACGCAACATCGCCGAGTTCGGCGGCGACCCCGACAATGTCACGATCTTCGGTGAGTCGGCCGGCGCCAACGCCGTCACCACCCTGATGGGCACACCCGCCGCGAAAGGACTGTTCAGCAAGGCCATCGCACAGAGTCCTCCGGCGGCGTCGGCATACCATCCCGAGCGGGCGGCACGGTGGGCACGCGAATTCGTCGAGATCGCGGGAGTGCCCCTTTCCGAGGCCGCGACCTGGCTGCAGACTGCGACGGCCTCCGACTTCGTCGAGGTGGGAACCACTTTGGCGGATCGGGGCGCCGACGAGGAGCCCGGAACACGAGTGTTCGCGCCGGTAGTAGACGGCTTCCTACTTCCCGCTCACCCGCTCGATACCTTCGCCTCCGGTTCCGGTCACCCGGTTCCCTTGATCATCGGCACCAACCAGTACGAGGGCAGGGTGTTTCCGCGGTTCCTCGATATCCTGCCCACCGACGCCACCCGCATCGAGAAAATGTTCTCGCATGTGGACGAGTCCGTGAAGAAGCGGGCGATCTCCGCGTACCCCGGCTATCCCGGTCGGCGTGCTGCCGCGGACCTCGGCGGTGACGTCACGTTCTGGGAACCATCCCTACTCTGCGCCGAGGGCCATGCCGCCGTAGCGCCCACCTACAGTTACCGATACGACTTCGCTCCCCGCCTCCTCCGCCTCGCCGGGCTCGGCGCCACGCACGCCACGGAGATGTACGCGGTGTTCGGGCTGACCGGACCCTGGGCGCGGGCACTCACCGCACTCGGTGGGTGGAAAGCGCTACGCACCGTCACCGACACGGTGCAGTCGCACTGGCTGCATTTCGCACGGCACGGCACGCCGGCGCCCGGCTGGCCCACCTACTCGCGGGAGAACAGGGAAACCCTCATCATCGACGAGAGAAGTCGGGTCGAGAAGGATCCGCTCGGCGAGCGTCGTCGCGCCTGGCTCGGCTACGAACACCGGCGCTAGTCCACTTCCGGAACGTTGTCGCGAGTCGCGCAGGGCCTGCGGTTTCACCCCCGCAGGCCCTGCGGTGTGTCCTACTCTGAAACACCCGCACACTCGCACGCCTGTTCTCCGCGGTACCGGAGGTGAACATGATCGAACACGACGATCTCGCAGGACTCACCACGGTGGTCACCGGCGCCACGTCCGGACTGGGCGCGGAGACGTGCCGTCAGTTGGCGGCCCGCGGTGCGACGGTCGTGCTGGTCGGCCGCGACCGGGCGAAGGTCGACGAGACGATCGCCGAGTTGACGTCGGCATACGACCCTGGCCGGTTGAGTTCGGCAACGGCCGACCTGTCCTCCCTGGCACAGGTGCGGAATCTGGCCGAAGAACTCCGGCACCGATTCGTCCGCATCGACGTGTTGATCAACAATGCGGGGATCGATGTGGGAGTGCGTCGCCTCACCCCGGACGGCATCGAGTCGACCTTCGCGGTGAACTACCTCGCACCGTTCGTACTCGGCACCGCCCTGGCCGACGCCATGGCGCAGGCCGCCACCACGGATGCCGCCGGCTTCCGCCACCCCGCGCGCATCGTCAACGTCAGCTCGTCGGGGCATCGCGGTGGGCACCTCGACTTCGACGACCTGCAGGCCTCGAACGGCAAGTTCCGCGGCCAACGCGTATATAACAATTCCAAGCTCGCACTCACCCTGTTCAGTAACGAATTGGCGCGGCGCTTCGACCCCGCACGGCTGGTGGTGAACTGCGCGGATCCAGGCTTCGTCAAGGGGACCAGCCTCGGCCGCGACCTTCCGTTCGGCTACCAGGTGATCGGAACCCTGCTCACTCCGTTCATGGCCGATGCCGAGAAGGGCGCGAAGACGATCGTGTGGACCGCCACGGCTGCCGAGGCGGGCAAGTTCACCGGCGCATACGTCAAGGCCTGCAAGGTGGTTCAGCCGAGCAAGGATGCACGGAACCCCGAACTCGCGGCCAGGTTGTGGGAGGCCACCGAGGCGCTGGTGGCCGGACGTGGCGGCGCCGACCTAGACGCGTGAGGTCCGGGTGGTACCTATCGGTTCGGGTACTCGAACAACGACAGCACGTTCCCGTGCGGGTCCCGGAACCATGCCACGCGGATGCCGTCCGGCGCGGTCCAGGCGGCGTGCTCGTCCTGGTCCATGCCGGGATACTCGGTGAACGAGATTCCTTTGGTCCGGAGTGAGTCGACCACACCGTCGAGATCGGGGACCTTCCATCCCAGCACCGTGTATCCGGTGTCGGCACGCGACTGGACCAGCGTGACCCGCAGCAGTGATCCGTTGCATTTCAGGGCGAGCGCGAATTCGTCGCGGGAGTCGAGCTCGAGCCCGAGGGTGTCCACGTAGAACATCTGGGAGACGTCGAGGTCGGTGCTGGGAACGAAACTGACGAGCTCACCCGGAAAACTCATACATCAACTTTGCGCCGCCCACCCACCACGGGGCAAGGGAGAGGCGTGACACGACGGCTGTGTCGTGACCCGCGGCACAGCTCCCTCACCCGACAAGTTAACGTCGATTCGACAGGTTGTCCCGCATCGGAATGAGGAACTCGAGTGTCTGCTCCCGTTACAGAGAAGAAGGGCCCGCTCGCGGGCATTCGCATCGTCGAATTCGCAGGTCTGGGACCCGGCCCCCACGCGGCCACCCTGCTCGCCGATCTCGGTGCGGACGTCGTCTGCGTGCAGCGCCCCGGCGTGATCCCGCAGGACGGACCCTACGACCAGATTCAGCGCGGACGTCGCGTCGTCGAAGCCAACCTCAAAGACCCCGCGCAGGTCGAGAAGGTGCTGGACCTGATCGCGCGCGCCGACGTCGTCATCGAGGGCTTCCGCCCCGGCGTCACCGAACGCATGGGCCTGGGCCCCGACGTCTGCCTCGAGCGCAACCCGCGGTTGGTCTACGGCCGGATGACCGGCTGGGGACAGGAAGGCCCGCTGGCCAATGCCGCCGGCCACGACATCAACTACATCTCCCTCACGGGTGTGCTGCACGCCATCGGCCGAAAGGGTGAGCGCCCGGTCCCCCCACTGAACATGGTCGGCGACTTCGGCGGCGGTTCCATGTTCCTCATCTTCGGCATCCTGTCCGCGCTCGTGGAACGCCAGACCTCCGGCAAGGGTCAGGTTGTCGATACCGCGATGGTGGACGGCGCCCTGGCGCTGTCGCACATGATGTGGGCTTTCCGAGGCCGCGGTGTCTGGTCGGACGAGCGGGGCGTCAACCTCCTCGACACCGGCGCGCCGTTCTACGACACCTACGAGACGGCCGACGGCAAGTACATGGCCGTGGGATCGCTCGAGCCGCAGTTCTACGCCCTGTTGCTGCAGGGACTCGAACTCGACGCCGCCGACCTGCCGCACCAGATGGACGTGTCGGCGTGGCCGCAGATGAAGAAGGTCTTTGCCGAGAAGTTCCTGTCGAAGACCCGCGACGAGTGGGCTGCCATCTTCCTCGGCACCGACGCCTGCGTGTCCCCGGTCCTCACCTTCTCGGAGGCGCCGTCCAATGAACACATCGCCGCCCGCGGGTCACTGATCGAACTCGACGGCGTAACCCAGCACGCCCCGGCCCCCGCTTCTCCCGGACCCCCGCCGGCGCACCCACCCCACCGGCACGCGAAGGCGTCGACATCGACACCGTCTGGACCTGAGCTCAGTGGCAGAGTACGTTTCCACGTCCTCTGCCACTGCCTCTCAGACGACGAGGGACGGTTCGGCCAACTCCGGTCCGACGGCCAGGGTGGCGTACGCGGCGGCGATACCGTCGACACCGCGTCGCAATTGATCGGGTGTCCGGGCGTACGGCAATCGGATGAATCGCTCGAAGGCGCCCTCCACGCCGAACCGTGGTCCAGCGGCGAGCAGCACGCCGAAGTGGGGTGCCGTCGCGGCCAGCGCGGTCGACACCGGAGCCGGAAGCCGCAGCCACAGCGACATGCCGCCGGAGCCAATGGTCGGGACCCAGTCGGGAAGCCGATCGGCCAGGGCGTCGAGCATGGCACTGCGCTGGTCGCGCAACTCGGCACGCCTGCGGGTGAGCACCGCGTCGTCGTCGGTGAGCAGGTGTGCGGCCGCCAGCTGGTCCATCACCGGTGTGCCGAGATCGACCGCTGCGCGGGCGCCGACGAGCCGTGAGATCAACGACGGATCGGCGCGTATCCACCCGACCCGCAGCCCGCCCCAGAACGACTTGGCCGTCGACCCGATGGTCACCACTTCCGTTTTCGCCGTTCCCCGGCCGTACGCGGCGACCGGCCCCGGCGACGGCTCGTCGAGCCACAGGTCGACCATCGTCTCGTCGACGATCAGCGTCATCCGCGTCTCACGGGCGATCTTCGCGAGTTCCGCTCTGCCGGGTGCGTCGAGGCACAGACCGGTGGGGTTGTGGAAGTCGGGAATCAGATACGCCATTCGCGCCGCGGTCTGCCGTGCGGCGCTCCGGATTCCGTCGAGGTCCCAGGCCGCGGAACCGCCTCCCTCGGGACGGACGGGAACGGGCACCGGCCGCGCCCCCACTCTCCGGATCGCCTCCAGCGCATTGGGATAGGTGGGATGGTCCACCAGCACCCGCTCCCCCGGCTCTGTCAGCACGTTCAGCAGCAGTCGCAAGGCGTGCTGCGCGCCCGAGGTGACCATGATCTGTTCAGGTGTCGTGTCCAGTCCGCGTGCCCGATACCGGGCGGCGATCACGTCGCGCAAGGCGCCGATGCCCACCGGTTCCATGCCGTGCGTCGGAAGGAACTGCGGAAGAGACTGCAAGGCAGACGAGTACGCATTCTCGACCGCCTCTCCCGGCGCTGCCATCGCCGCATAACTGAGATCGATCATCGCACCCTCCGGCCCGGGCTGATGCGCGCGGAACATGAGGCCGTTCTGGCGGGATCCGGGCGGCAACGCCACCGTGCTCCGCGATCCCTGTCGGCTGATCAGGTACCCCTCGTCGCGCAGCACCGAATACGACGACGTGATCGTCGTGCGGCTCAGTTCCAGCACCGACGCCAGTTCGCGTTCGCTGGGGAGTGCCACACCGAGGGGGACGCGGCCGTCGTGCACGAGCAGCCGGATGCTGTCGGCGAGCGCCCGGTATGCCGGCCGGACCGCCGAACGACGGGTGCTGTCGTCCTGCCAGTTGCCGAGGTCCCTCGCCAGCGAACGCGCACCGAGTACACGGGTCATCATGCAGTCCAGTATCGGCCCTGTGGCTATTCGATCCCAAGCCAGTCGGGCGCAGAGTTGACCCCATGACGACACTCCTCACCCTCGCCTGCATCCTCCTCCTGGCCGCGACCGTCGCCCGATACGGCCCCAAAGAAGGAGGTGAAGGCCTGTTTCGCGTGGAGCAATTTCGCCTGGGCGCACCTCTCGGTGGCATATTCGCCGATCCACCGAGCAGTCCAGAATCTGCCGACTGGACCGCTCGCCCGATGAGCACCGAAGGTAGTTCAGGGCGCCTTGCGGATTCCCGCGATGTCACCGGGCAGGAGGCGCCAGGACCTGACTGAACAGCACCGTCCCGGCCGCGTCGAGCAGGTCGACTCGCAACTCGGACGTCTCCCCGTCGATGAAGACCTCCCCGAAATGCTGGTACCCGTCGAGGGGTGAGGAATTCGGGGCAGTCGGTGCGTGCACGAACACGGCCTCGGGACCGAACGTCGGATCGAGGTCGTTGGGGCCGAAACCACCGGCGTTGAGCGGGCCCGACACGAACTCCCAGAACTCGTCGAAATCCTTGTACGCGGCACGGTCCGGCGAGTACCGGTGCGCGGCGGTGTAGTGCACGTCCGCGGTGAGCCAGACCGTTCCCGTGACGCCGCCCGCCTTGATCGCGGACAGTACCTGCGCGATCTCGGATTCACGGCCCGACGGTGGTCCCGGATCCCGGTTGGCGATGCCCTCGAACGCGGTGTCGCCGTCCGGCACCACCACCCCGAGGGGAAGGTCGTTGGCGATGATCTTCCAGGTCGCCGTCGACGCACCGAGTTCGCGAATCAGCCAGTCCTTCTGTGCTGCGCCGAGGATCTGTCCGGCCGGACCGGTATTGACACCGTTCGCATCCTTGTAGGTGCGCATATCGAGCACGAAGACGTCGAGAAGAGGTCCGTAGCCGATCTTGCGGTACACGCGCCCGTCCACCGCCTCGGTGGGCTCGATCGGAAGCCACTCGTGGAACGCCTGGAAAGCTCGCTGCGCCAGAACGTCGACGCTCTTCTCCGAGTAGGCCTCGGCGCTGAGGAGTTCGCCGGGATACCAACTGTTGACCGTTTCGTGGTCGTCCCACTGAACAATCTGCGCAACAGAGGAATTGAAGGTTCTGTAGTGCTGGTCGCTGAGGTTGTAGGCGTACTGACCGCGGTACTGGTCCAATGTCTGTGCAAGCGCACTCTTGGCCTC
The DNA here is from genome assembly GCF_018343855.1 of Rhodococcus sp. USK13. Lineage (NCBI taxonomy): Bacteria > Bacillati > Actinomycetota > Actinomycetes > Mycobacteriales > Nocardiaceae > Rhodococcus > Rhodococcus sp. USK13. The sequence continues at coordinate 2,681,912 of NZ_CP069242.1, read as the reverse complement.
GGTCACCGTGTTCCGCCAGATTCGGCCGTCCGGCAGCGCAACCGACTCCTTCAGGGGTCCGTCGGCGTAGACGACGTCACCGGAGTGGAGGAACAGATGCCGGTCGCGTGCGGCCATCGTTTCGAATATCCGCATACCGCCGAGGTCGGGGTTGATTCCGTAACCCTGACCCACCGTGTCTCCGGACCACTGCAGTCGGACGTCGCTTGCGGCGCTCGGCGCGGTGCGGAAGACACCCGTCACCGCCTCCGAGGTGGCGCCGTCGTCGCTTTCGAGGGTCACCCGGTAGTGCACCTTTTGCCCGGCGGGTAGTCCGGTCACACGCAACCGTCCGGTGCCGTCCGTGTCCGGGGTGAGCAGTCCACCCTCGAATCGCACCGGGTCGGTGAACGACTCGGTGGCCGCCGTCTCGACGATCATCGTCGCCGGCCGGTCGGACCTCGCCCAGATCACTGCGCCGTCGGCACGCATATCGCCGGCGGCAACTCCATGGGTCAGCGCGGGCCGGGGGCGAAGGAGGGTGGGACTCGAACCGGCCGAGCCGGAACACGCGGCGGCGGGAACAGCGAGTACGCCGAGAGCGGTGGCGCGGAGCAGGGTACGGCGCGACAGGTGCACGGGACATCTCCTCGGTGGTGGGATCCTCGAGGATGTCCAACCGTGGCCAACAGACGGTAAACGTCGGATGTGGGGCGCATACTGGGTTGGTGACCACAGGATTCTGCCTGTTCGACACAGCACTCGGCACGTGCGCCATTGCCTGGCGGGCCGCCGGGATCGTCGGTGTGCAACTGTCGGAGGGTTCACCCGAGGCGACACGGGCCCGCGTCGAGCGCTGCTTTCCGGGTGCGGTGGAGCACTCCCCGCCCACACCGGTCCAGCAGGCGTTGGACGCCATCAGGGAACACCTCGGCGGCGCACTCGACGACCTGCGCTGGATCGACCTCGACTTCGAGGGCGTCCCCGAGTTCGACTGCAACGTATACGAGATCGCCCGGGCCATCGACCCGGGCGACACCCTCACCTACGGAGAGGTGGCTGCAGCACTCGGCAAACCCGGCGCCGCGCAGGCCGTCGGCCAGGCACTCGGACGCAACCCCTTGCCGATCGTCGTCCCCTGCCACCGCGTCCTCGCCGCCGGAAACAAGGTCGGCGGATTCTCCGCGGGCAGCGGCACCCTCACCAAACGCGAACTACTCGCCCTCGAACACGCACCCGGATTCGACGACCCCGTGCTGTTCTGAGCAACCGCACGGGCCAGACCGACGTCACAGCCGTTCGACGTCACAGCCGTTCAGCGTCACAGCCGTTCAGCGTCACCGTTCAGTCCGACTGGTCAGCGCACCACGTCGCGGCGCACGATGGTCTCGTCACGGCCGGGGCCGACACCGATGCACGAAATGTAGGCGCCGGACAGCTCTTCGAGACGCAGCACATAGTTCTGCGCATTCTTCGGCAGTTCCTCGAAGGTGCGTGCGTGCGAGATGTCTTCCCACCATCCGGGCATCTCTTCGTAAATGGGGGTGGCGTGGTGAACATCCGTCTGCGACATCGGCATTTCCTCGTGTCGTACACCGTCGATGTCGTAGGCGACGCAGATGGGGATGGTGTCGAGGCTGCTGAGCACGTCGAGCTTGGTGAGGAAGTAGTCGGTGATGCCGTTGACGCGAGTTGCGTAGCGGGCGATCACGGCGTCGAACCAGCCGGTGCGGCGGGCGCGACCGGTGGTGACACCCACCTCGCCACCCGTCTTGGCCAGGTATTCTCCGTGCTCGTCGAACAGCTCGGTCGGGAACGGACCGGAGCCGACTCGCGTGGTGTAAGCCTTGAGGATGCCCAGCACCGTCGTGATCTTGGTGGGTCCGATGCCCGAACCGACCGCCGCGCCACCGGATGTCGGGTTGGACGAAGTCACGTACGGGTACGTCCCGTGGTCCACGTCGAGGAGAGTTCCCTGCGATCCCTCCAGCAGAACCGTTTCGCCACGCTCGAGGGCCTCGTTGAGCTGCAACCGGGTGTCGGCGATGCGGTGCTTGAATCCGTTGGCCTGTTCGAGCACCTCGTCGACCACCTGCTGCGGGTCGAGCGCCTTGCGGTTGTAGATCTTGGCGAGCACCTGGTTCTTGAATTCCAGTGCCGCCTCCACCTTCTGGGTGAGGATCTTCTCGTCGAGCACGTCCTGCACCCGGACGCCGACACGGGCGATCTTGTCCTGGTAGCAGGGCCCGATGCCGCGGCCCGTGGTGCCGATCTTCTTGGCGCCCAGGAAGCGTTCGGTGACCTTGTCGATGGCCACGTGGTACGGCATGATCAGGTGCGCGTCAGCCGAGAGCAGCAGCTTGCTGGTGTCGACGCCCCGCTCGTCGAGTCCGGCGAGTTCGGTGAGCAGCACTCCCGGATCCACCACCACACCGTTGCCGATGACGTTGGTGACGCCCGGCGTGAGGATGCCCGACGGGATCAGATGCAGCGCGAACTTGTCGCCGTTCGGAAGAACGACGGTGTGTCCAGCGTTGTTTCCGCCCTGGTAGCGCACCACCCACTGCAGGCGTCCGCCCAATAGATCGGTCGCTTTGCCCTTGCCCTCATCGCCCCACTGGGCGCCGATCAGGACGATTGCCGGCATGACGTTGTCTCCTACGGTCGACGTACAGTCGTATCCGACTGCGTGGTTCTGCCGTTCGTAGGCAGTGGCCGGGGGAACAGTCTAGCCGAGCGCACAGAGAACAGACCCCACAGTACGACCGGAGTGGCTTCGGGGCCGGTGTCGGGCATACAACTAGGATGGCCGGATGGAAAGCTGCGGCAGCCGTAGCGGGACATATCCGGGCGAGGAGTGGCGTTGACCCCCGTTGTGCTCATATGCGGTGACGTGCCGCTTCCCCTGCCCTTGGGGTCGATCTCGGCGTCGAGCGCTCCCACCGTGCCGGACAAGGACGACTTCGACGAGGTCTTCTCCAAACTCCAGGTCGTCACGCATCCGCGGCTCATCGTGGTCGGTAGCGATGCCGCACTGGCCGCGACCCTGACCCGGCTGATGCGGACCGACCGGTTGCATATCGAACTCGCCTACGTCGCCGAACACAGCTCACCGGCGACCGACGCCTATCACCTGTCCGCGGGCGCACGGGCCGCCCGCACGGCACTGAAAGGAACGGCCAAGCCGGTACCTCTCATCCGCGACGACGCGGGCATCGCACTGGTCGGACTCGCCACCGTGACGGCGCCCGGCGGTGAACCGTTGGTCGGCGAGGCATACGTCGACGACACCCGGCTGTTCTCCGGTACCGCCACCAACATGCACGTCACCCCCACTCCACGGATGCCCGGGCTGCGCGCCTCGATCGATCCCCGGCGGCGCTGGTTGCCGCGTCGATGGATCGAGGGGCGCGCGGTCCAACTCGGGTCGCCGGCCGCCGCGCTGACCCGTGACGACGTGCCCAATCCGCGCGCGGTGAAACGTTCGACCTTCTACCGTCACGACCGCGAGTGGTTGCTCGTTCGATGAACCTGCCCAGAACGCGGTCCACCGCCGTCCGGCCCAGCCCGGTCTTCCTCCTCGTCGTCGCCACCGCCGTCGCCGGTGGAGTACTCGCGTGGGGCGCCCGGGCCGAGTCCGTCGTCGGCCACGTCGGGGTCTTCCTCCTCGTGGTGGCCGGCTGGGTGGTGACGCTGTGCCTGCACGAGTTCGCGCACGCGTACACGGCGTGGCGGCACGGCGACACCGATGTGGCGGTGCGCGGATACCTCACCCTGAACCCGCTGAAGTACAGCCACCCCTTGCTGTCGATAGGCCTTCCGGTGCTGTTCATCGCCCTCGGCGGAATCGGGCTACCGGGCGGTGCCGTCTACCTACGGACGGGGTTGTTCCCGCCGAAGGTCCAGGCGAAGGTGTCGCTCGCGGGGCCGGCCGTGAACCTCGTGTCGGCAGTGGTCCTGCTGACCGTTATTCGCGGGTGGGGCCTGGGCGGCGATCATCGGGTGTTCTGGACGGGCCTGAGTTTTCTGGCTTTTCTGCAGGTGATGGCGACGGTACTCAACCTCCTCCCCGTTCCGGGGCTCGACGGCTACGCCGCGCTCGAGCCCTTCCTTCCGCCACGGACCCGCCGGTCCGTCGATCAGTACAAGCCCTACGGACTGCTCGCCCTCGTGGCCCTGCTCTTCGTGCCGTCGATCAATACCGTGTTCTTCGACGGCATCTACTCGCTGTTCGAGCTGTCGGGTGTGCCGGCGATCTACGCGCAGTACGGCAACTACCTGATGCGTTTCTGGCTTTCGTGAGTACCCCCGTGAGTACTTATTAACAGTGGGCTGTTGACAAGCACTCACGGGAGGGAGCGGCGACCCTGCTCCTCGGTGAAGTTGGGCGTCAACCGCAATTCGGTCAACGGCACCTCGCGGTCGGGACTGCGCACCTCCACGCGGACGGGTTGACCCGTCGCGTCGTCCCGCAGTCCGATCGGCGCGCCGCGTGATCCCTGCAGGTACTTGTCACCCCACTGCATGAGTGCCAGCACGGCAGGCAGGAGATCGCGACCCTTCTCTGTCAGCACGTATTCGAAGCGGGTCCGTTGTCCAGGTTCCTTGTAGGGCTGCCGCTCGAACAATCCTTCCGCGGTGAGTTCCCGCAGGCGCGCCGCCGCCACCGCCTCGGTGACCCCCACACGCTGGACGAAGTCGTCGAACCGCGTGGTCCCGTAATAGGCCTCTCGGAGGATGAGAATGGCCGAACGCGTGCCCACTACATCCATCGCCTTTCCGATCGAGCAGTGCGTGGCCCGCCAGGTGTCGCGATCGCCGAGGAAGCCGTCCAGTCGTGCCGCATTCATGCCACCATGATAGCTGACTTGCAAAAAGCAAAGCCAGGTGTACATTGCTGGCTATGGTATTCAGCAGTCAGGTTCGAGGGGATATCCGTCTGCGTCCTCTTCTTTTCGTCCTGTGTGGCGCCCCGTTCGTCGCGAGCCTCGATCTCTTCGTCGTGAACATCGCCCTCGGCGACATCGCCGCCAGCTACGCCGGTTACTCCCTCGGCGACCTGAGCTGGGTACTCAACGGCTATGCGATCGTCTATGCGGCACTACTGGTTCCACTCGGCCGGTGGGCGGATCGCATCGGTCACCGGCGCGGATTCATGCTGGGACTGGCGCTGTTCACGGCAGCGAGCGCCGCCTGCGCGCTCAGCCCCTCCCTGTGGTTTCTCGTCCTCTTCCGCCTGCTGCAGGCTGTCGGCGCCGCCGCCCTCACCCCCGCAAGCCTCGGATTGCTGGTCGGAACCGTCCCCGCGGAACGACGCGCCGGCGCAGTCCGCATGTGGGCGGCGTCTGGTGCGGCAGCCGCCGCGTTCGGCCCCGTCGTCGGCGGAATCCTCGTCGAGGCCTCCTGGCGCTGGGCGTTCCTCATCAACATTCCGATCGGAATCGCACTCCTGATCGCGGCGACCCGTGTCGTGCCCGACGTCCGCCCCAGCGCCACCGACACCGAACTCGACTTGATGGGGGCGGCCCTGCTGATTCTCGGGATCGGCGCACTGTCGCTCGGGATGGTCCAGGGGCCGGAATGGGGATGGGGGGACCCCCGGATCACGCTCGCTTTCACCCACGCCGCCGCCTGCCTTGCCCTGTTCTGGTGGAGCAACAGCCGTCACCGGGCACCCCTCATCGAACCGGCCCTGCTGAAGGTGCGCACGTTTGCGTGGTCCAACGCGACCGCCCTGGTGTTCAGCGCAGCGTTCGCGGCGGGACTGCTGTCAAACATTCTCTGGCTGCAGAACGTGTGGGAGTACACGGCGATCAGGACGGGACTCGCCATCGCTCCCGGACCGATCCTCGTGCCGGTCTTTGCGATCGCCGGTCAGCTCCTCGCCCGCCGGTTCTCCCCCGGCACCATTGCCGCTGCGGGAAGTCTGCTGTGGGCGGCGGGCACGCTACTGATCCTGGCGTCGGTAGGGGCGGAGCCCCACTACGTCACCGATTTTCTTCCGGGTTTGCTGATCGGCGGAGTAGGCGTCGGCCTCGCACTCCCCACCATTCTCTCGTCCGCCACTGCCGGGCTTCCGCAGTCCCGGTCGGCGACCGGGAGTGCGATCGTCAACATGAATCGGCAGATCGGCACCGTGATCGGGGTCAGCGTGCTCGTGGCGGTCCTCGGCACCACCGTGGGCTACGACGACACCCACTCTGCCTTCATCGTCGCCTGGTGGGTGATCGCGGCAGTCGGCGTCGGTGCGGCGGCCACATCCATCGGCATGAATTCCCAGAACCCGCTCACCGTGGAGGTACCGGCATGACCCCGCTGACCGCACTTGCTTTCCCCACCGAATTCGACTCCACCTGGCGTGGTTTCGGCGGTATGCACGGCGGACTGGTCGTCGCATCGATGCTGCACGCGGCCGAGGCCGAGACGGCAGCGACACCGGTCACCGTCTCGGCCCACTTCACCCGGCCGGTGGACCCGGGCCCGGTGGACCATCAGGTCGAGGTCGTGCACGGCGGGCGGACACCGAGTGTCCGCGTATCGATGCCAGGTTCCGCCGGTGCCCTGATCCGCCTCACCCGCACGCCCAGTGCCATCACGTGGCCTCTCGATGCACCCGATCTCGGCGACGAAGATCCGGAACTCCTCACGCCCTTGGTGATTCCGGTCGACTACATGCCCTTCGCCCAGTACCTCGACATCCGCCCGATCAACTCGGCACGTCCCTTCGCCGGCGGCGCCGACCCTGAATTCGAGGTGTGGATTCGTCTGCTCTCATCGATCGATTTCAGCCCTTCGGAACGCGCGGCGGTATTACTCGACGCGTTACCGCCGGGGTTGTTCGCCGTACTCGACGCGCCGGTAGCCATCCCCACCGTCGAGTTCAGTGCCCACTTCCCTGTGAGTACTTATCAACAGCCCGGTGTTAACAAGTACTCACGGGAGGGGTGGTACCACCTGCGTCACCGCACGGTCTGGGCCACCGAAGACTCGTGCGTCGACGAGACCGAACTGCGCACCGCCACAGGACACCTCGCGGGTCAGGCGCGTCAGCTCCGCAGAATCCTCACCCCCTGATCGCCAACCACAGCTCAGCAGCACAGAGAAAGGGAACTCCCATGAGAGACGCCGTCATCGTCGAGGCCGTCCGCACACCGATCGGCAAGGGCAAACCCTCGGGGGCCCTCCAAGATGTGCACCCCGTCGATCTCCTCGCACACAGTCTGTCGACCCTCGTCGAGCGCACGGGGATCGATCCCGCACTCATCGACGACGTCATCGGCGGCACCGTGACGCAAGTGGGCGATCAGGGCCAAAACCTCACCCGCACCGCACTTCTCGCCGCCGGGTATCCCGAGTCCGTGCCGGGCACCACGGTCGACCGGCAGTGTGGCAGTAGTCAGCAGGCCGTCCACTTCGCCGCGCAAGGCGTGCTGTCCGGGGCCTACGACATCGTGGTCGCAGCCGGTGTCGAGTCGATGGGCCGGGTCCCGATGGGCTCGAACGTGGTCGGCCGGGAGTCGCTGGGTCTGGGATTCGAGCGCCGTTACCCCGACGGCCTCGTTCCCCAGGGCATCAGTGCCGAACTCATCGCCGCCCGCTGGGAACTGTCGCGACAGCAACTGGACGAGTTCGCGTTACGTAGTCATCAGAAGGCCGCCGCGGCAACGAGCGCGGGAAACTTCGCGAAGGAACTCGCCGTCCTGCCGGAACTTGCCGTCGACGAAGCGATCCGTCCGGACACGACACTCGACGTCCTGGCCGGGCTGCGTCCCGCCTTCCACAATGAGCACTACGCAAATCGGTTTCCCGACATCGACTGGTCGATCACCGCGGGCAACAGCAGTCCACTCTCGGACGGGAGCGCCGCTCTGATGATCACGACCTCGGAGATCGCGGGCCGACTCGGATTGACACCCCTGGCCCGACTGCACAGTTTCGCCGTCGCCGGTGACGACCCGCTGATGATGCTCACCGCGGTCATCCCGGCCACCCGTAAGGTGCTGGCGCGCAGCGGGCTCGACATCTCCGACGTCGATCTGTTCGAGGTCAACGAGGCGTTTTCATCGGTGGTCCTTGCATGGGCGGCCGAGACCGGCGCCGACCTCGATCGGGTAAACGTGCACGGCGGCGCGATCGCACTCGGTCATCCGCTCGGTGCCAGCGGGGCGCGCATCATGACCACGCTGGTGAACGCCATGGAGCAGCGCGGCGCGCGATACGGCCTGCAGACCATGTGCGAGGCCGGCGGGCTCGCCAACGCGACCCTGATCGAGCGCCTCGGGTAGAGGTGTGGCTGCGCGTCACCGGTGACGGTTCATCATCGCCTCACCGGTGTCGCGCAACGCCGCCCGCAGCGACGCAGGTGCGAGTACCTCGACCCCTGCACCCAGCGCGGTCAACTGTTCGAGGGCCACGTCCTCGGCCTCGAGCACCAGGTCGACGGCCACCCAACCGTCCTCGTCGGGAGGTCCCGCCTCGACACGCGCAGCCTCCACACCCACGATCCGGGGCAACTGACGCCACGACCGCGGTGACAGGCGCACCCGGCACCGGAACCGGAGCATCGCGCGATCGAATTCCGCGACGGAGGCCGACCACCACGCGCCGAGATCGAACTGTTCCGGCCGCAGTGCCTGCTCCGTGAGGACCGTGGCGTCGCTGATCCGGGACACCCGATACGACAAGGTTCTGCTGCGATGCTGCGCAACCAGGTACCAGACACCCGCCTTGGCCACCAGACCGAGTGGATCGAGCGTCCGCGTCACCACGCCGGCACCTTTTCTGTAGTCGATACGCAGGCGCCGTCCCTCGAGCACCGCGGCGGCGACGTCGGGTAGGTTCTCGTTGTCGCGGGGTGGCGTGAACCATCCCGGCACGTCGACGTACAGACGATCGCGCCACAACTGTGCACCTGCCCGCAGCGGAACAGGCAACGCGTGCAGCAACTTCGACTGCGCCGCCGCGGTCACCTCACGCAGACCGAGGTCGTCCGCGAGCGAAGGCACACCCAGCAGCATCAGCGCCGACGTCTCCGCCCCCGTCATCCCACCGAGTTTCGACTGCCATCCGTCGAGCAACCGAATACCGCCACCGGGACCACTTTCGGTCCAGAGGGGCACGCCCGCCGCGGACAGCGCCGTGACATCCCGGTACACCGTGCGCACCGAGACACCCAGCTCCTCGGCCAGCTGCCCAGCCGTGACACCGCGGCTCCCCTCCAGCCGCAGCATCAGTTCGACGAGCCGACTCGAACGCATTGCCCGAGTCTAGAGAAAATGACTGACAGAAGGTGTCAGGGATAGGCGCGCACACTGACGTACATGACGCACTGGACACAGTTCGAGACCGAAGCGCCCGACCTCGCCAAAGCCGTGATCGCCCGCTTCGAGGCACACAAACACCACGTTCTCGCGACCGTCCGCAAAGACGGCTCACCCCGAGTCAGCGGCACCGAAGTCGAGTTCCACGAGGGCACGTTGCTGCTCGGTTCGATGGTGGGAGCCCGGAAGGTGCTCGACCTGCGGCGCGATCCACGGTTCGCCCTCCACAGCAACCCCGGGCACCACACGATGGAGGGCGGCGACGCGAAGATCAGCGGCCGCGCCGAGGAGATAGTCGGCGAGAGGAAACAGCAGATCGTCGACCACTATCCCGACGAGATCGGCGAGGCAGACGTCTTCGAACTCTCCGTCGACGAGGTGGTACTCACCACCGTCGACGGCGAACACCTCTACGTCGACCTGTGGAAGCCGGGTCGGGGCGTCACCCGCTTCACCAAATAGAAGTCACTGGGTGACGGCGAATCCGAAACCGAGGGCGCAGGTTGCGGCCTCCCCCTCGGTGCCGTCCGGGTCGTAGGTGCCACCGGGGACGAGGTGGATGGTGAACCCGGGCAGGGCCCTCTCGGTGCCCTCACCATTGACAAGCGCACCCGACGATCCAACGGTGGGGCCGGCCTGCCCGATATTGAGGTACGTCACCTGGGCGTCAGTGGTCGCATCTACCGGTCCCTCGAACTCCCACTCGACCTCGTCGCCCTCCTTTTCGACATCGAGCGTTGCTGCAGGCTTGCAGTTTGCCAACGGATCGGGCATGAACGGCGCGGCCGACGCCACGGCGGGCGCGGAGAGGAGGGCGGCCGCGCCGATGGCTACGGCTGCTGCGGATTTCGTGAGCGCTCCGAGAGTGGACATGAATCTGGCTCCCTTGCGAGACGGCACCGACGGTTCCGGTAAGTCTGACCCGCCGACTGCGCCGGCGCCACGATTGTTAGCGGAAAGAAACCAACCATCCTCTCGCTTACCAGGTCACGTTCTTTTCGCAGTGACGTCCGTTCGCCGTGGATTCCACCTGCACTGTGGCGTGTGAGAGCTGGTGCGTTTCGAGGACCGTGCGGGCCGATTCGAGGACGAGGGCCGAGTCGGATTCCGTGGTGAGGTGCACCGTCGCCACATCCATGCCGGTGGTGAGAGTCCACACGTGGAGGTCGTGCACACCGATGACGCCGGGGACTGCCGCCAGGTCGGCTTCCACTGCTTCGACGTCGACGTCCGCGGGGCTCGCCTGGGTGAGGATCCGCAGCGATGCGGCGGCGAGTTTCAGTGCGCGGGGCACCACCCACAGCGAGATGAGGACACCGACGACGATGTCGGCGTAGGTCCAGTTGAACGCGATCACGACTGCACCGGCAATGAGGACGCCCACACTGCCGACCGCATCCGCGAGAACTTCGAGGTACGCTCCGCGCACGGCCAGGCTCTCCTTGGAATCGGCCCGCAGCATGAGCATGACGACGAGGTTCGCGGCCAGACCGGCGGTAGCCGTGAGGACGAGTGCGAGACCGGGAAGGTCGGGTGCGTCGCCGATGCGGGAGATCGCCTCGTAGAACACCCATACCGCGACGGCGAGAAGCATTGCGGCGTTGGCCATTGCGGTCAGCACCTCGGCGCGGTGCCAGCCGAAGGTGCGTGCGGCGGCGGCGCTGCCCTTGCGCGCGAGCACAAGCGCGACGAGACCCATCGCCATGCCGACGACGTCGGTGAGCATGTGCCCGGCGTCGGCAAGAAGCGACAGCGAGTTGACCGTAAGGCCGACTCCCGCCTCGAGGACGAGGAACGCGAAGAGGATGACGAGCGCGATCGCCATACGACGGACCCGCCCCTTGGATGGCCCTACCTCACCCCCGCCTTGCGTATGGCCGTGCGAATGACCGTGGCCGACTCCCATGTGTAGAGCTCCTCCCGAAGTTCTGCCGATCATATGCGTACTTGTGCATGTGTATCAACAGCGTCGTGTCGGCGACTACGGCGACTCAGCCGTTGCCTGCGTCCCGGGCGGCGCGATCGAGCCGGCTCCGATAGGTCTCCCACCAGGCCTGATCGACCGACGGCATGTTGTCGTAGTCGGCCCGCAGCCCCACCTTTCCGTGACGAGTTCGCGGACGATGTCGGCGTGTCCGGCGTGGCGATGAGTTTCGGCCACCCCGTGCACCAGGATGCGGTGACGAGACGGTCCGCTGCTCTTCCGGCCATCCCGGCACAGTTCCGGTCGCGTCCAGCGCCGTACGTCGTACTCGCCGGCTTCCAGGCTCGCATCCGTGACCGCTGAGACTTCAGAGTTCCGGACGGTACGCCGGCTTCTGCACCGTCGGGGGCAGATGCGCGATGGCAGAGATGCGTTTCAGCCCTGCCACCTGCATCAGATCGACGGTGAGCGAACGGATCTGGGCGAAGACGACGGTGGCCGACAGACCTGCATTCTCCACCAGTTCCGGTTTGAGTCCGGACGCCACCGAACGGAGCACGCGGGCAGCCTCGGCCTGGTCGGGTTGCTGACCGGGGTCCGCGAGCACCATCAGGCGCAGCGTTTCGATGGCCTGGGCCAATTTCTCGACCTGGTCGACCAGTCGCGGGTTGAGGATCTCGTCGTCACGTACCAAAGTGAGCGAACGCCGGGCCAAGACACGAATGTTGCGCAGAGCGTTGTCGAGCGGGTCGGCAACGGCGCTCAAGCGTTCGAGTCTGCCGCGGGTGTTCCAGTACAGCGGCGAGATACGGCTGACCTCACGGCCGCCCGCGAGGTGCGTCCGCAGGTTGTCGATGGACGACTGGGTGGCTCGCGCCTTCCGCAGCGCCTCCTCGATGGGCTTGTCATCGTTGGCGACCAAGCCGTCCGCCACCAATTGCATCACTTCGGCGGCAGTTCCGAGGACTCCGGCGGCGTGGCGCCTCGCCCGGCCCACGGGATGCGTGGGAATCAACGCCACCACCGCGATGCCCACCAGGCCACCGGTCAGTGCGTCCACCATGCGATTGATGCCCGCATTGCCGCCGGGTGGAAGCAGGGTTGCGACGAGAACAGCGGAACTACCCGCCTGCATCGACAGGACCGGGCCGCTGTTCAGGAGCACCGCCGCGGTCATGGCCAAGGCCACCACGAGGGCGATCTGCCAGGTACCGCTGCCGATGAACGCGATGAGGAGGTCCCCGACCCCGATCCCAATGGTCACACCGGCCACGAGTTCGACGGATCGACGCAGCCGCGCGCCGAGCGACAGTCCCAGCGACACCACCGCGGCGATCGGCGCGAAGAACGGGGCCGTGTGACCGATCACCACCGTGGCAACCCACCACGAGGCACCCGCCGCGACGGCGCACTGCAGGATCGGCAGGGCCGACACTCGCAGCCGTTGGGCCGAAGTCTTCAGTCCGTTCCGAACTCGAACCGGCGCTGCGGTGACGGCGCTACCCGAGGCCAAGCGCTTCGGCGGCTCGGGGGTCGCTGTCCTCGAGCAAGTCGAGGCAACGGGCGTATTCGTCGGTTTCGCCGATCGTCTTCGCGGCCTTCGCGAGAACGGCGACGCAGCGCAGGAATCCGCGATTCGGCTCGTGGCTGTAGGGAACGGGGCCGAAACCCTTCCAGCCGTTGCGGCGCAGCTGGTCGAGGCCACGGTGGTATCCGGTGCGTGCGTAGGCGTACGCGGCGATCGTCTCGCCGGCGTCGAGAGCTGCCTCGGCGAGGTACGCCCACGCAATGGAGGCGGTGGGGTGTGCGGCCGCCACGGAAGCCGGCTCCTCGTGGTTCAACAGGGCCGACTCGGCCTCGTCGTCACCGGGAAGCAGTGTGGGCTGGGGTCCGAGAAGGTCACCGAAAGAGGTCATGCGCCTATTGTGCCCCCGGCGGGACTGCTCCTCCGCCCCGCCCCGTAGGCGAAGCGCCCTGTGGTGGTCTGCATTGCCGCACGTTGTCGTTAGGCTTCGGTCCAACGTTCATTTCTCTGCAGACCGAGGGGCAACGCGTGCAGGACCCGAAGAAAGACGAACCGACCGAGAAGCCGACTACGGATACACCGGCAAACGAGACCGCCCGGCCGGTCACCGCCGACACCGACAAGGCCCGGCCGGTCACCGCCGACACCGACAAGGCCCGGCCGGTCACCGCCGGTACCGACAAGGCCGCGACCGGAACCCCGGCATCTGACGCGAAGAAGCCGGCCGACAACACGCCGTCCGCCACACCCTCTGCGAAGACTCCCGAGTCGGCACAGTCCTCTCCTGACAGCGCCGCGTCCGAGGCGGTGACGAAGGCGATTCCGACGCAGAAGCGTCTACAGGAGAAGCGTCCGCCGGAGAAGCCTGATGCGGCGACGGTGAAGATGCACCCGAAATCCCCGCCGCAGGCTGTGCAGGGGGCGAACGGGCAGGGGAAGCAGGAACCCGGCAAGGCGGATCCCGCCGACACGGAGACCGTCGCCATCCCGGTCACGAAGTCCCCCGTACCGCAGACGCCGCCACCGCCCCGCCCCGCACAGGCCCAGCAGCCCGCTCGTCCCCAGCAAGCTGCCCCGCCCCGACCAGCGGCATCCGCCCAGCAGCCACCCGCGACGCGTCCGACTCCGCCACCCGCTTCTCCGCCACCCACGCCCAAAGCGGCGCCCCAGCGAGTGCTCCCGACCCAGCCGAGCGCCCCGCAGCGGGTCGGGCCCGTAGCTCCCGCGGCCAGGAAGCATGGCAAGGCCTGGCTCCTGGCGGCCATTGCCGCAGGCGTCCTCGTGATCGCCGCCATTGCCGTCGCCGGTGTGGTGGTCTACAACAACAATCGGGCCGAGAACTCACCCGAGGCGCAGGTACAGGGCACCATCGATACGTTCGTGGCGGCGCTCACCCAGGGCGACCTCGCGACCCTGCGCACCAGTACCTGCGGCGGTCTCGCCGAGTATTACCAGGGCATCTCGGATCAGGACTTCGCCGAGGTCCACCAGGTCGCGATCACTCAACAGAACATTCCGGTGGTCGGCGAGGTCGACGCCGTCCAGATCACCGGCGACACCGCCATCGCCCAGGTGAAAGCCCATACCGCCGCCAACCCGAACGAGCAGTCGTGGCGCACGTTCAACCTGGAAAAGGTCGATGGCACCTGGAAGGTCTGCGACCCCCGATAAACGACTGTGCGCCTTTCTGGTAGCGGTAACTACCGGAAAGGCGCACGAGCCCGAAGGGCCTATCCGGAGACCGAGCGTCCCGCGGACTTGAGGTCGTTGCAGGCCTCGATGACACGGGCGGTCATCCCGGCCTCGGCCTTCTTAAGGTAGCTGCGCGGGTCGTAGACCTTCTTGTTGCCCACCTCGCCGTCGATCTTCAGCACTCCGTCGTAGTTGCTGAACATGTGGCCGACGATCGGACGGGTGAAGGCGTACTGGGTGTCGGTGTCGACGTTCATCTTGACGACGCCGTAGCTCAGCGCCTCCTCGATTTCCGACTTCAGCGAACCCGACCCGCCGTGGAAGACGAAGTCGAACGGCTTCGCGCCGTCCCGCAGGCCGAGCTTCGCGACGGCGACCTTCTGGCCGGTCTCGAGCACCTCGGGACGCAGCTTCACGTTGCCCGGCTTGTAGACGCCGTGCACGTTGCCGAAGGTCGCTGCCAGCAGGTACTTGCCGTTCTCGCCGGTGCCCAGAGCGTCGATGGTCTTCTCGAAGTCCTCGGGGCTGGTGTACAGCTTGTCGTTGATCTCGGCTTCCACACCGTCCTCTTCACCACCGACGACGCCGATTTCGACCTCGAGGATGATGTTCGCGGCCTTGGAGATAGCAAGGAGTTCTTTGGCGATCTCGAGGTTCTCGTCGATCGGCACGGCCGAGCCGTCCCACATGTGGGACTGGAAGAGCGGGTTGCGGCCGGCGCTGACGCGCTGCTGAGAGATTTCGAGCAGCGGCCGGACGAAACTGTCCAGCTTGTCCTTGGGGCAATGGTCCGTGTGGAGGGCGATCGTGACGTCGTACTTCGCGGCGATCACGTGTGCGAACTCGGCCAGCGCGACAGCGCCGGTCACCATGTCCTTGACGCCCAGGCCCGAACCGAACTCCGCGCCACCGGTCGAGAACTGGATGATGCCGTCACTGCCCGCATCCGCGAAACCCTTGATAGCGGCGTTGATGGTTTCGGACGAAGTGCAGTTGATGGCTGGGAAGGCAAAGGAGTGCTCCTTGGCTCGACCAAGCATCTCGGCGTAGACCTCGGGAGTCGCGATTGGCACGGCGGCAGTCCTCCATAAACGTGTCGATTTCGCGCACGCGATCAGCGCAGCGCGCGATGTGGTCCTAGCAGTATGGCAATACCGGTAGCCTACGTCGCCCGGTGGCTGTCGTGGCACCTCGTTTCCGGGCCGTCCGAGACCGGACAGGAATCGTTGACCTGCAGTATTCCGATACTCCGCGCATACGCCGGTACGCTGAGGGCCGTGATTGTGCAGGCAGCATCAAATTCCGTGACCAACCTCGCGTTGATGCCGGGGTTCCTCGACCCGGTGAACCTCCTCAACTCCTTCGGCACGTGGGTGCTCGTCGGACTTCTCCTGGTCGTCTTCATCGAGTCGGGATTGCTGTTCCCCCTGCTCCCCGGCGACTCGCTTCTTTTCACCGCGGGTCTCATCGCGGCGTCGAAGTCGACGGAGATCGAACCGTTCGCCCCCATCTGGGCACTATTGGTTCTGATCCCGATTGCCGCGATCCTCGGCGACCAAGTGGGCTTCTTCATCGGTAGCAAGGGCGGAACGGCGCTCTTCAAGAGCGACGACGCCCGGTTCTTCAAGAAGAAGTACATCGACGAGTCGCACGCGTTCTTCGAGAAGCACGGCCCGATCACGATCATCCTGGCCCGCTTCGTGCCCATCGTCCGCACGTTCGCACCGGTGGTCGCGGGCGCATCGCGCATGAAGTATTCGCTGTTCCTGACGTACAACATCGTGGGCGGCATCCTCTGGGGTGCCGGCGTCACGCTGCTCGGCTATCTGCTCGGCCAGATCGAGTTCATCCGCGACAACGTCGACATCATCTTCTTGTTGATCGTGTTCGTGTCGGTGCTCCCGATCATCGTCGAGGTCGGCAAGCGTGTCCTCAAGGCTCGCCGGGGAGAGACGGCTGCTCCCGAGGCCGCACGGCCTGTCTCCACCCCCACCGATCCCTCCTGATCGAGATCGAGGCAATGCGCTGACCATGGTCGTATCGGCATCTGGCACCTTCGGGCCCCTCGTCTCCGCCGGCCCTGCGCTGGTATGGGTCATCGTGCTGGCGTTCGTCTTCATCGAATGTGCCGTCATCCTCGGGCTCTTCCTGCCAGGTGACTCGATGCTGATCACCGCGGGCATCGTGCTCGCGGGTCACGAGTCGGGAGCAGGTCACGTGTGGGCCCTGTCGGTCGGCGCGATGGTCGCTGCTATCTGCGGAAATCAGGTGGGGTACGTCATCGGGCACCGCACCGGCAACCGCATCTTGGCGCGCAAGGGCGGCAAGTACCTCAACTACGCCAACCTCCACCGGGTGAACATCCTGTTGGAACGTCACGGGTTCTGGGCTGTGCTCATCGCCCGCTGGATCCCGTGGGTACGTACCCTTTGCCCACTCGTTGCGGGGGCAGCGAAGATGAACCACACCAAGTACACCGTCGCCAGCAGCATCGGCGCCGTGTTCTGGGCGCCGGTGCTGCTGCTGATCGGGTTCTACTGCGGTTCCTTCCTCGACCGGGTGTCGTGGTTGATGCCGGTGGTGTTGGGCGGCATGGTTGCACTGCTGGTGATCGGCACTGTGGTCGGCATCTGGCACTACCGCCAGGAAATGGCCCGTCCGCCCGAAGAGGTGGAAGTCGAGGAAGTTCTCGACTAGTGCTGATGCACCGCTTCCCACTCGGGCAGCGGGTCGTCGAAATGCACCCACTCGGCCGGACCGGACGCCCATTCGTCGTCGGTGAGGAGCGCCGAATCGAGGATGCGCGCAGGCGCCTCCGGGTCGAGCCGGACACCGATGAAGACGATCTCCTGACCGGGCGTCTCCTCCGCGCCCGACCACAGCTGCGCCGGTTCGATCACCAGATTGGGTCCCGCCTGCGACCAGATCGCCGCAAGGTCCGGGCGGCTCGCTATCCAGCAGGACCCCTTGCTTCGTAGCAGTCCGGTGAACTGGCCCAGAGCCTGGTCGAGCCGTGCGGGATGGAACGGCCGCGTCGCCCGGTAGGTGACACTTCGGATCCCGTACTCCTCCGTTTCAGGTGTGTGGCCGCCCGCAAGCTCCTCCGCCCACCCGGGCGCCAGGGCAGCCGACTCCGGGTCGTACAAACCGGTGTCGAGAACGTCGGCCAGGTCGACCACACCACGTGTGGTGCGCCGGAGTCTCGCCGTCGGATTGAGTCTGCGCAGGAGGGCCTCGACCGTGCCGGCTGTGCGCTCGCTCACCAGATCGGTCTTGTTCAGCAAGATCACGTCGGCGAACTCGACCTGGTCGACGAGTAGGTCGGAAATGCTGCGCTCGTCGCCCTCTCCCGCCTCGAGGTCGCGCTCGTCGAGGCGCTCACCCCTCGCGAGCTCGCCGACGAACGTCGACGCGTCCACCACTGTCACCATGGTGTCGAGCGCCGCGACCGTGCCGAGGCTGAAGCCGTCCTCGAATTCCCAGTCGAACGTGGCGGCGACGGGCATGGGTTCCGAAATGCCCGTCGACTCGATGACGAGGTGGTCGAACCGTCCCTCCTCGGCCAGGCGGGCGACCGCCTCGATCAGGTCCTCGCGGAGCGTGCAGCAGATGCAGCCGTTGGTGAGCTCGACCAGCTTCTCCTGCGTCCGATCGAGATGTCCCTGCCCTGCGACGAGGGCGGCGTCTATGTTGACCTCACTCATGTCGTTGACGATCACGGCGACACGCCGGCCGTCCCGGTTGGCGAGGATGTGGTTGAGAAGAGTGGTCTTGCCCGCGCCGAGGAAGCCGGACAGGACGGTGACAGGAAGTGGACGAGTCATCCGGAAATGATAACTGTTTTCATAAACGAGCGATTCGAGCAGCCACTCCACCCGATGCCACCGTCGTCGTCAGGGACAGAAGCGCGGTGGCATCGGACGAAGGACGGGACTAGATGTACTGACCTGAGAGGTTGGGTACGCGGGTGGCGGGTGGTTGGCCGCCGAGTGCGGTGTGGCCTCGGTGGTAATTGTAGGTGTGCAGCCATCGCGGGAACTCGTCGCAGCGTTCGCGGTCGCTGGTGTAGAGGCGGGCGTAGGCCCATTCGTCGGCCAGGGTGCGATGGAAGCGTTCGACTTTGCCGTTGGTTTGGGGTCGGTAGGGGCGGGTTCGGCGATGCTTGATCTCACCGAGTGCGTCTCGGAACGCGTGTGATCGGTAGCAGGAACCGTTGTCGGTCAACACCTTTTCGACCGTGATGCCGTGCTCGGTGAACCACGCGTTGGCGCGTAGCCAGAACGCGGCGGCGGTGGCTTTGCGTTCGTCGCCCAACAGTTCGGAGTAGGCCAACCGTGAGTGGGCGTCGATCGCGGTGTGCAGGAAGTGGTAGCCGCGGACCGGACGGTAGTACTTGTCGACCTCGCCGCCGCTTTTGTCGGCCCGGGCATTGCGGCTGCCTGCCGAGCGACCGACCTTCCGCCATCCGCCGCCGGCGGGGATCTTGCCCAGTTTCTTGACATCGACATGAACGAGATCGCCGCAGTGCGGTGAGTGCATGCGACGGATCACCCGTCCAGTCGGGCGGTCGAGCCACCGCAGTCGAGCCAACCCGTACCGGCTCAGGACCTTGTGCACTGTCGAAACATTCAGACCCAGCAGATACGCGATCCGGGCTGGACCCCAGCGACGGATGACACGGACCTTGATGATGCGCCGCTCGGTGCGCGTCGGGGTCTGGTTCGGGCTGCGATGTGGCCGTGAGCTGCGATCGGCCATCCCGGCCGGCCCCTCGGCGCGGTAACGAGCGCTCCAGCGTGCTGCGGTGGTGACCGCGACCTGGAACCGTTCGGCAGCCCGCCGCAGCGGCCACCCATCATCAACGACGCATTGAGCAAGGCGCAGGCGACCCGTTTCGGACAACGGGGCATTACGGTGGACCACGAAGACCTCCTGAGTGAGTGATGCGTTCCTAGACAGCTCGCACTTCACTCGGAGGTCTTCTCTGTGTCACCTCGCCACGCCGTCACCAACGTCCGTGGTCAGTACAACTAGAGGGCCACCCTGCCCGACGTCTGCGCGTACTGGCTGGCCGGACGTTCCAGCCCGAAGTGGTCGCGCAGCGTCGTACCCGAGTATTCGGTGCGGAACAGACCCCGCTCCTGCAGGATCGGCACCACCTTCTCGGCGAACACCTCGAGACCTCCCGGGTAGTACGGGGGCATCACGTTGAAGCCGTCGGCTGCTCCCTGGGTGAACCATTCTTCGATGGTGTCGGCCACCTGCACCGGCGTTCCCACGAACACTCGGTGTCCTCGGGCGCCCGCCAGGCGATGCAGCAGCCCTCGCAGCGTCGGACGCTCCCGCTGCACGATGCCTGCGACCACCTGCAGCCGGCTCTGCTGGTTGTCCGTCACGTCGCCGGCGTCGCCGAACAACTCGGCGGGCACGGGGGCATCGAGGTCGAGGTGGCGCACCTGAGTTCCGGTGATGCTCTCGAGCTGGGCGAGGCCGTACTCGGGGGAGGTCAGCTCGTTGAATTCGCGTTCGAGATCCTTTGCCTGCGCCTCGGTGTCGCCGATGAACGGGCTGATTCCGGGAAGGATCTTCACGTGGTCGGGGTTGCGTCCGAACTGCGACGCACGTCTCTTGATGTCTGCGTAGAACGCCTGCCCGTCCGACAGTCGCTGATGGGCGGTGAAGATGGCCTCGGCGTACTGCCCTGCGAAGCTGCGTCCCTCGTTCGACGCACCCGCCTGTACCAGCACGGGGTGACCCTGCGGCGAGCGCGGCGCGTTGAACGGTCCGCGGACCCGCAGGTGGCGTCCAACGTAGTTGATCTCATGAATTTTCGACGTGTCGGCGTAGACACCCCCGGCGGTGTCGAGAACGATGGCGTCGTCTTCCCAGCTGTCCCACAGCTTGACCGTCGCATCGACGAATTCGCGTGCCCGCGCGTATCGGTCGGCGTGGTCGGGATGACTGGAAAGGCCGAAGTTCGCCGCCGCCAGATCCGTTCCGGTGGTGACGATATTCCAGCCGGCCCGGCCCTTCGAGATGTGGTCCAAGGAGGCGAACAGACGCGCGAGGTTGTAGGGCTCGAAGTACGTCGTGGACGCGGTGGCGATCAGCCCGATCCGTTCCGTGACTGCGGCGATCGCCGTCAGCAAGGTGATCGGTTCCAGCGCTCCGGCCGCGCCGTGCCCGGCATCGCTACGCAGCGCGGGACCGTCCGCGAAGAAGAGTGCATCCAGTTTCGCCGCCTCCGCAGTCCGCGCGATCTCCTGGAAGTAGTCGACGTCGAACAACCGCTCCGGTGAAGTCAGCGGGTGACGCCAGGCCGATTCGTGGTGCCCGGCCGGATAGATGAACGCATTGAGACTCAGCTTCCGCTGTTGATCTGACATACCGAGATGTCTAGCAGCGCGGAAACCGCCTGCCCACGGTTAAGTTTCGTGTGATCGAAACGCACTACCGCCGGGGATACCCGGCGGCCGAGACCGCGTGCGCCGCCTCCATCAGCATCCAGCCACCCAACTGGACGGAGAGGTCGCGCTCGGGGATGTCGGACGAACGCACCGTGCCCCCGGTGAACGCCGCGATATTCCTGCCGAGACCGGGAAGCCGGGCCTGCTTGCCCCAGTCGGCGCCGAACAAGGGCTGACCCTCGATCTGCAAGCGGTTCTCCCACGCAGCTTCGGCAGAGGTGAGCACGATCTGCGCTGCGATCTCACGCGCGCGGATGTCGTCATGGTTCTCCCAGGGCAACATCACCGCGGTCAGCGCCAGATAGCGGGCGAGGATACCGTTGAACAGACCACCGTCTCCCCCGCCACCGCCGCGAATGACCCCACCCGGAGCCAGGTGCTCG
The DNA here is from genome assembly GCF_018343855.1 of Rhodococcus sp. USK13. Lineage (NCBI taxonomy): Bacteria > Bacillati > Actinomycetota > Actinomycetes > Mycobacteriales > Nocardiaceae > Rhodococcus > Rhodococcus sp. USK13. The sequence goes on along the minus strand of NZ_CP069242.1, from coordinate 2,660,622 downwards.
TCGACGGCGTCGACCAGCCGGTGAATGCGGCCTCGATGCCGCGGCGCACCGAGACGCACCGCCAGCTCGGTTTCGAGCCCGAGGACGACCCCCTGGCAGTACGAATAGATGACCCTTTCGGCCTCACCGCCGCGATGGATCCCATCGATGACGAGGCCGGTGTTCTCGTCCAGCAGTGTGTCGTCGATCCAATCCGCGGTGGCCTGTGCCCGCCACAGTTTGCCTGTGCGGGCCAGCATGATTCCGGCCGGGCCGTTGGCCGGAGCGTTGTAGAAATCCGAGCCCTTGCGCCAGGGCAGCCCGCCACCGTCGGGATCCCAGGCGTCGAACAGCTGGGATTCGAGTGTCTGCACCGCATTCCGGTTGTCGATCAAGTGCGTGCGCTGCGCGCGCTCGAGCGCGATGCCCAGCCACGCCATGTCGTCGTAATAATTGTTGGTCCAGCCCGTAATGTTCCGAAGGCGGTGACTACGAGCCAGTTTCACGATCCGACGGCGACGACGCGGAGTGGGGTCGCGTTCGAGTGCGTCGACGGCGCAGTCGATGAGGTGCGCCTGCCACCAGTAATGCCAACTGACGAACAACCGTTCACGTTTGACCGCCGGCCAGGCCACCACGCCCAGCGTGGTGCCCGGAAGACCCCACAGCCGGCGAAGATGCCTGCTCACCACCGCTTCTTCAGCGGCGTCGGCGCGCGCCGACCACTCGTCCTGCATGAAGGTTGATCTTGCCTATTCTCCGGGCGATCCGCTACCACGCCCGACCGAGGTCGGCGTGCTCCCGCACCCACGCATGCATGGCAATGCCTGCCGCGACACCCGCATTGATGCTCCTCGTGGAACCGAACTGCGCAATCGATACGGTCATGGCTGCAACCTCTTTCGCCTCGTCGGTGACTCCGGGACCCTCCTGACCGAACAGCAGCATGCAGTCCCGCGGCAGGCTCGCGGTTTCGAGCGGAACGGAGCCAGGCGTGTTGTCCACGGCCACGATCGTGAGACCCTCCTCACGCGCGAACTCGACCAATTCGTCGATGCTCGAGTGGTGCCTGACGTGCTGGTACCGATCGGTGACCATCGCCCCGCGCCGGTTCCAGCGCCGCCGTCCCACGATATGAACTTCCGCGGCGGCGAAGGCGTTGGCCGTCCGCACCACGGTGCCGATATTGGCGTCGTGCCCGAAGTTCTCGATCGCCACATGCAGCGGGTGGCGCCGGCTGTCGATGTCGGCGACGATGGCTTCACGTGTCCAATAGCGGTAGGCGTCGACCACGTTCCGTCGGTCACCGCCGGCCAGCAGTTCGGGATCGTAGCGGGGATCCGTCGGGACCGGTACGTCGTGTTCTTCCGTCCACGGACCGACACCGTGAGTATTCTCGCCCCACTCGGTAGGGCCCGGCTCGCCCGACTCGGCCAGGACCGGAAGTGAACCCACCTCTGCGCCCATCATGAAATCAGAACGTCTCGTTGGAGTCGGGTGAGACCGTGAATCCGTGGGACGTCTCGTCGTTGACACACGTCACAGCGGTCGCTGTGGTGCTGCAGGAGTAGCCGAGTTCGGTGAGCTTGGATCCGGCAGGCAACACCGGATCAGGTTCGGCATCGCCCGAGGTGTACACGAGGCCACCGGCACACATGAACGCTCCCTCACCCTCGTTCTCGACGCGAATGCCGTGGCCCCAGTCGACCATGCAGTCTGCCGGCCGCGGCGGGACCGGACTGGTCGACCCCTGGCATCCCGCCTCCGTGCGACTCGGCAGCTTGATGATGCCGCACTGGAATGCGCCGTCCGGGGAGGTGAAGAAGTACGACTCGTTGTGCTCGTACGGAACGTCGACGAGGGTGGTGGTCGGTGCTTCCGTCGTCGTGGTCGGCGCGATCGTGGTCGTGGTGGTCGTGACTGGCGGAACCGTGGTGGTGGTAGTAGTCACCGGCGCTGCGGTGGTGGTGGTCGTCGGCGGAGCCACCGCCTCGGACGAACCCCCACATGCTGCGAGCGTCAGAGCAGCACCAATGCTCAAACCTACCAACGACACCCGACGCCACGCCATACGGCCACCTCCACATACTTGCCTGCTGCCGACACTGCACTCTAACGGCACCACTGCCCGGCGTCCCCGCGGCGGTCTACCCTGGACACGGAGGCACAACGATGAATCATCAGCGAATCGTGCGTACGGTCTGCTTCATCACAGCCGGTTACGTCATCGTCCTCGCAGTCTGGCTGGGATGGTTGATCGAGCACACCCCCGAGGCCACGATTCCGTACCAGATCATGGGACTGGTCGCCGCCTTCGGGTCGGCGCTCGGGTTCGGCATGATGGCCGCCGAACGACCCTCCCGGGCAGACCGCCAACTCGCGCGGCGCGGGCTCGAAGGATGGGCCAGCATCGAGCGCGTGACACCACTTCGCCGCACCCCCGACAACGGCGAACTGACCGAACTGGATCTGCGGTTGACCGTGCCGGGGTCCGAGAGCTACTCCGGACGCGTCGTGTACGAGGTGCGGCGCGAGGAGGCCACCCGTTTCGTGCCCGGCGAAACCATCACAATCCTGGTGGACCCGAACAATCGGGACCGCATCATGCTGTGCCCGTGACCCGGCGACCTGTGTTCCGGCGGCGCAGCGCGAGCATCCCCTCGACCAGCAACAGTTGCGCGGCGGCGTAACTGGCGAGGATCAGTCCTTCGGAGGCAGCCCTGCCGCGGCCACTTCGCACGAACAATCTCCGCACCACGATCAGCCCGTCCGACGCCGTGAACAGCACCCCGCCCAGACCGAGCCAGCTGCGCCGGTCGCCGCTCGGTATCGCCACGCTCGCAACGACGCCTGCGCCGGGGGCGAGGGACGGATCGGCAGCCAGTGTGGACGTCGTAGCCAAGGCTGATCCATAAGCAGTGAGGGGTGCAGCGACACCGGCGGACCGAGCCCGCAGCAACACGGCCGCCCCGAGCCAGCCGGCCAGCCGCGGACCCCACGCCGCCGGAATGGGACGCGCACCGTTGCGCAGCAACAAAGCCGAGTAGCACGCCTGCATGACCGCGAAGGCCGAAGCGCCCCGCACCAGGCGGGCCTCGTCATCCGGGTCGATCATGAAGACGTCACCGACCGTCGCACCCGTGAGCCCGGCCAGCAACAGCGCCGCGTCCACGGAGTCGGTCGCGCCTCGCCGGCGCACGACCCGGGCCGCCAGTGCCGGAGCGATCAGAGGCTTCGCGAACTTCTGCAGTCGCTCGCGTCCGGTCACAGCGCCGACCACGGTGGCCACAGTCGCCCCCGCGAACACCATGTGCTCCAGACCCCAGTCATCCTTCGACGTCACATCTTCCTCCCACACTTGCGGTCGCGCCGAGGGTACCGCGCGCTCGAGTGGTTGACTGGAGGTTGGAATGCGACGGCGACGAGGGCGATCGGGAGGCAAAGGTCATGGCAGTACAGGCACGCGCGGCAGCCACCCGCCATCAGGTCCTGGAAGGCGCCGCGCTCAGCTTCGAGAAGCTCGGCTACGGCGGCGCCAGCCTGAGCCGGATACTTGCGTACTCCAATGTCACGAAGGGTGCCTTGTACTTCCATTTCGAGTCCAAGGAAGCCCTCGCCTGGGCGGTGATCAAGGAGCAGCACGCCATGTCGATGCTGGCGGCGCAGCGAGTGCTCGCCACGGCCCAGTCCCCGATGGAGGCTATCGTCCTGTGCGCCAAGGAAATGGCGCGGCAACTGCTGACCGAACCGATCGTCCGGGCGGGGGTCCGTCTCACCCTCGAACTCGGCAATTCTCGCGGACCGGCCACCGATCCCTACATCGACTGGACCGACACGCTCGTGGCACTGGCCGTCAAGGCGACAGCCGCGGGTGAGCTTCGGGCGACGGTCGATTCCGCCGCTCTTGCCCGCTTCCTGGTGAGTTCCTTCACCGGGATGCAACTCGTGTCCGAGGCACTGAGCGGTCGAGCCGACCTGTACGAACGCCTCGCCGACATGTGGGCGCTGCTGCTCCCCTCGATCGCCGCCCCCGACATGTTGCCCCGATTACTCGAGCTTGCCGCCGCACGTGACGACCTCGCCTCCTGATTGCCGAGGCACAAAGCGAGCGCACGACGGCTCGCCACCCCGGACTCCGATGACGTCGATTCGGCCCCATTCATTTCTTCGGCAACATCATTCGGTCTGCTTGGGATGCCCCGTGCCCTGTTGCCGCATCGCCGGTTGCGAACCGCAGGTCCCACAGCCCTCGGCCGCCAGCGGCGCGACGCACTCACCCGCTTCGGGCTCACAGCTCCGGCACCGGCACGGCCCCGAAGTCGCACTTGGACGGCGGTTGACCAGGCGATCAGGGCAGGGTGTACCGGGCGAACATGTGCCACCCAGCGAAAGCCCAGAGGCCGACGAGAAGTAGTCGTCCGGCGGGCCGGGCCCACAGCGCGGAGACGACGTTCGCAAGGCTCGACCACCGTCCGCCGGCCCGGCGGCTGTACAACTCGATGCCGATGCCGGTGCCGATCAACATCAGCCAGATGATCGTGACTATCACCTCACCCTCCCGCGGAAGAATGGGGTCGCACCCACCTGTGGTACATCCGGACGACTGGGCCTCCGCCGACAGCAAGCCATCCGCAAAACAGGACGAATCGAACCGGATGCCACGCCAGCGCATGATCGATCACCGTGCTGAGTGTGGGAACGGTGGTGGACCGGCCACCCAGGGCGAGACCGAGTCCTTCGAGGCCGGCGGCAACAAAAAGCAAAACCAGCCACGGGAGCACCGAGCGTAGCGTGATCTCCCCTGCCCGTGGCATGCCGTTGTCCCGAGGTTCGGGAGCGCCGCCGATGACGGCCACACCGGCCAGCAGAACAACGGGTATTCCGACGGCGATGTAGGCAAGGCCCGTGAACGGCTCCAGTCCGGTTGCCCAGTATGCGTAGAGCGCCGTGATCACCAGCCCGGCTACACCAACAGCACTGGGCACATCAACTTTTCGGAGAAGCGATTTCATCGCACCAGCCACCCCCACCCTGGTCCGTCGCGTGCTGCTCCGGCCGCCAGGGTCGCACCCGCGCAACCCTGGCCGCCCGGCGCCTGACCGGTCACCGTCCCCGACGCCACCACCGCCGCGGTCGCGGCGTCGGCGGCTGGTTCTCTGCGAACGGCGGGTTCTCTACGGACGGCGGCAGCGATGGGGGCGGCGTGCGCACCGCGCGGCGGTCCATTCGCCACTGCGACACCACCTCGTCCGCGTCGACGGGGCTGACCGGCACTCGCGGACCGGACGGCGCGCGCAACCAGGCCACGATTTCGAGGTTGAGCTGATGCACGATCTCGCGCACCGCGTCCTCCGACGGTATTCCGCGGACCGTCTCGGGGAGCCGCTCGATCTGCTTGCGCAACTGCAGCGGCGTGGGTAGCAGTGCGTCGAGGGGCAGGTTCTCGCGCCGCAAATAACCCTTGACCCACCACAACTCGTCATCGACGTCGCCGGACAGTGGTATCGGTTTACCTGCTCCGGGAAGGTTGTCGAAGTCGCCGCGCTCCTGCGCCAGCCGGATCTGCTTGTCGATCCAGCTCTCGAAGCTCACCTCGGGAGGCTTGCGCTCGGTCATACACCGATTCTCCCAGGATGTGCGGCACTGCGGCAGCAAGTCGTGGGTCGCCGAATCTCCCCGAACTCGGCGCGGACCACGTCACCGACCCGTGGCAGACGCTCTGCATCCGCGCACCGATTCGCGGGACTCGCCGGCCAATCCCTCAGCATCCGGCCAAAGGAGTCTTGAATCTATCGACCGGTTCAAACTCTACCCTCCCGTGAGGGTAGAGTCTGCGCGGGTGGACGAAGGATTCGCGCGGATCGTCTTCGTCCGCAGACCGACCCTCGGCGCCACGGCGGCGCTTCGACTCGACAGCACTGTGCGCCTGCACTGGTGCGAACGGAGTGAATGGCAGTGCCCCAGAACGACCGGCCCCGGCACGACGACCGCGTCCTCGACGAAGGGTCTGTTCGTGATGCCTTTCGATCTCCTCGCCGATTGAAGACTGAGGTACTGGCCGGACTGGTGGTCGCGCTGGCCCTGGTCCCGGAGGCGATCTCGTTCTCGATCATCGCCGGGGTCGATCCCCAGGTCGGGTTGTTCGCCTCCTTCACCATGGCGGTGACCATCGCTTTCGTCGGCGGCCGCCCCGCGATGATCTCGGCGGCGACCGGTGCGATCGCCCTCGTCGTCGCGCCGCTGTCGCGGGAATACGGCATGGACTACCTGATCGCCGCCGTCCTGCTGGCCGGTGTGCTGCAGATCGTCCTGAGCCTGCTCGGTGTCGCGAAACTGATGCGATTCATCCCGCGCAGTGTGATGGTCGGCTTCGTCAACGCTCTCGCGATCTTGATCTTCACCGCGCAGCTGCCGCACCTGATCGAAGTCCCCGCCCTGGTCTATCCGATGGTCGCGGCCGGACTGCTGATCATGGTGTTCCTGCCCAAGCTCACGACCGCGATCCCCGCCCCGCTGGTGGCCATTGTGCTGCTCACCGCTGCCACCGTGATCTTCGCGTTGAACGTCCCGAACGTCGGCGACGAAGGCGAGCTACCGTCTTCGCTGCCGTCCTGGGTGATCCCGGACGTGCCGTTCACCATGGACACGCTGTCGATCATCGCGCCCTACGCGTTGGCGATGGCCCTGGTGGGCTTGCTCGAGTCGTTGATGACCGCGAAGCTGGTCGACGACATCACCGACTCCCACTCGGACAAGACCCGCGAAGGCTGGGGGCAGGGTGTGGCGAACATTGTCACCGGAATCTTCGGCGGCATGGGCGGCTGCGCCATGATCGGCCAGACCATGATCAACGTCAAGGTCTCCGGAGCCCGCACCCGCATCTCCACCTTCCTGGCCGGGGTGTTCCTGCTGATCCTCGTCGTCGGACTCGGCGACATCGTCGCGCTGATCCCGATGGCTGCCCTGGTCGCGGTGATGATCATGGTCTCGGTCGGCACCCTGGACTGGCACAGCATCGCCCCGAAGACGTTGCGGCGCATGCCCCGTAGCGAAACATTGGTCATGCTTGCGACCGTCGCGGTCACCGTTGCCACCCACAACCTCGCCTATGGGGTGATCGTCGGTGTCGTCACCGCAATGGTGCTCTTCGCCCGCCGGGTCGCGCACCTGACCGAAGTGGTGGACGTTGCCCACCCCGACGAGAACACCCGCATCTACAAGGTGCGCGGCGAACTGTTCTTCGCCTCGAGCAACGACCTCATCTACCAGTTCGACTACGTCGGCGATCCGGAGAACGTCATCATCGACCTGTCCGACTCCCACATCTGGGACGCCTCGACCGTCGCGACCCTCGACGCGGTCACCACGAAATACGCTGCCAAGGGTAAGAACGTGGAGATCGTCGGCCTCAACGCCGCCTCCGCCGAACGCCACGTGCGCCTGAGCGGGCAGATGGGTGCCGAGCACTGACATCATCAGTGCCCGGACGAATGCAGAGAAAGGTGAGCAGATGACGGACCGCATCGAGGGTTCGGCATTGCGGCACATGCAGATCGGTGAGGTCGCCGAACGCACCGAACTGTCGATCAAGACGATCCGCCACTACGACGAGGTCGGCCTGGTACGGCCTTCTGAACGCAGCGCCGGCGGCTTCCGCCTCTACACAGATGCTGATGTCCAACGCCTGCTCGTCATCCGGCGGATGAAGCCGCTCGGATTCACCCTCGACGAGATGCGCCAGCTCCTCGACTCGCTCGAGATTCTGGCGTCCGACCCCGCAGCCGACGAACGCGCCAACGCCCAGGCATTCGTCACCGACTGCCACACGCGGGCGGAGGAAAGCTGCCGCAAACTCCGCACACAAGTCGCCTACGCCGAAGAGTTGACCGCCCTGCTCGCCGACCACGCCGCGACCGAGTAGGCACCCGGCCCCTCACCGATACGGTTTGAAGGCCACCGAACCGGGCATGCGTTGTACACCTTAGATCGACTACGCCCGGAGGCAATGATGAGCAGACCACTGACAGGCCGCGGCGACGAAAACGACCCGCATCGAGTGACCGATATCGACGGTCGTTCCGTCGACGTCGAGCAACGAGTAGTCACCAAACCCGCACGTACCAGTACTGCTGCCGCATTCGCCCTCGCTATTGGTGTTGCCGCCCTCGTCTGCGTGCTGATCGTGATCCTGTCTCCGGTCGGACTGGTGCTGGGCATCATCGGGCTGATTCTCGGCATCCTCGGACTGAGGGCGTCCCGCAAGGTGGGTATCACCGGTAAAGGCGTGGCGATTGCCGGCACTGTACTGAGCGCGCTGGCGATCGTCATCTCGATAGCTTTCGCGGCCGGAATGGTCACTGTGCTCAACAACGACAGTGCCGTCGAACGAATCGAGCAGGAACTCGACAAGATGCGGGACAAGCTGCCCGATAGCGTCGAGGTCCCTCAGCCGTAAGTTTCCCGAGCCATCTCTCGAGCTTTCCAGCCGCTCCGTGCGCCTTTCTGGTTGCCACCGCTACCAGAAAGGCGCACGGGCGCGGAGCGCCACTTGCCATTGCGCCTTCTTCCTTTTACTGTGACATCGAGTCTCAGTTAATTATCGGTGACCGTTCCACCTCGGCCCAGGAAGAGGACATGACAGTGAGTGCCCCGCAGCAGGCCGGCGTCGCCTCCCAGGCCTCCGAGGCCGAACGGCATCTGTCGGCCGCCGTAGTCGGCGCCGGTCTGTCCGGCGTCGCCGCAGCGGTCAAGCTGGAAAAGGCCGGAATCACGGACTACCTCGTGCTCGAGAAATCAGCACGCGTCGGCGGCGTGTGGCGGGAGAACACCTACCCCGGCTGCGGTGTCGACATACCCGCACCGGTGTACTCGTTCTCCTTCAATCCCAACCCGCAATGGCGGAGCAACTTTGCACTACAGCCGGAACTGCTGTCGTATATCGAGAAAACGGTCGACAAGTTCGGCGTCCGATCCAAGATCTCGATGCACACGGAGCTGATCGAGGCAGCGTGGTCCGAAGACCGCCGACGCTGGGTCCTCGACACCACCCAGGGCACGATGGTCGCCCAGCACGTCATTTTCGCGGCAGGACCGATCACCGAACCGAAGACACCAGAACTCCCCGGAATCGACGGCTTCGCCGGCGAGATCTTTCACTCGGCGCGCTGGAATCACGATGTCGATCTCACCGGCAAAAGGGTGGCGGTGGTGGGAACGGGCGCGTCCGCCGTGCAGTTCATTCCGGAGATCCAACCGGACGTGGCGCAGCTGTACGTCTTCCAGCGCACTCCCGCCTGGGTCGTCCCACGTCTCGACTTTCCGTTCCCGCGCATGGCGCAATGGGTGTTCGGTCGAGTTCCGGCCGTACAGCAGGCATTTCGGCACGTTCTGGACGTGGTGCTGCGGACCCTCACCCTGGCGATGCGGCGCGAACGGACCGCACGCCTACTCAACCCCATCGGCACCCGCTGGCTCGCGGCCCAGGTGCCCGACCCCGAGCTCCGAGCGTCGCTCACCCCGGACTTCACCTTGGGGTGCAAGCGACTCCTGCTGTCCAACACCTATCTGCCTGCACTGACGAAGCCGGGCGTCGAGCTGATTCCCCACGCGCTCGTCGCGGTCGAGGGGCAGTCGGTGGTGGCCGCCGACGGCACTCGACGCGAGGTGGACGTCATCATCTTCGGTACCGGATTCGATGTGAGCCACCCACCCATCGCGAGCCGCATTCGCGGACGCGACGGACGCCTTCTGTCGGAGAAGTGGGCAAAGAGTCCCGAGGCCTATCTGGCCACCACCACTCCTGGCGCACCGAACGCCTACATCATGCTCGGCCCGAACATCTTGGTGTACAACTCGTTTCTCGGACTGGCCGAGACCCAGCTCGACTATGTCATCGACGGCTTGACCAAGGCCGAACAGCAGAACATCGAAGTACTCGAGGTCCGCGAGGAGCCGTTCCGCGCATTCAACGACGCCGTCCAGAAGGGCCTGGCCCCCACGGTCTTCAACAACGGCGGATGCAGTAGCTACTACCTCGACGCCGACGGCAAGAACTTCGCGGCCTGGCCGTGGTCCACCGGATCACTGCGACGCCGCCTCGCCCGATTCGACCTCGAGAACTACGCGGTCCGGCCTTACCGGCACTCGTCGTCCGCCCATTCCACAGGAAAGTCGTCATGATCGAGATTCATCACACCGCCGTAGCCCAAGCTCCGCTCGCCGCCTGTTTCGCGTATCTCGACGACTACACGCACGTGCCGTCCTGGCTTTTCGGGATCACCCAGTTCGATCCCGTCGGCGAACCCGTCCGCGGACTCGGTGCCGTCTACAACGCGGCGATGCGGGTCGGCCCCAAGACACTGGGCTCGGTCGTCGAGATCACGGCGTGGGAAGAGAACGCACTGATCCAGCTCGATTCGATCGACGGCCTCACCACCCACTCGCAGTGGCGATTCGAGCCTGTCAGCGAAGAAGCGACCCGACTGACCGTCGACTTCCACTACGAGCTTCCCGGCGGACTTGCCGGGAAGGCGCTGGCGCGGATCGTCGAACCGTTTGTGGCGCAGGCAATCCGACACACCGATGCCACCCTGCGACGTCAGGTGGAACAGGCGGCGCAGCGCTCGTCCTGACCCGGATGGCGGGCATCTTGACCCGAGAACAAAGGTCGTCACGGCCGCGGATGCCGACTGATCTGTGCTCTGGTGTCAGCCACAGGGCGCTGCCACTGGCCCGTGAGCAAGCTGCTGCCACGATTCGACTGTCGAGGGATCGGGTGTGTTCGCGCACACCCTGGCCTCGGCAGTGTGCGGGTCGAGGTCGAGTACTCGAACGGCGCCGGCTTCCCCCGTCGCCATCAGCACGTCAGACCGGGCACCGAACGCAACTCGCCATCGGACCGTTCCATCCGGTACCAGTGAACCGCCCAGCGCGCGCAGGTGTAAGACGTCCCAGATGCGCACGGACTGGTCGTCGCTCCCGGTGGCCAGGATCCGGCCGTCGGGACTGAACGCGACCGAGCGGACGGTGCTCGTGTGACCGGACAGCACCGCGGCTTCACCTGATTTGTCGCCGGTCTCCGCGGTGAGGGGCCACACGCGGATCGTCTGATCGTCGCTGCCACTGGCCAGGGTGCGCCCGTCAGGACTGAAGGCGATGGCGTTGACCGCACCGTGGTGACCGCTCAAAGTCCGGACAGCACCGGGCCTTTCGGGGCGGGACACGTCCCACAATCGCACCGTCTTGTCACTACTGCCCGCCGCGAGGACACGTCCGTCGGGGCTGAAGGCAACGGCGTTGATCCATCCGGCGGCGCCGGAAAGCGCACTTCCCACCTGGACGGGACGCGCCCTGTTCGCGAGGCTCCAGAGAGTGAGCGACTGGTCGTCCGCAGCGGTGGCAAGCAACGCCCCGTCCTGACTGAAAGCCAACTCGTGGGTGTAGCGCGCGGCGATCTCGAGGGGTGGTCCGGCCGGAACGGCCGTGCCGCCGGCGACGTTCCACAGCTGCACCTCCCCCGTGCCCACGCCCGCGGTCGCGAGCACCGAACCATCCGCCGACAAAGCGACGTTCTCGACTCCCACACCGCCCCCCGACAGTAGCCGTGCAGTGAGCACTGGCGGATGCCCGTTTCCCATCCGCCACAAGGCAATAGTCCCGTCCCGGGACGCCGTGACGGCGACGGTTCCGGACCCGTCGAGCACGGGTGTCGTGACCCGCAAGGTGTGTCCGGCAACGACTGCGGTCGGTAGCGCCCACTTTCGCACAGTCCCGTCCTGACCTCCGGTAACGACCGCCTTGCCGTCTCGGGTGAACACCGCAGTCGTGAGTCCGCCGCTGCTTCCAGCAAGGGGTTTTCCGAGCAACGTCGGCCGGTCCGGGTCGATCAGCGACCAGACCCGGGCGGTTCCGTCCCAGCTCGCGGAGACAAGCGACGAACCGTCCGGACCGAAGGACACCGACCAGACCGCGGCGTTGTGCCCGATCAGGGGTTCTCGGGTGGCGACCGGCGAACCCGGGCGGTCGAGGCGCCACAGCCGAACGCTGTGATCGTCGCTCCCCGTCACGAGAAGTCGCCCGTCCGGGCTGAAAGCGACCGAATGCACGGTGTCGGCATGCCCGACCACCCGGCCGGACGCCACGGGGTGCGCCGGATCGCTCAGATCCCAGAGCATCGCCGTGTGATCGTCGCTTCCCGTGGCGAGCGTTCGCCCGTCGGCGCTGAAAGCCACTGTGCGGACAGCGCCCGTGTGACCGCTGAGCGGTGCTGCACGGTCCCCTACAGCCCTCGGATCTTCGATGTTCCACAGCCGGGTCGTTCCATCGTCACCGGCGCTCGCAAGGGTGCGCCCGTCGGGGCTGAAGGCCACCATGTACACAGCTCCGGAGTGCCCGACGAGCGGCTGCCCCAGTTCGGTGGGCCGGGCGGGATCGCGGATGTCCCACAGCCGGACTGTGCTGTCACCACTGCCGCTGGCGAGCATTCGCCCGTCGGGACTGAAGGCCACGCTGGTGACCCAGCTCGTGTGCCCGGTGAGGGACGCCGCGAACGAACCGCGGGTCCCGGTGGCCGCCGGGTTCCACAATCGGATCGTTCGGTCGTAACTGGCGGACGCGACTACTCCGCCGGGCCCGACAGCCACGGAATAGACTGCACCGTCGTGGCTTCCGAGTCGGTCGGCGAGCGGGGCATTCTGTGACGCGAGCAGCATCGACCTTGCGGTGTCGTCCTGAGGCCGCAGCTGGGTCGCGAGCAACGAAAGCCGGGCCGACATGGACGGATCGGGGTTCTGCGTGCGCGCGGCCTGCGCGAGAATTTCCGCGAACTGTGCCGTCGTGCGCTCCTCGTCGGCAGACACTCGCTGCGCGTGCGCCGTGAGTGCCGCGATCGTGGTGAGGACGGTCAGCAGTGCCAGCGCGGTGACAGCTCCTCGGCGTCGCAACCGGGCGAGACGGTCGTGTCGCCTTCCCGCCGCCAGGAAAGAACGCGTCGACGCACCCATACGGCCTGTGCGACTGTCCGCTTGCCACCGAAGCGCCGCATCCAACCGCACGCCCCGGTAGAGCAGCGAACCGTCACGGTCATGCCTCTCCCACTCCAGGGCGTCCTTGTCGATCCGCTGATGCAGGACGGCGACCGCCCGATCCTCGCTCAGCCACACGGCAAGCCGAGGCCACGCCTCGAACACCGCGTCGTGCGCGAGTTCGACCCCCGACGCATCACGGGTCACCAACCGCGCAGCGGTCAAGGCATTCATCGCGCTGGTTCCGGCACTGGTATTCGAACATCCCTCGAGGACCTGCGGGGGGCTCAGGCTGCGCCGAGTATCCGGACCGTCATCGCCGACGGCGACGAGCCGCATCAGTATCTGCCTCGCCGCCACCTGTTCCGCGGGGGTCAGCGCTTCCCAGACCGCCTCGGCGGTACGCGCGACAGCACCGCGTACCCCGCCCACGGACTCGTAGGCCCTCACGGTGAGGGAATCACCTGCCCGTGCCTCCCACGTTGCCAAGAGGGCGTGCCCCAGCAGCGGCAGGGCACCCGAGCTGTATGCAGCGCCGTTTCCGTCGCCGAGGTCGCGCACGATGATGTCGACGAGGCCGGGCTCGAGCGGAACACCCACCAAGGCGGCAGGACCGCTGACGGCCGTCCGAACCTCGTCACGCGTCATGGGTCCGAGAACCATCTGGCCCTCTTGAAGACGGACCGCCAGATCGGGGTAGTCCACACACCGCTCGTAGAAATCGGCGCGCACGGCCACCACCACCGCGTCGACCGGCGTTTCGGAATACGCGCGGCTTCGCGCGGTCTGCACGAGCACACCGACGAAGCGCCGCCGAACATCCTCGTCCCGGCACTGTGTGAAGAGTTCCTCGAACTGGTCGACGATAAGAACGCACGGCGTCTCCCGCTCCTCGTCGAAGGAGCGTTCGAGTGTGCCGACGGGGTCGCGGCCCGGAGTGAGGGTCACGACGGAACGGCCCCGTTCCAGCGCCGGGACGAGCCCGGCGTGGAGCAACGACGTCTTCCCCGAACCGGACGCCCCCACCAGAACTGTCAGCGCGACGTCGTCATCGCTGTCGAGGACCGCGGCGAGGAGAGCCGAGGTCGCCCGTTGCCTCCCGAAGAAGTACCGGCTGTCCTCGACACCGAAGGCTGTCAGCCCGCGGTACGGGCATTCGGCGGTTTCGGGCCCCCGGTCGGTGGCCCCCGCGGGGCAGTCGCGACCCGCGTCACCGCGCGCCGGTTCGCTGCGCTGCGCCCGCTCCCAGAGCACCTGCCACTGCCGGATCGAGTAGAGCCCGTCCGAACGGGGGCCGGGATGTCGGGTCCGGGCCGCACCGATCAGGACCCGCAGGGTCGGGACCAGACCATCGAACCGGGCCGGCACATTGCGACCGGTACGCCAGTCGGAGAGGCGTTGTGCGGACACGAACACGGCCCGTCTCGACTCGGTGACGGGAATCGTGGAGTTCGCGCGATCGGCGAGCCGTTTCAGAACGGGGCGACCGGCCAATTCGTAGAGCAGCGCGAATCGTTCAGCGAAAAGCACTCGGGGGTGATCGTGGTCACCGGGATATTCCATCAGCGCTCCGAGTTCGAATTCCCGCACACCCGCGGACACAAAGGTGCGCAGTTGTTATCGCAGATTCGGGACCGGCAATCCAAGTAATTGAGACCGAAATCATAGAACTACCACTCCGCCGCGATCTCGCCGCCACCGGGCCGGATCCGGTCCGGATGGAATTTTATGCCCTGCTACCAGGATCGATGACTTCGGTGTCCGTTTCGGAGTGAGCCAAGACCAGCTCTACGGACAAAGCTGGTTCCGTTCACCGATCAATGGCCAAGAATCAACGGGACACATCGGGATTCTCATCACACTCGGCATTTTTCGAATAATGCCCAGCACTCCATTCTCCGCACGAAAGGGCATATCCAGATATGAGGCAATTCTTCGTCATCCTCGCCGCTGCACTGATCGCAATGGCCGCAAGCACCGGCTCGGCCGGTGCAGTGGAAACGACACCCCAGACCAGCACAACCACGGCGGCCCTCACCTCGGACACGACCGTTTCCGCCGGCGTGATCGGGGTCGCAAATCCTGCCGACGCCGAAACCGCTGCGCCGTCGGCGGCCGGGTCGATCATCGTGCGGACGATTCGGGAATGCGGGATCGGAGCGCTCGTGGGAAAGACGACCGACGAACTGTCGTTGCAGAACGTCATCGTATTCGTCAACGCCGTAGGGCAGAGGCTGGCCGCGGTCGCCGCGGGCCCGCTGGCCATCATCACCGTCGCCGCCTACGGCTGCATCGAACGCGCCCTCACGAGCCTGCGCCCGGACAGCGGAGAACGCTGATGCACGTGACCTCGATCGATCGCTACGACATCGAACCCGGCACGCTCACAGAATGGACCCTGCTACCAACTGCGGCTTCACTGAAGTCGGATATTCCGCCCAGCTACAACCAGCGTTTCCACCTCGACACCGCCCGGGCACACGGATTCGGTCGCAGCGTGTGGATGGCAGGCAGCCTGGATCTGCCGGGCACACTCGACCGCAGCGCTGTACGGCGCACATTCGAGATATTCATCCGTAGGCACGATGCACTGTGGACGGGCTTCGACGTCCATCCCACACGCATCGAGCGCCTCATGGTGCCACCTGATGCCGTTGCGCTGAAAGAATCACATCCCGTCCGGTTCGACAACCCCGTGTCGCTCCGCGCACACCTGCGCACCCGCTTCACCGCGGAGTGCGACCCCCTGACGTTTCCCGCCTATCTTTTCGCCATCGTGCAAAGGCCCACATCGAGCACCGTCATCGCGGCGTTCGACCACACCATCGTGGACGGGCTGTCCCTCGTGATCGCGTTGCGCGAATTACGGCAGATCTACGACCTGATCACGTCAGCACCGGCGACGGACGACACGCAGATCGGAAAGGTGCTCGGCGACCCGGGAAGTTTCATTTCGTACTGTGAAACGGAAGCCGTGGATACGGCCATCGACGACAGCGATCCGAGAATCCGGGCGTGGTCGAACTTCTACGAGCGCTGCGGTGGGACAGCTCCCACATTCCCCTTGGACCTCGGCGTCGAGCAGGGAAGACCGGCGCGGCAGGCGTCCGATGTCCGGGTGATCCTCGACGGTCCCAGCACCGCACGGTTGGAAGAGAACTGCCTACGAGCAGGAGGCAGCATGTTCACTGGTGTGCTGAGCGCAATCGGCACCGCGTTGCAACGGGAAGGCGGCCCGCTCCACCTGCCACTGCAGTTTCCCCTGCACACCCGCCACAATCACCGGTGGAAGGACTCCATCGGGTGGCTCACTGCCACTGCCCCGATCGTGGTTCCGGTGTCAGCGGACGGGTCGTTCGAGTCGACGCTGACCGGCACTCACGCGTCGTTCCGCACCGCACTCTCGCTGAAGGGGCTGTCCATGGAACAGGTGCGTCGTGGAGTGGGTGACGGATACCGGCGAACCCGAACCGACCTGTTCATGGTCTCGTACATCGACTACCGCAAAGTCGCCTGCCCCGAAGAGCTTCGGGCGATGAACGCACACCACATCAGCAATGTGACGGTGTGCGATGACGCTCAGTTCTGGGTGTCGCGTACCGGAGAGGGGCTGTCGTTACGTTCGCGATATCCCGATACGGCGACGGCGCATTCCACGATCTCCCGGTTCCTCGATCAACTGGAATCGGTGTTCACCGAGGTCGTCCGCAACGACATCACGACACCGGTCCCCGCGTATTCGTAATACGCACCGACTCGCTCCCCGAAGTGGCAGCGACGGGGTGATCACCCATCTTCCCGTCGCTGCCCTGAGTCAGTTCAGTCCGAGATCTGCGAGGCCGAGCAGCGACCGGTACTCCAGCCCCTCGGCCGCGATCACGTCGTCGGCTCCGGTGGCGCGGTCGACGACGGTGGCAACACCGACCACGGTGGCGCCCACGTCACGGAGCGCCTTCACCGCGGTCAGGGGGGAATTGCCGGTGGTGGTGGTGTCCTCGACGACGAGAACCCGCTTGCCGACCACGTCCGGTCCCTCGATCTGGCGCTGCATCCCGTGCGCCTTGGCTGCCTTACGGACGACGAACGCGTCGATCGGCCTGCCCGCCGCGTGCATGACGGCCATCGCCACCGGGTCGGCTCCCATCGTGAGTCCACCCACCGCGTCGAAGTCCCAATCCGACACCAGCTCACGAAGCAATTTCCCGATCAGCGGGCCGGCCTCGTGATGCAGCGTCGCGCGGCGCAGGTCCACGTAGTAGTCGGCTTCCTTGCCCGAGGACAACGTCACTTTGCCGTGCACTACAGCCAGCTCCCGCACCAGCGCGGCCAAATCCTCGCGATCACTCATGACAGAAACCCTACCCACCGCTACGTGCGGCCACGGCCCCGGCCGACCACGTTGGTGAGGCGACGCACAACGCTCTTCGGGACCAGCCGTCCCACCGAAGTAAGCACCTTGTACTGGGCGCCCGGGACGCTGACGACCTTTCCCTTCTCGAGATCCGCCAGGGAGGCCGCCACCACTTGCTCGACGCTGAGCCACATGACCTTGGGGATGGAAGTCATTTCGATTCCGGCGCGTTCGTGGAACTCGGTGCGAATGAATCCCGGGCACAACGCCTGCACGCGAACACCTGTCCCCGCCAGACCTCCCGACAACCCCTCGGAGAACGAGATGACATACGCCTTGCTTGCCGAGTAGGTGGAGCCGCGGCCGGAGAGAAGCCCGGCCACACTGGCCACGTTGATGACAGTGCCGTTGGCCGACGCGATCATTGCCGGCAGCGCCGCCCGGGTGAGCTGCATGACGGCAGTGACGTTGACATCGAGCTGAGCTTGCAGCAGCCCGGGGTCGGCGGTCCAGAACTCACCGGAGGTGCCGAAGCCCGCGTTGTTGACCAGTACATCGACGCCCTGGTTCAGACGCCCGGCCACTTCCAAGCGACCCGCGGTCGTCGCCAGATCGGCGGGAAGGATCTCGCACTCCGTGTCGAACCTCGCCTTGGTCTCGGTGGCGAGCTCGCGCATCCGCCCTTCGTCACGGGCGACCAGCACCAGGTCGTAACCCAGCGAGGCGAACTTGCGGGCGAACCCCGCGCCCAGCCCGGAGGTGGGGCCGGTGACGAGGGCGACCGGTCGCGTGGGGGTGTCGTCGGAAGCGGACGGGAGGTCGGCGGAACTCGAAGGCGTCGACATACCGGTGACGGTAGCAAGGCGCGGCACGCCTGTGCGCGGTTAACGAGTCCCTGGACTCGTCAACCACTCACGGGCGGGCGCGCCCCTGGGGAGGACGACCACCGGCCGGCGGGTGCGGCGCCGAGGCACGCCCTTCGGCTGGGCGCCCCTCGGCTGGGCGCCCTTCGGCTGGACGTCCCGCGGCTGGGCGTCCTTCGCGCAGTCGCGGCCGGCCCGGGTCGTGAGGTTGACGATCGAGTTCGCGTGGCTCGATGACCGGCGGGAGGACGTGCAGCAGACCGGACAGCCGGGCCACCGCCTCGATCGCCGAATCCCATTCGCGCCCGGTGCTGTTGATGGGCAGCGAACCGAGGGTCCACTCCCCCTCACTCCACAGCATGTTCACGTGCGGAGGAACCGACTCGGTGAAGGCGACCATCCGCTGATCGCAGACGCGGCGCGCGATCTCGAGGTCAGTGGCGAAAACGACCCGCGGCCCGATGGCCCCCAGCAACTCGAGGTCCGCATCCTTGGGCGGCGGCGTCGACTTGAGCCGGAGGTCGATGTCGACATCGGAGCCCACTTTGCGGTGCACCGCGACGATGGTCGCGGTTTCCTCCAAGTCGAACAGGATGAACGACTCACCCCGACGTTCGCCCCGCACGACATCGAGGGCGCTGAGGTACTCCTGCTTGGCCATAGCGGCGCGGTGGAATTGGGCCGGCAACCGTTCTTCGACGCTCTCGTAGGTGTAGCCCTGAGCCTTCGCCCAGATCTGCCGCACACGGCCGGTCTGATCGCGCCGCGAGCGATCGAAATAAAGCAACACACACGCGCCTGCGAGTGCGATCAACGCCAGTACGAACCACATTCCCGTCATCGGTGATCAGCCTAGCGAGTCGACGGCGCAATCGGACCATGCGGTACCGGGACACCCCGTGTCGGACGGCCCCGAGGACACGATGGTCAGTTGCCACCGAGCCGGGGCAGCTCCGTGCTGATGATCGTCTCCGCCATCATCGAGCCGTTCTCGATCTTGGTGCCCTGAACCATGACGGTGAATCCGGGCTTCAGATCGGCGACGGTGGCCCCGTCCAGGGCGATCACGTTGGTCTGGGGGTTGGTCTGCACCGTCACCTGTGATCCGCCGATGGCGTCGAGGGTCAGCGTCGTGCCGTCGTTGGCGCTGATCGTTCCGAAGGCAGCACCCGCCTCGCCGATGGCCTCGCCGATTCCGCCGGGGAGTTGGTCGAGCGGCGACTCGGATGTCGTGGACGGGGGCGCGCTGGTCCTCGGCGGTGCGGTGGTCGCAGGCGGGCGTGACGTGGTTGGTCCCGCCACCGTCGACGACGAGGAGTTGTTCGGCGCCGACGTGAAGAGCGCGATACCGAAACCGATGACGGCGATCAGCAGCAAGGCGGCTGCAGCGCCGGCAATCCACGTGGCGACGCGGCGCGGCTTCTTGTCGTCAGGTTCCTCGCCCGGCGGCTGAGGCGGGTACTGGGGGTTCGGGTACTGGGCATGGGAATATTGCCCGGTGGGATACCCGCCGTAGTACTGCTGCGCGTCGTACGGCGGATAGGCCTGCGTGGCGTTGGGAGGCGGCGCCCCCGAGTCGAATCTGGGGTCGTACGGCGGGAGCGCCTGCGTGGGGTTCGGCTGGTTCTGCCCGTACGCCGCGGTGGGGTCGGACGTGTAGAACTGTTGCGTGGGCTGTTCGGGGGTGCTGCCCAGGTACTCCGTCCGCTGCTCGTCTCGCGACCACGACTCCGTGCCGTCGGGTCCCGATGTCGCCGAGTCGTCGTACGCGCGTTCCTGAGGAGTACGCGGATCGTCGGAGTTCGTCATGGTCGGGGCCCCTCCCTCGGGGTGTGGTTGCCGGTCGAACATGCTCGTGCGGCCTTCACGCGCAGCGCGGCCCGTTCGGGGGTTCAGGGTAGTAGCGCAACTTAAGACGGCCCTGTGAAAACAAGGCGTGAGCGGCAAGGCGCGCCGGGCGCACCTCGCCACTCACGGGCGGGTCAGCCGAGGACCAGCGAATCACCGTTCTCGGACACCTTCACCGGCACGGTGTCACCGTCTTTGACCTCACCGGCGAGGAGCTTCTTCGCCAACTGGTCGCCGATGGCCTGCTGAATGAGTCGCCGCAGCGGCCGGGCACCGTACATGGGGTCGTACCCGCGAACCGCCAACCAGAACCTCGCGGAGTCGGAGACGTCCAGGGACAGCCGCCGCGCCTCGAGGCGGTGGGACAGCTGGTCGAGCTGGATGTCGACGATCGCTTCGAGCTGTTCCTCCGACAGGGCGTCGAAGATCACGACGTCGTCGAGACGGTTGATGAACTCCGGCTTGAACGCGTGCCGCACCGCATCCATCACCTGTTCCTTGGTTCCACCCGACCCCAGGTTGGAGGTGAGGATCAGGATGGTGTTGCGGAAGTCGACGGTGCGCCCCTGCCCGTCGGTGAGCCGGCCGTCGTCGAGTACCTGGAGCAGGATGTCGAAGACGTCGGGGTGGGCCTTCTCCACCTCGTCGAACAGCACGACCGTGTACGGGCGTCGGCGCACGGCCTCGGTGAGCTGGCCGCCCGACTCGTACCCCACATATCCGGGCGGGGCACCGACGAGACGGGCCACCGAATGCTTCTCGCTGTACTCCGACATGTCGATGCGCACCATGGCGCGCTCGTCGTCGAACAGGAAGTCGGCCAGCGACTTCGCGAGCTCGGTCTTACCGACACCGGTGGGGCCGAGGAACAGGAACGAACCGGTGGGCCGGTTGGGGTCGGCCACCCCGGCGCGGGCCCGCCGGACGGCGTCGGACACCGCTTGCACAGCCTCCGTCTGCCCGACCACACGTTTACCCAGTTCGGTTTCCATGCGCAGCAGCTTGGCGGTTTCGCCTTCCATCATGCGGCCGGCGGGAATGCCGGTCCACGCTGCCACCACGTCGGCCACGTCGTCGGGACCCACCTCTTCCTTGAGCATGACGTCGCCGTCGCCGGCGGCGCCGGACTCACGGGCCGCCTGCTCGAGTTCCTTCTCGAGCTGCGGAATCTTGCCGTACCGCAGTTCGGCTGCGCGGCCGAGGTCGCCGTCGCGTTCGGCGCGCTCTTCTTCTCCGCGCAGGTTTTCGAGCTGCTCCTTGACCTCGCGGACGGAGTCGATGGCCTGTTTCTCGTTCTGCCACCGCGTGGTGAGCTGGTTGAGCTTCTCTTGCTCGTCCGCGAGTTCCTGGCGCAGCTTGTCGAGCCGTTCCTTCGACGCCTCGTCGGACTCCTTCTGCAGCGCCATCTCCTCGATCTCGAGGCGACGGACGATACGTTCGACGGTGTCGATCTCCTCGGGACGGGAGTCGATTTCCATCCGCAGCCGCGACGCCGCCTCGTCGACGAGGTCGATGGCCTTGTCGGGGAGGAACCGGGAGGTGATGTAGCGGTCGCTGAGGGCGGCGGCGGCGACCAGCGCGGAGTCGGTGATGCGCACACCGTGGTGCACTTCGTACCGTTCCTTGAGTCCGCGCAGGATGCCGACGGTGTCCTCGACGGAGGGTTCGCCGACGAGGACCTGCTGGAAACGCCGTTCGAGGGCCGCGTCCTTCTCGATGTGCTTGCGGTACTCGTCGAGCGTGGTGGCGCCGACGAGCCGAAGTTCACCGCGGGCCAGCATCGGCTTGATCATGTTTCCGGCGTCCATCGCGGATTCACCGGTCGCACCGGCGCCGACGATGGTGTGCAACTCGTCGATGAACGTGATGACCTGGCCGGCCGAGTTCTTGATGTCGTCGAGAACTGCCTTGAGCCGTTCTTCGAACTCGCCGCGGTACTTGGCGCCCGCCACCATCGAACCGAGGTCGAGGGAGATGACGGACTTGCCGCGCAGCGATTCGGGAACGTCGCCCGCGACGATGCGCTGAGCCAGCCCTTCGACGATGGCGGTCTTACCGACACCCGGCTCGCCGATCAGCACCGGGTTGTTCTTGGTCCGGCGGCTCAATACCTGGACGACTCGACGGATTTCGTTGTCGCGCCCGATCACGGGGTCGAGCTTGCCTGCCCGTGCCGCGGCGGTGAGGTCGGTCGAGTACTTCTCGAGCGCCTGGTATGTCCCCTCGGGGTCGGGGCTGGTGACGCGAGCGCTGCCACGGACGGTGGTGAACGCGTCGCGCAGGGCCTCCGGGGTGGCACCGTGCCGTCCGAGGAGGTGAGAGACGTCCGAGTCGCCGGACGCGAGCCCCACCATGAGGTGCTCCGTGGACACGTACTCGTCGTCGAGTTCGGTGGCGAGATGTTGCGCAGCGGTGATGGCGCCGAGGGCTTCGCGCCCCAACTGCGGTGTGGTGGTGGCCCCGGATGTCTTGGGCAGCCGGTCGACCAAGTTCTGAGCTTCGCGATGGACCGCGGTGGGATCGACCCCGACCGCTTTGAGCAGCGGTGCGGCGATGCCGTCGGTCTGATCGAGCAGGGCCACGAGTAGATGCGCGGGCCTGATGTCGGGGTTACCGGCCGACGACGCCGACTGGAGCGCAGCGGTCATCGCGGCCTGGGTCTTGGTGGTCGGATTGAACGAGTCCACTGGTCACCTCTTCTGGCGAAGTAGAGCGGTCCGTCGCCGGAGCCGGGAGGGACCTGGCGACGCTGTCACTCTTCTTAACGCACGAAAGGTTGAGTCTGTTCCGCTCAACTTTGGATTTTTTGGAGTTCCTCCACCATCGTGCCCACTTTCAGGCGCCGATCGCAGCTGCCATCATCGGCCACGAGGTGTAGAGGTCCTCTTTCCAATACTCCCAGGAATGGGTGCCGGCCGGCCGGAGGTCGACCGTGACGGGGATGCCGAGCGTGTTCAGCTTCTCGGCCAGCCGAACCGTGCAGTCATTCGTGACGGCCTCGATTACTCCGCCGACCACCACCTGGGTGGCGAGGGTGCCGCGGTCGCCGCCGACCGTGCGGGACTCCAACGTGTCGTGCTTTCCGGGGAATCCGGTTCCGTTGGACAGATAGAGGGTGGTGCCCCGAAGTCGTTCGGCGTTGACGAACGGATCATTGGCGATCCACAGCGGGTCGTCGGCGGGGCCCCACATGTTCTCGGGGTTGCCACCGAAATCCGCGACGGTGATCTCGACGTATCGGCGGGCCACGGGATTGCTGGTCATCGCGCAGCCGCTGTAGGCGCCGACGCTTCGATACAGTCCCGGCCGCGCGATCGCGAGATTGAGCACGCTCGTGGCGGACATCGACAGCCCCGCGACCGCATTGCTTCCGCTGGCATCGAGGGCGGAATCGAGGATGGGCGGCAGTTCCTCGGTGAGGAAGGTCTGCCACTTGTTCCTGCCCAGCTTCGGGTCGTCCCGCTTCCAATCGGCGTAGTAACTGGACTCGCCGCCGAACGGAATGACCACATTGACGTCCTTGTCAGCGAAGAAGCGCCCGACGTCTGCCCGGGGTTCCCACCCGTTCTTCTCGGAGTTACCCTCCACGCCCCCGAGCAGGTAGACGGTGGGACGCTGCGCCGACGCGGCCGGAAACACGCGAACGGTGATGTTCTTGTCCATCGCGGCCGAATGGACGATGAAGTCGGCCTGCGCATCCCCCACCGACCTGACCTCGACCAGCCGCGATCCGTCCGCGGCCTGGTCGGCCGTGATCGTCTCGATAGCTCCGCGAGGCTCCGCCGCTGCTGTCGGCAGGCCCGTCAGGGCCGCGAGCACCATGGCCAGCACCCCCGCGGCCACCGTCGACGGCCGCCTGACGACACCGCCGCGCCGCCGTGGACCGCCCAGTATTGCACCGTCAGCCCGCATGGCCCCCCCTGATTTCCTCCCGACCGGTACCGGATGCATATCGTGCCTTGTCGGTCACGATCGCCCACGCGCGACCCGCCGAATCGGCCTGCGGTTCGCCGGAAGTGAGTTTTGCCGTAACCCGGAGTCCCGTCGACCGAAGGCTAGAATGCAGTGGTTCGTATCGACACGCACGACACAGGGGACGGCTTGACACGAGATTGCCTCGATCCGCTCGTGATTTCGCGTCTGCGCGCAAGCTTTTCGTCGATCCTCTCCACCGAGCAGGGGCGCACTCGCCTCGCCACCACCTTCTACTCCACGCTCTTCGCCGAGCATCCCGAGTTCCGGTCACTTTTCCCAGCGGCGCTCGATCAGCAGAAGCACCGACTGTTCCAGGCGCTCGAATTCGTCATCGACAATCTCGAGGACCAGGACCGCGTCCTCGGATTCCTCGCCCAGCTGGGCCGCGATCACCGCAAGTACGGCGTCGAAGGCCGGCACTACTCGGCGTCGGCGAGAGCCTTACTCGTCGCTGTCCAAGATTCGTTCACCCGGGCGATCTGGACCCCGTCCCTCACTACCGCCTGGTCGGAACTGATCGAGTTACTGCTCCACACGATGGCCGATGCCGCCGACAACGACGACCTCCCCGCAGCGTGGGGAGCCACCGTCGTCGGCCACGAACGACTCCTCGACGACCTTGCGGTGGTCCGGCTCGAGGCCGACTCCCCGATCCCTTACGCGGCCGGCCAGTACCTCAGCGTCCAGATCCCGCAACGCCCTCGCCTGTGGCGGTACTTGTCCGCGGCCATTCCCACCAACCCGTACGGGCAGATCGAGTTCCATGTGCGTCGGGTGTCGGGCGGCTGGGTCAGCCCGGCCATCGTCAACGAGACGCAGGTGGGTGACCGTTGGCTGCTGAGCTCACCACTCGGCGGGCTCGAGGTCGATCGCGCCGGCGGCCGCGACGTACTCATGATCGGTTCGGGGACCGGTATTGCTCCCCTGCGCGCGCAAGTGATGGACATGGCCATGAAGGCCCAGAATCCGCGCGTGCACCTGTTCGTGGGCGGCAAGTACCCCTGCGACCTCTACGACATCGAGACGCTCTGGCAGCTGTCGCTCAGCAATCCGTGGCTCACCGTGGTGCCCGTCTCCGAGGAAAACGAGAACCCGTGGTGGCATGCCGTACCCGTTCCCGACGAGCCACCGGGCCTGCATCGACGACTACAGGGGCGGCTCGGGCAGGTGGTCGCCCGGTTCGGGTCGTGGGCCGACCGGCAGATCCAGATCTCCGGTTCGCCCGCAATGATCAAGACCACCGTGTATGCGTTGCAGGGCGGCGGCACACCACCGGAACTGATCCGACACGATCCCCTCGTCTAGGTCCTCGGCCCGCCGATTCGCCAGCCACATCCGAAGTCCGGTTCCACGTCGGGAGAACAGCACACACATGCACGCCACGCAGACCACCTGGACCAGCACCGTCGTCGAACATCACCGCCTGCGACAAGATCTTGCGGTGATCCGCCTCGTCGGCGAGTACGTCCCGTTCCGGCCGGGTCAGTATGTCGACGTCAGCGTGCCCCAGAACCCGCGATTGCTGCGGAGGCTGTCGCCGGCGCTGCCCCCGTCACTGGACGGCAAGCTGGAGTTCCATGTGCGGACCGTGCCCGGCGGCTGGGTGAGCGGCGACATCGTGTCGGATACCGAACCCGGCGACCAGTGGCAGATCCTCGAACCTCGCGGAACGATGTCGGTCGACGAGGACGGGCCGGACGTGATCATGATCGCCGGAGGCACGGGGTTGGCCCCCTTCCGGTCCATCTTGCTGGACCTCGCGCGGAACCCGAATCCGCCGCGGGTCTTCCTGTTCGTCGGCGACCGGACGCCGCGGGACCTGTACGCGTCCGACATGCTCTACCTGCTGCTGCAGAACCTGCCCTGGCTCACCGTGGTCCCGGTGGTGGAGAGCATCGCGAATCCCGACTGGGCCGACGAATGGCACGAGCGGACGAGGGTGGACGTCGGGTTCTCCGACGACGACCTCATCGAGGGCACCCTTCCCGACGTCGTGACGTCCTACGGGGCCTTCACCGACCATCAAGTACTGGTGTGCGGGTCGGCAGCCATGGTGCGCGCCACCCTGGACCGCCTGCGAGATACCGGAACACCGGCCGAGAACATCCAGTACGACCCGTACTGACCGGGCGGGATCAGTACGACGGATCGTGCCGGATGTTCTCCGGCGGAGTTCCCGCCGCCTGCAGCCGGAACCTGGTGGTATTGATCATCGCCTCGGAACCGACCAACTGGATGTCGCGCTCGGACCACGTCCCGAAGTCCGCGACGACCTGGCCGACCTTGCCGGTGAGCCTGCGGTGCATGCCGGGCAGCGTCGCGCTGCTGGGACCGGTGTACCACCAGGGGTCCTCGTCTTCTTCGGTGACGGGCACGACGGTGAGCCACGGATTCTGTTCGGCAAGAGCCCACAGCGTGCCCAGGTCGTACAGGTCGCAGGGATAGCGGCCTGCGAAGAACAGATGTACCCGAAGATTCTGCGGGCGCCGGGCCATGTCGAGTATCTGGGCGCGCAGCGGGGCGATGCCGGTACCCGAACCGATCATCAGGACGTCGCGGCCGTTCTCGAACCGGACTCCGAGGTCGCCGAGCGGTGATCCGACCACCCACCGCTCACCCACCTGTGTCTGGGTGACGATGGCCGGACTGACCCAGCCGCCGGACACCCGGCGTATGTGGAATTCGATGATGCCCTCGTCGTTGGGCGGGTTCGCCGGCGAGAGATAGCGCCACATCCTGGGCCGTGAGGGCACCTGCACACTCACGTACTGGCCTGGGTTGTAGCTCATCGGCTCGTCGAGTCGGAGCCGGACCACCGAGATGTCCTTGCGAACCGGTAGATGCTCGATGACGGTGGCACCCCACGCCGGCGGCCCCGACTCGGCGTTCGCGGCGTCCATCATGGTGGCGGCGATGACGGAGAGCACGTCACGCCACGCCTGCTCGAGTTCGTCGGTCCACGGCTCGGTGGACGGAAATTGTTCCACCGCGGCGATCAGGGAATTGCCCACCGCGACGTAGTGCGCGTCCTGGACGCCGTACTTGCGGTGGTCGCGGCCGAGCTGCGCCAGATAGGTGAGGATCTGCCCGGACTGCTCGAGGCGGTCGATGACGTACTGGACAGCGGAGATCAATCGGTCGCGCTGCACATCCATCGCCGCAGGGAAGAAGTCACGTGTCTCCGGATACCGTGCAAACAACAGGGCATAGAACGACCCCGACAGCGTCTGCGGCCCGTCCGGTACTGCTGCAATTGCTTTGAAGCTCGACCGGACCAGGGATATTGCCTGTGAATCCACCGCGCATCCTCGTCACCGACTGAACGCGGCCACGCCGCGAAGTACTTGGGCAGACTATCGGTGCGGCGGCTGTGCCGCCGACCAGGTCCCTCGATAGATGCCCAGGTCCCGCTAACCGACCGACCGGTCCGACGTCTCCCAGTAGCGCGCCCGCAGCGCCTTCTTGTCCAATTTGCCCAGAGCCGTCACCGGAATTGTCTCGACGAAATCGACCGACTTGGGCGCATGAACCGACCCCTTCGCCGCCCGCACCCTTTCGACGAGTTCCGCCGCCTCGACACTCTGCCCGGCGCGCAGAACGACACAGGCCTTGACTGCCTCGCCCCACTTCTCGTCCGGAACGCCCACGACGGCGACCGAGCCGACGGCGGGATGCGCCGAGATCACGTCTTCGATCTCCCGGGGGAACACGTTGAAGCCGCCGGTGACGATCATGTCCTTCTTGCGGTCGACGATGGTCATGAAACCGTCTTTGTCCTTGCGCGCGATGTCGCCCGTGTGCAGCCATCCACCGCGGAACGCCTCGGCAGTCTCCTCGGGCTTCTTCCAGTACCCCTTCATGACGAGTGGACCGCGGACACAGATCTCCCCGAGTTCACCTTGCGGAACTTCGTTGAGATCGTCGTCGAGCAGCGCCACCTTCAGCCACGGCACCGGCCGGCCGCAGGTGGCGAGCCTGCTGGGGTCGTTGGGTAGATGCTCCTCTTTACGCAGAACCGCAATGGTCATGCCGCATTCGGTCTGGCCGTAGAACTGAAAGAAGATCGGCCCGAACTTCTCGATACCTTCCTTCAGCCTCGCCGGCGACATCGCCGAGGCGCCGTAGAACAGTGTCTCCAGGCTCGACACGTCGCGCCGGGCGAGGTCGGGATGATCCATCAGGAGGTAGATCATCGTGGGCACGAGCATGGTGGCCGAGATCTTGTGTTTCTCGATTGCTTCCAGCACGGCACCGGGCTCGAACGCGGGCAGCACGATCAGCGCGCCACCGCGCAGCAGGGTGGGAATGAAGAAGGCGGCGCCGGCATGCGACAGCGGCGTGCAGATGAGGAAGCGCGGCTCTTCCGGCCATTGCCACTCCGCCATCTGAATTTGATTGAGGGTGGCGCCGGACTGGTAGGACCCGACGACGCCCTTGGGCTTGCCCGTCGTGCCGCCGGTGTAGACCATGCTGCTGTTGTCGTCGGCGTCCACCTCTGCCGCGCGCAGGCGTTGCGGAGTAAAAGTGGCCGCGAGCGCCAGGATGTCGATACCGACCTCGGACGGCCCCAGCGACAACACGTTCTCGATGGAGGAACACTGCTCCTCCAGCTGTGCCGCGCGGTCCTCGAAAGCGTTCGGGTCGAAGATCAGAGTTTCGATCTCGGCGTCACCGACGATGTAGAGATGGTCGTCGAGCGAACCCATCGGGTTGAGGGCACTCGCGCGGCAGCCGGAGATCATGGTGGCGCCCATGCTGATGAGAACCTCGGGCCGGTTCTTGGACAGCATCGCCGTGCTGGTGCCCTTGCCGATTCCGAGCGAGGCCAGTGCCTGCGCGAAGCAACTGATCTGATCGCGCATCTCACCGCCGGTGAGCACGACGTCGCCGAGGTACAGGGCCGGCTTGTCGGTGTTGCGTTCCAGCGCGGTGATGAGGAGATCGGCCGCGAAGGCGGGGCGATGCAGTTGTGCGAGCTCGTCGGTCATCAGTCGTCCTTTTCGTTCCCGCGACGCCGAGGCGCTTGGTCCGGCGACCTGGTGTCCGTTGTCCTCCGGTCCCCGACACCATAACCGGATTTCGGCAAAACTGGAACCTGTTCCACTGATGCGATGGGGTCGTCGTCGGCCACCGCTTCCCCTTTACCCGAGAGCATGCGGGGCGGTTCCGTTAACGTGAAGACATGGGTTCGAACGAGACGACCGCCGAACGTATCGCCGACGCGGCCGGGCGCGCACAGGTGTCCGTCGCGACTGCCGAATCACTGACCGGCGGCCAGATTTCCTGCGTCCTCGGAGCCGCGCCGTCGTCGTCGGATTGGTACAAGGGCAGCATCGTCGCCTACTCCAGCGAAGTGAAGCATCGGGTACTGAAGGTGCCGGAGGGCCCAGTCGTGAGCGAGGCCAGTGCCCGCGCCATGGTGGCAGCGGTCGCCGAGATACTCGACGCCGACGTCGCTGTTGCGGTGACGGGTGCCGGTGGACCGGACCCGCAGGACGGTCAGCCGCCCGGCACCGTGTGGTTCGGCGTCATCGCAGGCGGCGAGGTCAGCGCCGAGTTGCAGCACTTCGACGGCGACCCGAAGGACGTGGTCGACGCCACCACCGAGCATGCGCTCTCGCTCCTCGCGAAGACCCTCGACGGACTGTCCGACTGACGCCTGCGGGCGCACGCCCCGATTGAGCCCGTCCTCCCCGGGTACCCGTGCTCGAAAGGGCACCACCCACGTGAGGAGGATCCCGTGCCGAAGACCACCCAGAGTGGAAAGCCGAAGAAGAGCGAACTTCCCTCGACGCTGCAGAAGTCACCGGACAAGGCCCAGCGCACGTTCACGAAGGCCTACGACTCGGCGATGGACGAGTACCACGACGAAGAGCGCGCCCACCGCGTCGCCTACGCGGCGCTCGAGCACAGCTTCGAGAAGGTGGGAGACCACTGGGAAGCGAAGGACGAGAAAGGCCCTTCGGACAAGCGGGCCGAGAACGGCGGCCCGAACGCGTCGGGAGAGACCGCCGAGGGAGTCGACGCCAACGCCAGCAAGGACCACCTCATGGACATTGCCCGCAGGCTCGATGTTTCCGGTCGATCGACGATGAAGAAGGACGAACTGGTGGAGGCCATCAAGAAGGCGAATCGGAGAGCGCGATGAGGGCGGTGACCTGGCAGGGCAAGCGGAAGGTCAGCGTGGACACCGTCCCTGATCCGGTGATCGAACAGCCCACCGACGCCATCATCGAAGTCACGACCACGAACATCTGCGGGTCCGACCTCCATCTCTACGAGGTGCTGGGCGCCTTCATGAAGCAGGGCGACATCCTCGGTCACGAGCCCATGGGCATCGTCCGTGAGGTGGGGTCTGCAGTCACCAATGTTCGGGTCGGGGACCGCGTCGTCATCCCGTTCCAAATTTCTTGCGGCGCTTGCTACATGTGCGATCAGAAGTTGTATACCCAGTGCGAGGTCACACAGATTCGTGAGCACGGGTCGGGTGCGGCCCTGTTCGGGTATTCGAAGCTGTACGGCAGCGTGCCGGGCGGCCAGGCGCAGTACCTTCGGGTCCCGCACGTGGCGAACACGCACATCACCGTGCCCGAAGGACCTCCGGATTCGCGGTTCGTCTACCTGTCCGACGTGTTGCCGACCGCCTGGCAGGCGGTGGAATACGCTGCCGTACCCGACGGCGGTTCCGTCGTCGTTCTGGGGCTCGGCCCGATCGGGGACATGGCGGCACGCATCGCAGCGCACAAGGGTTTTCGGGTCATCGGGGTCGATTTCGTCCCCGAGCGCCTCGCCCGTGCGCAGGCACGGCAGATCGAGACGGTGGACTTGAACGATGCCAAGGACGATCTGGGTGACGTGATCCGCGAGATGACCGATGGGCGTGGCCCCGACTCCGTCATCGACGCGGTGGGTATGGAAGCACACGGGTCGCCGGGTGCGAAGCTCCTCCATCAGATGACGTCCTTATTGCCGGACGCCATCGCGGGACCGCTGATGACGACGGCCGGAGTGGACCGGTTGCACGCGCTGTATTCGGCCATCGACATCGTCCGCCGGGGCGGCACGATCTCCCTGAGCGGTGTGTACGGCGGAATGGCGGACCCCATGCCGATGCTCCGTTTGTTCGACAAGCAAATTCAGCTCCGCATGGGGCAGGCGAACGTCCTGCGGTGGGTCCCGGACATCCTTCCGTTGCTCACCGACGACGACCCACTGGGCGTCGACACCTTCGCCACTCACGAGCTTCCGCTGGATCAGGCGCCGCACGCCTACGAAATCTTCCAGAAGAAGCAGGACGGCGCAGTGAAGATTCTGCTGCGGCCGTAGTCCGTCCGGCCTTCTTGCACGAAAACCCTTCGGGTGCTACGCCGCCCGGCACCCGAAGGTGCGTCGTTTCAACGACAGATCAGAAGGGAAAGCGCACACCATGACCTCTCTGTGGCTCGACCGCGCCGAACCGTTCAGCCTTTCCGTCGACGCCGAGCAGTCCTGGAACGAGCGCGGAAGATACGACACGGTGGTGGTGGGCGGCGGCCTGGCCGGCCTCGTCACGGGGTTGCTGCTCGCGCGTTCCGGCCAGCGGGTGGCCGTCGTGGAAGCCCGGACTCTCGGTGCCGTCACCACCGGAAACACCACGGGCAAGGTCAGTATCCTGCAAGGCACCCGGCTTGCCGAGATCGCGCGCCGGCATGCCACGCACACACTCCGCTCGTACGTCGAAGGCAATCTCGAGGGCCAGCAGTGGTTGATCCGCTACTGCCACGAACGCGACATCCCCGTCGGCATCGCACCGGACTTCACCTACGCGCAGACGTCCTCGGGCACCGAATCCGTTCAGGCACAGTACGCCGCGTGCCGCGCCGCCGGACTGTCCGCGCGACTCGTCAGCGACCTCGACATCCCGGTGCCGAATGCCGGGGCGGTCACTCTGGACGATCAGGCGTACATCGATCCGATGCCCGTACTGCAGGCACTCGCGCGAGACATCCTCTCCCACGGCGGGAACGTCTTCGAACGTCGGCGGGTGACCGGCGCACGCTCGGTGCCGAAGTCGCACGTTCTCACCACCGACCACGGCGACATTCGAGCCGACCGGGTGGTTCTGGCAACGGGTATACCGATACTCGACCGTGGCGGCTTCTTCGCGCGGCTCTCGCCGGAGCGGTCGTATGCCGCGGCATTCGACATCCCCGGCGGCGCACCCGACGCCATGTATCTGAGCGCCGATCAGCCCACGCGCTCGCTGCGCCCCGCCGCGGACGGAACGAAGCTGCTCGTCGGCGGCAACGGTCACGAAGTCGGGCGCACCGACTCGGCTCAGGGTGCCGTCGACGATCTGATCGGTTGGACGACCCAGCACTTCCCCGGCACCACCCTCACCCACCGCTGGTCGGCCCAGGACTACTCGTCACTCGACAAGCTGCCCTATGTCGGCCCGCTCGTACCGGGACAGGAGGGCATTCTCGTCGCGACCGGATTCGCCAAGTGGGGCATGACCAACGCCGTCTCCGCCGCTCTCGTACTGTCCGCACGCATTCTCGGCGGGCACATCCGCTGGGCCGACGCGTTCCACAGTTGGTCGCCCCACCAGGTGTTCGACGTGACGGCCGCCGCCAAACTCAACGGCTCCGTCGCCGTCCACCTCGCCTCGGGATGGGGCGGTGCGCTCCTCGGTCGCCGCACTGCGGACGACCCGGCACCGTCCGCCCGCGTGATCCGGGAAGGACTGGTCCCCGTCGGTGAGCACACGAAGGACGGCCACACCGAGCGCGTCTGCGTGGTGTGTCCCCACCTGGGCGGGGTGCTGAAGTGGAACGACGCCGAAGAAACCTGGGACTGCCCCCTCCACGGTTCCCGGTTCGCCTCCGACGGCAAGGTTCTGGAGGGGCCGTCGACCCACGACCTACGTCGCGTTACCTGAAAATCGAACGAAGGGAGTAGCCATGACATCGGCTGAAACACTGCGCGGCCGGAAGGTTGCCATCCTCGCCACCGACGGCGTCGAAGAAGTCGAGCTCGTCGAACCACGCAGGGCAGTCGAGGACGCCGGCGCGGAAGTACGTTTGATCTCGCTGTCCCCCGGCCGTATTCAGGCCATGAAGTCGGACGTCAACGAAGCCGGAACCTACGAGGTCGACGCCGTTGTCGGTGATGTGTCCGTGGAGGACTTCGACGCGTTGATCCTTCCCGGCGGCACCACCAACCCCGACCACCTGCGCCAGGACGAGTCGGCGGTCGGCTTCGTCCGCGACTTCGTGAACTCCGGCAGACCTGTCGGCGTCATCTGCCACGGACCCTGGACCCTGGTCGAAGCCGACGTGGTCCGCGGCCGCACACTCACGTCCTATCCGAGCGTGCGCACAGATATCCGCAATGCGGGCGGCAACGTCGTCGACGAAGAGGTCGTGGTCGACAACGGATTGGTGTCGAGCCGCAACCCCGACGACCTCCCCGCCTTCTGTTCGAAGATCGTCGAGGAGTTCGCCGAGGGTCGCCACGACCGGTGATCAGTCCATGGGCGAGTGCGGACGGGTCGCGTCGGTTGCCGGCGTGGCCCCCATCCGTGCCGTCAGCACACCCAGTCCGATCATCCCGACACCGAGCACGAAGTGCAGCCAGTTGTCGGCCGTGTTGACCGGCACGAAGTTGGCGGAACTTTCCTGATCGATCAGGAGCCCGTAGATCCACAGCACGAGATAGATCACGCCACCGCCGATGAGGAACAGGCGTGCGGTGTGTGCCGCCCGGGCCAGGACGATGCCGGCCACACCGAACAGCAGGTGCACGACGTTGTGCAGGATCGACACCTGGAAGATCCCGAGCAGCTTGGCTTCCGAGTGGTGGCCCGCACCGCTGAGGGCGTCGTAGTCGGTGGTGATTCCCGGAATGAACCCGAGTATCCCGACGAGCAAGAACACCGCACCCACGGCGAGGGCAGCGATCTGCACCGGCGAACGGGTGACAGACGCATCACGTGTACTCATAGCACTCCTTTTCTAGGCGACATCTTTGAGGCGACATCGGATGCTCACCGTTTACCCAGCGTGGAATGCCATCAACCGATTGGGCGTTCAGTCTGCGTCGGGCACGGTCACCACCACCCGCGTTCCCCTTCCGGGCGCCGAGGTCAGATCGAACGAGCCGCCGAAACTTTCTACCCGGACGATGTGTGACGCCAGCCCGATGTGGCCCTGCGCCACCCGCTTCGGAACGACGGCGGGGTCGAATCCGGCGCCGTCGTCCTCGACCGTCATGACCAACCGCCCGTGCTCGCGGGTGAGCCGCAACTCGACGGTCTTGGCCTGAGCATGCCTGCCCACGTTCGCCAGAAGTTCACTGGCCACCCGGTAGAGCAGTTCCTTCGCGGCCGGATGCCCCACCTCGTCGAGGGCCGTCCGCACCTCGAGGCCACCGCGGCGTGCATGCGCGTCGGCCAGTTCGCGCAACGCCGCGGTGAGTCCGAGTTGGGCGAGCACCTGGGGATGCAGCGTCGTCACCGTGGAGCGCAGTTGGCCGGCGGCCTCTCGTAACGCGGACTCGGCAGCGGTGAGTCTGACGTCCGGATGCCTCTCCAGGGCCTCCTCGACGTCGAGGCGGGCGGCGAGGACGTTCTGCAACGGGCCGTCGTGCACATTCTCGGCCAGCTGCCTGCGTTCACGTTGTTCGGCGTCCATCGATTCGGCGACCAACTGTTTACGGACGTCGAGCAGTGAGATGACGGTGGCCGAACGCCGGACGAGGACATAGGACAGCGCAGTGGTCGCGGCCGCGAGCCACAACAGGAAGCCGACATACAGGTACACCTCGTCCGGGAAGCCGACGGCATCGTCGCGCTTGGAGTACACGATCCAGACGGCCTGATAACCCACGGCCGTACAGAGTCCGACTATCGCCGTCAGACGGGGCCGGTACTGGAACGCCACCGAGATCGGCAGCAGGAAGAACACCGGCAGCAACACCGACGTCGCACCGCCCGAGGCGATACACAAGGCCAGCACTGCGGTGACGTCGACGGCGGTGGACGCCCACCCCGCCCACGGGCCCACCTCCCGGATGAGCACGACGGCGAGCCAGATCACGGCGACGAGTGCGTAGACGATGAGCAGACCGGTGAAAACATCCGGCTGCCAATGCGATACGTGAATCACCGGACCCAGTAACGCCATGAGCCCGATGAGCGGCAACCGGAGCAGGGCCGTGACCCGAACCGCTTCGGTGGTGTAGCGCCGGACTACGCGCCGCTCGAAGGGAGCCGGCACGTCACTCCAACAGCCCGCGTCGCATCGCCTCGGCGACGGCGGCGGCCCGATCGCTCACACCCAGCTTGTCGTACAGACGTTGTACATGCGTCTTCACCGTCGACGGAGCGAGATACAGCTCGCGGGCGATCGTGGGGATGCTCTGCCCCCGGGCGATCAACGCCAGCACCTCCCGCTCGCGGCCACTGAGTGCGGGCCCGGCCGGTTCACTGCGGCGACGAACTTCGCCTGCCAGTCCCACGGCCAGGGACGCCGGCAGCACGTCGCGGCCCTGCGCGCACTCGCGTACCGCCCGGACGATCTCGGCGCGGGTCGACTCCTTCGGCAGGAATCCCGCGGCCCCCTCCTGCAGCGCGTGATAAACGATCGCCGACTCGTCATGGGCCGACAGCAGAAGCACTCGCGTGGTCAGTTCGGCATTGCGCACCGCCGCCGCCACCTGCGCACCGTCGAGTGCGGGCATGCGGTAATCGAGCAGCGCCACATCCGGCACCAGGTCGCGGATGAGTGCGAGGGCCGCGGCACCGTCGTCGGCCTCCCCGACCACCTCGATGTCCTCGCTGGCGACGAGCGCCCGGACCACTCCGTCCCGAAAGATCGGATGGTCGTCGCCCACCACGACACGCACGATGCTCACGGCGCGGCTCGATGCGATGTGACTCCGGCGAAGCCCATTGCTCACTTTCTCACGAGACGAGGCCCGCGCGGAGCACTTCGCGGCGAAGGTGTCCCCCGATCGGTGGACCTCGAGTTCATCCCGCTCTCCGTCCTGTCGGTGGACAGACGTCGGCCCTGATCCGCGACATAGTCGATGCACACCGGAAACGGGACGCGGAAACCGAGTTCCACTCCCCCACCGAATCTTTCCCACCGAGCCCAGGAGAATCCACCATGCGTACCCCCACCCGCCGCCGCGTAGCCCTGTTTTTCGCCCTGCCCGCCACGGTACTGACCGTCGCCGGTCTCGCCGTGGCCGCAACCGGTGTCGCCACCGCCGGAACGATGCCGACGTCGGGCCCCACGATCGCGATGACGATCAGCAACGACACCGACCTGCCGATGGTCCTCGCGGGTTCGTCGAACCCCTACGGGCAGTGGATTCAAGCGCCGTCGGACTACCTCGCCCCGCACAGCAGCCAGATCGTGAAGGCATTCTCCAACGACCCGAACGGCGTCGAGGTGGACACCACCTACTCGCTACCCGGTGGTGCTCAGGCCGTGTTCCGCGCCGACAACTACAGCAACACCACCGACGTGGACGGCACTCGCGTGGACGCCGACTTCGGCCACACCTACGGCATCAGCAGCTGGATCGACTCCGGCTACCCGAACATGAACGTCGGCTACCACCTGTACGGACATCCCTGACGATCCGACCAACTACCGATCCCTATCGACCACCGAACTTTCGACGAAAGCCAGAGACCATGATCATGCACGTCGACAACACCCCCACCCCGACAGTCTCCCGAACGATGTGGACCACCGAGGAGATCAAGGCACGTCTCGAGGACATGGACATTCCGCGCACCCGCACTCGCCGCGTGTCCCGCTGGGGCAACCGCGACCGATAACCGCTGGGCCAGCGCTTGTGTCACCGCTGGGTCAGCGCTTGTGTCTGGGCTTCCAGACTACGAGTGCGTTGCTGCGGGGGATGGGAACGAGGTCACGCCGGTAGCCGGCGTGTACCTGAGCGAGTTCCTCGGCCAGCTCCCGCACCCGGTGTTGTAACGCTTCCACCTGATTGGTGAGTTCGATGATGCGCTTGATACCGGCGAGGTTGACACCCTCGTCCTGGGAGAGTCGCTGGACCTCGCGGAGTAGTGCGACGTCGCGCGGGGAGTAGCGTCGGCCGCCACCCTGGGTGCGGTGTGGGGTGACGAGGCCGAGACGGTCGTAGTTGCGCAAGGTCTGGGCGTGCATCCCCGCAAGCTCCGCCGCCACCGAGATCACGAAGATCTGGGCATCGGGGTCAACGGACGCGTCGTGTGGTTCCTGAGTTGTATCGGTCATCACGCACCTGCCCACCCGGCCCTGGGGTCGAACCCACTGGCCTTTTCGGCTTCCAGATAGGTTTTCAATGCGTCGACAGCGGGGTCGTCCAGTTTCTGCGGTACCGCAATCTTGACGGTGACCAGCAAGTCACCTGCCCCGCCGCCACGCTTGGGGACGCCTCGGCCACGGACGCGGAGGATGCGTCCGTCCGCTGTTCCCGCCGGAATCTTCACGCCGACACGCCCCTCCAAGGTGGGGACGGAGACGGTCGTACCGAGCACGAGTTCACCGTAGCTGACCGGCACCACGACGGTGAGGTCGTCGCCGTTGCGGCCGAACACCTTGTCGGGTCGCACCCGCACGGTGACGAAGAGATCGCCCGACGGCGCACCGCGCAGGCCCGCTTCCCCTTGCCCGGCCAGCCGGATCTTCTGGCCGTCACTGACACCGGCCGGAACGCGGACCGTGATGGTGCGGGTGCGGTTGGTCACCCCGTTGCCGTGGCACACCTCGCACGGAGAATCGATGATGGAGCCGGTACCGCGGCAGTCGTCACACGGTTCGCTGAAACCGAAGGCGCCCTGGTTGCGGCTGACGATCCCGGTTCCGTTGCAGCGGGGGCATACCCGCGGGCTGGTTCCCGGCTTGGCTCCGCTGCCGTGGCACGTGGTGCACGGCGATGGGCTGGTGAGGCGCAGCGGAACCGTGACACCGAGAGTGGCCTCGCGGAATTCGAGCGTCGTCTCGGTCTCCACGTCGCTTCCACGGCGCGGACGACTGGACGTGCGGGTGGCGCCGCCGCCGGCACCGCGATTGAACAGTCCTCCGAAGAGGTCACCGAGTCCGTCGGCCGCGGCACCGCCACCGCCGAACAGGTCGTTGATGTCGAAACCGCCCTGGCTGAAGCCGCCACCGGCGCCGGGGCTGAATCCACCCCGGCCGAAACCGCCGCTGGCGAACAGGCGCCGGGCTTCGTCGTACTCCTTGCGTTTGGCGGGATCCGACAGCACGGCGTGCGCCTCACTGACGGACTTGAACCGCTCCTCCGCCTTGGTGTCGCCGGGGTTCGCGTCCGGGTGGAGGTCGCGGGCGAGCTTGCGATACGCCTTCTTGATCTCGTCCGCGGACGCGTCGGACGAGACGCCCAGCTCCTTGTAGAAGTCCTTCTCGATCCACTCCCGTTGGCTCACTGGGCGTCTCCTCCTCTCGCTCTTATTCTTGTTCCGACTCGGCGGGCTGTGCAGCCTCGTCGGAGGTGTTCTCGCCGCCTTCGACGCGATCGATCACAGCTACCATCGCATGCCGCAGGACGCGGTCACCGAATTTGTAGCCCTTTCGCATCACAGTGCCCAGCACGGGATCGTGGCCGTCTCCCTCGTGCTGCACTGCCTCGTGCAGCGACGGGTCGAACGGATCGCCCTCCGCGCCGAACTCGCTCAGACCCAGAGAGGTGAGCGCGCCGGTGAGCTTGTCTGCCACAGCCTTGAGCGGCCCCGAGTCGAGGTCGCCGTGGCTGCGTGCCCGATCGAGATCGTCGAGCACACCGATGAGTTCACCGACCACCGACGCCTTGGCCGACTCGATGTCGACCTGCTTGTCACGCTGGACGCGGCGACGGTAGTTCGCGTACTCGGCCTGCAGTCGCTGCAGGTCGGCGGTGCGCTCGGCCAGCTCGTCCCTCTCGGGCGCAGCAGCCTGCTCCTGCACTTCCCCTTCGTCCACCGAGCCGGGCTGCGGAGCGGCGGCGGCGCCCGCGAGGGACTCCGCCACCGGTTCCGCTTCCCGCACCTGACCGGTCTCGGGGTCGATCTTCCGCTTGTCCACGAAAGTGACCGGTTCCTGCTCGGTGTTGTCGGACGTCACTTCTTCTCCGCGTCGGAAGGCTCGTCCACGACCTCGGCGTCGACCACGTCATCGGAGCCGTTGCTGCCGGCGCCGTCGGTGTTCGCCGCCTCTTCAGCAGCGCTCGCCTCGTAGATCGCCTGGCCCAGGGCCTGCGACTCCGTGGCCAGCTTCTCGACCGCGGCCTTGACCGCTGCGATGTCCGTGCCGGCCAGGGCGTCGTTGGCTTCCTTGATGGCAGCCTCGACCTTCTCCTTGACGTCTCCGGACACCTTGTCCTCGTTGTCCTTGATGAACTTCTCGGTCTGGTGCACCAGCGACTCGGCCTGGTTGCGAACCTCGGCCTCCTCGCGACGCGCCTTGTCTTCCTCGGCGTGCGCTTCGGCGTCCTTGATCATGCGGTCGATCTCTTCCTTGGACAGACCGGAGCCGTCCTGGATCTTGATCGTGTTTTCCTTGCCGGTGCCCTTGTCCTTCGCGGTCACGTGCACGATGCCGTTGGCATCGATGTCGAAGGTGACCTCGATCTGCGGCACGCCTCGCGGGGCGGGCGGCAGTTCGGTGAGCTCGAAGGAACCGAGGAGCTTGTTGTGCGAGGCGATCTCGCGCTCGCCCTGGAATACCTGGATCTGCACCGACGGCTGGTTGTCGTCGGCCGTGGTGAAGGTCTCGGATCGCTTGGTCGGGATGGTGGTGTTGCGCTCGATGAGCTTGGTCATCACTCCACCCTTGGTCTCGATACCGAGGGACAGCGGCGTGACGTCGAGGAGCAGCACGTCCTTGACCTCGCCCTTGAGGACACCGGCCTGCAGGGCAGCGCCCACGGCGACGACCTCGTCCGGGTTCACGCCCTTGTTGGGCTCGCGTCCGCCGGTGAGCTCGCGCACCAGGTCGGAGACGGCGGGCATGCGGGTGGAACCACCGACGAGCACGACGTGGTCGATGTCCTTGACGGCGATACCGCTGTCTTTGATGACTGCCTGGAACGGGGCGCGGGTGCGGTCGAGCAGATCGGAGGTGATCTTCTGGAATTCGCTGCGCGAGAGCTGCTCGTCGAGGAAGAGCGGGTTCTTGTCCGCGTCGACGGTGATGTAGGGCAGGTTGATCGAGGTGCTCTGCGAGGAGCTCAGCTCGATCTTCGCCTTCTCCGCCGCCTCACGCAGGCGCTGCAGCGCCATCTTGTCCTTGGTCAGATCGATGCCGTTCTGACTCTTGAACTTCTCCACGAGCCAGTCGACGATGCGCTGGTCCCAGTCGTCACCACCGAGGTGGTTGTCACCGGAGGTGGCGCGGACCTCGACGACGCCGTCGCCGATCTCGAGCAGTGAGACGTCGAAGGTGCCGCCACCGAGGTCGAACACCAGGATGGTCTGTTCCTTGTCGCCCTTGTCGAGGCCGTAGGCGAGTGCCGCGGCGGTGGGCTCGTTGACGATGCGCAGCACGTTCAGGCCGGCGATCTGGCCGGCTTCCTTCGTGGCCTGACGCTGGGCGTCTTCGAAGTAGGCGGGAACGGTGATCACGGCGTCCGTGATGTCCTCACCCAGGTATGCCTCGGCGTCACGCTTGAGCTTCATGAGCGTGCGCGCGCTGATTTCCTGAGGGGTGTACTTCTTGCCGTCGATCTCCACGTTCCAGTCGGTGCCGATGTGGCGCTTGACGGAGCGGATGGTGCGGTCGACGTTGGTGACCGCCTGGTTCTTGGCGGGCTGGCCGACCAGCACCTCACCGTTCTTGGCGAAGGCGACGATCGACGGGGTGGTGCGAGAGCCTTCGGCGTTGGCGACCACTACGGGCTCGCCGCCTTCCAGCACAGACACGACCGAGTTCGTTGTACCGAGGTCGATACCGACCGCACGAGCCATAGTGTTCCTCACTTTCGTTTTGCAGTTCCGGGGGCAGAGTATTTTCGTACCGAACTGCGATGTTGGCGCTTGGTGAGCGCCCTCGGCTCAAGTTTGCACCCGAACCGCGTCGGGAGTCAATTCGAACTTGAGTCCAGGGCACTCAAGGTTGTCAGAAGGCTCAACGGGCCGTACTCCGGATTTGTTCCCAGTCGCTGCGGACAACTTCCCGGCCGTCGACAGCACCCCGCTGTCCGGCGAACACTGGACCTGAGGGAAAGGACCCGTCATGCCAGTACTTCGAGTGGAACATTCAGTCAGCGACTACGACGCGTGGAAGAAACTATTCGACGACGATCCGATCGACCGCAAGGGCTCAGGCGTTCAGCGCTACCGCGTCGGACGGTCCGTCCACGACCCCGCTTACGTGACGATCGATCTGGAGTTCGCCACGACGGAGGAGGCAGACGGTCTGCTCGAGAAGTTGCGCGGCCTGTGGGCCGGCCCGGGTAAGGAAATGATGCGCGACCCCCGCGCCCAGGTCGTCGAGACGGTGGAGGACGTGACACTCTGAAATCTTTTGGGCGTCGGCTACAAGCGTGCGACCGAGCGAGTCGCCCCAGGACGCTCGCGACATCTCGATAGGATTCCCACCGTGACGACACCCGAAC
The DNA here is from genome assembly GCF_018343855.1 of Rhodococcus sp. USK13. NCBI lineage: Bacteria > Bacillati > Actinomycetota > Actinomycetes > Mycobacteriales > Nocardiaceae > Rhodococcus > Rhodococcus sp. USK13. The sequence continues at coordinate 2,618,977 of NZ_CP069242.1, read as the reverse complement.
AGCCGCCACGGCGCCCGGCCCCGCCGCGGCCCGTCCCGCCCCGTCCGGAGTTCGCGGTTACGCCCCTGCGCACCGCGCCGACCGACTCCACCCCGAAGGCAGTGACGGTCTCACTGACCGCGTGGATAGGTTCGTTCGTCGTTCTCGCCGGCATCGCGGGTGCCGTGGCTCTGGACCTTCGCGCCGTGCGTGATGCACTAGAGGCCTCGGTGGCCGCGGAGAATCCCGCTGACTCCGCACAGGACATCACCGACACCGTGAACTTCACGCTGATTGTCAGCGGCGCCATCGCGGTCGTGCTGGTTCTCCTGGCACTCCTCGGCATACAGCTCCTACGGGCCCGAAAAATGGCGGGCCTCGTCACGCTGGTGGTGATCGGTCTCCTCAGCGCGGCCGGTGGCGTCGGATTCTGGACCCTTCTGTCGGACGCCGGCGACGCCACGGCCGGGGTGTTGCAGTGGGCGCCGCTGGCCTACAGCGCACTGGTCGCCGTCGGCGTCGTCGCCCTGTTCGCGCCCGGCGTGTCCGCGTGGTTGCACCGACGCCCCTGATCGGGCTCAGGCCTGGCACGAATCCGTGCTGCCCGCGAACTCGGGATCGGGGTCGTATTCCTTGTTCGACGTGCCGGAGTACTCGGGATCGGGGTCGTACTCGTCATTGGTCGTCCCGGTGAAGTCCGGATCCGGGTCGTACTCGTCATTGCTGGTTCCCTCGTAAGAGGAGTTGCACGCGGGAGCTGCTGCCGCCACCTGTGTGACGGATGCGGCGCCGAAGAAGAGTGCCGCCGCCGCCAGGGCAGTGAGCGTGGTACGGAACATGATTGGGACCTTTCAGAGATGACCGAGTGAGGTAACCGAGCGAGGTGAACCGGGCAGCGCGGGCCGATCGAACGAGAAGACGCGGCATCACAGCAGAACGAGACGGGCAGGCGGCGACGTACACCGGATCTGTGGGGGCGGCCAGTGCGCGGGCTCCTCGGTGCCCCACCCCGGATATTGCACACCGGAAGCGTGAAAGCCGTGTACGTGACCGTTCATATGGCGCACTTCCCACACCTCGGTGGAGACCGGCTCCACAACCTCGTCGACTCGTCCCAAGTCCATCGACCGTTCGTTGGCCCGACTCGAGTTGGTGATGTCGAAGTGGCGCGTCACCGAGGGGATACCCAATTTCTGACGGAAAAACAGTTGTCGGCGAACTTCTTTTCCGCGACGGGCACTGTGTGCCACCGTGGACCTCGACGCCCGGCTTCGCCTCACTGCCGAACGGGTCCGCGTCACCGAGGAACCGGCCGCCTTCGGTGGGACGAATATCACCGGACATCCTGTCCCCCAGCAGATGTCGTCGGTACCGAGGTGTTGCCGCGACACGGTCGATCGCCTCACCCTCAACGCACCGGCCCCACGACTACGCAGTGGCCGCGGCTCCGATGTCGGCAGAAGTTTCATGGTTGAAATCCTGCGCTGCAGCCGGTGTCGGCACATCCAGGAAGGCACCCAACTTCGACCCCGAGAAACACCCCGAGACTGCCCTGCCTAACAAGGACCGTTTCTGACCGCAATACCGCCTATCGTTCTTTTCATGACCACTTCGGAGAAGCCCTCGATCACCGGCGAATGCGCGGACATCCTGCAGATCCTGCAGGAGCAGCGAGCCACGTTACTCATCACCGTGCGCGGCATCGACGACGCACAGGCACGTCAGCGCTCCACCGTCAGCGACCTGACACTCGGCGGGCTGATCAAGCACGTGTCCCACACCGAAAAGCACTGGGTCGAAACCATTCTCGAACCTGACGAGAACGCGGAGTTCGACATGGAATCGGCGATGGAGCTGTACTACATGCGAGAGGACGAAACCCTCGAGGGGCTTCTGGCCGATTATGCCGAGGTGGCCCGCGCGACGGAGACCGCGCTGGCGGGCCTGAGCGACCTGGACGTACTCATCCCGCTCCCCACCGCGCCGTGGGCACCTGAGCGGCAGTGGTGGACAATCCGCCGGACCCTGCTCCACATCATTCGGGAGACCGGCCACCACTCGGGTCACGCCGACATCATTCGCGAATCCCTCGACGGTGCCAACACGACGAAGACGATGGGCACCGACGCCGGTATGGAGTTCTGAGAGGTCGACGCATCACCCATCGTCCCTCGACGCCGGGATACCGTGAGGAGATGCCCTCGAAGCAGCGCGTTCGGGGTACTCGGTCGTTCGGCAGGAGGGAAGGAATGCTCGATGGCGGTGCGTGACGAGGAAAGCGCGCTGCGAGCGCCTGCCGGGAGCAGGGTACGTAAAACCCGGACGAGGCTGGCAGACGGGCGCGAGCTCATCTACTTCGACGACTCGGAGCCGTACGTTTCCGGTGCGGCCACCCGTGAACTGGTCGATTCCAGGCCTCTTCCACCCGCCGTCTCGCAGTCGCAGATGCGTTTCGACGTCCTCACGGGTGAATGGGTTGTCATCGCGGCGCAGCGAATGGATCGCACGTTCCTCCCACCTGCCGACGCGTCACCACTCGCCCCGAGCCGGCCCGGTAAGCCGCCCACCGAAATACCCGCCGACAACTACGACGTCGTCGTCTTCGAGAACCGCTTTCCTGCCTTGGCGACCGTTGCAGAGGAACAGCACCTTCCCGGGTGCGTCGATGAGGAACCACTGTGGCCGCTGGCCCCGGCGACGGGCCGATGCGAGGTGGTCTGCTTCAGCAGCGACCCCGACGCCCGGTTCTCGTCCTTGGGCCCCGGCCGGGTCCGCACCGTGATCGACGTCTGGGCCGACCGCACCGCCGAACTGTCTGCGCTGCCCGGGATCCGCCAGGTGTTCTGCTTCGAGAACCGCGGTAGGGAGATCGGGGTGACGCTGACCCACCCTCATGGGCAGATCTACGCCTACCCGTTCCTGCCGGCGCGCACCGCCATCCTGATCCAGCGGTCGCGCGCACACGTCGAGCGGACGGGCAAGCTGTTGCTGTCGGACGTGCTCGACGCGGAAAAACGCGCGGGTCGGCGGATCGTCCTCACCGCCGAACATTGGACGGCCTATGTGCCCGCCGCCTCCCGGTGGCCGCTGGAAGTGCACCTCGCGCCACACAGCGACGTCCGAGACCTCGCCGAACTCGACGACGCCCAACGTGACGAACTCGCGCTCGTCTACCTCGAACTGCTGCGGCGGGTCGACCGCTTCTTCGACGGCGTCGACGCCGTCCCCTACATCGCCGCATGGCATCAGGCGCCGGTGGGCGATGATCGCCCCTTCGGGCGCCTGTACCTCCAGCTGTACTCGATGATGCGGTCGCCGGGCCGGATGAAGTACCTGGCGGGTTCCGAGTCGAGCATGGGCGCCTGGATCAATGACACCACCCCGGAACGCATCGCCGACCGCCTGCGCGAGGTGGCCTCGTGACGGCACCCTCTCGGGTGGAACCCGCCGACGCCTACACCGTCGCTGCGGGCGCGGAAGCCTTGTTCCGCAGCACCTTCGGTGAAGCCGCTGACGGCGTGTGGGCCGCACCCGGGCGAGTCAACCTCATCGGCGAGCACGTCGACTACGCGGGCGGGCTCGTACTTCCGTTCGCACTCCCGTACGTCACGGTGGTGGCCGCCCGCATCCGGAACGACGACCGGATGCGCTGCGTCTCCACCCACACGACAGACAGGTGGCAGGGTGCAGTGTCCGAGGTGGTGCCGGGACGTCCGTCCGGGTGGGCCGCCTACCTGGCGGGTGTGCTCTGGGCGCTACGAGATTCGGGCATCGCGCCGGCAGGAAGAGGCTTCGACATCGCGGTGCACTCCACGGTTCCCGTCGGTTCAGGGCTGTCGAGTTCGGCGGCGCTGGAATGCGCGTTCGCGCTCGCCGTCGCCGACTCGCTCGGGCTGCCCACGAACACGGACGGACGCCGGACGCTGATCGACGCGTGCATCCGCGCGGAGAACGAGATCGTCGGGGCCGCGACCGGTGGAATGGATCAGTCGGTCGCGATGCTCGCCCGCCTCGGGCATGCCCTGCTGCTGGATTGCCGCAGCGGCGACAGCCGCCTCGTTCCCCTCGACTTCGCGTCGGCGGGCGCCCAACTCCTGGTGATGGATACCAACGCTCCGCACAGACTGGCCGACGGGCAGTACGGCGCGCGGCGGGCGACGATCGAGCGGGCATGCGCGAACCTGGGTGTGGACACGCTGCGAGACATTCGCGACGTGAACGGCGCACTCGCCGCGCTGACGGTGCCACAGTCGGTGCCGCGGGTGCGGCACGTTCTCGCCGAAATTCGGCGCGTCGTCGAGGTGACCGATCTGCTGGCGCAGAACCGTATCTCCGACATCGGGGACGTCCTGACCCGTTCCCATCGCTCGTTGCGGGACGACTACGAGGTCAGCTCCGTCGAACTGGACTGCGCCCTCGAGGCCGCCCTCGAGGCCGGAGCGTGGGGAGCGCGAATGACGGGGGGCGGTTTCGGCGGCTCGGCCATCGCCCTCGTTCCGCTCGACCGGGTCGAAGACGTGGTCGCACACGTACTCCACAGGGCCGCATCCGCGGCGTTGCCCACCCCGCAGTTCCTGTCCGCCACGCCGTCGTCCGCGGCGCGCCGACTCTGAGACGGGATGGTGCGAGTCCTTTCGCCAGCGGCGGTACGAGCAGTGTCGCTAACGTGGGTAGTCCGGTGACGCCCACGTGCGGGTATCGGACTCGCGACAAGGAGGGCATTGTGAACGATGCCGATTCGACCAGGCAGAAGCAGATCGTCGGCGCCCTCGTCGAGGCGTTCGCCGATCTCATGGAGGCGGACCCGAGCGCTTTCCGTACCAAGTTCCGGAAGATGGCGGCCAACCCGTTCGCCTTCTACCGGGGCAGTGCCTGCCTGTTCTACAACGACATCCGGGACTTCGACGACCCCTGGGCAGATGACCGCACCAGCAGGGTGTGGATCCACGGCGACCTGCACCTGGAGAACTTCGGAACCTACATGAACTCGGAGGGCACCCTGGTCTTCGACGTCAACGACTTCGACGAGGCCTACGTCGGGCACTTCAGCTGGGACCTTCGGCGCTTCGTGGCCAGCCTCGCGCTGATGGGCTGGCAGAAGGCTCTGCCCGAGAGTGATGTCCGAGCACTGGCAGAGACCTATCTGCGTACGTACGTCGAACAGGTCATGCATTACGTACAGCAGGAGGCGGACGACGCGTACGCGCTGCGGCTGGACAACTCCCGCGGCAGCATCCACGACCTTCTCCTGCAGGCCCGCCTCGCCACCCGTGTCAGCCTCCTCGACTCGGTCACGGTGCTCGACGATTACGACCGGCACTTCCGCCGCGGTCGCGGGGTCCGGGAACTGGACGAGAACGAACGCGACACCGTGTGCGAGTCGCTGGACGCCTACATCGAACGAGTGCCCCCCAACAAGAGGTCGGAGCGACCGGTTTTCTATCGCATCAAAGATGTGGTGGGGCGCAAGGGGTTCGGAATCGGCAGCGCTGGACTTCCGGCGTACAACGTGCTCATCGAGGGCGCAACCCAGGCACTGGAGAACGACATCGTGCTGTCCATCAAACAGGGCAATGTCGCGGCCCCGAGCCGCATCGTCGACGAGCCGGCCGTCCGCAACTATTTCGAGCACGAGGGTCACCGCACCGTGGTGAGCCAGCGCGCCCTGCAGGTCCACACCGATCCCCTGCTCGGCTACACCGAGATCGGGGACACCGGATTCGTGGTCGCCGAACTGTCACCGTACGAACTGGACCTCGACTGGTCCGACCTCACCGAACCGGAGGAGATCGCCCCCGTGCTCGAAGACCTGGGCCGGGCGACCGCGAAGGTTCACTGCGTCTCCGACGAGGACAGTGATCAGACCCTGGTCACATTTCAGACCGAAGACGCCATCCATGGTGTGATCGAGGGTCGGCTCGACCAGTTCGTCGAGGAGATCATCGACTTCGGCCTCGCGTATGCGGAGGTGAGCCGCAAGGATCACCAGCTGTTCGTGGAGGCATTCCGGGAAGGCGAAATCGCGGGCGTCTCGGCAACCTGACGCGCTACAGAAGTACCGAGTTCAGCTCTTCCAGGACGCCTTCCGCGCTTCGTGCGGCAACGGTGCACGCCCGGGCGGTGAACTGGTCCAACAACGGGTGACGAGCGCGTTCCCGCCATTTCCGGACGGCGGCGAGTGCCCTCATCCGCTGCAACTCCACCGCGTCGTCACCGTCGGTCCCGAGCCGCTCGGAGATCGAGATCCCGAATCCGCCGATCAGTCGCTGCAGCTCGGCCAGGTCGTCGGGGGGTAGCCCCACCTCGGTGGACCGCAGGCGCCCGAGGAGCCGCAGTTCCTGGAACCCGTGCACATCGGACAGCAGACGCTCGGCAGCCAGCAGGATCCCGCCTGCGCCCTGCACCGGATGGGCGGTGAGCACCCGCTTCAACGCAACCAGCGCGGAGTGTGTCTTCAACTGGTCGGCACGCTGCCCGAACTGGATGTCGATGACCTGACGCAACTCGTCGAGCCCACTACGCTCCACCAGTTCAGCGGCCAGCGTCGGCGAGTCCCGGGTGCCCAGCCGAATCAACGTGACGGCCATTCGAATGCCGAACAGCCCGAACCGGTCGGCCAGCTGCGCCCGCATCCGAGCATCGACGGGCAGCGGGCTGTCTTCCCGGGCGAAACGGTCGGCCGACAGCATGGCCATGTTCAGGTCGTCCACCGACACCTCGGCCAGGTGCTGGAATGCGGCGAACTCGGCCTGCCGCATCGTACGGGCACCCAAGGCCAGCAGACCTGCGACGGGAACCACCGCCTGGCACAGCCCGGTGCGTTCGAGCTCGCCCGCGAACCGGGACGCCACTTCCTTCGCCGACATCATGGCGTCGAGGCGTCCCGCCCCTACCTCGTCGGCCCGGGACACGACACCGACGACACCGAGCGGACCCGACTCGTCCCCCACGTGGTCCCCGATCTGGCCGAGGAACTGCACATCCGTCGCGTTCAGGGTGCGCAGAAGGTAGACGACGGCGTCGGCACCGGAAGCCTCGTTGTCGGGGGTGAGCATCTCGAGGGTGCGCGCCGACACGTCCCGCGACAGCGAGGAGGTGCCGGGCGTGTCGATGATGGTGGTGTGGGCCAGCGCCGACGAGGGCCACTCCACATCGAGTCGGTCCACCTGCGCGGCGGTCAGATGCCCGAGGTCGAAAGTCAGATGTCCGTCCCGGCGCAACACCGGAACGTTCGCCGAGGCCAACGCGCCGTCGGGGCCGTCCGCCTGGTACCAGGCGGTGACGGCGGGCGTCGACCCGCTGCGATACCAGGTGACGACACGGGTGCACTCCGTCGCATCCGTGGGGGCGATGTCTTGGCCCACCAGCGAATTGAGCAACGTGGACTTACCGGCTTTCAGAGAACCCGCCAGCGCTACCCGCAGTGGTTGTTCGAGGCGGCGAGCGCATTCGGTGAGCTGATCGCGAATCTCGGGCCGGCCGGCGTAGAGCTGCCTGGCCGACGCGATCAGCCTGCGGGCCTCCGGAAGTGGCGCTGCGGTCATGCCGTGATCGCTCCGGCGTCGCCGACGACGAGCTGGGCTGCCCGCTCCTTCAGTTCGGAGGCGATGTGCAGATCCTTCTCGAGTTGCGCGATCCGGCGCGTGCGCTCGGTGGACTCGAGGTTGGCCGCCTCCTGCGCGGCACGCAACGAATCGTTGATCGAGCGCAATGCCTGCTCGGCGATGCCTGTGAAGTGATCGCGCAGCAACCGCTGGATCGAGCGGAGCCGGTCTTTCGACTCCTTGCCCACCTGGAAGCTGGCGTCGTCCGCGAACCGGCGGATGGCCGCCTTCGCCTCGCCCCGCCGCTTGAGGACCCGGCTCTCCTTGTCCTCTCGATACGCTTTGGTACCGAGAAGGACGCCGGCCCCGATCGAGATCGGGTTGACCAGCGCCATGCCCATCATGGTGGTGATGAGCCCGAACATCAGCACACCACCGTACGAGCCGCGCATACCGACGAGCACCTTCTGGGTGATGCCGATCCGCCCCGACTCGAGATCTGCGAGCGAAGCGACGGGCTCGAGGACCCCGTCGACGTTCGCGATGTCGAGGTGCGGAAGCTCCACGGCACCGGTTTCGGCGAAGTGTTGAGCCACCACCTCGGCGAGCCACAGCGCGCGGTCGTGCGCCCACACGAAGTTGTCACCGATAGCGGTGGCGAACTCCTGCTCGAGCCACTGCCCCAACGCGTCCCAGTCCTTGCCCGGGTCGCCCTGGTCGACGGTTTCCTCGGCTTCCCGCGTCACGCGGCGCAGCCGGTCGCGGAGATCGTGATCGATATCCGCGGCCAGGTCGGCGATACCGTCGCCGAGGGTCTGCTGCCACAGCGACGTCCGCTTGTGCAGATCTTCCGCCGCGGCCTTCGCCTTCTGTAGCTCGGCGACGGCAGCGACACCCTTGGCCGGATCACGAAGAGCGGCAAGCTCACTGCCGATTCCCAGGGTCAGATGCTCGGCCACCGAGGACACGTCGAGCGACACCGCGCGGCGCGTGTTCGACTCCGCGCGGGCCACCACCCGATCGCGGAGGAAGGCGTAGAGCTCGACGAAGCCCGATTCGGTGTTGAGCTCCTCGTCCTGCAGCCGCAGCGCGTGGGATCGGAGGAGTGAGGAAATGGGAATCAGCGGTACGTCGAGGCCGGCGCGCGCGAGGTGCCCTCGATCAGCCTCGACGATGTCCCGCCAATGGGGATACAGGTCTGTCTTGCTGATCAGGCAGGCCACCGACGGGCACAGGCTCGTGACCTGCCTGATGAACCCGAGCTCCGGTTCGGTGAACTCCTGGCTCGCGTCGGAGAGAACGAAGACGGCGTCGGAGGCGGGAATCAGTCCGAGCGTGCTCGCGGCATGTGGGTTGCCCGCGCCGCCCACGCCGGGAGTATCGACCAGGACCAAGCCGTCCGCCAGCAGGGGACTCGGCACGTTGACCTCGACCCGCAGTACCTCCCGACCCCCGGCCCGGGGTGAGGCGGGCGTAATGCCGGTCAGCTCCTCGAGAGGCAGCGGGACCCGAATCGGATCTGCGCCGGGATCGGCGAGGACGAGTTCCGCCGATGCAGTCTCCGCATTCTGCACGAGGGTGGGAATAGCGGTGGTCTCGTCGTCACCGACCGAGCACACGGTCAGGTTGAGCAGTGAATTCACGAACTGGCTCTTGCCCTGCTTGAGCGGGCCGACCACCACGATGCGCATCCGCGGATCGAGGACGCGGTTCCGGGCCTGGTCCAGCCGCTGCGCCAGATCTCCGCGTCCGAACCGCCGCGCGACGTCCAGAGTCTGCTCCAGCAGAGCGGTCATGGATTGCGCAGAAGTGGCGCCGTGCTCGGCGGTTGCACTGCGCTCGGCGGCACTGTGCTTGGCGGCACTGCTTCTAGCGGCTGCACTGTCCATGAGTTCCGTTGACCCGCAATTCTTCCGACCTCGTGCGCGCACCGAACTTCGGTACACGTACACCCGACTGTGGAATCAGCCCCGACCGCATAACGCGTCCGGGGCTGATTTCGTTACATCGTACGGCGGTTCCGGCCGCCCCGTCTGGGGGATGCCGGAACCGCCGTCTCATCACGGTTCGAAGTGATCGACAACGTCCGTGACGTGCTGCGTGGGTGCCACCGAGGAGTCGGTGTCGGCAAACAGGGAGCCTTCCGAATCACCGGTCAGGCTCGACTCCGCACCGAAGGCGTCCTGGGCGTCGATCGAGGACCAGGCGTTGGAACCCGCATCGACAGTGCCGCCCAGCGTCGACTCGAGGCCGCCGCCGATCTCACCGGTGGTGTCGGCCACAGCCCCGCCGACCGCTCCGATGTCGGCCGAACCGCCCGTGGTCGCGTCCGCTTCGGCCGATCCACCGGCCGAAGCGCCACCGTCGATCGCACCGCCCACTCCGGCGGCACCATCGACAGCTCCGTCGAGGGCTCCACCGACCGAGGTGCCGAGCGAACCGAGGCCACCCACGCCACCCGACAGTCCGGCACCGAGGTCGGTCACCGCATCGGTGGTGGCGTCGAGGCCACCGGTGATACCTGCGGTGGCGTCGACCGCGCTGTCCACGCTGCCTTCGATTCCACCGGCGACGTCGCCACCGATTCCGGTCGCGGCGTCCACCGTGCCACCGAGGGTTCCACCGACGTTCGCCGCCGTGTCCAGCGCGCCTTCGACGGTTCCGCCGAGGTTCGCCGCGGTGTCGAGCGCACCGCCGAGGTTGGCGTCGACGTTCGCGCCTGCGTCGGCCACGGCACCGACCGTGGCACCTGCTTCGCCGACCGCGTCGACGGCACCGTCGACAGTTCCGGTCACCGCGGTGCCCAGGCCTGCGCCGGTATCGAAGATTCCGCCGAGACCGCCGGTGAGGCCGCTCGTCAGACCGGCGCCGAGGCCACCGGCCGTCTCCAGACCGCCGACCAGGTTGGTTCCGAGGTTGCCGCCGAGGTCGGCGCCCGCGTCGGCGACCGCACCGACACCGGCCGCCACTCCGGCACCGATGCCCGCCGCGGTCTCCGCACCACCGGCGACACCGCCGCCGACAGCTCCACCGACGTTGCCCGTCAGCTCACTACCTGCGTCGATCAGTCCACCGAGGGCGCCGTCGATGCCGCCGGTCAGGCCGCCCGCGAGGTCGGTACCCGCGTCGAGAGCACCGTCCAGGGCCCCGCCCACACCGGCACCAGCACCGAGTCCGAGGTCGGCATCGAGAGCCGAGTCGAGATCGAGTCCACCGCCGGCCTCGAGAGCGGTCTCCAATGCGGAGCCGAGCGTGGCGCTGAGGTCACCGTCGGCCCCGAGGACACCACCGAGAGCGGTACCGAGAGTGCTACCGATGCTTCCTTCGCCACCGAGGACGGTGTCGAGGTCCAGAGCGCCGCCGGTTTCGAGTGCGCCACCGAGGACGCCGCCGAGAGCTGCACCCAGATCGGCTCCTGCGCCGCCACCGACACCGAAGGCGCCGCCGAGCAGACCACCGAGATCGGTCACCGCATCGAGGTCGACCCCGCCACCGGCTCCGAGCGCCGCATCGAGGGCTGCGCCGAGGCCGGCGGTGGCGTCACCGTCGACTCCGAGGGCCCCACCGAGTGCACTGCTGATTGTGGTTCCGAGATCCGCACCGCCTTCGAGGATGCCGCCGAGTCCGAGACCGCTCTCCAGGGCACCGCCCAGAACGGCTCCGAGATCCGCACCGGCCTCGCCGCCCAATCCGAGGGCACCGCTGAGCGCCGTCGTCAGCTCGGAAGTCAGTTCGCCACCGAGTCCGAGGTCACCACCGAGTCCGAGACCCAGATCGCCACCCAGCAGGCCGCCGAGGTCGATGTCCGTCACACCACCGGCACCCAATACCGCTTCGAGGGTGCTGCCCAACTCGGTGGCCAGGCCACCGTCGAGCCCGAGCGCCCCACCGAGGACCGTGCCGAGCGCGGCATCGAGTCCCAGACCGCTCTCCAGCGCAGCCGACAAGGCGCCACCGAGACCACCCTCGAGATCCAGGGCGCCACCGAGCAGACCACCCAGCGCACCACCGAGATCGGCACTGACATCGCCACCGGCACCCAGCACACCACCGAGCAGACCGCTCAACGCACCACCGAGGTCACCATCCGCACCGAGAACCGCACCGAGGTCCAACCCGCCACCGGCACCGAGAACCGCCTCCAAGGCGGTACCCAGGCCAGCGGTCAGATCGCCACCGACACCGAGCTCGCCGCCCAGCAGACCACCGAGAACCGCACCGAGACCACCCTCCGCACCCAGAACCGCGTCCAGGTCCAGGCCACCACCGAGATCGGCGATCGAACCGAGAGTCGCACCGAGCGCACCACCGAGATCCGCACCGAGGTCACCACCGGCACCGAGAACCCCACCCAGCGCGCCACCGAGCACACCACCGAGATCCGCACCGAGCACACCGTCGAGCGAACCGGCCACATCACCGAGCAGATCGCCACCCAGCAGGCCGCCGAGGTCGATATCCGTCACACCACCGGCACCCAATACCGCTTCGAGGGTGCTGCCCAACTCGGTGGCCAGGCCACCGTCGAGCCCGAGCGCCCCACCGAGGACCGTGCCGAGCGCGGCATCGAGTCCCAGACCGCTCTCCAGCGCAGCCGACAAGGCGCCACCGAGACCACCCTCGAGATCCAGGGCGCCACCGAGCAGACCACCCAGCGCACCACCGAGATCGGCACTGACATCGCCACCGGCACCCAGCACACCACCGAGCAGACCGCTCAACGCACCACCGAGGTCACCATCCGCACCGAGAACCGCACCGAGGTCCAACCCGCCACCGGCACCGAGAACCGCCTCCAAGGCGGTACCCAGGCCAGCGGTCAGATCGCCACCGACACCGAGCTCGCCGCCCAGCAGACCACCGAGAACCGCACCGAGACCACCCTCCGCAGCCAGAACCGCGTCCAGGTCCAGGCCACCACCGAGATCGGCGATCGAACCGAGAGTCGCACCGAGCGCACCACCGAGATCCGCACCGAGGTCACCACCGGCACCGAGAACCCCACCCAGCGCGCCACCGAGCACACCACCGAGATCCGCACCGAGCACACCGTCGAGCGAACCCGCCACATCACCGAGCAGATCGCCACCCAGCAGGCCTTCGAGCGTCGCGCCGAGGCCGCCGCCCGCACCGATCGCAGCATCGAGTGCCGCGCCGAGAGCGCCACCGAGACCGGCGTCCACTCCGAGCACACCACCGAGCGTCGAGCCGAGTGCGCCACCGAGGTCCAGTCCACCGCCGATGCCGGCGAGGATGTCACCGCCGAGGTCGCCGCTCACGTCACCGACCACACCGAGAACCGCGCCGAGGGCAGCACCCACCTCGGCACCCAGGTCGCCGCCGATGGCCAGCGCCGGAGCGAGGATCGCGGTCAGTCCACCGGTCAGATCGATTGCCGGGACCGCGGAGACAGCTGCCGTCAGAGCAGCGGCGAGCTGGGCCGTGATCTCGCCGCCGAGGCCGAGGAAGCCGTCGAGTGCACCGCTGATGACGCCGCCGATGTCGAGGGCGCTACCGAGGTCGAGGCCACCGGTGAGAGACAGCGCAGCGTCGAGTGCCGCACCGAGTGCAGCACCGAGCTGCGCACCGATCTCGCCCCCGATCTCGAGCGCCGCACCGAGTGCCGCGCTCAAGGCTGCGGTCAGTTCTGCCGCGAAGTCGAAGTCGCCGCCGAGACCGGCGCCGAGGCCGAGGCCGGCACCCGCTCCGACGCCTACTGCACCGCCGAGTCCGCCACCGAGTCCGAGGCCACCGCCCAGGCCACCGCCGATTCCGGCACCGATCCCACCGGCGACGTCACCGACGACGCCGGTGCCGGCGTTGACGATGGCAGCCAGGTCGGCTCCGCCGCCCGCGAACAGTCCGGACTCGGCCACCATCGGGGCGACGGACACGATGTCGGCGTGGGTCACACCCTCGAGGCCTGCGGCGCACAGTGCGTCCGTCGGGTTGGCGCAGTAAGCGGCAGCAGCCTGCTCGTCGCGAAGAAGGCCGAGGATGAACTCGAGGACGGCGTTGGTAGCCATGGCAATCTCTCCTGTGGTCGAGGATCGGGGAGTTCGGGTGGCCACCACAACAGCTGTGACGGCGAGTGAAACCCACGTTATGGATCGGCGGCCCCCTTCCCAACGGGGAGCGGCCCCCCACTCCCGCACCCTCGATCGGGGATGCCCCCTCGGGGGGAACCGGCACCTCGTTAGGGGGTAGGGGGCCGTTAGGGGATCGTCCCCGTCATGTGCGGCGACCTGCACTGTCGACGTAACGAAACAGCCATTGCACGCGACAAGCCGGGTAACGACACGACGACGGTGCCGTCTGAGAACACGACGGCGGTGCCGTCTAATGGACACGGCGGCGGTGCCGTCCAGATGACACGGCGGCGGTGCCGTCCAGATGACACGGCGGCGCCCGCCCGCCCGGACCACAGGAGTGGAACATGGCTGCAGCGCTCGGCATCGGTGTCGGATCGGTCAATACGGTGGCCGCAGTCGACGCGGACGGGACGGGTGTTGCGGAGGCCTCGGACCTCACCGTCCTGTCACGGGCCAGCATTCTCCACCTCTCCCCCGATCGGGCACCGGTCCTCGGCACCGATCCTGAGGAGCCGGACGCCATCGCGGTCTCCGATTTCGCGAACCGTGTCGGGGATCCGGTGGGGATACTCGCCGACGACGGCTCGACCTACTCCGGCGAGGACCTCGTCGCCACGGCGGTCAGCTGCATCGTGCACGAAGCCGCATCGGGCAGACACGGGATGCCGACCACGGTGGTCACCCACCCCACTGTCTGGTCGCCGTACACGGTCGGTGTGCTGGCGTCGGCGCTGGAACAAGCCGGTGTCGCGGACGCCACCCTGGTATCCGAAGCGCAGGCCGTGACGGCATGGCTCGAGAGAACCCGTGGCACGCTCCGCGACGCGGTGACCGTGATCTACGACCTCGGCGGCACCTCCCTCGACATCACCTTGTTCCGTTCCACCGAGAACGGTGAGGGTGCCGGTGTGCTCGGTAAGCCGGTCCGCTCCGAAGACTTCGGTGGCGCACATTTCGACCACGCCACCATGCAGTACGTACTGGGTAACGTCGCCGAGCAGTTCGGGGACATCGATCCGTTCGCTCCGGACACCGTGGCCGCACTGACCTTGCTGCGCGCGCGCTGCACCGCCGCGAAAGAGGCTCTTTCCTCCGACACGGAGGCCACTATCAGTATCGAGCTTCCCGGAGTCTCCACGGACGTGCGGCTGGTGCGTTCCGAGCTCGAGGACCTCATCGGCGAACCACTTCAGGAATCGGTGACGCTCGTCCGCGAGAGCATCCATGCTGCCGGCCTCGAGTCCAGCGACATCACCCAGGTGGTGCTCACCGGGGGAAGTGCCGCCATTCCGCTGGTCGCCGAGCTGTTGTCCGCGGAACTGCGCGTCCCGGTGATCGCCGCGGAACGTCCGGCGCACACCGCCGCGCTCGGTGCGGCCCTACTCGCGGGCGAGCGCAATGCCGGACGCGCCGCCGCCCCGACCGTCGCCCGGATGCCTGCAGGCGTGCCCGTCGCCGCGCCCGCCGCTGCGGCAGTTCCGGTCGCTCACGTCGACTCCGACGCCGAGACCGTCGCCTTCACACCACGAACACCGGCACCGGTCCTCGCCGATCCCCTACCCACTGGAATGTCCA
The DNA here is from genome assembly GCF_018343855.1 of Rhodococcus sp. USK13. NCBI lineage: Bacteria > Bacillati > Actinomycetota > Actinomycetes > Mycobacteriales > Nocardiaceae > Rhodococcus > Rhodococcus sp. USK13. The sequence goes on along the minus strand of NZ_CP069242.1, from coordinate 2,603,787 downwards.
GGAAGAAGAAGGCCGGCATCATCGCGGCGTCCGCGGCGGCGATCGTGCTACTCGGCGCCGGCGGGCTCTCGCTCGGCACCGCGTTGACCGCCCCGACGACCGAGTCGGACTCGGCCACCTCCCAGTTGTCGAGCACCTCGGGCGGCTCGGCGACGACCTCCGGCACCCCCGCCGAGGCGGCCGCCCCCGGCACGTCGGCAGCGGCAGATCCCGGTGCAGCAGCCGGTGTCGCGGCGACGGGCGTGCCCGGAACCGCCGCTGGTGTCGCCACTCCGGTAGCAGCACCCGGAGCCCCGGCTGCGCCGGCACCGGTCGGACCGGCCCCCGTCCCGGCCGCCCCCGGCGCTCAGCCCGTCGCACCTGCCCCTGCCCCTGCCCCTGCCCCTGCGCCGGCACCGGCACCGGCACCGGCTCCCGCTCCCGCGCCGGCCCCCGCGCCGGCACCTGTTCCTGTCCAGCCGGACGGCGGCGAAATCGCGAATTCCTTCATAGAGGGAGCGCAGATCGTCGGAGGGTACATACCGACGGCGCCTCAGCAATTACCTGTGCCCAACTTTCCATCCGGCAACGGCGGATAGGGACCGCCGGTGTCCACACGACCTCCGTCGCCTGCACCCGCCACCCACCGCGACCTCGCGTCGCTCGATGCTTCCCAGCTGTCGGTACTCGGATTGCTGCTGCTCGGGAGCGACCCCGACGAGATCGTGGTCGCCGCCGTCCTCGGCATAGAACCCGACTCCGCACGCAGTGTGATCGAGGTGTTGCGCGCGGACGGTTTCGTCGACGACCGTGACACCCTCGTCGAGCCGCATCGCCGCCGTCTCGCCGGTGTCCTCGGCGAGAACCGCGTACACGCGTTGGCTCGCCGCCTGCTCACCCATCATGTCGCCGCGGGTACGCTCACCCTCCCCGTCGCCCGGGCAGTGGCCAAGACGGGTGTCCGCAGTAGCGAATTGTCCGAGTTCCTCTGCAGCCGAGCAGAACTGGCCGATCCGGCCGAGGCGGTGTCGCTGTACGGCGACGCCGAACGCGTCGGCCGGCTCGACGACGCCGCCGTTCTCGGTTACGCGGAGGCCTGCGCCCTCAGTGGTGACCTCGACACGGCCGTGGGTCTGGCCGATTCGGTTCTCGAGCGGTCTGCCTCCGTCAGTGATGCGGATCTGGCTGCTGCCGTGCGCGTGTCGGCCGCCGGAGCCGCCTACTGCGGGATGATCGACCGCAGTGCCGAGTTGTACGCCTGGCTGGGCCCGAGCCGGGTGGGTTCGGACGCCTCCGTCGCCGCCTCCGTTCTGGTCGTCGCCGGCCGGCTCGACGAGGCGCAATCCGTCCTCGCCGCGAGCGCCGGTGCGCCTCCGACGGCCACCACCGCCGGTGCCGCCCTCGTCGCAACCGGGCTCGTGCACTCGGTGACCGGTTCCGCGAATGCGGCACTGAACTCCCTCACCCGAGCGCTGTCGTTGCCGGGCCGCGCCGCGCGGCCCCGCGTGCTGCCCGACTCCCCAGCCGCGATCACGGCTCTGGCCGCCCTCCATTGCGGTGAACTCGCCCACGCGGAAGCCGTGCTCGCTCGTGCCCGGGAGAGCGACCGGCCCGGAAGTGTCACCGCGAATCGACACCACCTCCTGACGGCGTGGACGTCCATGGTGCGCGGTGACCTCCCGTCGGCGCAGGCCCGGCTCGATTCGCTCGACGTCGACACCATGCACCAGCGTGATCTTCTGTTCGTCCACGGCCTGCGGGTCGGTTTGGCACGGCGGACCGGTGACAACGCCGCACTGTTGCAGGCGTGGGCCGGAGCGCAGGGGGTTCTCGCCGAGTATTCGGTGGACCTCTTGAGCTTGCTACCCCTCGGTGAGCTGTGGTTGACGTCGATCCGGGTGGGCGAGGCGGCCCGCATCACCCATCTGGTCGAAAACGCGCAGTCGCTGGTACGCACTCTCGGCGAACCCGCCATGTGGGCGTCGGCCCTGCACTGGTACGGCGTCCAGGCCTCGATCCTGGCCGAATGCCCCGCCGATCTGATCCCGCACGCGCGGGCCCTCGGTGAAGCCTCGAAGGTCAGCGCCTACGCCGCCGGCCTCGCCGGTGCCGGGCGGGCCTGGTTGCGGGTGCTGCAGGGGGATATCGATGTCGCAGCCGTCGAGGACGCTGCCCGGATCCTCGACCGGATCGGACTTCCCTGGGATGGTGCGCGCCTGGCCGGAGAGGCCGCGCTGCGCGCCTCCGACACCAGAGTGGCCACCGCGTTGCTCCAGGTGGCGCGGGCCCTCCGCCAGCCGGCAGCGACAGCGACGGGCGCGGAGCCCGCAACAGTTGCCGGTCCGAGTGCCCCGGGCACCCTCACCGACCGCGAAGCCGAGGTGGCCGAGCTGCTCGTCCAGGGCCTGACATACAGGGAGATCGGAAGCCGGTTGTACATCTCCGCCAAGACGATCGAACATCACGTGGCACGGATTCGGCGGCGCCTCGGCGCCGAGTCGCGGTCGGAGCTGCTGTCGATGCTGCGGGCCATGGGACATGGGACCACGTCGGACACCGCACGCTCCTGACGCCGGGAGCGGTGTAACCATTCGACCTCGTCGGGCGACACACTGTGCAGTGGTGCGGTGACGCACCTCATGTAATAGTGCGGTGACGCACCTCATGTACTAGTGCGGTGACGCACCCAAAGAATGGTGCGGTGACGCACCCACGACCGTGCGCCCAGTAAGGATCTGCGATGACCACCGGAGTCGGACTCACCGTCGGCCATTCGGTCTCCACTGCGGTGGTGACCGCCTCGGGCACCGATGTGAGAACGATCGAGCATCCGTCCGTCCTGTTCACGGCACCGGACGGCACAGTGCAGCTCGGTGACCCCGGTACGGAGTCGACGGGGTCGGTGCAGGATTTCCTCGCCCGAGTCGGCGAGCCTGCCGGGATCGAGTACGCGGGCACGCTCACCCGGGCGGAAGATCTCGTCGCCACCGCCATGTTCTGTCTCTTCCGCGAGGCGGCCGAGGGGCTGACGGGGACGGTGAAGGTGACCGCCACTCATCCGTCGGACTGGGCCGCGGACACGGTGACGAAGCTCCGCGAATCCCTCGACTACATGGGGCTGCAGGAGGCGACCCTCGTCGCAGAGTCGGTGGCGCTGGCCGCCTCGGACGAGTCCCCGGCCCACGGCGCGGCCCTGCTTGCCGCCGGCTTGGCATTGACTCCCGACGACACCCAGGCCGACACGGAGTCGATCCCGGTGATCGCACCTCCCGTGCACACCGCGTACTCCGCCGTCGCGGATGTGCCCGCTGTCGTCGCCGCGCCGGTCGTCGCAGGTTCGGCCGCGGACCCGTCGGTCGCCACCGGGCCGGCCGCTGTACCGACCGGCTTCACCCCGCCGGTACCCGCCGCGAAGCGCACCACCCGCAGACCGTTGATCTTCGTCGGTGCCGCCGCGGCCGCACTGATCGCCATCGGTGGTGCGGTGGCCTTCGCCCTCACCGACACCGGCAGCACGGCCGTTCCCGCCATCCAGGACGCCCAGACCGCGTCGCTGCTGCCGTCGTCGACAACGACGGCGGTGAAGGCGCCGGTCGTATTTCCCACTGCGGTTTCCGAGGAAGTGCCGGCGACCACCGACGTCGCCCCGCCTCCGTATACGGCGGTCGAGCCGACACCGGTGGCGACGACGTCACAGTTCGTGCCACCGCCCCCGCCGCCGGCGGTTATCACGCTTCCGCCCGTCACCATCGTGACGACGACGACGGCACCGACGACGGTGACCACGGCGCCGACTACGACCACACCGACTACGACGGAGACGTCGACGGAGTCGGTCACGACGACGACCACGACCACGACGGTGGCGGGAGCGGCCGAGTAGAGGCTTCGGTCACACCTCACCGACATGTTTATGCGTTCGTAGCCTAAGGTGGGGCGCTGATACCCACCCAGAAGGAATCCCTCGACATCGGGTTCCGTGCAGAAGGGATTTCATGCGTAACGTGCTGGCGCACCGCGCCGCTGTAGTAGGCGCCTCGGCGATGCTTCTCCTCTTTCCGTTCTCGACCGCCGCCCAGGCAGACCCCGTTACGCAGCCCGACAGCACAACTCAGCTGAGTGCGGACGCGTTGCCGGCCGAACTCGTCGAAGCGATCACCCGCGATCTGAAGATCAGCCCGCAGGAGTACCTCGACCGCGCCGCGAAGGCTCAGGAGCTGGGTAGTTACGCCGAGGATTTCCGAGCCGAGCACCCGGACGGCTTCGCAGGTGCCTGGATCGGGCTCGACGGACAGCCCGTCGTTGCGGTCACCACCACGGAGGCTGCCGCGAAGGCGGCTGAGGCCGGGTATACGACGCGCATCGCGCCGGTCTCCGCGAACGGCCTCGAGAAGACTCTTTCCGACGTGAACGGCTGGATCGCGGGCCTCCCCAAGGATGTCGCCTCGCAGATCAACTCCGCGTCGATCGACGTACTCGAGAACCGCGTCGTCATCGACGTCGTCAATTCACCCATCGGTCAGGCGCTCAACCTGCCGACTCTCCTCGCCAACGTCAAGGTCATGCTGAGTCCCGGCGGCGGTCCGGTCGAGAGGGGCCCCCTCGGCGGCGACACCTACATCACGACGGTGGGTGAACTTCCGAAGACGCCGATCGGCGAGATTTCCGTGTGCTCCCTCGGTTTCAACGGAGTGGACGACAGCGGTCAGTCGTACAACATCAGCGCAGGCCACTGCAATCCTGCGGAAGGCCAGCCGTCCCCCGTATTCCTCCCGAATCACCAGAACGTCGACGACAGCCAGCAGATCGGAGCGTTCTCCCACTCCTCTGTGGGTAACCCCGCCGACAAGCTGGACTACTCGCTCATCAAGCTCAACGACGCCGGCGTTCAGGCCGGCCTCGACCGTCCCGCGATCCGCGGCGCGAACGGCACCGCACTGCAGATCACGGGCACTGCCCGGCCCGTCGTGGGTGCCCCGATCTGCAAGTCGGGACAGACGTCGTCCTTCACGTGTGGTGTGGTGGCCGCCGACCACGTCGAGACGCAGCTGTTCATGGCGGATGGCAGCAATCGTGTGATCAACGGGTTCGCCGGCACCGCCTGCACGCTCGCCGGTGACAGTGGCGGTGCAATCGTCACCGGAACGCTTGCTCTGGGAATCACGAGTGGATCCAACGCCAGTGGGGCGCCGAACTGCACGGAGGCCAACCTGGTCCTGGCCCCCGAGGGCGGTACGGCCAACCTCGGGATACCGGTGGCAGACATCGTCGCGGCAGCGGGTTCCGGCCTGCAGGTCCGCACCAACGCCGACTAGTTCCGCTGTACTTCCACCTCGCCCGGTATCCGTCACTCGGATGCCGGGCGAGGTCGTTTTCGCGGTCCGGGGCTCGAGTCGGATTGTGTGTGTGCCCGTCGGCCGATCGGCCGCAGCCGACAGTGTTACAGGTGGGATTAGACGGCCGGAACCCATATAGTCGACTCCGACTGTGTACGGCCCCACCCGCGGGGGCCGTATTCGTATGCGCCGCGAGCGCCTGCGAACAAACGAACTGAGAAAGGCCCCTATGCGTAGCTCCATCGCACGTCGTGCCGCCGTGTTCGGCTCGGCAGCGCTGCTGCTCCTCGGTCCCGTGACCGCCTCCGCCCAGGCTGATCCGGTCGAACCCGAAGTCTCCGATCAAGCTGCGGCGCTTCCGGTCGAACTGATCGACGCGATCCAGCGTGACCTCGCGTTGAGCCCGGACCAGTACCTGGAGCATGCGGAGCTGGGCCAGAAACTCGCCGAGTTCGCCAAGATCACCCGCATCCAGTTCCCGGACGCCTTCGCCGGTACCTGGCTCGATGACGCAGGCAACGCCATCGTCGGTGTGGCCGACGGCGCCGACAAGGATGCCGCGGTGGCCGCCGCCCATGAGGCCGGCTTCCAGGTCAAGGACGTGGCCCAGAGTGAGAGCAGCCTGCAGGCGCAGCTGAAGACCCTCGACGGCTGGCTCGACACGCAACCGCCCGCGGTCGCCGACCTCGTTCGCGGTGTCACCATCGACATCGTCAACAACGGCTTGGTACTTCGCGCCGACAACGCAGGTGGCTTGCAGCTTCCCGACTTCCTGCAGGGGGCACGGGTGGTGCAGTCACCGGCCACTGCTGCCCCGCAGCCGTCCACCGACCTCGCACCGATCGCAGAGGTCATGCCCGCCGACTCCCTGCTGGGCGGTGACGCCTACGGGTCGCTGGGTGGTGGCATCGGTCTGCGCTGCTCGCTCGGTTTCAACGGCACCGACAACTCGGGTGGACCGGTGAACATCACGGCCGGACACTGCGACCCCAACCTCGCCGCCGCCGGTACCGCCGACGCGTCCGAGGCGTTCGCGCTCGCCCCGGGCGGGACGGGTCCGCGTGTGGGCACCTTCGCCAAGACGAGTCTCGACATCCACGATTACGCGATCATCCGTGCCGACGCGGGCGCTGCGCACCGATTCGAGAACAACGGTGTCCGGGTACCCGGCGCCGCTCCTCTGGCGATCACCGGAACAGCCGACCCCGTCGTCGGTGCTCCCGTCTGCAAGTCCGGTCTCACCACCGGCTACACCTGCGGTGTGGTGAAGGCCGTCGGCCAGACCGTCACGGTGGGTGAACGCACCCTGGCAGACAGCTTCTCGACGAGCATGTGCGCGTTGCAGGGCGACAGCGGTGGCACCATCGTCACCGGCACTCAGGCCTTGGGCATCTCCAGCGCCTCTAACGTGGGCCAGTACCCCGTGTGCCAGGTCGCGGACGTCGTCACCTTCGTCCTCGGCGAAAGTCCCGAGTTGTTCGCCACCCCGATCAATACGATCCTCGCGGAGAACCCGGGTCTGCGCGTGCGCACGTCGTAACACTCGGCACCAGACATACGACTACGGCCCGTCTCCTCGAGGAGGCGGGCCGTAGTCGTATGTCGAGAATCGTGGGGACTGGCCGTCCAGCGGGACCTCGCGTCGTATCTTTTCCGACGGTCGGTCGCGGTGATTCAGGCGGTCGGCGCAGGCGGCACGAAGGGCGTGTTGACGGTCACGAGGTACTGGATGCCGAGGATCGCGAGAGCGGCGCCACCCACGACGATGGTTCCGACGAGGCCACCAGCGGCGAAACCTGCCATCAGGCCGCCGAGGCAGCCGACCGGTGCGCCGACGAGTGTCACCGCGAAGAGCCCGCAGCCCACGACCAGACCCACGACCCCGAAGACGACGCCGAAGATCAGGCCACCGATCAGGGTGGCGTATCCGAGGTAACTGTTGAAGTCGGCCAGTGCCTTGTCATCGCGTTCGTCCTGCGTGTCGAAACCCTCGTCGGCCACGGACTTCAGCGACTGCGCGACATCAGCCGGGACGCGGGGCGTGAGACGCAGGGTCCGCTCCGCGAGGTCGACATCGATCGGATAGACCGCCTCCCCCACACGGATGGTGAGCGGAAGCGCGGCGACGACGGTTCCACCGTCGTCCACCACCTCCACCGCGTCCTCGGAGTCGGTGATGCGGAACGTTCCCGCGTCGATGGAGGTGACGACGGATGCGCCCTCGGCGTGGGCCGCGTACCCGATGTCCGGGGAGTCGGCGGTCGGAGCCGGCGCCGCGTGTGTGGTTCCTGCCGAGATCGCGAGCGCTGCCACGACCAGGATCGCGCCGCTGGTGACGGTGCGCAGAGAACCGGCGAAACGGCCGCTCATGCGGCCGGAGCCGGAGCGGCGGGGGGAACGAAGGGGCTGTTGATCGTGTTGAAGTACTGAATCCCGAGCACGACGAGGGCGCCACCGCCCACCACGATGGTGCCGGCGAGTGCGACCACGGGCGCGACGATCAGGGCACCGCCGATGCATCCGGCAACCGGGCCGGCCAGTCCGAGGAAGGGAATCACCAGGCCGGCCGTGCCCGGGATGACGCCGATCGCGCAGCCGATGCCACCACCGATGATCGCCGCGACGATGGCCGTGATAGCCGTCGTGATTCCCAATTGCTGCTGGAAGTCGTCGAGCGCCCGCTTGTCGCGCTCAGCCTTGTCTTGCGGCGCGGCGACATCGTTCAGAGTCAGTCGTTCCGCGACAGGAACGGGGGTCGCGGCCGCGGGATCCATGTTGGGGACCAGCCGAAGGACCTTGGCGGAGTGGTCGACGGCAACCTCGAACGGGTGCTGCAGGTCGTCGACCCGGAAGAAGGTCGGAATGGAGGCCACCACGGCGCCCCCGTCATCGACCACGTCGACCGTGTCGTTCGCGGCGTTGATCGAGAAGAACCCCGCGTCGATGGTTGCTACAGCCGCGTCTCCGTCGCGCGCGGTCTGGTAGTTGATGTTCGGGACGCCCTGCTGCGCGGCCGGCGCCGGTCCCGGCGCGGGCTCGGCGGCCGACGGCGCAGCTGCCAGGGCCATCGCCGCGACGACGAGCATGGAAGTGGCGGTAAACCTTCGAAGAATCATCGAGATCCGTTTCAATGAGCGCAGCGATGGGACGCACGAAGGGTAGCCTAAGCATTCCCCAGATCCGCTAGTCGGCTCAGCAGGTGTGATTGAGCTCACTCACCGAAACGGGAACCGCCCGCCCTCCAGGTAACGGGGGCGGGCGGCGAGAAGAGGGGACGGACGCCTCCTACTTCACCCACTTCGTGGTGCCGGGAGGCGCGTTCAGCGTGTTGATCAGATCGATGCCCGCGACTACCAGCGTGGGACCCCCGACGACAATGGTGCCGATGATGGCGCCGATTCCGGCTCCGGTGACACCGAACGGGAGGCATCCGAACACCGCGACGGGAGTGCCGATAGCGCATCCGACGGCGAATCCGAGGATTCCGCCGACGATCGTGCCGCCGAGACTCCCGACCGTGGTGGCAATTCCCAGTTGCTGCTGAAAGGCCGATTGAGCTCGGGTGTTCTCGTCGATCGAAGCGACGTCGTGCAGCGCGATGGCCTCGATCCGGTCGTCGGGAGCGACGGGCGTGGCTTCGGCCTTGTCGACGCTCGGTGTCAGTCGGAGCGTCTTACCGTCTTCGGTGATCTCCTCCTCGAACGGAAACTCGAGCCCATCAAAGCGGTACGCGAGAGGAAGCGACACTACGGTCGCCCCGCCTGCATCCTTGATCGCGACCGACTCCCCGTCCGAGGAGAGCTCGAACACGCCGGCATCGAGTGTGGTCACGACGGCACGGTCCTCGATGTGCGCCTCGTACCCGATATCGTCGCGAGATTCTGCCGGGTCCGCGACCGCTACCCCTGAGCCCGTCGCCAGGACACCAACCAATAGAGCCGATGTCGTAACGAAACGACGCAACTTCATTCCATCCCCTTAGAGTTTCAACCCCATCCATAAAGAACAGTAACGTGCGCCTGTGACAGATCCCAATTGAGGCACTATTCGATAAATTCGTGCAATCCGATAATGCCGATACCGAGTAGGGACCGACGACCATTCACGAGAATGGAAACCCGGCCAGTCGCCATTTACCGAGCGCGCATCCAGATAATCTCCAGCAAACAGACCGGGAGATGGTTTCGTTGTGGAGCAGCTCTCCGAGCCCGGGCAGCGAACAGCCCCGCCGTGAACGAGCCACGACGGGGTGAAGCAGGGAGACCGGGACTACTCGTCGCGGTCCGCGTAGATGGAGGTGCCAGGAGCGGCGTTGTACGTCTCCCACAGTTGATAGGCGCTCACACCCAGCGTCGGACCACCGGCGACGATAGTCCCGACCACTCCACCAATCCCGGCACCGGTCACTAGACCAGGAAGGCACGCGGGTAACGTTGCTACACAACCAATTCCAGCGCCAGCGATGGTCCCGACCAAGCTCCCGACGGTAACCGCGATACCGACCTGAGTACCGAACTGGGCGAAGGCCCGGTCGTTCTCCTCCCGGGAGGCGACGTCGTGGAACGGTAGCGACGACACTGCCGGTGCGCTCGACACCGGCGGGGAAGCGGGCACCGCAACGGGTTCCGCCTGGGAAACTCCAGCAGCTGAAACGATGGCCAGTGCCGTCATTCCCGCTGTGGCTACAGCTTTTCTCACGATCATGGATGCCTCTTTCAGGAACGTCCCGATGAAGTTCTGGAAAACCGTGTTCTGGAAAATCGTGTTCTGGAGAACCGTATTCTGGATCGGATTGCGCGCTGAGCCCTCCCCGCACGACCCTGAGCAGAGCCGGAAAACACGCTCAGAGTAACAGCGCAGTCACGACCGGAACGTTCAAAAAAGGAAACGCGTTACCGGTTCCATGTTACCGACGGGTAATGACCGGTGTTTCGTAATTCAGTCGAATGACAAGAGCCGCCGATCGATGGAACTCCGCCCGAAAGCCCCAACCAAACTGCAGCAATTGTTATTCGATTGCAACGCCATCGCATCGCCTCCGTGACAGCGGCCGCCCGGTGATGTTCCCGCAGGAGGCCTAGCGAGTCCACATTGCCGCACGCCTGGAAAGTGAAGTTAGGACGACCTTGGGAGCGGGGTCACTTTTCGACCACCTAACGTGACTTTCAGTTACGTCCGGTCGGTGCTTCCTCTCAGGCCGATTGGATACCCCGACGATGCTGGTAGACCGTCGAAAAACTCTGGTTACCGGTCAGTAGGATGTTAGTGTTACTGACGGGTAACTTACGACGGGTTACGATCTTGAGCATTCCCGTGGTGGCCCCCGCGCCGCCCTGAAACGAAAGGCCGCGACATGAATGCCCTGACGATCACGTTGGGCACCATCGGCGTGCTGTTGAGCCTCGTGTGTTGGTTCGCCTTCATCGGTGGCGTGCTGAAGACGGTGAGCATCGTCCGGCTGGGTCAACCGGCACCCGACCGCTGGCGACCCTTCCTTCCCCGCTTCAAGCAGATGTGCGTCGAGTTCATCGCCCACACCCGCATGGCCAAGTTCCGCACGGTCGGCTGGGCCCACTGGCTGGTCATGGTCGGGTTCATGCTGGGCGCGGTCGTCTGGTTCGAGGCTTACGGCCAGACCTTCGACCCGGCTTTCCACTGGCCGCTCGTCGGTAACACCGCCGTCTACCACTTCATCGACGAGGTCCTGGGCCTCGGCACGGTCATCGGTATCACCACCCTGATCGTGATCCGGCAGCTCAACCACCCGCGCAGGCCGGAGCGGCTGTCCCGCTTCGCGGGCTCGAACTTCCGCGCGGCGTACTTCGTCGAGGCGGTCGTCCTCATCGAGGGTCTCGGCATGATCTTCGTCAAGGCCGGGAAGATCGCCACTTACGGGCATGCCAACGCGTGGACCGACTTCTTCACGATGAACCTGGCAAAACTGCTGCCCGCGAGCCCCAACCTGGTGGCGGTCTTCGCCTTCGTCAAGCTGATGTCGGGCATGATCTGGCTGTACATCGTCGGCCGCAATATCACCTGGGGTGTCGCCTGGCACCGGTTCGCGGCCTTCTTCAACATTTACTTCAAGCGTGAGGACGACGGCGGCGTCGCCCTCGGTGCGGCCAAGCCCATGATGTCCGGCGGCAAGCCGATCAACATGGAGGATGCCGATCCCGACAACGACACGTTCGGCGCCGGCAACATCGAGGACTTCTCGTGGAAGGGCTGGCTCGACTTCAGCACCTGCACCGAGTGCGGCCGCTGCCAGTCGCAGTGCCCCGCCTGGAACACCGGCAAGCCGCTGTCGCCGAAGCTCCTCATCACGTCGCTGCGCGACCACGGGTCGGCGAAGGCCCCGTACCTGCTGGCCGGTGGCCGCAAGGACATGGGCGGCGACGAGATCGGGCTGGTCGACGGCGACGGCGGCGTGGACGAGGCGAAGCTCTCCGCCATCCCGGAGAGTGCCCGCCGTGAGGCGGAGCGCAAGCTTGTCGGCGAGACCGTCGAGGGCGAGTTGGCGCCGGTCATCGACTCCGAGGTTTTGTGGTCGTGCACCAACTGCGGTGCGTGTGTCGAGCAGTGCCCGGTGGACATCGAGCACGTCGATCACATCATCGACATGCGCCGTTACCAGGTGCTGATCGAGTCGGAGTTCCCCTCCGAGCTCGCCGGACTCTTCAAGAACCTCGAGAACAAGGGCAATCCCTGGGGTCAGAACGCCAAGGACCGTCTCAACTGGATCAGCGAGATGGACTTCGACATCCCGGTCTACGGCCAGGATGCGGACAGTTTCGAGGACTACGAGTACCTGTTCTGGGTTGGCTGCGCCGGCGCCTACGAGGACCGCGCGAAGAAGACCACGAAGGCCGTTGCCGAATTGCTTGCCACGGCGGGCGTCAAGTTCATGGTTCTCGGCGCCGAGGAAACCTGCACCGGCGACTCCGCCCGGCGTGCGGGCAATGAGTTCCTGTTCCAGCAGCTGGCCATGCAGAACATCGAAACGCTGAATTCGGTGTTCGACGGCGTCGAGCAGAACAAGCGCAAGATCGTCGTCACCTGCGCCCACTGCTTCAACGCCCTGGGCAACGAGTACCCACAGGTCGGTGGACAGTACGAGGTGGTTCACCACACTCAGCTGCTCAACCGCCTGGTCCGACAGAAGAAGCTGATCCCCGTCGCCTCGGTCGGCGAGGACGTCACCTACCACGACCCCTGCTTCCTCGGCCGTCACAACAAGGTGTACGACGCCCCGCGTGAACTCATGGAGGCGTCTGGCGCGAAGCTGAAGGAGATGCCGCGGCACGGCGAGCGTTCGATGTGCTGTGGTGCCGGTGGTGCCCGCATGTGGATGGAAGAGAACATCGGCAAGCGCATCAACGTCGACCGGGTGGACGAGGCGCTGAGCACCGCAACCACCAAGATCGCGACCGGCTGCCCGTTCTGCCGGGTCATGCTCAACGACGGTGTCACCGCGCGCCAGGAGTCCGGTCAGGGCGAAGGCGTCGAGGTCGTGGACGTCGCCCAGCTGATGTTGTCGTCCATCACGCGTCTCGACGCGGACAAGCTGGCCGAGAACATCAAGGTGATCCCTCGTGAGAAGCCGGCCGAGCCGCAGAAGCCGGTGGAGCCGGTGAAGGACGAGGCGAAGGCCGAGGTCGTCGAGAAGGAGCGGGTCCAGGAGATCGAGGAGGCGGCCGACTCTCCGGCCGCCAAGCAGGCTCCCGCCGGTAAGGGCTTGGCGATGAAGGGCCTGGCCAAGGCGCCCGGCGCCGCAGCACCTGGTGCGAAGGCTCCCGGGGCCAAGGCTCCCGGGGCGAAAGCTCCCGGCAAGGGGCTTGGCATGGCAGGCGGCGCCAAGGCGCCCGGCGCGAAGAAGACCGCAGCGCCGGCGGCCGAGAGCGCCGAGGCACCTGCCGCAGAGGCTCCGAAGCCCAAGGGCCTCGGACTTGCCGGCGGGGCCAAGGCTCCCGGTGGCAAGGGTCTGCAGATGAAGGGTGCTGGAAAGGCCCCCGGTGCCAAGGCCTCTGCTCCCGCTGCCGGCTCTTCGGCGTCGTCCGAAGCTCCCGCCGAGTCAGCCCCGACCTCCGAGGCACCTGCCGCAGCCGAGGCACCCAAGCCGAAGGGACTGGGACTCGCCTCCGGAGCCAAGGCACCGGGCGGCAAGGGTCTGCAGATGAAGGGCAAGGCGAAGGCGCCCGGCGCCAAGGCCGACGCCGCTCCGACGGCCGATTCCGCACCGGCACCGGCTGCCGAACCCGAGGCACCGTCGACCGCCGAGGCACCTGCCACGGCCGAGGCACCTGCCACCGAAGCGCCGAAGGCTCCCCCGGCTCCGAAGGCCGGCGGCCTCGGTTTCAAGGGCGGCGCCAAGGCGCCGGGCGCCCGTCGGGCAGCGGCTCCCCAGGCCGCTGCTCCCCAGCAACCGGCAGGCGAGGCGGACACCGCCGCAGCGTCCGAGGCTGAAGCCGTGAAGACGACAGCGACGAAGGTCGATGCCGTCGATACAGCCCAGGATTCGGCGTCGAACGGTGACGGATCGAACGGCCAGACGCCGGCACCGCCGAAGGCGAAGCCGGGTGGGCTCGGCTTCAAGTCCGGAGCCAAGGCACCGGGTCGCAAGAGCTAGCTCCACTCAGCACGACAACCAGCGCCCCCACCGGAAACGGTGGGGGCGCTGGTTTCGCGGTGTGACCGCCTGATTCGCGTCAGCGACCGGGGGTAACCGACTCTCGTGTCCGCGAGGAAGGAGTCGACATGGCCACGTGTGAGACCTGCGGAAACGAGTACGACAAAACATTCACGGTGACCCGGGGCGATCGATCCGCCACCTTCGACAGCTTCGAGTGCGCGATCTCGGCGATGGCACCCGAATGCTCGCATTGCGGGTGCCGCATCATCGGTCACGGCGTCGAGGTAGAGGAAGTGATGTTCTGTTGCGCCCATTGCGCGGGCGCCGCAGGACACAGCGAGCCGGTCGATCGGGTCGCTCGATGACGACGGACGAAAGTCGAGACACCGATCGCACCCTTCGAAGTGCTGTCACATTCACGTTGTCGGTACTCGGTGCCGCTCTACTGACAATGGTGGTGGCACTCGTGTGGATGTCGACGCAAGCCGGGGGCTGCACGGACTCGATGATGGAGTGTGCCGGAGACGAAAAGTACCTTCTCGTCTTCGGCCCTCCTCTCGTGCTGCTGCTCGGCGGTGTCACGGCCTTCGTCCGCACCTATCAGGTGTGGCGTGCCGGGGGCAGATGGTTCGTCTGGCAGGGCGCCGGCTGGATGTTGTTCGTGCTCATGCTGATCTATGCCGCCGCGTCGTCGCGCGCCCTGCTCGACGTCTGACCGGTTGCAGTCTTACTGTTCTGCGTCCGGACGCCAGAGTTCGAGACGCGGAATGTCGGGCGGTTCGAATCCGAGCACCTGACCGTAGAACGAGAGCTCTGCGTTGCGCGAACTGATCAAGGTGGCGAGTCTCCGGAACCCGTGCGCCTCGCCCTCGTACGCGAGGTAGGCGTGGGGTATGCCCTTGGCGACGAGCGCATCCCGGAATCGCTCCGCCTGCGATGGCGGGACGATCGGGTCGTCGAGTCCCTGGAGCAGCAGGACCGGGCAGTTCAGTCCGTCGACGTTGTTCAGGGGAGCACGCTCGGCGTAGAGGTCGGCCGATTCGGGGAGCGGTCCGATCAACCCGTCGATGTACCGGGACTCGAAGTCGTGTGTCTCCTTGACGAAACCGTCGAGCTCGGCCACACCGTAATAGGATGCGCCGCAGGCGAACACGTCGGAGGTGGTCAGCGCCGCCAGCACGGTCCAGCCGCCGGCGGAACCACCCTCGATGGCGAGCCTGCGCGGATCCGCCAGTCCGGCGTCGGCCAGACCGGTCACCGCCGTGACCACGTCGTCGACGTCGACCACACCCCACTGGCCTCGGAGCCGGTTCCGGTACTCACGCCCGTATCCGGTAGACCCGCCGTAGTTCACATCGACGACGCCGATTCCGCGGCTGGTGAAGAACGCGAACACCGGATTGAGGGTCGGTGTCACGCGGGAGGTGGGCCCGCCGTGTACGAACGCCACGTACGGCGGCAGCTCGCCGTCCATGCCGCTGTACAGCGGGTGACGTGGCGGGTAGGCGATCACGTGCACCTCCCTCTCGGGACCCTGGAAGGTCAGCTGCTGCGCCTCGGGGAGGTACGCGGCCTCGGGGAGCTCGGTGACGGACAGGCGGACGGTGCGGAGTGCCCCGGTGTCGAGGTCGAGCTCGCGTAGGCCCGACGGAGCTTTCGCGCCCCCCGTGAGCAGCAATAGGCGATTTCCCTTGCGGTCGGACAAGCCGACCGTGGTGAGACCCTCGAGGGGGATGTCCGTCAGGGAGCCCGTGTCCGGATCGAGCACCGCCAGGGTGTCGGTCCCGAAGGTACGGACGGTGAGCAGAGTGCCGTCTTCATGTCGGGTGTGCCAGCGCGCGCCCAGCATCCACAGCGGACCACCGAAATCTGCGTTCATCGGGCACAGCGCCACGGGGTCCGCACCGTCGGCGCCGAGGCGGTACATGTTCCACCAACCACTGCGGTCGCTCACCACGTGGAGCTCGTCCACTCCCACCCATTCGGGCTGCAGCACCGATTCCTCGGGTCCGCCGAGAAGTGTCCTCACCTCGCCGACCACGCGGCCACCCGCAAGGTCCGCAACCCTGAGCTCGGTACCGTCCCAGGGCATCTGAGGGTGGTTCCACGCGATCCACGCGAGGTGGCGTCGGTCGGGAGACAGTCGCGGATACGCGAGGAAGTCGGACCCGGCCACGACCGACCGAACACGGTCGGGGTCGTCCGCGCCCGACCCGTCCAGAGGAACGACGCAGATGTCGCGGGTGACGCCGCCCTCGGTGTCGTGCATTTCCCGCACCGCCCACACCGCTCCGTCGACGACCGACAGGTCGCCGTAACGCAAGGAGCACGGGTGCGGCGGAACAGGGGTCAGGGGTACGGGCGTCGCACCTTCGAGGAGGTAGAGCCGTTGATCACCGAACTCGGCGAACACGAGATGGCCGGAGTCGGTCACCGTCCAGGCGCCACCGCCGTATTCGTGTACCCGTGTCCGCGCGTTCCACGGGGCAGGCAGCACGTCCTCCGGCTCGTCGTCCAGGCCGAGACGGCGCACGGCCACACGCCCACCTTCGCTGGGGCGCAGCTCCGACCACCACACGTCGTCACCGACGTACCGGCCGCCCTCCACGGGGTGGCCGCTGGACGCGAGGTCCGCCGCCGCGATCGGAGAGGGCCAGGATCCGTAGGGCGCAGAAGTCATTGGCCGAGGATATTCCGCCTCACCTCACTGTGCCGGCAGCCACGCCCCGTGAAGTCCTGCAGGCACCCGGATAGGCAACCGCACCTTGGCCATCGGCCCGGATCCGGGGTCTTCGGCGGGAAGCACGAAGAACCACGACGACATGTCGTTCCGGTCGGTGCCGATCATTCCCCAGTATTCGTGCTCGGCGCCCGGCATGAAGATCGGTTCGCCCACCGACACACTGCCCGGGTCCCAGTGACACTGCGTGCCGCGGACGGTGTCGAAGAACCACAACGAATCCTGCCTGCCCCGGCTGACGTCGAGCTTGCCGACGGTGGCGATCGCGCGATGCGGTGCGGCGAGTTCGCGGTCGTCGACTCGGGGGAACTCGACGTCGCGGTCGGACATGACGTCCTTCGTCAGGTGTCCGGTCTCGGGATCGATGACGACGCGGACCAGTGACCCGGTCGACGGCGCCGGCGCCTTGGCGAACCCACCGGGGTACGTCCACTCCACGTAGTCGACGGACACCTTTCCGTCGGGCAGATCGAAGGCATTGGCGAAGTGCCACACCCAGTACGCGTCACACGTCAGCCAGCGCACGCGGCCGCCGTCGCGCGGAATCAGCGCGATACGCGTTCCCTCCTCGGGCCGCCAGTCGAGCACCGAACCACCGGTCAGCACCGCGGCCATGTCGAAGACGAGGGGGCACAGCATCAACACGATGTACCGCCGCGTCAGGGCCATGTCGTGGATCATCAACGGCGTGTCCACGCCGTCGACCGCCGTCGGCGGGCGGGCCGCCGACCCGTCCGCGGCCACCACCGACCAGGTGAGATACGGGGCTTCGAGCATGTAGTTGAACAGCACCATCTCGCCGGTCACCGGGTCGATCTTGGGGTGGGCGGTGCTCCCCACGGACATCGCGCCGTCGCAGTTGTCCGGTCCGAGCGTGCTCAGGTCCTCGGGATTCAACCGGTACGGCAGACTGGTCTCGGCCATTGCCAGCAGTCGCCCGCCGTGCCGCACCACGTTGATGTCCGGTAGTTCGCGCGGTCTGCCGGCGAGTTCGGGCCCTACCTCCTCCACGCCGGGCGTGTACAGGTCGGTGACGCCCGGCCAGATGACGTGCCCCGCCTTCTCCTCCGCCTCCACCATCGGCGTGCGGACGAATCGGTTGGTGTAGCGCGCAGTGCCGTCGGTCACTTCGACGCGATGCACCATGCCGTCGCCGTCGAGGGGATAGATGTAGCTGCCGATCGGGTCGAAGCGCGGATTCGGTCCGTTGCGGAGGTAGGCACCCTGAAGATCGCCGGGCAGTTCGCCGATCACGTCGAGGCCGCCCACGTCCACCTCCTCGCGTTGGGGCTCGAATACGCCCGTGAGGTGGGTGTGGTGCACGACGTCGACGGGTGCGGGACGGGTAAATTCCGGTGCGGACATCTTTCGCGTGCCTCCGGGTGACTGTGGGCGTCGGCCGAATCGGACCTCTCGTCGAGGGTACGGTGACCTTCCTCACATGTGCCTGCTTTTTCGCGGGTCGACCACCTCCGACCAGGGCGCTCGTACCGACCAGTAGAAATCGAGTTGCCCAGGGGTGGGAGAATGGCGGTCGTGAGCAACCCAGACCACGGCCATCACCGCACACCGCCACGCACGCTGGAGCAGTCGACCAAGCTCCAGAACGTGCTGTACGAGATTCGTGGACCGGTACACGCCCACGCCGCCCGGCTCGAGGCGGAGGGACACCGGATCCTCAAGCTCAACATCGGCAACCCCGCGCCGTTCGGTTTCGACGCGCCCGACGTGATCATGCGCGACATGATCGCGGCGCTCCCCTATGCGCAGGGTTACTCCGAGTCGAAGGGCATCCTGTCGGCCCGTCGGGCGATCGTCACCCGCTACGAACTGGTCCCCGGCTTTCCCGAGCTCGATGTCGACGACATCTACCTGGGTAACGGTGTCTCCGAGCTCATCACCATGACGATGCAGGCCCTGCTCGACAACGGTGACGAGGTGCTGATTCCCGCACCGGACTACCCGCTGTGGACGGCCATGACCAGCCTCGCCGGTGGCACTCCCGTCCACTACCTCTGCGACGAGGGCAACGACTGGAATCCCGACATCGCGGACATCGAGTCGAAGATCACCGAGAAGACCAAGGCGCTGCTGGTCATCAACCCGAACAACCCCACGGGTGCGGTGTACTCGATGGAGGTGCTGCAACAACTGGTCGACCTGGCGCGTAAGCATCACCTGCTGCTGCTCGCGGACGAGATCTACGACAAGATCCTCTACGACGACGCCAAGCACATCTCGCTGGCCACGCTCGCGCCCGACCTGCTGTGCCTGACCTTCAACGGCCTCTCGAAGGCGTACCGGGTGGCGGGTTACCGCTCCGGTTGGGTCGCCGTCACCGGTCCCAAGGCGCATGCTGCGGGCTTCCTCGAGGGGCTGGACCTGCTGGCGTCCACCCGACTGTGCCCCAATGTTCCGGGTCAGCACGCCATCCAGGTGGCGCTCGGCGGTCACCAGAGCATCGAAGATCTGATTCTGCCCGGCGGGCGACTGCTCGAGCAGCGGGACGTGGCGTGGGAGCGGCTCAACATGATCCCCGGGGTCTCCTGCGTCAAGCCTCGAGGTGCGCTGTACGCGTTCCCCCGTCTGGACCCCAACGTGTACGAAATTTACGACGACGAGAAGCTGGTCCAGGACCTACTCCTGCAGGAGAAGATCCTGATGGTGCAGGGCACGGGGTTCAACTGGCCGGACCACGACCATCTGCGGATCGTGACACTGCCGTGGGCTCGCGATCTCGCTGTGGCCATCGAGCGGTTCGGTAATTTCCTCACCAGCTACAAGCAGTAGGATCGAGGCACAGCAAGCGACACGCGCGTCGCTTGCGTGTCTTCCGGGGGAACACATGGTCACCAGCACCCGCGCGCGTTTCGGACAGTTCGTCTACAAGCGACGGCGTTTGCTGAACCTCACGCAGGACCAGGTCACGGCTGCCGGTGGCCCGTCCGACGCGGCGCAGACCCGCGCCGAGAACGGGACCGGGCCGGACCCGAGCATCGAGACTCTCCGCAAACTGGATGTCGCGCTGCGCTGGGCCCCCGGGAGCGCGGCCCGGACGCTCGAGGGCGGCAGTCCCACTCCCCTCGAGGCCCTGGACGCTGATGAGCGGTCGGCGCCGTCCCGCCCGCTGACGCTGGGGCCGTCCGAGATACCGCTGAGCCTGGACACGATCATCGAGATCCTCGGCCCACACACCCGGATCACCAAGCTGAGTGCGGCTCATCCGGAGGTGCCGGGATTGGCCGACGCGGCGGCCGACCTCAGCCGGGTGGTGTCGAAAATCACCGGCGCTTACGTCACCCGTTTGCTCGAGGTCAACGGAGGTCCGGCCGGCCCCCGACAGCCACTGATCGAGTTCGCCTTCGGCCATCTGCTCGAGGAACCCTCCACCGCGGACGACCCGCACGAGCGGGAGGAAGCCCTCTACCGCCGCTTCCTCTACGGGCGGGGAGAGGGCCTGGATGCCGCCACGCGCGAGCGCTTCTGGCGCCGATGGGAAGACGCGGTGAGACTGAAAGACACCGACCACCCGGAACGTAGCGGCGACACGGAGGTGACAGCATGAACGGCGTGCCACTGTCGGTGCGGGTCAACCGCCTCTTCGCGCTTGCCCACGAACTCGACGACCCGGAACCCGGGACAGAGGTCGTCGCCGCGAGTGTTTCCCGCATACTCGGGAAAACCGTGGAGCCCTCGGTCATCGATTCGTTGCGGCGCGGCGAGGAGCACGCGGCCCAGGCAGAGGTGCTCCGGGCGGTCGCCCAGCACTTCTCCGCACCCGA
The DNA here is from genome assembly GCF_018343855.1 of Rhodococcus sp. USK13. Classification (NCBI taxonomy): domain Bacteria; kingdom Bacillati; phylum Actinomycetota; class Actinomycetes; order Mycobacteriales; family Nocardiaceae; genus Rhodococcus; species Rhodococcus sp. USK13. The sequence goes on along the minus strand of NZ_CP069242.1, from coordinate 2,583,321 downwards.
GCAGTACCTTGCCGCCGACGGGTACGGCGATTACGACACCCTCGTGCGCTTCAAGATCGCCGTCCGGGACGCCGGCGTGCAGCATCTGTCGATGCGCTCGCTCGATGCCGCCGCGCTCCCGACTGCAGACGAGATGGAATCCTTGATCCCGATTCTGGAGAACTTGCGGCGAACCCCCGGCCGCCCGGCGTAGCCCTGTCCGGCGGTCGTCACACGGTCATCCGGGACGGGAGCTGCTTGCGCCCACCGAACTGCGGTAGCCGCCGCTCCCACAGTGTTGCGGCCACCTGTTCGGCGTCGTGCCAGTGATCGGCCAGCTTCGCCAGCTCCCACGGTTCGCCGCCGATGTCGGACGACCACGAGTGTGCGAGCACGCCGGTGCCGTGCGCCGAGTGGCCGGCGATGCGGGCTCTGCACGCCAGGTGTAATCGGGTGGCCACGACCACCGGCGCTGCACTGCCCGCCTGGTGGCCCAGTTCGAACACCACATGCCGGTCCAGGATGAGGATTGCGTCTCGGATCTCGACGCCCATTCGGTCCAGACGATCGTCGGCCGACAAGGTGCGGCGGTCTTTGCGGCGTAGCTCGAGCACCACTTCCGGGACGGCTTCCGTCAACGTTCGCCACATCGGCAGTAGCCGCCTGGAAACTCGCCACGAACGGTAACGGCGACCGGCCGCCCGCAGCGCGGGTCCCAACGCGATCAGGGCTCCGGCCGACACCGCGAACAGCCGGATGAAGGCTCCCGAGTCGTAGTATGTTTCGGTGAATGTGGTGCCGTCGCTGACGGCCTTGCTCACGCCCGTCACCATGACGGTTGCCATGTCGGCCATTTCGAACAGGGACAATCCGATGACGGCCAGGAATATGCGGCGCTCGCGCCCGGCCACCGCGCTGCGCACCGCTTTCAGCGAGATCCACAGATTGAGGCTTGCGGCCCCGAAGATCGGCGACGCATAGGTGAGGCAATATGCCGCAAAACGCCAGCCGCCTTCGTCCGCGAGAGAAACTCCACGCGAACGCGCAGGCGCGCTCAGAACGACCATGATGGCCCCCGCGACGAGCGCCGCCGACAACGCGAACACGTGAATTCGGGGAAGTCTCTCGGAACCCAGCGCCCACACGGAGAACAGGCTGATCAACGATGCCGCGGTCAGCATGATGCAGACATTGCCGAGGACTCGCGTGAGTCCGTGACCGAATTGGCCGTCGACGAGGTCGCGGATCGCCGGACGCCCGAGAACGAGCGACAGCGACGCGAAGACGAGCGCCGCATTCAACCTGCGCTCGGCGACCGTCGATCGGACGAGGATCAGCCGGAGAAGGGTTGTCGCCCAGGCAATCGACAACAGAGGCAACGTCACGTAGGCGGGAGGCGCGTACACGAGGTCAGAACGTTCCGAGTATCCGCGAGGCCCGCGGGTCACCGCCGGTATCGCACAGCGTCGATCGCCGGCCGCTCATGATCAGCGTGGCGAGAAGTTCTGCGTCGTACTCCTGGTCGTTCGAATAGTTGGAGCGACCGAACACCTTGACCACGTCCGTCGTGTCCACAGACGGCGCCGCCTCGGCGAGGACTCTCGAGTCGACGGAGGTATCACCGATCGCAGTGCGATCGTGGCCGAGTTCCATGTGTGCCAGCTCGTGGCAGATGATGTGCGTGGCGTGTACGTCCGACGTCCCGGCAGCGTAGAGGATGACGTCGTCGGTGGCCCGTGCCAGCCAGAGGCCGAAATGACCGCCGCGGACGAGCGCGTGCGCAACCGGAACGACGAGGATGGGGCGTCCGCGGCGCCGCGCGACGCTGTTCACCAGTTCGTCCCTGTTCCAGGGCACGGGAAGGTCCATCTGCGCCACGATCCGGCGAAGATGGTTCCTGGACCGCGGCAGCCGCGAAATACGCATGGGGACACCTCCGAACGGCTGTAATCCTAGGCCGTCGGGTCGGCAGGTCACGACACGGTGCGCTAATTGACCGACCCGGTTGACGAATACCCCCACCGTGTCGGTAGATTGGCAGACGGCACCTCGAGTGCCGCGAGCACCTGTCGCCCCTCCCCCTGTGGGCGTCAGGTCGGTGGCGGGGTCAACCCCCTGTACCCCGCCACCCAGCTCGGCACTTCTCCCGGCAGAACACGAGGCTCTCGTCAGGGCCAGCCGGAACCCACCCCTCGTTTCGGGATTCCAACCCTTCCTTCGCAGATCTCAGCGTTCGCTGCGTAATAACTGCAGCGCGCCACGCATCGATATCTAACCACACTGGCGACATCTAGGCGACACGAGAGCAATACCAACCAGATATCGCAGCAACAGATGCATCTCTGGTCACTCCAGTCACAAAAGAGAGCGATTGATCTCCGGCTACCCTGTGTGCGTGCGGAGACTATCCAGCCGGCAGCCGACGCGGTACCGCCGATGAACGACTTTCACGGCCACGGCCACGGCCACGGCCACAGCGGCGGCCCGGTGCCGGTGGGGCCCGTCGCCGCGAAGGTGGTGATCGGGCTCCTGGTCGTCATCGGCATCGCCGTGCTGATCGGTGCGATCGCGCTGTGGCCGAGCAAGCAGGACGTCGCCGTGGACCTCCCTTTCCAGAGCGCACAGGGCGGCGTGGCGGTCACCGAGGCAGGCACGGTGACCATGCAGAACATCGGCCCCTGCGGCAGTTCCTCCGCGGGGCGCGCGTTCACCGGTTCTCCCGTGCCCCCGCCGACGGACGCGTACGAGTGCCAGCGAAGCATCGTCGACATCGAGTCCGGTCCCAACGCCGGCACCCAGACGTTGCTCGAAATCATCCCCGGCCCCGGGCAACCCGACCTCAGGGTCGGGGAAAGTATTCGCCTCTCCCGGCAGACCGACGTGAACGGGACGACGGAATATTCGTTCGAGGATTACGCCCGCGGCTGGCCCGTCACACTCATCGCGCTGGCCTTCGCCGTCGTCGTCATCGCCGTGGCTCGGTGGCGGGGACTCCGGGCGCTGGTCGGCATCGTGGTGTCGTTCGGGGTGCTCGTCCTCTTCATGCTTCCCGCCCTGCTGGACGGCAAGCCGGCGATACCGGTGGCCCTCGTGTCCGGAGCGATCATCCTGTACGCCGTGTTGTATCTGGCGCACGGCGTATCGCTACGGACCAGCTCCGCGCTGCTGGGCACACTCGCATCGATGCTCCTCGCCGCGGTCCTCTCCTACCTCACGATCGTGATGACACAGCTGACAGGACTTTCCGAAGAGCAGAACACCAACGTCCAGGCCTATATCCAGCACGTCAGCATCACGGGTCTTCTTCTGGCGGGCTTCATCATCGGCTCGCTCGGTGTGCTCAACGACGTCACGATCACCCAAGCCGCGTCGGCGTTCGAACTCGCCTCGCTCGACCCCGACGCATCACGACGCCAGATCTTCGGTTCGGCGATGCGCGTGGGCCGCGACCACATTGCCAGCACGGTGTACACGCTGGTACTCGCCTACGCCGGTGGTGCTCTTCCACTGCTACTGGTGTTCAGTGTCGCGGGGCGGTCGATCCAGGACGTGTTGCTCAGCGACGCGGTGTCCATCGAGATCGTGCGCTCGGCGGTCGGCGGTATCGCGCTCGCACTGTCCGTGCCGTTGACGACCGCCATCGCGGTGGTACTGGCACGCCCGCTCGGATCTCGGAGCGGCGGAAACAGGAACAGCGGCAGGGGCAACCCGCAGTTCCGCACCGCCGCACCTTCGCGAGGCGGCCGCCACTCGAAGTGAGGCCGGCTTCAGTTGAGGATGCCGGCCACCTGCAGCGCGATGATCAGGAGGGCCGCGGCCATCAGCCCGTAGACGGTGAGCATCGCCACCTTTTCCACGGTCTCGCTGGTGGGCGGAAACATCCTGAGGATCGGCTTGTAGTACGCGACGGGAAGACTGCCGTCGCGCGTGCTACCGGACGAGAAGTTTCGTGTATTCGGGGTGTGGTACGACCCCGCGGGGGTGACAGTCACTGCACACTTCCTTCCTGCGCGACCTGGGTTCGACGCCGCCCGGACTCGGACAGTGCGAGAACCACATTCCATGGTAGGCGCGCAGAGTGCCTCGCCACCAGGGAAAAGTCGCGGAGTGCGGAGGTTACGTGCCGGGGATCCTCGGCAGCGGGGGAAGCTGCAGGGGTGGCAACTGGAACTGCGGAAGCCCCGGGAACACCGGCGCGGGCGGTGGCGGCGGGGGTTCGGGCTCCGGCTCCGGGATCTGGATCCGGGACGCGGTTGCCGCGGGCTCCTCGACGGCTTCGGTCGGAGTCGGCGGCGGCGCTGTCGGTGACGGAGTCGCCATCTCGGTTACCGCGGGGGGCTTCGCTTTCGGCTGAGTGGTGACGGGCTGGGACGTGCCCTCCGTGCTGTTGAGCAGGGTGCTGCCGTAACCGAGTCCGAGGCCGACCAGTGCGATGACGGCCAATGCCCCACCGGCCAGTGCTGCGCCCCGGATCTGGACCTTCGCTACACGCTGACTCGGTGGTGGTGCCGCCGCACTCAACCACGACGGCGTACTCGAGACCCCGCTGCTGCGTCCGCCCGACGGACCCGGCGCTTGGCGCGCGAAGGAGGCGTCGTCGTACTCGAGGGGCGGCACGGCAGGGCCGGCGGGAACAGCAGCATAGGGACTCATCGTGGAGCCGACGAAGGGACCGAACGTCTCCGCCGGCGGCGGGAGGACAGTGACGCCACCGGGCGCCTGCTGTTGCTGCGCCTGTTGCGCCAGGAGCGCTGCGCCCTGTGCTGCGACGAGTTCGGGGTGGTCCGGCACGATGACGGGCAATGCCAGCCAGGATTCGAGGACGGACCGCACCAGCGGGATCCGCGCCCCACCGCCGGTGAGAACCACGGCGTCGGGGATCCGCCCCGACCGGGCGATCACATCCCGAGCCAGGCGGGCAGAGGACTCGACGGTGACGCCGATGAGAGAGTCGAACACATCGCGCGACAGCAGCAGCAAGCCGCCGTCCCCGGGCACCGCGACAGCGCCGCCGACGGACAGCCGTTCCTTGGCCTCCCGGCAACGGAGGTCCAGTGCGTGACTCGCGGCCGCGTCGTGCGGCGTGGAGATGCGCTTGTTCACCAACTGGTTGTCGCGGATCAGCCGGTCGAAGAGGTCACCGCTCACAGTGTCGGTGCGGGTGCTTTCCACCACGGCGCCGGTTTCCCGGTCGACGACGCTGACGGTGAGTCCGGAACTGCCGAGGTCGTAGAACACCAGCGTCGCGTGGTCACCCAACGCGCCCGCAGCGTCGAGCACTGTCAGCGCCGCGGAAGCCTCGGGAACGAGCTGGTAGTTCCCGAGCTGTTGGCGTGCCATCGCCGCCTGCACGGCTCCTGCCTGCGCCTCGTCGCGATACGCAACCCCGGTGGCATGCACTTCGCGGTTATCGAATCCCCCGGCCAGTACGACGCCGATCGATTCGGCGGCGAGGTCCTCGGGCAGTTCCCGCCCCGCGGCGACCACCTGGGAACGGAAGTCGGGCAACACGTGGTGTCCCGAGTCCTCGCGGGTCACGGAGTCGGGTCGTGCCAACCGCACAGCGCTTGCACCAACCGAAACTCCGAGAACCGAACTCATGGGCCGCCTTACTCGACTGTGCACGGGTCCGTGTGATGGAATCCCCCACTCCATTGCCCCGCAGTCTAGCGAAAGGCATCGCCGGGGCAACCGAGCAGCTGGAGAGGGGGCGGGGAGCCGGCTGCTCAGGAGTTGCTCGCGATGATCACCCCGGCGATACCCGTGCCGAGGGGAACAACCGTGCACGGGGGCACGGCCGCGTGAGCCGGATCGAGACTGTTGAGGACGAGCTGCTGTGTGAAGGAGTCGTACGGCAGGTTGAAGTGCCCGGTCTGGTCGAGCGGGCACAGGTCCTGGACGAGGATGTTTTTCGCGCCGGGGTCGCGCAACGCCACATTGGTGTACGGCTGGATCACCTCGTCGTACCGCGTCCCGATGGTCGTGTACTCGACGCCGGGCACGGTGTCACCGCCACTGTTGAGCCGCGTGAGGAATTCCGAGCCCTGCACCTGTTCGGCCAGCGCTTCGGAGCCGAACCCTTCGATCAATTGGGTGCCGCCCGGCAGTGACACCACAGCGGTTGCGATACCGAAGAAGGTTCCTCCGTAGGAGGGCGAGGCCAGACCGATCCACCGATCAACTTCGGCCGCTCCGCCGAGCTCTTTGATGTAGTACCTCGCTACGGTCGCGCCCTGGGAGTGTCCGACGATGTCGACCTCGTCGGCGCCGGTCGTGGACAGCACGTCGTCGACGAACTCCGCGAGCTCGTGTGCGCCGACCGTCATGGGCTGCATCCCGAAGTGGTCGGTTCCGGCCTTGCGGCCATAGTTCAGCGCGAAGAGGCAGAACCCGGCGGCCTTCAATTTCGGACTCAGGCCCGCCCAGTTGGAATATGCGCTGCCGTCGCTCCCGTGCACGAGGACCACCGGGGCGGGATGTTCGGGACCGGGACGGCAAGAGAAGTCGTTGACACCGGGCGGCGTGGAACCGGGGTTGTCCTTCGAGTACCGGATGGCCGCGCCGGCGTCGGACTGTGCCGGACCCGGCCGAGTCGGGATTTCGGCCGCGTGGACGGGGACCGCACCGAGCAGGCAGACGAGGGCACCGAGCAGTGCTGTTGCGAATCCGACCCGGAACTTCGCCATCGCCTCGCCCTCCGTAGCGGCGAGATCAACGTTATCCCCTGCCCAGCCCCCGGTACACCCATCCCGCGTTCCGCCAATGCTGGGCGTCGAGGCAGTTGCGGCCGTCCACCATCACGCGGGCTCGGACTACTCCGGCGAGATCGTCCGGCTTCAAAGCCGCGAATTCGGCCCATTCCGTGAGAACCAGTACCGCATCGGCGTTTTCGCAGGCTTCGGCCACCGAGGTGGCGTAGTTGAGAGTCGGGAAGAGGCGCCTCGAGTTGTCGAGCGCCTTGGGGTCGTAGACGCTGACGACTGCGCCGTGTAGCTGCATCATCCCCGCGACATTGAGGGCGGGAGAATCACGGACGTCGTCGGACTCGGGTTTGAATGCAGCGCCCAGCACCGCGACGTTGGCGCCCAGCAACGAGCCGCCACACACCTGCGCTGCCAGTTCCACCATCCGCGTACGTCTGCGCATGTTGATGCTGTCGACCTCGCGAAGAAAATGCAGTGCCTGGTTGGCGCCGAGTTCACCGGCTCTGGCCATGAAGGCGCGAATGTCCTTGGGCAGGCAACCGCCGCCGAATCCCAGTCCGGCGTTGAGGAAGCGTCGGCCGATGCGCGCGTCGTAGCCGAGCGCATCGGCGAGCTGCGTGACGTCGGCGCCGGTGGCCTCGCACACTTCCGAGATGGCGTTGATGAAGGAGATCTTGGTGGCCAGGAACGCGTTCGCCGAGACCTTGACCAGCTCGGCGGTTGCCAGGTCGGTGACCAGAAAGGGAATGTCCTCGGCGAGCAGTGGGGCGTACAGCTGACGCAACTGCGACTCCACACTGCCGGGTCGGTCCCGGTCGACTCCCAGCACCATTCGGTCGGGGTGCAGGGTGTCTTGGACGGCGAACCCTTCCCGCAGGAACTCGGGGTTCCACGCCACCTCGACGGTGTCCCCTGCAGGTGCCAGCGCCCGCGCCCTCGCGCCCAGTTCTGCCGCGGTTCCGACGGGCACAGTCGACTTGCCGACGATCACCGCAGGTCGGTCGAGGAGGGGCGCCAAGGTGTCGATCACCGAGTGCACGTGCCGCAGATCGGCGGCGTACTCCCCCTTCTTCTGCGGGGTGCCGACTCCCAGGAAGTGGAGGTCGGCGAACGCGGCGGCCTCGGTGTAGGAGGTGGTGAACTGCAGCCGCCCCGCCTCGATGTTGCGGCGGAGAACCTCGGCCAGGCCCGGCTCGTAGAACGGCACCTCACCGGCGGAGAGTTTCGCCACTTTTCCGGGATCGATGTCGACTCCCAGCACGTCGTGCCCCAGTTCCGCCATGCAGGCGGCATGGGTCGCTCCCAGGTATCCGGTTCCAAAGACGGTGCAGCGCATGCACCGTTGATATCCGGCGCGGGTGAGCAGGGCATTTACCCGACTGATGTTCCAAGCCAACAGTGCGTGTACGCGCGGTGCGGAGCGAGACCCTATGCTTCGCCCATGCATGTTCTCTTCGTCTGCACCGGAAACGTCTGTCGTTCTCCTACGGCCGAGCGCCTCACCCTGGCATTCGCCGAGGAGCTCGGACTGACCGATCTCACCGCCGAAAGTGCAGGTACCCGCGCCATGGTGGGTCATCCGATGGAGCCGACCGCGGCCCAGGTTCTCGAAGGCCTCGGAGGCGATCCCAGCGGCTTCACGGCTCGGCGACTCACCGAGGATCTGGCGGTCGACGCCGACCTGGTACTCACCATGACCGAACGTCAGCGTGAGAAGGTGCTGGCGATGGCTCCTGAGCAGTTGAAGAAGACCTTCACGTTGAGGGAGGCCGCACGACTTGCCGTGGCCGCAGATGCAAAGACCGTTGCCGATCTGGCCGCAGCGCGGCCGAAGCACAGATCCGCAGACGGACCTGAAGACATCTCGGACCCGATCGGTCAGGACGAGGAAACGTTCCTGGCCGTCGGGTCCGAGATAGCCGACCTACTGGGTGTCTTGACGCGCAGCGTCCGGAACTACTGACGCGGAGCGTCCGGCCCGGACGCATCCTCCCCGTCTTCGCGGTATCGCCGAGCGCGCCGCGGAGCGGGGGGCTGCGCGGTGTAGGCGTGCGAATTCACTCGCTCCGCCCAATCGGTGTCGTGTTCTTGTTCGAGCACCTGGTGGGCCTGCGTTTCCACATATTCGGAGCCCGAGTGGTGTCCGTTTCCGGCCGGCGCGGAGTTGCGGGCCGGCGGCGCCGCCGGAGCCGGGGCGGCGTGGACCGGCTGCGATGGAGTCTGCACCGCGGCCTCGGCCCGCTGCATCTGCGGCAGCGACTTGTCCGTCTCGTAGTAGTACTTGTATTCGTAGACTCCCTTGCCCCGGCTCGGCGTCATCGTGATGATCGTGCCCAGGATGGTGGCGCCCACGCTGTGCAGGTTTCCGACGGCGCGGGTCAACTGCTCGCGCTTGGTTTCGCCGTGCCGGGCGATTACGAGCGCGCCGTCCGACATGGCGGTGAGAACGGTGGCGTCGGTCACCGGGAGGAGCGGTGACGCGTCGACGATGACGTAGTCGAAACGTTCGCGTAGGTCGGCGAGAACCTGTCGCGCCGTGGCCGTTCCGAGCAACTCGCTCGGGTTCGGGGGAATCGGCCCGGACGCGAGGACGGTCAATCCCTGGTACGAAGTGGGCTGGAGCACCCCGTCCAGAGTGGCCTGCCCCGCCAGCACACTACTGAGACCGACGGAACCGACAACGCCCATATACTTGGACACGCGGGGCTTTCGGAGATCGCCTTCGACGAGGCATACAGACTTGCCGCCCTCGGCGAGGACCAACGCAATGTTGATGGCTGTGGTCGTCTTGCCCTCTGTGGGAAGCGAACTGGTGACCACGATGACCCGGGGCGGGTTGTCGACCTCGAGGAACTGCAGGTTGGTACGAAGTTCTCGGTATGCCTCCGCGCTCGACGAGTGGCCCTCCGCGAAATTGATGGCCTGCTGAGTCTGCCGATCCTTGTCGAACGGGATGGTGCCGATCATCGCGGAGCCGGCCAGCTCTTCCACCGTACGACGGTCTTTCACTGTGTTGTCGAGGCGATCACGCAGCACGGCGAGGGCAATACCCAGCAGGAGTCCGACTGCGGCACCGAGCGCGAGATTACGCAGTGTCTTCGGGGAGACGGGCGTCGACGGCGTCTGCGCCTGCTGTTCGACGACAACGCGCGCGGCCGGTGCGCCGCCCCGTTCGGGTGTTTCGAGTTCACGGACCATGACCACGAATTCGTCGGACATCGCGTTGGCGATGTCGCGGGCACGCTCGGGTGAGGGGTCCTGCACCTTCAGGTCGACGAGGACGGTGTCGGGTGCGGAGGTGGCCTTGACCTGATTGGCAAGCTCGGCCGGTGTCTCGGTGAGACCCAGCTTGTCGATGGTGCGCTGCGCGAGAGTCTGACCGGTCAGCAATTTGGTGTAGGACGCCACGCGTTGCTGCGAGTACAGGTTTCCCTGGTAGAGCTCATTGACCGACGAGCCCGCCGAGGTGGAGACGAACAACCGGGTGGAGGCTTCATACAGGGGCGTGGTGAGCAGTGAGGCACCGAGCGCCCCGAGGATCGCCACCACCGTGGTGATGGCGATAATTTTCCATCGTGCCTGCAGAATGCGCAGGTAGTCCTGGATTTCCATGTTCGAGTCTCCCATCGAGTTCACGCGCCGAGCGCCGTGATCGCGTTGTCATTCGTATGTCCTGACCCGATCGACCTCCTCGTCTCGAAGGATGCGGGCCTCGGCTTGCTCAGGTTCCAGGGGCCACTGTGTTCCCCCGATCCCGTAACACTCGGCCGATCTCGGCGAGCGGTTCCTTGTCCGCCAGGGCGGCGTGGGTGGCGTCGACGTCGAACTCGATGACGTTCTCGCCGAGCCGGCCCCGCCACATCTGTGGAGGACGCGCATGAAGTTCGAGGTCTGCTGCCGCGGTGAAGAACTGGATCTCTCCGTCGTAGCGGCGCGGTTGGTGCCGGGCATCGAGGAGGCCGAGTCGGTCGATCACGTTCCCGAGTCGGCGGAGGGCGTCGGCGGTGAGGAAGCTCAGACCCGGATGCTCGTCGCCCAGTACCCGCGCCGCTTCCTCGTAGTCGATCCCGCCGTCCGTCAACCGGTCTGCCGGGACACCGAGTTCGACCAGCGCGTCACGGATCGACGGCTGCTCGCCGCGGATGTCGTCCCGTTCGTGGAATTCCGGCGGCAGGGTGTCGAGCATCGCGAGTGTCGCGACACTCTCGTTGTTTTCACTCAACTGGACTGCCATCTCGTGAGCGATGATGCCGCCCAACGACCAGCCCAGCAGGTGGTAGGGACCGCGGGGTTGCACGGCCCGGACGGCCGCGACATAGGAGGCGGCAAGCTCCGCGATGCTGTCGGGGACGGCGGCGGCCCCCGTGGCCTGGAGACCGTAGAGGGGCCGGTCGCCGAGGTAGTCCGTGAGTCCTGCGTAGCACCAGGACATTCCGCTGGCCGGATGGACGCAGAAGAGGGGTGGGCCTTCCCCCGTTCCACCCAGCCGCACTACGGTGTCGAGCACACTTTCGGACAGTTCGGGGCCGGCCTCGATCCGGGCGGCGAGTTGCTGCACGGTGGGGTCGGTGAAGACCCACTGGATCGGCACCTCGCGGCCGAGGCGGCGGCGTAGTTCACCGGCCACCGTTGCCGCACCCATCGACGTTCCGCCCAGGGTGAAGAAGTCCGCGTCGGCGGGCACGGTGTCGACACCGAGCGCAGCGGCCATCGCGTCGGCCACATCCTGCTCGATTCGTCCGGCCGGGAGGACGGCCGCTTCGGTGTCGAATACCGGTGCGGGGAGGCCGTTCCGGTCCACCTTGCCAGACGGCATCACCGGCAACCGGTCCAGGACGGTGACAGCGGAGGGGACGAGGTGCCGGGGCAGCAGGCGACGCGCGTGGGCGCGCACCGCAGCCGAGGAGAGGTCGGTGTCGCCGCTGACGTAGGAAACCAGGACCGTGGCGCCGTCACCCGCGGTGTGGGGCACGGTGACGGCGGACTGGACATCGGGGTGACGGAGCAACGCCGAATCCACTTCGGCGGGTTCCACCCGGATCCCGGCGATCTGCACCTGCGCGTCGCCGCGGCCCAGGTACTCCAGTTCGCCGTCTGCGGTGCGCCGCACCAGGTCACCCGTGCGGTACATCCGTTCGCCGGGTTTGCCATAGGGATGGGCCACGAATCGGGTTGCGGTGAGGTCGGTACGGCCAACGTAACCCCGTGCGACGCTGGTGCCGGCCAGGTACAGCTCCCCCACCACACCGTTCGGGACCGGATGCAGACGCGCGTCCAGCACGAGGGCGGCACCGCCGTCGATCACGGTGCCGATGTTCACGCGGCCCGGGCCCAGCGGTCCGGCGAGCGACCCGAGGATGGTGAATTCGGTGGGCCCGTACGCGTTGAAGAGTCGGTGCCGCCGGGACCACCGTCCGGCGAGTTCGGTGGGCAGTGCTTCACCGACGGCCACGACGGTACGCGGCGACAGCGTCTCGGCATCGAGGGTGGCCAGCACACTGGGTGTCGCAATGAGGTGGGTGATCTGTGCGTCGACGACCGTCTTCGCCAGTTCGTCTCCGGCATAACCGAATTCCGAGGACATCACCAGGGTTCCGCCGGAGGTCAGTGCGTAGAGCATTTCGAACAGCGATGCGTCGAAAGTGGGTGAGGCGAGTTGCAGCACGCGGATGTCCGATTCGGTGCCGAGAACCGGAGGCTGTGCGGCCACCACGTTCACCAGACCCCGATGCGGCACCACGACACCTTTCGGTTGTCCGGTGGATCCGGAAGTGTAGATGAGGTAGGCCGCGTGATCGGGTTCCGTCACCTGCGCGTATCCACGTCGACGGATCCGTCGATCCCCTCGGGCCGGTGTCTGCTCGTTCCACTGCGCATCGGACAGGTCGAGCCAGTCCACGGAGCCGGTCAGCGTAGAAGTGAGGTCGCCGACCGTCAGGCCGAGCACCGCCGCCGAATCGGTGATCATCCAGGCGACGCGTTCCTCGGGATGCGCCGGGTCCACCGACAGCCACGCCGCACCCGACTTCGTCACAGCCCACACGGCCAGCACCCAGTACCGGCCGCGGGGTGTCGCGATCACCACGACGTCTTCGGGTCCGACACCCCGGTCGATCAGTTGTCCTGCCCAGCGTTCCGCTTCGGCGTCGAGTTCCGCGTAGGTCAACTGCAGGTCGCCGTCCACCACCGCGACCGCGTCCGGGGTCGCCCGGACCTGGGCCTCGAACACGTCGGCGAGCGTGCGGGGCGACGGTGTGCGCAACGGCCCGCGGACGAGCTCGTCGTACTCGGATTCGGTGAGGACTGGGAGGTCGCCGACCGGAATCGACGGGTTGTCGGCGACGGCGTCGAGGAGGCGACCGAAGCGTCCGGCGAGCCCGCGGGCGCTCGCCTCGTCGAACAGGTCCGTGGCGTACACCAGACGGAGTGTGAGCGCCTCCGCGGTGTCGACGACGTCCCACACGAGATCGAATTCGATTCGCGGTTCGTCGACGTCGACCGGTGCGGCGCCGGGCAGGCTGACGGGCTGCGACGGCACCCGCCGATAATTGAGGACCACCTGGAACAGCGGGTTGTGGGCAGGTGAACGCTGCGGCGCCACCCGCGCGACGACGTCGTCGAACGGGACGTCCGCGTGCGCGAAGGCCTCCAGATCCACCGTGCGTACCCGGTCGAGCAGTTCCGCGAACGACAGGGCGGGCGGCACCTCGGTGCGCAGCGCCACGGTCCCGACGAACATGCCCACCAGCCGGTCCAGCAGGGGGTCGGGTCGTCCACCGACGGCGGTGCCCACCACGACATCGGGGTGGCCGCTCTCCCGCGCGAGCACTACGGCGAGCGCGGCATGCAACACCATGAAGACGGTGACGCCGTGGACACGAGCCAGGGCATGCAGCCGAGCGCGTAGTTCCTCGTCGACAACCCAGTCCACGCGGGAACCGTTGCGGCTGGGGTGGCGCGGCCGCGGACGGTCCGTCGGGAGCGACAGCGGTGCGTCGACGCCGTCGAGAACACGTCCCCAGTAGTCGAGTTGAGTGTGCGCGACACTGCCGGGATCGGCGGCGTTCCCGAGGAACTCGCGCAGCCACAGGGTGTAGTCACTGTAGTCGACGGGAAGCGGATCCCACTGGGGTGCTGCACCTTCCACGCGCGCCCGGTAGGCCTCGGCGAGGTCGGCGAGCAACGGGTCCATCGAGCCGCCGTCGAGTGCGATGTGGTGCACTGCCGCGGCGACCATGTGGCCACCGGCAGGTTCTGCCCACATCCGCACGCGCAAGGGTGGTTCGTGTTCGAGGTCGAATCGTTGTCTGCCGTATTTCTGGAGGTCTGCGTCGCCCTCCTGCACGAGGCTGTCGACGACGTGTGCGGTGGGAACGATCACCTGGTGCGGACCGTCAGCGTCGGCGGGAAAGACGGTCCGCAGCACCGTGTGCCGCTCCACCACATCGGCGATCGCCGCCCGGAGAGCGGCCGGGTCCACGCCTGCGTCCAGCCGGGTACCGAACATCATGTGATGGACGGAAGCGTCGGGATCCGCCTTGTTGAGGAGCCACATGCGTTGCTGCTGCGGGGAGAGGGGAACTCGGGTGTTCGGGTCCCGGCGCACGAGTGCCGGGCGCTGAGCTGCTCCGGTCGATCGCGTGTGGTCCAGCCAGTGCGCGAGTCCGGCGGCGGTCGGGTTCTCGAACAACACCCGCCATGCCACGCTCACCCCGAACGCCGTGGAGAGCCGGCCGGCCACCGCGGTGGCGGAGAGCGAATCACCACCGAGGTCGAAGAAATTGTGGTTCGCGCCGGGCAGGTCGACACCGAGGACATCGGCGAAAACACCTGCCACCAACTCTTCGGTGATGGTTCGCGGCGGCAGCACATCCACCGGCTGCGTGGCAGGAAGCTGCAGCGCGCGTACATCCAGTTTGCCGTTGGCGGTCAGCGGTAGGGACTCGAGCACCACCATTCTCGATGGCACGAGGTACGCAGGCAGTTGTTCGGCCAGGCGCTCCGTCAACGACGCCGGGTTCAGGTCGGTGCCGGTGACGAAGGCGGTCAGTTCCCCGTCACGCAGAAGCACCGCGGCCTGCTCGACTCCGGTGAGTCGGAGCAGCCCGGCCTCGACCTCGGCGGGTTCGATCCGCATGCCCCGCACCTTCACCTGCCGGTCCACGCGGCCGACGAAGGACAACGTGCCGTCTGCGCGGCGATGCACCAGGTCGCCGGTGCGGTAGCTGCGCGAACCATCTTCGGCGGCAACGAAGCTCGCCGCCGTGAGGCCGGGTTCGTCCAGGTATCCCCGGGCCAGACCGGGACCCGAGAGATACAGTTCGCCGATGCCGCCCACCGGTACCGGCTGCAGTCGGGGATCGAGCACGGTCGCCGTGGTGCCGGCAATGGGTGCGCCGATCGTCACGTTCCCGTCCACCGCGGCGAGCGTGGCCACCACGGTGGATTCGGTCGGCCCGTAGGCGTTGAGCATCAGTCGCCCGGCACTCCACATTTCGGCCGATTCGGTGCGCAGCGCCTCACCACCCACCGCTACCACGCGCAGCGAGTCGAGCCCGTCGGGATCGAGGGTTGCGAGCACTGCGGGCGTGGAGAGGTAGTGGGTCACGTGCCGGTCCGACAGGAAGCGCTGCAACTCGGGGCCGGCGTACACGTCGGGCGGGGCGCACACCAGGCAGGCGCCCGATCCGAACGCCAGCAGCATCTCGAGGAGCGCCGCATCGAACGCGGGATTATATCCGTGCAGTACGCGCGAATCGGGCGTCACTCGGTAGCGCTGCACGACTTCGGCAGTCAGTAATGCGAGCCCGCTGTGGGTGACGGCCACGCCCTTCGGGGCTCCCGTGGATCCGGAGGTGTAGATGACGTAGGCCAGTCCCCGTGCGGAGTCCCGGTACGTCGCGGTGGCGGCGATTGCCCGGTTCGGGCTGGGCACGTAGGCGGCGCCTGTCTTGGTGACGGCCCATAACTCGGTGATGAAGTCGACGGATCGCGGCAGGTCGATCGGCAGCATCCAGCCGGGGCCGAAGCCCTCGGCAACCAGTTCGCGGGCGCGCGCGTCCGACTGCCGGTCGAGTTCGCGATACGTCAGCGTCCGAGTGCCGTCGGTGACCGCGGGGCTGTCGGGGTACGCGGCAGCGGTCGAGGTCAGGATTTCGGCGAGCGTGCGTTCCTCCGCGGCGGGCCCTCCTCCGAGCGGTTCCGCGCCGGTGAGCGCGATGTCGCCGGTGGCCACCTGTGGGTCGTCGGCGACAGCTTCGAGCACCCGGACGAGTTCTTCGGCCAGCGACTGAACGGTGGCGTGGTCGAACAGATCCTGTGCGTACGCCACGGCGCCTGTCATTCCGGCGGGGTCGGCGCCGTCCCACTGCTCGGCGAGGGTGACGTGGAGATCGAATTTGACTGTCCCGGTGTCGACTTCCTGCGCCTGCACGTCGAGGCCGGACACCCGCACGGTGGGGGGCCGCAGGTTTTCCAGTGCCAGCGCGACCTGCGGAACACGGCCACCGAGAAGGTCGGCGATCACCTCGAACGGAACCTCGGCGGTGTCGAAGGCCTCCACGTCGAAGTCTCGTACCTGGGCCAGGAGACCGGTGAACGGCATGTCCGGCTCCACCTGCGCGCGCAGGGCGAGGGTATTCACGAACATCCCCACCGCCGCGTCCAGCGCCGGGTCCCCGCGGCCGGCGACGGCGGTGGCGATGGTGATGTCACGCTGGTCGCCGAATCTGGCGAGCAGCACGGCGAGCGCGGCGTGCAGCACCATGAACGGAGTGGCCCGGTGTTCGTGCGCCAAACGGTGGACCGCCTGCTGCACCGGAGCCGGGACGGAGAACCGCACCAGCCCGGCCGTGTCCGTGGACGCGCTCGTACGGGGCCGGTCCACCGGGAACGGCGCGACCGATTCGGCATCTGCCAATGCGACCCGCCAGTGCTCGACGCCGCGGGCCGCATACGCACTGCTCAGCAGCTCTTCCTCCCAGAGCGCATAGTCGGCGTACTGCACGGCCGGCGGCTCCCACTCCGGTGCGGTACCCGCGCGGCGAGCCGCGTAGGCGGTGAGCACGTCGGCCACCAGCGGAGCGAGGGACCAGCCGTCGGCGGCAATGTGGTGCAGGACGATCACCAGCACGTGGACGTCAGGTGCGACTCGCAACAGTTGCACCCGCAGCGGTTGCTGGGCGGCGAGGGCGAATGGTGCGCGTGCAAGTCGCGTGACCGTGTCGGCCACATCGGAGGCGTCCACGTCACGAGGCGTGAGGTCCAGTGCCACGCCGGGCGTGATGTCCTGCCAGGGCGACTCCCCCGGCTCCGACGGATACCGGGTTCGCAGCACCTCGTGGCGGGCGGTCACGTCGCCGAGTGCGGTGGCCAGCGCCGTCACGTGCAGGTCACCTTCGAGCCGCACCGTGGCAGGAAGGTTGTAGGTGGCAGATTCCGGGTTCTGGCGGTTCCACACCCACATGCGGTATTGGCTCCGGGACAGCGGGATCCGGTCCAGGCGCGGCCGGGCTCCCAGTGCGGGGCGCAGGCCCGCCGCGGGCACCGACGTGTCGAGGGACCCAGCGAGCTCCGCGACGGTGGGATGGGCGAAGAGAGTGCGCAGCGGAACAGGAGCGCCGACCGCGTCGGTGAGCCGCGCCGCCAATTGTGTTGCAAGCAAGGAATTTCCGCCGGCATCGAAGAAGTGCGTTCCCCTGCCCGCCTCCTCGATCCCGAGAACGTCTGCGAACACGTCGGCGACCGTCCGCTCGGTGTCGGTGTTCGGCGGCTCGAGCTCACCGGACCCGAGGTCCGGGACGGGGAGCGCACGGACGTTCAGCTTGCCGTTGATCAGCGGAGGCGGCGAGTCGAGCACCACGACAGAGGCCGGAACCAGATACGACGGCAACACTTCGGCGAGGCGGCGACGCAGGGCCACGGTATCCAGCTCGGTGCGCGGCAGGACGTACGACGTCAGGGTGTCGTGGCCGGTGGGCGTGGTGCGCACGACGGTGGCGGCGAAGTCCACGTCGACGAGCCCAGCGATGGCACTGTCGATCTCACCGGGTTCGATGCGTACGCCGCGCACCTTGACCTGAGCGTCGTTCCGGCCGAGGAATTGGAGTACATGGCGGTCACCGGCCGCCTTCCACCGCACGAGGTCACCGGTGCGGTACCGGCGGCGGCCGTCGGCGGAGGCCACGAACCTCTCGGCCGTGGGCCCCGGTTGCCCGGCATAGCCACGGGCGAGGCCCGGGCCCTCGAGGTAGAGCTCGCCGGGCATCCCCACCGGAACCGGACGCAACCGCTCGTCGAGCACGACGACCTCGAAGCCCGGCACGGGCTCACCGATCGGCACGGACTCGCCCCGACGGAGGGGGCCGGTCGCGGTCGCGTACATGGTCGCCTCGGCCGGTCCGTAACCGTTGACCATCCGGCGGCCGGGCGCCCACCGATCCACCAGGGCGGTGCCCAGACGTTCCCCGCCGAGCATGATCATCCGCAGGTGCGGCAACTCGCGCGAACCGATGGTGGCCAGCGCCGTCGGGGTGATGCAGGCGTGTGTGATGTGCTCCCGTTCCAGTAGATCGCCCAGTGCGGGGCCTGCGAACTCCGCTTCGGAGGCGACGACCAGGGTGGCCGCCGACGCACCCGCGACGAGGATCTCGAGCAACGCCATGTCGAAGCCGGCGGCCGCACGGTGCAGCATCCTGGACCCGGGGCCGGCGGCATAGCGCTGGGCGACGTCCATGTCGAGTGCGGCGAGGCCGGCGTGCGTCACCACCACTGCCTTGGGGGTGCCCGTGGTTCCGGAGGTGAACACCACGTAGGCGGGCTGGTCCGGGTGGACGTGGGGGCGGACCATCGCACCCGCCGACGTGTCCGCGTGCGCGTGCGGTTCCACCCAGGTGATGTCCCCGCCGAGGGTCACCGAGCCCACGCCGAGAGTGGTTCCCGCCGCGGCGAGCATCGCGTGTATTCGCGCGCTCGGCAGATCGGGATCGACGAGTACGGGGGCAGCACCGGTTTTCGCGATCGCCCACAACCCCACCACGGACTCCGTCGATCGCGGCACCGACCATGCCACCGTCGTGCCGGGACGGGCGCCCAGTGCGTGCAGCTCCCGCGCCAACCCCTCCGACTGCAGGTCGAGCTGCCGGTAGGTGACGGCCCTCTCGCCGTCCTGCACCGCGACTGCGCCGGGAGCCAGCACGGCCCCGCGGGTGAGGATGTGGTGCAGCGGGACCGGCGCGGGTGCGTCGGGGCCACGGGCTGGGGCGAGGGCTGCACGCTCGGCGGGACTCGACAGGTCCACGTCGCCGACCCGCTGATCGGGGTCTGCGGTGACCGACCCGAGTAGCCGGACGAGCTGGCAGGCGAAACCGATGATCGTCGAGCGGTCGAACAGCGCTGCGTCATACCCGAATTCGAGGTGCATGCGTGTACCCGGCGCTGCCTCGGTGGCGGTGAGCTGGAGGTCGAAGTTCGCGGGATGCGCTGTCGGCGTCATCGGTGTGACGTCGAGGCCGGGCAACGTGAAGTGTCCCGGGCGATGCCGCTGCATCGACAGCGCCACTTGGAACAGCGGATGGTGTGACGTCGAGCGGGCGGGATTGATCAGTTCCACCAGGGTCTCGAACGGCATGTCGGCGTGCGTGTATGCGGCGACGTCCTGGGTGTGAACGTGGGCCAAGATCTCGGCGAAGCTGGCGGAGGGATCGATCTGCGTGCGCAGCACCAGCGTTCCGGCGAACATGCCGACGACGTCGTCGAGTTGCGGGTCGGTGCGCCCGGCAACCGCGGTGCCGATCGGAACGTCCCGGCTGCCGCTGTACCTCGAGAGCAGCACGGCCAGCGCGGCATGCAACACCATGAACGTGGTTGCCCGTCCGGTACGCGCCAAGGCGGCGATGCCGTCGTGCAGGGCCTCGTCCAACTCCACGCTGTGGACGGCTCCACGGCCCGAGGGTGCCGCGGGACGGGGGTGGTCGAGGGGCAGGGTCACCTGTTCCGGCAGGTCGGCCAGCGTCTCGAGCCAGTACTCCCGGCCGGGCTCGTTCAGCATGGTGCGCTGCCACACGCTGTAGTCGCTGTACTGCACCGGCAGCGGCGGCCATTCCGGGCTGCGAGCCTCGAGCCGTGCACGGTACGCGACGGCGGTGTCGCGGATCAGCGTGCCGAGCGACCAGGCGTCGGCGGCGATGTGGTGGACAACCAGCGCGAGCACGTGCGAATCGGCACCGACGCGATACACACGCCCGCGAACGGGCGGTGCGGCGGCGACGTCGAATCCGGTGTCGACGAGTGCCCGCACGTGGGCGTCGAGTGCGTCGGCGGGAATGGCGACGGGAGCCAGGTCGAGGGGTACCGCATCGGCCGCGAGCAGTACCTGGTGCACCCCCTCGGCGTCGGACGGGTACACGGTGCGCAGGGTCCGGTGCCGCTCGAGCAGGTCCCGGGCCGCGGCCGCAAAGGCTGTGGTGTCCAGTTCGCCGTCGAGGCGGAGGAGGATCGGAATGTTGTATCCGGCTGCGTCGGTGTCGAATTGGTTGAGCACCCACATCCGCTGCTGTGCGGGCGAGAGCGGCACCCGGCCGTGCATCCGATCCGGTAGCAGAGCTGGTCGCCGACGCCCGGTGTGCGCGCGGTCCTCCACGCGGGCTGCCAGTTCGGCCACGGAGGGTGCTTCGAAGAGGTCGCGCACCGTGATGTCCGTGTCGAAGACGGCACTCACCCGAGTCGCGACCCGGGTGGCGATCAGCGAGTTGCCGCCCAGTTCGAACAGGCTGCGGCGGATGTCCACCTCGGGCGAGCCGAGCAGTTCGGCGAAGACTCCGGCGACCACTTCCTCGATCGGGCCGTGCGGCACCTGCCACTCGTCGGCGGTCACGTCCGGTTCGGGCAGTGCGCGCCGGTCGACTTTGCCGTTGTGCGTCAGAGGGATCGACGGCACCGCAATGATCGCTCCGGGCACCATGTACTCGGGCAGGAGTGCGCGTAGGTGCCGCGTGAGTGCGGCCGGCTCCGCGTCGGCCACCGCGTACGCCACCAATTGTTCGCCGATGCTCGTGGAGCGCAACACAACTACCGCACCGTCGACGTCGTCGTGACGCAGCAGTGCCGCCTCGACCTCGCCGGGTTCGATGCGGTAGCCGTGGAACTCCACCTGCGAGTCGGCCCGGCCGAGGTAGTCGAGTTCTCCGTCGGCACGCCGGCGGGCGAGGTCTCCCGTGCGGTACATGCCGTCACCGGGCGTGAAGGGGTCGGCCACGAACCGCTGGGCGGTCAGGCCCGGCCGGCCGAGATAGCCGCGGGACACCTGCGGGCCCGCGACGTACAGTTCGCCGACGGTTCCCGGTGGCACGGGCCGCAACGAGGTGTCCAATACGTACGTTCGCATTCCCGGGATGGCCCGGCCGAGCGAAGCCCTACCGTCGCCGACACCGAGATCGGTGTGGGTGACGTGCACGGTGGTTTCGGTGATCCCGAACATGTTGACGGCGCGAACCGACGGGTGCCGCGCGAGCCACGGTGACACCAGCGCGAGGTCGAGTGCCTCACCACCGAAGATCAGCAGTCGCACGGTGTCGGTCACGTCGTAGTCGGCCAGCTGGCCGAACGCGGACGGCGTCTGATTGAGCACCGTCACTCCCTCGCGGCTCAGCAGTTCCGCGAAGTCGCGCGCCGAACGGGCCACGTCGTGATCCACCAGCACCAGCCGCCCGCCGGTGGTGAGCGCTCCCCACATCTCCCACACCGAGAAGTCGAAGGCGTGGGAATGGAACATTGTCCACACGTCATCCGCGCCGAAGCCGAAGTCCCGGCACGTATTCGCCAGCAGCCACAGCACATTGGCGTGGGACACCAGCACACCCTTGGGCTCTCCAGTGGAGCCGGAGGTGTAGATCAGGTAGGCGCCCTGCGCCTGTGAGTGGTTAAGGAGTCCCTGGACTCGTGAACCACTCACAGGCGCAGCCTCGAGGAGGACAACCGGGCACGACACCTCGGGCAGGTTCGCGGCGTCTGCGGCTGAGGTCAGCAGCACGGTGGGTGATGCGTCCGAGAGGAGGTAGCGCACGCGTTCGGCCGGGTAGTCGACGTCGACGGGGAGGTACACCCCGCCTGCGCGTACCACCGCGAGCAGCGCCGCAATGAGTTCCGCCGACCGCGACAGCGCCACGGCGACGACGTCTTCGGGCCCCACCCCGGCCTCCGACAGCGCTGCGGCCAGTTCGGCGGAACGCCGGTCCAGGTCCCCGTAGGTCAGGGTGGTGTCACCGTCGGTGACGGCGACGGCGTTCGGGTTCTCGGCGGCACGCTGGGCGAAGAGTTCCGCCAGCGACTCCACCGTCGGTGCGACGCCTTCGGTGCCTCCGACGAGGGCCCTCTGCTCGTCCGCGGTCAGCACGTCGATGGCGCCGACGTCGATATGGGGTCGGTCGGTGACCGCACGCAGGATTCGCTGGAGTCGCTGCACCCACTGCTCGACGGTGTGCTGATCGAACAGTTCGGTGGGGAAGGTGAACACGCCGTCGAGGCCGGCGGGGCTTCCGTCGGGTGTGCGCCGGTCGCGCAACGACACCTCGAGGTCGAATCGGCTGATCCCGGTGCCTGCCTCGCGACCCCGGACGACGAGGCCGGGCAGTTCGGGCAGCCGGTCTGCGCCGCCGTCTCCGAAGTTCTCGAACGCCAGCATCACCTGGAACAACGGGTGGTGACCCGCTGACCGCGCCGGGGCGAGGGCGTCGACCACGAGGTCGAACGGCACCTCGGAGTGCGCGAACGCGGCGATGTCGGTCTCCCGCACGGACGCCAGCAGTTGCGCGAACGTCGAGCGCGCATCCACCCGACTGCGTAGGGCGACGGTACCGACGAACATTCCGACCACGTCGTCCAGCGCGGGGTCGGTGCGACCCGACGTGGGGGTTCCCACAGCGAAGTCGTCCGCCCCGGTCAGTTTGGACAGCAACACGGCCAGCGCCGCATGCATCACCATGAACAGGGTGGAGTTCTGTTGATGCGCAAGCTCTTCGAGCGCCTGGTGCAGTTCGGCAGGCACAGCGAACGGGACGATCCCGGCGGTCCCCTGCAGAGTGCCGGGACGCGTCCGGTCGGTGGGCAGCGGCAGAAGCGTGGGCATGTCCTGCAACGCCCCAGCCCAGTAGTCGAGCTCGCGGTGCGCGAGGCTGTCGGGATCGGCGGGGTCGCCGAGCACCTCACGTTGCCATTGCGCGTAGTCGGTGTACTGCACGGGCAACGCCGGCCACGAGGGCGCCTGCCGGTGAAGCCGGGCCGCGTACGCGGTGGCGAGGTCTCGGACCAGTGGGACGAACGACAACCCGTCGACGGCCACGTGATGCAGCACGACGGCAAGGGTGTAGCGCTCCGGAGCCCTTTCGAACAGGGCCAGGTGCACGGGCCGCTCGACCGCGAGGTCGAAGCCCTCGGCGGCGAGGGAGGCGATGGCCTCGTCCACGGCTTCTTCCGTGATTCGGATCGGTGTCAGCTCCACTTCGGGCGGGCCGACGATCTGGACGACGCCGGCGTCGGTGACCGTGAACACGGTGCGTAGCGTGGCGTGCCGCTCGACGACATCGGTGAGCGCCCACCGCAGTGCGTCGACATCGAGTGCACCGTCGAGGTCGACAGCGAATGGCACGTTGTACGCGGCAGACCCCGGCGTGAGCTGGCCCAGCAGCCACAACCGTTGTTGCGCGAAGGCGGCCGGTGCCGGACCGTCGGTGTCGCGGGGCACGAGCGGCGGCCTCGCGTCCCCACCCTCGGCAATCAGGGCGGCGAAGCCGGCGACGGTCGGCTGGTCGAACAGGTGACGCACCCCGACGCGCACTCCCGTCACCGACGACAGCCGCGACACCACCCGGGTGGCGGACAACGAGTTGCCGCCCAGCGCGAAGAAGTCGGTGTCGGCTCCCACCTCGGGCACACCGAGCACCTCGGCGACCGCGTCGGCCACCACCTGTTCGAGCGGGGTCTGCGGTGAACGCGTCGACGACGTCGGCAGTTCCGGGTCGGGAAGCGCGGACCGGTCGACCTTTCCGCTCACCGTCAAAGGCAACTGGTCGAGCACGGTGATGGATGCGGGCACGAGGTAGCGCGGCAGTCGCTCGGCGACGAAGGCGCGCAGTGCCGCCGGCTCCAGGGCACTGCCGCTGACGTACGACGCCAGTTCGCCGCGGCGCGTCACCGTTACCGCCGAGTGGACTCCTGGCGCTGAAGCCAGCACCGCATCGACTTCGCCGGGTTCTACGCGGAACCCCCGAATCTTTACCTGACGGTCGACGCGCCCGACGAACTCGAGCTCGCCGAATCGGTTCCAGCGCACCAGGTCACCGGTCCGGTACATGCGTCCGCCGCCGTACGGGTCGGCCACGAAGGTGCCCGCGGTTGTACCCGGCCTGCCGACATATCCCTCGGCCAGACCGGGGCCCGAGAGGTACAGCTCCCCCACTACCCCGACGGGAACCGGCCGAAGTCGCGGATCCAAGACCACAGCCGACATGCCGTCGACAGGACCACCGATCGTAATGCGCGAGCTCGACAGTTCCGCCGCCGTCGCCCAGATCGTCGTTTCCGTGGGGCCGTAGAGATTCAGCACCCTGCGTCCGGTTGCCCACCGGGACACCAGTTCGGGCGGGCACATGTCCCCTGCCAGCGCGAGAACCTCGAGGGCGTCGAGTTCGCTCGGGTCGATCGTCGCCGGCACTGCCGGGGTCGATGTCCAATGACTGATCCGCTCGCGCCGCAGTAGCTCGCGCAGTTCGTCGCCGCCGAAGACGCCGGGTGGGGCGATCACCAGCACGGCACCGGTGGTGAAGGCCAGGAGCATCTCGTGGATCGACGCATCGAACATCGGGGATGCTGCGTGCAGCACCCGCGACTGCGGGGTGGCCCCATAGAAGCGGCGCAGGGCGGCGGCGTGACCGGACAGGCCGCGGTGGGTGACGACGACGCCCTTGGGTGTGCCGGTCGAGCCGGAGGTGTAGATCACGTAGGCGGGATGATCCACGGACAGCGGCCGAACCCGCTCGTCGTCGGACACCGGAATCGGATCCGCGCCGGTCCCAGAGAGGACCAGCGGAGTGATACCGCCGGGTACCAGCGAGGCGTCGAGTGTCAGCGCCGTGGTGACGCCCGCGTCGGCAAGAATCCGTGCGGTGCGTTCGGCCGGCTGGTCGACGTCGAGGGGCACGAATGCGGCACCGCTGCGCGCGATCGCCCACACCGCGATCACCGAGTCGAGCGAGCGCGGAATCATGATCGCGACACGGTCACCGGGCCCGACACCGACGGCGATCAGGCGGCGGGCCCACCAGTTGGACCGGGCATCCAGCTCGCGGTAGGCCAGTTCCTCGTTGCCGCACCGGGCAGCGATCCCGGTCCGGTCAGCTGTCAACAGCTCCGGGAGCGTCTGTGCTGCTGGGGCTTTCGGGCCACGGGACGGCACCAGGGCGGCCGCCTCGGCGGGTGTCACCCACTCGAGGTCGCCCAGTGCCCGGGACGGATCCGCCACCACCGTGGACAGAATGTGGTGCAGCAGCTCCGACCACCGGACGACGGTGGAGGAGTCGAACAGCTCCGCCGGGTACACGAGGTCACCGGTGAGTCCGGCAGCTGCCCCGTCGTCGGCCCGCATTTCGCTCAGCGACAGTTCGAGGTCGTACCGGCTGACGGCGCTCTCGATACTGCGACGGCGGACGGCGACCTCGTCGAGTTGTAGCTCGGTTCCGCCGAAGTTCTGGTACGCGAGCATCACCTGGAACAGCGGGTGGTGGGTTGCCGACCGCACGGGAGCAACGGCGTCCACCACCTGATCGAACGGCAGGTCCGCGTGGGCGAACGCCTCGAGGTCGGTGTCGCGAACAGCCGCCAGGAATTCGGTGAACGTCTGTCGCTGATCGACGCGAGTGCGCAGCACTACCGTTCCGGCGAACATCCCCACCAGGTCGTCCAGCGCCGGGTCCGGTCGTCCGGAGGTCGGGGTGCCCACGGCGATGTCTTCGCTTCCGCTGAGCACGGCGAGCGTCAGCGCCAACGCGCTGTGCACCACCATGAAGGGAGTGACCCCGCAGCTACGGGCCACAGCGTCCACGGCGCCGTGCAACGCGGCGTCCACCGCGAACGCCACCCGTCCGGCAGTCCGGGTGGCCGCCGGGATCCGCGGGCGGTCGGTCGGCAGCTCGAGCATCTCGGGAGTTCCCTGCAGTCGCTCGGACCAGTACGCGACGTCCGCCGGCGCCGTGGTGGCAGACACCGATCGCTGCCACTGCGCGAACCGCCCGTAGTCCACCGGCAATTCCGGCCACCCCGGTTCGCGTCCGGCACGTCGTGCCACATACGCCGTCATCATGTCTCGGGTCAGCGGGCCGAACGACAGTCCGTCCACCGCGATGTGGTGCGCGGCGACGGCGACGGTGTAGCGCTCGGGTGCGTGTTCGAAGATCCGGATCCGTATGGGCGCTTCGCGGGTGAGGTCGAATCCGTGGCTGCCCAGGGCTGCGAGTGCGTCGTCGAGCGTGCCGGGGGCAACGGCGATCGGCGAAAGGTCCAGCTCGACCGGCCGCGTCACCTGCACCACACCGGATGCCGTGTCCTCGAACACCGAATGCAGCGGCTCGTGCCGTCCGACCACGTCGCGTACGGCTGCGGCGAGAGCACCCACATCGACCGGTCCGTCGAGGTCGATCGCGAAGGGGACCACGTAGTCGGGTGAGCCGGGGTTCATTTGTTCGTGCAACCACAGCCTCTCCTGCGCGGGCGCGAGACGCGAGGCGGCTCGGTCTCCGGTGGGAGGTCCGTCGACGAGTGGTGGCAGAGCGACGGTGGTGCGCGCGTCCTCCAGTCGGCCCGCAAGTTGGGCGACGGTCGGTGCGTCGAACACATCGCGGACGCTGATCCGGCGGTTGAGCGCCGCCCTCAGTCGCGACACCAATCGGGTTGCGGTGAGCGAGCTTCCGCCGAGGGCGAAGAAATCGGCGTCCGCATCGATCGAGGGCAGACCCAGCACGTCGGCGACCACTCCGGCGACGAGCTCTTCGAGTTGCCCGCGCGGTGCCCGGGCGGGAACCGGCGCGAGTGTGGGTGCGGGCAGAGCCTTCCGGTCGAGCTTCCCGCTGCTGGTCAGTGGCACCTCGTCGAGCACGGTCACCGACGCGGGCACCATGTAGCCCGGCAGGCGTTCGCGCAGGAACTCCATTAGGGCCTGCGCATCGAGTTCTGCGCCGTGAACGTAGGACGCGAGCACCGGTTCACCCGCGGCCGACGTACGTACCACCGTTGCCGCGGTGTCGACTCCGGGTGCGGACGCCAGCGCGGCGTCGACTTCGCCGAGTTCGACCCGGAATCCGCGAATCTTTACCTGGTCGTCGGTGCGGCCCGCGAATTCGAGCCGATGGTCGCTGGTCCACCGGACCATGTCACCGGTGCGGTACATCCGGGAGCCCGGACTTCCGTATGCGCTTGCGACGAATCGGCTGGCGGTCAAGGCGTATTTGCGGTGATAGCCGCGGGCCAGGCAGTCACCCGAGAGGTACAGCTCACCGACTGCGCCGACGGGTACCGGCCTCAGTCGCTCGTCGAGCACCACGGCCGAGGTTCCCGCGTAGGGCTTGCCGATGGTGATTCGGTCGCCGACATCGAGCGGTTCTGCGCTGGTGCAGACGACGGTGGTTTCGGTGGGGCCGTAGCTGTTGAGGAGTACCCGGCCCGGTGCCCATCTGGTCACCAGTTCGGGTGGGCACGGCTCGCCGCAGACCTCGAGGACGCGGAGGTCGGCGAGGCTCTCCGGGTTCATCAGGCGCGGCACCGTGGGAGTGGTGAGGAAGTGGGTGACGCGTTCGCGGCGGAACAGTTCGGTGAGGTCGTCACCGTAGGTGTCGGGAGGCGTGATCACCACGGTGGCGCCGGCCGTGAAGGCCAGGAGTAGTTCTCCGACGGAGACGTCGAAGGACGGTGAGGCGACGTGCGCCACCCGGGAGTCGCGTCCGAGGTTGCGGTACTCGGCGTTTGCCGCCACGAGGGCGGCGAGTCCACGGTGAGTTACCGTGACGCCCTTCGGCATTCCGGTGGAGCCGGAGGTGTAGACGACGTAAGCGGGATGGTCGAGGTGCAACGCGCGGGTGCGGTGCCGGTCGTCGATCGCGGCGCTCTCGCCCGTGAGATCCGCTGTGCCGATCCAGTCGATACCGTCCGGAACCACCGATGCATCCCGCGCGAGCGCCACGTCGACTCCGGAGTCGCGGAGCATGTGCGTGATGCGCTGGGCAGGGTAGCCGGGGTCTATCGGCACGAACGCGGCACCGGATTTCGCGACGGCCCACATGGCCACGACGGATTCGACGGATCGGGGCACCATCACCGCCACCAGATCTTCCGGCCCGATGCCCCGCGCAATCAGTCTGTGGGCCAAGCGGTTCGAACGCTGCTCGAGTTCCGGGTAGGTCATGTCGTTGCCGTGGAACCGCAGTGCGACGCCGTCGGGGTTGAGCCCGTCGTGCAGGAGTTGCGGCAAGGTTCGCGCGGGAACCGAGGCGCCGCCGGACGCGGGCACGAGTGCCGCCCGGTCGGCCGGACCGAGGAGGTCGATGTCACTTACCGGACGGGTCGGGTCGCTCGCGACGGCGGCCAGGATCGTCTCGAGTTGCCCCGCCCACCGGTTCACGGTGCCGTCGTCGAACAGTTCACGTGGATACGTCATGACACCGCGCAGACCGCCCGGATCGCCGTCGCCGGCCGGGAGTTCGTCCACGGTGATGTCGAGATCGAAGGCGCGGACGTGCGGTTCCTGTTCCCGCACACGGGCCGTGACCCCGTCGAGCTGGATCTCCGGGCCGATCGAATTCTGGTAGGCCAGCATCACCTGGAACAGCGGGTGTGCGTCTGTGGTCCGGGTGGAGAGCACCTCCTGTACCACCGAGTCGAACGACACGTCGGCGTTGGTGAAGGCTTCGAGGTCGGCGCGGCGGACGGTGCGCAGTAGGTCGGTGAAAGTCGCGCCTGCCGCTACCGGGGTGCGCAGTACCACCGTGCCCACGAACATGCCGACGATGCCGTCCAGCGCGGGGTCGGGGCGTCCGCCGGTGGCGGTGCCGACCGCGATGTCCTCGGTTCCGGTCAGTCCGCGCAGCAGTACGGCGAGCGCGGCGTGCAGCACCATGAACGCCGTGACGTCGTGGTCGCGCGCGAGGGTGAGCAGGCGCCGGTGCAGCTCGGGGTCGACCCGGAACTCGGCGCTTCCGGCGGTAAGACTCTGTGCGGACGGCGGCCGGGGACGATCCAGGGGCAGCGGGAGCACCTCGGGCAGACCACGCAAAGTCTCTGCCCAGTAGTCGAGTTGGCGGCGGACGAGGCTGGCGGGGTCGTCCGGATCACCGAGAATATCTTGCTGCCACCACGCGTAGTCGGTGTACTGCAGCGGTAACGGCTCCCACACCGGCGCTTGGCCTCGACGACGGTCGGCGTACGCGGCCGAGACATCCCGGACGAAGAGAGGAAGGGATAGCCCGTCGATTGCAATGTGGTGCACCACTACCGACATCGTGTACTGATCGGGGGCTACTCGGCGCAGCCGCATCCGGATTGGCACCTCGCGCGTGAGGTCGAACACGGCGGCGGTTTCTGCATCCGTCAGCTCGACGTTCGCGCTGCGCACGACCTGTCGTGGGCCGACCCCGTCATCGGGAAACACGGTCCGCAGCGCCGGATGCCGCTGCACCACATCGTCGATCGCGGCACGAAATGCAGCGGCATCCAGATCGCCGGAGAGGTCTACGGAGAACGTCACCACGTACGGGTCGCGCTCGGGGTTCCGCTGATTCACCAGCCACAGGCGTCGCTGTTCCGCGGACAGCGGCGCCGCTGCGTCCACGGCCCGCGGCACCAGCGGTGGTCGCGACCCGGTGTCGGGCGCACCGAGGTGAGCGGCCAGGGCTTCCGCGGTCGGGTGGTCGAAGATGTCGCGCACCGTGACCCGGCGGCCCAGCACGGCGCTCGACCGCGAGGCGAGACGCGCTGCGCCCAGGGAGTTTCCACCCAGTGCGAAGAAGTCGGCATCGATACCGACGGTGGCCAGTCCCGTTTCCGAGGCGAATGCTCCGACGAGAAGTTCCTCGATCGGTGACCGCGGTGCGCGATCACCGGTCCCGCGCGGTGACGGGGTGGGCAGTGCTGCCTTGTCCACCTTGCCTGCCGGTGTCAGCGGCACCGAATCGAGCACGGTGATCGACGACGGAACGAGGTGGTCCGGCAAGCGTTGCGCGAGATAGTCGCGCATCCGCGCGGGCTCGAGGTTCCGCCCGTGCACGTAGGTCGCCAACTGCGGGCCGCTCACACCCGGGGCAGCGACGGTCACCGACAGGTCCAGACCGGGATACGTCCGCAGCACGGCGTCGATCTCACCGGGCTCTACTCGGTGACCACGGATCTTCACCTGGTCGTCGGCGCGACCGATGAACTCGAGCGTCAGGTCGGGGGTCCAGCGCACCAGGTCGCCGGTGCAGTACAGGCGCCCGTCTCCGTAGGGATTGGCGACGAATCGGGTGGCGCTGCGCCCCGGTTGTCCCAGGTATCCGCGCGCGACCCCGGGCCCGGACAGGTACAACTCCCCTACTGCGCCGACTGGTAACGGCCGCAACCCGGTATCGAGCACCAGCGCGGATACACCCTCGATGGGGGCACCGATCGTGACGGCGTCGCCGGGTGCGAGTGACAGTGTTGCAGTGGACCACACGGTGGCCTCGGTGGGCCCGTAGAGATTGAGCAGCGTCCGGCCGGGGGCCCATCGCGTGAGCACTTCGGGTGGGCATACGTCGCCCGCTACGGCCACGACCTGTAAGTCCTCGAGCCCGTCGGGGTCTGTGACGGCCGGTACGGCGGGAGTCACCGTCCAGTGCGTGATTCGCTCCCGGCGCAGCAACGCGGTCAGCTCGTCGCCGCCGTACACGTCTGCCGGGGCGATCACCAAGGTGGCGCCGGCGGTGAAGGCCGACAGCAATTCGTGGATGGACGCGTCGAAGCTCGGCGACGCGAATGCGAGTACCCGCGATTCCGGAGTTACCCGATAGAGCCTGCGCAGTGCTGCCGCATGGCTCGACAGTCCGCGATGAGTGACCACCACACCCTTGGGAGTTCCGGTCGATCCGGACGTATAAATCACGTACGCCGGGTGATCGACGTGCAGCGGTCGTACACGGTCTGCGTCCGTGATCGGCGCGGCGGAGCCGTCACCGTCAAGCAAGGACATCCACTCGACGCCGTCCGGCACGACGTCGGAATTCACGGCGAGCGCGAGGGTGACCTTGCTGTCGGCCAGCATGTGCGCAACCCGTTCGGCCGGATAGCTGGGGTCGACGGGGACGAAAGCCGCACCCGCCTTCGCGACGGCCCACAACCCGACGATCGATTCGACGGAACGGGACGCGATCACCGCGACTCGATCTTCGGGCCCGACTCCTCGTTCGATCAGCCTGCGCCCCAGCCGGTTCGACGACTCATCGAGTGTGAGATATGTCACATCCGTTTTCCCGCAGCGGATTGCGGGGCGGGTCGCGTGCTCCGGCACGGTCAGCAGGGCGGCGAGGGTCGTCGGTTCGGCGGCGCTGGGCCCCGAGGCCGGCACGAGGACTCCGCGCTCGGCATCGTCGAGAACCTCGAGGTCGGTGACCGGTCGATCGGCCCGGGCTCCGACGAAGTCGGTGAGGTAGGCCACGAATCGCTCGAGAAGCCGTTCTACTTCGTCCTGTTCGTACAGGGCGGGGTTGGCCTCGAAGCAGACGCGCGGCGGGCCGCCGCCGACTCCGGGGTAGATGTCGACGGCGAGATCGTCGACCGGTCCAGCGGAAAGGAGGTGCACTTCGCCTGCCTCGTCACCGAGGGTGACGTCGTGCAGGAATGCCATGATGTTGACCACCGGCCCGAACGCAGCACGCGACTGGAACTCGAGCCCCAGCTCGCGCAGCATGTCTTCGTATCGATACCGCTGGTGACGCAATGCTCCGGTGAGTTCCAGTTGCACCCGGCGCACCACATTCTCGGTGTCATCTTCTGCACCGATTGCCACGCGCACCGGGACGAGGTTGGACACCATGCCCGCCGATCGGCGCATGGCCGCGGTGGTGCGCCCGGACACCGGAAGGCTCAGCACGATGTCGGTGTTGCCGGTCATCCGAGCCAGAAATGCCGCGAAGGCGGCGACCACGATCGGCACTTCGGACGAGTTGGATCGGCGCGCGAGTTCGTCAATCAGTTCGGTGGATTCGCGCGTGAGAGAACGGCTGGCGATCCGGGAGACGGCGGCGGGCGGAGCCTCACGACGAGTCAGCCGCGACGGCGCGGGCAGCTCGGTCAGCCGCTTTGCCCAGTGTTCCCGGTCGACGGCCGCCCTACTAGAACCTTCGTACGCAATTTCGGCGTCGAATATGTCGCGCACCCCCAGCGCCCGCGGTTCCGGTGGCTCCGTCCCGCGCACTGCGTGGGTGTACAGCTCCGCGATGCGCTCGACCACAGTCATCGCGCCGTACCCGTCCACGATCAAGTGATGCGCGAACGTGTTCCAGTAGAAGTGGTTTTCACCGAGGTGCAGGAGTGTCGACGCGATCATCAAATCGGCGGTCGGATCGAGCCGGCGGCTGTATCGCTCGGTCATCCGCCGCCTGGCCTCGGCCTCGGGATCCCCGGATCCCCGCAGGTCGAGGTAGCTGAGGGCGTTCGGGTCGAATGGATCGAACGATTGCGAGGGCATCCCGTCACGCTCGACGATGTGGACGAATGGAGACTGCAGTTCGCGCGCCGCACGGGTGGTCGCGTCGGTCAACGCATCGACGTCCACCCGCCCACGAACCTCGACATACAGCGCCACGTTCAAAGGGACGTCCGGGTCGAGTTGCTGGGCGAACCAGAGCCCCTGCTGGGCACGCGAAAGAGGGAAGGCACTCACAAAGCGCCACCCCCTTGTCAGCGATGCACCGCATCGAGCCGTCACCCCGTCACCGAACCCCATCTATTTCTTTCGCCACCGGCTCCCGTGGCACGCCTTCCCGTTATCGGAAGAAGTGCGGGTTCTATTAGGGGCACAATACTTTGCCGAGGAGCCGTCCTCTACCTGAGGTCGGACGAGTATCGCACTTCACGCTACGCTCAGCCCACCGACTAGACAGGAGCCGATCTGCATGGATGACAACGTCACGGGCACATCGGGAGACGAGATTCCTGACCCCCAGGACGCGACTCGCCCAGCAGACGCCCCCAGGCGTGTACGTAAGCGCACCACGGTGCGCAGCAAAACCTACAAACGACGGCGCCGGATTATCGCTGGCGGCTCAATTGCTGCCCTGGTCGTGGTGGCTTTCGGGGCCTGGCTCGGCTACACCGCCCGCGTGGCACAGGCAAATCTGACCGAGGCTCGGCAGCACGCCCAGCTCGCGAAAGACGCCCTACTGGACGGTAATCCAGTTGACGCGGAGCGTTCGTCGGCAGATGCGGACAAGTACGCGTCCCGCGCGTTCGACAACACCCACTCGATCCCGTGGAGTATCGCGGCGGCCGTACCGTGGCTGGGAAGCCCGTTCGAAACGTCGCAGCAAATCTCGGCCGTCGTAAGGGGTCTCACGTCGGAGGTGCTCACACCGGCGGTCGCCGCAGGAACCTCTCTCGCCCCCAATGAGTTGATCGCTGCCGGCGGGAAGGTAAACCTGCAGCCGCTCCGGGATGCCGCCCCCGTACTCGGCGAGACAGCCGATGCCGCTGAGCAATTGGATATCGAGGCACAGAATATCTCCGAGCCCACGTACCTCGACGCTGTTATCGATGCCAGAACCCAACTTCAGGTACAAACCGAAGAATTAGCGAAACTTCTTGGTAACACCGCAATTGCCGCCGAAATCGCACCGGGCATGCTCGGTGCCGACGGCCCCCGCAGCTATTTCATGGCATTCCAGACCAACGCTGAGGCTCGCGGTACCGGCGGCCTGCTGGGTGGATACGGCGTCGTTCGCGCGAACGACGGGGTGGCGCGGGTAGACAGCCTGGGCCGCAACTCCGACCTGCCCATGAATAGTCAACCGCTCGATCTCGGTCCGGAGTTCGCCGCCCAGTACGGTCGTAGCCGCCCCACCACGGATTCGCGCAACAGCAATCTCAGCTCGCACTTCCCGTACGCCGCGCAGATCTGGAAGTCGCTGTGGGCGCAGGATTCGGGTGAGCAGGTAGACGGCGCCATCGCGACCGATCCGGTAGCCCTCAGTTATGTGCTCGGGGCCATCGGACCGGTCACAATGCCGGACGGCGAGGTGATCAACGCCGACAACGTCGTCGAACTCACCGAATCAACCTCCTACGTGCGCTTCGCGAACGACAACAACGCGCGTAAACAGTATCTGCAGACCGTCGCCGCGCGTGTAATCGACAAGATGACCGGCCAGATCACTTCACCGCAGAAGTTGCTTGACGCACTGGGCCGCGGCGTGAATGAGCGCCGCATCGCAGTGTGGAGCGCGCACGCGGACGAGCAGGCTGTACTGGCGGACACCCCGCTCGGGCACACTGTTCCCGAAGACCCCGCCCCTTTCGCCGGCGTGGTGATAAACAACCAGGCGGGCGGCAAGCTCGACTACTACCTGACGCGCGAGATCGACTACACGGCGGAGAGCTGTGAGGGTGACACGCGACGGTCCACGGTGACGGTGCGACTGACCAACACCGTGCCTTCTGCGGACTTCCCCGACTATGTGGCGGGCACTTTCATCAACACCCTCAACGTGCCCAAGGGCACCAATGTGTCTGCGTTGTCGCTCCTCGCCACCCAGGGCGCGCAGCTCCGGAATGTGACCATCGACGGGAAGCCGACGATGTTCCTCACTGGCAAGGAGCTGGGGCATCCGGTGTTCGACACCCTCGTCCCGATCCGGCTGGGCGCCACGACCGAGGTGAAGTACGAGCTGACGGAACCGACCGTGCCCGGTGAGGCGCGTGTGCCTGTCCAGCCGTTGGTGGATGATCCGACGGTGACCGTCAACGTGCCCGTCTGCGGAGGTTGAGCGATCGCTACGAAGCTGCGGCCCGCCACGCTGCTCGCCGGATACGCTAATCGAAGTCCTCACCTGGTAAGTCAACGAGCACGACAGGACCCGACACGGCATGATGCTTTCATGAAACCCGAGCGTCTTTGGCTACTCAGCATACGACTGCACCGTTCAGGTTGGCGCCGTTCAGCACGAGCGCTGAAGGCTGTCAACGCTCTCATCTACAGCAATGCACTACCTCCTGAGGCAACCGTGGCCGATGACGTCCGACTGTGGCACAACGGCCTCGGCGTAGTAATTCATCCAGACACCACGATTGGTCGCGGCGTTCAAATTGCGCATCAAGTGACGATCGGAGCTGGGTCGTCGGCAATTGGCACACCCTTCGGAGTCATAGTTGAGGATGGCGTGATCATCGCCACCGGCGCAGTCGTGGCCCCTAAGCACGGTGCCACCTTGATCATTGGCGCGGGAAGCAAGGTAGGTGCGAACGCTGTAATAACGAAGGATGTGGCCCCAGGCACGACTGTGGTCGGCGCGGACAGGGTTGTCCGCAGCGAGGCAGTGTGATGTGCGATCGACGCGGTGGAACGAGCCGCGCCCTTGCTAAGTCGAACTAGGGCTGAAGTGGATCGAGCTCAAACTGAGTCTCGCCTATCGCTGGATCCCCAGTCGCAGTTCCGATTCAACGGATATCTCAGCGCAAAACATGGTCACGCCTGGCCCTATCCAATATGGGGTTCACCGTCACAAAGTCTTTGTTGGTGTGCAACAAACGTGCTGCCATTGCAATGGAGCTTATTCGACGGCACGGCAGTCGGACATTCCCCCGCCCCTATCCGCAAGGTCCTTGCAAGAACGCCTTCACAAACCCGACTGTCTGATACAGGTATGTGTACTCCCACTCGGCCAGGCTGAAGTCGTAGCTGCGTGGGACCGCACGCATCGAAACATCGCCGTCGAAGCACTGCGAGAATATATACCGCGCCCGGGGCAAGTGGTAGCGCCAGCTCACTACGAGCACACTGTCCCACCCGTTCTCCGCGGCAAGCTCACGAGTGAATATTGCCTCGCCGCGAGTTGTTGGTGGTTGTGGTGGAATACACCTGACGGTCAGTCGCGAATCCTTCAGGTCGCAATAGGCCGACATCGTCCTATCGCCTTCAAAATGAGGGTTTGATAGGACCACGTGCCTCGAAACACCTCTGCGCGCAAGGTCGATCCCATACTCCTCGCGGCCGTCGTGCTCCCCTGCAAGCACGATGATGGCATCAACCGGCTTCAAGGGGTCAATTCGTGACTTGGTATAGATGAAATAGCCTGCGAGACCGAGGCCAACAGCCGCTATCACGAGACCGCACAAAGCACCGACGAAGAACAACAATATCCATCGGATGCGAACCATGTCTACAGTCCTCTTGCGTCATCGACTCCCGAGTTTCGGTCAGCGTCCCCGTTCTAAAAGCCCAAGGAGGTAGGCCCCATAACCCGATTTTACTAAGTTGCCGGCGCGCGATCTCAACTCGTCATCAGAGATGAATCCCTGCCGCCAGGCCACTTCCTCCGGGGCACCGATCTTTAATCCTTGTCGGTGTTCAATGGTACGAACATAATTCGAAGCTTCGAGCAGGGAATCGACAGTGCCGGTGTCAAGCCACGCCGTGCCACGCGGGAGCACCTCAACATTAAGTCGAGCCTCCTCGAGGTAGGCCCGGTTCACGTCGGTAATCTCGTACTCCCCTCTGTCTGAAGGACTGAGATTCTTCGAGATCTCTACAACGTCGTTGTCGTAGAAGTAAAGGCCTGGAACCGCATAGTTGGACTTAGGCGTAGAAGGCTTCTCCTCGAGCGACAGAGCACGACCTCGATCATCG
Organism: Rhodococcus sp. USK13; assembly: GCF_018343855.1. Taxonomy (NCBI): domain Bacteria; kingdom Bacillati; phylum Actinomycetota; class Actinomycetes; order Mycobacteriales; family Nocardiaceae; genus Rhodococcus; species Rhodococcus sp. USK13. Next base: position 2,546,748 of record NZ_CP069242.1, on the reverse strand, counting down.
AACTCGACCACGCCGTATGCAGATGGGTCGGCAACCCAGTAGGCAAAGACGGAACCGCCATCCAACTGGCTGAATCTAGTAAGCTGGTGACCCAGTCCCGAGCCATAGAAGATATTGTCACCGAGCACCAATGCTGCAGAATCGTGACCGATGTGGTTCGCGCCGAGGACGAACGCCTGAGCGAGACCATTGGGCTCCCTCTGCACCGTGTACGTGAGGTTAATCCCGAACTGCGAGCCGTCACCCAGTAGGCGCTGGAACTGCCCCGCGTCATGTGGCGTAGTGATGACCAGTATGTCACGGATTCCCGCGAGCATCAGCGTGCTAAGCGGATAGTAGATCATCGGCTTGTCGTAAACCGGAACCAGCTGTTTACTGATGCCGACCGTGATCGGGTGCAGCCGCGTTCCCGAACCACCGGCCAGAATGATGCCTTTCATCCACATACCGCCCTTCTGAGGTAGTCAGCCGAGTGCATCGATCCACTTCCGTACTTCCGAATACTGCGGAAGTAGGCCGACGCGCGAAGCCTCCGCGAGCGACGGAGCCACCCTGTCCTTTTCGGAGAGCTTTATCTCAAGCGTTTGCCCCGAGAGAGATCTGGTCGGCCACTCAATGCCGACCTCGGGATCGAGTGGATTTATGCCGTGCTCACGCCCGGGGGCATACCCGGACGAGCACAGGTACATCACCGTTGAGTCGTCCTCGAGTGACAGGAATGCGTGCCCCAATCCCTCGGAGAGATAGACGGCGCGACGGTCCACATCGTCGAGCAGAACCGAAGCCCACTTACCGAGTGTTGGTGAGCCGTTCCGAACATCGACCACGACGTCGAGAACCGCCCCTTTGGTGCAGGTAACGTACTTGGCCTGACCCGGTGGGACGTCGGCAAAATGGATTCCGCGCAAAACACCGGCCGACGATACCGAACAGTTCGCCTGAGCGAGATTGAATCGATGTCCTACTGTCTCCGCGAATGTCGGCTCCTTGAACCACTCGAGGAACACGCCGCGCTCGTCACCATGCTGAGTCGGTGTAATTTCCCACGAGCCGCTGACACCCAGTTCACGGATCTTCATCTAAGCTCCCTGTGCCTTGTAACGCGCCTCAACCGAATTCTTGTCGCCTTCCCACCATTCGCGGTTGGTTTCATACCAGTCGATGGTTGCGCGCAATCCCTCACGAAAAGTCGTGTATTGGGGTTCCCAGCCAAGTTCATCGCGCAGTGTCGACGAGTCGATGGCGTACCGCAGATCGTGGCCTGATCGGTCATTCACGTAGTCGAAGTCGTGTGACTCTTTGCCCATCAACTCCAGAATGAGACCGACGACAGAAACATTGTCCAGTTCACCATCCGCACCAATGAGGTATGTACGGCCAAGTTCGCCCGAGTCCAGTATCCGCCACACTGCCGCGTTGTGATCGTCGACGTGAATCCAGTCCCGAACGTTTTGCCCCGCGCCATAGACCTTCGGGCGAGCGCCGCTCAGGATATTCGTAATCTGACGCGGAATGAACTTTTCGATGTGCTGATAGGGCCCATAGTTGTTGGAGCAGTTCGACAGAGTTGCCTGGATACCGAACGACCGCACCCAGGCACGGACCAGCATGTCAGAAGCCGCTTTGGTGGCCGAGTAGGGACTCGAAGGGTTGTAGGGCGTGTTGACGGTGAACTTTGCCGGATCGTCGAGCGCAAGGTCGCCGTAAACCTCGTCGGTCGAAATATGGTGGTATCGAACGCAGTGCTTGCGCACCGCCTCCAACAGCGTGTAGGTACCGATGATGTTGGTTTGCAGGAAGGGGCGGGGATCCTTTAGCGAGTTGTCGTTGTGGGACTCGGCCGCGAAGTGCACAACCGCATCCGACTCAGACACCAACACGTTGACGAGACCAGCATCAGTGATGTCACCTTCGACGAACTCGATGGAAGTCTCAATGTCGGCCAGAGACTGTCGCGACCCCGCGTAGGTCAAAGCATCGAGAACGGTGACATTAACGCCCGGCCGATCGCGGACGGTCGTGCGCACGAAGTTAGCTCCGATAAATCCGGCACCGCCGGTAACGAGAATCTTCACTATGGGCGCCCAAGCCCGCGGTATGTCCAACCAGCGCGCCGCCACTCTTGCGGGTCGAGACAGTTGCGGCCATCAATGAGCACTTTCCTGCGCACCACGGCATCGAGGTCGGCCGGCTGCAACTTCGCGAACTCCGACCACTCAGTCAAAAGAAGTACAACATCCGCCCCCTCGCAGGCGTCCAGCGTAGTCTCCGCGTACCCGAGTGTTGGGAAAAGCGCCCTCGAGTTGTCCATCGCCTTCGGATCGTAGACGCTGACGGCAGCACCTTGAAGTTGTATCTGCCCCGCAACATTGAGGGCGGGCGAATCGCGAACGTCGTCCGAATCCGGCTTGAACGCCGCACCCAGCACCGCAACTCTCGCCCCAAGTAACGAACCACACGCTTCGCGCGCCAGCTCGACCATCCGAGTCCGGCGTCGCATATTGATGTTGTCCACCTCCCTCAGGAACGTCAGTGCCTGATCCGCTCCCAGCTCGCCGGCACGGGCCATGAACGCTCTGATGTCCTTAGGGAGGCAACCCCCTCCAAACCCGACACCGGCATTGAGGAAGCGCCGTCCTATCCGAGCATCGTGACCGATCGCATCCGCCAAAACCGTTACGTCAGCACCGGCTGCCTCACAGACTTCTGAAATAGCGTTGATAAACGAGATCTTCGTAGCAAGAAAAGCATTGGCAGACGTCTTCACCAACTCAGCCGTTGCCAAGTCTGTCACAATGAACGGAATATCTTCTGAAAGTAGCTGTGAATAAAGCTCACGCGCGACCTCCTCCGCACGTCCTGGACGGTCACGATCAACACCCAGAACGAGCCGATCGGGGTGAAGCGTGTCCTGCACCGCGAACCCTTCCCTCAGGAACTCGGGATTCCATGCAACCTCAACCTCGGAGGCCGCAGGAGCCAATTCGCGCGCCCGCCGACCCAGACGTTCAGCGGTCCCAACCGGAACCGTTGACTTTCCAAATATGATCGCGGGTCGCGTGAGCAAAGGCGCGAGGGTTTCAACTACGGCGTCAACATACTTCAGATCAGCCGCGAACTCACCCTTTTTTTGTGGAGTGCCGACGCCTAGGAAGTGAACGTCTCCAAACTCGGCAGCCTCCTCGTATGACGAGGTGAAACGCAATCGCCCCGCCGCAATATTGCGCCGAAGCACTTCCTCGAGACCAGGTTCAAAGAAGGGAACACCGCCGGACTCGAGTATCGCCAACTTTGCGGCGTCAACGTCAACACCGAGAACATCGTGCCCTAACTCTGCCATGCACGCTGCATGCGTAGCACCAAGATAGCCTGTGCCGAACACTGCAATCTTCATCATTGCTCACTTTCCGTATTCAACACAATATCGTCTTGGCCATCCAGCCTGACGTAGCCGCCTAGGAATGCACGCGTTATGAAAACACCAGGGTGGAAATCTCAATCGATCGCCGAAGCTTTGAAATGTCACAATCGCGGAAGCGTCGGTTCGTTGATCGGTCATACTGCAACACTCCTATTTCTCCGCGCCTTCAGCCGCATAACTGGCACCTCGATATAAGTGTATAACAAGTAGCCCGCACCCACTCCAATGAAGACTAAAAAGAACAAACTTATAGGCATGGGCCAAGATTTGGTAACTTCATATAGTTGACTCATTAAGACAAGGTGAACCAGGTAAATGCTGTAGCTCGCCAGTCCAATTTTCGAAACCACCGACGACTGCGCTATACGATAAAAAAATGACCTTACAAATCCGCCGCCTGGCATGAGTCCATAAACGATGATCAGACATGCACTCACGCTTTGCAAGGAAAACCGCAAGGTGTCACGGAAGAAGTCATCCCTGATAGCCAAACTTAAAATGTATAGAAAAATCGCAAGCAACAATGACGACGGATGGCCGAAGAATCTAGCCACACGACTGGCAGCACCTCCCCGCCGTAGCCAGGAGTGATACACAATAGCGACCAGAATTCCCCAAGCGATTCCGTCAAGACGTGTATCTGAGCCATAGTATATTCGTGATGACTCCGACCCATCTGAACTCGCAATTAAGAACCGCAACAGAGTCGACGAAAAAATCGCGAAAACAGTGATACAAATAAGTACTTGCTTCCAGTATCTAGCTTTAACCAGCAGCATCCATACTAGCGCAAACACGATGTAGAACTGTTCTTCGATCGAAAGGCTCCATACGACTCCGCTTCCGGGGAGAACGGCTCCTCCCCCCTCAGCCTTGATCCAGTTGTAGTAGAAAAATATCTCACCAGCGAAATCTGCCCAGATAATCGGTTTCCACGCCTGATAAATCAGAGTAGGAATCACGATTGCGACCAGGAGCGGCGGCAGAATCTTCGCAACTCGTCGACTGTAAAAAGATCCGATCGAAAAGCTGCCTGACTTATCGCGCTCCCTTAGCACTAGGAAAGTGATAATGAAGCCGGATATGGAGAAAAAAACCGTGACACCGGAACCGCCTGGCACTATATGGCCAAGCCCTGCGTGCGCGAACACAACCACCAGAACGGCAAAGGCACGCAGCGCATCGATATGTGCGAACCGATTCGCCCCGTTCACTGGTGGTTCAAAGTAGGATCCGGCCATTTGCCCCCACCGTTCTATTTGAATGAACTCTCAAAATAACTGACTGATACGCAGCAACACACAACTGACTGCCGGCGACGGTCCAGGCCGCGCCGAGTTCTGCAAAGGCGGAGACAAGCGGATAGATGGCGCTTACTGCAACACATGTACCAATTGCGGCACTTATAGTAATGTGACGCTCCAGTTTGAGCGGTAGCAAGCAGGCAACGCCGGTCGTCAAGGACACGATGTTTGCCCCGAAAGCGATAGCGATTGGGACGCCCAACAAGAAACCGATTGGAAGATCCCCTCCGCTGAATATGTCGGAAGCGAACGATATAGATACACCAAAGACAACGCCACCGAGGAGGCCGGTCATCAAAGTAAGGAGGTAAGCTTTCCGAACACGTTGGATAACTAGGGATGGACTACCCTTCGGTGTCCATCCCTGAACCGTCTGAGAAATAGGACGATACATTGTAAGCGCTTGCTGTTTCAGCTTGTCGGCGAGGGCATAATATGCTGCAGTTGAAGGGACCAGTGCCTGGACGACGAGCAGAGGGAGCGATAGATACACAGCCGATAGCAGCGCGGTGCCTATTCCATGTCGCTGCCGCCTGAGGATTACCAGAAGCTCACGTGCACGCAATTGCCTGAATGGAACACGCCCGTACCGTCGCTTTATATCGAAAGTCGACAGCAGAACGGCGGACGCCGAACCCAAAACGACAATGACAGAATATACTACTAAGCTCGCCCCCAGGCCAAGGGCTACTGTAGCGACGATAATAGATATCGACCGCGGGACCGCATCGAAGAATAGCAAGCCTCGCGGGTTCGACTCTCCAACATAGAACCAGTTTGCGCCGAGATTTATTACGAGGATAGCGCACGCAGCAAGCATCGTAGCCGCCGGAGCAGCAGTATCTAGGAATATTGAGCCCATCGCTGTTACTGGAACAGTAAATACCATGGAGAGGCTGCGAACGTAGAGGCTGTTGAAGAAATATCTTCCTCGGTCTGTGTCACCTCTCTGAGCGACGTCTGTAGGACCTGACTGCCCCCACCCCAGGAGTGTGAAAATTCCCGTTATTGCCCCTAGACTCTGCCCGACAGCAACTGCTGCCCATCCATCGGCTCCTGCATGAACGATGATGAATGGTATTGACACTAAACTGACGATCCCTGTCAGTAGCACCGACGCGCCAAATCCCCCTACCCGCATCATTCCGCGGGTAAGTGCGCTGGTTCTCGTGCGGCCGCCATTCACTAACTGATCCATCAAACAAGCGAAACGGGCGGGTCTAGAGTTAAAACAGACTCGAGTGACTGCCTCGGCGAGGTCGCTACTTTGTATTCATCACGAAGCCTCCCAAATCCGACCAACATGACGATTACCTCTTCCTGAGAAATACCAGTCGTAGTGCGCATCTTTTGATCCAGCTCGGGGCCTTTGCTCCAGTTGAGGGCGACCGTTCCAATTCCCTGAGCATGCAGGCCCAAAATGAAGCTCATCGCAAAGAGGCCGCCGTCCACCCAGGCCTGGTTCCTTTGGCCCTCGTTCCAGTAACTTCGCAGGTTCGTAGTTATTATTGCGAGGCCCGTCAATTGATCACTAAATCCGTTTGCTCCACCTTGCACCCGCAAAACCTTGTCGATCGATTCTCGTTCCAAATACGAGTAGACTCTGCTAAATTGCCGGTTGCAGACAGCGGGTGATTTGAGCGCTGCCGCTGCTGCGAATTCCACAGCATCCGTTTCGACAGGCTCGGGCGCGTATTGTCGGACCGAGTGTCGAGTCAGAAAGAAGTCGAGCCCAACTCCGGAAATCGCCACGTCGATGTCCTGTCGACTTATCTCGCGGACACCTGCGCTGTTTGGAATTGAACCAATTTTACCGAGTAACGCATTTATCCGGTCGAACTGAGGCACGTCGGCCTGCCCAACACCTGCCTCACGATTGAAGTCCAAGTACGCCGATAACACAGACCCGACAGTCTCCAGGAATTCATCCGCACCGAACCGTGTTAAGTACTCATCTACGTGCCCGAGAAGTGTCCTTATGGTGTTGGCCCCAAAGCCTGGGCGGGGACTTGGCAACGAGAGTCCCTTTTCAACACTGTGGTAGCGCTCAGTTATTAGCGCCCGCAAATTGTGCTGATGCTCCGTCGCAACGATCGACGACGAATACTGTTTGTAACGGTTGAGGTCGTAGTGGAACGCCGACCTCAACTTCCTCGAGACGACGGCCGACTTCAGCCCCTTGACTGCCGCCGCCGGAAGGAACTTCTTGGCGGCGTTCTTTACAGCGTCCATCCTCACACCTCAACTATTCTGCTTCTGCAAGTCGTATCCCGCGGCCGCGACGATCGGCTCACGAGTGCGATGCGGACTCGGTTTGCCGCCCTGACGTCGATCAACAGCAGATGCGCCTGCGCATGCCCCTATCACCAGGCCCAGTAGGACAGCCGTCGGGGATCCCAGTGGCATCGGTGCAACAATGGAGACGGCGAGCAGTCCCGCTGCGGCTGCACCGGTTGCAAGCCGGACCGGACCGCCGCCTCTCAATGCCGCACCGAGAACACGTGCTATTGGAATTAGCATGAGCAAGAACCCGACTAGACCCGCCTTCACCAGAATCCAAAGGTAAAAATTGTGAGCATAGTATTGTAAATTTTCGCTCTTGTCCGAAATCGCTCGTCCCGTGTTGATTGGTTTATATGCGAAGCCAAATCCGTGGCCCCACAACGGCGACTCATAAATCTCGGCAACGAGGTAGGCATTCTCCTGTTGGAATCTAAATTGGGCGGAGCCATCTTGATTTATGGCTTGGCCGCCGATTCCACCTACCACTCTTATCAAGAACCCGTCTGCCTGTGCTTGAATCCAGGAAACGCCCGGAATTCCGGCTAACCCAGACAGGGACCAATACAGGAGTCCTAGCCCCAAAACCGTGACTACCACGGTCCGGATCAACCTCACAACCGCCGGCCAGGAACGTGATGCTACGAGTGCGAACAGTCCTGCGACGAATATGGAAATCAAAATATTTCGGCTAAAACTCAAGAGCATTAGCGGTAGGGCAGGCGTCCAGTATATCCACGTTTCTCGGATTGTCGCGTAACCGCCGATTACCAATGCAATAACACCGCTTACGACAACAACTGCGGCGTATGTCGCTGGGCCTATCAGTCGAGTTGCCTCGGCTGTCGATCCAGCGGCCTCGGATTGCATCTGGGCCAATTTACTACCAAGCGCTGACGCTGCGATTGTTGAAATCGCCGAAATCCACAGCACCCAGGGAATCATCCGCAAGACCGCTCTGGTATTCACAATGACGAAGAACCGAGACGCGACAAAATACGCCATCGGCAAGTAGATAAACAGTCGCGTGTCTATGTAGATTCGTGAAACTGGATTCGACAGAAGTATGGCGAGTACAACGCCGAAGGCAATTGCGAGTACGATGCCGGTTACGCCGAAACGACTCCTACGTCGGTAGCGCAATGCGACGTAACACACTGACATAACCAAGAACGGTTCATAAAACCGAACTTGCACACCCATAACGTAAAAGCTCGTCGGGAAAGAATTCGGCACCGATAAGAATGCAAGAAAAATCGTTGCATATACGATACGGTCAGGATTCTGCGCCAGAAGGAATGCTCCCACGACGATCACGATAAGGACGTATAGAAGTCGAGGCTCGACAACAACGGCCGCGCCCAGCACGCATGCCGAGCAGATACTGATTGCAACGACTATTGCCGAGTATGTCCGCATAGGGTTGCCGATGCCCTCGGTAGTAACTCTAGCCAATAGTCTCACGATCCTTCGAATAGAAGGATCCAATCACAGTGGACGCCTCCTCGAGCCGATCGTGGGCGAGGGTTAATATATCCTGCAACTGGCGCTCTTTCTCCGCCCAATCCGTACCCATGATCATCGCAACTGTGGTGTGAGCCGGGTGGGGATCTGCACGAAGATCAACTGTCATATGCCAATCGAGGTCTTCCAATAGCGGTTTAAACTTCCGCGAATAAGCCCAAGGTATTGCCGGCGTCCCAACCGAAATTGCGTTCAAGCATGCGTGCATTCGTGCACCCACCACGAGTCCTGCTGCAGCTACCATATTTCGCGCCTCAGCGAGGTCACCCGGAACGAGGACTTGTACTTGATGTCCAGCTTGATTCTTGATCTTTTCGACAGCCTCCAGGCACGCATCCACATCATCGTTACCGCTCGGACTATGCACGACATGCGCGAAAAGCGAAACACCCTTCTGCAAACTGATGAGCTCGGAAACGAGAGATACGACCGATTCCTTGTACTTCGTCGAGTCAACATGGCTGTCTGAAAACCACAACAATCCCGACACATTTACAAGCACATCGCTGCCTGGGAACCCGCGAGGTTGGGGGGCATCCAACGCGAACACGACGTCCGTGACCGTGAGGTCCGCTTCCCGACCTAGTCGCTTACTGAAGTCGGTACTCGCACTGTCCCGAGTAAGGACGAGCTGCGCCTGCTTCAGCGATTGCCGCGCTAGGAGACGACCGAGACGGGAGTTGAACGGCCCAATCGTCTGTGGACCCATAATCATCGGAATTCGGAGAAGTCGGATCATCAGATGCGCATATACAATGAAGCTAAACCTTTTGAATCCATAGATGTCGGCGAAGCTGTCTCCCGCGCCAGAGTCAATGACCAGGTCGTATGCTCGGAGCTTCGATTTGATCGGACCGCGATTCCGGAACGCATCTCGCAGAATCGCTTTTGTCCCGAATGACACCGGCGAGTCTCCCGGGCCGAAATCCTGAAAGTCGACGTCAACGTCCATCCCATGAAATGCACGCTTCACTATCTCGGCATTGCCTTTCGCGAGCACTCGCAAGCCGTAATTGGCCGCTCTGCTGTCTGCCCAGAGGACAAGAACCCTGACTTTGTTATCGACGACCACGATGTTCAACCTCTCCCAGGGCGACGTGCTATGTCTCGACGTACGTTCGATGACAGCTACTTACTCAGAAGCTCTTGTGTAAGTGGGCCAGGATCAAAGTAATTCGCTTCTCGCCATCGGCGCGCCGACCACGCATTCGCACTCCTCGGCGAGGAACGACCCAGTAGGTACTTAATGCCGTCGAGCAGCCACTGATCTATTGCGAAGAGCAAGGCACCTGGTCGACCGAAACGTCGGTATGCAACTCTAAGGGACCCGTCGGCTTTACATCGCGCTACTAGCTCTGACACTGACTTGCCACTTTCGCCGCCGATGTGGGTGATGCGCACATTTCTCAGAAGCGTGATAGGAATCCCGGCGGCTCTGACACGGTCGGTCATATCGCGGTCCTCTGCATACAGAAAGAAGGCTGTGTCGAATGGAGTGCCGAGCTGAAGCGCGACCTGCCTCTCCATGCCGACGAATGCCCCTGAGATTTTGGCGTACTTCGGTAGCCGCGGCTCGTTGATCGCGGAAAGTCTCCGACATAGCCTGGCCGAAAGCATTCTCCCAGGTGTGAAGGTCCAGTTCTCGTACGGCATATAATCGAACTCCCCGATGGAGTTATAGAGCATCGGGATGGCGATTCCTCCGTCGAGACGCACTTCACTCAAGAATCTTTTAAACTCTTCAACGTTCGTTTCACAGTCAGGATTTACAAAAACTAGGTACTCACCTACAGATGCGAGTACGCCTTTTTCAATACCCGCGGCAAATCCGACGTTTCCGTGACCTTGAATTACAGTCACGTTAGACGTACGCGGAAACGCCGGATCATCGTTGAGCACTAAGAGAACCTGCGCTGGCATTTTGAGTGAATCTGCAGCGACCAGCAAGCTCTCGCATAGCCTTACTAGATGATCGACGTTATTTCGGAAGGCTACGATCACAAAAGAAACAGACCGGATCTCGTGGGTCATGGCGTGATCCCGTAGGTTTCGCGAATCCACCTTCGGGGAGCTTTGACCGCTTCCCGAAGCTTCCTCCGTTGTTCAGCTGCATGCGCCGAGGTCAGCTCGTGCGGATACGGCCCCGGCGGTGCAGTCAGATAGCCATGCACCATGGCTATCGCCCCGACGAAGTAGGGCTTTCGAGCGGCGTAGCGGAGAGCATGGAGAGCGAAGTACGGTGACCAATACCCGGTCCATCTACACACTAACCCGTTTCTGCGCCGACCGTGTACCAACCCCTGACTGGCTCCAATTGCTCTGCGAACGGTGAAGGGAAGGTCCCTCCTCACACGAATCTGCATGCCTGCCGCTTTAATCGCCAGCTCATCCATGACGTCGAAGCCAACCACGCGAGGTACGTCGGCCAAAGCCTTGTACGCCGCCGCGGAATAGAGTTTCACGGGACCTGGCACATGAATCGTCTGTTCGCGGTGCCCCTTTCCAACCAGAACACCTCCGACCAGTCCCGCATTCGAGCCATTTTCGAAGTCGGCGAGTGCCTTCTCCAGGTATTGGCTCGGGAGCTCGACATCCGCGTCCAACTTCATCACGTAGTCGAACTCACTGCGTCTGGCGAGTTGGTAGTCCACGCCGTACTGCCATGCCGTGAATGCCGACCCACCAATCAGGCCACCCTGATTGGACCGCGTCAAGACGATGGTCTCCATGGGCAGGTCTAAACCCCGAACAATATCAGCCCCGCGATCGGTGCTCCCATCGTCGACGACGATCCAAACGTCGGGTTTACGTGTTGATATCGAGAGCTGTTCCGCTAGCTTCCCAATATTCTGCTCTTCATTGTGTATTGGCGTTACAATAATTAAGCTCACTTAGAACCTCTGCGATTTTCGGCGACTAGTGGTATCAAGGCTTGCGCATCGCGCGCATACCGCGGGAAGAGGCGCCTTGGTTCTTGAGATATACGGTGTGCCCACTCGAGATTCAGGTGCTGGACCCAACCAGGCGCTCGATGCGATTTACCAGCACTGAAGTTGATAGCCATTCCGAGGCAAAGGATAAATCCTGCTCCGGCATGGCGCTTGAGTTCATTAGCAAACTTCTCTTGCTTCGGAGCTCCTAGGCCAAGTATCACCAGACCTCCAGAACCGTTCTCTGCTATTCGCAACATAAGACGCCGCCGAGATTTTGCGTCCTCGACCTCATTGGATGGTGCGGGTTCCGTAAACACCCTCCACCCCTGCGCTTCGCCTCGTCGGCGAATTCCTACGAGTTCCTCCCCACCTTGCCCACCAACTAACACGAGAGGGCGATCTTCGCCGGGAGACTCGAGAAGTCGCTCCAAAATGTCGGATCCGGCGACGCGCTCGATTCGCCGACCAGCGTTTCGTGACAACACGGCGGCAACGGGCCATCCGTCGGGAAGGAGTATGTCAGCATCTTGGTAGATGCCCGTTAGGCTCGGATCCCGGCGTATGAGGGAGATGTGGTGCAAATTGGGCGTTATCACGGTGCGCCAGCCGCCCGGGACTTCCTCCAGAAGTTGGCGGCAGATCTGATCGAGATTCGCCACACTGAACGAGATCGTGGCGCTCTTGACACTAAGATCAGCTAGCTGCCTCATCGACTGTCCCCTTCCCTTCCCGGTGCGGCATTGCACACGGATGCGTGGGGCGAATTCGCCTTAGGCGTCAAGACTTCGGATCTGTCGCCACCTTCTGTGCTGGACCCTCGGTATGACGTCCGATTCTCAGAACTGGGGTCAATACGCTCCATCACCCGCCACCACCGCCTTCAGTGTCTTGCCGATGATTAGTACGTCCCCGGTCATTGACCAGTTCTCCACGTAGGAGAGGTCGAGCCGCACGGTCTCCTCCCACGACAGGTCCGACCGGCCACTCACCTGCCACAGCCCTGTGATTCCAGGTTTGACGAGTAGCCGGCGCCGTACCGTTCCGTCGTATGCCTCCACCTCTCGGCGGAGAGGCGGACGGGGGCCGACCACACTCATCTCACGGCGGAGAACGTTGATGAACTGCGGGAGTTCATCAATGCTGAACTTCCGCATGATCCGACCGACCTTAGTGACTCTCGGATCCTCACGCATCTTGAACAGAACGCCGGCGCCCTCGTTCGACTTCATCAGCGAAGCAACCTGCTTGTCGGCGTCCACTACCATGCTTCGGAACTTGAACATCGGGAACGGTCTCCCGTCCAACCCCATTCGCTCAGACTTGTAGAACACAGGACCCTTGCTCGTCAGTTTGATCGCGACTGCGACCGCAAGCATCACCGGACTGATCGCGATCAGCGCCAAACTCGCGAATACGAGGTCGAATCCGGTCTTCATGAACTTTTGTGCCCCGTGGTACTGGGGCTTCTCCACATGTATCAGGGGAAGGCCCGCCACCGGCCGCATCGACAGACGCGGACCGGCAACATCCATCATCCCGGGGGCTACCACCAAGTCGACATGGTGCGGCTCCAGTGCCCAGGCCAGCGCGCGCATCCCGTCATGACCGAGATGTTCGGTCGCCGTGACCGCCACGGTGTCTGCGCCGCAGAACTTCAGGGCGCTCAACACGTGCCGTTCGTCACCGAGCACTGGGATCTCGCGTCCACCGACCACAATGCTCTGCCCGAACTCGACGCCACGGCCGGGTGTGCAGACTCCGACAACGCGGTATCCGTCGGCGGTACCACGCGAAAAGGACTCCGCGAGGCTTCGAACCGCTCGCTCGCCGCCGACCACCAGCACGGAAGTTTGGAACTCGCCCTGCGCCCGCTTGCGCGCGATTACACGACGCCAGCACCACCGGCTGACGACAAGCGCCGCCAATCCAACTGGAAAGGCGATGCCGAGGTACAGACGCGCCAGATCAACTCGGAACAGGAGGGACACGATCGCGATCAAACCGAAGAGACGAATCGTCGAGGAGAAAATTCGTCGGTACTCCTCCGGGCCGCTCCCGATCACACGAATTGTGCGGGTTCGGAAGATCACCAAGGTGGCGAGCCACATGATGATCAGTGCCGCTGAGATGAACGAGTAGCTGAGATCCGGGATCGAGCTCGACGACGCCAGAACCTCACGGTCGCCGAAACGAACCCACTGCGCGATCGCGACGGCCGCGATCACGATCAGGGTGTCCGAAATTCTCAGTCGTCGAATGTATGTTGCCTGCCAGTCCCTGCGACTGCCGACCCTCCCGGCCCCTGGCACAGTCGCCGAACCCTCCACACCCACCGCGGGGCTGAGGGGCACATTGAATGCCGTAACCATCACACACCTTCCACCTGAAGCCGTTACGCGTCGGCAGCCCGTATGACTTGTGATGTGTGACGGAAAAGAGAAACCGTCCCCCCGGATTGCTGCCGTCTAAATGATCGCACCCGTGGGGCGTCCGTTACCTATCGAGCGCAGACTGCTCCCAGATCGGCGAGGTAATGCCATCGGGCAGAAAAGTGCTGGTCAAGCCGCTTTCGCTATCGTGAGCCGCGCCAGAACCGCGCTGCATCGTTATGGATTGTGAGGCGAATCACAAGCGGTAAGGGAACTTTCGCGCCGGCTACGTTCCGCCTACTCGCGAGTAGGGGTCTAAATACCCTTGACGCCAGACCTATTCGGGGATTCCTGGACCACCGTCCAGGAACGCGAATGAGATACCCGCCGAAGGAGCACGACGCGTGTAGCCGGGATTGAGCTTGGTCCGCCCTTCCTTTGTACACCCGGACAATGGAACACAGCAGCGATTGCGGGCGCTGAGCGGGATGAGCCGCCAATCCGGCGCCTGTGTTTGTGTTTTCACGTCTCAGATAGTTCACCGCCGCGTTAAGCGTTCGAAACCGCATCCCGCGTCACGTTCTTCGGCCGTGAACAGGTTCTCATTTTGTTTACGATGATGAGGTACAGCTGCGGCAGATTCGACCGTGCGGATTGGCGCGCCTCGGCAGTGGGTGTGGCCGGCCTCGCTCGAGGCCAGCGGAGACGTAGGGACGACGGCCGGGTGAGCTTCGCAAACGGGCGGGTACAGGTTCCGCCCGGCCGTCGAGTCAGAGTTTCCACAGGATATGCACAGGCGCGAGGTCTTTAACGAGCGTCCAACCGCGGGCATACTCGAAGGGTGTGGTGGTGGATTCTAGGGGTTGCAGTGCTTCTGTGGGTGGCTTTGTCGGTACCGCTCGCGATAGTGCTCGGCCGAGCGGCCCGGCTAAAGGATGTGCGGGAGCAACCGGCCCCGCTGAGGGATGACCACCGACACGATCCGCCAGACCAGACGGTGGCATGACACCACCCGCTTCTCACGAGCCAGGCCAGACAAGCCGGAGACAACCCGTCGTTGGGTACGCCTATGCCCCTTCGTGACGGGTACGGGCAAGCGGGCCGTCGACGACCTGGTCAATGCGCGCTCGCGCGCGAGCGGTGAGCTCCCAGATGCGTCCGGTCTCATGGACACCGACACAGGGAACGCCGGCCACTCGCGCACGTTGCATCATCGCGAAATCCTTCGCAGACCCGACACCATCCATGACGTCGACCGTCGCGACTACACAGAGGACGTCACCGTTGAATTCCCGTATCGGCTTCAAACCGTGGGCCGTCACCCATTGGCGTAGCTTCGCCCACTCGGTGACTTCGCGATAGCTCGTCGGGTTACCGACGAACAGAACCAATCGAGAACGTCGTGCACGTGCCACCTCTATGCGGGAAACAGTCGGCATGGTGAGGTTCCTTTCGACGAGCAAGCTCCACGGCGCAGCAGAGGGCTGGGTATGCCGCCAATACATACGTCGTCGTTGACGGCGTGCGTTAACTGGAATCAAGCCCCATGCTGGAGTGCTCGGCTTGTCGTCGAATCAACCGACGACCACCATGCCACTCGATCGTCTCGGGGTAACTCACGCTCATCCTTCAGTCGTGCCGCCGAACCGAACAGAACGGCAAGCGGTATCGCCCCGAGTCCCCATATCACGACTATTCCTATGACCCACCACATGCCGTCCAGTATGCCGATAAACATACGTCCGGTCTGTTTTTTTGCCAAAACGAGACTTACTACCTAGTTAGGTCTCGTTTTGTTACAAGCAGCGAATAGGGGCCTTTATGCGGACATCGACGGAGCCGAACGGAGGGTGATCTTCGCCGGCCGGTGGCACGATCGATGGCGTGACCGAAAATCGTCGTCTCAGAACTGCTCCGAAGCGGACTCGACTACATCGTCTACAGACCGCGTGGCGGAAGAACCTCGATTCCAGCGAGCAGTCCGCCGTCGTGGCGTGGACTGCGTTCACCGTGACCTTCGGTGGGGTGCGTGCGTTGACCCATTGGATCAAGGACGGGCATGGGCCCAGCGGCGGCGGGATGACACTCGGCGGCCGCCATTTCCACCATTACAATCTTGGAATCGGGGCACTGGCGGGCGTGGGGGCTGTCGCGGTACGCGGCTCCGAGAAGCAGCGGCGGCATCCGACCGTCCCCCTGTCGTACGGCGCCGGACTCGCGCTCATTGTCGACGAACTGGCGTTGCTACTCGACCTGGAAGACGTGTACTGGGCCAAGGAGGGACGTACCAGTGTCGACGCGGCAGTGATCATCATCGGGCTTGGCGGGCTGATGACGGCAGGACTGGAGTTCTGGCCCGCCGCCCAGCGCGCGATGACAAGGCCGTAACCCATGTGTCACCCGAAACCTGAACTGGGGCCCACACCGCGTGAGCCCCAGTTCAGAAAGATGCGGACTTATGCGCCGCTGGATCCAGCTTCTGAACCGAAGGTGAGGAACTGCGCGAGAAAGGTGACCAGTTCCGTGAGGCTGCCGAAGGCTGAAGACATGTTTGCTCCTGTCGAGGCGTTTAGGGGGAGAACTCTCGATCTGCACCCTGTCGGGCACTCGTTCTTTCTACACGACCAGCCGAACATCGCAACCGCAACGGCCAAGTGCCGCAGTAGAACACGTGGCATTCAGCTCAGCACTCAATGCCCTCCCGCCCCAAAATTTGGATCGACTCACGAGTCGATGAGTGGAGAAACTGCCGTAAAGAAAACTGGATCCGCTTGCTGCGGGCCGCAATCCTGTTTAGGTGGCGGACACTGGGCCGTTAATCGATCCTTCGGTATGTTCTTGCGCTTCACGAAATATTCTTCCGGTGGGCAAGGCTGGTTCGACCAGTTGCTCTGTGTGAGTTCCGCCGGGCGGAGGACTATCTCGTCCCGCCGCGGTTAGGCTGACGAGCAGCAACCGCGTTCCCGGCTGGAAGGCAGAGACGATGCATGTAACTCCGCTCGCCTGGGGCCTGACGATCGTCGTGATCGTGGCTCTGCTCGCGTTCGACTACTTCTTCCACGTCCGCCACGCCCACGTTCCGACCCTTCGGGAAGCGGCGATATGGTCGTCGATCTACGTGGGCCTCGCGCTCCTTTTCGGTGTGGTCGTCCTGATCTTCGGTGGCACCACCATGGGTTCGGAGTATTTCGCCGGTTACGTGACGGAGAAGGCGCTCTCCGTCGACAACCTCTTCGTCTTCCTCATCATCATGTCCAGCTTCCGCGTGCCACGAGAAGACCAACAGAAGGCGCTGTTGTTCGGCATCGTGTTTTCGATTTTCGCGCGCACCGCATTCATCTTCCTCGGCGCCGCGCTGATCAACTCGTTCGCCTGGGTGTTCTACTTCTTCGGGCTCATCCTGCTCATCACCGCCGGCAACATGCTGCGCCCCGAGTCCGAGGAGTCCCACTCGGCCGACAACTTCATCATTCGGATCGCGAAGAAGTTCATGCACACCACCGAGCACTACGACGGCGACAAGCTCTTCACCATCGAGAACGGCAAGCGGGCCATGACGCCGATGCTGTTGGTGATGGTCGCCATCGGTGGCACCGACATCTTGTTCGCCCTCGACTCCATCCCAGCGATCTTCGGCCTCACCCAGAACGTCTATATCGTCTTCACGGCCACCGTGTTCTCCCTGATGGGTCTTCGGCAGCTGTACTTCCTGCTCGACGGGCTGCTGGACCGTCTCATCTACCTCTCGTTCGGGCTGGCGGCAATCCTGGGCTTCATCGGCGTCAAGCTGATCCTGCACGCGCTGCACGAGAACAACCTGCCGTTCGTCAACGGCGGTGAGCCCGTCGACGTGGTGGAAGTGAGCACCATGGTGTCCCTCGGGGTGATCATTGGGGTCCTGGTGATCACCGTCATCGCCTCCCTGTCGAGTCAGAAGGGCAGGGCCCAGTCGGCGATCGCGGGCGCCCGCCGCCATGCAGCGAACTACGTCGATCTCGACTACACGGCCGATGCCGAGGAACGCGAACGGATCTACAACAAGCTGGTCAAGGAGGAGCAGCAGCTCAAGAGCCTCGACCCCAAGTTCAAGAAGATGGTGCGCGAGGAGACCGCGCTGCTGGAGCTCATCAAACGCGCGCACGCGGACCACGACGCGTTCCTCAACCGCTGAGAATCCCCCCTGCCGCCGCGAAGCCTCCTCCGCCGGCGGCTCTGAGGAAGACCGCCCACAGGCGGCAGCGCCCGCCGTTGATGGGCGGGCGCTGTCTCCGAATTTCCTTTCGTACGTAGTCGACCAGTTACTTCATGCGGTCTCCGCGGTCTTCGCGCATCCCCATCGCTGTGACACCGAGACCGAGCAGGCACACGATGGCGCCGCCGAGCACGTTCGACCAGATCATGCCTGTGGTTGTACTGACGTCGGCCACCAGCCATGGGCTGACGATCATCCACAGACCCAGCAACGGCGCGACGAAGGTCATCCCGTGGGTGCGGCCGTACGCCGATGTGAATCCGACCGCGAGCAGTGCAACAGCGATGCCCGCGATCAGGTTGCACATCGCCAGCCCCATTTGATCGCCGAAGCCCACGATCCACGGCGACGCCGCCACATACAGCGCCGCGATCAACATCAGACCCTCGGCCATCTGCGTGACGGGCCTTTCCGCGACTCTGTCGTAGCGATCGCGCAATGCAGCAATGTCGGGGTGTCTCTCGATCGACATTCCGGATGTCGTCGACATGACTCATTCACCTCCAAGAACGAAACGGTTCCCCACCGTCGGAGTGCCCGCGCCGAAACCTTCCAAAACCTCTGTGAACAGGAAATACACCCAGTTTCACGCACCTTCCAGCGGCGTCTCGTTCGAGAGCGACATACGGGCTCGCACCCGGGCCGTCGTGTGCCAGATCGTGGTGGTGTCGTGGACGCTGATGCAGGGCACAGCGCTGTCCCGGGCCTGCCGCACGACGAGCGACTCCGCCGACGAACACCGGCCGTCGAGCACATCCTCGGTCACGATCACGCAGAGCACGTCGTCGCCGAAAGACCGGATGGGTTCTAGCCCCTGAAGAACAACCCACTGCCGGACCATCGCCCACTGCGACACGTCCGAACGTCGAGTGGGATTACCGACGAACAGCACGCGCCGCGATCGACGGCACCGCGCCGCCCGGATATCGGATATGAGTGCCATGACGGTGTTCCTGTCCACGAGGATGAGTGATCCGATGCGCGGTAGCGCATGGCACAACTCTCCCGCCGTTGCCGGTCGGCGTCTGTCCACCGATCGGGCGCCATTCGGGTGGAACTGTTCGTCCCCCGATCGACCGACCCGAGGTGGGCGCGAAAGTACAGGCGAGCGCCTCATTTCACCGGGTTGACGAGAATCAACGACACAGCGACAGCGGCCTGCCGCGTCTTCCGGCCCGTACATCGACCGTGAAACGACCGCGGTGCGGTCAGCGATATTCCAGGCATACTGCTGAGCGGAGATCGACCTCATGTCCACAATCCGTGCCCTAGTGACGGTGCTGTTCCTATGCATTTTCGCGGTTAGCGGCTGCGCCGGCAGCGACACCAGCGTCCCGAATGTCACCTCCACTGGGACGCCACCCACCACCACGGCACTCCCCACTACGACCAGCGCGCCTCCACCGCCCGTGGTCGAAGAGCCGGTCCCGGCCCTCGCTCCGGAACCAGAGTTCACATCCGAGCCGATCACTTTCGAATGCGGCGACCCCACGCTGTACCAGTACGGCACGGCCCTGCACTCGGACGGCACCACCGGATACGAACCGAGCTGCGATACCTCGCCTCCCGGTCGGGAGCTGCGGTACTGCGACTACGGCGGGACTGCTGTCTACACGGACGGCAGCTACTCCACCACCGACCCGGCGTGTCACCAGCCAGTGCCTGCACCATCAGGCGGCGAGTCAGGTTACCCCTACGACCCCAGCCAGGACCGCAACGGCGACGGTGTAGTCAGTGGCTACGAACGATGTGGCACCGCTTGCGGCGAAGCGCCGACCAGCGGCGAGATCCAAATGCAATACGGTTGCGAAGAAGGCTGGATCGACCCGGAGACGTGTGCGCTGGCCGGTTACTGAACTGAGAACCCGACGAGTATCGACTGCGAAAAAGTGTTGCGTTACGACAGCCCAGCACATGGCAGGAGCAGCCATGGCGAGCAAGACCGTTGGTGGAGATGACCCTTCCCGCGGACACGGCATGATTCATGCGTATCCGTTGGAAGGGTGCGTCGTCGAAGAGGTGCCTCAGTTACCGCCCTAGGCTGGCGGATCCTCACCCTCGGCAGGAGGCGGATCCTCGCCCTCCGCGGGCGGGTCTTCACCCTCGACCGGCGGGTCTTCACCCTCCACCGGCGGGTCCTCACCCTCGACCGGCGGCGGATCCTCACCCTCCGCGGGCGGAGGCGGGATCACGGGCGGAGGCACGACGGGCGGAGGCGGGATCACGGGCGCCGGCGGCGGCACGACGACTGCGGGTGGTGGATTCACGGGCGCCGGCTGACCCGCGGCAGGGGCTTGCCCGCCACCACCCCCGGCCCTGCGCCCGGTGCACCGCCGCCCCCGTCGCTCGACCCGGGCGGCACTTCGGGCGGGACCGACTCCGAGGTCTTCGTCGTCGAGGTGGCCGAGGTCGTCGTGGCCTTGGTGGTGGAGCTGGAGGTTTCGGAGGTCGGTGTCGGTTCGGTGTCGGATCCGCACGCCGACAGGGTGAGGAGTGCGCAACTTGCCGCGGTTACCACCAAGCGTTTCAAGAACAGCTCCTTCGTTTGCACATCTATTTACCGGTCACCGCGGAACCTACAGTCCGAACGGTATGGTTTGTCCGGTTTCGGTCGAAATCGAGATCGACCCGTTTCCGATCCGCCGACACTCGCGCGCGCCTCGGCGAAACCATCGACGACGGCGGTACCGTCGAGAAGGTGATGGGACTGCCTGATGCGATCTCGGCCTGTTTGTTCGATCTCGACGGTGTGCTCACCGGCACGGCGGTGCTGCACCGCAAAGCCTGGAAACGCACGTTCGACGAGTTTTTGAAGCATCGCGAGGGCCCGAATTTCCGGCCGTTCACCGACCAGGACTACTACGACTATGTCGACGGCCGGCCCCGCGCCGACGGGGTGCGCACCTTCCTCGCCTCCCGCGCAATCACGCTGCCGGAGGGACTCCCCGACGATCCGCCGGGCGCCGAGACGGTGAACGGTGTCGGCAACACCAAGAACGTCCGCCTTCTGCGGGTGATCGACGAGGAGGGTGTGAGCCCGTACCCCGGCTCGGTGCGATACATCAAGTCCGCGTACGACGCCGGCTTGAAGATCGCTGTGGTCACGTCGTCGGCGAACGGGAAGCAAGTCCTCGACGCCGCCGATCTCAGCCGATATGTGCACGTGCGGATCGACGGCGTGGTGATCCGCGATCAGGAACTCCGCGGCAAGCCTGCACCGGATTCCTTCCTCGCCGCAGCGCGCGCCCTCAACGTGCATCCCGATCAGGCGGCCGTGTTCGAGGACGCCCTGTCCGGGGTGGAAGCGGGACGCGCCGGTGAATTCGGATTCGTTGTCGGCGTGAACCGCAACGATCAGGCCGAAGCCCTCCGCGAGCACGGCGCCGACGTGGTGGTCAATGACCTGGCCGAACTGCTGGAAAGGTGAGCATGGCAGACGACAAGGGCTACGAGATATCGCCGTGGCAGCTTCGCTGGCGCGGACTGGACCTGCAGGCACTCCACGCCACCGAGTCGACCTTCGCACTCTCCAACGGGCACATCGGCATTCGGGGCACCTTCGAGGAGGGTGAGCCACGGGGCCTGCCCGGCACCTACCTGAACGGCTTCTACGAGCAACGCCCGCTGCCCTACGCCGAGGCCGGTTACGGCTATCCCGAGGACGGCCAGACGGTAGTCAATGTCACCGACGGCAGCATCATCCGGTTGCTGGTGCAGGACGAACCACTGGACATGCGGTACGGCAGTGCCACACACCACGAGCGAGTGCTCGACTTCCGGTCCGGCACACTGCGCCGCACCACCGAATGGACTTCCCCGACCGGCCGACGGGTGCGCATCCATTCGGAGCGACTGGTGTCGTTCACCTCCCGTGCGGTTGCCGCCATCCACTACGAGGTGGAACCACTCGACGGGGACATCGAACTCGTCCTGCAATCGGACCTCCTGGCGAACGAGCCGATCCCGGCGCGGACGGACGACCCGAGAGTCGCCGCAGCCCTGGACAACCCGCTGGTGTCCGATTTCGCCGCCGCCCACGACTTCCGAGCGGTACTCGCCCACCACACGCGGAGCTCGGGTCTGCGTATGGCCGCAGGCATGGACCACGAGATCGACCTCCCGGCAAATGCCCGCTGCGGCATCGAGACCGAAGAAGACCTCGCCCGCCTCACCGTTGCCGCCGATGTGCCGAGCGGACAGCGACTACGGGTCACCAAGTATCTGGCCTACGGATGGTCGGCCCGACGGTCCACACCAGCATTGCGCGGGCAGGTCGAGGGCGCCTTGGCCGGTGCGCTCGAAACCGGGTGGGACGAGCTGCTGCGCCGCCAACGCGAATACCTCGACGACTTCTGGGAAACCGCGGACGTGGAGATCGACGGTGACGCGGAACTCCAGCAGGCGGTGCGTTTCGCCCTGTTCCACGTGCTGCAGGCCGGTGCCCGCGGTGAGTCGCGCGCGATTCCCGCGAAGGGCCTGACCGGCCCCGGCTATGACGGGCACGCGTTCTGGGACACCGAGACGTTCGTGCTGCCGCTGCTCACCTACACCGTGCCCGACTCGGCCCGCGACGCCCTGCGCTGGCGACATTCCACCCTGGACAAGGCGAAGCGGCGGGCCCTGCAACTCGGCCAGGGCGGTGCCGTCTTTCCGTGGCGGTCGATCACCGGCGACGAGTGTTCCGGGTACTGGCCCGCCGGAACCGCCGCGTTCCATGTCGGCGCCGATGTGGCGGTGGCGACGTCGCGGTATCTGGCCGCCACCCACGACGCCGAGTTCGAGGAGGAATGCGGGCTCGAGCTGCTGGTCGAGACGGCACGGTTGTGGGCCACTCTGGGCCACCACAATTCACGCGGCGAATTCCGCATCGACGGTGTCACAGGACCCGACGAATACACGGCCATCGCCGACAACAACGTGTTCACCAATCTCATGGCGCAAAAGAATCTGCGCGACGCGGCCACCGCGTGCGAGCGGCGACCCGCAAAGGCGCGCGAGTTGGGCGTGGACGACGAGGAAGCGGCACGGTGGCGGGACTCGGCCGAGCACATGCGCATTCCGTACGACGCCGCACTGGGCGTGCATCAGCAGTCCGAAGGCTTCACCCATCACGACGAATGGGACTTCGAAGGCACCCCGCCCGAGCACTACCCCCTGCTCTTGCACTACCCGTACTTCGACCTGTACCGCAAACAGGTGGTCAAACAGGCAGACCTGGTACTGGCGATGTATTTGCGGGGTGATGCCTTCACCCCCGAGCAGAAGATCGCCAATTTCGCCTACTACGAGGCGCTCACGGTCCGCGACTCGTCCCTGTCGGCGTGCGTCCAGGCGGTCATGGCCGCGGAGGTCGGGCACCTGCAACTCGCCTACGACTACCTGGCCGAGGCCGCGCTCACCGATCTCCACGACCTCCATGCCAACGTGGAGAACGGACTTCACATCGCCTCACTGGCGGGTACCTGGACGGCCTGTGTCGCCGGATTCGGCGGCATGCGGGACCACGACGGTGACGTGACGTTCGCCCCCCGGATCCCGCCGCAGTTGACGCGATTGTCGTTCCGCATGACCGTGCGCGGCAGCGCAATACACGTCGATGTCCGTCCGCTGGTGGCGACGTATCGGCTGATCTCCGGCGAACCCCTCCAGTTGGCGCACCACGGAAGCACATTCACGTTGGACGCCTCCCCGGTCACCAAACCGATCCCCGCCGCACCGAGCAGCCCCGCCGTCCGGCAGCCGTACGGTCGTGCGCCCGTTCATCGCGGGTAACGGCCCTCGGAAGCTCACACTCCGCCCCGGTGGAATGACATTCGGCGAGGTAGTGATTCAGGTTCGGTAGGCCGGGGTATGAGGTCACAGGGTAGCGTCCTGCACGAACGTCCCATTTGCACCGAATGCCCTACCTACTGATTCGTCCTGCACCGAAAGAGTCGCCGATGCCCGTCGCAGTGTCCGCACGACCGCGTGTTGCCCGACTCGTTGCTGTACTGGGCGCGTGCGGACTCGTCCTCCTGCCGATGCCGGTTGCGCACGCGCAGGACCCGCTGGACCAGCCCGCACCCGCGGAGTCGGTCACTCTCGGTTCCCGTGCACTGGGTTTCGGTGACGCCGTTCCGTTCCAGGGCAATCAGGACGCGGTCACCGTCACGGTGCCCGTCCCTCAGGGTCTCACCCCCACATCGCTCGAGGCGGTGGCCGATCTTCCGGGCAACCTGGGACGTGCCTGGATCGACGTCGAATCGGCAGACCGGTCGCTGGCCCGGGTGGATCTTCCCGGTGCTCCCGCTGCCACCGCGCCGGTATCCGTGCCGCTCACCGGCGCCGAGGTCACGGATCAGGCCGTGGCGGTCACCCTGCGCAGCACGCTCATCCCGATCGACAACTTCTGCCCCGAGGCCTGGTCGAGCCGCGGCCTCACCCTGCGGGACGTCACGGTCCGCTACAGCGGCGCACCCACGGATCCGGCCGTGGTGGCCGATTTCCTGCCGCCGGTTCTGCAGCAGCTCGTCCTCTACATCCCGGGCGACCCCACCGAGACCGAGAGCGCCGCCGCCCTCGACCTCGCCGGGGCGGTCGTCGCCTACTACGGTGCCCAACCAGTACGCGTCGACGTCCGAAAACTACCGGAGGGCCTTCCATTGCTGCCTGCCTCCGGCGGCCCGTTCGAGCGGTCGGTGATCATCCGGGAGAGCGGCGAGCCCTCAACAGAATTGGTTCCCCTGCCCGGTGGCGGTTCGGCCTTACGTCTCAACGGAGACGACGCCACCCTGCAGGATCAGGTTCGACTGGTCACCAGCAAGGTCGCTGCGGTGGCCGTCGATGCCCGCGCCATCGCCGGGTCGATGGACCGTCCGCCGATACTTGCTCCCACCTCCACCACCTTGCGGAATCTCGGCCAAACGAACCTCGTCGCCACCTCCAGCGGGCGGGCAGAGGTGGCCGTGGGCGTGGATCAGAGCCGACTCGGCCGGGCGTCGGGATCGTTGCGGGTCAACCTGCAAGGCTCCTACACCCCACTGCCCGAGGACCGAAGCGGACTCCTGTCGGTGACCGCGGGCGATTACATGCTCGACAGCTGGGCGGCCGAACCCGGTGGAGTCATCGATCGCTGGATCGACGTCCCCGACGACGCCCTGCGCCGGGTCACCACCCTCATCGTCGCCTTGAACACCACGGGCGCCACCAACCACTGTGGCACAGAGCAACCCGTAACCCTCACCATCGACCCCGACAGCGAGGTCACCAGCGAACCGTCGAAAGTGCCGAACCCGACGGGCTTCCAAGCTCTGCCGCAGTCATTGCTGCCGGGCGTCGACGTCGCCGGCACGGTCGGTGGGTTCGACGACACTGCCCGCGCGGTAGCCGTCGTCACAGGACTGCAGTCGTTGACCACCATCCAACTCGACCCCCGCTGGGTGTCCCTGGACGAGGCGATCGAGTCCGCTGAGCCCGCCATTCTCATCGCGGCCGACGGCGCTCTGCCCGACAGTGTGCGGCTACCACTCGAACGCACCGAAGACACCACGCTCGAGCTCACGGACCCGTCGACCGACGAATCCGCGGCGGTCACCCTGGGGGCACCCATCGACTTCGCTTCGCTGCAAACATCGTTCGACGGGAAACGGCAGCTGGTCGTCGCCGGCTCCACAGGTGTGCCGGGGGAACTCGACCGCACGCTCGAGTGGCTGCGTAGCTCACCTGACCGATGGGCCGGCCTCGACGGCGACGTCCTGTTCACGGCCGCCGACCGGGACCCCGTCGAACTGTCCGTGCCTGAGAGCGGCAGCAGTTCCACCTCGTCGGGGATATCCGCGGCCCTGGTGTGGGTACTTGCGGTAGGCGGGGCGCTCTTCCTGGCGGGCGTCGTGGTGGCCGTGGTGGCGCTCCTGCGGTCTCGCCACTCGCGCACGGCTCCGCGGTGACGACTCCCATGGTCACTCGACATCCCGCGTTCGACGCATCCTGGCGCCTGGGCGTCCGCTGGATCCTGATCGGCGCGGCCACGGTCCTCGGATTCTGGAAGACCTGGCAAGACGTCTGGTTCAGCGCGGCCGAGGGCACGGCCATCGGTTATGTCTTCGTCGTGCCCTTCCTGTGCATCACCGCGGCCATCGGAATTTCGTTACGACGGAACAACGAGTTGCCGATCCACGACCGTCAGACCGACAAGATCGTGGGCGGCATCGGCCTGCTCGTGTCGCTGGGTATTCGCATGCTGCTGATGCCCCGGTACGCGGAGAACTACCAATTGATGCACCTCGACGTGGTGGCGGCGTGGGTGTTCCTGTTCAGTGCCGCGGTCCTGGTGTTCGGACTGCGGTCGGTCAGCCGCTTCTGGCCTGTGTGGTTACTGGGGATCGGGCTGTTTCCCCTTCCCTACCGCACGCTCGGGGTCCTGCTCGGAGGCAATCGATTCGCGTTCGGGATCATCATGGTGGTTCTCGCTTCCGGGGCCGCGGCCATCGCCGTCAACCGCAGCAACCGGCGGGCGGTCGCCGGCTTCGCCGCCTCCGTTCTCCTCGGCACGATCGCCCTCTACTTCACGGTGCAGCGCTTCCCGACCGCACCGCTGTTCCTCGTCCAGCTCGGTCCGGCCTTGGGCAGTGCCATTCTCGTCGGGATCGCGTTCTACGTGTACACGCGGCGCGGTGGCCCGATGACACCGCTCGACCGGCCGGTGCGGCGTCCCACGACACCGACGAGCGGGTTGACGACGGTCGCCGTCTTCGCAGTGGCGCTCGTGATGTTCATCCCCCCGCTTCCGGACCAGAACCTCACCCCCGTCTCCCCGGCCCACCGCCGGCCGCCGCCGCGCAAATTCTCGTTCCCGGCGGATGGGAGCAACGCGCGGTGACCGAATATTCGTGGCCCCGTCGATACTTCGGTGTCACTTCGGAACTCACCCGCCAGACCATCCGCACCACCGAGCCGAACCCCGCGTGGGATACCCAGAATCGCAACCGCACCGTCCAGGTCGACGTGCTCTCGGTCCGCAGGCCCAGCACACTGGAGGTGTATCCCAGCCAGACCATGTACGAACTCGAAAACGCGCGGGTCAGCCCCAAGGTCGCGATCGACATCGGGCGGGGTGTCGTGGCGGAGATGTACACCATCGTCGACGACGACCTCCTGCTCACCTGGAGCAACCTCAATTTCGTGTGGGTGCGGAGCCCGGAGCTGACCCAGCGCATCACTCTCGTCAGCGTCGACAACCACGAGCCCGACGCGCAGTTCCCCGAACCGGCGCCGTCCATGGCGACCAACGGTGCCAATACGCTGGCCGTGCTGCTCCGCGGACAGAACGCGGTGTCCGACACCGAGCCGGAATACAAGGACCGCGACATGCTGGTGACCTTGGCGGGGGAAATCGTGAGGGAGCAGCAATGGTGACCCGGGAAAATGCGTACGCCCTGGACGACAACGTTCACTCCGACGCCGAGTTTCGGGCGGCGGCCCTGCACGATGCCGTGAACGGGCTGCGGGAGAAGCATCCGCTCTCGTCGGCATCGGTGGCGTTCTACCCGTGGCAGCGCAACACGCTGCTGGCGCTAGCGGCCCTGACGATCCTTTCTGCCGCGTTCTTTCTGACACCCACGCTGATCGTTCTCACCCTGCTGTGCACCCTCGGCTATGTGGGGACGATGATCGATCGCCTGCTGCTGTTCAGCCGCGGGCTCGACGGCAGCACCATCGTCTCCGTCAGCGACGACGAAGCGCTCGCCGTCCCGGACGAGCAACTGCCGCCCTATACGATTCTGGTGCCGGCGTACGACGAACCGGAAGTGGTGGCCGACCTCATCGGAGCGATGGGCGCGCTGAAATATCCTCGCGACAAACTCCAGGTTCTGTTGCTGCTCGAGGAGGACGACGACGTCACCATCGAAGCGGCCAGAGCAGCACGCGTCGGCGATGTGGTCACGATCCTCCTCGTGCCGCCGGCCGACCCGCGAACCAAACCGAAGGCGTGTAACTACGGGCTGCACTTCTCCACCGGCGAGATCATCACGATCTTCGACGCCGAGGACCACCCCGATCCGCTGCAACTGCGGCGAGTGGTCGTCGCCTTCGACCGACTGCCCGACGATACCGCCTGCGTGCAGGCCAAACTGGCGTTCCACAACGGAACCCAGAACCTGCTCACCGCCTGGTTCACCGCGGACTACGCCCTGTGGTTCGGGTTCATCCTTCCCGGACTGATGCGCAGCAACGCCCCCATTCCGCTCGGTGGGACGTCGAATCATCTGCGTCGCAGCGTGCTCGACGAGATCGGCTCCTGGGACCCGTTCAACGTCACCGAGGACGCCGACCTAGGTGTGCGCATCGCCGAATCGGGCTATCGCACCGCCGTACTGGACTCCACCACTCTCGAAGAGGCCAACAGCGACCCCATCAACTGGGTGCGGCAGCGGTCCCGCTGGTACAAGGGGTATCTGCAGACCTGGCTGGTTCACATGCGCCGTCCGATCGGGTTGTGGCGCGGACTCGGCCCGGTCGGGTTCTTCCGGTTCACCACCCTCATGGCCGGCACTCCGCTCATCGCCTGCCTCAACATGGTGTTCTGGTTGACCAGTCTCGCGTGGATCCTGGGGCAGCCGTCTGTGATTCAGCAGATCTTCCCCGCCTACGTGTATTTTCCGGCGCTGATCTCGCTCGTCTTCGGCAATGCGGCCGTGCTGTACATGAATCTGATCGCCTGCCGCGAGACACACAACTCGGCGTTACTCGTGGCCGCACTCACCACACCGCTGTACTGGGTGATGATGAGCGTCGCCGCCCTCAAGGGCACCTACCAGTTGGTGCGCAACCCGTCGTACTGGGAGAAGACGTTCCACGGTCTCAGTGCGCCGAACACATCCGGTTCGACGGGGTCCGGGGCGGGGGACGCTTCTTGAGGCCGACGCGCTGGTTGTTCTGGGGGTGTACCGCGCTCTATCTCGGTGTCGGCCTGTATCTCACCGTGGGGCAGGGTTTCGTCCTCGGTGATGCGCTCAGCCGGGTGTCGGCCGCGCGCAGCGTGTGGTTCAGCCGCGACCCGCATCTGGCGGCCATCGGGTTCGTGTTCACTCCACTCACCGCACTCGTGCAGTTACCCGCCGTCCTGCTGAGCCACTGGTGGCCGGGCCTCACCTCGTGGGCGGTAACAGGGGTGCTGATGTCGGCGCCGTTCATGGCCGGCGCGGTGGTGCAGATCTACAAGATCGGTGCGGACCGCGGCTGCCCGGTCTGGCTGATCTGGACCGTCACCGCCGTGTTCGCGCTCAACCCCATGATCGTCTTCTACGGGGGCAACGGGATGAGCGAGGCATCGTTCCTGGCCATGATGTGCTGGGCCACGCGGCGGCTCATTCGCTGGTGCACCACCGACGACATCCACGATCTTCTTGCCGCGGGATTCGCGCTGGGCCTCGCTTACCTCGCACGATACGACGCCTTGGCCGCCGGGCTGGCCGTAACCGTCTTCGTCTTCGCCGTCACTGTGCTGCGCCGCGGGTGGCGCAACCGCCGTGCACAGATGCGGCCCGCCCTTCTCGACGCCGTTCTCGTCGGGTTACCCACCGCCATGGCCTTCTTCGTCTGGGCCACCGTCAGCTGGTTGATCACCGGCCAGGCGTTGCAACAGTTCTCGTCCACCTACGGCAACGCGAGCATCCTTGCTCAGAGCGGTGGCGGCTCCACCGACACCGTGGACGCGGTGCTCTTCTCGGCCGCCGAGAGTCTCGTGCTCGGGCCCGCCCTCCCGCTGCTCGTCCCGATCGCGGCCGCCCTGGCGTGGCGTCGTCGTGATCTCGAAACGCTGGCGGCGGTGGTGGTCCTGACCTCCGTCCTCGGCTTCGCCACCTACAGCTACGCACACGGTATGACCTTCCCCTTTCTCCGCTTCTACCTGTGCGCGTTGCCGTTGATGGCCGTGCTCGCGCTGCAACTGGTACCCGCCGGGGACCCGCTGGTCGAACGGCGCCGCGGCCCTTCCGGTTTCGTCCGCGCCCGGTTCGCCGGCGCCCCAACCGTTCCGGCCGCCCTCGCCGCAGCACTCGTCGTCCTCACGCCCGCAGTCACCGGGGCGTCGATGCTCTCACCCACGCTGTCGAGTCAGCAGTACGCGCTACGGTCCGTCGTGTTCCCGTCGAGCACCGACACCTCGGACCGCCGCGAGACGGAACGGCGCATTTTGGCCTCCTTCAGCACCGAGCGTGAACTGGCCCGATACCTCGATGCTTTGGCGCTGCCCGAGGGCTCGGTCCTGATGGATACGGTCTACGGCTTCGCGGTGTACACCGCGACCGAACGTCCCCGCACCTTCGTGATCCCATCCGATCAGGACTTCACCTCGGTGCTGAACCGTCCCGCCGAGCATGGCGTGCAATTCCTCCTGGCGGTACCCAACAGCGGTCGCGGCGAATCGGATGCCGTCAACCGTCGCTACCCGACGCTGTACGAGACCGGCGCAGACATCGCGACCCTCGAACTCGAGGTGCCCAACGACGGGCAAGACCAGCCGACGTGGCGGCTGTACCGGGTGCTGTAGTCACGTCAGCGGATGCCGTTGCGCTCGCGGAGCACCCGCCGGAGCGGGTCGTCGGGGCCGATGTCGTAGGTGCATTCGGCGGGGCGGGGGTCGGGGACGAACGCCCACAACAACGCTCCGGCAGTACCGGCCTCGCGCTGCCCGTCCAGCTTGTTCGCGACGTCGCGCGCTCGATCCCCCACGGAACCGCAACCGGCCCGCGCGCTTTGACCGATCTCCGCAACGAGAAGCGGCTTACCGAGACCGCGTGCCTGCTGAAGATGCACCGCCAGGCCGTTGTAGCGGTCGCCCGGCAGCGGTACTCCGTCGGCGCCGTAGTCGTGGTATTGCAGGACATCGAGTGCCTCCGAGGCCCCGACATACGCGTAATCTTCCCCCGCCGTGCCACATTGGCCACCGCCGATCGTCCCGAGGGTGATCGGGTGCTCGGCGTCGAGCGCGCGGACACTGCCGCCGACCTCGTCGACGAACGCGCGCAACAACCTCGCTGCCTGCGGCGTGCACGAGCGGTCCGGCAGCAGTGGTTCCGGCTCACCGATCAATTCCCACATCGCCAGCGACGGCGAGTCCCGCCATCTGCCGACAGCCGTCGTCACCCAGTCCTGATAACTCATCACCGAGCCCGGCGCGACGGTCTTCCAGTCGCCGGCATACCAGTTGCTGGTCTTGAAAATCTCGTCACCGCACGCGCCGTCCTGGGCGGCCAGGACCGGAATCAGCAGTTGTCGGTGTGCCTCGGCGGCCCGGAACACGGCGTCGATTCCGGTGAAGTCGAGTGCACCGGTCTTCTTGTCGATCGCGAGCCATTGGAAGGCGTTGAACCGGGTGAGCGAGGCGTCGGGCAGGCTCGCGAAGAACGAGTCGGTGTCGACCTCGGCGCCGCACCCACGATTGACCGACCAATCGGTCGCCAGTTGATACGCGTTGAGACCGGCCGGCCACCACGGGGAGCCGTCGAGCGTCAGCCCGTCCGCGGTGGCCTGCACCCGGGCCGTCGGCGTTTCGGTTCGTTCGGACGTCCCCGCGTCGCAGGCGCCGACCCCGAAGAGAACGACCAGGATGAGGGCCGCCCACCGTCGTCTCGTCATTCATCCGAGGATGCCAGCCGCTTCTGCTCTCGTACACCGCTCGGTGACGTGTCACAGTGGTCCGGACATCAGTGGACCGACCGGAAGGGGACAAATGATGCGACCTGTGGTGACCGTGGACGAACTGAAGAAGGCGATGACCGGTGACGCACCGCCGGTGCTCCTCGACGTTCGATGGGCACTCGGTGACACCGAAGGCCGCCGGCACTATCTCGAGGCGCACGTGCCCGGTGCCGTGTTCGTCGACCTCGACACTGAACTCGCCGGCCCCGCGATACCGGCAGACGGTCGCCACCCACTCCCCTCGGTCGGCGCGCTCCAGGATGCGGCGCGCCGTTGGGGTATCTGCGCCGGGAGTGCCGTCGTGGCGTACGACGACACGGGCAACCTCGCGGCGGCGCGCGCGTGGTGGTTGCTCCGATGGGCCGGTCTCACCGAGGTCGCGTTGCTCGACGGCGGTCTCCGCGCATGGACGGAGTCCGGCAATCCAACCCGCTCCGGAGATGAACACCCGCACGCACCCGGTGACGTGGTGCTCGAGGCGGGACATCTCCCGACATTGACGGCCGACGAGGCCGCCGCTCTCGCCGTCGACGGCGTGCTGCTCGACGCCCGGGCGGCCGAACGCTACACCGGCGAGACCGAACCCGTCGACCCGCGAGCCGGTCATATCCCCGGCGCGATCAGCGCTCCCACCGCCCAGAATCTGACTGCCGACGGACGATTCGCATCCGTCGACGTGCTGCGAAATCGATTCGCCGCAGTGGGAGCGGAACAAGGCGCACCTGTGGGCGTTTACTGCGGTTCCGGGGTGAACGCCGCCCATCAGATCGCGGCACTGGCCCTCGCCGGTGTAGATGCGGCGCTGTATCCGGGGTCGTGGTCGCAGTGGTCGAACGACCCCGACCGTCCAGTGGCCACCGGGCCCGAACGCTAGCCGACCGACTCCGTGTCGTGCGCAGGGTAGGCGTGGAACTGTTCCGGGATCGATGTCGAGTCCGGCGTCGGCGTGCAGTCGATGTCCGATCCACCGCGTGGTCGCATCACATCGAGAAGGCCGCTGCTTGACACCCAGCTCCTGGGATGTCTTTTTTCTGTGCTGAACGAGTTAACCCCCTGCACGCCCTGCCACCGAATCCTCGATCGGGTAGAGCCGGCGACCAAGCATGGTTCCGCTGCCCCAGCGATGCCCCCACGGCGAAGAATCCCGTTCGCGGGTTCAGGACGCCGATCCGAGCCGATCGCCGTCAGAAGGCGTTCGGCGCCTCCGGCGGCGACCATTCGTAACTTTTCGTCTATTCGTGCGATTCGTGCGCGGAATTTGCTTCTCGTGCGCTGCGCGAAGGGGCAGCAGTCATCGACAGCAGGTAGGCGCGTGCCTCGGGCGGGCACAACGCCTCGGGGATGCACGCCGCACGTCCCATGCCGCCACGAACGTAGAGATACACCAACCCATGGTCGACCTCGATCTTGGCGATCGAGCCGTGCCCGATGACTATCTGGGCGACAGGGTCTTCCAAGAGCATTCCGAAGGAGTTGATGCCGCTGGCCCACCGCGCTCCCGGCCCCACCATTGTCCGTTGCGCACGCATGACCACAACGAATACAGCCAGTGGCAGCGCGATAACAATCCCCGCAAAGAATCCGGTCAGTTCAGCTTCACCACCCCACAGGGCCACCGCCATTGCCACCACCATCATGGCGAAAAAGAGCACAATTCTCGGGCGACGGAGAAATCGCCACAGGGCGAGCCGGGAGAACCGGCTCACGTCTCCGCGTTGGGCGGTCCAGGTGTACTGCACGGCGGGCACCGAAACATCATTGGTGTGCAAAGGTCTTGCCTCTCTGTTGTGACTTCTGGGGTGCCGCCCTGGACGCCAGGATTTCCAGGTCAGCGACACCTCACGACAACTGGTGCTTCCTCGCGGTTGCGGTGGCCGGCGCCTTCCGTGCCGTGGCCGCACGCTTGCCACTGTCCCACGTCGGGCGGACTCAGTCTTCTTGACCGCCTTCGCCCGTGCGATGGTGGTGCTCTTCGCCGTTGCCTGTGCGACGTGAGCTGCGCGGATCGCCCAGGTGCTGCCGATCTTGATTGCGGGCAGCTCGTGGGCGGCGATCATCTGCTGTACGCGCTGGCGGGTCATGCCGAGCCTGTGCGCTGTTTCCTGCACCGACAGCAAGGCGGTCTCGCTCGTGTCGACTTCGCGGTCGTAGTCCTCGGTGGTCAGCACCCGCAGCGATCGCACCGTCCAGGTGTAGGTATGGAGCACCGCAAGTGCGGTGGTGGTGGCCTGTCGGAGCGATTTTTCGGGCAGCGTGAACACGATCTCGGTGTAGCCGAGGTCCGATCGTCCGGCCGCGCCGCTGTACTCGGCGATCCGCCAGGTGTAGACCGTTCTCGGTCAGTAGTGGTATCGGGCCTGCTGGGCAACGACGGTGTCGTCGACGACCGGTAGACCAGAGACCGGTCAGGTCCACCAGGCGCTGATCGAAGCACTGGCCGGCGCGGTCGAACATGAGGTGACCGTTCCCCCGGTGTGGCCGAGACGGTGCGCGAGCTTTTGGCTATCTGCGTGGCCTCAGCGGAATGTGTTGGAGTGCCTCTCTGATCGCAGAGGACCTAGCGGGTAGCAACGGCAGCCGGACAGTCGGAGTGGATATGCGGCCCTGGGCATGGAGAACGGCCTTGATCACGGTGGGATTGGGATCAGCCATGAGGGCGCACGCGGGGCCGACGAGCTGGTTTCCCAAATCTCGTGCTTGCGGGGTGTCCCCGCTGCGCCACAGCTGGAACAGGTCGACGAATTCGCGTGCGCACACATTTGCGGTCGCGAGGATCGCTCCCTCTGCACCCATCGCCAGGAGCGGCGAGACCAATGCGTCTTCCCCCGCGAGAACGGAGAACGCATCCGATGGTTCCGCGAGTAGTCGCGCGGTGTCGGTGTCCACCGCGCCGACCGCCTGCTTGATGCCGACGATCTGCGGATGGGCGGACAGGCGTACAAGGGATTCGAAGCCCAGGTATTGGCCGGTGCGGTAGGGAACGTTGTACAGAATCAGCGGGAGTGGGCTGCGCTCGGCGACGTACTCGAAATGCGCCACCACCCCTGCCTCGGACGGGCGGGTGTAGTACGGGACCACCACCAGTGCGCCGGCGACATCGGCCTCACTGTGGAGTTCGTCGAGGGCGCGAACGGTGCCGGCCGTGTCGTTCGAGCCTGCCCCGACCAGCAGCGGAACTTTGTGCTCGCGGCACACCCTGCTGCAGATCTCAACGACCTCGCCGCGTTCCTGCGTGCTCAGCGTGGCCGCCTCCGCCGTGGTCCCCAACGCGACGATCCCGGCGGCACCCTCTTCGATCACGGTGCGGGCAAGTCGTTCGAGGTCGCCGACACCGAGTGCGCCATTGTCGGTAAAGGGTGTGATGAGGGGGACGAAGATTCCTGACGGACGGAAGGTCATGGGCCCAGTCTCACCACCCTGATCATGAAGATCCAGTTACTATTCTTGAGGTTCGCCGTAAGCTCATCTTATGCTCGATCTTCGTAAGCTCAGACTTCTCCGGGAGCTCGCCCACCGAGGCACCATCGCTGCAGTCGCAGAAGCAGTCGCGTACACGCCTTCCGCGGTGTCGCAACAGCTCGGCGCTCTTGAACGTGAGGCGGGCCGGGCCCTGCTCTCGCGCACCGGCCGTCGGGTCACCCTGACACCGGCCGGGGAGGTACTCGTCGAGCACATCGAGGTGATTCTCGCCGACGTGGAACGAGCCGAAGCCGCGCTCGCCGACAGTGGGGCCGGTTTGCCGGCAACGGTTCGCTTGGGTGCATTTTCGACCGCCCTATGCACGATCGTGCTCCCCGCGATGTCTGACATCGACCGTGCCGGACAAGGCGTGGAGCTGACGGTGACCGAGGTCGACCCCGCCAATGTGCCGGACCTTCTTCGCGGAGGACAGCTGGACATCGCACTCGTGCACGAATATGACAACGTCCCCTCCACCATGGGCCCGGGCATCGAGATCGAGCCGCTGCTCGACGAAGCCGTGTACCTGGCCTCACCCGAAGGCTCGGTGGCGGACGGCATGGCAGTGGTCCGCAGCCACGCCGAAAGTCGTTGGATCGTCGGCAACCCCGGCACGCTGTGTCACACCATGGCCGTGCGGACCTGCCAGTCCCAGGGTTTCGAACCGCACATAGCCCACCGGGTCGACGACTTCGCGACCGTCCTGCGGCTCGTTGCCGCGGGAGCCGGTGTGGCGTTGGTTCCCGAGCTCGGGGCAACCGACGTCCCGGCCGGGGTAGTGCTGACCGCGCTTCCGATCGGCCGGCGAACCCGGATCGCCTACCGGCACGGAAGCCGGTCCCGGCCGGCGTTCACGGCCGTGACCGGCGAACTACAGCGTGCGGCGCAGTCCTTCCACGGCACCGCCAATGGTCGAGGGAGTGCACATCGCGGTGGTGAGATCACCACCGAGGGCTTGCAGGCTGGCCATGCCATCAGACGTCCCCGTCCCGATCGGTATCGGTGAGGGGCAGACAGGCCACGCCGCGACGCGGCCGTAAGGCCAGGCGTGATGTTTCGGAAACGTCGTTTGTCCATCGATGACCGGAGCCCGATCGCGACTGGCGGAGGTGACGTCTAAGTTGGGCTCCGGTCCGATGCCGGGCCGCGAAGTGCGTCGAAGGTAGCGTGCACAATATGTGACCGACGCCGCCTGCTTACAGCAGTGGTCGTAATGATGGCATTGGTAGGCGGTTGCAGTCTGGTCCGCGGGCCAGCCCTGAGCGCGATCCCGCCGACATCGTGGACACAGCGGTCTGTCGAATGCCGCGAGGCAGTGAGTTGTGGGGCCTCACTCCACCGGCCGAATTGATGCAGACGCCGGCGCCGCGCCCGGAACGGTGCCGTCGGACTTCGAGCCGGTCGCGGCCATCACCTGCGACGAATAATTCACGAATTGTGGTCAGGGAAGGTTGCGAATGTCGTCGATCCGATGGTCGAACTCTCGGTCGTTGTCGTCGACGGCGTCCTCGATTCGCCCGAATTCTTGTGGCCTGTAGACGAAGACGGTGTTCATGCCTACCTTACGTGCGGCCCTGAGGTCGTACGGGTGGGAAGCGACCATCGCCGCCCGTGCCGGTTCCACGCCGAGGTATCGGCATGTTCGCTCGTATACAAGGGGTTCGGGCTTGAATGCCCCGAACACCTCGGCCGTGAGAACGGCATCCCACTCGAGCCGTTCGGTTTTGAACAGGTGGACCATGGTCGACATGTCGGTGTTCGACAAGCTGGCCACGATTGCCTCACGCCGGATTCTGCGCAGACCGTCGGCAACGTCGGGCCATGGCGTAAGCCTTTTCCACGCCTCGGCCAGTTCCCGGTGGTGGGCGGTCGGGATGGGGACACCGAGTTCCGTGCATACCGCTGCCAGCCCCTCCGTATAGGCGTCCTGCACCGGGCGCCATCGAGCTACGGACTGGTGGAGGGCTGCGACACGGGAGAAGTAGTCGCGGCGCCAGCCTCGTACGATATCGCCGACGGGCACGTTGCCGTCGTCAACCAGTCAACGCTCGGACACTCGGGCGACTGTGGAGTTGCACGAGGTCTGGATAACTCATCACAGACGGTCGACCCTCATTACCTGCGATAGACTCGGCAGCGCGAAATGCCGGGGTCGCTCGTCGTGCCATTGCGTTTCCGGCACCACGACACGCGCCCACAGCGTCAGAGTTGCCCAACCGACCTGACCTCTGTCGCACAAGATGGCTCTCCATCGATCGCGATAGAAGAACCTCTCTCCCTCGACCAGCCTGCTGAGGCATACGATCGAGTCGATTGCGGGACCCGAAAACGAATCATGCTGACAGTCACCGAATGTTCGCCTAGAAATCCAAGGCGCTGCCAGTGCCGATGGATCAAAAGATCAAAGCCAACGCGGCGGTTCCCCGACTCCACCGTCGATGTTCACGTCAACGGCGCCGCGTCCGGCGGCCCACCGCACGACGGCGGCGAGGGGCCCGGACACCTTGTCGGCGGGCGGTGAATCCGGCTGCACCGCAACCGGTTCACGCCCGTCGACCGCGAGCATAAGGCCGGTGCCGAGGTCCTTGCGCCGCCACATCCCGACGATGTCGGCGAGCAGCGAGTCCAGGACGACGTCGGGGAAGTCGCCGAACCGGCCGCCGTCGCCGAGGTCGACGGCGTGGATCCACACCTCCCGGGTGCGCATCCACGCCGTCTCCGACACCGGCACCATCCGGCCCTGCGCGGTCCGCACCTGCGCATCCCACGCCGAGGCCGGGAGGTTGCGCCACTTCTCGTCGAGCCTAGCCACGGTGTGGTCGAACAGGTTCCGCAGCGCCGCCGCCGACAGGGTGGCACCCTCGGCGATCTCCCGGCCCCGCTGCACCGCCGACGCATACATCGGGGTCTCCACGCCTGACGCCGCCCAGTCCAGCAGCCGGCACAACGCGGCCGCGTTGTAGCCGACGTGCGCGACCAGATGTGCCCGCGACCACCCGTCCAACGCCGTCGGCTCAGACAGCTGCTCGTCGGACAGCTCCGCCAGACGCTGGGCGAAATACGCGGTGCCGCGGCGGGCGATCAGCAACCGCTCGCCCAACAGCAGATCGTGAAAGCTCATGGCCGCTACTTGATGATCGTCGTGTTGCGGACGGTGCCCAGGCCCTCGATGCTGACCTCGACGGTCTGCCCGTCCTGGATGTAGAGACCGGGTTTGCGGGCGTGCCCGACCCCACCGGGGGTGCCGGTGATCACCACGTCCCCGGGCTGCAGCGTCACGATGTGTGAGATGTACTCCACCAACTTCGCCGGGGTGAACACGAGATCGTCGGTGGTGGTGGTCTGCACCACCTGCCCCTCGAGTGTGGTGACCAGGGTGCCGCCGAAGGTGTACGCGTCGGTGGTCGTCAGGAACGGGCCGAAACCGCTGGTCTTCTCGAACGTCTTGCCCTGATCCCACTGCAGGGTGCGGTACTGGTAGTCGCGCATCGTGTAATCGTTCATTACCGAATACCCGGCGATGTACTGCTCGGCGTCGGCCTCGGACACCTGGTACGCCTGCTTGCCGACGATGAACGCCAGTTCCCCTTCCCAGTCCAGTTGGGCGGCGGCATAGGACGGGACGATCACGTCGTCGTACGGACCGGTCAGCGCTTCCCTGAATTTGGCGAACAAGGTGGGGTACTCGGGCAGGTCCCGGCCCATCTCCTGGATGTGGTTCGCGTAGTTCAAGCCGACGCAGATGATCTTGCCCGGGTTCGGGACCACCGGCGCATAATCTGCACCCTCGAGTGTGACCACGTCACCGGACGCGTTCTGGGCGAGCGCCTTCCATTCCGGGTCGGCCAGCAGGGCGGACAGGTCCGGGTACCCGTCGATGATCGTGGCGGTGGTGTCGGAATCGACGCGGACGGCGACGGTGGCACCGGCGCGGCGCAGGGTGGCAAGCTTCATGGGATTGTCAGGCTCCTTCGGAGATGTACGTGCGATCAAAGTGCAGGCGCTCGACGATGGGGGCGTCGGAGAACGCGAACAGGTCGAACTCGGACTCGGCCTCGATCGACCACTCGGTCCAGGACGGGACGACGATCATGTCGCCCTTGGCCACGGTGCGGGCCTCGCCGCCGAGGACGAACCGCCCGGAACCGTCGAACACCTGGTAGACGGTCGAACCCACGTCGCGGCGGGGCCGGGTGTGCGCACCTGCCCTCAGCCGGTGGAACTCCGCCCGGATCGTGGGCATCACGTCGCCGCCGGTGGTCGGGTTGGTGTAGCGGACCGCGGCGTGACCGGGTTCGGTGGTCGCCGCGTAGCCCTCGTCCTCGAGTTGGAGTTGCTCGCGCAGTGCGGCGTCGGTGTGCTCCCACCGGTACGCCGTGATCGGCGAGGACGTCTTCGCGTCCAACCCGACCAGTGGCCGCAGCCCCGGGTGCGCCCACAACCGTTCCGACCGGGACACGTCCGGGGTGGAATCGTCGGTGACGTTCTCCGACCCGAACTCGAAGAAGCCGGTGTCGGTGTAATGCACGAACGGGATGTCGAGGCCGTCGATCCAGGCCATCGGCTGATCGGTTTCGTTGTGATGACCGTGGAAATGCCAGCCCGGGGTCAGCAGGAAGTCGCCGCGCCGCATCGCGACCGGGTCCCCGTTGACGACCGTCCACACCCCCTGCCCCTCCACCACGAACCGGAAGGCGTTCTGCGCGTGCCTGTGCTCGGGGGCCACCTCCTTCGGGCCCAGGTACTGGATCGCCGCCCACAACGTCGGCGTCACATACGGCACCCCACCCAGGCCGGGGTTCGCCAGGGCGATCGCCCGCCGCTCCCCACCCCGGCCGACCGGCACCAGATCCCCGGCCCGCCGCGCCAACGGATACAACGTCGACCACTTCCACACGAACGGCACCGCCCGCGACATCGGCGTCATCGGCATCAGATCACCGAGCTGGGTCCACAACGGATTCAGGTGCTCGGCCTCGAAATCAGCGTACAGCCGATCCAG
Source organism: Rhodococcus sp. USK13 (assembly GCF_018343855.1). Taxonomy (NCBI): domain Bacteria; kingdom Bacillati; phylum Actinomycetota; class Actinomycetes; order Mycobacteriales; family Nocardiaceae; genus Rhodococcus; species Rhodococcus sp. USK13. The sequence continues at coordinate 2,506,524 of NZ_CP069242.1, read as the reverse complement.
TTCTGGAGCGTTGGCGTGGGCGGTAGTCATGAATTCTCCTCGTGAGCACTCGCGTGCGGCGTCGTCGGACAGCCGAAGCCTTGGAAGTTTGGGGACCCTCGCCGCAGCGAGGGAAATGCGCAGAGTTCAGTAGCTATCGACAGTCAACTTACTTATGCCACATTGCATTAGAAACCGCTGTTCTTGCTCGCCGAATCGTCGTCATCGGTTGTCGAGCGGCGGCGAACGCGCCGACCGACGTCAATGCTTTGCGAGGAACTCGTTCACCGCGTGGTTGAATCGGTCGGGGTGTTCGATCTGGGGAAGGTGTCCGCATTCGGCGAAAGTCAGAAGTTCCGCTCTAGGTATGCGGTCGACGAGTTCGTCGGCGTAGCCGGGTTCTCGCAGTCGGTCGTCGGCGCCCGCGACGAGTAACGTCGGTGCATTGATGCGTTCGTAGGCGAGGGTGTCGCGGTGACCGAATTCGTTGCGGCCGGTGGCGAGCGGTGATTTGAATCGGGCCGCTGCGACCGCCTCCCAGGCTCCCGGCCGGATCGCTGCCTCGTAGCGGGCCTGGACCAGGCGATGGTCGTCGAGCAGGGTCTGGTCGTGCACGAAGTAGGAGACGATCTTCCTCATCCCTTCCAGGGTGCAGTCGTAGTCGAGTGTCGCGGCCCGGGCCTCGTTGAAGGGGATGAACCCGCCTCCCGAGACCGAGACGATCGCTCCGATATGCCAGTCGAACTCGTCGCCGGCGGCGACTGTGAGCAGTAGTGTCGCCCCCATCGAGACCCCGCAGAACGTCGCGATCCCGACATCCAGGGTCTCGAGGAATCGGGTCATGTGCGCAAGGCGCCGACTGCGTCCGCCGTTGAAGTCGTGCAGTTTGTCGGTTCCGCCGAAGCCGAGCCAGTCCGGGGCGATGACGCGATGCGACCGGCTGAGAGCGTCGATGGTGGGATACCAGGACAGTTCCGCCGACGAGCCGTAGCTTCCGTCATGCAGGAGAACGACCGGCGGCCCTTCCCCGCATTCCAGGTAGTGCGTGCGGATCCCGTCGATCAGGATTGTACGGCTGCGCGCCGCGGGAATGTATCTGGACAAGGGGTTCGAACCGATCTGCAGTGAATGGAGTGAACAGTCACGAGATGGTCTCCGGCGCCGAGTTCGGCGCCGGAGACAAGGTCATTGCAGGCTCACTGTGTCTCTGCCGCAGCGACTCCGGGCGCCGGTAGCGCTCCCGGCCATTCACCGGGGGGGAGGAAGAACTGTCCGGACGTCTTCGCTGACCAGTCCGCGAATTCCGCGAACTTCTCATCGGTCGACAGGTCGGATCCTCTGCCTTCGACCGCGATGCCGTAGAAGTACTTGACGAAGCCGGAGCCACCCGGCACCAGGCATGTCAGGACTCGGGCGCCGTGTGCTCCGGTGATGTGGTAGAAGTGCGGCAGGTCCCGGGGCCCCCAGATGAAGTCGCCGGGATGTCCGACCTGTTTGGTGATCCCGTCTGGCTCGGACACATAGAGGGTGAACTCCCCCTCCAGGATGTAGAAGCCTTCTTCCTCGAGGGTGTGTACGTGGGGGTACACGATGTCGGGTTTGGTCCAGGCGACCTCGATCAGCTCGAACAGGTCGCCGGTTTGGTGGCCCCACGCATGGAACTTGAGTTCGACATCAGTCATCATGTTGCGGTCGATGTTCATCGTGTACTTGGCCGATGCATCGGACTTGAACGGTGCGTTCACCATTCGGTCGCTCTCGCTCGGCATCAGCAAACGTGCGTCGGGCGTCACCGGGCCCCGGGAGGCGGCGGTCCTCGTCGACGGCGGAGGGGCGTCGGGCCCGTAGATCCGAACTCCGTAGTCGCGGAACGACTTTTCAGCCAATGCTGCCATTTGTTCAGCAGTGTCGAGCTCGAGTTCGGCGGCCTCCTGGAAGAACCCGGGGATGAGTTCGGTTCCCGGCACCAGGTACTGGAGAATCTTCACCGGGGTGTCGCCCGCCGTGAAGCTGTGGGCCCGCCCGACGGGGTGCCACACGAATTCACCAGGGCCGGCTTCGATGACGCAGTCGTCGTGGGGCATGAAGAAGGTGACGTTGCCCTCGAGCACGAAGAAGCCTTCGTCCTCCAAGGTGTGCATGTGCATGCCGGATTCCTCGCCCGGCTCCAACTCGTGGAGGGTGACGGTCAATCGGCGGTTGGTCTGAGAGGCGTCGGCGAGGACGTACATGGCCTTCTCGTCGCCGGGCCCTATCCTGTATCGCAGCTCCCGGCCCGGGGCCGGGGTGCGGAAGGCTCCGTTGGTCACAGCCGGGCGGTGCTCTGTAGTGGTCATTACTCATCCTTGGTTGTTGAGCGAAGATTTCTTTGACGGTCCTGCACCGAATTCACCGTGTGGTGACGTCGATCTGAACCTTTCCGAAGGTGTTCCTGTCGGCCAGGGCGTCCTGCGCCTCGCGCGCGTGTTCCAAGTCGAACAGTGGCCCCTCCTGGGTGCGTACCTCACCACGGCCGTGAAGTTCGAAAAGCGTGTCCAGGGCGGGGCCGGCGAGCCCGGCGTCGACGAAGTTGGGCAGCCACACACCGGTGACGGAGTGGGATCCGAACGCCAAACTTACCGTCTCGAGGGTCGGCGAGTCGCCCGACGCTGTGCCGAAGACGACGATGCGTCCGAACGGTGCCAATGCTGCTCGCGCTTCCTCGAACACCTTGCCGCCGACCATGTCGAAGACCACGTCGACCGGCGCTCCGCCATTCGCTTCGACGAGACGGTCGGCGAGTCTGTCGGCGGAGCTGTCGGTGACCGCATGCGCACCCAGATCCTGGGCGAACTGCCGCTTCTTTGGAGTCGACGCCAATGCGATTACCCGACCCGCACCGCGGCATACTCCCAACTGGACTGCGATCGAACCGAGCGCCCCCGCGGCGCCGGTGATGACTACGCTCTCACCCGGAGCGATATGCGCCGCCTCGTACAGGAACCACGCCGTCAGCCCCGATGCCATCAGGGTCAGCGCATCGGCGTCATCGACATGGTCGGGGACCGGGAACACCCGCGTCTCGGACACGGCGACCCACTCTGCGTATCCCCCGGCCCCGCACAGCGCGACCACGCGCTGCCCGGTGTCCTCGCGGACACCCACGACCTCACCACCGGGGATGACGGACCCCGAGAGGTAGGTGGACGGCTGACCGGTAAACGGATTGAACCCCGTGTCGAGCAGGATCTTGTCCGCGGCGTTCACCCCGACCCGACTGACACGGATCAGGACCTCTCCCTTTGCGGGTGTGGGAACGGGCTCGTCGATCAGTTGGATGTCCTTCGGTCCGTCGAGCCCGGTGTATGCGACCGCGCGCATGGTGGACCCCATCACCCGATCCCGTCATCCGTGTCGTACTGGAATTCGGTCAAGGTACGTCCTCCTGGTAGCGCCTCATGGTGTGCTGCACATGGGCAAAGGAAGCCGGCGATCACTGTCGGTCCGCCAATTGTTCGACATAGGCGAGGACCTCGAAGGGGTCCAGGGCCTCCGTCACTTCGGCGAGCTGCCCGTCCTCGAGCCTGAACATGAGGAGGGGGTTGTTCGTGTACTCCGCGTCACCCGGACCGACTCCGTGTGCCGTCGCTTCGACTGCGACTCGATCGTTCTCGGCAGTCACGCTACGGACGACGAAGCTGAACTCGGCGAAGCCGCCGAGAAAGCCCTCGAGCGTAGCCCGGGCACCGGCCTTGTTCTTTCGGCCGCCGTCTCGAAACCGATCGGATCTGATCGGATACGTCCACGTTCCGTTGTCTGCCATGAGGTCGAACAGTGCCGTGAAGTCCCGGTCGTCGATGCATCTGCAGGCGTCTAGCACGATCTTTTTGTTCAATTCCACTGACATGATGTTCCTTCAGCTCAGACTCGATTGGCTACGAAATCCGATCACGGCATGACCGATCCACCATTGACAGGAAATGTTTGACCTGTGATCCACGCGCTCGCGTCGGACAACAGGAACGACGCCATCTCTGCATGATCTCGTGGGTCCCCGAGACGACCCAGCGGCGCGTGCTGAACCCAGTCATCGATGAATTCCTGAGGCGCCGTGACTTGTAGGAGCGGTGTGTCGGTTGCACCTGGAGCGATGGTGTTCGCCCGAATCTGGTGCTTTCCGAGTTCGAGCGCGAAAGTCTTGACGAGGCTGATCAAGCCGCCCTTCGACGCGACATAATTACCACCTCCGACCTGGCCCGTGATCGCTAGGTCGGACGTGATGGCAACGATGGAGCCCCCGTCTCCTTGCGCGACCATTTGACGAGCGACCGCCTGCATGACGTAGAAGGCGCCCGACAGGTTGACATCCAGCACGAAGTGCCAGTCGTGGTGGCTCATCTCGAGAATGGGCGCGCCGCGGGTGATGCCCGCGGAGACCAGCAGCCCGTCGATGCGGCCGAACTCCTGGACTCCCCCGGCAACGTAGTCGGCGACGTCCTCGGGGCTGGTGGCGTTCATCTCCACGGTGTGCAGCCGTCCCGCGAGATTCTCCGTCTCGTCGGCAAGGGCCTTCAATGCAACGCCGTTCATATCCCCGGCCACGACGTTCGCACCCTGAGACAACGCTTCAAGGACTGTCGCACGGCCGATACCGCTGGCCCCACCGGTGACGGCGATAACCTTGGCCTTCAAGCTCTGCATAGCGGTTCCTTCTCGTTCGGGGAATTAGGAGTGGGATCGAACGTGCACTGAATCTGGGAACTGGATCCGCACTTTTACCGGCAGTGGGAGTGCGAAGACCGAGTTTCGATCGTCCCAAAGGTCTTTAGTGCCAGGGGTGAAGCACCGCGACACGATGACCACCACTGTCCGACGAATCATGCCTCTCCGAGACTCAGGCACGGTGCGACTGTTTCCATACGCTAGATCCCGCGGACCTGTGTGCGCACGGTCACAAGCCTGAGATTCCGCTCCGCGGAACGGCGGCCCAAACGGGACGGGAGTGCCAAGCCTCAGGGATCCCGCGAGCGTTCCGCAGGGCGGAATCCGGACACAGACATCTACACCGGCCGACGTCCTGTCCCTTAGGTTCAAGATCTCGCGGCCCTGTGATGGACGCCATAACGAATCGAGGGGTAGTCCCTGGATTGCGAACTGCCTTCCAGCGATCCCGTCCGGCGCACAGCCATTTCGGTTCACGAAGCGTCAATCGATCTCCGCCCGATTTCATCAAACATCATGGAAAGAAGCGACATGGCACATCTGGACATTCCCGCGAAACAGCCCTCTCGGCCGGACGTCGACGCAGTTGTGGTCGGGGCCGGCTTTGCCGGGCTGTACACACTGCACAAACTTCGTGATCAGCTTGGACTACACGTTCGTGTGTTCGAGGCCGGACACGGGGTCGGCGGGACGTGGTTCTGGAATCGATACCCTGGCGCGCGGTGCGACGTCGAGAGCCTGCACTACTCGTATTCGTTCTCGGCGGACCTGCAAGAAGAATGGAACTGGTCCGAAAAATATGCCGGTCAACCCGAGATCCTGGCTTACCTGAACCACGTGGCGGATCGTTTCGATCTTCGCTCGGACATCACCTTCGAAACCCGGGTCACCTCGGCTGTATGGAAAGACGATGAACGCAGATGGGAGATCGGCTGTGACGACGGATCCACCGTGACCGCGAAGTACCTCATATGCGGCTCCGGAAACCTGTCGGTGCCGAAGGAGCCCCGTTTCGAGGGTATGGAGAACTTCGACGGAGAAATCTATCTCACCGGAAAATGGCCGCACGACGGCGTGAATTTCGATGGCAAAAACGTTGCGGTTATCGGCACCGGATCCAGTGGCATCCAAGTGATCACCGAGATTGCGAAAGAAGCCGCTCACCTGACAGTTTTTCAGCGCACCCCCAACTACGCTACCCCGCTGAGAAACGCGCCTTCCGATCCCGAACGTACTGCCACGATCAAAGCGAACTACTCGCAAGTACGAGCGAATGCCCGCAATACCAGAGGAGGCGTTCCGGACTACAACCCCCTGCCGTCCGCACTGGCTGTCACACCCGAGGAGCGTCGGCGGGTCTTCGATGAATGCTGGACCGCGGGCGGATTTCAGCTTTATGTCGGGTCATTTCAGGACATTCTGATCGACAAAACGGCGAACGACACGATCTCCGAATACATCCGCGAACGAATCAGCGAACAAATCGACGATCCCGTGCTTGCCGAGAAATTAATCCCGACGGACTACCCTTACGGAACCAAGCGCCCACCGTTCGAGTCGGGCTACTACGAAATCTTCAACCAGCCGAACGTCACGTTGGTCGACGTCAGAGAAACACCGATCGTGTCCGTCACGTCCGGCGGAGTACTCACTACCGATTCCGAACACAAAGCCGACATCCTGGTACTCGCCACCGGCTTCGATGCCATCACCGGACCCGTGTTGGACATGGGCATCGTCGGACGTGACGGTGTGACTTTGAACGACAAGTGGGCGCACGGTCCCCGGACATATCTGGGTCTGTCCGTCCACGGCTTCCCCAACCTGTTCCTGGTCACCGGTCCGCAGAGCCCGTCTGTGTTGTACAACATGCCGCTGGCCATCGAAGACCATGTCGACTTCATCGCCGATGCCATCGAGTACTGCCGACAGAACGGGTGGGAGACGATCGAAGCGCAGCTTCCAGCAGAGGACGCCTGGGTTGCACACACTGTCGAACTGTCGGATGCGACCCTGCTCCCCGAGACAGACGCCTGGTGGATGACAGGCGGGGCCAACGGGACGCCGCGGGTGTGCATGCTCTACATCGGCGGGGCCGCAGCGTACCGGGAGATCTGCGCGAAGGTCGTTGCCGACGGCTACGACGGCTTCGATCTCTCGGCGCAACGTTCAGCATCACTGGCAGGGTCATCTGGGCACCGCCACCAACGAATCTAACTGCGACCGAATCTAACTGGCCTTTCCGCTCGTGGTTACGGCAATCATCCAGCGGTCCGTCAGGACCACGATTTCAATTCATGTACACAAAGACGGAGCACAGCTATGACGAGCGACAACGATTCGTCCACCGTTCTGACACACGGCGGGCCGACAAGCGAGATCAGCATCTTCGACGAGGACAACGTCCGTAATCCCCACCCGATGTGGTCGACGCTCCGCGAACTCGGCAGCGTGGTCTACCTCTCGACCAGCGACACCTGGGTCATCACCCGTTATGACGAGGCGCGAGCAACCCTGGCCGACTGGCAGACCTTCTCTTCCGCTGCCGAGACCGTCTACGGCAAGGAAATGGGCGCGCTCCTCGGCGCAACACCGCTGACCACGGACCCGCCGCTGCACGACACGCTCCGCGGAGTCCTCAGCGCGAGGACGGCGCCGCGCGCATTGAAGCAGTTGGGCGAGCAGGTGGCCGCGCACGCTGACGATCTGGTTGCCGAGGCCGTGGAGGCCGGCTCAATCGAGGCGATGGAAGCCCTGTGCCAACGGATGCCGGTCGACACCGTCGCCGACCTCATCGGCCTACCCGACGAGGGACGCGAGATCCTGCTACCCGGGGGGGAACGGATGCTCATGACGTTCGGCCCGCATGGCGACCGCTACGCCGACGGGATGCCCACGGTCGTGGAGTTCGCCGATTACATCAAAAATGTCACGAACCGCGACGTTCTCAAGCCCGACAGCTGGGGCACCGCCATCCTCGACGCCGTCGACGACGGACGCATCCAACCCGAAAACGCGGCGCCGCTGATGAGCTCCTACCTGATCGCCGGCATGGGAACCACCGTGCACACTCTCGGCTTCTACCTGAACAACTTGGCACGCAATCCGGAGGCCTGGGCAGCATTGAAGGCCGATCCCTCGCTCATCGGCAGTGGCTTCGAGGAATCCATACGGCTGGATGGACCGGCACAGGTGCTCTATCGAGGCACCACCCGCGAGGTCGAGCTTGATGGGCATGTTATTCCTGACGGTAAACGCATCATCGTCAGCATTGGTTCGGCCAACCGCGACCCCCGGCACTACAGCGACCCCGACACCTTCGACATCCACCGCAATCCCGTCGACCACCTCGGACTGGGTTACGCCACCCACGGTTGTGTCGGTCAAGGCCTCGCCCGCCTGGAGGTACGGGCCGTGATGTCTTCCCTCCTGCGCCGAGTAGCAACCATTACCCCGACCGGTGAACCGGAACTGACCCACCACATCCCGGGCTTTTCCGGCATAACCAGACTCCCCATTACCCTAACGAGCGAATAGGAACAGACATGAGCCACGTAGAACTGGACCGCGAGCGCTGTGAGGGCCACGGCACCTGCGAACAGATCGCCCCGAACATCTATCGACTCGACGACGAGGGTGAACTCGACATTCTCGTCAACCCGTTGACCGATGATGTCGCCAAGGCCGCCGAAGCTGGAGCGCGAGTGTGCCCCGTCGCCGCGCTTCGAGTGGTGGGCAACCCGTGACGGCCGTTGCGGAGCGCCGAAACATCGTCATCGTCGGCGGATCCATCGCCGCGGTCACCGCCGCTCAAGTCCTGCGTGCCGAGGGGTATGGGGGTGAGCTGACGATGCTCTCGGCCGAGATGCAGTTGCCGTACTCCCGGGTGCCTCTGTCCAAGGCGGTGCTCTCCGGGTCGGCCGATCAAGCCAGCTGCGCATTGCCGATGTCCACCGACGACATCGACGTCCGTCTGGGACAGGAAGTAGTCGGACTCGACGACCAGGCCTACACCCTCCACGTCGCGGACGGCGGCACCATTCCGTTCGACGGACTGATCGTGGCCTCCGGAGCGCGCGCGCGGCGGTTGTCGCAGCCTGGGCAGTCCGGCGAGTATGTGGTTCGGGATGCCGCCGACATCCCCGCTCTCGCGGAACGCCTCTCCACCGCACGGACCGTGGCAGTAGTCGGCGCGGGGTTCCTCGGCATGGAGATCGCTTCGACGTGCAGCAAGCTGGGACTCGACGTCACGGTGATCGACCGCGATCCGCCGCTGCGGAGACTACTGGGGGCCTGGCTGTCGGCAGTGGTCGTAGCCGAGGCGGAATCCGCCGGTGTGCGGTTCGTCAGGGCCGTCGACGGGGTGCGCATTCTCGGCGATGGCGAAGTCCTGGGCGTCGGGTACGGCGATACCGAACTTCGGGCCGAGGTTGTCATCTCGGCCGTCGGAGACATCCCCAACACCGAATGGCTGGCCGGAAGCAGCTTTCACACCAGAGGTCCAGTCATCGTCGACGAAAATTGCTTCGCGATTACCGATGTCGTCGCTGCGGGGGATGTAGCGGCCGTACGGCAGCCCACCGGTGAAATCACGCGACTTCCCCACTGGAACAACGCCGTGCGCCAAGCCCGCACCGCTGCCCTATCCTTGATGCACGGTCGAGATGCACCGATCGCCACACCCGATCACTACTTCTGGACCGAGGCGTTCGGCAAGCAGATCAAGGTGTGCGGACGGATCCCCGACAACGACACCCCGTTCATAGTCGACCACGACGACGCGACAGGGGCCTATCTACTTCAATGGTCCACCGCCGACGGCCGACCGGTAGCAGCGGCAACCATTAATCGCAAGATGCCAGTGGTGAAGTTACGCCGGATGGCAGCCGATGGTGTCGTGACAGCTTCCTGACATCGCGTCGTACGGCGCACGTTCCATGTCGCACGGTGTAGACCAGACCTTTGATTTGAGCCGGCCCTGATGAGTCGGAACGTGTTCCGACGCAGGACTCAACGACTCGAGTGACCGAGAAGCAGTGGGGCAAGACCGCGTCCATCCTGCGCGGGCCCGAACGAGACAGGTAAATCCCAAGGGGTCCCTGTAGAGAGCTTGTGCGCAACGCTCTCCCGATCCCGAGATTCTTTCCCTCAATCCAGAGAGATCCAGCATGACCACCAAGACCGCAGAAGTTACCTATACCGACATGTCCGTACGCGGCGGTGAGCTCACGATGAGCGTCCAGGTCCTCGGCAGCGGTCCACCGCTGGTCTACTTCCACTCGGCGGGCGGCCTCGTCGTCGACCCGTACGTCCTCAGCCTCGCCGATAAATACACCGTCTACGCGCCGTATTTCCCAGGGACCGCCCCGGGCAGACCGAACGACATCGACAAGCTGGACGAGCTGTGGGATGTCGTCCTGACCTACCAGGAGTTGCTGACAAAACTCGAGCTTGTCCGGCCTGTCGCCGTCGCCCAGTCGTTCGGCGGCATGCTGGCGGCCGAGATCGCAGCCACGTTCCCTGGCATCTTCAGCAAACTTGTCATCCTCGACGCCGTGGGACTGTGGAACGACGACCATCCGGTCACGAACTGGATGGCAACCCCTCTCGAGAAGTTCCCGGAACTGATGTTCAGCGACCCGACCGGCCCCGCGGCAACCGCGACGTTCGCCATGCCAGACGACCCGGCCCTCGTCGCCGAAATCGTGGAAGGCATGACCCAGGCCATGGAATGCACCGGCAAGTTCGTGTGGCCAAAGCCCGACAGGGGCCTGCGGCGACGGTTACACCGCATCACAACCCCCACGCTGCTGATCTGGGGAGAAGACGACAAGCTCTCACCCGCGGCCTATGCGGACGAGTACGCCGAACTGATCCCCCACTCGACCAAGAAGATCATTCCCGACTGCGGCCACATCCCGCAGGTCGAGCAGCAAGCGACGGTGACGGCTCTTGTCGACGACTTTCTCTCGTAGGGCACGACCCTCCGTCAGTCCGTGCCCTGACGTCGTTCAAAAACTGTCCGCTGCCATTCGATCGACGGCACGAGCATGCTGTTGACCTGAGCTGTCTCGGAAATGCGAGCGGAGCGGCTACGCAGGACTCCCAAGAGGGGGTCCAGCCATTCCCCCGGGGGTCCATGAGGCGCCCCCGGGAGCGATAGGTGGCCAGAGACACTCGCCTCATCAGAGCCGTTGCCCCTCCAGGTCGGCGAGATAGTCGTCAAAGCCGATTGAACCGGTCGTGTCGGGGGATTCACGTAGATATGTTTGTAGATTTCGAACCAGTTGGGTGTCCGCAGGTCCGGTGTCGAGGACCGGCCGGATCAGTCGGGCGCAGTGCTCGACTAGCGGAAGCAGTTCCTTGCGGGGGGAGCTTCGTCGCCTTCGACGGCTAGCGCTTCTACGCGTAACAATGCGGCGGTCAGAAATGCCCGCGGACGGGCACGCCGATCGATCGACTCGACGAGTGCGTGCGCTCTCTGGCTTGCGGGGCCAACACCCTGTAGATCGGTTCGGGGATAGAGGATCCCGCGGATCGCCGAGTCTTCGTTCACTTCTGCGGTCACGGTGGCCAATCCGTTGTCCCGGTCGTGGAGGTTCAAGCCTCCTTCGACGGTGTCCGGGTGATTGGCGGCCCATCCGGTCCCGGCTCGGATTCGTTCGTTGGCGATGCGGGCTGCCAAGCGGGGCAACCGCAGTTGGTGCGCCGGCCGGGCGCCCTCGTCCAGGCGCTCCTTCGCCGCGTCGCGCTGCCCGAGTAGGCGCTTCAGTCGTGCTCCCGTTCCGTAAGTGGCGAGCATGAAGTCGACGGTGCCACCCTCGGCGCCCAAGGTGTGACTGCGGTCGAGGAGATGGTCGGCCTCGGTGAGGTGTCCCTGGTCGTAGAGCAGGTCACCGAGCAGGGCAGAGGTCAGTCGGGTTCCGTTCGTACCGCTGAGCAGCTCCGGAGCGGTGTAGGCGGGAGATCCGGCCACCAGAACCCGGGTGGTCTCCTCACCACCGGTGATCCGGGCGATACCGAAGTCGGTCAACTGCGGTTCGCCGTACTCGGTCAGCAGAATGCTGGCCGGTTTGATGTCGCGATGCAGCACTCCCCCGCGGTGCGCGGTCTCCAGGCCCCGGCGAGTTTGACGCCGATGGCCAGTGTCTCGGCGACCGTCAACGCTCCGTGGGTGGTGATCCAGGAGTCGAGGGAGTCGCGCCGATGAAACGGCATCACGATGTAGGGACGTCCGGTGTAGGTGATCCCGGCTTGCAGGACGTGGACGATGTTCAGGTGCCCGGACAATCTCCCCATCACCTGCTGCTCGCGCAGGAAACGCGCGCGATCCATATGGTCCGGATCCGGGCTCAGAACTTGACGGCGACCAACCGGTCGAGGGCGGGTTGCCGGCACCGGTACACGATGCCGAAACCGCCACGGCCGGCGATGCACGCATCCTCGAAACCCTCGGCCGCCAACTCCGCGACAAGGTCCGAATCGACCTGGCGTCGAGTGTGCTCGGTGGCATCGTCCGGCATGACTGGCCCCTCAGCGCGCCGCCGTGACCGGTTCGTCGATGCACCCAATTCGGGCCGACCAGTCAATGCGTGGTTGTCGGGCCGACAAGTCCGGGACGGACGGATGCTCGACGAGCGGTGCGCCGCGATCGGCTGGCACCACTTATCCCAAGCCTTCGTGGCGCGAAGCAAGATTCGATTCGATCGCGTTCACCGTGTCCATGAGGTGTACGGCAAGTTTCTCAACGTCGATTCTTGGAACGCGTGCAGTGGGAGCGGCCACCGCAATCGCGCCGACCGTGCGACCTGACTTCTCGTGCACGGGCGCCCCGACCGCAATCACTCCAGCTTCGATTTCCCCGACGTTAATCGCGTACCCACGGCGACGAGTTGCCACGAGTTCTCGATGCAAGGCCAGCATCTTAGCTGGCTCGGTGGGCGCGGACGCCGTCGAGCCAGGAAGTCCGAATGGGAACAGCCCTCGAACATTTTCTGCTGACATCTCGCTGAGAATCGCCTTACCGATTGCGGTTGCGTGGGCGGGCAGAAGGATTCCCACCCGTGACCCCACGCGTGGCAGCTTTTCGCTGCTGACCCCCTCGATAAAACGCGCACTATTGCCTTCGAGGACCCCCACATGGCAGGTCTCGCCACTGCGACTAGCCAACTCCCGCAGATGAGAGTGAATACCGAGTTGCCAGTCGGGCAAAGAGTCTCCAGCCAACCCTGCACCCGCAAAGGCTGGTCCTATCCGATATACGTGCGCGGCGTCCTTCGTAACAAAGCCCTGTTTACCGAGCGCATCGAGAAGACGGTGGGCCGTGGATCTAGAAACCCCCAGATAAGACGCCACCTCTACTACTCGCACGCTCTTCGCCTTGCCTACCAGCCTGAGGATCTGCAAGGCATTGTCGACAGACCCCATACTACGAGCTCCTCGAGGGCTGAATGGAATGTCAGCTGGCGGTACGGCAGCGACGGTCACCCCACCCACCCCCGGAACATGCTCGCCGAGTAGCTGTGTCGAGTGCCACCGGTACTGCAACGAGAAACATGCGTCGGACAGGACCGAATCTCCGGTGCTAGAGAGAGGAACCCAGTCGACATTGCCGACGCGGTTTGCTTGTCGAGATACCGCATGGCGCCGAGGGCCGTTGTCGTGACCGAATATGTTGACGAACCTCGGCGACTTCGCACGTTCAACTCCTCGAGTAGATTCTGTACTGCGGCATTGATCGGCATTACTTTGTCCTATACGGAACGGACGGTCACGGTTTGCGAGCGTTCGGCGCAGAGGTGACGCCGTCATAGCCCTACGCCTTTGGCGGTCGACGCAGATTTCTCGGTAAACTCCCGCTCCGCCAAGGTGGACCATGCACCACCGAGGCCAGTCTCGGGAAACAGGGCCCGGTCCGCCGGGGCATTGCTGCTTACGTGAGATCAGGATCGCGCTCCTCGATACCCGGCCGCATGGGGGAGATCACCCCATGACCTACCTGTGTTGACAGTCACAGCCCGGCGGTATGGGGTGAACATGTGCAAGCTGCCGACCCACCCCCGAGTCGATCGGTTCCCCGAGACGTCCCCGCGCCGCCCTCACCAGCTTCGTCGGACGCCGGCGGGAACTGTCCGACGTCAAACGCCGGCTGACCGAAACACGCCTGGTCACCTTGACCGGGCCCGGCGGCGTGGGGAAAACCCGCATCGCGCTCGAGATCGCGGAACGCTCTCGCCGTGCCCTGCGCGACGGTGTGTGGATCGTGGAGCTGGCAAGTCTCAGGGATGCTCTGCGACTGCCCCAGGTGATTGTCTCCGCACTGGATGTGCCGGACCGATCGAATCGCGATCCGCTGGACAAGCTCGTGCACTACCTGCGCGACCGGCAGATGATGATCGTGCTCGACAACTGCGAGCATCTCCTCGCGGACTGCGCACGGGTGGTCGAAACACTGTTGAGCGCCGCCCCCGGGCTCCGCGTCCTCGCCACCAGCCGCGAGCCCCTCGGTCTCCACGGCGAGGGCATTTGCGTCATACCTCCCCTGACTACGCCATCCACCCGGCACTCGCACACCGCCGAGGCGGTCATTCACTACGAGGCGGTCAGCCTCCTGGTCGACCGCGCCCGATACGTCCTTCCCGACTTCGAGGTCACCGATGACAATGTCGAGGCGGTGGTCCAACTCTGTGGACGCCTCGACGGGATCCCTCTGGCCATCGAACTCGCGGCCACCCGATTGAGGTCACTGTCGGTCACCCAGATCGTCGAGCGACTCGACAAGCGGTTCACCTTGCTGACCGGCGGCGACCGGGTCGCCCTGCCGCGGCAGCAAACCCTGCGGGCCCTGATCGACTGGAGCTTCGACCTCTGCACCGAACATGAGCAACTGCTGTGGGCGAGGCTGTCGATTTTCCCCGACAGTTTCGACCTCGACGCTCTGGAAGAAACCTGCGGATTCGCCCCCCTGAGTGCCGAATCACTCATCGACCTTCTGGATCGATTGGTGGCGAAGTCGATCGTGCTCACCGAACGGACCGGCGAACGGGTCCGCTACCGGCAGTTGATGACCATCCGGGAGTATGGCGCGGAAGTGCTCGAGTCCTCCGGCGAGTCGTCGACACTCAAACGGCGCCACCGCGATCACTACCTACGTAAGGCCGCGGTGATGGTCGAACGGTGGTGTGGGCCCGGCCAGGCCGACGCACTGGCGGTGATGAACGAAGACCACCCGAACCTGCTGTCCGCCCTCGAATGGTCCGCCAGCACCGCCGCCGAAATCGGGACGGCCGCCGAACTCGCATCCCTTCTCCGACACCACTGGACTGCCAGTGGCTACCTCAGCGACGGTCGCCGCTGGCTGGATCAATTCCTCGAGTCCGGTGCGATATCCACCAGCCAACGCGGACAGGCGTTGTGGGTCAGTGCCTGGATCGCACTCATGCAGGGCGATCGCGACGATGCTGTCGAGAAGCTGATCGAGTGCGAAGAAATCGCCGAGAAGCTCGGTGACCGCAGATTGGGGGCACATGCCACTCAATGGCGGGGATATCACGACTTCGCCACCGGTGACGTTACCGCCTCGATCGCGCGGTACGAGAAAGCCATAGAAATCCACACCGACTTCGCCGATACCGCGTCGGTACTGACCGCCTTGTTCCAACTCGCGACTGCTCAGGCATACAACTCGCAGGACGAGGCAGCACTGCAGACCTGCCGAAGAACGATCGAGATGAGCGAACAATACGGCGAACAGTGGAATCGCTCCTACGCCCTATGGATCACCGGCCTGTGCCGCTGGCGGCAAGGCGAATCAGAATCGGCGAGGACAGCGGCCCTCCAAGCACTCCGACTCGCAAGCGAATTCAAAGACAGCATCTGCATCGCACTGACGATCGAACTCCTGTCTTGGATCGCCGCATCGGCGGCAGAATTTCGAACCGCGGCCGCACTCGCCGGTGCCGCGGCCGCGGCCTGGGCTGGGCTCGGGACCGACGTCAAGGCCTTCGGGCCGCACCTGCATCATGACTCGATCCGCTCCTCCCAGAAAACCGCAGAGGCACTGGGAGAGCACGCCGTCACGCTGGCGCGGCGGAACGCGACCATGACACTCGACGCCGCAGTCTCGCTGGCCCTGGGCGGGCCCGAGCAAACCCGTAGTGACAGCTCATCCGAGAAATCCCCGTTGACCGAACGCGAGAATGAGATCGCGAACTTGGTAGCGGAAGGCCTGAGCAACCGTGCCATCGCCCAATCCTTGGTGCTATCTACCCGTACCATCGACGGCCATGTCGAACGAATACTCACCAAACTCGACTTCACATCACGCACCCAAATCGCCTCCTGGATCGCATCCCAACGGGCCTGACCCTCTTCGACGGCAGCACGCTGGGCATCTCTCATCCGCGGCACCGCCCCCGCAGGGTGTCTGGAAGCACCCGTTGAGACGGCGTGCAGGCCCGGGACCTCGTCCGGTAGATCGAGGAAATGACGCAGACGAGCGAGCTTCAGGAGGTACTCGACTAGGAGCCCATTCTCTCCCCGTGGATCATCAACCGAGGCTCATCCGGGTCGTGATCTCTGCGTACCCGACCTCGGCCCGCTGGCTCCAGGCCATTCCCCGAGTGACACGATCTCCGGAAAGTGACCGCGAGTGACACGAAATCTAGAAAGTGACGCCGCTCCGCGGAACCTAATGGGAGTGTAGACATCCCAGGAGTTCCGGGTGTCAAGCAGAAGCCTTCTCGGCGTGATGTGACCACGCGGTCGTTTCGTCGTAACGGGTACAGGTCTCGAGGCATCCGTGCAAGATGCCGACGAGCCGGTTGGCCAGTTGCCTCAGGGCGGGACGTTGATCGAGACCGCGGTCGCGTTGTTTGTCGTAGTAGGCGCGGGCGCCGGGTGAAGCTTGCAGGGCCGAGAACGCCTGCGAGGTCAGCGCATCGACGAGCCGATCGTTGTGGACGAACCAGGCTGGGACAGGATGATCTCAGCGTCCGGGTGCCTGCCAAAATGCGCATCGACCTGCCCATGCAACGCCTTGATCTCGGTGTTCAGCGTTGTCAGGACAGCTACCGCGGAGCGGGTGGTAGCCGTGTAGGCGGTGGTGATTACCGACGCACGGCCCAGCTGCTCATCTCGCATGGCTGCCTGGATCCGATCGGTCTCGGTCTCGGTATCGCGGCGGCGGGCGTTCCCTAGCGCCGCGGTGATCTGACCGCGTTTCAGTCGCGCCGCCGAGGCCGGGTCGGGCGCCTTGCCGAGCATCTCGAGGGCATCGACTGCGTCGAGGTCGTCGAATGCCTCCAATGCGGCAGGGAAGCACTCGCGCAGCGCGTGCCGCAGTCGCTGGGTGTGGCGGGCGCGTTTCCAGATCAGGGTCTTGTGGCCCGGGCGACGACTTTGATCGCCTCGGCCTCGGGACTGTCGCCGGCGCTCGTACAGCTGTAAATCTGCGATGCAATCAGTTCGACCGTGCAGGCCGCGCTGCTCGCGTGCATGGCCGCTCTGCCTTCGCCGGTGAACAATTCGCTCAGTCGCTTCTCGGGATACGCGCGATCGATACCGGTCACTCCACCGAAGGTGAGTCCGAAGCCGTATCCGCCGTCGACATTCCGCATTGTCGCCTCGAGGTCTGCCGGTAACCCACCCAACGCTATGGCGTCCAGATCCAGCTCGGGAGCGTGCGCCTGCTGGAGCTAGGCTGCCCATGCTGTCGCGAAAGCGCCACCCGAATACCCCCACAGACCCTTCGGCGCATCCGGACTCAGCCCGCTCGGCCCGAACTGCGAGGCGGCGCGGATGCCGTCGAGAACCGCGTGAACCGGCTTGCAGACCGGCGAAGAACTCGGACTGCGGTCCTTCGTAATCGGCGGTGACGACCGCCCATCCGCGGGACAGCAGATTCGCGGTCATCACCGTCTCGGACGCGGCGTTCGACGTCGCGGCCGCGAGCCCCGCCGTCAGCGCGTACGACGGTGCGCACTGGGATGTGGGTAGCCGAGGACCTGTTCGGCGTGGCCGAGTTCGATAGGGTCCGCAGCGATGATCTTGGTGGCGAGGTCGAGCCGGGCCGCCGACACCCCCGCCGCCCACGCGCTCTGCTCGTCGAGGAAGGCCGCGGCGGCCACCCCGGTGAAGTCGTCGAGCACCTCGAACATCAGCAGGGAGATGCGGCGAATCTCGGCGCCGCTCTCGTTCTGCGCGACCAGCCGGGTGGCTCCGTCGAGAAATGCGGCCGCCAGCAAGCCGTGACTGTCTGACACCCGCGCCTGGGGTCGCGGCTCGGCTTCCCCGGGTGCCACCCGATGAGACACCTCCGCTGGTGTCCTGTTTGTCGATGGTTATCCGGGTTCGGGCATACCATCGATAGATGGGCCGCCGCTCTGTGTTCGACAAACAAGTCAGCGCGGAGCGTTGTCGCGACAACACCGCATTCTGGCGTGAACGCATGCATGCATTAATTCACTCACTCATATTCGGAGATGCTGCCAACTGGCGACGATGAGACCCGACTACGCCTTGGTTGCAACCCTTCCTACGCAGGGAAACAACGCGTGCAACAACGTCCCCCGCGACTGCAACGATTGGGATCTCGGGCCCCTCCTGTTCCCGACGCGTGGCCGCTGCAGCACCCGGTCATCGCTTCACTGGCGTGGTCGGCGGTGCTGCTGGTGATCTTCGTGCCGTTCGCGATCCGGTGGTACAAGAAGGCCGTCAGCCGCTGAAGGGTCGACATCACTGCGCCGCGGCGGGGATCACCCCCAACTGCTGGAGCATGGCGAGGACGTCCTTGTCCGACCATTTCTCCGCGATCCGCCCGTTCTCGATACGGTGGATGACGGTGGCGGTCATCTCCATGCGGTTCCCCGTCGCGGGAATTCCGGGAAGATCACCCGTGTGCGTCCCGGTGCACAGCAGCCGGGTGACCACCTTGTCGCCCTCGGCCACCTGATCCTCGATCCGGTGCGTCCCCGGGGTGGCGTCCCAGAACATCCGGAACGCCTGTTTCAGTCCCTCGCGCCCCGGTGCTTCGAGGCCGGGAAACGGCGCCGGTGAATGGTCGAGATAGTTCTCGTCGACGAGTTCGTCCAGCACATCGATGTTGCCTTCGTCGATCTCGGTGTAGAAACGCCGGATCAATTCCTTGTTCGTTTCCAATGACATGGCTCCATTGTCTGCCGGTCGCGTCGCGGCGTACACCCACCTCCGCCGGACAAACGGGGCGCCCGTTGCCCCGTCCGCTCCCGGCGTCGCGTCGTATCGAGCTGTCCGGCGCTCTCAACGTGTTGGAACCTGCCGATCGGACCGATGGACGACGGATCCGGTCCCGGGTGCCTCCGACCATCGGCAAAGTAAGCCGCATCCGGATGTTGACGTCGCGGTCGGGGTTCCTGCCGACGCTCCCGACGGATGGGTCGCGAGCCAGTATCTGCCGGGAACTGCGCGCGAGTACGAACTCCGTCGCAGCCTAGTGGGCGTGTACACCTATCCAACGGCTAAAGGCGACGAGGGGGATTACGGCAAGGAACTCCTCGTCGTCGATCTAACGTGCGGGGGGACGAGTTCCTCGGCGAGAGCGGTCACCGTAGGTCCGCCGCTCCGGATCTCCCCGTAAGCGAATCGTTAATCGGCTTGGACAAGGGCGTACAAGAGTGGCCACGAATGCGAAGCCCTCTACCGGGCCGGTGGGCTTCTGCCACTCGAAGTCGACCTCTTGGCCAGGGTCGAGCGCTCGGAATCCATCGATCTCGACTTCACTGAAATGCACCCAGCAGCCACCCGGGGTCTGCACACAGTCGATGGCGCCCCACCCGTCTTCTCCCTTCCAGAACCGGACAATGCCCCGTGAAGTCATCTCCCGATGATGCAGGAAGTTGCGCCGGTCAGCGATCCACTTTCGGGAGAGGCATCCGATTGCCGCCACCTCGGTTCTGATGCCGGCGCTGGTGGTTGCTTCCCGCGGGTTTATTTCGGGGTGCCGATCAATTGGTGATGGGCGAGTCCGCGGTAGAGCGCGCTGGTGCTGAGCAGTTCGTTGTGGGTGCCGACCTTCGCCGATCTGCGCGTTCAAACCGTCTGCCTCGGTGTCGATCCGGTCGCGCAGGTTGACCGTGTCCAGGGCCGCCCAGCACTCCACATCCGTCACCTCCGGGGCCGCGAGGGTGAGGTTCTCCCGGACGGTGCCCGAGATCGCGGGCGCGTTCTGTTCCACATACCCAGTTGCGAGCGCAGGACGGTTCGCGGCAGGGCGGTGATGTCCACCCCGGCCAGTTCGATCCGGCCACCGTCGAGGTCGTAGAACCGTTCGATGAGGGCGAGGAGGGTGGATTTGCCGGCACCGGAGAGCCCGACGATCGCGGTCCGGGAGCCGCGTGCGACGGTGAAGCTCACCGAGTCGAGAACGGGATGGTCGGGGCGGTATCCGAACCGGGCGTCGCGGAATTGGATCATCGGCGCCGCCGACGGGGCCGGGAGTGTCGGGTGCGTGATGATGTCGGTGGCGTCCTCGGCGGGAATCTGCTGGATGTCGGTGATGCGTTGCAGGGCGCCGAGGGCGGCGGCGAGGAACTGCACCGCGGTGAAGGCGGTGTTGACCGGGCCCATGAACAGCAGCATGAACAGGATGAACGTGACCAGTTCGGCGACGGTCAGATGCCCGGTGGCCACCCGGTAGCCGCCGACAACGAGGACGACGAGCAGCGAGGCGTGGCCGGTGGTCTGCCGGATCGGTCAGTTCGGTCACGACCGTACGCAGCGGTTGGATCGCGGCGCCGGATCGAGCCGCGCGGATGCCGGCGTCGAACGCTGATCGGACCCGGGTGCCGAGCCGAGCCTGCGCGCGGTCGGTGGCCCCGTTGGCGCGGATGCCGCTGATCGCCGACAGGGTCTGGTTCAGATCACCCGTCAGGTCTCCGAGTCGGGACTGGGTTTCGAAGTCGGGCACAGAGGGTCGACGATTAAGCGGGGCTCACGGCGGTGTGAGGGCGTATCGGGCGATCACGTCGGGCAACCAGTCGGGTTCGCCGAATTGCAGACCGTAGCGCTCGGCAATTGCGGCGATCTCGGCGATATCCGGTTCACCGGCGGCGATCAGTTCGGACATTTCCAGGAAGCAATGTTCGAAGCCGTGCCGGACTGATGATCTCGATCATCCGCGCCGGAACGGTGCCGGCGTTCCACATGGCGTGCATCTCACCCCGGGGCTTGATGATATATCCGCCGGATTCGAGAACGGCTTCCCGATCGCCAGAGCGGAATCCGATCGCACCCTGGGTAACTATCGAGAATTCGTCCTCCCGCGTATGTAGATGCGGCGGCACCAGCGCACCGACCGGGAACGGGTGCTCGACGACCGACAACACCCCACCGGTGTCACGGCCCCAGAGCTTGAATTCGACCCCGATCGGACCCAGATCACCGGTCTGCCCGGTCCCCGGCGGCACGACGACCAGCGGTGGGGGATCGATTTCGCTCACGCTTCTCACCTACTCACCGACGTGGACAGATCGGGTCACTAAGGTCTCTGCTCAACATTTCGCCCACGGCGCCGACATTGTCAACGTTCCGGCGCATAGCCGATCGATAATCCTGGCTCCGTGATCGATGCGCAGGCGATGCAAGAATTCGAGGATGGTCGTGGCGGCCATTACCGGCACTGCTCGCAAGGTCCGGCAGTGATGCGAATCAGCGCATGACGCTGATTCGTACCAATATGCCGAACCCGCACCGGGAGAAGTTTCCTGGCTGATCGATGCCGAACCCGCACCGGGAGAAGTTTCCTGGCTGATCGATAGGGCGCTGACCGGGCTCACGGGACATCGCCCGGGCGATCACCCGGACATATCATCCACCATCCCCTGGTCGCGCAGGTCGGACACAACTCTCGGCATCGGCGGGGACCGACAACTCAGTGTGAGCGACGGCGCTTCTGACGTAACTTGGTAACCAGATCCCGGGCCTTGCGCTGGTTCTCCGGCTTGGACGCCTCCCGTTTGACGACCTGAATGGCCTTGATCGCGACGCCGCTCTTGAAGGCCTTGTCGAGCATTCCCATCGGGGCACCTTCCTGTGTTCGTACCGAAAACTACGAACGTGAAACAGTACGTCGGGCTCTCGGTGACGGAGCCGTACCGGCGAACAATCTCGGTGGCCACCGGTTTGTCCGGCACTGACGAGCGCTCGGCGAAAGTTCGTCAGCAAGCATCATCAGGCCGACTTGTCGGTTATCTTGCTCATCGTCCCTCTCGAGACCGATGCGCAGGTACCGAGTCGGTGAAGAAGCTGTTGGGCCCCGCCTAAATCGCCGTCACGCTCGACACGTACGGGCATTTCACCGTTGAGGACGCCCGCACAACCCTGGAAACGGCTGGGTGGTTCACCGGCCAAGAGGTGCGGCTGTGACCACCAGCGCCGCCGCAGGAGCTGCCGATCGGACCGGTTTGTTGCAGAAGTGCCGCGGAGTCGGCGCCACCGCCCTTCGGGGTGGTCCAGCACCGCTACGGCATCGCCGGCCGCCGGGTGACGCCGGGTATCCCCTGGGGCGAAACACGCGAGATCATCCCGATGACAACAGTGGCGATGAGCAGCAACGGAAACGGCATCGGTGCCCCGATATCGCTACATTACCCACCCGCAGGCCGGTGGCCGGCGGGCGGCGACGACCGGCCAGCCCCCGGACACATCCAACCCGGCCAGTACCGGTGAGTCGCTGGTGGTAGTGAGTCGATGGCAATGGTGAACGGTGGGAAGAGTCGCTCACCCCGAAGGCCGGCGGTTATCCGGCGTCGCCGCCCGCGCCGCCCGTGCCGTTGCCGCCGCGGTTGCCGACACCGTCACCGGCAGAGCCGCCGACACAGTCACCGCCGTCCCCACCCCGGGTGCCGCTCCCGGGCGCACCCGGCTGACAATCCGCGCCGCCCGCGGTATCTGGAACAGCAACCCCGGCCACCGCGCTCCGGCCCAGAATCAGGCCGTCCGCGTCGGCGGCGGACCCCGCCCCGCAGGCGAGGACCGCCGCCGCGGCACACGCACCGATCACCCCGATCGTGGACCTTCTCGACATGACGCGTTACCTGGTCCCGACGCCGCCGCCGGCACCACCGGTTCCGTTGCCACCGGTATTGCCGTTCCCGTTACCGGCATTACCACCGGTGCCGTTGCCACCGTTGCCGCCCTGCTGGTTGTTCTCGAACCCGACGTTGATTCCGCCGCCGCCGACGTTGCCGCCCGCACCACCGGTTCCGTTGCCACCGGTGTTGTTGTTCCCGTTACCGGCATTGCCGCCGGTGCCGTTGCCACCGTTGCCGCCCTGCTGGTTGTTCTCGAAACCGATATTGATCGGCACATCGAACGGGAACGGGGCGGCGGACGCGGCACCCGCCCCGAAGATCAGCATCGGCACCGCGGCGGCGCCGACGAGAAGAGCGCGAACAGTGGACTTGCCGGACCTGGCGGACGCGGTGGACGTGGTGGACGTGGTGGTGTTCGACATGGTGTGGTTCTCCGATGTGTCAGTGGGGGTGGTGCTTTCGATGCCGTCAACGATGCCTGGCGTCATGGGTGCGTCTCATCCCCTTCAGGGGTGAACATCGCCCCACCCCGCGGATGCCTGGAAAGGCGTTTTACCGCAGCGCATTCGGACGGACCATGGGGGTGAGCGCACACCCACCCCGAAGGGGATGCGGCCGAAGATCGGCGTGGCCCAATGTGGACATCGCACGCACCGCACACACCCCCAGGACGACCCCGATGACCCGGCCGGAACTGACCACACCGCACTCCTTGCAGTACCCGCCGCCTCGGCGCCCTCTCCACCGCCTGGTGCCTGTCCTTCGTCTTCACCTGACCGAACCCGAATCACACACGCAATAGGCGCACCCACCCTGGGGGTGGCCACAGCCATCCCCAGGGTGGCTAACGCGAACAGCCCCAGCCCACCACAATGGAAGCACCGGAACACCCCACCCCCGCAAGCACCCACGACACCACGACACCGCGACCACGACCGCCCGCCACGACCAGCCCCTACGCAAGGTTCACCCCCCAGTGACAGACCCGACCCTGACCTACACCGACCACCAATACACCCACCAGATACCACTGATCCCGGACCGCTCCCCCATCACCGTCGGCCGCGCCGCCGATGCCGACCTGTCACTACGGACCGACCCGGACATCTCCCGCCTCCACGCCACCCTCGAACGCATCGGCGACTACTGGACGGTCATCGACGAAAGCCTCTCCCGCAACGGCACCTTCGTCAACGGAAAACGGATACGCGGACGCCACACCCTGCACCCAGGAGACATCATCCGGATCGGCGCCACCACCCTCACCTACCACGGGGAACCCGCAACCGACTGCGGCATCACCAACATCGGCGACACCCCCGACGGCCCCCTCGACCTCACCCCCGCCCAACACGCCGTCCTCACCGAACTGTGCCGACCCTTCCACCACGGCACCGACCACCCCATCCCGGCATCGAACCAACACATCGCCGACGCCCTGCACCTGAGCACCGAAACCGTCAAAACACACCTGCAAGCCCTCTACACCAAATTCCAACTCGACGACCTCCCCCGAAACCAGAAACGGTCCCGGCTCGTCGCCCGCGCCCTCACCAACAACCCCACCCCCGCACACCCCCGGACACCCGCTTCGATCAAGGCGGCCCCGCGGGACCTGCACGGGTAGTGCGCCGAGGAGCGCCTCTCGCCACTGAGCGGACTCGATGACGCCGACGACCCCGCTCGCTTGCCCGGTCCGCGACTGCGGAATCCGGGGAACGAGTACAAGACCGGGTACGCGGACCTTCCGAAGGGAAACCAAACCCGCGACGCACTCTCGCCCACAACCGAACTGATGATCGCCACCGTCATAGGAATCTGCGGTCTTTACAGGCTCATGCCACGCGATCGCCCTCTCGCAGATCGGCCGCACCGTGACCTCCCCGTCATCGGTGGCCGGGTCCGCTCCGAACCCGCCCCTCCGACGACCGATACCCGAAGGGTCCTCGGACACACAACCGAATACCATCCCAACCCCGGACGAACAGCAGCGGATCGCCGACCTCGGACACCCAGACCCCGGTTCTAGGCAGCGACCGGCGGGATCATTCCCGCGGTGCCTGCGGGCCGCGCCGCTGCTCCTCCGGAGTCTTGACTCCTTCACCCATTCAAATTTTGGTATTCACGAATCGGGCCCTGCCCAACAAGGACACCTGCTCAGCCGCGGACCGGGCGGGCCACGAAATCCTCGGCCCCGGGCGCATGTCACACCAGCGTGCCCTCTAATCTGACGGGCCGACACCCAGGAATTCACCCCGAGCATGAGGTACGAACAGCCATGGCCACCGACTACGACGCTCCCAGAGTCACCGAATCCGACGACACGACGGATACTTCCCTCGAACAGCTCACCGCCAGTAGGAAAGACACCCAGTCCCC
The DNA here is from genome assembly GCF_018343855.1 of Rhodococcus sp. USK13. NCBI lineage: Bacteria > Bacillati > Actinomycetota > Actinomycetes > Mycobacteriales > Nocardiaceae > Rhodococcus > Rhodococcus sp. USK13. The sequence goes on along the minus strand of NZ_CP069242.1, from coordinate 2,481,397 downwards.
CGTCGTCGACGTCGAGGACACCGACACCGCCGAATCGTTCGAACTGCCCGGCGCCGACCTGTCCGGCGAAGAACTCACCGTCCGCGTCCTCCCCAAGCAGGCGGACGAATTCACCTGCACCAGTTGCTTCCTCGTCCACCACCGCAGCCGGCTCGCCGACCCCGCGCAGCTGATCTGCCGAGACTGCGCCTAATCGACACCGAAACCCTGGGTGCCTCGGACGCCTCCGGGCTCACACAGCACGAGGAGCACCCCGCATCCCGACATCTCGCGGACCGGAACCCGCCTGAGGGCTGCGCGGGCGGTGTGCCGCCGTCACTCTCCCCGGTGCCGGCCAGGTGCCCGCACTGCCGAATCCGAGTTCGGGTCCGGGTCCGGGTCGGAGCGGTAGGAGCCCGGATCGATGGTCAGGTCTTCGGTGTCGGCGAAGACCAGTCGCCCGTCGTCGAGCGCGACCGCCCACCGATGCACCGGCGCCCACTCGTGCCCACCACCGCCGGGATCGGTCACTGTCGAGTAGTCCTCGACGATCTCACCGGTGAGATCGGCCTCGGCGGTCCTGCGGACCAGCACCCGGACACCGACCCTCAACTCCGGGCCATCGACCGGCCGGTTGCCGCTGTTTCGGGCCATGTTGATGTACCTCTTCGCTCGGCGGAACTCCCGAAATCGAGCATAAGCACCGACCGGTCCGCTACGCGACCCGACCTGCACGAACTCAATCCGCGCACGGACGGCTGCCGCAGTGGCTGCCGTTACGGCGCAGTCGGCGGCCACCGAGATGCTGGACCACTAAACTCGTCGATGCGACAAGAACGACAAGAGAGTACATTGTCAGTACTGTCGCAACGGAGGAGTTGGCATGAGCATCGACCACGATCTCGGTGCGGAGCTACGCGCCCTCCCCGACGGCGAGTTCTTCACCCTCCTCGCCCGGGAAGTGGCCAGCCGGGAATCGATGAGCTCGGTGCGTGAGGCCCTGCTCTCGCTGGTCGCCTCCGGCCCCACGCTCAGCGCCTCCATCGCCGCGGCAGTGCCCTCGCACGCGGTGACGGCATCGATCGCGCGGGCCCGGATCGAGACCGCGGCCCGTCAGGCAATCTTCGACCACCCCCACCTCGAGGCAGCCGACGTGGCCGACGTGCTGCGTTCACGCGACAGCAACCGGCGCAGCCCCGCCAGCCGGTTACGCGAACGCGGCGACATCGTCGGATACGAGATCGGTGGCCGCTACCTCTACCCCAGCTTCCAATTCGACGCGGCGACCGCGAAGGTGCGGCCTGTCGTCGCCGAGATCAACCATCTCCTCGATGCGAAGCACGACCCGTGGGGTGTCAGCTCGTGGTGGCTCAGCCCGTCCGGGTGGCTCCCGGAGGGGCAGTCGCCCGCCGACCTCGCCGTCGTCGAGGGGCACGACGATCAGGTCCGGGCCATCGCCCGCGACCTGTTGGCGGACTGAGGCGGTGCCCGCGGCACCACCCCCGACCGATCTGTCCGGGAAACCCGTCCTGGTCACCCTGTCCCGGGGAACCGAACTGTGGCGGATCCACAGCGCCAGGTATGCGGCCCACTTGGTGAATCGGACGCCGCAGCCCACCGTTCCCGGCGGCGCCCGCTTCGACAGCCTCACCGGTGACTACGCCTACACCTACCTCGGGGACTCACCCGAGGCGGCGGTCGCGGAAACCCTGTGCCGGGACCTCGCCGTCACCGGCAGCCCCCGATTGGTGCCGCGCGCCCGGATCACCGGCCGGGTGCTGAGCCGGCTCACCGTCACCACCGACGTCACCGTGATCGCCCTGCACGGCCCGCACCTGTCCGCGGTCGGCCAGGACACCTGGCTCACCAAATCCGATCCCTCCGACTACCTGCACACCCGAACCTGGTCCCGAGCCCTTTTCGCCGCGGCCCCCGCCGCCGACGGACTGGTGTACCGGTGCCGCCACAACGAGGACCAGTTCGCCTGGATGCTCACCACCGATCCGGCCAACCCGAGTCATCCCGCTCTTGAGATCGTCGGTGCCTCCCTGGACCTCCACAGCCCCGCGGGTCTGGTTCTCGTCGAACGGATCCTGGCGCACTACAACGCGACCCTCGCCTCCACGATCTGATCACCAGCGCCACCGCTGACACCCCGATAAGCAGATCGTGGGAATCGTGTTCCTCGACGAACACCTCAGGCGATCCCCAGGCGCTCGGACCGGCCGCCGCTCTCACCGCCTCAACCCGCACAGCTGTGAGGTGAACCCGATACCAGCCCGCGCAGCGCCTCATCGACTCTTCCAGATCCAGCGTGCAGGTCCGGGCCCCTCCGCCGCAGGAGCACTGTCGACCGGTCAGCCACGCGAGCGGCAACTCGATGTGGGACAACGGCTAACGTGAGGACACGCTCTCGCACGTTCCCGATCAAGGAGTCCGACATGGCCCTGCCGATCCCCTCCGGACGGCGTACCGGCGCCGCTCTCGCTCTGGCCACTGCAACGGTTCTGATCGGCTCAGCCCCCGCCGGCGCCGACCCCGCCACCCCGCCGATTCCTCGCGGCTCCCTCGTATTCGTCAACGACGTGCTCGGCCCGCAGGACCCCCGCTTCTGGAACCCCGACCTCCCGGGAACCCGCGTTCTGACTCCACTCGAACCCGGGGTGAGCGTGCTGTGCACAAGCGGCTTCGAACCGACCCCCGGCTGCTCGACACTCGACATGCGCGACTGGACCTCGCCGCAGCGCTCCCTCGTATTCGTCGACGTACCCATCATCGGACGCCCACCACTGCGCGTGTGGATGGACATCCTCCCCCGCCTGTGACGAGGGCGCCCTGGGCCAACTGATGGAACGCTTCTTTACTCGGTGACACAGGGCCTTCCCCGGTGCGTGCGAGCCGCCACCCTCGGCGCCCTACGAGGAGCACTGTGCGCCACCCCTCGTCGCTCCAACGAGAGCGAAAGCGATGACCAGATACAGCCGCGGGTAGCCGCCAGGGTCGTGTCCGCTTCCCCGTCGCGAACAGATTCACAGGCGAACAGCCTCCGCGGTGGTGGGTGGACACCTCACTTCTGGTGACGCTTCACCGCCGGCAACAACCGTTGATACGCCCGTCCGAGCAATCTGGTCACCACATCAACCACCCGAGCATTCGGGCCAACCAATACCCGCGCCTTGCCCCGCTCGCCACCCCGCAGGATCACCCGTGCAGCCTCGCCGGGATCCGTTCAGGCAATACGTACCTCGAACCACCGCGCAACCTCGTCACCATCGACGCCCACCGCATGACCAGCCGTACGACCGATCGAGGGGCGAATGCCACCGGGAACGACACGCGCCACCTTCACCGGACGTCCACCTACCTGCCTCTCTTGGCGCAGCGATCTCACGAGATCGTTCGACACTGCTCAGCTCACCGAGAACCGATCGTCGGGGATGCGGAAGTCCTCACCCTCCCGACGCACGAAGTCGTCCGCGTAGAGGCGAGCATGGCGAGTCCACACCCGAGGTCCGCTGCGGTTCGATCGCCCACAACCTCATCCTGCCCTGAGCGGGCGTCATCAGAGCGCGCCGCTCGACACACACGAGAGGCACCGTCAGTGCGGCGCAGCATCCTGGTCACGGGGAGGGACTTGGCGTTCGAGCAACTCAGCAAGCTCCTCGATGGTGACCTCCACGGTGCCGAACATGCGATCACCCTCCATGGCGGCGCCGGCGACGGCCCGGCCGAGACGGCATACCGCGGCAACAGCAGTCGGTCGGTCACGCTCATCAGCGGACCCCACCCCTTTCAACCGAGCGGGAGCGGCAACTTTGCCGCAGCGTCATGGAATGCGCGCACAATCGCGGCCGAGATCCGACCACGGAACGACACTTTACGACCCTCCCCGATTGCCCAGTCGCGAATCTCCTTGGTCGTCGCCTTCGCCGGAGCGGTGCCCGCCGCCGCTCCCGTCACCGGAGCATTCTTCACGGCCGTCGCTTCCGCAGCCGACTCCGCCACCGTCGCCTTCGCCTTCGCCTTCCTCGCGACCATCTTCTCTGCGGCCGCAGCCTTCGCCACCGTCGCCTTCGCCACCGACGTCTTCGCCGGGGCCTTCCTGACGACGTTCTTCTCCACGGCCATCGTCTCCGCGGCCGTCGCATCCGCAGCCGACTCCACGGCCGCCGTCTTCACCCCTGCCGTCTTCGCGCCCGACGTCTTCGCAGGAGCTTTCCTCGCGACCTTCTCCTTCGCGACCTTCTTCTTCACGGCCGTCTTCTTCACGGCCGTCGTCTCCGCGGCCGTCGTCTCCGCGGCCGTCGTCTTCGGCGCTGTTGTCTTCGCCGGAGCCTTCGTCGCAGCCACCTTCTTCGCCGCCGGTGCCTTCTTCGCGGCCGTCTTCTTCCCGTCCGTCTTCTTCGCGACCGTCGTCTCCGCGGCCGTCGTCTTCGGCGCTGTTGTCTTCGCCGGAGCCTTCGTCGCAGCCACCTTCTTCGCCGCCGGTGCCTTCTTCGCGGCCGTCTTCTTCCCGTCCGTCTTCTTCGCGACCGACGTCTCCGCCGGAGCCTTTTCCGCAACTACTTTCTTCACAGGCGTCTTCTTCGCCGGCATCGCTTCTGCCTGAATCTCTTTTGCCTGAGCGTCATGGAAGGCTCGCTCGATCTCGGCCGAAACCCGACCGCGGGACGACACTTCACGACCCTCTCCGGTCGCCCACTCGCGAATCTCTTTGGTCGTCGTCTTCGCCGGAGCCTTGCCGACCGCCGCCGCACTCTTCGCCGGCGCCTTCGCGGCGACTATCTTCTCCGCGGCCGTCGTCTTCGGCGCTGTTGTCTTCGCAGCAGCCGTCTTCTTCGCGGACGATTTCTTCGCGGCTACCTTCCTCGCTCGCGCCGTTTTTGCCTGAGCGTCATAGAACGCTTGCTCGATCTCGGCCGAAACCCGACCGCGAGGCGACACTTCACGACCCTCTCCGATCGCCCACTCACGGATCTCCTTGGTCGTCGTCTTCGCCGAACCTGCGGAATTCCTCGGTGATACCGCCATCGTGCTCTCCTTCTTCATCGGCAATCGTCGACCGCACACAGTATCGGCAGGTCCGTCTCGGTAATGAGGAAGCTCACCCGAACTGACATTTCAATGCCTGAAGAAGTGACCGGTGCGGACACGAATCAGCCGATACGTTGCATCCCCGCCGATGGTTGCCATGTCCGGGCACGAACTCCTTTGCGGCTCGGGGTGACGAACACACCCGCGCCTACACAGCCGGCCAGAACCTCGACACCTCCGGTCCACGACCGCATCACCGACGCCCTCAGCCAACGCGAATAGCGCGTTCAGTCGGGGGTGAAGAACAACTCCGTCGACATGAAGAACCACGCCACCAACGCCGCCATCGGCACAAACGCGCCCACCAACGGCGCAGCGAACTGCCGGGCGGGCCGCCACGGAACTGTCATCAACCCGCACAGCACCACCAGCACCGCTGGTTCCGCCGAACTCACCCATACTCCTCGCAACGCTGGCTGAGCGGCATCGCTGGCAACGCGTGTCACAGTAGCCGCTGACCGACATCTGTCGTTTTCTGTATGTACCGCTACGTCCGGCGTATTGCATCGGCGCCGATCCCATCTTCGACCTGGCTATGTTCGACGGGTGCCACTACCTGAGAGGCGGTTCCGGATCAGCCCGGACGACGTGCAACCAGTGCTGGACGAGGCGATTTTGGCCGGCGGCGGATCAAACCCTACGCAGCCTTCCCGGCGCTAGGAATCCAATGCATGAGCCGCTTCCTTTCGTCTACGAGCATGGGCGATCACGTTGTCGGCCCGCGAGTTGAGTCCGGTCGTGAAAGGCGGGCGTAACTCGGGGAATCGCTGATGGATGACCGCTCGAACCCCTTTCCGGCCGTCGAACAGCGCGTCGAACTCCCGTACGATTGCACACGTCGTCGATCTCGGGATAAAGAATTGCGAGCAACTTTCGATTGGTCTTAGAAGGCGTAGCGAAAGTGTCACGCCGCGCGGGTCGACTGGTCGACTGCCCCAGGCGCCGTGCGCGTGCGGGGACGGGTCGTCGGCTCATCAATCCGATCATTGCCCATTTGATTATCGCCTCCGAGTGCTCCGGGAGACGTTCGTAGTCGTGGCCAAGTCGACGGCAACGCACAATCCACGCCAGCGTCCGTTCGATTAGCCAACGGTGGGGAAGCACACTGAATCCTTGCTTCCCCTTGGGTTTCCGCACGATATCGAGCGTCATCCGGCAATGCTCCGCGACCCACGCGACGAGACGTACGGCGTAGCCGCCGTCTGCCCACACCAACACCATCGACGGCATCACTGTCTTCGCCCGGGACAACGCCCGGCGCCCGCCGTCGCGGTCTGCACACTCGCCGCGGTCACCAGCACGACCACCAACAGGCCAGCGCGTCCGTGACCACGTGTCGCTTCCTGCCGTTGACCCGTTTCCCGCCGTCCCATCCGCGGGTATACGTTCCGACCGTGTCGGCGCCATTGACCGCCTGCACGTCGACCATCCCCGCCGACGCCATCGGATCCCGGCCGCTACGGTCACGGAACTTCGCCCGCAGCGCGTCGTGGATGCGGTCGGTCACCCCGGACTCGTTCCATCGCTGGAAGTTCCCGAAAACGGTCTGCAGGGCGGGAAGTCGTGCGGTAGCTGCCGCCACGAGCAACCGGTGCGGTTGACGTAGAGGACCGCCTCCACTATCCGCCGTCGATCGTGGATCGCCGGGCGACCGCCCGGCAGCACCGCAGGCACCATCGGTGCGATCAACTTCCATTGGGCATCGGTCAGATCAGACGGATACGGCGTCGGCTTACGACGTTTCCTGCGAGCAACCACGATCATGCCGCCGCCGGCCGGTCCGCCACGCCCGAATCGAACACTTTCAAACACTCTCTCAGTCGTGCGTGTGCTCCGCAACCCAGGCCGCGACCTGGGTCCGGGAGGTAAAACCGAGTTTGGCCAGGATGTGCTCCACGTGTCCTTGTGCCGTGCGCGGTCAGATCACGAGGCGACGAGCGATGGCCTGGTTCGTCAGGCCTTCGCCGATGAGATCGGCGACCTGCCGTTCCCTCTTCGTCAGTCGCACCGATGCATCGGTGTCGGACGTGGGGGCGGCCGGCGGTTGCTCGTGCAGGGCATAGGCGATGGCCGCGGCGATGTCGAACTGCTCACCACGGCGATGCGCAGCCTCGAAGGCGTTGTCCCCGAGTTTCTCCCGGGTCTTCCGGACACACTCCTCGTGGTGAACAACCTGATTGGAGTGAATGAGTGCGGAGCTGCCGATCGCCTGTGCCAGCCCCTCCGCGGCGCCCATCAGAATTGCAGCCCGACGTGCATCGTGCTGGTCGACGCTGATCCAGGCCAGCGCCTCGAGGCAGGCGGCAGCGCCGCGGGGACTGCGCACCTGACGGGACAGCTCCAGCGATTCTTCGAGAAGCCGGGCCGCGCGATCTGAATCACCCTGCTGCCACCGGCCAATTCCCAAGGACCACAGCGAGTACATTTGGTAATTCGTCTCGCCATGAGTTTTCGCGATCGCCCGGACCTGCTCATGATATTCGATTGCCTGCTCTGTGAGCCCGGACAGTCCATAAACCATCCCCAGCGAGGACAGGGTAGCTATCTCGAGCGTCCGGTCTCCGCGTGCACCGAACTCTGCGAGTGCGGATTCCAGGTCGGAGCGCACATGGTCGAGATCACCGCGGAAGAGGCCGAGCAATCCGTCGGCGAAGGACACGAACGCGCGCATCAAAGGGTCGGTGGTCTGCGCGGCGAGGGTGTGTCCCGCCTCCACGACCGGACGTTTGCATCGATCAGCAGATGCCAGACCACGACAAGGATCGAACGGGCGAAGGCGACGAGGCCTTTGAGCTTCCGCGACGTTTGACGATTCGCCGGCAACGTTCGCCGAGGAAGGTGTTCGTCTTGGCGGCTGCTCCGGCGGCCTCACCGAGCACGCCCTTGAGATAGGGGTTGGCCTTCCCGGTCCGGCCGCCGCGCTGGATCGGGCCGGACTGGATGGTGGGCGGGCACAGTTTCGCCCACGACATCAGGTGCGCGGCCGTGGGAAACACCGTCATGTCCGGCCCGACCTCGGCGAGAATGATCTGCGCGGCGTTGGACCCAACGCCGTGAATCTCGTCGAGCCGCTCGATCACCGTGAGCCCAAACCCGCCGCGCCTCGCGTCCGGGTCGTCGGACGTCACCGGGTCACCGGGCCCCTCGATGGTGGTCGCCAGCAGGTCGTCGATGCGGGTGGTGAGCCTGGCTATCTGTGCGTTGAGGGTGTGGTCAGCTGTCCGGGCTGGTCCGGATCCAGGTGGAGCCAATCCACGGCGAGGTCAGCGCGTTGATGCGCGGCCTCGGCGCGAGTGGTGGGCTCGTGCCCGCACCTCGGGCAGATGCGCGCGGACCGTAGAGGCGGCGAAGGTTCGGGCGGTGCCGTGGGATCTTCTTTCCCTTGCCCAGATGTCCATACATCGTGGTGCGCGACACTGTCAGCATGTCGGCGATCTGGGCTCGAGCACTTCCAGGCCGATGCCGCGCTCGCGTAGGTCGGCGCCGGAGGCGGTTGTCGGATAACCACGATTCTCAACAAGCGGATTGTGAATCTGCCATGCCGGAAGGTCTGGCAGAGCCAACCCACACGATCCACTAGACGATTTATGTAGACCGCCTGACGGTTTATATGCTAGCTTCGTGTTATCGGAACATGACCTGGATCACTCCCCACCCCAGCCGGTGGGAGTCCGTCACAGACATGGCCTGTCGGGCTGTTTTTACGGAGGAGCACCATGCACTCGACCATCGATCAATCGTCGCTCTCGTCGTCGTCCTTCGAGGCGCCGGTTCTGGTTCGCATGGAGGGCGTGAACAAGTACTTCGGCACCCACCACGTGCTGACGGACGTCGACCTCGACATCACCGCCGGCGAGGTGCTGGTGGTGATCGGCCCGTCCGGGTCGGGAAAGTCGACCCTGTGTCGCACCATCAACCGCCTCGAGCCGATCAGCTCCGGCCGTATCCTGCTTGACGGCGTCGAACTGCCGCAGGAAGGCAAGCTCCTCGCGCGGCTACGTGCCGAGGTCGGAATGGTGTTCCAGTCGTTCAACCTGTTCTCCCACATGACGATCCTGCAGAACGTCATGCTCGGGCCGACCAAGGTTCTCGGCGTTCCGAAGAAGGAGGCCGAGGCCACCGCCCGCAGGCTCCTCGACCGGGTCGGGGTGGGAAATCAGGCGGAGAAGATGCCGGCCCAGCTTTCCGGCGGACAGCAGCAGCGCGCGGCGATCGCGCGCGCCCTGGCGATGAAGCCGAAGGTGCTGCTCTTCGACGAGCCGACGTCCGCCCTGGACCCGGAGATGGTCAACGAGGTCCTCGAGGTGATGAAGGAACTCGCCGAGACCGGTATGACGATGGTCGTGGTCACCCACGAGATGGCCTTCGCGAAGTCGGCAGCAAACCGGGTGATCTTCATGGACGCCGGACGCATCGTCGAAGAGGCCGATCCGCACGAGTTCTTCGCCAATCCCCAGACCGAGCGCGCCAAGGACTTCCTGTCGAAGGTCCTGCACTGACCGCCGCACCGTCGACACGAAAAAGGTTGTCTGTCATGAGGTTTTCCCGTAAGGCGATCGTGCCGCTGGTGGCCGTGGTCGCCATCGCCGGCATCGCCCTGTTCGGTACCCGCTCGACCGTGACCACGGGCATCACCCCGACGGTTGCTCAGTCCCCGCAGTTCGCACCCGGCACGACGATGGACAAGATCGCTCGCGAGGGGGTGTTGCGGGTGGGAACCCGGTTCGATCATCCCGGGCTGTCGGCGCGCAACCTGCGCGGCGAGCAGGAGGGATACGAGATCGATCTGGTCCGGTACATCGCCGGCAAACTCGGTGTCCCCGCCGACCGGATCGAGTGGACCGAGGCAAACTCCGCCAGCCGCGAGCAACTACTGCAGCAGGACAAGGTCGACGTCGTGGTCGCGACGCTGTCGATCAACGACAAGCGACGTCAGGTGATCAGCTTCGGCGGCCCCTACCTCGACATCAACAACGACCTGGTGACGGTGAAGGGCAATCCGAAGAACATCACCGATCCCCAGACCCCGAACGGGGTGACGGTGTGCTCGACCCTCGGTGGGGCGGTGTCGGCGTCGCTGCGCAAGCACTTCCCACAGACGAACCTGATCGAGTTCGACGTCTCGTCCAAGTGCATCGATGCCCTCAAGAACGGGTCGGTCGACGCGCTCGCCACCCAGGGGCCCATCGGCGCGGGGTACGTCAGTAAAGATCAGAAGGACATCGAACTGATCAACAAGCCCTTCGCGGTCGAGTCGTGGGGGGTGGGCATCGCCAAGGGCGATGTCGCGTTCTGCGAGTTCCTCAACAGCGCGATCACCGACTACTACAGCGACGGCTCCGCCGAGGAAGCCTGGGCCGACAGTCTCGGCCGTTACACCAAGCAGCAGCCGGTCATGCCGGAACTGCAGCCCTGCACCTAGATCGTTCGTCTCACTTCCGAGGACATCCCATGCACACCGTAGTCGACCATTTCGGCGCCCTGATGGAGGGTTTCGCGGTCACGCTCGCGCTGATCGGCGTCTCCACCGTCCTGGCGCTGATCGGCGGAACGATCCTCGCGTCGTTCCGTGTCTCCCCGATTCCACTCCTTCAATCGATCGGGTCGGGGTACGTCGAGACGTTCCGTAACGTCCCCACCGCCGTCATCTACTTCATGACCCTGTTCGCGTTCCCCCAACTCGGCATCAAGATCCCGTTCTTCTGGGCGGCCGTCGCCGCCCTGGCGATCTACTACTCCGCCTTCTTCTGCGAGGCCGTCCGCTCGGGCATCAACGCGATCCCGGTCGGGCAGTTCGAAGCAGGACGCTCCATCGGCCTCACCTTCGGCGGCTCCTTGCGCTACATCGTGCTCCCGCAGGCGTTCCGCAGTGTCGTGCCCCCGCTGATCAACGTGTTCATCGCACTGACCAAGAGTTCGGCGATCGCAAGCGCGTTCGGTGTCGCGGAACTGCTCACCCGCGCCGAAGGCGTGATCGCCGAGGAGAGCCAGGCGGTGCTGTGGATCCTCGCGGCCACCAGCCTCCTGTACCTGGTGATCACCATCCCCGCCGGGACCATCGCCAACATCGTCGAGAAGAAAGTTGCGGTGGCACGATGACAACGACAGCAACCAAACCGGCAGCTACCAAACCCACGCTCGCCATGTACGACGTACTCGGACCGCAAGGTCAACGGAAAGTCCGCAACGCCACCTGGGTCGGTGCCGCCGTGGTCGCGATCATCGTGGCCCTGGGGCTCTACCAGCTCGGCTCCCACGGTCAGCTCAGTCCCGATCTGTGGTCGGTGCTGCTCGACCGGGACCTGATGCGCAGTGTCCTGAAGGGTCTGCTCGCCACGATTCAGTGCGCGATCGTCTCCATCGTGCTCTCGGTGGTGTTCGGCATGATCCTCGCGGCAATGCGGATGTCCGACAGCAGACTCCTGCGGGGCGTTGTGCGGGTATGGGTGGAGATCTTCCGCGGTCTGCCGCTGCTGGTGCTGATCTTCTTCATCTTCCTCGGCGCACCCCAATTCGGGGTCATCGTCCCGACGTTCTGGGCATTGGCCATCGGCATCTCGCTCTACAACAGCGCCGTGATGAGCGAGATCTTCCGCGCCGGCATCGCGTCGTTGCCCCGCGGGCAGGCCGAAGCGGCGGCCGCCATCGGCATGCGCAAGACCCAGATCTTCCGCATAATCCTGCTGCCGCAGGGCATCCGAATCATGCTGCCCGCCCTGATCAGCCAGGTGGTGACGATCGTGAAGGAAACCTCCCTCGGTTTCGTCATCGGCTACACCGAACTGCTGCGCAGCGGCCGGGTCGCAGTGGAATACCTCGGCGGACAGTACGCCATCCCGGTCTATGTCTTGATCGCGAGCATCTACCTGCTGATGAACGTCGGGCTGTCGAAGCTGGCGCGCCGAATCGACGCCCGCTCGTGAGGTAGAAGACCCCTCTCCTTCGGCCGAATCTCTCGTCCGAGCGGAGAGCGCGATCAACGCCGGTATCTCGACCGCCCGTACCCCGGTCGAGATACCGGCGGTTCTCCATGCCCGCCGGTACAGCGCAGTCCGCGCGCCATGGGCCCCGGCGCGCAGAGGCGGGGCCGGTGGGATTCAGTCCAGGCCGGGCAGGCCGATAGCCGAAATCTTCTCGGCCGCAACCCGGGTGCACTCGATGTAGTGAGGGGTCCGGTCGTCGGTGAACCGGCCGGTGGGCCCGCCCAGGGTCAACGCGGCCACGACCGTGCCGCGGCCGCCGATGAGCGGGAACGACAGCCCGGACGAGCCGAGCTCACGCTCACCGTGCACCAGCTGGTAGCCGCGGTCACGCCCGGCCTCGACCTTCTCTCGCAACCGGTCGGCGAAGTCGGGGCCGTGCGGGGAGTCCGCGGCCACCTCGTCGATCAGTTCGGGAGCGGCCAGCAACAGGATCTTGCCGGCGGCACCGGCCCACAGCGGGTACGGCACGCCGAGCGGGATGACGCTTCGGACGGTCGCGGTGCTCTCGCACTGGGCGACCACCACCCGGGACAGGCCCTGCCGGATGTACAGGTTCACCGTCTCGCCGGTGTCGGCGCTGAGCTGGCGCATGATGTCGACGACCTCTTCCGGCGGCGCCCAGGTCTTGCCCGCCAGGCGCACCCAGCGCAGCATCTCCGGGCCGAGGCTGTAGGACCCGTCCGCGCGGCTGGTCAGGACGCTGCGCGCACACATCGTCGCCACTAGGCGGACGACGGTCGTTTTCGGCAGTTTCGTCCCCTCGACCAGTTCCTTGAGGCTGCGGGTGGGGTGCGCTGAGTCGAACAGTTCGAGCAGGTCGATCACCCGGGTGACGCTGCGGACACCCGCGTCGGCGCCGGCCGGCTTCTCCGCTGAATCCGTAGGTACTGCAGTCACCCTCTGGTCCTTCCTACTCAGCAACTCTTCCGATGCACCACTCTACGGTTCGGAGAAACCGATCACCACGGATACGGGTGAATAGAAGACCGATCTAAACCATCAGGCGGTGCCGTTAGACCGCTAGATGGTTTGGATGCTAGGGTTAGGCACGTCACATAACGACACTTCTTGTTTGGTGGGATTCGCCCACGGAAAGGATCTTCCGATGAAGCTGCTCGACGGAATCCGAGTCTTGGATCTCACCAACGTCCTTGCCGGCCCCTACGCGAGCTACCAGCTCTCACTGATGGGTGCCGACGTCATCAAGGTCGAAGTACCCGGCAGCGGCGACCTGGCTCGACAGCTCGGTGCCGACACCGCGCTGTCGAGCCAGAAGCTCGGCGCCTCGTTCGTGGCCCAGAACGCCGGTAAGCGCTCGATCACGGTCAACCTCAAGAGTGCGGCCGGCCGGAACGTGTTCGACCGGTTGATCGCCGGCGCCGACGTCCTCGTCGAGAACTTCCGCCCAGGCGTGCTCGCCCGGCTCGGCTACTCCTGGGACGAACTGCACGCGATGAACCCGCGGCTGGTGTACTGCGCCATCTCCGGCTTCGGGCAGACCGGGCCGATGCGGGAGCGCCCGGCGTACGACCAGATCATCCAGGGACTGTCCGGGATGAGCGCGGTCACCGGCACACCCGACACCGCACCGTTGCGCGTCGGTTTCCCCGTGTGCGACACCCTCGGCGGGATGACCGCCGCCATGGCCATCAACGGCGCTCTCGCGTCCCGCGCCCGGACCGGCGAGGGCGTCTACCTCGATGTGTCGATGCTCGAAAGTTCACTGACCGCACTGGGCTGGGTGGTCTCGGACTACCTCATCGCCGGACGGCAACCCAGCGCGAACGGCAACGAAAACCCCACCGGCGCACCGTCGGCGACCTTCCAGACCGGATCAGGTGCTCTCAACATCGCGGCCAACAAGCAGGAACAGTTCGAGATCCTGTGCAAGCTGATCGGCCGCGAAGACCTCATCGACGACCCCCGGTTCGCCCTGCGCGACGACCGCAAGAACCGTCGCCCGGAACTGCGCGTCGAAATCGAGGCCGCCCTCGCCGCCAAGTCCGCCCGCGAGTGGGAGCCCCTTCTCAACGAGGCAGGGGTGCCCGCGGGACTGGTCCTCGACGTCACCGACTCCCTCGACCTCGACCAGATCACCGAGCGTGAACTGGTCCACCAGGTCGACCTGCCCGACCGCACCGTCAGCGTCCTCGGCACCGGCTTCCACGTCAACGGCCGCCCCCTCGCCCCGGCGTCGGCGCCCCCGACACTGAGCGAACACACCGACGAACTGCTCACCGATCTCGGCTTCACCGCCGACGAGATCACCGAACTGCACACGGAAGGCGCGGTATGACCACCACCGAACGGCGCCCGGTCCCCGGCGCGGCCGAGACCACCATCGACGACGTCACCGGCTGGTGGCACACCGAGATCAGCGACATCTCACCCGGCGTCATCCGCTACCGCGGCTACGCCATCGAGGACCTGATCCCGACCACCTCCTACGCCGGCATGGTCTGGCTGATGATCCGCGGGCAGCGCTCCACCCCCTGGCAGGAACGACTTCTCGACGCCGCCCTGGTCGCTGCCGTCGACCACGGCCCGCAGGCACCCTCGATCGCGGCCTCTCGCATGGCCGCCACCTGCGGGGTCGGCCTCAACAACGTGATGGCCACCGGCGTCGGAATGCTCGGCGACGTCCACGGCGGCGCAGGGGAGCAATGCATGAGCGTGCTCACCGACATCGTCGAGCAGGCCACCGACCCCACCGATCTGCGCCCCGTCGCCGACCGCATCGTGGCCGACTACCGTTCAGCCAAACGGTACGTGCCCGGGTTCGGGCACCGATTCCACCCCCGCGATCCGCGCCGCGACCCGCTGCTATCGCTGGTCGCCGCGGCCCGCGACGACGGCGCGGTGTCCGGCCAGTACCTACACGCCGCCCTCGCCCTCGAGCAGTCCCTCGCCGCCGGACGGACCCGACCGGTCCCGATGAACATCGACGGCGCCACCGCCGTGGTGTACGCCGAACTCGGCTTCCCGCCGCCCCTCGGCCGCGGACTGTTCGTCCTGTCCCGCTCGGTCGGCATCCTTGCCCACGGCTGGGAACAGACCCAGCAGGGCGGCCGCAACAAGGGACCGATTCCCCGCACATTACTGCCCACCTACACCGGCCACCCCGCCCGCGCCGTTGAGGACACCACCCATGCCGATCGATAACCCCACCACCGGCACACCGGCCGCGCCGACACGCTCGACCTGGGGACAGTTCCAGACCACGCCCGATCGAGGAATGGCAAACTACGCCGGCCCCGACCACGTTCGCGACGCCGCAACCCTGGTCCAGCGGGGAACTGTCTTCGGCCTCGACTACCCCCTGGATGCGTTCGTGCCGTCCCTGGCGACGCTGCGCAGCGCCCCCGAACATCACGTGGTCTCCCGGCACCGCGACCACCGCGACGACTACCTGGACGGATTCTGGCCGCAGGCCGCCAGCCACCTCGACGGGTTGCGGCACCGCCGCCACGCCGAGCACGGCTTCTACAACGGCACGCCCGACGATGCGATCGTCGCCGGCAATCCGGTCCTCGGCATCAACCACTGGTCCCAGCACCCGATCGTGGGCCGGGGAGTTCTCATCGACATCGGCCGCCACCGCACCCACCTCGGAAAACCGATCGATCATGCCGGCGGCGAAGCCCTCGACATCAGCGAACTCGACGACACCTTGGCCGCCCAGGACGTACAGCTACGCACCGGTGATCTGTTACTGATCCGCACCGGCTGGGCACAGTGGTTCCTCGACGAGGCCACCGACGACCAGCGCGCACGGATCCACACCAGCAAGACCTGCACCGGCCTCGCGCAGTCGCAGGCCGCGATCGACTGGTTCGCCGACCATCAGGTCGCCCTCGCCGCCTCAGACACCTTCGCGCTCGAACGCCTGCCCGCAGTAGCTGATTCACCGTTCGGCGGCGACACCGACCACGGCATGATGCACCAGGAACTCATCGCCCTGCTCGGTCTGCCCATCGGCGAGCTGTGGAAACTCGACGAACTCGGCGAAGACTGCGCCCTCGACGGCCGTTACGACTGCCTGCTGACCGTCAAACCCCTCAACCTCACCGGTGGCGTCGGCTCACCTGCCAACGCCACCGCCATCAAGTGACCACCGGGTACCGTGCCGCGGCGCTGCCAACCGCGGACGGATGGACCGAGGTGATCGACGACGGTTTCATCGCCCTGGTCGGCCCCTTCTACACCCGCACCGACGGGACATACACCGAGGTGGCGGTGGTCTGCCAAGACAAACACCGCAACCGGCGGGGCGTCGTCCAAGGAGGGCTTGTGATGAAGTTCGCCGACCGTGTCCTGAGGATCAGCGCCCGCGCGCACAGCGGCGCCCCCACCACGGCAACGGTGCACCTCGACGTGCACTTCGTCGCCCCCGTCCACGTCGGCGACGTCCTGCGCGCCCGCCCAAGAGGTCTGCTGCGGTTCGGTCGCCCACGTACTCATCCTTCCCCGAGCGGGCGGTGATCAGAACCGTCGGCTGACCGCCTCAGTGAAATTGTTGAATACCGTTACCTCACACAATATTTCGATATTCCATAACCGAGAGGGCGCGCGAGGGCTTCGAGCTGACGTCGAGCACCTGGTACACGCCACGAGCGGGAAGGGACCGGAGGCATTCGGTCGGACAACGACCAATTCCGGAGCGAATCCGGTCCGCCGATGCAACCGGCACAATGTAGATCCGAGATGAGCCGGTTGAGCCCATGGCCGGCTACTTCGAGGGTCTCGCGCCTTCAGTGACGCGCTGCGACAACGTCCTCGTCGAGAAAACCCTTCAACCCGCCACTGAAGACATCGTGTCGTCACCAGCGACCATATGCCCGGCCCCGGCAACGTCAATCAGCTTGGCGGTCGGGATCAGCTCGAGAAGCTCCGTGGCGCCCTTCCTCTCTGACCACATGGGACCCCTTGCCACGCACCGAGCAACGTGGGAACCGTGACCGCCGCCGCCGCCTTCCGGGCGCGTTCGTACCGCACGATCGAATCCGCCTGACGAGTAGGTTCGTCGCCCTGGCGAAGGAACGCCGGATCCCAATGCCAGAACCAGCGCCCATCACGCAGACGCGGGCCAGGTGTAGCTGGCCTGGTTCATGGAGTAGTTCGCACCGCGGAGCAGTCCTGTCATCAACTACACCAAGGTGCACGACCGGGTGCTGCGCCCGCTGCTCGCCGCCGATCAACAGCCGGCTCCCTCCGAAATCCGTAAAACTCTGCACATCAGAAATATTCACACCGAACAGTGCATCGATAACACCAGGCTGCTGCCCACAGCAGCTTGAAACTCGAGAAAACTCTCGTACACCTAGCGACCAAGGTTCGCTAGGATGCGGCGGCTGAAGCGGTCACGCACGGGGAGCGAACCGCTGCTCGTTGGCCAGGGCCTAACGCCAGGCTGGTTTTCCGTCGAACTATTAACCGGTTCCCTCTTGGGTTTTCACGAACTCTGCGCAGCGAGGAGTGCGCGGTCCGGCCGGTACCAGCGGGTGAGCGGGATCGCTTCGACGACGCGCACCGCGACGTCCGCTGTGGCGGGCCGCAGTCCCGGAGTGTGTGCGATAGCCGGACCGGCGGTATCGCTGCGGCTCAGGGCATCGCGGGCGTCACCCTCGTCGAAGGGCACGGGACCACCCGCGGTGACGAGGGCGACGGCGCCGTCCCCCTCGGGGATGCACACGACCTGGTCGACCCCGGATACGCCCGAAAGGATCTGCTCGACCTCACGCGGCCACACCACTCCGGACGGCGTCCGAATCTCCTCCCCGTGGCGGCCACGCGGCCACAGGTCGCCATCCGCGTCTCGAACGAACATCTCGCCGGTATCGATCCAAGCGCCCTTGGGGCCGAATACGCCCCGCATCGGCGCGTCCTCCCAGGCAGGCTGCTCGCGGTCGACGGCAACCAGCAGCCGGCCTGGTAGCCCTCGACGGGCTCTGAGAACGTACCCGTCGGAATCGTGCCGGAACGCGCCGGTGACGGGGTGGACAGCGGCCAGCTCGATCGCCGCCGTACCTGGCAGCGGACGTCCGACCGAACCCACCTTGCGCCCACTGACATTCGCAAGGATGGCATCGGTGCGCGCGGCGGCGAACATCTCGACGACAACAGCCGGCCTGAACCGGTCGAGCACCCCGCGCCATACCGCGGGCGGCATACCGGAGCCGATGAACAGGCGCACCGGGTGGTGCCGCTCGTCCGCCTCGACAGGCCTGGCGAGCAGCAGCGACAGCATGCTCCACGTGTAGGGCACCACTGTCGCGCCGTAGCGGCGTACATCCGCCCAAAACGTGTCCGGGTCAAATGTGTCGGTCAGCGCAAGCCGTGCGCCCGACGCGACCGGGGCCGCGGTCGCGAGCAACAACCCAGACGGGTGATACAGCGGGTTCGCTGAGTAGACGGTGTCCGCCGCGGTAAGCGATGCCGTCGACGCGGCGCCATAGGCGGACAGCGCCCAGCGCCGGTTCGTCACGGGCAGCGGGCGGATTCCGTCGCTGCCGTCGCTGAACAGGATGAACGCGAGGTCCCGGCCGCGGCCCGGGTCCGGGCGGTACCAACTGGGAACGCGCACCTCCTCCGTCGCGATCGTACCCAGATGGTTTGGGCCGCCGTTGGTCCCGGAGCCGAGTAGGTGGACGGTGACCGCGGAGCCATCGATCTCGCCCGCATGAGCCTGATCAACCACCACGCGTCGCGCACGCCCAAGCCGCAACTCGGTGGCAGTGTCCCCGCCGGGCCGCAGCAGAACTACGACGGCGCCGATCCGGCTCAGCGCAGCGGCGGTGGACAGCAGGGCGGAGCCGGAGTTGCACAGCACTCCTACGTGCTCGCCGCGGCGAACCCCTACCGCCAGCAACCGCAGCACGAGATCGTCGACCTCCCGGGTGATGTCAGCTCTGGTGAACGCGTGCCCGCCGTACAGCAGTGCCACGGCCTCAGGGTCGTCCGCGCAGGCCTCGGCGACCAGCTTCCCGTACGAGACCTGCGTCGTGGCGCCGACACGCTCGAGCCGCAGCAACCTCGGCACCTGCTCAACGGTGCCGGTGGTGACCTCGGCGATCGTTCCGGCCACCCGATCGACGATGGTCTTGGCGATACCCGGTGCCGCGACCGCGGAGGCCGTCGCCACGTTGACGACCTGCCGGAGCGCACTCGGGGGTTGCTCGGCGCGGTCCTCGACGCCGACCTCGCGGGCGTCCTGCACGCCCTCGGGCGGACCGTCGGCGGACGAGGCGCCGGCGTCGACCCACTCTGCCCAACGCGCCACCGTCGGCCACGTCTGCCGGTTCGCACGCCCGCCGACGCCGAGACCGAAATGCCCGGTGGGCATGGAAAACTCCCACACCTGCGCGCGCGGCATCCCGCGGACCACGTCGCGCACCGCGCGGGGCGGCGCGAACTCGTCGAGCTGCCCGGTGAAGATAAGTACGGGGCAGGTGATGTCGGCGAGCGACACGGTGCGACCGTCGAAGACGAGGCCGCCGCGCACGAAGCGTTCGTTGGTCATCGACTCCATGACCTCGGCGATCGCGGGCCCGGGAAAGGTGATCCAGCCGTCGCCGGCGAGGAATTTACGCTGCCGCTCCCGCGGGAGCAGGGCGTCCCGGTCGCGCAGCGCGAGCAGGTACTGCAACCGCCCCTTGGCGGTCGCGACGGGGCTGGTCCAGCTGAACAGGTTCGCCGACGCCCAGCCCGGCAGACCCGTCCTGCTCAGTACGTCGATGGTGGCGCGGGTAAGCGCCTGCATCAGCTCCTCGGGCAGATCGATGCCCGGCAGCGACAACGGCTCCATCGGGCTCCCGAGCGCGAAGATGCTTGCCACATCACGGCATTCGCGCAGTGCGGCCGCCTGGTAGCAGAACAGCCCACCCTGGGAGTATCCACCGATGTGCACGGGGTGGCCGGTAGAGGCGGCAACACGCGCGATGGCGTCCGACACGGCGAGCACGTGGTCGGTGACGTTGCGCGCCTTGCCGCCCGGCTCCTGTGCGGGATCGCCGAAATCGACCACCCACGGGTCGAGCCCGCTGCGACGGAGGTGCGCGACGGCACTCGCCGAGGGAGACACGTCCCACACGTCCGCGCTGAGCATAAGCGGTGGCACCAGCAGGATCGGGGTGCGCTCCCCCGTCTCGCCGGTCTCCTGCGCGAAGTAATGGCGCAGCGTGAGCACCGGTGTGCGGGCCGCGATATCGTAGGGCGACGCTTCCTCGCCGGTCTCGAGGCCGCCGAACCGGATGTATTCGACGACGTTCATCGCAGTCCGAACCACATGCCCGACTCGTGCCCCGACGCCCGTGGCCTCCCCGAGCTTTTCGTCCTTCGTGCTCATACGTGACCTTCCTTCCCCGTTCCAGTTTGGCCAAGCGCCGCGATCACGTCCGCGACGACCGCGGGTTGCTGCACCTGGGGGACGTGCCCCGCACCTTCGAGCATGACCAGCCGTGCCCCAGGCACGTGGTCCAGCAGAGCTTGAGCGGCGGTCACGTCGCACACCTCGTCCTCGGTGCCCCACACGAGCACCACCTCACCTGCCATATCTGCGAAGTCCAAGGCGCCGTCCTCGACCTCTCGCATGAGGACCAGCCCGAGGGCGCCCATGCGCCGGATGTCCTTCATGCCGTGCACGCCGGCACCGAAGCGCCATGCGTTCACCACACCGGGCGCGATCCGGGCCCGATAGTAGGCGGCGACCGCCAGCTGGACGGCCAACTGCGGGTAGGGAATCCGATACGCTACGCGCAGCATCGGCACCAGCGAACCCAATGTACGGTCCGCGACGTGCAGCACGCGATGGAAGCCGAGCCCGGCCGGGGCGAGCGCCGCCACCGCGGCGACGTCGGGGCGACCGGTGGCCGCTCGCAGGGCGACGGTGCCGCCCATCGAGTTACCCACGACCACCACCGGACGGGAACCGCCCAACTCAGCGATGAGGTCCGTGAGGAAGGCGTCATACTGCGGAAGCATGGCGCCGCGGTTCAGCGGCGACGCCTCGCCGAACCCGGGCAGGTCCGGGGCGACAGCCCGGCGCCCCCTGCGCCCGAGCTCGACGAGCACCGCGCGCCAGGTGTCGGCGTTGTCGCCGAAGCCGTGCAACAACACGATGAGAGGTGCGTCGACGAGCGATTCCCCGGCGCGGGGCAACCGTCTCACCTCCGACGACGCGAGCACGTTCTCCAAGACGCGGGTGCAATGCCCACCGACCCTGACTTCCCGGCTCATCATGCCGCGAGTGGTGCGCTGCATTCTCGCTCCCATCGGTCCCAGTGTCATCGGATCATCCTGACGGTTGCGTGGTGCCGACGAAGGAACTCCGGCGGGGACCAACGTCGCAACAAATCTCAGCGGTAGAGGGTCTCGATCACATCGGTGTACTTGCCCGCGATCGAACGGCGCTTGAGTTTCATCGTCGGCGTGAGCTCCGCTCCGTCCGGCAACCACTCCTCGTCAAGGAGTTCGTACCGTTTGATCTGCTCGACCCGGGACAGTTGACCGTTCGCATCGTCTACGGCTTTCGCTATCGCTGCCTGCACCCGGGGATCCTGCGCGACTGCGTGCGCCGACGAGTCGGGCAGACCGTGCTCGGACGCGAATGCCGCTGCGGCGTCGGGGTCGAGCACGAGCAGCGCGACGTTGTAGGGTCGCCCGTCACCGACGCAGCACGCCTGCCCGATGAGCGGGGACGCGCCCTTCAGCGCGCTTTCGATGTTGACGGGCGACATGTTCTTGCCCGCCGCATTGATGATCAACTCCTTCTTGCGATCCACGATCCGGACGAAGCCCTCGTCGTCGATCGTGGCGATATCACCGGTGTGCAGCCAGCCGTCGTCGTCGATGGCCTCCGCGGTCTTCACCGGATCCTTCCGGTATCCGCGCATGACGTGCGCCCCGCGGAGCAGGAGTTCGCCGTCCTCGGCGGTACGCGCCTCGGTGCCGGGCATCGCTTTGCCGACGCTGCCGAGCCGGATATCGCCCGGCAGGTTGGTCATACCCAGGGCGCCGGTCTCGGACATGCCGAATCCCTCTGCCAACGGCAGTCCGATCGCGAGGAAGAACTCGTGAACGACGGAGGGAATGGGAGCGGCTCCGGTCATGAGGAGAACGACGTCGTCGAGACCGAGTTGTGCACGCAGAGGCGCGAACACGCTCGAGTCGGCTTGTGCGTAGGTGGCAGCGAGGTCTTCGGGTACCGGCTCTCCGGACTGTTCGGCTCGGACCTTTCGCAACCCGGCGTCGAGTGCGGCGTCGATCGCGGCGCGTCGTTCGGGCGGATTCGACGCGAATCGAGCGAGCAGTGCCGACCGCAGCTTCTCCCAGATACGTGGAACCCCGAGGAACCAGGTGGGATGGACCTCGGCGACCGCAGCGAACAGCTGCGCCGGGTTCTGCACGGTGGTAATGGTCCAGCCGGTGACCATTTGGAGGTAGTGCGAGAACACGCGGTCGGCCATGTGCGCGGTGGGCAGGTAGGAGATGCACTGCCCCTGAGCGGGAAACGGAAAGCGCTCGTGGCATGTTCGGAGAACGAACGTCAGATTCGCGTGCGTGAGCTCCACACCCTTGGGTGGGCCGGTGGTCCCGGACGTGTAGATCAGGGTCGCGATGTCGTCAGGTTGAACGGCGCGCCAGGAGGCCTCGAAGTCGAAGCCCTCGGGCCTTCTGGTGCGTAAGTCCTCGAGCGAGAGCACATCTGTGTCCTCCACCGCGGGGTCGATGACCACGATGTGTTCGAGATGCGGTGTCGTGGCCGCACGGATTTGATCCAAGAATTTGCGCTCGCAGACCATGACCCGATTCTCGGCGTGCCCGAGAAGGTATTCGATCTGATCCGGAGCAGAGGTGTTGTATATCGAGAACGGTATCGCCCCGAGGTGCAGTGCCGCGGTGTCGACGAGGTGGAACTCCGGCCGGTTCGTCACCATCAGGCCGACGGTGTGGCCGTGCCCGACCCCGAGTCCGGCGAGCCCGCCTGCGATCGCCTCCACCGCGTCGGCGTATTCACGACGGGTCAGCGCGGTCGCGTCGCCGTGGGCGCGCAGTGCCGCCGATTCCGGGTTCTTCGACACGGTGTATTGGAAAGCGGCGCAGAGGGTTGCCGCATCAACGCCGGGTGCGGTCGGCGATGCCGACGGGGCTGCTGAGGTCGTCATGATTCCTGACTATACAGTGTGTTCGTACTATATGAATGGACAATTCGTCGGATCATGGGGTCAGGCCGGCGGCAGATGTCCGCGCAGCAGCAGCCACGCGATCGCTGTGACGAGATTCTGAACGGGATCGACGAGATCGATGAGGACCATGAGAGTTCTCCTTTGTGCAGTGAGGGTTGATGGGTTAGAAGAGCGGGTCGAAGCCGGAGATCAACCAGGCGCCGTCGATATGGCTCAGCGTCACGCGGACGACATTCTGGGTCTGTGACGGTTCAGGGGTCTCGGCCATCGTGGTCGTCTGGTTCACGTACACGAGCACACGCGCGGTATCGGTGGTCACCGACTCCACCGAGGCACCGACCGGCACTGCCTGCATCGTGACGCCCTTGTCTTTCGCGGTGGGACCGACGACGTCGTCGGCGAGCTGCCGATACGAGTTCAGGAGGTCACCTGTCAGCAGTCCCGAGGCCCGGTCGAGATCCTCGTCCACCGTCTCGGGGGTATACGAGAGGAGCGCGGCGGCGCCGTCCGAGGCCAATTGGGCCGTCGCCGCACGGGCGTCCGAGATGCTCACGTCGTCCGCCCGCTGTATCCCGATCTGCACGGCGACGAGCGCACCGACCGCGACGACCGGCGCCGCACACAGCGCCAGACCTTCCGCCCGGCTGAGTGTTCCGTGCACGCCGATTCCGAGGACCGCTCGCCCGGCGGTGAATCCGGCGTGACGGCGACGGACCACACTGTTCCACCCGACGTACAGAAGCGCGCCGCCGATCGCGACCACCGCGGCCGCGATCCCCCAGACCGCGAAGTTCGACACCGCCGCCAGCGCGAGACCGGCGACACCGACAACGAGTGCGGGTAGCACGTCGACGGCCGCCGCCGCGATCCGTCTGGCCGCCGAGGAGCCATCGGCGTTCGGTGAAGGGTCGCTACTTACGTCGAGGTCTTCCTGTTTGACGTCCACTACGATGCTCATTGGACGAATCCGACGCTCGAGAGCTTGGGCTGGTCGTCGACCATGGTGACTCCTACTCGGATCTGGTATTGCTGAATCTGCGGCGGCGGTGCGGCGACGGGGTCGGCCATCGCGGGAGTGGTCTGCGCCGTCGCGGAGACGAGGACCGTCGTGGTCTCGTTCTCTCGTCCTTCGATTCCCGCTTCGAGCGTCCGGCCCGCGGTCCGGTTCCCGGCTTGCCGCATCGTGTCGATCGTTGCCGACTTCCGTTGTTCGAATTCACTGCGCCAGTCACCGGTCGAGTCCGCGAGGACGCGCTCGACGTATGCCTCGGCATTCTCGGTATCGGTCGAGAGCAACCGCGCCACTGCTTCCTCGGTGAAGGCGAGGACTCGCGTGTCGGCGGTGACGCTGCGCTGGGTCGCCCGGTGATCGAGAGTGGTCTGTACCGCAAGGGCGCCGGCGCCGAGGCAAGCGGCGGCTGCCGCGGCGACCGCCGCCCGATAGCGGGTCGACCAGCGCCCCGTCGGCAGGGTCTCCAACAGCTCACTCGCGTCGTCGTCGCCTCGTTCGTTCTCGGCGTCTTCGGCGGCTGCTCGGGCCGCTGCTGCGGCCTTGTCCGCCGCTGCTCGTGCGCGTTGCACCTGCTCCTGCAGGTCTTCGATGCCACCTGGTCGTTCCGTGTGTCGCCTGAGCCGTCCGAATTCCATCTCTGCTCAACTCCTTCTCATGATCTAGCGCCTTCACAGCGGCTCGAGGTCTGAGATCGACCAGGATTGGCCGGTCCGTTCGGCGCGTACCCGCACGCTGCTCGACAGTTCCTCGGTGTGGGGGGTCGCACCGCTCGTCACCGTGCCGTGCAGAAGCACCAGCACGGTGGCGGTGTCGGCTTCTGCGGTGACCAGGGACGTACCGATCACGTCCCAGTGCGCGCCGATCGCGTCCTGCTTGGCGCGCGGCACCACCTCGTTGGCGCCGAGGTCGCTGAACTCGGTCAGAAAGTCCCCGGTGAGGCGTGATTTTGCCGTCTCCACGTCGGTCTCGACGGTGTCGGGTGAGTAGCTGAGGATCATTGCGGTCAGCTCTCCGATCTCCTCGGCGGCACCGGAACGCACCTGTTCGAGGCTGCGGTCCTGAGCGCCGATGGCGAAGTGCATGATCGCGCTGTAGCCGAGGAGTACCAGTGTGATCGTCGCGAGGACCATCACAGCCCGGGCCGAGCGCCATCGGGGCCGCACCGCCTCGGGGGGACATGTTTCTTCGCAGGTGCTGGTGTCTCGTTCGAGCATCTGGTCCACGGTCATGGCACTACCTCGATCTTCGCGAGTTTGTAGAGATCCCCGTCCTTGCCGACCTGCACGCGCAGGCGCCACGTCCGGGGTTCGTCCTTGGCTCCCGCGGCGTTGGTTACCTTGGTCACGGCGGCCACCATGACTGAGGTCGTGCCGTCGTCGTTCGCGCGTTCGATTCCGGCGCCGAGGATTTCCCCTGCCGATTCGGTCTTGGACTGCGCGATGGTGTCGATGAACTCCGTTTTGGTGCTTTCGAATTCGGTCTTCCACTCCCCCGTGGCACCATCGAGAATGCGCTGCGCGCTTCCCGCCGGGTCGGCGGCGCTCGGGGTGATGAGGTTCATCACCGCCTGCCGGGTTCCCTGCAGAAGTTCGAGGTCATGGTCGGCGGCGGCGTCACGGGCGGCGTGGGAGTGGGACAGCCCAACGGACGTCGACGCGAGGGCGACCACGGCAACGGCCGAGACGACGGCTCCGGCGAAGGCACGCCGTGGACGCTTCCGGACCCGCCGGACGGATTCCTCGGCGTCCGCTGAACCCTCGTCCGCGACTTGGGACTCGTCCTCGGCGAGAGCCCGGGCGAGGGCCGCCTCGGCCTCGCGCGCCGCCGTTTCCGCTTCGGCGGCGGCTCGAGAGGCCTGGGCCGCGGCGTCTGCCGCGGTGACTGCGGGTCGGGAAGTAGCGCGTCGCACCATGATCAACGTCCTTGGGTCAGCAGATTTTCGAGAGTGGGCACCCCGGCGGACACCAGGTCGGATTGGCGATAGACCTGTCCGTCTGCACCCCGGTATTCACCGGTGGAGGGGTTGTAACTCGCAGTTCCCACCGACGCCGGCGCGGCGGCAGGTTGTGGGACACCGATCGCGTCGAACGCGGCGTTGCCCTCGGCGGCGAGGGGGTTGTCGGTGGTCGGGGTGGGATTACCCACCCAGGGGTTCGTGCCCTTGGGCACGTATTCTTCGTCGCTCTTGCAGATTTCGACGGTGGGTGCCCGTTTACCCGGCTTGTCCATGCAGGGCATGTTCCGGGCCCCACGTGCGGCGACGTCGGCATCCTGCGGAACCGCGCAGTAGATCGCATCGGAGGTCCGAACCGGCGAGTCGACGGCCGATCCGTCGCGTCGCTCGGATGCCGGGAGGAATCCTGTGGTGCACGGCGGGGAGGTGTTGAGGTTGAGGTTGAAGTCCATCAACGCCGCTCCCGTCGTGTCCTCGTTCGGGACGGTCATCGTCTTCATCAGTCCGACGCTCGGTGGTACCAGCACCAGCGCCTGCTCGAGCGACCGGTTGTAGGTGACGGCGACCTGGCCGAGGCTCGTGAGATTGGCCAGCAGGATCGGGGTCGTCGGGCGCAGTCGCCGGAAGAGTTCGGTCAGCTCCGTCGACGCCGCCGGTGCGGTGGCGAAGATGCTGCGTACCTGCGCGTCACGTCCGGCCGCTTGTGCGCTGACCTCGCGGAGATGGCGGACCCATTCCTGCAGGGCCGGGCCGCTGTCCACCTGGGATCGGAGGAACGGCGCTACATCTTCGATGAGACGGGCGGTGGGATCGGCGGTGTCGGCCGCCGTGGCTGCCACGGCGCTCGACGACTCGAGCAGGCGTTGAATGTCTTCTCCGGTTCCGTTGAAGGCGTTGTAGCTTTCGTCGATGAGGGTGGCGAGCTTGTCCTCGGGGATGGCCTCGAGGCCCTTGTTGACGGTGTCGAACATCGGGGCGATGTCCTGCGGAACCGAGGTACGGTCGACGGGGATCAGATCGCCGTCCTGCAGGTACGGGCCGTCGATCCCGGCCGGGACGAGATCGACGTACTGCTCGCCGATCGCCGACCGGCTGTGCACCTCGGCGTGCGCGTCGGCGGGAATCTTCGTGGAGCTGTCGACTCGCAGGGTGGCCCGGGCGCCCGAGGCCGTCGGTACGACATCGGTGACCGTACCGATCGTGGCACCGCGGTAGGTGACGTTGGCGGTTCCGTACAGGCCACCGCTCGTGGGCAGGTCGACGGTAAGTGTGTACTGGCCGATTCCGGCGATCGCGGGAAGGCGCATGTAGTGCAGACCCATCACCGCCAGCGCGACTACGGTGAGGATGCTGAAGATGGTCAATTGGATGCGGACGAAACGGGTGAGTATCACTGGCCACCTCGGATCACGACCGACTCGAGCGGAGCGGTCAACGGGTTCTTGTCCGCGGTCGGCATCCGGCCGACGGTGCGGCCCAGGGCGGTTTCCGCGTTGTAGAGGGTGCCGGCGAGCGGCGTGCCCTGGAGGAAGTTCGCATCGATGCGACCCAGAGTGAGGTCGAGGGTGGCGGAGAGGTTGCCCGCGTCGCCCTGGATGTATTTGGGGAGACCGGCCAGCGGCCACGGGAAGGTGGGAAGCATGCCCAGTGAACCGGCGAGGCCCGGTCCGGCGTTCGCCAACTCGCGCAGGGTCGGCGCGAGATCCCGCAGGTTCTGCTGAATGTCCACCGAGCCGGCCGTCACCGTCCGGTTCGCGACGTCGGCGAAATTGCCGACGGAGGTCACGGACCCGGTCAGGTTCTCCTTCTGCCGGTTGAGGGTCTCGATCGCGGGCGGTATCCGTTCGAGAGCGCTTTCGAGGGTCTGGGTCTGCTCGTTCGCGGTGAGCGCGAGCCGATCGAGTCCTTCCAACGCCGTCAGGATGTCGTCCTTCTGGGTGTTCAGTGCGCTCGTGAACGTGTCGAGTTGGGTCAGGAAGGTGCGCACGTCCGATTCGCGTCCGCCGAGGGCGGCGTTGAGCTGGGTGTCGATCTCCTGTAACTGGCCCAGACCGCCGCCGTTGAGCACCACCGACACGGCCGCCAGTGTTTGCTCGGTGGTGGGGTACTGCCCCGCGTGATCGAGCGGAATCGTGTCACCGTCGCCGAGCGACCCGCTCGGTTCCTCGTCGATCGGTTCGGCGAGCTCGACGTGGAGCGAGCCGAGCAGACTGGTCTGCCCGATCTTCGCGGTCGCGTTCTTCGGCATCGCGACACCGCCGTCGAGCCGCACGGTGACCAGGGCGTGCCAGTCCTGCAATTGCACGTCGGTGACGTTCCCGACGGTCACGTCGTGTACCCGGACCCGGCTGTTGCGCTGGATCGATGTCACGTTCGGCATCTCGATGGTCACGGTGTACGAACCGTCTCCCGATCCTTCGGTGCCGGGGAGCGGCAGTGAGTTGGCGCCTTCCCAGCCGCAGCTGGTGAGCAGTGCCGCCGACAGCCCGGCCAACGTGAGACCGATCGACCGTCGTAGGGGTCTGTACCTGAGCATCATCGGCCTCCACTAGTGATGGGTACGGCCAGCCCGAGTAGGCCCGGGATACCGGCGCGGGCGTCGACGGTGCGCACCGGCGGGGTCGTCGGCACCGTCCCGCGCAGCGAGTCCTGGCTGTAGTCGATTTGGTCGGGGCGCACTTGGACGCTGGTGATCGGATTGGCGCCTGCGGGCGGGTAGTTCATCTGGATCAGGTTCAGGACCGGGGCGAGGTGTTGGACGCAGAGTTTGGCGGACTCCGCGGCGCCCTTCTGGCTCGCGGCCTGGATTGCGCCGCAGATGAACTGGATGGGGTTCTGCATCTGTGTCACCGCCAACGCACCGGTCATCGACCCCTGAGCGGGTTGGTAGATGTTGTAGAAGTTCTGCAGTGTGTTCGGCAGGACGTGGAGAAGTTGCTCGATGTCGGGCCGTGATTCGTTCAGCATTGTTGTCACCGCGGCGAGGTCGTCGACGGACTTGCCGAGCCCTTCCCTGTTGTCGCCGATGAACTGGCCGATGCGGTGGACGAGGGCGTCCACGCTGTCGAGCGACGTGGCGAGTTCCTGATCGGAGTTGGTGAGTACGCCGGAGACCGACGCGAGATTCTGGTTGAGTTGGACGATCTGCTGGTCACTCGCGGCGAGCGCCGAGACGAACACCTGCAGATTGCGGACGGTGGCGAACACGTCGTCCCGACCGTCGGACAGTGTCGACATCGCCTCGGAGAGCTTGGTCAGGGTGGTGTTGATGTCGGTTCCCTTGCCGCCGAGTGAATCCGCGGCATCGTTGACGAACTGACCGAGCGGGCCGTTGGCGCTGTCCTCGGTGGGGCCGAGCGACTCCGACAGGTGCTGGAGCTGTGCGCGGAAGTCGTCCCACTCGATCGGCACCGCGGTGCGCTCGAGCGGAATCTCGTCCTGATCGGCGAGGGCGGGACCTCCGGTGTAGGCGGGGGTCAACTGGATTGCCCGTGAGGTGACCAGGCTCGGGGAGAGAATCGCGGCCTTGGCGTCCTGCGGGACCTGATACTGCGAGTCGTAGTGGAAGGTGACCTTCATCCGTTCGCCGTCGGGTTCGATCGCATCGATCTTGCCGACGTCGACTCCGAGGATCTTCACCTGATCGCCGACGTAGATTCCGTTGGTGTTCGTGAAGTACGCCGTCACCGTCGTCGTGGAACTCGTGCGGTAGAAACTCCACCCGGTGGCCGCGACGACGGCCACGGCCACCACGACGAGCGCGGAGATCCAAACTCGGCGTGAGCCTCGGAGTGCGTGCAACATGGTCGACATGTCCTATCCGCCCAATCCGGGTAGTGGGGGCAGTCCGGGAATCGAGATCTGCGGCAGCGCCGGCAGAGCGGGCGCCGTGGGTGTTTGGGTCGAGTTCGCGACTGGTAGCTCACCCGGTTGGACCGGGCAATTGCTCGGGTTCGGCAGCGGTGTCGTGCTGCCGGGGGGAACGGCGCCCGGTGCGCTGTTGTCTCCGCAGGTCACCGGGAAGGTGTTCTGCCCGTTCAGAGTGCCGGGATTGATGCCCTGTTCTTGGAACGCGGCGTCGATGAACGGCTGCAGGTACTGCCCCGGCAGCAAATTCATGATGTACGCCTTGAAGAACGGACCGGAGGCCACGGACTCACCGAGCGAGGTCGCATACTGCGACAACGGCTTCAGTGACGCCGCGAGGTTGTCCTTCTGCTGGTTCAGCAGGCCGGTTGTCGTGTTCAGCTGGTCGAGGACGGGCCGCAGCTGCGCCTCGTTGTCGTCGACGAGCGCATTCACCTGCGCCGTCACCGCCGTGACATTGCCGAGCAGTGTGTCGATTGCCCGGCGGCGCTGCTCGAGCGCGGCGAACAACGTGTTGCCGTCGACGAGCAGCTTGTCGATCTGATTACTCCGCTCGGACAGCACCCGCGTGACCGATTCGGCGTTGTGGGCCAGGTCCTGAATCAGCTGGTCCCGGGAGCTGACGGTGTCCGAGAACCGGGACATTCCGTCGAGTGCTGCACTGAGGTTCGGTTGGGTCTGATCGAGCGTCTCGCCCAGCGTGTCCAGTGCGCCGGTCAGTTTGTCGGTGTCGAGTCCACTGATCGTCGTCGTGAGGTCGCCGAGGGCGTCCGTGAGCAGGTACGGCGTGGTGGTCTGGGCGAGGGGGATGACGTCGCCGGTCGCGAGGAGATCGTCGTCGCCGCGCGGCGTGACCTGAAGGTACTTGTTGCCGAGCACCGTCCGCGTCTTGATCGACAGTTCCGTTTTGCTGCCGAGGCGAACTCCGTCCGCCGTGAATTCGACGAGAACCTTGTCGCCGTCGAGTTCGACGGAGTGGACCTTGCCCACCTCGACCCCGGCGATCATGACCTTGTCGCCGCTGAGCAGGCCGCCGGTGTCACCGAAGTGGGCCGAATAGTGGGAGGACGTCGTCAGATACTGCAGTTTCTCGAAGTTCATGGAGGTGAGGACGACGATGAAAGTGATCGCAATGCCGATCAGGCCCATTCGTGCGGTCTTGGAGCGAATCATTGTGGAGTGCACCTCCCGGCCCGCTGGCCGACGATCGGTATGTATACGGGGTCTCCGTTCGGACCGTTCACTTTCAGCTGCACATCGCAGAGGTAGAACGTGAAGAAGTCGCCGAACAGGCCCAGCCTCGACAGTTTGTTGTAGGCCGCGGGAAGGGAATTCAATGCCCAGTTGATGTAGTCCTGATCTGCGACCACCTGGTCGGAAAGCCGGCCGGCCTGGGTGATGTCTTCCTTGATGTCCGGACGCGTCGACTCGAGGAGCGCCGCCATCGAACTCGACGCGCCGTCGATGTGGACGAGGGCGTCACCGAGCGGGTCCGACTGCTCCCCCAACCTGGTGACGAGTTGTTGGAGTTGGTCGATGCCCTGATTGAACTCGGCGTTTCGCCGGTCGACGGTCCCGAGCAGGGTGTTGAGGTTGCCGATCACCGCTCCGATCAGCTGGTCGCGGTCGGCCAGGACCGACGTCAGCTGTCCGGCTTGCTGGAGGAAGTGGTCGATGGTGCCACCCTGCCCTTGGAAGACGTCGACGAGTGAGGTCGACAGCGCATTGACCTGTTCGGGATCGAGTGCCTTGAACAACGGCCGGAAACCGTTGATCAGCGCGTCGAGGTCCAGCGCAGGAGCCGTGCGTTCGACGGGAATGGTGTCGCCCTCGGCGAGCGGTGTGAGCGGACCGGACCCTTCGACGAGTTCGAGGTAGTGATCGCCGATGAGGTTGCTGAACTTCACTGCGGCACGGGTCGACTCGGTGAGCGAAACGTTCTTCGTCAGCGCGAACGTCACCATCGCCGTCGAGTCCTCCCGCACGTCGACCGATGTCACCTTGCCGACCTCGACGCCGGCCACGCGGACGAACTCATTGTCCCGGAGGCCGGACACATCGGAGAACACGGCGCTGTACTGCTTTTCGCTGCCGAAGCGGAATTGCCCGAAGACGATGACGACCGCTGCGGTGAACATCACCATCACGATGGTGAAAATCGCTAGTTTCGTGGCAGTTGCGGAGATATTCATCGCGGAGCCACCCCTCCCACAGCGGCGCCGAAGAGGTACTCCACGAAGCTCGGGGAACCCGCCCGGGGTGCGGTGGCATTCGCAATGTTCGCACCGCCGTCGACTACCAGGTGCGGGGTCGGGAACATCTCCTTGGTGATCTCCGGGTAGCAGCCGGGTGCGCCGCCGGGGCCACCCCGACCCTGCACGATCGGGAGATTCTCGGGATACGAGTAGTTGTCATCGCCGGGCATGATGCCCGCATCCAATTCGAGTGAGTAGCCGGTGTTTCCGGCACCGAAGCGCTGTTCAGCTTCGGCTGTCGTTGCGGCCTGCTGGAAAAGGCATGCGTACTCGGGGCTGTATTCGGCCAGGAGCGCCGTGGTGGGTACGAACAGTCTCATGGTGTCGAGGAAGTTCTTTTCGTTCTCGGAGGCGATGCCGAATCCCTCGTCGCCCATCGCCCGGAAGGCCTGCAGCGTGGACTCGAGCGGCTTCTCCTCGGCGACCAGGGTGTCCGAGGTGACGCTTGCGTTGCCGAGCAGTGCCATGAAGTCGGGCACCGCCTGTGTGTAGGTATTGGCGGTGATGGCGGTGTCGCGCCAGTCGTTCGCGAGGGTCGGGAGGGTCGGATTGACGGCCGAGAGGAAGGTGTTGGCGTCGGTGATGGTGGTGCCGAGTTGATTTCCTCGACCGCGCAGGCCGGTGGCCAGCGCGCCGAGTGTCGCGTTCAGCTTCGCTGCGTCGACGTGTTCGGTGACCGAGGTCAGGTTCTCGAACACCGTGTTGATCTCGGTCGTCACGTTGCGCGAGCGCACCTCCTGTCCTGCCTCGAGCGGCTCGCTCGACGCTCCGTCCGGAATCTCGAGCGCCACGTACTTCGACCCGAATGCGGTGGTGGCCTTGATCTCCGCGATGGTATCGGCGGTGAGGAGTCCGAACCACTGCTCGTCGATGTCGAGTTGGAGACTCGCTCCGTCGGCGACATGATCGATCTCGCTCACCTTGCCGATCTGGACTCCGTTCAGCTGCACCTTGGCTCCCTGATCCATCACCAGGCCGGAACGGTCCGACACGACGGTCAGCGGAACTGTGCTGTTGAATGCCCCCTTGAAGGACAGCAGGCAGCCGAACAGAATTGCCGCGAGTCCGACAACGAGCACCGTGCCCTTCGTTTTCAGAGGCGGTGGATGATAGTGCGACTTGGCACTTCTTCTCGAGATCATGATCTTTACCCTTAGCCCGCAAGATTGAAGTTGCCGGACGCTCCGTAGATCGCCAGGGATGCAATGAGGGTGACCGAGACAACCGCGATCAGCGATGTCCGGACCGCGCGTCCGACCGCTTCTCCCACACCGGCGGGCCCCCCGGACGCGTGGTAGCCGTAGTAGCAGTGGATGAGCATCACCACCAGCGCCATGACCACCGCTTGCAGGAACGACCAGAACAGGTCGGTGGGCCGCAGGAAGGTGGTGAAGTAGTGGTCGTACACGCCGGACGACTGTCCGTACACGTACGTGGTGGTGAACTGGGACGCTACGAACGACATGATCACGGCCATCGAGTAGAGCGGGACGATCGAGATCATGCCGGCGATCAGGCGCGTCGACACGAGATACGACATCGACCGGATGCCCATCACCTCGAGGGCGTCGATCTCCTCGCTGATCCGCATCGCACCCAACTGTGCTGTGGCGCCCGCACCGATCGTGGCAGCGAGCGCGATGCCCGAGATCACCGGCGCAACGATGCGCACGTTGATGAACGCCGCGAAGAATCCGGTCAGAGCCTCGACACCGATGTTCCCGAGCGAGCTGAAACCCTGGATCGCGAGAAGGGTTCCGCCGGACAGCGTCATGAATCCGACGATGACGACGGTGCCGCCGATGATCGCCATCGCGCCCGACCCCATGCCGATCTCGGCGATCAGTCGCACGGTCTCCTTTTTGTAGCTGGAGATTGCGTGCGGGGCGAGCCGGATGGTCTTGCCGAAGAAGTCGGCCTGATGCCCGATCGCCCGGAGGATCCGGACCGGGACACCCGCCGCAGCGGCCAGTTTGGGGTGGTGAGTTCCGACAACGCTCTTGTGCACTGTCATGACTGTCAGGCTCCCGTTCCGAATTTGACGCCGATGGCGGTGACCACGACGTTGACCGCGAACAAGGCCATGAATGCGTAGACGACGGTCTCGTTGACCGCGTCGCCGACACTTTTCGGGCCGCCTTTCACGGTGAGCCCGCGGTGGCAGGCGACCAGGCCGGCGATCAGCCCGAACAGGGTGGCCTTGACTTCCGAGATGACGACCTCGGGTAGCCCGGTCACGAACGTCAGCGAAGACACGTACGCGCCGGGGGTGACGTTTTGGATGTAGACCGAGAACAGAAACCCACCGATGAGCCCGATCGTGATGACGAGGCCGTTGAGAAGAACTGCCACGAACATCGACGCCAGCACGCGCGGGACGACGAGCCGCTGAATCGGGTCGATTCCGAGCACCCGGACCGCGTCGATCTCCTCCCGGATGGTGCGGGCACCGAGATCGGCACAGATCGCCGTCGCACCTGCGCCCGCCACGATGAGCACGGTGACGAGTGGTCCGATCTGCGTGACCGCGCCGAGTCCGGCCCCGGCGCCGGATAGGTCTGCTGCGCCGAACTCCACCAGCAGGATGTTGAGGGTGAACACGACGAGCACGGTGAACGGCAGCGCGACGAGCAGCGTCGGCAACAGCGCGACACGCACGATGAACCACGACTGCAGCACCAGCTCCCTCCACTGGAAGGGACGCTTCGTCGTCGCACGGAATGTCTCACCGCACAACTCGAAGAAGCCGCCGACCGCGCGCAGGCCGGTGTCGACACGGTCGGCGAGCTTCGCACGAACGGGTGTGGTCATGACCGGCCCTTCCTGGACGACGAGGCTGTGCGGACACAGCGTGATACACGAAACGGCAACGCTCTGTTTCCTTTGCTACAGAGAAGAGTTCGATAGCGTCACTACCTTGGAATCAGCCCATGAGTCGGCGGAGCAGTCGGGTCGCGAAAGCTCCGTAGGGCGGGTAGGCGAAGGACGGATCGGGATTGGTCGGCTTGCGCAGTACGGACTTTCGATGGCTGAAGGTGGTGAAACCGTGCTCGCCGTGGTAGTCACCCGTCCCGGAGGCACCGACGCCGCCGAACGGGAGGTCGGGGACGAGTAGCTGGTAGAGGAGGTGATTGACACCGACGGAGCCGGAGGAGGTGTTATCGAGGACGGTCTGCACGGTGTCGTTGTTCTCCGTGAACAGGTACAGCGCGAGTGGCTTCGGCCGGCTGTTGACGAGTTCGACGGCGTCGTCGACCGAGTTCACCGTGACCACCGGCAGGATCGGCCCGAAGATCTCCTCGGTCATCAGCGGCGAGTCGAGATCGGGGTCCGTGACCACCGTGGCGCCGAATCGGAGGGTGCCGCGATCGTGCTTCCCGCCGGTCGTGTCGCCGCCGTGCCCGTCCAGGAGCGCGGTGAGGCGATCGAAGTGGTTCTCGTTGACGATGCGGGTCGGTTCCGCACGCCACGCCCTGTCGAGCTCCCGCAGTAGCCGTTCGATGAACGCAGGTCGCACCGAGTCCTCGACGAGAACGTAATCGGGTGCGATGCAGGCTTGTCCGCTGTTCACACATTTTGCCCACGCGATGCGCCGGGCGGCGACATCGAGGTCGGCGTCGGCTGCCACGATCACCGGGCTCTTGCCGCCCAGTTCGAGCGTCACCGGGGTGAGGTGCTCGGCGGCCGCTGTCGCGACGAGGCGGCCGACACGCGCTGATCCTGTGAAGAACACGTGGTCGAACTTCTCCTTCAGGAGCGCGGTGCTCATCTCGGCGCCTCCGGTGGTGACGACGACCGCGGACGGGTCGACGTACTTCGGTAGCAGGTCGGCGAGCACCTGCGCGGTGCGCGGGGCCAACTCCGACGGCTTGACCAGCACCGCATTGCCGGCAGCGAGCGCGCTCACGAGTGGTTGGAGGGTGAGCAGAAGCGGAAAGTTCCAGGCACCGATCACCAGGACCACACCCTTCGGCTCCGCCACGGTCCACGCCTTCCCCGGTTGCTGCGTTACAGGCAGCGCGGTGCGTTGCGGCCGTGCCCACCGCTCGAGGTTCTTCAGCGTGTGACGGATCTCGGCCCGCACCGGGGCGAGGTCACCCATGAACATCCCGATCGCCGACCGACCGAGATCTTGTTCGACTGCGGCGGCGAGGTCCTTCTCCCGAGCCGAGAGCAGCCGGGCGAGACCCTCGAGTTGGGCGCGACGCCAAGTGAGCGAGCGGGTGCGTCCGCTGCGGAAGGTTGATCGCAGCGAGGCGACCTGGCCGGCGGCGTCTACCGCCGCTACGGCGGATCGGGTGGGAGGGGTGGAGGTGCGGGTTGCGGTCTTCATGCTGAGCGTCCATCCATGCGGGCTGCCGGCGACAGCGCTGATTCCACGTCGAAGTCGTTCATGTCCGGCTGGTGCGTGCGTCGCCAGTACTCGATGTACTGCCAGGGACTGTTGGTCACCACACGTCCCCGACTGTTGCGGTAGTAGGTGGTCATGCCGGGGTGGGTCCAGATGGTCCGCGACAACGCCTCACCGAGTTCCTCGTCGTACGTGTCGAAGGTGTCCTGCCGAACCTCGACACTCGCGAGACCCTCGTCGATCATCTCGGCGAGGACGCTCGTGACGTACTGCACCTGTATTTCGGTGCCCGCGACAACGGTGCCGCCGTGACCGGTGTTGGTGTTCGGACCGTAGAGGCAGAAGAAGTTGGGGAACCCGGGGACGGTGATGCCCAGGTAGGCGCGACCGTCGTCATGCCCCCAGTACTCCCGCAAGGACCGTCCGTCCCGACCGCGGATGTCGACCGAACCGAGCACCTGGACCGCATCGAAACCTGTCGCCAGAACGATGATGTCGGCCTCGTACTCGGTGCCGTCGGCGGTGCGGACACCACGCGGGGTGACGGTGTCGATGTTCTCGGTCACCAGGTCCACGTCGTCGCGCCGGATCGTGCGGAACCACCCGTTGTCGATGAGCAGACGCTTCCCATAGGGCGGGTACGAGGGCAGGCTCTTCTCGAGCAGGTCCGGGCGGCCGTCGAGTTCGCTCTCGATGTGCGCGGTGAGGATTTTGCGCAGTTTGTCGTTACTACGGTTGATCGCCCGGTCGGCGTGCGGGTACTCGGGATCGATCTGCAGGAGTCCGTGCAGTTTGTCGCCCATCCGCCAGAACAGTCGGAGGCGGTACCAGCCCTGGTAGTGCGGGACATGGCGGTTCAGGAAGGCGACGCCCTCGGGGATGTCCCGACGGTAGTTGGGGTGCGGCATGGCCCATTGCGGGGAACGCTGGAAGACACGCACGTTGCTCGCCACTCCGGCGGCGGCGGGCACGAACTGCATGGCGCTCGCGCCGGTGCCGATCACCGCGACGCGTTTGCCGGCGATGTCGATGTCGCGGTCCCAGCGCGCGGTATGCAGGCAGGGGCCCTCGAAGGTGTCGAGACCCGCGATGGCGGGGACGCTGGGGCGGTTCAGCAGACCCACTGCGCTGACGAGGATGTCCGCGTCCAGTTCGTCCTCGAGTCCGTCGGCGCCGCGCGTGACGATCTTCCAGAGCGCTTGCTCTTCGTCGTAGTCGGCCGACACCGCTTCGGTGGAAAACCGGATGTTCCGGCGAACGTTCCACCGGTCCGCGAGCGAGCGCCAGTACTCGGCGAGTTCGTCGCGCCCCGCGAAGAAACGCGTCCAGTCCGGGTTCAGCGCGAACGACAGCGAGTACAGGTTGCTCGGAGTGTCCACACCGCAACCCGGATAGACGTTCTCGTGCCACGTGCCGCCGACGTCGTCGTTCTTCTCGATGATCACATAGGGGATGCGGGCCTGCTCGAGGCGGATCGCCAGGCACAGCCCCGACAGCCCCGCCCCGATGATGGCGACCCGCAGTGGGGCCTCCCCGTCGAATGTCGTCGTGGGGACCGACGCCCGGGGGTAGATCCCGAGTTCCTCGCCGAGGAGGTTGCCGTAGTCGGCGGGCAATTGCTCACCGAGCGCCACGCTCAGTATCCGGACCAGACGCGCAGGGTCCGGCGTTGGACCGGGCTCGAGTTCGCCGTCACGGTGTCGGCGCAGTACCTCGAAGGCCTCCCCGCGAATACGGTCCTGGATTTCGTGAGTGAATCCGCCGGAGTCGTGATCGCCGAGGTCCACCGGCGGTGTCGGAACGTAGGGTTCTTCGATCCAGCGGTCCTCGCCGGTCAAGTGCGCGAGCGCCGCGAGCAGGGTGGGCAGATTCGCCGACGCGAGCGCGTCGCGGAGGTCTTGGTCAGTGAAGGAATCGGGCGCCGGTCCCGGCGTCGTGGTCTGCTGCATAGAGTGACCATACAAAGTGTTCATACGTGATGTCAATCACTGGGGGTTGAGTAATTCCGGACACGAAAATGGGGATGGGCCAGTAAGAGTCCTGATGCACACAGCAGTAAGACCTTCTCCGGCCCATCCCCCTCGAAGCGCGATGGAACCTTCGACCGGCAACGGGCCGGCGACGGGAAGTCAGTCCTTGAAGAGCAATGCGAACGGGTCGTGATCCTCGATGGCCGCCGCGTATCGATGCGCCATGGCCGCAACGGTTTCCGATGGCTGCATCACCGTCGGAACACACATCCACGCGAACCCGTGCAGCGTGTGCCTACGATAGTCGTCCCATGCATCGTCTCGTGAAATATGCGGACCGCCATGAGCTTTCAAGGCGTCGAGGTAGTGAGCCAGGAGATCACGTTCGTGCGTGCGGCGATCCTCGATGCTGAGCGCCGAGCCGATGAAGTAGGTGACGTCGTGTGACCACGGTGCCAGGCATGCCGTCTGCCAATCGAGGAACGCCGGTGCCTGCCCCGGAATCCGGTACAGCTGAGCGAAGTGTGCGTCCCCGTGGTTGATGGTGTGCACCGCGTTGTCGTCGTGCTCCCACAGCGCGCGGAATGCGCGTCGGACTCTTTCGTCGTCCCGCAGGCCGGGCGACAGTTCGGGAACCTCGTCACGACCGATCAGGGGGTAAAACTGTTCGGGGCTGAGCATGACCTGGAACGCCTGTCGGGCCGCTTCGACACCGATCGGGAGCCACTCGTACCGACCCTTGGTGCTTCCCCACAGCGGTCCGTGCCAACTGGCCTGCACTTCGAGCGTTTGGGCGACGCTGTCGGTCGACCAAAGGTTGGTCGCTTCGCCGAATTCGGCTCCACGCGAGGTGAGATCTTCGAGGATGACGATGCCCTGCTCCGGTTCGGCGGCCGCGTAGTAGCAGGACGGCACCTCCGCCTGCAGGTTGGGTGCGAGGTCGCGGTAGAAGTAGCCCTCCAGTTCGTAGGCGGCCCCGAGTCCGAACGCGCGACTTCGCTCGTCGAAACCACCCTTGATGCACACCCTTTCGGGAAGTCCCTGCGAATCGCCGTCGAAGGTGAGCCGTGCGAATGCCTTGGTTGCCGAGCCCCAGATGACGCGATCGATATCCACTGCGGTCACTCGCACGCCCGGTCGGCCGGCACCGAGAGCTGCGGTCATCCATTCCGGTGTGAGCTCTTCGATGGCACGGGCGAGGCGGGCCGTAGTAGCGCCGGCGTCGACAGCAGGAGTGGTAACTGTGTGAGTCATGTCACCGACAATACAAAGTGTTCAGACGCGATGTCAATGACAACTGAGACGGCGCCAACTGCTCCCGAAACACAAAAAGGCACGCTTCGCGAGGAGGCGTGCCTTGCGGCCTGTGAGTACTTATTGACCGCCGACGGTTAATAAGTACTCACAGGTCAGAGACCGTATATGGCGGAGACAAGCAATTCGCCGAGCAGTTTGGTCACGGCGCCGAGGTCTTCGAGGTGCTCTTCCTTCGCCATCGAACCGGCGACGGTTCGTTCGATGGTCCATATGATCACGGCCGCGAATTCCGCTGCGGGAGGGCCGTCCACGGCGATACCGGCCGCGCGGTCGGCTTCGATCATGGCCTGTAGCGCGGTAGTCATCCGGCTGACCGTCTCGAGGTAGAGGCGACGCAACTCCGGACGTCGGGGCCATTCGTGGACGGCGTTGCGGGCGACCGCCAGGGTGGCCTCGTCGAGGTCGAGCCAGTCGGCCACCAGATCCCGGATCCGGGCCGGGTCGTTCCGGTCCACCTGCACCAGCAGTTCGAATCCGCTTGCGATCCGCTCGGCGAATTCCTTGAACAACGCTACGAATGCGTCGTCTTTGCTCCCGAAGTAGAAGTAGAACGTTCCACGGGACGCGTCGGCCCGTTCGAGGATCTGGGCGACACTGAGTTCGTCCAGGTTCTCCTCCTGAAGCAGGTCATTGACCGCTTTCAGGATGGTGGCTGCGGTGTCGGTGTTCGCCGTGACCTCTCCGGCGGCGGTGGGAGGGGTGGTGGGCACTGCCGTCTGACTCTTCGCCGCCGACCTTTTCCGCTTCCTGCGTTTGACCGGCCGCTGATTGCCGTAGATCGCGGCAAACGTCAGTGCCACGATCGACTCGACCGCACTTTCGGCGGACGGCAACCGCTCGTCCAGGCCCTTCGAGCCGACATAGAATGTTCGCTCGACACCACCGACGAGCATGGTGGCGATCATTTCCGCCGGTGCACCGTCGGGTGCGGCACCGTTGGCACGCTCGTGGGTGATCTGTTCCGCGACAGCGCCGACGAACTGCTCGAGCATCACCTTCCACGCCGCGGCGACGGCAGGCACGCTGTGCATCTGCTCCACCGCGGCGCAGATCACCCCACCGTGCCCGGACCACATGTCGATGGTGCCCCGCAGGCTCGCATCCATCGACTTGGCACGGGTCCTACCGGGTGGGGCCTGCCAGGGAACGGCCTCCGAATACGCGTCGCCGAACAGTCGCGCGATCATCGCGACGAGGACGTCGTACTTGGATGCGAAATAGTGATAGAAGTTTGCCCGCGACAGGCCGGCGCGCTTGATGATCTGCGCGACGGTGAGATCCTGCATCGAGGTTTCCTGCAGCAACTGCTCCGTCGCCTCGAACACTGCCACCTCGGCGCCACGCTGCCCGTCGTGGGCGCGTGGTCGTTGTCGCGCTACCGGCCGTGTACTCACGATTTCGAGAATATCCTATGTCTGGACACTATGACTGGACGGGCCCTCGGCCAGTCGAACGTGCGGCTCCTTCACCAAGGTCACCGCGCGGAACAGCGCCTCGTCGAACAGGTCCGGCTGCTCCAGCATCGGATAGTGCCCGCAGTCGAGTTCCACCAAGGTGCTGCCGATCCGCTCCTGCACCCAGTACGCCCCACGGACGGACAGCGCCGGGTCGGAGGTCCCGATGATCTGGGTAACCGGAATATCGAGGTCGTCCAGGACGAACGCCTGGGACGTCCGCAGGAGTGTGGTCATGCACGCGTTGGCCGCCCAGCTCGGCGTCTGCAAGGAGATGCGCTGCAGCCAGTCGAGGGTCTGAGCGTCCGGCGGTGTTCCGAACGGATCGCCGACAGCCCGTCTCCGGTAGTCCAAGCGCCCCGAGTGCTCAGCCGCATGCATGCCGCCCTCGACTGCATCGGCCGGCACGCCGAACTGGTAGTCGGGCTGACGGGCGCCGGCCACCCCGTTGGAGGCGACGAGTACGAGGCGATCCACCAAATTCGGGTAGCGGTGGGCCATCCGCAGTGCGGTCATACCGCCCAGCGACCAGCCGACAACGGTCGCGCTGCGGACATGGAACGCATCCAGGACTGCCGCGCCGTCGTCGGCGAGACGGTCGATGTCGTAGCGACCCCACGGCGCGTCGGATCCACCGTGCCCCCGCAGGTCCATCGCGAGCACGCGGTGCCCCGCTTCTGCGAGCACGCGGATCTGGCGGTCCCAGACCGCGGAGCTCAGGCTCCAACCGTGGATCAGCAGCACCGGGTCGCCGGCACCCAGCTCGAGTACCTTGACCCGCACGCCGGGCTCGACCTCCACCATCGTCGAACTCATTTCTCTCCTTCTTCGTGCTTCGCGGCCGATCTTCGTGCTTCGCGGCCGCGCGGCCGGCAGACGTGGAAAAGCCGGGCGGACGGGGCCTGATCGGCTCCCGCCCGCCTGGCCGCCTAGGGGGCGCCGACCAACTCGGCGGACCGGGACCGCGCGAGCGTCGTGCCCGCGTCCACCAGTTGCAGCAGCGATTCCGGAGGGGCGAAGCGCTCGCCGTAGGTCTCGGCGAGGTACCGGGCTCGGGCGACGAAGCCCGCCACACCGCCGTCGTATCCGTCGACGAACTGCAGCACTCCACCGGTCCACCCGGGGAATCCGATGCCGAGGATCGAGCCGACGTTGGCGTCGGGGACCGCTTCGAGGACGCCCTCGTCGAGGCACTTGACCGTCTCGATCACCTCGGCGAACAACAGCCGCTCCACCACGTCGCCGAACGGGACGTCGGTGTTCTCGCCGCCGAACGCGTCCGTCAGTCCGGTCCAGAGTCGAGTGCGTTTGCGGTTCTCGTCGTACTCGTAGAACCCGGCTCCAGCCAGCCGGCCCGCCCGCCCGAACTCGGACAACATGCGGTCGAGAACGGCCTCGGCGGGATGGCCGATCCAGGCCAGGCCGGCGTCCTCGGCGGCCTGCTTACCCGTGTCGCGGACCCGGCGCAGCAGTTCGAGGTTCAACTCGTCGGTCAGCTGGAGCACGGGAGCGGGGTACCCGGCTTGGGAGCTCGCCTGCTCGATCGTCGTCGCCGGCACCCCCTCCCCGAGCAGCGCCATGGCCTCGTTGATGAATGTGCCGATCACGCGGCTCGTGAAGAATCCGCGGCTGTCGTTGACGACGATCGGGGTCTTCGCGATCTGCTTCGCCAGATCCAGTGCCCGCGACAGCGTATCGGCGGAGGTCCTCTCCCCCTTGATGATCTCCAGCAGGGGCATACGGTCGACCGGGCTGAAGAAGTGGAGTCCGATGAAATCTTCGGGTCGGCCGACGTTCTCGGCGAGCCCCGTGATGGGCAGGGTGGACGTGTTCGATCCGATGAGGGCGCCGTCTGCGAGGTGGGGTTCGATCTCGGCGAGCACCTGGGCCTTGACGGCGGGATCCTCGAACACGGCCTCGATCACCAGATCGGCGCCGTCGGCTTCCTCCGGGCGGTCGGTGGGCGTGATGCGCGCGAGGAGCGCGTCACCCTTCTCCGTCGACGTCCTGCCCGTTGCGATCTGCTTGTCGATCAGCCTGCGCGAGTAGCCCTTCCCTCGCTCCGCGGCGTCGAGTGTCACATCCTTCAGGACGACGTCGATTCCGGCTCGGGCGCACTCGTACGCGATTCCGGCACCCATCATGCCTGCCCCGAGGACGACGACCTTCTGCGCGCGCCACGGCGTGCGATCGGCGCTGCGACCGCGAGCGCCGTTCACGGATTGCATGTCGAAGAAGAACGCCTGAATCATGTTCTTGGCGATCTGCCCGGTCGCGAGGTCGAGAAAGTAGCGGGCCTCGATCCGCAACGCGTTGTCGAAGTCGACCTGCGCGCTCTCCACGGCTGCCGCGACGATGTTCTGCGGGGCCGGGTAGTGCGCTCCCTTCAACTGCTTGCGCAGCAGCGCGGGGATCGCGGGGAGCCGGGAAGGCAGTTGTCCGCTGCGGTCACCGGGCGCTCCACCGGGAATGCGGAATCCCTTCACGTCCCACGGCTGGACCGCGTCCGGGTGCGCGAGAATCCACTTCTTCGACGCGACAATCAGGTCCGGCCTCGACTCGACGAGCTCGTCGATGATCCCGAGTTCGTGCGCCGATCGGACGGTGCGGCGCTGTCCCTGCAGCAAAAGTTCCGACAGTGCACGTTCGACGCCGAGCATCCGCACCGAGCGGACGACGCCGCCGGCTCCGGGCAGCAGACCCAGCGTCACCTCCGGCAATCCGACGAAGGTGCGCGGGCCGTCCAGCGCGACGCGGTGGTGCGCAGCCAAGGCGAGTTCGAGTCCGCCGCCGAGCGCGGAACCGTTGACCGCCGCGACGACGGGCCGTCCGATTGTTTCGAGGCGGCGCAGCAGCGCGCTGTTGCGGTCCACGAAGGTCGCGAACTCGTCGATGCGATCTTTGGATGCGTCCCGCAGATCGTTGAGATCTCCCCCAGCGAAGAAGGTGTCCTTACCGGACGTGACGACGACACCGGTAATGGTGTCGCGCTCGTTCTCGATGCGGTCGAGTGCCGCGCCGAGCGCGTCGACGAATCCTGCATTCATCGTATTGACGCGTTGAGTCGGGTCGTCGATCGTGAGCACGACGATGCCGTCGTCGTCACGTTCCCAGCCGATGATGGTGTTCTGGCTCATAGCCTTTGTGGTCCTTCCGGTTTCAGCTTGCCTGGAGTGCTTCGACCACGGTCGCGATGCCGATGCCACCGCCCACGCAGAGGGTGACCAGGCCGTACCGTCCGCCGGTGCGATGCAATTCGTCGAGGAGCGTGGACACGATCATGCCGCCGGTGGCACCGAGTGGGTGCCCCATCGCGATGGCGCCGCCGTT
This sequence comes from Rhodococcus sp. USK13, assembly GCF_018343855.1. Classification (NCBI taxonomy): domain Bacteria; kingdom Bacillati; phylum Actinomycetota; class Actinomycetes; order Mycobacteriales; family Nocardiaceae; genus Rhodococcus; species Rhodococcus sp. USK13. Next base: position 2,436,648 of record NZ_CP069242.1, on the reverse strand, counting down.
GACGTTCACCTTGTCGAGGTCGAGGTCGAGATCACGCACGAATCGCAGGACGACCGAGGCGAAGGCCTCGTTGATCTCGACCAGATCGAGGTCGGCCGGCGTGAGTCCGGCCTTCGCCAGCGCCTTCCACGAGGCGGGCGCAGGGCCGGTGAGCATGATGGTGGGATCGGCACCGGACACCGCGGTTGCCACGATGCGTCCGCGCGGCGTGAGCCCGAGTTCGCGCCCGACGTCCTCGCTTCCGATCGCCAACAGCGAAGCACCGTCGACGATTCCGGAGCTGTTACCTGCGTGATGAACGTGGTCGATGCGTTCGACCGTGTGAAACTTCTGCAGCGCAACCGCATCGAACCCGGCCGACTCGCCCAGGGCGGCGAACGACGGTTTCAGACCACTGAGCGATTCGACCGTCGTACTCGGCCTGATCATCTCGTTGGTATCGAGCACCACCCGGCCGTTCAGGTCACGGACGGGGACGGTCGAATGGTCGAATCGCCCCTCCTGCTGAGCCCGGCTTGCGCGCTGGTGGGAACGAACGGCGTAGGCGTCGACGTCCTCGCGGGTGAAGCCTTCGATCGTCGCGATCAGGTCGGCACCCACGCCCTGCGGCACGAAATGGCTGGCGAAATTCGTGGCCGGGTCGTCCATCCACGCACCGCCGTCGGACCCCATCGGTACCCGGGACATCGATTCGACTCCACCGGCGAACACGAGGTCTTCGAATCCCGAACGGACCTTCTGAGCTGCGATGTTCACGGCTTCGAGACCCGAGGCGCAGAAACGGTTGATCTGCACCCCTGCGACCGTGTCGGGCAGACCGGCAGCGATACTCGCTGTGCGAGCGATGTTTCCACCCTGCTCGCCGACCGGGGAGACCACACCGAGCACGAGATCGTCGACACGATTCGGATCCAGGCTGGGATTGCGGTCGAGGAGATCACCGATCAACCCGACGGTCAGATCAATCGGTTTGACGGTGTGCAGAGCACCGCCCGGCTTCCCCTTCCCCCGTGGCGTCCGGATCGCGTCGAAGATCAGCGCTTCAGTGGTCGGCATCGAAAGACTCCTTGTTCTCGCTGAATGGCTGCTTCGCCGCAGCACATCGCGACCATACATTGTGTTCATATTCTCTGTCTATACCCTTCAGGAATGGCGGGCCGAAGACACGAAATCGCTCGCCCCGTCGAGAGAGCCTTCGATGCAACTGGATCCGCATATCGGCAAATTGGTCCTTACGCCGAGACGACGTGTGGTGGTATATCTCGGTAGTCGATCAACGCTGGGCATTCGCCACAGTGGACGAGCCCCATGCAATCCCATGGCGCCGCTTCGTCCTGCGTGCACACTCGTCGCCCAGCCAACCCCGGTCCGAGCCATTCGGACCGGTCCCTAATCACTGGAGGTTGTCGTGGGTGTCGAAGTATCCGTCGAAGGACTGACCAAGTCGTTCGGCTCGCAGAGGATCTGGCAGGACGTAACGCTGACGCTTCCTGTCGGTGAAGTCAGTGCGTTGCTGGGCCCGTCGGGTACGGGTAAGTCGGTGTTTTTGAAGTCGTTGATCGGTCTGCTCCGCCCGGAGCAGGGCTCGATCGTGATCGACGGCACCAACATTCTCGAGTGCTCGTCCAAGGAGCTCTACGACATCCGGAAGTTGTTCGGTGTGCTGTTCCAGGACGGCGCTCTGTTCGGGTCGATGAACCTGTTCGACAATGTGGCGTTCCCGCTGCGCGAGCACACGAAGAAGTCCGAATCCGAGATCCGCAAGATCGTGATGGAGAAGATGGAACTCGTCGGCCTGCTCGGGGCCGAGGAGAAGCTGCCGGGGGAGATTTCCGGTGGTATGCGCAAGCGTGCCGGCCTGGCCCGCGCCCTGGTCCTCGACCCGCAGATCATCCTCGTCGACGAGCCGGACTCGGGTCTCGACCCCGTCCGCACTACCTACATCTCGCAGACGTTGATCGACATCAACGCCGAGATCGACGCAACAATCCTGATCGTCTCGCACAACATCAACCTCGCCCGTACGGTGCCGGACAACATCGGCATGCTCTTCCGCCGGAAACTGGTGATGTTCGGACCCCGCGAGGTGCTGCTCACCAGCGACCAGCCAGTCGTCAAGCAATTCCTCAACGGCACGATGATCGGCCCGATCGGCATGTCCGAGGAAAAGGACGAAGCCACCATGGCCGCCGAGCAGGCCATGGTCGACGCCGGCCACCACGCGGGTGGCGTCGACGACGTCGAGGGCATCGTCCCGCAGATGAAGGCCACCCCGGGGATGCCGTACCGGCAGGCCGTCGCCCGCCGGCAGGAGCGGGTCCGGCACATCATGCACACGTTGCCGGAGAACGCTCAGATCGCGATCCAGGAAAGCCTCGACGAGAATTCCGGTGGCTGGTTGTACGACGACAGCACCGCGCCGTTGGAAGGTGCGGTCGATGTCCGTTGATCCGTCGACCCTGATCGTCGCCGCGGTCGCGGCAGCAGGTGCGTTCATCCAAGGCACCGCTGCCCCAACGGAAATCAAGGATCAGGCGACGCAGACCCTCGAGTCCTATTCGCCGGCCACCGCGGGCCAGCAGGTGTCCGACCTGATTTCGGCGCTGCCCGAGCCGGTACGCGCCCCGACGCAGCAGGCGGTGGACGACATCGCTGCCGCAGCAGCGGCTGCGCTCGAACCACATCTGCCACCCGGTGCCCTGACTCCCCCGGCACCCGCTCCTGAACCGGCGGCGCCTGCGGAGCCGGTCATGGAGACCCCGGTGCCGGACCCCGCTCCGCCGGCGCCGATGTTCCTGTCGAGCCCGCCCTCACCGGACGGGGATTCGATCGGCAACGGTGCTGTGCTGCAACCGGTTCCGGCCGCCTTTCCGCGCGCCTCGCTCGCCCCGGTGGGGGCGATCGCACTGTTCGCACCGTGGCTGCGCAAGGCCGGTGCGATCTGTGACGGAATCAAGCCCGCGACCCTCGCGGCGCTGTATGCCGCCGAGAACGGATTCCGGTACGGGCCCACCGCACCGGTGTCCCCGGCCGGCGCACTCGGGCCGGGACAATTCATGCCCGGCACCTGGGCGATCTACGGCAAGGACGCCGACGAGGACGGCAAGGCGGACGTGCTCGGCATCGCAGACCCCGTGATGGCCTCGGGAAACCTGCTGTGCGACACCTACGAACAGATCGACGCCTGGAAACGCCAGGGCCGGGTATCCGGGGACACCCTCGACCTCACCATCGCGGCGTACAACGCCGGATCGGGTGCCGTATTGCGGTCGGGCGGAATGCCGTCCGGCAGCCCGGACTACGAGAACCAGACCAAGCCGTACGTCGCAAAGATCCGCGGCAGTGAACTGTCCTTCGCGCAGCTGCTCGCGCCGCTCATCGGGATTCCGCTGGGCGACGGCGTGGGTGGGCGGGTGGTCGAATCGGCCGTCCGCTACCTCGGTCTGCCCTACGTGTGGGGCGGCGGCAACGTCAACGGCCCCTCCGGGGGTGGATTCGACTGCTCCGGCCTGACGTCGTTCGCGGTCCATGCCGCCGCGGGCATCGCGCTGCCACGGACATCCGAGACCCAGTGGAACGTCGGGCAGGAGATACCGATGGATCAGGCGCGGCCCGGGGACCTGCTGTTCGGCAACTGGCAGTCCGGCGGTCCCGGGCACGTCGCCATCTACATCGGTAACGGTCAGATGATCCACGCCCCCACCACGGGTGACGTCGTGCGCATCGCCGACGTCTTTCCCGAGATGAAGGCCCGGCGCATTTTCTGACCGGCTCAGCTCTCCAGCCAGGTCACGACTTCGTCGCTCGACTGCCGCTCCGTCCGATACGAATTGATCGGATGGTCCGTGTCCGGGTATCCGAAGGAAATCCCCAGAAGCACCTGACGACCTTCCGGGATGTCGAAGAACTCGCGGATGAAGGGTGCCTGGCTGGCGAGCGCGGCCTGGGGAATCGTGCCGATACCGTGACTGTGCGCGGCCAGCAGGAAGCTGTTGACGAAAACCCCACAGTCGACGGCGCCGTACGTCCCGAGCGCGGCCTCGGTGGTGACGATGGCGACGTGCGGCGCATCGAACAACTCGAAGTTGCGCATCATCTGCCGCGCGGACGCGATCCGATCCCCCTTGGCAATACCCACGCTTTCGTACAGTTGCCATCCACTGGCACGCCGGCGCTCCTGGTAGACCCCCTCGTATGCCTTCGGGAAGGGGATGTCCGGGTTCTCTGCCGGTGCCTGCCCGACGTGTTCGGTCAGTGCTGCGCGGAAGCGGTTCGTCGCCTCCGCCTCCGCGATATGGAGATGCCACGGCTGCGTGTTGCACCACGAGGGGGCCCGCCGGGCAGTGTCGAGGATCGCGGTGATCACCTCCCTCGGCACGGGGTCGGGCCGAAACCCCCGGCAACTCCATCGACTCTCCATGAGAGTGTGCAAAACCTCGTGACCGGCGGTGACGGGCTCGACCAGATGTCGTGTCATTACTGTGCCTCGTTTCTCCGATGGTGACGACCACCTACGACCGAGCTCGGATTCGAGCTCGCAGTACCACTGAATAACAGCACCATACAGTGCGTGTAGACAAGGTGTTCAGTTTGCCCTACGCTGTTTGTAATGGAGGTCACAGGGGGCGGGCCGGGCGGAAGTGCCCGCCCATCCGTCCGGCCGAATACACAGCTCAGACGTGAGGAGTAGGGATGACTGCCACCACCGAGACACCACGACGCGAGGGCGCACTCGACGTGCCAGAGGGTCTGCCACGCGGCATCGATCTCGGCCGGATCAACAATCGGGACAGGGCAATCGCCATGTACGGCCGCGAATTCGCCGAGAAGCTGACCGATCACGCGCTTCTCGCGGACGACGCCGCGTACCGGGCCATGCGCGACTTCCGCGACAAGTCCACGGGCGCCAACTGGCGCACCTTCGACACTGCGCTCGAGCACGGCATCGATGCCCTGGACGACCCGCCCGCCGGCATGGTGGAGCTGTTCCGGCAGCTCGATCACATCCCGGACTGGGTCGACTTCGACCAGCTCTACCGCGGCGCCGTCGCCTTCTGGCGGGCCGGGCCCATCGTTCCGCCCATCCTCGCCTGGGCCACCATCGCCGGCGGATTCTCGATGTACAGCGCCACCCGGCCGGTCCTGTTCAGTGGCCGGTTGCGGAAGGCCGACCATGTCGGTACCCGTCTTGTGGAGAGCTTTCGTTACGTCGTCGCCGCTTACACACCCGGCGGCATGGGCCGTTTCGAGGAGGGATTCCGACTCACCGCGAAGGTCCGCATGATTCACGCGGCAGTCCGTCACGGCCTGAGCCGATCGGACGCCTGGGACTGGGAAAACTGGGGTATCCCGATCAACAATCTCGACTCCATGGTTACCCAGGCCGGCCAGTTCGGCGTGAAATTCCTCGATGCCGTGCACAGCTCCGGAATCCGGTTCACCGATAGGGAAATCGAGGACATCTTCGCCCTCAGCCGCTACGTGGGATGGGTGATCGGGGTACCCGAAGACATCCTGCACACCGACTACGACGACGCCCGGAAGAAGACGGACTTCCACACCCTCGTCGAGCAGCCCGCCGACGACCTGTGCCGTGACGTCGTCCATTCCGTGATCAAGTTCAGCGTGGAGAATCCTCCGGGAGACGTGGAGGTGCTGCCCGCACCCGTCGCCAAGTTCATGACCACCGACCGCCGCCTCAAGCTCGCCTACGGAATGTTGTCGACCTGGCTGCCGGCGAGTGTCATCAAGGACCTGCACATCGAACCTACACCGTGGCGTTTCGTATTGCCGGCGGTCAAGCCTTTGCTGACCTTGTCCAACCGCGTCGGACGTATCCTTCCGCACGACGACGAGGCGGCCACCTTCCGAATCCTGAAGCAGTTCAACGCCGCGATCGCAGTTCCGGAGTCGGAGAAGGCGAAGGCCGTCGCCAATCCCGACGAGGTCGGGGCCGATGCCGCAGCCAACAAGGGCGGAATGCCCGTCGTCGCGAAGGCAGGCTGACGTGGCAGATACGACTCAGGCTCCCCTCGCCGGTGTCCGGATCGTCGAACTCGCCGGGATCGGGCCCGGCCCGTTCGCCGGGATGATGCTCGCAGACCTCGGCGCGGAGGTGATCTGCGTCGACCGCCCCGGCGGAAACCCCTGGGCCGCCAGCGGACACGGGGTGATGTTCCGTAGTCGCCGGTCGATCGCGGTCGATCTCAAATCGTCCGACGGCGCCGAGATCATGCGCCGGCTCTGCACGAGTGCGGACGGGGTCATCGAGACGTTCCGTCCCGGTGTGGCCGAGCGCCTCGGCGTCGGACCTGCCGACTGTATGGCGGCCAATCCTGCACTGGTATACGGCCGAATGACCGGATGGGGTCAGGACGGCCCACTGGCGTCGATGCCCGGACACGACATCAACTACATCGCGCTCACCGGCGCACTGCACGCGATAGGACGCCGGGGCGAAGCACCGGTCCCGCCGCTGAACCTGGTCGGCGACTTCGGCGGCGGCGGAATGCTCCTCACCGTGGGCATGCTCGCCGGAATCATGTCCGCGCGGACCACCGGTGTGGGACGCATCGTCGACGCGGCCATGATCGACGGCGCATCGGCCCTCATGGCAATGTTCCACGGCCTCCGGGGCGAGGGAGCGTTCAGCGAGAACCGTGGCACCCACCTCCTCGACACCGGCGCGTTCTTCTATGACGTCTACCGCACCCGGGACGAGAAGTGGGTCAGCATCGGCGCCATCGAGGATCAGTTCTGGCACGACCTGTGCGACGCGCTCGACCTCCCGGACGAGGTCCGCCACAACCAGTTCGACACCACCCGATGGGACGACTTCCGCGACATCCTCGGCCGGCGGATCGCCACGTTCGACCGGTCCGAACTCGACAACCTGCTACTCGGCCGAAACACCTGCTACGCCCCCGTCCTCACACTCGCCGAGGCGGCCGCACACCCCCACCACGTCGCCCGCGGAACGTTCGTCGAGGTCGACGGAATCGTGCAAGCCGCCCCGGCTCCCCGCTTCGACGGGGCCCCGGCCACCAAACCGGGACCGCCGCGCAAACCTGGTGCCGACACCCGCCAGATCCTCATCGACGCCGGCTACGGCGCCGCCGAGATCGAGAGGTTCGTCTCCAGCGGCGCTGCTGCAGAATAGTTTTCGCAACCACATGAGGGCGGGCCGGGAATTCTTCCCGGCCCGCCCTCATGTGGTGTTCTCACAGTCCCAGGGAGCGTCCCACGATCTCGCGCATGATCTGGTTGGTACCGCCGTAGATCTGCTGTACCCGCGCGTCCCGCCAGCGCCGGGCCACCTCGTACTCCTCCATGTAGCCGTACCCGCCGTGCAACTGCAGACACGTGTCCAGGGCCTCGAATTCGAGCTCCGTGGTCCAGAACTTGGCCCCTGCCGCATCGGCCGCGGTGAGCTCACCGTTCCCATGCGCGTCGAGACAGCGGTCGAGATAGATCCGCGCAATCTGCACCTTGGTCGACAATTCGGCCAATGTGAACCGATTTGCCTGGAAGCTGCCGATGGGACTGCCGAAAGCGCGCCGCTCCTTCGCGTACGACAGCGCCAGCTCGAGGGCGTACTCGGCGCTCGCCACCGCGACAACGGCCATCGACAGCCGCTCCTGGGCGAGGTTCGCCATCAGATAGCGCAAACCCTTGCCCGGTTCGCCGAGCACGTTCTCGGCCTGCACCTCGACGTTCTGAAAGAACAATTCGGCCGTGTCCTGGGCCTTGCGCCCGATCTTCGACAGCTTGCGTCCGCGTTCGAAGCCCGGCTGCCCATCCTCGACGACGAAAAGGCCGAAGCCGCCGCCGTCCTCGTCGGGGATCCGTGCGGCGACGATCACGAGGTCGGCCTGCATGCCGCTGGTCACGAACGTCTTCGACCCCGTGATCCGCCAGCCGGGTCCCTCGCGGCGCGCGGTCGTCTTGATTGCGCGCAGATCCGATCCGGTCCCCGGTTCGGACATCGAGACAGCGATGGTGCGCTCGCCGCTCACGATGTCGGGTAGCCAGCGTTTCTGCTGCGCCTCGTCGGCGAGGTCGAGGAAGTACGGGAGGACGATATCGTTCGTCAGGGAGAACCCGTCACCGACAGTCCCGGTCCGCACGACCTCCTCGTTCAGCACCGCATTGAACCGGAAGTCGCGCAGTCCGCCGCCCCCGAATTCCTCGGGTGCGGCGAATCCGACGAGACCCTGTGCCGCCGCCCGGCGCCAGAAATCGCGGTCGACCATCCCCGCTTCTTCCCACTCGTCGGAGTGAGGCACTGCTTCTTTGATCAGGAAGGCGCGAACCGCCTCGCGGAACTGTTCGTGTTCGGGTTCGAAAATGGTGCGCTTCATGATCACAGGCCCATCGATCGGCCGATGATTTCCCGCATGACCTCGCTCGTGCCCCCGTAGATGCGCCCGATCCGGGCATCGACGTAGGCCCGCGCGATCGGGTACTCGGTCATGTAGCCGTAGCCGCCGAACAACTGCAGGCAGCGGTCGGTGGCGGTGCCCTGCAGCTCGGAGGCCGCGAGTTTGGCCATCGCTGCCCGTTCCGGCGTCAACGTGCCGGCGACGAGTTCGGTGACGCAGCCGTCGACGAAGGCCTGCATCACCTCCACCTCGGTCTTGATGCTCGCGAGCACGAATCGGGTGTTCTGGTAGCTCCCCACGCTGCGCCCGAAGACGCGGCGCTCTTTCACATAGTCCACTGCCCACTCCAGGGCCTGCGCGGCGGACGCGATACTCGCCACGGCGATCGTCATGCGTTCCTGGGCCAGATTTGAGACGAGCGAGCGGAAACCGCTGCCGGGCTTGCCGAGCAGGTTCGCCGCGGGAACCCGGGCGTTGTCGAAGAACAGCTCCGCGGTGTCCTGCGCGTGCATACCGATCTTCTCGAGGTTGCGCCCCCGCTCGAAGCCGGGAGTATCCCGCTCGACCACGATCAGCGACAGACCGCCGTGGCGGTCAGCCTCGCGCTCCGTGCGGGCCGCCACGATCACCAGATCGGCGTTGTGCCCGTTGGAGATGAACGTCTTGTTGCCATTCAGCACGTAGTGGTCACCGTCGAGGATCGCCGTGGTGCCGATGCCCGCAAGGTCCGAACCCGTGCCCGGTTCGGTCATCGCGATCGCCGCGATCAGCTCACCCGACGCCAGCCCGGGAAGCCAGCGTTTTCGCTGGTCGTCGTCGGCGTACGCGAGGAAATACGGGACGCAGATGTCGTTGTGCAGATTGATGCCGACCGAGACCGTCCCGGTGCGAGCGATTTCCTCCGCGATCACCGCGTTGAAGCGGAAATCGGACACTCCGCCACCGCCATACTCCTCCGGGATCTCCATTCCGAGAAAGCCGAGGTCGCCGGCCTCGCGGAACACCTTTCGAGGCACGATGCCGTCGCGCTCCCACTGGGCGTACTGCGGCACCACCCGCGATTCCAGGAAGGCGCGGAAGCTGTCACGGAAGGCTTCGTGTTCGTCGTCGAACAGGGCGCGGCGAGCGCGCGCGGGTTTGTCATTACTCATGACCAGCATCGTACAAGTAATCCATACACGGTGTATAGCCTTGATGTATGCTGCGTTCACGCGTAGAGCGGTCGTCACCTTTTCGGCGACGGCTTCGGTGTCGGCGATGTCCGGTACCAGTTTCCGATCATGCCGTCGCCCGCATCAACCGACTAAAACTCCACTACTTGAGAAGGATTCTCATGACCTCCGGGATCCCCGGCATCGACACGACCGTCGACAACGGTCTGCTCCGCGTCACCCTCAACCGACCGGCGCGACCGAACGCGGTCACGACAGAATCCCTGGACGCGGTCGCCGACGCCTTCGAGTCATACGCCAGCGACGCCTCGGCCCGGGCGGCCGTCCTCACCGGCACCGGCCGCGCGTTCTGCACCGGCGCAGACCTGGCCACCGAGGAGAGATCCGCGTCTGCCTCGGCAGCGACGATCGACGCCGCGAACCGGTCGGTGGCGGCGATCCGTGCGTTTCCACGTCCCGTCGTCGGCGCGGTCAACGGCCCTGCCGCGGGAGTGGGTGTGTCGCTCGCGCTCGCGTGCGACCTCACCGTCGCTACCGAGTCCAGTTACTTCCTCCTCGCGTTCACCAAGGTCGGCCTCATGCCCGACGGCGGTGCCACTGCCCTCGTCGCCGCGTCGATCGGTCGCGCCCGTGCACTGAAGATGGCTCTGCTCGCCGAACGCCTTCCCGCCCCCGAGGCCCTTGCGGCCGGGTTGATCGCCGACGTGTACCCCGACGCCGAATTCGTTGATAGTGTCGATACTCTCGCACGCGGTATGGCAAGCGGCCCCTCTCAGGCGTACTGCTGGACGAAGAACGCCGTCAACGACGCGACCCTCGCACAACTCGGCAGCGCCTTCGCGCGTGAACGGGAAGGACAGCTCGAACTGCTCTCCTCCGCCGATTTCACGGAGGGAATCGCGGCCTTTCTCGAGAAGCGCCAAGCCACCTTCGGCTAGTTGTCGAGACGTACACCGCACCAGTCGACGGAGAACGACGCTGGTCGTCGGGGCTGACTCGGGAACACGGCCGGAAGCTGTGCCTTCAAACAAACCCGAGACCTCGCACAGTCAGAACGATTCTTCGCCCTTTCGCTCCACTACCCAGGCCGCGGTCTGCGTCCGGGAGTGGAACCCTAGTTTGGACAGCAAGTGCTCGGCGGGCACTGTCACGTAAATCGAAAAGTTTAGCGCTGCAGTTGGTTCTGTGCAGGTTACTACGGGGACACCGCCGGGCCCTTCACTTACAGAACGAACATCTCGTCGGGATGCTCCGACTCACCCGCAGCGAGCAGGTACCGTTCTACACGCCATCTCTCAGCCGCCTGTCCCGTGATTCCCTCACCCTGCACTACGTGGTGGAGTTCCTCCTCAGCCACAAAGTGCCGATCGCAACCACCAACTGCCGTATCCGACCGTCCGACGTCTGGGTGCGCACCGGTGCTCTCGTGCCGACGGACACACAGAACGTCCGAGCCGGCCTCGACAATCTCAACGGCCTGACCAGCAGCCACCGTTAAACCATCGAGATAATCAGGAGGACTTACCCCGGGTAAACGTCGACGTCAAGGAGTCGATGAGGTCGGACATCGGCTATCAGCGCCCGCGATCGCCTACGTTTCAATCATCGAATTCCACTCGTGCGCAATCTAATTCCTGACTACACCGACACCGACCTCCCAATTGTGGGGAGATCTTGCGGCGGGAGGCTCGTGAGAGGGTCCAGCCGTCGGCATCGCCGGCACCCGTTGCGGCCAATGCCCAAACGACCAAGACAAACCGCTGGTGTGACGAGCATGGGCCGAAGGGCCGGCGGTCGGAACGGATACGGGGACCGCCGGCAAGGACATCCGCGTCGCGTCCGGGACCTCCCTCGCCATCCCCAACCCGGCGTCGCATTCGCGGCCGCGGCCAGCAGCAGGGAGCCGACCATGACGACGGCGCCACCCCGCCAAACGCCACCACCGCGGTCCGACCATGGGTGGTGCCGCTGTCGGGCAGAGGCGAGCAAACCTCGGCGACTCAGCCGTCGCCGGCCAGGGCGCGAGAATGCCCGTCTCTGATGGTGTCCGCGGACCTCGCGCGGACTCGGCCGCGAGCGCGGGTGCGACGAACAGCAGGATCACCGTCCCGCATCAGGTACAGATGCCACGGCCAGCGTCTCCACCGCCACTGATGCTCCGTGTCTGTTCTCCGTCCAGGCCTTGCCCGGTCCCGGCGCCCCGATCATGGTGGAGCGGAACGGGCCTTGTCAGCTGCTCACGACGAGCTGGGACACAACTGGGCCAACGAATGGGCACCATCTTTTGACCCCATCTCTCCGGCCGTGTGGAACGACCTCGATTCTCGGCAGGCTAATCGATCAGTTGCGGTCAGTTCGGGCCGCTGCAGCCCTATGCCGTCCTCTTGACCAGAGGGATCTGAGACCGAGCAGACACCGACGGGGAAGGACCCGGAGCTTATGTCTTCACCCATCCGCCCAACGACAAGAATGTCAATCGCAACTCGCAAGCCAAACCCGACTCCCCATTCCGCGCCCGACGCCCTCCGCACCGCATGGTCACAACTCCCCACCGACACAACTGAACTCCTTCGCCGCGCCTCCTTCCGCGGGCACGCGACGCGAGAAAATGGCAGTGCGGCGACCCGACGCCGGGATCCCGTTCACGGTCCCAGAATAAGGTCGGAAGCCAGGCGTCGCATCGGCACGACCCAAGGTCAGCTCTGGGTCAGGTAACAGAGCCGGCCTCAGTCGGCGCGAAGCACCACTGCCGCGACCGGCGTCGACACCAGAGATGTCGTGACCGCGGCCCGATTGCCGTATATGTGCGCACCGCGATCGGCAGGCGCCGTCGGTCGAGGTCGGTTGCGTCCAGCAGAGTGGTGTACGGACGGGATTTGGATCTGACCGGCGTGTCGTAGCCCAAGAAGGCGGCCATCGCGTGACTCTTCGAGAGACCGATCAAAGTCACTCGGGTGTTGGACCACGCGATGACCACTGCCCACGATATCGACCTGCACCAGATCCTGACCGACTGCCTCACCGACGCCAGTCCCGACCTGCTGCGCAGGATGCCTCCGTCTGTGGGGAGGGTGGCATCGATCGATATCACCGACACCTCTACCGGGAAGCGTCTGTAGAGGCAGGCTGCCCGAGATCCACAGGCAGCGAAGCCCAGCCGCGTAGGACTCGGGTGTCACGCCGGATTCCCTCACCTGTCGATCGCAAGTGGGGGAACCGGTCGAACAGGGTCTTCAATCCCACTTCCGTCTCCGCCTTGGCGAGCGAGGCGCCGAGGCAGTAATGCCGGCCGCCCGAGAACGACAGGTGCTTGCCCGCGTTCTCACGGGTTACGTCGAAGCGATACGGATTCTCGAACAGTTCAGGGTCGCGGTTGGCGCCTGCGAGAACCAGGATTACCAGCTCGCCCTTCGTCAGAGGCACACCCTCGACCGTCACGTCGTGTTTAGCCCGACGCGCTGTCAGCTGCACCGGTGATTCCAAGCGCAGCATCTCCTCCACCGCAGTCGGCCACTGCGACGGATCCTGCTGCAGGATCTCGAGCTGGTCGGGGTTGTCCAGGAGCAGCCGGATACCACTGCCCAGCAGGTTGACCGTCGTCTCGAAACCCGCGGCCAGGACCAAACCCGCCGTCGCGCGGAGCTCTTCGTCGTTCAGCCCGACGCCGTCCTCGGTGGCCCGGATCAGCTCACTCATCAGATCATCACCGGGATTGCGGCGAAGCTCGGCGAGGTGACCGGCAAGCCAGACATCGAATTGCTCGAGCCCGTCCTCGACGCGGGTGAACTGCTCCCACGACAACCCGATATCGAGACTAGGGGCGGCCATCTCCCCGAACTCGAGCACCCGCTGCCGGTCCGCGTCGGGGACGCCCAGGATCGTGCTGATCACAGCGACAGGAAGCTGCGCGCAGTACTTGTCGACGATATCGACCTCACGTCCGGCCGCCACAAGCTCATCGAGGAGGCTGTCCGCCTTCTCCTGCACCATCACCCGCATCTTCGCGACTGCGCGCGGGGTGAACACCGACGCCACGAGCTTGCGGTAACGGGTGTGCTCGGGCGGCTCGACCGAGAGCAACGACGGCGGCCTCAGCGGATGCAGCGCTTTCGGGCGGGTCTTGTTCTCGATCCACCGCAGTGGCGTCGGGAGACCGGCACCGAACTCGATCACCCGGAAATCGTCCGAGCGCAGCAGACCATGCACGACGCGGTGCGTGACGGAGATGTTCGCCATCCGCGTCTTCACCAACGGCCCGGACGCCCGGATCTGCTCGAACACCTGCCGCGGATTCGCCCGCGTAGACGGGTCTGCGACCAGCATCGCCTGCAGATCACCTCGCTGCGCCGCCTTCTTCGCTCCGTAACGCACGATCCCGTGCGCGGCGACCCACCTGATCCGAGCCCTCATGTTCCCCACCCCTTCCGGTGTCAAGTGTGGACCTCCTCAGGCGAGAGGGAAGCAACAACCCCCTTTTCGTGCCCTATGCCCGGGCCAATGCCTCTCCGCCTCAATTCCGTGAACCTGCCGGTATCGCGGACGTCCCCTACCTCTCCAGAGCGCACGGCCCATCGTCACGAGTTCTCGAATGCGTTCTCAGTGAGATCGGTGACCGTGGTCGCGGGGGTCGCGGTGCTCGCCGCAACGGTGGTGTTGCGTGGGCTAGGCGATCGACCCGGGTTCACGATTCCTCGAGCACGCGGCCACGCTCGTCGTCGGCGCGGGCCTCGTCCTCGGCGGCGGCGAGTCCGGCGGACAGGTCGGCCAGGGTGTGGGCGGCGTCGCGCAGCGCCTGCACGGCGTCGTCGATCTGGGTGCGGGCCCGGGTGTAGGTCTGCTGATCGTCGAGGGCGAATGTCCGCGGATCGGTGTCGGCGGCCGCGGTGATCGCCTCGTGCAGTTCGGTAGCGGCGAGGACCCGGGTCCCGAGGTCCGACATGGCCACCCGCAGGTCCAGGTCGGTGAACATCCCGTCCCGGAACGCCCGGGAGCCCTTGATCTCCTCGACGGCCAGGACGGCGTCACTCATCAGCTGCCGCAACTCGTCCGGCGAGTGTTGCAGTCGTGCGCCGGTGATCCGGGCTGGCTGACGCCATCACCGAGGTGTGGCGCCTGCATTCAGAATGCCACCGAGCAGCTGGCGGATCGCTGGCCTCGTTCGACAGAGAACGCTGAATCCAGTCGGTGATCTCGCGGATCACTACGGCGGGCGCTTCAGGCAATAGTGCGTGCCGGGCGTTCGGGAAGATAGCGACAGTCACCAGATCCCGCAACTGGTCACGTAGCTCGTTTGCGGTCTCGCGGGGACGGAACGGGTCGAGGGCCGCCTGCAGATCGAGGATCGGGTGTCGGGCGACCGGCCACCACTCGTTCATGTCGGTCGCGTCCGACGCAGCGAGCTGACTGCGAGCGATGTCGGGATACCACCCGGTGAGCAACCCGGACGCGTCGTTCCCCGGCGCGAAGAAACCTTTGTGGAAGGTAGCCGAGGCGCTCCTCATCCGGGAGGGAGGAGTCCGCGCAATTTACGGCGAATTCCGTCAGTGTGGACGGATAGTTCTTCGCCCCAGCCGCCGCAACGACTACCCCGAGGACGAGAGCGAGCCGGTCCGCTGCCAGAGTCCTCGCCACGTAGTGGCCGTATGCGTGCCCGACGACCACTGCGGGCCGTTGTCCTGGTCTTCGATCACGGTCGCAATGTCAGCGGCCAGGTCGTGGAGTGTGATCGCCTCGAGTGGTCCCCCCTGATCTCGCGAGGTCGGGGACGTGACACGTGGAAGTTGTGGTCCGCGAGTCCCGCTGCGACGGGGTCGTAGTCGTAGGAATCCCGTCCGAGCGATGGCAACAGGACTACCGAGGGACCCGTACCTTCCCTGACCACTCGCTCATGGAGTCCGACGTACGCACAACCTGAGTTGTCCTGTCTGTCGTCTGCATTCTGTCCCTAATCGCGGTTGCCGCGGGAGGGTATCGGAACGGTGTCGCCCGGAGGATTGTTCGGGCCGTCAGTCCACGGCGGGGTCGAGTGCGAAGTTGTAGGTCACCACCTTCCGCCCGGTGTCGTCGAGTCGGGGGTCGAGGAGAAGTTCGGGCTTCGTGGCACCGGCGACGTCGTCGTCGATCCAGTCGCCGCCGGCGAAGTACAGTTGCGTGATGATGGGCTGTTTGCCCGGTGCCGTCACCCGCAGGTGTAGATGCGCAGGTCGCCACGGGTGCCAGCCTGCCGCGGCGATGAACTGTCCGGTGGGACCGTCGGTCGGGATCTGGTATGGCGCAGGCGCAATCGTGGTGATGTCGAAGTGGCCCTCGGTGTCGGTGACGATGGTGCCGCGCAGGTTCCATTCCGGCAGGTGCGGGGCGAACTGCGAGTAGAAGCCGTCGCTGTCGGCATGCCAGAGTTCGATCACCGCCCCGCCGAGGCCGGCGCCGTCCAGGTCGGTCACCTGCCCGCGCAGAACGAGCGCGGTGTGCACGCGGTCTTCGTCCCGCATGGGAAGGGTGCACTGCGCTGGAAGTTCCGGTGCGCCCGGCACGTAGTACGGTCCCTCGATGCTGCCCTTGGTGCCTTGGAAGTTCCGGGAGTTGACGTCTTCGATCTCGTGCTCGACGAATACGTCGAGCAGCAGTGGCCACTCGCCGCCTTCTCCGACGTCGATGAGCCATTGCTTGAGGACCCGGTATTCGGGGTAGGTGATGGCGTGCTTCTGGATCAGGGCGCCGAGATCGGCGAGGGCTTCGGTGGCGATGGCGGACAGGCGTTCCGGGGAGGTGTCGGCGGTGAACCGCTCGCCTGTGAACTTGTCGGTGGCGGCGTTGCCGGATCCGGCAGCGCTCGGTGTCGTCGTAGTCGTCATACTCTGTCCTTTTGTGAGCGGGGTGGTCGGCTCGGTTGGGTCATCGATGGGCTGTGGAACCAGCACGGGTGCGTCCCGTCCGGTGGGCCGGGTTCGAGGGCAATCGTCGTCCGACACTGCGCTTCTCTTTTGCCATTGGCGCCTCGCAGCGGCTGGAGCTGTGGTCGCGTGTCCGCACCTGTGAAGGCTCAGCGCTGTGCGGCGGGGGTGGTGGCGACCTGGTTCGGGTCGTGACTGTGAATCCACTGCAGGACGTCGGGTACTCGTGTCATGGTGTCGGCGAAGTCCGCTCCGTCGTCTTGATCACTGATGCGCATCATCTGACCGGTGACCCACGAGGCCTGTTGTACCGCGCGTGTGTGGCCCCGTCGGCGGCGTTCGTAGTCACCGAACGCGGTTTCGGGTGAGGTGGACGCGAGATCTTCGAAGGCGTGCGCGAGTGCCGCGGCGTCCTCGAGGGTCTGATTGGCACCCTGGCCTTGGTGTGGCACCATCGCGTGCGCGGCGTCTCCGAGCAGAACGGTCCGTCCTCGGCTCCACCGCGGAAGGGTGTCTCGGACGAACAGGCCCCAGCGGGGGCTGACCGGGACCGCGGACAGCATGCGCAGAACATCGGGGTGCCAGCCGTCGAATGCGCCGAGCAGCTCGTCGAGTGTTCGGCCCGGCATCACCCATTCCGGCGAGTTCCATTCTGCTGGTGCATCGATGACTGCCAAGAAGTTGATCGTGCGGCCCCCGTCGATCGCGTAATGCAGGACGTGCCCGTTCGGGCCGACCCAGAACTGGATGGCCATCGGGTCGGGAAGGTTCGGGACCTTCTCGGTGGGCACCAATCCGCGGAACCCGCTCTGTCCCGAGTAGCGGATGTAGGATTTGCCGTTGACGTGCTGCTGGACGATGGACTTGGCGCCGTCGGCGCCGACGACGAAGTCGGCGTCCACCTCGGTGCCGTTGGTGAACGTCAGCCGAATCCGCTCGCCGATCTCGTCGAGTGAGTCCAGCCGGTGACCGAGGTGCACCCGGTCATGTCCCCACGCGTCGATCAGCACTTTCTGCAGGTCCGCGCGGTGCAACCCGTAGTAGTTCGAACCAAAGTCCTCGCGGTACTCTGCCCGGTTGCCATACTGGTACAAGGGCTTACCCGAGCGGCCGTGCCGGATGATCAGTCCAGTCGGCACCGTCGCGACTTCCTGCAGTCGCTCACCCAGCCCCAGTCCCTCCAAGACTCGGACCCCGTTGGAGGAGAGCGCTACCGCGGCGCCCACCGCCACCAATTCCGGTGCCTGCTCGAATACCTGCGCGTCGATTCCCCGGCGCCGCAACGCGATCGCCAGCGTCAGTCCGCCGATGCCGGCACCGATGATCGCCACCGTCGCCGTTGTAGATGTTTTCATGTCAATCCCAGTTTCTAGTTTCGGTATTCCCACCGTGTGGCAGTAGATTCCGCGATCGGAAGGTCGGTGCGGTTTACCGGTGACCGTGCGGGCGATCGGTTGGGACGACCCGTCCGCACGGTCGAGCGAAGGCCGTCAGCGGGTCGCGAAGCTCACGAGTGAGCCGTAGAACGGAAGTGCACTGTCGGAGAACACGGCCGCCAGTTCCGCTCCGCCCGGGTTCCGCCAATCCCGTTGCAGTTCGGCTGCGACGGCGACCGTGCTGTTGAGCACGACGCCGGCAGTCTGCATTCGGGCCGCCGCTGACTGGGAAGCCAACGCGCTCCACGTGCCTGACGCATCGAGCACCGCGTGCGCGTGGTATCCGCGCGAGATCGCGGACAGCGCCGCGAACGTGACGCAGACGTCGGTGCTGATACCGGCGATGATCAGGTGCGATCGACCTGTAGCTCGGATGGCTGCCTCGAAGTCCTGGTTGTCGAAGGCATCGATCTCGCCGGGCCGTCGAATGAGTGTTGCGTCCGGCAGCAGCCGGGACAGCTCGGGCAGCAGGTCCCCGTTGGGGCCGTCGTCCGCGCTGGTGGTGATGACTACGGGGATGTCGTAGGCGGTAGCGAACCCGGCCAGGGAGACGACGTTTCGGCGGAGTTGCTCCTGGTCTTGGTCGTGGACACCGAGGATCAGTCCGAGCTGGTGGTCCACCAGCACCAGGGCGGAGTTCTCCCGGGTGATGCGATTGTCGGGGTACTGCGTGTCGGTCATAAGAGTTTCCTTACTGAAGATGCCGGTTGATGTTCGCGAGGATCAGTGTTCGATTTCCTGCTCGTTGATCGGCCCCCAGATGTTGATGGTGGCGACGTCGACCTCCCAGGTCCGCGGACCCTGCGGGTACGTCTCGTGCCACGGGCGCGGTTCCCAGTACCCCTTGGACTCGTCGTGGATGACGTCGAGTTGGGTGAACAGTTCGATGGTGTTGCCGTCGGGGTCCTTGTGGTAGGTGAACAGGTTGTGCCCGGGACCGTGGCGGCCCGGACCCCAGTGCAGCCGGAAATCGTTCTTGGCGAGGTGGTCGATCATGGTGATCAGGTGGTTTGGGTCGCGCATCTCGTAAGCGATGTGGTGCATGCCCGACTTCGTGGTGCTGGCCAGGAAATTGGCCGCGTGGTGATCGGCGTTGCACCGCAGGAACACGAAGAAGTCGCCGATGGTGTCGGACCACTTGAAGCCGAGGAGGTCCTGGTAGAAGTTCTGCATCCGCTCCAGTTCCGGGGTGAAGGCGGCGACGTGCCCGAGCTTGGTGGGCCGCAGCGGGGCGCGCCCGTCGACACCACTGGGGTCCTGGCCCTCGATCAGGTGCAATTCGATGCCGGTGCCCGGTTCGGTCATGACGACGACGTCGGGGGTGCCGGGCGCGATGTCCGAGCGGCGCTGTGCCTCGTAGCCGGCGTTCTTCAATCGTTGCTGGGCGTCGGTGAGCGAGCCCCAGACCTCGTAGCCGACGGCCGACCGGGCCTTTTTCTGGCCCTTCTTGATCACCACGCAATGGTGATCGGCGCCGGTGGTGAGGAAGGCTGCGTCCGCGCTCTGTTCGACGGTTTCGAAGTCGAGGACCTGGGTGTAGTACCACACCATCCGCTCGACATCGGGGGTATCGAAGGTGACGTAGCCGAGCTTCGACACAGGGGCGGCGGGTTCGACGGCACTGGGGTGGGGGGTGGTGCTCATGGGTTTTCCTTTAGCTCGTAGGTGCAGTTTGCTTCGTCCCCGTCATCGGGGTCGGCCGTTCAGTCGACCAGGAGGGCGACACGGCCAACGTTGGCGCTCGATTCCACGTAGCGGTGGGCCTCGGCGGCGGCGACCAGGGAGAAGGTGCGGTCGATCACGCTGCGGAACCCGGCGCGGACCTCTTCCCACAGCTGGACGGCGGCGGCGCGGTTGCCGGTCCGTACCCCGATAATGCGCAGCCCCCGGGAATAGAGTCGTTGCAGATCGACGGTGACGTCGTGCCCGAGGAACGCCCCGGAGCTGACCATCGCCCCGCCCGGTGCGAGGGCGGCCATTCCCTTCGACCAGAGCTGCGGGTCGCCGAGGTTGTCGATCACGATGTCGGCGCCGGAGCCCGCGAATGCCGCGCGTACGTCGTCGGCGAAGGTGTGCGATGCCGAGTCGAGGACGTTGTCGAACCCTAACTCGCGCAGACGGTCTCGTTTCGCCGGTTGCCGCGAGCTGACGATCACCTCGGCCCGGAGGTGTTTCGCCAGGAGCGCGGTTGTGGAGCCGAGCGCCGACGTGGCGCCTTGCACGATGACCCGTTGCCCGGTGCGGTAACCGGCACGCAGCAACTGGTTCATCGCGACCGGGCCGGCGAGAGCGACGGCGACCGCGTCGGCTGGACTCATCTGCGCCGGCACCGGGAACACGTTGACGGCGGGCACCGCGACGTACTGCGCGTAGGCGCCCGGTCGGTGGGTGCCGATGATCTCGAGGGTCGGGGACAGTTCGTCGTATCCCGATTGCACCAGGGGGCAGGAGGGGTCGGTGATCACCGGAAACGTCGCGACTCGGGCGCCGAGCGCGACGGTCGAGACGTGCGCGCCGGCCGCCACCACCACGCCGGCGTGCTCGGCGCCGAGGATGTGTGGAAACGTAAAGGTCGCGTAGGGGTGGTGTCCGGAGCGGGCAACGAGATCGAGCAGGCGTCCGACGCTGACCGCGCCCACCCGAATGAGGACCTCATCGGGGCCGGGGATGGGGGTGGGCACGGTCTCGACGGTCAGGACCTCGGGGCCGCCGAATTCTCGGAATGTCACGGCGGTCATGGTCGGTCCGGTGCGGGTCGGAGTCGGCCAGGCGCCGGGGTGCGGTGGTGCGGTGTGCTGGGGGGTGCTCATTTGACGACAATCGTGTTGGTGAGTCGGCCGATGCCGTCGATGTCCACGGTCACGACGTCACCGTCTCGGAGGAAGTCGTGGCGGGGCATCCCGACACCGGCGGGGGTGCCGGTGAGGATGATGTCCCCCGGTGCGAGGGTCATGATCCGGCTGGCGGCGGCGACCAGGTCGAATACGCCGGTCACCATCTGGGCTGTGTCGGAGTCCTGCTTGACCACCCCGTTGACGTCGAGGCGGATCTTGAGCGACTGCGGATCCGGGACCTGCCAGGACGGGACGATGCCCGGGCCGAGGGGGCAGAAGCCGTTCTGGCTCTTGTGCCCGACCCAGTCCCATTCGAAGGCGGGAAAGACGGAGTTGTCGCGGTGGAAGACGCCGCGGTCGGAGATGTCGTTCGCGACGACGTAGCCGGCGATGTGAGCGGGCGCCTCGGCCACCGTGATCGCGGTGCATTCGGTGCCGATGACGACGCCGAGTTCGGCTTCCCAGTCGACCTTCGAGCGACCGTCGTCGAAGATCGCGATTGCGGAGTCCGGTCCGACGACAGAAGTGGTGGGGGATTTGAGGAAGAAGAAGGGTTCGGCGTCGGGGTCGGGGCGAGCGGTGCCCATCTCCTCGGCGTGGTCGTAATAGTTGGCCCCGGCGCACAGCACCGCGTTGGGGTAGGTGATCGGCGCCAGCAGGGAGGCCCCGTCGACTGGAGTGAGGGCTTCGACGTCCAGATCGAGCAGAAGCGGTCGGTGGGTTGACCATTCCCGCAGCAGGCTCAGGGCATCGAGGTCGCGCAGAGCGTCCGGGACGGTGCGGAGGAGCCCGTCGGCGGCGATGCCGAGGCGGGTGTCCTCGCCGGTGGTGGTGTACTGGACCAGGGACCAGAGGGTGGGGGTCATGTTCGTGCTTTCCGTTTGCGGCGCCCGGGGCGCTCATGTCGTGGTGTGCTGCGAAAGGGGACCGGCGAGCGCCCCGGGCAAAACCCTGACCGGTGGAGTCAGCCGGCGAGCCAGCCGCCGTCGACGGGGAGAATCGTTCCGTTGACATATGAGGCAGCGTCCGAGCACAGCCAGGCCACCGCCTGCCCGACCTCGTCCGGTTGTCCGTACCTCCCGGCGGCGGTCCTGTCGACGACATGGTTCATCACGTCGCTGGGAACCGCGGCTGTCATGGCCGTGGCGATCGGGCCCGGTGCCACCGCGTTGACGCGGATACCGGCCCCGCCGTAATCGAGGGCCGCAGTCTTGGTCAAGCCGACGACACCGTGTTTGCTAGCGGCGTAGGCGCCCTGGCTGGGAGCGCCGGCCATAGACCAGACCGAGGCAGTGTTGACAATCGCACCCCGCCGACGGGAGAGCATGCTTCGCAGTTGGTATTTCATGCAGAGGAATACGCCGGTCAAATTGACCTCCAGCACGCGCGCCCAGTCATCGTCCTTGAGGTCGGCCAGCGGGGCGGGATGAAAGGTTCCCGCGTTGTTGTGCGCATAGTCGAGCGGTCCGAACGTGTTCTCGGCGTGGCGGATTGCCGCCTGGACCGAGGCGGAGTCGGAGACGTCGGTGCGAATGTACGATGCCTGTCCCCCGGCGTCGGTGATGGCTGTCACCGTGTTGCCCGCGTCGTCGTCGAGCAGATCGCAGATCACCACCGCCGCGCCCTGCGCGGCGAGGGCTTTCGCGGAGGCCGCGCCAATCCCGCGGGCTGCGCCGGTGACCATGGCGACCGTGCCGTCGAGTGCGTTCATGATTGTCCTGTCCATGTGGTGTGTCAGCTGGCGGTGTAGGCGCCGTCGACGCTGAGCGCAGTTCCGGTGACGAACGAAGACGAGGGAGAGGCCAGCCAGAGCACGGCGTCGGCGATCTCGCTCACCTCGGCGATTCGCCCGATGGCGTGCATAGCGTGCATCTTGTCCATGAATGTGTCGTCGGTGGCGGCGACCTCGTCGATCATCGCGGTACGCACCACCCCCGGGCAGATGGCGTTGACCCTCACCCCTGCCGCCGAGTACTCGAGCGCGGCCGCCTTCGTCAGGCCGACGACCCCGTGCTTGGAGGCGATATACGACGCCTGGTTCGGCAACGCGACCAGCCCGAGCGCCGAGGAGGTATTGACGATCGAGCCTCCGCCGGAGGCCATGATCGCGGGGAGCTCGGCGCGCATGCAGTGAAAAACTCCGGTGAGATTGACGTCGATCACCCGCGCCCAGTCCGCGTCGGACATTTCGGCGAGTGGGTGGCCGGCGGCCTCGACGCCGGCGTTATTGTGCGCGATGTGTAAGGCTCCGAAGTTGTGCAGGGCCGCGGCAACCATGGCCTCGACCGATTCGGCGTCGGTGACATCGGTTTCGACGAAAATCGCCGGGCTCGCCGGAGGCAGGTGGGTGATCGTGGCCTTACCTGCCCGCGGATCCCGGTCCGCGGCGATCACCGATGCACCGGCGTCGATCAGCGCGCTCACACAGGCCCGGCCGATACCGCCACCGGCCCCGGTGACGAGGGCCACCCTTCCGCTCAGCTCACGCATAGACCGGCTCCAAATCGAAGTAGACCCGATAGTCGTCGATCAGACCCGCCGGCGTTCGGCTCCAGATGCTCACGACCGGGATCCGGGCCGTGTTTCCGTCGAGCCGGTCGTACGTGACGTCGAGTTCGACGATTGTGGTCGAATCCACGGTCCATTCGTGGACGATGGTGTGATGCAGACCGGCGATCGTCGCGAGGAAATCGGCAGTGCCCTTTTCGATTTCGACGTGACCGATCAGCGGGGCACAGTTGGCGAACACCAGTCTTCCGGCGTCGGTGAAGAGCGCCGCGAAGGCGGCGGCATCGAGGGAATCGATGACGGCGAAGACCTCGCCCGCCGTCCGTAGTGTGGCTGTCATCGGCCGTCCCCTAAGCGATCTGCGCCGAGCGGGACCGCACGGCGTCAAGGGTGGTTGCGACGGCGGAAAGGTAGTCGGCCTCCATGCGCTCGGCGAACTCGGCCTCGGCGGCGCTGCCCGCCTCGACACCGTCGAGCACGATCCGGAAGGTGAAGGTCAGTAACAGGTTGCCGTCCTCGGCGAATTCGATCTCGTTGTCGATCGTGCCCTTCGCCGCTCCGTGGGTGCGCACGAAGTGCACCCGCCGCTGCGGGTAGAGAGTCACGACCTCTCGCACGGTTTCACCGCCGAGGACGATCTCCCGAACGAGTCCGCCGTCGAATCGGTCGGTGACGGTGCAGGCAGTAATGGCCGGCACGAACGGCAACGGGTTCTCCGCCTTCATCACCAACCCGTCCCACAGGTCGTCAACCGTTAGGTCCGCCGTATCGGGGGTGTTCACCGCCAGCGTCTTGCTCACTTCGATCATGTGCGTGGCCTCCTGGGGCGCGAGATATGCGTTTCCGCATGCGATGAAGATTTTGGGGTTGCGCTCCCTGAGCGCATAACCCAATAGTGTCGACACTTTATGGCTGTGTCAAGGGTCACTTTTGCTGATCTGGGACATCGCTAGGCATTGTTCATTCGAAACTCCTCTCCCTGATGACATCCTCCGACTTGGGATTCCGCACGTCAGCCGCTTCACGCATTGATGCGCGAGGCGCACGACTACCGCAAAAGTGTCGCCACTGTACGATCGGTCGTACCGCACGAGCGACGTCGATGGAGAGTGGGGCCGTATGAGCAGGCCGGCAGGGACCAGACGAACTATGGGTGAGCTTCCCCGGCCGGTATTCACCGACCGCCGGTCCACGAGCATTCAGGTGCACAAACACCTACGCGATCTGATTCTCGACAGCACACTGCCACCGGGAACCGTTCTCAAGCAGGCCGAACTGGCGCGGCAATTCGGGACCAGCCGGGCCCCGCTCCGCGAGGCATTCCGCATGCTCCAGGAAGAAGGCCTGATCGAAGCGGATCTCAACCAAGCCGGTCGCGTGCGCGCACTCGACGCCAACGAGCTCGACCAACTCTATGGAGCACGGATCGCCCTCGAATCACTCGGCGTACGGGTCACCACCGGTCGACTCACCACCGCAGAGGCCACCCACGCACAGCAGCTGCTCGACACCCTGGAGCAACTGAGGGCCGACAACGACCTGGCTCGGTGGGGCGAAGTGCACCGGCAATTCCACGCCACCTGCATGTCCCGGATCGCCGACCCGCTGCTGCGGACGGTCAACTCGTTCGCCGAACGCAGCGAACGCTATCTACGTCTCTACCAGGTGTGGCACCCACAGTCATTTGCCGGCGCACACCAGGAGCACGAAGCCATCCTGGCAGCGGTCCGAGGCGCCGATTCCGACAAAGCCGCGCGCCTGATGGCCGGGCATCTCGCCCACACCGCGCTGGCGATCCTCCGAGACCTCTCACCCGACACGTCTCACCACGCTGCGTGCGAGGCCGTGGCCATGGTGACCGGCGTAAAGGTGTCGACACAAGCCGAACTAGACAGGTAAGCGTTTGGGGGTTTGTTCGAATCCCTCATGCCCCGACAGACCGGCACGTCCCTTGCCTCACTCGGACGCGACGCGTCGACCGGCGCCGGCACTTCCCGAACCGGATAACTACCTCCCCGAGACCCCGCTACCCCTGCCCACCCGGCAGCGGGGAACCCACCGTGAACGTCGCCCCGAACGGATCGGTGACATCGGCGGTCCGCCCGTACGGCATGTCCGTCGGGTCCTCCGCAGTGCCCCCGTGGGCCCGGGCGGCGGCAACGGTCGCGTGCGCATCGGCAACCTGGAAGAGGGTGCCCCAGGAAGACTCCGAGGCGGCCGGGTCGCCCACGATGCCACCGACCTCGTGCCCATCGGGTCTGCGCAGAAAGGTGAAATCCACTCCGGGCAGGTCGTCGTTCCCGTCCAGCGTGAAGTCGAACACCGCCGAGTAGAAGTCCCGCGCCGGGCCGGGATTCGGTGTCACCAAGTCGTTGCGCAACAACGTGTTCGGCTCGTTCACCAACTCGCAGCCGACGTGGGCCCGCCCCTGCCACAAGCCGAACTGCGCACCCGACGGATCCCGCACCATCGCCATCCGACCCTGGTCGGCGATGTCCATGGGCTCCATCAGCAGCGTGCCGCCCGCGTCCGCGGACCGAGCGAGAGTCGCCTCGAGATCGTCGGTCGCCAGGTAGACGTTCCACCAGAACGCGGCGGCGTTCTCGTCGGGATTCGGCATCAGCGCGGCGACCTTCTTGCCGCCGACCAGACACATCGTGTACCGCCCGTACTCCTCGGGACCCACGTCGAATTCCCAGCCGAAGACCGAACCGTAGAAGGTCATCGCCCGGTCGAGGTCGGGAATGCCCAGATCGATCCAGGTGGGGGTGCCGAGTGGTTGATTCGTCGTGACCGCGCTCATCGCTGCTCCTCAGCTGTCGGGTACCAACTCGAGGCTAACCTGCGGCACCGACATTCGACGCCAGAGCCGCGATTCGCTGTCCGCTCCGCGACCCCACTCTGCAATCGACAGGACGGAGTCCTGGGTGCGGTCGCTTGTGACGTCCTCGCCACGTCACGGTCCGACGGGCCCGAAGACGAAGCGGCATCGCTGCCATCGCTGTCTCATGACCGTAAAGACCCTCGGTCTCGGCCGTCAGTCGTCGCCGTTATTGCGTGGAGCCTTTCATTGACCATTGCCATGTCTCGCCGCCGAGCTGGGTGCTCGTACGCGGCGTGGCAAAGGCGACCTGTTGAGGCGGAATCTGACGATCGTTTTGATCAGATCGATGTCGGGACCACGACGAGTCCCCAGACCAGCAGCGGTGCGGTGGCGACGATCAATCCGCAGTGACCGTCCCGCTGGTTGATTCCGCCTGCGGGGCGCCCCTCGCCTAGCGTCCCCTGAAATGCATAGAAAAGCATCTATACCGGTGCACATCGGAACGTATTGATATCCCGAACATACTAGTGGCTTGTTGTTGAAGTCTCTTGACGGTTTGCCTTGGTAAGGACTTGGTCGGCAGTCCTGGTCCAGACGAACGGCGCGCATCGGGTGTTCCATCCGTTGATGAAGGCGCGGATCTTGGTGGTCAGATCCTTGACGGAACCGAAGGTTCCGCGGTGGATGGCCAGACGTTCGATGATCCCGAACTACACCTCCACCAGGTTCATCCAAGATGCCGAGGTGGGCGTGAAATGCGCATGAATACGGGGATGTTCGGCCAGCCAGGCCCGGACTTCGACCTTCTTGTGAGTGGCGTAGTTGTCCATCACCAGATACAGCTCCCGCTCCGGGTAGGCGCGGGCGAGGTGCTCGAGGAAGACGAGGAACTCCTGGTGACGATGCCTCGGTTTGCACAGCCCGGTGACCTTTCCGGTAGCGATGTCCAGGGCTGCAAACAGGGTCGAGGTGCCGTGTCGGACATAGTCGTGGGTACCTTTCTCGACCGAAACGATCCTCATCGGCAGCATCGGTGCCGTCCGGTCCAGGGCCTGGATCTGCGACTTCGCGTCCACGCACAGGACGATCGCGTTGTCCGGCGGATTCAAGTACAGCCCGACGATGTCGGTGACCTTGGCGCCCAACTCCGGGTCGGTAGAGAACTTGAACGTCGCACTGCGCCAAGGCTTGACACCGTACTCGCGCCATGCCGCCGCGACCGTGGTGTTACTGATCTTCAATCGGTCGGCGAGCAACCGGCTGCTCCAGTGCGTCACCCCGAGATTCTTCGGCGGCGGAGCCAACGTCGCGGTCACAGTCGCGGCGTGGTCGACCTTCCGAGGCCGCCCCGACCGCAACTCGTCCTCGAGCCCCGCGGTCCCCGGTCCCGAACTTGCTCGAGCCTTCGACGTCCTCACCTCATCTTCCCAGGAAGCGAACGTCAAAGTTCGCGGCGTGGCCGAACAACTTCTCACCCGAGTGGCGTCTGAGTTCCACGTTCCCGGCGCCCTCCGTACCGGTTCGATCACCTTCTCCTCCACAGCCGAGAAGGGCACCCTCGTTATTGACAACTGACTACACAAATGCTCAATTTGTCGAAGACGTGCTTG
Organism: Rhodococcus sp. USK13; assembly: GCF_018343855.1. NCBI lineage: Bacteria > Bacillati > Actinomycetota > Actinomycetes > Mycobacteriales > Nocardiaceae > Rhodococcus > Rhodococcus sp. USK13. The sequence goes on along the minus strand of NZ_CP069242.1, from coordinate 2,408,990 downwards.
ACAACGGCCCGCAACAACAGACACCTGTGGCGTCGTTCGCAAGGGTCACGATGCTCCTCGCGGGGCTTCACTCGGCAAGAACGACCACCTTGCCCGGAACACGGTCCGTGCTGGCTTGGGCGTGAAGTGCGGCCAGCTCAGTGAGGGGAATTCGCCGCGTGACTTCCACGACGAGCTCGCCGTCGTCAACGAGGGAAACCAGCTCGGTCAGTCGTTCACGGTTCTGCAGCACGAAGACGGTGGCTGCACGCACCCCACGATCGTCGTCACCCGGAGTGGCCATGAACGCGGTGGTGCTGACCACTGCGCCGCCATCGCGCACGAGCGCGACCAGCGAGGCGAAGTCCTCGGGCTCGATCGGGGCCAGGTTCAGCAGCACATCGACCTGACCCTCGACGGCGCTACGCAGGTCGGTACCGGTATGGTCGATGATCTCGTCGGCGCCGGCTGCGCGCACTGCGTCGATGCTGCGCGGGCTCGCGGTCGCGACGACGTAGACGCCGGCCCGTTTCGCGAGCTGGATCGCATACTTGCCGACGACGCCGCCTGCGCCGACGATGAGCAGCCGCTGCCCCGCTTCGAGCCGGCCGGCGTCGAAGAGCGCCTGCCACGCAGTCAGTGCCACCGAGGGCAGAGCCGCGGCATCGACGAGCGGGATACTCTTCGGGGCAGCCACAACAGCGTCGGCCGGGGCGATGACGTACTCCGCAGCGCCACCGTCGCGCTCCATGGGCAGGAATCCGATAATCGCATCGCCCACAGCGACCTCGTCGACACCGTCACCGATCGCATCGACGACGCCGGAGACGTCGTAACCCGGCACGTGCGGCAGCACCACTGGGATCGGCAGAAACCCGGCCCGCATGCCATTGTCGGCGGCATTGAATGCGGATGCTGCAACACGCAACCGGACCTGTCCGGTCGCCGGCTCCGGTGTCTCGATCTCCTCGTACCGGAGCACGTCGGGTCCGCCCACCTCGTGAAACCTCAGTGCCTTCATGGTTTTCCCTTTCGCCATTTGCTTCGAATTTGAAGCAATAGAACGAACGTAGCACTGCTTCGAACTCGAAGCAACATATGATGTGGCACATGACCGACACACCCCCAGCACTCTCAGAGACACAGCTCGAGGCGTATTTCGCCTTCACGGAGGTGAGCAGTCTGCTTCGCCATGCCGTCGAAAAGCAGCTCCGCGATGCCGGCGACCTGAGCTACGTACAGTTCCAGCTCCTGGCCCGCCTGGGCGACGCGCCCGACGGGCGACAGAGCATGACAGACCTCGCCGACGGGGTGGTCTACAGCCGCAGCGGACTGACATACCAAGCGCAACAACTCGAACAACGCGGGCTCGTCACCCGCACACCCTCACCTGAGGACGAGCGCAGCATCGACGTCGCCATCACCAACGCCGGCCGCGCCGTCCTGACGACGGTATTCCCCGGGCACATCGAAGCTCTTCACCGCCTGCTCTTCTCGGCTCTGTCCAACCAAGACGTGGACGAGCTCGCGCGTATCCTCGGTCGAGCCGCAGATCACCTCCGCGCGAATCCACCCCGCTCCGCGAACCCCCGCCGCCGGAAGCCCTAGCACACCCCACGCGGCGTGCACGATGCATCGGGCTGGTGGAGCACGTCCCACACGAAGCTTTCGACCGGCCAGGCCAGCATGCGCTGCAGCTCAGCGTCGTCGCCGTCACGCCAGTCCGGCCACCTTTCCCAGAGGGGCAGCGCAGTCTTCAACAGATCCAGATGATCACAGGCGAAACAGGCATGAACAGAATCAATCTCGGAATCGGTGAGTCCAGCAGCAAGTGTCACGCCTGCCTCTTGGAGCACCGACACTGCGACATCGCCGACCGCGCCCATGAGGTGAGTGTTTCACCCAAGCAGCAGCATGGGCGAGACAATTTCGCTGGACGGCACCGTGCGGACGCCGGCGTTCGTCGGTGACCGTCACCGATCGCCAATTGGAACTCCAGATGGAGGTCAAACTATCTTCCCTGCATCTCCTTTCGGAGTCCAACCACGACCACAACTCAGACTGTCTATCGTGACTGCATATGAGGCAGAGACTGGGTCAGATCGCGGGCGCGGCCACGGCAGCTGCCGGAGTACTGATCCTGACGAGCTGCTCGACCACAACCGACGTGCCGGAAACCTCCGCCGCCACGGTGACCGTCACCGGCGAAGCCAACCTGGCATCGGCCGAATCCGGCGAGTGCACCATCGGAGCGAATCGTGTTGCCCCGGGCGACAGAGTGGTCATCTTCGGAGACACTGGTTCCGTCACCTCCGACGAAGTCAAAAACGGTGCTGCTACCTACCGCCTACTTCAGAACGCATCGCCGCCCGCCGGCGACGGCATCGGATCTGAAGTGCAGGACAGTGACGGCACCCCCTGAAGCGGGCACCAGTGGCACATCAACCGACGGTTTCGAGTATCAACCGGCCCCGCCGCCGCCTGCTCCTCCACCACTGCTGTTGAAGGGAAAGATGTCGGTATGCGAGCCGTCCATGCGTCGAGGAGAAAGTGACGAGTAAGGACTCGGCTTCCGGTCCTGCATCAACCCTCGAAGCGTGATCCCCAATCCCTGGAGGGTCCTCCAGAACCGATTTCCCGAACGAACCGGGGCAGCCGCAGACCCGTACGGAATAGGTTCCTTGCGAACGTAGTGCTCCATACCCCCAGCGTAGCCAGCAACCTAAACCTGCTTATTCGATAGCGTGACCTGCAACAACACCGAGATCTCCATGCGGTGGCCTCAGCCGACACTGCCGAGGTGGAGGGTTGCGTCCACGATGATGGTGTACGAACCGGATGCGCATCGGAACGGCGTGTCGTAGCCCAAGAAGGCGGCCATCGCGTGACTCTTCGAGAGACCGACCAAAGTCACTCGGGTGTTGGACCACGCGATGACCAGTGCCCACGATATCGACCTGCACCAGTTCTTGACCGATCGCCAAACCGACGCCAGCCCTGACCTGCTGCGGAGTTTGTTGTCCACGTTCATCGATGCGCTGATGGGCGCCGAGTCCGACAGCCTGTGCGGCGCCGGTTTCGGTGAGCGCTCGGAGAACCGCACCAACTCCCGGAACGGCTATCGCCACCGGGATTTCGCTCCCCCAAGCACTTCGTGCAGGGAGGTACCCCCACCCGCGCCGGGACTCTCGACGTGGCGATCCCGAAGCTGCGGTCCGGCTCGTACTTTCCGGACTGGTTGCTGCAGCCGCAAGCGTGCCGAACGCGCCCTGACGTCGGTGGTGGCCACCGGGGGTGCCTCCCTGCACGAAGTGCTTGGGGGCGTACCTGCTCGGCGTCTCGACCCGACGGATGCGAAACTGGTCGACTCGCTCGGTATCACCTCACTGTCGAAATCCCAGGTGTCGGTGATGGCGAAGGACCTCGACACCCAGTCCGGGAGAACGGGCGGGTGGTGAACGTGCACGCCCTGGTCGCGGTCGGAGTGAACGCCGAGGGTTACCGGGAAATCCTGGGAATCGAGGTGACCTCCGCCGAGGACGGGGCCGGTTGGTTGGCGTTCTTCCGGTCGCTGGTCGCCCGCGGCCTGTCCGAGGTGCGGTTGGTGACCTCCGACGCCCACGCCGGCCTCGTGTCGCCGATCGGCGCCTCCCTGCCCGGGGCCGCTTGGCAACGGTGCCGGACGCATTATTCGACCAATCTCATGTCCCAGACGCCGAAGAATTCGTGGCCCTGGGTGCGCGCGCTCCTGCACTCCGTTTACGACCAGCCGAACGCCGATTATGTTCGTGCTCAATATGATCGGGGGATCGACGCCTTGTCGGAGAAGCTGCCAAAGGTAGCCGATCATCTCGACTCCGCGCGGGCCGACCTCCTCGCCTTCACGGCCTTCCCGAAGCAGATCTGGCGGCAGATCTGGTTCGACAATCCCCAGGAGAGGCTGAACAAGGAGATCCGCCGCAGAACCGATGTCGTCGGGATATTCCCCGATCGCACCGCCCTCATCCGGCTCGTCGGAGCCGTCCTCGCCGAGCAGTACGACGAGTGGATCGAAGCCCGCCGCTATCTCGGCCTCGACGTGCTCGCCCGCTCCCGCGGCACCCACGCAACACCCGAACCTACCGAGGAGGTGACGCCGGCGGCTCTGACCGCATAACCCCACGAGGAGTCACGCGACGACCGTCGTACACCACGCCCTGGGACTTGACCACTGCATCTCCGCAAGTCACCTGGAATTTATAGCTGCATCGGTCTGCTTCGCAGGCGATCATTCGTGCAGTTCACCACCCATTCCCGTTCGGACACGTCCCTCAGCGGTCAACCCGTTTTCGCGCAGCTCCCAATGCTGTGGCTGTATCAAGACGTCCATGAGGCATTGGGAGAACTGTGGCGCGCAAGGTGGTTGTCGAACTCGTCGACGATATGGACGGGACAGTGTTCGGCGAAGAAGGTGAGAAGATCACCTTCGCGGTCAACGGTGTCGAGTACGAGTTCGACCTGAAGGACGAGCACGCCCGCGAGTTCCACAAACAGGTCGGCTACTTCATCGAGCATGCCACCCGGTCGCTCGTGCCGAAGACCTCATTCCAAGTCCGCTCCAACGTCTGCGGATGCTACGACGCTTGTGCAATTCGCTGCCCGCTTGGACCCAGACTTGCTGCAGCAGATGAAGATCGAAGTAGCCGCCCGTGGGACGACTGTGCAGGCGGCGACGGCCGAAGCATTCAGGTTGTGGCTGTCCTCGAAGGTCGCTACTGGTCCCCGGAGGAGGCGGCCACGCGCACTGAGGTAGTAGCCCATCGTCATCCGGTGCTCCGATAGGCGAACCTGTACCGGGACGAGATCGGCGCCCAGCGCGCATCCGCACGGGTCGGCGCTCGTGCCGAGAGCGGATCGACAACCGGTGAGGGATCGGTAAACGGTCATCAATCCCGATCGGCTGAGTATTGCCCGAACGTGAAGCGCAGGTTCGCGTTGATGAGTTCGTTCACTCGCTTGCGCATGCGGACGGTCGTCTCCACGTCCGGGACCGGGTCGTCGACGATCAACGTCCAGGACAGAGTGGTGCTGCCGTGGGGTGGGCCAACGATGTCGAAGCGGATCCGTGCGTCCGGACGCCACGGCCAGATCGAAGTCCATACGACGAGGTTCGGTTCGACCGCTTCTGTGATCGTGGGACGTTGTTCGTCGTTGTGCAGGATCAGCCACCGACGAACGGGGTCACGGTCAGGGTCGGTGAGGGCTTCGTAGACGATGTGAGGCGGCGGTGGTTGGGTGCAGCGCCGCCTGGCAATTTCGGCCACCACCGAACCATATCGGTGCCTCTCACTTTTCGATTGCCGATCTGTGCCCGCTCATCGATCCACTTTCGAGACGAGGGCGGGTCGCCGCCGAACGTGCGCTGGCACGCTACCTCAATCGGATCCGCTTGCGGGGTGGGTTCGATAGCGTTCACTGATGGACCTGGTCACTCTCGTTCTCGCGTCACCACGCGGGCGATTCTTTTGCGCGAACGTCGCGTACATGTGCCGTACGGACCAGCGAGCCGCCCGTCCACGAGCGCCTGCAGACGTGCTCGAGGTCATCCAGGCAGTCGATGTTCAAGCCATCTCGCGGCTGTCCGAACTGGGCCTACTCAACGCTCTCGCGTTCGCGACCGACTGGGCACGGTACTGGCAACCGCCGGACGAGCAGGACGTGATGTTCGCCAGACCGGACACCGTGGCGGCTTTACATCCGGTAGCTGCCGCCGTTCTGGACTCCCCGCATACCCGGTGGTGGGCGGATCCGGTCGATCTCGGCAACCAGCGGATGGTTGGCCATCTGCCTTCGAACGAGGAGTGGCCGGAATCGACGATGCCATACCGCAGTGCTGCCGTCGGCCTCGATCACTGGCGTGACCACGTCCTCGCGGGCGAAGCACGGTTTCGTACTTGGCGCGCGGAGCGTCCGGACAATGCCATCGGTGGTGAATGGTGGTCGATACCGTTACCCAGTGCCGCCTTGGTAACCAGCCGGTCGCGGGATGGGGTGGGCGCACTGGAATTGCTGCTGGAGGAGGACTCGTTCGGCGGGGACGAAGCGCGGGTCTGGCCGGTCTCGGTCCGTAGTACACCGCGGGTATACGAGATCACGAATCCGACGGACTGGGCGCGTTTGGTCGACGCGTATCCCCTGTTCGTGCCCGAGTCCAAGCGCTCCGATTGGTTCGACACCACCGGCGAGTATCACGACTGGTTCATTCCTGACTGGGTTGCGGTGACCGACGACTACGACGCTGTGCACCTGACTTTGCACGGCTACCTGACCACACCCGGTCTCGCAATCCCATTGGCGAACAACGAGGGTGCAACTGTCCTGGCCGGTTGGAACCCGGACGCAACGTGGTGGCTGAACAACGACGTCGCTCACGTCGAAGACGAGCCAGCCTTGTGGCGACGATGCGACGATCACTGGGTACGAGTCTGAGCTCCGGAGAAGGATCCCCTTGTGGTGTCTCATGTGACCAGCTCCCGATAACGGTCGTGCCAGAGACGCTCAACGGTGAGACGCCTCGCTCTTGTCGTATGTCCGGGTGTCCCCGGCATTCGGCCTTCTCGGGAGGGGTTGCCACTTTCAGGGCGTCAGCGGCACTGCTGTCTTCAGGAACGACAGCTGCTCGTCGATCACGATCGGGAACATCGGTTCGACGTAGGGGTCGAAGTGGCCACCGCGGTGCACGTGGACGGTCGCGTGCGGGATCCTTGATGCCGTCTTCTGCGCGACCGAGGCCGGGGTGACCGCGTCGTCGGCCATGATCTGAACCAGTGTGGGGCACGAAATCGCACCCGCGGTGCGGCCGGGGGAGTACAGACCGATCTTCAGAAGAATGCGTGCGGCCACGGTCTCGAGGTAGTCGCCATCCTTCAGGCCGGATTCAGCAAGGAGCCGGTCGCGCCCGTCCATCGCGTCGGGCGAGGTCATCACGGCCGTATCTCCCGGTCGACCTATGGAGTCGATGTAGCGCGGTGATCGCTTCAGTAAAGCCCGCGTCTGGTCGATGACGGCGGACGGCAGAACGCGCAGCGTGTTGCGCAGGCCGGTTGCGCGCACGGCCGCAGGACCACTGACGTGTGGGACCTGCGCGATGACGGCCGCGAAGTCCTCGCCCGTTCCCGCCAGGGCGAGCACGTGACCGCCCGCGAACGAGGTGCCCCAGCCGACGATGCGCCGCGCATCTACCCCGTCCAGCGATCGGGCGTAGGCAACGGCGTTGCGGTAGTCCTGGTGCTGCTTGGGAATATCGAGAAGCTGGCGCGGCTCGCCTTCGCTTTCACCGAAGTGCCGATAGTCGAAGACGAGGACCGTGTACCCGGCACGGGCGAAAACGTCCGCGTACGCATAAAGGCGCAAAGCGCGGGGAGTGCCGAAGCCGTGAGCCATCACCACGGCGGGCGTTTCGGTCGTGGCGGCAGCGGGACGGAACACCGTTACCGCGCAGCGCACGCCCTCGGATTCGAACCATTCGTCAGTGCGCGAGTATGTGGCATCGTCCCCGGTGGGCATGGCGCGACTCTCGTTTCTCGGTGAGGGCTGTTCCGGTGGCATCCGCCGCGCGGTCCAGCGTTCTTGATTGACATTCAAGGGGACGGTAGCAGCGTCTTGATCGGCAATCAAGCTAAAGTTTCCGCATGCCCCGGAACCGCGCGCCCGTCGACCGAACCGAGAAGCGGGCCGAGATCGTCACGGCTGCGACCAGGTTGTTCGTCGACGACGGTTACGACAACACGACGATGGGCAAGATCGCGGCCGCGGCTGGGGTGACCGCGAACACCATCTACTGGTACTTCCGAGACAAGGACCAGTTGCTGATCGGTGTGCTTGACGACGTTCACGCCCAGACCCTCATCCGCTTTACCGCCCTGGGTGAGCTGCCGCTCGGAGACCGCATTCTCTGGGCGGTCCGGGAGCTCACCGGATACCACCGACTGGTCGACACCGTTCATGTGCGCAAGGCTCAGTCACCTGAAATAGACGACTGGCACAACGCTTTCCATTCGACATGGGAAGGATGGCTCGCGTCTAATCTCACCCTGTTGGGCGTGTCCGAAGCCGACATCGAGCCGATGACTCGCGTGATCGTGTTCGTCATCGAGAGCATGCTCACCCACCCGAACACGGAGCTCGAGAACCGAGCAACCGTCGACGTCCTTCTACGCATGGTCGATCCGCCGACAAGCTAGAGATCCGCCGACAAGCTAGATAGGCAGTCCCTTATCCAGTCGCGTGCGAAAGTCGCCCGTTCCAAGCGTCAGCGGTCGCCCGTCGCCGTTGCGCGGCCCGCAGCACTAGACCACTAGCCAGTCAGCGATCCGCTTACGGCGAAGATTCCGCAAGGAAGCATCGAGGACTCGTTCGAGTGCAATTGCGACAGGATCACCGAGGGTCGAAAGGGGTCGTCGGGACGTTGTGAACCGTCGACGCGGCCCCGCATCACGGTTCGTGCGCTGACACCTCTGCTGTGTGAGGGTCGTTCACCCGCGGAGCTAAAAGTGCGGCGGGAAGTGTAGCCTCGAGGATGTCGAGGGCCATTCGAACATGCGCGGTCAAGCCATGTCGTCCTCGGCGCCCAAACCGGTCCTAAGTCAAAAGGGCCGAGAACTGGAGCGCCGCCATGGCGTCGAACCCGACCGATGTGTCGAACTCTCTAGCAGTTTCCGAGTCACCTAGCCCTGCACTGGCAATGGAATCGACGCTGTCCTGCACGGCATGTCCGCACAGCCCGGATTCCCACGATGCGCTCGGTATTCGGTTTTGCGCCGTGACCTCGGACCGAAAGCTCGACCGAAAGTGCATCTGCGCTGGTGAACAGGCGACTGGACAGCACTACTCCCGGTACTGAACGAGAAGTTCACCCAAACGGGAGCTTCACCGGTGGTACCGGGAGCACGGCATGTTGGGTGGATTGAGGATCTCGATTTCGCCAGTTTCTCCGAACCCACGCCGCTCCAGCTTGGACTGAGCTGGCAACCGACCGTGTGTCAGAGCAGGACCACGACGGCGATGAGCGTTAGTCGATCGTGGACAGGTGCAATCACCGGTCCGAATGGGCCAGCAGGCGAAGTCCACCTGTCGGCGTGCGTTCGCTAGCGCGCTGACGAGACACGCCCCGGCCGCTCCTCGACGATCGACTCATTCAGGGGAAACGGCCTCGATGGGGACTGTCGCACGCGCGTACCAGGCGCGGGCATCCAGAGAGAAGGGCCCGGGAGGGAGGGCTGCCCGGCACGCCTCGCGCACACTCGCCCGTCGCTCACCGGACAGGGACTGCAGGTACTGGCCGGCGGGGCCCACCGCAAATGTGAATGGCTCCCAGAAGTCGTCGAAGTCGACGTAGTCCGCACGGGCGGTGAGTTGGCCGCCGACCACGTTCGTCAGGTCGGCTCGGCGAAACCGCTCCGCGATGTCGCCTTCGGCGGTACCCGCCATCTGGGACTCGCCCTCCACGCCGGCGTCGAACTGGCACACCGCGGTCCAGAACACCCGGAGCATCGTCATACCGCCTGTCGCGGTGTCCCACATGCAGGCAGCAACGGTGCCGCCCGGCCGCGTGACGCGTGCCATCTCCCGCACGCCTTGCTCGGCATCGCTCATGAAGCCGAGCACCAGCGAGGAGAGCGTGATATCGAATTCTGCGTTCGCCCAGGGCAGCTGTTCGGCCACGCCCTCGCGGACGTCGACACCCGGATTGCGCTCGCGGCACGCCGCCGTGAATTGTGGTGCCGGGTCGATTGCCGCGACGTTCGTCGCACCTACCCGTGCGACGAGTTCCCGTGTGAGGCCGCCCGGCCCGCAGCCCACGTCACAGACTCGCTGATCCGACGTCACGCCGGCGGCATCGGCGAACACTGCTGCCAGTGACGGCGCGTAGCGCCCCATGAAGCGGTCATAATGCTCGGCTGGCGCGGCGAACTGCATGAAGCAAATCAAGCCGACGCGGACGCTCACGTCAAGGGCGGCTCTGGGATAACGCGAGGTCATTCCCGACGCACGCCTGTGCCTCCAGCGCGCGGCGCCACGAGCAGGGAACAGGCACACGCGTTACATCAACACGGATTCAGCCAGCCGCCAATGACCTTCCGCAAACGGAACCGGCACCGGGACGAAGTCGCGCCCCAGCGCACGCCGGCGGCTGTTCCGGTCCCGTTCCGCAAGCGGATCGATGACCGGTCACCGTTCGACTCGCGGGTCTCAAAACGATGACAGATCGCCAAGACCTGGCGGCGTTCCACTTACCGTAGGTTGATGGAGCAACCCCGCCGCCGATCAGATCACCCGACTATTGGTTGAGCGAGACCAGCTACTGCTTGATGTAAGAGAGCTCGAGGGCCGGTTGGAGAAGGAAAAGCGGCGGCTCGACGACGTGACCGCGAAAATCACCTCGCTCCGCCGAGTGGAACATGAATTGCTGCGGCGGCACCCGGAGCTTGAGTAGGACTGACCGATACGCGGTGGCCTCAACTTCCCGGTACACGATAGCCGATCGGAACGACCTAGGACGCTGACTCCTGCGCGCCGCCGTCAGTGTGCGCGGCTCGTAGATTGGCTAGAAGTAGCACGCTTCCCACTGTGAGGCTGGCGGCGGCACCCACGCCGGTGAACGTCACCCAGGTCGGACCCACGTCGTAGTGAATGAGGTTCGAGTCGGGATAGGGATTTTGAGGGTCACGCGGCTCTGACTGAACGACTGAGTAGGCCCGCGGCTGGGCGACTCGACCAGCGATCGATACCGCGAGGCCGAAGAGCCCGCCGAATGCTAATAGGGCGGTAACGATCGGCCACCGTTCCCCCGGCTCTCCCGATGCGCCATGGACGAGCCTCCAGCCCGTTCGAACCAGTAACGCCGAGATAGTGAACGCTACTGCGGTTCCGGCTAAGAGGAACCAGGCAGTTGCCGGGAACCAGTGAGGTCCATCGATATAGGCATAGCCATCGATGATGTACATGTAGCCGATCTTGCCGTCATCCATGGGCGGCGGTGGTGGCGGTGGAATGCCCACGTCGACGGGCCTACCCAGGGGAGTCGCGTGCCGCCATGCAAAGAGTCCGAGCACACTAAGCAGCGCGCCGAGCCCAGTGAAAACCAAGACCACAGACGCCGCTGAGCGCTCTCGAAAAATTGTCAGTCTCACTTGACGATGATGTCACCGGCCCAATCCACCTCGTCGGCGAGAGCAGCTATCCCGATTCAGGAACCAGCACCGGGACGAAGTGGTGCGCATGCCGGCGGCTCTTCGGTCCCGTTCCGTTAGCGGATCCCTGAGCGGCGCGATCCTCAACTAGGCGTCAGTTGAGCGGGTCACTTTCCGGCGGGCCGGTGGAACTGTGTGTAGGGGTGGGCCGTCGACCACGGTGTTGTGGATCGTGCCGATCCCTTCCACGGTCATGGTGACGGTGTCCCCGATGCGCAGGGGTGGTGGATGCTGTTCGCCGCGCCATCCCCATAGTTCGGCGAGACAGCCAGCACCGCAGGTTCCGGAACCGAGCACGTCGCCGGGTCGCACCCAGGTGCCGCGGCTGGCGTAGGAGATCAACTCGGCGAAGGTCCATGCCATGTTCGCCAGGGTGTCGCCGCCGATGCGGGTGCCGTTGACGAAGACATCCATGTCGAGGTCGAAGCGACCATCGACCTCGTGGTCGACGAACTCGTCCACGGTGACCAGCACCGGCCCGAGGGTGGTGGCGGTGTCCTTGCCCTTGGCCGGTCCGAGCCCGACGCGCATCTCTCGGCCCTGTAGGTCGCGGGCCGACCAATCGTTGAGGATGGTGAACCCGGCAACGTGATCGAAGGCTTCATCCACGGAAAGGTTGTAGCCGGCTTCGCCGATCACCACCGCGACTTCCAGCTCGAAGTCGAGTACCTCGCAACCCGGCGGCATCGGCACCGTGGCGCCCGAGCCGATCGCCGCATGCGGGTTGGTGAAGTAGAAGGCGGGTGCCTCGTACCAGGCGTCCGGGATCGCGTCCGCCCCGGTGACCGCGCGCAGCGAGCCTGCCGTGTGCTGTTCGAAGGTGATGAAGTCACGGATGCTTCCGACCGGAACCGGCACCGCCAGTTCGGTGGTCGGATCCCAGGGCAGCCGGTGACCGGTCAGGGCCGCCTTCGGGTCGCCGGCGGCGAGCACGCCGAAGACGTCGGCGGACTCCGCCAGCAGGGTGATGTGGTCACCGTCGACGATGCCGTAGCGCTGGACACCGTCGACGACCAGGGAACCGATTCTCATGCCTGCTCCTCATCGAAGATCGCCACTGCGCGGGTCCATCCGGCCGAGGCCTGGTGGATCTTCACGGGGAAGCACGCCACCTGGAAACCCGAGGACGGGATCGATTCGAGATTGCCGAGCTTCTCGATGTGGCAGTACCCGATTTCCCGTCCGGCGCGGTGGCCCTCCCAGATGATGCCGGCGTCGCCGGTTTCGGCGTACCGGCGGGCGGTATGGACGAAGGGCGCATCCCAGCTCCAGGCATCGGTGCCGGTGACCCGAACGCCCTGGCGGAGCAGGTGCAGTGTCGCCTCGCGGCCCATGCCGCAGCCGCTGTTCACGTAGTCGTCGTGGCCGTACCGGGCGCCGGCGCTCGTGTTGACCAGGACGATGTCGAACGGGGTCAGGGTGTGTCCGATCCGGTCCAGTTCGCGGTCGATGTCCGCGGCGGTGACGACGTAGCCGTCGTCGAAGTGCCGGAAGTCGAGTTTGACGCCGCGCCCGAAGCACCACTCGAGCGGGACCTCGTCGATGGTGATGGCCGGTTGGCCGTCGTCCATGGTGGTCGCGTAGTGGTAGGGGGCGTCGAGGTGGGTGCCGTTGTGGGTTGACAGCCGGACGCGTTCGATTGCCCACCCTTCCCCGGCGGGCAGGTCGTCGACCCGAGCGCCGGGAAAGAACTGCAGCAGGTCCTTACGGGTGTGTTGGTGGTCGAGGTAGTCGATCTCGGGCAGATGACCGGGTGGGTCGGAGGCGATGCCTGCCTGCAATGACACGGACAGGTCGACTATTCGTCGCATTGTGCGTTCCTAGTTGGTTGGGGCGGAGGAGAAGTCGGATGCACGAGCCTTGCTGGACGGCCGAACCGGCGCGACTCGACGCAGTCGGCTCATACCTGAGCGGGTATCACGGGCAGCAGCAGTGAGGTTCCCGAGTCCGGGCCGGTGTGCAGGGTGGTTATCCCGTCGAAGATCCCGGCGGGGCGATCGTCCGGGTCGTCGTGCACGAAGACCCCGTTTCCGCGTTGCTCGATGCCGTAGATCACCGGCCACGGTCCGTCGCCGGGCATCTGGAAGTCGCGGCCCGACAGGGTAACCCCGAGCCGGTAGCCGGGTGGGACGACGAGGGAGGTGGGCCAGATCTCGACGTCGAGGTCGACGGCCTGACCGGGGATCAGCGGCAGGGTGCGGGTGTGCGGATGCCGCGGCTGGTGGGGCACGCTGCGCTGCTCGTCGAGTTCACGGTGAGAGGCACGCAACCATCCCACCGCGAGCACACCGTGTTCGTCGATGGCGGACACCAGCGAAACCTCGTTTCCGTCGGGGTCTTGCACGCGCAGGGTGACGAAGAGGTCGGCATCGGTGGTCGAGGACGCGAGGCGCACCCGGGCGGAGGCCGGTCCGGTGATCTCCAACGGTTCGGTCAGCGGCTCGGTCCAGAAGTCCACCCCCGGTCCCAGCGCCGGGAACTCGATCGTGTGGTCGGCGCTCGGCTCGGTGGTGCTCAACGCCCGGGAATCGGCGTCGAGGTGGAAGCGGGTCCACCGGGTCCGGGCCAGCGGCCACTCCTGTTCGTCGCGACCCTCGAAGGATCCGTCGACGTGGCGCACGTTCAGCCGCACCGGGGGTTGCTGGTCCCAGCCCGTAGCTTCGTCTTTGAGGAAGTGGCCGAAGAACCGCTTCTGCAGCGAGACACCGTAGTCGGTGTAGAACTCGGCGTAGTGCTCGCGACCGTGCACTTCGAGCCATTTCTGCGGTGACGACACCTGGGCATAGCCATCGAAGTTGCCGCGGGTATGCAGGTGGTGCGCCCAGTTCGCGGCGGACAGCACCGGCACGTCGATGCGGGTCAGGTCCGGGGTGCGGACCCGACTGAACTCGTCGAGCAGCTCTCGGCGTTTGCCTTCGCCGATCGTTTCGACCCGGTTCGCGGCGAGTTCGTCCTCGCTCAGTGTCGGGGGGCCGGCGACGAGTTCGCCGGTGTTGGGGTTGCACCGGCCGCGCTCACCCACCCCGTGTTGGACGGTGAAGATCTGGTGGTCCTGCCAGACCTGCCCGAACCGACTCAAGATGCCACCGTGCCGATTGAGGTCGCGGTAGAAGTCGGTGAATCCCTCCCACGGGCAGATCGCCGTCAGGTGCGGCGGCCGCAGCGCCGCGACCAGCCACTGGTTGGCGGCATAATACGAGATCCCGAGCAGGCCGACCCGACCGTTCGACCAGGTTCGGGTGGCGGCCCACTCGATCGCCTCGTAGTAGTCACGGGCCTCCTGCTCACCGAGCATGTCCAGCAGCCCGGCGGAACGGCCGGCGCCGCGGGAGTCGACCCGGATGCAGATGTATCCGTCCGGAACCCACTTCTCCGGATCGACCGTTTCCCACACCTGATAGGCGTTGGTCGAGCCGGCCAGCGCGTCGGGATACGCAGCGGCCAGGCGTTGCCACATCGGGGCGAAACCCTCCTGGAACGCGAGGCCCTTGCCGTACGGACCGAGGGTCATCAGCACCGGGTACACGCCGTCGTCATCTGGGCGGAACACATCCGCCCGCAGTACGACGCCGTCCGACAGGGGCACGGGCACGTCCCAGTCGATTTGCATCCCGTTCGTTGTCTCGCTGCGTTCGGCGATCTGGTCACCGACAGGCGCGGTCATGCCAGGTGCCCGGTGACGCACCGCGCGTAGCGCACGGCGCACCCGATGTGGGAATGGATCGATTGCGGTGAACACATCACGGCCTCCTAAAAGCAAGTTGCTTGCATTAGTGAGTATGCGCCGCGTCACAGCATTAACGCAAGAGTCTTGCGTTAAAGTGTGGGTCATGACCGAACCCCGTACCCGGCCTCGTCCCGGCGGCCGATCCGCGCGGGTCCGTCGCGCAGTACTCGATGCCGCCCTCGAGCTGCTGCACGCGCACGGCATGGACGGGTTGACCGTGGCCGACGTCTCGACCCGAGCCGGCGTGCACGAAACCTCGATCTACCGCCGCTGGGGCACCCGCGAGAACCTGATGATCGATGCGTTGCTCGAGGAAGCCGAAGAACTGCTCCCGGTCCCCGACACCGGATCGCTGCGCGAGGACCTGACCGCCTACCTCACCTCGCTGACGGCATACCTGAGCACCCCCCAGGGCAACGCCTTCGATCGAGCGCTCGCCGCAGCCGGCGACGACACGGCGGCCAGCGATGCGCGAAAGAGGTACTGGGACACCCGCTATGCACACTCCGGTGAGATCATCACCCGGGCAATCGACCGCGGCGAACTACCAGACACCACCGACCCCCGCCTCGCGGTGGAAATGCTCGTCGCCCCCCTGCATTTCAAGGTCGTGCTCACCCGAGAACGGCTCGACCCGGCTCTTTCCGAACGTCTCGTCGACTCACTTCTGTACGGGCTCACTGACACCGGCAACCACAATTCAGCGCCTTAATCCCTGGTCGCCCCTCGAAACAGATTCGCGACGTGGTCATCTCCGGTAACGGACCGCTGACCGGTACGTCCCGAAAGGCGCCCCCTGACCGAAACTCGCTGACCAGCACGAACCCGATAGCCCCGTCCGGTGATGATTTTGCTTTCGGGCCGTCAAACGGGACATCTCCGAACGGTCGGGATCCCGCCGTCAGCTACTCGAAACCAACGTGGAACCACGGGACAGGCAGCTGGTGGGGGCAAAGGTGCGCTGAAGAAGTGGCATCAGGTTGAGGTCGTCCGTCTCGAAATGTCATCGGCCACGAGACACAGAAACACCTCGTCCAACGCTCTGTGACGCGAAAGACAGCGAAATCAGTTACTTGCTTGGGGTAACGATGTATATAGTTGCATGCAGAAAGTAACTCGTCCTCAGGGGTTGTTGCCATGTCCACGCCATCCGCGTCTTCCGTGTCGTCCGTTTCGCTCGGCACGACCGAAGCTCTGATCGACGAGGTGTTCCTCTTCGGTCGGGTGCTTCGTGATGCCCTGGCGTCGGAAGCCGACGACCACCTCCCCCGCGCCCTGACAGGAGTTCTCCTCGTCCTGGCCGGGAGGGGTGAATGCCGGCAGAACGAACTGGCCACGGAAATGTGCGTCAGTCAGTCTTCCCTCAGTCGCCAGATCACCGATCTGGTCGACGCCGGGTACGTCACCCGGCATCCGGACCCTGCGGACGGACGTGCCTTCCGAATACGCGTGTCGGACGACGGCTCGGCGTACGTGAAACACGTACGGACACGACGCGCCGCACGCATGCAAAAAATGCTGACCGGATGGAACGAAACCGAGGCAGCCACGGCCCTCGACTCGATCCGGCATCTGAAGGAAACACTCTTCGATGCCGAGCACCGGATCGTCTCGAGCTCGAACCCGATTGGAACACAAAGCGTATGACCGAAACAGATATCCGCACGCCGGTCGGCGAACCGCAGGCCATGAGCCACCGTCAGATTCTCGAAGCCCTCACCGGCCTGCTCGCAGCCCTCTTCACGGCGTTGCTGAGCACCACTATCGTCTCCACCGCCCTGCCGACGATCATCGGTGATCTGAAAGGGACGCAGACCGCGTACGCCTGGGTCATCACCAGCGCGTTGCTGGCCAACGCCGCCTCGACGCCCATTTGGGGCAAGCTCTCCGACCTGTTCAACAAGAAGGTCCTGGTCCAGAGCGCGATCGTCATCTTCGTCATCGGTTCGGTGATCGCCGGATTCGCGCACAACGTGCCGCTACTGCTGACCGCACGGGTCATCCAGGGCGTCGGCATGGGCGGTCTGACCGCGCTCGTCGTCGCCATCATCGGCACCATCGTCTCGCCCCGCGAGCGCGGCCGGTACTCCGGCTACATGGGTGCCGTCATGGCGGTCTCGATGTCGGGCGGCCCGATCCTCGGCGGAGTCATCGTCGACAGCCCCCTCGGCTGGCGCTGGACGTTTTTCGTCTGCGTCCCGCTCGCCGTCGTCGCACTGTTCCTGCTGCAGCGCACACTGCACCTCCCGACGGAGAAGAAGGACGACGTCTCTATCGACTGGCTCGGAGCGCTGCTGCTCACCGCGGGCGTGTCCATCCTGCTCATCTGGGTGTCGTTCGCAGGTAAGGCCGGCTACTACGAGTGGTTCTCCCGCGAGACGGCGCTGTACGTCGGCACCGGTGTGCTCCTCCTCGTGGCAACCGTCCTGGTCGAAGCCAAGGCGAAGGCTCCCATCATTCCGCTGAAGATCGTCACCGAGCGGACCACCGGCCTCGCGATCATCGCGTCCGTCGCCGTCGGTGTCGGAATGTTCGGTTCCACCACCTTCCTCGGGCAGTACTTCCAGACCTCGCGGGGCTACACCCCCACGATGGCCGGCGTCCTCACCATTCCGATGGTCGCCGGGATGCTCATCGGCACGGTCGGCTCCGGGCAGCTCATCACCCGGTTCGGGAAGTGGAAGTCGTTCGTCGTCGGCGGCGCCGTATTGATGATCATCGGTTTCGGGCTGCTGAGCACCCTCGATCACGAGACGAGCCTGACCCTCGTCAGCCTCTACATTGCCATCATTGGTCTGGGCATGGGCATGCTGATGCAGAACCTGGTGCTCGCCGTGCAGAACACTGTCAGCGTCCAGAACATCGGTGCGGCCTCGAGTTCGGTCGCCTTCTTCCGAACCTTCGGTGGCGCCATCGGCGTCTCGGTTCTCGGTTCGGTCCTGGCGACACGGGTCTCGGACCTCTCTGCCGACGGATTCGCCAAGCTCGGCATCCCGGCCGGGTCGAGCAGCGGTGGCGGCAGCCTGGACCTCACGTCCATGCCCGCACCCGTGCAGAGCGTCATTCGTGCTGCATACGGAGACGCGACCGGCCGGATCTTCCTCATCGCCGCACTCGTCGCCCTCGTCACCCTGCTCGCCGTCATCCTGCTGCCCAACCGCCCGCTGCGTCGCACCATCGACCTGTCGAGCGACCAGGATCCGGTGCAGGAACCGGACTACGCCATGGCGGCCGACCGGGCATCGGAGTCGGATACCACGCCGATCCCGTCCGCCGATTCCCGCGGAGGCAGGCACGAGGCGCCCGCCGACCAGCAACCGTTCGCAGGCCTCAGCGCGGACGCTCGTGACCGGCTCCTTTCCCTGCTCCTGCCTCAGCCCGAGCAGACCCTCGAAGCAATCGACGAGGCCGAAAAGATTCGTGACGAGGTGAACCGCCTCCGAAACGATCTCAACGCCAAGCTCATCGAATTCGATGCGGTCTGGGATCGCCTGCGCGACCTCGGACTCAGCGAAGACCAGGTGGCCGGCGTGCTCGGCGGCACCCCGGTCACGGACACCGGCAACGGCGTTCTCCTCCGCTGAATGACCCCCTGTGATGCTCCTATGAGGAGTCAACTTGGGTGGGGTGTAGGACTCGGTAGATTTCGCGGGCGACGTAGCGTTTGAGGCAGCGGATGATCTCGCGTTTGGTTTTGCCTTCCTCGGTGCGGCGGGCCATGTAGTCGCGGGTGCGGGTGTCGGTTTTGAGGCGGCTGATCACGATGGTGTGCAGGGCCCGGTTCGCCTGCCGGTTCCCGCCACGGTTGAGCCGGTGCCGGCAGATCTTGCCGGAGGAGGCTGGCAGGGGTGCGACACCGCAGCTGGTGGCGAAGGCGGCTTCCGAGCGGAGCCGGTCGGGGTTGTCGCCGACGCAGATCAGCAGTTCGGCGGCGGTGACGATCCCGATGCCGGGCGCGGCGAGCAGTGCGGGTGCCGCGCGTCGGGTCAGCACTGCGAGGTCGGTGTCGAGGGCGTTGATCTCCTCGCTCAACGCGGTGATGCGGCGGGCGGTCGAGCGGAGTGCGGTCTTGGTTGCGGCGAGGATGCCGCCGGCGGCGACCGGGTCGGGACGCAGGCCGGCGCAGGTGCCGATCAGGTCGGTGCGGGTCAGGTGCCGGAGTTGTCCGCGTAGTGGTTCGGGTGCGGCGACGATCATCGAGCGCAGGGCGGTCAACGCCTCGGCACGGGCCTTGACCGCCAATGCGCGGGTCCGGGAGAGGAAGCGCAGGGCCTCGCTGTCGCCGTCACGGGTCTTGGGGATGGTGGTCGCTCGCCCGGACAGGGCTGCGGTGGCGGCGGCGTAGGCGTCGACCGGATCGGACTTGCCGCGGGCGCGTCGGGCGCGGCGGTCGGGTTTGTCGACCTCGACCACCGGCAACCCGGCCTCGGTGAGCACCCGGGTCAGGCCGGCCCCGTAGGTGCCGGTGCCCTCGATCCCGACCGAGGCGATGACTCCGGCATCGGTGATGAAGGACAACAGTTTCCGGTACCCGGCCGGGGTGGCGTCGAACTGGTGATCCGCGACCGGGCGGCCGAGGTGATCGATGATCGCGGCGTGGTGGGTGTCTTTGTGGGTGTCGACCCCGACGAAGATCTCGAGGCTGACAGCGGTGGAAATATCGGTCATGCTGGACACAGGTCATCCCTTCATCGCGGTGGCCACGTGCCGGTCGAGGCTGGGTGGACAACACAGTGATGGGACTTGGTCGCGTCAGGCTCCTATCAGGTCACACCCGCCCGGCCGGCCCGTATCAGGCACGGGGGCTGGTCCGGTCGATACGAGGCCGACACATCACAGCAAAGACAGTCCGCGGTGGACGTCGGAGTACTTGCGAGTCAGATCTCGTACCGGCCGGACTGCTCCAGTATCACTGAGTACTTGTTAACACCCCGCTGTTAACAAGTACTCACAGCACGGGGCGGCGCCACGGACCACGGATCGCCAGAAGCAGCCCGGGCGACTGAATGCTCGCGAACAGCGTCTTCCCGTCCGCACTGAACGACGGACCGCAGAACTCGCTGTCGTTCAATTCATTACGGGCCAGCGCAAACGGCTCACCCTCCGCCGTGACCCCCACCAGATGGCTGATGCCGTCGCCGTCCTCGGCGAGGATGACACCGCCGTGCGGTGACACGGTGATGTTGTCGGGGCCGTCGTAGTTTCCGGTGTCCACGGCCGGGTCCGGGTTGACGCCGAACAACGTCTTCAGCGTGATGGTCTCGGTCGCCGGGTCGTAGAACCAGACCTGGCCGTCGTGCTCGGCGGCACTGCCGTCCCCGGTACGCGCGAAGCTGGCGACGAAGTAGGCGCCACCGTCACCCCACCACTGCCCCTCCAACTTTCGGCTGCGCGTCACCTGGTCGTCGGTGAACTGCTTGCGCACCGGGGTGCTCTTGGCGTCACGGTCGGGCACGTCCACCCACTGCACCGCGTACCGGACACCGGGTTCCGTCGCCTGCGACAGGTCGCGTACGTGGACGCCGTCCTGGAAGCACGCCATGGCCTGTAGTGCGCCTGCGGTATCCCCGCCCGACGACTGCGCTAGTCCGCGGAGCGCGCCGGGTCCCCCGCGGAAACCCTGCGGCGGCGTCCACCGGTAGTACAGGCCGTTCGGACCGGAGGCATCCTCGGTCAGGTAAATGGCATTGGTCGCCGGATCGACGACGACTGCCTCGTGTGCGTACCGGCCCAGGAATTTGTAGGGCACCGGGCTTTTGCCTCGGTTGGCGTCCTGTCCGGCCGGATCGACCTCGAAGACGTACCCGTGGTCGAGGAGAAATCCGCCCGTTCCTGCGCGGGCCTCGGTTTCCTCGCAGGTCAGCCATGTGCCCCACGGCGTGATCCCGCCGGCGCAGTTATTCACCGTCCCCGCCACACTCACGTACTGACCCAGCCACTTCCCTTCCGCGTCCACCGTTGTGGTGGTGGTACCGCCGCGCGCACCCGTGTCGTAGGTGAGCCCCTCGACTGCGGGCACGCCGAACGGCTCGTCCTTGCCGATCTCGTGGTTGCTGACCACAGTGGATCCCCCACCTTGCCGGGCGAACACTCCGTTGGCGTCGAAGTCGCTGGGCACGGACTCACCGCTGTCCAACCTGGTGTCGCCCGATCGGGACACCACCGTGTACGAGAAGCCGGCCGGGAGCGCGAGAATTCTGTTCGGGTCGGGAATCAGCGGCCCGTAGCCGATCGCCCGACCGGGCACCGCGGACGCCACAGCAGGTCGGACGAAGGCCTCGACACTACCGGCGAGCGCCACGCCCAAGCCGGTCAGCGCGGTCCGGCCGAGGAAGCCGCGGCGATTGAGTGGTGCTGTGGTCACTGTCTGTTACCTCCATGCATGCCAACGGGACATCCGGACGCTAGGGAGCGAACATGTCCGACTTCGGCGTCGCACCGTGTCACCGAGGTGAACTGGACGCGAATTCGTTGACATGTGACCATATGGTCACCTATCGTGGACCCATGGACGACGATCACGTCTTCAAGGCGCTGGCCGATCCGACGCGCCGCCTGATCCTCGATCGATTGTTCGCCCATGACGGTCAGACGCTGACCGAACTCGAGTCGCAGGTCGAGATGACCCGGTTCGGGGTCATGAAGCATCTGCGCGTACTCGAAGACGCGGGCCTGGTGGTCACGCGTCGTGCCGGCCGGGAAAAGCTGCATTATCTCAACCCCGTGCCGATCCAGCTGATCCACCAGAGGTGGATCGACAAGTACACCGAGCACCATGCCGCGGCGCTCGCTCAGCTGAAAGCCGATCTGGAGGAAGAGAAATGACTGAACTCGTGCAGGTTTACGCCGTGTACATCAAGGCAACGCCCGAGGCGATCTGGGAGGCCGTCACCAAGCCGGAGTGGTCGGAGAGGTACGGGTACGGCGGACACGTGCATTACGACCTCCGGCCCGGAGGCAAGTACGAGTCGCGCGCCAGCGATGAGATGAAGGCCCACCCCGGGGTGCCCGACGTCGTCGTCGACGGCGAGGTGCTCGAGTGCGATCCGCCGAAGAAGCTCGTCCAGACGTGGCGCATGCTGATGGACCCCGACAACATCGAAGGATTCACCACTCTCACCTACGACATTGCGCCGTCGAGTCGACCCGGAGTCACGAAATTGACTGTGACGCATGATCTCACCAACGCCCCGCAGATGGCACGGATGGTCGCGGGCGAGCACGAAGCGGAAGGCGCCGGTGGCGGCTGGAACGAGGTCCTGAGCGGATTGAAGACACTCCTCGAGACGGGAGAGCCGATGGTGAACTGGGGCTGAACATCGGGTCGGTGCGCGCGAGTGCCGACACTCGTCGGTGGGCAGCAGTAAGCTGCCCACTATGACGGCCGCGCAGTCGCTCGACGAGGATTTCCTCGCCCTCGCCGACCCTTATCGACGTGAGTTACTGGCCCATTGCTACCGCATGATGGGCTCACTCCACGATGCCGAAGACCAGATGCAGGAGACGTTCATCCGCGCGTGGCGCGGGTACGGGGGCTACAAGCAGCAGTCGTCGCTGCGCACCTGGCTCTACCGGATCGCCACCAACACCTGCTTGACGGCCTTGCAGAGCCGGTCCATGCGACCCCTGCCCAGCGGGCTGGGTGCGCCCGATTCGGATCCCACTGCCGAGCTGGTACAACGACACGAGGTGCCCTGGCTCGAGCCGATTCCCGATACCGTGTACGACGACGCAAGCGACCCCGCGAACATCGTCACCTCCCGCGAATCGGTGCGGCTGGCGTTCATCGCCGCCCTGCAGCACCTGCCTCCCCGCCAGCGCGCCGTCCTGGTTCTGCGCGACGTGCTGCAGTGGAAGGCGTCCGAGGTCGCCGCGGCTCTCGACAGCACGACTCCCGCGGTCAACAGCCTGCTGCAACGGGCCCGCGCGCAGCTCGAACTGGCCATGCCCACCACCGACACCCTCGTCGAACCGGAATCCCCGGAGGAAAAGGCCCTCCTCGAGCGGTACGTCACGGCCTTCGAGAACTACGACGTCGAGGCGATCGTGGAGATCTTCACCAAGGACGCCGTGTGGGAGATGCCGCCCTTCGACGGCTGGTACCTCGGTGGTGAGAACATCGGCCGGCTCATCAGCAACAACTGTCCGGCGCAACGCGCCGGCGACATGCGCCTGCTCCCCTCGTGGGCGAACGGCCAGCCCGCCTTCGGCCTCTACATGCGAGGCGAGGACGGCGTGCACCGGCCGTTCCAGCTCCACGTCCTCGACGTCACGGCCGGTGGAGTCGCGCACGTCGTCTGCTTCTTTGATCTCGACCTGTTCGAGAAGTTCGGGCTGCCGCAGACTCCACCGACCTGATCCTTACGCGGGTACGGCCGTCGGATCCATCCACATGACCTCCCAGACGTGACCGTCGAGGTCGCGGAACGCCCGGCCGTACATGAAGCCCTCGTCCTGCAACTTGCCCCATGCACTTCCGCCTGCGGCGAGGGCCTTGTCCACCAGGGCGTCGACCTCCTCGCGGCTTTCGGCCGAGATGCACAAGAGGGCCTCGACCGCTTTCGAGGTGTCGCAGATGTCGACCTCGATGAAGTCCCGGAACTTCGGCTCGACGAGCAACATCACCGACGTGGATTCGTTGATCACCATCGCGGCGCACGAATCGTCGCTGAAAGTGGCATTGAACTCGAACCCGAGATCACCGAAGAACTTCTTGGTGGCGTCGAGATTCTTGATCGGCAGGTTGACGAAGAGCATCCGGGACATCGCAATCTCCTTCTCGAAGTCCTTCCCCAGCGGAAGGTCATCGATACAGACTGCCGTCGTCCTCGAAACTCATCGGTGAACCGGAAAGTGTTTCTTCTCAGCTCTCGGCGAGGTCCAGGAACGCGCCGATCACCACTCGCCCGACGGCAGCCACTTCGTCCATATGCTCTCCGGACGGTGCCGTGCCCGCGGGCATGTGGTTCTGCATCACCGATAGGTGCTCGCGCGTCAGCTCCACATGGAACTGCAACCCGTATGCGCGGCGACCGAGCCTGAAGGCCTGGTTCTCGTAGGCGTCACTACTCGCGAGCCGTGTCGCCCCCTCCGGAAGATCGAAGGTGTCGTTGTGCCAGTGAACGACGGCAAACTGACTTCCGGCCGAACCGAACACGGGATCGCGGGCGCCCTCGTCGGTCACCGTCACCAGTCCGGCACCGTGCTCCGGGACCGGACCGGTCCGAACTTCACCGCCGAAGGCAGCGGCGAGAAGTTGGGCGCCGAGGCAAATTCCGAGCACCGGGAGCCCGGCGGCGACTGAATCCCGGATGAATTTTCGCTCTCGCGGAAGTTGCGGGTGGGTAACATCGTCCAACGCACCCATCGGACCGCCCATCACCACGAGACCGCCGATGTCGGCGGCGGCGGGAAGTTCGAAGGCGCGATACATCGGGTACTCGACGTAAGAAATCCCGCGGTTCTTCAAAAGGGCCCCAACCAATCCCGGCCCCTCGAACGACACGTGTTTCACTACCGCCCACTGCTTGTCCATGCCGCGATTGTCGCTGATATGGGACTTTCGACTCTAGCCAGGGCACACTCAATCGAATTCCGCACTGAGTGCACAATTTTCGCGTGTTCACGTGGGTGTCACATACCCCGCGCAGCCACCTGGAGTTGGACGCTTGTCTAGTGGCATGGCTCACCGAAAACCTGGTACAAATACCAGCGTCACTGATTCGTGACCCGTCCCATATCGATTAGTTATTTAGTGGTGGCGCCCGACAAGGGTGGCCACCGTCCCCGCCGTCACCTCAAACCAGAGACGAAACCTCCCGCGATCCGGGAAACCGTCCCCGGGATGGAAAGGGCAATAGATGCCGCTCCCCATGTCACCTCTCGACTCGATGTTCCTCCTCGGCGAGTCTCGCGAGCATCCAATGCATGTCGGCGGTGTCGAAATCTTCCAGCCGCCGGAGGGTGCCGACACGCACGACATCCGCGCCCTGCTCGACCGCGCGCTCGCCGAAAGCACCGGGACAATTGCCCCGAAACTGGCCAAGCGTGCCCGCCGGTCCCTGTCCTCGTTCGGTCAGTGGAGCTGGGAGACGGTCGACGAACTCGACCTCGAGCACCACATCCGCCACGACGCCCTGCCCGCTCCGGGCACCGAGGCCGAGTTGATGGCGCTGTGCTCGCGGTTGCACGAATCGCTCCTCGACCGGAGCCGGCCGTTGTGGGAGATGCACCTCATCGAGGGCTTGAGCGACGGACGCTTCGCTGTCTACACCAAGATCCATCACTCGGTGGCCGACGGCGTCACCGCGATGAAGATGCTGCGCAACGCGCTCAGTGAAAACTCCGAGGAGCGCGATATGCCCGCTCCGTGGGAGCGGGCACACACACGACCGCCCCGCGCGCAGTCTTCGGGCGGATTCAGCCTCTCCAACCTTGCCGGCGCTACGCTGCGCACCGCGCGCGACACCGCCGGAGACGTTGCCGGACTCGTTCCCGCACTCGCCGGAACGATCACTCGGGCGTTCCGGGACAAGGGTGGTCCGCTCGCCCTGTCCGCTCCGAGAACTCCCTTCAACGTTCCGATCACCGGTGCACGCCAGTTCGCTGCCCAGTCGTGGCCGCTCGAACGCCTGCGCCTGGTGGCGAAACTGTCCGACTCCACCATCAACGACGTCGTCCTCGCGATGTCATCGGGTGCGCTGCGCAGCTACCTCGAGGATCACGACGCGCTCCCGGCGGAACCCCTGGTCGCGATGGTGCCGGTGTCCCTGCAGAACCAACGCCAGGCGGCGACGGGGAACAACATCGGTGTCCTCATGTGCAACCTCGGCACGCACCAGCCGGATGCCGCGGATCGGTTGGACACGATTCGCACCAGCATGTGCGAAGGCAAAGAGGCGCTGGAGTCGATGAGCGCCACCCAGATCCTGGCGATGAGCGCTGTCGGTGCGGCGCCGGTCGGTGCGAGCATGCTCTTCGGGCACAACTCGCGGCTGCGTCCGCCGTTCAACCTCATCATCTCGAACGTTCCCGGGCCCAGCTCCCCGCTGTACTGGAACGGTGCACGGCTCGACGCCATTTACCCGCTGTCCATTCCGGTGGACGGTCAGGCGCTGAACATCACCTGCACGAGCAACGACGACACCATCTCCTTCGGAGTCACCGGTTGCCGCAGCGCGGTGCCCGACCTGAAGTCGATTCCGGCCCGGCTCGGCCACGAGTTGCGCGTCCTCGAGGAGTCGCTGGGAATCTGACCGGTCAGGTTTCGGCGCGGTCGCTGTGCCCGAGGTGGCGGTCGGGAGCCACCCGGTCACGGACCAGTTGCTTCAGGACGGTGATCTCGGGGAATCCGCTTTTCTCCTTGCGGTCCCAGATGAGTTCACCGTCCACGGCGATACGGAAGATTCCGCCCGTGCCGGGTACGAGCGCGACTTCGCCGAGGTCTTGTCCGAAGGTGCCGAGAAGTTCCTGCGCCATCCATGCTGCGCGTAACAACCACTGGCACTGCGTGCAGTAAGTGATCTCGACCCGGCTACCTGGGCTGCTCGTCGTCATCGGGCCAATGTAGCCGACCAGGCGCCCCGAACTCACTCGGACGCTTGCCGATTGGTGAGCCGACGAATCTACACCGATGCCATCGTCTCGTCATCTGGATGTCACCGACGAACTGCACAATGTCGATCGTCAGACCGTGCCCGTCTTGTGAAAGGAATTTCCCATGTCTACTGCACTCGAAGAATCACGTCGCCACGCCATCGAATTGACCAACGAGAAGATTCAGGCCATCAAGGATTTCTTCACCAACATCTTCCGCCTGGACACCGCGAAGTAGCGCACCCGTCCGACGCCACCGTCGTGGCAGCGTTGCGTCCTTTCTCGTCCTGCTCCGTCTGATCTGGTACCCATCCCTACGGATCAAGGAGTCACCATGACGGGCACCAACGAGTTCGAGACCCCGACGACGGATCGGACGGACGCACCATCCCAGGCTGCCGCACCGACGTGCTGCAGCACCGAACGGCAGACCACCTGCTGTGATCAGAGCGAGAAGTCGACGTGCTGTGGTCCGGCGGCGACGGCCGGTGGCGGATGCGGCTGCCAATAGCTCTCGACCAGTCGACACGGCGGTGCGGTGCGAGCGAAAGTGGGCTCGCACCGCACCGCTGTCTGTGCGTGGTGATGCGCGGATGACCGGAGTTGACCCACTGGATTGCAGGCCTACTGATCGTCCGGTGGCGTGGTTCCGCAGGCGCAGGCTCCGCCGCGCGGCTGGTAGTCGTGTACGTGACCGGTGCGGTCCTGGCTGATCTGACAGCAAGCGTGCAGCCGAGCTTGAAGAGTTGCACGGCCGCGCTGGACCCGGGACTTCATCCCGGACACCGAAATTCCCGCCTCGCTGGCCGCAGCGGCATGGGTTCGGGCGTCGAGGTCGACCATCTTCACCGCCGCAGCCTGCTCGGCGGGCAGCCCGGAGAGCATCGGCACCAGGCACGAGGCGAGCTCTTTCGCCGCCGCCTCGTCGGGATCGGGTTCGCCGGCGAGTGGGTTGTCCGGGACGGCGTCGACGGCGAGTTCCCGCCGATGAGGCGCCGACCGGTAGTAGTCAGTAATCGCGTTACGGGTGATGGCATACATCCATCCGAGGAGACGGTCCTGCTCCCGTAAATTGTCCAGACTCTTGGCCATCCGCAGAAACACGATCGACAGAATGTCGTCGGCGTCCTCGGGACGCGAGACCCGGCGGGCGATGAAGGCCCGCAAGTCGCTCGAGAAGCGGCGCCAGAGCTGGTCCAGATCAGCCGGCGCCTGGGATGTCGTCGTGGTGGAAGTGTCCTCGCTCATGATGTTCCGGTTCCTCTCCGTCTCCAGCATCCTCGCCTGACGGCGCGGTGACGACCCTCTGAGTCATCTTTCAGGTACGGACGACAGTCATCGCCTTCGGACGCATCGTGCGTCCGAAAGCCAGGTTCCTCGTCTGTATGGGTGTCGATGTCGATGACGGGTTCTCCGCTTCGACGTACCAGTTGAAGCGGGTGAGGAGGTGAGAGCGATGCTGACCACACATTTGTTTTCGGGTCTGACCAGTGAAGAGGTCGATCTGATCGTGGCGGAGGAACTGCATCTGCTCGGCGCCGCCGCATGAGCGCTGTCGTCGCCCCGCTCGGGCGTATCCGCTGATTCCAGCACCCCCGAACTTGCCCCTACCCTCTCGCAGGGTGGGGGCAAGAAGAGTGCCCGGCTCCGGACCAGCAGTGCACATGACGAACCCGCCCCGCCCTTTCCCTGCGGAAGGGAAAGGGCGGGGCGGGTAAGTCTTCGTTCAGCGGGCGCGCGCTGACCGAACCAGGCGGGTGAGAATCGGGACGGCGGTGACCACCGCCCACAACCCGATCGCCGCGACCAGGGCTGCAGCGGTGTCACCGAGGGTCGCGGCGCCGAGCACGTGCCCGCGCAGCGCGTCGGTGGCGTGCGCGACCGGATTGACCGTCGCCATAGCCTGCATCCAGCCGGGCATGGTCTCGATCGGCGCGAAGGCACTCGAGATGAACATCAGCGGCATCATCACCATCATTCCGGCGAACTGCACCACATCCGGGCGGCGGAGCCGGTCCCCGATGAGCCCGAACAAGGCGCTCATCGCCCCGGCCAGCACCACCAGCACGACGACCGCGGCGGCGGCATCGAGCGCGGTGCCGTAGAACTCGAATCCCAAAGCGACCGCGGCGATCCCGAGCAGCGCGGCCCGGGCGAGAGTGAAGACCGCCTCGTTGACGGTGCGGGCCACCCCCGGCAACACCGCGCGCATCGGCAGGGCCGCGAAGCGATCGTGCAGGCCGTTGGTGTGATCGATCGCCGCAGACACTCCGGCATTCGTGCCGGCCATCACGGTGGACACGGCTAGCATGGCCGGGGTGAGGAAAACGATGTAGCTGACCCCGGGTGGAAAGCCCGGCCCGGCGGCGACGCTGCGGAAGACCTGGCTGAACAGGACGAGCATCGCCATCGGCATGGTCAACGAGAACATCAGCAGCTGCGGAACGCGGGCGCTGGTGCGCAGGTTGCGGACGGTGAGGGCGGCGAGCTGGTCCCCGATCGGGAACCGCCCCGTCGTGGTGGTGCGAATGGTGGTCATCGGTGGGCTCCGGTGTGGGCGAGGTGGGTGAAGACGTCGTCGAGGCTCGGGGACGTGACGTCCAGGTCGGTGACCTCGACGCCGCCTCGGTGCAGGTGAGCGACCACTTCGGCCGCGGCGGGCGCGTCGTCGACGGTGACCGACACCCGAACTCTGCCGTCGTCGAGACGGTGATCGGTGTCCGGGATGAACGGCAGGCTGCCGAGTTGGTGGGCGGGGACGGTCGCGGTCAGGACCTTGCCGCCGACGATCCGTTTCAGCTCGGCGGGGGTGCCGCGGGCGGCGACGCGACCCCGGCTCAGGACCACGATGTGGTCGGCGAGTCGGTCGGCTTCCTCCAGATACTGGGTGGTGAGCACGACGGTGGTGCCGCTGATGGTCAGCTCGTCGACGACGTCCCACAGGCCGGCGCGGGCAATCGGGTCGAGACCGGTGGTCGGTTCGTCCAGGAACAGCACCGACGGGGATCCGACGAGGCTGACGGCCAGGTCGACCCGGCGGCGGGAGCCACCGGACAGTTCCCCGATCCGCCGAGTCGCGTACTCGTGCAACCCGAGTCGGTCGATCAGCGCGTCGGCCCGTGCGCGGGCGGCGGTGCGGCGCAGCCCGGTCAGGCGGCCGATCAGCTCCAGATTCTCTCTGGCGGTGAGAAATTCGTCGAGTCCGGCGTATTGGCCCGTCACCCCGATCCGGCGGCGCACCTCGGTAGCGTCGGCGACGACGTCCAGACCCTCGACCTCCACCCGGCCGATGGTGGGGCGCACCAGGGTGGTCAGAGTACGGATCAAGGTGGTCTTACCGGCGCCGTTGTGGCCGAGTACCCCGAGGGTGGTCCCGGCCGCGGCAGCGACGTCGACTCCGTCGAGGGCCCAGGTTTTGCCGTAGGCGACATGCAGGTCCTCGACGAGGACAGCGGGGGCGGTCATCGCACACCCCCGGCGTGACCGGCGTCGGGATGGGCGGACAAGTGGGTGGTCATCGGAAGGGTCCTCTCGCGGAGAATGCGCTCCCACCCGGTGGTGGGTGGAAGTCCGCTTCCTCAGACGAAGCAACCGAGAGTTGGACGCAACAGGATCCGCCAGGCTATTGCTGCGCCTATAGTTGCTCACTTCGGCTCGTGTGCGAGGTCAGTTCTGCGGGTGTCCATGCAGGCCAGGTGGCTGCGCCGACGAGGTGTCCGTCGGTGAACTGTGCGACGATGCGCGGGCCTGTGATCGAGCTGTTGTCGTACACGGTCGCATGATCGCAACGTGGGAATGCCTGAGCGACGAGACCCCACAGTCTTCGGTATCGCTGGCGGATCTTGTCTTCGGGCACATCGTGCCCGCCGGCTCGCACCCGGTAGCGCACACGCTGGACCGCTAACTCCTCGGGAATCATCACCACGTGCAAGACGACGGTGTACTCGTGTGTGCGCGCTTCGTCGATCAGCTCCAGCTTCGACGGATGGGAGAACACCGTCTCGGCGATGAACGATTTCCCCAGGGCCAGGAGGTGCGTCCGGGTCTTCGCGGCGATCTCTGCCGCGTCGTAGGAGTGGGCAGCCGGATTCTCCGGCCATCGTTGTTTGGCGATCTCGTCGGCATTGACGAACGGTTGGGCCGGGAGCAGGGGAGAGAGGGTGAGCGCCACGAAGGTGGACTTGCCGGCGCCGTTGCAGCCGACCACCAGGTCGAGACGTTTCACTCGGGCAGGACTGCGTGTGTGCCGTCGGGACGGTACTCGACGATCTGACCATCCTCGGACAGCGCGACGGTGGTGATTCCCTGGGCCGCGAGCGCGGTGCCGTAATGGGCGGTGGCCAGTTGTTCCTCGATCGCCGCGTTGATCTCGGCGTTGAACACCGTGCCTTCCTCGGTGCCGAGTTCACCGATCGGCACCCGGCCGGCGAGAGCGTCTTCTACTCGGCGGCGAGCCGCGGTCTGCCGGCTCGAGACCGCACGCCCCACCCGGGCCCAGTGTTCGAGTTGCTGGCGTCCTGTGCGGTGCTGCCGTTCTCCCTCGGCCATGGCGCTGGCTACCAGGTCGGCTGCCAGGCGGGTGACCTTGTCCGCACTGCTTTGCATCGCTTCGCTCCCCATGTGGTGTAGCTGTTTGCTACAAGCGTAGCTGATAGCTACATCATGTCGGGGATCGCGGACGCTCACCGGCCTTCCCGGTTCGGTTGACCGATCGTGGATGGCGGGGCGTCAACCTAGGGGCCCCTCAGCTGCATGTTTCCGCTCGACCCGATGCGATCTCGGTCACGGACTATCCGTTCGGACGGGCAGACAGAGTCACCAGCTGCGGAGTCGGTGCGCCGCCGCGGCCACCCACGGTGGCGGGTTCGGGTTCGTCGAACACCCCGGCGCCCCCGCACACCCCGGTCTCGGGCAGGGTCAGCTCGACTCGGGCCGCGGCGTCGTGATCCCCGCTCAGGGCGGCGGCGATACTGCGGACTTGCTCGTACCCCGTCATTGCCAGGAAGGTCGGGGCACGGCCGTAGCTCTTCATCCCGGCCAGGAACACATTCGGCTCGGGATGTGACAGTTCAGCGACCCCGTGCGGGTAGACGGTGCCGCAGGAGTGCACGTTCGGGTCGATCAACGGCGCCAACTGGGTCGGGGCCTGCAGCACGGGATCCAGCCCGAGTCGGATCTCCGACAGCCAGGACAGGTCCGGCCGGAACCCGGTGAGCACCACCACCCGGTCGACGTTCTCGATGCGGGCCCCCGTGTCGGAGACCAACGCCGCCTGCTCACCGGCGGGTTCGACTGTCGCGGTGCGGAACCCGGGAACCACCTGCAACAGTCCGGCATCGACGGCCGCCTTGGCACGCAGGCCGAGGGCGCCGCGGGCGGGTAGCTGGTCGTCCTCGCCGCCGCCGAACGCGGAGCCGACGTCACCGCGGCGCAACACCCAGCTGATGCGGGTGCCCGGGGCCTGCTTCTCCAGATTGGCCAACGCGACGATCGCGGTCAGCGCGGAGTGGCCACTGCCGGCGATGACGGTGTGTTTGCCCGCATACCTTGCTCGCACTGCGGCGTCGGCAAGGTTCGGGACCCGGTACTCGATCCGGTCGGCGGCAGCCTTCTCGCCGAGTGCCGGCAGGCCTTCGCCGCCGAGCGGGTTCGGGGCGCCCCAGGTTCCAGAGGCGTCGATGACCGCCTGAGCGATGATGCGGTCCTCGGTGCCGTCGGCGCGGCGAAGGTGCACCGACAGTGGTTCGGTGTCGCGGCCGGCGTCGACCACCCGGTCCCGGCCGCGGCGGGCCACCCCGATCACCTCGGTGCCCAGCTCCACCACGTCGTCGAGCGCGGATGCCAGCGGCTGCAGATAGTTCTCGGCCCAGTCCTGGCCGGTCGGATATGCGTCATTGTCCGGGGCTGCCCAGCCGGCCGCCTCGAGCAGTCGGCGAGCGGCGGGGTCGATCAACTCCCCCCAACGGGAGAACAATCGCACATAATTCCACTCGGCGACGGCAGCACCGGCTACCGGGCCACGCTCGAAGACCAGCGGAGTCAGGCCGCGCTCACGCAATTCGGCGGCGGCGGCGAGGCCGATCGGCCCTGCACCCACTACGACCACAGGCAAAGCACTCATCTCGAAATCCTTTCATCGACGTTCATCGATCTACCGATTTCGGAGAGTATCGATGCTCGTCGATGAATTCAACCATCGATGTATATCGATATAGTGAAGTTCATGAGTTCCGTGGAGATGCCGGCCGCCCCGACCACCCACCCGAAAGATGCGCTGGCGACCGAAGATGCGGTCACCTACGCCGGCTGGTTCGCCTGCCTGGCCGACCCCACCCGGGTCCGGCTGCTCCACCAGGTCGCATCCCGGCCTGCCGGGATCACGGTCGGCGAGCTCGCCGACGCCCTCGACATAGGACAGCCCACCGTCTCGCATCACGTCCGCAAGCTCGCGGACGTCGGCTTCGTCACCGTGAACAAAAGCCGCACAAGCACCGTCGTCACGGTCAACCCCTCCTGCTGCACCGGACTGCCACACGCCGCGGACGCGGTCATGGGCGTGCTGACCTCGCGTCCGTGCTGCCCGGACGACCTACCCGGCGATATAACCGTCCGCCCCATGACAGACGAGGACTGGAAGGACGTGCGCCGGATTTACGGCGAGGGCATCGCCACCCGCACCGCCACCTTCACCACCGAAGTGCCCACCCGGGAATCCCTCGACGCACAGTGGCTCCCCGATCATCGGTGGGTCGCCGAGATCGACGGCACGGTGGCCGGCTGGGCCACGCTGAGCCCGACGTCCGGACGGGACTGCTACCGAGGCGTCGCCGAAAACTCGATCTACGTCGCCGACGGCATGCGCGGGCGCGGCGTCGGCAAGACCCTGCTGCGCACCCAGGTCATCGCCGCCGACGACGCCGGAATCTGGACGCTGCAGACATCGATCTTCCCGGAAAACCGAGCCAGCATCGCCCTGCACCACTCCGCCGGATTCCGCACCATCGGCGTCCGCGAACGCATCGCCCAACTCGACGGTGTGTGGCGCGACACCGTCTTCCTCGAACGCCGCAGCGCAACGACGACCTGAACGGTGTCTGCGGCGCCCTGGTGTCGAGTGTGCGCGCCCCCGAGGCGGCCGAACCGCTGGTGACCGAGTTGTTCGGAGTGAGGGCATGACGGCGACCGCCGACGATGACCGATCGCCGACCCAAGTGCGCGACAATGACCGCGCCTTGGGCGTAGGCAAAAAAGAACCGACGAGGGAGACGAGCAGTGGCACAGCCACAGGGTGTGGTCGCGCGAATGGAACAGCACCAGGTGGCGATCTACCTCACGGCGATGGTCGCCGGCGCCGGGATCGGCTGGGCCGCACCGGCAGCGGGCCCTGGCCTCGAGCACGCGATCAACCCGGTCCTCGGCGCGCTGCTGTTCGTGACATTCCTGCAGGTGCCGGCCGCCGAACTGCTGCAGTCACTGCGTGACGGCCGGTTCCTGGCGGCCATTTTGGCGGCCAACTTCCTGCTCGTCCCGCTCGTCGTCGCCGCGATGTTCACCTTCCTGCCCGCCGACCAGGCGGTGCGGATCGGTGTGCTGCTGGTGTTGCTGTGCCCGTGCGTGGACTACGTGATCGTCTTCTCCGGGCTGGCCGGCGGCAGCAGCCGCCGTCTCCTCGCGGCGACCCCGCTGCTGCTGCTCACCCAGATTCTGCTGCTCCCGGTGTTTCTCGTGCTGTTTCTCGGTTCGGACCTGTCCGATATCGTCGACGTCGGACCGTTCGTCACCGCGTTCATCGTCTTGATCGTCATCCCCCTCGCGCTGGCGTGGGCCACCCAGTTCTGGTCGGCGCGTACGCAATCGGGGCGGAGCGCATCGGCGGCGGCGACCGCACTGATGGTTCCGCTGATGGCGGCCACCCTGCTGGTGGTGGTCGCCTCCCAGGTGCCGAAGCTCGAGGGCCAGGTTGCCGATGTGGCCGCGGTGGTCCCCTTCTACGTGGCGTTCCTGGTGGTGATGGCGTTCGCGGGACTGCTGGTCGCCCGGTTGTGTCGGTTGGACCCGCCGGCCGGGCGGGCCGTGGTGTTCAGCGGAGCGACCCGCAACTCCCTGGTCGTGCTGCCCCTCGCGCTAGCCCTGCCCGACCATCTCGCGGTCGCCGCGGTGGTCGTGGTCACCCAGACCCTCGTCGAGGTCGTCGGCATGGTGATCTACGTCCGGTTGGTGCCGCGTCTGCTTCCCGCGGCCACCGATACCTCTCCCGCACCGGCCTGAGCCGGGATTACGCCACGGCGGCGCGGATTCGAGCGCCTCAGTTCACTCGCCGCAACACTCGGAGTCGTGCGCTGCGGTATCGGGGGTGGGATTGACCGGTGCGGCGCAGCAGCTCTCGCCCTTCCAGGCGTTGAGCCCTTCCTTGACGGCGATCACCGCGATCACCAGCGCGGCGATCGGATCCGCCCAGGACCAGCCGAACAGGCTGTTGACCAGCAGGCCGACCAAGAGGACGGCGGACAGGTAGGTGCACAGCAGGGTTTGCTTGGAGTCCGCGACCGCCGAGAGGGAGCCGAGTTCACGTCCGGCTCGCCGTTGCGCCCAGGACAGCACCGGCATGACCGCCAAACTCACAGCAGCCAAACCGATTCCGACAATCGAATGTTGCGCTTCGCCCAGCCCCATCAGTGACCGGAGAGCGTCGACGCTCACATACAGCGCGAGTCCGAAGAAAGAGAAAGCGATGATCCGCAGCGCGATCTTCTCGCGCGCTTCGGGATCTTTGCCCGCGAACTGCCAGGCCACGGCGACCGCCGAGGACACCTCGATCACGGAGTCCAGCCCGAATCCGATCAGCGCGGCAGACGACACCCGAGTGCCCTCGGTGAGCGCGATGACCGCCTCGAGCACGTTGTAAGTAATCGTCGCGGCCACCAACCACCGAATCCGGCGCGAGAGCAACTGGCGACGATCCGCCGAGAGACTGGGTGGCCGCATCCCCGGTGTACCGAGATCGGAAGCCATCAGCAGCACCCTTCCGCATCCGCTGTCGGGCAATGGGACGGATCGACGGCCAGGACCAGACCGATCAAGTCGTCGAGCGCACGCCCGATACGAGGATCCGCCAGTTCGTAGCGAGCCCGTCGCCCTTCGGGGACGGCGACCACCAGTCCACAGCCTCGCAGGCACGCCAGATGATTCGACAGGATCTGCCGCGACACCCCGATCTGCTCGGCCAACTCGGACGGATAGCCCGGCGCTGTCCGCAGACGCAGCAGGATCTGCGTGCGTGTCGAATCCGAGAGCGCGTACCCGAAACGGGCAAGTGCATCACCGTGCATCAGAGTGTCCACACCCAAACGATACATCTGATTCTGTATCCAGAAAAGCATGTACCCACGCCCATTCATCGACTGTTCATTTGTGGACTGATTCGATGTCTGTCAATATCGACCTATGTCGAATCAGGAACTGCCGGAGAGTGGTGCGTGTTGCTCACCGCTGGTACGCGAACCGTTGACCGAGGACTGGGCCGGCGATCTGGCCCGGATGTTCAAGGCCCTCGGTGACCCGGTCCGCCTGCGCCTGCTCAGCCTCGTGGCCTCTCATGCAGGTGGGGAGGCGTGCGTGTGCGACATCTCCGAAACGTTCGACCTGTCCCAGCCGACGATCTCCCATCACCTGAAGGTGCTCCGGTCGGCGGGACTGCTGGACTGCGAACGCCGCGGCACCTGGGTCTACTACTGGGTGGTTCCGTCCGCGTTGCAGCAGCTGTCCGCGGTGCTGCTCACCGAAGGTGGACCCGTCGTACCGTCCGAGACGTGCGCGGCGGAGGTGCCGGCATGAGCGAGGCAACCACCACCGAACACCACCCGGCCGTCGTCGGAAAACTGTCTACCCTCGACCGGTACCTGCCGGTGTGGATCGGCGTCGCCATGGTGGCCGGGCTGCTGCTGGGCAGGATGATCCCCGGTCTGGGTGATGCCTTGTCCGCGGTGGAGGTCGACGGAATATCCCTGCCGATCGCCCTCGGTCTGCTGATCATGATGTACCCGGTGCTGGCGAAGGTCCGCTACGACCGTCTCGACACCGTCACCGGCGACCGCAAACTCCTCGTCGGGTCCCTCGTACTGAACTGGGTACTCGGCCCGGCGTTGATGTTCGCCCTGGCCTGGCTGCTGCTGCCGGATCTGCCCGAGTACCGCACCGGCCTGATCATCGTCGGGCTGGCCCGCTGCATCGCGATGGTGATCATCTGGAACGACCTCGCCTGCGGTGACCGCGAGGCCGCCGCCGTGCTGGTGGCGATCAACTCGGTGTTCCAGGTGATCATGTTCGCCGTCCTCGGCTGGTTCTACCTTTCGGTCCTGCCCGGTTGGCTCGGCCTCGAGCAAACCACCATCGACACCTCGCCGTGGCAGATCGCGAAGTCGGTGCTCATCTTCCTCGGCATCCCGCTGCTCGCCGGCTACCTCACCCGCCGCTACGGCGAAAAGGCAAAGGGCCGCACCTGGTACGAGTCCAAGTTCATCCCCCGCATCGGGCCGTGGGCGCTCTACGGGCTGCTGTTCACCATCGTCATCCTCTTCGCCCTGCAGGGCGAGCAGATCACGTCCCGGCCGCTCGACGTCGTCCGCATCGCGATCCCGCTACTCGCCTACTTCGCCATCATGTGGGGTGGTGGCTACCTCCTCGGCGCCGCAATGGGTCTCGGGTACGAGCGCACCACCACCCTGGCGTTCACCGCAGCGGGCAACAACTTCGAACTCGCCATCGCCGTCGCCATCGCCACCTACGGCGCCACCTCCGGCCAAGCCCTCGCCGGTGTCGTCGGCCCACTGATCGAGGTGCCCGTCCTCGTCGGACTCGTGTACGTCTCGCTCGCTCTGCGTGGGAGATTCGCCGAGCAGCGCACGCCCACGCCGGCCGTGACGCTCGACAATCACGACTCCTGATCGACACCTACCTCCGAAAGGCATTTCGCATGGCTTCCCGACCCAGCGTGTTGTTCGTCTGTGTCCACAACGCCGGCCGCTCCCAGATGGCCGCCGGATTCCTCACCCACCTCGCCGGCGATCGGATCGAGGTCCGCTCCGCCGGATCCGCCCCGGCCGAGACCATCAACTCCGCCGCCGTGCAGGCGATGGCCGAGATCGGCATCGACATCTCCGGCCAGTCCCCGAAGATCCTCACCCCCGACGCCGTCCACACCTCCGACGTGGTCATCACCATGGGCTGCGGCGACGCCTGCCCCGTCTTCCCCGGGGTCAGCTACCGCGACTGGGCCCTCGAGGACCCGGCCGGCAAGGGCGTCGAGGCGGTCCGTCCGATCCGCGACGACATCCGCTCCCGGGTCGAGGCGCTGATCGCCGAACTCGTTCCCGCCACCGCCTGAGACGGGGACAGACCGATGACGAAACCCTCCGTGTTGTTCGTGTGCGTGAAGAACGGCGGCAAATCCCAGATGGCAGCCGGGCTGATGCGAAAAGTCACCGGCAACGGCGTCGACGTGTACTCCGCCGGAACCAAACCCGGTACCGCCGTCAACGCCCTGTCCGCGCAGTCCCTGCTCGAGGTCGGTGTAGACATCACGGGTGAAACACCGAGATCCGTTGATCCGCAGGTGGTTCAAGACGTCGATGTGGTGGTCACCCTCGGCCGCGAAGCACACGTCGACCCCGTGGACGGGACCCGGTTCGAGAACTGGGACACCGATGAGCCGTCCGACCGCGGCATCGACGGGATCGAGCGGATGCGCCTGATCCGCGACGACCTTGCCGCCCGCGTCGATCATCCTAAGCGGGTCCACTGTCCGAAATTCTTGGGCCGATCAATCCCCTTCCTGTTGGAACTTCGAGTGCGGACGCCTCGATTCGCTCACAGCTTTGATTGGCGAGTTGAATTCGCTCCAGTGTGCCCGCCTCTTGCACAGGATTCTCGACCCGCGCGTTCACCTGCAGCAGCGTGTGTGGCTTCTTCGAGCAGCACGTAACCTCCGAAGCCAATTCCGGTGAGCCCGAGAATCCCTGCATAGAGTTTGTCGAGCATGGGGCATCGTCTCCTTGATTCCGATTTGGACCTCCTGATCTCGAACCATCTCTGATCGGCCCGAGGATTCCGGCGTCGCACACATCAGCCAGCGTGATCGCCCGTTGGCACCGCCAGCGGGATCCAGTCACCACCTGCGCGGGGGCCAGCCAGCGGCATCACC
The DNA here is from genome assembly GCF_018343855.1 of Rhodococcus sp. USK13. Taxonomy (NCBI): domain Bacteria; kingdom Bacillati; phylum Actinomycetota; class Actinomycetes; order Mycobacteriales; family Nocardiaceae; genus Rhodococcus; species Rhodococcus sp. USK13. The sequence goes on along the minus strand of NZ_CP069242.1, from coordinate 2,370,259 downwards.
AGGTAGGCCCCGAATAGGGCGGTGACCACGAGCGGGCGCAAAAGGACCGCGCGGTGAAACACTTCACCACCGAGAGGTCGCCGCGGAAATGGCAGCGGCCGGCGCTGCGATCCAGTCGCCACTAGAAGCGCTAGCATAACTCGACATCACCAAGCCTTGGGTTGCCAGATTTCCCTTCACCGAGGAAGCCGGCTCCACTTGCTCGATGACCGCCTTAGAGAAGTCTTGGTGGCTACGCGAAAATCCGCTATCGCGTGTGTCTGCCGGGAAGCGATATCGCTGAACCTTCCCGCTAACTGGATGCCATTCGACCCACTTACCCGCATACGCGGTAATCATCCCTTTACTACCACGTATTAGAAGCGACTCGCCATCGATATTATCCGGAGTCTCAGGACCCGGCATACTCCAGTCCAGCAAGACTTCCGCCATGAAGCCATACTTCAACTCGATGAATGCCGAGTCTTCTCCAATAAGATCTGGATTTGATCGCCCCAGAGTCGCCCTGAGCTCTTTAGGCTCGCCGAACCATTCGCGAAGCATATCGAGGATATGAACACCATACTCGAGTACGATAAGCTGCTTCATGGTAGAAAACCGCGGCATCAACGCATCCCGATTAGCCACACTCGGCCGGTCGGGAATCTCTTCAAAAATCGAGGCATCGCGTCGCGGAAGGAGAAGATTGGAATGACCAGTAAACTTTACGAATTGAATTTCTCCAAGCTGATTAGATTTGAGTAGGCCCCATATATGTTCATACGCCGGAATCCACTTCCACATTTCATTAATTGCGAATACAATTTTGCGCTCTTCTACTATTTGAGCAATACGCAATGAGTCTTCGATTGTGGCAGCCAAAGGCTTCTGGCAAAGAACATGGATTCCTCGCGCGCTTACCTTGTCGATCACATCCAAATGATATTCGGGCGGCACACATACATCCACAAAATCTAGCTCGCTCCCCAATGCGTCGAGCAGATCATCTACCGATGTGAACTTCTGTTCTACGCGCGCCGCCGATGCCGCGCTGGTCACACGATCGATGTCCGTATCGCAAACGGCGATCAATTCCGCCGACTCTGTCTGCCCCCAAGCGCGGATATGCCTCGGTGAAATATACCCACATCCGATCAGTGCACCGCGCAGCCGCGTCTGATCATCGCTGTCGTTTGAAAACGTCTTTTTGATCATACGGTTGCCTTAACGGACTCGAGTTCATCGGCGAGGTTCTTCACACCAGTCATCCCGTCGATCAGGAAAAGTGAGTCAAGGCTCACGAACAGGAGCTGACAACCACGGGCAGCATACTTAGCGGTGGCCTCAGGAGACCATGCCTGTGCTGCCATGAACAGGCCGGCGCCCACTGTGGCGTCGATGACACGGTCAACGTGCGCGGTAACTTCTGGATGCGTCGGTCCGATCTGGGCGCGACCGAGTTCCACGGCCAAATCCCACGTCCCCACCATCACACCGTCAATCCCCGGCACCTGAACGATCTCTTCGATGTTCGAGACCCCTTCCTTGTCCTCAACCATAATGAAGACCAGCGCATCCTCGGCGTCTGCGTAGTACTCGTCCCAATCTCGCACCCCGTATCCGGCACTGCGGACTACCGGAGCTGCCCCACGGAGACCGACGGGCGCATAACGTGCGGCAGCGACAGCCGCACGTGCTTCAGCCGCAGATCGGACGTGCGGTATGAAGATGCCCTCGGTCTTGGTGTTAAGAGCCCGATTGATTGCCCCAGGGATATTCTCAACAACACGAATACAGCTGGAGATTTGGGCAGCGTCTGCAGCACGGACCAGGTTCTCGATGCTGGAGCCGTAGTTGTCCCCAGCAACTTCCTCACAATCCAGTACGAGCATGTCGAAACCGGCTGCACCGACCAGATCTACCCATACCGGCTCAACCAGCATCCCATAACAGGAATAGACAATCTCACCCGCAGCAAGCTTTCGGCGAAGATTATTCATGCGGTCACTGCACCTTTCAGTACGCCCAGCGCATTCTTCATCGCACCGAGTGCCACCCTGGTGTCACTTTCAACGACAACCAGATTGCAACCAGCGTCTTTCCATTCCCTCGCGAATTGATCACCCTGCACTACTGCGGCACAAGTCGACCCATTTTGTTGAGCGGCACTGACGGCCGCCACCGCATGGGGGAGGCCAGCCGCCGCCGCGGTTTCAGCGCCTACCTCACGAGCAAGGGTAGCGATATCCAACGCGACTCCGTCAATCCCCGGAATAGCCAGAATCCCTTCGATGTTTTCCGTCGCTTCCTTGCTACTCAGAAGACAGAGAACAATGCGTCGATTTGTCGACTCGTCCTTATAAACGTCCCAATCTCGGACGCCGTATCCAGCGGCACGAACGACGGGTGCTGCTCCGCGCTTTCCAACAGGTGGGTACCGAGAGGCATCTGCCACCGCCTGCGCATCCGCTACCGTTGTTACATAGGGAACAATGATTCCCGCCACTCCATCGTTCAGCGCCCTGTTGATGCAACCAGGCGTTGATTCTGGTAGCCGCACAAACACCGGGGTGCCGACCGTATCGGCCGCCCGGACCATTCCGGCCATCTCGTGTGAGTACGGGCTCACCGGTCCATGCTGCGCATCAACCACTAAGGCGCGAAACCCGAGGCTAGCGGCGATCTCGACGGCGATTGGGCTGCCAGAAGTGATCGACAGCGCGCAGGTGATGTCGCTGCCAGTTATATCCTTTAGACGTACGGTCATTGTGTGTATTCCTCGGGTCGATCACTAAGCGTGGCTGATACGGGGCACTTGAGCTGAATCAGCGAAGAGCTCCCCCGGCGTCAGTTTGAATGCATCGAAGTGACGATGGGGTGCACCCGTATACACCACATCCGTAGGCATATAGCGCAGCGTATATGCGGCGCGCGGATTTGGAGTGGCGTTCTGATCGGCGCCGTGAACTGTGAGGTCGTAATGGACAGTGGCGTCGCCCGCCTTCAGGGCGGTGCCGCCAGCGAAACCATACTTGTCTTCGAGATACGGGTAGGTGTTACGGATATCATCACCCGGAGCCCGACTGAACCTACCCAAAGGTCCTTCGCGATGTGAACCCGGCATAAATTTCAGTATGCCCATGTCGGGCGTCAAGTCTGTGAGCGCAATCCAAATTGTGAATGCGCCCTGCCTATCGAATGGCCAAAAGGGGAAGTCCTGATGGAAAGGAGTCGGAGCCCCTTCATTTCCCGGCTTGGTGAATGTCATGTCGTGAATGAAAAGACCTTCGGGCCGATCCAGCAGATCCAACGCCAGGTTAGACATCCGAGGTGACAGCGCCAGGTCGCGGAACCAATCTTCGGTCCATGCCATTCCATCGTGGCTTTGCAGTACCTTCGCGTATTCGTCTGATGTCATCCACTTTTCAGTCTCCGACGGCTGCACTGGGGCAGCATACTTCTCGACTTGCTCGCGGATGATCTCGACTGCGCCTGCGGTGAGTAGCCCAGGCAGCGGAGCCCAACTGTTCTGACGTAAGTGATCGACGGTACCTTCAGGAACCTCATAGATCTTATCGAGCTCGGGAATCAACGGGTCGATCATCTACCCACTCCGTTCGTTAGTTAGTTATACACGCAGAATTCGATCATGTTCCCATCGGGGTCCGCAACGAAGTACTGCCAGCGTGCGGCCGGCGAGTCCTTCAGTTCATGACCGTCGACACCGTGCGCTTTCAAATGCTGAAGAAACTCTTCGGGCTCAACACCAAGTGTGACGGCAAAGTGAGGGTGGTTCGGACGAAGTGGCCGTTCCGGTCCTGGTGTTGCACCGCCAGTGGTCAGGTGTACCGGAGTGCCGGACATCTCTAGCCAAACGCCATCAAATCCGAAATCTGGCCGTTCGATCTGATTGAAGCGCAGCACGTCGCAGTAGAACCTCCGCGCGACGTCTAGATCGCTTACCGATACACTCACGTGATCGAACTTCATTCCCCAATGCGAAACGCTCATGGCCATTATGTTGCCTCGTGTGTGATCTGATACCTATGTAGTTGACAACAACCTAGACGGAATATGTTCAACGTTCTCACAAGAGAAGTTAAGGTGGCAGGTCCCCAATAGTCGGACCACGTCGTTCTAGAGTCGCGATTGTGAGTTCAGTCGATCTCGTACCCGTCCACCGGTTGGTGGGTGTGGGTGCAGTGGGCAGCGTACGCCCCCGCAAGCGGGAGGGACCCCCGGGCGGGCGTCAGGTAGCCCAGCGATGAGTGCCGGTGCCGGTGCCGGTGCCGGTGCCGGTGCCGAGATTGTGGTCGTCCTTGAAGTCCTCGACCAACACCCGAGCTTCGAGCAGGCTTGTCCATGATTCCGGTTCACGCATTTCCTTAGACGTCTATTGATCCCCCACGGACTTCGTCCAGGGAGATACCCCCAGATTCCATGTGTCCGTTGTTCCACGGCGTCCCTGGCGGAATGTACGAAAGGCCGACGCGGTCCCTATAGAACCATTGCAGCACTGTCGAAATAAACTCCGGTACGTTGTCCATCCTCAGCACCAGCGGCGGTCCGCCCCACATCGCGAATGCCTTGTACAACTCGTCTTCTAGGGGCTGCGCGGTAATCGATCGCTCGACGATGTTCAGCAGCGACCGCCTCGTGTGCTCGTCGATCATCGAGGCGATCTTGATGGCCTTGCCGTCGATGGTGGAGTCGAACTGGAAGTCCACTGCCCACACCACATGCGGGGCGTCGGCTTCGATCTGCGGGCACGAGCCGACACCGGACCGTGTGCGTGGATGATGAATCCGAACCTGAAGGCCTTCCTCCTTCCACAGCCGGTGGACCTTCTTCTTGTTCACCACGACGCCCTGGTCGTGCCTCAGGTGCGCCCAGGCGCGACGGAAACCATGCAGCGGGTGCGTGCGGACGTACTCGCGCAGCGTCGCTCTCAGAGCGGCATCGGGCTCTGCTGGTGTCTGAGCGAGAGGTGTTCGGGCGTAGGTGGAACGGGCGAGCCCAACCGCTCTGCAGGCCAACCGCTTCGACATGCTCATTGTGGAGACGAGCATGTCGACAGCGCGGCCCTTGTCAGCTGGATCAGAATTTTCCCGAGATAATCGAACCAACCCGCCTGGCGAGACGGTCTGACCAAAAATTGGCCTGGCCACCGAATTGCCTTTCGAAGGACCCGTCGACCCGAACGCCAGCGGGCCACCACAACAGAAAAAAGCGGAGTACGCGATGTCCGTGACCTCATAGGAGTCTGCCGCCCCACTCGGCCCGTCACTGGCCCGTCCGAACGTCGCGTCCCCCGCATCAGAGGAAAGGCACTACGTGACAATGGTCCCAACGCCACCACGCGTCTACTGCGGTATCGACACGCACGCCGACACCCACCATGCAGCCATCCTCACCGACACCGGAATCCTGCTCGCAAATCGTCAATTTAACACCACCACATTGGGATATGACGACCTGGTCGCATGGGTCCGCGACCACGGTGACCCGATCGCAGTCGGCGTCGAAGGCACCTCCTCCTATGGCGCCGGCATCACCCGACACCTACGTCACCACGACAATGCCGTCGTCGAAGTACCCCGACCGAATCGCAAACTACGCCGAAGCAAAGGCAAGAGCGACCCTATCGACGCTGGAAGCGGCAGCACGTGCCGCTCTGGCCCGACACCAACTCTCAGAACCCAAAAACGGTGACGGACCCATCGAAGCAATCCGTGCGCTGCGGGTCGCCCGATCCAGCGCGGTCAAAGCCGCAACCGCCTCGATGAACGCCATCCGCTCGATGCTCGTCACCGCACCCGAACACTGCGCACACACCTACGCGGACACAGCACGACAGCTCTCCTCGAAGCCTGCATCGCGCTCGAACCCGACACCGCCGCATTGGCAGATCCGACCAACGCCACGAGCGTCGCGTTACGGTTACTGGCGAGACGGACACGCGAACTACGCTGGGAAGCAAAAGAACTCAAGAAACGACTCGCGCTACTCGTCGGCGCAGTCGCGCCACGAACCTCGGACGTGTTCGGACTTGGACCCGACACTGCAGCGGCATTGCTCGTCACCGTCGGAGACAACCCGCAGCGGCTACGGTCGGAGTCCTCCTTTGCTCACCTCTGCGGCGTGGCACCCATCCCTGCATCGTCAGGAAAGACAAATCGGCATCGACAACACCGCGGCGGCGATCGCCGTGCCAACCAAGCCCTCCACACCGCTATCGCCGTACGCCTGCGATACCATGAGAGCGCCCGCAACTACGCTCAACGCCGCACGTCAGAAGGCAAATCCATGACCGAGATCATCAGATGCCAGAAGCGCTACCTCGCCCGAGAAGTGTTCACCGCACTCCGGCGGGACTATCGAGCTCTCGCCACTTGACATCTAGGAGCGTCATTCGCGACCTCCCGCAGCGCGCCCTTCTGCAGTTCGGCCTCAGCGAGCAGCCGCTCGAGCTTGCCGTTCTGCTCGCACAGCTCCATGAGTTCCTTCGCTGCGTCGGTGTCCATCCCGCCGTACTGGCGGCGCCAGTAGTACAGCGTCACAGCCGCCGCGATCTTCTCCTGCGTCTTGCTTGCAGCAGCGAGCTCGTCGGCACGGCGCAGTTTGCGCACGTGCCCTCTGCGGGATTCCGCTTCGCCACCATGTGCTCAATCTGGCAGGTCCCCGATAGTCGGTCCGGTTGTTTCTAGAGCCGGTTCCTACGTGCAGTCGATCAGTCGATCTCGCACGCCACGGGCTGGTGCCGGTGGGTGCATCCGGCAGCGTACTCGGCAGGAGTCTTGTAACCCAGCGCCGAATGACGGTGTCGATGATTGTGGTCGTTCTTGAAGTCCTCGATCACCACGCGGGCCTCGAGCAGCGTAGGCCAGTAGTTGCGGTTCAGGCACTCATCGCGCAACCGGTTGTTGAACGACTCGATGAACCCGTTGTGCCACGGCGTGCCCGGCGGAATGTAGGACACCCCCACCGACCCAGCGCAGAAGGCCCGCAGTGCCTCGGAGATGAACTCGGGCCCATTGTCCATGCGCAATACCAGCGGCGGACCACCCCACATCGCGAATGCCTTCTCCAAGCCCTCGATCAATCGGTCTGCGGTGATCGAGCGGTCCACGATGTTCAGCAACGACATCCGGGTGTGCTCGTCGACCATTGACGCGATCTTCACCGTCTTGCCGTCGACGGTCGAGTCGAACTGGAAATCCACTGCCCACACAACATGCGGAGCATCCGCGTCGACGATCGGAACGGAGGAGTGGCCGGCACGTTTGCGGCGTGGGGCACGCCGGACTTGCAGTCCTTCCTCCTTCCACAGGCGGTGAACCTTCTTCTTGTTCACCAGGGCGCCCTGGTCGTAGCGCAGCCACGCCCACGCCCGTCGGAGCCCATGCCGCGGATGCTTGCGGGGATACCCGCGTAGCTCTGCGCGCAGATCGGCATCCGGGTCGTCCGGTGTCTGCGCCAACGGCAGCCGCCGGTAGGAGGATCGGGAGAGCCCAACGACCTTGCACGCGAACCGCTCCGACATCTGCATGGTGCCGGTGAGCAGGGTGATCGCGGCGCGTTTGGCGGTCGGGCTCAGAATTTTCCCTTGGCGATCTCCCGCAGCGCGTCCTTCTCCAACTCGGCATCGGCGAGCAACCGCTTGAGCCGGCTGTTCTGCTCCCGTAGCTCTTTGAGTTCCTTCGCGGGGTCGGCGTCCATACCGGAGTACTGGCGACGCCAGTTGTACAGCGTGGCCGCCGACACCTCGAGTGCGGCGGCGATCTCTTCGCCGTTCTTGCCTTCCGCGGCCAACTCGTCGGCTCGTCGCAGCTTGCGAACGTTGTCCTCCGCCGAGTGACGTTTGCGTCCCGCCATGATCCCTATCGTCCCTTCTTCGCCCTCACCAGGGCAATCAGGACTCTAGAACAACCCGGACCTACTCAAGGGGGACACGCCACATCGTCCTATCCGCCCAGTTCACTGGCAATAGGACTCTAAAACAGAGTGGCCCCGTTCACCGGGGACACGCCACGACCCCTTCGTACGTTCCAGACCCTCGACGTATTCCTGCACCCGGGACCAAGGCTTCGACCGAACGCACCGACCAGAGATCCGCTCATTGCAACGCTTCACACTCGGCAGCAACCACATCAATGACCACCCACCACGTATAGCCAGCCTATCGAGCAAGTGCCGTTGCGTACTAATCGTCAACCTGGTGGGCGTCAGCAACCACATGGTCACGCGGCACATCGTATCCGTGGTCGGCCATAGTATGTTCGCGCGCAGCCAGATAGAGCTCCTTAAGATTCACTCCTTCAGTGATACCGCCGCAAGCGGGACACTCGACCTCGAACATCTAAACCTCCAAGACGCAGGTAGCGACGATATCGCGTTCTGGCGCGGTCATTCGTCGTGGACCTGGATGACAGCAGAAGGGCAGGCATCAGCTGCATCTTCCACCGATTCTCGAAGATCCTTTGACGGTGTTTTAGTCAGTACCACCACGATACCCTCGTCGTCTTGATCGAAAACTTCGGGCGCTTCTAGAACACACGCACCACAGGCGGTACATTTCTCGAGCTCTACGGAGACAAGCATGATCGATCCTGCACTTCCAGCTGGTTCAATTGAGTACTGAAGTTTGAGTTGAATTCTTCACTTGTGCACTGACGGCACCGAGAGGGGGATCTCGATAGGTCCACGAATCATTGGTCCTAGGCCGAAATCTACATCGTGAACTTCCCAGTCCGGGATCGCGTCGAGGAGTGTGTTCAGCACAGTCGCGATCTCGAGGCGCGCCAAGTTCAGGCCCATGCAGGTATGCGGACCCGTACCAAATCCCAGATGGGCCTTCGCGGGGCGATGAATGTCAAGAACTTCCGGGTTCTCCCAGCGCTCCGGGTCCCGGTTAGCGGCTGCCTGCATGGCCATGAGCGACGTTCCCTCGGGGAGTTCCAAGCCGCCAATTTCCGTCTGCTTCTTCATGAACCGGATACTCCAGTTTTTGACACTGGTCCAACGATGAATCTCTTCAACCGCCTGCGGAATGAGGCTGCGGTCGTTACGCAACTCTTCTCGCTGACCTGGATGCTGCGCGAGTGCGATCAGACAGAGGCCCATCAGCTTTGATGTTGTCTCGTTCCCGGCAAACACGAGCTGTGTGCTGGCCGAGACCATTTCAGATTCCTCGATCGGCACATCAGTGTAGACAAGCCTGCTCACCAGATCCTCACCGCGATTTACTTTGCGATCCTCGATCACCGTGCCCACGAAGCCGTTCATCTCAGCGGTTGCCGCAACTCCGTTCGCGACAAGCTCGCGGCCGCGTGGTGAAGGATCGTCACGACCCTCGAGGATTCCGCCCATCGTGTCGGTCCAGTTGATGAACTCGGAAACCCTCTCGGACGGGAGATTCATCATATGTGCGATCACGATCGTCGGAATGTTCCGAGTGAATCCGGTGACGGCATCCACTACTTCACCCGAACGCGCGCGCTCAATCGTTTCCGCCGTTGCATCACGCACGATCTTTTCGATCACCACAGTATGCTCGGCGATTGTCTTGCGCCTCAGGTCGTGTGCCCAGATGCTCTTGAACTGCATGTGTCGTTGGCCCTCCATCCCGGCGAAGGGCGGTCCACCGAACAACGTGCCAATAGATTCGACGTCTGCGGCGAACAGATTTCCTTGCCCCATCGCGCGGGCACAGTCTCGGTAGCCGGTTAGGATATAGTGTCCGAGAGTTTCGTGCCGGACGATACGGCCGGCGGATCGAATCTTCTCCAAGGTCGGATACGGATCATTTACGAACTCGCGATTGAAGAAGTCGAAGTCGACCGTTGGAACGTCGTTCAGAACCGAGTTGCTCATGGCTGGAATTACCCCTTGCTATTCGATGGGTAAGGCGCGGGCGTCCACGCTAGGTCGGTTGTTCGAATCCCAGATCAAGTCGCCACAAGTTTGCGAGCGACTGGGTTGCCCGCAACGGCATTAATGTGCCTTCTTAGATCTAGGTCACTGATATTTTAACCAGGCGCAAGCTGTCTTGGAGTGTGCCGCAGCACAATTTGAGTTTGCGATCTTGAGTTACGTCACACCACGACAGATTGTCGTGGCACCCATGGGTGGGAGGCCGGCGACGCCGAGGGTGGGATACACGCAATCTAGTACACCGTAACAACCTAGCCCCGGGCAAGGAGAGCTATGGCGGTGCTACCTCGACTGCTTGCCTTCTTTTGATCCGGGAACCAGAGGCAACGATGCCTGCGCCCAGGGCAAGCAACGCTGCGCAGAGAAATGCCACACGGTAGCCGTCGGCTATGGCGCTGCCACTGAACTCGCTGGCGATCGCGGCCAGTATCCCCACTGCAAACCCTCCACCTACCTGGCAACTGGCATTGAATACGGACCCCACCATTCCCATCTCACTGACCTCCGCGACCGACAGGGCTACAACATTCAGCGATACGAACGCCACTGTCTGGCCTCCTACGACAAGCGTCAAAAGCAGCACAATAGCCCATGGACTGGTGAGTCCGGGTGTGGCCAGTAGCGTAATCGATGCCGCGCATTCAATTGAGCCCACGGCGATCAATATCGCCGGACTCGAGACTCTCGGAAGAATCATTGCCGCGATGCGTGAGCCTGCGGCAGCACCAAATGCAAGCGGCGCCATGACCAAAGCTGCCGCTGTGGCGCTCAAGCCCAGAGAATCCTGCAAGAACAGTGCGGCAAAGTAGTAGGCACTGACCCAAGCCCCGTAGATCAACGCGGTTGCGATAATGCTTAATGCGAAATGCGGCCGCGCCCACAACTCCGGCGGCATGATCGGATCACTCGCGCGCACTTGACTCCTTACAAATATTGCGAGAAGGCATGCCCCTGCCAGGGCTGCGACGAGTGAGGCCCGGCCCATACCCTCGCTGGACGGTCCGATGGTCACGGCGTAGGCGATCAAGACCAAACCCACCGCGGCCCAGATGCTTGGCCAGATGTTGAGTCGACTCTGGCTTCGCTTAGTACGCTCGACGAAGACGAAAGTTAGCGCCACGAGGAGCGCCGACAGAACCGCAACGCACCCGAATAACCAGCGCCATCCCACGGTGTCTGCCGCAAGACCGCCGGCAGCGAGTCCCAACCCGAAACCGATTCCTCCGGACGCAGCGAATAGGGCAAGCACGCGTGAACGTCCAGACAATCCACGCTGGGATGTCGCAAGGATGGCCAGAGCCGCGGGCACTGTTATCGCCGCTCCCACCCCTTGACCTATTCGCGCGCCGATCATGATGGCGGTTGAGGGTGCGATGGTAGCTGCGCACGCGGACAGCATGGCAGCGGCATAGCCCAGCATGAGTGTACGTCCGCCCCCGAAAACATCGGCGAGGCGTCCCCCCAGGAGCACAAACCCAGCAAATGCGAGGGCGTACCCCGAGACTACCCACGCCTGACCAACCGGACCGAACCCGAGGTCAGCGGCCACGCTCGGAATCATGAGTGGACCGATGCCCATGTTGAGTGCACTCAGAAATTGAGCCGTACACGCCAGGAAGGCGGCAATGCCACGACGCTGAGCATGCGCTCGGAGCTCACTGAACATCGCCAGTTCCCTTTCGTCCGGTTTGCGCTGTGGTCGTCGGACTAGGAACACCAACCTGGCGAGTTCCTTCCGAGCTATCCGCAGGTCATTCATTCCTGACGGTCCTGCAGGCGGTCACACAGCCCTGCGTGCGTGACCATCAAATGGAATCGATACGCGCACCGACGAGCGAGCGACGTACTCACCCTCTCAGATACGCGGAGGCGACCTTCTCTTTGTCCAATTCGACCGAAAGTCCGTCGAATACCATCCGGCCTCGTGCCAGCACATACGCGCGATCAGAGACCGAGAGCGCTAATGCCGCGCTCTGCTCCGCGAGGAGAATGCCGCATTCAGCGAGTGTCCCCATCCGTTGACCGAGAAACTCGTAGATTTCCTCAATCACGATCGGAGCGAGGCCCATACTGGGCTCGTCCAGCAACAGAAGATCGGGACTCGACACAATACCGCGCCCAATCGCAAGCATCTGCTGTTCGCCACCGCTCATCAAGCCGGCCGGCTGGTCGCGACGTTCGAGAAGTCTCGGAAAGTACGTGTAAACCTCGTCCAGGAGTCCTGGGATCTCGCGCCGCTTACTGCGCCGCGAGGCGTGCGCCGCGAGCAATAGATTGTCAGCCACAGAAAGCGTCGGAATCACTCGCCGACCTTCCATCACGTGGGCGACACCCCGACGGGCGACTCTGTAACGCGGTCCGTCGAGAAGGGAGCGACCCTCAAAGCTGATCGTGCCCGTCCGCTGCCCCCCGGCTCCATTGATTGCGCGGAGTAGGCTCGACTTCCCGGCACCGTTCGCACCTAAAAGAGCGACCACCTCCCCACGGCGCACGGTCATGCTGACACCATCAACAGCCGTGACGTGCCCGTAGGTCACCGACAGATTGTCAAGCTCGAGCAGCTCGTCCGATGTATGCATCGATCACTGCCTCCTCTTTAATCACATCTTCCGAAGGCCCGAATGCAAGGACCTGGCCAAAGTTCAGCACGACCAGCCGGTCACAATGCCGGGTCATGGACCCGACGTCATGCTCGACAACCACTACACTGGTCCCCTCTGCCCGAATGGACTGAACGACATCAAAAATTTCGTCACGCTCGGTCGGAGTCATTCCTGCGGTCGGCTCATCGAGGAGTAAAACCTCAGGTCGAGCAACGAGCCCACGGGCAATCTCAACCTTCCGCTTCAAGCCATACGGCAGAGATGCGACATCCAGACCGGCGATGTCCGCAATGCCGACCCGCGCCATGGCATGGCGCACTGCTTCTTCCGAGGCGTTGTGATCCTGCCCACCATGCCTTAATCGGCCAAGCCCGAGCCGACTCAGGAGATCGTCACCTGATGCCTCCACATATGCCCCGATGCGAACGTTCGCGGCGACCGACGCCCCATCGATAAGCCGGATATTTTGGAATGTCCGGGAAAGGCCGGCACGCATTATGTGGTTGGGCCTACCCCACATGCGACGGAACGGGTGTGACGCAAGGACCCCATCACCGCTGTCAGGCACATACACGCCGGACAACAGGTTGAGCACCGTCGTTTTTCCCGATCCGTTAGGACCGATGATTCCGAGCACCTCGCCCGGCTTCACGTCGAGACTGACACCTCGTACGGCTTTGACACCACCGAAGGTCTTGACCAAATTGTCGACGCGAAGTATCGATTCTTCACAGTCTATTGGCTTACGCAACGCACGACTCGTCGCTGCCTGAGCCTCCGAGACGCCATCTGCTGGCGCAAGATCTGCAAACGATACTTTGTCGACCGCGATCGGCTCCGGCTTCCGAACCAGCCCAACCATGTTGGCCAGCGACAGCAGACCGTTCTTAAGGAGCAGATAAACACCTGACGGCACGAAGGCGACGATAAGAACGATAAGCGCACCGTTGATCAGATGGCGATACTCCTGTAGATCGCGCAGCCCTTCGGCAAGGCCGAACATCAGCGCCCCACCCACTAGCGGACCCGCAACCACGGTGATGCCACCGACCACTGTGGCCGCAAGTACATCGCTCAGCAGCTCGAAAGAGAACACCGACGGTTCGACGAACCCAGTAATGTGTACCTGCATACCGCCTGCGAGTCCAGCCAAGGCGCCCGACGCGGTGAACAGGGCGAGTCGATACATACGCGTGCTGATCCCCTGGTGAGCTGCCATCAATGAATCCTCACGGATAGCAGTCATTGCCCGGCCGTGGCGCGTTTTCGCAACCAGAGCAAGGATAGTGAACACGACCACGACTATCACTACCAGGTGGAGGTCAGCGAGTGAACGGTCCACACCCACCAACCCAGTAGCACCGCCTGCAAATTCAAGATTTCGAATGGTCACCCGGACCATTTCACTGAACCCTACGGTTGCAATCGCAAGGTACACACCGTTCAATCGGGCTAAGCCCGCTCCGAGCAGAACGCCGAATGCTGCCCCCATGAGGATCGCGCAAATCAAGGACAAGAACAGAGGAAGTTCCAAGTGCATGGAGACTAGGGCCGACGTGTATGCGCCAATAGCCATGAAACCGATTTGAGGTACCGCAAAGAATCCCGCGTTAAAGAGAATGTAGATGCTGGCGCCGACCAGGATCAGCACAAGACTGTCACGGACCAGGAAATCATAGGCACCAAAATTCGAAAAGAAGTCCATGGTTACCTTTCAGTATATTTAAGCACGATTGGCAACCTTGGCCGCCGGGGAGATCCCGTCGGGCCTAAAGACCAAGAATGCGAGCAACAAACCAAACACGATCACATCCCGATAAGAGGACGAAATATATCCGGTAGTCATTGCGGATACGAGACCGACCAAAAGGCCGCCAGCCAATGCCCCCGATACGCTCCCGATTCCACCAATAACAAGGATCGCCATCGCGATGACAAGATAATTATGACCGAGGTTGCCATCAACAATATTGAACGCCAGCGCGACCAGGGATGCACCCACGCCCGCCAATGCACCCGACAGGAAGAACACCGAAACACTGATACGCTCAACATTCGCCCCGAGAACGCCAGCTGCTTCTCGATCCGCTGCAACTGCAGTGACTTCGCGACCGAACTGTGTCGATCCAATCAACCAGCGAAGTGCTACGAACATCAAAGCCACTGTTCCGAGCATCAGTAGCTGCATGCTAGAGATTGTCAGGGGACCCACTGACCAGGTGTGTGCCGCGACCAGGCCAAAAGGCAATCGAACGACTTTGTTGTCCAATAACAAGATTGCACTCTCGGTCAGGACAATACCGGCACCCAGACTGGACACGAAGATGAACATGTCGGCATTCTTTCTCCCTTGGAGATGCCGTATTGCAACATAGTAGGTCAGGCTGTTGAGCACGCCGGCGAAAATCGCAACCAACGGCATCGCAATGTAGAACGGCCACCCAAGGTTCTCCGTGAGTTGCCAAGCAAAGACAGCACCCCATGTGAATATAGCCGCGTGCCCCACATGGAAGACCTTCATGTTGGCGAACACCATACTGAATCCAAGTGCGTATAGGGCAAACACTGCACCTAAGGCAAGCCCATTAATAACTTGCTGGAGAAAAAAACCCATCTCAAACCTCTATTTCGCCGCTTCTACGAGCTAACTACTCGCTATGAGCTAACCACTACGGAAGAACCATCCTTGGCGAACTCGACCGACGCGCCGGCGAAACTCGCAGTATTGTTTTCGCGCAGCTTCCATCCCGGATAAATACCGTTCTCCGCGAGAATCTTGCTTTCTGCAACCTCATGCATGTGTTTCGCAAGCGACTTACCCGACAGATCGTCGCCATTATCTCGAGCCAGATTGGCCGCTGAGGCAATGACCCATGCTGACTGATAACCGTTGGCCGCAAATGCATTTGGCGCTTCGCCGTAGGCCTCAATGAACTTCTTCTCGAACTCGCCGGTGGGATCAGGCGCCCAGTACACCGCGTACTGTGCACCCGTTGCCGCCGGCCCAGCCGTATCAAAAACCTGCTTCTGCCACGAAGATGCGCCAGCAAATTGTGTGTCGTCGAACCCACCCGATTGATTCATCTGGGTCAGGAGATTTCCGCCAGTTTCCGAAAGCGTTGAGAACATGATGAGGGTGGGATTACTGGCCTTAACCTTGGTAATAACCGGCGCGAAGTCGCTATCACCAGCCGAGATTGTGACCTGGTCGACTACGTGGCCACCCGCTTCGGTGTACCCCGTCTTGAACGACGACGCAAGGGAGGTGAAAGCCGGGTTATCTCCGTCGACGATCAGAACCGCCCGTTGGGTCTCTTCGTCAGCACCGAGCCGTCTGCCAAAATTCTCATCCGGCGTGTTTCCGTCATTTGTTACGAATACCCCAGGCACCTTTTCAGCATTCATGTCGCCGACGGTCGAACTCATCAGCATGGCACCGTCTTTCTCGACGTACGGGCCTAATGCCATCCGGATCTGTGTCGAGCTGGGACTCACGAGCACTGTAACATCGTCCTGGATGAACTGATTGTATTGAGTGACCGCGGCCGGTACCTGAGATCCCACGTCTTGTGAGTCGACCACGAGCGTCAAATCACCCAAGACGCCGCTGCTGTTCACTGCGTCTACGCCCATTTCGAGTCCCTTCTGGAAGGGCAACCCGTATGGGCCGGCACTTGCCCCGGTCAGGTGTGCGAGGTGACCGATCCTCAACTCGTTCTCATCTGCAGAGGAGCCCGAGCTACATCCCGCAACTGCCAGGAGCGTCGCCGCAAAAGTTGCCGTTACTATAGTTCCCGGTCCGAATCTATGGGTCCATGTGAGCTGCTTCATACCAATCATTCTGCGGCGGTGAGTTCTTAAAAAATACGTGCGTTGCCACAATCACGACAGCGAAATCTGTGCGCAAATCATAAGGTAGCTAGATATCTGACGAGAATGTCGTCTGTTCTCTGTGATGCAACGACTGCGGTGACCATCAGTAATTGATCTGCTGCCACCGCTTTGAAGACGACGTCCGAGAGTCTGCGTTTTGAGGATGCGGAGTGCTTCCATACCACCATCGCCGCTAGCGTTGCGACGTGCCAACAGTGCTCGCGCGTCGGGACGGCAGCCGGCCTTAGTGAGCTCAATCCGGTGAATTGCGGCGTTGAGCTGAGGGTTCACGATGCAAGAGTCGATGGCGAGCGCGGTTCGACAACCATACCGGAAGCGGCGGCGCAACCCCGTCGTGCCATCGCTGCACTGGGCGGTCCGCACCCGGCATTCGTCACAACGAAGGCCAGCACAGCGGTCCGAGAGGTGATCTTGCTGTGGGTTCGCCGATCCCGACAGTGAGGCGGTGTAGGGCTCGACGAGCCTGGCCGCGAGTTCGGCTACCAATCCGGAGAGTCGACAGATGTGCTTGTACCCTATCGAAGGTGCTGCTACGTTCCATTTTGCTGGCACCTTCCACGCTGGGTCGAATTCCCGAATGTGCCAGCGCAGCCGTGCGATGACCAGAAGCCGGACCGAACGTTCTGCGCCGTAGAGCCGGGCTTCAGCAACATCCGCTCGCAGGGCCACGCGTGCGACTGCGAGTGTGCCTCGATCAGATCCGACTTACCGTAGATGCGGGCGGTGTCGCGATTTTCGCCATCAACTTCGGCGGGACACGAACTATTCGCTGTCCGGCGGCGAACAGATCCCGTTCGAAGCGCAGCTCAGGTGACGGCAATCCGTTACAGCCCAAAGTCGATCACCACATTGTTCAGTCGCCCAACGCAGCAGCGACAGGCAGTTTTGCTGCTCTACGCCCGAGTCTGGACCAGTGAGCAGCAGCTCTCGCAAGCCCTCGAAGTGTGGCCCTACAACTATCATCGTCCTCACACTGCCGCCCCAGCCCGGCCACCGCGAGTAAGCTCCACGCCAGTGTCATAGCGTCATGGCGCCCCATACATTAGTGGTTAGCCACGGCCGCCTCTGCAAGGCGGCGGCATTCAGTGACCCGCTGTTCTATTGCAGCCTTGAATGTGTGAAAGTCGGTGCTGCAACAGATGGTCCGGTGGCCTTCCAATAGCGCATTCTCCACCTCAGCCAGGCTGCCAGGAACTGGGACCACGGGGATCGACCTCTTGAGTGCTGCGTCGTTGATGACCTTGATCGCCGCAGTTACCTCGACCGGTATCCCCTCGGACGGTCCGTATCGCAAGGAATAGCCCATGGAACGTGCGAGGTCGATGTGTCCGGGCATAACCGCATCAATGCCCTCGACGTCCAAGATAGATTCCAGGTTTTCCAATGCGTCCACGTGCTCAATCTGAACTACACACGCCACGTCATTGTCCGCCACATCCAAGTAGGCGTCTCCCCGGTACATCAGGTTACGCACGGCCCCAATGCTACGACGCCCCTTAGGCGGGTACCTGCAGGCGTCGACTGCTCGTCGTGCGTCGTCACGCGAGTTCACGAGCGGTACCACCACGCCGTGTACGCCCATGTCAAGAATCCACCCAATCTCGTCGGGGCGTCCGGGGTGTACTCGGGCAAGTGGGCTGCATGAGGTTCCTACGCAACTCCCGATCACTGACTCGACCCGCCTGAGGTCAAATGGGGAATGCTGCAAATCGATTACCAGGAAGTCGTATCCAGACCTAGCCAGCAACGCTGAACTGAGCGAACTGTCGAGCATTGCGAACATTCCAAACGAAATTTTTTCGCCGGCAAGCCCGGCTTTGAACGTGCTCGGGTCAAAGGTCGTCATTATCGGTCGTTCGCTCCTTGATTGTGCGGCGGTGTGACTTGCGATTGATCGGCGTCGAGAACGTCCCGGATCAAGATGGCCAGAGTAAAATCCAGAATGTGTTCGGTGTTCTCGAGGGATTTCCCAGTCAGCTTCGAAATTCGTTCGAGCCGGTTTGCGACCGTGTTCTGATGAACAGAAAGTTCTTGCGCGGTTACGAGCGTGCTCCTGTTATTCGCGAGATAGCTCCGCAACGTCGGCAACAATGACTCGCTGGCGCGAGACCCAGCATCGGTCAGCGGTGCCATCAGGTTATCACTGAACCGAACTGTCTCGTCTGAGAGATTCGGCAGAAGTAGCCCGAGTGCGCCAATTTCGTCTAGCTGCAACATCTTTCCATGAATGCTCCGCTTCTGTCGCATTCGCAACACAGCACTCGCCAATTTGAAACTAGATGCGAGATCTTGAGGCGTGGCACACGGCGGACCCAGCACTGACGATACTGTTGTTGCCGAGATGTTTTGGTTCACTGTTGTGTGTAGAAATCTGGCTGCGCGCTCATGATCCACGGTTTCTGGTACCAGGACGACGGTGAGATCACCGCGGTAGGAAGCTATCAGTTGGAGCTTAGCCCCCTCTGCTGCGGACCGCACTATTTCCGCCACACGCCGGGCGATCTTGGGCACGGGGGTATCAGTTCTGAACACCATCACTGCGCTTGCCAGGTCCAAGCGAAATCCCAGTCGGAGCGCACGATCGTTCAATTCGTCTACGTCAACCGACTGATCGCTGGTGAGGATCTCGTTCAATAGTTCTGTCGCGTGGCGATTCCCCACTTCATCGGCAACTTGCAGGCGCCTACGTTCGAGCGCGATTACCAGGCCGACCGACTCGAGGGCACGCCGTGACCGATAATCAAGCGGCTCTTCGGCTTCTATGGATCCAAAATGCTCCCCAGCCACGGATATTACGACTCGCTTGTCGGACGGTGCGTGGTTCGAACCATGCGTCAGCTTCAATCCGAGCGATTGCGCGGCAGACTGCAATATGTCCTCGTCAGATCCGCCGCCCAGCACGAGTTCCATCAAGTCCCGGTGCAGACTGCGGTCGCGACGCAGCTGGTCCATGGCTTCGGCCATCTGCTCGACTACCTCAGCCTGTTCTCGCCGCAACTGAAAGGACTCGAGTGCCAGCGCAGCATGATCCGCTAACAACTCGGTGAGCTCACGCTGCGCCGGGGTCAGGCGTCCGACCGCGTCGTTGTAGCACACCAGCACTCCCAACGTGCTCTTACTGGTGACCAACGGTGCCGCAAACATTGACCGGAACCCCTCTGCTTCCGCGGAAGCTTTCCAGGGAGCGAAGCTTGCACTGGTATGGATGTCTGCAATCGACAGTGATCGCCGGCCCCGGAACACCCTACTGGATGGAGATCCGGTGAATAAACTTGCGGTGGGGTCGATCTCAATCGGAATCTGATTGTTGACCTTCTCAACGTAGTCAGGTGACAATCCCGTTGCCCCGACAAGTCTGAGCGTATTCGCTTCCTTGCCACGGATCTGCACCGCCACCCGGTCGACACCCACAAGTCGCGCACACGCACGAGCGATGAGATCGCCGACTCCGCGCTCAGGGAGATCGTCGTTGACCGCACGTGTTATCGAAGCCAAGGCTTCTACCCACTCGCGGTAAGAAGCTGCACCAGCCAGGTATGCGGGCGGCGTTTTCAGGCCTGTCGTATCCACCAACAGTGCGTCTCCATCCAATAGTTGCGTCCACCGCAATGAACACCTGCTTGTGTCTAGTGTCACACCACTATATCCAGTCGGCAATGTGGCGACCCACAACGAGGGTCCAATATGCGGTGATTGGCCCCATTGACGGCGAACGCACAGTGTCCGATGCTTCAGTCATGACCTCACGCATCGAAACCAACCAGACCGCAGGGCGTGCGGTCGTCGTCGGAGGCTCACTCGGAGGGCTGCATGCGGCTGTCGTCCTGCTATCAGAAGGCTGGGATGTAGATGTTTACGAACGGTCCCCACGTCTGCTCGATGGCGCTGGCGCCGGCATTGTTGCCCATCGAACGCTCCTCCGCATCATCAACGAATACCAGGGCGTAGCACTGGACCAGGTCAGCTGTCCGGCCATGAAGGTGCGGACCTATGCGCCTGCTCGCGAGACCGTGACCACCCCAAAGAACGCCTACCGATTGACCAGCTGGACCACTATCTACCGTGAGTTGCTCAAGATCGTCTCCACGGATCGTTACCACCTGGGCGAAACACTGACATCGATCGAGCAAACTCGGGACGCCGCGATCGTGGGTTTCGAATCCGGACTTCGTACGGAGGCCGATCTTGTGGTGTGTGCGGACGGTATATCGTCGACTGCCCGCGATCTCCTTGGAATTACCGTTAAAACGGCTTATTCCGGCTATATCGGGTGGCGAGGTGTGGTTGACCCAGATGCGCTCGATCCGGAAGTGGCCGAAACGCTGATCGACTCCATTTCATTCGGCACGACCGAAGGAAGCCACATAGTCGCGTATCCAATCCCCTTCGCCGGCGCAGATGGGAAACGACTACTCAACTTTGTTTGGTACCGGGACGTAGCTGATGGACCTGAACTGGATTCCCTGATGACCGATAACGCCGGACAACGACGCCCGTTCTCACTGCAGGATGTCCAACCCGGTCATATCGAGGTAATGCGCGCCGCAGCAAAGGAATTTGACAATCCGCTCGCTCAGATGGTGATTCGGACCCCGAAGCCGTTCCTGCAGGTGATCGTCGATCAGACTCCGTCACAGATGGCGGTCGGGCGTGTTGCCGTCATCGGTGATGCGGCAAGTGTAGCCCGCCCTCACGCCGCCGCAGGAACAGCCAAAGCTGCCGAGAATGGCTGGCAACTGGCGGCACATCTGCAGGAGTTTCCGGGTGATGTCCCGCTTGCCTTGTCTTCATGGGAACGAACCCAACTTGATCTCGGCGAGTCGCTTGTCGCCCGCGCACGTGAACTTGGCACTACTGCACAACAATCATTGCAATGGGGTACAGATGATCCGGCGGCGGAGTTTGGCCTGTATGGCGCCGGTCAGTAGTGCTTACATCAACACCTCCGATCATCCGAACCTCACCATGAATTCAATATGACTTTCGTCTTGGTTCCGGCGACCCACGCACTACGGAGTAGACGACACGCTGAAGGTGGATGCTCGCCGCTCCAACGCGGGCGATCGCGTCGGGATCACCGCAATGGTCCAGACTTCGACCACCTCAGGGCACTCGCAATAACTGCCACAGTTTGTGACACTTGGCAATATCGCTAAGGAAGCTTGTTGCGTAATCTTGCATGAGTCGCGTTACTTCTCGTTTCTCTTGTAATTGGGGAGAAGCAAACTCGAGCAAGTTCGACTGACATTGCTGGAAGGTGAGTTACGTGCAGGAATTCGCTATCCGAGTGATCACTTCAGCCGGTATACAGGTCGCCTGCCGCCTGTGCACTCAGCTCATTCCTGCGGAGATGCAATTGATTGGATTAGAATTCCAGCAGCCTCCGGGTTCGGAAACAGCATGCCTACACCTCACTGTCCGAGCTGCATCGAGAAATAGGCTTGATCTCTTTCTCCGACGCCTCGATCGAATTGTCGACGTGTACCGCGCTACAGTAATTGAACCTGACGTTGGGAATGCGCATTCAATTTATGTGAGTCTGTGTCCAGACGGCTCGGATTTGGAGCACGTCGACGGACTCCTGCGCTGGTATAACGCGGAGCAACTTGATCTACCCGGATTCCGAATGGTGGTTCACCTCAATGCACGTGCCCCCCAGCACGCTGGCCTGGTCGCAGCCCTTCGCCCATTTCACGTCGTATCGGTAACTACCGAACCGCCGAGCGCCGACACGATCGCCGCCGCCGCCGGAGAGGCGTACACGCCTCCAACCGCCAGTTAGCGTGCCACCAAACAACGCAGCCCGATTAAGGAGACCGATGATGACCGAACTAGTCGAGCGATCCCTGACACATCCTGACCGAAACGCCCTCTTCTCTGCGGTTCAATTCGTCAGCCCCGAAGGTGAGCTCCTTCCAGAAGCTAACCGCCAAGGCGTAGATCCGGACCAGGTGCGCGGATTTTATCGAGATATGTTCCTTGCTCGTCGATTCGATCGTGAAGCCTACAACCTTCAGCGCCAGGGCGAGCTCGGACTGTGGCTGTCTTGTCAGGGGCAGGAGGCGGCCCAGGTCGGGAGCATCAGGGCAGCCCGTGAATCCGACTATGCCTTCCCCGCCTACCGCGAACACGCAGCGGCCTTGTGCCGGGGCCTGTCCCCCGCGGAATTATTGACACAATGGCGGGGCACCGCGCATGGTGGCTGGGACCCGGCTGCCTATCGTTTTCACATCAACTCGCTTGTTCTATCAACCCAGCTTCTGCACGCAACCGGCTATGCCATGGGGATCACCGCGGATCGTCGGAAAGACCCCACTATTGACGAAGTGGTGATGTGCTACTTTGGTGACGGCTCGTCCAGTCAGGGTGATGCCAACGAGGCTTTGAACTGGGCGGCAGTTGCCAAAGCGCCCTTGATATTCTTCTGCCAGAATAATCAATGGGCGATCTCCACACCCTCGAGCGCCCAAACCAGCACCCAACTACACGTACGTGCAGCGGGTTTCGGTCTGACCACGACACTCGTTGATGGAAACGACGTTCTCGCAGTTCATGCCGTCACTGCAGCTGCATTTGCCCGGGTGCGCGCAGGTGGACCGCCTGAGTTTATCGAAGCGATCACCTACCGAATGGCTGGTCATTCGACATCCGATGATCCCACTCGTTACCGCCAATCTTGTGACGTGAAGTTTTGGGAGGAACGTGATCCACTGCTTCGAGTGCGCCTGCTCTTGGACCAGTCCGGGTGGGGAACCGATGACTTCTACAGTTCCATTCAGGATGAGGCCGACGATCTAGCTGAAGCGACTCGACTCGCATGTCGCTCATTAGAGAATCCGCTCCTGGAATCTACCTTCAACAACACCTTAGTGAACGAGACGGCGGCCGTGGAGCAAGAACGTGAGCTCTACACCGCATGGAGGACGTCATTCGCATGAGCACCCTGACTAGTCAGCCCTTGACGGGGACCCCTGAGACCTTGACGTTGGCGAATGCCCTGAATGCTGGTCTCCGGCGTTCGATGTCCGAGGACGACTCAGTCGTTCTGATGGGTGAGGACATCGGTTCGCTAGGTGGTGTCTTCCGTGTAACGGAAGGGCTGCAAGACGAGTTTGGTTCCGACCGGGTAGTTGACTCCCTGCTGGCAGAATCTGGAATAGTCGGTACTGCCATCGGAATGGCAATGCGCGGGTACCGCCCAGTCTGCGAAATTCAGTTCGACGGGTTCATCTATCCGGCGTTTGACCAGATCGTCTCGCAGTTAGCCAAGCTGCGTGCGCGTTCGGGCGGACGACTTACCGTTCCAGTAACGATCCGGGTTCCGGTCGGTGGAGGAATCGGCGCGGTAGAGCACCATTCGGAGTCGAACGAAGCGTATTTCTGCCATACAGCCGGATTGCGTGTCGTTGCGTGTGCGAATCCGGACGACGCCTACTGGATGATTCAACAGGCAATCGCATGTGACGATCCGGTGATCTTTTATGAGCCGAAGCGCAGGTACTGGGACAAGGCTCCCGTCGACGTCTCGATCTCGCCTTCTGCCGCTTTCCCTTTCGAGCGGGCAAGGACTGTCCTACCGGGCAGCGATGTGACGGTGCTGGCCTACGGCCCAACGGTACGCGTGGCATTAGATGCAGCCACGGTGGCAAGGTCAGAAGGTACCTCGTTAGAGGTCATCGATCTCCGCTCGTTGTCGCCGATCGACGTAGAGACTATTAGTGCTTCCGTTCGTAGAACCGGTCGGGCAGTAGTCGTCCACGAAGCGCCGACGTTCGCCGGATTGGGTGCCGAAATCGCTGCAACCATAACTGAACGGTGCTTCACCTTTCTTGAAGCACCCGTCCAGCGAGTCGGAGGCTGGAATACGCCGTACCCCCCGGCGCGTGTCGAGGACCAGTACTTGCCGAACATCGACCGACTTCTCGACGCCGTCGAAATCACTGGCCGGTACTGACACATGAACTTCCGCGTTGCCATTGAGATATGAAGGAACCAATGACTGAGACTAACGCGTTTGCCATGCCAGACGTCGGCGAAGGGCTAACCGAAGCGGAAATCGTCACATGGAGAGTCAAGCCAGGTGATACGGTCGCAATCAATGACTTGCTCGTCGAAGTAGAGACCGCGAAATCTCTGGTCGAATTACCATCTCCTTACGCCGGGACGGTCTCCCAGCTACATGCCTCCGAAGGAGAGACCGTCGAAGTCGGCACGATCATCGTCAGTTTCGGTGATGCAGCCGGCCCCACCGCGCCGCCCTCGCCGACGACAGAGCGTGTCCCAACTGGTGACGATTCCAAACTGTCACCGGAAGCCGCGGCCGACGTCTCTCAAGCTAACGAGGACGACGCCGACCATCCCCCGGAAGAGAAGCGGCAACCGGTGTTGGTGGGCTACGGTCCAAGTAAGGCCAAAGTTCAGCGTCGCGCGCGTAAACCTGGCTATCGTGTGCCCGACCCTCAGATCGAACGCGACCTCGAGTCCAAGCGCCCACATGCGACCCCTCCGGTGAGGCTGCGGGCCAAGGAACTGGGTGTCGATCTGACTAAGGTCACGCCGACGGGCTCGTTCGGCAATATCACGAGGGCCGACCTCGAATCGTCGGCTGTACGCCGTTCGGTGTCGGATTCTGTCAGCTCAGAGATTCGTACGCCGATTAAGGGGGTCCGCAAGGCCACCGCTGCCGCGATGGTCAGCTCGGCATTCTCAGCCCCGCACGTCACCGAGTGGGTAACCGTCGACGTCACCGAAACACTCAAGCTTCTCGACAAGCTTCGATCTGACCGCGCGTACACCGGGGTACGGCTGACTCCATTGGCGCTCATCGCTCGAGCTGCTCTGTCTGCGTTACGGACCTACCCCGCGATGAACGCGAAGTGGGACGATGATGCCGGAGAGATCGTCCAGTACAGCGACGTGAACTTGGGGATCGCAACCGCTACGCCTCGTGGACTATTGGTTCCGAACATCAAGTCCGCCAATGCAAAGAGCCTTCGTGAGATCTGCGATGACTTAGCTGCTCTCATCGAAGAAGCACGATCGGGAAGGACCCAACCCGCGACCATGGAGGGGGGAACCTTCACTATCACTAATATCGGGGTGTTCGGCGTCGACGGTGGCACCCCTATCCTGAATCCCGGCGAAGCTGGCATCCTTTGCGTCGGGCAGATTGCCGAGCGCCCTTGGGCTCACGAAGGTGCAGTTCAGCTACGGAGCCTGTGTACGCTGTCCTTGTCCTTCGACCACCGACTGGTCGACGGTCAGTTGGGTAGCGAGGTTCTCAGCCACATTTCGCGCTTGCTGACGAACCCCTCCCTCGCGCTCGCTTACTGACCTCACTTACTGACGCGTCGGCCGCTTGCAGAATCGCCGCCTGCGTCAGAGCAGAGGACTTGGGCATCAACATTGTCAGATGTGCTCTAGGGCCATCGATTAACACCTGAAAGGAAATTCGATGCCGGACGTGACTGCGGACGTCGTGATTCTCGGAGGTGGTTCCGGCGGCTACGCCTGCGCTCTCAGGGCGGCACAACTAGGTCAATCTGTAGTCCTCATCGAGAAGGACAAGCTTGGCGGAACGTGCCTACATAGTGGTTGTATCCCAACAAAGGCACTGCTACACGCAGCCGAGATAGCCGACGCGGCTCGCGACGGTGCCGAATTTGGGGTCAAGACCGAGGTTATCGGGATCGACATGAATGTCGTGAACCGGTACAAGGACACGGTCGTGAACAAGCTCTTCAATGGGCTGCAGGGCCTGGTCAAGTCTCGGTCCATCCAAGTTGTCACCGGTACAGGGCGATTCATCGGTTCAAAGTCGGTCGTAGTGGATGGACAGATCTATAGCGGCCGGAACGTCGTACTGGCAACCGGCTCCTATGCCAAAACGCTCCCCGGCGTCGAGACCAATGATCGGATCATCACTTCCGACCAGGCGCTACATCTCGATGAGGTGCCGAATCGTGTCGTCGTCCTCGGTGGGGGTGTAATCGGCGTGGAGTTTGCAAGCGTCTGGCGGTCATTCGGCGCCCATGTAACCATAGTTGAGGCACTTCCACGGCTCGTCCCAAATGAGGACGAGTTCGCATCCAAGCATCTCGAGCGTGCACTTCGTCGACGTGGGATCGATATCAAGACCGACACTCAAATGGTCAGTGCGAAACGGTCGCCGGGTTCGGTCGATGTCGTCCTAGGCTCCGGCGAAAAGATTTCCGCAGACCTGTTGCTGGTCGCCATCGGCCGCAGACCCAACACTTCGGGTGCTGGCTTCGAAGAAGCCGGAGTAGCAATGGTCAATGGCTTCGTGGTCGCCGACGAAAGCCTCCAGACGAACCTACCCGGGGTATACGCAGTGGGCGACATAGTCCTCGGACTTCAACTCGCTCACCGCGGGTTCCAGCAAGGCATTTTTGTCGCCGAACACCTAGCAGGAGTCAACCCAAGAGCGATCGACGAGGACGGTATTCCACGTGTGACCTACTGCGAACCCGAGGTTGCTTCTGTAGGGCTGACCGAAGAAGCTGCACGGGCAAAATACGGGAACGTCGACACTGTCACCTATGACCTTGCTGCTAACGGGAAGTCTCAGATACTCCAAACGCAAGGAGCGATCAAGCTTGTGCGAGCACGCGCGGTGCAGGAGAACCGCGGGCCCATCGTTGGGGTCCATATGGTCGGGTCCCGGGTCGGTGAACTGATCGGCGAAGCACAACTGATCTACAACTGGGAAGCCGAAGCCGACGACGTGACACCGTTCATCCATGCACACCCGACTCAAAACGAGGCATTGGGCGAAGCCGTCTATGCCTTGGCTGGACAGCCGCTGCACGCGCATGGATAACCCGGAAGCGCAGCCAATAGGCCGTTAGCGCCCTGACCCATATGTGCCGTTTCGAATTAGTCGCAGGACTTGGCGTGTCGTCCTGACCCATGGGTGGATCATGCGCAAGCTGCGCCGGGGTGACGAGATGCCTACTGACCAGCTCCCACACGCCAACAGGAAGGTCAGAAATCACGTCTCACACACAACCACCCGAAATGCAACAGATAAGTGCGCCGACCCTGACCCGCGATTCGGGATTCGGGATTCGAGAGCACCGGCGATGCTCACGCCATCATCGCTGTGTGGGGCGACGGCGGCGTGCTCGTGGCCGGCGATCGACACCGTGATTTTCTGCAGTAGACGCGGTGTGCGCACAATCTGCGATCGACATCCCGGTGCGTGGATTGTCCATCACCGGTGCGACTAATGCGGATTCATTACGTGCCAGGACGATTCGTTACATGATATTTGAGGCCGGCGAGGGAGCGGTGATGGCGCTCGCGATCCCCGCAGTATCGAGGGCTTGCTCTTTGACCTGAGTTGCACCAGGTTGGCCGATTGTCGGCGTGGTCCCGGCGTTTGCACAGGTGACAGCGGTGCCATCCTGGAGATTGGCGCACTTATCAGTCGGTAGGCTCCGCCCGTGGCCGCCTACATCCGCAAAGTCCGCACCGCCTCAGGAGCAACCGCGGTGCAGTTCGCAGCCAAGCAGGGCCGCCGAGACAAGGTGCTCGAGCACCTCGGCTCCGCCCATACCGACAGTGAACTGGCCGCCCTGCTCGAGACGGCCCGGGAGCAACTGCTCGCCGGCCAGCAGCAAATCGACCTCGACCTCGGCCCGGTTACGGGGCGGAGCACCGATGATCACCGGCAAATGTCCCGCTGGCTGATCGAAGTCATCGACACCGCGTGGCGGCGACTCGGGTTTTGACGTGACCGACAACGAGGCATTCTTCCAGCTGGTGGCGGCACGTATTGTCGAGGCAACTTCGGTCAACGTCGCCGGCAGAGTCTTGGGCGAGATCGGCATCGTCCCTGCGCACCGCAACACGTTCGTGCGGACCCTGCGTCGTTGCACCGCCCATGGCTACCGCGATCAGGTCGCGCAACGCTGCTTCGAACACTCTGCCGCCGCGGGGATCTGAACCTGCTGCGCTACGACGTCACCACCTTGTACTTCGAAGCCGAGAAGGAAGACGACCTGTGCAAGGTCGGCTACTCGAAAGAGCGTCGAGTCGACCCGCAGATCGTGGTCGGGGTCTTGGTCGACCAGACCGATTCCCCTTGGAAATCTGCTGTTTCGAAGGAAATCATGCTGAGATCCGCACGATTGTGCCGATCGCGCGCCAGTTCCAGGAGCGTCACGGCATCGAGGGCGTGGAGATGATCATCGCCGCTGATGCCGGCATGCTGTCGGCGACGAACCTCAAAGACCTCGACGCTGCCGGACTGGAGTTCATCGTCGGGTCACGAGTGATGAAAGCGCCATCGGATCTGGCCAGTCATCTCCACTGGAACGGTGATGTGTTCTCCGATGAGCACGTCATCGACACGGTTACCCCGCGACACGCAAAGAGCGTCGTCAACGACATAGCACGCCGTGCCGAGCCCCGGTGTGGGAGCCTTCTGACACGTCCGCGTGTCGGGCGATCTGGGCGTACTCGAAAAAACATGCCGTGGGTGACAACCAGACGCTCAACGCTCAGGAGGCTCGGGCCCAGGCCGTCATCGACGGTAGTCGAGCTGCCCGATCGCCACGGTTCGTCAAGACGACGACGAAGGGCAATCCTCGATACCGAAGGCAACGCCAGGGCTCCTTCCTTCGTTGTCCTGAAGGGCTACTTGACCAATCTTTCTGTTCCGCTGATGAATCCGCATGAGGTCATGGCGAAGTATCACGACCTGTGGCAGGTCGAGCAGTCGTTTCGGATGTCAAAAACCGACCTGCGAGCGAGGCCGATTTTCAGTCACACCCGGGACTCAATCGAGGCGCACTTGACTATCGTGTTCGCCGCGTTGGCGATCTCGCGCTACCTGCAGGCCGAGACCGGGACGTCGATCCCCAGAATTGTGCGCACCCTGCGTCCGTTGCAGGAAATCACTGTCTCGATCGCCGGCCACGAGCACGCCGCCGCCGATCCACTCACCGATGATGCCGTGAGCATCCTCGATGCTCTCGAAATCTCGAATCCCCGGTCGGTAAGGGTTGGCACACTAAACTGGTGCAACTCAGGAGCGGGCCCTCGCGATCCCTGCAGTATCGAGGGCTCTTTTGACAACAGAATGCGTGCCGCCGAAACTGGCTTTTCAAGTTTCGTAAACGGCAATTCCCGCTCGTCGTTCGTCCGATCTTAGTGCGCCAGTCTGGCGCCCGTGCCGAGAATGGGTCAAAATCTGACTCCGCCACCACAGCCACTTCGCCTTTTGCCCTGCGATTCATGTTAGGCTCCGCTGCCGCTCGTGAAGCGAGATCGCAGAAACCCGGTGCAAGTCCTCTGAGAAAAAGCTTCCTCGACCGTCGGCCTCAGCGCTACTACTAGCTTGTGGTGCGCAGTTGCAAAGCCCCATACTTTCTTTCGAGGAAGCTGGCATCGCCTTTGGGTTGCGCAAGAATGCACAACTCTTACAGGGCGTACGCGAGTATCTGCTCATCCGAATATTCCAGGCCCGGATGAAGCTCACGCAAATGACGACGGACCAGTTCCAGTAATACGATCTCATCGGCTGCTTCAAACCCGTTCCCGCAGGGACATACTAGTCGACGTTTAGGCATAGGAAGCAGCCTCAGACTGTTCAACCACTATGGACAGCCCGGTAATTCCCTCAACATGGCCACAAGACCACTCAACGCGTTTATTTGGGTGCACCCTGAAGGCCGGTATCCGGTCTAATAGCGCTTCCAGCGCGACACTCAACTCCAGGCGTAGAAGATGCATGCCCAGACAGCGGTGGATTCCCGAACCTAGTGCGAGATGTCGGTTTGGAAATCGGTCTGCAATGAATTGGTCCGGATTCTCAAATTCTCTTGGATCGCGATTGATAATTGGAAGCGCGAAGTGCAAAATCTGCCCTGGCAGCATAGTAACTCCACCGACCTCGACCCGCCGCTGAACAACCCTTGCGGGTTTCCCCGGTGAGTAGAACCGAAGAAACTCCTCGATCGAGGATGGAATCAGATCCCTTTCGGCAGCTAATCGCTCTCGCAGGCGATCATCGTTGGCCAAATGCCATACAATGTTTGCCAACAGTAAGGCAGTATTGTCTAGTCCTCCGATTAGGAGGATCGAAAAGAAGTCCAACAACTCCCTATCGCTCAAGGCATCGCCGTCAAGTCGAGCGTGCACAAGATCCGACATAATTTGGCCATCGGGGTTTCGCCGCTTGTCCGCAATCAGCTTGTCGAAGTACGGCTTCATACCGCTAAGGATTTTTTCTGACTCCTCAGGGTGGAGGTGACTGTCAGCCATCGCATCGACCCACGACCTATATATCGAGCCATCCTCTGCAGGCACGCCGAGCATCAATGCAGTCACTGCGGCAGGGAGACGGGTACCCAATGAAGCGCGCACGTCGATTGTAGGCGCTCCCTCGACGGAGTCGAAGAGTTGATCGACAACGTGATGCATCTGCTGTTTCAGAGTGCGCACATTCTGTGGTGAAAATGCGGACTGTGCGAGACTGCGGTAGCGCTGATGATCTGGCGGGTCGATCTCGGCTAGCATCAGCCGTTGTTTAGTCGCGGTCTCGTACAGCGGGAAGGAGGACTGTCGGCTCGAGAAATTCTCTACATCACGGTAAATCGTTTGAGCTTCTTCACGGCCGGCGACAACCCAAAATCCACCGAGTTCCTCGCTCCATCCAATAGGGGTCTTATTCTCAAAAGCCTCGTCGCGAAGGTTTTGATAGAATTCAATCGGCGTTCCGTCTGCACCAAGTGGGAGGCTAGTGTGATCGTAATGGGTGAAGAGGCTCATTTCAGATCGCCCGCGCTTTCGGAATTATTCGAACCTCTGGTTTCGTCTCTCTGCAGATAATCCGGTCGACCTCGCCACACCAGTGCCTGCTCTGGGCACGCCCGTTCAGCAACGACCATCCCGTCGTGCATCTTCGGGTCTGCTGCGTCTACGGAATCTAGTAGTTGCGCCCGTCCATCGTCATCAAACGGCTCGAAAATTTCTGGTTGCAAGTCGTAGCAGCGTCCATGCCCGGTGCAACGCTCTAGGTCCACTTCAATCCGCATATCTGCCTCCCTGTACATGGGGCCGATCTATTTCCCGTACTTTCAAATGTTGTCCATTGGAGGGTGATCTTCAAGGAAGATCGACCCAATCTCGATCCGTACATGTGTGGTGGAGCACAGTTTTAACTGTTGTGACCCGGCGAACTTCTCTGTAAGCGAGTACCTCGTCAGTCGCTGGGGGACGACGCAGTTGATATTCGACGTTCGCTGACTCCACCTGCACCGTGCCGTCCTGATCCAGGAGCGCTGTATAGCTTCGCCGACGCGTCTGGCTTTTCACGTGAGAACTTCCACCAGCACGTAGTGCCGTCTCCGGGCTCGATCGTGGGAAGACCGTCGCGTGTTATCGATTATTTGATGCCCCAGAGCTTTTTGTAATCGTCACCGGTGGCGAGGTTGCCGAAGATCAGTGTCCGATTCTCGATCATGCTGTTGTCTGCGCTGAGACCCAATGACTCTGCCATCTCCGATGTCACCATCCTCGCCGGACCCTCCTCGATGACTGCAGCCTGACCGCTGACCAGTCTCAATGCCTGATCGAACGTCGGCCAGGCCAGGCCGCCGAACGAGGTGCCGACGTCGGCCCTGATCTCACCGGACTTCAGCGGCTCAAACAGCGCCGACTCCAAATCGAACGAACTCACCTGGATTTCGCCCCTGGGATCGATACGATTCATCGTCGGCAGGACCGGTACGACCATGCCACCAAAAGCCGGCATCAGGTAGTTCAGGTTCGGATTCTTCTGCACCAGACTGGTTGTGGCTGAGGCCAAGCCGGTTGCCCAGTTGGCGGAGGGCACGTTGGCCGTCACGATCGAGCAGTCGTCGGTGCAGAGTTCATCGAACTCGGCTTGCATGCCTTCCATCAAGTACTTCCCTGTGGGCAGATCGTCCGATGAGATGAGGCCCAACTCGAGGTGACCGTTCGTGTCGCAGATGGCCTTATCCATCCGCCATTTGCCGCCTTTGATGTAGTCCCAGGAGACTCGGCCGTCGACGCCTTCAGGTGCCTTTTCGTCGGGCTGCCCGTTCACCACATCGATGACCTTGATGCCGGCGGCCTGTGCCTTGAGCATCGGCTCCTTGACGAGGTCCGATTGTACCGCGACGTTCACGATGACATCAGCGCCACGAGCGATCGCCTGGTTGAAGGCAGTCACCGCCGCGGGAATACTGCCCTTCGCATCGATCGTGACGACACTGGCCCCCAACAGCGCACCCCCCTCCTCCATTTGCCTGGTGTACTCGGTGACGGTCCCCGTGTTGATGATGGGGATCACGTAAATCGACTTTCCCTCCAGCGCGGTACCATCGACCGCCCCTCCCGGCGCCTTGAACTGCACCTCAGCAGTACCTGCCTCGGCCCGGTCACAGGCGGTTTGGACCTGGGCCGACCGGGGACCGTCTGTCACCCCATCAGAAGATGAGCTGCCACCCGAGGTGCACCCCGCGAAACCGAGGGTCAGCACAACAACAGCAGCACAACCCGACAACTTCTTCAATCCTGGCAAAAATCGGCGTCGTGAATATGAACTCATCAAGGCTCCTCGATTAGGGGTTCCCAGCGGGGTTTGTGGTTGCATCCGCGGGCGGCGGACTTGGAGATCGGGGGCATCGTTGGTGGCCGAGCGACCGGATCGCGGCGGACACTGATCGCCGGAGCCACAAGGAAGCCGACTCCCGGTTTCATGTCTGCGTCAGGAGGTCAAGGCTGGCCGGTGGTGACCGCATACAAGCCGGGGTCCATGATGCGACGTTCGTGTCGGGCGCTCGAGCCGTTGATCGATCCTGACCAGGCGATCCAATTTCGCCGGTGTGGTCGACTCCCAAGTCGATCCGCGCCCTGACCCAGGCGTTGGGGACGACGGGTCATCGGGGTCAGTGATATCGTGGCGCACCGCAGGACCACCGAGGGTGCTCGGCATCTCGACCGTGGCGTCCACTTCGTCTACCTCAACGATCAGGCCACCGACTTTCGGGTACCGGGGACCCGGAAATCAGTGTCGCGCCCAGAAGCAGGAGATGGTCGAGTCCTCGCCAAATAGGTGGGCGCGAGTGGTAGCCCCGAAAGTGAACCCGAGCAGCTCAACTCCACAACTTCATCGACCAAGAGCTAGGCAAGGCGAACCCATACTGGGTCTACGACGTGGGAACCGACACCGGGTGGACGTCTCGGGTGGGTACACGGACCACGACACCGCTGCGCTCGCGATCAACACCATCAAGACCTGGCGACACAGCACCGGGAAGTTTCTGCATTCCAACGCTTCCGGCTACTCTTCAGTGCCGACGGCGGCGACTCCCACGAGTTCCGCACCCGACTGTAAATGACCGAACTCGGCGCGGACACCGCCTAGCGATCAGCGTGTGCCACCTGCCGCCTGTCCACGCCGCACTCGAACAAGGCAGCTACCCCATCTCCGTTGCGACTAACGACAAAGTCATGAAAGTCCCTGGGCCGACGGTATTGACCCGACAGCATCTCCATCGCGGATGAACATACAAGCTCCACCGGGACCGCAACACGCAGAAGCAGGCTGATCGTAGCTAACACATTGCACTGTTATCGCTGGAATTCAGCGTCATTCCTGGATCACGCAGACACGCTTCCGCGATCAGGTCTTCGGTCAGGTCCGACCCGTGCAACTCGGCAACCACAGACCCGTTACGGAATACAAGGACTCGGTGACATAGGGCGGCAAGATCGGCGCCGTCAGCTGACGCCAGTAACACCCCCGACCCACGATCTGCATGGTCGGCTATCAGGTCAAATAGCTGCCGACGCGAGCCGACGTCAACTCCTTGAGTCGGCTCGTGAAGCAAAAGCACTGATGGTGACATTTCCAACCACTTCGCCATCAACAACTTCTGTTGATTCCCACCACTCAATACAGACAGCGGACGTCCGGCAGAACCGGCCGGGCGGACGTCGTACCGCGTCAGCACCTCCCGCGCAAACGCTCGCTCACAACGACCGTCAATGAAGGGCCCTCGGCGGCGCCCGTAAAGGTTGGGCAAGGTGAGATTCTCAATCAATGACAGACTCGCGACTCCCGCCTGTCCGATCCGTTCGGCTGGAACCAACGCCAGGCCAGCGTTGACCGCATCACTGGGACGCCGAACTACCAACGGATTCGCATCGAGCAGCACCTCACCATCGGACTCGGTAGCGCCGAAGATCCCATACGGCAAATCCTCAAATCCTGCTCCGATAAGCCCGGTGACACCGACGATCTCACCTTCATGAATGACCAAATCCACGTCCTCCGCAGATCCGCAGCTGTAGCCGCGTAACTCGAGCAGAGGTCGGCTCCGCGACTCATTCACTACCGGGTACTGATTACCGAGAGCTCGTCCCAGCAACAGCTCAATCAATGAATCATGATCCAACCCCCTAAGGACTCGGGTCTCGATCAACGCCCCATCACGCAAAACCGTGACTCGGTCCGCATACTCGAGAACCTCTTCCAGCCTGTGCGTCACGATCACGATCGCGACGCCCTGCCCGCGCGCCGCATAAACCGCACTCATCATCCTCTTGACATCAGCCATCGGAAGGTGCGCTGTCGGTTCGTCGAGGATCAAAACTCGTGTCGCTGCGTGACCCGCATGATCTTTCATCGCCCGCGCGATCGCGAGCACCGCACGCTGAGCCGGATTCAGACTCTCGACGTGGGCATCCAGGTCCACATCCAGTTCGAACGCACGCAGCACCTCCCGCGCCTCGCGCCTCGCGGCTGACCACTCCACGAAACCCACACGATTCCGCGGATAGCCATCCACGAACAGGTTATCCAGAACCGTCAAATCCAATGCAAGGCCAAGATCCTGGTGCACAATCCGGATACCAAGCTTCTCCGGCTGGCCTGGAGCCAACGGCAACCCAACTTCCTCACCATCAATCACCAGCCTGGCACCCTGATCTGGGTGGTGGTAGGCAGCCAGAATCTTGATGATCGTGCTCTTACCTGAACCATTCTGACCACACAGCGCATGAATTTCACCGCCAAGCAGATCAAGATCGACATCCTTGAGGGCACGAGTTTCACCAAATGACTTGGACATACGCCGAATCGCCAGTCTCACTGTGCCGCCAGGCTCCTGCGCCCGCACACCGTCAACGCTCATGGGTTCACCCCCGCTGTTGAACGACCGCTGCGGGTCGCAAGACGGGTGACAGCCACACCGACAATGAGCGCTCCACCGTTGAAGACGTCCTGGACCCATGAACCGGCTCCTAACAATTGCAGACCGGTGATCCCGACGATGAGAGCGTAAAGGGCAATAACCGTTCCCCACGCATTCGATCGACCCGGCTTAATTGTGGTCGCGCCGAGGAAAACACCCGCGAATGCCGGCAAGAGATACGAGTTACCGATGGTGGGATCTGATGCGCCCAACTGACCGGCAAGGACAAGCCCCGCAAGGCCCGCTATCGTTCCGGATGCGATAAGCGCACCTGCCCGAACCCGCTGCACCCGCACTCCGGCCAGCCGTCCCGCCTCACGCCCAGCCCCTACAAACAGCAGCCGACGGCCCACGGGCATGTGTTCATAAACCAACCACAGCACCACCGCAAGGCCGAGCCCATAATAGACAGGCAGCGGCAGACCAAGAAACTGCGAGATAGCGGCGGTGACGAGCGGCTCGGGCAAACCAGGAATTACCGCAGAGTTACTCAGCAACGTCGCAAACCCCATAAGAACCGTGCCAGTACCGATCGTTGCAATAAACGAGTTAATCCCAAGACCAACGACAAGCACCGCATTGACCGCACCCACAAGTGTTCCCGCTAAAATGCAAACAATAAGCGCTGGAACGAACGGCCACTCCTTCAGCACCGTCAGATAACCGATCAGAACCGTCGTAAATCCGAGAGTATTTGCCACCGAAACGTCAAACTCACCAGCAAGAACGGGCAGCGTGAGCCCGAGCGTCACGATCATGAAAATCGCCTGCGAGCTCAGAATATTTTGAAAGTTCGACACCGTCGGGAACGTATTTGGCGCGAGAAGGCTAAACACCACCAATTCAATGACCAAC
Organism: Rhodococcus sp. USK13; assembly: GCF_018343855.1. Classification (NCBI taxonomy): domain Bacteria; kingdom Bacillati; phylum Actinomycetota; class Actinomycetes; order Mycobacteriales; family Nocardiaceae; genus Rhodococcus; species Rhodococcus sp. USK13. The sequence continues at coordinate 2,333,745 of NZ_CP069242.1, read as the reverse complement.
ATTCCAAGTAGCCCGAACTTCGCCAAAAGATTAGCCGCCGAAAACCCGGCCGATATACCACCGCGATTAGACCCACCAGCTGGCGACTCCGATGACGGAAGGGATAGCCGCGAGTCCTCGATATCCTCATTGTGCGCGACTCTCGTGGTCGGACGTACAACTTCAGTCATAGAGATCCCCTCTAATGATCCAGGTTGCAGTGGGATGTGATGTAACTTAGATACCCGCCGCTGACATTGTGTAAGACCTTTACCTGCCAAGAGTAAGTGTTGATGTAGTACCCCTTCGCCACGACCAGGGCCCATGTTTTCTCGGCCCCAACGGTTTTGGGCCTTCGACGATCACCACGGCGGATAGGGGCTGTGGGACCACGAGGGTTTTATCGACTATCGATTCCCCAAAGCTTCTTGTAATCGTCACCGGTGGCGAGGTTGCCGAAGATCAGTGTCTGATTCTCGATCATGCTGTTGTCTGCGCTGAGACCCAATGACTCTGCCATCTCCGATGTCACCATCCTCGCCGGACCCTCCTCGATGACTGCAGCCTGGCCGCTGACCAGTCTCAATGCCTGATCGAACGTCGGCCAGGCCAGGCCGCCGACCGAGGTGCCGACGTCGGCCCTGATTTCACCGGACTTCAGCGGCTCAAACAGCGCCGACTCCAGATCATTCGAACTCACCTGGATTTCGCCACTGAGATCGATACGATTCATCGTCGGCAGGACCGGTACGACCATGCCACCCCAAGCTGGCATCAGGTAGTTCAGGTCCGGATTCTTCTGCACCAGACTGGTTGTGGCTGAGGCCAAGCCGGTTGCCCAGTTGGCGGAGGGCACGTTGGCCGTCACGAGCGAGCAGTCGTCGGTGCAGAGTTCATCGAACTCGGCTTGCATACCTTCCCTTAGGAACTTCGTCATTGGAAGATCATCCGATGAGATGAAGCCCAACTCGAGGTGGCCGTTCGTGTCGCAGATGGCCTTATCCATCCGCCATTTGCCGGCCTGCATGGTGTTCCAGGAGACTCGGCCGTCGACGCCTTCAGGTGCCTTTTCGTCGGGCTGCCCGTTCATCACATCGATGACCTTGATGCCGGCGGCCTGTGCCTTGAGCATCGGCTCCTTGACGAGGTCCGGTTGTACCGCGACGTTCACGATGACATCAGCGCCACGAGCGATCGCCTGGTTGAAGGCAGTCACCGCCGCGGGAATACTGCCCTTCGCATCGATCGTGACGACACTGGCCCCCAACAGCGCAGCCCCCTCCTCCATTTGCCTGGTGTACTCGGTGACGGTCCCCGTGTTGATGATGGGGATCACGTAAATCGACTTTCCCTCCAGCGCGGTACCATCGACCGCCCCTCCCGGCGCCTTGAACTGCACCTCAGCAGTACCTGCCTCGGCCCGGTCACAGGCGGTTTGGACCTGGGCCGACCGGGGACCGTCTGTCACCCCGTCAGAAGATGAGCTGCCACCCGAGGTGCACCCCGCGAAACCGAGGGTCAGCACAACAGCAGCAGCACAACCCGACAACTTCTTCGGTCCTGGCAAAAATCGGCGTCCTGACGTCTTAACCGCCATGTCAGTGGTCCTCGAGGATCATTCGGGAGGCGATATGGGCCATGGCCATGGTCGGGCCGTTGCAGTTACCCGACACCATCCGCGGAAACACCGAAGCATCGACAACGCGTAGACCATCGACGCCACGTACCCGCAACCGCGAGTCCACAACATCCTCGTCATTCGGGCCCATCGCACAGGTACCAAGCGTGTGATAACCAGCTCCCCCGTTCACGACTGCCTGGTAGAGGAACTCCTCCTCGGTATTGACCTGTTTACCAGGAGACTCCTCCGCGATGACCATGTCGGCCAACGGCCCGGTGGCAAGGAGCTCGCGAACCTTCGGCAAGATCTTGGCCGTCACATTCTGGTCATACTCACTTGTCAGGTAGTTCGGGTCAATAACCGGGGCATCTCCCTCATCGGGGCCCGAAATGTGAACCGATCCCTCACTTGTCGGCCGCAACGCCATACCGATAAACATCAGACCCGGCTCTTTCGCCACATGGACCTTACCGTCGGTCACATTGCCGGCCGCAGTCGACTGCGGCGCGATCAAACCTTGAAAATCGGGCCGGTCAAGCTCAGGCGACGATTTCGCGTACGCAATAACGTCGTAGCCGCCGACCGCCATTGTGCCATTCCGCTGGACAAGGTACTTGGCTCCAGTCAGGGCCTGTCGCGGCATCGATGACAGTAACTTGTTGTATCCAAGGCCCTTCTTCAGTTTCGCCTGTAGCGTTATCCCGCGGTGTTCCAACATCTTCTCGCCGACGTTCGGACTCTCAACCCGCATCTCCACACCGGCATTGGCCAAGACTTTTCCGTTGCCGATGCCCGATCGTTCCAACGCCATCGGGGTCTCCAATGCGCCCATAGCGAGGATGACTTCCTTGCTCGCCCGGAACTCGACCACCGACCCATTGCGCTTCGCTTTTACACCGACAACCCGAGTTCCGTTGAAGAGCAACTGGCCCACGGCGGTCTTTTCAAGCACCGTCAGGTTCGGCCGGCGTCGTACCGGCTTGAGAAAGGCGCGAGCGGAACTGACGCGGAAGCCATTCTTGATGGTGGAGGGCACGTAGCCGATCCGCTCGTTATCGCTCGAGTTGACATCCAAGCTGCGTTCCCAACCGAGACGCATACCCGATTCCATCATAGCCTCACATACAGGTTCCCTCTTGGTGGCCACCGAGACACCGAGTGGACCGCCTGCGCCGCGGAATTCGGACGCACCGAACTGGTGATCCTCGATCGTCTTGAACGCATCAAGGAACGCCGACCAATTCCAGCCAGGGTTGCCAGCCTCCTCGATCGCGTCGTAGTCCGGGGCCCAGCCGCGGTTGTAGATCATGCCGTTAATCGAACTCGACCCGCCAATCATCCGCCCGCGTGCCCAACTATCCACGGCTCCGGTCGGACCGAAAGGACGCGTCTCGAAGTGCTTTGAGTAACGCTCGTCCTGCATTGTGAAGAAGAACCCCTTCGGGATCAGTACGAGCGGACTTCTGTCCGATCCTCCTGCCTCGAGAAGTAACACCTTGGTCTGTGAATTTTCCGAGAGCTGGTTGGCCAGGACACACCCTGCCGAACCCGCTCCTACGATGATGTAGTCGTACTCCATGCGACAAAAGCCTTTCTGAACCAAACTACTAACGCGACAGACGTCTCAGGGCCCGAGGCCCGAGGCCAGATATCAGAATCAGCCAACGCCTGCACGATCGGAGTGTTTGCGATACGTGGAGCGGGCCGACCCGAGGACGTGCCCACCGTGCTTGTGGTCGACCTTGCACTGTTCGAACAGAATTTTTCCGTGGCCCACATCAGGACCATGCAAAATCGAATCTGCTCAAGTCTTCACCTACTGACCTGCTGGTAGCACGATCTGCTTGACGTTGGTGAGTTCAAGCAATCCTTCGGCACCACCCACACGCCCATACCCGGATGCCTTGACGCCGCCGTAGGGGGCCGTCAGGCAAGGAGAGGACCCATTGATGGCGAAGGCACCGACCTGCACACGCCCCGCGACATCCCACGCCACCGCATCGTCGTTGGTGAAGATCGCGGAAAGGAGGCCGTACGGCGTGTTGTTCGTGATACGCACAGCATCATCAATGTCTCTGTACCGCATGACGGAGAAGACTGGGCCAAAAATCTCGGTCTGAGCGACTTCCATGTCCTCGGTTACGTTTGTCAGCAGCGTCGGTTCCAAGTAGAAGCCGCCTTTGAATGCGGCCGGCCGACGCCCTCCGGTAGCGACCACAGCTCCCTGTTCGACTGCCCGCTTGATGAAGCCCTCCGATCGATCCCGGATTCGGGCACTCGGCATTGGCCCGTAGGAGATCTCAGGGTTCAGTGGGTCGCCGATCTCAATGGCTTCCAACCCTTTGATGAGCCGCTCGACCAGCTCGTCGTGACGCTCGTCCGACACCAGAATCCGAGTCAAGGCCACGCACTGCTGGCCTTGGTAAGTGGCCATACCGCCGAGCAGCAATGGAACCGCCTGGTCTAGCGGAATATCGTCGGCTACGATCGCGGCCGACTTGCCTCCCAGCTCGAGCGTGACCCTCGCCAGGCGCTGTGCGGAGACTGCTGCGACGTCGGCGCCGATCTCGGTGCCACCGGTGAAGTGGACAAGAGAGATATCCTTGTGTGCCACAAGATGTTTACTGACTTCTGTTCCGGCAGTCATGACTGACACCAGCCCATCCGGCAGGCCTGCCTCCTCGACCGCGCTCGCCAGGAAATGCCCAATCATTCGGTTTTCGGGCGGAAGCTTCACGATCACGGGATTACCGACAAGAAGTGCTGGGATGGCCGTGAATGCGAACTCGATGAGCGGTCCGTTGTAGGTCAGAATTCCCAGCATGACTCCGACCGGCTCATGGCGGATCTCTACCTCGCCGAGGGCGGTCGTCCGCCGCTCGCGAAGTTTCACCGTTTTCGCGATGTTGATCGCGTCGTCGATGAGGACCATGATCGCCTCACCAAACGCCGACCCCGTCGATACCGGCATCCCTGCCTCCAAGGCCCAAGCCCGGGTAATATCCGGCAACCGAGCTTCGATCGCCCTGCGCAGCAGGAGCACGCTCTCAATCCGCTCATCGACCGACATCCTGGGCCATGGTCCGCTCTCAAAAGCTGCGCGGGCCCGTGCTACCGCAAGATCGGCATCCGCCACTGACGGTTCCGGCAGCGAGCTCAGCACTTCCCCGTTGGCCGAATTAAGGACGTCCACCGACTCGCTCGATTGTGGCACTTCCCACCGTCCCCCGATGAAGAGATGGTTCGGGTGCGGAATTTCGATCTCGATGTTCGACAGAACTTTTGCGCTCATCTGCGGTGCCTCACTTGTCACGTTGTACTTTCACTCGCTTCTCGTGAACGGTGTCACAGAGGCCGCGCGCTGTCGCTGTGATCACACACAAATTCCGCAGTACAAATAGTGAGCTGCCCGTGCAATCTCAGGCTGGGCCTTGTGGACGGTAAGTGTGAGGCACGGGCGTGTGCGACGGTGCTATCGCGAGCCCCTGTTGCCCGGCGGCGTCACACCCGGCTCCAATCGACCTGGACAATGTGGCGCGTTTCGGCCACTTAGCCGACAGGGAAATGTGAGAACGTCGAACATTTGGCGCCTACCTTGTAGAACCGAACATGGCTTTGACACATCTCGAGCGACAAGATGGGTGGCGTAGGTTACTGTGAAGCGGTGGCGCTGGTCCGCCACTCTCCAGTGGTATCTACATCGGTCCTTCGAATCCAAGCAAAAAGTTGGAAAAGCTAGGTCGTCGTTACCTACCGAATGGAGTGAAATCATGACTGAAGTCCTATCGCCCGATAACTCGACAGAAATTGCGGAACTCGCCGAGAACTACGAGCTTCCTACGGGCACTGTCGAACACCTGCGCACCCATAGTTGGGCGCCGCTCCCCGGTCTGCTCAGCGCTGCTGCCGTCGCGACAATCCATGACCAGGTCGAAAAGTACGCGGCACCCGTCCAACCGTCGGAGACTGAGAAGTGGATGACATCGGATGAGTACGCGCGAGTGCTGCGGAGCCACGACGGCATGGCCTGGACCGACGATTGGTTCCGGGACCTGGCGCTGTCCCCCCGACTGTCCAATCTGGCACTGGACCTGCTGGATCGATCCGAAGGCCTGTTCATTCACGACATGACCTTCACCAAGCCCGGCAACGAGGGGGGGCCGACGCCCTTCCACCAGGACTTCCCATTCTGGCCTTTCGATCGTCAAGGTGCCTTCACCATCTGGATCGCGCTGACCGATCTGACCCCCGACATGGGAATTCTGCAGTTCATGCCAGGATCACACGCGGAAGGTCCCCTGGGACGATTTAGTCGCGCTCCCGGTGACGACATCCGCAAGACCTACACTGACCTTGAAGAGAAGTACGGTTTCGCAGGTGGAACTGCGCTCAAGGCCGGCGATGCTACGGTCCATTATGACCTGACCGTTCATGGGGCAAATCAGAACAGCACGCCCGATCCACGGGCCGCCTACACTCTGCGTTACATGCCAACAGATGTTGTATACACCGGTGCACCGCATCGGCATTTCGACAAATTTCGTCTGGTCCCCGGGGAGCTGTTCGCGGACTCACCGCATGTGCCCCATATCAGCCGCTGATCGACCAGATCCGACGCGAAGGCGAAAGTCGCATACGGGCTATGTCAGATCCACGGGCGAGGGCGGGTGCCGTTAAGACTTATCCTGCTCGCTCTCGCCCGCGGGCCGGTGAGGCGGCGTGAGCAGTAAGACTAGTGCCGCGCCCGTGAAGGTTCGCCCTGTTGTCACCCGACACGCCGGCAGTTTGCCGAGACTGCGGGAGGCGTGTGAGTCACGCTGTGCTGGTGGCAGAACGCGTGCGGGTCCGAGACATCGATGACGACGAAGGAAGACAGCTGCTGCGGATCGTGCGTCGCGGGAGCGGGTCGGTGGTGACCTGGCGGCGAGCGCAGATGATCTTGCTGTCCGCGCAGGGCATGCCGGTGAGCAGAATTGCCGAGGTCACCTTCACCAGCGCCGACCGGGTCAGGGACGTTATCCACAACTTCAACACGGACGGTTTCGCCGCACTGTACCCGAAATACAAAGGCGGCCGCCCGAAGACGTTCACTCTGCCCGAACGCCGGGGGATCAAGAAGATCGCCAAGTCCACCCCGACCGAGCACGACCTGCCGTTCTCGACCTGGAGCCTGTCCAAGCTGGCGGACTTCCTGGTCGCGGAGGGGGTGGTCGACGACATCAGCCATGAGGGCCTTCGGGTTCTGCTCCGAGAGGAGGGCGTGTCGTTTCAAAAGGTGAAGACATGGAAGGCGTCCCGGGACCCGGATTACGCGGTGAAGAAGGCCCGCGTCGAGCACCTGTACGCGATCGCCGACCGAGAGGTCGTTCCCGAACCCGGTGAGCCGTAGGTGGTGTTCTGCCTCGACGAATTCGGCCCCTTGAACCTGCAACCGCACCCGGGCCGGCAGTGGGCCGAACGCGGCGGCAAGCACAAAGATCCGGCGGCAGCCGCGGCGCCGACGGCGCGCCACGTTCAACCGCTCGCACGGTGTGCGGCACTTGTTTGCGGCCTATGATCTGGCCACGGACAGGCTCTACGGGCATGTCAAGAACCCAAAACCCGCACCCAGTTCCTCACCTTCTGCCGATATCTGCGCAGTCTCTACCCGATCGGTGTGCGCCTGGCGATCGTATGTGACAACTTCTCGCCACACCTGACCACGAAGAAGTGCCGTCGCGTCGCCGACTGGGCGAAGGCGAACATCGTCGAGATCGTCGACACGCCGACGAATAGTTCGTGGGTTGAACCGGATCGAGGCGCAGTTCACCGCACTGCGCTACTTCACGCTCGACGGCGCCGACCATGCCTCTCATCGCGAGCAGTCCAGCATGATCCGCCGCTACATCATCTGGTGAACAAGCACGCCGCCGACGAACGACTACGCGAGATCGTCGATAAGGCAAACGTTGCCTGATGCGGCACTAGGTAGCGGTGTTGCAAACCGGGAAAGTAGACGTTGAGGTACATCCGTTCGATGCATTCAACCTCGAAGAGCGTGTGCGTAGTCAGCACGTCGGCGACCCTGCGCGGTATGGTCATGATGACCTCCGGACGTTCGGGCGGCCAGTAGCCCAACCAACCGCTACGACGGTTCATACACCCGATCAACGACGTCGACCAGGGTCAACACCCGACCGGCCGGGCCCCCGACGGCGGCCCGGCCGCTACACGACTCGTCGGGCTAGGACGCAGCCGCGGTAGTACTCCAACGACACTTACGGGACGTGTCCACGAGTTAGGGAATGGCAGTCAGATTTGGAAAGTACGGGTCACGTTCGACGGCCCGGTGTTTGAGGCTGCGAGTTGTGCTGTGTGCGGCACCGGTTTGGGTGAACACTCTTCAGGATCGCGTCAACAGCGGCACGGGTACCGGCACCGCGACTTCGATACTTCGATACCCGTGCCGGCACACTCGACCTTGCGATCTCGAAGCTGCTTGAGGGCTCGTATTTTCCGGTGCTTTAGGGCTCGTATTTTCCGGATTGGCTGCAGCGCCGCGAGCGTGCCGATGGGCCCTGACGGTGGTGGCCACCTGCCACCCGCTTGGTGTCTCGACCCGGCGGATGGAGAAACTCCGTCAGATCTGGTCCAACAATTCCCGATTGGTTAGCCGGCCCTTGGGCGAACCAATCCTGTCCGCCGCGTGAGGTCCGGGGCCGATGGCCGGATCGGGCGCATGCTGAAGGTGGCGGCTCAATCGGAGAGGGGCAGATGATGGCCGTTCGGGTGCACGCAGTGGACGACGGTCATGTTGATGAGGTAGTCCGCGAACGGCAGCAGATCTTTGATCAGTGATTCGACGGATTTTGGGCGAAACGCAACGACTCGGACGGTGACATTCCCCAACAACGTCTCGCGGCTGGCGTCCGCCATCGGAACGTCGGCGAACGGTTGGGCGTAGCTGCGGGCCCCGACGCGGCGCCGTGGTGGAAAATCGGCGACGATGTCGCTAGTGATGCCGCTGACGAGTCCGCCATACTAGGCGAGCAGCACCGCCAGGCACTCGCCGAGAACGGTCTCGGCCCACGACGGTACCGAGCCCAATGCCAGTCCAGCCGTCCGGGACGCGGCGGACCCGAGCGGGTCGCGGGCCTCGATGTCACTCCCGAGCCCCGTGAGGTTCTTGACGGCGGCGAACTCGAGGTCCAGTCGCAGCTCGGCTCGACCGATGACGTGACACAACAGGGGCCAAGACCCGGTGTTGGGGCTGGACCGGGGAGCAGGCACCATCGCGCTGGCTGGTCTTCGCCGCCGACGTCCCTAAGCTCGACTAACCATTGCCGCGCGCCCCTCGCACCCGACGTCGACACCGCGGTGATGGACGCTGTTGCCGAGTTGAAGGATCCGTTCGCCCGCCTCGGGTTGACGTTGCTCCGCGCGGCGCGGTTGCGCGTCGGGGAACTGCTCGATCTGGAGTTCGGCAGCGTCGCCGACTACAGCCGCCCGGGCCGGGAGCTGGTTGCGTCCGATGCCGAGTTGCCGGCACGCCTCGATGCTGCACTCGGACAACGCGGGCGAGCCTGTCCCGCAGATACTCAATAGCTGGGCATTGCGCACAGGCTTCGTCGTCCGCGATGCCGAGTAAGCTACCCGCCTTCCCGGTGCGCCACGATAGTCAGAGCCAGCCGCGAGTGGCCGCGTCCCGACGCAACTCTATTGTCAGAAGCATCTCAGACGCACAGGGTCAGCTTACTTCGTATGCTGCGTCATCAATATGCTCGCGCGGCACGTCATACGAATGTTCATCGATTGTATGTGCGCGCGCCTCCAGGTAAAGCTCGTCACGATCGTTTGCCTCCGAGATCGCACCGCACGCTGGGCATATCACCTCGAGCAAGTAGCTCTCCTGTCATTGCTGTGCTGGTAGGTGGACTGGCAGCTTCACCGGTCCTCGGATCATCGCATTCAGACCGTAGTCCACATCGTTCACTTCCCAGTCCGGCACCTCGTCTAGGAAACGATTGAGGACCGTCTCGATCTCTAAGCGTGCGAGGTTCATACCCAGGCACGCATGCGGACCAATTCCGAAGCCCAGATGTGATTGTGAGACACGATGGATGTCGAACACCGACGGTGCATCCCAGCGTTCAGGATCGCGGTTGCCCAAGCCCTGCAGCGCCATAACCGTCGCTCCCTGCGGTAGGACCACGCCGGCAAGCTCCGCTTCCTCTGCCTTGACAAAGCGAATGTTCCAGACCTTCACGCTCGTCCAGCGGTGTACCTCCTCGACAGCCTGCGGAATGAGGCTACGGTCCTTACGTATTTTCTCTTTCTGCTCTGGATGAAGTGCGAGTGCAACGAGGCAATGTCCCATGAGCTTAGAAGTGGTTTCGTTGCCAGCGAAGATCAGCTGCGTATTCGCAGCAACCCTTTCCGCTTCTGACATCTCCACCTCGGTCACAACCATCTTGCTCACAAGATCGTCGCCGGGGTTCCGTCTCCGCTCCTCGATAACGGTCGCAACGAACTGATTCATCTTGCCGGTTGCCGCCATGCCCATCTCGATTAGTTTTCGACCTCGCGCAGTGGGGTCGTCCCGCCCCTCCATGATCCCGCCCATGTCATCGGTCCAGGTGATGAATTCGGGAACGTTCGCGCTGGGGACGGCCATCAGTTCGGCGATCACACGAGTGGGGATAGGGCGAGTGATCCTAGGAACTACATCGACGACCTCTCCGGCTTTCAACTGCTCGAACACGGAATCGGTTTGCGCGGTCACGATCTCGTTGACGAAGTCCGCGTATTCCGAGACCCGCTTGCGCATGAAGTCGCGGGCCCAGATGCCACGGAAATCCGCGTGTTGCTTTCCTTCCATCGCGGTAAAGGGCGGACCACCGAAGAGCCTGCCGATCTGTTCGTGGTCCGAAGCAAACAGCCGGCCTTGCCCCATCGCGCGTGCGCAATCACGATAGCTGGTTATCAGATAACTGCCCAGCCTTTCATGCCGCACGATTCGCCCGGTTTCCCGAATTTTTTCCAGAGTCGGGTACGGATCTCGAACGAAGTCGGGATCGTAAAAATCAACGTCGATGGTCGGAAGGTCATTCAACGTCATTGCGATGGTCATGGTTTCGTACCTCTACTCGATTGGGTTCCTGTCTGGCATCTAGCAAACGTCATATTCGGCTCTCAACGGGAGGAGCCGTCATACCCGGTGGTCACCATCCCGGTGTTATGACCGCTACCACATCATCCTGGTTTCCAATCTAACTGTGCACCATATGGTTCTTCACAATTCCAACCGTCTCGTTCGTGGCGTCGACAACAAGAATTCGATACACGGGCCGACTCGGGATACGGATAGCGCATGTCACGATGTTTCCTCCGACCAGTTCGGGCTCCCTAGCCGACCGCTACGTCCGGCGCACTAGCCGATCTCGTGATGCCACGCCCGTTTTGCGCTGGAGAGCCTGAAACGAGGCAGGGGCAAACCAGTCAATCTCGGGTTAGCTCAGGTTCGTCATTCGTCACGACAGAGGCGTCTGTGGTCGGGGCCTCCTCTTCGATGGTGCGAGCGGCCCAGAAGCGCGCGAGTGTAGATCCGGTAAATACGTGAACCGCTCCGGACACAGCACTTGGCAACACAGCTATCGGATCAAAGTACGTTTGTGCCAGGACTATAGCGACGCCACCGTTCTGCATGCCGGTTTCCAAGGTGACTGCGCGGGTCGCTCCCTCAGTTCGACGAGTAAAGCGACTGATTAAGTATCCAAGTGTGAAACCACCTAAGTTGTGCATAAGTACTGCTGCGATGATGATGAAACCGCTCGCCAAAAAGGCTGATTGTCCAGCAGCGAAGTTGGCACTGCAGATGAAGACCAATGCAATACCCGAAGCCGGCCCCACGAACGGGATGATGTGCTCACACAGTCGCGGTAAGAAGGTCTTCATCAACAGACCGACGGCTATGGGCGCCACCACCATCTTCGCGATATCGAGTGCCATTGAAGACGCAGAGATCGACACGAGCTCGCCGATGAGGAATTGCACAAGGAGCGGTGTCAACAAGATTGAAGCAAATGTCGACACGAGCCCTAATGATACAGCGAGTGTCAGGTCACCCTTTGCCAGGTAGACCATGACGTTGGATGCCGAGCCGCTCGCCACACATCCCAAGAGCACCAGGCCGATCGTGAGCTCTGGCCCGAGGTTTAGCAGCCAGGCCACCCCGTAGGCGAGTAGCGGCATCACTGTATAGTGACAGGCGGTCCCTATCAGGATTGAAACCGGCTTCTTGGCAATACTCGTGATGTCTTTTGGTGTGAGGGTGATCCCCATCAGCAGCATCAATCCCATCACCACATAAAGCGAGTAGGGCGACCCTCCAGCGAGGCTATCTGGTATCCAGAGTGCGATTCCTAGCCCAATCAGTATCCATATCGGAAGATACTTGGTAATGAGATTTCCGATTGCGCCGACTGCGTTCATGGTCGTGTCTCTTTCGCGATGCTGTTCTTCTAGAACTCTGACTTAGCGGGGAGGTGTGTACTACGTAAAGCATTAATGGCCTCAACGGGAACTTCGGTTAGTCCGCATCGCTGACGCGCTCGACATTGTAAGTTGTAGCGTTTAGTCCACCGTCAACCGGGAGATCGATTCCGGTCACAAATCCGCTTTCGTCTGAAATCAGCCACTTCACTGCCTGCCCAATGTCCCGTGGCTTCCCCATATGGCCCATCGGTAGCCGGGCGACATATGCATCCCAGTCCATTCCCGCAAAATCCGGGTTCACTACGCTCATCGGTGTTTCGATCGGTCCGGGGCAGACTGTATTAACCCTGATGCCGCGTGCGCCCAGCTCCACAGCTGCGACTTTTGTCAGACCACGTACGGCGAATTTCGATGAAGCGTAACCGGCGAAGTTGGCGCCGGCCTTCAGCCCGCGTATCGAAGAGATATTGACCACCGACCCAGTTTCCGGCCCGGGCATCGCGTCTCTTGCCCGCAGGAATGACTGGATCCCGAGCAGCGGCCCGTACACGTTGACTTGCATCATCCGGTCGAAGGATGAGACTGCGATCTTGTCGATCGGGTCCATCAGCAGCAAGCCGGCGTTGTTGACGAGAGCGTCGGGTCGACGGCCGGTGCTGACCAGCCACTCAGTGAGAGCGTCCCACTGGTCGGGTACGGCGACATCGAGCGCATGGCCATATGCAGCGTCACCAAGAGCGTCGGCCGCTTCCATCACATCGCCTTCGAGGCGGTCTGTCAGAATTACCGTCGCACCGGCTTCGATGCAGGCACGTCCGGTTTCCAAGCCCATTCCGCGGGCTGCGCCAGTGATAATTACGATCTTGTTCTCGAGCATTGGCATACGGCGTCCTATTGTTTGGTTTGGGAGCTGAGCGCTAGCAGGACCGGGACATCGGCGCCTTCTAGTTCATATTCCACATCGACGTTGATTGCTGAGTTAGCGACTACCATAGGCTGCAGAGGTCCGGCCGGCTACTTCGGGTCTGTGACGGGCACCACTTCAGTCTTCTCCTTGTGTGCAGTAATGGCCGTGTGGGTTGTCACAATTTCGACCGAAGTATCAGGGTCCACGCACATCAGTGCGTATCCGACGGTGGCCGGTTCGGCTAGCTACCGGCTGGAGGCCAGGGACCTGTTTGTCATCCCTGTAGGAGCGGCACCTGTCAATGCTTGCGATTTGGCGTTTCGGCCTTCTATTTGGGCGGCGCAGAGTGAAGGTCAGGGTCAATGCGGAGCGCCCGGAGCGTAGCGAGGACGAACGGCGTTCACGATGACCCGAGCCGGCGCAGACTCAGTGGGGGCGATCGAGGCCAGCGCACGCGGGTGGCCATGTGGGGTTGAGGGTTTGCTTCTCCAACTGACGATGCATGGGTGTGGGTAGGCCGGGGTTCTCGGCTACCGGTTATCCCTTCGCCCGGCGATGCGGGCATGGAGCGTGCGGTGGCAACACGCGAGGTCAATCAAGCGTACGACCACGCCGTTGGTACGGGGATCATGACAAACAGCGGCCACGCGCGTGTTGCGTCCCGTGCTCACGCCGCCCGATCCCGGGTCAGCGCGCGGATGTGGCCGTCGCGGAGCCCGTAGTAGACGAGCGTGAGCAGCTTGCGGGCCGCGGCGACCTTGGCGATGTTCTTGCCGCGGCGGGCCTCGATGCGATCTTTGTCGGCGGAGATTTTCGCCGTCGTGGGATGTCGTTGGACGGCCTCGACCCGCGGCCACCGCACCAGCTTGGAGCCCTGCTTCGTAATATGCCCCGGCCTTGGCGAGCACGGCGTGCACCTGTGCCTCGAGCCCGGAGCGCAGTGCGACCAGCTTCGCCCTGTAGCGCACCAGTTCGCGGAGTTCACGCACCGGTGGCGGGGCGATCCAAGCTTCCGGTAGTCGGTTCATCCGCAGCAGGTCCGCCAGGTCACCGGCGTCACGCACGTCGTTCTTCACCCGTCGGTACCGAAATCCTTTGACACCCAATGGGTGTGCGAGGTGGACCGTGGCGCCTGCCGCTTCGAGTGCGTCGACGGCCCAGTACCAGCCGTACGTCGCCTCGAGCACTACCTCCTGGTTCGGGCCAGCCTTCTCGATCTGCGATCTTTGGCGCCACCGGATCGTTGACGATCCGTACCGCCGACAATTGTTCACCCTCCGCCGTCTGGGGGACGACGATCACCACCGTTGCCGGTGCAGATCGATCCCGACGACCTGCTTTCCGTCATACTCGCTCATAGGGGCCTCCTCTATCGTGTTGAAGTGATACCCCCGACATTCGCCGGGACCCACGAGAGCGGGGAGGCCCCGCTCCTACATCGCATCAAGCGATCGCCGTGCAGCGCCACCGGGTAAGACAAGACTCCGAGTGGTGAGAGCTTATTCTGGGAGCTCACCGATCTCGGAGGTCTTCATTCCTTACTGCAATGTTCAGTTGCCTGACCTGACAGATGCCGCCCGTCCGGGCGTGGTCACATAATCAGATTGTGAATCATCATGCCTGAGCCGCGAGCCGCTGCGCGCGTCGTCCGGGACTTTCTTTTCCTGCCATGACTCTTCCGTCATGTCCACGGCGACGGTCCTCGGTGTGAATACGATTGTGCCACTGTGGATATGGGAGTTTCGGCTCCGACACTGCATCAAGTCGGGTAATCTCTTCCGTGGTCAATTCCCAGCTTGCTGCGCCGAGGTTGTCCAGCAATTGTTCCTTGGTCCTCGCGCCGACGATCACGCTGCTCACCGTAGGTCGTGAGACTACCCAGTTGAGAGCAACCTGGGCTACTGAGCAACCCCGATCATTAGCAATATCGGTAGCAACATCGACAATGTCGAGTATCACGTCATCGTCCACCGGAACGGTATCGCCGAACCCGCGTGAGCGCCTCGTGTTTTCGGGATTCTGCTCATCGCGCCGGAACTTTCCGGAGAGCAGGCCGCCTGACAAGGGACTCCAGATTGTATGGCCTACTCCAGCGTCAAGTGCGCTGGGAACCAGATCGCTCTCGATGTCGCGACACGCAAGCGAGTAATGGACCTGGTGGCAAATGAATCGTTCCCATCCTTTTGCGGCAGAGATTCCAGCCGCTTTAGTCACCATCCAGGCCGGGAAGTTCGATAATCCGAGATAGCGAACCTTGCCGGCTCGCACGAGATCATCGAGCGCGCGCATAGTCTCTTCAAGGGGAGTCGCGGGGTCGATGTTGTGCAGGTACAAGATATCGATATGCTCGGTTCCGAGTCGTCGAAGGCTTGCTTCGCATGCTTGGATCACGTGGTGTCGTGAGAGCCCAGCATCGTTTGGTCCCGACGCCATAGGATATCGAAGCTTGGTAGCGATCAGCACCTCCGAACGCCGGCTGCCAAGTGCCTGTCCAAGCGTCTGCTCGGACTGGCCGGAGGAGTAGAAGTCCGCAGTGTCAAAAAGGTTGACTCCCGCATCGATCGCAGCCCGCGCGATATCGGTCGCCTCCGCTAGTTGTTGCACCCCAATCTTGCCGAAGTAGGGATCGGTGCCACCAAACGTCATGGTCCCGAAGCTGAGAGCGGAAACTTGCAAGCCTGATGAGCCTAGGAAGTTCATTCGCATGATTACTGGACGACCATTCTTTTTCTAGAAAAGACTCGTACACCAACGTTAATTCCCGGTGATAGCCGGAAACGTTGGTTCGCTAAAAGAACGACTCTTACTGCGTTTACCCACGCGACGCTTTTAGCAACAGCTGACGGTATCGGCTTACCTCACGTGGGGCGTTCCAGCCGAGCACTGCAGATAATTCATCACCTTCATGAAACAGAATCGCTGACGAGTCCCGTTGATGGGAGTCCAGGTCAACCGGGGTCCCTGAAACTTCTGGAGGAATGAGACCTGCAACCTGGATTCGCACACCGAAATGATCCGTCCAGAAGAACGGTACGGGCCGGTAGGGCTCAGGATTGCCCATGATAGCTCCGGCGACAGCACGTGCTTGCTCGGTTGCGTTTGTTCGGTGCTCGAGCCGGACATGGCTCTCGCGACGGTCGTCCCACCAACACGCCACGTCTCCAACCGCCCACACGCCCAGCGCTGCTCGAGAATGCGAATCGCATATGACACCGTTATTCAGTTTGATGTCGGTGCCCTCGAGCCATTCGGTCTGCGGAATAGATCCAATGGCAACCAGAACCTCGTCGGCATCAATCGTCGATTCGTCACTCAGCTGGAGCGTCCACGTCTCGGACGACGTATCCCACTGGCCGTCGACGACAGTCGTCCCGGTTCGAAGCTCCACATCTCGATCTCGGTGTAATGCCAGTAGTCGAGACGAGGTCTCCATTCCTACACGGTTCGCCAGTGGATGCAGCGCCGGCTCGATCACGGTAACTTGGGCCCCGAGGGCCCTTGCGGTGGCGGCGGTCTCGAGGCCGAGGAAGCCGCCGCCGATGACGACGAGCCGGGTACCCTCCCGAAGAGCCTTACGCAGCCTGTCCGCGTCGGCAAGGGTACGCAGGACGTGCGGTTCCCCACCCCTCAAAGCGTTCAGACGCCGTGGCCGGACGCCAGTCGCAATCACCAGCGCATCAAACCCATGTTCCCGACCCATTTCGTCATTAACGTGCCGGCCTTCAAGGTCCAGTGAGACAACTCGCGCGCCCAGGACGAGGTCCAGGTCAAGTTTGTCCACCTGGCCCGGCTTCATCAGCGACAGTTGATCGGAGCCCCAATCCCCAGAAAGGAACTGCTTCGACAGCGGCGGCCTGTCGTAGGGTTCCGCATCCTCGTCGCCGATCATCTTCAGCCGCCCTGAATAGCCCTGGCGCCGCAACTGTGTCGCCGTTGCCAGTCCGGACGCAGACGCTCCAACGATGACAATCGACTCTGGGGACTGCCCTACTGGCACGGTCATTGGCCGGTAACCTCGATTACGGCGGACGGGCAAGCGTCGGCGGCGTCCTCTACCGATTCTGCCAAGTCCGGAGACAAGCCGCCCTCGAGCAGAACAACGATGCCGTCGTCGTCCTGAGCGAACACTTCGGGGCACTCCAAAACACAAGCACCGCAGGCCGTGCACTTGTCGAGATCAACGGTGACCGTGAGGTCGCCACTTGCCAACTTTTCCATTCTAGATGGGATTGTCATTGTCTTAGACCGGCCTTCCGTCCAGGGTGTGGATTGGTCAGTGTGATCGTCATATGGCTGGAACCCCTACTTCGCCCCAATTAGCGCTGACCGCGTTGTGCGACCATGGCTCATGCGTGGCTGCATCTATCGATGTGATCGACCGGCTGTAACACTGTGACCGGTACCACCCCAGTTTGGCTACCTCGGTTACAGTTGGCCATGGGAATCCTCACAATTTCACCGTCGTCAGCCGTGGCGTATGCACAATGTCTCGTGGGGCGTCGCGGAGTGTGATTCACGCGAGGCGGACAGCGGAGTCGAAGATTTTGGACTCGTGACGATCCGAATTGGCAGCAGCGTCTCAGCTATGGGCCCCCTGCCTGCACGCGCACGTTTTCAAGCTCCGCAGGGCGAGGGGCACCGCCAAAAGTCGGTCACGCGCCCGACAGCCTGAGATCTGCACCGTCGTAAACGCTGCGGTATCCATTGATCGGAGTTCGGGTCCACGTCCGCCAGCAGATTCCCGATCAGAACGATCCTGATGTATAGCCGGTCGGATACGACTTCGTGCCGCCGACCTCGACGTACAGGGTCGGCTATCGATGCGCTTGGGTACGCTCGCGAAGGCCTCAGATCCCGGCAGCGCCGTGCTGGAGTTGGGAGAGGATGTCACCGTCGCGTATGAGCCGGATCGGATGCTGTGGCGTACCGGAAGTTCGTGCGAGACCGGCTCGGGGCGGTGTTACGAGTCAGCCGCGGTGCGGCAAGTGGCCGACACCGCGATCCGAAAAGGCAGTGCACCCGAGAGACAATCCGGCGGATCTGATCAACGTAGCGTTGAAGGAGCTGGTGCGTGTGGATGTTCGAACTCGGCTGCACAACCGTCATTCCTGTTCGTAGTCATCTGCAACGGCGGGTGGAGATTCTGGAATGGCTGACCGGCTCGAGTGTGAAAACCCGGGGGTTCGGGCAGCGTCGGCACAGCGTGTGCACACACCGTTGCGCATCCGTGCAGACGACTTCGGACCTTGACACCCGCCCTGGCCACCATTGATCCACACTTCCAGGCATCATCGACCATGCGCGCTTGCCGAACGTTGCCTGAAACTCGAATCTCGCTAGAGACTCACTGCTCCTGAGGAGCCCTAGGCACCACGTCTAGGCCCGTCGTCCGTGAAGACGTCGCGTCCCGATGCACGAAGAACGTCCTTCGCACGTTCGACCGTCGGGACGTCCACAATGACACCTCGCGCGACCACCTGGCCCTGTCCCGCATCGAGTGCGCACTGATAGGCGTGCACGATGGCGAGGGCGTGATCGATCTCAGCGTCCGTGACGCCGAACTCATCCATAACGACTTCGACGTCCTGGAGAGTCAGGCACAACTTCGAGGTGAATCCCATGCGCTTTGCGAGCCGGCACTCGTCACGCAGGAAGTCCGTGTCGCCGACGAATAGCGAGGCCGTGTCGATTGGGGCGGTGAGACTATGTGCGGCGGACGCTTCCACCAGCTGGGCACGCACGTAATTCTCAAACTCTCCGATTCCTGTGTACTGCGTGTTCGTGTCGCGGGTGAGGTCACCGATACCGGCAACCAGGGCGAGCGGCGGCTCGCCCTGGCTGCAGATCCTATCGAGGTTGCGCAGCCCACGGGCGGTCTCGACCAGCGCAACCAGTCCAACGTCCTCCGCTCCCGCGTCATGCAACGCGGTGCCAACTCGCGCTAGCTGGTCAGGACTTTCGACCTTCGGGACCATGACTATCGAGGCTGTTGCAGCCGCGACGCGGATGTCCTCCGCCCATCCAGCATGGTCCTCGTGGTTGATTCTCACCCACGTCCGTTCTCGCGGCACGTCCACGTCCAGGATCTGCTTGCGACGTGCGGCCTTCTCGGACTCGGGGACAGTGTCCTCGAGGTCGAAGAGCAGAATCGAGGCCGCGGAGGCGACTGCCTCGGACCGGCGCGGAACTTGGGACCCCGCCGTGGGTGCAGCCTCGTGCGGCGCGGCAAAGAGCACTGAGCGGAAGGCGGATGATGTGACAGGCAAGAGTGTCTCCTCGGATCATGTTAGGGCGAGAGTTGCGGCATCGAGCGAGGCGTGGACAGGTCCCGACCGGTGCGGCGCCCTCGCCGCACCGGAAGGCCAGACCTGAGCCTGTCTAACACCTCGTAGCGAGCCTGCCCGAGAGTGCCGGTGCAGTAAAGGTGGGATCCCTGAAATATCGAACTCGCCACTGTGTTGGAACACAGCGGGGAGCCCTTATCGGTTGCGTCCAGCAGATGGTGTACGGACCGATTCGGATCTGACCGACGTGTCGTAGCCCAATGAAGGCGGCCATCGCGTTGGACCACGCGATGATCACTGCCCACGATATCGACCCCACGTTCATCGACGCGCTGATGGGTGCTGAGGCCGACAGCCTGTACGGCGCCGGATTCGGTGAGCGCTCTTCAGGACCGCTTCACAGCCGGAACGCTATCGCCATCGGGACTTCGATACCCGCGCCGGGACTCTCGACGTGGCGATCCCGAGCGGTCCGGCTCGTACCTTCCGGACTGGTTGCTGCAGCGCCGCAAGCGTGCCGAGCGGGCCCTGACGTCAGTGGTGGCAACCTGCTACCTGCTCGGAGTCTCCACCCAACCCGCCCGTTCTCCCGGAGCTTCAACACGAGGGCATCGGCGGCGACGAACGTGTGGGGGAGGCCATCGAGCGGGCGGCTACGGAACGCCTCCACCTATGTCGGCTCAGGTCGGCGAGATAGCGTTCCAAGAGTCTGCGGTCGATCCGCTCGATCGTCTCGATGCCGGCGTCGCCGACGAACCCGGCGGCCCTGATCAACGCTCGCAGTGGCCGACCGCCGGCTGCTTCCAGCCCGAGACCGCGGGAAAGTTCGCAGCCGGATCCAGCGTTTGGTGGCTCGCGCAGCCAGGGCTGAGGAATGCGGTCGAACCGCACGGTGATCCGACCCTCGAAGCCGAGTCGGTGCATCCGCCAGATTTCACGGTGATACGGCACGTAACCGTCCGAGGGACTGGCGATGCCGACGGCGTAACCATGGTCGGTGACGTAGTCGAAGAAGTGCGTCAGTTCACCGAGCCACGGCCCGGTGCGATAGCCGACCTTCTCGTACTCTCCGATGTTGGTGACGGTGATCAGAATTTTGTTCGTGGCCATCGAGACCCAGCCGCTCAGCGACCCAGCGCCTAATCACATCGTGAGAGCTCATACCGATTACCAACAGGTGGTAGCTGTAGCTCCCCTAACCCGTGGCTCATTAGGAAGATGAATTAGTTAGCAAAAAGAGTTAGCACTCACCGGTCGTGAGTGCTAAGTTCTTATGGTCTACGTCACAAGCTGAAAAACCCTCATTAAGTCGCGACCATGGACCACCACAGAAGGCTCGATCATGCCCCCGAGTTCGTGGACCGAAGCCTCACGACGATGCCGACCTCAGAATACCGGCATCTGCCCACCGACCCGACGCGTCATCCGCACGAAGGAGGATCATGACCGCCGCCGTCCCCCACAGGCCCCGCGCCCAATGTTCCTCCGCCCGCGGCATACGGAAGCAGCATGGTTCGCGGTTGCCCGCCGTGTCGATCGCCCTCGGGGCGCTGTCCGTTGCGTCGTTCTGGGTGGTCGGGCTCGGCTTTCTTTTCGGAGTGGGCGCGGTGGCCTGCGGCGCTGTCGCCACATCGCGGTCCGCAATAGCCGAGGACGAGGCGGCATCGTTGCGCGCCCTACTGGGCGTTATTGCCGGCACCGCGGGGATCACCGTCTCCGCGATCGCCCTGTTCCCCATGCTGACCCAGCTGTAACCGCGAACGTGGCCGCCGCCTTCCGGTCGATGCAGGAGTAATTCAACCCGTGCCTGCCGGGAACCGGTTCCTCCGGCTCACAAGCGACCTGCATCGGTCCAAAATCGCCTCCGGCACTGCGCGGGCGCAATCAAGGCGGATCCCACGGTAATCATTGAGGCTGTTGAGCTCATCGAGAACCTGATCGACGGCGGCGTCTGGATCCGCCACTCTCAGCGTTCGACTCGAGCGTAGGCCCGCACCCGTCCAGAGCCTCGGACAGCGATACCCTGGGAAGCACGTCGCCGAGAGGCTAACCGTGCGAATTTTGTCGAACGTATCGCGGAGCGGATGAATCGAGCTGAACGATGTCCGATATCGATCCGTTTGAGATTCACCGCGATGTGACCCCGTCGGTCACCGCGGAGCTGAATGCTGGCGTATTCGATGATGCCCGGGAGATTGGGCGTGGTGGATTCGGCGTTGTGTTCCGGTGCACACAAACCTCTCTCGACCGGACCGTCGCCGTGAAGGTGCTCACAAACGATGTTCCGGAGGAGAACCGGGAGCGATTCTTCCGCGAACAACGCGCAATGGGCCGGCTGACCGGCCACCCCAACATCGTTACCGTGCTCCAGGTCGGTGTCACCGATTCATCGTCATGCCGTACCACGTACCTGGACAAACGAATTCGACGGCATGGTCCATTACCTGTGGACGAAGTGTTGCGGCTCGGGGTGACGCTGGCCGGCGCGCTGCAGGCCGCCCGCAACGAGGGCATCCTCCACCGCGACGTCAAGCCCGCGAACATTCTTCTCACCGATTACGGTGAGCCGGCACTCTCGGACTTCGGGATCGCTCATAGCAGGAATCACGCCGTGGGCGTGGATAATCAACAACTCCCTTGCCGCCGCACAACCGATGTCCGACCTGCTCCGGCGGCGGGCTGCGGCGGAGCAATCGGAAATCGATGTGGTCGCGCACCCGCGGGTCGCGGTCGTTCCGATGCAACCCACAGAGCCGGTCGGCGAAGCAGCGTTGACCGCGTTGGTCGAAGCTGAGGTGTTCGGACTCGCGACCTAGCCGCCTGGGATCGGCCAACGGTCATAGCGCTATCGCATGCTCACGACTGATTCGTGAAGAAGGCCACGATGTCGTCGACGCGGAAGTGGTCGGGCGACACGTGTTCGCCGCCCACGACGATCAACTCCGCGGCCATCGACGCGGCGCGCAGCCGTTGCACCCACGGCCCGGTCACTTCGGCGATGTTCGCCACCGCATCCTCCGGCGACGCGTACACGCGGATCGGCACGCCCGCATAGGCGTCCGGCTCGTGGCGGACGACATCCCATGCTTCAGTCTTCGACTCCAGGTCGTGCCCGTCGGCCGACAGCCCGTACGCAGCCGCGAGGGTGACGCGGCCGTGCTCTCCCCGCTCCCAGACCGCTCGCATCGACAATGACGGAGCGACCAATACAGCTCCCTCCCACTGCATTTCCCGCAGGCGGATCGCGTTGGCGGCGGTGGTGGCGCCCATCGACTCGCCGATCAGGAACCGGCGCGAGAGCGGCCACCGGCACGACACCCAGTCGTGGAGGGCACCCAACGCGTCCTGGGCATCTCGGTTTCCCCACAGATCGCCGTGCAGGTAGGGGCTGACGACGAGAAACCCGCCGTCGAGCAGACCGTCGCGTACGCCGGCCCGTTCATCGATCGACGTTTCATCGGCCGTGCGTCCGTGAAGGTAGTAGACGGCTGCAGACGGTGCCACTCCCTGCGGCACCAGGACGAGCGCGCGGTCACCGGATGCCGGAATGGTTACCGCGTACTCGTCGTACCGCGTGAGGCCGGCCGTGCACCGCTCGAGCGGCACAGCTGATTCCTCACGAGCTCTCACGCTGTCACGCTAACAAGGAGGCTCTGATCCCGCTGGGTCACAACCTGGCGAACACCCAGCGGTTTACGCCTGTTCATCATGATCCGTTTCTCACCGGGTACTCCACACATACCATTGGATAAATTGCTAACCAATAGTATGGTCCGGGTATGACATCGGTTGATGACGGACAGCGATGGCCGCCCGTCGCCGACGAGGACCATCCCTGGGTCAGCACCACCGGCGACTACGGATCTCGACGCGAACGTCGCCTCACCGCCGGCTTCTACCGCGCGGCGGTACCGCCATTCATCGCGAACCGGACCATCTCACTGACCGGCGAACTGCAGGCGCTGACGGAGGAAGCGGCGACCGAACTCACCCGCTTCGACGCCGAGGTCGGCCACATCACCGCTCCGTTCGCATCCATTCTGCTGCGCACCGAGAGTGCATCGAGCTCGGAGATCGAGAACCTCACCAGCGGGGCACGCCAGATCGCGCTGGCCGAACTCGGCGAGCACACCTCCCACAACGCCCGCCTGATCGTCGGAAACGTCCGGGCCATGCAGGCCGCATTGGAGTTGTCCGACCGCATCGACGCCGACGCGATCCTGCAAATGCACCGGGCACTGCTCGAACACGTCGATCCGAACACCGCCGGCCGATGGCGCCAACAGCAGGTCTGGATCGGCGGCGGAAGCCTCGGACCCCACACCGCACAATTCGTCCCCCCACATCACGACCGCGTTCCCGAACTGATCGACGACCTGATTGCCTTCGCCAACAGGGTCGACGCACCCGTGGTCGCTCAGATAGCGGTCGCACACGCACAGTTCGAAACTATCCACCCGTTCCCTGACGGCAACGGGCGCGTCGGTCGCGCCCTGATCCAGGCGATGCTGCGCGGCGGGCAGCTCACCCGCAGCGTCGCCGTACCGGTGTCCGCGGGCCTGCTGCACAACACCGCCACCTATTTCCAAGCCCTCGGCGAGTACCGGTCGGGCAACCTCGAGCCGATCGTGCAGTCGATCGCGGAAGCATCGTTCGCCGCCGTCGCCAACGGCCGCACCCTCGTCCGGGACCTGGAAACGGTTCGAGCTGACTGGCGCACCCGGGTGACGGCGCGACGAGACGCGGCGGTACACCGCCTCGCCGACCTCCTCCTGCGCCAACCGGTCGTCGACAGCAAGCTCGTCACTTCCACGCTGGGGGTCACCGGCGCCAACGCGCAAATCGCGATCGACCGCCTGGTCGACGCCGGAATACTCACCCAAATCACCGACGGACGACGCAACCGGATCTGGCAAGCCAAGGACGTCGTCCGCGTCCTCGACGAATTCGCCGCCCGCGCCAAACGCCGCCGAGGATGAATGCGGTGGGTGCTCACTCCGCCGGTGACTGGCAACTCGACGCACTCGCACGAACACACCACCCAATTGCCACGCTGGGCTGTGTGCGACAGGTACCGCGTTGTGGGCGTGCCCCAACGCCGCGCGAGTTCGTGAACCGAACAGTCCTGACGACGCCCCCGACTCTTGTGCAGCGGACCGTGCTGGCGCACCTGTAAATCCCCACCGTGGCCGCTGTATTTTCTATCAGTGACGCGATGCGGCAACGTCCTCGTCGAGAAATTCCTTCAATCCCCCACTGAAGACATCATTGTCGTCGCCGGCAACCATATGACCGGCCCCGGCAACGTCGATCAGTGTGGCGGTCGGGATCAGCTCGAGTAGTTCCTTGGCGCCTTCTTCACTGACCACATTGGATTGCTTGCCACGCACGAGCATCGTGGGCACGGTGATCGCGGCGGCGGCGTCCCGGGCGCGTTCGTAGCGCATGATCGAGTCGGCTTGGCGAGTGGGTTCGTCACCCTGGCGTAGGAACGCCGGATCCCAGTGCCAATACCAGCGACCATCACGCAGGCGAAGGTTCTTGCGCAACCCTTGCGGGTTGGGCTTGCGAACCCGGTTCGGGGTATACGCCGCGATCGCCGCTGCGGCGTCGTCGAGGCTGCCGAATCCATCGAGGCCGCTGCGCATGAAGTCCATGATTTCCGCGGTGCCGGCCGTTTCCACCTTCGGTGCGATATCGACCAGAACCAGACCGCGCGCGAGATCCGGGTTCTCGCCTTCCCCGATCAACGACGTCATCCCGCCCATCGAGGCACCCACGAGTACCGGCTTCTCCCCCAGCTCGCCGATGATCGAGGTCAGGTCGGCGACCAGCGCATCGATGCCGTAGTCCCCGTCCGGCGCCCATTGGCTGTCTCCGTGCCCACGTGCGTCCACCGCGACGGCGGACCACCCGTCCGCCGCGAGGCTGCGTCCGGTGTTTCGCCAGGAATGCCGGGTCTGCCCGCCGCCGTGCAACAACAGGACCAAGCCTTTCCTGTCGACGCCTGATCCGCCGGCATCAGCCGTCGGTGGATCCCACCGGTCGGCGGCAAGGGTGACACCGGCACCACGGAATTCGGGTTGTGTGACTACGGGATTCATCAAACTTCCTCACCAACATCGTCGAGTCGAGCGTTCTCTACCAATGGTGCACCAAGGGTGAACAGAGATTCACCTCGCATTCGTTGCGACAAAAGATTTCGCCGCGCACCCCGGCCGGGACCGGACACAGCCGTTACCGAGTATCGAGCAGTTCCTTGATGTGCGCGACGTGCTCGGAGCTCATCGGCGGCACTTCGAGTGTCTCTGCGCCGGGCCGCAATCCCGCGATCATCACGGCCAGGATTCTCCGCCACCCCGTGTCGGTGACGCCGCGGGTCGTCGCGACGACACCGCGTAGCGACCACAGGATCAACTCCAGGTCCGCGTCCGTGGCATCCTCGCGGATGCGGCCGTGCCGCTTGGCCTGCGCCAGCAACTCGATCAGGATCCGACGATATTCATTCTTGAGAACTGTGGTCTCGTCGTCGTTCCACATACGCGACAGGCATCCGCGGTTCGACGCCAGGATGGCACCGCTGCCGTAGAGCAGCTGCTCGAGACCCTCGCCCTCCGGCGCGGAACGGGCCTCCCGGGCCAGGGCGACGAAGTCCTCGAGCACCTGGCGAACCAACTCACTGATCAACGCATCCTTGGTGGGGAACCGGCGATAGAGGGTGCCGACGCCGACGCCGGCAACCCGGGCGATCTCGTCGACACCGACATCAAGACCGCGCGCACTGAACACGGTCGCCGCCGCATCGAGGAGCCGTTGTCGGTTCTCCGCGGCGTCGCGGCGCAGCGCCTTGCCGGTCTCCTGAACGCTCACATCGGACCTCATTCGGATTCGTCGCCCACCAGCGTGCCTCCCGCGACCATCGCGAGCTCCGGGTGTCGCAACCCGGGCGACTGCTCGAGATTGGTGGTCGTGTTCCGCTGCATTGCCGGGATGAACAGGGCCGCGACGGCACCGAGACCAACTGCCACACCCAGCATGAGGAATCCGTTTGTGTAGCCGGATTCATGCGGCACCCCCGACGAGGATGCCCCGGCGGTGACAACGGTGGCCATGCAGGCCGCCCCCAGTGCGCCGCCGATTGTGCGGATATTCGCGTTCATGCCGCTCGCGACACCGGTCTGTTCCGGTGGCACCCCGGCGACGACAACATTCGACATCGCTGAGAAGGCCAGGCCGAAACCGATACCGACCAACGACATGGCGAGGTAGATGTCCACTTCGGTGTTGTGCTGAAACGCCACCACGAAGTACCCGGCCGCACTGACAATCGACCCGGCGATCAGCAGGTTTTTCGAACCCAGTCGCGCCGCCAGGCGGCCGGAGGCGAGTCCGAGCGCGAACATGCCCACGCTTACCGGCAGCAGCATCAGACCCGACTCGGTGACCGAGGCACCGAAGCCGTATCCGGCGGACGAGGGTGTCTGGAGAAACTGCGGCAGGAAGCCGAACGCGGCGTACATGCCGACCCCCATCAGCAGCGCCAACAGGTTGGCGGCCCACACGCTGCGGATCCGCATCATCTTCATGTCGATCAGCGGATTGGCCGACCGCGATTCCACCGTCACCCAGACCGCCACGATGACCGCGGCAGCCACCAGCAGCCCGATGACGATCGGAGAACCCCAACCCCACGCGGGTGCCTGACTCACCCCGAGCAACAACGCGACCAGCCACCCCGACAGCAGCAGTGCGGTGAGCCAGTTGATCTTCCCGGCAGTGCGAACACGGGATTCGGGGACCAGGATCTGCGCGGCCAACCCCGCCAGCACGACCATGATCAGCGGAATCCAGAACAGCCAGTGGTAACCCAGCACGGTTACTATAGGACCAGCAAGGACGATGCCGAGACCGGCGCCGACAGCGGTGAGCGCGGCGATCATGCCAACCGCTCCCACCACCTTCCCCTCCGGGAACTCGTCACGGATGATCCCGAACGCCAACGGCAGCACCCCGCCACCGATCCCCTGTATCACCCGAGCCGCGATCATCACCGACAGCGACGTGGCCAGGGCCGCCAGCACAGACCCCACCGCCAGCGCAACAAGGGCAACCACGAACACACGCTTCTTGCCGTGCATGTCACCGAGGCGTCCCATCACCGGAGTGAAAATCGACGCCGACAGCAGGTACGCGGTCAACACCCACGTGACATTGGTCTGTGTCGTGCCCAGCGCCGACTCGAGGGTAGGCAGCACCGGCATCACCAGTGACTGCAGAAGGGCATAGGCGCCGACCCCAACAGTCAGAACCGCAAACGTCAGCTGATAATGCGCCCGCCGTGAAGCGGTTTCCATAGATTCTCCCTACAACAACCGGAGCGCTCACTCCGCATACAGGGAAACTTAGCAGGCCTAATCGACTCTCTCCTGTTCAGAGATCAGCGTCACATAGGCGCTTCATCGTCTGGGCGACGCCTATTTCCGCGGAGTTTCACCAACCCCTATCCGAGTCTGGTTCTCGACCGCGGCCGCGAGTCGTTGATCTCGTCGTCGGGAGCGCTGCTGCTGCGCGAGTCCGTCCGGGTCGCGGGGTTGGACCGTGCCTTGTCCGCAGCGTTCGCTCCGTGGCGGCCATCGCGATCGATCCACGATCCAGACGAAGTGACGCCGGAATACTCACCCAAATCACCGACGGACGACGCAACCGGATCTGGCAAGCCAAGGACGTCGTCCGCTTCCTCGACAAATTCGCCGCCCGCGCCAAACGCCGCCGAGGATGAATGCGGTCGGTGCTCGCTCCCCACTGTGGATTCAGGGCACCGCAACTGCGCCGATCCAGATCCTGCTGGGTCACAACCTGGCGAAACTCACCAGCGGCAAGCACTCCGCGAAAAGCCGAGTAGTCGACTACTCGCGATATCCGGGCTCGTTTACGCCAGGCTCAAAATAGTCCCGTCCACGTGACTCGGCACCGGCTCGAGAGCGGAGGAATCACCCATGTGTGCTCAGGCTGCGCAGGCTCCGCGGCAGCGGCAGACCCGCGGGGAAGAAGAGCGGTTCGAATACGACGCCTTCATCTCCTACGCCCACGATGATCGACCGGTCGCCGCCGGCATCCAGAAGGGTCTCCACCGCATCGGCCGTCGAATGGGACAGCTGCATGCCTTGCGGGTATTCCGCGATGCCACCGATCTGATCGCCAGTCCCGACCTGTGGGGCAGGGTAACCGAGGAGATGGGCCGCGCCCGGTACCTGATCGTGGTGCTGTCGCCCCATTCGGTCGCGTCGGGCTGGGTGAACAAGGAGGTCACCCACTGGCTCGAGCGGCATGGACCGGACCGGCTGCTGTTCGTCGTTACCGACGGGCATCTGATCTGGGACGAGGCATCCGGACGGTTCGACCCGGACCGGTCGGATGTTGCCCTGCCGGTCTTGACCCAGCCGGGGATTCTCGCCGCCGAGCCCTTCTACGTCGACGTCACCGAGGACGCGCCGTGGGATCCCGCGTCACCGATGTTCCGGGAAAAGATTACCGATCTGGCCGCTCCCATCCACGGCAAGCCCAAGTACGAACTTGCCGGTGAGGATCTACGCGAACAACGACGCTTCCGGCGCCTACGGCGAGCCGCCATCACCGGTCTGGTCCTGTTGACTGTCCTCGCGGTCGCCGCGGCGACGCTCGCATTCGTGCAACGGCAGGAGTCGATACGTCAGCGGAACCAGGCGATTGCCGTGCGGCTGGTATCGGAAGCCCAGTCCATGCTCGCCGGCGCCCGACCCGGCGGCGACGCACGCGCGCTGAAACAGATATTGGCCGCGCAGTCGATCGGCTCCGAATCAGAACAGGCTGCCTTGCTCGACGCCGTGCTCGCACGGAAGGAACTACTCGACATCGCCGAGACCACAGCAGCGGGTGTGAAGGACATTGCGCTCTCGCCGGACGAGCGCCGCATCGTCACCGGCGGTGTCGACGGCACCGTACGGCTGTGGGAAGCCGATACCGGCAAGCCGATCGACGCGCCCATGACCGGAAACCAGGGCGAGGTGGTCATTGTGAGGTTCAGTCCGGACGGGCGGCGCATCGCGTCCGGCGGTGCCACCACGGTGCGGGTGTGGGATGCGGACACCGGAGCACCACTCGGCACACCGATGACCGTGGCCCTGGGCGAGGTGTCGAGCGTGGAGTTCAGTCCGGACGGAAGGCGGATCGTCATTGGCTCGAGTGAGGTGACTTCGAGCGGTTTAGTCAATCGCGGTGCAGTTCAGGTATGGGACGCGAATACCGGAGCACCCATCGGCGCACCCATGACCGAGCATGACGGCATGGTCGTGAGTGTGGCATTCGCCCCGGACGGGCGCCGACTCGTTGTCGGTTCCGGCGGACCCGTCCACGGCGCCGTCCGGGTGTGGGATGCAGACACCGGAGCACCCATCGGCGCACCCATGACCGAGCATGACGGCATGGTCGTGAGCGTGGCGTTCGCCCAAGACGGTCAGCGCATCGTCTCAGGTGGTGCCGACGGCACCGTACGGCTGTGGAATGCCGACATCGAAGCACCCATTGGGGAGCCCATGACCGGACACGCGGGTGCAGTAGCGAGTGTGGCCTTCGCTCCCGACGGGGCACGGATCGTCTCAGGCGGCGCCGACGGCACCGTACGGCTGTGGGACGCCGATACCAAAGAACCCATAGGCGAACCTTTGACGGGACACGAAAGTTGGGTCTTGTTTGTGACATTCAGCCCTGACGGCCAACGGGTCATCTCCGGTGGTGGCGACGAAGGCACGGTGCGGGTGTGGGATGTCGAAATCGGTTCGGCCGGCCAAGGCAGTGTTATGAGCGTCGCGTTCGCCCCAGACGGGCGGCGCTTCGTCTCCGCCGGTGCTGACGGCACCCTGAAGTTGTGGGACGCGGATACCGGTTCGCCGATCGGCGAGCTGACGGCCGAACAAGGCGTGGTGATGAGCGTGGCGTTTTCCCCGGACGGGCGGCGCATCGTCTCTGGCACTTTCGCCCCAGCGTCAGACGGCACGACTGCCCAGTCGGGCACCGTGCAACTGTGGGATGCGGATACCCGCCAACCCATCGGCGAACCGATGACCGGACACCAGGGCCACGTATTCAGCGTGGCGTTCGCGCCGAACGGGCTGCGCATCGCCTCCGGCGGCAGCGACGGCACCATCCGACTGTGGGACGCCGACACCCGCCAACCCATCGGCGAACCGATGACGGGACACCGGGATGCAGTGGTGAGCGTCGCGTTTGCCCCGGACGGGCGGCGCATCGCCTCTGGCGGCAGCGACGGCACCATCCGACTGTGGAACCCCGACACTCGCCAACCTGTCGGCGAACCGATGACCGGACACCAGGGTGAGGTCACCACAGTGGCATTCGCCCCGGATGGGCAGCGCATAGTCTCCAGCGGTCTCGACGGCACTATCCGGCTGTGGGACCTCGATAGGCGGCAACCGGTCGGCGAAGCTGTAACCGGACAGGGGGGTCCGCTTGCAAGTGTGGCGTTCGCGCCAGACAGCCGCCGCATCGCCTACGCGGGTTACGACCGCTCGGTACGGCTGTGGGATACGGACACCGGCATGCCGATCGGCCCGCCCATGAGTGGACATACGGATGCGGTGCGCAGTGTGGCATTCAGCCCGGACGGAGGGTCTGTGGTCTCCGGCGGTGTCGACGGCCAGATCTGGCAATGGGCCATTACACCTGCAGATTGGACAGCCACTTTATGCGGCAAGCTCACGATGAATATGAGCCACCGGCAGTGGCGCGAGTGGGTTTCCCCCGACATCGACTATGTCGAACTCTGCCCCGGACTTCCGATTCCCGCCGACGACACCTCACCCGGGAACTGATGGCACGCACAATCCGGCCGATGCCGGTAGGAGGTAGACGATGCAAGCCGACGGTCACCGATCCGAGCTGTGTCACCGACTCTGGAACGACCCGCAAGACAAGACGGGACCTCATGGCCGCGCCATCCCTTATGAAAGCGCGGTGCTCGATCAATACCGGATCTACGTAGAGATGGCCGACCGGGTCAGCGCCCGACGAGGCTTGACGAACTCGTTTTTCCTGAGCCTCAACACCGGCATCTTCGCCCTCGTCGCCGCCTTCGGAAAAATCCCACTTCCGGACAGGACGTGGTGGCTGGTGATTCCGCTGATCGCGGTGCTCGGTCAGTGTTTCGCCTGGTTCTATCTGGTTCGGAGTTACCGCCTCCTGAACAGCGCGAAATATCAGGTCGTCGGCGCCCTCGAGGAACGCCTCCCGGCCTCGCCGTTCTGGCGTGCTGAATGGTGGGCCTTGGGTGAGGGGAACGACCGGTCCCGGTACTGGCCCCTGTCCCATATCGAGCAGTGGATCCCGATTCTCTTCGGGCTTGCCTACATCTCCGCGTTTCTCGCCATCACTTTCACGTGAGTTAGCTGCGTCGGATTTGGCTTCCACCGAGGTCGGCACAGTTTCAGACTTGAAACAAACCGACTAGGCTCGTTGGTATGCACCAGCCGTGGCCGGTGATCGAGAGGCGCGCGGAGGCACAAGCGATCGCCGAGGCCACAGGCTGCGCCACCGGCCCCTGGGGAGTGATCGTCGACGGCGTCTCGGGCGCGGGAAAGACGACACTTCTGTCGGAATTCCTGAAGTCTTGTGTCGGCCCGACAACCTGGCTGGCCGGCAACGCGACCACGAGTAGCACTCCGTTCGGGGCCTTCTCTCGTGTGATCGACAGCCCCGACGCCTGGGATGTGGCAGTGACCTTGTCGACGATCTGCCGGACGGTCACAGATGGAAATAGGGACGGGACCGTCGTGGTGGATGATGCCCACCTGCTCGACCCGCTATCCGCCGACATTCTGAACCAAATTGCCACCACGCACACCCTCTCATTGGTGATCACACTTCAGACCGGAAATCCGGTACCCGAGGCGATTTCGGCACTCTGGAAGGACCGCGGATTCTCCCGAGTCACCCTGGGCTGCTTCAACCTCGACGAGATCGATACTGTCCTGGTCGCCGCACTCGGGGGCCCTGTGGACAGCAAGACTTCGGTGCGGATCGCGGCGGCATCGGAGGGAAATCCCCGCTTTCTCCGTCACCTGGTGGAGGGTTCGTTGGCCGACGGCCGCCTGATTTGCTGCAACGGAATCTGGCAGCTGCGCGGCGAGCCGACCATCACCGAGGAATGCGCACTGCATCTGCGTCACCTGTGTGCAGCAGTACCGGCGGCGGCCGAGCGGGCTCTGGCGGTAGTAGCCTTCGGTGAACCTCTAGACGTGGCAGTTCTCGAGGCGCTGACCAGCACAGAGTCGATGCTGGCGGTCGAATGCACCGGATTGGTCCGTTTCGGCACAGAAGGCGGGATTGTTGTGGCTCGGCTGGCTCAGCCCTTCCTCGGGGAGGTTGTGCGACAGCAGGTGGATG
This sequence comes from Rhodococcus sp. USK13, assembly GCF_018343855.1. Classification (NCBI taxonomy): domain Bacteria; kingdom Bacillati; phylum Actinomycetota; class Actinomycetes; order Mycobacteriales; family Nocardiaceae; genus Rhodococcus; species Rhodococcus sp. USK13. The sequence continues at coordinate 2,301,044 of NZ_CP069242.1, read as the reverse complement.
GTGCGGAGGCACGCCGCATCCGTGGAGAACTCGCGACGCTACTCGGCGCGGACGCCAGGGAGCCGCTCACGCGAATTCGGGCTGCTGCACTCTCCATCGGTACCGACCATCATCGAAGTCCGCAGTCACTCACCGCGGCTGCCGCGGATGCGACTGCGCTCTGCTCCTTCGCCAGCGCAGAAGAACTCGCGCGTGCGGCCTCGGCCGAGGGCGCCGGCTTTCGGGCTCAGCTCCTTCGCGCAGGCGCACTGGCGTGGACGGACCGAGGCGGCGAGGCGGAACAAGTCCTGGCCTCACTCGATCCGGTGAACAGGCCGGAATCCGACTACACCCGGTGGGCAGTGCTGAGGGCGGTAAACCTGTTCTGGAACCTCGACGCGCTCCCCAGCGCATACAGGATCCTGAGAACTGCCTACGCACATGTCACCAGTCCAGCAGGACGCCACTGTGTAGAGGCGGCGCGCGCGGCCATCGACGTTTCGGCCGGCCGGGTAGTCGCCGCAACGAAGGCCGCAGCTCGGGTTCGCCACGCTCCGAACGCTCCCTCAGCCGCGAAAATGTGGGCGGCGAGCGCGAGCTGCATGGGTCTCGCGATGATGGGGCACGGAGACGAGGCGGCCTCCCTGGCCGATGAATCGCTCCACCTCACTCAACCCGACACAGCTGTGCTGCGGTTCTCCATCGGCCACGGTCATATCACGGCGCTCATCTACACAGGTCGATTCACAGAGGCAGAACTGGCTGCCGACCGCTACCTAGAGCTGGCGCGACACCACGATGCCGCATGGTTCGGCATCAGCTCGCTGGTCGGGAAACTCAGCTTGACCCGGGGACGAATCGGTGACGCACACAAGAGGTTGTCAGAAGCCGCAGCGGTCCTCGACACATCCAGTCCCGAACGGCGGGTCGTCACCAACCTTCTCCTGGCCCGAGTCCTCGCTGTCTCGGGACAGACCCAGGAGGCAGTTGGCGCGCTCGAGCAGGCCGAGACGTCGTTGGGCGAACACCGACATCTCTACCGATCCGACGTTGTGATCTCGCGAGCCTGGATCTCGGCCGCTTCCGGTAACCTCGGCCGCGCGATCGGTTTGGCACGTCGTGCTGCCGCCGACGCCGAGGAGGCGGGCCTTCTCGCCGTTGCCGCGGAGGCAGCGCATACGGCCGTCCGGTTCGGGGACAGCGCTTCGGTCGTTCAGCTGCGCGCACTCTCGACTGCCGTCGACGGGCTGCTGATCGGTCCGATGGTGGACCACGCGTCCGCACTCGCCGACTCTGACGGTGATGGATTGCTTGCTGCTGCCAGGAAATTCGAATCCCTGGGTGCCTATCTTCTGGCTGCGGACGCGTACGCCCACGCTGCGGGGGCATACCGTCATGTCGGTAATCGCCGTGACGAACTTCGCGCATCCACGCGGGCCTACGCACTGGCGCAGAAGTGTGACGACGCCTGGACCCCCGCAATATTCGCCTCGGCGGCCCCGTTCCCGCTGACACCCCGCGAAAGGGCCGTCGCTGCACTTGCAGCCGGCGAGCTCACGAATAAGGAAATCGCTCACCGACTAGGGGTTTCGGCACGCACGGTCGAAGGACACGTCTACCACGTGCTGATGAAACTCGATGTGCGCGATCGCGAAGAGATGGCCGAGACTGTCGCGATGGGGACCTGCCGCTAGGCGTCGGGGCCGATCATGAGTCTGCTCACCAGCGATTTCCGATTGTCGACGCCGAGTTTTGTGGACATCCGATACACGTGACCTTCGACGGTGCGTACCGACAAGGTCAATCGTTGAGCGATCTCCCGGTTGGTCATACCGATCACGACGAGCGAGGCGATGCCGACTTCGCGAGGTGTCAGCCACGAAGGACTATCAAGTGCACGCAACGCGGGTGTCCTCGCACCTGGGCACAGGCCGGCGAGTCTACGGGCTGCTGCCGTCGACAACTGTCGACTGGCATCGTCACCATGCCGCCGATGCACGATTGCAGCCTGCGCGGCCGCATCAGCTGCGAGCAGGTAGGCATGCATCCTTTCGAGATTCGCTGCTACGCGGTCTAATCCATGACCATCCCGCACACCGAAGCTGTGCGCCTGAGCGGCAGCCACGCGCACCAAGGGACCATCCACCGAATGGGTCAGTGCCCGCAGTCGGCCCGTGGCGGATCGGTCTCCGAATCGAACCGAGGTGTGCAACGCCACCGTCTCGACACCGAACATCGACCCGGCGTGAGCCAGCCTCGCCGCCTTGCGCGCAGCCGCGATTGCCTCACGTTGCTCGCCACGCGCCGCCAGCATCCACGCGCGTGCGAGCAACAGGTCGGGTTCGAACGACGCCATGTGGACACCGAACGACGACTCCGCAGCAGCAAGTGCTTCAGTGGCATCATCGGTCCGCTCCTGCATGCCCAGAGCTTGGCACAAACCGATTAGGCTCAACGTCAGCCAGATCGGGGGTCCCCCGCCCATCGCCGCGGCCCGACCGCGCCGGAACTGATCCTCTGCGTCGGCCGCTCGACCCACTGCGAGATGAGCAAGACCGCGAATGTACATGTCGACCACCCAGTTCGATCTGCCCGGGCGGGTCGTCACGTAGCGTTCAAGCACCGAATCGAGGGTGTCGAGCTGTCCTGATACGGTGGCGGCGAACACCTCGGCAACACCGATCTGCGTGTGCCCGAGCATGAATCCCACCGCCTTCGCCGCCTCCGCACCACACGTGGTGACACCCGGGACCTGATCTGTGCGGCCCGCCCGTGCCAGCGCTGCGCCACCGGTGGACGCTGCCAGCGCCAAAGCCGACGGTGTACCTCCTTCGGGCCCGAAGAGGGCTCGAGTCAACTCGAGCGATCGCGGCACGTCATTGGCGAAGAAGTCGAAGGTCAACTCCACGGATGTGACAACATCCCGTCCGTGGCGGCCCGTCACGCGAGCACGCATGTCGGCCAGTTTCTCCCGCGCGGCGGCCTCGCGGTCGGCGAAAAACAAGGCCGTGGCACGCCACATCCCCCACGTGAGCGATTCGGCTTCGGACATCTCCGCAGGACTAACGGCGGCGAGCAGCGTGTCGGCATCGTTCACCCGTCCTTGCCACGTCATCGCCCGCGCCGCGACCATGGCCGCTCTGATTCCGCCCCCTCGGGACAGGGCCGCCTGGGCGAGGCGCTCGGCGAGCGCATACTCACACAGGTCGAGCGCGGATTCGGCCGCCTCGATCGTTCGAGCGACATCGATCTCGGCGTCACTGTCGAGCGCGAGCGTCGCCAGCCGCAACGTGTCGCCCGGCAATTCACTTGCAAGGTGGGCGCGAACAATCCGTCCTCGCAGTACGCGGGCGGCCAGCACGCCCGTCTGCTCACGCAGCACCTCCCCCAGGATCGGATGGCTGAGTGTCGTGACGCAGCCCAGGCCCTCGGAGCGAAACCGCAGAAGTCCGCTGCAGTGTGCGGCAGCGACGGCGTCAGGTGACGTAACGCGCTGGAGGACGTCGACGTCGATGCCCTCTTCCAGAGCCACCAGCCGGAGGACGTCGAGCACGTCGGGAGGCACGTTCCGTAACCGCGACCCGAGCAGCGATGCCAGCTCAGTGCTGACAATGGGCCGCGATCGCAATCTCCACACGCCGTCGGACCGCTCGAACAGGCCGGACTTCCATGATCCTTCGACGAGATGCCGTAGGTAGAGCGGGTTTCCCTCCGACATATTCCACAACCATTGCGCGCCGACGTCGTCCATCGGCCCGCCGAGAGCAGTTTCGATCACCCGCACCGCTTCGACACGAGTGAACGCGTCGAGTTCGACTCGATGCAGGACGCCGTCGGCGAGAAACGCGGTGGTCGGGCTTGGGCCACCGCCGCCGAGCGTCACCACGAGTCGAACACCGCCATCGTCGATCAGACCTCGGAGCAGAGTGGTGGACAGCGGATCGAGCCGGTCCGCATCGTCGACGACGAGGGTTGTCGTGAATCCTTGGAGTGCGATTACAGCGCTCGTGAGTGCGGTGTCCGGATCGGGTGCCGCACCGATATTCACCACCGGAGCGAATGCACCCAGCGGGACGCCACGTAACGAGTCCGTCCCGACGACCCAGACTGCCTCGCAGTCACGTTCGCACACGATCTTCTGCGCCAAGGTGGTCTTTCCCACCCCAGCCGCGCCGACGATGACGATACCGCGCGTCGAATCCCGCGCGAGGGCGCTGATCTCGGACCCCCGCGGGATGGATGGCCACGTCAGGACCATGAAACTCAGTCTAGGTGTGGCAGAAGCGCGGGGGAAGGAGGTGGGTTGCCTCCCGATCCGCAGATCGGGAGGCAACCCGTTACCGGCCGTCGTGGGGGTTGACGCCCCCGTCGTCACGGAACCCGGGGCTCGACACGGGGATCTTGAACTGCAGCACCCTGTACGGCCATCCCTTGTCGGGGCCCTCCGTCTTCCACTGACTCACGAAGATATGGAACCCACCGTCCAACTTCGAACCGGGGACGATCGACGGACCGTAGAGCTGTGCCACGGCGTCGTCTCCCTCCTGTCCCCAGCCGACCCCGCGCAAGGGCGTGCTCTTGTGTGCCTCGTAGAGGTTGTCCGTGATCTCCGAGAACACGCGCACGTCGATGTCGTAGCCGCCCGCGTCGGAGCTGTCGAACGTGACCAGTACCCACTTACCCTGGATTGCCCGCAGACACATTTCACCGAACTTGGCGGCTGAGTGCGCTCTCTCCAGCACCGGGGTCGGCTCGTTGCCCCAGCGCCACGCGCCGTCCTTCCAACCCCACCCCTCGTACGCATTCCGGTCGGTGATCCTGTCCTCGCGCACACGCCTGAGGATCAGGGGTTTGTCACGCTGGAAGCCGGTGGAGAACACGTAGACCCATCCGTCCCCGGGAGCATCCCACGTCCAGAGCTGGGCAAGCCCGCGGTGGATCCCCGCATCGAATTTCGCCCCGGTGTGCTGCCAGGTGTGTCCGTCGTCGGTCGACTTCCAGATTTCGGTCCAGACGACGTTGCCGAGGCCCTTGTTGACCATGGCATGCAGGTACATCGTGTCACCGATGGTGACGACGTCGGACGGGAGAACTGTCGAGAAGAACGGATTGTCGTGTTGGTAGTCCCAGAGCTGTCGCGCATAGCGGGGGTCGCCGCCGGCGGCCTCACTCCACACGATTCCCTCGTCGAGCTTCTTGGTGTCGGAGAACAGCGCTACCGGCGAACGCCAGTCACCTTCACCTACTCGGGGTCCGCGGAAGGTGTCGCCGAATATTGCCAGTAGTCGTCCCGACGGCGTGCGTGCCATCACGCCGAGATCGGTTGCGGCCATGCCGAACCTGTCGGTCAGCCCCGGACCCGTCACCTCCTTGATCTTCTTGGAGTGGTGCACCTTGGGCCCGGCCTCGATCGGAACCGCCGGCCGGGGTGGTTCCGGTGCCGGCAACCGCCACCCGTTATGGATGACTTCGTTCCATTCACCCTCATAGACGTTCCCGGTGACCGGCCATCCCCACAGCTGCTGCATTCGCGTCGCTACATCTTGGGTGGCCTTGTCGAAAATGCTGGTGCCGGGAATACCGATGGTCTGCTGCCAGCGCTTCAGGCCGTCTTTCGAGGACTGCGGTTCGTTGCCGAAGGTGTTCGACCACGATTCGGTGGGCCCGTCCAGCGGCCCCCAGTAGTGACCGGGCGGTAGCGGAAAGCGATCGGGATCGTCGGGGAGTCCCGCGTACCGCTTCGCCGCGGTCAGCACGACGTCATAGGGAAAGGTGTCGGGGACGTCCCAGTGCGTCCCATCCTTGAAACCTTTGAGAACGCGCGAGCCGTACGTGTAGTTGTTGTGGCTGCTCACTCCCTTGCGATTGTGGCCCACCCCGCCGATGTCGACGCGCTCGATCGGAATGTCGTACTCCGTGGCGACCTTGGCGATGACGAAAGCCACCATGTCGAGCATCTTCGTGTGAGCGAGCCACTGCTCGCGCGACTTGGGCCGTTCCTCGCGGTTCGGATTGGCGCCACTCCAGGTTTCAGTGTTTCCCGAAGTGCCCACCATCGCGATCTGGACGCTGACACGGTTGTCGCTGAGCACGCCCCAAGCGGTGTTCTTGGTGCTGACGGTGTTGATGATGTGGTGATCGTCGATCAGGTAGTGGTAGCTGCCGTTCTGCGCTCCGGCCTGGTAGTTGGCGATATTCTCGGCACGGGCCACCCAGTCCTGGTTCTCGGTGGTGTGCAGATAGATACGCAGATATGCACCGTGACCGGTGTCATACCCCGGGCCTCCGTACCACGCGATCGGGTATCCAGTGGGCGACGTGACCGGCTGCGGTTGCACTGGTTCGACGACCGGGGTCGGAATGTCCGCGGCGACACCGTCCCACTGGCCGAATCGCTCTTTGAGGATACGGTTCCGGTCGATGCCGACGCCTCCCACCTTCTGCTTGTCGATCTCGAATTGGTGCAGGTGCGCCGCGGGGTGTACACGACCGTTGCTGCCCCAATTGTGCATCCAGAAGTAGGTGCCGACGCCGTCGCGGAGCGCCCACTCGATGGTCGGGTAGTTGCAGTAGACACCCATCCTGGTCTTGCCGAGCCGTTCCTGCCACGCGAGCAGGTACGGGCGAACCAGCGTATTCCACTGTTCCTCGCTGGGCGACGCGTCAACCGACACATAGATTGCCGCCGTCTCGGGGCCACCGGCCTCACGGTGAATCTGTATGCCCCGCTCGGCGTCCCGTCGACCCTGCTCCGCTCCACCGAGCCAGTCGGACTTACCGAATTGGAAGTTGGAGACGACGACCATACCGCGTGCGCGCAGGGCGTCGGCCTCCTCCCTCCGCAGCGGTTTGCCGAGCATCCATTCCGCCCTCGGGTCGGAGATGTAACGAATGGCACCGGCGAATCCGCCCGACTGGATCTGAGCAGCTGTGGGGACACCAGCGGAGAAGTCGACCAGGAGCTTGCCTACCAACGAGGTGTGTCCGTTGTCCTTCGGCGCCTCACGCGGATCTTTGGCCTCCTTCAGCCATGTCGAGTCGGGATCCAGATCGGGTCCGCCGAAGCGGCCCGGCGCACCGAATGTCTCGAAATGCAGATGAGGGCCGCTCGAACCACCCTCCGAGCCGACCACGGCTATCTGCTCACCCGCGTGCACTGGATCGCCGAACTTCCACTGTTGCCCAGTGTGTGGGTTGATGAACGACGATGGGGGCGTGTGGCCGAACGTGAAATCCAAACCCCATTGAGTCTGGGAGTCGATCACCAGCCAGGAGCCGTAGCCCTGAGGGTCGTCGTCGATTCCCACATGAGCGATGGTGCCGTCTGTCGGTGCATAGATGGGCGTGCCGTTGTTCGCCGCGATATCGACGCCGCGATGATCCGGCCGGTCCGGAGTTCGGTAGCCGCTGCTCACGCCGGTGTAGGTTCCGGGGGCCAACGGATGGTAGCGATTCATGATTTCCTCACCAGTGAGATGGAACTGTGGTCCGCGACAACGCCGGGGTGCTCCATGTCGGACCAATCACCCCACTGCGCTGAATAGTTCGATCCTCTCCCCTGCCGCGTGGGTTCGTCGTGAGTAGTCCGGTACTCGATTCTCGAGCCAGTTGTCGTCGACGTCAGAGGATGAGGTCCTGGGGGCGGATCAATTCGCGGGGCAGAGTGGTGCCCTCGACCTGTTCGAGTGGATCGGCCGCCACGTAGGCGTCGAGGTCGAGCCCGGTCAACTGGGCGATCCTCCGCACCGGAACCTGAAACGTTCGATACGCGCCGTAGGAGAACGACTCCTCCCCTTCCGTGAACTCGTCCAGCAGTGCCGCCTGCGTGAGCAGGTAGCCGGTCACCGAGAGGCCGCCGTCTCGTTTGGCCATCGCCACGGTCTTCCAGAACTGACGCGGAAGCGCCACCCCACGGTAGCGGGGGTCGTCGGCGGCGAGCACCGGACCCGTCAGGACGCTCACGGCAAGATCGGCGTTGTCGGCGTTCTTCAGCACGTAATCTTCGAGTCCGAGCCACAGCGTCTTGCCCGCGTTGAAGTCATGGTGCTGCGGAGTGCAGTTCGTAAAGTGGAACGTGTCGTCGTTCGCTGCTTTCGCATTCGGGCCCCAGGCGGGGTCCAGTCGGCGCACGAGGTGCCCTCGGTCGAGCGGGTTGTCCTCGTACACACGCTCACCGGTCTGTTGGTGTGCCGGGAGCCGAGGGTCGAGTATCCAGCGGTCACGGTCCCGCTTCGGGTTCTGTGACTGCTTGCCGTCGATGTTCACAGCCGTGAACAGCGCAAGAGCCCGCTCTGTGTGCATGACTACGCTGAAGTGGTGGTAACGGAGCTCTTCGGACGCAATCGAAGCCACTTGCGGGCCGGGCACCGGCAAGGGTAGATGAACTCGCAGGAACCCCGGGTCGTAACCACGGCGGTTGCTGTAGTCGGGGTCGATCGAAATAGCCTCGGAGTCAACCGGTTCACCGCCGACGGCCCTGCGAGGTTCGGCGGAACCGAGGCGGACAGTAATCTCCAACGGAACGCGCACGATGATTTCCTCCCTGGACACTACGTCCAGCCGGAGCGATGAAGAGGAAGTCGCTAATTCCTGCTGCGCGCTGACGATCTCGTCGACGAGAGCGCGCCAGTCACGAGGCATGTCCTGGTCGGCGACGAACTTCAGGATCCGACTGATCCGCACCCCCTCGTTGAGGATCCCGCCGAACTCGGTGTGCTGCGGTGCTCGTACGCTCGCGTGGTGGAGCGCAACCACTTCCCACTGGTCGTTGAACACCGGCGAGCCCGAGGAGCCCGGTTCGGTGTCCGCCGCATAGTGCAGGAATCGTTCGGGAATATCGACGATACGATTCTCCCGCAGGGCAATTGACTTCTTGTCTCCGCGCGGATGCTGCACGATGGTCACGAACTCTCCGATGACAGCCTTGCCCTCGGCTTCGAACAGCCGGTTGAATCCGAACTGGGCGAGAACCCGCGCAGGTGCCCGAACCGCCACCAAGGCGAAGTCGCGCTCCCGATCGGCGAGGAAGAACCGGCCCGGGTCCAACGGGAAGACCTGCACCGGAAGCGGGTTGCCGTCGATACCGTCCTGATAATCGAACTCGATCACGCTACTGCGTGCCGTATCGGCGCTCGGCAGCACATGGTGATTCGTCAGAAGCAAGGTCGGTGAAACGAGAAAGCCTGTCCCGTAGCCCTGCAGTTTTCCCCGAACATCGCGGATGTTCACCCTTCCGATCGACCGTGCAGCCGCCACCCCGGCATCGAGATAGCGCACTCCCACGAAATCGGAGGTGTTGATGATTTTCTCTAGCACCTGATCGGCCGACGCGTCATTATCCACCCACTCGCTTACCCGGTCGAGTGCCTCCTCCACGAGGACACCCGACGCTGCGGTGGGGGTCTCCTGCGGTACATCCTCGCCCGTGTAATAGCGGGTGAGCCGATCCAGGCGTGCGGCGATTCGTTCGGGACTCTCGACGGCCGCGATTCCACCGGGACCGGCGAGCGCGTCCACATTCTCGCGTCTCTGCGAGGCCCTCTCCCGTGCGCGGTGCTCGGCCGCTTCGGCCTGCCGCTGTTTCTCGCTCGCGAATGTCGCTGCGGGCGAATCGTGTCGAACTCGACGGCTTCCCATGCTGTTGACGGTGGTCATCATTTTTCCTCGGGTAGTACTGGCCGGTTGCTACCAGCCTTGTCCCGTCAGGTATGGCAGTCATGAGTAGTCCGCTACTCGTACTTCGGCGTGACCGCGGAATCGCTGCGCTCGAAGTGCTCGACACCGTTGCGGACCACCTTGCGGACGGCACCGCCCTCGGCCACGAGGGCGTCGAGGATCGGTACCGCCAATTCTGGGCGGATCGGCGTTTCGGCGAGTAGTTGCCCGAGTTCGAGCGCCTCCGATCCCAGCGCACCGACGATGAGCCTTCGGCGGGCTCGGTCCAGTGCAGCTTCCATGTCCAGCCGCTTCGCGGACTCACCACGCCCCGCCGGTATCGGGGATGCCGTATCCAGTAGCAGCGCACGGACCTCGGAGGCCGTCAGATTCCGGTCGGTTGCCCACACCAGCATGGCAGCGACAGCCACGTACAGCGCGGCGAAGGTCGTCCCCTCCATTTCCGGTTCATCGACAATCTGTTCGCAGGTGGTCCCGGAGATTGTTCTCGGCGCGAAGATATCCGGCTTGCCCTCTCGGGAGAAGTACGGCGTCTCGTGGGTGAGGGTGCCGTCGTCCTCGACCGCACCGACCGCAAGTGCGTCGATGCTCCACGCAGGGAAGCTGGGTTCGTCCGAGTGATCACCTGCTGCGATCACCAGTCGACCCTCTCCGACCAGATCGGCGATGATCGTGTTCTGGGTGTCGCTCGGCTCCGCGTTCCCGTAGTCGAGGACGATGATGTCGGCGCCGGCTCGCCCCGCCTCTTCCAACCACAGACAGACTTCGCGCTCCGACGGCGCGCCGTCCGTAAACGCCAACTCGTGTGAAAGCAGTTCGGCAAGAGCAGATTCATCAACTCCTGTTTCGCCGGCGACGACCCGCCCTGGTACTCCATGGTTGATGGCGCACTGAGTGAGTGCGACGGCGACCTCCTGACGGCGCCGGGCAGTGAACGGCCCGGCGACCGCCAGCTGCAATGGGCGCTTTACCGGAGTCGCGTGTGACAGTCGTCCTACGTCGGCTTCGAGTTCGGTCGACGTCCCGAAGAAGTCGCTGCCGATCGCCGCTGCCGTAGAAACCTTGCCGGGTGGAACCGCGACTTGCTCGACCAGGGCCGGCAGATCGTCCGCATCGAACGAATTGCTCTGGCCAACCAGATCGGCCAGCTGTTCCCACAATTCGAGATGGCGCAGTTGGCCGTACAGTTTCGACAGTTCCGTCTCGGAGAATCGAGTGAGTGTCGGCAGATTGCGGCGGATCCATTGCCACACCTCGGGCCAGGAGAGTGCCTCGAGGCGGATCGTGCGCACTTCGGACGGTCGCAGCGACTGCGTCAGTTGATCGAGATCGTTCGTGGTGGCCACCGCCAACCTTGCGCGGCCGCGTCGTCCGGTGAGGGTGACGAGTGCGTTCAAGAGGTCAGATGCTCCGGCGGACTCGCTTGCGAGCAAGTCCGCATCGTCGATCACAATCGCGGCCGGCACGGCCCCGAGATCCCCGATCAACCGTTCCCACCAGTCGTCGGCGCTGAACCGACCCGCAGGCACCGCGCGAAGACCTTTGCCGTCGATCAGTTCCTTGACGAGGCAGGCCAGTTCGCGGACCGGGTCGGGTTCCGCGAGCAGACGTTTGGCGCTGATGAAAAGCTGCGCGATGTCCGGATCGAGTTCTTCGAGCACCCTGTCGAGAAGTGAGGTCTTCCCGGTGGCCGGCATGCCGACCACCTGCAGAAGCCGCGCCGATGTATTTCCGGACAACACGTCCACGGCCTCACGCAACTCGGTGAGCCGGGAGATGAAGCGCAGTTCACCTTGACGTACGCCCAGATGGCGACTGACCTTGCGCGGTGCGGGCCTCGGCCGGGCCTTCGCGTCCGGGTCGATGACCGCACCGGGATCGCTTCCGCCGACGAACAGACAGGGCACGGCCCAGTTCAGCAGAGGATCACCGCTGTTCTCGTCGCCGTTGATCGCGAGACGCGCCAAACGCAGTGCCTCGGCTACGGATTGCCCGGCGGTAAGTCCCTGATAGAAGAAGCGGGTGAACAGTCGCTCCGTCCCGAAGGGCAACACGGCTTGCATCCCGATTACCATCGGACATGCATCCCGCACGCAGTAGTCCGCCGAAGACAGCTGGCCCGGCCACGTTTCGTCCGCCGCCGAGACACCCGGTGCGCGTGCCGTCTCACATCCCGCGAAAACAGCGAGCCGAAGATCCGGAAGCTGTTGCAGCAACAGGGCGAAATCTTCGCTCCGCAGAAGCGTTCCACGACCGTTGCGGCGTTCCAGCTTGAGTCCGTGGGGATTGGCATGCCCGAGGTAGTGGAACAGATGAAAGCCGCGGCGTTGCATCCCCATCCGAGTCCGCAGACGCTCGACCGAGGGGCGATCCTCCACCACCACACGCAACAGGCCTCGATCGACCATCGGCTGCAACTCCGTCAGCAGACTGCGTTTTTCTGCATAGAGGTCGAACGGTGCCTCGGACTCGTCCGGGCCCGACCGAAGGGGACTCGACATGACCAGCAACAGATTGAGTGGTGGATCGATCGGCGCGTGCCGGATCGGGTAGGTGCGCGATCGTCCCGACCGCACCACGTGGACGTCCCTCGCCATGGACAGGAACCTTTCCGGGCGCTGAGGATCGAGCAACAACTCCCACGGCCATGCGGCGATCCGGCTCGGCGCCGCGAGTACCCGAATGAGCAACTGGTTCCCCGCGGTCCCTGCCGTGCCACGTGTCTGCTGCAGAAGCGTGACGATCTCCGGCACACCGAACACCAGGTCCGTCAGCACCCTGCCGACCTCGAGCGCTTCAGGGCCGGCGTCCGGGCGAGCGGACCGGACGGCATCGGTGAGCCATTCACCCGGTTCATCCACCGGCCTGCCGGTGACATCGCGGGGTAGCTTCCACTCGGGTAGGGGTCGTTTCACCGCGAATACCGAACCCTGCGGGGATCTCGCCGAGAGCCACATGTGGTCCCCGGCTTCGAGGACACTGATTTCCAGCTCTTCGAAACCGCGCCTCGATAGCGGGATCATGCCTTTCAGCTCCTACATATCCGCTGTCCGTGCTATTTCGTCCAAGTCGACAACGCTCACCAGGTCCGTGACGGGGTGCACTCCCGGGGCACCGACCGTGATGCGGTAGTCCTGAGCTGCGAGGTCCTCGACAGTCGCCTGCTGCCAACCGTCGACTGAAGTCGAGAGCCGATGCTCCCGGACCGGCCCGCCGACGGTCGGCTCGACGTGTGCGACGAGTTCGGCGCCAGGGTCGTCGGTCCGCGCGCGGATCACCAGTGGTTCGGCGGTCGTCACGTCGTCGACTTCGAGCGACACCGATTCGCTCACCGCAGGAAATACGTTCGGTGGGGTGATCACCGCAATGTTCAATACCCCGCCGACGTGGTCGAGCACCGGGTCGTCGTTCTGCAGCGAGGCATGTTTCTGGCTGAAGAAGGCGGCGTTCTTCCACCCCTTCATGAGTTCGGGTGGGGTCGCCGACAACTTCGGCACTGTGCCGTCGCCGCCGCTTTCGCCCGGTCCGCGCACGGACAGCGATACGATCTTTCCGTCCATCAACCGGGCAGCCCAGTGTGTGCGCTGGAAGTCGCCGATGATGGGACGGATGTCGTAGCCCCCGTCCCTGTCTGCTTCGAGTCGCTCCTGCACCTGAGTGCGCAGCTGCCGGTGCAGCGTCACCGCGTCCTTCATGCGGGCGGCGTCCAGCCCGGTCCCCGTCCAGTCGTCCATCTTGTCGTCCAGGTTCGACCACGACGCATTCGGGCCTTCGAGACATCGATAGGACGGCAGCAGCTGATAGGCGGAGGTGAAGGAACCGATGAGGTTGCCGAGATCGACGGTGAACGGGCCCCATCCTTTGCGGAAGCCGTTGACGAGGAACTCGAGCGCGTTGATCGACCCGGAGTACGGCGTGCCGAACGTGATGAGTGTCCGGGTGTCCTTCCACCCCTCGAGCAATTCGAGGTAGAGGCGGGCAACGATGCCACCCATGGAGTGACCCACGAGGATCAACTGTGCATCGGAATTGCCCGACTTCTCCCGCCAGCGCGTCAACCATCCGTGAGCTTGCCGCGCCAGCTTGCGGGCTGCCACCCGATTGTCACGCCGCCAGTCATACGGAAGCTCGAAGTAGTTTTCGCCCGGTACCACCCCGAACCGGCGCACCAGATCAACGCGGAACTTGGTGTAGCCGTCGATCTTCCAATCCAAGCCCGGTAGCACATGGAAGTCCGGCATCACCCGGGTCGCTACCACGCCGTCACCGAGATCGTCGACCTCTGGATCGTCCCCGTCGAGCTGCAACCGCTTGATGTTGTTGCCGAGCGAGAGCACTCCCCGCAGTGCAGCCCCCGGAGTCGACGCCCACACGTCCTTGCCGTCCCGTGCCAGAACTGATCCCGTGATCCCTGGTATCAACACAACGACGTCTTTCATGGCGGCCTCCACACCGAACACCGGCAACGGTCCGTTCCGACCCCAGTGTTCTCAGGTCTGCGAAGGAGCACACGAGTAGCCGACTACTCGTTTTTAGTTGGTCGTGTGGTGAGGTTCATCAATTGGGCGAGCCCGTTACGGTCCTCGACACCTAGCTTGATGCACGCGTGGTAGATGTGTCCCTCGACCGTTCGGACCGACAGAAAGAGACGGTCGGCGATGTGCCGGTTCGATAATCCTGCCGCAACCATCGATGCGATCTCACGTTCCCGAATCGTGAGCGGAAGTGGATGTGCAGCCTCCGCGAGAGCGGGAGACAACATCCGGTCGCATTCGTCCGCCAGTGCTGCGGCCGTGGCGGCGCACTCGACCGAGGAACGTTTGACGCCCGCGCGGTGGAAGGCGATCGCGGCCTGCGCATAGGCATCGGCGGCATCGGGAAGTGCACCGACCGTTCGAAATCTGTCCGCTGCCGCCGCCAGCCCGGGTCCGTCGGCGGATGCTGACGCGGATGCTTGTGCTGCCGCGATTCGGACGAGTTCGCCGTCGCACTGTTCGGCGAGCGCCGCCAGTCGTGGAGCAGTGGAATGGTCACCGAATCGAGTGCCGAGGTGCAGTGCGGCCGCCTCGACACCGAACTGTCCTGCAGCGGCCGCTGTTTCGGCGGCGGACCGTGCGAGCGCGATGGCCTGCGAAGTCTCACCCTGTGCCGCGGCGAGCCACGCGGCAGACAGTTCGAGTTGGGGGCCGAACACTGCCACGTGCCGTCCACTGCGGGCTCGCGCCTCCGAGATGACGCGCTGCCCCTCGTGGATGCGGCCGAGCACGGCGTATGTCTGCCCCAGAGCAATGTAGGCGGGGACGCTCCAGGACACCGCGTCGGCGGTATCGCCCACGTCGAGTGCTGCGATCGCCTGTTCGAGACGCTGAGCCGCGGCGGTGAATCGTCCCCGGACGAGTTCCACCGTCCCGACCAGGATATTTGCCAGTCCCCATGCCAGGTAGCGGCCACTCGACGCGAAGGCGAGATACTGTTCGGCTCGGCGCTGCGCCCTATCGAACTGCCCGGTCATGGTTAAAGCCAGAATTTCGCCGTGCCCGGCGGGAAAGCGCAGCAATCCATCGATCTGTTCGGCAACGGCCGCGCTCCGCGCCGCCAACGCGGGAACCTCGTCGCCGCGTCCCATCAACGCCAGCGCCAGTCCCCCGCCGAAGAACGCCCATTCGACCGCCCACGGCCGCTCTGAGGCGAGAACAACGCACGCGGCGTCCACCGCTTCCTGCGGTCGATTCTCGAAGACCGCGCACACAGATCCGATTCCCTCGACGACCGGAAGAAGACTTGGTTGGGTGACGCGCTCGCGTAGCACTGCGAGCACGTCATCCGCCTTCTCCGAATCGCCGAGTGCCCAGAAGAGGTTCGCGATACGTGATGTCCCCCAGCGCACCAACTGTGCTTGAGTCAACGAGTCGGGGGAAAATGCGAGCAACAGTGCCTCGGCTTCGGCCGCGTGCCCCTGCCACAGCAATGCCCGGGCAAGGAGGTCGGCCGCTCCGAAATCACCGGTTTCTTCGAACGCTGCACGTGCCAGACGTTCACCGAGCGGGACATTGGCCAGCCCGATGGCATCCGCAGCCGCCGACGCGAGCAGTGCCGGGTCCACGGAGCGGTCGCTGTCGAGTGCAAGCTCGGCGAGACGTATCCGATGTGCCGCACCCGTCACCGGACCATTACTGAGCTCTTGCACCAGCTTCCCGCGTAACCGGCGTCCTGCCGCACGACCGACCCGTCGGCGAATCACCTCGGCGAAGAGCGGATGGGTGTAGCGCACATCGAGATGGTGTCGCTCCTCGGCGATCCTGACCAAGCCGCGTCGTTCCGCCTCTTCCACTGCGTTCTCCCCGGCGAGAGCACACAGAACATCGAGATCGAGCGGCTCGCAGAAGGTCAGCAGTTGAAGAGCTTGCAGCACATCGGGCGGAATTTTCTCGATCCTGGTTTCCAGCAGCGACGCGAGCTCGGAGGTGATCGCGGCGCGCCCCCGCAGCTGCCACACTCCGCCGGACCGGCGGAGTGTCCCCGCTTCCAGAGCACCCTCGACGAGATGCCGGACAAACAGGGCGTTGCCCCCCGACGCCTCCCAGATCATGTCGGCACTCAGCCCCTCGAGCGGGCCGTCCAACACGGACTCGACCAGTTCGATGCTCTGCTCCCGCGTGAACGGCATCAACTCGAGCCGGAGAAGGTGCCCGTCCTTCCACAGCGACGTGATCGCGTCGGGCACGGTCTCACCGCTCCGGACGGTCGCGACGATATTGACCACCCGATCGAGGGCCAATTGGTGCAGGAATGTTGCCGAGAGCTGATCGAGCAGGTGGGCGTCGTCGACACCGATCACCATGTCCTGGTTGGTGTCGCCGTCGTGAATGAGGGCCTGCCGTGCCGTGGAAAGTAGCGTGACCGGATCCCGGGAGGTCGACGCGCCCACCAGGTGAGCGAAAACGCCGAGCGGGATGCTTCGGGCGGATTCCGTCCCGGCAACCCAGCGCACCTCGCCGGGCAGTGATTCGGTCGCGAACCGGGCGAGGGTGGTTTTCCCCACGCCAGGATCGCCGGTAAGGACCACCCCGCAACACTCGGACCGAGCCTTCAGCGACGCGGTGATGGCGTCGAACTCGGCTTGTCTTCGAATCAGGGGCCACCTCTGACTCATTCTCGAAGTCTAGTTTGTCGACGCCCTCGTTCTCAGCCCCTCCGCTGCAATTCATAACGAATGTACGGTCTCATTACGACCTCGTATGGCACCCATACACAGAGAACAGGTAGTCCACTACCCATGATTGGACTGGGTACATTCGGCAGACTGGGCTCAGGACCCCACAGAGGGACTTCCGAGGTGCAGGAGATGGTCATGAACACTCTGCCTGAGCGAATCTCCAGTGACACGGAGCGGCCAGCCGACCGCGCCGCGTACCGTGAAACATGCTCGGCTCCATGGATACTCGACCAGTCGATACGATTGGGCGACAACGACGCACGATTGATCGTCGTCCGGGACGAGTACACAGATACGAGTTACCTCGCGCTCCTCGTCGGCAACGTCACCGGCAGTGCGCCCGTCACCGTGCGAGCAGTCGACGAGGAGGCTCTGCTCATCGAGGGCAGCCGCACCATGTTTCCGGAAATCTTGATCGGCGTTGCCGAGTCACCGAGTGCGTCCGACATCGGCCGTCGGAATCCCGAAAGCCGGACAGCCGTCGAGGGGTCACTCCGATCGACGATCGACTCGATCGGAGTGCACTCGGTGATCGCCGAATGGAACGCGCGGGCGTGAGGTCCGCGAGCGCTCAGTCCTGTGCGAAATTCAGGTACGCCTTGGACGGGGTCGGGCCCCGCTGCCCCTGATACTTGGAGCCCGCGGCTGAGCTGCCGTACGGGTGCTCCGCCGCGCTCGACAACCGCAGAAGGCACAGCTGCCCGATCTTCATTCCCGGCCAGAGCGTGATGGGCAGGTTCGCCACATTGGACAGCTCCAAGGTGATGTGGCCGTTGAACCCGGGATCGATGAACCCGGCGGTCGAATGTGTGAGCAGACCCAGGCGACCGAGTGACGACTTGCCCTCGAGTCGCCCGGCAAGGTCGTCGGGCAGCGAACACACCTCGAGCGTGGAGCCGAGAACGAACTCGCCGGGATGCAGAACGAAAGGCTCTCCCTCTGCCGGTTCGACCAGCGTGGTCAGTTCATCCTGCCGCTGAGCTGGGTCGATATGGGTGTAGCGGGTGTTGTTGAACACCCGGAACAAGCTGTCGAGGCGCACGTCCACGCTCGAAGGCTGAACCATCGAGGGATCGAACGGGTCGATGCCCAGACGTCCAGCGGAAACTTCGGCACGGAGATCGCGGTCGGAGAGAAGCACAGGTAGAGGTTAACGGGTCAGCGGGTGTGGATTGCCATCGAGAGCAGCAGATCGGTGCAGGTGTTCACGAGGTCTTCCTCGGGCAGTGTCACGGTGCCGTTCAACCAGGCCGTCAGTGTCTGTGCCAGGCCCCCGACCATGAAATGCGCGGCGAGGTCGAGACGGGGACTCTCCGTTACCTCGTAGAACCCGACGGTCTGCTTGGTAACCAGGCCGGCGAACAGGCGCGAACTGTCGAGCCGTCGCTGCGCCAGCACCTCACTCGACTGCGCCACCGAGAACATGAGACGGCCGTGCCGGGGATCTTCGGCGACCGCCCGGACGATGTTGCGCACGCCTGCTTCGACGATCTCGCGTTCGCCGGGCCCCGCCGTCGACACAGCTTTTAACGTGCTGGTGGCGATGCGTTGCACGACATGGTCGTAGACGGCGACGATCAGCGCGTCGCGGTCGGTGAAGCTTTCGTAGAAGTAGCGAGTGGCCAGTCCGGCCCGCTTACAGACTCCGCGTACCGACAGCGTGTGGTCGCCGTCGTCGCTGCCGAGTAGGTCGAGTCCGGCCTCGATCAGCTGCGCACGACGCTCGGCGCGGCGCGCATCGCCCTCCTGACCGCCATACATGCGACCACCTGTCGAACCTGACGGTGCCGTAACCATGGCGACCATCTTTCCACCGAACTCTGGACGGCGAACATATATGTGAGTACGGTCGTATTCAGATCACGTCCCGTGGATGGATAACAGGAGCAACTATGTCGACGTCACTCGACGCACCCGACCGCCTCGACCAGGTCATGGACGGTGCCGGCCTACTGGCGGGCGCCGCCAACATCATCATGCAGTTGGCACATCCCGGAGTCGGGTACGGCGTGTACGAGAGTCGGGTCGAGAGCGGGCAGCTCTTCCGGCATCCGATCAAACGATCCCGCACCACGCTGACCTACCTCGTGGTCGCCGCACGGGGCACCGACGAGGAGAAAGCCGTCTTCCGTCGAGGCGTCGACCGCGCCCACGCCAAGGTGCGGTCCACCGCAGACAGCCCGGTCCAGTACGACGCTTTCGACCCCGAACTGCAGCTCTGGGTGGCCGCCTGCATTTACCGCGGATTCGAGGACGTCACCCGGGCCCTGCACGGCGACCTCTCCCCGGAGGCGTCGGCGTACTTCTACAAGGAAGGCGCCACTTTCGGCACCACCCTGCAGGTCCCACCGGAGATGTGGCCAGCCGACCGCGCCGCCTTCGAGGAGTACTGGAACCGTTCGCTGGCCAACGTGTCGATCGACGACACCATCCGTGAACATGTCCTCTCCATCGCACGACTCGAATTTCTGCCCACAATCATCTCGCGCCTCTTCGGCCCGATGAACCTGTTCTTCACCAGAGGCTTCCTCCCCCAACACTTCCGCGACGAAATGCAGCTGACCTGGAGCGAGAAGGACCAGCGACGTTTCGACCGCATCCTCCGGACCATCGGCGCCGTCAGCCGCCGCCTGCCCAACGCCCTGCGCGAACTCCCCTACAACCTGCTCATGCGCGACCTGCGGTGGCGAATCAAGTCCGGCCGACCACTCGTCTGAGCATCGGCGTGTGCGCCTCCAGCGAGACCGACATCATCTGCTAATGTTTGCCCCGCAGGGTGTTGGGCCTGCCTACGGGCGCCCAATATCATGCGCGCCGATGTAGTTCAATGGCAGAACATCAGCTTCCCAAGCTGAATACGCGGGTTCGATTCCCGTCATCGGCTCCACCAAAAGGCCTGGTCAGAGCGATTCCGTACCTGGACACTGCAGCCAAGGCTGTAGCCAGTACCTCCACTCAGATCAACCAATTACCGGACAGTCCCCGCTGGGTTCGTCAGACGGGCTACACCGGCATCGTGCTTTGCGCGGTGACCCACTGTGTTTCGGTGAGAGCATCGAGATTGGCGCCGATGCCGCCGACCCGACCGCCATTTACCGGAGGACCACTCCGCCGAACGGGACGACTGCCTCGTCACCGACGGTCTGGTCGTTGATGTGCACCAATCCGGCCGAGATCCGCTGCGCGAGTTCGAGACCTTTCATGGCATCGGCTGTCAGGATGCTCAATGACAGTCCGTAATCGGAGCTGTTGGCGATCGCCACGACTACCTCGACCGAGGTGCACGCGGCCGCTGGGGCCGCCGGGCGGGCCGAAGACCTCGTCTTGGAATGCAGGGGCAGTCAACGGTGTCTGTGCGAGCACGGTGGGCCGGTAGAAATGATCGTCGTAGACACCGCCCGCGGCGAGGGTTGCGCTCGCGCTGATGCTTTCCGTCACCAGGGACTCCAACACCCGCGGACTGGGTGGTACGGGCTGCCCGCCCTCAGCGGACGGGTCGGTGCATGGTCGGCTTCGCCTCCCACGTAGCGCCGGGAAGGCGGCGATGCGGGTCGACGGCAGATCTCGAATCCTCAGAGAAGGCAAGCTGTTTTCTGTGGGCAAGTATGCGATCAAGACGGTCCGCACGACCCTGCAAGCATCCCCTCAGTTCGACGCCCGGCCACCGCTGGCGTCGTAGACGGCGCCGGTCGAGAAGCTGAGCGCTTCCGAGCACAGCCATGCGACGAGTTCGGCGATCTCCTCGGGCCGTCCCATCCGGGCCATGGGGGTCAGGCTCCGCGACCGCGCGAGAATTGCCGGGTCGGTGCCGGCATTCATCGGGCTCTCCACCGCCGCGGGTGCCACCACGTTAGCCAGGACACCGGTTTGCGCGACCTCCTTGCCGAGTGATTTCGTCAGCACGATCACGGCTGCCTTCGACGCCGAGTAGGCGCTCTGGGTGGGATTACCATCCTTCGCGGCGATGCTCGCCAGATTCACCACCCGTCCCCAGCCGGCGTCGGCCATGGCCGGCACGAATGCGCGGCAGAGGAGGAACGTCCCGTCGACGTTGATGCGGAACGTGCGGCGCCAGTCCTCGAGGTCGACGTCGACCAGAGGGGCGGACGGTCCCACGACACCGGCGCTGTTGACGAGGATGTCGACGCGGCCGAGCCGGGCGGCGAGCTTCTCGACGGCGTCGGCGTCGGTGACGTCGAGGCGCTCGTCGGCCCCGGCTGCGACGTCGGCGGTGACGACGCGAACCCCGGCGCCGGCGAGGCGTTTCGCGCACGCCGCGCCGATTCCGCTCGCGCCGCCGGTGACGAGCGCAGTCGCGCCCTCGGGATAGGTGGCCATGGGTTTCTCCTCGCGACTGTGTGCGCATTAGTCTTTTTCTATGTGCGAAATCAGAATGATTGGTTACGCACTGTGTATGAATTGGAATATATGGCCTGGACCACTCTTGTCCAACTCGTCGAAGGGAAACCGATGGAGATTCGCTGGCTGCAGGCGTTCGTCGCCGTCGCCGAAGAACTGCATTTCGGCAGGGCTGCCGCGCGACTCCAGATGGCCCAGTCGCCGCTGAGTCAGACGGTGCGCAAACTCGAGAAGGACATCGGCGTGCCGCTATTCGAGCGAAGCACCCGCAGTGTCGCGCTGACGTCGGCCGGCCATGCGTTTCTGCCGCACGCCTACCGCATTCTCGAGAGTGTCGACATCGCGCGGCAAGCCACCCGAGCATCCGCCGGGGGCGTGTACGGCCGGATCAAGATCGGCTTCACGGGCGTGCTCAATCACCTGTCCCTGCCCCCGCTCACCCGCGCGCTCCGGCAGCGCTATCCCGACATCGAACTCACCCTCGTCGGGCGCATCATGACTCGTGAAGCTCTCTCTCAACTAGATAGTGGCGCACTCGATCTCGCGTTCGTCGGACTTCCCGTCGAGACTGCCTCGGTGTCGACCCGATTGATCCGCCGCGAGCCATTCGGGGCGGTGCTCCCGGCGGACCACCCGCTCGCGTCGGAGTCGGAGATCAACTTGCGCGACCTGGCCGAGGACGGGTTCGTCACGACACCGCTGTCGGCCGGCTCGGCGTTGCAGGAGGTCGCGATGCGAGCCTGTGTCGATGCGGGATTCCGTCCCCGCGTGGTGCAGGAGATCACCGACCCGTACATGATCCTGATGCTGGTGGCGACGGGTGTCGGCGTGGCGCTCATGACGTCGGGCATTGCAGCGCTCACGCCCCCGGGCACGGTGTTCGTGCCGCTCACCGGCGAGCCGATCTACATGAACCACGGACTGGCCTGGTCACCGCGTCGGGTATCCGACGCGCTCCGGGTGGCCCTCGCGGTGTCGGAGGACATTCTCCCCACCCCCGATTAGGACATTTTCGATCTATATCTAAGACTTTTTTTGCGCTGGACTGCGCATAGTCCGCCATGACACGCTCGTCACGGTCCGAAACTTCGTGTGAGGTGGATCACCCCCGAAGAAGCGCTTCACGGCGCACCGGACCCCTGGGACGAAAGGAACACCATGGCAAGCACGTCTACTCGTGACACCGGGGGACAACCGAACGAGAACGCCCGCCGGGCCGCCGTCTCGGGGTTCCTCGGCAGCACGCTGGAGTACTACGACTTCTTCATCTACGGGTCCGCGGCCGCGCTGGTCTTCCCGCGGATCTTCTTCCCGGGCGGAGGAGCCACGGCGACCCTGCTGTCGATCGGCACGCTCGGTGTCGCATATATCGCGCGTCCGCTCGGCGCAGTGCTGTGGGGACATCTCGGGGATCGATACGGGCGCAAGAATTCGCTGCTGGCGTGCCTCCTGCTCATGGGTATCGCGACAGTGGTCGTCGGCTGCCTGCCCACATACGACCAGATCGGCATCGCCGCACCCATCATCCTGGTGTTTCTGCGATTGCTGCAGGGCCTGTCGGCAGGCGGCGAATCGCCGGGATCCTCCGCGTTGACTCTCGAGCACGCGCCGGACAACCGTCGTTCGTTCTACACCTCGTTCACCATGAGCGGCATCATGTTCGGCATCGTGATCTCGAGCCTGGTGTTCATTCCCGTGGCCGCGCTGCCGGATGACGCGCTCTACTCGTGGGGCTGGCGTGTGCCCTTCCTCCTCAGCATCGTCGTGACGGGTGTAGCGGTTTGGCTGCGTCGCAAGCTCGACGAACCGGAGGTCTTCGAAGAGTTGAAGGAACACGACGATACGGCGGGCATTCCCGTGGTCGAGATGTTCCGCTCACACTGGCGCACCGTGATCCGCATCAGCCTCAGCGCAACGTTTGCGATGATCAACACCATCGTCAACGTCTTCGCGTTGGCGTATGCGGTGCAGGTCGCCGGGCTCGAACGCTCCACGATGCTGTGGGCCATCGCCGTCGCCAACTTCGTCGCGGTCCTCACCCAGCCGCTGTTCGGAATGCTCGCCGACCGGATCGGCCGCAAACCGGTGTTCGTGACGGGCGCCGTCGGTGCCGCGGGCATGGTGTTCGTGTTCTTTCACGCGATCGGAACGGGCAGCGCGCCAATGGTGTTCGCGGCCGGCATCGTTCTGATCGGCCTGTTCTACGCAATGCCCAACGGCGTGTACCCCGCGTACTTCCCCGAGCAGTTCCCCGCCAAGGTCCGGTACACCGGAATGGCCGTAAGTCTCATGCTGGGACTATTGGTCGCCGGCTTCACCCCGGCCATCGCGCAGTGGCTGTCGGCGGGTGACACCGCGAACTGGGCCCCAGTCGCCTGGATGTGCCTGGGCTTCGCGCTGCTGTCGTCGGTCGCCGCGCTCACCGGTCCCGAGACGTACCGCACACCCACCGAGCAGCTCGGCGAACCCGGTACGACAACGGCCGGCACGCGGCACCAGGCGCTCGTCCGCACCGACGCCTGACCGGACCTTCACCACTGCAGGAGATTTTCATGCACCCCCTATCCACCCGGCACCGGATCCGCCTCGTCGGGGCAGGGATCGCCACGTCCCTGTCGCCGGCGCTGCACGAACACGAGGCCGCCGCCGTCGGCCTGACCGACTACCGCTACGACCTGATCGACGTCGCGGCGGAGGGCATTCCCGTCGACCGTTCCGGCGAGGCGCTGCGCCAGGCCGTCGCAGCGGGTTGCACCGGACTCAACGTCACCCATCCGTGCAAGCAGGTGGTCGTCGACTCCCTCGACGAATTGTCCGGCAACGCGCGACTTCTCGGTGCCGTCAACACCGTCGTCGTTCGTGACGGGCGGTTGATCGGTCACAACACCGACCACAGCGGATTCCTCGCGGCGCTGCGCCGGGGACTGCCCGAGGCCAGGCTCGGCCGCGTCGTCCTCGCCGGTGCGGGCGGTGCCGGTTCGGCCGTCGCCTACGCGCTCGCCGCCGCCGGAGTGACGGACCTGCAGGTCGCCGACCTCGACCCGGCCCGTGCGGCGAATGTCTGCGCGCGCCTCGCGGCGGGCTTCCCGCAGACGCGGGTCACGGCCATTTCCCTCGACGCGATAGAAGCGAACCTGGAACACTGCGACGGCGTCGTCAACGCTTCCCCGATCGGCATGGTCGGACATCCTGGAACGCCGTTCGACACCGACGCGCTCCATCCCGGATTGTGGGTCGCCGACATCGTCTACCGCCCGCTGCAAACCGAACTCGTCGCGGCAGCAACCGCTCTCGGCTGTGATGTGCTCGACGGCGGTCAGATGCTCGTCGCTCAGGCGGCCGACACGTTCGCCCTCCTCACCGGCATCACGCCCGACCCCGACCGCATGCGACGTCACCTCGGCGAACTACTCACCGATCAGTGCGCCCCGACCGTTCTCGAGGAGTCCCGATGACCGCGCGTCCGTTCGCCGCACCACTCGACCTGGGTAACGTGCGACTCCGCAACCGCTTCGTGTCGGCGCCGATGGAGCGCAACTACTGCGAGGTCGACGGCACCATGACCGACGAGTACATCGCGTACCTCGAGCGCCGTGCGGCGGGCGGCGCAGCTCTCGTCTTCACCGAGGCCAGCTACGTGCGGGCCGACGGCAAGGGCCGTATCCGGCAGATGGGTGTGGACGTCGACGAGCGCATCCCGGGCATCGCGAAGATGGCCGAGGCGATCCATGCGCAGGGCGCGCTCGTCGGCGTCGAACTCAATCACGGCGGCCGCACCGCGCAGGGTTCCGTCAGCGGATTCGTCCCCGTCGCACCGTCACCGATCCCGTGCGCGGTGGTCGGCGGCGAAATGCCCGAGCAACTCGACGGCGACGACATCTTGCACATCATCGAATGCTTCGGCGAGGCCGCCGCGCGCTGTCAACAGGCCGGGGTCGACGTGATCTCGCTGCACGGCGGCCACGGCTACCTCATCCACCAGTTTCTCTCGCCGGCGTACAACCACCGCGACGACGAGTGGGCCGATCCGGCACTGTTCGTCAACAAGGTAATCGACGCCGTGCGAGCGATGGCGCCGGGTATCGCTCTCGGACTGCGGTTCTCGGCGTTCGAGGCCGTCGACGGCGGTCTCGACGCGGAGACGACTCGCGCCCGGATCGACGCGATCGACACCGACCGGCTCGACTTCCTCGACGTCTCCGCCGGCAACTACGAATCCGGGCAGTGGATCATCCAACCCGGCGAGTGGCCGCGCGGGCTCCTCGCCCCGTTCTCCGAGCAGTACACGCGGGACTTCAACCTCCCCGTCGGAGTCGCAGGCCGGATCAGCTCACCCGAGGTCGCGGCGCAGATCATCGAAGCCGGGCAGGCCGACTTCGTCAGCATGGCCCGCACTCTGCACGCCGACCCGGACTTCCCGAACCGCGCCCTGGACGGGGGCCGGTACCGGCCCTGCATCGCCTGCAACTACTGCATCGACAGCCTCGCCGCCGGACCCGTTCCGTGCTCGGTCAATCCGTGGGTGGGCCGAGAACTCGAGGAGCCGGCGAAACCGGCGGCCGCGGCGGTGCGTGTCGCCGTCGTCGGCGGCGGGCCGTCTGGGATGGCGGCCGCCCGCGACCTCGCGCTCGCCGGGCACCGTGTCGACCTTTACGACGAACGCGGCAGTCTCGGTGGAGATTTCGCGTTGGCCTCGCGACTGCACGAGTACCCCGAGTACTCACGGATCGTCGACTGGTACGTCGCCGAGATCGCCGACCTCGACATCACCTGCCACACCGGCACCCGGGTCGATGCCGCCGCACTGGCCGGCCTGGACTTCGACGCCGTCGTGCTCGCGACGGGCGGCCGCGGACCCGAGGTCGACGTCCCCGGGGCCGACACCCGGAGGATCCGCGACGTCCGCGAGTTCCTGCAATCCGGAGACCCCGCACCCGCGGCGATCACGATCTTCGGCGCCGACCGGGAAGCGGCCGCGGTCGCCGACGACCTGCTCCAGCACGGCACGAAAGTGGTCATGATCGGCCCGCAGGAGACGATCGCCCACGACGTCGGCCGGCGTGGAAAGATCGTGCTGCTGCCGCGGCTCGCGGAGAGTGCGAACCTCACCACCCACCTGTCGTCGATCGTGACGCGGATCGAGAAAGACCGGGTGGTGATCTCGACCGCCGGAGACGAACGGGTGGTGGACGCTCCCGGCGAACTGCTGATCTCGCACGGCGTCGAGCCGCGCACCGACCTGCTCGCCGCAGTGCGGGCGCTGGCACCGCGACTCGGCGTTCACACGGTCGGTGACGCGAGTGGCGACGGCGGCTCCATCCACGCCGCTCTCGTCACCGCAGCCGACGTCGCCACGAAGATCACCGCGGCCGCCGAAGCTCGCGAGGAGGTCAGCGCATGATGGACATCCCGCCCCTCGGTCTCGGGACCTGGCCACTGACCGGCCCGGACGCCACCCGGGCCGTGCTGTCCGGCATCGAGGCCGGCTACCGGCTCGTCGACACCGCCACGATCTACGACAACGAGGAGGCAGTGGGTGTGGCGCTCGCGGAGTGCGGTCTGCCCCGCGAGGAACTGTTCGTCACCACGAAACTGCGTGGGAGCGATCACGTGTCGGGCGACATCCGCGGCGCGGTCGAGCGCAGCCTGAAGAACCTGGGACTCGATCGGCTCGACCTGTTCCTCATCCACTGGCCGCTGCCACGCCACGACAGGTACGTGGCGGCGTTCGAGGCGATGCTCGCGTGCCGCGACGCCGGCCTCGTCCGCTACGTCGGCGTCTCCAATTTCCTGGAGACGCACCTGCGACGCGTCGTCACCGAGACCGGGGAAGCGCCGGCAGTCAACCAGATCCAGATGGACCCGTCGCTCGCCCGGCTACCCGTCCGGCGCGTGAACGACGAACTCGGCGTGTTCACGCAGTCGTGGAGCCCGCTGGGCCGCGGCGAGGCGCTCGACTCACCTGTGGTCACCGACATCGCCCGGCGTCTCGACGGCACCCCCGCACAGGTGGTCCTGGCCTGGCACTTCGCGCAGGGTGTCGTGCCGATCGCGAGATCCGCGAATCGTGCGCGCCAGGCCGAGAACCTGGCCGCCCTCGGCGTGCGGCTCACCGCCGACGACGTGGCCGCCCTGAACCGTCTCGACCGCGGCGAGTCCGCGGCCCGGGACGTCGAAACCGAGGAGCACTACTGATGGCCCTACGTATCGGCATCGTCGGCTGCGGCAAGATTGCCGGCAACCACGCCCGGGCCTTGCAGCAGGTACCCGGCGTCGAGCTGGTCGGCTGCTGCGACAACGACGTCGACCGCGCCCGCGAGTTCGCATCCGCGCACGGCATCGCGCGGGCCGTCGATTCGGTGGAGGAGTTGACCGACCTCGGCCTCGATGCGTGCACCGTCTGCACCCCGCATCCGGTGCACGAGGAGGTGGTCGTCGCGGCTGCCGAGGCCGGGATCCACGTGCTGTGCGAGAAGCCGGTCGCGGTCGACGTCGCCGCGGCCGACCGGATGATCGCGGCCGCCGACCGCGCGGGCATCACGTTCGGGGTGCTGTTTCAGCGCCGGTTCTGGCCTGCCGCGAGGCGTATCAGGACGGCCATCGACGACGGCCGCATCGGTATTCCGGTGCTGGGTGAGGCGTCGGTGCTTCTGCGCCGCCCGTCGTCCTACTACTCCGCCGACGAGTGGCGCGGACGGTGGGACACCGACGGCGGTGGTGTCCTCATGACACAGGCCGTGCATCAGATCGACCTGCTCCAGTGGTTCATGGGTGAGGCCGTCTCGGTGAGCGGCTCCATCCGCACCCACACACACGGCGACCACATCGAGACCGAGGACAGCGCGTCCGCCGTCGTCTCGTTCGCGTCGGGCGGCACGGCTACCGTCACCGCGACCACCGGCGCCAACCACAACCTCGGCAACCGGGTCACCGTGATCGGGCAGACCGGTGCGATTGCGAGCGTCCTCGAGTTCCCGGAGGGCAGGGAGGGAGTCAACGAGATCTGGACGGTCCCCGGCGAAGTGGAGTTCCGCGCCCCGTTCACCCCCGACGTCCGCGCCAATCTCGACGTCACCGAAGTCAATGCCGGGCTCGCGGACTTCCACACACTCCAGGTGCAGGACTTCGCGGACGCCGTCCTGACCGGTCGCGACCCTGCCGTCACCGGACGTGACGCGCGCGCCTCGCTGGCGATCATCGCGGCAATCTACGAGTCTTCACGCACCGGCCGGGTCGTCGACCTCACGCCCGCACCGACTTTCGCAACGACATCCGCTCAGGAGACGCTATGACCCCCGAACACACCATCGCCACCTATGACGTCGTCGTCATCGGCTCCGGAGCGGGCGGTCTGTCCGCCGCCGTCGCCGCAGCCGACGGGGGCGCCTCCGTCCTCGTCGTCGAGAAGGCGGACACGTGCGGCGGCGCGACGGCATGGTCCGGCGGCTGGATGTGGACGCCGCGGAACCTGTTCGCGCACGCGGACGGCGTGAACGAGGACAGCTCGCTGCCGCGCACCTATCTCGAGCACCGACTCGGTGAGAACTTCGACGCCGCCAAGGTCGACGCCCTGCTCGACGGCGCACCGGAGATGGTGGAGTTCTTCGAGAAGAAGACGGCGCTGCAGTTCGTTCCGGGCGCGAAGATCGCCGACATCCACGGCGACACACCGGGTGCAGGCACGGGGCACCGCTCCGTCGGGCCGAAGCCGGTGAGCCTCCGGAAACTCGGCCCCGACGTCGCGGCGCTCCTGCGTCGCCAGCTCTACGAGACGTCATTCCTCGGCATGGGCATCATGGCCGGTCCGGACCTCCAGGCCTTCCTGCACTCGACCCGCTCGGCGAAGGCGTTCGCGCACTGCGCCCGCAGGGTGTCCACGCACCTGCTCGACCTCGCCACGACACGCCGCGGCCAGCAACTGGTCAACGGCACCGCGCTCGTCGGCCGGCTACTGCGGTCCGCGCTCGACGCCGGCGTCGAGATCCGCGTGAGCACGGCGGCCACCGCGCTGACCACCGACTCCGCGGGCACCGTCACCGGTGTCCGGCTGGAGGGCCCGGATGGGGCCTACTCCGTGTCCGCCCGCCACGGAGTCGTCCTCGCGACAGGCGGCTTCAGTCGCGACGTCGACCGGCGCCGCGAACTTTTTCCCCGCACACCCACGGGCCGTGAACACTGGACCCTCACCCCGCCCACGACCACCGGCGACGGCATCACCCTCGGCGAATCGGTCGGCGGCCGACTCGACCGCTCGGTCGCGTCCCCGGTGGCGTACTGCCCGGTGTCGATCATCCGGTACCGCAACGGCAAAGAGGGTGTGTTCCCACACATCCTCGACCGCGGAAAGCCAGGCGTCATCGGCGTTCTCGCCGACGGCCGCCGCTTCGTCAACGAGGCCCTCGGCTACCACGACTACACCCTCGCGATGGTCGAACAGGTCCCCGACGGCGACGAGGTCTGCTCCTGGTTGATCGCCGACCAGCGGTACCTGCGGTACTTCCCGCTCGGCATGGCCAAGCCGCTGCCGATCCCGACGTGGCCGTACCTGAAATCCGGCTACCTCACCCGCGGCCGCACGGTGCGCGAACTGGCCGAGAAGATCGGCGTCGACCCCGACGGCCTGGAGAAGACGGTCGCAGCGTTCAACGAGGGCGCCCGCGACGGCGTCGACCCCGAGTTCGGCCGCGGCACCACACCCTTCACCGTCGGCTCCGGCGACCCCGACAACCCGTGGCCCAACCCCTCCCTCGCACCGCTCGAAGAAGGCCCGTTCTACGCGGTCAAGGTGGTGCCCGGCAGCTTCGGTACGTTCGCCGGTCTGGTCACCGACAGCATGTCCCGGGTACTGAACGACGAAGACCAGCCGATCGACGGGCTGTTCGCCGTCGGGGTCGACCAGTCCAGCGTCATGGGGGGCCACTACCCGTCCGGCGGTATCAACCTCGGCCCAGCCATGACCTTCGGCTACCTCACCGGTCGCCACCTCGCCTCGCCGACAGGAGATCTGCGATGACCGCCCCACTCGGACTCGCCGCACTCACCGTGCTCGACACCGCGCCGCTGCAGCAGGTGGACCTCGCGGAGAAGCACGGCTTCGACACCATCGGGATCCGGCTGCTGCCCGCCGCGCCCGGCACCACCGCCTACCCGCTGCACGAGGACGACGCCGCCCTCGATGCACTGATCCGTCGCCTCGACGATTCGCCGATCGAGGTGTTCGATCTCGAAATCGTCCGACTGGGAGTCGATTTCGACCCGAAGTCGTACGTTCCGCTGCTCGAGGCGGGCGCACGCCTCGGCGCGAAGGCCGTGCTCGTCGGCGGCGACGACCGCGACCGGGCCCGGCTCACCGACTCCTATGCCCGGCTGGCGGAACTGTGCGGGCAGTACGGCATCGTCGCGAGCCTCGAGTTCATGCCGTGGACGGCTGTGCCCGACGCGACCACCGCGGTCGAGATCGTGTCGCAGGCCGATGGGCCGGCGCGAAGCGTACTGATCGACGCTCTGCATGCCGCCCGTTCTACGACGACCCTCGGCGACCTGGCGGCGATCCCACGCGAGTGGCTGCATTACGCGCAGATGTGCGACGGTTCGGTGCCTGCACCGACCAACGACGCCGAACTCGTCCGCCACGCGCGGGAGGAACGGCTCGTGCCCGGCACCGGGGGCATCAACCTCACCGACATCTGGTCGACACTGCCCCCCGACCTCCCCGTGAGCGTCGAACTGCCCAACGAACCCCTCCGCCGGGCGGTCGGCACCGATGCGTGGCTCGACCGACTCGTCACCCAGACACGAAGAGTTCTCGACACGAATCGCACCACTCCAGCCCACTGACCACAATCGATGCGACACGAAGGCGGCCCTGCATCTCGCGAGCTGGGGACCGTCGACGACGTGCTGTGGGATTGCGCGGGGCCAGGCCGAGGATCAGGCGGATCACATCAGCCAGAGCGAACTTCACGGTGCGACAAGTGCATAGAGGGGAACGGACCGAGTAGCCGGCAATGTAAATCCACCTGATGAGTGTTCACAGTCCCGGGATCACACTTAGACATGGCACCGATCACGAAGTACTGCAGTGCGCATCCACTCGGAACAGGTGGTGCGTGCTGCATGTGCGGGCGCCGCGGTCAGGGACAAGGCGGCGGCCACCGTGGACGCGGTCAGAGTCAGCCGCAGAAACCGAGACATGGAATCCTCCGGTGGTGCGGGCCCCGACCCACGCACCATCCTCGCAGTCAAGCCCCATCGCCGTGGCCTGTTCGGCGCCTACGCTCGCGACGGGCATATCTGGAGATCAGTTTCTGCCGGTTATCGGGGGCTCGCTACATCTCGTCGAGCATCCGGGTCTCGATGTCGGTGTGGTGCCGGAGGAAGCGTGTGGCTGCCAGGTACACCAGTCTTGCCGGGTGGAACCGAGCCAGCCAAGGAGGGCGTCTAGGAGTTCTCCGTCGAGGGCTACGGCGATCCTGGCCTTGCGGCTGCGGGCGCAGACCAATGATCACGGTCGTACCCTCAGGATGCGCGGGTTCTGGTGGTCAGCCGTTATCAATTTTACCGTCGTCCACTTGCAGGAACGCGGCCTGAACTCGCAACAGATGACCTTCTGGGCTCAGCTCTTCATACCGCTCCATCACTTCCGACCAGCGGCCTGCCGCAAACAGTTCTGCACATTGAGGGTCTTCGTCCATACCGGCTTCCATCGCCAGGACGGCACCCGCTCGAAGTGCGTCGGCCTGTGTTCGGTAGGCCCACACGTCGAGGCGACCAGACCCGCTGTATCCGCGGTGAGCCAGGGTCCAGACCGCCGGATCTCGGGTCGTTTCCACTGCCCCGTCCGGGCGGTAGAGCGTCGAGGAGACCACCTGCTTGATGAAGTCGGCTGCGCGCACCATCATCTGAGCCTAAGTCGACCAGGCCGCGATCGTTGGATGACACGGCCATGACTCCGCTATCACGTCTCATTGCTCATCCGCCAACACCTGAAATCGAGGCACCCGAAGTCGTACACAACGTTTTTGACGCTAACCTGACATGCCCCGGGCCCCGGCGATCTTCGTCGACGGCCGATTTACGGCGCAAAGCGGACAGAACGCGTACTGCTCGTGAGTGGCGGATAGATGCCTAATAGGTTCGCCCGTCTGATCTCTAGAGCGGTCGCGCTCGATCTCGCTCTGCGGAGTGCGTGGTTCGACGAGTGACACCAACATTCCACCCCGGGGAATCCCGTACTATAGTACGGGTAGACGTACAATAGTACGTTCGCGCGAGTCGTTAGGGAAACGGAACTATGGATCTGAGCCGCCCGCTACAGACAGTGACGCCCACGCTCGACGGTGATGTGCTCGCTGCGCTGGCAGCCGCGTCCGAGGCGACTTTCACGACCGGCCAGCTGCACCGGGTGCTGCCGCGCCATTCGGAAGAGGGGATACGAAAGGTGTTGCAACGATTGAGCAAGCAGGGCACCGTACTGTCTTCCAGGGTGGGTAACGCGTTCGTGTATCAGCTCAATCGTGAGCACTTGGCCTTCCCTCATGTCATCGGTCTCGCCGGTTTGTCAGGGGAATTCCTGCACAGGTTGGAGGCGCGGTTGGCCAGCTGGGAGATTCCCCCGGTGTATGCCGCCGTGTTCGGCTCCGCTGCACGCGGAACGATGTCGATCGACAGCGACATCGACATCTTCCTTGTCCGGCCGGATGCCGTCGCAGACGAGGAGTGGGATGAACAGGTGGCAGAGCTGATGGCCGAGGTGATCAGATGGACCGGCAACGACGCGCGAGATCTCCAGTTCATGCAGAGTGAGATCGCCGGCCGCGGCACGGAGGAGCCAGTCTTGCGAGATGTGGCGAAAGAGGGGCTGACGGTGGCCGGTTCGCGGGCTGGTTTCACCCGGTTGCTGCGTCAAGGTAATCGGTAGTGGGGCGGACGCGGCCGTGCGACCAGGCAGTCCGCCGCGGGCGGCTGAGAAAAGCCGAACAGTTCTTTCACCTGGCCGAGATCGGTCGCGACTTCGCCGACGAGCCGGAGGGTGTCGATGATGCGGTCGTGACGCTGTGGGTGCACGCGGGCATCGCAGCCTCGGACGTCATCTGCTGCGCGCGACTGGGTGAGCATGCGCAGGGCGAGGACCACAAGGATGCCGTCACGCTGCTCCGGTCCGTCGACCCGGCCACGGCGAAACACCTCAGCGTGCTACTTGACCTGAAGACACGGTCCGGTTACACGGATAGGCCGACCAGCCGTACCGAATCGAAGCGCGCCGAAAGTGCCGCAGAAGCGCTCATCGAGGCGGCCCGTCGAGCGCACGCTCAGGCCGGAAACTGAACAGAAGACTCGCGATTGAGCGCCTGATGGGGTACGGGTCCGCGGCACCGAACGAGTACGTCGATGTTGCGCAACCCCGCGAAGGCGCAATGGACTCTCGACCAGCTCGGCTGGACGCTCTCAGCGGCAGGCGATTACAGGAAGTGAGACGGACGATTCTGCCGTCTTGGTGAGATTCCACGATGATGCGACTGTGCGAGTGCGCTTGCAGACGTGCCAGACACCGGACGATGTGAGTGTCGGCCTGTCCGGTGATACTGGTGGACCGGAAGATCCGGAGGCCATGTACGGAAACTCTCGAATCCGCCCTTCCCCGGCGACGGAGCGAGGACGATAGCAACAGAGCTTAATTTTGCCACTCCGGCGGCACCAGCGCGGTCACCAGCGTCCGCGTCAGGTGCGACCGGGACGGATCTACAAGCGGCCAGGGGGTAGATGGATGTGACCGCGTCAGGGGACAGCAAAGAAGCCGACCTCGTCCTAGCAGGTGGCGGCGTCAAGGGAATCGGGTTGGTCGGCGCCGCCTCTGCGCTCATCGATGCCGGTTACACGATTCATCGCGTGTCCGGTACCTCGGCGGGCGCGGTGGTGGGTGCCATCCTCGCGGCCGTCACCGCCAGCGGGGAACCTGTGACCGGCGAACAGCTGAAGAGGCTCACCCATCTCAACTATCGAGAGTTTCTCGATCCTGGCCTCCTCGAGAACATCCCGATCGTCGGGCAATCGTGGGCGCTGCTGCGGGGCACCGGACTCTACCGGGGCGATCGTGTCCACCAGTGGATCAAGGACACGCTCGAGCGCCTCGGTGTCTCGACCTTCCACGATCTGCAGATCGACGACGACACCCTGCCCCCGAACCAGCGGTACAGGCTGGTGGTCACCGTCACCGACGTGACGACCGGGCAACTGGTGCGACTGCCTTGGGACTTCGAACGGGTCTACGGCCTCGACCCCAACGCACAGTCCGTAGCCGACGCGGTACGGGCGTCCATGGCAATCCCGTTCTTCTTCCGTCCTGTCTCGTTGACCAGTGCCGCCGGAATGACCTCGACGCTGGTCGACGGCGGAGTGCTCTCGAACTTCCCGATCGATTCTCTGGATCGGACCGACGGACAGTTGCCGCGATGGCCCACCTTCGGGGTCACCGTCCTGCCCAATCTGCCGGCCGGAAACGATGACGTCATCCCCGCTCTCAGACTCCTGCGCCTTCTCGGACCACCGCACCTGTTCGAGAGCGTTCTCAGCACCATGCTCGTGGGTCGCGATCAGGCGTACCTGAACCAGCCGTGGGTGAGTGCCCGTGCAATTCGGGTGGACTCCACCGATGTGGGGGCTCTCGACTTCGACATTCACCAGGAAGACGTCGAGGCTCTCCACCGGAACGGATACGAAGCGGCACAAGCCTTCCTATCCACCTGGAATTGGAATTCCTACGTTCAGAGGTTCCGGCCGATGCCGCCCGGGTAGCTCCCACAAATTGCGCTCCGCCCGGGAACCGGCCTCGGTCACACTCCGCGGCGGCGTCATCCGGCGTTGGTTTGCTCCACCAACCGGTCTATGCCATCGAGCATGCGGTCGAGGCCGAAGCAGAAGTCGTCCTCGAGCCAATCTGCGTCGTCGCTCCCGCCCGGATCGAATGCTCCGGCGGCGATCGCGGACAACAGCGCGGGAAATCGCTCCCGGTCGA
Source organism: Rhodococcus sp. USK13 (assembly GCF_018343855.1). Lineage (NCBI taxonomy): Bacteria > Bacillati > Actinomycetota > Actinomycetes > Mycobacteriales > Nocardiaceae > Rhodococcus > Rhodococcus sp. USK13. The sequence continues at coordinate 2,265,801 of NZ_CP069242.1, read as the reverse complement.
GCAGGAGTGGGAGCATCTGCGAATAGTCGACCGGTGTGGTGGACACCGCCGACCGCTCCAGGTCGTTGACGAACCGGGCGCGCCCAATCACGAACAGTGAAACATTGAGCACCACTTGCACCTTCGTATCCTCGGGCAATGTTGTGTCCGCGAGGGTGCGCAGTCCCGCCTCGAGCCACGACAGGTTGTTCGGCCCGGTCGGAGGCGCCGAGATGGACAGTTCCGCCCACCAAGCATGGACGCGTGCGCTCCGGTATTCGGCCCGGCCCAGGCCTCGAGCCGGTCCCGACACCGACCGGATACCGGCAGCTCGGCGGGCGGGGCGCCGATCGCGCGGTCTGCCATCAGCTCGATCAGGTCGTCCCTTGCTGTCGACGTACCAATAGAGCGACATGGTGGTGAACCCAAGTTGCTTGGCGACGCGGCTCATCGACAGCCCCGCGAGACCTTCGACGTCGGCCACCTCGATCGCGGCGTCGAGCACCCGGTCGAGCGTGAGGCCCTTACGGGGACCGCGCGACCCGACCTCCTCCAAGCCCCAGGCCAGCCTCATTGCTTTGGGCAGGTCGGCGGGCGTGCGGCTTGTCGGGCCTTCGAGGGGCTGTGTCATCGGTATTCCACTTCGTCGGGGTCTAGCCCACCGGGAGCTACGCCTACCTGCCCAGAGAAGAGCGCAAGCGCGTCGCACAGCCCGAAGTGGTCCACCAGCCGGCCGAGGGCACTGTCGAGCGCGGTAATCTGCGCGGAGTCTGCGTCGGGATCTGAGTCGAAGCCGGGGTCCGGGTCAGGGTTGGCGCACAGAGCACCGGGTAGGGCCACATCAGCACCATCCCGGTGGGCAGCATCCGATGAATCGCCTCAGCCACCAGCCACAGGCCCAGATCGTGGCCCCGCAACGGTTCGGTGACGAACGCGATATTCGGGATCAGGACCGCCTCGGTGACGACGGTCAGGGTCTCGAACTGTTCCTCGACCTGCTCGGCGAGTTGATTGCCGTCGAACAACCCGGCCAGCATCTCGTGATCGCCATCGAATTGGTCCAGGCACAACCCGATCGGATCCTCGATGCCGAGACGGATCACCGTGAAGTCGAGTGAACCGACGACCACGTCGTCGGCGTCGTCGATGTCCACCGTCATGACCAGTTCGGCGAACCAGTCCAGGCACGCGTCGAGGTCGCTGTGGCCCCACTCCAGAATCGCACCCGCGGCGCAAACAGCTCGACGGTGCCCTGGCCCTCCTCTTCGGTCAAGTACGCCAACGCGGCCAGCGACATTGACACCAGAAGACCCCCTTCATCGGGCGGACCGAGTCCGAACCCTGCCACTATCGCGCATCACCGTGCCGTGGCCGAACAACCCCGGCCGCGCCCACGAGGCTCCACCGCGACCGGCTGCAGCGCACCCGGTACGAACCGTTGCCCGGTGAACTTCTCAGTGCAACCTGCTGGACACTCGTCGGATGGTCAGCGACTCCCGCGACCTCGCGCCCACCACGCGCCACAGGTGATGCATGCCCCTCGGAAGGCAATCCAAATTCGTTGTACCACAGCAATTTTCGAACTACCAACGACGTAGTGTGCGTCTGGTTCAGTTGCCGTCTGACGGGACGGCCCGAACGGGCCCAATCTTCGGTAGAGGGTGGCTGAGACGACAGATTGCCGCTCGGTCCGGTGGCGCTGATACCGGCCCCACCGCTTCCGCCGATACTCAACCCGATCCGAAGTGACCGATTCGAGCTGCACCGCGCAGCCGATCATGTACCGCGCTTCGAGTTCACCGGTGATCGAGGAGCCGGACTGCTTTACCCGCGGGTGTGAGTAACCGTTCTGCGAGCGTAGCCCGGAACTGCATGCGAGTCGTCGAACCGTGGCGTTCCGTCGCGGCGGCTCCGTCGTGACGCCGTCTTGCCCGAGACGGACATCACAGTGTGCGGGGACGGACGCGTTCGCCCACAACCAACCATCGACCCGAGTTCTGCCGTGGACTCGAGCATGAGGCCGTTCGACGACGGCGGAAACCCGGTAGAAAGGCAGGTCGATGACCGCAGTGGCACATGCTCCGTCCGAGCAGCAGGACAGGCGAGGACGCCTGCACGTCAGCGACCGGTTCGACGAGATGATGGCGCGGCTCGACTCCATCGAGGAAACGGTCCGGGCGAACGGCGCACAGCACGACGCAGATGGTCGACTGGCCCCCAGTACGGTCGAGGCACTCAGATCGGCTCGCGTCTTCGACATCGGCGTGCCGGCCGAGTTCGGGGGCTTGGAGTTTTCTCCGCGCCAGGTGATCGCCGTGATCGAGCGGATCACCGAGATGGACGCCGCAACCGGATGGGTCGTCATGGTCCTGCAGATGATCACGGGGACGACCGCCGCCTACCTAGGGGACGAGGCCACCCGGGAGCTGTTCTCCGGTTCCGATTACCCGTTGATGGCTGGGCAGGGAACCAAGTTCGGTGAAGCGAAAAAGGTCGACGGCGGCTACCGGCTCAGCGGCCAGTGGCATTTCGCCTCCGGTTCGCAGCTCGCCGACATGATCCACACGGCAGCCGTTGACGAAACGGGCCGCCCGCTCATCTTCACGCTGCCGAAGTCCGAGTGCACAATGGTCGACAACTGGGATGTGATGGGACTTCGGGCAACCAGTTCCGACGACTACACCGTCGAGGACGTCTTCGTTCCGGACGCCTACGTCTACGAGGTGACCACGAAGACGCCACTCCACGGCGGCGCGATCTACGAGGTCGGCCTGGCGAATATGTCTGGCATCCAGCACGGGGGTTGGGCGCTCGGGATGGGAAAGCGCTTGCTCGAGGAGATGCGAAAGCTGGCCAAGGTGAAGTCGCAGCGCGCTGGAGATGGGACGACGACGGACCAGTTCTACGCGGAGTACGCGCAAGCGGAGGCCAAACTCCGGGGTGCGCGGGCTTTTCTCATGCAGACATGGGCTGACAATGAGGAGACGATCGACCGTGGTGAGCCGCTCTCCACGCATCAGGAGAGTTTGACTCGGTTGTCGCTCAACAACGCTACGTGGACCGCGCACGACGTCTGTATGACCGTGTACAAGTGGGCGGGAACGACCGCCTTACGCGAGGGGGACCTGCAGCGCTACTTCCGCGACATGCACGCAGGCACCCAGCACATGAGCTCCGGCCCCGGAGTGCTTCAGCAGTGCGGCCGCCAACTCGCGGGCCTCGCCGAGGGCTCGCGGTGGGTCTTCTTCTCGCTCGTCGAACCGGACCCGGCGCAGTGAGAGCACTCGCAGACCAACCGATCCGTATGGGTGAGCCCTGCTGAGCATGAATTCAGAACGGACCGAGCCGATGCAGTTCACCCACGAGTCCCTCGCGCAGAGGGTGATGTTCGCCGCTCACCAAGCCTCCACTGCGGTCGCCGACGAACTCGAGGCGATCGGCGCCACGAGAGTCATGCTGATCGCCTCCGCCCGGGAGCGCTCGCTCGCGGCCACGATCGCCCAGCGGGCACCGGTCGTGCATCATCACGACGAGGTGGTGATGCACGTGCCTGTCGAGGTGGCCGAGCGTGCCCGAGAAGCGGCCGTGTCGGCTGGTGCCGACGCACTGGTGTCACTGGGGGGCGGGTCGGCCACCGGGCTGGCCAAGGCGGTGGCCCTGTCAACCGGGCTGCCGATCGTCGCGGTACCCACGACCTATGCCGGCTCGGAGGCCACCAACGTCTGGGGGATGACGAGGGGAACGACCAAGACGACCGGTGCCGATGCCCGCGTGCTCCCCCGCACTGTCGTGTACGACGCCGCCTTGCTTGCCACGCTGCCCGGGCCCATCGCGGTGTCCAGCGGACTGAACGCCATGGCCCACGGCATCGACTCGATGTGGGGACCACACGCAGATCCGATCGACCGCGCCCTGGCGCAGGAGGGCATCCGCGGCCTCGCCGCCGGGCTTCCCATCGTGGCTACGGACCCGGGCAGCATCGAGGGAATCGAGCACACTCTGTACGGCGCCTACCTCGCCGCAGTGGCCTTTGCCTCAGCAGGGTCGGGAATGCACCACAAGATCTGCCACGTGCTGGGCGGAATGTTCAATCTGCCCCACGCGCAAACCCACGCTGTCGTGCTCCCGCACGTGTTGGCCTTCAACGCGTCCGAGGCACCGGAGGCCGAAGAGCGGATCGCCGCTGCATTGGACAGCAAGACAGCCGTGACGGGCTTGGCCGACCTATACGCTTCGTTGCACGCGCCACGAGCGCTGCGCGACTACGGCATGCCGCAGGACGGAATCGCAGAGGCTGCGGCCAAGATTCTCGAGGCGATCCCGGCGGGCAACCCGGCCCCCGTCACCGAAGTCGGCGTCACCGCCTTGATCCATGCAGCCTGGGCCGGCGACCAGCCGGTCTGAGCAGCCGACCGAGACCCGAGAGAAGGAAGTGCGAGATGCCCAGCTTCGTCAACGACGCTGCCCGCGGCAACATCTACCGCGACGTCACCCCCGCGCAGCGGACCATCGAGGACCAACTCGTGGAGAAAGTGGTGCAGTCCTTCGACCACACACCGGATCCCCGCCTCAAAGAGGTCATGGTCTCGCTGGTCCGGCACCTGCACTCGTTCATCCGCGAAGTGCGGCTCACCGAGGCGGAATGGGGTGCGGCGATCGAGTTCCTCACCCGGGCGGGCCACATCACCGATGACGTGCGTCAAGAGTTCGTGCTGCTCAGCGACACTCTCGGCGCCTCCATGCAGACGATCAACATCAACAACGCGGCATATCAGGACGCGACCGAGGCCACCGTGTTCGGGCCGTTCTTCGTCGAGGACAGCCCGCGCGTCGAGCGCGGCGGAGACATCGCCTTCGGCGCCCCGGGCGAGGCCTGTTGGGTTGAGGGAAACGTCACGGGCACCGACGGAAACCCGCTGGCCGGCGCCCGCATCGAGGTCTGGGAAGCCGACGAGGACGGTCTCTACGACGTCCAGTACGACGCCGGTAAACGATCGGCCCGCGGCCACCTGCACTCCGATACGGATGGCAGCTACTGTTTTTGGGCTCTTACCCCCACCCCTTACCCCATCCCTGACGACGGTCCCGTCGGGCAGCTGCTCACCGCGGTCGGCCGCTCTCCACTGCGGGCCTCGCACCTGCACTTCATGGTCACACGCGAGGGCCGTCGCACGCTTGTGACCCACATCTTCCCCGCGGGCGATCCGATTCTGTGGGACGACTCCGTCTTCGGTGTCAAGCAGTCGCTGATCAAGAGGTTCGAGCAGCAGCCCGCCGGCACACCCACTCCCGATGGGCGGATCATCGACGGCGCCTGGACCCGCGTGCGTTTCGACATCGTGCTCGCCCCCTCGGACGCGTAAGCTACCCACCCAGAGAGGGAAGGGCCGGAAGAGATGTCACAGGAGCGGGCCCCTGCCGGAGCGAGTACGGACGAGGCCGACGTCGCAGGTGCCCCGCCGGTACCGCGCTGGTGACTCGATCCCCCCACCGCCTCATCACCCGCACCCGCACTCCGAGCAACACCACCGGCCCAGCAGGTACCGCAAGGGCCAAGAAACCCGAGCCAGCGCACTGGAAGACCCACGCACGGCACGAGAAGGCGAAGAGCAGTGCACGCGCGGCCGGCATGCCCGGGCCGGCACCAGCTACGGCGCGTTCGGTCGAAAAGCGAGCATTTCGTCCGAGGTGGTCTCAATCGATCGTTGCAACACGCACCTGAATCTCGAGGTCGTGTTGTCATCGACTCGACGTGTCAAGAAGGGCCCGGCGGCGCCCAATGTCCGCCAAACGACGGCGGTTCATGGAACTGCGCGCCCAGGATGGGGCATCCATGCCGCCGCCCGGGAAGTCGAGGCCTCACCGGCCGCCGGCCAGAACTGGGCCAGCGGCTACACGCTCTACCGAGACGGTAAAACGGTCAAGACCGTCGCACCGCTCGACCGCCTCGCCGTCCGCAAAATCAGCCCGCGCTACCTGTCCGAGGACGAACGGATCCAGATCGCCGACCTCCGTCGAGACGGTGTCAGCGTGGCCGGAACCAAAGGACGGCGTCAGGCGCGTGGTCCACATGTCGGGCAGGCAAACGGGCCTGAGGCCAGCCACATAGCGGCGGACGACATATTCGTGGGTCCGGCGGCATAGTCGCTGCCTCGATCCTCGGCCGTTGTGGCGAGCTCTCAGGGAACGAGAACAGCTCGACCGGTGATGCGGCCTCGGTCCAGGCGGTCGAACACCTCGTTGATTTCCGACAACGGAAACCGTTCGATGGTCGAGACCAGATCGACGCTACGCGCGAGAGCCAGCACCTCCGCCAACTCGTTGCGTGACCCCCAGTTGCTCGAGGTCAGCATGGCTTCCGGAGCGAGCCCCAAGAATGAGAACGGCACCGTGCCGCCTGCCAGCCCGACGAGCACGAACAGGCCGCCGCGTCCGAGGACAGCTGAACCGAGCGCCATGGTCGAGTCGACACCGACGAAGTCGAGCACGACGGCCGCACCGTTCTCGCCGCTCTCCACTTGGATCGCGTCCAGTGCGCTATCACGGTGCGGGTCAACGACCACGTCAGCACCCAATGTCTTCGCCAGAGCACGCTTGTCGGGATCGGACTCGACCACGACGACCTTGGCCGGCGAGAGAAGCTTCAGGAACTGCACCCCGTACTGACCGAGCCCGCCGGCTCCGATCAGTACGGCGCTCGTGCCCGCAGTGAGATGAGGCAGGGTCTTCTTGACCGCTGCGTAAGGGGTGAGCGCCGCGTCAGTGAGAGGCGCGGCGAGGACAGGATCCAGCCCGCCGGCAGGCAGAAGATGCCGGATCGAGGGAACCAGGAGGTACTCGGCATAGCCGCCCTCGGGCCCCATCCCACCCCACCGGAACGTGTCGCACATCTGTTCCTTGCCGCCGAGGCAGAAACTGCAGTGTCCGCAGCCCCAACCACCGAAGACCACGACCGCATCCCCGACCTCGAGGCCTTGTCCTTCAGCGCCGTCGCCGAACGACTCGACCCAGCCGGCGTTCTCGTGCCCGAGAGTGTGGCAGGACCACGCCTTGCACTTCGCCCGACTTGATGTGCAGGTCGGAATGGCACGCGCCCGCGCCGGCAACCCTGATCAGGACTTGTCCTGGGCCGGGAGTCGGCGTGGGTACCTCCTCGATGACAAAGTCGGTGCCGAAGGTGTGTAATCGTGCGGCTTTCATGACGCGCCTTCCATGATGTCTCTCAATGTCATTCGCCGCTGGTCTCAGCTACCTGGTTCAGGTGCAAGCGGCGTAATGGTCGGTGCCAAAGTAGAGGGAAGTCAGCGAGTCCGCCGCGAGGATGAGAGGACATGTCCGAGACCGACTACTGCGATGTCCGTCTCGGACAAGACGCCGCAACCCGTGCGCCGGGCTACCGGGCGAGAGCCAAGCCGGATGTCGGTCGTCGCCGGGGAGCTGTCGTGAACCGTATCGGCACAGTTCCGTGCCGACGCCCACCGTTGCCGCACCGAAGGAAGCTGGACGCGTGCGGCATGTCACGACTCCGACGTGGACGGCATCGGACGAGTGAGCGTGATGGGCGTTGTCGGGCGGCCATCGGCGGGCGTTGGTCTCAGCTGTCGGCGGTGAAATAGGCGCACAACGCCGTGGTCATCTCGTCGATGAGCGCAGGCCAGGGCGCCGGCCTGGTGGACTCGACGTTTTCGCCGAAGAGCGCGCGGAAGGCGCACATCGAGTAGAGCATGCGGTAGGCGTAGTCGATGGCCTGCTCCGGATGGGGCCGCGTGATCTTGTCTGCGACGCCGAGCAGCAGCTCCCGGAACATGGCGCCGCACTCGATTGCTCCGCGAGACCCCACCTCGAACACTGCTGGGTTCTCCGTCGAAACCAGCATCAGCTCCCGCAAGAGGCGCTGGCGGGTTTCGAAGGTCCCGGCAAAACCCTGCACCGCGACGCGCACGACGTCGTTCAACGACGCATCCGGCTGCAAGTGCTCTCCGTTGAGCCTGCTCGCCATCTCGGCCTTGAATTCCTCAATGAACTCGTGCTGGATGACGGTGAGCAGTTGGTCCTTCGAGCCGAACCGGCGGTAGATGCTGCCGGTCGAGACCCCTGCTGCGGCTGCGACGTTCGCGATCGTCACGGCGCTGGGCCCTTGTTTCTCGAGGACTTCGGTGCCCGCCCGGTATATCCGCTCGAGCGTCCGCTTGCTGCGCTCCTGCATGGCGGGAGGTACGTCAGGAACGGATGAGGTCATTGACCGATTCTAGCGAGACGTCGTGATGTGACCGTTGACACAGCCCGCAAAGTATGAAAATGTAACGGTACATTCACATTCATGGTCGGTGGCAGGCCAATCGCTTAGACACCCCCTGTCGGTAACGGCCAGGCGCACAGCAATCAGGAGCAGTGCCATGTCCCCCAAACCCCCTCCTAGCCCCGAGCAACTCGCTCTCCGCAAATGCCTCGGATCCTTTCCCACCGGCGTCGCGGTGATCACCTACGACAGCCCCGAAGGTCCGCGCGGAGCCACCGTCAACTCGTTCGTGTCGGTATCGCTGGACCCAGCTCTCGTCCTGGTGTCCATCGCCAAGACCGCCCGCTCACGCGAAGGTTTGGATAACGCCTCGTTCGCGGTCAATGTCCTGGGAGCTCATCAAGACGACATCGCCATGCACTTCGCGGGGCGGCCCAGTGCGAGCCTTCGCGTCCCCTGGCACCAGGACACGGACGTGCCACGACTGCGGGAATGCGCCGCCTGGTTGCAATGCACGCCGTGGCGAAGTGTCGAGGCTGGTGATCACATCTTGTTCATAGGGCAGGTCGTCGCCTACGGACACGATGCCGCTGACCCTCTGATCTTCCATGCCGGCGCTTTCCGCACCGAAAAGCCGGCAAACCGCCATTCTCGGCTGCCTTCCCCGGTGGACCGGCTCGACCGCCACCGCGATCTCGAACTGTGGAGCGACGCCGGCTCCAGTAACCAATTTGTCCCCGCCTGACTGAGCAGAGGAATCGATGAAACTCACATACGTCCAGCAAATCCCGTACCGGCACCTGCCGGACAACTTCGCGAAACGTCACAACGAGTCGGTGGTGACGAACCCGTTTTACGAGCTCGCCGACCGGGATCTCATGCACACCGACCTGCGCGACGCTCTCGACGAATCGATGCACGCTGCCCGCGCCGGTTTCGACGCGGTGGGGTTGCAAGAACACGGAAGCAGCTCCTACGACATCAATCCCAATCCTGACCTCGGTGCTGCCGCGCTGGCGTACGCGACGGAGGCCGAGGGCCTGCGGGTCGGCATCTACACCCTCGGACGGTCGTTGGGAAAGAGCCACGAGCCGGTGCGAGTTGCCGAAGAACTCGCATGGATCGACTCCCTCAGCGGCGGTCGGCTGATCTCCGGATTCCCCGTGGGCCTGGCGTACGACGCCAACGTCAATGCAGGCGTCCCCCCCATCGAGACTCGGGGGCGCTACGACGAGAACCTCGAGCTGATCCTGCGAGCGTGGACCGAGCGCGAGCCCTTCGCCTGGAACGGCCGCTACTCCCAGTCGATGAACGTGAACATCTGGCCCCGGCCGTACCAGAATCCGCACCCGCCCGTCAGCATCACCGGCATCGGAAATCCCGCGACGACCCGCTTCGCACTCGAGCGAGACCTGGGATTCAACCTCGTCACGCTGGGGAGCGACCCGAAGATCGCCGCCGCACCGATCTTCGACAGCATGTGGTCGATGGCCTCGGACATGGGGTTCGACGCCAACCCCTATCGGGCGGCGATGGCAGTGACGGTGCTGGTCGGCGAGACCGACCAGGATGCCGAGAAGCTCTACAGCAAGCACCTCGAGTACCACCTGTCTCGGGGGCTCGGGCACATCCCCATGCATCGCCTTGCGCTACCCGGCGGAATCAGCCCTCAGGGACTGAAGGTTCTGTTGGCGCAGCCGGCGCCGCCCGCCAACCTCCCGGCCCCGTCCTACGCCGACGCGGTGCGGTCGGGCCTGGTCGTCGCCGGAAGCCCGGCCACAGTCCGAGAAAAGCTCGCGGACTACGCGCGCAGCTTCCGGATCGGCCAACTTCTGATTTTCCTCCAGGTCGGCTCGATGCCGATCGAGCTCACCAAACACAACATCGACCTGTTCGCGAGCGAAGTGGCGCCGCATCTGCGACCACTCTGGTCGGAATACGACGGTGACAATCGCTGGTGGCCCGTCGCTCTCGGGGGTCAGCCGGCATCCAGCAGGCAAGCGGACACGGCAGGAGCACGACTGAAATGACATCTCAGATCACCATGGAGACCCAGACCGTCAGCGTCTGGGGCGGCCAGATCAACCTGCAATTCAAGGTTTTCGGGACCGGACCCGCTCTGGTCTACCTGCATCCGCTCGGCGGATTCGTCCGCGACGACTTCCTCGACGAAATCGCCCACACCCACACGATCTACGCACCAGAGTTGCCAGGAACCAGTGAGGACGACCCGTTCGCCATCCACAAGGTCAACGACATCCCCGAACTCGCGCTGATCTACGAAGAGGCCCTTGGCAAGCTCGGCCTCCGCGGATCGCCGGTCATCGGTCAGTCCTTCGGCGGCATGCTGGCCGCCGAACTCGCATCCTTCTTCCCGGACCTCTTCGAGAAGGTGGCTCTACTCGGCCCGGCGGGACTGTGGTTCGAGGACAAGCCCTGGACGCTCGACATCCTGACCGCGCCGCCGTCGGAAGCGCCAAACCTGCTGTTCAGCGACCCCTCGGCCGATCGTCCTCGTGCCATGTTGGCGCTTCCCGACGACCCCAAGGCCGCCGTGGACGCGCTGGCCCACCTCACGTGGACCATGGGCTGCGGCGCCAAGTTCCTGTGGCCCGTTCCCGACCGCGGCCTTTCCCGTCGTCTGCACCGGATCACCGCTCCGGTCCTCGTCGTCTGGGGTGAGGACGACCGGATCATCCCGTCCTCCTACGCCGCCGAATACGGCGCCCGGGTCCCGGGCAGCACGGTGCACGTGCTGCCCAAGTCCGGGCACATCCCGCAGGTCGAGCAGATGGAGGAGACGCTGGCGCTGGTGTCTGACTTCCTCTCGAACCCGTGACGAGAACCATCGAACTCTGCGGGGCTTGTTCGTGAACGTCCGGGGTCGCCAGGTCCCTGAAGGACCTAGCGACCCGGACGTCCTGAACCGGCCCCTGTCCTGCCGAAAGCTGAAATCGGAGGTATGAAAATGCTGTCTTTCGCCTCAGGGGAAACACATCCGGCGCTCCTCGTGGAGACGATCGGCGCGAACCTCGAACGCACGGTGGCGATGCGTCCCGACCGCGAAGCGCTGATCGAAGTCGCGAGCGGCCGACGATGGACCTGGGCCGAGTTCGACGCCGACGTCAACCGAGTCGCCCGCGGAATGGTCGCCGCAGGCATCGTCAAAGGCGACCGAGTGGGGATCTGGTCGCCGAACTGCGCGGAATGGACGCTCACCCAGTACGCCACCGCCAAGATCGGCGCGATCCTGGTCAACCTCAATCCGGCTTACCGCACGCACGAGTTCGGTTTCGCCGTCAACCAGAGCTCGATGTCCCTGCTCATAGCTGCCACCAGCTTCAAGACGTCGAACTACCGCGGCATGGTCGAGGAGACGCGCGAGGACTGCCCCTCGTTGAAGCAGGTCGTCTACCTCGATACCGACGACTGGGCCGACCTCCTTGCTCAGGGGGAACCCTTACCGCCGGACACCCTCGCAGAGAAGATGGCGGTCCTGGACCCGCTGGACCCCATCAATATCCAGTACACCTCGGGCACAACCGGGGCCCCCAAGGGTGCCACCCTCACCCACCGCAACATCTTGAACAACGGGTTCTTCACCACCGAGCTGATCAATCTCACCGAGGAGGACCGGCTCTGCATCCCGGTGCCCTTCTACCACTGCTTCGGGATGGTGATGGCGAATCTGGGCTGCACCTCCCACGGCACCACGATGGTCATCCCCGCGCCGGGCTTCGACCCCGGCGTTACGCTGCGCACCATCGAGGCCGAGCGCTGCACGGGCGTGTACGGCGTCCCGACGATGTTCATAGCCATGCAGAACCACCCGGACTTCCCGTCATACGACTTGACCTCCCTGCGAACCGGCATCATGGCCGGGTCGCCCTGCCCGGTGGAGGTGATGAAGCGATGCATCACCGACATGCACATGACTGAGGTGTCGATCGCCTACGGCATGACAGAGACAGCGCCTGTCTCCTGCCAGACCCGCGCCGACGCCGACCTGGACCGGCGCACAGCCACAATCGGGCGCGTCCACCCGCACCTGGAGATCAAGATCGTCGACCCGAATACCGGTGAGACCGTCGAGCGCGGCGAGCCGGGAGAGTTCTGCACCCGAGGCTATTCGGTGATGTCGGGCTACTGGGACGACCCGGACAAGACCGCCGAGTCGATCGACGACGAGGGCTGGATGCACACCGGCGACCTAGCCACAATGCGGGAGGACGGCTACTGCCAGATCGTCGGCCGGATCAAAGACATGGTCATCCGCGGCGGGGAGAACATCTACCCCCGCGAGATCGAGGAGTTCCTCTACGCCCACCCCCACATCGAGGATGTCCAAGTAGTCGGAGTCCCCGACCAGACGTACGGCGAGGAGCTGTGCGCTTGGATCAAGCTCCGCGCAGGTGCAGAATCCCTGACCCCCGAAGCGGTGCGTGCGTTCGCAACCGGCAAGCTGGCGCACTACAAGATCCCCCGCTACGTCATGGTCGTCGATGAGTTCCCGCTGACAGTCACCGGCAAGATCCGCAAGGTTGAGATGCGAGAGCAATCGGCACGTGCCCTCGGGTTGAGCGAGCAGAAGCCGTGACGTCCTCGGTGCACGGTCTGCCGGCGGCACGCGCCTGTCCGATCACTCGCACGGTCACCAGTGTCCCCAGCACACCGAAGACGATGTGTGCCTCCCTGTCGTTGACACAAGCCGCGGCTCGGCAGAGGCAAACCCGAAGATGATGAGTCACGCCAAGATCGACTCCGAGCTCGAAGACGCTCTCCGCTGCGACGAGCACGGTACGGAGATCATCAGCACGCTCGACGTACGGCCGAATCTCCGCAACGCGGTGTGGGAGGCCCGCAACCGCAGTCACCTGATAGGCCTCAGGGCAGGGTCGCCAACGCCGTCCGGGCTGATCGGCACGATGCGTAGCGCCGTGGTCAACGGAATGTCGATCGCCGACATCACCGGCAACGCCCATACCGTGGAGCGCACACCTACCATGGCCGACCAGCTACCGATCGATTCGGTGATGTTCACGTTCGTCATCTCCGGGGAGTCGTTTCATTTCAACGGGACGATGCCTCCCGTGCTGGTGAAGCAGGGGGAAGTGGCGATCTACGACTCCGACAGCCCTTTCATGCTCGGATTCACCGAGGCGATGCGCGCGGTCGTGGCTAGTGTGCCGCGCCACCACCTCGCGGATATCGGGATGCAGGACTGTTTCCGTCGACTCAAGGTGATGCGTCATGCCGGTACCGGCGCGGAGACGAAGACGGCGCGCGACCTACTCGACGTTCTGCAGGGCGCCTTCGAGCGGCCAGTCGACGTCGACGTCCACGAGTTCGGTGACACATTTCTCGCGAACGCTCTACGGACGCTCCGACGGTTGTCCGTGCAGCCGATGCAAACCAGCGACCACTACTTCACCGCGGCTACGGCATTCATTGAGAGCCACCTTGACGACCCGGGGCTCTCGATCGCGGACGTCGCCTACACGCTGAGCCTGAGTCAGCGACATCTCGGCCGCATCTTCGCCGCGCGCGAGACCACCGTTGCCCGACACATCCAGAAGCTGCGCCTGCAGCGGGCCCTTCGGCTCCTGGTCTCCACCGAAGGCCACCACATAACGGTGGCAGAGGTCGGGCGTCGCTGCGGTTTCAGCTCGGCATCTCATTTCTCCAGGGTCTTCCGTGACCGGTTCGGCGTCACTCCGAGCGAAGCCCGCCGTGGGTGCTTCGTCGACATGCTATCTGCGTGACCCGGCCCAGGTTTCGGCATGGGTACAAGCGGCAGCACGTGATCGCCTCGCTGGGTTGTTGGTCCGTCGCGGCCGCTTAGCCCACGTTTAGCCCTGCTCCGGGATCGCGGGCGATGTCGCGAGCACGGACTGGTTCTAGCTACTCTTCTTCACGGCGGTCCCTTGCTGTTGGTGTGTCTTGGCAGACGCCCGATGCCTACCGCACGGCAGGAAACGAGCGCGGGACCGCCACCTCAACTCCTACGACGTCCGGGACAGCCTCGGCTTCAACGAGTCGCGCGCTGCCGGTGTCATCGACGCGAATGTCGCGGTGGTCCATGACGACAACGGGATTCTATATGTATTGTACGACAACGAATTCCGGTATTCGTGCAGTTTCCTGTCCGGAGTCGAGCATCCACATACCCCAGCGCGACTCTCGAAAGTTGATCTGGCTACTCGCGGACGTGACTGCGAGTCGGTGCGCTGCGTGGACAGAGCGCCTGAAGGGGATCGGATCATCCGTTGAGCGGACACTGCTGCGGGTCGACGCTGTGCAGTTCGATTTGTGCGGGACAGATTGTCGGGCATCGCGCGATGTAGTTCTGGCGGAATGGGCTGACCATCGCGCGATGCCCTATATCTCTCCGCCGGAAGGGACTCTTTCAGTAAGGATCTCTCGGCGTCAGATGGTGGACCCAGAGTTGCGCGGAACGCGGGCATCTATCAACGCGCGTGCTGCGCGCACATTCGACCGTTGCTCTGTTGCTTTTCGCAGAAGAAGCGTCGCTCGCGGCCAGTTGACGATGAAGCTGCCGACAAGGCGCTGTTCTTCGTCGGAGTACAGGACGGCTGCCCTCGTGTGGGCTCCGTCGAAATCTCCGACGATCTCGCTTCGACAGCCATGCCTAGGCTGGCCGACTATCTGTATCTTCCAATCATAGAGATCGCTCCAGACGTAATCCACTTGCCGATCCATGTTTTCGATCGAGACGCCACAGAGTCGGCGACCCACCAAGTTAGCCTGCTCCACCGCACGGGTCCAGTGCTCGCCCCGACGTGCAACAGGCGCGTGAGACCTCGTCCAGCAAGCCACATCGCCGACAGCAGAGATATCTGACCCGCCGCTTGCGCGCCCTTGTTCATCGCACATCACTCCATCGCCGAGTGTGAGGCCCGAGTCCTTAAGCCACTCCACATTCGGCGTTGCGCCGATCCCCACGACGACCGTAGTTGCGGACAACTCCGTGCCGTTGTCGAGCAGTACGTGGATTCCGTCCGCGGAAGAAGTCAGAGACGACACCGCGGAACCGAAATGTGTCTCCACGGAGTGACGCTGATGAAGTTTGGTCAACTCCATTCCCACTTCAGGGCCCAGATTCTGAACCAGCGGCGTGGCCGAAGGGGCCACGACCGAAACTCTGAGACCGAGCGCCCGTGCAGCCGCCGCCACTTCGGAACCGATGAACCCTGCTCCGATGACAACCACATGACCGGAGCCGGATAAGGCATCGCCATGAAGTGCCTTTCTCAGCCCCAGGCAGTCGTCGAGCCCACGCAACACGTGAACTCCCGGCATCTGTCCCCAGGGCGATGGACGGGCCGAAGCCCCGGTTGCGATGACCAAATGGTCGTAAGGCACTTCTCGATGATCCGCCAGCGCAACTCGTTTCGCAGTCGTGTCCAGGCCGACTGCTGGTGTACCGAGCAAGAGTTCGATGTTGTCCGACGTCGCTTCGTGCTTGGTCAGCAGTGGTGTCGGCGAGATTTCAGTACGATCAGTCAACATCTGTTTCGACAGGGGTGGCCGATCGTAAGGCAGGTGGGGTTCGTCGCCTATGACGACGATGCGGCCGAGCCAGCCCTCCGTGCGGAGCGACTGAGCTGTGCGAATGCCCGCCACGGAGGAACCGACGATCAGTGCAGTGCCGTTCATCTGTCCACCCGTAACGCATTCACCGGACATGCACGTGCGGCGCTCTCCGCTTTCCCGACATCGACCTCGCCGACTCGTTCCCTGACCACTACGACCACTCCATCGTCGTCCAGATCGACGAGGTCGGGGGCCGCCATCACGCAGTTTCCGTAGCCCTCGCACTTATCTCTGTCCGCGTGTATCTGAGGCATTCCCCGATCCTTTCTGAAACTCACCGATGGGCCACAACCGGTAGCCGGTCCAGCGAACGGGTGATGTTTGTGAATCTCCGTCGCGGTTCTCCTGCGGACTCCCATGTCCTGACGTGTCGGGTGAGTGACTCGAGGACCGCGTGAGCTTCCATCCGCGCAAGCCCCTGACCTGGGCAAGCGTGAGTTCCTAGCCCGAACGCGACATGGTCGACGTTTTCGCGCCGGACATCGAATCGATCGGGGTCAGGGTATTTCCGCTCATCTCGGTTCGCGGCTCCGTAGAAGATGACTACCCGGACGTTCTCAGGTATCGAAAAGCCCTCTGTTGTGTAGGTTCGCCGAGTGACCCGAGAGAACGCTTGAATCGGGGATTCCAGGCGAATAACCTCATTGAACGCGCCGGGAATCAGTGCCGGGTTCTCGCGTAGTGCTTCCCACTGGTCCGGGTTGTCAACAAACAGCTGGATTGCACTACCGAGGGCGCTGATAGTGGTGTCCATTGCCGGAAGTGCGTAGCTAGACATGAGTGGGACTACTGCTTCTTCAGGGATATCCCCGCGCTCGGCGGCCTCGTGAATGGTAGTGGCAAAGCCTCCAGGGATCATCCGGTCGCGAGTGCAGGTGGTTGCCAACCAACCGAAGAGTTCGTCCACCGCCGGCAGGGCTGCTTGCATCCGTTCATTGGCAGGGCCGTTAATATCACCGAAACGCTCAGCCCAACTCAACAGTTGATCGCGCCCTTCCGGTGGGAACCCCAGCAGGTCCAGGACAACCGCGACCGGTACCGCGCGGGCCAGATCCGCTATCGCGTCAAAAGAGCCTCTTGACACCAAGTCTTCGACGTGTCGGTCCACCCTGGCCTCGATGTCGGTCTTCAACTCACGAAGCGATCGGGGCGCGAGGCGTTCGGCCAGGACAGCACGGTAACGAGTGTGCTCTGGGGGGTCCGTTCCGATAAGGGTGCCTTCAAACGAGTTGTTCGCCACATCGTTCAGCCCAACGCCGTCCGCCGAAGAAAACGTCTCCGAGTCAGTGAGGGCATCCACCACCTGTGCATGTCGAGAGAATGCGACAACACCGTGGCGAGTCAACTCGACTAACGGACCCAAGTCCCGGAGCTGTTGGAAAATCGGGTACGGATTAGCGAGTGCCTCATTCGAAAAGGGATCGATATCAGTGGTTGGCAGACTTAATTCGATCGTAGTCATCTGAAGCTCTTTCTGTACGTAGGGGAGTGGAGTGCTTGGAGCTGGCGCGCCCTTGACGGTGGATGTGAACCGGCATCGGTCAAGCTCGCGGGAGCAACAAAATGTGTATGTGCGATTACATTCGCATTTTATGTAGTGGGTGTCAAGCGTCACACTTCGATAGCCGAGTCTCGAACAGCGATCGAACGCCCCCGTTCGGGGTTTTACCGACCACGGCGTCGAGCAACGTCCGCGTGCGGGTGTTGGTGCCTTGCCGGAGGCGGACATCGCGGTAGTCAATATCGGACATGTTCGCCACTGTCGTCCGCAGAGTCGGTCGACCTCCCTTTACTGGGCACCGGCCATCACGCCGCTCGCCCATGCAGCTGACCCCAGGTAGGAGCCTCAGTCACGTGCACCCGCGCCCGCGAGTGACTGCACATTCGTGTCCCGACCGATGCCGTAATGGACTACAGGGCACCAAACACGGCGTCAGTGGGAGTCGTGCTCGACCTCGGCACCATCGCCTTCCGAATGCGATGTCAATCGATCGCACCCGTTGCGATGGGCCAGCGGATACGTCCACATCGAGTGCTGGGATGTGCGTATCGACAGACCCGTATTGTCACCAGTTCGATTTTCAATTCCGCAGGCTGCTGCGCGAATTCAGCGCCATTCCGAACTCTGTTCTTGCACAGAGGTTCAGGTTCCAGTCTGATCGACGCATCGAGAGCCTGCTTGCCCAAGGACAGCCGACCGTTCATCGAGACGACGTCCAATCCATCAACGAGCTGTTAACACGCACAAAGGGTGCAATATGAACAAGAACGACTTATTCGACCTCACGGGTTCTGCCGCGCTGGTCACCGGGGCTGGCCGGGGCCTGGGTGTGCAGTTTAGTACGGCAGGTCGGTGGTAATCGTTCACCATCAGCCGTGGCGGGGGGCCTTGCTGTCCGGCTCTTTCAGAGGGCAGCGGGACGAGGATTGTGTTGGAGTCCAGCCTCGATGATGACGGACTGGCGTGGCTGGCGCACAAGCGCGGCTACGGTACGTGTGCTGCCAACGCCTGCGCACCCGTTCTGAACCCTTCCATTCGAAATAACCGAAACATCTTTCGATTCTTTCGAAGAGTCTGCGACTGTGCTCCGCACCCCCTATGTGTGATCAGCGAGCTCTACGGCCCGGTCAGCCACTCCGCCTGCCGAGCCGAAACAGACATTGTGCGATCTCCCGCGGAACCCCTCCCAGGGGTACTTTCTTTCCCCCTCCGGGTCACCGACCACCCCCTCCGGGGAGTTATCGAACGCCGGCTTCCGGCGAAAACTAGTAGTCGTCCGAGAACACCAAAACCCCGAACTTCAGGAGCCACAGAATGTCCTCGACCACAACACGCACCGCAGCCGCAGCCGCGGCCGGCGTTGCCCTCGCATTCGGTGCCGTGCTGGCCCAGAGTGCCACCGCCGCAGCAGTACCCACCGATGCCGCCGGACCGAATTTCCCGCACACCTTCCAGGTGCGCGACCGCATCGGGTGCGCCAATGCGTGGCCCATGGTCGCCTGCGATGCCCCCGACGAGGACGTTCCCGAGCAGGTCGAACTCTATGAGCCGGGCACCTCACTCACCCAGCCGGGCGGCGTCGACCTCTTCGGCAACTCCAGCGCCAAGTACCACGCCGCGAACTACCCCCTCGAACCCGACGACGGTGTGATCTCCCATTCCCTCGACCCCGACATGCCCTGGATCTGACCACTGCCGGGCTCCGGCGCCGAGTCCCCTCGCCGCCGGAGCAGCGCCGTCACGTCGTCGCGGACGGGACGCAGGGCCGACCGGCGGGAGAGTTCCTCGGCCAACAGCTCGACGAGGTCCCGATCCGACAAGGCCCGTATCGAGTCGCGTGCCCGATCTCGGTCGACGGGCAATGTGCATCACCTCCGCTTGTGCCAGACATGTACCGGGAACCACCCGTTTCCCGGCGAGGGACCGTGAAATGGACTCTCGACACGGGGCGCCCACTCGCCGCAGCGAGAGTTCGGTTGATGCGGGAAGCGCCCCCTACAGGGCGCATGTGTAGTAGTCACCAGGCAGCGTCCAGGTCGCCTGACTGTATCGCCCTCCCTATCCACGAGGTCACCCGTTGTGAGTGACCCAGGCCCCTAATCGGAGAAGGCAATGGGTCGTCGCTGCCCGGCTCGTCCACATCGTAAGTAGTTAGAGCGCCGAACCAACGCTGACACCCGCATCCCCGGAGAGGACGATGGAAACATACCAACCGGCCTTTGCTCCTGCTGCATTGGATCGCAGCGGCAGCTCATGGGAAAGGGTGGAACGTAAGACGGCGCACGGAATGCATGCGCCCGGGACATTTTCTGAGCCACAGTGGATTCGGTGTTCTGCCGCTCGTCGAATCCAGACCGGAATATAGGTGAGGAATGACCGAGCCGAGATCTCGAGGCACCGACGGCGGATCCAGTCGGGATGATTTCTCGGGCGAGCGCCTCGACCGGCAGACCGCACCGCCCGAGCTCGAGGATGTCAACAATCGCCGGCGATGGGGTTTGGGCACAGTCCCCGAAGACCGCGGTCCGTACCTCGTCGAGCTGAACGTCCTG
The DNA here is from genome assembly GCF_018343855.1 of Rhodococcus sp. USK13. NCBI lineage: Bacteria > Bacillati > Actinomycetota > Actinomycetes > Mycobacteriales > Nocardiaceae > Rhodococcus > Rhodococcus sp. USK13. Next base: position 2,245,916 of record NZ_CP069242.1, on the reverse strand, counting down.
CACATCGACGGTCTCTCCGGTGCCACCAACGCCTTTCGTCAACTCTTCACCGATGTTTTCCGTGCGACGTCCGCGGACAGAGGAGAAGATGCGGACCCGTGGCGGCTGACGAGAATCTCGAAAGGCTATTTCCGCTGCGAGATGACGCTGGCCGAGTGGAAGCAGTTGGTGGCGGTCGATCAGGAACGCGCGCTCAGGGCGGCGACCGACGCGGCGGCCCGTCGGCAACCTCCCGCATCAGGCACGGTCGGGGTGCCGCCGTCCGACTTTCCGTACCGCACAATCTACCGACTGTGGCCCGACTTCCCGGTTCGCGCCCATATCGCCAAGTCCGTCTCCACCATCAAGGCGGACGCCGCCCTGCGTTCCTTCGAGGCCAGTGGCGAAGGCATCTGCTGGGCAGTCCTAGACTCGGGGATCGACGCCACGCATCCGCACTTCGGCGACATCAACGGAGAGCACCTGTTGTTGGACGCCGGGGTCCGCAATCTGCACCGATGTTTCGTCGACGTGCACGGTCACCGGCTGCCCGACCCGGACGAGGACCCGGCCGACAGCGGACCGATGTCGAAGGAGGACCGCGACCAGCGCATCGACCTTCACCGCACCTCGGCACTGACCGATCCCCTAGGTCACGGAACCCACGTGGCCGGCATCATCTCCGGGCGTGCCTCGAACTCGGTGACCAACGTCGTCCTCGAACGCCAGGACCGGATCGTCGCGGGCGACGAGGACGACAACCAACCAACCCGGATGACGGTGACCAATGCGCGCGTGATCGGCACCGACCGCGAACGCGAACGCTTCCACGGTGTGGCGCCGGGCTGTCACCTGGTGAGCCTGCGCGTCCTCGACGATCAGGGGGCGGGCAGGTCCAGCGACATCGTCCGGGCCCTGGAATACATCCGCGAGAAACTCAACGACAATCCCAAACTTCTGCGGGTGCACGGGGTAAACCTCAGTGTGGGATACGACTTCGATGCCGAGATGTTCGCCTGCGGTCAAAGTCCGCTGTGCACGGAGGTGAACCGTTTGGTGCAGGCCGGTGTCATCGTGGTCGCCGCGGCCGGCAACACCGGCTACTCCACCCTTCCGACCAGCACCCGCGTGACGAAGGTAGGGCTCTCCAACACCATCAACGACCCCGGCAACGCCGCCGGTGCGATCACCGTCGGATCAACTCATCGCGACTCCCCCCACACCTTCGGAATTTCGTATTTCTCGTCGAAGGGACCCACGGCGGACGGGCGCCTCAAGCCGGACCTCGTGGCACCCGGAGAACGCATCGTCTCGTGCGCGGCCGGGACCAAGCAGGCAACGGCGCTGTCGAAGCTCGCCACGATGCCTGGAACCGGGCCTACCAGCGCCCTCAGTACCGCGCCCACGTCGCTCACCGCGTACTACCTCGAAGACAGCGGCACGAGTATGGCGGCACCCCATGTATCCGGGGCCATCGCCGCGTTTCTTTCCATCCGACAGGAATTCATCGGGCGTTCCGACGAGGTCAAGCGCATCTTCCTCGCCAGCGCGGTGCCCCTGGGCCGCGAACGCTACTTCGAAGGCCATGGTCTCGTCGACCTGATGAAGGCCATTCAATCCGTGTGAAAGGCATACCCGATGATCACCGGACAATTCGAGATCGAGTTCACCAAGGACGGACTCGTTCACGACGACAACCAGGTCGTCCGGCTCCTCGACGGCCTCGCCGACAGCACCGACCTGCTCGTCCTCGCGCACGGCTGGAACAACGACAAGGCCGAAGCCACCACGCTGTACGACACACTCATCAGCTCGCTGGAGGTGGTCGGACTGCCCGAAAACGGATCCGGATCCCGCGTGGCCGTGATGAGAGTGCTGTGGCCGAGCAAGAGGTTCGCACTCGAATCGCTCATACCCGGCGGAGGAGCCGCCTCCGCGACCGCAGCCAACGATGCAGCGCTTCTCGTCGCGTTGACGCAGCTCGAGCAGGACCCTGTGCTGCTGGGCGCCGACGGAAGCGACCCGACGCGAGGAGACATCGTGGAACGCGCGCGAGCCCAGATCGAAGACCTGGACACGTCCGCAGACGCGCGGCGCGAATTCGTGCTGCAGATACGTACCCTCCTGGACCCGAGCCAGGCACATGACGACGACGCATCCAGAGAGTTCCTCGACCTCGATCCCGAGAAGCTCTTCCAGAAGTTCACCGGCGAGGTGCCGGTCCTACTGTCGACCGGTCCCGGAGGCGCGGCCGGAAACACCAGCGGCGGCGCCGCCTTTCTCGGAGACTTGTTGTCCGGCGCCAAGGCCGCCGCCCGCCGTATCGCGAACTTCGCCACCTACTACACGATGAAGACCCGCGCCGGCGCCGTCGGCCAAACAGGTGTGGCCGGGGTTCTCGGCCGAGTCCGAGAACGACATTCCCAAATTCCTATCCATTTGACAGGACACAGCTTCGGCGGACGGCTCGTGACCGCAACCGCTGCCGCGCTCCCACCCTCCGATGCCCCGCTCAGCCTCATCCTGTTGCAGGCCGCCTTCTCCCACAACGGCCTTGCGCAACGATTCGACGGACAGCACGACGGCGCGTTCCGTACCGTCCTCGGCGAGCGCCGTGTCAACGGGCCGGTCGTCATCACCCACACCAAGAATGACCTCGCCGTGGGCGTCGCCTACCCCCTGGCCTCACGCATCGCCCGCGACAACGCCGCCGCGCTCGGCGACCAGAACGACCCCTACGGCGGCATGGGACGCAACGGCGCCCAACACACTCCCGAACTCGACAGAACCGAACAACTCCTACGGAAGCCGACCCCTCAGCACCAGTACACCTTCACGCACGGCAAGATTTTCAACCTCCAGGCCGACGCGACGATCACCGACCACGGCGACGTCGCCAACCCAGCCGTAGCGCAAGCCCTGCGCGACGTGCTCCGGGTGCGTTGATCCCGGTCGCAAGGCACGTCACCTTGCGAGGTCGAAGAACATACAGTTTCCGCTACATCACGTGATGTTTCCGAGGATCACCGTGTGCACGTGGTGGGCCTTGTCGACGCCGCGGAAGTCGGCTTCGTATGTGGTCCCGGCGACCGCGAGGGCGATGCTGCTGGAGGAGAAGAATTGGCCGGCCCACGACTTGTTGCTGAGGAATGAGATCGACCGGATGTGCTTGTAGGGGATGGACGTGATCGCGGTGCGTTTCCCGACGAAGCTCCTGTCCTGGATCACGACACGCAGGTTCGTCATCCCGAGGAAACCGGTACCCGCGCCGATGCAGTCGTAGACGGCGATGATTTGCTCACCAGGAAGGATTCCCTGTTCGACTTGCTTCAGCTGCTCCGACTTGTCGAAGATCGGTTCAGTCATGGCGACTCCTTCGATGTCGGTGCGGCAGTCCATTCTCGCAGAAAGAAGCCCTGCACTCAGCCGGGTGAAATCGGCTCGAATGGGCGGATTTCGTCCTGCCCAGGTCGAACGACCCCGGCGGAAGACTCGGGCACCTCGTTCCACGCGCCTTCGAGGTCGCGGAGGGGTTCGGAGACCACGAAACGAGTCTCCCCACCTAGTTCGTGCAGGACCTCGACTTCGGGGTGCAGTGCGCGCAGCTTCGCGATCTCGGTGGAGAAGAACAGCGACCTCGACTGCCGTTCACTCGAGTACCGGAAAACCCACAGCGATTCACCCTCGGTGGTGGCGACGGTCATCTGCACCGGATGGTCGACACCGTGTGCACGGCCGACGTCTTCGACGAAGCCGACCGCGCGGGCAACCGCACCGAAGGGATCGTCGGCGAGGCCGAATGTCAGGGCGAGGAAAAACAACGTTTCGGAATCTGTCGAACCCTCGATGTCGAGGAACAGGGCCGGGTCGACGGCCATCACCAGGTCGCGTCTGACCTCGTGGAAACCTCGCAGGGCGCCGTTGTGTACCCACAACCATCGCTCGTGCCGGAAGGGGTGACAGTTGCTGCGCTGCACCGGTGTTCCCGTCGAGGCCCGCACGTGAGCAAGCAACATTCCCGTTCGCACCTGACCGGCGATCTCCCGCAGGTTGCTGTCATTCCAGGCCGGTTCGATGCTCTTGTACACCGCCGGCTCACTGCCTTCGCCGTACCAGCCGACACCGAATCCGTCACCATTGGTGGTCGTCGCCCCGAGACGTGAGTGCAGACTCTGATCGATCAGCGAGTGTTTAGGGCGGAACAACAGGTCCTCCGCGAGGATCGGTTCACCCGAGTAGGCCATCCACCGGCACATACCTCAATCCAAGCACTCGCCACCGGCCGCGGGGCCGGAACCGGGAAATCCTCTTCGACAGCTGGCTCTCCTGTGGTGCGCGTCGAGCTGGGCACCATCAACGGACGCCCCTTCACCTGCCCGAGCCCGGAAGGCATGGGCTAACCGCGCTCACCCGTTCGCTGCTCCCGCCAACGGCTGGGGCTGACCCCGAAGTGGCCGCGGAACCATCGTGAGAAGTTGCTCGGCGCCGAGAAAGCGAGCACATCCGCGATCTCGGTGAGACTCAGCCGAGGGTTCGCCACCATCCGTTCGGCGAGCTCGGCGCGGGTGCTGTCGAGGACCGTCGAGAACGACTCCCCACTCTCCGCGAGCCTGCGGTGCACGGTCCTCCGATCCACACCCAGACTGCGGGCCACCTGCTCGACGGAACAGCGGCCGGTGGGGAGCAGCAGTTCGATCAGCTCGCGGACCCGACTCACGATCGTCACGTCGTCCACCGGTTCCCAGGAGTCCAGCAACTGCTGCGTGTAGGGGCGCAGGAGCGGGTCGGACATCTTGTTCGGCGCGTCCAGGTCGGTCGCCTCGATGACGATCCCGGCGAACTCGTTTTCGAACGTCACGACCGGACCGAACAATCTCCGATGCGTTGCCGTGTCCGCCGGGGCCGTGTGCGGAAAACACACCGTGAGTGGTCTCCAGCCGCCGCCGAGGAAGTCGCGCAGCAACCGGTGCAGCACGCCGACCGCGAGTTCGATGGACTGCCGAGTCTCGAGTGCCTCTCCGAGATCGAGTTCGATGCGGAGGGTCACCAGGCCGTTCACCTCGGACATCCGCGTCCGCAACGCCTCGTTGTACGTGTGTGCGTACCGGGTGAGCACGCGCAGTGCGCTGCGGACGTCGGGTTCCTCGCGGACGACGAGGCTGAGCGGGCCGAGGTTGGAGAACTGTCTGCGTTCGGCAAGGCGCACCCCGAAGTCTTCGCGCCCGGACTTCTCTACCGACTGCTCGAGGAGGCGCGCGATCGCCGCGGCCGGGACCCACCGGTCCTGAAGTGCCAGACCGGACGGATCGAGACCCGCGGATCTCATCAACGGCGCCGGATCGATCCCGAGCGACCGGCACAGCTCCAGGTAGCCGTTCAGCGACGCGTAGCGAGCAAGGGGTTTCATGCCACCTCCGATTGCCTGTCCCAGAATGATAGGCCGACTGTCCCGTCAGGATAAGCGCATGGCCCAAAGTAGCCGTACTGTTAGGTGCATCACAGAAGCGGTGCGGAGAGGTGATCGGCCACACCGGATCATCCCCGTCAAACGGCCGCGATCGTCCGGCCGCGGCACCGCACCGATCAGCACATCGAAGAGGAGAAACATTGTGGCACAAGCAGTTCGGTTCTACGAGCACGGTGCTCCGGAGGTCATGAAGTGGGAGAACGTCGAGGTGGGAAAACCCGGCCCCCACGGCGTCCGTATCCGGCACGAGGCCGTCGGACTGAACTTCGCTGACACCTACTTCCGCACCGGTCTCTACCCAGCCGAACTGCCCGCGGGCATGGGTGTGGAGGCGGCCGGCGTCGTCGAAGAGGTCGGTTCCGGGGTTACCCACGTGCAGGTCGGCGACCGCGTCACCTACACGGGCAGCCCCCTCGGCGCCTACAGCACCGAACGCGTCATGCCGGCCGCACCGCTGATCCCGCTGCCGCGGGCTATCCGCTTCGACACCGCGGCGGCGATGACGATGCGGGGTCTGACCACGGCGTACCTGCTGCGCCGCATTCATCCGCTGAAGGCGGGCGACACCGTGCTGCTGCACGCGGCCGCCGGGGGCGTGGGTCTGATCTTCACGCAGTGGGCGAAGCTGCTGGGCGTCAACGTGATCGGCACGGTCTCCACCGACGAGAAGGCGACGATCGCACGCGCCCACGGGTGTGAGCACGTGATCGTCTACACCCGCGAAAAAGTCGCCGAGCGGGTTCGAGAGATTACCGGCGGCGCCGGCGTCCCGGTTGTGTACGACAGCATCGGTGAGTCCACGTTTCAGACCTCCCTCGACTGCCTCGCCCGGCGCGGCCTGCTGGTGTGCTTCGGAACGGCCTCCGGACCGATTCCCCCGATCAACGCGATGCAGTTGGCAGTCAAGGGTTCGCTGTTCGTCACCCGCCCCGCGCTCGCCGACTACATCGCCGACCCTGCCGAGCGCGCCGAACTCGCCGGTGAACTCTTCGACCACGTCGAGGCGGGACGAATCCGGATCGAGATCAACCAGAGCTACGGACTAGAGGACGCGGTCCAGGCACACCGGGATCTCGAGTCCGGCCGCAGCATCGGCTCCTCCGTGTTCCGCCTCTGAGCGCAACACCTTTCACCACGACGGAGACACCACCATGAACGACACTGCGCAACTGACGCATTCACCCGAAAGGCACACGATAATCTCCCCGTCCGGTTCCTTCCGGCTGGCACCGATGACGTGTTCCCTCGGCGCCGAACTGTTCGACGTGAACCTCGGCGACGCCTCCCGCGACGACGCACTGTTCGCCGAACTTCGGGAACTGCTTCTCGAATACAAAGTCCTCTTCCTCCGCGACCAGGACATCACCCGCGGTGAGCACGTGGCGCTCGCCGAACGGTTCGGTCCGCTCGAAGATCACCCCGTCGCGGGCAGCGACCCGGATCATCCCGGGCTCGTGCAGATCTACAAGGACCTCGACAGCCCGGCCGAGCACTACGAGAACGCTTTTCACTGCGACGCCACCTGGCGGGAGAACCCGCCCATGGGTTGTGTTCTCCGCTGCGTGGAGACGCCCCCGGTCGGCGGCGACACCATCTGGGTGAACATGGCCGAGGCCTACGCGAAACTCCCGGACGCGGTGAAGAAGCAGATCGACGGACTCCGTGCCCGGCACAGCATCGAGGCGTCGTTCGGCGCCGCACAGCCAACGGAACAGCGGCACGCATTGCACCAGCGGTTCCCGGACGCTGAGCACCCCGTGGTGCGCACGCACCCCGAGACCGGTGAAAAGATTTTGTTCGTCAACGCTTTCGCGACCCACTTCGTCAACTACCACACCCCCGAGAACATCCGGTACGGCATCGACTACGCACCCGGCAGCAGCAATCTGCTCAACTACCTGATCAGCCAGGCCGCGATCCCCGAGTACCAGGTGCGGTGGCGATGGACCCCGAACAGCGTCGCGATCTGGGATAACCGGTCCACCCAGCACTACGCGGTCCAGGACTACTGGCCCGCCGTCCGCAAGATGGAACGTGCCGGGATCATCGGCGACCGGCCCTTCTGAAACCTTCTCTCCCCTTCTCATCCGACTGATTTCGAACGGAGAACACCCATGCACTTCCACGACGACGCCCTCTTCCCCGAGACTCAGGAGAAGCTGGTCATCACCTGTGCCCCGTACGGTCCCGAGTGGGAGCCGGACGACTTCCGCGAAGACCTGCCGCTGACGATGGACGAGCACGTCCAAAAGGCTGTGGACTGCTACGAGGCCGGCGCCACCGTCCTGCACATCCACGTCCGCGAACTCGACGGCAAGGGCTCCAAGCGGCTCTCGAAGTTCAACGAGTTGCTCGCCGGACTGCGCCAGGCGGTGCCGGACATGATCCTACAGGTCGGTGGATCGATCTCCTTCGCACCCGAAGGCGAAGGCGCGGACGCGAAGTGGCTCTCGGACGACACCCGGCACATGCTGGCCGACCTCGATCCCGCACCCGACCAGGTGACGATCGCGATCAACACCTCGCAGATGAACATCATGGAACTCATGACCGCCGACGACATCGCCGGCACCTCGATGGAGCGGCCCGAGCTCGCCGAGGCGTACCGGGAGATGACGGTCCCGGCAGGCCCGGCGTGGGTCGAGGAGCATCTGCGTCGCCTGCAGACGGCCGGAATTCAGCCGCACTTCCAGCTCTCGAGCATCCCCCAGCTCGAGACCGTCGAGCGGCTCATCCGGCGCGGGATCTACACCGGTCCGCTCAACCTGACCTGGGTCGGCATCGGCGGCGGCTTCGACGGCCCCAACCCGTACAACATCATGAACTTCATCCAGCGAGTCCCGGATGGCGCCTGCCTGACCCTCGAGACCCTGATGCGCAGCGTGTTGCCGGTTAACGCGATGGCGATCGCGATGGGCCTGCACCCCCGCTGCGGTAACGAGGACACCCTCTGGGGACGCAGGGGCGAGAAGATGACCTCTGTCCAGCAGGTCGAGCAGTTGGTCCGCGTCGCCGGTGAACTGGGCCGCGAGATTGCTACCGGCAAGGAGGCCCGCGACATCTACCGGATCGGTCAGACCTACGCCGATGCCGACGAGACCCTCGCCAAGCTCGGCTACGCACCGAACCGCCGCCGCGGCCAGGTGGGCTTCACCCACCACGCCTGAGTTCCGGCGCCGGGGATCTCGGTCACGATCGGGGAGAGAGCGGGTAGCCCGCTGCCCGCTCTCTCCCCCAACCCCTATTTCACTCCTGACGGCCATAGGAGGCCTCATGGGACTGCCTGCCACCACAGCCCTGAACACCACCACCCCGAAGACCACCGCCGGGAACACCGCCCCGGCCTCCCGGTCCCGGTTCTATCCGTGGATCGTCTTCGCACTCACCTTCGGTCTGCTGCTGTCGGACTACATGTCCCGTCAGGTCCTCAGTGCCGTCTTCCCGCTCCTCAAAACTGAATGGACGCTGACTGATTCGCAGTTGGCGTCGCTCAGCAGCATCGTCGCACTGATGGTCGGGTTGCTGACGCTCCCGCTGTCGCTGCTGGCCGACCGGTGGGGCCGGGTGAAGAGCCTGGTCCTGATGGCCGTGCTCTGGAGCATCGCCACACTGCTCTGTGCGGTGGCAAGCAGCTACGAGCAGATGCTCGGAGCCCGGTTCCTGGTCGGCGTGGGCGAGGCTGCCTACGGCAGCGTCGGCATCGCCGTGGTCCTCAGCGTGTTCGCCCCTCGGGTGCACTCCACGCTCAGCGGCGCCTTTATGGGCGGCGGATCGTTCGGGTCCGTGATCGGCGTCGCACTCGGTGGCGTGATCGCCGTCAACCTCGGCTGGCGCTGGTCGTTCGCTGCGATGGCCGTCTTCGGGCTCATGCTCGTCGCGCTCTTCCGGGCCGTCGTCTCCGAACGTAAGCTGGCGCAGCATGCGGCCGACGACGACCCGGCCGACGCACCTGGTCCCACCGGTTTCCGAGCTCCGATCTCGAGCCTGTTCACCACTCCCGCCGTCGTATTCGCCTACATCGGTGGCGGTCTCCAGATGTTCACCGCAGGTGTCCTGCTCGCGTGGCTGCCGAGCTTCTTCAATCGGTCCTACGGCCTCGCACTCGACAAGGCCGGTGCGATGGCGTCGATCTTCGTTCTCCTCGTCGGCAGCGGGATGGTGGTGTGCGGCATCATCACCGACCGGGTGAGCCGCAACGACCCTGCTCGGAAATGGACCACCGCGGTGGTCTTCGGAGTGATCTCCCTCGTCTTCCTCAGCGCCGGATTCCAGCTCCCCACGGGGACCCTCCAATTGGTGCTGATCGGCATCGGTGCCTTCTTCTCCGCCGGCTCGTCCGGCCCCATCGCCGCGATGGTCGCGAACCTCACCCACTCGTCGGTGCGCGCCTCGGCCTTCGGCACCCTCACCCTGGCCAACAATCTCCTCGGACTGGCACTGGGACCCTTCGTCGTCGGGGTGCTGGCCGACCGTTTCGGTCTCGTCACCGCCTTGCAGATCGCGCCCCTGATCTACATCGTCGCGATCATTGCCCTCGTCCTCGGCAAGCGCGCCTATCCCGCCGGACGCCGCAAACTCGCCGCCCTTACCGCCATACCCGCCTGATCCACCTCCGAAGAACTGGAGTCGACCGTGACCACCTCCACCTCCACAACACCGACCGTGGTGATCGTGCCCGGACTGCGCGACCACGTCGCCGACCACTGGCAGACGCTGCTCGCCGAGAGACTCGACACAGTGCGGACGGTGCCGCCGCTCGAACGGGACAAGTTCAGCCTCGCGGCCCGGGTCGCCGCCCTCGACACTGTCCTCGCCGAGATCGACGGCTCGGTCGTGCTGGTCGCGCACAGTGCGGGCGCGGTAATCACCGTCCACTGGGCGCAGCGGTGCACCCGCCCGGTTCAGGGCGCCCTTTTGGCCACCCCACCGGACCTCGAGGAACCACTGCCCGCGGGGTATCCCACCCCCGAGGACCTCGAGCAGGGTGGCTGGGAGCCCGTCCCCCGGGGCCGGCTGCCGTTCCCCAGTGTCGTCGCCGCCAGCACCAATGATCCGATGGCCCGATTTCGTCGGGTCGCCGGAATGGCCGAATCGTGGGGCAGCAAACTCGTCGACCTCGGTGCCGTCGGCCACCTCAACCCCGCCGCCGGCTACGGGTACTGGCCGTACGCCGAGGAACTGCTCCGAGACCTCATCGAGAGTACGGTCGTCCCCGGCCTCGCGAATGCAGATGCCCGATGACGCGCAAGGTCTACGGTTCGGCCGCCGACGCCGTCGCGGACATCGGGTCCGGTGCGTCGCTGGCGGTCGGTGGGTTCGGGTTGTGCGGCATCCCCGACGAGCTGATCGCCGCGATCGCCGCCGGTGACGCCACCGACCTGGAGGTGTTCTCCAACAACTGCGGTGTCGACAGTCACGGACTCGGTATCCTGCTCGCCCGCAACCGCATTCGACGCGTCACCGCGTCATACGTCGGGGAGAACAAGGAATTTGCGCGCCAATACCTGTCCGGTGAGCTCGAAGTCGAACTGACGCCGCAGGGAACCCTGGCCGAGAAGCTGCGGGCAGGCGGTGCTGGGATCCCCGCGTTCTTCACCCCTGCCGGGGTCGGAACTCCAGTATCCGACGGCGGGCTGCCGTGGCGGTACGCTGCCGATGGATCGGTGGCAGTCGCGTCTCCGCCGAAGGAGGTCCGCGAGTTCGCCGGCCGCCAGTACGTGCTCGAGGAGTCGATCACGGCCGACTTCGCACTCGTCCACGCCCGCATCGGCGACGCCGAGGGCAACCTCGTCTTCGCCAAAGCAGCGGCCAACTTCAATCCGCTTGCCGCTATGGCCGGCCGCATCTGTATCGCCCAGGTCGAGCAGCTCGTCGAGCCCGGGGTCCTCGACCCGGCGCAGGTGCACCTGCCGGGAATTTTCGTCGACCGGATCGTCCACACCGGGATTCAGGACAAGCAGATCGAGAAGCGCACCGTCGCCGCGAGGAAGGACTGACATGACCACCACCGTCGAGACGATCGGCTGGACACGCGAGGGCATGGCTGCCCGTGCCGCCGAGGAACTGTCGCCGGGCGAGTACGTCAACCTCGGTATCGGGCTACCCACCCTGATCCCGAGCTTCCTCCCCGCCGGGGTCGAGGTGACGCTGCACAGCGAGAACGGGGTCCTCGGCACCGGTCCCTACCCGGAGGAGGACGCCGTCGACGCGGATCTGATCAACGCCGGCAAGGAAACGGTCACCGTCAACGCGGGCGCGTCGTTCTTCGATTCGGCGCTCAGCTTCGGGATGATCCGCGGCGCCCACATCGACACCGCCGTCCTCGGCGGTATGCAGGTGTCCGCGGCCGGCGACCTCGCAAACTGGATGGTTCCCGGGAAGATGGTCAAGGGCATGGGTGGCGCAATGGATCTCGTGCACGGTGCCCGCAAGGTCATCGTGGTCATGGAGCACTGCGACAAGTCCGGTGCCCCGAAGATCGTCGAACGCTGCACCCTGCCGCTCACCGGCCGCCGAGTCGTACACCGGATCATCACCGACCTGGCCGTCATCGACGTCACCGGTTCCGGTCTCGTGTTGCGCGAGTGCGCACCCGGGGTCACCGAAGACCTGGTCCGCACCGCCACCGCTGCTCCCCTGTCGTAGCGATTCTCCCCCGTCCCACCACGAGAAAGTCTCCCGTGCTCAACCTATGCGTACTCCTCGAAGACTCCGCCCGCCGGTTCGGCGACCGTGACGCCCTGATTCTCGGTGACGAGCGGATGACCTACGCCGACCTCGATGCCCGGTCGAATCAGGTCGCGAACCTGCTGGTGGCGGCGGGCATCGAACCCGGCGACACGGTCGCCCTCTCCTGCCCCAACATCCCCCAGTTCCCCGTCGTCTACTACGGGATCCTCAAGGCCGGCGCCGTGGTCGTGCCACTCAACGTGTTGCTCAAGGACCGCGAGATCGCTTACCATCTCGCAGATTCCAAGGCCAAGGCGTACTTCTGCTACGACGGCACCCCCGACCTGCCGATGGGTGAGTACGGGCGCTCGGCGTTCACACAGAGTCCCGACTGCCGCACCATGTTCCGCATCGCCGCCGACCCGACCACCCCCGCCACGATCGACGGTATCGGAACGCTCGCGGATGCCGTCGCCGATCACCCCACCCAGTGCGACACCGTGCCGCGCGAGCCCGTCGACACCGCCGTCATCCTCTACACCAGCGGGACCACCGGAAAGCCGAAGGGCGCCGAGCTCACCCACTCCAACATGGTGCTGAACGCGCTGACCGCCAACCGGCTCTTCGACAGCACACCAGCCACCCACGACCGGTACCTGGTGACGCTGCCGCTGTTCCACTCGTTCGGCCAGACAGTCACCCTCAATGCCGGAATCTCGGTAGGGGCGACCCTCGTGCTGCTACCTCGGTTCGAGGCCGCCGCCGCACTCGACCTCATCGAACGGGAGAACATCACCGTCTTCGCCGGCGTGCCCACGATGTACTGGGGTCTGCTCGGTGCCCTCGACGAACACCCCGCCGACATCGATCGTATCGCCGCCAACATGCGTCTCGCGATCTCCGGCGGCGCCGCACTGCCGGTGGAGATCCTCACCCGGTTCGCCGAACGCTTCGGGGTGCAGATCCTCGAAGGATACGGATTGTCCGAGACGTCGCCGCTCGCGACTTTCAGCGACCCCGGCAGCGAGCCCCGGCCCGGATCGATCGGCGTCCCCGTGTGGGGCATCGAGGCCCGGCTCGTCGACAAGGACTGGAACACCGTCACCGGCGCCGACCGGATCGGCGAGATCGCGTTGCGTGGCCACAACATCATGAAGGGGTACTACAACCGTCCGGACGCCACCGCGGAAGTGCTGCGTGACGGCTGGTTCCGGACCGGTGATCTCGCCCGCGTCGATGACGACGGCTTCTACTACATCGTCGACCGGGCCAAGGACCTGATCGTGCGCGGCGGATTCAACGTGTACCCCCGCGAAATCGAAGAAGTCCTCCTCGGCCACGACGCCATCTCCCTCGCCGCCGTCGTCGGCGTCCCCGACGACAGCCACGGCGAGGAGATCAAGGCGTACGTCATCCTCGAGCCCGGCGCACAGGTCACCGAGGACGAGTTGATCGCCTGGGCCAAGCAGCAGATGGCGAGCTACAAGTACCCGCGCACCGTCGAATTCGTCGCCACCCTTCCGATGACCGCCACCGGCAAGATCCTCAAACGCGAACTCGGCCGCGCCCCGGCCGCACTCTGATACCGAAAGCACCAGCGTGAGCAACACTCCCCTCCCGACCGTCCCCGACGAGCTCACCGCTCCCCTCGACCTTCTCCTCACCAGCGGAACGCGCGGTGTCGCCGCCCGCATGCTCCCCGACAGCTCGTGGACCCGCCTCGGGCGAAGCCTCGCCGGCCGCCCGCGTACTGTCGCCCGGCGCGGCGGAGCCCTCGTCCGCGAACTCGGCGCCATTGCCGCCGGCACCTCGGACCGATCTCCCGCGAAGGCCGACAAGCGCTTCGGCGACGCCGCCTGGCAGCAGAATCCGGCCCTGCGCCGTGCGATGCAGGCGTACCTCGCGACATCGCACACCGCCGCCGCCCTGCTCGACGACGCCGAACTCGACTGGCGTGACCACGAGCGGATGCGGTTCGTTCTCGACAACCTCGTCGAAGGTCTGTCTCCCACCAACAATCCACTTCTCAGCCCGCTGGGCTGGAAGGCAATGGTGGACACCGGCGGTCTCAGTGCGGCACGCGGCGTCCGCGCGCTCGTACGTGACGTGCTGTCGAAACCTCGTGTGCCTGCAATGGTCGAACCCGACGCGTTCGCCGTCGGGGAGGACGTGGCTACAACGAAGGGCGCCGTCGTCCTGCAGACCCGCACCTTCGAACTGATCCACTACACGCCGCAGACGGAAAAGGTGCACGCCACACCGCTGTTGATCGTCCCGCCCGTCATCAACAAGTACTACATCCTCGACATCGCACCGGGCCGCAGCCTGATCGAGTACCTCCTGCAGCAGGGGCAGCAGGTCTTCGCGATCTCCTGGCGCAACCCCCACGCCCGGCACCGGGACTGGGATGCCGACACGTACGGCGCAGCGATCGTGGAGGCGCTCGACACGGCGCAGTGCATCGCCGGGACCGACAGCGCCCACGTTCTGGGCACCTGCTCGGGTGGGATTCTCGCGGCGATGGTCGCCGCGCATCTCACCCAGGTCGGCGAGGGCGACCGCGTCGCCGGCCTCACCCTGGCCGTCACCGTCCTCGACCAGACCCAGGCCGGTACGGCGGCGGCCGTCTTGAGCGAGCGCGCCGCCGCAGCCGCGATCCGCGACTCGGCCGCCAAAGGATATCTCGACGGCCGAACCCTCGCCGAGATGTTCGCCTGGCTGCGTCCGACCGACCTGGTCTGGCGGTACTGGGTGAACAACTACGTGCAGGGCCGGGCTCCCGCCGCCTTCGACGTGCTGTTCTGGAACTCGGACACCACCCGCATGGCGGCGGCACTGCACCGTGATCTCGTCCTGCTCGGACTGCGCAACGCGCTGACGACGCCGGGCGCGGCGACCATGCTCGGCACACCCGTCGACCTGGCCACCGTGACCGCCGACGCGTACGTCGTCGGCGGCTCCGCCGACCACCTCTGCCCGTGGCAGTCCACGTACCGGAGCGCTCGCCTGCTCGGCAGCAAGGACTCCCGGTTCGTGCTGTCGTCGAACGGTCACATCGCCTCGCTCGTGAACCCGCCGGGCAACCCGCGAGCGTCCTTCCGATTCGGGCAGCCCACCCCGGAGACTCCGGACGAGTGGCTGGCCGCGGCGGAGACCGCACCGGACTCGTGGTGGCCCGACTACGCCCGGTGGCTCGCCGAGCGCAGCGGACCCGACATCGACGCCCCCGGCGGCCTCGGCGCCCGGCAGTTCCCCCCGCTCGGGCCCGCCCCCGGCACCTACGTCCACCACAGCTGACCCGCATGACACGTCTGAGGCACACCATGACCATGAACCTGGCCCACCCCACCGATCTCCTCGGTCTGGTCGGACAGACCATCGGAACCACCGGCACGCTGAAAATCGCCCAGGATCAGGTGAATCTGTTCGCCGACGCGACCGGGGACCACCAGTGGATCCACACCGATCCGGAACGCGCTGCCTGTGGTCCCTTCGGCAGCACCATCGCGCACGGCTATCTCACGCTGTCACTGGCCCCGAGTGTCCTCGCCGAAGTTCTCACCGTCGACGGGGTGCACGCCGCCCTCAATTACGGCCTGAACAAAGTGCGGTTCCCGGCGCCGGTGCCCGTCGGTTCGGCGCTGCGCGTCACGGTGTCCGTGGCCGCGGCGCAACGGAAACCGGCTGGTGTCGAGGCGGTCTTCGGATTGACCTACCAGGTCGACGGCGGGACCCGCCCGTTCTGTGTCGCGGACGTCGTGGTCCTCTACACGTGGCCGTGACCGACATATTCTGCAGAAGCGACCGATTCGAGGACAGCGTCGTGACGGTCGGCGGGTGGCGGATCAGGGTACGGGTCCGCCGGGGCACCGGTGTGCCGCTCGTCCTGTGCAACGGGATCGGAGCGAGCCTGGAAGTGCTCGACCCACTGGTCGCCGCGCTCGATCCGTGTACGACGGTCATCCGTTTCGACGTCCCCGGCACCGGCGGTTCACCGGCATCACCTGTGCCGTACGGACTTCCCGCACTCGCGTGCGGTCTCGGCCGGCTTCTCACCAAGATCGGCTGCGGTGTCGTCGACGTTCTCGGCCTGTCCTGGGGTGGCGCGCTCGCCCAGCAGTTCGCCTTGCAGAATCCGCGGCGCTGCCGCCGCCTCGTCCTCGTCGCCACCGGGACCGGTGCCCTGATGGTTCCCGGCCATCCTCGGGTCCTCGCGAAGATGCTGACACCGAGGCGTTTCACCGATACCGGCTACGCGGCGGCCATCGCCGGCGACCTGTACGGCGGCACCGCACGACGGGGCGGTGCCGACATTGCGCGGATTTTTCGGATACAGAACCATTCAGGGTCTCGGATCGGCTACATCCACCAGCTTCTCGCGGGGGCGACGTGGAGCAGCCTTCCGGTGCTGCCCTTTATCCGGCAACAGACACTCATCGTCGCGGGCACCGACGACCCGATCATTCCCGTCCTCAACGCTCGCATCATGGATGCGCTCCTGCCGCACGCGACTGTGCAGGTGCATGCCGGGGGCCACGTCGACATCCTCACCAGGGCAGTCGAACTCGCACCCACTGTGACGTCATTCCTCACGGAACGCTAGCTGGTCGAGCCGGGACTCGGGTCAACCGTCGGCACCCATCTCGGCGAGCTCGGTCCGCAGGCGCTCGTTGTCCGCCGAAGTCCAGCCGTCGGGCGGCAATATCGCACTCCACGCATCGGCGATATCGACGACGTAGGAATGTCCGTGTCCGTCAGGGACGCCTGTGGATACCGCCATGTCCGCGGCGACCTGGAAGAACGTCACGAACGGGAACCACTGCGTGCTGTCGAGAACGTCGTAGCCGCGCTCCTCCTTCAGCCAGTCCGGCTCGCGCAGTAGCAACTCCGGCGACCACCAGACGATCGGGTCCGACGGGTGCTGCAGATAGACCATCCGCGGCTGCCCCCACGGGGCATCGGGACGCGGCAGATCCTCCGCCGCCCGCGCCCCGAAGCGCACGGTCTCTCCTTGCTCGTAGACCGGAAGCCATTCGGGCGAGCCCGGATCGCGGTTCGTGGTGACGTCGGTCCAGATCTCGTTCGCATTCGGCGGTCCCGTGAATAGCACACCGTCGGTGCGGGCCTCTACGTCGTCGACGTTGCCGAATGCGCTTTCGCCACCGAAGGAGCCGAGGCTTTCACCCATCACGACCAGCTTGGGACGGGATTCGACTGGCAACTTCTTCCATTTGTCGTATACGGCGTCGAACAATGCCTCCCCGGCCTGGTGGGCGCGTTCCTTGTCGACGAGGAAGGACAGCCAGCTGGGCAGATACGAGTACTGCAGCCCGACCATCGCGGTGTCACCGTTGTACATGTACTCCAGCGAGGAGACGAGACTCTCGTTGATCCACCCTGTACCGGTTGTGGTGGCTACACCCACCACCGCGCGATCGAACCCGCCGGCACGTTCGAGTTCGTCGGCTGCCACCTGAGCGTTCTCGCGGATCGAATCGCCGCCGCTGGCGAGCCCCGCGTAAGTGCGGATCGGCTCCACCGCGGCTCGACCACCATTGAACGCGGACAGCTCGTCGACGGACGGACCCCGCGAAATGAAGGAGCGGCCCTGTCTCCCCAGCGAGTCCCACGTGACCAGCGACTCCGGTCCACCCGACCGCAACGGTGATGTGGGCGGCTCGTCGCCGGCCTTGGTCTCCTGGTTGACGGCGGCGAACGAGGAGTTGAGGCCCGACATGATCGCACGTACGGCAGCCCCGTTGATCAGTGCGAAAACCAGCGCCACCACCAGTACTCCGATCACGGTCGCCGAGATTCGCCGGGGTACCACACGGCTGATCTTGCGTTCGACCCACCGCACGGCCCTCAGCAGTACCCGCGCTGTGGCTACCAACCCGACGTACACCAGCAACGCCACGACCCCCATGGCGAGATAGCCCCACCACGGGAAGGGCGCGGCGCTCATGATTTCTCGCAGTTGGTCCTGCCAGTTACCGAACCACACCAGCATCACTGCGGTCCCGACGAGACCGATAACCGCCGCCGTCCGGCGAACCATCGTCTTCACAGGGTCCGATGCCTCGCGCCCCACGAGGTAGCGCACGAACTTGGAGCCGAGAAAACCGACGGCGTAACCGATTGCAGCCGACACACCGGTGACCAGTCCCTGGAAGAACGGCCCCCGGGGCAGAAGCGTCGGCGTCAACGACAGCCACACGAACAGCACTGCGATTACCAGTCCGCCGAATGCGTACCTGTCGGGAAGCCAGCGTCGACGCCGGGGCGGCCGGGACGCGCCGGTGTCGCGTCCGGGTGCACTGTCGATCACATCGGTCGCCATGGCTCGTCGCGTCCTCTCCATGACGGGCGGACCCTCGGGTGACCTCGTCCGCTGGTAACCATTCTCCGTCATGCAAGGGTCGGGGCCTATCGAATCGACCGAGAAATCACTATCACGGACATGCCCGTGATACTGGCGCCACCCACCGAATCTACGCCAGTGTCTTCGCCTTGATCGCCTGGAACTCGGCGTCGGTGATCGTCCCGGAGTCGAGCAACGCCTTCGCATCCGCGATCTGCTGGGCAGGAGACTGCCCCGCGACGTCCCGGATGTAGGAATCCTGGGCCTGCTTGACATGCTGGGCAGCGGCCATCGATCGCTTCGCCATGCCGTCACTCCTGACGATCAGGTAGATCAGCGCCGACAGGAAGGGAATGATGAAGAGAAAGAAAATCCAGATCGCCTTCACCCACCCCGAAGTCTCATGGTCGCGGAATAGATCGGTGATGATCGAGAACAGCACCGTCAGGTACGCCGCGAAGGCGAAACAGACGAAGATGAACCAGAAGAATTCCCAAAAGCCTTCCATTTTCGGAGCTCCGTCCACTCACGGTTGCGGTCAGGAGGCCAGGATTTTGGCCTTCTCGGTGTTGAACTCCTCCTCGGTGAGAACTCCCTGATCGCGGAGTTCACCGAGTTGCTTCAGGGCGGCAATGCGATCCATGCCACCGGAGGGCGGTGGGGGCTGGTTCGACGGAGGAAGTGGCGCCGCTTCCTGCTGTGGGGCAGGCTGGTTCGCCGCCCACCGCTGTCCCTGCCGTCGCGATACCCGGTTGGAGACTGTGGTCGCGGTGCCCGCCACGACGGCGGTCCGCGCCATCCCGCGCAAAAGTCCTGGCATGATATTTCCTCAGCTCTTTCAGTATTCGGTGCGTCAGCGTGCGGTGTCGTCGAGCGCGTCGAGCGCTGCCAGAATGCCTTGGACGGGGATGCGCCCGGACGCGACGAGCTGGGCGCCCTCGCGCCGCAGTGCCGAGGCGAACGGTGCGGCCCAGCGATTCTCGTACACCAGGATCGCGCCGGAACAACCTGGCTGTAGTACGGCGGCCGCCTCCTCGAGGTCCGTTGGGTCGACCAGGCCCGTCGCCGCCTCGGCGAACAGCGTCACGTCGACGCCGCCCTCGAATCCGAGATCCTCGATCTCGATACCGGATATCGATCCGTCGGTTTCCTTACGGACGAAGACGAGATCGTACACCCGGATGATGTTTCGCTCGACCAGGTCGATCAGGTGAGGTAGCGCCGATCCGTCGGGTTGCCGATCACTGGGGAACTCCACGACGAGGTAGTCGATGGGCCCGAGTTCGTCGATATCGGTGTCATTCACTGCGAGACCTCTCTTCTGAAGACGGCAGCGACAGCCGCGCGGGGCGTCATCTCAGTATCACCCTGCCGGGGACGGCGGCGCTAGAGCACGGCCTCGCCTGTGAGTGTCTGCTGCCCGCCCTCGAGGGAGAGATCCCGCCATCCGACGAGCACCTTGTGCACGGCCTCGGCGCCGTGCAGCGAGTCGGGCGGTGCGGGCAGGTCTGCTGGATAGATGAGAAACGGAGTGCTTTGCGGTCCTCCCATGCCGCCGTGCGAGCCGACCTGCTCCTCGAACGCCGCGACCTCGTCGGTGTCGGGCCAGTAGGCACCGCCGACCATGATGTCGGCAACGTTGTCGAAGTTGTCGGTGCGGCGCACCTTCTCCAGCGCGTCAGGGCCCATGACCGCGAGCGGGTTCTCCCCTGTGACCTCCCCTGTTGCGACGTCGACCTGACCTCGAGGCCCGAGAACGACGGACCCGCCGGGCGCAGCGACCAGCAGGAAACCGATTCCTGGATGTTCCCGCAGACCGGTGAGCAGGCCGGGGTGGGCGGCTTCGATGGCGTTGACATCGGCTCGTCCGGGCAGGTCCGGGAAGTAGATGAGACCGAGGTTGCCCGAGCCGAGCACGATCGGCTCGCCGGCAGGAGCGTGCGCCTCCTCGCCGGCCGTCGAGGCGTGCACGCTTGCCGCGGCGTAGCCCCGCCCCTCCGCCCCGGGTTGTGCGGAGACGTCGGGTTCGCGCTCGTACCAGTGATGCTTGACCGCGGTCGGTTCTCGCTGCGCACCAAGCCGGATGACTGACTGCCCCAGTGTTTCCCCGTAGCGTTGCAGAAAGGTCGCGCCCTGGCTCTGCCCGTGATCGGACAGCACGACGACGCGGTAGGGCCGGTCGGCCTGTTCCACGACGGCGAGCAGCATCTCGACGATGTCGTCGAGTTTGGACAGCACCGCGAGGGTCTCGGGCCGGGAGATGCCGGAGTGGTGCGATACCTCGTCGTAGCCGATCAGGTCGACGTAGACGACGCTGCGTCCCTTGATCAGATCGCCGACCACTGCGGCGACGGAAACGTCGGTGGCGAGCACGGTAGCGAACGCCCGCACGAACGGATAAACGCCGCCCCGCGGCACCCGCGGTTGAATGTCCTTACGCTTTTGCCGTAGTGCCTGGCGTATTTCCCGTTGCACCTCGCCGAACATTCGTAGCGACGTGCGCAGCGCACTCGCCGGGTCGGCGAAATAGTCGCTGTAGCCGGCACCGCCGCCGAGGCGCGCGCCGCGCATGCGGCTCACGACCAGCACGTTGTCGTTCGCACCGCCGGTGAACAGGTTTCCGCGGCTCGATCCGTCGTGTGCCAGCAGGCCGGGGATGTCGGTTCTTTCGAGTTCGCGCTGCTCGTTGTCGGCCGGATTGCTGAATACCGAAATGTGCCCGGTCGCCTTGTCGTACCAACGAAACGCCGGCACGTTGTGGTTGGAACCGTGCAGCACACCCAGCTGGGTGGCACCCGTCTGACTGCTCCAATCGGTGTGCCAGGGACGCAGCCTGTGCGTGTGGCGCACCAACTTCGCCAGTCCGGGCGTGACGCCATCGGCGATCGCGCGACGCAGCACGTCGTAACCGAGGCCGTCGATCTGGATGCACAACAGCCCCGGGGACGCGTTCCCGAGGACGACGTTGCGCCGCAGCCGAAATCGCTGACGCCGCACCTGCATTACTCGGTACGCGGTATCGGAGCGAGACGCGATCGCACCCGACACTACGGAGGTGAACAACGAGAGCAGCGCTGCGAGGACGAATGCATCGCGCGGTTGGTCCACGACCGCGACCGGTACCAGGTACAGCGCCAACAGCATGATCACGCCGCCGGCGAGGAACACCCCGACGAACAGCAGCACCGGACCGATCCACGACATCAGCCACATCATCACCGGCCACAGGGCGGCACTGAGTACGCCGAACACCAACGCGAGAACCAGCGCAGCCGGCAGGGTCGGTATCGGAGTGAAGCTCGACCCGTCGAGGGAAATCCCGCCGAGGAGGCGGTCGAGCACGATGATCGCGAGCGCTGACGACCCCCAGAGCACGAGGAACTCGACGAACACTCGCACCACACCGCTCACTGTGCGCATCACAGCTCCTTCGTCATCTGGAATCGTAAGGGTTATGAGCGCAACGGCGGGGCCGGACGACAGAGCTTTCGGTCTGCGCTGGCTCGGGCATGCCAGCGCATTGATCGTGGACCGCGGGACGGTCATCTTGACCGATCCGGTGCTGACCGACCGCGTCGCCCACCTGCGCCGCCGCACCGGCCCCACCCCGAGCGGAGTTCACGTGCGCCACCCGGATGCAGTCCTGCTCTCACACCTGCACGCCGACCACACCCACCTGCCGTCACTGCGGCTGCTCGATCCGGACGTTCCGATCGTGGCGCCATGGCGAGCGGTCGACGGCCTGCCCGCGTTGCGCGAGTTCGCCGATCGCCTGCTACCGCTGCGGCCCCGCGAACAGATAGCGATAGGCAAAGTAACGGTGCGCGCCGTGCCCGCCCGACACGACGGCCGGCGCTGGCGCCGCGGCCCGCAGCTCGCGCCGGCGCTCGGGTATGTCGTCGAAGGAGATCGGCGAACATACTTCGCCGGTGACACCGACCTGTATCCGGACCTCGCCGACCATGTCGGCCCGGTAGATCTCGCCTTGCTACCCGTCGGGGGCTGGGGCCCGACACTCGGCAAGGGTCACCTCGATCCACCACGGGCCGCGGTCGTCGCACGTCTGGTGCAGGCCGGCCTGGCTGTACCCATCCACTACGGCACGCTGTGGCCCATCGGCCTCGACGCCGTCCGCCCGCGGCTGTTCTTCGGTCCGGGCGCCGAGTTCGTCCACCACGCCGTCCGGGAAGGGGTGGTTGCGGTGGAGTTGCGTCCTGGTGGCGATCTCGGCGAGCCTGGTCCCGGCTTCGGTTCGCCGAAAATCCACCGCGTCTGACTAGCGCGTCCGTGCCCTGCACCATCGGCAGGGTCGCTGCTGCGGAACGCGTTTCAGCACCCGATCACACTGGTCGCATCACCGAGTGGCAGTGCCGGTGCCGGTGGCAGTGCCCGTGCCCGTGCCGGTGCCGGTGCCGCGAAGGTGTGCGTCGCTGATCTCTCTCTCCGGATTCCACGTCGAAACAGCCCAGATGATGACGATATCGAGAGCGATGATCAACAGTGACCAACCCGGGTAGTAGGGCAACCACAGGAAGTTCGCCACTATCGAGATGGCCGCGACGATGATTGCCGACACTCGGGCCCACCCGGCGCCCGTGAATAGGGCGAGGCCGACGATCGCGACAAGGACGCCGAGGATGATGTGGATCCAGCCCCACGTCGTGAGGTCGAATTTGTAGACGTAATTTATGCCGCTGACGAATACTTCGTCCTCGGCGACCGCCGCGATGCCTTGGAAGAACTGGATGATGCCGACGGTGACCATGATGACGGCGGCCGCCATCGACGTGCCGGCCGCGAAACCTTGTTTTCCGGAGGGATACTCAGAACTCGCTGGATTCTGCCCAAAGCTACGATCGGACATGGCTGACCCTTCCCGAGCTACGATGTACCGGTACCACAATTATCTTCCGCCGCGTGGTGCGTTCGCGGCGAAATTCGAATTCCCACTCGGCGCGCCCCAGTGACCTCGCCATTAATTCGTCACCGTTTACAACAGGCGTGGTGAGCGACGTGCGAACACACCCCACACTCTCCCGCTGCTCGTCGCCGGGCCTGCAACCGGCTCAGGAGGCGAGACAGCGAAAAATTCGGATGCGAGCACGGAGTCCGCGGGAAGCGTCGGAGCACGGCTGTACGTGGCGTCGAGCATGCGTATAGCTGCACGTTCGACCAGCAAAGGGACGAAGTCCCGGATACGGCATCCGTCGAATCGGTGGAGCATGGCCACGACCAGGTCCTCGATCACACCCGGCTCGAGGTCCGGGAACCGCTGAATCAGTCGGGTACGGACGACGTCGATGTCGCGTTCCTCAGTGTCGTCCATGAGAAGAATTGTCCCGCTCGGCCGGCTTGGCGGGAACACTTTTCGATATCATTTCTACGGCTTCTACGTCAGTGTGGGCGCGGGTCGGCCTCGGTTTCCCTTGTGTGCGCATCGACCCAGAAATGCCGGCAAGTGGGCGGCAACGACTGCGGCAGTTATCGTCCCGCGCCGGATTCGGAGGTGGTGGTGAAGGGGCTGGGGCCGAGAGCGACGGTAAACGAGGCCGGGCGGAGTCCGATTTCGGTCCAGCTGGTGGTGACGGTCAGCGACCCGGTGTGAGGGTAAATGCCGATCCAGTACCACGGCGTCGTCCGGTACGGTCCGGACTCGCCGACGGGTGGTTCGCTCGAATGGATCGGGTCGGCAGGGCCGTCGAGTTCGTCGGCGCTGACCAGCACGGTGAGATAAGACCACCGCGCCGACCAGTCGTGGGGGTCGGTCAGGGGGCGAGTTTCATAGCGGGCGAAGTCGGCGCGGATCCCGGTTACTTTCATCGCGAATTGCAGCAGCAACCCGGACGCGAATTCGGTGACCGCGGACAACTCCAGGGTCAGGTCTTTCTCGGCGGCGATCGGCATCGGGGCCTGTATGCGAAGGCCCCGATCCGTGGGTGGCGTGAGAGCCGACCAGCGATGGCGGCGCATGCCTCATCATCGCATCACTCACGTTTCATCGTGGTGAATTTGCGCACAGACAAGAGATTTCGTCGACAGTGAGCCGACTCGCGGCGGGTATCCGGCTGGCCCGGGCCCTACACTGACCACCCTAAGTGATCGACGCCATGCGTGGTTAACAGCTGGGCGGTATGGGAGTCTGGATTCATGAACTCCGCACAGCGAGAACGGGACGACAAGTACGACGCTGACGCCGATTTCGCGGTACCGGACTTCGCTGATGTGGTTCCACCCGGCGGCAAAGTCGACAAGGATACTGTCACCCTCCACAGTGAGTATTTCGACACTTCGGCTCGGGATCTGCTCGCTCATCATGTGAGCTTGCGCCGCCGGTCCGGAGACCTCGGCGGGGAATGGCGCCTGAAAGTGCCCGATCACAAAGCCCACACCGAGATTCGATTGCCGCTGATCACAGACGACGCGGTGCCCGACGAGTTGGCAAACCTGGTCTCGGGGGTCGCGCTGGGAAAACCTGTGCACCCGGTAGTGACGGTATCCACCGTCCGCCGCCGCCACCGCATCCTCGATGCGGACGGGAACCTGCTCGCCGAACTCTCCGACGACACGGTGAAGACTACCGCGGCCGGTGCCTGCGCCGGGGAGGCGGCGATTGCCGCGAACTGGCGCGAGGTCCTGGTCGAACTGGGCGCTGCCGGCGATCGGACCCTGCTCCGAAAGATCGGCAAGCGGCTGACCCGTGCCGGTGCCCGACCCTCGCAGTACTCATCGAAATTGTCTCGGGCGCTTGCGCCTCACGGCACCGGAGGCAGTGTCACTTCCGGCGCGGACCCGGTTCGGGAATCGTTGACGGCGTACCTCGACACCCAGGTCCAGGAGATAGTCGGTGGCGACGTGCAACTGCGCCGCGGTCTGGACCCGATCCATCCCACCCGGGTCGCTATCCGGCGTTTCCGAAGCACTCTGCGGGTGTTCCGGCCCCTCCTCGACCCCGACGCGGGTGCGCATCTCGACGAGGAACTGTCCTGGTACGCAGGAGTGCTCGGTGAGGTCCGGGACCGGGAGGTCCAGCGCGCCAGGTTCGTCGCCGCGGTGACCGACCTGCCCGAAGAGCAGGTACTCGGTCCGGTCGCGGCCCGTATCGAGCGCGACCTACTCGCCGAACAACTCCGATACCGGGCCGAGGTCACGGCGACCCTCGACACCGAGCGATACCGGGCGGTACTCGCCGAACTGGCGCGGTGGCGCAGCGCACCCCCGCTGACCGACGACGCCCGATCCGGGGCAACGGTACTGAAGAAAGCCGCCAGGAAGGCTCGCCGCAAGGCCGACAGAAGATTGGCGTCCGCCCTCGACGACGGAGACGACGAGGGCCTCCACCGCGCCCGCAAGGCCGCGAAACGCGCCCGCTACGCCGCCGAGCTCACCCGCGGAGTTGTCGGGGAGAAGAAGGGGAAGAAGAGGGTGACTCGATACAAGAAGATCCAGCAGGTTCTCGGCGACCATCAGGACAGCGTGGTGGCGCTCGGCACGCTCCGTGCCCTCGGCGCCCGCGCGGGGACCACCGAAGGCGAAAACGGTTTCACCTTCGGGCTGCTCTACGGGCTCGAGCTACTGGCTGCCCAACGTGCCCGCGAGGACGCCGCCCAGCTCGCCACCTGATCTGCAACCCGGCTTGGTGATCGGCGCGAACCACCACCGGTACGACAGTAAGCGTCGAGTGCCCATATCAGTGCCAGTCGGAGTCGGGAATCGCAGTCATGACCGCCCAGATCATGGCCGTGTCGAGGGCGATGATCAGAATCGCCCACGCCGGGTAGTGGGGCAACCACAGGAAGTTGACGACGATCGATGCTGCCGCGATCGTGACCGTCAACGTGCGCGCCCACAGTCCACCGCGGAACAGGGCGCCGCCGACCAGGGCGACCAACAATCCGAGCACGATATGGATCCAACCCCACACGGTCAGGTCGAACTCGTAGGTGTACTCGGGGCCGGCCGTGACGACGGCGTCGTTGCCGACCGCGGCGATCCCCTGAACGATGTGCAAGACGCCGATGGTGATCAGCAAGATCGCGGCACCAATCATCGTGTCGGCCGCGATCTCCTGCCTGCGGATCGACTTGTCGGTCACGACGGTCACCTCTCGGGCTCGGATACTGCGAAGTTCTTTTCCAGTGTGCGCCGCACACCGGGGACGCCATCCCCGAATTCGCGCAATTCACGACAGTCGCTCATCGGCCTCGGCTCAGGTGCCACAGGTGTCAGCCGGGTCGCCGATGCCACGCCAGTTCGCGGAGTCGGACCCAGTCGACGGTGGGTGCGGCCGGGCGCACTCCCGGGCGGTCACGCGGAACCCGGACCCGGAGGGCCCCGGGCTCGATCGTGCAACGCACCGGCGTGGGCAGGAGGAGTGATTCGCCGTCGACACCCACCGGCGTCTGGGGTGTGTCCGAGTCGACGATCACCTCGGTGGTCGTGTGCTGGGTCAATCCGCGCACATTGGCGCGTCGCAACAGCCCGATTGCCTGGCGGGCGCTCGCGACCGAGACGGTCACAGCGCCGAGGACCCCGCGGTCCAGTCGGTCTCGTCGGTTCAGGCCGGCGAGATCGCTGGTGCCGTACGGGTTGTTGCTCACCAGCACTGCTTGCGGGTTTCGCACCGTGACGTCCCCGATCCGGGTCACGAGTGGGGCTCCCGATTGTCCGGCGAGCAGATCCGGGAGCATCTGCAGCACGGTGCCGGCCTTGTCGTCGCGGTACGCCGGGCTGCGGACCACCTCGGCGTAGACGCCGAAGGAGGCATTGTTGACGAACGGGCGACCGTTGATCCGGCCGAGGTCGACCGCAACCTCGACGCCGTCGACTAGGGCGTCGAGGCACCGGCTCGGATCGGTGCGGTCGAGGCCGAGGTCCATCGCGAAGTGGTTTCGGGTCCCCGCGCTGATTACCAGGAAGGGCAGGTTGTTCTCTGCCGCGATCCCCGCTACGAGTGCCTGCGTCCCGTCTCCACCGGCGACACCGAGCAGGTCGGCTCCACGCTCGACTGCCTGCCGGGCCAGGTCGGTGACATCGACGGCGCCTGCGCCTTCGAGCAGGACCACCTCGGCGCCCAGTTCCTCGGCCTTGCGTTGCAGGTCGAACTTCGCGACCTTGCCCCCACCGGAGCGCGGGTTCATGATCAGCACCGGATGTCGCGCCGGCGGGGCGGCCACCTCTCGGACTGTGGTGTCCGACGGCCGTCCACGCAGGGCCGCGCGGGCGCAGAGCACCGAGAGGAACGCGAGAACAACGGAGGCGACCACGAAGACCAGCAGGTCGGCGCGAGTGAACAGAATCAGCACAACGATCGGCGACAGCACCGCGACTGTCAGCGACACCCAGCGCAGGAGACCGCGGCTGGCGATGAACCAGTACAGGGCGGCGACTGTGACGACGACCCCACCGACTCCGACGAGGAGCAGCCCAACGGTGCCGAGTAGACCGGCGAACACCAGTGGAGTCGCCGCGGCGAGGAACGCGAACGCGAACGCTGCCCGCGCCCACCAGCGCCGGGAACCGGCCACGGCGGAGCTTTCGTCGCTCACCATCATGTCCCCGAGTGTGCGGTGATGCGGCCGTCCTCGATTGCCTTCCGCAACACCGCGAAATCGCGTTCATTCTGGTCGGCGTAAGCCTCGGCGAAGGCGGCCAACGCTTTATCGAACTTCTCGTCCGAACCGAGGTACCCGGCGATGGTGAACCGGTCGCCGGCGCGTGCGTGCGCATACGCAAGCACCCGGGCGCACAATCGGCCGTACATCATCATGAGGTCGGGTTTCATGGTTTCCACGACCGCCGATCCCTTGCCGTCCCGCAACTGGCGCACGTAGAAGTCCCGCATCACACCGGCGGCGTCGGGTCCTTGCTGCCAACCGAGGAAGATGTCACTCGCCGCTTGCATCAGCTGCTGCCCGGTCACGACGCGCTCGCCGTTGTTCGCACATGATTCTCCGGCGACGTACTTCTCGAGGACCGACGGTTGCGCCTCCTTTGCCTGCAGGAACAGTGGGTCACCGCCTTGGCCGCGCAACAGGACGATCCAGGCCCGGGTACCGACACTGCCCACCCCGACTACCTTCCGTGCGGTCTGGACGTACTCGTATCGATCGAGCAGCACGCGGCGGGCGGGCGGCAGGGTGCCACGGTACTCGCGCAGTCGTCGGTTCAGCTCCCGGTCGATCTCGTGGGCTTCGGTGCCGGTGAAGATTTCTTCGATCGGTACGACCAGGGGCGGTGTGCTCACTATCCGCGGCCGACCGTCCACCATGGTCGTCAGCCTCGCCAGTGCCTGCACGCTGTCGCGGCCCCGGGACTTGTCGATCGTCTTCTGGACGCGTCTGCGAGTCGAGGAGTCCAGGACGTCGCGGAGCTCGTCCAACTGGGCAGCGGCGTCGATGTGGGAGTACCACACCTCCAGCTCACCGCGCTCCGCCTGAGACGACATGGTTTCGCGGTATTCCGCGGCGCAGGCGAGCGCGATTCGTTTGCGTTGTTTACCGCTGAACGCGTTGCTCCGTCCGGCTACGGCGAGACTGGCGACCAGTCGCTTGACGTCCCATTCGAACGGGCCGGGATGCGTTTCGTCGAAGTCGTTGACATCGAAGGCGAGTGTGCGCTCGGGTGTGGCGAAGAGTCCGAAGTTGCTCAGGTGGGCGTCCCCGCACAACTGGGTGCGCAGGCCGGTGGTCTGGGCTCGGGAGAGGTCGTCGGCCATCACCAGCGCAGCGCCGCGGTAGAACGCGAACGGCGACTGAGCCATCCGCCCGTACCGGATGGGAACCAGATCCGGAACCCGGGTCGCCGCCTGAGATTCGAGCAAATCGACAGGGTCTCGGTCGCGAACCGGAACGTGTTCGGCCATTCCGTCGAACGGAACTCGGCGCCGAACGTTCTCGCCGTGTTCGATGCTCTCCGCCCGCGTCGGCTGATCGACGACCCCTACGAGTCCCGCGTCGGGAAAAGTGTCTCGCTCTGTCATGGCGTGGTTCCTCGTGTCGAGAACGGCCCGGGTTGGCGGTGGCGGTAGCTCCATGATCTCGCGCAGTTCGCCCCCGCGTCATCGTTTCGGGTGCAATCGGTGTCGTGCCGGATATTGCGGCCCGCACACACCTGTCCAATCGGAAGTCGGGTCGGCGAAAATGCAGCCACGGTGTGCGGTAACGGAGGACACTGATGTCCAGTACGACCACTTCACACGTCGCCCGGGGAAGGAACCATGATGTCCGAGGACTCGTTGGTCAAGCAGGGTGTGGCAAAGGGAACGTCGATGGGCGGGGCAGTCCTGCTCGTCACGGTCGGGGTGCTCGAGTTCCTTCAGGGAATCTCCGCGATCGCCAAGGACGATGTAATCGTCGTCGGCATCGAATACACCTATCAGTTCGACGTCACCAGCTGGGGATGGTTCCACCTCGTATTCGGCGTGATCGTCGCGGCCGTCGGTGCGGTGCTCTTCACCGGGGCCACGTGGGCCCGAGTCGGTGCCATGATCCTGTGCGGCCTCTCGATCTTCGTGAACTTCCTCTGGCTGCCCTATTACCCGCTGTGGGCGATCACGATCATCGCCCTGAACGCCGTCGTGATCTGGGCTGTCGCAACCTGGAACCCCGACGAGATCTGACGGGCGATGACCGACGGCAGCGGCACTCCCGCCAGCGGCTCACTCGACAACGACGAACGCGCCGAACTCCTCCGACTACGTGAGGAAGTAGCGACGCTGCGCGGACACACCCCGGGCACCGCCGCCGACGTTCCTACCCAACCGGTTCCGCGTCGACCCCGGCACGGGCTGCGGTGGGTGGGCGTGACGATTCTGCTGGTGTTGGTGGCCGTTCTCGCAATCGCGTCGGTCACCGCCCGCTTCACCCGCAGCCAGATCCTCGACACCGACCGCTACGTCAGCACGGTGGCACCCCTGGGCGACGACCCGGCTCTCCAGGCCGAGATCAGCAACCAGATCACCGACGAAATCTTCACCCGAGTCGACGTCGAGGGTCTGACCGAAGACGCCCTCACCGCACTCACCGATGTCTCGAACCTGGCCGCGAACGCCCCCCGCCTCGACCGGGCCGTCATCGGTCTCGCACCCGTGCTCACCAATCAGGCGAGGACCTTCGTCCACGACACCGTCAGCTCTCTCGTACAGTCCCAGCAATTCGAAGACCTCTGGATCCAGGCGAATCGGGCCGCCCACAGCACGCTCGTCGCGGTGATGACGGGAAATTACGGCCTCAGCTCCGTCGAAGTCGACCAGAGCGGCACCGTCAGCATCTCACTCGGCACCGTGATCGACAGGGTGAAGGCGGCGCTGAACGAGAGAGGTTTTGCGTTCGCGGACAAGATCCCGTCTGTCGACAAACAATTCGTACTGTTCCAGTCGCCGGAACTCGTGAAGGCGCAGCGGGCCGTCGCCGCACTCGACAGGGCGGCGACAATCCTGCCGTGGCTCGGAATCGCCTGCGCTGCAGCAGCTGTCGCCATCGCGCCGACCGGCCGCCGGCTCCGCGCCCTTGCCCTCGTCGGGCTGTCGATAGCGGTGGGGATGCTTCTCCTGGCGATCGGTATTCTCATCGGACGAGCGATCTATCTCGACAGCGTCCCACCCGACGTCCTCTCGCCCGATGCGGCCACAGCCGTCATCGATACCGTGCTGGTGCCGTTGCGCACGAGTCTGCGCGCCGTCGCAGTCCTCGGCCTGGTGATTGCCCTCGGCGCCTACCTCACCGGCGGTTCGTCATCCGCCACCACCGTGCGCCGCGGCTTCGGACAGGCGCTGGATTTCGCGCGGCGAACCGGCAGCGGCCGGCCACCGAACGAGATCGAACGATGGGCTCATCAGCTTCGAGTACCACTGCGGTGCGCCATCATCGGTATCGCAGCCGTGCTGCTGATGTTCTGGCGCTACCCCACCGGACTGGTCGTCTTGTGGATTGTCCTCGGCGCCCTGCTGGCACTCGGGGCACTCGAACTGCTCATCCGTCCCGCCCGCACAGACACTCAGCAGACCGTGGAATCTACGCCGGTACCTTCGCCGTGATCACCGACTGTCCGCGGGCGAGACCGCCGAACGCCGAATAATCCGTCGCTCGATATTTTCGACCGGCCTGCCGGGATTGCAGGTTTACCACCACGGCGGCGTAGAAACGGCGGACAATGTTCGTACCGGGCCGCCCGGTTCGGTAAAGGAAGGGGACGGTCATGTCCGAGACAAGGTCGGTCAAGCAGGGTATCGCAGCAGGCACTTCGATCGGGGCGGCCATCATCATGGTGACCGTGGGCATTATTCAGTTCTGCCAGGGGATCGCCGCGGTCGCCGAAAACGAAGTGTTCGTGGCGGGAGTCGACTACGTCTACAAGTTCGACCTGACCACGTGGGGCTGGATTCACATCGTGCTGGGTGCGCTCGTCGCGGTGATAGGCCTCGCCTTGATCACAGGTGCGGGATGGGCGCGGGTGTCGGCGATCGTGATTGCGGCGATATCGATTCTCGCCAATTTCCTGTGGCTGCCCTACTACCCCTGGTGGTCGGTGCTCATCATTGCCCTCGACGTTGTCGTGATCTGGGCGGTCTCGACCTGGAAGCCGGACCGGGTCTGACCGCTCCGCGGCCGGAGAGTGACCGTGGGTAAGAAGTCGAAACACGACAGGTCCGGGCTCGACCTGCCCCGGCCGGATGCCGGTGCCGCCCCCACACCTATGAAGGACAAGGAGTACCGGCGGCTGCTCCGTCCGCTGCACGGTGAGCTCGTCGCGTTGCAGGAGTGGGTGAAATCGTCGGGTGCGAGGATCTGCATCGTGTTCGAAGGCCGCGACACCGCGGGCAAGGGCGGGGTTATCAAGGCGATCACCGAGCGAGTCAGTCCACGAGTGTTCCGTGTCGTCGCCTTGCCCGCCCCCACGGCTCGCGAGAAATCGCAGATGTACGTTCAGCGGTACCTGCCCCACCTCCCGTCCGGCGGGGAGGTCGTCATCTTCGACCGAAGCTGGTACAACCGCGCGGGTGTCGAACGGGTACTGGGCTTCTGCACCGAGGAGGAAGCGCAGAATTTTCTCCAACTCGTTCCGACGGTCGAACGCGCGATCGTCGACTCGGGCGTCATCCTGCTGAAGTACTGGCTCGAGGTAAGCCAAGAGCAGCAGACGCTGCGCCTGCAGAGCCGGATCGACGATCCACGGAAGATCTGGAAACTCTCGCACCTCGATCTCGAGTCGTACACTCACTGGTACGACTACTCGCGCGCACGGGACGATATGTTCCACTTCACCGACACCGGCTGGGCACCGTGGTATGTCGCGGTGAACGACGACAAGAAGCGCGGCCGCCTCAACGTCATCAGCCACCTGCTGAGCCAGATTCCCTACGAACCGCTCGAACTCCCCGACATCACCTTGCCGAAGCGGCATGGCCCGCACGGTTACGAGGCGCCGAGGCAACCACTGCACTGGATCCCCACTCCCTACTGAGGATCAGAGCCGGAAAGGACGAGCGGTCATGGTCTCGACGGAACACGCGCAGCCCCCGAAGGCTTGGCACGCCCAGGATCCCGACGCCGTCGTGGCCGCCGCAATGTCCGATCGGCAGTCCGGTCTGACGGACGGGGAAGCGGACGAACGGCGCAGGCGGCACGGTCCCAACGAGATCGTTTCCGAGCCAGGGCCGTCGATGTGGACGATTGCGCTGGCCCAGTTGAAGGATCTGATGAACCTGATGCTGGTCGCGGTGGCCGTCGTCAGCGTCGTCATCGGTGAGGTTCCGACCGCGATCGTGGTAGCGGTGCTCGTCGGGCTCAACGTCGTATTGGGCACGCAACAGGAACTGAAGGCACGCGCCAGTGTCGACGCGCTCGCGAAAATGCAGACGCCCCAGGCAAGGGTGACTCGAAACGGAACGCTGATCCAACTCGACGCGACGGACCTCGTACCAGGTGACATAGTGCAACTGGAGGCAGGCGACATCGTTCCCGCCGACGGCCGCTTGCTCACATCTGCCACGCTCGAGACCCAGGAGGCCGCGCTGACGGGCGAAAGCGCACCCGTCCCGAAGGACCCGCGGACCCTCGGCGCCGAAGACGTCCCCCTCGGCGACCGTGCCAACATGGTTTTCCAGAACACCTCGGTTACCCGAGGCACAGCCACCATGGTGGTCACCGAGACCGGTATGCACACCCAGATGGGTCAGATCGCCTCCATGCTCTCGGCCGTCGCACCGGGCAAGTCTCCCCTTCAGCGCGAACTGAATTCGCTCACCAAGGTACTCGGCATCATCGCGTGGTCGGCGGTCGCTCTCATCGTGGTACTCGGAGTACTCCGCGGGCAGAGCCTGGCGACGGTTCTGCTGCTGGGCATCTCCATGGGTGTGTCGGCGATCCCGACAGGCCTGCCGACCTTCGTACAGGCAATGCTGGCCTTCGGGGCCCGTCAACTCGCCGACGCGCAGGCCGTCGTGAAGAATCTCACCGACGTCGAAACCCTGGGCGCCACCAGCGCAATCAACTCGGACAAGACCGGCACGCTCACGATGAACCAGATGACGGTGCGCTCGCTGTACTTTCATTGCCGGTGGTATCTCGTCGACGGTGAGGGATACAGCAAGACGGGTCGGATCACCCAGGCCGCGGGTGAGGCCACTCCTGACTTCACCCTGCTCGCATACGGGCTGTGCCTCGACAGCGATGCCACCGTCTCCGATGCCGGAGAGGTCGTCGGCGATCCGACTGAAGCCGCGCTGGTGGTGCTCGCCGCCAAGATCGGTGTCGACGCCCCACTTACCCGCAGGACATATCCTCGCGTCGCCGAGGTGCCGTTCGACTCCGCATACAAATTCATGGCGACCTTCCACCATCTCTCGGTCGACGGCAGCACCCGGTTCGTGGAACTCGTCAAGGGGGGACCTGATGTGGTCCTCGCCCGATGTGCCACCGCCTATCGGCCAGGCAGGCAGGTGGTGCCACTCGACGAGTTCCGAGAGGAACTGACTGAAGCGAACCGTGCACTGTCCGAGAAGGGTCTGCGCGTATTGGCATTCGCCACCCGACGACTGGACGGGCAGGAGGAAGCTGCGGTGGCCGACCCCATGTCGTTCGTCGACGAGCTCACGTTCGTCGGCATGGTCGGCATCATCGACCCACTGCGGCCGGAGGCGGTCGACGCCGTCCGCACTGCCCAGACCGCCGGCATCGAGGTTCGCATGATCACCGGGGACCACGCGATCACCGCATCCGCGATCGGCGCCGAACTCGGGCTCGGACCAGGCGCCATCGGCGGCCCCGAACTGCAGACGATGACGGATGACGACCTCGCGGCCGCGCTTCCGAACCTGCACGTATTCGGCCGGGTAACCCCGCAGGACAAACTCCGCCTTGCCGACATCATGCAGAAGAACGGTGCAGTCGTGGCGATGACCGGCGACGCCGTCAACGACGCCGCCGCACTGAAGAAGGCCGACATCGGCGTCGCCATGGGATCGGGCAGCGAGGTCACCAAGCAGGCCGGAAAGATGATTCTCACCGACGACAACTTCGGCACCCTTGTCACCGCGATTCGACTGGGACGCAATATCTATGAGAAAATCGTCTCGTACATTCGGTACCAGATGTCGAAATTGTTCTCGCTGGTGCTGCTCTTCCTCGCCGCGAGTATCTTCGATATCAACGACGGCGTCGCGCTCACCCCGCTGATGGTGCTGTTCCAGCACTTCTTCATCACGCTGTTCCCGGTCGCCGTCATCATGACGGACCCGCCGGCGCCGGACCTTATGAACAAACCACCGCGCGACCCCAAGAGGCCGATCGCAAACCGAACGGCATTCCTCCAGTGGCTGGCGTACGGCGTCCTGCAGTTCGTCGTCACGCTGGCCGCGATGCTTCTCGCGCCGGGAGACATGAGCACCACCGAGGCGAACGTCCCGATGACGACGGCGTTCGTGGTGTTGTCGTTCGGGTCCATCCTTGCGGGACTCGTCATGCGGCGCGACCCCGAATCCGGCCTTACCGCACCGATTCTCACAGCGCTGAAGATCCTGTCTGTCCCGGTCGTGGTCACCGTGTTCGCTGTCGAGATCGGCTTCCTCCAGAACCTGCTCATGACCACATCGCTGACCGGCGGCCAGTGGCTCGCCTGCCTCGGCTGGTCGCTGATCATTCCGATCGTCGTGGAAGCGGAGAAGGCCGTGCGTCGCCGGCGGCACGCGCCTCCGAGCGCACCGATTCCCGCCACCGCCGCCGTCGGCCCGCAGCGCGCACGCTGAGGCCCGAACCATGTCCTGGACAGGGAGTCTCGCGCAGCTACCGGGCATCGCGACCGCACGGGCATACCGCCGGGAGTGGCTGCGCCCCGATATCATCGCCGGACTCGTCCTCACCGCCCTGCTGATTCCCGCCGGGATGGGGTACGCGGAGGCCGCCGGGTTGCCCGCCTACGCCGGCCTCTACGCCACCATCATCCCGCTCCTGGCCTATGCGCTGGTGGGACCGTCGAAAATCCTCGTCCTAGGCCCGGACTCGTCACTGGCACCACTCATCGCCGCGGCAGTGTTGCCCCTCGCTGTGGCCGACGACCCGGAAAGTGCCCTCGCACTCGCCGGAATCCTCGGGGTTCTCGTCGGGTTGATCCTGCTCGTCGGCGGGTTCCTGCATCTCGGCTTCGTGACCGAGCTGCTGTCGAAGCCCATCCGGCTCGGCTACCTGAACGCGATCGCGCTCATAGTCGTGGTCGGTCAGCTTCCCAAGCTCCTCGGGTTTTCAGTCGACGCGTCCGGTCTGATCAGGGAGATCGGGGAGATCGGGCAGTCCGTGGTCCGGGGAGAGATCGACCCCGTCGCCGCCGCGATGGGCATCGGTTCCCTCGCCGTCATCGTCGGGTTCCGCATCTGGCTGCCCCGCATCCCGGGCGTCCTCGTGGCCGTGATCGGGGCGATCATCCTGTCCGCTGCGCTCGGACTCACCGACGACATCGGGATGGTCGGAGCCCTGCCCGCGGGCCTGCCACTGCCCTCATTCGGCGGTGTCGACTGGGGAGACGTGGGACAGCTCGTCGGTCCCGCGGCCGGCATCGCGCTGATCGCGTTCGCCGACACCGGGGTGCTATCCCGCACGTTCGCCGCACGGCGCGGTGACGACGTCAACGGCAGCACGGAGATGAAGGCGGTCGGCGTTGCCAACATCGCGGGCGGTCTGTTCGGCGGGTTCCCCATCTCCGCCAGCGGGTCGCGGACCCCGGTGGCCGAACAGAGCGGTGCCCGTACCCAATTGGCGTGCGTCGTCGGCGCACTCGCCGTGCTGGCCTTCGTTCTCGTCGCCCCCGGGGTCACCACCTACCTTCCCGACGCGACACTCGGTGCCGTGGTGATCGTCGCCGCCACTGCACTGGTGGACGTGGACGGCATGGTCCGGATGTGGCGCATGAGCACTGTCGAGTTCGGTCTCGCCATCGCCGCATTCCTCGGGGTCGCCCTGGTAGGAGTTCTGCAGGGAATCCTCGTCGCGATCGGACTGTCCTTCGTCGCTGTCGTCGCGCAAGCCTGGCAGCCGTACCGAACCGAACTCGTCCGGACCGCGGACCGTCCTGGCTTCCACGACGTCGAACGCCACCCCGAGGGGCAGCGCATCCCCGGACTCGTGTTAGTGCGGTTCGACGCCCCCCTCTTCTTCGCGAACGGCGAAATCTTCGATGAGTACGTGCGCTCGGTCGTGGCCACAGCGCCAACCCCGGTGGAATGGGTGGTCGTCGCCGCCGAACCCATCACCGGACTCGACACCACTGCCGTCGACGAACTCGTCGACCTCGACACCTATCTGGAAAGCAAGGGGATCCGGCTGGCTTTCGCGGAAATGAAGGGACCGATCAAGGACCGGCTCATCCGGTTCGGCGTCGGTGACCGGTTCGATTCGACCCATTTCTATCCCACTGTCGAGTCCGCCGTGACTGCATTCCGCAACCGAGCCGACAACCCTGCCGATCCGGCCGACGAATAAACCCACCGCACCGGTCCAGCTCGACAGCATCTCCCGTCACGCGTCGGCGACAGTACCGGCGATGGCATAGGCCGCGCCGATGAGGGTGAGATGGCTGAACGCCTGCGGGAAGTTTCCGACCTGTCGTTGCAGGCGGACGTCGTACTCCTCGGCCAGCAGGCCCAGGTCGTTGGACAGTGAGGTGAGCCGCTCGAACAATGCTCGCGCCTGGTCGGTGCGCTTGTTGAGGGCCAGTGCGCTGACCAACCAGAACGAGCAGGCAAGGAATTGTCCTTCGTCGCCGGGTAGTCCGTCGTCGGTCTGTGCAGTCGAGTATCGCGAGACGAACCCGTCGCGGCCGAGTTCCCGGGTGATCGCGTCGATCGTTCCGCTCACGCGGGAGTCGGTGCCGGGTAGAAACCCGACGAGAGGAATGGTGAGCACGCTGGCGTCGAGTTCCTCGGACCCGTAGAACTGGGTGAAGGTGTTGCGTTTGGCATCGAAACCGTGTTCGCAGACCTCACGATGAATCTCGTCGCGCACCTGCGCCCAACGTTCGACGGGAGCATCGAGCTCGAATTCCTCGGCGAGGCGCACGGCCCGGTCGAACACCACCCAGGCCATGACCTTGGAATGGGTGAAGTGTCGGCGTGGCCCGCGGGTCTCCCAGATGCCGTCGTCGGGTTCGCGCCAGATCGTTTCGATGTACTCGACCACGGTGCGCCACCGTGGCCAACGCTGGGGGTCGATCCGGCCGAGGAGTTGCGCACCGGCGTACAGCATGGCGACGACCTCGCCGTAGACGTCGAGCTGGAACTGTTCGGAGGCGGCGTTGCCCACCCGGACCGGTGCGGAGCCTTCGTAGCCGGGGAAGCCGTCGAGGTCGAATTCGGTCAGGCGCCGCTCCCCGCTGATTCCGTACATGATTTGAATGTTCGTCGGGTCGCCGGTACCGACGCGGGTGAGGAAATCGCGGAAGGCTAGAGCCTCGTCGGTGTATCCGGCAGCAAGCAGCGCCTCGAGGGCGAGCGCGGAGTCACGCAGCCAGCAATAGCGGTAGTCCCAGTTCCGCACGCCCCCGATATCCTCCGGCAGTGAGGTCGTGGGCGCGGCGACCATTCCGCCGGTATTTTCCGACGTCATCGCCTTCAAGGCGATCAGTGAGGTCAGCACCTCATCGCGGTAGGGGCCCGAGTAGGTGCAACGCCCACTCCACTCCCGCCACCACGCTTCGGTACGGGCCAGCGCCGAATCGGCGTCCTCGATGATCGGTGCCGGTGCAAAGGAGGAGTGCCAGCACAGGGTGAAACGTGCCCGACCTCCCTCGGTGACGACGAACTCGGCCCCGACGGTGCCCTTGCCGATGTGCAGCGGCACGGGTGTGCTGAGGCGGAAGGTGTCCGGTCCGGCGGTAGCGCGGATCCCGTCCGGAGCCGGTTCCACCCACGGGGCGATGGATCCGTAGTCGGGGCGAATCACCAGTTCCATCCGCATCGGCACCCGGCCACGCACACCCTGCACGATTCGCATCACCCGCGGTGGACCGTCGCCACGGCGCGGCATGAAGTCGATGATGCGCACCATGCCATCAGCAGTCTCGAAGTCCGATTCGAGCACCAGCGTGCCAGCACGGTAACGACGGGCACTGACCCGCGTTTCACCGGTCGGCGCAAGGGTCCACCGGCCGTGCCGTTCGTCGCCGACCAGAGCGGCGAAACACGACGCGGAGTCGAAGCGGGGCAGGCAGAGCCAGTCGATGGCGCCGTTGTCGCCGACGAGCGCCGCGGTCTGCAAATCTCCGATCAGCCCGTAATTTTCGATACGCATGATCGATCCCCTATCCCACCGTCGTCCTCATTCGTCACCGAAAAATTCTGTTGCAGCCCACATCAAAGCGTGAGGAGAACGATCATCTGATCTCCCCTCATAGATGCACGCTCGAGAGCGGACGACTGTGCGTCAGGCTTTCAGAATATCGCGCGTCGTAGGGCAAGCAGGGGAAGTCGACGAGATCGGCACCCGGTGACGAGAACACAGAGAAGGGCGTACGTCCCATCCCGGCGCCTGGTGACTGCGAGTCAGTCTTCCTGTGGGCTTTCACCGGAATTCTTCGGTGCGAGGTCCAGAATGCGTCTCATGCGGAACGAGTTGAACACCCCGATCAGGCCCGCGAAAATAGGAATGAGTAGGGCGAATTGCAGGGCAAGAGGTCGCGCGTCGGTGTTGATGCGGATGATCTCCTCCTGGATTTCGGGGGGTTGGCCGACGAGCAACTGCTCCAGCTGGGTGTTGCTCATGACCTCGGCGTCGTCCTCGAGCACCCGCGCCACCTGTTGCTGTTCTGCGGGCGGGAGCACGTTGCTCGACTGCGCCATCGCGGTGAAGGTGAGGGACAACGTTGCCAGCATGATGGCGCCCGCGAACGCCAGCCCGAACGAGAGCCCGAACGATCCCGCCGCGGAATTGACGCTGGCGGCTTCACTGATCCGCTCCTCCTCGATCGGTGCGAGTGTGTAGTTGTTGAGTTGTGACACCAGCAATCCCAATCCGGATCCGGCAATCACCAAAGGAATCACCAAGCCCCAGCCGAACTCGGCACGCGGCACCAGCGGGATCAGCGCCGCGATCCCGACCGTCAGAAGCACGAATCCCCACCGGATGATGCTGCTCGGGCGTCGATCGCCCGCCTTCTTGCCTGCGAGCAACGCCACTGCGAACATGCTGAGGGAGAGGGGTGCGAGGGACAATCCCGCCTGCATCGCGTTGTACTCGAGCACCATCTGCAGGTAGATCGGCAGCGCGATCATCGTGCCACCGAGGGCGATCTGCTGGAGCATCTGCCCGGTGATACCCAAGCGAAAGACTTTGGAGCGAAACAGATCAGGGTCCAACAGTGTCGGCTTACCGCCACGTTTGCGCCGCACGAGCCAGTACGCCAGCCCGGCCATCGCTACTGCACCGAGCGCCAGTAGCGCACCTACGGCTTCGCCGCCCTCCTGCCACACCAAAATGCCCAGCACGATACCGCCCATGCCCAGGACGGAGAGGGCCGCGCCCACCATGTCGATGACCCGGGGTCCGGTGTACCGAACATCCTGGACGAGCCGAACGCCGGAAAGCACAACGGCGATGATGACGACTTCGAGCATGAACCCGACGCGCCACGACAGATAGGTGGTGATGAATCCGCCGAGCAGCGGTCCGACGGCGGCGGCAATCGCAGCGGCCGCCCCGACCAGGGCGTAGACCTTCTTTTGGGCGGCCCCTTCGAAGTTACCGTGGATCAGGGACTGCATGGCGGGCAGGAGGAGTGATGCGCCGATGCCACCGAGTATTGCCCAGAAGATGATTATCGCGGTGAGGCTCTGCGCGAGTGCCATCGCCGACGCACCAATTGCATAGCCGAGCAGGCCCAACACATAGGCGCGTTTGCGTCCGATGAGATCGCCGACCTTGCCGCCGATCAGGATGAACGCCGCAGATACCAGCGCCTCGAGTGCAATCGCCGCCTGAACGCCGCTGACGGTGGCCTCGAGGTCGCGAACCACCGAGGAGATCGACACGTTCATCAGTGACGTGTCCACGACAAGCACGAACATCGCCATCGCCAGCAGTAGTCCCAGCATGCGCTGTGAGCCCGCTGCTTTCTCCGACGAATTGCTGGTCTTCGGTCCTCCGGTCATCGATCACACCGTTCTCTCGTCGAAGAACGTCATCTGGCGATCTGACCGTTCTGCACGGTATTACGGTGCCAGGCCGATACGGCCCAGATCACCACGGCGTTGAGGGCGATGATGGTGATCGCCCACATAGGGTAGTAGGGCAACCAGAGGAAGTTGACGAGGATCGACACG
The DNA here is from genome assembly GCF_018343855.1 of Rhodococcus sp. USK13. NCBI lineage: Bacteria > Bacillati > Actinomycetota > Actinomycetes > Mycobacteriales > Nocardiaceae > Rhodococcus > Rhodococcus sp. USK13. The sequence continues at coordinate 2,204,639 of NZ_CP069242.1, read as the reverse complement.
GCGCAGATCACGATGGCGCCCACTCGCGCCCAGCCGGCACCGGCGAACAGGGCGATCCCGACTGCGGTGACGATCGCCCCCAACACCAGGTGCGTCCATCCCCACGAGGTGAGGTCGAATTGGTAGGTGTAATCGGTTCCGCTGACGATCACCTCGTCCTTGGCGATCGCGGACAGGCCCTGGAGTACTTCGAGGACACCGACGGTGACGAGCAACACCGCCCCGCCCATCACGGTTCCCGCACCTTGCCTGACCAGAGATTTCTCGGACATGACCGTTCCCTTCCCGGGCAGATGCGTGAAGTGTTCCGGCGAAATCATTGTCCTCCGAACCGGCCGGTAATGGTGGCACTTCGCGGCAGGGGTGCACCACCGCCAACAACCGGTCATGGCAAGTTCCGTGCAGGTAGGGTTATCGAGCAATAGATCCCCACGCACGGACGGACCGTTCGCGGTATCGGATTCGTGGAGTGCGTCGGTTGTTCGACACCGCTGCGACCCGAAGCAGGTGCGAGATGGACTCACGAGACCAGGCAGCTCACCGCTCGGCCGCCCTGCGCCGGGTGCTGATCCCGCTGGCGCTTGCCCAGTTCATCTGCAGCTTCGCCGGCTCCAACATGAACGTGATGATCAACGACATCAGCGAAGACCTCGACACCAGCGTGCAGGGTGTGCAGGTCGCGATCACCATCTTTCTACTGGTGATGGCGGCACTGATGATTCCCGGCGGAAAGCTGACCGACAAATACGGGCGCAAGCGTTGTTTCACCGTCGGCTTGGTTGTCTACGGTGTCGGTGCCCTCATGAGCGCGGCAGCCCCCGGTCTGGGTGTGCTCATTCTCGGCAACTCCATTCTCGAAGGTGTGGGCACGGCGCTCCTGATCCCGCCGGTCTACATCCTCACCACCCTGTTGTTCACCGAAGTCACCTCCCGAGCACGCGCCTTCGGGGCGATCAGTGCGATGGGTGGCATCGGTGCGGCTGCCGGGCCGCTGATCGGTGGTCTGATCACCTCGGCGATCAGCTGGCGGGCGGCGTTCGTGTTCCAGGCGCTGGTCGTCGCGGTCATCGTGGTGCTGGCCCGCAACATCACCGATCCGCTGCCGCCGGACCGCAGCCGTCCGTTCGATGTCGGCGGGGCAACCCTCTCCGCGGTCGGCCTCATCCTTGTTGTGACCGGAATCCTTGCCGCGGACAACAATATCTGGTTGACGATCATTCTGATACTTGCAGGTGCCGTCGTGCTGGTGTGGTTTTTCTGGTCGGTGCGCGCCAAGGAACGCGCCGGCGCGGAACCGTTGCTGTCGAGCGCCTTGTTCCACAACCGCACTTCCAACCTGGGCCTGATCACCCAGAACACCCAGTGGCTGCTGCTCACCGGCGTCTCGTTCGTGGTCGCGGCTTACCTTCAGGTCGTGCGCGGTTACGACGCGATCGAGACGGGCGTGATCTTCACTGCGGAAACGGCGGGTCTGCTGGCCGCCTCCCTCGCTGCAGAACGGTTCGCGAAGCGCCGCGCGCAACGCACCCTGATCCTCGCCGGATTCCTCGTCGTGATCGGCGGCATCGCCGTCCTGTTGGCGCTGGTGAGCGGCACCCCGAACGTCTGGGCGTTCGCGCCGGGACTGCTGCTGATCGGGCTAGGTCTCGGTGTCATGCTGACCCCGTCGGTCAACGTCGTGCAGTCGAGTTTCGCCGAGCAGCTACAGGGCGAGATCTCCGGGCTCTCGCGCAGCGTATCCAATCTCGGGTCCTCCCTCGGCGCCGCAATCGCCGGCACCGTTCTCGTCGCCGGGATCACCACCACCCCCGAGCGTTCGTACGCGCTCGCCATGATCGTCCTCGCGGCCGTCGGATGTGTCGGGCTCGCCGCGTCCGTCCTACTCCCCCGCACGCTGTCGCCGCCGCTCCAGCCCGACGGCGACCCCCCACGACCACCCGCAACATAACGCTGCCAGCCGATAGAGCAGGCGCTCGAGACCGACCTACACATTTCGGAGACTCCAGGGTTCCTTCACGGAAAGCGGTTCACTGCAGAGCATTCCGTGATTCTCCCGCCTGGCGCGATTGGCGGGACTACCCCCGGACGAGTTCGGCGTTGCGCGGCGGGAAGGGTTCGCCGTTGTTGTACTTGCGTGCGAGAACTGCCAGGTAGTGGGCGAGGGCTTCGTCGACGAGGTTGGACCAGCTGTTGGGGGCGCCGGCGATGTGGCCGATGGCGGCGACGGCATTCTTGCCATCCTCGACCTTGGCGCGCTTGATGTAGACGGATTCCTGTTTCTTGTCTGCGGAGACCCGTGTGGGAGTCTTCCTCTCCTCCCCAGGAGCCACCGGTTCGGCGGTGGCGGCTGCTTCCTGTGCGACGCCCACTCCCTGTTCGACGAGGTTCGGCAAGCGTCGTCTGCGGCGTTCGAAGGGATTGTTGGCCGGTCCTGCGACGTCCACCCCCTGCTCGACGAGATTCGGCAGTCGTGGTTTGCGGCGTTCGAGGGGGTTGTTGGCGAGTCCCGGCTTACGTGCGACGCTCGTCAGCACGTCCATGCGACGAGTTCTCGAGTACGTCCCCTCCGGGTGAGCGCCTGCGGGGGTCTGGTGGCGGCGTTCGAGGGGGTTGTTGGCGAGTCCGGGCTTACGTGTCGCGCTCATCACGAGGTCCTTTCGACGAGTTCTTGGGCGGCATCGCGGTAGGCCCGTGCTGCGGACGAGGACGGTGCCCATCTGACGACGGGTTCTTCGGCGCTGTAACTTTCGCTGACACGGACGGACTTCGGGATAATGGTGCGCATCGTCTGGTCGGGATAGGTCTCGCGGAGCGCAGCGAGGACCTGCTGGTCGATGACCTGTCCGAGTTCGACGCGGCCGCACAGGATGTGATTGAGCTTTGCAGTGGGGTTGAGCAGCTCGACCTGCTGGGTGATGTAGTTCTCGATCCGCATGAGCGCTTCGAGTTCCATGGCCCCCGTCATGACAGCGGCGAGCACTTCGGTGCAGGCGACGAGTGCGCTGATGGTCAGGTGGTCGAAGTCTCCGGGGCAGTCGATCAGGTTGAAGTCGACGTCGGGGGCGCCGGCGAGGGCTTTGCGCAGGATTCCGTGGGCACCGGGCTTTTTGAGGAAGTAGGGCCCGACGGAATCGAGTTCCTTGGTGGCAGGAACGAGGTGGATCCCGGACGCGGTGATGGTGGTGGCGTCTTCGATGCTCGACACCAGCATGAGTACCGACAGGACATCGTTGTCGACGGCTTCGGGCGTGGCGCCGAGCCAGGTGGTGGCGTTGCACTGTGGGTCGAGGTCGACGACGCGGACGGTGTAGCCGGCTTCGACGAGGGCTTGGGCAAGGTTGACCGTGCTCGTGGTTTTGGTGGAGCCGCCTTTATGGTTGACCACTGCGATGGTGCGGGTCATGGGCCTGTCCCTTCGTGAAAATATTGTGACGTAAAAGTACTCATCCGTGACGGCGTACGTGTCGCGTTGAGTTTTTTTCAGTCCTGAGACCGTCTCTGGCCGAGGACAGACTTACTGTGACTATCGCGACGAGCTACCGGCCGCCACTGACTGCCCAGACCGGTGATCCGTCACGGGCCTGACCTCCGCGGTTCCACAGATTGGCGTGTGGCGGAACGTTTCTCGTGAATCGATGCCAATAACTCGGTCAGGCCGGTGTCGGCCGCGATCAACCCCGCGATGTAGTCGTTCGCAGTCATGCCGTGCGCCTTCGCGGCGCTGGCAGCTGCTTCTTTGAGCTCCGGTGGCACCAGCGCCTTGACTACAGCACGGGTTCCCTTACTGGGCCGCCCTCGGCGGCGGGAAGCAACAATCTCGGCCATGCCCGTAATTCTGGGACCAGAAAGTCGAACGACCTAACCGACACGCCGCATCCCACAGAATTCCTCACACCCGGTCATCGCTTGCACGGCCGCAGACCCCGACGACCCGAGGCGTTTCGCTCAGTGGTGTCTGCGGTCTATGCGGAGTGGTCGGTCGAAGGTGGCGCGTGCCATCCGGGTTCGATCCAGGGTTGCTGGTCCGGGAGACCGAGGCAGAAGCGTGCCGTGGGCGGAGTTGTGCCGAGCTCGAAGGAGACGGCCCCGAACGTCTGGGTCCGGCGTCCCTGCCGGGGTGTGACGCACAGGGGTGCGGTGCGGTCGGCGAGAAGCACCTCGGCGGTGATGTGAGCACAGGCCCTGTTGGTGTTCGCCTCGAGGAAGTCGAGGCGAGCCACGGAATCGGCAATCCGTCCTTCCCTCGCGAGTTCTCGCTCGGCGTCCGGATCGATGTCGCCGTTGGCCAGCGGGTGATTGGTGTGCAACAAGAGCGGTGAGCCTGCGGGGCAACTGACCACCACCTCATCGGCCGAACACTCGACACCGTGGAATCCGTTCACATCCCCCACGGCGTAGTGCTGACCGCTCGCATGTGAGATGCGGTGCAGGAAGTCGACCGCTTGGTCGAGGGATGAATGAGCAAGTGCACCCCGAATCGCAGCGGCCACCGGCAGCCCGGCGGAGTTGTGGCGCAACATGCCGAGGGCGTTGACGCAGACGCCGACGCCGGCATCGTTGACTCCGGTCAATCCGATCATTCCCGCCGAACTGAGCACGAGTGCCGCGGGCCCTACGTCCGGACGGATGCGCAGAACGATCTGGGATCCGTCCATGAAATCGGGTAAGTCCATGTTCTGGGCGAGAAACACGCCATCGGTGCCAGCCTTTCCGAGGATACTGCAGCCGAGTTCCAGGTGTTCCCGGTGCACCCACCACTGTTCGTCCATGAAGTTGTAGGCAAGGACTTCCGCGAACGGGACCCCTGCCGCCTCCGCGATGCCGCGCATCTCCTCGGCCAGGTCGGGAACCGCGGCCTCTACCGTGGCAAGCAGCCCCGTCGCCGCGAGGTGCCGACGACTCCGAGCACTCGTACCCACTCGCCACCGATCGAGTGCAGCATGTACCGAGTCGCGGGCCTGCTCGCCGTGGGCGCGGCCGCGTGCCCGCCCGTTTCCGGCGCAATCGATGACCGTCATCGGACCTCCTCTCGATCATTCTCGACCGCCCGCGCGGTGAACGGCGGCACTCAGGCATGCAGCCCCCACGGGATCCCGAAGTCACTGTCCGACTGCGGTTGTACACGAAGTCGGGACCACGACGCACGGTACGCCGGCCACGCGACCGGTGGGTCTGGCAGGAGCATCCGACGCGTCGGTGTTCAGGACTTGACGGTGCGGGTACACCTCTCGGTATGGATCAGTCGCAGACACCGTTGTTGGATGCGTTGGAGGAATATCATCGGCTCGACCGATACGGATTCTCCCCGCCGGGGCATCGTCTGGGGCGGGGCGCGGACGAGCGGGTGACGAAGGTCCTCGGCGCCGATCCGTTCCGTTCGGACGTGCTCGCTTCCGGCGGTCTGGATGACCGGAAGTCGAGTAATGGTTACCTGTCCAAGGCTGAGCAGCTGATGGCGGAGGCGGTAGGGGCGGAGCAGGCTTTCTTCTCGACGTGCGGCAGCTCGCTGTCGGTGAAGGCCGCAATGATGGCCGTCGCGGGCAATGATCCCGGCGGGATGCTGGTCTCACGTGATTCGCACAAATCGATCGTGGCGGGATTGGTGTTCAGCGGTGTGACGCCCCGGTGGATCACCCCACGTTGGGATGAGGAGATGCACTTCTCTCATCCTCCGTCCCCGGACCAGGTGGGGGCCATGTGGGAGAAGTATCCCGACGCGGCCGGTGCCCTGATCGTGAGTCCCAGCCCCTACGGCACGTGTGCGGACATCGGAGCCATCGCGCAGGTGTGCCACGAGCGCGGCAAGCCGCTCATTGTCGACGAGGCGTGGGGTGCCCATCTTCCCTTCCACGACGACCTGCCGACCTGGGCGATGGACGCCGGTGCCGATGTGTGCGTGGTGAGCATCCACAAGATGGGAGCGGGTTTCGAGCAAGGCTCGGTCTATCACGTGCAGGGTGACCTGATCGACGGCACTCATCTGTCCGCCTGCGCGGACCTACTGATGACGACGAGCCCGAACGTGATGCTGTATTCGGCCATGGACGGGTGGCGGCGGCAGATGGTAGAGCGCGGCGCGGACCTTCTCGGCCGTGCTCTCGCGCTCGCCGGCCGCACCAGGGAACGGATCGCCGAAATCGACGGACTGACCGTGCTCGAGGACCGGCTACTCGGTGAGGAAGCGTCGCACGACCTCGACCGGCTGCAGATCCTCATCGACGTCAGCGAACTCGGTGTGTCCGGATTCCAGTGCACCGACTGGGTGCGCGAGAACTGCCACCTCGACCTCGGCATGCACGATCATCGCCGAATCATGGCGACCATGTCGATGGCCGACGATGACGACACCGCCGACCGGCTGGTCACCGCGCTCGACCAAGTGGCTCGAGCCGCAACCACATTCGATCCACCACCGCCTATTTCGTTGCCGGGACCCGAAGAATTGCAGCTCGAATCGGTGATGTCGCCCCGGGACGCGTTCTTCGGTAAGGCCGAGATGGTCGACGCCGGTGAGGCGGCCGGCCGAATCGCAGCCGAGCAGATCACTCCGTACCCGCCGGGTATCCCTGCGGTGGTGCCGGGAGAGCGGCTCGATCAGACCGTCGTCGACTATCTGCGCAGCGGTGTGGACGCGGGAATGAACATTCCGGACGCAACCGATGCCTCACTCCAGCAATTCCGGGTCGTTGTGGACACCTGATGTAGGACAACCCGTCCCGCCGTCCGTTAGGGTGACGACAAAGGGTGTACCGCTACGCCCGCTGGTCGACCTGCGGATCGGATGGCCATCGAGCGGGTGTGCGAGAGACCCTTGTGCTGTGTGCGGTCTCATACAGAAGCGCGAAGGGCGGTGTGCACGATCTGCGCGATCGCACGGCTGCAATCTGCGCGTGTGTAACCGAGCAGCCTTGTCTCGGTTGCGTCAGGCTCGTAGTGCATGGTGTTGCCCCGGCCCTGGACGATCAGGGCGTCGGGCAGCAGGGGGTGCTCCTCGTCCCGTTCGTCGATGCTGCGTGTACCGCCCGCTGCGTCGACGAGCATCTGGAGGTATTCGCGAAAGGTCAGATTCTCGTCGCCGACGAGGTACGCCTTGCCCGGTTCAGCGTGTTGAAGTGCGCCCCAGATCGCCTGTGCAAGAGAATCAGCCGACATATAGTTCGATCCCCCGGGCGGCGCGAAGTCCGGGATGTCGGGCAAGTCACCGGCTGCCCACGCGATCATCCGCCCATACCGCCGCGCGGAGACTCCGGAGATGGCGCCGAGGATCGATGGTGGATTGAGAGTAGAGACGTTGAACGACGCGTCGGCAAGCGCCCGAGCACCCTCGTCGGCAGCACGCCGAGCCGCGATATAGGGGACGGTTTCGGCGAGGTCTGGACGCAGGTGGTGGTAGTAGCTGCCCACCTGGACGAAGCGCGGTACACCGGCGCGCTTGGCGAGCGCAGCGAAGCGGGGAATGCCGGAGATCTGCGTCTTCTCCCAGAACGCCGCTTGATCAACGTCTCCGCTCATGTGGCGCACGTCTTGGCCGGCGGCGAAGACTATGGCGTCGAAAGGGGAAAGCTGCTCGACGGTGAAGGTCTGCTCGGTGTAGTCACCGAGCAGGGCCGGGAAGTCTCGGACCGGGGACTCGTCGCCGAGAGCGTTACGCGCTGCCACGGTGACGTCGTTGCCCTGCTCACGCAGATGTAGTGCGGCGTAGGCGCCGATCATTCCGGTGCCGCCGACGATGAGAACCTTCTTCGTGTTCGCCCTTCTCGCGTTCGCGCCCGCGCCCAGCGCTGCTGACTGAGGGAGCAGCGGGGTATGCGTGTGAGTTTTCTGGGCCTCGGCGTGGATGGCCGGGTGCATCGCCCAACCTAGCCGTTGATCACGGTGCTTCTATTCGGATTCCCACTCAGTGGTCATCGGTGGGGCGTGTGGCTGGTCCCTGGATATGGATGCTGCAGTAACACTACGGTACGAGATTCTGATTCAGATCACGCCCATTGGTCTCGGGAGTGAGTGCGAGTGCTCCAATCGAGGCGAGAGCGGTGGTTGCGGCAATCAAGCTCAACGGCACACTTGACCCGGTTGCCGCGACCAGGCCGCTGGCGATCAGGGGAGTAAATCCGGCACCGAGAAGGGCTGCGGTCTGGTAAGCCATGGAAACACCTGTGTAGCGCACAGGGGTAGCAAACATTTCGGACAGCAGCGGCGTCAGCGGCGCGTACATTGCATTCTGCAGGAGCTGCGCAAACATCAAGGCGCCGACCATGACCAACATGGATTTCGTGTTGATCATCGCATACAGAGGAATCGCGAACAACACCGTTCCGATGGCCCCGGAGATCATGACTCGACGTCGACCAAGCCGGTCTGAGAGGGTCGAGAACAGGGGAATAAAGACGATCGATATGGCGACCACTGCGAGAAGCGCACCCATGACATCGGAGACCGCATAGCCAATTCCGGATGCGTAAGCCACAACATGCGTACTTGTCAGGGAGGTCAGGGCAAACGGAGCCAGGCCGGCGGCCACCGCCAAGACGAGTTGCTTCGGACGGCGGAGCACCTCCAGGGCGGGACTGCGCCGGTCCTTTCGTTTGGCTGATGCCTCGACGAAAATGGGGCTCTCGACCACGTGGAGTCGGACGTAGAGTCCGATCACCATCAGGATTGCGCTCAACAAGAAGGGAATTCGCCATCCCCAGGTCAAGAGCGCGGATTCCGGGAGGAGGGTCACGGCCGCAATCGCTGCCGTCGACAGAAGAAAGCCGAACGGTGTTCCGAGTTGCATGATCCCGGCCCACCGCCCGCGGCGGTCCGCGTCCGAGTGTTCGACGACCATGAGCGCCGCACCTCCCCATTCCCCACCCACCGCGATGCCTTGAATAACGCGAAGGACGATAAGCAGGATCGGCGCGAGGATTCCTATCCCCTGGTATGTGGGCAGCATTCCGATCAGCACACTGGCAATACCCATCGTGGTCATGGTGATCACCAGCATCGACTTTCGGCCGAGCTTGTCACCGAAGTGCCCGAATATCACACCGCCGAGCGGTCTCGCGACATAACCGGCCGCGAGGGTACCGAATGCGGCAACTGTACCGACAGCCGGATTCGAGGCAGGAAAGAACAGTTGCCCGAATACAAGGGCAGCCATGGTGCTGTAGAGGAGAAAGTCATAATACTCAATCGTTGTTCCCAGGAGGCTCGACAATGCGACCTTGCGGAGCAGGGATCCGTCGTGCGAGGAAAGGCGGTTCTCGGTGGGTGTCGCTAGGCGTGCGGGCGGCACTTGGGGCGGATTCGCCATCAGGTGCTCCTTTCAGATTTGAAGCTGACTGGCGATGGGCACCCGAACCGATCGGATCGGAGGGTAATTTCGCCAGTAGGGTTAAGGCAAACGTCATTTCACCGATTCACCATCGTCGGTCAACGTAATTCACGTTGCACGGAGTCCGGCGTGCTTTTGCATTGCCCACGGGCTCGATGAAATCCGAAAGACCGTGTGGAGCGGTGTAATCCTCCCGGTGACCGGGAGCAAAGGGGCATCGCGGCACCGACATGTCCTGAGATGACAAGCATGACCCTCACTTTCACACCAGGCGCACTGTTGCGCGGCCGGCGTGCCGTCGTCACCGGCGGTGTGGCCGGCATCGGAGCCGCAATCGCGCGCGGCTTCGCGGCCCACGGCGCGCATGTCCTCATCGCTGACGTGAACCCCATCGGAGACGTCGACTTCGACGGTGCCGCCGGTGGGCGACTGGACGCGATCGTGGCCGACGTCTGCTCTTCGCAGGTAGAACCAGCACTGGTCGAGCACCGACCGGACATGATGGTCAACAACGTCGGGCACTTCGTACGCGCGCCCCAAGAATTCACCACCGACACCGCCGAGCAGTGGGCCGGCCTACATGAAGTGAACTTCGCCCATGCGCTGCGGCTCACGCATGCACTACTTCCGGGGATGACCGAGCGCGGGCGCGGAGCGGTAGTAAACCTCACCACCGTCGAGGCGCACCGAGCAATTCCGGGGCACACCGTCTACTCCGCGTACAAGGCGGCCCCGATGCAATTCACCCGCTCGCTCGCGGCCGAGGTGGGTCCAGCGGGAATCCGGGTCAACGCGGTTGCACCGGACCTGATCGAGACAGCACAAGTTCCTTATGGGAACCTGGTGCCCGAGCCGGACCGCGCACTGTGGCCGTTGTGGTCACCGCTCGGCGGACCCGGTAAACCCGAGGACGTCGCGGGTGCCGCGCTGTTTCTGGCCTCCGACCTGTCCCGGTTCGTCACTGGCAGCACTATCCACGTCGACGGCGGCACGCACGGTGCCGGAGGCTGGGTGCCGCGCCCGACCGGTGGCTGGACAAACCGCCCCCGAAACCCTTGACCAGAAACGGAATAGCCGCCGGCCGCAGTCGTCCAGCCCGAGCCGGATTACGAATGTAGAGCGACCGGGTGTTCGGTAGCGCTGTCATCGTCGTGATCCGGCGGTGAGACTCGGTGCCCGCAAGCTCGTCAAGGAAAATGAGTCCTTTTTGCGCCCAGTCGATCTCGGACCGACTCCGGGAGCCTTCCACACCGCTCGAGGGAAAGTTCAGCCTGCGGTTCACTACTGCCATGGCGTTTGTGACGGGCGATCTCAGCGAACAGGCCTTCTCGCCGGTGTCCCTGATCGACCCGCAGGTGGTCGCTCTGCGCGATCGAGTCCAGATCGACGCCCGCACGTCACTTGGATCGGCGCTGGGACACCCTCGTCACCAAATTCCACTCGCTCGTCGACCCTGTGATGGGTCGAGCTGCCGCACACCGCATCGTGGAAGATGTCGCCCGCCTCCCCTCAGCTGAAAGCCCTGAATCGCTGCTGAATGCTCTGTCAGCACGGACGCGGTGAGTGTACGACATCGCGGAGCAGCCCTGCCGCATCGATTTATCTGAGGGAGGAGACACACAAGATGCCAGACACCAGCAATGTTCGACCCACCGAAAAGGCGCGAATCCTCGGGTTCGCGCTCCAATGGCAACACTACGGCGGTGGTTCCAACGAGGATATCTACGTAAACTTCGGACTCTCCCCCAGGCAGTACTTCATGCGCCTGCTCAGAATTCTCCGCGGCCCCACCGAGCTGGAGATCAGAGTGATCTCAGAACTCAACGAGCTCTGCGCCAGTCGCCTCGGCACCGAACTATCCTGCCACGACGACACAGGTCGACCTCGAGCGGAGGAGTAATCGCACCTTCCTATTCCGTGGCGGTGTCGAGCACGGGCAACAGGCACCGTCATCGCCGGAGCGTTGCCGATGGCGTCTCGCCGAACTTCTCTCGGTACTGCACGGAGAAGCGCGGCCGCGTCGGCAACGCTCGCGGTCACGGCCTCGTCGGTGTTGCAGAACCGCAGCCCGTGACGGGCCAGGTCGTCGCCGAGCGCCGTGTGCGCGGGGCCCGACACGAACAGCGGATACCAGGAAGAGAACGTGTCGTGCACATAGCCGGGCACCGTGCGCTCACCGCTTCCGACGAACCCACCGATCTCCGGATTACTCTCCAGGAGTGCCACTTTCCAGCCAGATCGCGCCAACATGGACGCGGCGACGAGTCCGTTGATTCCGGAACCGACGATGACGGCATCGAATTCGTTGTGCATCACATCTCCTTCGAGCGTGAGCCACAACACTATTGACTCCGAAGCGGTGAAGCTGTCCTCTTTGCGCGCGTCTTATCCGAATGCCGCTCACTTCTGCGACGACCGGGTGCCGATGTGGGTGACGCGCCCCTGGCTGGATGTCGAGGGGCACCTGTGACTACTTATTAACCGTGGGCGGTTAATAAGTACTCACAGGTCTCATGGTGACCCCTGTCACATCTGTTGACTCCAGGCAGCTTCACACCATCTACTTAGGCAGCCCTCACAGAGGGCAGGCTAACCGTTCTTGTGCTTCAGCCGAGCTCACCCCCGGGTGATCCGGAGCTGGCACGCAAGAATCACATGCGCCGCGTGCGGGGGCCCGGCGACCAACGACAAGGACAACTCTCGTGGCTTCTTCCACCAAGCGGCGCCTGGCCGGCGCCGGCATCATCGCCGGACTCTCCGCGCTCACGCTGATCGCAAACCCCGCCATCGGTTCCGCAGCGATCACCGGTGCGGCGACCGTGACCGCGGACGCCGGTGCAGGCACGATCACCACTTCGATCACCGGACTGAACACCACCAAGCCGTTCGTCAAGTGCGAGGGCACCGTCTACAGCGCCGACGCAACGGTCCTCGACTCCACGACGAAAGTGGGCCAGAGCTTCCCCGTGACCGGTCCGACCATGGTGGCCGGTCAGGTGCTGACCAACGCGTCCGGCGTCGGCACCTCGGCTGTTTTCCCCGACGGCGAGTACCAGGTGCGCACGAAGTGCAAGGAGGAGGGCGACGTCGACTACCAGGACCCCATCGCCCCCGTGCGGGTCACTGTCAGCTCGACCACCCCGGGCGGCGGCGGCCTGGACTTCGGTCTCGACGGTCTCCTCGAGCTGTTCAGCGGATTCGGTAGCTAACAGCTGGAGCGGCGGTGGCGACGTCTCGGACGTGGCCACCGCCACCCGCTGCGTCGACCGACAGTCATCTGCCCGGGTGACAGCGCATTGTCGGGCGTTCGTCCACATGCGTGTCGGATGGTTCGTGCCGTGACCACATTTGTAACGGAGCCTCTCTCTGCTCGTATACAGTCACAGCGTCTTGACGATACGGCGCAGAGGGAGCAAATTCATGCGGCGAGCCTTCAGGGCATTGATGGCGGCGATGCTCGGTGCCATCTTCCTTGCAATGACAGTTCCGGTACCGGCAAGCGCCGAACCGCTCTATCCCTGGCCCGACCCGGATCCGTTCTACCTCGCTCCCGCCGATCTCGCGGCAATTCAGCCGGGCGACGTGGTTCGCACTCGACGGATCGACACGTGGATGTACGCCAACTCGGACGGCTGGCAGATCGCGTTCCGTTCGACGAATTCCGCCGGAAATCCCATCCTGGCGGTCACGACGGTGCTGCTCCCCCGGGGCGTCGCGAATCCACCGCTGGTGTCGTATCAGGCGATCGTCAATTCACTGGGCACCAAGTGCGCGCCCTCACGGGCTCTGTTCAACCTGGAGATGCAGGAATCGCCGGGGATGTATCTGGGCCTGCAGCGGGGATGGGCCGTTTCGGTGCCGGACCACCTCGGCCCGACCGGTGCGTACGGTGCCGCCAAACTCGGCGGCATGATTACCTTGGACAGCATTCGCGCGGTTCAGCGAGTATCCGAATTGGGCCTCACGAACAGCCCCGTAGCTTTGGCGGGCTACTCCGGCGGCGGAATGGCGAGCGCCTGGGCGGCGGCGCTCGCGCCGACCTATGCTCCCGAGCTCGAGCTTGCCGCTGTGGTGCAGGGCGGAATCCCGGCGGATCTCGAACAGATGGCCGAGGGGCTCGGGTTCAACCCGCACCCCGGGTTCGGGCTCGCTTTCGCGGCGGCCGTCGGCCTCGAGCGTGAGTACCCGGAGCGGCTGCCGGTGTCGTCGCAGCTCAACGAAACAGGTCTGTGGCTGCGCGAATGGATGAGCAACGAGTGCCGGCGATTCCTTCTGTTCCACGGCGCTTTCCGGAACGCCGGGCAGCTGGCCGCGTCGACCAGTCTTATGGCGAGTTCGACCGCACGCCAGGTATTACGCGAGAACAGTCTCCGCTATTTCGAGGGTGTGCCGACGGCGCCGGTCTACATGTGGCACGGCACGCTCGATGGGCTCACACCCTTTGATTCGGTGGCAGAGGTGGCCCGTCGATACTGCTCGGCCGGAGCAAACCTGACGTTCGTGCCGTACGAAATCTCGGAGCACATGACCACTGCCGTGGTGGGTTTCCCGGATGCGTACGAGTTCATCGCGGCGCGATTCCGAGGCGAGCCCGCGCCGACGCGGTGCTGAGGCGGGGCTTCGACACAGCGAGGTGAGCCGAACAGTCCTGGCCTTCAGCCTCGTCACGGCGCACAGTTGTCGAGGAGGATGGCCGCGGCCGCTTTCGCGGCGATAGCAGATTCGGGCGACTCGGAGATGGCGGCGGTTGTCTGCGCCCCCTCCGCGAGCAACGCGATTTGGAGCCCGACAATCGGCGCGCATCCGGCCTGTACCGCCAGGTCGGTGACGTAGTCGATGAACTGCTTCTTGTGACTGTGTGCTGCCGCCGCGACCGCGGGCATGGTGCTGCCTAGCTCACCGAAGGAATTGATGAAGGCGCAACCGCGGAACTCGTCCTCGTGGAACCAGGCGTCGAGAAAGTCGAATATCGACAACAGTTTCTCGCGCGGAGTGTCGTATCGGCTCGCCTCCGCGCGAATGCCGTCATTCCACATTGCGGTACGCCCTTCGAGGACTCCGGTAACGATGGCAGCCTTGGACGGAAACAGTGCGTACATCCGCTTGAGGGAGATCCCGGCGGCGGTGCGTAACTCGTCCATGCCGACCGACTGGATGCCGCGCGCATAGAAGAGCGCATCGGCCGATTCGAGCACCGCTGCCTTCGCTGCGTCTACATCCACGTCACTTACCCCTTGCCCAGAGAACCAGCGTTCTCTAGAGTAGTCCACGCACCGGAGAACGCACGTTCTCGGTGAGTCGAGGATCAGGGAAGGGCGTCACCATGGCATATATCGAGGTCGGCACCGAGAACAGCACTCCCATCGAGGTGTACTACGAGGATCACGGCACAGGACAACCAGTCGTTCTCATCCACGGCTACCCGCTCGACGGCCATTCGTGGGAGCGCCAGTCGGCAGCTTTGCTGAAAGCCGGATACCGGGTGATCACGTACGACCGTCGCGGGTTCGGGCAGTCCAGCAAGCCGACCACCGGCTACGACTACGACACGTTCGCCTCGGATCTGAACACCGTGCTGACCACACTGGACCTGAACGACGTCATTCTCGTCGGATTCTCGATGGGCACTGGCGAGCTCGCCCGGTACGCCAGCATCTACGGCACTGATCGCGTCGCCAAGTTCGCCTTCCTCGCCTCCCTCGAGCCCTTCCTCCTGCAGACCGACGACAACCCGACAGGCGTGCCGCAGTCGGTATTCGACGGCATCGAGGCCGCAGCCCGCGAAGACCGATTCGCCTGGTTCGACAACTTCTACAAAGACTTCTACAACCTCGACGAGAACCTCGGCAGTCGGATCAGCGAAGCCGCCGTACGCAACAGCTGGAATGTTGCGGCCGGAAGCGCTCCCGTTGCGGCGTATGCCGTCGTGTCCAGCTGGATCGAAGATTTCCGTGCCGACATCAAGAAGGTGCGCGAGTCGGGCAAACCTGCCTTGATCCTGCACGGGACGAAGGACAACATTCTCCCGATCGATGCCGCCGGGCGTCCGTTCCACGAAGCGTTTCCCGAAGCGCAGTACGTCGAGGTCGAAGGCGCCCCGCACGGCCTGCTCTGGACCCACTTCCAGGAGGTCAACGACGCCCTGCTCGACTTCGTGAAGTAGTCGAAGCGGGCGTCCTTCCGCATCCGGCGCCGTCGCAGATCCGTGAAGAGGCCGACAGCCGCTTCACGGTCTCGGCGGGCCGGTGAAGTGACAGTAGGCACACAGTAGGAATGCTCTTCGACAAGACGGAGGGGCACCGAACATCAGGGCGCTATCGGGTGTGGAGCCTCTTCACCACTGCTTCCGCCACAGCGCGGGCGCTCCCCGGGTTCTGCCCCGTGATCAGCGTCCCCTCCTCGACCACATAGGTTGCGAACGGTTCGTCGGCGATGCTGTAGTTCGCTCCCAGCTTTTTCAGCTCGTCCTGAAGACTGAACGGGACGGCGTCGGCCCGTTGTGCCGCCTCCTCTTCCGGCCAGGAGAAGCCGGTGACATTCTTGTCTTTGACAAGTGGGGTGCCGTCACTCAGGGGAACGTTGAGCAGGCCGGCCGGTCCGTGACACACCGCCGACACGATCCGGCCGGATTCGTAGAATTTCGCCGTCACTGCACCGAGGTCGTCACCGCCGAAGTCGAACATCACACCATGGCCGCCGGTGAAGTAGATGGCGTCGTATTCCTCGACGTCGACGTCTGTGACCTTCTTCGTGTCACGGAGAAGATCCATGAACTCGCGGTCGCGGTAGCGCTTGTCGGTGCCGAGGTCACCGAGCACGTCGTGAGCGAGGCTCTCCGGGTCGATCGGTACGTAACCGCCTGCAGGACTGACAATGTCGACTTCGTAGCCGTTATCGGTGACGTAGTCGTAGAAGTGCGTCAGTTCGCCCAGCCACAGACCTGTCCGGTAGCCGACCTTCTGGTACTCGGCGACGTTCGTCACGACGATGAGGATGCGGTTCTTGGTGGCCATTGCGGTCTCCTGATCGGGTGCGAGGTCTCAGCGGCGTCGGGCACTGCGGCCTCACCCACATTCGGTACCACGGTGCTTCTCCCCTCAGGGAAAGTGTCGCCGCCTTCAACTGCACGTTACCAAGAGTTCGGCGGATGAGCCTGTGTTCGTACGCGACCCAGTAGTCGTCACAGGACTTGTTTCGCGTAGGGGTCGGTGGCCCTTTACGGCGGAGAGCAGCGAGCCGCGCTATTCGACGGTCGCTGGCAGCGCCTGCGGAGCTTCCGGTGAAATGAGCTCGCGGAGCCGGTGCTTGAGGATCTTTCCGGTCCCAGACTTGGGCAATTCGCGGAAGTAGACGTGCTTAGGCGTCTTGAAACCCGCCAGTTGGGTGCGGGTGAAGGCGATGAGTTCCTCGGTCGACACCTCCGCGCCCGGCCGGAGCGTGACGACAGCCACCGGGACTTCACCCCACTTCGGGTCTGCGATTCCGATGACGGCCGCCTCGGCGACCGCGGGATGGGAGGTGAGTACGTGCTCGACTTCGACCGTGGCGATGTTCTCTCCGCCCGAGATCACGATGTCTTTCGCCCGGTCCCGAATCTCGACCGATCCGTCTGGATGCATGACGCCGAGATCGCCGGTCTTGAACCACTCGCCCATGCGGGCTGCCTCGGTCGCAGCGTCGTCGTGGTAATAGCCCAGCATTACGGTGTTTCCGCGAACAGCGATCTCCCCGAGGGTTGTGCCGTCAGCGGTGACGTCGACGACCGGGGCGTCGTCGGTCTTGCCGACGGTGTCCAAGACCCGGATACCTGTGCCGACGATATTGGAGTTGCCCTGCACGGCCATCGCTTTGGACAGATCAGTGTGACTGAGACTGTTCCATTCGGGGCGTGGTTCGTTCACCACGGCAGGGCCGAAGGTTTCCGTGAGTCCGTACAGGTGGGTGGTGTGGATGCCGAGTGCGGTCAGTTCCGACAGGAGGGTGGGCGACGGCGGCGCTCCCCCGGTCCCTACCTCGACGGTTCTTCCCAGCGGTCCGTTTGCCGCCTCACGATGTTGAGCCAGATTGGTGAGGACGGTGGGAGCGGCGTTGAAGTGGGTGATGCCGCCACCGCGGAGGTGCTGCCATACCGTGTCGGGGTCGGGTCGATCGAGACAGACCTGTGTTCCTGCCGCGGCGGTGAGCGCCCAAGGAAAACACCAACCATTGCAGTGAAACATCGGCAGCGTCCACAGGTAGACGGTGTCGAGACCGAGTCGGGCGTGGTGGATCATGGCAAGCGCCTGCAGGTAGGCGCCGCGGTGGTGATACATGACGCCCTTGGGCCGGCCGGTCGTGCCGCTGGTGTAGTTCAGCGAAATGAGGCTGCGCTCGTCATCAACCGAGCGGGCGTATTCGGGTCCGCCGGCTTCCAGCACCTCGCCCACCGCAAGGGTCCGGATTCCGAAGGAGTCTGCGAGGGAACGAAATTCGTCGTCGAATAGGACGAGAGATGCGCCGGAATGCTGAACGATGTACGCGAGTTCCGGTCCAGCCAGGCGGTGGTTCAGGGTGACGAGCACACCGCCTGCCAAGGGAACGGCGAAGTGTGCGAGCAGCATCAGTGGGGTGTTCGATGCCAGGACGGCGACGCGGTCACCGGGTGTGACTCCGTGGCCTGCGAGGGTGCCGGCCATGCGGCGGGCAGTGACCGCGAACTCACCGTACGACCACGACCGGGAGCGGTAGGTCATGGCGGTGCGATCGGCGTGGATGGCCTCCGCACGTTCGAGAAAGTTCAGGGGTGTCAGAACCTGATCGCCGAGATCTGCGGTCACAGCACACTTCTTTCAGAGTCGATGACATCGGGGATGTCGAGGAGATGGCCCATACGGTCACGTTTGGTGCGGAGATAACGCACGTTGTCGGTGGTTGCGTTACTCGAGAGTCCGACGCGGTCGACGACCTCGAGCCCATAGCTGGTCAAAGCCGCGCATTTGGCCGGATTGTTGGTCAAGACGCGAACTCTGCCTATGCCGAGGTCTTCGAGAATATGGGCTCCGACCGCGTACGAGCGGGCATCGGCGGAGAGACCTTGCGCCAGGTTGGCGTCGACGGTGTCCAGACCACTGTCTTGGAGCGCGTAGGCGTTGATCTTGTGTGCCAACCCGATGCCACGACCCTCGTGCCCCCGTAGGTAGATCACCGCGCCACAGTGCTCCTGACTGACCGCCACCAGTGCCTGCTCGAGTTGGCTACCGCAGTCACACCTGGTGGAGGCGAGAATGTCCCCTGTCAGGCATTCACTGTGTAGGCGAACGAGGGCACCGGGTTCGCTATCGGCGGCCGCGGCCACGTCGCCCATGACCAACGCCAGATGCTCGACTCCGTCGTCGCTCGCGCGGTAGGCGATTGCTTGGAATTCGCCGAAGGCGGTAGGCATTCGTGAGGTGGAGAGTCTCTCCACGGGTGTTGCTTTCGGTCGCAGGAACTCTGCGAGATCGGCGATCGTGACCAAGGGCAATCCGTGGTTGTTCGCGAATTTGCGCAGATCCGACCCCCGGCGCATCGAACCGTCCTCTGCCACGATTTCCCCGATCACGCCGACAGGAGCACGGTCAGCGAGTGTGAGTAAGTCGATTGTGGCCTCGGTGTGCCCGGGCCGCTCGCGGACCCCTCCCGGTCGCGAGCGAAGCGGGAAAACGTGTCCGGGGCGACGGAAATCACCGGGCACACTGGTCGAGCAGGCGAGGGCCCGCACGGTCATCGCGCGGTCGCCGGCCGACACACCGGTTCCGGCGCCTGTGTGGTCGACTGTGACGGTGAAGGCGGTCTGGTGGGGGTCGGTATTCATCGGCACCATCGGTGCAAGCCCTAGCTGATCAGCTCGTTCGGTCGTCATCGGGACGCAGATGATGCCGGTGGTGTGGCGGACCATGAAGGCCATCTGGTCGGCGCTGACGGTGTCGGCACCGGCCACGAGGTCGCCCTCGTTCTCGCGGTCCTCGCTATCGACCACGACGACCATGCCGCCGGCCCGCAAGGCCGTGACGGCCCGGTCTACCGCGTGATCACCGGAGCGTGACGGAATCACCGGTGCTCCTGAGCGAGCAGCATGTGCGTGCCGAAATCGCGGCGGAAATAGGTGAGTGGTGGTCCGTCGTGAGCTACCGCCTCACGAACCTCACCCAATATGAGAATGTGGTCTCCGCCCTCGACGAAGGAGGACGCGTCACACACCACCCATCCCGGAGCCCCGTCCAAGCGGGGAACACCACTGACCCGTGTCCACGGTGTGTCGGCGAATTTGTCGGCCCCTTTGCAGGCGAAGGCCGTGGCCGCCGCCGACTGGGCGCTACCGAGGATGTTGACGCCGAATCGTCCGCTGCGTCGGATGATTCCGAGAAGCGCCGAGGAGCGATCGAGAGAAACCAGGACCATGGGAGGCGCCATCGACAGAGACGTGAAAGCACTGACAGTAGTCCCGTGGGGTCGGTCTCCGTCCATGGCCGTCACGACCGAGACCGGGGTACAGACAGCAGCCATGACCTCCTTCAGCGATGCTGCGATGTCCTCGTGCTGAGCGATCGAGCTTGTTGCCATTTTCTTCCTCCTCGCTACGTCATCTGACGTGGTTGACGAGTCGAGTGACGCCGGGGATGTCGATGGTCAACACTTCCCCGGGCTGTAGGTACCGGGGTGGGTCCTGTCGGAAACCGATCCCCGCGGGCGTGCCGGTGGCAATGATGTCTCCGGGGGTCAGTGTCGTCCATGTACTCACGTACTCGATGACGGTGGGAACGTCGAAAACCAGATCCGCGAGAACTCCGGACTGCACTCGGCTGTCACCGAGATAGGTCTGCACTCTCAGGGCTTTCGGGTCGGCGATCTCATCCGAGGTGACCAGCCACGGGCCGATCGACCCGGACCGGTCGAAGTTTTTCCCCGCCGTGGCCTGGGTTCCATGAAGCTGGTATTCCCGAACACTGTTGTCCGCGAAGGCCGTGTAACCCCAAATATGATCCGCCGCATCCTCGGCGCGGATGTTGCGGCCACCGCGGCCGATGACGATCGCGATCTCCCCTTCCCAGTCCAAACTGTCGGACATCGGGGATCGTTCGATCGGCTCTCCGTGCCCGACGAGCGACGAGGGGAAACGGACGAAGAAGGTGGGGTACCGAGGGGGTTCCTTGTCCATCTCGACGGCGTGGTTATGGTAATTGAAGCCGACGCAGAGTATCCGCCGCGGATCGGTGACCGGTGGTAACCAACGGGTGATCTCGTCCAGATCGATCAACGGGCATCCACGGAGATCCTGCTCGGTCAGAGAAGCGAATTTCTCGATGTCGACGTCCGCGGCCACCACACCGGTGAGCCCGGTGACGTCCCGTGAGCGGCCGTCTGCGTCGAGGACGACTGTCCGCCGATCGCCGCCGTGTTCGACCGTTGCCACGCGCATCAGAAAGCCTTCTCTTCGGTCAGGATGGTCGAGGCCTGACCGAGCAGGGTCTCGATCTTGTCGATGCCCGCCGGTGTGGGCGTGATCAGCGGAGACCGCACGTGCGGTGAGGCGATCCGCCCCTGCTGGTGCAGGACCCACTTGACCGGCGCCGGATTGGTCTCGACGAACAGCAGGTCGACCAGCGGATGCAGCGCATAATGCAGTGCGCGGGCCCCGTCGTGATCACCTGCTGTCCACAGCTCGTACATCCGAGCGACCGTGTGGGGTGCGATGTTGCTGGCGGCACTGACGAACCCGACACCGCCGAGTGCCAGCAGCGGCAGACAGAGCAGTTCGATGCCGGACCACACCGAGATACTCTCTCCCGCTTCGCAAATTACCCGGGAGAAGTGTTCGAAGTCCTTCGTCGTTTCCTTGATACCGACGATGTTGTCGAAGTCCCGGTGGAGGCGGGCGACCGTGGTCGGATCCAGGTCGACGGCGGTCCGCGACGGGACGTTGTACATGATGATCGGCAGGTCCGGGAACTCCCCTGCGATGGTGCCGTACCACCGGTAGAGCGCCTCTTGGGTGGGGCGCGCGTAGTAGGGGGTGATGATCAGCGCCGCGTCGGCGCCGGCGGCCCGCGCGGCCGCGGTGATCTCGAGGGTTTCGTCCAGCTTGGCCGAGCCGGTTCCGGGGATGAACGGAACTCGATCATTGTTCTCGTCGGCAACGGTCTCGATCGCCTCGATCCGCTCGGCGACCGTCTGAGCGCTGGGCTCTCCGGTGGAGCCACCGATCGACAGGCCGTGCGATCCGGCGGCGATCTGCCACCGGACCAGCCGACGTAGGCTTGCTGTGTCCAAGGCTCCGCTATCGGTGAATGGGGTGATCAAGGGCGCGATCGATCCGTTGATCAGTGCGGTGTCGGTACGGAATCTCATGCCAGTGCTCCTTCGCGGTGGGTCGACTCGAGCACCGTTGCAGCGACAGCCAGATCGGCCAGCCCCATCCCGAGTCCTTTGAAGATCGTCAAAGCAGGGTTCAGCGGCCTCACCACCGCACCGGTGAGAAGATCACCGAGCGTCTTCACCGGAGCCCAGTCTTCGCCGTAGTACTCGGTCAACTCGCGAGACGATCGACGCGCGTTGGCGAGGCTGTCGACGACCGTCAGATCGGAATCGGCCAGCAGCGCAGGATCGAACTCGGCTGTGTGCGGCAGAATCGCCCCGACCGCATTGAGGTGTGTTCCCGCAGACAACACTCCTGGGTTGAGGAACGGTTCCGTCGCCCGCGTGACAAGGGTGACGATCGGCGCTCCGTCGACCGCCTCCGCGAGTGTCGGGGCCGTGACGGCATCCACCCCCAGTGTGTCGCGCACGGTGGCGGCGAATCCGATCCGGCTGCTTTCGGACCGACTCCACACCCGGACCCGGGTGATCGGGCGCACTGCACATACCGCGGCAACCTGGCCCAACGCCTGACGACCGCTGCCGATCACAGCCAGCTCAGCGGCATCGGGAGCACTCATCAGGCGTGTCGCCAACCCGGAAACCGCCGCGGTACGCAGTGCACCGAGCGCGCCGGCCTCGAGTACCGCGCGGGGGGTACCGGTAGTGGCGTCGAACAGCGTCAGCAGCGCCGATGCACCCTCAGGGGTATTGACCCAGGTTTTGAAAGCGACGAGACCGCCTCCCTCGTCATAGGCGCCGAGCGCGTGGGCGCTGCTGGCCGGCTCCCAGGTCGTCATCGTCTTGGGGATGTTTCGGGCGGTCCCGTCGACCTCACGGGTAATCGATCCGGCGATCGCTTCGATCGCATCGGCTATCGAGACCTTTTCTTGCACTTGCTGTTCCGTTATCCACGGTACTTTCATCGTCGTCCTTGCCAGTTGTGTGTTCGAGGGGGCTGCACCGATGCGCGCCCGTGGACTCACGGCGCTGGGTCCTCGTTCCCGCGGAACGGATCGCGATCCAAACCACTGCGGCTGTGATGCAGTTAACGATAGAGATCACGTGATATAAAGCAAATATCAAGATTTCGATATACGCATCACCTA
Organism: Rhodococcus sp. USK13; assembly: GCF_018343855.1. Classification (NCBI taxonomy): domain Bacteria; kingdom Bacillati; phylum Actinomycetota; class Actinomycetes; order Mycobacteriales; family Nocardiaceae; genus Rhodococcus; species Rhodococcus sp. USK13. The sequence continues at coordinate 2,181,839 of NZ_CP069242.1, read as the reverse complement.
TTGCTTATATGAGGAGTTATGGAAGCACAGCTCTCACTCAAGCGTCTGGAAGTCTTTCGCCTCGTCGTCGAAGAGGGCAGTGTCACTAGGGCCGCAGAAGTGCTGATGGTGGCCCAGCCGGCCGTCTCGGGGCAGTTGCGCGCTCTCGAATCATGGCTCGGCGCCAAGCTCTTCGTCCGCCGCGGAAACCGCATGCTGCTGACAGAAGCGGGGGAACGCGCGAATCAATGGGCCAAGGAAATGCTGGCCTCGGCGGCGCAGATCAGGCGCGACGTCGACGAACTCGGCTCGGGGCGCGGTGGCGCCGCGTCCATCGCGTCGAGCATGGCGGTGGGGAGCTACCTTCTACCCCCGATTCTGAGCCGGTTCCAGCGTGGCCGACCCGGTGCGGACCTCACCCTGTCCAGCTCGCAACCCAACGAAGCGTTGCGCGCGGTCGAAACCGGTGAGGCGGACTTCGCGGTGGTGACCTGGGACCAGCGGCACCTACCGGACACCATGTCCTCCGAAGTCGTTCGCACCGAGCCGATCACCCTCTGCGCCGGACCGGGCCTCGTCGCCCCCTCCACAACGCTGTCCCTCGACGGGGCCTTGGCATTGCCTTTCGTCGGCGCGCCACGCGAGGTGATCTACCAACGAAACCTGATGGAACAGCTCACCCGACTGAGTGACATCGAACCAAATTTCGTCATCCGCTTCGGACATGCCGAGCCGATGAAGCAGGCAGCCGCCGACAACGCCTGGGCGATTTTCGCTCCGCGTTACGTCGTCGAATCCGACCTTGCTACAGGTCGACTACAGGAGCTGATCGTTCCCGGCCTCGAACTTTCCGAGCGTATTGCGTTGCTGTGGCGGCGAGACAAGTATTTCTCCCCACTCCAGCAAGCGGCCGTCGACGAAATTCGTGCCGCACTTCGCTCCCGGTGACGCCACCGAACGCACTTCACCACGACCAGTTGCGGTCCTGCGGTGGCGACCAGACCCCCGCTTCACGCAGATACGGCAGCACGGAGGAGAATGATTCCAGCTCGTGCGGGCTCCACAGCGGGAAGTTGATCAGCACATTCGTTGTCGCCGTGGTGCTCTTCAGGGAAATGATTTTCTCCGCAACCTGTTCAGGGGTTCCGATCAGCTGCAAGACCGATCCGGCGCCGCCGAACGCGCGGGTTGCTTCTTCCTCCCCCATCTTCTCGTACATCGACCGGGAGGATTCGATCGATCCGAGCACATCGGCGGCGATCTCCTTGGTGGCCTCGACGTTGAGAGACTGCAACAGTCGCGCATATTCCTCCTCGGCCTCGCCCTCGTTCGGGCGCACGATAGCCATCGAGAACGGACACGTTCCCACCACTCGTTTACTCTTTTCGGTCAGCGCAGCCAATCGACGATCGACTTCACGCACCAGCTCCTCGGTGTTGGCCAACGTCACCAACTGATCGCAGAACCTTGCCGCGAACTCTGCGCCCGCCGGGGATGCACCCGCGCTGACCAGCAAGGGGTGCGGGTCCTGCACGGGCCGAGGGGTTTTGATCCGTCCGGTCACCCGGTAGTACTTCCCGTCGACGTCGATAGGTTCCTGCTCGGTCCACAACCTCTTGACGATGTCGACGAATTCCGCTGCCATGACGTAACGCTCGTCGTGATCGATGAACGGCTCACCGAACAGTGCCGCCTCGTCGGCACTGAATCCCGTCACCACGTTCCAGCCCCACCGCCCGTCGCTGAACGCATCGAGTGTGGCGCCCATCCGGGCGACGTGGGCGGGCTTGTGGTGAGTAGTGTGGAACGTCGAAATGACGCCGATGTGTTCTGTCGTGGCCAGCAGTGCCATAGCCAGTAGTGGCGCATGGAATGCCGGCGACTGGTGCCCGAACTCCTCGGCGACCCGCTGGTGCCCGGACCAGTTGTCGGCGATGAACAGGGAATCGAAGCCAACCCGTTCGGCTGCCTGCGCGAGGGCGACCAGGTTCGCTTTCGTCATCGCCGGTGTTCGCCGAGCAGCTTCGTCCGAATACAGGAAATTAGTCTTTCCGCTGGGAAAGAAGTACCCGAGGCTCAGCTGCGAAGGGTCTTCGGTTCTCGGCTTCATGGGGTCCCCTTCGAAGACTGCTGCACGGAACTCCCCGCACAGCGATTGACAGTGATAGCAATCACACTATCGCCCCTTCCCCATAAGGCAAAGACGATGTTCCTGATGTGCGCATAAGCGAACCATTATTTAGGTGACTGCTGCGGAATAAGCAGAGAGTTATGTTCCTATCTCCAATTCGGTAATTGTTTATATAACGGCGCCCTCCTACTGTGACGTGAAGCACTGATTTCGAGGAGGGGTCGTCATTACAACAAACACCACCGAAGGCGAGCAAATGGCCTCGCCGATCGAAAGATTCGATCACCTGAGCCCGAGCTGGAATGACTCGACGCTCTGGGACGCGTACGAGCGCTTGTTGTCGGCCGGCCCTGCGATCTACTCGCCACTCCACGGCGGATACTGGATCATCAGTCGCTACTCGGACGTCAAGGCGGCGCTTCGCGATCATCAGACCTTCTCCTCGGCCTCCGGACACCGGATCCCGATGGTGGACGGCATGTCATCGATACCGATCGACTATGACCCCCCGCTACACACCCATTACCGGTCGTTGCTGACGCGGGCGTTGACTCCCGACTCGATACGGGATTTACAGCCGTGGCTCACCTCGATGATCTCCGAGGTGCTCGCATCGTTCCACCAGTCCGGTGGAGGCGACGCGGTGGCCGACGTTGCGCTGTCGATTCCGCTACGCGTGCTCACCAAGATCGTCGGTTTCTCCCCTGCGACCGTGGCACGCTTTCGTGAACTGACCGAGGAGATTTGGAGGCACGGGACGGCCGAGTCCCAACTTCGAGGCCGCGCAGCGCTTGTCGAGGCCGTCGACCGCGACATCGACGAGCACCGCGCCCGTCGGCCCGACGACTACCTCACCTGGCTACTCGATGCCGAAGTCGACGGACGCCCGATCGACATCGGAGAAATACACTCGGTGCTGTTGACTCTTGCCGTCGCCGGCCATGAGACGACGTTGAATTCGGTGAGCACACTGCTGTATTTACTGGCTTCGGATTCATCGTTGCAGCAGCGCCTTCGCGCGGACCCCGGTGTGGCGCCACTGTACGTCGAGGAGATGCTGCGACTCCGCACTCCTGCACAGATGTTTGCTCGCCGCACCACTCGCGAGGTCGAGGTCGGCGGTACCACCATCCCGGAAGGCTCATGGGTGCTGCTTCTCAATGCCGCAGCCAATCGTGACTTCCGGCAATTCGAGCACCCGAACGAGTTCGATATCCACCGTTCCGCAAGAGGCCACTTGGCGTTCGGGTGGGGCATTCATCAATGTGTCGGATCTGCACTTGCCCGATCCGAACTGCGCATCCTCCTCGAAACCCTTTGCCAGTATCCGCCGATCACGCTGGCGGCCGACCCCACCTTCACGGCCATCGAGGCCGGGACACATTTCGGATTACGAAAGCTCCCGCTGTCTTTCGCCGACTCTGCACCCAGGAGCTGAAACACTATGACACCGCGCATCCACATCGACACTGCGGCCTGCAACGGTTACGGGAACTGCTTGGTCGCCGCACCCGACGTGTTCGACCTCGACCCCGACACCAACATCGCCTTCACCCGGCCCGGCCACCCCACGGACGCAGACCAGGACACCCTTCGAGAAGCCGAAGCCGACTGCCCCGTCCGGGCGATCCGGATCTCCGGGTCCTGACCATGCACGCCGCGGCCACCACTGTCATCGTCGGTGCCTCCGTTGCCGGAATCCGAGCGGCGGCGGCGTTACGACACAACGACCCTCACCACCGCATCATCCTCGTCGACGGGGAAAACGAAGAGCCGTATGACAAGCCGCCACTGTCGAAGGCAGTGTTGTCGAACACCGACCTCCCGTCACCGCATCTGACCGACCACTTCGGACACGGCATCGACTACCGCAAGGGAACACCGGCCGTCGCCGTGGACACCGCGGCGTCGACACTGTCCCTCGGTGACGGGAGCGTCATCCGCTACGACAACGCCATCCTCGCCACCGGCTCCGCACCACGCCATCTGCCCGCACTCGAGGGCATACCTTGCGTGCACTATCTGCGAACCTTTGCCGACGCAACTGCGCTCCGCAACGACCTGCGTCGCCGCCCACGCGTCATCGTCGTCGGCGGCGGATTCATCGGCTCCGAAGTCGCCTCCAGTGCGCGCGAACTCGGCCTCGACGTCACCATCATCGAAGCCGGAGAACGGATGGCCGCCCGGGTGCTGCCGGAACCGGTCTCCCACGCGCTGGCGGCACTACACGCACTCCATGGCGTGACCGTGCGATGCCGAACGGTCGTGCACGGTGCGTCCTATGACGCAGACCGGCGAGCCGTCGAGTTGAACCTCGACGACGGGGACACCGTCGTCGGCGACGTAGTGGTGGTGGGGATCGGGACCACGCCCTGCACCGACTGGGCAGCCGACTCCTCGCTCCCCATCCGGGACGGCTTCGTGTGCGGCCCCGACCTGCGGGTAAAGGGCACATCGAATCTCTACGCCATCGGTGACGTCGCGCGCTGGTTCAACCCCCGTTACGGCGACGAGATGCGGGTGGAGCATTGGACCAACGCCCGCGAGCACGCCGCGGTCGCCGCGCACAACATCGTGCATCCGCACGCGCCACGCCACGCGTCGACGGTGCCGTTCGTCTGGTCCGATCAGCACGGCACCCGAATTCAGCACGTAGGCGACCCAGACCTGACCGCCGTGGACATCGACGCGGTCGAACTTTCCCACTCCACTCGTGTGTTCACCTACTCGCGCGGCGGAATCACAGTGGGAGCCACCGGCTTCAATGCACAAGGCGCCCTGGCGAAGATTCGCAAACAACTTGTCGACCAGCGCGCACCTTCGCTGCACCGCGACCACACCCATCACTGAACGAGGACGTGCCATGACTGCACCGCCCACCGATCGTCCTGACCCGAGTACGACTCAGGTGACCGGACACCCCGCCGAGACGCCTGACAGTACACTGCGGCGACGGCGCAGCCTGATCGGCGTCACACTCGGGAACGGTCTCGAGGTATTCGACTGGACCTGCTATGCCGTGTTCGCGCCCTTCTTCGCCAAGGCACTGTTCAACCCGGCGAACGCCACCTCGGCACTGCTCTCCACCCTGGTGGTATTCGGCGTCGGATTTGCAATCCGCCCCTTCGGCGGGCTCCTTTTCGGATGGATGGCTGATCGATTCGGCCGCAAGCACTCACTGCTCGTAGCCATCGCTTGTGCCTCGACCGGGATGCTTCTCATCGGTCTCACCCCGACCTACGCCTCCGTCGGTGTGCTCTCCGGCGCAATCCTTCTCGCCGCTCGACTGCTGCAGGGCCTCGCACATACCGGGGAAGTCGCCGCTGCCTACACCTACATCGCCGAAGAAGCGCCTCCCGCCCGGCGAGGCCTCTGGTCCTCCTCGATTTACGTATCCGGCTTCCTCGCGATCATGGCCGCCACCACCATGGGCGCCCTTCTGACCACCGCACTCAGTGACCACCAGATGGCCACGTGGGGTTGGCGCCTGCCCTTCCTCATCGGTGCTGCCCTCGGCCTGATCACCCTCTATCTCCGCCGCGGCATGGAGGAGACCCACGCCTTCACATCCGCTGCGGCGAAGGCTGTCTCGTCATCCTCTCTCATTGCGAATCTGTGGACCTACCGCGCCGCCGGGACACGGGTGTTCCTTCTCATGGCGTCGGTCACCGCGATGTTCTACGCCTGGGCAGTGAGCGGACCGACCTGGGCAATCTCCGTCGCCCACATCGACCCCACGGCAGCGTTGTGGGGCGGAGTGATCGCGCTCGCCGTCAGTGCGTCGGTCCTGCCGCTCCTCGGTTCCCTGTCGGACCGTATCGGTCGACGCCGGAGTTTTTACATCTACGGCTTCGGCGTCGCCGTGACTGCATTCCCCCTCGACCACCTCGCCCGACAAGGCGCATGGCAATTCGGTATCGCCATGACGATCGCGCTCGTGCTGTTCGCCTTCGTCGCCTCGATCCTGCCCGCTGTCCTGTCCGAACTGTTCCCCACCGGCGTACGCGCCTCAGGCATCGCCATGCCCTACGCGCTCTCCGCCGTCGTGTTCGGCGGCACCGCCCCTTATCTGCAGCAATGGACCGCACAGAACAACGTTGCCTTCTTGTTCGTCGGCTACCTCGCGTCGGCCGCTCTCCTCGGCGCCCTCGTCATGCGGTTCACCCCCGAGACCGCCGGCATATCGCTCGAACCCACCACACCCGACACCACCGATCAGATCCAGGAGAAGAAATGAGCCCGCACGCCCACCTGCTCGACAGTCGCCAGACACCCCGATACCAGCGGGAACAGTGGTCTCCGCTGATGATCAGCGCCACCGAGATCGACACCGCCTTCGCCGCACTCGAGGCAGGCGAACCCGATGACCGCGGCCGCCGCGAAATGCTGATCGTGCATCCGCAGGCGCCGAAAGGTGCCCGTGGCCTTGCCCCCGCCACACAGGTCAGCCTCGGTATGCTGCTGCCCGGAGAATCCACCGTCCCTGTCCGCGCCAATACCACTGGCCTGACGATGTGCCTGGCGGGCAGCGGCACGGTTCACATCGGAGCCCGCACGATGCACGTGGTCCAGCAAGACGTGTGGACCAAGCCGTCGATGAATCTCGAGGCGTTGACCAACAACGGCACAACCGCCTTCCGGTATCTGCGTTACACCAATGCCGCCCTGCTGGAATCGATTTCTGCCTACTACGAAGACTTCGGCAGCACGGTCGACACTCATGCCCACGAAGCCGCTCCTGCATCGGGGCGCCGCGCGAAAGACCTGGCACCCGCCATCGCACTAGGCGATGACGGCAGCCAACTTCTCCCCTACGAACACATCATCGACCCAGACCCGATCACCGACTCACCCCTCCTCTTCGCCTGGTCGGAGGTCAGCCAACACCTCACCGGGGTCCTTGGCCTCAAGACCGGATACACGGGTCGGCCACTGTATTGTCTGTACAACCCCGCGACCGGACGCCTCAACGGCACCACACCGTCATTCTTCGCCACCATCACCGCGATCGGCGGCGATTTCGCCGGCGGAACCCACCGGCACATGAGCTCCGCCATCAACTACCACTTCGCCGGCAGCGGATACAGCATCGTCGAAGGCCAGCGCTTCGACTGGGCCGCAGGCGACCTGATGCTGTCCGCACCCGGATGGGCGGCGCATGCACACACCATCAGCGGGGAAGGAGCCCGCATCCTCACCGTTCAAGACCATCCTCTACACGCCTCGACGGGATCGCTCGTCTGGCAAGAAGACATCGACAACGGTGAAGTCTTAGCTCTTGGAACACAAACCGGCTTCGAGACCAACCTCGCCGAGTACGCCACACAGGAATAGGCCCCGAGTTCGCGACAACGCAAAAGTCATTCCGACGCGACCCGCTCGTAGTAGCCGCGCCGGCCTTCGACTTCTGGTCGTCGATCCCCCGTGGACGCCTCACAGATTGAACATCCGTATGAGTAGTAGACATCAAAACAAGGGCAGTAGTGGCAGAGATTCGAAGGCTGCCGCTCGCCCTTGCGAGGATCGACTGTTCCTCGAACTCGCCATTGAATGGTTGCCGTTCAACGGACCCTCGTCAGAGGACATCTGGGTTCGATTCGGCATGGATGGAACACAGTTCTGGGAACGCATCTCGAGTTTGCTCGGCTATCGACGATGGACGTGGTTGCTCGATGAACCCACAGTTCGCGCTCTGTCAGAGCGAGCCACAACAGCGCTGCGCGTGTGGGGTGTGCGCGACGGTCGGCATTGTCCCGACCTGACACCCACGTCGGCCACGTGCACCGCGTCAGGAACGCTCCACTATCCGCCCTATACGAGAGTGAATGAGAAAATGTCACACGCGGAAGCCCACCCGGCGACCTTTCCGATCGACCTTTCCGATATTGATTTCCTCACTGGAGACCGCACAGAGCAGTACCGGGAGATCAGGGACGCCGGTGCCGCCCTACCGCTCGATCTGGGGCCCGGCTATCCCACCTGGGTGGTGAGCCGTTACTCCGACGTACGTGAGATTCTGCGCCTGCCCGAGGGACGGATGCAGCCCCTGGGCACGGCAAGTCCGCCGTGGCTCGAAGGGCCGGCACTGGACCGGTTTCGAGCCAATCTGGTTCAGATCGACGAGCCTGACCATAGTCGGTTGCGCACTGTGGTGGGACCGATGTTCATCCCACGTCGCGTCGAGCAGTTCCGCCAGTTCGCGACAGAATCCGTGCGCCGCGCGATTGCGGATGTCATGAGTCAGGACTGCTCGGTCGACGCAGTGCAGAGCCTCGGGGTCGCCATCCCCAGGGGTGTGATCTGCCGGCTCCTCGGCATCGCGGAGGACGACTGGGAACGGCTGACAGCCAACCAGCACACCTTTCTGCAGATCTTTTCTCCGGTGCCGCTCGACAGCGCTCAGCTCGCTGCCCTGAACCACATCACCCGGTTCTACCTCGACTACTTCGACGAGTTTCTGACCAGCCGCCCGGCCGAGCAGCACAGCCCGTTCGTGCAACTCTTGCTCGAGGCGGAGCGGTCGGGCGATCTGAGCCACCTCGAGGTGCTCTCTTTGATGCACACGATCCTGGACGCAGGCTATGAAACGACCCGCACGTCAATTTCCAACCTCGTGGAGATATTGGCACAGCAACCCGATGTGCTCGACCAACTTCGAGCCGACCCGGACCTGGTGCCGGGCGCGGTGGAGGAGTTGCTGCGGTTCCGCACACCGTTACATGTCCGGGAGCGCTACCTCGTCGAGGAGTTTCGGACCTCCGATGGGACGGTCCTACCCGCCGGTGCTCGGGCGCTCGTTCTGCTTTCTGCCGCGAATTGGGACCCCGACACATTCGTCGAACCTGATATTCTCGATCTCCAACGAGTAAACGCGAAGGCGCACGTAGCCTTTGGTGGCGGGATGCACCATTGCCTCGGTGCCCCGATTGCCCGCATCCAACTGCAGGAGACGATTCGCGGCTTGATCAACACCTTCGAATCCATCGAGTTGCGGAAACCCGGGCAGCGCTTCCCAGATCTGATCTTCCCGGCACTGATTTCACTTCCCGTGACGCTGCATCCGCTGAAGACCCGGTGACGCCATGACGACTGTGCAGGACCAAGCTACCGACCTCCCACTCACCGTCGTTTCCAAGATTCGACTGTCCACCGATGTCGTCGGGATCACCCTCGCCGGCGCCGGCGCCGAGCCGCTGCCGCAGTGGGAGGCAGGCGCACACATCGATGTCCAGTGCGGTGATCTCCGACGCCAGTACTCGCTGTGTGGAGACCCGGACGACCGGCAGCGCTACCAGATCGCCGTGCTCCGAGAGCCGGACGGCCGCGGCGGGTCGACGTACCTGCACGACACACTGGAACCGAGCGACATTCTGTGGGTCTCGCGACCGCGCAACACCTTTGCATTGGAGCCGGCATCGCGCTACGTCTTCATCGCCGGAGGCATCGGGATCACGCCCATCCTGCCGATGCTGGCCGGGGCCGAACGCCGCGGCGCCGACTGGATGTTGCACTATGGCGGCCGCACCCGCGCCGGCATGGCCTTCGTGGCGGAACTTGGCCGTCACGGCAACCGGGTCAGGATTCACCCCCAGGACGAGGTGGGACGAATCCCGCTGGCCGACGCCCTCGGGAAACCAGACCGCGACGCCAAGATCTACTGCTGCGGTCCGACGCCGTTACTCGACGCGGTGGCCGGCGCCAGCGAGCACTGGCCCGACGGCTCCTTGCACGTCGAGCGGTTCAGCCGCGTTGCGCTCGACACAGACACCGAGCGTGGCTTCGACGTACGTCTCGCAAGCAGCGGCGGCACATATCACGTGCCACGTGACCGCACGATCCTCGAGGTTCTCACAGACGCGGGCGTCGACGTGGTTTCATCCTGCGAGGTGGGCACCTGCGGCACCTGCGAGGCGACCGTGCTCGAGGGTGTACCCGACCATCGCGACTCGGTGCTGACCCCACAGGAGCGTAAAGAAGGGCAATACATGATGCTCTGTGTTTCCCGGTGCCTCTCCGACACCCTCGTCTTGGATTTGTGAGCGAGGAATTCAAGCCGTCACGCAATGGCCGGCTCAGTCCGATGCAAGGTTCACCACTGAACGCTGCGTTGATCCCAGCTCCGGGAACACTCCGTGAGAACGTCCACCAGCGTGTCGCGCTGCTGAGTGATCACTTCGTGCGACGCGATGACGCCCACGGCAGCAACGGTCTTTCCATTGTCTCGTACTGCAATGGAGACACCGTCACCTTGCTCGGAGGCATTGGGGGAAGCGCAGATCCCGGTTTGTTCGATCTCGGGCAACGCCGCGAAAAACCTGTCGACGAGGGGTTGCTCATCCTCGCTGACATTTTTGAGGTACGCCCAGAGATCCCGCTTCTCCATGCCCGCGAGCAATACCCAACCGCCGGACGTGCGGATGAGGGAACGCCGCACGTAGTTCTCGGCGAGGTAGGCGAACCGGGGGTCGGACGAGCAGTAGTCGACGTAGAAGATGTCCGGTCCGACTGCAATGGACAGCACGGTCGTCAGGCCGGCCCGTTGGTGCACCTCTTCGAGGTCGGCATGCGTCACCGTCGAGACGGGCTGCCGCCCTGCCAATCGGTTGAGCAGATACGGCGCACTGCCCAGGGAGTAGCGCCGGTCGTGTTCGCCCAGATATCCGGTGGCGACGAGACCATTGACCAAGCCCTGAACCGAACTGATCGGGGCTGACAGCTCTTTTGCTATCTCGCTGAGGGTGATTCCGCCACGAGCCCGCGCAACGCATTCGAGGATCGAGGCGATGCGATCCACGGTGCGATGACGAGCGCGGGCCCGCGCCCCTGTTGCGCCCTCCGGTTGCACCACGACAATTCCTCCTCGGTAGTCGCCCGGCGCGACTGCGGCCCACCCTATCATCTACGTATATACGTAATCAACTCCAGTATTGCGTAGACGTGGCTCGAGGTGCCATAGTCGTTGAAGCCACCTCGAACGAACCCATGTCGGCTTGAACGGAAAGACCACCACCATGACCACCCTCAGACTGGTTCCCCCGGTCTCCGCCGATCCCCACGCCGCGGACGCCCTGCGCGCCGAGGTTCGCGAATTCCTCGCCGGCCAACGCGCCGAGGGCAAGATCGGCCGGGACGTCGACTGCTGGCTCACCGGATGGGACGAGGACTTCTCCCGCGCCCTGGCCGCCCGCGGCTGGCTCGGCATGACTGTGCCCGTCGAGTACGGCGGACACGGCCGCAGCCACCTCGAGCGGTTCGTCGTCACCGAGGAATTGCTGGCTGCCGGGGCACCCGTCGCAGCGCACTGGATTGCCGATCGGCAGATCGTTCCGTCACTTCTGAAGTACGGCACCGAAAATCAGAAGCATCAATACCTGCCGGCCATTGCGAGTGGTGAGTGCTATTTCGGTATCGGTATGAGCGAACCGGATTCCGGTTCCGATCTGGCGAGCGTTCGCACCAAGGCCACCCGGGTCGACGGCGGCTGGTCGATCGCCGGCACCAAGGTATGGACCTCGGGCGCACACCGTGCTCACGCATTCTTTTGCCTTGCCCGCACCACCGCGGTCGATCCCGCGCACCGGCACGACGGACTGAGCCAGTTCATCGTCGATCTTCATTCCCCGGGTGTCGACATTCGGCCCATTGTGTCGATGAACGGCGAGCACCACTTCAACGAGGTCATACTCGACGACGTCTTCGTCGCCGACGACATGGTGTTCGGCACCATCGGCGACGGCTGGCAACAGGTGACCTCCGAACTGAGCTTCGAACGCAGCGGTCCCGAGCGATTCCTGTCCACGTTCACCTTGCTGGCAGAAACCGCCGAGCAGATGCGCGGCAATGCGGTCCCCCGGCATACCGACCTCGGCCGTTATGTCGCCCGCATCGCCGGTCTGCATCAGATGTCGACCGCCGTCGCCGGCGCGCTCGAACGCCGCGAACCGGCCGATACAGCTGCCGCCGTCGTCAAGGTCCTGGGCACGTCCACCGAGGGCGACATCGCCGATTTCGCCGACCTGCTCACCGGTGACTACTCGCCGGATCGGGCCGAGTACCACGACATGCTCGACGACGCCGTCGTGCAACGCCCCGGATTCACTCTCCGTGGCGGAACCAACGAAGTTCTGCGCGGCGTGATCGCGCGAGGATTGGGGATGCGCTGATGACTGCACCGTTCGTCGACCACGACCTCGTCGAGATGATGTCTGCGGTCTTCGAGAACCACCGCGAACAGAACGAGCCGGAGAGCGGCACCGCCCCCTGGGATGCGGGCTTGTGGAGCCGGCTGGACGAGCTGGGTTTGGTCCGGCTCACCGGCCGGGAAGAAAACGGGGGCAGCGGCGCGGGCTGGTTCGAGGCCGCCGAGCTGATCCGCGCGTCCGCCTCGAACGGCGTCCGAATCCCGTTGGTCGAACACGATTTGCTGGCCGGGTGGCTTCTCGAGGTCACCGGCTCTCCTGTCGATGCAGCGCGCCGCACGGTATGCGTGCTCGACAACGAAGGAATGGCCTCCGGCGTGCCCTGGGCGGCCCAGTCCGACAAGGTCGTTCTCGTCTGGCGCAACGGCGACACCTACCACGTCGCCGACGTCGAAACCTCGACGCTGGACATCGCTCCCGGCACCAATGTTGCCGGCGAACCGCGTGACACCGTCACCGCCGACACCACCGTTCTGTCGGGCACCCCGATCGCGGATGCCGTCGTCGACCAGTTACTGCTGCGCGGCGCACTGGCACGCGGACTGCAAACGTGCGCCGCACTCGCACGCATCCTGGACCTCTCGATCACCCACACGACCGAACGCACCCAGTTCGGGCGTCCACTCGCCAAGTTCCAGGCCGTCCAGAACCTGGTCGCCGACATCGCCGCCGAAGTCGCCCTTGCCCGCGCCGCTACCGACGCCGCCCTCATCGAAGCTGTCCGCACCGACTGGTCCGGACCCAACCTCGAGTTCCTCGTCGCCGCTGCCCGATCCTGCGCAGGCCACGCCACCTCCGTGGTGGTACGCAACGCCCACCAGGTGCATGGCGCGATCGGCACCACTCGCGAGCACCGACTGCACGAATTCACCACACCCGCTCTCGCCTGGCGTTCGGAGTTCGGCTCGGTCCACTACTGGGACGAAAAATTGACCGCGGCCGCCCTCGAAGCAGGGCGCGAGGGCCTCTGGGCCCTCGTCACCGCCTGAACACCTGGCTCCGCCTCGCCGACACCCTGCGCGTCGACGCTCGACTCTGACAAGGAATACAACATGGCTGACCTGGAATACACCGTTACCGGCGGCGTCGGCACCATCGTGCTCAATCGCCCACACCGTAAGAACGCCTTCACCTTCGACATGTTGGATGCCTGGGCCGAGGCGCTGCGGTCGGCACGCACCGACCCGGACGTGCGCGTCGTGCTCGTCACGGGTGCCGGAGGATCGTTCTGCGCCGGAGTCGATCTCGACGACTTCTCGGAGATCACCTCCACACTCGGTCGTCAGCAAGTACTGCAGGACCGCGTTCACCGCGTAGCCGCGGCTGCCCTCGACCTCGACAAACCACTGATCGCCGCCGTCGACGGTGTCGCGGTCGGCGCAGGCATGGATATGGCCCTGGCCTGCGACATCCGTCTCGCCTCGACTCGGGCGCGCTTCTCGGAGGCGTATGTACGGGTCGGGCTGATCCCCGGTGACGGTGGTGCCCACCTGCTGCCCCGCATCGTCGGTCAGGCACGCGCTCTCGAGCTGCTGTGGACCGGACGCTTCGTCGAGGCCCAAGAAGCCCTCGACCTGGGAATCGTCCTGTCAGTACACTCCACGGAGGAACTGCCCGAAGCCGCGCACGATCTGTGCCGACGCCTTGCCGACGGTCCCCCGGTCGCGATCCGCGCCATCAAGCGTCTCGTGCGGAATGGGGAGAACGTCGACTTCAGAACGTCGCTGTCGATGGTGGCCGCCGAGCAAGCCGTCGTGCAGTCGACCCAGGACTCCGCAGAGGCAGTCGCGGCCTTCCGTGAGAAGCGCGCACCCGCCTTCGTCGGCGAGTAACAGAAGTCACCGAACGCATCGGCAGTCACTCACGAGCGCCCAGAGCGGCACCGAGGAGACCACCGATCTGCGCCGAAACTTCGCGAACGAGGTGGGCGCTGTTCGCGACCATGTCCGCGAGGCTCGAAGGCCCCTTGGCGATGGAGAACGCCGAAAGGACTCCAGACGAGGCAATTTCGGCAGCCGACAGCTGAACCGTTCCCGCGATCACGACGACCGGGCAACTCGGTGGGGTGACGTCGAGGACGCCGCGGACGACCTTCCCGCGCAGCGATTGCGAGTCGAACGAACCCTCGCCCGTCAGAACCACGTCTGCATTAGAGCAGAGGTCGCGCAGGCCGACGACGTCGGTGACCAACCGGGCTCCGGGTGTGAGTTCGGCTCCCAGAAGTGGCACCAGGCAGGCCGGCATTCCACCAGCGGCGCCCGCTCCTGGATGCTGGGCGATGTCGATACCGGTCTCGGCTCGGATGATCCGCGCAAGGTGCTCCAGCCCGGCGTCGAGGTCGATCACGTTCCGTGGTGTCGCCCCCTTCTGCGGACCGAACACCGCTGCCGCGCCGGATGATCCGCACAATGGGTTGTCGACGTCTGTGGCGACGCGCCACCGGACGTGACGGGCGCGCGGATGAAGCTGGGAATCATCGACAGACGCGATACCCACAAGGCCGGCTCCACCGGGTTCCACCTCACGACCGCCGGAATCGAGGAACCGCATCCCGAGTGCTCGGAGAAACCCCGTCCCGCCGTCCGTGCTTGCCGATCCGCCGATGCACAGCACGATTTCGCCGACACCCTGGTCCAGCAGCGTATGCGCGATGACACCGACGCCGTAGCTGTCTGCGCGCATGGGCTGCAGGGGAATATCGGACACCTGCGGAAGACCATTCGCTTCGGCGGCTTCGATGATGCCGACCACTCCGTCATTCGAAATCCCGTATCGAGCCGTCCGTGCCCGCCCCACCGCGTCGATCGTATCGAGAAAACGAGGAACGGCGTGCCAGTTGGCGAGCAGTGCATCCAGGGTGCCCTCGCCGCCGTCGGCGAGGGGGCACTCGATGATGACCGCGTCCGGACCGAGCGCACTTCGCACACCTTCGGCCATCGCTGCGGCCACCTCGGCAGCCGTCAGACTCCCCTTGAAGGAGTCGGGCGCGATGACGACCGTGGGGTGACGACGAAGCATGCGACGGAGCCTAGGTCACTATCGGAACCTTCGCAGGGGCAGAGGAACCAGATTTCATCCGGCCGGACGAGGCTCGAGGCATCGAGGCATCGAGGCATCGAGGCATCGAGGCATCGAGGCATCGAGGCATCGAGGCATCGAGGCATCGAGGCATCGAGGACAGTAGCTGTCCTGAATGGCTCATAGCCTGATGCCAACCGAATGAAAGGAGATCCGATGACGCTCGCTCCGCGCAGGTCAGAGCGACCGTGCCACTCGAAATCCGAGATCGTCGATGGAGAACGACGGGTGACTACGACGACGGCACGTCGCCCCACAACCTCGGGCTTCCTCGGCCCAGCTCCCGCCGCGGAAGGTTCGGTACGAGCCGTACACCTCGGCGTCATAGACATCCCAGCACCACTCCCACGCGTTCCCCAACATGTCATGGAGGCCCCACGCGTTGGGCGCTTTTCCGCCCACCCCATGGATGTGTCCGCCGGAATTGCGGCTGTACCAAGCGATGTCGTCGAGCTCGCCGTATCGGTATCCGGATGTTCCCGCTTTGCAGGCGTACTGCCACTCCGCTTCCGTGGGCAGGCGGTATCCGTCGGACTCGGGAGTGCACGAAACCTGCCGGCCGCCGTCGGTCACCGAGTAGTACTCCGTCAGCCCCGATTCCCGCGACAGCACATTGCAGAAATCGACGGCGTCGTGCCAGGAGACGTCGACCACCGGCGCGGCGCCATTGGAGGAAGACTTCGCGGAATCGTTCATGATGCGGGAATACAGCGAAGCGGTGACGGGACTACGCGCGAGGAGGAAGCTCTCGAGTTCCACCGTCCACCCCGTCTTCCTTCGGTCGTCTCTCAACGCAACTTCGCCGGCAGGGATTCGGGCCATCGCGACGTCGAGGCCGACCCTCGGATTCGACATGAAACGACCCTTCGCAATCAGCTGGATTACCGTGCAACATTCTTCAAGGCATTAGACCCAGCGGGCATCACGCGGTCAAGGCTTCTACTCGGCCGACCTGTCCGTCACCGGTACAGGAAGGCCGCCGTTCCCTTGACCTCGAGTGAACTCGAGGTATTAGCGTCCGAGCATGATCATCAGGTGTTCAGCCGTCCGAAATATACAAGCGACATCGTCCGGACAACCTGTAAGTTGGTCTGCGATCGACGGGGGACGACGTGATTCGTAACAAACATCGAAGCGTGCGGGCTTCACCGTGCGCCGCCGCTGCGCTGCGGCACACACATTCAGGCGCACAACACTGTGACGGTTCGCCGTCACTTCAGGCAGGGAGATTCTCATGACATCCGAAGCGGCGATCGAGGCAATAGAGCTGGTCAAACGATTCGGCGACAACGTGGCCGTCGATGGGGTGAGCTTCACGGTTCCGCAGGGATCCGTTCTCGGATTGCTCGGCCCCAACGGCGCGGGCAAGACCACGACAGTGCGGATGATGACCACCCTGAGTATCCCCACCAGCGGAACTGCGCGGGTGGCCGGTCACGACGTCGTCACCGACCCCGGGGCGGTGCGGCTGAGCATGGGACTGACCGGCCAGGCAGCGACCATCGACGAACTGCTGACCGGACGTGAGAACATCCGGATGATCGGCGAGCTCTACGGGCTGTCGGGCAAGGCAGCACGCCGTGCCAGCGACGAACTCCTCGAACGGTTCTCCCTCACCGCCGCCGGTGACCGGATCGCTCGAACCTATTCGGGTGGAATGCGCAGGCGCCTCGACCTCGCCGTGAGCCTCGTTGCCACACCACCGGTGCTGTTCCTCGACGAACCCACCACCGGACTCGATCCGGCCAGTCGGATCGAATTGTGGGATGTACTCCGGGAACTGGTCGAGGACGGCACGACACTACTGCTGACGACGCAGTACCTCGAGGAAGCCGACCAACTGGCCGACAAGATCGTCGTCATCGACAAGGGCAAGGTCATCGCCTCGGGCACGCCGGTGCAGCTGAAGGACCAATCCGGCAAGGCCAGTCTCGTTCTGACGGTGTCGCACGTGGCCGATCTCGACGAGGCCGAGCGCATGCTCCGCCAGCACGTCTCGGACGTGCGGGTCGACAGGTCGGCCCGGCAACTGTCGGCGCCGACCGACGGCCTACGCGACATGACGCGTATCGCGAATCTTTTCGACGACAGCACCATCCTTCTCGATGACATCGGTCTCAAACGTCCGAGCCTCGACGATGTCTTTCTGAGCCTGACCGGTCACCGCGCCGAGACGGTCGAAACCGCACGTACCTCAGATGACCTGGAGACAGCCAGATGACCACCACATCCACACTGAACCCCACCGCGATCGGTACCCGGCTGACTCGTCCCGACATCAAGCCTGCGGGACTGGCACGTCAATCGTGGATCGTGGTGCGGCGGAACCTCACCCACATCAAACGAATGCCGGAGATGCTGCTGGATGTCACCATCCAGCCGGTGATGTTCGTTCTGCTGTTCGCCTACGTTTTCGGTGGGTCGATCATGACGTCGGGCGCGAACTACCGCGAATGGTTGCTCCCGGGCATCATGGCTCAGACCATGGTGTTCTCCTGCTTCGTGGTCGCCGTGGGATTGAATTCGGACCTCGACAAGGGCATCGTCGACCGCTTCCGGTCACTACCGATCTCGCGGTCGTCGATCCTCATCGGCCGGAGCGTGTCCAGCATCATCCACTCCAGCATCGGCGTCGTCGTCATGTCGCTGACCGGCCTCCTCATCGGCTGGCGCATCCACAACGGCTTCGGTGAGGCGGTACTCGCGTTCGCGCTGCTGTTGCTGTTCGGCTTCGCGATGATCTGGTTCGGCATCCTCGTCGGATCGTTGATGCGCTCGGTCGAGGCGGTCCAGGGGTTCATGTTCACCTCGATGTTCCCCATCACGTTCCTGGCCAACACCTTCGCACCCACCGAACAGATGCCGACCTGGCTGCGGACCATCGCGGAATGGAACCCGATCTCCGCGCTCGTGCAGGCCATGCGCCAGCTCTGGGGCAACGCTCCCGCAGCACCCGCCGGCGCGGCGTGGCCGCTGCATCACGCGGTTCCGGTCACGATCGGCTGGTCACTGCTACTGATCGCGATCTTCGCGCCCCTCGCGGTGCGAGCCTTCCTGAACCGGACCCGTGACTGACCGATACGGACGGCAGCTAGCCCGACACCTCGTCCACCAGCTCCCACACCATCGCGGTCTGCGCGTCGAGGGCAACGCCGGTCACGCACAGCCAGAAGGCACGCCAGCGTCCGATCCGCCGCGGCACGCTGACGGTGCCGCCGGCACCGGGGATCAGCCCCATCGCCACCTCGGGAAGCCGGAAAAGGGAGTCCGGCCGGGCGACGATTCGGTCGGCGAACGCGGGAACCTCGATTCCTGCCCCCACGCAGCTACCGTGCACGCGGACCTCGATCCGGTCGGCGAGCTGCGCGACAAGCCGGCCGGCGCCCGCCCGGGTGCGGATCAGATGGGCGGTGGCCAGGTCGGGTGTCGTGCCGAATTCGTCGAGGTCACCCCCCGCGGAGAAGGAAGGTCCGGAGCCGTCGAGCACGATTTTCGTGATGGTGGTGTCCACGAGTGCGAGCCGCAGCGCCTCGACCAGACCGTCACGGACCTCGGCGCCGTAGGCGTTGCGGCGTTCGGGCCGATTCAATGTGACAAGAAGCGCGTCGTCTTCCCGCCGGACGAGCACCGGTTCCTGCGGCGAGGGCGGCGGCAACGGGCGCGGCCCGCGCTGCTCGAGCCATCGACGAAACTCCGGGCCCCCGAGCAAGGTGGAATACGCGAGCGATTCGACGTCGATCGCGGCAGGCACCGTCAGGTGCTCGGAGAGCTTCAGCACCTGGGCCAGTACCAGCGTCGAGTGCGGGTTGTCGGCGACCTTGCGGTGCAATTCTCCGACTGCCACATCCGGGTCCGGCACGGACACCGCGACGCGGTTGCCCGGCGCCGACTCCGCGACGATCGTCGCATCGAGGGCGGACGCCACCTTCTGCACATCTGGTGACAACTCATGGCCGCCGTGGTGCAGGCCGACGAGTATCCGGTCACTGACGCGTGCCCTGTCCGCGGCGCGCACGCAGGTGACCGACTCGGCGGCGCCGTCGAGGTTCACCGTGAGCATCGGGCTGTCGATTTCGGCACCCACGGACAGCAGCGGGCGGTCCGCAGCACCGTCGGCCAACTGCTCGAGCGTGATCGTTCGGACGTCGTTACCCATGAATACAGCCTGCCAGCTCCATATCGGTTGCGTGCAGCCGGGTTTCGTCGACCGCGTAGCATCGACGCCGTGCCTTCCCCCTCGACGACGGATCCCTCGGACCCGGTGCGAGACTGGGCCGACAGTGGCGTGGTCGCACTCACCGGCCGCCACGGCGGTCCCCCAATCGTGCCGCCGGGGCGGGCAGCGACGGTGGCGCAGGAAAGGGCCTCGTGGATCGCCGAGGTCACGGAACGCAGCTCGCATCCCGTGCTTGTCGACGGTCCGCGACTCCTGTCCGAACGGGCCGCGTTCACCGGACACAGCCGGAGTGGAGACATCTCGGTCGGCGGCAGTTGTCGCCTCCTGCCCACGTCCGACGGGTGGGCGGCGGTGTCCTGTGCGCGACCCGATGATCCCAGCCTGTTGGGGGCGCTGATCAGCCGCGCCGTCGACGAGTCCGATCCGTGGCCCGCTGTTGCCGAGTGGCTGACGACCCACACCGGATCGGAGTTGGACGAGCGGGCGGAACTGCTGGGCGTCGCGGCGGGTTCGCTCCGGTCCACGGACACGATCCCTGGTCCTCTCGTGCCGCTGGCACCTCGTTCGGTGCAGGGATTGCTGGTCGTGGACTTCAGCGCCCTGTGGGCGGGACCGCTGTGTGCTCATCTCCTCGGGTTGGCCGGCGCCCGCGTCGTCAAGGTCGAGACACCGACCCGCGCGGACGGCGCCCGCCGTGGCAACGCCGACTTCTACGCCCTCCTGCACGGCGGGCACGAGGCGGTGGTTCTCGACCCGGATACCGTCGAGGGCAGGCGGTCGTTGGCCCTGTTGGTCGAGGCGGCCGACATCGTCATCGAGGCATCCCGGCCGCGCGCGCTCCGGCGCTTCGGCCTCGATGCCGACGAAGCGGTGGCGCGGGGAACCACGTGGGTGTCGATCACCGCGGCCGGGCGCGGGTCGGATCGGATCGGCTTCGGCGACGACCTCGCGGCGTCCGCCGGCCTGGTCGCGCACGATACCGACGGTTCCCCGTTGTTCGTCGGTGACGCGATCGCCGACCCCCTCACTGGTCTCACCGCCGCCGCACTGGCGATGTCGGCCCCTGCCGACGGATCGGGATACCTGTGGGACATCTCGATGTCCGCGGTCGTGGCGGCCACGTTGACTGGCGAGCCCGAGGTGCAGTCCGAACGACGAAGCGGTCATTGGGTCCTCGTGACGGAGTCGGGTGTGGCCGAGGTCGCGCATCCGCACCGCCGGACACCGCGAGGGCGGGTCGCGAATGTCGGAGAGAACACTGTCGACGCTCTCCGCAACCTCGGAATTCCGGTGCCATGAGCGACCTCGTCATTCGCAACGCGGAACTGGGCGGCGTGTCCGGTGTCGACATACGTATCTCCGGCGGAACGGTCACCGAGATCGGCCACGGAATCACCCCGGCAGGAGCCGAGGTGATCGACGCCGACGGTGGCGCTGTGCTGCCCGGACTCACCGACCATCACCTGCACCTGCACGCCATGGCCGCCGACGCCGTCTCGGTTCGGTGCGGGCCTCCCCACGTTCGCGATCGCGGGGATCTCATTCGCGCACTCGAACGTGCCCAGGCCGACGACAACGGGTGGGTGCGCGGCGTCGGATACATCGAAACCGTTGCCGGCGATCTGGATTCCTCTGTTCTCGACGCCCTGCACGGGCAACGGCCGGTGCGGATTCAACATCGGAGCGGGGCGATGTGGGTGCTGAACGGCGCCGCTACGGCGGCCGCGCGCCTCGCAGAGGCCGACCACCCAGGAGTCGAGCGCGACCGCTCCGGAACCCCGACCGGGCGCGTCTGGCGCGCCGATACCTGGCTGCGCGAACGCCTGCCACGCTCACAACCGCCCCGGTTGGCAAACATCGGTGCGGCGCTGGCCCGTTTCGGGATCACGACCGTCACCGACGCCACCCCCGACCTTTCCGCCGAGTCGCAGCAGGCCATCGGATCGGCCGTCCGCTCTCGCGAACTTCCCCAGCGGGTGTATCTGCTCGGCGCGCCGCTTCGAGGCGACCCGGACACCGTGGCGGGACGCGTCAGCGTGGGCCCGTACAAGATCGTGCTGGCCGATTCGGGTTTTCCGGACCTCACGGAGTTGGCCGACCTCATCCGCGACGTTCACGCGCTCGGCCGCGCCGTCGCCGTCCACTGCGTGAGCCGGGAAGCGCTGCTCATTCTTCTCAGCGTGTTCGAGGAGGTCGGCACAGTTCTGGGTGACCGGATCGAACACGGCGCACTCATCCCCCGCGAGAGCCTCGACGACGTTCGCCGACGGGGATTGCGGGTGGTCACTCAGCCGGGCTTCCTCGCCCACCGCGGCGACGACTACCTGCGCGACGTCGACCCACGGGACCTCTCGGATCTCTACCGCTGTCGCTCGCTGATCGACGCCGGCGTCCCCCTCGCGCTGTCGAGTGACGCCCCCTACGGTCCCCTCGACCCATGGCAAGTGATCGCAGCAGCCGTCGACCGCCGCGCACCCACCGGCGACATCGTGGGCATCGACGAGCGCATCACCGCTGCCGAAGCCCTGGACCGCTACCTCACGCCCGCCGGGGACCCGGGTGGCCGGCCCCGCGGACTCACCGTGGGAGAACCCGCCGACGTGGTGCTGTTGCACGTTCCGCTCGAGGAAGCGTTGCGAGTACTTAGCTCCGAGGTCGTTCGGAGCACCGTGCTGGACGGAATCGTCACTTGTGCTGCGTCCGTGGACAATTCCGACTGAGTTCAGGAGTCGATCCGGATTCGCCGCCGATCGGGCATTTCGGCGCTATCGTGTTTTCGATGACGTACACACCCGATCCGCGTGTCGACGCCTACATCGATGCCTTGCCGGAGTGGCAGCAGACGATCTGCAGCGAAGTCCGGGAGCTCGTACACGAGGCGGATCCGGAGGTCACCGAAACAATCAAGCGCACCGTCCAGCCATACTTCGTGCTGCAGGGCAATGTGTGCGCACTGCTGGCCGCGAAAGATCATGTCAACGTGTTCCTGTACGACGGCGGTATCGTCCCCGATCCGGACGGAATCATCACCGCCGGCCACGACAACAAGACCGCGCGCACGGTGGCCTTCCGGGAAGGCGAGAAGATCGATGCACCGCCGCTGCTGGCGATGTTTCAGCAGATCATCGCTAATAACCGTGCGGGCGGGTGGCGGAAGTTGAAGCGGGAGATGTAGCGCGGAAAGTGCGCGAGTGGTGCCTTCTGCGGGTTAGGTTGGCTGCATGGCGACCGGCAAGAGCAAGTCTCCCGCTGTCGAGCTGGCGGTCGGTGATCGCACCGTGCGAATTTCTCATCCGGAACGCGTGTATTTTCCGGCCACGGGGGCGACGAAACTCGATCTCGCGAACTATTACCTGAGCGTCGGCGACGGCATCGTGCGCGCGCTCCGGGAGCGGCCCTGCATGACCCATCGCTTCCCGGACGGACTGAGCGGGGAGAAAGTTCATCAGAAACGGTTGCCGCGCGGCGCACCGGATTGGGTCCAGACGGTGCGGGTGACGTTCCCCCGCTATGGGCGTCACGCCGACGAGTTGTGCGTGACGCATCTGGCCGACGTGATCTGGTCGGTGCAGATGTCCGCAGTGGAGTTCCACCCGTGGAACTCCCGCCGAGCGGACGTGGAGAAACCCGACGAGTGGAGGATCGATCTCGATCCGATGCCCGACTGCGGTTTCGACAGGGTGCAGCGCGTCGCCGGTGTCGTGCACGAGGTGCTCGACGAACTGGGGGCGACGGGCTGGCCGAAGACCTCCGGCGGATCCGGCGTGCATGTGTACGTGCGCATTCAGCCCCACTACGGATTCGACGACGTGCGCCGGGCGGCGCTGGCCTTCGCCCGTGAAGTCGAGCGGAGGGCGCCGGAAGATGTGACCACGACGTGGTGGCGTAAGGACCGCGACCCCGAGAAGGTCTTCGTGGACTACAACCAGAACGCCCGCGACCACACCATCGCCAGTGCGTATTCGGTGCGGGGTGTGGCCGAGGCAACGGTTTCGACGCCGGTGTCCTGGGACGAGATCGACGATGTCGACCCGAGGGAATTCACCATCGCCACGGTTCCCGCCCGCTTCGAGGAACTCGGTGACCTACACGCCGGAATCGACGATGCGGTGTTTTCGCTGGCGCCCCTGCTGGAATGGGCGGAGCGGGACGAAGCCGCCGGCCAACCCGATCCCGGTGGCGCCGAGGACTGATCGCCGACGCCATCAGCCATCCGGCGCGATGGTCGCGAGGCGCACTCATATGCCTTGACGCGTATATACCCAAAGAGGCATACTCGAATCATGGCGCTCGATGTGTTTACCGTGGTAGCCGAGCCGCAGCGCCGCCGGATTCTGGAACAGTTGCGCCGCGGCCAGGCGAGCGTCGGAGAGTTGGTCGACGTGCTCGACCTCTCGCAGCCCACGGTGTCGAAGCATCTACGGGTACTGCGCCAGGCGGGGTTCGTCACGTGCCGCACGGCGGCGCAGCACCGTATCTACAGCTTGCACCGCGACCCGTTCGACGAACTCGAGGCGTGGCTCCGGCCGTACCGCCAACAGTGGGATCGCCACCTCGACGCACTCGGACATCACCTCGATTCGAAGGAGAACAGGACATGACAGAGACCAATCGCCGGAGCGCGTACCGCCCCGGACCACTCGGTCGAGTCGAGACCACACCGGAGGGCGACCGGTGGACGCTGACGTTCGTTCGCGAATTCCCACATTCCCCGTCAGCGCTGTGGACAGCGCTGACCGATCCGGCGGAACTGCCGCAATGGGCGCCGTACACGGCGAGCCGCAACCTCGGAACACTCGGCCCTGCCACGCTCGTCATGGTCGATGGGGAAGAGCGAACCGAACTCGACGGCAACGTCACACGCGCGGACGCCCCGCACGTCCTCGAACACGCGTGGGGCGACGACGTCCTGCATTGGCAGATCGACGAAACCGAGTCGGGAACGCGACTGACACTGCGCCACACGCTCGACGACAAACGCACAACTGCAATGACGGCCGCCGGCTGGCACATGTGCTTCGACGTGGCCGAAGCACTCTTGGGTGGCAGCCCGATCGGGCCCATTGTCGGCGGTGACGCGATGAACTACGGCTGGCGCGAACTCAACGAGCAGTACTCCGCACTGCTCGGAGTCGAGCCGATCGACCCGACACTCGAGTGAACCGCTGACAGTGCCCGACTGCGCCAGTACGGTCGAAACCATGAGACTGCAATGGGAATCTGTTGTCGTCAACGCGGTGAATCCGGCCGCTCTCGGACAGTGGTGGGCAGCCGCCCTGGGCTGGGGGCTGGTTACCGACATCGAAGGGGATGTCCATATCCGGCCGACACCGGAGAGCCATCCGGAAATCCTGTTCGTCGCCGTTCCGGAACCCAAGCAGATACAGAACAGGCTGCATCTCGACTTTCGGCCCGACGATCAACAGGCCGAGGTCGAGCGACTCCTCGCCCTGGGCGCCAGACACGCCGACGTCGGTCAGGGACAGGAGAGTTGGGTCGTGCTCGCCGATCCGGAGGGCAACGAATTCTGCGTTCTCCGAAGTCGGTAACGCTCACTCACACAGTCGCCCCGCGCAGATCCCGGAGAGCCTCGTGTTGAACGACGAGTACCCGACCCACCGGGACGCCGACGACCCCCGCCGTGTCGTGAACGGACAGTCCGTCGATCACTCTCAGCAGCATGATCTCCCGAGCAACGGGGTGTAGGCGCTGCAGGAGCTGCGATACCTCCCGAGGTGCGTCGACAATGCCGAATTCGGCGTCGGCGCGCGCACGGTTCACCGTCCCGGCCATCCGTCGATACACCTCGCGCACCGGAAACTCGTGAGCAGCAAGCGAAGATACGTCGCGGGCGACGACGAGCAACGCCTCCTGCGCCACCTCACCGACCCGACGCGATGCCTCACGACCGTTCCCCAACCTGGCACGGCAGTAACGCACCACGTACGGCCACAGCAACGTGGTCAACCGTTCGACGCCGGCACGATCCCCTGATGTAGCGGCAGTTGCCGCGGAACGCACATCGTCACCGAACATACGTCCATCCTCTGACACGTCCGACGGCGACACATCAGGGATTATCCCCATCTCGAGATGCGTAGAAGTCCCTATAATTCGGGCTTGCGTCGCAGGTTCTTCACGTGTCCGCGTTGCTTCTTGGCCTCGAGCCTGCGCCGATGGGAGCCCTTGGTCGCGGTTGTCGGCCGCCGCCGGCGGGGTTCGGCCAAGAGTGCCGCCCGCAACAGGGACGACATCCGAGCCCGTGCCGCTCGGCGGTTTCGCAACTGAGACCGAGTGTCGGAGGCAGTCACCGTCACCACCCCGTCGACGAGTCGGTGCCCCAGACCGATCTGCAATTGCTCGTACTGCCCCGCCGTGAGAATCGACAACGCACGCACGTCGATCGACAGCTCCACCCGCGAATCCGTCGTATTGACGCCCTGCCCACCGGGACCCCCCGAGCGAGAGAACCGCCACTGCAACTCTGCGGCAGGAACGATCAGCGATCGAGTGATCTCGAGGTCGTCGGTGACGTCACTCCCTGGAAGTGCCCGGGGTCCGTCGCTCATGATCACAGTGTGCCCGAGGGGACGACAACGCACACATCCCAGAACCCGCGCACGAGTGCCGGTAGCGGCACACCGACGTAACAGAGAAGCCCCGAGCCGCGATATCCCCCGGACTTCCAATATCTCCGAAGGACCGAATGACTCACGTTCCGCCACCCGTATCCGCGACCCGGCGGAAGTGGCCATGGATCACCGGCGCGATCGTCGCGGTGATCGCCGCGATCACCTTCCTCAGTCCGACCGAGGACGACCACTCGGCCGGCGCCGCGGCGGTATCCGCCTCCGAAACTTCGGTAGCGTCGCCGACCACGACTGCACCGGCCTCCCCGCAGGCGGCGCTGCCGTCGGATCCTGATCTGTCCGCCGTCGAACCCCGGATGGTCGACGGAACTCGAGCGAGCGATGCGCTTCGCCTGCTCGATACCCTGGCGATAAAGGGCCGCGCCCCGAAAACGGGTTACGACCGCGAACTCTTCGGACAGTCGTGGACGGACGACGTGACGGTGGAGGGCGGCCACAACGGTTGCGACACACGCAACGACATCCTCCGGCGCGACCTTCGGAACATCGTATTCAAACCCGGATCCCGCGACTGTGCGGTGCAGAGCGGGACCTTGCACGACCCGTACACCGGGAACACCCGCTTCTTCGTGCGTGGCGAGACCACCTCGAGCGCCGTGCAGATCGACCACGTCGTCGCGCTCTCCGACGCGTGGCAGAAGGGCGCCCAGCAGCTCGACACCGCCACACGTCGCAACTTCGCGAACGACCCCCGGAACCTCAGAGCGGTCGACGGACCCACCAACCAGCAGAAGTCCGATGGTGACGCCGCGACGTGGCTGCCGCCGAACCGAGGTTTCCGCTGCACGTACGTGGCCGACCAGGTCGAAGTCAAAGCGGCCTACGGGCTGTGGGTCACCCAGGCGGAGCACGACGCGATAGCGCGGGTCCTCCAAGATTGCGGCGGAACCTCTCCCGTCGTAGCGCCTGTGCCAGCCCCCGCACCCGCCCCTGCGCCAGCCCCCGCCCCTGTGCCGGCTCCAGCGCCCGTCCCCTTCGCCGAACCCGCACCCCCCAGCGCGGTGTATTACAAGGACTGCTCGGCGGCCCGGGCCGCGGGCGCCGCTCCGGTGCGCGCGGGTGACCCCGGCTATGCGTCACACCTCGATCGTGACGAGGACGGCGTCGGCTGCGAGAACTGACCCGAAATACGCCTGCGACCCGAGCCTGACGAGGCACGCGTCCACGGCACCCGTTATCGTGAAGTGGCCTGCAGGGACGTCGGGTACCTGTAGATCTGTTGTACATGTCAGAAAGATGAGATCGGCATGACCGCTGCACCCGACGAAGTCGGCACCCCCTCTCCCCCGACGGCCCCCGCCGCGCTGACCAGGCCTGCTCTGTCGGCTCGTGAGGTGGAAGTCCTGCGCCACTGGTTGCGCAGCGATTCCAAGCTAGCCGTCGCCGGTGACCTGCACATCGCTCTCGGCACGGTCAACACGCACCTGAGCCGCATCCGCGAGAAGTACGCGCTGGTGGGGCGTGACGCGACCACCAAGACGGCGTTGCTGGTCCGGGCGCTTCAGGACGACATCATCACCATCGCCGAACTCTGAGGCCTACGCCCTCCGCAGGGCATCCCGATTGATCTCACCGACCGAGGTGAGGCCGCTCAGCCCCAGCGTGAGGTCGAATTCGGCGATCACGTTCGCGGTGGCGTCGCGGACGCCGTCCCGGCCTGCGAGGGCCAGACCGTAGAGGTGTGGCCGGCCCAGGGTGACCGCGTCCGCCCCCAGAGCCAACGACTTGAAGACGTCGGCCCCCGTACGGATACCGCTGTCGAGGAGCACCGTCATCCTGCCGTCCACAACAGGCGCGATGTCTGCGAGAGCGTCGAGCGCCGAGACGCTGCCGTCCACCTGCCGCCCACCGTGATTGGACACCACGATGCCGTCGACACCCGTGTCCAGAGCGCGCCGGGCGTCGTCCGGATGAAGCACACCCTTGAGGAGGACGGGAAGGCTGGTCCGCTCACGCAGCGTCTCGATGTCGCTCCAGCTCAACGACGGCCGAGAGTAGATGTCGAGGAAGGTCTCGACGGCCGCACGGGGCTCCGGTGACCGGAGATTGTCGAGGAACCGGCCCGGGAATCGCCGGGTCATCGACACGAGGGATCGGATCGCGCCGAGTGTCACCTCGACGTCGGGCTTGGCCGCTGCCGCCGCGATTCGATCACGCACGATGCGGCGGAATACGGGGTCCGAGGTGTACTGCGCGATGCCTTGCCCCTGCGCGAACGGAAGCGAACCGAGATTGAGGTCCTCCGGCCGCCAGCCGAGCATCGTCGTGTCCAGGGTGACCACCACAGCATCCGCCCCGATCTTCTCGGCACGGTGCAGAAGGCTGTCGACCAGCTCGTCGTCGGTGCTCCAGTACAACTGGAACCAGCGGGGCGCATCACCCATCACCGCGGCGCTGTCTTCCATGGGCGCGCAGCCCTGGTTCGAGAAGATGTACGGGACACCCAGTTCGGCCGCCGCCGCCGCGATCGCGACGTCACCCTCGGGGTGCGCCAGTTCCGCGGCGCCCACCGGTGCCAGCAGGACCGGTGCGGGTAGCCGTCGTCCGAACACTTCGACGCCGATGTCGCGGCGGGAGACGTCACGCAGCACGCGCGGAACGATCTGCCATGAGTCGAACGCCTCACGGTTGGCCTGCATGGTCCGGCCCAGCCCGGCGCCGCCGTGAACGTACGCCCAGGCCTTGGGACTCATCTTCCTGCGGGCACGGCGTTCGAGCGTCGCGAAGTCCGTCGGGACAGTGGGTGTGCGTCCCAGAACACCGTCACGGTAGATCACGTTCTGGCGGGCCCGGCCCGGGTTGTCCTGGTTCTCGCTCACAGCCATGCGCCGAGTCTTGCACAGAGCACGAAGGCGCAGAGTCGATCGGACGCGTATGTTCAGTACCGGCACCACTTCCTGCAGACCTGTCTCACCACAGCACTGCCGCGTCCAACACCACCGACGTTCCAGGAGTCCGAGATGCCCGATCGCCAGTCCCTCACCGGCGCACCCTGTTGGATCGACCTCACCAGTTCCGACCCCGCACAGGTCAGTCCGTAGCGGTCCACCTCACCCTTCATGCGAATCGCCTCGATCATCTTCGGGTTCTCCGCACTGCCTCGTATGAGCGCGTAATGCCCGTCACGGCGAAGATCCGCGCCCACGCCCGGCGGCGCGGGAGCGCGTGGCCGACGGAATCTCTTCGCCTTCGGAAGAAAGTGCCGCCCGTACACCGGAGTCGGCCCTCTCCCAGATTGTGGGCACCGCGGTCACGCCGCTCATGCGGTACGCCCCCGGCGGCACGGAACGGGTGGTGATCCCGGAACGGCCACGGCGGAGACCGGACGGTGTTTCTGATCAACGATCCCACCTCACTCCACGAGGCCGTGATCGAGACCCCCGACGTTCCACCGGGCGGATCCATCCGAACCAATCAGGACGGCACCGCATCAATCCTCGACGCCACCGGCAACGAAGTCTCACAGATGGCCGCGCCCTGGGGGTACGACGCGAACGGACACCCGGTCCCCACCCACTATGTGGTCCGCGACGGGCAACTGATCCAGCAGGTTCACGCCGACGCCCACACCGCTTACCCCATCCTCGCCGACCCGCCACCGACCGGCGAACGGCAAGACGTGGCGGCGAGCAAAAGTAGGTTCGGCAAGACGCGGAGTACATCCGATTCCGACACCGAAGGCGGGTACCCGCAGCGGGCGTTGGACAACCTCAACCGCGACCCCCATGCCACGGAAGCCGAAGAGGCCGACATTCCCCTACCCTTCGACGGTGCTGCCGCCGTGCAACACGACGGAAACGGCCAAATCGACCTTGGAATGGCCTCATCCTCTGACTCCGCTGCGAGTGATGCCGAGCCGAACCCCACGCCGCCAGGAAATGCGGCAACGTCGGCGGCGGCAGGGCTTGCCATGGCCTCAGCGGGTACAGCAGAAACCGGAGTAGGGATACCAGTTGCCGTGGCCCTGGGAATTCTGGCGGCCGGTGCACTCATTTACGGAATGGCCGCCGACCGGGGAGACGGCCGCGACGAACTCGGGCACTACGCGGATGGAAATCCCGGTATCAGCGGTAAAGCAGAGGAGCAAGCGGCGCTTGACCGTTACGAAGACCAGACTGGCCTGAGTGTGGAACGACAACAAGTACGAGCAACAACTCCCGACCGCCCCAGCGGTCGCTACTATGACGGCCTCGTCGAGAAGGCGGATGGAACATACGTAGGGATAGAAGTGAAAAGTGGAACCGCCACCAAGAGTAGGAGCCAACGAAGCTTCGACGAATCTGTCAGTGCCGACTATCCAGCTACGGCGAGGATCGGCGACCAAATCATCAAGATCACCGAAGTCCTCGAGATACCTGGGTGAGCAATGCGACCGACACACTTATTGACCTATAGCGGCAGTTTCCAGACCGCATTCTCGGCAGACAATGGGCCCGAGGACTTTCTTCGGCCGTTGCGTCGACTCAATGGAGAGGAGCGCTTTTCGCTCAATCTCATGAAAATCCCCAGGGGGAAGTGGCTCGAGGACTTGTCTGAGGCGGAGAGACGAGAGATGGCGGAAACCTATCTGCAGTGCGCCGGATCCGCAAACGCATTGTCCATCGAACTCCGTCAGAAGGCCGCTGGGGCATATCACCTGTATACGGTGGGACGCCCGGGGGTGCGGCGAGGTAAACCGGGTGTCGCGATACCGTTCCAGCACGGCAACCGCACTCTTCAGGTGTATCCGGATGAGGTGTTCGTCGCCGAGGAAGCTGCCGAAATTTTCCATCGATACTTCAAGACCGGTGAGGTCGACACCCGCTACCTATTGCGAGAGATCGACCTGAACGCGTTCTATCGTGAACTCGAATCCGATTCTGACCCACCTGACGGCCTGTAATCAGTGAGGAAGTAGATGTGGTGCCCGGCGACGAACATGGCGTTGTCTACGCGGGTGATGGCATCGGCAAGCGAGAACAGGCATTCCAGCGCGATCGCCATCGTGCCGACCTTCAGGACTGGCGATGCCGCCCCATGGAACGATTCGAACGCCAGCAGGCCGGCAGCGGTCACCGCCACGATGGTCGGCAAGGTGTACAGCAGCATGTAGGCGATGACCTGCCATCCTCCGTACTGCTCGAGTATTTGTCCTCCCGCGCGGGAAGGCTCGGACAGCCAGAAGAGTGCCAAGCCGAAGACGACGATCGCGGCATAGATGAAAGGGTTGCGGGTCGAGCCGCGCTCTACTCGTCGGCTCCGTGGTCCAGGTGTCGTCTTCGCTTCCAGTGCCCCAGATGATGACAACACCGAGCATTGCTCCACTGGCGAGCATCGCGAAGCAATGCGTGACCTGGCGGATCAACGACAGATCGGTCAGATGCGGTGCGATCCAGCTCTGGAAGTAGGGGTCGCGGGTTACGGCGGCGAAACCCCAAAGGACCAACATGACGGTCAGGCGTCGTTCGAGGAGCGGGTCGCGGATGAACAGTAGCCGCAGGATTTTCATAGGGCCAACAGCACCAAGCACAGCGGCATCGCGGCCGACAAGATCACGCAAGCCGACCAACACACGAGCGCTGCCTGCTGCCATCGCCGGGCCACGACACGCGAACGCGCGGTGTGATGACGTTCGAGGGCCCTCGCGCGGGACTCGGACAGAACCGCGCGCGGGTGCCATGAGCAGCAGAAGCACGCACCCCGCCATCACATACAGGGACCACGGCAACATCTCCAACATGCCGGTGATGGTGCCGTGCGGGTTCTCCGCTTCAAATAATGCCTGTTCTGAGCGTTGCGCAGTGAGGCGGTGCGCTGTCATCCCCGTGTGACGGCATCCGCGGTAGCTAGAGATCAACGCCGGATTACACTGTTAACAGGCGTTAGGAGAATATCTCATGACCGTTGCAGACGATCGACGCGCACGGGCCGCAGCCGAGCAGTACACGC
Source organism: Rhodococcus sp. USK13 (assembly GCF_018343855.1). Lineage (NCBI taxonomy): Bacteria > Bacillati > Actinomycetota > Actinomycetes > Mycobacteriales > Nocardiaceae > Rhodococcus > Rhodococcus sp. USK13. Next base: position 2,149,697 of record NZ_CP069242.1, on the reverse strand, counting down.
GCGGTGCACTCTCGTTCGAGGACGCGCTGACCCGCACCGTCGGGCACCCCATCGAGCGCGCCACCGTCGCCTGCGCACTCGAGTACCTCGCTTCCCTCGGCGCGCTGCAACCGCAGGGAGCGCTCTCACAGCACGACAGCGACCTGCTCGACGACGCCGGCTTCACCGATGACGGCGAACGCGCCAGCCTCGCCGTTGCCCTGGGCCGGGCGCAGACCATGACCGACCTCCGGCGCACCGCGCTCACTGCCTCCGACGTCGCTGATCTGCTGAAGGTGAAGGCTCCGCGGGTGCGCCAACTCACCTCCATCGAACGCAAACTCTGGGTTCTCGACGACATCGACAAGCGGGGACGCCTGTACCCGAAGGCGCAATTCACCGACACCGGAATGGTTCCGTACCTCGACCACATCCTGCCCCGGCTCCCCAGAACCCTGCACCCCCTGACCGTGCACGCGGTGCTGACAGTGTCGCGCGAAGACCTCACAGTCGACGGACACCCTGCATCGGTCGTCGAGTTCCTCACCTCGGCCGCAACGGAAAAGGACCTACCCGACGTGCTCGAGGTCGTCGAACGCGCGACGAGTCTCGGATAGTGGCCACCACCACCCCGCCCCGGATCGAAGACTTACGCACCGCAGGAATCCTCGCCGACGAACTGGTCACCATCCCCGCTGCCACACATCGTCTCTGGCGCATCCACGCCACCGACGGCACCCACGTTCTGCCGTGGAACGGCTTCCGCACACACGGTCCGCTTCTGCGCTTCGATCACCACCCACGACCGCGGGGGGACCACCCCGACTACGGCATCTGGTACGGAGCCAGTAGCCCGCGCGGCGCATTCGCCGAGGTCTTTCAAGGGACCCCAGTGATCGATCGGACCGACCGTGTCCCGTACCTGTCCGCGTTCACCCTCGATCGAACGCTGACACTGTTGGATCTCGGAGGATTCGCCGGCGGCACCTGGCCGACCCGACTCGGATGCAACCACTCCCTCGACTCGGGCCCACACACCCAGTCCCAGGCGTGGGCTCGCTCGATCCGCCGCGCCCACCCTCACCTCGACGGGATCGCATACCGCGGAAAATTCGCCGGTGAACTGTGCGTGGCGCTGTTCGAACCAGCAGCGGACGCCTTCCCCACCAACCCGGCACTCTCTCTGCCACTGTCCCATATCGGTCTCGCACGCCGAATCGACAGCGCTGCAGTCGCGCTGGGCTATCACGTCGTCTGAGCGAGGAGGGTGGGATCGCCTGGCCGCGGGGTGATCATCGTCGAGGGCAGTAGTCGCCGTCGATGTCACCGGCAGAAGGATGCGCACCTCGAGAGCCACCTCGTCATCGCTGCACAACCCAGATATCCACGTGCGCAGTGCTTCAGGTCGGCAATCCACACGGCCGACGTCGCCTATCACACCGTCTTCGACCATCGCGATCTGAGCGAAGTCACGGTGCACATCCATGCCGATATATCGGACCACCACAGCCACCTCCAACCAGTCTCGAGGATTCGAGGAAAGGGTGGGCAATCGACACCTACGGATTCGCGCTCGCAGCGCAGCCGGACAAGTCGCAAGGGCGGCCATGTACTAACACGGGCTCGCGGCCCATCGAACAAGAACGGCCTGCCCATACCGATTCCTCACAGATGCCCCAGTTCCGGACGGTCTCACCGTACGACCGGGAAAACACACCCCGGCCAGCCGGCCGAACTACGCGAGGCACCTATTAAATTTCATGTCAGATACGAATGCCATCGAGCGCCTCAATGCCCGGTACCGGCGGGCGATCCGGGCACGCGGGCACTTCCCGACGGGCCAATCGGCGCTCAAGTGTCTGTATCTCGCGACCCGAGCACTTGGACCCGACAGGGAAAGGCAGAGCACGAGGGGCAGTGAGATGGAAGCCGGCACTGAACTCATTCGCGATCACGTTCGAAGGCCGGCTCACCCCGAGCGAGAACTAAACCGATGTGCCAGATCCAGATCCACCGAATAACTGATAGTCCCGTCCGAGGTCGGGGACCGGGGTGTGCACACGCACAGCCTCGTGCTCGGGTCGATGGAACCACGCACCTTCCACGGCGTCCTGCCGTCCGTGACGATCGTGGGTGACAGAAAACACGAGTCGAGGGCGGAATCATGACGTCAGTTGCAGGCAAGGTTGTTCTCATCACCGGTGGCGCGTCCGGTATCGGCCTCGAGACTGGACGTCGACTCGCCGGCCTCGGTGCTCACGTCGTGCTCGTCGACCGTACCGAGGTGCCGGCGCCGGTTATGGCGAGTCTCGACACGTCACGCAACGGACGTCACCTGTCCATCGGCGCCGACGTTACCGACACGGAGTCACTCGAGCGCGCCGTGTCCACGGTGCTCGCCGAGTACGGCTGCCTTGATGTCGTGGTCGCCAACGCCGGTATCGCGGAGGCGGGAACGGTCGCCATCAGCGACGTGGAGACGCTCGCGAGAATCGTGGACGTCAATCTCATCGGCGTCATCCGCACGGTTCATGCGACGCTCTCCGCGGTGACGGCTCAACGCGGCTTCTTCCTGCTGGTCTCCTCGGCGGCCGCCCTGAAGAACGTTCCGGGTCAATCCGCCTATGCCGCTGCCAAGACGGGTGTGGAGGCGTTCGGTGGGGGGCTTCGCCTCGAGGTCGCGCACAAGGGTGTCGGTGTGGGGGTGGCTCATCCAGCCTTCGTTCGCACACCCATGTTCGACTCGCAGCACAGCATCGACGCGGTGCGCGCGGGCATCGAGAAACTTCCCTGGCCGTTCGACGTGGTCACCGAGCTCGGCGACTGCGCCGATGCCTTCGTCGATGCCATCGTAAAGCGGCGTCGAAAGGTGTACGTGCCCGGCGCACTTCGGGCCGTCGACACAGTACGGGGTATATTCACCGGTCGTCTGTGGGACGCGATTCTTCGACCGAAGGTGAAGAAGACCGTTCCCGCGTTAGAGCGCGGGATCCTGGAGAGTCGCGCGAGTGGTACGCTCCCGCGTCAATAGCCACCACGCCAACACCAGATCGGTGGTCCTGTCGATGTCGAGACCGGTGAGGTCGCCAAACCTAGCGACACGGTTGCGGACGGTGTTGCGATGTACGAACAACACTGCGGCCGTGTCGTCTACGCGGCGGTCGTTGTCCAGGTACGTCGCCACGGTGTCCATGATCTCGCGGCCAACGGCTCCACGCTCCACCAGAGCGGTCAGGTGCGCGGTCGCGAGGTGATCCGCGGCGTCCTCCCCCAGCGCCAGCAGGGGGAGGGGCCCGAGCGCGGCCAGGTCGAGGACGCCTGTCTTCCCGAATGTCGTGGCGAGTTCGAGTGCACGGTGCGCCTGACGGTGCGACGAACGTGCCTCGGCTGCCGGCCGGGCGTCACCGATCCCGACGGGTACGGCGGCGTCGCATCGGTCAGGAACCGCGGGGAGCAGTGCCACGAGGTGGCGGTCGATGACCGCGTCGATGACCGCCAACTCATGTGTGCTGCTGCGGATCCGCAGCATAGCGCGAACGTCGGACACGACGGACGAATCATCCCACGCGACGCACGCCACATGGTACGGGTGGTCGAGCACGATACCGTGTTCGCGCGCATCCGCGTCGAGTGACGCAGGAACGTAGGAGCCCTCGACCAGTTGACGGATGAGGTCGGCGCGGCGCGCGGCGCCGGACACTGCCCGCTCCTGCATGACGGTGTTCACGGCGGCGGAGTACGAGGTCGCCCACTCCCACATCATGTCCTGCATGTCGTCGACGGCGTGACTCGTCAACCCCTGCTCGGCAGCGTTGTGCCGAATAACCTTGAACAACTCGCGCGCACCGAGTTGGATGCTGTGGGCGATCAGTTCCAGGGGAATCTTCTGATCGGCCCACCGTCGGACGAGATCGCTGACATCGTGCTCGTTCACGGCGGGAGAGTCACTGCGTACCCGCCGCACCACGATGTCGAGCACCGCGCGGGTGTTCCGCTGGACCTCGTCCCGGGCGACCGAGTCGTACACGGGGATGTTCCTACGGTACAGCTCGGTCAAGTCGGCTGCCACGGTGTCCATCTGGGCGTCACTGTCCGAGATGAGCGACGCGATCCGCGCAGCGATCTCACGTTCGCGCAGTACCGTACTGTCCTCCTCGGTCATCGGCTCCGCCTCTCCTGTGTCACGAGCATCGCGCATCCGGGCGTTACGCATCCGGCGTTCGTACTTCCAGGCCGGCGAGTCGGCGAATCTCGGGTGCGGCGGCGCGGCTGCGCGCGGTGAAGGCACGTGTGGGCAGGAATGAGCGCAGAGCGAGCAGTATCCGACCCGACCGCGGGTACACCATGCGCGAGGATCGCTCCTCGAGTGCGCGGACGAAGTGCGGGACGATCTTCTCGACCGGTGTCACCGCTCCGAACGGACCTGGCAGGGCGTCGAGCAGGGCCGCGAAGGCCGGTTGCGCCATCTTGCCGGTAACCAACGTCGTGTCGATCCAACCGGGATGGAATGACCCGACTCGCACGCCCGTTCCACTCAGTTCAAGGCGCAGCGAGTTCGCGAACGCCTCGAGGCCTGCCTTCGCCGCGGCGTACGCGGCGTGGCCGGGTTGGTGGGCGAACGACGCCCAGGAGCAGGTGAACGCGACATAGCCGCCCGACTCGAGGACCGCGGGCAGTGCTGCCCTGACGATGTTGTGCGCACCGATCAGATTGATGTCGATGATGCGCTTCCATGCCCCGTCCGGAAGAAGATCGATGGGCCCGTACTCCGAGACACCGGCATTCGCCCAAACGATGTCGATTGCTCCCCGCTCGACGAGAATCGACTCGACCACTCGCTCGCACGCATCGGCGTCTCGAACGTCAAGCACATGTGTGGCGCACGGACCCGTCATCGTAGCGGCAACTCGGGCCAGCCCCACTGCGTCCACGTCGAGGAGCACCACCACGGCGCCGCGGCGCGAGCACTCGACTGCGGTGGCGGATCCGATTCCGCCTGCGGCACCGGTGACGACGATGACCGATCCGGCCAGGGGGGAGGAACTCATGTGCCGACTCTCTTCGAGAACGTGGAGGGGAGATCGATGACAGCGAGCGCCGATTCGGTGATGCTGCCCAGAACGAGGTGCGGCCCGCGGCGCACCACGCTGGTGACCATGGAGTACTCGGGCGACGAGGTCTGCAGATCGTGCACGACGGCGCCCTGGCCGTCCACCGCGATGACCCACGTTGTGGACGCGCCGGAGCGCACGCGCTCCGGCAGCGAGTAGGCGAGCCTGCGCAGGACGCCGGGGAGCGGTGCCACGCGATCGAACAGAGCGCTGCGCGGCGTCGCCATCGCCACCCACGTCAGGTCGCCGTCGACGGACATGTTGTCGGGGAAGCCCGGAAGGTTGTCGACCAGCACACGCGGTGTGCCGACGGCACCGTCGGCCAGCGGATACGTCATGACGCGAAAGTCTCCGGTCTCGCAGACAATCAGCAAATCCTCGGCGTCGGACACGGTCAGTCCGTTCGCGAACTGGATCCCCTGGTGCAACACCCGAGCGCTGCGATCCGGCTCGAGCACCACGATGCGTCCCGTCCCGGAGTGTTCGAGGAGATCCCCGAGGAAGTCGTGAAAACCGAAGCGGCGCGTCGACACCGTGAAGTAGACACGACCCGACGCGGCGCGAACGACGTTCGACGCGAACGTGATCGGCTCACCGTCGAGCGAGTCGAGCAGGACGTCGACCGCACCGGTGTCGAGATCGACCCGGAGCAGACCACGTTCGCTGTCGCACACCAACAGGGTCGCGTCGTCCACGACCGTCATGCCGAGGGGTCGTCCGCCCGTGTCTGCGAGCGTCTCGACCGTGGCGTCGCCGTCGGTGATGGTGACGCGAAGAATCCGGCCGTCCTCCACCCCCGTGACGATGCGGCCGAGCGAGTCCACTCGGACGTCCTCCGGTCCGCGCCCAGGAAGCTCGATGCGTCGGATACCTCTGACTGGGTCCGCGCTCGCCGTCTCGCGCGCACGAGGAGTGGCCCGGGGCGGCGTCCACCGGACGGGGTGCAGTCGCGGCGGCAACTTCTCGGCCTGCCCGGCAGCCGCCGACGGCCAGGCCCGGCCCGTGATCACCGCGGCGACAGCACCCGCCGAACTCCACGGTGCGCCGTGCCCCTCGTGTCGGAGCGGAAACGCATCGATTTCCGGACCCGCCGCACACCGTGCCATCGCGACAGGATCGACACGACGGTCGTCGAGTCCGTAGACCAGCTCGATCGGACATGTCAGTGCCACGAGACGGTCGGCGAGATCGCTCTCCTCCAGGTAGTGGTCGATCGCCGTCGTGGACGACCGGAATCGCCCGATACCCGTCTCGGCCAGGTCGCGCACCGCGAAGTCCGGTACCGGCCCACCTGGTGCGAATGCGGACCTCAGACCACGCCGTAAGGAACGGGCGGGCAGCGCTTTCCACACCGCGGCGCCCAATGCAGGCACACGCAGGATCGCCTCCGACAGCTCGTGCGCGGTGAGCCTGCTCGCCACGGTAGGGGGCGTCGACACCAGCACGAGGCGGTTCACGAGCGCCGGGAACTGTTCCGCGAGGGACGTCGCGACCAGTCCGCCGCGCGAGTGGCCGACGACCGTCGCCGATGTATGGCCCGCGGAGCGCATCGCACGCGCGACGTCGAGTGCGTCCTGCTCGATCGACACGGCGCCGCTCACTCGGGGTGTGAGCACCGACCCCGGGAGGAGCGGGCGGACACGGTCCCACGTCGAGGGAGAGCCACCAAGACCGTGAAGGAGAACGACGGCGTCGGAACTCATCGCGCCACTGCCCGTATCCGGGTCGTGTGGCGACTGCGATCGAATCGCATCGCTCTGCTGCGATACCCGAGAATGCTGCCGGGCCACAGATTGCTGTTGCGTCCGGCCGGATCGAGGTACCAACTCGAACATCCGCCGCTCGTCCATACCGTTCCGTCGGTGAGATCGTCGATCTTGTCGGCGTACTGCGCCTGAGCCGTCACAGTGGGTTCGACCGAACCACCGGTGCGTAGTGCATGAGCCATCACCCGTTCGATGTAGTGGATCTGCGACTCGAACATCAGGATGACGGACGTGTGTCCCAGCGCGATGTTAGGTCCGTGCATGAGATAAAGATTGGGGAAATTGGCCACCATCGTGCCGAGGTAGGCGCGCGGGCTGTCTCCCCACCCATCCGCCATCGACCGGCCTCGACCGTCGAACACCCTATCGGTTAACGGAAGTCGGCTGGTCTCGAAACCGGTGCCGAAGATGATCGCGTCCACCTCGTGCGCGGTGCCGTTCGCATCGACGACGCCGCGGGGGGTGACCCGGGAGACACCAACGGTCTCGACGTTCACGTTGGGCTGCGCCAGTGCCGGGTAGTACTCATCGGACAGCAGGATACGCTTGCAGCCCATGCGGTAGTTCGGGGTGAGCTTGTCCCTGAGCTCGGGGTCGCGCACCGCGTGGTGTAGATGCGCGCGCCCTTCCTTCTCCCCGATGGCCATCAGGAACGGGTGCCGGAACGCGAGCAGCTTGATCTCGCGTTCAGCGTAAATGAGTGCTCGCAGCGCTCGCTGATAACCGGGGATCGTCCGCAGCAACGCACGCCTGGTCGAGGAGATCGGCTTGTCCTCGCGCGGCATCACCCATGGAGCGGTGCGCTGGAACACTGTCAGCGAGCCGACGATCGGCTGGATCTTCGGCACAAACTGGATAGCGGAGGCTCCGGTTCCGACGACCGCAACACGTCGGCCGGACAGGTCAGTCTCGTGATCCCACTGCGACGAGTGGAACATCACTCCCTCGAAGGACTCGATACCGTCGACGGCGGGGAGCGTGGGATCAGCGAGCGATCCGGTAGCAAGGACCACGTGATCGGCGGTGGACGTCCCCCGTGCCGTCTCGAGAGTCCAGCGCGCGGTCGAGGGGTCCCATGTCATGGACGTCACCGCACACTCCGCGCGCAGACGGGGCAGCAGACCGTTCTCGCGGGCGACACGCTCGAGGTACTCACGAATCTCGGCCTGTCGCGCGAACGTGTGTCGCCACCGGTGGCTCGGCGCGAACGAGAACGAGTACAGCAGGCTCTGGACGTCGCACGCCGCCCCCGGGTAGTCGTTGTCGCGCCACACTCCGCCCAGAGTCGCGGCGCGTTCGAAGATGACCACACTGCCCTCGTGGAGCTTCGAGAGGCGCACTGCTGCACCGATTCCGGCGAAGCCCGATCCGACGATCGCCAGCACGTGGTGATCGGGGCTCGCGGTCGTCTGGGCAGTCACCATGGTCGTCTCGCGATCTGTGAGTTCGGGTTTCGGGAGAACGCCGACCATGCCGTGACACTGGTCGGGAGTTCGGTCGGGAGGGCGAACGAGCCGCCCAGGGCCAGAATATCCTTCGGCGGAACGGAGGTGCCGGATCCAGACGTCACACGCACCGACACCAACGCCGACGCGTGGTTGACGTCGCCGCGGTGAAATGCCTGCTCGAAGTACAGGTTCTTGCTGTCGACTCCCAACAGGACCGTCCGGACTCGGTAGGCCTGACCTACGGTGAGCGGGCGCGTGTACGTGATGGTCTGGGCGGTGACGACCGGACTCCATCCGCGGGCCCTGAACTGGCGCCACAGGCCCGTTCTCGCGTAGTACGAGATCCGAGCCGCGTCGAGGACGGACAGGTAGCGGCCGTTCGTCATATGCATCAGGATGTCCAGATCGAACACGAGTACGCGGAACCGCGACACGAGTGGATCACCGACTCGGGCAGAGCGCCGCAGCGTCACCATTCGGAGTAGCCAGCGGATCGTCATGATCACCGAAATCACCCGCTCTCGTGCCTCACTGCCGCGATTCGGCAGTCAGTTCATCGTCCGCGTGAGTCGACGCCATCGGAATGGCTGCCGTGACATGCCAGCGACGGGCGCTCTGTGCATGCGCACAGGCGCGGGTAGGTCAGAGGCCGGGCAGGATGGATGGGCAGGCCTGAGGCCGGTCGGGACACAGCATAGTTTCGGCAGATCCCAGGTCTCGGAGCCGGCGCATCACGCCGAGGCGGACCATGTCGGATTCGCACGATACCGGTACATCGCGCGGAACCGGTTTCCGGACAATCCGGCCTTGGCGTGTCCCCCTTGAGTAGGTCCGGGTTGTTCTAGAGTCCTGATTGCCCTGGTGAGGGCGAAGAAGGGACGATAGGGATCATGGCGGGACGCAAACGTCACTCGGCGGAGGACAACGTTCGCAAGCTGCGACGAGCCGACGAGTTGGCCGCGGAAGGCAAGAACGGCGAAGAGATCGCCGCCGCACTCGAGGTGTCGGCGGCCACGCTGTACAACTGGCGTCGCCAGTACTCCGGTATGGACGCCGACCCCGCGAAGGAACTCAAAGAGCTACGGGAGCAGAACAGCCGGCTCAAGCGGTTGCTCGCCGATGCCGAGTTGGAGAAGGACGCGCTGCGGGAGATCGCCAAGGACGCTCCTATAGATGTCAAGTGGCGAGTGCTCGATAGTCCCGCCGGAGTGCGGTGAACACTTCTCGGGCGAGGTAGCGCTTCTGGCATCTGATGATCTCGGGCATGGATTTGCCTTCTGACGTGCGGCGTTGAGCGTAGCTGCGGGCGCTCTCGTAGTATCGCAGGCGTACGACGACAGCGGTGTGGAGGGCTTGGTTGGCACGGCGATCGCCGCCGCGGTGTAGTCGATGCCGATTTGCCTTTCCTGACGATGCAGGGATGGGTGCCACGCCGCAGAGGTGAGCAAAGGAGGACTCCGACCGTAGCCGCTGCGGGTTGTCTCCGACGGTGACGAGCAATGCCGCTGCAGTTGAGTTCTTTTGCTTCCCAGCGTAGTTCGCGTGTCCGTCTCGCCAGTAACCGTAACGCGACGCTCGTGGCGTTGGTCGGATCTGCCAATGCGGCGGTGTCGGGTTCGAGCGCGATGCAGGCTTCGAGGAGAGCTGTCGTGCTGTGTCCGCGTAGGTGTGTGCGCAGTGTTCGGGTGCGGTGACGAGCATCGAGCGGATGGCGTTCATCGAGGCGGTTGCGGCTTTGACCGCGCTGGATCGGGCGACCCGCAGCGCACGGATTGCTTCGATGGGTCCGTCACCGTTTTTGGGTTCTGAGAGTTGGTGTCGGGCCAGAGCGGCACGTGCTGCCGCTTCCAGCGTCGATAGGGTCGCTCTTGCCTTTGCTTCGGCGTAGTTTGCGATTCGGTCGGGGTACTTCGACGACGGCATTGTCGTGGTGACGTAGGTGTCGGGTGATGCCGGCGCCATAGGAGGAGGTGCCTTCGACGCCGACTGCGATCGGGTCACCGTGGTCGCGGACCCATGCGACCAGGTCGTCATATCCCAATGTGGTGGTGTTAAATTGACGGTTTGCGAGCAGGATTCCGGTGTCGGTGAGGATGGCTGCATGGTGGGTGTCGGCGTGGGTGTCGATACCGCAGTAGACGCGTGGTGGCGTTGGGACCATTGTCACGTAGTGCCTTTCCTCTGATGCGGGGGACGCGACGTTCGGACGGGCCAGTGACGGGCCGAGTGGGGCGGCAGACTCCTATGAGGTCACGGACATCGCGTACTCCGCTTTTTTCTGTTGTGGTGGCCCGCTGGCGTTCGGGTCGACGGGTCCTTCGAAAGGCACTTCGGTGGCCAGGAAAATTCTGGGTCAGACCGTCTCGCCGGCGGGTTGGTTCGATTATCTCTGGAAAATTCTGAGCCCGACCGCCAAACGCGCCGCGATCACCCTGCTCACCGGCACCATGCAGATGTCGGAGCGGTTCGCGTGCAAGGTCGTTGGGCTCTCCCGATCCTCCTACCGGCGGCTGCCGTTGGCGCAGACACCGGACGACCCGGATGCCGATCTGCGCGCAGAGCTACGCGGGTATTCCCGCAAGCATCCGCGGCATGGGCTCCGACGGGCGTGGGCGTGGCTGCGCTACGACCAGGGCGCCCTGGTGAACAAGAAGAAGGTTCACCGCCTGTGGAACGAGGAAGGACTGCAAGTCCGGCGTGCCCCACGCCGCAAACGTGCCGGCCAGTCCTCCGTTCCGATCGTCGACGCGGATGCTCCGCATGTTGTGTGGGCAGTGGATTTCCAGTTCGACTCGACTGTCGACGGCAAGACGGTGAAGATCGCGTCAATGGTCGACGAGCACACCCGGATGGCGATGCTGAACATCGTGGACCGCTCGATCACCGCCGACCGATTGATCGAGGGCTTGGAGAAGGCGTTCGCGATGTGGGGTGGTCCGCCGCTGGTATTGCGCATGGACAATGGGCCCGAGTTCATCTCCGAGGCACTGCGGGCCTTCTGCGCTGGGTCGGTGAGGGTGGTGTAGTCGGCGACGATCTCACCGACGGCAGTCCCGGCGATATCCTTCGTCCGGGCCACGAGGACTCGGGTGCCCACGGCCATCCGGGAGCACACCCCGGTCGCACCTGATCCCCGGCCCCCCCGAACGCATGAAAGAGCATTCCGTGTCGGCGTGGTCAAGCGCACCTGGTCGGTGATGCGAGTCCGCCCCTGCGCCCGCCGGGTGTTGTCCACCCACCTTCGGCGTTCGCGTTACGCGGGAAATCAGTCTTCCGATACGAATCCGCGAACCACAACGATCTCCCGTTGTGAAGCAGGCACGTTGGTGTACGGAACGGATTTCGATCCGACCGACGTGCAGTAGCCCCACGACGACGGTCCTCGCGGGTCTCTCCGGGAGACCGACCCGCAGTCCGCACGCAGACATCAGACCAGAGGCGTCCTGTCGTCAGTCCACGGCACGATACTGCGCGGCGATCTCACCCGTCTCTCGGGCGAGCCAGGTCAACTCCCCCACCAGATCCCCGACCGTCATCAGATCCGCCCACCGGCACTGCGGCCCGCGAACACACACCAACGCCACATCGTTCTCCGCCAACGCCTGCCACAGCTGTTCTACCGCGGACGACACCATGGGCCCATTCAACCCCAGCTCCACACCGAACGGGTGGACCACAACCACATCGGATATCGACAGCGCGTTACGGCGTGGGCAGCGATAACCGGTCAGCGAACCCCCATGCGCATCAGCCCCCATGCGGCTGTCGCGCGTGCGGGTTCCCCAAGGATTCCACCCGTCGTCGACGCCGATCCACTCGCCCAATCAGCGGCCACCCGCCCACCCCGATGGCCGATGGCCGATGCCAGACGGCCATCGCTGCAGACCCACCGGATGAGCCGTCGTGACCCCACCACTGTGCGGCGGTGTCCCCCGCAGATCTTCTCTCTCGCGCGACGCTCGGCGTCCAGACGCACACTCGGGCCTTTCGCGGGCGGTGGGTTACGTTCCTTCGACCAGCTTGCCCTCGACGCGCCGCGAAACCAGCGGCTCGGCGCCGAGTCTGCGGTCGATGTGACCTGGGTGATCGCCGCGGCGAGGGAACTTTCGAACGCCGCCCGGGCATGGGTAGCACAGCGACTCACCGGACCCTCCTCGTAAAGTCGGGCGATCGCCACTGGTGGTGTGATCCGGCCGCCCATCCGGTCGTGCCCGCTGATCCCTCGGAGCCGGCCCTCCCACCACCGTCGCACCGCCTGCTCCTGGGCGATCGATGCGGGTACTTCGATGTCGACGATGTGTACATCGGTGTAGTCGTGCTCGCTGAGCTGGGCCATGAGGATGTCCCCGAGCGGACCCCATTGCAGGGCGCCCTCGATGACGACGTTCTCGCGTCGTTGCAGGCGCACCTCCCGGACGTCGTCGATGACTTCGGTGGATTCGGCGTGGACCAGGGCCGCGAGTTCCCGGGGGGCTATCGGGTGCGTATCGGCGAGCGTCGTCGACAGCAGATCCGCGTAGTGACCGTCCGCGATGGCGCGGCGCAGGAGTTCGTCCTTGACGATGTCCGCGTCCAGATATCGGGAGCTGGTATCGACCAGGTGACGTTCCCGCAGCGCCGTCGACTTACCGGCCCCCGGTGGGCCCGCGGAAATTATGGCGGCGCAGCGCCCGTCGCGGTCGGGCTCGGCGAGGTCGAGGTACCACTCGATGACCTCATGCAGGGTCCGGTCCCGCCGGCGATCATCCGCGTACAGGTCGAGGGTGCTCCGGCCGCTGTTCGGGTGCAGCGGCCGCCCGTGTTGACCCAGGTGCACCAGTTGTCGAGAAACAATGTCGCGCAGTGGTTCTCGGGTCACGCTCACTCTCGGGCCGCGGCGCGGTGCGCCTGTCGTGCGGTGCGGGTGCAACTTGCCGGCCCGCGTCCGTGAAAAGCTCGAACTTCGCAGCCATCGCCCCTCCCCGGCGTGAGCCCACGCCGGTCGCGGACACCGCCCACTCACGGCAGGCGCACCAACCCTCATCGGCGGCGGAACCGCCGTTACGGCCAGGCGCGTGACCCCCTTCCGGGGACATGTCATCTTCGCAGGTCAGTCGACGTGTTCGGCCTCGGCCTCCACCGCGCCCGGGCAGAACCACCGCAGTGGGAGATTGGGCCACCCCATCAACAAGATCGAAAATAATGTGATGGTGTGGATCACAATCCCTGGACTTCCCCACCGCTCACGAAGATCACTCATGCGCCGCTCGTCACTACGTGCAGGTTGACCGTGTAGCGCCCCTGCCAGCTGATATCCCTCGTTGGCGGGGGCTGCGCTTGACTGTCCCCCAACACAACCCACACCGCCACCGGCTGCCACCGATGTCCCCGGCCCCCGACTGCCCGCCGACAGTGTCACTCACGAGACGGTCGCCGCCGCCCGCGACCGGGGCCCGCCCACTCGGCGCTCGACCGACCAGCCGACACCCACTCCTCCGGCAGTGTCAGGGTGCACCCAGCTCGGCAACCCGATACCCCAGGACCAGCGACGAACTCCCCGTCGCCCTCCTGGACTACGTACCGTCAGGAGGCGGATCAGTTCAACACCTGGTCAGTCCTGCCACCACGGGGAGAACCCTGCAGCCCGGTCGCCCCTCGGGGGCGCGGCCCCCATGTGGTTCTTCCACCGGCCAGGGTCGGTCTACCCGGCGAATCCTGACGTGCTCGGATCGGCAGTGAGGTCGTCGGTGTCGGCGAAGACCAGGCGACCGTCGTCGAGGGCGACAGCCCACCGATGCACCGGAGCCCAGGCATGCCCGCGCTCCTCGGTGTCGGTCAGCTCGGCGTAATCCTCGACGATTCGACCGTTCTGCGCCGGCTCGGACGGCAGGCGCACCAGCACCCGCGCGCCCGCGCCGAGCGGACCGGGTTCGGGTCGCGGACTGTGATCCTTCTTCTCGGGCATCGGTCTGCGCCTTCCTGTCGGCTACACGCCCGGATCATAAGCAGCTCACCGACGAAACCTCCTGCTCGCCGCTGACCGGGCCTAGCGATCGATAACGAACCGACCGAACTCCGGGTCTTGCGACTGCGCCAACGGTGGCTCCCATCGCTCGGCGAGCACCAGCTCATTACCTCAGCACCGGCCCCGGGCGCCGTCGACACGCACAACGCTGTCACCGGGGTCGACGTCGTCCGGGACCGCCACTCCGTTACCGGGGATTCTTCTCGGTGACCGCGGTCGCCGGGTGCACGGCGATCAGACCGAAACCTTGGCGCCGCGTGCACAGCCGCGCCAGCTCGCGATACGCGGCCTCACCGAGCAACTCGGTCAGCTCCGGCGCATACGACTGCCACACCGGTTTGGCGCCGACGTGCGCGTCCGGCGAGCCCGAGCAGTACCAGTTCAGGTCCGCGCCGCCCTCACCCCAGCCACGGCGGTCGTACTCGGTGATCGTCGTCTTCAGAATCTGCTCGCCGTCGGGTCGCTCCACCCATTCCTGGGTGCGCCGGATCGGCAGCTGCCAGCACACGTCCGGCTTCACCTCAAGCGGCTCGATCCCGCGCTCGAGCGCCATCGAGTGCAGCGCGCACCCGATGCCACCCGCGAAGCCGGGACGGTTCAGGAAGATGCACGCACCCCGGTAGCGGCGGGTCCGCAGCGCCGGCTCGTCGTCGAGCTCGTCTTCCTCGATGTACCCCTTTTTCCCGAGACCCTGCTTCATGAACTGCCAATCCTGAGGTCTGAGCAGCTTCACGGACTCGTGCAGCCTTTCGACGTCCTCCTCGTCGGTGAAGAAGGCGCCGTGCGAGCAGCAGCCGTCGTCGGGTCGGCCCGCGATGATGCCCTGGCAGGCCGGGGTACCGAACACGCAGGTCCAGTGCGAGAGAAGCCACGTCATGTCCGCGGCGATGAGATGCCCGGAGTCGTCGGGATCGAGGAACTCCACCCATTCCCGAGCGAAGTCGAGCGCAACCTCGGGGCTCGGCGTCATCTTGTGCGCATGCCCCGCACTACCTGCTGTCACAAACCCCCACGGTAGCCGACCCAGATAACAGACAAGGACCGATCCGATCCCGCCCGGGAACGAAGATGTTCGCCCCGGCTCTCGCCGATACACCTGTTTCATCACCGCGGTGAATGTTCGGTCAATCAAACCCCGGTGCCGTTGCCGCGCAATGGAATCGACGTCGATTTCGCCCGGGGTGCGGTGTCCGAGCCTCGACCCCCGGAACCCCTCGCCGCCGCGTCGATAGCCAGCTGGTTACGCCTACAGCGCCGACCGTTACCGGTCGGAACGAGCCTGTGTCGACTGGCAGGTCACACCCGATGAGGACCAGCGGGACGGTTCGACGTGTACACCGTCGGACAGACACTGCATTCGACGTCGTCGTATAAATTTGGGACGCGCACGACTAGGTCGAGGCCAAAGTAGACAAGGTAGACCCTTTGTCGTGTCGAACGCTGACATCATCACGCACGAACTTCCCACCCGAGCGAAAGGCGGCCGGCCCGGACGAAACCGGCACTCCGAAGCTGACCGGGCCTCATCCGTCCGAGATGCACGTGCAGATCCACCACGGTCGCATGATCAAGTTGGCCGAGCACTCCTGGAACAAACTACAACGACATGGTTCGCCCGCGAGCAACGACGACAGGTACATCTGCGCGTGATCTGGCGAAGCAAGCGAGATCGTGGCGCACGCAGGACCCTCGGACCGGCTAGCGAGGCGGATTGATACGGGGGTTTATGTTGGTTCAGCAAGGTTTCAGTGGTCTGTGTTCGATGATGGAGAGATCAGGGATGAGCGAGGAAGTCGGTGACTTCATCCCCGCGGTCGCGCGGGAGATGCTGAGCCGCCGCGACGAGTTCATTGGCGACCTGTTGTCGGTGACCCGCTCCCAGATTCACGCGTTGGACCTCGATCCGCGGCTGCGGGGCCTGCTCGAGGCCAGTGTTACCGAGAACATCGTGGCGGCCGTGCATTTCCTGGAGAACGACACTCCTGAAGAGGACCTCGAAGCCCCCACCGCGGCGATTGTGTACGCGCGAACGCTGGCTCAGCGCGACGTGCCGTTGTCGGCGCTGATCCGCGCCTACCGAATCGGGCATGCCCGTTTTCTCGATGCGGCGATGCGGTACGCCGTCGAGATGGATGGCGGCAGCAGTTCGGCCACCATCATCCGGTTGGTCAACAGGTCGGCGCAGTACATCGACCGGGTCTGCGAGCAGGTTGGGCTGGCCTACGAGCAGGAGCGGGACCGCTGGGTGGGTAGTCGCAGCGGATTGCGGCAGCAGTGGGTCGTGCAACTGTTGGATGGGTCGGTCACCGATATCCGGCAGGCCGAAGAAGCGTTGGACTATTCGCTCACCGGGACGCATGTCGGGGTCGATGCTTGGGCGGATCCCACGGTGTCACCACACGAAGCGGTGACCGTGCTGGACCAGTTGCGGGCGTTGCTGTTTCCCGTGCTCGGGGCGGTCGGGCGGCCGTTGATGGTGCCCACCGACGAACGTGAGGTTCGGATGTGGTTCTCGGTTGCCGGCACCGCGGAGATCGATGTCGATCGGATCGCGCAGGTGTTGGCCGGCGCTTCGCTGCCGGTGCAGGTCGCCGTCGGATGCCCGGAGTCAGGGGTCGAGGGGTTTCGGCGCAGCCTGGAACAGGCTGACCGTGTCCGTGAGATCGCCATGGCATCCGGCGCTGGTCCGCGGGTTATCTCCTACGCGCAGGTGGCGTCGATCGCATTGATGGTCGGCGATCTCGACGCGGTCCGAAGGTTCGTCATCGGATGCCTTGGCGATCTCGCGGTCGACGACGACCGGAATATGTGGTTGCGTGAGACGCTGCGGGTGTTCCTAGCCAAGAACCGCAGTTTCGCGGCCGCTGCCGAGTCGATGACGCTGCACCGCAATACCATTCAGTATCGGGTGCAACAGGCGATGGATCTGAGCGGGCACAACTTCGATGACAGCGAGCGCACCTTGGATGTGCAGTTGGCCCTGCAGGCGGCGCGGTGGTTGGGATCGGCCGTGCTGCGCGCACCGAACACAGGTGAGGGTGGAGGTGTCACCGCCGGTCGCGTGGGTCGCCGCCGGGGGCGCCGGCGAGGTTGATCGCGGCACGAACCCGGGTGTCTGCCGCGAGCCGGGAGTCGAGCAGTGAGAGCGCACCGCGGGCGAACAGTCCCGAGGTGACCCACCAGGGCATGGTGGCCCGCGCCGATCGCCGTTCGATTCCGCGCACGATCTTCGCGCCGGCGGTATCGAGTTCCATGGGTTCGGTAATGAACGAGGGAAAGGCGTTGCGTAGTGTTGCGGCCTGTCCCCGCAGCGCCCGGCCGAGATGCTCGACCCGGCCTTGCTCACCGCTTACGAGGCGTTGAGCGCGCCGTTGAGAAAGGCGTAGATCGACTCGATCAGCAGCAGGGGCCACCGCGGTCGATCACGTGCGGAAAGGTGGCTTTCACCGGCGGCGGCAGGGTGCCCGGCCCCAGTCCGGATCGGTCACAAGCTCGGTTCCTGTCTGCGTTGCCATCGGAGTCGGTGAGGAGGGTCAGCTGTGGCTGAGGGTCTTGTTCATCAGGCGGTTGACCCAGGCCGGTGCGAAGCGGGAGCCGGTGGCGAGCAGCTCGCCTGTCTTCCGACCGGGTGGTGCACTTTGGGTAGCCACCGCCGTGCCGGGTGGGTGGTGAGGTCGCACAGGTCGCGGGCGACGTCGTCGGCGGTGAGGTGGACACCGAGCTAGCAGGTCGTGCCGGTGCTGACCCCGGCGACCATGCCGGTGTCCACGAACAGCGGCCAGAGCGCCAGGACCCGGATATCGTATGTGCGCCATTCGAGTTCGAGTGCCGCGGTCAGCCCGCGGAGGGCGAATTTGGTGGCCGAGTAGGTCGCGAGTTCGGGTTGGCCGTAAATCGCCGACGCCGAGCACATATTGACGACCTGAGCACCGGGGGTGTCGCGCAGGTAGGGGAACGCGATGTGGGTGCCGATGAGCGCACCCCGGAGGTTGATGTCGAGCATCCGGGTATGTGCTGTCAGGGGGATGGCGTCGAATCGGCCGGCGGTCAGCACGCCGGCGTTGTTGACGAGAAGGTCGAGTCGGTGCGTGTCGGCGGTGAAGTCGGCCAGTCGGTTCGTCCAGTCGCTGGGATCGGTGACGTCGAGGTGGCCGATGGTGGGATCACAGCCCTCCGAGTTGATCTGCTCGAGCAGACCAGCGAGGCCGCTCTGGTCGATGTCGTAGGCGCCGACGCGGTAGCCGCGGCGGGCGAAGGTCACCGCCGTGGCACGTCCGATGCCGGAGGCGGCGCCGGTGATCAGGACCGTCCGGGCAGCGGGGAACGAAGTCATGGTTACCTCACGGGATCAGGGGTGGGGCGGGGGCGCTCGTCGAAATGCCCGGCCTGGCGGGTCGGGTCACCGTAACCACGGGACGAGACCAACCGGGAGACTTTCCCTCAAACTTCATGCGGGCCGCACAAAAGCTGAGGTGAGTTTCGGGCGACGAACATATGGTGCGCGTCACACCACGGGCCGTAGCGTGGTGTCAGCGCAGGTGAGCACCGCGCGATCGAAGGAGACCTCATGCATTTCGCTGCACTGCCAGATGTGCGTGCCGACCAATCGCCCACTGCGCCGTGTGTCGCCGACGACACCACCGGACGTGTCGGCAACGCCCAGTTCCACGACTTGGTGCGCACCTACGCCGACCGGTTGTCGGTGGCCGGTGTGGCCGCCGGAGATGTCGTCGCGGTGATGTTGCCGAACCGCCTCGAACTG
This sequence comes from Rhodococcus sp. USK13, assembly GCF_018343855.1. Classification (NCBI taxonomy): domain Bacteria; kingdom Bacillati; phylum Actinomycetota; class Actinomycetes; order Mycobacteriales; family Nocardiaceae; genus Rhodococcus; species Rhodococcus sp. USK13. The sequence goes on along the minus strand of NZ_CP069242.1, from coordinate 2,130,627 downwards.
ATCGTGGCGTTGTTCGCGGCATGGCGCCTGGGCGCTGCCGCGACCCCGATCAACCCGTCACTGACCTCCGCCGAGGTCGGCTACCAGTTGACCGATTCCGGGGCGCACGCGCTGATCTGCAGCGACGGGGCAGGTGAGGACACTGCGGTTCCGGTGCTGCTGACCTTGTCGGATCTGGACCGGCACACGGGAACCGGTCCCCCGGTGACACCCGACGACTTCGCCACCGACACACTGGCCCTGCTCGTCTACACCAGCGGCACCACCGGCAAGCCCAAGGGCGTCGAGCTCACCCACGCAAACATCACTGCGATGGCCGAGACCATGATCGCGGCGATGGCGTTGACCGCCGACGATCACAGCCTGCTGATCCTGCCCTTGTTCCACGTCAACGGCATCGTGGTCAGCGTCCTGTCACCGCTGCTCGCCGGCGGGCAGGCCACCGTGGCGGGGCGTTTCGCGCCGACCACCTTCTTCGACAAGGTCCACGCGGCGAAGCCCACATACTTCTCCGCCGTCCCGGCGATCTACGCCATGCTCTCCACCCTCCCCGACAAGGTGCAGCCGGACACCTCCTCGCTGCGATTCGCGGTCTGCGGTGCGGCGCCGATGCCGGTGGAACTACTCATCGGGTTCGAGCAGCGCTACCACATCCCGGTCATCGAGGGCTACGGCCTGTCAGAGGCCACCTGCGCCAGCACCAGCAACCCCCTCGGCGGGGTCCGCAAGCCCGGCACGGTCGGCCCCGCCCTGCCAGGTCAGCAGATCGCGATCGTCGACGGCCACGGCAACTTCGTCACCGACGGCTCCGCCGGTGAGGTAGTCGTCAAGGGCCCCACCGTCATGCGCGGCTACCTCGGCCGCCCCGAGGAAACCGCGCGAACCGTCACCGATGGCTGGCTCCACACCGGCGACGTCGGACGACTCGACGAGGACGGCTACCTGACCCTGGTCGACCGCAAGAAGGACATGATCATCCGCGGCGGAGAGAACATCTACCCCAAGGAGATCGAGTCCGCGATCTACACCCACCCGCAGGTCCTCGAGGCCGCCGTCGTCGGCCGGGCCCACCCGGTGTTCGGCGAAGTGCCGGTCGCATTCGTCTCCTACCGGGACGGCGCCGAGATCAGTGCGGAGCAGATGCTCGATCATCTGCGGAAATCGTTGGCCAAGTTCAAACTTCCCGCCGAGATCGTCAGTCTCGACGAGGTACCGAAAAACCCGGTCGGCAAGATCGACAAGCCCACCCTGCGCACGCGGCTGACCGAGTCGTCGGTCTGATCCCCTCCCCTTCGTTCCTCCCATCACCACGAGATAGGCCCCACCATGGGATTCACCACCCCCGACCTTCCGGACATCGAGTACAGCGACTGGAAAGCCCGCACCCGCGGCGAACGTCTGAAAATCGCCGCCCAACACTGGGTCGAGCACGGCTTCGGAACCCCCTACGCGGTATATGTGCTCTACATCGTCAAATGCGCCTTCTACGTGGCCGGCGCCGCCGCCGTGATCGCCCTGACCCCGGGCCTCGGTTCGCTCACCGACATCGGATCATGGTGGACCGAACCCATCGTCTACGAAAAACTCGTCATCTGGACGCTGCTCTACGAGATTATCGGGATCGGTTGCGGATTCGGACCGCTGACGTTGCGGTTCCTGCCCCCGATCGGTGGCTTCCTCTACTTCCTGCGCCCCGGCACCCTGCGCCTGCCCCCGTGGCCGACCAAGATTCCACTCACCCGCGGCGACCAACGCACCCTGGTCGACGTCGGCCTCTACGTGATCGTGCTCGCCTCCGGCGTGTGGGCACTGCTGCAACCCGGCCAGGGTGGACCGGTCACCGAGGCCGGTGACGTCGGGCTGATCGATCCGGTCGCCGTGATCCCGCTGATCGCTGCCCTCGGCCTGCTCGGTCTGCGGGACAAGACGGTCTTCCTCGCCGCCCGGGCCGAACAGTTCTGGCTGACCCTGTTCGTGTTCTTCTTCCCCTTCGTCGACATGATCATCGGCTTCAAGCTCATCATGCTTGCCCTGTGGTGGGGCGCGGCGACTTCCAAGCTCAACCACCACTTCCCCCACGTGGTCGCGGTGATGATGAGCAACAGCCCCCTGATGCGGATCAAGTGGCTCAAGCGGAAGATGTACCTCGACCCGCCGACCGATCTGCGGCCCTCGCTGCTGCCGAAGATCCTCGCGCACACCGGCACCGCCGTCGAGTACCTCGTACCCGCCTACCTGGTGTTCCTCGGCGACGGCGGCCCGCTGACCTGGGCGGCGATCATCTTCATGGCCCTGTTCCACCTGCACATCATCTCCACCGTCCCGATGGGTGTGCCGCTCGAGTGGAACATCTTCTTCATCTTCTCCCTGTTCTACCTTTTCGGGCACTACGGCTCGATCAGCGTGTTCGACCTCAGCTCCCCCCTGCTGCTGGTCATCCTCCTGATCGGTCTTCTCGCGATCCCCACCCTCGGACACATTCGTCCGCAATGGATTTCGTTCCTTCCCGCGATGCGCTACTACGCCGGCAACTGGGCGACGAGCGCCTGGTGCTTCCGCGGGGACGCCGAGCAGAAAATCGACCAGCACGTGAAGAAGGTCGCCGCGCTGCCCTCCACCCAGCTGGCCCGGCTCTACGGACCCGAGATCGCCGACATCATGCTCACCAAGGGCCAGGTCTGGCGGTCGATGCACACCCACGGGCGCGCCCTCAACGGGTTGATCACCCGCGCAGTCGACAATGAGGACGACTACACCATCCGCGATGGCGAATTCATCGCCGGCCCCACCCTCGGCTGGAACTTCGGCGAGGGCCACCTGCACAACCAGCAGCTCCTCGCCGCACTGCAGCGCCGCTGCCACTTCGACGCAGGGGAACTGCGCGTGGTCATCCTCGAATCGCAGCCGATGCACCGGCAGCGGCAGGCGTACAAGATCGTCGACGCGAAAACCGGAGTCCTCGAAGAGGGATACGTGCTGGTCGAAGACATGCTCAGCCGCCAACCGTGGCCCGAGGCCGCCGACTCGTTCCCCGTCTACCGCACCAGCCGCAACGACGGGCCGGACCGCCACACCGCAGGGCTGCGATGAGCACCGCCGTCGTCGTCGGATCCGGCCCCAACGGACTCGCCGCCGCCCTCACCCTCGCCGAAGCCGGACTCGAGGTGACCGTCCTGGAAGCCAAACCGGTCATCGGTGGTGGCACCCGGACCAGTGAGCTGACCCTGCCCGGGCTGCTGCACGACGACTGCTCCGCCGTCCACCCGATGACCGTGGCCTCCCCCTTCATCCAGTCCCACGACCTCGCCCGGCATGGGTTGCGGTGGGCGTGGCCGGAGGTGGACATGGCCCACCCCCTCGACGGCGGCCGCGCCGCCACCCTGCTGCACTCCCTGGATGCGACCAGTGACCTGCTCGGCGCCGACGGACCCGCGTGGCGCCGCCAATTCACACCTCTGGTCGATCATTTCGACGAGCTGCTGCAGGATCTGTTCCGGCCGATGCTGCACCTTCCCCGCCACCCCGTTTCCCTGGCCCGCTTCGGGGTGCAGGCCCTGCTTCCGGCCACCACCCTGGCTCACAGGTGGAAGAGCGAGGAAGCGCGCGCCCTCTTCGGTGGCGTCGCCGCCCACGCGTTCTACCCGCTGACGATGCCGTCGACCTCCGCGGTCGGACTGATGATCACCGCCGCCGGCCACCGCTACGGGTGGCCGGTCGCCGAGGGCGGATCCCGCGCGATCTCCGACGCCATTGCCTCCCGCCTGTCCGAACTCGGAGCGAAGATCGAACCCGGCATCACCGTGCGCTCGCTCAACGAACTGCCTCCGTCGGACATCGTCATGCTCGACACCACCCCGAGGGCGGCGGCCGAGATCGCCGGCGACCGATTACCCACCCGGGTGCGCCGCGCCTACCAGCGATACCGGCACGGCCCCGCCGCATTCAAACTCGACATCGCCCTCGACGGCGACATCCCGTGGACCCACCCATCCTGCCGACGGGCCGGCACCGTCCACGTGGCAGGCACATTCGAGGACATCGTCGCCGCCGAGAAAGCAGTAGGCAGGGGCATCATGCCGGAGCGGCCCTTCGTCCTCGTCGGCCAGCAATACCTCGCCGACCCCAGCCGCTCCGAGAACGGCAAGAACCCGATCTGGGCCTACGCCCACGTCCCCCACGGCTACGGCGCAAACGCCACCGACGCCATCGTCGACCAGATCGAACGCTTCGCCCCCGGATTCCGCGACCAGATCCTCGCCATTCACCTCCGCTCCGCCACCGACATGGAAACCTACAACCCCAACTACATCGGCGGCGACATCCTCACCGGCCGCAACGACCCCCTCCAGGTCGTCATGCGACCCCGGATCAGCCTCGACCCCTACCGCACCGGCATCCCCGGCACCTACCTGTGCTCGGCCGCCACCCCACCAGGCACCGGCGTGCACGGAATGTGCGGCTACAACGCCGCCACCTCCGCACTGAAAACCCTGCACCGCTAGCCCGACACGGCAAACCACCAACACAACCTGCGAGCCTCCCTCGCGGCCACGACCACGCGCGGACACCACCGACCGCGCAACACAGGACACCGCGTCGACCTGTCGATCACACCGCCGCTCCACCGGACGACTCGAATCACAGAGAGGCCCACCATGACCGAGTTCATTCTCTGGATCCTCCCGCTGGTGATCTTCATGCTCTCCCCAGCACTGGCCCCGACTCTGATCCACGGATGCGGACACCTCTACGACAAACTGCGACCAACCGCCACAATCGAGAACGCACGAGACGGAGACTGTGATCGGATGTAACTGTGGGGTAGGGGAACTCACGAAACGCCAGAACTTCACCGCCTCCACCCACGATCTGGACCGCTATGCGCACCCACAGATTTCGGTTCACGCTGCGGACCACACCCTCACTCCCCCTATTACAGGGCTTTCGACACTGAGCTCCGACCCGACTCGTTTCCAGACCGAGCCGCCAGCCTGCTACCCGGCCTCCTGGCAGCTACCCGGGGGCTGTCAAAGTAACGGTGTATTTGGTTGATTTGTAGCTACTTTCGTCCGGCGGACAGGCGTCCGTCGAAGGTGATCTCGAAGGCATGCAGTGCCGCCTTCCAGCGGTTGAACAGCGCTGGCGGGCGGTGCCTTTGGGGTCGAGGCTCATGATGGCCAGGTACACGCAATTCAGGGCCGCTGCCTCAGTCGTTCTGTGGAATCAGGAATGTCAAGTGCGTCCTGGTCGGCCATGGTTGACAGCGACGATTGGCAACGGGTTGGCGGTCAATTGGCGTGGTGTTGTTCCAGCCGGGACGGAACGTCGGCGAGGCGTAGCAGTAGCTGGTCGAGGGCGGCTTCACCGTCTTCGACGGCTGCTTGTTCATCGTCGGTGAGTGGGATGTTGACGAGCATCCGCTGAAGGTTCGATTTCGCTTGCAGAAGTTGGCTTTTGCTGGACTCTTTGGGAATGTAGAAGTCGCAGCGAGCAGGCCATGCGGTGCGGGCATTGCTCGAAGAAGGTGTAGCTGCAGAACCCGTGGCCGAGGTCGTAGTGCTGCCAAGGTTCACCAGCGGCGGCAGCGCCGGAGGTCGCCCCGTCGCGGTCAACGAGGACTTCGATGGTGCGGACGTTGCGGGCGAAGTAGCCAGCGTCGTTGTATGCCTTGGCCAGGGTGTTCGGGGTGATTTCGGCGTAGTGCTGGGTCGATTCCGGGCTGCGGTGCCCGAGCCAAGCCTGCAGCTCGAACAGCGTCATCGGTTCCTTGGCGTTGTAGAGCTGTGTCGCGATGGTGGAGCGAGCGCGGTGGCTGGTAATCGGTCCGCGAACGTCGGCGGACGGGATGTCGGCCTTGCGGCAGAGCGCGAGGATGATCGTGTCGTTGATGTAGTTCTTGCTGATCCGCCCGGCCCGGACAGCAAACAGGAAGTGCACCTTCTCACCGGTTTTCCGGTCCAACATCGGTGGTTGCGCGGGGCGCAGGGCCTGCCATGCTTCGATCGCCCGGCCCAACAGCGGGTCGACGGGCTTGGTGAACGCGGTGCCGGTCTTGTGGGTAGGGATATCGATCAGACAGACCGATGAGTCGGTCTGCTGTGGGTCGTCGCCGACGGCGGGCTGATCGTGTTGCCAGCGGATGCAGCCGAGCCGAAGCCGGGCGATTTCGTCGCTGCGCTGGCCGGCGAACAGCCAGGTCAGCGTGACTGCGCGGACCATGGCGACCGGGTGGGCCCCGGATCCTCCGGGCAGGTCGCCGGGATCGAGGTTGAGGCCGGCCCAGAGAAGTTTGGCCCAGAGGTCATCGGCGATCACCCGCGGGTCGGGTCCTTGCAGTGCCCGGATGCTGCGCGGGGTTTCCAACGCTCGCGCGGGGTCGAACCGACGCGAGATCCAGTCCCAGTCCTGGATATCGCGGAAGAAGGTGCGGACGATGCGGATGTAGGTGCGTTTCATTTTCGCCGACAAAGGTTTTCCGAGCTGTTCGATGCGGCTGTCACGCCAGCTCTCCGATTGGATGTGGTCGCCGACACGCATGCCGTCGACCCAGGCCGAGCAGGTCTGCCGTGTCCAGTCAGCGGGCCCGGTGATATCGGCATGGTCGGCGGCGATGCCGCCCCATGGAACGATTCGAACGCCAGCAGGCAGCGGTCACCGCCACGATGGTCGGCAAGGTGTACAGCAGCATGTAGGCGATGACCTGCCATCCTCCGTACTGCTCGAGTATTTGTCCTCCCGCGCGGGAAGGCTCGGACAGCCAGAAGAGTGCCAATCCGAAGACGACGATCGCGGCATAGATGAAAGGGTTGCGGGTCGAGCCGCGCTCTACTCGTCGGCTCCGTGGTCCAGGTGTCGTCTTCGCTTCCAGTGCCCCAGATGATGACAACACCGAGTATTGCTCCTCTGGCGAGCATCGCGAAGCAATGCGTGACCTGGCGGATCAACGACAGATCGGTCAGATGCGGTGCGATCCAGCTCTGGAAGTGGGGGTCGCGGGTTACGGCGGCGCAGCGCCAAAGGACCAACATGACGGTCAGGCGTCGTTCGAGGAGCGGGTCGCGGATGACCAGCAGCCGCAGACTGCGACGGCGATCAGAATCCCCATCAGCGGCCAGGCCAGCAGGGTCGGCGTAGTCGAGGTCAACGTCTTCCCCGCAACGCTTGGTTCGCTCGGCCCGCGAGCGGCGCCGCGTGGGGCGTTCGGGTAGTGCTCCGATTGCTGTGGCCGTTCTCTCGTCCGTGCCTTCGCATAGGCTCAAGCATCAAAATCGAGCACAGGAGGCACCGTGGCCAAAGGCTATTGGGTCAGCGTCTACCGCACCATCGCGGATCCCGAAAAGTTGGCTGCCTACGACAAATTGGCTGGTCCAGCCGTCAAAGCCGCAGGCGGGCGACTACTCTCCCGGGGCAGCCGGGTAACCGCACACGACGCCGGAATCGCGGAACGGACCATCCTGATCGAGTTCGACACCTTCGAACAAGCAGTCGCCGCACGTGCCAGCGCGCCCTATCAGCAGGCCCTGGCCACACTCGCTGATGGTGTCGAGCGTGACTTCCGCATCATCGAAGGCCTCGGCTGACGACCCAAGCTGTATTTGAAATCTGTCAGAAGACGGTGCGTCGCCTCTCTACTCCTCCGGCACGTCAGGACCGAACCGAAGTACCAACAACCCAACCAACCGCACCATGAGCTCAGCATCCCGCTGATCAGGCGACTGTGCGTCATGCGCATTAGACCGCTGCTTACGCACCGACACAACCCATTTCACGAGATCCTCGAGCGCATTTGCCAGAGGCGTGTCGACACCCGCAAGCCATCCCTGCTTCTTCGCGGCTTTGAGTTGATCCCCCAGCGAACCGCCCGAATATCCCAACGCCTCGAGGAGCATCTCCAGCGCCGTACCCGCGTCTGTGATGGCATCAGCCGGTTTGCCTGCCGACAACTCGGCAACCGCCTCCCCCATCCTCGCCGATCCCGCCGGCGCGGTCATCGGGGTCTGGCAGGCAGATCAGCACAGCGGCTTCGGACTCGTCGACGAACCGGGAGCCCCCGTCTGGCACGAGACGCTCTCACGCAACTATGCGGCCGTGCTCCCTTTCTATGCGGACGTGTTCGGCTGGTCCTACGAATCCATGGGCGAATCAACCGAATTCCGCTACTCCGAGGCGAAGATCGGCGACCGGATGGTGGCCGGCATCATGGATGCCGACGCGTTCCTTCCCGAGGGCGTGCCGTCGTTCTGGCAGTTCTACCTCGGTGTCGACGATGCGGACGCCGCGGTGGCCCGGGTGACCGAGCTGGGCGGAAGCGTCCAGCGCGAACCGGAGGACAGCCCGTTCGGCAGGCTGGCGTCGGTGGCCGATCCGTTGGGCGCGTCCTTCCAGATCATGGGAATGCGGTCGTAACCGCTACGGCGCGGACGAGTTCGCGTCGCGCGCGTCCCAGATGTCGAGCAGCGACGTGAGGATCTCCTCGGCCATGCCCAGCCCACCAAGGTGACTCTCGCCGCGCATCGTGTGAAACTCGGCATCCGGCAACATCGAGACCATGTGCTCCCCGTGCCGGTGCGGGATGATGTGGTCGCAGTCGCCGTGCCACCAGCGGACCGGAGTCTTCACCTCGTTCACCCGGAACCCCCAGTCCCGCGCGAACAGCACCAGGTCGGCGAAGGGTGCACTGAGCTGCTTGCGGCCACCGTTGAGCAGGTCGTCGAGGAACATCGCCTTGAACTCCGGGCGGGCCAGGAGGCGCCGGTCCCCCTCGGGCGACAGCCGCCCGTACAGGTCGATGATCGGGGAGGCGAACGGCCTGGCCAAGCGAATGACGGAGCTGGCCACCAGCCCGATGGGGATGCCGCCGGCCGCCAACGCCGGCGCTGCCAGCACCGCGAGGTCCATGAGCCCGCTGCGGATGGCGTCCGGCCCCTGCGTGGGCGCGACTCCACCGAGAATGCCGACGGCGACCACGCGGTCGGGCATCGCGTATGCCGCGCCCAGCGTGTAAGGGCCACCGCCCGACAGCCCCACGATGGCCATCTGGTCGATCCCCAGCGTGTCGGCGACGATACCCAGATCCTCGGAGAAGTCGAGCACCGATTCGTATCGGAAGGACGTCGAGGAGCCGACACCCGGCCGGTCGATGCCGATCAGCCGCAGATGGTGCTTCTCGGCGAACACCCGGGCCTCGGTCGGCACCTGACGACGCGCGCCCGGCGTGCCGTGCAGCCAGATGACCGCACGACCCTGGGCGGCTCCGAACTCGGCGAAACCGATCCGTCGTCCCTCGCGTACGGCTACTGTGCCCTCCAACTGCGGGCGTGCGATATCGATCATGCGCACAGCTTCCCACGTGACCCCGGTCACGATTTCGACCAGGTCCCGGTCAGCGGTGGGCGGTGGACGTGAACTGGTAGGTCGCCGCGTCGACGATCTGTTCCGGCGACACCTCGATCTCGCCGTTCAACCACGCGGTGATCAACTCCGACAGCCCACCGACGAACAGCAGGGCGGTGATCTCGTCCTGCGGCGACGACCACGCGCGGTCCCCGTAGAGCGCCTTGGACTCTTCTGCAACCATCGACGCGAACGCGCGCAGCAACTGACGGCGTCGTGTGCGCAGCGGTTCGGCACCCGCCGATTCGATGATCGACACCCTCCCCTTCCGCGGATCCTCCGTGAGAATCTCCACGAACGTCGCGATCGCCGCTCGCGCGCGCACTTCGGGATCTCCGGTGACCGTCTGCAGGGTGGCGTGCGCCGCCTCCCGCACCTCCTCGGCGATCCCCTCGATGACCTGTACCAGCAGATCGTCGCGACTGCGGAAGCTCTCGTAGAAATATCGTTCGGTCAGTTTTGCCTCTGCACAGATCGCGGTCATGGTGGCCTTGTCACCGACCGTCCCGAAGAGCTGCAACCCGGCTTCCAGCAGCCGTGCACGGCGATCTGCGGCCCGCTCCTGCGAACTTCTGCCGCGGTACTGCCGCGCCGGCTGAGTCATTCCTCGATGTTGACAGACCGTCCAGTGTGACGCACACTACACACAACTGACAGAGCGTCCTGTCACATCCTCGACGAGGAGAGCCGATGCCCAAGCTTCTTGCTCCCCCACCTCCCGACAGCACCCTGAGTCCCATCGCCGGTAACGCCGGACTTCCCATCATCGGACTGGGACTCGACTACATCCGCGACCCCATGGGACTGCTCGAAAGCCGCTGGGAGCGGTACGGGCCCGTGTCCTGGCTGAGCATGGCGGGCAAGCGGTGGGTCACCGTCATGGGACCGGACGGCTGCCAGACGGTGCTGCAGAACAAGGACCGGGCGTTCGCCAACGGTGACGGCTGGAGCGTGCTCATCGGCCCGTTCTTCCACCGCGGTCTCATGCTTCTCGACGGCGACGAACACCTCGCGCATCGGCGAATACTGCAGCAGGCGTTCACTCGCGAACGGCTGTCCCGCTACACCGAGGCACTGCACCCCGCCGTCGCGGGTGCGTTGGACGGTTGGCACCCGCGGGCAGGCTTCGCCGCATACCCGGCGTTGAAGGAACTGACGCTGGATCTGGCCACGAGCATCTTCATGGGCGGCGCCGAGGGGTCGTCGCACCAGGAGATGGTCGAGGTCAACAGGGCCTTCATCGATTGCGTCCAGGCTGCCACCTCCGTGGTTCGCTTCCCGTTGCCGGGCACTCGCTGGAAGCGTGGAATCGACGGGCGAGCACGCCTCGAGAAGTTCTTCCGCCGATACCTACCCGCCCGCAGGGCCGGCACGGGCGACGACCTGTTCACCACGCTGTGCCACATCGAATCCGAAGACGGACAACGGTTCAGCGACGACGACGTCATCAACCACATGATCTTTCTGCTGATGGCTGCGCACGACACGTCCACGATCACGCTGTCGACGATGATGCAGTATCTGGGTCAGCATCCGGAATGGCAGGAGCGATGCCGTCGGCAGTCGGCGGCGCTGGGAACGTCCACGCCGAGTTACGACCAGCTCGACGAGCTCACCGACCTCGACCTCGTCATGAAGGAGTGCATGCGGCTGGTGCCGCCGGTCCCGGTGGTGTCCCGGCGGGCGGTCAAGGACACGGAGGTGTTGGGTCGTTACATTCCACGGGGCTCGTACGTGTCGGTGGTCGTGCACTTCACCCACCACATGGCCGAATACTGGCCGGATCCGGAGAAGTTCGATCCCGAACGTTTCGCACCCGAGCGACGGGAAGACAAGATTCACCGATACGCCTGGGAGCCGTTCGGCGGGGGTGTGCACAAATGCCTCGGCATGCATTTCGCCGGCGCCGAGATCAAGACGGTCATGCATCACCTGCTCCAGCGTTTCGACTGGCACGTCGATCCCGGATACCGCGCGCCGCTCAACTACACCTCCCTGCCGTACCCCTCCGACGGGCAACCCGTCGACCTTCGTCACCGGTTGTGATCACGACGGGCGCCGTCCATCCCGCATAGTGGACCCATGACCACTACGGCGCCTGCGCTCGACGTGTACTCGCAGCCCACTCTGTCCACCCTCATGCCGTCCGTTCTGGCCTCGCTCGGGGTGGCGGGTGAAGCGAACCCCCTCGAGCTGCCGGACAGCCGGCACACCGTTGTGCTGCTTCTCGACGGGTTGGGCTGGAACGCACTGAATCAGCATCGAGACCACGCGCCATTTCTGCGCAGCCTCCCGGGCCGGCCGATTCGAGCCGGGTTTCCCACCACGACGGCAACCAGCATCGCTTCCCTCGGCACCGGATTACCGTCGGGCAGTCACGGCATCACCGGGTACCAGTCATACGTCCGTGAGGTTTCCGGCACGCTGAATTGGTTGTCGTGGCGGGCGGGGCGCCGAGGCGACGAACTCGCACGCCTCGTCCCCGAGGTCGCCCTGCCGACACCCACTGTGTTCGAACGCGCTGCGGCAGACGGAATTCGGTGCGCCAACGTGCTACCGGCAAAATTCGACGGGTCCGGTCTCACCCGAGCGGTGCTGCGCGGTGGAACCTTCACCGGCATACATGCGTACGGTGATCTGATCGCGCAGGTGATCACCGCCTCCCGTACCGGCGACCGCACCCTCACCTACTGCTATCTCAGCGAAATCGACACCCTCGGACACGTGTACGGTCCGGGATCGGAGTCGTGGACACAGCAAGTGGCCATCGTCGACGCACTCGCCGAAAATCTCGCCCGCGCCCTCGCGACCGTACCCGGAAACCCCACTCTGTACATCACCGCCGATCACGGCATGGTCACCGTGGACGACGTCGACAAGCTGGACTTCGATGCGGATTCGAGGTTGTCGGACGGCGTCATCGCACTCGCCGGCGAGCCCCGGTGCCGGCACGTGCACACCCGGACCGGAGCCGCCGGCGACGTGGCAGCCCGGTGGCGGCAAGCACTCGGCCCTCGTATGTGGATCGGCACGAGAGACGAGGCGATCACTGCCGGGCTGTTCGGCCCCGCCGTTCGATCCGACATCGCCGGGCGTATCGGTGACGTCGTGGCGATCGCACTGGACGGTGTCGCGGTGGTGCGGCGAAAGAAGGAGTCGCGGTTGTCCGCCCTTCCCGGTCAACACGGCGCACTCACCGACGACGAGTTGCTGATTCCCCTGCTGCACACCGCCGGCTAGTCCCGGGTCGGCCACCGGCACTGCGGGCCACTCCTGATAGAAATAGCGAACGCTGTTGAATCCAGGAGACATTCATGCCCCGCACTGCGGTACCGAATCATCGCACCATCATCTCGACCGTCAGAAGCAGGTGGCCCTGGATCCTCGCCGCCATCGCCGTCATCGTGCTTGCAGCGATGCTGGCCCCGCAGTCCGACGACACCCTCGCCGCTGGCACCGGCCCGCCCATCCTGCCGGAAGCCACTGACGCACAGCAGATACAAACGGCGTTCGCACAGTTGGCAACCCTCGAAGTCAAGGGCCGCGCGCCCAAGACCGGATACGACCGGGAACTCTTCGGCAGCAGCTGGACCGACAACGTCTCCGTCGAACTCGGCCGCAACGGCTGCGACACCCGCAACGACATCCTGCGACGCGACCTCGTCGACATCACCTCTCGGGATCGCACCCGAAACTGCGTCGTGCAGTCCGGGACGCTGCGAGACCTCTACACCGGCAGCGTCATTGCCTTCACCCGTGGCCCGAAGACGTCGGACGCGGTGCAGATCGACCACGTGGTCGCGCTGTCCGACGCGTGGCAGAAGGGCGCCCAGCTCCTCGACGCCCAGACACGGGCCGACCTCGCGAACGATCCGCGCAACCTCCAGGCGGTGGACGGTCCCACGAACCAACGCAAGAGCGATGCGGACGCCTCCACCTGGCTGCCGCCACTGAAGAACTACCGATGCACCTATGTCGCCCGGCAGGTGGAAGTGAAAGCGGCATACCGCCTCTGGGTCACCCCAGCCGAGCGCGACGCCATGGCCGGTGTGCTCACCGAGTGCGGCGCGCGGTGACTACTGCCCCGGTGCGGTGAGCCGGTTCTCCGAGCCCGAGTCGGACACCGGAGCGGCGGCACCGGTCTCCCAGTCCACCGAGTTGTTCGACCCGGTCAGCTCCAGACTGTCCATCTCCTGTGCGCGCACGAAGTTGTCGTTGCCACTCACCGTCGTCACACCCGAGTCGTCCACGGTGATCGAGTTACCGCTGCCGGCGACCGAGATCCGGCCGGCCTGCTTACCCACCACTGTCACACCGTTGCCCTGCACCTCGATGGCCTCCACCGTCTCGATGTTCGCACTGTTGGTGCGCCCGGCGACGGTGAGAGTGCCGGTGCGGCCGCCGATCACGTTGGTGTCCTGGCCACGGATCAGCACGGCGTCCGAGCTGCCGATGTCGACCGACACGCCGTTGGCCTCGATCGTGACCGTGCCGCATTCCCCGTCGAGCACGATGCCCGCCCCGTCCCGGTTGACGACGACATCCCGGCCGGCACAGTCACCACCGGCGTTCAGCTCGACAGCCGAATCTCCGGACGACGACGCGGCGCGGTCGTCCGACGCCACGTTTCCGCACCCGGTGAGGCACGCGGCGCCGACCGTCAGGAAGACGGAAGCGGTCAGAACGGGCACGCGGATGCCGCCGCCCTGCCGTGTCACGTTCATCGATCCCTGCCTTCTCGTCCCGGACCCCTGCTTTCTCTTCGCGACAGAGGGTGTCACGCCCGCAGTACAAGCGGGCAGTGACCTCGCCCGAAACCTCGGGGCCACGAGCACACCGCGGCCCCGAGGTCGGGTAGGGGATCAGCTCTTCGGGAGGGCCGGCATCGTCACGACCTGGGCGGCATACGACAGCCCGGCCCCGAACGCGAGAAGCAGGGCAGTGTCGCCCGGCTTCGTGTCGCCGGACTTCAGCATGGCCTCCATGGCCAGGGGTACCGAGGCAGCCGACGTATTGCCGCTCTCGGCGATGTCGTCGGAGACGGGAACACTCTCCGGCAGCTTCATGCTCCGAGCGATGACCTCGGTGATCCGCGAATTGGCCTGGTGCGGGACGAATGCATCGAGGTCGTCCACGGTCATGCCGGCCTTCTCGACCGCACGCAGTGCCACCTTGCCCATCTCGAAGGCGGCCCAGCGGAATACCGCGGTTCCGGCCATCTTGATGTACGGGCGAGTGGCGCCCGGCGTCGTGATGTATTCGTACCAATCCAGGTCCTGCACGATGGCGTCGGCCTGCGAGCCGTCCGACCCCCACTCCACCGGTCCGATACCGGCGACGTCACTCTTGCCGACCACGACGGCGCCCGCGCCGTCGCCGAAGATGAATCGGGTCGAGCGGTCGGTGGGGTCGGTGGTGATGCTCATCTTCTCTACACCCACCACCAGGGCGTAGTCGATGGAACCGCCGCGGACCATGTCCGACGCCACGGCCAGGGCGGTGCAGAATCCCGCGCAACCGCCCCCGAGGTCGAAAGCGCCCGGGCCGTTGGTGCCCAGCGCGTCGGCGACCACCGCGGCGGCGGGCGGTGTCAGCAGGAGGTACGTCGACGTGGCGACGATGACACACCCGATCTGCTCGGGAGCGATACCGCTCGCCGCGATCGCCTCGCGGCCCGCGGCGATCGACATCGTGACCACGTTCTCGTCCTCCGCGGCGAAGCGGCGATTGCGGATGCCGGAGCGGGACTGGATCCACTCGTCATTCGAGTCGATCAGCTCACAGATCTCGTCATTGGTGACGACCCGTTCCGGCCGGTACACGCCGAGCCCGAGAAGGGCGGACTGCCGACCTCCGGTCAGGGTGGCAATCTGCTTTCCCATCGATCGATCTCCTCATCAGGTCCCGCGTCGTCTCCGCGCGGTGTGGACTGGCTCGTTCCACACGTTACGTCGGCACCGCCCCAGCGGGTAGCACCGGTTACTGTTACTCGTCGGTAACCTCGAGCCGTCGTGTCCGGACAGAAACGAACGCGCTACTCGAAGCGACACTTCGGCGGGACCCGACTTGCTAGACTTCCCTCGATTTCCAGCAGTTGATCACCGGTAGGGGGAAGGGTCCCACGGACCCGGGGAAGCCGCCTGCTGCTAGAGATGGAGTACCACTTCGTGAAGCGCACCACAGCCCTTGCCGCAGCGTCAATCGCCAGCGTCGCCGCGTCGTTGATCGCCTTCGCCGTACCGGCCGCGGCAAACCCGAACGTCGTCAACCCCATTCCAGGGCTCAACGGCACCAACGGTATCCCGCATCTCACCGGCCGCACCCAAGCCGTCGCCCAGCAGACCGGCCTACTCAGCCCGAACCGCACCCAGGACGCCAACGTCCTCGGCACAGACCTCGGCATCATGTGGGACAACGGCCAGGGGCAGGTCCTCACCGCGTTCGGTGACTCCGCCGGGCTCGGACTGCCCAACCTGCTGTCGGGCAGCATCTGGGCGTGGCGCAGCAGCACCCTGTTCCGCAGTTCCGACGGCATCCTTTCCGACGGCATGAACTTCGACAGTTCCCCGCGCGACATCTTCGGGCAGTCCAAGGAACTCGTTCCCAGCCCCAAGATCCCGTTCGTCGAGATCAGCCGCATCCCCACCGCAGGTGTCGCCGTGGGCAACACCCAGGTGATGAGCATGATGTCGGTGAAGAACTGGGGTCCCGCGGGAACGTGGGACACCAACTATTCCGGTCTCGCCTACTCGCACGACAACGGCGAGAACTGGACCGTCGCACCCGAAACCCAGCGCCCGAACGTCGGAGGCAACGCCAACTTCCAGATGAGCGCGTTCGTCAAGGGTGGTGGCTTCGTCTACCAGTACGGAACGCCGGCAGGCCGCGGCGGACTCGTCCACGTCGCGCGCGTCCCCGAGGCCCAGATCATGGACCTCGGCGCCTACGAGTACTTCGACGGCGGCAAGTGGATCAAGGGGAACCCGGACGTCGCCAAGCCGATCGTCGCCGGCGGCGTCGGTGAGTTGTCCGTTGCCTACAACGAATACCTCGGACAGTTCCTCATGCTGACCACCGACCACAACAACTCCGTCGTGATGCGCCGCTCCCCCTCGATCACCGGACCATGGAGCGGACCCGAGACCCTCGTCGACGCCCGGGAACTCCCCAGCGCGTACGGCGCGTACATCCACCCGTGGTCGTCCGGACCCGACCTCTACTTCCTCACCACGGTGCACAGCAACTACAACGTGCTGTTGATGCGCACCACCTTGACTCCCTGAGTCCCGAGTCGCTCCACGTTTTCCTCCATGGCCCCGACGCGCACTAGCGTCGGGGCCATGGACGCATCTGACTGGGACGAGCGGTATTCACACAGCGAACTGGTGTGGGGTGCGCCACCCAACGCCGTGGTGGTCGAGCAGGCCACCGCACTCAACCGGGGTCGGGCGCTCGACCTGGCCTGTGGGGAGGGCCGCAACGCGCTGTGGCTCGCCACCCGCGGGTGGGAAGTGACGGGGCTCGACTACTCCGCTGTCGCGATCGACAAGGCCCGGCGAGTGGCGGCCGAAGCACCTCGCTCGGTGCGCGAACGGCTCGACTACCGCGTTGCCGATGTCACCGAATCCGACTTCGACACCGAGTACGACCTCGTCCTCGTCATCTACCTCCATCTGCCGCCTGCGGAGCGTCGCAAGGTTGTGAACCGCGCCATATCCGCGTTGAAACCTGATGGAATCCTCATGATTCTGGGGCATGACGCCGTTAACTTGTCGCAAGGAGTCGGGGGGCCGCAGGATCCCGAAATACTGTTCACCCCAGAGGATTTGACGACCGAGCTGAATGGGCGCGTCGACATCGATCTTGCAGAACGGCGCTTCCGCGAGACGGATGCAGGAACCGCGATCGACGCACTCGTCGTGGCACACCGCCCGAGTCTTGGCAGTCGGGATATTGGGGCGTAATATCGGCGATGTTACCGACGAGTAATAACTTGGGCGGTACTTACTGATAGACCGCACCATCTCACTGGGAGAGACAGAAGACATGGGCCATTACAAGAGCAACGTCCGCGACCTGGAGTTCAACCTCTTCGAGGTCCTCGGTCTCGAGCAGCCGCTGAGCGAAGGCGTGTGGGGCGATCTCGACGCCGACACCGTCCGCAATATGCTCAGCGAAGTTGCCCGCCTCGCCGAGGGACCGCTGGGTGAGGCGTTTGCCGACGCCGACCGCAACCCTCCGGTCTTCGATCCCGAAACCCACACCGTCACGCTGCCGGAGTCCTTCAAGAAATCCTTCCGCGCACTGTGGGACGCCGAGTGGTTCCGCATGGGCATCTCCGAAGAGATCGGCGGCGTTCCCGTCCCCCGCTCCGTGGTCTGGGCCATCGGAGAGCTGATCCTCGGCTCGCAGCCGGCCGCGCACATGTACCAGGCCGGACCCGCGTTCGCGGACGTGCTGTTCCACAACGGCACCGAGGAGCAGAAGAAGTGGGCCGCCACCATCGTCGAGCGCGGCTGGGGTGCCACCATGGTCCTCACCGAGCCCGACGCCGGATCCGACGTGGGCGCGGGCCGCACCAAGGCGATAAAGCAGGACGACGGCTCCTGGCACATCGAAGGCGTCAAGCGGTTCATCACCTCCGCAGACTCCGACGACCTCTTCGAGAACATCTTCCACCTCGTTCTCGCCCGCCCCGAGGGCGCGGGACCGGGCACCAAGGGCCTGTCCCTGTTCTTCGTCCCGAAGACGCATTTCAACTTCGAAACCAACGAGTTCGGTGAACGCAACGGCGTCTTCGTCACCAACGTCGAGCACAAGATGGGCCTCAAGGTCTCCGCCACGTGTGAGGTCACCTTCGGCGGCCACGGCGTCCCGGCCCAGGGCTGGCTCGTCGGCGAGGTCCACAACGGCATCGCGCAGATGTTCGACGTCATCGAGCACGCCCGCATGATGGTGGGCACCAAGGCAATTGCCACACTGTCGACCGGGTACCTCAACGCGCTCGACTACGCCAA
The DNA here is from genome assembly GCF_018343855.1 of Rhodococcus sp. USK13. Taxonomy (NCBI): domain Bacteria; kingdom Bacillati; phylum Actinomycetota; class Actinomycetes; order Mycobacteriales; family Nocardiaceae; genus Rhodococcus; species Rhodococcus sp. USK13. Next base: position 2,112,217 of record NZ_CP069242.1, on the reverse strand, counting down.
GGAACGCGTCCAGGGCGCCGACCTCACGCAGATGACGGACAAGACCGCCCCGCGCGTCACCATCACGCATCACCCCGACGTCCGGCGCGCCCTCGCCATGCAGAAGGCGTACTCGGAGGGCCTGCGCGCCGTGTACCTCTACACCGCCGCACACCAGGACGAGGCCACCGCCAAGCTCGTCTCCGGTGCCGACAAGGACCTCGCGTTCCGCGTCAACGACCTGCTGCTGCCCATCGTCAAGGGTGTCGGCTCCGAACGGGCGTACCAGTACCTGACCGAAAGCCTGCAGACCTTCGGTGGCTCCGGCTTCCTGCAGGACTACCCCATCGAGCAGTACATCCGCGACGCCAAGATCGACTCGCTGTACGAGGGCACCACCGCCATCCAGGCCCAGGACTTCTTCTTCCGGAAGATCGCTCGCGACCGCGGCGTGGCACTCGCCCATGTCTCCGGCGAGATCAAGAAGTTCATCGACAGCGAGGCAGGCAACGGTCGCCTCAAGGCGGAGCGCGCCCTGCTCGCCACCGCGCTCGACGACGTCCAGACCATGGCCGCCACCCTCACCGGCTACCTCATGGGCGCCCAGGAGCAGCCGTCCGAGCTGTACAAGGTCGGACTCGGTTCCGTGCGTTTCCTCCTCGCCGTCGGTGACCTGATGATCGGCTGGCAGCTGCTGCGTCACTCGGAGATCGCGATCAAGGCGCTCGACGAAGGTGCGTCCGACAAGGACAAGGCGTTCTACGAGGGCAAGGTCGCCATCGCGTCCTTCTTCGCCAAGAACGTCCTCCCCGAACTCACCGCTATCCGCGGCATCATCGCGAACATCGACAACGACATCATGGAGCTCGACGAAGCCGCGTTCTGATCGGCTCGAGCTTCTGGTTTCCGCAGACGCACCCCTTTTCCGCACACGCACCGCTTTTCGGACCTTATTCCGGGTGCGTCTGCAGAGGAGGGGTGCGTTTTCGATGCTCACAGAGTGCGCAGCGTCAGCTGCCGCGGCGCGGGCAGCGCCGAGGGCTCAACCCTTCCCGACGGAGGAAACGATGCGCCTCCTCGTGCGAGGACCCGCCGGATGCGGGTAGCGAGCCGAAGAGGATCACCCAGGTCTTCCCATGTCCATCGGACCATCTGGAAGCCGAGCTCTCGCATCGCATCTTCGCGCCGTTTCTCGTCGAACACCGCGTCGCCCGGTTCTTGACCAGGTTTCAGCAACCGGGCGTATTTCACGCGTCCGTCGAATTCGCCCAGGAACGCCGAGCTCTCGATGTAGAAGTCGACGCGGCCGAGGATCCTGTCGTCGTATCCCCGAACCACACCCTGCTGGGATGGCGGGGGAAGCCCCATTGCCGCGAACATCACTCGACTGCGGGATTCCCCGACACTTTCGCTGTATCCGGTGAGAAAGTGCACCACACGGCGGGCAGCACTCACACCCTTCAGGCCCTGAGCAGATGCGAGTTCGCATTCCAATTCGTCGCGCCTGATACCGAAGGTCCGAACGGCCGCGTCTCCTGTCACAACGGCCTGCTCGAATGGGAGCGTGCGGCCGAGATCCACGATCATCCGTGACGGAGTGGTCACGAGGTACCCGTCCACCTCCACAACGTGGTCGTTCAGTGACGAGCAATGCACCGCCACACGGTTCTTGATGCGCCCGCCACCCTGGCGATTTCTGGTGAAGTGCACCCGCTCGAGTGGCGTTCTCCACACTGGTAATCCGTATACGACAGCTGCCGATTGGTGACTCAGTACTACGTCCCGCGACATCCGGGGAACCGCGGCGTCGATCAGAAGCCGGTGACGTGCTTCGGGCGTCGCGCGCTTGAACGCCGGTTCGACGAGATACGCGCCGAAACCGAGCCGTCGCCACTCTCCTCGCGAGTAGCGGCGCCGTATCTCGTCGTCTGTGAAACCGGCCGCTAGTGCGTCCTGCCTCAGGATCAACTCCGCCGGATCGTGTTCCATAGCGTTGATCCTCGCGGGCGCACACTTCAGCCGCATTACCGATCTTCGATCTGTGGACAACTCCCGCACAGCCGCACCCCTTCTCGGCATCCGCATACGAAATGGGGCGCGAGAATGAGTGCGCTTGCCCAGAAGGGGTGCGGCTACTCGCCGTCGTCCGGGTCGGGCCTGGGGGTCGGGGACGGGGCGGTGGTGGACGGAGAGGTGGGGGCAGCCGCGGGGGTGCGATCGTCGGGCTTGGGGGCGGGGACAGGTTCGGGTGCTTCGCACTTCACGATCGGCACGGGGTCGTAGCGCACGGTCCGGGTGTTGCGGGAGATTTCCCGGCCGGTGGCGCGGTCGGTGATCACGCGGGTGTCGCTGGCTGTGAAACCCGGCGCGCCGCTCGACGGGATGCAGTGATCCCCGGCGGGCAAGGTGACCGTATCGGGAGTGGTGGGTCTGGTGCGATTGCCGGTGATCGAGTCGACGTCGACGGTCTTGGTGCCCCAGAACCTGATCGTCAGTTCGGAACTGCCGCCGATCGCCTGGATCATGACCCCGGTCTTCGCGGTGTTGCGGAACTGGAGATCGATGGCCCCTTCGAAGACCGTGGCCTCCCGCGCCTCCGGATAGCGCGAAATGTAGTAGGAGTGCTCGGTGTGCGCCACGTCTTCCATGCCGGCGAAGTAGGCCGCGTTGTAGAGCGTCGTCGCCACCTGACTGACACCGCCGCCGACGGCCGTATCCGGGCGGCCGTTGTTGATGATCCCCGACTCCACGTAACCCTGAGCGGCTCCACGCGGACCGGTGTGTCCGTTGAGGGAGAACGTGTCGCCGGGCTTGATCAGCGCACCGTTGATTTCGCTGGCCGCCAGCCTGATGTTGGTACCCGAAGCCGCGGAGAAGCCGCCGGTGGTGAATTCGCTGATCACCTCGTTGACGCCGAGGGCTTGCGCCGCCTCGGTGGTCAGGGCCGGCGGGACCGGGCCGTACACGGCCGGGGTGGTGTGCGAACCGGGAGTCGCGAGGAGCTGCGGCAATGTCTCCAATGTCTTGGGCCACTGGATCAGGTCACCGACGACTGCGGGAACGACGCGGGGCGATCCCCCGTCGAGCGTGATCGTGGCGTCCTTGGGCGCGATCTCCGTCGAGACGAGCTGCGGTGCGAGTATTCCGATCGCAGCGTCGACGTTGTACTCGGGCGTCAAGCCACCGTTCCCGTCCGGGCGGAATCCGAGCACGGCGCCGATCTGCTGCCGCGGAAGGGTGGCGACCGAGCCGTTGCGGCCCGGGACGACCAGGTCAGCGGAGGCGGCCGGCACCGCGATCTCGTCGAGCGCCCTCTGGACGCCCTCTTTGGTCACGGTTACCGGCACCGCGTCGACGGGCAACTCCACCGGGCCGCCGAACGCCCATTTCTCCACGATTGCCGCCTCGGCGCCCTCGCCGTTCAGGTTCTGGCCCGCGGACGGATCGACGGGAACAGGTGTGGGCCCCTCGAACACCACCGTTCCCTCGCGGGAAGCTCGGTCGGTGCGCGACCGCAGGTTGTCGACAGCAGCCGCCAACGCGGACTCGTCGCGCGTCGACACGACACCGATCTCGTCGGAGGTGAAGAACGATGCCACTCGGGTGAACGGATTGAGTGGCTGGGCATCGGCCCGGTCGAGCGTGGCCTGCCAGTCGACATCGAGTCCCGCCTGGGCAGGCACGAGCTCGGCGAATACGTCGCCGGCCTTCACCGACACCGGCTGATTCACGCGCGGCCCGACCTGCGCTTGCAGGACAGCTTCGGCGTCGGCTCGGGATGAACCGCCCACGTCGACCCCGGCCACCGTCACTCCGCGCGGCAGTTTCCCGGACGACATCGCGAGGTCGGCGGCGTAGGCGATGCCGATGATCGCGAAGACACCACCGATGACCGCGGCGATCTTTCCCCACCGGGGCCCCTTCGGACCACCCGCGTCGACGGGCGGAGCTGAGGGGGGTGGCACGTCGCCGGTCGGTTCTCCGCCCGCCGGAGGCGCCGCTTGGGGTGGTGGCGGAGGTGCGGGCGCGAGAACTGGGGGTTCGTCGTCGGCCGGAACTGCCGTGTACGCCTGTGTCGGTCCGCTCGCGGCGTCCGGTGTGATCACCGGGATCACCTGGGTCTCGTCCTCGTTGGGCGCAGGTTCCACCCACAGCGGTTCGGGGCGTGATGCCAGATCGCCGAGGTCCAGTCGAGTGGTGGGCGCGTCGTCGTCAGCGCTCGGCGGTGTGGGCTGAGGGTCGGGCGATACCGGGTTCTCGGGAGCAGCATCAGGCGTCGACCGTTGGGGTGCTGCGCTCCCTGCTTCGCGGTCTTCGTCGTTCACCGTGGCCCTCTCACCGAGTATCTTCGTTGCCGGCTTCAGCTTGCCGTCGGCGCTCGGTGCATTTCAAGCGGCGTCCGATTTCAGCGATCTCCGGTCCGGACCCCCCACGACAGACTACCGGCCGCCGAAAATGCAGGAGCCCCGCGCTGCTGCCAGGTCGGGGGTCAGGCAGCAACACGGGGCTGATGGGAGTATCGCCAGCTAATCTCCAGCGTTACACCTGCGGAGAAATATTTCGGGGATTCAACCACCCCTCGTCGCCGGATCCCCTCGCTGGACGCGCGCGAACTGGCCTTTCCGATCCGACAGCTACCGGAAAGGCCAGTCGAATCACGCCTCTATGATTGCCGTCACACCCTGCCCGCCGGCGGCGCAGATCGAGATCAATCCGCGGGCCGAACCGTTGGTGCCGGCCTTCTCGTGAAGCATCTTCGCCAGCGACGCCACGATGCGCCCGCCCGTCGCCGCGAACGGGTGACCGGCCGCCAGCGACGACCCGTTGACGTTCAGCTTGCTGCGGTCGATCGAGCCGAGGGCGCCATCGAGCCCCAGACGTTCCTTGCAGTACTCATCCGACTCGAACGCCTGCAGCGTCGCGAGAACGACGGACGCGAAGGCTTCGTGGATCTCGTAGTAGTCGAAGTCCTGCAGGGTGAGGCCGTTGCGGGCCAGCAGCCGCGGGATGGCATAGGTGGGGGCCATGAGCAGGCCGTCCTTGCCGTGGATGTAGTCGACGGACGCGGTTTCGGAGTCGACGAGATGGGCCAGCACCGGCAACTTGCGCTCGGCCGCCCACTCCTCGCTCGACAGCAGGACCGCGGACGCTCCATCGGTGAGCGGCGTGGAGTTTCCGGCGGTCATCGTCGCATCGCCCGCCTTCACCCCGAACACCGGCTTCAGCGTGGACAGCTTCTCGACGGTGGACCCCGGACGCAGGTTGTCGTCGCGGGTGAGGCCCAGGAACGGGGTCACCAGATCGTCGAAGAATCCGCGGTCGTAGGCGGCGGCCATGTTCTTGTGGCTCGCGGCGGCCAGCTCGTCCTGGTCCTCGCGTCGAACGCCGAACTCCTTGGCAGTGATCGCCGCATGCTCGCCCATGGACAGGCCGGTGCGGGGTTCACCGTTGCGGGGGATCTCGATACCCAGCATCGACGGCCGCACGTTGGCGAGCAGCTTGATGCGATCGCCCGTGCTCTTTGCCCGGTTCAGCGACAGCAGGAACTCGCGAAGGTCGTCGTTGACGCCGATCGGTGCGTCGGACGTGGTGTCGACACCGCCACCGATACCGGCGTCGATGCGCCCCGCCGCGATCGCGTCACCGACGGCGACGATCGACTGGAGGCCGGTACCGCACGCCTGCTGCAGGTCGAAGGCGGGCGTGTACGGGCTGAGCGCGCTGCCGAGCACACATTCCCGCATCAGGTTGAAGTCGCGGCTGTGCTTGAGAACCGCACCACCCGCGACGAGTCCGAGCTTCTCGCCCTGCAGATGGAAACGACTTACCAAGCCGTCGAGGGTCGCGGTGAACATGTCCTGGTTGGACGCCTGTGCGTACGCCTTGTCCGAGCGTGCGAACGGGATGCGATTGCCGCCGACGATGGCGACGGGACGCTGCTGCTTCCCGCCTGGCTTCGGCGTCGCGTCGGAGTTCGAATTGGTGCGAGCTTTGCTGGTCACTGACGTCTCCAAGGATCTGGTGCGATTACCTGTTGGCTACTATTCTTACTCAGGAGTAAGTTACTTGTCGACACCGCACTTCTTTCTGTGCTCGGTGACTGACCGCCAAACGACGAGAAGAAGGTAGGACCGTGGCAGCCAGCAAGGGAGCTCCCGACATCTATTCCCAGTTTCTGTCCTCCGCGCCAGGGGCGTTCATCGCCGCGAAGGCGGGCCTGCCCCGGCCCGAGAACCTGCGGCGTTACAAGCACGGCGAGCCGCCCCTCGCCGGCCCGGTCCTGATCGGGGGCAAGGGCCGTCTGGTCGAGCCGCTTCGCGCGTTGCTCTCCGATTACCCGGCCGCCTCCGCCGCCGACGACAACTTCGGCGCCCTGGTGTTCGACGCCACCGGCATCGGCCAGGTCACCGAACTCGAGCAGCTGTTCGAGTTCTTTCAGCCGGTCATCCGGAACCTCGCGCCGTCCGCTCGCGTCGTCGTCCTCGGAACCACTCCCGAAGAGACCTCCGACGTCGACGAGCACGTTGCCCAGCGCGCCCTCGAAGGCTTCACCCGCAGCGTCGGCAAAGAGGTGAAGCGAGGCGCCACCGCGCAACTCGTCTACGTCTCCCCGAAAGCGTCACCTGGACTCTCCGGCGTGGAGTCGACGCTCCGGTTCCTGCTTTCCGCCAAGTCCGCGTTCGTCAGCGGTCAGGTCATCCGCGTCGGCGCCGAGGATTCCACCGCCCCCGCGGACTGGGACAAGCCGCTCGACGGCAAGGTCGCCATCGTGACCGGTGCGGCGCGCGGCATCGGTGCCACCATCGCCGAGGTGCTGTCCCGCGACGGTGCGCATGTCATCTGCGCCGACATCCCGGCGGCCGGCGACGCCCTGTCCGAGACGGCCAACAAGGTCGGCGGCACGTCCTTCGCCCTGGATGTGACTGCCCCTGACGCGGCCGACAAGCTCGCCGAGCACGTCCTCGAACGCCACGGCGGCGCAGACATCATCGTCCACAACGCCGGTATCACCCGGGACAAGACGCTCGCCAACATGGACGAGGGCCGGTGGAACATGGTGATGGGTGTCAATCTCCTTGCACCGCAAAAGATCACTGAGTCGCTGGTCGCCAAGGGTGCACTGAAGGAAGGCGGCCGGGTGATCGACGTGTCCTCCATCGCCGGCATCGCCGGTAACCGTGGCCAGACCAACTACGGGACCTCCAAGGCCGGCGTCATCGGGCTCGTCGAAGCATCGGCGCCCGTTCTTGCGGAGAAGAACATCACCATCAACGCCGTCGCTCCGGGCTTCATCGAGACCGCCATGACCGCGGCCATCCCCTTCGCCACCCGCGAGGCCGGACGCCGCATGAGCTCGCTGCTGCAGGGCGGTCAGACCGTCGACGTCGCCGAGACGGTCGCATACTTCGCCAATCCCGCGTCCAACGCCGTCACCGGACAGGTCGTCCGTGTCTGCGGCCAGAGCTTGCTGGGCGCCTGATGGCGGGCAAAGTGGTCGAACTTCCCGGAATGCCGGGCACTCTCGACATCTACGCCCGTGCCGTGCGCAGCGCGCTTCCGGTCGTCGGGGCGAGCGGTGACAGTGCCCCGGACACCACACTGACGCTCAGCGGCGTCAAGGTGGACCCCGACAACCTCGCGGCGTACGACAGGGTCACCGGCCTGCGTTTCGGCGACACCCTGCCGTTGACCTACCCGTTCACGCTGGTGTTCCCGATCGTCATGAAGCTGATGGTTTCGGACGGATTCCCGTTCCCCGCCATCGGTTCCGTCCACGCCGAGAACGTGATCGAACAGTTTCGTCCCATCTCGGTGAGTGAGCCGCTGGACGTATCGGTGCACGCCGAGAATCTCCGCGAGCATCGCAAGGGTCTGCTGATCGACGTGGTCAGCGAGATCCGGGTGGGACGCGAACTGGTGTGGCGGCAGACGTCGAGTTTCCTGCGGCAGCAGAAGACGTCGCTGTCCGGCCAGCCGGGTCCCGAACCGAAACCGGAAGAGGTGCCGCCGCCGCCCCTTCGCACGTTGCGGGTCGACCAGAAGACGATCAGCAAGTACGCCGGGGTGTCGGGCGATCGCAACCCGATTCACGTGTCGACGTTGGGCGCCAAGGCCTTCGGCTTCCCGAAGACCATCGCGCACGGCATGTGGAGTGCGGCCGCCGTGCTCGGCTCCGTGGAGGGCCGGATTCCCGAGGCCGTCACCTACAGCGTGCGCTTCGGCAAGCCCATCCTGTTGCCGGCCACACTGAATGTCTACGCCGACCATGCGGGTGAAGGCTGGGAGTTGTCGCTCAAGCACCCGAAGAAGGGGTATCCACACCTCACGGCGACGCTGCGGTAGCTCATGCCGGGGCGAATGTACCTTTCGACACGACCAAGGCGTCGAAAGGTACATTCACTCCGGCTTCTTCTTGCCGGCGAGACCCCGCCACGCCAGCGACTCCAGCAGGTCGGCAGCCGCGTGCACCTCGACCTCGCCGCCGGCCACCCGGTCGGCGACTGCCTCACCGGCACCGACCAGGGCGATAGCGATGAGTTCGAAGTCCTGGCCCGGATCCGGGTCCTTGGTGCTGGACTGCAGCAGGTGCGCGGTCAATTCGATCAACCGGTCGCGGCTCGACTGCACCGATCCCACGAACGCTTGCTGACCCATCGCCTGCCGGTACAGCACCATCCACGACTTGCGGTGCGCTCCGACGAAGCCGAGAAAGCCCTCGAGCGCCCGGCGCAGTTGCTCACGCGGACTGAGTCCGGGATCTCCGGCCGGCGCGAGCGCCTCGACGAAACGCAGACCCTCACGCTGGATGCATGCGGCGAACAACTCGTCCTTGGAACCGTAATACAGGTAGAGCATCGGCTTGGAGATTGCCGCCTTGGCGGCGATCGCGTCCATCGAGGTCTCGTGAAAGCCCCTGTCGGAGAAGACGTCGACGGCCGCATCCAGCATCTGCTGCTCGCGCACTGCGCGAGGCAATCGCTTGGTGCCGCCGGCCATTCGTCCTCCAATATTCGTCGAACCCGCCATCTTACTCTACGGTAAGAAAACGGGCCCCACCTGGCGAACGAACTTCTACGCAGCCACGTATCAGGGCACACTGTACTGGCCGCTCACCCGGGACACTCCGGGAGGGCCGGGTTCGAGCCGACCTACGCAGGCCGACCCGAAGCCTGTGGGCACCCACTAGCAGGGCAAGGCACCCTTCGCGCGCGCCACGGTCAGCACCGCGTCGTCGACCCGTTGCTGCGGCAACTTACCCGAGGCCACAACGCTTTCGAGGTGGTCGAGCACGCGCGGGACGTCGTCGGTGGTGAGCCAGAGGGCGATGTCGACGCCGGACGCCAGTGACGTCTCGACTGCCTCGGTGATGTCGTAGCGGTCGGTGATCGCCTGCATACCGCTGAGGTCGTCGGTGAAAATCGGACCCGTGAACGGAGGGGCGCCGTAGCCGGTTCCCCCGCGCAGTAGGGCTACGGCGTCGGGACTGATGCTGGCCGGAATGCCGGGGGCGGTCAGTCCGGGCACCTCGAGGTGGCCCAGCATGACACCGACGCCCGTGGTGACGAGGTCGCGATACGGAACCAGATCGTAGGTCTGCAGCTGCTCGAGCGGCGGAGTGGTGACTGCTCCGGTGTGCGAGTCGCCCGAGGCCGACCCGTGACCGGGGAAATGCTTGATCACCGGCAGAATTCCGGCGTCGCGCATGCCGCGGGCGTACGCGTCGGCGTACCGGGTGACGACCGCCGGATCGTCGGAATAGGAGCGGTCACCGATCACACTGTCGTCGGGCTGGGAGCTCACATCGACGTCGGGCGCGAAGTTGACGGTCACTCCGAGATCCTTCAGCCCGCGCCCTCGCTCCAGAGCCATCCGATAGGTCTCTTCCTCGGTCATGGTGGCTGCGGTCTGCCGCGCGGAGGGGTCCGGTCCGAGCAGGTCCTCGACGCGCGACACGCGCCCGCCCTCCTCGTCGATGGTCACCATCAGTGGAAGCGCGGAAGCCGACGCCACCTGCGGAACCTCCCGGCCGGCGAGCATGGCCTCATCGGTCCAGCTGCCGATGAAGATGCCACCCACCTGCTCGTTCCGCACCACCTGAGCGGCGTCGGCGGTCCCCGTCACGCCGACGTTCAACAACTGAGCCAGCTTGCGCCGCAACGGCAGAGACTGCAGGAAGTTCGTTTCGCACGACACCGGAGCGGCAGTGGGCACATCGGTATGCGAGGCCGGCTCCGCCGTGGTCGGGGACGACGGTGTCGAGGACGGTGCCGTGGAGGACGACGGCGCGGCAGTGTCGCCGCCCGAGGAGCACCCGGCGACCAGGCCGGTACAGGCGACGAGCGCGAGGGCATACTTGATCCGCATGCCCCCGACGGTAGCCCAGTGACCGGAATCGTCGTCCCGGCCACTCCGAATCTCCTGTCAAGACCGGCACTCTTGGTAATCTGGTGGGTGAAAGGTCCCTTTCCCAGGAGGTCGTCGTGCCTGCAGGTCTGATGTTGATCGCTTACGACGGATCCGACAACGCCAAACGCGCGGTGCAGTGCGCGGGACGCTTTCTCGCCTCCAATCGCGCTGTGCTGGTGACGGTATGGGAACCGATGGTCCGTCAGGCCGCACGCATGTCGGGACTGTCCGGGGTGATGCAGCCCGAGTGGGTCCCCGACGAGGAGACCGAGGACGTCGCCTTCTCGGACGCCAAGGTCACCAACGCCGAAGGTATCGAACTCGCCGAGGCCGCCGGACTGACCACGCAAGGCCGAACCATCGAATGCACCACCACGATCTGGACGGCAATAGTCGAGACCGCCGACGAACTCGGCGTGGACATCATCGTCACAGGGACCCGGGGCACGACGGGACTGCGGTCCCTGCTGCAGAGCAGCGTCGCCGATCACGTGCTGCGGCACAGCCACCGTCCCGTGCTGATCGTGCCGCCCTGCGGCAAGTGATCGGATGAGGGCTGCGCAGGCCGACTACTGTCGGCAGCACCATGGACGGCTTCCTCCTCTCCCGCGCCGACCGGACGTTACGCACAGTCGGCGCCCGCAGTAGATACGACTCCGCGTCGGCGGCGATCACCGCGCTCGCCGACGGTGACACCGAACTCGTCGTCGGCGCATTGCCGTTCGATCCCGCCCGTCCGGCTGCGCTGACCGCTCCCGCCTCGTCGGAAGTCACGAGCGGCCCGTGGCGGCCCCCTCGCGTGGAGCGCCTCCCTGCCGTCCGCGTGGCTCGGCAGGTACCCGAGCCGGCCGAACACGTAGCCCGGGTCGGTGCTCTCGTCGACCGCCTGCGGAGCGGCGCGCTGGGAAAGGTGGTGGCCGCGCGCAGCATCGTCCTGGCGTCGGAGACACCGGTCGATCCGGAGGCGTTGGCGGCGCGGCTGATTCAGTCGAACCCCCTGGCCAACGGGTTCGCCGTCGACCTCACGTCGGCCGGCGACGGTTTTCGCGGCCACAGCCTCGTCGGTGCGAGCCCCGAAATGTTGATCAGCCGTCGCGGCCGCTCGATCACCTGCCGTCCCCTCGCCGGGACCGCGCCGCGGCGCGCCGATCCCGGCGCCGATGAACGCGAAGGTCGCGGGCTCCTGGACTCGACGAAGAACCTGGCCGAGCACGCATTCGTCACCGCCTGGATCGAGGAGGTCCTCGCCCCGCTGTGCACAGAGCTGACCATCCCCGACGCGCCCGTCCTGACCAGCACTCATGAGGTGTGGCATCTCGCGACACCGATCCGGGGGCTCTTGCGCGACCCGGCAACCGACGCACTCACTCTTGCGACACTGCTGCATCCCACCCCCGCCGTGTGCGGCACCCCTTCCGACCTGGCGCTGGCCGCCATTCGCGAGGTGGAAGAGGAACGGCGGTTCTACGGCGGCGCCGTCGGATGGTGCGACGCGCAGGGAGACGGCGACTGGGTGGTAGCCATCCGCTGCGCCGAGATCACCGCCGACGGCCTCGGGGTGCTCGCGACCGCGGGCGGCGGCATCGTCGCCGGATCGGACCCTCGATCCGAGCTGGATGAGACGACTGCCAAGCTCCGCACCCTACTGGGAGCGCTCGGAGTGGTCGCTGCAGACTGACGCCGCCACTCGCACTCGCCCGGACCTGCGGGAAAGGCACCAATGACCAGCCAGACGGGCCGCGAGTGATACCTTGGCCCGAGCAATTCGTACGCGGCGGTAAGTCGCGCGCGTCGATGGCACGACGGTGGGAGATGTGAGATGGCGAAGTTCCTGGTGCCCGGTGTGATCAGCGCTGTGGCCGGTGTTGCTCTCGGCGCTGTGGCGACTTTCGGCATCACGGCAGCGGCACAGGACAACACCCGCCCCGAGATCGACCGGAGCGGCAACGCAGACTCCTCACTGCTGAACCAGGTTGAGTACGGCAGCCGCTGAGAGCGCCGGCTTCGCGAGTTCCCGCACTACCTCCGAGCCGGTGGCCATGTCGTCCATGGCCCCCTCGGTGGAGCCTCTGTCCCGACGGTGGTTGTTCGGCGCCTCTGTCGTAGCGTTCTTCCTCTCGTTTCTGCAAACTCCCGGCCGGCTCGCGGCCGACACCAAATATGACCTCACCCAGAATCCGATCGGATTCCTGGAACGGGCTGCACATCAGTGGAGCAGCCAGGCGCCGATGGGCCAGGTCCAGAACCAGGCCTACGGGTACTTTTTTCCGCACGGTGCCTTCTTCGCGCTCGGCGACGTCCTCAGCATTCCTCCCTGGATAACCCAACGCGTGTGGTGGGCCCTGCTGCTCGTGGCGGGGTTCTGGGGCATCGTCCGTCTCGCGGAGGCCCTCGGCGTCGGGAGTCGGTCTTCGCGCGTCATCGCCGGAATCGCCTTCGCACTTTCCCCACGCGTCCTCACCACCCTCGGCTCGATCTCCTCGGAAACTCTGCCGATGATGCTGGCCCCGTGGGTTCTGCTGCCGCTCGTCGTGGCGTTCGGCAATCCGAGTCCCGCAGTCCGCTCCCCGCTACTGTCGCGTTCACCTGCGCGGCTGGCGGCACAGTCGGCGCTGGCGGTGGCGCTGATGGGTGCGGTGAATGCCGTCGCGACCGCCGCAGCATGCCTGGTGGCGGGCCTCTGGTGGATATCGCACCGGCCCAACCGACGCTGGTGGACGTTCACCGTGTGGTGGTTTCCGTTTCTCGCACTCGCCACCCTGTGGTGGATCGTCCCGCTCCTGCTCCTCGGGAAGGTGAGCCCGCCGTTCCTCGACTACATCGAATCCTCCGGGGTGACCACCCAGTGGACCTCGCTCGCCGAGATCCTCCGCGGCACCGACAGCTGGACGCCGTTCGTCTCCCCCGAGCGCATCGCCGGTGCCGTCCTCGTCACCCAGCCCGCCGCGGTTGCCGCCACCGGAGTCATCGCGGCGGCCGGGCTGGCGGGACTGTGCATGCGCGCGATGCCTGCGCGCGGACGCCTCGTGCTCATCCTGTTCGTCGGCGTCACCGGACTGGCCGCCGGCTACATCGGTGAACTCGGATCTCCCGTCGCGGAACAGGTGCGTCTGTTCCTCGACTCCACCGGCGCTCCGCTGCGCAACGTGCACAAGCTCGAGCCGCTGGTGCGGCTACCGCTGGTCCTCGGACTCGCTCATCTGCTCGCCCAGGTGCCCTTGCCGGGTTCGGTCCCGGCGGTACGGTGGCGCCGCGCCCTCGCTCATCCCGAACGCGAACCGATGGTCGCGGTCACCAGCCTGGTCCTCGTCGCCCTGACGCTCGCCACCTCCCTGGCCTGGACGGGGAAGCTCGCACCGCGCGGGACCTATCCGGAAGTGCCCGACTACTGGCAGCAGGCCGCGACGTGGCTCGAGCACAACGCCGGCGGAACGAGCCCGGACGGGTCCGACGCCGAGCGAGCACTCGTCGTACCGGGTGCGCCTTTCGGCAGTCAGGTGTGGGGTCTGACGCGCGACGAACCGATCCAGGCGCTGGCAACCACACCGTGGGCGTCCCGCGACGCGGTCCCGCTCACCCCGCCCGGCACGATCCGCGCGATGGACTCGGTCCAGCGCCTCATCACCGACGGCCGCCCGTCGGACGGTCTGGCACCGACATTGCTCGGCCAGGGCATCCACTACCTGGTACTCCGCAACGATCTCGATCCCGACACCTCGCGGTCGACGCGACCGATCATGGCCCACCAAGCGGTCACGGGCTCACCCGGTCTGACCCGGGTGGCCGGATTCGGCGAGGACATCGGGCCCGGCGAGGTGGACGGCCTCGTGATCGACAGCGATCTCCGGCCTCGGTATCCGGCCATCGAGATCTTCGCGGTGTCGATGCCGGACGGCTCCCCGGCGACGAGCGGGCCCTACACCGCCGACCTCGACGACGTCCCGCTCGTGCAGGGCGGCCCGGAGTCGCTGCAGCGCTTGCGGGAGAACGGGACCCTTCCCGGGGCGGGGCCGGTGCTCCTCGCGGCCGATGCCCAGCGGGCCGGGTTGCCGGTGCACGACGTCACCGTCACCGACACTCCCCGGAACCGCGAGACCGATTACGGTCAGGTCGACAACCACAGCTCGGCGCTGCGGTCCCCGGAGGACGCGCGCCGCACCCACAACCTAGTACCCGACTATCCGGTGGCTGATACACCGCTGGTCGAGGGCAGGTGGGAAGGTGCCCGGCTCAGCGTGTCCAGTGCTGCGTCCGACGCCACACAGCTGGGCGGAACCTCACCTGCCAGCAGTGCCGCCGCGACCGTGGACGGTGACCCCGCGACGGGCTGGTTCAGCAACGGCATCGAGCGGGCACTCGGCCAGTGGCTTCAGATCGACTTCGACACTCCTCCGACGAGCTCCCTGCTGCAGATCACAACGAGCCCGGCGGCCATCGGCGCCCCCGTCCGCTGGATGGAGGTGTCCACACCCAACGGCAGCACCGCCGTCAAGGTGGATGCCCCCGGGAAACCGATCACGGTGTCCGTCCCGGGCGGCAACACTCCGTGGGTGCGCATCACCGCCACCCGCACCGAGAACGGTTCCGCCGGAACTCAATTCGGGATCAGCGAGGTGTCGGTGCAGGATTTCTCGCGCCGCGACGCACCACCCGTGACCGTCCCGATCCGATACCGCACGGTGCTGCCTCCCACCCCCGACGGCGCGTCGGTGTCCGGGTGGAACCTCACCCAGGAGTTGCCCGGCCGCAATGCCTGCGCCGAGGCCCCCGACCGTGTCCGCTGCAGCAACGCCTTCGCGCTGCCGCCGGAAGAGGCCGGCACTTTCCAGCGCACCTTGTCGGTGCCCGCCCCCACCGCCGTCACACCGCAACTCACGGTGCGGGCACGCCACGGCGCCGCGCTCGAAGAGCTTCTGACCCGCCCGGACCGACCGACTGCGCAAGGCACGAGCAACATCGGCGATCTGCGCGGATCCGCCTTCGCCGCCACCGATGGTGACCCGCGGACCAGCTGGTCGGCCATGCAGGACACCACCAGCGACAAAGGGGCGAAACCCACACTCACCCTTCACCTTCCGGAGCCCACACTCGTCACAGGCCTCGAGCTGACCCCCAGTGCAGGAGCCATACCCGCCGCTCCGAAGACGGTCGCCGTCGACCTCGGCGACGGCCCTCAGGTCCGAGAGGTCGGCGACAATCTCACCGTCGCCGTGGAACCCCGCGTGACGGATCGGATCGTGCTCAGCCTGGTGTCGTGGGAGGACGTTCTCGATCAGAACGCCCTCGGCTTCGCACAGCTGCAACCCGCAGGGCTCGCCGAGGTCGGGGTGCTGGGTGCGGACGGCGCCTTGCTGCCGGGGTCGGGCCCCAGCGACGACTCCGGTGACCACCCGGTCTCGGTGCCCTGCGAGGAGGGCCCGGTGATCTCGGTCGCCGGACGCCTCGTGCGCACCAGCGTCTCCACCACCGCGGAACAGTTGCTGTCGGGAGACCCCGTGCCGGCCACGCTGTGCGATTCGCCCGCCGCCGTTCCGCTCGCCGCCGGCGCGCAGGACGTTTTCGTGCAACCCGGGTCGGCCTTCTTCGTCGACGATCTCCGCCTCGACGCGGGCGCGGACGCGCGTGCGGTGCCCACCGAACAGATGTCGACCACTGCCTGGACAGAGAACCATCGGAAACTTTCCGTTTCCCGGTCGGAATCCGATCGCCTCGTCGTCGTCCCCGAGAGCACCAATGTCGGCTGGATCGCCACCGCACCGGATGGACGCGAACTTGCCCCCGTCGTCGTCGACGGGTGGCAGCAGGGGTGGATCCTGCCGGCTGGAACAGAGGGCACCGTCACCCTCGACTTCCCCACCGACCGCTGGTACCGCCTGGGCATCTTCGGCGGGCTTCTGCTCCTCGTACCGCTGATCGCAGCGGCATGCCTGCCTCGGCGCGCACGGGAAGCAGTCCGGGACCCCGGCGCCGCGCCGAGGACATGGGGCAGCGTGACAGCCGGATGGCTGGGACTTCTCGTGGCGTCGACGGTGATCGCCGGGCCGGTCGGCGGCGCGACAACCATCCTGCTGACCGCGCTCGCCGCCGGCCTGATCCAGTTACGCGGATCTACCACCACGGCAAGGGTTCTCGTCGGCGTAGCAGGTGCCTCCACGATGCTCGGGGTGGCGATGCTTTCCACCGGACCGTGGCGTGCGCCCGGTGGATACGTGGGGCACTCGTTCCTCGTTCAGTTCCCGGTGCTGGTGGCGTTGATCGCCGCCGGACTCGCCGTGCTGCCTGTCGGTGGCTCCGCGACCGCGCGGCGGGTGTTCCACCGGATGACTGCGCGCCGGGCCGGTTCCTCCACCAGCGCGTAGCTGGCCGAGGCCACCGCAATACTGAGCACCGCGGTGAGAATCAGTACGTAGACGAAGTGCCCGGCGAACGGCACGAGACCGAATACCGGAAAGACGATCGAGAGCACCGCCAGGTGCCAGATGAAGATTCCGTACGACCAACGGCCGACGGCCAGAGCAACAGGACTGGCCAGGAATCGGTGCCGCGACGTGTCGGACAACACCAGCGGAGCCATCAGCGCGAAGCTCATCACGGCACCGAGAGCCATCTTGATGGCGTATTGCCACGGTTCGGGTCGTACCAGCCCCTCCGGCCCGGCGAGCTCAGTGGTGGTGAGAGCGAAGGCCACCGCCACGACGAGGAACATCGCGACCCGGTGCCGTGCCCAGCGGTGCATCCGCCCGGGTGGGCACACCGACAACTCGGCCAGTACCATCCCCGCGCCGAACCACGGCAGGTATCCGGGCAACCAATTGTCGTGATGGATGCCCTCCGGCGCCGGTATGGGCAGGAAGGCCCACGTCAGGCTCACCGCGATGAGGGCCGTGATCGCGGGGATCCGCAGTCGGGCGGCCGAGCCTCGCAGTCGGACCAACGCGAAGGCCAGAAGAGGAAGCACCAGATAGAACGCCACCTCCACCGACAGGCTCCACATCTGGGTGAGCCCGTCCGTGAGGGTCAGCGGCACGAACACCTGCACGAGACCGAGATTCGCCCACCAGGTGCGGAAACTCGCGTGCGCGGTGGGGAGGAAAGTAAGGACGACCGCCACCGCGACCCAGTAAGCGGGCAGGATGCGCGTGGCCCGCGACAACCAGTACCTCACCATTCCCTGCGCGGGTCCCAAGCCCCGTGCAGCCCCGGCGTGCCCGCGCCACAACAAGAACCCCGACAGCGCGAAGAACACAGCCACCGCCAGATCGAACCGTCCCCAGATCCGACCCGAAACCGCGGTGTGCGTCGCTCCCGTCTGGAAGGCGACATGCGTCACCAGCACACCGAGCGCGGCGAGCCCACGCATTCCCTCGAGGGCGGGAATGAACCCTCGAGGTGTGTCGCGGGTCTCGGCGGGCGCCGGCGCCTCCGAGGTCGGAACTGAACTGGTCATCAACAACAGTGTGCCTGGTCCCGGCCTCGAGACGGAAAACTGTGCCCGTGTCACTTCGCTGGAGAAGCGCCGGTGCGTTTACTATCCGATGGGGCAAATGGGCCTTCGGGACTGTTAGTGTTTTGCCTCACGTGGTGTCGATGTGGGCTCCATGCGATCCGTGCAGCCATGCTGCCGGTGGGGGAATCTCAATCGACAGAATTGGGTTAGGAGAGACAGCATGGCGGAGCGCTCAGGGCCGAGCCGGATACTTGCTTGCATTCTGGTGGGCCTCGGTGCCTTCCTCTTGGCCGTCGCCATACTCATTCCCACCTACACGGTGGGCAAGTTGGAGAAGACGCCGTTGGACCTCGAAGTGACGACGATTGCCGAAGGCTCCGGCAGCGTACTCAACTCGCAGGCTCTCCTCGCAGGCAAGGCCGAAGTAAACACGAACGTTCCACTGGTGTCACAGCGCTACGTCACCACCGAAGACCCCGCGAACGCGGACGTCGTCACTCTCCAGGCGGGGCAGACGCTGCGGCGCACCGACAAGCAGGGCGACACCGGCCTGCTGTCCGCGATCGTCGACCGCAACACCGTCGACCGCCAGACGTCGATGCCGACGAACGACCCGGTCGGCACCATCCAGACGCAGCCCAACCAGCCTGCCGAGGAAGTTCCGCGCGACGGACTGCAGTACAAGTTCCCGTTCAACGCGGAGCAGAAGAGCTACCCCTACTTCGACCTCAGCGCTCGCGCCACGCAGGACATCAACTTCGTCGAGGAGACGGAGATCAACGGCCTGAAGGTGTACCACTACAACCAGACCATCGAGCCGGTCGATCTGTCGAAGGTGGTCAACTCGCCCACCAACAAGCTGACCCTGCCCGCCGAAGCCTGGGGCGTCCCCGGCGGCACGCTGCCCGTCACCATGACGCGCTGGTACACCAACGTCCGCGACCTGTGGGTCGAGCCCGAAACCGGTGTCGTCGTCAAGGGCCAGGAGCAGCTGCACCAGTACTACGCCCGCAACAAGGCCCGGCCCGAAATCGACGTCCTGAAGGTCGAACTGCCCTTCAACGAGGAGACCATCGAGTACCAGGTCCAGCAGGCCCGTGACGGGATGGACAAGATCAGCACCTTCGGGCGCACCGTCCCGATCATCGCGGGCATCCTCGGCCTCATCGCACTGATCGCGGGCATCATCCTCGGACTCCGCGGCGGCAAGGGCCCGCAGCCGGCCCGGACCACCGGCGGAGGCGTACCCCCTGCGGAAGGTGGACGCCACTATGAGGGTTCGGACGCGCCGACGGAACAGCACGACTGGACCACGGACAAGACCGAAGAAATTCCGGTCGCCGATCCGCGCAGGTACGACCAGCGGTAGAGCAGTCCACCCGGACACCACGAAGACACGACGAAGGGGACCTCGGAAATAACCGGGGTCCCCTTCGTCGTGTCTACGGCCGGTGGGCTGGGTGCCGCACGAAGCGACCCGAGCGAGCGACCTAGACCGCTACCGCGTGCCGGGCGCTCCGGACCGCGAGAACGCTTGCGACCACTGCGGTGCTCGCCGCAGCGGTGACGGCCACACCGATGAACTGACCGACGGTGGAGGCGAGGGTGAGCATGCCGGCCATTTCGACGGCGAATCCGATCCAGGCAATGACCGCAAGGTACGTCCGCTCCCCGGCGATGGCGGACAGCAAGGCGCCTTGGAGCACCGCAAGGCAGGCCCCCTGGAGGGCGAACAGCCACAGCAGTGACTGCACCGGCTGGTACGCCTCGCCGACGAGGAGTGGAACGAGCGGGGCGCTCACTGCGACGACCGCGACCAAAACGGCGCCGAGGCCGACCAGGACGGCGATCGCCGATCGGACTGCCTGCACGGAGTGCGCTGGGCTGGCCATCCGGGGATACAGCACCACACCGACCGCCTGCGGAAGCCAGAACGCGGCTTTGGTCGCGACCGCGCCGAGGGCGTAGAGACCGGCGTCGTCGTTGCTGAGGACTATGCGGGCCAGGACGAGGTCCATCGACGACAACGCGATCAGCGCCAACTGCACCTGCGACGCCTTCAGGACGGCCGCGACTCCGATGGGCGTGCTCGTCGCCCCGGCCGGGTCCGGGTCGGCGAACACTCGCGCGGCCAGAGCGACGACCCCCGTTCCGACTGCACTGGCGGCGAGCGCGAATCCCGGTCCTCCACCCACGGCGAGGACTACGACGGCGGGGGCGACCTTCGCTATCCCGGCGCCGGCGAGGACGATGCTGAGGGGACCGAAACGCGCGGCGCCCTGCAGGAGTCCCTGTTCGGTGGCGAGCAGGACCAGCATCGGCGCGGTGATCAACGCGGAGACGGTGGCGAGCATGCCCGTCTCCAGTGCCCATGAGACTGCGGGTGCGAGGAGAATCGCCGCGATTCCGACGATGACGGCACATCGATAGCCGAGTTGACGCACCGCATGCGCACCCCTGCCCCTGACCACTTCGCGCGCGACGACGGTCTGCAGCGCCAGGGCCGGCACGGCGAGAACCAGCTGGGCGGCCAGCAGGCTCGCGAATTCGCCGTAACCGGCAGGACCGAGCCAGCGGCTGGCGGGAAGATGCAGCAGGTAGGACGCGACGTTCGCGACCATCGACCCGGCCGTCACCATCGTCGCTCCGGCGACTGCCGAGGTGGTGAGGCTCTGGCGGGTCATGCGCCCCATGATGCACTACGCGGCGGACGAGCCGAGCTGATGTACCACGTATCGTGGCCGCTCATGACCGCCCGGAACCGAACACTGTCCGTTCCGGCGGGCTACAGCCTGGTCTTGGCCGCGGTGATTCTCGGCCCTCTTTTCGGACCCGGATATCTGCTGCTGCGTGACGCGGTGAGCACACCACGTTCGTATCCGACGGATTCGGCGTTGGGTCTGACGGATGCCGCCGCGCGCGCGGTACCGCAGGACGCGCTGATCGCGGCGTTGAGCACGATCGTCGACGGTGGTCTGGTGGTGAAAGCGGTCCTGTTTCTCGCCCTCTGGGCCGCCGGCTGGGGCGCGGCCCGGATGGTTCGCGCCGTGCTGCCCACGGCAGGGCTCGGCTCCCAGCTGGTGGGTTCGACGGTGATGCTGTGGAACCCATACGTAGCCGAGCGACTACTCCAAGGTCATTGGAGCCTGCTGGCCGGGTATGCGGCGCTGCCGTGGACGGTGTGTGCCGCGCTCGCCATTCGTCGGGGTCGCCGGGCGGGCTGGTTCGCGCTCGCCGCCTGCTTCGCGGCAGCAGGCCTCACCCCGACCGGTGTGATGCTCGCGGCAGTGACGGCGCTGGCGGTCCTGGTGGTTCCGGGCGGGCGGTCGTCTGCGCCGTGGCGGTCGGCCGGTGTGTTGGTGCTGTTCGGTCTCGCGAGCGCGCCCTGGCTGGCGGCCACCGCGCTCTCCACGGGTGGTGCCGACAGCTCCGACCCCGCCGGGGTCGCGGCCTTCGCGGCGCGCGCCGAGCCGGGACTCGCGACAGTGGGCAGCCTGCTCGGACTCGGCGGGGTGTGGAACGACGCTGCCGTCCCGAACAGTCGCATGACGCTGTTCGCCCTGGTGGGAACGGCGATGTTGCTCGCCGTGGTCCTCTGCGGCGTACCGGCGTTGTGGCGGCGACGTCGCCATCCCGTGGTGAAGGCCCTCGCGGTCCTCGCCGTGGCAGCGGTGGTGATGCCGACGATCGGCGCGACGCCCTGGGGTCTCGACCTCGGCCGGTGGGCGGTCCAGAACGTGCCCGGCGCCGGCCTGTTCCGGGACGGTCAGAAGTGGGTGGCCGCGGCGGCACCGCTCTACGTTCTGGCCGCGGCCGCGGCGGTGCTGCGACGCCCCGCCCTCTGGTCGGTGTCGGCCGTCTTGATCGTGGTGCTGGCCCTGCCCGACCTCGTGTGGGGTGTGGGCGGCGCGCTCCGGCCGGTTCGGTACCCACAATCCTGGGAGCAGGTGACGTCCCGGCTCGAGGCCCAACCGGACAGCGGCGACGTCGCAGTACTGCCCACCGGCATGTTCCGGCGATTCCCGTACAGCGGAAAGGCTGCGGTCCTGGACCCGGCGCCCCGCCTGCTGCCCGTGGACGTCCTGCAGTCGGGTGAACTGGTGGTGGACGGGCGTGCCGTCGCAGGCGAGGGTTCCCGCGCGCAGAAGGTGGAACGGGTCCTCCAGGGCGGGGGTTCGCCCTCGGATCTGGCGTCGCTCGGCGTGCGCTGGGTGCTCGTCGAGCGCGACACGCCCGGGCCGCACGGGCAATCCGCGAACACATTGGCGGCGCTGCAACCGTGGTACTCGGACGAGCATCTCGCGTTGTATCGAGTGGACGGCGACGTGACGGCCCGGCAGGCATCCGCGCAGATGCGGGCGACGGTGATCGCAGCACACGCGCTGTGGGCAGCGCTGCTGATCGGCGGACTACTCGGCGCCGGCGTGTTCGAGTCCCTGAAGCACGCGGAGCGTGCGGTCCCGCGCCTCCGGACGCGGCAGGACCGGCGACACCAGTCCTGAGGTCCGAAGACCTGCGGCGGTACCGGCGAGCACCTCGTGTACACCGTTGCCGGTCTGCTCCCAGGAGAATTCTCCCGCACGCACACGTGCCTTCTCACCGAGAACCATGCGAGTCTCCGCGTCGAGGAGCAACGCGCTGACGGCCGCCGTGAGGTCGCCGACATCAGCGGTGGCGGCGTCGATGCCGCCGACGAGGACCCCGGTCACGCCGTCGACGATCGAATCCGTCAGGCCCTTGGAGCTGCGGTAACCGACGGTCGGAACACCGTGCTGCGCAGCCTCGATCACCGCGAGACCCCATCCCTCCTTGCGGGATGGCATCACGTGCACCCACGACTGTGAGAGCAGTTCGTGTTTGCGCGACTCGTCCACGTGGCCGTGGAAGGTCACTGCATGACCGATGCCGAGTTCGTGGGCACGGTCTCGGAGGTTCTGTTCCCACCAGCCGCCGCCGATGACGTCCAGGTGCAAGTCGGCGATCGTAAGCCGCAGCGCCGCAACAGCTTCCAGGGCGTCCTCGATCTGCTTGTGCGGGACGAGACGCGAGAGGACACACACGCTCGGGTGGCCGGTCCGGGTCTGCGCGGAGCCCACCGCGACGCCGACGGGAATGTCGTCGGCACCGTTGCGCACGACGGCGATCCGTTCGCGCTCGACACCGAGTTCGACCAGTTCGTCGGCCGAGGGCAGCGACACGGTGAGGTACTGGTTGTCGCGGTGAGTACGCGGGGACAGTCGCGATTCCACCCACCAGCCGATCTTGCCGACCAGCCTTCCTGCGACGGGCCACTGCTCGCGGTGGCAGTGATGCACCAGCAGCGTCACCGGTGCACCCGCGACGGTGCGGGAGAAGAAGGGGATGCCGTTCTGGGTATCGATGACAGCGTCCGGCCGGATGCCCTTGAGGGGTCCGAACCCGAGCCGGCCTGCCGCAATGGCCGCCAGCGCCCGCGGGTAGACGCTGTACCGACCGCCCGCGCGACTGATCTCGATACCGTCGACCGTCTCTTTCTTGGGCGCGCCCCGGTAACCGGCGGTCCGCAGAGTCACCTTGATTCCCCGCGCGGCGAGCTGCGCCCCGACCTGCTCGAGATACCGCTCACTCCCGCCACCCTGCGGGTGCCCGGTGTCTCGCCAGCAGAGCAGCAGAACCTCGTGCACGTTCATGAACTCCTGTGGTCGGTGCGGCTCTTTCTCGGTCCGAGGCGGGGTTGCCGCTCGATAGTCCTCGAACACCCTATCGGTCGTACTGGGTCGAGCGTTGCAGCGTCGCGCAGGATTGCCGTCCGCTGGGCCCCAGTCGCTAAGGTTCTTATCCGTGACGACGCCACCCGTGACCCGACGATTCGGTCGACGGGCAACCTTGAAGCGGTCGTTCGGGCTGCTGAGCGACTTCCGGCACGAGCAGACCGCGCCCGAGCTGTTCTACGGGGCACTGGCCCGCGATTCGGTCGAGCTGATCGGCGACCTGTACTGCGGACTCACCGACCAGGACCTCACCGGGACTACGGTGCTCGACGTGGGCGGCGGACCGGGTTACTTCGCCGATGTCTTCCTGGAGGCCGGTGCCCGTTACGTCCCGGTGGAGCCCGACCCGTCGGAGATGCACGCAGCCGGTCTGACCGTGGGCGGGGCCATCCGCGGTTCGGGGCTCGCGTTGCCGTTCCGCACGTCCTCGGTGGACATCTGTTTCTCCTCCAATGTGGCCGAGCACGTCAGCAAGCCGTGGGCGATGGCCGACGAGATGGTCCGGGTCACGAAACCCGGCGGCCTGATCGTCTTGTCGTACACGTTGTGGTGGGGCCCGTTCGGCGGGCACGAAACCGGCCCGTGGCATGCGCTGGGTGGTGAATACGCTGCCCGCCGGTACGCCCGGAAGACCGGTCGTGAACCCAAGAACCGCTACGGCGTGTCGTTGTTCAAAGTCGGTGCCACCGAAGGTCTTCGGTGGGCCGAACGCACCACCGACGCCGAGCTCCTCGCAGCGTTTCCTCGCTACCATCCGCGGTGGGCGTGGTGGATGGTGCGGGTCCCGGGGCTGCGCGAGTTTCTGGTGAGCAATCTCGTCCTCGTGCTGAAGAAGCGCTGACCGTGGCCCGCCTGGCGCTCGACATCGGCGGCACCAAGATCGCCGCGGGGCTGGTCGCAGAAGGCGGCACCGTCCCGGAACCGTCGATCACCCCGACCCCCACGTCCGGTGTCTGGGACGCGTGCGCGACGCTGTTGCGCGAAGTCGCTGCCGACGCCACGATCACCTCCGTCGGCATCGCCTGCGCGGGACCGGTCGACTCGACGGGCGGTCGTGTCGCCCCCATCAATATCGACGAGTGGTCGGCCGGGTTCGGCCTGGTCGACGCCGTCCGCGACCTCTTCCCCGACGCGCGGACGCGGCTCGCCATGGACGGTGCCGCGGCTGCCCTCGGCGAGCATCGCCACGGAGCCGGGCGCGGAACGTCGGATCTCGTCTCCCTGGTGGTCTCGACGGGCATCGGCGGCGGTGTGGTTCTCGGCGGACGTATCGCGACCGGGCGCACGGGGAATGCCGGGCACATCGGTCACCTGGTGGTTCCGGGTGGCACCGAGGCCTGCACCTGCGGCGGTGTCGGCTGCCTCGAAACGGTGGCGAGCGGTCCCGCGGCCGTGCGATGGGCGCGTTCGCAGGGCTGGCACGGTACGACGGGCATCGACATCGCGGCATCGGCCGTGTCGGGCGATCCTGTGGCCGTCGCAGCCCTCGACCGCGCGGGTACCGCCCTGGGCGTCGCCATCGCCTCCGCCGCGGCGTTGCTCGATATCGACCTCGCCGTCGTCGGCGGCGGATTCGCCCAGGCCGGTCCGGGCCTGTGGCAGCCTCTGCGCGCGGCCGCCGCCCGGCATGCCCGCTTGACGTTCGTCTCGGATCTGCGCGTCGTACCCGCGGAGTTGGGCGCCTCCGGAACGCTCGTCGGGGCCGGAGTTCTCGCGCTCGACAGCTGAAGCCCCCGTCGATCCGGGCGCCAGTTCTCCCCCTCTATTCCGAAATTCTGTAACGTGTTCTAGTGTTCAGGGTCACACCACGTTCAGTCGAGGAGGAGGTGACTCGTGGGCACGAGCGCTGCCCGATCTGCCGACGACTCCACCCATCAGTCCGAGGTCGCCCGACCCAGCAGCTCCAAGCGCGACCCCGAGATCCTGCGCGAACGGCTCGAGCGGTGGCTGTCCGCCCAACTGCCGGTCGGCACTGCCGCCGAGGTCACGCACGTCCACCTTCCCGACGCCAACGGAATGTCCAGCGAAACCATCCTGTTCGACGCCGTGTGGTCGGGCGAACGACATCCGCTGGTCGCCCGGGTAGCCCCGGCCGACAGCACCATGCCCGTCTTCCCCCGCTACGACCTCGACAACCAGTTCCAGGTGATGGCCCAGGTCCGCGAACATTCGTCGGTCCCTGTCCCGGTCGTCTACTGGTCCGAGACGAATCCGGAACCACTCGGTGCGCCGTTCTTCGTCATGGCCCGGGTGTCCGGTCAGGTCCCGCCGGACGTGATGCCGTACAACTTCGGGTCCTGGGTGACCGAGGCGACCGACGCCCAGCGCGCACTACTGCAGCACACCTCGGTGGAGGTGCTCGCGAAACTGCACGACATCGACCGCCCGTGGGACCGGTTCGATTTCCTGCGGCTCCCCGATGCCGGCCCGACGGCCGCCGAGTCCCTCGCCGCGCACATCCGCCAGCAGCGTGAGTACTACGAGTGGACCACCCTGTCGGGGCCGCGGTCCCCGCTGATCGAGCGCAGCTTCGCCTGGCTCGAGGAAAACCGCCCCGACGATTCGTCACCCGCCGTCTTCTGCTGGGGAGACGCCCGCATCGGCAACATCATGTACGAAGATTTCCGGCCGGTGGCGGTACTCGACTGGGAGATGGCCACACTCGGACCGCGTGAACTCGACCTCGGATGGATGGCGTACCTGCATCGGTTCTTCGAAGACATTGCCGAAGTCGCAGGCCTGGGCGGTCTGCCCGACTTCCTGCGCGTCGACGAGATCGCCGCGACCTACGAGGAACTGACGGGCCACGCTCCCCGCAACCTCGAGTACTACACCGTGTACGCCGCGCTACGGCAGGCCACCATCATGCTGCGAATCCAGACCCGCGCCATCCACTTCGGGCAAGCCGTCGCACCGGAAGACCCCGACGACATGATCATGCACCGCGCCTCGCTCGAAGCGATGCTCGACGGCACGTACGGGGAGAAGCTCCGATGAACGCAGACTTCGCGGGCAATCCGCTGTCACCGATGGACGACTACCCGGTGCATCAGGTGGCCGAGCCGATCCGCCGGGTGGGTACGTCCGACCGGAATTTCTACGACCGCTATTACTTCAATTGTTACCCGTCGGCCGAGACGGATCTGTTCCTCATCGTCGGTCTCGGCCAGTACCCCAATCTCGGTGTGGCGGACGCGTTCGCGGTGCTACGCCGCGGTGACGACCACATCGTCGTGCGCGGTTCCAGGGCCCTCGGTCCCGACCGCTCCGACACCACTGTCGGACCCTTCCGCGTCGAGGTCCTCGAGGGGCTGCAACGACTGCGGATCGTGCTCGAACCCGGCGAGTACGACCTCTCGTTCGACCTCACCTTCGACGCCGCCGTCCCCGCGACGCTCGAGCCACGACATTTCCGCCGCCAGCTCGAACGGGTCACGTTCGACACCAGCCGTTTCGTCCAGACCGGTACCTGGACAGGCGAGCTGACGATCGATGGAGCACCACGAACGGTCACGCCGGACAGCTGGCGCGGCAACCGCGACCGGTCGTGGGGAGTACGCCCGGTCGGCGAATCCGAGCCGCCCGGCAGACGCGCCGTGGATGGTATCCAGAACTTCTTCTGGATCTACTCGGTCATGCAGTTCGACGACTACTCGATCTGCGTGGTGCTGCAAGAAGACGAACGCGGCAGGCGCATCGTCGAAGAGGCGGTCCGCATCTGGCCCGACGACGGTCGTGAGCCCGAGTGGCTGGGCAGGCCCGAGCACGAGCTGAAATTCGAGCCCGGCACCCGGGACGTGACCGCGGCTTCACTCACCTTCCACCTGCCCGGGCGTGAGACCGTCAGCGTCACCTGCGAATTCCTGGTGTCGAATTTCATCGGGATCGGCACCGGCTACGGGCTCGAAGCCGACTGGCGGCACGGGATGTGGCAGGGCGAACTGGTGGTTCAAGGACTGCGCAAGCAGGCGTCCGAGATCGATCCGGGACTGCGCATGTTCTGCCCCGTCGACAATCTGACCCGCTTCCGCCTGGACGACGGCGGCGACACCGTGGGCACGGGACTTTTCGAAGTCGCGGCGATCGGCCCACACGCACGTTATGGATTCGACAGTTTCACCGACACCGCTCGCTGACCGGGTGGGCAATCAACGAGGGAATGGAAGAATGACCGACTACGACAAGCTCTACATCGGCGGCAAGTGGGTGGCGCCGTCCACCGATCAGGTGCTCGAAGTGTTCTCTCCCGCAACCGAAGAACGTGTCGGCTCGGTTCCGGTTGCCGGGCCGCAGGACATCGACGCCGCCGTCGCCGCCGCAAGGCGCGCATTCGACGACGGCCCGTGGCCACGCATGTCGCCCACCGAACGGGCTCAGGTGATCGCGAAGGCCGCGAAACTTCTCGAAGAACGCGCGGCCGACATCGCGGGCGTGCTCTCGTCGGAGATGGGTCAACCTCCCGCGTCGGTGCAGATGATGCAGGTGACCCCGTCCCTCGCCACGATCAACTATTTCGCCGGACTCGCCGATTCGTTTCCGTGGACGGAAGAACGTTCGGGTGCGTTCGGCCGCTCCCGCGTCACTCGGGAACCGGTCGGTGTCGTGGCCGCCGTGATCGCCTGGAACGTGCCCCTCTTCCTGGCGATCAACAAGTTGGGCCCGGCCATGCTCGCCGGGTGCACCATGGTACTCAAACCGGCCCCGGAATCACCGCTGACCACCAATATCGTCGGCGAGATCTTCACCGAGGCCGGTCTGCCCGAGGGTGTGCTGTCGCTCGTGCCCGGTGGCACCGAGACGGGTGAGTACCTGGTCTCGCACCCCGACATCGACAAAATCACCTTCACCGGCTCCACCGCGGTGGGCCGCAAGATCGGCGCCATCGCGGCGCAGAATCTCAAGCGCTGTTCCCTCGAGCTGGGCGGCAAGTCCGCCGCGATCGTCCTCGAGGACGCCGATCTCGCGTCGACGATGCCGATGCTCGTGATGTCCGGGCTGATGAACACCGGTCAGGCCTGCGTCGGTCAGACCCGCATCCTGGCGCCGCGGTCGCGGTACGACGAAGTGGTCGAGGGCATGGTGGCCACCGCCGCTTTCTTCCCTGTCGGACTACCGTCCGACCCGGCGGCGCAGCTCGGTCCTCTGATCTCCGAGAAGCAGCGGGAACGAGTCGAGGGCTACATCGCCAAGGGCAAGGAGGAAGGTGCGCGCCTGGTGCTGGGCGGCGGACGTCCAGCAGGCCTCGAGACCGGGTACTTCGTGGAGCCGACGATCTTCGCGGACGTCGACAACTCCATGACCATCGCCCGGGAAGAGATATTCGGACCCGTGCTGTGCGTGATTCCCTACGATTCCGTGGACGAGGCCATCAAGATCGCGAACGACTCCGACTACGGGCTCGCCGGCTCGGTGTACACCACCGATGTCGAGAAGGGCCTCGAGGTGGCAGCCCAGGTCCGCACCGGTACCTACGGAATCAATTGGTACGCCTTCGATCCCGGTTCCCCGTTCGGCGGATACAAGAACTCGGGCATCGGGCGCGAGGACGGACCGGAAGGTGTCGAAGCCTTCTGTGAGACCAAGTCCGTGCTCTACCCGCCCGGCTACACAGACTAGGCGGCTCCGCCGCTCGTGCACCTTTCTGGTAGCTGCTGCTACCAGAAAGGTGCACGAGCGCGAAGCGCTTCGACGTCTAGCTGCCGAACTGGATGCCATCCAGCGGGCCGCCGACGAAGACGATCTGCGGCAGCGTGGTCTGCGGGTTCGCGACGGTACTGAGCGAGAGGCACTCGCCGATCACCGCGTAGGCGCCGTCCGCGAGTTCCGATGTGGTGAACGTCTTGACCGCGTCACCGGTGGCGTTCGCAACCACCCGTTCGGGCAGTGGAGTCATCCACGCCGCAAATCCCGGCTGGAGAACGACGGCGGGGTTGGAGAGGACTTCCGGAAGCCTGGTGGCGTCGAACGCGACTGCACCACAAGACTGTGGATCGGTGAGCTCGAAGACATTCGGGTTGGTCACCGTGATGTCGAGGGTGTTTCCGTCCACCTCGGTCACCACGGTCGGAGGGGCTACCTCCGTTGCTGCCGAAGCAGTCGCCGGCATGGCCATGGATACGGCGGCCGCAGCGGCCGCGGCACATGCGGCACCTCCGGCGAGTCGCTTCATGCCCTTACTGGTTCCTGGCTGCATTCGTCAATCCTTTCGTCGGTGAGCTTCGAAATCATGACACTTACAGACCGAATGGTATGGGATTGGCGGCAGTCCTGCCGGGTTCCCTCCGAATCGGTCGGGTTTGTTCAATGCAGACACCTGCCCGGGCGGCACACTGGGACCATGACCAATCCAGACGCTGTGCGCCCTGTCCCGCACGGATACACGACAATTACGCCGTATCTGGTGGTGGCCGGCGGAGCCGCGGCCATCGACTACTACACCGAGGTGTTCGGCGCGACCGTTGTTCAGCGCATGGACGGCCCCGACGGTTCCGTCATGCACGCCGAGCTCGACTTCGGCAACGGCCGGCTACAGCTCAGTGATCCGATGCCGACGATGGGCCTCCACGCACCCGACGGCACGAACACCGTCAACCATTCGTATGTGTTGTATTGCGAGGACGTCGATGCCACGTTCCGCCGCGCTGTCGAGCGCGGGGCAACCGTGTTCGAGGAGCCGTCCACTTTCGTCACCGGTGACCGCTTCGGCTCCATCCTCGACCCATTCGGGCACCGGTGGGCGATCATGACCCGCGTCGAGAACGTCTCGGACGAGGAGGCCCAGCGGCGGGTCGAAAAGTGGGCAGCAACGCAGGGCTGACCGTAATCTGCCCCTTCGACGCCGAATGCCGCAGTGTTCAGTCAGACTGAACTACTGCGGCATTCGGTGATGTACAGGGACTAGCCGAGGCGCTGCTTGAGTGCCTCGAACTCGTCACGAATGCCGGACGGCACCTTCTCGCCGAGGAACTCGAACCATTCCTCGATGAGGGGCAACTCCTGCTTCCACTCGTCGACGTTCACCTTCAGTGCCTCGTCCACGTCCGCCGTGTTCACGTCGAGACCGTCCAGCTCGAGGTCCGCGGCGGTGGGGACGTAACCGATCGGGGTCGACTCGGCGCCGGCCTTGTGCTCGATGCGGTCGACGATCCACTTCAGGACGCGCGAGTTCTCGCCGAAACCTGGCCACAGGAAGCGGCCGTCGTCGCCACGGCGGAACCAGTTGACGTAGAAGATCTTCGGCAGCTTCTGGGCGTCGGCGTTCTTGCCGACGTTGATCCAGTGGTTCAGGTAGTCACCGGCGTTGTAGCCGATGAACGGCAGCATCGCCATCGGGTCGCGGCGCACGGTGCCCACGGCACCTTCCGCCGCTGCGGTCTGCTCGGACGACAGGGTGGCACCGAGGAACGTGCCGTGCTGCCAGTCGAACGACTCGCTGACCAACGGGACCGTGGTCTTGCGACGTCCACCGAACAGAATCGCCGAGATCGGAACACCCTGCGGGTCGTCCCACTCGGGAGCGAGGATGGGGCACTGCGACATGGGGGTGGTGTACCGCGAGTTCGGGTGGGCGGCCTTCTCGCCGGACTCGGGCGTCCAATCGTTGCCCTTCCAGTCCGTCAGATGCTGCGGGTCGCCTTCGAGGCCTTCCCACCACACATCGCCGTCGTCGGTGAGGGCGACGTTGGTGAAGAGCGTGTTGCCCGACTCCATCGTCTTCATGGCGTTCGGGTTGGAACCATGGTTCGTGCCCGGTGCGACACCGAAGAATCCGAACTCCGGGTTGACGGCGTACAGGCGGCCGTCTTCGCCGAATCGCATCCACGCGATGTCGTCACCGAGGGTCTCGGCGCGCCAGCCCGGAACGGTGGGCTGGATCATGGCGAGGTTGGTTTTGCCACATGCGCTCGGGAAGGCGGCGGCGATGTAGTACGCCTTGTCTTCCGGCGAAATGAGCTTGAGGATCAGCATGTGCTCGGCCAGCCAGCCCTCGTCGTGGGCCATGGCCGAGGCGATGCGCAGCGAGTAGCACTTCTTGCCGAGCAGGGCGTTGCCGCCGTAGCCGGAACCGTAGCTCCAGATTTCCCGGGTCTCGGGGAAGTGGGTGATGTACTTGGTGTCGCTGCACGGCCACGGCACGTCGGCCTGACCCTCTTCGAGGGGAGCACCCACCGAGTGCAGTGCCTTGACGAACGGCTTGTCCTTGCCCAGCTTCTCGAGGGCAGCGGTACCCATGCGCGTCATGATCCGCATGGAGACGACCACGTACTCGGAGTCGGTGATCTCGACGCCCAGTTTCGGATCCTCGGCACCGAGAGGTCCCATGCAGAACGGGACGACATACATGGTCCGACCCCGCATCGAACCGCGGTAGAGGTCGGTCATGAGGGCCTTCATCTCGGCCGGGTCCATCCAATTGTTGGTGGGACCGGCTCCGATCTCCTCGTTGGTGCAGATGTAGGTCCGCGATTCGACACGTGCCACATCCGACGGGTCGGAGTTGCCGAGGAACGAGTTCGGCTTCTTCTCCTCGTTGAGGCGGGTGAACGTACCGGCGTCGACCAGTTGCGAGGTCAGTCGATCCCATTCGTCATCCGAGCCGTCTGCAAAGACGACGCGATCGGGCTGCGTGAGTTCGGCAACCTCTCGAACCCAGGCGAGCAGCTCACTGTGCTCCGTGGGGGGCGTGCCGTCAGTTCCGTTCAGACCGGGAATGGTCGCTGAGGTCATCAAACTCTCCTGGGGTGAGCCGGAACCGGACCATCTGCCGTCCGTTGCGAAAGAGCCCCTCGCAACGAGTGCCAGACGGTCCGATTTTCCCCTCTCGGCGGGGTCCAGCCAGGCCGTCCATGCCACATGGAAGACGCGGGCGCCGGGTGTCCTATCCCTAGAGGTTAACGCCGCGGGTCCCATCTAGGGGAACCGGGTGCGGTCGCAAAGGTCACAGAAACGATTCAGTAGAGCCGTCCGGCGCCTTTCCCGCGTCTGACGGGCGTTTTCGGGGAGATACTAGCCGTTACCGAGGGTCCCGTCATCAGTCTGTTTCCACTGCGCGACGCCGTCCGTGCCGCGGTGGAATTCCCAGGATGCGTACGCGCCGTTGTCGGAGATCGTCGTCAGGTGGTCGGCATCCCCGTCGCCGTCCATATCCGAGACGACTACCAGGGCATTTCCGGATTCGAAGGTCTGCGTATCCAGCAGGCCGTCACCGTCGATGTCATGCGTGGGAGTGGTCAGAGCGACCGCTCCGGAATCCTCACCGAACGTGTCCGGGTCGAACGAGGGCACATCGGGGACCAGAAAACTCTCAGCGGTGGCCACGGCGATCTCCCTTCACACCCACAGTTTCACAGAGAGGCGGACGCAATTCAACATGGTTCCACACACATATGGACACATTCGGCCGACCACCTCTACGTAGTCTGACGTTCCGGACGATGTTTCGGTTCCCTCGAGTTGTCGCGAATTTCCCGAAGCCCGCGATCGATGGCCGCGATGTCCCGTTCGCACGAAGCGAGCTGACCGTTGCGCCTCGACGTCAGTTTCCGCAGCTCTCCGTCGATCGACGCCACCCGAGTGTCGACCTCCTGGGCGCGCGACCTGCTCTCCTCGAGGATCATCTCGCTGATCTCAGCTTCGGCGGACAACAACCGGCCGAGAACCAGCTGCTCCCATTGCGCACGCACGGTCGTGAGCGACTCGGTGGCCCACTGACGCACGTGGGAACGCTCGGCGATGTGACCACGCGCCCGGGCGAGCCACCACGCCACCACGCCGCCGAGGGTCAGGGTGAGCGGAACGGACGCGATGTCGAGGGCGGGCACCACAGACAACGGTGCCACCATCAGGCGGCCCAGCCCGAGACCCGCCGATGCCCCGATCAGGATCGTCATGCGGTCTTCCAGCCCCCGGTGGCGAGGTTCGGGGCGTCCCGAGGCGAGGTAATCGGGTTTCGGGCCGGTGTCTCGCGGAGCGGGCGCGGCGACACCGGCGCGCGTACGCAGGTGGTCGAGTCGCGTGGTCACCACGCCTTCGAGGTCCGCGCCCAGCTGCGCCACGACGTCGGCGAGTCGGTCCGGGTAGTCGGCGAGATCCGCACGTCCCGCCCGATCGATGTCGGCGCGCACCGCCGCCCCCGCCGCCCGGATCTGCGTGGACACCTCATGTATCAATTCGACCTTGCCGAGCTGCACCTCGCTGCGCAGTCGAGCAACCCGCTCGGCACGCCGGCCATCGCGGTGGGCGAGCAGGTGGGCCCGTTCGGCACGAAGGTCGGCACCGGAATCGGCCTCCCGGATGGATCGGTCGGTGGCCACGATCATCCGGCGAGTCTGCTCGAGAACCCTTTCGGTGCCCGACCGCGCGCTCCTCGATTGGCCGTCTGCCGCGGACAGGAGGGCCTCGAGCAGTGCCTCGACCCCGGATCCGCGTGCCGGGGCGCGCCCGGCTCCGGCCGCGACCGGGTGGATGGTCACGTCGGCGAACCGCTCCGCATGACCGGCGAGCAAGGCGCGGTCACGCTCGCGGACTGTGGCCCACTCTCTGTGGACATCGATTTTCGTCAGGGCGAACACCACCGGGCATGCGGGACGCAAGACCACATCGAGAACGGCCAGTTCCTCGCGCCCGAGTGGCGCGGCGGCGTCGAGCACCATCAGCACCACGCCGGCGTCGAGCGGGTCGTCGACGAGATCGAAGGCGGACTCGTCGAGGGAACGGAGCGCGTCGACGAGGGTGGTCTTGCCCGCCCGACGTGGCCCGGCGACGAAGAGCTCGTGTCCGGAATCGGTCCGGGCCCCGAGCCGGACAGTTGCTGCGGGATTCCACCGGGAAACGACATCGACGGTCTCCGCGGGCAGATCCGTCAACTCCTGCGTCATCCGGGCCCGCGGGCGGCGAGGGTCCGGCTGTCGTCCGGACTGCCGCCCATCCGCTGCCAAATACGTAGGTAATGCCGCCGGACGTCGACGATGGCCCGTCGTTGCCGGGCAGTGGGGATTCCACTGAGTTGCGTGCGCCACCAGTGCGCGCACCGGGCGGCGTCCTCGGCGGTGTCTGGCTCGGCCGGGGCCTCCTGAATCCAGCCGACGAGGTGGAGTCGGCCGGCCGCGGCCGCGAGCGCCACGGCGGCATCTCCCGCGAGGTACTCCTCGAGTGCGTCGCGAACCCCGGCGTTGCGGGCCGCCAACGAGCGGAGAGAAAGGAGCGCACACTCGCCTCGGCCCGCCCGGACGTGCGCCACTCGAGCGGCGACCGCTCCCACTACCTCGTCCACACCGCTGGCCGTGCGCAACAGGGCGGTGACTGCCGGTGCGTCGAGTTGCGGATTCGCCTCGAGCGCCGCGCTCGCTACCGCGACACCGTGGGCATCCCACACTGACGAAAGGTCGCGCGGACGCTGACGAAGGACGGGCAGGTCGGCCTCCGTCACAGCCCGTGCGGTCGCCAGGAAGCCGATGAGCGGAAGCACGGGCAGGCCGGCGTCCGACGAGCACTCCGCCGCCCGCGCGAGCGCCGCCACCCACACGTCGGCCGGCTCGCGTGATTCGCCGAGTGCGTCCACCTTGTTGAGTACGAGCAGTGCGCGCTCGGCGTCCACCCCGGCGACTGCCACACGATCGGCGGCACGCACCGATTCGACGAGAACACACACCACGACGTCACCGTCCAGAACGGGGTCGGGCGCGCCGGGCACATCGAGCGGGCCGGGCTCTTCGATCACGGCACCCGGAATTGCACCTTCTTTTACTGCGGTCGCGACAGTGGTTCTCCCCACACCCGCACGACCGGTGATGTGCACACGAATCGGCGCGCGGAGAAGTGCCGCGACTTCCCGAACGCTCTCCCCCGCCGCACGGTCCGATACCGCCACCCGATCTGCGAGTTCGTCCAATTCCCCGCCCCCGGCATCTACAGTGCCCATGACGCGATCACCCCCCTTCGTACCGTCAGGATTCTGTCAGACTTCCGCGAAACCGGCGTGGGCAACCATGCAGGCTGCGCCGCCGATCCACCAGAAAGTCTCAATGTCAACTTCAGACCCGTATGCCAGAAACGCCCCCCATGCGTGACAATGGTCCGGTGAACCACGCCGATCAGGAAGCACCCGCCGTCCCTGTGGAGGGACAGACTCCGCGTAAGACGGGATCTCGACTGCACCCCCGGGTGACGAGTTTCCGCTCCCGCCGGGGGGCGCTGACCTCTGCCCAGCAGGAGTCGTGGGATCGGCAGTGGCCGAAAATCGGTGCCGAGGTCTCGGACACCCGCCTCGACGCGGCCGCCTGGTTCGGGCGCGACGCACCTCTGATCCTCGAGATCGGCTCGGGCACCGGAACCGCCACAGCGGCGATGGCGAAAGCCGAACCGCACGTGAATCTGATGGCCGTCGAGGTGTACCGCCCCGGGCTCGCACAGCTACTGCAGCAGATCGAGCGCGACGGCATCCCCAACATCCGTGTTCTGCGCGGTGACGCCATGGACGTTCTCGAGAACATGGTCGAACCCGAATCGCTGACCGGTGTCCGTGTCTTCTTCCCGGACCCGTGGCCGAAGGCCCGTCACCACAAGCGCCGCCTGTTGCAAGCCCCCACCTTTGCGCTGATCGCGAGTCGGTTGAAGCCCGGTGGTGTGTTGCACGTTGCAACCGATCACGTCGAGTATGCCGAGGCGATCGCCGAGGCGGGAAACGCGGAACCGCTGTTGACCTCCCTCGACTGGGAGTCCCCGATGACACACGAGCGTCCGGTGACGAAGTTCGAAGACAAGGCCCATCAGGTCGGGAGTGCGATCACCGAGTTGATTTGGGGGAAGATCAGGTCATGAGCGTCAGCGAGCAGTACATCTCCGGCGGGTTGCCTGCGGGCTCTGCCGGCACCGCGGTGTCGTCAGGATCTCCCGTGGTGGGTGCGCGTGACGGACGCCACCAGAAGCGAGTCCTTCTCGTCTGGGACGCGCCGAACCTCGACATGGGCCTGGGCGCCATCCTCGGCGGTCGCCCGACGGCGGCCTACCGGCCACGATTCGACGCCCTCGGCCGCTGGCTCCTCTCCCGGACCGCCGAACTGTCGGCGTCCGGCACCGACACACTCGAACCCGAAGCGACCGTCTTCACCAATATCGCGGCTGGCAGCGCCGATGTTGTGAGACCGTGGGTCGAAGCCTTGCGTAATGTGGGCTTCGCGGTGTTCGCCAAGCCGAAGATCGATGAGGACAGCGACGTCGACTCCGACATGCTGGACCACATCGCGCTCCGGCATGGTGAGGGGCTGGCCGGTGTCATGGTCGCCTCCGCCGACGGTCAGGCATTTCGTGAACCGTTGGAGAACATCGCCGCGACCGGCATACCGGTCCAGATACTCGGGTTCCGCGAGCACGCCAGCTGGGCGGTTGCGTCCGATCTTCTGGACTTCGTCGATCTCGAGGACATCCCCGGCGTGTTCCGGGAACCACTTCCTCGGGTCAGCCTCGACACATTGCCCGACGAGGGTGCCTGGTTGCAGCCGTTCCGACCGCTTTCCGCCCTGCTCGTCGGGCGGAAGAGTGCTGCCGAGTAGGAGTTGATCAGTGTTCGCGAGCTGGGGAAGCGTCGTCTACCGGGCCCGATTCACCGTCATCGGCATCATGGTGGCTTTGTTGCTCGGTTCCGCCGCATACGGTTTGGGTTTGGAGAAGCATCTCAGCCAGTCCGGCTGGGATGATCCGGGCTCGGAATCGGTCGCCGCGTCCAAGCTTGCCGACAGCACCTTCGGCCGCGACACCAACAGTGATGTGGTGGCGCTCTACACGGCTCCCGAAGGCAAGACCATCGAGGATCCGGAGTTTCAGGCGAAGATCGTCGCCAACCTCGAATCGCTGGCCGCGGAACACCCCGACAAGATCCTCAAGATCAACGGCGGGTACTTCAAGGTCGGGTCTGCCCCCACTCTGAGCGCCGCCTCGAGCCCGGACAAGCAGCACGCGATCGAGAGCATCGCCATCGTCGGTGACAACGACACCGAGGTCACCGCCAACTTCCGCGACATCAAGGACGAGTTCTACATCGACGGCGTCGACGTGCAGCTCGCCGGCTTGCAACCGGTGTCGGGCGCGTTGAACGACACGATGGCCAAGGACATCAAGCGGATGGAGATCCTCGCGATCCCGGCCGTCGGCCTCCTGCTCTTCTTCGTGTTCGGTGGTGTCGTGGCGGCGGCGCTGCCGCTGATCATCGGCGGTCTCACCGTGGTCGGCGCCAACGGTGTCGTCCGTCTCATCACCAACTTCACCGAGGTCAACTCGTTCGTCGCGCCCGTGGTCTCCCTCGTGGGTCTCGGCCTCGCCATCGACTATGGCTTGTTCGTCGTCAGCCGTTTCCGAGAAGAGATGGCGGAGGGGTACGACACCCGCTCCGCCGTCCGGAGAACAGTGATGACCGCGGGTCGCACCGTGGTGTTCTCGGCCACCATGATCGTCGCCAGCCTCGGTGGTCTGCTGCTGTTCCCGCAGGGCTTCCTGAAGTCCGTTGCCTACGGCGCCATCGCGACGGTGGGACTCGCGGCGCTCACGTCCATCACGGTCCTGCCCGCGATTCTGGGCATCCTGGGCAAGCGCATCGACGCCCTCAGTTTCGAGCGCTTCCGTCAAACCAAGAACACGGAGGAAATCGAGGCCAGCGTCTGGGGCCGCCTCACCCGCTGGGTGATGCGCAATCCGCTGAAGGTCACCATCCCGATCGTGGTCGGGCTGCTCCTGTTGATCGTCCCGTTGACGGGCATCAAGTTCGGTGGCATCAACGAGACGTACCTGCCGCCGGACAGCTCGACTCGTGCCGCGCAGGAACAGTTCGACGAGATCTTCCCCAGCATGCGCACCGAACCCGTCAAGCTGGTGGTGTCGAACGCCGATAACAAGGCGCTGGGCCAGATCATCAAGGAAGCCAGCGGCGCGCCGGGCCTGATCGAGAAGTTCTCCCCGGAGGGCGCGGTCAAGGACGGCGTCGTCGTCCTCAAGGCGGGCCTGGTGGACCGCAACGAGTCGAAGCCCACGATCGACTATCTGCGCGCGATGGACGCTCCCGACGGCGCGCAGGTGCTGGTCGGTGGAACGCCGGCCATCGAGCAGGACAGTATCGCCGCACTGCTCGAACACCTGCCCACGATGGTGATCTCTGTCCTTTTCCTGACGACGTTGCTGATGTTCCTGACGTTCGGGTCCCTGGTGCTGCCGATCAAGGCCGCGCTGATGAGCGCCTTGGGTCTCGGCTCCACCCTCGGCATCTTGACCTGGATCTTCATCGACGGTCACGGGTCGGCCTGGTTGAACTTCACCCCGGGCCCGATCATGTCGCCGGTGCTGGTGCTCATCATCGCCATCGTCTACGGCCTCTCCACCGACTATGAGGTGTTCCTGCTCTCACGCATGGTGGAGGCGCGTGCGCAGGGCGCGAGTACCACGGAATCCATCCGCATCGGCACCGCACACACCGGGCGGATCATCACCGCCGCCGCCCTCATCCTCATCGTCGTCACGGGCGCGTTCGGGTTCTCGGAACTGGTGATGATGAAGTACATCTCCTACGGCATGATTGCCGCGCTGATCATCGACGCGACCCTCATCCGTATGTTCCTCGTCCCGGCCACGATGAAGCTTCTCGGCGACGACTGCTGGTGGGCGCCCGCCTGGATGAAACGCATCCAGGAGAAGACGGGTCTCGCCGAGCCGATCCTCGACAGCGAACTGATGCCTGCGGACGTCCCCGAACTGACCCCTGTGGGAGCAGCACCACCGCGCAGGAAGCCTTCGGCGCCGCCGGCTCCCCGTAAGCCCGAACCGCTCACCGAGCCGATTCCGCTCGTCACCGCTCAGGCGCTCGCCGCGAAGATATCCGAGGACGAGGCGAAAGCACGGCGCGCGGAGACCGAGGCCCGGAGGTCGGCCACGGGCAGGCCTGCCCAGCCGCCGAAGCCGGTCGACGACGCACCACCGGCCGAGCCCCCCACCACGGTTCTGCCCTCGCCGGCTGCTCCGCGTCCTGCCACCGCTCCGTCGCGCACCAAGCGGCAGACCCATCCCGCGCAACCGCCTCGCCCGGCCCAGCAGCCGCCCCGGCAAGCGACCCCGGCTCCCGGCCCTGCCACGCAGTCTCGACCGATCGAGAGTTGGCTCGCAGACCTGCGGTCCACCTCCGCGGCCGGACCCCGGCCGGTCTCGTCACCCGCGGAACCGCGGCCGAGCACGCCCACGCAGCAGACGCCGTCGCTTCCCACCCGAGCGCCGCGTTCGGTGCCGGCGCCGTACGAGCAGGAGACCCCCCAGTCGTCTCCTGCCCGGCCGGTTCCCTCGATGCCGACCCGGCGTCGTGCTTTGCCCGACCCCCCGGACCCCGCGAGCAGCACTCGACGCGCGGGCACCAACGGCAACTCGGGTGCCACCGGCGGCACGGCACACGGCAGTCCTGCCAACAACGGCGGCACGGGGACCAACGGCTCCCGTCGACGCGGTGTCGAACACCCGCCGACCGACGTGGAAGACACGTCGAGCGGCAGGCACCGCGCGGACGACGGCAACGCTGTCAGCGTCAGCGAACTCATCGCTCGGCAGAATCGGCGCTGACCGACGAGCCGCGCCCGGAGTCGCGCTCCGCGAACTCCCTGGCGTAACGCGTACCCACGAGCAGGAGCAGCAGGCCGACCACCAGGAAGGCGAGTACGCGGAACAGGCCGTCGAGCATGGCCAGGTCGAACACGAACAGTTTGGCCAGCGCGGCCGCAGTCAGCGCCAGTCCGGCTCCCAGTGCGGTGTGGGCATACTCGCGGTGAGCCAGACCGAACACGAGAGCAGCAGTGGCGGCCATCATCCACACGATCGTGGCGACGCAGTGACCGGCGATGAAGCCGACGGATGTGCCCGCAATCGTCGTACCCACCGACACTGCGACCGTGGTGACCGCGTAGAGGACCACGAGTCCGGCAAGGACCCAGACGGGTTGTGCGGTAGCGCTGCGGATCAGCCGCAACGAGTGCGCGTACCAGACGAGCAACACCACCGTGCCGACGAGAACCAACCCGGACAGCACAGTCGTGATCCCGAGCAGGTCGACCGCGCTGTCCTCGTCGACGAGGACGAACGGCGGGGCGCTGTCGAGGAAGATCAGACCACCGATCACCGCGAACGCTGCACCGACCGCGTAGGCGATGCGTGAGGACACCTGGCCACCGATGGTGAGGAACAACGTTGCCATCCCGAGTACGACGAGCGGTGCACTCTCTCCACCGGCACCGACCAGGCACGCGAGCAGCAGCGCGAGGGCCCCGGTGCCTGCGAGCGCACTGCGCGCATGCAGAGGCAGCGGCCGCACCACCATCCAGGTTCCGAACATTGCGGCTGCGAGGCCGAGTGTGATCAAGGTGGACTGCACTCGGCCGAAGAGGTCCGACACCAGAAGCATGGGGACTGCGGTGGTCACGATCATCGCTGTCGCGGTGATGTCACGAGAATCTCTCCGGAGCAGCATGATCGACGAGACCAGACCGAACGACGCGACCAGCACCGCACTGGCCAACGCCCAGTTCCTCATCTGCCCGTCGTTCGCCTCGAGGTCGACGATCACGATCAGCAGCGCAATCACCACGGGAAGGGTGCGCGTAATCGCCAGATACGGCCACACGCGGCCGAGTTGGGCCGGGAAGCCGGCCACCTGTACTACGAAGAGGAATCCGATCAGGGTGAGCGATATTCCGTCG
The DNA here is from genome assembly GCF_018343855.1 of Rhodococcus sp. USK13. NCBI lineage: Bacteria > Bacillati > Actinomycetota > Actinomycetes > Mycobacteriales > Nocardiaceae > Rhodococcus > Rhodococcus sp. USK13. Next base: position 2,070,917 of record NZ_CP069242.1, on the reverse strand, counting down.
GTCAGGACCGGGGCGAGCACCGCGGCACCCGTCACGACCAGTACTGCGAGCGGTTGCGACGACCATCTGACGGCCAGAGCGACGCCGACTCCGGCGACCCCGAGTGCCACGACCATCGCCAGGGCTGGAAGCAGCCAGTGATACACGACGGCGACGGCGACCACGTCGAGATACGCACCGGCGATACCCGTTGCGGTGAGGGCGATGCCGCCGACCCTGCCACCGGGTCGGTCGAACACACGGGCACCGAGGAGAACGAGCACCACTGACAAAATCGCTCCGGAGGCGACCCGCAGTCCCGGACCGAAGAACCCGGCCTGGGCGGCCAGCACCAGCAGCATGACAACCCCGATGAGCGTCACACCCACACCCGCGACCGCGAGGATGCGGCTGATGACCCCGTCGCGTTGCCACCACGGTTCCCGGGCCACTCTGGACGGCGGGATGGGTACAGGCCGGAACTGCGGCGGCGCTTGGGATACCGGAGGTAGAGGCGCAGAAGGATGAGGGGCCGGCGGCCGGTACATCGGCTGCGGAGGTTGCTGGGCTTGCGGAGGTTGCGCCCATCCGGGCTGCGGTGCGGGTCCGGGCCGAGGTGCCGGCTCGGAGGAAGGCTGCGAAACGGTCGACAACTGCGCCTGCAGGATGGCGAGATTTTCGCCCACGTGCCGCATCTGCTGGCCGAGTGCGGAGAAATCGCCGGACAGCTGGGCGATCAGGCGCGGATCGACGGAGGGATTCCCGGGTGTGGACATGCATTCATCGTCCGGCGACCAGTCCGTCCGCACATGAGTAGACCTACTCGAGCGGGGTGGGGGTTTCGACGAACCCGCTTACTGGAACATGTTGCGGAGCGAGGTGCCGAACGGATGCCGGGCCGTGACTGTGCCGAACCGGACTTTGCCGCGCACCACCAGGTGCAGGGGGCCGATGGGCGGGCCGCTGCGCACCTTGTTGGTGGCGCTGCCGCCCACTGTCTCTATCCCGTTGAGATCGACGGTCGCCTCGGCGGGGACGATCAGGGTGAGCGAGCTCGCGTAGTCGTCGACATCGAGGTACACCACCTGGGTCGCCATGACTGCGCGGGTGAAGTCGAGATTCACGCTCGACACCCGGGTGTCCACTTTCAGGGACGCCGGCACACTCCACGAACCGGTGCGGGTGATGGAGGACATCCGACCCCGGATGATCTCACCGGGCGGCGGCACGGACACGTGGTGGCCTACCGACGGTGCAGGTGCCGGCGAGGGTGGGACCGGCCGCGCGGCGTACGGCCGGTCGGGATACGGGGGCGGGACGAACTCCGAGATCAGCTGAATTCCCGGCAGGTCGACGAGGACGGCGTTGAGTTCGCCGCGCGTTTTCGCGGCCAGCGCCGTGTCCATTCGTTCTGTGAACTCCCCCAGCGACAGCATCCCCTGGCCGACTGCTCGCTGCAGCAGTTCACCGACGTGTTCGCGCTCCGCATCGGATACGCGTAGATCCCGTGCCTCCATGCCGACCAGGTTAGTGCGCCTCCGCCGCCCGTGAGTACTTGTTAACAACGCGTTGTCAACAAGTACTCACGGCTACTCGAGGCCCTGCTCAATGGCGTACCGGGTCAGTTCGACGCGGTTGGCCAACTGCAGCTTGCGCAAGGTGGCCTGCACGTGGTTCTCGACGGTGCGGTGACTGAGCGACAACTTGGTTGCGATCTGCTTGGCGCTCAATCCTTTCGCGACGAAACGCAGGACCTCCGTCTCCCGCTCGGTGAGCTTCGGAACGGCCGGTCCCCGCTCATCGGCGGGCGCACTCGACATCCGGCGATACTCGCCGAGAACCAGGCCGGCGAGGCCCGGTGTGAAGACGGCCTGCCCGGCGGCGGTGGCTCGCACCGCCTCCCGCAGCTCCTCCACCGACGCGCTCTTCACGAGGTACCCGGATGCACCCGCCTTCACGGCGTCGAGGACGTCGTCGCGTTCCGACGACGCCGACAGCACGAGGACCCGGCTGTCGGGCGACACCTCGAGTACCGCAGCGGTGGCGGTCGCCCCGTTTCCGTCGGGCAGCTGCATGTCCATGAGTACGACGTCCGGGCGCGCTGCGGCGGCGCGGCGGCCTGCGGCGGCGACGCCGTCAGCCGTCGCGACGACGGTGAACCCGGCGCCCTCGAGGTCCCGGGCGACGGCGTCCCGCCACATCGGGTGATCGTCGACCACCATCACCGTGATCTGACCACCGGCCTGCTCCTCATCCATCCCGGTCCTCTCCTTTCGGCACGCGGATCTCCCATTCGGTGCCCTGCCCGGGTTCGGTGTCGAGTTCGGCAGTTCCGCCGAGTACTCGGACCCGCCCCAGGATCGACTTCGATATTCCCATGCGTCCTTCGGCTTCCGCCTCGGCCAGCCTGCCGGGGGCGATCCCGGCGCCGTCGTCGCGCACGCTGACGATCACGTCGTCCCCGAGATCTTCGAGCAGCACGTAAGCCCTGGCGCCGGCCCCGGCATGCTGCACCACATTGGACAGCGCCGTGTCGACGATCGCGGCCAGTTCCGTGGCCCTTCCCCGCTCGATCGTCACCGGATCGGCCGGCGTCGACACCGACACCGTGGTGCTGGCCCGGGTGCTCAGGAGGAGCCGCAGGTCGATCGCCGCGCCGCCCAGGTCTGCGGTCACCCCGGCGCCCTGTTCGGAGATCAGCATGCGCAGCGCCACCTCCTGCTCCCCCGCCAGGTCCGCGAGCTCGGCTGCGGGACCACCGATTTCGTTTCCGCGCCGACGAACGAGGGCAAGTACCTGGAGAACCCCGTCGTGGACTTCGCGGGCGAGGCGTTCGCGTTCCTCCGTCGCCGCTGCCAGCCGTACGGCCCGTTCCAGCTGGGTCTGCGCCCGTCTCGCCGTCGTGGTGGCCAGGCCGAGAGCAAGTCCGACCGACACCAGCACAGGCGCCGTGGCGTCACGCCACAAATCGAGGTTGACCTGGTCGCGCACCACCGCGCTCACAGTCGCCATCAGGACGCCCGATGCCATCCCCAGCCACGGCCCGCCGAAGACAGCGGCCGAGATCACCGCGTTGGTGACCCACAACGTCGTCGGCAGAGTCTGGTGGTGCTGATACCAGTCGGGGTCGGACACGAGTCTCGTCGACGCCATCAAGGCGATGACGACGAGTTGGTCCGCGATGACGATCTGATAGCGCGGGATCTTCCCGTGCGAGAGCAGCACCGCCGAGACTCCCGACCACACCGCCATCAGCGCAACGAAGAACCAGCTCAGCCGTTGATGGGAGTAGTACTGAACGGACACGAACTGGTAGCTGATTGCATACACCAGGGTGACCAGCCGGAACGCCTGCGCCGCACGCCACAGCGGTGCATCCGGCTGGGTGTCTCGCTCCGCGGCGGCTCGCACAGTCGGCCGGTAGTGCAGCCGAGTGCGGCGCTCATGGTCGTCGGTCATGGGGAACTGTCGGATCGAGAGTGTTGCGGTTCATCCGGTTCGTCAGGTTCTGCCGGATAGAGCGGAACGGCGGGATCGTCGACCTCGATCGCATCGAACGTGGCCTCGGGGTCCCCGGACAGCAGCGAACGGACCGCCGTGTTGAGCACGGCGACGATGGGAACGGCGAGTAGCCCGCCGACGATCCCAGCGAGCACGATTCCGGTCGTGATCGCGAGAACCACCGCGAGGGGATGCAGCCGGACGGCGCGACCGAGCAACAGCGGTTGCAGCACGTGGGCCTCGAGCTGCATCACGCCGATGATGATGCCCAGCACGATCAGTGCGGTGAGGAAGCCTTTGGTGACGAGGGCGACGAGGACAGCGAGAAAGCCGGTGAGGAACGCGCCGACGATCGGGATGAACGCACCGATGAAGACCAGCGACGCCAGGGGAAGTGCGAGAGGCACCCCGAGGATGGCGAGTCCCGCACCGATGCCGATGGCGTCGGCGGCTGCGACCGCAACGGTGGCGCGGACGTAACCGATGAGCGAGCCGAACCCCTGGCTTCCGGCCAGCCGAACGCGCGGGCGGGAAGCAGCAGGCACGAGCCGGGTGACGAACTCCCAGATCTGGCTTCCGCCGTAGAGGAAGAAGATGAGAGTGAACAGGGTCAGCAGTGCCCCGGTGAAGATCTCCCCGATGACGGTGGCCGTGGTCAGCGCACCGCTGGTGAGCTGCTCGCGGTTGTCCTGGATCGACTTGACCACGGAGTCGCCGGCCTGGTGGATCTGATCCTCGCTGAAGTGGAACGGCCCATTGGTGAACCAGTTCTGAATCTGGTCGATGCTCGCCTCGAACTGGGCGGTCAGCCCGGGAAGACCCGCGACGAACTGTTCGACCACGAACGTCATGATCCCGGCGACGACGCCTATGGACACGACCAGGATTACCACCACCGCCGCCGATCGGGGCACACCCTTCTCCTGCAGCCAGTCCACGAGTGGCACGAGGAGAGCCGAGGCAAGCAGTGCGAGCCCCACGGGAATGAGCACGGTGTCGAGCCTGGCGACGATGTAGCCGAGAGTCAGCAGCCCGGCAAAGATGACGAGCAGGCGCCACGTCCACTCCGCCGCCACCCGCACGACCGGATGCACGGACGCGGAGGCACGGTGCCTACGTTCCGCTGCGGTCACCGGTGCCGAGCCCTCGTTCGAGTTCACCTGCGGAGCGTATCGAGCTTCACCAGGTTGCCGGGGAGTTCGCGCCCGAATCAGGCGTGTCCGGACCCAATAGGGGATGTGTCCTGCGCTCCCGAACTTGCCCACCGCTAAATTGAACGGCGTGCGGAAATCATATAGAGCGATCGCGGCGACGGTTCGCAGCAGGTGGCCGCTCTATATGGTCTCGATGCTCCTCGCCAATTTCATCGGCGCCATCCTGGTTTTCGCGTTTGTGCGCTATGGCGTGCCGATCCCCGAGTCGCAGGCCATCATCGCCGACCGGGTGCGCAACGTCGCGATCTTCGGCGGCTACCTGGCCTTCGCCGCGGTGGTGAGTCTCGCTGCGGCAGCGATGATGCTGCGGTCCGTCATCCGCTGGCAATTACGCGGCGGCCCGCCCACCCGCAGTGAACAGATGTCGGCGCTGCACGCACCGCTACGGCAGGCGATCGTGCATCTGGTCCTGTGGATACTCGGCGGCATCATCTTCGTGCTGCTCACCATCACCGAGATGCCCGAACTCGCGGTCGCGGTGATCGTCACGGTGTGCATGGCCGCGACCACCACGTTCGGCTTCACCTACATGCTCGGGGAACGCATTCTGCGCCCGGTGGCGGCGCGCGCCCTCAGCGAGGGGGAATTCGACCGGACCATGGCCCCCGGGGTCGGCACCCGCCTGGCGATGACCTGGGGCCTGGGCACATTGATGCCCGTCATCGGCATCATCCTGCTCTGCGTCACGCAGTTGACCACCGACCTCGTGTTCTCCCCCAACGCACTCGCCTGGGCGATCATGCTGCTGTCGATCATCGCGATCGCACAGGCCTTCGCACTGTCGATGCTGACTGCCAGCCAGATCTCCGACCCCATCAAGCAGTTGCGGCGGGCCATCGAACGGGTCCAGCGCGGCGCCACCGACGTGCGGGTGGAAGTGTTCGACGGAAGCGAGATCGGACGGTTGCAGGTCGGGTTCAACCGGATGATGCGCGAGTCCGACGAGCGGCGACTGCTGCGTGAACTGTTCGGTCAACATGTCGGTGAGGACGTGGCACGGCGAGCACTCCAGTTCGGCACCGAACTCGGCGGCGAGACGAGGTTCGTGGCCGTTCTGTTCGTCGACATGGTCGGGTCCACCGGTGCGGCGGCCGAACGTCCGCCCGGCGAGGTGGTGAATCTGCTCAACGAGTTCTTCCGCGTCGTCGTCGATGTGATCGACCGACACCACGGATTCGTCAACAAGTTCATGGGTGACGCGGCCCTCGCAATCTTCGGCGCCCCGCTCGACCGCCCCGACGCCCCGACCGCCGCACTGGCCGCCGCGCGGGAGCTGAGGTTCGCGCTCCACGAGATCACCGGTCTCGACATCGGCATCGGCGTGTCCGCGGGCCTGGCCGTCGCCGGAAATATCGGGGCCGCAGAAAGATTCGAATACACCGTCATCGGCGACCCCGTCAACGAGGCGTCGCGCCTCACCGAGCTCGCCAAGCTCCATCCAAGCCGCGTCCTGGCGTCCACCAGCGCGCTGTACTTCGCCGACGAGGAAGAGCAGGCACACTGGGAGCTGGGCGAACAGGTGCAGTTACGTGGGCGTCGTCGCAACACCCATCTGGCTTGGCCGGAGGACTATCCGGAGTAATCCGCTACCCGTTGGTTACGCTTGGGATGTGGCCCTGCCTCGTTCCGACCCGCCCACTGCCGAGCCTCCTCGGCAGCGAAGTCGATTCTGGTGGATCAAATGGCTGCTCGGGGCCGGGCTGCTCGCCCTCCTGACCATCGAGGGCATCTACTTGTGGCCGACCCTCAGCGATTCGTGGAAAGCACTCACCGAAATCCACTGGGGATGGGTCGCTGCCTGCATCGCGGCGCAGACGGTGTCGCTGAGCGGCTACGGCGCCGTCCAGCAGCGGTTGCTGCGAGCCGGAGGCGTCGTCGTCTCCCAGTTGAAGTCCGTCTCCGTCATCTACGCGAGCACTGCGATGGCCGTCAGCCTGCCGGCAGGCCAGGTCTTCTCCACCGCGTTCACGTACAAGCAGACCCGCAAGTGGGGCGCGACGCCTGTCGTCGCATCGTGGCAGCTCGCGATCTCCGGGGTGATCGCCGCAGGCAGCCTCGCGTTCCTCGGCGTGGCCGGCGCGTTCGCCGTCGGAACCAGAGTCAGCCCCATCACCCTGGTGCTGTCGCTGATCGCCGCTTTTGCCCTGTTCTACGGCTTGCGATACATATCCCGTAACCCCGACTGCATCGAGTCGACGGGACATCGGGTTCTCACTCGGTACAACAGGTTCCGTAAGAACCCCCCGGAAACAGGCGTCGAGCGGTGGAAGGAGATCCTCAGCCAGCTCGATTCGGTGGAGCTGGGCCGGCGCGATTCCCTCGCCGCCTTCGGGTGGTCGGCGGTGCACCGACTCGCCGATGTGGCCTGCCTGGGGTTCGCCTGCTGGGCCGTCGGCGCCGAACCCTCGTTCGCCGGTTTGCTCATCGCGTTCGCTGCCGCCAAGGCGGTTGCCAGTATTCCGCTGGCACCGGGGGGACTCGGGTTCGTCGACGGCACCTTGATCGCCACCCTGACGGCGGCGGGAACGACGGCATCGCAGGCGCTCGCAGCCGTCTTCGTCTACCGCATGGTCAGTTACATACTCGTGGCCCTGATCGGGTGGATCGTCTTCCTCATTCTCTTCCGCCACAACCAGCACGAGGACCTGGAGATGGACCTCGAGTTCGAACGCCGGGAGCAGCCAGGGGCGGAACACACCCCGCACAGCACCGGCGAAGCCGACACTGCCTAGCGGCTGGTATTTTCGCGCCGAGCCTCGGCGAGCTGATCTTCGAGCGAGATGATGCGGCAGGCCGCTTCAACTGCCGTGCCGCTGTCCACGAGCTCCCGGACGCGGGCGGCAAGCCGCAGCTGACGCCGCGAATAGCGGCGATGCCCGCCCTCCGAGCGGTACGCCACCAGCAATCCCATGTCGTCGAGACTCCGAAGAAACGCTGCGGTGACACCGAGAAGATCGGCGGCGCGCCCCATGGTGTATGCGGGGTAGTCGTCGTTGTCGAGTTCATTGGTTGTGCCGGTGGAGTTATCCACAGTTCCTGCGTCGAGCCCTTCGTTGCGTTGTAAGGGACCCCGGCGCGAGCTCGCGCCGGGGTCCGAAGGGGTTATAGCTGCACCGGCCGCGGCCGGCACAAGGACAAGACATTCATTGCATACGGATCCTGATGATGGATACGCAACACCCGCCTCTCACCTCGACTTCTTGTGAACAGCGTGAGTAGCTGACCTTCTCCTTCTCACGCCGGGTGTTCGGGGGGCGGAGCCACCTCTTCGTCCTTCCGGCTCCGCCCCGTGCCTTCGTCTTTCCTCGGTAGCCCGTCGGCTACCCCGCTAGTTGATTCCCTCTGTTGACGATCAATACTTTAGAACCGTCGCTACCAAAAGTCTACAGTCTCGGCTGGAGATTTCGAGGAGATGGTCAGCACGGTCCACGTCGCCCCGGATGCTGCGCATCCTCCACAAGAACAAGAGTCGGCCGTGCCCGTGGGTCGCATGTGCCGCCGCATTACGCTGACCGGGTGAAGAAGTTCCTTCCCGCACTCGTCGTCGATGTCGTGCTCGTGGTCGTCTTCTGCGCCATCGGCCGCCGGAGCCACGACGAAGCCAACGCGCTGACGGGACTCGCCATCACGGCGTGGCCATTCCTCAGTGGCCTCGCCGTCGGCTGGCTCGCGACCGTAGCGCTGTACCGCGACAAGTTCGACGCCGTGTTGATCGTGCCGACGGGGCTGCTGGTGTGGTTCTCGACGCTGGTGGTCGGCATGCTGCTCCGCGTCGTCAGCGGTCAGGGCACGGCATTCAGTTTCATCCTGGTAGCGGGCACTGTTCTGGCGGTGTTCCTTCTCGGCTGGCGTGCGGTCGCGAGAGCCGTCACGAAGGTACGCACACCCAGCTGATCGGCAGCGGATCCGCCGCGTCGCCGCCCGAACCGACGTGCGAAGTGGGACAGTCGTTGCATGAGTGACACCGTCGATCCGCGGCAGGACGAAAAGCGAGCCGACACCGGTTTCTTCGGCCAGCCGTTTGCCCTCGCGAACCTGTTCGGCGTGGAGATGTGGGAGAGGTTCTCGTTCTACGGGATGCAGGGCATCCTGATCTACTACCTCTACTACTCGGCAGCCGACGGCGGCCTCGGAATCTCCGAGGCCTCGGCCACCAGCATCGTCGGCGCCTACGGCGGCACGGTGTACCTCTCGACGATCCTCGGAGCGTGGATCGCCGACCGGCTCCTGGGCTCCGAGCGCACCCTGTTCTACAGCGCGGTACTCGTCATGCTCGGGCACATCGCACTGGCCGTCTTCCCGGGCCTGTGGGGTGTGGGGGTCGGACTCGTTTGCGTGGCCTTCGGCAGTGGCGGTCTGAAGGCGAACGCCACCTCGCTGGTCGGCGACCTCTACGACGAGCACGACGAGCGCCGCGACGCCGGGTTCTCCATCTTCTACATGGGTATCAACCTCGGCGCCCTCGTCGGCCCCCTGCTGACCGGCTGGGCGCAGGACACCATGGGCTTCCACGCCGGTTTCGCCCTCGCCGCCGTCGGTATGGCGTTCGGTCTGGTTCAGTACACGCTGGGCCGCAAACATCTGCGCGGCATCGGTGCGACCGCCCCCAACCCTCTTCCGTCGGACCAGCGCACCAAGTGGATCGCCATCGCCGCCGCAGCAGTGATCGTGATCGCCGCGGCGTGCCTGACCGGTCTGGTCACCACGAGCAACATGTCGGATGTCGTCGTGGCGCTCACTGTTGTCGCGGCCGTCGGCTACTTCGCCATCATCCTGTCGAGTCGCCGCATCACCGCGATCGAGCGGAGCCGGGTCTACGCGTTCATTCCGATGTTCATCGCGAGTGCCGTCTTCTGGTCGCTGTTCCAGCAGCAGTTCACCACCGTCGCGGTCTACTCCGACAAGCGACTCGACCGCAACCTGTTCGGATGGGACTTCCCGCCCTCCTGGGTGCAATCGATCAACCCGGTCTTCATCATCATTTTCGCGGGCGTGTTCGCCGCCGCATGGACGAAGCTCGGGCCGCGCCAGCCGTCCTCCCCCGTCAAGTTCGCGATGGGCACGATGATCATGGGGCTGGCGTTTCTGGCGTTCATTCCGATGTCCGGTGGTGGCGCCAACAGCGCTCCACTCCTCGGCCTGTGCGGCATTCTCCTGCTGTTCACCTTCGCGGAACTGCTCCTGTCGCCGGTCGGGTTGTCGCTGTCGACCAAGCTCGCGCCGGAGGCTTTCCACACGCAGATGGTTGCCCTGTTCTTCCTGTCCGTGGCGCTGGGTACCGCGATGGCGGGCACGTTGGCCGGTTTCTACAACGAGAACAACGAGGTTCCCTACTTCACCGCTATCGGCCTCGGGTCCATCGCGGTGGGCGTGCTGCTGGCGGTCGGCTCACCGTGGATCAAGCGTCTGATGAAGGGAGTGCACTGACCGCGGTTCGTGGTCGTCCGCTCACCGCATCCACAGCCACCCGGCGAGGCCGAACCCCGCCACCGCGATCACGACACGGAGTATCGACGGCGGAATCCGCTTGACCACCGGCGGACCGCACCAACCCCCAGCAAGGGCACCGATCGCCATCGCCGCCGCTGCGCCCCAGTGAACGGGTCCGAACACCGCGAAGCCGAGAGCCGCCACGAGGTTCGCGATACCCAAAAGGAAGCTTTTCAAGATGGTGGCGCGCCAGATCGTCTCGGACGTGAGGATCAACGCGCTCGCCAGGAAGATCACGCCGGCTCCCGCGCCGAAATAGCCGCCGTAGATTGCGACGACGAACAGGGACAGCATGTAGGTACGGGGCAGGTCGCGCTCCCCTGCGAACGCGCGGATCCGCGGCTGCAAGAGCAGGGCAAGCGCGGCGAACGCCACCATGAACGGCACGACGGCCTCGAAGGAACCCTCGGGGGCACCCAGGAGGATCGCTGCCCCGACTATTCCACCCGCAGCGGACGCCAGCACCCAGCGCCACAGCTTCGGGCCCGTGTCCGCCACCTCGCGCGTCGAGTTGGAGAGCGCGCCGACGCCGACGGCCACCATCGCAACGGTGTTGGTGACGTTCGCGGTGACAGGCGGCAGTCCCGCTGCGAGCAGGGCCGGGTACGACACGATGGAGGCCAGTCCGGTGACGAAGCCGACCAGTCCCGCGAAGAACCCCGCGACGACGAGTAGACCGATATCGAGCAGGGGCACAGGTGAAAAACTTACCCTTGCGTACTTGCTCCTTCAGCGCCGCCGCGCTCCTTCGGCGCCGCCGTACGTCGCCGGTGGGCGCAGGGGTCAGCTCGCCGGCTTGGCCATTTCCCGGAACAGCATGTCGGTCATCTTCACGGCGCGGTCGCCACCGTCCGCGTCGGCAACGAGAACCGCGAAGGCGAGGTCTCCGCGGGATCCGTAGAACCAGCGGTCATCGCCGCTGGCCCCGTTCATGCCGATGAGGTCGGGGTAGCCGTTCAGCAGAGAAGCGCCGCCGCGCACCACGTTGTCCCGCATCATTGCACGCAGCTGATCGGTGACGTTCGCGGGAAGCGGCTGCGCCGCCACCTCGGTGGTCCCCGGCTGACCCTGCACGATCATCGGTGCGGGCGCACTGCCCCGGGCGATCGACGCCGCCACCATCGCCATTCCGAACGGTGTCACGGCGGGCAGGTCCTCGTTCTTGCGGTTCATCACTTGGTTCATTCCCGATTGGTCGGCAGTGAACACCGCGGTCTGGTGGTCGAGCCCCGGAACGTTGTAGTTCATCCCGAGTCCGAATTGGTTCCCTGCCTTCGCGATGTCCTCCATCGACAGCGACGACGGGTCGACGCCCTTCTGCAGTCCGGCGGCCTTCTTGATCAGGTCGAGGTTCGACCCGGCCGGGTAGAGACCCTGGAAGGTGATCGGCCCCTGCTCCATCGCCTGGTTGTTCTGCGCGGCGGCGAGAACGGCCCCTGTGGACGGCTGGATCGCGATGATCGAGGCCGGGGTGCCCACACTGACCACCGCTTCCTCTGCAGCCAGCTGCAGCCGCGAATCCATGGTGGCGACGATGTCTGGTCCGGGTGGGCCCTGGAATCCCGCCTGCGGGATCAGCGTGCCGTCGGGATCGACGAGGTGGACGGCCCAGCCGGCGGTGGCGTCACGGTTCGCTTGCCACACCTTCCGCAGCGGGTCGAGCAGCGGAGTGGTGATGCGGCGATCCGCTGTGATCAGTTTCGGTGTCTTGATCACCACGACCCCGGGGATGTTCAAGTCCTCCTCCAGGTACAGGTAGTCCTGATCGCGCAGGAGGACTGCGGTGACCTGCTCTCCCGGTTTCTGGGCGAGATCGGCCATCATCGTGTCTGCCGTCACCAGCGGAGCCACCGGTTCGAGGACTTCGGCCAGGCGGCGGGTGGTCGCGACGGGATCCGCCATCGTGGCCGGATCCAAGGTGATCGCATTGATGGTCTGCTCGTTCATCAGCAGCGCACCGGCGGCGTCGAAAATCCTGGGCGGAGCGGCGTCCGTCCGGTCGTAGCGGACGACACGCCCGTTGCCGAGGTCGGGCGCGAGGATCGACGGATCCCACGAGATGCGCCAGCCCACCGACAGATGCCGCACGCCGCCCTGCACCTGATAGCTCCAGTCCTTGCCCTCACCGAAGTTCCACGCGGCACCGACGGTGAAGAACCCGGAGTCGGAACCGAGGTCCATGAACTGGGTGAGGTCGAACTGGGCGTCCTCGGGTTTCAAGCCGTCGAACATCTGCTGAATCGCCGACTCTGCGGCGTTGGGATACGAGGTGTGTGCGGCAGCGGCAGCGGCATCGCGCTCGTTCAGCGCTTCGACGAAGGAGGCGACGACCGACTTGGCGTCGGCCTCCTCTGACGACATCACGCAGGACGCCAGAACGACCGCTGATATCACAGCCGTTACGAGGGCGATCACGTATTTGTTGCGGCGTCCAAGCGATCGTCCATTCCCCATGTCCACCATCTTGCTTTCAGTCACATGCGTAACAAGCACAACTTGCCTACGAAGGAGTTACGGTTGAGCCACAACTTATCTCGCCGAGCACGACCAGCGAACCGGTTTAGCGCAGAAAACGCCCCGCGGCCTGCACAGCAGGGGCCGAGCTGTCTCCTGTGGCGACAAATACGGCAAATGCGAGATCGTCCTTGATTCCGACGAACCAGCCGTGTGCCGGACCGTTACCGGACTCCGCCGTGCCGGTTTTTCCGAGCAGTCCCGGAATGTCCTGCAGCGCAGTAGCGGTACCGCCGGTCACAGTTTCACGCATCATAGTCCGCAGATCCGCGGTCACCTCGGCAGGCACCGGCGGGGCCGACCGATCGGCAGTGCCCGGTTGCCCCGTCACGATCATGGGCGCCGGCGTGGAGCCGTGAGCGATCGATGCCGCGACCAATGCCATTCCGAAGGGGGACGCCGTAACCTGACCCTGACCGATCGCCGATTCGACACGGGCCGCCGAACTGTCGGCGATGGGTACGTTGCCGGTCACGGTTGTCAAACCCGGTGTCACATAATCCACCCCGAGTCCGAACTGCAGGGCCGCGTTCTGCAAGGCATCGGCCGGAAGCCCCACAGCCAACCGGCCCATCGTGGTATTGCACGATCGGGCGAAGGCGGTGTGCAGCGGGACCTGACCCAGGTCGAATTGGTCGTCATTGGGTATCTGTCTGCCCTCGATGTTCTCGGTTCCCGGGCAGGGCAGCACCGTGTCGATGGTGGCGGATCCGGCCTGCAGGGCAGCCGACGTCGTGACCGTCTTGAAGGTGGACCCCGGCGGGTACAGCCCGGTGAGCGCGATCGGGCCGAGCGCGTCGGCGGGAGCGTTCTGCGCGACCGCCAGCACGGCACCGGTGGACGGGCGCAGGGCGACGATCGCGGCTTGCTGCGGCATGTCCGCCAGAGCCCGCTCGGCCGCCGCCTGCATCGGGAGGTCGAGGGTGGTCGTGATGTCGGGGGCGACGGGGCCGTCCTCCCCCGCGATACTCTCCGCCGAGCCGTCGGCTGAGACCAACTGGACGGCCCACCCGGCGGACGCGTCCTGCCCCTGCTGCCACAGGTCGGCGAGTCCGGACAGCGTCGGGGATGCGAGTGCCTTGTCGGTGCTCAGCAGTCGCGCCTGCGGGACGAGCGTCACCCCCGGAAGTGCAGTCAGTTGCGCCTCGATGGGCGCCAGATCTTCCGCACGCAGGCTGAGCGCGGTGACGGGTTTGCCCTGGGCATCGGCCACATCCTTCTGCAGTGACGCCGGGGTGATCGTGGGTGCGAGGGGGGTCAGCAGCGCTGCGACTGCGGCGGTGTCCGCACCCTGGTCCAGGTTCACCAGAGTGACCACTTGCTCCGTGAGTATCGGCGCGCCCGACGACGACAGAACCTTCGGCGGCCGCCCGGTCGTCGGGGTGTAGCGAACGGTCGTGTCTTCCGTGAGCCCGGGCGCAAGCACGGCCGGGTCCCAGGTGATCTTCCAGTCGTCACCCTGCTTCGCCGCGTTGCCACTCGTGCTGTACTTCCACTCCTGACCCTCGGCGAAGGGCCAGGTGACCTCCATCGTGAAGGTTCCGGCGTCGTCGCCCGACTCCTGCACTTCGGTACGGGCGAAGGTTCCGTCCTTGTTGCCGAGCCCGTCGTAGAGGGCGGTGATGGCCGCCGATGCGGCGGCGGGGTCGGTGGTGAGGGCCGCGGCTGCCTGGACGTCGTCGGCATTCAGAGCATCGACGAACTCCTGGCTGACGGTGTCCGGCTGATCCGGTCCGAAGAGGCCGCAGGCGGACAACGTCATCACGAGGACGGCTATGCCGGCGGCGGCCTTACGCCTGGGGCCGGTGGGACTGTGACGAACTGTTGAGGTGCGCACGTAGTCGATCATGCCTGAGATGCTGGCGGCCCTGACGATAAGGGTGTAATCATGTAATCAGTGCTTCGTCACACAGACAGAGCACCCAGGCTCCCAGGAGGACGCCATGAAGAACGCCCAGGCCCCCGGAGACCGCCGTTTCGGTCGTCCCGGCGGATGGCAGCAAGCAGATGTTCCCGATGCGAGCGACGCGGCCGACTGGTTCGCCGGCCGACTGCCCGACGACTGGTTCACCGGGCCGGCCACCGTCGAGGTCGACCGTGAGGAAATCGTCGTCGTGGGAGAGCTGCCTCCCGTCGAGTCCGGCGACTCCGCCTCGGAGGCCGCCGTCGACGGGCGCATCGCACGCTTCCGCGAGAGCACTCGCGCCGACCGAATGCGCATCGCACACGAGGCCGAACTCCGCTACGGACGGAAGGTGGCGTGGGGAGTCACCCTCGACGGCCGCCGCTCGCTGTTCACTCACCTCGCCGTACCGGTGATGACTCGACTTCGCCAGCCCGAACGCAAGGTTCTCGACACACTGGTCGACGCCGGGGTGGCGCGATCTCGCTCGGACGCCCTGATGTGGACGGTTCGACTCGCAGGCAAGCACAGTGAGCAGTGGCTCACCGAACTGCGCGAGGCGATGGCGAAGGTGGACGAATTGCGCGCGGACGGCCCGCAGATTTAATTCGATTGCCGCGGCATCGGGTGGGCCTTACCCTGAACTCACCCGATGCGCAGAGGGCGCGTCAGACGAAAGGACACGGGCCGTTGCTCCTGACGAGGTAGTTCCGCGAGTCTTAATCCGCACACACCTCGGAGTACCCCATGGCCCAGTCATATCTGTCCCTGTCCGATCTCACTTTTTCGTGGCCTGACGGCGAACCGGTCTTCCACGGCGTCGACGCCGTGTTCGGCTCGGGGCGTACCGGCGTGGTCGGCCTCAACGGCACCGGAAAATCCACCCTCCTTCGCTTGATCGCCGGCGTACTGCAGCCCGACCGGGGGTCGATCGTCACACGCGGCGAGGTGGCCTACCTGCCGCAGGACATCACCCTCGATCCGGGTCTGCGGGTAGACCGCATCCTCGGTATCGCCGATCTTCGCCAGTCGCTGCACCGGATCGAATCCGGGGTGGGCACGCCCGAGGACTTCGACGCTGCCCAGGGTCGCTGGGACATCGAGGAACGCGCGATCTCGACGCTGCACAAACTTGGGCTCGAGCGGGTGCTCGGCTCCGCGAGCGACCTCGATCGCACGGTCGGCACACTGTCCGGGGGTGAAACGGTCCTGCTCGGCCTCACCGCAAAGCTGCTGACCGAACCGGAGATACTTCTGCTCGACGAGCCCACCAACAATCTGGACGGAAGTTCGCGCCGCAGGCTCTACTCCGTCGTCGAGCAGTTCTCGGGCGCCATGCTGGTGGTCAGCCACGACCGTGATCTGCTCGACCTGATGGACGCCACCGCGGAGCTGCGCGGCGGCGGCATCCGGATGTTCGGCGGCAACTTCAGCGTCTACCAGGAGATCGTGGAGGCGGAGCAGGAAGCTGCATTGGCCGCGGTACGGGACGCGCGTGGCGACGTACAGAAGCAGAAACGGGAGCTCGCCGAGGCGCGGATCAAGTTGGATCGGCGCAAACGCTACGGCCAGAAGATGTTCGAGACCAAGCGTGAACCGAAGATCGTGATGGGGATGCGGAAGCGTCAAGCTCAGGAATCGGCGGGGAAGCTGCGAAACAACCACATCGCGAAGGTCGACGAGGCCAGGGAGTCGTTGACGGAAGCGGAGAGTGCAGTCCGGGACGACCGCGAGGTACGCATCGAACTTCCCGACACGGAGGTGCATTCGGGCCAGGACGTGATTTCGGTGCAGGACCTGGAACTCGGCAGCGGACAACGGGTGTCGCTCCACGTAGTCGGGCCGGAACGTATCGCACTGGTCGGGCGCAACGGTATCGGCAAGACGACGCTGCTCGACGCAATCGTCGCAGCGGGACCGCGCGTACCGTTCAAGTCCCTGCCACAACGGCTCGACGTCTTCGACGAGACGCTCACGGTGGCGCAGAATGTCGCCGCCGCCGCGCCGCATGCCTCGCAGGAGCAGATTCGCGCACAATTGGCCCGGTTTCTGTTCCGCGGGAACGACTCCGACGTGCTCGCCTCGGCATTGTCGGGCGGCGAACGGTTACGCGCAGCTCTCGCAACGATGTTGCTGGCCGAACCTGCACCCCGCCTGCTACTGCTGGACGAGCCGACGAACAACCTCGACCTCCCGAGTCTGTCGCATCTCACGCAGGCGCTCCACAGTTTTCGGGGAGCACTGATCGTGGTGAGTCACGACCGTCGTTTTCTCGAGGACATCGGGGTGACGCGGCGGCTGGAACTCACCGAGGACGGGCTGCTGTAGGACCGGCGGGAAGATCGTGCACACTGGGCGGGTGAAGCACGCTACCAATCCCGTCGACGGTATCCGGGTCGCGTACGAGACCGTCGGCGACGGGGAACCCTTCGTCCTCATCCACGGCACTGCGCTGTCACATGCCATCTGGCGCGGGTTCGGTTACGTTCGCGCACTTCGGGATCGGTACCAGTTGATCCTTGTCGACCTCCGTGGACACGGCCGCAGCGACAAACCACACGAGCCGGCCTCGTATGCCATGGACTTGATGAGCGCCGACATCGTGGCGGTCCTCGACGAGGTCGGGCTGCCCAGCGCGCACGTTCTGGGCTATTCGCTCGGTGGGCGTGTCGCGCTGGCACTGGCGGTTCAGAATCCCGAACGCATCGAGAGTCTGATCATCGGAGGCGGCAGCAGCCTCCCGCAGGCCGGCGCTTTCGATCGCTTGTTCTTCCCCGGCTGCATCGATGTGCTCGAGCGGGACGGGATGGATGCGTTCCTCGAACGATGGAATGCCCGGCGCTCCTGGCCGATCGACGCAGGAACCCGTGCGGCATTCAAAGCCAACGACGCGAAGGCATTGGCCGCGTACATGCGGCGTTCGGGTGACGAACCGGGTGTAGACGACGAGGTGCTACGTCGGATAACCGTCCCGACGCTGCTGTTCGTCGGATCCAAGGATGCCGAACGTTTGGGGGACACGCAGCGGGCGGCGTCCCTCATTCCAGGGGCGTCGAAGGTGATTCTTCCTGGCTTCGACCACTCGAGCACGGTGGCCGCGAGCACCGAAGTGCTCGCGGCCGTCGAGCCGTTCCTCGCTTCGGTGTGAACGGCTACACCCACTCCACCAACTGGATGATCACTCCGTTCGGGTCGCTCATCTGGAAGTAGCGCTCACCCCAGGGTTCCGTTTCGATGGGCGTGACGATCGGTACACCCTCTGCCTGCAGCCGCTCGTACTCGGCGTCGATGCCGTCGACGACCAGCGCGATGAGCAGTCCCTGCCCGGCCGCACCCGCGATGTGCGCGGGCTTGAACGTTTCGAGTCCTGTCCGCAGGAAGACCAGGCCGAAGCCGACGTCCTCACGTTTCAGCGACACGAATCCGTCGGCTGCCATGTCCTCGACGAAACCGAGATGGGTCTTGGCGAAATCGGCCGATGCAGTCGGGTCGGCGACGTTCAGTGACAGTGCGCTTGCCGTGACCTTCACAGTGGTGTCCTTTCCTTGACGACACCCCTCTAACGTACGCCGTACGATATTTGTTCCCGGGGCGTCGACGACCTCAGAGGGTGTTTGAGAACTCGCAATCGCGGGCGTGTGCCTCGCTGAGAATCGAAGAAAGCGGGCTCCTGGTTGGGCCGGTGAGTACCAAGTCCCCGACCACACCAGGAGCCCACAATGAGATCATCGCCGATTCCGCCATCCCCGTCGTGTCCGCCCACGCGGCGGGCGGGCACGGTTGCGCGGTGGTATCGCGTGGCGGCAACTGCCGATGGAGTTCCCGCCAGCCCGGACGGTGTACGCGGTCTTCGCCCGCTGGCCCCACAGCGGCCCGTGGCAGCGCATCCTCGACACACGCTGCGCGACCGCCTGCGGGTGCGTGACGGGCAGGACCGGTGCCCGACCGCGGCGATCATCGACTCGCAGACGGTGCCAGCCGCCGATACCGTGCCCCGATCGAGCCGCGGCTGGGCGGCAAGAGAACGAACGGCGTCAAGCGACACGTTGCTGTGGATGAAAACGGACTGCTGCTCGCCATCGTCGTCACCGCTGCCTCGATCCAGGACCGCGACGCCGCGCACCGACTCCTGACCGCACTGCGGGGCAGTTCAGCAGTTATCCCGGACGTTTGACTGCATAGGCGAAAGATGTTCTCGCCCTTCCTATGCAAATCATCAAACGCATCCCCGGCCCCACCGGTTTCCACGTCCGATCCCGCGTGTGGGTGATCGAGAGAAGTCTCGCGTGGATCAACAAGCACCGCCGCTGCGTGCGAGACTACGAAACCAGACCCGACCACCACGAGGCCATGGTTCACATCGCGACGATCGCGACCATGACCAGGCGGCTCGCCCGAACCTGACGGTTTTCAAACGCACTCTCAGACGCCGAGCAGACCCTTCGCGATGTGCGTCACCTGAATTTCGTTGCTCCCGGCGTAGATCATCAGCGACTTCGCGTCGCGCGCCAGCTGCTCGACCCGGTACTCGGCCATGTAGCCGTTACCACCGAACAACTGCACCGCCTCCATCGCCACCTCGGTGGCCGCGCGCGAGGAGTACAACTTCATCGCCGACGCCTCTGCCAGCGTCACCGGGTCCCCCGCCTCCGCCCGTTCGATGGCATTGAAGACCATGTTCTGCACGTTCATCCGGGCAATCTCCATCTCGGCCAACTTGAGCTGCACCAGCTGGAACTGTGCGATCTCCTTGCCCCACAACTTGCGGGACTTGGCGTAGTCGACACACAGACGGTGACATTCGTTGATGATCCCGAGCGACAACGAGGCGATGCCGATACGTTCGGCGGCGAAGCTCTCCTTCGCACTGGACTTCCCGTCCGATGCGCCGCCCTCTTCGGTCTCGCCGAGCAGCCGATCGCGGCCGACGCGGACGTTGTCGAAGAACAACTCACCGGTGGGCGAGGAGTTCATCCCCATTTTCTTGAACGGCGCCCCCTGGGTGAGACCCTCCATGCCGGCGTCGAGGACGAACGTGAGCACCTTGCGGTCGCGGCGGTCGATCGACGCATCGCCGTCGTCGAGCTTCGCGTACACGATCATGACGTCGGCATAGGGCCCGTTGGTGATGAAGGTCTTCTGCCCGTTGAGGATGTAGTCGTCTCCGTCGCGCCGGACATAGGACTTCATGCCACCGAAGGCGTCCGAGCCGGAATCGGGTTCGGTGATGGCCCAAGCGCCCACCTTCTCGAAGGTGACCAGGGCGGGTAGCCAACGTTCCTTCTGCGCCAGAGTGCCTCGACTGCGGATGGTGCCCGCCGCCAGGCCGAGGCTCACGCCGAGGGAGGCGACGAGCCCGAGACTCACTCCCGCCAGCTCGGCATTCATGATGACGCCCATGCTGCCCGCACCGAGGCCGGCCGATTTCTCGCCTTTCTCCGCGGATTCGGGGTCGTCGCCGCGTTCGCGGGCCAGCGACTTCTCGAGGGCGTCCCGCGCCATCTCGTCGATACCGAAGGTGGCGAAGAGCTTGCGGATGATGTCGAACGGAGGCAACTCCCCGGTCTCGAGCTTGTCGACGTGGGGTCGAATCTCCTTGTCGATGAAGCCGCGGATCGCGTCGCGGAACATCAGATCGGTGTCGGACCACTGATACATGCCGGGGACTCCAGTCGCTGAAAAGACAAGAACACTTACCCGCAAATATAGAACAGGTTCTCGTTATTGGGAACGAGACCACACCCGCTACCGGATCAGTCCCAACCGCTGCGCCAGCCAGGGCGTTTCCTTCTCCAGTCCGGCAGACCACACGGCGAAGCTGTGACCCCCGGGGACCTCGAGGTACTGCACATCCATGCCCGCATCCTTCGCAGCCTGGAAAACCTTCTGCGCGCCGGGCCGGTAGTCCGCGTCATCGCTGCCGACGACGAAGACCCCGGCCGAGTCCGGGTACTTCTTCGTCGCCATCAAATCGAGCGGATTGACTTTCTCGAATGCAGACTCGCTTCCGCCGAACGCTGCATCGAGCGTCCTCTGACGATCACCGAGTGTGGGCTCCTCCTGCCCGGAGATGTCGAGGAACGTGGGGTACACCTCGGGATAGTTGGTCGCCATCTGCAGCGAACAAGTGCCGCCGTAGGAGAGGCCGCCTATCGCCCAGGCCCGGGGGTCCCGATTGACCTGAAGGTTCGAGGTCACCCAGGCCGGAACATCTTTGGCCAGATAGGTGGCCACGTTGCCCATGGGCGAGTCGACGCACAACGGGTTCGCGATCTGTGAACCGGTAGCGTCCGCGACCACCACGACGGGAGCGAGACCTTCGTGCTCGGCCGCGAAGGCATCCATCGTAGAGGTCAGCTTGCCTCCCGCGAGCCAGTCCTCCGGAGCGCCGGGCTGGCCGGCGAGAAGTACCAGCACAGGCAGCAAAGGTCGAGGGTTCGTGAAATACGCAGGAGGCAGATAGATTTCGGCGTCTCTGGCGGTGAAATTCGATTGCGTGGCGGGGATGTGCGCGGTGAGGACGCGACCCTCATCGTCCATCCCCGGCGGAGGAGTCCACGACGCGTCGAGTGGCGTCCCGGTGACAACCTTCTCGGTGACACCCCCCAGATCGTGAAGATCCACGCGATCGAACGGTTCGTCCCCGAAAGCGGTGCCCACAGTGGGATACGCGTCGAACACCAGATTGATCTGCGTCGCCGACGCGAGCACGACGGCGATCACCGCCAGTACCGACACCGCCGCCGATGCCGCCGTACGTCCGGCCCGAATCCTCGGAATCAGCAACAGAATTGCGGTCAGACCCACCCCGATCCACACATAGATGGAAATTTCGATCGGGTCGGGAAAGGGTTTGAGGACCTTCTCGACGGCGATATAGACGGCGAGGGCGACCACGGCGGCCACGGCGAGACAGAGCGGCAGGGCTTTCCTGCGAAACCACGGGGGGCGGGCGGCCAGCAACCACACGCCACCGAGTGCGCCCAGGCCGGTGAGAATCCAGGGCAAAGGCCCTGAAATCACGCTGAGGTCGCTGAGCCATTCCACGTCACGAAGCCTAGAGCGCGAACCCGCACTGCGTCGGCTACTCGAAGCGACCGTTAAAATCATGTGGTGACATTCATCAAGGTCTGCGGTCTGCGTGACCAAGCCTCGGTCGATCTGGCCGTGCGACTCGGTGTCGACGCCGTGGGCTTCGTCTTCGCCGAGAGCGTGCGCCGAATCGCGGTGGAGGATGCGGCGTCGCTGATCCGCTCCGTCACCGGTCCCACCGTGGCGGTGGGGGTGTTCAAGGGAAGTTCTGTGCCGGACGTGATCGAGATCGCGGCCGCAGCCGGGCTCGGCACCGTCCAGGTGCACGATGTGAGGTCCGCCGAGGACGTCACCCGATTGCGAGAGGCAGGGCTCACGGTGATCCGTGCGGTGGTTGCCGGGGATTCGTCCGGCGATTTCGGGGCCGACCGCCTCCTCGTCGACGGGGCGACAGCCGGCGCGGGAGTGCCGTGGGACTGGGCGGGGCAGGCCCGACCCGACGGTGAGTGGATCCTCGCCGGCGGCCTGAATCCCGGCAACGTCCGGACCGCAATCGACGCCACCGGCGCGTGGGGTGTCGACGTGTCGAGCGGTGTGGAATCTTCCCGCGGCGTCAAGGACGCGGCGCTGATCGAGCAGTTCGTTTCCGCGGTCCGATCAGGGGCGTGACTCAGTCGGGCATCCCTGTCACGGAATCTTCGGCGTCCCAGGAGGCAAGGACGGTGCGGATACCCACCACTAACGCCAACGGCTGGTCGATCATCACGTGATGCCCCGCGTCCGGGATGTCCGTCACCAGCGCGGTCGGGCCGAATCGCGCCCTCATAGTCCTCATCATCTCTTCGTCGACGATCCCGTTCTCGGCACGGAAGAACGCGATGCGGCAGCGGGGTTCTGCCGCGACCAGCCGATCGCTGCCGCTGCGGGCGAAGAATCCGGGGTCGAACTTCCACGACCAGCCGCCCTCCACCTCCCGCATCGAGGTCTCCGCGACGTGGTCGCGGACGGCCGGAACCGCCGACTCCTGCGGCGGCACGAACCGGAAATGGGCGAGCGCATCGGCCTTGCTCGAATACACCTTCTTGGGCCCGAACGCCCGCTGCTGCCGCGCCGCTTCCTCCTCGGGTGTCTGGGCGCGAACGGGTGAATCGATCAGTTGGACCCCGGCCAGATCCTCGCCGAACAACTGGGCGGCCACATACGACACCATTCCGCCCATGCTGTGTCCGACGAAGACCGGTGGACCGGAGATACCAGCGGGTTTCGCGACGGCCAGGGCCTCTTCGGCCCACTGCTCGAGCCCGTAGTGCTCACGAGAGTCACTGTCTCCGTGTCCGGAAAGATCGAGAGCGACCACCCGTCGTCCGGTGGCCAGCATGGGCGCGACGTGATCCCACCACCTGCTGTGTGCCGCTCCACCGTGCACCAACACGATTCCGGGGGATCCCGTCGGCCCCCACGCGCGGTACCGAATCTGTGCGCCGGCCACATCTACCTGGCCCACCTCCACCGGGCAGGCCAGGGCCGAGGCGAACCAGCGGGGCACGTCACGCTGCACGTTGCACATCAATCGAACATACCGATCACTTTTCCCGACGCTGACGAAGGTCGAACATCGCGGCGACAGCACGGTCGACGACGGGAAACTTGTCCGGGGCCAGGTCGTGGCGCGCACCGTCGAACTCGACGAGGATCGTCGTCGC
This sequence comes from Rhodococcus sp. USK13, assembly GCF_018343855.1. NCBI lineage: Bacteria > Bacillati > Actinomycetota > Actinomycetes > Mycobacteriales > Nocardiaceae > Rhodococcus > Rhodococcus sp. USK13. The sequence continues at coordinate 2,047,581 of NZ_CP069242.1, read as the reverse complement.
CGGAATCAGTTCGAGTGCCGATTCCATTTCTTCGGTGGTCGCGAACGGATCCTTCGAACCATGCACGATCACTGCCGGCGTACGCAGGTCCGGGAAATGGTCTGTGCGAGGCTTCTCGGGTTTCGCCGGTGGATGCAGCGGATACGACAGCAACAGGAGGGCATCGATCCCGGCGGGCACCTCCGCGGCCAGCATGGACGCTTGACGACCGCCGTACGAATGCCCGCCGGCCCACACCGGCCCGGGCCCGAAGTCACGCATGACGGCGACGGCCTCCGCAACGCCCTCGCGATCCTCCGCCGCCCTCGACGGATGCGGCGGGCCCGACGCACGGCGCTGCCGAAAGGGAAGATCAAATAGCAGGACCAGCACGCCTCGTTCCACGAAACCTTCGGCCACCGCTCGTAACAGCTTTGTGTCGCAGTTACTTCCCGCCCCGTGCGTCAGCACCAACCCGGCCACCGGATCACCCTCCGGGCGATGCAACTGCCCCCGCACCCCCTGCTTCTGCAGCAGTTCACTCATTCGATCACGGTAGCCGGTTCCGTTCCCTGGCCACCGCGCCCGCCCACAGGTTGGTTTCGATTGGCTTTCGATCTGTTTGCCGAGGGGGTCAAGTGGGTATCTTTACCCTACGACTGCTGGGAGTAGCACATGGATACCACCACGACCGTCATCTGGATCGTCGTCGCGATCGTCGTCGTCCTTGCCCTGATCGCGCTGGCCGTTGCCGCATCGCGCAAGCGCAAGCAAGCACGGCTCCACGAGGCCCAGGACATCCGTGCGAAAGCCCAGGAACAGGCTTCCATCGTCGGGCAGCGTGAAGCGATCGCCGATCAGACTGCCGCCGAGGCACGGCGGGCCCAGGCAGATGCCGAGGCCAAAGCCGCGGAGGCGTCGCGACTTCAGCACGAGGCGGCGACGCACCAGCGCACTGCCAGCACGTCCCGGGAAGAGCTGGACAAGGAGTGGAAGCGGGCCGACAAGCTCGATCCCACCACCAAGTCCACGAATGCGGACGCGAACACGAACACGAACACGGACACGACCGGCACCACCCGGTCGAACGACACTCGGTCCAATGACGTGCGATCGAATGAGACCCGATCGAACGACACGCCAGGTGCCCATTCAAAGCCGACCGATACAACACCGACGTAACAGTCGGCGCGGCCTGCCTCGCCCCACAGAAGCAAAGTGTGACACTGTGCACCGGCTCGAGCCGGCACTCACCATGGGAGGTCGGAAATGCGCATCGGACGACTCGTCACGATCATCGTCGTGGTGTGGTTGATCATCGGGGCTATCGCCGTCTGGCAGCGCGGCTACTTCAAAGAGGCCAACGCCGACTGCGCCAGCGCGGGCACCATCGCCGTGACCGTCATCGCGGGCCCACTGAACTACGCAGGCGTGAACCCGAAGGTGAATTGTGAAGTGCCACAGCCGAGTCAGTAGTCTCGGTCCGTCGAAAAGGAAATGAGGCAATACCGTGATCATCCTCGGAATCATTCTGCTGATCATCGGTCTCGTCGCGAAGATTTCGATCCTCACGACAATCGGGATCATCCTCCTGGTCATCGGTCTCGTCCTGATGGTGCTCGGTACGACAGGGCGCGCCGTCGGCGGGCGAAAATACTGGTATTGACGGCTCGACCGTCCTCCGGTAACTGACCCTCTCCGACCGCTGTCGATCCCGACGGCGGTCGGAGACGCACGGGGATGGCAACCGGTCCGGCTGTCCGGATTTCAGCTGTCCGGGCTTCAGACGGTGGCGAGGACGTACGAGAGAACGAAGCCGGCCGCAGTACTCAACGCGACTGTCGGACCGCCTTTTTCGTATGCCTCGGGCATGAGGGTGTCGGCGAGCGAGGCCAGTACGGCGCCGGCGGCGAATGCAAGTGGCAGAGATATCGTCTCGGGTGAACTCGTGGCCAGCGGCCCCGCGCCGATGACGACGGCCGCGGTGAGCAAAGCTGCGCACACCACCCAGGTGCCGAGAACGAAGGCCTGCGTTCTTCCCTGTGCGCGCATCGATGCACTGCCGACCAATGCCTCGGGAAAGTTGGAGACGAAGATCGCGACGAGAAGGGTTACGCCCCCGGTACCCTCACCGAGAGACACGCCGAGCGCAATGTTTTCCGGCACGCCGTCGAGCGTCACCGCGGCGAGGAGGGCGAATCCGGCCATCCCGCTCACAGAAGCCGTCGAGGGGGCAGTCTCCGACGCCGCTGCGTCGAGGTCGAGTTTCTCACTCCCCTGACGTTGTCGATGCGTGCCCTCCGCGAGACGGTCGAGCCGCTCGCTGAGAACGGTGAAGACTACGGCCCCCACAGCCAGTCCGAGCACCGCCCGCCAGATACCGCCCTTCTCATACGACTCCTCGAAGAGTTCGAAGGTCAACGCAGTAATCAGGGCGCCCGAGGCAAACGCCAGCATGCCGGCGAGCATGCGTTTGGGAACGGTGAATCGGCCGCCGACCAGCGCTCCGATAACCAGTGCGCTCGACGCGATCACCCCGAAGATCAGCGACTCGATGATGATGATGCCTCCACGTGCGGAGAAGGCCCGATGACCTTCATGGATACACCGAGTACCCCGCACAGACGAGTTTGCGCAGCACCGACGAGATCATGTGGTTCAGCGGACAAAATGCGACGGCACCAGCCGGATGGTAGAAGATCGCACCATGGCTTCTCGTTCGTGGATCGACACCCATGTCCATCTCGTCGACTTTCTGCAAGCTCCCGCCGATACCGCCGAGCTGCGCGACGCGCTCGTCCGTAACGGAGCCCGGCGTGCCGTAGTCTTCGGTCTTCCGGTGAAAAAGAAATGGTCGGTCGCCGAGCCCGTTCGGCCCGACTACTACCTCGACGACAATGCACCGTGCCACTACCATTCGCTGACCGATGCGACCGTCCTCGACCTTCTCCCCGACCTCGAGGCGGAGGGGAAGCTCGAGGTGGCGCCGTTGATCTGCGGCTTCGATCCCACCGACAAGCTGGCGATCGACCACCTGGAATTCGTCTGGAGCCGCTCGGACCGGTGGGCCGGCGTCGGCGAGGTGATGTTCCGCCACGACGATCTCACCAACCTGACACTCGGCGACGTTCCCGCACCCGATCACGAGGCCATGGACGCGGTTCTCGATTTCTGCGCCCAGCGGAAGGTCCCGATCTCCCTGCACCACGACTCGGCGTCACCGGGCCTGCCGGACCGGCACGAATACGTCGGTAAGCTCGAGAATGCGCTCGACCGGCATCCGACCACCTCGGTGGTCTGGTGCCATGCCGGTGTCTTCCGCCGCACCCGTCCCTCCAACCAGCTGGATCTGGTGCGCCAACTGATAGAACGTCACGCCCGCCTGACCATCGAACTGTCCTGGGTGTTGCTCGACCACATCACCGACGGCACCGTTACCGACCCGGACTGGATCGCACTTCTCGCCCGCCACCCCGATCGCTTCGTGGTCGGCACCGACACCGTCGCAAGCGCGGATACCGTCGACACCCGCGCCCGCCAGATTCACGCCCTGCTCGAGGCTCTCCCCGACCCCGCCGCGAGGTGCGTCGCCCAGGACAACGCGCAGGCACTGTGGTTCCCCTGACAGCGCGCAACCGCGCCTGTGAGTACTTATCAACCGTGGAAGGTTAAGAAGTACTCACGGGTGCCGGAGGCGCTACTCGGGAGCCTGATCCTCGGGCTCTACCGGCTCGACTTCTGCACGATCGGACGCGTTGCCCTCGACTCCTTTGGCCTCACGCTCGGCGGTCAGACGGTCTTCCATGTCGTCGACGAGGTCGGCAATCCGCTGATGCTCGGGGAGGTGCTGACCATGTCGATCTTGGTTCGCCTTCATCACGCTCCTTCCGGGTGGGTGCGGGAGTTCGGTATCGGTCCGACTCGGGTCCACACATTTCGAACTGTACGCCGATCGACGTCCGGCGTCGGGAAATGCGACACGGTACTGGACGCCCGTCCTGGTTGCGAAACACCGACAGTGAAACGCGTTGCAGACCAGTGGCATACGCTCGACGGCACTGCGAATGTTCCACCGCGCTCTACTATTTCGCCATTGTGGTGGACTATCCGCTTCGATACGGCGCGGACTTCGATACGCAATCGACACCGTCTTGTGCATACGGACGGCGAGCACCTCGTACTCTGGACCCGGTACCACCCGAAGGAGGATCGAGATGCCGGCAGTCACCACTCCCCACGTCTACGTGCACCGCGCCGGAGATCGGCTGAAAACCAGGATTTCCTGGTTGGATTCGAAGCATTCGTTCTCCTTCGGTCAGCACTACGACCCCGACAACACCCATCACGGACTTCTGCTCGTGAACAACGACGACACCGTGCTTCCGGGACAGGGATTCGAGACTCATCCCCACAAGGACATGGAGATTGTCACCTGGGTGTTGCGTGGCTCACTCGTGCACCAGGATTCGATCGGCCATTCGGGCATCATCTATCCCGGTCTCGCTCAACGCATGAGTGCGGGCACAGGAATCATGCATTCGGAGAAGAACGACAGCTGGCGGCTGGCCGGCGAAGAGCACCACGAACCCGTTCATTTCGTGCAGATGTGGGTGGTGCCCGACGAGGCAGGACTGACACCGAGTTACGAACAGCTCGAGATCGAGGACGAGATCCTCAAGGGTGGACTGGTACCGGTGGCGTCCGGAATGCCCGAATACCGCGACCATTCGGCGATCCGCATCAACAACAAGCACGCCGCACTGCACGTCGCCCGCATCTTTCCCGGCACACCCATCAGGTTGCCCGAGGCACCGTTCCTGCACGTCTTCATTACTCAGGGCACCGCCGACATGGAAGGTGTCGGCACCCTGTACGAGGGCGATGCCGTCCGTACCAGCGCATCCGGCGGTCAGGAGATCTCCTCGCATTCCGGCGCAGAGGTGCTGGTCTGGGAAATGCACGCCCGCATCGGCGGGTAAACGGTGTAAGTATGGAGCCATGACCACGGCTCAACGCTCAGGCATCGACCTCACACACCTCGGCAGCGGCATCCGTGCCCAGGACGACCTCTTCCTCCACGTCAACGGCGGCTGGATCGACAGTTACGAGATACCCGCGGATCGGGCCATCGACGGCGCGTTCCGCACGCTGTACGACAAGGCCGAAGTCGACGTCCAGAACATCATCGCGGAGGCTGCCGGTTCGGGCGCTCCGGCAGGGACCGACGCTCAGCGAATCGGCGACCTGTACGGCAGCTTCATGGACTCCGACGTCGTGGAAGCCGCAGGCCTCAGGCCGATCGCCGACGAACTCGCAGCCGTCACCGAGGCAGGCGATCTCTCGGCGCTGGCCGGAGTGATCGGCCGCCTGCAGCGGACGGGCGTGGGCGGCGCGGTCGGCCACTACGTCGACACGGACGCCAAGAACTCCGAACGCTATCTGGTGCACTTCAGCCAATCCGGCCTCGGACTGCCCGACGAGTCCTACTACCGCCAGGACGAGCACGCGGAGATCCGGGCCGCGTACGTGGCGCACATCGGCAAAATGTTCGAGCTCGCCGGTGTCGGGTACGACGCCCAGCGCGTGTTCGACATGGAGACGAAGATCGCGGCCGGACACTGGGACGTCGTGAAACGGCGCGATGCGGAATTGAGCTACAACCTGGTAACCCTCGACCAGCTGCCGGAAGGCCTGGATTGGGCTGCGTGGATCGACGGGCTGGGCGGCACCCGTGATCAGTTCGCCGAGATCGTGGTCCGCCAGCCCGACTTCCTCACCACACTCACCGCGCTATGGACGTCCGAGGATCTGGAGACGTGGAAGGCGTGGGCCACGTGGAACGTCATCCGCTCACGGGCGCCGTACCTGACGCAGGCACTCGTCGACGAGAATTTCGCGTTCTACGGTAAGACGCTGACCGGAACCGAGGAGAACCGTGAGCGCTGGAAGCGCGGGGTGTCCCTGGTTCAGGACCTCCTCGGTGAGGCCGTCGGAAAGTTCTACGTCGAGCGTCACTTCCCCGCCGACGCCAAGGCCCGTATGCAGGAACTCGTCGCCAACCTGCAGGAGGCGTACCGCCGCAACATCGCCGACCTCGAGTGGATGAGCCCCGCGACCCGTGAGGCCGCGCTGCGCAAGCTCGAGAAGTTCACGCCGAAGATCGGCTACCCGGACAAGTGGCGCGACTACTCGTCGGTCACCATCTCCCGCGACGACCTGGTGGGCAACTATCGGCGCGGGTACGCGGCCGAGTACGACCGCGACCTGGGCAAAGTGGGTGGTCCCGTCGACCGCGACGAATGGTTCATGACCCCGCAGACGGTGAACGCCTACTACAACCCGGGCATGAACGAAATCGTGTTTCCGGCCGCTATCCTGCAGCCGCCGTTCTTCGACGCCGCCGCCGACGATGCCGCTAATTACGGCGGAATCGGTGCGGTCATCGGCCACGAGATCGGCCACGGATTCGACGACCAGGGCGCCAAGTACGACGGTGACGGGAACATGGTCGACTGGTGGACCGACGACGATCGCAGTGAGTTCGGAAAGCGCACCAAGGCTCTGATCGAGCAGTACAACCAGTTCGAGCCGAAGGCACTGCCCGGCCATGCGGTGAATGGGGAGTTCACGATCGGCGAGAACATCGGCGACCTCGGTGGCCTCTCCATCGCGATCGCCGCCTACAAGATCGCGACGGAGGGAACCGAGCCTCCGGTACTCGACGGGCTCACCGGTCTACAGCGCGTGTTCTTCGGCTGGGCGCAGGTGTGGCGGACCAAGGCACGCGATGCCGAAGCTCTCCGGCGTCTCGCGGTTGATCCGCACTCGCCGCCGGAGTTCCGGTGCAACGGAGTGGTGCGCAACCTCGACACCTTCCACGACGCGTTCGACGTCCAGCCCGGCGACGCCCTGTATCTCGATCCGGAGCAGCGCGTCAAGATCTGGTAGCGCCGGTCCCCCACCGACGCCCCGCTTGGAAAGCCCGTAGCCCGCACAGCGAACTGTGCGGGCTACGGCATGGTGTTCGGATCAGGTTCAGCGGTTCCAGTCGCCCAGACCGTCGGAGCCGCTGAGCACTCCACCGGCGGTGTTCTGCACGACCACCGCGTCGCCCTTCTTGGAGTTCTCGTAGAACCACTTGGCGTCCTCGGTGCTCACGTTGAGGCACCCGTGGCTGACGTTGGTGTTGCCCTGCGCGTCCAACGACCACGGCGCGGCGTGGACGAAGATGCCGCTGTACGACATGCGCGTGGCGTACTCGACGTAGGTGCGGTACCCCTCCTCGGAGTCGACCGGCACCCCGTACGTGGACGAATCCATGTACATGTCGCGGAACTTCTCGCCGATGATGTAGGTGCCGTTGGGGGTCTCGTGACCCGGCTTACCCATCGAGGTCGGCATGGTCTTGACCACCTCACCGTTGCGGGTGATCGTGATCTGCTTGGTATTGTCGTCGGCGGTCGCCACCAAGGCGTCGCCGATGGTGAACGTGGAATGCGCGTCTCCGGCATCCACGGTGACCTGCGTGTTGGCCGGCCAGAAGTCGGTGGGCTTCCAGCGCACCTGGCTGTCGTTGATCCAGTAGAAGCCACCCTCGACGGGTTGGCTGGTGGTGACCTTGATGGCACGCTCGGCGGCGGCGCGGTCACCGATCGCCTCGTTGAACCGGATGATCACCGGCTGCGCGACACCCACGACCTCACCCTCACCGGGGTTGAGGGACGGTGCCGAGAAGTTGGCCGGCGCGGGCGCCGGTTCGGGTAGCGGAAGCTGCGGGGCGCTGGGCAGACCGGGAAGGGTGGGAATCTCCGGTCCACCGGGGAACAGCGGGACGGCCTGGGCGGGTCCTACCAGCGCCGTTCCGGAAACCACCACTCCGGCCACTGCGACGGCGACGCGCGATGACCAGCGCTGATTCCGCGAAGTACAGATTCCTGTCTTGCCCATATGACCACTCTCGTTCGACGACGTGTACTGACGCGCGTCCCCGACGGACCTAACAATCGCGCACAGCCATTAACACACATCATCCGGCGCCGAGCAATTTACCCGCAATCGTTGCCGCTCTGCGCCCTGTGAGTATTTGTTATCACTGGACTGTCAAGAAGTGCTCACGGCGAGGTATCGGCGCGGGCTGCGGCCAGCATGCTGTCGATGGTCACGAGCTTGGTGCGGGACCGACCCGCGGCCCGGCCCCCGGCGCGCTCGGTTTTGTCGATACGCTGCCAACCTTGGTAGTCGATCGCATTGGGCGCCCGTTCGGCAATCAACCGGTCGAGGGCCTCCCGGTCTTCGGGCGCGTCGAGCCGGCCCGCCGAGAAATCATCGATCACCATGTGCACGGTCTCGGCCGAGCAGTACTTGTTCGTGCCGATCACGCCTGTCGGTCCCCGTTTGATCCACCCCGCCACGTAGACACCGGGGATCGGCGTTCCCGTCTCCGGGTCGATCACCCGCCCGTTCTCGTTGGGGATGACCCCGCGCCGGTCGTCGAAAGGGAGCCCCGCCACCGGACGGCCGCGATATCCGATCGATCGCAGGATCAGCCCGGTGTCGAGCGTCTCGATGACATCCGACGGTTTGGCGCCGAGAACCCCGGAGGCGTCCGCGACCATCTCGTTGCGGGCGATTCGCACGGATTGAACGTGCCCGTCACCGAGGATGTCGACCGGTGAGGTGAGGAAGCGAAGCACGATGCGCTTGCGTGCGGGGTCGGCGGCCCGCTGCGCGAACTCCTCCACCTGCTTCACCTTCAACTGCAGCGACGGCTCCGCATCGTCCGCGTCGACGAGTGCACGGCTGGCCGGATCGAGCACGGCTTCCTCGGAGTCGACGACGACGTCCACGTTGGGCATCCGGCCCAAGGCAAGGAGTTCGGGGTTGGTGTATGCCGCCTGGGCAGGACCCCTACGCCCGAGGATCACTACCTCCCGGATGTTGCTCGACCGCAGCGCTTCGAGCGCATGGTCCGCCAGATCCGTGGTCGCCAGGACATCGGGATCGGTGACCAGGATCCGGGCCACGTCGAGAGCCACGTTGCCGTTGCCGACGATCACGGCACGCTCGCCGGAGAGGTCGAACGTGCGGTCGGCGTAGTCGGGATGGCCGTTGTACCAGGCGACGAACTCGGTGGCCGCATGGCTGCCCGGCAGATCCTCGCCGGGTATGTCGAGCCTGCGGTCACCCGCAGCGCCTACTGCGTAGATCACGGCGTGGTGGTGCCGCAGCAATTCGTCGTGGGTGACGTCCTCGCCGACTGCCACGTTGAAGTGGCAATGCACATTCCGTTTGCCCACTGCCGAACGGAACTGATCGGTGACACCCTTCGTGCCCGGATGATCGGGGGCGACACCGGCGCGCACCAACCCGTACGGGGTGGGCAGGCGCTCGAACATGTCGACCTCCATGCGCGGTTTGGCGGTCAGTTCCATCGCGGCGTAACAGGCCGCGGGACCGGACCCGACGATCGCGACGTGCAGCGTGCCGAGCGCGGCGTCGATCGATGGCAGCTTCACCGGATCCGGCCAGTCGGGACCGATGGGGTGTTTGGTGTAGTACTGCGCATTGATGTCGAGGTAGGGGGCGTCGACTTCTTCGAGGTCGTTCTCGGCATAGATGGCCTCGACCGGGCATTCCTCGACGCAGGCACCGCAGTCGATGCAGGTGTCGGGGTCGATGTACAGCATTTCCGTGGTCGCGAACGGTTTCTCGTCCGGTGTGGGATGGATGCAGTTGACCGGACAGACATCGACGCACGAGGCGTCGTTGCAGCAAGGCTGCGTAATCACATAAGTCACGGCTCTCCCCTACCTGAGTACACGCAGTCCGACGTCGACTGGAAGCCCAGACTATAACGTGTTCCACTTTTGCGCGAGGGTGTGACGAAGGGGACGTTCGCCAGGACAGCGTCCGTCCCCGCTCCCGTCAGACCGCTCCGCCCGGCTCCAGCCGGAATCCGACCTTGAGTGTCACCTGGAAGTGCGCCACCGCACCATCCTCGATGTGACCCCGTGTCGAGACCACCTCGAACCATTCGAGGTTGCGTACGGTCTCCTGCGCGCGCACGACGGCGTTTTTGATGGCGCCGTCGATGCTGTCTCCCGACGAACCTACGACCTCGACGACCCGGTACACGTGATCACTCATCATGATTCCTTTCGTGGTTACTTGTCGTTACGTACGAGCGCTTGCGCTTCGACCCCGAGCCGCGCCAGACGCAGATCACCGAGAGCGGTGAACGAACTGCCGAGCCGGTTGGTGACGAAGCCGAGGGACAACCCGCTGTCGAGGTCCGCATAGGCCCCGGACCCGCCGACGCCGTAGTGCCCGATCGCGTTCCGTGGTTGCTCTCGGGACGCCAGGATCGGGCGGTGATAGCCGAGCGACCACTGGGGCCGGATACCGAGCACGTAATCGCGGTCGCGGGTCTGCACGGTCGACATCTGCTCGATGGTGGACCGGCGCAGGAAACGGCGTCCGTCGAGCACACCGCCGTTCGCGATCGCGCCGTACATGCGGGCGAGGGCGCGGGCACTGAACACACCGTTCCATCCAGGCATCACTGCGCCGTGCACGGCCGGGTTGCGCACCAGCACGTCGAATCCGGTGGGCATGGCCGCCTCGGCGAGCCCGCGCGTGGGGCCGACGCGCGCGAGGACGGTGGACGTGAGCTCCCAGTTCAATCCAGCAGGGTTGATGTGCGGAAACAGCTTTGCGATCCGTGGCCGGTGCTGTTCCGGGACCAGGTACCAGAAGTCGTCGATTCCGAGGGGACCGGCGATCTCCTCCTCCACCACCCGGACGAACGGTTTCGCCGTCACCCGTGCGACGAGTTCGGCTACCAACCACCCATAGGTGACGGCGTGATAACCCGGACCGCGGAGTCTGCGTGGGTCGGCCGGTGTCGACGCGAGAGCCTGCACGACCGCGTCGTAGTCGAGTAAATCGAGTGGGCTGCGCATCAGACCTCGCACTCGATGCAAACCGGCGCGATGCGTCAGCAGGTCGCGGACCGTGATGGCGTCCTTACCTGCCGCACCGAACTCGGGCCAGTAGTCGGCCACTCTCGCGTCGTAATCGAGCAGACCGCGCTCGGCCAGCCTGTGCACGACGGTGCTGGCCACCCCTTTGCCCGTCGAGAACGACAAGGCGACGGTGTCGCGGTCCCAGCGGCGATCACGATCGGCCCAACCCGCCCAGATATCCAGCACCTTCTCACCGCGGAAATACGCGGTGAGCGCGCCGCCACCCTGCTGAGGCTGTCGGTACATCGCGAAGAAGCGGTCGGCGAGGGGAAGGAACCGAGGGTCCACATGCAACTCGGTCCGGGGCGCGGCCGCGGGCCTGTGACTTCGAACGCTGGTCGTCATCGACCACCTCCGATCTACTGCCGCTTCATGCGGCAGATGCGTCAGCCCACTGTGACTGCCGTCACCATACGACGCCGACCGGGGGTGTGATCAGGAAACCCGCCAGACCGTTACCCCATCGGTGAAACATGCTTGACCTGCAAGGAAATTGATGGCAAGCGCAGGCCCGCCGGAGCACACGACACCGCGGGCCGGGTCGGCGACGAGGGCCTGACCCCCTGGGCCGCTCAACACCAGCGCGGGGCCTGATCCGGCGACCGTACCGATGGCGACGCTTTTCGGTCCGATCGCGATCGCGGCAACGCCGCCGCCGCGAGCTTCGGCGGCGCCGACACCCCCGCCGACGCCGGCGCCGAGTGCCGCCCCCGCCTCGGCGGCGTCGGCGAAACCGACGCCATCGTTGCCGAGCGCTGCAGAGTTGCTGCTCGGGTCGGATTTCGCGCCACACGCGGTGCGGTCGATGATCGAGGTGGTGTCGCGGCCCGGAGGTGACACGCAGGACAACGATCCTGCCGACGCGGTGGCCGGCGTCGTCATCAGAGTTCCGAATGCCGTCGCAACGACACCGAGAACGAGTCCGGCAGCACCGGCTGTCGAACGCTCCATGAAGACCTCCCCATGTTCGGACGCAACTCGCCCGCCTGAGCGTACGTCAGCGTCGGCTACTTTCGGTCTCGGTCCCGACTCGGTTGCACTCGCTTCGGTTCGCCCGGCATCTTGGGATAGTTAGGCGGGTACGGGAGATCGCCCAGGCCGTTCGCGGCGTCCCGGTCTGCCATGTCGAGCAGGACGTCGAGCGACTGCTCCACGTCACGGATGGTCGCCATGGGGTCTCCACGCTTGTCGAGCAGGGCGGGCACGGTGGCGATGGTGAAGTCGTCAGGGTCGACGTCGATGAGTTCCGCCCAGGTCACCGGCGTCGACACCGTCGCGATAGGAGTCTTGCGGGCGGAGTACGCGGAGGCGATGGTCTTGTCGCGCGCATTCTGGTTGAAGTCGAGGAAGATTCGTTCACCGCGTTCCTCCTTCCACCACGACGTAGTGGCCCGGTCGCCGCTGCGCCGCTCGATCTCCCGCGCGAGGGCGATGCCGGCCCGGCGCACCTCCACGAAGTCCCACCGCTGCGCGATGCTCAGATAGACGTGCAGGCCACGACCACCCGACGTCTTCGGGAAGCCGACCAGGCCGAGCTCGTCCAGTAGGGGCTGCACGACGTCGAGGGCCACCGCACGGGCATCGTCGAAGCCGGTGCCGGGCTGCGGGTCCAGGTCGATCCGCAGCTCGTCGGGATGGTCGACGTCGGGGCAGCGGACCGCCCAGGGATGGAAGGTGATGTTGCCGAGGTTCGCAGCCCACACGATGTCGGGTGCGCTGCGGACGCGGAGTACATCCGCCTTTCGTCCCGACGGGAAAGTGACCTCGCAGGAACCGACGTGTTCCGGACGCTTGGCCGGCACGCGCTTCTGGTAGATCTCCTCGCCTTCGACTCCGTCGGGGAACCGCTGCAGATGCGTCGGCCGGTCCCGCAGCGCATCCAGCAGCGCACCCTGCAGGGCGACGGAGCGGTAGTACTCCACGAGGTGCCGTTTGGTGCCGCCGTCCGCACCGAGTTTCGGGTAGTAGATCTTGTCGGGGTTCGACAGGCGAACGGCGACGCCGTCCACGTCGAGTTCGACGGCCGGGCTCGCCATCACGAACCCCCGGCCAGCACGTCGGAAAGGTCGTATCGCACCGGAACCTCCAGTTGTTCGAATGTGCACTCGTCGGGCGTCCGGTCCGGTCGCCAGCGCAGGAACCGCGCGGCGTGCCGGAAGCGTGCGCCTTCCATCTGGTCATACGCCACCTCGACCACCCGTTCAGGTCGTAGTGGCACCCACGTGCGGTCGTTGCCCGACCGCCAGCGGGTGGGCTCACCCTCGGCGACGACGTCGTCACCGACCCGCAGCTCTTCCAACTCGGCGAGCAGTTCGATTCGCCTCGCCGAGGTGAAGGCCGACGCACCGCCCACCATCGACAGCTGGTCACCGTCGTAGAGCCCGAGAAGCATCGACCCGATTCCGGGCTGGCTCTTGTGGGGCCGGTAGCCGATGACGACGCAGTCGGCGGTGCGGGCGTGCTTCACCTTCACCATTTCCCGCTTGTTCGGCAGGTACGGCCCGGCGAGCTTTTTCGCCACCACTCCGTCGAGGCCGGCGCCCTCGAACGTCTGGAACCACTCGGTTGCCAGCTCGCTCGACTCCGTGGCCGCGGTGACATGGCAACTGGGACCGCCACCGACGGCGCCGACCAGCTCCTGTCTGCGGGTCGAGAAGTCCTCACGACTGAGATCCCGGTCGCCCAGGACCAGCAGGTCGAAGGCGACGAATTGAGCCGGGGTCTGCTCGGACAGCAGTGTCACTCGGCTCTCCGCCGGATGAATGCGCTCCGACAAGGATTCCCAGTCGAGCCGGGTGTGGCCGTCGACAGTGCGCGGCACCACGAGCTCACCGTCCACCACACAGCGCTCCGGGAGCTCGGCGACGGCGGCCCGAACCATCTCGGGGAAGTACCTGGCCAGGTCTTTTCCGCCGCGGGAGCCGAGCACCACCTCGTCGCCGTCCCGGAAAACGAGGGCCCGAAAGCCGTCCCACTTGGGCTCGTACGACCACATGAGACCCGACTCCGGTTGCGTCGGAACGGACGACGCGGACTTCGCGAGCATCGGTTGCAGGGGAGGCATCACGGGGAGATCCACCCGTCCATAGTGTCATTACGATTGGTAAATCTGTGACCGATGTAATCAAATAATGCGCGACACGGCATGCGCGTGGAGCCGGGATGGCAAGCGGTCATCCGGGAAGGTAGGTGGCACCGCCATCCCGGAAATTCGGGTGGCACTGCCATCCAGAACGAGGTGGGGTTGAGATGGCAGGTCTGGTTCGGCGGGTGTGCACCGCGGTCGTCGCACTGTCGGCGACGGCGGTTCTCGTCACGGGGTGCGGTTCGGAGGTCACTCCCACGGCAGTGCCGGAGTCGGGGGCTTCGGCCACTACCACTGAGTCGACGACCGTGATCGACGGACAGGAAGGTGTGGACGCCGGCGGAGACGTCGACTTCGAAGTAGCGATCGGCGAGTGCGTCAAGCTCGGCGGCACGATCACCGACGCCGAGATCGACAAGGCGGCGTGCGGCAGCCCCGAGTCGAACTACAAGGTGATCGCCAAGGCGGAGCAGAACAGCCAGTGCATCAGCGACGCCGACTCGTACTACTACGAGACCCTCGGCGGAGTCGAGCAGGGCGCGATCTGCCTCGACGTCGACTGGGTCATCGGCGGATGCATGGATGTCGGTGGTGAGGATCCCAAGCGCATCGAGTGCACCGACCCCACCGCCGTCGACGGGGTGAAAGTGACCGAAATCGTGCAGGGCGCCACGTCCGTGGATTCGTGCACCACGTCCTCCAACGGCTACGAATACCCCGAGCGCAAGTTCGTCGTCTGTGTTGATGAGCTCTGACAGCCCGAGGCTGCGGGTCGACGAGCCTTAACTGGTTGTCAGGTCGGCTGCGGGTTCACCCGCAGCCGACCTGACCTCACAACCAGCCACGCCGTTTGAAGATGGTGTACAGGCCCGCGCACGTGAGCATCATCAGCGACAGGGCGAACGGGTATCCGCCCACCCAGTGCAGTTCCGGCATGTGGTCGAAATTCATGCCATACACCGTCCCGATGAGGGTGGGGGCGAACAGGATTGCCGCCCAGGCCGATACCTTCTTGATTTCTTCGTTCTGCGCGTAGCTCGCCTGGGTGAGGTTCCGCATCTCCTCGTTCTGTTCCTGCGACACCAGAGTCGCGTTGACGGTGAGGATGTTGCCGAGCAACTGGCGGAATCCGTCCGCCCGCTCCACGACGACCGTCGCGTGATCGGTAACGTCACGGAGATACCGCTGCAGTTCCTCGTCGGTGTTGTACTTCTCGAATCCCGCCGACAGCCCGCGCAGCATTCCGAGCAGCGGCCTTGTGGCCCTCTGGAATTCGATGACCTCACGCGTGAGTTCGTAGATTCGCCGCGACACACCGGGTTCGCCGCTGAACACTTCGGTTTCGATCTCGTCGATGTCGTTCTGCAGGCCCGACACCACCGGGGCGTAGCCGTCGACCACCGCGTCGAGGATTGCGTACAGGACCGCCTCGGGTCCCAGCTTCAGCAGGTCCGGGTTCCCTTCCATCCTCCTGCGCACCGCCGACAGGTCGGGTGACTCACTGTGCCGCACGGTGAGCACGAATGTCGGCCCACAGAAGATGTGCAGCTCGCCGAATTCGACGCGCTCGGTTTCGTCGCAGTACCGTGCGGCCCGCAGCACCACGAACAACGTTTCGCCGTAGCGTTCGAGTTTGGGACGCTGGTGCGCGACGATCGCGTCCTCGACCGCCAGCTCGTGAAGATCGAATTGCGCTGCTGCAGCGTACAACTGGGCGTCGTTGGGCCGGTACATGCCGATCCAGGCCATCGACGACGCGTCCGGCAAGCTGCCCAGCGCCTCCGACAGCGTGGCCGGTGTCGCGATCTTCTTTCCGTCACGATAGACGGCGCTGTTGACCACAGTTTCTTCGGCCGGCGTCGGTTCGGGTGCGCGACGCGGGGCGACGTGACCGGTCTCGGCGTCGGACAGACCGGCGGAACGGCTCGGGAGCAGGGAACGAATGGGACGCAATTGTGGCATGGCACTGGTCTTTCGAGGAAGGATGCGTGCAAGTGGACACACGACTGTGAAACCGTTCCCCGGCGAGGTGAAACGGTTTCAGTAGATACTGGGAGGTTGGCTTCTCATCGGACGCCTCACCTCCACTTCCTCGACATGCTCACAGACGCGAGCGGCGACTGCACTCTGCAGACCGCAGGACAGACTACTCCTGTCGGGCCGATTCAGGGAAGCAGGGCCATTCCCGCCCTGGCCGGGTCACCGTTCACGAACCTCGAGCGAGCGTGCCAGGACGGGCCCGATGACGGCGAGGGACTGCGGTTCGATCATGTCGTTGTGCCCGCAATCGACGGGCTGCTCGTCGATCCGGCCGGTCACGAGCGACCGCCACTCCTCGGCGGACCGCGCGCGGGCGCCGCCGTCTCCGTTGCGCACGGCAGGGAAGAAGAGCACGTTGCCGTCGTACACCCGCGGAACGAACCGGCACCCGAGACGCTGGGAGTTCTCGTACCCCGCAGCGATCCGTTCGAGATGCTCTGCGGTGACGCCGGCTTCGGCCCCGAATGTTTCACCGAGCAACTGGGCCGCACGCTCGTAGGTGAGCTGGTTGTCCGACAGGTCTGTCTCCACGCCGAGGCCCCGGAGCAGCTCCCGCAGGTCGAGCTGACCGACTGCGGGTTGCTCTCCGTCCTCGGGGTAGCTGTCCATGAGGGCGAGGGTGGCCACCTCGTCCCCCGAGGCCCGGAGTTCGACGGCCATGGCATGTGCGATGACCCCGCCGAGCGACCAGCCCAACAGGTCGTAGGGACCTTCGGGCTGTATGTTCCTGATCTCTTCGACGTAGCGGCGGGCGAGTTGTTCGATCGACTCGGGTAACGGCTCACCGCTGATCGCGGGAAGCTGCAGTCCGTACACCGGCCGGTCCGGCGGTAGGTACCGGACGAGGCCGGCGTAGCCCCACGAGAGCCCGATTCCCGGGTGCACGCAGAACAACGGGGTACCTCTTCCCTGCGCCCGCAAGGGAATCACGACGGCGAGTGCCTCTTCCACACCGGTGGCGCGGGCCGGCAGTTCGAGACGGTGGGCGATCCCCGCAGGCGTGGGGTCGAGGAACATCCATTGCAGCGGAACCGTCCGCTCCAGTCTGGCCTCGAGGGCGCTGACGATCCGGGTGGCGAGGAGGGAGTTACCGCCGAGGTCGAAGAAGCTGTCCGCGACGCCGACCCGCTCCACGCCGAGGACCTCGGCGAACGCTTCCACGATTACGCGTTCGGTGTCCGTGGCCGGTGCCCGGAACGTCGCTCCACTGGAACCGAATTCTGGTGCGGGCAGCGCTTTTCGGTCGAGTTTGCCGACAGGGGTCATCGGGATTTCGTCGAGGACGATCACCGCGGCCGGCGTCATGTGTGCGGGCAGGCGCTCGGACGCGTAGGTGCGCAGTTCCGTGGGCCGCACCTCCTGTCCCTCCTGTACCCGCACATACGAGGCGAGTACGGCGTCGCCTGAGGGAGCTGTGTGACCGATGGTGGCAGCAAAGGCGACCGCCGGATGACGGGCGAGCACGGCGTCGATCTCGCCGAGCTCGATGCGGAAGCCGCGGACCTTGACCTGGAAGTCGCTGCGCCCGATGTACTCGAGGGTGTGCGGTGTGACATCCCCCGTCGCCGGACTCGCCGACTTGCGCCAGCGCACCACGTCGCCGGTCCGGTACATCCGGCATCCCGGCTCGCAGAAGGGGCAGGCGACGAAGCGTTCGGAGGTGAGCGCCGCCCGATTGTGGTACCCGCGTGCCATACCCGGCCCGACGATGTATAACTCGCCGTGCACGCCGACGGGCACCGGTTGCAGTCGCTCGTCGAGGACCAGGAACGCAAGTCCTACTGCCGGCCCCCCGATGTTCACCCCTTCACCGGCATGCATCGGGGCGCTGACACTCGCCTGGATGGTGGTTTCCGTGGGTCCGTACCCGCTGTGCAGGCTGCGACCCGGCGCCCACTGCGCGACCACCTCCGGCGGGCATGCCTCGCCGACCAGGTCGAGGACACGAAGCGAGTGGAGTTCGTCGTTGTCGAGCGCCGCCAGCGCGGTGGGTGTGATGGTGGCATGGGTGACGCGCTCGCGCCGGAACAGATGAGCCAGTTCGCTGCCACCGACGATGGTGGGCGGCACGATCACCACCCGCGCCCCGGCGCTGAACGCCATCATCAGTTCGAACACCGACGCATCGAAACTCGGGGACGCCAGATGCGACACCCTGGCCTCGGGCGTGACCTCGAAGCAGTCGCGCGTTTCCGCGGTGAAGTTCGCCATGCCCTGGTGAGTGACGACGACGCCCTTCGGTTTCCCCGTCGAGCCGGAGGTATAGATGAGATACGCCGGATGGGCGAGTAACAATCGGCTCGTCCGGTCCTCATCTGTCAGTGGCGCGGACGACTCCGCCGCCATCTGCTCGGTGACGTTTTCGTCGTCCAGCACCAGCCACGCAACAGTGTCCGGCAAAGTGGCTCGGTGAGCTCGCACGGTGAGGCCCAACGAGGCTTGGCAGTCGGTGAGCATGAAGTCGATGCGTTCGCGTGGGTAGGCCGGATCGACGGGCACGAAGGCCGCGCCTGCCTTGGTGACCGACCAGATCGAGACCACAGCTTCGATCGAGCGGGGCATTCCGAGCGCGACGAAGGTCTCCGGCCCCACCCCACGGCCACGGAGGACGCGGGCCAACCGGTTGGACCACTCGTCGAGTTCGCGGTAACGCACGTGCCTGCCCTCGCAGGACAGCGCCACCGAGTCGGGGTCGAGTGCGGCGGCAGCGGTGAGCAGGTCGGGCCACAGTTCCGGGCGCATGTCGGGTGCGCCGCGGGCAGGAACCAGGGCCCGCGTCTCCACCTCGTCGAGGAGCGGGAGGTCGCCGACCGGCCGGTCGGGGTTCTCGGTCACAGCGTCGAGAATCCGCAGGAACCGGTCGGCGAAACCTCGGACGGTGCCGGCATCGAAGAGATCGGTCGCGAAATCGATGGCGCCATCCATGCCTGCCGGTGCACCGTTCACGTCGAACTTCTCGGCCAGGAGGAATTCGAGATCCACCTTGACGACGGCGAGTTCGGGATCGAGTGCACGAACCTCCAGATCCGGCAGTGTCAGCACTGGTTGCTCGTTGTTCTGGAACTCGAGGGAGACCTGGACGATCGGTGAGTGCGCCGTCGATCGAGTCGGCCCCACTGCCTCCACCACGCGTTCGAAGGGAACGTCGGCGTGGGTGAAGGCACCGAGGTCGACATCACGGCACTGGGCCGCCAGGGTGGTGAAGGACGTTGCGGAATCGACCTGCGTGCGCAGGGCGAGCGTGCCCACGAACATGCCGACCAGATCGTCGAGCGCGGGTTCTCCGCGGCCGGCGATCGGCGTTCCGATCACGACGTCGTCGGTGCGGCCGAGCCGTGACAGCAGCACGGCGAGTGCGGCATGGACGGTCATGAACTCCGTGGAGCGAAGGCGCCGCGACAGTTCTTTGATCCGTCGATGGAGGCCGCGGTCGACGGTGAAGCCGATGCGGCCGCCGCGGAAGGATTGCTGGGGAGGTCGGTCGTAATCGGTGGGCAGTTCGAGGAGGTCGGGTGTTCCTGCCAGCACATTCCTCCAGTAGGCGAGCTGCGTCCCGATCAGCGACTCGGGGTCGTCGGCCGAGCCCAGCAGCTCCCGTTGCCACAGGGTGTAGTCGGCGTACTGCACCGGCAGCGGTGCCCACGCGGGCGCGTCGCCGCGGGCACGGGCTTCGTATGCCGTCATCACGTCGTGCACCAGCGGGACCATCGAGAACCCGTCCGCCGAGATGTGATGCACCACAACGGCAAGCACGTGCTCGGTGGCGGTGAGCGAGAACAGGCGCACCCGCAGCGGTACCCGCGCGGTGACATCGAATCCCGCCGACACCAGCCGGGTCAGCTTCTCTCGCAGATGACGCTCGTCCACCACGGCGACCGGGATCAGTGTGAGCGCTGCGCTCTCGGCGGGCAGAATTCGTTGGACGGGCCCGTCCTCGCCGATCGGGAACGTCGTTCGCAGGGACTCGTGCCGGGTAAAGACATCGGTGATCGCCGAGCTCAGCGCCCGCACATCGAGCGCACCGCTCAGTCGGACCACGATCGGGATGTTGTAGGCGGCCGAGGTGGTGTCGAGTTGGTTGACGAACCACATGCGCTGCTGAGCGAACGACAGCGGGATGTTCTCGGGTCGCGTGCGGGGTGCGAGCACCGGGCGTTCGGACTGCCGCGCACCGGCGTGCTCGATCCGTGCGGCCAGCGCGGCCACGGTGGGCGCCTCGAACAGGTCACGGACCCCACAGTCGATGCCGAGCAACGCCCGCAACCGGGCCATCGCGCGGGTCGCGCTGAGGGAATTGCCGCCGAGGTCGAAGAATCCGGCATCGGCACCCACCCGTCCTAGTCCGAGTACGTCCGCGAAGACGTCGGCTACCGCTTCCTCGATCGGGTCGGCCGGCGGCCGGTATGGACCTGTCGTGGACAGGAAGTCGGGCTCCGGCAGTGCCGTGCGGTCCAGCTTGCCGACTGCCGTCAACGGGATTCGATCCAGCAGGACGATCGAGAACGGCACCATGTGCGACGGCAGACGGCGCTCGAGACTCCTGGTGAGCACGGCACTGTCGAGGACGCGACCCGCTGTCGGCACGACGTAGGACACCAGCAGCGTGTCACCGGCGGGACCGCGGTGCGCGATCGTGGCCGCGAACCCGACGTCCGGCTCCGACATGAGGGTGGCGTCGATCTCGCCGAGTTCTACGCGGAAACCCCGGACCTTGACCTGGAAGTCGCTGCGGCCCAGGTACTCGATGCTGTGGTCGGCGGTCCACCGCACGACATCCCCGGTGCGGTACATCCTTTCGCCGGGTCGTGTGGGATCAGCGACGAACCGTTCGGCCGTGAGCGCGGGTCGACGGTGATAGCCGCGGGCCAGACCTGCCCCGGCGAGATACAGCTCGCCCGGAACTCCGACCGGGACCGGTTGCAATCGGGTGTCGAGTACCAGTTCCGTCACGCCGCGGATGGGGCCGCCGATGGTGATCGGACCGCCGGGAACCAGCGGTTCGCTGATGTTGGACATGATCGTCGTCTCGGTCGGCCCGTACCCGTTGTACAGCCGACGGCCCGGTGCCCAGCGAGCGATCAGATCGGGTGGGCACGCTTCACCGCCGAACACCACGTCCGCCAGGTGATCCAACCCGGCTGGGTCGAGTGACGCCAGCGCCGCGGTGGTGATGAACGCGTGGGTGACCTCCCGTTCCGCGAGGAGCCGTGCCAGATCTTCGCCGCCGAATACCGTGGGCGGCGCGATCACCATCGTCGCGCCGGCCCCGAAGGCCTGCAGATACTCGTATACCGAACCGTCGAAGCTGGGCGTCGAGAAGTGCAGCGTGCGCGATTGCACTGTCGCGCCGGATCTTTCAAGTTGCTCGAGGGCGAAGTTGTCGAGACCACGATGGGTGACGAGGACACCCTTGGGCACGCCCGTGGACCCTGAGGTGTAGACGAGATACGCGGCGGTGTCCAGCACGATCGGACCGGTCCGCTCGACTGCGGTGACCGGGGCCCGCGAACAATCGGCGCATTCGGTTGTGAAGTCGGGGTGGTCCAGCATCAGCCAGTGTGCGGTGCCGGGGAGGCGGCCACGGTGCTGCGTAGTGGTCACGCCGAGTGCGGCTCCGGAATCGGCGAGCATATGCCTGATTCGCTCGTCGGGGTAGCTGGGGTCGATCGGCACGAACGCCGCCCCCGTCTTCGCCACCGCCCACACCGACAGCATGGAGTCGAGGGACCGCGGTATTCCGATGGCCACGAAGCTCTCCGGTCCGACACCGCGGGCGATGAGTGCGCGCGCCAGACGATTCGACCGCTCGTCCAGCTCGCGGTAGCTCACGTGCTCGTCTTCGAAGGACAGTGCGATCGCGTCCGGATCGAGCGCGGCGGCATCGGCAAAAATTTCGGGCAGAGTGCGGGCCGACCCGCCCGGACGACCGCGGACCGGAACCAGCTCGGTGCGCTCGTCGTCGGTGAGCAGCGACAGCGCGGCCAACGGCTGTTCCGGCCGGGTGCACGCGTCGAGAACCCGCAGCACACGCCCGGCGATGCCTTCGACTGCGTCCGCCGCGAAGACGTCGGGCAGGTACTCGAACTTCAGGTGGAGACGAGTGTCGACAGACGCGACCAGGCTCAGCGGGTAATGCGCAGCATCGTGCGCATCCACCCCCGCCACGCGCATCCCGGCGATATCGGTGTCGGTCGACAGCCCGGCGCGATCGACCGGGTACGACTCGAACACGGTCAAGGTGTCGAAGCCGACCTCGGGCCCCGCGGCGCGCTGAATCTCGGCCAGACCCAGGTAGTGGTGATCCAGCAACGCCGCCTGCTCGGCCTGGACACGTTCGAGGAGCGCACCCATCGATTCTTCGGGACGTAGTTCGATCCGGACGGGCAATGTGTTGATGAACAGGCCGATCATCGTCTCGATGCCCGCCAGCTCGGGAGGCCGCCCCGAGACGGTGGCACCGAACAGTACGTCGTCGCGGCCGGTCAACGTACCGAGCACAATTCCCCAGCACACCTGGACGAGAGTGTTGATCGTCACCCCGCGAGAACGCGCCAGCTCGCGCAGGCGGGTGGTCTCGTCCTCGTCCAGGTCGAACACCCACTCCTGAGGAACGGTGGACAACTGCCGCCGACGTTCGACGGCTGCTGAATCATCCCTCGCTCCGCTCGCCCCGGTCGCCCGGGCTGCCAACAGGGTCGGACCCTCCACCCCCGCCAGAGCCCGGGCCCACACCGCCCGGGAGGGTTCGAGATCCCGGTGCTTCATCCACGCCAGATAGTCGCGGTAGCCGCGCACACGTGGGAGGGGTGACGGGTCACCGTCGGTGGCGTAGAGCGTCAGCAACTCCGTGATCAGCAGCGGCATCGACCAGCCGTCGAGAAGGATGTGATGGTTGGCCGACACCAGCCGGTATCGGTTCTGTGCCAACGTGATCAGAGTGAAGCGGATCAGCGGCGCAGAGGTCAGGTCGAACGGGCGGATCCTGTCTTCGGCCTCCAGTCGCCTGATCTCGGACGCCGCCGCGGTGTCGTCGAGCGCGGTCAGATCGACCTCACGCCAGGGCACCTCGACGTGTCGCCGGACGACTTGCATGGTGTTGCCCTCGGCGTCGTGCAGGAAAGCGGTGCGTAGGTTGGCGTGTCTGTCGACCAGAGCGGCGACCGCGCGACGCAGGCGAGGTGCATCCACCTCACCGCGAAGGTCGAGACCGATCTGCACGAGGTAGGCATCGACGGAGGCGTCGGCAAGCTCGGCCTGAAAGAGCATGCCGAATTGCAGAGGCGACAGCGGCCACACATCGGTCAGGTCGGGGCAGCGACGTTCGAGGGTCTCGATCGCATCCTGCCCCAGTTCGACGAGATCGAAATCCGATGGCGTGAAGCCGCCGCCGCCCGACTCGACGTGCGCACCGAGGGCGGCGAGTGCCTGTACCCACAGTTGCGCGAGTTCGTCGACCTCGTCGCGGGTGAGGACGCCCGGCGGGTAACTCCACGTGGATTTCAGCTGCGGGCCTTCGCCCGCGTCGATGGTCATCGCATTGACGTCGACGACCGCCGCGACGGGTAGGTCTGCAACCGCCTTCTCGCGTAGGGCGGGTTCGTCGACGGGCACCCATCCCTCGGCGTTCTCCGGAGCTGTTCCGCCCATTCTGCCGAGATAGTTGAAACTGACCTGCGGAGGCGACAGTCGTGAAAGTGTCTCCGTAGTTTCGTTGTTCAGGTGCCGGAGCAGTCCGAAGCCGATGCCGTGGTCGGGTACGGCGAGGAGTATTTCCTTGACAGCCTTCACCGCGGCTCCTGCGGACGGGCCTCCCGCGAACGCGTCGTCGAGGTCCACTCCGCTGAGATCGAAACGCACGGGGAAGATGGTGGTGAACCATCCGACCGTGCGGGAGAGATCTGCCCCGGGTACCACCTGCTCTTCACGGCCGTGGCCTTCGAGATTCACCAAGGCGTCCTCGACATCGATCCTCCGGTGTCGCCGCCACCGGATCAGCGCCATGGTCAGCGCCGTCAACAGCCCGTCTCCCACGCTGCCGTGGAATGCCTGTGGCACGGTCGTCAGCAGTGTCTCGCTCAACGGGGCCGGAAGGTGCACTTCCACGTCCTCGGCGGTGAGGGCGGTGTCCGATTCGGCCACGGGGCGTGAGCCCAGGATGGGGTCGGGCGCGTCCAGTATCCGTTGCCACAGTTCGAGTTCGGCTGTTCGACGAGGCTCGTGCGCGGCGTCGGCGAGTGCATACGCCCATCGGCGCATCGACGTTCCCGGTGGCTCCAGCACCGGTGTCGCACCGGACTGCAGTTGCGCGCACGCCGTGGCGAGGTCCGGGATCATGATCCGCCAGGACACTCCGTCCATCGCCAGATGATGGACGGCGATCAGCAACCGGCCATCCCCCCGGCGACCCGCGTCGAGCCAGACCACCTGCATCATCACACCCGACCCGGGATCAAGCCGATCGAGGGCTGCGTCGAGTTCCCTCGCGGCGAGATCGGAGACGTCGTCACCGTCCACCGGCACCCGGCGTACGAGCGTGGCCGCCCGCACCGCCCCTTCGGCTTGCACCTCCATCGACCAGCCCTCTTCGGTGTGCGAGGTGCGGTACAGACGCGACCGCAGGAGGTCGTACCGATCCAGCAGGGCCTGGACGGCCCGCGTCAGGGTGTCCTCGTCCAAGGTCGCAGGCACGGTGAACAGTGCGGTCTGCGAGTAACGCCGGAAATCTCCGCCTCGGCCGAGGAGCCACCGCACTATCGGGGTCAACGGAATCTCCCCGACACCGCCACCGGGCAGCTCCTCCAGAATCACCGCCTGGTCACCCTGTCCGGCGATTTCGGCCAGAGCCGCAACGGTTCTACGTTCGAACACGTCTCGCGGCGAGATCACCACCCCGGCTGCCTTGGCGCGGGTGACCAGCTGGATGGACATGATCGAATCGCCACCGATGGCGAAGAACGAGTCGTCGACGCCCACCGTGTCGAGGCCCAGGACCTCGGCGAACAGGCCGGCGAGAATGCGTTCGGTCTCGGTGAGGGAGGTACGGCTCGTGGTGACCTGTCGACCGAAGTCCGGTTCGGGCAGAGCTTTCCGGTCGAGCTTGCCGTTCGCCGTCAACGGCATCTCGTCGAGAACCACCACTGCTGCCGGCACCATGTGCGAAGCCAGCCTCTCTGCGGCTGCGTCGATGAGCACAGCCGGGTCGATCGATACGCCGGTCTCCGGCACGGCGTACCCCACCAATCGACTCCCGTGCACCGTCACCGCCGACTGCGCCACTCCTTCACACGCGAGGAGAGCCGACTCCACCTCACCGAGTTCGATCCGGTAACCCTTCACCTGCACCTGGAGGTCATTGCGGCCGAGGTACTCCAGCTGCCCGTCGCGGTTCCACCTGCCGAGGTCACCGGTCCGGTACATCCGGGACTCCGGCAGGAACGGGTCGGGAACGAACCGGGCGGACGTGAGGGCGGGACGGCCGAGGTATCCGCGCGACACCTGCTCCCCTGCGACGTACAGTTCCCCGATCACGCCCGGCGGCACCGGATGCAGCCGGTCGTCGAGGACGTAGACGCGCAGCCCGGGTAGGCCCCGGCCGATCACGGATGCGGGCTGCTCCGTCACGGTGTCCCGGTCGATCGGCAGGTGGCTGACATGCACCGTCGTTTCCGTGATGCCGTACATATTGACCAGAACCGGCGCGGTGTCGTCCCGGCGTGCGTACCAGCGCTGCAGTTGCGCGAATTCGAGGGCTTCCCCACCGAAGATCACGTACCGGAGGGACAGTGCGGGACCACCGGCCAGACGATCCGCTTCTGCCAACTGGTAAAAGGCAGTGGGAGTTTGGTTCAGGACTGTGACGTATTCGCCGCGCAGGAGTTCGAGGAACTTCTCGGGTGAGCGCGCGGTGAAGTAGTCCACCAGTACCAGCCGGCCACCGTGCGCGAGCGCTCCCCACATCTCCCACACCGAGAAGTCGAATGCGGCGGAATGGAACATGGTCCACACGTCGTCGGGCCCGAAACCGAACAGCGACTGGGTTTGTGCCAGCAAGGCAACCACGTTGCGATGTGAGACCTGCACACCCTTCGGCCGTCCGGTGGAGCCCGACGTGTAGATCACGTACGCCACCGAGTCCGGGTGCAACGGACTGCACCGGTCGACATCCGTGATCGGCAGGGGCGAGAAGCGTTGCACCGCGGTCAGCGTGTCGGGGTCGTCCACGATAATGACCGGGGCGCAGGCAGTATCGACAACCGGTGCGTCCGCGGTGGTGGTCAGTACACATCTCGGCTGGGCATCGCTCAGCAGGAAGGTCAGCCGTTCCGGAGGAGAGGCTACATCGACAGGGAGGTACCCGGCGCCCGACTTCACCACTGCCAGAGCCGCAACCACCAAGTCGACGGAACGCGTCATGACCACGGCCACCAGTGTTTCCGCGCCCGCTCCCTGGTCGGCCAGCAGTCTCGCGAGCCGGTTCGCCCGGTCGTCGAGTTCCCGGTAGGTCACGGACGAGCCGTCACAGCGCACGGCGACGGCATCGCCGGCGGCGGCCACCACACGGTCGAAAACGTCCGCCAACGTCGACGGCGCGACGTGCTGTGCCGGTCGATGCGCGGAGGTGAGCACGAACTCGCGCTCGGCCGGGAGGAGGAGGTCGACGTCGTCCACGAGCACCGTCGGGTCTGCCGACACGGTCTCGACCACATGGAGGAAGCGCTGCGCGAGACGCTCGACCGATGTGCGGTCGAATACGTCGGTCGCGTAACGGAAGCCGGCGGTGATCCCGGTCGGCATCCCGTTCTCGCCGAGCCGCTCTGCGAGGCTCAGCTGCAAGTCGAATTGCGCCACCTCGAGATCGACGTCGAGGGATTCGACTGCCAACCCCGGCAGCTCCAGGCGTACGCGCGTGTCGTTCCGGAACTCGAGGAGCACCTGGAACAGGGGTGTGTGCGCAGTGGACCGCTCGGGCACCAACTCGTCTACGAGCCGCTCGAACGGGATGTCCGCGTGCTCGAATGCGCCGAGGTCAGCTGAGCGCACCTCGGTGAGTACGTCGGCGAACGATGCCCCTGACGGCACCGACGTGCGGAGCACGAGCGTATTGACGAACATCCCCACTACATCGTCGAGCGCCCGGTGGCCGCGGCCCGCGATCGGCGTTCCCACCACCACGTCGTGTGAGCCCGACAGCCGTTGGAGCAGCACTGCCCAGGCCGCGTGCATCACTATGAACAGAGTCGAACGAGCTTGGCGTGCAAGGTCGAGCAAGGCGGAATGCACGGCAGGCGCGATGTCGCGGGTGACGACGGCACCCCGGGAGGATCTTTGTCTGGGTCGCGGTCGGTCCAGGGGCAACGGCACAACCTCCGGGCTGCCCGACAGCGTCCGGATCCAGTAGCCGAGTTGCTCCGACAGCACCGACTCGGGCTGGTCCTCGGTGCCCAGGACCTCGCGCTGCCACAGGCTGTAGTCGGCGTACTGCACGGGCAGCGGTGCCCAGCCGGGCGCGCGCTGTTGTTTGCGCGCGGTGTAGGCAAGCATCACATCGCGCGCCAGGGGCGTCATCGAGAAGCCGTCGGCCGCAATGTGATGTACGGCGAGGGCCAGGACGTGACTCTCGGGAGCGAGGCTCACCAACGTCACCCGGATGGGCAGTTCCTCGGTGACATCGAATCCCTTGCCGAAAAAGGTGGCGAGGAGATCTCGAAGGTCCCGTTCGGTAGCGGATGTCGAATCCAGTTCGGGGATGGCGGTTCTCGTCTCCACGATGACTTGATGGGGTCCGTCGGCAGAACCGGGATACATGGTACGCAGTGTCTCGTGCCGTTCGATGACGTCACCGAGTGCCGCCCGGAGAGTCGGCAGGTCTATCACGCCGTCCAGACGTAGCGCAACCGGAATGTTGTATGCCGGTGAGGAGGTGTCGAACTGGTTGATGAACCACATACGCTGTTGCGCCAGAGAAAGGGGAAGCCGATCGGGCCGCGGTCGCGCGGTCAGTTCCGGGGTAACGGAGTTCGTCAGCAGGGACGGCCCGATCCGATCGGCCAGGTCGGATACCACGGGGTTGTCGAACAGCACGCCCACAGCGAGTGTCGTCTCCAGCGCGCTGTTGATGCGGGCCACCGCCCTGGTGGCGCTGAGCGAATCGCCACCGAGTGCGAAGAAGCTGTCGTCCGCGCCGACGCGGTCGACACCGAGGACGTCAGCGAAAGCTGTGGCGACAGACTGCTCCACGGGTGTCGTCGGAGCGCGATACCCCGCTGTGGTGAAGTGGGGTTCGGGGAGGGCCTTGCGGTCGAGCTTGCCATTCACCGTCACCGGCAACTCATCGAGCACCACCACCACCGACGGCACCATATACCCCGGCAACACCCCCGCCGCCCACTCCACCACCGCCCGACCCTCCACCACCACCCCACACTCAGGCACCACATACCCCACCACAAACTCCCCACCCGACCCACCCCGCAACACCACCACCGCCTGCGCCACACCCCCATACCGCAACAACACCGCCTCGATCTCCCCCAACTCCACCCGCTGCCCCCGCAACTTCACCTGAAAATCCACCCGACCCACATACTCGAGCTCCCCACCCGACAACCACCGAACCCGATCCCCCGTCCGATACAACCGCGAACCACACCCGAACGGATTCGCCACAAACCGATCCGCCGTCAAATCCACCCGACCCCGATACCCCCGCGCCAACTGCACACCCCCACATACAACTCCCCCACCACCCCCACCGGCACCGGCCGCAACCACCCATCCAACACAAACACCTGCGTATTCCACACCGGAACCCCGATCGGCACCCCCACCACATCCGCATCGGTCACCTCATGAAACGTCACATCCACCGACGCCTCCGTCGGCCCATACAAGTTATGCACCCGCACACCCGGCACCAACCCCCGCATCCTCGACGCCACCGACGCCGACAACGCCTCCCCCGACGCGAACACCCGCCGCACACTCACACACCGCGCCACCGCCGGCTCCGCCGTGAACACCGCCAACATCGACGGCACGAAATGCGCCGTCGTCACCCCATTTTCGACGATCACATCCACAAGATAAGCCGGATCACGATGCCCACCCGGCTCCGCCACCACCAACCGCGCCCCCACCATCAACGGCCAGAACAACTCCCACACCGACACATCGAACGTCACCGGCGTCTTCAACAACACCACATCATCCGAACCCAGCCCATACTCCCCCTGCATCCACAACAACCGATTCACAATGCCCGCATGCGAAACCACCACCCCCTTCGGCCGACCCGTCGAACCCGACGTGAACATCACATACGCCGGATTCTCCCCACGCAACACCCCCAACCGCTCCCCATCCGAAATCGGCTCCCCGAAAACCCCGACACATCAACAACATCCAACTCCACCACCACAACCGAACCCGGCAACCCCACCCGATCCACCGACGTACTCAACACCAACACCGGAGCGGCCACACCCAACACATACTCCACCCGCTCCACCGGCTGATCCACATCCACCGGCACATACCCACCCCCGCCTCGAGCACCGCATAAATCCCCACCACCAACTCCACCGACCGCCCCACCGCAACCCCCACCAACGACTCCGGACCCACCCCCAACCCCATCAACAACCGCGCCAACCGACGCACCCGCACACCGAACTCCCCATACGACAACACCACCGAACCGAACACCACCGCCACCGCATCCGGCACACACCCCACCCGCTCCTCGAACAACCCCACCAACGACACCCCCGGCACCACACACCCCGTCGCATTCCACCCCCCCAACACCAACTCCCGCTCACCCGGCGCGAAGAGATCGACGTCGCCTACCAGAGTGTCGACGTCCCGGGAGATGGTGCCGAGAATTGCGCTCAGTCGCCCCGCGATTCGGGTGACCGTCTCGTGGTCGATGGCACCGGCTTGGTAGCGAAGGCTCAACCGGAGTTGCGGTTCGAGACTCGTCATCAGGGTGAGGGGATAGTGTGTGGCGTCGCGGGCATCGACGCCCGTCACTCGCATGCCTGCGATGTCGGTGTCCTCGCCCAAGCCGGACGTGTCGATCGGATACGATTCGAACACCGACAGCGTGTCGAACAGGGTTCCCAGACCGACTCGCTGCTGAATTTCACCGAGCCCGACGTGGTGGTGATCGAGCAGGGCAGTCTGCTCCCCCTGCATGCGGCCGAGCAGTTCCGCGAAGGTCTCCGCCGGGTTCACCCGCACCCGCACCGGCAGGGTGTTGATGAACAACCCCACCATGTCCTCGACGCCGGGTAGGTGCGGCGGTCGCCCCGAGACCGTGGCGCCGAAAACCACGTCGTCGCGGGAGAGCAACCGCGACAACAACACTCCCCACGCCGCCTGGATCACCGTGTTCATTGTGCCGCCGAGGCGCCGTGTCACCGCGTCCAGCGGGGCGATCACATCGGCGGGCAGGTCGACGTCGACCTCGCCGGGCACTCCGTACTGCATCGCCGACGCGTGCGGCGCCACCAGTGTCGGCTCCTCGACGCCGTCGAGGGCCCCCTCCCAGGCCCGCGCCGATGTCTCTCGGTCGCGGTTCGCTACCCATTCCAGATAGGTGCTGTACGACGGTGCCTCCGGCAGGATATCTGGGCTGTCATCGGCGTAACGCACGAGCAATTCCCGCACGAGCAGCGGCATCGACCAGCCGTCCAGGACGATGTGATGGTTGGTGATGACGAGCACGTAGCTGCCAGGACTCGTATGCAGCAACATGAATCGCACGAGCGGGGGTGCTTCGAGATCGAACCGGGCGCTGCGGTCTTCGTCGAGGAGGCGTGTCAACTCCGCAGCGGCCTCCGGCCCGTGTCCGGTCAGATCCACCTCCCGCCACGGCGCCTCCACCGCATCGAGCACCAGCTGCACCGGAACCCCGTCGTCGTCGTAGACGAACGCGGACCGCAAGTTCGCGTGGTGGGCCAGCAGTCCGGCCGCGGCAGCCCGCAGACGCTCGGCGTCGACGGTCCCCTCCAGGTCGATCCGCATTTGTGCCGTGTAGACGTCCACCCTGTCGGTGACGAGCGACGTGTGGAAGAGCAATCCCGACTGCAGCGGCGACAGCGACCACACGTCACGCAGCGCCGGAAACCGCTCTTCCCAGCGCTCGATCTGCTGCTGGCTGACCGACACCAGCGGCACATCGGACGGTGTCAGCCCGCCCGCTCCCGGCCGCGCCACGTGCGCCGCAAGTCCGCCGAGCGCGCTGCGCCACAGATTCGCGAAGGCCGTGACCCCGGCGTGGTCGAGTACGCCGCGGGGATAGGCGATCGTCGCCCTCAGGCGGGGGCCGTCGGGGCGGTCGTCGACCAGGGCGTTGATGTCGAGAACGGATGCAACGGGCATGTCGGTGTTCTGGGTTCCGCCGAGCGTGCTCTCCACCGGGAGCCAGTCCTCCCTTCCGCCTGTGGTGACGACCCGGCCCAGATAGTTGAAACTGACCTGGGGAGAACGGAACCGGCGAAGCGACATTGCCGTGTCATCGTCCAGGTAGCGCAGCATTCCGAAACCGATCCCGTGATCCGGAATGGCGAGCAACTGTTCTTTGACCGCCTTGACTGCCTGCCCTGCCGCGCGGCCTCCGGTCAGGGCGTTGTCGACATCGATTCCGGTGAGGTTCACTCTCACCGGGTACACAGTGGTGAACCAGCCGACGGTGCGGGACACATCCGCGCCCGCGACGACGTGCTCCTCGCGTCCGTGCCCTTCGAGTGTGATAACGGTGTCCGCTGCGGCACTGCCCTGTTCGCCTTGCCAGGCGGTCAGTGCCAATGCCAGCGCGGTCAGCAGCCCGTCGCCGACGCTGCCGTGGAAGACCGCCGGAAGCGTGGTGAGCAGGTCGGCGGTCACGCTCGACGGCACGTCGACGGTGACCGTGTCCACGGTCGCGGCGACGTCGACTTCGGGGTTCAGCGGACGCGAACCGATCAACGGATCTGTGCCGTCGAGAATTGTCTCCCACATCGGCAGTTCCGGCATTCGTTGCGGCACCGCGTCGCGCAGGCCATGCGACCACCGCCGCATCGACGTTCCAACGTCCGGCAGAGTAGGAGTCGCGCCCACCTGAAGCTGAGTGCACACCGACGCGAGGTCGGCGACGAGAATGCGCCACGACACACCGTCGACCGCGAGGTGATGGACCACCACGAGTAGGCGCCCGACGCCGTTCGGAACGTCGAACCACACCACCCGCAGCATGGCTGCGCCGGCCGGATCCAGGTGGTCGGCCGCAGCATCGAGTTCTGCGGCCGCGAGCGCTGTGAAGCCGTCCCCGTCGACCGTCTCGACCGGCAAGTGGCGAACCAACCCCTGCGCCCGCACCGATCCCGGCGACAGCACTTCCATACCCTGGTCGTCGGCGAGCAATCGTGCCCGGAGCATGTCGTGCCGATCGAGCAACGCGTCCACGGCACCCTCGAGAACGTCCCGAGTGAGGCCGGCGGGGGCCGCGAGCAGCAGCGCTTGGGAGAACCTGTCGAGTCGGCCGCCGCTGCGTTCGATCAACCAGCGGGCCACCGGCGTCAAGGGCAGGGTGCCGACGCCCCCGCCCGGCATCTCATCGAGCGCGACTGGACCTCCGTCGTCGAATCGCGCCACCTCCGCGAGGCCGGCCACCGTTCTGCGATCGAACACGTCTCGGGGAGAGAGGATTACCCCGGCGGCCTTGGCGCGGGCCACCAACTGTATCGACATGATGCTGTCGCCGCCGAGCGCGAAGAAATCGGCCGTGGCACCTACCGAGTCGATCCCGAGAACATCCGCGAACAGTCCCGCGAGAAGCTCCTCGGTCTCCGTTCGCGGCGGCCGGCTCTGCGACGCAGAGGCTCCGAAGTCGGGGGCGGGAAGTGCTGTGCGATCGAGCTTCCCGTGAACAGTCAGCGGAAGCGAATCGAGCACGACCAGCGCGGCCGGCACCATATACAACGCCAACCGGCCACCGACGAAGTCGAGCACCGCCCTCGGGTCGATCGACACGCCGGATTCCGGCACGAGGTAACCGATCAGCCGATCAGCACTGCCGTCCCCGTTCCACACGCTTGCGACGGCCTGGGCCACATCGTCGTGGGCAAGCAGGGCGGACTCGATCTCACCGAGTTCGATGCGAAAGCCCCGGATCTTCACCTGGGTGTCGTTGCGGCCGAGGTATTCCAGTTGCCCGTCCCTCGTCCAACGCACCCGATCCCCGGTGCGATACATCCGGCTGCCCGCCGGGCCGAAGGGATCGGCGACGAAGCGTTCGGCCGTCAGAGTGATCCGCCGGTGATAGCCGCGCGCGAGGGCGGCGCCTGCGAGATACAACTCCCCGGGCACATTTACCGGGACCGGCTGCAGACGTGAGTCGAGCACGACCTCGGAGAAGCCACGAGTAGGCGCGCCGATGGTGACCGCCGCCTCCGGTACCAGTGCGTCGCTGATACTGGACACGACTGTCGCTTCGGTCGGACCGTACGCGTTGAACATTCGCCTGCCCGGTGCCCACCCCGCACATAGTTCCGGGGGACACGCTTCGCCGCCTGTGACCACGCACTCGAGGTCGGTGAGTTGAGCGGTATCGACCGACGCCAGCGCGGCCGGGGTGACGAAGCAATGCGTCACCCGCTCGGCTTCCAGGAGTTGCGTCAGTTCGGCGCCGCCGTACACGGTCGGTGGTGCGATCACCATGGTGGCGGCCGCCCCGACGGCCAACAGCAATTCCAGTACGGAGGCATCGAAGCTCGGTGACGCGAAATGCAGCACTCTGGACGCGGCCGTCGTGGCGAAAGTCTCCCGCTCCTGCAGGGCGAAATCTGCCAGGCCGCGATGCGTGGTCACCACGCCTTTGGGTCGTCCCGTCGACCCCGAGGTGTAGATCAGGTAGGCCGGATTGTCGAGCCGGACCGGCGAAGTCCGCTCGTCCTCGGTGACTGCCGACGCCGGGTACGTCGACAGCCCGTCCGCTTCGTCCACCGCCAGCCACGGCAACCCGCCGGGCAGTGCGCTGCGTTGCGACGAAGTCGTCACACCCAACACGGCCCCGGAGTCGGTGAGCATGTATTCGATGCGCGCCGCCGGGTGCTGGGGATCCACCGGAAGGAACGCGGCACCCGACTTGGCCACCCCCCACACGGCCAGAACGGACTCGACGGAACGGGGCACGCACACGGCCACCACGGTTTCCGGCCCGGCCCCACGCTCGATCAAACCGCGAGCCAATTGATTCGAACGCTCATCGAGTTCGCGGTAGCGCACGTGACGACTCTCGAAGACCAATGCGACGGCGTCCGGATCGTGGGCGACCGCCGCCGCGAGCAGTTCCGGCAGCGTCCGCGCTGCACCCGCCACAGCGCCCGTCACCGGAATCAGGTCGGCGCGTTCGCGAACGCCGAGGATGTCGATGTCACCCACCGGGGCGTCCGGGCCGGCCGTGACGGTCGCGAGGATGCGCTGGAGTCGTTCCGCGAACCCGGCCACCGTAGCCTCGTCGAAGAGGTCGGTCGCATAACCGAGTCCCGCGGTGATCCCTCCGGGGTTGCCATCCGCGTCCACGTTCTCGGCCAGCGTCAACTGGAGGTCGAAGTTTGCGGTCTCGATCGCCACATCGATGCTCCGCACCCGCAGATTCGGCAGTTCCAGCGTGGGCCGCTCGATGTTCTGGAATTCGAACATCACCTGGAACAGCGGTGAGTAGGCCGTCGAGCGGGACGGACTCACTGCCTCCACCACGCGTTCGAACGGAATATCGGCGTGCATGAAGGCACCGAGGTCGGTTTCCCGAACATTGTCCAAGAACTCGGTGAAGGTGGCGCCGCCGTCGACTCGGGTGCGGAGGACGAGCGTGTTCACGAACATCCCCACCACGTCGTCGAGTTCACGCTCACCACGCCCGGCGATCGGCGTCCCGACGGCGATGTCATCGGACCCGCTCAGTCGTGCCAACAAGATCGCCAGCGCGGCATGCACTGTCATGAACACCGTCGTTGTGTGTTGCCGCGCCAGCGCCACCACTCCGGCGTGAATCTCCGGAGCGATCTCGAACTCGACGCGTCCGCCGCGAAGTGATCGGACAGCCGGTCGGGGACGGTCGGTGGGTAGGTCCAGTACTTCGGGCAGGTCCGACAGCGCGGTGGTCCAATAGGCCAGCTGTCTCGACATCGGCGAGGTTTCCTCTGCCTCCGAGCCCAGCCACTCGTACTGCCACAGCGTGTAATCGGCGTACTGCACGGGGAGCGGGTCCCAATTCGGCGCAGTTCCATTCACTCTCGACACGTACGCGTCCATGACGTCGCGGGCCAGCGGAGACATCGAGAAGCCGTCGGCCGCAATGTGGTGCACGACCACCGCGAGCACGTGCGCATTCTCGTCGAGTTGGAAAAGGTTCGCGCGCAGTGGAACCTGCTGCGTCACGTCGAATCCCTCGGACAGCACCCGCAGGGCGCGTGCACGGAGTTCGGCCTCTCCCGTCACACCGACCGGAGTGAGGTGGGGCAGCGCGCTCGTCGTCGGCACGATCACCTGACGCGGTCCGTGGTCGGTGAGGGGGAAGATGGTGCGCACGGCCTCGTGCCGCTCGATCACGTCGGCGACCGCCGCCTGGAGCGCAGGTATGTCGAGTTCACCCTCCAGCCTCAACGCAAACGCCACGTTGTATGCGGACGAGGAGGTGTCGAATTGGTTGATGAACCACATCCGCTGTTGGGCGGGTGACACCGGGACTTCCGCGCCGGTTTCCCTCGCCTTCAGCGGCGGGCGGGATTCACGCCCTTCGTGCGACTGCGCCAGCATCGCCAAGCCGGCCGCGGTCGGCGCGTCGAACACGTCGCGAACGCTGATCCGGTTTCCGACAGCGGCATTGACGCGCGCCACCAAGCGAGTGGCCGTCAGGGAGTTTCCGCCCATGGCAAAGAAGTTGTCGTTCACTCCCACCCGCGGAATTCCGAGCAGGTCGGCGACAACCGCAGTCACTATCTCCTCGAACACGCCACGGGGAGCGACGTATCCGGGCATCTCGGCGCCGAAGTCGGGCTCGGGGAGGGCCTTGCGGTCGAGCTTGCCATTCACCGTCACCGGCAACTCATCGAGCACCACCACCACCGACGGCACCATATACCCCGGCAACACCCCCGCCGCCCACTCCACCACCGCCCGACCCTCCACCACCACCCCACACTCAGGCACCACATACCCCACCACAAACTCCCCACCCGACCCACCCCGCAACACCACCACCGCCTGCGCCACACCCCCATACCGCAACAACACCGCCTCGATCTCCCCAACTCCACCCGCTGCCCCCGCAACTTCACCTGAAAATCCACCCGACCCACATACTCGAGCTCCCCACCCGACAACCACCGAACCCGATCCCCCGTCCGATACAACCGCGAACCACACCCGAACGGATTCGCCACAAACCGATCCGCCGTCAAATCCACCCGACCCCGATACCCCCGCGCCAACTGCACACCCCCACATACAACTCCCCCACCACCCCCACCGGCACCGGCCGCAACCACCCATCCAACACAAACACCTGCGTATTCCACACCGGAACCCCGATCGGCACCCCCACCACATCCGCATCGGTCACCTCATGAAACGTCACATCCACCGACGCCTCCGTCGGCCCATACAAGTTATGCACCCGCACACCCGGCACCAACCCCCGCATCCTCGACGCCACCGACGCCGACAACGCCTCCCCCGACGCGAACACCCGCCGCACACTCACACACCGCGCCACCGCCGGCTCCGCCGTGAACACCGCCAACATCGACGGCACGAAATGCGCCGTCGTCACCCCATTTTCGACGATCACATCCACAAGATAAGCCGGATCACGATGCCCACCCGGCTCCGCCACCACCAACCGCGCCCCCACCATCAACGGCCAGAACAACTCCCACACCGACACATCGAACGTCACCGGCGTCTTCAACAACACCACATCATCCGAACCCAGCCCATACTCCCCTGCATCCACAACAACCGATTCACAATGCCCGCATGCGAAACCACCACCCCCTTCGGCCGACCCGTCGAACCCGACGTGAACATCACATACGCCGGATTCTCCCCACGCAACACCCCCAACCGCTCCCCATCCGAAATCGGCTCCCCGAAAACCCCGACACATCAACAACATCCAACTCCACCACCACAACCGAACCCGGCAACCCCACCCGATCCACCGACGTACTCAACACCAACACCGGAGCGGCCACACCCAACACATACTCCACCCGCTCCACCGGCTGATCCACATCCACCGGCACATACCCACCCCCGCCTCGAGCACCGCATAAATCCCCACCACCAACTCCACCGACCGCCCCACCGCAATCCCCACCAACGACTCCGGACCCACCCCCAACCCCATCAACAACCGCGCCAACCGACGCACCCGCACACCGAACTCCCCATACGACAACACCACCGAACCGAACACCACCGCCACCGCATCCGGCACACACCCCACCCGCTCCTCGAACAACCCCACCAACGACACCCCCGGCACCACACACCCCGTCGCATTCCACCCCCCCAACACCAACTCCCGCTCACCCGGCGCGAGGATGTCGATAGTGCCCAGTGCCGCAATCGGATCCGCCGTCACAGCCCGTAGAATTCGGAGGAAACGCTCCCCGAAGCCCACCACCGTCGGCCTGTCGAAGACATCCGTCGCGAATGTGAAGGTTGCGGAGATACCTGCGGGACTGCCGGATTCGTCGTAGTGCTCCGCGAGCGTCAACTGCAGATCGAACTGGGACACACCGGTGTCGACCTCGATGACCTCTGCGGTCAGTCCCGGCAGTTCCAGGTGAGCCGTCGCTGTGTTCCGGAATTCCAACATAACCTGGAACAAGGGTGAATAGCTGGTCGACCGGCCGGGATCGAGCGCCTCCACGACACTCTCGAACGGCACTTCCATGTGCCCGAACGCTCCGAGGTCGGCGTCCCGTGCACGAGAAATCATGTCGTCGAATGTGATTCCGGAATCCACGGCGGTTCGCAGAACCAACGTGTTGACGAACATCCCCACCAGGTCATCGAGCGCTGCTTCGCCGCGTCCCGCGATCGGCGTCCCGATCGCGATGTCGTCGGATCCGCTCAGCCGCGCCGCCAGCACCGCCAGAGCCGCGTGCATCACCATGAACATCGTCGCATCATGTTGACGCGCGAGCACCAGAAGCTCCCGATGTAGTTTCGCAGGCACCGAGAACGGGGCAACGTCGCCTCGCAGCGTCCGGTTCGCGGGTCGCGGACGATCCAAGGGAAGGGTTATCGCGTCGGGGAGGCCGGCGAGTGTCTTCTTCCAGTAGTCCAATTGCGCCGACATCACGCTCTCGGGGTCCTGATCACTGCCGAGGACGGCCCGTTGCCACAGGCTGTAGTCGGCGTACTGAACCGGGAGTGGGAGCCAGTCCGGCATCTGCTGGCGAACTCGCGCGGAGTACGCCACCATCAGGTCGTGTGCCAGCGGTGCCAGCGAAGCGCCATCCGCGGCGATGTGGTGGACCACGAGAAGGAGGACGTGCTCGTCGGGGCCGGTTCGCAGCAGTGCACCACGCACGGGTACTTCACCGCTGACGTCGAAACCCTGGTGAATCAGCGCGCCAATATGTTCGCGAACCTCGTGCTCGTTGTCGACGACTTTCGGCGTGAGGTCGGGAACCACCTGCGGCGCAGTCACGATCGATTGTTCCGGTCCTGCTGCCGAGTCCGGATACCTGGTGCGCAGGGATTCGTGTCGTTCGATGACATCCTCGGCGGCGGCCCGGAGTGCCTCCACGTCGAGGGTGCCGGACAGTCGGACCGCCATGGGAATGTTGTATGCAGGCGAAGTGGGGTCGAACTGATTGATGAACCACACGCGCTGCTGCGCAAGCGAGAGGGGTATGCGGTCCGGACGCTCGCGTGCGACCAGAGTCAGGCGGTCGGTTCTCCGCACGTCCGCAGGCTCGATCCGCCCTGCCAACTTTTTCACCGTCGGCGCCTCGAAAAGGTCCCGGACACCGAGGTCGACGCTCAGCGCGGCGTTGACGCGAGCGATTACTCTGGTTGCCACGAGGGAGTTTCCACCGAGATCGAAGAAGTCGTCGTCGACACCGATATGCTCCACTCCCAGCACGTCCACGAATACCTGCGCGACAGTCTGCTCCACCGGATTTGCCGGTGCGCGACGCTCGGTGGCCGCGCCGCCGAATTCCGGCGCAGGCAGGGCCGCACGGTCGAGCTTTCCCACTCGCGTCAACGGCATCTCGTCCAGCACCATGATCGCGGACGGAACGAGGTGTCGCGGCAGCTGCTTTCGGGCATAGTCCATCACATCGGCAGTCGAGAGCCGCTGGCCGGGAACCGGCAGTACATACGACACGAGGACGGTGTCACCGGACGGAGCGGTCCGCGGTATCGTCACCGCAGTTCTCACCCACGGATGAGTGTGGAGAACCGTGTCGATCTCGCCGGGTTCCACACGGAACCCACGGATCTTCACCTGGAAGTCGCTGCGACCCACGTACTCGATCGTGTGATCGGCCCGCCACCGTACGACATCTCCGGTTCGGTACATTCGGCGGCCGGGGTCGCCGAAAGGATTGGCGACGAAGCGTTCCGCGGTCAGCGCCGGCTTGCCGTGATAGCCGCGCGCCAGCGCGTCACCCGAGAGGTAGAGTTCCCCGGCCACTCCGATCGGTACCGGTGTCATCCGCGCGTCGAGGACCACCTCGTGGAATCCGCGGAGCGGACCGCCCAGGGTGATCGCTCCCGCAGGCGACATCGGTTCACTGATGTTCGCCATGATGGTGGTCTCGGTCGGTCCGTATGCGTTGCACAACCTGCGGCCCGGGGCCCACCGCTTCACCAGTTCGGGCGGACACATCTCGCCGCCGAACACCACGTCCTGGAAGTCGGTGAGTCCGTCCGGGTCGATGGATCCGAGCGCAGCGGTAGTGATGAACCCGTGAGTGACCCGCTCGAGTTTCAGGATCCGGGCCAACTCGGTGCCGCCGTATATCGTCGGCGGAACAATCACCATGGTGGCACCGGCACCGAAGGCCTGGAGATACTCGAACAGGGACGCGTCGAAGCTCGGTGTGGAGAAGTGCAGGGTCCGTGAGGTCTGCGTCGCTCCGAATCGGAGGCGCTGCTCCACGGCGAAGCTGTCCAGGCCACTGTGGGTGACCGACACGCCTTTGGGGAGGCCCGTCGAACCGGACGTATAGATCAGATAGGCCACGTTCTCCATGCGCAGCGGTCGCACCCGTTCGTTGTCGGTGACGGCGGACACCGGCAAAGCCGCACAGCGGGTACGGAACTCGGCGTCATCGAGGAGCAGCCACGGAATCGAATCGGGCAGCCGGGATCGCTCGGCAGACACCGTCACACCCACGGCGACTCCGGAATCGGTGAGCATGTGCGCGATGCGCTCGGCCGGATAGTTCGGGTCCACCGGCACGAATGCCGCGCCCGATTTCGCGACCGCCAGCATCGACAGAACCGACTCGATCGAGCGCGGCAAGCCCAGCGCGACAGCGTTCTCCGGACCGATCCCACGTGCGATCAAGACCCGCGCCACTTGGTTGGAGCGCTCGTCCAATTCTCGATATGTCACCTCGACGCCGCGAAAAGTGAGTGCGATGCGGTCAGGATGGTTTCTTGCTGCCATGTCGAACACTTCGGGCAGCGTGCGTTCGGATCGACCCGGCACTCCCGATACGGGGACGAGAGTGGCTCGTTCCGGGTCGGTGAGGATATCAATCTCGCCGACACCTGTCTCCGGGTTTGCGGTGACCGTCTCCAGGATGCGCCGAAATCGCATTCCGAGCCCGACCACCGTCTCCGGGTCGAACAGATCGGTGGCGAATCCGAGACTCACCGTGATTCCGGACGGAGTGCCGTCGGCATCGAAGAATTCTTCCGTCGCCACCCGAAGGTCGAATCGGCCGATCTCGGGCCGGACACCCTCCGGATCGTCGCGACGCTCGAGAAGCACCTGGACAATCGGCGAATATGCCGCGGAATCGCCGATCTCGAGCGCCCCCACCACCTGCTCGAATGGAACATCCCCATGTTCGAACGCTTCCTCTTCCACCTCGCGCACGTGGTCGAGCAGGGCGGTGAAGGCCAGGTCCGGTCGGACGCGCGTCCGCAGCACCACGATGTTCCGGCCGCCGGCCACGGCGGCAGTCGTCCCGACGGCCACATCCGAGGTACCGACAAGCCGGCTCAGGAGAACTGCCAGGGCTGCGTGCAGCACCCGGAAGACTGTCGTGCCGTGCTCCGATGCCAGCGCGACCACCCGGCGATGTGTTTCGGCACCGATCGGGAGTCCCACCCGGTCTTCCCGCAGGGATTGCACGGCGGGCCGGGTTCGATCGGAGGGCAGATTCAGCACCTCGGTAAGACCCGACAAGCGTGCTTTCCAGTACTCGAGGTGACCTGCTTCGAGGCGTAATCGCTCACCCATGCGGGCGGTCGCGCGGTGCACGGTCGACAGGGGCACGTGCGTGTCGACCGCGATGAACTCCTCGAGCAACTCGACGAATTGCCGGTGATGCGTGCGCAGCGCCGCGTCCTCGTACCGATCCGGATTCGCCCGGAAATCGACGGAGACGGCTGCCGGCGTGCCGCTGGAATACACGTTGACCAGCAGATCCTCCACCGGGCCCGAGGTGACGATGTGGTATTCGCCCACCAAATCGCCCAGCTGGACGTCGTGCGGGAAAAGCATGACGTTGACCATGGGCCCGTACAGCCGGGCGGCACTGCTCGCGCTCATGTCGCGGCGGATGTCGTCGATGCTGCACCTTTGATGGCGCAGCGCTCCCATCAGTTCACGCTGAACCCGCGACACGAGGGCCCCGACCGTGTCCCCTTCCTCGACCGAGATCGACAGTGGCGCGACATTGACCATCATGCCGCCGGAATTGCGCAGCAACGACGTGGTCCGGCCGGACAGGGGAACGTGCACGAGTACATCGGTTTTTCCGGTCAGGCGCGACAGGTAGCAGGCGAAGGCGGCGATGATGGTGGCTGCGGCGGCCGCCGTTGCCTGCCTGCCGGACCCGTGGAGGCCGGTAGTCGCCGCCTCGGACAGCACGGCGCTTTCGACTTTGCTCCTGGCCACGGCGGGCGCGGGCCGCTCGGCCAGGGTCGATCCCTCTACGGCCTCGATGCGTTGTGCCCAGTACGTCCGATCCGCCGTGTACCTATCCGAGGATCGATAGCGGGCGTCGATGTCGTACAGCTCGCGCAGGGTCGCTGCCCGACTCTGGTCCGGCTCCCGCGCGCTCACCGAGGCCGAATACCGGTGCGCGATGCGGCTGAGCATCGTCATGGCAGCGTATCCGTCGAGGGCGACGTGGTGGATGCGGCTGTACCAGAGGTAGTGCGACTCGCCCACACACAAGATCGACGTCTCGACCAGTCGATCGGCCTCGAGGTCGAGTGGGGTTCGGTAGTCCTTGTCCATCCAGTCGTGGGCAGCCGCGACCGGGTCGTTCTCGCCGCGGAAGTCGAGGAAGGCGATCGACGTGTCGGTCGTGTGGTCCACGTACTGCATCGGCCGGCCGTCGACCTCGACCACCTTCAGAAAGGGTGACTGAAATTCGCGACCGGCGGCGACGGTTTCCTTCCGCAACAGGTCGACGTCGAGGTCGCCGTGCAGCTCCACGTACTGCGCGATCGAAATCGGCACCGCGGGCTCGAGTTGCTGCGCGAACCAGGTGGCACGCTGCGCCGCGGACAGCGGGAAGAGTGCCGCGTCCGGATTGTGTGTCAGCGGGTTGGGCGTGTCGAGACGTTTCACGGCGGCTCCTCCGCGTACGGTATCCCCGACCGAAGAAATCGTGGCCGCGTCCGAACCTGGACACGCGCTTGTGTG
Organism: Rhodococcus sp. USK13; assembly: GCF_018343855.1. NCBI lineage: Bacteria > Bacillati > Actinomycetota > Actinomycetes > Mycobacteriales > Nocardiaceae > Rhodococcus > Rhodococcus sp. USK13. Next base: position 2,004,554 of record NZ_CP069242.1, on the reverse strand, counting down.
AGGCGGACGCTTCTCCCCGCCCCCCGGCTCATCCGTTCGGCTTCACCACAAAACACAACACTTCATGCTTGCATAGCCGCGCGCCTCTTTTGGGCGGATTCGGCCGGTCGCGATGGCCGGTGTTTCAGGTCTGCTGAGCTGTGCAAACCCGCGATCATCCCGTTTCGTTCGACCGACTCCGCGTCTCCTCGACGCGTTGCCGCTGCCGGACCCCGTACGCCGCCTCCGTGACGGCGGCGTCGTCCTCGAGGCCCGACCCGAGCGCCCCACCGATGGTGGCGATGGACGCCAGCAGCCAGGCGAGCGTGAGGTAATCGGAGAAGTTGACCCCGTGCCCCAGAATGCGGGACAGCAGTTCCGGGGGAAGAGTGAGACACGCGGTGAACAGCAGCAGGCAGAACAGAGCCACGTGAAGGACGATCACGCCGATGACCAGGGTGACGACGGTTGCGGTGTTGTACAGCACCGAGCGGTCGCGTTCCTCCGGTGACTTAGGCCGCTCCCAGAGTTCATGATCGAGGATCAGCCAGAGAATCATCGCTACGATCGACAGGACCGTTGCCGCACTCATACGCCACGGACCCATCGTGTCGGCGAACATCCAGATAGTGCTGGTGGCCAGCGCGACAGCACCAGTGGCGAAGGCGCCGACGAGGACCTTCGACAGTCCGGTGACCAAGCGCCACGGCCGGTTGGCCCGCACCATCCCCGACAGCAGTCGAAGTCGCCGCAGACCCGAGGGCGCGAAATACCGGATGCCGTCCTCGATCTGCACACACGGGAACCGTCGCGCCGCGCCCGGCGCCGTCAGTTCCGGTTCACCGAGGATGCGGGCGATCGCGAGTTCGGTGACGGTGCGGACGCGGCCCTCGATGTCGACTCCCCCCACCCCGACGACCGAGATGAGCGCAAACAGGTGGTCGGCGCTGACGTCGGCTATTACCGGCAGGGTGTCCTCGCGGCGCGGCAGATCGGTGAGGTACACGACGATGTCCTCCCCCTCGGAGGACGGATCGACCGCGTCGATGACATCTGCGAAATTCGCTTGCTCGTCTGAGAGGTAGGGCTTGCTTCGCACGCACGTCGTCCACCGGCGCTCGAGCCGGTCACGGCTCCGGAGGCGCTCCGGCAGGTACTCCGCGACGCGTTCCGCGAGAACCGCAGGCTTGCCCGGATCCGCGATCAACAGCACCGAAGCCCGCTCACCCGTGGAACCGGGTTGCCCTCTCTGCAGGTGGTCGTTCGCCTTCACCTCCTTCGCGTACCCGCTCGGTCCGACCCGAAACTAGTAGCGCGGTCTTTCCGCCGCACAGCAGTCACCTTCACACTGCCTCCGACTGCACCGGCTGGCTCGTGCGGGACTTGCAGGTGCCACCTGATCAGCGAGCGGACTGTAGCAAAACAGGACACTGCGACCGATGTGAGCCAAGTTACATTTACCGGGAGGAAATCAGCTCCGGAAATCCCCTGACCAGTTGTGTAAGGTGGTTATGAGTATCGACAAGGCGCGTCGCGAGCCATGGAACGAACGTGAACGATTCCGGACATCAGCGCCATCACGAGAGAATCAAGAGTTGAGCAATCTCCGACCCGAGATCGAAGCGTCGTGGCGACGGTGTGAAGTTATCGGCGTCTCGTCCGGCGATGACGATCTTCCCTACACGCCGGACGTGGATCGTGACAGCCGGTTGAGAAGAGCCGCCGATCCCGTGATCGACAACCTCGTCCTCCACCTGCTGGACGCCCCCGCGACCATCCTGCTGGCCGATTCCGCCGCGCAGATTGTCGACCGCAGGGCTGGCAACGCTGGGTTGCGAGCGCGTTTGGACCGCGCCTACGTGGCACCCGGATTCCGGTATGCCGAGGAGGACACCGGCACCAACGGGATCGGCACCGCGTTGGAGGAGCGACGACCGTTCCAGGTCAGCGGTGGCGAGCACTACCGTGAGGCGCTGCAGAGCCTGGCGTGCGTCGGTGTTCCTATCATCCATCCGATCACTCGCACCGTGGAGGGGATACTCGACATCACCTCCAACCTGTCGGATTCCAACGCGCTGATGGGCGCCCTGGCGAAATCAGCCGTTCGCGAAATTCAGTCGCGCCTCTATGCCGAGTCCTCCGATCGCGAGCAACGGCTTCTCCAGTCCTTCCTGCAGGCCTCTCGCCGCGGCTCCTCCGCAGTGGTGTCCTTGAACCAGGATGTCATCATGACCACTCCGATGGCCGCGCAGATCATCGACACGTCCGACCAAGCGCTCCTCTGGGATTGGGCATGCCGAATGCTCGCCGGCCGTGACGAATTCATCGGGGAAGTCAGGCTCGCCGACAACGTCACGGTATCCGCGACTGCACGTAGAGTCGGAGACTCCCGATCGCCGGCGGGCATCGTCATCGAGATGCGGCAGCATCTCCGCGATACGAAGAAGTCGTCCGCCCATCAATTGGCATCAGCCTCCTCCGTCGAAAAACGCGCGGAGACTGTCAAGATTCCCGGCCGCAGCTTGTCGACGAAACGACTGCAGACCGAACTCGAGCGGCTCGCCTCGATCGACGCGCCTGTCCTCGTCACCGGAGAACCCGGCGTCGGCAAGTTCTTCGCCGCGAGCGCCCTCCACCGGATGCAGGATGCCGACGGCCGTTTCACCGTGTTCGACGCTGCTACCGCCTCTGTCGACCCCGACGCGTGGATTGCCGGACTGGTCAATTGGAACAAGGTCGACGGCGCCCTTATCATCCGGCACCTCGATCTCCTGCCGGAAAAACTGGTCCCCAACGTCTGCGCGGTCCTCAGTGAGGCAGTCGACCATCGCGCTCAGATCATTGCCACCGCCGGCGAAGCGATCCGTCAAGGTCCCGCCGGACGACTGTGCGATCATTTCATGCGCCGCATCGAGATCGATCCACTGCGACTTCGGTCCGAAGATATCGCTGACATCAGTGTCGCCCTACTACGTAAGCACTCCCCCGACCGCAACGGCCTGCGACTGCAACCCGCTGCTCTGCAACTGCTGGTCGCGCGGGATTGGCCGGGAAATGTCCGAGAACTCGAATCGGTTCTGGCGTCCTCGCTCCTGCGGGCGATGGGCTCCGACATCGGAGTGCAGCATCTGCCCGACGGATACCGCGACGGTGATCTACGCCGCCGAAATGCCTCGACGTCGCTCGAATTGGCGGAGCGTGACGCGTTGCTCAAAGCACTCGTCGAAACCGACGGCAACAAACTACTGGCTGCGCAACGCCTGGGAGTAGCTCGCTCCACCCTCTACCGCAAAATGCGCGCCCTGGGGATCGACGGAAGCCGGTTCCTTCCGCAGTAGCGCCAGTCGATGACGGAACCGTGCCGACCGAGACAGAGCGTCAGTCACCGGCTCGCGCCCACGCCTCGAGCATGCGCCTCGCAATCGAGGCTGCACCGGGCAACAACACGTGCGCATCCGACCGGCTCGTCCAATCCCCGGCAGCCAGAGCCTCCCGTACCTCCGCGCGGGTGCACCAGAGAGCTTCGCTGATCTCGCCATCCCTGAAGACGAGCTCGTCTCGGGGGTCGGCCGTCGCATGGAATCCGAGCATGAGGGAGCGCGGGAAGGGCCAGGGCTGACTTCCGACGTAGACCACATCGGAGACCGTGAGACCGACCTCCTCCGCAACTTCCCGTGCCACACAGCTTTCCAGAGACTCGCCCGCCTCGACGAAGCCCGCCAGCGTCGAGAAATTCCGCGCCGTCCAGTTCGCCTGACGCGCCAGCAGTACTCGGTCTGCCCCGTCGTGCACCAGACAAATGATCGCCGGATCGGTACGCGGATATTCCTCCCGACCACACGCCGTGCACACGCGCATCCAGCCACCCGAGGTGATCGTTGCCGGCGCCCCATCCTTGACGCAGAAGGGGGCATCGTCTTGCCACGTCAGCAATGCCACCGCTGTGACATACCGGTCAGTGTCGGCAGCCTCGAGGAGTGCTCCGTGTGAGCGCAGGTCACCGACCTCGACCGCGGTTCCCGCAGAAGAATCCTCATCGGGGAACTCGTCGCGCACCGCCCACTCGTGGACCGTGCCACAGACGCCGAGCAACACGGCACGCGCGGGAGGCTCGGAGTACAGGTCGGCGGCCGGTTCCAGCATCAGTTGTCTGTCGACAAGCCGGACCTGACCGCGACCGTTCACGCGAAGTATTCGGGCATCCGGCCACGCCTCCACCCACGCGGTCGTGTCGTCACGCACCGAGACGGGACGGCTCACCGTCACAACGTGATTCAACATTGTGAGAATCCTCCCTGGATTCGTGACTCGAACGTGGCATGGTCGGAACCCGGGTTGCGTTCCCGGCCAGATCAGTACAGAGATTGCTCCGACAACGCCACCGTCTCCCGAGCGTTCTCCACCATGGGGTAGTGCCCGGCTTTGCCCTGAACGGTCTTCAGATTCCCGTTCTTCAACGCCGCCAACGTGTCCCCGAGGTATTCGGCCGTGACAAACGGGTCGCTTTCACCCACGATCAGGGTGGTAGGCCCCTCGTACGTGCCCATCCGGTCGAGGAAGTCGGGACTGGTCCAGTTCTTCAGGTAGGACTCCCACGTCGCCTGGTCCATCGTCGAGCGGTTGCGGTCGACCAGGTTCTTCAAATCTGTCTCGTCGATGTATGGCGCCAAGGCGCCCCGGATGGCTGCACCCGGATCTGCCCAGGCCGCGGCAAAAGATTCGTAGGTCGCCTGGTCGAGAGGGGTACCCGCCGGGGAGACGGGCGTCAGTGCGACGACCGAGGTCACGCGTTCAGGTGCGAGGGTCGCCACCCGAAGAGCTGTGGTGCCGCCCATCGAATGTCCGAGAACGGAAAAGGTCGACCACCCGAGCTGATCGGCGGCGCCGAGGGCGACCGCGGCCATCCCGTCGATTCCGTCGGCCGGTGCCTCGGGACGGTTCACCCCGTATCCCGGAAAGTCGACGTACGCGTAGGTGAAGCGGGACTGATCCGTCAAGGCGCGTGCGGTGAGCCACACGCTGCTGTCCAGTGCCCAGCCGTGCAACACCAAGACCCGATGGTCACCGTTTCCTTCGATCGCTGCAATCGCGTTCATTGCCGTACCTCCCTGTCGGCGACGCTGAAACTCCAGCCGTCGGTTGATCACTCCGAACGAACCTAGAACCGCAGTAGGGCGTCTGCGTGTCCGATTGTGAAACACACCCACGCGGCGGATGCATGTGCCATTTTCGGACACTTTCCGCGCCGGACGCACCCATAGTGTGGCGCCACCTGCCTGCTGAACAGACTTGCCCATGACACGAAGGAGAACACACCATGGCACTCGATCCTGCGGTCAAGAATTTGATAGACACTCTGAACGAGCAGGGACTGAAGTCGTTCGAGCAGATGAGCATTGCTGAAGTCCGTGAGGTCGTCGAGTCCTTCAGCGGCCTCCAGGCACCGAAGGCAGACGTCGCGCGTGTTGTCGATACGGTCTACCCCGGACCCGGTGGCGATCAGGCAATTCGCCTCTACATCCCGGAGTCCGAAACTCCGCTGCCGGTCGTGGTGTACATCCACGGTGGTGGCTGGGTCGCCGGCAGCCTCGACGTCACCGAGCAGCCATGCCGCGCGCTGGCCTCCGACGCGCAAGTTATCGTCGCCGCACCGAGTTACCGGAAGGCACCCGAGCACAAGTTTCCTGCCGCACCCGAAGATGCGTTCGCCGCACTGAACTGGGTGATCGAGCACGCAGCCGAATTCGGTGGCGACAGCACGCGGGTAGCCGTCATGGGCGACAGCGCCGGAGGCAACCTGGCCGCGGTCACAGCCCTCCGAGCGCGCGACACCGGCGGCCCGGCATTACGCGCTCAGGTATTGATCTACCCGGTCATCGACGGCACGGCACGATTCCCGTCGCGCGAGGAGAACGCCGAGGGGTACCTGATCACCACGCAGGCGATCGACTGGTTCTGGGAGCAGTACCTGGCCACCCCGGAAGACGCTGAGAATCCGTATGCCTCCCCGGCCAAGGCTGCGGATCTGTCGGGGCTTCCCTCGACCCTGCTGTTACTCAACGAATACGAGGTCACTCGGGACGAGGGCGTGGACTACGGCCGGCGGCTGGCCGACCAAGGCGTCCCCGTGCAGGTCGAACTGTATGAAGGCCTTGTCCATGCCGTGTACTGGATGACCGGTGCCATTCCGCGCAGCGCTGAACTACACAGCGCCGTCGTCGAATTCCTCGGCAAGCAGTTCGCCGACTGAAACACTGCCGAGCGAGTACGCAACTGCCCCTAGAGGCTCCATTCCCTCCGAGTGGTCACCACCCAACGCAATGTTACGTATATCTGTAATAAACTCCTTTATTGCGGAAACCTACCCCGACTGTCATAGTCATAAAAATGCTTCCTGTGCAGCGAAAGAGGTTTCAGTGGAACTCACACCCGGCGCTCTCCATGGTCTGCGCGTCATCGATCTGACGACCGTGATCATGGGCCCCTTCGCCACCGCAACCCTCGCCGACATGGGCGCAGACGTCATCAAGGTCGAGAGCCTCGACGGTGACATGAGCCGAGATGTCGGTTCCCGCCGCCATGAAGGGATGAGCGCTCTGACACTCAACCTCCAGCGCAACAAGCGCAGCATCGCGATCAACCTTGCCTCCGAGGAGGGCCGCGAAATCCTCGACGATCTGGTGCGCAATGCCGATGTGCTGGTGACAAATCTACGGCCACGCTCCCGGCAGAAGTTGGGCATCACCTATGAGCGGCTCTCGGAGAACAATCCGGGACTGATCCTCTGCACCGCACAGGCATACGGCTCCGAGACCGCTTTTCGGGACTATCCCGCCTATGACGACATCGTGCAAGCAGCGTCAGGCGCCGCGAAACTCACGGAACTCATCGACGGTGAACCGCGTTATGCCCCATACGTCATCGCCGACAAGGTCGTCGGTCTCTACATCGTCATCGCCGTCCTCGCCGCCGCGATGGAGAAGAACCAAACCGGCCTCGGCCAGGAGGTCGACGTGCCGATGGTCGACGCAATGATCGGTTTCAACCTCGTCGAACACTTCGGTGGCCACACCTTCGCCCCGGCCGAAGGGAACTTCGGATGGGCGCGCGTGCTCACACCGGAACGAGTTCCACACCAAACAGCCGACGGCTGGATTTGCATCATGCCGTACTCGGCGAAGAACTGGAACGACTTCTTCACCGTCGCCGGGCGCGGCGACCTGGTGAACAACCCCCGCTACGCCTCGGTGAACGACCGCCACACTCACATGGGCGAACTTCTCTCAGCGATCCGAGAGGCCGTCCCGTGCCGAACCACCCAGGAATGGCTGACCTTGTGTGAGGCACACGGAATTCCCGCGTCCGACCTACTCGATCTCGCCCACGCGCACGAGAACCCCTATGTTCTGGACCAGGAACTGATCACCAAGCGTGAACATCCCACCGAAGGCGAGTATTACGCCACCCGCACTCCGTTCGCGATGTCGCGCACACCGATCTCGTTCAGCCGGCACGCTCCCCTGCTCGGCGAGGACACCTTCACCATCCTCGAAGATCTCGGTTACTCCGCCGATCGCATCCATGCGCTGGCCGATACATCCGTCGTCAGGGCGACGTCGCCTCAGGGGACCTCTTCCTGAACGGTACCCTCGCGCAGCAGCGCCCACGGGGCATCGACCAGGCCACGCCAGGGCTGGTAGGGCTCGAGTATGTCTCTGCCGTTCACTGCGTTTGCGGTCGTATAACGTTCGTGACGGCCAGTTCTCATAATACGGGCTGGACGAGACGGCAGGCAGGAATTGCCGAGTGTCCAGCTGACACCGCCTTGCGGATCGTCGACGGCACACGCGTGATGCGCTGATGTACCCACATCGATCCCGACTCGAGCGGTCGGACTCGCTGATCCGCCACCTTTTCCTGCGAGGCGCTCTCACCTGAGCGCCGCAGGTGTGTACTGCCCTCGACCGCATCCTCGCTCTCTTCGTCACGCACACCACCGAAGAAGTGCAATTCGGATGCCCTTGGGCCAGTTTAAAGCCGAGTGACGTCCTCGAACTCCTGATTGCCGTCGCCCGGTCGTGCGCCGGCCATATGGCATCGGTCGTCGTCCATCATGGCAACCAGGTACACGGCGCGATCGGCAAAACCCGCGTGGACGAGCTGCAGGAATCTACCGATCCCACCCTGGCGTGGCGCTCGGAATTCGGATCCGCCCACGACTAGGAGAAGAAAGAACTCCGTGGAAGCGTCAATTCACTTCCACGGAGTTCTTCGTTTCTCGGGCACGTCACTCGTCAGTGGAGGCGGCCGTTCGCTTCTCCCTGACGGTGTTGACTCCCCCCGTGTGATCGGTCATCTGCTGAACCAGCGCCTGCAGGGCAGCGGGTATTTCGCGCAGCCTGTCGAGGCTGGTGCTGTCCCTCGCGCAAGAGCCTCGTGGCCATCCGTACCGAGTGAGGCGTATCGCTGCCACCCGGCCAGGAGCGCGCGCTTCGTCGAGCAGCCGCGTGCCACCGTCACCCGGGATGATTTCCACTTCACGAAGCTCCCTTTCACCGGCAACGGAGGTCGCACCTGGGGCGAGGTCGCATCTCGCACCGATGGCAGGGCAGTTTGCGGCTGTCTCGATGAACCCGTCGCCTAGAAAGAGGACTGGACGATCCATGAGTGTACTTCCCCTGTCTTCACTGCGATCGATCCTTCGCCTGGTGCCCGACCGGCACGAACTCGGCGGCGGCCTAGACCGGTGTAGATCGGTCTAGGCCGCCGCCGCGAACACCTTCACCCCTTGTCGCCGAGAACCTTCGCCTTCACACGCATGCTGCGCATTTGAGGTTCAGGCGAGGCCCAACTTGGGACGCAGCCACTGGGCGATCCGGCTCAGCGCTTGGTCCGCCTCGGGTGCCCGACCCGCATTGAAGTGGAATACGTGCTGTTGCTCATCGACCACGTCGAGCACCACCTCGCCGCTCACCTTCTCGATCAATTCGGCCAACCGACGTGAGTCATCCAGTAGCGTCTCATAGCCTCCGACCGATACATATACCGGAGGGAAGTCGGTGTAGTCGCTGAGCAGTGGGTTCGCCCGCGGGTCCGTTGCATCTGCGGGTTCGGAGAGAAACATTCCCCGCATCGTTTCCAGAACCGCCCTCTTCGCCAAAACGTCGACCGCGTCGTTCGATTCGACCGTCATCCCCTTGATCTCCATATCGAGCCATGGTGAAAGCGCGACGACGGCGGCAGGAGTGGGAAGGTCCAGACCCGCGAGCTCGAACGTTGTCGAGATCGCGAGATTGGCGCCCGCCGAGTCGCCGACGGTCGCCGTGTACTCCGCCTTGTAACCCTGCGTGCGGAGCCACTTGTGGACGGCCATGCAATCTTCGAGTTGGGCTGGGTGCTTGTGCTCCGGCGCGAGCCGGAAGTCCACGATCAGGGCGCGAACACCCGCCAATTTAGCCAGGTGTGCTGCAAGCTTGCGGTGTGAGAAGCGTGAACCCGTCGCGAAGCCGCCACCGTGGGTAAAGACGATCACGCGGTCTTCTGCGGCCCCCAGAGGCTTGGCCCACATTGCCGGCACACCGTTGGCTGTCACTTCCTCATAGGTGACGTCGGTAGGCTCGATGGTCGGAAGATGCCACTCTTCGAACATATCTCGCTGACTGGCGAGGTCCATTCCTTCGGACCGGGTAAGCCACGACGCGTACAGGTCGTTGAGGAACAGGGATTCTTTGCTCACGGACATGTGTTGCTCACTTTCATCACTACTCGAGGGAGGGAGATTGACTGTTCAGGAAAGCGCGAAGCCCTTGTATCCCGCACACACGGTCTCGTCCCACTTGGCCAGGTAGAGGGGAAGACCACCGGGGTAGTTCAGCAACTGCCGCGGCTTACCCGGGACGTTGGCACCCATGTACCAGGAGTCGGCTCTGTCGTAGAGCGCCTCGGCCGTCAGCTCGGCGACGTGATCGGACCAGGCAGCATCCGCATCCGCCTCGGATTCGATACGGCTCAATCCGTTGTCCCGCATGTAGTCGATGGTGTTGATGACGAGGTCACCTTGGATCTCGGCGCAGCTGGGCCCGTTGCAGAAGCCCGACGGGCTGAGTGGTCCGTAGAGGAACAGCAGGTTGGGGAATCCTGCCGTCGCGACCCCGAGGTTTGCCTGCACGCCGTTCGACCACTTGTCCCGGAGCAACGTACCGTCGGTGCCGCGAATGTCGATGGCGGTCAGGCCACCGGTGACGGCATCGAAGCCGGTTGCATAAACGATGATGTCGAACTCGTGCTCTTCCGAAGCGGTCTTCAGCCCGGTGGGCGTGATCGTCTCGATCGGGTCCTCGTGCAGATCGACGAGACGCACGTTGTCCTGGTTGAAGATGTCGTAGTAGGTCTGCTCGAGCGAGGGGCGCTTCACGCCGAAGGGGTACGCCTTCTTCATCGGCGCCAGCTTCTCGGCGATCACCGGGTCCTTGATCCGGGCACGCGTCCGGTCACGCCAGAACTCGTAGGCCGTGTCATTTGCGGCATCGTCGACGAAGACGTCTTGGTACGTTCCGAGCCAGAACTCGAAACCGTGCTCCCACAGTCGCTCATAGGTGGCGGTTCGCTCTTCGTCGCTCACCTCGAGGGCTGACTTGGGAATGAAGTCGAAGTCGAAGCCGGAGAATGACGCCGGACGACGACTGAATCGGTCCGCCAGATCGGACCTGATTTTCGAGTTGTCCTCGTCGGAGAGCCGACGCTGACGCATCGGGAGCGCCTGAACGGGGGTGCGCTGGAAAATGGTCAGCTGTGCGGCTTCCTTCGACGCCTCCTGAGCGACCTGCACGCCGCTGGCGCCGGTACCGATGATGGCGACTCGCTTTCCTGCGAAATCGATTCCGCCTTCGGGCCACAGACCGGTGTGGTGGTTGATCCCTGCGAAGCTGTCCATTCCCGGGAGATTCGGGAAGATCGGCTTTGCTGCGAATCCGGTGCACAGAACGAAGTACTGGCAGACGAAAAGGTTTCCGTTTTCCGCGGTCACGGTCCACTTGTTCGCGGTCTCGTCGAACTCGGCGGACGCGACCCGGGTGTTGTAGTAGATGTCCTTGCTCAGGTCGAGCTTCGCATCGACGTACTTGAAGTAGCGGCGCAGTTCGTCACCTCCGGGGTAGAGCTCGGAGAACCCGAAGTCATCCCATAGGTCGGGGCGCGTGAACTGGTAGATGGGACCTTCGCTGTCTACTCGGGCACCCGGGTAGCGGTTCCAGTGCCAGATTCCGCCCAGGTCCTCACCCGCCTCGACTACTTTCACCGAGTACCCTCGACTCCGCAGATTCTCGAGCTGGTACAATCCGGCGAATCCTGCTCCTACGACGAGCACGTCAAGTACTTCGGTCACGGCTGGTGCGGTAGTGCTCATTGTTGTCTCCTCTTGTTACCGAGTGTTGCTTGGGGTTTGATGCTGGATTTTGCTGATTGGGCTGTGTGTCGCAGACTGTGTTGAGCTGGCTTATGGGAATCCCGTCCGGCGTGGCTTCTAGGTCCAGCGGACATACGCGGTCTTGGTGGTTGTGAAGAAGGTACGTGCAGCCTTCCCCTGTTCTCTGCTCATGCTGCTCGAGCTCTTGAGCCCACCGAACGGCACATGTGGCTCGACACTGCTGGTTTCGCGATTGATGTGCACCAACCCCGATTGTGTGCGCCGGATGAAGGTCATCGCGGTCGCGATGTCTCTGGTGAACACTCCGGAGGACAGTCCGTAGTCCGTGTCGTTCGCGGCCTTCAGCGCATCGTCGAAACCATCGACTTCCTGCACGGTCACGACCGGTCCGAAGATCTCCTCCCGGACGAGCCTGCTCTTCTCCGACACTCCCGTCAGGATGGTGGGTGCGATATAGCAAGTGTCGGAATCGAACTCCCGCCTCGTGAGAAACTGGACGTTCTCGTCGCGGGCGAGTTGCAGGTAGCCGGCCACCGTGTCACGTTGCTCCACCGAGGCCAGTGGGCCGATATCGGTGGCCGCGTCGTACGGATTACCGACGACGAGCGCGTCAGCGTGCTTCACCAGCAATTCTCGTAGTCTGGGAGCGACGGCGCGGTCGACGTAAACCCGGCTCGTCGCGGTGCAGCGCTGTCCCGTGTGGAGCATCGCGCTCTTCACGATCTGTAGCGCTGCATCCTCGACATCGGCGTCGGCGAGAACAATGGACGGGTTCTTGCCGCCCAGCTCCAGCTGGACCTTGATGTTGCGATCGGCGACGGCCTGACGGAGTCGCGACCCGACTGCACCCGAACCGGTGAAGGTCAAGGCTGCGAGTCGCGGATTCCCGGTGAGTGCCGCCGAGAGCTTTCTACCACTGCCTGTCACCAGATTCACGACCCCCGCGGGCAACCCGGCTTCTGCGAGAATCCTCGTCAGGAACACTGCGGATCCGCAGGCCGGTTCGGCGGGCTTCCACACAACCGCGTTCCCGAAACCTATTGCCGCCGCGATCTTCCACGCCGGAAGCGCGAAAGGGAAGTTCCACGGTGTGACTACACAGACGACGCCGAGCGGCTCCTCTACCGTCATCAGCATCGTGCGTGAGTCGGCACTGGGGTATGTCTCTCCACTGGGTTGCAGTATCTCACCGGCGTAGTAGCGGAGGATGGCGACACTGCGCAGGACCTCGGCGCGTGCGTCACGGATCGCCTTCCCCATGTCTGCGGTGATAGTGAGGGCAGCTTCGTGAACGCGACTTTCCAAAAGATCAGCGGCAGAACGGAGATAGTTCGACCGCTCAATTGCTGTCGTCTCGCACCACGCTGGTTGAGCACCGCCTGCGGCCGCGTACGCAGCCTCGACATTACTGGGAGTCGCTGAAGCGTAGATTCCCGTCACACGGCGGAGATCGGAAGGATCTACACGCTCGAAAGTGTCGGTGGCGGTGCTCCATCGACCTGCGATATACAGCGTTGTCCCGTCAGCGATCGATGACGGCGACGTTGGGCTGTCCAAGTTCACGGACATCTTTGTTCCCCGATCTGTGTAGGCGCAGAGGTGGTTGGAATCGCCCCTCGGCGCGGAGGTGTTGTGTCTCATCACCCGCACGCGCAAAGCGGCAGGTGTGCCGGTATGAGATCTTCTCGGCAATCTTGTAGTGCGTACTGTGACCGCGGGCGGGTCGATATCGGACTTTCCGGTCTCAGTGCAGTCGAGCGGCGGTAGTCGAAGTGATTGGGGAACCACTCTTTTGCGGCGATACCCAGTGGCTGCCAAAAGCCCTCGGACACCTCACAAAACGATTCAGCAATGACCACTCGAGTGACTTGGAACACGCTGTAGGACAAGCATGACACCCGGCCTCCCAAAACACAATAGAGGAATATTTTACGTATATAGGCAATTTTCGAATGCATGTGGCGGGAAGATGCGCGACAAAGCCCGGCCGATCGAGTAGCTCGAGCAATCGCTGAGTTCCCCAGTGATTTCGGTGAATGGCCGAATCGCGCTCCGGGCAGATGCGAGCCAATTTGACTTGCCTTCAAGGACTTCGAAACCCAGCGCTCGAGAGCAGGTATGACCGTCACTCCCGATCGCCGACGCCATTGTTCAGCGAGAAGGGCACGTGAGTTGGCAGCCGCGACTGTGGCTGGAACTAATGCAATTTCATAGGAAAAGAAGACTTTATTCCCTTATCACCACCGGCAAGGTTGCCGGGCCACGCAAATCGCTAGGAAGGCACCTGGCGGAGGTGAGGTTCAGAATAAGAGAACCGCAGCAAGTTCGTCTGAACCAACACCGCCGACCAAGTACTTACCGCGGCAAACCACCAAGTAGCTTCAACAGCGAGCCACTAGGGACTGAGGTGTGCCGCAATCGCCGTTAGACGCCGACGAGAGGGCCTATTACTGGATTCCATTGGTAGATGCGCTCTCCTACGACGACGCCCTGCTTGACGTAAGGATCCTCCGCAAGCAGAGAACGCAAGGCGTCTTCGCTGTCCGCTTTGAATACCAGTAAGGCTCCGGCGCCGTCGACCCAGGCGCCTGCCTCCTGCAGCAAGCCTCGGGCAGCGGCATCCTTGACGAAAATCAGATGTTCGGCATGCGCAGCCTCTTTGACCGACGCATCGGTGGTATACGACCAGATCACAGCGAACAAGGCCATGGTTGCTCCTCAAACGGGGGAATGAAACGGCTCCGAATATGCGCATGAACTGCACACTCGAAAAGGGTAGAAGTACGGATGAGGTGACTCGTGTCCTATTTCGCGACACTGATTGCTCCATGAGTGGAGGTATGAAACGGAATCGGATCTGACCAGCGTGTCGCAACCGTCCGTCGAGGTCCTCGATGACGTTCGCGCCCGTCTCACCGGAGCCGCACCTCTCCCGCCAAGAGGGAGATCCTCTGCTCCAGCGACTCGAGTGCCGTTACGTTCAGGCCATGGTAGGCGAGAAGGTATACGTGGTCGATCGTGTGGTCACAAAACCCGGACGTGCCCGGGAGTTCGTCGACGCGTACGTCACCGAGTACGTACCGGGGGGACGGACACGCGGAATGACCCTGGATCGAATTCTCGTCAGCCCCCCGATCTGGTGGGCGGACGAGCCCAACACCATCACGATCACGTGGGTGGTCGACGGGGTCGACGCCTGGTGGGACATGACCCGGCGGGGCCGCCCCGACCCGGATCTCGGCCGGTGGTGGTCGCGGATGGACCCGATGATCCTCGACCGAACCCGTTCCATGGCGGCAGCGGCCGAGGACGTCGACGGTGTGTGCGATGTATAACGTCACGAGGGTCGTCCACTTCACCGAGGCAGCCGATGCCACTGCGCGGGACGAGTACGCGAACAATGCGCGTCAGGCCATCCTTGCCGCCGGCGTGAAACGGTTACTCATCGCCCCGACTTTGCCCGGGGTCATCAACGGCGGCGACCTGATCGTGCACCTGCAGCTCGCCGACACCGCCGCCTGGCGGAAACGCGCGGACGACATCGACTCCGCACTTTCGCAGCCGATTGCCGACCGAGTCGACGGGGTCGAGTACGCCCCCGGACTCGGCGGTCGGGGGCCCGGACAGCATTCGAGCCGCCTGTACCGCGCACTGCTGCTCCGTGTGGAGTCGGGTACACCGGACTCCGTCGTCCAACGGTTCGAGCGGGAACTACTCCGCATGCCCGACCATATTTCATCGATCACGGCGTGGCAGCTCAGCAGAGTCGACGCGGCCCTCGGTCCGCAGCGGTGGACTCACGTGTTCGAGCAGGAGTTCACCAACCACGGTGCCGTGATGGGGCAATACCTGAATCATCCGATCCACTGGAGCGTCGTGGACCGGTGGTTCGACCCCGAATGCACCGACATCATCGTCCGAGACCGGGTGTGCCATACCTTCTGTGAACTCTACGACCTCGTCATCCCCGACCGGTAGCTCCCCCGAAAAGCGCTGTGGTGCGGCCGGACCGGTGGCCAGCCGACCGCACCACAGGTAGCGCGGGTGCTATGCGTTATCGAGTACGTCGCGCATCATTTCCCAGATCTGTTCGCGTGCCGGCGCGGTGAGCGAGAGCGAAGGGAAGGTCAGGAATCCGTGGAACAGTCCGTCGAACCGGTGATGCCGGACTAGGACACCGTCCGCGGTGAGGCGCGCCGCGTACGCATCACCCGATGAGCACGGCGGATCGAGTTCGGCGGTAATCACCACCGCCGGCGGCAGACCGGCCAGTGTCTCCGCCCGGGTGGGAACGAGACGCACATCCTCGGTCCCGTTCGGCGCATACTGCTGCCAGTACCACTTCATCGCCTCGGTGGTGTTGTAGTACCCGGTCCCGTAGAGGCGGTACGACTCGGTGTCGAAGTCGTCGTCGATCACCGGATACAGCAGCACCTGCGCGGCGACGGCCGGGCCGCCCCGGTCGCGGGCCGCAATCGCGACCGTCGCGGCGAGGTTACCTCCGGCGCTGTCGCCCGCCAGTGCGATCCGGGTGGGGTCGCCGCCGTACTCGGCGGCGTTCTTCGAGGTCCACTCCAGGGCAGCGTAGACGTCGTCGTGCGCGGCCGGGCCGGCGTACTCGGGGGCCAATCGGTAGTCGACCGACACCACGACCACGCCTGCACCTTGCGCCATGGAGCGGCACAGTTCGTCGTGGCTGTCGAGGTCGCAAAAAACGAATCCGCCACCGTGGGCGAACACCACCACAGGCAGTTCCGGATCGTCGCAATGCGGCCGGAAAATTCGTAGCGCGAGGTTGCCGTCGGCAGTCTCGATCGTGAGATCGGTGACCTCACGCATGTCCGGTAGGTGCTGCAAGGGTGCGCGCCGATCGCGGATCAACTCACGCAGTTCCGTGGGCGGCACGGCCGTGATGTCCGGAAACCCTGCATCGAGGGTGGCGAGCATCGCTGCAACTTCGGGATGCAGGGTGGGTCGAACTGCCATGGTGTGGTCTCCTGGTCGGTCGGCGCGTTCCTGCGGTCACGGTAAGCGCGCCGCCGGATCAGCCGGAACCAGGATTCCCGATCAGCGGTCGCCCATCAGCCAACCGGTTCTGCTTCGCGAATCTTCATGTCGTCATTGCTCGTCGGCTTACTTGTTCTGTTGTCGGTTCACCATCTCGGTGATCCAGACCGGCGCGAACGGTGAGGTGCAGTTCGGGGGCGTCGGGTAATCCTCGAGCACGCGCAGCCGCTCGCCGATGTCGATGGCGCGTGCTCGGTGCTCGGCGTGCTCGATTCCGATTTGCGCCAAGCAGGAATTCATCGCCCACTGCAGGCGATCCGGGGCATCCTTCATCTGCGCTTCGATGATGTCGAGCAGTCCTGTGAGGTCGAGGCCCTCGGGTTTCTTCGCCACGCGATCGGTGGTCAGCGCCCAGCCGGCACTCGCGACCACCGGATCCGGATCGGCGAACCAGGCCAGGCGTAGCTCCTCGGCGTGCGGGTTCTTCTTCACGACGTAGTTGACGAGCCAGTCGTGCACCTTGGGTGTGCGCGCCTGTCGCAGCATGGCATTCAATTCGTCACGCTCGAACGCCTTCGGGCGGCAGATCAGGATCGCCAGCAGTCTCGCCGCGCTGTCATCGGTGTCCCAGAGCTCGCGGGCGAGTTCCTGCTGGGTCTTCAGCCGCTTGGCAAGTGCGCGCAGTTTGCCGAGGTTCACGCCGTGGTCGTCACCGTGCTTGACGTTCACCTCGCGGACCCTCGGGTCCGCGAGCTCTGCCAGCTCGGCCAACACCTCGGCCACCGTTGTGGGGTTCGCCGTCGTCTGAGCCATGTCTCTTTCCTGTCCGTCGCGTGGGAAACAGGTTACGACGAGGGGTCGACACGTTGCTGACCTGCAGTATCGACGGCTGTGGTGTTGCCGAGGTTGGTGGCGGCCCAGGTGGCGAGCAGGGTCATGGCGTCGGCCGACGATCTTCGAGGTATCGCGTCAGCACGGGTCCGATGACGGCGAGGGACTGCGGCTCGATCATGTCGTTGTGGCCGCAGTCCACCGGGTGCTCGTCGATGTTCCCGGTGACGAGGGGTTGCCATTCCTGCGCCGACCGCGGTCGCGTGGTGGTGTCGTCGGCGGCGGTCGCCGGGAAGATGAGCAGGCTGCCGTCGTACACCTGGGGCACGAAGCGGTGGACCAGGTTCCGGGAGTTCTCGTACCCGGCGTTGATCCGCTCGAGATGCTCGGCTCGCACCCCGGAATCGGTTCCCCAGGATTCGTTGAGCAGCCGGGCCGCTTCTTCGTAGGTGAGGTCGCCCTCGATGTCGACGACGAGACCGAGTCCGCGTAGGAGATCGCGCATGTCGAGCTTCCCGAACAGTGGGTCCTCACCGTTGTCGGGATAGCTGTCCATCACGGCCAGCACCCCGACCTCGTCACCGGCGTGTTGTAGTTCGACGGCCATGGCGTGGGCGATCACGCCGCCGAGCGACCAGCCGAGCAGGTCGTACGGGCCCTCGGGCTGGATTGCCTTCATTTCCTCGACGTAGCGGTGCGCAAGTTGCTCGAGGGACGAGTATTCGCCGTCACCGCTGATCGTGGGCAGTTGCAGTCCGTAGACGGGGCGGTCGGCGGGCAGGTGACGGACGAGGCCGGCGTACCCCCAGGAGAGTCCGATGCCGGGGTGCACGCAGAACAGCGGGCGTCCTGTGCCCTCGCTGCGCAGCGGAATCAGTACCGCCAGCACATCCTCCACTCCTCCCGCGGCAGTCGGCAGGGCGAGTCGGCGGGCAATCCCGGACGGTGTCGGGTCGAGGAACATCCACTGCAACGGGATCTTTCGGTCCAGTCTTTGCTGAAGTTCCCCGGCCACCTTGGTGGCGAGCAGTGAGTTGCCGCTCCGCTCGAAGAAGTTGTCGTCCGCACCTATTCCGTCGACGCCGAGGATCTCGGCGAAGACGTCGACGACCAACGCCTCGAGATCGTTCGCGGGCAGCCGGAAGCGGTGCCCGGAGAGGAACTCCGGCGCCGGAAGGGCGGCACGGTCCAACTTTCCCACCGGGGTCAGCGGAATTTGATCGAGCACGACAATGGCGGCGGGCACCATGTGGGCGGGTAGCCGCTCACCGACGAAGCGGATCAGTTCGGCGGTGTCGACGTTCCCGCCTCCCGCCGGGCGCACATAGGACACGAGCAGTGACTCGCCACTCGGCCCGGACCGGCCGATCGTCACGGCATACCCGACCGCGGGGTGATCGGTGAGAGCGGCGTCGATCTCTCCGGGCTCGATGCGGAAACCGCGGATCTTCACCTGGAAGTCACTGCGGCTCACATACTCGAGCGTTCCGTCCCGCCGCCACCGCACCACGTCCCCGGTGCGATACATCCGCTCCCCCGGAGCACCCCACGGGGCGGCCACGAAACGCGACGCCGTCAACGCAGGCCGACGATGATAGCCCGCGGCCAATGCCCGACCCGACACGTAGAGCTCGCCCACCACACCCACCGGAACCGGCCGCATCCGGGAGTCGAGGACCACCTCCGACACACCCCGGGTGGGAGCTCCGAGGGTGATCGGCTCACCCGGCACCAGAGCGGCACTGATGTTCGACATGATCGTGGTTTCGGTGGGCCCGTAGGCATTGAACATCCGGCGGCCCGGTGCCCAGCGGGCGACGAGTTCCGGTGGGCACGCTTCCCCGGCGACGACCAGCGTGCGCAAGGATTCGAAGCCGACGGGGTCCATCGACGCCAGCGCCGTGGGAGTGACGAACCCGTGGGACACTCGTTCGCTGCCGAGAAGTTCGGCCAGTTCTGTGCCGCCGTAGATCGTGGGCGGCGCGATCACCAGGGTGGCACCCGCACAGAATGCCATGACCAATTCGAATACCGACGCATCGAAGCTCGGCGAGGCGAAGTGCAGTACCCGGGAGTGATCGGTGACGGCGAGCACGTCGCGTTCCTCGGCCGCCAGATTCGCCAGGCCACGGTGGGTGACCGTCACACCCTTCGGTGTTCCGGTGGAGCCCGACGTGTAGATCAAGTAGGCGGAATGCCATTCGTGCAGCGGCGCAGTGCGATCAGCATCGGTGACCGGGTCGGGCGACTGTACGGCTATCCGGTTCTCTTCATCCGGATCGTCGAGCACGAGCCAGGTCACCAGGTCGGGCAGGCGACCTCGATGTGCGCGGACCGTGATGCCGGACACCGCGGCGGAGTCGGCGAGCATGTGCTCGATCCGCTCGAGGGGATACCCCGGATCGACGGGCAGGAACGCCGCGCCGGTCCGGGCGACGGACCACACCGACAGCACCGACTCGACCGACCGCGACACGCTCAGGGCCACCGAAGTTCCCGGTCCGACACCCAGCTCGATCAGTCTGCGCGCCAGGCGGTTCGAGGCCTCGTCGAGTTCGCGGTACGACATCGACCGACCCTCATAACGGATCGCTGCCGCGGCCGGGTCGTGCTCGGCTGCCGCAGTCAGCAGGTCCGGCAGCAACAGAGCGGGCGCATCGAGCGGTCCCCGGGCCGGCGTCAGTTCCGCGACCTCGTCGGCGCGAAGTATCTCGATGTCGCCGACGGGGATTCCCGGCTCCGCCGTAACGGCGGTGAGGATACGCACGAACCGCTCCGCGAAGCCCTGTACCGTGCTTGCGTCGAACAGGTCGGTGGCGAAGTCGATGGCACCGTCCATCCCCTCCGCCGCGCCGTCCGCGTCGAATTTCTCGGCGAGAATTACCTCGAGGTCGACCTTCACGACGTCGAGGGCAGGGTCGAGGCCCTCCACCCGCAGTCCCGGCAACGCCAGCGCGGGGCGCTCGTTGTTCTGGAACTCCAGGGAAACCTGGAAGATCGGTGAATGAGCGGTAGAGCGCACCGGTCCCACCGCGTCCACCACGCGCTCGAAGGGAACGTCGGCATGCGCGAACGCAGCGAGGTCCGCGTCCCGCACCTGCGCGAGGAGACCCGAGAAGGGTTGCCCCGGTTCGACGGTACTGCGCAGGGCGAGCGTGCCGACGAACATCCCCACCAGATCGTCGAGTGCCGCTTCCCCACGTCCGGCGATGGGGGTGCCGATCACGACGTCCCCGGTACCGCCGAGGCGGCCGAGTAGCACGGCCAGCGCGGCGTGGACGATCATGAACTCCGTCGAGTGATGCAGCCGCGCCGCTGCCCGGATGCGCTCATGCAGTTGGGCATCCACCACGAACCGCACCCGGTCGCCGATGAACGACTGCTGAGCGGGCCGGTGATGATCGGTCGGAAGTTCGAGAAGTTCGGGGACCCCGGACAGGTTCGACTCCCAGAAGGCGAGTTGCCGCGACAGCAACGACTCGGGATCGTCCTCGGAGCCCAGCAGTCGCCGCTGCCACAGCGTGTAATCGGCGTACTGGACCGGGAGCGGCGTCCAGGCCGGTGGCACGCCCCGGACGCGGGATTCGTAGGCGATCATCACGTCGCGCACCAGCGGCGCCATCGAGAATCCGTCCGCCGAGATGTGGTGGACCACCACGGCGAGTGTGGAAGTGGCGCCGCCGAGAGTGAACAGGGCGATGCGCAGCGGCGGGAAGGTGGTGACGTCGAAGCCGGTCGACACGAGCCGCGTCAGTTCCTGCCCCAGCGCGGCCTCGTCGGTGAGGGCGATCGGGGTGAGATCGGGAACCGCCGGTTCGAGTATTTCCTGCACGGGTTCACCGTCCCTGAGCGGGAAGCGGGTGCGCAGCGATTCGTGTCTGGTCACGACGTTGGTGAGCGCGGAAGTCAGTGCGTCGACGTCGAGTTCGCCGGTGAGCCGCACCAGCATCGGAATGTTGTATGCCGGCGACGACGTATCGAACTGGTTGATGAACCACATGCGCTGCTGGGCGTAGGACAGCGGGATGCGGTCGGGGCGCGGCCCCGCCGTGAGGGTGGGGCGACCCGACGGGCCGGCGCCCGCGTGTTCGATGCGCGCGGCCAACGCGGCGACCGTCGGCGCCTCGAACAGCACCCGGACGCCGACATCGGCGCCGAGGGCACCGCGGAGACGCGCCACGGCGCGGGTGGCGCTGAGGGAGTTGCCGCCGAGGTCGAAGAAGTTGCCGTCCGCACCTACGCGGTCGATGCCCAGGACCTCGGCGAACGTGTCGGCCACCGTCTCCTCGACCGGATTCGCGGGTGCGCGGTATTCGCCTGCGGCAAGTCCGAAATCGGGTATCGGCAGGGCCCTGCGGTCGAGCTTGCCGACCGCGGTGAGCGGGATCTTCTCCAGCACGGTGATCGACGACGGCACCATGTGGCCGGGCAGACGTTCGGCGAGGTGCCGGCCGATCTCGGCAGTGTCGAGTTGGCGGCCGGGTATCGGCACCACGTACGACGCGAGGAGCGTGTCGCCCGCGGGACCGCGATACGCGACGGTGACCGCGAACCGGACGTTCGGCTCGTCCGCGAGGGTGGCGTCGATCTCGCCGAGCTCGATGCGGAATCCACGAACCTTCACCTGGAAGTCGCGACGGCCCACGTACTCGATGGTCCGGTCGGCCGTCCAGCGCACGATATCGCCGGTGCGATACATGCGTTCGCCGGATCCTTCGGGGTCGGCCACGAAACGTTCGGCGGTGAGCCCGGGACGGCGGTGGTAACCGCGAGCCAGACCCGCCCCGGCCACGTACAGCTCTCCCGGGACACCCACGGGCACCGGCTGCAAGCGGGCGTCCAGTACCAGCTCGGTGACCCCGCGGATCGGTCCGCCGATCGTGATGCGCTCACCGGCGACCAGGGGCTCGCTGATGTTCGACATGATCGTGGTCTCGGTGGGCCCGTAACCGTTGTACAGCCGGCGGCCGGGCGCCCACCGGGACACGAGGTCGGGTGGGCAGGCTTCCCCGCCGACGGTGACGTCGGTGAAGTGGTCCAGTCCAGCCGGATCGAGGGACGCGAGCGCCGAGGTGGTGACGAACGCGTGGGTGACACGTCTACGTGTGATGAGGTCGGCGAGTTCGTCACCGCCGAATGTGGTGGGTGGCGCGATTACCATCGTCGCTCCGGCTCCGAACGCCAGCAAGTATTCGAACGCGGCCCCGTCGAAACTCGGTGTCGAGAAGTGCAGTGTCCGGGATCCCGGGCCGGCCGCGTACCGGGCGAGTTGTTCGCGCGCGAAGTTGTCGAGGCCGCGATGTGACACCACGACACCCTTGGGCAGGCCGGTGGAACCCGATGTGTAGACGAGGTAGGCGGCGGTGTCGAGGGTGACGGGAGCCGCGCGTTCGGTGTCGGTCACCGGCACCGCGGACGCGGCAGCGCACTCGTCGACGAACGACGGTTCGTCGAGAACGAGCCAGGTGGTGTCGCCGGACAGCCGGGGCCGATGTTCCGCGGTCGTCAGGCCTAGGGCGCATCCGGAATCGGTGAGCATGTGCGCGATGCGCTCGTCGGGATAATTCGGGTCGACCGGGACGAAGACGGCCCCGGCCTTGGCCACCGCCCATAGGCACAGCATCGACTCGACCGAGCGCGGAATGCCGACGGCCACAGATATTTCGGGGCCGGTGCCGCGGGAGAGGAGGACGCGCGCGAGGCGGTTCGACAGTTCGTCGAGCTCCCGGTAGGACACGTCACGCTCGCCGGACGAGAGCGCCACCGCATCGGGATCCTGCGCTGCCGCGTCCGCGAATAGTTGTGCGAGCGTTCGGGCGGAGACGCCCGACGCGCCGCGCACCGGCACCAACGTGTCGCGCTCGTGATCGGTGAGCAGCGACAGTCCCGCGAGCGGTACGTCGGGTCCGCCGCAGGCTTCGAGCACCCGCACCACCCGGTCCGCGATGCTCTCGACCGCGCGCGCGTCGAAGAGGTCGGGCAGGTATTCGAACTTCAGGTGCAGCCTGGCCTCGGCCGAGGCGACGAGACTCAGTGGGTAGTGGGCGGCGTCGGCAGCCTCCACGCCGATTACCCGCAGGCCCGCGATATCGGTGTCTTCCGACATCCCGGCGCGGTCCACCGGATACGACTCGAACACCGTCAGCGTGTCGAACCCCACGCCCGCCCCCGCGACTTCCTGTATCTGCGCGAGACCGGTGTAGTGGTGATCGAGCATGGCCGCCTGTTCGGCCTGCACCCGCTCGAGCAGCGCGCCCAACGTGTCGTCGGGGCGCAACGTCACCCGCACCGGGACGGTGTTGATGAACAGGCCGATCATCGTCTCGATGCCGGACAGCTCCGGCGGCCGCCCGGACACGGTCGCGCCGAACACGACGTCGTCCCGTCCGGTGAGCATCCCGAGCACGATTGCCCAGGCGGTCTGCACGATGCTGTTGAGGGTCAACCCCCGCGAACGCGCGAACTCGCGCAACCGGTCGGTCCGGTCCTCGTCGAGGTCGAACACCCACTCCCGCGACACGGTGGACAGGCGCCGGGCCCGGTCCCCGGGGACGAGCAACGTCGGTTCCTCCACGCCGGCAAGGGCATTTGCCCACGCCCGGGCCGATGCGTCGGGGTCACGTCCGGTCATCCACGCCAGGTAGTCGCGATAGTCGCGCACCCGCGGCAACGGTGACAGGTCGGCGTCCGTGGCATACAGCGTGAGCAGTTCCCGGATCAGCAACGGCATCGACCAGCCGTCGAGGAGGATGTGATGGTTCGTCGACACCAGCCGGTATCGACCGCCCGGCATGGTCACGAGCAGGAACCGGATCAGCGGGGCCGTCGCCATGTCGAACGGGGTGGTCCGGTCGGCCGCGAGCAGCCGCTCGAGTTCGACGACGGCCCCCTCGTCACCGAACGTACTCAGATCGATCTCCCGCCACGGCACCGTCACTCCGCGTTCCACGACCTGGACGGCCCGCCCTTCGGTGTCGTGGACGAAGGCGGTGCGCACATTGGGGTGCCGCTCGAGGAGTGCGGCGGCCGCCCGGTGCAGCCGGGACGCGTCCACGTGGCCGCCGAGTTCGAGGCTCAGTTGGACGAGGTAGGCATCCACCGACTCGTCGGCGAGTTCCGCATGGAACAACATGCCCGCCTGCAACGGCGACAGCGGCCACACGTCGACCATCGACGGGTAACGCCGCTCCAGGTCGTCGATCGCACCCTGATCGAGAGGGACCAGGTTCAGATCGGACGGGGTGAAACCGCCGCCACCGGACTTCACCTGCGTGGTCAGGGCGGCGAGGGCCGACACCCACAGCTGCGCCAGCTCACCGACATCCGCGGTGGTGAGCACCCCGAGCGGGAACGCCCACGTGGCGGCCAGTTCGGGGCCCTCACCGGAGTCGGTGGTTCTGGCGTTCACGTCGACGGCAGCAGGCACGGGCAGACCCGTGTGTGCGGCCTCGGCCAGTCCGGCCTCGGAAATCGGCATCCAATCGCCGTCCCCGGAGGCGGCGGCACCGAGCCTGCCGAGGTAGTTGAAGCTCAGCTGCGGTGAAGGCAGAGCCGACAGCGGGAGCGCCGTCTGGGGATTGAGATACCGCAGAAGGCCGAAACCGATGCCGTGGTCGGGGATGGCGTGCAGTTGCTCCTTCACGGTCTTGAGGGCGACCGCCGCCGCCGGGCCCCCGGCGAAGGCGTCGTCCACATCCACCCCGGTGAGGTCGAGCCGGACGGGGAAGATGCTGGTGAACCAGCCCACCGTCCGGGCGAGATCCGCCCCCGGTACCACCTGCTCCTCACGTCCGTGTCCTTCGAGAGTGACGAGGGCGCCCTCGGATTCGATTCCGCGTGCCCGCCGCCATCGCACCAGCGCCAGGGTCAGGGCCGTCAGCAAGCCGTCCCCCACGCTGCCGTGGAAGGCCTGCGGGACGGCGGTCAGCAGCGCCTCGGTCACGTCCACCGGCACCCGGACCTCGACCTCGGCGGTCCGGATGTCGGATGCGGTGAGGGTTCGAGAGCCGAGCAGGGGGTCCGGTGCGCCGAGCATCCCTCGCCACAACGCGAGTTCCTCGGTGCGACTGGGTTCCAGCGCTGCGTCGGCAAGCCCGTGCGCCCACCGGCGCATCGACGTTCCGACGGGGGGCAGGGCCGGCGACACCCCCGACTGCACCTGGGCGCACGCCGTGGCGAGGTCGGGGATCAGGATCCGCCACGACACCCCGTCGACGACGACGTGATGGGCGACGATCAACAGCCGTCCGGCGGTCCGGGGGGTGGCCGCGCTCTCGAACAACACCACCTGAACCATCACGCCCGACTCCGGGTCGAGCCGGTCGGTGGCCGCGTCGAGTTCCCGCGCAGCGATGTCACCGAACGTCTCGTGTCCTCGGTCGGTGTCCGGGACGTCGAGGGGCACCGTGCGCACGACCGCGGTGGCCCGCATCCAGCCGGTCGGCTGCACCGCCATCGACCAACCGTGCTCCGCCCGTTCGCTTCGGGACAGCCGAGCCCGCAGTATGTCGTGACGGTCGACGACCGCCTGCAGGGCCGCCGTCAGCGTGGCCGCGTCCAGGTCGGCGGGGGTGGTGAACAGTGCGGCCTGCGAGTACCGGCGGAAGTCTCCTCCCCTGCCCAGCATCCACTGCACGATCGGCGTGAGGGGAACCTCGCCGACACCTCCCCCGGGCAACTCGTCGAGGGTGACCGCCTGCTCTCCCGCCGTGGCGATCTCGGCGAGGGCGGCCACGGTTTTGCGCTCGAACACGTCCCGCGGGGTGATGCCCACCCCGGACGCCTTCGCCCGGGTGACGAGCTGGATCGACATGATGGAGTCGCCGCCGACGGCGAAGAACGAGTCGTCGACGCCGACCGACTCGAGGCCCAGCACCTCGGCGAACAGATCGGCGAGTATGCGTTCCGTCTCGGTTGCCGGAACACGCCCGATCGACACCTGCCGCCCGAAGTCGGGATCGGGCAGCGCACGCCGGTCGAGCTTTCCGTTCACCGTGAGCGGCAGGCTCTCGAGCACCACCACGGCGGCAGGAACCATGTGCGCGGCGAGCCGGCCGCCCAGCGTTTCGATGATCCACGACGGGTCCAGCGACCGGCCAGCCTCGGGTACGACGTATCCCACCAATCGTTCACGGCGCGACAACACGACCGACTGCGCCACCCCTTCGCAGGCGAGGAGCGCGGATTCCACCTCGCCGAGCTCGATCCGGAAGCCCTTCACCTGAACCTGGAAGTCGTTGCGGCCGAGGTACTCCAGCTGCCCGTCCGCATTCCACCGACCCAGGTCGCCCGACCGGTACATCCGGGAACCCGGCACGTACGGATCTGCGACGAACCGGGTGGAGGTGAGGGCGAACCGGCCGAGGTATCCACGCGAGACCTGCGCGCCCGACACGTAGAGCTCCCCCACCACTCCCGGCGCCACCGGGTGGAGTCGCCCGTCGAGCACGTACACGCGCAGTCCCGGAAGTGCCCGCCCGATGACGGATGCCGAGGCCCCGGCGGCGAGCGCCTCGGTCATCGGCAGGTGACTGACATGCACTGTCGTCTCCGTGATGCCGTACATATTGACCAACGTCGGCGCCGAGTCGTCGTGCCGGCTGTACCAGCGGATCAGTTGCGCCAGGTCGAGGGCTTCACCGCCGAAGATGACGTAACGCAATGCCAACTCGGTGCTGCCGGCCACCCGGTCCTCCTCCGCCAGTTGGTAGAAGGCGGTAGGTGTCTGGTTCAGCACGGTCACCCGCTCGTCGCGGAGTAATCGCAGGAACGTGTCGGGTGTCCTCGTGGTGAAGTAGTCGACCACCACGAGCCGTCCGCCGTGGAGGAGTGCCCCCCACAGCTCCCAGACGGAGAAATCGAACGCAGCAGAGTGGAACATGGTCCACACGTCGGAGGCGTCGAACTCGAAGAGCGCCCGAGTGTGTGCAAAGAGGGTGCCGACGTTGCGGTGTGATACCTGAACGCCTTTCGGTTGCCCCGTCGACCCCGACGTGTAGATGACGTACGCGACGGTATCCGGGTGCAGGGGTCCGGTCCGTTCCGCGTCGGACACCGGCTGGGCCGACACACCACCCAGTTCGGCCACGACGCCGGGGCTGTCCACAGCGATGGTCGGAAAGCCTTGTGCGCGCACCGATTCGGCTTCCGCCTCGGTGGTCAGCACGCACACCGGCCTTGCGTCGGCGAACAGGAACGCCAGCCGCTCGGCCGGGTACGTGACGTCAACCGGAACATACCCTGCGCCCGACTTCACCACCGCAAGCAACGCCACCACGAGATCGAGGGATCGTGCTGCAGCCACCGCTACCAGCGATTCGGGGCCTGCGCCTCGGGCGATCAGGAGCCGTGCGAGGCGGTTCGACCTCGCGTCGAGTTCTCGGTACGTGAGCGAAGCGCCCTCGTACACGACGGCTGTCGCTGCGAGGTTCCGTTCCGCGGCACGGGCGAAGAGCTCCGGCAGCGTCGCCACCGGCGCGGACGCGGCAGGGGCGGCGACGGGGAGGAGGCGGTCGCGTTCGCCTGGGTCGAGGATGTCGATGTCCCCGACGGGCGTGTACGCGTCGGAGGTCACCGATTCGAGTAGACGCACGAAGCGCTCCCCGAGACGGAGGACGGATGCGCGATCGAGCACGTCGGTGGCGTATCGGAGACCCGCGCCGATTCCGGCGGGGGCGCCGTCCTCGTCGACGTGTTCGGCGAGGCTCAGCTCGAGGTCGAACTTCGCAACGCCGAGATCGACCTCGAGCGAGTCGACGACGAGGCCGGGCAGCTCGAGGCGGGTGCCGGTGGCGTTGCGGAACTCGATGAGTACCTGGAACAGCGGGGCGTGAGCGGTCGACCGCTCGGGGGCGAGCTGATCGACCAGTCGTTCGAACGGGATGTCGGCGTGCTCGAATGCACCGAGGTCCACCGACCGCACCCCGGTGAGCACCTCGGAGAAAGATGCCCCGCCGTCCACCGGAGTCCGGAGAACCAGGGTGTTGACGAACATCCCCACGACGTCGTCGAGTACCGCCTGCCCCCGGCCGGCGACCGGTGTGCCGATCGGAACGTCGTCCGTTCCCGACAACCTCGACAGCAACACGGCAAAGGCCGCATGAACCACCATGAACAGCGTCGAATTATGCTCGGAGGCCATCTCGTTCAGCGCTGTGTGCAGCTGCGCGGGCACGGTGAACTCCACGACGTCGCCGCGGTACGAGCGCTGGGCCGGGCGCGGCCGGTCCAGCGGGATCTGCAGCACCTCCGGTATCCCGGACAGGGTGCGGGTCCAGTACCCGAGTTGTCTCGACACGACGGAATCGGGGTCCTCCTCGGTGCCGAGAACGCTCCGTTGCCACACGCTGAAGTCGGCGTACTGCACCGGCAGCGGAGTCCACGCGGGTGTCTCCCCCATGGTTCTGGCGGTGTACGCGAGCATGATGTCGCGGGCCAGCGGCATCATCGAGAACCCGTCGGCCGCGATGTGATGGACCACGATGGCGAGGACGTGTGACTCGGCGTCGATCTCGAAAAGAGTTGCCCGGAAGGGCACGTCGACGGTCACGTCGAAGCCGGTGGCGGCCAGGGCGGCGATCGCGTCCCGCAGATCACGGTCACCGGACACTGTCACCGGATGCAGGGATGGGGTTGCCCGCCCCGGATCGACGATGACCTGGTGCGGCCCGTCGATCGAACCGGGAAACACGGTGCGCAGGGATTCGTGCCGCTCCACGACGTCGCCGACCGACGCGAGCAGGGCAGCACGGTCGAGTACACCGGTCAGTCGCAGTGCGATCGGAATGTTGTACGCGGGCGAAGACGTGTCGAACTGGTTGATGAACCACATGCGCTGTTGCGCCAGCGACAACGGTATCCGCTCGGGACGCGGCCGGGCAGTGAGAGCCTCCGAGGGAACACTCGCGGTGGCCGCCGACTCGATCCGCACGGCGAGGTCTCCCACTACCGGTGCGTCGAACAGGGCGGCCACCCCGATCCCGGCGTCGAGTGCTGCGTTGATGCGTGCGACCGCGCGAGTGGCGCTGAGTGAATCGCCACCCAGTTCGAAGAAGCTGTCGTCGACCCCGACCCGCGCGATTCCGAGGACCTCCGAGAAGACCCGTGCGACAGCTTCTTCGACCGGTGTGGCAGGCGCCCGGAAACCCGTGGACGTCGACGCGAAGTCGGGTGCCGGCAACGCTTTCCGGTCTAGTTTGCCGACGGGTGTCAGAGGGATCTCGTCGAGTACGACGACGGCGGCGGGAACCATGTACTTGGGCAGGATGCGGCCCGCGAACGCGAGTACCTCGGGCGCCACCACTTCCTCGCCGTCGTGCGGCAGGACATACGACACCAGCGCCATGTCGCCGAGCGGGCCGGGCCTGCCCACGGTGGCGGCGAAGTCCAGATTCGGGTGGGTGGTGAGGACGGAGTCGATCTCTCCGAGCTCGACCCGCTGTCCGCGAATCTTGACCTGGAAGTCGCTGCGCCCGAGATACTCCAGGGTGTGGTCATGGCGCCACCGCACGACATCACCGGTACGGTACATCCGGCCGGAACCGTGGGGATTGGCAACGAACCGTTCGGCGGTGAGCGACGGACGACGGTGGTACCCGCGGGCCAGGGCCGGTCCCGAAATGTACAGTTCGCCCGGCACCCCGGCCGGCACCGGCTGCAGCCGCGGGTCGAGAACGGACAGGGTGATGCCGCGCACCGGGCTGCCGATCGTGACCGGCTCACCCGGGATCATCGGCCGGCTCAACGTGGTGAGAATTGTGGCCTCGGTGGGTCCGTACCCGTTGAACATGGCCCGGCCCACACCCCAGTTGGCCACCAGTTCGTCACCGACCGCATCGCCGGCCACCACGAGCACCTCGAGATGCTCGATGCCGTCGCGGTCCACTGTGGCGAGTACCGCCGGAGTGATGCAGGCGTGGGTGACGCGTTCGCGCCGCAGCAGCGCCGCGAGTTCCGCACCGCCGTAGATTCCGGGTGGCGCGATGACCAGCGTCGCCCCGGCGGCGCACGACTGGATCAGCTCGAGGATGGCCACATCGAAACTGGGAGAACAGATGTGGAGGCAGCGCGCCTCACGGGAGATGACGTAGTGCGCGCTCTGCTCGGCGAGAAGATTCGCCAGTCCGCGGTGGGTGACGACGACACCTTTCGGTCGGCCGGTCGAGCCGGACGTATAGATCGCGTACGCGGCGTGGTCGACGAGCAGCAGCGAACGGCGATCGACATCGGTGACGCGAGCGCAGGACGCGGCGGCCAGAGTGTCGTCGACACCCGGGTCGTCGAGCACCAGCCACGGCACCGAATCGGGTAGGCGGTGCCGGTACGCGGAGGTCGTCACCCCGAGCGCCGCACCGGAGTCGGCGAGCATGTGCTCGATGCGGTCGGCGGGATAGTTCGGGTCCACCGGCACGAACGCAGCACCAGCCTTGGTGACCGACCACACCGACAGCACCGACTCCGGTGAGCGCGGAAGGCCGAGTGCCACGAACGTTTCCGGTCCGGCGCCCCGCCCGATCAGCACGCGAGCCAGGGCGTTGGATCGCTCGTCGAGTTCGCGGTAACTCGTCTCCCGTCCCTCGAAGAGGAGAGCGGCGGCGCCGGGACGCTCTCCGGCCGACTGGGTGAGCAACTCGGGCAGCGTGCGTGGTGCACCGGACGGTGCGCCGGACACGGCGGTGTATTCCTGCAGTTCCGCCTCCGACAGCAGGGTGAGCCGGGCGAGCGGAATGTCGATGTCCGACAGCATGATCTGCAGGACCCGGGCGACCCGGGCCGCCACCGACTCGGCGAACTCGCTGTCGATCACGGCCGGCTGGTATCGCAGTCGCAGGTGCAGTCCCGTGTCCACGTGCGCGATCAGGGTGAGGGGATAGTGGGTGGCGTCGATCCCCTCGACCCCCGCGAGCCGCATGCCGTCGATGTCCGTGTTCTCCGACAGCCCCATCCGGTCCACCGGGTACGACTCGAACACGGTCAACGTGTCGAAGACGGCACCGTCTCCTGCGGCGCGCTGGATTTCTGTCAGGCCCACGTAGTGGTGGTCGAGGAGGGCGGACTGTTCGGCCTGGAACCGTTCGAGGATTTCGGCGAGTGTCTCCTCGCGGCGCAGGCGCAGCCGGACGGGCACGGTGTTGATGAACAGGCCGACCATCGACTCGATCCCGGCGATCGCGGGCGGACGTCCGGACACTGTGGCTCCGAACGTGACGTCCTCGCGGGTGCTCAGCGTCGCGAGTACCAGCCCCCAGGCGACCTGCACAAGCGTGTTGGTCGTGAGACCGCGCGCGCGGGCGAGTGCCTCGAGCACCCGGGTCTTCTCGTCTCCCACGTCCAGGCGCACGTCCTCCGGGTCGGCGAAGCTCGGCTCGCCGCGCGCGGCGGGTGCCACGATGGTCGGCTCGTCCGCGCCGGCGAGTGCGGACACCCAGGCGCCGGTGGACCGTTCGGAATCCTGTGTCGCAATCCAATGCAGGTAGTCACGGTAGGAGGTGACCGCCGGGAGCGCGGTGGTGTCGCCCGCGGTGGCGTACAGGACGAGCAGGTCCTTGATCACCAAGGGCGTCGACCAGCCGTCGAGAAGGATGTGGTGGTGCGTGAGCACCAGTCGGTAACGCCCGGGTGCGGTGTGCAGCAGCGTGAATCGCAGCAGCGGAGCCGCGGCCATGTCGAACGGGAGTGCGCGGTCCATGGCCATCGCCGCCGCAACTTCGGCGGTGATCCGGGAGTTCGGCTGCCCGGACAGGTCGATGTGTGACCACGGCGCCGTGACGGATGCGAGGACTACCTGCACCGGTCCCGTGCTGGTCTCGGCGAATGCCACTCGCAGGTTGGAATGCCGGTCGAGCAGGCCTTGCGCGGCACGGCGTAGGCGGGCGGCGTCGACGACGCCGTGCAGGTCGAGCACCAACTGGACCATGTAGGCGTCGACGTGTTCCTCGGACAACTGGGCATGGAACAGCAGGCCCGCCTGCAACGGCGACAGCGGCCAGATGTCCGCGAGTGCGGGATAGGTGTTCTCCAGGCGGTCGATGTCCGCCTGCCCGACGGACACCAGATCGAGATCGGAGGGCGTCAGGCCGCCGGCGTCGGGCCGGTTCGCGTGTTCGGCCAGCAGGGTGAGGGTGCGAATCCAGAGGTCGGCGAGCTCTTCCACGTCCGTACTGCGGAGCACACCGGTCGGGAACGTCCACGTTGCCGTGAGGACGGGGTCGCCGTCCCGGACGGTCGTCGCGGCGTTGACATCCACGACCCACGCCACCGGCATGTCGGGGTTCTGTGTTCCCCCGAGATCGGAGCTGCCCTCGACGGGAAGCCAGGGCACGTCACCCGCGCTGGTCGCCACCCGGCCGAGGTAGTTGAAGCTCACCTGCGGCGGCGGGAACCGGCGGAGCATCTCCGCGGTCTCCGGGTACAGGTACCGGAGCAGCCCGAACCCGATTCCGTGGTCGGGGATCGCGAGGAGTTGTTCCTTGACCGTCTTGATCGCGGTTCCGGCAGCGGCACCGCCCGCGAGGACGGCATCGACATCGATACCGGTGAGGTCGAGACGTGCGGGAAACAGGCTGGTGAACCAGCCGACGGTCCGGGACAGGTCGGCACCGGGGACGACATGGTCCTCACGACCGTGGCCTTCGAGATTGATCAGGGCATCGGTCGTGTCGACACCGCGCTGCCGACGCCAACGGATCATGGCCAGCGCCAGCGCGGTGAGAAGGCCGTCACCGACGGTGCCGTGGAACGCCGCGGGAAGAGTGGTGAGCAGGGCGCCCGTCACCCTCGGCGGAACCTCGACGGTGATACTGCCCTGTGCAGTGTCGACGTCGATCGCCGGATCCAGCGGCCGGGAGCCGAGGAGTGGGTCGGCGCCGTCGAGCATCGCTCGCCACAGCTCGACTTCGTCGCGTCGTCGTTCCGCGGCGTCCACCAGTCCGTGCGCCCATCTCCGCATCGACGTGCCGATGCCCGGCAACGCCGCGGTGAAGCCTTCGGCGATGCGTGCGTGCGCCGCAGCCAGATCGGTGATCAGGATGCGCCACGACACCCCGTCGACCACCAGGTGATGGGCGACCAGCAGCAGACGTCCGAGTCCGTCGGGGCCGTCGAACCACAGCACCTGCACCATGCTGGCGGTGGCCGGATCCAGCCGGTCCGCCGCCGCGTCGAGTTCGGCCGCCGCGATCGTGGCGAACTTCTCGCCGTCGAGCGAGGTGACGGGTACCCGGTGGATCACCGCTTCCGGGGACACGGCCCCCGAAGGCAGCACCGTCATCCCCCACTGCCCGCCCAGGCCTTCCTGCCCGTCGTCCCGGGTGAGTCGTGCACGCAGCATGTCGTGCCGATCCAGCACCGCGCCGACGGCACCGACGAGATCCTCGTGGGTGAGCCCGGGGGGCGCCGTCACCAGCACCGCCTGGGAGAAGCGGTTCAGTTTGCCCCCGCTGCGGTCGAGCATCCACGCGACGACGGGGGTCGGCGGTACCGCGCCGACACCGCCACCGGGAAGTTCCTCGAGGACAACGGAATCCGGTCGCTCGCGGTGGGCCGCCTCAGCAAGGCCCGCCACGGTGCGGCGCTCGAAGACATCACGCGGCGAGAGGATCAGACCCGCGGCCTTCGCCCGCGCCACCAACTGGATGGACATGATGCTGTCGCCGCCCAGCGCGAAGAACGAGTCCTCCACCCCCACCGACTCCAGTCCCAGCACGTCCCGGAACAACGCGGCAAGCAGTTCCTCCGTCTCCGTGCCGGGCGCCCGGCCGCCGGTGACGACAGCACCGAAATCCGGTTCCGGCAATGCCTTCCGGTCGAGCTTTCCGTGAACGGTCAGCGGCAGCGCCTCGATCACCACGATCGCGGCAGGCACCATGTACGACGCCAGGCGCGCACCGGCGAAGTCGAGGAGAGCCCCCGTGTCGAGGACGGCCCCGGGCACCGGAACCACGTACCCGACCAGGCGATCGGCCGACCCTGCACTGTGCCGCACGTCCGCGACGGCGGCCGCCACATCCTCGTGTGCGAGCAACGCCGAGGCCACCTCGCCCAGTTCGATCCGGAAGCCGCGGATCTTCACCTGGAAGTCGGTGCGCCCCAGATACTCCAGTTGCCCGTCCTTCATCCACCGCACGAGGTCACCGGTCCGGTACATTCTGCTGCCGGCCGGCCCGAACGGGTTGGCGACGAAACGTTCGGCGGTGAGGGCGTAGCGGCGGTGATACCCGCGCGCGAGCGCCGGACCGGCAAGATACAACTCGCCCGCGATTCCCACCGGCACCGGCTGCAACCGCGCGTCGAGGACGGCCTCACCGAAGCCGAGAGTGGGTGCCCCGATGGTCACCGGCTCACCCGGCACCATCGGGGAACTGATACTCGACACCACCGTCGACTCGGTCGGCCCGTACGCGTCGAACATGTTCCGGCCCGGCGCCCAGCGTGCCACCAGCTCGGGTGGGCAAGCCTCGCCGCCCGTGACCACACAGACCAGGTCGTCGAGCCCGGCAGGATCGACAGAGGCCAGCGCCGCAGGCGTCACGAAACAGTGGGTGACCCGCTCGCGACGCAGCAGGTCCGACAATTCCTCGCCGCCGAATACGGACGGCGACGCGATCACCATCGTGGCGCCCGGCCCCACCGCGAGCATCAGCTCGAGGATCGAGGCGTCGAAGCTCGGGGAGGCGAAGTGCAGCGCTCGTGCCGTCGACGTCGTGGCGAACGTGCGCTGTTGCGCAGCAGCGAAATTCGCCAGACCGCGGTGTGTGGTCACTACTCCCTTCGGTCTGCCGGTCGAACCCGATGTGTAGATCAGATACGCTGGGTGATCGACCTGCAGGGCCGACGTCCGGTCGGAATCCGACACCGCCGTCGCCGGGAGAAGCGCCAGCTCCGCTTTCATCCCGGGATCGTCGAGCGCCAGCCACGGAAGCGCACCCGGAAGAGACGGCCGGAGCTCGGCCGTCGTGAGGCCGGCCACCGCGCCGGAGTCGTCGAGCATGTACTCGATGCGCTCGGCGGGATGGTTGGGGTCGACCGGCACGAAGGCGGCGCCGGACTTCGCCACCGCCCACACCGCCGTTACCGACTCGATCGACCTCGACAATGCAAGCGCAACCACATGTTCCGGACCCACCCCGCGTGCGATCAAGAGCCGCGCGAGCCGGTTCGACCGGTCGTCGAGGTCACGGTAGGTCACGCGCTGCCCCTCGAACGACAGCGCCTCGGCGGCCGGGTCCACGGCGGCGGCGTCGATCAACAGTTCGGGCAACGTGCGCGCGGGCACGCCGGGGCCACCGGTCACCGAGGTCAGGGCGGCACGCTCCGGTGGGGCGAGCACGTCGACGTCGCCGACCCGGACGTCGGGATCGGCCGCGACGGCGGTCAGGATCCGGACCAGACGCTCCGCGAAGCCGGCCACGGTGCCTTCGTCGAAGATGTCGGTGGCGTACCCGAGCGCGGCGGTGATACCGGCGGGAGCGCCGTCACTGTCGGTGCTCTCGCGCATGCTTACCTGCAGGTCGAAGTTGATCGTGTCGAAGGGGAGGTCCAGCGCTTCGACGTGCAGACCCGGCAGCTCCAGTACGGGCCGCTCGGTGTTCTGGAATTCGAGCATCACCTGGAACAGCGGCGAATACTCCGTCGACCGCGAGGGTCGTAGGCTTTCGACAACCCGCTCGAACGGGACGTCCGCATGGGTGAACGCACCCAGGTCGGTCTCGCGTACCCCGGTGAGGAGTTCGGCGAACGTGCGGGCTGCATCGACGCGGGTGCGGAGCACGAGGGTATTCACGAACATTCCCACCACGTCGTCGAGCGCGGCCTCGCCTCGTCCCGCGATCGGGGTGCCGACGGCGATGTCGTCCGAGGCGCTCAGTCGCGACAGCAACACCGCCAAGGCCGCGTGCAGGGCCATGAAGACTGTGGAGCCGTGGGTGCGCGCGACCTGCACGATGTCCTGGTGGAGTTCGGGAGGAATTCTGAACTCGACGCGGCCGCCCTGCAGAGAACGGGCAGGCGGACGCGGCCGGTCCGTGGGAAGTTCCAGCACGTCCGGAAGGTCGGCGAGCGTGGTTGTCCAGTAGCCGAGTTGACGTGCGAGCGGCGACGACGGATCGTTCTCGGGACCGAGCCAGTCCCGCTGCCACAGGGTGTAATCGGCGTACTGAACCGGCAGGGGGCGCCAATCCGGTGCAGTCTCATGGTGTCTGGCGGTGTACGCGGCCAGAACGTCGCGGGCCAGCGGCACCATGGAGAAGCCGTCGGCGGCGATATGGTGTACCACGACGGCGAGCACGTGTTCGGCAACGCCCCGCTCGAACAGCCGGGCTCGTAGCGGGGTTTCCACGGTCACATCGAACCCCGTCGACAGTAACCGGTCGACCTGCTCACGGAGGTTGTCCAGGCCGGTGGTGGGCTCCGGATGAAGAATCGGCACCGCCTCGGCGGCGGGCAGTATCACCTGCCGCGGCCCCTGATCGGTCAGAGGAAAGACGGTGCGGAGCGACTCGTGCCGCTCGACGACGTCGGTGATCGCCGCCTGCAGGGCAGGTACATCGAGCGTGCCGGCGAGCCGCAGGGCGATAGCAACGTTGTAGGCCGCAGACGCGGTGTCGAATTGGTTGATGAACCACATCCGCTGCTGCGCAAGCGACACAGGGACCTCGCGCGCCGGATCCCTCGGGGCCAGCGTCGGCCGCGCCCAGTCCACCGCGATCCCCGCCTCGGCACGGGCGGCGAGCCCGGCCACTGTGGGAGCGTCGAACACGTCGCGCACGCCGAGACGGTCCCCGACTGCGGCATTGATGCGCGCCACCAGCCGGGTGGCGGTCAGCGAGTTCCCGCCCAGGTCGAAGAAGTTGTCGTGCGCTCCCACCCGCGCGATGCCGAGAAGGTCGGCGAACACCGCGGCGACGATCTCCTCCACCGGGTTGCGGGGAGCGACGAACCCGACCGTCGCCGTGCCGAAGTCCGGTTCCGGCAGCGCTTTACGATCCAGCTTGCCGTTCACGGTCAGAGGCAGCGCGTCGAGAACCACCACTGCCGACGGCACCATGTACGTGGGTACCGACGCCCCGACCGCATCGAGTACGGCTGCCGGGTCGACGGCGGCGCCCGCCTCGGGAACGACGTACCCCACCAACCGATCGCCGTCACGGTCGTCGATGCGGACCACCACCACCGCTTGCGCCACCCCGGCACACGCGGCGAGGGCCGCCTCCACTTCGCCGAGTTCGACCCGGAAGCCGCGAAGCTGTACCTGGAAGTCGCTGCGGCCCACGTACTCGAGCCGACCGTGGGGGCCCCACCGCACGATGTCGCCGGAACGATACATGCGCGCACCCACCCGGTCGCGGGCGAAGGGGTCGGCAACGAAACGGTGTGCCGTCAGCTCGGATCGGCCCACGTACCCGCGGGACACCTGTTCGCCGGACACGTACAACTCGCCGACCACACCGGGCGGCACCGGATGGAGCCGGCCGTCGAGGACATACACCCGCAACCCCGGAAGCCCGCCGCCGATCACCGACCCGGACGCGGCGGACACCAGCGCGCGATCGAGCGCGAGGAAGCTGACGTGCACCGTGGTCTCGGTGATGCCGTACATGTTGACGAGTACCGGTGCACGGTCGTCGTGCCGGGAGTACCACCGGCCGAGTTGACCGATGTCGAGCGCTTCACCACCGAAGATCACGTATCGCAACGACAGAGCCGACCCGTCGGCGTCCTCGACCACGCTCGCCGCACGATCCGCCTCCATCAGCTGGTAGAAGGCAGTCGGCGTCTGGTTCAACACCGTCACCCGCTCCCGCTGCAGCAGTTCGAGGAAGGTATCGGGCGACCGTGCGGTGAAGTAGTCGACCACGACCAGCCGGCCACCGTGGACTAGTGCCCCCCACAGTTCCCACACGGAGAAGTCGAAGGCGTACGAATGGAAGAGGGTCCACACATCGGACGAGTCGAACCCGAACAGGTCCCGGGTGTTGGCGAGCAACGCGACCACACAGCGGTGCGATACCTGAACACCTTTCGGGCGTCCGGTCGATCCCGACGTGAAGATGACGTAGGCGACGGCGTCTGCCCGCAGCGGACGCAACCGGTCCGAGTCGGTGACGGGCAGGCCCGAGAAGCTGTTCAGGGCCCGGTGCGTCGCCGGATCGTCGATCACCACCAGCGCAGTGCCGTCCGGCGCCAGGGCCCCGAACTCCGCACTCACCACAGCACACACCGGGTGCGCATCCTCGAACATCGCGGCCACCCGCTCGGCAGGATAGCTGACGTCGACCGGGACGTAGCCGCCGCCGGCCCCGAGCACCGCCAGCAACGCAACAAGCAGGTTCGGTGTCCTGTCCACCATCACCGCGACCAGCGATTCGGTACCGACACCACGCGCAATCAGCAATCGAGCCAACCGATTTGCGCGTTCCTCGAGTTCGGCGTAGGTAATCCTGTCTTCGCCACACACCACCGCGACGGCATCCGGGGTCCGCGCCGCCGCGCGTGCGAACAATTCGACGAGGGTGAGCGAGCCGGCGCGGACGCCCTCGTGATTCCACTGGTCCAGCACGAGACCGCGCTCGACCGCGCCCATGACGTCGATGTCCCCGACCGTCGTGGCCGGATCCGTCACGACCGCCCGCAGTACGCGGAGGAGCCGTTCCCCGAATCTGAGCACCGACGCGCGGTCGAAGACGTCGGTGGCGTACAGAAAGCCCGCCGACATGCCTGCCGCAGAACCCTTGTCGTCGTAGTGCTCCGCCAGAGAGAGTTGCAGGTCGAACTTGGCGACACCCGGGTCGACGTCCACCGCTTCGACGGTCAGGCCGGGCAGCTCCAGGTGCGCTCGCACCGTGTTCTGGAACTCCAGCAACACCTGGAACAGCGGTGAATACGACGTCGAACGCACCGGAGCGAGTTCGTCCACGACGCTCTCGAAGGGCACATCGGTATGCCCGAACGCAGCGAGGTCCGTGTCACGGGCCTGGGCGAGCACGTCGATGAAGGAGGCGTCCGGCCGGACCCGGGTCCGGAGCACCAGCGTGTTGACGAACATCCCCACCAGGTCGTCCAGCGCCGCCTCACCGCGCCCCGCGATCGGTGTGCCCACGGCCACGTCGCCCGATCCCGACATGCGTGACAGCAACACGGCGAAGGCCGCGTGCATCACCATGAACAGCGTCGCATTGTGCTCGCGCGCAAGCAGAAGCAGTTGCCGGTGTAGACCTGCGTCGATGGGGAACGACGCGCATCGCCCCTGAAGTGACCGTGCGGCGGGCCGGTTCCGGTCGAGCGGCAGATCGGTGACCTCGGGCAGTTCCGCCAACGTATCCCGCCAATACCCGAGCTGCCGGGACATGAGACTGCCGGAATCCTCGGGGCTACCGAGGAGCGCACGCTGCCACACGCTGTAGTCGGCGTACTGCACCGGCAACGGTTCCCAGTTGGGCCGGGCACCCGCCCGCCGGGCGGAATACGCCACCATGAGATCGCGGGCCAGCGGTGCGAGCGACGCACCGTCGGCCGAGATGTGGTGCACCACCATGACGAGCACGTGTTCGTCCGGGCCGATCCACAGCAGCGCGGCGCGCAGCGGCACGGCCCGGCTGACGTCGAACCCCACGGCGAGAAGCGTCTCGATCCGCTCGTTCAGCGACTCGTCGCCGTCGACCCGCGGGGTGAGGTCAGGAACAACCTGTGCTGCGTCGACGATCTCCTGATACGGGCCGTCCGCCGACGCGGGGTACTTGGTGCGCAGCGCTTCGTGCCGCTCGATCACGTCACCGACCGCGTCCCTCAAGGTGTCCGAGTCGAGCGGACCGAGGAGCCGTACCGCCATCGGAATGTTGTAAGCCACCGAACCCGTGTCGAACTGATTGAGGAACCACATCCGCTGCTGCGCCAGTGACAGCGGGATCCGGTCGGGCCGCTCACCTCGAACGAGAGGCCGGCGATCCGCGAGTTCCATTCCCGCACGCCGGATATGCGCGGCCAGCAGTTCGGCGGTGGGTGCATCGAACAGGGCACGCACGCCCACGTCCGATCCCAAAGCGGCATTGATCCGCGCGATCACCCGCGTCGCAACCAGCGAGTTGCCGCCGAGGTCGAAGAAACTGTCGTCGACGCTGATCCGCTCGACACCGAGAATCTCCGTGAAGACCTCGACGATCGACTCCTCCACCGGATCGGCAGGCGCCCGGAACTCCGCGGCGGCGGACAAGAACTTCGGTTCCGGCAATGCTGCCCGGTCCACCTTCCCGACCGGGTTCAACGGGATGTCGTCCAGTACCATGATGACCGCGGGCACCATGTACGCCGGCAACCGATTCCGCACCTGCCGCAACAGTTCGGCGGTCTGGATCGGCCTGCCGGCCGCCGGCACGACGTAGGACACCAGCACGGTGTCCCCGGACGGGCCCGGCCGCCCGATCGTGACCGCGAACCGCACGTCCTGATGCGCCTGCAGTAAGGCATCGATCTCGCCGAGCTCGATCCGGAATCCTCGAACCTTCACCTGGAAGTCGCTGCGCCGCAGATATTCCAGCGTGTAGTCGGGTCGCCATCGCACTACGTCGCCGGTGCGGTACATCCGCCCGGGGCCGTACGGGTCGGCGACGAACCGCACAGCGGTGAGCGCGGGCCGTCCGTGATAACCCCTGGCCACGCCGGCACCGGCGATGTACAACTCGCCCGGCGCGCCGACGGGTACCGGATGCAGCCGAGCGTCCAGGACCACCTGCTGGGTGCCGCGGATCGGCCCACCCAGGGTGATCGGGCCGCCGGGTGTCATCGGCGCACTGATGTTCGCCATCACGGTGGTCTCGGTGGGGCCGTACGCGTTGTGCAACCGGCGGCCCGGCGCCCACCGGGCCACCAGTTCGGGCGGGCAGGCCTCCCCGCCCACGACGACGTCGAGGAAGTCGCCGAGCGAATCCGGCGGAATCGTACTGAGCGCCGCCGTGGTGATGAAGCCGTGGGTGACGCGCTCCGATCGCAGTACATCGGCGATCTCCGTGCCCCCGTAGGTGGTCGGCGGCACGATCACCATCGTCGCCCCCACCCCGAATGCCTGCAGGTACTCGAACACGGACGCGTCGAAACTGGGCGTCGAGAAGTGCAGCGTGCGAGACGATCTCGTGGCGCCGAACCGCTCCCGTTGGTCGACCGCGAAGGAGTCCAGACCACGGTGCGTGACGACCACGCCTTTGGGCCGCCCCGTGGAGCCCGACGTGTAGATCAGGTACGCGGCGCTGTCGAGCGACACCGGCCCATTGAGGTCTGCCTCGGTCAGCGGCGCGTCGGACCGGGCGGCGCACTCGGACCGGAAATCGGGATCGTCGAGCGCCAGCCACGGGATCGAGTCGGGCAACCGCTCACGCAGCGCTTCTTCCGTCAGACCGACCACCGCACCGGAGTCGCCGAGCATGTAGTTGATTCGGTCGGCGGGATAGTTCGGGTCCACCGGCACGAACGCCGCACCCGTCTTGGTGACCGCCCATACCGAGGCCACCGACCGGAACGACCGCGGCAATGCCGTCGCCACGAACGACTCCGGGCCCACCCCACGATCGATCAGCATTCGCGCGACCCGGGTCGACCAGCTGTCCAATTCCCGATAGGACACCTCCTCGCCCTGCTGGTACAGAGCCGTCGCCGCCGGATCGAGCGCCGCAGCGTCTGCCAACAGGGTGGGCAGGGTTCGCTCGGACCGGCCGGGTATGCCGCGCACCGGAGTCAGCGCGGCACGTTCCTGGTCGGACAGGATGGCGATGTCGCCGATCGGAACGTCCGGGTCCGCGGCCACCGCGTCGAGGATGCGGCCGAAGCGTTCGGCCGCGATGCGAATGGTGTGAGGGTCGAACAGGTCCGCGGCAAAGCCGAATTCGACGGTGACGCCTGCCGGTTCACCCGACTCGTCGATCGCCTCGGTGACCGACGCGCACAGATCGAGGCCGGCGACGGGCGCACTGCGCGCGCTGTCTTCCCGGGTGTCGAGGAGCACCTGGAAGATCGGCGCGTACGCATCCGACACCGAGATGTCGAGTTCCCGCACCAGACGCTGGAACGGGACCTCGGTGTGTGCCGTCGCCTCGGCGGCGACGTCCCGGACCTGATGCAGGAAGTCCCGGAACGACGCCTCGCCCGCGTACCGGGTCCGGACCACGACGACATCGGTGCGCTCGCTCACGTCCACCGGGATTCCCACGGCGAGGTCCTCGCTGCCGGTGACCCGGCCGAGCAGAACCGACAGAGCCGCGAGGAACACCGTGCGGGTGGTGGTGCCCGCGGCCGCGGCGAGTCCGGCGACACGTCGGTGCAGCGCACCCGTCAGCATCACGGACACTCGATCACTCGCCTGCGACAGCTGCGCGGGCCGTGGCCGGTCACTGGGCAACGGCAGCAGGTCGGGCAGCCCACCCAGCTGCCTGCGCCAGTACTCCACTTCCGCCGCGTCGCGCAGCAGGCGCTCACCGGTGCGGGCACTGATTCGGTGAACACCGTCCACCCGCGACTGCGGATCGGCGGTGGCGAGTTCCTCGAGCAGCTCCAGGAACTGACGATGATGCTCCCGCAGCTCGGTGCGCTCGTAACGGCTGGGGTTGGCCCGGAAGTCGACGAAGATCTTGGTCGGGGTCCCGCTCTGGTACACGTTGATCAGCAGGTCTTCCACCGGCCCGGACGTGACGATGTGGAAATCCCCCGTGAGGGGGCCCAACGCCACCTCCTGACGGAACAGCATGACGTTCACCATGGGCCCGTACAGCTCCGCCGCCTTGTCACCGGCATCGCGGCGGATGTCGTCGAGACTGCACCGCTGATGCCGCAACGCGCCCACCAATTCGCGCTGCACCCGTTCGACGAGCTCGCCGACGGTGTCCTCCCCGCGGACACTGACCGGCAACGGCGCCACGTTGACCAGCATCCCGCCGGAATTGCGCAGCACCGCTGTGGTCCGCGCCGACACCGGGATGGTCACCAGCACATCGGTCCGGCCGGTACGCCGCGACAAATAGCAGGCGGCAGCCGCGATGAGGATGGCCGCCGACAGACTGTCGCGGGAATCGAGCACCGCCACCACGGCCTCGGACAGCGCGGCGCTCTCGACCGTGCTGGTGGCCGACACGTGTCCCGTCGTGCGAGCCAGGGTGGTCCCCTCGACCCCGGCCACCCGCTGCGCCCAGTACTCCCGGTCGCTGACGAATCGGTCGGACGTGCGGTACCGGTTGTCGAGGTCGTACAGCTGCCGCAGGCTCACCGCACGGTTCGCATCCGGCGCCCGACCGGCAACCGACGCGGAGTAGCGGTGCGCGATGCGGCGCAGCATCGTCATGGCACCGTATCCGTCGAGCGCCACGTGGTGAATCCGGCTGTACCAGAGGAAGTGCGTGTCACCGATCTGCAGGATGGACGTCTCCACCAGGCGATCGGTGCTCAGGTCTATCGGGGTGACGTAGTCACGTTCCATCCAGTCGTGCGCCGCCGCCTCCGGATTGTCTTCGCCAGAGAAGTCGAGGTAGGCGAT
Organism: Rhodococcus sp. USK13; assembly: GCF_018343855.1. Taxonomy (NCBI): domain Bacteria; kingdom Bacillati; phylum Actinomycetota; class Actinomycetes; order Mycobacteriales; family Nocardiaceae; genus Rhodococcus; species Rhodococcus sp. USK13. The sequence goes on along the minus strand of NZ_CP069242.1, from coordinate 1,960,806 downwards.
CGACGTGTCGGTCGCATGGTCGACGTACTGCAGCGGCTGACCGTCGATGTCGTCGACCTTGAGCAACGGCGACTCGAACTCGCGAGCCGCCTCGACCGTCTCCCGCCGGAGCAGGTCGACGTCGAGGGCGCCCGTGAATTCGACGTACTGGGCGATGAAGATCGGGACCCTGGGTTCGAGTTGCTGAGCGAACCAGGTGGCCCGTTGCGCTGCCGACAGGGGAAACGGTTCCGCGTGACCCGGACCCGAACTGACCGTTTTCTGCGATTTGGCGGGTGCCACTGTCTTTCCCTTCGGAAACGGATCCCCGACAGGATCAGCGCGCGCGGTGAGTCTGCCGAGACAGAGGGAGGCGGGAGCCGGCGCTCTTCTCCCGTCTCCGGAATGGGTACCTCACGTAGTCCAGGGCACACTCGAACTCGACCTCGCCCCGCCCTCACCAGGACGGACACACTATTTACGAGTATCCGCCCCGCGGAGCACCGGCGTCCAGGAAACGGCAGGTTCGGCACCGATGGATACTGAGGCCATGCCCGAGCGACTCGACACCCCAGGGATCGATGCGGCGGACTTCCGGGTCCATGTCGTCACCCAGGCCATTCGTCTCTTCGCCGAGAACGGCTACGAGGCCACGACCGTCGAGCAGATCGCGACGGCCGCGGGCGTGTCCCGCCGCACCTTCTTCCGTCAGTTCCGCTCCAAGGAAGACGTGATCTTCGCCGACCACGAATCGTTGCTCCAGCAGGCGGGCGACTACCTGACGTCGGAATCCGACGACCCGTGGGCGGCGGTCTGCAGCACCGCCTGCCTGGTGTTCGACCGGTTTCAGGAGAACCGGGAACTGTCCGAGCGCCGGTACCGGGTGGTGCAGCGCGTCCCGGCGCTGCGCGACCGTGAGATCGTGACCGGCGTGCGGTACGAGCGACTGTTCGTCGACTACCTCCGGAACGTGGTCCCTACCGAGCCGGTGTTGAAGGTGATCGGGTTCGCGGCCGCCGTCACCGCGTGCCACAACCATCTCCTGCGGAACATGATCAAGGGTGATCCGGCGGCCACCGCCGATGCGCTGGAGCGCGCCCTGCTCGACGTTCGGCGGACGTTCGGGGTCGCCGCGGGCGCGCCGTCGCGGGAACAGAATGCGGTGGTTGTCGTGTCGTATCCGCCGGGGACCCCGGTGGACACAATTACGGATGGCATCGCGGCGCAGTTGTCGCAGCGTCATCCCTGAGGTGCCCGTCACTCTTGACTGGCACTCAGTGCCGTGGTTGACTGCACAGTACTAGCAGTACTATGCCCGACGACGAACATTGTGGCACGCGTGGCCGAAGGTAGCCCTGGCACGGAGTGCCGCTCGAGTTCGATGCCGTTGCAATCGACAAGGAGCGCCAACATGGCCGGAAATCCGGACTTCGATCTGTTCAAGCTCGCAGAAGAGCACGACGAACTGCGGTCCGCGATCCGCGCGCTCTCCGAGAAGGAGATCGCGCCATACGCGAAGGAAGTGGACGAGGACTCGCGGTTCCCCGAGGAAGCGCTCACCGCTCTCGTGAACTCGGGATTCAACGCCATTCACGTTCCGGAGCAGTACGACGGCCAGGGCGCCGACTCGGTCGCCACCTGCATCGTGATCGAAGAGGTCGCCCGCGTCTGCGGCTCCTCCTCCCTGATTCCTGCAGTGAACAAACTGGGCACCATGGGCCTGATCCTCAACGGCTCCGAGGAACTCAAGCAGCAGGTGCTGCCGCAGCTGGCTTCCGGTGAGGCGATGGCCTCGTACGCCCTCTCCGAGCGCGAAGCCGGGTCGGACGCGGCGAGCATGCGCACCCGCGCGAAGCAGGAGGGTGACGACTGGATCCTCAACGGGTCCAAGTGCTGGATCACCAACGGCGGCAAGTCGAGCTGGTACACCGTCATGGCCGTCACCGACGCCGACAAGGGTGCCAACGGCATCTCCGCGTTCATGGTGCACAAGGACGACGAGGGCTTCGTCGTCGGCCCCAAGGAGAAGAAGCTCGGCATCAAGGGCTCACCCACCGCGGAGCTGTACTTCGAGAACTGCAAGATCCCCGGAGACCGCATCATCGGCGAGCCCGGCACCGGCTTCAAGACGGCGCTGCAGACCCTCGACCACACCCGGCCGACCATCGGCGCGCAGGCCGTCGGCCTCGCGCAGGGCGCTCTCGACGCGGCGATCGCGTACACCAAGGACCGCAAACAGTTCGGCAAGTCGATCAGCGACTTCCAGGCCGTGCAGTTCATGCTCGCTGACATGGCGATGAAGGTCGAGGCCGCGCGCCTCATGGTGTACACCTCCGCCGCCCGCGCGGAGCGTGGCGAGAAGAACCTCGGTTTCATCTCCGCCGCCGCCAAGTGCTTTGCGTCGGACGTCGCCATGGAGGTCACCACGGACGCAGTCCAGCTGTTCGGTGGAGCCGGCTACACCACGGACTTCCCTGTCGAACGCATGATGCGGGATGCGAAGATCACCCAGATTTACGAAGGCACCAACCAGATCCAGCGCGTCGTCATGTCGCGTGCCCTGTTGAAGTAGGCGGCTACGCCGCCCGTGAGTGGTTAGCGAGTCTCTGGACTCGCTAACCACTCACGGGCATGACTAAGGAGAATCGTGGAACTAGTAGGAGTGATCGGCGGTGGCACCATGGGCGCCGGCATCGCCGAGGTATGTATCAAGGCCGGTAGTTCGGTGCTGATCCTCGAAACCAAGCAGGAGTACGCCGAGGCCGCGCAGGGCCGGATCGAGAAATCGCTGGCCCGAGCGGTGAAGGCAGGCAAGCTCGACCAGGACGCCGCGGACGCCGCCCTCGCCCGCGTACGCGTCACCCTCGACATCGACGACTTCGCGGACCGCGACCTCGTGATCGAGGCCGCACCGGAGATCGAGTCGCTCAAGGTCGACATCTTCCAGAAGCTCGACAAGATCGTGAAGCCGTCCGGCATCCTGGCGTCGAACACGTCGTCCATTCCGCTGATCAAGATGGCCAATGCCACTCAGCGCCCCGGACAGGTCGTCGGTATCCACTTCTTCAACCCGGTTCCGGTGATGCCGCTGGTCGAGATCGTGGTCAGCCTGGTCACCTCCGAGGAGACCGTCACCGTAGTCACCGACTACGTCAAGAACACCCTGCGCAAGAAGACGGTGCGTGCCGGCGACCGCGCGGGATTCATCGTCAATGCACTCCTCATCCCGTACCTCACGTCAGCGGTCCGCATGCTCGAGTCGGGCTACGCCACCGCCGAGGACATCGACGAGGCGATGAAGGGCGGCTGCGGCTACCCGATGGGTCCGCTGACCCTCATCGACACCGTCGGCCTCGACATCACGCTGGCCGCGGCGGAGTCGCTGTATGCCGAGTTCGCCGAGCCCCACTACGCCCCGCCGACGCTGCTCAAGCGCAAGGTCGATGCGGGACACCTGGGCAAGAAGAGCGGCAAGGGTTTCTACGACTACAGCTAGTTCCGCGTCTGCGGGAGCCCGTCGCGACGTCGCGGCGGGCTTTCGCCGTTCTTGACCGCGTACCCCATGTAGGAGATGGCGGTGCTGCGCACCTGCCCGAAGTCGAGTCGGCGGCTCAGCTCTCCGTAGGTCAGTGTTCGCCCGCCTGCCCGGGCGAGGTCGAGGAGGCGCAGTGGATTTTTCGACCGCGGCCCGAGTCCGACGATCTCTCCGAGTCGCAGCCCGTGCCGCTCCATCACGGATTCCAATTCCTGCGGCCGCACGCACATGGACCAGTCGTGGATGGGTGTATCGAACATTCTGGTCATACGCCATTCCTGCATGATCTTGATGGCAACCAGTTTGCTGACGAAGGTCCGGTTGATGGTGTCGAACAGGTACAGGCCACCCGGCTTCAGCGCCCTGGCCGTCTCGGCGATCACGCCGTCGAGATCGGAGACGTGTTCGAGGACATCGCAGCAGTAGACGACGTCGAACGAGGCGTCGGGCACCGGCAATTTCTCCCCGGCACCGATGCGGTACTCGATGTCCAGGGCGGCGTCGGTGGCGTGCCTGCGCGCCGTAGCGATCGACACCTCCGAGGGGTCGACCCCGACCACCCGGAAACCGATGTGGGTGAACTCCTCGGCGAGGAATCCGCCGCCGGAGCCGACGTCGAGCGCGCAGAGGCCGCGATAGTCGGACCCCAGATGCTCGGTGAGCACCGTGCGGAAGTATGCGAAACGTCCCGGTGTGAGGCTGCCGTGCAGCATGTTCAGTGGGTTGTCCTCCTCCCACCACGACTCGCCTCGACGGTTGTAGACGTCGTTGTCGATGACCACGGACCACCTTCCCGACCCAGGACGCACGAAGACACGGTCCACCCTTCCCCTGCGCGTCGATCTCTTCAACCCGGCGGGTGTGCGCGATGCTCGTTCCATGACAATCCGGGCCGCACACGTCGGCATGGTGCTGGGTGGGTTCGCCGTCGGCGTGGCGTCGACCTCGCCGATGCCCACCGAATACGCGTTCGTGATCGTGGGCTCCCACGACGGGACGCTGTACACCAGCGGCGTCGTCGGCGCAGTCCTCGGCGCGCTCGTCGCCGTGGTGGTGGCTGCACGCCTGCGCGCCCGACTCGGCCTGGCGATGTCGGCAGTGTCCGGCCTGACGCTTCTGGCGATCGGCCCGGTGGTCGGGTCTTCACCGGTCGTGCTGTACACCAACGGGATCGGTGTGGGACTTCTGCTGGGCGGATTGGCGGGTCTGTCCGGCGCGAGCGACCGCGCCCGACTCCAGACCGCCCTCGCGGCGGGCGTGGTCGGCGGGTTGCTCCTGGCGGGACCACTCGACCAGTACCGGCACTCCACCGCTGTGCCCACGAGGTATGCGGACTACCTACTCGAGCCGCCGCACAACACGGATCTGCTCGCCCTGGCGTTCCTCGCCGTGACCGCGATCGTGGTCATGGTCGCGCTGCAGTCCGGCGACTTCGACGTGTCGTCGGAGTCCTCGCCCGACCGCCCCACCAGGCCGCTGGTGGTCGGATTGGTCCTGCCGGTGCTCGGACTGCTCCTGTACTGGCAGCTCGTCCGGGCGATCGATGCGCTGGGTACCGGCCCCGCAGTGCAGGATCGGTGGATACTCGGGGTCGCTCTGGTTCCGGTCGTCATCGCCGCGGCAGTGTGGTTGGAGAACCGCACCGGAACAGTGCTTCTCGCGGCGACGGCGTTCATCGCGGCGAGTGAGGGCGCGCAGACGGCCTGGTTCACGGATTCGTGGCTGTGGTTACTCGTTCCCGCCGCACTGGTGGCGCTCGGCGCGGCACTCGGCCGGATACTGCCCCAACCCCTGTTCGGCATCGCGGCGCTCGCGCTCGTGGCGGTGTCGGCGGTCTTCGACACGGCGCCCTGGGACAATCTGCACACCGGTGCCGTGGTGCTTCTGCTGCCGGCCGCCGCCGCGTTCACCCTGACGGCGAGCCTGCCGTCGAGCGCCCCCGTGGTGACCACGTCGCTGGCTGGACCGGCGGCGTTCGCGATTCCCCTGACAGCCGATTTCGGTTGGACCGCGTATGCGCCCCTGAAGGGAGGCGATTCCGCGTTCGAACCGAGCGCGTGGGACGGAATGTCGACCGCGGCTCCGGTGGTCGCGGTGGTGGCGTGCGGGCTGACGATCGCCTATCTCCAGCGCCGACCGGCCTGATAGTGCCAAGCTGGTTCATGGCACTTCATCGGCGGGCTTTCCTGTTGGCGTGCGTCCTGGCTCTGGGAGCTGCGTGCACGACCACCGATCCGGCGTCGGGCCCGGCCACCTCAGCGAGCGCAGCCGCGTCCGGAACGGAATCCGCAGATCCGGCGCAGGCGGCCGGGGTGATGACGCTCGTGCGCGACGCGATGGCGCAGGCCCACCTGCGGGCGGTGATCGTTCGTGTCACGGTGGACGGCAAGGAAATCGTCACCGAGGCCGTCGGCGAGTCGATGACGGGAGTGCCGGCCACCACCGACATGCACTTCCGCAACGGCGCGGTAGCCATCTCGTACGTGTCCACGCTGCTGCTCCAACTCGTCGACGAGAAAAAGGTGAGCCTCGACGACAAGGTGTCGACGTGGCTGCCCGACATTCCCCATACCGACCGCGTGACGCTCCGTCAGCTCGCCCAGATGACCTCGGGCTACGTCGATTACGTGCTCGGCAACACCGACTTCGACAAGGCGATCTACGCCGACCCCTTCCATAATTGGACCCCAGAAGAACTCCTGGCCTACTCCACCTCCAAGCCACTGCTCTACGAGCCCGGAACCAACTGGAACTACGCCCACACCAATTACGTCATTCTCGGGTTGGCGCTCGAGAAGATCACCGGTCAGCCGATGACGACGCTCATGCAGGACAAGGTGCTCGGACCACTCGGCCTGGACAACACCACGGATCCGGGGACGGCGGCGATCACCGAACCGGTCCTGCACGCGTTCTCGTCCGAGCGACGGGAGGCACTGCAGATTTCACCCGGCACCTCGTTCTACGAGGAATCGACATTCTGGAACCCGTCGTGGACGATCACCCACGGCGCCATCCAGACCTCGAACATCTACGACCTCCACGACACTGCGATAGCAGTCGGCACAGGCACACTCCTCTCCCGCGAGTCGTACGAGGCCATGACCTCGACGGACCTGCGGGGCAAGACGACGACCCTGCCCGGCTGCCCCACGTGCTTCCCGCAATCGGACGACTACACCTACGGGCTCGGGCAGCCCATCGTCGGCAACTGGTTGATGCAGAATCCCCTCTTCAGCGGATACGCGGCGGCCGAGGCGTACTTGCCGTCGAAGAAGATCGCGATCGCCGTGGCCGTCACCTACGACCAAGCCGCGTTCGACGACACCGGTGCGTACAAGAACGAGGCCGATATTCTGTTCCGGAAAATCGGCGCGTATCTCGCTCCCGACGACGCTCCGGGCATTCCGGCCGGAGCCTGACATGGCGGCGGCTCTCCGATTGAACACACGACAGGGCCGTTGGGTTGTCGTCGCCACCGTCCTCGGCTCCGGCCTTGCCCTTCTGGACGGCACGGTGGTGAATATCGCGTTGCCGCACATCGGCGAGGATCTCGGGTCGGGTGTCGAGGGTTTGCAGTGGACCCTCAGTGGTTACACCCTGGCGTTGGCGTCCCTGATTCTGCTGGGTGGGGCTCTCGGCGACCGCTGGGGCCGCAGACGTGTCTTCGTCTGGGGGACAGTATGGTTCACCGTGGCGTCGGTGCTGTGCGGCCTCGCGCCCGACATCACCTTCCTGGTGGTCGCCCGCATTCTTCAGGGAATCGGAGCCGCGCTGTTGACTCCGGGAAGTCTCGCCTTGATTTCGGCGTCCCTGCACGAGGACGACCGCGGTGCGGCGATCGGACTGTGGTCCGGACTCGGCGGGGTGGCCGGGGCGATCGGGCCGTTGCTCGGCGGGTGGCTGGTGGAAGTGGCGGGGTGGCGATCCGTTTTCTTCCTGAACGTTCCCCTGGCCGCCGTGGTCATCTGGGCGTCTATTCGCCACATACCCGAAAGCCGCGACCCTCATCCGCCGGATCATCTGGATGTCCTCGGGTCGGCGTTCGCGGTGCTCGGGCTGGGCGCCCTCACCTACGGGCTGATCGAAATGAATCCGATCGCCGGTGTGGGCGGGGCCGTGGCGCTCACCGCGTTCGTCGTGGTGGAACGCCGATCCCCCGATGCCCTCGTGCCGCCCGCGCTTTTCAGGTCCCGCATGTTCGTGGCAGCGAACCTGGTGACTTTCGCCGTATACGCGGCTATCGGTGGGGTTTTCTTCCTGTTGGTGATGCAGCTTCAGCTGGTGGCGGGTTATTCGCCGGTTGCCGCCGGCCTTGCCACCATGCCGATCACCCTCGCAATGCTGGCCCTCTCCTCCCGCGCCGGTCGCTATTCGCAGAAGCACGGTCCCCGACTGCCGATGACGGTCGGCCCCGCGCTCGCGGCCATTGGCCTACTCCTCATGACACGGATCGGGTCCGAGGCGTCGTACTGGTCCGACGTCCTGCCCGGCGTGATCGTGTTCGGACTCGGACTGTCGGCCATCGTCGCCCCGCTGACCACCGCGGTTCTCGGGTCGGTTCCCGTCGAACAGGCAGGTATCGCGTCCGGGGTCAACAACGCCGTGGCGCGCACCAGCCAGCTACTCGCCGTGGCCGCGCTGCCTGGCCTCGCCGGGATCGACGCTGCCAGCCTGGCCGAACCCGACAGCTTCTCGCAGGGCTTCCGGATCGCGATGTACCTGTGCGTCGCCATGCTCGTCGTCGGCGCGATCATCGCAGCCGCCCTCATTCGCACGCCGGCGGCGCCGGCACAGGTTCCCCCAGATTCCGTTGCCTGCCAACCACATTGCGACGTCACCGGCCCCGCGGTACAACCGACCAGTGTCCGGTCCGGTACTGGTCCGGAATGACCCGCAGTCCGGCCTTGCCCTGCGCTCGCTGGCACCGGTTGTGGAATGAGGGCCTCCGCTTATCGATGTCCGACCTCTCGTATTCTGTTCGCGTGGTGATTTCCGGTACCGACCCCGCGACCGTGCGCGTCGACAGCTGGACCTGGGCGGTCCGGCTGTTCAAGACGCGCTCGGCGGCAGCTGCGGCGTGCCGGTCGGGGCACGTGCGGGTCAACGGCTCCCCGGCCAAGCCTGCGCAGCCGGTGAAGGTGGGCGACGAGGTCCGTATTCGCGCCGCCGGAACCGAGCGCATCGTGGAAGTGACCCGCCCCATCGCCAAGCGAGTCGGTGCTGTCATCGCCGCGGAGTGCTACACCGACAACACACCGCCACCTCCTCCTCTCGAGGTTCTCGCCTCTCTTCCCCGACGCGACCGCGGGGCCGGCCGGCCGACCAAACGCGAACGTCGGGAGATGGATCGGCTCCGTGGGATGACGGACTCAGACCGGGGTGTGGCTGAGGATGTGTAGCGCGCCGGGCACGGCCTCGATCGTTACCGGGAGCGGACCGACGCGGTCACCGTCCGCGTAGGCCGTGATGCCGTCGCACCGCAACCGCACCGTCCGCGAACGGTAGGTCTGCACTTCGGGAAGATCGACATGGGTGCCCTTGTAGACCCTGGGGAACAACCGGACCAGTCGCGCCCGTGATCCGTATCCCACCACGGTGACGTCGAGAAGGCCGTCGGCCTTGTTCGCTCGGGGGCAGATCTGCATTCCACCGCCGTAGGATCGGCCGTTGCCCACCGCAACCAACGTGGCGTCCACCTGCACGGTGGCGTCGTCCAGTTCGATCGAATAGTCTAGGGGACGAAGCCGCGTGAGCTCCGCCAGCATGGCCAGGTTGTACCGCATCGGCCCCTTGGGCCACGTCATCCGATTGGCCCGATCGGTGACGAGCGAATCGAAACCGCTCGCCACCACCGTGCCCGCCCAGACGACCGCCCCATCCGTGAGCGTGATCCGGGCGAGATCCGACTCCTGGACCTCACCGTCCGCGATCACATCGGCCGCCGCGACCGGATCGCCGACGGGAACCCCGAACTCGCGCGCATGATCGTTTCCGGTACCTGCGGGGATCAGTCCGATCGGTGTTCCCGACCGGGCCGCGGCCTGCAAGCCGATGCTGATCGCACCGTCCCCACCGACGACGACCAGCGCATCGGTGCCGTCATCGATAGCCCGGCGGGCGAGCGTGCGCGCATGCTCGGCGTCGGTCCCGATGATCTCGGTGACCGTCACACCGCGTTCACGCAGCCGCGCCACGCCCTTACGTCCGGCAACCGGGGCGTGGCCGTGCCCGGCCAGCGGGTTGATCAGGACCGTGACCCGCTCGACGGTCTTCGTCGTGCTCACGGAATCAACTTCCCGGGGTTGAGGATTCCGGCCGGGTCCACGGCATCCTTGATCGCCCGCAGGATGGTGACCCCGAGGTCGCCGATCTCCTTCCGCATCCACGGGCGGTGGTCGACGCCGACCGCGTGGTGATGCGTGATGGTCCCGCCGGCGGCGACGATCGCGTCACCCGCAGCGGTCTTCGCTTGTCGCCATTGTTCGAGTGGGTCCGCCGCCTGAGCGCAGACCACGGTGAAGTACAACGAGGCCCCCGTCGGATACGTGTGGGAGATGTGACACAGGACGAGCGGTGGAGTGCCCTGCTCGGACAGCGCCGAGGTGAGCGCCGTCGTGACCGCAGCACGGAGCGCGGCGAGATTGCCCCAGTGCGTGGAGGTTTCGAGGGTTTCGCAAAGTGCACCGGCGTCGAGCAGGGAGTCGCGTAGATACGGTGCATCGAAACGTCCGTGCTCCCAGCTGTTCCCGGGATCCGCCCCCAATGACGTGCCACCGTGCGCCCGCAGCACCGCGCGAGCCTCGGCTACCCGCTCGGCGGTGTGCGCGGCGGTGCCTTCGAACGTGGTGATCGCCAGGCAGCCACCGGCGACGGCCTCGTCACCGATCTTGTCCGTGGTCGCCAGATTCACACCGGTTTCGGCCTCGTCCGACAGTCGCAGCACGGTGGGAACAGCACCTTCCTGCCGCAGGGCGCGCAGGGCGGCGGCGCCCGTCTCGAAGTCGGGGAAGTTCCAGCCCTCACGGACGGTCGACTCGGGAACGGCATGCACCCGCACGCGCACCCGGGTGATCACGCCGAGAGTTCCCTCCGAGCCGACGAACAACTCCCCCAGGTCCGGTCCCGCAGCGGACGCCGGCGCCCGACCCGTGTCGAGAATCCCGGCAGGAGTGACGACGCGCAGCCCCTCCACCATGTCCTCGAACCGCCCGTAGCCGGCGGACGCCTGCCCCGAGGACCGGGTCGCCGCGAAGCCGCCGATGGTGGCGAACCGGAAGCTCTGCGGGAAGTGCCCCAGCGACAAGCCGTGCACCCCCAACAGCTCTTCGGCATGCGGTCCCGTCACACCGGCGCCCAGTGTCGCGACACCGGACTCGGCATCGAGGTCGAGTAGGGTGTCGAACCTCCGCAGATCGAGCGACACGACGGCGGCGAATCGGTCGCGCACCGGATCGAGACCGCCCACGACGCTCGTGCCACCCCCGAACGGCACCACGGCGATCGCGTTGTCCGTGCAGTAGCGCAGCACTTCACCCACCTCGTCGTCGGTTCCCGGGGTGATCACTGCGTCTGGCGCATCCTGTGGTTCCGAGCTGCGACGACGCAGCAGGTCGAGAGTGCTTTTTCCGCCGGCACGCAGAAGGCGATCGGTGTGCGCGGTACTGCAGAACCGCTCCCCGACGATGGTCGCCAGGGCAGCCTGGTCCTTCTCGGACAGGGCGCTCGGCGCGAGGACGACGTCGTCCGGGTCCCGCTCCGGAGCCTCGGTGATCGACACCCCCAGCGCCTGCTGCAGCAGCGCTGTGATCCCGTCGGAGAGAACCTTCCGCTTCTCCGGCGCACCCCAGGCATCCCACTGCATCGGGGGTGCCGTCATGACGGCCTGATCATCCGATCGCTCATTGCTCATGCGTTATAGTGTTACACATCATGTAAGAGTGTAACTAGGCTTCAGCGTCGACCGCGCTCCCGCCACACCTGCCGGATGGGTCGCAACACCAGTCCCATCTGCCTGCGGGTCTTGCCGCGGGTCACCAGCACACCGATGATCGCGACCGCCCAGACCGGGTACTGCACCAGCCAGGCCACGCGGAACGCCGCGAACGAGTACCCGCCCATCGCGTCGAGGATCAGCCCCATCGCCTGAATGACCAGCAACGAAGCGAGGAAGCCGCCGATGTTGACCATCCCCTGTGCGGTACCCATGCTCGTGCTCGGGTTGAACATGCGGGCGTAGTCGAACCCGATCATCGAACCGGGACCGCCCACCGAGACCACCACCACGAGCAGGACCAGCATCCACATCGGCGCGGGCTCCGAAAGAGCGAGGACCGCCGTCCACATCGCGGCGTTGCTGATCATGATCGACAACACGAGGTATGACCGGCGCATGGGGAAACGTCCACTGAGGACGCCGATGATCGGTCCCGCGACGATCGCCGAGATCACCGACAGGGTGAGCAGCGAGCCCGCCTCCGCCGCTGATAGACCCTGCGCAGACCGCAGGTACGGCACCCCCCACAGCAGCGCGAACGTGGTCATCGAGAACTGCGTGCCCATGTGCGTGAAGAAACCGAGCCGAGTGCCGGGACGCGCCCACACGGTTCTGATCTGCCGCCCCACCTCCCGCAGTCCCGCGGGCGCGGCCACTACCTCGAGGCCGGGCGGCGAGTTCCGGATCACCGAGACGGCCAGCACGAACGACAGCAACCCCAGGGAGGCGGCGCTGCCGTAGGCGAAGTTCCATCCGGGACCGTTGAGCAACAGCATCAACGGCAATGCCGACAGGATCTGGCCGATCTGCCCGAAGATGCCGGTCAACTGGGACACCAGCGGGACGCGTCGCGGCGCAAACCATTGCGGCACCAGACGCAGCACCGAAATGAACGTCATCGCGTCGCCGATCCCGACGAGCACCCGCGCGGCAATGGCGATCGGCAGCGATTCGGTGACCGCGAGAAGCATCTGCGCCGACGCCATGATGAGGGCGCCGGCCGCGATCATGCGCCGCGAACCGTACCGGTCGAGGAGTACTCCCGCCGGAATCTGCATTCCCGCGTACACCACGATCTGCAGTACGACGAAGCCGGAGAGCACGCTCGGACTGATCGAAAACCGTTCGGTCGCAGCGAGACCCGAAACACCGAACGACGTGCGGTGGAGGACGGCGACGATATAGGCGATGACCCCGACACCCCACACCAACCACACTCTGCTCATCGCAGATCAAACTACTCCCCGGCGACCGTTACCCGCCGGTTGCGCTACTCCCGCCCGAAGGACACCCACTGGGGATCGGCCGAGCGGTGGCCGACGGTGAGATCGGCGAGCAGGTCGAGACGGGCGATCTGGTCGTCGGTGAGCGTCAGCGCGAGCGCACCGGCATTCTCGGTGACGCGGGCAGCGAACCGGGTCCCGGGAATGGACACCGTCGGCAGCCCGAATGCGCGTCCTTTCGCGTCGAGCCACGCCAACGACACCTGGGCGGGGGTCGCCTCGAGTTCGGCGGCCACCTCGCGAATCACATCGAGCACCTTCGAGTTCGCGGTCAGTGCGTCGTCACCGAAGCGCGGGAAGCGCCGGCGCAGGTCGTGCTCGCCCAGGGCGGTCGGGTCGTAGGTGCCGGTGAGGAAGCCGCGCCCGACCGGCGAGTACGGGACGAATCCGATGCCGAGCTCTGCCGCTGCAGGGACGACGTGCCGTTCCACGTCGCGGCTCCAGATGCTCCACTCGCTCTGGATCGCGGCGATAGGGTGCACTCCCGACGCTCGCCGCAGTTCGTCCCCGGTGGCCTCGGACAGTCCGATGTGCCGGACCTTGCCTGCGGCGACCTGTTCGGCGATAGCCCCGACGGTCTCCTCGATCGGCACGGTCGGGTCGACGCGGTGCAGGTAGTAGAGGTCGACGTGGTCGACACCGAGCCGGGCCAGCGAAGCCTCGAGCGCCTGCGCCACGTACTCGGGCTTGCCGTTGATGCCGCGCTGACCGTTGGCGATGTTGCCCACGAGACCGAACTTGGTGGCCAGTTGCACTTCGTCGCGGCGCTCCCTCAGGACCTCGCCCACCGCCACCTCACTGGCACCTCCGCCGTACACGTCGGCCGTATCGATGAACGTCACACCGATGTCGATTGCATGGTGCAGGGTCGCGAGGGCTTCACCGGGATCCACGGGTCCGTACACCGGGGCGACGGACATGGCGCCGTATCCCTGCGCACTCACGGTCAGCCCGTCGGACAGTTGCACGGTGGGGAGGGAGTTACTCATGCCGACCATCTTTACCGACTGCGTTGCACCGTGCACCCTCTGGGATCGGGCTGATCGATATGCGGGTCGGGTAGCTCCGGCCTGCCACCGGATTCGGGCGACCGGGCTGTCGGCGCACGCCTAGGCTGTGACTCATGACAATCTCGGATCCGAAACCCCGCAGCCGCGACGTCACCGACGGACTGGAGAAGACCGCAGCCCGCGGAATGCTCCGCGCGGTGGGCATGGGCGACGACGACTGGGGGAAATCGCAGATCGGCGTCGCATCGTCGTGGAACGAAATCACCCCCTGCAATCTCTCGCTCGACCGCCTCGCGAAGTCGGTGAAGGACGGGGTTCATTCCGGCGGTGGATACCCGCTCGAGTTCGGCACCATCTCCGTCTCCGACGGGATCTCCATGGGGCACGAAGGCATGCACTTCTCCTTGGTGTCGCGCGAGGTGATCGCCGACAGCGTCGAAACGGTCATGCAGGCCGAGCGCCTCGACGGTTCGGTCCTCCTCGCCGGGTGCGACAAATCGCTGCCCGGGATGCTGATGGCCGCCGCACGGCTCGACCTGGCCAGCGTCTTCCTCTACGCCGGTTCCATCCTGCCCGGTATCGCGAAACTGTCCGACGGCAGCGAACGACAGGTCACCATCATCGACGCGTTCGAAGCAGTCGGCGCCTGCTCCCGCGGACTGATGAGTCGGGAGGATGTCGACACCATCGAGCGCGCCATCTGTCCCGGCGAAGGTGCTTGCGGCGGAATGTATACCGCCAACACCATGGCCAGTGCCGCGGAAGCACTGGGTATGTCCCTTCCCGGCAGCGCCGCTCCCCCGGCGACGGACCGCCGCCGCGACGGCTTCGCCCGGCGCAGCGGCGAAGCGGTGGTCGAACTGCTTCGCCGGGGCATCACCACCAGCGACATCCTCACCAAAGAGGCATTCGAGAACGCGATCGCCGTCGTCATGGCGTTCGGTGGATCCACCAACGCCGTCCTGCACCTCCTCGCCATCGCTCACGAAGCCGGGGTCGAACTGACCCTCGACGACTTCAGTCGGGTCGGAGCGCGTGTCCCGCACCTGGCGGATGTCAAACCGTTCGGCTCGCACGTCATGACGGATGTCGACCACATCGGTGGTGTTCCCGTCGTCATGAAGGCACTCCTCGACGCCGGACTCCTCCACGGCGACTGCCTGACGGTCACCGGCAAGACCATGGCGGAGAACCTCGCGGACATCGCGCCTCCGGACCCGGACGGCAAGGTGCTCCGCGCGATGAGTTCACCGATCCACCCGACCGGTGGCATCACGATCCTGAAGGGGTCACTCGCACCCGGGGGTGCCGTGGTGAAGTCGGCGGGTTTCGACTCCGACGTGTTCACCGGCACTGCCCGCGTCTTCGACCGCGAGCGAGCCGCCATGGACGCCCTCGAGGACGGCACCATCACCAGTGGTGACGTGGTCGTCATCCGCTACGAGGGACCCAAGGGCGGTCCCGGAATGCGGGAGATGCTGGCCATCACCGCCGCGATCAAGGGCGCCGGCCTCGGCAAGGACGTGCTGCTCCTCACCGACGGCCGCTTCTCCGGCGGCACCACCGGCCTGTGCGTCGGCCACGTCGCACCCGAGGCAGTCGACGCCGGGCCCATCGCCTTCGTTCGCGACGGCGATCAGATTCGGCTCGATGTGGGCACCGGAACGCTGGACCTGCTCGTCGATGAAGACGAACTCACCGCTCGGAAGAACGGGTGGGAGCCGCTCCCGCCGCGCTATACGCGTGGCGTTCTGGCCAAGTACACCAAGCTGGTCGGCTCCGCTTCCGGCGGCGCTGTCTGCGGCTAGGCGCTCCGCGCCCGTGAGTGGTTGACGAGTCCAGAGACTCGTTAACCACTCACGAGCGCCAAAGGCGCCTAAATGGGCCGGAAGCCTGCGCCCGGACCGCCGCTCGCATTCATGTCGCCGACGATCACCGACATGTTGGTTCCGATCTCCGGGCCGATGCACGGGGCAGCCAGATACGCATTCACCATGGCAACGAGGGTGGTACCGACGACCAGCGGTGCACCGGAATCGCCCTCCACCACGCACGCCTGCGTCCACGTCTCCTGGGTTTGCATCAGGTCGCCGTACACGATTCCGCAGGTGTTGCCGGTGGTTCGTCCTTCCTTGCATGCGACCTGCGGGAAGCTGGCCGGGGCACCGATCTGGGTGATGGTGACATTGCCGACCCGGTTGACCGGCACCACCTTCCCCCGATCGAACTGGATCACCGCATAGTCGAGCGCCGGGTTCGACTTCACGAACGTGCCCACCACTCCGGTGTCCAACGCAGCTTCGGAGACCACGGTGGAACCGACATCACCACAATGGCCCGCCGTCACACCGACCAGGCGACCGCCGCTGTCATTCCCGATCGTGGTGAGCGTGCACACCAACTCGTCATTCACCACGATCCCCGACCCACCCCCGAGGACCGCCGGGGGCACGGCCGTCGCGATACCACTGCCTAGAAAACCCAGAATTCCCACCGTGGCTGCAACAACCGCCGCGAATCGTTTCAACATTGTTCGAACCTTCCCGGAAAATGAGCCCCGACGGCCGCGTGTCTCCCCATAAGAATCCCACCCCGCCCATTGCGCGCGTGGGGGAATGCGACGGAGAATCGCGGCCGCCAGCCAGCTCACTCCCCGGCGCCGAGCGCCACAGCTCACTCCCCGGCGCCGAGCGCCACAGCTCACTCCCCGGCGCCGAGCGCCTCCAGCGCCTTCCGGGCGTCCTCGAGTTGCCTGCTCAGCTCCTCGACCCGCGCCGCGGCGAGGTTGCGCGCCGCAACGATGATCGACTCGACGGCCTCGATCGCCGTCTCCTCGCCCAGTTCGCGCACGGCCCGCTCCACGGCCTCCGGCGAGACGGGGACGGCCTTACCCGGACGTTTGGCCCCGTGCGCGACGGTGACACTCCAGTCGTTGTCCGCTCCGGCGTGGATGGTGACGCTCACGCCGGCGGGGGCTTTCTTCGTTGTCCGTTTCGCGGGCGTCGCGGCGGGTTTCGGTGCGGCAGCGACGGGCTCGGTCGCCGACACGGTGCTCGGCGCCGGAGCCTTGGCGGCGGCGGGCGGACCGGGCTCGATCTCCTGGTGGACAACGGGCTTTGCGGGTGCGATCGCGGCTGCGGTCTTCGGAGCCGGAAGACGTTTCATCATGAGCTCCTCCGCTTCGAACGGAAGCTCGTCGTCGACACCCTTGGGCCGAATCATCACCGTATTACCCTGCACCGAAAGAGCTCTCGCCGACGCGCCTGCTTCGAGACGAAGACTCGGCATCGCCTCGCGGAGATACACGGTGGCGCGTCTGCCCTCCGCGATCGCGGCAGCGAGGGTCTCGAGATTCTCCGCTGTCAGGTGATCCGGTGTGGCGGCTGCACCGGAACGTCTACGGGGCGGCATGGCGCTGTCCTTTCTGGGGTGATCTCGCGAACGGGCTCGTGAGCCCAGCAACTCTCGCACACACCACCGACGTTTCCGCACCGGGCAGGCCCGCACAATGGCAGATTGAGAGCAGATCGAAGGCAAGGGATGAGCGCGCGAGAGGACAGCAGTGGTCGCGGACACCAATGACGACGAGACGGAGACGGTTCCGGAGGTCGAGCCGAGCCTGCTCCGCGACATCCAGGCCGACCTGGAGGAGTCGCTGCTCGGTGGCCCTCGGCGATACACCCGGCTGGAGATCGCCGAGTTCGCGGGAGTATCGGTCGAACGGGCCGACCGACTGTGGGTGTCCATGGGTTACGCAGTGGACACCGACCCTCAAGGGGTGATGTTCACCGAGGGAGACATCGAAGCCCTGCGCACCATCGCGTCTCTCGTCGATCGAGGGATCATCTCGCCGGACCGCGAAGTGGCGGCTGCCCGTGCGCTCGGCCAATCGATGTCCAGGCTGGCCGAGTGGCAGGTGTCGCTGATCAGCACCCACATCATCGAACAGCTCGCCGGCTCCACCGATAGTGACCCGGAAGCGATCCGGCGGCAGGTGCGCGAACTGACCGCCGACATCCTCCCCGCGGTCGAGTCGCTGCAGGCTTACGTGTGGCGACGGCACATCGCGTCCACGACGGGCCGCAACGTCGGCAACCCGGGCGAGGAAGTGGCGAGCCGCACCCTGGTCGTCGGCTTCGCGGATATCGTCGGGTACACCTCACTCACCCGCCAATTGGGCGCGCGGGATCTCGCCGACCTGCTGGAACGGTTCGAGTCGGCTTCGGCGTCCGTGATCAGCGGACACCACGGCTGGGTGGTGAAAACCGTGGGCGACGAGGTGATGTTCGCGGTCGAGTCGCCGGCCGACGCCGCCGCCATCGCCTTCACTCTTCAGGAACAGGTACTCCCCGACGAGGGCGACCCGAATCTCCGGGTGGGCCTCGCGATGGGACCCGCTCTCGTACGATTCGGGGATCTCTACGGCTCCGTCGTCAACACCGCGGCGAGACTGACAAGTTCGGCACGTCCCGGCACGGTGCTGATCGACGACGAGCTCGCCGGCGCACTGGCCGACACCCCCGGCTGCTATCTCAAGCAGCTACGACCACGACGGGTCCGGGGCATACGGCGGCTCGAGCAGTACGTGCTGCGACGAGACCGCGAAGGCTAATTCTCTGGTGTCAGCTTCCGAAGGGCAGGGTTCCCGGCGGAATGGAGTATCCACTGCTTCCTGCGGCTACCCCGCCCCACGCACCGAGGATCCAGTTGAGTGCTTCAGTGATCATCGAGAAAGCCCTTCCCACATCATCTTGTCGACACGACCGGCAATTGGGTGCCGGGCGCAGGTGCCACGGTAACGAGGCGGTCCCGAGCTGTCGACGTCACAGAGCCCGAGCTGGCGGAACCTCGGCAATCACCGGCGACGGCCGCGACGCGACCTGCGCGGCCCGCGCGGCCAGGAAGTCGTCGACTATCCGTTCGCAGGCCTCCCGACCCAGCGGGGTCAGCGTCGCGAGGCGGGTGAAGACGAGTGGGCCGACCAGTTGCGCGAGCGCGAGGTCGTAGTCGAACTCACCGAGCTGCTCGGCGGCCTCCGGCGTCCCGAAGATCCGGTCGAACGCCGCCCGGTACTGTTCCACGATCGTCTGCCTCAGCGTGCGCAGTTCCGGCTTGTCGGACTCCAGCGCAGCGGCACTGGAATAGTCCTCCAGCGCGGGGCCCATTCCCAGCCAGCACATCGCGGTGACGTGCATCGGCGCGCTCTCGATCAGGGTGGCCTGACTGACCATCAACTCGACCAGCTGGTCCCGGAGATCGCCCTCCTCGGACACGGTCGGAGCGGGTGGAATGAGTCGTCCGAATGCAGCGGCCACCAATTCTGTGCCGTTGCCGAAATGCCGGTACAGCGTGGCACGCGCCACTTTCGCCAGTGCGGTCACGGCATCGATGGTGACGGCTTCCGTACCGCCCTTGGCGAGCAAGGTCGTCGCTGCGTCGAGAAGCCTCGCGCGGGAACGCTGCTTGCGGGGATCCTGCTCGGTCATCTGCGCCGCCGTTCTCGCCGTGGTCACCACTTGTGAACTAACAGTCTACCAACGATACTGACAGTCTCATTTCCTATCGGGAGGACCACCGTGCATCCTCGCAACGAGGCACCACAGGCACAGGCCGACCAACCGGACACGACTGGATGGACGTTCCGGCAGATATGGATGCTGGTGGTTTCCTGCTGCGCGGTCGCGCTCGTCGTCGCAGCGATGGCGGCGCTGAACACGGCATTGCCGGACCTGGCACGCGACACCGGGGCCACCCAGAGTCAGCTCACCTGGATCGTTGACGGCTACACCCTGACGCTCGCGGCCCTACTCCTGCCCGCAGGCGCGCTCGGGGATCGGTACGGCCGGCGGGAACTCCTCATGGTGGGACTGCTCGTTTTCGGCGCCGCCACCGCCGTGCCCCTCATCAACGACGCGCCTGAGTGGATCATCGGATCGCGAGTCGCTGCGGGAGTGGGGGCAGCCTTTGTGATGCCCGCGACGCTGTCGCTGCTCACAGCGGGTTTTCCGCCGTCGCAGCGCGGGCGGGCCGTGGGCATCTGGTCCGGCGTGGCCGGTTCGGGTGCCATCGCCGGAATGCTGGTGTCCGGCGCACTTCTCGAAAAGTGGTCGTGGATGGCGATCTTCGTCAGCCTCGCGGTGGTGTCCGGGCTCATCCTGCTCGTCAGCTTCACCATTCCCTCGTCCAGGGACGCGAGCCATTCTCCGCTCGACCTGCCCGGCACCGCATTGATCGTGACCGCCGTAGGCATGTTCGTCTTCGGCACCATCGAGGCCCCACATCGGGGCTGGCTGGATCCTGTCGTCCTGATTCTGCTCGTCGGCGGACTCGTCGCCGCCGGCGTCTTCGCCTGGGTGGAACTCCGCCGACAACATCCCCTTCTCGACGTGCGGTTGTTCGGCAATCGCGCCTTCGGGTCGGGGTCGATGTCACTGCTCCTGCAGTTTCTCGCCACCCTCGGGCTCTTCTTCCTGGCGATCCAGTACCTGCAGTTGGTGCTGGACTACTCGCCCCTGCAGTCCGCGCTGGCGCTCGCTCCCATTGCGGTGCCGGTCGTCGTGATGTCTGCCGTTATGCCGCTGGTCGTCCCGCACGTCGGGCTCCGGCCACTCCTGGCGGCCGGCACCGCCATCCTCGGCGCGGGAATCTTCCTGCTGGTTCGCCTGGATGCGGATTCGAGCTATCTGGACGTGTCCTTCCCCCTCATCGTCGCCGCCTTGGGCATCGGGCTGTGCACCGCACCTGCCACCGCTGCGATCGTCCAAAACACTCCAGACGCCAAGCAGGGCGTCGCCTCTGCAGTCAACGACGCCGCCCGGGAGATCGGGTCGGCCATCGGAGTGGCCCTGGCGGGCAGCATCCTCGCCACCGGCTACAGCCGGAACGTCCAGCCGGCGGTCGACGCACTTCCCGAACAAGCGAAGGAACCGGTCTCCGGCTCACTGGCTGCGGCACTGCACGTCGCGGAATTGGCCGGCCCACAGGGAGAGCAGCTGGCGACGTTCGCGCGCGACGCATTCCTGAAGGGAATGGACGAGGCCTCAGTCGTCCTGGCCGGAGTGTTGTTCGCCTCCGCGCTCCTCCTCGGGGTCTGGGCGCCCGGTCGCCGACACCCGTCGGTTCGCGTCGATGCAGCCGAGCGGGATGCCGCCGAGAGAACGGCCGACATCGACTGAATGAACGTTGCCCTTGTGACCCCAGTCATTGTATCGTTCAGTATCAGTAACACGCTGTCACACTTAATTGACCGCACCGGCCACTGATCAAGGGGTAGTCATGACCGCATCGATTGTCGTCTCCGACCGCGAAGAGACCGCTCAGCGCCTGCTGGCGTCCTCGGCCCGGAAGTCCTACGACCCGATGGTGGAGGTCGACTGGGAAGCACCCATTCCCGACGACAAGTTCGGGCTCACGCCCGAGTGGAGCACCCTGTACGGCACCGCGCTGTGGGACGAGATGACCGACGCGCAGAAAATCGAGCTCACCAAGCACGAGGCGGCGAGCGTCTCGAGCGTCGGGTTGTGGTTCGAGATCCTGTTGATGCAGATGCTGCTCCGCGACGTGTACGGGCGCGACAAGCACTCCCGGCACGTCCAGTTCGCTCTCACCGAGGTGGCCGACGAGTGCCGCCACTCGGTGATGTTCGCTCGCGCCGGCGAACGCCTCGACATGCCGAGTTACGGCCCGCACCCCGTGATCCACAAGCTCGGACGTATCTGGGGTGGCTTCTTCAAGGGCGCCAATGCGTACGCCAGCGTGATGGCCGCCGAGGAGATCCTCGACATGATGCAGCGCGACTTCATGAAGGACGAGCGGGTCCAGCCCGTCACTCGGACGGTGAGCAAGATCCACGTCCTCGAGGAAGCTCGACACATCCGCTTCGCACGTGAGGAAGTCGGACGACGCATCGAGGGCGCCAGCTGGGCACGACTGCAGCTGGAGCGCCTCAACACGGCCGTCGTCGTCTACTTCGTCATGAAGAGCATGATCCGCAAAGAGGTGTACTCGAATGCCGGCCTCGATCCGGAGCGCGCCATCGCGGAGGCCAAGCGGAACCAGCATTACAAGGACACCGTCCGCACGTCCGGTTCAAAGCTGATGCAGTTCCTCGACAGCGTCGGCCTCGTCGGCGGCCCGTCCAAGCGGCTATACAAGAAGGTCCACCTGCTCTGAGTCAGCTGGGCACAGTGTCCAGATAGGACACACCGGTCGAGGTGATTTCGAGTACGCGTGCAGAAGGGATGTCGAAGAACATTCCCGCCACGCGCACTCGTCCCTCGGCCGCTGCTGCGCCGACCACCGGATGCCGTTGCAGGGTCTGTAGCTGTACCGCGACGTTGACCATGCCCAACCGGTCCACTTCGTCGAAGCCGAGTTCCTCAGCCGCACGTGCCACCGGATGACCACTGAGGAGCGCCTTGTGGCTCGGCTGCGCGAACGTCAGCCACTGCTCGACGGGTCCCTGCTCGGTGAGGGAGTGATCGTCTCGTTGTCCTCCCTGTCCGAGTACAGCTTTCATGGCGCCGCAACCCGAGTGGCCGCACACGATGACGGAGCTGACGCCCAGTTCCTCCAATGCGAACGTCAGCCCGGCTTCGACCGACACGTCCTGTCGGCCCACCGGGACGAGATTGCCGACATTGCGCACCGTGAAGAGATCGCCCGGACCGCTGCTGGTGATCACGTTGGGCACGATGCGGGAATCGGAACAGGTGAGGAACAGCGAATCGGGGCTCTGACCGTCCTTCAGGTCGTCGAGGTGCGACTGTAGGTGCGCGGCGTTGCGCCGGTGGTACTCGGCCACTCCCGCCAGCAGTGGGCGCAGGGCGACCGGCGTGGAGTCGTCTGCCCGAGAGTGCCGCGGCTGCCAGCTTTTCCAGGGGGCAAACCTCCGGGCGCTCGCCACTCCGACCCCGCGCTGTGGAGGCGCGTCACCGACGGAGTCCATGTCGACGGTGCCGAGAGCATCGATCACCACAATTCCACCCGACCGCTCATGGTGCCGCTTCCACTCGTCGATCGCCTCGAACATGGCGTGGTCCAGAAAGTCGACGGCCAGTTCCACGGTGACGTGCGCACCGTCGGGCACCTTCGCGAGCAGCCCGGTCAATGCAGGCATGGACAGGAAGCTGCATGACCCCTCGACGGTCACGCGCCACCGACCGGAGTCCTCGGATTCGGAACCACCGATGGGCTCCGCGCGCATCTTCGGGTGGATGACCCGCCACAGCAGCAGGATCACGGCGAGAGCCAGGCCCAGGAGCACTCCCTCGAGCAGGTTGAGGAAGACGACACCCGCCACGGTGAACCCGTACACCCACAGGTCGCCGGTGCGCCGGGCCGTGCGCAGGTCGGCGAGCTTGACGAGCTGGATGCCGATCACGATGAGCAGTCCGGCGAGCGCGGCCATCGGGATCTGCTGGACCAGCGCGGTCAGCAGCGCAGCGAAGACGAGAATCCACACTCCGTGCAGTACCGCGGACGCCCGGGTTCGGGCACCCGCCGCGACGTTGGTGGAACTCCGCACGATCACACCGGTGACCGGCAATCCGCCGATCAGCCCCGAAACCATGTTGGCCGATCCCTGGCCGACGAGTTCCCGGTTGAATTCGGTTCTTTCGCCGCCGTGCATCTTGTCCACCGCGACTGCGGAGAGCAGGCTCTCGACACTGGCGATCAGCGCCACCGTGAGCACACCGGTTGCCACCGCCAGCCACGGGCCTTGTGGCATCGCAGGGCGCGACAGCGCGTCGAACAACGAGCCGTCCAACGTGATTCGATCGACGTCGAGCGGAAGAACCAGTGAGGCAAGGGTGGCCACCGCAACCGCGACGAGCGGTCCGGGGAGCATGCCGAACTTGCGTGGCACCTTCTTCCACAGCAACAGGATGGCGATCACGGCCGATCCGATGAGAACCTCGCCGTATCGTACGGATGCGAGCTGAGACGGAAGCTGCGTGATGTTGGCCCACGTCGAGCTGTGTGATCCACCTCCGAGGAGAACGTGAATCTGCTGAAAAGCGATGGTGATTCCGATCCCGGCCAGCATTGCATGAACCACGACGGGGGCGATCGCCAAGGCAGCTCGCGCAATTCGACTGAGCCCGAAGATGATCTGCAGGAATCCGGCCGCGACGGTGATGGCACAGGTGGCGCGCCACCCGAAGGTACCTACCAATTCTGCTACTACGACGGTCAATCCGGCCGCCGGACCGCTGACCTGAAGGGGTGATCCGCCGATCGATCCGGCCACCACGCCGCCGACGATCGCGGCGACGAGGCCCGCCATGACCGGGGCATCGGAGGCGATGGCGATTCCGAGCGACAGCGGCAGGGCGACGAGGAAGACGACGAGCGACGCAGGCACGTCGTACCGGGCGTTGCGTCGCAACCTCTCACCGAGGGTCGGTCCGGGGACGGCAGCGGATGGGGGCGCTTTCTCATTCTCGAGGATCGACATGTCGACACCTTACGGTGACGACCGGGCGAAACGCCCGAATCGGATGTCGCCCTGTGGCATGTGTCACCGACACTGAAGGTTTCGCGCGAACACAATGAAAACAACTGGACAACAGGCATATACATCGGGACCCTGTCGTCAGGCCCTCCGGCCGAGGCGGGACGTTCGCTGCGCCCACAACGTCTCACGGCGCCTCGTGCACCATATGCTTCGCCTACCGCGCGGGGTATCGTGGGAGAGGAAAGCAGCCCCGAGGGAGCACCATCATGAAGCTCGCACTGTCGACGACTTTGCACACCTCGTTCGATGACGCCGTCGAGCGCACCCGCCAGGCTCTGGCCGAGCAGGGGTTCGGAGTGCTCACCGAGATCGATATGAAAGCCACCCTGAAGGCGAAGCTCGGTGAGGATATGGAGGACTATCTGATCCTCGGAGCCTGTAATCCGCCGCTCGCGCACCGCGCGGTCGACGTGAACCGGCAGATCGGCTTGCTCCTGCCCTGCAACGTGGTGGTGCGCGCCGATACGTCCGCCGAGAACACGATCATCATCGACGCGATGAATCCGGCGCTGATGGTGTCCGTGGCCGAGGAGCAGGGCCTCTGTGAGGTCGCGGACGAGGCCACCACCAAGCTGCAGGCAGCCATCGACGCCCTCACCGCGCAGAACGTCTGACCACGCCGCCGCCGAAGTCAGCGCACCTTCGGCGTCTTCCTCGTGCTCACAGCGATCCGATTCCAGGCATTGATCGTGAGAATCAGGGAGATGAGCTGAGCCAGCTCGGCCTCGTCGAAATGCTCCTCGGCCTGCTCATACACCGAGTCGGGGACGAATCCGTCGGTCAACACCGTGATCGACTCGGCCAAGGCGAACGCCGCCCGCTCCTTCTCGGTGTACAGGCCGTGCGCCTCCTCCCAGGCGTTGAGGAGAAACAGCTTCTGTTCACTCACCCCGATCTTCCTGGCGTCGGCAGTGTGCATGTCGATGCACCACGCGCAGTGGTTGATCTGGGAACACCGGGTGAGTACCAGCTCGACCAGCTCGGGGTCGAGTCCCTGACGAGCCGCGGCGTCGAGGGCAATCATTGCCTTGTATACGGCGGGCGCCTTCTTCGCGATGTCGACCCGCGTCTTACGTTCCGTTGTGGTCATAAGACAAGACTATGCAGCCAGTAGCCCAGGTTCGTGGTTCAATCCGGTCATGGAAAGTTGGGCCAATTCGGGCGTGGGACGGGATCTCCACCTCGACATGGCGTCCTCGTCCGGCACACCGTCGACCACGCCGCGCGCCGACCTGGTCACGGCGCTGCGCACGGCCATCTGTTCGGGCCGACTCCGGCCCGGCACCGTCCTGCCACCGTCGCGCACCCTCGCGGCCGACTTCGGTCTCGCACGCAACACGGTGGCAGGCGCGTACGCCGAGCTCGTCGCCGAAGGCTGGCTCACTGCACGCCAGGGTTCGGGCACCCGGGTGGCGGACCGCGCCCGGGAGCCGCAGCAAACCTCCCACAAGCGTCGGGGCGTCCCGCCTCCACCACCGATGAGTCTGATGCCCGGCTCCCCCGATGTCGCAGAGTTCCCGCGAACCGCCTGGACAGCCGCGGCACGACGCGCCCTGACAGCGGCACCCCATGACGCGTTCGGCCCCGGCGACCCACGGGGACGGATCGAATTACGCCGCGCGGTAGCCGAATACGTCACCCGCACGCGAGGCGTCCGCGCCGACCCGGAGTCGGTGGTGGTGAGCGCGAGTTCCGGACACGGATTGTGGCTGCTCGCCCGTGCTCTCGGCGGCCCGATCGGAGTGGAGAGTTACGGGTTACATCTGCACCGCGCGCTCCTCGGTGATGCCGGGGTGGCCACCGTTCCGTTGGAACTCGACGATCGGGGCGCGCACCCTCCCGATGTGACAGGCCACTCTCTCACCGCGGCACTCGTCACGCCGGCGCACCAGTTCCCGACCGGTGGCCCGCTTCACCCCAGTCGGAGAACCGCTTTCGTGGACTGGGCGAGCAGTACGGGCGCGGTGGTGATCGAAGACGATTACGACGGCGAATTCCGCTACGACCGACAGCCCGTCGGTGCGCTCCAAGGTCTGGCGCCCGAACACGTGGTGTATCTCGGCACCGTGAGCAAAAGCCTGTCCCCCGCGGTGCGCGTGGGCTGGATGGTGCTCCCCGATCGGCTGATCGACGACGTGCTGGCGGTCAAGGGTGACTACGAAAGGTGGGTCAGCGCTACGGAACAGCTCACCCTCGCCGAATTCATCGGGTGCGGCGGGCTCGATCGGCACGTCCGTCGGATGCGCACCCTGTACCGCCGACGCCGCGACACCCTGGTTGCCACCCTGGCATCTCGCGCACCGCACGTGCACGTCGCCGGCATCGCGGCCGGATTGCACGTCGTACTCGAACTTCCAGCAGGAACGGAAGAGGCCACGATGGCACGTGCCGAGGCGCTGGGTCTGGCCGTCATCGGTCTGCGCACGTTCCGCCATCCGGATGCAGAAGACGATCGGCCGGACGGTCTCGTCGTCGGCTACAGCACACCGTCGTCCGCGCGCTTCGCCGCCACACTCGACGCACTGTGCCGGGCGCTGCCCACCCGCTGAGCGCATTTCCTATAGGACTAGTCGGAATGCGTGTCTTCCGGTTACAGTCTGTTCCGTGACCGACTTCCGCGCGATCGATTCCGGCGAGCTGCTGACGCGGCGACGCCATGTCGATTTCGCGTTGGTGTGTACCTCAGGGTGTCCGAGTCTCTGATCGGACTCATCCCGGCGTGACGTTTTTCCCCAATCCCGTACACCCTCCGTTCGAAGGATTCGTCATGTCTGCCACCGATACCGCGTCACTGTCACACCTGTCGTCCGTCATCGCCGCCACCTCCGACGCCGTTGCCCAGAATCCCGCCAACGCCCAGGTCGTGTTCCGCGCGTCCGCCCAGGCGCACGACGCTGTGGCCAGCACAGTCACCCTCGGCAAGTACAGCGTCGAGGTGGACGAACCGCCCGCGCTCGGTGGTGACAACGCCGCCGCCAACCCTGTCGAGTACTACCTCGCGTCGCTGCTGTCCTGCCAGGTGGTCACCTACCGCTTCTGGGCCGACAAGCTCGGAATCCGAGTGGACGACATCTCCGCCCGGGCCGAGGGAGATCTCGACGTGCGTGGGTTCTTCGGCTTCGACGAGTCCGTCCGTACCGGGTTCGGCGAAGTGCGCGTCGTCGTGACACTGACCGGCCCGGAATCGCGCGAGCGCTACCGCGAGCTGCAGGAAGCGGTGGATGCACACTGCCCCGTCCTCGATCTCACTCGCAATTCGACCCCGGTCCACACCGTGGTCGAAACACTTACCAGCGAAAACTGATTCACCACATCCACCTCACCGAATTCGGAGTACATCACTCGTGACCGAGAGCACCGACCCCAGCATCAACTGGTCGTTCGAGACGAAGCAGATCCACGCAGGGCAGACATCCGACGCCACCACGAAGGCGCGGGCACTGCCGATCTACCAGACCACCTCGTACACCTTCGACAACACCGATCATGCTGCCGCACTGTTCGGCCTGGCCGAGCCGGGCAACATCTACACCCGCATCATGAACCCCACCCAGGACGCCGTCGAGCAGCGCATCGCCGCACTCGAAGGGGGCGTCGCCGCGCTGCTGCTGTCCTCCGGGCAGGCCGCGGAGACCTTCGCGATCCTCAACCTCGCCGAGGCCGGGGACCACATCGTCTCCAGCCCATACCTCTACGGCGGCACCTACAATCTCTTCCACTACACGTTGCCCAAGCTCGGCATCGAGGTGTCGTTCGTCGAGGATCCCGACGACCTCGGGCAGTGGGCGTCGGCCGTCCGGCCGAACACCAGGGCATTCTACGGCGAGACCATCGCCAACCCCAAGAATCACATCCTCGATCTGCCAGGGATCTCGAAGGTCGCGCACGACAACGGCCTTCCGCTGATCGTCGACAACACGGTGGCCACGCCGTACCTGCTCCAGCCGTTGAAGCACGGAGCCGACATCGTCGTGCATTCGGCCACCAAATACCTCGGCGGGCACGGCACGGCGATCGCCGGTGTGATCGTCGACGGCGGCACCTTCGACTGGACCCAGGGCCGGCACCCGAACTTCACCACCCCCGACCCCAGTTACCACGGTGTCGTCTTCGCCGATCTGGGTGCTCCCGCATTTGCACTGAAGGCGCGCGTGCAGTTGCTGCGCGACCTCGGTTCCGCGGTGGCCCCGTTCAACGCATTCCTCATCGCTCAGGGCATCGAAACGCTGAGCCTGCGTCTCGAACGGCACGTTGCCAACGCCCAGAAGGTCGCCGAATACCTCGAAGCCCGCAGCGAGGTGACGACGGTGGCCTACGCCGGTCTCGCGTCTTCACCCTGGCACGAGCGCGCACAGCAGCTGACCCCCAAGGGAGCCGGCGCCATCGTGACGTTCGAACTCGCCGGGGGCGTCGACGCCGGTAAGAAATTCGTCAATGCGCTGACCCTGCACAGCCATGTCGCCAACATCGGTGACGTGCGCTCCCTGGTGATCCATCCCGCGTCCACCACCCATTCGCAGTTGACTCCGGAGGAGCAGCTCGCCGCCGGGGTCACGCCCGGGCTGGTCCGCCTGGCCGTGGGCATCGAAGGTATCGACGACATCCTGGCCGACCTCGACGCCGGGTTTGCCGCAGCGAGCGTCTGATTCGGAAGACGAGAGGGTGCGGGGCGCTCGGCCCCGCACCCTCTCGCGTCGGATCGTCCGCGCTCGTACGGACGCTCACTCGTGCCGGGGTACGCCCGACACCACGCGGGAAAGTGCGTGTAAGTCTTCCGTCAGCAGGCGAAACAGCCAGTACGCCGCGACGAACGCGAAGACACTTCCGACACACAGCACACGTAGCGCGACCACCACGTGCGGTAGGTCTTCCGGGGGAATGAACGTTGCACCCGCGACACCGAGCAACGGCACCGCGGCGGCCGCGGCCAGGAAGAACATGCTGCGCCGACCCAGCCGGTGCAGCATGCGGGCGTCGGCAGCACTGATCTCCCCGTGCGGCAGGAAGACCGGGTACAGGCAGCGGACGGCATAGAAGTTGACGAAGAAGAACGGATAGACGACGGCGATGGCGCCGCAGACCAGTTGTGCGGCCGTGAAGTGGACGACCGTGTTCCACGGCACCTCACTTCCACTGATCTGCAGCGTGGCCGGGACGATGATGCCGGTCACCGCCCACAGTCCGAGACACAGTAGGGCGCATCGCTGTCCGAGCAGCAGGGTGTCTTTGCGGGCGCGGGCGAGGTGGCCGCCGTCATACGCCTTTCCCTTCCGTAGGCCGCCGGCAACCGTGGTCAGATACAGAGTCATCGAGACGGTGCCCACCACCCCGATCACAAATGCCGTGGCGTAGTCGATTCGCGTGATGCGCTCGAAACTGTTCTGCGCGGTGGGCGGTAGCTTGCTGATGATCAGCGTGGTGTTGTGTTGATAGCTGTACAGAATTGCCAGGAGATTCGGTACTGCGATGGCGAGGAACATGATCGGGTGCGTCCACCGTCGCATCCGCAACCGCCAACTTCCCGGTGGTGGATCGACGAGATCGCGGGCGTGAGCATCGAGACACACGTCGAACTGTTGGGACATTTCGGCGCCGGTGGAGAACCGATCCGTCGGCTCGGGCTCGAGCGACTTCAGCAGCACTCGCCGCAGCGCGCTCGGGCAGTCGTCCGGCAGGTCCGCGATCGCGGGTTCGTGACGGCCGCGGCGTCGTTCGAGCATCGCGTCGAGGGTGGTGCGATCTCCGGGCGGGTGCGTTGCCAGTTCCGCGTCGGGGCCGGTGTCACCGGAGGGCGTGTCGTCGAAAGGCTTTCTCCCGGTGAGCAGTTCCCACAGCACCACGGCAAGCGAGTACAAATCACTTCGGGTGTCGAGGTCTGCCGCGGTCCCCGGCCGATCTGGATGGATCGCCTCGAGCTGCTCCGGCGACATGTACGCGAGTGAACCACCGAAGTACGCGACCGGACTGGTTCCGGGAAGAGTCTCGCTGAAGCTGATGTTGAAATCGGCCAGCTTGGGGACGCCCTCTGCCGTCAGCAGCACGTTGGCGGGTTTGATGTCGCGGTGTAGAACACCGTGTGTGCCGGCGTAGTCGAGGGCCTCGGCCAATCGGCGGCCCAGCCACGCCACGGTCTCCGGCCACGACAGGGCTGCGACCTCCTGACGTACCCGGGATTCACTGGGCCGTATCTCGCCCTTGCTGACCAACTCCCGATCGACTGCCTCGAGCAGCAGAAGTCCGGTACGCATGCCGGGCGCCGTCTCGCGCACTCGCGCGACCACCCCGAGCAACGTGCCACCCGGCACATACTGCATGTACAGCAATCGCAGCATTCGATCGGCGAGGAGGCGCTGATCGAAGACCCGGACGATGTAGTCGTGATCGAACTGGGCGAGGGTTTGCGGCTCGGTTCCGTGGTCCTCGGAAATCTTCACCGCGACCAGTCGTTGCATCGACCGCTGACGGGCGAGGAAGACCCGGGCAAACGCTCCCCGCCCCAGGACCGTCATCAAGTCGAAGTCGTCGACCCGCTGCCCGACGTCGAGATCGCCGAGTTCCATACTCCTCAGGGCCGGCGCCGCGGAGGTGTGTTCGCGGTGGTGGATCGACGTGCTGTGGTACTCGCCGGTGCTCAGCAATTTTTCGAGTTCGTCGGCCTGCGCCGGAAACGTCCGCGTGTATTCCGAGGCGTCGACCGGCTGACCGCTACGCCTGCGTAGATGGAATTCCTCGTAGATCAGGTCTGGCGGTAGCGGCCACCTGCCGAGCTCGGGAAGCTCGTCGCGATACTCGGCCAGCCGCTTCGGGTGGTCGCCGCGGCGCCACCGCTTTTCCAGATCGACCTTGATCAACTCGATCAGCGACACCCTGCGCAGCGCCGGATCAGCGGGCAGGTAATCGGTGAGGTCCGGAGCGGAGTCGGACGACTCCCACGCAGCCGCGAATCGCCCGACGATGTCTCCGACCGCGGTCGACTGTGGCGGCGGGCCGCTGGACACCGTCGCTTCCGGTGTCGGTCGGACCAAGCGCGTCACAAGCTTCTCGGACGCTAGCGGTCGTTCCGTGAACCTCGCCCGGAGAACATGCAGACCATCGTAGCCCGACGATCCCCGCGCTACTGCAGTTCGGATACGGGGGTGGTGAGGTCGATGTGAACGCCGATGCCCTGCAGGTTTCCCTGCAGCACCTGCCAGATCGAGACCTCGAGAAACTGCGCCACCTCGTCACTGCCCAGTGTCGACTGCGGATTGCTCAGCCATCGGTTGACGCTCGCATCCACCAGCCCCACCAATCCGAAGGCCAGCGGCTCCGCAAGATCTGCGTTGTCCGCCACCTTCTCCAGCACGGCCGCCAGCAGGCCGGCGAGCTGGAGTGCGATGGCGGTCTTCGTCCCGGTCACGACACGCGAACCGGTAGTGCGCCTGCTCGGCGACCCGGTGCCGAGGAATTGGTGCAGACGGGGGAATTCGACGATCCACGCCAGGTACGTCTCCACGGCCCGCGCGATGGCTTCACCTACCGTCCCCTCCGGGGTCAGCGTCGGCGCGAGGTCTGCCATCAGACGTTCGATGATGCGTCCGCGGAGCTGCTCGTCGAGGTCGCCCCGGTCGGTGAAGATGCGGTAGACCACCGATCGTGGGACGTCGGCGCGCTGCGCGATCTGCTGCACCCCGACGTCGGGGCCGTCCTCGTTGATGGCGTCCATCGCGGCATCGAGAATCCGGCTTCGGCGTTCCGCCTTGTGATCCTCCCAGCGGGTGGCGCGACCGTCCCCGAGGGGCGAGGTGGCGGTGTCGACTTTGTCCGGCATCCGCCATACGTTACTCACCACGTAGTTGACTGGACAGCACGTCTCACATACTTTTGGTGGACAGCGTGTCACACACACATTTCTCAGGAGCCGCAATGGGTAACAGGGTGTTCGTGGTCGGAGTCGGGATGACAAAGTTCGAGAAGCCCGGCGCACGCGAATGGGACTATCCGGACATGGCGCGGGAGGCCGGCGGCAAGGCCCTGGCCGATGCCGGAATCGACTATCCGCTCGTCGAGCAGGCGTACGTGGGGTATGTGTACGGCGAGTCGACGTCGGGGCAGCGCGCCGTCTACGAACTCGGCCTCACCGGCATCCCGATCATCAACGTCAACAACAACTGCTCGACGGGGTCGACCGCCCTGTTCCTCGCCACGTCGGCGATCCGAAGCGGTCAGGTCGACTGCGCACTGGCACTCGGCTTCGAGAAGATGCAGGCCGGTTCGCTCGGGTCCACGTACGACGATCGCGAACAGCCGATGATGCGCCACCTCCTCGCGCTCGCGGAACTGCAGGAGTTCGCGATGCCGCCCGCGCCGTACATGTTCGGCGCAGCCGGTAAGGAGCACATGGAGCGATACGGCACCACCGCGGAACAGTTCGCCAGAATCGGCGTCAAGAACCACCGCCACTCACAGAACAACCCCTACGCCCAGTTCCAGGACGAGTACACGCTCGACCAGATCCTCGACTCGAAGCAGATCTACGGTCCCCTCACCAAGTTGCAGTGCTCCCCGACATCCGACGGCTCCGGCGCGGTGATCGTGGCCAGTGAAGATTTCGTCGAGAAGCACGACCTCGCCGGTCAGGCAGTCGAGATCGTCGGGCAATCGATGGTGACCGATCTCCCCAGCACGTTCGAGGACAGGAGTGCAATCAGCCTGGTCGGTGCAGACATGACCCGCACGGCCGCCGCTCGCGTCTACGAACAGGCCGGGATCGGTCCCGAAGACATCGACGTCATCGAACTGCACGACTGCTTCTCCACCAACGAATTGCTCACCTACGAGGCGCTCGGTCTCTGCGCCGAGGGCGAGGGCGGCAAACTCGTCGACAACGACGACACCACGTATGGCGGACGCTGGGTAGTCAACCCGTCCGGCGGTCTGATTTCCAAGGGACACCCGCTGGGCGCCACCGGACTTGCCCAATGCAGCGAACTCACCTGGCAGCTCAGGGGAACCGCAGACGCACGGCAGGTCGACGGCGCGAGCGTCGCCCTCCAGCACAACATCGGCCTCGGGGGCGCAGTAGTCGTCACCGCGTACCGCACTCTCTGAAATTCTTCCCACCCACCTCGAACACACCTAGGAGTAACTCATGGCTTCCGTTTCCGTCTCCGCTGCGCTTCCCGCCTCCCCCGACAAGGTGTGGGACGAGCTGTCCAACCTGTCCCGCTGGGAAGAGTGGCTCACGATCCACCAGTCGTGGAAGAGCGAGGTCCCCGCCGAGGTGGCACTCGGATCGAAGTTCACCGAGGTGGTCTCCGTGATGGGCATGGCCAACAAGATCGAGTGGACCGTCACCGAGGTGCAGGTGCCCGAAATGGTGAAGATCTCCGGCACCGGCATGGCGGGTGTCACCGTCGAATTCACGCTGAAGGTCGAGCCGGACGGCGCCGGATCCAAGGCGATCATCGACGCAAGCTTCACCGGCACGATGATCGTCGGCCCCATCGGGAAGGCCGTCGCCAAGAACGCGAAAGCGGATCTGGAGGCGTCCCTGGCCGGGTTCGCCGACATGGTGGGTTGATCCGCATGACCACCCCGACAGTCGAATTCGACACGAGTGGTCTCGGCGAGTGGACGGATCCGGAGCGGTTCGAGGTTACTGCCGAGCGCATCGCCGAATACGCCGCGGCCACCAACGATCCCATCGAACGCCACCTCGCCGGAGAGGTCGCACCACCGGTGTTCGCCGTGGTACCGGCGTTCACCTCGATGGCGCCGGCCGCACTGTCCGTCGCCCCGGTCGAACTGCTCATGAAGCTCGTGCACGGGGAACAGGATTTCTCCTTCCACCGTCCGATCCGCCCCGGCGACAACCTCGTGGTCCGCGCGAAGCCGATCGGATTCGAGGGGCGGGCGAACGGTTCCACCGTCGTCGTGTACGTCGAAACCCGCACAGAGCAGGGCGAGCTCGTCAACGAGCAGTGGATGACCGCATTTTTCCGGAAGGTCGATGCGGGAGCCGGACTCGGCGCGCAGGCACCTGTACACCGGTTCGACGAATCCCTTCGCAGGCAGGCGCCGGTAGCGTCGATCACCCAGCACATCGACGACGACCAGACGTTCCGGTACTCGCCTGCCTCCGGTGATCCGATGCCGATCCACCTGGACGACGAGATCGCGCGGATGTCCGGGCTCCCCGGAATCATCAACCACGGTCTGTGCACCATGGCGTTCACCTCGTGGGCGGCGCTCACCGAACTTGCCGACGGCCGGGTCGAACGTCTCCGCAGGCTCGCGGTGCGGTTCGCCAAGCCAGTCCTGCCCGGCCAGGACATCACCACGCAGTTCCGGCAGGTCGCCGAGTCCACAGGCGGGACAACGTCGTACGCCTACGAGACGACCGTCGGCGACGAACTCGTCATCAAGGACGGCCTCGCCGTCATCGCGGACACCGAGTCTTAGGAGTACGTACACATGGGAACACTCGACGGACGGGTAGCCATCGTCACCGGCGCCGGGCGCGGGATCGGGCGGGAGCACGCCCTGCTCTTCGCCCGGGAGGGGGCCGCCGTGGTCGTCAACGACCTCGGCGGTGCGAACGACGGTACCGGCGAGGACGCAGGCCCCGCCCAGCAGGTGGTCGACGAGATCGTCTCCGGCGGCGGCACTGCCGTGGCGAACACCGACAACGTGGCGTCCTGGGACGGTGCCGAAGCGCTCGTCAATCAGGCGGTCAGGGAGTTCGGCCGGCTCGACGTCCTGGTGAACAACGCGGGCATCCTGCGCGACGCCTTCATCGCGGGAATGTCCGAAAGCCAATGGGACGCCGTCATAGCCGTGCACCTCAAGGGACATGCCGCGACGCTGCATCATGCAGCGGCGTACTGGAAAGCGCAGACCAAGGCGGGCAAGACGGTGAACGCCTCCGTGATCAACACCGCTTCCGCGTCCGGCACGTTCATGCCCAACGCCGGGCAGGGCAACTACGGCGCCGCGAAGGCGGGTATCGCCGCGCTGACGCTCGTCGCAGCCGACGAGCTCGAGCGGTACGGCGTCCGGGTCAACGCGATCGCGCCGATCGCCCGCACCCGGTTGACGCTGGCCACTCCCGGTATGGGCGCATTGTTCGCCGAAGAGGTGCCGGAAGGTGAGTTCGACGCATTCAGTCCGGCCAACATCTCCCCGCTCGTCGCCCGGCTCGCGGATGCGGACTGCAAGATCACGGGCAAGGTGTTTGCGGTGCAGGGCGGAGCCATCTCCGAACTGGCCGGCTGGCACGACGTGAAGACCATCGAGAGCGACGGCCCGTGGACCGTCGCAGACCTCGCCGACCGGCTCGGCTGAAGGGTTTCGGACATGGCCAAGAATACGTATGAACTGGGCCTCGGGCTCACCGAGGAGCATCGCGCCCTCGCCGATTCCGTTCGGGCCTTCGCCGAACGCGCCATCACGTCCGAGCAGGTGCGTGCCGCGGTCGAGTCGAAAGGCGAGGACAAGTTCCCGCCGTTCTGGGACGCACTCGCCGGCCAGGAACTGCTGGGCCTGCACATCCCCGAGGACAAGGGCGGCCACGGCGCCGGGCTGCTCACCCTGGCCGTCGCGCTGGAGGCGCTCGGCCGCACGGTGGCCCCCGGCCCGTTCGTTCCGACCGCACTGTCCGCCGCCCTCGTCGCGGCCGCGGATTCCAAGGTCGGAATCGAGCTGATCCCCGCCCTTCTCGATGGATCACGCACCGCCGCGGTCGCCTTGGGCACCGCGCTCCACGCGCAGGTGCACGACGGCGGATACCGGATCACGGGAAGCGCAGACGCCGTCCTCGGCGGCGAGCACGCCGACATCCTGCTCCTGCCGATCACCGTCGGCAACGACGTCCGCTGGGCCGTCGTCGAGTCGGCAGACGTCACCGTCACCGCGCAGGACAGCATCGATGTACTGCGAGGCTCGGCAAGAATCACGGCAGACGGCGTTCACGTCGGCGCCGATCGGATCCTCGACGGACTGAGTGAACGACGCGTCCGATCGATCGCCGCCGTCGTGCTGGGCGCCGAAGCGATCGGCGTGATGTCGTGGTGTGTCTCCACTGCGGCCGAATACGCCAAGGTCCGTGTGCAATTCGGTCGTCCCATCGGGCAGTTCCAGGGCGTCAAGCACAAGTGCGCCCACATGGGCATCGCCCTGGAGAAGGCCCGCGCCGTGTTGTGGGATGCCGCGTCCGCCCTCGACAACGGCGACGACACCGCAGATTTCGCCGCGGACATCGCCGCCGTCATCGTTCCCGATGCCGCGGTGCAGTGCGCGCAGGACTGTATCCAGGTCCACGGCGGCATCGGATTCACCTGGGAACATGACGCGCACCTGTATTACCGGCGGGCACTGGCCATCCGGGGGCTCCTCGGTACCCGCGAGGAGCGGGCTACCCGCGTCGCCGAACAGTCGCTCGCCGGCACCGCCCGCTCCTCCGAACTGGAACTGCCGGACGAGGCCGAGGCGATTCGGACGCAGGTACGGGCGGAACTCGCCCCGCTCGTCGACCTCGGCGAGGACGACCAGTTGATTGCCCTCGGCGACGGCGGCTGGGTGCAGCCGCACCTGCCGAAGCCGTACGGCCGCAGCGCATCCCCACTCGAACAGATCGTCATCGCCCAGGAGATCAAGGCGGCCGGAATTCCGATGCCGCAGCTGCTGATGGGCGGCTGGGCCGTGCAGGCCGTCGTCGCCCACGGCACCGAGTCGCAGAAGCAGGACCTCGCCGTCCCCACCCTGCGCGGAGATCTGGTGTGGTGCCAACTGTTCAGCGAACCGGGCGCCGGCTCCGACCTCGCGTCGCTGACCACGAAGGCGGAGAAGGTCGACGGCGGCTGGAAGGTGACCGGCCAGAAGATCTGGACCACCGTGGCACAGTTCTCCGACTGGGCCATGCTGATCGCCCGCACCGACCCGTCGAAGCCGAAGCACGAGGGCATCACCTACTTCGTCCTCGACATGTCGACACCGGGGGTCACCGTCCGGCCGCTGCGCGAGATGACCGGGTCGGCGCTGTTCAACGAAGTCTTCCTCGACGACGTGTTCATCCCGGACGAGAACGTGGTCGGGAACGTGAACGACGGCTGGAACGTGGCCCGCACGACCCTCGCGGGCGAGCGGGTGGCACTCAGCCAGAAGATGGAGGCCTACGCCACCGACAAGGACCTGCTCCACTTCGCCCGCGGGCGCAACCTCGGACCGTTGGCACGGTACCGCGTCGGCGAACTGGTGGCCGAAAGCCAGGCCATCGATTTGATCGGCTCCCGGATTGTGCTGAAGCAGTTGTCGGGGGCGGACGTGAGCACCACGTCGAGCGTCGGCAAGTTACTCGGCATGGGCCTCGGGCAGGCGATCGCCGAGTTCGTCGTCGCCGAATTGGGACCGGCCGGTGCCGTGAGCATTCCGGGTGAGCCGAGCGACAAGGCGATGGAGCAGTTGATCGCCGGCCGGGCCACCACCATCTACGGTGGCACGACCGAGGTGCAGCTCAACGTGATCGGGGAGCGCATGCTCGGACTGCCTCGCGACGCGCAGGGGGTGTCGTGACCGGCGGGCCGCTGAGCGGGCTGACCGTCGTCGAGATCGCGAGCCTCGCGCCCGCCCCGTTCGGCTGCATGATCCTCGCCGACCTCGGCGCGGACGTGATCCGCGTCGAACGGGCCGGCGACGGCGGCAACGGGCTGATGGCACCCTCGGGTGTACTCGACCGCGGACGACGATCGATCGCCGTGAACCTGCGCACCCCGGAGGGGCTGGAAGCCGTTCTGGCACTACTCGAGTCAGCCGACATCCTCGTCGAGGGTTTCCGTCCCGGCGTCGCGGAACGGCTGGGCATCGGCCCCGACGACTGCCTGTCCCGCAACCCCGGCCTGATCTACGGGCGCATGACCGGCTGGGGTCAGGAGGGACCCCTCGCGGCGCGAGCCGGGCACGACATCAACTACATCGCGCTCGCGGGCGCGCTCGAACCCATCGGGCGCGCCGGCGAGCGGCCGGTGCCGCCGTTGAACCTGTTGGGCGACTTCGGCGGTGGCGGCCTGATGTTGACGATGGGGATCCTGGCCGCGCTGCACGAGCGTTCCCGGTCGGGCCGCGGACAGGTGGTGGACACGTCGATGGTCGACGGGGCGGCGCTGCTGACGGCGTTCGTCCACGGCATGAACGCCGCCGGGCTGTGGCAGGAGGGCCGCGGGCGGAACGTCCTCGACGGCGCAGCCGCGTTCTACGACACCTACGAGTGCGCCGACGGTCTGCACGTGGCGGTCGGGTGCGTCGAACCGCACTTCTATGGTGAACTCCTCGACGTGCTGGGGTTGAGCGGCGAGGAACTGCCGTTGCAGTACGACCTCGATGCGGCGCCGGAACTGAAGAAGCGCCTCGCCGAGGTGTTCGCGACCCGACCGCGGGACGAATGGGCGGCACTGTTCGCCGATTCCGACGCGTGCGTGTCGCCCGTCCTCTCGCCGTGGGAAGCGCACGAACACCCCCACAACAAGGAACGGGAGACGTTCGTCGAGGTGGGTGGCATCCGCCAGCCCGCACCGGCACCGCGTTTCAGCCGCACCCCGGCGCCCGTTCCCCGGCCGGCGCCGCGGCCCGGGCAGGACACCGATGCGATCCTCGCGCAGGCCGGCTACGACGCGGCGGGCATCGAGCGCCTGCGCTCGGCGGGTGCCGTCGAGTAGGTGACGGGGACCTATCCGCGATCGGTATCCGGTGGGAAGCCACCGGTCGCGATGGGTCCCCACTCGTCGATGGTGATCCGGATGAGGGTTTTGTTCTGCTTCCGCATGGCGTCGCGGTACTCGTCCCAGTCGGGATGCTCGCCGGAGATTCCGCGGAAGTACTCGACCAGAGGTTCGAGCGCATCGGGCATGTCCAGTACCTCGGCCGTGCCGTCGATCTGCACGTAGGCACCGTTGAACTCGTCGGACAGTACGCACACGCTCACGGCGGGGTCGTGCCGCACGTTCGCGGCCTTGGCGCGCTGCGGGTAGGTGGAGACGACGATACGTCCCTCCGCGTCGAGTCCCGACGTGACCGGGGAAATCTGCAGGCCCCCGGACCTCTTGCGGGTGATCAGCACGCTCCGGTGCCGGGGACGGACGAAGTCGAGCAACTCCTCACGCGACACGTGCTGTGCGGTAGCGACGGCCATGGTGCACCTTCTCTTCTCGACGGGTCAGTGCCATCACCCTAGGCGGACCTGGTGACGGGAACTGATCAGTCGACGCTCTTGATCGTCTTCATCGTGATCAGCGAGGTGACCCGCGATACCGCCGGAAGTCCCCCGAGTTTCGTCACCATGAACCGCTCGTAGGTGGCAAGGTCGCGTACGGCAACGCGGATGAAGTAGTCGGGGATCCCGAACAGACGCCGACATTCGATCACCTCGTCGAACGCAGCCACACGCGACTCGAACTGCTCGATGGTGGCCTGGTCGTTCACCCCGATCTCGGCCGTGACGATCACCTGGAAACCACGATCGAGCGCTTCTTGACTGACGACCGCGCGGTAGCCGGTGATGATTCCGTCCGCCTCGAGCTTCTTGACGCGCCGCAGACACGGCGACGGAGTCAGGCCGACGAGATCGGCCAGCTCGGTGTTGGTCAGACTCGAGTCCCGGCGCAGATGCGACAAGATTGCGTGATCGATGGCGTCCATTGATCAATTATTGCGCACAAGCCACTGTATAAGCATTTGTTCGCAATCGCTCACCTCGACGATCGCTATACCTTTGCGTAGTGACCGAATCAGCACCCCACTCGACGGCCGTCGTTGCCGGCGCCGAGGCTCCGCCTTCCTCGGAAATACGCGGCGCACTCCGAGCCTCACTCCCCGTCGGAATCGGGCTGTTTCCCCTCGGTATCGCCCTCGGGGTCCTCGTCGTGCAACAAGGGCTGAGCCCGTGGTGGGCACTGGTCTTCACGTCACTGATCTATGCCGGTTCACTCGAATTCGTCGCCGTGGGACTGGTGACCGCGATGACGCCACTGCCCTACATCGCACTGACAGCACTGCTCGTGAATTTTCGGCACGTCTTCTACGCGCTCAGCTTTCCGCTCGAGACGATCAAGGGCAGGCCGGCACGCCTCTACAGCATGTTCGCGCTCACCGACGAGGCCTACGCCATGGCGGTCACCAGCGACCGCAAAACGGTGTCCGGGCGGATGATCGTGTACACACAGCTGTACCTCCACGCCTATTGGATCGGCGGCGCCGGGCTCGGTGCCGTTGCCGCGCAATGGATCCCGGACAATATCGTCGGCATGGAATTCGCGCTGACCGCGTTGTTCGTCGTACTGTCCATCGAGGCCGTCCGAGCGCAGCGTGGCCTCGCAGTTCCCCTGTTGGGCGTCACCTGCGCTGTGGTCGCGCGCCTGGTCGACGTCGATCACATGCTGCCGCTGGCAATGGGGGCATTCGTGAGTCTTCTCGTCCTTCGATACGTCCTCACTCCACAGAAGGGTGCCGCAGATGCCTGAGTCGGGTTACCTACTCGCCGCCGTGGCCATCATGGCGATTGTCACCTTCGCCCTCCGCGCCGTCCCGTTCGCGGTTCTCCACCCACTGCGTTCCTCGGCGCTGGTCGGATATCTCGGCGTGTTCATGCCGGCCGGAATCATGTCGATCCTGGTGGTCTACTCGCTGAAGAACGTGTCGATCAACGTCCCGGCGCACGGATTACCCGAACTGCTCGCCGTGGCAGCAACGGCTGTGGTGCACCTGTGGCGGAAGAATGCGGTGCTCTCGATCGTGGTCGGGACCGGACTGTACGTGATCCTGATGAACTGGGTGTTCGGCTGAGTAGAGGGCGTACCCGCCGGCACCTCCTGCCTTCGCCCGATACATCGCCGAGTCCGCGCGGCGAACCAACTCTTCCCGCGTGCAATCCGGATCCGAGAGGGCGATTCCGACGCTGCCACTGATCGGCAACTGGAGGTGTGCAACCTGGTTCAGCATCGTGAGGCTGTCGGTGATGCCCTTGGCGACGGCAATTGCCTCGTCGGCATCCGCCAGGTGCTCGCACACGACGACGAATTCGTCGCCCCCGATCCGCGCGACAGTGTCGTTCGGACGCACTGCCGAGCGCAGATGCTCGGCGAGGACGACGAGTACGTCGTCACCACCGGCATGGCCGAGGCTGTCGTTCTGGATTTTGAAGTCGTCGAGGTCGATGAGCAGCAGAGCCATGACCGTACTCTCGCGACGTGCCGCGTCGAGCGCCGAATCGATGCGTCTGCGAGCCAGCGTCAGGTTCGGCAATCCCGTGAGGGGGTCGTGCAAACTTTGATGCAGCAGTTGCGCTTCCGCCTCGATACGGCGGATCGCCGCCGACAGCACACCCGTCACCGAGCGGAGAAAGGACAGATCCCGGTCGGTGTAGTCGCGGGGGCGATGACTGTGCGCGGTGAGAACTCCCCACACGGGGTCGGCACCGATCGGTACACACACCCCGCTCTGTAGTGCACGCCTGGTCATCGCTGTGGTGGAGAAGCGGGTCTCCTGGGTTCTGTCGCGGCACACCACCACCGATTCGGCCGCGGCCGCATATCCAGGCTGTGAGCCCGTACCGGGTGCAAAGCTCGCCGGTCCCGGCGCCGGACCCCGGTACGCGAGAACGGTCAGTTCTTCCCCTCCGCCAGAGATCCGGGCAATGGAGGTACAGCGCACACCCATCAGCGCCGTAGCTGCCCTGGTCGCCGCGTCGAGAAGTTCGTCGAGGTTACCGTCGACGGCGAGTTGGCTCAGCTCGGCGATCGCCTGTTGCTCGCGGGCCCGGTACGCGGCCGCTTCGAGCGCGCTGTGCAGCCGGCGTTCTTCGATCTGCGCACTGCGGCGATCGTGCGCAATCGAGGCAATCACCGCCGGACCGGAGTTGTCGGATTCCACCACGAACGTCGAGATCAGCATGGGGATCGGCTCCCCGGTCACGAAGTGGCGGAGCTCAGTGAGCCCGGACCACTCCCCCCGTTCCACGAGTGCCGACTCCACTTCGGGCGCCTGCACGAGACCGACATCGGTGAAGAACTCCGCCGTCGTCCTCGAGTAGGCGTCGGCGGCGGTGGTGAAGCCCATGAGGCGGGCGCCCGCCGGATTGAGGAAGACGATCCGGCCGGAGACGAATTCCGACAGCACTACCAGCGTCGGGGCCTGCTCGAGGACTGCGAGAAGCATCTGTGAGTTCTGCAGTCGCGATTCCATTGCGGCTCCTCCCTAGCCAGTGGTGCCGTCCACGATATGTCGCAGGTACCCGCGCGTGACGACCGAGCCTGCTTCCGCATCGATCGAGACCACCGATCGACGAACCCGCCCACCCCAACGGCGGTATGTTGCGACGGTGGCAGCCGAGTCACCACTCCTCCTGCGTCACCGGCTCCAATGGGTCGCGGCGGCGCTTCTCCTCGCGCTCGTCTACGCCGCGTCCCTCACCGTCTACGGGTTGAGCAGCAACGCGATCGAGGACGACGCGCCATTCACCATCGACGAC
Source organism: Rhodococcus sp. USK13 (assembly GCF_018343855.1). NCBI lineage: Bacteria > Bacillati > Actinomycetota > Actinomycetes > Mycobacteriales > Nocardiaceae > Rhodococcus > Rhodococcus sp. USK13. The sequence continues at coordinate 1,917,988 of NZ_CP069242.1, read as the reverse complement.
GACGTGATCATGGTGCTCGTCACCGCGAAGTCGCTGCAGCCGACGGTCGACCGGATGCAGGCAGAGGTGACGATCGCCGCCGGTCAGGATTACCTCCATGCCAACGGCGACACCCTCAACCGAGATATCACTCTCCTGCTCGTCCCCAGCACCAGCCACGAGCAGATCGTTTTCCGCGAAGGCACCGCGCCCACCACGTTCGACACCGAGTTCATCGCGAACGGCAACGCCGCCACGTGGCCCTTCGACCGGTTCGAGGTGAATCCGATGGTGGTCGAGGCCTACGAGGGCCTCGGCGCCCAACGCGAATTGGTACCCACGGGTGTTCTCCTGGACGGGCGGGTCGACGGATGGAAGGCGAAGGCCGAACCGGTCGCGGTCGACACCGACATCTCCCGGAACGGCATCGGCGTCGACGTGCGGTTGGCGCGCACAGGCGGAAACCTCATCTACGCCGGAATTCTCCTCCTGATGATGACGACCCTCGCCGTTCTCGCCGCCTTCGTCGCATTGCAGACGTTCCGGCGCAAGCGGGCAGTCGACACCGACATGCTCGGCTGGATGGCTGCAATGCTGTTCGCCGTCGTACCCCTGCGCGGGATCCTGCCGGGCAGCCCGCCGATCGGGTCGTGGGTCGACATTGCGCTCACGGTCTGGGTGGTGTCCACGCTGGTCGCGTCACTCGCACTGTTCGTGTTCTGCTGGTGGCGCGACAGCGAGCCCGCGAAAGGAACGTGACCGCGCTACGAGCAGCAGTTCGGATCCAGCACGAAGCGCAGCGCCTCGAGCGCGTCGCGTTGTGGACGGTAATAGACGTTCATTCCGCGCCGGGTGGGGACCACCATGCCTGCCTTCTTCAGTTGCCCCAGGTGATGACTGACGGTCGATTCGGATACACCGACACCGTCGGCGAGGTCGCACGTACAGACCTCACCCTCGCTGGCGGACAACAGGATCGACATCAGCTTGATGCGCACCGGATCGGCAAGAGCCTTGAGCCGCACAGCCACCTCGAGCGCCCCATCGTCCGAGATGGGCCCCGACGCGACCGGGGCGCAGCAGAGTGGTGACGTCGCATCGATCAGGGGCAAGGCCTTGGGCATGAATCCATTGTGCCCACCTTCTTGACATACGTCAAAAAGGTGGCGCATAGTGGAGAAGTAATTCGATATACATCGAAAAGGTGGAGGATCTCATGTCCCGCGTACAGCTCGCCCTCAACGTCGACGACCTCGGTCAGGCCGTCTCGTTCTACTCCAAGCTCTTCGGCACAGCGCCCGCGAAACTAAAGGAGGGGTACGCCAATTTCGCCATCACCGAGCCCCCACTCAAGCTCGTGTTGTTCGAAAACCCCGGTGCGGGCGGCACCATCAATCACCTTGGCGTCGAGGTGGAATCGAGTGATGCCGTGCACTCGGAAATCGCCAGGCTGACCGAGGAAGGGCTGTTCACCGAGGAAGAACTCGGGACCACCTGTTGCTTCGCCAGCCAGGACAAGGTGTGGGTCACCGGGCCCGCCGGCGAGAAATGGGAGGTGTATACGGTGCTCGCCGACAGCGACACGTTCGGCAATGCGCCCGCCCTCGAGCAGGACGCCCCGACCGCGTGCTGTGGGTCGTAATCCTTCAGCCTCCTCAGGGGTCTCCGATCCGCCGGCGCGAGCTCACCAACTCCCCGCCGGCGGATCAGTCGAGCGCGAACAGCGCCGCAGCGTTGTCGTGACACACCGAGCGAAGCCAGTCCTCACCGAGATCGAACCGGGTCAGACCCTCGAGTGCGTCCAGGTACGGATACGGGATGTTGGGATAGTCGCTTCCGAACAGGATGCGTTCCTGCAGGTCGGACAGCCGGTGTACAGCGTCACGCGGAAACGGGGTCGCCTCCTCGGTGTAATCGGTGAACGCCATCGTGGTGTCGAGGTACACACCGGAATAGCGTCCCGCGAGCTCGAGGAACTCCCGATACTCGGGCAAGCCCATGTGGGCGATGATCAGGCGGAGTCGGGGGTACCGCGCCAGCAATTCGCCGATCGGCTCGGGGCCGGTGTACTTGCCCGGCGCGGGACCGGATCCGCAATGGATGACCACCGGCACACCCGCGTCCTGCAACGCTCCCCACACCGGGTCGAGCAACGGGTCGCCCGGGGAATAGTCGCCGACCTGAATGTGGGATTTGAACACCCGGGTGCCCGACTCGATTGCCTCGGACACGTACGCGGCCGCGGATTCTTCCGGATAGAACGTCGCCGTCCGGAGGCAGTCGGGCGTGTGGTGAGCGAAGTCGGCCGCCCACTGATTCAGCCACGCGGCCATCTCCGGCTTGTGCGGATAGATCATGGACGTGAACCGTCGAACCCCGAACGCACGAAGTTGCTCGACGCGCACGTCCTCCTCGTGCCGGTAGCGGATCGGCCACGCTCGCCCGGTGAGGGGGCCCACCGCGTCGAAGTACCGCCAGACCTTCTCCATCACGTTGGCGGGCATGAAGTGGGTGTGGACGTCGACGATGCCGGGCAACCCCAGCGCCCGCCAGAACTCCCGCACCCGCAGATCCTCGGTCACGACTTCTCCTCGATACAGACTTCTCCCGGTACCGGGTGAACCGACAGGATCAGAACAGGGTGAACGCTTCTTCGGCCTCCGCAGGGGCCGCGACCACGGGTGTAGCGGGAGCCGGAGGGGGCGCAGCTACCGGCTCACCGGATGCGACGGCCCGTGCCGCCTCACCGGCGAGTACGTCGGCCATCTCGTTGTAGTGGTTGCCGACGTGACCGCGTACCCAACGGAACCGCACGGGTCCGGAACGCTCGATGATGGCCTGGTCGATGGCCTGGACCAAAGGAAGATTCTTCACGGGGGCACCGGCCGCCGTCTTCCAGCCCTTCCGCTTCCAACCGGGCAGCCATTCCGATGCGCACTTGATGGCGTACTGGGAATCCGACTCGATCAGGAGCGGATCGGGTCCGGGATGCGCGGTGATCGCCTCGAGCAGCGCCCGCAGCTCGGCGATCTGGTTGGTTCCCGACGGTTCACCACCGGATCGGCTGGGACCTTCGTGATTGACCCATGCCCAGCCGATCGCCCCACCGGGGTTACGCAGACAGGATCCGTCGGTACTCACGATGATCATGGCTGGGACTTTACGTGCGCGCCCCGACAACCGCCGGTAGCGGTGGCCGACATGTCGCCGGAGGGCGGATACGCTGCTTGCGATGACGGCTTCGCTGGAGGTGGTCGAGACCACCGTGACCGCGCGGCGTCCACTGGACGTCGCGATGACGTTGCACCCCCTTCAGCGCGGTAAGGGCGACCCCTGTCACCGGCGTGCGGTCGACGGCTCCATCTGGCGGACGTCGGTGCAACCGTCCGGTCCGGTCACCTATCGCCTCACGCAAAGCGACCGGCACACCGTCCACTGTCAGGCCTGGGGCGAGGGTGCCCGCGAGTTGGCGGATGGGCTGAACCGGCTCGTCGGCGAGCAGGACGAGTGCGAAGACTTCGCGCCGGAGCACCCGATCCTCGCCGAGGCCCACCGCCGCTTCCCGCACCTGCGTCTGGGGCGCACCGACCGGGTGATGGAAGCCCTGGTCCCGGCCATCCTCGAGCAGCGGGTCCACGGCATCGCCGCGTTCGCGTCGTGGCGGCGTCTGGTGTGGAAATTCGGCACACCCGCCCCAGGCCCGGCGCCCGACGGAATGCGGGTACCTCCCACCGCGCACGTGTGGCGGCGAGTCCCGTCGTGGGAGTTCCACCGCGTGAACGTGGACCCCGGCCGTGCCCGCACCATCGTGCGTTGCGCCCAGGTCGCGGACCGCCTGGAGAAGATCGTCGACCTGTCCCCCGAGGAAGCGACCCGCCGCTTGATGTCCATCCCAGGGGTCGGCATCTGGACCGCGGCCGAGGTGTCGCAACGTGCGCTCGGTGATGCGGATGCGCTGTCCGTCGGCGACTACCACCTGGCGTCGATGGTCGGGTGGTCGTTACTCGGCAAGCCCCTCGACGACGCCGAGATGGTGGCGTACATGGAACCGGTTCGCCCGCATCGTTATCGCGCCGTGCGGTTACTGCTGGTCAGTGGCAACGCGATCAAACCCAAGTTCGGACCGCGAACCCCCGTCGTGGACCACAGCTGGCACTGAGAGTTCGGTGGTTGCAGAACACAGCTGTCGCGGGACCCATGAACAGCTGTTCAAGTGTTCACACGAGAAACTAGACTGCAGAGACGGGACAGCTGCCGGCTGAGGAGGGTGACATGGAGTCCGTAGCCATGCACATGAGTGACGGGCTGATCAATGCCCCGACGTCGGTCCTCTTCCTCGCCGTCGCGGCGGTGGGGCTCGCTGTCGCCGCGTGGCGGGCCCGTTCCGAACTCGACGATCGCACCGCCCCCATGGCCGGTCTCGTAGCTGCCTTCATCTTCGCGGTGCAGATGGTGAACTTTCCCGTCCTTCCCGGGGTGAGCGGACATCTCCTCGGTGGTGCACTGGCGGCCATTCTCGTGGGGCCCTACACGGGTGCGCTGTGCATCGCGATCGTCCTGGTCGTTCAGGCGCTGCTCTTCGCGGACGGCGGGCTGACAGCCTTGGGTGCGAACATCACGAACATGGCGATCATCGGGGTGACGGTCGGCTACGTCGTCGCGCTAGTCCTGCGCCGACTCGCACGACCCGAGGATCTTCGTCTCCGCGTGCTGGGCGCTCTCGCGTTCACCGCTGCGCTGTGCGGAACCGTCGCGGCGTCGATGGGCTTCGTCCTCGAGTACGCCATCGGCGGTCAGCCCGCTGCCGACGGCGCCACTGCGCTCGGCTCGGTGGCGGCCTACGTTCTCGGCGCCCACATCCTGATCGGAATCGGCGAAGGAATCATCACCGCCGTCACGGTCACGGCGGTGGCCCGGGCCCGACCCGACCTCGTGTACCTGCTCCGGACCACGCCGCGCGACGTGTCGGTGGGCGCATGAGCGTGTCGACGTGGTCGTTCCGCCGCTTCCTTCTCGGTTTCGCGCTGGCGGTACTGCTCATTGCCGGGGTGCTGTCCTCTCTGGCGAGCTCGAGTCCGGACGGCCTCGACGCTGCCACGACACGCGGATGCGACACCGTCGAGACCGACACCGGCGCGGCACTGGTCGGGGACTGCATTGCGAAGAACGCCGAGGACCACCACTTGTCGGCATCCCCGCTCGCCGACTACACGGTGAGCGGACGATCGGGTTTCACCGGGGTGGCCGGAATCATCGGTGCGGCCGCGACCTTCGTCGTCGCAGCCGCCGCATTTCGGCTCCTCGCCCGCGGACGGCGTCACCGAGCCGGACCCTGATCATGAGTTCCGGTCACGCGCAGCCGCTTTATCTCCACGGCACATCTGCAGTTCACCGTCTCCCCGTCGAGGTGAAGATCGTGTGTGCGATGGTGACGGTGTTCGCGGTGGTGGCCACGCCCCGCGAGGCGTTCTGGGCCTTTGCCGTGTACCTCGCAGTCCTGGCGGTGGTGTGGCACATCGCCGGAATCGCCCTGACCTGGCTCGCCCCGCGCATGCTGATCGAACTGCCCTTCGTCACATTGGCCCTGTTGTTGCCCTTCGCGGAGGGCGGCGAGCAGACGACGGTCCTCGGATTGTCGCTGTCGGTGGCCGGACTGCACGCCGCGTGGGGGATCCTGGTGAAGGGCACTCTCGGGGTGCTGGTGTCACTCACGCTCGCCGCCACCACCCCCGCCCGCGATCTGCCGGTGGGACTTGCCCATCTGCACGTGCCCGCCATGTTCACCACGATCGTGGTTCTCATGCTGCGGTACCTCGATCTACTCACCTCGGAGGTCGCCCGGATGCGCACCGCACGCTTGTCCCGGGGTGACGATCCGCGGACACTTCGCCAGATCGGCGCCACCGCGCAGGGTGTGGGCGGATTGTTCGTCCGTTCCTACGAGCGGGGCGAGCGCGTACACCTGGCCATGCTGTCGCGCGGGTTCACGGGGGCTGTTCCCACAGTCGGTGCTCCTCCGGCGTCCGCCGCGGCGTGGTCGGCCGGCCTCGTCCCCGCCGTCTGCGCGGCGGGTATCTGCCTCGCGGCCTGGACCCTCCGATGACGGCCGCCGTGCACCTCGAGGGTGTGTCGTATTCCTACCCGGATGGCAGGAAGGCACTCGACCGAATCGACCTCACCGTGAGCCCGGGCGAACGGGTAGCGGTTCTCGGCCCGAACGGTGCCGGCAAGACCACTCTGATGCTGCACCTCAACGGAATTCTGACCGCCTCGGACGGTCGAGTCACCATCGGTGGGGTACCGGTGTCGCACAACACCGACCGGAACACGCTGCGCGAGGTGCGGCGGCGGGTCGGCATCGTCTTCCAGGACCCGGACGATCAGCTCTTCATGCCCTCCGTCGCGCAGGACGTCTCCTTCGGCCCGGCAAATTTCGGTGTCACCGGTGCGGCACTCGACGACCGGGTGCGCATCGCGTTGGCCGCCGTCGACATGATGTCGCATGCCAATCGCAATCCCGTTCATCTGTCGGTGGGGCAACGGCGTCGGGTCGCCCTGGCCACCGTCCTCGCGTGCGCTCCGGACGTGCTGGTGCTGGACGAGCCGTCGAGCAACCTCGATCCGGTTGCCCGGCGTGAACTGGCCGAAGTCCTGCTCGGGGTGGACACCACCCAACTGCTGGTAACCCATGACCTTCCGTACGCTGCGCAGTTGTGCACCCGCGCGGTGATTCTCGACGAAGGCCAGGTGGTGGCGGACGGACCGATCCTCGACCTGCTCGCCGACACAGACCTGCTCGCCCGCCACCGCCTCGAGTTGCCGTGGGGTTTCCAGCTTCCCGGACGCTCGACCGACTCCGGCGCGAATGTGCACTGCGAGCAACCGAAACGGGGACATCGGCTACCGCGGTAGGTCACCATGAGGGGACCACCCACACCGGAGGTCAGCGATGCCCACACCCGGAGCCGACGCAGTGGCGCAACGCGTCTTCGACGCCTCCCTCGGCGCAATCGACATACTCTCCATTCATCTGGGAGATCGACTCGGCTGGTATCGAAGTCTCGCACATCAGGGCCCCGCAACAGCGGACGAACTGGCCGAACGCACCTCGACCCATCCGCGGTACGCACAGGAGTGGCTCGAACAACAGGCGGTGACAGGGCTGCTCACCGCAGACGGCGGCAGCCCCCGGAGATTCACGTTGGAGCCCGGTGCGGCCGAAGTGTTCACCGATGAGAAAAGCCTGGCCTACCTGGCGCCGCTGGCCCGGATTTTCGTCGCCGCCACCACACAGATGCCCGCGCTGATCGAGGCGTATCGCACGGGAGGCGGTGTGGGATGGGCACAGTACGGTGTCGATGCAAGGGAATCGCAGGCGGATATGAATCGGCCGTGGTACGAGCAGGTTCTGCCGGGAGCGCTCGCATCGGTACCCGAGGTCGACGCACTTCTGCGCACCCCCGGTGCCGCCATCGCCGATGTCGGATGTGGGGGCGCGTGGTCCACGATCGCCCTGGCGCGCGCCTATCCCGATGCCCGGCTGGATGGTTACGACATCGACGGCGCCACTGTCGAACTCGCGAAACACAACGTCCGCGATCAAGGGGATGTTGCCGACCGGATCACAATCACCGAGTCGGATGCAGCGGGCATTCCGGAGGGCGCCTATACCGCTGCATTCGCCTTCGAGTGCATTCACGACATGCCTGCACCTGTCGCCGTATTGACGGCGATACGCAAGGCTCTGGCACCCGGTGGAGTCATGATCGTCATGGACGAGGCGGTGGACGACGAGTTCTCGGCACCGGGAAGCGACATCGAGCGGTTGATGTACGGATTCAGCCTGACCGTGTGCCTGCCGGACGGAATGAGTTCCAGTCCGAGTGCCGCCACCGGAACGGTCATGCGTCCGAACACCTTGCGAAAGTACGCCGAGGCTGCCGGTTTCGGCTCGATGGACATCCTTCCCATCGAAGACTTCGGGTTCTGGCGTTTCTACCGGCTGACCGTGTGACACCTCGTGCCGGTGAGGCGTATGTAACGAATTTTGCGTAAACGCCGAAAAGTGGGATACCCGAAGGGGGAAGATGTTCAGCAAGCGACTAGGCATGGGAAGCACCATGACACTGCAGGATTGCACAGGGTTGGACACGCTCCTCATAGCCACGACGCGCGTGCCCTGCCCCCTTCGCCCCTCCACGCCGAGAGATGAATTCGGGAGGGCTATGGAGTAGGCGACTCACCGGGGAGCATCACCGCGCACCCACATATGCATGTAGCCGTTCGGTACTTCCAGCGAATATGGTCCACGCACAACAATGTTCGGTGCTCAGGTGGAGTCCGTGTTCGACCTACGACATGGTGGGAATTCTCATGAAACTTCTCAGAACTCTGGCATTGTCCATTTTCGTCGTCGCTGCGATGGTAGTCGGCGCCGGCACGGCCTACGCCGATCCCGGCACGCAGGGAATCGACTGGAGCCAGCCCTTGATGACCCCGACCGCCGAAGGCAGTAGCCAGGTGGCTGAACAGTTCTTTCCGGAAAATGACGCCAAACAGGCCGCCTTCGACAACATGACCAGCGAGATCAACACCGGTTGGAACAACGCGGGCCTGCAGGGCATGGCCATCGGTTCCAATGTGGGCATGGCAATCGGGTGCGTCTCGATCTTCCCCAACTTCATCGCCGGATGCATCATCGGCGCCGTCGTCGGCACGATTGCAGGAGCCGTGATCGGTGTCGGTGTGGGAAATCCGAACGCGCAGCCCGCGGTGGAGCAGTTCTTCGCCACACCCTGAGCGAAGAGCGAACCGCAGCCCGGCCCTACACAGGCCGGGCTGCGGTGTTTTAACTCACCTTTAGTTAGTGGGCGATTGGTTAGTGCACGAACTATCGGTTACCCTGAGCTGGTGACCACGAACGTTGCCGAAGACCCCCTCGCACTCGACAGGCAGGTGTGTTTCGCACTGGCGGTCGCCAATCGAGCAGTCCTGGGCGTCTATCGGCCGATCCTCGAACCGTTGGGACTCACTCATCCGCAGTACCTGGTGATGCTGGCCCTGTGGGGTACCTCCCCCATGTCGGTCAAGGAGATCGGCAACGCCCTGCAACTCGATTCCCCCACGCTGTCGCCGCTGCTCAAGCGACTCGAATCGTCCGGGCTTCTCACCCGTACCCGCAGCGCGGACGACGAACGCCAGCTCGTCGTCGAATTGACCGACGCGGGCAAGGCGCTGCGCGCACAAGCCGAAAAAGTGCCACCCGCCGTAGTCGAAGCACTCGGAGTGGAACTGTCCGAACTGATGGAACTGCACAGCGTGCTGACCCGCATCAACGCCGCGGCCGTCAAGGCAGGCGCGCTGGGAGGAGTGGACAAGTGACCAATCGAAGCCGCGGTGCCCGGATCCGGCCGACGCCCTTTCAATGGCTCGGCTACGCGTTCGGACGCAGATTGCCCGACTCGATGCAGGACTGGGTTCGGAACGATCTGATCGGTGACTGGGCTGTGCCGCGACACCTCGTCCGCAGCATGGTGCCGTTCATTCCGGTGTTCGCGGCCTTCTTCCTCTTCCCCGGGCCCGTGTGGTTACGCGGTTCCATGGTGCTGCTCGGGGTGTTCCTCGCCCTCTTCTACAGCGTCGCCTACATGGCGCAGAACCGATCACGCCGCCTCGAAAAGCACGGACTTCCGCCCGACTTGGAAAACCCGAAAGCCAGACGCCGGCACGACGCCGAACGGGCCGCGTACTACCGGGCGCATCCCCGTGTGTGAGAGCTGAGATCCTTCGGGGTGTCCTGATCGACGCCCCGCTTCCGGAGACGTGCCGATCAGCTCGAGGCTGTCACATAGCGCGCCCTGATAGCGCCCGATCGACAACCGGTGAGGGATCGTCTACCGGCGACGGGCTCACTGCAGCGGTCGGTTTCAGAGTCGTGATCGCCGCGCCGATACGGCCAGGTTCGGTACAGGTATGCGAGGCAGTGTGGCGATGCCGCCAGCCCGCGGCATCAACTTTTACCAGCCCGCCTGTACAAAATACGAATTCGCTTTACCGGTCACACGGTGCCGTCAGAGTGTGGCGACATCCAGCAGGTGTTCGATGCCGCGAAGGTCGTCGGCGTTGCGTGTCACGAGTCGGGCGTTGTTCGCGTGCGCGGTGGCGGCGATCATCAGATCGAGGGCTCGGGGCTGAGGTTTGCGGCCGTATGCTCGCACCGCTGCGGTCAACTGCCCGTAGCTTCGAGCGACACCGGCGTCGACGGGTAGGGGTTCGAATTTGCGTTCCACGGCGATCAGTCGCTGCAACCTCTGAGCACGCTGCAGCGCGGTGGTCGCGACCAGGAGTCCGAAGTGCAATTCGGCCAGGCTCACGGCACTGATCGCGACCTCCCCGTCAATGGGCGGGACATCGTTCGCGATGAGGATGCTCGTATCGAGCACAGTCCTCACCGGGATGCCCAGGGGTCCGCGATCGGATCGTCGATCAGATTGCGGTCGGCTTCCCACGTCGGATCGGTATCCGTCTGGAAGATGTCGGCGACCTCGTCGAAGGCACACCACGTCTTCCGCCCGGCCGGGCCGAGGATTGCGCTCGGCCTGCCGGCGACCGTGATCAGCATCGTCTCCCCGGCTTCGGCACGTTTGACGTAGTCACTGGCATGCTGGCGCAGTTCCTTCAACCCGAGACTCTCCACACCCTCATGGTAGCACTAATGCTACTTTGACTTACCAGGTTGATCAGCGACTCATCGCCGATAGTCAGGACTCGGAGGCCCTACCACGTCAGCCGACCACGCCGGCCTTCCGCATCGCTGCGATGTCCGCAGCCGAGCACCCCAGCTCACCGAGGACCTGATCGGTGTGCTCACCGAGAGCCGGAATGTCACCCATCCTCATCTCCACATCGGCGAATGTCATCGGGGGCAGCACTGCGCTGATCTGTCCCACCTCGCTGCCGACCTGACGCCAGCGGTCACGTTCCTTCAACTGCGGATGGTCGATCAAGCCGCTCATATCGTTCAGCTCCGCTGCCGGAATGCCGGAATCCGCCAGTGCCTGGTCGAGGGCCGCGCGGGTGAACTTCTTCGTCTCCTCGGCGACGAGGGCATCCACCTCTTCGCGATGTTGGACCCGCAGCATGTTGGTCGCATAGCGCGGATGATCGGCGAGTTCGGGTTTAGCGAAGACCTCGGTGACCAACTGCCGCCACCCCCGATCGTTCTGGACCCCGATCAGGATGTTGCCGTCGAGGGTGGGGTACGCGTCGTACGGAACGATGGCGGCGTGTCCGAGTCCGACACGAGGGATCTGCCGGTCGGCGTACATCTTCATGTACATCGGGTGGCCCAGCCACTCCGCGGTCGCGTCGAACATCGACACGTCGATTTGCGCGCCCACCCCGGTTCGTTCACGTCGGAACAGCGCACTCAGGATCGACGTCAGCGCATACATTCCCGCCGCGATATCGGACACCGGCACTCCGGTCTTGGTGGCCGTCTCGGGTGTTCCGGTCACGGAGATCATGCCGGTTTCGGCCTGCACCAGCATGTCGTACGCCTTGCGTTCCCGCCTCGGTCCCGCTGTCCCGTAACCCGACATGTTCGCCACGATCAGCGCGGTGTGTTCCGCGCGCAACGCCTCGGTCCCGAAACCGAGTCTGCTCGCCGCATCGGGCGCCAGATTCTGCACGAACACGTCGGCACTCGCGATCAACCTCAGGACAGCATCCCGCCCCACCTCGGATTTGAGGTCGACACAGAACGATTCCTTCCCTCGGTTCAACCAGACGAAATGTGAGGCCTCGCCGAAGACGGCGTCGTCGTAGTTGCGTGCGAAGTCGCCTTCCCCGACGCGCTCCACCTTGATCACCCGCGCGCCCATGTCCGCCAGATGACGGGTGGCGAGGGGAGCGGCCACAGCTTGCTCGAGAGCGACGACGGTGATTCCGTCGAGTGGCAGCGTTCCGGGGTCGTTCTCCATGTGGGACTTCACCGTTCCGATTTCGATTCCGGGTGATCGTGATAGTGCGTGGCGCCGATCGCGTGCAGCAACTGGTGCACGGTGTCGTCCGAGAGCCGATAGCGCATCGAGCGGCCGTCGCGCGTGGCCGATACCCAGCCTTGGTGGCGCAGCAGCCGCAGTGCGTGCGAGACGGCGGTACCGCTCATCTCGAGCGCTGCCGCGAGGTCACCGACACAGATCCCCGGCGCGTGGTGCAGGCACAGCAGCAACCGGAGGCGGTTGCCGTCCGACAACAATTCGAAGCGGTTCGCCCACCCCTCGATGTCGGGGCTGTGCAGCGCCGCCGCAGCGCGCTGAACGTCCTCGGGGTTCAGCGCAGGAGTGGGAGCCACTCGGCCAGTCTACAAACGGCCTGACCGCGCCCATGTGCGCATACATAGGCGATCGCTAAGTGTCCGTGCGGTCACGCGTCTTTGTCACCGGCTCGGCGGGGTGGTCGACTGGCGGGACGTGGTACCGGGCGTCGGGTCCCCCAGTCTTCGAGGAGAGCATTTGTGAATGGGCTGCATCTTCCCCAACGCGTCCGGCACCATGCCGCCGAACGCCCCGACGCGCCGGCGGTGACGTGGGGAAACACCACCCTCACGTTCGCGGAGTTCGACCGGCGGACGACTCGCATCGCGGCAGCGCTGTCGTCGTTAGCATCCGGTACCGGTGCACGTGTCGGGGCGTTGCTGCGGATGCGCCTCGAGGGCGCGGAGTGCTTCGTCGCCGCCGCCAAGTCCGGGCTCGTGTTCGTGCCGCTGAATTGGCGCCTGCCCGCCGCCGAGGCTGCCGCGATCGCCGTCGACGCGGCGCTCGAGGTGCTGATCGTCGAGGCCGAGTTCGCGGAGACGGCCGAAGTAGTACGCGAAGCACTCCCCGGTCTGGTCGTCGTACTCGTCGACGACGTGTCGGAGGGAATCCTGCCCGGGGTGTGGACGTGGGATCGGCTCGCCGCTTCGGGCAGCGACACCGACCCGGGGCTGGGCGACGATCCGGACGCGGAGTTGCTTCAGCTGTATACGTCGGGCACCACCGGCGCACCGAAAGGTGTGGTCGCGACGCACCGTAATCTCCACAACGAGCCCGAGGCGCTGCGGATCTACCGGTGGCGCACCGACTCGGTGGCCCTCGACGCCCTCCCGTTGTTCCACATCGCCGGGGCCGGGTGGCTGAGCACCAGCCTGTCCGCGGGAGTGCACGTGGTTCTCCTCGGCGCCTTCGACGCGCGCCACGTCGCCGAACTCGTCGAACGACACCGCATCACCCATGCGTTCCTGGTCCCCTCGGCGATTCAGATGCTGCTGGACCTGCCGGGGCTGAGCGAGCGCGACCTGTCCAGTCTCCAACTGATCGCGTACGGTTCGGCGCCGATCACCCCCACCCTGTTGCGCCGCGCCATCGACCGGTTCGGCTGTGCCTTCGTGCAGCGGTACGGGATGACGGAGACGACGGGATCGGTCACGGCACTCACCGCCGAGGACCACGATCCGGCCGGTGACCGTGCCTACCTGCTGCGTTCCGCCGGCACGCCGATGCCGGGCGTCGAGCTGGCGATCCGGGACATCGCCACCGGCGCCGATCTCCCGGCCGGGGTGTCCGGCGAAATCGTGTGCCGTTCCCGCAACAATGTCGCAGGGTATTGGCACCGACCCGACGAGACAGCGCGACTCTTCACTCCCGACGGCTTCTTGCGCACCGGCGACATCGGGCATCTCGACGCCGACGGATATCTGTTCGTCACCGACCGGGTGAAAGACATGATCATCACCGGGGGTGAGAACGTGTATCCGATCGAGGTCGAGTCGGTGCTGGCCGAGCATCCCGCGGTGGCGGAGGTCGCCGTGATCGGTGTTCCCGACCGGACGTGGGGTGAAGCCGTCACCGCCGTGATCCGGATAGCCGAGGGTGCGGACCCGACCGTCGCCGAACTTCTCGCCTTCTGCGCCGGGCGGCTCGCGTCGTACAAGAAACCGCGGCACATTCGATTCGTGACCTCGCTTCCCCGCAACGCCGGCGGCAAGGTACTCAAGCGCACGTTACGCGAAAACCTCAGTACGGCGGAGGTGGTGCCGTCGTGATCGTCACCGAAGAGGTCGGCACCGTTCAGCGCGAGGCGTGGGCCCGCGGGGTGCTGCCACCGGTCGAGAGCGTACGTCCGGGATTGTGGTCGATTCCGGTGCCGATGCCCCGGAACCCGTTGCGCTACGTGCTGATCTACGCACTTGCACTCCCCGACGGACTCGCGCTGATCGACGTCGGTTGGGACTCCGAGGAGTCCTGGCTGGCTCTCTGCGACGGTATCGCACAGACGGGTCACCACGTCACCGTCGTCCGGTACGCCGCCGTCACCCATCTGCACCCCGACCACTTCGGTCTCGCACCGAGACTGCGGGAGGTGAGCGGCGCCGCCCTCGCGATGCACGCTGCGGACGCCACACTGCTCGGCCACCGCACCCCGGACGACGACACCGCCGACGAACGGACGTGGGAACTTCAGCTCGACCGGCTCGGTGCCCCCGTCGAGGTTCGCTCCGCCGCCCGTGTCGATCTGGTCCGATTCGGTCCCGGCGAGTACATCGACGTGGTGCTCGACGACGGCGCTCCGCTGAACCTGCCCGGCTGGGATCTGCAGGCGGTCTGGACACCGGGCCACACTCCGGGCCATCTGACCTTCGTGGACGAACGCCACGGACTGCTGTTCAGCGGCGACCACATGCTTCCCCGCATCAGCCCCAACATCTCGACAATCCCCGGCGAGCTGGACAACCCGTTGCACCGCTACCTGCTCTCGCTGCACGCCACCACCACCATGCCGGACGGACTGGTGCTCCCGGCCCACGAGTACCGGTTCCGCGGAATCGCCGACCGGGCGCAGCAGCTGATGAGTCACCACGAGGAGCGGTTCGCGGAAATTGTCGCCGCCCTCCGTGACCGCCCCGAGTCGACGGCGTGGGAGATCTCGACGAACGTGTCGTGGTCGCGCCCGTTCGATTCCATGTCCGACCGTCTCCTGCGTCTCGCGGTTCGCGAAACGCATGCCCACCTGCTGGTACTCGCCGACCGCGGACACATCCGCTCGCTCGGCGGCCATCCGGAACGCTGGACACTTCCCATTACCCCGACACCGTAGAAGGACACCCATGAACGTGGTTCTCACCGATTTCGCCGACGGCGTCGCCGTCATCACCCTCAACCGCCCGGAAGCGAAGAACGCCGTCGACCTCGAGGTCGCCAAGGCCCTCGCCGCCGCCGTCGACGAGTTCGAAGAGCGCCCCGACCTCACCATCGCCATTCTCACCGGCGCCGGCGGGACATTTTGCGCCGGAATGGATCTCAAGGCCTTCTCCCGCGGTGAACGCCCGTCGCTGCCCGGGCGGGGCTTCGGTGGGCTCACCGAAGCTCCGCCGACGAAGCCACTGATCGCCGCCGTGGAGGGTTGGGCTCTGGCCGGCGGGTGCGAGCTGGCGTTATCGGCCGACATCATCGTCGCGGCGAGGGACGCCAAGTTCGGTATTCCCGAGGTGAAGCGCGGATTGGCCGCAGCCGCAGGCGGTTTGCTGCGGCTACCGAAGGTGCTGCCTTACCCGATCGCCATGGAGATGGCAATCACCGGCGACCCGCTCACGGCGGAAGCGGCCCACGCGCACGGCCTCGTCAACCACCTCACCGAACCCGGCGAGGCACTTCCCACCGCACGCGCGCTGGCCGCGCGCGTCGCCACCAACGGTCCCCTCGCGGTCCGGGCCACCAAGCAGGTAGTCGCGATGGCTGCCCGATACACCGACCCCGACGCGTTTGCCGCGCAGCGGCAGTACCTCGACCCGGTGTTCGCATCCGAGGATGCGCAGGAAGGTGCGCGGGCGTTCGCCGAGAAGCGGTCACCCGCGTGGTCCGGCCGATGAGCGGGGACACGGTATCGGTGACCCGCGACGGCGCTGTGGCCACCGTGACCCTGAATCGGCCCGACCGCATGAACGCGCTGACGCTGGACGCGTTCGTCGAGTTCGAGGACGCTCTGCGTGTGCTCGAAGCGGAGCGCCAGATACGTGCCGTCATCGTCACCGGCGCGGGCGGCAACTTCTGCACGGGCGCCGACGTCGAACGACGGACCGGGCAGCATCCTCTCGACCGGATGCGGACGATCAATTCGGTCGCCGCGACCCTTGCCGAATTTCCGAAGCCGGTGATCGCCCAGATGGAGGGTTACGCCGTGGGTGCCGGGTGGAATCTCGCCCTGCTCTGCGACCTCGTGGTGGCCTCCACGACGGCGAAGTTCAGTCAAATCTTCGCGAAACGGGGACTGTCGGTCGACTTCGGCGGGTCGTGGGTGCTTCCCCGGCTCGTGGGGCTACACCAGGCCAAGCGCCTGGTCATGCTCGCCGAGATGGTCGACGCCGCAGAGGCCCACGCTCTCGGACTGGTATCGGTGCTGGCGGAGCCAGCCGAACTCGAAACGGTCACGCAGGACCTCGCGCGCCGGCTCGCCGCCGGACCGCCCGTCGCGGTGACCCAGTCGGCCCGGCTCCTCGAACAGGGGTCGTCCTCGTCGCTGCGCGAGGCGCTGGAGAACGAGGCGCGAGCGCAGGCCGTCAACTTCGCAACCGATGCGCCGGACGCCTTCCGGGCGTTCGCCCTGAAACGCCCTCCCGCGTTCACCGGTGAATGGGTGGTGCCGAGCGCGACCACGGCTTCCGTACGATGACCGGGTGGACCTGCATCTCGTCACCTATTTCGTCGCGGTAGTCGATCACGGCGGAATCACCAGGGCGGCGCAGTCCCTGTACATTTCCCAACCGTCGCTGTCGCAGGCCATTCGCACTCTCGAACGTCGCCTCGGAGTAACCCTGTTCGATCGCACGGGCCGACGGCTCGAGCTGACCGAGGCGGGCCGGACACTGGACGTGGCGGCGCGGCGCATCCTCACCGATGTCGAACGGGCGAAAGCGAAGGTGGCGGCGGTCCGTGAACTCGAATCCGGCCGGGTCGACGTGGTCACGTACTCGGCGTTCTCGATCGACCCGATCGTCGGACTGGTCCGCCGATTCCGCCGGCAGTATCCGCGGATCACGGTCCGCATCATCGACAGCGACGGCCCTACCGGCGTCCTCGGGGCGTTGCGACGCGGTGAGGCGGAGCTCGGGGTGATCGACCTGTCCGTGGATCACAGCGCTCTGCTGTCGGTCCCGATCGGCGAGCAGGAGCTGGTGCTTGCCGTGCCCGACCAGCTCGCAGCCGCCCTTCCCGACCCCGTACCCCGCTCTGCCCTGCGCCAGGTCCCGTTGATTCAGGATCTGGGTGACAAGAGTGACGCGGCGCTGATTTTCGAACTTCTCGGGGAAAACACGGACAACGTCGTCGTCGACTGCTCGCATCCGAGCGCCACCTGGGACCTGGTCCAGCGCGGGGCGGGCGCGACCGTCCTTCCCCGTGTCGTCGCCGAACAGGAACTGCGCGGTGTGACGATCCGGTCGTTGTCACCGCGGTTGACCCGTCCCGTCGGCCTGGTGCAGCGCTCCGGACCGAGTTCGCCGGCGGCCGCAGCGTTCGTCGCGAGCGCACACGACACGTCGGCAAGGGGCTGAGCACATGGAGTTACGTCAGGTCGAGTACTTCCTCGCCGTCGTCGAGCACGAGGGCATAGGCGGTGCCGCCGCATCGCTGGGCGTCGCCCAGCCGACCATCTCCCAAGCATTGCGGGGTCTCGAGCGGGAACTGGGCGTTCAACTGTTCCATCGCATCGGCCGGGGCATGGTTCTCAGCGCCGCCGGACGAAGCATGGTGGGCCCGAGCCGCCAGATCCTGCGCGACGTCACCGCCGTCGAGGATCTACTGGCCACCGCCGACGGAGAACTCGCCGGCCGCCTCGACATGATGGCGTTTCCCGCCCTGGTCCTCGGCCCGCTCGTCGACCTGGTCGCCGAGTTCCGGCGGGCCTACCCGAAAGTGGCGGTGCGGTTCGGTGAGCTGAAATCCGAAGCACAGGCCGCCTCCCTGATCGAGGACGGGCACTGCGAGTTCGTCGTCGCACATCTGCCCCTCGACGAAGACGGCCTCGACGTGGTGGAGCTGGGTGAGCAGGAGTACTGGCTCGTGTATCCCGCCGACACCGAGGTCCCGGACGGACCGGTCCCGCTGTCCGCACTTCCCAAGGTACCCATGGTGTTCGTGCCCCGCGGTCACTCCCTCGCCGACGAAATCGAAGAAGCGATTCGTCACGCAGGGGCACGGCCGCCCCTGGCCGTGTTGTCCGATCACCGGGAGGCGCGGCTTCCCTTGGTACTGGCCGGAATCGGCGGCACCCTGGTGGAGAGGTCGATCGCGGAGTCAGCCCGCGACCGCGCGATCGTGCGCGAAGTGGAACCGAGATTCGCCCGGAGATTCGGGATCGCCTTCGATCCGGAAACGCTGTCGCCCGTGGGACGCGCGTTCGTCGAACTCATCCGCGCGCGTGCCACCGGCCCACAGAGCGATTAGCCTTCTACGCCACTCGTTCGAACACTGCGGCCAGGCCCTGCCCACCACCGATGCACATCGTCTCGAGCCCGTACCGCGCGTCACGGCGATCGAGCTCCCGTGCCAGGCTCGCCAGCATCCGTACCCCCGTGGCACCGACAGGATGACCGACGGAGATTCCGGAACCGTGGACATTGGTGCGATCCAGATCCGCGGCGCCGAAATCCCATTCGCGCATCACGGCCAGCGCTTGCGCCGCGAACGCCTCGTTGAGTTCGATCAGGTCGATGTCGGAGAGGGTGAGCCCGGCCTTGCGCAGCGCGACCTCGGTGGCCGGGACCGGGCCGATGCCCATGATTTTCGGTGCGACACCGGCCGCGCCCCAGGACACCATGCGCACGAGCGGACGCAGACCGAGCCGTTCCGCGGTCTGCATCGTGGTGACGAGACACATTGCTGCAGCGTCATTCTGGCCGCTGGCGTTGCCCGCGGTGACAGTGGATTCCGGATCGGTGTTGCCCAGAATCGGTTTCAGGGCAGCCAGCGATTCGAGTGAGATGTCGGGACGAGGATGCTCGTCGGTGTCGATCACCTGCTCACCGGCGCGGCTGCGCACGGTGACCGGCACAATTTCTTCGGCGAGGATGCCGTTCTTCTGCGCCGTGACGGCTCTGGTGTGCGAAGACACCGCGAGCTCGTCCTGCTCGGTGCGTGAGATGCCGTATTCGCGACGGAGGTTCTCTGCCGTCTCGATCATGCCCCCGGGAACCGGGTAGAAGCGGCCGCCCGCGGTGGACCGGGCGCGCACGAGACTGTCGTGCATCTGCACACCGGATCGTGCTCCACCCCAACGTATATCGGTGGAATAGAAGGACGCGTTGCTCATCGACTCGGTGCCCCCGGCTACCACGAGCTCGTTGTCACCGGCCGCCACTTGCATTGCCGCCTGGATGACGGCCTGCAGACCGGATCCGCATCTGCGGTCGATGTGCATGCCGGGCACGGTGATCGGCAGCCCCGCATCCAGGGCTACCACACGGCCGATCGCAGGCGCCTCACTGTTCGCGTTGCAGTGGCCGAGGACGACGTCTTCGATGTCGGACGGCTCGACGCCTGTGCGGTCGAGCAGTCCTTTCAGGGCAGCGACACCGAGATCGACGGCGGTGAGGGACTGGAACATGCCGCCGTACCGTCCGATGGGAGTGCGGACGGGTTCGCAGATGACGACTTCACGCATGATGGCCTTTCGGGGAAATGTCGGGAGGGTTCGGTGCGCGTCACATGAAGCGTCCACCGGTGACTTCGAGGACCGTGCCGGTCATGTACGACGAGAGGTCGGAGGCGAGGAACAGGGCAACGTTCGCTACCTCGCCGGCCTCGCCCGCACGCCCCATCGGGATTTCGCTCATCTTCTGGTCCCACGCCTTCTGCGGCATGGCCTCGGTCATGGCCGACCTGATGAGTCCCGGCGCGATCGCATTGACCCGGACACCGTGATGGGCCAGCTCCTTGGCCGCAGCTTTGCTGAGCCCGACGATGCCCGCCTTGGCCGCCGAGTAGTTCGTCTGCCCCACCATGCCGACCTTGCCGGACAGCGAGGAGATGTTGACGATGGCGCCGCGCTTGGCCTCCCGCATGATGGCGGCCGCCTTGCGGGTCCCGTTCCAGGTGCCCTTCAGGTGCACGTCGATGACCAGGTCGAAGTCGTTTTCGGTCATGGTGCGCATGGTCGCGTCGCGGGTGATCCCGGCGTTGTTGACCATCACGTCGAGCGAGCCGAAGCGTTGGACCGCTGCGCCCAGCATCTCGTCGACCTGCTCGGCGTGCACAACGTTGCATCGGACGGCGTGGGCGACGTCCGCGCCACCGAGCTTGTCGGCCGCTGCCGTGGCGGCGTCGAGGTCGAGGTCACCGATCACCACGCGGGCGCCGGCCTCGACGAAGGTCCGGGCAATTTCGAAGCCGATACCCTGGGCGCCTCCGGTGACGACGGCGGTGCGATTGGCGAGCAGTTCCATGGAAGTCCTTTCGACATGACGAGTGCCCTCCCGCCACTCGGGGGTTTCCGGCACCAGCCGAATATATCGGCGCAGAACCCTCCTGGACGGGTCGGAATCATCGGGATCTCCTATGGCGGCGTGGTCCGATTCGTATTGGACATGCGGCGACTACCATCCGACAGTGACTTCATGACAACTTTGCAGGCCGGTGATTCCATGACCACATCTCAGGTCGGCGACGACGATTTTCAGGACATCCTCGCCCAGACGCGCAGTTTCGTTCGCTCCGCTGTGGTTCCCCGCGAGCAGGAGATCATGGAGGCCGACGCGATCCCCGACGACATTCGCGAGGCCGCCAAAGCGATGGGACTGTTCGGGTACGCGATCCCACAGGAGTGGGGCGGACTCGGCTTGGACCTGACGCAGGATGTGGAACTGGCGATGGAGTTCGGTTACACGTCGCTGTCCCTGCGCTCGATGTTCGGTACGAACAACGGCATCGCGGGGCAGGTGCTGGTGGCGTTCGGCACGGACGAGCAGAAAACAACGTGGCTCGAGCGCATCGCGTCGGGCGAGGTGGTGGCGTCGTTCGCGCTCACCGAACCGGGCGCAGGCTCGGATCCCGCGGGACTGCGCACCAAAGCGACGCGGACCGGAGACGGCTGGATCATCAACGGCGAGAAGCGATTCATCACCAATGCGCCACTCGCGGACCTGTTCGTCGTGTTCGCCCGCACCCGCCCCGCAGACGCGGACGGCACCGGCATCGCCGTGTTCCTCGTTCCCGCCGACGCCGACGGAGTGCAGGTAGGCGCTAAGGACCGCAAGATGGGCCAGGAAGGTGCCTGGACCGCGGACGTGCATTTCACCGATGTGCGCGTGCCTGACTCCGCTCTCGTCGGGGGAAGCGAGGACGTCGGCTACCGTGCCGCGATGACGTCACTGGCGCGCGGCCGGGTGCACATCGCCGCGCTGTCGGTGGGTGCGGCCCAGCGCGCACTCGACGAGTCGGTGGCATACGCCGCCACCGCTACCCAGGGCGGCAGCGCGATCGGCGACTTTCAGCTGGTGCAGGCCATGATCGCCGATCAGCAGACCGGTGTGATGGCGGGGCGGGCACTCGTCCGGGACGCCGCCCGGGCGTGGGTGTCCGGTGAGGACCGGCGCATCGCGCCGTCGGTCGCCAAGCTTTTCTGCACGGAAATGGTGGGTAAGGTCGCCGACCTGGCGGTGCAGATCCACGGTGGCACCGGGTACATGCGGGACGTCCCCGTCGAACGCATATACCGTGACGTCCGTCTCCTGCGCCTCTACGAGGGCACCAGCGAGATCCAGCGGCTCATCATCGGACGAGGCCTGGTCAAGCGCGCGCAACACTGAAGGAATAGCAACCGGCCCCCACCGCTGAGAGCGTTGGGGGCCGGTAGCTTTCGTGGTTCTCTAGGTAGCTGCGACCTCGAGCAACTTCCGCAGAGTCGTCTTGAGAATCTTTCCCGCCGCCGACGTCGGCAACTGTTCCACCACCACCACGTCACGCACCTTCTTGTACGGCAGCACCCGCTCGGCCACGAACGCCGACACCGCATCCGGATCGACCGCCGCCCCCGGCATCGGGACGACGAACGCCACCGGCTCCTGACCGACGCTGCCGGCCTCTCTGCCGACGACGGCAGCGGAGGAGACGTCCGGGTGGGAGACCAAAATCTCCTCGAGCTCACGCGGATACACGTTGTAGCCCTTGTAGATCAGCATGTCCTTGGTGCGGTCGCAGATGAACAGGTAACCGTCCTCGTCGACGTACGCGATGTCACCGGTATCGAGCCAGCCGTCGACGTATTGCTGAGCGGTGATCTCGGGCAGATTCAGGTAACCGTCGGTGACCTGCGGGCCGCGGACCCACAGCTTGCCGCGGGTGTGGGCGTCGAATACGGCCCCGGAATCGTCGGCTGCACGGATCTGCACTTCGGTGTCGAACACCGGCAGACCCACACTCCCGAGTTTGTATGCGTCGGCTCCGGTCAGCGGCGCGGACGCGACGAGACAGGTGCCTTCGGTCAACCCGTACCCTTCGACCACTTTCGCCGAGGGGAACGCGCGGCCGAGTGCCTCGAGTGTGACGTGGTCGATCGGGGCCGCACCGGAGGAGACGACGCGCACCGAATCGGTGTTGCGGGTCGCCGCGTCGGGATGAGTGGCGACCGCATGCCACATTGCCGGGCTTCCCGTGATGTAGGTGGCACGGTGCTGCTCGATCAGTTCCAGCATCCTGCCGGGTTCGAACCGGCCGGCGAACACCTGAGTCGCCCCGCAGAGCAGCAGGAACGACATGTTGATCAGGGCGTGGGCATGGAACAGCGGCGACACGACGACCGTCGCCCCTACCCCGGGTTCCACACCGCGATCCCCCAGTTCCTCGAGAGGTCGCAACTCGATCCCACCGTCAGCGGTGGCACACACCGCATGTCCCGCTCGCCAGGCGACCATCTGGATCACGTTGGCGAGGACGTTGCGGTGCAGTACCCGAACACCTTTCGACAGGCCGGTGGTGCCGCCCGTGTAGGCGAGGTGGGCCACGTCGTCTCCGGTCACCGTCGAAGGGAACGGTGCGGCGACGTACCCGCGGACGAACTCGTCGAATCCGAGCTGTCCGCGACCTTGCCCGGCGGGCAGTCCCGCCACCACGATCGTGCGGACGGTGGTGCCGTCGGCAGCCGCGATGAGGTTGTCCAGTTGCCCGGGCTGGGTCACGGCCGCGACCGCACCCGTTTCCACAATCTGTGTGCGGAGTCCCGGCACGGGTTGCAGCGGGTTGACCAGGGTGACGGTTGCGCCGGCCCGCAGGGCGCCGTAGTACGCGACCACGAACTCGATGCAGTTGCCGAGGTGCAGGAGCACCACGTCACGTTCGGTCACGCCCGCGTCCCGCAACGCGGACGCGAATGCACCCGATCGCTGGTCGAGTTCACGGTAGGTGCACACCGTGTCGCCGTCGACCACCGCGGCCCGGTCTCCGTACAGGGCCGCCATGCTGGGCGGAAAGGCCGCCATGGTCAGTTCCGGGTAGTGCAGTACCGGCTTGTTCACGTGGGTCCTCACTGGTCAGCGGGGTGCCATGCGGATGGCACCGTCGAGGCGGATGGTCTCACCGTTGAGGTAGCCGTTCTCGAGGATCGAGCAGGCGAGTTGCCCGAACTCACTGGGCTTGCCCAGCCGCGACGGGCTGGGTACGGATTTCTCGAGTGACGCCCGCACGTCTTCGCGCAGGCGCGCGAGGAGCGGGGTGTCCATGATTCCCGGGGCGATGGTGCACACCCGGATGTTTCGGCTGGCCAGATCCCGCGCCGCCGTGACGGTCATTCCGACGATTCCGGCCTTCGACGCCGTGTAGTTGATCTGGCCGATCTGACCTTCGAATGCCGCCACGGAGGCAGTCAGCACGATCGCGCCGCGTTCGCCGTCGATCTCGTCGTGGCGGGCGATTCGTTCCGCTCCCAACCGCAGAGCGTTGAACGAGCCGACGAGGTTGAGGCGAATCACGAACTCGAAATCCTCGAGTGAGCCGGCCTTGCCGTCGTTGTCCAGGATCCGCATTCGTCGTCCCGCGCCGGCGCAGTGCACGATGCCGCGCAGTCCACCTCGTTCGTCGGCGACGTCGAGGGCCGCGGCGAATTGTTCGGGGTCGGTGATGTCGGCCGCGGCGAATTGCGCTGCGCTGCCGAGTTCTTTCGCCGCCGCCGCACCCTCGGAGTGGGGAAGGTCGATGAGCGTCACCTGAGCCCCGGCGTCCACCAGTCGGCGGGCGGTGGCGAGTCCGAGTCCCGACGCGCCGCCGGTCACCGCGGTGGAGATGCCTTTGAGTTCCATTGCCTGTGGGGTCCCTTCGGAAAAGTGGTGGTTCAGAGAAGTTCGAGAATGGTGGCGTTGGCGAGTCCGCCTGCCTCACACATGGTCTGGAGGCCGTATCGGATGCCGTTGTCGCGCATGTGATGGACCAGCCGGGTCATCAGGATCGCTCCCGATCCACCGAGCGGGTGCCCGACGGCGATGGCGCCGCCGACCGGGTTCAGCCGGTCCATGACGGCACCGGTCTCCGCCTGCCAGGCCAGCGGAACCGGAGCGAAGGCCTCGTTGACCTCGAACGCGCCGATGTCCTCGATGGTCAGTCCTGCCCGCGAGAGGGCTTTGTCCGTGGCTGCGATGGGACCGGTGAGCATGATGACGGGGTCGTCACCGACCACCGCGCTGGTGTGTATCCGGGCCATCGGACGCAGTCCAAGCTGCGCAGCCTTGTCGCTCGTGGTGATCAACAACGCCCCCGCGCCGTCGGAAATCTGCGACGAGTTGCCCGCGTGGATCACGCCGTCGTCCTTGAACACGGTCTTCAGTTTCGCGAGGGACTCGAGCGAACCACCGCGGCGGATTCCCTCATCTCCCTCGAGCACGCCGGGTATCGGTGCGAGTTGCCCGTCGAAGGCGCCGCGGTCAGCGGCACGCGCCGCGAGTTCGTGAGAGCGGAGGGCGTATTCGTCGAGCACCCGACGAGTCAATCCCCATTTCGCTGCCACCATTTCTGCGCCGGTGCCCTGGCTGAAGCCGTCGACGCCGTACCGGTCGAGAACGGTTGCCGGGAAGTGCTCGCCGTTCTTGCTGGCACTGCCCATCGGAACGCGGCTCATCGATTCGACACCGCCGGCGACGACGATGTCCTCGTGGCCGGCGATTACGGTAGCGGCGGCGAAGCTCACCGCCTGCTGGCTCGATCCACACGCCCGGGTGAGCGTGGTGCCGGGCACCCTCTCGGGCCAGCCGGCGGCGAGCACCGCGGTCCGGGCGACGTTGCCCGCCTGCTCGCCTGCCTGGCTGACGCAACCCCAGATGACGTCGCCGACCTCGTCCGGGGAAAGACCGGTACGGGCAACGAGGGCTTCGAGCACGTGGGCCGACACATCGGCCGGATGAATATCCGAAAGGGACCCTCCGCGCCGGCCGATAGGTGTGCGGACTGCGTCGATAATTACTGCATCATTCATCGCGTGCTCCTCACACTGTCGCCTCGAACCAATTTCTTGTCGCGTTCAGGGTTGGCCAGGATCAACGCGAGGACGGCGCATACCGCGGCGACCAGACCGAGCGCTTGGAACGCGGTCGCGTAGCCCGCGGCCGGCGAACTGGCGGCGTCGACGATCAAGCCGGTCGCATACGGGGCGACGAGGCCGCCGACCGCCATGATCGCGAGGAACACCCCGAGCGTGCCGGCCGTCTGACGCGGCGGGCAGATCTCGGAGATCGCGGAGTTGAGCAGCGGGAACACCGAGGCGGCGAAACCGTACCCGACCGACACGACGAGCACGGCCAGGGCGGGGGTGTCGATGGACGGCAGGGCAAGAAGGATCGCTCCGCAGATGAGCACCCCGACGGCCGGGACGATGATCCGCACGATCCGGGACGTCGAGCCGCGCACCAGGAGGCGGTCGCCGATCACGGAGGTGAGGAGCATCAGGATCAGCCCCGCGATGCTCGGGAAGGCGAACATCGATCCGGCCTGCAGGCGGCTGTAGCCGAGGCCGACCTCGAAGTAGGAGGGCAGCCAGGTGAGCACCACTGCGACCAGTGCGTACACGCTCATGACGAGGAGGGCGCCGCTGATGAACGTGCGTGTCCGGAAGATACGACTCCACGGTACGGCGGGCTCACCGGCGTCACCGTCGGGAGCGGTGGTCGCGCTCTTGCCGCTGCGAATGTAGGGACCCTCGGACCACGCGGTCAGCCAGACGGCACACCAGACGACTCCGATCACCGACAGCGCGATCAGGGCGTAGCGCCAGCCGAACGTGACGGTGACGAATGCGAGTGCCGGAGCAACAGCGATCTTCGCGATGGATGCCGCGCCGGCCAGCAGCGCGCTGGGCAGTCCGCGTTTTGCGGGCGCGTGCCAGGAGTACGCCCCGGTGTGCAGCAGCGCCGAGCTCGGGCCCTCGGCGAGGCCGAGGAGTAGTCGGCTGCCGAGTAGCACCACGAAGCTTGCGGCGACGACGAGCGGCAGCATGGCCACCGACCAGGCCAGCGCGAGTAGCACGAGCGCCCACCGCAGGGACATCCATCGGTTGAGCACGCCTGCGAAGAATCCGCCGATCGTGAAGGTCAGGAAGAACAAGCTCCCGACCAGACCGATCTGGGAGGAGCTCAGTCCCAGCTCCTGGGCGAGCGGTTGAGCGATGATGCCGAGTACGGCCTTGTCGGCATAGTTGACGACGTAGAGCAACACGAGGAGGGCGGTCAAGCCCCACGCACGGCGGCGGGACTCGGAGCCGATGTCGACGGGTGCGTCGAGGGTGGCGGTGGAGTGGGTCACCTGGTGATCCCTTCGGAGAATGGGTGGTGCAGGTCACAGCGTCAAGCCCATTCAACGGATGCGGGCCCACCCGATCAATACGCACTCGGCGAACGCACCGGCTGCCACTACCTATGGGTCAGGGCCGCCGCAGGTCACAAGGGAGATGCAAGAAGCATTGGAGTGCGCTATCCGACCGATAGCCGAAGGCCTCTAGCCGCTCCACGGGAAGTCGGGCAAGCTGAAATCCGACCTCGCGGCTCCCGAGGCGCTCGTCCGCGCCCCGGTTCCGCACTCCCCTGCTCGGTACAACTCGTACTCGGAGGACCCCTATGAGCCGCCTCGCCCAGACTCTCGGCCTCACCGAGTTCCAGACCGAGATCATCGACACCGTGCGAACCTTCGTCGATCGCGACGTCATCCCCGTCGCACAGGAACTCGAGCATTCCGACACCTACCCGCAGGCCATCGTCGACAAGATGCGCGACATGGGCCTGTTCGGGCTGATGATCCCGGAGGAGTACGGCGGCCTCGGCGAATCCCTCCTCACCTATGCCCTGTGCGTCGAGGAACTCGCGCGGGGCTGGATGAGCGTCTCCGGGGTGATCAACACTCACTTCATCGTCGCCTACATGCTGCGTCAGCACGGCACCGATGCCCAGAAGGAGCATTACCTTCCCCGGATGGCGACGGGTGAGGTTCGCGGGGCCTTCTCGATGTCCGAGCCGGAACTCGGCTCCGACGTAGCCGCCATCCGCACCAAGGCCAAGCTCGGCGCCGACGGAAACTACGTCATCAACGGCCAGAAGATGTGGCTGACCAACGGTGGCAGCTCCACCCTCGTCGCCGCCCTGGTTCGTACTGAGGAAGGTGCCGCCAAGAAGCACGACAATCTGACCGCGTTCCTCATCGAGAAGCCCGCCGGATTCGGTGAGGTCGTCCCGGGCATCACCATCCCCGGGAAGATCGACAAAATGGGGTACAAGGGCATCGACACCACCGAGCTCCTGTTCGACAACTACACCGCCGCGGCCGATGACATCCTCGGTGGCACACCGGGTCGAGGCTTCTTCCAGATGATGGACGGGATCGAGGTCGGACGGGTCAACGTGTCCGCGCGCGCGTGCGGTGTGGCGATCCGCGCGTTCGAGTTGGCGGCCCGATATGCGCAGCAGCGCAGTACGTTCGGTAAGCCGATCGCGCAGCATCAGGCGATCGCGTTCAGCCTCGCCGAGATGGCGACGAAGGTCGAAGCGGCGCACCTGATGATGGTCAATGCCGCACGACTGAAGGACTCCGGCGAGCGCAACGACGTGGCCGCCGGCATGGCCAAGTACCTCACCAGCGAGTATTGCTCGGAGGTCACCCAGGCCAGCTTCCGTATCCACGGCGGTTACGGTTACTCGAAGGAGTACGAGATCGAGCGGCTCATGCGTGAGGCACCGTTCCTGCTCATCGGCGAAGGCACCAGCGAGATTCAGAAGACGATCATCAGCAAGGGCGTACTGCGTAGTTACGCACTGTAAATCGAAGGAGAGATCCGTGCAGCGTACGGTGTTCAACGAAGATCACGAGGCGTTCCGGAAGACGATCCGCGACTTCATCGCCAAGGAAGTGGCTCCCGTCCACCATGATTGGGAGGTACAGGGACATCCCCCGCGTGATTTCTATCGTCGGCTCGGCGAGCTCGGGGTGCTGGGGATCCAGGTGCCGGAGGAGTACGGCGGGGGCGGCGAGAAGAGTTTCAAGTTCTCCGCGGTGGTCGGTGAGGAGACGGCGGCGGCCGGTGTCACGTTCGGCAGCTTCTCGGTGCACACCAATCTGATCCTGCCGTACCTGCTCGAATACGCGAACGATGAGCAGAAGCAGCGCTGGCTCCCGGGATTCGCTTCGGGCGACATCATGTTCGCCATCGCAATGACCGAACCCGGCACCGGTTCCGATCTCGCCAACATCGCGACTTCGGCCAAGCTGTCCGGGGACGGCAGCCATTACGTGTTAAATGGCGCCAAGACGTTCATCACCGGCGGCGCGCTCGCCGACCGCATTCTCGTGGTGTGCCGCACCGCTCCCAGCACGCAAGAGAACCGCCGGGCGGGGCTGTCCATTCTCGTCGTCGACACCGCCGCCGAGGGTTTCGCGGTGGGCCGTAAGATCGAGAAGATCGGCCTCAGGGCGTCCGATACCGCCGAGTTGTCGTTCACGGACGTCAAGGTTCCGGTCGAGGATCGGCTCGGTGAGGAGGGTGCCGGATTCAGCTACCTCACCCACAACCTGGCGCAGGAGCGGCTGACCATCGCGCTCGGCGCGTCGGCCACCGCCGCGGCCGCGTTGCAACACGCCCTCGCCTACGTCAAGGAACGCAACGTCTTCGGAAAACCGGTGGCAGCATTCCAAAACACCAAATTCGTGCTCGCCGAGTGCGCCACCGAGGTCGAAGCAATCCAGCTGATGGCCGATCGCGCACTCGAACTCCACGACGCCGGTGAACTGTCCGTGCCCGACGCGGCGAAGGTCAAACTTTTCTGCACCGAGGCCGCGGGCCGGGTGATCGACAAGTGCCTGCAGCTGCACGGCGGATACGGCTACGTCCTCGAGTACCCCATCGCGCGCCTGTACGCCGACACCCGGGTGTCCCGCATCTACGGCGGCACCAGCGAAGTCATGAAGACGATCATCGCCAAGGATCTGGGCCTCTGACCAACAGTATGGGCGTACTGTTCCGGGCGAGGAGGACTACATGTGGGATCCGAACAAGTACCTCGCCTTCGCGGACCATCGCGGGCGCCCATTCTACGAATTGCTGTCCCGAGTCGACGCGCGGTCACCGCGCCGCGTCGTCGACCTCGGCTGCGGCCCGGGAAACCTGACCGTCAGCCTCGCCGAACGATGGCCAGACGCCGTCCTCGAGGCCTCCGACAGCTCACCCGAGATGGTCGAGGCCGCGCGTGAACGCGGCCTCGACGCCAGCAGGCAGGACGTGCGCGACTGGACGCCGAAGCCCGACACCGACGTCGTCGTCTCCAACGCCGCCCTGCAGTGGGTGCCCGAACACCGGCAGCTGCTGCGTCGCTGGGCGACCCAACTGACGTCGGGGGCGTGGATCGCAGTGCAGGTTCCCGGCAACTTCGACGCGCCCTCGCATACCGTCGTCCGAGACCTCGCGTCGAGCGGCCGATGGTCCCGGTTGCTGCCGGACGCGCCGTTCCGGGAAAACAAGGTCGTCGACGATCCCACCGACTACGCCTGTTTACTCGCCGACGCCGGGTGCACCGTCGACGCCTGGGAGACCACGTACGTGCAACAGCTGACCGGGGAGAACCCGGTTCTGGAGTGGATCACCGGCACTGCGCTCCGCCCGGTCAAGGACGCCCTCGCGGCGCCGGAGTGGGACCGCTTCCGCGACGAGCTCGTCCCGCTGCTCGACGCGGCGTACCCTCGGCAACCGGACGGCAGCACGTTCTTCCCGTTCCGGCGCATCTTCGTCGTCGCCCAGGTGCAGTGATCGACCAGGTGCAGTGATCGACCGGCTCAGCCGTGATGTCTCCGGTACGCCGCGGCGGCACCAGGGTGCAACGGCACTCCGGCGGTGACGATCAGCGACTGCCGATCGAGGAACTGGCTGCCCGTCGCCTGTTCCGGCACCAGTTCCGCGGCATGGTCGATCAACACTTCCACGAGTGCACCGGCAGCGTTGTCGGTCACCGTGGGGCCGGCGAGGAGAAGGTTGGCCAAACCGATTGTCGCGACCGGTGTCTCACTTCCGTACGTGCCCGGCGGAATGAGCACGGACTCGTAGCGGGGGCCGAACCGTTGTCGCAGCAACTCTAGTTCTGCGGACAGATCGAGGAGTCGCAGCGCGATACCCAGGTTCGCAAACGATGGTGTGGGCACTCCGCCTGCCCACAGGACGGCGTCGACGCTGCCGTCGCGCAGAGCGTGGCCCGCGTCCGTCATCGACAGGTGCAGGCGCGTGACGTCGCCGGGACGGCCGAGGCCCAGCACCTCGAGAATCCGCTCAGCGGTGAGTTCGGCACCTGATCCTCGCGCTCCCAAACTTATTCGCGCTCCGGCAAGTTGGGACGTGTTCTCGATCCCGGAATCGGCGCGCACCGCGAGCTGCATGTAGTTCTCGTACACCCTGCCGATGGCGGTGAAATCGGCGACGGCATCTCTGGCCGACACCGCGGCAGTGTCCATGGCCGTCACCGCGGCAGTGTCCATGGCCGTCACCGCGGCGTCGGCGAGGCTCAGGGCGAGCTCTGCTTCCCCGGACCCCAGCGCCGCGAGGTTGTCGACGGACCCGGCAGTCCGCAGCGGGACGATCGTCACACCCAGGTCGGCACGTGCCGCGGCAGCAGCGGTCAGCTGTGCGAACTCCCAGAAGAATCCACCTTCCTCACCGGCGGCGAGTCGCAGCTGTTCACGGCTGCCACCGGAACAGGCGACGCCCGAGCCGGCCACCGCGGCCACTGCGGTGGCGGCGAGACCGCGGAACAGTTCGCGCCGGGAAATCACATCGCCTCCCCGGTACCGTCGGGCGATTCCGGCAGCGTCACGGTTACCTCGAGACCGTGCGGCTGCGCGGACGCCACCGTGAGGGAACCACCACCGTTGTCAGCGAGAGCGGTGGCGATGGACAACCCCAGCCCGGTGCCCGGCCCGCCGGATCCGGACCCGCGAAAGAAGCGCGAGCACAACTTGTCGACCTCGTCTTCGGACACCCCGACGCCGTCATCGCTCACCCGGATACGGATGCCGGACTCCGTCTTCCGCGTGTCGATCCGCACCGTCGACCCGGAACCCGCGTAGGTGTGCGCGTTGCTGAGCAGCACGTCGAGGATCTGAGCGAGCTGGCTGGACCGGAAGTCGGCGAACAGGGGTTCGTCGGGACCGTCCGATGTCGCGACCATCCCCGACTCCGCCAGTGCCTCCGCCCACGCGTCGAGCCGGTCGGCGACCACTGCGCCGACGTCGCAGCCGCCGTGCGAAGTCTCGGCGGGTGACTCGGCGACTGCCAATGCCAGCAGTCCGTCGAGGATTCCGCCGAGGCGGTCCACTTCCATACTCGTCCGGCGATAGGTTTCCGCCCCCGCCTCGCGGATGTGCGGGGCGAGCGAATCCAGTCGGATATGCAATGCCGCCAGGGGGTTCCGAAGTTGATGCGCGGTATCGGCGATGAGTCGGCGCTGCGCGTGGGCGGAAGCCTGAACCGCACCCGCCATGGTGTCGAAGGCCCGGGCGAGTTCCTGCACCTCCGGCGGTCCGGTGTAGCGGCCCCCCGAGTTGGCGGCAGCGCGACGGGTCCACGGCTTCGGCGACGGGACGGCGTCCGCGAGGGCACCGACGCGGGCGGTCAGTGCGCCGAGTGGACGAACGGTCCAGCGCGACAGCGCGATGGCCACAGCGGTCACCGCCACCAACGCCGCGAGCGCCCCGGCGGTGATCACCAGCCACGACGTCCGGATCGACTCGCGCGCCGCTCGGGTGGACACCTCGAGGACGACGGCGCCGTCGACCTGCGCTCCGGTGCCGACGGGGACGGCCGAGAGGACACGGTCCGCCGACCACGGTGCCAGCGAACCGCCGATGCCCTGCTTCTGATTTCGGAGTCCGGCCGTGATCGCCTCGCCCACGCCCGGGTCGGCCGGCGACAGCCCCGCTCCGGCGCGGACACCACCCCGAGCGTCCACGATGAGAACTCCCTCGCCGTACAACTCGTGGTAGCGCGCCACCTCCTCCCGCAACAACGCAGCGCTGCCGGTGGCCTGCGTCTGTCCGGCGAGGCTGGCGAAATGTGTCGCATCCGCTTCCCGGCTCAACCGGAGGGCCTGCGTTCTCCCGGCACCGGTGGCCAGAGCGAGGGGAACCGCGAACGCCACCACCGCGAGGGTCGCGAACACCAGCAGGACGGCGAGGACCCGTCGCCGCACGTCAGGTACCCCAGCGGTAACCGTACCCGCGGATAGTCGAAATGAGACCCGGCCGAGCAAGTTTCGCTCGCAGTCCGGTCATGTGCACGTCCAGGGTGCGTGAGATCGCCACATAGGCGTCGCCCCACACGGCGTCCATCAGCTGCTGGCGGCTCACGGCGGCGCCGGGCCGGGTGACGAGCACCTCGAGAAGCTCGAACTCTTTGGTCGTCAGCGCGATCGGTTCGCCTGCGACCTCCACTTCGCGTGCCGCCAGGTCGACCACTACGTCGCCTTCGGTGATTTGCTGCGAGGCCGGTCGTTCTGCGGCTCGGCGGCGCTGGGTCACCACGTCGAGCCTGGCCAGCAACTCCGCGAGACGCGCCGGCTTGACGAGGTAGTCGTCAGCCCCGCCGCGCAACCCGCGGACCACCGAACGCTCGTCGTCGCGGGCGGTGAGGATGACGACCGGAACGTCGCTGACGGCCCGCAGCTGCCGAAGCACCTGCAGGCCGTCCGCATCGGGGAGACCGAGATCGAGGATCACCGCGTCCATACCGCGATGGCCGAGGAGGAGGTCGGAGCCGCGTCGCATGCGCACCGTGTCGTGGCCGTGGTTCGCCAGCGCCTCCACGAGTGCGTCGCCGACTCCGTCGTCGTCCTCGACCACCGCGATCTGCACTGTCCGTTCCCTTCGATCAGCCCCGCGAGTCGACCAGCTCGACATCGTCGTCCGGGCTGTCGGCCCGGCTGCTCGCCCGGTCGAGCGGCGAGCCTTCCGACGTCTCCCGCATGAAGACGTAGACGACGAGCGAGATCGCGATGCATCCGGTCACATAGTAGAAGAAGAGCGATTCGTGACCGGCCCGTTTCAGGGCGAGGGCGACGGTCTCGACCGTGCCGCCGAAAATCGCCAGCGTGAGGGCGTACGGCAGTCCGACTCCGAGCGCGCGGACCTTGGTCGGGAACAGCTCGGTCTTTACAATCGCGTTGACCGACGTGTATCCGGTGACGACGGTGAGACCCAGCATCATCAGCCCGAAGGCAACCAGCGGATTCGACGTGTTTCCCAGCACGGTCATGAGCGGGACCGTCAGCAGGGTTCCACCGACACCGAAGAAGATGAGCAGCTTGCGGCGGCCGATGCGGTCCGACAGGGCTCCGCCGAGCGGCTGCAACACGATGAAGACCAACAGGGCCGCAAAGTTGATCCATGCGACCGTGTCCTTGGAGATGCCGGAGGTGTTGATCATGAACTTCTGCATGTACGTGGTGTACGTGTAGAACGCCACACACCCACCGAGTGTGAGGGCACACACCAGCAGGCACTCGCGTGGATACTGCAGCAGCATCCGGAGCGAACCTTCCTTCGGCCCGTCGTCCGGGGTGTCTGTGTCACGCTTCGACTCCACCTCGTCGGTGAAAGCCTCGGACTCGTCCATCGTGCGACGCAGCCACATCACCGCGACGGCACCTGCCGCACCGATGACGAACGGAATTCGCCAGCCCCACGACTGCATGGCCTCGGCAGGCAACAGCAGTTGCAGGACGATCTGCACACCCAGCGCGAACAGCTGTCCGGCGACGAGGGTGACGTACTGGAAGCTCGAATAGAACCCGCGCCGACCCGGTGAGGCGACCTCGGCGAGGTAGGTTGCGCTGGTGGCGTATTCACCGCCGACCGACAATCCCTGGAGCATGCGGGCGAGCACGAGGAGCACCGGAGCCACCAGTCCGACGCTGTCGTACGACGGCGTGAGTGCGATGACGAGCGAGCCCGCCGCCATCACGGTCACCGACAAGGTGAGCGCCGAGCGGCGGCCGTGCCGGTCGGCGTACCGCCCCATGACCCAGCCGCCGATCGGCCGCATCAGGAATCCGACTGCGAAAACAGCTGCTGTCGAGAGCAACTGGGCCGTGGTGTCGCCCTCGGGGAAGAACTCCTTCGCGAAGTACACACTGAACGCCGCGTAGACGTACCAGTCATACCACTCGATCAGATTACCGACCGAACCTTTCAAGACGTTGCCGATCACTCGGCGCTCACCAGTCTGTGTGGTGCTCACGCGGACTCCTTCCGATGTCCTGAATCTCTCCGTTCCCACCACAGTGGGGCAGGTCACAGACATTCGGAAGGGTCCGCGGGGGTTCCTAACACTCTCTTAGGAAAGTCCCCCTGTGAGTACTTCTTAACCACGAGGGGTTAAGAAGTACTCACAGGGGTGTCCTCTCCCAGCAGCGGCGGCGCGCTGCGGTACCTCGCCGGAGTGGCACTGAGCCGGATCGGGTTCGCCACCTGTCGTACCGGTGTGTCCCGGCGTGGATCGTCGATCTCGACCACCGGATTCAGGCCGAGCCGCTCGGCCAGCGCGACCGCATCGGCGATGTCGTTGAGCGGCCCGCACGGGACACCCTGCGCGGTCAGCTTCTCGAACCATTCATCCGCAGATCCTGCGGACAGCGCCTCGGTGAGGTCCCGGACCAGTTCTTCGCGGTGCGCCACCCGTTGCGTGTTGGTGGCGTACCGCTCGCCGTCGGCGAGGTGCGGAACTCCGAGAACCTTTATCAGAGAGGTGAATTGGCGGTTGTTGCCCACCGCGAGCACGAGCGGGCGGTCTCCGGTGTCGAATACCTCGTACGGCGCGATGCTGGGATGCCGGGTGCCCATGGCCTGCGGAACGACACCCGCGCCCACATACCCGGACGTCTGGTTCACGAGGGCGGACAGCAACGACGACAGCAGGTTCACCTCGACCCGCTGTCCCTCGCCGGTCCGGTCACGGTGACGCAACGCAGCCAGGATCCCGACCGCGGCGTGCAGCCCGGTGATGACGTCGACGACGGCCACCCCAACCTTGGTCGGGACGCCGGGTTCGGGACCGGTGATGCTCATCAACCCGCCGACTGCCTGGATGAGCAGGTCGTAGCCGGGCAGGTTGTTGTGCCCACCGAACCCCGTCACCGAGCAGTAGACGACGTCGGGATTGGAATCCCGCACCGCGTCGTAGCCGAGGCCGAGGCGGTCCATCGTGCCGGGCAGGAAGTTCTCCACCACGACATCCGCTCGGGCGACGAGTTCCCGCGCCTGTTGCAGGTCGGTGGGGTTGCGCAAGTCCCACGCGACGGACTGCTTGTTGCGGTTCACCGATTGAAAGTAGGTCGACTCCTCACCCACCCACGGCGGCCCCCACTGCCGGGTGTCGTCCCCGACGCCGGCGCGCTCGACCTTCACCACCTCGGCGCCGAGATCGGCGAGAAGCATCGTGGCGTACGGTCCGGCCAGCACCCGGCCGAAATCGGCGATCAGCAGACCGTCCAGCGAAGCACGCCGACCCGACTCGAGCGACCCGCTCACCTGAACGCGGCCTCGCCCGTCAACGCCTTCCCGATGGTGAGTTGGTGCACCTCGGACGTACCCTCGTAGGTGAGTACGGACTCGAGGTTGTTGGCATGCCGAATGACGGGGTACTCCAACGTGATTCCATTGGCACCGAGAATGGTGCGGCATTCGCGGGCGATGGCGATGGCCTCGCGGACGTTGTTCAGCTTGCCGGTGCTCACCTGTTCGGGCCGGACCTCGCCGCGGTCCTTGAGACGTCCGAGATGGTAAGCGAGCAGGTGCCCCTTGCCGACCTCGAGCGCCATGTCCGCGATCTTCACCTGAGTGATCTGATAGGCGGCCAACGACTTGTCGAACACCTGACGGTCCTGGGCGTAGGAGATGGCGGTCTCGAGGCAGTCGCGGGCGGCACCCATCGCACCGAAGATGATGCCGAATCGGGCCTCGTTGAGGCAGCCGAGCGGACCGGACAGCCCCTTGGCCTCCGGCAGCATTGCGGAAGCGGGCAGCCGGACATCCTCGAGCACGAGTTCCGAGGTGACGGACGCCCGCAGCGACATCTTGTGCTTGATCTCCGGCGCCGAGAAGCCGGGGGTATCGGTGGGCACGACGAATCCGCGAATGCCGTCGTCGGTGCGCGCCCACACGACCGCGACGTCCGCGACGGACCCGTTGGTGATCCACATCTTCGTGCCGTTGAGAATCCAGTCCTCACCGTCCCGCTTGGCATTGGTGCGCATGCCTGCGGGGTTGGAACCGAAGTCGGGCTCGGTGAGGCCGAAGCAACCGATCGCCTGGCCGGCGGCCATGCGGGGCAGCCACTCCTGCTTCTGGTCCTCGCTGCCGTAGTGGTGAATCGCGTACATCGCCAGCGAGCCCTGCACCGATACCAGGCTCCGGATTCCGGAGTCGACGGCCTCGAGTTCGAGGCAGGCCAGACCGTAGGCGGTGGCGCTCATACCGGCGCAGCCGTACCCCTCGAGGTGCATACCCAGCACGCCGAGCTCACCGAGGCCTTCCGCCAGCTCGCGCACCGGCAGCGCCCCGGCCTCGAACCACTCCCCGATGTGGGGGCGGATGCGCTCGTCGGCGAAGCGGCGCACGGTGTCGCGGATCGCGATCTCCTCGGTGTCGAGGAGGGAGTCGAGAGCGAAGAGCTGGGACAGGGACTGCGGGTCGGACATGGTTCCTCCACGGGGCCGGTGGGGCTGGTGTGCAAACGTTCGCGAGAACGATTGCACAAACGATTTCGTCACGTAGACTAGGGCGCGTTCCCGCTTGCCGTCAACCACGCGGCAGGCCGTACCCCCACCCCCGAGCGCGAGGATTGCCTGTGAACTTGCCGGACCGCCCGACACGCACCTCCGGGCGTCCGCCGACCCTGCGAGAGATCGCGGAACGCGCCGGGGTCCACGTATCGACGGCGTCCCGCGTGCTCAGGCAGCCCGAACCCGCGGACGGCTGGTCGGAGGCCGCGCTACGGGTCCGCGAGGTGGCGGTCGAACTCGGCTACCAGCCGAATTTGTGGGCCGCCAGCCTGCGGACGCGCAAGACCACCACCCTCGGTGTCGTCATGCCGCGACTCACCGACGGCGTGGTCGCGACCATGTTCCAGGGCATCGAGGAGACCGCTACGGCCGCAGGATATTCGGTGCTGTTGTCCAGCCCGCCGGACGATCTCGATGCCCAGCGCAAAGCCATCGAGTTCCTCGTCAGCAGGCAGGTGGACGGGCTGCTGCTCAGCAGCCTGCACAGCCCCGGACAGGAGTTCGTCGAATCGCTGTCGGTGGGTGCTCTGCCGATGCTCCAACTCAACCGGCATGCCGACGTCGGCCTGCCGTTCGTGGCCGGTGACGACCACCGGGGCGGATACCTCGCCGGCCGGCACCTCCTCGATCGGGGTTTCACCGACGTCGCCGTCATCGCGGGGCCCGAACACGCCAGCACCTCCCGCGGCCGGGTGGCAGGGTTCCGCGACGCGCTGGCCGAAGACGGGATCACACTGCCCGCGAACCGCCTCGTCCGCTCGGACTTCGACGTGTCGGGTGGCGTCGAAGCCGCCGGCATCCTACTCGACCGCGACGCACGTCCCGACGCGATTTTCACCGTCAGCGACACCATCGCCATCGGTGTTCTGGGTGTCGCCCGCGACCTCGGTCTGCGCATACCGGACGACCTCGCACTGGTCGGCTACAACGACATTCCGGTGGTCGCCCAGCTACCGGTGCCGCTGACGACGGTGCGATCACCGGCCCGTCTCATCGGGGCGACAGGCGTGCGTCACCTGCTGTCGCTGATCGCCGGTCACGACGTGGAGTCGGTGCAACTTCCCGTCGAACTCGTCGAGAGGGCGTCGACCAGGCGGTGATCAGAGTGCCGCTCTCAGTTCCCTTTTGAGCAACTTGCCGCTTTGATTGCGAGGCAGTTCGTCGACGAAGACCACCTGCTTCGGCACCTTGAACGGCGCGATGCGCTCCTTGACGTGCGCGATGAGCCCGTCGGGTGTCACTCCGGCAGCGTTCTCCCGCAGCACCACCACCGCGGTGATCGCCTCGATCCATTTGTCGTCCGGCGTCCCGATGACGGCCACCTCCGCCACGTCCGGATGCGTGTAGACGGCGTCCTCGACCTCCCGTGAGGCCACGAGAATGCCGCCGGTGTTGATGACATCCTTGATGCGGTCGACCACGGTGATATAGCCGTCCGCGTCGCGCGTGACCAGGTCACCCGAGTGAAACCAGCCGTCGCGGAACGCCTCCGCGGTGGCGTCGGGGTTGTCCCAGTACCCCAGGCACAGCTGGGGTGAACGGTAGAGCACCTCACCGGGGGTGCCGTCCGGGACGTCGTTGCCGTCCGGATCCACCACCCGCGTCTCGACGAAGAACACCGCCTTGCCACACGACGACGGCCGATCCTCATGTTCCTCCGGTTGCAGCACCGTGGCCAGCGGACCGATCTCGGACTGCCCGAAACAGTTGTAGAAGCCGAGGTCGGGGTAGCGTTCACGCAGCCTGTTCAGCACCGTCACCGGCATGATCGACGCGCCGTACTGCGCCTTCTTCAGCGAGGACAGGTCGCGT
The DNA here is from genome assembly GCF_018343855.1 of Rhodococcus sp. USK13. Classification (NCBI taxonomy): domain Bacteria; kingdom Bacillati; phylum Actinomycetota; class Actinomycetes; order Mycobacteriales; family Nocardiaceae; genus Rhodococcus; species Rhodococcus sp. USK13. The sequence goes on along the minus strand of NZ_CP069242.1, from coordinate 1,878,885 downwards.
GTCTCGAGATCCGGATGTCCGGCGAGCGGCACCCACACCGTCGGGGCGAGAAACAGCGATCCGATGCGATCGGCCTCGATTCGCCGCAGAATCTCCGGGATGTCCGGAGCCTGCATGAGATTCACCGAAGCTCCCACCGACAGGTAGGGCAACATGAAGACGTGCATGCCCGCCGAGTGATAGAGCGGCATGCAGATCAACGGATTGTCGCGGTCGTTCAGCGCGAGCGCGATCACGGAAGACACGTACTCGCACACGAGGCCACCATGAGTCATCATGGCGCCCTTCGGCTTCGATGTCGTGCCCGACGTGTACAGCAATTGGGCCAGGTCGGTAGAGGCGACCGGCTCCGCGAGGACGGGTACGTCACCGGAACTGCTGTGGGACAGCAAGGAACCCTCGGCGTCGCGCAGGGGTACGACGTGGCGCAGGTCGAGCCCATCGCGGACGGAGTCGAGTGTTCCTGCCAGCGCCGGGTCCACTAGTGCCGCACTGCTGCCGGACTGCGTCACCAGGTAGGTCAGCTCGTCACCCTTCAGTGCGTAGTTGACGGGTACGTGCACCAGACCGGCACGCGAACAGGCGAGAAACCCGATGACGTAGGCATCCGAATTGGTGCCGTACGCGGCGACGCGGTCCCCCGTCCGAAGCCCGAGGGACCGCAGGTACGCGGCGGCCCTGCTCACCGCGTCGTCGAGTTCGCGGTACGTCCATGTGCGCTCCTCGAAGAGCAGAGCCGTTCGGTCGGGGAACTTGGCCGCCGAGCGGCGGAGCACTCCGTCGACGGTGTCGGTACGCGGATCCAGACTCATGCCCGAAGGTTATAGGACGTCCAACTATGCCGCCAGAGGTTTCACCATGCCGACGCCTACTTCCCCTGCCACTGCGGCGCCCGCTTCTCCACGAACGCCTGCATGCCTTCCTGCGCGTCACACGTGACGGCATTGGCCGCCATCGTGTCGGCCATGGCCTCGTACGCCTGATTCTGCGGCAATTCGATCTGCCGGTAGAAGGCCTGCTTGCCGATTTTCACCGTCAGTGGACTGGCCTGCGTGATCTTCCGGGCGAGGGCAGTGGTCTCGTCCGCGAGCTTCGCGGCGGGGACAACGATGTTGACCAACCCCCAGTCGGCGGCCGTCGCCGCGTCGATCGTGTCGCCGGTGAGAAGCATTTGCAGCGCCCGCTTCCGCCCGATCGTGCGGCTGAGCGCCACCATCGGAGTCGAGCAGAACAGTCCGATCTTCACACCCGGAGTCCCGAACACAGCATCCGACGACGCCACCACGAGGTCGCACGACGCGGCCAGCTGACAGCCCGCCGCGACAGCGGCGCCCTGCACCGACGCGATCACCGGCTGCGGAATGTCCTGAACCGTCTGCATCATTTCCACGCAGGTGTCGAAAATCGCCTGCTCGTCCTCGAGGGTGCGACCGATCATCTCCTTCAGATCGTGCCCCGCGGAGAAGACCGGTCCTTCAGCCCTGATGACGACGACACGGGTGGTGTCGTCGCCGCCCAGTTTCCGAAGCGCTGCGGTGACCTCCCGCATCGCCTCGGACGACAGCGGATTGCGCTGTTCGGGCCGATTCAGGGTGAGGAACGCGACGCCGTTGTCCGGCTCGACGGTGGTGTCCACGAAGTTCTGGGTCATGCCTACTGCCTACCACCTGTGAGCACTTGTCAACCGTCCGCGGTTAAGAAGTACTCACAGGTGGTGTTGCCGGCAGAATACGACCGCGGACGTCACCGAAGCCGATGCGACTGCCGTTCGGGCCCGGTGCGGTGGCGGAGATGACGATCTCGTCGCCGTCCTCGAGGAAGGTACGGGTCTCGTCGCCGACCTGGACCGGTTCCTTGCCACCCCAGGTGAGTTCGATGAAGGCACCGCGCTGATTCTTCTCGGGACCCGAGATGGTGCCCGACGCGAACAAATCGCCGGTACTGGCGGCGGCACCGTTGACGGTGGTGTGTGCGAGCATCTGCGCAGGCGACCAGTACATCTGCGCGTACGGCGGCCGCGACACGACGTGCCCGTTCCACTCGACGGTCAGATCGATGTCGAGGCCCCACTTCTCCTCGCCGCGCAGGTACGGCAGCGGCTCGGGATCCTGGGTCGGGGTGTCGATGCGAGCGGCCTCGAGGGCGAGCAGCGGCACCACCCACGGCGAGATGGAGGTGGCGAAGCTCTTGCCGAGAAACGGGCCGAGCGGCACGTACTCCCACGCCTGGATGTCGCGGGCCGACCAGTCGTTGACGACCACGGCGCCGAACACGTACTGCGCGAACTGGTCCGGGGTGATGGTCTCCCCCAGCTTCGTCGGGACGCCGACGAGGAAACCCATCTCCGCCTCGATATCGAGGCGGAGGGACGGACCGAAGTCGGGGGCGTCCTGAGCCGGGGCTTTGCGTTGCCCGCACGGCCGGATGACGTCGGTGCCCGACACGACGACGGTGCTCGACCGACCGTGGTACCCGACCGGCAGGTGCTTCCAGTTCGGTATCAGCGGCTCGGAGTCGGGCCGGAACAGCCGTCCGAGATTCGTGGCATGGTTCTCGGACGCGTAGAAGTCGACGTAGTCCGCCACATCCACCGGCAGATGCATGGTGACCTTGTCGACCGCGAACACTGCAGCCGAGTCGACGTCTCCCTGCACCAGTTCGGTGATCTGCCGGCGGACCTCCACCCAACGGTCCCTGCCCTGCGCCATGAAGGCATTGAGGGTCGGCTGCGCGAAGACGTCCTCACCGAGCGCGACGGCGAGATCCACGACGGAATCCCCCACCCGCACGCCGACCCGTGGGGCCGAGCCGGCGGTCGAGAACACGCCGTACGGCAGGTTGTCGATCCCGAAAAGCGAATCGTCGGGGATGTAGAGCGTGGTCATTTGGAGGTTCCCTGTTCTGTGGAGAGGACGGATGACGGAACGAGCTGCAGCCCGACGAGGTCTTCGAGCGGCTCGAGGACGCTGCAGGTTCCGAAAGAACGGAACGAGGAGCGCACGGCGTCGACCACGTCGCCGGAGGGGTCACCGAGCTCCTGCGCGAGAAGTGCGCCGTCGCGTTCGGCGAGTGTCGCGGCGAGTTGGGTGACCGTGGCGCCGCCGAGTGCGTGCCTGGTGGCGAGTAGCACGTTGAGGAAACCGTGCTGCTCGAACCCAGTGTCCGGGTCCGTGTTCCGCACGGCATGGTGCAGTCCGGCCGTCGCTTTGAAAGGGACCCCGGTCGCGACCACGGTGTGGATGGCGGCGGCGAGTTCACCTTCGTCCGGGTAGGCCTCCGCAACGACACCGCCTGTACGGAACTTGGCCGAGACCGCCGTACCCACGAGTGCGGCCAGCACTTCACGACGCCTCTCGTCGCGTGGAATCTCGACGAACACATCGAGTCCGGCCGTCAAGGTCTCGAGGGCCTGCACTGCGGTCATGAAGTCCGCGGCCGACTGCTCCGCCGGAACCGCGATTTCGAGGGCGACTGGGGTGACTCCCTCCACCGCGGCAATGCGCGTGAGCGCGGCCTCGAGAGTGGCAGGGCCGCCCGGCAGAGTAAGACTCACGTCGAGCTCGGCCGGGGAGAGTTCGTTCACCCGGGACGCCGGAAAGACGAACGGGCCGACCAGGTCTGCGTACGGTGATGTCCGGTGACGTGCGTGCGCGGGGATGGCATCGGGCAAGGGCGCATTGCCGGGGGGAAACAGGGCGGCGTCGTCGCACAGACCAGTGAAGAGCGCGGGAATGCCGGTCACTGCGCCGGCCCCCGTCCCGCCCAGGTCCAGGCGTAGCCCGAATCCTCGCACGCCAGCGCTCCTTCGCCGAGCTCGAGGGGCCGGAAGGTGTCCACCATGACCGCGAGTTCGTCGAAGAACTCGGCCCCGATGCTGCGTTCGTAAGCACCGGGTTGCGGACCGTGGGCATGCCCGCCGGGATGGACTGAGATGGAACCCTGTCCGATGCCGGAACCCTTGCGGGCCTCGTAGTCGCCGCCGCAGTAGAACATGATTTCGTCCGAGTCCACGTTGGAGTGGTAGTACGGCACCGGAATCGACAGGGGGTGATAGTCGACCTTGCGGGGCACGAAGTTACAGATGACGAAGTTGTTGCCCTCGAACGCCTGATGCGCCGGCGGCGGCTGGTGCACGCGCCCGGTGATGGGTTCGTAGTCGGAGATGTTGAAGGTGTACGGGTAGAGGCAACCGTCCCACCCGATCACGTCGAACGGATGTTTGGCGTACACCATCCGGGTGCCGACGATGCCGTGCGAGGTGCGGTGCTTGACGAGCACCTCGACGTCGGTGCCCTCGGCCTGCAATGTCTCGCCGGGACCGTGGAGGTCGCGTTCACAATATGGTGCGTGCTCGAGCAGCTGCCCGAACCGAGACAGGTACCGCTTCGGCGGGACGATGTGACTGTTGGCCTCGATTGCGTAGGCGCGCAACGGGTCCGGACCGGTCGGAATCCACCGATGGGTGGTCGACATCGGGATCAGGACGTAGTCGCCCTGCTTCGCCTCGAGCGCACCGAAAACTGTTTCCACTGTGGCCGCGCCGGATTCGACGTACACCATCTCGTCGCCGAGAGCGTTGCGGTAGAGCGGCGATTCCTTGCCGGCGACGACATACGAGATGCGCACGTCACCGTTGCCGAGGATCAACCGACGTCCGGTTACGGCGTCGGTTCCCGCCCATACCGACTCCGGGAAGAGGTCGTGAAGCTTCAGGTGCCTCGGCGAGAGCGGATGGTTGGGCGTGGTTGTCTGGTCTGGCAGCTCCCACACCGTGGCGTCGACGATCGCCGAGGGAATGTGCCGGTGGTACAGCAGCGACGAATCGGAGGAGAAACCCTCCTCACCCATCAACTCCTCGAAGTAGAGCTGACCGTCCTCGTCACGGTGCTGCGTGTGCCGCTTCGGCGGGATGTTGCCCGCCTGCCGATAGAACGCCATGACCGGCCTCCTCGATGTGTCGTCGCTTAGTAAACACATTAACTAGTTTGAGGGCGTGATGGCAAGCACAGACCGATAACGACGCCGGGAAGGATCTAGTTGCGTCCGCGAACGTCGAACTGGCTACGGTTGGTGATCAGCTTGTCGAGCAGCATGACGAGGATGCGCTGCTCAGGTTCGGTGAGCACGCTCGCCCACGCATGTTCGCGCTCGTTCTGCTCACGATAGATCTCCCCGATCTCCCGGCGACCGCGCTCGGTGAGCGACAGCTGCACAGATCGGCCGTCCCGCTCATCGGGTGTTCGTTCCATCAGACCGGCGCCGACCAGGGACTTCGTGAGATTGGAGACCGCAGCCCGACTCATGCCGGTGAGCTCGGCCGCACTCTTCGCATCGATCGGCCCGGCCAGCCAGGTGACGAACATCAGCCGGAACGACGACCACGACAGCCCTCGCGGGCGGTGGATCGACGACTCGAGGTCGTAGGTCACCACATTGGACGCTCGGTTCAGTGTGAGCAGAACCTGCGTCGCCAGTTGGTGCGTCGATCCGTACTCGGTGCTCAGACGTCGGTTGGCCAGCTCGATGAACGACCAGAAGTCGAGGCGCTCGGGCACCTCGACAGGCACCGGCGCAGCGTCATCGGTCATAAGGAAACCCTATCGCGACCGGGTGGCGGGCCGACTGCCTGCCACCGTCACATTTAGTATATCTATTAACTAACTGCGCCCGTGAGTACTTATTAACACTCGGTGGTTTGTTGAGTCTGGGGACATGTGAGACAGATGATGTCCACCCAGATGTGAGACACGCTGCTGTCGATTGAGGTGTGAGGCACCTGACTGGTCGTGGACTTGGTTCATGACCGGAACGGAAGCCGTCATGGAACTGCTACACGCCTTGCTGGTGGTCTCCCAGACCACCGGCGCCGACATGTTCGACGGGAACTTCGCCCGCTGGTGCGCCGACCACGGGATCTCCCGCGCCACCGCCTACCGGCACAAGAAACGGATCGAGGAGGACGGCCGGTGGACCGCCCGGTCCCGCCGGCCCTCTTCCTGCCCGCACGCCACCGCGTGGGAGGTGGAGGCCGAGATCGTGCGGCTTCGCCTGAACCTGCCCCATCACGAGCGCGGCGCCGACACCATCGCCTACCACCTGAACGCGGTCGCCGAGAAGCAACACTGGTCCGAGCAGGGCTGGACCATCCCGTCCCGGGCCACGATCAACAAGATCCTCTCCCGCTACCACCTGGTGATCCCCGAGCCGAAGAAACGCCCGAAATCGTCCTACCGCCGGTTCTGCTACCGCAAACCCCGCGACTGCTATCAGATCGACGCCACCGAACTCCGGTTGGCGACCGGGGCCAAGGCCACCGTCTTCGAGGTCCTCGACGACTGCACCCGCACCCTGGTCGCCACCCGGGTCGCGGACGCCGAGACCGCCGCCGGGGCGATCGCGGCGATCACCGCCGCGTTCACCGACTTCGGCGTCCCGGCACTGGTGCTCGCCGACAACGGCAGCGCGTTCACCTCCCGCCGCACCAGGGGCGGCACCTCGGGCTTCACCCGGGTCGTGGAGCGGGCCGGGGCCCGGCTGATCCACTCCACCCCGTACCACCCGCAGACCTGCGGGAAGGTCGAACGCCACCACCGCACCTTCAAGCAATGGTTGGCCACACACCCCACCCAACCGACCACTCTGATCGAACTGCAGCAGCTCTGCGACACCTACCAGCGGTTCTACAACACCGACCGCCCGCACAGTGCGGTCAAGATGCCGCCGCGGCAGGCCTGGCAGAACGCGCCGCTCCTCGGTGGGCCACAAGCACTTCCGATCCAACACGACGCCACCGTGCACGCCCTGATCGTCTCCTCCGCCGGCACCGTGTGCGTCGACTCCCACACCCGCCTGAGCGTCGGCCGGCGCAGAGCCGGGCAGACCATCACCCTGCTGCGCGACGACGACCACGTCACCGCCTACACCGCCGACGGCAACCTGATCGGACACCTACACCTCGACCACACCAAGCGCTACCAAGGACAACTTCAACCCGTCTAAAATCTGTCTCGCATCTACGTAGACACCCGTGTCTCACATCAACGTAGACAGCACAAACACTCGGTGGTTAAGAAGTACTCACAGGCGGCGGAGCCGCCGCCTCAGCGCTGGTAGCCCCTACGCATGTCGTCGACGATGCGCGGCCTGTCAAGCGTGGAGGGCTCGAGTTCGCGCGGGGGTCGGTCGCGGGAAAAGACCGCGGACGCCGCGAGAGTGGGGCCGTCCAGGAATCGCAGTTCGGGCGCGTCCGACGGGAGGCGTAGCGACGGCGCCTCGGACTCCGGGGAGGCGAGGACGAACCCCCAGTCGCCGAAGCTGGGCACCAGTACGTGGTACGGCGTGACACTCAGGCCCGCCGACGCGACCGTGGAGGTGGTCCGCCAGAACGCGTCCGGTGTCGAATAGGGGCTCCCCGCTTGCACGACCATCAGGCCGCCGGGTTCGAGCGCTCGGGCCGCGAGCCCGTAGAACTCGGTGGAGTACAGGCGTCCGAGTGCCGGGGTGTCGGGATCCGGAAGATCGACGATGACGGCGTCGAAGCCGGTGACGGGTGGATCCCGCAGCCACCGGAAGGCGTCGTCGATCACGACGTGCACGCGGGGATCCTGCAGTGCACCCTTGTTGAGGTCGGCGAGGCGGGTGGTGGCGAGTTCGATTACGGCGGGGTCGAGTTCTACTTGCACGATCTCTCGCACACCGTTCAGCCGCAATACTTCGCGGGCGGCGAGACCGTCACCCCCGCCTAGGATCAGCACCCTCTCCGGGTTGCGGGCCATCGCCGGGTAGACAAGGGATTCGGTGTAGCGGTGCTCGTCGGCGCTCGAGAATTGGAGGTCGCCGTCGAGGAACAGTCGCACGTCGCCGCCGCGTTCGGTGATGACGATTTCCTGGTACTGCGACCGTTCGGCAGCCACCACCGGGTCGGTGTACAGCCGTTGCCGTGATGTGGTTTCGATATTGTCGGCGCGCACCAGCAACACCGCGATACTTGCGGCCGCCACGAGCAGCGCGACCACCGCGAGCAGTCGGGTGCGCACGCTCAGCTGCAACCTCAACAGGATCAGCGCCACGACCGCAGCCGCCACGAGATTGATGATCCCGGTGATGGCGGCGCCGCGGATCATGCCGGCGATCGGAAGTAGGACGAACGGCCACAGCAACCCACCGACGAGTGCGCCCGCGTAGTCGGCGGCGTTCAGGTCGGCCAGCACCTTGCCCGTCGTTTCGGCGTCGTTGTCGCTCCGCCCCGACTGCAGCAGAGTCATCAGCAGCGGCACTTCGGCGCCCACCAGGACACCGATGAGCGCTGTGGCGAGGACGAGAACCACTGCGCTGGAACCGAAGAACGTGAACGTCACATACAGCGTGACTGCGCTGAATCCCCCGGCGAGGCCCAGCACGATCTCCACGGCGACGAACGACACGGCGGCGTGGGAGAGCAGTGGTTTGGCCGCGAGAGCGCCCACACCCAGGGCCGCCACGAATCCGGCAACGATCAGGGAGGTCTGGGTGATGCCGCCGCCGGTGAGGCTGATCGAGAGGGTGAGCAATGCCAGTTCGTAGATCAAACCGCAGGCTGCGCAGGCGGCGACCGCCGCGAGCAGGAGGACGCGGGAACGTCCGTCGAGCGCCCGCTTCGCTTCGGACTGTGCCGCCACCGTGGTCATCGGTTCAGGTGAGCGCGGCGGCGTTGACGAGCCCGATGGCGAAGAGCGACGTTCCGACCGCCCACGCGGCGCCACACATCTTCGGGTTGCCGACCAGTTCAACGAGCTGCCCCGGCAGTAGACGGTTCATGAGACGCAGCGCGATCACCTGCAGGAGCACCCCGAACAGACCGTAGACCGCGGAATCGGCGAGACCCTGGGCGAACCCGTCGTCGCTCGTGAGGATGGCCGAGACGACGATGACGGCGAGAGCAAGGTGGTTGGACGCGAGCAGGATGGCCGCATTCGGGTTCTTGTCGATGTACACCTGGTGCCGGAGGTTGCCGGGCGTGGCCAGGTCGAGAACCAGGAAGCCGACCCCGAGGACGGCGATCCCGACCACGAAGTACGCCAGAGTTCCGAGCATGCCGACTACGAGGAGCCCGGCGTCGACGGTGCCGATTTCGGTGGCTGCGGCCGTATAGGTGATGTTCACGCACTACTCCCGAGTTGTAAGTCGATGGTCATTTGGCATCGCCGGATCCGCCACTGCCGCCCGCGCCGCCGGCCGGTGAGCCGGGGTTGAATCCCGGCCCCAGGTAGGCGAATCCACCGCTTCGGTATCGGCCGTCGATGTCTTCGACGCGGATGAGGCTGCCGCCGCCCGGAGCCCCGCTGACGGTGACGATGTCGTCGTCGTAGCGCAGGTACTCGCTGCCACCGTCGGCTTTGCGGGCGGCCGGGGCTTCTTCGCTGACAATTTTCGACACCGTGGTTCCGATGGGGTCCTTGGACGTGTACGTCCTGGCGTCGCCGGAGGTGTTCTGGAGCGCGTACGTGTCTCCGATGAAGTCGCGGATGTTGCCGCCGCAGGCGGTGAGCACCAGCATCACGAGTAGGAGCGGGGCGATCAGCGCCCGCCTGGCGTTGCGTGTCATGGCTGCCACCTGCTTCGCGTCTCCACGATTACCCCGTCCTTCTCGCCCGGATACAGGTGCCAGGTCTGCCAGGCCCACCCGCCCGCGTGCCCGGACTGTGCGGTCAGGGCCGTCAACGCGGTGGGGTCGCCGGGGAACGATCCGCAGATCCACCCGTCTGCCTCGGTGGCCTGACGGCGCAACCAGTCGGCGGTCTCTTCGAGGTGGACGCGGTCGACCGTCCGGGTGTCGGAAGTGAAGTGGTATCCACTCGCCGTCTCGGACACGGGCAGCGGCTGTCCACCGGCCCGCACCGCATCACACGACACCTGCTCGGTGATGTGGTGCCCGCCGAGAGAGGCTCTGACCGCGTGTGACGCACCGAGCACACCGAGGACGACGGAGTCGTCGCCGTTCACGACGGTGAGTTGTGCCAGCGGAACCGGTATTTCGGCGTTCACGACGAGACCGAGTGCGCGGGCCGTCACATCCCGTGACTCGACGTCCAGGATGTGCAACGTCATTGCGGTGGACCCGAATGGATGACGGTGAGCTCACTGCGGGTGACGGCGCGGCCTGTGGATACCTCCCACGACTGCGTCCGGGCCCAGCGCTCGAACGACAGCAGTCCGGTCTTGTCGGCGGTCTCGTAGTCCGCGTAGTCGACGATGCCGCTGGGCGCCGTCCCGGTAGTGCCTTCCGCGGTGAACGAGGCAGTACCCCGCTCGATCTGCCGGTGCACCCGGTCGTCGAGGATGACGTCACCGTTCGGCTCGAGTCCGGTGCCTTCACGCCGCATCCACAGCGTCATCTCGAGGTTGCCCTCGTCGTTCTCGACGGTCAGCCACCGTTGCCCGGTCGAGCCGTCGAGAAGGTGTTCGTGCCAGATGTATCCCTCTTCGTCGAGGGTGATCGTGCCGCGCACCACGTGGTCGATGCCAGCGTACGTGATGATGTCGCCGACACCGATCTTGTACGGGTCGTACACCTCAGGGTAGTCGGCGAGCGGATCGACGCGGGCTGGGGGCGCAGACTTCTTGCCTGTCCGGCTCCGCAGAATCAGCACGATGCCGACGATCACGACAACGATCAGCAGCAACAACAGCAGCTTGGTCAACGGTCTCTCCTGGCTCGGCGGCTCCGGCACGTGAGGCCCGTGACCGGCCCCCACCGGTGTGTCACCTTACTGTGCGACGCCTCCTCCGGTCTTCCCCAGCGCAGGACGTACCGATTGCACAAGCGATCGAGCAAAGGTTAGCCTAACCGAATGTCCGAGGGGTTCTTCCAAGGCTCGACCGACAGTGAGGGAATACATGGCCATCCCGCCGATTGCGACGTACCCGATTCCGGATGTTTCCGAAGTACCCGAATCGAAAGCCTCCTGGCGTCTCGACCCTCGACGGTCCGCACTGCTCATCCACGACATGCAGAACTACTTCATCGACGCCTACGACGTGCACGCGGAGCCGATGTCGACCGCGCTCGCCAACATGATCCGGATCCGCGAAGCCTGCTCGCTTGCAGGGATTCCCGTCGTCTACACGATGCAACCGGGCGACCAGCACCCCTCACGACGTGGCATTCTCGCCGATTTCTGGGGCCCCGGACTTTCGTCGGGCCGCGACACCGAGGTGATCGAACCGCTGGCACCACGCGCCGGCGACATCCAGGTGACGAAGTGGCGGTATTCGGCATTTCAGCGCACCGACCTCCGGCAGTTGCTGGGCCACCACGGTCGTGATCAGCTGATCGTCACCGGCGTCTACACGCACATGGGGTGCATGCTCAGTGCGGCCGAGGCTTTCATGTCGGACGTCCAACCCTTCCTCGTTTCCGACGCGACCGCGGATTTCAGTCGCGAAGAGCATCTGATGGCATTGACGTACGCGTCCAAGCGATGCGGCTCGGTGCTCACCACCGACGCCCTGGTATCCGCGCTCGCCCCCCTCGAAGTCGGCTGACCACCGCAGAGGTCGCAATCCGGAAATACCACGCCGACAACTACCAGGAGCACCGTCAGATGTCCCTCTCGATATCGTCGCCGTCCGCCGCGGAAACTGCGGAGGGCAGTACAGCACTGTGCCTGACCGCTGCTCAATGTGAGTTGTGGGCCGGGCATCAGCTCGACGAGACCGGATCGGCCTACACCACAGCCGAGTACGTCGACATCGACGGAACCGTGGACATCGGGGCGCTGACGAGGGCCGTACGCACGGTGATCGACGAAGCCGAGGTGCTGTCGGTTCGGTTCGACGCCGAGCCGGATGCCGAACCCGTCGACGTACTGCAGCTGCACGATCACAGTCCCGAGGTCGAAACCTTGGAGCTGAGCCGGGACGCCGCACTCGAGTGGATGCGGGCGGATGTCCGCCGACCGCTCGACCTCCTCTCGGCCCGTCCGCTGTTGCGCACTGCCGTCATCCGCGTGGACACCGGTGCTCTCTGGTATCTGCGGGCCCCACACGTCCTTCTCGACGCGTACGGCTATTCGCTTCTCACGCGACGGGTCGCGGCCCTCTACACCGCTTTCCACCAGGGCACCGATCCACGGCCGGCCCGATTTCCCACACTGCGGGATCACGTCGAGCAGGCCCGGCAACTCGACTCCGCGCTACCCGAACCGCAGCCGCGAGCAAGCACTTCCGTCACCTTCACCGACACCACCCGCCGCCCGACTGCGGATCCGCACCGCGTCGCACTCACACTCGGGCCGGACGTGTCGACCGGCTTGCGCGACTCCGCCTCTGCGCACGGCGCCACGTGGGCGGACGCGGTCTACGCTGCGGCCGCCGGCTACCTCGCCGCCCACACCGGCGCCGACGAGGTGACTCTCCGGGTCCCGGTGCTCGCACGCACAGGCGTGGAACTCGCGTCGCCGGTCACCGCGACGAACGTCGTGCCGCTCCGCGTCTCACTCGGCGGGCGCCCTACCTTCGGCGACGTGATCGCCAGGACGACGGCCGAGCTGACGAAAGCGCGCCCGTTCCAGCGGGTCCGGAACACCCATCGGAGTGCAGTCGGCGGGCCGGTGGTCAACGTCAAACCCTTCGACGCGACACTACGTTTCGGCCCGTCGCGCGGTGTGATCCATCAGGTGGCCACCGGGCCGGTGGACGACGTGGTGATCTCGGTGACCGGCGCAGGTGACCACCTCACCCTCGAATGGGCCGGAAATCCGCTGGTGTACAGCGCAGACGAGATGCGGGTCCACCTGCACCGGTTCGCGCAGTACCTCGAGCGACTCTCGTCCGCGCCCGGGCCGGTAGCCACCGTAGACCTCTGCGCCGACGACGAGTGGGCGCTGTGGCAGTCGTCGGCCGGACTGCACCGGACGCAGCAGGCCGATGCCGATGCCGATGCCGATGCCGATGCCGAAACGATCGTCTCGACGTTCCTTGCGCAGGCCGGCCGTCACGCGGATCGTCGGGCGGTGAACGAGCTGACTTACCGGGAACTCGCCTGCCGCAGTGGGATTCTCGCGCGTCGACTTCAGGACGCAGGCGCCGGCCGCGGCACCGTGGTGGCCGTCAGCCTGCCGAGGGGCACCGAACTGATCGTCGCGATCCTCGCTGTCCTGCGGTGCGGTGCGACCTACCTGCCCATCGATCCCTCGTCACCGGCAGAACGCGTCCGCTTCATCCTCGAAGACGCCGAACCGACTCTGGCCATCGGCTCCACCGAACTGCTGGGCCACCTCCTCCGTATCGACCACCACGTCACCGAGACCGAACCTTCGACCTACCCGGACAGCAGGGTTCGCGCCGGCGACATCGCGTACATCATCTACACGTCCGGCTCCACCGGTGTGCCCAAGGGAGTTCCCATCCCGCACCGCAACGTGATGCGCCTGTTCGCGGCCTCCCGTGAGTGGTTCACCTTCACCGCCGACGACTGCTGGCCACTGCTGCACTCGTATGCCTTCGACTTCTCCGTGTGGGAGATGTGGGGAGCCCTGCTCTACGGCGGGCGTCTCGTCACCGTCCCGGAGGATGTCGTCACCTCGCCCGCGGACCTCGCGGCGCTGCTGGTCGACGAGGGTGTCACCGTGCTGAACCAGACACCGTCGGCCTTCGGCCATCTGGTCGATGCACTGGACGCCGAGGGTGCGCGGGAGCGACTTCGCCTGCGCTACGTCGTCTTCGGCGGGGAGGCACTCGATCCCGCCGTACTGCGTTCCTGGTTCGCCGCGGGTTCGCCTGGTGACACCGAACTGATAAACATGTACGGCATCACCGAGACCACAGTGCATGTCACGGCAGCTCGGGTCACCACTCCAGATTCCCTCGACATCGGGGTTCCCCTCCGTGATCTGCGCACCTACGTCCTCGGACCGGGGCTGCGTCCGGTACCGCCGGGCATCACCGGAGAAATCTATGTGTCCGGGCCCGGTGTGTCGCCGGGGTATCTCGGCCGTCGCGGGTTGACCGCGAACAGGTTCGTCGCCGACCCGTTCGTGCCGGGTGGGGAACGGATGTACCGCACAGGCGATCTCGCGCGCTACGACGCCACCGGCTCTCTCGACTACCGTGGCCGGATCGACGACCAGGTCCAATTGCGTGGGTACCGCGTCGAACTCGGCGAGATCACGGCCGCGATGACCGCGGTGTCCGGGGTACGTGCCGCCGTCGCCACCGTCTATGCACCGAAGTCCGGGGACGACAGGATCGTCGGGTATGTCGTGCCCGAACCCGGGACCGATCCGGACGACATCGAGGACGCGGTGCGGGGGCACCTGATACGCACGCTCCCCGGGTACATGACACCGTCCACGTTGATGCTTCTCGATCGGTTGCCGCTCACGTCCCACGGCAAGGTCGACAAGGCAGCACTGCCCGTCCCGCGCTGGCGTGGGGCATCCGCCGACGGTCCCCACACGGACACCGAACACCGCATCCTTCCCCTGTTCACCGCTGTGCTCGGGGCCGAGCAGATCGGCATTCACGACGACTTCTTCACGCTGGGCGGCAACTCCCTGCTGGCGGCCGCGCTGGTGTCGTCGATCGGTGCGGAACTCGGTGTCGCGCTGCGTGTCGCGACGATATTCGACAATCCCACCGTGGCTGCAGTGGCCGCGCGCGTCGACGAGACCGGGAGAACGGGCACCGCCTCCGGCCCCCGGTCCCGGAACATCACCGAGGGCACGGCTGTGCCGTTGTCTCCTGCCCAGGAACGGCTCTGGTTCCTCGACAGCGCCGCGGGCGGCGGAACGTATCTTCTCGGCCTGGCAGTGGACTTCGACGTCGCGCCGGACTCCGACGCTCTCACCCTTGCACTCGCGGACGTCGTCACGAGGCATCAGTCGCTGCGTACGGTCTTTCCCCTCGTCGACTCCGTTCCGCAGCAGGTTGTGCTGCCCGCCGAGCAGTCGCAGGTCCGCCTCGAACGCATCGGCAACATCGGCAACATCGGCAACATCGAAGCCCACATCTCGGCAATCACCACGGTGGGCCTCGGACTGGCCGAGCAACCACCGCTGCGTGCCGTCCTGTACGAACCGCAGCACACCCTCGTCCTGTTGATCCATCACATCATCGGGGACGAGTGGTCGCAGTCGAAACTGCTCGGCGACCTGGCCTTCGCCTACAACGCCCGCCGCGCCGGCCGCCCGCCGGTGTTCGAACCTCTCCCCCTGCAGTATCCGGATGTCGCGGTCTGGCAGCGAGAACGTGCCTCCGGCGGCCGGCTCGACTACTGGGAGAAGCAACTGGCAGGGCTGCCACTGGAGCTCGGTTGGCGCACGGACCGTCCGCGCCCAGCGTTGCCGACCCATCGCGGTGCCAGCGTGCACCGCACCTTGCCGCCCTCGCTGCATGCCGCGATCGAAGCGCTCGCGACGGAACGGCGCGCCAGTTTCTTCATGATCGTCCACGCCGCCGTCGCGGTGCTGCTGGAGCGACTCGGTGCCGGTGAAGACATCGCCCTGGGCGTCCCCGTCGCCGGCCGCAGCCACCCCGACCTCGACGGCATGGTGGGCTGCTTCGTCAACACCGTCGTCCTTCGCACCGATGTGTCGGGGGCTCCCACATTCGACGAGCTGCTCGACCGCGTGCGGAGGGTCGACCTCGAGGCGGTCGACCACTCCGACGTCCCCTTCAACCGCATCGTCGAACTGGTCAACCCGCCGCGGTCCAGCGCCCGCCATCCGCTCTTCCAGGTGATGCTGTCGCACTGGAAGGACGACGGTTCACCGCAGCGGTTCGACGGCACGGAATCGTCGGTGCGGATGCTCGACGCCACGTCCGCGAAATTCGACCTGGCACTTCGCTTCCAGGAACACGCCGGTCAGGGTGGGGTCGACGTGACCATCGAGTACTCCACCGAACTGTTCGACGATACGACCGTCGATTCGCTGGCCGATCGCCTCGCCGTGGTGATCGAGCGACTCGTTGCCCGTCATGGCGAATCCATTGCCAGACTCGACATCCTCACCGACGTCGAGCGTGCGCAGGTGCTCGGTACGTGGTCGCACCGGGGCCACAGCATCGAGGCCCGCGCGTTCGACGAGTACTTCTCCGCGCAGGTGGCCCGCACGCCGGACGCCGAGGCTCTCGCCGTGGGACGCGGTGTCAGGCCGGCGACGTCCCTTTCGTACGGCGAGCTCGACGCGCGCGCGAATATGCTTGCACGCCTTCTCATTGCGAGGGGCGCCGGACCGGGAGACGTGGTCGCCCTCGCGCTCGATCGATCAGCCGAGTTGATCGTCGCCGTTCTCGCCGTGTTGAAGAGCGGTGCCGCCTACCTACCGATCGACCCCACGTATCCGGCGGACCGGATCGCGCACATGCTCGCCGACGGCTCCCCGGTCGCCGTCGTCACCTCGTCCGTCGGGGTACCGGATCGCAGCGCGCTGGGCACCGGCGTTCCGCTGATCGACCTGGACGACCCCGAGGTTCGGACGCTTCTGTCCGCGCACCCCGCCGTACCTGTCACGGACCGTGATCGCATCCGGCCACTGCGACTCGATGACGCGGCGTATCTGATCTATACGTCCGGTTCGACGGGTGTGCCGAAGGGCGTCGTGGTTCCGCATCGCGGTATCGCGGACCTGTTGTCGTTGCAGTCGGACGTGATCGGGATGGACTCCACTACCCGGGCACTGCACTTCTCCTCGATCAGTTTCGATCTCGCGTTCTGGCAGATCATGTGGGGTCTGCTGTCGGGCGGAACCCTGGTGGTCGCCACGGACGCAGACCGGGTCCCGGGTGAACCGCTCGCGCGCGTCATCCGCGACCACCGCGTGAACTTCGTGGGTGTCCCCCCATCTTTCGCGGCCGCGTTCCCGCCCGAGCATTCGATCCCCGACGGAGTCGACCTGATGCTCGGTGCCGAGAAACTCCCTGCCCAGCTGATCGAGCGGTATGCGCCCGGTCGGCGGTTGTTCAACGCCTACGGTCCCACCGAATGCACGGTCAATGCCACGCTGGCCCTGGTGCGGCCGGGACACGAGGGCCCGGTGCCGATCGGCGTCATCGATCCGGGTAAGCATGCGTACGTATTGGATTCCGGCTTGCGGCCGGTGCCACCCGGGGTATCCGGTGAGCTGTATCTTGCCGGAGCCAGTGTCACCCAGGGCTATCGTCACCAGAGCACCAGAACCGCCGAACGATTCGTCGCCGACCCGTTCGGAGACCCCGGCACCCGCATGTACCGGACATCGGACGTGGTGTGGTGGGGTCGGGACGGGCAGATCTACTTCACCGGCCGCGCCGACACGCAGGTCAAGGTGCGGGGGTTCCGCATCGAACTCAACGAGATCGAGTCCGTGCTCGCCGGCGACCCGGACGTCGAGCACGTCGTGGTCGTGGTGCGTGAGGACCGGCCCGGTGATCAACGTCTGGTCGCGTATGCCACGTCGGTTCCCGGCGGCCGCATCGACCCCGACCAACTGCACCGCCGTGCCGCCAGCCGCCTGCCCGACTACATGATTCCCGCGGCATTCATTGCGGTCGAGAGGTTTCCGACCCTCCCTAACGGCAAGCTCGACCAGTCGTCGCTGCCCGTCCCGCACCTGTCGTTGCAGGTGTCCGAACGCGGTCCCCGCACGGCACGCGAGGAAGTGCTGTGCCAGTTGTTCGCCGAGGCGCTCGGTCTCGAGCGAGTCGGTATCGACGACAGCTTCTTCGACCTCGGTGGCCACTCGCTGATGGCCGCGGGGCTGATGAGTGAGATCTCGAAACGGCTGTCCGTGACCGCGACGGTGGCGTCATTGTTCGCCGCGCCGACCGTCGCGCAACTCGCGGGCCGCCTCGACGACGATTCCGACGCCGACGCGCTCGCCGTCCTGCTGCCGTTCCGCACCGAGGGCTCGCGGCCGCCCGTGTTCTGCTTCCACCCGGCAGGCGGGATCAGCTGGGGGTATTCGGGACTGCTGCGGCACATCGACTCCGACTACCCGCTGTACGGGGTGCAGGCGTCGAACCTGTCGACCTCATCCCGCCCACCCGAGACCCTTCAGGACATGGCCGCCGAGTACCTCGAGCACATGCGCGCGGTGCAACCGACCGGGCCGTACCACCTCCTCGGTTGGTCGCTCGGTGGCGTGGTGGCACACGCTATCGCGGGCGCGCTTCAGGAGCAGGGTGACGAGCTGGGCATGCTGGTGATGCTCGACTCCTTCCCGTCCGACGCCTGGGCGTCCATGCCGACCGAGCAGGACGCGCTGGCCGCACTGCTGTACATGGTCGGGTACGACCCGGAACCGCTGCTCGCGGAGGGACTGACGAGGCAGCAGGTGATCGACATCCTCCGCGGCGAGGGCAGCGCACTCGCCGGCATCAACGAGCACACCCCCGCTGCGATGATCGACAACTTCGCCAACGCCGTGCGCCTCGAGTCCGAGCCCTCGCAGATCGTCGTCAATTCCGACCTGCTCTTCTTCACGGCGGCACGCAATCCCGCCACTGCGGCCACGCACCGACTCTGGGAGCCCTTCGTGAACGGCACGATCGTCAATCACGACCTCGACTGTGAGCACAAGGACATGACCCAACCCCGCTGGATCGGGGAGGTCGGCACGGTGGTGAACGAGGCACTGGCCGCGTTCGGCTCACACACCCCACAGACCCATCAAGTAAGAGAACAGGGAGATCGATGACAACGTCCGGAAGATATTGGCGCAGAGCCGGGATCGTGATGCTCGCGGCAACCGCTCTGCTCGCCGGTGCCTGCAGCGAGTCGACATCCGACTCGACCGACTCGGCGGCATCCGCCACCGGACAGGCCGATGCGTCGGCCTTCCCGGTGTCGATTTCGTCGGCACTGGGCACCGCCGAGATCACGGAATCCCCCGAGCGTGTGATCACGCTCGGCTGGGGCAGCGAAGATGCCGCACTCTCGCTCGGCGTCGTTCCCGTCGCCGTCCAGAACATGAAGTCCGATACCGGAACCGATGACGGCCTCCTGCCGTGGTCGCGCGCACGCCTCGAGGAACTCGACCCGAACGCCGAGCCCACCCTGCTGACGGCGTCGAGCAAGGAGATGCCGTACGAGCAGATTGCATCGCTCGATCCCGATGTCATCCTCGCCGTGCACTCGGGACTGAACCAGGAGCAGTTCGACAAGCTGTCGGCCATCGCACCCACGGTGGCATATCCGGAACGGCGCTGGGCGACCAGCTGGGAAGACCAGATCACCACCGTCGGAAAGGCTCTCGGACGGTCCGCGCAGGCCGAGGAACTGGTCACGAAGACGCAGGAGACGCTGGCCGAGCAGAAGTCGCAGCATCCCGAGTTCGCCGGCAAGACCGTGGCGTTCGGTAGCGGCACCGAGCCGGGCTCGTACAACTTCTATTTCGACACCGATCCGCGGCTGAAGATGCTCGCGAGCCTCGGGTTCACCGTCGACCCGCTCGCGCAGCAGCTTCGGGAGAAGAGCGATCAGACCAAGTTCGCGGCTCCGGTCAGCCTCGAACTGCTGCCCACGTACGACCCGGATGTTCTGCTCGCGTGGTATCTGTCGCCGGAGCTGAAGAACGAGGTGCAGTCGAACCCGCTGTTCGCCGGTCTGAAGTCGGTGCGCACCAACTCCTACATCGGCCTGACCGACCCGCCGCTGGTGTTCGCGTCGAGCTCCCCGAATGTCCTGAGCATGCCGTGGCTGCTCGAGAAGCTGGTTCCGCAGCTCTCGCAGGCCGCAAACAACGTCTCGACCAGCTAATTTCTGCCCAGCGTCACTGTGCCGCCGCCGAGAGGTCTTCGGCGGCGGCACTGCTGTAGGTGCGCAGCCCCTTCAGGACGAGCGCCAGGACGGCGAGCACGACGATGCCACCGGCGCCGTAGAGCAGGAACGCTTCCCGCGGCCCGACTGCGGCACCGACGGCACCGGCGACGAGTGCTCCCGCTGCCGAACCGGTGGAGATCTGCGCACCCCACACACCGGCGACGCGGCCCCGGTATTCCTCCGGCGTCTCGGTCTGGATCACGGCGTATCGAAGAATGTCGCCGACTACCCGCCCGAATCCGTGTGCTGCCAGGCCGAGGAACGTGACGGCGAACATCGGCACGGCGCCCACCCCAACCAGGCCTCCCGCTGCGATCATCGCGGCCGAGAACACCACGAGCCCGCCTCGACGGGCCGTCCCGGTCCAGCCGCTGGTGAGCGATCCGGTGAGAGCGCCCACGGCGGGGGCGCTGTAGAGGAATCCGGTTGCGGCGGGGCCGGTGTGGAGCACCTCGCTCGCATAGGCGGGTAGCAGAACGTTCCAACCCGTCAGCATCATCGCGCAGAAGCCCACGAGCAGCGTGCCGCCCACCACGGAATCCTTGGCGGCGTATGTGAACCCGCTGGCGATCGAACGCAGGGGACCCTCGGTGTTCTTGACAGGTGGTGGCAGCGAAGGCAACCGGGCGATGCAGTAGGCCGTGATCGCCGACGAGACAGCGGCGAGCACGTAATTGGTGCCCACCGACGTGGTCGCGATGATCACGCCACCGATCGCCGGCGACGCGACGGTGCCGAGGTCGGCCATGACCGTCATCAGTGCCCCAGCGGCCGCCATCTTGTCCTTCGGCAGCAGCGATGGGATCACGGCCATCAAAGCCGTCGACGAGATTCCGCCTGCCAGTCCCTCGATCACGCCACACAGGTAGATCACCCACAGCTGCGGCGTCGGCAGAAACGCGTTGACCGCCAGGATCGCGAAGGCGATACCCGCGCTGGCTCGCGCGAGGGCAATCACGGGTCGTCGGTCGTACCTGTCCGCGATCACTCCACCGAACAACGTTCCGATGAACACCGACGACCCCACGACGATGCTGGCCGCGCCGACCGAGAGTGTGGAACCGGTCATGTCGTACACCTGCAGCGGCACCGCCACGAGCAGCAGTCCGAGGCCGAAGATCGAAATGGTACGGGCAACGAAGATGTACCGGAATTCGCGACTCGTCCGTAGCGGTGTCAAGTCGATTGCGTACCTCGAGAATCCAGCCATCGTCATCCATTCACACTCGGTCGCAGCAGTTCGCCATTCCCGCTCGCGGACGCGACGAACTATGCTTAGGCTTCACTAACCCAGCAACCTACCCCATGTCGCCGAAGACGCTCAACGAGTCGAGTTCCGAGCGACGAACCGGAGGGAAACCCGTGAGCTCTGCCCCGAAGACCGCACTCAGCCGGAACCGAATTCGCGAGGACGTCGCCGACGTGCTCGGCGTTCCGGTGACCGAACTGGACGATTCGGCGAACCTCCTCGACGAGGGCATGGACTCGGTGCGCGTCATGGCGCTGGTGGAGCGGTGGCGGACGGCCGGGGCCTCCGTCGATCTCGTGGACCTCGTCGGCGAGCCGACCCTCGACGCCTGGTTCGACGTCACTGCGGCCCGATGAGTGCGCCCCGCCTCCCACTTGTTCTGCGGGTCGCCGACATTCGACCGGTCACCCCACGGATGACCTGCGTCCGGTTCGCCGGGACGGAGGTACTCGACTACGCCGCGGGATCGTGTGTACCCAACATCAAGTTGTGCTTTCCGCATCCCGTGCACGGACTACTGCTTCCCGATCCCGACGTGGACGGCCGCTACCAGTGGCCGGAGCCCGAGGGACGGCAACTGGTACGCACGTACACGGTGCGGCGGCTCAGCCAGGAGAACGCCGAGCTGGACGTGCATTTCGTCGACCACGGCGACGACGGTGTCGCGGCGCAATGGCTCCGGAGCGCCGCGCCCGGTGATCGACTGGGTGTGCTCGGCGGCGGCGGTAAATCGATCCGTCCCGCGCAGTGGTACCTGCTGGCGGGCGACGAGTCGGCACTTCCCGCCATCGCGGCCATCCTCGAGGAGCTGCCCGCCGATGCGTCGGGGCGGGTGCTGATCGACGTCGCCGACGAGCACGAGCGCCAGGATCTACGTCATCCGGCCGGAGTCGAGGTGGAATGGCTGTACCGCCGCGGCGGTGCCAGTCGCCTCGCCGACACCGTCCGTGCCGCTGTCCTGCCCGCCGACCGGTCCGCGATGTTCGCGTGGGTGGGTGCCGAATCCGCGACGGTCCGCGAACTCCGCCGATACCTGCGCACCGAGGTCGGGCTCGATCGGTCTCAGGTGCTGCTCATCGGGTACTGGCACCGCGGCATGTCCGAATCGGCGTACAAGGCGGCCGCCGACAACGACCGGGATCCGGCCGAGTCCTCGAGTCGGCCCGGCATTTCCCGGACGACCGCCTAGGCTTGACCCGGCTGGTCGGGTGTGCGGGTCGACCGGTGTCGACACGGGAGGACGCGAGGGGCAATGGCACACGAGACGAGCGGGTCCGGCAAGACGAGCGTGCTTCGGACACCACGCTTCTGGATCGCCCCACTGCTGCTGGTGTCGATCGTCATGTCGCTGTTGGCCGCGCTGTACATGGGCGGCATGCTCGACCCCACCAAGAACCTCGACCATTTCCCGATCGCGCTGGTCAACCAGGACGAGGGTGACACGCTGCCCGGCTCGACTCCGCCCGAGCAGCAGAACCTCGGCGACCAGATCGAGGCGGGGCTGATCGAGGGTGTCGACCCCGAGAAGGTGGAACTCCGGCGAATCGGAATCGCCGAGGCGCAGTCGAAACTCGACAACGGTGACCTCTACGGTGCCATCGTCATTCCGAGCGACTTCACGAAACGCACGTTCATCCTGGCTCAGGCGAGTGTGATTCCCGGTGACGTGGAGCGGCCCGTCATCACCATCTACACCAATCCGCGTGCAGGAACGATCAGCGCCAATCTGGTGTCGAACATCGGTCAGATGGCGATGGACAAAGCCAATCAGACGATGGGCGAGCAACTCACCGCCCAGGTGACGCAGCAACTCGCTGCCACCGCACCCGATGCCCAGCTGTCGGGCGCCAGCCGGCTCGTCCTCACCGACCCCATCGACGTCCGGACCGTCGCCCACAACCCGCTGCCCGAAGGCACCGGATACGGTCTGGCGGCGTTCTACTACGCCCTGCTCCTCGTCCTCGCAGGATTCACCGGCGCCACCATCGCGAGCACTCTCGTCGACGGCATGCTGGGATTCACCCCCACGGAGGTCGGGCCGCTGTACCTGCACAACGAGGCGGTGCCGATTTCGCGTTTCAATACCTTGCTGGTCAAGTGGGCCCTCATGACACTGCTCGCGGGAATCGTTTCCGGGCTGTACTTGTGGATCAGCTCGGCCCTGGGACTGCCGATCACGGACCCGCTGGCCCTGTGGGAGTACGGCGCTTTCGCCATCGCCGCTGTGGGTATCACGGCAATGTCGGTGATGGCCGCGTTCGGCAATCTCGGGCTACTCATCAATCTGATGATCTTCGTCGTCCTCGCGCTGCCCTCCTCGGGAGGAACCATCCCGCTCGAGGCTGCACCACGCTTGTACACCTGGCTCGGCGAATTCGAGCCGATGCACCAGATCTACATCGGGGTGCGCGCCATCCTGTTCTTCGGTGCGAAGGGCGACGCAGGACTCATCCATGCAGTGTGGATGACTGCCGGAGGTCTGCTCATCGGCCTGATCTTCGGGGCCGTCGTCACCCGTTTCTACGACCGTAAGGGACTGCATCGCCGCCACAAGGCACCGAACGCACCCGAAACGGTGGACGTGGCCGGATCATGATCAGGCGGACGAACTCGACCAATACGTTCCGAACTGTTCGTACCAGGGATGCAGGGCCGGCGCGGCCGCCAGGATCCTTTCGACGAACTGATCGGGATCGCCGAGTTCGGACACTCTGACTCCCCGAGCCTTGTAGTCGGCGAATGTGGAGTGAAGTCCGGCGATCACCTTGTCGGTTACCGACCGCTCGAACTCCTCGATGGTTGCCATCGGATGCGCCTCCTTCCGGCGAGAAGCATCTTGCCTCAGTGTACTGCCCTACCTGCGGGTTTCCTCGCTGCCGACGGGGGCGTCCCGGCCTGTCGGAGGTGGGGAGCAGACTGGGCCCGTGAGAGTGGTGATGGTTCCGGACGCCGACGGTGGTGCGACGACGATCCGCACCGATCCGGCCGGGGTTCCGCTCGAGTCGCCACGACATCACTCCGACGCCGCGACTGCGGTGGCCGACATCGAAGCCGCCGATCATCCCCGCTGGATCTGGGTCGGCACCGCGGCCGTCTACCCGTCGTTGCTACGGGCCGGAATACGGGTGGGGCGTTGTCACGACCTCGCCCTCACCCACGCGATCCTGAGCATGCGCGACGGGGTTCCGGCGCCGCCCGCCGAGGAACCGCTGACCGACGATCGTCTCGGCCTGTTCGACACCACACCGGTCGCCGATCCTGAACAGGTAGTCGCCGATTTCGCTGCACAACGGAAAACGATCGGCAGCGATTCCCGGCTGGATCTTCTGGTGGCGGCGGAGTCGGCGGGCGCGCTCGCCGCCGCGGAGATGGGCTTCGACGGATTACCCTTCTCGGCTCCCGCCCACGAGGCGTTCCTCGAAGCCGCGCTGGGACCACGCCCCGAGGGGTACGACCTTCCCCAGCGCATCCAGACAGTGTCCGCAGAGATCGGCGCGGCGTTCGGCCGCAGCATCAACCCGGCGTCCCATGTGGAGGTAATCGACGCCTTCCGCCGCGAAGGCATCGAACTGGTGTCGACGCGCAAGCACCTGCTGCGCGAGATCGACCATCCCGCCGTGCCCCTCCTCCTGCATCACCGCGACCTGTCGAAGTTGTTCAGCACCAACGGCTGGCAGTGGCTCGACAGCTGGGTCCGCGACGACCGCTTCCGGCCGGTCTACGTGCCTGGTGGTGTGGTGTCCGGCCGCTGGGCGAGTCGTGGTGGCGGGGCGCTGCAGATTCCGAAGCCGCTCCGGTCGAGCGTGATCGCCGACCCGGGTCACACCTTCGTCATCGCCGACGCCGGTCAGCTGGAGCCCCGCATTCTGGCGGCCATGTCGGGTGACCCGCGCATGGTGGCTGCGGCGGGCGCGGACGACCTGTATGCCCCGGTAGCCGCAGAGACGTTCGACGGTGACCGCGCCAAGGCCAAGGTGGCGATCCTCGGTGTTCTGTACGGTGCCACGGCCGGTGAGGCCCGTTCGCTACTCACCCTGCTGCGCACACGTTTCCCTGTCGCAGTCGAGTACGTGGAGAAGGCTGCCCGGGCAGGCGAACGGGGTGAGGTGGTGCATTCGTGGCTCGGCCGGGCCTGCCCACCGCCGGCACCCGATTTCTGGTCACACGGTGACGCCCGTTCGCGTGGGCGGTTCACGCGCAATTTCGTCGTGCAGGCCACCGCCGCCGAATGGGCGCTCTGTGTGCTGGCCGATCTGCGACGCCGGCTCGCCGACGATTCCGACAGCGAACTCGTCTTCTTCCAGCACGACGAGGTGATGGTGCACACCCGGAACCCGGAGACGGCTACCCGGCACGTTCTCGGAGCCGTCGAGGTGGCCACCCGCCTTCTCTTCGGTGACACCCGGGTGCGGTTTCCCATGGACGTGGCGGTGCGGGACTGCTACGGCGAGAGTTCTATCGAGCCCTGACCACACCAATTTCCGGTGTCGCCGACGGGCTACGCGTGGTGTACTGGGACCCATTGCTGGTGGGGGCGGCGAAGGAGAACCCATGACCAAGTTGGATTCGACGGGCGCGAGCACAAGCGGTGAGGCGCCGCGCAAATTCCGCTGGCCCGCGTTCACCATCGTGGCCATCGCGATCATCGCCTTCTTCGCGGGGGGATTCGGTGGGTCGTTCCAGGGAAAGCTGGCCGAGGTCCAGAAGAACGACAACGCCGCCTACCTGTCGAGTACCGCAGAGTCGACCGTCGTCACCAACGAGTCGTCGAAGTTCCTCACAGTGGAGACGATTCCCGGCTTCGTACTGTTTCATCGCGACTCGGCACTCACCGATCAGGACAAGGCTGCCATCGCGCAGGCCCGCGAGGACATCGCCACCGTCGAGGGCGTCGATGCGGAGGGGATGTCACAACCCCAGTACTCCGAGGACGGCACCACCGCGTCGATTTTCGTTCCCCTCGTCGCAAAGGAGAACGGCACTGCCGTCGCCGGTGACGTGCTCGCCACCACGGAACAGGAGGTGCTCACCGCAGCCGAGAACGCGGCCGGCGGGCTCGAGGTGCTCCCCGCGGGACCCGGTGGTCTCCTCGTGGCCTTCATCGACGCGTTCGCCGGGCTCGACGGCGCCCTACTCGGTGCCGCCCTGCTCGTCGTCGTCCTGATCTTGCTGGTGGTGTATCGGTCCCCGGTGCTGTGGTTCTTCCCGCTCTTCTCGGCGCTACTCGCCCTGGGCATGGCGTCGATGGTGATCTACTTCCTCGCGAAGGCGGAGGTGCTCACGCTCACCGGTCAGAGCCAGGGCATTCTCTTCGTCCTGGTGATCGGTGCGGGCACCGACTATGCCCTGCTCTTGATCTCTCGGTATCGGGAGGAGCTCCATTTCTATCCCAGCCGCTTCGACGCGATGGCCAAGGCCTGGCGGGAGTCGGCTCCCGCCATCACGGCGTCCGCGGTCACCGTCATCCTGGGCCTGCTGTGCCTCACATTCTCGGAGCTCAATTCCAACAAGAGCCTCGGTCCCGTGGCTGCCATCGGCATCGTCTGCACGTATCTGGTGATGATGAGCTTCCTGCCGGTGGCTCTGGCCACCGCAGGTCGGTGGGTGTTCTGGCCACGCAAGCCTCGGGTGGACGAGGCAGCGGATCTCACCACGCACGGTCTGTGGGGCAAGATCGCCGCCCAGGTCGGCAGCAAGGACCGGCCGTTCTGGATCGGTACGACAGTGCTGTTGGCCGCACTGTTCCTGGTGGGCATCGGCAGTTTGAAGACGGAGGGGCTGACGTCCTCGGAGAGCTTCACCAACCGCCCGGACGCCGTCGTCGGACAGGAACTCTACGACTCCAAGTTCGATCCGGGCGCCGGCGCTCCGGCCGTCATCCTGACCAACGCCGCACAGACGCAGGCAGTCATCGACGCGGTCAGTGCTGTCGACGGGGTATCGAAGGAGCCCGGCGCCGTGTGTCCACAAGTCGACGTGGAGAAGCTGTCCGCATTGGTCAAGGCGAACCCCGAGGCGGTGGCGTCGGCCGCAGCAGGACAGACGGGCTGCCCGCCCGACTTCCTCACCGCGGCGCCGATCGACGGTCGCATGGTGGTCAACGCGACTCTCGCCGACTCGTACGATTCCCCGGAAGCCCTAGCGACCGTGGAGCGACTACGTGAGACGGTGCACGCCGTTCCCGGCGCCGACGGCTTGGTCGGTGGAGGCACCGCAACCACCCTCGACGTGCAGACGGCGTCCGTGCACGACCGGAACCTGATCATCCCCATCGTGCTCGTCGTCATCTTCCTGGTGCTGGCCGTGCTCCTGCGCGCACTGCTGGCACCGGTCATCCTCATCGCCACGGTGGTGTTGTCCTTCGCGGCGACTCTGGGCGTGTGCGGATTCTTCTTCACACACGTCTTCCACTTCGCCAACGCCGATCCGGCGTTCCCGCTGTTCGCGTTCGTGTTCCTCGTGGCACTGGGCATCGACTACAACATCTTCCTGATGACCCGTGTGCGCGAGGAAACCCAGGAGCACGGCACACGGTCGGGCGTGTTGCGCGGACTGGCGGTCACCGGTGGTGTGATCACCTCGGCCGGTGTCGTCCTCGCAGCAACGTTCGCGGTGCTGGGTGTGCTACCTCTGGTGTTCCTCGCCGAGGTCGGTTTCGCGGTGGCCTTCGGCGTGCTCCTCGACACGATCATCGTGCGCAGCATCCTCGTTCCCGCCCTCTCGCACGACATCGGCAAGAAGATCTGGTGGCCGTCCGATTTGGCGAAAGCGAAGGACTAGGTTCCCGAAAGCGAAGGGCTAGAACGCTTCTGCGGTCCAGAGGTGGAAGAGGGCATACGCGCGCCACGGCCGCCACGCCTCGGCGAGAGCGGCAGCTTCGCTGCCCTTACCCACCCCGAGTGCCCGCCTGAGAACGAGATCGTCGGCAGGAAACGCGTCCGGGTCGCCGAGCACTCGCACCGTCAGATAGTCCGCCGTCCACGGACCGATTCCGGGCAGCGCGAGTACACCGGCCCGGAACTTCGCCGGTTCGGTGTCGGCGTCGAGTGGCAACCCGTCCGCGGCGGCGTCCGCAAGCGCGTGCACGGTGCGTGCCCGGGCTCCGGTCAGACCGATCGCGGAACGCAACTCCTCCGGCGATCGATCGGCCAGTACCTCGGGTGTGGGAAACGCACGGAACTCGCCGTGCACCGGCCGCCCGTAGGCGGCGACCAACCGGGCACCGAACGTCCGCGCCGCGGCGAGCGACACCTGCTGGCCCAGCACGGTGAGGACTGCGGTCTCGAAGCCGTCGACGCTGCCCAGCCGCCGCAGCCCCGGTCGCGACGCCACCAGCGAAGCAAGTTCCGGGTGCCGGCCGAGTGCGGCGTCGATCGCGAGCGGGTCTGCGTCCAGATCGAGCCAGCGGCGCACGATATCGGTCAACTCCCCGACATCCGCGGAATGCGCCGGGACGATGCGGGTCTCGACATGCCGTTTCTCGGGGCGGACGACAACGGTGACCAGGGCGGGTCCGTGTGCGGCGTTCACCACGCGTGTGTGGGCACCGGTGTCGGGATCGTGCCGCTCGAGACCGGCGATGGTGTGGGCCCGCAGTGCACTCCACAGCGGAGCGTGGGTGAAGGGGTCGCGGTAGGGCAGGAGAACCCTCACGCTGCAGCTTCCAACGTCAGTAGCAGGGACTTCGCTGCGGCCCCGCCCACGTACTGACCGAGGCTGCCGTCGCTGCGTACCACTCGGTGGCAGGGCACCACCACCGGCAGAGGGTTTGTCGCGCAGGCGGTTCCGACGGCCCGCATGGCCCGGGGACTGCCCGCAGCGGCCGCCACGGTGGCATAGCTCCACGTCTGGCCATAGTGGATCTCGGGTAGGTGGGTGAGCACCTCCCGCCGGAAGCCCTTGGCCAGGCGGAAGTCGAGCGGGACGTCGAACGACGTGCGTTGCCCCCGGAAGTACTCCTCGAGTTCGCGGGCCACCGCGTCCAGCCGGGCCGGCGCGCGGAGTATCCGGGGACTGATGCGCTCGGCGAGTCTCTGCAACACGGCATCGTGGCCCTCGCCGGCGAAGGCGACACGTACCAGGCCACGGTCGGTCGCCGCCAGGAGCAACGAACCGACAGGACTGTCCACGGTCCGGTACGCGACGTCGAGGAGTCCGGCGTCGGCGGCGGCGGCGGTGAGCCGGGTGCGGAGTCTTCGCTCGACATCGGAATCCGATACCGACAAGGCGTCGATGATGTCCGGAATGGTGTTCATCCTCTTTCTCCACTCACTCTGTCTCCCAGCATCGAGATCGAGCGGGACCTACGCAGGGCCGCAATACCGTCGGCCGCGGCGCGTCTGGCAGCGTCCGGCGAGTTGCCGAGGATCACTGCGATGTCGGCGTAGGGCAATCCTGCCAAGTAGCGGTAGGCCACGGCGGCGCGTTGTTTCATGGGCAAGGCGCCCACCGCCTCCCACAATTCGGGGTCGCTGCTTCCGGGCAGCCCGCGGTCGGTGGTCTGCTCGGGAACGTGATCTGTCGGAACGGCCCGGCGTTCCCGGGCCCGAATGTGATCGAGCGCCTTGCGGTGCGCGATGGTCACGAGCCAGGCCTCGACGTTACTTCCAGGCCGCAGATCCGGATACGCGCGCATGGCGGCGAGAAACGTGTCCGACCAGGCGTCTTCGGCGTCTATCGGCCCGACCACCGCCCGGCAGACCCGCAACACCGTGGGGCCGTGCTCGGCCACGATCTGCTCGAACGGAATCAGGCCCATCGGCTCAGCCGGATTCCCGACCGTTCCGCCTCCTGGTTCAGCAGGAAACGCTTGCGGTCGAGCCCTCCCGCATACCCCGTGAGGCTGCCGTCGGTTCCGACGACCCGGTGGCACGGAACGATGATGCTGATCGGATTCTTGCCGTTCGCCGCGGCCACCGCCCGGATGGCCGTGGGACTGCCGAGCGCCTCCGCCAATTCGCGGTACGTCCACGTCTCCCCGTACGGGATGGTCCGCAGCGTGTCCCATACCCGCTGTTGAAACGGTGTGCCGCGGGCGGCGAGGGGCAGCGTGAACTCGGTGCGTCCACCGTCGAAGTACTCGGTGAGTTGTGTCGCGGCGGCTTCGAAACCACCGTCGCCGCGCTCACCGAAAGTCGCGACTTCGGGCTGATGCCGATGTTCGGCCATGTAGATGCCGCTGAGAACCCCTTCCACGCTGACCAGCGTGAGGGGACCGATCGGGGAGTCGATGACGGTGTGCGCTGCTCGTTCGGCATTCACGGGAACAATCCTTCCAGGTGTGCTGACCTCTGACAGGTAGACGCCTGGGAACGCCGAAACGTGAGATTGTCCCGATGCCCCGTTCTCGCGGGCCCGTCGTGAGACGGCCCCGCGAGGGCATCAGGCAGGATGTGGGAATGGCTCTCGCATTCCCCAGCCCTGACGACCTCGTGCGCACTGCCACGGGTGTGGCCCGCTGGTCGATGGACACTGCTGGTTTCGCTGCCTCACTCCCCGATCGGGTCGCCGCGCTGCTCGACCGAGTGGAGGTGCTCATCACCCGGATCGAGACAATCAGCGAACGCGCCGAAATGGCCGTCGCCAAGGCGAACGAGGTAGCCGACCGAGCCGCGACCGTGGTCACCTCGAGCACGGAGTTGTCCACCTCGGCTCAGACCCTGATCGGCCTGTACGAGCCGCTCGCAACCAAGGCGGCGCCGATGGCTGCCCGGTTCGTCGAGGACCTGTCGGAGGACGAGATTCATGCGGCGATCGGGTTGGTGAATCATCTTCCCGAGCTGACACTGCGTATGGAGGGGTTGCTGCCCATCCTGGCCAGCCTCGACACGGTGTCCCCCGAGATCCACCTACTCCTCGAAGAAGTGCAGGGTGTGCGTCAGGCGATCCAGGGCGTTCCCGGCTTCAAGTTCTTCCGTAAGCGCGGCGAAGCGAAAGGGGACGACGAGGTCTGACGTCCGCTCAGGCTCGGTACCCGTCCGTTCCCGCGCGCCCGACGACGATCTTGGGCACCACCGCGCGGGACGACAGTCGCAGCAGCGCATCGACCAGTTCGACGATGTCGTTTACCTCGATCATCGACTCCGGCGGAATCTTGTCGTGGGTCCACGCGGACATATCGGTGTCGACGAACGCGGGAGCAAGGGCCGTAGCGGACACTCCGTTGCCCGACTCCTCCACGTTCAGTGTCTCGACCAGTGACATCAGGGCGGCCTTGGTGGCCCCGTAGACGGCCAGTCCCGCTTCGGCGTAGACACCGGTGATCGAGGCCAGGGCGATGACCTTGGCGCCTTTCGCCGGATTCTCGGTCGCGGCGGTCCGGAGCATCGGCAGCGCCTGCTGCAGCAAGCTGAACGGGGCCCGCAGATTCACATCGACGCTCTTGGCGAAGCGGCGCATCGGAAACTCGCCGATCGGCCCGGCCGTCCCCACACCTGCGTTGAGCACCAACGCATTCAGTGAACCGAAGGTGTCGGCATGCGCCGTTGCCACGCGGCCGGCAGAGGCTTCATCGGCGAGGTCGCCGGCCACGACGACCACCTCCTTCGCGCCGGCCGCGCGCAGCTCGTCTGCCACCACTTCGAGGCGCTCGGCGTCACGAGCACTGAGGGTCAGCCCGTAGCCTGCTTCGGCGAGGCGGGTGGCGATACCGCGACCGATTCCGCGCGACGCTCCCGTGATGAGTGCAGACCTGCTCATGCGGACTTCCCCTTCAGTGCGCGCAGTCCGGCGTCGACGAGCGCGGGCACCGCCTCACCTGCCTTGTCGAATCCCTCGGCTGCCGTGGCACCCGCGCGGTACCGGTGGTGGATACCCTGGGCAATGACAGCCAGTTTGAAATTGGCCAACGCCAGGTAAAAATTCCAATTCTTCAGTTCGCGACCGGACGCCACGGTGTACCGCTGGGCAAGGTTGTCAGCGGACGGCATCCGCGGACTCGTCCACGCCGCTGCTTCACCGAGCACGAGGTCGAAGGCGGGTGCGCGATAGACGCACATCAGCGCCACGTCGGTGAGAGGGTCGCCGAGAGTCGACAGTTCCCAGTCCACTACCGCCGCAACCTTGGTCACGTCCGCCGCCGACAGGATGGTGTTGTCGATCCGGTAGTCGCCATGCACGATCGACGACTCCGACCGATCGGGCACGGATTCCGCGAGAGCGGCGTGCAGACGATCGACGTCGGCCGAATCCTCGGTCTTGACCCTGGCCCATTGCCCCGCCCACAGCTTCACCTGCCGGGCGACATATCCGTCCGGGCGCCCGAACTCTCCCAGGCCGACGGCCTGATAGTCCACGTTGTGCAGGTCACCAATCACCCGGACCAATTCGTCCACACAGGAATCGATTTCGTTGTCGGACAGCGCATCGAACTCCGACTGGGTGCGGATCACCTGCCCCGTGACATGTTCGACAACGGTGAAAGGGGCCCCCATCACGCTGTTGTCCTCACACAGCGCCACCGTGGCTGCGACGGGAACGCTCGTGCCCTGCAGCGCCGACGTGACCCGGTATTCGCGGGCCACGTCGTGCGCGGACGGTGTGAGCCCCGCGGTGGGCGGCCTTCGCAGCACCCACCGCGAGGAGTCGTCGAAAATTGTGTAGGTGAGGTTGGATTTTCCGCCGGAGATCAGTTCGGCCCGCAGTTCGCCGTCGAGCGGAACCTCCATCTCTGTCAGGAACTTCTCCAGAGCAACGAGGTCGAGCCCGCGATGCTCGGTCATGCCCCCGCCTCCCGCGCCGCTTTCTTGGCAGCACCGATGACACGCTTGGCGATCGCCCAGCGATGCACCTCGGACGGGCCGTCGTACACCCGGAAGGGACGCACCTCACGAGAGAGCCGTGCGAGAGGCAGATCGCCGGACACTCCGAGACCGCCACACATCTGGATCGAGCGGTCGACGATCCGGAAGATCGCCTCTGCGGCATAGGTCTTGGCGATGGAAGTGGCGTTGCTCGCGTGCCCGCCCTGATCGAGTTCCCAGCACGCCTGTGTCAGCAACGCCCGAGTAGCGGCGATGTCGATCTCGTTGTCCGCGACCATCTTCTGGACCATGCCCAGATCGCCCAGCTTGCCGCCGAACCCTTCACGCCGAGCGACGTGGGCCACCGCGACATCGTGACCGCGCCGCGCCGCACCGAGCCAGCGCATGACGTGCGTCATCCGCGCCGGGCCGAGCCGCACCTGCGCGTAAGCGAATCCCTCGTCCACCTCACCGAGCACACCGCTGTCGGGTATGAACAGATCGTCGAAGAACACCTCGCAGTGGCCTCCGATCATGGACTTGTCGAGCGTGTCGATGTGCCGGCCCACTTTCAGACCGGGCACGTCGGCTGGGGTGAGGAACATGGTGGCACCACCGCGGTCGCCGGGCTGCCCCGACGTGCGCGCGAAAATGATGAAGAATCCGGCACCGTCGGCGCCGGTGATGAAGTACTTGTGCCCGTTGATCTTCCACCCACCGGGCACCTTCTCGGCCCTCGTGGTCAAAGCCGACGGATCGGACCCGGCGCCCGGGGAGGGCTCGGTCATGGCGAAAGCCGACCGCACGTCACCGTGGGCGAGGGGAGCGAGGAACTGCTCCTTCTGCTCCGCACTGGCGATATGCGCGAGCATGTGGACATTGCCCTCGTCGGGCGCGCCGATGTTGAGGGCGATAGGGCCGAACAGCGAGTAGCCGGCTTCCTCGAAGACCGGGGCGCGGTCCGTCATGTTCAACCCGTGTCCGCCGTATTCGACGGGAGCGTGCGGGGCGAAGACACCGGCCTCCTTGGCGGCCTTCTGCAGCTCGACTCGCAGGGTGTCGCCACCTGCCGCGGTGATGTCGCCGCCGTGTTCGTCCTCGACAGGCAGCACCACCTCACGGGTGAACGCCCTGGTCTTCTCGACCAGCACCGTCACCTCCGGCGCATAAGACAGATCGATCGCCACCACTACCTCCAGTCAAAACGAACACCGGGACCGACCGATCACTCGCTCGGTCGCACTGGCGTCGACCATCCCACAGGAACGCGACGTGGTCAAGACGTCAGTCGACGGCCCCTACCGTGCTACGAGCAATCACCAGATACCGTTCGACGATTTCGTCGGGCGACAACGGCCCGTCCTCGCGGTACCAGGTGGCGACCGAGACACACATCGTCACGACAGCGCGGCTCGCGTCCTCCGGGAAGGGTGTCCGGAACAGGCCGGCCGCGACGCCGTCGCGCACGATGTCGTCGACCAGTTGCTGCTGCTCGTCCCGCAGGGCAATGTAAGCCTGCCTGCTGTCGGGCTCCATGCTCCGCGTCTCCCGGGACGCAACGAAGGACTGTTCACGCCGATACATGTGAAAACGCAGCAGTGATTCGATCACCGCGTCGAATCGCTCGCCAGGAGTCGGCCCTGCCTCGGCGACGGCCGCGCGACTGCGGTCGAGCAGGTCACGCATCACCGCGTTGGTCAACCCCACGAGCAGTGCCTGCTTCGAGGGGTAGTGATGGTAAAGACCGGGTACGGACAGTCCGGCACGGGCCGCGATCTCACGAATCGAGGCGCCGTCGTACCCCTTCTCGACGAACGCAGCCAGGGCGGCCGCCAGAACCTTGGACAACCCCTGGTCCGTGTATTCGCGCCACGAACTACCGGCCTCCGTGCCGTTAACCGTCATGGGTCATACGGTAGAGCGTCCCCTCAGTAGTCGTCGTCCGAGTACACGATCAGCCCACGCAGGTTCTTCCCGTCGAGCATGCCCCGGTATCCGTCGTTGACCTGCTCGAGGCGATATGTCCGGGTTACCAACTCGTCGAGCTTCAGCGTTCCGTTGCGATAGAGGTCGAGGAGCGCCGGGATCTGCGACCTCGGGCCGACGCCGCCGAAGATGGCGCCCTGCAACCGCTTCTGCAGCAAGGTGAGCTCGAAGAGACTGAGGGTGACCTGCGTGTCTGCCGCGCTACCCATTCCCGTCACCACCACTTGGCCGCCCTTGCCGGTGATGCTCATCGCCGGCTGAATCATGTCGCCTTCGATCTCACCGACCGTGATGATCGTGACCTCGGCCATCCGCCCCCAGGTGATCTCGCCGATCGTCGGAGCCGCCTCTTCGAGCGACGCAAAGGCGTGGGTGGCACCGAATTCCTTCGCCTTCTGCCGCTTGAACTCCACCGGATCGATGGCGACGACGAAACGCGCACCGGCACTGGCCGCGCCCTGCACCGAATTGATGCCGACACCACCGACGCCGATCACCACGACGGTGTCACCGACCTGCGTTCCACCGATCTGCGTGGCCGAGCCCCATCCGGTCGAGACGCCGCAGCCGAGGAGCGCCGCCTTGTCGAGAGGGATGTCGTTCTCGATCTTGATGACCGACGCCTCGCTCACCGTCACGTAGGGGCAGAAGGTGCCGAGCAGGCACATCTGCAGAACAGGCTCACCGCCCAGGGTGACCCGGAAGGTCTTGTCGGCGATCGCCTGCCCGGTGAGGAGACCGGCACCTTCGTCGCAGATGTTCTGCATGCCCTTCGCACAAGAACGGCACCGTCCGCACGCCGGGACGAAGGCGAGGACCACGTGGTCCCCTTCGGCAAGATTCGACACTCCGGGCCCACCTTGGTCACCACGCCTGCGCCCTCGTGGCCGCCCAGGACCGGAAAGAAGGGCAGGGGGGTGGCCAAGCAAAATCAGCCGCGCATCGACGGCCCAGAAGGAAGGGGGGACCCGGCGACGCCCTGCTTCGGTACCGGGAGTTCACTAGACTCGAGCGAGGTCGCCCAGATCGACAGTCATTTCCGACAGAGAGCCAGGGACCACCCGATGATCCACGTCCGTCATTCCGCGGTAGCCGCCGTCCCCATCGACGTGGCGTTCACGTATATCGACGACTACAGGACGGTCCCCGACTGGATGTTCGGCGTGTCTGATTTCCGTCCCATCGGCGGTTTCGATCAGGGATTGGGCTCGACGTTCGATGCGGCGATCCACATCGGCCCGACCACGCTGCGGTCCCGCCTCGAGGTCACCGCCTGGGAGAAGGATCGGGTGATCACCTTGGCATCGCTCGACGGCGCGGCCAACTCGTCTACGTGGACGTTCGTGGCGCTCGGCCCGGACAGGACCGAACTCGGCGTCGACTTCGCGTACAAGCTCCCCGGAGGTTTGGCCGGCAAGGCCCTCGGGCTCATCGTCGAACCGTTCGTCGAGACGGCCGTGAAGAACACCGAGGCGACCTTGCGGCACAACCTCGAGGAGCTGTACGAGAAACGCGACGCCGACGGCAGCTAGCGGCCCGGCAGGAAAGCGAGCCGGCCGACCGTCGTTCCCTCGCCGAGTCGGGCGAGTCCGTCCGCTACCTCGCTGAGTCCGAGGCGTTCACTGATCATCGGCTTGATGTCACCGGCATCGGCCAACCGTGTCAGCTCTGCGTGGCACTCCCTGATCGCCGCGGGATCGTAGGCGTTGTAGAGACCCCAATGCAGTCCGATGATCGAGTAGTTCTTGATCAGCGCATGATTGAGGCCGGGCGAGGGAATGGTGCCACTGGCGAAACCGATCACGACGATTCGCCCCTCGAACGCGATGCACTTCGTGGACTTGGCGTACGAGTCGCCACCCACCGGATCGAACACGACGTCCGCGCCCCGCCCCCCGGTGAAGTCCTTCACCGCGGCGACGAAGTCCTCACTGTGCCGGTCCACGACCAGATCGGCGCCGAGAGCCCGGGTGTACTCGGCCTTCTGAGGGCCGCCCACCACACCGATCACCTTTGCGCCGGCCGCCTTGCCCAACTGGACGGCCGCGCTACCCACTCCACCGGCTGCCGCCTGCACGAGAAGTGTCTCGCCCGCCCGCAGCTGTGTCCTGCGGTGCAGCGCGAACCACCCCGTCTGATACCCGATCGACAACGCCGACGCCTCCGCGTCGTCCAATGTGGCCGGTGCCGGGAAGGTCGTGGCCACCGACATCACGGCGAGCTCCGCGAAACCGCCGTTCGGCAGGCTGGGCATGCCGATCACCCGGTCACCGACCGCGAACTCGGTGACACCCTCGCCGAGCGCCACCACCTCGCCGCACAATTCCACCCCGGGAGTGAAAGGCAGCGGCGGCTTGATCTGGTACTCGCCGCGGCACAACAGCACGTCCGGGAAGTTGGCGGGAGCTGCAAGAACCTTGACCAGCAGCTCCCCGGACTTCGGCTCGAGGTCGGCGACGTCCTCGAAAGTGAGGACCTCCCTGGGTTGTCCTACTTCGTGCACACGCCATGCCTTCATCGATCAGTCCTTCGGTCCGCCGGCGACGTAGACGACCTGCCCGGAGACGAATCCGGCGCCTTCACTCGCGAAGAACGACGCGGTGTGGGCGATGTCCTCGGGCTGACCGACACGAGCGACAGGAATCTGTGACGCCGCGGCGGCTTTGAAATCCTCGAAGCTCATACCGACGCGCTCGGCCGTGGCGGCGGTCATCTCCGTCTCGATGAATCCGGGTGCAATCGCGTTCGCGGTGACGCCGAATTTGCCGAGCTCGAATGCCAGCGTCTTGGTGAAGCCCTGCATGCCTGCCTTGGCGGCAGAGTAGTTGGCCTGGCCACGGTTGCCGAGCGCCGACGTGCTGGACAGGTTGACGATGCGGCCGAACTTGGCGTCCACCATGTATTTCTGGACGGCACGTGACATCAGGAAGGCGCCACGCAGATGCACGTTCATCACGGCGTCCCAGTCGTCGACCGACATCTTGAACAGCAGGTTGTCGCGGGTGATCCCGGCGTTGTTGATCAGGATCGTCGGTGCGCCCAGTTCGGATGCCACGCGCTCGACCGCCGCCGTGACCGAGGCCTCGTCCGCCACATTGGCACCCACGGCGAGGGCCTCGCCGCCGGCCGACGTGATCGCGTCGACCGTCCCGGCACAGGCGGACTCGTCGAGGTCGAGGACGGCGACTGCATGTCCGTCGCTCGCCAGCCGCTGTGCGACGGCGGTGCCGATACCGCGGGCCGATCCGGTGACGATGGCGGTTCTACGGTCCTGGCTCACTTGTTTCCTCCATGGTGGTTGTTGCCGGTTGTCGAACGGTATTTACGCAGTTCTCGTCTTGCGATGGAAAGTTTGTGCACTTCGTCCGGACCGTCCGCGAGGCGCAGCGTCCGCATATGGGCATACATCATCGCCAAGGGGAAGTCATCGGTGACACCCGCGCCGCCGTGCACCTGGATCGACCGATCGATGATTTTCAGCGCAATATTTGGTGCCGCCACCTTGATCGCCGCGATCTCCGTGCGCGCCTCCTTGTTCCCGACGGTGTCCATCAAGTAGGCCGCCTTGAGCGTCAACAGGCGCACCATCTCGATCTCGATCCGGGCCTCGGCGATCCAGTCCTGAATATTGGCGTTGTCGCTGACCGGTTTCCCGAACGTCACCCGCGACGACGCCCGCCGGCACATCAGCTCGAGCGCCCGCTCGGCCATCCCGATCGCCCGCATGCAGTGGTGAATGCGTCCCGGGCCCAACCGGGCCTGGGCGATCGCGAAACCCTCCCCCTCCCCTTTCAGCACGTCCTTGCCCGGAACCCGCACGTCGGCGAAGTCGATTTCCGCATGCCCCTCCCGGTCCTGATATCCGAACACCGGCAGGCCCCGCATCACCGTGACACCGGGCGCATCGATCGGAACCACCATCATCGACTGCTGCCGGTGCGGCGCCGCCGACGGATCGGTCTTACCCATCACGATCATTACCTTGCAGTTGCGATGCAAGGCATTGGACGCGAACCACTTCCGGCCGTTGAGCACGTAGTCGTCGCCGTCGCGGACCATCGACATCTCGATGTTCGTCGCATCCGAACTCGCCACCGCGGGCTCCGTCATCGCGAACGCGGACGCCATCGTCCCGTCCAGCAACGGCTTCAGATACTTCTCCTTGTGCTCATCGGTGCCGAACAGCGTGAGCACTTCCATGTTCCCGGTGTCGGGTGCGTTGCAATTGCACGCCTCAGACGCGAGATGGCTGCGGCCCATGATCTCCGCCAACGGTGCATACTCGAGGTTCGTCAGGCCCGGACCCCACTCCGGATGCGGATGAAACAGATTCCACAAACCCTGGCTACGCGCCTCCGCCTTCAACTCCTCGAGGATCGGCGGCTGGAAGTGCGGATCGCCCGATTCGCGCATCTGCTCGTCGTACACCCTCTCCGCGGGATACACGTGCGAGTCCATGAACTCCAGTAGATCGGTCTGATACTTCTTCGCGCGGTCGGATACGTCGAACACAGACATGCGAACTCCTCGTGGAGGTGGGTCAGGAAGTCTGGCCGAGTAGTGCGGCCTGATAGCGGCGCATTCCCCGGATCCATCGGTCGTAGTCGGCGCCCTTGTGTCGATACATCTCCAGCACCTCGGCGTGCGGAAGGATCAGGAACTGCTCCGCTTCGATTGCCGCGAGAGCACATTCGGCCACGTCGGCCGGTTCGAGTACCGCTCCGGCAGTGGTGACAGCACGTGCAGCCGTGGCCGACAACGCAGCGTCGTCCGTCAACAGCTTGGTGTTGACACCCATCGGGCACAGGCAACTGACGCGCACACCTTGATCGCCGTAGGTGACGGACAGCCACTCGGCGAAGCCCACGGCCGCATGTTTGCTCACCGAATAGGGCGCCGAGCCGATCTGCGTCAGGAGTCCGGCCGCCGAGGCCGTACTGACGAAATACCCTTCGCCGCGCTCGACCCAGCCCGGTACCAGCAGACGCGCGGCCCGAATGTGCGCGCGAACGTTGACGTCCAGTGCGAGGTCCCACACTGCGTCGTCGAATTCGAGGTCGCTGCCTGCCGCCACACCTGCGTTCGCGAAGTAGAGGTCGACGGGACCGAATTCGCTTTCCGCTGCCGAGATGAGCGATGCGATCTGCGTCGTGTCCGATGCGTCGGCTCCCACCGCGATAGCGGCACCCGGACTGGTGGCGGTGATCCGGTCGACGACGGACTGCGCCGCCGCGGCGTCGAGGTCGGATACGACCACGCGGGCGCCTTCCGCGGCCAGCCGCTCCGCCAGAGCACCACCGATTCCGCCTCCGCCTCCGGTGACGATGGCAACTTTCTGCGCGATCTGCACGAGATTCCTCCCTCGGGGGACACGCTGATGAGCCCCAGTCTTCCACAGAACATATCTGAATCCGGTGTCGGATTCAGCTTTGCGGACCTGGTGTTGCCGTCACCGAGCCACGGTGTTCAGTCCCGATCGGGGAACCGCAGGCCGTTCGCCCAGATTCGGGTAGTGGTGAAGACGACGTCGTCGAATTCGATGGGGGTGCCTCCCGAGCCGTGCTCGTTTGCCACGAAGGCGCTGTAGGCCAGGCGGCTGACCATCCCGGACAGCGCCCGAGACGCCAGCATCGGATCCAGCTTCGTGTCGGCAATTCCGCGCGCCTGCAGTTCGGCGATGCCCCTGGCGTTGCGGGCAATGAAGGCGTCGGCACGCTGCCGGCGCAGATCCGCGAAT
The DNA here is from genome assembly GCF_018343855.1 of Rhodococcus sp. USK13. Taxonomy (NCBI): domain Bacteria; kingdom Bacillati; phylum Actinomycetota; class Actinomycetes; order Mycobacteriales; family Nocardiaceae; genus Rhodococcus; species Rhodococcus sp. USK13. The sequence continues at coordinate 1,838,392 of NZ_CP069242.1, read as the reverse complement.
ACCGGGTCGATGTGAGCTACCTGCTCGAGGAGTCCCATGAGCTTGGCATTGCGACGATAAGCCTCGAGGTACGCACGATTACTGGCCTCGAGCACCGCGTACGGATCATCGGTGTCCTGCACCCGCTTCATCCCCGGGTGCATCATGTCTTCCTGCGCCGCCTCCAGGACAGCGGCGAACACCTGCTCCTTGTTGTCGAAGTAGGTGTAGAACGACCCCGTCGAGCACTGCGCTTCCTTGGTGATGTCGGTGAGCCGCGCGTCGAGGTACCCGGACCGCTCGAACACCGTGCGCGCTGCCGCCACCAGAGCCGCACGAGTACGTGCACCCCGAGGGGTCGCGGGCGGCTCCCGCAGCAGAGCGGTGGCCGCCATCGACGGGGCGGGTTGATCGTCCCAGTCTTCGTGGGCGGTGCGCGTGGTCATTTCCTACTTATACGCCAGCGCACCGACCCCGCCCAATCCGACGCTCAGGTGATCGTGATGCCGCCGTCCACCGCGATCGTTTGTCCCGTGACGTACGCGGCAGCGTCCGACGCCAGCCAGACCACGGTCGCAGCCAGTTCCTGCGGGTCACCGAGTCGGCCGAGCACCAGCCGCGACCGCATCGATTCGAGGTACCCGTCCTGGTACTGGTCTGTCATCTCCGTCTCGAAGAATCCGGGGGCGATCGCGTTGACGCGGATCCCCTTGCGGGCACCCCACTGCTGCGCGAGGTCGCGAGTCAAACCGATCACCCCGGCCTTGCTCGCGGCGTACGCGGCCTGGGGTAGCCCCGCGGTGGTCAACCCGAGCACGCTCGCAATGTTGACGATGGCACTGCCTGGCTTCATTGCCTTGCCGGCCGCCTGAGCCGCCCAATAGGAGCCGTTCAGGTTGATGTCGACGACCTGCCGGAACTGCTCGGGGGTTTCCCTCGTCGCGGGCACGGCGGTACCGACGCCTGCGTTGTTGATTAGCACGTCGACTCGACCGAACTGCTCCATGGCCTTGTCGATCATGTTCTGCGCTTGCGCCGGGTCCGCGATGTCCGTCGCCACACTGAGCGGCGTCCTCCCCGCAGCCCGTACCAGCTCCGCAGTCTTCTCCAGACGGTCCGTGCGCCGGGCGGCGAGCACCACATCGGCGCCCGCCTCCGCCGCAGCCTGCGCGAACGCAACCCCGAGACCCGAAGACGCACCTGTCACGACGACCACCCGGTCGGTCAAGCTGAACTTGTCGAGAACGGACATACGAAGCGACTCCTTTGTCGTCGGGCTACGGGGTACGGGCTCAGAGGCCGAGGTCGCGGCCGATCAGTTCCTTCATGATCTCGTTGGAACCGGCCCAGATCTTGGTGACACGCGCATCCATCCACGCGCGGGCGGCGCGGTATTCCGTCATGAAGCCGTATCCCCCATGGAGCTGGACACAGTGGTCGAGGACCTCGTTCTGCACCTGTGCAGTCCACCACTTCGCCTTGGCCGCGTCCACGGCAGTCAGTTCACCGGCGGCATGGGCGGCGACACAGTTGTCGACGAAAGCCTGGGTCACCTCGACGCGCGTCACCAGATCTGCAAGAAGGAACTTGTTCCACTGCAGCGATCCGATGGACTGCCCGAACGCCTTGCGCTCCTTGGCGTACTGGATCGTCTCCTCGAGGATCGGCGCTGCGTGCGCAATGTTCGAGATGGCGGCACCGACGCGTTCCTGGGGAAGCATCTCCATCATGTGGATGAAGCCGCGGTCGATCTCGCCGATGATGTTGGTGGCCGGCACCCGGACGTTCTCGAAGAACAGTTCCGCCGTATCGGCCTCGTGCTGGCCGACCTTGTCGAGCTTGCGGCCGCGCTCGAAGCCCGCCATCCCGGTCTCGACCGCGAACAGGGTGATTCCCTTGGACTTCTTCTCCGGGCTCGTGCGTGCAGCGACGATCACCAGGTCGGCGTTGTAGCCGTTGGTAATGAAGGTCTTGGAACCGTTGATGATCCAGTCGTCGCCGTCCTTGACCGCGGTGGTCTTCAGCGCAGCCAGGTCGGAACCGCCGGACGGCTCGGTCATCCCGATTGCGGTGAGCAGCTCGCCGGTGCAGAACTTCGGCAGCCAGCGCTGCTTCTGCTCCTCCGTGGTGAGCTGAACAAGGTAGGGCGCGACGACGTCGGCGTGAATCCCGAAGCTCGACGACACAGCAGCACTCGCCCGTGAGAGCTCCTCGGCGAGAACAGCGTTGAACCGGTAGTCGCCGGCTTCGCTTCCGCCGTAGGCCTCGGGGACTTCGAGTCCCAGGAGGCCGTTACGGCCGGCCTCGAGCCAGATTTCGCGGTCGATGAAGCGCTGCTCGATGAGCTTGTCTGCCACCGGCAAGATGTTGCGGTTCACGAACTCGCGGGCGGACTCGCGGAACGCCTCGTGATCGGGGCCGTACAGGGTGCGTCGCATGACCAATCCTTCTGGGTTCGAACTCTTCGCTGTGTGACACTTCGGGCATGTAAGCGTCTGCTTATTTTCTAAGCGCTTGCTTATAGTGATACTGCGACACGGTATTGTCAACCGCCGCAGAGCCGAGGATGGAGAGAGTCATGAGCGAATCACCGAGTCAGGTGATCAGCCCCTCCAAGGCTGCCGCGCGCATCCGCGCTGCTGCTGTCGACGCCTTCGCCACCAATGGGTACGGCGGGACCACTACCCGCGAGATCGCGGCCCGGCTCGACATGAGCCCGGCAGCCATGTACCCGCATTACCGGTCCAAGGAAGAATTACTGTTCGCCATCAGCTACGAGGGGCACACCGCGGCCCTCGACGTCGTGACCGGTGCCGATCTACCGGACGAGCCGCCGTCGACCCGACTGAAGGCGCTGATCGGAGCCTTCGCCAGTTGGCAGGCCACCCATCACGCCCAGGCCCGTGTCGTCCAGTACGAACTCAACGCCCTCACCCCCGAGCACTATCGCGACGTCGTCAAACTTCGACGGGACATCACCCGCATCGTCCGGGCCGTCGTCGATGCCGGTGCCGCCACCGGCGAGTTCACCGTTCCGGACGGCGAAGGCGTCACTCTGGCACTCATGTCCCTGTGCGTCGATATCTGCCGATGGTTTCCGGCCGGCGCCTATACCGAACCCCACGTCGTAGCCGACCTCTACGCAGACCTTGCCATGCGCATGGTGGCAGCCAACTGACCCTTGCTCTTGCCTCGCCCTGCGAGTACTATCGAACATAGGTTCGATTCGGGGGATTCGACGGTGGGGGCTTTCGGTGGATTCAGCAGCAGTGTCTACATTTCTGGCCGAGTTGCCGGAACTGGGCAGCGATATCGGTGATGCTGCGCGAATCGACCTACTCCGCACGTTGGAAGAACTGAAGGCCGCATGCGCGGGGGCACAGGCCCGTGTGACGGCCGACCTCGATGCCTCCATCCGCGCGTCCCGCGCCGATCAGGGAGTGCCCAGGAATCAGCAAGGGCGGGGCATCGCCAACCAAGTGGCGTTGGCACGGCGCGACTCCCCCTTTCGCGGTGGGCGCCATCTCGGAATGGCCACCGCGCTGGTCCACGAGATGCCTCGCACGCTCAGGCTGCTCGAGCAAGGAATCCTCAGCGAGTGGCGGGCCACCATCCTCGTCCGCGAAACCGCCTGTCTCACGCGAGAAGATCGCACTGCCCTCGACTTCCTGCTCTGTGCCGATTCCTCGACACTCGACGGACTCGGCGACCAAGCCGTGTGCGCCAAGGTCCGGGCTGCCGCCGCGCGGATCGATGCGGAGGCGGTAGTTCGTCGGGCACGGAAGGCCGTCTCCGATCGGCGCGTCACCTCACGACCGGCACCCGACACCATGGCCTACGTCAGCGCACTCCTGCCAGTGGCGCAGGGAGTAGCCGTACATGCCACCCTCGCCCGCGATGCCGACGCGATCCTGGCCGCAGGCGATGCGCGAACCAGGTCGCAGATCATGGCCGACCTCCTGGTCTCCCGCGTCACCGGCAGCACCACCGCTGCCGAACGGCCCGTCATCACAGTGAACCTGGTGATCTCCGACCAAGCCCTTCTCGGCGGCGGATGCGAACCCGCTCACGTGCAAGGGTACGGTCCTGTTCCCGCAGCGCTTGCCAGGCAATGGGTTTCGGACGCCGCCAGCGCCGAGTCCGAGTCGGGAGCGTTGTTGCGACGGGTGTACGCCAACCCGCAGTCGGGGGCGTTGACCGCCACGGAGTCGCAGGCACGGTGCTTCCCGACGGGACTGGCCAGGCTGATCGATCTCCGCGACAAAACTTGTCGAACGCCATGGTGTGACGCGCCGATACGACACCACGACCACATCCAGTCCCGGCATACCGGAGGCCCCACCACCGCACACAACGGTGCCGGGCTGTGTGCTGCGTGCAACTACGCCAAGCAGGGGGTCGGGTGGAACGCCAGTGCGCACCAGCCGCCCGGCAAGGCACACGAAATCGAACTGCGCACGCCCACCGGACACCGATACCGGTCAACGGCACCCCCGCTGCCCAGGCCGCTACGAATCCGCGGAACCGAGGTCACCTCCCCGATCGAGCGCCTCATCATCCACTACCTTCACGCGGCCTGAACATCAGCAAGATTTGCAATCCGACCCCAACACACGCGTGCGGTAGCATCACCGCACGCGACCGTGGGGGTCCAGTCGAGCAGGGGGATGGGGAATGAGCAACACACTGCGTCTGGATGATGACGCGATCGAAAAGTGCGTGGGGGTCTGCGACACGATGTTGGAGCAGATTGATGATGCGATCGTGCGCGTTGACGGGCTACGAGCGGTAAGTGGCTTCGGAGGATTTGAGTCCGCACAGGAACTGCAGTCCGGTTACCAGCAAAAATTCACTGGAAATAGCGAATCCGTTCGGCAACGACTGAACGATTTCCGTTACGCGATCGAACTGATGCGCGAAACATTCGCCGCTGGCGGTCAGGCATTCGGGGATGCCGACAGCACGATTGGAATAGCACTGGCCACACTCCAGGAGAGTACTGATTCATGAACCGTCCAATTCGCTGGATCGGCACGATCTCGACGGTTATCGCTCTGACTGGATGCGGAACTCCTGCGGGTCAGGAAGACTCAACTGCGGACGCGGCCTCGGCATCGACAACCACCAGAGCTCCCCGTCATATTGACAAATCGGATCGGCCACAGGTGACGTTTGATCCATGCCTCGACATACCTGACTCCGCGCTGATCGAGGCTGGTTACGACCCACGAAGCGAAAGGAACGCTGACTTCACTCCGGACGAGTACACATTCCTCGGTTGCAGCTATAAAACGCCCCAACGGCTCTACGGAATGAACGTACTTTCTGGGAACATCACTTTCGCCGAGGAGCAAGCAAAGACTAAGAATCTCGCCACGCCCATAGAGATCAACGGTCGTCGTGCTCTTCTAAAATTCGATCCCGGAATTGCCGACGCTTGTGACCTAAGCATCGAAACCGCGGACGGGTTCATGGGAATTACCCGCACCCTCTTCAAAGGCACGGGAATGCCCGCACCCGAGTCTGAGTGGTGCGCCGGCCTGGAGGACACCGCCCGCATTTTCGAACGCTACATCCCGAAGGAGGGATGACTCGTGGCACCGAAGGACGTCGTATCGGAGTTGCTCACTTCGCTGAGTCCGAACGGAGCAGGGCAGGACCGCCGATCGACCTTGCAGACCTCCGCAACTACGCTTACCGGCGATGCAGCGATCGATGATCCATACATCCGAACCATGGAGAGTTTCCACGGTATGAGCCATGAGGAGATGTACTCGCAGGTTCAATCCATGGTCCCCGACGCCATTGGCGAGCTCGCACAGGCCTGTCACGGCATCTCCAACTCGCTACCCCTCGCCTTCGGTTTCGCAATTCTCCGCAACACAATCAGCGAGAAGTGGGAGGGCGCAGCCGCCGACGCCGCGTTGCTCGCCACGGAAAAACTGGCACAGACCAGCGGTCAGCTCACCTCCAGCCTTGCCGCAATCGCGGTCAAACTGGACATCTTGAGCAGTACGGCGGCAGATGTCAAAGCCGCTGTGCCACAGCCTGATAATTCTGTTGGCATACTCAGCCAGCTCCCACTCAGTCCGCTTGCGGCGGAAAACTCGGAGACGGCGCGCGAAGCTGCGCGCCTCGAGGCTGTCCGGAAGCTGGAAGCAATCTACGTTCCGAACTATCGCGATGTTGGAACCAACGTCCCGCGATTGCCCGAGCCTTACGCCCCATCAGGCGCAGCTGCTGACGGTGCGCGAATCCTCGGCGTGGACGGCGCGGGTTCTCCGGGTGCGACTGACCGATCTGTGCTGAATGGCGACGGAGGGTTCACGTCCGGCACCGGCGACTCCCCCGCGATCGGTGATGCCGCGACGGACGGACAACATAACGCCAATGACCCGGCGGCTACGTCTGCCGCCAGTGCCGAGGGTGCCGGACAGGGCGGAGGTACTGGATCCGGATCAGCAGGTACTGCGGCCCCGACTACCGCCGCGAACAGCCAGAACGCCGGGGCGGCCGGTTCGGGTGTGGGTGGTTCCGCAAATTCCGGCGGTGTCGGCGGCTACGGCGGAGGTTCGCGGTCGGGCAGCTCCGGACCGGGTAGTGGTGGCAGTGGCGCTGGCGGATCGAGCACCCGCAAGCGCAATGACAAGCGGGACAACGAATCACAGGGAAGCTCCGTGGTATCGGGAAGCCCGATACCCCCTGGTGGTGCAGCGGCAGGAGCTGGTGCTGCGGCCGCCGCAGCTACGGCGACACCGGTGAAGCCGAGCATGAGCCGACCCGGAATGGGCATGGGTCCAGGCATGATGGGTGCCCCCGGACGGGTAGGCGGCAACGGTGATGGTGACACCGAACACCAAACCCCCAGCTACCTGATCAACGTCGACAACGGCAACGAATTGATCGGCAAACTCGACCCCGTAGCCCCACCGGTCATCGGCGCATGAACTGGCAGCTGTCCTCGGCGCAGTTCATGTCTCTCTGGGAGGCAACGAATCTCGACAGAATGCCGTACCCGTTGTTGTATCGTTCGGCGGCTGCGACCGCGGACGGGTACGCCCGCCAACAGCGCGAACTGGAAGAGTGGCGGCTCGCCCTCCGCGAGCCGGAACTCGACGCCGCGATAGCTTCCCTACGGAACCCCGACATGTCGGTTACCGTCGTCGCCCCCTCCACCGAAGCCGACTCTGGGGTACGGCGGAGGGGCAGCATCCGCGGCCCGGTTGCGGTCGTCGCCGAACAATTGCGTGGTGCCCCCGGGCGCGGAGACATACAACTCGACTTGAACACCTCCACGGACAGCGCAAACCTCGACTGGCTCACTACCCGGTTGCTGCTCGATCTTCCCGACTGCACAGCCGGACGAACCCCCTCGCTGACGGCACACCCCGACGACCTCGGCACCGGTGGCCACCGTTCCTCGGTACTCCAAAATGCTCAGGCTTCGGACGGCGCATTACTGAGGCGACTGGTCACTCGACCACGGACGGGAATCGGATACATCTGCATCCGGGGACCACGTCGGGAGCTCGACGAGCCGGTGCTCGGTGAACTGACGTGGATCGATGTGGAAACCGACGGACGATACCTCTACCACCAGCATCACGGCGTCCATCTGCGATCGGCGACCGTTGAGACCGTCCGCGAAGAGCTTGGGAAACGTCTGGGCAGTGCGCTGGCCGCACCTTCGCCGAGACGGCGCTGAGCGTTACTCTGGTCGCATGGCCGATCGGGACAGGGACGGAACAGGCAAACCCGTCAATGCGCGCCCCCGCGACGAACTCGGCCGCCCGCTGCCGCACGACGCCGAGGGTGTGCCCCGAATCCCGGATGACTTGCGGTTACCACCCGACGAGTCGATCACCGAAGCGCAACGCCTCCTGGACCACGGTATGCCCTTCCACGCCCATGAAGTTCTGGAAGGCACGTGGAAAATCGCGCCCGAGGATGAGCGGGAACTGTGGCAAGGACTGGCCCAGCTCGCCGTCGGATTGACGCATCTGATGCGCGGCAACAAGACCGGCGCCCGCTCACTTCTGCGCCAAGGTCACGACCGTATCCGGCATTACGAGGTCGAGGCACCGCACGGCCTCGACATCTCCGGACTGCTGACGTGGTCCGAACACCTCACCGATGAGATCGATCGCGTCGACCCGCTGCCGGCGACGCCCGTCCCCCGATTGCGAATCCCCTGATGCCACTGCTCCCCATGTTCCCGCTGGGATCGGCGATACTGCCCGGCCAGCAGCTGCCGTTGCACGTCTTCGAACCGCGGTACCAGGAGTTGGTTCGCGACTGCCTCGCTTCACCTGACGGCCCCCGCTTCGGTGTCGTTCTGATCGCCCGCGGCCACGAGGTGGGTGGTGGTGACGTGCGCCATGATGTCGGGACCATCGCCCGCATCGAATCCCATGCCGTTGTCGGCGACGGGCGTTACGAGCTGTTCTGCCGGACCGAAGATCGCATCAAGGTGTCGAAGTGGCTGCCCGACAATCCTTATCCGATCGCCGAGGTCGATCTGTGGCCAGACGAGAACACCGGCACACAGACCGCCGACTACGAATTTCCGGCCCTCGTCGAGCGACTCGAGTTCCTGTACGGCCTGTTGCGGCGGCTGGCGATCGCCACCGACAACGTCCCACCCGAGGTTCCCGTGGTCAGCGGTTTCCGAGGTGACCTGGGTGCGCGGCTCTACGAGCTGGCCACCTACATCCCGATGGGCGACGCCGATCGCCTCGAAATTCTCGCCGCTGCCGGCGCCGACGAACGGACCAGGGTGGTGTCCGAGGCCATCGAGAACGCCATCGAAATGGTGCAGTTCCGGCTGCTGTGATCCACCCCTCCCCGAGGGTGGTCAAGAGCGGTCCGGAGAGCGTGTACAGTAGGAAATGCAACGCGGGGTGGAGCAGCTCGGTAGCTCGCTGGGCTCATAACCCAGAGGTCGCAGGTTCAAATCCTGTCCCCGCTACCACAGAGAACGGCCCCGGAGATTTCGATCTCCGGGGCCGTTTTTGCATGCGTACGCTCATGCCGCCCCATCCTCCCGAACTAGAAACTATTCTCGACGGGGAGGCTCAGGAGGCGGCGTGCAGCTCGAAGACGTGGATCTTTACGACCCGGACACGTATGTGAACGGCGTGCCGCACGAGATGTTCGCCGCGCTTCGACGAGATGCACCGATCTATCGGCATTACGACCACAGCGGTCAACCGTTCTGGTGCGTCACCCGCCACGCAGACATCGTGGCAGTGAACCGGGATGCCACCACCTACTCGTCCTGGCGAGGCGCCACCTACATCGACGACCTCGACCCAGCGGATCTGGCCGGCCAGCAGTTGATGATGCTGAACATGGATCCGCCCGACCACACGGCATTGCGCAAAATCGTCAGCAAGGGCTTCACACCGCGGCGGATCGGTGAACTCCACGACATCCTCGCGCGCCGAGCCACCACGATCGTCGATGCGGTGATCGAACGGGGCGAATGCGACTTCGTCGTCGATGTGGCGTCAGAACTTCCGTTGCAGGCGATTGCCGACTTCCTGGGTGTACCGCAGGAGGATCGTAAGCTCATCTTCGACCTGACCAACCAGATGATCGGTTCGAGCGACCCGGAGTTCCATGGGGAGGCAGGTCAGGAGCGCGACGCCGCCGCTCAGATGTTCGCGTACAGCCAGTCGATGTTCGAGGACCGTCAGCAGCATCCGCGCGACGACATCGCGACCGCGTTGATCAAGGCCGACGTCCACGGTGAGAAACTCAGCGAACTCGATTTCAACATGTTCTTCATGCTGCTCGCGGTCGCCGGCAACGAGACGACCCGCAACGCCATCTCGCACACGCAGTTGGCCCTGATGGAACACCCCGACCAGCGCCGGAAGGTGCTCGACGACCCAGCCAAGCTCGACTCCCTCATCGAGGAGGGTCTGCGCTGGGCCACCCCGGTCATGCAGTTCCGGCGCACCGCGACCACCGACACCGTGCTCGGTGGTGTGGAGATCGCCGAGGGTGATCGAGTGGTGATCTGGCACATGTCCGGCAATCGCGACGAAGCGGTATTCGATGACCCCTATGCGTTCGACATCGACCGCTCCCCCAACCACCACGTTGCGTTCGGCGGCGGCGGTCACCATTTCTGTCTGGGCGCCAATCTCGCACGGGCCGAGATGAAGGTGATGCTCGCGGAAATTCTGCGTCGTATGCCCGACATGGAGCAGACCGAGCCCGCCCAGCGACTGCGATCCAACTTCATCAACGGCCTGAAACACCTGCCCGTCCAGTTCACGCCGGCAGCTCCTTCGTGACGGGGCACCGCGAAAACACCGCCCAGCCATAGCTATTCGACGGGCAGGCTGCGGCCTACCGGTTTTTCTGTCAGGCTGAGAGAGTGAACAACGTCGACGCAGTGGTCATCGGATCCGGCCCCAACGGCCTCGTCGCTGCCGCGACTCTGGCGGACGCAGGGTGGGATGTCGCAGTTGTCGAGGCACAGCCCACAGCTGGTGGCGCCGTGCGATCCGCGGAGCTCGTGCCCGGATACTGTTCCGACCTGTTCAGCGCCTTCTATCCGCTGTCCGCGGTCTCCCCTGCGATCCGCGGGCTCGACCTCGAGGCGCACGGGCTGCGGTGGAGTTACGCGCCCAAAGCCCTCGGACACGCCCGGTCGGCGGACGACGAGGATGCGCCCGTCATTCATCCGGATCCCGCGGACACCGCCGCGGATCTCGAACGCAGGCAGCCCGGTGACGGTGACGCGTGGATGCAGCTGGTCGAGCAATGGCACGACATCAAGGACCCGTTGATCAACACCTTGTTCAGCCCGTTCCCGCCCGTGCGCGGCCCGGGTCGTCTGCTGCGGCAGCTGGGCACTGCGGACACTCTGCGGCTGGCTCGGTTCCTCCTCCTTCCTGCCCGGCGGATGGCTCACGAGCTGTTCCGCAGCGAGGCTGCCCGCGTGCTGCTGCTCGGCAACGCGATGCACGCCGACGTTCCGCCCGACTCGGCCGGCAGCGGCGTCATGGGCTACATCCTGACGATGCTCGCCCAGGACCACGGCTATCCCGTGCCGATGGGTGGGGCGGGTGAGCTGGCAGCCGCCATGGTGCGGCGAGGAGAACGCGCCGGGGCGCAGTATCACTACAACGACGCCGTCACCGCCATCGACGTGCGCGCCGGGCGCGCCGTCGGCGTGCGAACGGCGTCGGGTGCACACTTCCTCGCACGCCGGGCTGTGGTCGCCGATGTCTCGGCACCGGCCCTCTACGGATCACTGCTCCCGGACGCCGCCGTCTCGTCTCGGCTGCGCGACGATCTCCGGCACTTCGAATGGGACACACCGGTCGTCAAGGTGAATTATGCTCTCTCACAAAAGATTCCTTGGCGTTCCGCCAGCCTTGCCGGGGCGGGCACCGTCCATCTCGGGGCCGGCGACGACGGACTCGTGCATTGGATGGCCGATCTGACCACCGGAATCGTTCCCGAGATTCCGTTCCTGCTGTTCGGTCAGATGACCACCTCGGATCCGACGAGATCACCAGAAGGCACCGAAAGTGCGTGGGCATACACGCATCTTCCGCGCGGCGTCAGCGACGACGCGTCCGCCGAACTGCTGGCACAGCGGGTGGACGACGTGCTCGAGGCGCACGCGCCCGGGTTCAAGGACATCGTCGTCGGGCGCGTCGTGCAGCGACCCTCCGATTTGGAGGCGTCCAATGCCAACCTCGTCGGGGGCGCCGTGAACGGCGGGACTGCGCAGCTCCACCAGCAGCTGGTGTTTCGGCCAGGACCGGGCAATGCCCGCGCAGAGACGCCGATCAGCGGTCTCTACCTGGGCAGTTCCTCGGCTCACCCGGGCGGTGGCGTCCACGGCGTCTGCGGGCTGAATGCCGCCCACGCCGCGCTGAGCGCGGACGGTCCGCGCGGTTGGCTGCGACGGCGCACCTCGACCAGTGTCATCGACCTCTTGTCGAAGGGACCGAAAGGGAAACCCTTCGAGAAATGATCCCGCGCGTCCCGTGATTCACGCCTTGCCGAGCCCCCTTACCGTGCGATGATCTGAGTCGTCGAACTGGGACAACGAAGGGGCGTCATGCACCATCGAGAATCATCCTTCGCCGGTGTCGGTGGAGTCCGCATCGCCTACGACGTGTGGCTCCCGGACCGTCGCCCTCGCGGCGTGCTGGTCCTGTGCCACGGATTCGGCGAGCATGCCCGGCGCTACGACCACGTGATCGAGCGGCTCGGCGAACTCGACCTCGCGATCTACACTCCCGACCATCGTGGCCACGGTCGATCGGGTGGCAAGCGAGTTCATCTGCGAGATTGGACCGAGTTCACCGACGACCTGCACCAGTTGTTCGGTATTGCGTCCACCGACTGGCCCGGCACCGATCGTTTCCTCCTGGGCCACAGCATGGGAGGTGCCATCGCCCTGTCCTACGCGCTCGATCATCAGCAGGACTTGAAGGCCTTGATGCTGTCGGGGCCCGCCGTCGACATCACCAGCGGGACGCCGCGGGTGGTCGTCGAGATCGGCAAGCTCGTGGGCCGGTTCCTTCCCGGGCTGCCGGTGGAGTCACTCGACGCGAAACTCATTTCCCGCAATCCGGCTGTGGTGTCGGCCTACGAGGATGATCCGCTGGTGCATCACGGGAAGGTTCCAGCCGGCATCGCCCGCGGCATGATCGTCACCGCCGAGAAGCTGCCCGAGCGGCTGCCATCGTTGACCATCCCGCTCCTGCTCCAGCACGGCAAGGAGGACGGACTCGCCAGCGTCCGTGGTACCGAACTGATTGCCGAGTACGCCGGTTCCCCGGATCTGACGGTCGAGATCTACGAAAACCTCTACCACGAGGTGTACAACGAACCTGAGAACGAAGAGGTTCTCGACGACCTCGTGAACTGGTTGCGTCCCCGCGTTCAGAGCTGATCGCGCGCGTCCGCGGCAGGGGTGCACTGCACACCCGTTCGGAGGATGTCAGGATGGGCGGATGAAACGTCACGTCTCCGCCACTCTCGACATCGAGGTCACCGACGCCACCAGTCTCGAGTTCAAGATTGCGGTGGCGCGGAATCCGGCCTCCGAATTGTCGGAGTCGCTGACGTTCACCCTCGACGGCGACCGTATCGATGCACGGGAGATCTTGGCAGAGCACGGTACTCGCGTGCACCTGCTCGAGGTAGCGCCGGGATCACTGCACGTCGAGTACTCGGCTTCCGTTGCGGGCAAGGGTGACCCGCCGCCGGTCACCGACTACGACATCTCGAAGTACCTGCGGCCCAGTCGATATGCCGAGGCGGACAAGTTCTTCGGATTCACCGGTGGCGAGTTCGATCTATCCAAGCCGAGGGCCGAACTCGTGCAGGACATCACGAACTGGGTGGGGTCACGGTTGCTGTACCAAGGTGGATCGAGCAGATCCACCGACAGCGCGGTAGACACCATGCTTTCCGGCGCTGGGGTATGCCGTGACTTCGCACACCTCACCGTGGCGCTTCTGCGCGCCGTCACCATTCCTGCCCGCCTCGTGGCGGTGTACGCACCGGGGTGTGATCCGATGGATTTTCATGCCGTGGTCGAGGCGTTCGTCGACGAGCAATGGCGGGTGGTCGACCCAACGCAACTTGCCCCACGCGAGTCCCTGATGCGGATCGCGACGGGTCGCGACGCCGCCGACACGGCGTTTCTCGACAATCACGGCGGGGCCATCACTCTCGAGAACACGGTTGTCACCGCCGTGGTGGACGGCGAATTCCCCTCCGACGACTACCGCACTCCGACGTCACTCACCTGACGGTCAGGTTGCGTCCGAGAGCTTTTCGTTGAGAACGGCCAACTGAATCTTCTTGGCGTCGGCGTGCACCTGACGCCCGTGTTCGGTGACGTCCACGAACACGCCCCTCCGATCTGCTTCACACAAGGAACGGGCGACGAGGCCGGCTTTCTCGAGTCTGGCCACGCTGCGGGACAACGCGCTGGCGCTGAGGTACATCTCTGCGGCCAGGTCCTGCATGCGCGGCCGGTCACATGTGGCGTCCATGAGGCGGTCGAGCGTCTCGAAATCACTCATGCTCAAGCTGTGAGCGTGTTGCATCTCACGGTCCAACTCGCAGGCTATGTCGTTGTACCTGCTTGCAAGCAGCCTCCACGTGTCGCGCAGGTCTGCATTCGATCCCATGTCCGCATCCTAGCGCGGGATCGAATTAGATGCAAAGGAATTAAATGCAGGAGAAATTAGTGCTTGCGCATTGATTGCATGTGCATCTACATTCCCTTCTGTGACTATCCTCGAGACCACCCCGCCGACCGAGCAGACCTGGACTCCCCGCCTCTGGGGCATCCTCGCCGTGCTGTGCCTCGTAATGTTTCTCGACGGTCTGGACGTGTCGATGGTGGGCGTCGCGCTGCCCTCCATCGGCACCGAATTAGGACTGTCGACCACCTCGCTGCAATGGATCATCAACGGCTACGTCCTGGGATTCGGCGGACTGCTGTTACTCGGTGGCCGCACCGCCGACCTGCTCGGGCGGCGTCGGGTGTTCCTGATCGCCCTCACCGTGTTCGCAATCGCGTCCCTGGTCGGCGGTCTCGTCGACAACGGCACGCTGCTCATCGCCAGCCGCTTCGTCAAGGGACTCGCCGCGGCGTTCACCGCGCCTACCGCGATGTCGATCCTCACGACGACGTTCAAGGAGGGCCCGGCGCGCAACCGGGCGTTGTCGATCTTCTCGGTGTTCGGAGCAAGCGGCTACTCGTCCGGGCTGATCCTGGGTGGCCTCCTGACCAGCGCCGGCTGGCGTTGGACCTTTCTCATGCCCGTGCCGTTCGCAGTTCTCGCACTGGTGGCCGGCACCATCCTGATTCCACGCGACCGAGCAGCCGACACGGGCGGGCACGACGTGGTCGGAGCAGCGACACTGGTGTCCGGGATGTTGCTCACCGTGTACACCGTCGTATCGGCGCCGGCGCGCGGATGGTCGGAACCGCTCACTCTGGGGTCCTTCGCGCTGGCCGCAGCACTTCTCGCATCGTTCTTCGTGGTGGAGCAGCGGGTGGCACATCCACTGGTGCGGCTGAGCATCCTGCGGGTGGGAACGATCGTTCGGGCCAACCTCAGCATCGTCGCGCTGTTCGGCTCCTACTTGAGCTTCCAGTTCATGATGACGATCTTCTTGCAGTCGGTACTGGGCTGGTCGCCCCTGGAAATGGCCCTGGGCCTGCTCCCCGCCGGCGTGATCGTCGCCTTCGGATCGCCGTTCGTCGGACGGCTCATCGATGCGTTCGGCACGGCACGCATGATCATCGCCGCGCTGACGTCCCTGAGCCTGGGCTACCTGTGGTTCCTCTTCGCCGGTAGTGACGATCCGAACTACGTTTTCGCCATCCTGCCCAGTGTGATTCTGCTGGGGGTGGGATTCGCCTTCGGATTCACGTCGATCATGGCCCAGGCCACGTCGGGCGTCGACGACTCCGAGCAGGGCCTGGCGTCGGGACTGGTGCAGACCTCTGCACAGGTGGGTGCCGCACTCGTTCTGGCACTCACGACTGCGCTGGTCACCGCCGGCTCACATGCCGCGACCAGCATCAGCGGTACCGGCTTCCACCAGTTCCATTCGGGTCTGGTACTTGTCACCGGGGTCGCGCTGGCCGGCCTCCTGGTCACTGTCTCACCGTTGCTTCGCCGAGTAATCAACCCGGCGTAGCGGATTGGAGGCGGCGTTCGGCTCAGGCCGAGCGCTGCCCTCGATCGCGACAGTGCCCGGGCCGCAAAGTCGGTCGAGTCCGTTCGGCTGTTCAGCTCTCCAAACGGCGCTCGAGCTGCGCAATGATGTCGGCGGCCACCTCGGTGGGCGAACCACCCACGTCCACGACGATGGCGTTCTCGTCCGGTTCGATCGGCTCGAGCGTCGAAATCTGCGTGTCGAGAAGCGAAGCCGGCATGAAATGGTCGAGCCGGGTGGTCAGTCGCTGCCCGATCTGTTC
The DNA here is from genome assembly GCF_018343855.1 of Rhodococcus sp. USK13. Classification (NCBI taxonomy): domain Bacteria; kingdom Bacillati; phylum Actinomycetota; class Actinomycetes; order Mycobacteriales; family Nocardiaceae; genus Rhodococcus; species Rhodococcus sp. USK13. The sequence continues at coordinate 1,822,431 of NZ_CP069242.1, read as the reverse complement.
TCTCGATCCGGCGAGATGGACGAACACGACCTGATCGCCGCGCAGCACGTCACGATAGCTGCGCTTGAGGGCCGAGCACGTGATGATTCCCGGGAGACCCTTGTCGGTGTGGTCCTTGATCCAGGCCGCGATCAGGTCGAGCCACGGCCACCGGTCTTCGTCGGTCAACGGCTGCCCGGACGCCATCTTCGCGACATTCGCCTGCGGATGCAGGGCGTCACCCTCCTGCAGGTCCCATCCCATGGCGCCGGCGATAATTCCGGCCACCGTGGACTTCCCCGACCCGGACACACCCATCAGTACCAGTACCGGAATTGTCTTGTCGTTACGCGTCATTGGTCTGTCCCTCAGATGAATGCGCTCAGCGCGAGGACACCGGCCAGGCCGGTCACGGAAATGATGCACTCCATCACCGTCCATGTCTTCAGGTTCTGAACCACGGTGACTCCCAGATACTCCTTGACGAGCCAGAAGCCGGCGTCGTTGACGTGGGAAAGGAAGAGTGATCCGGAGCCGATGGCGAGAACCATCAACGACACGTGAGTGGACGTCAGTTCGGCAGCGACCGGGGCGAGAATCCCGGATGCGGTGACGGTCGCGACGGTGGCCGAGCCCGTGGCGACACGGATCAATACCGCGACCAGCCAGGCGAGGAACAGCACCGGAAGGGCGCTGCCCTTGATGGCCTCGGCGATCACATCGGCGATACCCGTGTCGATGAGAACCTGCTTGAATCCGCCGCCCGCTCCGACGATGAGGAGGATTCCCGCGATCGGGGGCAGCGAACTCTCGAGCGACGACGCAATGGCCTTGCGGTCCATACCGCCACCGCGGCCGAGCAGCGCCATCCCGGCGAGCACGGCCAGACCGAGGGCGACGACCGGGGTTCCGAGGAAGTCGAGCAGGTTCTTGGCGGCGGCCTCCGAATCGGGGGCGATGACGTCGGCGATGGCCTTACCCAGCATCAGGACGACGGGCAGCAGGATGGCGGCGAGGGTCGCCGCGAAACCGGGGCGTTGACGCTCGGCGGCTGCCTCGGCACCCTCGAGGTCCTCGGTGGTGACATACAGCTCGGGTACCGGCACGTCCACCCAGCGCGCCGCCAGCTTGCTGAAAAGCGGGCCGGCCACGATCACGGTCGGAATCGCCACGACAACACCGAGCGCGAGGGTGAGCCCCAGATTGGCGTTGAGGGCCGACACCGCGACGAGTGGTCCGGGGTGCGGTGGGACGAGGCCGTGCATGGCCGACAAACCGGCGAGGGTGGGGATGGCGATGCGCATCAACGACAGGCCCGACCGTCGAGCTACCAAGATGATCACCGGCATCAGCAGCACGAGGCCGATCTCGAAGAACATCGGCAATCCGATGACCGCGCCGACCAGAGCCATCATCCAGGGCAGTGTGCGTGGTCCGGAACGTCCGACGAGCGTGTCGACCACCCGATCTGCGCCACCGGAGTCGGCAAGCAATTTTCCGAACATTGCGCCGAACCCGATGAGGATGCCGACGCTTCCCATCGTCGCGCCGAAGCCCTCCACGAAGGCGGCCACCGAGTCCGTGGCTCCGAGCCCGGCGGCGATACCGACACCGACGGCACCGATCGCCAACGCGAGAAAGGGATGCAGCTTGAGCCAGGTGATCATCGCGATGATGGCGGCGACGCCGACGACGGCGGCCGTGATCAAGCGCGCGTCATGACCGGCGCTGTCCGCGGCGGCGAGTAGTGAAGCGGTACCCATCTGTTGCTCCCGGGTTATCGGTGGTGGACTCGGCCCATGTTCGTGATGCCCGTCACTTTGCCTCATAAATCCTACGATTACAAGATGTCTAGTGATTACGTAGTACTTAGAAGCGAAGTTGGGCGTCAATGTGTGTTCAGGGCGGGCGACCATGGGAGCATCGGCGAATGACCAACTCAGACGCCGTCGAGTACCGGCAATTGCACGAGACGGTGCTCGACCGGTTGGGAAGCGACATCGTGGCGGGTGTCGTCGCGCCTGGCACCCGCATCTCGGCCGACGACGTGGTGACGCAGTACTCCGTCTCTCGCACCGTGGTCCGGGAAGTGGTGCGCGTCCTCGAATCTTTGGGACTTCTCGCGGTGCGGCGCAGAGTAGGCATCACCGTCCTCGGCGAGGACCACTGGAACTCCCTCGACCCCAGCGTCATTCGATGGAAGCTGGCAGGGCCACAGCGCTTCGAGCAGCTGTCCAGCCTGAGCGAGTTGCGGTCGGGTATCGAGCCTCTCGCGGCCCGTCTCGCAGCAGAGCGCGCCACACCGGAACAGTGTGGCGCGCTGACAGCGGCAGTAATCGGCATGGCGTCCACCGCCCGGGCTGCGGACACCGACGCCTATCTCGGCCACGACTCCGACTTTCACCGGACGTTGCTGGCCGCCTCGGGCAATCCCTTACTGAGGGCGATGTCGCAGATCGTGGTGGAGGTTCTCGAGGGCAGGACCCGGCATTCGCTCATGCCGCACGTCGCCGAAGACGAGGCCATTGCGCTCCACGGCGTCGTCGCTTCGTCCGTTCAGAGGGGCGATGCGGCTGCCGCGGAGGCGGCCATGCGGGCGATCGTCACCGAATCCGCCACCGCGATCGAAGAACTGAAGGACGACGCCGAGAGCTGAATATCTACACCACCGGATCCGATTGCATGGCTTCGAGTTCCACACCCTTGGTCTCTTTGACCCAGCGGAGGACGAAGACGAGCGACAGCACCGCACACACGGCGTAGAAGCCGTAGGAGATGCCGAGCGAGAAATCCTTCATCGACGGGAAGCTCACGGTGATCAGCCAGTTCGCCGCCCATTGTGCGCCGGCCGCCAGGGACAGGGCCGCCGCCCGGATGCGGTTGGGGAAGGCCTCTCCGAGCAGGACCCAGACCACGGGTCCCCACGACATTCCGAAGGCCACCACGAAGAGGTTGGCGGCGATCAGCGCGATCGGACCCTGCAGACCTGTGAGCTGGGGAGTTGTCACACCGTTCACGACGGTGGTGGAGGCGGTGCCGAAGATGACGGCCATGGTCGCGAGCGTCACGGCCATGCCGGCCGAGCCGATGATCAGGAGCGGTCGACGGCCCACCCGGTCGATGTACGCGATCGCGATGAGAGTGGTCGCGATGTTGACCACCGAGGTGATGACGGTGATCTGCAGCGAACTGCCCTCGTCGAAACCGACCGCCTGCCACAGCACGCTCGAGTAGTAGAAGATCACGTTGATGCCGACGAACTGTTGAAAGACCGACAGACCGATCCCTATCCACACGATCGGCAGGAGACCGAACGCCGGCCCCTTCAGGTCCTTGATGGAGGGTTCGTTCTCGCGAGCAAGAGTGGCACGAATGCTCTCGACTTTGAGGTCGAGACCCTTCTCCCCGAGAAGCACTGCGAGAACGCCACGGGCCTCACCGAGACGACCCTGGGCAATCAGGTAGCGGGGCGATTCAGGGATGGTCAGCGACAGCAGTCCGTACGCGAGCGCGGGAATGCACATGGCGAGGAACATCCATCGCCAGGCTTCGAGTCCGAACCACAATTCCTCCTGGGACCCGCCGGCAAGGGCGGCCAGTGCGTAGTCGACGAGGAGCGAGACGAAGATGCCGGTGACGATCGCGAGCTGCTGCAATGAACCCAGGCGTCCCCGCACTCGAGCCGGAGAAATTTCCGCGATGTATGCGGGGGCGATCACCGAGGCCAAGCCGACACCGAGGCCGCCCACGATGCGGAACACCACCAGGACTTCGACATCAGGGGCGAACCCCGTCCCCAGCGCGCTGAGCAGGAACATCACCGCGGCAGCCTGCATCGTGACGAGCCGTCCGTACCGGTCGGCGATGCGGCCGGCCACCATGGCGCCCGCGGCAGCACCCAGCAGGGCCGAAGCGATGGCGAAGCCGAGCAAGGCCGACTCGACCTGGAACTTGCCTTCGATCGCCGTGACCGCGCCGTTGATCACCGCGCTGTCGTATCCGAACAAGAGGCCGCCCAGGGCAGCGACAGCCGCGATCCGGAAGGGCACAGCCGTGCCCTCCCCTGTGTCGCCGGGCGGCACCGTTGCGCCGGGTGACAGAACGTTTTCGGTCATGGGACTCCTCGGGAGGAAGGGGGGTATGCGAGGCCGAGACCCGCCGCGCGGCGAAGGCGCACGCAGTAAATGTGGTGTGGACCACAGTAGGCAAGAAAGGCGCGAATCGTCAACCTATGAACATAGGAACCCGAAAATACCGAGCGTGATGTTCGGAAATGAATACTTCGAGTCAGGCAGGTAGTGCAGAACGCAAGCCCAGCGCGACGGCACCGAGCACCTGAGCCCGGGAGCCCAACTCGGCGACACGCACCTCGAGCGATCGCACTGCGCTGGGCACGGCGTAACGCGCCAGCACCTCACGAAGGGGACCGAGCAACAAATCGCCCGCAAGGGCGAGTTCCCCGCCGATGACGAGACGCTCAGGGTTGAGGAGGTTGCAGAGGCTCGCGGCGGCGACGCCGACATGCCTGCCGGTGTCGGCGAGCACCCTGACGCAGGCGGCATCACCGTCCTCGGCCATGGCGACGACGTCGGCGATACTCAGGCCGGTGCCGCGGCTCGGCTCGAGCAGGGCGATGACGACGTGGGAGGCGACGAGCGTCTCGAGGCATCCACGGTTGCCGCAACGGCATACCTGACCGAACTCGTCGAGAGTAACGTGGCCGATTTCGCCTGCGGTGCCGCCTCTTCCACGGTAGAGCCGGCCGTCGAGGACGAGGCCGGCGCCCACACCGTCGGACAGTTTGATGTATGCGAGATCGGTGGTTCCCCGGCCTGCGCCCCACATGTGCTCGGCCAATACACCGAGGTTGGCATCGTTGTCGACGTGGACGGCGATACCGAGATGATCGGACGCGATGGCGGCGGCGTCGACACCCACCCAGCCGGGGAGGATCGACGGGCCACCGACCTCACCGGTGTCGGTTTCGAGCGGCGCGGGCAGGCCCATGCCGACGGCCAGGACGGACGTGCGGCCGCAGCCGAGACGATCGAGGGCCGCGTCGAGAAGGGTGCCCGCCTGCACCACGCCTTCTTCGGCGCGATGTCCGGCTGCGAGTTCGACTCTCTCCTCGGCCAGGACATCATGCGCCATGTCGGCGACTGCGACGGTGAGGTGCCGGTGGCCGAAGTCGATCCCGACCGCGAGCCCCATCTTCCGCGTCAGTCGCACCGCCCGACCGCGCTGGCCGGGGTGGTCGCCGTCAGGCACGGTGACCATTCCGGCCGCGGTCAGTTCCTTGACCATGTTGGAGACGGTGGCGGGAGCTAAACCGGTGCGCCGGGCGATCTCGGCCTGGGTCAGCTCGCCCGACATCTGCAGGGCGCGCACCACTCGGTGCTGATTGGCGGACTTCAGCGAAGACTGCGAGCCCGGCCGTCCTGGATCACCGTTTTCCTTGTCTCGCACGACCTCACCGTACCGCGCGTTCTCGGCCTAACGAGCGAGTGCTGCCGCCTCACTGGCCAGCGCGCTGATCCGGTCCCAGTCCTTCTGCTTCACGGCGTCGGAGGGCGTGAGCCAAGATCCGCCGACGCACCCGACGTTGGGCAGTGCCAGGTAGTCCCGCACATTCGAGGTCGACACCCCGCCGGTGGGGCAGAACCTGGCCGCGGGAACGGGCGAATGGATCGAGCCGAGGAACTTGGCACCCCCGGACGCCTCGGCCGGGAAGAACTTGAGCTCCCGGTAGCCGTGTTCGAGGAGGAACAACACCTCGGACACGGTCGCGGCACCGGGGAGGTGCGGCAGACCGGTGTCGGTCATCGCCTTCAGCAGCGACTCGGTGCTACCCGGCGACACCAGGAACTGGGCACCGGCTTCTGCTGCACGCGCCGCCTGGTCCGGTCCCACAATGGTGCCTGCACCCACGCAGATGTCCGGCACCTCGGTCGCGATCGCCTTGATGGCGTCGAGTGCACAGGATGTGCGCAGGGTCAGTTCGATCATGGGGATGCCGCCGGCCACCAGCGCGCGCGCCACCGGAACGGCATGTGCAACGTCGTCGATCACGACGACAGGGATGACCGGGACACGGTCGAGGAGAGAAGGACTGACAGTCACTGGAGTTGCTCCTTAAGCGGGTTGGGGATGAAAGACGCTGGCGCCCTGGGTGGCCGGCCCGACGGCGGCGCGGAGTCCTGCGAAGAGTTCACGCCCCGTGCCGACCCATTCGTCGACACCGAGCGCACGACCGGTCGCCGGACGGGCGGCCAGTTCTTCGTCGTCGAGATGCACGTTCACAGTTCCGGTCACGGCATCGACGGTCAGGAGGTCGCCGTCACGCACACGCGCGAGCGGTCCGTCTGCGGCCGCCTCCGGGGTGAGGTGAATAGCTGCCGGCACCTTGCCCGAGGCGCCGGACATCCGGCCGTCGGTGACTAATGCGACCCTCCGGCCCTGGTCCTGCAGGACACCGAGTACAGGTGTGAGCTTGTGCAATTCGGGCATGCCGTTGGCGCGTGGGCCCTGGTACCGGAGCACGGCCACGAAATCGCCCGTCAGCGTGCCCGCCTCGAACGCGGCGAGGAAGTCGAGCTGGTCGTCGAAGACCCTCGCCGGGGCGGTCACTACGCGGTGGTCCGGGTGGACGGCCGACGTCTTCATCACGCACGAACCCAGATTTCCGGTGAGCATCTTGAGCCCACCGTTGACGTCGAACGGGTCTTCCGGTCCGCGCAACACGCTGGTGTCGAGGCTGATTCGCGTACCCGGCTGCCATTCGACGCCGTCCCCGGACAGCTTCGGCTCTTCCGTGTAACGGCGGAGTCCGGAACCGGCAACGGTCTTGACGTTCTCGTGCAGCAGGCCCGCATCGAGCATGGAGGAGACCACGTAGCCGAGGCCGCCGGCGGCGTGGAAGTGGTTCACGTCCGCCGAGCCGTTGGGGTAGATGCGGGCGAGCAAGGGCACGACCGCGGACAGCTCCGCCAGATCGTCCCAGGTCAGCGTGATTCCCGCGGCCCGGGCGATCGCGACGAGGTGCATGGTGTGGTTGGTCGATCCGCCGGTCGCGAGCAACGCGACGCAGCCGTTGACCACGGCACGCTCGTCCACGACCTCGCCGACCGGCGTGTAATCGTCGCCGAGTGCGGTGAGCCCGGTGACGCGCTTCCCCGCTTCGGACGTGAGGGCATCACGCAGCGGGGTACCGGGGTTCACGAAGCTCGATCCGGGCAGGTGCAGGCCCATGACCTCCATGAGGAGCTGGTTGGAGTTGGCCGTGCCGAAGAACGTGCAGGTGCCTGCGCCGTGGTAGCTGGCCGCCTCCGCGTCGAGCAGTTCCTCGCGTTCGGCCTTGCCCTCCGCGTAGAGCTGGCGAACGCGGGACTTCTCGTTGTTCGGCAGACCGGATGTCATCGGTCCGGCCGGAACGAAAATCGTTGGTAGATGCCCGAATCCCAGTGCGCCGATGAGCATTCCCGGCACGATCTTGTCGCACACGCCCAACATCAGCGCGCCGTCGAACATGTCGTGTGACAGTCCGATCGCCGTCGCCATCGCGATCACGTCACGGCTGAACAACGACAACTGCATGCCGTCGCGGCCCTGGGTGATGCCATCGCACATCGCGGGAACACCACCGGCGAACTGGGCGATGCCACCGGCCTCCATGACCGCGGCCTTCAGCTGTCGCGGGAAATGCTCGAACGGCTGATGCGCCGACAGCATGTCGTTGTACGACGAGACGATCGCGATGTTGGGCTTGACGAAGCTGCGCAGCGCCTTCTTGTCGGCCGGGCCGGACGCGGCGAAGCCGTGCGCGAGGTTCGCGCAGGCCAGTTTGCCGCGCGCCGGTCCGTGGTCGCCCGCCTGCCGGATCCGGTTCAGGTAAGTCGTGCGCTCGGGCCTGCTGCGTTCGATGATTCGCTCGGTGACGGCGGCGAGGACGGGGTGCACGTCGGCGGTCGGTGTGGGTGCGTCGGTCATGCGGGAACTCCTTCGTGCCAGGCGCGGCCGTCGCGCTCGATCAGGGTGGTCGCGTCGGTGGGTCCGTTGGTGCCGGCCGGGTAGCGGCGCGGGCCGCGCTCGGACTTCTCCCAGCCGACGAGGATCTGCTCGACCCACTCCCAGGCGGCCTCGACCTCGTCGCGGCGCATGAACAGGGTCGGGTTACCCCGGACCACGTCCATCAGCAGCCGCTCGTAGGCGTCGGGTGACGGACGCTTGAACGTTTCGATGTAGTTGAGGTCCAACGACACCGGCCGCAGGCGGATACCGCCGGGGCCGGGTTCCTTCGCCGTCATGTGCAGCCGCATGCCCTCGTGGGGCTGGAGCTGGATCACGAGACGGTTGGGTTCGCTGTGGCCTTCACTGCCGGGAAACATCGGGTGCGGGACGGGCTTGAACTGCACCACGATCTCCGAGCATCTGCGGTCCATCCGCTTGCCGGTGCGCAGGTAGAACGGCACACCGGCCCACCGCCAGTTCTGGATCTCGGCCTTCACGGCAATGAACGTCTCGGTGCGACTGTGGGGGTTCTCGACCTCGTCTCGGTAGCCGGGAACGGCCACACCCTCGGCCAGTCCGGGACCGTACTGTCCTGCGACGGTGCACCGTTCGACGTCGTCCGGGCTCATGGGCTTGAGAGCTTGCAGCACCTTCAGCTTTTCGTCGCGCACAGTCTCACGATCGACGTAGGTGGGGGGTTCCATCGCGACGAGGCACAGCAGCTGCAGCAGGTGGTTCTGCAGCATGTCGCGCAGCGCTCCGGCCGACTCGTAGTACCCCCCGCGACTCCCGACACCCAGCGATTCCGCGACATTGATCTGCACGTGGTCCACCGACGTGGAATTCCACAACGGCTCGAGAAACGTATTGGCGAAGCGAGTGACGAGGAGGTTCTGCACACTCTCCTTGCCGAGGTAGTGATCGATGCGGAAGATTTGCGATTCGTCGAATACGGCGCCGACCGCGTCGTTGACGGCGCGTGCCGAGGCAAGGTCGTGTCCGATCGGCTTCTCGAGTACCGCCCGGGACTGCGCACTCGCAAGGCCGTGCAACTGCAGGTTCTCGCAGATCGGCCCGAAGAGTCCCGGTGCGCATGCTAGATAGAAGACTCGGATGAGCTCCTCCCGCCCCGCGAGACATTCGGTGATGCCCGTCCAGGTGTCGGGATCGGCGAGGTCGACGCTCACGTACTCGAGCCGACGGAGAAATCGGTCACACGTCTGCGCATCCAGTTGATCATTCGGGACGAACCGCGCGAGTTCCCCCCGGACCTTGTCCCGATAGCCCTCGGTGTCGAGGCCCGCTCGCGAGGCGCCGATCACCCGGGTCTCCGGTGGTAGCTGTCCGTCGCGATCGCGCAGGTAGAGCGCCGGAAGCAGCTTTCGGACGGCGAGGTCGCCTGTTCCGCCGAAGACGACGAAGTCGCAGGGATCCACCGTCTTGGCTGGAAAGACCGTGTTCGCAGGTGGCATGTCATTCTCCCTCTGAAAGCCGATGTGTGGGCCGTCACAGATGAGAGTAAGGCAACTTCGGCGCTCAATCAATACAGACTTAGGTCTTTTTAAGAACAAAGGCGCATCGCTTACGTTGTCAGTCGAGCGACCGGGTTGGTTGAATGGCCATATGCGGACGACGCCACGATCGACTACTTCCCCGGCGACGGGCGGCGACGTCTTCGCGCTCATCCGCGACGGCCAAGCAACCACCCGAACCGAGATCGGGAATCTCACCGGCCTGTCCCGCACGGCGGTGGCGGCCCGCGTCTCGACACTGCAGGCGTCCGGACTCGTCGTGGAACGAGAAGAAGGCGTCTCGACCGGCGGCCGGCCACCGGTCAAGCTCTCCTTCCACGTTCAGGCAGGGGTGGTGCTGTCCGCCGCGATCGGCCGGAGTCGCACCCAGCTCGCGATCTGCGACCTGGCCGGGGACGTCCTCGTCGTCGAGGACGTCGAGCAGGAAATCGGCACGAGCCCAGCGGAATTGATGCCGGTCATTGCGCAACGCCTGATCGCGCTCCGCGAGAGCCTGGGCGAGACGGCCCGCCGCGCCGTGGGAGTCGGGATCAGCCTGCCCGGCACCGTCGACATCGAGCGCGGGTGCAGCCTCAACTCACCGATGATGTCGGGGTGGGACGGGGTGCCGTTGCAACCATTTCTCGCCGAGGTGACCGATGCGCCCGTCTTCGTCGACAACGACGCCAACGTCATGGTTCTGGCGGAGCGGCGTGGAGAGCGCCGCGACTTCGCCGACATGCTCCTGATCAAGGCATCCACCGGCCTCGGCGCCGGGATCGTGTCCGGAGGAGCCCTTCAGCGGGGCGCTCTCGGCGCTGCCGGTGAAATCGGGCATACGAAAACCGCAGCGGCACAAGGTGTGGTGTGCCGCTGCGGCGACGTGGGATGTGTCGAGGCCGTTGCGGGTGGGTGGGCCTTGGTCCGTAACCTTCAGGGACAGGGACGCAACGTCACCCACATCCGTGACGTAATCACGCTGGCGCTCGCGGGCGACGCGGAGGCGCGGCGGATGATTCGGGAGAGCGGGCGTCAGATCGGCGAAGTGTTGTCCGGCGTGGTCAATCTCCTCAACCCGGAGGTCGTCATCGTCGGCGGCGACATGGCACAGGCCTACGACACTTTCGTCGCCGGACTTCGGGAAACCCTGTACGGCAACGCTATTGCCGTGGCCACCCAGCAGCTACAGATTCTGCCCTGGACGCACGGGGAGCTGTCCGGGGTGGTCGGTAGCGCCACCATGGCGCTCGACCACGTCCTCAGCGTGCGGGCCGTCGACCGGCTCCTCGCGCAACAACGATAGGGCGCTCCGCGCCTCGTGAGTGGTTGACGAGTCCCTGGACTCGTTAACCACTCACGGGCGGCGGAGCCGCCTACTTGACGTCGGAACCGTGCCGGGTGAGCGCGGTGATCTCGATGTTCATGTAGGGGAACAGCGGCAGATTCCACAGTATTTCGTGGAGTTCGTCGGCCGAGTCGACGTCGAAAATGCTGATGTTGCTGTACTTTCCGACGATTCGCCAGATCTCCGGCCACTTACCGGAGCGCTGCAGCTCCTGAGAGTATGCCTTCTCCTTGGCGATGGTCTCGTCCCGGACGTCCGGGTCGAGGTCGCGGGGAATGTTGACGTCCATCCGGACGTGAAAGAGTGCCATCGGGTGGTGTTCTCCTCAGTTCCTGGTCCAAGTCTTGACGGCATCCATGTTGAGCTCGACTCCGAGCCCGGGACCTTCGGGCAGATGCACCTTGCCGTCGCCGTACCGCAGTGGTTGCTGCAGCAGTTCTTCGCTGAACAGCAGGGGTCCGAACAGTTCGGAACCGAAGTCGATGCCGGGTTCCGAGCAGGCGAAGTGAATGGACGCCGCTGTGCCGATCGGCCCCTCGATGGACGTGGCTCCGTGGCAGGCGATGCCGGCCGCCTTGGCGATGGCCACCACCTCGCGACTGCGCCTGAGGCCACCGCATTTGGTGGTTTTCACGGCGATGACGTCGGCCGCGCCGCGCCGCGCGACCTCGAGAGCATCGTGCGGCGTCTGGACGCTTTCGTCCGCCATCACGGGGACGGGGACGAGCCGGTTGAGTTCGGCGAGGACCTCGAGCTGTTCACCGGGGGTGGGCTGCTCGATCAGTTCGACGCCGCCTTCGACGAGGAGGGGCACGTACTTCAGCGCGGTGAGCCGGTCCCAGCGGGCATTGACGTCGATACGGACGCCGGCCTTGCCCTGCAGTGCCTGGGCGATCCGGACGACCCGGGCAGTGTCGACCTCCGGGTCGAGGGCGCCCATCTTGAGTTTGAAACTGAAGTGCCGCTTCGACTCGACGAGGCCGAGGGCCTCCTCGACGATCTCCTCGGCGGGAGCGGCGCCGAGAGCCCAGGTGACCTCGACGCTGTCCCGGAAGGCTCCGCCGAGCAGCGTATGCACCGGCACACCGAGGCTGCGCGCCCAGGCGTCGTGCAATGCGACGTCGACGGCGGCCTTCGCGAAACGCGCGTTCGCGACCACCCTTTCGATGTCCGACATGATGCCGGTGATCTCGTCGACGCCCCGGCCCAGCAGGACCGGGACGAGGTAACGCTCGACGATCGCCTGCATCGTCTCCACCGATTCGCCGCCCCACCACGGGCCGCCCGGAACGACACCTTCGCCGTAGCCGGTCACGCCGCCCGCGGTGGTGACGGCGACGAGCAGCAGCGGCTGCGCCGTCATCGATGTGGTGGCGAACTTGTGGGGACGCACCAGCGGCACATCGAGGATCGTCGTTTCGACGGAAACGATAGACAGGTCGGTCATCGAATCACTCTCTCTACGGGTGGAACAGCTCACGCGGGGTCGAGCACGAAGTTGTAGGTGACGTAGTTCTTGCCGTCGTCACCGGTCTTCGGGTCGAGGATGAGCTCGGGCTTGGTGGCGGACGCGACGTCGCTGTCGATCCACTCGCCGCCCTTGAAATACAGCTGCGTGGTCACCGACTCCTTACCGGGAGCCGACACGATGAGATGCAGGTGCGCGGGACGCCACGGGTGACCGTTCTGCGCCTCGATGAACTGACCGGTCGGGCCGTCGGTCGGAATCTTGTAGGGCGCCGGCTGGATCGTGGTGATCTCGTAGCGGCCCTCCTCGTCGGCGATGATCGTGCCGCGCAGGTTCCACTCGGGCAGGTGCGGGGCGAACTGCGAGTAGTAGCCGTCGTTGTCGGCGTGCCACAGCTCGACCTTCGCGCCGGCGAGCCCGTTCCCCTCGAGGTCGGTGACCTGGCCGGAGAAGACCAGCGGGGTGATCTTCCTGTCTTCCTCGCGCATGGGCAGGGTGCAGGTGGCGGGCAGTTCCGGCGCACCGGCGATGTAGTACGGGCCCTCGATGCTGCCCTTGGTTCCCTTGCGGGTGCGGGCGAGAACCTCTTCGACGGAGTGCTCGATGAACACGTCGAGGAACAGCGGCCACTCCCCGCCCTCACCGACGTCGATGAGCCACTGCTTGAACACGCGGTACTCGGGGTAGGTGACGCCGTGCTTCAGGATCACGTCGTTGAGCGCGCCGAGGGCATCCTTGGCGATCGCCGCGAGCCGCTCCGGTGAGGTGTCGGCGCTGACGCGTTCGGACTTGAACTTGTCGGTGGCTGCGGAGCCGGAACCGGCGGCGGTGGGGCTCTCGGTGGTGGTCATCTGTTTCTCCTTGGGCTGGGAGGGAAGCGGATAAGGCTGATATCGAGTTGTGGGCGACACGGTGGGTGTTCACGTGCCGAGGTCTTGCGTGATGTACGCTGTGCGTACTAGTATCACGCTGTGCGTACACATCTACTGTGCGCGCAGTCACATTGAAATGTCAACCCCGACTTCCGTGCACCCTGACGAAACCGCTGGTGGAGGCCGCAATGCCCGAGAACGATCGCGACTACATCCAGAGCATCGAGCGTGGCTTCGCGGTGCTTCTGGCCTTCGATGCGCAGCGCCCCAACCCGACACTGGCCGAACTCGCCACCGAAGCGGGGCTCTCGCGTCCCGCGGTCCGTCGGATCCTGCTCACCCTGCAGAAGCTCGGTTACGTCGCCGGCTCGGGAGGCCGGTGGTCGCTCACCCCCCGCGTGCTCAGCATCGGGCAGCACTACTCGGAGTCGCACGCCCTCATCGAGGCGGCGATGCCCCGACTGCTCGAGGTGGCGGAGAAAACGCAGGAGTCGGCCTCGCTGGGAGTGCTCGACGGGGCCGACGTGGTCTACGCAGCGCGCGTTCCCGTCCGCCGAATCATGAGCATCAACGTCTCGGTAGGCACCCGGGTTCCCGCGTACGCCACGTCGATGGGGCGCGCACTGCTCGCATGGGCTCCCGCCGACGTCGTCGAACGCGTGGTCAGCGAGTCGACCTTCGCCAAACTCGGACCCGACACCATCGGCAGCGCCGCAGAGCTCGAACGTGAACTCACCAAGGTTCGTGAGCAAGGATTCGCGTTGACGTCCGAGGAGCTCGAAAAGGGACTCATCTCGCTGGCCGCCCCGGTCCGCGACGCGGCGGGCTCCGTCGTGGGCGTGGTGGCCTGCTCCACCTCCACTGCACGCAATACGCCCGCACAATTCCGGGAACAGGCCGTGCCGTGCGTCCTCGCCGCCGCGGCCGCCCTCAGCGCCGACATGGGGTTCGCGGGCTGACAGCTGCAGTCCGGCTACAGCGGGTCGAGCACGAATTCGCACGACATCTGGTGCGTTGCACCGGGCGGCGGCACCACCCGCGTCCCGAGCGAGCGGTAACCGCGCGCATGCACGATCACGTTGATGTGACCCACCTCGTTACCGCTTGGGACGCTGGAGAATTCGCACGGCGCGGGCTTGATGGTGGCGATGTCGAAGCGACCCCCGGCGCAGGTGACGACGATGCCGCGCAGGTTGTTGCGCAGAATCTCCACGGAGTACCCGGAATAGCATCCGTCGGCGTCCGCGTGCCACACCTCGAGCTCTGCCCCCGACAACGTTTCGCCGTCGCGCGACCGCACCACTCCCGTGATGCGCAGCGGAGTTCCGGGTTCACCGGGGAGTGCCGCGAGGTTTGCCTTCCAGGGCAGCACTCGCTGGGCGGGGAGGTAGAACTCCAGGTCGACGTGGTCGAGGCTTGCCCGGTCCACGTGCGGTGCGGACGTGGTCGACGTCGAGGTCATTATTAGATCCGATCACTCTCGTACGCTATGCGTACCGCGAGAACGCTGTGCGGTCGCTTCCGAGTGTGCTTGTAGTCACACGGTTCGTCAACCCGCGGCCCGTTCACATCGGGGACGGGTGGGTCCGGTACATCCGTGGGATAATTACCCCGCCATCGGCCGACAACGACGTTTCGCCGCCCCGGTTCGCGCTTTGTGCCGGCCACGTCGCATCCCCGAGGATTACATCGATGAACACCCCTCCCCGCAGCATCACACTCCGCTTCCTCGCGGCCCCCACGGAGGTAGCAACCCTGGGCGGATCGATCCAGGGCGGACGCATCCTCGAGTGGATCGACAAGGCCGCCTACGCGTGCGCGGTCGGCTGGAGTGGCGGCTACTGCGTCACCGCCTATGTGGGAAACATCCGCTTCACCCGATCGATCGAGTCCGGTCACCTGGTGGAAGTTGAGGCGAGGCTGGTGCACACGGGCCGCTCGAGCATGCACATCCAGTGCACGGTGTCCTCCGCAGACCCGCGGACCGGTGAGTTCACCGAGGCCAGTAACTGTCTGGTGATCTTCGTGGCCGTCGATGATTCCGGTAAGCCGAAAAACGTCCCGGCGTGGCTGCCCGTCACCGCCGAGGACCACGCCGAAGCCGACGAGGCGATCATGCGGATCGGGCTCCGCGCCGACATCGAAGAGGCAATGAGCAGGCAGGAATACACGGACGAGGGCACGGCACCCGTGTCGGTCATGCGATTCCTCGCAGCCCCCACCGACGTCAACTGGGGTGGCAAGACCCACGGTGGCACGGTGATGCGCTGGATCGACGAGGCCGCCTACCTCTGCGGTACCGCCTGGAGCGGCGGTCCGTGCGTCTCGGTGTACGCCGGTGGGGTCCGGTTCTACCGGCCGATCCAGATCGGTCACGTCGTCGAGGTCGATGCCCGACTGCTCCATACCGGGGCGCAGACCATGCACATCTCGGTGCACGTGCGATCAGGCGATCCGCGCACGGGTGAGATGAATCTGACCACCCACTGCCTCACCGTGGTCGCCGCGATCGACGAGGAGGGCGCCGCAACCACAGTGCGGCAATGGATTCCGCAGTCCGACGAGGATCGCGGGCTCGATGCCCACGCCCGGGAACTCATCGCGCTGCGGGCCCGCGCGCGGATCGGTGCCCTGTCGTAGCCAGGCCGAACGGCGACCGACCAGACGACGTCAGCCGCGCAGCACGTCCGACGGCGCCGCCCCGTACTTCTTCCGGAACGCCGCCGCGAACCGGCCGGTGTGTGTGAACCCCCACCGCATCGCGACATCGGACACCGTGGCCGAGGTGTCGGCGCGGAGCAGGTCGGCGTGGACACGATCGAGTCGCACGTCGAGCAGGTAGTCGCGGGGGCTCACCCCGACGTACTCCTGGAATCCCTCTTGAAGGCGGCGGACCCCGACACCCGCGATCTCGGCCATCTCGGCCGCCGTCCACGCCCGCGCGGGGTCGGCGTGGATCTCGTCGATGACCCGCTTGACGATGCGCGGCCGGGTACCGGCACCGGCCGTCTCGTCGTCCGGGATCGCTGCCAGGACGAGTGCCGTGGTGACCGCCCCCGACAGCTGCTCGGCGACGAGGGGGTTGGCGTAGACACCGTCCGAACGCAACATCTGATCTAGGAGTGAACGCACCAACGCCAGCCAACTGGCACCGTTCGCGCTGGTCAGATCGAATTGCGGGGGAAGTCGCAGCCCTGGTCGCGCCAGAATCCGCGCCATCTCCCTGTGGAGGTAGTCGCGGTCGACCCGCACCCCGATGATCGAGCAGTCCTTGCTCCAGTCGGTGATGAGCGTCGTGGTGTCGGGTGGACAAATGGTCCCCGACCCGGGTGCCGACGACACCTCGGTTTTCCCGGTCACCGACTCCAGGTGTCCCGACAACGGCACGTTCACCGCGTACGCACCCGGGTGATCCGACTGGATCGATACGTCGGCTCCCCACCCGATGTGGGTGATCTTCACCGGGCCCAGCTCCACGGCTTCCGCGACTGTATTGCCGGCGGTCTCTCTGCTCAGCGGGGTCAGGCGGTGCGGGAAGTAGACGTCCGACACCACGTGCGACGCCTCGTCCCAATCATCGGAACGGACGAACCTGGACGTGGTCGACATGGCACAAGTGTGACTGCGGACACCATCGATTGCAATTTCCGCCGTGATCCGAGTCACTGCGCAAAGTGGATCGGCACCTCGCACAGCGGATCGACGCGCGGTGGACCTGGTCGTACCTTCGTGTTCACCGCACCAGCGCCCCGACACGAAGGGAGGCTTCCGATCATGGAACAGCGCGAACTCCGGAACATTTTCGGACAGTTCGCCAGCGGAGTCACTGTCATCACATGCAGCAACTCCGACGGCGAACCGCACGGGGCCACCGTCACCGCCTTCACCGCCGTCTCCCTCGAGCCACGGCTGTGCCAGGTGACGCTGACCCGTAAGTCGAAGGCGTGCCGCTACCTCAGCAACGCGCCCTTCGCGGTGAACATCCTGGCCGCCGACCAGGTCGACACAGCACTGCATTTCGCCGGCCGGCCGCAGGAGCCGCAGCCGACGTGGACGGACGGCCCCACCGCCCCCGTCCTCTGCGGCTCGGCCGCCACGCTGTCGTGCGTGCCGTGGGCCGAGTACGACGGCGGCGACCATCTCATCTTCATCGGCGAGATCGTCGACGCTCAGACCACCGGAAAGGATCCGTTGCTGTTCTACCGCAGCACATTCCACGACCTCGGCGCCCCGTCGGCTTCGGCCGCCTGGAACGGTTCCATGGACGACCCGCACAGTGGCTGGTTCGACGCCACCACCTCGTTCACCCCGTTCCATCTCCACACCGTCTCCTGATTCCGATTCCCGAAGAAAGGCCATCTCGATGACCACCACCGAATCCGCCCCCGACACCGCCGTCGACCGCACCAAGGTCAACGTCGCCGCCGACAGCGAGGTGAATCGCACGAAGAACTTCGCGTCGCGGCCGATGACCGGCGACGAGTACATCGAATCGTTGCGTGACGATCGTGAGATCTGGTTACACGGCGAGCGTGTCGAGGACGTCACCACACACCCGGCGTTCCGGAACCCCATTCGCATGACTGCCCGTCTCTACGACTCGATGCACACCGGTGAGCACGTCGACAAGGTCACCACCCCCACCGATACCGGCAACGGCGGCGTCACCATGCCGTTTTTCAAGGCGCCGACCTCGTCCGACGACCTCCTGAAGGAGCGCGACGCCATCGCTACCTGGGCGCGGATGACCTACGGATGGATGGGCCGCAGCCCCGACTACAAGGCGTCCTTCCTCGGAACCCTCCACGCGAACAAGGAGCTGTACTCGCCGTTCCAGGACAACGCCGAGCGCTGGTACAAGGAGTCGCAGGAGAAGGTCCTGTATTGGAACCACGCCATCATCAATCCTCCCGTGGACCGGCAGCTGCCTCCGGACGAGGTCGGCGACGTGTTCATGAAGGTGGAGAAGGAAACCGACGCAGGCATCATCGTCTCCGGTGCCAAGGTGGTCGCGACCGGTTCGGCTATCACCAACTACAACTTCATCGCCCACTACGGTCTGCCGATCAAGAAGAAGGAATTCGCGCTCATCTGCACGGTGCCGATGGACGCACCGGGCGTGAAGCTGATCTGCCGGTCCTCGTTCACCCAGAACGCCGCGGTGATGGGCACCCCGTTCGACTACCCGCTGTCGAGCCGGATGGACGAGAACGACACCATCTTCATCTTCGACAAGGTCCTCGTGCCGTGGGAAAACGTTTTCATGTACGGCGACGTCGACAAGATCAACGGCTTCTTCCCGCAGTCGGGCTTCCTGCCCCGCTTCACCTTTCAGGGCTGTACCCGCCTCGCCGTCAAGCTCGACTTCATCGCCGGCATGTTGATGAAGGCACTCGACGCCACGGGAGCGGGCGGCTTCAGAGGCGTGCAGACCCGCGTCGGTGAAGTGATCGGCTGGCGCAACCTGTTCTGGTCCCTCACCGAATCGATGGCACGCAACCCGGAGCCTTGGATCGGCGACACCGTCATCCCCAAGCTCGAATACGGCCTCACCTACCGCATGTTCATGATCCAGGGCTACCCCCGCATCAAGGAGATCATCGAGCAGGATGTGGCATCCGGGCTGATCTATCTGCCGTCGTCGGCCGCCGACTTCAAGAGTCCCGACGTGCGTCCGTACCTCGACAAGTACGTTCGCGGCTCGGACGGCATGACCGCGGTCGACCGCGTGAAAATCATGAAGGCACTGTGGGATTCGATCGGCACCGAGTTCGGTGGCCGCCACGAACTCTACGAGCGGAATTACTCCGGCAACCACGAGAACGTCAAGGCGGAGCTGCTTTTCGCCGCCGAGAACCGTGGTGACGTCGCCTCCATGAAGGGCCTGGCCGAGCAGTGCCTGGCCGAGTACGACCTCGACGGCTGGACGGTGCCGGACCTCATCGGTAACGACGACGTCTCGTACTTCGGCAACAAGTAACTACACACGCGCAATCCCCGTCAGAAGCGCACGAGCTCTGACGGGGATTTGCCGTACCTGCGGCGATATGCAGCGGAGAACCGGCCGGCGTGGGTAAACCCCCACCGCGCAGCGATGTCGGAAACCGTGACACCTGGCTCCCGCGCCCTCAGATCGGCGTCGGCGCGGCTCAAGCGGATGTCGAGGAGGCATTCGGACGGGCTGCGCCCGACGTACTCGCGAAACCCTTCCTGCAGCCGGCGAACGCTGGTGCCCGCCAGCTGGGCCATGTCTGCCGCCGTCCACGCGCGGGCCGGGTCGTCGTTCAGCCCGTCGAGTACGCGCTTGACGATGCGGGGACGCGGCGCCGTCCTGCGCACGTCCTGATCCGGTGTGACTGCCAGGACGAAGGCTGCGGTGATGGCGCCGGCGAGCTGCGGTCCCACTACCGGATTGGCGAGCAGGTCGGATGGTTCACGCAGTTGCGCGGTCAGCGACCTCAACAGTCGAAACCAGCTGTTGCCCGAGGCGTCGGTGAGGTCGATCTGGGAGGGCAGCAGCAACTTCGGGCGCACGTCGGTGCCGAGTATGCGATCCGCTTCCCGTTCGAGGTATTCGCTGTCGAACTTGACGCCGAGCACCGAGCAATCCCCGCTCCATCGGCTGATCAAAGTGGGTTCGTTCGCCCGGAACACCGTCGCCTGGCCGGGCCGTGACACCACGTCGCCCGCCGGGGAGCGCGACTCCAGGGAGCCGCAGAGCGGGATGTTGACCTCGTACGCGCCCGGGTAGTCGCAGGCGATCGATACGTCCGCACCCCAGCCCAGTCTGCCGAGGGTGACCGGCCCGAAATCGACGGTACGCATCGAGAGTGTCAGGGAGCCGTCCGGAGACAGGTCCGTCAACGTGTGCGGGAAGTACGCACCGGCCACCGCCCTCGACGCCGCGCCCCAGTCATGCGTCTCGGTAATCGTCGATGCCATCGCCTACACCTGCCTCGTCCACACGTCGTTCCGACCTCCATTGAAGCTGTGCCGTCCCGCTGAGTCGAGGATAACTGAGATACCAATCACAACTAGTCGCGCACATCGTCCAGCCGTCGCGCGAATCGGCTAGACGCGCCCGAGAGCCGGCCCCTACATTCTCCTTAACCCGCCGTTGCAGCGAAAGTTGTTATCGAACAAGGAGAATCACATGACTGCGACCCTTTCCTGGATCGACGAGATCACCATGACGGAACTCGAACGCAACCCTTACCCCGTGTACGAGCGGTTGCGTACCGAGGCTCCACTGGCGTACCTCCCGGTTCTCGGTTCCTACGTGGCGACCACTGCGGAGCTGTGCCGAGCCATCGCCACCAGCCCCGACTTCGAGGGGATCATCACCAAGGCAGGCGGCCGCACGTTCGGCCACCCCGCGGTGATCGGGGTCAACGGTGATATCCACCGCGACCTCCGCTCGATGGTCGACCCCGCTCTGCAGCCGTCGGAGGTGGACCGCTGGGTCGATTCACTCGTCCGCCCCATTGCCCGGCGTTACGTGGAGCAGTTCGAGAACCACGGGAAGGCCGACCTGGTGTCGCAGTACTGCGAGCCGGTGAGCGTGCGGGCATTGGGCGACCTGCTCGGCCTGAACGACGTCAGCTCGGACACGCTACGCGACTGGTTCCACCGGCTGTCGAACTCCTTCACGAATGCCGGCGTGGACGAGAACGGTGAGTTCACCAACCCGGAGGGCTTCATCCAGGGCGATGACGCGAAGGCCGAGATCCGGGCCATCGTGGACCCCCTGATCGACAACTGGATCGTCAATCCCGATGACAGCGCCATCTCCCACTGGCTGCACGACGGGATGCCCGAGGGACAGGTACGCGAGCGGGACTACATCTATCCCACACTCTTCGTCTTCCTGCTCGGCGCGATGCAGGAGCCCGGGCACGCAATGGCGTCGACCCTCGTCGGCCTGTTCAGCCGTCCGGAGCAGCTCGAGGCGGTGATCGACGAACCCGCGTTGATCCCGCGGGCCATCTCCGAGGGCATGCGCTGGACTTCCCCGATCTGGTCGGCGACGGCCCGCATCAGCACGAAGGACGTCACAGTCGGCGATGTCTTCCTGCCCGAGGGTTCGGTCGTTCTGATGTCCTACGGCTCCGCCAACCACGACGCCGAGGTGTACGACGCTCCGACGGAGTACGACATGACGCGCCCACCGCTGCCCCATCTGGCGTTCGGCGCCGGACAGCACGCCTGCGCCGGTATCTACTTCGCCAATCACGTGTGCCGCATCGGGCTCGAGGAGCTTTTCGAGGCGATCCCCAACCTCGAACGGGACACCGGCGCCGACGTCGAATTCTGGGGCTGGGGTTTCCGCGGCCCGACAGCACTGCACGCCACCTGGGAGGTATGACCATGACCCGCACCGAGACACACACCGTGTCCGTCGGCACCGACACAGTCCAGTGCGGTCCCGATCAGGCCATCCTCGACGCCTTTCTCCGCGGCGGCGTCTGGATGCCCAACTCGTGCAACCAGGGCACGTGCGGGACCTGCAAACTTCGGGTCGTGTCGGGTTCGGTGGATCATCGCCGATCTCCCGACAGCACACTGAGTGCGGCCGAGCGCGACGCCGGGTTCGCGCTGGCCTGCCAGGCTGCTCCCTGCGGTGACACGGTGGTGGAGCGGCTGGACTCGGCACCCGCGACGACCGTTCATGCCCTGCGGGATCTGGTAGGCACGGTCAGCGGAATCGAGGACATCGCCCGCGACACCCGGCGCTTACTCGTCACTCTCGACAGTCCGCTCGAGTTCTCGGCCGGGCAGTACGTGGAACTACGGGTGCCGAGCTCGGATCAGGGGCGCCAGTACTCGATGGCGAACTCCCCCAGTGAGTCGAAAGTGCTCGAATTTCACATTCGCCGCCAAACCGGCGGGCTGGCCACCGACAACTGGATCTTCGGACCGTTGAGTGTGGGCGATCGGGTCGACATGGTGGGTCCGCTCGGCGACTTCTGCCTCGACACCGACGACGACGGGCCGATGATCCTGCTCGGCGGCGGAACCGGGCTCGCGCCGCTCAAATCGATAGCAGCCCAGGCACTCAGGGCTATACCCGACCGCACGGTTCATCTGTATCACGGCGTGCGCGAAAAAGCCGACCTCTACGACGTGGACCTGTTCCAGGAGTGGGAACGCGCGCACCCCGGCTTCCGCTACCGGCCATGCCTGAGTGACCAGACGTGGCCCGGTCGGACCGGCTACGTCACCGATGCATTCGTCGACGATTTCGATACCTGTCGCGGCTATTCCGGTTACCTGTGCGGGCCACCCGCCATGGTCGACGCCGGTGTCAAGGCGTTCAAGCGTCGGCGTATGGCTCCGCGGCGGATCTTCCGCGAGAAGTTCACCCCGGCCGTCTGATCGTCGCGCACACCGGGGTTGCCGGCCCCGGTGTGCGCATCGCGAACATGTCCTAGGCAGTACTCGGTAAATGCCTAGTGTGATGCAGCGCACAGGCTGTAAGAGTGGAATCCATTGCCGGACCCGGGCGCCCTCGCAGGGCGCAAGCCCCCGGAGATCTTGGAGGATCCCATGACTGAAACCCTGTACACAGCGCCGTCCGACGACGTGCGCGCCAAGCTGGCCGACGCACTGATCGAGGACGCGGAAACCGGACGCTACCAGGTGCGACGCAGCGTCTTCACCGACGAGGACCTGTTCGAACTCGAGATGAAGCACATCTTCGAGGGCAACTGGATCTACCTGGCCCACGAAAGCCAGATCCCGAACGTCGGCGACTACTTCACCACGTACATGGGCCGTCAGCCGATCGTCATCTCCCGGAACAAGGAGGGCGAACTCAACGCCCTGGTGAACGCGTGCAGCCACCGCGGCGCCATGCTCTGCCGGCGGAAGACGGACAACCGGACCACGTTCACCTGCCCGTTCCACGGCTGGACGTTCAACAACTCCGGCAAGCTCCTCAAGGTCAAGGACCCGCGTGAGGCCGGCTACCCGGAACAGTTCAACAAGGACGGTTCCCACGACCTCACCAAGGTCGCGCGGTTCGAGAACTACCGCGGATTCCTGTTCGGCAGCCTGAACCCCGATGTCCCGCCGCTCGAGGAACACCTCGGTGACACCACGAAGATCATCGACATGATCGTCGACCAGTCACCCGAGGGCCTCGAGGTGCTGCGCGGTGCGTCCACCTACACCTATGACGGCAACTGGAAGTTGCAGACCGAGAACGGCGCCGACGGCTATCACGTGTCCGCCACCCACTGGAACTACGCCGCGACCACCTCGCGTCGGGAGTCGGGCGAATCCACCAACGCCACCAAGGCGATGGACGCCGGCAAGTGGTCGAAGCAGCAGGGCGGGTACTACTCGTTCGACAACGGTCACCTGCTGCTGTGGACCAAGTGGGCCGACCCCGCCAACCGTCCCCTCAACGAGCGTCGTGACGAACTCGTCGCCGAGTACGGCGAGGACCGCGCCGACTGGATGATCGGGGTGTCCCGCAACCTGTGCCTGTACCCGAATGTGTACCTGATGGACCAGTTCGGTTCGCAGATCCGGCATTTCCGTCCGATCTCCGTCGACAAGACCGAGGTCACCATCTACTGCATCGCCCCCAAGGGTGAGAGCCGGGCGGCACGTGCCGCCCGCATCCGCCAGTACGAAGACTTTTTCAACGCCACCGGCATGGCCACCCCGGACGATCTCGAGGAGTTCCGCTCCTGCCAGAAGACGTACCAGGCCGGTGCCGCACCGTTCAACGATCTCAGCCGCGGTGTCACCCACCAACTGCGGGGCCCCGACGAGGATGCAAAGAAGATCGGTATCAACCCCATCTCCAGTGGTGTGAAGACCGAGGACGAGGGCCTCTACCCGATCCAGCACGGCTACTGGGTGCAGGCGCTCACCAACGCGCTCGACGCCGACGCTGCCGCTGCCGCGAACAACCGCTGAGGGAGAAAAGTTACATGACTGCAGTAGCCGAAAACACCGTCACCCAGCACGATATCGAGCAGTTCCTCTACCGTGAGGCCCGCTACCTCGACGACCGTGAATTCGAGAAGTGGATCGAGTGTTATCACCCCGACTCCGAGTTCTGGATGCCGGCATGGGCCGACGACGGTGAACTGACCACCGACCCGATGACCGAAATCTCCCTGATTTACTACGCCAACCGCGGCGGCATCGAGGATCGGGTGTTCCGCATCAAGACGGACAGGTCGAGCGCAACGAGCCTGCCGGAACCGCGTACAGGTCACAACATCTCGAACGTCGAGGTGACCGAGCGTCGCGGCGAGGTCGTGGACGTCCGTTTCAACTGGTTCACGCTCTACTTCCGGTACAACACGGTCGACACGTACTTCGGGAATTCGTTCTACACCATCGACTTCTCCGGTGAGCAGCCACTGATCCTGAAGAAGAAGGTCGTGGTCAAGAACGATTACATCCACCACGTGGTCGACATCTATCACATCTGATCTTCTTTCCCATTCTTCGCGAATCGAGCTGTTTTTCATGACTTTCCAAGTTGCACTGAGTTTCGAAGACGGGATCACCCGCTTCATCAAGTGTGACGGCGACGAGACGGTCGCCGACGCGTCCTACCGCGCGCGCATCAACATCCCCCTCGACTGTCGGGACGGGGCGTGCGGCACTTGCAAGTCGCTCTGCGAATCCGGCACCTACGACGGCGG
Organism: Rhodococcus sp. USK13; assembly: GCF_018343855.1. Classification (NCBI taxonomy): domain Bacteria; kingdom Bacillati; phylum Actinomycetota; class Actinomycetes; order Mycobacteriales; family Nocardiaceae; genus Rhodococcus; species Rhodococcus sp. USK13. Next base: position 1,797,580 of record NZ_CP069242.1, on the reverse strand, counting down.
CGACTACATCGAGGAAGCACTCACCGACGACGAGGCGGAGCAGGGCTACTGTCTTCCGTGCCAGATGATGCCGGAAAGCGATCTGGTGCTACAGATCCCGACGACCTCCGACGTCGCCAAGACCGCCGCAGGAACGTTCTCGTCGACGATCACGGAGATCCGCAGGTTCTCCGACACCACCATCGGGTTCACGATCGAGATCGCGAACCGCGACGATCTGGTGTTCCTTCCCGGGCAGTACGTCAACATCACCGTGCCCGGGACCGAGGCGACGCGCTCGTACTCGTTCAGCACCGGGCCCACGTCCGAGGAACTGTCGTTTCTGGTCAAGATCACCGACGGCGGCCTGATGTCGGAATACCTGCGCGACCGCGCACAGGTCGGCGACACGCTCGAGTTCACCGGCCCGATGGGAAGCTTCTTCCTCCGCGAGCAGAAGCGTCGCGCCCTGTTACTCGCCGGCGGCACCGGGCTGGCCCCGCTGTTGTCGATCCTCGACAAGATGCGCACCGACGCCGCCGACCACCCCGTGCACCTGGTCTACGGAGTCTCGTCCGACGCGGACCTGGTGGAACTGGACAAGCTCGACGCATACACGAAGTCGCTGTCCCAGTTCACATTCGACTACTGCGTATCGGATCCGGCGAGCAGCGCGCCGAACAAGGGATACGTCACCGGGCTGTTCGAGCCGGCGCATCTGAACGACGGTGATGTCGACGTGTACCTGTGCGGGCCGCCGCCCATGGTCGAAGCCGTCCGCGACCACCTGAAGTCGGAGGGGATCACGCCGGCAAACTTCTACTTCGAGAAGTTCAACAACGCGGCGACGTCCCACGGATCCGAGACACCCGCTCCGCGACCGGCCGACACGCCCGAATCCGCTGTGCCCGAGTACGAGATCGGCGAGGAGCACCAGCCGCTGTCCGAGTCGGATGCGCAGTTCGACGCCCGCATGGCACTCGAGCTGGGCGCGCTCGAACTCACCATCGGCAGACTGACTCCGGAACAGCTGGGCGAGTACCGCATCCTCGCCGAAGCGTCCGGCGCTTCGATCGACCGGGACCACTTCACCGACGCCGACGCGTTCACCGACGCCAACTTCCGATTCCACGAGTTCCTGTTCCGCTGCACCGGCAACGAGGTGCTGCTCGAGGCGTACAACCGGCTCGAGGTCACCCAGCTGATGCGCAAGGTCCTCCGGAACTCCGGCTGGGTCGACGAGCACATCCCGCAAGAGCATCTCGACATCGTCGCCGCATTCGACAGGGGCGACCGCGACTCCGCGCGGAAACTGATCGTCGCGCACAGCGCACACGCGAAAGCCACCATGTGCCGCGCCATCGAGAACAGCACAGTCGCATGAGGCCGGCGTTCTACGCGAATCGGTTCGACGGCAGGGCCGTCACCGTCACCGGCGCCGCACAGGGAATCGGGCTGGCCGTCGCAACCCGGCTCGCCGACGAGGGCGCGTCCGTCGTCCTCGTCGACCGCGCCGAACTCGTCCACGACGTCGCCAAGGAACTGCGGGAGAAAGGGGCCGAGGCACACAGCATCACCGCGGACCTCGAACAGTTCACCGACGCGCAGGACGCGATCGACGAGGCCCGCGCCCAGCACGGCCGGATCGACGTGCTGATCAACAACGTCGGCGGAACGATCTGGGCCAAACCGTACGAGCACTACACGCCGGAACAGATCGCCGCGGAGGTGCAGCGGTCATTGTTCCCGACGCTGTGGACGTGCCGCGCCGCACTGCCGCACCTCATCGCGCAGCACAGCGGCACGATCGTCAACGTGTCGTCGGTTGCAACCCGCGGAGTCAATCGCGTGCCCTACGCAGCCGCGAAAGGCGGGGTCAACGCTCTCACCGCGTCGCTCGCGCTCGAGGCGGCGCAGTACGGAATTCGCGTGGTGGCCACCGCTCCCGGAGGGACCGAGGCACCGGCGCGCCGCGTCCCACGCGGTCCTGGTACGGAATCCGAGCAGGAGAAGGCGTGGTACCAGAACATCGTCGACCAGACCGTCTCTTCGTCGCTGATGAAGCGGTACGGCACCCTCGACGAACAGGCCGCTGCGATCCTCTTCCTCGCCTCCGACGAGGCCTCCTACATCACCGGCTCGGTACTGCCCGTCGCCGGTGGCGATCTCGGCTAGCAGCCCCACATATCTCCACCGCCTCATCGGCGGGCAATCCGGCTCGCCGTCACACTTCCCGAGCGGAGATCATCATGAACCCGTCCACGACCGACAGCTGGGCAAGCCCTCGCCATCGCAGGGCCGTCACCTGGATCGTCACACTCGCGACCATCGCCATCGTCTTCGACGGCTACGACCTCGTCGTCTACGGCACCATCCTCCCGATGTTGCTCGACGACCCCAGTCAACTCGGGGCGATCTCGCCGGCCCAGGCCGGCGCGCTCGGTTCCTACGCCCTCGTCGGTGTGATGGTCGGCGCGCTGGCGTCGGGCGCCATCGGCGACTATCTCGGCCGCCGCCGGATGATGCTGATCAACATCGTGTGGTTCTCCGTGGGTATGGGGCTCGCGGCGCTTGCCACGAGCATCACCACCTTCGGACTGCTCCGATTCTTCACCGGGATCGGTGTCGGTGGACTCGTCGCCACCGTGGGCGCGATGGTCGCCGAATTCGCGCCTCCCGGAAAACGCAATCTGTACAACGCCATCGTCTACAGCGGAGTACCCGCCGGCGGTGTGCTCGCATCTCTGCTGGCCATAGTGCTCCGCGACGCGATCGGCTGGCGCGGCCTGTTCTGGATCGGCGCACTCCCGCTCGTCACGCTGCTGCCACTGGCCCTCATGAAGCTGCCGGAGTCCCCGAAGTGGCTCGTCGCACGCGGGCACGATGACCAGGCCCGCCGCATCTCCGAACACACGGGTATCCCCATGCCCGACGCAGAGGAGATCGCCCTCGAACACGCTTCGGTCGAGAAGGTCGGATTCGCGGCCCTCGCGACCCGACGGTATGCCTGGGCGACAGGACTTCTCGGTGTGATGAGCTTCTCCGGTCTCCTCCTCACCTACGGACTCAACACCTGGTTGCCGAAAATCATGGGAGACGCTGGTTTCAACGCCAAGGGGTCACTGTCCTTCCTGCTGGTCCTCAACGGCGGCGCCATCATCGGCGGTCTGATCGCCTCCAAGATCGCCGACGGTATCGGCCCTCAGCGCGTCGTGGCCGCCACGTTCTTCCTCGCTGCGGTCGCGCTGGTGGTGCTCACCCTGGGATTCCCGCTCCCGGTGCTGCTCGCCTCGGTTGCGGTTGCCGGAGTGGGCACGATCGGAACTCAGGTGCTGATCTACGGTTTCGTGTCCAACTACTATTCGACCTCTGCCCGCGCTGCGGGAGTGGCATGGTGCGCCGGATTCGGCCGATTGGGCGGGATCTTCGGACCCCTCATCGGCGGCGCACTCATCAGTGCAGGGATCAGCAGCCAGGTCGCATTCTCCGTGTTCGCGGGCATTGCCGTACTGGGCGCCTTCGTCACGTTCTTCGTACCGCGCGCACGAGTCGCCCTCCGCGCCGAGGTTGCGCCCGTCACCGCCTAAACGGTCCAGGTGTCGTGACCGGTCAGAAGCCGCTGGAGCGAGCCGTCGTCTACGGGATCCCTCTCGCGGGCGAGGTCGTTCTGCCTGCGTACCGCATCGTCGTAGGTGTCGCGCACAACGCTGCGGAATACGCCGGTCACCGTGTGGGTGAGGTCCTGGTCGGACAGCCGCGAGAGGGCGTACGCGTAGTCGGGATCATCGGTATGGGCGTCGTGCACGACGATCTCGTCACGGTCGACGTCGGCGGTCTCGACCACCTTCAGACCGAAACCGGCACGCACGACGCAGTATTCGCCAGCGTTCCCGAACACTATCGGTTCTCCGTGGGTCAATGGAATCAGCCGCTGCTCCGCACCATCCTTGCGGAGCACGTCGAACGAGCCGTCGTTGAAAATCGGGCAGTCCTGAAAGATCTCCACGAACGACGTGCCCCGGTGCGCCGTGGCCGCACGCAGTACCTCGGTGAGGCCCTTGCGGTCGGAGTCCAGGGCGCGGGCCGCGAACGTCGCCTCGGCACCGAGCGCCAGGGACAACGTGTTGAACGGGTGGTCCACCGACCCCAGCGGGGTGGACTTGGTGACCTTCCCGACCTCCGAGGTCGGTGAGTACTGGCCCTTCGTGAGGCCATAGATCCGGTTGTTGAACAACAAGATCGTCAGATTCACGTTGCGTCGCAACGCGTGGATCAGGTGGTTGCCACCGATGGAGAGGGCGTCACCGTCACCGGTGACCACCCACACCGACAGGTCCGGACGCGTAACCGCCAGCCCGGTCGCGATGGCCGGGGCACGGCCGTGGATCGAGTGCACGCCGTACGTGTCGAGGTAGTAGGGGAACCGGCTCGAACATCCGATGCCGGAGACGAACATCATGTTCTCGCGCTTCAGGCCGAGCTCCGGCAGGAAACTGCGGATCGTGGCCAGGATGACGTAGTCGCCACAGCCCGGACACCACCGCACCTCCTGGTCCGTGGTGAAGTCCTTGGCTTTCTGCGCTACATCGGTGTGTGGGACGTGCGCGGTCGCGCTGAGCCCGAGAGTCCTCCCGATGCGATTGATCATCTGGGTCACGCCGGTTCCTCCTGCCGGGGGCGGTTCGTCCGATAGGTGGCCGAAGCGAGCGCGTCGGAGGTCTTGGCCAGCTCCTGCTCGCGCAACGTTCCCGCCAGCGCCGCGTCGATCACCCTGTGTATTTCGTCGCTGAGGAACGCGAGACCCTGCACCTTGGTGACCGACTGCACATCGACGAGGTACCTCGACCGAAGAATCATCGCCAGCTGCCCCAGGTTCATTTCGGGTGCCACCACTGTGGGATAACTGCGAAGCACCGCACCGAGATTCGACGGCAAGGGGTTGAGGTGTCGCAGGTGCACCCGGGCCACCTTCTTCCCCTCCCGCCGGGCCCGGCGGCACGCCTCACCGATGGGACCGTACGAACTACCCCACCCGATCAAGAGCAACTCCGCCTGACCGGACGGATCGTCGACCACCACGTCCGGGACGGTGATGCCGTCGATCTTCGCCTGCCGCAGCCGGACCATGAGGTCGTGGTTGGCGGGATCGTAGGAGATGTCACCGCTGCCGTCGGCCTTCTCGAGCCCACCGATCCGGTGCTCGAGCCCGGTGGTGCCCGGCACCGCCATGGCGCGGGCCAGCGTCTCCGGGTCGCGCGCGTAGGGCGCGAACACCCCCTCCGGCGGAGGCACCTTCTCGTAGTCCACGTCGATCGGGTCCATGTCCGCCACATTCGGAACAGCCCACGGTTCACTGCCGTTCGCGATGGCACCGTCGGACAGCAGAAGCACCGGCGTGCGATAGGTGAGGGCTATCCGCGCGGCCTCGACGGCGGTGTCGAAGCAGTCGGCGGGTGACCGGGGCGCCAGCACCGCGACGGGCGATTCACCGTTGCGCCCGTACATCGCCTGCAGCAGATCCGACTGTTCCGTCTTGGTCGGCAGTCCGGTGGACGGCCCACCGCGCTGCACGTCGATCACCAGCAACGGCACCTCCGTCATCACCGCCAGCCCGATCGCCTCACTCTTCAGCGCCAGGCCCGGCCCGGACGTGCTCGTCACCCCCAGCGCCCCGCCGATCGACGCCCCGAGGGCCGCCCCGATACCGGCGATCTCGTCCTCCGCCTGGAAGGTGGTGACACCCAGGTTTCGATGCTTGCTCAGCTCGTGCAGGATGTCCGACGCCGGAGTGATCGGGTACGTACCCAGGAACACCTCGCGCGAGGCCAGCTGCGCTGCCGTCACCACTCCGTAGGCCAGCGCGGTGTTGCCGGTCACCTGACGGTAGGTGCCCCGCGGCAGGGTCGCGGCCGAGACTTCGTAGGTGGTGGCGAAGGTTTCCGTCGTCTCCCCGTAATTCCACCCCGCCGTGAAGGCGAGGAGGTTACCCTCCGCAACCTGGGGTTTCGCCGCGAACTTGGTGCGCAGGAACTGCTCGATACTGCGTGTGGGCCGGTTGTACATCCACGAGAGCAATCCGAGCGCGAACATGTTCTTGGCCCGCTCACCGTCTTTTCGGCTCAGGCCCGCAGGTTGCACCGCGCCCACCGTCAGCGTCGTCATCGGGACCGGGTGCACCGTGTAGTCCGCGAGGGAATCGTCCTCGAGCGGACTGGCCGCATACCCGACCTTCGACAGGTTCCGCTTGGTGAACCCGTCCATGTCGACGATGATCATCCCGCCGCGCGGCAGGTCGGGCAGATTCGCCTTCAACGCGGCCGGGTTCATTGCCACCAGCACATCGGGGCGATCACCGGCGGTGAGAATGTCGTAGTCGGCGATCTGGATCTGGAACGACGACACCCCGGGCAATGTGCCCTGCGGGGCACGAATCTCGGCGGGGAAGTTCGGTTGCGTGGCGAGATCGTTGCCGAATGCGGCCGCCTCCGAGGTGAACCGGTCCCCGGTCAGCTGCATGCCGTCACCCGAATCGCCGGCAAAGCGGATCACCACCCGCTCCAGCTTGGTGGAGTTCGCGTCCGTCGTCATAAGTGCACCGGATCTCTCGACTGCTGCGTCCGTGTCGATCAGCTGCTTCTCACCTCACGTTACAAGCGTTCCGCCGTTCTGCCAGGCACCCGCCCGAAATCGCGTCGCGATACGGTGAGCCTTGTGAGTGACCCAGCCAACAGCGAACTCGTCGGCCGTTCGCGTGAGCTCGCAAGTCTCGAGGCTTTCCTGCACGGGGCGACTCCCGACATGCCGGCCGTCGTGCTGGTCGAAGGGGCCGCCGGCATCGGCAAGACCACGCTCGTCGAGGCGTTCCTTGCAGCGCACTCCGAGGTACCGACGCTTGCCGCAGTGTCTACGCCCTGGGCGACGGGGCACCCGTTCGGCGTGGTCGAGCAATTGCTGGGGTCCGCAGGTACCGCACGACATCCTCTGGGCGTCGCCCACGAGCTCGCCGCCGCGGTGACCACACTTCCCGGGGAGAAGGTCGTGGTCGTGCTCGACGACGCACACTGGGCCGACCTCGAATCTTTGCAGGCCGTCACGTCGGCGACTCCTCTTCTCGACCGCCCTGCCATGCTGGTTCTGATCACGACGTCGGAACCGACCGCCGACGTCTCGCCCGACGTGCTCGAGCTCCTCGACAGACATCACCGTCACCGGCTGTGCGTCCCGCCCCTCGATGCGTCCGACATTCGAACACTCGCGAACCGTATTGCGCACGTGGACCTTCCAGCTCCCGTAGCGCACCAGCTCACGCAGCACACGGCCGGAAATCCACGACACGTCACGCAACTCCTGCACGAAGTGGATCCGGACGCCTGGTCCCACTGGCAACCCGTGCTGCCCGTCCCCCGGGCGGTCACCGCGTCGGTGCGCTCGCGGCTCACGGCGTGCTCGGCGCCCGCGCGCGCCCTGGTCGAATCGGCCTCCGTCCTCGTCGGTGATCCGCGTTTCGCCGATGCCGCCGAACTTGCGGACATCGCGAATCCCGTCGAAGCACTCGACGAGGCGCACCGAGCGGGACTGCTGACGATGGGCGAGCATCGCGGCGTCACCGTGCTGGTGTTCCCGTCGGCACTCACTCGGGCCGCCGTCTACCGGGACCTCGGCCCGATCCGTCTGCGCGACCTGCACGAGCACGCAGCACGCATCGTCGACGACGACAGTCAGCGCCTCGACCATCTGGCCGCCGCGTCGCCGTTTCCCGACCCCGAACTCGCCGATGAACTCGACCGCCACGCCGTCCACCGGGCCACGGTCGGGGCCTGGTCCGCCGTCGCGGACGCCCTGATCAAGTCGAGCCGTCTCAGCGCAGACCGACGAATGCGAGAGCAACGCCTCATCCGCGCCGTCGACGCCCTGGTCGGGACCGGAAATTTGCCGCAGGCGATCGCGTTCGCACCCGAGATCGAAAGCTTCCCCGCAAGCCCGCTCCGTGACGCCGTCCTCGGCTATCTGGCCATCCAGCGAGGCCGCCCCGCGGAGGCCGACCTGCTGCTCACGCAGTCGTGGTCTGCCTGCGACCCCGCCGCGGATCCGGCGACCGCCGCACTGATCTGTCAGCGCCGGGTCCTCGACTCCCTGGCCCGGTGGCACGGGCCCGACCTCGTCCAGTGGGGTTCGCGGGCAGTGTCACTCGTCGACCCGAGCGATCCTTCGGCCGTGGAATCCGCGGCGATCATGGGCCTAGGACTGGCAGCGACGGGCAAGACAACCGAGGCGCGGGCCGCGTACGACCACCTGTCGGCCACAGTCGCACTGGGCGCCCAGTCGCAACGCTTCGAGATGGCCCGAGGGTGGCTCGACCTGGCGTTGGACGAACCGCAGGCCGCGCGGCAGGAACTCGAAAGTGCCGTGCCGACGGCATTCCGGATGGGGTCTGCCCGTATTTCGCTGTGGGCGCAGGCCTGGTTGGCACGCACCCAGTTCGCCCTCGGTGACTGGAGTGGAGCTGTGACCACCGTCGAACGTGCCGCGCGTCAGCTGGAGGATGTCGGGCTGGACCTACTGCGGCCACTCGTGCACTGGACGGGAGCACAGACGCAGGCGCTGCGTGGCAACCGCGATGCCGCACAGCACCACCTCCGGCGGGCGGCCGCGAGCCTCCACGACTACCCGATCATGTTCCTACCTTCCTCGCTGGCACGCGCCCAGTGCGCCGAAGTGGAAGCCGACTACCCCACGGTGATTCGCGCACTCGAACCCCTCACCCGGCTCCAGCCGCGAGAGGGCGTCGACGAACCCGGGTTCTGGCACTGGCCGGACGTCTACGCGAATGCGCTCGTCATGGTCGGGAGGGTGGACGACGCCGACACCTTCCTCATCCCCCACGAGGAACGGGCCGCAGCGCGACAGCACCGTTCCGCCCAGGCGCGGCTCGGCTATGCCCGCGGACGCATACTCGGTGCCCGCGGCGATATCGACGCCGCCCGAGCCGTCTTCGAGCAAGCACTGCAGCATCTCGACACGCTGCCCCTGCCCTACGACCGCGCCCGGGTCAACTTCGCGTACGGCCAGACCCTGCGACGGGCCGGTAAACGCCGTGAGGCCGATGCGGTGATCCAGGCCGCGCGGGAGGGATACTCGGCCCTCGGCGCAACGTCGTACGTGTTGCGGTGCGACCGCGAGATCAAGGCGGGCGGACTCAACCTCGAGCGCAGTCGTGTCTCACTCGCGGACCTGACGCCTCAGGAACAGGCGGTGACGGAACTCGTCGCAGGTGGTGCCAGCAACAAGGAGGCAGCGGGAGAACTGTTCCTGTCGGTCAAGACGGTGCAGTACCACCTGACACGGGTCTACGCGAAACTCGGCGTTCGCTCCCGCAGCGAACTCGCGGCGCAGTTCCGCAACGACGGCTGAGGTCGGGCGGGGGCCGGAAACCACCCCAGGGTGCCTTTTCCCGGGCACCCGTTGCGCGAAGGCTGGCACCTGAGCGTCCTGACAACCAGGCGCCCATCCGACCACAGGAGGTCTTCGAGATGAAGGACACGATCGACGCGGTCGAGGCCGACCGCGAGCTGAAAACCCGGCACCGCGCCATGTGGGCGCTCGGCGACTACCCGTCGCTGGCCGGCGAGGTGATCCCGGACCTCGGACCGGTGCTGGTGGCAGCGTGCGAGGTGCGGTCGGGCGACCACGTACTGGATGTCGCAGCGGGGTCGGGCAACGCCGCTATTCCTGCCGCGCTCGCAGGGGGACACGTCGTCGCCAGCGACCTCACCCCGGAACTTTTCGATGTGGGACGCCGGGAGGCTGCTGCGGCGGGGGCTGCTGTCGAATGGCAGCAAGCGGACGCCGAGGCACTGCCCTTCGACGACGAGGAGTTCGACGTCGTCATGTCCTGTGTGGGTGTCATGTTCGCGCCGCACCACCAGCAGAGCGCCGACGAGATCGTCCGTGTCTGTCGTCCGGGTGGAAGGATCGGACTGCTCAGCTGGACGCCGGAGGGTTTCATCGGTCAGATGTTCGCGACGATGAAACCGTATGCCCCTGCTCCCCCACCCGGCGCGCAACCCCCACCGCTCTGGGGTCGCGAGGAACACGTCCGGGCGTTGTTCGGCGACAGAGTCACCGATCTGACGTCGACGCGGCAGACATTGCACGTCGAGAAGTTTCCGACGCCCGAGGAGTTCCGCGACTATTTCAAGGAGCGTTACGGCCCCACGATCGCCGTGTACCGCAACATTGCCGGTGACCCGGAGCGGGTGGCCGCACTGGACGGTGAACTCGCCGACCTCGCGCGACGCCACTTCGACGGGACCGCCATGGAATGGGAGTACCTCCTGGTGACCGCGCGCAGACGGTGACCACCCCGGGACGGTAGGGTCGTCAACGGTGCGCCGGGAAGTCTGGTCGGCAAGTATTTTGTCGACCCGATTTCCAGGAGTGTGCCGTGAACGAATCCCAGACCCGATCGACGCTGTTTTCCCGCGGATCGTGGGCGGAGACCGCACGGATCTCGGACATCCTCCGCAAGGAAACGGTGGGCGGAGCGCTGCTCCTGATCGGCTCGGTCATCGCTCTGGTCTGGGCGAACTCGCCGTGGTCCGACGGGTACACGGCGCTGCGCGACACCACCGTGGGGCCGGCCTCACTGCACCTGAACCTCTCGCTCGGGACGTGGGCCGCCGACGGTCTGCTCGCGATCTTCTTTTTCGTCGTGGGCCTCGAACTCAAGCGGGAGTTCGTGGCCGGCGACCTGCGTGATCCTCGCCGCGCCGCTCTTCCCATCGCCGCAGCCGTCGGCGGCATGGCCGTCCCCGCGCTGGTCTTCGTTCTGGTCAACGCCCGCACCGGCGAGGGGGCGCTCGCCGGCTGGGCGATTCCGACGGCCACCGACATCGCGTTCGCGGTGGCCGTCCTCGCCATCGTGAGCACTCACCTTCCGGCAGCCCTGCGCACCTTCCTCCTCACCCTCGCAGTCGTAGACGACCTGCTGGCCGTCACCGTGATCGCCGTCTTCTACACCGACGAGCTCGCGTTCGGTCCATTGCTTCTCGCGCTGATCCCACTGGCACTGTTCACCGTTGCCGTGCAACGACGCGTTCGCTCCTGGTGGATCCTGCTGCCCCTCGCCGCGGCCACGTGGATCCTCGTGCACGAGTCGGGGATTCACGCGACCGTGGCAGGCGTCCTCCTCGGCTTCGCCGTTCCCGTGATGCGCAGTGAGAAGGCCGGCGGTCCCGAGGCCGGACCCGGTCTGGCCGAACACTTCGAGCATCGAATTCGGCCCATCTCGGCGGGATTCGCAGTGCCACTGTTCGCCTTCTTCGCCGCAGGGGTCACCATCGGCGGATTCTCCGGACTGAGCACCTCACTACGCGACCCGGTCGCGCTCGGTATCGTCGCCGGCCTGGTGATCGGCAAGGCGGTCGGAATCTTCGGCACCACCTACCTCATGTCGCGGTTCACCCGGGCGACCCTCGACTCCGGCCTCGCCTGGCTCGACGTCCTCGGAGTCGCCCTGCTCGGCGGCATCGGGTTCACCGTCTCCCTCCTCGTCGGCGACCTCGCTTTCGGCATGGACTCCCTGCGGGGTGATCACGTCAAGGTGGGCGTACTGACCGGATCGTTGACCGCCGCGGTCCTGGCCGCGGCGGTCCTGCGAATGCGCAACGGCGCTTACCGCACCATCGCGCTTGCGGAGAGCCGGGACGACGACGGCGACGGCATCCCCGACGTGTATCAGCGGTGACCGTCTGCCCCGGTAGTTCCGGTGGCCCCGGTAGTTCCGGGCTTCGTCTGCGCGTCGGATGAGCCGGTCTCCCCGACCGGACCGGCCGCGTATTCGGCCATCAGCCGGGTGATCTCGTCGCGATCGGCGAGTCCCGGAAGTCCCCACCCGTCCCGGTAACCGTAAAGCTCGGCGAGAGTAGTCGCGCGGCGGTTGCCGTCCGCGACCTCCACATCCGAAGCCGTGATCAGTCCGGGATGTGCGACTCCGCACGCCTCGGCCACCTTGAACACGTCCCGCCGCAGCGATCGGATGTAGTTGTCGGCCCGCACCGACTTCGCCTGGGCGTCGAGGCCGTGTTCCAGCCAGCTGCTCTGGGTGGCCACTCCCGTGGGGCATCGATCGGTGTGACATTTCTGGGCCTGGATGCAGCCGATTGCGAGCATCGGCTCGCGGGCAACGTTGATCATGTCGCAGCCCAGAGCCATCGCCACCACAGCGTTGTCGGGCAAGCCGAGTTTCCCGGAGCCGATGAACGTGACGCCGTCGGTGAGTCCCGCCTCGGCGAACATCGAGTACACCCGGGCGAATCCACTGCGGAACGGCAACGAGACCGCGTCGGTGAACACCAGCGGCGCCGCCCCCGTGCCTCCCTCGCCGCCGTCGATCGTCACGAAGTCGACGCCCCGGTCGGAGTGGGTCATCTCCTCGATCAGCGATTCCCAGAACCGGGAGTCTCCGACGGCCGACTTGATGCCCACCGGCAGTCCCGTCTCGGCGGCGACGAGTTCCACCCAGTCGAGCATGCTGTCGACGTCGTGGAACGCGGTGTGCCGTGAAGGACTGACACAGTCGCTGCCTTCCCGGACGCCGCGGATCTCGGCGATCTCGGCCGTGACCTTCGCGCCGGGCAACAGGCCACCGAGGCCCGGCTTCGCACCCTGGCTGAGTTTGATCTCGATGGCCCGTACCGGGGCGGAGTCGACGAGGGACATCAGTCGATCGAGATCGAACCGGCCGTCCTCGTCCCGGCACCCGAAGTAGGCGGTACCGATCTGGAACACCAGATCCGCACCGTTCCGGTGGTACCGAGACAGCCCGCCCTCACCGGTGTTCTGCAGGCAGTCCGCCGCCGTGGCACCGCGATTCAAGGCGGTGATCGCCGCCGACGACAGCGAGCCGAAACTCATCGCCGAGATGTTGACGAGTGAGTGTGGACGAAAGGCCTTGGCCCGGCCGCGTGCCTCACCCAGAACCTTGGCCGACGGAAGCTGAAGTGTGTCACCACCCCCGGGAACGGCTGACGGGGCGATGTCGGAAAACGTGCGGTGCTTGATGATGGTGTAGCCGTCGGTGAACTCGATGTCGTTGTCCGTGCCGAACCCGAACGTGTTGGTTTCCTTCTTCGACGACGCGTACACCCAGCGACGCTGATCGCGGGTGAAGGGACGCTCCTCGTCGTTGTTGGTCGTGATGTACTGCCGAAGCTCCGGCCCGAGCGACTCCAGCAGATATCTGCCGTGGCCCAGGACGGGAAAATTGCGCAGCAGAGCGTGCCGTCGCTGGAGCAGGTCATACGAGGCCACGGCGGCCAGCGCGGCGGCCGGGATCCCGAGGGCGTTCGACCACTTCATGAAGCCACCGTACGTCGCGGTCCGGGGGCGCCGTTGGCGATTTCGGTGTGGTCGCCGGCTTCCGGTGCCACGCTTGTCGGTATGAAACCTATTCGCCCCAGGAGTGATCGATACAGGAGTGATCGATAATGGCCCGGCCGGTACGCGTCGTCGTTCTCGGAGCGGGCTCGTGGGGAACTACTGTGGCCGGACTGGCGGCGCGGAACACACCGACCCTCTTGTGGGCGCGGAGCTCGGACACCGCCGACGAGATCAACACCGTCCACAGGAACTCCCGGTACCTCGGTGACCGCGTCCTCCCCGACTCGATGCGCGCCACCGCCGACCTCGTCGAGGCAGCGCAGGAGGCAGACGTCCTCGTCGTCGGGGTGCCCTCACATGCCGTCCGCGGCACCCTCTCGCAGATCGCCAACGAGGTGCGCGCGTGGGTACCGGTGCTGTCGCTGGCCAAGGGACTCGAGCCCGGCACCCGGTTGCGTCCCACCGAGGTGATTGCGGAATGCCTCCCCGGCCATCCCGTCGGGCTCCTCGCGGGGCCGAACATCGCTCGCGAGATCGTCGACGGACTTGCCGCTGCTTCCGTCGTGGCTACCCAGGACGTTCGAGTGGCCACCGCCCTGCAGCCACTGTTCGCGTCCCCCGTCTTCCGCGTCTACCGCAACACCGACGTGCTCGGGTGCGAGCTCGGTGGCGTGCTCAAGAACATCGTGGCCATTGCGTCGGGCATGGCCGACGGACTCGACGTCGGCGACAACACGCGGGCCATGGTGCTCGCCCGAGGGCTGGCCGAGATGACGAGGCTCGGCGAGGCGATGGGCGCCAACCCGCGAACCTTCGCCGGCCTCACCGGTGTCGGTGACCTGATCGCGACGTGCATGAGCCCCAGTTCCCGTAACCGCCGGGTGGGCGAAGCGCTGGCCCGCGGGCTGACCGTGGAGGAGGCCGTCGCCCAACTCGGCCAGGTCGCGGAGGGTGTCAAGACCGCACCGACCGTCATGGAACTCGCCCGTGACCACGGCGTGGACATGCCTATCGCCGCCGAGGTGGAAGCCGTGGTGGCGGGGCGACAGACGGCGGAAGGTGCCTACCGCGGCCTGCGCAAGGTCGCCGCGGGCAGTGAGCACGAGGTCGCGTGACGAGCGGGGCACCCGATCACGCCCAGACCGGACGGAGAATCCACCAGCCCCCGAGCAGGAGACATCCGATGTTGACCAGCAGGAAGAGACCCACCCAGACGATGCCGGGAACACGGGTGAGCCGCGCCAGCTGATCGGCGTCGGAGTCTGGGGCGGCCCGCCGTGCCCGACTCCGCTGTAGTTCGATGACCGGCCGCGGCGACGCCACCAGCATGAAGGACGTGATCAGGTAGGCAGCCGCCACTTGTTGTTGCTCCGTGCCGAGCCAGACCAAACCGAACAGGAGGGCCCCGACGACGGTGAGGGAGAACAGCCCGTAGAGGTTCCGAACCAGGATCAGCATGGCGGCGAGTGCCACCACCCCGATCCAGAGCACCGCGACGGCATGACGGGTACCGAGCACCCAAGCTGCGCCGAGGCCGAGGACCGCGGGACCCACATACCCCGCAAAGGTCATGAGAACGACACCTAGTCCCGTGGGCTTGCCCGACGAGATCGCGACCCCGGACGTATCCGAGTGCAGCCGGACACCTTTCAGTCGCCTACCGAAGAGCAGCGCGACCACGAGGTGCGCACCCTCGTGGATGATCGTCACCACGTTGCGCGTGATGCGCCAAGCGTGGGGCTCGAGTACGAGCACCACCGCTACCACTGCCACCACCTGGACGATCCACGTCGCCGGGGTGGGGCTGATCGCGCTCACGCGCTCCCACAGCGATCGAATACCGTCTACACCCGCCGCGTCGTATGCGGCGGCCCCGCTCACTCGAGTCATCGGCGCCGAGTGTACGGAGGAGCGGCGTGGCCCGAGGAGCAGGATCGTTCGCAAGGCTACGGTCACGAGTAGGTAAACATGCGGAGAGCTACGGTAGCGCTGGCCTAGGCTCGATAGTTGCCCGCGATCGACCCGGCGGGTACGAGTGCGGATGGATCGGGGTGTCCAGATGCGGATCGCGGATGTATTGCGGAGCAAGGGTACGGCGGTAGCGACGGTCGACGCCGATACGTCGGTGAGCAGCGTCGTCGACGAGCTCGCCCAGCACAATGTCGGCGCGCTGGTGGTGCTCGAGAAGGGCTCGCTGGTCGGCATCGTGACCGAGCGCGACGTCGTGCGCAAGATTCACGAACGTGGACCCGACGTGCTGAAGGCACGGGTCGCGGACATTATGAGCACCTCGGTGTTCACCTGTCTGCCCACCGACAGTGTGGACAGCCTCGCCGAGACCATGACCGAGCGCCGGATTCGGCACCTGCCCGTGGTGGTGGAGGGGCAGCTCGTCGGCATCGTCAGCATCGGTGACGTGGTGAAGAGCCGGATCGGCGAGCTGCAGAGCGAACGCGACCAGCTCGAGCACTACATCGATCAGGGCTGACCTCCACGACTCCCGCTAGCGTCGTATTCGACTCTCTAGCGATGAGCCTAGAAAGCGGTAGATTGCACTACCGATCCCTCAGTCACTCTGGCCGCGCAGATACCGGCCGAAATGCGGGACGGTGAACCCGATCGATCCGCGCTCGGCCGAATAGATCAATCCCTTCTTGATCAGCCCGTCCCGGGCGGGTGACAACGAGGCCGGTTTACGACCGAGTTCGGCGGCGATCGCCGCTGTCGCGACCGGGCCGTCGTCGCCGGCGAGATCCGCCATCGCCCGCATGTACTCGCGCTCGGCCGGGGTGGCGCGCTCGTAGCGGGAACCGAAGAACCCCACCGCGAGTTCCTCTTCCGCGGTCGGTGCCGCCACCCGCACGTCTTCCTCGGTGATCGGGCTGGCCGCAGCCACATCCCAGGTGGCCTTCCCGTACGCCTGCACGAAATAGGGATACCCGTCGGCGGCCGCGTACAACGCATCCAAGGCCTCATCGGCGAACTTCACATCTTCCCGCTCCGCGGGCGCGATGAGCGCGCGATCCGCCGACGCCCGGTCCAGCCGGTCGATGCGGTGGTAACTGAAGAGGCGCTCCGAGTAACTCTTCGATGCCGACAACACCGCAGGGAGGTGCGGGAGACCGGCACCGACCACGATGAGCGGCGCCGCGTCCTGGCTGAGTTCGTGGCACGCGCCGCAGATCGCGGAGACGTCCGCGGCACCGAGGTCCTGCATCTCGTCGATGAACAGCGCGATCCCGACGCCCACATCTCGCGCCAGCGAGGAGGCGTCGAGCAACAATTCCACCAGATCGATCTCGATGTCTCCCGAATCCGCCCGACCCTTCACGGCCGGGGCGTCGATCCCGGGTTGCCATCTCTCCCGCATGCCCTTGTCCGCCGTCGCCCGCAACGCAAACGACTTCAGCACGCCCAGGAACTCCTCGACTCGATCGGGGTTGCGGTGTGCCCCCGCGATCTCGCGCACAGCCATGTGCAGCGCCGACGACAGCGGTCGGCGCACGTCCTGGTCAGGGCGGGCCTCGATCTTGCCGGTTCCCCAGCTGCGGGAGATGGCCGCCGACCGCAGATGATTGAGCAGCACCGTCTTCCCGACTCCGCGGAGTCCGGTGAGCACCACACTGCGTTCCGGACGGCCGCGGGCGATCCGCTCGAGCACCACGTCGAACGCGTCGAGCTGTCTGCTTCGGCCCGCGAGCTCCGGTGGACGCTGGCCTGCACCGGGGGCGTAGGGATTACGGACGGGGTCCATGGCCTCGAAGGTAACAACCTCGATAGCCGAATCTGCGGACATCTAGCGCGTGTCCTAGATCCCGCTATGAAGTCCACGACGCGCACGAGGGGGTGGGTGTTCGTCACCCTTCGGTGCCTATCGACGGGCGCCCGTTCCGCCGAGGCTGGAAGCAGTCACACGGAACGGGAGAACACCATGATCGAGACGGACGTCAGAGCGCAGCTCGAGCGCCTCGCACCCCTCGCCGCCGTCGGGGACGAGGAGGCCGTGGAGGAGATTCTCCGCATCGCCCACCCGGTGGTGCATCGCTACTGCACGTCCCGACTCGAATCGGTGGAACACCCGCACGCCTCGGCCGACGACGTCACCCAAGACGTTTCCCTCGCATTGATGAGCGCACTGCGCACCTACCGCGACGAAGGTAAATCCCTGCTGTCGTTCATCTTCGGTATCGCCGCACACAAGGTGTCCGATGCCCGTCGGCGCGCCAATCGCCTGTCGGTGCCCACTGCACAATCGGCCACCGCGCATCACACCGTGGATATCGACGAGGGGCCCGAGCACCACGTGCTGCGCGCCGAACTTCGGGGGGAGATGGACGAACTGGTGCAGACGCTCCCGGTCCGGCACCAGCAGATCGTGTTCATGCGCATCGTGGTCGGGATGTCCGCCGAACAGACCGCGCGCGTACTCGACACCACCCCCGGGGCCATTCGCGTCGCCCAGCACCGCGCGCTCGCCCACCTGCGGTCCCGGATCCACGCGTCGCATTCTCTCGCCAGCTGACCTGGCCATCGAGGTGCGATCGCACCATTGCCATTCGCCGGACCGAGTGGTCCGATGTAACGATGAGCGCAGCCGACACAGTTTTGCTCGCGATCGGAACCAAGAAGGGCCTCTGGCTGGCCACCAGCCGAAACCGCACCGCGTGGTCGTTTTCGGGCCCACATTTCTTGATGCACGAAATCCCCAGCATCGGCATCGACACCCGCGCGGGCCGCACCCGCATTCTCGTGGGGGTCCGGTCGGAGCACTGGGGACCGACCGTCGCGCACTCCGACGACCTGGGCGCCACATGGGTCGAACCCGACCACGGGGCGATCCGATTCGGTGACACCGACGACGCCGCGCTCGAGCGAATCTGGCAACTCCAACCGGACAGCGAAGACCGGCCCGGTGTCGTATGGGCGGGCTGTGAACCGATTTCGGTGTGGCGATCCCTGGACAACGGCGAGCACTTCGAACTCGAGCGCGCACTGTGGGACCACCCGCACCGGTCGCAGTGGGGTGCCGGGTTCGGCGGCGCTGCAGCTCATTCCGTGGTTCCGCATCCCCGCGACCCGGAGACGGTGCACGTCGCCATGAGCACGGGCGGCGTCTACCGCACCACTGACGGCGGCCGCACCTGGCAGCCGCGGAATGCGGGCATCTCGGCGGGCTTCCTGCCGGATCCGAATCCGGAGTTCGGGCAATGCGTCCACAAGATCGCCCGTGACGCAGTGTCCGAGAATCGGCTGTATGCGCAGAACCATCACGGCGTGTACCGATCCGACGACAACGGCGACACGTGGAAGTCGATTGCCGACGGGTTGCCGTCGGACTTCGGTTTCGTCATGCTCACCCACCCGTCTCGCGAGGGCACGGTGTGGGTGGTGCCGATCGAGGCGGACGCCGAACGGATCCCACCGGACGGCCGCCTCGCCGTGTACCGCAGCGAGGATGCCGGCAATACCTGGACCCGGCTCGACCGTGGCTTACCGGAACGCGAGTACAACGTGGTGCTGCGTGACGCCGCGTCCGTCGACACCGCCGACCCGGTGGGAGTGTATTTCGGTACGCGCGGCGGTGCCGTGTATGCGAGCGCCGACGAGGGCGCCACGTTCACCGAGGTGGCCGGACACCTGCCCGACGTCCTCTGTGTGCGCGCGGCGGTAGTGGCCGCGCCGTGACCGGGGCCGTGTCCGTTCGGGTTCCGCGCGCCCTCGCCTCGATCGTGGGCGGTGAACGCACCGTCGACGTGGCTCTCGACTCCGTGGCGACAGTGGCCGCCGTCCTCGACGTTCTCGCCGAGAAATACCCGGTGCTCGGCAGGCGCATTCGCGACGAGACGGGCGCCCTGCGCCGGTACGTCAACGTCTACGTGGACGGCGAGGACGTTCGCCTACTGAGCGGCGTGAGCACCGAAGTGGCGCCGGGACAGGAAATACAGATTCTGCAGTCGGTCGCCGGAGGCTGACACTCACCGCACGTGCACGTCGTTCTGGCCCGCCGTCGACATCAGTACCCGAGGTCGAGTGCCACCGCACGGGTGGGGGCGCCGTCCGAGCCCTCGATGGTGATCGGCAACAGGCTGACGAGGGGGTCGGGGAAGTCGATGAGGTCGAGGCGGCACAGGTTCTCGCCGATCACTCCCCCGGCAGCGGCGATCAGGTGGTGCACCGGATATCCCTTCTCGGCCTGCCCGTCGGCCGGCGTCTCGTCGACACTCGGTGCGTCGACGCAGAATGTTCGAACTCCCCGAGCGAGCAGTAGTTCGCAGGCATCGGGATCGAGGTAGGGATGCGTGTAATAGGCGTCGCTGCCGTAATAACGCGACCATCCGGTATGGAACAGGGCGATGTCGCCGGGCCGTACGCGTTCAGCCGCGGCTCGGATCGCATCAACGGTAATACGTTCGCGCGCACCGAGATCGCGGACGTCGAACAACACTCCGCGGCCGACGAACAGCTCGGGCGGCAGGGCGTCGACGGTGGCGCCGGTTGCGTCCATGTGGACAGGCGCATCTACATGGGTGCCGGATTGAGATCCGAAGCGGACACCCAAGACGTTGTAGCCATCGCGTTCGATCGTGCGGTGCGGCGTCAGCATCGGCACCGGATCACCGGGATACACCGGCATTCCGGGACCGATCGTGTGGGAAAGGTCCACGATTCTCCGCACGTATGGCATCGTTCGATTGTCCACGGTTCGCGGGCATGTGCACGCTGTGGCGGCGGCACGGCACTGCGCGCCACGATATGCTCGACGGCGAGCAAAGAGGTGGTTGCATGCCCGCGCGGTTGCTGACGCCACAACGTCAGGTCG
This sequence comes from Rhodococcus sp. USK13, assembly GCF_018343855.1. Lineage (NCBI taxonomy): Bacteria > Bacillati > Actinomycetota > Actinomycetes > Mycobacteriales > Nocardiaceae > Rhodococcus > Rhodococcus sp. USK13. The sequence continues at coordinate 1,777,401 of NZ_CP069242.1, read as the reverse complement.
AGGCCGACGATGGCCGAATTTGATCCGCTCGCGACTCAGCGTGGCGCTGCTCCCACGCTCGCAGCCGAACTCTCCGCAGTCGGGCTCGAGGATGCCGTAGAAATCGGCCGCGGCGGATTCGGAGTGGTCTACCGCTGCGTGCAACCCCAGCTCGACCGGACCGTCGCCGTGAAGGTGCTCACCGCAGAACTCGACGCAGAAAACCTCGAACGATTCTTGCGCGAACAACGCGCGATGGGCAGATTGAGCGGACACCCACACATCGTCAACATCATGCAGGTCGGCGCTACGGACAGCGGCAAACCCTTCATCGTGATGCAATTTCATCCCCACGACTCGCTCGACATGCAGATCCGCAGAAGGGGTCCCGTGCCGTGGAGCGAGGCGCTCCGAATCGGCGTCAAACTCGCCGGCGCCCTGGAGACCGCCCACCGGGTGGGAATACTCCACCGCGACGTGAAACCCGGCAACATCCTCCTCACCGAATACGGCGAGCCGCAGCTCACCGACTTCGGCATCGCACGGATGTCCGGGGCATTCGAGACCTCGGCCGGCACAGTCACCGGATCACCGGCGTTCACCTCCCCCGAAGTGCTGTCGGGGCGGGCACCGACCGCGGCGTCCGACGTGTACAGCCTGGGCGCCACGCTGTTCAGCGCCATCACCGGTCATGCCGCGTTCGAGCGGCACCACGGCGAGGAGGTGATCGCCCAGTTCCTGCGGATCACCACCCAGCCCGTGCCCGATCTGCGCCAGGAAGGCTTTCCCGCCGACGTGAGCGACGTGATTCAACGGGCGATGTCCGGCAACCCGGAGGAGCGTCCGGCCTCCGCCGCCGCATTCGGAGACGAACTCCGCGACATCGAACGCCGTCACGGACTGCCCGTCGACGAGATGGCGATGCCCGTCGACAAAGGCATCGTCGTCGTCCATCCCGCCGATGCCGCGCCGTCCGGCACCGGCACCGGTGACACCCCTCGTTCCACCACCGGCAGGCGACGGGACACCTCGACGCCTCCGCCGACGCCGGCTACCCGGTTCCGGCCGCCCGTGCCCACCCGGCGACTGGTGGAGCGTGCACGCCTCATCGACTTGTTGCGGGCCGGCCGTCGCCGGCTACTCACAGTCATCCACGGCCCGACCGGTTTCGGGAAGAGCACCCTGGCTGTGCAGTGGCGTGATGTCCTGACCGCGGACGGTGTGGCCGTCGCATGGTTGACCGTCGACAACGACGACGACAACGTGGTCTGGTTCGTCGCGCACCTCATCGAGGCGATCCGGCACGTGCGGCCGAGTTTGGCCGAGGAACTCGGTCAGGTTCTCGAGGAGCACGACAACGAGGCCGAGCGGTATGTACTCACCTCCCTCGTCAACCAGATCCACACGAGCGGTGAACGCGTCGCGCTGATCATCGACGACTGGCAACGGGTGTCCGATCCGGCGACGATCGCCGCCCTGGAGTTCCTCCTCGACAACGGGTGTCACCACCTGCAGGTGATCGTCGCGAGCCGAACCCGGGCGGGCTTGCCGATGAGCCGAATGAGAGTCAAGGACGAACTGGTCGAAATCGATTATGCCGAGCTCCGTTTCGACAACGGTGAAGCGCGAGAGTTCCTCGTCGACCTCGGTGGCCTGCCCCTCGAGAACGACGACGTCACCGAACTCCGAGATTCCACCGACGGCTGGGTGGCGGCGCTGCAACTGGCCTCGTTGTCGTTGCGGGGCCGATCCGATCCCGGGGAACTCATCGCCGGGCTGTCGGGACGGCATCATGCGATCGGCGAATTTCTCGCCGAGAACGTCCTCGACACCCTCGAACCGGCGATGCTCGACTTTCTGCTCGCCACGTCGATCACCGACCGCATCTGTGGACGCCTCGCCTGCACCCTCGCGGACACGGCACGTGGGCAGGCCATGCTCGAGGAGGCGGAGGACCGGGATCTGTTCCTCCGTCACATCGACGACGAGCGGACGTGGTTTCGCTACCACACCCTCTTCGCCGAATTTCTCCGCAGGAGGCTCGAACGCGATCAGCCCGAACGTCTTCGGGAACTTCATCGGGCAGCGTCGGATTGGTTCTGCAACCACGGACTGCTCCGGGAGGCTGTCGAACATGCTCTCTCGGCCGGTGACGAACAACGGGCGCTCGAGTTGGTAGAGGCCGACGGGTTGTCGCTCTTCGAGCATTCGCAGACCGCGACGCTGCTCTCCCTCGTCGGCAAGCTCCCGCCGCGGTTGGTGCAGCGCAGCGCCCGACTGCAGATCACCGTGGCATGGGCAGACATGATGTTGAGCCGCATGGAACCGGCGCGGCGGGCGCTCGAACTGGCTGAGCGTGCCCTTGAACACAGCGCACTCGCCCCGGGGGACATCGCGGATCTCCGCGCCGAGATCGGTGCGGTTCGCGGGGTCGGGGAGCTGCGCGTCGACCGGATCGACGATATCGACGAACTCGTCGCCGAGAGCCTCGCCCAGCCGGAATCATTGCACCCCTGGGTGGTGTCGGCCGCTTCCAACGTCGCCACCTTCGCCGCAGTGTATCGATTCGACTTCGCCGAAGCGCGACGGCTCCAGGAACGAGCGCAACCCTATTACCAGCGGAACAAGGGACCGCACAACATGGTTCACGGTGAGTGCTACGTGGGCATCTGCGCGCAGGAAGAACTCGACGTCGACGAGGCGGAGAAGCGCTTCCGCAAGGCAAGGGGTGGCGCGAGGAAAGCCGGCGGAGTGCACGCGCCCTCGGGCCGGCTCGCGGGTTCCCTTCTCGGCGAGCTCCTCTACGAGCGGGGCGAACTCGACGAGGCGGAGCAGCTACTCGACGACGGGTACCGCCTCGGCGCGGAAAGCGGCGGCGTGGACTTCAAGATCGCCCGGTACGTCACAGGGGCCCACATCAAGGCACTCCGCAACGACCGCGACGAAGCCGCCCGCCGGTTGCACGAAGGCTACGAAATCGCCACTGCGCATCGACTTCCGCGCCTGAAGGCCCGGGTGGAGAACGAACGCCGAAGATTGGGAATCTCCGCCCATCCCGCACTCGGAGCAGCCACACCGATCACCTATGCAGAGCGGCGCCGACCGGTGCACGGCCTGAACTCGATCACAGCGCAGGTAGAAGAAGCCACCGCCATCCGTCTCCTCCTCGCCACCCGTTCCCGAGAGAACATCGAGCTGGCCTGCACATGGGCGCACGAGTGGACCGGCAGGCTGGAGGGCAGCGGACGCCGACGGGCGCTGCTCCTGGCCGATCGACTGCTGGTGGCGTGCCTTGCCGCGGCGGGCCGCGAAGACGAGGCCAAGAAAGTACTCGCTTCCGTGGCGTCCATCTGCGCCGTCCGGGGCCTTCGCCGCATTCTCCCCGACGGTGGACCGCTCGTCGTCGCCCTCTGCGCGGATCTGCGGGCAGATCAACTGGCCGGCGACTGGCAGCCGGAGTGGCCTGCCGTCCCACCCGAATTCCTCGAACAGATCCAGGCGTCGACTGCCCCGTACACCTTGTGACGATGGATTACCGTGAGCGGATGACGAACCCCGGCACGCCCCTCCTTCTCGATGTCCTGCGCACCGAAGGGCAGCGCATCGCGTCGATGCCGGCCGACGCTCTAGCCGCGCCGGTACCGTCGTGCCCGGGTTGGACGCTCGAACACGTGGTCCGGCACACCGGCAAAGTCCACCTATGGGTGACCGCCGTGATGCAGGCAGGCCCCGGAGCCACCCTCGACCAGGCTCGACCGGCGCGGCAGATGCCGCGGGGACCGGAGTGTCTCGACGCGTACCGTTCGGCTCACGAGTCGATGATGACCGAGTTCGAGCAGCGAGACCTCGACGAGCCCGCACCCACCTTCGTCGGACCGGCAACCGCGCGGTGGTGGGTTCGCCGACAGGCCCACGAGGCGACGGTCCATCGTTTCGACGCCGCCGATGCCGTCCACACGGCCGGTGGGCCACTGCCCGAACCCGCAGACCCCACCGCAGCGGCCGACGGCGTCGACGAGTGGATCCAGGCCATGGCCTCACGATTTCTCGGTGCAGGGCAGGTGCCCGAAAGCCTGCTCGGCCGCACCGTACACCTGCACGGCACCGACACCGGTGACGCCGAGTGGCTGCTGGCCTTCACCGACGACGGCATGGCCGTCACGACCGAACACACGAAAGCCGACGTCGCGTTGCGCGGCTCCGCGCAACAGCTACTCCTCGCCGTGTGGCGGCGGCGGCCGCTCGACAGCCTCCAACTCTTCGGCGACGCAGCAGTTGCCGAAGCCCTCCTCGACACCGTGCAGGTCTGAGGCGTTTCACCCGGGCATGGGAGCGAGTCAGCTCGATCCCATGTCTGCCGATCGCCAGTGCTCGGGCCGGAGGTAGATCGCAACCTGCTCGCCGAGTTGAGCCTTGGCGAAGTGGAGGTAGGCGTCGACCTTCTCCGGCGCGAGATAACGCTGAGCCATTTCCCGCATCATGTCGTCCGTTCCCGGGGCGGTTCGCGTCACCGCGCCCTCGACGGAGACGTATCGGACGGTGGGTTCCACTCGTTCGACCATCATCGTGAATCGCCCGGCCGCCTCGATGAGGCGCGCCTTCTCCGACCCGGGGCCGGTGAGCACCCATACTTCGCCACCGGGGTGGTACTGGTACCAGATCGGGACTGTCAGGGGTCCGCGGTGCTCGCCCGCGGACACCGACAGCGCCGCGATGTGCGGCTCGGCCAGGAACTGTTCGCGCTCGTGCGCAGAGAGTGGCATGTCGCCGACGGTAGACGCACCCACCGACATCGTGTTCCGTCAAGGATTGCGGTCCCGAGTCGACGGATTCAGCCGAGGGTGTTGAATGGGACCCGTCGGTCGGTGCAGCGTCGTTGTCGAGATGATCGGAGGCCGTGATGCCGGGTCCAGTGCCGAGATTGGCTGCGCAAGCCGTTCTCACACCACCTAGTGCGGCGTCGCTCTTCCTCGTCGTGGTGGCGGGTGAGTCGCGCGAGGACGCGCTGACGGTCCGCGACGTCGTCGCCGACCTCGAAAGTCTTCTCAAGGCCGTGGGTTTCCGGGAACTGGCGGGTTCGCTGTCGTGTGTGGTGGGCATCGGATCCGAGTTCTGGGACCGTGTGAGCCCCGCCGCCAAACCGGCTCTCCTGCACCGCTTCCTCCCCCTGTCCGGACCCGTCCACAGCGCCCCGTCCACTCCTGGTGACGTTCTGTTCCACATCAAGGCTGCCCGCGCCGACCTCTGTTTCGAGCTGGGCCGCTTGCTCGTCGCAGCGCTCGGGTCCGCTGCCACCGTTGTCGACGAGGTGTCCGGCTTCCGGTATTTCGACGCCCGCGATCTCCTAGGATTCGTCGACGGCACCGAAAACCCCACCGACGCCGAGGCCGACGAGGCCGCCCTCATCGGAGACGAGGATCCGGATTTCCGTGGTGGCAGCTACGTGATCGTGCAGAAGTATCTGCACGACATGAGCGCCTGGACGTCGCTCAGCGTCACCGAGCAGGAACGCGTCATCGGGCGTACCAAGCTCGAGAATGTCGAGTTGGACGAGGACGCACAGCCCGGCAACTCTCACGTCGCCCTCAACACGATCGTCGACGATGACGGTGTCGAACACCAGATCCTCCGCGACAACATGCCGTTCGGCAGCCTGGCGGCCGGTGAGTTCGGCACCTACTTCATCGGTTACGCCAGGGATCCGGGCGTCACCGAACTGATGCTGCGACGCATGTTCCTCGGCGAACCGCCCGGCAATTACGACCGCATCCTCGATTTTTCTACGGCCGTCACGGGCACGCTGTTCTTCGTTCCGAGCCGGGACGTTCTCGAGTCCCTCGCCGATGAGCCGGAGAGCGCCGAGGCGCCATCGAATGCCACCGGCGAAGCCGAGCAGCCGGACCCGTACGACCTGTCCTTGAACATCGGTGGTCTCAAAGGAGTATCGCAATGAGTGATTCGAGCAATCTGCACCGCAACCTCGCCCCGGTGACGGAGGCAGCGTGGCAGCAGATCAGCGAGGAGGCGGCTCGTACGTTCAAGCGCCATGTCGCCGGGCGACGGGTCGTCGACGTCGCGGGGCCGTTCGGTTACTCCTACTCCGCCCACAACATCGGGCGGGTCACCCCGATCAGTACCTCCGACAGCCGAATTCGGGCACAATTGCGCCAGGTCCATCCCCTCGTCGAACTGCGTTTCCCGTTCACGCTCAGTCGCGCTGAGGTCGACGACGTGGCCAGGGGCTCTCTCGACTCCGACTGGCAGCCCGTCAAGGACGCCGCGAAGGCCATCGCGTTCGCCGAGGACCAGTCGATTTTCGACGGGTTCGAGCAGGCCGGGATTCGCGGCATCGGCGCGTCCAGCGACAATCCCGTCCTGAGCCTGCCCGAAGATCCGCTTCTCGTTCCCGACGCCGTGGCCTCGGCATTGTCGGCGTTGCGTCTCGCCGGTGTCGAGGGACCGTACTCGGTGGTGCTCGACGCCGACACGTACACGGCAGTCAGCGAGACCCGCGACGCCGGGCACCCGGTGTTCCACCACCTCGACGCCCTGGTCACCGGCGACATCATCTGGGCCCCGGCGATCCGCGGCGGGTACGTGCTCTCCACCCGTGGCGGTGACAACCAACTGACCCTCGGCGCCGACCTGTCCATCGGCTACGACAGCCACACCGCGACCGACGTGACGCTGTACCTCGAAGAGACGTTCACGTTCTCCTCGCTCACCGCCGAGGCCGCCGTCGTTCTCCAACGCTGACACTCTCCACGCCGGGCGGGCGCTTCAGCCGCCGAACAGCAGGTACAGCCCACCGAAGGTGTACGTGACCATGGTGAGCAGCAGTGCCAGCTGTCCGGTGAGCTGATGCCCCCGCGGCAGGATCCGCACCGATGCGTCGTGTGCCGCAACCACGCCCAGGACGTGCCCGATCAGCACACAGAGCACCTTGATCGACGCGGTCGCGGACGGGTGTTCGGACAGTATGTACGCCACCTCGGCGTTGCCCAGTCCGAGCAGATTCCATCCGCGTCCCAGCGGGTCGGCCAGCAGGATCACCGTCGCCTGACCCTTCTCCACCAGGTACGTCAGGTAATGGGCGAACACGTAGCCGATGATGATCGGGATCAGCGAGTGTGAGAGCAATCCGGGGAGGGCGGCGCGCTGTTCTGGACGTAGTCCGCCCGTCGCCCTGGTGGCCGCCCAGAACGACACACCCACGAAGCCGATGAAGACAAGCAGTCCGGCCGTGCGCGCCAGCGTCTCCGCTACTGGCCCGCCGGCTGCGTCGAGGGTTCGCTGCCACCATGGAAAGGCGGAGAAGCTGTCGAACGCCGTCGACCCCAGCAGGGTCGCCATCAATGCCACCGACCCGGCGCGCACGGGCATCGACCCCAGATGGTCGAGCGGATTACGTAAGGCGATCCGGCCGTCACCGCGATTGCGGCTCAGCGGCGACAACCGGGATGCGAGGGTGCTGTAGACCTCGAAGGGATCACCTCGCTCGCACCAGCGCTCCCCCGCGACAACAGCGCCGGCCAACGTCACGACGAGGTAGGCCACACACCAGGTACGCACGGCGGCAACCGAACCCGGATCCGAATACGCGAGTTCGAGCCACACGAAAGCGAACAGGCCCACCACCGCCGGCCGATATCCCCAGGAGTCGCCGTACCGCCGGTTCCGTTCTCCGGGTGAGCGCCCGAGCACAGCGCACACCATTCGGTGCACTGTCCGTACCGGGGACAGCACCCGCCAGATCGGGCCGAACGCCAGCGACACCGCGACCAGGCCCACCCACAGCAGCACGTAGAACACACCGGGCAACGCATTATCCGCGGACGTGGACGGGCCGAAGAACGCGGCCAGAGCCACCCACACGGTGAGGACGAGCGCTACACCCGCCAGGACGTTCCGGGTGATGGGCGAGTCCGCAAACCGCGTGACCCAGTCGGGGAGGGCGCGGCCGGGCCGGTCGGGATCGAGTTTCGGGGTCTTCCACGCGAAGGCCAGAACGACGAACGACACGGTCAGCGCCCAGCTCGCGCCGATCAGGGCAAAGGTGAAGGGAATCGGAAGATCGGTGGACCCACCGAGCCCGTGTGCGAGCACAGCGGTCATGGACGCACGAGCAGGGTGGCCACCGTCTTGCCGGTCTCGTGCAGCTCCAAGGCGACCTGGCCCGGAACCTCTACCGAGAACTGGGTCTGCTGGCCCGTCCCCGGGTGGATCTCGAACGAGTGCTCCGGCACCGCATGTACGTGCAGTTCATCGTCGGCGTCGCTGTCGACGCGCACGGTCACGGTCTGTCCTACCGCGACGTCGATGCGCTCGTTGGTGGGCGTCACCGTGCCTTGGCTGATCCGGACGTCGATCACGACACTGTCCTCGGGAGTACCGCTGCCAGGGGCTTCGGTTTCGGTACCGCACCCGGAAGCTCCGACGAGAACACCCGCGGACACCGCCACCACGGCGGTCAACCGCCTGATCACCTAGACGTCCTCCTCTTTCCGCTTCGTTGATTCGTCATCGGTGTTCTCGGCATTCTCGGCTGCCTCGGCTTTACGGTCCCGGACCGCCAGATAGACGATCAGACCGACGACGAGGAATGCCGGAACGAAGGCGGGAATCGCCAACAACACCGAGTGGTCCGCGAGATACACGACATTCGGGTCGCTCGCCGGACTCATGTCACGTTCACGTCCTCGCGGGTGTCGGCGGTCGCCTGCCCCCGGGTGTACTTGCCGATCCGTCCGGCACCCCATGCCAGGGCGGAGACGAGTGCGAGCGTGCAGGCCAACACGACCAGGGAGGCGGCGGCGAACAACCAACTGGGATGATCGAAGTTGCGCTCCCGCTGCAAGATGGTGATTTCCGGGACGAACTCACGGGTGAACGACGATTCCGCGGGCAGTTCCTCGGCGCCGATCCCCGGGTCGCTCGGCAGGAAGATCGGCACCGCCGTCATGGTGCGCCCGTCCTGCACGCGCAGCAAAGTCTTCCACGTTCCGTGCACCGGCACGGGCTCGTTGGTCCGGTAGGTTCCCGGCCCGGTGCGTTCGAGGTTGTCCACGGTGAAACCGTTGTCGAGGTCGGGCCCGCCCTGCCAGGACAGGATGGACACCCAGGCCGGATCGTCGCTCGCCAGATCGGGCGGATCGATGGTGACCTCGGCATTGACCATTCGGCCGCCGTCGGGTGCCGCGTCGGTGAGGACCACTGTGGCGGTCGCGTTCTCCGGGACGGTGGCAATCAGGCCGTTGGCGGTTGCACCGCCGATCACCAGAACGGTGGCGACCACGATGGTCCGGCTGAGCGCGGGACGCGGCAAACCCTCGGACCGCAGCACCCGGCCGAGCAGCGCACCACAGGCTCCTGCTGCGATACCGACGGGCACGGCCATCGCCAGTGCCTCCGGCCACATGCTGGTGGGCCAGGGGTAGAGGTACATGGCGTCGATCCACAACGATTCGAGCCAGAGTCCGACTGTGGCGACGAGGAATCCGCCCACGGCGCCGAACGCCACCCGATTCTTGATCAGCGGGGTGAGGGCGAGCAGTTCGATGACCACGGCCGCGCCGAGGCACAATTCGAAGACGTTGGTCGGGGCCCCGAGTACCGGGCCCACCATCAACGCGGTCGCAGCGCGCACCACTCCGGCGACGGCGACCGCGACGAGTGCCGCGAAAGGACCGAGGACGATGCGCGCGGCAACCAGTGCGAATGCGGCAGCACCGGCGATCATCATCGGCTGCAGGACCAACCGGAACTGTTCGACACCGAAGTCGTACTCGATCTGGAAGACGGACAAGCCGATGATCAGTCCACCGAAAGTGCCGCACCGGAGGAACCAGATGAGCCGACTGTCGGCGGCCGTCTCACCCGTCTTGGCGGCGCGACCCTCGAAGTCGAGGAGGAGAACGCCGATCAGGGACAGTCCCGCTCCGCCGATCAGCATGAGGTGAGTGGGGCCCCACAACGTGACATCCTGACCGAAGATGCGGTGCCAGACGTCGTCGAGCGGAAAACCGATGAGGGCGTACAAGCCTGCCCCGGCAACCAGGACCCCGCCGACCGGGACGTACCAGGTGCGGGTGATCTTCAGCGCGGCCGGACCTGGCTTCTCGTCGCGGGGCAGGATCATCGCCAGCATGCCGGTGATGAACAGCAGGAAGAGACCCACGAGGATGAAGTAGTGCGCCGGGTTCGCCAGCGGGCCGTCGTCACGCCCGCGTCCGATGTGCAGACTCACATCCCAGATGAAGCCGAAGAACGCGGTGAGAATGGTGCCCACGAAGGTGAACAGCGGGAGCGCCACCCACGCGGGGCGGTCCAGCTTGCGACCCGCGGCATCGGCAATCGACTGTAGCCACGTGATCTTCCGCGTACGGTGCAGGTACGCGATCCACAGCAGGCCGATCGTGATGACCGCCGTCGCCACCGTGATCCCGATGATCTGGTCGAACGCTGCGCCGCCACCCTCTCCGCCAGACTGCGCGAAGATGAGTGAACTCGAAGTAACAGTAACTTGGCTCACGTGGTGATTATGTGCGTCCCGCGCCGAAAATGCCAGCCCCTCGTCGGGGAGGTCACCGTTCCGTAGACGAATCTATGCCTTTCTGCGATCAGACGTAGATCTGCGTAGAAGCCGCTATCGCAGTCTCTACCAGGACTAATCGCCAACGTCCGCAACTGCAGCCCGTGTAGGACACCACCCCTGTACTCGTCAGATGTCGCGATACTTCCCGCCAGGCGTGCTCGTGCCGTTCACTCATGGCTCCAGCGTGATGTAATGGCATTGTGCATCTCAACCCTTACGGTGAGTATGCGGTGGAACTCGCCGCTGATCTGGCGAATCGCCGACCCCGGACCATCGACGAGCTGGTGGCCCGATGCATCGAGGCCGGAGTCGTGGTCGATTTCCCGGTCTCCGAGGACGACCTCGGCGACGTGCTCGCCGTGCTCGACCGGTGGGCGGTCATCGTGGACGCCGGAAACGAGCAGGACCGCGCAGAGCAAGTCAATCTCCTCCTCGCACAGGCGTCCGCCTACCCACGTCTGACCAACCACGCCGGCGACGGCTGGCATCTGCACTATCGCGACGACCAGCGTTCCCTCGCCGGAGTGCTCGAGGCACTCATTGCCGTCGGAACCGCATTGCATCTCGTCGGCCGAGGGATGAGCCGGCTCGGCCGGTGCGCGGTGGAGGAATGCACAGTGATCTATGCAGACACCTCGCGGAACGGGCGGCAACGCTACTGCTCGCCTCGCTGCGCCAACCGGGACGCCGTCCGCCGTCACCGGTCGCGCTGCTGATCGTCCTCGGGCGAGCTGACTGTTCTGGGATGATCAGTGCGGGAAATCTTCGCCCGTGAACTCGCGCTTCTCGACCAGCACCAGCCAGTTCCCCGAATTGTCGCGCATCACCGCCTCGACCCCGTAGGGGCGTTCGGCCGGAGGCTGCGTGAACTCGACCCCCTTCGCGCGCAACTCCTCGTAGGTCTTGCGGCAGTCGGTGGTGGTCAATCCGAACCCGCCCATCGTCCCACTCGCCAGTGCGCGCCGGATCGCCTCTGCCATGTCGGCGTCGAGCGGCGGTCCCGGCTTCATGAGGGTGACCTCGAGCTCGGAGTGGTCCGGGTGCATGATCGTCACCCAGCGGAACCCGTCACCCATCGTGACGTCGGTGCCCTCGACGAAGCCGAGCGTGTCGACATAGAACTTCTTCGCCTCGTCCTGATCCGTGACGTACAGCGTCACGAGGGATACGCCTGTAATCATGTGCTGCCCCTGCCTGTGTGGTGTTCTGCACCGAACCTACGTCGGGGCCGCTTCGTCGTGCTTCTCCGAAATTGCGACGTTCAGCGGCGATCACTCAGGCCGTGCATGAAGACGTAGCAGCCCGGGATGCGCGGGGCACCGTTCTCGGCGAACTTGGCCTGATACATCGACGGTGAGGTCCCGACAAGCTGCCGGAACTTGGCGCTGAACGACCCGACGCTCGTGTAACCGACGAGATGACAGACCTCCGTCACGGTGAGGTTGGTGGCCCGCAAGAGGTCCTGGGCTCGTTCGATACGCCGCTCGGCGAGATAGACCCCGGGTGTCTTCCCGTACACGGCGGCGAAGCACCGCAGGAAGTGGTACTTCGACACGGCAGCCGATGCCGCCAACTCCCCCAGCTCCAGCGGCTCCGCGTAATTGCGGTCGACGAGATCGCGGGCGCGGCGCAGGTGCGGGAGAAGCTCCTCGGGAACTCGAGCAGCCGCCGTCATGCTCCCAGTCTGGCAGGACCTACCGACGAGAGGACAGGAACGCCGTCGAGCCCGACAGGTCGCCCGGGCGGTGGCTGCGTGGCTGGACGAGCCCGCGACGCTCGAGAATGGGCCGCACGCCCTCTCCGAAGCGGTACGACTCCTCGAGGTGGGGATAACCGGACAGCACGAAATGGTCGAGTCCGAGTGCCGCGTATTCGGCGATGCGGTCGGCGACCTCCTCGTGCGAGCCGACCAGCGCAGTGCCGGCGCCACCCCGCACCAGTCCGACACCTGCCCACAGGTTGGGCGCCACCTCGAGACTCCGCGCGTCACCCGCCTGTGAATACGCGCTACCTCCGCCGTGCAGCTCACGCATCCGCCGCTGCCCCTCCGAGCCCGAGCGGGCGAGGCTCTGTTGCGCCTGTTCGACCGTGGCCGGATCGAGCGCTGCCAACAGCCGGTCGGCTTCGGCCCAGGCCTCCTCGGAGGTGTCGCGGCTGATCACGTGCAGTCTGATGCCGTAGTCGAGCGTGCGTCCCTGCACCTCGGCGAGGTCCCGGATCCACGCGATCTTCCCGGCGACGGCACTGGGCGGCTCACCCCAGGTGAGGTAGGTGTCGGCGAACTGGGACGCGACGGTACCGGCCGCAGGTGACGACCCGCCGAAGAAGATCGGCGGCACAGGATCGGGAATCCGCTGCAGCGAAGCGTTCTCGACCCGGATGTACTCGCCGGCATAGTCGACCGGACCGTTGCCCGACCACAGACGCCGGATGACGTCGAGGAACTCTCCGCACCGTGCGTATCGCTGATTCTTGTCGAGGTAATCGCCGTACGTCCGCTGCTCGTGGTCTTCTCCACCGGTCACCACATTGAGCAGCAGACGCCCCTGCGACTGCCACTGGAATGTCGACGCCATCTGGGCGGCGAGCGTCGGGCTGAGCAAGCCTGGCCGCAGTGCCACCAGGAATTTCAATGTTTCAGTGGTCTCCACCAACATCGCCGTCGTGAGCCACGCGTCCTCGCACCAGGCGCCGGTGGGGGTGAGAACCGATTCGAAACCGCTCGCCTCCGCGGCTGCCCCGATCTGGTTGAGGTATTTCAGCGTTGCGGGACGATCCCCCGCCATCGAGCTTCCGTGGCCGCCTGCCATCAAGTTGCGGGAGTCACCGTAGGTGGGCAGGAACCAGTGGAAATGCAGAGACACGCGGGATCCTTGTCGACGAAGATGGTCAGCGCTGCCCAGTTCATCAACCTGGCGGCCCCGGCGGGAGGGTTTCATTCACCGTGATTCGGAGGGTGAAGGCCGGCGACGGACACCGATAACGTCACCGGCCCATGACCACGCTCTCCCAACCCGCCTCCTCGCCGTCGACCGAGTCCGACCTCGAGCGGCGCAAGCGGTTACGCACCGTCGTGGCAGCCAGCCTCCTGGGCACGACAGTGGAGTGGTACGACTTCTTCCTCTACGCAACTGCCGCCAGCCTGGTCTTCAACCAACTCTTCTTCCCCGACCAGACGTCCTTCGTCGGCACCATGCTGGCTTTCGCGACATTCGCAGTCGGTTTCGTGGTCCGCCCGATCGGTGGAGTCGTGTTCGGCCACATCGGCGACCGCATCGGGCGCAAGAAGACGCTCGCGCTGACCATGTTCATCATGGGCATCGCCACCGCCCTGATGGGCGTGCTGCCGACCGCCGAGCAGGTCGGTGTTCTCGCCCCCGTGCTGTTGCTCCTGCTCCGGATTCTGCAGGGGTTCGCCCTGGGTGGCGAATGGGCGGGCGCCGTGCTTCTCGCCGTCGAGCACAGCCCTGCGCGGCGACGCGGGCTGTTCGGAAGCATCCCGCAGATCGGCCTCGCCCTGGGTCTCGCACTGGGGACCGGAGTCTTCGCGGCCCTGCAGGTGATCTTCGACGACGCCCAATTCCTGTCGTACGGGTGGCGAATCGCGTTCTTGCTCAGCCTGATCCTCGTCGTCATCGGCTTCGTCGTGCGACTGAAGGTCGAGGAGACCCCGGCATTCCGGGAAGTGCACGAACTGCAGACGCGTTCCTCCGCTCCGTTGAAGGACGTGTTTCGCGGCCCCATCCGCCGCAGCAGTGTGCTCGGATTGCTCTCACGCTGGGGTGAAGGGGCCGCGTTCAACACCTGGGGCGTCTTCGCAATCACCTACGCGACGAAGAGTCTGGACTTCGCGAAAGTGCCCGTCCTGCTGGCCGTCACGATCGCGGCAGTCGTCATGGCGGCCCTGCTTCCGTTCTCCGGACTCTTGGTGGACCGCTACGGGGCCGCGAGGATCTACATCATCGGAATCGCCGCCTACGGCCTGGCGGTGTTCCCGACTTTCGGCCTGTTCGGCACCGAGAACATGCTCTGGTTCACCGTCGCGCTGGTCCTGGTATTCGGGATCATCCACGCTCTGTTCTACGGAGCGCAGGGCACTCTCTATGCAAGTCTCTATCCCACCGAGATCCGCTACACCGGACTGTCGGTGGTGTATCAATTCTCCGGGATCTACGCCTCCGGTGTGACGCCGATGATCCTCACCGCCCTCATCGCAGTCGGCGGCGGCGCCCCGTGGCTCGCCTGCGGCTACCTCGTCGCCACCTCGATCGTCAGCGTCGCCGCCACATCTGCGATCCGCAAGCAAGACCTCTACCTCTGACCCGGACATCCGTCGGCACTCTCTCGGTACACCGACTTCGATACACCAGCGTATTCGATACGTTAGTGTATCGAGTGAGTCCACCGACCCCGGCGCCGAGGAGGGAACATGGCGACATCTTCGGCGCCTACCCCTCACCATGCCACCGACGCGCCGAGGAGGGTGACGAAACGGCGAGGCCAAACACGGCGGCGCCTACTCGACGCAGCGGGCGAGGTGTTCTCGGAGAACGGGTTCGGGCGCTCGACGGTCGAACAGATCTGTGAGCGCGGCGGATACACGCGCGGCGCCTTCTACTCCAACTTCGCCTCCCTCGACGAGATGTTCTTCGCCATGTGGGAGCAGCGATCCACCGCCATGCTCGAGCACATTCGACTGGCAGCCGAGTCGTCGGACATCGACCTGACCGATCTCCCGCCGTCGGAGAAGGTGCGTGCAGGTACCGCCCTGATACTCGACGTCGTTCCCGTCGACGACCAGTGGTACCGGATCAACGCCGAATTCACCGCGCATGCGCTACGTAATCCCGCCTTGAAGAAGGCCCTCGCGGCGCGCGAACAAGCGATCCTCGACACGATCGTGCCGATCCTCGAGAGTGCCCTCGGCCGACTCGGCCGCACCATTGTCGGCGACCCGCAGACATTGGGCCGCGCCTTGGTCGCCGTACACGACGGCACCAGCGTCCAGTGCCTGATCGAGGACGCCAGCGCGTCCGCCCGGGAACTGCGCGTCGATCTGTTCACCCACGTCGTGACGGCATACAGCCGGCCCGACACCACCCCACCACGCACCGCCCGACAAGAGGAGTCTTCGTGACCGAACAGGCTGATGTCATCGTCGTCGGCGCCGGCTTGGCCGGTCTCGTCGCCACCTATGAAATGGTGAAGGCGGGCCGCAAAGTCCTGCTGGTCGAGCAGGAGAGTTCCTCGAACCTCGGCGGGCAGGCCTTCTGGTCACTCGGCGGGTTGTTTCTCGTCGACACGCCCGAGCAGCGGCGTCTCGGTATCAAGGACTCGTACGAGCTCGCGATCCAGGACTGGATGGGCACCGCCGCCTTCGACCGCGAACGAGAAGACCAGTGGCCGCGGCTGTGGGCGCAGGCGTACGTCGAGTTCGCCGCAGGCGAGAAGCGCCAATACCTGCACGACCTCGGCCTGCGTCTGATGCCCAATGTCGGGTGGGCCGAGCGCGGTCGGGGATCTGCTCTCGGGCAAGGCAACTCGGTGCCCCGCTTCCACATCACCTGGGGCACCGGACCGGGTGTCGTCGAAATCTTCCTCACCCGCGTCATCGCCGCCTCACAGCGCGGACTGGTCACGTTCAAGCATCGACATCAGGTCGACGAGATCGTCGTCACCAACGGCGCCGCCACCGGGGTGCGCGGCACCGTCCTCGAACCCTCCACCGAGCCGCGCGGGGTGAAGAGCTCGAGAACGGCGGTCGGGGACTTCGAATTCTCGGCGCAGGCGGTGGTCGTCACCTCCGGCGGCATCGGCGGAAACCCCGAACTGGTCGCGAAGAACTGGCCTGCCCGGCTGGGCAAGGCGCCCGAGAACATGCTCGCCGGGGTCCCGGCGCACGTCGACGGCAGAATGCTGGAAATCACCGAGAACGCGGGCGGCAACATCGTCAACCGCGACCGCATGTGGCACTACACCGAGGGCATCCAGAACTGGGACCCCATCTGGCCCAATCACGGAATCCGGATCATTCCCGGCCCGTCGTCCATGTGGTTCGACGCCAACGGGAAACGGCTGCCCAGCCCCAACTTCCCCGGGTTCGACACCATGGGAACGCTGGAATACATCATGAACAGCGGCCACCACCACACGTGGTTCGTGCTCGATCAGAAGATCATCGAGAAGGAGTTCGCGCTGTCGGGCTCCGAACAGAACCCCGACATCACCGGGCGGGATTTCAAGCTCCTCGCCGCGCGCCTGAGAAAGGGTGCACCCGGACCAGTCGAAGCATTCAAACAGCACGGGGTCGATTTCGTGGTCCGCGACAACCTTCGCGACCTCGTCGACGGCATGAACGCGCTCACCGACCAGCCCCTGATCAAGTACGAGGACCTCGAACATGAAATCGTGGCCCGAGACCGCGAGGTGAAGAACAGCTACAGCAAAGACTTCCAGGTGATGGCTATCCACAATGCACGGAACCTTCTCGCCGACAAGATCACTCGCGTCGTCGCCCCACACGAGATACTCGCCCCCGAAAACGGCCCGCTGATCGCTGTCCGGCTGCACCTCCTCACCCGCAAGACCCTGGGTGGTCTCGAAACCAACCTCGACTCACAGGTCATCAAGCCGGACGGCACCCCGTTCGAGGGCCTCTACGCCGCGGGTGAGGTCGCCGGATTCGGCGGCGGCGGAGTGCACGGTTACAGCGCCCTCGAGGGCACCTTCCTCGGCGGCTGCATCTTCTCCGGGCGCGCCGCCGGCCGGGCCCTCGCCCGGTAGGCGGCTCCGCCGCCCGTGAGTGGTTAACGAGTCTCTGGGCTCGCTAACCACTCACGGACACAAGCCTCTCGGCCGCCTCCAGTTCGCGGACGAGGGGCAGCACCTTGGCGCCGAAGTATTCGATCTCCTCCTGGAAGTGGAGGAAGCCGCCCAGAATGAGATCGACGCCGCGGCGACGGTATTCGACGATGCGCTCGGCGACTTGCTCGGGTGTGCCGATCAGCTGGGTACGGAACCCATCGTTGTACTGCACCAAATCTTCGAAGGTCGAATCCGCCCACATACCCGATTTGTCGGCGGTGGACGCACCCGCTTGCTGGACGGCCGACTTGAACCCTTCGACGGCCGGCTTGTTGGCCTTGTCGATGATTTCCCGGAGGGTATCGCGGGCTTCTTTTTCGGTGTCGCGGGCAATGATGAATCCATTGAGACCGAACTTCACTTCGCGGTTCGCCTCACGCGCATGCCGGCGGAGGTCCACGATCTGCTCGGTGACACCGTCGTAATCCTTGCCATTGGAGAAGTACCAATCCGCGTATCGTCCGCCGTTCGCCCGGGCCGCTGAAGAGTTTCCGCCCTGGAACAGTTCCGGGTTGGGCCGTTCCGACGTGTTCAGCGGTTTCGGCTTCAGCGTGAAGTCGTGGATGCGGTAGAAGTCCCCTCGGAAATCGACCTCGTCTTCGGTCCAGATCTTGCGCAGCACTTGCAGGAACTCGGCGCTGCGCCGGTAGCGCTCGTCGTGTTCGAGCCAGGGCTCTCCGAGGTGGGTGAACTCGTCTTTGAACCAGCCGCTCACCACGTTCACCGCGAACCTGCCGTTCGAGAGGTGGTCTGCTGTGGCCCCCAGCTTCGCCAGTACGGCGGGCTGCCACAATCCGGGGTGCACCGCCGCGATCACCTTCAGCCGCTCGGTGGCGAGCAGCAGCGCGAGGCTGAAACTGGTCGACTCGTGCTGGAACTCCGCGCCGTAGCTCGCCTCGTAGCGCACCTGGCTGAGTGCGTACTCGAAACCGTTGTTCTCCGCCGTCTGGGCGAGCTTCTTGTTGTATTCGTAGTCCCAGCTCGTGCGCTGTTCGATGTCGGACGTGACCAGTCCGCCACTGACGTTGGGCACCCAGTAGGCGAACTTGATCTGATCGGCGATGTGTTCCGTTGACATACCCAGGATCGAACCTGTTCGCCACGGTTGCGGCCACCCTTCCGATCATGACGCGTGCAACCCTTCCTCCTTCCTGCGGAGGCGTGTGAGCTTCGCTGACATGACAGCCGTACAGGAGCGAAGAGCTGCTCCCCCGATCGCAAGCGAGACGGACTACAACACGCTCGCCAATACATTCCGCCCCATCTTCTCCGACATCGCCGAGGGGGTGGTGCAGCGCGAACGCGACCATGTTCTTCCCTACGAACAGATCGACGCCCTGAAGAGAGCTGGTTTCGGCGCAATCCGGGTACCCACGTCGCACGGCGGTTTCGGCGCGAGCATTCCGCAGCTGTTCCGGCTTCTCGTCGAACTCTCGGCCGCGGATTCCAATGTCACCCAGGCTCTGCGTGGCCATTTCGCATTCGTCGAGGACCGTCTGGTGGCAGCCGAAGGCGTGGACCGCGACCTCTGGCTGCAGCGTTTCGTCGACGGCCAACTCGTGGGAAACGCGTGGACGGAGATCGGAGACGTTGCCCTCGGGGAAGCCAACACCAAGGTATCGCCCTCACCCGACGGTGATCACTTCCTCGCGAACGGCGCCAAGTACTACAGCACGGGGTCCATCTTCGCGGACTGGATCGACCTGTATTCGCAGCGCACCGACACCGGTGCTTTCGTCATCGCCGCCGTCGACGCACGCCAACCGGGTGTGACCCACAGCGACGACTGGAACGGTTTCGGGCAACAGACCACCGGTTCGGGCACATCGACCTACGAGAACGCAGTGGTCCGGCCGGAGAACATCTTCGACTTCTCCACGCGCTTCAAGTATCAGACCGCCTTCTACCAGTTGTTCCACCTGGCGACTCTGGCCGGGATCGCCCGAGCCGCGACGGACGCCCTTGCCGCACGCGTCGCCGCCCGCACCCGCACGTTCAGTCATGGCAACGCACCCACCTACGCTCAGGACGCCCAGATCCAGCAGGTGGTGGGTGAGGTGTCCGCTGCCGCGCACGCAGCCGAGGCCATCGCGATTCATGCGGCGGAGCCGGCGCAATGGGCCTACGAGGCCGCGTTCGGCAGCGACCCCGATGAGGAGAAGGCAGCCAACATCGCCGCCGAAATCGCCTCCGCGCAAGGACAGATCGCCTCGACGTCCCTAGTCGTCCCGGCGACGGCGAAGATTTTCGACGCACTCGGCGCCTCGGGTGTCGACCGCGGCTGGGGCCTCGACAGGTTCTGGAGAAATGCGCGCACCGTGGCGAGCCACAACCCGGTGGTGTTCAAGGCGAAGGTCGTCGGCGACTACGAAATCAACGGAACCGAGCCCATCTACGTCTGGGCCATCGGAACCGCACGGAACGACACAGGAGATCAGTCATGACAGTAACCACGGCAGATACAGTCTGGGCAGAGACCCCGACCACGAGCGCAGAGTGGATTGCCCGCGCAGAGAAGGTGAGCGACATCCTCGCCCGCGACGCCGTCGAACGCGACCGCGTCGGAGCCGCCCCCTACGCGGAAGTCCAGCTCCTCAAGGACAGCGGATTGGTCACACTCCTGGGCCCCACCGAGTTCGGTGGCGGCGGACAGCGCTGGGAGACGGCGTATCAGGTCGTCCGGGTGATCGCCCGCGGCGACGGTTCGATCGGGCAGCTCCTCGGATACCACTACCTGTGGGCGTGGGCCGTGCGGCTCGTCGGCACCGAACCTCAGATCGGCGCGGTGGAGGAGCTGTACACCAGCAACAACTTCCTCTTCGGCGGTGCGGTCAACCCGCGGGACACCGACCTCACCATCGTCGACCGTGGCGAGACCCTGGTGTACAACGGCGTGAAATCGTTCTCCACCGGTGGGCGTGCCACCGACCTCACCGTGCTCGAGGGCATCATCGAGGGCACCGCCACCCATGTGTTCGCCATCGTTCCGACCGCTCAGGACGGTATCGTCTTCCGCGGTGACTGGGACAACCTGGGCCAACGCCTCACCGATTCCGGTTCGGTGGAGATCAATGACGTAGAGGTGGACTGGGCGGGGGCAGCGGGGTTCGTGGACAAGGAGTTCCAGCCCCTCGTCTACAACACGCTGAATTTCCCGGCACTCGAGATCGTGTTCGCCAACTTCTACGTCGGAATCGCCCGCGGCGCTCTCGACACCGCCGCCGAGTACACCCGAACGCGCACGCGCCCGTGGCCGTACGGGGGCGACAACAAGGAATTCGCCACCGACGAGTGGTACCTGCGTGAAGGCTACGGCGACCTGCAGGCGAAGCTGTGGGCAGCGGAGGCCTTGGTCGATCAGGTCAATCGCGAGTCCGACGCGGTCCTGCACGACGCGCGGGAAAACCTCACCGAGCAGGCTCGCGGCGATCTCGCCGTGCGGATTGCCGCAGCGAAACTACGGGCTGCCGACGTTGCACTCGAAATCGGAACGAGAGTCTTCGAGTTGACGGGTGCGCGCGCCACCTCCAACAGTGTCGGGCTGGACATCTTCTGGCGTAACGTCCGAACGCATACCTTGCACGATCCCGTGGCGTACAAGCGTCGCGAGGTGGGCGGCTACGTCCTGACCGGCGAGATTCCCGAACCTACTTGGTACACCTAGGATCTCGCACATCTACGTTTCACTGATCGCCGAGTCCGGCTGCCACACCCGGTAGCCGGACTCGGCACGTCACGACCACTCGGAGGACCATGACCGCCGTCCAGAACGCTCACCGGATCACCGACGAGGCGCAGGCCCTGGCCGTCGCCGCCGATCTCGCCGCACAATTCGCCGTCGACGCCTCGGCCCGTGACGCGGAACGGACACTGCCGAACGACCAGATTCGGGCGCTGGCACAGTCTGGCCTTCTCGCACTGAGCGTCCCGCGCGAGCACGGCGGAATCGATGCCCGAACGGAGACGCTCACAGAGGTGTTTCGCCTTCTGGCAGAATCCGATCCGAGTATTGCGCAGATCCCGCACAGCCACTACACGTTCCTCGAGGTCTTGCGGCTTCAAGGAACTTTCGATCAGCGCAAGTTCTTCTACAGCGAAGTTCTCGCCGGTGCGCCGTTCGCCAATGCGCAAAGCGAGCGCGGGACGACGACCATCGACGTCGACGCCACCACTCTGGTCGAGGAGGGCCCCGACTTCGTCGTCGACGGAACGAAGTTCTACAGCACCGGCGCGCTCTTCGCCGACTGGATCGCCGTACGGGCCACACTTTCCGGGGCCACCGCAACAACCGGAAAACCGGCCAAAGCTGTCGCTTACGTCCCGAGGACCGCACCGGGACTCTCGATCGTCGACGACTGGGACGGCATGGGCCAGAGAACCACCGCGAGCGGCACCGTCACCTTCGACTCCGTGCGGGTGCCCACGGCCCATGTCGTGCCGTTCTCCCCGATCTTCGACGCACCCACCACGTACGGTGCCCAGGCACAGATACTGCACGCAGCCATCGACGCCGGCATCGCGTCCGCCGCGCTGAACGAGGCGGTACGGTCGGCACGTCGGGCGCGGCCGTACTTCGAAGCCGGTGTCAGCGACGCCGTCGACGACCCCCTGCTCGTCCAATTGGCCGGTGAAGCATCGCTCGGGGTGCGGGCGGCCACCGCTCTGCTGCGAGAGGGGGCCCGGAGCATCGATACCGCACGCAGAGACCTGACCGAGTCGACGGCCGCCGTCGCCTCGATCGACGCGGCCGCTGCCAAGGTGGCGTCGGCAAGAGCGTCACTCGAGGCGTCGTCCGTGCTGTTCGAGCTCGGGGGCACGCGCAGTGCGTCGGAGTCGGGCAATCTCTCCCGTTTCTGGCGCGACGCGCGTACCCACACCCTGCACGACCCCACACGCTGGAAGATCCAGCACATCGGCCGGTGGACGTTGTCGGGGACCATTCCGCCCCGGCACGGGCTGCTGTAGGCCCTCCGGGCTCGTGAGTGGTTAAGGAGTCCCTGGACTCGTCAACCACTCACGGGCGCTAGCCGCCCAGCTTCGCCCTCATGAGGAACACGTTGTAGTCGGACCACGTCGACAGGGTGAAGTACAAATCCTCACCACTCGACCACGGGTGGATGAAACCGCCGTACAGCTCCGGATACTCCATGGCGCTGACCATCGGGGCGCCGTCCGACCATTCACCCTGCGGCGAATCGGACTCCCGGAGAACGATGGCCGCCTTGGAGGTGTCGAGGTAGGACATCTGCCACTTGCCGGTGGCCTCCTCATACCGCACGGACAGTTCGCCGGCCGGCGCGTTCACGATGGGGGTGGCCTCGTTGAAACCACCGACCGGGGTCCAGTTTCCGTGCTGCCAGTACTGGTAGGCCGACTTGTTGAGCACCTGATCGGCGGGAACCCGCGCGAGGCCGATCGAACCCAGCCGGGTATTGGGAGTACCGAACATGTAGACGAAGTCGCCGACCGGAACCATCGAGGCCACCTGGAATTTGGTGACGCCGAAAATGTTGTCCCACTTGGCGTAGGGGTCCTTGGTCCACGTCGACCCGCCGTCGTCCGAGTAGGCGATACCGCCATAGTTCGTCCACCACGTTGCGGGAATGCTGTTCCACGTCCGGATCGACATGTAACTCATGTACTGCCGGTTGCCGACCGCGAATCCCGACGTCGGAATGGTCGTGATCTCGACGTTGTCGAGTTTCCGGCTGTCCAGCAGTTCCGCCGCGTGACAACGGCTGTCCTGCACCATGCTGTCGAGGCTCATACCGTCTGCGAGGTTGCGGTCGGAACTGAAGCCGAGGACGTTGCTGCGCCAGTCGCCGCCCTGGCCACCGGGTGGCATGAAGCCCTTGCCGACGGTGTCACCGAAGGCGACTGCGACCTGGTCGGGCGCACTCTCCCACATGATGCCCAGGTCGGTGCCGTTGACTTGGTAGCGCTTGTCGGTCCGGCTGACGGAGCCGGCCCCGGTCACCTTGGCCACCCGGGTCACGTCACCGATCTTCGGGGTTGCCGGAGCAGGACTCCGGGGCGCTTCCTCGGTCGCGGGATGCACCAGCGGCGGTGGAGGCGGTAAGGCCACGTCTGCGCCGGGGACGGGAATGCCGAGGTGGAAGGGCGTGAATTTCACGCTGACATCCGGAATGTTCAACACACTCGACAGGTTTCCGGGATCGAGCTCGGTGTCGTCGGTGAGGTCGGGGCAGGGATCCATGCACGGGTCCGCGGGCAGCGGCGGCGGAGCAATACGCGTAGGTTCCGTGGTGGGCGCCGGGTACGGAACGGTGGTGATCTTCGGGTACGGGATCGGAATTTCGAGCTTTTCCGGTATGAGCGAAGCGGTTTCGTTGGTGCTGTCGCTGGCGCACGAACCACTACCCGGCACCCCGTTGGACACCGTTTCGGGTTCGGCGCCGGCCGAGCTCTGATTCGAGTAGACGATCACGCCCGAACCGATAGCCACCGCCGCGAACGACGCGACCCATCTCTTCGACATCCCCGAACCCCTCCGCTGTCCACTCTTTCCGCGCACAGGTCCGTCTCGGCCACACCTGGCGAGGGCAACTTAGCATCGCCGGGTTACGTCCACCGATTCCCACACGCCATACCCGGGGGTAACATTCAGCGGCGCCGACTGTCGCTACACCTCGAGCCCCAGCACCCGGGCGAACAATGCCTCCACGCGTGCACTGAAGCCGGGGATCGCATCCGCGTTGACCAAGCCGCCGCGCAGTCGTCGCGAGAAGCTACCCGACGCTGTACGCGCGGTCCTGACGACCCGAATGTCCCCGCGGAAGGTCACGGCGAGTCTCAGCCGCCCGTCCCGAACAGCATCCCCAGCGCGTAGGTCGCGGCCGCGGCGCCGTAACCGATTGCCAGCTGGCGTAGAGCCCGCTTGACGGGTGGGCCACCCGAAAGCAGCCCGACCACAACACCGGTTCCGAGCAGCGCCACGCCGACGAGCGCAGCAGCGACGAGGAGCGCTGCAGTGCCCTCCAGCCCGAACAGGTACGGCAGTACGGGAATGATGGCACCTGACGCGAAGAAACTGAAACTGGCCGCGGCAGCACCGATTCCGGTGCCGACGGCCTCGTGCTGGTCGACGCTCTCGGTCGCAGGTTCAGGGTGATACGTGGTCTGCAGCACCTCGTTCGCGCGGTTCTCGGCCTCCTCCACCGACATTCCGCGCGCCCGGTAGACGAGGGCAAGTTCGTTGGCATCGACGTCGAGGAGAGCCACCGCCTCACGGGCGGCACGTCCCGGCGTGGAGGCCTCGAGCAGCTCGCGCTGCGATCGGACCGACACGTACTCGCCTGCTCCCATCGAGAGTGCGCCGGCGAGCAGACCCGCAAGACCGGTCAAAAGAACGATCGAATTGGAGACGCCACTTCCGCTGATGCCGAGCACGAGCGCTAGATTGCTGACCAGACCGTCGTTGGCACCGAACACGGCGGCACGGAAGGTGCCGGAGAGCCGATTCCGTCCCCGCGCAGCCAGTGCGCGTACCACTTCTTCGTGGATTCGTTCGTCGGCGCCCATGGCATCGGTGGCGTCGACGTCCGTCGGATAGGGCGATCGCGTCTCCGCGCGCTGCGCGAGGGCGAGCACGAACACCGAGCCGAATCTTCTCGCGAGGACACCCAGGATCCGAGTCCGGAGGTCACCGCGCACGGGCTTGCCGACGTGCTCCCCGAGGAGCGCCCGCCAGTGCGCTTCGTGACGACCCTCGGCATCGGCGAGCGCAAGGAGGATCGCGCGTTCCTCACCCGTCCGACGCTTCGCCAGGTCCCGGTAGACTGCCGCCTCCGCGCGCTCGTCGGCGAGATAGCGACGCCATTTCCGGATGTCCTGGGAACTGGGATCCGGTCTGGCACCGGAATCGGACACCATGCTCAGCCTCCGATCGTCGACTGTGAGAAGGATACCGAGGCGGCATGTGACTCACGCCGGAAGTCAGTCCTGGCGTGCGAGGGCCTTCGCGAGTGCATCGTCCCGAACCGACACCACCGCGGGGTCCCGGCCGGACAACAGGTCGAGCACGGCTTTGGGCCTGGACAGTGGTTCACGGATGGTGTTCCTGGCCCTCGCGAACACACTGCAGTCGCAGCCCGCGTTGACGCCGTCGGCGTCGATGCCCGCGTCGCGGCACAGCGCGACGGCCCGCGGCACGTGGAATTCCTGGGTGACGATCAGAGCCTTCGTCACACCATACGTATGTATGGCCCGCGCGCAGGTGTCGTAGGTGTCGAGCCCATAAGGGTCACCGACGATCACATCTCGGTCGATGCCCTTGTCCACCAGGTACTTCGTCATCGCCGCGACCTCGTCGCCGGACCTCCCGCCCGCGTCACCCGACACGAGGACGGCACGCGCGCGGCCGTCCCTCACGAGCTGGACGGCGACGTCGAGCCGGCCGGACAGGTACGCCATCGGCTTGCCGTCACGCACCTGCGCACCGAGGACGATGACCACGGGAGCTGCCGGAGCATCCTCGAGGTCATAGATGTGGCCGGTGGCCTGACGCGACACCCAGACCGTCGACGCGGCCACGACGATTCCGGCGAGGATCCCGGCCACCGCTCCCATCCCGAGCATGCGGCGGACCCACCGTCGTTTCCCCATGCGGGTATCCAACCACAGGCCGGCTCGCCGACCCGCGGATGTTTCTACTACACCGGCTCGGTCCCTCAGGGAACCGAGACGGCGTGCGTGTGGGACTGGACCGCCTGCCGAAGTTCCGACCGAGAAAGGGTGCGGGAACCGCACGCGCACCGAGCCGGAATCTGATCGTCCTCGAATCTGGAGGCGTCGAGCATGTCGATGTAGTCGGTGCCGGGTCGATCGCCATGATGTCCGGTGCCCGCCCGATCACGTGATCCGTGGCCTCCGGGACCACCCCCGGCGACGACCACAGGGCCCTCGTCCGTCCGGTACACGGTGGCAACGCGGTGACTGGCCGGGCAGGTCACCCGGACGATGGCGTGATCACTGCGTTGCGTACCGAGCGACTCCACGGCTGACCGCGCAATCCTTCGACGATCCGTCGGTAGAAGTTGTTCTGTGTCCATACAGACATTCCACACCCGATCGGCGCGTACTTGAAGGGTATTTCGCAGTTCTACGCACTCGGCCGGGACACATGGTGATCGTCCGTGCGACTGATGGCCACGGCCGACACGATCACGCCGATCACCACGCCGACCAGGGTGTCGATCACCCGACTGACCGCGATGCCGGGGGTGACTGCCGACCCCAGACCGGTGAGCAGCAAAGCCATCGGGGTGATCACGACGGACGCGAAGCCGTAATTCCTGATGACGACGAGTTCGGTCACCGTCTGCAGTACGACGATCACGACCACCGTCTGCCAGTACCCCAGAGCCGCGGCGATCAACGCTGCCGCGAGGACTGCGCCGGCCAGATTTCCGGTCAAACGCTGGATCCCGCGCTGCACCGTCTGACTGAAAGTCATGCCCTGCATGGCCGCCATCGCACCCATCGATGCCCACAACGGATGCTCCAACCCCACAGTGAGGCAGAAGCATCCGGCGAGGAGCGCTGCCACCGCAATGCGGGCAGCACTGACCGCCGCGCCCCGTGACCGCAGCCGGCGCATGCCGTCCGGAAGGAAACGGCCGGCCGCCGGCAGATCTCGATCGGGACCCTCGACCCCGGGAAGAACACTGCGGCGCTTCACCTTGCGAAGTTCGCTCTCGTATTCGGCGAGGGTGTGCAGGGTGGCGCAGTCTCGATCCGACGTCCACCGCTCGACCACCGTTTCCGCGTCGGCGAGCAGTGCGGAGAGTTCACGGACGTGCGCGTCCTGGCGCCTGCCGGTGTGTATTAGCACCTCCCACGCACGATCGACGGCCCGGCGGGCAGAGGTCAGAGATCCGCCGTCGCACTCACGACCCAGTTCCGACACCGCGGCGAGGGCCCTCGCCACCGCGAGCCGCGCAGGTCCGAGCGGAAGGAAGAAATAGGGCGTCATGACGGCGAGCCACCCGACGACCACTCCCCCTGCGACAGCGGCCACAGCCGGTCCCACGTCGGAGAGATTCCAGGCATACCCGACTGCAGCGGTGGCGGCGAAGATCAGGATGACGGGACCGGGGCCGGCGATCCGGAAGGCGGCCAGCAGCCAGGCAGCGGCACCCGCGGCCACAGACATCAGGGCGATCTGCCACCACACCGCCCAGCCGGCCGCACCGAGCAGTGCGCCGGCAGCGACGTAGACAACCAAGGCGATCCCCACGAAACCCGCCTTGCGGGCGAGCTGCGGATACGGCTCGTACCGCCCGAACGCCGCCGTCAGCGCACCGAGCGCACCGAGTCCCGCCAGGTTTCCGTGCCCGAGCAGTCCGCCCAGCACCAGCACCAGCGCTGTAGCGGCACCCACGCGTATCGCCGGCGCGATGGTGGCATCGACCGGATGGACCTCGAGCGCTCGACGCCAGGTGGCGGGGGTCACCGAATGCTTCAGCGCAGTGCGGCAGTGTGCGAGTCGACTGCTGTCGGGCACGTATCGAGGGAGAACCGGCATTGTTCGAGCGTAGCTTATACTTCATTAGTAAAATAGTTGTGAACTAGTGTGAGGTCGGTCGCTACCATGGCTGTCATGAGCAGCACTTCCCGTCCGGACGAGGACTTCACCGACCGCGTCCGACGCGAGTGGGCCGAAACCTATCCCGAGGTCGATACCTCACCGATCGAGGTGATCGGGCGGATCACCCGCATCGGGTCGCGCGCTTTGCAGCAGCTGGACCATTCGCTCGACGAACACGGCGTCTCCCGCCCCGAGTTCGACGTGCTGTGCGTGCTGGCCCGGAGCGGGCGGCCGTTGCGGGCCAGTGAAGTAACCGCCGTGACCATGCTCAGCGGCGCATCCACCACCAAACACGTCGACCGCCTCGGCAGGCTCGGCCTCGTCGAACGCCTGCCCTTCGAGCGCGACGGGCGGGTGGTCCTGATTCACCTGACCGACGCCGGCCGCGCGCTCGTCGACGCCGAGTTGCCGCGAAGAATCGAGCGCGACAGGCGGCTGCTCGACGGTCTGGACGAGGACGAACGCTCAGTCCTGGCCGGGCTGCTCCGCCGCATCGCCACCAACGTCGAGTCCGGAGTCCACCCTTAGCTGATCAGGGCATTTCGACGGTTTCGGCGCGGGCGATCTCGTCGAGCGCCCGCCGCAGGTAATCGGTAGCGGGCACTGTGGCCGTGGCCGACAGGTCGGCGATCACCAGAACTGCCGCCTCGAACACACGTTCCGGTGATCGCGGGTGCTCCTCCATCTCGGTCACCCCGAGTGCGCCCGTGAGCACGCTGACGAAGGCGTCGACCGAGACGGCAGGGAGCCAGAGGGCGGCCGCGCGAGCGCAGCGCCCGAGCACGTCCTGTATATCTTCGCCGGTCAGGCCGTCGGGGTGGAGTGTCTCGAGCAGTTCCCGGACGACGGCTGCCAGCACTACCCGAACCTGTTCCGGCGGTGCCCCGGCCAGCTTCGCCGCTGCGTCGGTCAGCGCTGCCGCGTCCGACGAGCGAGCAGCGGCGAGTGCGGTGTCGACCGCTTCGGCAATGTCGCGGGCGACCGTCGGCCAGTGTGTAGGCCACATCGGATGATCCTCTTTCTCCGGGAGAAGTGCGCCATCACCCTCTCACGGCGGCCCGACACCTCCATTCCCCCGCACGCGGTCGATCAGCCGGAGCGCATCGAACGGTGCATACCCCTTCATGTCGTTGTCGAAGTACACGAACACATCGAGCCCCTGCTCCATCCACCGCTCGATCTTGAGTGCCCACCCGTCCAGCGCTTCGTCGTCGTAACCGCTTGCGTAAAGTTCCTTGTCGCCATGCAACCGGATGTAGACGAAGGTGCTGGTGGTCGCCTCCACCAACGGATACCGGCCCGCGGTATCGGCCACCACGAAGGCGATGTCGTGGGCACGGAGCAGTTCGGTCGCCTCCGCCGTGTCGAAGCTGTGGTGGCGAACCTCGAGCGCGTGGCGTAGCGGGCGGTCGGCATCGGTCTCGAGCAGAACTCGATCGCCGGACAGCTTCTCGTCGTGGTGAGCCGCGAGCGCCGCCGCCTCCGCGGTAGTACGCGGAAGCTGGTCGAAGAAGGCGGCCAGGCTCGCCTCGTCGAAGGCGAGTGTCGGGGGGAGCTGCCACAGGAACGGGCCGAGCTTGGGGCCGAGCGCGAGCACACCCGAGGCAAAGAAGTTGGCCATCGCGCTCTCCGCGTTCACCAGCCGCTTCATGTGGGTGATGTAGCGGCCGCCCTTGACCGCGAACACGAAGTTCTCCGGTGTCTCGCTCCGCCACTTCGCGTAGCTGGTGGGTCGTTGCAACGAATAGAACGACCCGTTGATCTCGATGGACGTCAAACGCCCCGCCGCATAGGACAATTCCTTCCGGTGAGCCAGCCCCTCCGGATAGAAATCGCCACGCCAGCCCGGATACGTCCAACCGGAGATACCTATTCGGGCCTGCGCCATATCACGACACTAACGGCGTTGCCCCTTGCGCGCGATCGCTCCCGGGGAGAAGCATGGGACGGACCACAACCGAGGAGGCCCCATGCCGAAATACCTCTGGCAGGTCACGTACTCATCCGAAGGCGCGCAAGGCCTCCTCACCGAGGGTGGCACCGCCCGACGCGAGGCGATCACGCGGATGGTCGAAAGCATCGGCGGGACAGTAGAATCCTGCTACTTCGCGCTCGGCGGACGAGATCTGTTCGTCATCGGCGACGTACCCGACGAAGTCGCGGCCGCCGCTCTCGGCATCCGTACCGCCGCATCCGGTGCCGCACGGTCGGAGTCGGTCATGCTGTTGACGCCCGAACAGATCGACGACGCCGTACGCCGTGAGGCCGACTATCGCGCACCGGGAAGCTGACGGTCCGCCGAGTACGAGTCGCCGGAATGAAAGGCGAACAGGGGAGGTTGCACGCCACATGACAGAGACCACAGCGAATACCCCGCAGCTCGGACAGTTCGGCGTATGGCGACACGTGGGCGGTCTACAGCCCGAGGTGGGCGCTGCCATCGAGAAGGCAGGCTACGGCGCCATCTGGATCGGCGGGTCTCCGCCGGCCGACCTCGAGGTGGCGGAGCGCCTGCTCGACGCCACGTCCACGATCACCGTGGCCACCGGCATCACCAACATCTGGACTGCGCCCGCCGAAGAGGTCGCGGAATCGTTCCACCGCCTCGAAAAGCGTCACGCCGGGCGTTTCCTCCTCGGGATCGGCGTCGGCCATCCCGAACAGCCGGGACTGAACTACAGCAAGCCGTATTCCTCTCTGGTGAGCTACCTGGACGTCCTCGACGAAGCCGGAGTGCCGGCCGATCGCCGGGTTCTGGCCGCCCTCGGCCCGAAGGTGCTGGAGCTGTCGGCGGCGCGCAGCGCCGGCGCCCACCCGTATCTGACCACTCCTCAACACACCCGCGAGGCCCGCGCACTCCTCGGCACCGGTCCGATACTCGCGCCCGAGCAGAAGGTCGTTCTCGACACCGATACCGCGCGGGCCCGCCCGATCGGACGGGCCGCCGTCGACAACCCCTACCTGCACCTGCGCAACTACGTGAGCAACCTCGAACGGCTCGGGTACACCCAGGAGCAGATCGCCGACGGCGGCAGTGACGACCTGATCGACGCCCTGGTGGCTCACGGGGATACGGAATACATCGCCGGACGCCTGCGCGAACACCTCGATGCCGGTGCCGACCACGTCGCTATTCAGGTGCTGCCGGCCGGGGACGATCCGGTTCCCGCGCTTCGCGAACTCGCGGCCGCGCTGGGGATCTGACTTGCGCTAACGAAATAGTGTGACAGCACGTCCCGCATACCGGCAGAAGTCCGGCTCATCGGTCGGGGTAGGGTCCCTGCTGAACGGCAGCCAGGACTGAACGCAAGGTAGGAACTGTGCAAGAGCCAACGGCACGTCCAGTCGGCCCCTACGCCTCGGGACCGCCCGAAGCAGCCTTAACCGTCGACGCCGTCACCCTCGACCGGTTTCGCGGCGCGGAACTGTGGCGAGCGGTGGTCATCGGCGTCGTCGTCGTGGCCTACGTGCTGTTCTCCGTCGCCAGCTGGCCCTTCCGTCGCCGCGGGCGCACCCTAGCGGACGCGGCGTCGGAAGGGTTGGTCGACGGTTTCGAGGTGCTCGGCCCTACCTTCGTGAAGGTCGGGCAATTGATGGCGTCGTCGTCCGGGGTGTTCCCCGCCCCGCTGGCCAACGCGTGCCTGCGATGTCTCGACGACGTCCCACCGGTACCCGCTGCCGAGGCACGCAGGGTCATCGAGCAAGACCTGGGACATCCGGTGGACGCACTGTTCGCCGCGTTCGAGGACACCCCCCTCGCCGCCGCCTCCGTTGCGCAGGTCCACGCCTGCGTTCTGCACGACGGCCGGGAAGCGGTCATCAAGGTACAGCGCCCTGACATCTTCCGCCGCATGGTGGTGGATCTGCGCACCGCGTACTGGGGAGCGCGAATCCTCGAGCGGCTCTTCGAGTTCTTCCGCATCGCCAACGCCACCGCCATCATCCGCGACCTGCACGCTGCCACGATGACGGAGCTCAACAGCGCAGTAGAGGCTGATCGCCAGGCCCGATTCCGTACCAACATCGGGGCGTTCGGGGACAACAAAGGGGTCACCACCCCTGAGGTGTACTGGGACTACTGCGGTCCCCACGTGATCTGCATGGAACGCATGTACGGACTGCCCCTCGACCGGTTCCCCGACCTCGCACACATGGACACCCGGATGCTGATCCGCCGGGGCGTGAAGGTCTGGCTCGAATCGGTCATCGTCCACGGGCCCTTCCACGGCGACGTGCACGCAGGAAATTTGTGGGTGCTCGACGACGGCCGTATCGCGATGCTCGACTTCGGCATCGTCGGGGAGCTCCCGGAGTCGTGGCGTCAGATTCTCCGCGACATGTTCTATGCGACGCTGATCGACGGCGACTTCTCCCGGATGGCCCGCGGTATCCGGAGCCTGGGATATGTGACGGACAACCCTGCGACCGACGAGGAGGTCGGACTGCAGGTAGCGGCCGCCCTCGCGCCCCTCCTCGGGCGTGACCTCGGCGAACTACGCCTCAGCGAACTGATCATGGCGTTGGTCGGGATCGGCAAGAAGTGGGGTGTCGCGAGCCCCGAGGAGTTGGTGCTGTTCGGCAAGCAGCTGGGCTACTTCGAGCGCTACGCGACGGAACTCGCGCCCGGGTGGGTTCTCGGACAAGACCTGTTCTTGTTCCGCAACGTGTTCCCCGACGCGGTCGCCGCGAAGGCGCGGGAACTCGGGATCGAGCTACCGGACGAGTAAGGGTTACCGCCCGGTGAGCGAATCGAGCACCGATGCACGCTGCAGCGGATCAGCGGGAAGCCGGTCGGGCGTGAGGATCCACTGGTTGCCCGTCCACGGGTCGGACACGGTGAGAACCCCCAAAGACGGAACTTGTTGCGCGATTCGCTCGAGCACCGCGACACCGGGGTCCGTCTCCGCCGCACTGTCGTCGCCGACGATGATCAGGGACGTCCCCACTGCCGGACCGTGGTCGGCCAGATGGAGGATGCGCGCCGCATCCTCGGCTCCGTAGCCGTGCGGAAAATCGTTGAGGATGACGAGGCGCGAGGACGGCACTGTATCCGCGATTCCGTTGCGTGCGGCCATTTCTGCAAGGTCGACGCTGTCCGAGAGTGCGGCGAGCCGTGCCGAGATGTCGGCGGCGATAGTCACCACCGGGGCAGCCAGTAGCGCGGCGAGCGGCTCGGTGAGAGCGCGCAACGAACCGCTGAGGTCCACGACTTCGAGCGTGGGCGTTGCCGCGGCGGATGCCACCAGCATGCGTACCGCCAGTGCGGCGACGACGGGCGCGGCCTCCGCCGAGTCCCCGACGATCCACAGCGGGCGAGCCAGCGGATAGTGCACACAGAACGGCACCCGAAGGTCGCCGAGATCGGGTGCGGACAATTCGCCGAGCCGCAGACCGTCGGTCCTCGCACTGCTCGCGTCCCGGGCTGACCACGAGGTCGATTCGAAGGTGGCCAGCGAGCGCGGCAGCAGCGGGTCGATGACGCGGAGTTCCTCGGCCAACTGCGTTGTCTCACCCGCGAATTTCGACTGCGCCTCGGCGAGGAGCGCGTCGTGACGTTCCTGGGCTCGGGCCTGCAATCCCGCCGCGGCGGGGCTGTTTCTCGTGGACTGGTCGGCCACCGACGCCGACAGCTCGTCGTCCAGCCGTGCCTGGGCATAGTCGCGGGATGCCCGGAAGGAGGCGGCAGAGCGAGCTGCATCCTCGAAGATCATCCACGCCCGCTCGAACGAGTGGGCTGGGTCGAGAGGCACGGCGGCAGGTCCGGCAGGCGTGGGGGCAGGGACTGTCGGCTCGGGCTCGTCCACCTCGACCCCGTGCCGGGTGAGCAGCTCCGCCAGGCCACCGTCGTAGCCCTGCCCGACGGCCCGCACCTTCCACGCGTCGCCGCGGCGATAGAGCTCGAGGCAGATCGCCGCCGTCTCGCTGCCGACGAGCGGCACCTCGAAAGCGACCAGCGGAGCGCCGTACTCGTCGGAGAGTGTGGCCGACAATCCGCTACGAGGGAGGGGTGTTCCCTCGTCGGTCGCCGGGTCCACACTCACCACACAGAGCACCGCCGAAGCGGTGCCGTCCACCTCGCCTAGATCCAGCCGAATCACGTTGCCGTCGTCGAGAGTCACGCCGGCCGCGGATCGAGCGTTGTAGAACACGAAGTGATCCGACGACAGCGCGCGCAGGTTCCCGTCGACCACGAGCACCGACACGTCGATCGGGCTCGCGTTCACCGCCTGGAAACGCACCGAATGCGAAGGCAGCACCGTGTTCTGGCCGGCCGCGAGGTGAATCGTCACCGCCCAGCCCTAGATGCCGAGGAACCGGGTGAGTTGCGGAGCCGCTTCACCGGCGTGCTTGGCCTGGATGCCCTCACCGATTGCCTGGAGCTTCCATTCGCCGCCGACGCGGTACACCTTGGCCATCACCATTCCGGTGAACGGCATGCCACCCTGCAGGGTGAACCGGGCCAGCTCCGCCTGCGAGGTGCTGTCGACCAACCGGCAGAAAGCGTTCTTCACCTGTTCGAAGGTGTGCCCCCGGTAGGAGGTCACGATGAAGACGATGCTGGACACGTGCGGCGGGATACGGGTGAGATCCACCATGATCACCTCGTCATCGCCGGCGCCCTCCCCGGTGAGGTTGTCGCCCTGGTGCCGGATCGAACCGTCCTTGGAGGCCAACTGTCCGTAGTAGGCGACGTCGACGAGGTTGTTGTCGGCGAACAGCACTGCCGACGCGTCGAGATCGACGTCTGCGGAACGGCTGCCGAACATTCCACGCTTCTCGACGGGGTCCCAGCCGAGGCCCATCTGGATGTACGTGAGCGCGACGCCCCCCTCCTTGCGGAGAGTGACCTTCTGCCCCTTGGTGAGGCTGACCGGCCGCGACTTGGTGAGACTGACCTCGGCCGGGGCGGCCGGCGCAGCCGGAGGCGGAGTGGAAGCTGCCGGGGGCGGAGTGGGAGCTGCAGGTGTGGGTGCGGCCGGGGGCGGTGTGGGTGCAGGTGCGGGCGCGTCGTCGACGGAGACGCCGTGATCGGTGACGAGTGCCGCGAATCCGCCGGCGTATCCCTGGCCCACGGCCCGCACCTTCCAGGCACCCTGACGCCGATACAGTTCGAGAGCGATCACGATCGACTCGGAGTTCAGGCCCTCGATCTTGTACTCGTACAACGGGTTACCTGCACCATCGGCCACCCGAGCGGTCGGCGGTGCGAATCGGCCGAAGTTACTGTTCGTGTCGTCGAGGGTGATCACCGCGCGCACCTGCTCGATGTCGGCGGGCACCGACCCGAGCGCCACCTTCAGCGAGGCCGCCTGACCGGCAGGTCCCGGAACCAGCTGGACACCCGGACCGCTCGGCTGGTTGAAGAAGACGAAGTCGGCGTCGGAGCGCACCTTTCCCGATTCGGTCACGAGAAGTGCGGACAGGTCTGCGGCGGCCGTCAGTTCGAGAGAGACGACGACCTCGTTGACGCTCAGTGGGCCGTTCTGACCCTTGGAAAGCGGAGTGGACACTGCGTGATTCCTTCACTGTGGGGAGCGTCGG
This sequence comes from Rhodococcus sp. USK13, assembly GCF_018343855.1. Classification (NCBI taxonomy): domain Bacteria; kingdom Bacillati; phylum Actinomycetota; class Actinomycetes; order Mycobacteriales; family Nocardiaceae; genus Rhodococcus; species Rhodococcus sp. USK13. The sequence continues at coordinate 1,741,813 of NZ_CP069242.1, read as the reverse complement.
GTTCGTCCCGTTCGACCGGTTTGCCTACCAACCTACAAAAGAGAGGTGACCGACGTCGCCGCCGCACCGTGGGCGACGCGCGCCGACATCCACCGGAGAATCTCCTCACCAGCGGCGATGCCGCTGCTCTCGGTGATCGACAGCGTCGGATGCTGCCAGTTCGCCAATTCGAGTTCACCGTGGCGTGGGCGGATCGCGGCGTCGGCGGCGCTGAGCATGTTGGCGTCGAGCGCACCGTCACCGGCTGCGAGAACCGGTGCGTCCGGCGGAAGCACGCCGTCGTCGATCAGCCGCGAACGAACCTCGGCGACCGCGAGGCTCTTACAGACCGCGTTCGGCATCGTGTAGATCTTGCGACCCTGCTGCGACGCCCCCCATCCCCGCGCCGCACACCATTCGTCCCACTCCTCGACGAATCCCGACGGCATCGCTTCGGGATCGACCACCAGGTAGGAAAACAACTCGTCGGCGACGCGGAAAGTGCGGACCCAGCTGTCGTCGATCCGGCGACCCAGTTCGGCCCCGACCTCCTCGAGTGAGGCGCCATCGGCCGCGAGCGCGGTCTCGACACCGGTGCGCCATTGCTTGTCGGGTACCCCGTCGACCAGGATGTTCCCGCCGTTCGTGGTGATGGCATACCGCCAGGGCGCGCCGGGCAACTCGATCCGCTGGAACTGCACGATGGTTCTCGTCGTCGTGGGGACCACCACCGCCGAAGCGGTGAGCTTCCTCAGCATGGCCTCAGCGGCGGAGGTGACGTACGACAACGGTTTTCCGTCGTACACCTCGACGCACAGCACGTCCTCGGCGTCCGGCGTGGACGCCACGTCGGACTCGGCCGTACCGAGCTCCATCGCGGTACGCGAATAAATCATGGTCCGGTCGAGGTCGGTGGCGATCAGCGCCGTCCTGCCCGAACTTTTCGTGTCCTGCCTGTTCATGTCACATCCTTGATGAGGCCCATGCACGAATACGCCAGGTCGGGCACTTCCTCGACCGGAACCGAGCGCGCCGCGGCGAGCAGTCGAATGTGCGCGTGCTCAGGCGCGTCGAGGTCGCGAACGAGTACACGCCACGGCACCCGTCGCAGCAGCACACGGGTGGTCTCACCGACTCCCGGTTTGACGAAGTTGACGGTGGAGATTCCGTACTGCTTGCGGATTGCCTCGACGGACTTCCAGCCGTCCCAGGTCGGTGTCCTGTCACCGCGGAGCAGCTTCTCCACGTCACCGGGAACGTGTTCGCGCACATCGGCGAAAGCGGCGGAGACAGCGTCGAGGAGATGATTGGACACGTCCTCACCCGCGAGGTGGGCGTAGAACTTGGCGCCGTGGAAGTCGCCCGGCCCGATCAGGGTGTCGTTGAGGACCGTGCGCGACACCAGTCCGGAGACCGTCGAGTTGAGGCAGGCGGAGGCGATGAGGAAATCGTCGCGGGTGCCGAACGTGCGTACGCAGTGCCCGGGGTCGGCGAGGACGGCGAGGTCGTCGTCGAAAACGGCACCCCCGGCGTCGCGGTACTCGGTGAGCGCCTGCGACAGCTCGCGCGCGATGGCGCCCTTACCCGTCCAGCCGTCCACGAACACCACGTTGCGGGAATCATGATGCGCCGCAATATAGTCGAGGGCGGTCGCATCGATACCGCGGTCCCGGACGATCGAGACGGCGTAGTGGGGCAGCGTCGCTCCGGCAACCTCGCGCGCCCACCGCCGCATCAACACGCCCACCGGGGTCCCGGCGCGCGCCAGCGATACGAGGGTGATGTCCCGGCCTCGTTCGGCCAGGACCAGTTCGGTCACGGTCCCCACTGCCCGGGCAAGTCGGATGGCACTGTCCTGCAGGACCTTCTCGAACAGCTCGCGGTACTCGGCGTCCGGCTGATACTCGATCGGCAGGGTTTCGGCGTAGTGGGCGTCACCCGCCTGGATGCGCCGTTCCCGCTCGGCCACGCCCGCCTCGAGGTTCACGTGGGAGAGGTCTTTGAGGAGCCACGCCACCTCTTCGGCGGCGTACGACCCGAAATCGGGTCCGGTCAACGGGTCGGGTCCGATCGGGCCCGTCACGACGACGCACCCTCTCGTGCGGCCCGTAGCCGGGCGGGGTCGGCTCCCGACACCACGGCAAGCACCACGTCGGTGCCCGATGCGGTGAGCACGTCGAGCAGGCCGCCTTCGGAAGTCAGCCGGTCGGTATCGGCCGGCGCGTCGACCATCACGACCGCCACGGCATCTTCGTCCGGCCACTGGGCGTTGTACAGGAATCTGGGCTGTTCCTCACCGGATTCGGGTGCGGTGAAGCGGAATCCACGGCGCAGCGGATAGCCGGCCTCGTTCAGCACGTACGCCGGCGACCGCGTCGTCGTCTGGAATCGCACCCGATGGCCGGACGTCGAGAGCGCTTCTGCAACCCTCAGCGGCAAGTACATCAACTCCTCGTGCCCGACGACGATCACGGGGCGCCGAGAATCGAGACGTTTACCGAGTGCGGCAGCCACGGATCCGACAGCGTGATCGAAGGCGGGAACGTCTTCGCTCAGGAATCCGTGACGCCCTCCGTCGGGAACCGTTGCAGGCCATGCCAGGTCGATGCGCTCGACCGTACCCGCCCGTTCGGCGACGCCATTGAGCACCGGGTCGGGAAGAGCGGCGACAGACGACACCAGCCCGTCCGGGAGCTCGGTGCGGCCCTGCGCCAAGCTGACACTGTCGATCCGCACACCCAGCTCCGCCGCGGCGACGTCCATGGCGTCGCGATGCTCCGAGGTACGCATGTCCACGAGCGACGCCACCACGTAGCGGCTTCGCGGGTTGTGCCGGTGCAGTGCGCGTATCGCGTCGACGGCGGTGGCCCCCGTGGAGATCTCGTCGTCGACGAGGACGAGTGGCAGGTCGTTGGCGAACAATTCGCCGCTGGTCGGTTGCAGCTGGTGGCTGGTGGCGTGGGAGTGCCCTTCCTCGAACCCGGCGAATGTCCCGACCTGCGGGACGTCACGACGAGTCGAGTGCAGGTAGCACCGGGCGTGCAGCCGGGCGGCGACACAGTGCCCGAGGCCGGTCGCGGTCTCGGCGAATCCGAGCACCACTGGATCGGCGTCCGAACCGAGTACCTCGGCAACCAGGTCACCGAGGGTGTTGCCCGCGGAGATCACCACCCCGGGTTCGGTGGGCAGGTGCTTGCCGAGGACCGTCGAGACGAGCAGGTGCGCACGGCGCGGGTTGCGGCGCAGCCCCGGCTCGATCAGCTCGGGAACGGTGAGCCCGACCGCCGAATCGACGTGGGCGAGCGTCAGCCCGAGATGCTCGGTGGCCCAGGGCACCTCGCGTAACGCGGTCGGTGACGTCATCGGACGGCCAGAGCAGTCAACAGATCCACGAATGTGATCCCCTCATTTGTCACGCCGAACACTTTGGCTCGGACGAGCGTCTTCTCTGCCCAATTGCGATGAGGGCGCATCTCGTTCATCTTGTTGCGGTACCCCGAGGCGCGCACCCCGCCGACGCCGTCGGCGCCGAGGATGTCGAGAGCGTCGTGGTACTCCTCGTGCGTGACCGCGGACAGGGCGTGCACGGCGGCCACGTGGGTGGGGTGGATCACCGTTTTGCCCTGGATACCGTTGGCCCGGTCGAGCGCGATTTCACGGAGTAGTCCGTCGAGATCACGGCTCACCAATTGCTGACGGAACCGCACCTCGTCGTGTTCCTCGAACGGAGTGGCGCGCAGCGTGGGCCGGAACATCCGCTCGTGATCGGCGAAGTACTCCCACACCGGTCCGGTGATGACGTGCCCGGTGTCGTCGCTGCGCCCGAGGTAGTTGACGATGGCGGCGATCGCGTCGGCCACCACCCGGACGTCGTAGATCGTCAGGTCGCGGTCACGTCTGATCCCGAAGGTGCCGCACATGTCGGTGGCCCCGACCCGCACCGCGAGGATCTGATAACGACGCTCGGCCAGCAACTCGCCGATACGCGCGAGTTCGTGGTCACGGGTCTCACGGTGTACCAGTTCCGGCGATTCGAGCACGGGCATCGCGTACAGGTGCTTGCCGAGACGATCGGACGCCGCGGCCAGCTCGTCGAGGAATTCGCGGCCGGTGACGCTCCCGAACTTCGGTACCACGAACCCGGTGAGGACATCCGCGCCCGTGGTCAGCAGCTCGGCGATGCGCCGAAGATCCGCGGCCGCCCGCACCCGCACGAACAGCTGCAGCCGGGCACCACCCGAAGCGGCCAGCCGGTCGAGCGCGTCGACGGCATTGAGCAGCGCGAACTCCACTTGATCGTCGGCAACGGCGTCCTCGAGGTCGAGGACCATCGAGCACACGCCCTCCGCGGACCGGCGACGCACGATGTCCGCCAGGTCGGACCGCGTGGCCGGCACGTACAACGTCGCACCGAGGGCGACGGCCAGCACCACCCTGTCCTCGTCCGGTTCCAGTGACTGCGGTGCGTGCAGGAACAACCGTTCGTGGGTCTGTGAGTCGAGGTGGTGAAAGTGCCGTACCCGCGGCATCGTGGTACCCCGTGCCACGGCGCCTGCCGCGGTCTGTTCGCTAATACTCATCGTCCCCCCATGTCATCGCTGCGCTGTATGTCCTCTCATCTTCTGAACCACCTCGGCAATGAACGCCGACACCGCATCGAGCTGGGTGATGTACGCCCAGTAGTCGGGGTGCCTGCCCGTCAGTGTCCCTGCGATCCGGTCGATCCGCTCGAGCTGGGCGTCGAGGACCGACCCCCATTCCCGCACGAGCCCGCGATTGACAGCCAACATCTGGGCATCGCGCAGGCGAAATCTGATCTCGTTCTCTTTCGCACGCGGATTCTCGCGGACATGCCGCAGTAGTCGCAACCGGTCGGTGACACCGTCCACTTTCGCCTCGGCATCCGCCAGATGAGTCCGCGCCGCGCTCGTCAACTCGAGCGCGCCTTCCGGGTTGCCCGCGGTCAGGGCCTCACGCGCCTTCTGCAGATCGGCCTCGGCCTGTTCGATCTGCAGGCGACTGACCTGTTCGTTGTGGACGAGATCCGCCGAACTTCTCGCGTTGAACTCCCGCAGCAGTGCGGAGTAGGCAGGCGCGAGCCGCTCGGCACGGGTCTGCACGGCGGCGATCCGGGTGGTCACCGACGACACGGCGTGTGAGGCGTCCCGCTCCTTGGACGGCGCCGCCGCCAGCGCACTGTCGAGGGCCGCCGCAGCATCTCGCACCCGACCCGCGGCTTCGCGCACCGGGTTGGCCCCCCGGGCTGCCTGCAAGGACGCGACGGCGTCGTCGAGCGCCGCAGCGGATGCCCGCACCGACGGATAGTCGCCGTACGCCTGGTGTCGCCGCAGTCCGTCCCGAGCGGCCTCGGCTGTCTGCAGGGCCTGCTGCGCCACCTGCGGAATCGCGGCCAGCATCGCCGTGGATTCTTCGAGATGACCGCGATGCGCGCGGTAGAACTCGTCCAGCGCCTGTGTCGCGGCCACCAATTGCGCTGTGGCCTGCTCGAATGCGGCGGTTGCCGCCGGCGACTGGACGCCGTCGAATTGATCTACCGCCGCGAGATACGCGGACGCCGCCTGATAGCACCCGTCCCGAACCGGCTCCCACAGCCGCTGGACTCCGCGTTCCGGGGTGAGCTGTTTCGAGGCGTCGACCGCCGCGGCGGCGATGCTCTGACGGTTGTCCATGTCGAGAAACGCTGCGACCATGGTGTCGTGGGCGCGACGAGTCGACTCGTCGCTCCGGGCTCTCCCTCGGAAGCGTCCCGACCATCCGCTCGTCACACCTGAAATCGTACTGGTCGGCGCAGTCGGCCCGAGCTGACCGGAATTGCCTGTGGACAAACCTGTGGACAGCTAACGGATGGGACAAGTCGGACAAATTCATTATCGTGGTGGTGCACGACGATCTCGAGACTTCGACAGCCGTCGAGGTCGAACACCTCCTCTCGAAAGGACCCCTGAATGGGCGTCAGCTTGACCAAGGGCGGCAACGTTTCACTCACGAAGGAGGCGCCGAACCTGACCGCGGTGGCTGTCGGACTCGGATGGGACGCTCGTTCGACCACCGGTACCGACTTCGACCTCGACGCCAGCGCCATCGGTGCGGGTGCCGACAAGAAGGTTGTCTCCGACCAGCACTTCGTCTTTTTCAACAACCTGCGCTCGCCGGACGGCTCCATCGAGCACGTCGGTGACAACACCACCGGCGCCGGCGAAGGCGACGACGAGGTGATCAACGTCAACCTGGCGGCGGTCCCCGCGAACATCGAGAGCATCATCTTCCCCGTCTCGATCTACGACGCCGAGACCCGCTCGCAGTCGTTCGGCCAGGTTCGCAACGCGTACATCCGCGTCGTCGACCAGGCGAACGGCAACGAGCTCGCTCGTTACGACCTGTCGGAGGATGCGTCCACCGAGACGGCCATGGTCTTCGGGGAGCTGTACCGGAACGGCGCAGAGTGGAAGTTCCGCGCTATCGGCCAGGGCTACGCGTCCGGGCTCGCCGGTATCGCCCGCGACTACGGCGTCAACGTCTGACGGTAGTTTCGCTTACATCAGCCGGGTAGGGTTTCGCGTCGCTGACGTGGAACCCTCCTCGGCGTTCGTACTCCAGCAGTAGCCACCCGGCATTGCCCAACAAGAAAGGCCACGCTCAGTGGTTCTGCGAATATTCGGTCTCTCCTTCGCTGTCACGGTGGTGTCCATCATCATCGCGGCGCTGTACGGAGGCCCCCAAGCCGTCCTCCTCGTCGTCATCCTCTCGATCCTCGAGATCTCCCTGTCGTTCGACAACGCCGTCATCAACGCCACCGTGCTGCGGCGGATGAGCGAGTTCTGGCAGAAAATCTTCCTCACAGTCGGCATCGTCATCGCCGTGTTCGGCATGCGCCTGGTCTTCCCGCTGGTCATCGTGTGGCTGGCATCCGGCCTCGGCCCGGTCGCCGCCCTTGACCTCGCACTCAACCCGCCCGCCGACGACGCCGCATACTTCCCCGACGGCAGCCCCAGCTACGAAACCCTGCTCACCGACGCCCACCCGCAGATCGCGGCGTTCGGCGGCATGTTCCTGCTGATGCTCTTCCTCGGATTCATTCTCGAAGAGCGCGAGATCACCTGGCTGTCCTGGCTGGAGAAGCCGCTCGCCCGCGCAGGCAAGCTCGACCAGCTCGCGGTGATCGTCGCCGGTGGCCTGCTTCTGCTGACCGCCTCGTACATCGCTCCCGAAGACACCGTTTCCACCGTGATGGTCGCCGGCGTCCTCGGCATGATCACCTACATCGCCGTCAACGGCCTCGGCGAACTGTTCAATACCCCGGAAGAGGATGAGAACGGCGAGGTCGTCGAGGGCTCCAGCGGCGGCCCAACCGAACTGGCCAAGGCCACCGGCAAGGCCGGATTCTTCCTGTTCCTCTACCTCGAGGTCCTGGATGCGTCGTTCTCCTTCGACGGCGTGATCGGTGCCTTCGCGATCACCTCCGACCCGATCATCATCGCCCTCGGCCTCGGCTTCGTCGGTGCGATGTTCGTCCGCTCGATCACCGTGTTCCTCGTTCGCAAGGGAACCCTGTCCGACTACGTGTACCTCGAACACGGTGCGCACTGGGCCATCGGCGCCCTGGCCGTGATCCTGCTCGTCTCCATCGGCTACCACGTCAACGAGAACGTCACCGGACTCGTCGGCGTCGCCCTCATCGGAGCCGCGTTCATCTCCAGCATCTTGCGCAACCGCAAGGCGGCAGCAGCCGGCGGGAGCTCGGACAACGACGTGGACGAGCCGAAACCGGCCACCATCAGCTAGGTTCTGCCTGTACTCACATCCCGCGGCAGTGTTCGTGACCCGGTCACGAACACTGCCGCTCGGCACTGGAAAGGGCACCTATGGCGCGGCTGCTCGAGAAGTCGAAGAAGGTGGTCGAAGCCCAACTGGCCGGAACCACCATCCGGGCAATACAGGGATCGATGATTGCCTACGAAGGCAATGTCAGCTTCAAATCGGCCGGTTTCGGTGGCGGCGACGGGGTACTGGCGGGGATGAAGAGGCGCGCCACCGGCGAGTCGCTGTCCTTGATGGAATGCTCCGGCAACGGTGTCGTCTACTTCGCGGTGGGCGGCCAGCACGTCACCGTCATCGAACTTGCGGGTGAAACGCTGCAGGTGGAGTCGCAGCAACTCCTGGCACTCAGCGGCAACCTGAACACCAACGTCACCTTCACGGGTCTCCGCGGCGGTGTCGGCGGCCAGGGCCTGTTCACCACGACGGTGTCGGGGCAGGGGCAGGTGGCCCTCCTCTCGGCCGGCGGCCCGCTCATCCACCTCGAGGTGTCGCCGCAGTATCCACTCGTAGTCGACCCCGACGCCTTCGTCTCGGCCCGCGGGCAGTTGACCCAATCCTTCGTCACCGATGTGTCGTGGCGGACCGCCGTCGGCCAGGGCAGCGGTGAAGCCTTCTCCCTCAAGTGGGACGGCCACGGCGTCGTGTCCATCCAGCCGGCGGAACGGTGATCAGCATGGTGTTCACACAGGTCAATTCGAAGGTCGTCAAGGTCGATGTCGGGGCAGCGGGCGGAGTCGTCGCGCGCACCGGGTCGATGCTGTTCTACACCGGTCAGGTCCAGTTCTCACCGCACCAGGTTCCCGGTTCGCAGTCCATGGCCGGGATGGGCGGGTTCACCCGCATGGCCGGACGGATGATGCAGGGCGAACACGAGCGCACGATGCTCGCGCAGGGACAGGGCGAGGTGCACTACGGTCACGCCGGTCTCGAGGTGCACGTGGTCGACATGTCGCAGGGTGGAACTCTGTGCGTCGAGGCGTCCCGACTGCTGGCCCACAACGCCGGACTGCAGAGCTCGGTGGTCTCGGTGATGAGTCAGGGCGGCGGCGGTGGTCGCGGGATGCTCGGTGCCCTCCGCGGCGCCGCTGCGGGTGCGTTGTCCGGGACAGGCATGTTCACGACCCAACTGTCCGGGTACGGATCGGCGGTGTTGTTGGCGCACGGCGGTTTCCTGGAGATCCCCGTGGGCGGTCCCAACCCGATCCTGGTCGACCCCGACGCCTTCGTCGGTACGTACGGAAACGTTCAGGTAGAACTGAAGTCCGCGGTCGGCTGGCGTGATGCCGTGGGCCGCGGCGCCGGAGAAGCGATGCAATTGCAGTGCAGCGGACAAGGAATCGTCTACGTTCAGGCTTCGGAGGAAAAACTGTGAGCACCGTGCTGAATCCGTCGACCCTGGGCGCCAGCGACAACATTCCGGACAACAGCTACGCCTACTGCATCGACCTCACTGCGCCCTGGTTCATCCGCAAGGGTGCGATGATCGCCTACTACGGGCAGATGCAGTTCCAGGCACTGACCCACGGATTGCACGGCGCCGCACTGCACATGGTGGCCAATCAGTTCTCGGCGCCGCTCTATATGGGTGAGTATGCGGTAGCCGAAGGCTTCGGCAAGCTGATCATCGGTGACCGCGGCTACGACATCAACTCGTATGATCTCGACGACGGCAACCTCACCATCCGGGCGTCCAATCTCCTTGCGTTCGAACCGGGTTTGTCGCTGAACCAGTCGATCGTCCCGGGGTTCCTGACCCTCATCGGAACCGGCAAGTTCCTTGCCTCCTCCAACGGCCCGGTGATGTTCGCCGAGCCGCCACTGCGGATCGACCCCGAAGCACTGGTCGGGTGGGCGGACTGCCCGTCGCCGAGCCACCACTACGACCAGGGGTGGATCAGCAACTTCCTCGCCGCCGGCGCCCACATGATGGGCATCAACTCGGGAGAGGAACGACAGTTCGACTTCACGGGCGCCGGAACGGTTTTGATTCAGTCCAGCGAGAAGGTCCTGAGCGACACACATGTCGTGCGCAGCATCGAGGGCCAGATCCACGGCCTCACCCCGAGCGGTCTGCAGCGGCTCAACGGTGTGATCGCCGCCAAGCTGGCCGAGCAGCCTCGCTGACGTCGAGGCGAATGTACCTTTCGACGCTGCTACCGCGCCGAAAGGTACATTCACCCTGTCACCGGGCGGGATTGGGGCCCAGCCGGATGACGTCGGTCCGGGCATGCAGCCCGATTTCCGGCCACCCCACGGTCAGGGTGATGACCCCCGACTCCGGGTAGGCGGCGACCCAGTAGCGGGGCTCGGTGTGATACTCGGACGCCTCGCTCGTGGCCACCCTCGACGTGGACTGCAGGTGGCTCGGGTCGGCCTCACCGACCACGTCGTCCACCCGCACGTGCACCGCGAGATACGACCAGCGGGCGGACGGGTCGTCGGGATCGTCGAGGGGGCGGGTTTCGTGACGCGCCCTGTCGGCCGTGCGTCCGGTCGCGGTGAACTCGATGCGCAGCTCGAGACCCGCCGGGTGAGCGACCACCTCTGCCAGCCGCAGCGTCAGATCACGGGTAGTCGCGAGTTCGACGGGGCCGTATACGACGACCCCTCCCGTGGCGGGCGGCGCGGCCGCCGGCCACCGCCTCCTGCGCATGCACCCCATGGTCCCACCGGGGGCGGCGGCCTGCCACAACTACGTTCCGGGCCGAATGCTCACGGCAGCTGGGCCATGCCGTACAGGTGTGTCGCGCGCACCCGGAGTACCTGCCGTCGCTCGGACACCATCGCGCGACGAAAGTCTTCCCAGTCGTCGTGTTCCCGACCTGCTGCATTGCGGAATACCTCGACGAGCTCGTCGGTGGCCGCGTCGTGGGGGTCACTGGCGACGGCACTCAGCTCGGCGTCACCTTCGACGACCGCGTAACTCCAGAAGTCGGGCGCGCTCACGTGCAGCGACACCCGGGGGTCCCGCGCGGCGTTGCGGGTCTTCGCCCGGTCCGCGGTCACCGAGATCCGGGCGGTGTTCGTGTCGGGGTCCCAGGTGTAGAGAACGTTGGACAGCTGCGGTCGGCCATCCCTTTTGATCGTCGTGAGGACGGCGTGCGAGTGTGTCGCGACGAGGTCGAGCAGGGGACGCTGCGCGTCGTTCACTTCCAGGCTCATACCGACACCCAACCACGGTGCGGTCGGTGATGTTCCCGTTGCGGACACGTCGTCGACCTCAGCGCAGTCTCACCCGGACTCGCCCGGTGATCCTTCCGCATCGAGCAGGACGCGCGCAGAACCGGCGAACGATCGAACCTGCGCGTCGTCCCAGAGGTGTGCGGGCACACCACCACCCAGTAGTCGCCGAACCAGTGCGGGGTCGTCGCCGAGGGGCACGTCACTTCCGGCGATCACGATGTTGCCGTAGCGGCGGCCCTTGAGCATGGCCGGGTCCGCGATCACGGCGGTGTGCGGGAACACGCTGCCGATGGTGGCCGCTTCCCGCCGCGCCTTCACGAGGTCGCGGGTGTCACCGCAGTTGACGACGTAGATCCCGCCCGGTGCCAGGACCCTGCGAACATGGCCGGTGAATTCGACGGTGGTGAGTGACGGAGGCGTCGTGTTGCCGGCGAACACGTCACGAATGATCAGGTCGCGGCTCGACTCGGTGAGGGTTTCGGTGACAGCCCTGGCTTCACCGACGCGGAGTCGGAGCAGCGGTGCCCGCGGCAGATCGAACCATCGACGCACCAGTTCGGCCAGCTTGCCGTCCAGTTCGACCACTACCTGCCGGGCGTCCGGGTACACAGCCGACAGATAGCGGGCAAGTGAGCAGGCGCCGCCGCCGAGATGCAGTGCCCGCACGCGGTCCGCGCGCTGCCAGCGGGATCCGATCAGGTCGGCCATCCACCGCATGTACTCGAAATCGAGGTGTTCGGGATCCGTGAGGTCGATGTGTGAACTTTCGACGCCGTTCACTTTGAGGACCCAGCCGTGGGGATTGACGTTGTCCTCGGCGAGTTCGCAGGTTCCCGTGTCGATCGGATAAACCCCGGCGACGGGCCCACCTTCGGCTGCGTGCGCAGTTCGGCCGCCGCGCTGCCTGCCCATATACCGACTTCCCTACCGTTCGCATCGACTGCGCGTGTCTGCTGCGACAATCGTCATCCCACGATACCGGCACGACTGCGCGGTGACCTACCGTAGTGGCGCGCACGAGAGAGGGAGGCGATGGAACCTCAGGAAGTCGACTTCGCCCACACCGAAGGCGCGGCGCGCAAACGTCGCGAGAAGGCCGTGGGCCTCGCCAAGTACGTCTGGGATCGCGCTATCAGCGGGAAAGAACTGCTCGACCTCACCGACGGCACACTGCGGAAACTGGCCCGGGCAGCCGGATCCAACCCACCGAGCACCATGGAAACGTGGCTCACCGTGGCCGAACTGCTGGACCAGAAGTCGGCGTGGGCCGAGCGCCACCCGGATCATCCGTCTGCATCGCCCGCACACGCGGACGAGAAGATCATGTGGGTGAAGCCGCCCGTCGCGCCCTGGACCGACTGACCCCCGGGTCACATTCAGGCCGACGGCCGCACCGCGAGGATGCGGTCGTCACTCTCTGCCGGCGACCCCCGACCGTCACGGTTGCTCGTGCTGAACCACAGCACCCCGTCCGGTGTGGCGACGACGGTGCGCAGCCGCCCGTACTCCCCTGCGAACAGCGACTGCGGTTCACCGAGCGAGCCGTCCCCGCCGACGGGTATCCGCCACAACCGTTCGCCCCGCAATGCCGCCACCCACAGCGACCCGTCGAGGTAGGCGACGCCGGACGGTGACGCCCCGTCCGTGGGCCACTGCACCACCGGGTCCACGAATTCGGCCTCTTCCGCCTGCCCTTCGACCTCGGGCCATCCGTAGTTGGCGCCCGGCCGGATCAGGTTCACTTCGTCCCACGTGTGCGCGCCGAACTCGGTGGCCCACAACCTGCCTGCGTCGTCCCAGGTGATGCCCTGCACGTTCCGGTGTCCCAGCGACCAGACCGGTGAGCCGGACAGCGGGTTGTCGGGCGGAATTGTTCCGTCCGGATTGATCCGCAGGATCTTGCCGCCGAGAGAGGAGGGATCCTGGGCGAGCGGCCGATCGCCGGCTTCACCGGTGGTGACGTAGAGCTTGCCGTCGGGTCCGAAGGCGATTCGGCCCCCGTCGTGGATCGACCCGGCCGGAATTCCTGTGAGGATCGGGACGGGCTCGCCGAGGCTGCGGCCGTCGTATCGCACAGCGACCACGCGGTTGTCCTCATCGGTGGTGAGGTAGGCGAAAATTGTCTGGTCCGACGTGTAGGCGGGCGACACGGCGAGCCCGAGCAGTCCCGACTCCCCCCGCGCTGCCACCTCCGGCACCTCTCCGACCTCGGTCACGTCACCGTTCGGTTGCAGACGACGGATGGTGCCGCTGTCCCGCTCGGCGATCACCGCGGCGCCGTCGGGCAGCAGCGCGATTCCCCAGGGCACCTCCAATTCGGTCGCGACCACGGTGGGAGCGGCCACGGGTGGTTGCGCCGCCGATGTCGCAGCCGACTCCCTCGTCCTCGAATCGGTCTGGCAACCGGTGGCGGCAAAGCCCACCAGCAACGCGGCAGCCGCAACACATCCCCGTTTCATGAGAGTCCTTCCGCCGCGCGCCGGTCTCCGCCCATACAAGTGCGAAAGTACGCTCGCGCGCACGATGCCGCTCACCGGACGCGAACGGCGCCTGATCACCCATTCGGGCGTGCTTACACTGAGGGTCATGGGAACTGCAGGCGATCTCGACCTCGAGCGGTACTTCGAACGGATCGGATACGACGGGGACCGATCCGCGACGACGGCAACACTGAACGCCATTGCCGCCCACCATGCCCGGTCGATTCCGTTCGAGAACCTCGATCCGTTCCTCGGCACACCGAATCGGCTGGACCTCGGGTCGCTGCAACGCAAACTGGTGGAATCGCGCCGAGGAGGTTACTGCTTCGAGCAGAACCTCTTGTTGCGCGCCGTCCTCCTCGAACTGGGCTTCGAAGTCACCGCCTTGGCGGCTCGGGTGCTGTGGGGGTCGACGTCGACCGACGTGATCAACCCGCGCTCGCACATGCTGCTTCTGGTCGATGTCGAAGGTGACCGGCGCATCATCGACGTCGGGTTCGGCGGCATGACCCTCGACACCACGTTGCGCCTCGAAACGAACACGGTGCAGGACACTCCGCTCGAGCCGTTCCGGCTGCTCGACTTGCGCGGCGACTACCTCTTGGAGGCCCTCGTCGGGGACGAGTGGCGTCCCATCTACCGCTTCGACCTCACCCCGCAGCACCCCGTCGACTACGAGGCGCCGAACTGGTACCTGTCCACCTGGCCCGGCTCCCATTTCGTCACCGGACTCCTCGCTGCCCGGGTCGCGGAAGGGCGCCGGTACGCACTCAACGGAACCCGGTTCACCGTCCACCCGCTCGGTGGTGAGTCCGTCCGACTCGAGCTGACGAGCGCCGACGAGCTCCGGAAATGCCTCGAATCGGAGTTCCTCATCGACACCAGCGGGCTTCGCGGACTGGACGAGGCGTTCCACCGGTTGCCCTGACAGGGTGCTCGCCGGGCAACCGGCTCGACGCTCAACTCCAGCGTGCCTGGCCGCCGTCGAGCGGGATGGTGGCGCCGGTCAGGTAGCCGGCGTCGGGTCCGACGAGGAAGACGACGGCGCGTCCGATGTCCTGCTCACAGTCTCCGATTCGGCCCAGCGGTATCGATCGCACGAACTCGGCCGCCTCCTCCGAATTGTTCTCTGTCCACCACTGCAAACCGGGAGAGAGGGCATGCGGCGCAATGGCATTGACCCGGATTCCGTCGGCGCCCCATTCACTGGCGGCGGTGCGGGTGAGCGAGCGCATGGCCTCCTTCGTGGCCGCGTACAGCCCGTAACCGCTGGTGTCCCAGCGCACCGCCGAGGAACTCACGAGATTGACGATCGAGCCGCCGCCGCGTGCTTTCAAGTGGGGATGGCACAGCTGCATGAGGAACAGAGTCGCCACGGGACCCACCGCCATGGCGCGGTCCAGCAGCTTGGGAGTGACCTCCAGCAACGGGCCGAGCGCACTCGCGTTGGCGTTGTTGATCAGGATGTCGATGCCGCCGAACACCTGGACCACACGTGTGACCATCGGACCCAGTTGCTCCCGCTTGCTGATGTCACACACGACGGGCTCGGCGACACCCCCGAAGTCGGCGATCGCAGCGCACGTTTCGACGAGTTTCGATTCCGTACGCCCCACCACCGCGATCCGCGCGCCCTCCTTTGCCAGTGCACGTGCCATACCGGCCCCGACGCCCTGCCCTGCTCCGGTGATCAGTGCCACCTTGCCGTCCAGCGCGCCCATCAGGGATGCGCCGTCAACCGGAAGCTGGGGATGTCGGCGAGAGACATCACCGCCTCGAAGGTCCGCTCGTAGCCGGTGTGTGCGATGCGCCACCGCCCGTCCGGCCCACGAACGTAGCGGTCGGAGTAGAAGGCGGCTCCGCGCAACGCCATGTCGTGTTCGGGGATCAGCACGAGGTCGGAGAGGTACCACCGGCCGGTAGCGGTGTCACCGTCGACGTCGATCTCCGGGTGGCCACAGTGATGCTCGGTGATGGTTTGCGGGCCGAGGCTGGTTCTCATGAACTCGACCACCGCGTCGCGTGAGGCGAATGTCAGATGCTCGCCGTAACTCGCGGTCGCGTCGGGAAGCAGGGTGTCGGCGAATTCGTCCCAGTGCTTGGTGTCGAGGGCGCGCAGGTAGGCGTACTTGAGTCTGCTGATCGCGGCGACAGCTTCCAGGTCCATGATCACCCTCCGGGTACCAAAACTGATACCTGTTCTACCACGGATGGACGGTTCGCGGACTAACTCGACACTACGTCGGCCAGCTGCGGATCGACCACGTCACCGAGAACGTCCCAGGGGACGGTGACGGTCACCAGCCCGACGGCGTGCGGCCCCACCTGATAGTCGTCGAAGTGGATTTCCATCCCGGCGGAGGTCGCGAGCCAGTTGGCGAAGTTCTTTTCGACGGGTTCGATGCCGGTGCGGTCGAACTCGGGGCCGGCAGCCGTGGCCGGCAGCAGGGTTGCGCAGTGCTCGGACAACCTCCGTAGACCGGCATCGAGATCTGGGAAGAGATCGGCGAGCGTGATCGGCTCGGCCGAATCGGCATTCACCACCACCGTCGCGACGATCGGGGTGGGATGCGCACCGGGTGGATCGGCGTTCCACGACGTCACCAGCAACCCGCTGATCACGTGCTCGCCGATGTGCACGACGCGGTGCTCCTGGCTGCTCAGTGTGAAGGCGTCGGTGCCCGAACCGTCGATCTGGTCCTGGAGCGCGGCCTGCATCGATTCGTTGAACTCGGCGGTGACGGCCGAATTTCCGCCCTCGATCTGCGGGATGAGGACGTCGTAGGTGACGCGGCCGGTGGAACCGTCGACCCGCAGCTCGGTCTCCGTGTAGGGCAGGCTCTCGGGCGTCGTCGTCTCGGCGCCTGCCGTGTCCGTAGCCAGGGCTATCGTCGTCGTCGACGGCTCACTGACCGCCGTTCCTTCCTGGCCGGAGCAGGCGGCCAGGGCGATGATGACCGCCGCGAGCGCTACTCCCCGACCAATTCTCCGGATGCCGCTCATGAGGTATCTCTATCACGCCGATTCCGTGAGGTCACCTACCAATCGGGTCGACGATGGTGTGCAGCGTGTCGACGAAATCCTGTGCGGTGGAGGCGTCGTAGAGGTCGGCGGAATACACGAGTTCGGCGTCGATCCCGGTGGGCTTTCCGTCGGCGTCGTGTCGCTCGGTGAAGTGGAAGTGCAGATCGCACTTGGCGATGTCGAGTGGCCGCGGAGTCACCTCGAAGTCGAGCCCGGAGACGTCGAAGGCCGCCGGAGCGAAGTTGTTCAGCGACAGCGCCACTTGGAAGAGCGGGTGCAGCGACCCCGATCGAGGTGGGTCGAGTACCTCGACGAGCCGTTCGAATTGCACATCCGCATTCGCCAGCGCACGTAGCTCCACGTCGCGGGATCGATCGACGATGTCGGACAGTGTCATGCTCGGGTCGACCCGGGTTCGCAGAACCAGTGTGTTGACGAACATTCCCACCACGTCGTCGAGCACCGGATCTCCCCGGCCCGCGATCGGGGTTCCGATCGCGATGTCGGGATCGCCGCTGAGCCGGGCGAGCAGTACCGCCACGGCCGACCTGAGCGCCGTGAAGAGGCTGGCGTGGTGTTCGTGCGCGGTGGCGAGCAGCCCCCGATGCGCATGCTCGTCGACTGTGAACGGAAGTCGCCCCGCTCGATAGGTCCACCTGTGCGGCCGGGGTCGGTCGGTGGGCAGCGCGAGTTCTCCGCGAAGGCCCGACAGTTCCTTCGTCCAGTGGCCGATCTGTTTCGACGCGACACTGTCGGGGTCGTTCTCGTCCCCGAGCATCGTTCGACGCCACATGGTGTAGTCCGCGTAGTGCACGGCCGGAGGCTCCCACTGGGGTTCACCGCCCATCGCCCGGGAACGGTAGGAGTCGGCGAGGTCGCGCGCCAAGGGAGCCAGGGACCACCCGTCCGCGCAGATGTGATGGAGGACGCAGGACAAGAGGTGGTCGTGGTCGCCCAGACGGAAGAGCCGGGCGCGGAGCGGAGGGTCGCGGCGCACGTCGAATCCCGCCGTCAGCAGGTCCGAGGTCTGGTCCTCCGCAACCGATTCGCCGGCGGGCACCGGCGACAGGTCGGGCACGGCGTCGACCACGTCGAGCACGCGCTGGTACGGACCCGCCGGTGAGTCCGGATACACGGTTCTCAGCGAGCGATGCCGGTGGAGGACGTCTGCCATCGCCGACTGCAACGCTTCGGCATCGAACGGCCCACGCACTCGTACCGTGAAGGGGATGTTGTGGAGAGCGGGATCCACGAGCGTGCGGTCGATGAATTGTTGCGAGGGAGACAGCGGTACGAGTTCGGGCATCACTTGGCCGCCCTGAAATCCTGCGGCGCCCAATCTCGGTGCCCCCCGCGCCTGCGCTCTCGACGGGTGTTCACAAGCGTCCGCAATCGACAGTGCGAGTGCTGCGACCGTCGGTGCATCGAACAGTTCTCGCACACCCAGCGTTGTGCCCAACTCGGCGTTGAGCGTCCCGACCACCCGGATGGCCGACAACGAGTCGCCGCTCAGGTCGAAGAAGGAATCGTCGGCGCCCACCGAATCCACCCCGAGTACTCGGGAGAAGACCCGGGCGACGCGGTGCTCGGCGAGTGTCTCCGGGTCGCGATGAGGCACCGAATCCGAGCCGAACTCCGGAACGGGTAGCGCCGACCGGTCGAGCTTTCCCGTCGGTGTCAACGGAATCGAATGCACGAGCATGAACGATTTCGGAATCATGTAGTCCGGCAGGAATCGCGCCGCGTGCGCTTTCAACGCTTCCCGACCGATCGGCGCGTCTCCCTCGACCATGAGGTAGGACACGAGGTTCGGATCACCAACCGAGTTCCTGTGCACCATCGTCGTGGCATAGGTGACGCCCGGATAGGTGTTCAGCGTGGCGTTGATCTCGCCGAGCTCGACCCGAAACCCACGGATCTTGATCTGGTCGTCGGCCCTGTCGAGAAACTCGAGAGTTCCCGCCACCGTCCAGCGCACCACATCGCCGGTGCGAAACATGCGGGATCCGCTGTCGCCGAACGGATCGGCCACGAATCGTGCGGCGGTCAGGCCGCAACGTCGATGGTATCCCCGGGCGAGGCCTGCCGTGGTGAGGTAGAGCTCACCGGCCGCGCCCGGCGGCAGCGGACGCAGACGATGATCGAGCACCACCGCATCCACACCGCGCATGAGACCGCCGATCGTCACTCTTCCGTCCGGTGACATCGGCTCGGTCAGAGTGACGCTGCATGTCGTCTCCGTCGGCCCGTACGCGTTACGCATTTCTCGGCCACCGGCCCAGCGTCGCACCAACTCCGGAGAAAGCACTTCTCCTCCGACCAGCACCAACTCCAGCTGGTTCTTCGCGGTGGAGTCGATTGCCGCCAGGGCCGAGGGCGTCGTCAACAGGTGGGTGACGTGTTCCTCGCGCAGCAACCGCGACAGCTCGTCGCCGCCGAAGTGCCCGGGCGGGGTCACGACGAGCGTTGCGCCTCCGATACACGCCGCGAGCACTTCGACGAGCGCGGTGTCGAAACTCGGTGAGGCGAAATGCAGAACACGAGAACGCGTGGACACCGCATACTTGTCCCGAATTTCCTGCGCCAGATTGGCGAGACCGCGATGAGTGACAACGACGCCCTTCGGCGCCCCGGTCGACCCGGATGTGTAGATCAGATAGGCGGGGTGGTCCAGACGCAGGGGGCTCGCTCGTTCCACATCGTCCGTCGTCCCGGAAAACGTTCCCAGACAAGCTTCTTCGACATTGTCGATATCGACAGTCAGCCAATCGACCGTGTCGGGTAGACGATCGAGCTCCGAACGTACGGTCAACCCGAGCGTCGCGCCGCAGTCGGCCAGGCAGTAGGCGACGCGGGCGCTCGGGTGTGCCGGGTCGATCGGGACATAGGCCGCGCCGGCCTTCGCGACCGCCCACAACGCCAGCACCGATTCGAGGGACCGGGGGACGGAGACTGCGACGAAGCTCTCGGGACCGATACCCCTGACGATCAGCTCCCGGGCGAGGCGGCCGGCGACGCGGTCCAGATCACCGTAGGACAGCGCACGCCCCCGGTCGCGTATCGCGACAGCCTCGGGATCATCGGCCACGGACGCCGCGAGGAGACGGTCCAGTGTCTTCGGGACGACATCCGGAAGTCCCTGCGCGGGGGCGAAGTTCTCGCGTTCACCGGCAAGGAAAACATCGAGATCGGAGATCAGGAACTCCGACTCGATCGAGGCGGTGAATCGGTCGAGGAAGGCGAGGAATCGGTTGTGGTGCCCGGCCAGTTCGGCCTGACCGTACAGGGACGAGTTCCCTTCGAAGTCGATCCGGGCGGCACGGTCCGACGATCCGGGATAGATGTTGACGGCGAGGTCGGCGACCGGACCGGTGGTGAGGACCCGAACCGTTGCCTGCACGGCGCCCAGCGTGATCTCCTTGAACATCATGAGGTTGATCACCGGGCCGAAATGCATGAGTTCCACCCCGCCCGAGGCGAGGTCGCGGCCGATGTCCTCGCGGCGGTAGCGCTGGTGGCGCAGGGCCGCCGTCACTGCAGCCTCGGTCGTTGCCACCGCGTTCCGAACCGTGCCCGAGCCGATACCCCCGAGTCGCAACGGGATGACGTTGGAGACGCATCCTCCTGACGTCCGCAGGCGGGCCGTCGTTCTCGCCGATACCGGCAGGGAGAGCACCACGTCGTCGCTGCCGGTCATCCTGGCGAGGTACGAGGCGAAGGCGGCGACCGTCACTGCCGTGGCATTGCGCGAACTCGCGCTTCGAGCTGCGTGTCCGGTTGCAGTCCGGGCGGTCGGGCCGGAACGCGCGGCGCGTCCGCTCAATCCGACGACGGAAGGGAGATCGCTGCCCTGCTCCCGCCAGTAGTCGCGGTCCCGGACGAAACGGGTGGAGGTGCGGTACGCGGCGTCCTCCTGGATGACGCGTTCCGGTCCCACGGCGCGGCAGTCCGGCGGTTCCCTGCCCTCGACAGCGGCGACGTACAGCTCGGCGGTGCGGCTCATCAGCATCATCGCGGCGTACCCGTCCGACGCAATGTGGTGCGCGCGCGAATACCAGTAGTAGTGCTCGTCTCCCAGTTGCAGAATGTGTGACGTGAGGAGCGGCCCGTCGTACATGTCCGTGCGCGCGCTTCGGTCGTGGTGCATCCACCTGTGGGCCGCCTCGACAGGGTCGTTCTCGTCACGAAAGTCGGTAGTGGGCACCCGATCTACCACAGTCGGGTCGATCACCTGATGTGGCTGCCCGTCGACATCCAGGAGACGGATTGCTCCCCAACCGAATTCGAGGTGCGCGCGACGGGTGCAGTCACAGAGGACTGCGAGGTCGACAGGCCCGTGCAGCTCGGCGTAGTGGGCGATGACGTACGGAATCTCCGGCGTGAGCTGCTGCGCGAACCAGATGGACCGCTGCGCGGCGGTCAAGGGCAGGGCGGTGGTCATTGCCACAAGTGTGCGCGCCTGCCGCACCCCTCACCAGCCACCCCAGGGTGTGCAACTACCCCCGCGAGATAAAAGGGGTGCCTTCGCCGCGATCCGGGTAGCGTCGAGCGCGTGACTATTCGCCTTGGTTACCAAATGCCGAACTTCAGTTACTCCGACTCCGTCGCGGATCTCTTCCCGACGGTCATCGCGCAGGCGCGCGAGGCCGAGTCAGCCGGCTTCGACACCGCGTTCGTGATGGACCACTTCTACCAGTTGCCCGGGATAGGCAAGCCCGACGAGCCGATGCTCGAGGCCTACACCGCCCTCGGCGCTCTCGCCACGGCCACCGAGACCATTCAGTTGTCCGCGCTTGTCACCGGCAACACGTACCGCAACCCACCCATGCTCGCGAAGACGGTGTCCACACTGGACGTCGTCAGCGGCGGCCGCGCCGTCCTCGGTATCGGGGCCGGCTGGTTCGACCTCGAGCACCGCCAGTTCGGCTACGAATTCGGAACGTTCACCGACCGCTTCGAACGCCTCGACGAGGCACTACAGATCATTGCGCCGATGCTGCACGGGGAGCGTCCCACCTTCGACGGCAAGTGGTACCACGTCGAAGACGCCATCAACGAACCCCGGATCCGCAACGACCTGCCGATCCTCCTCGGCGGTTCCGGCGAGAAGAAAACGTTCCGGCTGGCCGCCCAGTTCGCAGACCACCTGAACATCATCTGCAACGCGGCGGAGATCCCGCGCAAGCTCGAGGCCTTGGACGCACGCTGCGAGGAGGTCGGGCGAGACCGTTCCACCCTCGAGACCAGCTACCTGGCTTTCGTCATCATCGACGAGGACGGCGACCGCGCCCGGCAGCTTCAGCAGGAATTCCTGCTCACTCAGGGCGTCGACCTCTCCACCGCCTCCGACGACGAGCGGGCCGCGGCCACCCAGCGTCAGTTCTGCGGATCACCGGACGAGGTGGCCGAGCAAATCCAGACCCGCGTTCTCGACAAGGGCATCGACGGCATCGTCCTCAACCTCGTGGTGAACGGGCACGAGCCCGGCATCGTCGAGCTCACCGGGCGCACGTTGCGTCCGCTGGTCGACGCCTGACCGTTCCGGCAGCCAGGAATACGCGCACTGCCTCCGCGGTTGGACTTCGGAGGTAGTGCGCGAGGCTAACGTCTCGCGCCTGTTCGGTGACGAAAGGTGACGAAGTCCGTGAGTGCTGCGCTGTCGATTCTGGATCTGGCCCACATCCGCGAGGGCGACTCGGCGCGGAACAGCTTCGAGGCCAGCGTCGCGCTGGCCCAGCTCGCGGAGACGCGCGGCTACCGCCGCATCTGGTACGCCGAACACCACAACATGGCATCGATCGGGTCGTCCGCGACGAGCGTGCTCATCGCCCACGTCGCCGCACACACCAGCACCATTCGTTTGGGTGCGGGCGGCATCATGCTGCCCAACCACGCCCCGCTGACCATCGCCGAACAGTTCGGCACCCTCGAGACCCTGCATCCCGGTCGCATCGACCTCGGACTCGGACGCGCACCCGGCAGCGACCAGAAGACGATGTACGCGCTGCGCCGCGACCCGGCGTCGGCCGACAGATTCCCGCAGGACGTTCTCGAGCTCCAGGCCTACCTGGCAGGCAAGTCCCGGGTTCCCGGCGTCGACGCGATCCCGGGCAAGGGCACCAACGTCCCCCTCTACATTCTCGGTTCGTCGCTGTTCGGTGCTCAGCTCGCCGCGAAGCTCGGTCTCCCCTACGCCAACGCGTCCCACTTCTCCCCCGACTCTCTGGTCGACGCCGTGACTCTGTACCGGGACCGCTTCGAGCCGTCCGAACAGCTGGCGGAGCCGTATGTGATCGCCGGTGTCAACGCCATCGCTGCAGACACCAGCGAGGAGGCGCATCGGCAGTTCGAGTCCTCACTGCGGCGTCGCGTGGTGCAGATGGTCGGCCGCGGGCAGAAGTTCACGCCCGAGGAAGTCGACCTGATCATGACCTCACCCGCAGGTCAGCAGATCACCCAGATGGTGCGCTACTCCGCCGTCGGAACGCCGACCGAGGTCAAGGCGTACCTCGACGAGTTCGCCGAGCACGCACAGGCCGACGAGCTGATCGTCGCCTCGATGGCCGAGGACACCGAGTCCTGGCTGAAGTCGTACGACCTCCTCGCCGACGTGTGGCGCTCCGCGCCCGTGCGCGGTTAACGAGTCTCTGGACTCGTCAACCGCGCACGAGCGCCGGAGGCGCCTACTGGTGCACGATCACGCCACGCAGGTTCTTTCCGTCCCGCAGATCCTGGTAACCCTCGTTCACCTGCTCGAGCGTGTACTTGGTGGTGATCAGCTCGTCGAGCTTGAGCTGACCCGCGTCGTACAGGCGCAGCAGGCGGACGATGTCGTACTGCGGGTTGGCCGAACCGAACAGCGAACCCTTGATCGTCTTCTGGTTCAGGGTCAGGTCGGTTCCCGAGATGTGCACCGTGAGCTTCGCTGGGTCGGCGAGGCCGGTGATGACGACAGTGCCGCCCTTGCCGATGACGGCGGTCGCGTTCTGCACCACCTCTTCGTCGACGGTGCCCACCAGGATGAGGGCCTGATCGGCGCCCTGCCCCCAGGTCAGTTCGTTGACCTTCTCCGCTGCAGTCGCGGCGTCCGCGAACGCGTGGGTGGCGCCGAACTTCAGGGCGGCCTCCCGCTTCATCGCCACCGGATCCACCACCACGACATACTTGGCGCCGGAGCCGACCGCACCCTGCACGGCGTTGATGCCGAGACCGCCGATGCCGTAGATGACGACCGTGTCACCGGCGCGAACTCCGCCGGCGTACACCGCGGTGCCCCAACCGGACGGCACACCGCAGCCGACGAGGACGGCGGTCTCCAGCGGGAGCCAGTCGTCCACCTTCACCACCGAGTGCTGCGAGATGGTGGCGCGCTCGGCGAACGTACCGAGCATGCACATGGCACCGAAATCCTGCTTGCCCGAGTGGAACCGGAACGAGCCGTCGGGCATCGAACCCTCGAGGATGGTGGCGCCCATGTCACACAGGTTCTGGCGGCCGGTGGCGCAGTACCGACACGTGCCGCAGTTCGGAATGAAGCTGCAGACCACGTGGTCGCCGGGCTTTACCTTCGTGACACCGGGGCCGACTTCCTCGATGATGCCGGAACCCTCGTGCCCGCCGACGATGGGGAAACGCGGTGGCAGATCGCCGTCGGTGAGGTGCAGGTCCGAGTGACACAGGCCTGCTGCCACATACTTGATGAGCACTTCGCCAGGGCCCGGACCGTCGAGCTCCAGTTCCACGATTTCGAACGGCTTGTGCGTTTCGAACAGAACCGCTGCTTTGGTCTTCATGTCTTCTCCTCGTTGAGTGACGGTCAGAGTGCGATATTGACGGCTTTGGTCTGGGTGTAGAGATCGATGGCGGTCGCCCCGAGCTCACGTCCCCAACCGGACTGCTTGTATCCGCCGAACGGCATGGCGGTGTCGAACCCGTTGTACTGGTTGATCCACACCGAACCGGCTTTGAGCTGACGGGCCGTGAGGTGCGCCTTGGACAGATCCTTGGTCCAGATTCCGGCGGCGAGGCCGTAGATGCTGCTGTTCGCCGCCTTTGCGACTCCCTCCTCTGCGTTGAACGGGAGCGCTGCGACGACGGGGCCGAAGATCTCCTCCTCGACGATGCTGAACTCGGGCTTCACGTCCACGAACACCGTCGGCTCGACGTAGAAGCCGGTGTCACCCCAGCGCTTTCCGCCGGTGAGGGCGCGGGCGCCGTCGGCGAGTCCGGCGGCCAGGTAGCCGGTGACCTTGTCGAACTGCTCCTGCGACACCAGCGGTCCGAGCTGGGTGGTGGGGTCGAGTCCGGGACCGATCTTGACCTGGCTCGCGGCCTCGGCGACCGCTGCGGTGAAGTCGTCGAAGATGCTGTCCTCGACGAACATCCGGGTGCCCGCGACACAGCACTGGCCGTGGTTGAACAGCCAGGCGTTGAGCGATCCGGTGACGGCGGCGTCGAAGTCCGCATCCGCGAACACGACGTTGGCGCTCTTGCCGCCGAGTTCGAGCGACACCTTCTTGAGGTTGCCCCTGGCGGCGTCGACGATCTTCTTCCCGACCTCGGTGGAGCCGGTGAACGCGATCTTGTCGACGGCGTCGTGGGCGGATAATGCCGCGCCGGCGTCGCCGTACCCGGTGACGATGTTGACCACGCCGGGCGGGAAGCCTGCCTCCTCGAACACTTCACCGAGCAGCAGGGCGGTCAGTGGTGTCTGCTCCGCGGGTTTGAGGATCACCGTGTTGCCGGCCGCCAGTGCGGGCGCCAGCTTGAATGCGGCCATGAGCAGCGGGAAGTTCCAGGGAACGATCAGACCGCAGACGCCGACGGGTTCGCGCAGCGTGTACGCATGGAACTGGCCACCGGGGACGAACGGCATGCTCACGTTGACCGTACTGCCCTCGATCTTGGTGGCCCAGCCTGCGAAGTAACGGAAGATGTCGGCCGACCAGGCGACGTCGACTGCCGCGGCGATGCCCGCCGACTTGCCGTTGTCCAGCGCCTCCAGCTGACCGAATTCCTCGGCGCGCTCGGAGAGGATGTCGCCGACCCGCCAGATCAGCCGTTCCCGCTCGTTGGGCTTCATGGTGGCCCACGGGCCCTCGTCGAATGCCGTACGTGCGGCCCGGACTGCACGGTCGACGTCTTCGGCGCCACCGCGTGCGACGGTGGTGAGCACCTGCCCGGTGGCCGGGTCGATCGTCTCGAACGTCGCGCCGCTCGCCGCTTCCACCCACTGCCCTCCGACGAGGAATCGCTTGGTGCCGGACAGAAAGTTCCGTACCGACGGCAAGAGTTCCGCTTGGCTGGGTTCGATCGTCGCTGTCATCAAAACCTCCGAAGTTGTGAATGTGACGTGGCTCATAGTGCACTGGTTGCCATATCACTAACTGTCCTGACTTCGGACACCTCCGGACGGTCGCGGATCGGTGGATGAAACTGCAGTTAGACGGGGATATCGAGGGCTCGGATCCGGACGTAGAGCGTGCTGCGGCTGATGCCCAGCGCGGCCGCGGCATGCACCTTGTTGCCGCCGCATTCCTCCAGTGCGTCGACGATGGCCTGGCGTTCGGCGCGCTCACGCCCGGCGAGACGGGTCACTCGCTGCGGCGTCCGATATGACTCCGGCAGATCGGAGACAGCGATGTTCGCGCTGGTGCGTCGCCGCACCGCAGTCCGCAGGACGACGGACAGCTCGGCGAGATTCCCGGGCCACTCGCGGGCCACGAGCGCTTCGATCGTGCTTGCCGTGAGGCACAATCCGGGTTCCAGCGAGTCGAGAATCGCCTGCGCGATGTCCGCGAACTCGCGGCTGCGTTGCCGCAACGGCGGGAGCACCACCTGTCCGGAACACCGACCGATCAACCCGGCAACGCTCGGTGGGACACTGTCGAGAGGTGTACTCGTCAGGACGATGCGCGGCCCTGCTTCCGATTCGAGCATCTTCGCGAGAATCGGTTGCATCGACTCGGGAAGCAGCTGCACCTCTTCGATCCCGAGGACGTCCACCGAACTGGATGCCAGCGTCACCAGCCTGTCGAGCCATCGCTGCGTGCCGTCGAGCGCGATGCCGGCAGCGTCCATACATTCGAGCGACTTGTCACCGGCGAGGTCGCGAATCGCGGTGGTTCTGCCGGTGCCCGGCTCACCGCTGATGACCACCGGTTCCCTGGTGTCCCGCAGCCGTGCGAGTTCAGACCTGCTGCGCTGCAGCACCGAACTGGACGCCAATCTCCCGCGGCGAATCGGCGTGGTGGTCCGATGTTCCGGGCGCACGACGAACACCGCCCCGCCCTCCGTGCCCTCGACGTAGTCGGCCTGCACCATCGCCGCTTCACCGGATGACAGTCGAATACGAGCCGTCTTCGACTGATCGGGGCGCAGATCTGCGACCATGCTCCGGAGCGTCGCATGGTCGGCCACCTGGAGAAGGTCCAGCGCGACCCGATTACTGAGATGGATGTCCTCGCCGATCGCGGTGACCGCGAGCTGATTCTGGGGCGAGATGCGCTGGAACGCGTCTACCAGGCGCTGTTGTGACACCCGAGACCCCTCGAGCAGGCGTCGTTCGATGTCACTCGCCGCGCGCGCGAGGAACGGGGCGAATAGCGGGTTTGCCCGGGCAGCGGTCCCCGTCATGTCGAGGATGCCTTCCACCCGGCGAGTCGCTGGATGGACGATGGGGTGGCCGTAACAACTGAAGTCCTTGAACCGTTCGAGGTAGTGCTCGTCGCGGTGAATGACGACGCCACGGCGGATCTCGAGCGGCGTGCCCAGCGCCGTCGTTCCGACACAGTCCTCACCGAATCGTGTGCCCAGCACAGCGCCGGCCGCGTCGATCATTCGCTCGACCTTGGCCCCGTCGAAGAGCCTGGCCACTATGCGGCAGTCGCGGTCAGCGAGGAGAACGCAGAAGCCGGTGCCCTGGATCTGGGATTCCATTTCGGTGAGGATGGGCCGCGCGGCCTGCAGTAACCGGCTCGATCCGTCGAGGTCGCTGCAGGGATCGGCGTCCGGCGTCGAACTCGGTTCCAGGCCGCTGAGCGCCGACCGCTTCCACGACAATGCGATTTCGGGCCGCATTGCCGCAGACCCTGTCGAGCCGCCGAATACCACCCTCGCCTCCTTGGCCTGTGCGGGGCCGTGCACACGACGCGCGCCCCCTCCTGAACGTACCGACAGCCTGTGACCCACGCCATAGTGCCGTGCGGCCGGGTCCGTAAGTGTCCGAGATCTGCACACGTGCCGCTATCCGGCGAAGAGTTCTCTCACGAACGGGATGGTGTCCGCCTGGGACTCGATCAACGTGCCGCTGTGATCGGTGGGATAGGTCTTGAACGTCACCGGCTCACCGTTCGCAGTGAGTGCCGCCACCAGGGAGAACGCCGAAGGAGCAGGAACGTCGATGTCCGTGAGTCCTTGCCCGATGAACAGCGGGCGGTCGTAACCACTCGTGGGCACACCCATGTAGTCCACCAACAACGGGTAGAAGTTCGGGATCTCGTTCAGCGGCTTGCTGAAGAGGTCACCGACGATCACCCCCTCGGCGGCCTCGTGCATCTCGTGGACGCACAAATGCTCGGCGGCGTCGACATACTGCGCACCGAGTGGGGTGAGGTAGGCGTCGAGGCCGATCTCGGGATGAGCCGAGCGCAGGCCGGCCAGGATGTAGAACAGATACGACGTGAGCCCTGCCGGAATGGCGGTCGGGGGAACTCCGGGACCGAGCGGCAGCAATGCCAACTCGATGTTCGCAGGGACGCCGGTACCGACGGCGCCGCGGTAGTCGAGCGACTTCCCGCCGTACTCCGTCGCATAGCGCCCGGTGATGACAGCGGCCCCGCCGCCCTGAGATTGGCCGACCACCACCCACTTGTTCGACAGCGAATCGTCGACGGCGCGCGCAGCCTTCACGGAGTCGACGACGCTGTGCGCCTCTACCTTGCCGTCGAGATAGGGCATCACTCCCGGCGTGCCCAGCCCGACATAGTCGGTGGAGACGATGGCATATCCCTGCTCGAGCCAGCGCCCGAGGTACGGATAATCCCGCTCGGGCAGGGCCGGCCCGACGAGAGAGGGAGCGCAGTGATCGGCCAGACCCGAAGTGCCGTGCGCCCACGCGACCACTGGCCAGCCACCGTCGGGCGCCTCGCCGGGGGGCACGTACATCGCCCCGGTACTGAGTGCAGGATCGCCGTCCGGGCCGATCGACCAGTAGGTGATGCGCTGCGCGTCGGCGGCACCGGGAATCCATAGAGCGGATGGGAGCGGAGCCACTTCCACGACATCACCGGGTGCCCCGGCGGCATCGTCTGCGAACGCGGAAGGGGCGGCGAGGCACGTGCCGACCATCGTCAGGGAGGCTACGGTCACACTCGCGGCCGCCCGTGACATACGTATGAGGGGTCTCTTCACCGACTCACCGTAGAAGGGGTTATAGCGTCGACACCAGCACTTCCATCGACCATTGGAGGACGACGCCGTGACGCTCGACTCGTCTGCCCCCGACTACCGCGCCCGGATTGTGGCCGAACAGGCCGATGCGGAGCGTCGGCTCGCGTCGCTGAGAAGGCGCTTCACCGCCATCGTCGAAGGATCGGAATTCACCACGGACGACGACGAGCACGACCCGGAAGGGTCGACCATCGCGTTCGAACGGGCCCAGGTCTCGGCCCTGCTCACCGATGCACGCCGGGACGTGGAAGAGCTGACGGCCGCGCTGGCGCGACTCGAAGCCGGAACCTACGGCACGTGCATCCGGTGCGGAAGGTTGATCGCCGACGTCCGACTCGACGCACTTCCCGCCGTCCGCACCTGCATCGAGTGCTCGGGCTGACGCGCGTGCCGTAGCCTCGTTCGGCGCTTGATCGGGGTCAGTGGAGGATCGAAATCAGTGCAGGATCGGGGTCAGTGGAGGATCGAGGCCCACGCCCGGCCTGCCACCTCGCGTGCTCGCCGATGACCGTCGGGCGGGTCTACGCCCTCCGCAAGATCGGCGAGTGCTTCCGCCAGGTCTCCGATATCCACCTGATGTCGCATCGAGGTGTCGAGCAGTTCGTCGAATGCTTGGTCCGGGCTGTACGAGTCCCCTCGCGCGTCGGTCAGGATTTCTATCGCTGCATCCAACGCGGAAAGGTGGCGCGTTTCGCGGGTGTCGCGGTGAGCTTCAATTGTCAATCTTTCGCCCCAGAGTTGTCGCTGCTCGGCGTTTTCCGATCATGTGTGGGCACATCACATCACGATTGGTGCCGATTCGTCGCCTATTTCCCCGCAACAGCCAAAGTTGTTTCCGGACAGTGACATACGCCAGCTCCGAAACTACTTGTAACCGCCGTTCTTACCGAGGGGTTCTACTCGGCGGTATTCCTCGCACGCGTGCGGGAGGTTCGGTACGACAGTTCTGAACAACTCCAGAACAGCGGATCCGAACCGTACAGACCGTCCGCTCCGGGATACTGACAACCGGCGGCATTTTCGCCGGTTTCGAACGGGCGGCCGTGCGCCGCGCTGTCCCAGTGGACGCCTCGGCAACGGAACTGTTCAGGATCGGGTGATGGACGTGAAACTCGTCGTCGACCTCAATCGGTGCCAGGGATACGCACAGTGCGTATTTCTCGCACCGCGTGTCTTTACGCTGCACGGCGAGGAGTCCCTTCTCTACGACGCCGGACCGGACGACGGCGAACGGGAGCGGGTCTCGCAGGCCGCGGCCGCCTGCCCGGTGCAGGCCATCACCACCGACATTCGGCCGCAGTCGCATGAGCAGTGACATGCGGGTCGTCATCGTCGGTGCATCGCTCGCCGGCTTACGCGCAGCGGACGAGTTACGACGACTGGGGTTCGGCGGCCCACTGACCATGATCGGTGACGAACCCTACGAACCGTACGATCGGCCACCACTGTCGAAAGCGGTGTTGCTCGGGATCATGCCGCCAGAACACGCGACGCTGCCCGCCCGGACCGAACTCGACGCCAAGTGGAGACTCGGTGTCCCGGCAACCGCGCTGGACCTCGAGGACAACCGGGTCGTTCTCGGCGACGGCGACAGCGTCCCCTTCGACAAGGTTCTGCTCACGACCGGGGTGCGGGCACGCCCGTGGCCGAAGCCGGAGGAAAGCGGCCTCGACGGTGTCTTCACGGTTCGCACCTTGGACGACTCGCGGCGCCTCGACGAACGGCTGTCTGCCGGTCCCGGTCATGTGCTGGTCATCGGTGCCGGATTCACCGGTTCGGAGATCGCATCGGTGTGCCGCGAGCGCGGGTTGTCGGTCACGGTCACCGAACGTGGACCGGCACCGCTGGTGGGCGCCCTCGGCGGGGTTGTCGCGGCGGTCGCGGCTGACATGCAGCGCGACCACGGTGTCGACTTACGATGCGGCATCACCGTTGCGCGATTGGAAGGTGACGGGCATCGCCGACTGCGCCAGGCACACCTGTCGGACGGAACAGCCCTCGACGTCGATGTGGCCGTCGTCGCTCAGGGCAGCATCCGGAACACCGAATGGTTGGCCGGGTCCGGTCTCGCCGCGGGACCACGGGGAGTGGCCTGCGACGCCGGCTGCCGCGCGTTCGACCTCAACGGGCTCGTCACCGACAACGTTTTCGTGGCCGGTGACATTGCCCGGCAACCACATCCGCTCTATGACTACCAACTGATCGCGCTCGAGCATTGGGGCAACGCCATCGGGCAAGCGGAGGTGGCTGCGCACAACATGATTCACGAGGGGTTGCACCGCCGCCCTCATCTCGACATTCCGGCGTTCTGGTCCAGCCAGTTCGGGGTCAACATCAAATCGGCCGGTATCCCCACCTATTCCGATCAGGTGGTCGTCACCCAGGGGTCGGTCGAGGAACGCCGATTCGTCGCCGCCTACGGTTTCCGTGGACGCCTCACCGCGGCAGTCGCGTTCAACCACGGCAGGTGGCTGGACTTCTACCGCGACCTCATCGAATCGGCGGCTGCCTTTCCGCCCGACTTCGCCGTGATGGACCGGACAGACCCCTGGGAGGTGCGGTCGTCGGAGCTGCCCGACCCCGCCATTCTGAGCCACGGCCCGACCGTGTCTGTGACCGGACACCTGCCCACCGAGCGCCACGTCGAGTTCGTCGCGGCACCGAAGTAACCGAAGCAACAGGGAGACTCGTCATGTCGCGTGCGCAGTTACTCGAACGCATCACCGACCAGTCGAATCGAGCGAACCCATATCCCTTGTACGAGGAACTTCGCGAGACACCGGCGGCGCTGCAGGACAACGGTTCCTACCTCGTCGGGCGATATTACGACGTCGCCGCGCTGCTGCACGATCCGCGTATCAGTTCCGACTTGCACAACCGCCGTGCAGGAATGCCCGGGGCCGATCGGGCCGACAACGGTGGACCGGCATTCATCCGTTTGGACCCGCCCGAGCACGACCGGCTTCGGCGATTGACGACGCGGCAGTTCGGACCGCCACACATGCCCGGCAGGGTCGACTCCATGCGCGGAGAACTCGCGGACCTCGTGACCGCCCTTGTCGACAACCTCGAGGGAAAGGACCGCATCGATCTCGTCGACGACTTCGCGTATCCCTTCCCGGTGTCCGTGATCTGCCGACTGCTGGGTGTTCCCCGCGAGGAGGAACCGCGTTTTCACGTGTGGGCGGATGCACTGGTGGCCTCCATCGAACCGACCCGCGATTCGGACAGCGACGCGAAGATGAAGGCAGCTCAACAGGCGCAGATGGAAATGGGCATGTTCATGGCCGGGCTGATCGAGGAACGCCGAAAGAATCCGGGTGGCGACATGTTGTCCGGGTTGGCGGCCGATCACCATGAGGGCGGTCTCGACACCCTCGAGTTGGTCACCAATTCGATCATGTTGTTCATCGCCGGCCATGAGACGACCGTCAATCTCATCACCAATGGAATGCTCACCCTGCTCCGCAATCCGGGCGAGCTGGATCGCCTGAAGCGCCATCCGGAGCTGATGCCTCTGGCGGTCGAGGAGTTGCTGCGGTTCGAACCGCCCGTCCATTTGGTTCCCCAGCGAACCCCGATCGTCGACATCGAGGTCGGCGGCGTGACCGTGCCGAAGGGTTCACCGATCGTCCTGGCTTTGGCCTCCGCCAACCGGGATCCGGAGCGGTTCACCGACCCCGACCGGTTCGTTCCCGACCGCGCCGACAACCAGCACCTCGGCTTGGGCAGCGGCATACACAGCTGTTTCGGCGCACCACTCGCCCGGCTCGAAGGTCAGATGGCGCTCAATGAACTGATCCGCCGACTCCCGAACCCGCGCCTCGTGGAGGACCCGCCGCCGTACCGACCCAACCCGGTGCTGCGCGGTCCTCGGCACCTCATGGTGGATTGCGGGTAATTCCTGCTGCATCACCCTGCACCTCACTCTGTTCGGTGCAGACTCCGGCCTCGTGTTCCACCCGCCCGCGCATGCTCGATCAGTTCACCGGGGTGGTGCCGGTGATTGATTCGCGGAGCTCGTGCGGGATCGATCTGCGGTGGTGGGATCCATTCGGTCCTGCCCGGAAATTCTGAATCAGGCCGGGTTGATGTGGTGTTCCAGCCGGCTGAGCCATCGTTGACCTGTGCGTGGCACGCATCGCATGCGAGGGTGAGGTTGTCGATGTCGGTCCCGCCGCCTTTCTGCCAGTCGGTGACGTGGTGGACGGCGCACAGACTGGCCGGCGCGGCGCATCCCGGACGGGTGCATCCACCGTCGGAAGCGATCAGTGCAAGCCGCTGATCGGCATTGGCGAGCCGGCGACGTCTACCGAGGCGCAGAGGACGGCCGGAATGGTCGAACAGTACGAGAACCGGATGAGCATGCTCGGCGAGCTTCAATGCGTCCTCGAGGGGTAGGAGGCCACCGCTCGCTGTCGTCGCGAGACCGCCTGCGGCCTTTTCGAGTTGATCCAGCGTCATCGTGATGATCGCGGTGACGGGCAGGCCGCGATGTCTGCCGAGTACCCCCGTTTCGAGCAGTGCCCGGAATATGGCACTGAACGCGTCATGGTTACGTTGGGCCGCCGAGCGGGTGTCGTGCGCCGCCGCCGCTGCGAGTGCTGTGCGATCGAGTGTGGGGTCTTCGCTGTCACCCGTCGGTGATTCCGGATCGCCGGGGTTGTTCATTCCGGGGCGGGCCCATTTGGCGAGGATCGGGTCGAGCAACGCTCGCGCCGTGGGGTCGAGTTCACCGGAGATTCTCGACATCAGTTCCGAATCCTGCCGCGCGAGCGAGATGCCGCGTCTGCGCCTGCGGTCACGGTCGTCACCGAGGTTTCCGTCTGGGTTGAGGTACGCGAGGATCCGGTGCCCGGCCTGCTCGACGTCCTCGGGTGTCCCGGTTCGCGCCAGCTGGGCCAGGATCGATTCGGCGTGGGAAACGTCGTCGTTGCCGACAGCGTGCGGGATCTTCCGCATCACCTTGGCCACTGCGCGCGCGTGTCCGGGAACGATGTCGCCGTCACGTTGCGCTGCAGCAGTTTCCGGCAGTGATGGGTCGATCGAATCACCGGGCAACGTATGCCACCCGCCGAGGCTCCGCGCTGCCGTGACGCGGGCGGATGCGTCCACCGCAGACACACGGAGAACATCGACTAGTAATTTGTTCGGCGAGTTGTATCCGAGCGCGGCCGGTATCGAGCGTTCGACACTCTCGACGACCAACCGATGTGACACCGCGTCGGCGCGGCGCAGCGACTGCTCCAACCGCCGCATGGCCTCGAGCACGTCGGCGTCGCGCAGTGCCGTCGAATCGCTTCCGAGGAGCACGTCAATAGACGCAGACAACGTCGACAGCTGCTCTGCCACCGGACTATTCAACACTGAGCTAATCAACAATGAGCTAATCAACAATGAGCTAATCAACAATGAGCTAATCAACAATGAGTTATTGAGCACTGCGCTATTCACCGACCCCCCAGTCGAACTGACGAGTGCAACACTACCCCAGGGGTCCGACACGTTCCGCAGATCAACGCGTCAGGACTCCCCGCCCCGCAGGGTGTCGGACGGCGTCACCCCGTACTTGCGCCGGTAGGCGGCCGCGAATCTGCCGGTGTGCATGACACCCCAGCGCGAAGCGACGTCGGAAACCGTTGTCGGAGAGCAGCTTGCACAAAGGTCTGCGTGGACGCGCTCGAGCCGGACGTCGCTGAGATATTCCATCGGCGTCATGCCCACGTATTCGCGGAATCCCTGCTGCATGCGGCGGACGCTGACGTCGACGAGTTCGGCCATCTCGCCCGCTGTCCAGGGGCGGGCGGGGTCTTGTTGGATCGCGTCGACCACCCGTTTGACGATGCGCGGTCGGATACCCGATGCGCCGGCGTCGTCATCTGGCATCGCGGCGAGCACCAGCGCGGTGGTGAGTGCACCGCAGAGCTGCCGCGACACCTGCTCGCTCTGCAGGAGGATGCTGTTGTGCAACGCCTGGTCGGCGACGGATCGGACGAATCCCAGCCATTCGGCGCCCGCGCCGGACCGCAGATCGAGTTGCCGCGGCAACTGCCGGCCCGGCCTTGCGAGTACGCGATCCATCTCCCGCTGCAAATAGTTTCGCTCCACCTTGAAACCGATGATTTCGCAGGAGCTACTCCAGTCGGTGATCACGGTGC
This sequence comes from Rhodococcus sp. USK13, assembly GCF_018343855.1. NCBI lineage: Bacteria > Bacillati > Actinomycetota > Actinomycetes > Mycobacteriales > Nocardiaceae > Rhodococcus > Rhodococcus sp. USK13. The sequence goes on along the minus strand of NZ_CP069242.1, from coordinate 1,706,700 downwards.
GGGTGTCAGGTGGGCAGATGGTCGCGAATCCTGGCGTCGAGGTCACTTCCCTCGCACCGGTGACGGACACGATGTGGCCGGCCAGCGGGATGTTGATGCCGTATGCGCCCGGGTGGTCGGATTCGATCGACACGGCCGCGCCGAACCCGATTCGCGCGAGCCGGGAGGGGCCGAGTTCGGTGGACTCGAGCGATGACCTTGCCGCGTCGTCCCGGGACAGCGGACGCAGGTCGTGAGGGAAGTACGCGTCGGCCACCACCTCGTGGACTTCGTCCCAGTCCGTGAAACCCGAACCCACCAGCTGTTCTCGCATGCCTGCTTCCAGACCTCTCACCTCGCGCTACGGCCGCGCACGGGCAATTCCCGACCTTAGCATCGCCTGTGATGTCCGTCACTACAAGGGCGTGGACGCCGGCCCCGGCAACTCTCTTTCGCGATCCGGATCGCGCCTTCGCAATGCGGATCGACGGGTTGTGACGGCCGTCATATGTTGTGTGCATGCCCCGGAAATGCAGGGGCGTTCGCACGAATCGTGCAGAAAGGCGGTCTCGAAATGGATCAACGCACTCTGCGTAACATCTTCGGCCAGTTCGCCAGCGGCGTCACCGTGATCACGTGCACCAACGCAGACGGCACTCCGCACGGAGCTACTGTCACGGCCTTCACCGCCATCTCGATCGAGCCTCGGCTGTGCCAGGTGACGCTGACCCGGAAATCGAAGGCGTGCGGCTACTTGACCGACGCACCGTTCGCGGTGAACATCCTCGCCGCCGATCAACTCGCCACGGCCATGCACTTCGCCGGGAAGCCGCAACGGACGGAACCGGTGTGGGACTCCGCGGGTATCGCTCCCGCACTGTCCGGCAACGCAGCAACGCTGATCTGCTCACCCTGGGCCTCCTACGACGGCGGTGACCACATCATTTTTATCGGCGAGATCGTCGACGCGTCCGTCGACTCGACCAAAGATCCGCTGCTGTTCTACCGCAGTACTTTTCATGACCTGGGAGCCACTTCAGGTACCACGGCGTGGAACGGCTGCCTCGACGACCCTCACAGCGGATGGTTCGACGCCGCCGCCTCGTTCACTCCGCTCCACCTGCAACTCGCCCAGGCTGCCTCGTAATTCTGATCGAGAGGAACACCATGACCACCACCGAATCCGCCCCCGAGACCGCCGTCGACCGCACCAAGGTCAACGTGGCCGCCGACAGCGAGGCCAACCGCACGAAGAACTTCGCGTCGCGGCCCATGACCGGTGACGAATACATCGAATCGTTGCGCGACGACCGCGAGATCTGGTTACACGGCGAGCGAGTGAAGGACGTCACCACCCACCCGGCGTTCCGGAACCCCATTCGCATGACCGCGCGTCTCTACGACGCGATGCACACCGGCGAGCACGTCGACACATTGACAACACCCACCGACACCGGAAACGGAGGCGTCACCATGCCGTTCTTCCGGGCGTCGAAGACTTCGGACGACCTGCTGAAGGACCGCGACGCCATCGCCACCTGGGCACGGATGACCTACGGCTGGATGGGCCGGTCCCCCGACTACAAGGCCTCCTTCCTCGGAACCCTGCACGCGAACAAGGAGCTGTACTCACCGTTCCAGGACAACGCCGAACGCTGGTACAAGGAGTCACAGGAGAAAGTCCTCTATTGGAACCACGCCATCATCAACCCGCCGGTCGACCGGCAGCTGCCCCCGGACGAGGTCGGCGACGTGTTCATGAAGGTGGAGAAGGAAACCGACGCGGGAATCGTCGTCTCCGGTGCCAAGGTGGTCGCGACCGGTTCGGCTATCACCAACTACAACTTCATCGCCCACTACGGTCTGCCGATCAAGAAGAAGGAATTCGCGCTCATCTGCACGGTGCCGATGGACGCACCGGGAGTGAAGCTGATCTGCCGCACGTCCTACACGCAGCAGGCGGCGGTGATGGGAAGCCCGTTCGACTACCCCCTGTCGAGCCGGATGGACGAGAACGACACGATCTTCGTCTTCGACAAGGTACTCGTGCCGTGGGAGAACGTTTTCATGTACGGCGACGTGGAGAAGATCAACGCTTTCTTCCCGCAGTCAGGTTTTCTGCCGCGCTTCACCCTGCAGGGGTGCACGCGACTCGCCGTGAAGCTCGACTTCATCGCCGGACTTCTGATGAAGGCGCTCGACGCCACGGGAGCGGGCGGCTTCAGAGGCGTGCAGACCCGCGTCGGTGAAGTGATCGGCTGGCGCAACTTGTTCTGGTCCCTCACCGAATCGATGGTCCGCGACCCGGAGCCGTGGGTGGGCGACACGGTCATCCCCAAGCTCGAGTACGGCCTCACCTACCGCATGTTCATGCAGCAGGGTTACCCCCGCATCAAGGAGATCATCGAGCAGGATGTGGCATCCGGGCTGATCTATCTGCCGTCTTCGGCCGCCGACTTCAAGAGTCCCGCCGTCCGGCCGTACCTCGACAAGTACGTCCGCGGGTCGGAGGGCATGACCGCGGTCGACCGCGTCAAGATCATGAAGGCGCTGTGGGATTCGATCGGCAGCGAGTTCGGTGGCCGCCACGAACTCTACGAACGCAACTACGCCGGTAACCACGAAGGCGTCAAGGCGGAACTGCTCATGTTCGCCGAGAACCGGGGAACCGTCAGCTCCATGAAGGGCCTGGCCGAGCAGTGCCTGGCCGAGTACGACCTCGACGGCTGGACGGTGCCGGACCTGATCGGCAACGACGATGTCTCCTACTTCGGCCGCAGCTAGCCCCTCAGACCAGGAGAGAATATGACCACCACCGAAAGCCCCACCGCGGTCGGCTCCGGCAACGCCGCGACGGACAAGTTCAAGGGCGCCAGATTCACGGCCGATACCTCGCCGGAGCGTCTGTCGGCCATCGCTACCGAGGCGCTCGCCGGATTGAGCGCGCTGATCAAGAAGCATGCCGTCACCTATCCGGAGTACCGCGTCCTCAAGCAGTGGCTCATCGATGTGGGCGAGGGTGGCGAGTGGCCGCTACTTCTCGACGTGTTCGTCGAGCACGACATCGAAGAGGTGAACTCGCGGAACTTCAAGGGCACCAAAGGAAGCATCGAGGGGCCGTACTACGTTCCCGGAGCCCCACAGCTCCCGGCCCGGTGCACGCTTCCGATGCGCGACGAAGATCGGGCGCACCCGGCGCTGGTCCTCCGTGGTCAGGTGACCGACCTGGACGGCGCAGGACTCAGCGGGGCAACCATCGAGTTGTGGCATGCTGACGACGAAGGCTACTACTCTCAGTTCGCGCCCCACCTCCCGGAGTGGAATCTGCGCGGCACCATCGTGACCGACTCGGAGGGAAGATACGAGATCACGACTATTCAGCCTGCGCCGTACCAGATCCCGACCGACGGACCCACCGGCCAGTTCATCGAGGCTGCCGGGTGGCACCCGTGGCGTCCGGCGCACCTCCACCTGCGGGTGACCTCTCCCGGCAAGCGGCCGATCATCACGCAGCTGTACTTTGCCGGTGGGGACTGGGTCGACGACGATGTCGCCACTGCGACCAAACCCGAACTGCTGCTCGATCCAGTGATCGACGACGCGGGACGTAAGGTGGTCGACTACGACTTCGCGCTCGATCCCGCCACGGACTGATACCCACCATCTCCCCGGGTGAGGCGATGCGAATCGCCTCACCCGGGGCATTGCTGTACAGGACAGGAAGCATGATGACAGGCAGAACGACCGAGTTCGTGCACACTCGCGACGCGGTGATCGAGGTCGTCGTCGAGGGGAACGGTCCGTCGGTAATTCTCCTGCCCTCGCTGGGCCGAGAATCGTACGACTATGACGACGTCGCAGAGGGTTTGGCGCAAAACGGGTACCGCGTCTCCCGCCCGCAGCCGCGCGGAATCGGCCGGAGCGAAGGACCGCTCGACAACATCACCTTGCATGACCTCGCCGCCGACGTGGCGGCAGTGATCGAGGCGCAGGACAACGGCGCGGCAGTGGTGGTCGGCCATGCCTTCGGGCATTACGTCGCCCGGATGCTGGCGGCCGACCGGCCGGAGCTGGTGCGCGGCGTCGTGGTCGCGGCGGGTGGGGCGCGACACTATCCTGCCGAGTTGACCACGCTGGCGGTGCGGTGCGCCGACTCGTCCCTGCCCGAATCCGAGCGGCTCCGCCATCTGCAGACCGGGTTCTTCGCACCGGGCAACGACCCTGCCGAGTGGCTCACCGGCTGGTACCCGGACGTGTCGAAGAGGCAGCTCGCAGCCTCGGCCGCTACACCCAAAGACGAGTGGTGGGCCGTGGCGTATCAGCCGATTCTCGACCTTCAGGCAGCTCTGGACCCGTTTCGACCCCGTGAGACGGCGAACGAATTGCGGGACCAGTTGGGCGAAGTGGTCACCGTGTCCGTCATCCCGAACGCCAGTCACGCACTACTGCCGGAAGCGCCCGCACAGGTTGTGCGGGCGCTCACCGACTGGATTCGGACTCTCGACAGCTGAGTGGCTATGCCCGCTCGAAGATGGCCGTCAATCCCTGGCCGCCGCCGATGCACATCGTTTCGAGTCCGTAGCGGGCGCCGCGACGGTCCATCTCGCGCAACAGGGTGGCGAGGATCCGCACTCCCGTCGCACCGACGGGATGACCGAGCGAGATGCCCGACCCGTTGACGTTGGTGCGGTCGAAATCCTGTGTTCCGAAGTTCCATTCCCGCGTGACGGCCAGCGCCTGTGCCGCAAATGCCTCGTTCAGTTCGATCAGGTCGATGTCTGCGAGCGTCAGCCCCGCACGCTTCAGTGCCCGCTCGGTGGACGGCACCGGTCCGATACCCATTTCGGACGGCTCGACCCCGGCCACGGCCCAGGTGACCAGTCTTGCGAGTGGCCGAAGGCCGAGACGCTCCGCCTGGGCACGGGTGGTGACGAGACAGGCTGCGGCGCCGTCGTTCTGCCCACTTGCGTTGCCTGCGGTGACGGTCGCATCGGGGTCGCTGTGGCCCATGATCGGGCGCAATCGGGCGAGTGACTCGACCGTCGTGTCCGCCCGGGGATGTTCGTCCCGATCGACACGCTGCGGGTCGCCCTTGCGGCGGGGGACCTCCACCGGAACGATCTCCTCAGCGAACTTCCCCGACTCGATCGCGGCGACAGCCCTCTGATGGGATTTCACCGCAAGTTCGTCCTGCTCGCTGCGGCTGATGGCGTACTTGCGACGTAGGTTCTCCGCCGTCTCGAGCATGCCGCCGGGAACCGGGTAGTTCCGGCCACCCGCGGTCACCCGCCCGCGCGCCAGACGGTCGTGCAGTGCTGCCGGCGCTCCGCCCGCTCCCCAGCGCATCGACTCGGTGTAGTACTCGGCACGACTCATCGACTCCACGCCGCCGGCGATGACCAACTCGGCCACCCCCGTCTGCACACGCATCGCTGCGTCGAGCACTGCTTGCAGGCCGGACCCACAACGGCGATCGAGTTGCTGTCCGGGAACGGTCACCGGCAGGCCGGCGTCCAGGGCCACCACCCTGCCGATGGCGGGTGCTTCACCGTTGGGATAGCACTGCCCGAAGATGACGTCGTCGACGCTTTCCGGTTCGATCTTCGTGCGGGCCAGAAGCTCGGACACCACGCGGGCACCGAGGTCCGCGGCGGGAACGTCCCTGAACTGCCCGCCATAACGTCCGACCGGGGTACGCAGGGGCTCACAAACGACGACATCGTTCGCCTGGGCATTCGAATTATCAGGCACTGCGGAAATCCCTTTCGTGATCGGTCCACTGCTGCGCCCATTCGCGCAGCTCGACCGCTCGGATCTTGGTTCCGTTTCCACCCACCGTGGTGGGCATTCGTTCGATGATGTGCACGGCGCCCGGAACCTTGAACGCTGCCAACGACTCTGCGCACCAGGCCTTGAGTTCGGCAGCGCCGGTTTCTGCACCCTCGATGGGCACGACGAAGGCGATTGCCTGGGTGTACCCGCCGGCGCCGGTGATCCCGACGACCTTCGCCAGGTGCACGGACTCGTGCTCGGCCAACCGGTGCTCGATCTCCGCCGGATCCACCAAGAATCCGCGCAACCGCAGTACGTCACCCATCCGGCATACGTACGTATAGCCGCCGTCGCCCGTCGCGACGGCAAGATCGCCGCTGCGAAACCACCCGTCCGCTGTGAATGCTCGCGCCGCTGCATCCGGATTACCGAGATACGCGTCGACGACGTTCGGTCCGCGGACCTGAAGTTCACCCTGCTGACCGTCCGGTAGTACCGAGTCGTCCAGAGGGTCGGCTATCCGTACCTCGATCTCCGGGGACACCGGACGTCCACCACCGTTCCACCGCAACGACTCCGGGTCGTCATCCGTCCAGAGCAGCATCAGGGCGAACACCTCGGACGACCCGAAGACGCCGGTGGTGACGGCACCGAAATCGTCACGCACCCACGCTGCCACCTCATGAGATCGGCCGAGGAAATCGGCGATGCCGATCCTCTTCAGCGAAGACAGGTCGGCGCGTTCCCCGCCGTGCCAAGTGTCGTACAGGCGGGTGAAGAGGTCGTCGCCGCCCACGACGTGCGTGACCTTCTCCGACTGCATACGACGCAACGTCGCGGAGGCGTCGAACACCGGTTCCATCAACAGCGCACCACCGCCCGCGAGTGTCGCCATCGCGGTACTGAATCCGAAGACGCCGGAGACCGGTAGCACACACAGGGTCACATCACCGGGCTCGATGCCGAGAAGGCGGGCGTCCGCGCGTGCGTGGCGAACGATTGCACTTTCCCGATGTGCGGCCAGTTTAGGTACCCCGGTGGATCCCGAAGTCGTAAATGCCACTGCGAGCGGGTCGTCGGCGTCCGCGTGGGCGCCGGCCACGGTCGTGGTGGCCATGTCGGGCGTCTGCGGTACCCGCACCGAACCGTCGGTCCCGTCGCCCACGTTCCAGGCGCCACTGCCGAGGTCGAATGCGGCGCGCTCGAGCTCGGACGCGCCCTCTTCCGGCCCTCGCACGACGGCGATCACCGGAGCCGGGATGTCGAGGGACTGCTGCGCATCCCGTAGGCGTCCGAACAGATCGAGTCCGTGGAACCGGGCGGCCACCGCGACTACCGCCGGCCTGGCCGAGGTGAGAATGTGGGCGATCTCCTGGGTGTTGTAGCGGGTGTTCACGCCGATGACGTGTGCCCCGACCGCCGACGCCGCCCATTGCCAGAGCACCGCATCCGACCAGTTCGGCAGCAGCACAGCCACACACTGGCCACGCCGAATACCGGCCTGTCGCAGTTCCGACGCCACACCGCAGGCGCGTGCAGCGAACTCGGCACGGGTCGTGGGTACCCGCCTGTCACCCACGACGTCGATCGTCATGACAGCATCCGGGTCGGCCGTCACCAGTTCGTCGAGCAGCGAAGCGAGCGTGTCATGGCGGGTGGCCGTGTCGTGTGCCGTCACGAGAGCACCTCGGCCGCACGCAGCTCGGTCAGCCACTGGTCCGCCAACGACGCGAAGTCGTCGACCTCCTCCATGGGGTAGTGGCCGATTCCGTCGAGCATCGTGTAGCGCGCGTAGTCCGGTCGCGCCGAATTGATCAGTGCTGCCACCTTCTCGACCGCACCCGTCTGGATCCAGGGGTCCTGTTCTCCGGCGACGACGTGGAGGGGGCACGTGATGCGGGCCAGCCTGTTCCGGACGTCGTGCGTTCCCCAGGCGATGAGATCCGAGGACGAGATCTCCGGGTCTTCACGCTTGTGCATCGTGGCGATCAGCTGGGCGGCCTCCGCGGGCACGGCGTGACCCACCGAGGCCAGGGTGCCGAGGTAGGTGCGGTCACCGCGACTCGGACCGGCGACATCCTCGAGTTCGCGCCGCAGTCCGCCGACGTTGACCCGGCCGGGCCCTGCCTCGGCTGCCATCGCGATCGCGCCGGCCAGTGGACGCTCGGGGCGCGTCGCCAGCTCGAGGGTCAGCTTCCCGCCGATCGAGCAGCCTATGACATAGGGCCGCTCGACTCCGAGCAGGTCGAGCACTTTCCACAGCCAGTTCCCGTAGACGACGAGATCGGTGACGGGTCCGCCGACCGCAGGCTCGGAGCGGCCGTGACCGGGAAGGTCGGGCACGATCACCCGATAACCCCTCCTCGACAGTGCCGATGCCACGTGCCGCCATTGCACCCCGCTCTGTCCCGCGGTGTGCAGGCACAGCACCGTGGGTGTGCCGTCCGTGGACGTGTCGGGTGTGAGGATCTCGACGAACCCGAGAGCCCCATCGATGTTCAGATAGCGGGCCTCGATCATGAGCGGGCCTCCCTTCCCCCGGTGAGTGGCGAAGTGTCGTTCTGCGCGCGTCGTCGGTCATTCGCGGCGGCGCGGGCGTGGGTGACGAGGATGTCGAGCGGTTTGGTGAGACGCAGGTATTCGTAACCGTCTCCCGCGGAAGAGAACTCGCCTCGGATCGCACGTCGCATGAAGTCGTGATGTTCACCGAACACCAAGTCCACCCACGTCGACGCCGGCGCGCGAAGCGTGAACGTCGCACCCCCGGGAACACGCCTACTGATGTCGATGATGCGTCCACGGTAAATCCTCAGATGCACCTCCCGGTTGTGCCCCGAACCGTCGAGGCAGCACAGGCCTATCGTCCCGTCCCAGGTGGCCAACGACGAGGTGAAGTTCCGGTCGTCGGCAAGTGGTTCGCGGAGAAGCTCCGCCCACGCGACGGTGCAGAAATCCGTGGCCGGATCGGTTCCGACGGCAGACCCCTCAGGCAGCCGCCAGGTTTCGATTCCTTGCTCCCGGACGTTTCCGTTCTCGTCGATCAACCGCAGATCCCGGTCGACCTCCACCGTGTCCTCGGACCGCTGAACGCGGGTGATCACCGACTCGGCCCGAACGACGTCGTCGGCCTCTACCGCCGACACGGTGTTCCATTGCAGACCAGTTCGGGCTGCGCCGTCCAGGTTCGATGCGTCGAGCACTCCGGCGACCACGACCCCCGTGAGTGACGCACCCGATCCGGGGAAGGTAGCGCCCGACGCGGCAATGACGTCGGACACCCGGCGCTCGGCGCTGACGGCCCGATCGCCGACAGCCAGGCGCTGCCGTTGTGTGAGGACACTCATTCCGACACTCTCCCCAGCAACTCGTCCGAGATGATCCGCATTTGAATTTCACTGGTACCTTCGAAGATTTTCGTCAATCGTGCGTCGCGCCAATGTCTTTCCACTTGGAAGTCGGTGGTGTAGCCCGCGCCCCCATGGATCTGCACGGCCTCACTGGTGACGCGTTCGGCCATCTCGGTCGCGACGAGTTTGCACATGGACGCTTCGAGGGAGCACCGGCGTCCGGTGTCGATATCGGTGGCCACCGAGTACATGAGCTGGCGGGCAGCTTCGATGTCGGCCGCCATCGTCGCGACCTTGAAGCGCAGATGCTGGAAATCTGCCAGTTCGTGACCGAACTGCCGACGGGTGTGGAGGTAGGCGATCGAGTCCTCGAGCGCGGCCCGGGCGAGGCCGATGGCCCGCGCAGCGGTGTGCGCACGACCCACCTCCAGACCACTCACTGCCAGGTAGAAGCCCTTGCCTTCCTCACCCAGCATCGCGCTGGCCGGCACCCGGTAGTTGTCGAACGACAACTCCCACGTGTTCCAGCCGAAATAGCCGATCTTGCGGATCTTGGTACCGCTGATGCCCTGCGGGAACTCGCCGCGCTCCTTCTCGATGAGGAAGGCGCTGATGCCGCGATGCGGCTTGGCGGGATCCTTCTGCGGGTCCGTCCGGGCGAAGAGAACGAGGTAGTCGGCCTCGTCGGCGTAGGTGCACCACATCTTGGTGCCGCTCACCACCCAGTCGTCGCCGTCCCGGACCGCACGGCACGAAATGTTGGCGACGTCCGAACCGGCCTCCGCCTCGGACAACGCGTAAGCACCCAGATACTCACCGCGCGCCACCTTGGGCAGGAGATCGGCTTCCTGCTCGGGCGTGAAGCCGCCCCCCATCCCGTTGCCACGCGCCAGGAGCCCCGACACGCTCATCCACGCACGGGAGAGTTCTTCGGCCACAAGGCAGTACTCGAATACACCGAGACCGAGACCACCGTGCTCCTCGGGGATCATGATGCCGAAGAACCCGACGTCCGCCATGGCCTTCTTGAGGGTATCGGGGATGGTCCCCTGAACCGGATCGAGTTCGTTGGCGACGGGCAGCACCTGGCTCATCGCGAAGTCGCGTGCCAGGTCACGGATCGCCAATCGATCCTCGGTGAGATATCGCGGCGAATCGGTTCGCGGCTGTGACGGCCGGTGAGTCATGGACACTCCTCATCCATTCGAGATTCGGGGCGCGAGACGGGGGAACTCAGGTTCCACACCCGAATCACATTAACGCTTGTTCACCCAGTACAGCACGGGTGCGCCGCCGGCGTCAACGGTGACCTCGGACAGCGCCGACTCAGAGCGCGCGGTATCCCACGAGGTTGAGCGCATAGACGCCGTACGAATCGGCAACCGCTTGCGCCGAGAGAGGACCCTCGGCCCGGTACCAGAGAGCGATGCCGGCACACATGGTCAAGACCGCGGTGACAGCCTGATGGACGTGGGGAACATCGAAGTCACCGCTGGTCACACCCTCTTCTGCAATGGTGACGAAGAGATGTTCCTGCGCGTCCCGGGATCCGACCACCCGCTTGCGATCGACTTCTTCGAGGTACCGCAATTCCGTGTTGGCGACCAGGCAGGCGCGCTGGTGTCGCGCGGTGTACAGCGAGTGCGCCACCACGGCAGCTCGCCACCGGTCCGCCGGCGCCGGGCCCGCTTTCCGCAGGGCGTTCCGGGTAGCGGTGAACTGCTCGTCGCTCGCGGAACGCAGAATGTCGACGAGGAGCTCGGCCTTGTTCTCGAAGTGGTTGTACACGTTCGCCGCACTACAACCGGCATTTTTCGCGATGTTCCGCATCGTCGCCGCGTGAAACCCCGAGAAGTAGAACTCGTCGAGCGCAGTGTCCAGAATGCGCTGCCGAACGGTCGGCTGAGCGGCGACGATTGACCGAGTGTTCATCTCTCGGAGGGTAGAGCGACCAGGACAGATGGGCAACAACCGTCGTCTTGACTACCCTCCCACCCTCGATTATGGTCCCCATCACATGAACGGTCGTTAATGACCGTATCGTCTCATCCGCTCTGCACCGTGGAGGTACGCCGCCTTGAGCACCCTCGAAGAACGAATCCGCCGACTGGAAGACCTCGAGTCCATCCGGACACTCGACGCGCAGTACTGCCGTCTACTCGACGACGGAGACTGGGACGCTCTGATGGACTTGTTCACCGACGACGGGGAGTTCGACGGCTTGTCGAACCCCCGCGGTAAGGCCGAGATGAAGGAGTTCTTCTCCGGGCTCGCCGCCGGTGGCCTCACGGCGTTCTGGCACTTCATCACCAACCTCGAGATCGACCTGGACGGGGATCGCGCGGTCGTGCGCTCGTTTCTGTGGCAGCCGTGCGTGTCGGGTGGCACGTCGTCGATCGCGGCGGGCCGATACACCGACGAGGTGGTCCGCGTCGGCGACCGCTGGCTGTACCGTCGCAAGCAGGTCCGCTTCCACTACTTCGGGCCGCTGACCGACGGCTGGGACGAGAATCGGTTCGCGCTCGACTCCGCGCGCCGTGCGGCGGTGCACGCATGACCACCGACGCCTCCCTCACCGAATCCGGCGCCGCGATCTGGTCACCGATCCTGGCACTCCCGGAGTTCGTCGAACTGCGACGACGTCGCCGCGCCGTGACGGCAAGCCTCGGTGTCGTTGCGGTCGGATTGTTCACCGGCTTCCTCGTCGGGTTCGCCTTCTTCCCCGAAGTCCTCGGCGGGACTGCACTTTTAGGCATACCGCTCTCACTGTGGGTGGTGTTCTCCCAGTTCGCCGGCACCTGGCTTCTGGTGTACGCCTACTTCCGGCTATCCCGGACCTACATTCAGCCGGCCGCCGATGCGGCCGTACTGGCCATCGAACTACGCCAACAGGAGCGTGCCGCATGACGGGCGAAGCCGATTACCTTGCCATTGCCATTTGCTCTGCGGTCATCTCCCTGACCCTCTGGGTCACCTTTGCCGCGTCCCGGCGCAGTCGCAGCGCCACCGGCTTCTTCGCCGCCGGCCGCTCGATCACCGGCTGGCAGAACGGTTTCGCGATTGCCGGCGAGTTCATCTCGGCGGGTAGCTTCCTGGGTACCACCGGACTGATCTTCTACAAGGGCGTCGACGGGGCGGTGATCCTGTGCACCTCCGTCGTCTCCTTCCTGCCGGTGCTGTTCCTCCTCGCCGAGAAGATGCGCAACGTCGGAAAGTACACCCTTGCTGACGTTCTCGTGTTCCGGACAGGTGCCCGGCAGGTCCGGGTGGTGGTCGCACTCAGCACTATCGTCACCGGCACATTCGTGCTGCTGGCCCAGCTCGTCGCGGCGGGCGTCCTCCTCGAATCGGTATCGGGCATTCCCTTCGGGCTCTCCGTCGTCGTCGCCGGAAGTTTGATGGGCATCTACGTCTTCGTCGGCGGCATGCTTGCCACCACCTGGGTCCAGGTGATCAAGTCGTCCATCCTGTCCGTCCTGGCCGTCATCGTCTGCTTGGGAATTCTGGCGAAGTTCGGGTTCAGTCTCCCCTCCGTCTTGTCCGACGCCACCGACAACGCCGCCGCAGGAGATGCGATCCTGACGCCCGGACTCATCTTCGGACAGACCGGCGCAATCAATCTCATCTCGTACTCACTGGCTTTCGCCCTCGGCACCGCGGGCATGGCGCACATCCTCATTCGCTTCTTCACGGTCCCGGAGGCCGCGACGGCACGGAAGTCTCTCGGCTGGACTGTCGCGCTGTGCAGCGCCTTCTACCTGATCGTCATCGTCATGGGATTCGGCACCGCTGCACTTCTCGGACCCGACGGAGCAGATCGCGTCGGTGCCGGAGGCAACCTTGCGGCACCCACGCTGGTCACCGAACTCGGCGGTGGCGTCGGCACGGTAGGCGGATCCATCGCCTTGGCCATGGTGGCGGCCGTGGCATTCGCCAGCATCGTCGCCGTGGTCGCCGGTGTGGTGATCTCGGCGGCGGGCACTTTCGCCCACGATGTCTGGCCCACCGTCACCCGCACGAAGATCGCCGACACGGAATCCACGGACATCCGGGAAGCGAAGATCGCCCGATATGCGGCGGTTGCGTTCAGCATCATCGCCATCGGGCTGACCATGGCAATTGGCGACAGCACGAATATCACCTATTTCATGGGAATGGCGTTCATGGTGGCGGGAAGCGCTCACCTGCCCAGCCTGCTCCTCAGTCTCAACTGGCGACGGTTCAACAGCACAGGAGCCGTGTGGGGAATCTCGGTGGGGCTGGCGTCGACCGTAATCAGCCTGATGTTCACAGAGGCGCTCTGGTTAGGTAGCGGACCGGCACCGCTCACCATCCAATTGCCCGTCATCATCACGATGCCTCTGGGTCTGGCTGCAGCAGTGATCGGCTCGCTCGTCGCGGAACGGCGGAACGGCATCAAGTCCGACCGAGACGAAAAGTTCGCCGAAATGCTGGTGCGGGCCGAGACCGGCATCGGAGCGGAACTCGCCGAGGCGCACTGAGAGCTTCGCCCCCGTGAGTACTTCTTAACCGCCCGATGTTAATAAGTACTCACGGGGCGCGGAGCGCACAACCCACGACCGGTGATGAGTGGCAGATCCAGTGCAGTGACGAGTCCGGGTTCGGCCTCGACGACGGCGTGCACCGAGTTCACCAGTCGCATCGCGGTGACGATCATGCCCGACACGTTGTGGTCACCGTTTTCGCCGTTGTGGTTGAACTCGACGGACATCATGGGCTCACCCGTGATGTCGATGCGGTAGCAGCCATCACCGCGGTTCGGCTTCGGCCACTCGGGCATCTGATCCGGATGTGTCCGGGTGATGTGCTCGAGTACCACGCGCGGTACGCCGTCGACAGTGCCGATGACCTCGAACCGCACGGCAGCCGTGGTGCCCGCGGGGATGTGACAGGACACGACATCGAGGTCGCTTTCAGCCGGAATCCGTGCGACCTTCTCCACCAGCGGCTCGTCGAGTGTGATGTCGAGGCCTGCCGCGATCTGGCGGACGACGCTTCCCCACGCCAGCGACAGCACTCCGGGCTGAAACAGCATCGGCGTCTCGTCGAGAGGTTTCCCGAATCCGAAGATGTCACGCATCACCACGGGCTGGTAGTACGTGGAGTAGTCGGCGATCTCGTAACAGCGGACCTCGTCGATGCGCTGCGACAAACTTGTCATAGCGAGCGGCAGAACATCATTGGCGAACCCTGGGTCGATGCCGTTGACGTGCAGACTGGCGCCACCCTGCTCGCCGGCACGGCGGATGCGGTCGACGAGGTCGGCCGGGACGACGCCGATCGGATATTGCAGCAGCACCGGACCCGACGACACGACGTTGACGCCCGCTTCGAGAAAGGAGATCAGCTCCTCGACGGCCTCGAAGATGCGGTCGTCCGTCATCGCGGTATGCACGATGCAATCCGGTTTCAACGCGAGCAGGGCCGCCTTGTCGTCGGTGGCCCTCACCCCGAGTTCACGGTCGAGGCCGGCCAGTTCACCGGCGTCCTTCCCGACCTTGTCCGGATTCGACACCCAGATACCGACCAGTTCGAGGTCGTCGCGGGCTTCGATCCCTGCGATGGCATGTCGCCCGACTGTGCCGGTGGACCATTCGACGACGCGGTAGCTCATGACTTCTCTCCGAGTTTCAGATCAGGAAGGCCGAGGTCGAGGTTCGGCTGGTCGAGGCCTCCGTCGACCTCGAGTACCTTGCCGGTGATGTACGAACCCGCCTTCGAGGACAGGTAGAGCACGGCCGCCGCGATGTCTTCGGGGTCGCCTATCCGACCGAGCGGGGTGACACTTTCCATCGACGCTTTCACCGCCTCGTCGGAGGCGACGAATTCAAGCGCCGACGTCAATACCGACCCCACGGCGATGGCATTGACGCGGATGCTCGGGCTCAGATCGCGCGCCGCCAGCCGGGTGTAGTGCGCCAATGCGGCTTTCGCCGTTCCGTAGGCCAGATAACCGCGGCCGGACAGCCTTCCCATCACCGACGAAATGTTCACCACCGACCCGCCGTCGTGCGCGAGCATGTGCGGTACCGCCGCCCGTACCAGTGCATGTGCGGTGCTCACATTGAAATGGAACGCCTCCTCGAGATAGTCCGAGTCGGTGTCGAGAAGGGCGTTGGGGATGGTGCCGCCGACATTGTTGACGACGATGTCGAGCCTTCCGAACTCTTCCTGCGCGGCGGCCGCGAGGGCGGCGACGGCTTGGAGATCCATGAGATCGGCGGGCACGACCAACGCGCGTCGCCCGGCCTCCTCGACCTGCGCCGCCACCTTCTGCAGCTGATCGGCATGGCGGGCGGAGATGACGACGTGAGCGCCCGCCTCCGCAAGCCCCACCGCGGTGGCCGCGCCGATACCGCGGCCCGCGCCCGTGACGACGGCGACCCGGCCGTCCACTCTGAACCGATCGAGGATCATGGCGGCTCCTGTTGTCGTTCCCCCTTCGGCGAATGTAACAGGTTCTAGTTTGTGAGTGCAGTCGTTTCCCGACAGAAGCGGCTCCGCCGCCTGTGAGTACTTATCAACCGCCCGCGGTTAATAAGTACTCACAGCTCGAGCGGGGTGCCCACATAGTTCTCGGCGATGAGGGTGCGTCCGGCGACGGACCGGGTGACCATGTCGAGTTCGGCGATCTGCCGCTTGTGGCCGAATCCGGTGTCGTCGGGGAGCCGGTGCAGCATCGAGGACATCCACCAGGAGAAGTGCTGGGTGCGCCAGACGCGCGGCATCACCGTGTCGGTGTAGCTGTCGAGCCCGGCCCGACTGCGGGTGGTGAAGTACTCGGACATCGCCTTGGACAGGAAGTAGACGTCGGCGATCGCGAGGTTCATGCCCTTCGCGCCGGTGGGCGGCACGGTGTGGGCGGCGTCGCCGGCCAGGAAGAGGTTGCCGTGCTGCATGGGCTCGCACACGAAGCTGCGGAACTGCAGAATCGATTTCTGAAAGATCTTGCCGTCCTTGATTTCTGCGCCCTCGCCGTCGACGCGGGCGTGCAGTTCGGACCAGATACGGTCGTCGGACCAGTTGTCCACCGAATCGTCGGGGTCCACCTGCAGGTAGTGCCGCTGCACCTGCGGGGTGCGGGTGCTGATCAGCGCGAAGCCGCGCGGGTGGTTGGCGTAGATCAGCTCTTCCGACGACGGCGGGGCCTCGGCGAGGATGCCGAACCAGGCGAACGGGTACTGACGGAAGTGGTCCGTCCGCACGGTGGTCGCCGGGATCAGGGCGCGGGTGCTGGTCCGCGACCCGTCGCATCCGCCGACGAGGGCGCACGTGAGGGTCTGTTCGTTGCCGTCGGCATCGCGATAGGTGATCTTGGGCGCTTCGGACGTGTGGTCGTGCACGTGCACGTCCGATACGCCGAAGCGGAGGTCACCGCCGTCCTCGAGCCTCCGCG
The DNA here is from genome assembly GCF_018343855.1 of Rhodococcus sp. USK13. Classification (NCBI taxonomy): domain Bacteria; kingdom Bacillati; phylum Actinomycetota; class Actinomycetes; order Mycobacteriales; family Nocardiaceae; genus Rhodococcus; species Rhodococcus sp. USK13. The sequence continues at coordinate 1,690,185 of NZ_CP069242.1, read as the reverse complement.
CGATGAGGTCCTTCAGCACCTCGTGCTGCGGGTACACCGTCACCGCGCGGCCGCCGGTGAGTTCGTCGAACGCGATGCGGTGTCCCCTGCCGCCGAACCGCAGTTCGATGCCCTGATGGGTGTGCCCCTCGCGCTTGATGCGGTCGCCGAGCCCGGTGTCGACCATCAGATCCACCGTGTTCTGCTCGAGCACACCGGCGCGGATCGTGCCCTCGACCTCCTCGCGGGTGCGGGTTTCGAGTACCACCGACTCGATGCCCTGCAGGTGCAGAAGGTGGGACAGCATCAGTCCTGCGGGGCCTCCGCCGACGATCCCGACCTGTGTGTTCATGCGCAGACTCCTCGCGTAGTTCGTGACACCAGGCACTGTTGCGCCCGAACCGCACTCCCGACACCCCCACTTTCACTGAGTGAAAGACGACTAGGCGACGCCGCGGGAAATGCCTCGTGCCGCCGCCCGCACGGCCGGAATCAGTGGTGCCGGATCCTTCTCCGCAGGCACCACGACCGACACGGCGGCCACGACCTCGCCCGTCGACCGCGACACCGGCGCAGCCACGGCCAGTGTCCCGACATTGAGATGCTCACGGCAGGTGACCCATCCGGTTCGGCGAATGTCGTCGAGGGTGCTCCGAAGCCGGTGCTCGGTGGTGATGGTCGCCGGGGTGAAGCGCTCGAGGCCGGCTGCGAGCACGGCGTCGAGCAGCTCGCCGCCGCCGAATGCCAACAGAACCAGACCACCACTCGACGCGTGCAGCGGCAGCCGTCCCCCGGCACGCCCGACCACGGTCACGGCACCCCGCGCGGACAGTCGCTCGATGTACAGCGCTTCGAGTCCCTCCCGGACCACCAGCTGGACGTTTTCGCGGGTGGCCTCGTAGAGGTCCTCGAGATACGGCAGCGCCACCTGCCGCAGCCCGTGAGCCCGGGGTGCGAGAGCCCCCAATTCCCACAGCCGAACCCCGATTTCGTAGGTTCCGTCGTCGGCCCGCTCGAGCGCGCCGTGTTCCACCAACTGCCTGCACAGCCGATGCACTGTGGGCAGGGGCAGGCCGGTACGCCTGCTCAACTCCGACTGGGACAGACGCGGCCGTTCCGACGTGAATGCCCCGAGAACGAGAAATGCCCGGCGCAGCATGCTGCGTTCGTCGGCTCCGGCCATGCCGCCAGTATTCCGGGTGTGGTGCGGCGAACCGACGCCGTTTGACACGGATCTATGACTCACCCCACAATCGGTACGCAATATGAACTTGTGTTCAACTAACGAACACTGCTGAAGCCGAGGATCTGATGACCACTTCCGAACGGAGCGCGATGCGCTCCTCCACTACCCTCTGGGTCGCACCCCTCTGCTGGGTGGCGGTGCTACTCGACGGGTTCGATCTCGTGGTGCTCGGCGCCGTGATCCCCTCCCTTCGGGACGACGCCGACTGGAGTCTGTCGACAGGCACGATCACGTTCATCTCGACATTCGGCCTGGTAGGCATGACGATTGGGGCGCTCGTCATCGGCACGCTCACCGACGTGATCGGCCGCAGGCGCGCGCTGCTGTACGCGGTCGCGGCCTTCTCGATCCTGACGCTGCTGTGCGCGGTAGCGCCCAACCCGTTCTTCTTCGGACTGTTCCGATTCCTCGCCGGTGTGGGACTCGGTGGCGCACTCCCGACGGCGCTGGCTCTGGTCAACGAATTCTCGAAGAAGCAAGGCGGCGGTTCGGCCTCGACCCTGCTGATGACCGGGTATCACGTGGGTGCGGTCGCGACGGCCGCGCTGGCCATCGTGCTGATCGAGCCATTCGGCTGGCGGTCGATGTTCGTTGCAGGTGCGCTGCCCGCGATCGTGCTGATTCCCCTGATGTTGCGTTACCTCCCCGAATCGCCGTCGTACCTCCTCGCCCAGGGCAAGCGGTCCGAGGCCGAGGCCATCGCGAAGCAGTACGGACTGGAACTGGAACCCGCGCCGGCCGCTGACGCACCCGTCGCGTCCGCCGCCAATCCGGTGCGCGCCCTGTTCTCACGTCCGTTCCTGCGCAACAGCATCGCTATCTGGGTCACGTCCTTCATGGGGCTGCTGCTCGTCTATGGACTCAACACCTGGTTGCCGACCATCATGCGCGAAGCCGGATACAACCTCGGGGCATCGCTCACCTTCCTGCTCATCCTGAACGCCGGCGCAGTGGTCGGACTTCTGATCGCTGGCGGCGTGGCCAACAGGATCGGCCCGCGTCCTGCGGCGATCATCTGGTTCGCCGGCGCCGCGGTGTTCCTGGCGTTGCTCAGCGTCAAGGTGTCCTTCGGGATTTACGTGCTGGTGTTTCTCGCCGGGTGCTTCGTGTTCAGTGCGCAGGTGCTGGTCTACGCATTCACGTCGGCGAACCATCCGCCGCAGATCCGTGCGACCGCGCTGGGCTGGTCTGCAGGCGTGGGCCGCGTCGGCGCGATCTGCGGGCCCATTCTCGGTGGGGTGATGCTGGGAGCCGGTTACGCCGTCCCGTGGGGCTTCTATGCGTTTGCCCTGGTGGGGTTGCTCGGTGCGATTGCTGTGGCTACGACTCGGACGGTCCGCTGAGATTCGTGGCCGCCGGGCGATGAGTTTCGGGCATGTGCGTGGTCCATATCGGTGAGGATTGATCGAAATCACCCGAGAGGACCACGCCATGAAACCCATCACCCCTTGCCTCTGGTTCGACGACCGCGGTGAAGAGGCAGCAAAGTTCTACACCTCCCTCTTCCCGAACTCGCGAATCACCGACGTGACCTATTACGCGCCCGGCACACCCGGCCCCGAGGGCAAGGTGATGACGGTGTCCTTCGACATCAACGGGCAGCCGTTCACCGCACTCAACGGCGGCCCGCAATTCACGTTCAGCGAAGCCATCTCGTTCGAAGTGAGGTGTAAGGATCAGGAAGAGGTAGACCGATACTGGGCGGCTTTCACGTCAGACGGTGGCGAGGAAAGCCAGTGCGGGTGGGTGAAGGACCGCTTCGGAGTCTCCTGGCAGGTGGTCCCCGATCGCCTGTACGAGTTGATGAGCGACCCCGACACCGCCGCGGCCCAGCGCGCAGTCCAGGCGATGCTCCAGATGCGCAAGTTGGACATCGCCGCACTCGAGAAGGCGTTCGCGCAGCCGTGAGCTCCGGCGAGAAGAGGTGACGAGAAGGGGATGACGCCGTGACCGCACAGCGCAAGACACACATCAACGGGGTGCATACGGTGGCCGTGCCTGTCACCGATCAGGACAGGGCCCTCGAATTCTACGTCAGCACACTCGGTTTCGAACGCCGCATGGATGCCGAGTTCGACGAGGGGCAGCGCTGGGTCGAGGTGGCACCCCCAGGATCAGTCACCTCCATTGCCCTGGTTCCGGAACGTGAGGGCGCACCGGCCGGCGTCGAGACCGGCATTCGGCTGTCCACGGCGGACGCCGACGCCGATCATGCGACTCTCGCGGCGCACGGTGTCGATGTGGACGCGGAGGTCATGCGCCTCGGCGACTACGTACCGCCCATGTTCTATTTCCGCGATCCCGACGGCAACCGCCTCGTACTCGTCGAGCTTCCACGAGAAAACTAGGCAGACACAGAGAACTTCCCGGACACAGTGGCGTCCGTCGGCACCTGAAGAGACCCGGCCGTCAACGTCAGCGTGCGACCGGCGCGCTCGGCATCGAGCAGTTCGTGGGTGGCCACCACGACGATGGCACCTCGTGCGGCTTCTTCGTCGATCACGTCGTTGATCACGGCGCGGGCCTGCGCATCGAGTCCGGTGGTCGGCTCGTCGAGGAGCAGTAGGTCACCGCGTTGCACGAGCGCCTGAGCGAGCAACGCGCGTTGCCGTTGACCGCCCGACAGCGCACCTACTTGCCGCGCAGCGATATCCGTGATGCCGAGCCGCGTCAACGCGGCCTCCACAGCTTCGCGGTCGTCGGGGGTGAGGCGGCGAAACAGACCGCGCCGCTGCCACGCGCCCATGCCGACGAGCTCGCGCACCGTGAGGGGCAGGTTGTCCCCGACCGCCGTGCGTTGTGGCACGTAGGCGACGCGCCGCCCGCGAAGGCCGTCGATGCTTCCGGACGTGGGGCGCAGGATGCCGGCGAGTGCGTGGAGCAGCGTCGACTTGCCGGACCCGTTGTGCCCTATGAGCGCGGTAACCGTCCGCTCGGTGAAGGATGCGCTGACACGGTTCAGCGCCACGGCGGTCCCGTATCGCACGGTGAGTTCGCTTACGACAATCATTATCGCTTAGGTTAGCACCATGCAGTGGCTACTCGATCCGTTCATGGTGTCTTTCGTTCGCCGGGCGCTGTTCGCCGGGATGCTGGTCTCCGTTCTGTGCGGGTTGGTGGGCACCTGGGTGGTGGTACGCGGAATGGCGTTCATGAGTGAGGCCATCTCCCACGGGATGTTGCCCGGCGTGGCGGTCGCATACCTCGCGAGCGCCAACCTCGTCCTCGGCGCAGCCGCGAGCGCGGTGGTGATGATCCTCGGCGTTTCGTGGGTGTCGAAGAATTCCCGGCTGTCCGAGGACACGGGCATCGGTCTGCTGTTCGTCGGCATGCTCGCACTCGGTGTGGTCATCGTCTCACGGGCACGATCGTTCGCGGTCGATCTCACGGCGTTCCTGTTCGGGGATGTGCTGTCGGCAACGTGGAACGACCTGATCTGGCTCACCGCAGCCGTTGTCGTCGCAGCCCTGATTTCCGTGGTGGCCTATCGGCCGTTCGTTGCCCTGGTCTTCGACGAACGCAAAGCACACACACTGGGACTGCGCCCGCGGTTGGCGCACCTGGCGCTGCTCGCCCTGGTAGTCCTCGCCGTCGTAGCGTCGTTCCGCATCGTCGGAACATTGCTCGTCTTTGGACTCCTGGTTGCGCCGTCCGCCACCGCGGCACTCTTCGGCCGCTCGCTTGTCGCAACCATGGGTCTGGCCGTGCTGCTCGGATGGTCGGCCACAGTCCTCGGACTGATCGTGTCGTGGAATGCCGACACCGCCGCGGGCTCCACCATTGCCGGACTGGCCGTGCTGCAGTTCTTCGTCGCCGTACTCATCCGAACTGCAGTGATGCGCCTTCGTGCAGCGAGTTCGCCCGCGCCTGTGCCGATTGGCTAGCCTATCAGTAATGATTATCGTTATTAATAGATGGAGTGCATAGTGCAGAACACGACACTGGTGCGCGCGGTGATCGCCACGTCGATCACCGCGCTGGTATTGACCGGGTGCGGCTCGGACGCGACGGGCGAGACCGCGCCCACCGGCCAGACCAGGCCGGGCAGCGACCTCGCGGCCGAAGCAGGAGCCACCGAGGTAGAAGGGCCCGAGCCACGACTGGTCGTCGCGGACGCGCTGTCCGGCCGTGTCGACGTCCTCGATCTCACGACCGCGGATAAGGTCCATTCGTTCCAATTCGACCATCCGACGGTCCTCACCACAGTCAAGGACCGCTACGCGTTCGCAGTCGATGCATCGGGCGGCACCGTGCATGTGGTCGACGCCGGATCATGGACCATCGACCACGGCGACCACAACCACTCCTACACCAAGGCCCCCATCGAGATCGGCAAGCTGACCGGCGAACAGCCGGGAGCCGTCGTGATCGGTGACGACAAGGTCGCCACATTCTTCGATGCCGACGGCCGCGCCGACGTGATCGACTTCGCGCAGCTGCGCAAGGACAGCGCCGAGGTCGGCGAGGTCGTGCCGTCCGCATCTGCGCACGCCGGAATGGTGATACCCGTCGCCGATCGCTACCTCGTCTCTCGATCGGGCACCGGCGCAGGGGCTTTCGCACCGGCTTCGTTCGAGCTCCGCAACGCGGACGGCCGGGTGGAGACGGTATTCGACGTCGCGTGCCCGGCGGCGAACGGACACGCCGTCTTCGACTCCTACGCGCTCGCGGCGTGTGACGACGGAGTCTTCCTCGCACGCGTCACCGGCGGACAGTGGACGGCGGAGAAGATTCCGTACCCGGAAGGCATCGGACCGAGCACCCGCCCCACCGCGTTCCGGGGGACCGACGGAACGCCCCTCCTGGCCGCGACAGCGGGATCACCTACCGCCAATGACGGTGTGCTGCTCCTCGATCCACTGACCCACCACTGGACCCACGTTCGGACGCCGACCGCGGCGCTCGACGTGAACCTGTCCGGCGACGGCCGCTCGCTCTTCGCCGTCCTCGCCGACGGCACCTTCCGGGTGTTCGACGCAGCGTCCGGGGCGGAGACGGCATCCGCCCCGGCCCTGACCGGCGACAAGCTGCACGAGTCCACAACGATCACCGTCGGCGGCAATCGCGCCTACGTCACCGACCCGGAAGCGAAAGCCGTGATAGAGATCGACTATCGAGACAACGCACGAATAGCACGCAGGCTTGATGTCGGGATTTCCGCCTCCTCGGTCAGCGTCGTGGGTTCATGACGGCGACGTTGCGGCGCCTGGTGCCGCTCGGTCTTCTGCTCGCGCTCACCGCCTCGGCCGTCACCGCGTGTACCTCCTCCGCCTCCGATGGCCCGTTGGTGGTGGTGACGACGAACATTCTGGGCGACGTGGTAGAGAACGTCGTCGGGGATCAGGCCGACGTCATGGTGCTGATGCCGAGGAATGCCGACCCACACTCGTTCGAGATCTCGGCGCCGGAAGCCGCACGGGTGGACAGCGCCGATCTCGTCGTATCCAACGGACTCGGACTCGAAGAGGGACTGGGAAGCACTGTAGAAGCTGCCCGGGCCGAGTCGATCCCGATTCTCGAGGTCGGTGAGCGTGTGCGGCCCATCGAGTACGGCACCGGGCAGTCCTCGGGCTTACCGGACCCACATATCTGGACCGATCCGGACCGCATGCGCGAAGCTGTCGCCCTTGTTCGCGACGCGGTCATCGAGCACGTGACCGGTGTGGACGCACAGGTGATTCGAGATCGATCCGATGACTACTCGGGTCAACTCGAGGAGCTGACCGAGCGGATGACGTCTCGGTTCGCAGGCATTCCGGAAGAGCGCCGCGCACTGGTCACCAACCACCATGTATTCGGCTATCTCGCAGAGCGATTCGATTTCGAGGTGGTCGGCGCCGTCATTCCGAGTGGGACGACGCTGGCGTCACCCAGCGCTTCTGACCTGTCGCAACTCGCCGCCACCATCACTTCCGCGAAGGCACCGGCAATCTTCGTGGATTCGTCACAACCGAATCGGCTCGCCGAAGTGCTGGCTTCGGAGGCGAGGTTGCCCGTCGCCGTCGTTTCCCTGTTCACCGAGTCACTCGGGGACGTGGGGTCGGACGCCGGGACCTACATCCAGATGATGGACTCCAATTCCATGACGATCAGCCGGAGCCTGGCGTAGTGACACATCGCCACATGCACATTCATGGCTTTGACAATCATTTGCGATAAGGAGTACTTCTCATGGGTGACTCTTTTGCGTAGATCTCCCCTGCCCGCGGCCGTCGTTGCTCTAGGACTCTCGGCTGCGCTCTTGACCTCCTGCTCTTCCGACTCGGCAGACGCTGCCACCGACAACGCAACGCGCACCGACTCGGCAGACGCTGCCACCGACAACGCAACGCGCACCGATTCGGCGACGCCCCGCCTCGCGTTGAGCTACGACGGAGGTGTTCTCGTGCTCGACGCGAAGACACTCGATGTCGTCGGAACCGCCGAGATGGATGGGTTCAACCGCCTCAATCCGGCGGGTGACGGCCGGCATGTACTGATCAGCACGGGCAGCAGTTTCACCGCGCTCGACACCGGAACCTGGACAGACGGCGACAGCCATTTCGTCAGCGATCCGGCTGTCACGGACATCTCGTTCGACGCGACGACGCCCGGGCACGTGGTCCGGCACGACGGCAAAACGGTGCTGTTCGACGACGGAACCGGCCTGGTGCGCGTCTTCGACCCGACAAAGCTCGCCGATGGCCTGCCCGAGACCACCGACTACACGACACCGGAAGCGCACCATGGTGTGGCGGTCGAACTGTCGGACGGCAGCATGCTCACCACGGTGGGCAACGAAGACGAGCGGACCGGCATCGTCGTACTCGACCGCGACCGCAAGGAGATTGCGCGCAACGAGGAGTGCCCCGGCGTACACGGCGAAGCCGTGGCGGCGGACGAAACCGTGGTTGTCGGTTGCCAGAACGGCCTGCTGATCTACCGTGACGGCGTCATCACCAAGGTGACCAGTCCCGATCCGTACGGACGCATCGGCAACCAGGCCGGGGACGAGAATTCCCCGATCATCCTGGGCGACTACAAGACCGACCCGGACGCCGAGCTCGAGCGTCCTCAGCGGGTCAGCCTGACCGACACCACCACCGGACAGCTGACGCTCGTCGACCTCGGCACCAGCTACACGTTCCGTTCCCTCGGCCGCGGTGTGCACGGTGAAGCGCTCGTCCTGGGTACCGACGGCGCACTGCACGTGATCGATCCCGCGGCCAAGACGGTGACCCGTACGGTGCCGCTGATCGACCCCTGGACCGAGCCGGAGCAGTGGCAGTCGCCTCGGCCCGCCCTGTTCGTGCAGGACGGCACGGCCTACGTGACCGATCCGGCGAAGAATAGGATCCACGCGGTCGACCTCGAGTCCTGGACCGTGTCCGATTCGGCCGATCTTCCGCAGACGCCGAACGAGATCACCGGCGTCACCGGCTGACGCAGTGAAGGCGTGTCGGATTCGGACCCGCGAGGAGTGGGTCCGAATCCGATACCGTCACGACGCGTCGGTTGTGCCCGCGAGCGGACCGAGTTCCTCGTCGAGGGCTTCCTGCACCACAGCCATCGCCGACAACCCGGCGGGGGCACCGCAGTAGGCGCTGGCGTGAATGACCGCCTCCACGATCTCCGTGCGCGTCAGACCGTTCCGGAGAGCTCCGCGCACATGTCCTTTCAGCTCACCGTGCGCCCGCAGTGCGATCAGCATGCCGAGGTTGAGCAGGCTACGGCTGCGCCGATCCAACCCTGGCCGGTTCCATACAGCCCCCCAGACGTGTTCGCTGACGAATTCCTGCAGAGATTCGCTGTCGGTGCCGGCAGTGCGGGTGAGAGCCCGCTCGACGAAATCGGCGCCCATCACCTCGCGGCGCACTGCCAGCCCCGTCTCGACTGCGGGACTTCGACCACCACCGGTCGGGCCGGCCGGTTCTGCTTCGGTCATCGGTTCACTCCTGTTCCGGTGCCTCGATCGTCACCACCGTCACTCTACGAACTCCCACCTGCCGTGCTCGCATCACCTGAGCGATGTCGGTGCGGCCGGATATAACGGAACCCGACAACCCGAGGAAGTGTGGGAGCTGCGATGCCGACCGAGCACGAGGTGCGCACGATGATGCTGGCTCTGCCAGAGGCACACGAGGTGGTGGTTGCCAACTGGGGTGACCAGCCGACCTTCCGGGTGCGCAACAAGATGTTCGGTCTGGTCGGGTACGGCGCGCCCACGGTGTGTCTGAAAGCCACCCTCGAAACCCAGACCGCCCTTGTTCAGGAAGATCCCGAGGTGTTTCTCGTGGCGCCGTTCTTCGGGCGCTGGGGGTGGATCGACGTGGTTCTGGAGGCGGTGACGTCGACCGAACTGGCGGAGCTGGTCGAGGAGGCGTGGCGCCTCACCGCCCCCAAACGCGTCGTCGCCGCGTACGACAAGGAACGGGGTGCTACTCCCCTGTCGTGAATCGCCCGAGCTGATGCCGCAGTGCACTTTCGAGATCGGGGCGCCGGAACCGGTGCTCGCGCGCGAGAAGCCGTCCCGGGACAACTCGCTGATTCGCGAGGGCCAGTTCTCGGGCCCCTTGCTCACCCAGGAGTAGTTTGGGTCCGAAGTCGGGCACCGGCAGGAACGCTGGCCGGTGCAGCACCGACGCAAGTACCGCCGTGTACTCCTCGTTGCGCACGGGGTTCGGCGCGACGGCATTCACCGGACCGGTCAAGCGCGTGTCGACGACGGCCCGGTGGTAGATGTCCACCAGGTCGTCGAGGTCGATCCACGACAACCATTGCGTACCGGCACCGAGCCGGCCACCGAGTCCCACTTCGAAGAGTGGCCGCTGTAGCCGCAGGACACCACCTTTCGGAGATTGGACGATACCGGTCCGCACGGCCACCACCCGCGCGCCCGCATCGGAGGCTGAAGCGGTTGCACCTTCCCACTCCGCCACCGTGTCGGCGAGGAAGCCGTCACCACGCTCGTCGTCTTCGTGCAGGAGCTCGTCGCCGCGGTCCGGACCGTAGTAGCCGATCGCCGACGCAGTGACGAAGACCTTGGGGCCGTCGGCGGTGGAGGCGATCAGCTCTGCCAGCCGCCGAGTGGGTTCGATGCGGCTGTCCCTAACGGCACGGCGGTGGCTGTCGGTGAAGCGGCCCGCAATGGACGCGCCGGCGAGGTGGATCACCGCGTCGACGCCCGCGAGGAGATCGGCGGCCGGAGCGGCCGGGTTCCAACGCCGCTCGTCCCGGGTCCGCGGCGTGCGGCGCACCAAGCGGACGACCCGGTGCCCTCCCGTGGCGAGGAACGCGGTGAGGGCCGAACCCACCAAGCCCGAACTACCGGTCACCGCGATCGTGCGGGAACCCGGCGCCAGGGTCGACGCCCACTGGTGGCGGGCCATGTCGTCGGCGACCTGACGATGCCGGTAGAGGAACGTCGAGGCCAGGAAGCGGCCCGGGACGGCGGTGTCGACGCGGTCGGTCATCCGGGTCTCGTGTTCGGATACGACCTCGAACGTGTGCGTGTGCCGCCACGGCACCAGCAGCCGCATCGGGAGCGCCGCCGAATAGTCGACGAACTGCCGCGGCGGGTCGTACCCCGCTGGGTCGTGTCGGGCTGTCCACCGCAGGCCGCCCGGCAAGCGCAACACCGCCCGCCCCGCCTTCAGGGATTCCGCTTCCTCGTCGAGCGACAGCGGCTGCCACGGCGGCGACAACCGAGTGAAGGCCCCGGGTCTCGTATGCCACGCGAACAGCTCGTCCCGCGCGGATCGGATCACGCTCGAATGCACGATGCCCATCACTCGACCCTAGCGTTGATCGAGCGAGGCGGCACTCATGACGGGTAGCGTATGGGAATGACACAGTTACGCGTACTGGTCACGGGTGCTACGGGATACATCGGTGGACGCCTCGCACCCCGACTGCTGGAAGCCGGATATCAGGTGCGGGTGCTGGCACGTTCCCCCGAGAAGCTGACCGATGTTCCGTGGGCATCGGACGTCGACATTGCTCGCGGCGACCTGAGCGATCCCGAATCCCTTTCTGCCGCTTTCGCGGACGTGGATGTCGTCTACTACCTCGTCCACTCCATGGGCGGCCCGGACGAGTTCGAGAAGGCGGAACGGGTCAGCGCGGAGAACGTCGCTCGAGCCGCCCACACGGCCGGGGTGGGACGCATCGTCTATCTGGGCGGGCTCCATCCCGATTCCGCGGACCTGTCTCCGCACCTCCGTTCTCGGACGGAAGTCGGGAAGATCCTCACCGAGTCCGGCGTGCCCACAATGGTTCTACAGGCCGGGGTTGTCATCGGATCCGGTTCGGCCTCTTTCGAAATGATCCGTCACCTCACCAACAGACTCCCCGTGATGACGACGCCGCGGTGGGTGAACAACAAGATCCAGCCCATCGCCGTCCGCGACGTCCTGCACTACCTCGTCGCGGCAGCGGAGGCCCCGTTACCGCGCAGCCGCGCCTACGACATCGGCGGCCCCGACGTGATCCGGTACGGCGAGATGATGCAAATCTATGCGGAGATCGCCGGACTGCGGCAACGCAGAATTCTCGTCCTGCCCGTGCTCACACCGAAACTCGCCGGTTTGTGGATAGGACTGGTCACCCCCATACCGCGTTCGCTGGGCCGGGCACTGATCGAATCACTGCACAACGATGCCGTCGTCGGCGAGCACGACATCGACGACGTGATCGCACCACCCGCGGCAGGGCTGACGTCGTACCGTGACGCCGTTCGATTGGCGTTGCGGCGCATCGACAACGGTGAGGTCGAGACCACCTGGGCAAGCGCCTCCCCCGTGGGTGCCCCATCTGATCCGCTCCCCTCCGACCCCGACTGGGCCGGTGAGGTGGTCTACACCGACGAGCGCAGCAAGGAGTGCGCTGCGGATGCGCACATCCTGTGGAGCGTCGTCGAAAGTATCGGCGGGGAAAACGGATGGTACTCGTTTCCGCTGGCATGGTCGGTACGTGGCTGGCTCGACCGGATCGCCGGCGGTGTCGGGCTCACCCGAGGTCGTAGAAATCCGAAGCAGCTCAATACCGGTGATCCACTCGATTTCTGGCGTGTCGAGCATATCGAGCGTGGTTCGCTGTTGCGGCTGCGCGCGGAGATGCGGGCTCCCGGCGGCGCCTGGCTCGAATGGCGTGTCCGCCCCGTCGATCAGAACTCGTCACGGTTGGAACAACGCGCCATCTTCTTCCCGAAAGGGCTGGCGGGCCGGATGTATTGGTACTCCATCCTTCCGTTCCACGGGATCATCTTCCGGGGAATGATGGAGAACATCACCGGCGCCGCCGCCCGCCTCGGTCACACGGTGCAGAGGGGTTGAATGTTGTCTCGACCTCCGGTGGTCGGTGAGGTCAGCAGCAGGCAGGAGTTGTAGCCCCGCGATTCCACCACCTGGCGGATCTGCTTCCAACCGGAATCATCGACCGCAGGAGTCCGCGACAGGACGAAACCAGACGTGCGCGCCGGATCGCCGACCAGTGCCCACGAATAGTCGTCGGCGATGTAGGTCACCACATAGTTGGTAGGACCGTCGGGTCCGCTCTGAAACGGTACCGAGGGGAAACTCACGTGCAACTGTGCGTTGGTGACGGGATCGTTGACGCGCGCGTTCCCTTCGATGCCGCTCGTTCCTCCCGCCCACGTCGTGCAGGAGTTCGACACGCTCACATTCGTGGAATCGCGCACTCCGTAGACGGCTCTGGTGTCGCGCGCGCAATCGAGGTTGAACGGTTGCGGTACCGCTGCCAGTTGGTACCAGGTGCCGGCATACCGCTCCACGTCGAGGCCGGCGACAGGGGCCAGCGCCCCAGGAAACTCCGCCTGCCCCATCGGTTCTGCCTGCGCCGGGCCCGCTGCAAGCAACACAGCGGCGGCAGCGGTCGCGAGTCCGACGGCACATCCACACTTTGTCGAAACGCCCATGTCGAGCCCTCTTCCGGTGATCGAGTTCGCGGTGACACGCACACCCCGAAGAGAGGGCTGCGCGGCACCCTTGCGGAAGGAATTCGACGCCGCCTCGCCACCGGATGGGTTGGATACCAAAATAAAAAGCGGACCCATCCGCTTCGCGAACCGCTCCGAATGGCTGTCGATGGTGCGCAACCGCACCCACATCGGAGAGAGGCAATTTCCATGAACATCACCACACGGGTACTGGCAGTCGCAGCGAGCACGTCCTTGGTGTTGCTGGGTGCAGCATGCTCCTCGGACGACAGTGACTCGTCGAGCACTGCCGGCGCCGCAGACACCATGACTTCCGAGTCGAACTCCGGCTCCGGAGCCACTACTTCGTCCGCGATGGCCGACCCGGCCGCCAACCTGGTGGGTCCCGGTTGCGCCGAGTACGCCAAGACCGTGCCCGAGGGCGCAGGGTCGGTCAACGGAATGGCGCAGGATCCGGTGGCCACCGCCGCTTCGAACAATCCGCTGCTCACCACGCTCACCGCGGCGGTCTCGGGACAACTCAATCCGCAGGTCAATTTGGTGGACACCCTCAACAGTGGACAGTTCACGGTCTTCGCGCCTGTGGATGCCGCATTCGCCAAAGTCGATCCCGCCACCATCGAAACGCTGAAGACCGATTCTGCTCTGCTCACCAAGGTGCTCACCTACCACGTGGTGCCCGGGCAGATCGCACCGGACGACATCGATGGCGAGCACGCCACCGTCGAGGGCGGTTCCGTCACCGTCACCGGTTCGGGTGACGACCTGAAGGTCAATGACGCCGGCGTGATCTGTGGTGGCGTGCAGACCGCCAACGCGACGGTGTACCTGATCGACTCCGTCCTGATGCCGCAGTAATTTCCGGCTCACCCATCACACACAGATACCGGTGGTACCAAATCTCGGTGCCGCCGGGTTTGTGCGTTGAAGGAAGGGGCCAGAGGACCGGCCACAACGATGTATTCCATTGGGCACGAGTCGATCCGGCAATCCATGGCCACTTCAGCTTCGAATCACTGATATGGAATTCGGTTTCGCCACAGCGACGAGGCACGTGCGCAAGCGCTCATCGTTCGACGCGGCAACCCGATTGCTGGAGAGGTCGACGTCCCCGACCTGGTCGCACAGGCCGCAGGCTGGGATTAGGCTCAAGTTCGATGAACGGACAAGGCCGATGACCGGCGTCGACAGGGCCACGGAGAACGTGACGCTGACGGCTTTGCTCGCGCAGATTGCCGCGGGTGAAACCGAAGCGTTCACCGTCTTCTACGAACGCACGAGCGCGCGCGTGTTCGGCATGGTGTTGCGCGTTCTCCGCGACCCCGGCTACAGCGAGGAAACCACCCAAGAGGTGTATCTGCAGGTCTGGAAGTCCGCAGCAAGCTTCGACCCCCGCCAGGGCTCACCGCTGTCGTGGCTGATCACCTTGGCGCACCGGCGTGCGGTTGATCGGGTGCGCTCCGAGCAGTCGGGCACCGACCGGGAATCGACCTACGGCGCGGCGAGCTACTACGGCCCGTTCGACGCCGTGTCCGAAGAGGTTGCCCGTCGTGGTGACAAGAATGACGTCATCGACTGCCTGGGCACTCTCACCGAGATCCAGCAGGAGACCGTCGTCCTGGCCTATTACGGCGGACTCACCTACCGCGAGGTGGCAGAGCGGTTGTCCGTGGCCCTGCCCACCGTGAAATCGCGGATCCGAGACGGATTGAGAAGGCTCGGGCAGTGTTTGGGGGTGCAGGTCGATGGATGAGTCCACCAACCCTCTGTTCGATCTCGCCCCGGTATACGCCCTCGACGCGGTCGACGACGTGCAACGGCGCCAGATCGACGCCGCGGTGCGGGACGCTACGCCCCAGGTTCGCGTCGAGTTCGCCGACGCGGTACGGGGCGTCCGGGAAACGATGGCCGCACAGTCCGCGTCTACCGCAGTGGAACCACCCGCCCATCTGATCGGCCGCATCCTCGGGTCACTGCCCGCCGCGACCACCCCGGTGTCGCTCGACGGCGCGCGCAGTCGACGCCGCAACCGGCTGATCGCCGCGCTGACAGCGGCGGCCGCGGTGGTCGTTCTCGCGGTCGGCGGTGTGACCGTGGTGCAGCAGTTCCGCGAAGATTCCACCGAGCCCGTTCCCGCCCAGATTCTGGCGGCCGACGACGTCCGCACGGCGGTAGCGCCCATTGCCGGTGGTGGTTCGGCCACGGTCGTCTTCTCCAAGGACGTCGACGCGGGTGTCCTGGTGATGAATGATGTCGCTCCGCCTGCTCCGGGCTCTGTTTACCAGATGTGGCTCCTCGGTCCCTCCCACGAACCGGTGTCAGCGGGGATCATGGACGCCGGCGCCGTGTCTCCGTCTACGACGGCCGTCGTCACGGGCATCGACGAGTCGACGGCCCTCGGGTTCAGTGTGGAGCCGCCCGGCGGTTCGCCTCGACCGACCACAATCTTCGCGACGATCAACCTCGCCTGACCACAACTCCACCGTCCTATCAACAAAGGTTGACGGAGTCGCATCATCAACATAGGTTGACAGCTGTGGGTGACGATCTGGATCCGGATACCGCGTTGGCTGCCGTGGTGGCACTTCGACGTCAGGCGGATCAACTGGAGCGCAAGGCAGTGGAGCTGGCTCTCGCTTCCGGCTGGACCTGGTCGGCGATCGGCCAGGCTCTCGGAATTTCAGGGCAAGCGGCACACAAGCGCCTGGGCCCCGGACGCAGAGAAACAGGCAACGCGAAGAGGAGAGGCACACGATGATGCTGACCCGCGGATGGCGCGACATGCGGTCGATGAAACGGCTGTTCGCCGAGACCGAAGCCGAAGCCGACCGGCTCGGTGACCGGGAGCCCGGTGCGGAACATCTCTTATTGGCGTCTTTTTCGTTGCCGGACGGCACTTCTCGTCGAGTGTTCGAGCATCTGGGGTCCGACCGGGACGCTCTGCGCGAGGCCATTACCCAGGTGCACCGTGACGCACTCGCTGCAGCAGGAATCGGTGACACCACCTCCGTCGACACGGCGCTGCGCCGGCCCCGTTCCGGCCCCCTGCATCTGTCGGCACCGGCGCGCGAGGCCTTCCGCGAGGCGACAGCGGTGGCGAAGGCGGGACGTCGACCGTTCACCGGGGCGGACATCGTCCGCGCGGTAGCGGGAGTCGAACACGGCACGGCGGCCCGCGCCCTGGAAATTCTGGGTCTCGAGCGGTCCGACGTCATCGATGCCGCCCGGGCCGAGGCTCGGACCTGACCAGCACCGCGCGATACCCTCGTAAGGTGGTTCTCTCCAGCTCGACCTCGGTGTCACCTGCGGATCTTCTCGGCTCGATGCGCGACGTCATCGACGGCTCGCTCCCCGACATCGCCGTTCGGTTCTCGAAATTTCTCGCCGACATCTGGCCGCACACCGCACTCGTGATCTTCACCCGTGAATGCACGGGACGTCCCCGGAAGGTCAGCGGAGATCCGTCGATCACCGAGCGGGTCACCATCACCGAACTCGATGCACTGCGCACCCAGCTGGCCGTGGACGAGGTCTTCGACGATCACGCCGTGATCGCCGGCTCGAAGCGGAAGGTGTGGGCACTGCTGGACGCCACCGGCACCTTGCTGCTCGTCGTACCGAAAACTCGTCAGCGCATCCGCGACGTCGACCTGGTCGGGGCCGCGTTCGGTGTCGTGGCCGTGTCCATTCGACTGCAGGTAGCGCAGGCCAGTCCGGCCTATCTGGCGGAGTCGCGGGCGGCGTCGAGCGAGAGGGCCAGGACCATCGTCGAATTGACGGATCTGCATGCCGCCACCCTCGAGTCGATCCTCGCCACTCTCCGGTCCAAGGATCTCGACGATCATCGGTCGCGCATCACGGCGAGCGAGACCGCGTCCACAGCCCTGGTGGCGCTGCGCTCGGCCGGTGAGTCCGACCGTCTCCTCACGGAGGAAGCCGTCACCACCGCATTCGCCCGACTACAGGGTGAACTCCGGCCCCTTCTGCAGCACCGGCCACTCGTCGTCGACTACGTCGATCCGCCCGTGGACGGACGGGCCCTTCCCGGTGAAGTCGCGCATGCCGCACGCGCGGTGGTGCGCAGCGCTGTTCTCGCCTTCGCCGCACAGGCGACGCTCGAACGGATTCGCATCGCCTGGGACTGCGACGGATCCAATCTTCTGGTCGAAGTCCGCGACGACGGCGCCGGCGGCCTGGACACCGACGCACTCGTTCGGCAACTGTCGGGCCGCGTCCACACCCTCGGTGGGCGGATCGCCGTCGAGTCCGTCGACGGGTGGGGCTCCCGCGTCGCCGTCGCCATTCCGCTCGATCCTCCGGCGGTGAAGCCCGACGAACAACAGCTCGGCGACCTCAACCCCCGCGAACTCGAGGTGCTGGGCCATCTCGCCACGGGCAAGCGGAACAAGGCGATCGCCGACAGCCTCGGCATCAGCGAGAGCACCGTCAAGTTCCATGTTGCCGGGGTGTTGAAGAAGCTCGGGGTGGGGTCGCGCGGAGAAGCAGGGGCGATTGCGCTCGAGGCAGGTATCCGCGCCGACAGCCTCAGGTGATGCGGTCGGGGTGGGTGTAGATGTTCATGGTGGTGCCGCGGAGGAATCCGATGAGGGTGAGTCCGGTGTCGTGGGCGAGGTCGATCGCCAACGAGGAGGGGGCGGACACGGCGGCGAGGACCGGGATCCCGGCCATCACTGCTTTCTGGGCGAGTTCGAACGATGCCCGCCCCGACACCAGCAGGATGCTCCCCCGCAGCGGGATGCGGCCCTGTTCGGTGGCCCAGCCGATCAGCTTGTCGACCGCGTTGTGCCGTCCGACGTCCTCCTTGACCGTCAGCAGGTCCCCGGTAGCAGTGAACAACCCGGCCGCGTGCAACCCGCCGGTGCTGTCGAACACCTTCTGCGCCGCCCGCAGCCGGTCCGGCAGCTCGGCGATCGTCGCGGACGGCACCCGCACCGGGTCGGTGGCCGGGGAATGCTTCGTGCGTTGCCGGATCGCGTCGAGGGACGCCTTCCCACACACTCCGCAGGAGGAGGTGGTGTAGAAGTTGCGTTCGATGCCGGTGTCGGGCAGGAAGATCCCCGGGGCGAGGTCGACGTCGAGGACGTTGTAGGTGTTGACCCCGTGCTCGTCGACGCTGTTGCAGTATCGGATCGACGCAATATCCGCCCGGTCGGCGATGATCCCCTCGGTCAGCAGGAACCCCTGTGCCAGTTCCACATCCGAACCCGGGGTGCGCATCGTCACCGCCAGCGGGGTCCCGTTCACCCGAATCTCGAGCGGCTCCTCGACCACCACCGTGTCCGGGCGGGTCGACTGCCGGGTATCGGTGATCCGGGTGACCGGGGTCCGCAGCGTCACCCGCCCCATCAGGACCGCCTCTCGAGCCGGATCAGCACGGCCTTCGACACCGGAGTATTCGACGTCACCGCCACGTGATCGAGCGGAATCAGCGGATTCGTCTCCGGATAATAGGCGGCCACATTCCCCACCGGCGTCGGATATGGCACCAGCCGGAAATCATCCGCCCGCCGCTCCTGCACGGTCCCGTCCGGGGTGGTCCACTCCGACACCAGATCCACCCGATCCCCGTCGGTGAAGCCCAGCGCGGCAAGGTCGTCGGTGTTGATGAACAGCACCCTGCGGCCGCCCTTGACGCCGCGGTAACGGTCGTCGAGCCCGTAGATGGTGGTGTTGTACTGATCGTGCGACCGCATGGTTTGCAGGATCAGTTTCCCCGCCGGCACCGGCAACCAGGACAGTGCGTTGACGGTGAAGTTCGCCTTCCCCGTCGTGGTGTCGAACCGGCGCTCATCCCGGGGTGGATGCGGCAGAGCGAACCCGTCGGGCGCACGCACCTTCCGGTTGAAGTCCTCGAACCCCGGGATCACCCGGGCAATACTGTCGCGGATCCGGTCGTAGTCGGCGGCGAACTCCTGCCAGGGCACCGGATGGTCGGGACCGAACAATGCCTGGGCGATCCCGCACACGATCGCGACCTCGCTACGTAGATACTTACTGGCCGGGGGCAGGCTGCCGCGGGACAGATGCACCACCGACATCGAGTCCTCCACCGACACCTGCTGCTTTCGCCCGGACTGCACATCCTTGTCGGTGCGGCCCAACGAGGGCAGGATCAGTCCGGTTCGCCCGGTCACCAGGTGGGAGCGGTTCAGTTTCGTCGACACCTGCACCGTCAACGCACAGTTACGCAGGGCGGCCTCGGTGGTGGCGGTGTCCGGGGTCGCGGAGACGAAGTTGCCGCCCATCCCGACGAACACCGACGCCTTCCCGTCCCGCATCGCCCGGATGGAGTCGACCGCGTCCAGACCGTGCTTACGCGGGGAAGCGATGCCGAATTCGGTGTCCAACGCGGTCAGGAAGGGTTCGGGCATCTTCTCCCAGATCCCCATCGTCCGGTCGCCCTGGACGTTGGAGTGCCCGCGGACCGGGCACACTCCGGCACCGGGTTTGCCGATCATCCCCTGCAGCAGAAGCAGGTTCACCGCGTCCTGAATGGTCGCAACCCCGTGCGTGTGCTGGGTCAGCCCCATCGCCCAGCAGATGATCGTCTTCTTCGACGCGATCAACGCCTCCGCCGTCTGCTGGATCTGTTCGAGGGTCAGCCCGGTCGCCTCGACGACAAGGTCGAGGTCGACCTGCCGGATGGCGGCGGCATAGTCGTCGAATCCGGCGGTGTGCCGGTCGATGAAGTCGCGGTCGATCACCGTGCCCGGGTTGCGGTCCTCTTCCTCGAGCAGGAGCCGGCCCAACCCCTGGAACAGGGCCTGGTCGCCGCCGATCCGGATCTGCAGGAACTCGTCGGCGATCTGCACCCCGTTCCCGACCACCCCGTGCACTTTCTGGGGGTCCTTGAACCGCAGCAGCCCCGCCTCCGGGAGCGGGTTGATCGCGATCACTTTCGCCCCGTTACCTTTGGCTTTTTCCAGGGTGGAGAGCATGCGAGGGTGGTTGGTGCCCGGGTTCTGCCCGGCGATCAGGATCAGGTCGGCGTTCTCGATATCCGGAACGGTCACCGAGCCCTTCCCGATCCCGATCATCTCCACCAGAGCCGACCCGGAAGATTCGTGGCACATGTTCGAGCAGTCCGGCAGGTTGTTCGTGCCGAACGCCCGAATCATCAACTGGTACACGAACGCCGCCTCATTACTGGTGCGCCCGGACGTGTAGAACACCGCCTCGTCCGGCGATCCCAGCGCGCGTAGTTCCCCGGCGATCATCGCGAACGCGGCGTCCCAGCCGATCGGCTCGTAATGCGTACCCCCCGGCAGCAACACCATCGGATGCGTCAGCCGGCCCTGCTGCCCCAACCAGAACTCGGTCTTGCCCAGCAGCTCCGCCACCGAATGCTCGGCGAAGAACTCCGGTGTCACCGTGCGGGTGGTGGCCTCCTCCGCGACCGCCTTCGCCCCGTTCTCGCAGAACTCCGCGTGCTTGCGGTGCCCCGGTGTTTCCGGCCACGCACACCCCGGGCAGTCGAACCCGTCCCGCTGATTCAACTTGAACAACGTGCGGGCCGTGCGCACCGGACCCATCTGCTCCAACCCGCGGCGCAACGACACCAACACCGCAGGAACACCTGCCGCATAGGACTTCTCGTGCGTGACGACGACATCATCCTCGTCGAAGGTGTACCTGTCGGTGGTGTCGGTCATGAACTCAGTTTCCTCGTGCAATCCACTCGGCGAGGTGCGGGGCCTCGGTGCCGATCGTCGTTCCGTCTCCGTGCCCGGTGTGCACGGTCGTCTCCTCAGGGAGGGCGAACAGCCGATCGCGGATCGATCCGATAATCGTCGGGAAATCGGAGTACGACCGTCCCGTCGCCCCGGGGCCACCGGAGAACAGGGTGTCGCCGGAGAACAGAGCACCCACCTCGGGCAGGTACAGGCAGGACGAACCCGGCGAGTGCCCCGGAGTGTGGATCACTTGAATGTCGGTGCCGGCGATAGCGATACGTTGTTCGTCCTCGAGCCGCCAGTACTTCGCGTCGGGGTGCGTCATCTTCCAGAGGATGTCGTCACCCGGGTGCAACAGCACCGGAGCGTGCAAGCGCTCCGCGAGCTCCGGAGCGACGGTGACGTGGTCGTTGTGACCGTGCGTGCAGATCACGGCGTTCACGTGCCGGCCGTCGACCGCGTCGATGATCGGCTGCGCCTGATGGGCGGCGTCGACGATCACCACGTCGGTGTCGTCACCGATCAGCCAGATGTTGTTGTCGACGTTCCACTCTCCGCCGTCGAGAGCGAAAGTACCCTCGGTGACGACCCGCTCGATCCGCAGCTTCCCGCTCACAGGACCACCACCGAACGGAGCACCTCACCGGCATGCATGGTGTGGAAGGCCTGTTCGACCTCGTCGATCTTGATGCGCTCGCTGACGAACTTCTCGAGGGGAAGCCGGCCCTGCTGGTACAGATCGACGAGCATCGGGAAGTCACGCTCGGGCAGGCAGTCGCCGTACCACGACGACTTCAACGAACCACCGCGGGAGAAGAAGTCGATCAGCGGCATCTCGAGCTTCATATCCGGGGTCGGCACACCGACCAGGACGACGGTGCCTGCGAGGTCGCGGGCGTAGAAGGCCTGCTTCCAGGTCTCGGGTCGGCCAACCGCGTCGATCACCACGTCGGCACCGAAACCGCCGGTGAGCTCCTGCACGGCCTCCACTGCATCCACGTTCGAACCGTTGATCGTGTGGGTGGCACCGAGATCCTTCGCCCACTCGAGCTTCTTGTCGTCCCGATCGATCGCGATGATCTTCGACGCACCGGCAAGCCGGGCTCCCATGATCGCCGCATCACCGACGCCGCCGCAGCCGATGACGGCGACGGAATCGCCGCGGCTGACGTTGCCGGTGTTCACCGCGGCACCCAGACCGGCCATCACACCGCAGCCGAGCAGGCCGACGACAGCAGGGTCAGCCGACGGGTCCACCTTGGTGCACTGACCAGCGTGCACCAGCGTCTTGTCCGCGAAAGCCCCGATACCCAGCGCGGGCGTGAGTTCGGTGCCGTCCTCGAGGGTCATCTTCTGCGTCGCGTTGAATGTGTCGAAGCAGTACTGCGGACGGCCACGCTTACACGCGCGACACTGACCACACACAGCACGCCAGTTCAGGACCACGAAGTCGCCGACCTCGACCGAATCGACGCCCTCACCGACGCTTTCCACGATGCCTGCGGCCTCGTGACCCAAAAGGAACGGGAACTCGTCGTTGATCCCACCCTCACGGTAGGTGAGGTCGGTGTGGCAGACCCCGCACGCCGCGATGTCGACGACTACTTCTCCGGGTCCGGGGTCGGGAATGGTGATGGTCGCGATCTCAACGGGGGCACCCTTCGAGCGGGCGATGACACCTCGTACCTGCTGCGGCATGGGACTCGTTCCTTCGGTCGATCAGTGTGGCGGATCGATGCATCGCTATATATGCACCTCTCCCCGGAACACTACGGACCGCAGCACCGAGGGGGGACTGATCAAAGGGACTGGCCGACCTGGTCGGATTGCCAGCCCGGCCAGGTCGCAGCCCGTCGGCCGCCCGTGTTGTTACCCGCGCTCAGCCCATCGCTGCGAACGCGGCAGACACGTCTTGAGCACAGTGCCGGACCTCGACGTCGCCCCTGCCGCTCGCAGCAAACTCCAGCCAGTACCGAGCGACAGGCGCGTACACGTCGAGCAGCCCTCGATCGACGAGCACGAGCGCGGCCAGCGCGGTCACGGTCTTGGTGCACGATGTGGTATCGACGTGCTGTGATTCAATCACTCGATCGCCGTGGACCAGCTCGGGAGCACCGTGCGCGCCGCGGTCACAACCAGCCGCGGCGCTTGAACACCACATAGAGCAGGGCGGCGGCGGCCACGATCACGACCGCGCTCGACACCACTCCGCCGTTGTGCCCGAACCCAGGGTAGGGAACGTTCTGCCCGTACCAGCCGGTGACCGCGGTCGGTACGGCGATGATCGCCGCCCACCCGGTGAGCTTCTTCATCACCGTGTTCAGTCGAGCGTCCTGCAGGGACAGATTGGTTTCGAACACGGTAGTCACCATGTCCCGCAACGATTCCGTCCATTCCGTGGCACGGATGACGTGGTCGTAGAGGTCGGCATACCAGCTGTCCAGAGCAACGCTGCTGCCGTGCTCCTCACGGTGCCGCATCACCGCGGTGACCACTTCGCGCATCGGCAGCACGACGCGCCGCAGTTCCACCAGTTCCTTCCGCGCCCGGTACGTGTGCCGCTGGATGACGCGGGTCTGTGCGCGGTCGTCGAACAGTCCCTCTTCGAGGTCCTCGATGGCGTCGTCGAGCGACTGGATGGCGTCGAACTGTCCGTCGACGATGACGTCGAGGAGACCGTGGAGCAGGGCGGCCGTTCCGTGCTGCAACAGGTCGGAATTGTCGTCCCAGCGCCGCAGCACCTCCTCCATGTCGAATCCCGCCGAGCCGGCGTCCGCACGCCGCACCGTGACGATCCCGCGGGGAAGGACGAACACCGACACCCTGCTGGTACGCAGACGCGACCCCAGACTGTCCGGCGGCGCGTCCACCGTCAGCCGGGTGGCATAGACAGTGAGGAAGGTGTGGTGCGCGTACCGCGTCGCCTTCGTGCGCTCGGCATGCGCGAGGACGTCTTCGACTGCGTGCTGGTCGAGCGCGAGCTCCTCGGCGAGCTCACACAGTTGCGCGTGGTCGGGGTCGCAGAGGTCCAGCCAGACAAGGGCACCGTCCTCCTCGAGGTGGTCGGACACCTCAGCGAGAGGAAAGTCCGTGGCGGCGAGCCGGCCCTGCCGCCACAGACGAGTCCTGACAGGTTCCTGCGTACCGATGGTCACACCGTGCAGTGTGCCCGAAGCCGGAACGGCAGTGTGCCCGAAGCCGGAACGGCACACTGCCCGACCGAGCGCTCAGCCGACCTCGGCGTCGCGACGCGGAAGCTTCCACCCCGGCCGCACGAAGTGGCAGGTGTATCCGTCCGGCAACCGCTGCAGATAGTCCTGATGTTCGGGCTCCGCCTCCCAGAAGTCACCTGCCGCGGTCACCTCTGTGACCACCTTGCCGGGCCAGAGTCCGGAGGCATCCACGTCGGCGATCGTGTCCTCGGCGACGCGTCGCTGCTCGTCGCTCGTATAAAAGATGGCCGAGCGGTAGCTTGCTCCGATGTCGTTACCCTGCCGGTTCTTCGTCGACGGGTCGTGGATCTGGAAGAAGAACTCGAGAAGGTCGCGGTAGGACGTCTTCGACGGATCGAACACGATCTCGATCGCTTCCGCGTGCGAGCCGTGGTTGCGGTACGTCGCGTTCGGTACGTCGCCGCCGGTGTATCCCACGCGTGTGGAGATCACACCCGGCTGCTTACGCACGAGTTCCTGCACACCCCAGAAGCAGCCTCCGGCCAGGACGGCGGTCTCGGTGACGTTCGACATTGTCCGTTCCCTTCATCGGGGCGCGAGTACACCCCGTGTCGTCTCTCCCCCTCCACAACACCGGCCGTCCGCATCTATTCCGCAGCGAGGTGCAGTCTGCTACGGCCCGGCGCCTTCCACAGCGCTTTCCAACTCGTCCAGGAATGCCACCTGTGCGGCGATCAGTCTGATCCGCGCCACTGCGACGGAACACCACTCGACCCGGTCGATCTCGGGGAACGACGTCAGCCGGCCCGATCGAGGCGGCCACTCCATCTCGAATTCGTTGCTCACCGCGTCGGTGAGGTCGAGGTCGCCGCGCACAGCAAATGCGCTGACCACCTTCCCCGCCCGTTGCCGGACCGGAGCAAGAGGAACTACCGCACCCTGCGGCGGATCGAGACCGACTTCCTCTCGAAATTCCCGCTGCGCCGCAGCCCACGGGTCTTCGTCGACGGCATACTCCCCCTTCACGATCGACCACGCTCCTGCGTCCCGCCGAGCCCACAACGGACCACCCGGATGGCAGATCAACACTTCGAGCACACCGTCCCGGATGCGGTATGGGAGCACCCCCGCACTCTGCTTCGCCACCACACCAGCATGTCACGGACGTGTGACGGCGCTGCGAATGTTCGGCCACACCCACGAGCTTCTTCTCCCGTTCCGCCGTAGCCGGCAGCCGGGGTGAGGTACGTATTGGGAGGACAGGGGGCCTGGCGATCGAGGAGGAGTTACAGATGAGCGATCAGGAAACCGGTGCGGTGACGGGAACGAAAGACAAGGATTACAACTTGATCTGGTTCGTCGAAGCGTCGCTGAGTAACGCTCTGCGTCTGGACGGCTACATCCGGGACGCCGAACGCGCCGGAGACACCGAGCTCATCGACTTCTTCCAGCGAGCAAAGGCCGTGAGCCTCAAGGGTGGCGAACTCGGAAAAGGACTCCTCGCAGCCCGGCTCGCTCCCAAGGACAGCTGACTCCGGCCTCGGAGACGGACATCGTCGCCGATTCGGGATGAGAAGTCGGTTCGAGGAAGGTGCGACCCAGGACGTACGGGACGCCCGCGCCCAGTGACCGGGGTCACCGCGTGCAGACGCCCGTCGGCGCTGTGAGAGTCTGTCACTCGTCGTACCGCATAACCGACCGAGCTTCCGTCTCCGCGGGGTTCTGTCCTGGAAAGGTCGCACAATGAGTGTGAACGCCGAAATTACCGAGGGGCCGCTGTCGGGACCGATTCTTCCGGAACCGGTCGGGCGAAGCCGGCCGGTCTTGCCGGGGGACGACCCCTTCTACGTCCCACCCGCCGGTTTCGCCGCCGCGGCGCCGGGTGCCGTGCTCCGCAGCCGCGAAGTCGAACTGGCTCTCCTCGGCGTCATCCCACAGAAAGTGTCGGCCTGGCAGCTGCTGTACCGCAGCTGTGACCTGCACCAGGCTCCCGAGGTGGCGGTCACCACCGTGCTGCTGCCGTTCGGCGCCGACCCGGACGAGGAGCGGCCGCTACTGGCTTACCAGTGCGCGATCGACGCCATCGCCGACAAGTGCTTCCCGTCGTACGCACTGCAGCGGGGTGCGTTCTCGCCCGGCAGCCTCCCGCCCCTCGAGATGCTGATCATCGCCAATGCGCTCGAGCGGGGCTGGGCCGTGACGCTGGCCGACCACGAGGGCATGGGTGGCTACTTCGGCGCACCCCGCGAACCCGGTTACCGGGTCCTCGACGGGATCCGTGCGGCGCTCAGTTTCCCGCCCCTCGGACTCGACGCCGCGACCAGAGTCGGCGTGTGGGGATATTCCGGCGGCGGCATGGCCTCGTCCTGGGTAGCCGAAATGGCCCCCGAATACGCACCCGAAATCGACATCGTCGGCGCAGCCCTCGGCGCCCCGGTCGGCGACCCGGGCGAAACCTACATCCGGCTCAACGGCACCCTCCACGCCGGCCTCCCCGCGCTCGTCGTCGCCGGACTGCGCCACCTCTATCCCGGTCTCGGGCGAGTGATCCGCGACCATGCCGACGACGAAGGAATTCGGCGACTCGACAAGATCGAAACGATGTCGACGGTGGAAGCTGTTGCACGTTTCGCCCGTGACGACTTCGACGACTACACCGACATCCCCCTCGCCGACATCCTGGCCACACCCGAGGTCCTGGAGGTGTTCGACGACATCCGGCTCGGCGGACGCATTCCCGAGTGCCCGCTACTGGTGGTACACCCGGTCCACGACCAAATCATCCACATCGAGGACGTCGACGGGCAGGTCGAGCGGTATGTCGAGGGCGGCGCCCACGTCACCTATGTGCGGGACCGATTGAGTGAGCACCTGTCACTGATGGTGATCTCCGCGCCCGCCATGCTCGAGTGGCTGACGGACCGATTCGCCGGCACGCCGCTCCCACCGTCCGGGACCACAACCGTGTGGTCGATCGCGTCCTCTGCGTTGTCCCCACTTCACGGGTTGCTCACCGTCGGACGGACCGCGGTGCGGGTGCTGTTCGCACGACCGCTGGGCCCGAACTGACCACAGACACCGGCAGCAATCCCCGGTGCCCCGACGTCGGAGCGCACGGCCGCCTAGGGTGGACGAAGGGAGACGGTTGCACGGCTGTCTCGTGACGGCGTCGACGGACAGAGGAGGCTGTGATGAACGGTTCGGGGAGCGGCGACATCGTCCGCACCATGGCTGACCTCGCACGCAGTTTCTCCACGCCTCGCTCGATCGAAGACAGTCTGTCCACCGTGACTGCCGCCGCTGTCGACTTGATGCCGACGGAAGCGTGTGCGGGCATCTTGATGGTCTCCGGGGGCGGGAAGAAGTTCGAGTCGGTTGCCCCGACCTCGGACCTCCTGCCCAAGCTGGACCACGTTCAAGAGGAACTCGGCGAGGGTCCCTGTGTCGCGGCGGCTGTGGCGAACCTGGTGGTCCGCTGTGACGACTTCCGCTCCGACGATCGGTGGCCGAGATTCGCCGCCGCCGCCGTCGACGTGGGTATCTACAGTTCCATCTCCTTCCAGCTGTACACATCCGAGGGCAAGATGGGTGCACTCAATCTCTTCGCCTTCGAACCCCACGCCTTCGGTCTCCAGGAAGAGTCGATGGCCGAGGTTCTCGCGGCCCACGCCGCGTTGGCCCTGATGGCCGCGCGCACCAAGGAACAATTGCAGTCCGCGCTGGTCTCCCGGGACATCATCGGCCAGGCCAAGGGCATGATCATGGAACGATTCGACGTCGACGCCATCCGCGCCTTCGAGATGCTCACGCACCTCTCACAGGAGACGAACACCCGCCTCCACGCCGTCGCGGAGCAAATCGTCGAACGCGGAAAATAGGGCACTCCCCCGGGAATATCCGGGCTACCGCCCTCGTTGAGGCTGTCGACGGTGTCCGACCCAATGCCCCGGGTACCACATTAAATATGTCGCTGCGAGCGACCACTTGCCGAGAGGCGCACTGGCGGGCACCGTCACCTTCCGCCGGGTCAGACCTACAGTGCGTAGCGTGCCCGACGCGAATGCGAAGCCGCTGACACCGACAGGTGCCGGCGGCTTCTCACGTTTCGATGCCTTCACTCTGATCGACAGAAGAGACAGTGGCCTGGGTGCGGCGGCGATGGCACTATCGGTTCTATGCGCAGACACCGGTGGCCGGCGCAGCCACCACCCGCCACCGGCGGGACCGAGGTGCACGGTCCGACAGTCCTCGCCGCCCATCAAGGCCTGACGCTGCAATTGAACGACATCACCGCCTATCCGAGTGGGATGCAATTGCGCCTCGTCCTGACGGCCACGGGGAGATGCGCCGAACTTGCCCACCACGAGACGCGCTCGCTGACCGACCCCGAGGACTACTCCGGACACTGGTCCTATCTGTCCGTGTTCGTCACTGTCGGCGACATCGAAGGGGAAGCAGATCCCTACCACCCGGTGACCAGATCGATCCGCGCGCGTCCTCCGACCGAGTATCGGACGCTGCCGCACTACTGGGTGGGGACCTGCCAGGATTCGGATGCCCTCACCCTGACCGCCGGGTGGGAAGAGGTCGGCCTTCCGCCCACCACCACGACCATCGAGCTGGGACCCAACCCATATCTACCCTCGACCAGCCACTCCGAGTGAGGGCCGTCATTCGACGCATCGAGAACCAAAAGAAATCGCATCAACGCCGCAAACGGCACACGGCCGAACGAACTGCAGGTCACATACCTCGACCGAGGCGACACTTGCTTCTGAAAGGTCGGCCATCACCGCAAAGGCAAGCCCGACGGGTGCACGTCGGGCGCATCGATACCGTATTGTTAGGAGCTTCAAGCCGAGACACCAGCTGTGTAGCAGAGCGCAGACTTGTGTGGCCGGTCGTGGGGCAGTCGCTTCACGATCTTTCACAGAGACGAGACGCCCGTGCCCCTCGCCCATGCTTTCACCAATCGCTACGCAGATGAGCTCATGATGCTCGCTGCGGCCACCCATCGTCCCGCCAGCATCGTCAACATCGGTTGCGGCTACGCCATTCGCATCGATTTCGAGTACCAGCACTATCTCCTCGCCGTCAACGCCGAGGGCGTCCTCGCTGATCAACCAGATGCGGCCGCCCTCTGGCGGGTTGCTCTCTTCAAGGAGAGCGACTCGGCCGAGTCCCCCGACCAACTCATCGTCACCGCCGAGTCCAGTTGGCTCGTGGACGCCTTCGACCTGGCCTTCGCCGAGGTGACAGCCACCGGTCAATGGCCGTCGGCCGACCTCGCGTTCGGCTCCTTCAACCCTGCGGTGACCTGACCGCGCCGATGTCGGCGCGGTGAACCACACGAGCCTCCGCCAGTCGAGCGCCGAGATACGGCGTCACGCCTCGGCGACATTGGGTATCTGGTCCTGGACCACGAAGCTCGCGCGGGTATGGACAGGCGCGCCCGGACGACGGATGTAGGGAACGACGCGGAAGTCGTTGCGCCACAACTGATGGTCCAGCTCGACTCGCACATATCCCCGCTGAGCGTTGAAGAATTTCATGTCGGGATTGGCCGCCAGCAGGCGGCGCCCCGTGTCATTCATGTCGGCGCCGTCGCCACCCGAGGTGATCGACGTGCCCGAGAATTCCGACGCGACGGCAGGTGATTCCGGGTCGGCATAGTCCCGGCGCAGGTCCGCGACGATGTTCTGGTGACGATCGCCGGTGATCACTACCAGATTGCGTACGCCGCGATCCGCTGCGCCGCCGAGAACGGCGTTGCGATCGGCGACGTAACCGTCCCAGGAGTCGGAGGAGAGCACCGCGTCCGAGCCGGGGTCGTTGTCGGTCTCACCCATCGCCACCTGATTGCCGATGATCTGCCAACGCGCCGGTGACCCGGTGAATCCGTCGAGCAGCCAGTCCCGTTGCTGCGCACCCAGTATTGTGCGGTCGGCGTCGAGCCGGTCGGTGCAATTCGCGGTCACGTTACCCCCGCACGCCTGCCGGTCCCGGTATTGCCGGGTATCGAGCATGGTGATGTGCGCGAGATCGCCGAAGCGGTAGCGGCGGTGTAGGCGCATTCCCGGCCCGGAGGGTCGCTGAGCGAGCCGCAGCGGCTGGTGCTCGTAGAACGCCTGGAAGGCGGCGGCCCGGCGCCGACGGAACAGTGCGGAGATTCGATAGATGTCGATGCCCAGTCCCGGCGCCTCCGCGGCCCAGTTGTTGTCGACCTCGTGATCGTCCATGGTCACGATCCAGGGGAACGCAGCATGTGCGTCACGCAGCGGCTGCTCGGCTTTGTACTGTGCGTAGCGCAGCCGGTAGCCGGGCAGATCGACGGCTTCATCGCGGTCGACGCCCATCGACATGCCCTCGCGGCCGCGCCTCCACCCGCGTTCGTAGATGTAGTCGCCCAGGTGGACCACCACATCGAGGTCTTCGTCGCTCAGGTGCTCGTATGCGGTGTAGAAGCCGGAACTCCACGACTGACACGAGGCGAACGCGAACCGCATCCGCGCCGTGGACTGTCCCGAAGCCGGGGCCGTGCGGGTCCGGCCCACCGGGGAGATCGCCGAGCCGGCACGGAATCGGTAGAAGTACCAGCGGGAGGGCTCCAGGCCGTGGATCTCCGGATGCACGCTATGGGCGAGTTCACGCGTCGCAACAGCCGTACCGCGCGTCACCGGGTGTCGAAAGTTCTCGTCGTGCGCGACCTCGTATTCGACGGTCACCGGATCCCAACCCATGCCGCCGCGACCACCCGGGGCAAGGGGATCCGGTGCCAAGCGTGTCCACAAGACGACACCGTCCTCTGTCGGATCTCCGGAGGCCACGCCGAGTCCGAAGGGGTCATCGCCTCGCCACCGCGGCGCAGGCAACCGCTCGCTGCTCACCGCTGACGTGCCCACCAGCACCGCAGCCGAGCCGGCCATACCTACTCGCAGCAACTGCCGACGGGAGAGGCGCATACACCACGGTATATCCGGCGGGGGCGCGGTCGGGCCCCCGATCCGTCATCCGGCCTGCGCCCGCCGATATCGCTACGCTGACACGGTCGGTGCAGTAGACCTTGGGAGGAAGCGGTGGTAGCCGTACAGATACAGGTGGGTGATCTGGTGCAGGCATCCGGTCACGCAGGACCGTGGCTGGTGGTGGAAATCAGCAAGGGCCTCGCGTCACTGCAGCATCCCGACGGACACCGACTGTCGGTCAGGACGACGGCGCTGTCGGTGGTGCACAAGGCAACCAGCCCAACCGGCGAGGTGAAGGCCGGTGACGGTGAACGGACCGGGACGGCCGCCGACGGCGAATCGGCGGGAGACGCACCCACACTCTTCGACTAGGCGCCGCCGGAACCCGGCGGCGCCTGATCGACCGAGGTCGGGCCGAGTATCACCGGCCTAGACGTTGGCGGTGCGCACGATCCGCCGACGCATCGCTTCCAACCCCACGACGATCGCGGCCGCGACCACGACGTGCATCAGTGAGAGTGAGATGGTGCTGGCAGCGTCGAAATCGGCCTGGATGGTCAGGATGATCGTCGCGAGCGCGAGAACGACCCCGATCACCTCTGCGGGACGGATGATGGCCGGCAATTTAACGGAGATGAGCGCGGCGAGTGTCATTCCGATGAGAAGGGGAACGACCGTCATGACGATAACGCCGCCGGGTGCCGCACTGGTGGTCTTCCCCGCATCCGTCATCTCGAACGACGCACCTGCGGGAAGTGCGAGCAACCACAGCACCAGGTTGGGGACGAGTGCGATCACGGCGGTCCAGAGCACGGCGGCGGGACGGCTCAGTTCGAGGGTGAGCGGATTGAACTTCGTGGCGGCGCTCGTCGCGGTGGCCGTGGTTTCGGTGCTCGACATGTTCGTTCTCCTTCGGTGAGATGCTGACTGACCTTGCTGACATGATCTTGCAACCTCAACCTTTGTCGAGGTCAAGGCATGGGCGCCATGGTTCTTCCGTCGAATCTGAAAGGTAGACCCGAGAGCAGCAGAAAACTCATCGGCGACTGCGCGGGCACCCTGCCGCTGGGGGATGATGACGGACATGAATGCCGGTTCCTCGTCCTCCGCGCAGCCCCCTCGGCGCCGCAATCCTCTGGTCGCGCTCGCCCGTTGGCTCGGGACACAGGAGTGGGTCATGCGGCTGGCGCCGGTCATCATCTGGCTCGAATCGCATCTGCGCGCGTGGACGGGCAACCGGGTGAGCCTCATTGGCATCGCTGGATTGCAGTCCGTGCAGGTCACGGTTCCGGGACGCAAGAGCGGCACCCCTCGGACCACCGCGCTTCTGTGCATCCCGCACGGCGACGGGTACATCGTCACCGGTTCGAACTGGGGACGGCCCGAGCATCCGATGTGGTCGGCGAATCTACGGGACGCCCAGCAAGCCCGCGTAAGGGCGGGGTCGCACGAGCGCCGGATGAGCGTCCGGATGGTGACGGGCGAGGAACGCGAGCAGCTGTGGGCGTTCGTCACCGAGTACTGGCCCGGCTACCTTATGGAACACGCGCGGTCGGGCGGACGCGAGTTCCGGATTTTCCTCCTCCAACCCCTCTGACCCAAACCCTCCCGGTAGTTTCGCTGATTGCGGCGTACGATATTGACATTGACGTCAATATCAATCAATACTGTGATCGTGACCACAAGTCAGGTGCAGGAGCGGGCTCGCACTGTGCGGAAGAACAACGACGGACCGCGGCGGCGGGCGCTCATCCGCGCAGCGGGCGCGTGCTTCGCTGAACTCGGCTACGACCGCACCACCGTCGAGGTGATCACCAGTCGCGCCGACGTCTCACGGGCGACGTTCTACGCGTACTTCTCGTCGAGGGACGAAATGTTCCATGCGGTGGCGGCCGAGGTGTGTGAGGAGTTCCTCGAATCCCAGCACGTGGAAGGTCCCGCCAGCGAGGATTTGCGTGAAGTCCTGCACACCACAACCAAGGCCTTCGTCGAGGCGGTGTACGCCAACGGACGTGTCCTCGAGCTGATCGAGCACCGCGCGCGTCTCGATCCGGAGGTCGGCCGAACATGGTCTGCCGTGCAGACACGGCTGATTCGTCGGTACACCCGCTTCATCGAGCGGATCAACGAGAGCTGCGACGTAGTCCCGTGCGCGTCACCGGCACGGATCGCGCAGACACTGGCCGACGCCCAACTTGCCGGTGCCGCCCGGCTCGTCGACGCCACGCCCCGGGAGCGGCGTCGCTACACCTCCGACGTGACCGCCATCTCCGAAAGACTCATCGGCTTCATCTGAGCCGGAAATATCCGCACAGAATCGGGAGTTCGGTATGCCACCTCCACCTTCGAGTGACCATGCGGTGCTGGAAGCAGCCCTCGCCGACCTTCGCGCAATCCAGGATGCCGCCTGGCCACCGCAGGTACCGAAAGCCGTCGATTATCCGATCGAGGATCGAACGGTCGTCGGCTACCTACGCCATTGGGCGACACGGCGTCCGGACACCGTCGCAATCGATTTCTACGGACGCCGAATCACGTACGCGGAGTTCGACGACCTGTCCGATCGGTTCGCTGGTTGGCTGCTCGAACAAGGGGCCACAGCCGGTGACCGCGTCGGCGTGCACCTCGCGAACTGCCCGCAGTTTCACATCGCAATGCTCGGCATACTCAAAATCGGTGGAGTCCATGTGCCGATCAACCCACTCTTCCGCGAACACGAACTGATCTACGAACTCAACGATGCCGGGGTCGAGATCCTGCTGACACAAAACACTTTCGCGCCCATGGTCGAGTCGGTCCGGCGCGACACTCCCTTGCGCCACGTTGCGGTGACATCACTGTCCGACCTGTTGCCGCCCGTACCGAGCGTCCCTCCCCCCTTCCCTGTCGCCGACCCCGCGACCACCGACTGGGCCGAGATCATGGCGTCGCCCCGCGCGGAACCGGTTGCGACCGACCCCGACGCCCTCGCGGTGTTGAACTACACCGGGGGTACCACCGGAATGCCCAAGGGCTGTGAGCACACTCAGTGGCACATGGTCTACACCGCGGCTACCGCGACCGTCGCAGGCGGACGACGAGTCGGTGAGACACCACCGGTCGTTCTAGGTTTCCTTCCCATCTTCTGGATTGCGGGAGAAGATTTCGGAATTCTGTACCCGCTGCTCAACGGCGGCACCGTCGTCCTCCTCACCCGTTGGGATCCGGAAGCCGCGGTGACGCTGATCGAACGATGCCGAGTGACCTCGATGGTCGGGACGGTCGACAATTACGTGGAACTGATGGGTCTTCCCGGATTCGCCGACCGCGATCTGTCGACACTCCACAACGCCATGGCGGTGTCGTTCGTGCTGAAACTCGATCCGGCGATTCGTGCCCGTTGGCGCGACGCCACCGGACACGTGTTGCGAGAAGCCAGCTATGGGATGACCGAAACCCACACCGCCGACACCATCACCCTCGGCTTCCACACCGGCGACTTCGACCTTCTCAGTGAACCGGTGTTCTGCGGGCTCCCGGTACCCGGCACGGACATACTCGTCGTCGATGAGGCAGGCGTACCGGTTCCGATGGGCGAAGCTGGTGAGATCATCGTGCGCAGCCCATCCCTGCTGACCGGTTACTACGGAAAACCCGAGGCCACGGCTGAGGCGCTGCGCGGCGGATGGCTGTGGACCGGTGACATCGGCAAACTCGACGACAGAGGTGCTCTGCACTATCTGGCCCGCAACAAGGAAATGATCAAGACCAACGGTATGAGCGTGTTTCCCTCGGAGGTAGAGGCACTGCTCCTGCTGCACCCCGCCATTCAGTGCGCTGCCGTGGTGCCCAAACCCGACTCGGCGAGAGGTCAGGTTCCTTTCGCTTTCGTCCAACTACTGGCTGATCAGGACGTGTCGGGTGACGAACTTCGAGAGTGGGCAGCCCAGAACATGGCCGGCTACAAGGTGCCCACCGTCGAAGTCCTCGACACTCTGCCCATGACGGCGACAGGAAAGGTCCGTAAGGCCGACCTGTTCACCCTTGCCGAGGAGTACAAGTGACACTGCTCGTCGCCAACCGTGGCGAGATCGCGCTGCGCATCATCCGCTCCGCCGCCGAGATGTCGATCGAGACGGTGGCCGTCTACGCAGAGGACGATGCGGATTGCCCTCACGTGCGGGCCGCGACCGATGCGGCGGCGCTGAGCGGATCGGGCCCGGCCGCCTACCTCGACCACGCCGCACTTCTCGCAGTTGCGGAGAAATTCGGTGCCACCGTGATACATCCGGGGTACGGGTTTCTCAGCGAGAACGCAGAATTCGCCCGCAAGTGCGCACAGGTCGGCGTGAACTTCGTGGGCCCGAGCCCCGACCTGCTCGACGTCTTCGGGAACAAGTCGGCGGCCCGGGATGCAGCCGTCGCGGCGAAGGTGCCGGTGTTGCCGGCAACCAACGGCGCCACCGATCTCGACGGCGTCCGCGCCTTCTTCGCGAGCCGGCCCCAGGGCATCATGATCAAGGCACTTGCCGGTGGCGGTGGCCGCGGAATACGCGCCGTGCACAGCGCCGACCACGTCGACGACGCCTACCGGCTCTGTGCGTCCGAAGCCCAGCTCGGTTTCGGTAACCCCGCCGTATTCGCGGAAGCGCTGCTGACGGGCGCGCGGCACATCGAGGTTCAGGTGGTGGCGGCGCCGTCGTCCGAGGGTGGGCGCGCGCTGGCACTCGGCGATCGTGACTGCAGCGTCCAGCGTCGACATCAGAAGTTGATAGAGATCGCACCGGCACAGGGCCTCGACCCGACGTTGCGCACCGAGCTACACGAGGCGGCCGCCCGCTTGTGCGCCAGTGTGGGGTACCGAGGACTTGCCACCGTCGAGTTCCTCGTCTCTGGCGACGGGTTCTACTTCCTGGAAGTGAACCCGCGAATCCAGGTGGAACACACCGTGACCGAAGAAGTGACCGGTGTCGACCTCGTAGCGACACAGCTAGCGATCGCCGCCGGCACCGATTTCGAGTCGTTGCTCCTCCCCCACGGAATTACCGCCATCGGGCTCGACACCTCCGGTGAGCCTGCCGCGTCCCGGGGTATCGCCGTGCAGGCGAGGGTCAACATGGAGACGATGCGTTCCGACGGGCAGGCCGTTCCCGCCGCCGGCACCCTCACCGTGTTCTCCCCACCGACCGGACCCGGTGTTCGGGTCGATACCTATGGGCAGCCGGGACTCTCCCCGAGCCCGCGTTACGACTCCCTCCTCGCCAAGGTGATCGTCCTCTCCCGCGGACCCGCGTTCTCTGCCGCCGTTCGGAAAGCGGAGGCGGCGCTCGCCGAGTTCGAGATCGAAGGCGTCCCCACCAACATCGCGTTCCTGCGTGCCATCCTCACCGATCCGGATTTCGGAAGCGGGGTCGTAGGCACCGATTATCTCGGCGAGCGAATGAGCAGGCTGGTCGAGGACGCGCAGGCCCAGCAGGGGCCGCACGTTCCGTCCGCCGCCGTCGAGTTGCGGGCCGGCGAAGAAGTGTTGCGGGCGGAGATGGCCGGAACCATCGTCGAAGTGGTCGACGAAGGCCGTAACGTCGACTCGGGCGCCGCGTTGGTGGTACTCGAAGCGATGAAGATGCAACACGCGATCGCCAGTCCCGCGGCCGCGATAGTGGAACGACTGCTGATCGCTCCGGGACAGACTGTGGCTACCGGGGATCCACTTGTCGTCATCCGCCGCACCGGCGCCGATTCAGCCCAGATGGCAGACATTGCCGTCGAGCTGGACGGTGCACGCGAGGATCTGGCCGAGATCCGGCGCCGGCACGAGGTAACCCTCGACGCCGCCCGTCCCGCAGCCATGGCCAAGCGGGCGAAGCTCGGTCGCCGCAGCGCCCGGGCGAACATCGAGGACCTCGTCGACCCCGGCAGTTTCGTCGAATACGGTCCCCTCGTCCTCGCGGCTCAGCGCAGCCGTCGCTCCGAACAGGACCTGATCGACAACACACCGGCAGACGGCCTGGTCGCGGGACTCGCGACCATCAACGGCGACGTGTTCAGCGCGGCTGCGTCGGAGGCGGTGGTGCTGTCGTACGACTACACCGTCCTCGCCGGTACGCAGGGGATGCGCAACCATGCGAAGACCGACCGGGTGATCGGATTGGCTGCGCGTAAACAGATTCCGTTGGTTCTGTTCGCCGAGGGCGGCGGTGGCCGGCCAGGCGATACCGACGCCGGTACCGCGGCCGGACTCGACCTCGACACGTTCCGGTCGCTCGCGGCCCTGAACGGGAAGGTGCCGTTGATCTCGATAGTGTCGGGCCGGTGCTTCGCAGGTAATGCCGCGCTGGCCGGGGTCTGCGACGTCCTCATCGCCACACCCGACGCAAATATCGGCATGGGTGGACCAGCCATGGTGGAGGGCGGCGGGCTGGGTGTGTACCGGCCGGAGGACATCGGACCCGTCGAGGTGCAACGACGCAACGGGGTGATCGACCTCCTTGCCCGGGACGAGGCTCACGCGGTGGAGCTGGCCAAACGGTATCTGTCGTATTTCCAGGGACCGCTTGCACAGTGGTCTGCCCCGGACGAGCGGATTGCCCGGCACGTCGTTCCCGAGAACCGGTTACGCGCGTATGACGTTCGCACTGCCGTCGACGCGATCGCGGACGTCGACTCGGTACTCGAACTGCGACCCGACTACGGGGTCGGCATCCTGACGGCACTGATGCGGGTCGAAGGGCACCCGTACGGAGTGGTCGCCAACAGCAGTCATCACCTGGGCGGCGCCATCGATGCCGTCGCGGCAGACAAGATGGCCGACTTCCTGCGACTGTGCGAGTCGTTCGGTCTTCCGGTGGTCTCTCTCTGCGACACACCGGGATTCATGGTCGGACCGGATTCGGAGAAGGACGCAACCGTACGCCGGTTCGGCGCACTGTTCATCGCGGGCGCGCGAATGACCGTGCCTTACGGCACGATCATCCTGCGCAAGGGCTACGGCCTCGGAGCGATGGCCATGGCGGGCGGATCGTTCCACGCCTCACAGTTCACGGTCGCCTGGCCGACCGGCGAAATCGGGGCTATGGGTTTGGAAGGTGCCGTCCGACTCGGATTCCGGAAGGAACTCGACGCGATCGACGATCCGGCCCAGCGCAATGCGGCGTTCTCTCAGCTGGTCGATGCGGCGTACCAGCAGGGCAAGGCACTGAACGCGGCCACGATCTTCGAACTCGACGATGTGATCGACCCCGCCCAGTCCCGCTCCTGGATCGTGCGCCTCCGCCGCCCGTGAGTACTTGTCAACCGCGCGATGTCAATAAGTACTCACGGGGGCGAAGCCCACGACGGCACGGCCCGAGTAGGACCCGGCCCGCACCTGGTCGATCACCGACACCACCTCGGCGATCGGGACGTCGTGGGTGATCGAGTCGAGGTGCGTCGGCGCCAGATCGGTGGCGAGACGTTTCCACAGGCGGCGGCGCTGCGCGATCGGGTACTGCACCGAATCGATACCGAGCAGGCTGACCCCGCGGAGGATGAACGGCAGCACCGTGGTGTCGAGGCCGGATCCACCGGTGAGTCCGCTGGCCGCCACCGAGCCGCCGTACTCAATGGTGCTGAGCACGTGTGCGAGGGTGGCACCGCCAACGCAATCGACCGCGGCCGCCCACTGCGTTTTGCCCAGCGGGCGAGGCTTGGTGTCGAATTCGGGTAGCCGGCCGATCACCTTGCTCGCACCCAGGCTGGTCAGCAGCTCGGCCTTCTCGGGTTTCCCGCTCGATGCCACCACGTCGAAGCCGGCAGCGGCGAGAAGATCGACGGCAACCGTTCCCACACCGCCGCTCGCGCCGGTGACCAGCACCGGACCGTCGCCCGGTTCGAGTCCGCGGGACAGCAACGCCTCGACGCTCATCGCGGCCGTGAAACCGGCTGTCCCGATCGCGGCCGCGGTCCGGGTCGACATGCCGTCCAGACGCACCACCCAGTCGGCCGGGACCCGGGCGAACTGCGCGTACCCACCGTGGCGGGCGGTACCGATGTCGTACCCGTGCGCGACTACCTTGTCGCCGACCGCGAACTCCGACGACTCCGAGTCGACGACGGTGCCGGCGAGGTCGATGCCGGGCACGATCGGGTATGCGCGTACCACTCCGCCTTTCGGGGTGAGCGCAAGAGCATCCTTGAAGTTCACGCTGGAGTACTCGACCTGAATGGTGACCTCACCCGGCGGGAGAAACGACTCGTCGACCGTGTCGGGGGCGAGTTCGATCGTGCCCTCGTTCTCGCGAGCGATCCAGGCGGTGAAGTCCTTCATCAGTTGATCTCCTGACCTCGAGAATGGTGACGGTTCACTCACGGTACAGAAGCGACAGCGATCGGTCGGCGTCGAACAGTGCCTCGCGGTCGAACGTCGATGTGGACGCGAGAAGCTCATCCGCGCCGGTGCGGGGGAACAGGGAGTCGAGCTGCTCCCGCACCTCGTCCGCCGTTCCGTGGATCGACGACTCGATCGACGCGTCGATCTGTTCACGCATCCGCTGTGTCCACGGCCGATCGCGCAGGACCGAGACCGGTTCGAGGGCCGGAAACTCACCCGTCCGGCCCGACGACGCCAGCGCCCACGCCTCCGGTAGCAGGAGTTCGCGCGCCGCGTCGGTGCTGTCCGCGATCATCACCTCGAGCGAGATCACCACGTACGGCTTTCGGTTCCCCGGTGAGGGCACGAAGTCGTCCCGGTAGCGATCGAGCTCTGGAATCCTGCCCTCGGTAGCGCCCAGTATCGGCCCGCCGACAACTACCGGCAGTCCGGCGCGCGCGGCGAAGTCGAGCCCCCGCCGGGTGGCGAGCACGAACATCGGGGGTGCTGCCTCCGCCCGGGGTCGTGCGGTGACCGGCGCCGCCCCCTCCAGATACCGCCGCAGCTCGTCGAGGTCGTCCGCGAACGTATCGGGTGCAGTGCGGTCGCGGCGCAGAGCGTCACGGACCGGTCTGGTGAATCCCAGTGACCGCCCCACTCCCAGATCGATCCGCCGCGGGTACAGGGCTTCGAGCATCAGGAATTGTTCCGCCACCACGAGCGGCTGATGATTGGGCAGCATTACGCCACCCGATCCCAGCCGAATGCGGTCGGTGCGGGCTCCGATCGCGGCGAGGAGTACCGGCGGGGAGCCACTCGCGATCCCCGGGACCCCGTGATGCTCCGCCACCCAGAACCGGTGGAACCCGAGCTGCTCGGCGTGCACCGCCCTGTCGATCGTCCCCGTCAGCGCAGCGGCATCGGGCACGCCGGCACGCGTGCGGGATCGGTCCAGGATCGACAGCTTCACCCTCGACGCAACCGTCGCTCCGACCCAACTATTTCCCGCAGCTACACCGCGGACACTTGCGAAGACCGGCTGTCGCGCATGCTTCGGGACGTGAGGACGCCGACGAGCAGCACGACTCCCGCAGCCGCGATGAACCAGCCGGTGCGGTGCAGTCCGTCGTCACCGATGATGTGTCCGGCGGTGGCCTGGAGCACCACCGCCGACAGATTCGCACCGATGTATTGGACGGTGCGGTACATCCCGATTGCCGTGCCCACCTCCTCGACCGACGTCACCGAGCTGATCAGATTCTGGTTGCCGATGTTGTTGAAGCCATTCGGTATTCCGAGTACGGCGGCGACGAGCAGCAGCACCACGATCGGTGCGGTACTTCTCTCGACCGAGGCGAGGAGCAGGCCACCCAGCAGCAGCGCACACGTGCCGACGGCGAGTGTCCGCCGGGCGCCGTGCCGCCGGTAGATTCTCGACGCGAGCATCGTCGAGCCGATGCCAACCACTGCGACGGGCAGCATTGTCAGGCCCGCCTCGGTAGCACTCATACCGCGTGAATATTGCAGCCACTGCGGCACTCCGAAGAAAACACAGTAGAACGCCGTATAGGTCAACAGTGTGCGCGCAAGGGTCGCGCCGAGTGCGCGGTTACGGGTGAGCGCCCGGACGTCGATGAACGGTTCCGTCGCCCGCCGTTCCCACTGGACGAATGCGGCGAGAGCGAGCGCCCACACCGGCAGCAGCCACCAGAGCGGTTCCGACGTCGACGACAGCAGGAACAGCATCGTCGAAGACACCAGCACCAGGAACAACAGCACCCCGGCAAGGTCGAGTGAGCGCAGCAACTGCCGGTGACCGACCGACGAACCGCCGACGAACCCGACGTCGGCGAACCGCACAACGGCCAGGGCACTGAAGGCGATGATCGGGAGATTGATCCACATGATCGCCTGCCACCCGAAGGCGCCGACGAGCAGACCACCCAGCGTGGGCCCCAGGGCGACGACCGCCTGACTGCAGATGGCGAGTGTCGTGATCGCGGTACGCGGCTGCGCGTCGTACTTCTCCGCGTAACCCCGGATCATCGTCATGGCATTGGGATACTGTGTGGCAGTTCCAATTCCGACCAGTATTCGTGAGAAGATCAGCCAGCCGACCGACGGCGCCAGCAACCCCGCGATCGACCCCAACGCCACCAGCGCGAGACCGCCCAGATACACCCGCCGAGCGCCGAGCAGCGAACCGAGTTTGCCCGCCATCGGGGCAGTCACGGCGGTCGCGATGTAGAGGGCGGAGATCACCCAGGCTATTCCGGATGAGGGGCCGAACTGTGCGGCGATACCGACGATCGCGATGGCGATCATCGACGAGTTCAGCGGCTGGAGAATACTGCCGGTTGCGACCGAGCCGCTGACCCGGAACGGTACCGAGCGGGCTTTCTGCGGCGGAGTGGCGTCGGTGACCGTCACGGAGTCATCAGTGACTCCTCACGCGAACCCGGCCCCGCAGAGTCGGGAAGCCGGCCCCGATCCGGAACGTCGGCGAGCCGCCTCAGCAAGCGGCCGGCGATGAAGAGTAAGTCACGTTCGGCGTCCGTGCAGGTGTCAGCCAACGCCGCCGACAACCATTCACTGCGTTGGGCCCGGTCGGCGGCCAGCATCCGATGCCCGGACTCGGTGATTGCGATGAGACTGGCGCGCGCGTCCTGTGGGTCCACCGTCCGCGAAACCATGCCCGCGTCTTCGAGCATGGTGACCGTGCGGGCGATGGACTGGGGAGTCACCTGCTCGAGGTCGGCGAGCGTCTTGGCGCTCATCGGTCCTTCTCGATCGAGGTGGGCGAGCGCCTGGAGTTGCGTGGGCGTAAGCAGGTGGCCTGCCCTTTTGGTGCGAATGCGCCTTGTGAACAGCACTATGTCTTCGCGGAGCTGATCTACTCGCTCGTCCATTGCGGCCTCCCTGCTTCAGTGTCATTAGCCAGTCTAGCTGTCTAATGAATCCTCGGCCAGGCGAGTTTTGTCTCGATCAAGCGAAGGGATATGGGACAGTTACACAGCAAACCTGGATAATTCAGGCTGAGACCGGCATGCGGCCGGTCCACCGCTTCAAGGCCACTCGCCACCCATCGGACGCACTGTCGCCCGCCCACGCGATGTACCCGTCGGGCCGCACGAGCAACGCGGGTCCGTCGCCGAGCCGGGTCACGGCGTGAACCCCGGAAGGCACGGGCACGTCCCGCTCGGCTATCAGGACGAAACCGCCGGAGCGCAGTACCTCGTGCAACCTGCCGGCGGCAGTCGGAATGTCCTCGGCCCGCCTGCCCACCAGTTCGCTGTCGCCGGTTCGGTGCTCGTACCGGATCCCGATACCCGAAAACGTCCCGGCGACAGCACCACCGGTCGGCGGAAACCGCAGAAGAGTCGCGACCACCACATTCCGGATCTTCCGCAGCACCCACGGCCGGAGCGTCATCATTCGCATCGTGGTGCCGCTGGTCCGGAGAACCATCCTTCCTACCGGATGCCGTTCGGCGTGATAGGTGTCGAGCACGGAGTCGTCCGCCCCGCCGAGCACCGCGGCGAGCTTCCATCCGAGGTTGGCGGCGTCCTGTATGCCGGTGTTCATCCCCTGCCCACCGGCGGGTGAGTGCACGTGCGCAGCGTCGCCGGCAAGAAACACTCGCCCCGTCCGGTACTGCGGGACCTGCCGTTCGTCGCTGTGGAACCGCGACTGCCATTGCACCGCACCGAGGCCGTGGTCCGTACCCATGGCGCTCTCGATGACGTCGCGCAATTCGGCCCGGTCCACCGGAGCGCTGTCGTCCACCTGATGTCGCCGGTTCCAGGCGATCACCCGGAAGAGGTTGCCGCCGTATGGGGCGAGGAAGGCGAATCCGTCGCGCACCGCGTTGACGGTCACGATGCTGTCGGGCGGATTCCGGAGTTCGACGTCGGCGAGCATGATCGAACGGAGCACCGCCTTTCCGGGAAACGGCTGACCGATCATCTGCCGCACCGCACTGTGTGCGCCG
This sequence comes from Rhodococcus sp. USK13, assembly GCF_018343855.1. Classification (NCBI taxonomy): domain Bacteria; kingdom Bacillati; phylum Actinomycetota; class Actinomycetes; order Mycobacteriales; family Nocardiaceae; genus Rhodococcus; species Rhodococcus sp. USK13. Next base: position 1,646,876 of record NZ_CP069242.1, on the reverse strand, counting down.
TCGGCCCCCACCGCGTACGCCGCGCGAAACGCGTGTTCCACTCCCGACGTGTCCCGCCCGCGCACTGTGACACCGTCGCCGTCCTGCTGCACCCCGATCACGGTGATGCCGCGGATGATCTCGGCACCCTGTTCACGGGCGTGCCGCTCGAGGAGGGAATCGACATTTCGCTGGGGAGTGATGAGTACGAATGGGAACCGTGACGGAAGGCCGGCGAGATTCAATTCCGCACCTCGCCACATCTTCAACCCCGGAGACGGCGCGCCCGAGGCGACCAGCTCGTCAGCGAGTCCACGTGCGTCCAGCAACTCCAGGGTGCGGGCATGAACACCGAATGCCCGACTGAGCGGTGAGGGTACCGGCCGCTTGTCCAGAACGGTCACCGATCTCCCTGCGGCTGCCAACTCCCCGGCAAGCATGCATCCGGTGGGCCCTGCGCCGATCACCACGACGTCGGTGTTCTTCATGACGGTCCTCCGATCGAGCTCCGAGTCAACGCCTGTTGACTTCTACGGTAAGCGCCTTCGATCGCCAAGTCAACAACTGTTGACTACACTCGGAGAATGCCCGAACGACGTACCCGCTCCGCTGTCGCCACCCGCGCCGCGATCCTCGATGCCGCCCGCGCCCGGTTCGGTGCCGAAGGCTACGACCGCACGACGATGCGGGCTGTCGCGTCGGATGTCGGCGTCGATCCCGCCCTGGTGATCCGCTATTTCACCAACAAGGAATCGTTGTTCGCGGAGGCGGCCGAGTTCGAACTCCACCTTCCCGACCTCCACGACGTGCCGGTCGACTCACTCGCCACCGTGCTGATGCCGAGATTTTTCGCCGTGTGGGAGAACGACGGCGCGTTCCTCCCGCTGCTACGGGCGGCGTCCACCAGCACTCGGGCCGCCGAGACGATGCTCCAAGTGTTCGCCCGGCAGGTGGCCCCGGCACTCGCGGCGGTCGCGGTGGATCGGGCGGCGGAACGCGCGGCCCTGGTGGGATCGCAGATCCTCGGACTTGCGTTCGCGCGCTATATTCTTCGTGTTCCACCGCTGGCGGAGATGACACATGAGCAGTTGGCGCGGTGGGTCGGGCCAGTCCTCGAGCACTACTTGACCGCCCCGCATCTGCGAGACTGAAGACGAATGAGGGTCCCGCGGACGCAGCGACAGGCGGGCAACGCAACCGACTAGGAGGCGCTCGTGAGGTCACCGTCCGGGGAATGTGTCCAGCAGCTGAAAGCGATTGTGCCCGATCGGGTGCATCTCCCGGATTCGCCCTCCTACCGAAATGCGCTCGGGCGAGTCTTCTTTCCCGACGCCGCGAGACGGCGTCCAGCCTGTGTGGTGCAGCCGGTTTCCGCTGCGGAGGTCGCGACGGTCATGGCCATCGCGCACCGAACGGGTGGTGCGATCACCGTGCGGGGCGGCGGTCTCAGTTCCAACTGCGTTGCCGACGGTGCCGTCATGCTCGACCTCTCCGCACACCTTCATACCGCCCGCCTGGAGGGTGATCGCGTCGTGGTCGCGGGCGGCGCCACCATGGGAACGATGCTCGACGCCCTCGCGCCCGCCGACCGTGTGGTGCCGGTCGGCATCGTCCGGCACGCCGGCTTCGGGCTCGCCACTCGTGGTGGCTTCGGCTACCTCACCCGCAGCCTGGGCCTGACGCTCGATCATCTCGTCGAGGTCGAACTCGTTCTCCCCTCCGGTGAGATTCTTCAGCTGTCCGAGGCCAGTACCGGCGATGATGCCGATCTGTGGTGGGCGGTGCGAGGATGTGCGCCCTGCTTCGGCGTCGTCACCTCAGCGGTGTTGCGCACCCATCGGGCGGGCCCGGTATGGGTCGACCGAATGATGCTGGGACTCGACGCCCTCGCCACCTACTTCCGTGTGGCACGGGAGCTTCCGCGCGACACCACCATGGGCGCCGTCCTCGGTTACAGCGACGAGTCAACCGACGAGCCGGTCTTGTTCGTTTACACCGCCTGCGCGAGCCGGGACGAGACCACCATCGCCCGCGCCCGCACCTCGGCGTCCGGCGTGGCCGCGGCGTCGACGAACGTGCTCTACCGCTCGGAGATGTCCGGTCGATACCTCGACGGTTTACCCGAGTTCACCCCGCCCGGTCTCGGCGGACGAGAACCCGAGCCGATCCGTCTGCCGGTACCGGGCGAGCCGCGCGGATCATTCTTCGGCAAAGCGGTTTTCACCGGTACGACCCTCGATTCCGACATCGCCGAGGCGCTGGCCGCTCAGATCCGCGGTGCTCCGACCCGTCAGTGCCGTATCGACTTCCAACACAGCGGCGGTGCCCTCGCCGACGTGGACGACACCGACACCGCGTTCTGGGGCCGCACCGGCGAATGGAATGTCCCCCTCAACGCGGTCTGGTCCGACCCCTACGACGGCGCCGCCTGCCTGGCGTGGGCAGGCGGTGCGCTCGACGCCCTCGCACCGCACACGATCGGCGTCTACAGCGTGGAAGTGCGGCCGGGGTTCCCCGAGACCGGCGTCGAGATCAGCGCGGCCTACGGAGGAAACCTCCGGCGACTCCGGACGCTGCGACAAACCCACGATCCGCGTGGAGTGCTTGCGCATTATCCGCTCTGAGCTGTGGAAGTGCCGCAGTCATCTACGGCAGCCACCCTGTCGAAACGTGCTGCGAGGAAATCGATCGCGCCTTCGGCACCGGTGATCAACATAGTGTTGTGGCTTCCGCCTGGGGGACGCATCACCTGCACGGTTGCGCCCGCGGCACAGGATTGACGGACGAACTCGTCGTGGACCGCGACGGGCACCAACTCGTCCTCTTCCGCGTGATAGCTGTAGATCGGTGCGCTCGTCCCGACCGCGGTCGGACTGTTCACGGCCAGGGCGTCGCGCAGCGCGGGAAGGTCGAAGGGCCGAGGGTCGATCGTGTAATCGCGAAGCGACCGGAATGCATGTGTCGCAATCAGTTCGACGGTGCACGCTGCGCTACTTGCCTGCATTGCCGCCCGACCCTCGGGGCTGAACAATTCGCCCAGTCGCTTCTCGGGATATGCGCGGTCGATACCGGTCACTCCGCCGAAGGTGAGACCGAAACCGTACCCACCGTCGACGTTCCGCATTGTCGCTTCGAGATCGGCCGGTAATCCACCCAAAGCCAGTGCGTCGACGCCCAATTCGGGAGCATGGAACTGCTGTAGCTGGGCAGCCCAGGCCGTGGCGAAGGCACCCCCGGAGTAACCCCACAGCCCCGTCGGCGCGTTCACGTCCAGTCCTGCCGGCTCGAAATTACGAGCAGCGCGGACCCCGTCGAGAACTGCGTAGCCGGCTTGCGGACCCGCGAGGAACTCCGACTCCGGGCCCTCGTAGTCGGCGGTGACGACGGCCCACCCGCGCGACAACAGGTGGGCGATCATGACCGTCTCGGAAGCTGCGTTCGACGTCGCCGCCCCAAGACCCGCAGTCAGCGCATAGGACGGTGCACACCGAGATCCGAGACTGTCCTCCGCAGTCTGATACGAGACGAGGGGGCGGGGCCCGTCGCCCCTCCACGGCGTTCTCGGTACCAGCACCGTGGCGACGTCGGCCACAGGTTCTCGGTGCGAGTCGAGCGACTTGTAGAGCAGCTGCCAGGAATCTACTGGGAGTGGCACACTCAGGGCTGTCGCGGTCACCGGTCGCGACCGCAGGATCGTCCCGTCCGGCCGCGCTTCATAGCCGGCTGGAGCTCCGTAGAACGGATCCCCGGACGGCACCGGCATGTCGGCGGCCGCAGGACCGGCGACTCCGACCACGCCGCTACTCAGCGACGTCACCAAGGCAAGACACACGAGCCACCCCGCTATGCGCATGGAAAACATGCTACCGTGCGAATGGTACGACCGAAAGGACTTTCAGTGGATGCCGTGGTACTACGCGAATTCGGGGAGCCCGACGTCCTGCGACTCGAGTCGGTCTCCGATCCTGCCCCGAGCCCGGGCTGGGTCACCGTCCGCCTGAAGGCGGCCGCACTCAACTGGCATGACGTGCTCGTCCGCCAGGGTAGGTATTCGTCACCCCTGCCGCACGTACTCGGCGCCGACGGCGCAGGCGTGCGCACCGACACGGGCGAAGAAGTTCTCGTCCTCCCGTCGCTGTGGTGGGGCGATCGAGAGGCCGCACCCAGCGCACAGTGGGAGATTCTCGGTGATCACCAGCGAGGCACGTATGCCGAGTCGGTACGAGTTCCCGAAGGATGCGTCGCCCCCAAACCACATGGCCTCAGCTGGGAGCAGGCCGCTGCGCTACCTCTGGTCGGACTCACCACCTATCGCGCCCTGTTCACGCGCGGGCGTCTGCGGGCCGGTGAGAACCTCTTGGTTCTGGGCGCCGGCGGCGGCGTCGCGACCATGGCCGTCATGCTGGCGTCGGCCGTCGGCGCAAACGTGACCGTCACATCGTCGTCAGCCGACAAGATCGCGCAGGCGCAGGAACTCGGTGCGGCCAACGGGGTGCTCTACACCGACTCGGAATGGCCGGCGGAGGCTCGCAGCCTCACTCCGAACGGGCAGGGTTTCGACCTCGTCCTGGACTCGGTGGGGACTTGGGAACCGTCCATCGCAGCACTGCGACCAGGTGGCCGGTTGGTCGTGCTGGGCGCGTCGCGGAGCGAGCACGCCACCCTCGACGTCCGCCGCTTCTACTTCGGCCAGTACGAACTGATCGGAACCACGATGGGCAGCCCCCGGGACTTCACGGGGCTACTGACCCTTCTGGACACCGAAACTGTCCCGCCCGTACCCATCAGCGCGGCGTTTCCGCTCGCCGAAGCAGCCGCGGCACACAAGTACCTGGAACAGGGAGGCGGGTTCGGAAAGGTCGTCCTCACGCACTGCTGACCGCCGTTTACTATCTACCTCGACGCGGTTCGGTGACGACGAGAGGACGCCCAGTGGCGAGTGAACTCCCGATGTCGGCCGGCGATCATCGACACGACGTGGTCGACTGGATGCGAGCCGAATGGTCCGAGCGGCGGGATTCGGCCGACCTCGAATTCGGAACCACGATGGCGCTGTTCCGTGCCCATCAGTGGGTGGTGCGTGCCATGGACCAGGAACTGCGCTCACTTCGTCTGTCCCGCAATGCCTATCTCATTCTGATGTCGTTGCAGCTGTCAGAGCAGCGAACCCGTACGCTCGGCAAATTGAGCAAGTACCTCATGGTCCACCCCACCACCGTGTCGATGGCGGTCGACCAACTCGTGAAAGCGGGCTTCGTCGAACGTCACGCCCACGCGACAGATCGCCGCACCGTTCTCGCAACCCTCACCCCCGCCGGCCTCGAGGTGGTCGAAGACGCGAATGATCGCCTTGCTGCGGTGCGCTTCGGACTTGCGTCGGTCGACACCGAGACACTGGAAGCCTTGATCGAACAATTGCAACAGGTACGTCGCGCGGTCGGCGACGTCGAGACCGGGCTCTGAGCTACCGGACACGCTCTCGCGCAGTACGTCTACCCGGCACACCCCCTGCATTATCTACCCGGAACACCCCTTGCACCGCGAGCTTTGACGCCCTACTATTCAAACCTAGAATAGTTTCCTGCGGCGAGGAGCAGCCGTCCGGCCTCCTGCACGACAGCGCTCCCTCGCCGTGATCATCGATCCAAGCCACGCACAGGAGCACACTCCGATGGTTTCATTTGCATTCACCGACGAACACGAAGAGTTCCGAAAGACGTTGACCTCGTTCAGCGACCGAGTCCTACTTCCCGGCTATCGCGACCGCGCAGCGTCGACGGACTTCCCCTTCGACATTATGAAGAAAATCGGCGACCTCGGCTTGCTCGGCATCGGCCTGCCCGAAGAGTACGGCGGCACGGGTACCGAAGACCCTGTACTTCTCGGGATCGCCACCGAGACCCTCGCCTACGGTGACGTGAACATGGCATCCGCACCCGTCCAGATCGGCCTGGTCGCCTCCCAACTGGCGCTGTGCCGGGACGAGATCCAGGAGCGTTATCTTCCTCCGCTCATCAGTGGCGAGCAGACCATTGCCATCGCCCTCACCGAACCCGGGTCCGGGTCCGACGCAAGTGCGTTGGCTACCACCGCAACACCAGTCGAGGGCGGCTGGCGTCTCAATGGCGAGAAGACTGCAATTTCCTGGGCGATGAACGCCACCGCGGCGCTGGTCTACGCGCGAGAGCCCGGATCCAGCCGATCCCGAGGTGTCAGTTGCTTCGTCGTGCCGCTCGACGCGGAGGGCGTCAGTGTCAGTCACATGCCGGGCATGGGCTGCCTGCCTCTGGGCTGGGGAAGTATTCATCTGTCGGACGTGTTCATTCCGGAGTCCCACCTCGTCGGCGAACTCGGCAAGGGTTTTCACTCGGTCATGGATCACTTCGACTTCAGCCGAGCCGCCCTCGGACTGATGTGCCTCGGCGCAGCGAAACAGAGCCTGGAGGAAGCCGCCGCGTACGCACAGCAACGGGAGACGTTCGGGCAACCACTCTCCGAACACCAGGGGCTTGCGTTTCAATTCGCTGAACACGCAACGTACCTCGAAGGCGCACGATGGATTTGCTACCGGGCACTGTGGCTCCGCGAGACCGCCCAACCCCACACGGCGCTGGCGTCGATGAGTAAGTGGTGGCCGCCCGTTGTAGCAAAGAACGCAATCGAGTTCGCCATGCGCGTACACGGAAACCTCGGGTACTCCACCGAATCGCCTCTGCAGCAGCGGTACCGCGATGTCACTGCCTACCTCGTGGCGGACGGCACGGCCGAGATCCAGAAGCGCATCATCGCGAAGGACATCTTCGCCCGCGGCACAGTTTCCCTCTGACATCCTTCGAACGGAGTACACCAATGGGTACGCATGAAATCGCGCCACCGAAAGAGCTGAAGGACAGTAGTGGCCTGATCGTGGGCGGTACCGCCGGGATCGGGCTCGCAACCGCCGTGGGCCTCGCCCAGGCCGGCGCACCCCGCATCATGGTCGTCGGACGCAATCCGGAACGCGGACAGATCGCCGCCGAACGTATCTCGTCCGTCAACTCGTCGTGTGAAGTGACCTTCCTGTCAGCCGACGCAACCACCGTCGACGGCGCCGCCCATATCGCATCCGAAGCCGAGCGGATCCTCGACGGCGTCGATATCCTCGTTTCCACGACGGCCGCCGACACCCGGCCGGAACTGTTTGCGAACATTCCTACCGACGACATCGCGCGCATCTTCGATCAACTCGCGTTGCCGTGCATGTATCTCGCGAGCGAAATCGTTCCCCACATGACGGTGCGGAAGGGTGGCGTCATCATCAACGTCGCATCGGACGCAGCCAAGACCGCGACACCGGGCGAGTCCGTTATCGGAGCGGCGAAGGCGGCGATCGTCATGTTCACTCGCACCCTCGCCATCGAGGCAAAGCGCAATGGAATCCGGGTGAATGTCCTGACGCCGTCGCTGGTCGCGGGCACCGGGTCGACCGAACGCATCACCTCCGACGGATTCAGTGCGAAGTTGTTCGCCAAGGCAGCGCAGCAGGCGCATCTGGGCGTCCCAGAATCCGAAGACTTGGCTGCGCTGGCCGTCTTCCTCGCTTCCCCCGCCGCACGTCGGCTGACCGGCCAGGCGATCAGCGTCAACGGGGGAATCTCCGCGGCCTGAGATCTGCCTCCGAATCGGGGGCAAAACCCCTCGTCTGGGTGACGCATGGGTGCCGTTCATGCATGAGACTCGAGTCACAGCATGAACGGACACCCGGGCGACAGCGCCGGTACGTCCAGACGCTGTTCAACCCACACCAGAGAGAAGGTTGATCATGACAACAGTCGAATCCGCAGATACCGCAACGGTTCCCGACGAGGTAGCGCGGCAGATCGTTCTCGCAGAGGGACACAGCGACAACGCAAAAGTGTACGAGGCCTACCGGTGGCTGCGCGAGAACCGGCCGCTCGCACAGGCACGAGTGGAGGGGTACGACCCGCTCTGGCTCGTCAGCAAGCACGCCGATCTGATGGAAATCGAGCGACAGCCACACATTTTCAGCGCGGGCGGCGGCGAGAACAAGGGCTCACACAACCCCATTCTCGCCAACCAAGCGGGGGACGAGTTCACAAAGAAGCTCACCGGCGGAAGTCTCCGCATCCTGGACGCGCTGCCGTACCTCGATCCCCCGGAGCACACCACCATCAAGGACGTCGCATTCGACTGGTTTCGCCCGGCCAACCTCAAGAAGTGGGAAGACCGCATTCGCGAGACGGCGAAGGAGTCCGTCGCTCGGCTCGTGTCCGGGAACCAAGACCTCGACGCTGTGCAAGAATTCGCGGTGTTCTTCCCACTTCGCGTCATCATGTCGCTGTTCGGTGTCCCCGTCGAGGATGAACCGCGCATGATGGCGCTGACGCAGGAACTCTTCGGGGTCGCCGACCCGGATGCGACACGCGAGGACATCGAGAGCCTGTCCCCCGACGCCGCGGCACAGCAGTGGGCTGCTGCGATTTCGGACTTCTACGCCTACTTCGATGTTCTCGTCGAAAGCAGGCGGGCTGAACCGCGAGATGATCTGGCCACTCTCATCGCGGTCGCGAGGGATGCGGACGGCGAGTACTTCCCCAAGACCTTCGCCTATGGGTGGTTCGTGGCCATCGCTACCGCTGGGCACGACACCACGGCAAGCACTCTCGCGGGATGCCTGCAGCAATTGGCGGCGCGTCCCGACATTCTCGAGCGAGTTCAGGGTGACCTCAGTTTGGTTCCGCACCTGGTGAACGAGGCTCTGCGCATCGTGTCGCCGGTGAAGCAGTTCACCCGTATCGCTCTCACCGACTATGAACTCCGCGGACACACGATCAAAGCCGGCGACCGCCTGATGTTGCTGTTCCAGTCCGGCAACCGAGATGCCGAAGTATTCGAAGACCCAGATACCTTCGACATCGATCGACGTCCGAACAAGCAGATCGCATTCGGTTACGGTCCGCACATGTGCATCGGGCAGCATCTCGCCAAGCTCGAGATGAAGGTCATGCTCGAAGAGTTGCTGCCCAACCTCCGACGCGTAGAGGTGACCGGTGAGCCCAAAATGATCCAGACGAACTTCGTCGGTGGTCTCCGGCATCTGCCTGTCCACCTCACGTTCGCCTGACCCGGGTGGTGTGCCGAGGCGTAGACAGCTTCGGCGTACCACCTTCGAGCGAGAAAGCACCACCAGCACATGACGAAAGTTACCTACCACCTGCCGGACGGGACGACGGAAGAGGTCGCAGTCGAATCCGGAGAAACGATCATGAACGCGTCGCTCCGCAACAACCTTCCAGGCATAGTCGCCGAATGTGCCGGAAGTTGCGCCTGCGCGACGTGCCACGTCCATCTCCCGAAGGAGTACACCCATCTCTTCGCCGAACCTACCGACGAGGAGACGGATCTGATCGCATATCTGGACGCCGCAGACGAGGACTCCCGGCTGTCCTGCCAGCTCGTCGTCGGCAACACCGACAACGAGATCCACGTTCGAGTCGCAGACAGCAGGTGACGTGATGTCGACGCAGATGCGCGGGACCACCGCGATGAATGTAAGGCACGGCTTCTATCTCGTCGCTCGCGAACGATTCCTGGCGCGCGCCGATTCGAGACAACCAACATCGGCGGCACCGGACATCTCGGCGACCGGCGCCGTGCGACGCTAGCCGAACGCAACGAGGCCCCTATGTCGAGCAACGCTCGACATAGGGGCCTCGTGCGTTCGATCCTCCTGCTACACCACCCGCCGGGCCTTCATGCCCTCGAAGACCGGCGCTATCCGAACGACGTCACCGGTGGTCGGCGCGTGCACCATCTGACCGTTTCCCAGGTAGATCGCCACATGGCCAGGCCCTCCCGAGCCCCAGTTGCCGAAGAGTAGATCCCCCGGTCTCGCTTCGGACAGCGGGAGTTCGACACCGACATTCCACTGGGTTTCCGACGTGCGCGGGAGGGCGAGGCCGGCGGTCGCGTCGTATACGGCATAAGACGTCAGACCGGAACAGTCGAATCCTCCAGAAGACGGACCCTTTACGCTGCCGCCACCCCACACGTACGGCAAACCAAGATAGCGTATCGCTGCTTGAACAATTCGACTGCCTACGCCCTCTGAATCCCCCTGCAAGAGTGTCAGAACGGACTCGAACCGCTCCTCCGAAGCACGGATCTTTGCGACGTAGGGCTTGGTCTGGTTCTCGTAGTCGTCGGTCCCCCACGGCACTCCCCCGAATCGACGAACCGCTCCGATACCGGCGTTGTATCCCGCGAGAGTCAGGTCGAGCGTATCGCCAGATACGAGACCCTCAGTCTTCCATTGGTTGATCTGGCTGTACATGTCGCACAACAGGTGTCCGGAGGCCATCACCGAATCGGCGACCCCGAGAATGTCCGCCTTCCCGTCGCCGTCGGCATCCTTGCCGTACCTCGCCCAGGTTGCCGGCATGAACTGTCCGGGTCCTCGTGCACCCACTGGCGACACCGGCGACGTGACACCATACCGAAAGCCGTTCTCGACGGAATAGAGCGCTGCGAGAACGGGCGCAGTCACTCCGTCGCAGATCGCACCAGCCTTGGTGAGCCAGGGAACGAACACAGCGATGGAGCCGATCGATTCGGAAGAGAGTGTGGCACCGTCCGTTACGCCATCGTCGACTTCTCGGGAGGATTCCCGCGCAGCGCTGTCGACAGTAGCTGGCCGCACTGCAGACCACGGCACGTCGGACTCGTCGGTGATCTCTGGCAGCGGCTGGTCGGCGTCGGCATCGGGAGGACCACCGATCGCCGGTGGCGGCGCGGGCAGAAACGGCGACACTGCGTTCTGTGCTGCCTCAGCAGCCGCGTCGACCGCCTCCCGGGCGGGTTCGCGAGCAGGTTCAGGAAGCAACTGAATGTAATCGTCGACTGTTACGTCGACTGTCGGCGCCTGATTCGACAGCACCTGAATCTGCTGAATGGCGAAATCTTCTGTGGCATCGGGCATATCGGCGCCCTGAACGATACTGCCCAGCGCCGCAGCGACACCCACGATGATCGCTGAAGGATCCACGGTCACTGACTTCCTCCTGAAAGGTGATCTCCATCGACTTGATCTTCGAATGTGACTCAAGTCTCTCGCGCCTCGACTGACCGAAGCGTCACACCAAGGAGAGTTTTCAATACTGCGTCGGGGGCATCGAAATGCCCGGCTCACAAACCTGCGACGCTGCGACGCCATCCACTGGACGAGCCTTAGCGCTGCGGCGGGACGTGTCACACCAGGACAGGCGATCGATGCTGCGCTCGTGCGCCGTAGTCCCAAGGGGGGTGAAAGGGGGGAGATTGGAGCGAACTTGTCGCGTACCCCTATTCCTGGACCTTGTGACCTACCTAACATCGCACCTACGCAAGTAATGCCCACCCTCGGGCGAATCCTGAATTGAGGAGCAATCGTGCAGATCAGCGCCGCCGTAGTTCACGAAGTCGCGGGCGACTTCGCCATCGAGACCGTGTCCCTGAGCGATCCCGCAGAGCACGAAGTCCTCGTCGAGATCGCGGGCGTCGGTCTCTGCCACACCGACCTGGCCGTCAAGGAGGGCCATCTCCCGTTCCCCCTCCCGGGCGTCGTGGGCCACGAAGGCAGCGGCACGGTCGTGAGGGTCGGACCGGGGGTCACCAAGGTCGCCGAAGGCGACAAGGTCGCGATCAGCTTCAACAGTTGCGGCAAGTGTGCCCACTGCGGCAAGGGTGAGCCCGCCTACTGCCACAGTTTCATGGCATTCAACTTCGGCGGTGTGCGCCCGGACGGCAGTTCGGCACTCACCGCGGGCGACGCCTCGCTCGGCGGCAACTTTTTCGGTCAGTCGTCCCTTGCGACACATGCCATCGCTCATGAGCGCAATGTCGTGAAGGTCGCGGATGACGCTCCTCTCGAACTCGTCGGTCCGCTCGGCTGTGGAATCCAGACCGGCGCAGGCGCGGTGTTGAATTCTCTCGACGTCACTCCGGGATCGTCACTGGTCATCGTCGGGGCAGGTTCGGTCGGCCTGGCAGCCGTGCTCGCTGCCGTGGTCCGCGAGGTCGGTGCGATCATCGTCGTCGAACCTCACAAGTCGCGGCGCGACCTCGCGCTCTCTCTCGGCGCGACGCACGTAGTCGATCCCGCGTACGGCGCCCTCTCCGAGCAGATCCGGGCGATCGTGCCCGACGGTGTCGACTACGCCATCGACACGACGGCCCTCCTTCCCGTGCTGGACCAGATTCTGCAGGCACTGGGTGTCCGAGGCTCCCTCGGCCTCATCGGGGTCCCCGCCGACCCGACCGCCACACTCCCGATCGGCATGATGTCGACGCAGCTGTTCGGTCACACGATCCGCGGGATCGTCGAGGGGGATGCCGACCCCGACACGTTCATTCCGTACCTTCTCGATCTCCATCGTCAGGGCAAGTTCCCCTTCGACAAGTTGATTACGACGATGCCGTTCTCTCAGATCAATGAGGCTGTGGCCGTACAGCATCGAGGCGAGGCTGTGAAGGTCGTCCTCGTTCACGAATGATGGCCAACACCCCTTGCCCTTCGGATGTCCGAAAACAGTGAGAAAGGCCGCTCGATGTCAGCAGATCTGAAAGTCCGCCCGCCGCGGGCGAGCGCGGCCAGAAAGGCCGCCAAGGTCGCGCCGACGGCCGTCGGCGCGTTCTACGCGACGTCGATGGAAACGTTCCGCTGCATGTTCAAGCGGCCCTTCCACGCGCGTGAATTCGTACAGCAGGCGTGGTTCATCGCTGGTGTGTCGATCATGCCGGCGTTGCTCATGGCGATTCCCTTTTGCATGATGTTCGTTTACCAGATCAATATTCTGTTGGCCGAAATCGGTGCTGTGGATCTCGCCGGCGCCGGTGCCGGCGTCGCGATCATCCGTGAAATCGGCCCAGTGGTTACCGTTCTCGTGGTGGCTGGTGCCGGTTCGACCGCCATCTGCGCCGATCTGGGTTCGCGGACCATTCGCGAAGAGATCGACGCGATGAAGGTGTTGGGGATCGATCCCATTCAAAGACTCTGTGTGCCGAGGGTGCTGGCTTCGACTCTCATCGCAATGTTCCTCAACGGACTCGTCTCGGCAGTCGGCTTGGTGGGTGGCTACTTTGCGACGGTCTACATGCAGGGTGCGTCGCCGGGGCAGTACGTCACGTCCATCTCGATCCTCACGGGACTGCCCGATTTCCTCGTCAGTGAAGTGAAGGCGGCGGTGTTCGGCATGCTTGCCGGTCTCGTCGCCTGCCATCTGGGGCTCAACGCGAAAGGTGGGCCCAAGGGAGTGGGGGACGCGGTAAATCAGACGGTGGTGTTCAGCTTCCTGCTGCTCTTCCTCGCAAACTCGGTCATCACCACGCTTGCGCTGCACTGACAGCGCTCAACACGTCGCCGCACAGGCGGCTGTCAACGGGAGAATACTGTGTCGAAAGTTACTCGGGCCGCGGGCGCGAGACCGCAAGTTGCCGGGCTCGCGCTCCGCACGGTCGGTGCACCGGTTGGTCATCTGGAGGAGATGGGCAGACAGCTCCACTTCTACAGTCACGCCGTCACCTCGATACCGCACACGGTTCGGCGCTACCGGAAGGAAACGATCCGGCTGCTCGCCGAGGTCAGCATGGGTACCGGCGCCCTTGCGGTGATCGGGGGAACCCTTGTGGTCATCTCGCTTCTCACCACCGCGGTCGGATACGAGGTCGGCCAGCAGGGAGCGACGTCGATGGGCCGCATCGGAATCGGTGCGCTGTCCGGATTCATCTCGGCATTCTTCAATACCCGGGAGGCGATTCCCGTCATTGCAGGCATCGCGCTGACCGCGACGGTCGGTGCGGGTTTCACCGCGCAACTCGGTGCGATGCGGGTGAGCGAGGAGATCGACGCCATGGAGACCATGTCGATCCCGTCGCTCCCCTACCTCGTGACCACTCGCGTCACCGCCGGGGTCATCGCGGTGATTCCGCTGTACTGCGTAGCGTTGTTCGTAGGATATGTCGCCACGCAACTGGTCACCGAGTATCTCGGTGGAGCAAGCGGAACGTACCAGCACTATTTCAACGTCTTCCTCGTGCCGAGCGACGTCGCTTGGTCAATGGTGAAGGTTCTCGCGATGTCGGTGGTGGTGATGTGTGTGCACTGCTACCACGGCTACAACGCCAAGGGCGGGCCGGCGGGAGTCGGTGTCGCGGTCGGACGCGCGGTGCGCACGTCCCTGATCGCGATCATGGTCATCGACCTTCTCGTCGGAATTGCCGTCTACGGCGGTTCCGCCGGTGCCGTGAAAGTGTCGGGCTGACATGGGTGGCCATATCGAAGAGCGGAGCCGCCTCGTCTACGCGCTCCTGGGTATGTGTCTGATCGTGTTGATGGCGATCGCGACCGCAGTGTCCGTGGGCATCTACCGCGGATCGTTCTCCTCGACCGTGCCGGTCACGCTGTACTCCGCGCGGTCAGGGCTGATGCTCGAACCCGGCTCGGACATCAAGATGCGCGATGTCGTCGTCGGCCGGGTGTCGAAGGTACAACTCGTCGACGACCAGGCCGAGATCACAATGCACATCGACGAGAGCCGAACCTCGGCGATCCCGGAGAACATCACAGCCGTGATCGATCCGACCACTTTGTTCGGACGCAAGTTCGTCACGCTCGTGCAGCCGGAACATCCTTCGAGTTCAACCCTTTCGGCTGGATCTGTCGTTCAGGGGACCGCTGTGGCCACCGAGGTGAACGACCTCCTCGATTCGCTGGTGACGGTGCTGCGGACTGTGGAACCGCAAAAGGTCAACGCAACGTTGAGTGCGCTGTCCACCTCGTTGCAGGGCCGCGGCGACCAACTCGGTGACATGATGGTCGAGCTCGACACCTACCTGTCCGAGTTCAACGGCAGCCTCCCCACATTGCAGCGCGACGTGGTCAAGGGCGCGGAGGTCTCCGACATCCTCGCCGACGCCGCTCCGGAACTCCTTCGAACCGTCGACCACGCGAGCACCACCAGTGACACGGTGACCGAACGCGAACAGCAGTTGAGTGCCTTCCTGCTCAGCTTCAGCGGCTTCGGCAACAGCGGGCGAAGCTTCTTCGAGGCGTCCGGTGACCCGCTGAAGAAGTCCCTCGATGCGCTCGAACCGACGACGGCACTGCTCGCCCAGCACGCGCCGATGTATCCGTGCTTCCTGGCGAGTATAGATCAGACCAACAGATACCTCGAGCGCACCGTCGGCGGTAGCGATCAGGCGGGGCTGAACATCCTCGGCACTCTGCTGATGGGTGATCCGCCGTACGCATACCCGGAGAACGCGCCGAAGAACGGTGCGGACGGCCCGCCGCGGTGTTACGACCCCGGGCAGGCACCCGGACATACCGACTTCGACGACGGCAGCCATGCCTACCAGCCGACACGCGGTGTCGAAGATCTGATCGGTAATCCATTTGCGCAGTTCATGTTCGGAGGCGCACGCTGATGACGAAGGCACCGGGAATCAAGTTACTGATCTTCGTTCTGGTCACGTCGTTGACCGGATTCGGGGTGGCGACGGTGGTGGGCAACATGCGCTTCGGCAGCACGCACACCTATCAGGCCGTCTTCGCGAACGCGTCCGGGCTGGGCAACGGCGAGGACGTCAAGGTCGGCGGTGTGCCGATGGGCAAGGTGAAGGAAGTGGAGTTGGCCGCAGACGGCACGGCAGTGGTCTCGTTCTCCCTCTCCACCGAACGCCCGCTGTCGGCGGGGACCACCGCGAAAATCAAATACAAGAACCTGATCGGTGACCGCTACGTAGAGTTGTCGAATGGCCCCGGCGCCATCGGAGCGCTCGACGGCCCGATTCCGCTCGAACAGACCACGCCGGCGCTGGACCTCGACCAGGTGGTCAACGGCTTCCGACCTCTGCTTCAAGGTCTCGACCCGGATCAGACAAATCAACTCTCCGCCTCGCTGATCGAGGTACTCAACGGCCAGGAAGCAAGTATCGGGCGTCTGGTGAGTCAGATCGGGACTCTCGCTAACACACTGGCGGACCGGGATCAAGCGATCGGCCAGGTGGTGAACAACTTCAACGCCGTCGTCGGGACCGTGAACAACCGCGGTGACCAGTTCTCGGCGCTGATCGACCAGCTTCAACGACTGGTCGCCGGCCTCGACGGTGACCGTGACCTGATTACCAACTCGCTGGTGAGCATCGACCGTGTCACGGACAGCCTCGCAGGAGTGCTCGAGCAGAATCGGCCCGCGATTGCGCAGGACGTCGTTGCGCTGGGCGATCTCGCGGGCAACCTCAATGCGAACACCGACACTCTCAACATGGTGCTGTCCACCCTGCCCGAGAACTACCGCCTCATCGGCCGCGTCGCAGGTTACGGAAGCTTTGTGAACTTCTTCGTCTGTGGCCTCGCTATCAAGTACGCGCCCGGGCCCGGTGGATACACACCGATGTTCAAGGCTCCCGCAGAAAGGTGCCAGTGATGGCCCAGAAGTCATTCCTCGAACGCGATGCGTTCCGCATCGGCCTCATTGGAACAGCGATCCTGATCGGCGTCATGTTCCTCGCGCTTAACTTCAACTCCATTCCCGGTATCAACAGGGCGGCGACCTACCATGCCGAGTTCGCCGATGCCAGCGGCCTTGCAGTCGGTGACACGACTCAGATTGCCGGCGTGAAAGTCGGCGAAGTCAAAAAGCTGTCGATTGCCGATGGAAAAGTCGACGTGGAATTCGACGTGGACAGCGGTGCGGTCGGGCTCGGCGAAGACACCACAGCAGCGATCAAGGTCGAAACCGCTCTCGGGCGGCGATACGTGGAAATTTCTCCGGGACGTCACGGTGAACTCGCCGAGGACGCGACCATCCCGCTGGCACAAACCAGCTCCGGATACGACATCACCCGTGCGCTCGAGGAAGTCACCAACAAGGTCTCCGATACCGACACCGCCAACCTCTCCGGCGCGCTCGAGCAGGTCTCCTCGGTCGAGGACGAGCTTCCGCCCGATCTGCGGTCATCCCTCGACGGTCTGTCCCGGCTGTCGAACACGGTGGCGAGCCGGGACGAGGAACTGCGTCAGTTGCTCTCGGGTGCGGCCGACGTGTCCGAAATCCTCGCGGACCGCGACGTTCAGGTCGCGTCCCTGTTCGGCCAGGGGCAATCGCTCTTCGCCGCGCTGAACAGCCGCGCGGACACCATCCATCGCGTTCTCGTGCAGTCACGTCAGGTGGCCGATGCACTCACCGGGCTCTCCCGCGACAACTCGGCAACACTCGGACCCACTCTCGAACAGTTGAAGACTCTGGTGGCCACATTGAACAGCAATTACGACAACATCAACGCATCGCTGACCGGCCTCGAACGGTTCGCGAAGCAGGTCGGCGAGGCGGTGGGCAGCGGGCCGTTCTTCGGGGTGCTGCTCCACAACATCGTGCCGGCCAATCTCTCCGGGCAGCTTCCGGGAAGTTTCGGGGGGCCGCGCTGATGGCATCGGTACGGGAAATGGCACGGGCACTTCCGGCGAGACTGCTCGCCGTGGTGATCGCGGTCGCCCTCGTCGGGTTGCTGACCGCCGCGTGGATCGAAAATCACTCCGTCAACCACGTCACGGCGTACTTCCGGAACACCACCGGCATGTACGTCGGAGACCGGGTGATGATTCTCGGTGTCGAGGTCGGCCGCATCACGACGATCGAGCCGGACGGCGAGCGGGTCCGGGTAGAATTCGATTACGACAACGAGTACGACGTTCCCGCCGACACGAAGGCCGCGGTCGTGGCCCCGACACTGGTGACCGGCCGTTATATTCAGCTGGCACCGGCGTATTCGGGTGGGCCGACCCTGGCGGACGGTGACGAGATTCCCCTGGATCGAACCGCCGTTCCGGTGGAGTTCGACGAGATCAAGAAGCAGGTGGTCAAGCTCGCCGAGGACGCCGGCCGCACTCCGGAGCACCCGGACGGTTCGCTCAACCGTTTTGTGAGCAGCACCGCCCGGACACTGGACGGGACGGGTTCGGCGCTGCATGATTCGCTCACCCACCTCTCGGACGCCGCCACCACCTTGAACGCGAGCGGTGAGGATTTGTTCGGCACTGTCGAGAACCTGCAGAAGTTCACGACCGCGCTCGCTGCCAGCGACCAGCAGATCCGGGCGTTCAGCGGCGAACTCGCGAACGTGTCGGGGCTGCTCAACGCCAACCGGACCGAACTCGACGCGATGTTGAGCAGCATGTTGACCACATTCCAGGAAGTTACGCAGTTCATCGAGGACAACCGTGGGGCGTTGGTCGAGAACGTCGGGCAGCTCGAGGACATCACCCGGTTGCTCGTCGACCGCCAGGACACCCTGATGTCGATCCTGCACGCCGGACCGACAGCGCTGTCCGACTTCTACAACATCTACGATCCCGACTCGAACTCGCTGACCGGTGCGCTCGCTGTGCCCGAGATGCCGGACCCGCGCTCGCTGATCTGCGCACTGCTGACCACGGTCGACGCTCCGGCAAATGAATGCGCTACGGCTGCAGGCGCATTCGCGGCGCCGCTGGCCACCGCCGTCGCCCGGCAGGTGGTACCGGCACCGGGCGCCACTCCCGCTGCGCCGGGGACCGCGCCGGGCGCCCCGGCACCGGGCGATCCGGTTGCCTCGATCACCCAGAGTCTGCAGAACCTCATTCTCCCGGAGGGACCACGATGACGAACACCATTCGGAGGTCGGCGCTCACAGCGACCATGCTCGTCGGTGTCGTGGCGGCGGCGGCGGGGTGCCGATTCGACGGAATCAATTCGATCGGGCTGCCCGGCAATGCGGTCGGAGGTGACACACACCAGGTGACAGTCGAATTGGTGGACATCCAGAATCTGGTCGGAAACTCACCGGTCAAGGCCGGCAACGTCATCGTCGGAAATATCAGCCACATCACCGGCGACAACTGGGGAGCCAAACTGACACTCGAGCTCGACCCGGAAGCGGAGATCCCCGCGAATGTCGGTGCCAAGCTCGCGCAAACCAGTGTGCTCGGCTCCCAGTACCTCGAGCTGACCGTGCCGCCCGGTGTGGATGCAGTCGGTACACTCGCCGACGGGGACGTGATCCCCCTCGACCGAACCAGTCAGTACCCCTCGACCGAGGAGGTGCTCTCGGCGCTCGCTCTCGTCCTCAACGGCAGTGGGCTACAGCAGATTCGCACCGTGACATCTGAGCTCAACCGCGTTCTCGGTGGCCGCGAGGAATCGCTGCGCAGCCTGTTCGGCAACCTCGAAGAGTTCGTCGGCGGTGTCGACCAACAGCGCGACGACATCGTCCGGGCCATCGACGGCCTCGATCGCCTCGGCGCGGAATTAGCCAGTCAGAATCAGACGATCGACCGTGGGATCACCTCGATCCAGCCCGCTCTGCAGATCCTCGACGAACAGCAGAAGCAACTCACCACGATGCTGGGCGATGTGGGACGGTTCGGCGAGGTCGCCACCGACGTGCTCGAGAGCAGCCGCGAGGACCTCGACGCTAATCTGAGGTCGCTGCAGCCGGTGCTCTCTCAACTCGCCGCGGCCGGAGATCACCTCCCGGAAGCACTCAAGATCGCCGGAACTATTCCGTTCCCTGTCACGACGACTCAGCGCGCCGTCAGGGGGGACTACATGAACCTGTTCCTCACCCTCGATGTCAGCGCCGAAACGGTCGGCGGCAAGGTTCTCGGCAGCATTCCCCTCGACGAGTTGGCGGGACTGAACCCAGCCCGTCAAGCGGTGAATCCTCTGTTGGCGCCCGCCGGTGCAACAACATCCGACGGACCCGCAGCGTCCGCACCGCAGAACGGAGCACCGCGCTGATGAGAACAAAACTCGTTCGCTTCCAACTCATCGTGTTCACGGTCGTGGCGGTTCTCGCCGTCGGCAACGCCGCGGTCAACTACCTTGGCCTGAAGAGGGTCACCGGAATCGGGATGTACACGGTAACAGCGGAGTTCGACCGCGCCGGAGGACTTTATGTGAACTCCTTGGTGACCTATCGAGGCGTCGACGTCGGCGTCGTGAAGTCGATCGACCTGGGTCCCGATCGGGCGGCCGCAGAATTGCAGCTCGATTCAGATTTCGCGATCCCGAGTAACAGCCAGGCATTCGTCCGCAGTGTCTCCGCCATCGGCGAGCAGTACCTGGACATGATCCCAGCGTCGTCCGACGGCCCCTTCCTCGCCGACGGTGATGTGATCTCGAAGGAGAACACCGAAATACCGGTGCCCGCCTCCGAGGTCGTCGACAAGGTGAACGTGCTCCTCTCCGAGCTGCCGAAGGACGATCTGCGCGTCACCGTCGACGAGGCCTACACCGCCTTGAACGGGACGGGGCCAGCTCTGTCGCGGCTCATCGACTCCTCGCGTCCCCTGATCGAGCTCGCGCAGGCCAAGATCGGTACTACGACCACCCTGCTCGATGACGCCGAACCTGTCCTCGACGCAGGTGTCGACTCACGCGCCGACATCGCGAGCTTCTCCCGCGATCTGTCCTCGTTCTCCGAGCAGTTGGTGATGAGTGACGCCCAGGTTCGCGGGGTACTCGACCATGGATCGCAGTTCTTCGACACCGTCAGCGGCACACTCGACGACGTACGCCCGACCGTTCCGCTGCTGCTGGCGAACCTGCAGACGGTCGGCGAGGTCGCCCGGGTGAACATCCCCGGGATCGAGCAGATTCTGGTGATCTACCCGGCGGTGTCCGCCTCGATCAACTACATGCACCGCGGAGTCCAGGGCGAGGACCGCGTCTACGGTCAGGGCCCCCTCGACGTCAAACTCGGCAACTCCGCGAACCCGCTGCCCTGCACCGAGGGCTACCAGGAAACGCAACGCCGCGACCCCAGCGATGTCAGCTCCGCCCCGGCACCGGAAAATTCCTACTGCAAACTGCCGCAGGCCGACCCCCGCGTCGCCCGAGGGGCGCGCAACATCCCCTGCGCGACCAATCCTGCGGTGCGAACCGCGGAAATCGCGAATTGCCCCGGTGGTCTGCCGTCCACCTGGCCGGAAATGCTCGCCCGGCCCGGCCAACCATACATCCCGCCGACGACGGACACCGGCGCACCGAACACAGGCCCGATCTCGACCCCGTCGCCCCCTGACGCCATCGCCCCCGGGACCGCCACGCCGGCCTCGTGGACGACCCCGCAAGGCTTCACCGACAGCGACGGCTCAGTCAGCGTCCCCTATGACCCGGTCACCGGAAACTTCCGGGCACCGAACGGTGATCTCTACTCGATCGCCAGCGTTTCTGCACCACACTCGAAGGAGGAATCAACATGGCAGGCACTTCTGCTCCGGTAGAGGTCGAGACCCACCTCGACCACACCGACGTTGACCACGACAGGGACGACGTCCCGGCGACGACACACGACTCCGAGGAGCGGGTACCGACGCGCAGATTCCTCATCGGACTGGCCGCAACGCTGGTGATCGCGATCGCCGCCGCGGTCGGCGGCGGCATCTCGTGGACGAACCTACGCGCCGAACAAGCCGCACAGTCCCGCGATGAGCAGGTCCTCGAAACGGCCCGGCAGGTGGTGGTCAACCTTGTGACGCTGCGACATCAAAGCGTGGACGAAGACATCCAGCGCGTCGCGGACGGCACCACCGGACCTTTCCGGGACCAGTTCACCAGCGCATCGGGAAGTTTCGGTGACGTGTTGAATCAGGGCCAAGTCGAGTCGACCGGCGAGGTGAAGGAAGCCGGGCTCGTCGAGGCCGACAACGACCATGCCGTGGTCCTCGCTGCCGTGACCTCCACGGTGAAGAACACCGAGGCACCCGACGGCGAGATCCGCGTCTACCGCATGAAGGTCTCCCTCGATTCGGTGGACGGCAACTGGCTCGTCTCAGATGTGGAGTTCGTAGCATGAGAAACACACTCGCCCGAATCCCCGAGGCAGTCGCATCCTGGACCTTCGCACGCCGGCGCGCCACCCGTTACCTCGCAGTCCTTCTCGCCGGCGCACTGGTCGCGGTCGCCGTCGCTACGGCTCTCCAGGTACACGATCACCGCCAGGTGAACACCGCGGAGACCCAGGCGCGCGAACGCGGAACGCAACTGATCGCCGACGTGCTGTCGTACGACTTCAACACCATCGACGCGCACTTCGCCGACGTACTTCCCAATCTCGGTGGCGATCTCCGCGGCCAGTTCGACAGTGTCGGCAAAGAAGTCATCATCCCCTCGGCGAAAGAACGCCAAGTCGTCACCTCGGCGACCGTCGTCGAATCGTCCATCGTCTCCGCGTCCGAGGACGCAGTGACGCTGCTGTTCTTCGTCAACCAGTCGACCACCAGCACCGACAGCGCCGCACCGAAGTTGGACGGAAGTCGCGTACGGGTCGGGATGACCGAGCAGGAGGGAACGTGGGTCATGACGGAAATGACCCCGGTCTGACCACATCCCGAAACACGGGGATCAGTCGCTTTTTTCGTAATCGTAGGAGGTAGTCGTGGGAGTCGAGGTATCCGTCGAGGGACTGACCAAGTCGTTCGGCTCGCAGAGGATCTGGCAGGACGTCACATTGACCCTTCCGACGGGTGAGGTCAGCGCGTTGCTGGGCCCGTCGGGAACCGGTAAGTCGGTGTTCCTGAAATCGCTGATCGGTCTACTCCGCCCGGAGCAAGGCTCGATCGTGATCGACGGCACCAACATTCTCGAATGCTCCAGCAAGGAACTCTACGAGATCCGCAAACTGTTCGGCGTGCTCTTCCAGGACGGCGCCCTGTTCGGGTCGATGAACCTCTACGACAACGTCGCGTTCCCTCTGCGTGAACACACCAAGAAATCCGAGTCCGACGTCCGCAAGGTCGTGATGGAAAAGATGGAACTCGTCGGCCTGCTCGGGGCCGAGGACAAACTGCCCGGCGAGATCTCCGGCGGTATGCGCAAGCGTGCGGGCCTGGCCCGGGCCCTGGTACTCGACCCACAGATCATCCTCGTCGACGAGCCGGACTCCGGCCTGGATCCGGTGCGCACCACCTACATTTCGCAGACGTTGATCGACATCAACGCCGAGATCGACGCGACGATCCTGATCGTCTCGCACAACATCAACCTCGCCCGCACCGTCCCGGACAACATCGGCATGCTCTTCCGCCGAGAATTGGTGATGTTCGGCCCCCGAGAGGTCCTGCTCACCAGCGACCAGCCGGTGGTCAAGCAGTTCCTCAACGGCACCATGATCGGTCCGATCGGGATGTCGGAGGAAAAGGACGAGGCGACCATGGCCGCCGAACAGGCGATGGTCGACGCCGGACACCACGCCGGTGGTGTCGACGACGTCGAGGGCATCGTCCCGCAGATGAAGGCAACCCCGGGAATGCCGTTCCGCCAGGCCGTGGCCCGCCGCCAGGAACGCGTCCGGCACATCATGCACACCCTCCCCGAAAGCGCCCAGATCGCCATCCAGGAAAGCTTCGAGGAGAGCGTCGGCTCTTACGACGACACCGAAGAGTTTTCGCTTTACGAGGAACCCCTCGAATCCGTGTGATCCACCGTTCGAAAGTACGACTCAGCAAAAGAAGCACCCTGAACAGATCGACGAGAGGAAACCCGTCATGACGACGAATAACAACGCCTTCTTCATCGGAGGCGAATGGCACGCGCCCACCTCGAGTGGCGTGATCACGGTCATTTCACCCAACGACGAGCAGGTGGTGGGCCACGCCCCCGACGGCGCCGAACCGGACATGGACGCCGCCGTCGACGCCGCCCGCCGCGCATTCGACGATCCGACCGGGTGGTCACAGTGGGAGCCGGCACGGCGAGCTCAGGCGCTGGGACGCCTGGCTGATGCGCTCGACAAGCGCGCACCCGACATGGTCCAGGCGGTCAGTTCGCAGAACGGCATGCCCGTCGCCGTGGCAGAGAAGCTGGAGGCGGTCTTCCCGCAGATTCTGCTCCGCTATTACGCCGGCCTGATCGAGAACGACAGCTTCGAGGAGACCCGGCCGGGCCTGCTCGGCGGATCGACTCTCGTGACCAAGACGCCGATCGGCGTCGTTGGCGCCATCGTCCCGTGGAACTTCCCGCAGGCGCTCGCCGCGTTCAAATACGCTCCGGCTCTCGCCGCCGGGTGCACGATCGTCATCAAGCCGTCCCCCGAGACGGTTCTCGACAGCTACGTTCTCGCGGAGGCGATCGAAGAGGCAGACCTGCCGGCGGGCGTGATCAACATCGTGCCCGGAGGCCGCGAACTGGGCGCGTATCTGGTCTCGCACCCCGGCATCGACAAGGTGGCGTTCACCGGGTCGTCGGCGGCCGGTCGCAATATCGCCGAGGCCTGCGGTCGACTGCTCCGGCCGGTCACGCTCGAACTCGGTGGGAAGTCGGCGGCGATCATTCTCGACGACGCGAACCTGGATCTCGCCACGGTCGGTGAACAGCTGTTCGGCGCAACCATGCTGAACAACGGGCAGGTCTGCTACCTCGGCACCCGCATCC
Source organism: Rhodococcus sp. USK13 (assembly GCF_018343855.1). Classification (NCBI taxonomy): domain Bacteria; kingdom Bacillati; phylum Actinomycetota; class Actinomycetes; order Mycobacteriales; family Nocardiaceae; genus Rhodococcus; species Rhodococcus sp. USK13. Next base: position 1,622,448 of record NZ_CP069242.1, on the reverse strand, counting down.
TGGCACCGCAGTCGCGCTACCAGGAAGTGGTCGACACGTTCAGCGCTCTCGCCGGGTCGCTGACCGTAGGAAGTTCCCTCGACCCCGCCACGATGATCGGACCGATGGCGAGCGCCCGGCAGCGCGACCGTGTGGAGTCATACATCGCGAAGGGCAAGGGCGACGGCGCCCGCATCACGGTCGGTGGTGGACGCCCCGCCGACCTCGACAAGGGATGGTTCGTCGAACCGACGATCTTCGCGGACGTCGACAACAACTACACCATTGCTCAGGAAGAGATCTTCGGCCCGGTGCTGTCGATCATTTCGTATCGCGACGACGAGGACGCCGTCCGCATCGCCAACGACAGCGACTTCGGACTCGGCGGCACCGTATTCACCGCCGATCACGACCACGGAGTCGCCATCGCCCGACGCATCCAGACGGGAACGATCGGCATCAACGGCTACCTCCCTGACCCGACAGCGCCCTTCGGTGGCGTCAAGGCCAGCGGACTCGGCCGCGAACTGGGTCCGGAAGCGTTGTCGGCCTATCTTGTGCCGAAGTCGATCTACCTGTAAGGGCGAGTGCGACGCTCGGGGCGCATCCGCACCCACAGGCCGCTCATCCCTCCGGGGTGTTTCCCTCACCCCGGAGGATGAGAAGGCGTCCGATTCACACCTTTAATCCCTTCCTGGTCGGTATTATGGTTCGACCAATTCCTCCCGGGCCTGTCCGAAGTCGAGGAGAGGCACCCGAAAAGTAAGGATCCGCGCATGGATGTCATGGAACACGCGGGAGCCACTCTCCCCGAGGACCGCTACAGTGCGAATACCCTCGAGGCGTTCCGATCGAACGGGTACTGGCGCGACGAAAGCCTGGCCGAACATGTCGACCGCTGGGCCACGATCGATCCTGACTTCGTCGCCGTCACCGACGGCTACGGAGCGCTTACCCGCGGTGAGCTTCGGGCGCAGGCATACCGTCTCGCCGCCTCGTTGAAGAAGCTGGGAGTCGAGCGGGGCGACCGCGTTCAGGTCCAGTTGCCGAACTGGAACGAATTCGTCGTCATCTACGTGGCGCTCGCCAGGATCGGTGCCGTACTGGTACCGACGATGCCGGTCTACCGGCACGACGAGGTCCGGTATGTATTGGAACACTCCGGCGCCAAGATCTCCTTCGTGACAGAGGAATTCCGGAAGTTTCGCTACACCGACATGCTGGCCGAGGTTCGCACGGAGGTGCCTGGCCTCGAGCATGTCATCGTTGTGCGTGGGGCAGTGGGCGACGACGAGATTGCGTTCGAATCGCTGACCGCCGGCGACCATGTGCCAGGCGACGACGAACTCGGACCGCCACCGTCGGCCGATGCGACCCACGCCATCATCTACACATCAGGAACCGAGTCACGGCCGAAGGGCTGTCAGCACACGTTCAACACGCTCTCCTTCACCGTCTACGGGCTCGGTGGTGAGGTGATGAACCTGAACCCCTCTGACGTGATGTTCATGCCCTCACCCATCACGCATGCCACCGGACTCGCCGTGGGTGTTGCGGCACCGCTGATCCTCGGCAGCGGGATCCACCTCCTCGACGTATGGGAGCCCAACGAGGGCCTCCGGCGTATCGCGGAGTTCAAGACGACGATCAGCATGGCCGCGACACCGTTCCTTCAAATGGCTCTCGGAGCCATCGAGGCGGGTGCCGACCACGACGTCAGCTCGATGCGCATGTGGGTCAGTGCCGGCGCTCCGATTCCGGAAACGCTGCTGCGGGCATGGAAAAAAGCACTTCCCGAATGCCTCTTACTCCCCGTATACGGCAGCAGCGAAGGACTGCTGGTGACCGCAGTGCGCGCGGACGACCCCGTCGAAAAGGTGCTCTCCTCCGACGGCCGTGCCTTCGACGGGGTTCAGCTCGAGATCCGCGACGAGGACGGCACCGTCGTGCCGGCTGGCGCGGAAGGCCAGATGTTCTACGGAGGGCCGGGAATCTTCCTCGGCTACTGGCGCGATCCCGAACGCACGGCAGCGATGGTCGACGACCGAGGCTTCCTCTCCTCAGGAGATCTGGGGCGGGTCGACGCGGAGGGCTACCTGCGGGTCACGGGACGGATCAAGGACCTGATCATTCGCGGCGGCATGAATATCTCAGCGCGTGAGGTGGAAGAACACCTCCTGGCACATCCGGCGATAACGGGCGCGGCCGCGGTATCCATGCCGGATCCGCGCCTCGGCGAGAAGGTGTGCGCCTTCATCGAGGTGAACGGTCCCGCGCCGACCTTGGAGGAGCTGGCCGATTTCCTGCGGAACGAGCGCAAAGCCATGGCGCAGAAAATCCCCGAGAAGGTTGTGGTCGTCGATCAACTCCCCACCACCGCGACCGGGAAGATCCAGAAATTCCTCCTCCGCAAGCAAGCGATTGAAGCGGTCACTGACCAATAGCCGACTCCGTGATCGATGTCAATCACCCATCACCCGGCGTTGATTCGATCTCGCCATCCCCGAGGCCGTCATCGCACTTCGATGATGGCCTCGGCGCGTTTGTCCACACCGGCCCGGCCGAAACCACCCACGAAGGTCAGTTGAGCCCAGTTCGAGAGCATTGAAGTGTGGATGGAGCCGCATCTCGTCAGTGAGTGTGGCAACTACCAGGTCACCGTCAGCGTGCAGGCCACCATCGATAACCGTTCCGCACCGGTGAACTGGCGATTGTTCGTACCCGAAAGTTGGACGAGTCGGGCACCGAGGTACCAAACACGGTCGATACGGTCTCCGACCGTTGACGTCGGCCCGCGGTCCCCGACCCGGGACAGCACCGCGCAAAGCGGCGAATGGCTCGAGTCACCCGATCGCCGTTTACGGAAGAGATAGATCTCGAGCTCGAATATGTTGCTGTGCACTCGATTTGTACACACTGGAGTGAATCGCCTCGTCGGCACTATCAGTGGGAGCTCCGTAGGTCGAGAATTGCCTCCCAATCGAGGGATAACTCCCCCACCGGGGTGACGCATGCGTGAGGTCCATGCGTGAGACTCGAGTCACAGCACGAGTAGACACCGGGTGACCGTGCCTGCACACCTCGATCTGCTCCGCGAACACCGAAAGGAAGGTTGATCATGACAACGGTCGATTCCGCCTATACCCCGACGATTCCCGATGACATGGCCGACGAGACGGATGCGATCTCGTACCTGGACGCCGCGAGCGGCGACTCCAGCCTGTCCCGCCAAATCCGTATTCGCGTCGCAGAGCAGGGAAAGTGATGACAACCCAAGTGCGCGGAAACACCGCGATGAATGTCCGGCCCGCCTTCTATCTCGTCATCGGGATCGCGGCAGTCTTCCTGACGTGGCCGTTCGGCCTCGACTGGATCAGCGACGGCGGCAACATCCTCAATCCGATCGAGTTCTTCGGTGACGGTATCGAACCGGGCGGCACAGCGGCCTTCCTGACCATCGACATGTTGATCGCATGGGTGGTTTTCATCGTCTGGGTGCTCACGGACACCGTGCGGATCGGAATGGGCAGAAAGTGGGGCGTGATCTTCGTCCTACTGTCCTACATCGGTGTCTCGATGGCCTTCCCGCTCTATCTCATTGCTCGCGAACGATTCCTGGCGCGCGCCGACTCTGAACGACCGGCAACGGCAGCAGTGAACAGCCGCAAGTCCGAAGCCGTGTGAGACTCGTAACGGACACCACCACGCCACCATGGTCACCTCCGCCCGCCTGTTCTTCATGATCGGAAGCGGCTCGCGGCGGGTGTTCCCGACCGCCGTTGGCCGCTGCTTCCGGGATTGCGTCACTGTCGATGCGTCGTGTCACATCATCGACGGTGACGACGTAGTTGATGCCCTATTCGTCACCACGAACTCGAAGAACGCGGCAGTGTCGCCGTAGCCGGGATACCGGTCCGAACTGCATTCGCGTAAGCTTCGATCTTGTACTGCGACACATGAATGCAATTGGACCAGTGAAACCGTGCAGCTGCCCGAATGGCATCGGACAACGCACTCAACTCGCACTCCCAGAACCACCCCGCCATCACATTCCAGCCGAAGCCCACTCCCCTTCATGCGATATCGGATCGAGGGCAGCACAGCGGCCGTCGGCGGAAATGGTCGGATATGAGCAACTACCCCCAGGGTTGGATCGACAACCCCCAACGTGGTGATGCACACGAGACCACTGGCGGCGAGACTTAGATCACCAGAAGCTGCGCTCGCGCCGTTTCGACGAACCCATGGCGCCGTTCGGCAAAATCAAACAGAGCAGCATGCGCTGTGAAATAGGATCCGGAGGAGCCACATGCTTTCCCCTGTCTTATATGACGATTCATCCACCCTCTACCAACCCCTAGGTCATGACGGTACATGCGATGACGACAAATGTGATGACGATACCCAGCGTTGAAATGGATGAGTTCAGTGCCGACCTGGTAGTCCGCGACCGCAGCACGCCCTCAGAGGGGGTAGTACTGCTGGACCTTGCACATCCAGAAAAGGATGTACTGCCACGGTGGGAACCCGGAGCACATATCGACCTACTCCTAGCCGATGGGCTGACGCGCCAGTATTCGTTATGCGGCGACCCTGCCGATCTAGAGATGTGGCGAGTCGGCATCCTTCTCGATCCCAATACTCGGGGCGGATCGCGGTTAGTTCATGAGCAGCTCCACAGAGGAGCAACCGTAAGAGTACGCGGCCCTCGCAACAATTTTTCACTTGTCGAGTCTTCCCGCTACCGTTTTATTGCCGGCGGTATCGGTATCACCCCGATAGTGGCGATGATCGAGGCGGCCGAGCAAGCAGGTCACGATTGGACCCTCCTGTACGGCGGGCGGACACGAGCATCGATGGCCTTTGCAGCCGACCTCACCGCGCGTTACGGCGATCGGGTCACTGTCTGGCCACAGGATGAACGAGGTCTGCTCGACCTCGAGAACCTCTTGAAGCAGCCCGAGGACGACACGCTCCTCTACTGCTGTGGCTCCGAGCCACTGCTGGCCGCCGTGGAGCAGCACAGTGCCCACTGGCCGACCGGACGTCTTCATATCGAGCGGTTCGCCGCGAAGACGCTTACGGACGCCCCATCCGATGACGAAGCGGCGGAGCTCGAGGTGGTGTGCCAGCGTTCCGGGATCACAGTGGAAGTGGCGCCTGGAAGCTCAATCCTGGACACCCTCGAGGACGCTGGCGCTCCCATTATCGCCAGTTGCCGCGAGGGTGTCTGCGGCACATGCGAAGTGCGGGTACTGGAGGGAACACCAGATCATCGTGATTCGGTGCTCTCCGACGCTGAACAGGCTGCCGGAGAAGTAATGATGGTGTGCGTATCACGTGCCCGCACGAATCGACTGGTGCTGGACCTATAGGCAATGAAAGTGTCGGCATCACCACTTCGTACATACGGAAGGCCCACTCAGCCCGCCATTCCAGCGCCGGCTCGAGTAGGTTTCGCGCATGTCGGAGATGCCCGTCAGCCGGGCCATACAACGGAATCATGGAAATGCACAGCAATGAGAGAAGGAAAGCCATGAAAGTTCGAGATATCGACATCGACTTTTCGACGGCCGCAGTTTTCTGGACGCCGAAGACACCGGAGTTTGCCCAGTTCTGGAACGCCACCTCGAGCTATCTGCCGTACCTCGAGCCTTTCCTGAACCGTGTCGTCCGTGAGGGCATGGGCAAGCTCTCCGACGGCGATGCGGAGTTCCTTGCGGATTGCCGGATCTTCATTGCCCAGGAGGGGCAACACTACCGTAACCACGAGAAATTCAACGTTATGTTGAGGGAATCGGGTTACCCACAGCTAGACGACCGCGAAGCGGTCATGAAAGGCAACTACGAAGAGTACCTGAAAGACAGAGGCCTCAAGTTCTGTCTCGGGTACGCCGAAGGCTTTGAGACGCTGGGCCCAATCTTGGCTTGCTATTTCTTGGAAAGCGCACGCGAGTTGCTGGATCCCGAGGTCGATGATCCCACGGCAGATCTGTGGCGATGGCATCTTGCCGAGGAATACGAGCACCGTCACGTCTGCAACCACCTGTTCCACCGGCTGTATCCCGGGTACTGGTATCGCCTCTACGGCATCTTCTATTCGGGACGGCACATGTTTTCGTACATGATCCGGACCACGTTGTACCTGTTGCGTGAAGATTATGAGGCGGGGCGTATCCGCGACCCGTGGCGAAGTCGCCTGCGGTTGCTAGGTGTTGGTGGTCGCATGCTGGCCTACGTTCTTCCACGCTTGATCAAATCCATGCATCCGTCTTACGACCCGATGGATATCCCACCGCCTGAGCGGTCGATGGAGGTTCTCGAGAAGGCGGAAAAGCTATGGGCCCGGAAGCGTCCATAGCGACTCGGTCACACCGACCTTTTCCGCAATACACGGTCGCGTCCATGAGGATCGTGCATGGGCAGGATCGGGACGTCGCCGGCGTGTCGTAGCCGAACCTAGACGGTCATCGCCGTAATTTTTGGCTCACGCTACCAACTCGACTCGTGCGTTAGAGCACGCGATGACCACCGCCACGGACTCGTCCTGCACCAGTTCCTCAGCGATGCTCGGGTTCGATACGCCGGGCGAGGAACCGGTGTAGGCGGTGGCGAGCAAGGCCCGCGTCACCGCCATACGAACGGTCTCCAGCAGGGCCCTGTGGTACTTCGTGCGCGCGCAGCTGGATCAGCCAACTCACTTCTGCAGTAGGCTTCGCCAAGGCAAGTAGAGCCGGAGCCTGCTTAACGTTCGTCGGTCATCCCGAGATAGCGGTAGATCGCCTCGGACCGATTCATAGCACCCAGCTTGCGAAGTATCTTCTTGACGTGCGTCTTCACCGTGAAGATGCTGATGACGAGCTCGTCCGCGATCTCCGAGTTGGATGCGCCCCGAATAAGCAACCCGAATACCTCACGCTCACGAGTCGTCAGCGACTTCAGCGCAATGGGATTCAGGTCTCCGTGGGAAGTCCCAGGCAATGACGACACCTGCTGGGCCGAGTTCTCGTCGACGAAGCTGACGTCCGCGTGTTCGAGGACCTCGGCGTCGCGGGCTTGCTGTTGCAGGCGTTGGACTATTAAATTTTTCTGTTCATTGAGTCGGTCGGCCAGCATCGCTCGTTCGAACAGCGTCCCGAAACCAAGGGCAAACGCCCCGAGCACGTCCCTGACCACCTCGTCCACTGGGTGGCTGGAGGAGCGGCTGCCGTGCACGAGACCGATGACACCGGTCGACAGGGTGATCGGGGCCACCACATAGGAGTCGGCGGCAAGCATCTGTACGGCCTTGTCACTCGGCCGGATGCCGGCGGCGGGCCCGGCGAGTATCGCGGACCGAGTCTCCCACGCCTGGCTCTCGGCTGATTCGAAGTCGAGGGGTATGGCCTGCACGGAGCTCAGAACCTCTTCCGACCTCGTCTCGCTGTAGAGTTCGAGGGCTGTCCACGTGCCGTTGTCGACCTCGGACAGGAGTATCCGGTCGAGTTGCGCCGCGTTGGCGGCCTCGATGCAGATGCGCTTGCGAAGACCAGCGACGGATTCCGAGCCGCGCAACCGCCGGATCGCGCTGGCGAACTCACTGGGCGACACCGCATGACCCGGTCCCGGATGCGCCGTGCGAATCCGCATGCGCACGTTCTGGAGGTCGAGGATAAGGCGACCGAGCGCGCGTTGCTGCTCGGGGCCGAGTTCGGGAAGCGTCGCAAGAGCCAATTCGGTGGCCTCGTCGAGGAACGCCATCTGGGTGCCGAGTGAGACCGCGCGGATCTCATGGGAGCGGGGGCCGACACCGTAGTCGTCGCGGAGCCGATCGAGGAGGGCGATGACGGCGTGCGACAGCTCGCGGTCGGTGGCCGACCGGGCGGCGGCTCGCTTCTCCGTTCCCCCCGTCATCTCGCTCGGCGAGTTTGACTCGAGTAGAGGGCCGCCGCCACTGCGCGCGTCGGTGCGTGCAGCTTCTTCAGTACGGCTTTCACATGCGACTTCACGGTGCCCTCAGAGATAACCAGTGACTGCGCGATCTGACAGTTGGTCGCTCCGGTTGCCAAGTGAGACAGGATCTCGCGTTCGCGAACGGTCAGCACGCTGTTGATTTCGAGCACTCGGCCCTCGCCGGGCACGTCGGTAGGCCTCTCCGGTGGCCCCGGCGCCCGATCGGAGAGAAGCGCGTCCGCCTTCGAGATCCGGTCCAGCATCGTCTGAGTTGCGTCGAACGACTCCTCGACCTGAGCGCGCTGCAGTTGAATGCGGTGCTTCAGCACCGCCTGCTCGTAGACGATCGCAAGAATTGTCGCGAAACTATCCAACCGATCTCGGTCGAACGGATCGAGGACGTCGGCCGATCCTGGCCGATCGGCGTGGAGTAGTCCGATAACCTTCCCTGCGGACATGACGGGCGCCGCGACATACGCCGACGTGCGGGATCGACTGACGATCTCCTTGTGCGTGCGGTTGTCGGCGGCGGGAGTCGCGACCAAGGCGGGAACTCGGCGTCGGACGAGCTCGGTCTCCAGCGGCGCTTCAGCCAAAGACAATACCGCGGAGTCGACGTAGTCGGAGAAGTCCAGATCCGAGCCGTCCAGATCGGGGTTCAGGTAGAGGCGGCGGGGCTGCCATAGAGAGCCGGACACAGCGGAGATCATCGAACGTCCGAAAGGCAACTGCGTACACACGACCTCCGGTGCCGACTCGATGATCCGCCGCGGCGAAAGCCCGCGGAGCCGACATGCAGCGTCATGAACGTCGCCGAGCTCCGCGATCCTGCGAATTGCCTCGGCCTTCGCGAGCTGTTCCTGAAGATGTTCGATGTCGACTAGAACGCGACACGCGTCTTCGATGTCGCTCTCGGCGAGCCGCCCATCGGTGAGCGCTTCGCCGAGGCGGCCCCGCGCCGCGCCCAGCGACACCGGCAGCGTGGGGGCACAGACTGCGATGGAGTGATCAGCCAGTAGTTTGCCAGCAGTCTCGAGGCTGTCGGCCGCCTGCTGGACGAGATCCGCAGGCCACAGCTCCATCGAGGTCGTCGTCCGGCTCACCTGCGCCCTCCAATTGCTCGCTTCACGCCATGGACACATCGATTGTGACTGTCGTCACCCGAAGAGTGTAGCGTGTGTCCGGCACTTCAGTCGAATGGTATGACCTAAGTGCCGATTCTGAAGGTTCGTCTCGAGTCCTTCCGAGGCGGCAGGCCGCCGCAATACAGGCATCAGGAGCAGCCGAAAATAGCCGTGCTGTAGTCGCATCGAAGTAACACCGGCCCATCGGTCCAGTACGCCGCCGACGTAAACGAAGTCGCCGAGGAACCGGGTGCTGACCGTGGCAAGTTGAGCCGACCGCCTCGTACGTAGGAGACGCCGGCAGCTACGACAGACAGTCGCCGGGGACCATGGTCGGTCGTTCCACGGCGCCAGTGAACTGTACCCGGGCTGGTCCGGGCGGCGTCTGCGCGCCAGTCGTCTCGACGGTAAGCCCGGCCGAGCACAGACCACGGCCGGGCTCGCTGTCACTCAATCGATTTCAATGCTCTGGTCGGACACCGCCGCACTGCCTGTTCGACGTTGGCGCGCTGGGCCTCGGCCGGACCTTCGTCGACCACGTCCAGTTCTCCGTCATCGTTGATGCTGAAGACATCTGGCGCGGCGAACTCACACTGGCCGTGACCCTCACAGAGATCCCAGTCGACCGAGATTTTCATCGGGAGCCCTCCTTCTCGACGCGGACATTCAGCCGCTTGAAAGCATGAAATTGGTTGGTGTGCAGTCGGTCCGGCGGACCGAGTGGACGAATTCGAAGTCCGCGGTCGAGCATCCCTTGGAAGAATGAGGTGACCTCGGCCCTCGCCAGGTGCGATCCCATGCATGCATGGATTCCCCAGCCGAAGCCCACGTGATCGTTCTCCGCGCGGTCGATTCGGACGACATCCGGGTCCGGGAATATCGCCGGGTCCCGGTTGGCGGCCTGGAACCAGCACACGACCTTGTCGCCTGCACGGATGGTCCGGCCGTCCCAGTCGACATCCTTCGTCGCCGTGCGGCGCATGGCGCGGATCGGAGTCACATAGCGCAGCATCTCTTCGATCGCCGACCTCAACAGTTCAGGTCGGGCGACCAGTTTGGCCCACTCCTCCGGAAACTCGTCGAAGGCCAGGACGGCTCCGGTGATGAGGTTCCGCGTGGTCTCGTTGCCGGCACCGACCAGAACGAAGTAATACGCCGCGAGGTCTTCCCAGGACAGAGGGCCACCCTCGAACTCGGCGTGCACCAGCCGCGACACCAGGTCGTTGCGTGGTTTCGCACGCCTCGCGGCGGTCAGGTCCTCGAAGTACGCGAACATCTCCGCGCGAGCCTGCTCCTTCTCGTCCGGAGAACGCATGAACTCCGGATCGTCCGATATCACGCGGTTCGTCCAGTCGAGGAGCAGACCGCAGTCTTCGAGCGGTACGCCGAGGACCTGGCCGAGAACCTGGATCGGTAGCAATGCGGAGGCCGAGTGGACGAACTCCACCCCGCCCCGACCGGAGATGTCGTCGAGGATCGCACTGACCGCTCGGTCGATCACGTCCTGCCATTCCCGGACCTTTACGGCCCGCAGATGCGGGGCGGCCAGTTTGCGCAGGCCGGTGTGCCGGGGCGGATCAGTATTGTGGACGGTGCTCGTCCCGCCCTCGACCTTTCGGCTGAGGATCTGGGTTCCCTCGCCGTTGACGAAGGTGTGCGGGTCGTTGACCACCGTGATCACATCGTCGTAGCGGGTGACGGACCAGAAGCCCGGGCCGTCCAGTTCGTCGTTCCAGTGGAGGGGCTCGGAGTTTCGCAGTTGCGCGAGGAGGGCGTTCTCGGTGCCGTCGATGAACGGTGCGAGGTCCATCAGGTCGATGGCCGCTTCGGGTTGTTGCAATGTCATCAGTGGCTCTCAGTGTCGTGTGTGATCTTTCCGTTCCTCCGGTCAGTTCTCGAGCAGGTAGACCTGGCCGTGTTCCCCGCCGATGGCGAGGCGCACCTTCGCTCCGTCCGCGGGGATGGTCTCGCCTCGCGACGTCTGGATACCCTCGGTGAACTCGGTCGACATCACACAGGGGATGCCGAATTCGCGGGACAGGATCCCTAGGTGGCTTTCGGGTGCGCCCTGCAGCGTGATGAGCCCGGCGACGCCGGCCATGAGGGCGGGCGACATGAACGTCGTGGTTCCGCCCCGGGAGATCACCACCGTGTTCGTCACGTCGGGCCCGTCGATGAAGTCCAGCACCTCCTCGGGCGAGTCGAGGAAGCGGATCGTGCCGACTGCTTCGGCGTCGGATGTGTAGGCCTTGATGCCCGTCCCGATCAGCTTGTCGGTCACGGTGTTGTTGCTGCTCATTCTTCCTCCAGGGGATGGGCGGCGTAGCCTGAGACAGGCAACCGCCGTTGAATATTGGACCAATTGCTGGAATTGTGTAGCCAATGTCACAATGCAGTCAATCGTTCGGGGCCCGAACGGGCTTGTTTCCCTCTTTCGGGGGAGGCAGGGCAGGTGGCTCCCACGGAAACGCCACACCTCGGGCGCTGTCGCATTCGCGACATGAACCTTTGAATGCCGGAAGATCGGAAGTGGTTTCGTGAAGAAGCAAGATATGGAGCCGGCGGTGCAGAACGCCGTGCGAACCATCATCGACGCGGCCCGACAGTTGGAGACCGATCCCCGCACCGCGGCACGCCGCGTCGGTGACGCGTCCAGCGCACTCGAGGCTCTCGACATCACTGAACGCGCGCTGTCTGCGTACTCGGCCCCCGACCACCACGAACTCCTCCTCGACGTGCGTGCGGCGCGTGCCGACGTCCTGGCCTACGAGCTCAGCCGCCAGCGTTCGATGCTGCCGATGCTGACCGCCGCGCTTGCCCGGTTGCGCGCGACGTCGACCATCGACGACCTCGTCGAGTCGATCCCCATCGAGAGTGCTGCACTCGGTTACGAGCGTGCGATGTTCTCCTGGGTCCACAACGAGTGCTGGGTACCGCGCGCCATGTACACGACGAGCGGACCGGAGGAAGGGCGGTCGATCCTCGACGCCGGCGCGCCGCCCTACCACCACACCCGCGATCTGATGGAAGTCGACGTCGTACGCAAGCGCCGACCGATCCTGGTTCTCGACGCGGGCACCAACCCGCGCGTCCATCCGAAGATCACCCCGGTCTCCCGTTCCAACACCTACGTCGCGGCTCCCGTCGTGGCGCGGGACCATGTCGCCGCGTTCGTCCACGTCGACCGCAATGCTTCCACGGGCACTACCGACGAGTTCGACCGCGATCTCCTCGCCTACTTCTGCGAGAGCATCGGCGTGATGCTCGATCGTCTTGTGGCAGCGAAGGTTCCGATCGAGGAGCCACTGCCGGGCTCTCCGGTCTCCGACTGGATCCACGCGCTGACCGCACGCGAACGCGAAGTACTGCGGCTCCTCGCGACCGGACTGACGAACGCCCAGGTCGGTGCCCGGCTGTTCATCAGCGAGGAGACGACCAAGACGCACGTGAAGAAGCTGATGCGCAAGCTGGGGGTGAGTAATCGCTCGCAGGCCGGTGCGATGTACCACCGACTCCATGCGTCGGTGGATTCGGGCGGCAGCGCCCACCCGCGCGAGACGCCGGCCTGAGCCGGACGCCCCGCGCGGCCGCGCTGTGTCAGAGGTGGATCATGCCCTCGCCACTGGCCCAGAAGCGGCCGAGCAGTTCGAGTGCCCTGCCCTGCTCGACGATGGGACCGTAGCCCTTCTCGACGCTGGCCTCGAAGTCGTAGAAACCCGCTGCGAGCATGTCGTCCCAGATTCCCGCTGCCTTGCCGACCGTGCCGATGAAGTCGGTGTAGTACACGTAGCTACCCGCGAGGATCTTCTCCCGGTCCGACATCGCCGCGATCCGCGGATAGAGGCGGGAGGCCCCGTTCTCCGCCTTCGCCGTGATCGGTGCCAACTCGTCCTCGGTGAGCAACCTGATCTCGCTGACGGGAGAATCCTCACGCTCGCGCACGTACACCGCGTATCCGGTGAGGTACTTGAGATAGTTTGCCGGGTTCGTGAACATCGTGCCGATGTCGACGACGCGGCTGTCGATCTGCTGCTCCCCCTCGAAGAACATGACCAGGGTCACGGACCACGGCAGATCGCTGACCGCGTCGGCCCACGGGTAGCCCGGGTCGTTGAGGACGTGATCACGCACGAGTGCCCATCCCCCGCCGGGCAGCGGGTACGGACCGGTGTCGGCGACGCCGTTGCGGCAGTCGAAGTGAAGCAGGAAGGAGGCCAGCTGCGTACTGCCGTTGAAGCGCTGGAAGTCCTTACGCGCCTGTGGGTCCGTCGACAGTGATGTCTTCTCGTCCTGGAAGCGGGTCACCCACTCGTCATCGAGAAGTGGTGCGTGGTAACCACGAGCGGACGTGAACATCGGTCCCTGGTCGTCCCACATCCCCCGGTACAGCCTGCGCGTGAACTGCATCGCAGCCTTGAGGTCGTCGGACCGTTCGCCCGGCTGCTCGTGGCCCAGTTCGACGGCGATGGCGCGGCCGAGCGCCGACGGGACGCCCGCGGCCCAGATGTGCAGGGGGTTGAGCTTGGTACCGATCTCGTGGCGGACCCGGCCCCCGATGTCACGCAGTCCGTCGACTCCCACCGCTTCAGTGATCATCCGGTGGAAACGGGGATGGTGCTGCCACTGAAGGTAGGTGCCCATCACCTCGTATTCCTGGCGCGGGATCAAACCCGACTCCCCCTCGCTGATCCGGGCCGCGAGGATGTCCCACAGATTCCAGCCGTAGTAGTCGAGCAGGTCGTTGGCCTCTGCCGTCGTCAGATCGCGAGCAAGCGAGTCGTCGGTGAGATCGAGCACCCCGGTCGACAGCTTCGACGCCATGATCCGGTGACCGGCGGTGCCTCCGGGCACCCCGTTCGCGTCCGTCGGGACCACCTCTTCCGACACCCCGGACGCCGCCTCGTCGTGCCCGGGGGCAACGGTTCCAGTCGCGCCTTCGCCGAGCACCACACCGCGGGGAGCATCGCGAAGGTCCAGTCGCACGACCGTTCCATCGGGCGGCACCATCTCTCGGCGGGCATTCACCTCACCGGCCGTGAAGGTGACCGACATGATGCAGGGGATTCCGTACTCGCGCGACACGATGCCGAGGTGGCTGGTCGGGGCGCCCTGCAAGGTCAGCACACCACGTGGACCGGCGACCAGCGCGGGTGTGAGGAAGGTCGTGGTGCCGCCTCGGGCGATGACCACGCACTCGTCGATGTCGTCGCGGTCGACGAAGTCCATCACGGCGTCAGGCGAGTCGAGCCAGATGGTCCGGCCTTCCACCTGTTCCGTGTCCTCGAACACGGCTACGCCGGCACCGATCGCCCCGAACGTGGTCGGACTGTCGACCGTGGTCACGACACGCTCCCATTCTTGGCCGCGGTCGACAATGCGGATTCGAGAGATCCGATGTCGCGGTTGACCGACAGCACCGCCTTCGCCTCCGTCGTGTCGAACGTCTCGGCCATCATGGCTTTCCGACGTGCCACGAACTCCGGGTGCCAGCCCTCTTCGATGTGGATCAGGCCCGGGCGGCCGGCGACGACACAGCGCCCACCGGCGTCGTGGGATTGGAGTCCGCCGGCCGGCCAGACCGCGAGCGCCGTGCGATCTTCGGCGACGATCTCGGTCTTCCGGCCCAGCGCGTCGACGAGGACGAATTCGGCTGCAGTGTAGGAGTAGTGCTCGAGGTCGCGCGTGATGTCGACATCGATCGAGGTGATCGGCGACTGCTGCCCGTCGCGGTCGACGTATCCGAGGTGATACGTCTGATCGAGTGCGGAGCCGTGCAGGAAGTTGATGGCGATGTCGGGACCCGACTGCACGTTGACCCACCGATATTGGTGGATCGCGGTCCAGTCGCGACGTCCCCACGAGTGGTCGCGATGTCCCGTCGTGTCGAACGGGATGACCCGGTCTCCCACCGTGAGCGTTCCGTGTACCTGCCCACTCTGCTCGAGCCGGTTGTCGGCCAGCCAACTGGGGCAGCCGCCCTCGTTGTCGTGGTACGTGAAAGCTGGTGTGGTGGAACTGAAGTGGTAGTCGAGGGCGACACCGTCATGTTCGAAGAAGACGTGTGCGTCCTTGTGTGGTGCACCGTGCCTCACGGTCAGGGGACCGACGGTCCAGTCGTCGAAGTCCGCGTCCGGTGACACGGGGACTCCTTCGGTGTGGAACTGTGCGAATCGCTCGTTGTCACGACCGAACACGAGTCCCATCGAGCCTGCTTCATGGGAACCGTTGACCCAGGTGTAGGCGATCACCCCGAGGTCGTGCTCGGGCAGGAACAGAATGAAAATGAGGCTCTCTCGCTCCAGCGGGCTGTCGGCGAGTCGGTGGCGGCGGTCGTCACGGTCGGTAAGTGTAGTGCTGGTCATGGCTTCCTTTCGATCAGAACTGATGGGGTCGGGTGCGTTGTCGTCGGCGACTGACCGTTCACGACTTCGGCCGGACGCTGGGGAAGCCGTCGCCCATCATGAACACGGGCGCAAGGATTTCACCGGCCCGTCCGCTCGCGAGAGTGGGCCATGCCTTCTTCGTGAGCTCGGTGGGTGCGTCGAACCCGCCCTCACGGATTCGGTCCCAGATCCCCACCCGCTGCGCGATCGGCCTGAGAAAGTCGTGGGAGTACACCGTGATTCCGTCCCAGATCTTTTCGTCGACGCTCTTCTTCGCGTACATCCGATAGAGGGCGAGCACACCTTTTTCCGCCTGCGCGGAGATCGCCCGCATTTCGTCGTCGTCGAGTATGCGCAGTTCCGACATCGGTGTGTCCATCGTGTCGCGTGCAAAGACGACGACGCTGTCGAGCCGGTCGAGGTAGGTCGACGGAGTGGTGAACGTGGTACCGATGTCGTTGATGGTGACGTCGATGGTGTCGTCTCGGAACACCATTACCTCGGTCACCGCGTACGGCATGCCCTCCGCGACATCGGCCCAGGGGTACGCCGGCTCGTGCAGGAAGTGGTCGCGCACGAGTGCGAACCCGCCGCCGGGCAGCGGGTACGGGCCGGTGTCGCCCATGCCGAGCCGATTGTCGTAGTGCAGCATGAAGCCGAAAAGTTCTGTGGCCGCGTTGAACCTGCGGAAGACGGCGCGGTGCTCCGGGTCCTCGACGGACACGGCTGCTGCAACCAGCGGATCGAGTACGTCGCGATCGAGGTGCGGAAGCGTGAAGCCGCGGCCCGACGCCAGCCCGGGACCGTCCCCCCACGTGCCGTGCCACAGCCTGCGACCGAACTGGATACACGTCTCCACGTCGGACCGCGACGCCACCGGATCGACGAGATCCAGCTTGACGCCCACGCCGCGTCCGAGAATCGCCATGAGCGAGCACGCGTAGTTCCGCAGGTGGTTCACCTTCGTTCCGACTTCGCGCTTGGAGACCCGGCCGAGGTCGACGAGACCGTCGACACCGACCTCGGCGGTGATCGCACGCATCGCCTCTGGGTAGACATCCCATTGCTGGACGAACGAGAGCGTCTCGTATTCCTGGCGCGGGATGAGCCCTGACTCGCCTTCCGTCGAGCGTGAGGCGATCAGCTCCCACAGATTCCACGCCATGTAGTCGAACCAGCTGTCAATCTGGTCGTCGTCGAGGTGGTCGGGCCTGATGTCGGCCGCGGTCGTGTCGACGAACGGATGCGGGTCCCGTCTCCGCATCTCCGCATCGCCCGCGACCCCACCGGGTACCTCAGCCATGAACTTCTCCACGAATGCAGCGAAGTCGATCATCTCAGTCATTGTGTCTCGCATTCTCGCCAGTTTCGGCATGACCATTCCGTATGTATGACCACACCGCGGTACACCTGTCACATTGCCCGCTGGGCGCCGCCGCGCCCATCCCCCGAAAGAGGGAACTGTGGCCTGTATCACGATTCAGGCTTCCGCCGTGCGGGTCGACGCTGTTACGTTACGGCCATTCCAATAACGGTCAGACCAAACAAATTCCCGGGAGGCAATTGTGACGTCGGGTGTCTATTCCTTCGATCACGACCACGGCGTGCCGGCTCGAGAGCTCGGCGAGCTTCTCGGCGGCAAGGGCGCCGGCTTGGCGGAAATGACTGCGGCACTGAGGTTCAGTGTGCCGCCCGGATTCACCATCTCGCTACCCGTGTGTCGCGAGTACCTGACCGACGGCTGGCCGGCCGCCCTCGACGACGCGCTCCGGGAACACGTGGACGCGCTGGGCGCGAGAATGGGCCGGCGCCTCGGCGATCCGCACGACCCACTCCTCGTCGCGGTCCGCAGCGGCGCACCCGTGTCCATGCCCGGCATGCTCGACACAGTCCTCAACCTCGGCCTGAACGACGCCACGGTCCACGGGCTGGCCCGATCGTCCGGTGACGACTGGTTCGCGTGGGACAGCTACCGCCGGTTCGTGACGATGTTCGCGACCACAGTGATGGGCATCGACGAGGCGACCCTACGCATCGGCGCCCCGGGGCGAACGGCCGACGAGGTCCGCACCCACGTCGGACGCCTGCGCGCACTCGTCGAGCAGCACGCGGGCCGGCCGGTCCCGCACGACCCCATGCAACAGCTGCGCGAGGCCGTGGAAGCGGTCTTCAGATCGTGGGGGTCGGACCGAGCCCACGCGTACCGCGCCCACGAAGCCATCGACGGTGACCTCGGCACCGGCTGCAACGTCCAGGCGATGGTGTTCGGTAACCGTGGACCGTCGTCCGGAACCGGTGTCGTGTTCACCCGGAACCCCGCGACCGGGGAACCCCGTGCGTACGGTGACTACCTTCCCCGAGCGCAGGGTGAAGACGTCGTCGCAGGCACCGCGAAAACCATGCCGGTCCAACACATGGCCGAACATCAGCCCCTGGCCTACGCCGACCTCACGGCGGCGCTGCGCCGACTCGAAGTGCACTACCGCGACATCTGCGACGTCGAATTCACCGTCGAGGACGGCCATTTGTGGTTGCTGCAGACACGCATCGGCAAGCGTGGCGCGGTCGCTGCAGTCCGGATCGCGGTCGACCTCGTCGACGATCCGGAGGTGAAGCTCACCGAGGCCGAAGCGCTCGACCGGGTGCCACCGACTCTGCGAGCGAAGGCCCGCGCGGAGATCATGGCCCGTTGCGGCGCAGACGGCCCCGAGGAAGACCTGCTCACGACCGGACTCGGTGCCTCGCCCGGACGAGTCACGGGACGGGTGGTGTTCACGGCCGACGAGGCCATGGACGCGGACGACGACGTAATCCTGGTCCGCGCCGAGACGAGTCCGGAAGACGTCGCCGGCATGGCGGCATCGGTGGGCATCCTCACCACACGCGGCGGACTCGTCAGCCACGCTGCCGTCGTCGCCCGCGGGTGGGGTGTCCCCGCGGTCGTCGGCGCCGACGAACTCACCCTCGACGGCAACACGATAGCCAGTATCAACGGAGTGAAAGTGACTGTCGGCGAGACGATCACGATAGATGGTGGGACCGGATCCGTATGGCGTGGGACCGTGGTCGGAACGTCGGCAGGTGACGACGTCGTGGCCGCGCAACTGCCGCAACTTGCCCGGCTCGAGCAGTGGGCACTCGAGCGAGAGGTGTCTCCGGCATGAGCGGCCCGCTTCCCGGTCACGTCGTGGTGGTGGGTGCTTCCCTGGCGGGGTTACGGGCGGTGACCACCGCCCGCGAGAACGGGTACACAGGACACATCACGCTGGTGGGCGAGGAGTCCCATCTGCCCTACGACCGGCCACCGCTGTCGAAGGAGTACCTCGCCGACGGCCCCCTCACCACGGCCCACCACCTCCCCGACGCCGACACCCTCGCCGACGACCTCGACGTCGATGTACGCACCGGTACCCGAGCGACGGGCATCGCCCTCGACGAGCACGTACTGACACTCCTCGAGGGCGAGATCCAATACGACGCAGCGCTGATCGCCACCGGCGTCCGGGCACGCACGCTGCCGGGGTCCGACCACCTCGAGGGTGTCCACACCCTGCGTAGCCTCGACGACGCGGCCTCGGTCCGCGCCGGACTGGACGCGGGCGCGCGCACCGTGGTGATCGGGGCCGGGTTCATCGGTGCCGAAGTGGCCTCGGCCGCCCGGCGCCGAGGTCTCCCGGCCACCATTCTCGAGATGCAGAACGCACCTCTCGTCCGGGCGGTGGGGAGCACCGCGGGCACCGCACTCGCGGCCCTGCACTCCCGGAACGGCGCGGACCTGCGGTGCGGGGTCACAGTCGAGGCGCTCCTCGGCGACCGCCGAGTGGAAGCGGTTCGACTCGGTGACGGGACGGAGATCGCAGCCGACCTCGTCGTCGTCGGGATCGGAGCCGACCCGGCGACCGAATGGTTGACATCCTCCGGACTCGGCCTCGACAACGGTGTCGTCTGCGACAGCACACTCCATGCCGGCCACGACGTGTGGGCGGCCGGAGACGTCGCGCAGTGGACCAACCGCCTCTTCGACCGCCGGATGCGTCTCGAGCACTGGACCAACGCCGGAGAGCAGGCGGCCCACGCCATGGTGAACCTGCTCGATCCCCCGCGGGCCACGGAGTACCACCATGTCCCCTACTTCTGGTCCGACTGGTACGGGCAACGCATCCAGTTCGCAGGCCTCCCGATCGGCGAACCCGTCGTCGTGAGCGGTCACTGGGGTGGCGACGCGTTCGTCGCGCTCTATCGCGAGTGCGATCGGCTGATCGGCGCGCTAGCGCTCAATCGACGCGGCGACATCATGAAATACCGTGCACTGCTCGCGCGCGGCGCCGACTGGAACGCGGCTCTCGACCTGGCCAGCCGACGCAACGCATCCGCTCCCATCCCGGCCTGACCAATCGACCAGGAGTCCATTCCATGCAGCAGCACACCGACGTCTTCATCGCAGGGCGCTGGGTCCCGTCACACTCGGGCGCCCGCACCGACGTGGTGAATCCGACCACCGAGGAGACGTGGGCCTCCGTCCCCGAGGGCGACGAGCAGGACATCGACGACGCCGTCACTGCGGCCCGCGACGCGTTGCCGAGTTGGGCCGCGCGCAATCCGTCCGAACGGGCAGAGTTTCTGCGTCGCCTCGCCGACGAGATCGACCGGCGCGCGGCCGAATTCACCCGGATCATCACCACCGAGAACGGCACCCCGATCGCCGAGAGCAGCGCGGCACCGGCACACAGCGCCGCACATCTGCGCCTCACCGCGGGACTCGCCGACCTGCTGACGGGACCCGATGTGCGGCCGAACCCGATGGCACCCGGAAGCTCGGTGGTCCACCGGCGGCCGGTCGGTGTCGCCGGACTGATCACACCCTGGAATTTTCCCCTGGGACTGGTCGTCATCAAGCTCGGACCGGCGCTTCTCGCCGGATGCACCGTGGTGATCAAGCCCGCCCCGGAGACCCCGATGGCGACGAGGCTGTTGATGGACGCTGTCGACGCCGCCGGCATTCCCGCCGGTGTAGTGAACCTGATTACCGGCGGCACCCGAGCCGGCACGGCACTTGTCGAGCACCCCGGTGTCGACAAGATTTCCTTTACCGGTTCGACGAACGTCGGGCGCACCATCGGCGCGTCGTGCGGTCGTCGGCTCCGATCGGTGACGCTCGAACTCGGCGGCAAGTCTCCGGCGATCGTGCTGGACGACGTCGACCCGGAGCTTCTGGCGCACAACATCTTGAAGGTGTCGATGCGCAACACCGGCCAGACCTGCAAAGCGTGCACGCGGCTACTCGTGCCGGCTTCCCGCCACGACGAGCTGGTGGATCTCGTCGGAGACGTCGTCTCCGCTGCACCGGTCGGCGACCCCTTCGACCCGGGCACGTTCTTCGGCCCCGTCGTCTCCGACCGGCAGCGCGAGCGTGTGCTCGGCTACCTCGACCTGGCTCAGCGCGAGGGCGCGAAGGCGGTGACCGGAGGCGGACCCGCGACCCGATTCGACCGGGGTTACTACGTGGAACCGACCGTGTTCCGCGACGTGACACCGGAGATGCGCATCGCGCGCGAGGAGGTCTTCGGTCCGGTGCTGGCAGTCGTCCCCTACCGGGATCTCGACGACGCCGTTGCCATCGCCAACGACTCCCCCTACGGACTTGCCGCCACCGTGTTCGGTGAGGACCTCGACCGCGCCGCGGCCGTCGCCGAGCGTCTCGAGACCGGGAACGTCGGGATCAACCACTACGGGTCGAACGCGGCGGCGCCCTTCGGTGGGCACAAGGACAGCGGACTGGGTACCGAGTTCGGGCCCGAGGGCCTCGCCTCCTACCTGCACTACACCTCGATCCACCGTCAATTCTGAGCAGAACGAGAGAAAGACACCATGAGAGCAGCAGTGATGTGGAAACCGGGCACACCGTTCGACGTCCAGGACGTGGATATCGCGGCCCCCGGCCCAGGACAGGTCTCCGTCGCGATCCACGCCTGCGGGGTGTGCGCCTCCGACCTGTCCTTGACCACTTCGTTCGGCCAGCCCACCCCGGTCGTCCTCGGGCACGAGGGGGCGGGCATCGTCACCGAGATCGGGGAGGGTGTCGACTCCGTCGCCTTCGGTGACCATGTGGTGCTGGTGTGGGTCCCCCCGTGTGGTCGTTGCGCACCGTGCCGGCGAGGTGACGACTACTTGTGTGCGAATCGACGATCCTCCGCGGATGCTCGCGCGGGCAAGGCGGCGGCGCGGCCCTCACCCCTCAGCGTCGACGGCAACGCGGTCCACCAAGGGATGGCCACCTCGACGTTCGCCGAACAAACCGTGGTCCCCGCCAACGCCGTCGTCCGCATCGACGACGACGTCCCCTTCCCCGTAGCCGCGATGATGGGCTGCGCCGTACCCACCGGCGTGGGATCCGCGCTGCGAAGCGCACGAATCGCCCCGGGTGACGATGTAGCCGTAATCGGCTGCGGAGCAGTCGGACTCAATGCCGTAATGGGTGCGGTCGTGGCCGGTGCAGCCCGCGTAATCGCGGTCGATCCCATGCCGGGCCGCCGCGCGCTGGCCGAGAAGATCGGCGCCACCGAAACTGCCTCGGCTGAGGAGTTCGGTGACATGCGCGGTCTCGACGTGGTCATCGACGCAGTCGGCCATCCGCCCACCGTGAGCGCAGCGTGGAAGGCGGTGCGACGCGGCGGCACCGTGACAGTGGTGGGCGCGGGCCGCCCCGACCAAGTTGTGGAGATCAACGCCTACGAACTCTTCCACGACGACAAGCGACTGACCGGAAGCTTCCACGGCGGCATCAGCATGCACCGCGACCTGCCCGTTCTCGTCGGACTGTGGCGCAGCGGCCGACTCCCGATCGAGGCGTTGATCGACGGCACGGCCGAGCTCGACCGAATCAACGACGTCGTCACCGCACAGCAGGCCGGCGCCGCACTCCGCGTCGTGCTCACACCGCGCCCCTGACCTCTGCAACGCGTTACACACGAAAGGATTTCACCGATGGGTATCACCCTCCTCGGCAACTGCGCCGAGCGGCGCCACATCTTCTTCGACGCCGATGCGCACCCCGACGTCCGCGAATCGCTCGCCTACCTGCTTCCGCTGCCGCATCTCGGTCTCGGCGTCATCTTCTACACCTGGGTGCACGCGCTCGGCCAGAACGGCCAAGGCCGCGCGGGTGTTGCGGGCATCGTCTTCGGCCCCGGAGTGGACGAGACGGTATTCGAGGTCCACGACCACATCGGCGTTCCCGACTCGATGTCCTTCGACGACTGGCAGGTCGGGCCGGGCCGGCTCACACTGTCCGACGACATGATGAAGTCCACCATCGAATTCCGCGGCCAACGCCTCACCATCGACTACCAATGGACCGGACTCAATCCCTCCTTCGGTTTCGCGGCCAACCGCAACGGCTGCCCGGACTGGCTGGCATGGGATCGCACCGAACAAGGCGGCCACGTGACGGGCACGCTCACCCTCGACGGCACCACACACGAGATCGACGGGTACGCCCATCGTGACCACTCGTGGGGCATGCGCGACTGGGGCGGACCCACCCACTGGAAGTGGTGGAACATCCTCACCGACGGCGGAACCGCCATTCACGCGATGGAACTGCAGTACCGCGGGAAAACCACCTTGCACGGGTACGTACAGAAGGACGACGTGATCGCGACCATCGTCGAAATGGACTCCGATATCACCTTCGACGAACGATTCATGCACACGCGGGTGGAAGCGCGAATCGTGGACGACGAAGGTCGGGTCACCGAAGTGACCGCTCGACAGGGCGCCGATCTGCAATGGCCCGTCAGTCCTCGGCTGTGGATCCACGAGGCCGCGATGCACACCACCGTCGACGGCGTCGAGGGTGTCGGATACATCGAATGCGCCTGGCCGCCCGAGTACGTCGCCCACCATCGCACCGACGGCATCGGGATCGGCGAACGCAGCGACCTCACCCTCGACCGCGACTGACCCCTCACGACAACTCGAAGGACGAACACATGAGCTACACGACCAAGGAGGAGTACGACATCCTCCACCGCCTGCGGGTCCGCGGCCTCGCCACGGCGCAACCGTTGACGCAGAGCACCGGCCACTCCCGGCAGACCATTCAGAGCATCCTCGACGACGCGGTCGCCCGCGGGCTTGCGAAGTCCCGGACCGGCGGCCGCGTCGAGGGATACATGCTCACGTCGACGGGACGTGAACGCCACACCGAACTCCGCTCGCAGCAGGTGTCACCGGATGAGGTGGACGCCCTGACGGTTGCCTACGAAGCCTTCCTCTCGCCTAACCGTGAATTCAAACAACTCACCACCGAATGGCAGACCGAAGCGGCGGGCGATATCAATCGGATCCTCCCTGGACTCCTCCAGTTGCACGAACAGCTGGGCAAGGTGCTGTTACTCGCGGTGTCCGCGACCCCCCGGATGAAGCACTATCAACCTCAGTTCGACACCGCACTCGCCGCTTTCCGCGGTGGCGACGCCGGTGCACTCGCCCGCCCGATGTCCGGCTCGTACCACGACATCTGGATGGAACTGCACGAAGACTTGCTCCTCACCCTGGGCAACGAGCGAACGGACGCAGACGAATGACCGACGGCCCGGTGCTCCGTCTCAGCGGAACGCTCGCGGACAGTCGTGTGCTGCTCCCCGGCACCACCAACGTCCGCGACCTCGCTGGGTATCCGGCGGGGCCGGACCAGGTGATCGGTCCGCACCGGCTGTTCCGGGGCGAAGTTCTCGCCGACGCCGACGCCTCCGAATTCCAGGGGTTGTGGGATGAGAAACACCGCACCGACTTCGAGGATCTCGGACTTCGGACGGTCATCGACCTCCGCGCCGAACACGAGGTGCGCCGGACGCCGTCAGCGTGGCGTCGTGCCACCGGAGCGGATGTCGTCACCCTGCCCATCGAAGAAGGCGGAGAGGGCACTGACACGAACTACATTCGGAAACTGCTCTCCGGCGAGATGCCCCGGTTCGACGAAGAGCACATGACGCAGTTCTACTGCGAGATGCTGGACCGGCGGGCGTCCACCTTCGCGTCGGCGATTGCCGTGCTCGCCGACACGCGACGCCTCCCCGCGTTGGTGCACTGCTCCGCAGGAAAAGATCGCACCGGCCTCCTCGTCGCGCTTGTGCTCGAACTTCTCGGCACTCCGCGCGCCCTCGTGGTGGAGGACTACGCGCTCACCGGCGTCTTCCGGCCCAACCGGATCGCCGCCTACGCCGCCCTCTTCACCGGCGTCGGGGTCGACCCCGACGCCGCGCGGGTACTCTTCGAGACGCCGGCAGTGAGTATGGACCGCGCACTCGCACACCTCGACGACTCCTACGGCGGCGCCGCCGACTACCTCGTCAACGTCGGCTCCGTGCTTCCTCGGGCCCTCGAGGACCTACGCAGTTCCCTGCTCGTGCCGGCGCCTGCACACTGACAGCCCGCGGCCTGCCGCTCTCCTACGAGTACACAGCAAAAGCCTTGTTGGAGTTGAAGACGTCGGTCACCACCAGGTCGGACCAGTCCCGGCGCAGGCCTAGTTCCTCGACCGCACCGAGCATGCAGAACCAGTTGAGGATCTCGTGCTGGCCGGCATCGACGACTTCTGTGCTGGTGTAGGCGCGCGTCAGGGCGAAATCGTCTTCCAGCAGCGCTTTGTATACGCGCAGGTCGGCTTCGGTATCGGGACGCAGATGCCACAACTTGTCGGTTAGGAACGCATGCGACCAGCTCGAGGAGGCGACGAACGCCACCCTGAGGTCGCGGTCGCGGAAATGTTGCGCTACCGCCCGACCGACTTGGAAACACCGCGCAGGCGTCGGCCCTGAGGGATCGAGGACCTCCGATTCGATCTCGGCGAATCTAGCCAATCCACCTTTACGCGCGATGGCGTGCTGCCCATAGCAATTGACGGTCATCGGGATGAACGGGTAGGACATCTCGGCGCCCGCATTGGCATAGTCGAGGAACAATTGTGTGTTGAGGATTGCGTGCGGAAAGTGTGCGCCGGCGCGCTTTTTGTACGAGTAGGCCATGTCGAACCCGCGTTCGATCAGACCGTCGGTGAGTTGTCTGGCTCCCGAGGCGTCACCGTGCATGACGATCTGGAAATCGTCCGGCTTTCCCCAGAAGTTGGGACTCCCTCTTTCGTTCATGACCTCGAAGGCGGGTACCTCGAGGTCACCGTAGGCGAGCACGCAGAAGGGTGGCACTACCTCCTCGCGGAAATTCTCGTACTGGTCGTCGCCCCACACCACGACGACATCGGGGGCGAACTCGTCGACCGCTTCACGCACCCGGGCCAGATTCGCCACCAACTCCGCGCGATGTGCCGCTGCGGCAGCGGTTCCACCGTCGTCGGACCATTCGCGACGCATGCGGTCCGGCCAGTGGGCGGGATCTTTCTCCTCGGCGGGGATGTCCGGGTCGGTGAGCGTCCATCGCAGCAGACCTGCCATGTGCTCGTCGGTTCCCGCCAACAGCGGGTAGTGGGTCATGCCGAGAGCGAGGAAGTCTCCCATTGGCCGTCCTTTCTGAGGTGGCGCCTCGGGCGCCGTCACACGCGCCGGGCGGATCGCCCCTCCATCGTGCGGCGTGCCTGTGACGCACGCACAGCAAGTTCCAGTGCCCGGAACGCGGCGTCAGTCGTCGAACGGAAAGAGGTTTGCTCTGCCCTGGGACAGCATCTGGGTGGTGTCGCGGCTGATGCGGTGGGCGGTCAGTTTGACGGCGTTGATGACCGACACCGAGACCTCCTTCGACGAGTCGAACTGAACGGCGACGGCACCCATCGGCCGGCCCTTGATCAGCACGGGAGCGGCAATGTTTCCCAGACCCAGAATCACACCATCCTTCTGTACGGCAACCCCCGACACTCGAACGTGCTTCAACTCGTGGCGAATTCGGACCGGATCCGTGATCGAGTTCGGCGTCAGTCCGACGAGAGGGCCGTCCAGCATTTCGGTGAGTTCCTCTTCACGCAGATGCGCCATCATCGCCCGGCCCATCGCGGACAGGTGCGCGGGGATCCGGGTGCCTACCTCCCCTATGGGTCGCGCGTGGTTCACCGCGAACAGCGCCTGCAGCACGACGACTTCGTTGCCTCTAAGGACGCCGAAGTGCACGGATTCCTTCGACCAGGCCTGCAACTGGGCCAAGTGCGGCAGCGCAACCTCGCGCATTCCGTCCACTGGCATGGATGAAACCAGCCGCAACAGTCGGATACCGAGTCGGTACCCCGCGCCGTGTTCCTCGATCACCGCCAGCTCACCCAAACGCTGCAGCAATCGGTGAACCGTCGACTTGGGCAGACCAGTCTTCCGGCTGATCTGGGTGAGGGTCAGAACCCGATCGCGCTCGTTGAACGCATCGATGATCGAGAACGCCTTTGCCAGGATCGAGGGCGGGGAACTCCCCGCACCGTCGTCGTCCTGCTTGTCTTGTTCCATGTGCATGATCCGGGCCTCCGCACTCTTCGCTCCGCCGACCCCGCGGGAGAACTACTGTAATGGCGGTCACAGCGCGCTGGCATTCAGGGTACGTGCCCGCCGATCGGTTCCAGCCCCCGGAACAGCAGCGGCCGCAGCCGCAGCCGAGCCCCTAACGTTCCCTCCGTCCGGCTTGTCCGACGACGTGGGCGAGCCGACGAACCAGAAACGGATGCGTGCGAAAGGAGACACCCTCGTGGTTCCACCCGGCACCATCGATGTGCATGCGCACTACTTCCCCCGTGACGCCCCTCCCGTCGAGGTCATCGCAGGTTTTCCGCGAGGACCTCGGTTGGTGGTCGACTCTGCTGCGGAGGGACGGTTGGTCCGCGGATCCGAAGACTTCCGCAGCGTCCGGCGCGCCCTCTGGGATGTGGAGGCGCGCTTGGCGGACATGGATCGGGCGGGCGTCGGGGTTCAGGTGATTTCTCCCGTGCCGGTCGTATTGGAATACGGTGCTCCGGCAGCACCGTTTGCCGCTTACTGCCGATGGATGAACGAGTCCATCGCCCGTGCGGTCGAAGCCGCTGACGGTAGGCTCGTCGGAATCGGAACCGCCCCCGTCGCATCACCGCGTGATTGCCTGCCCGAACTACGTTATCTGTCCGATGTTTTGGGTCTTCGCGGTGTCGAGATCGGCACGCGGATCAACGGAATGGAATTGGACGACCCAACGCTGGGGTACTTCTTCGACGCCGTCGACAGCCTCGGGCTCGCGGTACTCGTTCACCCGATCGACGGTGGTGGCGGCGCAGTGCGGCGTTCCGGCTTCACCTATGACTTCGGGCTGGGAATGCCGTCCGACACTGCGTTGGCGGCCACTGCCCTCGTCTTCGGCGGGGTTCTGGACCACCATTCAGGACTGCGGGTGGCCACGGTGCACGGCTGCGGAACCTTCCCATGGGCATATCCGAGACTTCGCCTCGGCGCCCAGCTTGCCGCCACGCACCTCCCGGACGAGCTGGATCGCCTCGTATCGCGCCTCTACGCAGACACCCTGGTGTTCGATCCGGCGCACCTGCCGAATCTGGTGCATCACTTCGGTCCGAACAGGGTCCTCCTCGGCAGCGACCACCCGTTCATCCCAGACCAACCCGAAGAGGGAATAGCGGACTTGTCCTCTATGGCAGCGCATTTACCGCCCGGGACCGTGCCGAGAATCCTCCGTGACAATGCACTCGAATTCCTCGGACTGTCATCCGGTGCGCTCGTCACCGCACACTTCTCACCGACAAAGGAAGACCACAATGGCACTTACTGATGAAAATCTCGTCGACGTCCCCGGAATGGCCAGCCGATGGGTACGCCTGGCGAACGGCGCCCGCGCGCACTACATGACTGCCGGCACCTCCGGCCCCGCCGTGATCCTGCTTCACGGCGGATTGCCCGGCTCGTCAGGCCTCGCGGGATGGCGCTTCATGGCCCCCTACCTCGGCGAGAACGGTTTCCGCGTCTATTGCCCCGACATGCCCGGCTTCGGACTGTCCGACACCCGGGAAGAATACTGGCCGGACGGCATGGAGTCCTTCGTCG
Organism: Rhodococcus sp. USK13; assembly: GCF_018343855.1. Taxonomy (NCBI): domain Bacteria; kingdom Bacillati; phylum Actinomycetota; class Actinomycetes; order Mycobacteriales; family Nocardiaceae; genus Rhodococcus; species Rhodococcus sp. USK13. The sequence continues at coordinate 1,594,017 of NZ_CP069242.1, read as the reverse complement.
ACTTCATCGACCAGTTCGCCGCCGCACTGTGCCTCGACGAGTTCCACCTCGCAGGAAACTCCATGGGCTGCATGAACACGGTCAACTACACGGTTGCACACCCGGACAAGGTCAAGAGCTTCATTCTGATCGCGGGAGATGTCGGCGACGTGGTCCCGGAGCACTTGACCCCGCCGGCGGGCGAGTTCCGTCTGACGGCCTACGACGGCACACGTGAAGGCATGCGCACCATGATGGAGGCGATCATCCACCGCGGCGAGGCCATCAGTGACGATCTGATCGACATGCGTTACCTCTCTGCAAGGGACCGGATGGACGCGCACGCGAAGTTCTGGCCCACCCTCCTGCAGTACCGTCGAATTACAGACTGGACGGACGAGAACCGCGCCGCCCGGTTGGTCACCAAGGGGCGCCTCGACCGGTTGAGCACCCCCGGTCTCTACCTTTATGGCCGCCAGGACATCCTCACACCGGTCGAATGGGGGTACGTCCAGGAAGACCACCTGCCCAATGTCCAGTTCTTCTATCCCGACGAGTGTGGCCACCAGGGCCAGACCGACCGGCCCGACCTGTTCAACCCGGTCTTCCTCGAATTCTTCCGCGATGGGAAGGTCTCCGGAGATCTGGCCGACGCCGCTGGTGTTTCCGATCGCCGCCCAGAACTCCCTTTGATCGACCGTTCGCTGGTTTCTGCCTGAATCTCCGGCGGCGACCGATGGCCGACTCCGGGTCCATGATCCGGCGTCGGCCATCGGTCGTTGCCACCTCCGCGCACCGAGGAAGTGTCCGATGGCTCGACCGCACACTGTGCCGACCGCACTATCACCCACTGTTCCGGCAATGTCGGTGCGAACCGGTCGTCCTGACCGGACTTGGTTCTCGATTTGCGCGACAATGTTCGTGGTCGCGTGGGGTGGCAATCAATTCACTCCATTGCTGACCATGTACCGGACCGAACGCGGGTTCAGCGAACTCGCCGTCAACACCCTGCTTTTCGCGTATGTCGTCGGCCTGATCCCCTCGCTCTTGCTCGCACATCGGCTGGCGGCGCGCTGGGGCACCCGGGATCTTCTCGTTCTCGCCGCACCCCTCAGCGCACTGGGCTCGGTCCTGGTCGCGGCCGGGTCACACAACCCTGCCCTGATGTTCGCGGGGCGTATGTCGACCGGTGTGGCGCTAGGGATCGGGATGGTGGTCGGTGGGCTGGCGCTCGACTCGCTCTCGACCACATCTGGCCACGCCCCACGCGCAGCGGCAATGAGCCTGACCAGCGGGTTCGCGGTGGGAGCAGGTGCTGCGGGCGCACTCGCCCAGTGGGCTCCTGCACCGACCACCACGCCTTTCGTGCTGCACGGAGTGCTCTGCGCGGGTGGCGCCATACTGATTACGCGATCCACGACCGGTACTGCGCGCACACGGTCAGTGCCGCCGAAGCAAAACCGAACACCACTTCCGCGAGCATTCCATCTCCTGGTGATACCCGCCGCACCGTGGATCTTCGGCGCCCTGGGCATCGCCTACGCGATCCTCCCGCCCGTCGTGGCGTCCGAGTTGGCCGGCTTCGATTCAGCATTCTCCGGACTGCTGTGTCTGCTGAGTTTAGGACTGGGCTTCTTCGCGCAACGACTCGTGGGGCGCTCGCCGAGACGATCGGCTCCGACACGGGCGATCGGACTCATGTTGTTCGTCGCCGGCACGCTCGCTGCCGCCGTTGCTGCCGCAACCGCGTCGGTCTGGCTGGTCGTAGTCGCGGCATCCGTGCTGGGGATCGGATACGGATTGACGTTGGTCGGGTGCTTGCGCGACTGCGAGCGATCAGCCCCGCCCGGTCGGCTCGGGACGATGACCGGCCGGGTCTACTGTCTGGGTTATCTCGGGTTCGGACTACCGACCGTGATCGCATGGCTGCACAGTTCATTTGCGGTCGGCACGACGACCTCGTTGTTGTGGGTCGCCGCTGCGGCCGTCGTGACCAACATTGCGGGTACTGTCATTCTCGGCATCACGCGAAGGAAGCAGGCGGCCGACGTGTGCGCAGTTCCAGCGGTCGGAACTACGCACCACCTGGGCGTGTGACGTGGCTAGGTTTCGAGTATGTCCTTCCTGATCGTCGGCGCCTCAGTTGCAGGCACTCGAACAGCAATCGCTTTGCGGCAGCGCGGCTTCGCCGGGCACATAGTGCTCCTCGAGAGCGAAGAGCACTGGCCGTACGACAAACCCCCTCTGTCCAAGGACCTCCTGGCCGAGGGACCTGATCCGGACGTTCCGCGGCTCCTCACACCGGAGCTCGCAGCGGAGTTCGCCCTCGACGTCCGGCTGGGCGTGCGAGCGACCGCTCTGGACCCGGCACGGCGGGTGGTGGTCACCCACACCGGCGACGAGTTCTCGTACGAGCAGTTGGTGATCGCTACCGGCGCTCATGCGCGGTCCCTCCCCATTCCTGCCGTACCGGGGGTTCACACGCTGCGAACGCTCGACGACGCGACGGCTCTGAGAGAAGCTCTCGCCAGCAGGCCGCGGGTGGCCGTGGTGGGCGCCGGATTCATCGGCGCCGAATTCGCATCCGCGGCGCGTGGGCGCGGCCTCGACGTCACCCTGATCGAGGCACTCGAGATCCCGATGAGTCAGGTTCTCGGCGACGAGGTCGGACGCGAGATCTCCTCGATCCACGCGCTGGGCGGTGCCCAGCTCGTCGCCGGAGCGCGGGTGGAGCGTTTCCGCGGCAGTGAGCACGTCGAGGGCGTCGTCCTTGCCGACGGAAGCGAGGTACCGGCGGACCTCGTCGTCGTCGGCGTAGGCGCAGCACCGAACACCCAGTGGCTCGCGGGCAGTCGGCTTCCCATCGACGGCGGGGTGCACTGCGGCGACCTCTTCGAAGTCGAAGGTTTCCCGTCGATCTTCGCCATCGGCGACCTCGCCCTGCATCGACACCCGCTGCTCGGCGTCCGGGCGCGAATCGAGCACTGGACCAGTGCCGGCGAACAGGCCGATGCGGTCGCAGCGATCGTGACAGGTGCGGAACCTCCTGCGGCCCAGCTTCCGTACGTGTGGTCGGACCAGTACGGCTCCCGGATCCAGATAGTCGGGAGGCCCTCGCTCGGTGAACTCGCCCATCGCGAGGGATCGATCGCGGAGGGCCGCTTCCGTGCCGTCTACACCGACGCCGACCACAAACCGATCGCCCAGGTCAGCGTCAACGACGCCAGAGCAGTCGCTGCGTTTCGCAAGAACCACCGTCGCGGCGGGAGTCTCGAGGACCTCGTCGGCGGCCAGATCCCCGCCCGATAAAGGAGGCACCCATGCGTCAGATCCAGCATTTCAAGGACGGTCCGGACAAGATCCTTCATATCGAGACCGAGGGCTGCAAGGTCAACGTGATCATCGGGACGCACGACCTGAGCAACGAAGTCTTCACGACCATAGAGATTCTGCCCGCGGAACCGGACGACGACGGACGGAACTGGATGGCAATCGGTCCCACGGCCGTGCTGGTCGTCCCGGCCACCGGCTCCGATCCCGACAGTTGGCTCTTCCGGGACCTCGCCATGACCGATCCCAGCGTCGCCGACCACCACTAATACACGCCGCCGGCGCGGCCCGCACTCATCAGAACGGATCATCCCATGACCGCAGAGCAATTCATCATCGACGACCGCGACAACCACCTCTTCCGGGTCAACCGCGAAGCCTTCACTTCCGAGGAGGTGCTGCAGCGCGAGCGCAAAGAGATCTTCGACAAGACGTGGCTCTACGTCGGACACGAATCCGAAATTCCCGGCAAGAACGACTTCCAGACCCGGGACGTCGGCGGCCGACCGGTGATCTTCAACCGCGACCGCCACGGTGATGTCCGGGTGCTGCTCAACACCTGCCTGCACAGGGGATCCTCCGTCTGCCGGCACAGCTCCGGCAACGCCAAAATTTTCACCTGCTTCTACCACGGCTGGGCGTACCGGAACTCGGGCGAGTTGGTCAATGTGCCCGGCAACGAGGACTACAAGAGCGAGCCGGCAGCGGTGTACAAGGGTCTCCAGTCGCCCGCCCAGGTGGACTCCTACCGCGGGCTCTACTTCGTGAACTTCGATCCCGACGCGCCTGATCTGCTGACGTACCTCGGCGACGCCCGCTATTTCATCGATCTGGCAGCCAACCAGTCCCCCGAAGGCGTCGCGATCCTGGAGGGAACACACAAGTACTCGCTCAAAGCCAACTGGAAGCTCCTCGTCGAGAACAGTATCGACGGATATCACGCCAAGTCCGTTCACCACACCTACTTCGAAATGATGATGGAGCTCGGTGCCACACCACCGATGCTGGGCAAGGAGACCGTCAACGGTGTGGCGCCGGCCGGTATGGGTACCGAATTCCCCAACGGGCACGCAACATTGATGTATCCGGCCAACGGACTACCCCTGGCCACCGACAGTGTCAAGCGGACCCTCGCCGGCCTGCGGTCGCAGGCCGAACAGTCCTTCGGTGAGAACTATGCCAACGCGATGTTCGGCTTGGCGCGAAATTCGGTGTTCTTCCCCAGCCTCATCCTGATCGATCTCAGCTTCGGTTTGACGCTGCGCACGTTCTACCCGGTGAGTGCATCGGAGACACTCGTCACCGGTTGGCAGATCATCCCCAAGGGTGTCGACGAGGAGTTCGTCAGATACCGCATCAACAATGCACTCACTTTCTGGGGACCGGCGGGTCTCGCGACCCCCGACGACGTCGAGGCCCTCGAACAGGCGCAGAAGGGGTTCGGCGCACGCGGCGAGGTCGGCTGGTCCGACGTGTCGAAGGGAATGGGCAAGCCCGTGCCTGCGGCCAACGACGAACTGCAGATGCGGTCCTGGTGGCGGGAATGGAACCGGCGCGTCACCGGACAGCAACTCCCCACCGAAGGCACCTCGTTCGTTCCCTTCGACAAGCAGGCTGCCGATGCCTGACCTCGTTCGATAAGAGCCTATCCGCCAGTCACCTCAAAAGGACACCCCAATGACTTCCGTGTCAGAGACACCAACCATCACGACGCGTAACGCCGTCGAGGAATTCCTGTTCCACGAAGCCGGCCTGATCGACGAATGGCGACTCGAGGAGTGGCTCGACCTGTTCACACTCGACTGCACGTACGAAGTGCCCGCCACGGACCGGCCGGACGCGGACCCCGGTCTCACGTGGTCACTCATCCACGACGGTCGCACCATGCTCGAGCAGAGGGTGATTCGTCTGAAGAAGCCGGAAGCGCATGCCGAATTTCCCCATTCACAGACCAGTCGGATCGTCGGCAATGTGCGAATCCTGACGCAGAGCAACGAGTCGATCTCCGTCACAGCCAATTTCATCATCAGCCGCGCGAAAGCCGGCAAGTTCGACACATACGTCGGTCGCTACGACTACGACTTGACCCCTCACGGTTCCTCCTTCCTGATCCGCAGGAAACGGGCCGTTCTCGCTCACGACATGCTCGATCCCCAGGGCAAGATCAGCTTCATCATCTAAAACGAATCACACCGTACGCCACCCACGAATCGACACCGCCGGCGAAACGGCGATCCCGCATCCGCGCTTTACGAGAGGTCCGACCATGACACCGGAAATGTCCACCGAAGCACTGATCTTCGCGTGCAACGAGGAGGATCTGGCCGACGGCGAAACCCTACGCTTGGACGCCGAAGGTGGGATCGCCGTCTACCGCGTCGACGGCGAGTTCTTCGCGACATCCGACTCGTGCAGCCACGAGAAGTGGTCGCTCGGCGAGGAGGGCGAACTCGAGGGGCACGAGGTGCTCTGCACGCTCCACATGGCCCGGTTCGACGTCCGCACCGGTGCACCCCTGTGCTTTCCCGCGGTTCTCGCACTGAAGAAGTACCGAACCGTCGTAACCGACGGCCGGGTGTACATATCCCCGAACAACGACTGAACACGCTCGCGCCCAGCGCATTCCAGCGGAAGGTAGTACCACCACATGAACAGGTTCAAAGGCCGGACCGCGGTTGTCACCGGCGCAGGCAGCGGCATCGGCCGCGCCATCGCCATGCGATTGGCGGACGAGGGCGCCGATCTCGTCCTAGGAGACCTCAGTGCGGAAGCAGTAGAGGCGGTGGCCGAACACATTCGGCCCGGCAACGCGGCGTCGGTGACCACCGTGGTCGGAGACCTCTCGCAACGAGAGGATGCCGCCGACCTCATCCGTCGGACAGTCACCGAACGCGGCGCGATAGACGTGCTCGTGAATTGCGCTGGCGGCGGCGTCATCCTTCCCACGTTCGACCACACCGAGGAAACCTTACGGGCCACCATCGACCGCAACCTCTGGACGACCCTGTACACCACGCTCGAGGCACTACCCCACATGGTGGACGCCGGTTACGGCCGAATCGTGCACATAGGAGCCGAATCCGTACGCAATGGTCTGTACCGGCACGCGATCTACAACGCGGCTAAGGGTGGAGTTCATGCATTCGGAACCGGACTCGCGCGTGAGTTCGCGGATTACGGAATCACCGTCAACACGGTCGCTCCGGCGTGGATCGAGACGCCGGAGGCCGCCGCCAAGTTGGCCTCCGCACCGCCCGAGGTGAAAGACGACATGGCGATATTCGGCGCCCAGATGCGCAACCTCATTCCGATGGATCGTCCAGGAACGGTCGAAGAAGTAGCGGCCACAGTTGCCTTCGTCGCGTCCGAGGAAGCGTCCTACGTGACGGGTCAGGTGATCAGCGTGAACGGCGGCAGTTCCATGCTGTGACACGTCCCAGCGGTGGACGTGCCTTTGGAGCGCAGCGGGGAGGACGGCGATCAGTGCATCAGCCGCCTTATTCCCGATCCCTGGCGTCGGTGAGCGCACGGGTAATGCTCAGGGCGGTGGTATGCACGGCCGGTCCGACGCGTCGGATGTCGACCTTGCCGATCCATCCGGACGCGGAAACGGCGGCCACCGGTGGACCCTCGTCAATGCGGACGGCGCTGGCGACGCAGGCGACGCCGGGCGCTGACTCCTCGTGCTCGTAGGCGATGCCGCTCGAGGCTATGCGGCGCAGCTGCCGCACCAGCGGTCCGGGCGAGGTGATGGTGCGTGGACCCACCCGGACCAGGCCGGCCGCGAGTACCTCGGCGAGCACCTGCGGCGGTGATCCCGAAAGCAACGCCTTGCCCACCCCCGTGGCGTGCGCGGGTAGACGGCTACCCACACCGGACGGCAGCCACGGTGCGTCCCGCCCGGGAAGTATCTCGACGTAGACCACCTCGGTGCCGTCGAGGATCGCCAGATGCACGGTCTGCCGCGTCGCCTCCCGCAGATCGGCGAGGAACGGCAGCGCCACCTCACGGACCGACCGGCGGCGTGAGGCCCGTTCGCCGAGCTCGAACAGCCGCAGGCCGAGCCCCACCTTGACACCCCGACGTTCGAGGAACCCGACGCCTTCCATCTCCTTCACCAGCCGCGACACCGTCGCCTTCGGTATCCCGGTCCGCCGGGTCAGTTCGTTCACACCCAGCGCGGTGTCGGTGGGGCCGAATGCGGCGAACAGATCCGACATCCGCCGGACCACCGACGTCGGCTCGCCACCGGCCGGCGAAGTGTTCCGTTCTACGGGACTCACTCGTTGAGTATCACCATCCGGCCCGGCACAGTACAAGCCACACGCGCCGTCCGAATCCCACGAGCGAAAGCAATCGGAGGACACTGATGTCAGCTATCACGCCCACCACTCGACGAAGTTCGTCGATCCTGGACGCGGCCGCCCGCCTTGCGGCCGCAACCGCCCGACCGTGCGCACCCGTGCGGGACTTACTCGGAGTCACCGATATCGACTCCGCCTACGCGGTCCAGCAGCGGTTGACCGACGACCGGGTAGCCGCCGGCGGCACCATCACCGGCCGGAAGATCGGCCTCACCTCCCCCGCGGTGCAACAACAGCTCGGGGTGAATCAACCCGATTTCGGTGTGCTGTTCGCCGACATGGACGTCACCGGCTTACCCGAGGTGCCGAGTAGCCGGTTGCTTCAACCGAAAGCCGAGGCCGAGATCGCGTTCGAACTCGGTGCCGATCTCGTCGACGGCGACCTCGGCCTCGCCCAGGTGCGCTGCGCCGTCGCCCGTGCCGCAGCAGCGTTGGAGATCGTCGACTCCCGCATCGCCGACTGGGACATCACCATCACCGACACCGTCGCCGACAACGGCTCCTCCGGACTCTACGTCCTCGGTGAGAACTGGCTCACGCTAGACGATTTCGAGCCGCGTGAGGTGTCCATGCGCCTGTTCTCCGGCGAGGAACTGGTGTCCGAGGGCACCGGCGCCGCCTGCCTCGGTGACCCCCTCGAAGCCCTCTCCTGGCTCGCCCGCACCGCCCGCGACTACGGCCAGCCCCTGCGTGCCGGGCAGGTCATCCTCTCCGGGGCCCTCGGCCCGATGGTCCCCACCCCACCCGGCACCACCGTCCGCGCCGAACTTTCCACCCTCGGCACCGTCACCGCCACCTTCTCGAAGGACACCCACTCATGACCGACACCCCCAAGATCAAGGTCGCGATCATCGGATCCGGCAATATCGGCACCGACCTGATGATCAAGGTGATCCGCAACTCCGACATCCTCGAGATGGGCGCCATGGTCGGCATCGACCCGGCTTCCGACGGACTCGCCCGCGCCGCCCGACTGAACGTCCCGACCACCGCCGACGGCATCGACGGCCTGATCGGCCTCGACACCTTCGCCGACATCGCCATCGTCTTCGACGCCACCTCCGCCGGGGCGCACCGGGCCAACGCCGCCGCCCTCGCCCCCTACGGGAAGAAGCTGGTGGACCTCACCCCCGCCGCGCTCGGCCCGTACGTGGTGCCGCCGGTCAACCTCGAGCAGCACCTCGACGGTGACGTCGACAACGTCAACATGGTCACCTGCGGCGGGCAGGCCACCATCCCCATGGTCGCGGCCGTCTCCTCGGTCACCCCGGTCGCCTACGCCGAGATCGTCGCGTCCATCGCCTCCAAATCCGCCGGCCCCGGCACCCGCGCGAACATCGACGAATTCACCGAAACCACCTCGCACGCCATCGAACAGGTCGGCGGCGCCGCCCGCGGCAAGGCCGTGATCATCCTCAACCCCGCCGAACCACCCCTGTTGATGCGGGACACCGTCTTCGCCCTGATCGGCGACGCCGATCACGACGCGATCCGCGCGTCTGTCGCGGAGATGGCCGCCCGGGTCGCCGAGTACGTCCCCGGCTACCGGCTCAAACAAGACGTCCAGTTCACCCCGATTCCCGACGGGGAACCCGTGCATACCCTGCTGCCAGACGGCGCCGGCCCGGTCACCACCAAGGTGTCGATCTTCCTCGAGGTCGAGGGCGCCGCCCACTACCTGCCCGCCTACGCCGGCAACCTCGACATCATGACCTCCGCGGCCCTGCGCACCGCTGAGTCCATCGCCCGACGCATTCAGAACACGATTCCCGCGGAGGCCCGCTCGTGACCACTCCCCAGCTCTACATCCAGGACGTCACCCTCCGCGACGGCATGCACGCCGTCCGGCACCGCATCACCCCCGACGACGTCGGCCGCATCGTCGCCGCCCTCGACGCCGCCGGGGTCGACGCGATCGAAGTCGCCCACGGTGACGGTCTCGCCGGCGGCTCCCTCAACTACGGGCCCGGCTCCCACACCGACTGGGAATGGATCGAGGCCGCCGCCGACAACCTGACCCACGCCACCCTGACCACGCTGCTGCTGCCCGGCATCGGCACCATCGCCGAACTCGAACACGCCTACCAGCTCGGGGTGCGCTCCATCCGCATCGCCACGCACTGCACCGAGGCGGACGTGTCCGCCCAGCACATCGCCAAGGCGCGCGAGCTCGGCATGGACGTCTCCGGATTCTTGATGATGAGTCACATGAGCTCCGCCGACGACCTCGCCAAGCAGGCGAAGCTGATGGAATCGTATGGGGCGCAATGCGTTTACGTCACCGACTCGGGAGGCCGGCTCACCATGGACGGTGTCCGTGAACGCGTCCGCGCCTACCGGAACATTCTCGACCCCGGCACCCAGATCGGTATCCACGCCCACGAGAACCTCTCGCTGTCGGTGGCCAACAGCGTCGTCGCCGTCGAAGAAGGCGTCACCCGCGTCGACGCATCCCTCGCCGGGCACGGCGCGGGCGCCGGCAACTGCCCACTCGAGGCATTCATCGCCGTCGCCAATCTCCAAAGGTGGAAACACCGCTGCGACCTGTTCGCCCTCCAAGACGCCGCCGACGACCTGGTTCGCCCCCTCCAGGACCGGCCCGTGCGCGTGGACCGAGAAACCCTCACCCTCGGCTACGCCGGCGTCTACTCCAGCTTCCTCCGCCACGCCGAAACCGCCGCGAAGCAATACGGAATCGACGTCCGCACCATCCTCCAAGAAGTCGGCAAACGCGGACTCGTCGGCGGACAGGAAGACATGATCACCGACATCGCCCTCGACATGACGGCCCTGTAGGGCGGGTTCGTCATGACGGAGATCGTCTCGCGCTGCCGTGCACGTATGTCGCGAGCGATATCGTTCACGGACGCGCCCTTCAGTTGTCGTCCGACGGACGGATCTCACTGATCGCAGGGGAAATCCTCCGAGCGGTCGCTCGCATCTGTGCGACGAGACCGGACCCGAGAGCGGCGTGGAATCGGATTGTCGGCATCGCGACGACCAGTGCCCCGAGGACCGCTCCATCGCCGTTACGCAAACAGATTGCCACAGAGGAAAGTCCGACCTCTACGGAGTCGACCGCTGTCGCATAACCGTTCTCGACTATCGTCCGCAGCTCCTTCTGAAGTAGTTCGAACTCTGCGGCCGACATGTGATCGGGCGCGAGAGCGTAATCCGAACGGTATAGCTGGGCGAGCGCATCCTCGTCGAGTTGGGCAAGCAAAATCTTGCCTCCGGCAGACATCCGCGCTAGCGGCACATGTCCTTGACGGTTTCCGACCCTGAGCAGTTTCTCGGATTCGACGGTACCGATCACACGGGACTCGACTCCGGTACGAACCACGAGATTTACTGTCTCGCCGGTGCAAGAGGACAATTGGTTCATCGGCTCGAGGCAAGCATCGCGGAACGTTCGAGTCCAAGACGAGCCTGTGGGGCCGACCCCTATCGACGGACCTGGAAGGTACCGTCGAGACTCGTCCTGGACGACAAAGCCGTGGTAGATCAGCATGGCCAAGAGCCGGTGAGCGGTCGATTCGGCCACCCCGATCTCCTCGGCTGCATCTTTGAGCCGGAGGCTGCCGTGGTCTCGGACGGCGTTCAGGAGCAGAAGCGCGTTGTGGACAGACTCGATCATATAAGTCGGCTTACTGATCGGCCTCGTCTTCATACCGGGATGATAGTCCGACATCGCTCCGCCCGAAATGCCTGCGTGCGGGTCTCCGGCCCTCGCTCTACCCGCTCCACTCAGACATTGACAAGCCCCCGCGTGTCTGACTGGAACCGCCCGAACTTCTGGTTTAACTCGGACAGGTGCCGAGTGCTCATGACTACCCCGTAACCGTCCCTGCCCGAGCACGTCCACTTCATCAACGCGTTGTGCACCATCGCGGTCGGCGCCGCAATCCAGGGTGCACCGACATGCGGCGTGGCCTGGAGCCGGAATTTCTTCCCGCGCACGTCTGTGACGGTCATATCAATGCCGGTACACACCATCCCGAGGTGGTTGCTGGTCATCTCGAGCTGGTCGGTGAGGCCGTACACCTCTCCGTTCTCCATGACGTACCCGTGCGAAAGCTGGAACGCGTCCGGATTCGCCGTCTCGGGGCTCCACGGGCAGATCATGTGAAAGGCCAGGTCCTCCCCGAAGGTTGCGGAGACGATGTGATTCGGCTTGCCGGCCTTCATCGGATCGCGGGGACCCCAACTGCGATCCATGCGCTCGATGGAATCGACAACGTACTCCCGACCTCTGACGATCATCGTGCCGGTCGCCCGTCCAGTCGCGTCCGCATGACCCACGACCTGCTTCTTCCCTGACTCCAAGTCTGCGTGGATATCGAGGACCGAACCCGCCTGGGGGCTGTGCGTCGGATCGTGAATGTCGAATGGGTCCATCAAATTCGTCCAGTCGACGTGAATCTCCGTGCCGTCGTCCGCAACGTAGTCGATCCGGAACTTACGCGGGGCGTCCACCGCATCGATCGACAGGCCGATCGGAGAGTCGATCCGACTGAATCGCACCGGCGCGGGTAGATGCGGATTCTCGTTGTAGTGCAGTAGTTCCGCACGAGTATCGGTAAGCGATCCGCAGACCATTACCTGGTTCCACATCACTCCTAGGCCAGGGCGCACGTTCGTGTAGATCAATGCATAGAGATCGGCCTCCGGAACCACGATCGGGAATAGGATCGTCTCGACCCACAAGTAGTCTGCCTCGGGCGGGTTCTGATATTCGAAGTGCTGAGCATCGAATGCCATTGTCGTTTCACTCCTCAGTTGTCGGTCGTTCGGTCAGTTGGATCGGGGTTTCGCCAAGGTCCGGGCAGCGATAACGCCGGCGACGACAGTGATGGCAACGACACCGATCGCGTAGAAGGACGGTGCGGTCGCCCCACCGAGTCCGGCGATGGCCGCAAGGATGATCGGCGTCGGACCCGCGAATATCGTTGTGGCCGTCTGCCATCCAAGCGACAGTCCCGTGTATCGGGTGTCGGTCGCAAACATTTCCGACAGCAGTGGGGTCACCGCGGCGATGTTCGCCGCAACCACCGGGGTGACAACCACCATTGCGGCAACCGCAAGGGCAAGCACCCCACTAGACAGAAGCACGAGGGACGGGTAAATCAGCACGATCAACGTTGCCGAGGAGGCGAACAGGAGCGGGATCCGGCCCACCCGGTCCGACAGTCGCGCAAACGGTAAGACGGCGGTGCAGTAGGCGACCAGGCCGACGAAGGTGATCAGTTGAGCATCCGCAGACGAGAAGTCCGTGAATTCCTTCAACGCGGAGGGTAAGTAGATGAAGTACAACGCCATCATGCACGAGTTCGTCGCCGCGATGCCGATCCCGATCAGAACAGAACGGTAGTCTCGGCGCAGCGTGGTCAACAGCGGCGACTTCTGCACGCCACCTTCCCGGGACAGCGCGGTGAACGCCGGTGTCTCCTCCAGCTTGAATCGGATGTACAAACCGATCAGCCCCAGCGGCAGCGACATCAGCAATGGTAACCGCCACCCCCACTGCGACATCGACTCGGCCGACAGTGTCCGGGTCAGCACCATCGCCGTCCCCGATCCGAACAACATCGCCCCACCCACGGTCAGTGAGATAAACCCGACGAAGAACCCCCGCCGGGACGGCGGTGCGAACTCCGCAACCAGCGAGGCGGCTCCCCCGAACTCACCGCCCGCAGAAATACCCTGTACGAGGCGCAATATCATCAGCAGAATCGGTGCCGCGACACCGATCTGGTAGTACGTCGGCAGGACCCCGATTCCAGCCGTCGCGAGCGTCATCAAGAGAATGACGACGGAAAGGACGGTCCGCCGGCCGTACCGGTCCCCCAACGGTGCGAAAATCACCGCACCGAGTGGACGGGCCAGGAAGCTCACCGCGAACGCGCCGAACGTCAGCAGCAGGCTCACGAACGAGTTCCCGGTCGGGAAGAATGCCTGGGCGATGAACGTCGCCACATAGCCGTAGATGACGAAATCGTAATACTCGACGAAGGTTCCGAAGCTGGCAGCCACGATCGCTCGCCGGCGAACAGCGGTCGCGACCGTACTATCGGGTGTGGTGATCACCGCTGATGGCATATCTCCTCCTGATGCATGCGTATGAACGACGGGGCTAGTGCGCACTGTTCGTGGCTATCGGGGTGCCGAGTAGGGAGCTCAGGGGCGGAACTGCATCCGGGTCCGGATCGACTCCCTGGGGAAGAAACCACGACCGCTGCATCTCGACGAGCGGTCGCGAATGGTCGAGAACGAGCCGAGAGACCTCGGCGAAAATGCCCGAATCGGAGGTGTGTGCAGATCTCACGAAGTCGGAAATCGCTCGCGTCAGAGAGTCTGTCACCCGATCAAGAAGTCCATACTCCGGAATCGCGACTTGCTCAGCGGCATAAGCTTCCTCGAGTACATCGGCGAGCCGGACTCGCGCGCCATGCTCGACGTCATAGCAACTGAGGCACTCTGCCAGAACGCGATACGTCCGAAACTCGTACAGCTTCCGTGGATACTCGTATTGCGCCCGGTCTCGATAGAAATCGAGAACGCCGGTGATCACCCGTACCTGCTCGGCGGCCAGCGAGTTCGAGCCACCCAACGCCGGCGTGACCGTCAGGCGCAGCGAGCGAGAGGCGGCTTCGAACGTGTTCGCAGATTTGTTCACCATCACAAAACCTCCTCGAGATCCTTACCGAGTTGAAGAGCCATCAGGTATCCGGTCGCCTCGAGCCCAGTCAGCAGTACGTCCTGATGTGTCTTTCCAAGCTTCGAAACGCGGTAAGCCGACCCCAGGGCGGTGACGACCGACTGGTACTCGTTCAAGATCCGGTAGAAAGTCAACTTCTCGGGATCGACGGTCAAGCCCGACGCCTTCTCGTACCGTTCGAAGAAGGCGGTGGTCGGCAGCAGCCCTGTAGCCAGGAATTCGGAGCCGTCCTCGGTCGGGTGGCCGAACGGGTATAGCGTTGCCCACGCAAGGTCTCGGTGGCGATCACCGAGGAAGCTGCGCTCCCAGTCGAGGATTGCGGTTATCCGTCCGGTGTCTTCGTCGAACAGGAAGTTCCCGCCGCGGTAGTCACCGTGGACGAGACTGACATGGTCGAGGGCCGGAAGGTTGTCCATGAGCCACCCTGCTGCCACATCGAGAAGCGGAAGATCTTCACCGCGATCCTCCTCCCACACCCGTCTAGCGCGGTTCACCTGCCATCGGGCACTTTCGCTGCTGCCGACGCTCGGCCATTCGTAGTGATCGAGCGACACCGACTCCAGGTCGAATGTGTGAATACGCGCCAAGAGGTCGACGAACTGTGGCGCCAGCGCGGCCCGCAGATCGGCACCGTAGTTGATGCCGATGCCGGCGATCCGGCTTTGCGCGCGACTCGGCTTCGCAGATCCAGGTACCCAGGTGTAGACGAGGGCGGGTTCGGGGAACCATCGACCGTCCTCGTCGACCCAGCGGACTGTAGGAACAGGCACTGTTCCTGCGAGGGCGTTGATGACCTCGAACTCGCGCACCCGACTCGTGGCGTTCAGAGACTCCGGCGGTTCCATACGGAGCACCAGGTGTTCGGTGACCGGACCGTCGTCGGGACCGTCATAGGTCAGAGTAAAACCCACCTGGATCTTCGAGGCACCACCGGTCAGCCACCGTAGGTCCTGAATCTCGAATTTCGACGGTAGAACGTCTCGCAGCATGGCTTCGAGTGCCTTCGCGAGGAGGCCGAGATCGTAGTTGCGAAATCCCGCCCCGGTCCGGCGCTCCATTTTGCGCGTAAGCATCCGGTCGTATTCGGTTTCGGTGGGAAACCGCGCTCGAATCCGCTGGATGAGATCCGGCATGGGTTCGTCTCGATCGGCGTCCGAGATCACTACGGGAGCGTGCCGATCCCAATTGACGGTTGCACTCATAAATTCCTCATCGCGCTCAGGGCGGGAAACGCCGTGATCGGAGACCTGCGTTTCGGCTCCGGGAAGTTGGCCTTGCAAGTCGGACGGTGATCGCCTCGACACACGAAACGCTAATGTGACCGGCCCCACAGGTACAGAAGGTTCTGCTGTGCAGAAGATGGGAGACCGGGCACTTCCACCAATCCGAAGGGCAGCAGCTCAATTGGAACTCGCCGGTTCGCGTAATCACGAACGGGCTCCGCCGCGAGCATCCACCAGCGGCAGTCCTTAACTGGACATGACACGGAGCATGCGTGCGAAGTAAAGAAGTACTCTGGTGTCGTCCGCCTGATCTCCGAAGTGAGTCGGATCGACGGCCGATACACCCCGCACGCCTATCGGCGACCCCTCGTGGAGCGTTATCTGCAAATCATCGCGGTCCTTGCAACGGCCGTCTGAGCAGTTTATGGTCAGTCCATTCGCATGAGAGGAGATCAGCGTGTCGATCAGAGTGGGGTTGTCGGTCACTGATGCACTCCTCGTCCCGAAACCCGCAGATCGGCGGCTTCTTCTCGATTCCGCGGCCGAAGCCGGGCTCGACCACATCACCGTCGGTGACCACATCAGCTTCCACGGCGGTACCGGGTTCGACGGCATGGTGTCGGCCACGACCGTGCTGTCCAGCCACGACACTCTGTCGGTGATCATCGGTGTCTACCTGCTCGGCCTGCGGCACCCGATGCTCGCCGCCCGTCAGATCGCGACGCTCTCGCAGATCGCGCCCGGACGGTTGGTCGTCGGTGCCGGCGTCGGCGGCGAGGACCGATCCGAGATTTCGAACAGCGGGGTCGACCCCAGCACCCGCGGCCGTCGGCTCGACGAGACCCTCGAGGTTCTGCGTGCCGTTCTCACCGGTGAAGAGGTCACCCATCACGGTGAGTTCTTTACCCTCGACCAGGCACGAATCTTGCCGGCGCCGCGGCCCGCGGTCCCGATCCTCATCGGCGGCCGAGGTGAATCCGCCATTCGCCGCACCGCCCGCTACGGCGACGGCTGGCTCGGAATCTTTTGCACACCGCGACGGTTCTCCGAGACGCGTACCGCAATCCTTGACGCCGCCGCACGGGAGAACCGCGCTCCCGACTCGTTCGGCGTGAACGTCTGGTGTGGCCTCGACACCGACGCCGATGTTGCGGATCGTCTGGTGGGCGAGAAGATGCAGGCGTTGTATCAGTTGCCGCGCGACAAGTTCCGTCACCTGGCACCTTCCGGAACATCCGAGCAAGTGGCCGAGTGGCTGAACTCGTTCGTCGAGGCAGGTGCCGACAACATCACCCTGGTCCCGGCAGCCACCTCTATGGAAGCGGCGATCGAGCACACGGCCTCGGTCCGTGCACTACTGCTCGAGCATCACAGCTGACCGGGCACACAGCACCACTCGTCCCACGACTACGCGACCATCCGTCGCTACACAGGGAAAGTCGTTGCGTCGAAACGAAGGAACACACGGTTCCACTTCCCGACGAACGGAGATCCGCATGACCGACCCGCACCGCCGCAAGGCATTGGTGACCGGTGCCGCGCGTGAGGGTGGAATCGGCAAAGCCATCGTCGCCCGGCTCGAGGCCGATGGGATGGAGGTGGTTACCCTCGACCGTGCACCCGGGTGCACGTACCAGGCCGACATGTCCACCGACGAACTGCCCCCGCTCGACGACATCGACGTCTACGTTGCGAATGCCGGTGTGACGACGATGTTCGGGGCCGCACACAGTATGTCGATCGACAAGTGGCGGAAGGATCTCGACGTCAACCTCACCGGGACATTCCGGTTGCTTCAGCAGTGCCTGCCCGGGATGCGCGAACGACGGTATGGCCGCGTCGTTGTCATCTCCAGTACCGCAGGCACGCAGGGCATGCCGGCTCAGGTGTCGTACAGCACCACCAAGGCAGGGTTGCTCGGTCTGGTCAAGACGGTCGCGGCAGAGAACATCGCTTTGGGCATCAGCGCAAACGCCGTCCTGCCCGGAATGACCGCCAGTTCCGGAATTCTGTCCATGCCGCAAGACATCCAGGACGCCTGGCTCGCGTCGATGCCCAACGGATTCGTCGACCCCGCCGACATCGCCGACGCCGTCGCGTTCTTCGCCTCCCCCACCGCCCGCAGCGTCACCGGCCAGTTCCTCACCGTCGATGCAGGTGACAGTCTCAACACCCGAACGGTCACCTCCTCGGTTGCACAGCACTGACGGAGTGCGCGCACGCTGACCGGTCATAGAACGAGCTCTACCGCGATCTCAGGGTTCCCCGATTAACCCACTGCAGGCGTTCCTACCGTCCCACGCGTCGGTTCCCGACTCGGAGGACGCTTCGACTTCCCGCGCCGTCGCATGTAACCCCTTTTGGACAGTCCTTTACATTGGACTATCCATATGGTGTCATCTGTGACAGGCGCCACCCGGAGGGGGTCTTCCTCCGCGGCATCCCGCCCCCATTACAGATTTCGATCGACAGGAGCTTCCATGAGCGCAGTCGGCACGACTGGGTTGCAGGCGCCCACGCGGCATCTGAACCGCTGGTGGTATGTAGTGACGGGCTTTCTGACTCTGTTGTTCGGCACGACCGCGGTGAATGTCTTGTTCAACATCCTCGGCAAGCCGATGACCGAGGAATTCGGCTGGGAACGAAGCGTCATCAGCAACGGTCTGTCCATCGAAACGGTGTTCGTGGGTATCAGCATCGTCATCTTGGGCTTCCTCGTCGACCGGTACGGTCCCAAGATCCCGTCGGTTCCGATGTCGCTGGCATTCGGAATCGGTTTGATGCTGATGTCCGTCCTGCCGAACAACCAGCTCGCGTTCTATCTGCTCTGCGTGGTGATCGGCGCCGGAGCGGGCGCCGTGAATCCGGTGGCGCACTCGACCGTGGTGAGCGCGTGGTTCCAGGACCGTCGCGGTATGGCGCTGGGCATTCTCATGGCCGGCCTCGGCTCGTGCGGGGTGCTCATGCCGTATCTGGCCAACTGGGTGCTCGGGTTCGGCGGCTGGCGCATGGCGTTCCTGGTCATCGGCACCCTCTGCACGGTGATCCCGGCCTCGGTCTACGCGTTCGTCACCCGGATGCCAGCCGAACACGAAGCCGAGCGTAAGGCGGCGCGTTCAGAGGGGCGGATGGCCGGAGAATCGCTACTCACCGTGGCGAGGAAGTACCGGCAATTCTGGCTGCTGTCCATCGCGATCTTCCTCGTCTCCTCCGCAACGTTCGGCCTGATGTCCCAGGTCGTGCCCATGACCACCGACAAGGGCATCAGCCAGGGGACTGCGGTCTCCATTCTGTCCGTCCTGAGCCTGGCGTCGATCGCTGCACGACTGTTGGTGGGCTACCTGCTCGACCGGTTCTACGCCCCTGCCATCGGCTCGATCATCTTCGCGCTGTGCGGGGTCGGGGTCTTCGTCATGATCTCGTCGTCGCAGACCGGCCTGCTGTTCGTCGGCGCGGCTCTGATCGGCCTGGGCCTGGGGTCCGAGGGTGATCTCGCCGCCTACATGGTGAGCCGATACTTCCCCAAGCACTCCTACGGCCGGGTGCTGGGATTCATCTACTTGCTCTACGCGCAGGGGTCGGCGTTCGGCATCTTCCTGCTCGGACAGGTGTACAGCGCCACCGGTTCCTACAGTGCCGGCGCGCTGCCGATCATCGTGCTGGTCGGAATCGCCATCGCCTGCCTGCTGATGATGGGTTCCTATCGCTTCACCCTGGACCATCGCGAGATCGGCGCCGACAATGTCACCGTCGAAGAAAAGGAGCACGTATGACCGACGGATTTCATGACGCCTTGGTGACTCGCGCCACTGAGGACATGCCGGAGAAATTCTTCGACCGATTCATGTTCAATCTCCATCCGGACGGAGATACCGCGCCGTCGGTGATCCTCGGTGCTGGCGTCTATCCGCCGCGAAACGTCGTGGACGGTTTCGTCGTTCTCACCACCGGGACCGAGCAGCGCAATCTCCGCTACTCCACCGAACACTCCGAGACCGACGGCGCCTCCGTCGGACCACTGAGGTGGGAGACGGTCGAAAACAATCGCACCTGGCGAATCCAACTCGGCGAGAACAAGACCGGACTCGAACTCAATCTGCTGTGGCAGGCTCGCGCACCGTATTGGCTCGGGTCGGTGGACGTGGAGAACACCGACGGGAACGTCACCTCCTTCGATCATCTGTTCCAGCCCGGTCGCTACGAGGGCACGCTCACCCTCGACGGAACCACTACCGACGTCGGGGGCTGGTACGGACTGCGGGACCGCTCTCGCGGGGTACGCACGATGTCCGGGGGCCAGGGTCTACATATCTGGTACCAGGCCCAGTTCCCGGACCGCACGTTCGGATTCTTGCTGGTCGAGGACCGCGAAGGCGGCCGAATCCTGTTGGAGGGCGCCGTCATGCACGACGACGGACGACTCGACGACGTCATCGACGTCCGGCACGACTTGGTGTTCACCGCGGGCAACGACCTCGCCAGTGGCACGGTGGAGGTCGTGACTGCCCGCGGCGCGACCTACCGCATCGATTCGGACGCCTCGGCCGGCGGCGGTTATATGGCGGGCGGCGGCTACGGCGGCCATCACGGCAAGGTCCGTGGTCGCGACCACGAAGAGTTCGACGTCTACCCCCTCGACGGATCCGTCGGCCCGAAGACTCTCGACTCCGCCCTCACCGACCGTTGCTGCACGTTCGGATGGAACGGGGAGACCGGCTACGGAATCTTCGAGTTCGCCCTGTCGCGATCGTCGTCGTACACCTACCGCGCCACGCTGACGCGCTGACCCACGCCGGCCACTGTCCCTGCACCGACCGAAAGGTGCAGGGACAGTGTTATTCGGGAGCAGAGCGCTATTGACGGAAGGCGTCCAGGCCCTCGGTCGCCATTCGCACCATGTGGTCGGCGAGCCCGGCCGTACGGGTCACCTTGGCGGGCCAGTACGCGATCGAGAAGATCATGCCCAAGCACGACTGGGTGGCCACGGAGACCTCGGCCGGTGACGCGGCGGGGATCGCCCGCGCGACCGCAGTCTCCCAACCCTGGACGTACTGCTTACGCCGGCGGTTGATCGCCTTCCGCCACGGATCGACCAGCGACCGGTCTTCGCGCTGGCTGACGTTGACAAGGTGGCGGTGCCTCGCCGCGAAGAGCGCATGATGACGGATCATCCGCTGAAGATCGAGGTCCGCGTCGTCGAGTACCGGCTCGGTGGCGCCGATCAGCTCGTCCATCGCCTCACCGAACAGAGTAGCCAGGATCTCGTCCTTGCCGGAGAAATGACGGTAGATTGCGGGGCCACTCAGGCCGGCCCGCGACCCCAATTCGTCGACACTTGTGCCGTGAAATCCCTTCTCGTAGAAAAGCTCTGCGGCAGTGTCGAGAATCTTACGGTTACGGTCCACCGAGCCATTCTAGCACCGGACTGTGAACGATCGTTATGATGTGTCGATGACGTCACCAGCAGAAATCCCCTCCTACGTTCAGGTGATAGCACTGCCCCGCGAGTGTGGGCCGGTGCCCATCCCGTTCGCCTACGAGGACGAGAACGGCCATATGAATATCCGCCACTATTTCGATCTCGAGGCGCGGGCGATCGCCGTCGTGTTCGACAGAATGGGTATCACCGACGATTATCGCGCTACTCGGGAACAGGGCTTCTTCACCGCCGAGCACCACATCCGGTATTACGCGGAGGTGCACGTCGCCGACCAGGTGTCGGTTCACGCACGAATCGTCGAACGTTCCGACAAGATCGTCCACGCCATGGCGTTCCTCGTCGACGACACCACCGAACGCCTCGCGAGCACACTCGAGGTCACCGCGACCCACGTCGACCTCACCACCCGCCGGGTCGTGCCCTTCGCCGACGACGTCGCGGCCGCCGTCGACCAGGAACTCAACCGCACCGACGTCGACTGGCCCGCCCCGGTGTGCGGTGCAATGGGCATCCGAACCCGCGCCTGACCCACATTCCTTACGCAGCTCCCCTTTCACAGCGTCGGGGGCAGACGCCATCTTCTCGGTTCACGCACGCGTTCTAGGGGCCAAAACCGGTGCGTCTACCGACATCATGCGCGGCTGCAGATGCGCGGCTGCAGCAAGACGCGACCCGACGACAGCTCGGCGATCCGGCTGCGGACCCATCAACATCCGGCCGTGTTACCCCTTTTGCAGAGAGATCAGAAATTATCGTCGCAGGTGAGAGCCTTTTTCGCCATCACTCTTGAAAACGCTCGTTATCAGCGCTACATTCGTCATAAGGTAAGACCAAAGCGAATTCGCGGACGGACTCCGCTCCGCGTGCAACACGAAAGGACCAACAGGTCGATGAGTGACTTCACGAGTGACTTCACGGATGTGACGTACGAGGTCGAGAACGGACTCGCCTGGATCACGATCAACCGGCCCGATCGGTACAACGCGTTCCGCGCGCGCACCGTCGACGAGTTGGTGAAGTCGTTCAAGAAGGCGTGGGGCAGCTCCGAGGTCGGGGCGATCGCGCTGACCGGAGCCGGCGAGAAGGCGTTCTGCTCGGGTGGCGACCAGAAGCAGCGCATGGAGACCGGCGACTACGGCCCGTCCGACAGCGGACTGTTCGAGGTCGAGGCGCTGCACCGCGTCCTCCGGGACGTTCCCAAGCCTGTGATCGCCGCGGTCAACGGTGTCGCAGTCGGCGGCGGCCATGTGCTGCACCTGCTGTGCGACCTGTCCATCGCCGCGGACCACGCCATCTTCGGCCAGAACGGTCCGCGTGTGGGATCGTTCGACGCCGGACTCGGCACCGGATACCTGGCCCGAGCGATCGGCGAGAAGCGTGCCCGGGAGATCTGGTTCCTCTGCCGCCGCTACAGCGCCGAGCAGGCCCTCGACTGGGGTCTGGTCAACAAGGTGGTGCCCGGTGACCAGCTGCGTGCGGAGGTCCGCGCTTGGGCCGACGAGATCCTGCAGCTCTCACCGACGGCGCTGAAGGTGCTCAAGCAGTCCCTCAACGCCGACACCGAGCACTTCATCGCGCAGGGCAACATGGCCTACTCGACCCTCAAGCTGTTCGGTGAGTCCGCCGAGGCCATCGAGGGCATCAGCGCGTTCAACGAAAAGCGCAAGCCCGACTTCTCCAAGTTCCGCGGCGCCTGACCCTGAACTTCCGGACGGCGGGGCTGTCTTCCGCCCCGCCGTCCGGCAACTCACTCCCCAGGACCCGTCACAGAGAGCAGTCGCCCACATGCGTTTCACCCGGGAGCAACAGGATTTCGCGGTGGCTGTCCGTGAACTCTGCGACTCCGAATGTAAGACACTCCAGCAGCGTGACGCCCTGACCGAGGGCGGCACTGTGGCCAACAGCTCCGCCCTGCTCGAGAAATTCGCCGGCCTCGGCTGGCTCGCCGTGTCGCTGCCGGAAGAGTATGGCGGGGGCGGCGCCGGAATGGTCGAGGAATGCATCTTCCTCGAGGAAACCGCGCGTGGGCTCGCCCCGATCATCGCCTATTCCACGGGACTTACGGCCGCACAGACCTATTTGCGCTACGGCACCGAGGAACAGAAGCGCACGATCGTGGGCAACATGGCATCCGGAAAGATCGAGGCGATCGCCCTCAGCGAGCCCGGTGCGGGTTCCGACCTCGGTGGTGTCCGGATCAAGGCGGAACTGGTCGACGACCACTACGTCATCAACGGTCAGAAAACGTGGATCTCCGCGGCACACGTCGCCGAGCACATCCTCCTCCTCGCCCGGACCGACGCGTCCGGGAACAAGCACCAGGGTTTGACCCTTTTCATGGTGCCTGCCGATTCGCCCGGCCTCGAGATCCACGGCATCGAGACCATGGAGGCCCGCACCTGCAATGACCTGTACTTCACCGATGTCGCCGTGCCCGCAAGCGCGGTGGTCGGTACACCGAACCAGGCGTGGCGTCACCTCATGCGGGGACTCAGTGTCGAGCGCCTCATCATCGCGACGATGGCGCTCGGCGGGGCCCAGCGCTCACTCGACGACGTCATCGCCTTCGTCACCGAGCGTGAACAATTCGGTCAGAAGATCAGCAGCTTCCAGGCCATCCGTCACCGCATCGCAGATCTCGCCACGGAGATCGCCTTCGCGAAGTCGTTCGTGTACGAGGTGGCCGAACGGATCGATGCCGGGGAGGAAGACAACCTCAACCGCGAGGGGTCGATGGCTAAGCTGAAATGTACCGAAATCGCGAAGAAGACCGCACTCGAGGCGATGCAGATGATGGGCGGCTACGGCTATACCCGCGAATACGGCATGGAGGAACAGGTTCGCCGCTCTCTGGCTCCGCCGATCTATGGCGGTACCAACGAGATTCAGCGCGAAATCATCAGCAAGAGCCTGGGCCTGTAGCCCTCGTTCCCGACCAGAGGACCATTCCATGACCACTTCTCCCTTCACTCCCGACGCCCTCGCGGGCAAGCGCGTGCTGATCACCGGCGGCGGCACCGGGCTCGGCCGCGGCGTCGCCCGGCACCTCGTCGATCACGGAGCCGAAGTCCACCTGTGGGGCCGTCGGCCCGCTGTCCTCGAGGAAGCGGCGGCGGAGGCGTCCGTCTCCCGGCCGGGCTCGGTCCACTGGCAGACCGTCGATGTCCGCAAGGCTGACCTCGTATCGGCGGCCATGGACGAGATCTGGACCCTTCACGGACCACTGACCGGCGTGATCAACAACGCCGCCGCGAACTTCATCGCCCCCACCGAATCGCTCAGCGCACGCGCCTTCGAGGCCGTCACCTCCACCGTGATGAACGGGTCGTTCAATACCACCCACGCCGCGGGCCGCCGCTGGATCGAAGGCGGTAACAAGGGCGTCGTCCTGTCCACCCTGACCACCTGGGTGTGGAGCGGATCCGCGTTCGTCGTTCCCTCCGCGATGGCGAAAGCCGCCGTGCACTCGATGACGATGTCACTCGCGGTCGAGTGGGCCCGTTACGGCATCCGCCTCAACGCACTCGCCCCCGGACCGATCCCCACCGACTACGCATGGGAAATGCTCAACCCCACCGACAAGAGTGCAGTCGGCGCAACGCAGGCCGACCAGGTGCCGATGGGCCGAATGGGCACGATGGAAGAACTTGCCAACCTCACTACCTTCCTCCTGTCGGACGCCTGCGACTACCTCACCGGGCAGACCATCGCGATGGACGGCGGTCAGATGCTCGCCGGGCCAGGCACTTTCGCTGGTCTGACATCGATGACCAACGAGGACTGGGCCACCGCCCGGGAAAAGAGCAAGGCCGCGAGCGAAGCAGCAAAGGCGCAGCGCGGAGTCTGACCCCACCTACGAGGCCTGCCTGCCGGTGACAACGAGGTCCCGGCGGGCAGGCCTCTTCTGTGTGACCTCGTTCCACTTCGCACCTACCGTCCAGGAGAGACCTGATGATCGAGAACATCACCGCCCCTCCGTTCATCGCGACCGGCGTCGAAGCGCTGTTCCAGGTAGCACCCGTGACCGGTGACGGCGCCCACGGCAGGTCGGAGATGCCGACCGGACCGTGGCTGTCCGACCACCGCGGACTGCCCTGCCGTGGCGCTCTCGGTGTTCTGATGGACGACGTGACAGGCTATCCGATCACCGCGCGATGTCCGGCCGGACACTGGTCCGTCACAACGGAATTACACATCAATTTCACCCGCAATCCACCGCTCGACGGATCGATCCTGCGCGCCGACAGCCAAGTCGTCACGACAGATCCGGTCGGCGGTCTGGCGAGCGGCCGAATCGTAGACGAGAGCGGGCGGATCGTTGCCCTCGGAAGCGCCCGCTTGCGATTCGTCGCGGCCGCCTCACCGTCGGGATCCGTATCCGACGACGTCATCCGATCTCGAGCGAACGCATCCTCGATCATCGAACTCCTCGGCGCCCACCAGCGCCGAGACAACGCTTGCGCCGGCCTGGAACTGGATCCGTCGGATTCGCTCTGCAATCCGCTGGGCAACGTTCACGGCGGCGTCCTTCTGTGTGCATCCGAGATCGCCGGCCACTCCGCGGTGGCGCCACACGCCGATTTCCAGACGACGTCGATTGCGATGACATTCGTACGGCCCAGCCCTGGAACCGAGCCGATCACCTTCGCACCCCGAGTGGTCTACCGCGGCCGCAGCTTTGCCGTCATCCACGTCGTCGGACGCAATCGAACCGGAAAGACCTGCACCACAGCGACGCTCACGTGCCACCGCACCTGATCCGATACGACTGGGGCGGTCGGTACTCGCGTACCGACCGCCCCAGTCTCGGAGTCACACTACCGACGGCGCCAATCCCGCTGCGCGGTGGGCGGCGCCGAGGAACGCACGCACGAGGGCCCCGTCGCGGTAGTACTGGTCGCCGACTCCGGCGACAGCTCGACGACGTCCGTACTCGTACAGCACCGCCAGCTTCCACAAGGCCAGCGCGGTATACCAGGGCAGGTTCGACAGGTCGGCTCCCGTGGCGGCCGCGTACCGCTGCGCCAGCTCGTCGCGGGTGGGATACCCCTCCTCGAGCACTGCTACAGCGAGATCCTCGGTCGGTGTGCGTTCCTCCCCCTCGATGGGATACGACGCGAGGAAGTATCCAAGGTCGAACAGGGGGTCACCGATCGTCGCCAACTCCCAGTCCAGGACTGCAGCAATGCGTCCTGGCGAATCGGGAGCGAGGATGACGTTGCCGATGCGATAGTCGTTGTGGATGATCGCCGCACCGGACTCTGCGGGCACGTGAGCGGCGAGCCAGGAGTCGATCTCCGCAAACTCCGGCGGCGGTGTTCCGTCCTCCGCTGCCACCAGTTTGCCCATGCGGCGCAGGTGACGCTCGTTGAACCCGTCGGGCCGGCCGATGTCCCCCAGACCGGCCGCCTGCCAGTCCACTGCGTGCAGTGCGGCGAGAGTGTCGATCAATGCCTCGCCGATCCGGCGACGATCCGCGGGGGCGCTCAACGCCGGCGGTGTCTCGGTAGTGACCACCGGACCGGGAAGGTAGTCCATCACGTAGAACGGGACGTCGAGCACGTCACCGGCCTGGCCGACGGCGAGGACGTCCGCCACCGGCACGCCACTGCCGGCGAGGGCGCCGACAAGGCGCGCCTCCCGCAGCATGTCGTGGGCGCCCGCCGGGACGGGTGGTGGAGGCGGTCGTCGGACGATCACCTGACGAACCCCGTCGGAGACGAGGAACGTCAGGTTGGAATGCCCGTCGCCGATGCGCGCAGTCGTGAGCGGTCCTTCGGTGATCCCGCGCTCGCGCAGGAACGTCTCCAGCGCGCCGAGCGTGTCGGGCGTCCATTCCCAGGTCATGCGCTCGCCTCCATCCGTGTGGTCATTCGTCGATTCTTACTGTCCCGTGAAGCGCGGCGCCCGCTTCTCCTTGAAGGCGGCGAGCGCCTCCGGCATGTCGGCGCAGCGGGTGAGCAGCGCCTGACCCCGGTTCTCCAATTCCAGTGCCGCCGCATACGACGTCACTTCCTGGTTCCGCTGCAGCGCACGCTTCGACATCCGAATGCCGCCAGGGGAATTCGAAGCGATCGCCTCGGCCACCGCGATGGCCTCGTCGAACAGATCCTCACTGGGGACTACCCGGTTTGCCAGCCCGATCCGGGCAGCCTCCTCGGCGCCGACGAAACGCGCGGTGTACGCGATCTCCGCCGCCCGGCCCGGTCCGACGAGCCGGGTGAGCTTCCACGACGTGCCGAGTTCCCCGACGGACAATCCGACCTTGACGAACGCCGCGTTGAACTTCGCGGTCGGCGCCACGAGGCGGATGTCTGCGGCGAGCGCGAGAGCCAGCCCACCGCCCGCCGCGGCACCGTGAATCGCCGCGATAACCGGGAACGGCAGGTGGTACAAAGCCGCCAGCCCACCGGTCGCAGTTTCCTGGAACTTCAGGAAATCACGCACACCCATTTCGGTGATGACGTGGATTTCGTCCAGGTCGAACCCGGCACAGAACGACTGCTCGCCCGCTCCCCGAATGATCAGCGCCCGCGCATCGGTGTCGCGCAACGCGTACGCGGCAGTGTTGAACTCAGTGAACATCTTGACCGTCATCGAGTTCATTCGGTCGGGTCGATTGATCGTGAGGACCGCGATCTTGCCCTCGAGTACTTCGAGGGTGAGGGTCTCCAGCTGCGGCGGCTCGTAGTTGCTCAGCACCGCCGTATTCTCCCGCACTTCGGTCTGCGTCATCTGGCTCACCTTCCCGTGAACTTAGGGTTGCGCTTCTCTTTGAACGCAGCTAGCGCCTCGGGCATGTCCTCGCCACGGGTGAGCAGTGCCTGACCCCGGTTCTCCAACTCGAGTGCCGCTGCGTACGACGACACCTCCATATTGGCGTGGAGCGCCCGCTTCGACAACTGCACTCCGGCAGGAGAATTCGCGCGGATGAGGCGCGCCATCGCGAGCGCCTCGTCGAGCAGTGACTCGGCGGGAACGACCGCATTGAGCAGTCCGAGTGACTCAGCCTCGACGGCCTCGATGAAGCGGCCCGTGTAGGCGAATTCCGCTGCCCGCGCCGGTCCGATGAGCCGGGGCAGGTGCCAGGAGGCGCCTAGATCACCGGCGGACAGGCCGATCCGTACGAAGGCCGCGTTGAACCGTGCGGCCGGCGAGCCGATCCGGATGTCGGCGGCAAGCGAAAGGGACAGGCCTCCACCGGCGGCCGCACCGTTGACGGCCGCGATCACCGGGACGCGAATGCTGCGGATCGCCGAGAGCGCCCGGGCGGCCAGTTCCTGCTGGTCGAGCATGCCCATCGGTGTCAACGACGACAGTCCGTCGGCATCGTCAAGGTCGAAGCCACCGCAGAACGCCTTGCCGGCCCCAGTGAGGATCACGACGCGGAGGTCGTCCTCCTGATCCAGAAGCAGCGCCACCTTCTCCAGTTCGACGAACATGGTGTTCGTCATCGAGTTCATGCGTTCGGGGCGATTCAACGTCACAACGGCGATGCCGGGTTCCGGCCGCTCGAGCGTGAACGTTTCCCATGTCGTGGGCTCGGTCACGAGTTCACTCCTTCTCCAGTTCGGCGACTCCAAGCGATCGCCCTCAGTTCGTGGCCGGACGCGGCGCGTCCGGATGGTCAGGTCTCTGTGGAGGTCTTTCAGCACCGCACCCGCATCGGCTACCCGCCTCCGCACACTTTTTGGTCTGATAATAATACCTTGAAATCGGTCGCGGAGGAATCCTCCCGAACTCGCGTCCGGGCATGCGCACCGACGACCAGCACGACAGACACCAGTACGATCGCTCCCCCGATCACCAAGGCGGGGGTCACGGGTTCGGAGAGAACTAAGGACCCGAGTGCCACAGCCACCACCGGATTCACATAGGTATGCGTGGCCACCAGCGACAGAGGAGCGTGATGCAAAAGCCACGCGTACGCCGTGAAACCGATGATCGAGCCGAAGACGACGAGGTAGCCGAACGCTCCCCATGCCCGGGACCCGATCGCCCCGTCCAGCCTTTCGCCAGTCGCCACCGACGCGAGCGACATAGCCGCTCCGGCCGCCAGAAGCTGGTACGCCGCAGTCACATACACGTCCCGCGGCAACCAGACCCTCGGCTTGATCCACGACCCGAACGACCACGACGGACTGGACAGGACGATGACCGCCACACCTACGAGCGGGAGTCCGGACCGGTCACCACCGTGCGGCAGAACCAGGATTGCGAGTCCGATCAGCCCCACACCGACGCCGGCCAGTTCCAGAACCCGTGGGCGGTCACCGGACAGGGTGCGGTAGACGCAGATCCACAGCGGCACCATCGCGATGAGGAGCGCCGTCACCCCGGAGGGCACTCCGTGCAGCTGACCGACCGAGGTCAGGCCGTTCCCGCACGCGAGCAGGAGCACTCCCAGGAACGCGGCTCCTGCCGCCTCGCGCCACGTGAGGCGCAGCCGCCCCCAGCCGCCGCGACAGGCCAGGAAGGCGGCCATCAGCGCACCGGCAAGGAGGAACCGCGCACCCATCGAGCCCAGGGGCGGCGCTTCCTCGATGACCAGACGGATCGCGAGGTAGACCGATCCCCAGATCACATAGACGAGGAACAGGGCGAACGCGATCGGACCCCTTCCGACACTCCCGGGCGACATGACGCTCAGGAGAACCGCGGAGCGCGCTTCTCCAGGAAGGCCGTGATGCCCTCCTTCGCCTCTCCGTTCTCGAACAGATCCTGCTCCTGGGCCACCTCGAATCGGAAGCCCTCCCCGAGTGGCGTGTCGAACGATGCGTCGACCGTGCGGATGACGGCGCGCTGCGCGGGCAGCGACATCGTGCACAACTCGGCGGCGAGTGCCAGCGCGGCCTCCGTGGCGGCGCCGGCCTCGACGAGGCGATCGATCAAGCCGATCGCGTGCGCCTCGGGGGCAAGGACCTGGCGGGCGCTCAGCATGATGTCGAGGGCACGGCCGCGACCGACCAGACGCGGAAGGCGCTGCGTCCCTCCTGCTCCGGGAATCAGCCCGAGCTTCACCTCGGGCAATCCGAACTTGGCGTCCGCACCACCGACCCGCAGCGTGCAGGCCATCGCGAGTTCGAGGCCGCCGCCCAGCGCGAGGCCGTCCACCGCGGCGATCGAAATTCGGTCGGCCGAGGCGAGCCGGTCCAGCGCCCCACGGAGTCGATCGCCGTACGCGGTAAACGACTCCGCGTCCACGGACGACATGTGCTTGATGTCCGCGCCTGCCGCGAAGAATCCGGGAATATCCGAGCGAACGACGACCACCTTCACGGAGCCGTCGGCGTCCGCCGCATCGAGTGCAGCATTCAGACCGTCGATGATCGGCAACCCGAGAGCATTCGCGGGCCTGCGTTGCAACGTGATCGTCATGACCCCGGCCTCGACGTCGCTCCACGCGACTGCGGGCGTTGCGGTTTCCGACATGCACACCATCCTTCTCGGTCCTGTATTGACCCAACCATACTAATTGTCGGACCGAAATGGAAGATCAGGGTCTACGCGGGAACTTCTCGAACTCGGGGCGCCGCTTGGCCTTGTACGCCTCGCGGCCTTCCTTCGCCTCGTCCGTAGAGTAAAAGAGCAGATTCGCGTCGTGCGCGAGCTGCTGAATACCGGCCATGCCGTCCTCGGCGGCGTTGAAGCTCGCCTTCATGAGCCGCAGCGCGAACGGCGAGAGCTGCAGCATCTCGCGGCACCACTGCACGGTTTCCCGCTCCAGGTCGGCGAGAGGGACAACGGTATTGACAAGGCCCATCTCGCGTGCCTGCTGCGCGTCGTACTGCCGGCACAGGAACCAGATCTCCTTGGCCTTCTTCACCCCGACCAGTTCCGCGAGCAACCCCGCGCCGTAACCGCCGTCGAACGACCCGACCTTCGGGCCCACCTGACCGAACCGGGCGTTGTCCGCCGCGATCGTGAGGTCACAGACCAGGTGCAGGATGTGCCCGCCGCCGATCGCGTAGCCAGCGACCATGGCCACTACCGGCTTCGGCAGGCGTCGGATCTGAATCTGCAGATCGGTGACGTGGAACCGTCCGACGCTGCCCGCCTTACCGGGCTCGGTGAGGTAGCCGGTGTCGCCGCGCACCCGCTGATCGCCGCCCGAGCAGAAGGCGTCAGGCCCCTCCCCTGTCAGCACGATCACGCCGACCGAGGAGTCTTCGCGGGCGTCGACCAGAGCGTCGGAGATTTCCATCAGCGTCTGTGGCCGGAACGCGTTGCGTACCTCCGGACGGCAGATCGTGATTTTCGCGATCCCGTCACCACTGTGTTCGTATCGGATGTCCTCGAACTCACCGACTGCAGTCCAGGACACGAAATCCGTTGTATCACCGTTGTTCGTCATAGAGCGATCATAGGCACACGCGCTAACGATCGTTATCGGCCGAGCCTGCGAATGCCGAAGGTGCGACCCGGAAAACCGAGCCGCACCTTCGCGTCCTATATCCGCATTTCTGTCAGGACATTGTCAGGCCACCGCTGACGGACAGCGTCTGGCCGGTGACGAATTCCGCCGCGTCGGAGGCGAAGTAAGCCACCGCCGCGCCGATGTCTTCCGCCTTGCCGAGACGCTTCATCGGCACGGCGCGGGTCATGCCTCCGATCACCTTGTCGGCATCCTGGCCTGAGCTGTCGGCGAACTTGCGCAGCGCCGGAGTATCGGTGGGGCCGGGGCACACGGTGTTCGCGGTGACACCCTTGGTCGCGACCTCACGGGCGAGGGTCTTGGTGAAGGCGATGATGCCACCCTTGGCGCCCGAGTACACGGCCTCGAGCGAAGAGCCGACGCGGCCCGCGTCGGAACCGATGTTGATGACACGGCCCCAGCCGCGCTCGACCATGCCCGGGACAGTTGCCTGAATTACACGAAGCTGGCCCTTGAAGTTAATGTCGAGGATCCGGTCCCAGAACGCCTCGTCCGTCTTCAGGAACGGCATGAAGTCGTCCCAGCCGGCGTTGTTCACGACGATCTCGACCGGGCCGAACTGCTCGGCGACCTGCTTCACCGCTGCCTGCACCGACGCGGTGTCGGTGACGTCGACGGGAACGGCGATCGCCTGTCCACCGGCGTCGCGGATGCCGGCCGCGGTCTTCTCAGCGACCTCCAGGTTGAGGTCGGCGACCGCGACGCGGAAGCCGGCAGCACCCAGTGCGTCGGAAATTCCCTTGCCGATGCCCTGCGCACCGCCGGTCACGAATGCAACGCGATTACTCATGTTCTTCTCCGATTTGTGTGTCGTTGTTCGAGGTTCGGTCGATTTCAGCGCAGGCTCGATGCCCACTCGATGGGGCCCGCGACGATCGAATGACTGGTGAGCTTGCGGCCGAGCACACTCTGCGCTTCCCGGGCCGCGTCGATGACACGAGGAAGGTCGAGGCCCGTCTCTACGCCCATTTCGTGGAACATGCTCACCAGGTCCTCGGTGGCGATGTTGCCGGTCGAGCCCGCCGGAACGGGGCAGCCGCCGAGCTCCCCGAAGCTGGATTCGAAGCTGGCACAACCTGCTTCGAGGGCCGCGTAGGCATTGGCAAGGCCCTGACCGCGGGTGTTGTGGAAGTGGGCGGTCACCTCGACGCCGGGCAGCCGATCGAGCGCTGCCGAGAAGAATTCCGAGGCATACGCCGGGTTGCACATGCCCGTCGTGTCGCCGAAGCCGATCTCGGTGGCGCCGGCTTCCGCGAACCGTTCGGCGAGGTCGAGCACCCGGGTCAGGTCGACCTTGCCCTCGAACGGGCAGCCGAACGACGTCGCGATCACGGCGGCGCAGTCGAGGCCCTCGGCGACGATCCGTTTGGCCATGACGTCATTGTCCGCCATCGTTTCGTCGACCGTCCGATTGACGTTCTTCTTGTTGTGGGTCTCCGACGCGCTGACGAAGATCGCGACCTCGTGGAACTTGTCGCGAACCTTCAGGGCGTTCTCGAGGCCCTTGCTGTTGGGGACGAGCACCATCAGCTTCGTCTCGTCGGGGACCTCGATGCGCTCTAGAACCTCGACGCCGTCCGCGAGCTGCGGAATGACGTCCGGCCGAACGAAACTGGCCACCTCGATCCGGGTGAATCCCGCCCGCCCGAGAGCATTGATCAACCGCACCTTGTCGTCGGTCGGGATGTGTTCCGGTTCGTTCTGGAAACCGTCACGCGGTCCGACCTCCCGGATCTGGACCCGCTGGGGACGCGTCATGGCGTCGACTCCTTTCCCCTCACTCCGCTGTGGATGCAAGGTCGTATTCCTCGAGATCGAATTCCAGACTCTCGCGGTGCTCGGGTGCTGCCACGGCAATCATGCGGCGCGCGCGCTCACCCAGGGAGCACCCGCGCAGTGCCGCGGCACCGTATTCGGTGACCACGAAGTCGACGTCCGCGCGGGCGGTGGTCACCGCGCCGTACTCGAGGGCTGTCTTGATCGTCGACTCCCCGCGAGAATCCGCGCGCATCGCGATGATGGAGCGGCCGCCGGTCATCGCCGCGGCCCGGGAGAAGTCGACCTGGCCCCCGACCGCACCGGCGTAGGTCGTGTTGCGGAGCTCCGCGCCGACCTGACCGGTGAGGTCGACCTCGATCGCCGAGTTGATGGACACGAACGACTTCAGTTGCGAAAGAATCTGCGGTGCATGGGTATAGCTTGCCGGCCGGAACGCCACCGGAAGTCCGGGAAGCCGGTCGTAGAGTGTGGCCGTTCCGAGCGCGGCTCCCGTCACGTGCAGTCCAGGGTCGATCTCTTTCCGCGCCCCGGTCAGCACTCCTCGGTCGATCAGTCGCAGTGCCGCATCGGAGATCATGCCGGAATGCAGTCCGAGGTCCTTGTGTCCCGCGAGAGCGGTGAGGACGGCGGACGGCAACGTTCCGACGCCGATCTGGATCGTGTCGCCGTCCGCCACGAGATCGGCGACGTTCCGTGCTATCGCCAGTTCCACGTCCGCGGGCTCGCGGTCCGGTGCCTCGAGCAACGGCCGGTCGGTCTCGACCACCGCGGCGAACCGCGACAGAGAAATCTTCGGTGCGCCGAGAGTGACGGGCATGCGCCGGTTGATCTCGGCGATCAGGACCGGCGTGTGATCGAGGGCATCGGCGATGTAGTCGACACCGACGCCGAGCGAGCAGTTTCCTGCCGAGTCCGGCGGTGAGACCTGCACGAAGCCCACGTCGCACGGCAGTCGCCGTTCGGCGAACAGTCGCGGCAGGGCCCCGTAATGGCAGGGCACGACCTCGAGGTGGGCAAGGCGGCGCAGTTCACCGAGGCCACCATAGGAGACGATGGACAACTCGTCCGGCAGTTCGCTCGTCAGCCGCCGATTCCAGGTGAGCCCGACAAAGGCCCGGACGGGGCCGATCGACGGCACCTGGTCGAGCAGGGCATGTACGAGCGAGGTGGGTTCCGCGCTCGTCTGGCTCCACCAGATCCCGTCGCCGGGCCGGATGTGCTGCGTCAGGTCGATCATCAGCCGATCCGCTGAATAAGGGTCGCCGTTCCCAGACCGCCGCCGCAGCACATGGTCACCAAGCCGATTTCGGCGTCGCGCCGCTCGAGTTCCGCGACGATCGTGGCGATGAGACGCGCACCCGTCGCACCGACGGGGTGCCCGAGCGCGATCGCGCCGCCGTTGACGTTGACCCGGTCCATGTCCGGCTTCAGTTCCCGCTCCCAGGCCAGGACGACCGAACTGAACGCCTCGTTGACCTCGAAGAGATCGATGTCGTTGATGCTCATCCCGTTGCGGTCGAGCAACTTCTGGGTCGCCGGGATCGGGCCGGTCAGCATAATGATCGGATCGACCCCGACTGTGGTCTGATCGAGGATACGGGCCCGCGCACGGAGTGCGTGGGTATCGACCGCCTCCCGGGAGGCGAGCAGCACACCGGAAGCCCCATCGGAGATCGGCGACGAACTGCCTGCCGTGATGCGACCGTCCTTCCGAAACGCAGTCTTCAGGCCCGCGAGGCTGTCGAGAGTCGTTCCTGGACGGACCGTCTGGTCGGTGGCTCGTGTCTCACCGGCGAGGTCGAGTGGAATCATCTCGGCGTCGAAGCGACCGGCCTCGATGGCCTCGGTCGCGAGACGATGTGACCGGACAGCGAACTCATCCATATCCTGCCGGGAAATTCCCCACCGATCCGCGATGAGTTCGGCGCTCTCACCCTGGTGTACGAAGTCGTAGCGCTCACGCAGCGCTTCCGGCCATGGGTCGCCGTACA
Organism: Rhodococcus sp. USK13; assembly: GCF_018343855.1. Taxonomy (NCBI): domain Bacteria; kingdom Bacillati; phylum Actinomycetota; class Actinomycetes; order Mycobacteriales; family Nocardiaceae; genus Rhodococcus; species Rhodococcus sp. USK13. The sequence continues at coordinate 1,558,758 of NZ_CP069242.1, read as the reverse complement.
GTTCGGAAATCTTCGCGGGTGAGGTGATCGGCACGTGTCCCATGTGCTCCACACCACCGGCGAGGACGACGTCGTGGGTGCCGGAGCCGACCAGCGCCGCGCCCATCTCGACTGCGGTCTGCGCAGACCCGCAACGGCGGTCCAGCACCACGGCCGGGACCTCCGGCGGGTAGCCCACCTGCAGCCAGGCGTTGCGGCCGATGTTTCGGGACTGCTCGCCGAACGGTGCCGTGCAGCCGATCACGAGGTCCTCGACGACGGCCGGGTCGAGCCCGCTGCGGCGGATCAGGTCCGTGTACACCGCGCCGAGCATGTCGTTGGGGTGGGTGTCGCGGAACCAGCCACGCTCGGGGTGCGACTTGCCCATCGGAGTGCGGGCCGCTTCCGCGATGACGACCTCGCGCGCGGAACGCTGGAAGGGGTTGCGCTTCTCAGCCATCAGATCACCGTTCCGCCGTCGACGGGCAGTACCTGGCCCGTGATGTACGACGCTCCGGCGGACGCGAAGAACACGAAGCTCGACGAGATTTCGTCCGGTTCGGCCCAGCGGCCCAACGGGATCCGCGCGAGCGTTTTCGCGGCAAGCTTCTCGTTGCTGCGGATGTTCGCCGTCATCTTGGTGGCGGCGAGCGGCGCGATCGCGTTGACCGTGATCTGTTTCTTGGCGAGTTCACGCGCCAGCGACTTCGTGAGTCCGATGATGCCCGCCTTCGCGGCACCGTAGTTGGCCTGCCCGATGGTGCCCTGGAGTCCGGCGGCGGAAGTCACGTTGATGATGCGACCGCTGCCGTCGGAAGGCAGGTACGGCAGGGCGGCCTTGCTGCAGACGAAGCTACCGACGAGGTGTATGTCGACGATGCGGCGGAAGTCCTCTTCTTCGAGGTTCGGGAACATCGCCGGCGCGATGGCACCCGCGTTGTTGACCAGAATGTTCAGGGTGCCGTCGTTCAGCGCAGCGGCCTGCTCCGCCGCAGCCGCAGCCTGATCGCCGTTGCGGACGTCGAGGGCCGCGGACTTCGCAGCACCGCCTGCTGAGGTGATCTCCGCTGCCACGGCCGCCGCGGCATCGGCGTCGACGTCGGTGACGAGCACCGCCGCACCTGCTCGCGCGTAGGCATGCGCCACCGAGGCGCCGATTCCACTACCCGCACCGGTGACGAGTGCGGACTTTCCGGTGAGTTCGAACATCAGTAGCTCCTGGGGAGGCCGAGGACATGCTCGCCGAGGTAGTTGAGAACCATCTCCTGGCTGAGCGGGGCGATCTTGGTGAGGCGGGCTTCGCGGAAGTACCGGGCCACGTGGTACTCCTCCGAGTAGCCCATGCCGCCATGGGTCTGGAGAGCGCGGTCGGCGGCCTGGAATCCGGCGTCGGCGCACAGGTATTTGGCCATGTTGGCTTCGCGGGCGCACGGCTTTCCGCTGTCGTAGAGCCACGTCGCCTTACGCAAGACGAGTTCGGCGGCGTCGAGGCGAGCGAGGGAATCCGCGAGCGGGAACTGCAAACCCTGATTCATGCCGATGGGGCGACCGAATACTTCACGCTCGTTGGCGTACTGGACGCCCCGGCGAAGAGCGGCCCGGCCGATACCGAGCGCCTCGGACGCCACCAGCATGCGCTCCGGGTTGAGGCCGTCGAGAATGTACTTGAAGCCCTTGCCCTCCTCGCCCACCCGATCCTCGACGGGAATCTCGAGGTTGTCGATGAACAATTCGTTCGACGTGACCGCGTTGCGCCCCATTTTCTTGATCGGGCGGATGTCGACCTTCGAACGGTCCAGGTCGGTGAGGAACAGCGTCAGGCCGTCCGTCTTCTTCTTCGCATCCTCGAACTTCGTTGTGCGCGTGAGGAGAAGGATTTTCTCCGACTCCATCGCCTTGGAGATCCAGACCTTGCGGCCGTTGACGATGTACTTGTCACCCTCGCGTCGCGCGAAGGTGGTGATCCTGGTGGTGTCCAAACCGGCGCCGGGCTCGGTGACACCGAAGCAGACGTGCAGGTCGCCGTCGACGATCCGGGGAAGGGTGCGCTGCTTGAGTTCCTCCGAGCCGTGCACGATCACAGGGTGCATCCCGAAGATAGACAGGTGCATCGAACTCGCACCGTTCATGCCGGCGCCGGAAGCGGCCACTTCCTCCAGCAGGATCGAGGCCTCGGTGATACCCATACCGTGCCCGCCGTACGCCTCGGGCGTGGTGATGCCGAGCCAGCCGCCCTTGGCGAACGCGTCGTAGAACTCGGTGGGGAACTCGTGCTCGCTGTCCTTCTCCACCCAGTACTGCTCGTCGAACTTGCCGGCCAGCTCTCGCACCGCATCTCGGATCGTTGCCTGATCCTCGGTCAGATCAAAGTCCACAGCACGTCCCATCGTCGTCGAAACTGTTTGGACTTAAGTTACTAAAGGACAGACCAAAAAGTCAACGGTGCATCAGACCGCGGGCAACAGCGGCAGATCCCCGGCCAGACGCTCGTTCCACACGTCCGGGCCACCGAACAACTTCTCGTCGAGCTTGGCGCGCTTGTAATACAGGTGCAGGTCGTGTTCCCACGTGTAACCGATCGCGCCGTGCATCACGAGAGCACTGTCGGCTGCCTGCACCGCATTTCGCGGCACCTGCGCCTTGGCGACCGCGGCATGCATCGCGCGATCACCGAGACCGAGATCCACCGACGCCGCAGCGTAGTAGGCAATGGACCGGCCGGCCTCGACCGAAACGAGAATGCTTGCCGCAGCGTGCTTCACGGCCTGGAACGAGCCGATCGGCACGCCGAATTGCTGGCGTTGCTTGCTGTAGTCCACCGCGAGATGGAGCATGCGATCCATCGCACCGAGCGCATCCGCGGCCACGAGCACGGCCGCGCGGAGTCCGGCGTCCTCGAGGGCCGTCGCCGCCTCGACGTCGAGGCGCTGTCCGGCGACGCCGTCGAACAGGACATCCGCGGCAGCGCGGGACGGATCGAGGAAGCGCCGCGACTTCACCGTGACGCCAGGGGCGTCGACGCGCACAAGGTAGAGGGCAACCTTCCCGTCAGCGTCCACCGCCGGGACGACCAGAAGCTTTGCTCGTTCTGCACCGAGCACCACCGCGACACGACCGGTCAACGTGCCACTCGAGTCGGCGCGCACCGAGTCGGTCACACCGAACGGCCGGGTCGAATCGACGGCGACCGCCGCGAATCCCTCCCCCGACAGCACGTCGGTGGCAACATCGGCGGGCAGCAGGGGGGCCGCGAGGACGGACGCGGTCCAGGCACTCGACGGCGCGGCGTACCGGGCCAGCGCCTCGGCGGTCAACGCCAGTTCGAGTAATCCACCGCCCTGACCACCGATTTCCTCGGCGAGGCCGGCGGAAAACCAGCCCTCCTCGACAAATTTGTGCTCGAACTCGGCAGGATCGCCCGATTCGCCCCACTTGCGGACTTGTGCCGGAGCAGCGAACCGCTCGAGCCAGCCGTCGAGGGCTTCGGTGAACATTTCCTGCTCTTCTGACAGCTCCCAGCGCATAGAACTGGTCCTCCCGATGAGACGAAGAATAGGCTGCAATACGAACGCAGCGAGAACCCAATGGTATATTAGGTCTGACCGTTAGACCAGAGAGGGCGGGGAGCCATGCCAACAGCCGTGCCGAACACCACCCGGAACGGACGTTCCTCCATCCAGTTGACACCGATGGCGGTACCGAAGGCGTCGGACGTCCTCGCGAACGAGCTGCGCGAGCGCATTCTCAGCGGCGACTACGTCGAAGGCACACCGCTGCCGCCGGAGCGCGAACTCGTCGTCCAGACCAAGATGAGCCGCACCACCGTCCGCGAAGCCCTCCGCATCCTCGAGGTGCAAGGACTCGTGCGCATCAAGGCGGGACGAGCCGGAGGCGCCTTCGTTCAGCGGCCGGGCGAACAATCCATGGCGGACACGGTGGCTCTGCTCATCCGCGGCCGCCAGATCCGTCTCGCCGCACTGCTCGAGACCCGCGAGGCGATCGAGCCCTTCTGCGCCCAACTCGCCGCCCGCCATCGCACCGACGAGGATCTCGCTCGACTCGATGCCGCCAACGAGGATATCGCCGGCGCAGGCGACAGCCTCGATGCCTTCCTTCAGGCGAACATCGACTGGCACGTCGCTGTCGCGAGCGCCAGTCACAACGAACTGTTGTCGGGTCTGATGATCTCGCTGTCCCGCGCCATCTACGCCGCCACCGAGAACGAGGGCTTCATCGACGACAAGGTTCGCGAGATCACCGTCCGGGCCCACCGCTCGGTCACCAAGGCCATCCGGGACAAGGACGCCGATGCTGCCGTGCGGCGCATGAGCCGGCACGTCCACTCGTACGCCGAGTCGATCAAGGACTTCGAGGAGCGCACCGACATTCTGCTCGACGAATGAACATCGCTGCATAATTTCATCCAGTAGCGAGGAGGGCCCCACACCGTGTGCCGGTGTGGGGCCCTCGTCGCAGTCACGTCGCCGAACTGCCGGTCACCACGGCGCGGATCTCGTCCACGGCTTCCGGGTTCTCCGCACCCGACAAGTCACCGGGATCGGTACCCAGCGCGGCGGCGCGCACCGCGCGGCGCAGGATCTTCGCCGACCGGGTCTTCGGCAACCGCGATACGCGGTGTACCACACTGGGCGCGAAAGGTTTTCCGAGTTCGGCAGCCACACTGGCGATCAACTCGGCCGAGATGTCCGCCGTGTCACCGACCTCGTCCGCGCGAGGCACCCAGAACGCCCACACCGCCTCACCCTTCTTCGGGTCCGGGACGCCGACCGCGGCCGCCTCGGACACCGCCGGATGTGCGGTGAGCACCGCCTCGACCTCCGCGGGCGCAAGCCGCTTCCCGGCCACGTTCATCACGTCGTCCGAACGGCCCCGGATGTACCACTGGCCGTCGTCGTCGACGAGCGCATAGTCACCGTGCCGCCACATGCCGGGGAACGTCGACCAGTACGCCTCCAAATAGCGTTCCTCGTCCTTCCACACCCCGCGCGTCATCGATGGCCACGGCTGCCTGCAGACGAGTTCGCCCTGTTCGCCGCGCAGCGAGCGTCCCGCGTCGTCGACGACGTCGACGTCCATACCCAGCGAGGGCCCGCCCAGTGAACAGCTGTGGATCGGCTCCACCGGGTACGGCGCGAGGAACGACCCGCCGACCTCCGTGCCCCCGGAGAAGTTGATGACCGGTACGCGCCCACCGAAGACGTCCTTCGCCAGCCAGTCGTACGAGTCCGGGTCCCACGGCTCACCGGTCGACCCGATCGTGTGCACCGAGGACAGGTCGTACCGCGCCGCGACATCCGTCTCCCGTCCACGGAGGGTGCGGATCAGCGTCGGAGAGACGCCGAGCATCGTCACCCCATGCCGCTGCGCGAGCTGCCACAGCCGGTCCGTGTCCGGTACGTCCGGGGAGCCTTCGTAGAGAACGAGAGTTCCGCCGTTGGCGTGCGTGCCGACGATCGACAGCGGCCCCATGATCCAGCCCATGTCGGTGATCCAGCAGAAAGCGCCGCCAGGCTTCAGATCGAACGAGTACGCGACCTCGCTTGCCGTCTTCACGAGGAAACCGGCGTGGGTGTGGACGGCGCCCTTCGGCTTGCCGGTCGTGCCGGACGTGTAGGCCAGCGCGAACGGCTCACCTGCGTCCATCGCCTCGACCGGACCCGGGTCACCGCCGTTCCCGAGAAGCTTGGCCCAAGCAATGTCGCGGCCGGTGGAAGCTACAGGCGCACCGACGTTCTCGACCACGACGACCGATTTCACCGTCGGGCAGACGGCCAGGGCTTCGTCGAGCGCCGGCTTCATCGTGACGGTCTTGCGCCGCCGCACCGTTCCGTCCGCGACGATCACCACCTTCGCGTCCGCGTCCTGGATGCGGGACGCGATCGCGCTCGGCGCGAATCCGGAGAAGAGCGGCACGAGGACCGCACCGAGCCGCGCGACCGCGTACACCGAGACGACCGCCTCTGGAATCATCGGCAGGAACAGGGCGACGGCGTCGCCCTTGCCGACGCCGAGTTCGCGCAGGCCCGCGGCTGCCCGCTCGACGTCCGCTGCGAGCTCGCGGTACGACAGACTGCGGACGGTGCCGTCCTCTGCTTCGTGGGCCACGGCCACCCGATCGGCGGCGGCCGGGTCGGCCAGCCAACGCTCCAGACACGCGTCGACGACATTCGTCCTGCCGCCGACGAACCATTCCGGATGCTCGATCCCGCGGGAGGTATCGAGAACCTCGCGGTACGGCGACTGGAACGGCAGACCCAGATCTCGGACCACCGCGTCCCAGTACCACCGCACATCGGCGACGGAGCGGGCGCGGAGCTCGGCGAGGCCCGAAAGGCCGTGGGCGCGGGCGAGCCGCGTGACATTCGCATTCTCGACGTAGTCGTCGGTGGGGTGCCAGGTGTAGTCGGACACGGTCAGCTCCTCGGCATGTCGAGCATGCGCTCGGCGACGATGTTGCGCTGGATGAAGGTGGAACCGCCGGCGATGGCGGTGCCGCGTGCCTGATAGGCGAGCCGGAGCCACCGCGCGGCCTGCTGTGACTCCTCGTCCAGGCCGAATTGCCCGCCGGCCGGCTCGAGAGACAACCGGAAATCGGCGAGTTCCTCGACGAGGGGGCAGAAGAACAGCTTGCCGATAGAAGTGACAGGGCCGGGTGGGCCGTCGTTCGCCGCGAGTGTGATGACACGCTGACCGATGAGGTAGTGCATGAGAGCTCGGCCGTACAGGTCGGCGACTTTCTGCCTGATCACCGGATCCTCGCCGAGTGGGCGGCCCATGTCGTCGGTCATTCCCGCGATATCGGTGACGATGTCGTCGACGGCCCGTTTGGTGTTGACGCGGCCCGTCGCGATCGCCACCCGCTCGTAGGCGAGGGTGCCCATCGCGACCTTCCAGCCGCCGTCCACCTCCCCGACCACGAGGTCGTCGGGAATGAACACGTCGTCGAGGAACACCTCGTTGAATTCCGCCTCGCCGAGCATGTGCGCGAGCGGCCGCACCGTGATGCCCTCACTGTCCATCGGCACCAGGAAGAACGTGATGCCCTTGTGCCGCGGGCCGCCGCCGGTGCGGGCCAGCAGGATTGCGTGGGCCGCGATGTGCGCGCGACTGGTCCAGATCTTCTGTCCGTTGACCTTCCAGCCCCCGTCCACCTTCGTGGCCTTGGTGCGGAGCGAGGCGAGGTCCGATCCGGCGTCCGGCTCGGAGAACAGCTGGCACCAGATTTCCTCGCCGGTCAGGATGGGCCGGAGGAACCGTTCCTTCTGGGCGGGCGTCCCGAAATCGATGATGGTCGGGCCGGCGAAGTCCTCGCCGATGGTGTTGAGTCGCTCCGGCGCTCCCACCCGGTCCATTTCTTCGGTGAAGATGGCCTTGCGGATCGGGTCGGCGGCCTGACCGCCATATTCCTGCGGCCACGACATCCCGCCGTAGCCGGCGTCGAAGAGCAGTCGCTGCCATTGCTGCCAGAACGGCACCTTGTCGACCAAATCAACCGGTTCCGGCCATGGCAGCGTCGGGACAGCCTTCTCGGCCCACCCCCGGACTTCTGCACGGAATGTGGCCTCGTCTGGGGAATCAGCGAGCTCCATTGCACCCTCCTCGAAAATTTCTGGCTCAATGATACTATAGGTCAGTCCAAAAAGGAGGACTCGATGACAGATTCACACCCCCCTGGCGTCGTCGACCGCGTCGAGTACGACGTCGAACGCGGCAAGATTCGCGAGTTCACGCGCGCGACGTTCGTCACCGATCCCGTCCACACGGATCCGACCGCGGCGCGCGACGCCGGATTCGGCGATGTGCCCGCCACCCTCACACACACCGTCGTCGCCGGACACCAGCGCGACCAGCGCGCCTTCGTCGACGCACTGGGTTTGGCGCTCGAGCGCGTGGTGGTCGGCTCGGTCACGTGGACGTATCTGCGACCTCTCACCGCGGGCGACCACGTGGTCGGCACCCGCCGCGTGGTCGACGATGTGCAGCGTGAAGGCAAGCGCGGCGGCACCATGCGCCTCGTGACCCTGGAGACCGAGTACGTCGACGCCAATGGCGAGCCCGTGGTGCGGCTCGAAGAGGTTTTGATCGAACGAGGAGAACAGCGATGAGAACACCGGCCAAGGTTCGTGTCGGCGACGCCCCCGACACCCGAGTGATCGGCCCGGTAAGTCAGACGGACATCGTCCGGTTTGCCGGCGCTGGAGGCGATTTCAATCCGCTGCATCACGATCCCGAGTTCGTAGCCACGTCGGGGTTTCCGGGTGTCATCGCGATGGGTCAGATGCAGGCGGGAATCCTGGCAGGCTGGGTGTCCGACACGTTCGGCGTCGAGCACGTGCGCTCCTTCGGCGTGCGGTTCGTCGCCCCGGTCTTCCTCGGCGACACTCTGACCGTGGGCGGCACGGTGGCGGCGATCGTCGAGACGGACGAGGAGTTCCTCGCGACCCTCGACCTCGTTGCGTCCGGGGACAAGGGCCCCGTCGTCACCGGGTCTGCGACCGTGGTGGTGGCGGCGACCTGACCCACCCTGTTCACACCGCCGAAAGGGGGCGAAGCCGATCGGCTTCGCCCCCTTTCCCGTTCGGTCAGACGACAGCCCGGGCTTCCCGGTCGGCCGCGATCTTCTCCGCGATCTGCGCGCGCAGCAGGTGCTTCTGGATCTTGCCCGTCGCCGTCGTCGGCAGCGCTTCGACGAGCTCCAGCCGCTCCGGAACCTTCTGGATGGCCACTCCCTGCTCGAGCAGGTAGGTCTTGATCTTCTCCAGAGTGATGTCGCCGTATCCCGGTGCGGGAATTAGGTAGAGGCATACGGCCTCGCCGAGCCGTTCGTCGGGCATCGCGACCGCCGCGACACCGCGCACCGCGGGATGTGCCGCCAGGAGATCTTCGACCTGACGGACGCTGATGTTCATTCCACCGCGGATCACGATGTCCTTGGTGCGGCCGGTGACCCGCACATAGCCGTCCTCGTCCATCCGGCCGAGGTCGCCGGAGCGGGAGTGGCCGTCCGGCGTGAAGAGCTTGGCTGTCTCCTCGTCGTTGTGTAGGTAGGCGAGCATGTGCATGGCACCCTTGTAGGCAATGTCACCCTCCTCCCCTCGCGGAACCTCCTTGCCGTCCTCGTCGACGATCTTCACCGACTGCATCGGCAGCGGACGGCCGTCCGAGGTGATCGACCGCTGGGGATCATCGTCGACGGTGCACATGGTGGTGGTGACGTTCTCGGAGCGGCCGTACAGGCTGAGCACCTGCAGATTCGGGAACTGGTCGGCGGCCTTGGTGACGAAGCTCCCGGGAATCGGGGAGCCGGCGGCGACCCACAGCCGCATGCTGCCGATGTCGTGGACTGCCGGGTCGTAGGCATCCATGAGCATTTGCAGGAACGTCGTGGCGCTCACCGCGACGGTGCATCCACGTTCCTTGATCTGCTCCATCCCACGAACCGGTTCCCACACCTCGATGAGATGCGACGCCGCGCCGTGAATGAGTGGAAGGATGATGCTCGTGACCAGTCCGGTGGTATGGGTGATCGGCGAGGGGCCGAACTGGACGTCGTCGGGCGTGTAGGCGAACCCCTTGGCCAGCAGACGCGACCCACAGGCCATCGTGTTGAACGTGTGGATGCAACCCTTGGGCCGGGACGTCGTGCCACTGCTGTAGACGATGACGAACGGCTCGTCGGGTCCGACACCGGGACCGAGTTCGGCAGTCGCCTCCTCCGGGCTCACATCCACCGACAGTGACTCGAAAGACACTGATCCGTCCGGCAACTCGCCGTTACCGCGGACGACGGCGACATCTTCGAGCGAGTCGACGGCATCCAGGAGTTCGGTGTACATGCCGGCGTAGTCGAACTTCTTGAAATGCTGCGGCGTGATCGCCAGCCGGACCCCGGCATTATTCAAGATGTACTCGACGTCGGCGCGGCGGTAGATCGGCATGATCGGCACGAGGATGGCGCCCAGTCGAGACAACGCCACGGCGATGACTGCGAACTCGATCCAGTTCGGAACCTGCACCGACACACGGTCACCGGCGGTGATGCCGTGGCGCCGGAGGCCCACTGCCAGGCACAGAGCCTTGTCGCGCAATTGCCGGAAGGTGATGCCTCCGCGGGTGTCGTCGGTGAGGAAGATGCGGTCGCCCCGCTCGGCGACCTGAGCCTCGAGCAGGTCGAAGAACGTGTCACGGTGCCACTGCCCGGTGGCATAGAACTCTCGGATCTGTTCGTCCGAGTAGCGATCGGTGACCGATGCGAACGCCATGGGAAGCCTTCCTCTGAGCGCAGATGTGGAGAGGGTGTAACACCCTGTGTTGGTCCTCACAATATAATGGTCGGACCGAAAAGGCAACGGATTGCCGCTTACGCTCTTATCGCATCGCCCATACAGGAGAGCGCTTTTCGCGAAATGCAGTCACGCCCTCGACGATGTCCTCGGTCGTGAACGCGAGCGCGAGCTGGGATTGCAGCGCCGTGAGGGCGTCGGGCAAAGACATGTCGCGGGTGTTGTTGATCGCGTCCTTGCCGAGACGCATGAGGAGCGGCGACTTGCCCGCAAGCCGACGCGCCCATTCCTGCACTGCGGCGTCGAAATCACCGTCCGGAATCACCCGGTTGACGAGCCCCAATTCGAGCGCTTCCGCGGCGGTGATCGACTCGCCACACATCATCAGCTCGTTCGCCTTGAGCCGCCCGACATTCCGGTAGATCAAGGCGGAGATCATGAACGGGAAGACGCCGACATTGATTTCCGGGCATCCGAACGTGACCGACTCCTTGGCGAGCACGAAGTCGCAGGCCAGAGCGAGCCCGAACGCACCCGCCAGGACGTCCCCACCGGCCGCGCAGATCACCGGCTTCCCGAGGCCGCCGATGAGTTGATAGAGCCTCGGGAAGCGGTCCAGTCCGGCGTATTTGACGATCGTGGGGGTGTCGCTCGCGAACGCCTTCAGGTCACCACCCGCCGAGAAGATCTTCTCGTGCGACGAGGCCAGGACGACGACCCGGACGTCGTCGTCCCCACGGGCGCGCTCGAGCGCGGCCAGCAGCTCGTCGAGCAGATCGTCGGACAGCGCGTTGCGCGTCTCGGGCCGGTCGAGAGTGAGGACGGCGACATGCTCGTCGAGGTCGTATCGGACAGGCTGCCTCATCGTGCGAATCCTTCCACTTTGGTCGTACCATTCGACCCTAGTACTCGGTCACTACTGAAAACAAGAACCGGTGCGATTTTCCTGAAGTGGGTGACGAATTTGGACTGACCATATACATTGGTGAGGAGGCTCGCGGCGGCGATGAAACGCCCAGGTGACACCGATCTATACTGTGCTGCGTGTCACAGGGAGTGCGGCAGCGTCGTCGCCGTCCGTGCGGCAGCCGCGGCGCAAGGAGTAGTGAGTGGTCATTTCGACGAGTCCGTTCGAGCTTGCCCAGCAAGCAGTTGCCGAGTTGCATGAGCTACTGGGGAGCGAACCGAACCTCGTCCGCTTGGCGGACGGCGAGCCGGATCTGACAGTGATCCGCGCGTTCGCGGCCCGGAAACTGCGGGAAGGCCCCGAGTCAGCCGAGCTAGCTGTGCGCCTCGCGGAACTCGTGACACGACTCGACACCGCGAGCCGTGACGACATCGCTCGCCGGCTACACGTCCATACCGAGCAGTTCGAGGCGTTGCAGCAGGTGGTCCGCGCCATCGATGCCCGCGCCGACCACATCGCCCGGACAGTGACGCAGGAATTGTGCACGAGCCTGGGATACGGCAAGGCGATGTTCTCCGTGGTTCGCGGTTCCACCTGGTCTCCCATTGCGCTAGCGGTCAACCCCAGCCTGACCGAAGACTTCCACGAACTCGTCACGGCGATCGACGGCCGGGAGATCTCGCTGCGCGAGGCGCCCCGCGAGGCCGAACTGGTCCGCCGCCGTCGGCCGTATGCCGTAGACGGCGTGGACACCTACCGGCACACGTACCGCCCTCTTATCGACCTGTCACGTCCGGCGGGATACATTGCGGTCCCCATCGTCGTCGACTCACGCACGGTGGCAATGATTCACGTGGACCGCCAGAGCGACAGCCTGACCGACACCGATGTCCATATCGTCGGAGCGCTGGCAGGTGTCTGCGCGTCGGTGAGGGAACGCGCCGACCTGCGGCAACAAATCTCTGCGCGCAACGAGCACGTCGACGCCGAGATCCAACGCCTCACTCGCGCACTGCGACATCTCGAGCAGGCACCCGTCACGATGCCGGAACTGGGTACCAGCGAACCCCCCGCAGGCGCGCCGAGTACGGATGTCAATGCGCAAGCACCCGCCATCCCTCGCGCGCACACGCTGACGGCCCGCGAGCGTGAGGTGTTGACGCTGATGGCGACGGGCGCGACAAACGGCACCATCTCTCGGCGGCTGTGCATTTCCGACGGCACCGTCAAGTCCCATGTCCAGCGGATCTTCAAGAAACTCGGCGTCTCGACGCGAGCCGAGGTGGCAGCGCTGTGTGCCCATGCCAAGACGGTGAACGGTGGCTGACGTTCCCCGCTCCGCATCGCAACCCGGCGAGAACACTGCGGACGACGAACTCGATCGTGCCATCTCGGACATCCTCACCGAAATGCGCACAGCGAGTTCGGAGCACGCCGTCGAACTCGGCCGGCGTCTCGTCGACCTATTCGACCGCAGAAACACGCTCGCTTCGACGCGGACCGCCGAGATCGATGCAATCGCGAGGAGTATCGATCGCGCCGTGCACGCACTCGACGATGCCGCCTCGAGTGCGGAACTCATGCGGCGAGCGTGTGAACGCGTCGCCGAACTCTGCACCGCGGACAAGGTGGTCCTCTCCCGCCTCGATGGCGACCGGATCGTCCCCGTCACCTCGTTCAGTGCCGCCCCCGAGACAGCACCGTCGTTCCCCGCCGAGTTCGGTCTCCTGGCAGGCTCACCCGAAGAGCACGCCCTCGAGACGAACGCGGTCACGGTCGGATCCCACGTTCGCGCCGAGCTTCGAGAGGCGCTGGGCGTCAACGGATTCACCGTCGTCCCCGTCGTCGTCGACGGGATCGCTGCTGCGCTGCTCCACGTCGGTACATCACTCGACGGCGCGAGGCGCCACGCCCTGGGAGTGTTCGCCGAGGTGCTGGGCGGGTGTTTCGAGCGGGTCGGGCTCGAATCCCGCCGCGACCGCCAGGACGCCCTTCTCCGAGAAGGTGTCCAGCGGTGGACCGGCGACACGGACTTCGACGCGGTGACCACAGGTTCTCCCGACCTCGCGTCGGCCGGGACCGAGCAGGACGACGCCGATCGGCGACTGCTCGACCCGCTGACCGAACGCGAGGCGGACGTCGTGCGGCTGATTCTCACCGGCGCGTCGAACTCCACCATCGCCGCCGAACTGTTCATCACGGTCGATACGGTCAAGTCGCATGTGAAACACATCCTCCGCAAACTCGGCGCCACCAACCGCGCCGAATTGATCGCGAAGTATCAGTCCACCACCCGGTGACTCCGACGTCAGGCGTCCGAGGACGGGACGGTCACCGTGACGGTATCCACATCCGGCCTCAGCACGAGCTGGCACGCGAGGCGAGAACACGGCTGTACGCCGTCGAGGAACTCGAGCAGGTCTTGTTCCTCCAATGTCGGCTCCTCGAACGACCCGCAGGAGTTTTCATCGAGGTACACGTGACAGGTGGCGCACGAGCAGCTACCGCCGCATTCGGCGACGATGCCGGGAAGGTTGTTACGCACCGACCCGTCCATCACGCTCTGGCCTGCTGGAACGTCGACGGACGAGGTCGAGCCGTCGGGCAGCTGGTATACGACGGTGGGCATGGCAATCTCCTTCGGGGTGATCTGTGAACGTCTGTGCGGTCTCTCTCGCCGAGTGGGTTGCCGTCCCGGGATTCGGCCGCGTTCTGTACCAATTGTGTCGCGGGTCACTGAACCGCACGTCACCACTTCGACGTATTACCCCCCTCCAGTGGGGTGAAGTTCCGCGGCACGAGACCGCCACCAACTGCGTGACTCAGCACACATACCCCATTAGGTAGACAACTTTCCATCAATGGTGTGATGCCCCTCACTCTCGTGACTGACAGGCTGATGTCACTCCAGTCGGCGAGGGCGCCGCGACACCCGGCGCCGGAACTCACTGCACCACGAAGGGGAATTGATGAGCACCACAGAACAGGTCACGGAACTGATTCCGGACGCCGTCGCCCGTCAAATCGTTCTTCCCGAAGGACACCGGGACAACGACGCTTTGTTCGAGGCCTACCGCTGGTTGCGGGAGAACAATCCCCTCGGCCGCGCCGAGGTGGAGGGCTACGACCCCATCTGGCTGGTGAGTAAGCACGCCGACATCATGGAGATCGAGCGCCAGCCCGACATCTTCACCAGCGCTGGGGGTGAAGACAAGGGGTCCGTCAATCCGATCCTGGCGAACCAGGCCGGTGACGCGTTCACCAAGAGCATCAACAACGGCAGCCTCCGCATCCTCGAGACCCTCACCTACCTCGATCCTCCGGAGCACACCGCGATCAAGGACATCGCGCTGGACTGGTTCCGGCCGACCAACCTCGCCAAGTGGGAAACGGTTATCCGCGACCTGGCCAAGGCCGCCGTCGGCAGGCTCCTGGAGACGGATGGGCGGATCGATTTCGTCAAGGACTTCGCACTCCACTACCCCCTGCACGTCATCATGAGCCTGTTCGGGGTACCCGAATCGGACGAGCCTCGGATGATGGCGCTTACGCAAGAATTCTTCGGCACCGCCGATCCCGACGCCGTCCGTGAGGATGTCGAACCGCTCACCCCGGACGCCGCCGCGAAGCAGTGGGTGGCCACAATTCAGGACTTCTACGCCTACTTCGAGCGACTGCTGGAGGACCGTCGAGCCAACCCGCGTGACGATCTCGCGACGATCATCTCGGTGGCGCGCAACGAGAGTGGCGAGTACTACCCCAACGAAGTGGCGTACGGCTACTTCATCGCGATCGCCACCGCGGGACACGACACCACGTCGAGCACCCTCGCCGGCGGCATGCTCGAACTCGGCCGCAACCCCGACCTGCTGGCGAAGGCGAAAGCGGACCTGGCGCTCGCTCCACACATCGTCAACGAGTCGCTGCGCTGGGCATCGCCGGTCAAGCATTTCATGCGTCAGGCGACTCAGGACTACACGCTCCGCGGTCGCGACATCAAGAAGGGCGACCGATTCATGCTTCTCTACCAGTCGGGCAACCGTGACGCGGACGTCATCCCGGATCCCGACCGCTTCGATCCGACCCGCCGGCCCAACAAGCACATCGCGTTCGGCTACGGCCCGCACATGTGCATCGGGCAGCACCTGGCGAAGCTGGAACTCAAGATCATGTTCGAGGAGTTGCTCCCCCACATCGAGTCGCTGGAGCTGGTGGACGACACCAAGATGATCCAGACCAACTTCGTCGGCGGACTCAAGAACATGCCCGTCCAGATCCAGTTCACCAGGTAGCCTGATGTCGCACCCAACACCGACCGTGGTGATCGTCGGGGCCGGGCATGCCGGCGGCACACTCGCCGGCATGCTGCGGCAGCAGAAGTTCGACGGCCGCATCGTCCTGTGCGGGGACGAAACCCACCCGCCCTATCACCGCCCACCACTGTCGAAAAAGTACGCCGACGACGGGTTCGTCCAGTGGCTCAAACCGGAAGCGTTCTACGCCGACAACGCGATCGAGACGCTGCTGGGAGACTCGGTGGTGGGTATCGACCGGGACGCCCGAACCGCGACGACGGCGTCCGGCACAGTACTCGAGTACACGACACTCGTCCTCGCGACAGGCGCCGCGCCGCGAACCTTGACGTTGCCGGGGAGCGATCTCGAAGGAGTACTCAGTCTGCGCACGCTCGCCGACGCCACGCTGCTGCGCGACGCCGTCCACACCGGATCGGCACTCGCCATCATCGGCGGTGGTTACGTAGGGCTCGAAGTCGCAGCGTCGGCCCGGGCGCGCGGATGCGACGTCACGGTGATCGAACGGGAAGACAGGGTGCTGGCGCGGGTCGCCAGTCCCGAACTATCCAGCGTGCTCACCCAATTCCATCGAGACCGTGGAACTCGCATCATCACTGGCGCCGAGGTCCGCGAGATCTCAGGCACGGACGGACGGGTCGAGGGGGTCGCGCTGGGGGACGGAACCGAAATCCCCTGCGACATGGTTCTGGTGGGTGTCGGTGCGATCCCGAACGACGCGCTGGCCAGGGAATCGGGTATCGAATGCCTCGCGGGTATCGTCGTGGACGGTTCGGCACGCACCAGCGACCCGCACGTTCTTGCGATCGGGGACGTGACCTACCGACTGCACGACACCCTCGGCAAGATGGTGCGACTCGAAAGCATCCCCAGCGCAGTCGAACAGGCGAAGCAGGCGGCGGCGGTAATCATGGGTGGGCCCATGCCGCCGCACGAGGTACCGTGGTTCTGGTCGGACCAGTTCGACCTGAAAATGAAGATGGCAGGGATGGTCGGTCCCGACACGAGAGCTGTGCTGCGTGGCAACCCCTCCGAGTCCTCCTTCGCCCTCTTCCATCTGAACACCGACGGCATTCCGGTCGCCGTCGAGACCGTCAATGCCGCAGCTGAATTCATGGCGGGCAAAAAATTCATCGGCAACCGCACCAAGATCGACCCCGCCGCGCTCGCAGATCCCGTTATTTCTTTGCGGGAAGCCGTTCTCTGAGCATTTCGATTTCGGCCGGTCTCACGTGCCGGCCTTCAAGACATGGAGTAATGACGATGGAAGCATTCGCAGCAGTCGCGAGAGAACCGCGCACCGAGTTCACCCTCGAGCCGATCACCATCGAAGGCCCTCGCGCCGGTGAGGTACTCGTGGAGATCGAGGCGGTCGGTATCTGTCACACCGACCTCGCCGCCCGCGACGGGGCCCTGCCGACCGCACTGCCCGCCGTCCTCGGACACGAAGGATGCGGCATCGTCAGGGAAGTCGGTGACGGTGTCACCAAAGTCGCCCCGGGTGATCGGGTCGCCATCACCTTCAACAGTTGCGGTACCTGTCCGTCCTGCACCACCGGGGCGCCCTCGTACTGCCACCAGTTCATGCACCTCGCCTACGACGGCGTCCGCGACGACGGCACCGGACCGATCACCACCACCGACGGCGAGTCCCTGACCGGCCTGTTCTTCGGCCAGTCCTCCTTCGCCACCCACAGCATCGCGTTCGAACGCAACGTCGTGAAGGTCCCGGGCGACGTCCCCGCCGAACTCCTCGCACCCCTGGGCTGCGGTATCCAAACCGGCGCAGGTGCGGTGATGCGCTCACTGAACTGCCGACCCGGATCGGCCGTGCTCGTCGCCGGCGCCGGTTCCGTCGGCCTCGCCGCCGTGATGGGCGCTGTCGTCCGCGGCTGCGCGACCATCATCGCCGTCGAACCGCACCAGTCGAGGCGTGATCTCGCCCTCGAACTCGGCGCCACCCACGTCATCGACCCCACCGCCGGGCCGGTCGCCGAGCAGGTCCGGGCCATCATCCCCGCCGGGGTGGACTATGCCATCGACACCTCCGGCATCCCCGCCGTGATCGAATCCCTCGTCGGCGCCATGACCTTCCACGGCAAGATCGGTCTCATCGGCGTGCCCGCCGACCCGGAGTCGTCGGTGCCGCTGAACATCATCAACTCCCTCGCCATGGGGCTGACCATCACCGGAATCATCGAGGGCGACAGCGTCCCCGACGACTTCATCCCCGAACTGGTGGAGCTGTACAAGGCGGGCAGATTTCCCCTCGACAAACTCGTCACCACTTTCCCCTTCGCGAAGATCAACGACGCGATCGACGCCCAGCACCGCGGCGAGGTCCTCAAACCCGTCCTCGTGCACCACTGACCACCCACTCCGAACCCTCACTGACGAAGGACACCCAGATGACCATCGACTACCCCGATCTCTACATCCGCGGCGAATGGGCACGGCCGTCCGGCGATGCGACCATCTCGGTCATCTCCCCGACCACCGAGCAGCAGATCGGCTCCGTGCCGGAGGGCACCGACACCGACATCGACGACGCCGTCGAGGCCGCCCGCACCGCTCTCACCGACTGGGGGTCCCGGACCGCGGCCCAGCGCGCCGAGGTCCTCGGCCGCTTCGCCGACGAACTCGAATCCCGCGCCGAAGACACCGCGACCCGGGTGAGCAGCCAGAACGGCATGCCCATCACCCTCGCCCGCCAGTTCGAGGGCGGCTTCCCACCGCTCCTGCTGCGCTACTACGGCGAGATGGCCGCAAAACAGGAAGACGAGATCCGGCCCGGCATGCTCGGCGGATCCACCCTCGTCACCCGCTCCCCGATCGGCGTCGTCGGCGCCATCGTCCCCTGGAACGTGCCCCAGGCCATCACCTTCCTCAAACTCGCCCCCGCCCTCGCCGCCGGATGCACCGTCGTCCTCAAACCCTCCCCCGAGACCGTCCTCGACGCGTTCCTGATGGCCGAGGCCGCCATCGCCGCCGGCCTACCTGCCGGCGTACTCAACATCGTGCCCGGCGGCCGAGAACTCGGCGCCTACCTCGTCGCCCACCCCGGCATCGACAAGGTGTCCTTCACCGGCTCCACCGCCGCCGGCCGCGCCATCGGCCGCACCTGCGGCGAACTACTCCGCCCCGTCACCCTCGAACTCGGCGGCAAATCCGCCGCCGTCATCCTGGACGACGCCGACCTCGCAGCCAACCTCGAATCGTTTTACGCGGCAACACTGCTCAACAACGGGCAGATCTGCTGGCTCGGCACCCGCGTCCTCGCACCGCGCTCTCGCTACACCGAGATCGTCGACACCATCACCGACCTCGCCAGAGTCATCTCGGTCGGCGACCCCCTCTCCGACACCACCCAGATGGGACCACTCGTCTCCGCCCGACAACGCCATCGCGTCGAAAGCTACATCGACAAGGGCCGCGCCGACGGCGGACGCGTCACCACCGGCGGCCGCCGACCCGACAAACTCGACCACGGCTGGTTCGTCGAACCCACCGTCTTCGCCGACGTCGACACGGGCCACACCATCGCCCAGGAAGAAATCTTCGGCCCCGTCCTGTCCGTCATCCCCTACACCGACGAGACCGAAGCCATCACCATCGCCAACCACTCCGACTACGGACTCGGCGGCTCCGTCTGGACCGCCGACCCCGAACGCGGCGCCCAATTCGCCCGCCACATCGCCACCGGAACCGTCGGCATCAACGGCTACACCAACGACCCCACCGCCCCCTTCGGTGGCATCAAAAACAGCGGCCTCGGCCGCGAACTCGGACCCGAAGGCCTCGCGAGCTACCAGCAGCTCAAGAGCATCTATCTCGACGTGCGATAACCCCCGGCCGGTGCGGTCGTGCGACGCCTCGCACGGCCGCACCGGCTTTTCCAGGCAGTGAGCACCGGAGACGCCGAGACCATAGAAGAGCTCGCCATGCTCGATTTCGCCGTGAAGTGGGCACGCTTTGGGGGCGGGGGCGAACACATCATGCCCGAGTTCAGCGTCTTCCCTGCCGTGTTCACGGCCAGACCTTCTTTCCCATTTGGGGGGCGCGGCGATTTGGAATCTCACACTTGCCATGGAACGCAGCTCCATCATGACGGTGCTCCCGCCCGCGGATACCACGGCAGCGACAAGACGGTCCGCCGGTTCCTGCAACCGCGGCGGGATGCAGTGGGTTCGGCCGACACCACCGGACGCGCGGAGTGTCCGGCAGGTTATTTCGGCATAATAGGCAGTTTCATAGTCCTGTCGCCGCTGGCGGTGGTCGCTTCGAACCATGTCCCTGGACTCGAGATACGAGGTCACCGAGTGCCGGATCGGCGGGGTCGTAGATTAAATGGGTGGAGGTGATCGGAGTGACCATCAGGACACGCAGTGACGAGGAGAAGGTTGCCATCGCCCAAGCCCTTCGGCAGGAAAAGCTTGGTCGATTACCACTGTCGCGGCCGCTCCTCCGGGCGCAATGTGGCTCTCCCGCTCAAGCTGCCGTGACCGCGTCTGCCTTCCGAGCCGGCGCGCCATCCGGCTCGGGCGTAGCAAACGGCCGAGGAAGAAACTTACTCGCGCCGTTCACCGCCAGAGTGCACAGCATCATGGTGAGCAGGGTTGCTGCCCAGACTATTCCGCTCGAGAATTCGGACTCGTCGAGATGTAGCGCGATGATGATCGGTGCGCCGAGGCCGAAGTTCGCACCGAACATTGTGACGGGGAAGACCGCTAAGAGGCCGATGAGGCCCCACGCGGTGGACACCCGCCGCCAGAGCTGCACCGCCAGTACAGTAAACAGCACAACCTGG
This sequence comes from Rhodococcus sp. USK13, assembly GCF_018343855.1. Lineage (NCBI taxonomy): Bacteria > Bacillati > Actinomycetota > Actinomycetes > Mycobacteriales > Nocardiaceae > Rhodococcus > Rhodococcus sp. USK13. Next base: position 1,538,448 of record NZ_CP069242.1, on the reverse strand, counting down.
GTTCCCTCGAGTACGCCGATGACCAACGGATAGTTCCAGATCCGCAATTCGTACGGGCCGTAATAGGTATAGACATTCGTACCGGTACCGATGATCTCGAAGACGCACGAGGTGATGATCTCGGCAACCCAGATGAGGAAAAGGTGCTTGCGTCGCAGGCTCCCCTCGTACATGCGGCGGCCCGCGTAGAGGCAGGCGCTCGCGTACAAGATGATGTAGCCGCTATGTGACCAGTTCGGCTGAACGACGCCGAACGCAGTGAAGTGGGAGTACATCGCTCCCGGCTCTCCGTTATGGACGTCGTAGAACCAGAGGTCAAACGCTACATCGTAGAGCGGTTCAGCGAAGGCCGCGATACCGGCCGCCAGACACGCCAGCAGATAAAAGGGAGTCCGCTGCCGGACGCACATTCGGAAGGCAATGGCCAGCATAATGGCGACTATGACCCAACTCAGCCAGGTGAAAATACTCTGCCAGAGCATGTCGAGTTCATGCTGCATGACCTCGGATGGCATGCGCCCCATAGCTACTCCTAGTCCAACATCTTTACACGATCGCCATTCCGCGCCTGGTATGCCAACGGTCCCTCGAGGGTAGGTGCACAACGCGATGTCACACATCTCCCCAGGGGGGTAGGGGAATCGCACTTTGGGAGTAGGCGTCGGCCGCAGGGGAAAGGACCAATGCCGGGGTGACCTCGCCGGGAGGAGCGAGTATCAAGGGTCGAGGGACGAATCGTCTCGCGAGCGGTTTTCAAGTCGAGCAGTCCAGAGTTAGAGTCAACCACATGAGTGATAAGCGAATTCGTATCCGTATGGGCGACAGCGGTGTAGCGATTGTCACGATGGTCCGTGCCGACAAGCACAATGCGTTGGACAAGGCTATGTTCGAGGGGTTGCTCGAGGCCGCAGATCGCCTCGCTACAGATCGCACGGTGAGAGCTGTTGTGCTTCATGGCGAGGGGCGCAGCTTTTGTTCGGGTTTGGATATTTCGAGTTTTCTTGCTGATTCAGCGGGGGGCATCGACGCCCTGTTCGTCCGGGAGGATGGCCGGCTTGCCAATTTCGCCCAGCGCGCGGCGTATGACTGGTCGAGAGTTCCTGTGCCGGTGATCGCAGCGATCACAGGAAATTGCTTCGGTGGCGGTTTGCAGATCGCGCTCGGTGCCGACATCCGAATCGCTGCGCCCGATGCCCGGTTGTCCCTCATGGAGGTCAAGTGGGGACTGGTGCCGGACATGGCTATCACTCAGTCCCTACCTGGTGTTATGCGCGTCGATGTGGCGAAGGAACTCACTTTCACCGGACGTATCGTTTCGGGTCTGGAGGCGAGTTCGTTAGGGTTGGTTACTCGCACGGCGGATGACCCGCTCACTGCAGCACTCGAATTGGCGGATGACATCGCCGAGAAGTCGCCGGATGCGATCCGGGCGGCAAAGCGCCTCTACGATGAGACCTGGCGTGGCGGCGACACAGCGGGTGCGCTGGCCCTGGAGTCCAGGCTTCAATTGGGACTTCTGGGTACACCAAACCAGGTCGCCGCTGTCGCTGCGGGCGTCTCCGGGCGCGCCGCCTCGTTCATCGACCCGGAATGAATCACGTTCTATTGAAGCGTACTCCGCGCTTCGGGTGTACTGGAGGATCCCCGAACTAGCCGTCCACCCGATAGCCCACCGCGTTCAGTGCAATGGCGCCGTATTTCTGCGCGACGGCGTGGTGTTCGGGCGGACACTCGACGTACCAGCCTGCAATGGCATCACACATGTCGAGCAATGCCCTAGTGATGAGCACGGGATCCGCGACAGTGAATACCCCGCGCCTGCGCCCCTCTCGTACGATCCCGAGGAGCAGACGTTCGATCCCCGTTCGCACACGCTCGAAGCGGTCGCGATTCGGTGCGCTGAGAAACCGAATATCCGGCTTCAATGCCACCATCCGGGGGTTGGTGAGAGTTCCGAGGAGTATCGATTCGACCACATAGGTCAGTCGGACCTCCGGCTTGCCCCCGCCATCGTCCCGCGCGGCGTACGCGCGGGCGAGGACATCTTTGGTCGCACACTCGAGCAGTGCGGTAAAGATGCCTTCCTTGTTCCCGTGATGGTAGTACAGCGTGGGCATCGTCACGCCTGCGCGTTGAGAAATCTCCCGCACCGTCGTTCCGCGAAACCCGTTTTCGTAGAAGGCGTCCAGGGCTCCGTGGAGAATGGGTGACAATGCTGGTTGCGCCGCATATCGCCAATCCGGTTCGTCGAGCACCGCTGTTGCCTCGTCGACTACTGCTGACGGTACTCGGCGCCGTGAAGCCATTGGTCCTGCCTGGGTCGGTCGTCTGTCGATGTGGGTTCGCAGTTTTACAATGGAGGGAGGTGGCCTCTAAGGAGTAGCCATGCAATCGCGGTGACGAGGTTCTGGATCGGGTCAACCAGGTCGATGATCATGTGATCTCTCTTCTTCGTGAGTTTATCGGGGTTGGTCGGAGCTAGTCGACCGCGTACATCTCGTCCGTGATGACGGCCGGAAATTCTTCTGTGATCGAGGTTGATTCGAAGCTTTCCTGGATCGCGAGCTGGGCGCTGAAGGGCAGAGTGTCCATGATCTCGCGCACCCTTTCTTGCCTGCGGGCGACGGCTTGGCGGAATGGCATGCCGGGGGTGGCCTTCATCTGCGGGACGATGCCCTCGACGTCGTCGACACCGCCGGCGTGGTGACCCGCGTCGACCATGGCCTGCTCCGCGGCCATCTGTGCGTCGTCCTTCTCCTCGGACATGCCGATCGGGCCGATCATGGTGCCGTTGAGGAACTGCTTGACCACCGGCTCCTCGCTCGTGAGCAGCACCTCGCGGGGTCCGAACATCACCAGTTGGCGGCGGAAGAGCATGCCGATGTTGTCCGGCACCGTGCGGGCGAGGTTGATGTTGTGCGAGACGATCAGGATCGTCGCATCGATCTCGGCGTTGATATCGATCAACGTCTGGGAGATGTAGGTGGTGCGGACCGGGTCCAGGCCGGAGTCGGGCTCGTCGACAAGGATGATCTGCGGGTCCAGCACAAGGGCCCGGGCCAGGCCGGCGCGCTTGCGCATGCCTCCGGAGATTTCGCCGGGCAGTTTTGTCTCGGCGCCGATCAGTCCGGTCAGCTCGAGCTTTTCCATCACGATCGCGCGGATCTCGGACTCGCTCTTCTTGGTGTGCTCGCGCAGCGGGAAGGCCACATTGTCGTAGAGGTTCATCGACCCGAACAGGGCGCCGTCCTGGAACAGCACGCCGAACAGCTTCCGGATCTCGTAGAGCTCCTTGGTCGAGCACTCCAGGATGTCGGTACCGTCGATCACGATCGATCCTTGCTCCGGGCGGAGCAGACCGATCAGCGACTTCAGGAACACCGACTTACCGGTTCCCGACGGGCCGAGCAACGCGCTGACCTCGCCGGGCGGAAGCGTCAGCGACACGTCCTGCCAAATCTTCTGCGATCCGAAGGACTTCGTCAGATTGGTGACCGCTACCTCGACACCCATTGTTTTTCCTCACTCTCACGGCCTAGGGATTGGTGCTACGCAGCGGTGGCCACTATCCGCTGCAGTGTTTGTCAGAACAACGGCTCGAATCGGCTGATCAACCAGGTCTCGTCGACGCGGGTGAGTCCGATCCGAATTGCATTCTGTGACTGCGTCGTTTCGGGACTGCTTGCCGTCGTGGTGCTCTGATTGATGTAGACGAGAACCGATGCTTGGTCTGCGGACACCGATTCGACCGCAGAGCCTGCTGCGGACGCCTGCATCGTTACCTGCTTGTCTCTTGCCGTTGGCGCGACCACATCCTTCGCCAGCTTTGTGTATGTTTCGAGGAAGTCGCCGGTCAGCACGCCCCGTGCGGCGTCCAGATCCTGATCGACGGTGTCGGGCTTGTACGACAACAGCGCTACAGCGCCGTCGGAAGCAACCCGCGTCACGGATCCGTGCGCTGCCACGACTTCCTGGTCACCGGCGCGTTGGACGAAGAATTGGACCAGGACGAGGACGAGGAGTGCACCGAGCGGGATCATCGCTGCGGCCGTCAAGCCGAGTCGGCGCCCACGGCCGGCTGGTCCCCCGGTATCGGACGTCCTGACCACTGATCTGGCGATGTTGTCGGCGAATGTGCGCCGCTGTCCCCGATGGAGTGGCCAGAACCGTCCGATCAGGAACAAGATCCCGTCGACGGGCAGGCACGCTACCCGGATCGTTGCACGGACGATGCCGATCGGAGCTCCCGTAGTGACGGATACGGTGCGGAGGCCCTCGAGGTACTTGCCGGCAGTTCGCCCGGTGCGTCCCTGGCAGATGACGCTGTTGGCGACGATGAAGAGCCCGGACACGGCCACGATGCCCCAACACAGGACGGCCCATACCTGCCCCGCCAGAATGTGGGACAGCACCCCAGCAGTTGCCGCCGCGGCGAGGGCCGGGCACATGTCGACTGCCAGTGCCCGGGCGCGGCGCACAAGAGATGCTCCCTGCTCCCCCGCGCTGCCGCGGTTGGGTTCCGCGTTCTCTTCTTTCACCTGGGTATCGATGTTCAGTGTCGTCATTGGACGAATCCCACTTTCGACAATTTGAGTTGCCCGTCGACCTCGACAACGTCCACGCGCAGTTGGTACTCCTGTGGCTCGATCGTCGCTGTTATACCGGGATCACTGCCCGACGGCTGGGCCTGATCTTCAGCCGCTCCAGTGGCAGGGTCGGCGGAACCGGACCCGGCGAGCGGTATGTTGCCGTCCGCCGAAGCGGCCACCAGGACAGTGGTGCTGCCGTCGTCATTTCGTCGCTCGATGCCGCTTTCGACGGCGTGGCCGACGGTGACGTTGCCCGCTGCTTTCATGGTGTCGAGGACGGTCTGTTTGCGAGCATCGAAGTCGTCGTGCCACTGGCCGGCCGCGTTGTCGAGGATGCGTCGCACGTAGGCGTCGGGATCATCTTTGCTCGTCGAAATTAGCTGCACCACTGCGCCTTCGGCAAAATGCATCAGGGCCTGGTCCGCCGAATCGTGTTGTTCGACCGCACGGTGATCCCACCATGCCTTGACCCCGGAGGCGGATCCGGCGAGGGAGGTCACAACGAGGAACGCGACTGCGGCGCGGTAGGTCGTTGTACCCCGGCGCCCTCGCAACGCACCACTCCGGCGTGCCGGACGCTGCGGCTGCTCGTGGGCAGCCGGGTCCGGGGAATCGTCCCGCAGACGTGGTTCTGCCGCTTTCGCGGCGCGCTCGGCGGCAGCAAGTGCGGCCTCCGCGGCCGCGCGGGCTTCGATTGCGCGAGCGCGCAGGGTCGTGGTGTCGTCGTCGACCCGCGATCGTGACGTGTTGGTGGATGTCTTCGTCATCCCAGCCTCCTTGGACGTTTCAGCACGGGTATCTCACAGGGGCTCGAGTTGGGAGATGAGCCACTGATCGCCGGATGCCTCGAGCCGTACTCGTACACTGCTGAAGAGGTACGTCGGATCCGGTTTCGCGGCGCTGGCCGTGGTGCCGCGGAGGAAGACGAGTACCACCGCAGAGTCGGATTCTGCTGAAACCACCGACGTTCCGCTCGCTTCCCAATGCGTCTCGACCTGCCCTTGCTTCGCCTGCGCGATTATGGTCTCGGCGGTGAGAGTTGAGTACGAGTCCAAGAATTCGCCGGTCAGTTGGCTTTTGGCTCGGGCGACGTCGTCCTCGACGGTGGCTGCCTTGTAGGTCAGCACCCCCGCGGTCAGTTCACCGGCCTTCTCGGCGACAGCGGCCCGTGTTTGTTCGGTGCGTTCGCCGGGGACGGTGAGGTGCAGGTGTGCCACGGCGGCGAAGACCACCGCCGAAGAGGCCAGGAGCGCCACCACAACCAGGGTGCGCGTGCGCCGCCCTCTGATGGTGGCTGAGAGGGTGAACGCCTTTTCACTGCGGTAGGTCAGAGCGCCGATGGCGAGGACACCGACTGTGCCCGAAAGGATGAACCAGAGGGGGAACTCGAGAACAGCCCCGGTGGCCACGAGGACACTGAGTGCGACCGCGGTGAGTCCGCATCTGAGGAAGACGGCCTGCCGGGCGGTGGCCGGCTTCGATGCGGCCGCGGCGGGCGGTTCCTGTGTCGGTTCCGCTGCGACATTTCTGTTCTCGAGTTCACAGGTCATGGCACGACCTCCACTTTTGACAATTTGTAGGATCCGTCGACATCGACGATGCCGACTCGTAGACGCCAGGTTCGTGGCTCGTCCTTGGCGCCGGCGGCGTTGCTTACCTTCGACACCGCCGATACCAGGACGGTCGTGCTGCCGTCGTCGCTTCTGCCCTCGATGCCGGCACCGAGAATTTCGCCGCTCGACTCGGTCTTCGACTCGGCGATGGCTGAGACGAACTGATCTTTTGTGCCTTCGAATTCGGTGAGCCACGATCCGGTCGCGTCGTTGATGATCCGATCCGCGCCGGCCGCGGGATCCTGCGAGCTCGGGGAGATCAGGTTGAGGACTGACTGCCGGGCAGCGCCGAGCATGGCCAGATCCTGATCGCGGGCGTCCTGGCTGTCCTGGTGCGCGCGTGCGAGGGCGCCCGCGGTCACCAACAGGCCCACCAGGACGACCGCGAACAGCGCCGCGGCGAGGGTGTTCCATCGGCGGGCGCCTGGTCTGGGGCGCCGCGGATCGTGGCGAACGGCTGGTATGTCGCCGGTGTCGCCATCTTCCTGTGCGGCTGCCGCGGCTTCCGCTGCCTCGGCCGCTTCGACGGCTGCCTCGGCGGCCTGCCGTGCGTCGAGTGCGGCGCGGACGGCAGCGACAGCCGACACGGTGTCGGATTTACGTCGGAGCATCAGTGGCCTCCTGTCAGAATCGCCTGTACGGGCGACGTTTCACTGTGGAGAGATCCCGTGCGGCTGAGATCTGTTTGCGTGTATGTTCTGCCGTCGCTGCCCTGATACTGGCCGGACCGTGGGTTGTAGCTTGCCGTCCCGATCTGAGGGGCGGCCGGCTCTTGTGTGTGGGACGCGGGGGTGACCGAGTTGCCGGTGGTCGGTGTCGGGTCCCCCACCCAGGGATTGGTTCCCGACGAGGTGTACGGCTCGTCGCTCTTGCAGATCTCCACGGTGGGGGCGCGTTTGCCGGGGTTGTCCATGCACGGCAGGTTCCGTGCGCCGCGCACGGCGACCGACGAGTCCTGCGGCACCGCGCAGAAGATCGGGTCGGATGTGCGCGTCGGAGCGTCGACGGCAGAGCCGTCGCGTCGTTCGGACGCCGGGAGAAACCCGGTCGTGCAGGGCGGCGGTGCGTTCAGATTCAGGTTGAAGTCGAGGAATGCGCCGTTGGACGTTCCCTGATCGGGGACGTTGATCGTCTTGAGGGCGCTGACGCTGGCGGGCAGCAGGACCAGCAGCTGTTCCAGTGATTGATTGTAAGTGACCGCAACCTGACCGAGACTGGTCAGGTTGGCCGCCAGGAGTGGGGCGGTGGGGCGTAGTTGCTGGAAGAGTGCACTGGCCTCACTGGCCGCGGCGGGACTGGTTTCCAGGATGTGCCGGACGTGCTGGTCATTCGCTTCGGCCTGTTGGACGGTGCCCGCCAGGTTCGCCACCCACTCGCGGATCGCGGGGCTGCTGACCTTTTGGGAGTCCAGAAATGGTGCCGCGTCGTTGATCAACGTGGTGGTGGCGTCGGCGTCGGTGTAGGCCTGGTCCAATACACGGTCGGATCCGTTGAGGATCCGTTGCAGCGAGGGGCCGGATCCCTCGAACGCCGTGTGAGTCTCGTCGATCAGTGCGCTCAGCTGTTGCTGCGGGATCGATGTGAGGCTGGCGTTGAGGGTGTCGATCATCGGTCCGATGTCTTGCGGCACACTCGCTTGGCTCGCCGGGACGACCGCCCCATCCTCGAGGAACGGTCCCTCGAGCGAGCTGGGAACGAAGTCGAGGTACTGTTCGCCGATCGCGGACCTGCTGTGCACCTGGGCCTCGGCTGAGACCGGAATGCGGACCGAGCTATCGAGATTCAGCGTTGCACGTGCCCCGCCGGCGGTGGGGGTGACATCGGTGACGGTACCGATGGTCGACCCGCGATAGGTGACGTTCGCGCTGCTGTACAGCCCACCACTCGTCGGAAGTTCGACAGCGACCGAGTAGCGCCCGACGCCCACCAGCGCGGGCAACCGCATGTACACGACGCTCATCGTGATCAAGGCAATCACGGTGAGGACGGCGAAGATGATCAGCTGAATCTTGACGAATTTCGACAGAATCATCGGGTACCCCTCATCGCAACGTTGTCGAGTCCGGCCGTCAGCGGGTTCTTCGTCGAGACCGCCGGAATTCGACCCTCCGTACGACCAAGGGCGGTTTCGGCGTTCGTGAGCGACCCCTCGAGGGGTGTGCCCTGCAGCAATCCTCGGTCGAGGCGACCCATGGTGAGATCGACGGTGGCGGAGAGGTTACCGGCGTCACCTTTGAAGAACTTCGGAATGTTTTCCAGCGGCCACGGATACGTGGGGAGCAGACCCAATGCCTGGGTGAGGTCGGAACCGGAGTTGCCGAGCTCACGCAATACCGGCTCGAGCTCACGAACGTTACCCTGTACGTCTTGCGAGCTTGCCGTGACAACCCGGTTCGCCGAGTCGGCGAAGTTTCCGACGGAGGTCACTGTGTCGGTGAGCTTCCTCTGCTGTTCGTCGAGGATGGCGAGTGCGGGCGGGATCCGTTCGAGCGCGCCGGCCAGTACGGCGTTCTGCTGGTCGACGGTCGAGGCAAGGCGATCGAGGCCTTCGGCGGCGGTGATGATGTCGTCGCGCTGTTCGTTCAGACTGCCGCTGAACGTATCCGCTTGATTGAGAAGGTCGCGGACTTCTCCCTCGTGCCCGGACAACCCGGCGTTGAGTTCACCACTGATTTCTTGGATCTGTGCGAGGCCTCCACCGTTCAGCACTGTCGACACCGACGCCAGTGTCTGTTCCGTGGTCGGATAGGTGCTGGCGTTGTCGATCGGGATCGTGTCGCCGTCGCGGAGTTCGCCGGCGGGTGGTTCCGTCAATGGTGGTGCCAGTTCGATGTGCAACGAACCGAGCAAACTGGTCTGCCCCACCTTCGCTGTCGCGTTGCCGGGGAGTCGGACGTCGGGCTCGAGTGAGACCGTGACGACGGCGTGCCATCCGGCGAGGTGCACATCGTCGACGTTGCCGACCGTGACATCGCCGACGCGTACCCGACTGTTCCGCTGAATCGATGTCACATTCGGCATCTCGATCTTGACGGTGTACGAGCCGTCTTCGGAACCTGCGGTTCCCGGCAGCGGCAGGGAATTGGCGCCTTGCCAATCGCACCCCGACACCGTGAGGGTGAATCCGCCGACGAGTGCCACGATGGCACCCCGGGCGAGTTTGTTCTTGGCCATTATCGCCCACCTCCAGCGGGTGCCGGGATTCCGAGTAGCCCTGCCAGCCCGGCAAGTGCGCCGACGGGCTCGACAGCTGCGGGAGCAGGGACCGTACCGCGCAGCCAATCTTCGCTGTAGTCGATCTGCTCGGGTCTGACCTGTTTGCCGGCCACCGGATTGATTCCGACCGGCGGGTAATTCATCTGCACGAGCTGCAATACCGGTGCCAGCTGTTGGACACACAGTTTCGCCGCCTCGGCCGCACCCAGCTGACTTGCCGCCTGGATCGCACCGCAGATGAACTGCACCGGGTTCTGGAGCTGGGTGACAGCCAGCGCGCCGGTGAACGACCCGTGCGCGGGTTCGTAGATGTTGTAGAAGTTCTGGATCGCCGTCGGGCCGACGTGCAGGAGTTGCTCGATGTCGGGCCGGATCTCGTTCAAAGACGTTGTCACGGCGGCGAGGTCGCTCACCGATTTGCTGAGCCCGTCGCGGTTGTCTTTCACGAACTGACCCAGCCGGCTGGTCATCGCATCGATGTTCTGCAATGCGGTCGCCAGTTCTTGATCGGAGTTGTCGAGCACCGATGACACCGAGGCGACGTTCTGATTCAGCTCGACGATTTGATCGTCGCTGGCGGCGAGTGCGGTCATGAAGGCCTGGAGGTTGCGAACGGTGGCGAAAAGATCGTCGCGGCCGTCCGACATCGTCGACATGGCATCGGAGAGTTTGGTCAGTGTCGAGTTGATGTCATCACCCTTGCCGGTCAACGACTCGGCTGCCGTGTCCACGAAATCGCCGAGAGAGCCGGCCTTGTTGGCCTCGGTCGGGCCGATCGATTCGGCGAGATGTTGCAGCTGTTCCCGAAGGTCGTCCCATTCCACTGGCACCGCGGTGCGTTCGATCGGAATCTGTCCGCCGTCACTCAGTTCGGGGCCGCCGGTGTACGCGGGTGTCAGTTGGATCGCACGTGAGGAGATCAGGCTCTGTGACAGTACCGCCGCCTTGGCCTGCTGAGGGACCTTGTAGTCGGCGTCGTAGTGGAACCCCACCCGCATCCGCTCGCCGTCCGGATCGATTGAATCGATCACTCCGACGTCGACGCCGAGGATCTTGACCTTGTCCCCGACGTACAGACCGTTGGTGTTCTCGAAGTACGCGACCGCGGACCTCGTGGTGACGCGGTCGTACGCGCGCCACGCGAGCCCGAGTGTTCCGGCCACGAGTACGGCGACGATGGTCAGGATTGCGATTCGCCATCGGGTCGATCCGCGTGCCATCAAAGACGCGAACATGGTCATCCTCCCAATCCGGGTAGCGGCGGAAGTCCAGGCAGCTGCGGGAGTGGCGGCAGGCCAGGCAGTGCGGGCGGTCCGGGCTGGGCCGGAGCGGCTGCAGGAGCGGCGGGGACGCCGGGTTGGACGGGGCAGGTGCTCGGATCGGGAAGCGGCGTCGTGTGTCCCGGCGGAGTCAGCCCAGGGGCCGCGTTGTGTCCACATGTCACCGGGAACTGGTTTTGCCCGTTGAGCGTGCCAGGGTTGACGCCTTGCTCCCGGAATGCCGCGTCGATGAAGGGCTGCAGGAACTGGCCGGGAAGTAGATTCATGACGTACGCCTTGAAGAACGGGCCGGAGGCCACCGATTCACCGAGCGAGGTGATGTATTGGCTTGCCGGCAGGATCGCCTTCTTCACATCATCCTTACGTTCATTCAACAGTGCTGTCACACCGTTGAGTTGATCGAGTACTGGCCGGAGTTGGGCTTCGTTGTCATCGACCAGCGACGCCACCTGCGCGGTGACGGCGGAGAGGTTTACCAGAAGCGTGTCGATTGCCTGTCGGCGCTGATCGAGCGCGGTGAAGAGGGTGTTGCTGTCGAGGAGCAGCTTGTTGATCTGCTGGCTGCGGCCGCCGAGGACCTTGGTCAGTGACTCCGCGTTGTGGAACAGGTCCTTGACCATCTGATCGCGGGTGCCCACAGTGTCCGAGAGTCGGGAGACCCCGTCGAGCGCGGCACCCAGGTTCGGTGCGGTCTGATCGAGGGTTTGGCTCAGTGTGTCCAGTGCGTTGGTGACCTGGTCGGTGTCCAGGTTGCTCACGGTGGTCGTCAGGTCGCCGAGCGCATCGGTCAGGAGATAGGGGGTGGAGGTGCGCTCGAGCGGGATCGGTTGATCGGGTGAGAGCACCTTGTCCCCCTTCGGCGTGACCTGCAGGAACTTTCGTCCCAGCACGGTCAGTGTCTTGATCGATACCTCTGAGTCCACGCCCAGAGGCGGTCCGTCCACACTGAATGCGATCCGGACCTTGTCGCCGTCGAGGTCGATGTCCTCGACATCCCCGACGTGGACGCCGGAGAGGAACACCTTGTCGCCGGTCTCGAGCCCGCCTGTGTCACCGACGTATGCGGTGTAGGTCAACGACGAGCTCAGTGTGGAGGCGATACGGTCGAAGTTGACCGAGATCAGCACCAGGGCCGCGACCACCAGGACGCCGATCAGACCGGTGCGTACCGTGTTGGATTGCTGTGTTCGGCTCACTGTGCTGTACACCTTCCTGCCCGCTGCCCGATGATCGGAATGAGGGCGGGATTGCCATCAGGGCCATTGACTTTCAATGTGACATCGCAGAGGTAGAACGTGAAGAAGTCGCCGTAGAGTCCGAGTCGGGCGAGGCGGCCGTACGCATCGGGGAGCGCGCTGAGCGCCCAGTTGACGTAGTCCTTGTCCGCATTGATGTTGCCGGCGACTCGTCCGATCTCGGTGACGTCGTTCCTGATAGCCGGGCGGGCGTTCACCAGGAGGTCGGCGACGGAGGCGGACGCGTCGTTGACGCGGACGAGGGCATCACCGATCGGGTCGGACTGCTCGGAGAGTCCACTGATGACTTGCTGCAGCTTGTCGATACCTTCGTCGAACTGCTTGTTGTGTTCGTCGACGGTGCCGAGTACGCGGTTGAGGTTGTCGATCACCGAGCCGATCAGCTGATCGCGGTCGGCCAATGCGGAGGTCAGTTCGCCGGATTGTTTCAGGAAGTCCGATACCGTTCCACCCTGTCCCTGCAGAACATTCACCAGTGAGGTGGAGAGCTTGTTGACCTGGTCGGGGTCCAGCGCCTTGAACAGTGGCCGGAAACCGTTGATCAGGGCATCGAGATCCAGCGCGGCCATCGTGCGATCCGCCGGGATGGTCGAGTCCTCGGGCTGTGCGGTGTTGGACCCCGGGCTGTCGAGCAGTTCGAGGTAGTGGGCTCCGATGAGGTTCTCGTACCGCACGGCGAGCTTGGTGGACTCGGTGAACGGCACGGCCTTCGTGAGCGAGAACTCGACCAGGGCGGTGGCCTCGTCGACGATCTCGACCGACTTCACCTTCCCGACCTCGACGCCGGCGACCCGCACGAACTCATCCGACTTCAAACCGGATGCGTCCGCGAAGGCTGCCTTGTACGTGCGTTCGCTGCCGAACCGCACTTGCGAGAAGACCACGACGACCGCGGCAGTGAAGAGGACCATGATCACCGCGAAGAGCGCCAAGCGCGCAATGGTTCCAGTGATTTTCATTAGCGTGCAGGCCCTCCCACGATGTTTCCGAACAGATAGTCGACGAAGAACGGGGAACCCAGACGGGGGCTGGTCGCATCGGCGATCGAGGCGCCGGTGTCGGTGACCAGTACGGGCGACGGATACATGTCTTTGGTGATCATTGGATAGCATCCCGGTTGCCCGCCCGGCCCGCCGGAGGCCTCGACCTTCGGTAGGTTCTTTGGATAACGATAGGGGTCGTCACCGGGAAGGAACCCGACATCGAGGTCGAGAGAGTAGCCGGTATTGTCACCGAACGAGTTCGACAGGACGTCGCGGGTGTCGACCGATTGATTTAATAGACAAGTGATTTCGGGGCTGTACTTGGACAGAAGGCCTGTTGTCGGCAGCAGTAGCCGCATCGAATCGACCAGCCCGCGCTCGAGGTCATTGGTCAGCGCCGCGCCGTCGTTGCCGAAGTTCACCGCCGCGGTCAACGTCGAATCGAGCTGTTCCTCTCTCTCGACGACCGAATCCGACGTCGTGGAAGCGAATTTCAGCAGCTCCATCAAGGTCGGCGCGACATCCGCATAGGTGTTGACGACGGTGGACGTGTCGCGGAGGTCGTTCTGAAGCTGCGGCAGGACTGGGTTGAGTCTGGCGAGTACGGAATCGGCCTTGACCATGGTGTCGCCGAACTGCTCGCCGCGGCCGCGCAGACCCTCGGCGACCGCGCCGAGTGCCGAGTTCAGCTTCGCCGGGTCGACATGGTGCATCACCGACGTCAAGTTCTCGAAGACGGTGTTGATCTCCGTCGTAACGTTGCCCGACCGGACTTCACTTCCCGCGGCGAGGTGCCCCAGCCCTGAGGCGCTGGTCAGCGCGACATACTTGGCGCCGAATGCCGTCGTCGCCCTGATCTCGGCGGTAGTATCGGCCGATAGCAGGTCGAAGCGTGCCGAATCGATATCGAGGCTCAGTCGCGAGGTGCCGGCCACCTGCTGGACCTCCTTGACCCTGCCGATCTCGACACCATTGAGTTGGACCTTGGCCCCGGGTTCCATTACCAGGCCGGACCTGTCGGCGACGACCGTTAGCGGCACGGTTTCCTCGAAGGCCCCGCGAAAGGTCTGCATACACAGCACCAAGGCCGTGATGACGCCGACCAGCATCGCGGCACCGGCGACCCGCAGCGGTGGCTGTTTGTAGTGTGATTTCGTGCGTGTTCCCATCAGCGCGTCCCCCGTCTAACCGGCCAGGTTGAAATTGCCGGATGTTCCGTAAATGGCAAGTGAGGCAAACAGAACCACCATCACCACCGCGATCAGTGATGTGCGTACGGCCCGTCCGACCGCCTCGCCTACGCCGGCGGGGCCACCGGCGGCGTTGTAGCCGTAGTAGCAGTGGATCAGCATGACCACGGTGGCCATCAGTAAGGCCTCCAGGAAGGACCAGAACAGGTCGCTCGTCCGCAAAAACGTGAAGAAGTAGTGGTTGTAGACGCCGGCGGACTGGCCGTAGATCCCGGTGGTCGTCACCTGCGCAGCGAGGAACGACATGATGACGGCCATGGAGTACAGCGGGATGATGGCGACGATGCCGGCGATGGCCCTGGTCGAGACCAGGTAGGACATCGACCGGATGCCGGTCACTTCGAGTGCGTCGATTTCCTCGCTGATCCGCATCGCACCCAGCTGGGCGGTGGCGCCTGCACCGATGGTCGCTGCCAGCGCGATACCGGCGACCACAGGTGCCATGATCCGGACGTTGCAGAACGCTGCGAAGAAACCGGTCAGTGCCTCGACGCCGATGTTGCCCAGCGAGTTGAATCCCTGAATAGCGGCGAGGGTTCCGCCGGCGAAGGTCATGAATCCCACGATCGCCACGGTGCCGCCGATCACCGCCAAGGCCCCGGATCCCATGCCGATTTCGGCGATCAGCCGGAGGGTTTCGCGCGAGTATGTCTTCAGGGCGTGCGGAGTGAACCGGATGGTTCGCCAGAAGAAGACTGCCTGTTCACCGAGGGATTCGAGGAAGCGCAGCGGCGCCGCCGCGACCTTCGATGCTCGTCGTTTTCCAGTCAGGCTGTCGGTCACGGTCATCGCCCCGTTCCGTACTTCACGCCGATGGCGGTGACAATCACATTCACCGCGAACAAGGCCATGAAGGCGTACACGACCGTCTCGTTGACGGCGTCGCCGACGCTCTTCGGGCCGCCCTTCACCGTGAGCCCACGGTGGCACGCCACGAGACCCGCGATGAGTCCGAACAAGCACGCTTTGACCTCGGAGATGATGACCTCCGGCAAACCGGTGACGAAGGTCAGCGACGACACGTATGCGCCCGGGGTGACGTTCTGGAAGACGACGGAGAAGAAGAAGCCTCCGACGATGCCGATCGTGATCACCAGCCCGTTCAGGAGCAGCGCCACCAGGGTGGAGCCGAGAACTCGGGGTACCACCAGACGCTGGATCGGGTCGATGCCCAGTACTTTCATGGCGTCGATCTCCTCGCGGATCGTCCGGGCTCCGAGATCGGCGCAGATCGCGGTGGCTCCGGCACCGGCCACGACCAGAACGGTCACGAGCGGGCCGATCTGGGTCACCGCGCCGAGTGCAGCACCGGCACCGGACAGGTCGGCAGCGCCGAACTCGACCAGGAGGATGTTGAGCGTGAAGACCACCAGAACGGTGAACGGCACCGCGACAAGCAGGGTAGGCAGCAACGCGACGCGAACGATGAACCAGGACTGCAGAACGAACTCTCGCCACTGAAACGGGGGCCGGAACAGCGCACGGAATGTCGCCGCGCACATCTCGAAGAATGCGCCCAGGGGCCGCAGTGCCGATTCGGCCCAGCTCCGAGCCTTCCCGGGCTTGCGGACAGGCGCGTCACGGCCCGGTGCACGCAGATCTACCGCGAGCGGTGGGGAACCGGTCACCGGTTTCCTCCTCGTCAAATGGAAAATGAAGTGTGTCGAGCGACTGATCGGGCTACTCGGGCCCATCCACAACCAGATATGTTGTGCGCCGTATCACATTTGAATGGTAGGGCTACGTTAGAACACAACACAAGTAAATCGCGATTCACTTCCTCCGTTTGGGGGAGCAATCTCATCCCAAAGTGACAGGAAACTGGGTCAGAGTTCCCCCCGAGGGGGGAGGAGGGAAGGAAAAAGTGATCCGCAATGTACTTACCCATGGGACCTCCCGTAGCGGCGTATGGAACGGCCGACCTGCCCAGCGGCAAGGAGACAACCGCCGGCGACGCGTCTACAGGCCCCATCCGCCCCGCTGTCGCCGCGCGCGGATGGGGTCCTCGACGCGTACGCGAAAGCCCTCCGGCGTCCTGCTCAGGACAGGAAACCGGAGGGCTTTCGTGGAAGCCGATCAGTCGTTGAGCTGCTCGGGCTGTAGAAGATACTCGCCGATGTACGTGCGAGATTGGTCGGAGTTGAGCGGCTGGAACATCGAAGCCGCCGAATCGCGGTACAGGCGCTCGAAGATCGCTCCCTTACGGAACGACGACCCACCGACCATGCTCATGGCATGCCTGGTCATGTGCATGACGTTCTCGGCGACGAAGGTCTTGGCCAGGCCGATGTACGGGAAGCGGAGCTCCAACGGCCATTCGTCGTCCTTGCCGTCGAGGAGTTCCTGGCAGGTCTGGTAAAGGACCCTGCGCGAGATCTCCACGCGCGAGGCCATGTCGCCGATACCGTCGATGATGTGGCCGACGCCGGAGACCTTGGTGTCCTCTGCGACGATGGCACCGAAGGTGGCGCCGAGGGTCTTCTTTGACAGGGTGGCGCGAGATTCCTCGAGAACGCGGTACTGCATACCCAGGTAGATGCTCGCGAACATCAGTGACGCCCACTCGAGGACGCCGAACGCTCCGGAGCGCCACTCACAGATGAACCCGTCTTCCGGAACGTAGTAGCCCTCGAAGTGGATGGTTTGCGTACCGGTGGCATGCATACCGAGAGCGTCCCAGGTCTTTTCGATGCGGATGCCGTCACCTTGGCCGTTCTCGTCGACGTTGAAGTCGCCGATGAAGAAGCTCTCCGCGTTGACGCGCTCCTGGAAGTCCTCCGGGAGATTTCCCTCGGCGTCGGTGATCGTCGCGTTGGTGGTGATGATGTCCGCGGCCTCGCAGAGTGTTCCCCAGGTCTTCTTGCCGTAGAGCTTCCATCCGCCGTTGGGCTGGGGTATGGCCTTCATGTCGGCGAGGCCGCTGAATCCGGCGCGCTGCTCGGAGAAGGGGCCGAAGATGATCTCGCCGTCGGCGACGCGTCCGAGCCAGTACTTGTTCTGCTCTTCACTCATCAGGTTGCCGGCGATGCCGACCATGATGTAGTGCATGTTGTAGGCCAACGTGATTGCGGAGTCGCCCTTGGACAACTCACTGATGACCTTCGATGCCTGCAGCAGGTTGCCGCCGGGTCCGCCGAACGCCTTCGGCACAGGAAGGGATCCGAGTCCGGATTCTTTGAACGCCTTGATGGACGGGTAAGCGAACGTGTTTTCCGCGTCGTACTTGGGGCCGATCTCGCGGAAGAACTTGGAAAGCTCTTCCGCCTTCTCGAAGTAGGGCTGGAATTCTTCATCGGTCATGTCCTGCTCTAGCATGTGCACTCCAATTGCTCTGTCGTTTATGAGTTGTTCAAGCGTGGTGTCAGTCGATCAAGAGGTCTTCTCGGCCGTTTTCCTTCAGAAGCTGCTTGTAGACGTCGAACAGGCCGCCGGTGAGTGGGAGAAGCTTTAGCGCCACCGAGCGTTTGCCGTCGAGTTTGACCTTCCGCTGTGCCATCGCGAGGGTGAAGTTGAGTTTGCCTTGCCAGAACTTGTTGCTGTTGTCCGACGACATCCGCAACTGCACCGTGGACGCCATTCCCTCGGTCGCATCGCCCGTGGTGACCTTCTGTCCCGGGAAGTCGATGATCATTACCGCGTCCGGATCTGTCTGGATCAGCTTGATCACCAGACCGGTCCCCGCGGTCGCGTCGATGAAGGTCTTCTCCTTCGTGGCTCTGTCGAAAATTCCACCGATATAGGTGTAGACCTCGTCGGCGTTGGCGAATGTACTCATGTCGACCCTTCGGTTCCGGTGCTGGATGAACCAAGTGTGGCAGCGGTCACTCGGCGTCCACACCCCTCTGAAGAGGGATTTCACCCCCACGTTGGGGAGATAAGTCGGCGGCGCAGTTGGAGATGCCCGCACGGCCCTGGGGGCGCGCGTGCGCGCCGGCCACGATCTCGCCTCGACAACGAGTTGCCGAGATGAGTTATTTCGCAACAGTTTCAAGCGGAACGACAGTGAGACCGTCGGCGGCTTCGATTAGCAGGCCGGGGTCGACGGGTTCGCCGGATCCGGCTCGGGGGTGGCTAGCGGCGCAAGTGTGGGGTCGCCGGCGCGCCTCACCCGCGTCCGGCGTCCACGGGCCGTCGGGTGGGGCGGATGGCAGGCGCCCGCCTCCCTGTGGAAATACGGAAAGGCCGCGTCGTCATCGACGCGGCCTACGTGAGCGAGTTCCAGCAGGATCTACCGGAGGGTTGTTCGTGCCAGGGCTGCCCCTCTAGGGGGCGGGTAGACGCCTCGCAGCGTCAACCACGGCAGTGACTCGTTCACAACGTGGTCCAGCACTGAGGGTTCCGACATTGGCAGAAGGGTGACGCCGTCGACGACACCGACGACGTACAGATCCGCGATCAGGCTGGCGAGTCCGATGGGTGTGCCGATGTATTCCAAAGATTCGCTCGGTCGTGGGCCCGGCAGCATGCTGTCGAGCGTCATCAGTTCCTTGCGCGCGGTCCGGGCCTCCGGCGCGATGAGCACCGCAATATCGACGAGCACCGCGATATCGTCGGGATGGCCGCCCTTGGCCTGGATCTCCGATCGCAGCGTCGCGCGTTCTCGATGAGCTTGGGCCATGTCTGCCGCCTGTATCCGCACAATCGTCGCGTGGTCGCGCGGAAGACCGCCGTCGTCGTCCGTTCGGCGCAGGTCAACCCAGCGAGACTCTGGACGTCCGGTCCGAGGGTCGATGCTGAGTGCGGGGTGGTGGCCGTAGCCGTTGAGTTCCGCGGCGACCCTCAGGGCCGGTCGTGACGTTGTGTTCAGGCTTGTCATGGCGCATTTTCTCCAGTTGGGGTGCGGGGAGGCAGTGGCCGTGGCGTTCTACGACCCGAACGGTACGGCCCGGTGGTAGCGGCCTTCGTGATAAAGCAGTGGGGCCGCGTCCGAGGTTCCATCGGCGTCATCGATGTGGATTTCCTCGACCGCCCCGATGACCAAGGTGTGATCGCCTGCCTCGATCAGCTGGTGCACGCCGGTCCGCAACCAGCAGTGCGTGTCGCGCAGCAGGGGCTCGCCGGTGGACAATGTCACCCAGGCCGATTCGTCAGCGAACCGCTGATCGGCACTCGCGGAAAAGCGTTGCGCGAGGGGGAGTTGATGGTCTCCGACGAGATGGACGATCAACGATTGTGCCTGGTGTAGGGCACTGATGCTCGACGAGGTGTGGGCGATATTGAATGACACCAGTGGTGGGTTCAGTGACAGAGACGAGAACGAGGTCGCGGTGAACCCGACCGGTCCGTTCGCCGAGTCGAGGGTGATGATCGTGACGCCGGCGGGATGGCGACGAAGTGCCGTCCGGTAGAGATCGGCATCGATAGTGGTGGACGCTCCCGCCCTGTGGGCGGAGTTGTCGAGGGACTGGGACAACGGATTCTCCATTCAAGCGGGAAAGGTTCTCTGCAGCCGACGGCGATCTTCCTCGGCATTTAGTGAAGCCTGGTGTACATGAGCTGAGATTGCCGCTGCGTTACCGCCTACGATAGCGCCGAGTCGGGGTGATCTCAAGATGTAAGTGTACGACGATTCACTTTTGGGTTACTCTGGTCACAGCTTCGATGCTCGCCCTCGTCGGTGAGAGTCCCCAGATCTGAAAGAAAGGCGTACGGATGCCCGTACTCGACTCGGTGATCGACACGTCATCGGATACCTATCAGGAGAACCGCAGAGTGCAGCTCGCTGCGGTCGCCGCGCTGAATGAGCAACTCGACCTCGTCATCGCGGGTGGTGGCCAGCGGTACACCCAACGCCACCACGATCGCGGACGCCTACTCGTCCGTGAACGGATCGAACTCCTCATCGACCGCGATGCTCCGTTCATGGAGCTGTCACCGTTGGCGGCGTGGGGAACTCAGTTCAACGTCGGGGCGGCAATCGTGACAGGCGTCGGCGTCGTTTCCGGAGTCGAAACCATGATCATCGCCCACGACCCCACGGTGCGGGGCGGAACGATGAACCCCTTCACATTGAAGAAGAATCTGCGTGCGTTGGAGATCGCTCGCGTGAACCGGCTCCCAGTGGTCTACCTGGTGGAGTCCGGCGGTGCGGACCTGCCGACGCAATCAGAACTCTTTGTGTTCGCCGGCAAGATCTTCCACGATCTGAGTGAACTGTCGTCGATGGGAATTCCGACCATCGCGCTGGTCTTCGGCAACGCCACCGCCGGTGGCGCATACGTTCCCGGCATGTGCGACTACGCGGTGTTGGTCGACAAACAGGCCAAGGTGTTCCTGGGTGGGCCCCCGCTGGTGAAGATGGCCACCGGAGAGGACGCCAATGACGAGGACCTCGGGGGTGCGGACATGCACTCGCGTGTGTCCGGTGTGGCCGACCAGTTCGCCGTCGACGAGAACGACTGCATCAGAATCGGCCGCGACATCGTCAGCCACCTCAATTGGCGCAAGCTCGGACCAGCCCCGTCCGCGGCAGCCGACGACCCGCTGTACGACCCCGAGGAGCTCCTCGGTATCGCCTCCGGGGACCCACGGGTCCCGTTCGATCCCCGGGATGTCATTGCGCGCGTCGCCGACGGCTCGAGGTTCTCCGAGTACAAGCCGCGCTACGGGTCGAGCCTGGTGACCGGTTGGGCATCGATCCACGGATTTCCGGTCGGAATCCTCGCCAACCACCGCGGTGTCCTCTTCAGCGAAGAGGCCAAGAAGGCCACCGAATTCATTCTGTTGGCGAACCAGACCGACACCCCGCTGATTTTCCTGCACAACACCACCGGCTACATGGTCGGCACCGAATACGAGCAGGGCGGCATCATCAAGGACGGTTCCAAGATGATCAATGCGGTCACCAACAGCAAGGTTCCGCACATCACGATCAACGTCGGCGGTTCCTTCGGTGCCGGAAACTACGGAATGTCCGGCCGGGCATACGATCCCCGCTTCATGTTCACCTGGGCCAATGCCAAGCTCGCGGTGATGGGAGCCCAGCAACTCGCCGGTGTGATGTCGATTGTCGGCAAGACCGCCGCAGAGGCTGCGGGTCGTGAATTCGACGTGGAGGCCGATGCCGCACGCACCGCCGCCATCGAGCAACAGATCGAAGCCGAGTCACATCCCTTCTTCATCTCCGGACGCCTCTACGACGATGGCGTCATCGATCCACGTGACACCCGCGCGATCCTCGCGATCGCATTGTCTGCCGCCCATTCCAACCACATTGCCGGCCAGCGTGGCTACGGCGTCTTCAGAATGTGAGTACCGCAGTGTCAACGATCACCAAGCTGCTGATCGCCAACCGAGGCGAAATCGCGTCGCGCATCATCCGGACGGCGCGCGAAATGGACATCTCGACGGTGGCGCTCTATTCCGACGCCGATCGCGACTCTCCGTACGTCCTCGAGGCCGACGAATCCATCCACCTTCCCGGCACCACCCCCACCGACACCTACCTTCGGGTCGATCTGGTTATCGCGGCCGCACACCGAACCGGCGCGAACGCCATCCACCCCGGCTATGGGTTCCTCTCGGAGAACGAGGACTTCGCACGACGATGCAAGGACGAGGGCATCATCTTTGTCGGTCCCTCGCCCGAGGCGATCGCGGCGATGGGATCGAAGATCGAGGCCAAGCGCATCATGGCGGATGCAGGGGTCCCGGTGCTGCCGGGGATGGTGATCGAGAGCGAATCCGACGAAGATCCGGAGCGGCTGCGGTCGGCAGCAGACGACATCGGGTTGCCGGTCCTGGTCAAGGCCGCGTTCGGCGGCGGTGGCCGCGGAATGCGGATCGTCAACGACCGCGACGAGATCGTCGAAGCGGTCCGCAGCGCCCGCCGCGAGGCCCAGTCGGCGTTCGGCAACGGCACCGTCTTCCTGGAGAAGTTCGTCCAGTCGCCGCGGCACATCGAGGTGCAGATCTTCGGTGACAGCTTCGGCAACGTGGTTCACCTGGGCGAACGAGAGTGCTCCATCCAGCGTCGGTACCAGAAGATTGTCGAGGAGTCGCCCTCGACGGCGGTCGACCGGGAGTTGCGGGAAGAACTCGGCGCCGCCGCGGTCTCGGCGGGTAAGGCGCTCAATTACGAGGGTGCCGGCACCGTCGAATTCGTGATGGCACCTGATGGCGCGTTCTACTTCCTCGAGGTCAACACCCGACTTCAGGTGGAGCACCCGGTCACCGAGCTCGTCACCGGAACGGACCTGGTGCGAGGACAGCTCCTCGTTGCCGCCGGCCAGAAGCTGCCCCCCGAGATCGAATCACCGGAGTTCAACGGACACGCTGTCGAGGTTCGTCTTTACGCCGAGGACGTGCCGGCCGGATTCGTGCCGGTATCCGGGAAGCTGACCACCTTCGAGATCGCCGACCTTCCCGGCATCCGCGTCGACGCGGGATTCGCATCGGGGTCCACTGTCAGTACCTTCTACGATCCGATGCTGGCGAAGGTGATCGGATTTGGCCGTACCCGGGAAGAGGCCTGTGACCGGGTGGCCCGGGCCCTGGACGAATCACTCATCCACGGCGTGACCACCAACCGCGATCTGCTGATCGGAATTCTCCGTGAACCCGAGTTCCGCAACGGGCAGACCGACACCGGCTACCTCGACCGGCACTCGGTCGCCGATCTGACCGCCGGCCGCGTCAACGACGACGCCACCACCGCGACCCACGCGCTCGTCGCCGCACTTGCCGTTCAGTCCGAGCGCCGAGCAACGACGGCGACGCTGCCGGGACTTCCCTCCGGGTTCCGCACCGTTCGCAGCGCACCGCAGGCAGTGCTGTTCCGCGACGGCGACAACGACATCGAGATCGCATACGAGTTTCTCCGCGACCGGGTCAACGCGGCCGTCGACGGCCGCGACATCGAAGGCATCGAGCTCATCGAGACCTCCCCCACCCTGGTCGATGCGGTCATCGAGGGTGTGCGCCGCCGCTATTCGATCGTCCGCGATGGTGCCGCGCATTTCGTCAACAGCGCCCTCGGCGCCACCGAACTGCACGAGGTGGAACGATTCCCCGACCCGAGCGATGTGCAGGAATCCGGTTCCCTACTCGCGCCGATGCCCGGCTCAGTCGTACGGATCGAGGTCTCCGAGGGAGACGAAATCACGGCCGGCGCCGCCGTCGTCGTGCTCGAGGCCATGAAGATGGAGCACACGGTCAAGGCCCCCATCGACGGAGTGGTGACGAAGATTCCCGTCACCGTCGGCCAGCAGGTCGACTCCGGCACCGTGCTTGCCGTGGTGCACGACGGGCAGGAGGGCCCATAGATGACTGACGACACCTCCACCGCGGCGGTCACCTACGAGGTGCGCAATTCCGTCGCATGGCTCACGATCAACCGGCCTGATGCCCGCAACAGTCTCAACCGCGCGGTGCGGGAGGGCCTGTTCGCCGGCGTCCGGCGCTTCAACGACGACGAGTCCGCGAAGGTCCTCGTCCTCACCGGCAGCGGCGACAAGGCGTTCTGCGCCGGCGGCGATCTCAAGGAAATGAGCCAGGACCAACTCACCGTCCCGCCCGTGGACTTCGTTCCCCAGTTCGGCCGCAACATCCAAGTCGACAAGCCGACCATCGCGGCCGTCAACGGTGCCGCCTTCGCCGGTGGCTTCCTGCTGGCACAAACCTGCGACCTCTGTATCGCCTCGAGTACGGCCACCTTCGCCATTTCCGAGGTGAAGATCGGCCGCGGCTCACCCTGGGCGGCTCCGCTGCCGCTGATGGTGCCGCAACGGATCGCGATGGAAATCGTCCTCACCGGCGCCCCATTGACAGCGCAGCGCGCCTACGAGATCGGCTTCGTCAACCAGGTCGTCGAGCCCGACGAATTGACCGAAGCCACACAGAGGTTCGCGGAGTTGATCGCCGCCAATGCCCCTCTGTCTGTGGGTGCCGGGAAGAAGACCGCCAAGCTGACCGCCGAGTATGCACTATCGGCAGCGTTCGAGATGGCAGAAGAGATCTGGGAACCGGTCTACCTCAGCGACGACGCGCAGGAAGGAATGCTCGCCTTCAGCGAGAAGCGGCGTCCCTCCTGGAAGGGGCACTGATGGCACTGGACTACGAGGCTCTTCTCGATGACCTCGACGTCGAAACTGTCCGGCTGGTCCTCATTCTCCGTGGTCTCACACCGGATCAATGGGAGGTCGATACTCCCGCCGACGGCTGGGCCGTGCGCGATCAGGTCTCGCATTTGGCGTTTTTCGACGATGCCGCGAGAACCGCGGTGGAGGATCCGGAACGGTTCCGCGAAGAATCCGCCGCCCTGATCGCCGGCGGAATGGATTTTCCGGACCGGATCGCTCGTGACCTACGGACGATGTCCCACCGGGACCTGGAAGAGTGGTTCGTCCGCTCGCGAAACGCGTTGCTCGAGACGCTGCGACGAACCGATCCGAAGGCACGGATGCCCTGGTACGGACCCGATATGAGTGCCGCCTCCTCGGCCACCGCACGGTTGATGGAGACGTGGGCACACGGCCGGGATATCTACGATGCCCTCGGCCTACGACACCAGGCCAGTCCTGGTCTGCGCAGCATCGCACACCTGGGAGTGAGTACCTTCGCCTTCGCCCACCAGCTCAATGGGCTGCCCGTGCCAGACCATCCTGTCCGAGTGGTACTGCAAGCCCCGCACCCCGAGGCCAGTGTGTGGACGTGGGGACCCGCTGACGCCGAGAACTCCGTCGTTGGTTCGGCCGAGGACTTCGTCCTCGTCGTCACGCAACGACGCAACGTGGCCGACACCCGCCTCGTCGTCACCGGCCCCGTCGCCCACACCTGGATGGGCATCGCCCAAGCCTTCGCCGGGGCCCCCGGCCCCGGCCGACCCAGCCTCGCCACCCCGTCAACCACTGGAGGAACCCGATGAGAAAGTCTGACGGCCCGCGTCGGCCGATCCGTATCGGCAACGCATCGGGATTCTACGGCGACCGGCTCTCGGCCTTCCGCGATATGGTCGACGGCAGCCCGGTCGATGTGATCACCGGCGACTACCTGGCCGAACTGACCATGCTCATCCTCTGGAAGGCCCGCAAGAAGGACCCCGCCACCGGCTACGCGAAAACATTCCTCACCCAGGCCCGTCAATCACTCGCCGATTGCGCCGCCAAGGGAATCAAGATCGTCGTGAATGCGGGCGGCCTCAATCCTGCCGGTCTCGCCGACGAGGTCCGCAAGCTCATCGCCGATCAGGGGCTCGACCTGTCCGTCGCGCATCTCGAGGGCGATGACATCCGGCCCCGACTCGAATCACTGCTGGCCGACGGGCACGAATTCCGGCACCTCGACAAGGGCACCACGCTGGCAGAGGCCGGCGTGAGCCCGGTGTCGGCGAACGCGTACCTCGGTGGCTGGGGTATCGCCGCAGCACTGAACAACGGTGCCGACGTGGTGATCTGTCCACGCGTCACCGACGCAGCACTCGTTGTCGGCACCAGCGCGTGGTGGCACGGCTGGGGGCGCACCGACTTCGACGCCCTTGCCGGGGCGGTGGCAGCCGGACACATCATCGAGTGCGGCCCGCAAGCAACGGGGGGCAACTATTCACAAATCCGGGAAGTGCACGATCGTCGCTACCCGGGCTCCCCGATCGCCGAAATTGCGCACGACGGGAGCTTTGTCATCACCAAGGACCCCGGAACGGGAGGCCTGGTGTCCGTGGGAACCGTCACGGCCCAGTTGTTGTACGAGATCGATGGCCCCCTCTACCTGAACCCGGACGTCGCCGCGCACTTCGAGACCATCGAGATCACCCAAGAAGGGACCGACCGGGTCCGGGTGGCGGGAACCACGGGAAGCCCCCCGCCGCCCGACCTGAAGGTCGCGATGAACTACATCGGCGGCTTCCGCAACACGATGACCCTGGTCCTCACCGGACTCGACATCGAAGAAAAGGCCGCCTGGGCGGTCGACGAGCTGTTCGAGATCCTCGGCGGAAAAGAAAAGTTCGACGACGTCGACATTCAACTGCTCCGCTACGACATTCCCGACCCGCCCACCGCCGCCCAATCGACAGCGCACCTGCGGGTCACCGTCAAAGACGCCGATCGCGCCAAGGTCGACCGCGCCTTCTCCAACTCGGTCACCGAGATTGCCGTCGCCGGCTATGCCGGTTTCCACACCACCACCCCGCCGTCTTCGGCATCGGAATTCGGGGTTTACTGGCCCTCGCTCATCCCGGCCGACGAAATCGAACATGTGGTCTTCCACGGCGACGGAACCAAGGAAATCATCGACCACTGCCCGCGAACCCAAACGCCGGCAACGACACCGACTTCCGTACCGCCGACTCCGCACGACGACGTGGCTGACACGGTACCGACCACTCGTCTCCCACTGGGGTCCGTCGTGGCCGCTCGCTCCGGCGACAAGGGCGGCAAGGCAAATGTCGGTGTGTGGACCGACACCCCGCAGCGGTGGAACTGGCTGCGCCGGCACCTGACCGTCGCCAAGTTCGTCGAGCTGGTTCCCGAGGCGGCGTCCCTGCCCGTACACCGCTACGAGCTCCCGAACCTTCGGGCACTGAACTTCGTCATCGTCGGGTTCCTGGGCGACGGCGTGGCGTCCTCGACCCGCACGGACGCACAGGCCAAGAGTCTCGGTGAGTACCTGCGCGCCCGGCACACTGACATCCCGATGGCATTGCTCCCCGAGACCAACTGACGCCACCGGCGGCGACCGCCGCCCCCACCGGAGGAACCACCATGGAGTTCACCGAGTCCGACGAGCACGTCGCGATCCGCGAGGCGGTCGCCGACATCACCACAAAGTTCGGTCCCGACTACTACACCCGCCACGCATTAGCGCATGAGCCGACCACAGAACTATGGAAGGCGCTCGGTCACAGCGGATTCATAGGCATCAACCTCCCGGAAGAGTACGGCGGAGGCGGCGCCGGCATGACGGAGCTGGCTTTGGTCTGCGAGGAAACCGCCGCCCACGGCTGTCCGCTGCTGCTCCTACTCGTCTCCAGCGCCATCTCCGGGGAACTGATCGCCAAGTACGGCAGCGACGACCAACGTCAGCGATGGCTGCCGGGCATGGCGTCGGGCGAGACCAAAGTGGTCTTCGCGATCACCGAACCCGACGCAGGTTCGAATACGCACCAACTGTCCACCCACGCCGTTCGCGACGGCGAGGACTACCTCCTGAACGGCACGAAGTACTACATCTCGGGTGTCGATGAGGCGGAGGCGCTCGTGGTCGTCGCCCGTACCGGGCACGACGAGGCGACCGGCCGGGCACAGCTGTCATTGTTTCTGATCCCCACCGACGCCCCGGGGCTGATCAAGCACGCCCTCCCGGTCGGGGTCGCGCTGCCCGAAAAGCAGTTCACCCTGCACTTCGACGACGTACGTGTTCCGGCCGACAGCCTGCTGGGAGTCGAACACGAGGGTTTTTCCCAAGTCTTCGACGGCCTGAACCCCGAGCGGATCACCGGCGCCGCGATCTGTGTCGGAGTCGGCCGGTTCACCCTGGGCCGCGCGGCCGAGTACGCCCGGACACGCACGGTCTGGGGCCAGCCGATCGGGATGTATCAGGGACTGTCTCACCCGTTGGCCAAGGCGCAGATCGAGGTGCAGCTGGCCGCCCTGGCCACTGCGAAGGCCGCGTGGTTGTACGAGCACGGAAAACCCGCAGCCGAGGCATCGAACGTGGCGAAGTACGCCGCCGCCGAGGCCGCGGTCGCGGCGGCGGATGCCGCCATCCAGACGCACGGCGGCAACGGACTGAGCAATGACTACGGGCTTCTCCCGCAGTGGGGGCTTGCCCGGCTTCTCCGGATCGCCCCGGTGAGCCGCGAGATGATCCTCAACTACGTAGCCCAACACAGCCTGCAACTGCCCCGGTCCTACTGACAGCGCCCTCCCACGAATTGAGGAACACGATGTCCACCAGCGAAATCGGTTGCAACCTGATCCACCGGATCAACGTCGGTGACAGCCTCACCCGGGCGGCCTGGCGCAGACCCGAGGCACTGGCGTTGGTCGACGGGGACCGCCGATTCACCTACGGCGAGTTCAACAGCTGGGTCAACCGCGTGGCCCATGGCCTGCACCATCACGGTCTTCGCAGCGGCGACGCGCTCGCCCTCGCGTCCAGTAATCGCGCGGAGTTCCTCGTCACCTACTACGCCTGCGCGAAACTGGGACTCGTGTGCGTGCCGATCAACCTCGGCTGGGGTACAAACGAAATCTCCTATGTTATCGGCCATTCCGCGGCGAGAGCGGTCATCGCCGAGAACGAAATCCTGCCGCGAGTCCACGAGGCTCTCGCCGATACCGTCGATGCCGTTGACATCTTCCTCATCGACGGTGACGGCACCACAGGGAATCCCACCGTGACCGCCTTCGCGGACCTGTCCAACGGCTCACCGGATTCCGAACCCGAGCATGTAATCGCCGACCGCGCCCCGCTGTCATACCTGTACACCAGTGGAACCACCTCGTTCCCGAAAGGTGTGGTGGGAAACCACGCTGCGATTTACCTCGAATCGATGACCATGGCGCTCGAGGCGCAGTTCCGTGAGGACGATCGGTTCGTTGCAATGATGCCGATGTTTCACACTGCGCAACTCAACACCCACTGCACCGCGGCGATCATGGTCGGGGCCACGATTTTCATCGAACGACGCTTCGACGCTCGCCGACTGTTGGCGCTCATCGAGTCCGAACGGATCACCCAGATCTTCGCCCTCCCGATGATGTACGGCGAAATGCTCGAACATCCGGACATCGGCTCCCGCGATCTGTCCTCGCTTCGCCGCGCGCTGTACGCCATGGCACCCATGCCGCGGCATCTCATCGAACGCTGCATCGACGTCTTCGCCTGCGATTTCTACCTGCTGTTCGGCCAAACGGAGATGAGTCCGACGACCACACTGTTCCGGCCCGAACACCAATTGACCCACACCGGTGCCGTCGGAACGCCGGTGATCGGGGTGCAAGCGGCGATCATGGGAACGGACGGCCGGCTCCTGCCCGCGGGAGACGAGGGGGAGATCGTCTACCGAAGCCCGCACACCATGACCGAATATCTGGACAACCCCGAGGCCACCACCGAGGCCTTCGCCCACGGATGGTTCCATTCCGGCGACATCGGACGGTTCGATGAGGACGGCATCCTCTGGTTCAGTGACCGATTCAAGGACGTCATCAAGACCGGCGGCGAGAACGTCTCGTCCCTCGAAGTCGAGCGCGCCATCTATCAGGCCGATCCCCACATCGCGGAAGCAACTGTCGTCGGGCTCCCCCACCACCGATGGAGCGAGGCGATCACCGCGGTCGTGGTGCCGGCCTCCGGCACCACGGTCGACCCCGCGACACTGATCAGCACGATCAAGAAATTGATCGATCCGTACAAGACCCCCAAGTCGATCATCGTGGTCGATGCACTCCCCCGAACCTCGACTGGCAAGATCCAGAAGAACGTGGTTCGGGACAGGTTTGCCGAGCACTATGAAAGAAGGTGATACGACGATGGTGAAGAGTAGTGGGATGATCGACGACAGAACCGAGCCGGTACGAACGCGGGACCCAGCGCGCCGCTACAGGATTTTGGCCGCCGCGGCCGACCTGGTGGCGCGCAATGGCTTCAATGCTGTGTCGATGGCCGACATCGGTGCCGCGTCCGGGATCACCGGTTCAGCGATCTATCGGCACTTCGACAGCAAGTCCGCCGTCCTCGTCGAACTCTTCGACAGCGCGATAGACCGCCTGCTCGCAGACGCGGAGCGCACCCTGGACAGTGGAATAGGACTCGAACAGGCACTGCGTGAGCTGGTCGAAGGACAGATCGAATTCGTCGTCGGAAAACGTGAGGTCGCGCAGGTCTACCACAACGAAATCCACAACCTCCCCGAAGCCGACCGACGGCGCCTGCGGCGAAAGCAGCGGCTTTACATCGAGGAGTGGGTACACCTGGTCGACGAACTGCGCTCGGATCTCGATGACGGAGAGGCCCGGGCGGTCGTGCACGCCGCGATCGGGGCGATTCAGTCCAGCTTGTTCCACAGCGTCGGTTTACCGATCGACCGCCTCCGGCAGATTCTTGCCGATTCGGCACTCGCGGTCCTCGGAGTCAGTTCGACGACGACCTAGCACCGCACGAGTCCTGCGGCGGGCATCGGGATGACCATGCAGGATTCCTCCGATCGAACCGCCGCCGCTGTCTCCGACTCGACATCGTCCACCGCCTGCGCTTCGGACAAGCGTGGCGCACCGATACGAAAAGAGCCCCCCGATAGCGGCGATCGAACCCGTCGCCACAAGCTCGTCTTGTAGCACCATGATGATCGGCCCGCCGGCCCCGATTCTCACCTTTCGAAGAAGGTGGACGGGAAGACGACGAAGTTGCCGGGCAGTCCGGCTATGAGGCAGAACAGGCATCGGCCCCTGCACGATCCCGAGGGATGAATCGTGCAGGGGCCGTGTCTATCAAGCCGGGTCGATCACGATCGCGAAGGCACGCGCCTCCGGACCCGGAGAGCGATTCAACGAGATAAACTTCGCCTCG
Organism: Rhodococcus sp. USK13; assembly: GCF_018343855.1. Classification (NCBI taxonomy): domain Bacteria; kingdom Bacillati; phylum Actinomycetota; class Actinomycetes; order Mycobacteriales; family Nocardiaceae; genus Rhodococcus; species Rhodococcus sp. USK13. Next base: position 1,507,752 of record NZ_CP069242.1, on the reverse strand, counting down.
GTGTACTCGTCGAGAGCATGGGGACCGCCTTCACGGCCCAGACCACTCTGCTTGAATCCACCGAACGGGTAGGCGGGATGAATGACGTGCCAGTCATTGATCCACACCATGCCGGCATCGAGTTCGCGGGCGATCTCGATCGCCTGTTCCTCGTCGCCCCATACCCCGGCGGACAGTCCGTAATCGGTGTCGTTGGCGATCTTGATCGCCTCCTCGACCGAGTCGTAGGTGAGCACGACCAGGACCGGTCCGAACACCTCTTCACGTGCGATCCTGGCGTCGTTGGTCACACCGACGAAGATGGTCGGTTCGATCCAGTAGCCCTTGTCGAACCCGGGACCGGTGGGAACGCCGCCGCCGATCACGGCCTTGGCGCCCTCGGTTTCGGCGATCGCGAAGTAGTCGAGGATCCGCTGATGCTGGACCTTGGAGATGATCGGCCCGACTCCGGTCGCGGGGTCGAGCGGATCACCGACCTTCAGCGTGCGGGCCCGCTCGACCAGCCGCGAGACGATCTCGTCGCGTTTGCTCGAGGGAATCAGCAGTCGGGTGCCGGCTTCACAGGCCTGGCCGTTGTTGGCCAGGGCCGCGAACAGCGAGCCGTCGATCGCGGTGTCGAGGTCGGCGCTGTCGAGAATGATGTTCGGTCCCTTGCCGCCAAGTTCGAGAGTCACTCGCTTCACGGTGTCGGCCGACTGACGCAGGATGCTTTTGCCGACCACGGTGGAACCGGTGAAGGCCACCTTGCGCACGTCGGGGTGTCCGCTCAGGTGCGCGCCGGTGGGTTCTCCGTCGCCGGTCACCACGTTGAGCACGCCGGGCGGCAGTCCCGCCGCCTCGAACTCCTTCGCCAGCTCGAGTGCCACCAGGGGCGCATGCTCGTCGGGTTTGAGGACGACCGTGTTGCCCGCTGCGAGGGCAGGGGCAATCTTCCACACGATGACCAGCAGCGGAATGTTCCACGGCACGATCGCCGCCACCACACCCAGCGGCTCGCGCCGGACGAGGCCTTCGGCCGGCACCGGACCGATCTCGGGGCCCGCCGTCTCGAACTCGTACGTGGCGGCCTGGTCGGCCAGGTACTGCATCTGTGCGATCGACAGCCCGATATGCAGGGCCCCGGTGATCCGGATGGTGGCGCCGTTCTCCCGTGTCTGGAGGGCGGCGAGCTCATCGATACGGCCGCCGAGCCTGCCTGCGACATCGTTGAGCAGGGCAGCTCGTTGCGCGGGCGGGGTACGCCGCCAGGTGCCCTCTTCGTGCGCCGCTTTGGCCGCGGCGACGGCCTGGTCGACCTGCGCCACACCGCCCTTGGCGACGGTGGCGACGAGTTCTTCGGTTGCAGGGCTGCGAATTTCGTAGTTCTCGCCGGTATCAACCCATTCGCCGTTGATATAGAGCGAGTAGTGCGGGACGCTCATCGGCGTGCTCCTCTTTCTCTGGTGTGACTAGCGACAGCAGTGCGGTGTCGAACGTTTCGATGGTCAGCTGATCTGGCGGGCCCGCCCTTCCCAGAACGGGGCACGGATCGACTTCTTGTCGATCTTTCCGGCCGGATTGACCGGAAGGGTGTCGACGAATGCCACCGTTTTGGGCGCGTGGACGCTGCCCATCTCCCTTTTGACGTGATCGATCAGTTCCTGCTCGGTTGCCGTGACACCGCTCTTGAGGACGATGACCGCATGTACCGCTTCGCCCCACTTCTCGTGTGGGACTCCGATCACTGCAGTCTGCGCAACTGCGGCATGGCCGGCCAGGGCATCCTCAACCTGTCTCGGAAATACGTTGAACCCGCCGGTGACCACCAGGTCCTTCTTACGGTCCACGATGTAGAGGAACCCGTCCTCGTCGAGACGACCGATGTCGCCGGTGTGCACCCAGCCGTCCCGCAGCGCCTCGGCGTTGCGGGAGACGTCGACGTAGCTGAGCATCTGTCCCAGCTGCCGAGACACGATCTCCCCGGGTTCGCCGAGCGGCAACACCTGATCTGTTTCGTCCTGGATAGTCACGTCGACGTGGAACAGAGGGCGACCGGCCGAGGCGAGCCGCTTGATCCACACCTCGCTGTCCACGCGGTGCTCGTTCTTGCGCAGACAGGAGACGTACCCGGGTTCGGTCCCGGCATAGGCCTGGATGAAGATCGGGCCGAACACGTCCAGCGCCTGACGCAGGCGGTCGGGGGCGATGGGAGATCCCGCGTAGATCATCGTCCGCAGCGACGTCAGGTCGTGCGCTTCGCGGCGCGGATGGTCGAGCAACAGGTAGATGATGGTGGGTACGACGGCGGTGGCGGTCACCTTCTCCTGCTCGATGGTGCTCAGCAGTGTGTCCACGTCCAACCCGGGCAGCATCACGTTGGTGCCGCCCCGCAGGAACGTCGGCATGACGAAGATCTGCGTGTAGTGCGTCAATGGCGCACCGTGCGCGAAGACCTCACCCCAGGCGATGTCGCCGATCTCGAGACCCGCGGTGATGCTGTAATGGCCCCAGGTGAAGTGCGAGTTGACCACACCCTTGGGGTCCCCGGTGCTCCCCGAGGTGAACAGGACGTACGCCTCGTCGTGGACGTCGATCTCCACCTCGGGACGAACCGTCGGCTGCGAGCGGAAGAGTCCGTCGTAGCCGAACACTTCGCCGATCTCGGGGGGCGCCGAAGCCGGACTGCTCCCGATCCGGATCACGGTCTGCAGCTTCGGCAGGTCACCTCTGATCTCGGCGACGACTGCGTCGAACTGGGCGTGATAGATCAGCGTGGTGGCATCGGTCTGCGTGAGACTCGACCGGAATGCGTTGGCAGCATTGCGAGTAGGCATCTGTACCAACACCCCGCCAGCCGCCCAGATCCCATGCTGCGTGGGGATGAATTCCAAGCAGTTGGGCATCAGAAGACCGACGCGCTCGCCCTTCTGCAGCCCCAAAGAGACGAGTCCGTTCGCTACCTGGTTGCGCCAGTCGAGAAGCTCGCGATAGGTCACCCGACGATCACCATCGACGATCGCGACGTTGTCCTTGTAGTAGGTACATGCCCGATCGAGCACGTCCGGCAACGGCCCCCACATGGTCAGGATCCAACGAGAACGGACGGGTCGAATCCCTCGACCCAGTACTCCGGCGTCACGATCGGGATGCCGAGTTCCTGCAGCACAGGGGTGTCGTTCCAGTACGTCGTTTCACGGACGATCTGTCCGTCGCTGTCGAGCTGGTGCCAGGTGATGCCGCGGGTGGACAGCGTCTTACCCTCGGTCGGAACTCCGCGGTAAGTGGCGAGACCGGTGCCCGTCCAGTTCCACAGGATCACCACGGCCGGGTTTCCGGCGACGCCGGCCACCGGGAACGAGTCGGTGATCTCGAAGGAGTGCAGGCCGACACCGTTGGCCGTGTCGGTGTTCGCGTACGGGGCCAGCTTCGGCGCCAGCTCATCTTTGGTGATGGCTGTGTCGGTGACGTGGTCGGAATCGGCGTGGTCGTCGTAGACCAGGTCGTCGGCGTACAGGGCGACTGCCGCCCCGGTGTCGGTGGTCAATGCGGTGATCCAGCGCCGGGCGTGCTCTTCGTGCTTACTCATGGTGTTCGTAGCTTCCTTTCGCAGGGTTCGGTGTCAGACGAGGACAGCGGACTTGGTCACGCTGGACGGGTCGACGGGCTGTCCCAGGTCCGCCACCGCAGTCGCGACATCCCACAGGCTCGCTTCCCGGGTGATGAGGCCGGCTTCGTTGTAGATGTGGAAGGTGATTCCCCGCGCCCCGGGCACCTTCCCGTTGGTCGGGACTCCGACGAACGCGGTCGCCGTGGGCGCCTTCCAGGTCCACCGGTAGATCGCCGACTTCTCGTCGCCGACAACCTCGTCGATCCGAAAGTTGTTGATTCCGATGCCGTTTTCGGTGTCCTTGTTGGCGTACGGCGCGAAAACGCGGAGGAGCTCGTCCCTGTCGGTGATCTTCTGGCCGAGGATCGGATCCTCGAAGAGGAAGCCGTCGGCGTACAACGCCACGACCGCTTCAGGGCTTTCTCGGAAGGCCTTCAGCCACTTGACAGCAAAGGAATGACTCATGAATATCGCTCTCCTCGGTGGTTGTCATGGTCCCCGCGGATACTCGAATATCGATGTGCTCCGCTCACTTCAGGAACACCTTCACGGTATTGCGTAGGTCACACCGACGGCGACTTACTTGGGGAGGAAACCCACCCCTCAACAGGGGGATACTCCGACGAGGAGGCGCTGGGGATCGGGACCACGATCACCGAGCCGGCAGGTCCGGAATGCCGACACGGCTGCGAGCGGTCGTCAGTACCGAAACGGGCGCACCGGGAACATAGGTTGGCGCCGGAATAGAACCGCCGCCCGGCAGAGTGCCGGGCGGCGTGACGCTGATGAGATGGTGCCGAATCGACTACGCGATGCGGTTTCCGATCGACCAGGCAATGGCCTGTGAACGATTGGTCGCACCGAGCTTCCGCAGGATGTGCTTGACGTGCGATTTCACCGTCCCCTCTGTGATGACGAGGGACTCGGCGATGTCGTTGTTGGTCGCCCCCGCCGCCATCAATGTGAATACCTCTTGTTCGCGGGCGGTGAATTCGGCGAGCGGGACCAAGCTGGGGCGCGAGGCGAAGTCCGCCGACGGGTCGATTCCGGCAGGATCGGAGTCTGCCCGGCCGGCCGAGGCCATTCCCGATTCGCACAGCTCGTCCATCGTCGCCACGGTCGAGGAGAGGATTTCCCTGATTTGGTCGCGTTGACTCCGCAACCGCTCCATCAGCGACGTCCGCTCGTAGATGTAGCCGACCCCTTCGGTGAACGCCCACAGGACGTCGCGGTCGATCTCGTCGATCCGGCTCGGAACCGGGAAGTGGTCGGCATGAAGCAAACCGACAACGTTGTTGTCGAGAACTAGGGCGGAGACCACGTACGAGCGTGAGCGACCCGACTCGACGATGATCGGCCGGTATACCGGCGCGTTTTCCGTGTCGTAGACGATCGCCGGCCGATGATCAGTCAGCAGCCGCGCCTCAGGAGCCCGCTCGTCGAACGGTATCCCGCGATCGATCCAGTCGGTGAACCATGAGTCCGATTCATCGCCCTCGCCCAGGTACGCCTTCCACGGTTTCCATGTTCCCGCCTCGACTCGCGACAACACCACCCGCCGGAATCCGCAACGAACGGCCACGTCCTCACAGAGGCGGTCGAGGAGGTCGGAGGTGCTCGGGACGGTCCGCAACCGGTGGAGTCCCGCCGAGCACTCGGCCAGACGTTCGGTCCTGCGGCCCATTTCGTTCAGGTACAGATCCATCGCCACCTGCTGCAAGTCGAGCACAGTCTTGGTCAGCCGCTCCACCTTGGCAGTGTCGGCTCCCGCCGCCCGTCGCAGCTCGTCGACGCAGTGATGCGTCAGGACCGAGATCGCCTCTGCGGAATGGGCGGGACGCTCGTGCCGGATCCCGGGAAGAGTGGTCGAACCGACATCAGCGAAGATCTCGTCCCGGATGGCCTCCAGCCGAGTGATCAGCTCGATGTCTTTGCGTCGCCATCCCTGCAAGGATCCCCGTGCCGTCTGGTGCTGCGTCGTTGCGATCAATGCCTGTGTCATAGCGTCCGTCCCATCGAACGTTTCATCTTTCCGTATCGCGCGATGGCGCTGGCCCTGTTGGTGGCACCCAACTTGCGGAAGATGTGTTTCACGTGGGATTTCACCGTGCTCTCGGACACGGTCAGCTGGGCAGCGATTTCCGCGTTCGACGCGCCTTTCGACAGCAGTTCCACCACATCGACCTCGCGTGCGGTCAAGTGCCGTTCGGGCCGCCCTACGACCGCCACCTCCGACGATCCGCTCTGCGGCCGGGAAGGATCGACCACCGCCGGAGGCAACATCCCGATGGGGGCGTCGAGGGTCAGCGGGCCACCGTGCACGTCGTCGATCATCGCTTCCGTGGCGCTGAAGACCATACCGAGCCGGTCACGCTGCTCACGCAGTCGCTCGGTGAGCACCATCCGTTCGTAGATCGGTCCCAGCCCGTCGGCGAAGAACCGAACGATGTCACGGTCCGCGGACGTCAGCACCCGCCCGGAGATATTGGTGTCGGCATGAAGTAGGGCGACGACCGTACCGTCGACCACCACCGGCGCAACGACATAGCTTGTGGTCCTCGACAACCTGATGAGCGGACGATACGTCCGGGTTTCTGCCCCGGCATCGCTTACCAGCATTGGGATCCGGCGCCGTACGACATCGGCCTCGAGCGGTGACGCGCTCAAGGGGATCTCCAGATCGCTCAGATAGTTGCGCAGCGCGGCGGAGATGGCCTCGGAGACCAGGTGCAGGGTGTGCGGAATCCACATCGAACCCTGGATGCGAGAGACCAGAACCCGGTCGAATCTTCCTGCGGTACAGAGTTCTTCGGCCGAGCTACTGAAGAACTGGCCGGGCCCGGCCGCCGTCGAGCGCAGGCGGGCCAGCGAACCGAGCACTCGCTCGAGACCTTGCTGGGGAGTCAGGCAGGCCTGCTCGTAGAGGACGCCCTGCGCGTGGTGTAGCTCCTCGAGAATGGCGGACAAAGCAGTGGTCTCATCGATCGTGTCATCCGCGTTTCGGGTCTCGGCGGCCTCCATCCCCGCCATTTCTCGCATCGCGGCCGCCATCTCGCTCAGCCGGTGGGCGACGGACGGCGGGGCGGCGGAAGTATTCACTGTTCCTCCATCTCGGGGTGCGGGGCATCCATTGCCGCTATGTCGGCGACGTCCATCCTCGGGATGCTGCGGCACTACACCTGCCTTCAATTCACCACGTCGTGGCTGACGATTTACTTATGTCTGCCATTGTGGTGACCCGCATCACTATTGTCAACGCGGCGACTTTGAATACCCCCTCGTCAACGGGTATGCGCTGGAATCACGCAGGGTTGCAGTCGCGGCCGATAGTGAATTGCCCTTAACTATGGAGCCGGGGAGTGTCAGCCATACAATACGCGGCGGGCGGCCAGGCGGACACGTTCCTGCACGTTGGGCTTGCAGCGCAACCGTACCGTCCTGGATACATCGTTGACGATTGTCAGAGCAGCGTGAACCCGGAATCGCACCTCGGTGTCGTCGAGTTCGGGCCGGGTTGCTTTCAGGAGTTGGAACCACTGCCCGACGTAGTCGTGCTGCGCGCAGCGCACGGCGTGTCGTCGGGCGGGTGGAAGGCTGAGTACCTCGCAGGTCAGCACGGCCAGCAGGTCGTGGTGGATCATCGCGAACGCGATGTACGCATCGACCGCGGCGTCCAGAGCCTCCTGGGAGGTGTCCGCGGAGAACAGTGCCTGCGACAGCCCCAACTGGAGCGGTTCCGCGCCCCGGTCGATCACGGCGGCCAGGAGATCGGCCTTCGTATCGAAGTGTCGGTACACGCTGGCGCTGTGGACCTGCACAGCGGCTGCGATCTCGTCCATCGTGACTGCTTGGTATCCCTTCGCGCCGAACAGTCTGGTGGCCGCGCCCAGGAGTGCCTCGCGGCGCGATGCCGGCACCATGCCGCCCCGTCCGGGAAGATCGGCAGCCGGTTCAGCTGCACTGTCCAACGGCGCCGCGCTTACATCCACGGCCATAGTGGCGAGCAGGTGGATCAAACGGCCCGGCAGGATCTCGGTGCGGTGATAGCCCGGGCTGGTCAGCACCGCAAGAGTGCACCACGCCAGCAGTTCCGCGTCAGCGGCGCTCACCCCCGGCACGGAATGGCCGAGCACTGCGGAGAGACGCGACACCACATCATGCAATCGCGCGCGCAGGGCCGCCTGTTGCTCCGGCGGCAGGTGTCGAATCTCGCGATTCCACAGAACTCCGAGGTTACGTCGAGTGGCGGCTGTTTCCGCCAGACCGTGCAGCAGCACCGGGAGGTCATCGATTCCGTGCGAGATCAGCAGCTCACCCGCCTGGTCGAAGCTCTCGGCCACCGTGCAGGCGAGCAATTCCTGCTTACTCCGAAAATGCCGGTACAGGGCCCCGGCGGTGATCCCGACGGACGAGGCGATGTCCTCGGTACCCACATTGTGGTAGCCGCGTTCGGAGAACAGGATGCTCGCGGCGGTCAGGATCTGGGCCCTGCGGTTCCGTGGACGCGGAGTGCTCGTGAGCCGAGCTCGCCTCGGGCGCACTAGTTCGTCGATGCTCCTCACCCCCTTCGACGCATTCGATGTGGCTTGAGATTTACTTACTGGGGTTGTAGCTTGATTTTCAACCTAGCATGCGCCAACACCACTTTTTTGGCATTTACTTAGGCGCAAATACCCCTGCCTCTCGTGGTTCTCGCAAGGAGACTGCTGTGTCCATTTCCGAAGCGTTGGCGAATCGATTGACCGTTCCGTTGATCGCCGCCCCGATGACGGAGGTATCCGGCCCCGACCTGGTCATCGCGGCGTGCCGCGAAGGCGTCGTGGGGTCCTTGCCCACCCACAATGCGGCAACCACCGGCGAACTCGACCACTGGCTCACCCGCATCGAGACGGCCCTGAGCGAGGTCCCGAGGCCTGCCCCCTTTGCACCGAACCTCGTGGTGCACCGATCGAACCGGCGACTGCGCGAAGACCTCGCGTGCCTGGTAGATCACGGCGTAGAACTCGTCATCACCAGTGTCGGGTCCCCCGAGCCCGTTATTGCCCCACTGCGCGGGATCGGATGCCAGGTCTACGCCGACGTCGCGTCGTTGCAGCATGCGGAGCGGGCCATCGCACTGGGCGTGGACGGGTTGGTGCTCCTGACCGCGGGCGCCGGAGGCCAGACGGGCTGGGCAAACCCGTTTTCCTTCGTCCGCGCCGTCCGCGAGCGATTCAATGGCACTATCGTGCTGGCCGGCGGTATCAGTGACGGCGTGGCGTTGCACGCCGCCCAGGTTCTCGGCGCCGACCTCGGGTACATGGGAACGAAGTTCATCGCCACCGAAGAAAGTCAGGCCGACAGCGCCTATCGGCGGGCGCTGGTCGAGGCGAGCCTCGACGACGTCGTGCTCTCGACCCAGGTTGGGGGCATTCCGGCGAGCCTGCTCAAGTGCTGGGTCGATCGCCAGGCCGGAGACGCTGCCGCGCATCCCGCATCCGAGGGCTTCCGCCAGGACCGATTGCTCAGCAACCGCACGGCGTGGAGTGGTGGGCACAGCGTGTCCGGCGTGGACGCGGTCCTCTCGGTCGCCGCGCTCATCGAGAAGACCGCCCGGGAATACGAGGAATCCCGCGCCGGATCGGTGGTGCGGGATAACTCCTCCGTACAGCCCGTCACGTAAGCAGTTCTCGCGCCATCAGTTTCCACTCGCGCAGGTGCGGGTCGGTGGCGGGATCGCGCGGATCGAGCGCATAGGTCAGTGCGGCGCCCCGCATCGAGGTGTTGAGTTGTTCGCGTACCAATTCGTAGCGCGGGCGTGCGCACAACTCGCTGCCGAAGAACGCGTCGGTCGTTGCTCTCACGAGTTGGCCCAGCCGGCGCTCCTCCGGTAGCAGCGCTTCACGTAACTTGTCGTTGGCGCGGGAGGCGAGCCACAGTTCGGTCGCGGCCCAGAAATACGGCTGGTGGAAGGTGGGCCACATGATCTCGATCGCCCAGTCGATACGCTCTGTGGGGTCGTGTGGCCAATCTTCGCGATGCCGCATGTCCTCCATCCGCGCGGTCGCGAGATGCTGGACTGCGGCAACGAGCAGCGCTTCGCGGGAGGGAAATTGTTGTAAGAGACGGCCACGGGATACCCCCGCCTCGTGTTGAATCCGCAACGTGGTGGCGGCGGAGTAGCCGTCCCGGAACAACACCGCAACGGCGGCGTCGAGGATCTGCCTACGTGTGATCGCCCGCCGTTCTTGCTGGGTGCGCTTGACCGAGGCGTCACTGATCGACACCGACATCAGCTCCATCCGTTCGGAGAAAAGCCCTCAACGGGGTTGGCACCACTGCCCACAGTGGTGCCAACCCCGATCGTAAATGACGCCGCTACTCGTAGGTCTCTCCACGCTCGGCCTTGGCCACCAGTGAGGCGGGCGGCTCGAAGCGAGTGCCGTACCGGGCGGCAAGTACGCGGGCCCGCTCGACGAACGCCGCGATCCCACCCGGGTAGCCGTTGATGTACTGGAGGACGCCTCCGGTCCACGCAGGGAACCCGATACCGAGCAGGGATCCGACGTTGGCGTCGGCGACCGAAGTCAGGACCCCTTCGTCGAGGCAGCGCACCGTCTCGAGGGACTCCGCGAACAGCATCCGTTCCTTGAGATCGTCGAACGGGATCTCGGTGCTCCCCGACTGGAATGCCTCGCGCAGCCCCGGCCACAGGCCGACGCGGCTGCCCGACTCGTCGTACTCGTAGAAGCCGCCACCGGTCGACCGACCGCGACGATCGAGTTCCTCGACCAGCCGGTCGAGGACGGCCTCCGATCCGTGCTCGACCCAGACGGCGCCGTCCGCCTCGGCCGCCGCCCGGGCTTCCTGACGAATCTTCCGCGGCAGGGTCAACGTCAGCTCGTCGAGCAGCTGCAGCGGGGGTGCGGGATAGCCGGCCTGTGCCCCCGCTTGCTCGATGATCACCGGTTCGATTCCCTCGCCGACCGCGGCGGCGGCCTCGTCGAGGAATTTCGTAATCACGCGGCTGGTGAAGAAGCCGCGGCTGTCGTTGACCACGATCGGGGTCTTCTTGATCTGCTGTGCGAAGTCGAAAGCCTTCGCCAACGTTGCCGGCGAGGTGTGTGCGCCAACGATGATCTCGACCAACGGCATACGTTCGACCGGGGAGAAGAAGTGCACACCAATGAAGTCTTCCTTACGGTCGACGCCTTCGGCCAGCGTGGTGATCGGCAGCGTCGACGTATTCGAGCCCAGCACGGCGTCGGGGGCGACGACGTCCTGGATCGACTTGAAGACCGCCTGTTTGACCTCCACGCTCTCGAAGACCGCCTCGACGACAAAATCGACATTCGCGAAGTCGGCCGGATTGTCGGTCGGGGTGATGCGGGCGAGCAGCGCGGTGGACTTCTCCTCGGTCGTTGTTCCACGCGCGAGGGCCTTGGCCTCCAGTTTTTCGGCGTAGGCCTTCCCTTTTCGCGCCGACTCGATCGATACGTCCTGTAGCACGACGTCGATTCCCGCCTTGGCCGAGACATAGGCCACCGCGGCACCCATCATCCCGGCGCCGATCACGCCGACCCTCTGCGCCGCGAACCTGGGATGCCCCTCCGGCCGGCTTCCGCCGGCTTTGATGCTCTGCAGATCGAAAAACTGCGCCTTGATCATGTTCGTCGACACCTGACCGGTGACGAGACCGACAAAGTAGCGTGTCTCGATCTGCGCCGCCGTGTCGAGGTCGACCAACGCACCCTCGGCGGCGGCAGCGAGGATGGCCCGCGGCGCCTCGAGGGGCGCCCCCGCCACGGTCCGGCGCAGGTTCGCCGTCACCGCCGGATTGAGCGCGGTACCGCCGGGGATCCGGAACCCCTTCCGGTCCCACGGCTGTACACCGCCCTCGGGGTTGTCCTTGATCCACTTCTTGGCGGCGGGAACGAGTGCGTCGGCGCTGGCCACCAGGTCGTCGACGAGGCCGAGCGTCTTCGCGGCCGCGGGGCCGAAGGTCTTCCCGGTCAGCAGCAGGCTCGTCAGTGCCTTCTCGAGCCCCAACATCCGAACTGTCCGGGTGATTCCGCCGACACCGGGTAGCAGACCGAGCGTGACTTCGGGCAGTCCGAAGATCACCGATCTCGAATCGACCGCGATGCGGTGGTGGGTGGCCAGGGTGATCTCGAGGCCACCGCCGAGTGCTGCGCCGTTGACCGCCGCCACCACCGGACGGCCCAGGGTCTCGAGACGTCGGAACTGGGCCTTGATCCCATTCGCGAAGTCCGTGAACTTGACCGCGTCCTGCGCGGTGGCACGGACCAGGTCGTTGAGGTCACCGCCCGCGAAGAAGGTCCTCTTCGCCGACGTGATCACGACACCGGTGACAGATTCACGCTCGGCCTCGAGCCGGTCGAGTACGTTGCCCATGGACTCGACGTAGTGCGAATTCATGGTGTTTGCGGACTGGGCCGGATCGTCGAGGGTCAGCAGCACGATTCCGTCCGAATCCTGCGACCACGTGATGGTTGATGTTGCACTCATGTTGTTGCCGTTGCCTTTCAGACTCGCTCGATGATGGCCGCGATACCCATGCCGCCACCGACACACAGGTTGATCAATGCGCGCCGGTCGCCGCGCCGCTCCAACTCGTCGACCACCGTTCCGACGAGCATCGCGCCGGTCGCTCCCAAGGGGTGGCCCATGGCGATCGCGCCGCCGTTGACGTTGAGTTTCTCGTCCGGAATGGCCAGATCCTTCTGGAATTTCAGGACCACCGAGGCAAACGCCTCGTTCAGTTCGAACAAATCGATGTCATCGACGGTGAGTCCGGCGACATCGAGGGCCTTCAGAGCCACCGGGGTGGGGGCGGTGAGCATGATCGTGGGGTCGGCCCCGGTGACAGCGGTGGCGATAACCCGGGCTCGGGGTGTGAGGCCGAACTGTTTGCCGGCCTTCTCGTTGCCGATCAAGACCAGCGCCGCGCCGTCCACGATGCCGGAACTGTTACCGCCGTGATGGACGTGGTTGATCCGCTCCACCGACGTATACTTCTGCAGCGCAACAGCATCGAATCCACCCTGTTGACCGAGTGTCGCAAAGGAGGGCTTCAGTGAGGCCAGCGATTCCACGGTGGTGCCTGGGCGGCGGTGTTCGTCGTGATCGAGCAGCGGGACACCGTTGAAATCCTTGACCGGAACAACCGACTTGGCGAAGTATCCACCGGACCAGGCGGCCTCGGCGCGAGCCTGCGACCGCGCTGCGTAGGCATCGACGTCTTCGCGGCTGAAACCCTCGATCGTGGCGATCAGGTCCGCACCGATTCCCTGCGGGGCGAAGTGAAGATCGTATGCGGTGGTCGGGTCGTTGAAGAGGGCCCCTCCGTCACTGCCCAGCGGCACCCGCGACATGGACTCGACGCCACCGGCGATCACCAGGTTCTCGAAGCCCGACCGCACCTTCTGGGCGGCCAGATTCGTCGCCTCGAGGCCCGATGCGCAGAACCGGTTGATCTGCAGGCCGGCCACGGTCAGGGGCAGGCCCGCCACCAGTGCCGCGGCCCGGGCGATATCACCACCCTGTTCGCCCACCGGAGAGACGACACCCAGCACGATGTCGTCGACGTAGCTCGGGTCCAGGTCCGGAAACCGTGCGCACAGCTCGTCGATCAGGCCCACCACGAGGTCGATCGGTTTGACCGAATGCAGACTTCCGTTCTTGCCCTTACCGCGAGGCGTGCGAATGGCCTCGTATACAAATGCCTCTTCAGACAAGGCAACTCTCCTCGGATCGTGAACGAATCCCTCGGGACGCGGTATTCGAGATGCGCAGAACCCAGGGGACGAAGTGAAAAACCTGCGGTCGAACCACTGTCGCCGACCGTTCGCTCACGGTATCGTCGAACCAACATCCGGTCAACCCTGACTGGATGTTGGAATAGTGGGAGTTCGGATGCTGATCGACGGCAACATAGGCGGATCCATCGACGGGACGGCAGGGGCAAGCCTCCACGAGATACACGAGCAGATCGGACTCGCGGAACGGGCCGGCTTCGACGGGGTGTGGTCGACGGAAGTCAGTCGCGACCCCTTCTTACCGCTTCTGCTCGCCGCGGAGAACGCACCCCGACTCCACGTGGGCACCGCCATCGCAGTGGCATTTGCACGCAATCCCATGACGCTCGCCACGGTCGCCAACGACATGCAGTCCTTCAGCTCCGGCAGATTCACGCTCGGACTGGGATCACAGATCAAGCCGCACATCGAGCGCCGGTTCAGCATGCCGTGGTCCGCGCCGGCGCCGAGGATGCGGGAATTCGTCAATGCACTCCACGCCATTTGGGAGAGCTGGCAAAACCAGACAGCCCTCGACTTCCGCGGGGATTACTACAGCCACACCCTGATGACACCCATGTTCCGACCTCCGCGGAACGAATTCGGCCCTCCCCACGTAATGATCGCCGCCGTAGGCCCGCAGATGACGTCCGTCGCCGCCGAGGTCGCGGACGGGATGCTCGTCCACGGCTTCACTACCGAACGATATCTCCGGGAAGTGACCGTCCCGCAAATCAAATCCGCTCTCGCCAAGGCCGGAAAGACCTTCGAGAATTTCACTCTGTCCTATCCCGGACTCGTCGTCACCGGATCAGATGAACAGCAATTCGAGGAAGCGGCAACCGCCGTGCGTAAACAGATCGCCTTCTACGGGTCCACACCGGCGTACCGGGCGGTCCTCGACCTCCACGGTTGGGGCGACCTGCAGACCGAGCTACACCGGCTGTCCAAGCTCGACGACTGGGAGTCGATGACACGACTGATCGACGACACCGTCCTGCGCACCTTCGCGGTCGTCGGCGAGCCCGAGGCGGCCGCGGCCGAAATATCACGCCGCTTCAGCGACATCATCGACCGATTCACCCTATACACCCCCTATGGCCTCGACGCGGCGACCCGGAGCGCCGTGGTCTCCGGAGTGCACAATCGGCATACCACTCCCTGATCCGCGACGGTGGTGCTCGTCCGCCGTGATCGCGCAGGTGAGGTCGGCGACGCCATCGCCGACCGTTGGGTGCGCGAGGTCGATTCGACGAGCGCACGGCTCGGCTGCAGGCGAAAGTACCGGTACGACATCTTGGGAATCTCCCTAAAGGTGGACCCTTATCCCCAAATGGTGTGAGGAACATGGTCGCCCGGTCGGCGAGACTTGAATCACACTAAAGGATTTCACACGGTTGGGTCACAGTACGGGAGGAAGTAGATGTCGGTCGATCCTTCGGCGATCATCGTCGCAGTCGCCACAGCACTCGGCGGCGCGATACACGGATCGGAGGCCCCACCGGCCTTGAAAGACTATGGCACCCAACAGGTACAACAGATCACCGATGCCGCACCCGCGGTCGGGCAACAGGTCAACGACGCCGTCGAGCAGCTACCGCCCGAGGCGCAAGGCGCAGCACAGCAAGCACTCACCGATACCGCGGATGCAGTCCAGGACGCGATAGAAACGTACGCGCCACCACCTGAGAGCGCCTCTCCCCCACCCGACACCACCGGCGACACCACTGGCGAGATTCCTGCCACCGAGCCCGAATACGAATACGAATACGGCGGGGCAATCCCCGAATACGGTGACACCGCTGACCGATTCGACTCGACGCCGCGTGCCGTCTCGGAGATCTCCCACCTCCCCACCGTCTCCGACGCCTCCACCCCGGCAGCCTCACAGCTGGGCGCGATCGCAGTATTCGTCCCCTGGTTCCAGAAGGCAGGAAGTATCTGCGACGGCATCAAGGCTCCTGTCCTGGCGGCCTTGTACTCGGCGGAGAACAACTTCCTATACGGCGCCTCGGCGCCCGTGTCTCAGGACGGTGCCCGTGGTCCCGGCCAGTTCATGCCCGGCACCTGGGCAAAATACGGGCGCGACGCCGACGGCGACGGAAAGGCGGACGTCCTTGCTGTCGGCGACTCGGTCATGGCGTCCGGACATCTGCTCTGTGACATGTACGAGGAGATCGATTCGTGGAAGCAGGCCGGCATCGTCTCAGGTGACGTGCTGGACCTGACGCTCGCCGGATACAACGCCGGGGTGGGAGCGGTCCGCCGATCGGGCGGAATGCCCTCGGGACTCCCCGACTACGAGAATCAGACAAAGCCCTACGTGGCGAAGATCCGCGCGGCCGAATCCCGGTACGCGGCGATCCTCGATTCTGGGTCGGGCGACAGGGGAGGCGTCGGCAGCAGGATCGTCGAGGCTGCCCTACGTTATCTCGGCCTTCCTTACGTGTGGGGCGGCGGCAACGTGAACGGGCCCTCCGGCGGCGGTTTCGACTGTTCCGGACTCACCTCCTACGCCGTCCACGCCGCAACGACAGAGAATGTATCCCTACCTCGGACGTCGGAAACTCAGTGGAAGGTCGGTACCGAGATTCCCCTCGCCGACGCAAGACCCGGTGATCTGTTGTTCGGCAACTGGGGTCCAGCCGGTCCTGGGCACGTCGCGATCTACATCGGCGCCGGCAAAATGGTGCACGCGCCCACCACAGGCGACGTGGTCCGTGTCTCTCCCGTGTTCGACGGAATGAAAGCGCGGCGAGTGGTGTGAGACGGCACCCGGGGATCCGTCGACACGGGCTCGACCACCATCCTGAGTGCGCCCCGGCCGAACCGCGGAGCCAGCGAACATCGCCTAGGGTTACGAGGAGGGCACCAGCAGGGAGGCCTTGGCCCAGCGAGCGGGAATCGCAACGTCGTCTATCTACCACCATGTTTCAGGCACGACCGAACTGCTAGAGCGACCGTTGGAGCGGGCACTCCCCGCACACTTCGCCCTCCCCACCGAACGGCAGGTCAGCAGCGGCCGCCACATCAACCGCCTCAAGTACCTCGTCCGGCGCACCGCCGAGATCCTGGTCGCAGAACTGCCCTACGTCACCCTCCTGCTGCGCGTTCGTGGGAACACTCCCGTGGAACGCCGTGCCATCGCCCGTCGACGGGAATTCGTTCTCTTTGTGCGTGGGTGACCTCGTCGTCGTACCGCGGAGGAGGGAGACCTCCGGCCAGGCATCGATCCCGCGCTCACCGGCCGCCTTGTGTTCGGCATGATCAACTCGCTCATCGAGTGGCACCGGCGGCGATGGAGGATCAGCCGAGCGTCTCGCCGAGGCAGTCCTACGCCCGACCTTCGAGTGAATGCGGCGTCGGTAGGGGGTGACCAGATGGGATCTGCCGCCACCCCTGCTGTCCACTCGAATTTGGGAACAGCACCGAATCGCACTGGATTAAAATGGGAGTTGGATCACACTGGTTGGAGGTGCGCATGAACCGCTCGCGGGCGGACTTCGCCCCGAATGCCGAGGCCACAGTCGTGGAACATCCTCTGACCTGCCGCAATAAGGTAGAAGTACATAGAGGATTGAGCCACCGATGGACGAGTTCGATGAAGTCGACCTGCCGAATACTCAGCGCGATGTGAGCCGCGATATCGCCACAGAATTGGACACGGCCGGGCTCGAGAATGCGGAGGAGGTCGGGCGCGGAGGATTCGGGGTGGTCTATCGCTGCATCGAGCGTTCCCTCGGTCGGACTGTCGCCGTCAAAGTGCTGACCTCCGATGTCGGACCCGACGACCGCACCCGCTTCGTACGAGAACAACGCGCCATGGGCAAACTCTCCAGCCATCCTCACATCGTCCAAATTCTCCACGTCGGCGTCACCGCGAACGGCTCCCTCTTTCTCGTGATGCCCTACCACGAACACGGTTCTCTCCAAACCCTTCTTCGGCAAAAAGGCCCCTTCCCGTTGCCCACAGTGCTCGGGATCGGCGTGAAGCTGGCCGGGGCTCTGGCGGCCGCTCACCGCGAGGGCATCCTCCACCGTGACATCAAACCCGCCAACATCCTGATCACGGGATACGGCGAGCCGCAGCTGACCGACTTCGGCATCGCCCGGATCGGTGGCGATTTCGAAACATCCGCGGGCAGCATCGTCGGCACTCCCGCCTTCACCGCCCCTGAGGTGCTCAAGGGCCAAGCTCCTAGTCCCGCGTCCGATGTATACGGTCTCGGTGCGACGCTGTTCTGCCTGATGACTGGCCACGCCGCCTTCGAGCGCCGCACCCAGGAAGGGGTGGTCGCACAGTTCGTGCGGGTCACCAATCAACCGATCCCGGACCTGCGTGAGGACGGTATTCCCGACGACGTGTGCACCGCCATCGAACACGCCATGGCGGGCGATCCCGCCGATCGACCAGCCTCGGCCGACGCATTCGGAAACGAGCTTCGAACGGTCCAACTCCTGCACGGGCTGCAAATGGATGCGATGGCCATGCCCGCCGATCCATTCCGGGCCACATCGCCGCCGCCCGGAACGGGCGGCGCTCCCGCGTCGAAGACGTCGGCAGCAGTGCCCAACACCCCGCCCACCGCCGCCACCAAGTTCCGTCCCCCCACCTCGGCTCGGCCACTGGTCGAGCGCCGACGACTCCTCGAGACCCTCCGCGCCGGTGCTGGACGACGCTTGACAGTGATCCACGCCCCCGCAGGTTTCGGTAAGAGCACCCTGGCCTCCCAATGGCGCCACGCTCTCGTCGCCGACGGAATGCCCGTCGCCTGGCTCACCATCGACCGCGATGACAACAACGTCACCTGGTTTCTGTCCCACCTGGTGCAGGCGATCCACACCGCGCTGCCCACGATCGCGCCCGAACTGGAGCGCATCCTCGAAGACCACTACGAAGATGCCGCGCGATACGTGCTGCCCTCGTTGATCAACGACATCCACCACAGTGACCGCGCGATCGCCATTGTGATCGACGACTGGCACCGGGTTACCTCACCCGACACTGTGGCGGCAATGAACTTCCTACTCGAGAACGGATGTCATCACGTCCAGGTCATCGTCGCCACAAGATCCCAAACAGGTCTTCCGCTGAGCCTCATGCGGGTACGCGACGAACTCATCGAGATCGGGCCGACGGCAATACGTTTCGACGGCGCGGAATCCCGGGAATTCCTCGTCGACGTCAACGGACTCGCACTGGACGACGAAGAAGTGAGCAGCCTTCGAAGATCGACCGACGGGTGGGTCGCGGCGCTGCAACTGGCGTCCCTGTCGCTACGCGGCCGCAGCGATAGCTTGGACTTCATCGCGCATCTTTCCGGAGGCCACCATGCCATCCACGAATACCTGGTGGAGAACGTCCTGAGCACACTCGAGCCGCCGATCCTCGAGTTCCTCCTCGCAACAGCCATCACGGAGAAGACTTGCGGTGACCTCGCCGGCATGCTGACACACGTTCCATCCGGCCAAGAAATGCTCGAAGAAGTCGAACGGCGAGATCTGTTTCTTCAAAGCATCGATGACGACAGGGACTGGTTCCGCTACCACCACCTGTTCGCCGATCTCCTCCATCGCCGCCTCGAACGCCTCCATCCTGGCCGCCGTGAAGAACTCCACCGGATCGCGGCCCATTGGTTTGCCGACCACCACATGCTCAGCGAGGCCGTCGACAACGCTCTTGCCGCCGGCGACACCGACCATGCCCTTCGACTGGTCGAAGACGGCGGAATGACACTCATCGAGGACTCGCGGATGACAACCCTCCTCGGCCTGGTCGCGAAACTTCCTCCGAACCTTGCTGTTACAAGTGCCCGACTCCAATTGAACATCGCGTGGGCGAACATACTGATGCAGCGTCCACGACAGATGAGAGCTGCACTCGATCTCTTCGATGCCGCACTCACGAAGACCGAGGCAGACGAGGCTGCGGTTCACGCCCTTCGCGTCGAAGCCGCCGTCGTCCAAGCATCCGGAAAACTCTTCGCCGACGAGATCGCAGGGGTACAGGAACTCATCGCCGATTGCTTGCACCACCCCGATGCGGTGCGGCCCTTCCTCGCGTCGGGCGCCGGCAGCATCGCTTCCTTCGTCGCCCTCTACACATTCGACTTCGACGCAGCACGTCGTTGGCAGGACTGGGCAGCCGCGTATCACGCGCAAACGAGCGGGCCCTTCAGTGTCATGTACGGATACTGTCTGGCTGGCGCAGCGGCATACGAACAACTCGATATTCCCGCGGCCGAGAACTACTTCCGGTCCGCAGTGGTGATGACCGGGAAATCTGGGGTCCATGCCCATGCGGCACGACTCGCCGGAGCCCTGCTCGGAGCGCTTCTCTACGAGAAGGGACAGATTGCCGAAGCCGAACGGCTCTTGGACGAAAGCTACAAACTCGGTTCCGAGGGAGGCGGCCTCGTGGAATTCATGCTCGCCACCTACGGCACCGGATCACGGGTCAAAGCCTCACTCCGACATCATGAGGAGGCCGAACGTCGACTCGAGGAGGGCGCAAGGATTGCCGAATCGCTGCGGCTGCCACGTCTGGCCGCCCGGATGGTCAACGAAAGGATCCGCTCAGGTGCACCCGTCGACGAGGAGGTCCGCACCCGACTGATCGGCTTGAACGCGTACCGTCCGCAAGCAGACGGGATCGCCACCATCACATCCGAACTCGACGAAGACTCTTCGATCAGGCTTCTGCTCCGCGACGGTTCCTCCGACACCGTTGAGCACGCCTGTTCGCGGGCGAAGGAACTCGTACTCAGCATCGAAAAACAGGCCAGACCCCGGGCGCTCATCCGCGCGGAACTGCTGTTGGCGATGTGCTTGTCCGTCGCCGAGCGTTTCGCGGAAGCGCGCACCGTGCTGGCTCCGGTCGCAGCGAAATGCACGGAGCTCGGACTAACCCAGATACTGTTGGACGAGGACGCGCGCATCGCCAACCTACTGGCCTCGACCTGACAGCACACACGCAATCGTCCAACCGGAACCATCGACGAGAAAACCGCGCACGATCGGCATCCCTCCACGCGGGGAACGCTCGCGCCCACACAAGGCCACGCCCTGCGAGATTGAATTCAGTCGCACTCCACCGATTGTGGGGCGTCCACGGACACGGTAGTCCTGGAATGACGGTCCGCCTCCATGTTCAAAATGACGACACCGGCCATGATGCATATCAATCCAGCCACTCGTGCGACCGACACAGCATCGCCGAACAGCAGCACTCCCACCACCGCAACAGAGGCGGTGCCAATTGCCGACCACAACGCGTACGAGACACCAAGCGAGAGCGATCTGAGCGCCTTCGACAAGAAGAAGAACGAAAGGAGGTACCCGGCGAGGACCCCGACCGTCGGAGGCAGCCGCGTGAACCCTTCAGTCGAGTGAAGACCGGTTGTGGCAAATATTTCCACGACAACCGCACCCATGAGGTAAAACCAGCCCATGGCGCCTAACCTCCCAAGTTCATCGCGGCGATACCAATGACGGTCAGCGCCAGACCGGCTATCTTGACCCGCGAGATACGATCCCCGTGGAAGAGAGCACCGAGTGCGACCACCGCCGCCGTCCCCAGCGCTGACCACAGCGCGTACACCACGCCGATGTCAATGTGTCTGACCGCCTTCGCCAATAGAAAGAAGGCGCCTCCATATAGTGCCAACACCGCAGCAGATACTCGAACCCGGGTGAACTCGCGAGTGAGCGGAAGCATATTCGTAGCCGCGACTTCGAGAACAATCGCTACGAGAAGCAACAACCATGCCATGGAATCGATTCCAATCCGTCGTGAGATTCGGACCGTTCTCCGCACTGGTAGCTCCTGTGGCGGCGCCTGCTGAAATACCCGGTCACGTAGGCTTTTTCCTCAGGACCCTCTTAGTTTGCCATGGAGGTACATACCAGCTCGGTCGGCCGGCTTGCGATATGCGTTAGGCAATCTCGCGGACAGAGTCGAGGGGGGCAGGTGCCGAATCGCCGTTTCGAACGGTGGTCACCGCGCGAATGAACTCCGCGACATGCCCGATTGCCCTGCGTGCCTCGGGCAGGAAGTCTGCGGCCACGTGGAAGACGTGGAACTGACCATCCCAGATCTCGAGCGAGGCCGGGATCCCGGCGTCGGTGAGGCGGTCGAACATCAGCGACGCATCCGGGTACAGCATGTCTGTGGACCCAACCTGAAGTAGTACCGGCGGTAGCCCGCGTAGGTCTGCATCGACGGGAGACGGAGGAAGTTCCGACACGCCACGAGCACGGAGTTCCACCCGCGCGGTCAGGGCGGTCATCGCCACCAACGCCGAACTGGGAAGGATCGGACATCGCGCAGACGCGGGGTGCTGCAACTTGGCTGTTGGGTCCAGGTCGGTGAGCGGCGACAACGCGACCAGGCCGGCCGGCCGCGGCAGATCGAGGTCAGCAAGGGCGAGCGCCACCATGAACGCGAGATAACCACCAGCAGAATCACCAGCAATGACGATCTGCGCGGGGACAAACCCTCGTGCAAGCAACCAGCGATAGCCAGCGATCCCGTCGGCGACCGCGTCCCCGATCGTATGTGCAGGCATAAGTCGATAGTTAACACTGAGCACACTTGCCTCCGCCGACTGCGAAATCCGAGAGGCAAGTCGCCGGTGCGTATTGAGGCCACCGGTCAGGAACCCCCCGCCGTGAAGGTAGAGGACCACGCTGTGCAGGTCGGCGTTGTGCGCCTGGATCCAATCCGCGTCGCAATCTGTCAAGCGCACACGACGATGCCCGACGCCATCGAGCGGGGGTAACACGCGCGCGGCCTGGTCAACGACCCGCGCGGCCCAACGTGTGCTCGGAATACGCGCCCACACACCGAGCACAGGTTTGACCGTCACACGCAACGCGTGTGTCAGGAGTTTTGACTGAATGCTGTTGCCAGGAAGGAAGCTCGAACGTGGCACGAGATGCGATTCGGAGCCCACACAATGCGTGTGGTTTCCTCCCACACCGCCAACCGCGGCCCCGGGCTGTTCCACCGAGCTAACGGCTGACATCGGCACTCCAAACTTCCAGGGATGCACGGCCGGGATCTAAGGCGATAGCCCCAAAGCC
This sequence comes from Rhodococcus sp. USK13, assembly GCF_018343855.1. Lineage (NCBI taxonomy): Bacteria > Bacillati > Actinomycetota > Actinomycetes > Mycobacteriales > Nocardiaceae > Rhodococcus > Rhodococcus sp. USK13. Next base: position 1,485,285 of record NZ_CP069242.1, on the reverse strand, counting down.
GTACGAAGACGTCCTCTCAACTTATGGCTCAGATCACCCGACCGGACTCCCCCACAGGGGGAAAAACACCCCCCAAAAGGGGGATACTTCCTCCAAGGAGTTGCAGTTCGCTCCGCGCGCTGATGCACTGGAGCGAGATCGAAGGGGCTTGTGCACGCGGCAGAAATTTCAGATAACAATCCAAGTCTGGCGGCAACCTGACCGGTGCGGGCAGTCCCGGAACAACTCGGCCGTGAAGACACATCGCTCCATGCTTGTCCAGGTATGACGGTTGGAGGTAGTACCATGATCGAGGACCCTGTCATCGAAGACATGCGAATTATTGAGTTCGCACGCCGCTGGCTTCCCTACGGTGGTGGCACAACCGGAGACCTCTTGGTCGAGTTCGGCATGACTCCAGCCTGCTACATCGCGAGACTGGACAGCATCCTCGCACGACCGACGGACAACCAACTCGACCCCAACTTCCGCGAGGACCTCCGCCGTTTCGTATCTCTACGCGCGCTCACGACTCGCCCGACATCGTAGATGCAGAACCTCGAGCATCGGGATACTTGGAGGCGTGAACCTACGGGCGGCGTTGTCTTATCTTCGCGCGAGCGTGGTCACAGTCGGTGCTACTCACCCGCAGGGATGAATCGTCGTTTCATCTGGGGTATTTCAACCTGAATCCCGTAGCGTGGATCACACTGCGCTGCCTACGGTTCATCCGGACGTCATTCCGAGCCGATAAGCCGAGGAACCTCTGTGATCACCGCTGCAGATGTGGACTATCACCCATGTGAGCCATCAGCTCATACCTGGGCAGGCCATCGTCCTGGTCTTCTCTGTCCCGGAAGCGGGCATCCTCGGTAACGCCTACGTGCTGTCTCAGCCGAATGTCGGCGCCACCATTTCCTCGGGAAGTGATTGGTCCGAAGTGCCGGTGTGCGGGGTGTCAGCCAGCCGCGCAGAATGAGGACGACTCGCCTTTTTCCATACCTGCTCACACACCCTGCCGTGACTGCAAGGACTAAAAGACCTTCTGCCTGAACATCGAACCCCCGACCGCCCGGGCGCCACCTACGGTTGCGTCGACATGGGCGGCTGGGTCTGTGGTCAGTCCTAGTACGTCATGGTCCCGTACCCCGACTGGACCTGCTGAAATCCCCCGACCGCGACCAGCCGATGGGGAAGAGCCTCGACCTGACGATGCTCTCGACGTCTTCCCACCGGCTTCCACGGCTGCGTGACCGCCGGAGTCAAAGTCGGTTCTACCGTGTATATCGTCAGCGAACCATTAAGAACCTCTACCCACGCAAAATCGAAGAATTACTGTTCCAGCACCCGGACGTGGCCGACGTAATCGTAGTGGGCATCCCGGATGAGAAGTGGGGCGAGCAGGTCGGCGCCGTCATCCGACTCCACGAAGGTCGCGAGCGCCCGGCGCCCAATGCATTGAAAAGTTGGTGCCGTGAGCGTATCTCGGCTCACAAGGCTCCATCCCTGTGGTTCTTCACCGACCAGTTCCCGATGACACCGACCGGTAAGATCCAGAAGTTCAAGGTGTCTGAACAGATCAGCGCGGGTGAGCTGAGGTCGGCAGTCGAAACCGTGGTTTCCACTCCTGGTCACGTTGAACGTCCGCTTCCAGCGTAGGAGCCGCTGAACACCGGCGTCGGATTGATCAGGACTGAATAACACGAGGCGCACCGGCCGCACCATCCTCAGTAGTGCAGTGGTGTCAGGCGTGCGTCCTACTCGGGAATGACGTCACTGGGACGTCAGCGAGCTCGAGGCCGGCCGACGCGAGGGCAGGGTTCGGGGACGGTCGTCGACGTCGGAACCCGCACCGAACCGCCGCACTACTCGGATGGCATCCGTATCACATCGGTAGCTGCGACAATGCCCAACCGGATGTGGTCGCAACCGCAGCCCTACAACGTTGCGGCTGAAGTGACGACTTCTCTTCGTCGTGCGAACTAGTGCCCTCAAGAACTCATACGCGCCACTCGACGTCAGCGGGGTGCCGATTCTTCCACTACTTTGGCCCAGTGCTCATGGGCCTTCGCTTCCCACTGTTCGCGGCGTCGCTGAAACAGCACAGCACCGTCACGCCCGATCCATTCTGGCAGCAGTTCCTTGGGCAATTGTGGGTCGAGCCGCATGAACCTCTGTTGCAGACTTACCAACTCAATGTAGGCAAGTAGCAATTCATCATCGCCGCGCGGCTCGGATGCGCAGTCCTGGGTGAGCAGTGTTCGGTAGTTTCCGGCCAGGTCGGTCAGGTCCCAGGCTCGCTCGACGATCTCGTGATTGTCCAGCCCTCCGGGACGGAGATTGCCGGTGACAACGAGTGCATTTTCGGACAGACCGAGCGTCGAGACCAATTCTCCCAGTTCTCGCGCCCTGTCGACGTGCGGTGTCACCCAGACTCCCTGGGTGGGATTTCCCATTCCAAGCCAGGTCAGCCCCCCGTTGAGACGGTTGCGAACTGAGCTCTTGCGTTGCGACACCGTGATCGTCAGCATGAGCCATTCGCCGTCCCACGGAACCGGTCCGTCCAGAAATGCATGTGAGCGTCTGATGCCATCGGCGGCCAGCGCGCGACCGTGGTCGGCGAGATGCCAGCGCACCCCGCGGCCGATGCGTTCACGTTCGATCCACTTAGCTGACGCGGCACGTGAGAGTAATTGCCGTGCAGCGTGATCTTCGATTCCCATGCCGCCGAGTACCTTCATCAGCGCGGCGGTCCAGGCGCCCTCCTTGGAGTCGTAGAGGAACTCACCGATGACCGTCAACAGCATCGACCTCGCACTCGGCGGCGGCAGTGGCTGCTGAGCGAGTCGGTTGGACGCTATCAACGAATCCTCCTTTTATGTCGCAACGAATGTACCTACTTCGACCCTCGAGAAGAACTCGTAGGCCCCCAACTTGTCCTCCAACGACTCGATGTCGACGCTCGACGCCGACTCGGGCGCCAGTATCACGGTGACTTCACGGCGCAGACCGGTGTCATCGAGTGCGATATCACAGGCCACCGGTGCGCGGCTGGCGCTCGACACGACCTGAAGCACCTCGTCTTTCAGAGCACGCGCCCGCAGCGCGGGCTTCGATATCTTACCGACCGGAGTCAACGGCAGCCGATCGAGCACCGTGACATGAACCGGAGTAGCCGCTTTCTCTTGCACATGATCCCGGCAGAACTGCAACAGCTCGGCGGATTCGACGACATACCCTTCCTTGAGCTGAACATAAGCAACCGGCATCTCACCCTTCGCTGGGTCGGGCCGACCCACCGCAGCCACTACTTCGACCGCGGAATGCGAGCCCAGCGCCTCCTCGATATCGCGGGGATCTATGTTGTGACCCCCACGAATGATCAGATCTTTGCTGCGCCCGGACACCCAGACGAATCCGTCGCCGTCCACGGTGCCGAGGTCGCCCGTCCGACCCCACACGCCCCCGCCTGGCACACCGGTCACGAAGAAGCCGGCATCGAGCTGCGCATCGAGGTATCCACGAGTGACAGTCGGCCCACCGATCAGCAACTCTCCGTGCTCCCCCGGTTCGCAGTCGCGACTCCACCGGCCGTCGGTGTCGAGGACGACAGCGCGCACCCGCGATTGCGGCAAAGGCCGACCGGCCGAACCCACGCGCGGTTCGACACCGTCGTTCGGATGGCCGGTGATCGTGCCATGAAACTCTGTGCCTCCCCAACATTCGCGCAACCATATTCCGAACCGAGCGTGGAATGCCCGGATCAGGGAAGTGGAAACGGTGCTGCCGCCGACGTGGAAGTCGGTCAACGTCGTCGCGCCTTTCGGTGAGGTCGTCGCGTTCAATATTGCGAATGCCGTCGTCGGCGTGGCCATCGTCGAGGTCATGCGGTAACGCTCGACGATGGCCCAGAACTTCTCGACGACGTCCCGCGACCGGAAGCCGCCGGATGTCAATGTCAGCAGGGTCTGTCCGTAGACGACCGATCGCAGGGCGAGCGCGATACTTCCGCCGCAGTGAAAGTTCGGCATTCCGTGGCCTATTACGGTGTCTTCCTCGGAGCCCATCAGTGCTCCGACGTTCCAAGCAATGACGAGTTGGCCGCGTTGCGTCATGCGCACCAGCTTCGGCGCTCCCGTCGTTCCGCCGGTAGGCATGACCATTGCATCCCGTCTGGGGTCGTCCTCGACATCCACGTTGCGGCCGCAATGTTCGGTCAACGCTGCGTTGAACGTGCTGTGGTCACCGTCGACGAGTAGGACATCTTTCAGCGTCGGAGCACTCGCCATTACTGCGGCCGTGTCCACGCCGCGTTCCCGAAGGATTTCACCGGTCGTGACCAGAACGGTCGCGGCAGTGCGATTCAGGATGTTGACCAGCGAAGCAAGTTCCAGAAAGGGGTTCAACGGAACAGCGCTGCCGACCCGCTGTGCGCCCCAGGTGGCGAACAGTCCCTCGGGCAACATCGGCACCATCACGGCGACCACACTGGGCGCGCCCCCAGCACGCTCGAGGAACACCGATGCCGACGCTTCCACCGCCGCGAGTAGCTCGCGGTAGGTGACTTCTCGGGTGGGCCTCATGAAGTCCGGGGCCTCGAGGTGCACGATCGCGCTCTTGTGCGGGTGCCGACGAGCCGATTCTGCAATACACGCGTGGATCGTCGCGCCGGGGAGCAGGTCCTCGTGCCGCCGCTGTTCCACCTCGAGGATATCCCGCGGCGACCGGACCCGACGTCGCACTAATTGCCTACGCGCGCTCACCTCGGACAACCCCACCTCACACAACGGAGATACCACCGTTCACACTGATCACCTGTCCTGTGATTCTGCGCGAGAGAGGCGACGCGAGGAAGAGAATCGCGTTGGCCAGATCCTCAGGCTCGGTCAAACCCAGCTGCGCCTGTGACACGATCTTGTTGAAGATCTTCTGGCTGAACTCCGCATTCATGGCCCGATCGTACGAACCGGTGTTCACGATCAACGAAGGAGTCAGGACATTGACGCGGACGCCGTATCGCTTCGCTTCGACTGCCAACGTCTGCGAAAAGGTGACAATCGCTGCCATCGCCGCGCCGATACCTGTCTCTCCCGGGGTCGGGACCTTCGCTGCATCCGAGGCGATCGTGATGATGGAGCCGCGTCCGAGCCCGCGCATCACGGGCACTGCGGCCCTGCTCATCAGGATTGGACCGATCGCCTGCTGAACCAGAATGTCGATCAACTTCTCGGGCTCGATGTCGTGTAGCAACGTCGGTTGATATTGCGCAACAGTAGAATTGACGAGAATATCAACTTCGTCGAGATGCTCCTGTGCCTGCCGGACGACTTCATCCGCTGCGCCGGCCTCGTTGAGGTCCGCGGCTACGAACAACACGTCGCATTCGGGATTCGTCTTTGCGAGTCGAGCGAGTGCGTCCTTGCCACGAAGTTCGTTGCGGCCGACCACTACCTGTTTCTTCGCTCCGGCGTCGGCGAAGTATCGCGCCGTGGCGAGACCTACGCCGGACGTACCACCCGCAATGATGATCCCTGAGCCGGAGAAGTCGTATCCATCCTGTGCAGAGCGGTGCATATCGGATGCGTGGGTCATTGTACGTTACTCGTTTCCTTTGGCGATGATGGAAATACCGGCGTGGTGACCGGACCTTGCTGTGGAGCGTGGATCTTGACGATGTAGGCGGCACTGAACGCGCCCAGCGTGCACAGTGCGAGGCACACCGCGCTGATGGTCCAGACTCCACCGGTGGTGGGTTCGAGAGCCGTCGCTACCAGCGGTGCGAAGCCGGCGACCAGCGCTGCGAGCTGCATACCGAACGAGCCTGCCGTATAGCGAACCGCAGCGGGCAGACTCTCGACGACGAAGGCCGGGAAGATTCCGTTGACCACTGCGTGTCCCAACCCGGCAACGAGGATCAGCGAGACGAACACCAGAGCGAGGTTGCCGACACCGAGCATGGCGAAGTAGAAGAACAGGAGTACAGCCTCGCTGAGCAGGCCGAAGACGATGAGGCGACTTCTACTGACCCGATCGGAGAGTGCACCCCACACCGGGTTCATGAGGACGACGACCAGCGTCGCCGCGGAGACGACCCACAGCATGCTCGTTCGCGGGATGCCCGACTGGTTGACGGCGTAGCTGAGGCTGTAGACAGTGATGACGTACCAGATGGACATCATCCCGGCCATGATGAATGTAATACCGAGGATCGTCATAGGGTGCCTGGACAGCGCGTCACGAATCGGGTTGTGTTTGACCGCGGTCGCACTGGCGGACGCGACAGCACGGTCGGCCTGACTCTGCTTGAAGTCGGGTGTCTCGTCCAGCCCGCGGCGAATCAGCATGCCGACGAGAACGATGACCGCACTGAGTAGGAATGGAATCCGCCAGCCCCACGAATTGAACTGATCGTCCGGCATCAGAGTGACGAACGCGAAGACGATCGTCGCGAGGAGGGTACCGCCCTGAGCGCCGGCGGTGGAAAAACTGCCGTAGAAGCCACGCTTGTTCTTCGGGGCGTGTTCGACCGAGATCAAGACAGCCCCGCCCAGCTCACCGCCGACCGCGAGCCCCTGCAGGACCCGTAGGACGACCAGCAGGACGGGGGCGAACGAACCGATTGAGTCGTATGTCGGAAGTAGACCGATGCACACGGTCGCGGCGCCCATCACCGAGATCGTGAGTAGCACTGCGGTCCGGCGCCCATACTTGTCCCCGACGTAGCCGAACAGCAACCCGCCGAGTGGGCGAGCCACATATCCTGCGGCGAAGGTGGCGAAGGACAGCAGCAGTGCCACGTGGGTGCTGACATCACGGAAGAAGAGGTCGCCGAAGACGAGGGCTGCGGCGGTTCCATAGGCGACAAGGTCGTAGTACTCGATCGCCGATCCCGAGAAGGCAGCGAAAGAAGCGCGGCGGGATGTGGTTTTCGATGGTGGCGCGGCGTTGTCGAGAGGCGGGGACGAAGACATATCTTCTCCTGGAACTCATGGAAGAGGAAGAGTCGCGGCGGGATCGACCGCGGCATCGCTCGATGCAGTTCTGCGAATGGTACGACCATAAAGTGTGATTTGGATCTCGTCAAGAGGGTTCCCCGAACGGATGCAGGCGAAGTTGACTGTGCGCCACCGGCTTCCACAAATATGGCTCGGCAATCACACATCTCACGCACCTCTCATGACCTCGAGCCTTGATTTGAAGATTTACCAACCTCGCGCTGACCACAATACCTCCCTAGCTGCGACGTTGTACACTTTTTCGAACATCTAGTTGCAGTTTGTGCAAATTGGGTGCAAGATCGCTTCTGTCGGGTACGTCACAGCCGAAGAGACGTACCCGGGATCCTGCGCCATGCGCTACACGAGAGAAGGACGGGCGAGAAAACATGCCGTCGACGTTCACACAGGCAATGCTCATCATGAGTGCCGTAGCCGATAATCCGACCGACTACGTCGCACAGTGGAAAAGGCGGACCGGGAGAAAAGCGCTCGGGGTGTTTCCGATGAACTTCCCCTCCGAACTCGCGCACGCCGCAGGTGTACTTCCTGTGATCATCCAGGAAGATCGAGAGCCGATCACCGTCGGCCGAAACCTGTTGGGCGAGTTCAATTGTGGATACACTCGCAACGTCGCCGATCAAGCAGCACTCGGCCGCCTCGACGTCTACGACGCCTTCTTCCACGCGGACCACTGCATCCAGTTGCTGGGTGCAATCGATGTGGTGCGCGAGGACGAGTCGGACAAGCCGGTCTACTTCGGACAGTTGATGTCCTCAATGAGCGATGATTGGGCATTACCGCAGGTACTGGGGAAGATGGAAGACTTCCGCAGCGAGCTCGCGAAGTTCGCCGATCGTACGATCTCTGACGCGGATCTCGCGCGAAGCATCGACATCTATGATACCAATCGTCGCTTGATGCGGACAGTCTTCGAGAACAGACGCTCCGGCGATGCAGCGCTGACATCCGCCCAGCTGCAGGTTCTCGTCAAGTCCAGCATGATCATGGACAAGGAGGAGCACTCGGAATTGCTGAGCCAGGTAATAGCAAGCTTGAACTTCGTGCCCCGCAACGATCGAATCCGCGTTCACCTGTCCGGACACTTCTGCCACGCCCCGAAACCAGAACTGCTGGATCTCATCGAGGACTGCGGAGCCATCGTTGTCGATGACGACCTCTTCCACGGAACACGGTACGTATCAACGGATGTCGGAGCTACAGGCAACCCACTCGAAGCCCTCGCATCGGTGTACCTCCGGCGCAACACAGCTGTACCCTGCCCGACACTGGTGCAGCACGAAGTTGACTGGGATCGTTTCCTTGTCGATTCCGTCGACGCGAGCGGCGCGCAGGGTGTCATCGTTCTGATGGCGAAGTTTTGCGAACCGCACATGCTCTTCTACCCGGAGCTGCGGAAAGCACTGGAAGCTAGATCGATTCCGCTGTTGCTCATCGAAACCGAACACGAGGGTCTACCGATGGAATCCATCCGCACCCGGGTGGAAGCGCTGGTGGAGCGAATCAGACGCAAGCAACTGTCCACCGTTTAGCACCCACACCTACCCTTCGGAGGAACTTACTGTGTCAGCCCCCACGCTCGGCAATTCCAACAAGATCGTCATCCCGACCGCCACCAACATGGTGGGCGACTACTGGGAGAACCTGTTCACGGCGAAGGAACGCGGCAAGCAGGTGGTCTGGTACAACGGTTCAGCCGTGAACCCCATCTTCCAGGCCGCCGGACTCGAGTGGTGCCACGGCGAAGCGTTCTCGGCACGCCTGGCCGCACAACAGCTCGAGAAGCCGGCTCAGCTCGCCGGCGAGGAATACGGGTACATCGGCGAGTTGTGTTCCTACGCGAGAACACATCTCGGTTGCGCCGTACTCACCAAGCAGGCCAAGTCCGAGGATGAGAACGGCATCGTCGGACTCGTCGACCAACAGCAACTCGCCGCCCGCCTGCCTGCACCGGACTTCTTCGTCAACGCGTACGCCGGCTGCAGCACCGGCCAGCAGTGGGACGAAATTTCGTACCGCGTCTTCGGAAAACAGGTACCGATCTTCAACGTCTCCCTCCCCTTCCTGCCCAGCAACAAACCCGACGCAGGCTACCTTCGCGGTGAGGAGTGGGAGCAGGCATCACAATTTGTGGCCGATCAACTGCACAAGCTGATCGCCTTTCTCGAGGAAATGACAGGCCGGCCATTCGACTGGGATGCGCTACGGCAGAACATGTCCTACATCAAACGCGCCTCGGAACTACGTCGCGAGGCGATGGCGCTGTGCCGTGCCGCCCCGACACCGGCCACCTACTGGGACTGGATCGCCAGCATCGCGCACATCAACTTCATGCCCGCCGGACCGGAACTGGTCCAGTACTTCGCCGACGTCAAAACCGAAGTGCAGTACCGTCTCGACCACGCCATCCCCGGCGTCCGCAACGAGCGCTACCGTCTCTACTTCGACGGCATCATGAACTGGAACAAGCTCGGCTGGCTATCGCGCAAATTCGCCGACGCCGACGTCGCCGTGGTCTGCGGAAGGTACACGCACAATGCGTTCTGGCAGGAACCGCACCTGATCGACACGGACGATCCCATTCTCGGCATGGCGCAGCACTATTTGCTGTGCCCGACGAACCATGGCGTCAAGACGCTCAAGCACCTCACCAACCGCGATTGTGTCGACTACGGAATCGACGGAATCGTCTTCCACGCCTCGCGTACCTGCCGAGCATTCACCAACCCCCAGCACCTGCTCGCGAAGTCGGCGCAGAAAGAACTCGGAATTCCTTCGATGTTCTTCGAAGGTGACGTCGCCGACGCATCCTTCTACAAGGACGAGATCCTCGAAAGCCGTCTGGCCGCGATGCTCGAGGGCATCGACGTTCGCCGAAGCCGGGTCTGATCGACGTGACGGAATACTTCATGGGAGTCGACCTGGGATCGACGTCCGCCAAAGCCGTCGTCCTCGACGGGTCCGCAGCATTTCTGGGCGCGAGTGCCATTCAAATGGGCGCCGTGAGCCGAGCTGGAATGCGGCAGGCAATCGACGACGCTCTCGGCCGGGCCTCGGTGGCGCCGTCGCAGATCACGGCCACCATCAGCACCGGCTACGGTCGCAGACTCGTCCCCGGCATCGGGCGGACGTTCACCGAGATCACCTGTCATGCGCGCGGCGTAGCAGCACTGTGCCCCGGCGTCCGATTGATCGTCGATATCGGTGGGCAGGACAGCAAGGTCATTTCTGTGGACGAAGAGGGACTCGTCGAGGACTTCGCAATGAACGACCGATGTGCCAGCGGCACGGGGCGATTCTTCGAGGTACTGGCGAGGGCCATCGAGTGCGAGGTCGACGAGCTGGCCGACCTCGCCATGTCGGGTGACAAGAACCTGGAGGTCAGCAGCATGTGCGCAACCTTCGCCGAAACCGAGATCGTGTCGCTGCTCGCAAGCGGGTGCGAGCGGACGGACATCGCAGCCTCCGTTCACCGGGCGGTTTCCGCTCGGACGCTCGGTTTGATTGCTCAGGTGGGCAAGAAGACGCCGGTGGTCATGACCGGTGGGGTGGCGAAGAATGCCGCGGCCGTCCATTTCTTGAGCTCGGCACTGGGGGTGCGCGTGGATGTCCCGCCGGACCCGCAGATCACCGGCGCCTATGGTGCAGCTCTCCTCGCCCTCGAGACGCGCGGCACCGTGGCTTCGTCCCCGGACGTCGAGCTCTCGCTCACCGGCACGTCGGCCCACTCGTGCGGAGACTGCACCGGCTCGATCGAGCTACACATGCCGACGTACCAGCGTCATAACGCGGCCGCCCAGCCTGCTGAACAGACCGCAGCTACCCCAAACACCTGAACGATCGAGCTCTGTCCACAATGTACGGAGATCAATGAAGCACACGCGTAATTCATTCTGCCGGATCTGCATCAATCACTGTTCGATACGTGTGGACGTCGACGACGGAGTCGCGACCGCGGTCCACGGCAACAGCCGCAATCAGGTGTACGGCGGATACACCTGTGTCAAAGGACGATCACAGCACGAATTCCTCCGGCACGCCGATCGTCTCGTGCACTCGCTGGTGCGAACACCTGACGGCCATGTGCGTGTCCCGGTCGAGCAGGCTATGGACGAGATCGCCGCCAAACTTGCGGAGATACGCGATCGGTTCGGACCTCGCGCGATCGCCAGCTATGCAGGGACGATGGCGCACATCACCACGGCGCCGACTGCAGCACCAGTACACAACGCCTTGTTCGATGCCCTCGGCTCCGATATGAGGTTCGATCCGAACACCATCGACAAAGGTGGGAAACAGGTCGCGCAGTCCCTCCTCGGGTACTGGTCCGCGCCGTCCCAAGGATTCGACGCACCGGAGGCAATCCTGTTGATCGGGATCAACCCGATGGTTACCTGCACGGGCTTTCCAGCGGGCTCGCCCAAACGTTGGCTCCTGGACACCCTTGCCCGGGGGTGCAAGCTCATCGTCGTCGATCCGCGCCGGACCGATGTGGCACAACACGCCGATTGGTATCTGCAGGCGGCACCCGGGCACGACATCCCACTTCTCGCGGCCATGATCAGGATCGTCATCGACGAGGGCCTGTTCGACCGGGACTTCGTTGCCCGGCACGTGCGCGGCCTTCCGGAGTTGACCGCCGCGGTGCACCGGTTCGATCCCTACGAGGTGGCGCGGCGGGCGGGGATATCCAGTGCGGACCTCGTCGCCGCCGCCCGCTGCTACGCCACCGCGAAACGCGGCTACACCATGGCGGGAACCGGACCGAACATGGCGGGCGAAGGCACGCTGGTCGAGTACCTGGTGCTCGCCCTCGAGACCTTGTGCGGACGCTGGCTGCGCGCGGGCGAGACCGTGTCAGCCTCACCCACGTTGCTCCCGTCCTACGTTCCTGTCGCCCAGGCCACATCGCCGGATGCCGATTGGGCGTTGCCGGGCACGGTGCGGGTCCGCGGATTGCGTAAGACTCGGGCGGGGATGCCGACGGCAACGCTGCCGGAGGAGATTCTCACCCCGGGAGAGGGGCAGGTGCGTGCACTGATCAGCTGGGGAGGTAATCCGGCCGTAGCGTTCCCCGACCAGCGGCGGACTGTCGAGGCGCTCGAGTCCCTGGAATTGTTCGTCCAGCTCGACCCCTGGTATTCCGCCTCGGCCCGTGTGGCCGATTACGTGATCGCACCGACGATGCCGTTGGAGGCGCCGTCGACGACCGTGTTTCTCGATGCGCTCGCAGCGAGGGGAACGGGCTATGGAATCGGACAAGCCTACGCACAGTATTCGCCTGCCGTCGTCGAGCGCCCCGAGGGGTCCGATGTCATCGAAGAGTGGCGGTTCTTTCACGGGCTCATGAAACGACTCGGGTATCCGGTCGCGGTATCACCGTTCGGATGTCCGTCTTCTCCCCCTCGGCCGATCGACGGCGTCTCGACAACCGACGAACTCATCGACATCCTGTCCGAGGGTTCCGCGATTCCTCTCTCGGAGGTCAAATCCCATCCCGACGGAATGACCAGGACGACCCGCCTCCTACAGGTGCAACCAGGTGACCCAGACGTGCTCGATCGCCTCGACATAGGCAACGGCCTGATACTCGCCCAGTTGGCCGGACATGCCGGCGTTGTCGAGCTACCCCGGTCGGACCGGCCGTACCGTCTCCTGTGCCGACGACACCTCCACGTCTACAACTCCTCCTGCAACATCGATCGAACCCACCGCGGCGTCCCCTACAACCCCGCGTTCCTGCACCCCGACGACATGACCGAACTCGGTGTGTCCGACGGCGCGCTCGTTCGTATCAGCTCGGACCTGTCCTCCATCACCGCTGTGGCAATGAAAGATCCTGCACTACGAACCGGAATGGTGTCGATGGCGTTCGGCTACGGACCCTCTGGTGACACCGAGGGAGTATGGGCAGCCGGCAGCAGCCCCAGCCGCCTCGTGTCCATCTCCGAGAAGTTCGACCGGTACACCGGGCAGCCGCGAATGACGAACATTCCCGTCTCGATCGACAGAATCGACCCTCCATGCCACACGTGATCACCCAACAGTGCTGCAACGATGCGAGCTGTGTGAGCGTCTGCCCCGTCAACTGCATCCACCCGACTCCTGACGAGCCTGACTACGCACGCGCGGAAATGCTCTACATCGACCCTGCGACCTGCATCGACTGCGGTGCATGCACGGATGTCGACGTTTGCCCGGTGGACGCGATCGTCCCGGACTCGGCTCTCACACCCGAGACCATCCGATACGCGGACCTCAACGCGCGCTACTTCAATGAATCGACGCGCACGCAATACAAGCGCGAAAGAGTCGCGCGCGAGCGATCCGACCACAACCGGTCATCAGTAGGCCCGCTCCGCGTGGCCATCGTGGGGTCCGGGCCGAGCGCCTGCTACGCGGCGGACGAGTTGACGACCACACCAGGTCTCGACGTCGAGGTTCACATCTTCGACCGTCTACCCACGCCGTGGGGCCTGGTTCGCTACGGAGTTGCACCGGACCATCAACACACCAAGTCCGCGACACGGACATTCGAGCGCATGGCACGTCGGCCGGGGGTGTTCTTCCACCTCGGGGTAGAGATTGGCACGCACCTCACCCACGACGAACTCCTCGCCCACCATCATGCGGTGATCTACGCGGTAGGTGCGCCCGCCGACAAGCGACTGGACATTCCCGGAGAAGACCTGCCGGGCAGTGTGTCGGCAACCGATCTGGTCGGGTGGTACAACGGCCATCCAGATCACACAGACCACGCCTTCGACCTGTCCACCGAGCGGGCGGTGATACTGGGCAACGGGAATGTGGCGCTGGATATCGCACGCATCCTCACACGCGACGTCGCGGAATTGGCACGCACGGATATCGCCGGACACGCCCTGTCGGCGCTGGCCGACAGCGGCATCCGAGAGGTTGTCGTAGTAGGTCGTCGCGACCCGGCACACGCCGCGTACACGACACCCGAGTTGCTGGGGCTCGCCGGGTTGACGACCGAGGTCGAGCTGACCCTCGACTGTCCCGCGACGGAAGTCGACCCCACCGAGGATGACACCGATCAGACGGCCTGTTCACCGACGACCCTGAAGGCACTGGTTGCGGAAGAACTCGCGCTACGACGCGTCGGCGGTGCTCCACGCAGGATAGTGCTGCGCTATCTGGCGTCCCCAGTGGAGATCGTCGGCGGCGATCGCGTTCGAGGAATACGGTTGCGGCGCAATGAGATGATCGCTGAAGAAGACGGCCGTTCCGGCATCCGGCCCACGAAGACAACAGATGTGCTCGAATGCGGACTCGTCGTACGGTCGGTCGGCTACCGAGGCCGCCCGATGCCCGGCCTTCCCTTCGACATCGACCGCGGAATCATTCCGAACCACAACGGGAAGGTTGTGGATCCGGGTACAGGAGAAACTCGGACGGGTGTGTACGTGACGGGGTGGATCAAACGTGGTCCTTCCGGCGTCATCGGCACGAACAAGCACTGCTCGATCGAAACGGTCACGAGTCTTCTCGACGACCACGCGAACGGGCGACTCACAGCTCCAGCGGGCGGACGTCGCTCGCTGTTCGAGCTCGTGCGAGACCGAAGGCCGGACACGGTCGACTACGAAGGCTGGCAGCGAATCGACAAGTTCGAACAGACCGTAGGACAGCGTGAGGGACGCCCACGGGTCAAGATCGTCGATACCGATGGCATGCTTGTTCGGGCCCAATTTTCCTGACACTACGCCCTCACCGCCCCACCGCCCCTGGCTGCGATCGCGCCCCGCGGCAGGTGGGCGAGGGTGGGGTTCATGGTGTGTCAAAACGCGGAGATGCCGCCGTTGACACTGATCGTCTGACCGGTCAGGCGAGCTGCATCGGGGCCGCCGAGAAACACGATGAGGGATGCGAGATCCTCGGGCACAGCCACCCCAAGATGAGCTTGAGCTGACGCCTTCTCGAAAAGCGACTTGCTGAAGCCATCGCTGAGCACGTTGGCCGCTGTTGGCGTGCCATCGATCAATGAGGGAGTCACCGCGTTCACTCGCACACCATTGCGCTTGGCTTCGATCGCGGTAACCCGCGTAAACATTACGATCGCGGCCATCGCGGCCCCGAGGGCACTCTCGCCTGGCGTCGGCACCTTGGCCGCATCTGACGCGATGTTGACAATGCTTCCCCCTCCTTGTTGCTGCATCAGCGGCAACACTGTCCGGGTCACCAGCATCGGGGGTAGGGCCTGCCCCATCAGGATGCCCGCGATGTCGGCGACTGGAGTACGGTGCAGCAGCTCCGGCCGGTAGGACGTGGTTGTGGAGTTGACAAGAACGTCGACCGATCCCAACGCCCGGTGAGCCGCGGCGACCGAAGATTCCACTTGGCCGATGTCGGATGCATCGGTCGCGATGAAGGTTACGTCGACATCCGAACACCGGTCTCGGACCGTTCGCTCTGCGGCCTTCCCTCGCTCTTCGTTCCGACCGAGCAACACGATTCGGCGTACGCCTGCGGCGGCAAAGCCGAGAGCCGTCGCGAGGCCGACACCCGACGTCCCACCGGCGATCAGCACTCCCGAGTCTTCGTAGTGTCGGACTAGCGTGGATGAGGACATGCACTTACCTCCAGAGATGGCGCTACCGCACATTAGTTGACAGATATTGATGTGACGTGGACATTTATGTAGAGTATAGACACAACGCAACACATCTCCGGAAGGGCTTCAGGAGTTCGGAGGCCTGGTTGTTTTTGATAGATGATGAGGTAAACGTTTCACCCTGGCCGGCATCGCAGGCATCCACGGGCTGCCCGGTTCGCCGCTCTAGTCGTTTGACACTACTGGACGAATTCAGGTTTTCGATGTATTACTTCAGCGTGTGATAGAGGCAACAAGGTTTCGAGATGCCTCGTGTACCGCGTATCGAAACGACACTTCAACTCTCAAACGCTGAAGACAGGACTACGCACCATGCACCCAGAATTATCACTGTGGCCGTCGACTCCCAGCACCGGAGTTCGCGACATTACCCTCGGTGGGTTGCTTCGCGAGGCTGCAAGCACAGTTCCCGACCGCATCGCCCTCGTCGATGCCGTTCCGGACCCCAGCGAGCGGACCTCGTGGACCTACAGCGAACTGCTGGCCGAGGTCGAGTCGGTTGCCAAGGCACTGCTGACCAAGTGCGAGCCAGGAGATCGGATCGGTATCTGGGCGCCGAACAGTGCCGATTGGGTCATCCTGCAGCAGGCCGTCGCGATGGCGGGGATGGTCGTCGTCGCAGCGAATCCCGCTTACCGCGCCCACGAACTCGAGTACGTGCTCAAGCAGGCCGGTGCCGTTGCGCTGTTCTATCGCGACTCCTACAGAGGAGTCGACCTGCGATCGATCATCGACGAGATCCGGCCCAATCTTCCCGAGCTGCATACGATCGTCAGCACCAGCACGTGGCGGTCGTTCGTCGACGCCGCCGACAGCACGAAGGAATTGCCCGACGTAGACCCCATGGATCCCGTGCAGATCCAGTACACGTCGGGAACAACGGGCTTCCCGAAGGGTGCTCTACTGCATCACAAGGGCATCATCAACGAGGCCAACTTCGTGTTCGACCGCGCCGACATGGACGACGGCGGCGTGTGCATCAATGCGATGCCGATGTACCACATCGGCGGCGGCGCAGTCACCGAGTTGGGGACTTTCTCAAAGCGAGGCACCTACGTTGTACTCCCTGCATTCGATGCCGCGCAGACTCTGGAAATGGTCGAAACCTACAACGGCACGCACTCGCTGATGGTTCCCACGATGCTCATAGCACTGCTCGAACACCCAGATCTGGAGACGAGGGACATCTCCAGCCTGCGCACGGTACTGTCCGGAGCCGCAACCGTGCCCGAGAGCCTGATTCACCGAGTCATCGACCGCCTGAACTGCCGGTTCACGATCCTGTTCGGACAGACCGAGATGCACGGTGTGATCAGCCAGACTCGTGTCACGGACGATCCGGTCGATCAAGCAACCACTGTTGGTCAGCCGTTACCCGAACTCGAGGTGAAGATCGCGGAGCCGCTGACGGGTGAAGCACTGCCAATCGGTGAGCAGGGTGAAATCTGTTGCCGCGGCTACCAGAACATGCTCGGTTACTACGAGATGCCCGATGCCACTGCCGCAACCATCGACGCCGAGGGATGGCTGCACATGGGAGATCTCGGCACCATGGATGCCCGTGGCTTCATCAAGGTCACCGGACGCCTCACCGAGGTGATAATCCGCGGCGGCGTGAACCTGTATCCTCGCGAGATCGAGGAGCTACTGTTCCAGCATCCGTCGATCGCCGACGTCATCGTCGTGGGCGTGCCGGACGAGCGGTGGGGTGAGCAGGTGGGGGCGGTCATCCGACTCCACGACGGCCACGATCGCCCCGACCCTTCAGCGCTCAAAGCCTGGTGTCGCGAACGTATTTCGGCCCACAAGGCGCCTTCGCTCTGGTATTTCACCGATCAGTTCCCGATGACGCCGAGCGGCAAGATTCAGAAGTTCCGCCTGCGCGACCGAATCATCGCCGGCGACTTGGCGTCGGCACCTGAACGCGCGGACGTGAGTTGACTCGGCGAGGCGCTGACGCACCTTCTTTGTAGAACTACGAGCACCCCATTTCCCAGGCAGGAGCCCTATATGCATCCCATCACCAACCGGTATACGCGCCTGATCGGAATCGACCACCCGATCGTCCAGGAAGGACTCGGCCCGTTCCGGACTCCCAAGCTCGCGGCCGCTGTCTCCAACGCAGGCGGGTTGGGGACGGTCTCGATGCCCGGCATGCCTACCGACCTCGAGGCGGGCGCACGCACGTTCCGCGATCATATCGAGGAGTGCGCGTCCCTGACCAGCAATCCGTTCGCAGTTAACATTCCGGTCGGTGTCGACGGCAACGGCGTCGTACTGCCGTTCACCGACGTCTATATCCGCACGGTACTCGAGGCTCGGCGGTCAGATTCGGCACTGGCCGACCAGTTGACCGTCCTCACCACCTCGGCGGGATTCCCCGGCGACTACATCGGGCTGATCAAAGACGCCGGGATGATCCACCAGCACAAGGTGGGATCCACGAGGCAGGCGGTCAAGGCCGCAGACGCCGGCGTCGACGTCGTCATTGCTGCGGGATTCGAGATGGGCGGGCACGCACCGAGCAAGGCCGTTCACTCGTACGTATTGATTCCCAGCGTCACCGAAGTGGTCGACGTTCCGGTGCTGCTCACCGGTGGTGCTCGCGATGCCCGGGGCCTTGCATCCGCGCTGGCGATGGGTGCGGACGGTGTGGCGATGGGAACCCGGTTCATCGCCAGCACCGCGAACTCCGACTGGCATCCGGCGTATATCCAGGCGATTCTCGGCGCCGGAGAGGGTGACGACGTCGCCTTCGACGGTGTCTACGGACCGTGTCGAGGCCTGCGCAATGCTGCATCGAAGAAGCTCACGGATCACCAGGAGTCGGAGGGTGAGATCCTCGATACCGTCGAGCTCACACGGTGGAAGATCGAATCGATGCAGCGCGCTCAGACAGACGGGGACGTCACAGACGGCCTGGTCCTGACCGGCCAGGTGGCGTCCGCGATCAACGACATCATCGATATCGCCGAGTTCGTCCCTCGCATGGCGTCCGAGGCTGCCGATATCCTTCGCCGACTCGCATCTGCGTTGCCGACACCGATGCCGGCGCCGGTCTGAGCAGATTCCGGGGAGCGGTGGTTCGAGTGGTCGCAGATAGCATGTCGTCCGTGACCGAATCAATGTCGAAGCCGGCGGCGGGGGAGTCGACCTCGGTTGGCAGCGCGCGTTCCGCACTCATCTCGATTCTCGGCGAGTTCGTTGCTCCATACCGTCGACCGGTGCGGACGGCGGCGCTGCTCTATGCCCTCACCGGCCTGGGCTTCGGGGAGTCGGCCAGCAGGCAGGCAATCGCTCGCGCAGGTGCATCCGGTCTGATCACCGCCAAACGAGACGGTCGCGAAACGAAGTGGAGTCTCACCGAGCGGGGCCATCAGCTGTTCATCGAAGGTGTGAGGCGTGTGTTCCCGGACGCGTCCCAGGCCGGGCGATGGGATGGCCGGTGGCTCGTCGTCATCGCTCCTGTTCCCGAGTCGCACCGCGCGGTACGGAAGAAGCTGTATGCCGCGTTCCGGTGGGCAGGTTTCGGCAATCCCAGTCCCGGTGTGTGGGTCACTCCACACGTGGATCGACTGGCCGAAGCCACGAGGGTGATCGATTCCCTCGGATTGTCGCCGAACACCGTCTCCTTCATCGGGTCGCCCGCTGCCGCCGGCATCTCGGAGGACGAGTTGGTGCAGCGTTCGTGGGATCTCGAGAAGATCGCCCAGGATTACGACGACCTCCTGACCAGGTTCGCAGACAAGAAAGGTCTGTCGGGCGAGGCTGCACTGTTCGCCCACCTGGAGTTGGTGGACGCACTCCGGCAGACGCCCTACATGGATCCGCACCTGCCGGACGTCCTCCTGCCCGACTGGCCCGGTCTCGGGGCCGTAAAACGACTCCAGGATTTCCGCACCGAGTGGGCACCTGCAGCGCACGCGCACTGGCTGTCGATAGCGCGCCTCGACTGAACACCGACTCAACACGTTCGGGCATACGTCTGTCCAAATATAGTTTTACATTTCTAGACAGCACATATCCCAAAATGTATAGTTCTAGGCAGCGCCGTTGCGGTGCGTTTCACTTGAGGAAGTTGAAGGAGAACAGTGAGCGAACTCCACGCACCCTCGCTGGCCACGCTACGAACTGCCGCCGACGATCCGGTTTCGTACGCACAGAATTGGAAACACACACATCGACGACCCGTCATCGGCTCGTTCCCCATGAACTTTCCGTCGGAGATCGTGCATGCTGCAGGCGCCTTGCCGGTGATCATTCAAGAGAGCAAGACACCGATCACCGAGGGTCGCAGCATGCTCGCCGAGTTCTACTGCGGATACACCAGGAGCGTCGCCGACCAGGCTGCCATCGGCGAACTCGACGTGTTCGACGGATTCGTCGCTGCCGACCACTGCGTTCAACTTCTGGGCGCCGTCGATGCCATCCGCTATGCACGGCCCGAAAAGCCTGTGCACTTCGCGCAATTCACCAGCGCGATGGATGACGCATGGACCAAACCGCGCGTCGACAGTCGAATCGGCGAACTGAAGACCGAGATCGAAACCGTCGTCGGCACTGTCGTGACCGCCGAGGACCTCGCACACAGTATCGGGCTGTTCAATGCGAACCGTCGCCTGCTCCGCCGGTTCTACGACTTGCGCCGGTCAGGCCTGACACGCATCACTGCCGGCGAGATGCAACTTCTCGTCAAATCGAGCATGGTCATGGATATCGAGGAGCACACAGCCGTCCTCGAGACATTGCTCGATCGACTCGTGCTGCGCGATCAGGCACCGGATGACCTGGTACGGCTGCATCTCTCGGGCCATTTCTGCCACGCACCCAAACCTGAAATCCTCGACGTCATCGAGGAATCCGGCGGACTCGTCGTGGACGACGACCTATACACCGGCTACCGATACATCTCTACCGATGTCCCCGAAAGTGACGATCCACTGAAGGCGCTGTCGACGTGGTACATGCAGCGAAACATCAACGCACCATGCCCCACTCGCGTTACCAGCAAGGTCGACTGGGATACGTACCTACTGAATTCGCTCGCGGAGAGCCGGTCGGTCGGAGTCGTCGTGCTGATGGCCAAATTCTGCGAGCCGCACATGCTGTACTACCCGGAGTTACGCAAGGCGCTCGACGAGCACGATGTGCCATCGCTGTTGATCGAGACCGAGCACGAGGGCATTCCGGTGGAGACGTTGCGGACCAAGATGGAGACCTTCATCGAGCGCATCCGTCGTCATGCCGCACCCGTCCCTGCCTGATTCGTAACCACGTTCGAAGGAGTTCGTAGTGTCGATCGCAACGCCCCAAGACAAGACCAACCGATTGTCGAGCACTCGAGTCGGCGGAAAGATGACCGCCGATTACTGGGACAACATCTTCACCGCCAAGGAGCGTGGCAAGCACGTTGTCTGGTACAACGGTTCCGCCCTCAACCCCATCTTTCAGGCAGCGGGCCTCGAATGGTGCCACGGTGAGGCGTTCGCTGCCCGACTCGCCGCACAGCACCTCGAGGAGCCGGCCCAGGCTGCTGGTTCCGAGTACGGCTATATCGGTGAGCTCTGCTCGTATGCCCGCACTCATCTCGGGTGTGCCGTCTTGACGCAGAAGAACGTCAACGAACGCGAAAGCGGCGTCGTGGGCATGCTCGACCAACAGGAACTCGCAGCCAAACTTCCCGCACCAGACTTCTTCGTCAACGGATATGCAGGGTGCAGCACCGGTCAGCAATGGGACGCGATGACATATCGAGTCTTCGACCGAAAGCTCCCCATCTTCAACGTGTCGATTCCGATGCTGTGGGGCAACAAGCCTGACGCCGGATACATGCGTGGTGAAGAGTGGAACGAGGCCAGCACATACGTAGAAGGCCAGCTGCGGGAATTGGTCACATTCCTCGAGCAGCAAACCGGGCGACCGTTCGACTGGGATGCGCTGAGCGAGAGCATGTCCTACATCAAGAAGGCATCGCGACTGCGCCTCGAAGCGATGGAACTGTGCACGCTCGCCCCGACACCGGCGACGTATTGGGACTGGGTCGCCAGCATCGCACCCATCAACTTTCTCCCCGGTAATCAGGCACTCGTCGACTACTTCGCGGGTGTGAAAGCCGAGATCCAGCAGCGAATCGTCGACGGAGTCTCCGCCGTCGCAAATGAGCGGTACCGCGTGTACTTCGACGGCATAATGAACTGGAACAAACTCGGATTCCTCACCCGCAAGTTCGCCGAGTACGACGTCGCTGTCGTCGCCGGTCGTTACACGCATGAATCCTTTTGGCAGGAACCACAACTCATCGATGTCGACAATCCGCTGCGCGGGATGGGCCAACATTACCTGCTGTGCCCACTGAACCATGGGCTCAAGAATCTTCAGGAATTGCTGCTCGAGCGCCTCGACCAGTACTCCATCGACGGTATCGCCTTCCACTCGACTCGCACGTGCCGAGCAATGACGAATCCGCAGTCGATGCTGGCCAAAACAGCCGAACGGGAACGCGGGGTCAAGTCGTTCGTCTTCGAAGGCGACGTCGCGGACGCGTCGTTCTACAACGATGAGCTGTTCGACAGCCGCCTCGAGGCGATGTTGGAGGCCATCGACGTGCAGCGGATGAAGACGCTGGTCTGATGAACTGGTACGTGATGGGCGTCGACCTCGGCTCGACGACGGCCAAGGCCACCGTCGTCGACCAGGACGGTGGCTTGGTCGGCTCGAGCGTTGTCCAGATGGGTGCCGTCAGTAAAGATGCGGTGACACGCGCAATGAACCGGGCGCTGACGGCAGCAGATGTCACTCAGGACGACATCAGACGAACCATCAGCACAGGATACGGGCGCAAGCTCGTCCCAGGCGCCGACCGGTCGTTCACCGAGATCACCTGCCATGCGCGCGGAGCAGCCGCCCTGTACCCAGGGGTCAGATTGGTCATCGACATCGGCGGGCAGGACAGCAAAGTCATTGCGGTCGACGCCGACGGATTGGTGGATCGCTTCGCCATGAACGATCGGTGTGCAAGCGGGACCGGGCGCTTCTTCGATGTGCTCGCCCGCGCACTGGAAGTCGATGTCGAGGAGGTGGGCAATCTTGCGCTGGCGGGTGCCGACGGCCTGGAAGTCAGTAGCATGTGCGCCACCTTCGCCGAGACGGAAGTGATCTCCCTCCTCGCGCAGGGGCAAGCCAAGTCTGATATCGCCGCCTCGGTCCACAAAGCTGTTGCCGCGAGAACCCTCGGCTTGGTCGCCCAGGTCGGCAAGGCGACGCCGACCGTCATGACCGGCGGTGTCGCCCAGAATGCGGCAGCCAGGCATTACATCGAATTGGCATTGCGCCACCCTCTCGAACTGCTCGAGCAGCCACAGATCGCAGGGGCCTACGGCGCCGGCCTTCTGGCACGGGACGAGTACGCAGGATCGGTCGCCCCGACCGAATCGCGTGATAGCGCAGCCAAGCAACAGCTGGCCGCCCGGGCAGCCGGAATAGTCCCCCAATGCGCCGGTTGCGACGGAACCGCCGGTGACCACAGCCACGTCTCGATTCCGCTGACGGTGCGGACCACGACATGAGTCCCCTGCATGACTCCACGATCTTCATCGTGGGTGGTGACCGTGGACTCGGTTTGCTGGTTGCGCGTCGGCTCGTCGAGCTCGGTGCGCAGCGCATCGGTCTGATCGGCCGCGATGTCGAACAGGGTGAAATTGCGGCGAAAGGACTGTTCGAATCGGCGTCGGGTATTTGGGCGCTGTCCGGAGCCGGGAACCTGTCGTCGAACGAGGACGCATGTCGAGTGGTGACGGAACTCGTAGCGTCACTCGGCGACGCCGACATTCTCATCGACTGTCTGCCCGGCGATAATGCCGTCACTGATGTTGTGCTGCAATCCATGCATGCGCTCGGCAACGGAACCGTTGTGAACGTCGGTGGGACCCTCGAGTCCGATTCCGGCGGTGTTCGTGTCCGGTCCGTCGCCCTCGACGAGGATCTCGTCGTTGCAAACGAGGTGCTCGACCGGCTGCGACACAACTAGCTCCCTTCCATGTCGGAATGATTCGATTCCCCGGCATGCTGAGTCAGTTTGTCGAGGGACGCGGACAGTGCGGTGAATACATGCTCGGGGGTGTCGTGGGTGAAGGTCAGTGTGATCACTTGGCCCATCGGCATTTTGCGGTCCTTGTCTGGAGAAAGTGGGAGGAGGGAGATGCCCGGGATCGGCCTGACTCGGTCATCTCCCTCGGTTCGCGTCGGCGACCGTCGCCTAGGGCAGCGGCGCACCGGTCGCGGCACGAACCTGTTCTGAGGTGACATCGGGGGCGCATTCGCGCAGCGCCAGCCCGGTGTCGGTGATATCGAGGACCACCAGGTTGGTTTTGATGCGGTTGACCACGCCCTCGCCCGTGAGTGGCAGGGCGCATTCTTCGTGACAAGCCGGGATCCGGTGAGCAGGTTCTTCGTCTCGGTCAGCTCGTGTCGGCGGCCGATGAAGCTGCTCAGTTCCAGGGGCAGACGTCCCGTCGCGCCCAGCACGGAGGACGGTGGCGACACGTGTCCGCTGTGCGTGGACACATGCCGTCCGTTTCCCTGTGCATCGGGCTCCGCGCGCAGGGCCATCTCGTCGACCGGCAGACCGTGTTGCCGTTGCAGGGTGCGCAGTTCCTCCCCGAAATCGGCGGCGCTGGCGGGACGCTGGCCGGGAGTCCGGCACATCGCCCGGGCAATCGTGTCGGACACATCGTCCGGAATCCCGTGTTCCCGCAGATCGGGCACCTCATGGGTGGTGATCCGCAGGAACTGGGCTATCACCTGCTCCCCGCTGTGACGTTCGAAGGCGGCATGACCGGTCAGCGCACTGAACAGGGTCGCGCCCAGGCCGTAGACGTCGGCGGCCGGGCTCGGCGGATCACCACTGAGCACCTCCGGCGCGGTATACGTCGGCGACCCGGTGACCGCACCGGTGACGGTCTCGAATCCACCGCTGATGTGCGCGATTCCGAAATCCGACAACTCGGGTTCGCCGTAGTCTGAGAGCAGGATGTTCGCTGGTTTGACGTCGCGATGGAGGATGCCTGAGTCCGTGCGCCGTCTCGATCGCACCCGCCATCTTCACCCCGAGCCGCAGTGCCTCACTCAAAGTTAGCGGACCGTGGCGACGGATCCGGACCTCGAGGGAGTCCTGCGGGTGATACGGCTTCACGATGTAGGGACGCCCGCGGTCGCTGGCGCCGACTTGCAAAAGCCCACGATGTTCGGATGCCCGTTCGACGGTGAGGACCTTCACCGCCACCGTCCGGTCCAGGTCCGCCTGGGTGCACCGGTAGACGACCCCGAAACCGCCGCGCCCGATTTCCTGCGCCTCGTCGAAGCCGATGCGCGCCAGCTCCGCGGCGGGCGACGGCGGATAGCGTTGAGTATCGAGCGGATCACCTGCACCCATCGGACGGTCTGCTCACTCCGTCGCTCGAGTCCGTCGCTCGAGTCATGAGGCACTGGACCCGACGGCACAACCGGCGCCCATTCACCAGTGGACTCACCTTTCGATGGCGTCCTTTCGAGGATATCGCTGACAAAGATCGGGTGGGCAACCCTGGCCGGTGACCGGCGTGAGAGCCCCGAGCTATCGCCACCGGCCGTTGCGCCAACCCCAAAACTGTGGGTTACCTAAGCAATTTATTCTACGCCGTATAGTGGGTGTTTCAAAGCCTGAGGGCAGGGGTCGATCTCGGCAAAGTCGTCACGGAAGGAACGCTATGAGCGAGCGGAAACTATTCTTGTCCCCGGAGCCACCAGGATGCAGGGTGGTGCGATGATCGATACCCTCCTCGGTGTGGAAGCGCCGGTCAAGGTTCGGGCACTGGTACGAGATTCCTCGTCGCCGGCGGCTCAGGCGCTGGCCGAGCGGGAGGTGCAGCTCGTCGAAGGATCCTTCTTCGAAGGTCAGGCGATCCGCTCTGCGCTGGCCGGCGCCGACGGGGTGTTCTCGATGCAGATGCCGCCGAATCCTTCCGACCGGGAAGACCTCGAGAGTGAAGCTCGCGTCGCACGAATTCTGATGGATGCCGCCGCTGCCGCGGGCGTGGAGACGGTGGTCCATACCTCGGTGGCCCGGGCGGGTGACCACGAGCAGTTCACCGGATGGAGCGAAGGGCGATGGTGGGAGCCCTACTGGATCAATAAGGCCGCTGCCAATGACGCGGTGCGGGCGGCCGCGGTCGAGCATCGCGTGATCCTCGAGCCGGCAATGATGATGGAGAACCTCCTCCCTTCCGAGGAATTCATGTTCCCGGGACTGTCCCGCCGAGGCGAACTGGTGTCCGCAATGGACCCCGACACGCGGATGGACTACATCAGCGCCGCTGACGCCGGCCGTTTCGCTGCGGCCGCGTTCCTGGACTGCGCCCGATTCGCCGGCCATGAGATCGATCTGGCTTCCGATTCCCTGACCTTGGCCGAGGTTGCGGACACGATCGCCGGCGTCACCGGTGCGAGCATGCGGGCCCGCCATGCGAGCGCCGAGGAGGCCCTCGCCGCAGGGGCGTTCCACGGTGCGGTGTCGAGTCAACGGTGGCAGACCGACGAGGGGTACCAGGTCGACCTCCGCAAGGCCGCGAGCTGGGGCGTCGAGCCGTGCAGGTTCGCCGACCGGGCGACTGCGCATCGTTTCGACTTCGTGGTCGGAGCGGCATAGAACGCGACGATCCCTCCTTCGAGGCGCGTCATGGACCGTATTGCCGCTGCCGTGCGGGTGGGCTGGCGGACCGGTCGATCGTGCTCGCGCAGTGTCGGGGTCGGCCGCGCCGACAAATGCGGTCGGCCTTCGGGCGGTCCTGTCGGATTACTCGCTGAATCCGTCGTCGCGGCAACAGCACTGCGCGGGCCGATGGGCACTCGCCGTCCACGCGGTGGGCGGCCGCCTCCGCGGACGGGCTTCAGGCGGCAGCCAATGCGAGGAGGATCCCGACGGCCCCGGGCCGGTAGATCGACGGTCTCGGCGGTGCGGGGCGCTTGCAGCAAAGACTGTCCGAGGGGCAGGGTCGGCGCACGGTCCCGGGCCCGGGACCGTCTGTCGGACATCGGTGTAACACCTGGTGTATCAGGTCGGTGGTGGAGGATGAGGGGACCGCACCGGCAGCGCCGTGCAGACCCCCGGGTCGCTACCCGAACACGTCGGGGTGTTCAGCCGGGCGAAGTGTGGGGCCGTCCCAGGACGGGTGCGCGAGTTACCGGGCGGGTTCTCGTCGGGGTGCTCCCTCCATCGCCGCGCATGTCTCCTTCTCGGCCGATTCCCACACCTCCGCGGCGGGTGGCCCTTCCACGAGGAGGTCACCACGGGGGATGAACATGCCGATGCCGACAGCGAGCAATCCGGCAGCCGCGGCGATCCCGAAGACGGCCGCGTACGCGGCGGCCGTGGGGTACTCAACTCCCGCAATGTGCATCACCGATGCGGTTGTCAGAGCTGCGACGACCGCGCTGCACGTCGACGTACCGAGGGACCGGGCCAAGGTATTGAGGCTGTTCGCCGCGGCAGTTTCCGTGGTCGGGACCGCTCGCATGATCATCGCAGGAATCGCGCCGTAGGCGAATGCAGCGCCGACCGAGGTCACCGTTGCCGCCCCGATCACGACGACGAGGTGAGGTGGGGTGACGGCGCGGACGAGATTGGTGGCCATGAGGATCATGGTGCCGATCAGGAAGGTCCTTCGGGGACCACAACGGTGGGACAGGTAGGCGGTCACCGGGGAGAACGCCACCATCATCAGACCGGCGGGGAGCAGCGCGAGACCGCTGAGGGTCAACGACATCCCGTAGCCGTAACCGGTCTCGAGGGGGGCCTGGAAGATCTGGGCACTCACCATGAAGGACGTGAACATGGCAAACCCGACGAGGATCGAGGCGATGTTGGTCAGAAGTATCGGACGGCGTGCGGACACGCGTAGGTCCACCAGCGGCTGCCGAACTCCGGCCGCACGCCTTGTCGGGGTGAGCCGTAGTTCGTATCTACCCCACACCAGGAACAGCGCTGCCGCCCCGGCGAACAATCCGAGAACCGGTCCGCTCCCCCAGCCCCATCCGTTGCCCTGGGTGATGGCAAGCAGCAGGCACACCAATGCCGCGGCCAGCCCGAGGGCGCCGAGTAGATCGAACTTGCCGCCGGAACGGACCGGCGACTCGGGCACCACCGCCCAGATCGCGCCCATTCCGAGCACTCCGATCACCGCGGCACCACCGAAAAGCCAGTGCCAGCTCAGATGTTCGGCGACGACACCGGTCAAGGGCAACCCGATTGCCCCGCCTGCGCCCAGCGTGGAACTCATCAACGCGATCCCACCGGCCACCCGCCTCGGTGGGAGTTCATCGCGCATGATGCTGATGCCGAGTGGCACGGCTCCGACCGCCGCCCCCTGCAGGGCGCGCGCGATCAACACCGCGGCGAAGGTATCGAAAAGCGCGCCGAGAGCACTACCCGTCGCCATCACCGCGAGCGCGATCAACAACAGACGCCGCTTGCCGTACATGTCTCCGAGCCGACCGAGAACTGGCGCACAGACCGCGCCGGCGATGAGGTTGACCGTCACCAGCCACACGGCCCCGCCGGGTGTGGTGTGCAGCAGCCGAGGGAACTCCGGCAACAGTGGCATCACGATGGTTTGCATCAGCGAGACCGCGATGCCGCACGATGCCAGGGCGAGGACGACCAGTCTGCCGGACCCAGCACAGGCCGCGCGGGCCTTTCTCCGAGAAGGACGGGTGTGGAGAGAGGGACGTCGATCTACCGAATTCAATTCCATCAAGTACTTCTCTCCGCCGATACGGCACGGTGTTCAGGTCACGGTCGGACTTTCCGCGAGCTCGGCGGCAGACCCGGAGGAAGGCAGAGTCCGGCCCAGCACCGGCCAAGAGGGGGGAGCGCCGATGGTGAGGGCCGGCGGCCGCGGAGATTACGGGCCCGGCGCTACGGCACGCGCAGGATCAGGGCGTCGCCCTGTCCGCCACCACCGCAGAGGGCGACCGCACCGGTGCCACCACCGCGGCGCCGCAATTCGAGCGCGAGGTGCAGCGTGATCCGGGCGCCGGACATTCCGATGGGGTGCCCGAGTGCGATGGCGCCGCCGTTGACATTGACCAGGTCGGCGTCGACCCCGAGTTCACGGGTGGAGGCGATCCCAACCGCGGCGAACGCCTCGTTGATCTCGATCAGATCCAGCTCGACGGGTGAGATACCGGCTGCGCCACAGGCTTTGGCGATGGCACCGGACGGCTGGAACTGCAGACCCGAATCCGGCCCGGCGACCATGCCGTGCTCACCGATCTCCGCCAGCCACGTCAGTCCCTCGGCCTCGGCGCGCTCCTTGCTCATCACCACCACCGCGGCGGCGCCGTCGTTGATCGTCGACGCGTTGCCGGCCGTCACCGAGCCGCCGTCCCGGAAGGCGCCGCGCAGTCGCGCCAGGGTGTCGGCGGTGGTGTCGGGGCGGATGCCCTCGTCGCGGCGTAACCAGGTGCTCTCACCCTTACGCGCGGGGATCTCGACGCGGACGACCTCGTCGTCGAAGATCCCGCTGTCCCACGCCTTGGCTGCCAACTGGTGCGAGCGGGCCGCGAACGCGTCCTGGTCCTCGCGGGCGATGAGGTCCTTGTCGTTGCCGGCCTCGGTGAGCACGCCCATCGGCTGATCGGTGAACACGTCGTGCAGCCCGTCGAGGGCCATGTGGTCGACGAGGGTGACGTCGCCGTACTTGAAACCGCCCCGGGAACCGGGCAGCAGATGCGGTGCCTGGCTCATCGACTCCATCCCGCCGGCGACGATCACGTCGAACGCGCCGGACCGGATGAACTGGTCGGCGAGGATGATCGACTCCACACCCGACAGGCACACCTTGTTGATGTTCAGCGACGGCGTGCTCATCGGAATCCCGGCCTTCGCCGCGGCCTGACGGGCGGGCATCTGCCCGGCTCCAGCGGTCAGCACCTGCCCCATGATCACGTACTGCACGCGGTCGGGGGCGACACCGGCCTTGCCGAGCGCCGCCTCGATGGCTATGGCGCCGAGGTCGGCGCCGGAGAACCCGGAGAGGGAGCCCTGCAGGCGGCCGATCGGAGTGCGGGCGCCGGACACAATCACAGAAACGGGCATGCGGAGGCCTTTCACAAAGGTAGGCGTAGGTGTGAGTAGGTCGTGTGCCGGAGAACGGCGGAACAGGCACGGTACTGCTCAGGATAGACCAACGGTTATACGCAGTATAACTCTTCGGTGCAGCAAGAACTCCCTAAAGCTGCGTTTGAGGAGTTCGATAACCCGGCCTTGCGGGCGATCCATTCTATGGTGTACAAATGTGACCGAGGCCTCATTGACTGCGCAGAATCCCTGCGTCCGGCCGTTCGATTGGTTCGAGGAGAGGACTGCCATGACAGCAACAGCCGCCGCCGAAACCGGGCAGAAAAGCCTGAGCACTACGCCGTACATCCTGGTCAGCACCGACGGGCACGTCGGGCCCTCCCTGACCGGGCAGCTGCGCGAGTACTGCCCCGCCGAATACCTCGAGGAGTTCGACCGATACGCCGAAGCCAACGCCGGCCCCGTGGCGTTTGTCGGAACCAATGACATGCAGAGTGAGCGCAAGCAGAGCGAAGCTCAGCGCGAGGCGGTGCGACTCGCCTTCGAATGCCGCGGACAGCAAGATCCGCACGTGCGGATCAAGGACATGAACGCGGACGGGGTTGCCGCCGAGGTGATCTTCGCCGGTGGCCAGAACGACGAGGTCCTGCCGTTCCTGTCCCCGCTCGGCCTCAGCGTCGACGGGGTCGACGCCCAGCTCCAGCAGGTCGGCCAGCAGATCTACAACCGCTGGCTCGCCGACTTCGTCACCGTCGAGCCGGAACGGCATGTCGGCCTGGTCCACGTACCGATCTGGGATATCGACGAAGCGATCAAGGCGGTGCGGTGGGGACACGAGCACGGCCTGAAGGGTGTGAACTTCCCGGCACCGCGCCGCGGACTGACGGCCTACAACGACCCCGCCTACGACCCGTTCTGGCGTGTAGTCGAAGAACTCGACATGCCGCTCTGCGCCCACAGCGGCGGCGGTGAAACACCGCTCGGAATCACCGGTCCCGGCGGGATGGAACTGTTCCAGAGCGAGGCGCTCTGGCTCGGCCGACGCGCCATTCATCAGATGATCTTCGGCGGGGTCTTCGAACGCTTCCCCGGCTTGAAGCTGGTGTTCTGCGAGCAGCGCACCGCGTGGGTTCCGCAGACCATCGCCGATCTCGACTCGATCTACTACGGCGCGACTGCGACCCCGTTCGTCAAGAAGCTTGCGCCGCCGTCCGAGTACTACCGCCGCAACTGCTTCATCGGCGGCAGCTTCCTGGCACCGTTCGAGGCTGCGCAGCGTTACGAGGTCGGAGTCGACAACCTGATGTGGGGTACCGACTACCCGCACCAGGAAGGCACCTGGCCGAACACCGCTCTCGCGGTCCGGAATACGTTCCATTCGATTCCGGAGGACGAGACCCGCAAGATCCTCGGCGAGACCGCCGTCCGGGTGTTCAACTTCGACGCGGACAAGCTCCGCAAGATCTCCGACCGCATCGGCCCCCAGCCGGCTGACGTGGCGCGGCCGGTCCCCGCCTCGGAGCTTCCCGCCCACCGCGGCTTCGCCTTCCGTGAGCGGGGTCAGTACTCCTGACCGGAAGAGAAGGGCGGGCCATGCCGAGAGCATGGCCCGCCCTTCGTCCTCTCCCACTCTGTTTCTCGGTCGAGGCGCGACGAACCCTGTGTCCGACACCGTGATCGGAGCGGACAACGGCCGCCTGTCGAACCGCCCCCCGAGCGGTGCATCCCTGCAGCACAGACGAGCACTGAGACCGTAGCCCGTCGGCGTCGGCCGAATGGACGACGTCATAAAGGTACCTACAGATGAACACGGGTGCATACCCCGATCTGCTCGATTATCGACACGGGGCCGCCGCCGTCGCGAGTGGAGTACCGGCGGTGCAGGAGGCCGAACCGCTACGACGGCAACGACATCCATCGCGCGAGGCGGTTGGACGATAAGTGGATCCTCAGTAAACCTGGCAGTCAGATGAGAACGACAGGCGTCCCCGCGTAGCCCTCGCTGCAGCTTGGGACCTCCGGAATTCCCGAGGGCTTCAGTCACGGTAGAGGTGTGAAATCCGTGAACTCCCGCGAGTACCGTCAAATGCAGCGGCGTCGTGCGCGTGCCGCTTTGCTCGAGGCAAACCGCAAACGCCCCCATCATGGCATCGAGACGGAGCGCGTCATCGAGTTTGCCAGCAGGTGGGCGCCGTACAGGGGCGCGACCGAGGAGTTCCTCCTCGGTCGAGTTCGGAATGACTCGGTGTCGGTTCATCGAGCGATTGTGTGCAGGTCATCCCTGAGTCGAACTGCACCCAAGACGAAGTGAGCCGGTTGGCGAGCGCATATCCTGCCCGACAGGGAGTTCCCTCCCCCAATCTCTGAGCCCCGTCCACCTGTCCTTGGGCTACCCCAACCAGCTGACTGACAGGTCCCGAGGATCAGTGAGATGCCAAGAGTATGTGGACTCACTCCTCCTTGGAAAAATGTGGAACAGCCTTTAACGACAACGGCATCCGATTTTGCACTCCTCGGGGCTCCGCTTGGAGGAACCGCGCTGGAAGTCGTGCACAGGGTACTCCAGTGCATCGTGCGCGCGGGTGAGGTCGCAGTGACTGGATCTTGTAGTGGGCCACGCAAGGTCGTCACCGAATCGGGGGGTTGTTCTGGCCGCGTCGGCGGCGGCCCGCCGAACCCGTCCATCGCGACCACCGCGACGCGGTCCCGGAACTGGTGCTCTGCCGGACGAGCCAGGCCGTGACGTACCGCCGATGACGGGCCGGAACCAGATGGGGGCAACAATGCCGGCCGGTGCCCGTTCGAAGATCGGCGTCAGGTCCACGGCGACGGTGACATGGCCGTCTCCGCCCAGCGCCGCGGGTGTGAGCCCACCGGTGTAGGCAGGCCGATGCCGTCTGCTCGGCCGTTCCCCTGCTACTCCGGGAGCGCAGGAATTGCTCACATCGCCGCGGTCACTTGCGCAGGATCAAGCTCAGCGCCTCGGACCGCGAGGCTGCACTGGACTGCAGAAGCCCCCGGACCGCCGACGTCGTCGTCACCGCTCCCGGCTTGCGGATTCCGCGCATCGCCATACACAAGTGCTCGGCCTCGACCACCACGATCGCGCCCTGAGGGCTGAGTTTGCGCATCACGGCGTCGGCAATCTGGCTGGTGAGTCGCTCCTGCACCTGCGGTCGCTTCGCGTAGAGGTCGACGACCCGGGCGATCTTGGAGAGGCCAGTAACTCGGCCGGAGCTGCCCGGGATGTATCCGACGTGGGCCAGGCCGTGGAACGAGACCAGATGATGCTCACACATGGAGTACATCGGGATATCCCGGACGAGTACCAACTCACGGTGACTTTCGTCGAAGGTGGTGCTCAGAACATCGTCTGGATCGGTGTAGAGACCGGCGAACATTTCCCGATAGGAGCGAGCGACACGGGCGGGAGTGTCGATCAACCCGGGGCGGTCGGGATCTTCACCGACGGCCAGGAGCAGTTCTCGTACCGCCTTTTCGGCACGCGGTTGGTCGAACACTCGGTTCTTCACGAGCGTTCCGGATTCACGTGGGTGGTGATTCACCGACATACCGACTCCTTCGAGACGTCAACGAGAGAGCTCGCCGGGCAGGCAGTTGGACTGCCCCGCCGAACGGCGTACCCGGCCCGGATCCGCCATGCACCGGCGTCCAGGAGGTGAGATGTGCGAGGTCGCGCGAGACCGGAGCACGCGAGTGTCGTGTCCGGGCGACCCGTGCCCGCGGTACAGCGACAGTGGGATCAGCGCTGCTCCGCCGGAACGGGAGGGCGGAAGAACACTGCGATCTGTCCGACCCCCGCACCCAGACCGATGACCAGGGCGATCACCAGACCCCACCACTGAGCGATCTCGGAGCCGAGGCCGATCAGATGATCCACCGACAGCCTGCCGGAACCGGTGACAGCGACACTGAGCGCCACGCAGGCCAACACGAAGTTGTATTCCCACCCGTTACCCACGATGAAGAAGCCGCTGTCGCGATGCACCGTCCAGGCAGCAACCACCATCAGCGCGATCATCGCCGCGGCCGCCAGCGGGGTGAGAAATCCGAGGGCGAACAGTACGCCGGCGCCGATTTCGGTGAATGCCGCCAACGGTGCATGCAGCCGCCCCGGCCGCATCCCGATCGAATCGAACCAGCGGGCAGTTCCTGCCAGGCCACCCCCGCGGAAGATTTTCGCGTAGCCGTGCGCGGCGAGCGTCACCCCGACGGTGACTCTCAGGATCAACAGTCCTACGTCGATGGCAGTGGTCATGTGTTTCGTCCTCCCTGGGACCGGGCGCCGACAATGGCATTACTTCTATTATACAGCGTATACCCTACGGCAGCCGACGGTCGTGCATTTCTCACGTCCCACCCCAAGAACGCTTCTTCGACACGACAATCACTGACATCGAACGTGACTTGCGTCGCAGTCGACCCGCTACCTATGATCGTACAACGTACAAATTGGTTGTGACGACGGTCACCCTGCACAATGGGGAGCTCGAATGGAGCCCGGATTGAAGACAAGGCGGAGGCCATGACACCAGCATCGAGCTATCCAGACGGTGCGTTGGAGCCCGAGGTCGAATTCCTCTCTCGGGAGGAACTGGAGGCCTATCACGACGAGAAGCTTTCCGAACTGGCTCGCCAGGTATACGGCCGAGCTCCGCTCATCACTGAGATGTGGGATGCCGCGGGAATCACGCCCGCCGACATTCGAGGCCGGGCGGACTTTCAGGCCAAGGTGCCCTTTGTCACCAAGGACATGATCCGGGCGTACCGCAGCGAGCACCAGTTGCCGTTCGGCGGCCTCGAGTGCCGTGACCGGACAGCCTTGAACGGCGTGTTCACCTCGTCGGGCACGACAGGCGATGCAACGTTCTTCGCCGAGGAGTGGATCGACGGCTGGTCACCGCACTGGATCGGAGCCTCTCGCGCGCTGTACGCCGCGGGGATCCGTCCCGGGGACTACATTCTCACCGGAGCCAGCACCATGCGTGGCCCGAGCGCCCAGCAAGCGCAGCTGCTCGGTGCGGTCCCGATCTTCGTCGACGTGTACACCGACGGTTGGCCCAAGGTCATCGAGGTCATCGAGAAATACCGCCCGGCCTACATGACTTTGATCGGTCTGTCCGCGGTGTCGTTGCTCGACATCGGCCGCACGCGCGACATCAAGGAACTCTTCTCCTCCTTCAAGGCGGTCGGCTTCGCCGGCGAGCCCCTGGGAACAACGATGCGGGAGAAGTTCCGGGAGTGGGACATCACCCTGCTGACCTGGTCCACCGCCGGGGACGTGGCCCTGTGCTTCGAATGCCCTCAGCACGACGGCATGCACATGTGGGAGGACACCGGATTCTTCGAAGTTCTCGACGTGGAAACGGGAGAACCGGTGGCCGACGGGGGAATCGGTGAATTGGTCTCGACATCGCTGTGCAACTCGATTGCGCCGCTGGTGCGGTATCGAACCGAGGATCTGGTCCGCGTCACCCGCGAGCGGTGTGCGTGCGGCCGGACACACATGCGACAGTGGCCGTTGGGGCGTCTGGGAGATTTGATGATGGTGCGCGGGACACCGGTGACGGTCAGCGATATCTGGACGGCGGTCGAATCCGTGCCCGAGACCTCGGCGGGTGTGTTCCAGGTGGTGCGCACCGGCTCACAGATGGATGGGTTGACCGTTCGTGTCGGCTACTCGCCGGAGACCTCCTCCACTGTCCCCGACATGACCGACCGGGTCGGTAAGGCCCTGTGGTCCGCGCTGGGCATCGAGACCAACCTCGAGCTCATGCCGATCGACAGCATCCTCGCCACTTCGGCGACGGGAAAGATCCAGAGGGTGGTGAAGGCATGAACCTGCACGACACACTTGACGCCAATCTCGAACTCGAGCGGGGACCGCTCTGGGGGATCGGGTGGGCCGATCTCGCCGATGATCGGGTGGCTGCCCCGATCAGTTGGGCGGATCGTACCGCCGATCTCGAATGGGCCACCGCGATCTTCTCCGACTACGCGGTAGGCCCCGGGGATCATTGCCTGGTCGTGTCCGACGGCAGAAACTACTGGCCACGCCAGGTCGAGGGGGCCGTCACCGCGCTCGGCGGCTTCGTCGGCAACATCAACACCGCCTCATACGAAGTACGCCGGTTGAGCGTGTACCTGCGCTATCTGACGCCGAAGATCCTGGTCGGCCTGACCATCAAGCTTGCCGAGGCGATCGGGCAGGACGAGGCGCTGGTTGCGCTGATGCGCCAGGTTCCGTACGTATTCGCGTACCCGGACGCTGCCGCCGAGCTCCGACGAGTAGGGATCACCGCCCGGGCCTTCGGCCCGATCGGACCGGCCCTGGCGCTGCCGTGCCGGCACGGCGACGCCGCGCACGTCGACGGTACCCAGTTCACGGTGCGTCAGCACTCCGACGGGCGACATATCGTTGTGTCCACCGACCCTGGGCGGGAACTCCAGCTCACGGACGCGGTCGTCGCCGCGACCGGCCAGGTCCGTGATCGCTGCAGCTGCACCGGTTCCGGCCCGGTGGTCGATTTGGACAGCTGAGCGGACGGAGCGGGGCACCACCGACGACAACTGGTTGTGCCCCGCGCGTGCACGCCAGAGGCGCACAGAGTCGGTGGCGACGCCGTGCGGCGGTGGACGGAACTACATCTCCAAACCGTCGGCGGTGTTCTGCCGCCGCAGTTGTACCCGCAGGCCGTAGATGAGGGTTTCGATGCCGAACGTGTAGTAGTCACGACCGGTGAGCGTGCGGGTGACGGGCATCAACCGGGCAATGGTGTCGTCCACCTCGAGTGGGGTATCCGCCTCGGCCTTCGTCGGTCTCATGGTCTCCTCCTGCGCGATGGCCACCCGATAGCGGCCGAACAGGTAGGTGTGGATCGATGCGTAGCCTTTGACGACGCTGGCGGAGTCGAAGCCGGCATCCACCAGGATCTCCATGACGGCGTTCATCACTTCACGCTGGGTGATCATGATGCGACTCAACAGCACTTCGGCGATGCCCTTGTTGTGACGCAGCGCCGTTTCGACGCGGTCGATCAACAAGCGCAGCCGCTCATACCACTCCCCGGAATCCTTCTCCGGGATCTCGATGGTGCCCACGGCCCAGCGTGCGACCAGGTCCAGCAGTCCCTGCTTGTCGGCGACGTAGTAGTACGTCGCCATGGGCGTGACGTTCAACTTGCGTGAGAGCAGACGCATCGACAGGCCATCGACCCCGGATTCGCGGATGATCTCCAGCGCGGCATCGACGATCTGCTGTTCGCTCAGTCGTTCCGCCTTGCGTTTGCCTTGCCGCTCAGTGGTTTCGGTCACGTGCGCTCCGCCTGTCCGTCGAGATCTGCGATCATCATACTCTTCCCCTTATACACTGTACTAATCTATCGTTGTTGCGACAGGAACCCCATGAATTCTCAGAGATCCGGCCTGTGCGGTGGCTGCCGTTCCCGCGGGACATGCCAGATGGGCATCGCGGAGATCCGACTCGATCCCGACGGAACAGTCCGCGCGCCCGTACGGTTGAGCAGCGCCATGGAAGGCGGCCCGGGTGTCGCCCACGGCGGCTGGACCGCTGCGGTGTTCGACGAGGTGCTCGGGCAGGTGCCGCTCCAGTACAACGTTCTGTCGGTCACCAAGACTTTGACCATCAATTACCTCCGGCCGGTGCCGATCGAGCGGGACCTCGTCGTAGAGGCCACGATCGTCGCCCGTCAGGACGGTCGCTGGGAGTTGACCGGCCGGCTCGTCCTCGACGCCACCGGCGCGGACCTGGCCACGGCCTCGGGAATCTGGATCGAACGTGACCAGAGCCATTTCGACCGCCACCGACATTGGCTGCGGTCGCAAGACGCTTTAGCGGATCTCCCGGCGCAGTCCTTGTAGCGGGCGTTGATTCCCGGGGCACGATCGTCGCGTCGTGCCCTCCCCCATGCGACCCGGATACCGCCGCGGATGCCATGAGTATTCCGCGGCGGTATCGCCTTCGCCGCACACAGCTGCGCCGGCAAGAGCCACTTTCGTGGTCTTGCCGGCGCAGCCCGTGGTGGGTGTCAGTCGTTCGTCTTGAAGTCCGCCCGCGGGCGGACCCAGGACCCGGCGGTCGAGCCGCCGTCGACCGGCAGATCGATGCCGGTGATGTAGGCGCCCCGGTCGGAGGCCAGGAAAAGTGCTGCCTCGGCGATTTCCTCCGGGGTCCCGTAGCGCGCGATCGGGATCTGCGGCGGCGGGATCTCCTGATCGCTGCGGCGCAGCATCGGCGTGTCGATGGCTCCGGGCTGGATGGAGTTCACCCGGATGCCGAACACTCCGAACTCGATGGCGGCGGACTTGGTCAGCCCTCGCAGTCCCCATTTCGACGACCCGTACAGCGCCCGTCCGGCGACCCCGCTGAGCGCCGAACCGGATCCCACATTGATGATGGACCCGCCGCCGGCGCGCTGCATCGGTTCCAGGACCGCCCGCATGCCCAGATACGGTCCGACCAGATTCACTGCGAGGACGCGGTCGAACTCTTCGCGGGGGCTGTCTTCGATGAGCTTGTGGTGCACGATGGCGGCGCTCTGGACCAGGATGGTCGGGTCGCCGAAGGCGTCGATCGTCTGTCGGATCGTCTCGGCCCAGTCTTCTTCGCTCGAGACGTCGGTATGGACGTAGATCGCTGCGCCGGCGAGTTCGTCGACCAGGTTCTTGCCCAGATCGTCCTGGACGTCGGCGATGACAACCTTGGCGCCTTCGGCTGCGAACAGCCGCGCCTCCGCGGCGCCTTGACCTGAGGCACCGCCGGTGATCACGGCGACCTTGCCGTCCAAAATTCCCATTACGTCGACTCCTTTGAGGATATGAGGGGTGGTGCTGGTGAAAAAACTCGAGGGTGTCAGGCCGGGCTGCCGGGATAGCCGCCGCCGCCGTACTGCCGGTCCAGCGCGTCGTGGTCCTTGGCGCCGAAGCTGTTGCGCGGCAGCGGCTCACTGCGGAAGTGCACCGTCTTGGGCTTCTTGTACGAGGCGAGCTGGCTGCGGCAGTGCTCGATCACCTCAGCCTCGGTCAGGGACGCCGATGTGCTCACCACGACGGCGACGACGTTCTGTCCCCAGCGCGGGTCGGGGACACCGATCACCGCGGCCTCGGAGATCGCCGGGTGCAGCTCGAGGGCGCGTTCGACTTCGGCGGGGAAGATGTTCTCGGCCCCGGATTTGACCAGACGCCCCTTGGGTCCGACGAAGACGAGTACACCGTCGTCGTCGACGAATCCGAGATCGCCGGTGTGCCACCATCCACCGCGCCAGCGAATGTCGTTGACCTCGGGGCGGTTCCAGTATCCGAGGTGCACGTGCGGTCCGCGGACGGTGATTTCGCCGATCTGCCCGGGAGGACACACCGCGCCGTCGGCGTCGACGATGCGGGTGCGGTATCCGGGGGCCGGCCGGCCGCACATCCGGTAGCCGTCCGCTGCTCCGAGGGCCCCGTACGCCATCGAGCCGCCCACCTCGGTCTGGCCGTAGACTCGGCCCGAGGGGTTGGCGAACGGCGAGGGGTCACGGCGGACCCGCTCGGTCCAGCCGGGGACCTCGAGGTTGTCCTGGAAGGTGGAGAGGTCGAAGTCGGCGATGTTGGGCAGGACGGCGATCTTCTCGGCGGTCGGTTGCATGATGTAACCGCGGGTGATCCTGTGCCGGGAGATCAGCTGTGCCACCTGCTCGGGTTCGGCGTTGGGTGCCATGACCACCGTGCCGCCGTACATCAGGACCGGTATCAGGGTCTGCCACATCCCGATGTGGAACAGCGGTCCGGAACCGAGCAGCACGGTGTGCCGGTCGATGTCCTGCAGATCGGCCTGCAGGGTGGCGTGGGCGAGCAGATTGTCCGAGCAGAGCATCGAGCCGTTCGGATCTCCGTCCCAGGCCATGCCGTAGATGATCAGGACCGCGTCCCGGCCGGTGACGGCCGGGCGTGAGAGCACCATGGAGCCGCGTTCGAGCAGCTGCTCGTAGCTGCCGTCCTCGCTGCCGTCGTAGTCGTAGGCGATCTGTGTGCCCGGCAGCTCGCTGACGAAGCTCTTGGCGTCGACGGGTGGGTTCACCGATTGGACGAAGACGATCTTCGGGGCCAGGTCGGTGTAGATGAACTGCAATTCCCGGGTGCTCAGGCGCCAGTTCACCGGGCACAGGCTTGCGCCGAGCATGCTGGCCGCGGCCAGCGTTTCGAGGAGCCGGTGACAGTTCTGTCCCAGCCACAGCATCCGGTCACCGTGGCCGACGCCGTCGGCGGCGAGTTCGTTGGCCAGCAACTCCGCCCGCCGCAGGAACTCGGCATAGGTATAGCGGGTGTCCCCGCAAATGGTGGCCGTGTGGCGGGGATAGTGTTTTCCCAATTCGGCGGCCATGTCGCCGATCGTGTATTCGAACGCGTCTGGGTGCGTCATCTGCCGTTCTCCTCCATCCAGGCGGTGCTGCTCTGGCACGTAGGGCTTGTCTCAGGGTGGGTCATGCCTGAACGAATTCGATCCGGGTGCCGAGATTGAGTTCGGCCGGCAGCGCGAGCCGCGCCCCGCCGGCAGCCTCGACCACCGGGACCCCGCACGTGCGGGCCCACTGATGGACGGCGTCCAGATTGCGCACCGTGAAGTCGAGCGAGGCCATTTTCCCGCGCGAGGCGCCTTGGGGGGAAGGTGAAAGCAGCCGGAAGGTTTCCCCGGCGATCTGCACCTCGACGAAGTCCCGGCCGGATACGGTGCCTTCGTCGGTGACCTTGGCCGCGCACAGGCTGTGCAGCTGGGCGGCGACCTCGGCGGCCGGTGCGGTCACCTCGATCGAGATGGACCGCAAGCCGACGATCCCGAGGGGGCCGTCGGCCCAGCGGTCGGTGGACCAGCCCGTCTCGGCACGGGGGTCGCCGCGGAACTGGGCCGGCGACAGCTCGATCGAGAGGCCGCCGAGATCGGCCGGGTGGATCCACAAGTAGTGGGGAGCATCCGCGGCGGTGATCCGGAGCCCGTGGGCGAGAACGGCCTCGCGTGCCTGCTCGTAGTCGGCGACGGTGAACTCGATGGCGAACGCGCCGGGACCCTGCTTGGCGAGGTTGCGGCCGAGCACCGAGTCCGCGTGGTACGGCGCGAACAGCTCGATGCAGGTGTCACCGATGACGCCGAGGGTGTTCGTCGATGCGACGTCGGGGACGTGCATGAACAAGAAGAACTCGGTGTCGAACAAGCGCCGGTAATGTGCGACGGCAGTGTTGTGGTCGGCCACCAGCACGTTGAGGTGTCCGAGTCGGGTAGCTCCGATGTCTGTGCTCACTTGGACGAACATCCTTTCTTGGGCTGAAGTCGGAAGATCGGGATGATCCCGCTTCCGTCGCCTGCAGCGGTGAACGAAAGCTGCACGCGCGAACCGCATGTGACCGTCCCGAGGTCAGACCGATCGTCGACGTTGGCCAGCAGCGACCAACCGTCGTCCATGTCGATCACGGCCAGCACGTACGGGGTGGGAAAGTTTGGCCCGGGGGACCGGTGAACGACGCTGTACGAATACACGGTGCCGGTGTGCTTGCTGGGGATCCAGGTCAGCTCGGAGCCGATGCAGTGCGGGCACATGGGTTCGGGCGGGGAGATTCTCCGGTCGCAGTGACCGCAGTACTGAACCAGGAGTTCCCCGCGTTCGCATCCCCTCCAGAACGGAGCCGCGTAGTCGGATGTGTTCGTCTCTGTCGCAGTCATTTCCGGTGTCCTTCGTCGGTGTGCTCGGGGGCCGCGGCGATCAGCCGCACGGGCTCGTACTCCAACACCACCTGACCGTGCTGATTGCGCACCAGGTTCTTGGTGGTGACCACCCCGCGCCGGCCGCTCGATGCTTGGCGCGCAGAGGTGACGGTCCAGCAGACCTCGAGGGTGTCGCCTACGAAAACCGGTGCCATTACCGTGATCGTGGTGCCGAGGAATGCCATGCCGGTTCCGTGGATGACGTTCGTCAGCATCACCAGCCCCTCGGCCAGTGAGAAGGTCAGTGCTCCGGGGACCAGCCGCCCGCGGTAGCCCGCGGCCGCCGCACCCGTTGCGTCCATGAACAGTGGTTCGGTGAAACCCATGCCGACGAAGGTGGCGAGATCGTTCTCGGTCACCGTCCGGGTCGCGCTGGCGAAGGAGGATCCGACGGTCATCTCCGTCCAGTACAGTCCACGCGCGTACGGCGCCGGCCAGTCCGTCTCCGTGGCCGGGGTGTCGAGTGAGGTTGGGCTTGTCATCACATCCTCCCCAGGAGTG
The DNA here is from genome assembly GCF_018343855.1 of Rhodococcus sp. USK13. Taxonomy (NCBI): domain Bacteria; kingdom Bacillati; phylum Actinomycetota; class Actinomycetes; order Mycobacteriales; family Nocardiaceae; genus Rhodococcus; species Rhodococcus sp. USK13. Next base: position 1,443,265 of record NZ_CP069242.1, on the reverse strand, counting down.
CGACTTCGAAGTGTTGGGCGGCCGAGCCGGAGTTGGTTGCCAGTGCGACCTCGAGATCGTCGAGCTGGCGTTCGCCGGCGTGTCCGCGCAATTGGATGACCGATTCGACGATTTTCAAAGTCATCTGCTGAATCATGTTCCAGGTGTAGGAGAGCAATCCACCGTCGAGATTGGTGGGGCAGGCGCCCTTCTTGGTCAGCGTGCCGCCTTCGATGAAGGCTCCGCCTTCACCTTCGGCGCACAGCCCCAGGACCTCGAACTGCCGGATCACCTCGAACGAGGTGGGGTCGTAGAGATTGAACAGGTCCACATCCTGGGGGGTCAGGCCGGCGGTGCCGAAGGCCCGGGCCACGGCGTCGGTTCCCACCTGTTGCAGATCCTCGTACCGCGGCAGCCCCGACCACTGGCCCTGCCGCATCTCGCTACTCATCCCGAGGAATCCGACGGGGGTGTGCTTGAGATCGCGGGCCCGCTCGGCGGTGGTCAGCACGACCGCGGCGCCGCCCTGGGCGACCAGACAAACATCGAGCAGGTGTAGCGGCGAGGCTACCATCCGGCTCGCCAGAACGTCTTCTACGGTGTATGGACCCTTGCCGTACATGACGGCCGCGGGGTTGCCGGAGCCGTGGTTGCGGATCGTGGCGGCGACGGTGGCCAACTGCTCGGGCGTGGTCCCGAATTCGAACATGTGCCGCTGGGCGACGTTGGCGAACATCGGTACCGTGTAAGCCCCGAACGGGTCCTGGAATTCCGAGGGCCGGCCGATCAGGCCGGGCGGGCGCGGGCCGGCAGTGCCGCCGCCGACCACCACCACGTCACACAGTCCGGCGGCGATGGCCGCAGCCGCCTTGGAAATCCCCCGGATACCGGCGGTGTCCTGCATGCCCTCGGCGGTATAACGCAAGGGAGAGCCGGTAAATCGGGCCCAGTGCTGGGAATCCTGATACTGCGGTCCGGGCACCGGCCAGTCCACGCCGACGCCGTCGACGTCCGCAAGGGTCAACCCCGCATCCTCCACCGCGCCGAGCACCGCCTCGACGGTGATGTCGAAATCGGTACGGTCGGGAATGCTCCGCGCCTGACGGGTGGCATACACCCCCGCAATTGCCACTTCTCGCTGCTTCACCGCGAGCCACCTTTCTGTCGCTGCCGTAGCGGCCCGATTGAGCGGATCAACCTGTGACCGTCGACACGCATTACTGTACGCTGTATAACTAGTGGTGACAAGAACGAACCTCGAAACAGAAAGGGTGGCGCTTATGACTGCGGTCTCCACCCCACCCGACGTCACGGCTACACCCCGGGCGCAGGTCGATCTCGATCAGCTGCGTCGGGAGGTGCAGACCTTCCTCACCGATGCGCGCGACCGCGGCCGCTTCACCCCGATGTGCGACGGCTGGCTCCGCGGGTTCGATCTCGCGTTCAGCCGTGAGCTGTCCGCTCGCGGATGGCTGGGGGTGACCTGGCCGGTCGAGTACGGCGGCCGGAACTGGCCCAATGCCGCGCGGTTCGTCATCACCGAGGAACTCCTGCGATTCGGCGCTCCCATCACTGCACACTGGATGGGTGACCGGCAGATCGGCCCTTCCTTGCTGCGCCACGGCACCGACGAGCAAAAGGCGCACTTCCTGCCACGCATCGCAGACTCGGAGATCACGTTCTGCATCGGCATGAGCGAGCCCGGATCCGGCTCGGATCTAGCGTCGGTGAGCACCCGCGCAGAACCGGTCGAGGGCGGCTGGTCGGTCACCGGCACCAAGGTGTGGACCAGTCACGCACACCGCGCCTCGCACGGCTACCTTCTCGCCCGCACTTCCCGAGAAGGTAGCCGCCATCAGGGATTGACCGAATTCGTCGTCGACATGAACTGGCCGGGAATCACCGTGACTCCCATCCTCGACATGTTGGGCGGACACCATTTCAATCAGGTCGTCTTCGACCAGGTCTTCGTCCCCGCGGATCGGGTGCTGGGCACCATGGGTGGGGCGTGGCGTCAGGTCACCGAGCAGCTCTCGTTCGAACGTGGCGGCCCCGAACGCCTGCTGACCACCTACCCGCTACTCGAGGCGATCGTCGCCGCGGTGACCGACAAGCCCCACCTGCACGGCGAGCTGGGTGAGGTCATCAGCCGGATGCGCACCCTACGACGCATGGCGCTGGCCCTGACCGATTCGCTCGATCGAGGTGAGGCACCGATCCAGCAGGCGGCGGCGCTGAAGATCATGGGCACCGAACTCGAGCAGCGCATCGTCGATTTCGCGATCCGGGCACTCGACGTCGAAGCCGATCCCGCCGGAAACGGCCCCGCGGCCCTGTTGGCGAGCGCCCTTGCCGCCAGCCCTGGTTTCACCATTCGCGGCGGCGCCACCGCAGTGCTGCTGTCGATCCTTGCCAAGGAACCCGCGTGACCGAGCAGTCGACGACATCCCTTAGCCCCCGAGGAGAACCCCGATGACAATCGAGACCGCAGCACTGCTGCGTTCGATGAGCGACGAGGTATACGCATCCCTGCGGCCTCAACTCGACGCCGACCCGACCGGCCTGGACATCCCGTGGGACACCGTCCGCGGCCTCGAATGGCCGCTGGTCGGTATCGACGAGCAATCCGGCGGTGCGGGAGGCGAATTCGACGACGTGCTCGCACTCGCCGAAGGCCTCGGACGCAACGCCGCCGCCCTTCCCCTCCTCGAGGCCCACGTGGCCGCCGTGACCGCTGCCGCCGGATCGCGCACGGACATCCTCACCCGCAGACTGGTGGTCGAAGCGGCGGCCCCGGGCGCCACCCTCGAGGTGGCCGAACGAGACGGTCACTTCGTCGTCTCCGGATCCATCCCCCGTGTTCCGTGGGCCCGGCACGCCGACGCCTTCCTCCTGCGCCTCCCGGACCGCAGGCCACGCTGGGTCGAGTGCGCCGCCGACGCCCCCGGCATCCGGATCCGGCGGGGGGAGAATTTCGCGGGTGAACCCCGCGACGAGGTGCACTTGGACGCCGTTACCGTCGACGCCGATCGCTCCTGGTACGGCGACGATCCGGTCCTGCCCTCGCTCGCGATGCTGCTGCGCAGCGCTGCCACCATCGGAGCGATGGAGGCAACCGTGTCATTGACCGCCAAATACGTCGCCGAACGCGAGCAGTTCGGCCGGCCCCTGCAGGCTCAGCAATCGGTCGCCCAGGAAGTGGCGCTGATGCGATGCCAGCTTTCCGCAGCCCGCTTTGCGCTGGATGCGGCGCGGCAGACGCCGACCACCGCCGCGACAGTTGCCACCCACGTCGACGTGGCCGCACTCGCCACCGTCCTGGCGCGCACCGCCCACGATCTGCATGGAGCGATGGGCGTTGCTCACGAATACGACTTGCACCGATACACCCGCAGGCTGTGGGCATGGGCAGAAGAAGGAATGCGACAGGACACCGCGCGCACCGCGGTGGGACTGCGCACCGTCACCCGCGGCATCGACCACCTATGGTCCGATCTGACCGCCTGAGTCCCGCCCATCCACACAATCGAACGAATTTATGGAGGAAAGATGACCACTCCGGACCCCCATGCCACTCCGACCCTGCTCGACGACGACGAGGACGTTTTCGGCACGCCCAGTTTCGAGATGCTGGTCCGCGACGGCGTTCCGATCGTCAGCGGCTCCTACTTCATCCATCCGCCCTTGCGTGCCAAGAGCGCCGACTGGGATCCCGGCCGCGCCGACCGGTTGGTCGTGCACGCCTCGGACGGCAGTATCTGGGCCGCCGAGGACGTGCCCCTGTCGGGCACCGTCACGGTCTGCCTGCAACCGATCAACGCACAGTAGTCACTCGCACGGCGTAAGCGGACGGTGCTCTCATGCCCGTCCGCTCAGCCATGTCCGCCTCACCCTTCCACGGGTGCAACACAGGTCCGCGGAATGCGAGCGCTGGCACGACAATTGCCCCCGGAGTCTTGGCGACTCCAGGGGCAATTGCGAAACAACTACTGCAAGATTAGAACTCGTCGTTGAGCCCCGCCGGCGGCTCACCGATGTGGGGGAACAGATCCAGGAACGCACCGACGGTGATGCGGTGACGCACCTTGTCATCGACGCCATCGAACAGTTCGTGCAGCGTCTTCTGAGTGTGGCCGTAGGTGCCTTCCAGATGTGGGTAGTCACTACCGAACATCACGTTCTGGTAACCCATCCCCGTCACGGCAGCAACAGCGGTGACGTCGTGCTGGAACGACACATACACCTGGCGGTAGATGTACTCCTTCGGCGGCATCGACAGCGTCGGCCGGACGAACATGCCGTGCTGGCGGTACCCCTCGTTCATGCGATCCCCGAGGAACGGCGCCCACGCCGCGCCACCCTCGGCAATGAGTACCTTCAGGTTCGGATGCCGGTCGAGGGCACCACCCGCGATCAGCTGGGTCGTGGCGCGCTGCCCACCATAAGTTGTTTCGACGTAATTCAATACCGCACCGCCCGGGCCGCGGAACACCGCCGTTTCCCCGTCGGTACCAATATGAATGGTCAGGATCAGGCCGGTCTCCTCCAGGGCGGCCCACAGCGGCTCCCAGTAGTCGTCGTTGTACAACGGCTTGCCCGGCGGCGGCACGGTCGGCAGGTAGACGGCGTAGAAGCCCTTGTCCTTGGCGCGGTATGCCTCTTTCACCGCATCGTTGATGTCGAGCAGGGGAAGCATTGCCGTCGCCACGAGACGCCGTGGGTCGACATTCTGAATCTCATCGAGCGCCCAGTCGTTGAGCGCCTTCGAGCCCTCGGCTACCAGGACCGGGTCCTTGATCGCCCCGGCCCACATGCCGAGTGAGGGAAAGACGATCTCGCCCCAGATTCCCTCCTGGTCGAGATCTTTGAGGCGTTCGCGAGTGTTGCCCGAGCCTGGCGGTCGGTGGGCGAGAGTTGCAATGGTCTCCCCCTTGAACTCCCCGTCCTTCAGCGGCTTGGGAAGGGCACGGACAATCACCTCCCCATCGATGTACACCGTCTCCTTGCTGCCATCGGGATCCTTGACCGATCGCGGCATGCGCTCGGCCAGCGCCGGCGGGAGGATCTGCTGGAACAGATCCGCCGGTTCCAGGAAGTGGGAATCACCGGAATTCGCCCAAATCTTCGTCGCCATGTAGGCCTCCTTTGTCCTTCCGAAGATGGTCCAACTAGAAAGAACTATACACCGTATAGTTCTTGCGTGGAAGGAAGGCCGCCTCGACCCCACGAAGCAGTCGGCCTCTTACGGACAGGAACCCGAGAAACTCCAGGGGAAAGCTCGGCGTACCCCGCCGCTGCATTCGCCGCAAGTGCGCCACATCCCCGGACACGAGTGCGCTGGTCCACAGTCCCCTCCCTGGGCGGGCAACTGGTACAGCGGCCGACCGACATTCGGCTCTGCCAGCATGCCCCGAAAGCAATCAGCGTGCCGACGCCATAGGGGTTGACATGCCAAGACCAGGTCCAGCGCCGATGCATCGCCGCCGAACCGCAGTACGGCGGGATATAGTCGTCACACAGCGTACCTATACACCATACAATCCTGGTGATATCGTCGCTGGGCGTCACGTCGGGCGATCACGGCGCCGCCGTAAGTCTTCCGTTGCACACGCGATTCGCCCGTATGGCAGATCGCGATCACCCGGGACCGGAGTTTGGGCCAACACCGCCCGCCGGCTCGTCGACGGTGTGGCGCGTGCATCTCGACTTTCCCGCCTGACTTCCCTTCTCACGTTCAGAAAGGGCCGAACCGTGCCGACACAGGATGTAGCCCTCCCCGAGGGATCGACGTCGATATGTGACGTCTTGGTACTTGGCGCCGGAGGTTCCGGATTAGCGGCGGCCGTGGCCGCCGCTCAGTCCGGGGCCCGCGTCATCGTGCTCGAGAAGGCGGCGACATTCGGTGGTAGTACCGCAATGGCGGTCGGAGCGTTCGCCGCACCCATGACCTCGTTGCAGCGCAAAGCCGGAATCGCCGACTCGGTCGAGGAATTCATATCGGATCTCGAGCACACCAACGGAGCGTTCGAAGAGCGCGAGAACCACGAACTGCGTCGGTTGTTCGCATTCAACGCCGCCTCGACCCTCGATTGGCTGATCGGCCTAGGCGTCAGATTCCTCGGGCCCTTCCCCGAACCCCCGCACCGTCATCCACGGACTCATCTGGTACTTCCCAATTCCAAAAGCTACACGGCGACGCTCCGAGCTACCGCTCGACGCCTGTCCGTCCGGATAGTGTTGAGCTCTCCGGCCGGCGAACTGCTGCGCAACTCCACCGGAGCAGTCATCGGAGCCAGGTCCGCTGACGGAACCTACCTGGCGAGCCGGGGGGTGGTCATTGCTACCGGTGACTTCTCCGCGTCTGCCGACCTGTTGCGGTCCGGAATCGGAGAGGCGGCCAGCAGGGTCTCACCGGTCAACCCGGGCAATACCGGAGACGGACACCTGCTCGGACAATCGGCTGGTGGTCAACTCGTCCAGATGGATACCGCTTTCGAGACCCTGCGCTACGCTCCCCGAACTCGTCCCGACGTACTCAAAGCAATGCCGGCGCATCCAGCCTTCGCACGCTTGGCTGCACCAGTCGCCAACCACCTGCCCCGCCCTCTGTTCGACTTCTTCACCAAGGGCGCGATGATCAGCTGGCTGGCACCATCTCCCGCGATGTACACGGCCGGCGCCATCCACGTGTCGTCATCCGGTACAAGGGTCGCCAACGAAGAATCGACCAGTGAACTTGCCCGCGGAGTAGCCGCACACGGGAACCGATCCTTCATGCTCTTCGAATCCGGTGTCGCAGCGGCGTTCAGCCGCGGCGGTGATCCCATCGCCGCCTTCCCCGGAGTGGCCCAGGCATACCTTGAAGACGTCCGCCGGTTCCGGCCGGATCTCCTCACCGAGGCGCCGACCCTGCAGGAACTGGCCACGGAACTTCGCGTGCCTGCGTCAGCCTTGATCACCACGGTGACCCGATGGAACGACTCGATCGACACCGGAACCGACACCGACTACGGCCGCGAACATTTCGGTGCAGGAATCCGGCAGGGACCGTTCTTTGCATTGGGGCCGCTGCAAGCAGTCGTGACCCTCACCAACGGAGGGCTTGCCGTCGACACGGACCTGCGCGTCCTCGACCGCACCGGCACTCCAATTGCAGGACTGTTCGCGGCTGGCTCGGCTGGTCAGGGCGGGCTGCAACTTCTCAACAACGGCCTACACATCGGATGGGCGATGACCTCAGGACGACTCGCCGGCACCGCGGCCGCAAGGTCCCCAATTCTGACCGGATCCCCGAATACCCACCTCAGCGCAGCCTTTTTGTAGTTGGTGGACACAAAGGTTGGTCGGTCAGTCGGCTGATCGGCGGTTTGCCACCGAGAGCAGAGTGGACTCCGTGCTGATTGTAGAAATGGAGCCAGCGCGGTAGAGGCTGCGTTGTAGTGGTCGACCCACTCGTACGAGGCGTGGCCCCAGTCGTCGGCCATGGCGCCGGGAGGGCGCTCGATCTTCCCGCTGATCCGAGCCGGGTGATGGAAACGGCGATCATCTACCTTACCACTGCAACCGGCGTCGTGGACGAACTGCAGTGCGGAGCGAAAGCACGAATATCTTTGCCGCCGCAGTACAACGTCCAGCCGTCATCGACGAACCGGGCCATGTGCAGACGCGGTCGCGAAGGCTGTTGAGCGTCAGCTGCCGAGCGTTTCCGCCGTGTTTCGACATGAGCACCTCCGCCGATGTCTTTTCGCGGACCGGCGGCCGGAACCGATCTACCCACCGCGCGGGGCAGTAGGCACCGGCGATGTCCGGCTGCCCTGACCCATGTGTCCACCGGCAACTTGGCCAACAACTTTCCCTGCCACATGGTGCATCCCGCTCAGGGGATCACCTATACGGGGTATATCTCCTAGATTCCGCGTGTAGCCGCCGGTAAGCCTGTTCACGGCCTATTGACTAATAGGAAATCGACTTCTACTGTATGCCGTATATGTGATTCGCGTCTCACCTTGGTGCGCGCCGGTCGCCCTACGCGATCATGACCATCGCTTCTGACGAGGACTTTCATGACAGCAACGACGTTCCCTGCACAGGGCACGCATCTGAGGCCGAGCACGCAACGAGGCCAACAATTCGCCGTAGGTCTGATCGACCCAGCGCACATGCCTTTAGCTCTATCCGGGACGCCCGACATTCGGCCGGTGTGAAGCGAATCCTATGGTCCTCCATCGTTTACCGTCTGAACGCTTCCACTTTCGTCCGATTTCTGCGATTGACGGTTTGTGCTCGTGCATCCACACACCACTAGCTCGCTTCGAAACACCACCGCCTAGTAAGGAGATACCTGCTCATGAGTAGCAACCTCGACAAGGACGTATCGGGTGTCCGAAAGAGATCCGTATCGCTGGTGATCGCCGGACTCATCCTGGCCGAACTGGTGGGTGCATTCGAAAGTGGCATGGCGCTTCAGCTGCTCTACTCGAACGACCCCTTCTTCGGCACGGACATCGCCAAGCTCAGCTGGATAGTGACCGCATACTCCCTGGTCGCAGCCGCTTCAGTCGGCATCTGCGGACGGTTGGGCGACCAGTTCGGCCGCCGCAAGGTCCTGATCGTTGTTCTGCTCCTCGCAACAGTCGGATCTCTGGTCAGTGCACTGGCACCGAACGTCGAAATCGTTATCGCGGGTCGCGCTGTCCAAGGAATAGCTGCGTGCATTCTTCCACTGACCTTCGGAATTGCACGGCAGGTGCTGCCAGACAAAAAGGTTCCCTTGGCCTTTACCCTGCTCGGCCTCACAGCCACGGCGGCCGGCGCCGGCGGAATCCTCCTCGCCGGCGTCATCATCGATCACTTCACATGGCCAGTCATGTTCTACGCCTGCGCGGTTCTGTCGCTGATTGCCTGCGTGTCCACCCTGGTCATGATTCCGGAGGATTCCTCCGAGTCCATGGCCGGAGGCAGAATCGATTACTTGGGCGTCGTTCTTTTCGCCGTCGGCATCTGGGCGGTGCTGTACGCCATCACGAAGGCCAGCGATTGGGGATTCACGAGTTCCCGTACATTGCTGTTTGCGGGGATGGGCGCCGCGGTGCTGGCTCTGTGGACGAAATGGGAACTGCGTGTCAGTGATCCGGTGTTCGAGTTGCGTCGATTCCGAAATCCCAAGTTCAGCTTGACGATGGTTGCAACGGCTCTGTGCGGACTCGCACTACTCGGGATGGCGGGTGTCTTCAACAAGGCCGTCATGCGGACCCCCGAATATCTCGCATCGTCTGATGGCACAACGATCGATCTTCCTGTAGGGCTGGGATTCACCGCCACCCAAGCCGGGATTCCGAGCGTTCTCGGCGCACTGATCGGGTACACAATTTCGCCCATGATTGCGCGTCTGTGCCGAACCCTCGGAGCGGCTCGGACCGTGATGATTGCCTTCGTGATCGGGATTGTCGCGTACGTCGGCTTTCTGTTCACCTACTCGTCGGCAGTCGCTTTCGTGATCAACATGGTTGTGCTGGTCGCTCTGGCGCTGGGGTTCGCCCTGGCCGGTCTTCCCATGCTCATTGTCGAATGCGTTCCGCAGACCGAGACGAGCGCTGCGACGGGAATGCAGTTGGTGGTGCGTACCGCCTTCACCGGAGTCGGAACTGCAGGAATCGGAATCATTCTTGCGCTCAGCACCATAGACGTCGGGCCCCGGTCGTTCCTGAGTGAGACAGGTCTACAAGTCGCCGTCCTCGTCGGCGTCACTGTGTCGGTTGTCGGTCTCGCAATAGTTTTTGCCGCCTCCCGTCTGAAGGCCTCGGAACCTGACAACAACCCTAGGCACGCAGACACCCCAGTCACAGCTACCGCAGAATAACCACCGTTCGACCGGTTGCGGGCTTACCGCAGTTGCATCTCCCGGAAAGTCTCACAGTTCCTGCTCAGAAGGTGTTTGAGAACTCGTGATTGTGGGCGTGTGCCTCGCTGAGAATCGAAGAAAGTGGGCTCCTGGTTGGGTCGGTGAGTGCCAAGTCCCCGCCCACTCCAGGAGCCCACAATGCGATCATCGCCGATTCCGCCATACCCGTCGTGCCCGCCCCAGGCGACGAGCGGGCACGGTTGCGCGGTGTACCCGTCGTCGGTCACCGACGCAGAGTGGGCGACCCTCGAACCGCTGTTGCCCGCGCCCGGCAGCACGGCAGGCCGCGGCGGCAGACCCGAGAAACATTGCCGCCGGCTGATAGTGGACGCCATCTTGTACATCGTGCGCGGTGGTATCGCGTGGGACAACTGCCGATGGAGTTCCCTCCAACCGGGACGGTGTACGCGGTCTTCACCCGCTGGTCCCACAGCGGCGCGCGGCAGCGCATCGTCGACACGCTGCGCGACCGCCTGCGGGTGCGGGCCGGGCGGGACCGGTGCCCGACCGCGGCGATCATCGCCTTGCAGACGGTGCCGGCCGCCGATACCGTGCCCCGATGAGCCGCGGCTGGGATGGCGGCAAGAGAACGAACGGCGTCAAGCGACACGTTGCTGTGAATGTGAACGGACTGCTGCTCGCCGTCGTCGTCACCGCTGCCTCGATCCAGGTCCGCGACGCCGCGCATCGACTCCCGACCGCACTGCGCGGCAGGTTCTCCACCACCCGGCTGGTCTGGGCCGACTGCGGTCCGCCCGGACGGCTGCCCGTCTGGGCGAAAGACCCTCTCGCCCTGCCTATGCAGATCATCAAACGCATCCCCGGCGCCGCCGGTTTCCACGTCCGACCCCGCGTTGGGGTGGTCGAGAGAAGTTTCGCGTGGATCAACAAGCACCGCCGCTGCGTGCGAGACTACGAAACCAGACCCGACCACCACTACGAGGCCATGGTTCACATCGCAACGATCGCGACCATGACCAGGCGGCTCGCTCGAACCTGACGGTTTTCAAACACACTCTGAGGCATTAGCGACCCCCACTGCGTCAATCCGTCCGCGGGAAATTCCTTCGACACAACGGGTGGGCGCGGACCCGATCTCGGATCGGCCGCGCCCACGCTCTAGTCGCCGATCCGCTCCCCCGTTTCCGGGTGGAAGAGATGCACCGCTCCGTCGCGCTTGCGCAGGGACACCGTGTCGGCCAGCCGCGCGGGGGTGCGGGTCAGTGAACGGGCGGTCAGTTGCGTACCGTCGCCGGCGATGTGGGTGTGGACGTAGGATTCACTCCCCAGTTCCTCGACCAGGTCCACGATCACCTCGATGCCGCCCTCACCGGTCGTGAGTTCCAACTGCTCGGGACGCACACCGACCGTGACGGTGTCCAGCCCGGCGGAGTGCAGCGCCGACAGCTGGTCGCGTTCGAGAGCGAGCGTCGAGTTCCCGAGACGCACACCGTCGCTGACGATGGGCATGGTCATGAGGTTCATGGCCGGTGATCCGATGAAGCCTGCGACGAAGGCGTTGTTCGGCCGGTCGTAGAGCTCGGTCGGCGCCGAGAACTGCTGCAGCTTACCGTTCTTCAGGACGGCAACCCGGTCACCCATCGTCATGGCCTCGACCTGGTCGTGGGTGACGTAGACGGTGGTGGTGCCGAGCCTGCGCTGCAATGCCGCGATCTGGGTACGCGTCTGGACGCGCAGTTTGGCGTCGAGGTTGGACAGTGGTTCGTCCATGCAGAACACCTGTGGTTCACGCACGATCGCGCGTCCCATCGCGACGCGCTGCCGCTGGCCGCCGGACAGCTTGCCCGGTTTACGATCGAGGTATTCGGTGAGGTCGAGAACCTTCGCCGCCTCTGCCACTTTCCGCTTGCGTTCCTCGAGTCCGACCCCGCGCATCTTCAGCGCGAATCCCATGTTCTCGCCCACCGTCTTGTTCGGGTAGAGGGCGTAGTTCTGGAAGACCATCGCGATGTCGCGGTCCTTCGACGGCACACCCACCATGTCCTTGCCGTTGATGGTGATGGTGCCCTCGTCGATGTCCTCGAGGCCGGCGAGCATGCGTAGTGCCGTGCTCTTGCCGGAACCGGACGGTCCGACGAGGACGATGAATTCGCCGTCTTCGATCTCGAGGTCGAGCGAATCGACCGCCAGCGTGTCGGCGTTCTCGTAGATGCAGGATGCGCCCTTGTACGCGATGTCAGCCATGATTGCTCCTCTTGTGAGTACCGAAGTCGGGGGAAGTGTTTGTCGGGGTGATCATTTGATCGCGCCGAACGACAGGCCGCGGACCAGCTTGTTCTGCGCGACCCAGCCGGCCAAGATGACCGGGAGCGCCGCCAGCGTCGCCGCTGCCGACAGCCGGGCCCAGTACAGTCCCTCACCGGTGATGAATCCGACGAGGAACACCGGAATGGTCTGCGCCTGAACGGCGGTGAGGTTGACCGCGAAGAAGAACTCGTTCCACGAGAAGATCACACAGATCAACGCGGTGGCCGCAATGCCGGGAGACACGAGCGGAAGAATTACCTCACGCACGGAGGTCCACAGGCTCGCACCGTCCATACTCGCCGCCTCGAGCAGTTCGCCCGGGACCTCGAGGAAGAACGAGCGCATCATCCACACCGCGATGGGCAGGTTCATCGCCGTGTACAGGATGACCAACGCCCAGATGTTGTCGAGCAGACCGATGTCGTTGACGATCACGTACAGCGGGATGATCGCGGCCACGATCGGCAACATTTTCGTACTGATGAAGAAGAACAGAGCGTCCTTCGTCTTGCGTACCGGCCGCAGCGACAGCGCGAACGCCGCCGGCACACCGAGCACCAGCACGAGGATCGTCGACATGGCGGTCGCGAATGCCGAATTGAGCAGTGCGATACCGATTCCGCTCTCGAGAACTGCCGTGAACTGGTCCAGGGTAGGCGTGAAGAACAGCTTCGGCGGGGTCGTATAGGCGTCACCCTCCTGTTTGAATGCGGTGAGCACCATCCAGGCCACCGGGAAGAAGAAGCCGAGCGCCACGATCCACGCCACCACGCTCCACGGGCTGAACTTGCGGTGCTTGCGCGCCCGCTTCTTCTCCGGCGCGGTGGGTGGTGTGGACTCCACCGGCACCGCCGCAGTGTCGGTACTCATTACGCTGCCTCCTCGTTACCGGTAAAGCTCTTGAAGATCAGGCGCAACGCCAAGGTCGCGACGACGATGGTCGCGATCACGACGATGACGCCCATCGCAGCGGCCTGCCCTATGTCGAAACCGAGGAACGCGCGCTGATAGATGTAGAAGGGGAGGTTGGCACTGGCCGTGCCGGGTCCACCCTGGGTCATCATGTAGATGGCATCGAACGTGTTGATCAGGTAGATCGCGCCCAGCACCGCGCCGAGTTCGATAAACCGGCGGAGATGCGGGAGGGTCAGTTCGCGGAACATCGCGATCGGCTTGGCGCCGTCCACCCGTGCCGCCTCGAGGATGTCGCGCGGCATGGACTGCAGACCGGCCAGGATCAGCAGCATCATGAACGGGGTCCACTGCCAGATCAGGTTCACCATGACCGCGGCGAGCGGGAACTTGCTGACCCAGTCGACCTGCCCTACCCCGAACGGGGAAAGGACGAAGTTGACGATGCCGAACACCGGGTCGAACATCGTGGTCTTCCACAGCAGCGCACCGGCGACGGGCGTCACCAGGAACGGCGTGATCAGGAGAGTACGTACGATACCGCGGCCGAGGAACGCGCGGTCGAGCAGCAGCGCGAGCAGCAGCCCGAGGACCACGGAGATCAGCACGGTGCCGACGATCAGGATCACGGTGTTGATCGCGACCTCACGGAACTGGCTGTCCTGGAACACGTCCACGTAATTCTGCAGTCCGACGAAGGCCTGGGACCCCGGACGCACCAGGTTCCAGGACTGCGTCGAGTAGTACAGCGTGAACAGGAACGGAATCTGGGTCACCACGATCATGAAGATCAGGGCGGGCAGCAACGGCCCTCGGCGACGCCATCCCTCGGCGCGGGAGACGCTGTCGTCCTTGGCCTCCCGCAGTTCTCGCACCCGGTCGGCGGTGGTATCCGCGGCCGGCTTCTCCGCGATGGTGGTCACTGTTCCTCCCGATATGTCGCGCCGACGACCTCGGCGTACTGCTGTGCCTGGGCGAGCGCCTCGGGCACGGTCTGCTGGCCCGCGATGGCCGCGCTGATCTGCTGGCTGACGCGGGTTCCGAGATCCTGGAACTCCGGGATCGCCAGGAACTGCACCCCGGTGTAGGGAACCGGTTGCACTGTGGGCGCCTCCGGTGTCGCGTTCTCGATCGCCTCGAGCGTCAGCGGACCGTAGGCCGCCGAGGCCTCCTTGTACTCGGGAATCTCATAGGTCGACAGCCGGCTGCCCGGGGGCACCCGCTCCCAGCCCAGATCTTCACCGACCGTACGTATGTATTCTTTGTCGGTCATCCACGAGATGAACTTCCACGCCGCATCGGGGTTGTCGCTGCTCTCCGGTATTCCGAGTGACCAGCTGTACAGCCAGCCGGAGTTGTCCTTCACCTCGATCGGTGCGGGTGCGTACCCGATCTTGCCGACGACGGCGCTCGACGACGGATCCTCCAGGGTGGACACCGCGGACGTCGAGTCGTACCACATCGCCACCTGCCCCTGAGCCAGCTGTGTGACGCACTCACCGAAACCGCTCGTCGCGGCACCGGGCTCGCCGTACTCGCGCACCAGGTCGACGTAGAACTGCACGGCGCGTTCCACCTCCGGACTGGTGAGCTGCGCATTCCAGTCCTCGTCGAACCAGCGGCCACCGAACGTGTTGATGACGGTGTCGAGCGGCGCGAGCAATTCACCCCAGCCCGGCTTGCCACGGAGGCAGATTCCGGCCATGTCCTCGGAGTCGAGTTGCTGTGCGGCTGCGGCGACCTCGGTCCACGTCGGCTTTTCCGAGAGGGCGATCCCGGCCTGCTCGAATAGGTCCTTGCGGTACATCAGGAACGAGGACTCGCCGTAGAACGGCACCGAGTACATGTTCCCCTCGTAGGACAGCGACTCGCGCAGGGTGGGGATGAAGTCGGCCTCGTCGTACCCCTCGGTCGCCTGGGCGTACTCCGAAAGATTCTTCAGCCAGCCGTACTTGGCCCATTGCGGAGTCTCGTAATTGCTGATCATCACGACGTCGAACTCGCCGCCACCGGTTGCGGTGGATGCCGTGATCTTCGCGCGCGCCTGATTCTCCGACAGCGTCACGAACTTCAGGTCGATGTCGGGGTTCTCTTCCTCGAACTGCGACGCGAGCTTCTGGGCATCTTGCATCTGTGAGTTGGACACCATCGCAATGGTGATGGTCTGATCCGACGCGCCCAGCGATCCGGCGCCCGCGCAACCACTGAGCGTGAGGCAGAGCGCTCCCGCGCCCGCCACCAGCATCGTCGCCGGTTTCCTATGTTTCTTCACCGATCTTCACCTCTCTTGCGTGGTGCTACTGATCGAGCAGCCAACGCGCGCATTCGATGTCGCAGACCAGCATCTTGGCCAGTCCGCCGTTGAGGGCACCCAGTGCCGCATGGTGTTTCGCGGCTCCACCCGTGACGAGGATCGATCCCTCGCAGGCCCGGATGTCGTCGAGTGGAACAGACATGGCCCGCTCGTTCAGCGGCCCATCCACGTCAGTGCCGTCGAGCCGGAAGAAACGGCCACCCACCTCGCCGACCGCGCCGAGGTCGGTAAGTACGGAGAGCATGTCGGTGTCGAGGAAGCTTCCCTCGAACAACGTGGTCGACGTGGAGACCGCGCCGGTGCCGAACATCATCATCTGCGCCGTGCGACCGACCTCGAGCGCCTTGGAGATCACCGAGTCTCCCCGCATGGATACCACCGTGGACGCATCCGCGTACAGCGGGACGGGAAGCCGAATAGTGTTCGCCTGCAATTGTTCCGCGCACCTACCGAGGACGTATTCGGTGCCGGTCTGGTAATTGATGGCGCTCACCGAGCCGTCGAGCTGCACAACGGTGGCGCACACTGCCGCACCGGAGGGTAGACCCTGCGCCACGGCCACCGTTTCCGGGCCCCAGGTGAAACCGAGCGTGTCGGTGTCGCGGATCCGCCGCACCAGCAACGACGCAGCAGCGCGTCCCACCCCGGCGAAGCTGCCGTGTTGGTCGATCGGGCCGGCGGCGTCCACAGAGTCGGCGACCACCACCGCTTCGACCAGGTTGAACCGTTCTTCGAGAGCACGTTCCTCGTCGGAGCGCAGGGCGTCACTGAGGTGCGCCGGAACCTGCACCTCGATGCGGACCAAGCCCTGCGCCTTGGCGCGGGCAACCAAGCGGCCCGCGGTGGGCCGGGAGACGCCGAGCCGAGTCGCGACCTCGGCCTGCGTCAGCCCGTCGAGGTAGTAGAGCGTTGCCGCTCGTAACGCGAGTCGCAGATCTTCCGTGGTCGACGGTGACGGGACTGCGGTGAGAGACGGCGTCGATGCCGTTGTATCGGGGGATGTCACTGGTTCTCCTCGCCATGATCTCGGGCCGTGGAGCGGACGCCCGAGAAACCCGTGAGCAAATGATCACTATGCGTTCTTCTGCTCAGTACGTTAGCATCGAGGTGTGACCCACACAACACTTCCCTCGAGTATCCCCAGTACGATGCGTGCCAGCGTGCTCGTCGAACCCGGTCGCATCGAGATCAGGGAGCGCGCGGTACCCACCCCCGCTCCCGGCGACGTGCTGGTGCAGGTCTCCTCGGTCGGCGTCTGCGGATCCGATGCGCACTACTACCGCGAGGGACGCATCGGGGAGTTCGTCGTCGAACAGCCCATCGTTCTCGGCCACGAGGCGTCGGGCACCATTGTCGGTGTCGGTGAGGGCGTCCCGACAGGCCGAATCGGGCAGCGGGTGTCGATCGAACCCCAGCGCCCCGATCCCGGTACCGACGAGACCCGGCGCGGTCTCTACAACCTGTGCCCGCACATGCAGTTCTATGCCACCCCGCCGATCGACGGGGCGCTGGCCGAGTACGTGACGATCGGCGCCGCTTTCGCGCACGCCGTCCCCGACGAGATGTCCGACGACGCGGCAGCACTGTGCGAGCCGCTGTCGGTGGCCATCGCCACGGCCCGGAAAGCCGGGCTGACCGCGGGATCGCGGGTGCTCATCGCGGGCGCCGGGCCGATCGGAATTGCCACGGCGCAAACGGCACTGGCCTTCGGCGCCACGGAAGTGATCGTCTCCGATCTCGACGCACAAAGGCGGGCCGTGGCCGCCAAGTTCGGCGCCACCACCGTCCTCGACCCGCGCGAGCAGGACGTGTCGGCCCTCCGAGTGGATGCCTTCGTCGACGCCTCCGGAGCGCCGAGCGCCGTGCTGGCCGGCATCGGCGCGGTTCGGCCGGCGGGCACCGTCGTCCTGGTGGGCATGGGTTCGAGCGAGATGACACTTCCGGTGCAGACGATCCAGAACCGGGAACTGATACTTACCGGCGTCTTCCGGTACGCCAACACCTGGCCCGCCGCGATCGCACTCGCCCGTTCCGGCCGGGTCGATCTCGATTCGATGGTCACCGGAAAGTACCCGTTGGCCGAGGCCGAACAAGCGTTGAATGCAGACCGGATGCCGGGCAGCCTCAAGGCCGTCGTACGCGTCCAGGAATGAGGAGAGAGCGATGCAACTGAACGCGCAGACGCTGGAGCGGCTCAGCGATGCAGTCGAAGTACCCACCTACGACCGAAACGGCATATCCGTTGGGATAGTGCATTTCGGGGTCGGGGGCTTTCACCGTGCACACCAGGCAATGTACGTCGACAAGCTGCTGCGCCTCGGGCAGGCCAGCGAGTGGGGCATCTGCGGAGTCGGGGTTCTGCCCGGCGATCGGCGCATGAAGGACGTACTCGAGGCACAGGACAGGCTCTATACCCTTGCCCTGAAACATGCCGACGGGACCTGGAACGTGAGCGTCATCGGCTCCATCGTCGACTACCTCTTCGCACCGGACGATCCGGAAGCGGTGATCGAAGAGATCGCCGCCGAGTCCACCCGGATCGTCTCGCTCACGATCACCGAGGGCGGCTACAACTTCACCCACGACACCGGCGAGTTCGACCGCGAGAACCCCGACATCGTCCACGATCTCCGCGATGGTGCCACGCCGACAAGCACATTCGGGCTCATCGTGGAAGCACTGGCCCGTCGACGAGCCCGCGGACTGGCGTCGCCGACCATCATGTCGTGCGACAACATCGAGGGAAACGGCACCGTGGCGCGCAAGATGTTCCTCGCCTACGCCGAGATGAAAGATCCGGAACTCGCGGCGTGGATGCGCACCGAGACCTCCTTCCCCAACTCCATGGTCGACCGCATTACCCCGGTGACCACTGCGGAAGTGACGCAGGCACTCTCGACTCGATTCGGCATCGACGACCAGTGGCCCGTCGCCGCCGAACCGTTCACCTCCTGGGTTCTCGAAGACGCGTTCGTCCTGGGCCGGCCGCCGTTCGAGCAGGTCGGCGTGCAGTTGGTGGACGATGTGGCACCCTACGAACTGATGAAACTCCGCCTGCTCAATGCGAGTCATCAGGCCCTCTGTTATTTCGGGTACCTCTCCGGGTATCGCCTCGTGCACGAGGTCGCGCAGGATCCGCTGTTCGCCGAATTTCTGTTGTCGTACATGGACGACGAGGCCACGCCTACCCTGGCGTCGGTTCCCGGGGTCGACCTCGACGAGTACAAGCGCACGCTCATCGAGCGCTTCTCGAACCCGGAGATCCGCGACACCGTCGCCCGCCTGTGCGCCGAGTCCTCGGACCGCATCCCGAAGTGGCTGCTGCCGGTGATCCGCGAGAATTTGACAGCCGACCGGCACATCCGACTGTCGGCCGCGATCGTCGCGAGTTGGGCCCGATACGCCGAGGGAGTCGACGAGAACGGCGAACCCATCGACGTCGTCGACCAGTTGAGGGACTCCCTCGTGCCGATCGCACGCAGCCAGCACGAGAACCCCACGGCCTTCATCGAGAACCAATCGATCTTCGGCGATCTGGCCGACTATCCACGGTTCGTCACCGCCTATCTGTGGGCACTCGATTCGCTACACCGGGTCGGCGCGCGAAAAACACTCGAATCCCTGCTCGAGAAGGTGCAGTCATGAGCATGGTCGTCGGGGAAGCCCTCATAGACATCGTCACCGCCGCCGACGGCACCACCACCGAGTACGCCGGGGGCAGCCCCCTCAACGTGGCGGTCGGACTCGCCCGCCTCGGCAGACCGGTCGAATTCGTCACCCGCATCGGGGAGGACGCACGGGGAGAATTGATCCTCGACCACCTCGAAGCCTCCGGCGTCCGTGTGGCGTCGGGAAGCATGTCCGCAGAGTCCACGGCCACCGCCCGGGCGACACTCGACCCGACAGGTGCGGCCACCTACGAGTTCGACCTCGAATGGGCGCTGCCCGCTCCCGCCTGGGCCTCGACTCCGGAGCTGGTTCACACCGGATCCATTGCCGCCGTGATGGAACCCGGATGTGCCGTGGTGGCCGATATCCTCTACCGCCTACGCCCCTCCGCGACCATCAGTTTCGACCCGAACGTCCGGACCGCACTGATTACCGACGAGGTACGAGCCCGGGAACGAATCGAGCACCTCGTGTCGATGTCCGACATCGTCAAGGCCAGTGACGAGGACCTCGCCTGGTTCGACCCCACCCGGGACCCCGTCGACATCGCCCGCGACTGGTTGGCGCTCGGACCCGCAGTGGTCGCCGTGACGAAAGGCTCCGAAGGTGCTTTCGCGGTGTGCGCGGCGGGTGTCGTCGAGATGGCCGCGCGCGAGGTCCAGGTGATCGACACCGTCGGCGCCGGTGACGCCTTCATGGCCGGACTGCTCGACGGCTTCTGGTCCCAGGGCCTGCTCGGCGCGAAACACCGTGGTGCCCTGCGCGCAATCGATCCCGCACGGCTGCGCACCGTACTGGCCAACGCCGTTCTCATGTCCGCCCTCACCGTCGCCAAGGCCGGCGCGGACCTTCCCGACCGCGAGACGCTCGACCGAGAGGCCGGGATTCTGCAATGACACTCGTCGCAGGAATCGACTCGTCGACCCAGTCGTGCAAAGTGCTCGTCTGCGACGCCGACACCGGAGAACTCGTCCGCAAAGGCACAGCGCCACATCCCGACGGGACCGAAGTGCACCCGCAGGAATGGGCGCGGGCCCTGGACACCGCGATCACCGCGGCCGGTGGTCTCGACGACGTCGCGGCGGTGTCGGTGGGAGCGCAGCAACACGGCATGGTGTGCCTCGACGACAGCGGGTCGGTGGTACGCCCGGCGCTGCTGTGGAACGACACCCGGTCGGCGGAGGCTGCCGCACACTTGGTGGAGGACCTCGGCGGTCCCGACGCCTGGGCGGACGCCGTGGGTGTCGTCCCGCTCGCAGCCATCACCGTCAGCAAGCTGCGATGGCTCGCGGATTCCGAACCGGCACAGGCTGACCGGACGACCGCGGTGTGCCTGCCGCACGACTGGATCGGCTGGCAGCTCACCGGTGCGCGCGATCTCGATGCCCTGGCCACCGACCGCGGCGACGCGAGCGGCACCGGATACTTCTCGGCCGCGGCCAACGCGTATCGACCCGACCTGTTGTCGCTGGCCCTCCGTGGCCGCTCGGTGCAGGTGCCCCGAGTGGCAGCGCCGTCCGAGCGGATCGGCGAGACGCGGTCGGGCGCGGTACTCGGCCCCGGCACGGGTGACAACGCCGCTGCCGCACTCGCCCTGGACGCACAGGAAGGTGACGTCATCGTCTCGGTGGGCACATCGGGGGTGGTGTCCGCGGTGTCGGACATACCGGCCAACGACCCCGGCGGTTTCGTCGCAGGGTTCGCCGACGCGACCGGACGTCATCTGCCGCTCGTCTGCACACTCAACGCGGCGCGGGTACTCGACGCCACCGCGGCACTACTCGGCGTCGATCACGAAGAGCTGTCGCGGCTTGCGCTGTCGGCGCCGTCCGGCAGCGGCGGCCTGGTGATGGTGCCGTACTTCGAAGGCGAACGCACACCGAACCGTCCGGACGCCACAGGGTCGATAGAGGGTCTGCGGCTGGGCAATTCGACGCCCGCCCACCTCGCGCGGGCGGCCGTCGAAGGGTTGCTGTGCGGGTTGGCGGATGGAATCGACCACCTGGTCGCGCAGGGTGTCGCCGTGCGCCGGATCCTGCTCGTCGGTGGTGGCGCACGCTCGCGTGCACTCCGTGAGATCGCCCCGGCCATCTTCGGTGCGCCCGTCCTGGTGCCGCAACCCGGCGAGTACGTTGCGGTCGGCGCATGCCGGCAGGCTGCGTGGACACTCGCCGGCACAACGGAACCACCCAAGTGGGATCAGACCTCCACCCAGCGTTACGAGGCCGACCCTGCCCCCGACGTCCGCGAACGCTATAGGCGCTCCGCGCCCGTGAGTGGTTAACGAGTCTCTGGACTCCTCAACCACTCACGGGCGGCGGAGCCGCCTACACCTTGACCAGCATCTTCCCGACGTTCCCACCACGCATGAGCTGGAGGAATGCGTCCACCGAATTCTCGATGCCCTCGACCACCGTCTCGTCGTGCACCACGTCACCGGACGCGAGCCACGGTCCCATCTTGGCGGCGAACTCGGGGAACACGTGGGTGTAGTTGCCCAGCGTGAATCCCTGCAACGTGAGACCGCGGCTGATGATGTTCATCATGTTGTCCGGTCCCGGCACGCGCTCGGTGGCGTTGTAGCCGGCGATCGCTCCGCACAGCGCAGCTCGTCCCCCGTTGCGCATGGCGGCGAGTGCCGCCTCGAGGTGATCGCCGCCGACGTTGTCGAAGTAGACGTCGATTCCGTCACCCGCGACTCCGAGTAGCTGCTCGCGGATGGGCGCGGCCTTGTAGTCGAGCGCGATGTCATAGCCGTAGCGGTCGGTGAGTAGCGCGACCTTCTCGGCGGAGCCCGCGGATCCGAGGACCCGGGAGGCGCCTTCGAGGCGGGCGATCTGCCCGGCGGCAGTTCCGACGGCACCGGCGGCACCGGAAATGAACACGGAGTCACCGGGCTTCAGGTGTGCAATGTGCAGAAGACCCACGTAGGCGGTGAGGCCGGTCAATCCCAGAATGCCGAGGTATGCGGACACCGGGACCCCGGGAATCTCCTCCACCACACGGAATGCGGAGGCATCACCCTGCGCCACGTCGCGCCATCCCAGGTCGTGCACCACGACGGAGCCGACGGGGTGGCTGTCGACGGTCGACTCGACGACTCGCCCGACTGCGCCACCGGTCATGGTCTCCCCCAGCACGAAAGGCGGAATGTAGGACTTGACGTCGTTCATGCGACCGCGCATGTATGGGTCGACGGAGGTGAACTCGTTGACCACACGAACCTGATCACCGGCGAGG
Source organism: Rhodococcus sp. USK13 (assembly GCF_018343855.1). Lineage (NCBI taxonomy): Bacteria > Bacillati > Actinomycetota > Actinomycetes > Mycobacteriales > Nocardiaceae > Rhodococcus > Rhodococcus sp. USK13. The sequence continues at coordinate 1,420,982 of NZ_CP069242.1, read as the reverse complement.
TCGGGCAACTCCACGGTGACAGTCCGGAAGTCGTCCTGGGTGGGCCAGCCCGCCGGCCGGTTGATCAGTTGAATCTGCGTGCTCGATACCACGAGTAGTTCCTTTCACTGCTGTGACGAAAGATGTCTAGAGCGCCAGTCCGAGCGCGAGGAGAAGGACCGCGAGCAACGGAAGCGTGCCCTGGGTGAGGGCGGCGCGTGCCTTGTCCGGTGAAGAAATCAGCAGGACAGCCGCGGCGAGGACCATCGATCCGGCACCGGCGAAGACGAGGGCAGCACCCACCGCAGTCGCGTCGACAGCGACCGCAACGACGCCGACCGCGGTCACGACGGCGAGGAAGAGATTGTAGAAGCCCTGGTTGAAGGCCAGCTCCTTGGTGGCGGCGGCCTCGTCGGCGGTGGTGCCGAAGGTCGCGCGGGTACGCGGCGCGGTCCACAGCACCGACTCGAGCACGAAGATGTACACGTGTAATGCACTGGCAAGAGCGGCGAGAACCAGACCGGCGGTAACCATACAAGCTCCTCCTGATTGTGAACTGACCATTTCAATATATACTGAAATGAGCGTTTCACAACAGTGAGTGAGGATCGTCATGCCACGAACACAGGACTTCGACACCACCGAGGTGATCGGCCTCGCACGTGATGTGTTCTGGGACAAGGGTTATGAAGCCACATCGGTGCCCGACCTCGAACGCGCCACCGGACTCAACCGCTCGAGCCTGTACAACGCCTTCACCAGCAAGCGGGGCCTGTTTGACGCCGCCGTGCAGGACTACCTCGACCGTGTCGTCCGCCCCCGTCTGAAAATTCTCACCGCTGAGCCCGCCCGGCCCGACGCGGGCGTGCGCTACTACCGCGCTCTCGCCGAGACCTTGGCCACGCTCCCCGAGGACTGTCCGGGTCGTGGGTGCCTGCTCCTCAACAGCGCTGCCGGGTTCGCCGCCCACGACGAGACTCAGCGGATGGTCGTGGATGCCTATCGCAGTGAACTGTCCGCAGCGCTGACCCACGCGCTGCGTGCCCTCGATCCGGACGCGCCTGCCGCCGTCGTCGAGCACCGCACGCGACTGCTGACGTCGTTGTCGGTCAGCGCGTTCCTGCTCTCGCGCATCAACCGGGACGAGGCGATCGCGGTGGCGCACACCGCGATCGAACAGCTCGAGGAGTGGCGCGGCACCGCCTGACCGCGGCCCGCCCGTCAGTCGGCCAGAGCTGGCGCCGCGTGCTTGCCGCGCTCAGGAGTGCCGTCTCCGGACGCCCGCTCGGCGGCCGCCGCCATCTCGATCGCGGTGGCATGGTCGACGGCGTGCGGGGCGATACCCAGGTTGTCCAGGGTGTCCCAGAGGCCGGCCATCGCCGCCTTCGGGTCGAGGTAGTACTCGGATTCGCGCACACGCCAGAAGGTCCAGCCGCACCGCTTGAGTTCCTGCTCGCGTTCGAGGTCGGCGATGCGCTGCGCCGGCGTGGTGGAGAAGGCATCCGCATCACATTCGACGGCCAGCCTCATCGTCCCGCCGGTGACTACGAGGTCGATGCGACGATTGTTCACCTCGACCTGAGGATTGACGTGATAGCCGCGCTCGGCGATGTCGTGGAACACCCGCTGCTCGAGGAGGTTGTCGAACGGTGGCGTCCGGACGTCTCGGCTCACCCCTCGGGGCATCGGCTCGGCCGGCGCCGGTGACGTCGACATGACATAGCTCAGCAGGGAATTACGGAGGTCGGCCCGCTTCAGCTCGTCGACGGTCACCGAGTGGAACAGCCACAACTGGTCCTGCGCCCGCGACGCCGCGACGTTGAATCGACGCTTGTACTGATTAGCCGTCAGCGGAACGAAGTGCTGCTCCGGCGTCACCACCATGGACAGGAAGACGACGCTGCGTTCATCGCCCTGGAAGTCGGGCGGTGTTCCCACCCGCAGTCGCCGTTGCTCCCACTGCTCGATTCCGATGCGCCGCACCAATTCGCCGCGGATCGCGTCGACCTGCGACTGTCCTTGCAATACCACGATTCCGAACGTCTTTCCGTCGTACCGGGGATCGACGAGGCATTCGATGAGCTGATCGACGAGCGCCTTCGCCTCGACGTGGTTGGCGAGCGTGGCATCCTTCCCCGACACCGTGGCGTCGGGAACGTAGGTGTGCCGCAGGGGCGGTAGCCGGTCTGCTCCGAACTGCCGCACCGGCACCAACGGCAGCTCACCGTAGAACTGGGTACTCGACCAGTTGATGATTTCGGGCATCGACCGGAAATGCTCGCGCAGCCTGACCACCTGGCCGAAACTGGTACGCAGAATGGAGAACAGGCTCGACCGGGGAGTCAGCGTCGCTTGCACGTATTCCGGGAGATCTGGAAGGTAGGCGTCCAATCTGGTGAAGACGTCGTCGAGCGTCCCGTTGGTGGGGATATCGGCGGGCGCGCATTGCTTGTCGTCGCCTACCACGATGACCCGCGGTGCCAGCCACAGCAGGAAGAGGTTGGTGATGTCGGCCTGGCTCGCTTCGTCGACGATGACGACGTCGAAGCTGCCCGGGACCGGCGGTATGGACGCGAGGACCTGCTGCAGCGGCATCACCCAGGCGGGCACGGCTCCCTGCGCCTCTCCCATCGCGGATCTGGCTGCACTGCGGTACTTTTCGGCATACTTCCCGCCTCCGGCACCGATGTTGGAGATGTGTTCGCGGTACGTTTGCAGCGCCCGGACCTGATCGGCGGTGAGATTCTCGAGGCAGTCCCGCCACGCGGCGGCGGCCGCCAGCCGAGCGGTCAGATGTGCCAGATCGGCGTCGAGGCCGTTCAGTTCGGCTTCGAGTTCCTGCTCGCGCCCGGCGCGGTGCTGTTCGGTGACCCACTGACGGGCACGACGCCACGCCCACGCCTCCGACAGCTGCCAGCTCATCTCGTCCCATTCGGGAAGCGTCGCTGTCCGGCGCACCAGCTCGTAGAAAGCCGGGGCGACGGGGGCGAGGCGGTCGGCCAACTCGTCGAAGAGCAATTGATCGTGCTGCTCGGCGCGCGCCCTGGCGTATTCCGCGAGGGCAGCGGACAGTGCCGCGTTGTCGGCGCGGTCGAGAGCGGAAACCAGAGCGGTGCCCTCGGGGGAGGGACCCGAGTCGATCTCGGCAGACACCGCCGAGACGATGGCGTCGAGTTCTGCACGCGCACTGTCGACGTCGGTTCGGGTGGTGATGGCCTCGGCCGCACCGGCGACCGCGGTGGCGTCGCGAAGTGTGCGCATGCGGGGGGCAGTGGGCGACAGCGCGAACAGCTCACGGGCAAGCGCATCGCGCGCCACGAGCAAGGCACGCACCCGCGCGATCCTGCCGACCATCAGGTTGAGGCTGTCCACCTGAACGGCGCGGGAACCGTTCATCTCCACCGGAATTCCGAGATCGCCCAATAGTGTTGACGCGGTCAGGGCGGCGTCGTGCGCGCGTAGGTGTTCCGTGACGAGCCGGACGGCAGCGGCCGTGGTGGCGGGTAGCCCGTCGACGGTCGCCTCGATGCCGAGCTCCTCGACGGCCTTCTGCTCGTCGCTGCGACGAAAGCGTGACTTCCATTCCACGGCACCGGATTCCATGGCGACAGCCAGCGCCCCGACCGCGTGGAGTGCAGGCCTGCTCATGACGGAACACTGGACATCGTGCGCACCGATGTAGCGGTCGGCGGCGGCGGCCGCTTCCACGATCGCAGGCAGCGCATCCAATCGGCCCCACAAATGCGTGGCTCGACCGGCGAGAACCGTGTCGGCCAGTTCGTGGAATCTGCTGTCGAGTTCGAGGACGTCGTGCGCCCGGGCCTGCAGTTCCTTGCAATGCCGTCGTACCGTGTGCGCGGTATCGGTGTCGACGCCGCCGAGGACGTCCAGCAAATGTGCCGACTGCGGAGTGTCGATGGGAACGGTGGTCGACGCCCGTGCGCAGAGCCGTTCGAGTTCTGCGCGGTTGGGCAGAAGTGCGTCGAGTGGCGGCAGACTTTGCCGCGAGCGCAGGGCACGTTCCGGTGTTGCCGTCACACACAGTGCGCGCAACGTGTCGAGCTCGGCGCCCGTCAGCGGCGGTTCCTCGCTCAGCAGGGGTCCGGGGAGCCACTGGAAGTCGGCCTGCAGGGCCATGACCTTGCGGACGATCGTGGCTGCCGTGCCTTCGTAACCCTCAGCCACGGGATCGTGGAGGTACGTCTCGGATTCGCGCAGTGCCGTCACGCGGTCGAGTACGACCGCACGTTTCTGCATTGCCTCCGCCCGCTGGGCGCGCAGGTCGGCGATCCGCTTGCCCTCACTGTCCGGGTTGAACGACGACTTCCGCTCGGCGATCGTCGCGACACTGCGGTTGAGCTCGTCGGATCCACCGCGCGAGAGGTCGGTGATCGAGACGCACAGTTCCTGCATCTCGGGCGGCAGCTTGTCACGGAGCACACGCAGAGCCTGAGCCTTCTCGCTGGTGACCAGCACCCGCTGTCCCCGGGCAAGGAGGGCCGAGACAAGATTCGCGATGGTGTGGGTTTTTCCGGTCCCGGGCGGCCCCTCGACCACCACGCCACTGTCTCCACCAAGGCGCTCGATGATCTGCGACTGCTCGGCGTTGGCGGGGAGGGGGAACAGAGGGTCGTCGGCGAGCGTGGCGGGCGCGGCAGCACCCGTGCGCTGCAGCCACGTCACTCGCTCCGCCGGCTCGATCGCGTCGACCAGCTGGGCAAGCCCGAGCGGGACCGTGGCACCGTCGCGTTCGAGATGGGCGATCATCTTCTCGTAGTACTCGACGAGGGCGAATGCGCTGCGCTTGCGGAGCACCAGTGCGGGTGCGGGGGCGAGTGTGGCCGTCCCCGTCTCGTCCGGGGGCTCGACAGCGTCACGGACATCGATAGCGGTGGTGACCGTCAGCGGGGCCCACTCCCGGAGGAACTGCCCGATCTCGGTGCCGAGCGGAGAGGTCGCGACCTCCTGCAACTGCTGTTGCAGTCGCATCGACTGCGAGCTGTCGTAGAGGCCGAGCCCGGTCAGCAGCTGGGAATCTTCGAGTCGAGGCGCTGTGCTCGGCGTCAACCGGACGAGAAGGTCACCTGTCCGAACGTCGCGGGAGATCCCTGCGGGCTGCGTGACGAGGTGGGTGCGGATACCGGCATCCGGACCCACACCGGGAACGGTGAGCAGACCGGAGGCGAGGACGAGTTCGATCGACTCGGGCCGGGCATTCAGCTCCTGCAGCATCGACTGCAGTGAATGGTACAGCTCGGCGTGCGGGCGCTGTTCGCGATCCGTCGCCGCCCAGGCCTTCCACCGCGGCAGGTACGCGTCGAAGGCTTGCCGGACCTCGTACGCCCGGCGGACGTCGTATTCCTCGTCGGAGTCTTCCGCGTAGGCGTCCGATTCGTTCAAGGCGAGTTCGGGACGCGAGCTGTCGGATCGGGCAGCCGCATCCACCCAGCCGTGCAGAACGGGCGGCAGTGCCGGTGGATCGTCCACGGCAGCGACGGGCACTCGGAGGACGATGTCACCCTGCGCTGCATCTGCCGAGAATCGGAGCACCCGGCCTTCGCAGTGCAGCCATTCCACCTTTTCGTGCTGGTCGACACGCAGGACCGGCTTGGTGCGAGCCCTGACGATTTCGCGCAGGAACTGCAGCAGCCGCTGGACGCGGCCTGCAAGCTCGGCGTCGGTTTCGGGACTCGACAATGTAAACCTCTGAGAGTTCTCGGTGATGGTCGGCGCTGGCCCCCGCCCTGCACACTATCGGGTCGATGGGGACGAGATCGAGGCGTAGTCCCCGTTCGGAGTCAAGAAGACCACCCCGCAGTTGCGCAGGTCACAGGGACTGGACGGTCGCCTGGCACCGCCGCGCACCGACGTCCGTCCCCGCCACACTCCATTCCGACCATTCGGTCTCTAGTATCTGTCCATGGCCGATTCGCGCATCACCAAAGCCGGTGCCGTGCTGGCCACCGCCGCTCTCCTGTCCTTCGGAACCCGTGCCGTCGGGGCTGCCGACCCCGCGCCGGACTCGCGGGTCACGGCGTCTTCCGAGGGATTCGCCCTCGACGGTCAACCCTGGTGGCCGACGGGTTTCAACGCCTATCAGCTGGCCACCAACTGGTCGGTGAACTGGGGTTGTGGGGCCATGGTCGATCTCGGGTCCTACTTCTCGTCACTTCCGGCGCACTCGCTGACCCGGTTCAACCTCTTCCAGGCACTGGCGATCAACCGGTTCACCGGGCAGCTCGACTTCGGACCGATCGACGCCGTCTTCGCTGCCGCCGAGGCACACGACCAGATGGTGATTCCCGTCCTCGCACCGCAGGACGGCGCGTGTGAAGACGACGTGTTCAAGGGCCGGCAGTGGTATGTCGACGGGTGGCAGACCATGACACCGGGGGCTCCCCGCACGTTGATGAGCTTCCGGGACTGGATGCACACCGCCGTCGACCGGTACAAGAACTCGTCCTCACTCGCCGCCTGGGAATTGGTGGGCGAACCGGAGACGAGCACTTGCACGGACGCGGCCTGTTCGTGGTGGACTCGGTCGTGTGGCCCAGACGCCGCACAGGTATTGCGGGACTTCTTCGACGACGCCGGGGCCGAGCTCCGCGCGCGCGACCCGCGGACCCTGATCACGGCCGGATTCACCGGCGGCGGGCAATGCGGCACCCAAGGCGATGAGTACCAGTTCGTCGGGGAATCGCCGTATGTCGACGTCGTCCAGTATCACGACTACGGCGCGGACGCCGTCCCGCTTCCGGGCGATCAGTGGAACGGTCTGGGTCGACGACTCGAACAGGCGGAGGCGCTGGGGAAGCCCCTCCTCATGGGCGAGATCGGTGAATTCGCCGGATCGTGCGGCGACCTCGGCGACCGTGCCGCACACATCACCACGAAACTCACCGGTCAACGCGATGCGGGCGCAGCCGGGGCCCTGCTCTGGGCGTTCGTCCCGGATCCCCGGCCCACCGAGTGCACTTACGACGTGGGGCCCGACGACCCGCTGTGGGATGTGGTCGAGCAGTTCGGGTCCCTCGGCACGGGTACCGCCCCGGGCGCCTACTGAGAACTCAGGACACGAGTACGCGCACCGTCTCCGCTACGCACGCCGGCTTGTCGGATCCTTTGATCTCGATGATGTTTCTCACGACCACCTGGGCACCTTTTGCCGTGCGTTCGCAGGAGACGATCTCGCCGCCGGCGCGGATCGACGCCCCTACCCGGACCGGTTCCGGGAAGCGAACCTTGTTGAGCCCGTAGTTGATCACCATCTTCACTCCGTCGACGCGCATGAGTTCTGCGCCGAGCTTCGGCAGCAGTGAGAGCGTGAGATAGCCGTGCGCGATCGCCGCGCCGAACGGGCCCTCCGCGGCACGCTCCGGGTCGACGTGGATCCACTGGTGATCTTCGGTGGCGTCGGCGAAAAGGTTCACGCGGTCCTGCGTGACCACCAGCCATTCGCTGAAGCCGAGGGACTCCCCTACAGCAGCTTCGACCTCGTCGATTCCGTTGAACACGTGCATGTCGGTACTTCTCCTCATCGGTTTACAGTTCAGAGTGGTTGTGGTTCAGCGTCCGCCGCGGCGGAGCGTGACTCGGTAGGTGTAGTGCTCGGGCAGGAAGTAGCTGACCGCGAGTTCGACGATCCGGCCGTCGGCGTCGGTGTACAGGCGGTCTACTCGCAACATCGGGTGCTCGACATCGCAGTCCAGCTCCCGGGCAACGAACTCGGTGGCCGGCGCCACGGTGATCGACTGCGCCGCCTCGACGATGGGACTTCGCAGGTGCGGTTCCAGCAGCCCGATGATTGTGTACGAGCTGACGGCGCCCTCGGCCATCTCGGGCGCGTCGGCGACGAGCCGTGCGATCTCGTCGGGAAGGTAGACGGTGGTCAGCACGAAGGGTGTGTCGTCGTGACGTCGCCGGAACACGACCGTGTGGACGAGGTCGGTATCGAGCCGGAGCCTGCTCGCCGCCTCGATGTCGACCCGGCGGCGCAGCGGCGAGACCACTTCCATGGTGGTGTCCGTGGACAGATTCATCAGGTCTTCGATGGATCCGAGCTGACGCAGGTAGCGGCCATCGGACTCGGCCGCGAAGGTGCCACGCCCGGGCACCCGGTAGACGATGCCCTCGGCCACCAGATCCTGGAACGCCCGCCGGACCGTTTGACGACTCACCCCGTGTTGCTCCGCGAGTTCGAATTCGGTGGGAAGTTTCACGCCGTCGCGGTACTTGCCCGCAGCAATGTGCTCGCGCAGCTGTTTGGACACCAGCTGGTACGCCGGCTCACTCTCTCGTTCCCTACCGTTCATCGCGCACCGATCCTACGTGCAGGTTGTGGGACTACAGACCGCCTCGGGCCACGAGTTGCGAGACGATGACGTTGCGCTGAATCTCATTGGTGCCCTCGCCGACGATCATCAGCGGTGCATCCCGGAAGTACCGCTCGACGTCGTACTCGGTGGAGTAGCCGTACCCACCGTGAATACGGACCGCCGACAGCGCGATCTCCATCGCCACCTCGGACGCGTACAGCTTCGCCATACCCGCCTCCATGTCGCACCTCTCGCCGCTGTCGTACTGCTCGGCCGCATGCCAGGTCAGCTGCCGTGCCGCCGTCAACTTGGTCGCCATGTCGGCCAGATAGTTGCCGATCGACTGGTGCTTCCAGATCGGCTGGCCGAAGCTCTCCCGCTGCTGGGCGTAGGCGAGGGAATCCTCGAGCGCCGCCGTCGCCACTCCCAACGCCCGGCAGGCCACCTGGATGCGACCGGTCTCGAGACCCTTCATCATCTGCCCGAACCCCTTGCCCGGGGTGCCGCCGAGGATCGCCGTGGCCGGAATGCGATAACCGTCGAACGAGAGCTCACACGTCTCGACACCCTTGTACCCGAGCTTCGGCAGATCCCGCGACACCGTGAGCCCCGGACCGTGCTCGACCAACACGATCGAAATACCCCGGTGCTTCGGATTCGCACTCGGATCGGTCTTGCACAGCAAAGCGATCAATCCCGAGCGGCGGGCGTTGGAAATCCACGTCTTCGCACCGCTGATCACCAGATCGTCGCCGTCGGTCTTGGCATTGGTCGACATGGCCTGCAGATCCGATCCCCCACCGGGCTCGGTCAGCGCCATCGTGGCCCGGATCTCGCCCGTCGCCATCTTCGGCAGATACTGCTGCTTCTGCTCCTCGGTGCCGTACAACGACAGCAACTTCGCGACGACGGTATGCCCACCCATCGCCCCGGCCAGGCTCATCCACCCGCGGGCCAACTCCTGCGTCACCTGCGCATAACACGGCATCGACACCGGCGATCCGCCGTACTCCTCCGGTACCGCCAACCCGTAGATCCCGATCTGCTTCATCTGCTCGATCCACTTTTCGGGGTACTCGTTGGCGTGCTCCACCTCCTGCACCGTCGGCTTGACGTCGCGGTCGATGAAAGCCCGCACCGTCTCGACCAGGTAGGTCTCTTCCTCGTTCAGCTTGCCCATGAACCCTCACCTCGCGCGCTCGACATTTGTACGGCCATAGTTGCGCTTTGTTCGTCGCAAGTCAAGAATCCGTCTTGACATAGGCGGTTATCCCCTGCCAGCATCGTGTGCGATCCTGAAGTTCTGGCCGTACATATCGGTCGTGCCCGGCTATCTCGAAACCCGGCAATCCCGAAACGAGGAATGAAGCATCGTGCAGAACCTCACCCGCAGGCGCGCCGTCCTGGTTGCCCCCGGATCCGACGAACGCAAAGCACTGAAGGCTTTGCAGTCGAACGCCGACGAGGTGGTCCTCGATCTCGAGGACGCCGTCGCACCGGCGAAGAAGGCTGCGGCCCGCGATCTCGTCTCTCGCCTCGTGCGCGAATCGGACGGCTCCCGGGCAGTCTCCGTCCGCATCAACGCGCTCACCACACCGTGGGCAGCGGACGACCTCGCCGCATGTGCCGAGCTCGGCCCCTCGTTGACGAGCATCGTCGTTCCCAAGACCGAGACGCACCAGGATCTGCAGGACGCCGCGGACGCCGTCGGGACCGTCCGACTCCAGGCGCTGGTGGAAACACCGCGCGGGGTACAGAACATCGATGCGATCTCACGGGCCGATCACCTCGATGCGGTCATCATCGGCTACGCCGATCTGGGTGCCGCACTGGGACGTTCCCGCGCGGCCCGCCCCGAGCACTGGCTCGCCATTCAGGAGGCGGTCCTCGTGGCCGCTCGCGCCGCAGGTATTCAGGCGATCGACGGCCCCTTCCTCGGCATCGCCGACGACGACGCATTCCGGCACTCGGCGTCGTGGACGAGCGCCCTCGGATTCGACGGCAAGTGGGTGATCCACCCGAACCAGATCTCCTCCGCCGCTGCGGCATTCACCCCCTCGAACGCCGACGTCGACAATGCGCGACGAGTGATCGACGCACTCGCCGACGCGGAGGCGGCCGGGAACGGCGCCGCGCAACTCGACGGTCAGATGCTCGACGAAGCCGTCGCAGTTGCGGCACGACGGGTTCTCGCACAGGTGGGTGGACAATGACGATCACGCAGACGTACGTCGGTGGACCGTATTTCGACGAACTCGAGATCGGTCAAGTTTTCGATTCTGCTCCTGCCGTCACTCTGACGACGGGCCTCTCGGCCACCCACCAGGCGATCCTCGGCGACCGGATGAGGCTGCCACTCGACACTCACCTGTCGCGGGCGGTCACCGGAGCGCCCGAGGGGGTGGCCAACCCGGGACTCGTGTGTGACCTCGCGATCGGACAGTCGACGGTGGCCACCCATCACGTGAAGGCCAACCTCTTCTACCGGGGCCTGCGGTTCCACCACTTCCCGCACCTGGGTGACACCCTCCACACCCGCACGGAGGTAGTGGGATTGCGCGAGAACTCCGCGAAACCCGGGCGGAAGCCCACGGGCCTCGCCGCCCTGCGGATGACGTCGACCGATCAGGACGGCCGGACGGTCCTCGACTTCTACCGCTGCGCGATGCTTCCGCTCTCCGAGAGCCCCGACGAGAACCGCGTCCGGAAGGCGGACGACCTGTCGGCCGTCGGACCGCAATCGGAGCAGCCCTTCGGCGCACCGGAGGGATGGGATCTCGACGTGTACCGCGAGAAGGTGCCCGGCGAACATTTCACCCCCGCCCTCGCCGGTGCGGTGTTCCGCAGCAGCGGTGATGTGGTGTCCAGCGCACCGGAACTCGCACGCCTGACTCTCAACATCGCGGCCACACACCACGACGAGCGCGTCGGCGCCGACGGACGGCTCGTCTACGGCGGCCACACGATCGGGATCGCCCTCGGGCAGGCCACTCGCGCCCTGCCCAATCTCGTCACCGTCCTCGGCTGGAAGTCGTGCGATCACACCGGGCCCGTCCACGAGGGCGACACCCTCACCAGCGAACTCCGGATCGAGAGTGCCGACGCCCTCGCCGCTGGGGGTGGACTACTCCACCTTCGGTCGCTGGTGTTCGCGCACAACGCCACAGCCTCCGACGTTCCCGTACTCGACTGGCGCTTCACCGCCCTCATGGCATGACCTCCACCATCAAGGAGCTTCCCTCGTGACTGCCCACACTCCCCTTGCCGGACTCCGGATCGTCGAGGTCTCCAGCTTCATCGCGTCCCCGCTGTGCGGGCTGACGCTGTCTCAGCTGGGGGCCGAGGTGATCCGGGTCGACCCCATCGGCGGCTCCGCCTGCTACAAGCGCTGGCCGGTCACCGCGGACGGTGAGAGCATCTACTGGACCGGTCTCAACCGCGGTAAGCGGTCCGTGGCCGTCGACATGCGCAGCCCCGAGGGGCAGGAACTGGTGCAGCAACTGGTCACGGTCCCCGGTGCGGGTGGCGGAATCCTCGTCACCAACGCCGGTGGCCGTGACTGGCTCGCCCACGACGCGCTCAGCGCCCTGCGCTCCGACGTCATCACTCTCGAAGTTCTCGGTGGCACCGACGGTTCCCCCGCCGTCGACTACACCGTCAATGCAGGACTCGGTTTCCCGTCCATCACCGGTCCCACCGATCATGCCGGTGTCGTCAACCACGTCCTACCCGCGTGGGACGTGGTGTGTGGGCTGTACGCCGCGCTGGCCGTCGCCGCCGCCGTCCGGCACCGCGACGCCACCGGTGAGGGCACCCACATCCGCCTGCCGCTCGAGGACGTCGCGCTCGCCACCGCCGGCACGCTCGGCTACCTCACCGAAGTCCAGATCAACGGCACCGGCAGGTCGGCGACCGGAAACTCCGTCTACGGCACCTACGGAACGGATTTCACCACCAGCGACGGCGAACGGTTCATGATCGTCGCCCTCACCCCACGTCACTTCCGTGACCTTGTCGCCGTTACCGGAACCACGGCCGCGGTGGAGGCACTCGCCACCGCACTCGACGTGGACTTCGCACGCGAAACCGATCGCTTCACCCACCGCGACGTCCTCACAGCCCTGTTCGCCCGCTGGTTCCGTGAACACACCGCAACCGAAGTGGCCGAGGCACTCTCGAAGACGTCCGTGCTCGCCGAGCGCTACCGCACCTTCGAGGAAGTGGTGAAGTCCGGGGAGCTCGAGAAGAACCCGATGTTCACTCCCCTCGATCAGCCGCGCATCGGCACCTACCTCGCGTCCGGGCATCCCGCGTCGTTCGACGGCCACCACGCCACCGTCGCACCGGCATCCGCGGTGGGAGAAGACACCGCACAGGTCCTGAGGGACTGGCTCGGCACGCCGGAATCCGACATCGCCGCGCTACACGAGCGCGGCGTCGTCGCAGGCTGACCGAAAGAACTACTGCGCCTCCACCAACTCCCAGCCGGTGCTGAGATCACGCACGAGGTCGGGGATACGACGGACGACGCGTTGAGTGTCGACGAAGCCCCGGAACGGCATCGCGAGAATCGCGTGCATCTCTCCGGCACGCGTCTCCACCAGCCGTTGGTAGGACGGAGCGATGTCGCTGACGATGTACTCCCAGCGTGGTTTTCGGTCGGCCCAGTTGAATTCGGTGCAGGGGTGCCCGCAGTCGCAATTGCCGTCCGTCGATGTACCCGGTCACCGACAGCGGTGCCGCCTTTCCCGGCCACCTCGAACCGGGGACCGACGGTTGGGCGGCCACCGTGGTGGCGGGCGAGTCCGCAACTCCCTTACAAACAAGGCGATTTGGGCCCGGGTGGCGGTAACAGGATCGACGCCCTCGCGCTCACAGACCAGCAGATACTCGGCCAGGCCGCGCGCATACGCGTCGATCGTGCGAGGCGCATGCCCCAGATCGGTCCAGATCCGCAACCACTCGGCCGCCCGCTCGTGCCGGCACAGGACCGGCCACGTCTCCTCCAAGATCATCGACGCAGTCAACAGGGCCCCTCAGCTCGTGATGACACCGCGGGACGAACAACGACCCCCGGCGTGATTCCACGTAACTAATACGGTGATCGACATCTGTTCACGTCGGGTGGTGGGGTGGTCCATCGCCGACCATATGCGTACCGAGCTCGTCACGGACGCGATCGAGATGGCGGTGCGCACCCGCGGTGGTGACGTCCGTGGGATCGTATTCCACAGCGACCGCGTCGCAGTACGCCGCAGCGGAATTCGTTGATGTTGCCGCCGGCATGGGATCCGACCGAATCGAGGACGGGTCGGACTGAACCCCCGAGGCGGCCACGCTGGCCTACGAGCTGCCGGCAGAGCCCGAACTGCTCACGGCGACCCATCCGAGGTCGCGATTACTGTTGCCCCGCGGTGTTGTCGGTGGGGCGGTTTATGGTGGCTTCCGCGACGAGCAACAGGTCGCTGCACACTGACAAAGACCATGGATCGTTCATGGTCCTGATCTGCGGAGTCTCCTCAGATCGGTGGGTTGTGCGGCGACCTGTTTTTCAGTTCGTCGGGCAGGTTCGTGTGTGGCCCGACTGAGGTGCGGTGTTTGATGAGTAGCAGCTCCCAGACCTCGCGCGGCAGGTCAGCAGGGTGGGGTGTCCCAGTCGGCATGATCGATGTCCGCGTAGAGACCGCCGAGGTGGTGCGTGACCGCCGCCGCGCCGCGGGGCAACCGACCTGGTCCCCAAGGGCACCCCACAAGCGTCACGACACCACAGCCCACGAACCCACCCCCACTCCCCAGCAAAAACAGACCGAGCAAACTGTACGGGGCAGAGGCACGAGAACGCGCAAGATTCACTGACAAAAGGACGATCGACTGTCACAGGACACCCTCTGATCGAAGTGACGCACATGCCAGCCACTCGGACTGTAGTTTCCACTGCTCGATGTCACTTCTCCGTATCCGACCTGCGCGTTCTCATAGTCGTGTCGGTGCCTGATTCTCATGAACCTGCCGGAATCCGCCGTCTAGTTGATATCCCGTTAGCGGATCCGCTTGCGAGAGCCGCGCGGAGCTGAGTCTTTGGACGACTTGTTCCGGATACCGGTTCCCTGCGGTCGAACTCTGCTCTCGCAAAACGGGATTCGGTCAACCCTCGCCTTCTGCCGCGCCAAATCGAGGACGTCCTCACCACTCGACGGAGTCGTGAACCTGCACAGCCCGGTGCCAAAAACGCGCGGCGTTCTTCGCTGTCCGCGCGTGCGGTGGCCACTATCGCGATCGACCCCTCTCAACTCTCGACGCCTTGACAACTGCGATGCAGTGTGACCACCATTACTGCATCATGTGATAGAAGTTATCACCTTATGAGAGGAAATTATGAAGGTTGCGATCCTCGGCTTGGGTGAAGCCGGAAGTCTCTACTCATCGGGATTCCTCGCGAAGGGCTGGGAGGTGACCGGGTTCGACCCGGCCGACACCGCCACCCCCGCGGGAGTGCTGCGCTTCGACGACGTCGCCGACACCGTGCGGGGTGCGGACCTGGTGCTGAGTCTGACCAGCGCGAAGGTGGCGGTGCGGGCGGCGACCGATGCCGCACCGCATCTGTCGGCCGGCATTTGCTATGCGGACATGAATGCCGCGCCGGCCGAGATCAAGGCACAGGCCGCCGACGTCGTCGGCGCGGCCGGCGCTGCGTTCGCCGATGTCGCGGTGGTCGGGTCCGTCCCCGCCCACGGGGCGCGTACCGCCCTGGTGATCAGTGGCGACGGATCGACCGCGGCAGCCGCGTATTTCGAGGCGCTCGGTGCCACGGTCGAGGACATCTCCGGTGCGCCCGGGGACGCGTCGAACCGCAAGCTGCTGCGCAGCGCGTTCATGAAGGGCCTCGGCGCGTTGATCGTCGAATCGGTCGATGCCGGGATCGCTGCCGACGCCGAGCAGTGGGTGCGTGCGCAGATCGCCGGTGAGCTGTCCGGCAGCTTCTCGGCCCTCGACCGGCTGCGGGACGGCACCCGCAAGCACGCCGCCCGACGCTCGGTGGAGGCGGCCGCCTCGGTCGAGCTCCTCGACACCCTTGGCGTCCGCCCGGTACTCGCGTCCGCGACGGCCGAGGTGCACCGCACCCTCGCCGATGCGAATGGGCGCGCCACCGACGAGTTGCTCGAGGCCTACGCCGGGCTCCCGGTCGCCAACATCGGTGACGCCCGCCAGCGCATGGGCATGGTCGATTCGGGTATCCACGCCATGTGGAAGGGTGCACGGATCGTCGGCCGTGCCCGCACGGTGTGGACCCGGGCCGGCGACAACAAAGCGCTGCACGAGGCGCTGGCGAAGGTGCAACCTGGTGAGGTGATCGTCATCAACGGACAGGGCGACCAGAACCGGGCCTTGATGGGTGAGTTGATCGCCGAACGCGCCCGCTCCCGGGGCTGCGTCGGCATGATCATCGACGGCGCCGCCCGCGACATCGATGTCCTGCAGGAGATCGGATTCGGTGTGTGGGCCCGCGCGGTGAACCCGTCCGGCCCCTACAAGGACGGCCCCGGCAAGATCGACGTCCCGGTCGCGGTCGGCGGTGTCGTCTGCGCCCCCGGCGATCTGGTCGTCGCGGACGACGACGGCGTCATCATCATCCCGGCGGCCGAAGCGTTCACCAGCCTGGCCGGTGGCCGGGCGGTCGAAGCCGACGAGGCACAGCGTCGCGCCGCGATCATCGCCGCCCGGAAGGTCCCGGCATGATTGCCATCTGGGCGTTGCTGGCGTTCATCGCGTCGATCGTCTTCTGGAATGCGGTGCTCAAACGCAACATCGGTGAGGCGATGATCGTCGGGTTCGTCGTCGTCGGGGCCTTCGCCGGCCGTGACGCCCCGAAGTACATGTGGGAGGGCTTCGTCAATTCGATGCAGGAGGAAGTGACGTTCGCCGGGCTGGCGTTCATCTTCATGAGCTTCATCCTCGCGAAGACCCCGGTGCTGGACCGGCTCATCGACATCCTCAACTCGTTCCTCGGCCGCCTGCGCGGCGGCCCGATCTACACGTCCACCGTCGCCGGCGGCATGTTCGGTGCCATCGCGCATGTCGGTGCCTCGGTCACCGCGGCGGTCGGCTCGGTCACCGTGCCGTGGATGAAACGCTCCGGCGTGAGCGGCGAACTGTCCGCGACAGTGGTCGCCGGCTGCGCGGGCATGGGCGTGACGTTCCCGTTCAGTGCGACCATGTTCATCCTGGTCGGGTCCAGCACCGTCACCGGGATGATGGCAGCGGACGACATCATCGTCCCGCTCGCCATCGCCGGCCTGTGGTGCCTCGGCTACCGGCTGGTGCTGAGCTACTACCTGGTCCGCAAGAACGGCTTGCAGCCGATCGCCCCGGAGGACCGGATTCCGGTCAAGCGGAGCCTGCGGGTCGGGTGGACCTCGCTGTTGCTGTTCGTCCCGATCCTTATCCCGCTACTACTCACCCGCGGGCCGATCGCCGCACCCATCGCGCACTACACCGACCTGGTGATGTCGAGTGCCCTGAGCCTGATCACCTGGATCCCCGTCCTGATGATCCTGCTGGTGCTCTTCCTCGGGCGCCGGCACCTGCCCAAGACCAGCACGGGCTGGTGGAAAGTCCTCGGCGACGCCGCCCCCCAATTCGGCGTCATCGGTATCACCATCGTTGCCGCGTTCTCCGCCTCGGCGGTGCTCGCGAAGCTGAAACTGCCTCAGCAGCTGACCGCGATGCTCGAAAGCCTCAGTGCACCGTCCTGGCTGATGGCGATCCTCGTCGGGATCATCATCGTCGTCATCGCGATCCCGCTGACCGCCTCTGCCACCATGGCCTCGGTCGGCCCCGTCGCCGTCGCCGCCCTGGTCGGCACCGGTATCGCCGCCCCCGTCGCCGCGGCCGCCGTCCTGGTCTTCGCGTCCACCGAGGGCGCCTCCCCACCCTCGGGCGCCCCCATCTACGTCGCGTCCGGCATCGCCCGGATCGACCCGTCGAAGATCTTCATGCCACTCCTGAAGTAC
The DNA here is from genome assembly GCF_018343855.1 of Rhodococcus sp. USK13. Classification (NCBI taxonomy): domain Bacteria; kingdom Bacillati; phylum Actinomycetota; class Actinomycetes; order Mycobacteriales; family Nocardiaceae; genus Rhodococcus; species Rhodococcus sp. USK13. The sequence goes on along the minus strand of NZ_CP069242.1, from coordinate 1,403,677 downwards.
TACTGCATTCCCATCCTCGGCATCGGGGTACTGATCGCCCTGGGCCTCCTCCCCGTCTAAACCGCGACAGGACACGTCATGTTCCAGAAAAGCTTCTCCACCCTCTTCCGCATCAGCGTCGTCGCGTTCCTGCTCGGCGGACTGGCGATCGTGCTCGGCCAAACCGTCGGACTGATCCTCGGCGACGGCGTCGTCGTCACCCACGTCGAGGAACTACTCGCCCCCTACGCCTACGGTGCCGCAGGCATCGCCGGACTGCTCGCCTTCGTCCTGTCGTACTTCCACCACGACGGAGAGGAGGACGCCCTCGGAAACGAGGACTCTCCCGCCCGCACCGCCGAACACGTCGGATGAGCGGGCCCATGAGCACGATCGGTGCCGACTCCACCTACGCCGACCTGTGCGCCCGCACCGACGGCGCCCCGGCAGGGGCGAGCTGGGGAGTCTTCGACAACCGGGACCGGGGGACGGCGAACTTCGCCGGTCCCGAGCAGGTCCGCGACGCCGCCACCCGGGTCACCAGGGGTGCGGTGTTCGCCCTCGACTACCCGCTCGGGGCGTTCGACCCACCGATGGCCCGCTCCCGCACGGCGCCGAAGCACACCATCGTCTCCGCGCACGCCGAATCCCGCGACGACCTCCTCGACGGCTTCTACCTGCAAGCCAGCAGTCACCTCGACGGACTCCGCCACCGGCGGGTGTCCGGACACGGCTTCTATGGCGGCGTGCCCGACGACCAGATCACCGAAGGAAGTCCCGCTCTCGGGATCCAGTCCTGGTCCCAGGACCCGATCGTCGGCCGCGGCTTGCTCCTCGACCTCGAAGCGCTCCACGCCGAACGCGGGCACCCACTCGACCATGCCCAGGGTCCGGCGCTCGACCCCGCCGATCTGGACGCCGCCGCGCAGCGCCAGGGCTGTCAGATCCGACGCGGTGACCTGATTCTCGTCCACACCGGCTGGGCGCACTGGTACCTCACCGCCACCGACGACCAACGCAACGAGGTCCGAGCCGGCCGCCGCGCCACCGGCTTCGCGCAAACACGTGAATTGGCACGCTGGTTGTGGAACCACAAGATCGCGCTCTTCGGTACCGACACCTTCGCCGTCGAAGTACTCCCCGTCCTCCCCGACAGCCCGTTCACGGAGTCCGCCCCTGAGGACGCCGGCATGATGCACCAGGAACTGATCGGCAAACTCGGCGTCCCCCTCGGCGAACTGTGGAACCTCACAGGCCTCGCCGAGGACAGCCGACGCACCCACACCTGGGACGCCCTGGTCACCGTCAAACCGCTCAACTTCGTCGGCGGCGTCGGTTCGCCCTGCAACGCGACCGCCATCCGCTGACAGGTTTATCGCACAATGATAAGTTTCATCGAAAGTAGGTGAATCGAGGAGGAAACATGGCGGCGCCGACCAACAACATGCGATCACTGGACCGCGCGTTCGACGTGCTCGGTGTCCTCCAGGAGGCCAAGCAGCCCCTGCGGCTCAGCGAAGTCGCCCGCCACGCCTCACTGCACGTCGCGACTGTGCAACGGATCCTCGGCGTGCTCCTCGAACGCGGGTACGCCGCCCGCATCGGCGACACCTACAGTGCCGGGCCCGCTGCGCTCGCGGTCGCGCACGCGTTCATGGTCACCAACCCGCTCAGCGTCCTTGCCCAGCCCATGCTGCAGCAGCTCGCCGCGAGTACGGGATTCACCGCGTCGATGTACGTGAAGGTCGAGTCCTCCCGAGTGCTCATCGCCCGAGTGGAAAGCGACCATCCGCTCAACTACGTCCTCCCCGTCGGTGAGCGCCTGCCGCTCTACCTGGGCGGCGCCGGGAAGACGATCCTCGCTCATCTCGACACCGCGGAGGTCGACGAGATCCTCAGCGGTATCGGCGACATGGCATTGGCCAGCGGTGCGACCATGTCCAAAGCGGAACTGTTCGCCCAACTCGACAAGATCCGCAGCGACGGCTTCGCCGTGTCCGTCAGCGAACGCCTCTACGGCATCGCCTCCGTCACCGCCCCCGTCCGCGCCTCCGACGGCACCCTCGTCGCCGTTCTCGGCATCACCGGACCCACCGACACACTCACCGACACCCAGATCGACCACCTGATCCCCGAAGTACGCCGCGCCGCAACCACTCTCGGCACACGGGTACCCGTCGCCGGCTAGCAGGAAAATTCACTTCCGGCCGACGATTCCTGTTTCGAAGGGCTACCCCAAATTAGCGGTGATGACAAAGCAGGCACGAGCAACTCGAGCGCTAGCCTGTCGGCCGTTGCGCCACCGGCACCGGCAGAGCCGGTGGCGCCTCCTGCGCCGGCTAATGACCTCGTAGACGTGCAGGGCCGCGAGTTTGCTCCGAGCGTGAGCCTCACGTGGGACAGCTACTACGAGACGTTGAATCCCGGGAGTCTGTGTCAGGTTCCCTCATGCATGAACTCAGTGGTGCCGTGCCCGACCATCCGGAGTTGCGCGACTCTGGTTTCAGCGATGGCGTCAAAGTCGCGTTGAGGTAGGGAGACGTGTGCGGGCAGGGCACCCGTACACGCTAAATATGCTGGCATACAGTATAATCCAGCGAAAAGCCCGGCATGTAATGGATTTTTGGCCAAAGGTCAGCCTCGATTTACCTTCCGGGCCAGCGGAGTCGATCTTGGATCAAACACGCAATCCGTACTCGCAGTTCGTTTTGGTGATCGGCTTCGTCGGCTCGAGCCGATCGGTCGCCGCGCTGATCCTCGGAGCGTATGACGCCGAAGGACGGTTGGTCCAGGTCGGTTCCGTTTCCTCCGGACTCACGGTGCCGATGCGCCGACAGCCCCGTTAGCACTTCCGGCCGCTGGAACGTCCTAGCAGCCCTCTCCCGGACCCGTCAGCGGCCGCAGAGACCGTCCCTGAGGCTCAGTGGCCGACTCCTCGGCTGGTCGTGGACGTCGCCTACAGGGCTCACACGGCGGGTGGGCTGCGGCATCCCTCTCTGAAGGGACCGGCGCTTCGACGTCGATTTTCAACCGGTTCGTGTGGAGGATCTGCAGAACGGCCAGAGGAAAGCCGCCGACCCCTTCCCCGGCGTCAGCGGCTCCTCATCCCCTACGCCTGGGAATCCTACGCACTGTTGGTCTTACCCGGCTCGGGGGTGACAGTGACGCCATATCGCCTCTCGGCAAGTGGTCGCTCGCAGCGACTTTTCTGGTGTAGTACCCGGGGTATGAGCGCCACCTTCAGGCTCTTCAACAGCGGACGAGTGGGCGGTATTCCAGGGGCCGCTCCCGGTCAGGCGTTTCACGGCAGAAGGCTGAGTTTTCGAGCGGCGACAACAGCCTCGTACCGGGATCGCACGTCGAGCTTGCTCATCGCACTGCGCAGGTAGCTCTTCACGGAAGTTGTCAACCTGTCTGAGACACGTTGGTGTTGATCCCGGTCGGTCCGGGGAGGGCTGGTGCGGTTGGTTTGCTTCGGAATCGTTCGGGGTGTTTCGACCAGTAGCGGTCGAGGGCCTGCTGGCGGCGTTGTCGGACGAGGTGGCGGTGTCGGCATGGATGGCCGCTGGTGTGTGGCGGCCGAGTCCGCTGTGGCGGTGCTCGGTGGCGTAGCGGTGGAGGAACTGTGCGGTCCAGTCGCGGGCATGGTCGATGCTCTCGAACAGGGTCGGACAACTCAGGTCGTATTTGATCGTTTGAACAAAGACTCCGAGAACGGGTTGTCGTCACTGACCCGTGGTCGCGCATACGAGGCGAGCACACCGTTGTCGGCGAGCGCGTCGACGAGCGCGTGGGCGCGCATGATCGCACCGTTGTCGGCGTGCACCACCGCGGGCGCTCCGTGTTCGTCGATGGCCAGGGCGAACATGTCCACGGCCCGTTGGGTGTTCACGGTGTACTCGATTCTCCAGGCCACCGGATACCGGGAGAATACGTCGATCACCAGATACAGTTTGTAGCGGTCCTGTGTTCTGGGTCCGCGTAATTCGGTGATATCCCACGACCACAATTCCCCGACCCGTCCGCAGTGCACGATCGGCTTGTGCCGAGGAGTCGAGCCGCCGCCGTGCTTTCTGCGTCGGCGATCGCCGACCATGTTCTGTTCGGCGGCGACCCGGTAGAAGGTACGTTCGGAGCAGCAGACCAGTCCCGCGTCGAACGCTCGCCAATACGTCTGCACCACAGAGAGTTCTGCGTACTCGTCGGATTCGAGGGCGCTGACGATGGCGGCGCGTTCGGCGGCGGTCAGGGCTGCCGGTTGCTGTCGGTTCTTCTGCGGTATCGGGTCGGTGACCGGCTGGTAGTGCCTGTAGTGGTGGGTGAGGCGGTAGTACGTCGAGCGGGGCACCCCGACCAGCCCACACGCTGCGCGGACCCCGATCCCGGTGGCGGTGAGCTCGTCGACGAACCCGGTCAGTGCAGTTTGTTGCGTTCGAGCCAGTTCGCGTACTCGGTGGCGCTCAGCAACGCCGGCGGGATCTCGGGTTCGTCGTCGGTCGTCGAGCTCGTGGTAATCCCCTCCAAGAGCTCGTAGGCTTTTCCCAGAATTTCCTGCACGGCCTCGCTCTGGGCGACCTTGTGTTTGAGTGCCGCATTCTCCTTGCGTAGGCGTGCCAGTTCGGCGCGGTCGGCGTTCTCCATTCGGCGCAGCGACCTCTCTTCTCGGGTGACCGATGTCAGTCCCGTGAATTCTCCCTCGTCGCGACTGTGCAGCCAACGCCTGACGGTGGCCTGTGTGAGGTTGTGCTCGCGCAGCAGCCTGGTTTTGGCACCGCGGTCGGTGGCGGCATCCCACCGGTGGACGAACTCGAGCCGAAAGGAATCGGGAATTGCCTCCCACCGGTCGGGGTGCGTCCGATCTCAATATCGATCATGCCGTCTCGTTTCCCCACGTCCTGGCCCAGATGTGTCTCACGACCATCCTGGCAATGAACGTTCACCGTCTCCGGTCCAACCTTTCTGTCTTCGGCGAGATGGCGTCGAAGCCTCGACTACTGCGTTGGCTGAGTACGCGGCGGCGTGTGCTGTGGTCTCGAAGGATTGAATTGGGCCATCGCGTGTGTTCGTATCCTGGCGATGGTGGGCGCGTCGAGGAGGCGGAGCCATCTGCGGAGGGTGAGAAGATAGCAGAGTCGGTGCCAGTAGTGCTCGGCGCTGATCCCGAATCGTTCCCAGATTTGGTCTGCTGGAGGGCCTCCGTAGGGGAGCCATTCGACGGCGAGGGCCACAAGCAGCTGGTCTTCGTCCGGGCGGGTGCTTCTCGAGGACCGCGTGGGAGTCGCCTGTTGCAGGCATTGGAGGGGGTTGGGTCCGGTGACTTCTGGTGGATGCATGGGCACCTCGGAGTGTGGGGCGGGGAGGTCGCGGGCGGCGGTCCGCCCGCGCCCCCCTCATTTCTTCTGGGGGTGTTATCCCTTGTTGAGGATCACGGTCTTCGTTTCGGTGTACGCGTCGAACGCGGAGGAGCCGTGTTCACGCCCCCATCCGGACTGCTTGTAGCCGCCGAACGGCAGGGCCGGGTCGAGAATGTGGTAGCTGTTGATCCACACGGTTCCGGCCTTGAACCGGGCTGCGACGTTATGCGCTTTCGCGAGGTTCGAGGTCCAGACCGCGGCGGCGAGACCATATTCGGTATCGTTCGCGGTTCGGAGGAGCTCATCGGTGTCGTCGAACGGCGCTACCGTCACGACGGGTCCGAAGATCTCTTCCTTGACCACACGCATCGTGGGCTTGGTGTCGATGAGGACGGTCGGTTCGACGAAGTAGCCGACGTCGCCCTTGCGTCCGCCGCCGGCCACTGCGGTCGCGCCCTCGGCGCGGCCGCTGTCGAGGTAACCGAGAACCGTGTCGAGTTGCTTCTGAGAGACCAGGGGGCCGATCTGAGTGTCCGGTGCCAGGCTGTCGCCTACTTTGAGATTCGCGGCGATCTCTGCGATGCCGGTCACGACGCGGTCGTACACCTTCGACTCGACGAACAGTCGCGACCCAGCCTCGCAGGCTTCGCCCTGGTTGAAGAAGATCGCGTTCGCGGCTCCGGCGATGGCTGCATCGATATCCGCGTCGGCGAAGACGACGTTCGGGGACTTGCCGCCGAGTTCAAGGGTTACCTTCTTCAGATTGCCCCGGGCGGCGCCGACGATGTGCCGTCCGACCTCGGTCGATCCGGTGAACGAGATTTTGTCGACGCCGGGATGTGCGGCCAGGGCAGCGCCGACCTGTTCCCCGTCTCCGTGCACGATGTTGACCACACCGTCGGGCACGCCGGCCTCACGCAGCACCTCTCCGAGGAGCGCGGCGCTCAGTGGGGTCTGTTCCGCTGGTTTGAGGATGACGGTGTTGCCGGCGGCGAGCGCGGGAGCCAGCTTCCAAGCGGCGAGCAGGATCGGGAAGTTCCAGGCGATGACCGCGCCGACCACACCGACGGGCTCTCGGACGGTGTAGGCGAAGTAGTCACCGGGGGTCGCCACCGCCGAGACCGGAATCGTGGTGCCCTCGAGTTTGGTGGGCCACCCGGCCATGTAGCGGAACCAGTCGACGGCGAGCGGCACGTCGACCAGTTGCGCGTAGGCCAGGGGCTTGCCGCTGTCGAGTGCGTCGAGTAAAGCGAATTCCTCGAGCCGGCTCTCCATGAGATCGCCGACTCGCCAGATGATCTTGCTGCGGGCCGAGGGGCTCAGCCTGCTCCACGGCCCGTCGAGGGCCTTGCGGGCTGCGGATACGGCCCGGTCGACGTCCTCGCCCGACCCGAGAGCGATCTGCGCCAGGGTGTTGCCGTTGGAGGGGTTGAACGTCGCGAACGCTTCCCCTGATGCCGAGGACACATTCTCTCCTCCGACCAGGTGCTGGATCGGGTTTTTCAGGAATGCAGCTACCTCGGGTGAGGGCGCTGCTGCAGTGGTGGTCATGTCGTACTCCTCAAAAGGGGTTGTCGGCCCGGTGCGTGGCCGGTGTGCCGGTCGCGGGGCGCGGGTTGGTTGGATGTGCCTCTGTCGCTGCATGTTCCGTCCTTCGCCGTGCCGCTGGTCTCTATTCGGCTGCTAGGAGCGTATGGCCGGCGAGGGGCCGTCGACTGTGTAATTTGTAGACGGTCCTCGATGGCCGTTGCCGGCAGTGGTTGACTCGGCGGATGCGCGTATGAGTCGCATTGCGGAAGACAGTGCGGTGAGTGCTCGACGTCGGCATCGCGTGCTGGTTGCGCTGGGGTTTGCCGGTCGCTGTTGCGGCGAGTTGTTAACTGGCCCTGGACACATAGTCCGAGACAGCACCATGGATGATGACCACGAGAAGTCCGACGATCATCAGGTAGCCACCGATTCGGAGTGTCGGCACAGCCTGCACGAAGCCGCCCCAGCTCAGCGGCCCCTTCAGTGCCAGAGCGGTGATGAGGAGGGCGGCAATGCCTGTCAGCAGTTCCGCCGCCGACAACAGTCGCCGCGGGAGTAGTACCGCGGCAGCCGAGACCACGATGACCAGTATCACCAGCGCCCATCCCAGCCATCCGAAGTACGCAGCTTGGATCGCTGACGGACTTTGCGCGGTGGCGGCGCCGAGATCGGAAAAGCTCAGATTTGCATCCGGGGTTCCGGTGTCTGGGTGGGCGGGGCTGAACATCCATGCCGGACCGACCATGCTGACCAGCAGAAAGATCGCGGCGGCGGCAACCGCTGCGGTGGGCGCGAAGGTCGCAATGGTTCGGAGACTGGTTCCTTGGGCTTGTGTTGTCATCAGACTCGTCCTTGATTGGTGGTGGGGGCACGTTGCCTCGGAGTTGTCGACACCCGGCCTCGGGCCCTGACCGCCAGCGACAGAAGTGCGCGGCACGACTCGCCGCTCGAGGGCCGGTCCGCGCGCAAGCAAGCGTTTCGACGGCGGGCGGCCGTGTCAGGCCGGGGCAAGGGTGCCCCGTGCCTGCAGATGGGGACGAAAGCTGATCTGCAGGCACGGGGCGGTGAATCTGAGGTTCTGCTGGCAGCTGTTGCTGTCCGGGCTGCGGTCAGGCGGGCAGGTTCTCGTTGGTGATGACCCAGAACTTCTTCACGAACGGACCCTTCGAGGTCCAGGTGACCGGCAGGCCCGAGGGCAGCGCGATGATGTCACCGGCCTTGAAGTCGTACTCCTCACCGGTTTCCTGGTTGACCAGGTGCGCCTGCCCCTCGAGCAGCAGCATCGTCTCGTCGCCGATCGGCGCGGTGTACGGAACGGTCGAGGAACCATCGGGCTCGCAACCGGCGATCCCGACGCCGGTGCGCCACAGCCCGCACATGAGCGTGCCGGTCGAACCGGTCGAGCGCAGCGCGAACAGTTCACCGCAGACCTGCGGTCCGTGTCCGGGCTCAACCCACTCGTACGGCTCCCAGTCGGCCGGATTGTCGCTGATATTGCCGACATACAGGTCATCGCCCTTGGTGGCCTCCTGCGGGCTGTCCCACAGCACCCAGAACTTCTTCAAGAACGGTGCCTTGATCTCCCACGTGATCTCGAGGCCCTTCGGGTGGCTCATGATCGAACCCGGTTCGAGGTGATACTGCTTGCCGGTCGAGTTCACCGTCACCGTCACCTCACCCTCCAAGATGACGACGGTCTCGTCGGCGTCCGGAGCGGAGTAGTCGACGTGACACGAACCATCCGCCTCACATCCGGCAATGCCCTTACCCGTGCGCCACAGTCCCGCCTGCTGCGCACCCGAGGTGCTGCCGGTCCGAATGAACGCGACCTCGCCCTTGATCTGCGGTCCGAGCTTCGGTTCCACCCATTCGAACGGGATCCATTCGTCCGGGTTCGTACCCCGGCTGCCGACCTCGAGCTTCCGGACAAGTGATGTAGTCATTTCATGTTCCCTTTCAATGGGTGCCCCAGTGGGTTCGGTGGGATGAAACATCGGAGAGGCGAGGATCAGGCGTTCGCCTGTGCGGCGGCGGCCGGCTCTTTGCCGTTCGTCTCGGCGGGCGCGGGCGCGAGGTCTTTGAAGACGCCGAAGCTCGATTCCTGCTCGGTCATGTACGGGAAGTGGAATCCGCAGTTCGGGCACTGTTCACGCAGGACGGCCTGCTCCTGACTGAGTTCGTACGCCTTGTCCTGAAGTTCGTTGCAGCACGGACAGATTCGCAACAGTCGGGTTCCCACCAACTCGAAGTTGGTGATGATGTCCTCCATGATGGCGCCGTTGGCCGCCCACGCCTTGGCGTGCTTATGGTAGGTGTCGGTGTGCCAGTCGTAGAGGGCGTCCTTGCTCGCCCAGAAGCTGCATTCGTTGAACCACATCCGGTCGTCCGGGTGCTCCCACCAGGTCAGGTGCAAAAAGCCGGGCAGCTTCATCAGGTGGTGCCGGGTGTCGGCGAAGACCACCTTGAACTTCTCGTACGCGTCGGGGCTGGAGAACCGCACGCGCTGCATGCTCAGGTAAATAGCCATGACGGGGAACCTCTCTATGTGAAGCAGTGCGTTCTCGCCGGTGCCCCGGCTGTGGGCGTCGACTCCAGCACCCGCACTGACATCGCTCTGCGATTGCGTTCACACTGATCGTGTGTGTGGTTCCTATAGTTGACCTGATCCGACCGATCCAACAGATCCAATTCCGAGGGGATTAGAGGTACCGATTTGTCACCTGCCGGTAACACCCCAGACGGGCCGGCTTCTCCCGCGCCCGCATACCGCCGCCTCTACGAGCAACTCCGCGCGGGCATCCTCAGCGGCCAACTGAAAGCCGGATCGCCCCTGCCGGCGAGCCGGCGCCTCGCGGCCGAGGTTGGCGTCTCTCGCAACACGGTCCTAGCCGCGTTCGAGCAACTCGACGCCGAGGGCTACCTCGACCGCCGCCCCGGATCGGGCACCTACGTCGCCAACGTCCTGCCCGAACAGCTGCTCACCATCAACCACGCTCCACAGACCGGTTCCGGCTTCGACGGCTCCGGCAGGTTGTCGCACCGCGGCCAGGCGATCGCCGACACCCGCAGAATGCCGCTGCCGGAGATCACCGGCGTGCCCGCCGAGGAGACCGCCTTCCAGATCGGACTGCCGGCCCTCGATCACTTCCCCGCCGAACTGTGGGCGCGAATGTACGGCACACAGTTGCGGCGATCGACCCCGGACCTGATGCGCTACAGCGACCCACGCGGCTACCGCCCATTGCGCGAAGCCATCGCCTCCTACATCGGACCGGCACGTGGAATCCGCTGCACTGCAGACCAAGTCGTCATCGTCTCCGGATCGCAGCAAGCACTGGAATTCAGCGGCAGGATCCTGCTCGATCCCGGCGATCCTGCCTGGATCGAGGACCCCTGCTATCTAGGCGCGAAGGCGGCCCTGATCTCCGCCGGAGCGCGCCTGGTGCCCGTTCCCGTCGACGGCAAGGGCATCGACGTGTCCGCCGGTATCGCACGCGAACCGACCGCCAAGCTCGCCGTCCTCACCCCCTCGTACCAGTTCCCCCTCGGAGTCACCCTCGCCCTCGAGCGCCGGCTCGCGCTCCTCGACTGGGCCGCCCAGACCGGGGCCTGGATCGTCGAAGACGACTACGACAGCGAATTCCGCTACCGCGGACGCCCGCTCGTCGCCCTGCAGGCCATCGACAAACACCACCGGGTGATCTATGTCGGCACCTTCAGCAAGATCATGTTCCCCGGGCTACGGCTGGGCTACCTGATCGCCCCGACCGAGCTCGTCGACGGTTTCGCCGCCGCCCACTTGAGCACCGACATGCACGCCCACCTGCTCGACCAGGCGGTGCTGGCCGACTTCATGCAAGCAGGCCACTTCACCAGGCACCTGCGCAGAATGCGCGTCCTCTGCGGCAACCGGCAGCAACTCCTCGTCGCCGAAGCCAAACGCCAGCTGGGTAACAGTTTGCGGATCGAAGACCCCGGCGGCGGACTTCACCTGGTCGGCTGGCTCCCCGAAGACCGCGACGACCAGACCGTCGCCGAACTCGCCGCACGCCAGCGCCTCCACCTCTGGCCCCTCTCCACACACTGCATCGAAGCCGACCTCCCACCAGCCCTTCTGCTCGGTTACGCCGGAATCAAGGAACGCGACATCGGGAACGGCGTGGCAACCCTGGCGCGAATCCTCCGCAGCTACAGACCAAATGCCCGGTTGAGCTGACCGCCACGGTGGGCTTCGCTCCGTCACAAATGCGGCCGCTCCGGCCGCGTCATCCGGTCAGCAGTAACACACCCGTCAGCACGGGCGCGTCGACCTTTGTGGCCTCCAGCGCGATGTAGGCGTAGTGCGCGTGTGACCGCGGCGCTTCCTCACCGGAAAGGACGCGGTCGGATCGCCGCGTAAGCCGAGGCCATACCACCGCGAGTTGTACGCTCAGGGTTGCGACAACACGGCCGCGACCACAATCCCGGTGGGCGGTTCACCGAGAACGACCGCGATGACCAGCATCACCGCCAGTATCGACTCGACGATGTTCAGTGCCCGAAACACGAGGCGGCCGATCCCCAGCCCGATCCGCAACGTGATGTCGGGGCCCGGAACTTCAACGGGGCCTCGAGAAACCAGCACCATCTCCAGCCAGACGAATGTGACAGCAGTAGCCACTGCCATCGCGACGGTCAAAGTCCTCTCCCATCAACCCAGGGCTTTTCCGCACGGTGTGAATTCGATTCGACCTCAAATGCCAGAGGAGTCCGAGTCTGGTGGGATGACGTCAATCGTCTCGGGGGATTGAAATGGGTCATGGCCTGGTCTTGAAGTTCTGTGATGGTGTCGGTATTGAGTAGTTGCAGCCAATTCGGACGCGCGAGCAGGTAGCAGATTCGATGCCAGAATGGCATGGGGCCGAACCCGAATCGCGCCCAGATATCGTCTTCCTTGGGTCCACCGCGGGGAATCCATTCGACGGCCAGAGCGAGCATCGCCTGGTCGTCGCCCGGAAGGTTCCGGTTCGCCGGCAGTATGACGGTGTTCCGGGACCGACGTTCCGGGAGTGGAGGTCTGGCAATTCCTGGCTCACTCATCGACTCTCCTTACGTCAACGGGTAGATGCTACGAGCACTGAGTCCGCGGCACCTACCCGTTATGACTTGCATCCGCCGAACGGGCAGCGACACCCCTGATCTCACGCTGTTCTCCGAGATCAGCGTGAGATCAGCGCGCCGGTGGCGGTCCGGGCACTACCAAGAGCGAGCTGTGTTCACGCTGGCAGGTTCTCGTTGGTGATGACCCAAAACTCCTTCACGAACGGGGCCTTCGAGGTCCAGGTGACGTTCAGACCCGACGGCAGCGCAATGATGTCGTCGGCCTTGAAGTCGTACTCCTCGCCGGTTTCCTCGTTGACCAGGTGCTCCTGCCCTTCGAGGGAGTGACCATCACCTGGACATCGAAAACAAATTCGTGAAGGCGTTCTGGGTCCTTATCAGCGAAACCCCGCCCGCCTGAACACAGGTCGAGGGCGTCTAGGGCTACGGCAGGGTTGCAGAACACCCCCACTGCGTGCCTGTGGTCAACAGCAGTCGTCGCGTTGCCGTGATCCTACTGCTGCCAGCATGATTGGACCAGCATGGATGTACAACCCGGCTCAACCCGATACCGGGACCCCGGGTGCGAACCTGAGCTTCTCCGACCTCGCCACCGCAACCGCCAAGAGCCCGTCGGCACTTCAAGCTGCGTACTTCGGGTGGCTGGGGTGGGCGCTGGTGATTCTCGCCGTTGCCATTTCGGTCGCGGCATTGCTACTTCCGCGGCGGCTTCTGTCGGTTGCGGAATTGCTGACAGGGCTCGTCGCCCTGGTCCTGACCGCGCTTGCCTTGAAGGGCCCCCTGAGCTGGGGTGGTTTCGTCGCCGCTGTACCGACACTACGCATCGGCGGCTGTCTGATAATCATCGGACTTCTCGTGATCACCTTCCATGGTGCCGTGTCTTCATACACGTCCAAGGCCAGGTAACCGCACGAGAGTCCCGTCAGATGGGGTGCGGGGGGTTTCCGCAGTGGTTGCGATGGGCGTCGTGCCGACGTCGTCTTGGGCATCGGGTCGATGAGACTCCCTGCTTCAGGATGCCCCGGGTGTCGAAGGCTCGGGCACACGCCTGGGCCTTCGATATCCGGGACTTCGTTGCGTCGTCGTTGTGCGTTGTCACGTATGCGGGGCGAAGTCTTGTGTAATGGGCGTGCGCAGCGTGCAGTCGGCCTCGAGTTCGTCGCCGCCGACCGTCGTATCGGCACACTCCCAGAATAGACGATCGAAACCGTGTGATGCTCCTACAGTCCCACCGATCGGTGTGATCTCATCAGGCCTGCAACCACGCACAAAAGGTATCGACCGCATCCCACCCCGGCGCCTACGGGCGGGTGCCGGTGAAGACCGCGCCGTTACCGCATGGAGTTGCTGGCCTACGAATTCATCGAGCCTGTTCGGATAGTACAGGCCGCTGCCTGGCGCAATCATCCAAGCTAGTCGGCGCGGGGATCCAAGCGTGGTGATCGGTGACGGGACACCATTGTTGTCGAGCCCGAGTGTGTTTGGGCTCACACGTTCGTAACATTTCACAACGGAGGATCTGATCGCAATGGCCATCAACTTTGATCTGAGCCCGGAGCAAGCCGGTCTGCAGAAGGCGGCACGATCGTTCGCCGACGATCGGCTCAGTCTCGTCGAGGGCGTAATAGCTCCTCTGCCGACCCCCGAGGCCCGGTTCGCGGCGATCAAGCCGTTCTATCAGGACATGGTGGATGCCGGCTTCTTGAAGGCACTCGTGCCCGTGGAGTACGGCGGAACGGCGATGCCCTCGCTCGACTTCGCGTTAGCTGCAGAGGAACTCACGCGCGTCGATATCAATGTTCCGACTGCACTGCTCGGCACCGGTTTGGGACTCCAGCCGATCATCCACTTCGGAACCGCGGAACAGAAGGCCCAGTTCTTGCCGCCCTTCGCCGGGAGCGAACCGCTCCTCGCGGCGTGGGCCTTCACCGAAACGTCCGGCGGCGCGAACTTCGACTCCAGCGACCCTTCCACCGGTGTACAGACCTTCGCTCGACTGGACGGAGACGAATGGGTCATCAACGGTGACAAGCACTTCACCACCAACGGATGCGGATTCGATGGAACCGGAGCCGCGCTGATCAGCGTCCTGTGTCGTACCGATCTCACCCTTCCTCCTCAAGAATCGCTAGCGGTGATCGTCGTCCCGGGCGATACTCCGGGTATCAAGGTCGAGTCCTATATCGACACGATGGGCCACCGGGCGACCATCTCTCCCCGTATCACGTTCACCGATGTTCGCGTACCCGCCCGTAACCTCATCGGCGCTCCGGGGGACGGAATCGAGATCTCCCGGAAGACCTTCAACTGGACGTCGTCCCTCATCGGAGCGGCCTGCGTGGGGCGGATGCGAGCGGCATTCGACTACGCATTCGAGTTCGCCAAGACCGACAAGCGGTCCGGTCCGGTGCCGATCATCGACTACCAGAATGTCGGCTACATGCTCGTCGATATCAAGACTCGGATCGAGGCGGCCAGATACTTCACCTGGAAGGCGTGCGATCTCTATGACAAGACCGATGGCGCGGACGAAGAACTCGGCCACATGGTCAAGGTGTACGCGTCCGAGCTGTCCGTGCAGGTGGTCTATGACGCGATGCGGGTGGTGGGGGTGAACTCGTACGGCGACCAGACCCCGATCGCCGGCATCATGGAGGACGTCCTGTGCTTCCCCGTCTACGACGGAGGCAACATGGGTGTGCGGCGCCGCCAGCTGCATGCGTTGCTCAAGAGCGCGGACTACGACCCGATGGAGTCCTCAGCAGGCATCGCAACTATCTGAGCCGGCACGGCCGCGATCCGGTGAGTTTCCCGGTACTGGGTGGGCGTGCACGCGAGATGACGCTGGAATGTGCGGGTCAGATGGGAGCTGTCGCAAAATCCCCAGCGGGTGGCGATCTCACTCAACATCACCGAATCCGGTGCCACCTCGAGGTCGCTCATCGCTCCTCGGAGCCGCTCGTCTCGGACACACGCCGAGAACGTGGTTCCGACCGCCTGAAACAGCCGGTGCAGGGTTCGCACCGAGATCGCGGCCTCCCGCGCGGCCCCCTCGGCACTGACCCGTCCGAGGGGGACGGCGGCGCGAATGTAGTGCCGCACAATCCGGCGCAACGCCGCATCACGTCGTTCGTCGTCGGATGTCGCGAATTCACCAACCCGGGACGAGGTTGCCGCGGTGAGAACGTCGGTGAACGACCGTTCGAGCGTCTTCAGCGTGATGTCATCCATGTTCGATTGTTCGCTCCACAGGGCTGACATCATCGCCCCCACAACGTGGCCCGGACCGGCGGTCGTGTCGATGGCGCACGAGGTTGCGTCGTCGACACGAACTGTCGAGTGCCAATGATCACGGGGAATCCGGAAGGACAAGACTCGCCAGTTGGGTTCGTTCGACGGCTCCCGGAACTCGAGCGTGTAGGGACGCGTGGTGTCGAATATGGCGAAGCTGCCCGGACGGACGATGCATCGGCGGCCATCCTGCTCGCCGAAGCATGTCCCGGACAACTGCAAATTGACGAAGAGCACCTCCTGCGGTGCTCGCCGGACCTCCGCAGCTCCGTGCGTCAGGAGCTGAGTGCAGGAGGCGATTTCGGCGCCATTGGTACTTGCCAGTGGTTCCGACCGCACCCACCCCGGTATCCCCTCTGCGGTGGCACTGTGATCGATATGTGCCCGTCCGCGCCGCGGGGAGAGCGGCGTGAAGGCCTCGCAGACGACATCACCCCAATATCTGGCCTGATCCTGCACACTCAGACCAGCGGTGGACCAGTACGGCACGGGATCCCTCCTGTTCCGAGCGCGACCAGCGTGCCGAGGACCAGCACGTATGCCATCAGATTCTGCGCGCTCGGACATCCCTGTCAAGTGGAGGGGCCCTCCCGGACATCGGGCACAGACGACGACAGGGATTCGTCCACTTGAGGTCGACGACCGGCGCAGGCGCATATCGGCCAGACGAACGGCCGGTGTCCTCTCGGGTGAGCCGAGATGTCACGGTCAACGAAGGAGTGAAACCATGACGGACGCGTCCGGAGTCAACGACAAGGTGCTGCGCCCGGAGATCGCCGCGTCGTGGAGGCGGTCGGAGATCGCCGGACTCACCCACGAGATGGTCCTCGAGCGACTGCAGATCGGCGACTTCGAGTCGTCGAGTCAGCTGTTGACCGCGGCCGTACCGGTGCTCGACGGGGTGGCCCGTGACCTGACGGGGCTGACGTACAGCCTGCTCCTCGCCGATGCGGAGTGTCGGATCGTCGGACGCTGGTTCGACCGGCCGACGATCGACAGCACACTCCAGCGCGCCGGCGCCGTGACAGGCTCGAGGTGGAAGGAATCCGATGTCGGAACCAACGGGCTGGGCACTCCCGCTGAAGTTCGGAGTGGGATGTGGGTGCACGGTGCCGAGCACTTTGCGTCCGTGCTGAGTGGCTTCACCTGCTACGGCCTGCCGATCCTGCACCCCCTCACCCGGAGGGTCGAGGGCGTTCTCAACATCACGGTGCACCCGGACGACGCCCACCCCTGTTTCCGCCCACCCTCACCCGGGTCGTCGATGACATCGAACAGCGATTGATCGACACGTCGCGGCCGGCCGATTCGCGGCTGTTCCGGGCGTTTCGAGAGGCCTGCAGGACCGGTCGGGCCATTGTCGCGCTCAATGACCACCTCATGCTGGCCAGCAACGCCGCGGTGGCGATGGCCGAAGACCTCGACCTCGAGACGATGCGAGAGATCGCCCGCTCTGCTGCCCACCGGGGGACGTCAACAGTCGAGTCGCTGCTCCTGCTGTCCGGCGCGATGGTCACGGCCCGGATCGACAGACCGCACGACTTATCGCCCGGCGCAGTGTTCTGGCTTCGACCGCGCTCCGGCCCACACGCTGCGCCGGGTGCCCAGCCTTCGAAACGAAGTCACCTCGTGAGCGCCGAGCGAGCGACATCCACAGCGGTCGCCAGCGTGTTCGTCGAAGGTGAACCCGGCAGCGGCAGAAGCACGGTAGCCCGATCCCTCCTCGACGGGACATCGGTCACGGTCATCGACGCACTCGACTGCCTCGTCGAGGATTCCACCGATTGGGCCGGGCGGCTTGCAGCGGCAATAGACGGGGGCGCAGACGGACTTGTCATCGACAATGTCCATGTCCTGCCCGGTCAACTGGTCGACCTTCTGGCCCGCACGCTCAGCGTCGATCACCACAGCATGCCTATTGTTCTGGCCGGAAATCCGCAGGCGTGGCTGCCTGCTCACGTTCAACCCTTGGTCCGGCGCTGTCGCCAAGTAGTCGCACTGAAGCCGTTGCGCGAGCGGCGCAACGAATTTCCGGTGCTGGCACAGTCGGTCATAGATGCTCTCGAGCCTGGACGGACACGTCGATTGGCTCCGTCAGCGGTCCGCGTTCTGACAGCCCAACCCTGGCCGGGAAACATCCCCGAACTGCGTGAGGTCCTGCGTCACGCTCTCGCCAACAGACCATTCGGTGCGATCGAGGTAGTCGATCTACCTGCTGCCTATCGTGTGCGACCGGTACCCGCGCTCGCAGGCCGGGAGAACGCTGAGCGGCACGCGATCATCGAAGCACTGCGCCGCTTCGACGGCAACAAGACGCGGGCGGCACAGTTCCTCGGGATCACCCGCACCACCCTCTACAACCGGCTACGCGCGCTGAAGATCACCGATGACACCGTCCATTTTTTACACAGTTGACGCATCGCTCCCGGAACTACCGTTCAACTACACACCCAAGGGCAGGAGCGGCCCGTCGAACTCTCGCGCCGCACAGGAAAGCACGAACCCCTTCCCGACAAGCACGTACCACCACGACGGCTCAGTCCGCCAGACCAAGCACAAGTTCGAGGAGCATGTAATGACGGTTACTTCAGCGGCACCCTCACCCCAGGTATCGGCTTTCCTGGGCAATCCGGTGCTGCACCTGATCGACGGCAAACAGGTGCCGGCAGCGTCGGGCGAAACGTTCACCACGTTCAACCCGAGTAACGGTGAATCCCTTGCCCAGGTGGCATTCGGCGGCGAGGAGGATGTCGACCGCGCGGTCGCAGCGGCTCGTCGCGCCCTCGACGGACCGTGGGGCCGTATGACCCCGGCGCAGCGCAGCAAGATCCTGTGGCGGGTCGGCGACCTTCTGGAAGAACGCGTCGAAGAGTTCGCCCTCCTCGAGGCACTCGACAACGGAAAGCCGCTGACCTACGCGCGGCTGGTCGACGTGCCGCTGTCGGCCGACTGGTTCCGGTACATGGCCGGCTGGCCCACCAAGCTCGAGGGCAGCACGATCCCCGTCACCTCCACCGCCGCTCCCGGCGACTACTTCGCCTACACCGTGCGCGAGCCTGTCGGCGTCGTCGCCGCGATCGTCGCCTGGAACTTCCCGCTGCTGCTGGCAGCGTGGAAGCTCAGTCCCGCGCTCGCCACCGGCAACACTGTCATCCTCAAGCCCGCCGAGCAGACCCCGCTCAGCGCGGCCCTGCTCGGTGAGGTCCTTCGTGACGCCGGAGTGCCCGACGGCGTGGTGAACATCGTGCAAGGCGACGGAAAGAACGTCGGCGCCGCACTCACCGCCCACCCCGGAGTCGACAAGGTCTCCTTCACCGGATCCACCGCGGTGGGACGCGAGATCATCTCCTCGGCCCGCGGCAACCTGAAGAAGGTGACCCTCGAACTCGGCGGCAAATCCCCCAACATCATCTTCGACGACGCCGACATCGACGCCGCCATCGAAGGGGCAGCGAACGCCATCTTCTTCAATCAGGGCGAGGCCTGCGAGGCGGGATCCCGGCTGTTCGTGCAATCGAAAATCTACGACCGAGTCGTCGAAGGTGTCGCCAAGATCGCCTCCACCCTGAAGGTGGGCGACAGCCTCGACCCCGAAAGCCAGATGGGCCCTCTAGTGTCGCAGAAGCAACTCGACACCGTCCTCGGATACCTCGACAGCGGCAGGGAGCAGGGGGCCACCGCACTGACCGGTGGCGGCCGCAAGGGCGACGTCGGCTACTTCGTCGAACCCACCGTCCTGGTCGACACCACCCCGACCATGCGAGTGGTCAAGGAAGAGATCTTCGGACCCGTGGTCACCGTGTCCCCGTTCGACGAGGTCGACGACATCGTCCGCACCGCGAACGACACCGACTACGGGCTCGCCGCCGGTGTCTGGACCTCGGATGTGTCCAAGGCCCACAACGTCGCCGCACAACTCAAGGCCGGCACCGTGTGGATCAACAGCTACCACGTCCTCGACCCGGCCCTGCCGTTCGGCGGTTACAAGCAGTCCGGGTGGGGCCGCGAACACGGCGGCGCGGTCCTCGACGCCTACACCGAAACCAAAACGGTGATCCTCAAGAAGTAATTACCCGGGCAGATGCCGCGCGTCGCCGAACTCGGCATCTGCCTGGCGGACTGGCCGAACGCGAGGAAGTTCATCGAGGCAGCAGAGCCACCGTTCGACGCTCGGCTACGCAGCATGTTGGGAGTTCATGCATCCGATTGCCAGAGGTGTCGCTCGATGCCAAATCGTCTGTCGCTGTGCGTCAAGACACGCTGATAGCGCGCTGGAAGAATCGTCAGAGCACGGATAACCCACTCCCGGGTGGCGCCCCGGGGAACGATCGCTGCCACCCAGACGCCCTGTTTTGCACAGGAGCGTGAGACGAGAGGGAACTGATGGACAACACCACGGCCGCGGTTTCCGTCCTCGTCATTTCGGATGAGATCAGCGCGCCCACCGATACGGCGGATCCCCGGTGGCAGATGCCGACCAACCCGCGTGCAGGCGTTGCCTCAGCAGAGCCACACGGTCGGCAACGGCGCTCACGCGCCGGAGAGGCGTTCGGGCCGGGGACGCTGGCCCGATGCCGCGAGCTATACGAGATTCTGCTGAAGGCGGAGACGTTGACAGCCGAGGGCAGTTGGCTGATCGACTTCGCGATACGGTGGTCGCCATACGGCGGTTCCAGTGCCACGGAATTGCTCGAACACTTCGGAGTCACACGCCCCAGATATCTCGAACTGCTTCGGAATGCGCTGGGGCCTGGATCAGCGGATCTGCCCCGTATGCGGGATCTCAAACGAGAGTTGAACATTCACCTGGGACATGCGTGGACGCAGGTGCCGCGCTGAAATGCGCCCACGCACGGTTGTCCCCAGAACGGTGCTCCCCGTGGCCCAGTCCGACCTGGTGCCGCCGGGTCACAGCGCGGGCTCTACTCAGGACCGAAGTACCGGACTCGGACCTGACCGCAACGCATATCAAGGAGAGAAGATCATTTCCAGCGACATCGATGAACGCATTCGGCAACTGCTGGCGCAGTACGACACGCCTCAGGCGTGCGCCGCTGAGCTGCTGTGTGACCGTCATCCCGACGACACGGTGGCCTTCACCGTCGTCGAGAGCGATATGACAACAACTGATCTGACGTACGGCGACTTGAGACGGAAGTCGGCCCAGTTCGCTGCCGCCCTGACCGAACTGGGCATCGAGCCGGGTGATCGCATCGCAACGTTGATGAGCAAGTCCGCCCAGCTGGTGGTCGTCCTGCTCGGCATCTGGCGCCGAGGTGCGGTGCACGTTCCACTGTTCACCGCGTTCGCACCGCCCGCCATCGGGTTCCGATTGGAATCGAGCGATGCGAAGATCGTCGTCAGCGACGCCAACCAGCTCGACAAACTCCAACCCGGCGACGACATTCCCGCCGACGCACCATGGTTGGTGATCGCTGCCGGCAGCACCGAGAATCCGGCACAGTTACGCCTGGACGACCTTCTGGCCGGATACACCCCCGACGACCCCCGAGGCAACGCCGTCGCCGTGGGCGGCCAGGGTCCGCTCGTGCAACTGTTCACCAGCGGAACCACGGGCACCCCGAAGGCCGTGCCCGTCCCGGTGCGCGCCCTGGCATCGTTCCACGCCTACCTGGAGTTCGGGCTGGATGCGCGACCGGACGACGTCTTCTGGAACGCCGCCGACCCCGGCTGGGCCTACGGCCTGTACTACGCGATCCTGGCGCCCCTGGCATCCGGGACCCGCAGCATCCTGCTGCACGCCGGCTTCTCCGCACCGCTGACCTGGCAGATCATCGAACGACTCGGCGTGACGAACTTCGCCGCCGCGCCCACCGTGTACCGCAGCCTTCGCGCCGACCCGACGCCGGTCCCCGCCGGAATCAGTCTGCGGCGCGCATCGTCCGCAGGCGAACCACTCACCCCCGACGTGGTGAGCTGGTCGAAGCATGCTCTCGGAGTCGAGGTACACGATCACTACGGGCAAACCGAACACGGCATGTTCATCTCCAACGCCTGGCACGATGCGCTCGCCACCGATGCGCCGGCCGGGTCGATGGGCAAACCACTACCGGGTTTCGTTTGCGCGGTGCTCGCCGACGACACCGACGAACTCGCCCCCACCGCAACGATGGGACGGGTGGTGATTGACACCGTCAACAGCCCGCTGCTGTGGTTCCCCGGCTACATCGACGCCCCGGAGAAGACGGCACAGCGATACACAGAAGATGGGCGTTGGTACCTGACCGGTGACGCGGGGATGGTCGACTCCGACGGGAACTACTTCTTCTCCGCCCGCGACGACGACGTCATCATCATGGCCGGCTACCGAATCGGACCGTTCGACGTCGAAAGCGTACTGGTACTTCACGACGACGTCATCGAAGCAGCCGTGGTGGGACTGCCCGACGAGCTTCGTGGTGAGGTACTCGAAGCGTTCGTGGTCCTCCGCCATGGAGTGGTCGGCGGCGACGAACTCGAGGCCGAGCTGCAGACGCTCGTCAAACGAAAGTTCGCCGCGCACGCCTACCCCCGCCGGGTGCACTTCGTGCAAAGCCTCCCCAAGACACCCAGCGGAAAAGTACAACGTTTCCTACTCCGCAAACAGGAAAGCGCACAGACATAGCCACGAAGATCTGACGCCACGCCCGGCCACCGACCACCACCTACACATCGATACGACGAGACCCCCGTACTTCGGGATCACACTGAAAATATCCGCGAACTCGAGGACCGAAATGCCCACCCTTCTCGTATATGCGTTCCTCGCAGTACTCCGCATCCTCATGCCCCGTGCAGGTAAGCGGGCACTGGGCCACTTCCTTCTCACAACAGCGCTCACCCGCTCCTACCTAGGGTGGTCGCACTCCACACACGATGCGGCCCTGTCATGGTCAGATCCAGGGATGGAAGAGCCGCTCACTGATGACCGGGTTTCGTGATGAGTGGGCAACTCGAGGTGAGTCGATGCTCCACCAGCTCCACCCCTGCACATCGACGGTCGCTGGGATCGCCGACGTCACGTGTGCCGTCATCGAATGCCCGGATGAAGTTCTCGATGCTCCGGTGCATCGAGTCGAGCCCACCCGATCCCGGCACAGGAGTCAGGGGCACGTTGGTGACAATTACGAGATAGCTCGGAAGCGGATTGCGGTTCTTGGCGGGATCAGCCCACGCCTCAAGCTCGTGTTTCATCTGTCCCCAGAGCCACTCCGCATTCTTCTGGGGCACGGACTCGATCCGTTCCTTGTGCTTGACCTGGAAGACGGTGTACCCGTCCCATACTTCTGCGCGAGAGGTCTCGGAGCCGGACCAGATGACCGATCCGTTGCAGTACATGTCGCGTCCCCCGTCGCGACCGGAACCAAGTGCCTGGACTTGCGCACCGAACTCTGCAATCGCCAGCGCGGCGGCAAGATCCTGGAATCCGGTCGGGCCTAGCTGCTCGAGGTTGTGCTGCACACTGCCATGATGGCAGGAGGGCCTTTCCCTCCGAGAACCGAGCTGTCACTCCACGAATCGCGATAGCGCCTGGCCTGCTGTCAAACTGATCCAAAGCATGAGATTTTGCGCCTCGATGCAATCGCTGCCGGCCATCGATGATCACTCGGGAGAAACGGCGCATTTTTGTACTACAGAACCTAATTTTGTAGTACAGTATGCGGGTGGCAGTCGAATGGGCGAACAGCGCGGACAAGCACGGGATCGAGCACGAGGACGCGTTGCATGCGATCGAGAACGCGGTCTAGTCGAGCAGGAGTTCGACGAGCCCCGTGTGCCGGGTCACGCGAAGCCTTGGCTGTTCATCGGTCCCCCGCGGAAACTGGGTGGGCCGCTGATCGAAGTGATGGTGGAGATCGTTCCGCCGAGGGGCATGGTGGTCTTCCACGTGATGGAGGCGTGAGAAAAGCACCTGGCCCGGATGCGAGACCGTCCCTGATCCGTCAGGCGCCGGGAGCGAAGGAACCCGGCACCGCAACCCGATGCACCACCCACCCAGAGGTATCCGAACAGATCACCCAGCACCACCACCTAAGAGAGGTGACATACCGATAAACAGCAACGATAAGAACACCGAGTACGACGAGCTCGCCGAGTGGGCCGAGCACGACATGACGCTGCCGAAGGACTCGGCCACCGCCAAGCGCGGCGAGGACGCCGCCGCCGCTGGCCGGGCCCTGCTCGAGAGGGTCGGCGCCGGCCGCCCGTCCCTGGCGCAGGACGCGGGCATCAGCGGTGCCTCACCCAAACGCCAGGTCCGGCTTCCACTGCCGCTGAGCAACAAGCTCGATGAACTCGCGCAGCGTCAGCACCGCAAGCCCAGCGAACTCATGCGCGAGGCGGTCGAGGAATACATCCAGAAGCACTCCGCCTGAGAAATCTCCGCGAGTTTTCCGCCTACAGGTCAACGCCCGAAAGACCCGCCTTTCGATTCCGTCGCACAATCGCAGGGAGGAGAACATGGTTCCCCAGGCGGGTCTTGGTCTTCAGCTGAGGACGCGGGCCTTCCGTGCGGCACGCAGCCAGTCCGGGTACTCGCTGAGGAGCAGTTCGTAGAGGGCACTGTCGGTGAGCGGGTCGATGTTCTCGACGCCGAAGAACCCGGCGTTGTCGACGAGCCGGCCGGTCAGGGTGTCGAGCTTTTCGAGGACACCGAAGCTGGACTTGCCGATTCCGATGAACTGCCAGAACGCCGGAAACGCACTGGCTGTCCGCATCAGGGCGGTGATCTGCGCCCGCGCATTGAATCCGCCGTCGGTGAAGAACAGCACCAACGTCGGGACCGCGGCGGTCTTGTCGAGGGTGCCGATGATCTCGTCCATGATCGGGATCTCGTTGTTGGTGCCACCGATCGCATCGAAATCGATGCCCCCGTGCCGGCCGTGCAGGTGGACATAGGTGTTCACCCAATTGTCGGCATCGGCGACGGTGACGTCCGGCAGCTTCACGAACCGCTGCGCGTACGCGTAGGCCTCGAGGTTGCCGTCCGAATCGAGCTGCGTCGCGACCGGCACCATCCGCTCGATGATGCGTTTGACCTCACCGGACCGGTACCGCTTGGACATCGACCCGGTGTTGTCCATGACCAGAACGACCCGGCCGACCGGGCTTGCGGCACCCTTGCTCAGGAGGACTTTCGCGACCTCCCGTTTCTGCAGATTCAGCTTCTCCCGCTTGACCAACGAGAGCTTCGCTTCGCCGGGCACCGTCCGCACCCCCTCCCCGTCGACGGTCGCCGATGCGGCCGCCACGACAGCGGGCTGTGTGGGTTCGGGTGCCTGGGCGGGTTCGGGTGCCTGGGCGGGTTCGGGTGCCTGGGCGGGTTCGGGTGCCTGGGCGGGTTCGGGTGCCTGGGCGGGTTCGGGTGCCTGGGCGGGTTCGGGTGCCTGGGCGGGGGTTTCGTCGACGCTCACGCCGTGCTCGGTGACCAGGGCGTCGAGTCCCCCGCTCCAGCCGGCCGACCGGTTACGCACCTTCCAGGACCCGTTGCGCCGATACACCTCGAGCAGTACCGCGGACCGCTCGGTCGTGAGGCCTTCCGCCGGAATCTCGAGAGAAGCACCGCCCGCCTGGGTGAGAGTCACTGACAGGCCCGGGACTTCGGCGAGGTTGCCGGGCACGTTCTCATCCAGTGCGACGGCCACGGCGAGGGTGTCGATCGCCGTAGGGACGGTGTCGAGGTTCAGCGTTCCCTGCCGGGCACCGGTCACCTCCACCATCGTGGTGGCCGTGTCGATCGGGCTGTTCGCCCCGCGTGTCAGAGAGGTCATTTTGTGTTCCGGCCCCCAAGGGTGGGGCTGAGTCCTTTCGTCAAGGGCCGCGAGGTGGTCGGTACGCCCGCGACCTGGAGCCTAGTAAGCAGATGGGAATGTGGGTGCGGGAGTGCCCGTGTGCGGTTACTGCAGCACCGCGACGTGGTTGCTGCTGGTGTAGCGCGGGATGTCGTGTTCGGTGCCGTCGTCATCGCGCAGACGCAGAATCCACACCGTGCCGCCGCGCGGTGACTCGGTGCACGCCGGCGCCCGGACACCGATCAGGGTGCGGTAGGCGCCGGTGCAGGTCTGCGGATCGGTCGAGGTCTTCGCCCACACGCTCCGGCCGATGCAGCGGTCGAGCATGACGGGTGGGACGACGTTGTGCGTGCGGAAGAACTCCGCGAGCCGTCGATCTGTTGCCGGCAGCGGCGGATACGCGTCGAGCTCGGGCACACCGAACTCGTCGAACAGGGTGGCGTTCACGGTCGCGGCCCGGCGGGGTGCCGCTCCCGTGCTTCGGCGAGGACCGCGGTGTAGAGGTCGAGGTGCCCGCAGGGGTTGTCCCAGCGATCGCAGGTCAGCCAGTGACGGTCTTCGTGGAACCGGTGTTCCTTCGGGAGGCCGCGCGGTCCTTGGCAGGCCGGGCAGACCCAGGTGAGAGTGACCGTGCGGATCTGGGGTAGGCGGTGCTGGTGCCCCAGCCGCTGCGGTCGATGACGCGGACAGCGCGTTCGGTGAGGTCATGGTCTACGGGCACGGGCACGGGCACGGGCATGTCAGCCTCTTTCATGAAAAGGGGACGTGTCACCTATGCAGCTAGAGCAGGTTTTCTGGATTCTTGCTGCGCTACGGCGGGATTCAGAACCGGCCGTCCGCGATGCCCTGAAGAACACCGCGAGCGGCTTCGGCATCGCCGCGGGCCCGGTGGGCGGCGCCGAGCCGGATGCTCTTCTCGACCCCTTCTGCCTGGGAGCGGGCCAGCATGATGCACCCCCACCCGCGCGGGTTCGCGAGTTGCGCCGGGTCGAGCCCGTGCCGGTGGCAGTCGTGCAGGGATGCGGCCCATATCGAACTCGGCGTTATACGCCAACGCCACCTTTCCCGCCGTCGCCGCCACCAGTTCGGGATGGACCGCCGCCCAGTTGGGGGCGCCGATCAGCTGGGCGGCATGGATTCCGTGTACCGCGGCGGCGGCCGGGTGGATCGGTACGGCGCCCGGATCGACGAGGGTGTCGAGGAGCACGGCCCCGGTGGCGGCGTCGATCGGCGATCTCGAGGATCGCGCCGTCGAAGCACGCCTACGTATGCTCGGGGTGCCTACTCGTCCAACTCGCCGAATTCGAGAACGCCGAGTTCATCTTCACCGACTATCTCTACTACTCGTCGTACTCGACGAGTTGGCTCGATCATGCCCGAAGCTACGTCGAGGACATAACGGCGCGTCTCGGCCTGAACAGTTCGAAACAGGTCATCGAGATCGCCAGTAACGACGGCTACCTGCTGCAAAACTTCGTCGCGTCGGGCATTCCATGCCTCGGTATCGAACCGGCGGAGAACGTGGCGTTGGTCGCCCGAAGTCGTGGCATCGAAACCCGTACAGACTTTTTTGGAACCGCCCTCGCGAGCAAACTCGTCGAGGAGAACCTCTCCGCCGACCTGCTGATCGGCAACAACGTTTCGCCCACGTACCCGACCTGAACGATTTCGTCGCCGGGATGTCGATCGTGCTCGCCCCCGACGGAGTGATCACCATGGAGATTCCCCATCTACTGCAACTCATCGAACACAACCAGTTCGACACCATCTATCACGAACACTTCTCGTACTTCTCCCTGTTCACGGTCACCAGTGTCTTCGCAAGGCACGGACTTCGACTGTTCGACGTCGAACAACTCCCGACGCACGGTGGTTCGTTGCGGATCTATGCCTGCCACGACGAATACCCCCGCCACACCACACTCCCGTCGGATGCGTGAGGTGGCCGACCTGGAACACGCTGCCGGACTCCATTGCCTCGACGGCTACAAGCACTACCCCGAGCGGGTAAAACGCACGAAACGCGCACTGCTGAAGTTCCTCGTCGACACCCGAGACCGTGGGAAGTCGATAGTCGCCTATGGGGCGCCCGCCAAGGGCAACACGCTGCTCAATTACTGCGGCGTCCGGGACGATCTCGTGGACTACACCGTCGACCGCAGCCCTCACAAGCAGGGGCTGTTCCTGCCCGGCACGCATCTACCGGTCTACGCGCCCGACCGGATCAGGAATACCCGCCCGGATTACATCCTGATCCTCCCGTGGAACCTTCGGGACGAGATCATCAACGACCTGTCCTACATCCGCGAGTGGGACGGAAAGTTCGTTGTCCCCATCCCGGAACTCTCCGTATTCGACTGAGCGCCAAATGCTCCCGGAGAACTCATGCCGCCTGAGGCGTCGCCCGAAAGGCAGGGCGTCACCCATCGGATCGTCGTGTGCGTGTGGAGTCACGATCATCACCGAAACGTCGAATCAACTGTACCGTGTTCGTTCAGGCATGGAGGGCTTCGGATTGGATGTGGAGACCGTGGATGCGGTGTGCGGCGACGGCCAGCCGCCCGACCCGGTCGGGTGCCCTTCCGGAAGGCGAGCCCGATCCGTAGCACAACAGCGCTTTTCGAGCTGACGATAATTTGTATTATGTCAACTTAAAATTGGTTATTCGCATGGCCTGCGAATACGACCACCCGCGGTAACACTCCTCCGGTCGCCGAGGGGCATTTACCTGCGGTCCTGGTGAATTTCGTTGGCGGCCGAGCCTAGCGAATGAAACTCCCGCTCTTCGCGTCCCGCGATTGCAGGATATGCATTTCGAATGCAGAATTTGCAGCGACTGAGGGGGCTGGATGAGTGCCCGGGCGTTGCGGGAGATCGACCAGCTGCAGGTGCCTGACTTCGTTGCGGCGCAGGCCCCCTCCGCAGATGGTTTTGAACGCCACCGCATCACGCCACACCGCCAAGGCGAC
Source organism: Rhodococcus sp. USK13 (assembly GCF_018343855.1). Lineage (NCBI taxonomy): Bacteria > Bacillati > Actinomycetota > Actinomycetes > Mycobacteriales > Nocardiaceae > Rhodococcus > Rhodococcus sp. USK13. Next base: position 1,375,663 of record NZ_CP069242.1, on the reverse strand, counting down.
CTTGCGGCCGGACTGCAAGATTCACTCCGGTTCGAGGTAGCTACCCCGCGATCAAACCCCAAACGATGAGCGACTCCCCCGCGCACGAGATATCGGACTGACCGCCGCCGGAAAGAAGATCTACGACAAGGCGTTGCCGAACGACGAAGCAAAACTGCGGGCGGTCTTCGACCGCCTGGCCAGGCACGGATCGGTGCTGGTGGTCGTCGATCAACCCAACACGATCGGCGCCCTGCCGGTCACCGTGGCCCGCGCCTGCGGACACGAGGTCGGCTACCTGCCGGGGCTGGCGATGCGCCGCATCGCCGACCTGTACCCCGGACAGGCGACAACCGATGCCCGCGACGCGTTCATCATTGCCGATACCGCCCGCACCATGCCGCACACCCTGCGCCGGGTCGATACCGGCGACGAGGCGCTCGCCGAGCTCGAGGTCCTCGTCGGCTTCGACGACGACCTTGCCGGTGAGGCCACCCGGGTCAGCAACCGCATCCGCGGCCTGCTCACCTCCATCCACCCGGCCCTCGAACGGGTCCTCGGCCCCCGCATTACCCATCCGGCGGTGCTCGAGACCCTCTCCCGCTGCGGCGGGCCGGCGGGAATCCGGCAGGCCGGCAAGCGCAAGCTCACCGCGATCGCGGCCAAGCACGCACCCCGAATGGGCGCCAGGTTGGCCACCGACATCCTTGCCGCCCTCGACGAGCAGACCGTGGTGGTGCCCGGCACCACGGCCGCCGAAACCGCTCTACCCAAACTTGCGGATTCACTGAAAGAGACTCTGTTACAACGTAAAGCGGTCGCCGTGGACGTGGAGAGGGCCCTCGATGACCACCCTCTTTTCCCAGTCCTGACCTCGATGCCCGGCATCGGCGTCAGGACAGCAGCTCGGATCCTGATCGAGGTCGGCGACGGCTCCGCCTTCCCGTCCGCCGCCCACCTGGCGGCCTATGCCGGCATCGCACCGGTCACCCGAAAATCGGGATCCTCCATCCGTGGCGAGCACCCCGCCCGCTCCGGCAACAAGAAACTCAAACGCGCCCTGTTCCTGTCCGCCTTCGCCGCCCTCCACGACCCGATCAGTCGCGTCTACTACGACAAGAAACGGGACGAGAAGAAGAAACACAACGCGGCCCTGACCTGCCTCGCCCGACGCCGCTGCGACGTCCTCGATGCCATGCTCAAGAACAAGGAACTCTACCGGAATCCAACCCCCTCAGCGGCTTGACGAAAACCATAGACCTCCGATCTTGTTATCGGGTCAAGCGGCGGCAGGCTCTGGCATTGTTCCGTGACAGGGAAATGCTTTGATCGCGTCGTACTTCTGATCGGTCTGCAGGCACTGATAAAGCTGACCGAGCATGCGGTTGAACAGATGCCGGAGTGCCGCCGCGTGGCGATCACCATGTTCACGCCGGGCGAGGTAGTGCGCGCGGGCCGGACCTTCCCGGCCGGCGGCGACGAATGCCCAGACGAACCCGACCGCGGCGAGCCGGTTGTTCTTCACGTGGCGGTGAGTGACTGCGATACTGCGCCCCGATGCGGGCGTGACCGGTGCCGACCCAGCAAATGCCTTCAGCCCACGTGCGTCGGCGAAGCGGCCGATCTCGGCCAGCACCCGGGCACCGGTGACGTCGGCAAGTCCCGGAAAGCTTGTGATGACCGCATGGTCAGGGTGCTGCCGAAATGATTCGGACGCAGCCTCATTGAGTTCCTGCGCGTTCTTGCACTCGGCGTCCAGCGTCGCGACGAGGGCGCGAGCCTGGCGCCCCATCGCCTGCTCCACCAAGGGTGGCTGGCTCAGTTGCCGGCGGCGCAGCGCGTCCTGGATTCGAGTCGCGGCGTCCTCGAGGCGCCGCTGCCGCCCCGCCCGACGCAACACCGCAACGATACGGCTCTTGGTCAGCCTCGCGCCCTGCTCGGGCGTCGGTGCCACCGCCAGAATCGCTCTAGCTTCCAGGCTGGCGAGATTGGTGTGCACGCTGTCCCCGAAGGCGTCGAGAAAGCCCGGGTAGTACTCACGCAATAAGGTTCGTAGTTCTTGAGTGGCTCTGGTGCGCCGCCAGATTGCATCCTGAGCAGCGCGAGCGAGCACCGCGATCGCCCGCGCGAGGTCGCTATCGCCCGGTAGCCGCCGATGAGCATGTGCGTCGGTCCGCAGTATGTTAGCCAGCGTCAGCGCGTCGATATGGTCCGACTTCTTGCGGGCCACCGAATGTCGCTCGCGATACCGGGCAACGGCCATCGGATTGATCGCATAAACCGGCCTTCCGGTCGCGCGCAGTGCCGCAACGAGCAATCCGCGGGAGGTTTCGATCGCCACCGGGATCGGAGCCGACGCTCCGTCGCCGGCCTCCGCCAGCAATGTCAGGAGCTCGCCGAAACCGGCAGCATCGTCTGTAATCCGTCGCTTCGCGACCAGCTGTCCACCGGCATCTACCAGCGCGATGTCATGGTGATCCTCGGCCCAATCAATTCCACAAAATACGCTCACCGGCCACTCTCTTCCGTCGTCCGTTCTCCTCCGCCATGGTTCACCCTCAGCGAGAACACGCGGCGCCCTAATGACGAGGCTCTGATGGCCTTCCTCCGATGAGCCGTTCGTGTTCCCGACAATCCGCACGATTCCAGTCTCTGCAAGAGCTCGAGCGGCTCGGGACAGGCGAGGAATCAACCGTGGAGACAAGGCGTGGAACCACGCACAGCAATATCCCTCTCCCGGCCTCACTCGCCTTCACGACACGCCAACCTCCCGTCAAGATTCTCGCAACCGATCCCAATCCGCGATGAGAACGTCCGGTCGACCGCACCTATCTATGGCGAGACCTCAACGGGCCAGGGACACCCTAGGCATCTGCTCACGACCGGACGTTCAACAGTCATTAGGGACACCCCCCACATCGTCCGGTCAAGTCCGTCAGCAGGCGCCAACTGACGGAAACCGGTTGTACGCCCTTCCCGGCTTGGGATTCGTTTAGCCCTATCCCCGCTGCGGGACGGGTCGGAGTCCTTCATGAGGGGGCCGTCGGCAACGCGACGGTCGTCGAGTGGTCAGTAGCTTTTGGGGAGATTGAGCATCGAGGTGCCGATGTGCGCCAGGATGAGTTGCTCGGCGACCGGAGCGTTCTTGACGATCCGGGCGTCGCGCATCCAACGCTCGACGGGGTATTCCTTGGAGTAGGCCATCCCGCCGAGGGTCTGGAACGCCTGATCCGCAGCCTCCCACGCCACCTGGGAGCCGGTCAGCTTGGCGACGTTGGCCTCGTTGCCGCAGGGGAGTCCCTGGTCGAAGAGCCAGGCTGCCTTATGTGTCATCAGCCGGGCGAGTTCGACCTTCGCCTTGACCTGGGCGAGGGGGAATTGGATGCCTTGGTTGGCGCCGATAGGGCGGCCGAACACCTCGCGTTCGGTGGCGTACTTGGCGGCGTATGCGAGCGCCGCGTCCGCGGCGCCGATTGCGCCTGCTGCGGCGATGATCCGTTCCGGGTTGAGGACGTCCCACAGGACCGGGAAGCCGCCGTCGATCTCGCCGATGACGTTGTGGGCGGGCACCCGCACGTCCTCGAAGAACACCTGGCTCGAGCACAGGATGTTGTTGCCCATCTTCGGAATGGGCGTGTAGCTCAGCGTGCCGGCAGCCAACGCCTGCTTTACATCCACGAGGAGCAGCGTGAAGCCGTTGTACCGAGGGGTCGCCTCGGCGGCCGGGATGGTGCGGGTCACGGCGACCATCCAGTCGGCGTTCTCGACGTTGGAGATCCAGACCTTCTGGCCCTTGATGAGGAAGTCGTCGCCGTCGCGGCGGGCCGAGGTGGTGATCTCGATCGCGTTGCTGCCTGCATCCGGCTCGGTCAGCGCGAAGCAGAACTGGATGTCGCCGGCGGCGATGCCCGGGAGGATCGCTTGTTTCTGTTCCTCGCTGCCGTGCCGGACCAGGGTGGTCGCACCGAAGCCAGGGGTGGTGACATAGAAGAAAGTTCCCGCGCCACCTCCAGAGGCACACAGGGTCTCGTTCGCGATCGCCACTTCGAGCAGGCCCTGCCCGCCCCCGCCGTACTGTTCGGGGACGTTCAGTCCTAACCAGCCGCCCTTGCCGAGGTCGGTGAAGATTTCGATGGGGAAGCGGTGGGCCTCCTCGCACTCGGACCAGTAGGAGTTGTCGTACTTCGCGGCGACGGCACGAACGCCGTCCTGGACGGCGAGGGCGGTGTCGGGGAGTTTGAAGTCCATCAGAGTCTCGGATTCCTTCGGTGACAATACGGTGGTTGGAGGAGAAGAGCGGCGATCTGAGGCCCCACATCGCCCATGCCGAGCGGTCCGATGGGACCGACGCGGACGGTCGGGGGCGCGGACCGGCGGGCGGGTGGTGCGGTATCAGCGTGTGAAGCCGGCGAAGACGGGCACGAGTCAGAGCACGGCAGCGAGCCGAGTGCCCTGGTCGATCGCGCGCTTGGCATCCAGTTCGGCCGCAACGTCCGCTCCTCCGATGACGTGTACCGACATGCCGGCCGCCTGCAGGGCGTCGTAGAGGTCCCGGTTGGGCTCCTGTCCGGTGCACAGGATCACGTTGTCGACCGTGAGCACCCGCTTCTCGTCGCCGACGAGATAATGCAGGCCCTCGTCGTCGATGCGGTCATAGGTCACTCCTGCGACCATTTTGACGCCCCGATGCTTGAGTTCGGTGCGGTGGATCCAGCCGGTCGTCTTGCCCAGACCTGCCCCCACCTTGGTCGCCTTGCGTTGCATCAACGTGACGGTCCGAGTCGCTGGCGTCGGCACCGGGGGCTTGAGGCCGCCGGCGTTGCGGTAGTCCGGGTCGACGCCCCATGGGGCGAGGAATTCCGGGATGCTGGTGTGGTCACTGCCGCTGTCGGTGAGACACTCGGCCACGTCGAAGCCGATTCCTCCCGCGCCCAGGATCACGACCCTGCTACCCACGGGTTTCTTGTCGCGTAGCACGTCGAGGTATCCCAGCACCATCGGGTGATCGACGCCTGAGATGTCCGGCTTCCTGGGGCGAACACCCGTCGCAAGGACAACCTCGTCGTAGCCGAGCAGATCCGAAGCGGCCACGGTCGCCCCAAGCCGCAGTGAGACGCCGGTGACGTCGATTCGGTGCCGGAAGTAGCGGAGGGTCTCGTCGAACTCCTGCTTCCCCGGCACCTGACGGGCCACGTTGAGTTGACCTCCGATGGCGTCGGCTGCGTCGTACAAATCCACCTGGTGCCCACGTTCGGCAGCGGCGGTCGCGATGGCGAGGCCCGCGGGTCCTGCGCCGACCACGGCAACTCGCTTCTTCCTAAGCGTCGGACCGAGCACGAGCTCGGTCTCGTGGCACGCACGGGGATTGACGAGGCAGGAGGTGATCTTTCCGGCGAAACCGTGGTCGAGGCAGGCCTGATTGCAGCCTATGCACGTGTTGATGGAGTGCGAGGCGCCGTTGGCGGCCTTGCTGACGAAGTTCGGGTCGGCCAGGAACGGACGGGCAAGCGACACCATGTCGGCGTATCCCCCGGCGAGAAGCTCCTCGGCCTTCTCCGGGGTGTTGATCCGGTTGCTCGTCACCAGGGGCACGCCCACGGCACCCATGAGCCGCTTGGTGACCCACGCGTAGGCGCCGCGGGGTACCGAAGCGGCGATGGTGGGGATGCGGGCCTCGTGCCAGCCGATCCCCGTGTTGATGATGGTTGCACCAGCCGACTCGACGGCCTTGGCGAGAGCCACGACTTCTTCGAACGTCGATCCGTCCGGAACCAGGTCCAGCATCGACAGTCGGTAGATCACGATGAAGTCCGGCCCGACTGCCTCCCTCACTGCGCGGACGATCTCGACGGGGAAGCGAATGCGGTTCTCGTAGGTGCCGCCCCATTCGTCGGTGCGCTGGTTGGTGCGTCGGGCGATGAACTGGTTGATCAGGTAACCCTCGGATCCCATGATCTCGACACCGTCGTACCCCGCTTGCTTGGCCAGGGCAGCGCACGTCGCGTAGTCGGCGATCGTCTGATCTACCTCGGCGGAGCTGAGTTCGCGGGGCCGGTACTCGCTGATGGGCGCCTGGATCGCACTGGGCGCCACCACGTCGGAATGGTGGCCGTACCGGCCGACGTGCAGGATCTGCATGGCGATCCGACCCCCGGCCTCGTGGACCGCCCGCGTGATGGCGCGGTGGTGATCGGCCTCGTCTGCTGTGGTGAGCTTGGCGCCTCCTCCGTTCGGCAAGCCGCACCCGGCTTCATTCGGCGCGATTCCTCCGGTCACGATCAGGCCGACGCCGCCACGGGCGCGTTCGGCGTAGAAGGCGGCCATCCGCTCGAAGCCGTTTTCGACCTCCTCCAACCCAACGTGCATGGAGCCCATTAGCACTCGATTGGGCAGGCGGGTAAACCCGAGATCGAGGGGTTCGAGTAGGTGAGGGTAGGACATGCGGAAGCTCCCTTCGAGAGCGAATGGTGTGCTGGAGAGGCGATCAGAGGCCGAGGTCACGGCCGATCAGCTCCTTCATGATCTCGTTGGAGCCCGCCCAGATCTTGGTCACGCGCGCGTCACGCCACGCCCGCGCCACCCGGTACTCGTTCATGAACCCGTAGCCTCCGTGGAGCTGGACGCAGTGGTCGAGGATCTCGTTCTGCACATCAGCTGCCCACCACTTGGCCTTGGCCGCATCGACGTCGGAGAGCGCACCCTGCGCGTGTGCGTTCACGCACTGGTCTACGTAGGCCTGGGTGACGTCGATGCGCGTGAACAGCTCTGCGAGAACGAACTTGTTGTGCTGGAAGGATCCGATCGCCGACCCGAACGCCTCGCGCTGCTTGGCGTACTCGAGCGTCTCCTCGAGAATCTGTCTGGCTTGGGCGACGTTGCCGACGGCGCCGATGATGCGTTCCTGAGGAAGCATCTGCATCATCTGGATGAACCCTCGATCGACCTCACCGACGATGTCTGCGTCGGTGAGGCGAACGTCTTCGAAGTACAGCTCCGCCGTGTCCGACTCGCGTTGGCCGACCTTGTCGAGCCTGCGTCCCCGATGGAAGCCGGGTGCTGTGGCGGGAATGGCGAAAAGCGTGATCCCGCGAGCTTTCTTCTCCGGGCTCGTCCGGACGGCCGTGATCACCAGGTCGGCGGTGAAACCGTTGGAGATGAACGTCTTGGAGCCGTTGACGACCCACGAGTCTCCGTCTCGGACAGCGGTCGTCTTCGACGCCGCCAGGTCGGACCCGCCGGAGGGCTCGGTCATACCGATGGCCAACACGACCTCCCCCGATACGACCCCGGGGAGCCAGCGCTGACGGAGCTGCTCGCTACCGAACTCGACAAGATATGGCGCCGTCGTGTCGGCGTGAATCCCGACAGCGGTCGAGAGCGCGAGGTTGACCTTCGCCAGTTCCTCGGTCAGCACCGCGTTGAAGCGGAAGTCGTCGGCACCCGCGCCGCCGTACTCCTCGGGCACCGCGAGGCCCAGCATGCCGATCTCGCCGGCCTCGAGCCAGAACTCCCGCGGCAAGATCCCTTCCTCGGCGTACCTGCCGAGGAAGGGAATCACGGAGCGTTCGAGGAAGCTGCGTACGGTCTCCCGGAACGCATGGTGGTCGTCGGTGTAGAGAGTTCGGTTCATCGGTCTCCGGCTGTCGCGTTGAAAGGTCGGCGGTGGGTCAGGTGAGCGTCTCGACGGGAAGGGAGCCCTCGGCGTGCAGCGCGCGGAGTCGCTTCTTGTCGAACTTGCCGACACTCGTCTTGGGAACCTCGTCGACGAACACCCAGTGCTCGGGGAGCTGCCACTTGGCGAACTGAACACCGAGGAACTCGCGAAGCTCCTCGCAGGTGACCTCCGCGCCGGGTGCAGTCACCACGGTGACCAGCGGGCGTTCGTCCCACTTCGGGTCGGGAATGCCGATCACGGCGGCCTCGATGACCGAGGGGTGTCCCATCACGGCATTCTCGAGACCGACCGAGGAGATCCACTCGCCGCCGGACTTGATGATGTCCTTGGTCCGGTCGGCGAGGGTGAGGTAGCCGTCGGGCGAGATCCGTCCGATGTCACCGGTGCGCAGCCAGCCATCGCGGAACTTCTCGGGGTCGATCGCGTTCCCGGCCGGCGAGTAGTAGGAGCCGGTGATCCAGGGTCCACGGACCTCGAGTTCGCCCAGCGCGATTCCATCGTGCGGGAGGATCGTGCCGTCGTCGTCGACCAGCCGAGCCTGCACCCCGGCTGGGAAGCGGCCCTGGGTGTACCGGTATCGCCAAGCGTCGTCGCCGGAGGCGCCGGCGGGCGGGTGGGCCACGGAGCCGAGGGGCGAGGTCTCCGTCATGCCCCAGGCGTGGAGGAGCTGCACGCCGTACTTCTCCTCGAAGGTGTGCATCATCGCCGGAGAGAGGGCAGCACCGCCGACCACCACGGTCCGCAGGTGGGAGATGTCTTGGTCTTTGCCTTCGAGCTGGGCGAGGACCCCGCTCCAGATGGTGGGGACTGCGGCACCGTAGCTCGGCTTCTGGGAGTCCATGAGCCGCAGGAGGTGCTCGGGCTGCAGGAAGCGGTCCGGCAACAGGACATTCGCGCCGTTCATCATGGCGGCGTACGGGATGCCCCACGCGTTCGCATGGAAGAGCGGAACGATCGTCAAGACGGTGTCTTCACCGGTGAAGCCCATGCCATCACGGTTGATCAGCTGCATCGCGTGGAGCCAGTTGGACCGATGGGTGTACACGACGCCCTTCGGGTCCCCAGTCGTTCCCGACGTGTAGCACATCGCTGCGGCCGACCGCTCGTCCAGGATTGGGAAGTCGAAGTCCTCCGGCTCCGCCGCGAGGAGGTCTTCCCAGCTGTGGATCTGGACTTCCGCCGGCACCTCCAACGATGCGGTGTCACCGTTGACGATGACATGCCGGACGGTCTTCAGGTGAGGCAGGTGCTGGTTGAACGCGGGAACGAGAGACTCGTCCACCACCACGACCAGGTCCTCGGCGTGGTTGGCCACGTATTGGAGCTGCTCGGGGAACAGGCGGATGTTGAGGGGGTGCAGGACCGCGCCCATGGCCGGCACGCCCAGGTACGCGACGACGTGCTCGTTGTTGTTCCACATGTACGTCGCGACCCGGTCGCCGACGCCGATGCCGAGCTTGGTGAGCGCGTACGCCAGTCTGCTCGCGCGGCGTCCGAGCTCGCGGAAGGTCATGGTCCGAACGCCGTCCCCGGTCCAGGTCGAGACCGTGCGATCTCCGTGGACGCTGGACCCGTAGCGCAACAGGGTGGCGAGCGAGAGCTGCTCGTCCTGCATGGTGCCTAGCATGGTGGGCTTCCTCCCGTTTGTGACGTGGACCATCGGCTGGCCCGTGACGGGAGGTTATGGCCGGAAACGTCGCTCGAGGCCGCCCGCGCTCGGGAACAGGTATATGAACAGGTATGGCGTGGGGCACACGTACCCGTGCGGGTCGCCTGAACGTCAGAGATTGTCCTGTGTCATGACTCACAACCACGTGGACGCCGTCATCGTCGGCGCAGGATTCTCCGGCCTCTATGCCACCCACCGCCTGCGGAACCAGCAGGGCCTCTCCGTCCAGAGCTTCGAAGCAATGCCGGGCCCCGGCGGTGTCTGGAACCGCAACCGCTACCCCGGTGCCCGCTGCGACTTCGAGAGCATCTTCTACTCGTTCTCCTTCGACGAGGATCTGCAGAAGGAGTGGCGCTGGACCGAGCGGTTCGCTGCCCAACCAGAGATCCTCGCCTACCTCGAGCACGTAGCAGACCGGTTCGACCTGCGACGCAGCTACCGGTTCAACACGAGGGTCACCTCAGCGGTCTGGCGAGAAGACGCCGAACGTTGGGAGGTCCGTACCGACGACGGTGCGGTGACCATGGCGCGGTACTTCATCAACGGTGCCGGCGCGTTCAGCGTCTCGAAGCCCAACGACTTCCCGGGGCAGGACGACTTCGAAGGCACGGTCGCCCACACCACTCAGTGGCCGGACGACATCGACCTGGCCGGTAAGCGCGTGGCCGTGATCGGGACCGGATCGACCGGAATCCAAGTCATCCAGACCATCGCAGGCGAGGTGGGTGAGCTGACGGTCTTCCAGCGCACTCCCAACTACGCCTGCCCGCTCGGCAACCGGCCGATGGCCGACGAGGAGTTCGCTGACGTCGTCGCCGACTATCCCCGACTGCGCGCAGAGTCCAGGGCGAGTCTGGCTGGCGCGCCGTACCCCCGGCCCGAACGCCCGGCCCTGATGGACACCCCCGAGCAGCGGGAGCAGGTCTACGACCAGCACTACGACGGCGGCGGCTTCCGCATGCTGGCCTCCACGTACTTCGACCTCATCTACGACGCGGACGCCAACGAGACCGCGGCGGAGTACATCCGCGGCAGGATCCGCCAGCGCGTCAACGACCCCAAGATTGCCGAACTCCTCTGTCCCACCAACCACCCCTACGGCGTAAAGCGAGCCACGTTCGAGACCGGCTACTTCGAGGTGTTCAACCTGCCCCATGTGCACTTGGTGGATGCTCGGACCACTCCGATCGAGCGGATCACGCGCAAGGGCATCGCAACGACGGACCACGAGTACGAGTTCGACGTCATCGTCCTGGCGACCGGGTTCGACGTCGGTGCCGGCGCTCTCGTGCAGATGGGAGTCGTGGGTCGCGACGGCCGCAAGCTCGCCGATCACTGGAGCGACGGCCAGCGCGCGTACCTGGGGATGGCTACGCACGGGTTCCCCAACCTGTTCCACATCAACGGCCCGCAGAGCGCGGCCGCGCTGTTCAACAACCCCATCGCTATCGAGGACAGCGTGGACTTCGTGGGCGGGCTCATTGCGCATACCGACGCCGCGGACTGCACCCGCGTCGAGGTGAGCGAGTCGGCGGAGAATCGCTACAACGAGCTCGTCAGGGAGGTCGCGGACGCGACGCTGTTTCCGACTGCGACGACGTGGTACATGGGCGACAACATCAAGGGCAAGGCACGCACTCCCCTCTCGCTGTTCACCGGAGCTCCGATGTATCGCGCGATCTGTGCCGAGGTCGAGGCAACGGGCTACGCGGGATTCACGTTCGACCAGGACGAGCAGCCGTTGTCGAGCCTGGTGCAGGTGGACGGATCCGCGGTGTTCTTCCTCGCCGGCATGATGAACATCGGAGCCAAGCCCCTCGCGGAGTGCAACCTCGAGGAGGCACGAGCCGCCATGGACATGTTCCAGTTCTTCCAGGCGTCCCTTCCGTCCGACGTCACTATCAGTGAAGTCGACTTCCCGTCTGGTAACGACGGCCGGAAACTCCGTCTGTACCGCCCCACCGCAGTGCAGGGGCCGCTGCCCGTGGTCCTCTTCCTCCATGGCGGCGGCTGGATCGGCGGAAGTCTGGACGCGTTCAACGAGCCATGCGCCGCACTCGCGCACAATACCGGGGCTCTGGTGGTCTCTCCCGAGTATCGTCTCGCACCCGAGCACCCGTTCCCGGCTGCGGTCGAAGACACGCTCTCGGCGCTGCGGTGGGTGGCGGAGAACATCGCGGTGCACGGCGGAGATCCGGAGCGGATCGCCGTGGGTGGTGAGAGCGCGGGAGCCAACCTCGCCGCGGTCGCCGCGCAGCGGGCTCGTGACGAGGACGGACCCCGGCTGACCGCGCAGGTGCTCGTCGCACCGGTCACGGACCCGTTCGCCGAGACGGACTCGCGCAAGCTGTTTGCGAACGGCCCCGTGCTGTCGATGGAGCTCTGCGCACGGATGGCCGGAATGTACGCCGTGGACCCCACCGATCTGGCTTCGCCGTCGATCGCGCCCGCCCGGGCCGCCGACCTGTCAGGCCTACCGCCGACCCTGGTGCTCACCATGGGCGTGGACCCACTTCGCGACGAAGGTGAGGACTATGCCCGCGCGCTGGCCGCCGCCGGTACTCCCGCGGAGTCACGCCGATTCGAGGGGCTGATCCACACCACCCTCTCGATGTCGGGGTCCATCCCCAGGGCTGCGGAGGTCCAGGCGGCCCTGGCGGCGTTCCTCGCACCGCTTTTGTGCGCCGACCCCGCGACCACGACCGCCGGCGTCTGACCCGGGGAAGGAGACGAACGACATGACGGTTCAGAACAAGCGAGTGTTGGTGACCGGCGGCGGCCGAGGAATCGGTCGAGGCATCGTCGAGGGCTTCGTGGAGGCGGGCGCACGCGTCGCGATCGCCGATATTGCGGGCGCGGAGCAGGCAGCGAAGGACATTGGCGGCGACACCGTAGGCGTCACCTGTGACGTGAGCTCCGGCGAAAGCGTCGCCAGCGCCCTCACCGCCGTGGGCGAGTCGCTCGGCGGCTTGGATGTCGTGGTGAACAACGCTGGCGTCGAGGCGTTCGGGCCGCTCCATGAGCTGAGCGAGGATTCATTCGACAAGGTGATCTCGGTGAACCTGCGAGGAACGTGGCTGGTCTATAAGCACGCCGTGCCCCTGATGCAAGGCGGGGCGATCGTGAACATTGCATCCCTCGCTGGGATCGTCGGGTTTCCGCTGCTCGGGGCCTACGCGGCCGCCAAGGCCGGTGTAGTGCGGCTGACCGAGGTCATGGCAGTGGAGCTGCGCGACCTCGGCGTACGGGCGAACGCAATCTGTCCGGGGTTCATCGATACCCCGATGATGCGTCGCGCCTTCGACGACTTCGAGGCTCCACCCGGCGGGCCGTCCCTCGAGGAGATCATCACGGCGCGACAGGGTCGACTCGGGAAGCCGCAGGAAGTGGCTTCGCTGGCCGTCTTCCTGGCGTCCGATGCCGCGACCTTCGTCAACGGCACCGCAATCACGCTGGACGGCGGCATGAACGTCAACAGGTTGTGAATGGGGAAACAGGCGCCCAGTTCGCCCGAACGCGATGGAGCACACCACCAGGGCGTGGGTGCCGGTACGGCGATCCACCCAACTCCCGTCACGACGACCTCTCCTGGCAGGAACACGCACGCCCGACCGTCCATCCGGGACAGTTCCTGGTCCGCAACGGGTGGCTCTCGTGTGACACGGCGCAGCGGGCATGGATGGAATTCGACACTTACATCCCCGATTCTCCCGCTTGGTCAGGGGACGGCCGCAGCCGGAGAGGTGGTTGAACCCCAGCACCCGACTACGCGCCCGGTGACCTCGTCACCGGTGTCTTCAGCTGGCAGGACGACGCCGTCAGCGGTGGCTCCCGTTCGGCGTAGTGCTCCCACGAAGATCCCGCCCGGCGTCGACATGCCGACCGCGTTGTCCCTCGTCGGCGTCACCGGCATCACCGCGTACTTCGGTCTGCTCGATGTCGGTCGCCCCGAGCCGGGGCAGACCGTGGTCGTTTCCGGTGCCGTTGACGTCGGTTCGTCTGCCAGATCACGAAGCTCTCGGGGTTGTCGCGTGGTCGGCATTGCCGGCGGCGCACGGAACTGCGATTGGCTCCTCAACCAACTGGGCGTAGACGAGGCGCTGGACCACCGCGGCGGTGACCTGGAGCGGCGCGTGGCGCATGCCTGCCCAGAGGACATCACGTCTTCTTCGACAACCTCGACGCAGCGCCCCTGGTCGCCGCTTTTGCGGACGGCGCCCAGGGGTCGCGTGGTCCTGTGCGTCGCCGTCTCGAGCTACTGGCGGGACGCTCGCCCGGGCATCACCCACCACGTGAACCTGATCGTCCAGCGATGCACGGTGCAGGGCTTCCTGGTCTTTGACTACACCGACCGATACGGCGAAGCAGTCATGGGCTTGGCCGAGTGGTCGGCAGCGGGTAGTCGACCCGGCCAGGGCCTGCCTACGATCCCAACATGACTCGTGTTCAGGCACCCCGGTTGGGTGGTAACCCCGTAGGGCCGGCGCTCAGCGGACTGGTTGCCCGCCGGCACGAGATAGAGGATGCCAAGCGGGCGCTGACGCGGTCCCGGATGGTCACGCTCACCGGACCGGGCGGTGTCGGCAAGACGAGACTGGCGTTGGAACTCGCCTTCCGAATGCGGCCCGCATTCGCCGATGGCGTGTGGCTCACCCCGCTGAGCGACCTCCGGCTTGACGCCGGCGGGGACGACATCGGGGCCGCCATGGTGCAGTCCCTGGGTATGACGGATCAGTCAGCTCGCGCGCAACGTGAGAAGCTGTCGGCTTTCCTGCAAGACCAACAGGCCCTGATCGTCCTCGACAACTGCGAACACGTCCTGACACCCCTCCGAACGCTACTCCCGGACCTGCTCAACGCAGCGCCCCACCTCAAGGTCATCGCAACGAGTCGCGAACCAATCGGAGTTCCCGGCGAGGTCGTGCTCCCGGTTCGCCCACTCAGCGTGCCTGCGCCACAGACTTCCGTCGGCGAGTTGGTGATGGACGGTTCCGTGGCGCTGCTGGTCGAGCGTGCGCGCGCAGTGGATCCTGACTTCGAGATCACCGAAGAGAACGCTCACGCGGTCATCGAGCTGTGTGGCCTGTTGGAGGGGCTGCCGCTCGCCATCGAGCTTGCGGCCGTCAAGTTGCGAACGCTGACAGTCGAACAGATGGTACGGCGCTTCGGTCATCGGCTTACGAGTCTGGCTGGTCCTGGCGCGGGAGCCTCACCGCGACATCAGTCGCTTCGCGCGCTGGTCGAGTGGAGCTACGAGCTCTGCTCCGAGCGGGGTCAGGTCCTGTGGCGTCGCCTCTCGGTGTTCCCGTCCGACTTCGACCTCGAGCTCGCCGAAGCCGTGTGCGCATTCGACGGTCTGACCGGCGACGAGATCATGGATGCCCTGGACCGCCTGGTTTGCCAGTCGATCCTGCTCACCAACAGGGAAGGCGAGGTGATGCGCTACCGGCTTCTCGCCCCGTTGCGGGAGGTCGCCGCCCAACTCGCAGAACAAGCCGACGAGACAGCAGAGCTCGAGCGTCGCCATCGAGACGCCATGCTGCACCGCGCGGAGGAAATGCTTGCTCGCTGGTGCGGCCCAGATCAGCCGAACCTCCTGGCGCAGATGCGCCGAGATCACCCCAGCTACGTCGCTGCTCTCCAGTGGTGCGCCGACTCCGAGGACGAAGGCCTTGCAGGACTCCACCTGTTGAGCATGTTGCGCTACCACTGGCTCTCAGGCGGCTCACTCGCCGAGGGACGCATGCGCATCGAGGCGATGCTCGCAACCCACGTCGAGCCATCGGTTGCGCGCACCGAGTGTCTGTGGCTCCTCATCTGGATTGCGCTCCTCCAAGGCGACCACACGGGTGCCCGTAGCTTGTTGGACGAGCTCGAGCCTGCTGCGGAACTGCCGACCAACAGCCTCTCGGTCCACCTCCGGCACTGGCAGGGTCTCCTCGCCCTGTTCAGTGGAAGCCCTGAAGAAGCGATCGGGCATCTGCGATCGGCAGTGGAGGGTCATCATCTTGCCGATGATCTTTTCCTCGAACTCACCGCCCGTTACATGCTGGCATCGGCCCTCGTATTGGCGGATCGCCCCGAGGAGGCGTTGGAGGTCAGCACGACGACGGTGGAGATGTGCGAGCGTTGCGGCGACCGATCCGCCCGGGTGTACGCGATGTGGGCGATGGCCGTTGCCCAGTGGCAGCAGGGCAAGTTGGAGGAAGCAGAGAGCACTGCGCATCTGGTGCTTCGGCTGTTGAGCGTCTTGCGCGATCCGATCTGCGTCGCGCTTACCACCAGTCTGCTGTCTTGGGTGGCCTCGGACCAGCGCCGCACCAGGGCGGCGGGTGCGCTCCTCGTGGCAGCCGGCCGGGTCTGGCGGTCGCTCGGTACGTCACTTGACGCGTTCGGCCCCCAACTGCTCGGCTGGGCAGAGCGGCGTATGCCGCGGTCTGCCTCGTCGGTGATGCAGGCAACCAATGTTAGGCCGATGCGGGACCTCGACGACGTGATCGACTTGGGTTTGGGATTGGGGTCCGTTCCCGTAGAGCGGCGCGCCGTACAGGGTCCGTTGACGAAGCGCGAACTGGAGGTGGCGGCGCTCATCGAAGCAGGCCTATCCAACCGCGAGATTGCCGAGCGGTTGGTCGTCTCGAAGCGAACGGTGGACGGTCACGTCGAACGTATCCTGGCGAAGCTGGGTTTCACGTCGAGGAGTCAGGTCGCAGCGTGGATGTCACGAGAGGGAGCGTTCAAGCCATGACCTGGACTTCGGCCAGGTCTGCTCTCTGAACGTGGAGCCTCGGCACGGGGACACGCGCCGATGAGCTTGCGGCTTCAGATTCGGTTTGCTGCCAGGATCGACCGAACCGAGCAGCACCGACCGCGATATTCGCGCGATTCCACATTGATGGGTCCCGTGCACCTACAACTAAGGTTCGAGTCGACAGAGCCCTGCCCGACGGGGTGTCCCTCACTTCACGCTTTGCCCGGTTCGCAAAGCGTCAGTACGAGGCTTTCGCAGAAAGTTGTATTTGCGTCGACCAGCCGCGCCGAACGCATCAGCGCATCCATCGACGGAGCCACCCCCACCCACGACCGCGACGAACTCCGCGCCGGCAGCACCACCGCAGGCATACCCGGCAAATCTGCCTCGACCCCCGCCACGGGTGTCCAACTGTGACGAACGCCCCCAACTCGCACGCGCACTCCACATCTCCACATCCACACTCGCGCCGGTCTTCACACTCTGACGCAGGCCGCGGTCGATCACCCTCTGCGCGATCTCGGTCCGAGCATGCCGGCGGGTCAGGGCAAGTTGGCGATCGCGCCGCGCTCGAGGCGGTGGCGAGAACGCAGTGCGGCGCCAATTCAGGAGCCCAATTCCGAACCCCGAAGGCAGGCGGGCGCCTCACGCGATCAGCGGCAGACTTGGCATCTGCCTCCGCGATAGTCTGGCGGTACGTCTCGAGATACCGGAATCGCTCTGGAAGTGAGATCGGCCGTTGGGTCCATCAGATCCGTTCGCCACACAGCGTGAGGGGACGGGCACCATCATCGCCGAGCTGGCGACCGCGGGTTTCACCGACGCTGTCGAGGTGGGCCGCGGAGGGTTCGGGGTGGTCTACCGATGCGTGCAGCGGGAATTGGACCGACTCGTCGCCATCAAGGTGCTCACGGCCGATCTGGACCCCACCAATGTGGATCGGTTTTTGCGGGAGCAGCGCGCGATGGGCCGGTTGTCCGGCCACCCGAACATCGCGACGATCTTGCAGGTCGGGGTCACCGAGAGGGGGCGACCGTTCATGGTGATGCCCTACTTCTCCCGCGGTTCGCTTGACGAGTCGATCCGCCGATCCGGCCCGCTGTCGTCCCGTGACACCGTCGAGCTCGGAGTGTCGATCGCCGCCGCGTTGGAGGCGGCGCACCAGCTCGCCATCGTGCACCGCGACGTCAAGCCGGCCAACATCATGCTCACTGAATATGGCGGGCCGCAACTCACCGACTTCGGAATCGCCCGTATTCCCGGTGGTTTCCGAACTACCACCGGGGTCATCACCGGATCTCCCGCCTTCACTGCCCCGGAGGTTCTCACCGGTGAGGAACCAACCGTGGCATCTGACATCTACAGTCTCGGAGCCACCCTGTTCTGCGCACTGACCGGGCACGCCGCCTTCGAGCGACGCCACGGGGAGAAACTCCTCGCGCAGTTCGTCCGGATCACCTCCGATCCGGCACCACCCCTGAACGGGGACGGAATCCCCCCGGGGCTGGCGATGGCGGTCGAAGGTGCCATGTCTCGCGATCCCGCCGCCCGCCCGGCCTCGGCGTCCGCGCTCGCTGATGAATTGCACCGGGTACGAGACATGACCGATGCCGGTTCGGTGGTAGAGGCGGTGGCGCCGGCGAGACACACGGGCAGTCGGAACATTGTCCTGCCCTCTCGAACGGGGAGGCGAGGGCATGCAATGAAGCCCCCACCCACCCCGGGGACGCGGTTCCGCCCTCCGATCTCCATGAAGACCCTCGTCGACCGCCCTCGCCTGATCGCCGACCCGCACGATGGGCGGCGCCGCCGCTTGACCCTGATTCACGGCCCCGCCGGTTACGGCAAGACCACCCTCGCCACCCAGTGGCAGCTTGCCTTGTCCGCGAGAGGCGTCGCCACGGCTTGGCTGACCCTCGGCCAGGACGACAACAACACCGTGTGGTTCCTCAGCCACCTCGTCGAGTCGCTCCGCCAGGTGCGGACTTTCTCCGCAGCCGACGAATTACTGCAAGTCCTCGAGGAACAGGGCCGCCAGGCCGAGGGGTACGTGCTGTCGAGCCTGATCGACGACATTCACACCGCCGGCCATCCCCTCACGCTCGTTCTCGACGACTGGCATCGCATCACCGACGCGGGCACACTGGGTGCGCTCGAGTATCTCCTCGACCACGGCTGTCACCACCTGCAGTTCGTGGTCACCAGCCGGACCCGCGCCGGACTTCCCGTCGCCCGGATGCGCGTGCGGGACGAGCTGATCGAAATCGATGCTGCCCGTCTGCGGTTCGATGTCGCCGAAGCGAAACAGTTGCTCATCGACGTCAATAGCCTCCCTCTCACCGATACCGACGTCGCGCGGCTGGCCGTCTCTACCGACGGGTGGGTGGCCGCACTCCAACTGGCCTCGCTGTCGCTCCGTGACGCCGAGAACCCGCACGAGTTGATCGATCACCTCTCCGGACGGCACCGCGCTATCGGTGACTACCTAGTCGAGAATGTCCTCGACGGGGTC
This sequence comes from Rhodococcus sp. USK13, assembly GCF_018343855.1. NCBI lineage: Bacteria > Bacillati > Actinomycetota > Actinomycetes > Mycobacteriales > Nocardiaceae > Rhodococcus > Rhodococcus sp. USK13. The sequence goes on along the minus strand of NZ_CP069242.1, from coordinate 1,357,077 downwards.
GATGCCCGCACTCTCGATTTCCTTCTCGCCACCTGTTTCACCGAACGTCTCTGCAGTGACCTCGCCCACGCTCTCACACAGCTTCCGCACACCCAGGCGATGCTCGAGGACATCGAGGATCGGGATCTGTTCCTGCGCAGCCTCGACGAGGACCGGCACTGGTTCCGTTATCACCACCTGTTCGCGGAGTTTCTCCGGCGCCGACTCGAACGGGATTTCCCCGAGCGGATTCCGCCGCTGCATCGCGCCGCGGCGGACTGGTTCGCCGACCACGGGCACCTCGGTGAGGCGATCGAGCATCTGGTCGCCGGCAATGACCTCGACCGCGCCGCGGAACTGATCGAGAGTCGCGGCCTGGACCTGATTGCGGAGTCGAAGATGTCCACCGTGCTCGGGTTGATCGCCGAACTCCCCCCGCATACCCCGCAGCGGCGGCCGCATCTGCAGCTCGTCGTGGCCTGGGCCAACGCCATCTTGCACAATCCAGGCGCGGTCCGTACCGCTCTGTCCTCCGTGCAGACCGCGCTCGACGAGGGCATCGTCACCGGGCAGGCCGCGCACCGGCTCCGGCTCGAAGCCGCGGTCATCCGCGACGTTGACCGGGTGCAGGCCGACGCCATCGACCAGCTCGACGCGGCGACGACCGAGGTACTCGAGCACCCCGAGACGGTCCGTCCGTATGCCGTCGCCGGCGCCGCGAACGTCGCCTCCTACATCGACATCTACCGATTCGACTTCGCGGCGGCACGCAACCGCCTGCAGTGGGCCCTTCCCTACCACCACGCCACGCACGGCTCGTTCAGCATCGTCATCGGCCACTGCATGGCCGGCATCGCCGCGCACGAACAACTCGACATCTCGGCCGCCGAAACCAATTTCCGCACCGCCCTGACACTGGCACGTAGTTCAACCGGACCCCATTCCTATGCCGCTCGCCTGGCCGGGGCACTACTCGGTGACCTCCTTTACGAACAGGGCGATCTCGACACCGCCGAACTGCTCCTCGATGACAGCTACGCACGCGGGGCCGAAGGCAGCATCGTCGACTCTCTGCTCGCCACCTACGGCACAGGGGCGAGGATCAAAGCCGTCCGCGGCGACATCTCCACCGCAGCACGACGTCTCGACGAGGGCACGCACACCGGTACGACACTGGGCATACCCCGCCTCGTCGCCCGCATCGACAACGAACGAGTCCACCTAGGCATCGGCCTAAGCGGTGAGAAGGCCGGGCTCCGTCGAGCCGCGGCGACGGTTCAGGGCTCGGGCGTGGTCGCGGTGACAACCGAGCTCGAGGAGAACTCGTGCATCCGCGCTCTGCTTGCCGACCCCACCCCCGCGCAACTCGACGAAGCCTGCAATCGAGCCGCTGCCCTCGCCCGTGACGTGGCCGCGCACCCCCGGCCCAAAGCCATCCTCGAAGCAACTCTCCTACATGCCGGATGCCTGGCGTCCGCCGGGCGTATCGACCAGGCCGCCCAGCTCCTCCTCCCTGCCGCAACCACGTGTGCCCAGCTCGGGCTCACACGCACGCTGATCGATGCCGGGGCCGAGATCGTTCCGATCCTGGAGGGACTGCGCGACGAACACCAGCAGGACCCCTCCCCGACGGCAGCCGTCCTCGTGCGCTTTCTCACGGAAATTCTCTCGACCTGAAGAGGTCTGAAGAACGGCGACCGCAACCGTCGACACGAGTTGTCCGTGGCTAAGCGCCACACTTCGACCGCCGCTAAAGTCCTCACCAGTTGCGCTGCGCTCCCGCAGTACGTTTCCGCCCGTGTGACAGCACATGCGTCGTTGTGCGCGGCCGCGGGCGCCCGGCGATCGCGGTCGACGAAATTGAGCTGGACTCGGCGTTTCGGTTCTGCGCCGATCGCTGACGCATCCAGTGCCGATGTTTGCCCCTCTGATCTACACGCCCGGTTCGACGGGCAACTCGGGGCGCTGGCCGACCGTAGGTCGCCGAGGGTGCGTGTGATGAATTTGTCAGGGGATTTCAGGTTGCTGCACTCGCGGTCTCGACGGACGCCAGTCCTGTGTGGGCCGAGGCGTGCGGACAGTTATGCGCAGGCGGAATCTCCGAGCGGCTCATTGGCGGTGCATCAGAACCCGTTGTCAACCGGAGTCGTTTCCGGCCCCCGGAACGCAACACCCACGCGCGAAGTGCACCGCTGCAGGGGTGAGCACCAACATCGGCCAGTCGACCAATCCGGGGACGGTGTTCCAGGTCGATGACGGCTCGACCGCCAGGATACGGGCGCGACTTCTTATGTCGTCAGGTCGAGCGCGATGTCGGTGATCATGTCTTCCTGTCCGCCGATGAGGCCGCGGTTGCCGACTTCTTGGAGGATGGTGCGCACGTCGACGCCATAGTTCTTCGAGGCGGTTTCGGCGTGCCGCAGGAAGCTGGAGTAGACGCCGGCGTAGCCGAGGGTGAGGGTTTCCCGGTCCACGCGCACGGGCCGGTCCTGCAGGGGCCGGACGAGGTCGTCGGCGGCGTCCTGCAGGGCGAACAGGTCTGACCCGTGTTCCCAGTCGTGGAGGTTGGCGACGGCGATGAACGCCTCGATCGGGCAGTTGCCGGCGCCCGCGCCGTGCCCGGCGAGGGAGGCGTCGACGCGGGTGACGCCTTCTTCGACGGCGACGACGCTGTTGGCCACCGACAGCGACAGGTTTTCGTGGGCGTGGATTCCGATCTGGGTACCGGGGTGAAGAATGTTCCGGTAGGCGCGGACCCGGTCGCGGACGCCGTCCATGGTGAGCCGGCCGCCGGAGTCGGTGACGTAAACGCATTGCGCCCCATACGATTCCATCAGCTTCGCCTGCTTGGCGAGGTCGTCGGCGGAGCTCATGTGACTCATCATCAGGAATCCGGAGACGTCCATGCCGAGCTCGCGCGCCTTGGCGATGTGCTGGGCGGACACGTCCGCCTCGGTGCAGTGCGTGGCGATGCGGATGGAGCGCACCCCGAGCTGGTAGGCGTGTTCGAGTTCGGCGATGGTGCCGATGCCGGGCAGCAGCAGCGTGGTCAGGGTGGCGTGGGTCAGGTTGTCGGCGGCGGCCTCGATCCATTCCCAGTCGGTGTGGGAGCCGGGCCCGTAGTTGAGGGAGCCACCGGCGAGACCGTCACCGTGGGCGACTTCGATCGCGTCGACCCCGGCGGCGTCGAGGGCGGCGACGATGCGGCCGACGTCGTCGGGGGTGATGCGGTGCCGGACGGCGTGCATGCCGTCGCGGAGGGTGACGTCCTGGATGTAGAGCTGGGGAGTGGTCACGAGCGGGCCTCCGCGGGAATGGTGTTCTGGATGCGTCGGGCGATGGATTCCGCGGTGCGCAGGGCCGCGGAGGTCATGATGTCGAGGTTGCCGGCGTAGGCGGGCAGGTAGTGGGCGGCGCCCTCGACCTCGAGGAAGATCGACACCTTGGTGGTGACCGGGCCGGCGCCGTCTGGCAGCAGGGTATGCACGGGTTCCCCGTCGGGAATCGGGGTGAACTGGACGTCTTGTTTGAGCCGGTAGCCGGGGACGTACTCGGCGACCCGGGCGGCCATCTCCGCGACAGACGCGCGGATCGCGTCGTGATCGGCGTCGCCGATCAGGGCGAAGACGGTGTCCCGCATCAACAGGGGTGGTTCGGCGGGGTTGAGGATGATCACGGCCTTGCCGCGGGCGGCGCCGCCGACCTGTTCGATGGCGTGGGAGGTGGTTTCGGTGAATTCGTCGATGTTCGCGCGGGTGCCGGGGCCGGCGGATTTGGAGGCGATGGACGCGACGATCTCGGCGTAGGCGACCGGGGTGACCGAGGAGACGGCCGCGACCATGGGGATGGTGGCCTGCCCGCCGCAGGTGACCATGTTGACGTTGTCGACGCCGGAGTCGAGGTGCTGCTCGAGGTTGACCGGCGGCACCACGTACGGGCCGAGCGCGGCGGGGGTGAGGTCCACCAGCTTCTTCCCGTAGGGGGCGAGGGCGGCGGCGTTGGCCCGGTGCGCCCCGGCGGAGGTGGCGTCGAAGACGATGGCGATGTCGGCGAAGGTGTCGAGGCCGATCAGGCCGTCGATGCCGTCGGCGGTGGTCGGGACGTTCAGTCGGGCGGCGCGGGCGAGTCCGTCGGAAGCCGGGTCGATGCCGACCATGGCGCCCATCTCGAGGATGTCGGAGTTGCGGATCACCTTGATCATCAGGTCGGTGCCGATATTGCCGGATCCGATGATCGCGACCTTGATCTTGGGGGTGTCGGTCATGAGTGGGTGTCCTTCGAGAAGGTGGCGGTGACGGTGCCGAGGGTGGAAAGTTCGGCGCGGACGGTGGTGCCGGGTGGGGTGGGGACCATCGGGCCGAGGGCCCCGGAGAGGATGACCTGCCCGGCACGCAGGGGCTGGCCGTAGTCGCGGGCGGTGCGGGCGAGCCAGGAGAGGGCTTCGAGGGGGTCACCGAGGCAGGCGGCGCCGGTGCCCTCGGACACCAGTTCCTCGCCGGAGAACAGGCGCATGGACACCTCACGCGGCTCGAAATCGTCTAGCGTGAGCCAGTTCTCACCGAGGACGTAGAGTCCGGAGGAGCCGTTGTCGGCGACGGTGTCGGTGATGGTGATGTCCCAGTCGGCGATGCGGGAGTCGACGATCTCCAACGCTGCTGCGGCACGGGCGACGGCGCAGCGCACCTGGGCGAGGCCGAGGTCGCCGTCGACGAGATCGGCACCGAGTTCGAACGCGATCTCGGCCTCGGCTTTCGGTTGAAGCAACCGGCTACTCGGCACCTCGGGCAGGGCGGTGACGTCCATGTCGGCGAACAGCACACCGAAATCGGGTTGATTCACACCGAGTTGTTGTTGCACCGCGGGGGAGGTGAGGCCGATCTTCCGGCCGGTGATGGTGCCGCCGGCGGCGAGACGCCGGTCGGTCAGCAGTTGCTGGACGGCATAGGCCGCGCGGATGTCGGTGGTCCCGATCAGGTCCCGCACTGCCGCGCACGGTGTGTCGGTGGCAGCGGCTGCGGTCAAACGCTCCACGGCTGCCGCGATCGCCGAAGTAGAGGTTTTCATGGTCATCGCAGCCCGCGCGGGGTGGCCGTGGTGACCGAGAACCCGGCGATCCATTCGGGCACCGGCTCGTAGAATCGGGACGTCATCTCGTAGGGACCAGCGGCAGCGAGGGATGCGTAGGCGGCGATCCAGGTGCGTACCTCGTGGGCGGATCCGCCGCCCTCGGCGCCCATCCATTCGACGGTCCAGTCGTCGATGTCGGGGAGGGCGCCGTTCTCGAAGGTGTCGAGGACGAGGTTGTCCCAGCCGGGGTTGATCGGGATCATCGTGGCCACTCCGGCGGCGTAGTCGCGGCCGGCCTGCAGTACCCGTTCCTCGCCCTTGGCGCGCTGCTCGGGGGTGGGCGGGTGTCCTTCGATGAGTGCGTCGGCGACGCGCGGTGGGGCGCCGTGGAGGACCGGGACCGGTGGATCATGGGAGAGGCCACCGGATCCGAGGAACAAGATCCGCTTGTCCAATTGGGCGGCGGCCTCGCCGACGGCGGTGCCCAGGGCGCGGATGCGGTGCAGTGGTCCGAGCGGGGTGGCGACGCCATTGACGAAGATCGGCACCACCGGAACCGCGTCGATGCCCCCGAAGAGGACCTCGAGCGGTTGGACGAAGCCGTGGTCGACGATCATGCGGGCGGACACGGTCAGGTCGATGCCGCGGTCGAGGACACCGCGTGCGAGAGCTTGGGCGGCTTCGGTGTCGACGGACAACGGGCCGGATTGGGAGCCGAAGTCCCCGACAGCGTGGGCCCCGGTAGCCAGGCAGAACGGGGGCATCTCCTTGTAGAAGAACCCGTTGTAGTGGTCGGGGGCGTAGAGCACGACGAGTTCGGGGTCGAAGTCCCGCACGAACGCGCGGGCACCGTCGACGGCGGCGTCGATGCGGGCGAGGACTTCCGGGTCCGGGTCGTTCTTTCCGATCAGGGGCGAATGCGAGAGACCGACGAGTGCGGTGGTCATGGGCGAATTCCTCACTGCTGCTGGGTAGTCGGGTGGATGACGAGCTTTCCGGTGAGGGTGCCGTCGATCACGAGCTGGAATCCCTTGTGTATCTCGGTCAAGGGCAGGGTGCGGTCGATGACCGGGCGCAGGCCGGTGGCGTCCATCATCTTGAGCATGGCGACTAGTTCGCTGCGGGTGCAGCCGGTGGAGCCGAGGATGCGCTGCTGGAGGTAGAAGATGCGGTTGAGGTCCGCGGGCGGGTTCGCGCCGCTGGTGGCGCCGGCGATCACGATCGTGCCACCCGGACGCAGACATTTCATCGAGTGCGCCCAGGTGGCCTCGCCGACGGTTTCGATGACGACATCGACCCGCTCGGGCAGCCGCTCGCCGGTGCCGACGGCAGCACGGGCACCCCAGGAGAGGGCCTCGGCGCGCTTGTCCTCGCTGCGGCTGGTGGCGTAGACGACGGCGCCGGCGGCTGCGGCGAGCTTGATGGCGGCGGATGCGACGCCGCCGCCGGCGCCCTGGACCAGGACGCGGTCTCCGGCGGTGATCTTGGCCTGGGTGAACAGCATTCGGTAGGCGGTGGTCCAGGCCACCGGTAGGCACGCGGCTTCGTCGAAGGACAGCCAGGCGGGTTTCGGGATCAGGTTGCGGGTGGGGACGCTGAGGTATTCGGCGAAGGCGCCGTCGTGTTGTTCGGAGAGCAGTGCGCGGTTGGGGTCGAGGGTTTCATCGCCCATGCCGGCGTCGGCGTCGGCGATGACCGGGTAGACGATCACCTCGTTGCCGTGCTCGTCGTAGCCGGCGGCGTCGCAGCCGAGGATGATCGGCAGCCGCTCGGCTGGGTGGCCGACGCCGCGCAGTGTCCACAGGTCGTGCATGTTCAGCGAGGAAGCGGCGACCCGGACGAGGGACCAGCCGGGCTTGGGTTCAGGTTGCGGGACGTCTGCGAGAACGAGACCGGACAGCGGGTCGGTGGCGCTCTGGGAGACGGCGGTTGCGGCGAGCATGAGTGCCACTGTGCCGACCACGCCAGTGGCATCACAGCAAGCGTTCCGTGCTACGGAACGCTCGGTGGAACAGCGGGACTGGGCTCGGTTGTCTGGTTGCCATGACCTCCACCATCCGACCCGCCGCCGAGCCCGGGGCCTGCGGCGGAGCCTGCGAACTCCCCTGCGGTGCCGCGACGGCCGCCCCGCGCGGCGCCCTGCAGCGACCGGCCGCGATGACCCGGAACCTCGACGTCTCCGGACTCGTCGATTCCGAGGGCGGCCTGCTCGACCGCGCCATCTTCACCGACGAGTCCCTGTACAAGCAGGAGATGCGCCGCGTCTTCGCACCGAGCTGGTTGTTCCTTGCGCACACCGACCAGTTCCACAAGCCGGGCGACTTCTTCACCACCTATATGGGTGAGGACCCGGTCATCGTCACCCTCGACAAGAGCCGCAAGATCCGCGCCTACCTCAACTCGTGCCGGCATCGCGGGGCGCGGGTGTGCCGGGCCGACTTCGGGGCCACCCGGAACTTCACCTGCACCTACCACGGGTGGGCGTACGACCTCGAGGGCAAGCTGATCAGCGTCCCCAACAAGGAGGGCTATCCCGAATCGTTCGACGCCAAGGATTGGGGACTGGTGGAGGTCCCGCACATCGAGACCTATCACGGTCTGATCTTCGGCACCTGGAATCCGTCCCCGGTTTCCCTGCGGGAGTCGCTCGGTGACATGGCCTGGTACATGGACGCCATGCTCAATCACGACGACGAGGGCACCGTGGTCGTGGGCGGGGTCCACAAGTGGGTGCTCGACGGCAACTGGAAACTGTCGGCGGAGCAGTTCGCCACCGACTGGTACCACGTGAACATGAGCCACGCGTCGGCGCTGATGGTGCTCTCCCCGACCGGCAAGGGGCCGAAAGACGAGATCGTGCACCGCACCGGCCGCCAGTACGTCGACCCGAACGGGCACGGCGCCGGATTCCCGGTGCACCCGAAGAACCGTTTCGACGCCGGCACGGTCCACGAATGGATGGACTACGGTGCGCTGCGTGAACGTCTCGGTGACGCCCGCGTGGAGGGACCGATGACCACCGGTCATGCCACGGTGTTCCCGAACTTCTCCTACCTGCCCGTCAATGGTTCCATCCGCATCTGGCACCCGAAGGGCCCGGACAAGATGGAGGTCTGGGCGTGGACGATCGTCGACAAGTCGATGCCCGACGAGGTCCGGGAGGCGCAGCGGCTCTACAACCTGCGCACCTTCGGACCCAGCGGCATCTTCGAGCAGGACGACGGCGAGAACTGGAGCGAGGTGCAGGCCATCTCCCGCGGCTTCATCACCAACGGTGTGACCCTGAACTACCAGATGGGCATCGGATCCGAACGCGAGGACGGCCGGCACCCGGGAAAGACGAGCGAACTGTACAGCGACGCCGCCGGGCGGGCGTTCTACGCCCACTGGCGGGAGCTGATGAACACCCCTGCATGGCACGAGGAGACACGATGAGTGCAACTACCACGGGTATCCGCGTTGCGGCGCTCGACGACATCCCGGAAGGGGAAGGGATCGCCATCGACAAGGCGATCACCGGCACCGCCGACGACATCGCCCTGCTGCGCGATGACGACGGCAGCGTGTGGGCGCTCGATGACACCTGCACCCACGCCGACGCCTCCCTCGCCGAAGGCTGGGTGGAGAACGGGCACGTCGAATGCCCCCTGCACTCGAGCAAGTTCTGCCTGAAAACCGGTGCCGTGGACGGTCTGCCGGCCACCAAGGACGCCTGCCCGCACCGGATCGAGGTCCGTGACGGCGACGTGTTCCTGTTTCCGGGACAGAGGCCCTGATGGCCACCGGACTCGACCGGATCGTCATCGTCGGCGGCGGCATCGGCGGTGTGAGCACCGCCTCCGCGTTGCGGGCAGGCGGCTACGCCGGGCAGTTGACACTCGTCGACGCCGGCGAATTCCCCTACGACCGCCCGCCACTGTCGAAGGACTACCTCGCCGGCACCAAGGACCTCGAGCAGATCGCCCTGCAACCACCCGAGTGGTACGACGACAACGCGATCGCGCTGCGCACCCTGACCCCCGTTGCCGCCCTCCGCAGCACGGAGGGCGGGGTCGAACTCGGCGATGGCACCGTGTTGCCTGCGGACCGGGTGGTGCTCGCCACCGGCGGGCAGGCCGCGCGTCCGCCCATTCCCGGCGCCGACAGTGACCGCGTGCACGTGCTGCGGAGCAGCGACGACGCCGACCGCCTCCGTAAAGCGCTGACACCCGGTGCGCGGGTGCTCGTCGTCGGGGCCGGGCTGATCGGAGCCGAAGTCGCGTCCACCGCCATCGATCTCGGCTGCGAGGTCGTGCTGGTCGATCCGGCGCCGCTTCCCCTGGCCGCTGCCGTCGGCCCGGACGTCGCAGCCTGGCTGCACGGTGCCCACACCGCCCGCGGGGTGGACACGGTCCTGGCCGGTGTCGAGTCCTTCACCGACACCGAGACCGGCATCGAAGCCGTCCTGGGCGGCGAAACCGAGCCCCGCACATTCGACGTGGTGGTGCTCGGTGTCGGCATGGTGCCCGCGACCGCGCTCGCCGAAGCCGCGGGTCTGGAGGTCGACCGGGGCATCGTCGTCGACCCCGGACAGGTGACCTCGAACCCCGCCGTCCTTGCGGTGGGCGACCCCACTCGGGTCCGGCGCGACGGGGTCCTTGCACCCCGCGCCGAACATTGGGAGGCCGCCCAGCACGATGGTCAGCGCGCCGCCGCTACCATCCTCGGCACACCACCGCCCGCGGTGACGGCGTCGTGGTTCTGGACCGACCGCCACCACAACCACGTCGAAGCCGTCGGCCGGATGGCCGCCGCCGAGCAGACCGTGATCCGCGGCGAACTCGGCGACCCCACGTTCTCTGCGTTCGGCCTGCGTGACGGGCGAGTCGTCGGTGCCGTCGCCGTCGACGACTCCACCGCCGTCCGGGCGGCCCGCCGGATGATCGACCGCGCCGTCACCGTCGACGCGAGCCGACTCGCCGACACCAGCACCGACCTTCGAAAGTTGCTGCGAGGCTGAGCTGTCCGAATTCTGGAAGCTCGCCCGTAGAAGGGACCCACCGTGAGTACCACCACCGAATCAAAACCACCCACCGCGCCGCGGGCCGGACAGCGCGCCGACCGCGACACCCACTTCGAGGTCGAGCAGTTCTACTACGAAGAGGCCGAACTCCTCGACGACGGCCGCTACACCGACTGGCTCGACCTGCTCGCAGACGACCTCGACTACTGGATGCCCACCCGCACCAACCGGCTCCGCCGTCAGCAGGCGCTGTCGATCGCCGCACGCGGGGAGGCCGCGTTCTACGACGAGACGAAAGACTCTCTGGCCTGGCGGATCCGCCGGTTCGACTCCGGCATGGCCTGGGCCGAGGACCCGCCGTCACGGACCCGGCACCTGGTCACCAACGTCGCCGTCAAACACGCCGACCCCGGCGAGCACCCCGGATTCACCGAGAACGACCTGCTGGTGCGCTCGGCGTTCCTGGTCTACCGCAACCGGCTCGAACGCGAGGAGAACATCTTCGCGGGCGGACGCACCGACCTCCTGCGCCGCACCGACACCGGATTGTCGGTTGCCCGCCGCACCATCCTGCTCGACCAGAACATCCTGCAGTCGAAGAACATCTCCACCTTCTTCTGAGACTTCCCGACTCGACCGAGGGACTATTCCATGACCACCGCAACCACCACCGATATCGAACTCCGCCACCACCGCGTGCAGACCTCCCTCGGCGAGATCGCCGTCGCCGAGGTCCCCGGTGACGGCCCCGTCCTGGTGATGCTGCACGGCGGCGGCCCCGGCGCCTCCGGGGTGAGCAACTACCACCAGAACCTCGCTGCCCTCTCCCAGCACTTCCGGATCCTGCTGCCGGACCAACCCGGATTCGGCGACAGCTACCGCCCCACCGACGCCGACCTCGACGACCGCTCCATCACCCAGATCACCGTCGACGCCCTCTTCCAGGCCCTCGATCAGCTCGGAGTCCACTCCTTCCACCTGCTCGGCAACAGCCTCGGCGGTGCCGCCGCCATCGCGATGGCTCAGGCTCAGCGTGAGCGGGTCACCGGCCTGGTGCTGATGGCACCGGGCGGCGGCTGGTTGCCGTTCGGACCCACCCCCACCGAGGGGCAGAAGGAAATGTTCAAGTACTTCAACGGCGGCGGGCCGAGCGAGAAGAAAATGGCCGCGTTCATCCGCACCATGGTCTTCGACCACAAACAGTTCGGCGAAGACGTCGTCCGCGCCCGCTACGAGGCCTCACTCGACGAGAGCCACATCGAGTTCTACCACCGCTACAACGCCGCCTTCGCCAAGCGGCACGGCATGGACCCCCTCTGGAAGGACCTGCACAAGATCAAGGCCCCCACACTGCTGCTGTGGGGCCGCGACGACCGCACCATCACCCTCGAAGGTGCGCAGATCATGCTCAAGCAGATCCCGGACGTCCAAATGCACGTCTTCGGGCGCTGCGGGCACTGGGTGCAGCTCGAACGCCAGGCCGAATTCGAACGCCTGGTGGGCGACTTCCTCGGAGAACTCGGATGACCGGCTGGCTGAACGGGTACTCCGCCCTGATCACCGGCGGCGGCACCGGCATCGGGCGCGCGGTCGCCGAACGCTACCTCGCGGAAGGTGCCTGCGTGACCATCGTCGGCCGCACCCTGGACCAGCTCGAGAAGGTCGTCGCCAACTCCGCCGACCCGTCCCGCATGCACGCTGTCGCCGCCGACGTCCGCAACTCCGACCAGTTGCACGCCGCGGTCGCCGAGACCGTCACCCGGTTCGGCAAACTCGACACCCTCGTTGCCAACGCCGGAATGTGGGACTACCAACGCCAGCTCACCCGGCTGAGCGCGCTGGAGCTCGGTGACACCTTCGACGAGGTGTTCTCGATCAACGTCAAAGGCTACTTTCTGGCCGCCGAGGCTGCCTGGCGCGAGCTCGTCAAGACCCGCGGCAGCATCGTGATGACCCTGTCCAACGCCTCGTTCTACGTCAACGGCGGCGGCCCGGTCTACACCGCCAGCAAGCACGCCTGCCTCGGGCTGATGCGCGAACTCGCGTACGAGCTCGCCCCCAAGGTCCGGGTCAACGGCGTCGCGTGCGGGGGCATGAACACCGACCTGCGCGGTCCGGAATCGCTGTCGATGAAGGAGCGGTCCATCTCCACCTCCTTCGCCAAGCGCGGCCCGGACACTCCGCCGCCCCCGATCCCGCTGCACGACTCGAGCACCGACCCCCGGGATTTCACCGGCCCCTACGTGCTTCTCGCCTCCCGCGAGCAGAGCGGCCCGATCACCGGTGAAGCGATCTCCATCGACGGCGGCATGGGCGTGCGCGGATTCAGCTCCGACGCCGGCGGCGACCACCTCTGAGGAAGGACCCACCATGACTTTCGGCCACCCCGCCAACTCCGGATTCGCCGTCGACGTGAATCCGGCGGCCGCGGTTCAGCGCAACGCCGGCTGGAACGGTGCCGCGGTTGCACTTCGCTATCCGGGCGTCGATCTCACCTATGCCGATCTGGACGACCGAGCGAGCCGCCTGGCGGTCGTTCTCACCAGTGGTGGTGTCGGGCCAGGAGACCGAGTTGCGTACGCCGGGCTCAACAGCCCCGCATTCCTGATCACTTTGCTCGCCAGCCTGCGAATCGGCGCGATCTTCGTGCCCCTGAACTTCCGGCTCGCGGTCCCCGAACTGCAGGTCGTGCTCGAGCGCAGCGGCGCGGTCGCCCTCGTCGGCGAGGCGGGACACCGTGACGTGGTCGATGCCGTCCGTGAGCGGGTCGCCATCAAGCGGTTCCTCCTCGTCGACGACGACCCGTCGGTGCCCGTCGCCGGAGCCGCCGACGGGTGGGAGCCGTGGTCGCAGGCACTCGCCTCGTCGACGTCGAACGACCGAGTCGTGGTCGGGCGATTCGACGATCCGGCCATCCTGATGTTCACCTCCGGAACGACCGGCACGCCCAAGGGTGTCGTGCTCACGTACGGAAACATCTGGTGGAATTCGATCAACGTGGACTCGCGTCTCGACACGCGTCGACGTGATGTCACCTACGCGTCCGCGCCCCTGTTCCATGTCGGTGCCCTGAACAGCTTTGTTCTCCGCACGCTCGTCCGTGGCGGGACGGTCGTTCTCCGCCGATCGTTCGATCCCGAGAACTTTCTCGCCGATATCGTCGAGTATCGGGTCAACTCCCTGTTCGCGGCGCCGGCGATGCTGGCCGCCGTACGCCGGGTGCCGGGGGTGTTCGACGCCGACCTGTCGCAGCTACGGTCGGTCGTGGTCGCCGGCGCACCGGTGCCCCCGTCGCTGATCCGGGAGTTCGCCGATCACGGAATCTGGCTGCAACAGGCGTGGGGGCTCACCGAAACCGCGCCGTTCGCTACTCATCTGCCCGTCGAGCGCACCCTCGACAAGATCGGGTCGGCAGGTATCCCTATGCCCTACACGCAGGTTCGTGTGGTCGACGCGGCCTCGAACACGCCCCTGGAGCCGGGCACCAGCGGCGAAATCGTCGTGCGCGGCCCGCACGTGACGCCGGGATATTGGGAGAACCCGGAGGCAACCGCTACGGCGTTCGACGAAGACGGTTGGTTCCATTCCGGCGACATCGGCTACCTCGACCACGACGGCTACCTGTTCATCGTCGACCGCCTCAAGGACATGGTCATCAGCGGCGGGGAGAATGTTTATCCCGCCGAGGTCGAACGTGTTCTCGCCAGCATGCCCGGCATCGCCGACGTCGCCGTCGTCGGCGCCCCGGACGAGAAGTGGGGTGAGATCGTCGTCGCGGTCGTCTCCCTGGACAACTCGGTCGCGGTCACGCTCGACGACGTGCGGGACTTCGCGGCCGCCGAACTTGCCCGCTACAAGCTTCCCCAGCGACTGCAGATCGTCGATCGAATGCCCCGCAACGGATCCGGGAAGCTCGAGAAGCGTGCGATCCGCACCCTGGTGGAGGAGGGAGACCGATGATCACGCAGCTTTCTCGTCTGCGATTCGAAGATCCGTGGTCCGGCGAGGTCGTCTCGTGGGCGGATTCCGGGGGCAGGCTCGTGGTGCGTCGCGAGGATATAGCGGCGGTCACAGTCGAGTTGACCCGCTGTGCACGGGGGCGGCTGCGGCACGCGTATCCGGTGGCGGCCCACGACGTCGAGGTACGGGTATCGGACGTGGCCACCGCCGACGACCTCACCGCCGTCCTCGAGGTGCTGACCCCCGCGATTCGGATAGCCGACCCGCAATGCCGGAAGGTGGTCTATGCCGTCGACCGCGACGACTCCGGCCGCAGCCCGCTGAGCGCGCTCGCCACCAGCGCCGCCGCCGAGGCAGCAGGGTTCCGATACGTCGTCGACGTCGATATTGCCGACGCCGAACTGAGTCTTTTAGTGGCGGAACCCGATTGGGTCACGGCGGTGGACATCGACCTCGACCATGTCCCCGGGACCTGAGACGGAAGGAATCGAATCAGCTGGCGAGCGCATGCTGGCGGGCATGTGAGGCCGGCGCGGTGACGGTGCGTGCGGACGGCAGCACCTTCGCCGCCGCGCTCGCCACTCGACGCAATGTGATGCTCTGACGTTGGACGTCGAGCCTGCCGGTCGGCGCAGACACCGACAGCGCGGCCACCGGACGCCCGTTCGGACCCATCACCGGCACCGCGACACAGCTCAACCCGTTCTGTACCTCTCCGTTTTCGACGGCGATTCCGCGGCTACGGATCGCATTGAGTTCGCAGGTCAGGGCCGCGGGGTCGACGATGGTGCGGTCGGTAAACCGTCGCAGGGCGCCCAGCATTGTGAGCTGTGCTCCATCGGGTTCGTATGCGAGTAGAGCCTTTCCTACCGCCGTACAGTGCGCCGGAATGCGCTGTCCGATCCGTGAGGGTGATGCGGTACGGCGGTGACCGTAGAGCTTTGCCAAATACATCACGTCCGTCCCGGACAGGCATGCAAGATGGACGGTCTCCTGAGTCGCCACGTACAGGTCGGTGAGGAACGGAATCAAAAGATCGCGAAGTTCCTCCTGACCCGGCGAGTACACCGTCCTGCCGAGCTTCTGTAGACGGTCGCCGAGTCGGTAGTCCGTGCCCGTGCGTTCGACTACACCGTTGCGCTCGAGCATCGCCAGAACGCGATGGGTGGTGGATTTGCTCAGCGCGGCTCGTCGGGCGAGTTCGCTCACGCCCACGCCGCTGAGCGCGTCGTCGCCGAAGCACGCCAAAACGCTGATGGCCTTGTCGATCGCTGCGCGGTCGTCGCGGTTGGTTGAGGGGATCGTCATGTGTTCTCACCTCGGATATGACGACCCGCCACGACGCTACGGGCGGGCCAACTTTAATGGACGATTTGCAATCTTTACTGGACATCTTGCATTGCGCCGTGCCGGTACGTCAAGATTGACGAGTCGTACATTAAAAGTGACACTGTCGCAGTCGGGAGTGGGACGTGTGGGATGTAAACCAGCTCGTGGCGCGCAACGTGCGCCGCTACCGACAAGAACGCGGCTTGTCGCTCGGCGAATTGGCGCGTCGTTCGGGCTTATCCAAACAAACGTTATCGAAGGTCGAGCAGGGGAATGGCAATCCGACGGTCGAGACCCTAGCCCAACTGAGCGCCGCCATGGACATCCAGGTGCGGAGGCTCCTCACCGAGTGGGGGACACCGGTCTTCGTGCAGCGCCGCGACGACGTGGAGTGGACTGATGAGAACGGTCGGTCCGAAAGGATACTCGACGAGGTCTATGGCTCGGGGTACGTACAAACCCATGTTCTCCGCCTCGATCACGGAGCAGAGGTCAACGACCCCTCCGACGTCAACCCGCCCGGGACGCTACTGCACGTCTATGTCATCAGCGGGCGCTTGGAGACCGGGCCACTGAGCGAACCCGTGATCGTCGAGACGGAAGACTTCGTCAGGTTTCCCGGCGACCTCCCATTTCGCCACGCCTGTCTCAGCGAGTCCGTCGTCGCCCATGTAGTGACCACCCTCCCGCAGCTGCACCAGTTCGGACCGAGGGTGACCCCGGGATGATGAAGTTTTCCCATATCCCACGTGCGTCAGCGATCATGCCGGAAAAGGCTGCTACTGCCACCAGCCTCGCGGATGCCGACCACCCCAAACAGACCGAAAGAACTGCTCCATGGGCCTGTCCGGTATGGGCAACGATGCGAAAGGCGTTCCCTGACTTCAGAACCCGGACATCAAATTTCTCGGCATTCGGTCTCGGCGCGCTCGCGCGTCCTGCTCGTCGCCTGAAACCCTCGGAGCAGCTGGTGACGGCATGCGGCCACCGCAAACAATGTAGCAATTTGACTGCTCAATGAGCTCAATGCTGCGCGATGGGTGCCGTTCACGACGGTCTTGATGTGTGTGAGATGTCCTCGAGGCGGCCGATCTCACACGAGAGTTCCCGGCCCATAAACCGAGAATGTCGCGGGTGCCGTCGACAGTCACCCCCATCACGACTGGGGGTACCTCCCGCGTGCGGGGGGAAGATCGGCCGGTTTGCAGTCGATGAACACTCCCCCAAGCACTAAGACCTCATCTCAAACGGTGCTTTCAATAGTGGCTATCCCCGCAAACCGTGCTCGTGAACCATTCCACGATGGAATTGCAGCTTCTCGTAACCCCGTTAAGAACGACACTGCCTCTCCCTGGGCGGACCATTTCGCGCGGCAGCTCTGTCCCATTGTCAAACAAACGATTCGCTCGACTGCGCCCAGACTGTATAACACGCGTTCCGTTGCAAGAACCATGGAGAAATCATGAACAGGACCGATCGACAGATCGCACAGTTTGTCGTCATGTGGGCGCCGTTCGGGTGGCCACCCGAGGATAAGGCCTTCGTGGAGTTCGGGCTGACATCCGAACGTCTCTACGCTCGTTGCATCGAGATCATTGCCGTGGCACGGCGAAATCACGACCTGGCGCATGAGGAGAAGACGCTTGTCTCCCGACTTGCTGCCGTATTGATGAGACGCCGAGTCGCGCGACTCGCCGAGCGCGTCGCGTAGGCGCGAATGTCCGGCACCTCGACATAGCGGCGATGTGGCTGTGTCCGAATGCGCTACATCACAGTACGGCGATCGGATGGATGCTGGTGACCACAGAGCAGAGTCCCGTCATACGGATACGTCGATCAGGAGAAATCATGGGCAACCCACGCGCAACCGTCGAATTCGGGGCATTTCTCGCTCCGTGGCACAAGATCGAGACGGACGCGAACACCGCGATCCACCAGG
Organism: Rhodococcus sp. USK13; assembly: GCF_018343855.1. Lineage (NCBI taxonomy): Bacteria > Bacillati > Actinomycetota > Actinomycetes > Mycobacteriales > Nocardiaceae > Rhodococcus > Rhodococcus sp. USK13. The sequence goes on along the minus strand of NZ_CP069242.1, from coordinate 1,339,801 downwards.
ACCTGCAGCTTGTCGAGCACATGGACAAGCTCGGCTTCGCCGAGTTCTGGATCGGTGAGCATCACTCCGGCGGTGTGGAGATCGTGTCCTCTCCGGAGATGTTCCTCGCTGCCGCCGCTCAGCGGACGTCACGGATCAAACTGGGCCTCGGGGTGGTCTCGCTGCCCTATCACCACCCCTTCATGATTGCCGACCGGCTGGTGCTGCTCGACCACCTCAGCCGCGGACGCGTGATCTTCGGCGCGGGCCCCGGTCAGCTCGCAGACGACGCCCACATGATCGGCATCGACCCGGTAGAGAGCCGGCGGAAGATGGAGCAGGCTTTCGACGTGATTCACCGTCTCCTCGACGGCGAGACGGTCACGGAGGAGACAGATTGGTACAAGATCCAGGACGCCTACCTACATGTGGCGCCGTACTCAACCATCGAGAAGGCTGTCACCGCCACGGTGTCGCCGACCGGCCCGAAGCTCGCGGGCAAGTACGGGGCAGGCATCCTCTCGCTCGCCGCCACCAACCCGATGGGCGTCGAGTTGCTCGCCGGTCACTGGGACATCGCCGAGCAGATCGCAGCCGAGAACGGGCGCACCGTGTCTCGTGACCAGTGGCGTCTCACCGGTCTGATGCATGTGGCGGAGACCGAGGAACAGGCGCGAGCGGACTGCCGGCACGGGCTGTTGGATTTGATGAACTATCTCTCGCACGTTACCCCGGGCTTCGATCCCGCTCCGGACGTCGACACGCTGATCGACGGTGTCAACGAGAGCGGCCTCGCTGTCATCGGCACTCCGGAGATGGCGATCGCACAGATCGAGCGGTTGCAGGAGAAGTCCGGCGGATTCGGAAAGTTCCTCGTTCTGCACGGTGAGTGGGCTCCGCAGTCGGCCGCGCTGCGGAGCTTCGAGCTGATCGCCGAGCGGGTCGCGCCGGAGTTCCGTGGCGCGCGCACTTCGCGTCAGCGGGGCTACGACCAGGTGGTCAACAGCAACCGTGCCGGTGCCGATGCCACCGCCGCCGGCCAGGCGGCCGCTCAGAAGCAGTTCGAGGCGGAACGTGCCGTGAGCGTGGGCTGATTTGCATTGCAGCGGGGCGGGGTTCGAGATTGATGCCGAACCCGCCCCGCTGTTGTATGTGCGGGACGTTGACTCGGCAGAGGTGTAGCGAAGTAGGACATCATGTGACCCGCGGCACACCTACCGTTCGTAGCGACCAAGGGGTCGGCATCGAAAGGATCATGGATATGGGAACTCTCGACGGGAAGGTCGCACTGGTTACCGGTGGCGCACGCGGCCAGGGGCTGGCACACGCACACGCACTGGCGAACGAGGGCGCGGACATCATCCTGCTCGACATCTGCGAGCAAATCGACTCGGTCCAGTACGGACTGGCGGCCGAGGAGGATCTCACGTTCGCAGCGAAGTCCGTTGGCGCGCTGGGTGTGCGGGTCGCCGCGCACCAGGCGGACGCCCGCTCGTCATCCGCACTCGATGTGGCGGTGGCGGAGACGGTTGCCGCGTTCGGGAGCATCGACATCGTGGTGATCAACCACGGCATCTGGACGCGCGGAGCGTTGTGGGATCTGACCGACGAGGACTGGCTCGATACCATCGACGTCAACCTCAACGGGGTCTGGCGGACCCTGAGAGCGGTAGCACCACAGCTGATCACGCAGCGATCGGGATCGGTGATCATCACCGCATCGGTCAACGGGGTGGAGGCGCAGGCCGGCGCCGCTCACTACACCGCGGCCAAGCACGGTGCGCTCGGTCTGATGAAAGCCGCCGCATTGGAGTTCGCTCCCTACGGCGTCAGGGTCAACGCGATCCTGCCGGGATTTGTCGACACTGCGATGACGAACTGGCAGGGCTGCTATGACATGACCGGCGGAAAGCCGGGCTCCACCCGCGCCGACCACGAGGCCGCTGCGCGCCATTGGCACGCGATCGGAGGTCTGATCGAGCCTGACGAGATCAGCGGAGCTGTGGTGTACCTCGCTTCCGACGCCGCGCGCCGAGTCACCGGAGTTGAGCTCCCAGTCGACGGCGGCCACCTGGTCCTGTCCACCTTCAACCCGAATCCGAGCTGATCACCATGGCTGCAGGCAAGAGCCTTCGGCGGTTGCTGGTCTCGGCTCTGAGCGCCAGCACGCTCGAATGGTATGACTTCTTCATCTACGGGACCGCGGCGGCGCTGGTCTTCAACAAGGTGTTTTTCCCCGAGGTCAGCCCGATCGTCGGTACGATCGCGGCGTTTGCAACCTTTGGTGTCGGGTTCCTGTTCCGGCCCCTCGGTGGCATCATCTTCGGTCACTACGGCGACCGCCTCGGACGCAAGGCCATGCTGGTCGTCGCGATGCTGATGATGGGCGTGGCCACTTTCCTGATCGGACTGATTCCGAGCTACGCGCAGATCGGAATCGCTGCTCCGGTGATTCTGCTGATGCTGCGCGCAGTGCAAGGGATCGCAGTCGGCGGACAGTACGGCGGGGCCATGCTGATCGTGACCGAGAACGCCCCACCGCATAGGCGTGGTTTCTTCGGCAGCTTCGCGCAGGTGGGTCCGTCGCTCGCGGTGATCCTGTCCAATCTCGTGTTTCTGGTCGTTGTCGCATCGATGAGCACGGAGGCACTCCAATCCTGGGGCTGGCGCATCCCTTTCTTGCTCAGTGCGATTGTGGTTGCCCTTGGTCTCTACATCCAGATCACCATCGAGGACTCCGACGAGTTCAAGCAGTTGCAGGCGCGGGCGGCCGAGCAGAAGTCCGCCGATGTTCCGGTGCGGCCGCGGTCACCGATCGTCACGGCGCTGCGTCAGCACCCGCGCGAGGTCCTGCAGGCAGCGGGGATGATCCTGGTCGTTCAGGTGTACTACTACATCGTGACGGTGTTCCTCGTCTCGTTCGCCACCGCAGAGGGTGTGTCGAAGTCGACGGCACCGTGGGTGGTTCTCATCTCCAGCGCAGTCACCGTCGCCTCGATTCCGATGTTCGCCTTGGTGTCGGACAAGGTTGGGCGCAAACGAGTCCTGCTGATCGCGGCAGTCGCGACCACCGCGTCGGCGTTCCCGTTCGTGTTGCTCCTCGGCACCGGCAGCATTTTGTTGATGCTGTTCGCGGCACTGCTCCCTGGAATCACACTGGGCGCACTCTACGGCCCGATGGCCGCCTTCTACTATGAGATGTTCCCCGCCGAGGTGCGGTACTCGGGCGCGTCCCTCGGTTACCAACTCGGCGCAGTCCTGGGCGGGGGGTTCGCTCCACTGATTGCAACGAGCCTGTTCGCCTGGACCGGCACCGTGCTTTCGGTCGGCGCCTACGTGACCGTTGCGGGTGTCCTGAGTATCTGGGCGATCGCTTCCGCCCGCGAAACCTACCGGCCGGCAGCCACCAGCCGGACGGAGGAGACGGTGGACGTGTCGTCGATCTGATCGTGAATCGATCGCGGTCGATTCACGATTGCGAACGTCGCTGTCGGAGGGGAGCTTCGGGGTCACTGAGTGGTGTGGCCCCGAAGCTCCTCGTTCACCAGATCGAGCTGATGTCGGTCAGGACCACGGCGGCCTGGCCGGCTCTGTTGGGTGTTCGGGACAGGCGCGGTGCGGCACCGGGCTGCAGAACGCCGTCGCGAGGACCGATCGCCTGCCGGTGGGCCACCTGAGGCTGACCGGACACTTCGTCGAATGACAGCACCGGGGTCACGCAGGCGTCGATCGAGTCGAAGACTGTCTCCCACTCGGCGCGGCTCCGGGTCGCGAACGCTGTTGTGAACAGCTCACGGAGCTCCGGCCATCGGGACCGGTCGTCGCGATCGGGTGCTTCCTCGATGGCGAGACCGTCGAGGAGCGCCTGATAGAACTGCGGCTCGATCGCTCCCACAGCCATGTAGCCGCCGTCGGCTGTCCGGTAGCAGTCGTAATACGGTGCACCCCCGTCGAGCACGTTGGCACCTCGCTCATCGGTCCAGTCGCCGGCGGCTCGCATCGCCCAGACCGAGTGGGCCAGGGTCAGGGTTCCGTCGAGCATCGCCGCGTCGACCACCTGGCCTCGTCCGGACCGTGCCCGCTCGACGAGCGCGGCCAGTAGCCCCGCGATCAGGAACATCGAGCCGCCACCGAAATCGCCGATGAGATTCAGTGGCGGTAACGGAGGACCTTCAGCCGGTCCGATCGCGTTCAGTACGCCCGTGGCAGCGATGAAGTTGATGTCGTGGCCGGGTTTTGCGGCCCACGGGCCGTCCTGACCCCACCCGGTCATTCGCCCGTAGATCAAGCCGGGGTTGACGTTTGCGAAGGTGTCCGGGCCCAGGCCGAGCCGCTCGGCGACTCCCGGCCTGAATCCTTCGATCAGGATGTCGGCCTTCAGCGCGAGCGCCCGGACGTCGTCGAGGTCGTCCGGGTCTTTCAGGTTCGCGGTGACGATTCGGCGTCCGCGCAGCGTGGGGTCCGGGGCCGGGGTACTGGAGGGGTCGGGGCGTTGAACCCGGACGACGTCGGCGCCGAGGTCGGCGAGCATGAGTGCTGCATGTGGGGCGGGCCCCAGGCCGGCGAGTTCGAGGACTCGGATTCCGGCGAGGGGCCCATGGTGCGTGTCGGTCACTTGATCAGGCATCCCGCGTCGACGGGCAGGGTGGCGCCGGTGATGTACCGTGCCTCGTCCGAGACCAGGAACAGCAGTGCATTGCTGACATCCCGCGGCTCCACCCAGGGAATCGGCAGGGCGTTCGTCGACGCCGACGCGGGCTCGAAGTCCTCCCGGGTCGGAGCCTCGAGGTCTGGGCGGAAGATTCGGTACGTGCCCTCGTTCTGGATCATCGGGGTATCCACCTGAGTGGGGTGGATGGAGTTCACTCGGATGCCGTGCGGAGCGAGTTCGTTCGCGAGGCTGCGCATCAGCCCGACGACACCGTGCTTGGCGGAGACGTAGTGGGCAATGTGGGCGTAACCCTTCAGCCCCGCAGCCGAGCTGGTGAGGACGATCGCGCCGCCCTGGCCGCCTTCGATCAGGTGTGGGATGGCGGCCTTGGCCGTATGCCAGACACCGGTGAGGTTGATGTCGAGCATCTGCTGCCACGTCGTTTCGGGAATCTCGTGCGCCAGGTGTGGGTTGCTCGCGATGCCGGCGTTGGCGGAGACGATGTCGAGTCGACCGAGTTCGGCGACAGCCCCGTTCACCCCGTTCGTCAGGGCCTCGGCCTCGCGGACGTCGACCTCGAACGTGATGACGCGGCGACCGAGTTTTTCGACGAAACGGGCGGTCTCGGCGAGTTCGTCGGCCGTGCCGGCTTCGTACCCGATGTCGATGATCTCCCGCGGGACATCGACCGCGATGATGTCCGCTCCTTCTTCGGCGAGGCGAATCGCGTGCTCTCGCCCCTGGCCTCGTGCCGCTCCCGTGATCAGGGCGACCTTGCCTTCAATTCGACCCACCACTACTCCTCTACTTGTACAGATGTTGTGTCGTACGACACATTCTCTGTGCGGAGGTGGGGCCGGGGTTGTCGCGTTTTGCGACAGTGCCCGGCGGGTGTATTCGATTGCGACATCCTCGGGCCGCGAACGGGGGTGTACTTCTACACCACAGGCTGATTTCGGCGACTTTCGTGCCGGTCGGCTTCCGGACCTTTACTTCTGACGAAGGATGCACGTGAACCTTTCCAACGTCCTCGTCCGCGTCGCAGCGCGCCGACCCCCCGACGCGGTCGCAGTACGATTCGGTGGTGATGAGCTGACGTTCGAGCAGTTCGTCGCCGTCTCCCGGCAGTTCTCGGCGTTTCTCGACTCCGTCGGTGTGGTGCCTGGCGATCGTGTCGGGGTCTACGCCTCCAACCGGCTCGAGTCCTTCTGCTTTCTCCTCGGGATCTGGATGGCGGGCGCGATTGCGGTGCCGTACAACCTGTCCGTCCCGCGGGGACCCCTGCGGCACGCTGTCGAAGACTCCGATCCCACGCTGATCGTGGTTGCCGACAGCGAGGTCGAGCTGATCCAGGACGTGTGCGACGGGCTGGGCGGCGCGGAGCGGATCCTGGCGGTAGGGCCGGACGCCGCCACCGCCGGCGCGACCTGGACGTGGCACGACGTGACGACGCTGCCCGAGCGCGACGAGATTGTGCCTCGGCTCGACGGGGACGAGGCACTCCTGATGTACACCAGCGGTTCGACCGGAATCCCGAAGGGTGTTCGGCAAACTCATCGGACGACAGGGGCCGCTGTCGACGCCACGATTGACATCTTCGGCTTGAACGCCGATGACAGCGCACTCGTGTGCACTCCCCTGTTCCATGTCGGCGGTCTGCAGCTGATTTCCCTGCCGGTCCTCGTCGCCGGCGGGTCGGTCACGCTGATGTCGAAATGGGATCCGCTCGGGTGGGTCGATCTGGCGCGACGTTGGTCACCGAGTTATGTGGCGCTGGTCCCGACCATGGCAATCGATGTTGCCAACCGTATGAGTGGCGCGGAACCGGTGCAGCTACATAGTGTGCGGATCTGCGCGGTCGGTGGATCGGGGCTTCCGGAGGGCCCGCTGCGACGGTTCGGTGAGGCAACCGGGATCGGCTCGGTGATCAACATCTACGGCCAAACCGAGCAGAACGGGTTGGCGGCGTGCGAACGGATCGGGGAGAACCCGTTGCCGGTATGTTTGGGCCGGCCACTCGGGCAGGTGGTGCAGTGGCGGTTGGTCGACCCGACCACCCAGCAGCGCGTCGCCGAGGGCAGCGCCGAGATCGGGGAACTGCAGGTGCGTGGTGATGCGGTGACGCCGGGCTACTGGAAGCGGCCCGACGCCGATGCGGAGCGGTTCACCGATGGCTGGTTTCGAACGGGTGACCTGATGAGGGTTCGGCCCGACGGACAGCTCCAATACGTCGAGCGGATCGACGACATGATCATCAGCGGCGGCGAGAACGTTTATCCGCAGATGGTGGAGAACTACCTGGCCTCGTCCCCGGACGTCGCTGAAGTTGCCGTTATCGGAACGCCACACGAGCGGTGGGTCGAGCAGGTGACAGCGATCGTCGTCGCGTCCCGCGAGGGAGTGACGGTGGCCGATATCGCCGAGTTCTGTCAGCACCATCCCGACCTGAGGGGGCTCTCACGACCTCGACGGATCGAGATGGTCCCCGCGCTGCCGCGAACCGGGAACAACAAGATCAACAAGCCGGAGCTCAAGCGGATGTTCCGCTGAACCCAGACGTTTCACCTAGCCCTGAAGGAGGGTGGTGCACAATGTGCACCACCCTCCTTCAGTTTGCGAATGCCGTTGCGTCGAATCACTCTTCGGGAATGTCGACGACGACCGTTCCGTCGATGACGCGTGTGCCGTCGCCTCGGTCGACCCAGACCTCGCACAGCGCGCGGCGGTTGCCGCCGCCGGTCACCTCGAGCACCGTCCCGCCGGCGGTGACCGCATCGCCGGCGCGGACGTTGTCGCGGAATCGGCACTTGATCCGCCGGAGGGCGGACCGGGTGCCTGTCCATGAGGTGATCATGTCGATGATGTACGCCATCGTCGAGCCGCCCTGATTGATTTCCCGGTCGCCCATACCTGCGGCGGCGACCGCGTCCAGGTCGAAGTGGATGGGGTTGGGGTCGTCGAGGATCAGTGCGATCTGCCGGATGTGTTCACCGTCGACCGGGTCCACGACGAACGGCGGGATCGTGTAGCCGGGCGTGATCTCGTTGGTGGACATCAGTTCTGCCCTCTCTTGAACAGGTAGACGCTCGTCACCGCACCGACGGGGTCGGTCGGTGCGGTGGTGTCGAACAGGGTCACCGTCACGGTGAGGCTGTCGAGGATCGATCCGTCTCTGGTGGTGCGCCGATCGATATTGTCGATCGAGGCGGTCGTCCGGTAGGTGTGGCCCACCGCCAGCGGCTGGATCTGGTCGATACCGCAGGTCCCGAACAGCAGGGTGTCGGTGTCTCGCTTGTCTGCCAGTGCGCACAACTCGTCGACGCTGATGCCCATGCCACGCAACGCGATGATGAGGAACCAGATCGAGTGGGCGCTCTCGCCCGCGTCGCGGTCGGCGGCCGCGTGGAGCGCGTGATCGGTGATCGCGGACTGGTGCCGCGAGATGGTGGTGGTGTCTCCGGGCAGCTGCCGGCCGACCAGGCCGGGGTCCAGCTCCTTGACTGCAGCAGTCATCGGGGTGATGCCTTTCGTGAATCAGTAGGAGCGGGGCAAACCGAGGGTGTGCTGGGCGATGTGATTGAGCACCATCTCCGAGGACACCGGCGCGATCTGCTGCAGACGCACGATCGACCACAGGTCGGCGAGTCCGTACTCGAGCGCCAAACCGTTGCCACCGTGGACCTGGATGGCAGTGTCGAGGGCATGGTGCCCGGCCTTGGAGGCGAGGTACTTGGCCATGTTCGCCGCTTCCCCGGCGGGCAGGCCGGCGTCGTAGAGCGCGGCCGCCTTCCACGTCATGCCGCGGGCTGCCTCGAGCTCGATCTTGGCGGCCGCCAGGGGGTGCTGGACGGCCTGATAGCTGCCGATCGGGGTCGTGCCCCACACGGTCCGTTCCTTGACGTAGCGGCACGCCTTGTCGATGGCGTAGCGGGCGATACCGGTACAGATCACTGCACTCAGTACCCGCTCGGGGTTCAGACCGTCGAACAGCGGCACCAAGCCCTTGTCGACTTCGCCGACCACTCGTTCGGCGGGGATACGCACGTTGTCGAAGAAGAGGGTGAATTGGCGTTCGGGCGCGGACAGGGCCGTCGGAATAAGCTCGCGGGTCAGCCCGTCGACGTCCGGGTCGACGACGAACAACGTCAGCCGGCCGCGGCCGGTCTTCTCGTCGGTTCCGGTACGAGCGACGAGGAGGAAGTGATCACAGTGGTCGACACCCGAGATGTAGTACTTGGTGCCCTTGACGATGTAGTCGTCGCCGTCGCGGGTCGCGGTGGTCGAGACGTTGTGCGAGTTCGATCCGGCGTCCGGCTCGGTTAGCGCGAAGACGAATTTCTTCTCGCCACTCGCGATCCCGGGAAGATACTGCCGCTTCTGTTCCTCGGTTCCGTGCCGTCCGAACACGCTGCCCGCGATGCCTTGGGAGAGCACCATGGCCAGCTCCGGGCAGCCGCCCGCCGCCAGCTCTTCGCTGACGATCGCCTGCTGGGTCAGGCCGGCGCCGCTGCCGCCGTACTCCTCTGCGATATTGAGGCCGAGGTAGCCGTTGCGACCGAGTTCGTCCCAGAGGTCCTGCATCGGTTCTCCGGTGGCCGAACACTTCTGGTAATAGTCGTGCCCGTACTTGGCGACGATGCGGGCGACCGTCTCCCGTAGGAGGGTTTCCTCTTCATCGGCGATGAGCGGTAGCGACGCGTCGGGTTGAGTTTCTGTCGATTGAGACACCATGGGTCGATTGTGTGTCTCGAAGCCGGGTGGTGGATGTCGCAACCTGCGCCACCGCCAGGACCGTCCCGTCAGAAATTGGCGGAGTCGATGTCGATACCGAGTGATCGAACCTTCCGGTACAGCGTGGATCGCGCGATCCCGAGCCGATCCGAGGCGAGGCGCTTGTTCCCGCCGGCGTCGCGGAGCGCATTCATGATCGCCTTCGCCTCCATCTGTTCGAGGCCCTGTAACTGCCGGCGGGACGCCTGTACGCGGTGCTCGATCGGCAGGTCCTGCGCTCCGATGTACCGGCGGCTGCGGCCGGCGACGAGTTCACGTACGAGTGCGTCGAGTCCGGCGACATTGCGATCCCAGTCGATGCGGCCGAGGGCTTGGACCGCATCGGGCATCCAGTGGATCCTCTGGTTCGGCGGGCTGTAGCGCCTACTGACCGCCTCGAGCAGCAGCGGAAGATCGCCCGCACGGTCGGCGAGCGAGGGAACCTCGACGACTCGATCGAACCATTCCACCAGCTGCGGGAGCGCGGTGGTCGGGGCGCTCGTGGTTGCCACGACTCGGATCTGCCGGGCGCGGGCGCGGGCAACCGCGGTTGCGGTTTCGCGCAGGTCGTCGGGATCGAGGGCGTCGATGCGCCGGAGAATCAGCAGCGACGGAGTCCGAGCGATGGCATCGGCGATTCGGGTGCCCCAGTCCACGCTCGTGGGCGATTGCGTCAGTGCATCGACCACGGCGGTGTCGGGCTCGTCGACCAACGCACGCGCAACTGCAAACTTTCCGACGCCGGGCTGGCCGGTCAAGAGCAGTGCGCGGTTTCCGGCGTCGGTGACCGCGTGACACATGGCACGCCACGCAGGCGAGTTTCCGACGAGCTCACCGAGCACGGGCACGGGTTCGGGCGCACGACCGCTGCGTGACGGGTGACTGGCGACCTTGAGCCGAAGCAGCGCACCGACGGTGGCGGGGCCGTCGGTCACCGGCACCACGTCGACGCCTACCGCGGCGCCGTCTGCGAGCGACACCGTCTTCTCGAGGGCCGCGTCGGTATCGGTATCGGATCGCAGAGCCCGGGCAGCGTGTTCCCACAGGATCGCCTGATCGGATGGTCCGAGGATTCGGGCGGCCGCGGCGTTGCTGATGATGGTCTGCTCGTCGAGACAGATCACCGCGTGTCGACTGTCGCGGTTGTCAGCGAGGAAGGCCTCGAACAGAAGCTGTTCGCGGCGGGTGGCCGAGGTGGCGAGCGCCTGCGTGATCTGGGCGGCGACCTCACATACCCAGGACAACATGATCGGGTTGGTGTCGCTGTATCGGCAGGTCAGATTCAGCGTTCCGATCAGCCGCTTGGTGACCGGATGGAGGATCGGTGCGCCGGCGCAGGTGAGCTGCAGCGACTCCTCGAAGAAGTGTTCGGGACCGGCGACGAGCGCGGGGCGCCCGGTTTCGAGGACCATGCCGCCGCTGTTGGTACCGACCGTGGTCTCGGCGAAGGAGTACCCGGGAAGGACGTCGTGCCGGTCCAGGCGCCGCGAGAAGCGGCTGTCCTCGACCCACCGTGCGACAACCCAACCGCTCGCATCCGTCACCGTCAGGCTGCTCGACGAATCGACGAGGGCACCGCGCTTGGATTCGATCACCGGAACCGCCACGGACAGCAGTTGTTCCGAGGACTGCGACTCCGGACGGAAGGTGGGTCGCGAGTGCTCCGGTTCGAGACCGTACATCAGGGAACGTTTCCAGGACTGTGCGATCTCCTTGCGGACGATGCCCCGTTGGGTCGGGTCCGCGCCCTCGAGGAAGAGCTCACGCTCGTGCAGCAAGGTGCGGGTGCGGTCGTCGAGTGACAAGGCGGGTGTCCTTTCGTCATGGCCGGGGCCCGAGAGTCCGCGGCACACGCATTTCCGGCGTCGCCCACCACAGACCTGTCCAGGCTGTGAGGTGCAACACGTCCATGATGACAAGCTACTGACATAGCGTCAACAGTGCTGCGGCAGATCCGCGCGGGTTCGGATGTCGCGATGTGCACCGCCGCAGCCGGCATCGGTCGCCGCGCTGTCCCGATCTGCGACAACCCCGCCGTTCTGCGCTCCATACAGTGACCCCTGTCACCACCTGCACTACGAATCGAGGCCCACCATGACCGCCGACATCACGGCCGACGCCCCCAACTTCCGAGAGGCGATGGCGCGGTTTCCCAGCGGCGTCACCATCGTCACCACGGTCGACGAACAGGGTCACCAGCGGGGTTTCACCGCGAGCTCGTTCTGCTCGGTGTCGATGGATCCGCAGTTGGTCCTCGTTTGCCTGGCCACCGGCGCGGAGTGTCACGAGAGCTTCGAACGCGCGGACACCTGGCTGGTCCACATCGCGGGGATGGAGCACGAATCGATCGCCCGGCGGTTCGCGACCCGAGGCGCCGACAAATTCGCCGGAGACGACTTCACCCCGCACACCTCAGGGCTCCCGCACCTCGCCGATGCCCCGGTGGTACTCGAATGCCGGGCACACGCCCGCTACCCGGGAGGCGACCACACGATCCTCGTCGGCGAGGTGGTGTCGGTCGGACTCGGCGACCCGGCTCCGGTCGTCTACTTCGACCGCACCTTCACCCCCGCCCCACGCTCCGGCCGGAACTGACCCGAGACCCTGTAACCCCATGCCCGAGAAGGAGATCACCGTGACCACGTCGACGATCGAGACGGCACTGGCAGACCTTCGCGCCGGACGGCTGGTGGTCGTGGTCGACGACCCAGGCCGTGAGAACGAAGGTGATCTCATCGGCTGCGCGGCAACCATCACCGCAGACCAGGTCGCGTTCATGGTGCGCCACAGCACCGGCATCCTCTGCGCTCCGATGTCCGCGGCGCGCGCCGACAGACTGCACCTGCCCCAGATGGTCGGAAACAACACCGATTGCCACAGCACAGCGTTCACGATCACCGTCGACCACGTCGGTACCACGACGGGTGTGTCGGCAGTCGACCGCGCCCGAACCCTCCGCGCCCTCGCGGACCCCGATTGCCACACCGCGGACCTGCGCCGACCCGGTCACGTGTTCCCGCTCGTCGCCCGGGCCGGCGGCGTCCTCGAACGCGCCGGGCACACGGAAGCGGCTGTCGACCTGCTGACTCTGGCGGGACTTCCGACGGTCGGGGTGATCGGCGAGATCGTCGAGGACTCCGGCGCTATGCGCGCCGGCCGGTCGCTCGACGACTTCGTCGAGGAACACCAGCTCACCAAGATCACCATCACCGACCTGGTCCGGTACCGGCGTGAGCGGGAATCGTCCGTCATCGCGACCGGCAGTGCCGAGCTGCCCACCGAGTTCGGTCACTTTCGGGCCCACGCGTACCGGGCCACTGCCGACGGAACCGAGCATCTCGCGCTGACGGTCGGTGACCTGACCGCGTACACGGGCAACCCGGCCGGCGTACTCGTCCGGGTCCACAGCGAATGCCTCACCGGGGATCTCGCCGGATCGCTGCGCTGCGACTGCGGCGTCCAGTTCCGCGAGTCGCTGCGGCGCATCGCCGCGGAAGGAGTCGGCGTGCTGGTGTATCTCCGCGGGCACGAGGGCCGCGGGATCGGACTCGGTCACAAGCTCCGCGCCTACACCCTGCAGGAGAACGGCGCCGACACGGTCGAGGCCAACGAGGCTCTGGGTCTGCCCGTCGACAGCCGCGACTACCGCGTCGGCGCGGAGATTCTCGTCGATCTCGGTGTGCGCCGAATGCGTCTGATCACCAACAACCCCGAGAAGTACACCGGCCTCGATGGCTACGGCCTCGAGATCGCCGAACGGGTGCAACTGCCGGTGCACACGACCCCGGAGAACGTGGCCTACCTGCGCACCAAGCGGGACCGGATGGGGCACCTGCTCGAGATCCCCCCGGCGGTCGGCGACTGACGGCAACCTCTCGCGCACAGCACGAATCGGGGTGGCGGGTGAGCGTTGCTGCTCCCCGCCACCCCGATTCTGTTGTCGGCCGAGATGGGCTACATCGACACGCCACCGTCGACGGGCAGGACCACCCCGGTGATGTAGCTCGCTTCCTCCGATGCCAGGAATGCGACTGCGGCAGCCATTTCGGAGGGGTCTGCGAACCGCCCGAGCGGCACCGTCTCCGTCATCTCGGCGAGGCGCTCGGCCGGGATCGCTGCCACCATCGCTGTCGCGGCGTTCGGCGAGATTGCGTTTGCCGTGATGCCGAATCGTGCGGTTTCTTTGGCGACGGTCTTGGTGAAGGCGATGATGCCGCCCTTGGCGGCCGCGTAGTTCGCCTGCCCGACGTTGCCGTGCATGCCCGTGTAGGACGTGACGTTGACGATCCGGCCGAAGCCGGCCTTCCGCATGTGGGGCACCACCGCCCGGGTGACGTTGAAGGTTCCGCCGAGGTGGACGTCGAGTACGGCCTTCCACTGATCGTCGGTCAGCTTCCACACCACCGAGTCGCGGGCGATTCCGGCGTTGTTGACCGCCACGTCCACCGACCCCCAGGTGTCGACGATGATGCCGATGCCTGACGCTACCGATGTCGGATCGGCCACGTCCATGGCCACCGGGAGCACGGTCTGCGACGGCGAGCCCCACGTCTTCTCCAGTTCGGTGGCGTCGCGGTCGGCGACCGCGACGCGTGCCCCGGCAGTACGGAAGAACTCGGCAATCGCCTTGCCGATACCCTGGGCTGCTCCGGTGACGAGCACGGTCCTGGTTGAGAAGTCACAGGTGAGGTTCATTCGATGGGCTCCTTGCGCCGATGATCAGAAGATGGTGTAGCCGCCGTCGACGACGACGTCGTTTCCGGTGTGGAATGTCAGGTTGGGGTCAGCGAGAAATGCTGCTACGGAATGGAATTCATCGGGAGTGGCCCATCGCCGGACGGGTGTCCTCTTCGTGGTCGCGTCCATGAACCGCTCGTTCTCCTGCAGGTACTCGTTCATCGGGGTCGCCACCCAGCCGGGAATGAGGATGTTGCAGCGGATCCGGTGCCGGGCGAACTCCACGGCGAGGGTGCGGCCGATAGCGCTCGCCCCGGATTTGCTGGCCGCGTAGGCGGCTTGGCCCGCTCCGCCGTAGCGGGTGATCGTCGACGAAACGATGACCATTGCGCCGCCCTCGCCTCGATCGACGAGGTAGCGGCCCACTTCCCGGGTCGTGAGGAATGTGCCGTCGAGGTTGGTTCGGATGACCCGGTGCCAGTCGTCCAGCGAGGTCTCGAGGTACGGCTTGTCGTCGGCGATCCCCGCGTTGGCCATCAGGATGTCGATCCGGCCCATCGTCTCGACGGTGTCGGCGACGGCACGGCGCACGTCGTCTTCGCTGCCGATGTCACAGGCAATGGCGTGCGCGCGGACGCCGCGCCCGCGCAGGGCATCGACGGCGGCAGCGCTACGTTCGACGTTGCGCGCCCAGATCGCGACGTCGGCACCGGCGGCGGCGAGGCCTTCGGCCAAGCCCAGCCCGATGCCGCCGTTTCCGCCTGTCACCACCGCAACGCGCCCGGTCAGATCGGTCATCAGATGTTCTCCAGCGTCGGAAGCGGAAGGTTGACCAGACCCGCGAGGTGGGTGCGGTGGATGTCCGGACCGCCGAACATCAGGGTCGAACTCTTGGCGCGCTTGAGGTAGAGGTGGGCGGGGTGCTCCCAGGTGAATCCGATGCCGCCGTGGAGTTGCACGTACTCCTCCGCTGCGTGCACGGCGACCTCGGAGCACCACGAGTGGGCGACGGCGGCCGCGACGGCGAGATCGTCGCTGCCCGCGGCGAGGCAGTCCGCGGCGTACCGGGCGGCGGCCCGGGCCTGGTTGATCTGGACCCACAGGTCGGCCAGGCGGTGCTTGAGTGCCTGGTACGACCCGAGGGCCCGCCCGAACTGGCGTCGAACACCGAGGTATTCGACCGTGGCGGTGAGGCAGTGTTCGGCGAGACCGAGTTGTTCGGATGCGAGTAGCGCGGTGCCCGCGCGCAGGGCTGCTGCGGTCGCGGCACCGGCCGGCTGGGTGCCTTCGAGGCGCTGGGCTGGTGCCGCGCTGAACTCGATGTCGACCAGCGGTCTGGTCTCGTCGAGCGATACCACCTGGGTGCACCGGACACCGGCTGCGGCCGGGTCGATCAGGTACGTGTCCTCGCCGACGGGTACGAGCAGGGTGTCCGCTGCGGCGGCATCTGCCACTGTCGAGACGGTTCCGGTCAGGGTGGAATCGGAGGCCGTGACAACCGGTGGGAGGGGTCGGAACCATGGTGAGCCGGCAGAAACCGCGACAGCCGCGATCGTCTCACCGGCGGCCAGGCTCGCGAGGAGGTCGCCGGCCCCGATCTCTTGCGCGTAGACGGTGGCGATGACGGAACTACCCAGGTACGGCACCGGGGCGATCGAGCGGCCCAGTTCCTCGAGTACCACGGCGGTCTCACGCCAACTCGCGCCGGCGCCGCCGATGTCCTCGGGGAGGGCCAGCGCGGCGCCGCCGACCTCTGCGGCGAGCGTGCGCCACAGCGAGCGGTCGATCGCGCTCTCAGACTCGGTAAGGGCAAGAACTGAGGTCCAGTCACAGGCCTTGTTCAAGACGTCCCGGACGGTCTCGCGAAGGAACTCTTCCTGCTCGGAGTAGAGCAGGTCGGTAGAAGGACGTTCAATGCCGGTGGTCATCGGGGCAGCTCGTTCCAGGGGATGGTGGTGTCGGTGCGGCTTTCTGCAGGCAGGCCGAGGATTCGTTCGGAGATGATGTTGCGCATGATCTCCGAGGTGCCACCCTCGATCGAGTTGCCCTTGGTGCGCAGGAATCGGTATCCGGCGGGGCGGTTGCGTTCGTCGTCGAGGTTTGGGCGACGGAAGCTCCAGTCGTCGAACCGGAGTCCTCGGTCACCGAGAATGTCGAGTTCGAGGCTCGACACTCGTTGCGCGAGAAGCGAGTAGGCAAGCTTGGATCCGGACCCTTCGGGGCCCGGGGTTCCTGCCGCTGCCTGCTGACGAAGGCGTTCGGTGGTCAGGCGCATCGTCTCGGCTTCGACCCACAGCTGCACCAGCTTGTCGAAGGATCCGATGGTGCGATGGGTGTCCTCACGCCGCCACAGGTCGGCGAGGAAGCCGATCGGTCCACCTTCGCGTGGTGCGGCCCCGGCGCCGATGGCGACGCGCTCGTTCATCAGCGTCGATTGGGTGACCCTCCATCCGGCGCCGATCTCGCCGAGCCGGTTGTCATCCGGCACCCGGACGTTGTCGAGGAAGACCTCGTTGAACTCCGCTTCGCCTGTCAGCTGGCGCAGCGCACGGACATCGACACCAGGCGAGCGCATGTCGCAGACGAAGTACGTCAGGCCGCGGTGCTTGGGCACGGAGGGATCGGTGCGGGCGATCAGCAGAGCCCAGCTCGCCTCATGGGCCAGCGATGTCCAGACCTTCTGCCCGTTGACGACCCAATCCGTGCCGTCGGGTACCGCTTTGGTTCCCAGCGACGCCAGGTCCGAGCCCGCTGCGGGTTCACTGAACAGCTGGCACCAGATCTCTTCGCCCGTCCACAGCGGCCGCAGCCATTGGCGCTGCTGTTCCGGTGTGCCGTGAGCGAGAATCGTCGGCGCTGCCATGCCGAGGCCGATGACGTTACGGTGCGGCGCGTTGTCCGGAGCCGCGACGGCCTCCAGCGCTGCGTCGACGATCGACTGTGCGGCGGCGTCGAGGCCGAGGCCACCGCAGCCGATCGGGTACTGCACCCATGCCAGGCCTGCATCGAACCGGGCACGAAGGAAATCGATCCGGGGTGTGGCAGCCGGATCGTGCATGGACAGGAAGTCAGCCACGTAGGTGGGCAGCCCGTCCTCAGTGACGGGATCGCCGGCGGAGTCCGCGGCGGCGGTGGTCGTGTCAGTCATACGGCTCGAATCCTTCTGTCAACGATGTCTGCCCGACTCTCACACGGATCCGGAGCGGTCGGATGTCGCGCTCTGACACACCTCCATGTGGCGCAGACTGCGACACCCGTACCCGCTCGTTCTCATTACCGTCGTCGAACGAGACAACGGATCGGAGCGAACAATGACAACATCGCCGGCGGTCTTCGCCACCCCGGACGACCTGGTGAACGCGGTGGGAACCGCGTTGCCCACCACGGACTGGGTGGTCGTCGATCAGCAGAGCATCGACACCTTCGCCGACGCCACAGGTGATCACCAGTGGATCCACGTCGACGCCGAGCGGGCGAAGACCGGGCCATTCGGCGGCACCATCGCGCACGGCTACCTGACACTGTCGCTGATAGGCCCGTTGGTCGCCGACGCCCTGTCGGTTCCCGGGGCGACCTCGGTGGTCAACTACGGCCTCGAGAAGGTCCGCTTTCCCTCCCCCGTGCCCGCCGACTCGCGGATCAGGTTGTCCTCCACCATCACCGCAGTGGACAAGGTTCCCGCGGGGGTCCAGGTCGCCATCGCCGCGGCAGTCGAGTGCGAGGGCTCCGCGAAGCCGGCGTGCGTTGCCACCGTGGTCTATCGATTCCTCGACTGATCCGGTCCGGAACCTCCCCTCATTTCACTCTCGGAAGGATCGACTACATGACAGTGACCGGATCAGCGGGAGGCCGAGTGGCGCCAGTGGCCGTCGTCGGTCTCGCCTGCACGCCGTTCGTCCCCGAACACGACGCCGTCCTCGACGAACTTGTCTACGATGTCGTGTCCCGCGCCCTCGGCGAAGCGGCGCTGCGCAAGCAGGACATTGGGCTCACGGTGACCGCCTCAATGGACATCTACGACGGCCGCAGCATTTCCTCAGGTCTGACGAACTCGGCGTCCGGTGGTTACCTCCAAGACTCGTATCGGCTCGAGTCCGACTCCGGGACCGCGATTCTCGCGGCCGCAGAAGCGATCTCCTCGGGAGACGTCGAGGTCGCCGTCGCAGTCGGTGTCTACAATCCCGAGTCCACCAGCCGCGGTGCCCAGCGGCGCGCGTTCCTCGAGCAGATCTCGAATCTGGCCTTCGACCCGCACTTCGCGCGCCCCGTCGGCCTCACGGCCGAGGCGACGTACGCGCTGCACACGGCCTGGGCGCTCGAACACGACGTGGAAATCACTGAGTTGGCCGACATCGCGGCGGTGGAGATCAACAAGTCGGTGGGTCATTTCCGGTCGGTTCGTCGGGACCGTGTCACCGGCGCCGACGTGCTCTCCGCCGATCCCGCGAACGGTGCGCTGACCGAACTGATGCTGCCGGCACACGGCACCGGTGCCGTTGCGGTAGTGCTTGCCTCACCTGCCCGGGCGGCGCGCCTACAGGGGCGCAATGCCGTGATCACCGGTTTCGGCCGGGGTACCGGTGGATACGTCTACGACACGGAATGGCTGACCGACGTCGGTGCCTCGACGAGACACGCCGCGACCACCGCATACCGGAATGCAGGCATCACCACCCCGGCGGAAGAGATCGATCTGCTGGAGTTCACCGCACCGACGGCCAGCATGTACCGCCCGCTGTTGGACGCCCTCGGACTCGACGGGCTCGCAGCGGACCGCATCAATCGCTGGGGGTCGACAGCAGGCGTCTACCCCGGTGTGGCCAACGGCGCCGTGAGGCTGGCGGACGCGCTGGACCGGCTTGCCGAGGCGGAGGCCCAAACAACGGCGGTGGTGCATTCGGTCGACACTGTCACCGGTGCTGTCGCACTCGACAGCACCGTCCTCGTAGTACAGGGAGTGTGAAATGGCTCGACATGCAGTAGTTGCCGGTGTCGGCATTACCGAGGCCACTTCTCCACGCAAACAACAGTTCTCGTTCGTCGAACTGTGCCAGCAGGCCGCCTGGCGGACGCTCGAGCACTCCGGCGCGACCCCGGGCAGCATCGACGCCATCGTGGTCGGCAACATCGACGGGTTCGAGGGCACCGTGCTCGGCGGCAAGTACCGCTCACGGTTCCTCGGACTCGGCGCGAACATTCCGCTGACGGTGGTCAACACCGGTGGCACGACCGGCGGAAACCTGATGCAGGTCGCGGCGCGCATGGTCAGTGCCGGCACCCACGAGCGAGTGCTCGTTGTCGGCGGACCGACGTTCTACGGGGTCCATGATCTCCAGTCCGCGATCAACACCAACTCCCCGATGGTCGTCGAGCAGCCTCTCGGCATGGGTGGATTTCACATGGGTGCCTTCGCTGCGAGTGCCTATCAGGCGCGGCACGGTGTCAGCGTCTCCGATTTCGCTGCTGTCGCGGTCGCCGATCACGAGAAGGCCTCCCGCAACCCCTACGCCCACCTGCGGTACACCCTGACTGTCGACGAGGTCGTCGGCGGCACCCCTCTGTCGTCGCCGCTCACGCAGCCGATGGTGTGCCCGGTGTCGACCTCGGCGTGCGCCATGCTGGTGACCTCCGAGGATTCTGCGCGTTCGCTGAAGACGACACCCGCGGTGATCCGGGCGATGGGCACCTCCGGTGACCCGTACCTCGGCGGCGGCAAGGGAGACTTCGGCGCCATGGAGAACCTCGCCATGCTGGCTCGGCGGGTGTATGCGAAGGCCGGCATCCGCGATCCGTATCGCGAGTTCGATGTCGTGGAAGTCTTCGCCCCGTACGCCCACATGCAGCCGATGCAGCTCGAGGCGCTTCAGTTGTGCGCTGCCGGAAAAGGTATCGATCTCATCAAGTCGCCGGAGAGCCGACAGGGTGGCAGTCTGCCGATCAACCTGTCCGGCGGGCCGAAATGCACCAACGCCGGGGTCGCGGGCGAACTCGCTCCGTACGTCTACGTGGCGTGGCAAGTGATGGGCGATGCGCCGGAAGAAATCCGGGTCGACGGTGCCCGCACCGGGTTGGCGCACGGCACCGGAGGAACCTTCTTCCAATTCGAGAACTTGGCAGTATTCGAACGATCGACCGAGGAGCACGCATCATGAGCGAAACCACCAGCACCATCGACCAGGCCGTGACCACAACTCGCGTGCACTGGGATCTGGACTACGACATCCATCTCGGTGAGACCTGGGGCCGGTTCATGCAGGGTCTGCGGGAGAAGAAGATCCTCGCCAACACCGGAGCCAAGTCGACGAAGGTCTACGTCCCCCCGCAGGCATACTGCGAGGACTCGTTCGAGCGAAACGACGAATGGGTCGAGCTCAGCGGTGAAGGTGACCTCGTCGTGTTCACCGTGGTGTGGCAGGGATTCCGCGGTGGCCCGAAGGCTCCGTACGCCATCGGTGGTATTCGCCTGGACGGCGCCGACACCTTGCTGATGCACTACATCGTCGGGTTGGACTTCTCCGACCCGGCGGGGATCCGGGCACAGCTGCCGGCCGGGTCACGGGTGCGTGCGGTGTGGGCCGAGGAGCGCACCGGACAGATTCTCGACATCTCGCATTTCGAACCCGCCGTCTGACGAGCGGATACGACTGTGGCCTCCTCCCGATCGGGAGGAGGCCACAGTCGTATCCGCTTCTCGCCTCGGGTCAGAGACGCTCGATGACGGTGGCATTCGCCATGCCGCCGCCCTCGCACATCGTCTGCAACCCGTACCGTCCACCGGTGTGCTCGAGGTTACCGACCATCGTGGTCAGCAGGCGAGTCCCCGACGCCCCGAGCGCGTGGCCTAAGGAGATCGCACCGCCACTGGGGTTGAGCTTCTTGGGATCGGTGCCGAACTCCTTCTCCCAGCACAACGGTACCGGCGCGAAGGCTTCGTTGACCTCGTAGGTGTCGATCTCATCGATACGCAGACCGCTGCGCTCGAGCACCTTGCGAGTGGCCGGGATGACGCCGGTGAGCATGTAGAGCGGATCGCTGCCGGTCACCGCGAAGGAATGGAACCGGGCGCGCGGGGTCAGGCCCAGCTCGGCTGCCTTGGTCGCCGACATGATCAGAACAGCGGACGCGGCGTCGGTCAGCGGCGAGGAGTTTCCCGGGGTGATCGACCAGTTGATCTGCGGGAACCGCTCGTCGTGCTCCGGGCGCTCGAACGACGGCTTCAGACCGCCGAGGCCTTCTGCGGTGGTGCTGGACCGGAGTGTCTCGTCTACACGGTGGATCGAGCCGTCGGGGAGGGTGATCGGGATCAGTTCGCGCTCGAAACGGCCAGCGGTATGCGCCTCGTCGGCGAGCCGGTGCGAGCGGGCCGCGTACTCGTCGAGAGTCGCGCGGTCGAGACCCCACTTCGCGGCGATGAGTTCAGCAGACACGCCCTGGTTGACCAGTCCGTCCGGGTACCGGTCCGACAACGGTCCCACGGTGGGGTCCTGGCCCTGCGAGCTCGCTCCCATCGGGATCCGGCTCATCGACTCGACGCCGCAAGCCACGACGATGTCGTACGCCCCCGCGATGACACCCTGTGCGGCGAAGTGCGCGGCCTGCTGACTGCTGCCGCACTGACGGTCGACGGAGGTGCCCGGCACGGATTCGGGCAGCCCGGCTCGCAGCGCAGCGGTGCGGGCGATGTTGAGGGCTTGCTCACCGGTCTGCGACACGCAGCCCGCGATCACGTCATCGATCAACGCGGGGTCGAAATCGTTGCGAGCGAGAAGGGCGCTGAGGGTTTGGGAGAGAAGGTCTGCGGGGTGCACGCCGGAGAGTGCACCGCCCGGCTTGCCGCGTCCGGATCCGGTGCGGACGGCGTCCACGATCACTGCGTCGATGGTCACGAGAGAAACTCCTTGTTGCTGGGGCCGGTCTGATTGATCGGCAGGGGTGGTACCGCGTTGGGTGGGTCAGGCGTGCCAGAGGTTGGGCCCCGGGCGTGTCAATAGCAGCCGCGGAATGACGACTGTCCGGGACAGTTGGGTCACTGCGACTGTCTGGTCGGCGACGTCGTCGGCTGTGATCATCGTGTCGGCGTCGACATCGTCCCGGCTTGCCGTCATGTCGGTGGCGACGTAACCGGGGCACACGGCGACACCGGAGACACCGTGGGCGTGTTCCTCCACGGTGAGGGTTTCGCACAGGGAGATCAGCGCGGCTTTGGTGGCCCCGTAGGCAGAGTTCAGCGGTTCTGCGCTGACCCCGGCCATCGATGCCATCGCGATGACGCGGGCACCCGTCGTCGAACGGGTACCCGTCTCTCGAAGTGTCGGCAGGAGCTGCTGGACGAGTTGATACGCGGACCTGACGTTGACGGTGAACAACTTGTCCAGCTTGCGCAGCGGAAACTCGGCGAACGGTCCGATCGCACCCATTCCGGCGTTGAGGACGAGCGCGTCGAGCCGATCGAAAGATTCATCGTGACGTCCGGCGAGTTCGGAGACAGCATCTTCGTCAGACATGTCGGCAGGAACCGCGACGACCCGCCTACCGGTCTTCTCTGCGAGATTCCCAGCGAACTCCTGCAGCGACTCCGGACGGCGGGCGCTGAGGGTGAGGTCCCACCCGCGGTGAGCGAGGGCGGTGGCAATCCGGGCGCCGATTCCTCGGCTTGCACCGGTGACAAGGGCGACCCGGTTCTCGGCGGTGGTCATCGGGGCGCCATTCGGATCGCTCCGTCAAGTCTGATCGTTTCGCCGTTGAGCATGGGGTTCTCCACGATGTGCCGGATCAGCCCGGCGTACTCGCCGGGTCGCCCCAGCCTGGACGGGTGCGGGACCTGAGCTTCGAGCGATGCGCGTGCGTCGTCCGAAAGTCCTTTGAGAATAGGGGTTTCGAACATTCCGGGGGCGATTGTCATCACCCGCACGAGTCGGTCCGCGAGGTCCCGGGCGATCGGCAGTGTCATCCCGACGATGCCGCCCTTGGAGGCCGAGTAGGACGCCTGTCCGATCTGGCCGTCGTAGGCCGCGACCGACGCGGTGTTGACGATGACACCGCGTTCACCGTCGACTGGTGCGGTGGCCACGATAGCGGCGGCTGCGAGGCGGATGACGTTGAAGCTGCCGATCAGGTTGACCTCGATCACTCGGCGGAATCGGTCGAGATCGAGCGGCCCTTTCGAGCTCAGGGTGCGGGCGGGATCACCGATCCCCGCGCAGTTGACGACGATTCGCAGGTCACCCCATCCCGCGGCGATATCGACAGCGGGTCCGACCTGGTCACTTTCTCGTACATCGGCGCCCACGAATCTCACGGCGCCGTCGAACTCGTGCAGACCGCTCAGGTCCGCCGACGGAAGATCGAGCGCGACGACTCGTGCGCCTGCGCTGACGAGCTCCGCGGTGGTGGCCAGGCCCAGGCCGGATGCTCCTCCGGTGACCAGGGCAACGGTGTCGGGAGTGATGATCATCGGGTGGCTTCCATCCATTCGATATGTGCGGCAACAGTGCCGGCGTTCGGGTCGAACCAGCCCTTGTGCTGTGCGTAGTCGAGCATCGCGTCGAAACTGTGCTCCCACTGCGGGGTGGGGGTCGTGGGGTGAGCTGATCGCGCCGCCTCCCGAAGTGCTGCCACGTCGAGTCTGACGGCATCGAGGGTCGACCCGGCGACGGCTAGGTTCACGGACAGGAGCGCGTCGAGTACCGAACTCGGTGCCTGCCCGGAGTTGGTCACCACGATCGACAGGCGGTGAAAGTCATCGGGTTCCCGGACCGTGGGCGGTCCGGGCGGCGTCACCTCTACGTACATCTTGTCTCCCGGGTTGTGAGCTGGTGCTTCGAGCCTCACATCCGACACCGGGTTTCGGTCGTCGCATTTCGATACGCATGAGCATGCGAACTGTTTCGATATGCGACATCGCGTGTGATCGGCGCCATATACGTTGGCGATCACTCCGGCATACACCAATCAACAGGAGAGTGAAAGTGACACAGTCGATTCAACGACCCCAGTGGGCCGACCCGTCGTCGGGAGCAGCGAAACCTGTGGGCGCCGACGAGGCATTGGTGCTCGAGTTCATGGAGGCCCTCAGCAGCAATGACGCCGACCGTCTCATCGCCTACTTCGCGGACGACACGATGTACCAGAACATGCCCCTGCCCGCCGCGTATGGACGCGATGCCGTCCATACGACGCTCGTCGGGCTGTTCACCGTGTTGCGCATCGACAAGATCGACACCTTCTACATCGCGTCCCGGGACGGGATCGTGTTCACCGAGAGGGTCGATCTGCTGACGGCGCTTCCCACCGGGAAGTCGTTCGAGTTGCCCGTCAACGGCATCCTGCACATCCAAAACGGCAAGATCACCGAATGGCGTGACTACTTCGACCTGCGAAGTTTCGAGGAAGCCGTCGACTTCGCCCTGGGTGGATAGTCCAGGTGTCCGCGGCACCGATCCCGTAAGGGAACACAGGTGTGGGTCCACTCGACAGGACCCACACCTGTCTCGGCCGCCGACGCCCCAATCCGAGGAGCAGACGGCTACGGTATCCCTATGACGGTCAATCATGCTCCCGATCGACGGGTCCGGCTCGATGCCGACGATCGTCGAGAGCGGATGATCGAGGCTGCGCAGCGCATCTTCGCTGACCAGGCGTACGACTCCGTCTCGACCGAGGAGTTGGCGCGCGCGGCAGGCACCACCCGCACGAATCTCAACTACCACTTCGGCAACAAGCGCAACCTCTACCTCGAGGTCGTGCGCCGCTTCTCCACCCTGCCGTCGCACCTCCCCCGAGGGGTTGCACAGTATGACGTCCCTGTCGCCGAAGCCACCCGGGCGCTGTTCACACGGTGGCTGAACCTCGTCGAGGAGAACCGGGCGACTTTCACCGCACTAATGCGAGCGCAACGGACCGCCGATGAGGAGATCACAGCTCTCCTCAGAGGCAGCCTCGCCTCCTGGGAGGATCGCATCCTCACGGTAACGAAGATGCCCGATTCGGAAGCCTCCCGCGCCCGGGTGCGCGCTTTCCAAGGAATGATCAGCGGTGCCACAACCGAATGGCTCGAGCACGGCACGTTGTCGAAGGACGAAGTCCTCGACCTTCTCGTCCGTGGTGCCGTCGCCCTCGCCGACTGATTCGCGATGTGGTGTCGCCGACCGCTCAGCGACACCGGATTCCGTGCTTGCTCGTGTCAGCCGACGAAGCCGAGGGCCCCGCGATTGATCATGCCGTAGGCCTGGCCGGAGCTGCCCTGGCGGTGGAACCGGGGTGGCGTTTCTGAACGCCCGCTCGAGTGGCATGCCTCGGCGGATCGCCCTTGCACCGGCAAGTCTCGGCGCTCTCTCGGTCGCTGGGGTCGCGTCCGTGGCTGCAACTTAGGGTTCGATACAATTTCTTGCCCCCGCCTCCCGAATGATCCGGGAGGTAGTGTCGCCGAACCGAGTGGCGTCGATGGATCGCCTCTCGTCTCAAGTCGACGAGGTCGCCGCAACACCATTTGTTGGATCGAGCGTCGATGGTGGTTAAGGACCTTGGCGGGGATCCTCCAGTCGAAGGCCTGGCAGGGCGGACTTTCGAGCGTCGCAGCGACCGCCTTGTGATGGCGTGTGTGGCATGCCGGGGGAGGTCGACCCCAACCACTTCGGCGCAGGGTGCGTTCAAGTGTTCGGCGGTGGCGGCCAGGCGCAAGCCGGAAGCTGCGCCTATCCTCACTGCGACGTCCACGAGGAGTCCCGAGCTTGTTGTTTCGAGTGGAAAATCAGGTCCGGTTTGCTGTATCACCAGGTCGACGTGCCTGGCAGTGGACTCGGATCGTTCCGCACGTCTCGTCATATCAGCCCTTGGTCGCCGCGTACCGGGGCATCGCGTCGAAACTTGAGTGCCAATCGCTTCCGTGTACAGATCCTGCCGCCTGACGGAGCACATGGGCGTGGAGGAGTACTTCGGTGTCGTGCGCAGTCCGCGTTGGCCCGCGACCGCCCTGCGGCGCTGACAAGGTGCACGACCGGCTGCCGCTGACCGGGAACACCGACCTGAACCTGGAACTGGTGCGGATCACCTCCTACCCGTCCGGGCTCGCCGTGCAGCTCGCCTTGACCGCGACCGGACGGCCAGCCCGGCGGGCCTGGCACGAGACCGGCCGCTGACCAACCCCACCGACATGTCGGTGGGGTTGGTCCTGGACGTGCGGGCCGGCACCGACGACCTCGCGGCCGCGGACCCCTACTTCCCCCGCCCGGACCTGCAGGCCGCTGCGTCCGGGATCTGTCCCACCCCAGCGAACCGCTGTACTGGCTGCCCGCCTTCCCCGCGCAGGCTCTCACCCTGACCACCGGGTGGCCGCAGATCGAGTTACCCACGGCCGTGACCACCATGCACCTGGCCCCGATCACACCGCGCCGACATCCCGCCGTGCCTGATCCGCGCTGTTACCGCGGGCCTGTCGGACGTCGCCCAGTGCAACCCTGGGACGGCCCGTTTCGCCCTCCACCTGCGAAACCGCTGACCGGGACACTTCGATAGCGCTCCGCTCTGCAGAGCGAAAAGTGCGCTGAGCAGGTGGTTTTCCAAAGATGCTGCGGAAATGTTTTTGCGCAGCGTCGATACCCGGACGCTCGTGCGCCTTATACCTGTCCCGGCTCAGTGCATCCAATGCCGACATGCCTGGATCTCCGGCGCCTACCTCGGCAACGCACCGGGCGACCTCCTTGCCGAGCGGGCCAACAACACGACAGCGGTTCCACGCGCATCAAATCGATTGAGCCGGAGACGGACGCGGCGACTCGATGAATACGATGCACAGCCGGGTGAACGCTTCGTTGTAACATCAGTGTTACTGAGCGAGAACAATATCCGTTTCGATCCGTTCGCGGACATACCGATACGACGCGTCCTTCTCGGAATCAGATCCAGTCGATGTGGACCGAGTCGATGTGGTCGAAGTGGAACCCGAACTAGTCGCTGTACCTGTCGAACCCCTTGTTCTCGGGGTAGTTAGATATCCGGGTGCGGGATGCGGCCCTGTTGCGCCCACCGGCGCAGCGTGCGATCCGATGGTGGGGTGCGGCCGGCATCGATCGCCGCGCAGCTGTCTGACGGAGACCTAGTTGGTCAGCCCGCCCAGTCCCCCGCTCTTGACCCTGCTTCAACTTCTCGACACCGCTGGTCGCGCCGTGGGCGACCGAGACTTTGAGGCCGTCGAGGCCGGCCGCCTGCTGCGCCGGTTTCTTCGTGCGCGGCCTCGGCCGATGCAGAGCCATCAGAAAACCCCCCGCCCCTACGTGGTCGGCTTCGTGGTCGGCGTCGTGTTCGTGGTCGTTGTCGGTGAAGGCGGCCTTGATCGCGAGGTTCACGTGCACGTCCTCCGCCGACGTGAAGTCGGACAGGAGCGTGTCGGTGGTTATCCGATCGTGGACCTTCTCGACATGACGCGTTACCTGGTACCGACTCCGCCGCCGGCACCACCGGTTCCGTCACCTTGGTCTCCGGGTCCGCCGGCACACAGGTGCGGATGGTGACCCCGTAGTGGCGGCCGACCTCGACGATCTCGGTGTTGCGGAACGTGATTCGGGCGATGTGGAAGGTGGTGACGGTCTTCTCGTTGTCGGTCAGCGCAGATGCCGGGACCCCGCCGATCCGGCGCAAGGTGGTGTCCAGGCACGCGACGATCGTTGGTAACGTCTTGTCCCAGAACGGGATCACCACCCGATACCGCGACCACGCCAGCCAGGCGCGCCAGAGCGAGGTGCGCCGGCCCCGGATCGTCGGGCCCTCGACCCAGTCCCATTGCAACCACAGCCCGGGCTCGGTACTGCGCCTTGGCCTATTTGTCGGTCCGCACCTCCCCTACGATTGTCGATGATCAGCATGCCTTCGCCCTGTGGAACATCGCGGGCCTTGATCACGGTGGGGTCGAGGCGCAGCTGCACCGCGGAGGTTCCCTGCTCGACGGTCACCTGGGTTTCGATGGTGGCTTGGTCGTTGGCTCCGGGGATGGTGAGCCGACGGGTCTGCGGCTTGCCGGCCTCCGACGATGGAACGGTGGGTGTGACGGCCGCGCTGACGGTTTCGCCGGGCGGAACCTCGATGATCGCGGCGGAGGATTCGAATCCGACCGCTTCGATCAGTCGGTCAGGCGGCCCAGCACGGACGAGAGGATCGTGTGCGCGTCGGCGATGACCGCCTCGATGGGCTGAGGTTTCTCCGACAACACCCACTGCTGCGCGATCATCAGCACGGCACCGACGAGCCCGGTGGCGAGGGTGTGCAGATGCGGATCCGGCGCCCGATCGATCGCCGGATTGATGACGAAGAGAACGGCGTCGACGAACTCGAGGGTGACCCGGCGATAGGCGCGGTCCACTTCCGGCCCGACACCCAGAACCTCCTGGAACGCGATCCGCGAAATTCGGGGATCCTCGGCGACGGACTCGAAGAATGCGGTGAGGGCGCCTCGCACTCGGGTGTCGAGGTCGGCGGCGTCACGGCCGGCGCCGGCGAGCACATCCTCCCGCAACCGATCCGTCACCGTGCCATACGCCGCGAGCAACAGCGCCTCGCTGTCGGTGAAGGATTCATAGAAGTAGCGCTTGGTGAGCCCGGCGACCGCACAGATCTTCCCGACCGTCGCCGAGCGGTATCCGGTAGTGCCGAACACCTCGACCGCAGCGTCGATCAAGCGCAGGCGGCGCTCTTCCTGACGTTGCTGGGGTCCCGCACCGCGGTAGGTGCGACCCGGTTCCTCGAGCCTGGGCGAACTCACGACCCAATATTGACACTGACCGGTTCCAGATACAAACTGACACCGGACGGTGCCAGATAACTACGCCAGGAGATCGCCATGCCCACGCTCAGGAACAAGGTCGCGCTCATCACGGGCGCCGCACGGGGCATCGGGGCAGACACCGCCCGTGCGCTCGCCGCAAAGGGCGCCAAGCTCGTCTTGATCGACCTGGATGCTGCGCCCCTGCAGGCTCTGGTCACCGAACTCGGCGACGACGTTGCCCTCGCCGCCGTCGCCGACGTGTGCGACCTGCCCGCGATGCAGAGAGCCGTCGACGCCGGGGTCGCGAAGTTCGGTGGCATCGACCTGGTGCTCGCGAACGCCGGAATCGCCAGCTACGGCTCGGTGTCGCAGGTAGACCCGGCCACCTTCAAGCGCGTTCTCGACATCAACATTCTCGGCGCCTTCCACACGGTCCGGGCCGCGCTTCCGTCCGTCATCGAACGCAAGGGCTACATACTCGTCGTCTCCTCGCTCGCCGCATTCACCGCCGCACCCGGCCTCGCCGCGTACTGCGCCAGCAAGGCTGGGGTCGAGCATTTCGCCAGCGCCCTCCACCTCGAGCTCGCTCACCTCGGTGTCGCAGTCGGATCGGCGCACATGTCGTGGATCGACACTCCACTCGTGCAGGACGCGAAGGCGGATCTGTCGGCTTTCAATCAGCTCCTCGCCGTTCTGCCCGGCCCCCTCGGGAAGACGACGTCGGTGCAGGCGTGCGTCGACGCCTTCGTGCATGCACTGTCTCGCCGCAAGCGCCGCGTGTACGTACCCCGCTGGGTCGGGCCGGTGGGCTGGTTCAAAGCGGTGGTCACCTCCAGGATCGGCGATCGCGCGGTTATGCCCCACATCCCGAGGATTCTTCCGTTGATGGACGAAGAGGTGGCCGCCCTCGGCCGGTCCACCTCCGCGCGCAACGTTGCGCTCGACGACGTGGCGGTCGACCCGTCATGACGTCCACCGATACCGCCGCCGGCCGATCCGACACCGAGCGCGCAGTCGAGCATCTCGATGTGATCGTGATCGGCGCCGGCCTCTCCGGGATCGGTGCCGCGTACCACCTGCAGGACAAGTTCCCTGGCCGCACGTACGCGATCCTCGAGGGCCGCGACGCGATCGGCGGCACCTGGGACCTGTTCCGCTACCCCGGAATTCGTTCCGACTCCGACATGTACACCCTCGGCTACCGGTTCCGGCCCTGGGAGAACGACAAGTCGATCGCCGACGGCTCCTCCATCCTCGAGTACGTACGCACAACGGCCGCCGAGGCCGGCATCGATCGCCACATCCGGTTCGGACATCGGGTTGTCCGAGCCGAATGGTCGAGCGCATCTTCGACGTGGACGGTCGAGGCCGAACGCACGGACTCCGGCGAGAAGATAACGCTGACAGCGGATTTTCTCTTCTCCTGCAGCGGCTATTACCGGTACGACGAGGGCTACACCCCGAATTTCCCGGGGCTGGAACGATTCGACGGCCAGGTGGTGCATCCCCAGCAATGGCCCGAGGATCTCGACTACGCCGGCAAGCGTGTCGTCGTCATCGGTAGCGGCGCGACCGCGGTGACTCTCGCGCCGTCGATGGCGGCCGAGGCCGAGCACGTCACCATGCTGCAGCGCTCGCCCACGTACATCCTCTCCATGCCGGCCAAGGATGCGCTGGCCAACCGCTTCCGCAAGCACCTTCCCGCGCGCGTCGCCTACGCCCTGACGCGGCTGAAGAACGCGTCGGTCGCGGTCGCGATCTACCAACTGTGCCAGCGTTATCCGGAGTTCATGAAGGGCCGCATCCGGCAACTGCAGACGAAGTGGCTTCCTCACGGTTACGACATCGACACCCACTTCACGCCGCGATACAACCCGTGGGATCAGCGTCTGTGCCTCGTCCCCAACGGAGACCTGTTCCGCGCCATCCGTCACGGTGAGGTGTCGATCGTCACCGATCACATCGACACCTTCACGAAGAACGGCATCGCCCTGAAGTCGGGCGAGGAACTGAAGGCCGACATCGTGGTGACCGCCACCGGGTTGAATCTGCTTGCCTTCGGCGGAATGACGCTCGCCGTCGACGGCCGCGACATCGATCTCGCGGACACGATGGCCTACAAGGGCATGATGCTCAGCGGCGTACCCAACTTCGCGTTCGTCATCGGGTACACCAACGCATCGTGGACCCTGAAGGCGGACCTCGTCTGTGAGTACGTGTGTCGTCTTCTCGAGCACATGGACGAGAAGGGGTACACGTACTGCGTGCCCGAACGTGACGCATCGGTCGACGAAGAACCGTTCCTCGACTTCGCCGCGGGGTACGTACTCCGCTCGGTGGAGTCGTTCCCGAAGCAGGGCTCGAAAGCCCCGTGGCGGCTGCGCATGAACTACTTCCGCGACCTCGTCACCTTTCGCCACGGCAAGATCGTCGACGACGCGATGACCTTCCGGGGATCACGACCGCCCCGTTCGCTCACGACAGGACACTGAAGTCGCATAAGCAGTCACGGGGCGGGAAGAATGTCCGCCGGTAGCGTCCATTCGGGTGGGATGGCCGTGGCCAGCTGACTGACGACGGGATTGTCGGTGGTGTCGAGACGCTCGATCAGCTCGCGCACCGGCACCTCTTCCGGCGCAGGCGTCGGCTCGGGACCGAACGCGCCCTGGACGTCCGATGTGTGCTGCTCCTTGCTCCCGTAGGTGTTGGCGGCCACCGAGAAGTCGGGACCGAACGAGGCCGATGCGACAATGTCCGGTCCGTAGTCGGACCAGCCCCATTTGGTGCCTACGACGGAGGGAAGCGTGCTCGTTCCCCAGTCCTGGGTCGTTCCGTCCGCCGCGACGGGGGCGGCGGTGGCCATCCAGCCGAGAATGGGACTCGACGGGTCGGTGGCCTTCTTCGCCTCCAGGAAGGTGACGGTGTCGGCCGTGCTGGTGCTCGAGTTGCCCCAGAAGGCGGCGCCTCGCGTTGCAGTGAGACCGTACTCGCGGGCCACGGCCTCGATGGAGTGCGGATATTTGGCGTACGCCTGGGAGGCGGCGCCGTCGTCGCTGTCCCGAATCATGCGCTGACCGAGCTCACGGTCCTCGGCAGAACCGTCTCCGTGTCGGAGCATGTAGTCGGCCACATACAGTTTGACGGTCGACAGGCCGGGTCGGGCCTCCGCGGAGTTGGCGGTACCCACCCGCATTCCGCTGGGTGAGTGTGCGAAGGACAGCGAGGTACGGTCGGGGACGGTGTCGACCCCATCCGGTGAGGGAGCGGCGTTCACCGAACCGGCTTGGGTGGCCACTCCACCGCCGAGGAGGAATGCCACGGCTGCACAACGCGCGCAGAGCTTCTTCGCGCATGCGGGGGTGAAATGGGGAAGATTCATAGTTGCGGGTACCCGCAGGGGGGACCGTGACACATCACCGCACAGAAATCGACGACGTGCATGGCGTCATGCCCCACTTTCTCCTCGGGACACATCACGTAACTCCACGCGGTGCGGTCCGCTGGCAGGACAGCCGATCGCCGAAGTCTCCGACCGTGCGGGCCGCGAACAACTCGACGCGCTCATGAGTTTGATACTTACCGTGGACTGAACGTGTCAGGTCACCGGCCGGATCCGGGTTTGGCGAGTAGACGATGCGCTGCCGCCTTGACGGCGTCCGGAGTCACCGTGTTCACCGCCGCCATCGCCTTGGACATGATCGACCCGGCCACTACTTTGCGCTCACCCTTCATCATGGCCTCGTAGCCCTGCTTGGCGACCTCGGCAGGATCGTCCTTGGGACCTTGACCGAGCTTGGTGTCGTCGAGCTCGGCGCGGCTGAAGAAGTGGGTGTCCGTGGGCCCGGGCATCAGTGACGTAATGGTGACCGGGCTGTCTTTCAGTTCCCCTTGCAGCCCCTCCGCGAACGACTGCACAAACGACTTGGAGGCGTTGTAGACGGCTTGATATGGACCGGGCATCGTGGAGGCCACGGACGAGGTGATCAGTATCCGCCCCTCACCGCGGGAGACCATGTCGTCGAGCACGAGTTTGGTCAAATGCACGGTCGACCTCACATTGAGGTCGATGATGGCGAACGTGTCGGCGAGGTCGGTGTCGACGAACGCACCGCCATGTCCCACACCGGCATTGAGTGCAGCGGCAGCGAGCGGGCGGCCGTCTGCGGTGATCGCCTCCCACACCGTCGCCACACCCTGTTCGGTGCGCAGATCGGTGCGCACGGGAATCACACCGGCACCCGTCGACCTCAGTTCGGTGACGGCGGAGTCCAGGGCATCGGAGTCCGCCACGACGACGAGATCGTAACCGTCCTTGACGAACAATCTGGTCAGTTCGAGCCCGATCCCCCGCGACGCTCCGGTGACGAGAGCCAGTGGGCGTGCCATGGTCATAGTTCTCACCCCTCCGTGGTGTGGTTTCTCCGTCTACGGAGCCGCAGAATTGCCGAGGTCAGTATGCCGAGAATGAAGCCGAGAACTGCGGCGAGTAGTAAGGACAGCCCCAGAGCGAGGTCCAGATCCCAGCCGAAGTAGCTGATACGCGTGGTGTCACCGTTCTGCACGACGAACACGATCAGCGCAGCAAGGACGACGAGCGCGAGAATGGTCGTGAGTACCGCGGGTACGGAAGTGCGGCGCTTGACGGTGGTGGTCTGCCCAGCCGTTCCCGTGGGAACGTACGGTTGCTCGGTCACGAAAGAACCCCTCTTCACTGGGAGAAACAGTCGGCGATCACGGTGCCGATTACCCAGGTGCCGGCATCTCACACCGGCATATTTCCCTCACACCGGCAGATCAGGGGTGCAGTCGGAGTTGTGCGGGGAACACGGGTCACCGACGATGGAACAAGACTCATCTGACGCAGGTTTCCGCACACCTCACCGAGGAGAAGGCACCATGGTCGATTCCGGACGAGCACTCGACACCGTACGCAGCGCATTCGTGGGCCCGTTCCGCATTGCCGCGTCTGTCCGCCATGCACGGGTGTTCCACCCCAAGGGGCTGGTCATCGGCGGCACAGTCGAATTCAACTCGTCGTGGTGGCCGGGACGTACCCGAATCTCGTTGCCGGTGACCGCGCGGATGTCCGGTGGAATCGGTACTCCGTCCATGATCCCCGACGTACTGGGTCTCGCTCTGCGGATCGACCTGGACGAGGGCCCCACGCCGTGGGATCTACTGTTGGCGAGTTCGGGCACCTCGTCGCTGACCCGCATGCTGCCGCTTCCTGCAACGGGATGGAACACCGCCCGGTACAGCAGTCTCATGCCGCTCTCCTCGACGGGCGGACCGCCCACCTGGGTGCTGGCCGAACCGGTCGGTGAACACCCGCCGACGACGTCGATCAACGCACTCGCCGATGCCCTCGCGATCGCGCCGCTCGTGTTCTCCTTACAACTAGCTACTTTCACCAATTCACCCACGCCTTCAGGGCGTGTCGTACTGAGCGACGTGCGTGACCTCGCGGATGACCAACAGCCGTCTTTCGATCCGGTAGTGAACTGCCCACCCTCGATCGCGCTGCGGCCCGAGTGGCTTGCCGCAGCGCGGATCGGGGCGTATCGGGGCAGTCGCCGCGGTCGGGGCGCTACCGACGAATAGCGCTCACGGTTTGTCCGGGTCGAGCGCTTCCTTCACCTTGCCGACGAGACCCTTTTCCGTGCCCATTGCGCTCGAGGCCGGTTCACCCAAGCTTCCGTCGTACGTCGCATAGAGCTTCGGATCCGGCGCGGGCGCACCGCCCTTGCCACCCAGCGGCTGCGGGTCCGCGAGGAACCGATTCTCGTCGTCGGTCCATCGACTCGACGCTGCCACCGCAGGTTCCGTGCGTCTGGCCATTTCTCTCGCGTTCCCCGACGTCTGCGGGCGAAAACAGGAGGAGTACGCGGGAGCAGTTTTGTGCTCCACTAATCGCTGCGTCGCATCGCGCCCTCCACCTCGCGACGAGCGGGACGCTCGTTGCGTCAGATCGAACGAGCGTCCCGTTCGATCGGCGGGGACGTATCGGCCCCACAAGCCGAAGCTCCAGGAGGCACTCGCCCCTCGGGCGCTGCGCCGGGCTGAGCCCTCCGGCGGTGACCCGACCAATGCGCCGCCGGTTGCCGGAGCGGCAGGCGGTTCTCCCGTGGATCCGTCCCACTCACCGTCCGACAACACTCCGCTGCGCCACGGTGTCGCGGAGCAGACCCCCGCGCACGGAAAGCCCTGAATCGCAACATATCCTGACACCACCGTCGCCCCGGATACGCACCACACCCGGGGCGACGGTCCATCGTGGCATCCCGTCAATCTCGCGGTGGCGGCGTCACTTCCACTCCTCCGGAGTCGTGTTCGGGCCCGGCGGCAGGGTTGTCGGCGGGTACGCGGCTACGGAACGCCGCCGCCTCGCTTCGTTTGCCGCCGTCGGTGCCCTTTTCCCCGCGGTACGGTCCTGGCTTCGGACGCGGCTTCCCGCCCGGAAATGCCAACCGCAGGATCGTCCGGTGCACCATTCCCCACTGCTGCATCAACGGTCCCGAGTTGTACGGCAATTGGTACCGTTCGCAGATGTCCTTCACCTTCGGTGCGACCTCGGAATAGCGGGTGCTCGGCATATCCGGGTAGAGGTGGTGTTCGACCTGATACCCGAGGTTGCCGCTGATGATGTGGAACAGCGGGCTGCCGTCGATGTTGGCGGCGCCCACCAATTGACGCACATACCAGCCGCCCCGGGTTTCGTCCTCCACCTCCTTCTCACCGAAGGTGTACGTCTGATCCGGGAAGTGGCCGCAGAAGATGATGCCGTGCGCCCACACGTTGCGGATGATGTTGGCGGTGAAGTCGGCCAGCGCGGTGGCGAGAAACGTCCGCTCCAACCCGGGCAACATGCGGTCGAATACGTCCGCGACCGACGACCACCGGCCGCGAGCCCGCTTGCCGCGCAGCAGTCGGCCCGCTTTCGACGTTGCCGGCTGACCGAGTCGCCCGCGGGCGGCGAGTTGTGCGAGCCCGAAGGCGCCTGCGCTGATCAAGGGCCAGCCGACATAGTCCTTCACGACCTGGGCGCGAGCCTTTCCGCCAATCCCTTTGAGGTCCTGCCACACGTCCTTCAACGGCTTCTCACCGGAGCGGACCGCCTCGAGGTCCATGTCGTGGAGCGCGACACCCCATTCGAAAAATGCCATCAGCACGACGTTGTATAACGGCTGGGCAAGATAGACAGGGTGCCATCGCTGCTTCGGGTCGATCCGCATGATCTCGTATCCGAGATCTTTGTCCTTCCCCCGGATATTGGTATAGGTGTGGTGGATGTAATTGTGCGAATGCTTCCATGCCTTCGCGGTTGACGCCGTGTCCCAGTCCCACGTGGACGAGTGAATATAGGGATCGTTCATCCAGTCCCACTGGCCGTGCATCACGTTGTGGCCGATTTCCATGTTCTCGAGGATCTTCGCCATCCCCAGACAGGCGGTTCCGGCCAGCCAGGCAGGTTTGCTGACCGAACCGAGCAACAGAACTCGGCCGGCGACCGCCAGCTGACGTTGCGCGGCAATGACGGACTTGATGTATCTGCGGTCGCGTTCACCGAGATCGGCGTAGATCTCGTCGTGGATGGCGTCGAACTCGCGTC
This sequence comes from Rhodococcus sp. USK13, assembly GCF_018343855.1. Taxonomy (NCBI): domain Bacteria; kingdom Bacillati; phylum Actinomycetota; class Actinomycetes; order Mycobacteriales; family Nocardiaceae; genus Rhodococcus; species Rhodococcus sp. USK13. The sequence goes on along the minus strand of NZ_CP069242.1, from coordinate 1,303,360 downwards.
CGAGCGCCTCGATGGTGTCGTCACTCAGATGTGCGAGCGGGCTCTCGATGTCGATACTCACCAGCAGGTCCTTCCCCTATTTCACAGCTCGATTTCGATGTCACCTTCTGCGGTGTGAACGCAGGTGCGGACCGCCTGTCCGACGGCGTCGTCGACGACGTCCCCGGTTCGCAGGTCACGAAGCCTGCCCGATTTCAATGTCCCGACGCACGTGTGACAGATCCCGATGCGGCACCCGAACGGGAGCGTCAAGCCGGCGTTCTCCCCGGCAACGAGGATCGGTGTTCCCCCGTCGACCTCGGTTTTCACGTCGCTGTCCGAGAAGTGGACTTCGCCTCCTTCACCGCCGGAATCGTCGCCACCGATCACGGGCTGGAAGCGTTCCATGTGCAGGCGCTGCGGATCGCCGTGGTCGTTCCAATGCTCCACCAGCTGATCGAGCATCTCGCCCGGACCGGACGCGAACACCTCGCGTTCACGCCAGTCGGGACACAGTTCGGCGAGCGCGTCCGGTGTCAGCCGGCCCTCCTTCCCGGTGAGGCGGAGCACCAGCCGGAACCCGTCGTGGCGACGGTCGAGATCGCGGAGCGTCGAATCGAACATGACCTGCTCCTCGCTGCGGGCCGAGTGCGCGACGACCACGTCGTCGACCGCATTCTTGTGGTCGAGGCTGCGGAGCATGCTGATGATCGGTGTAATACCGCTGCCGGCGCTGATGAACAGCAACTTGTCGGGCAAGGGGTCCGGGAGGGTGAAGGTGCCTTCCACCTCACCGAGACGCACGATGTCTCCGGGGCGGATGTCGCGGACGAGGTACGGCGACACCGTGCCGCTTTCCACCAGCTTCGGCGTGACGCTGATCAGCCCGTCATCCGGGTCGGGGTCCGAGGTGAGCGAGTACGCGCGCCAGTAGTAGACGCCGTCGAGGACGACGCCGAGGCGCACATACTGTCCGGCCTCGTGCCCGAACCATTCGTATTGGGGGCGGATCACGACCGTGGCGGAGTCGGCACTGGCGGGCTCGACCCGCTCCACCCGTCCCCGCAATTCACGGGTGGTCCACAGCGGATTGATGAGCTCCAGATAGTCGTCCGGGCGGAGAGGGCTGAAGAGATGCCGCACCGCGCGCAGCATGAATCTGCGCACTACGGGAACTTTGGGACGAGCACCGCGTTCCGCCATGACGACCACCGTAACTATTCGGCACTGCTCGGGTCAGCGTTCGGGCGCGATCGGGTGAGAAAATCCGTCGGCGCGAATACTCCTGATGTGATTAACGCTGTTGTTCTTCGGGTACCGCGTCGGGTTCAGCAGTGTTCCCGTCGCTCTCGCGAAGTGCTCGTCCCTGCTCGATGTACTTCTGATACTTCTCGGCATTCTTGTCGGACACGCGGGTGTCGCGCGGCGGAAGCTGCAGCTCGTCTTCCGCCGGCAGTCCGGCTTGCAGTTCCCGGCCTCGCTCGAGTTCGGAATCGAGCTCGGCTCCGAACAGCAACGCCAAGTTGGTGATCCACAACCACAGCAGAAACACGATGACCCCGGCGAGAGAACCGTACGTCTTGTTGTAACTGCCGAAATTCGAGACGTAGAGACCGAAGAGGACCGACGCCACGATCCACGTCACAATCGCAAGAAATGCGCCCGCACTGATCCAGCGGAATTTCGGCTGCTTCACATTGGGTGTCACGTAGTACAGGATCGCGACCGCGACGACGACCACTCCCAGCACGAACGGCCACCGGGCAATGTTCCACACGGTCAGGGCAGTGTCGCCGAATCCTATGGCGTCACCGACCGAACGGGCAACCGGCCCACTCAGCGCCAGCATGACGGCCGCCACCGCCACGAGCAGGAGTCCGATCAGGGTGACCAGCAGCATCAACGGACGCAACTTCCACACCGGACGCCCTTCGTCGACCTCATACATGCGGTTCATGGCGCGGCCGAACGCGCCGATGTAACCCGAAGCCGACCATACGGCGCCCAGGAGACCGAAGATCAATGCCATACCGGCAGTCGGTGTTTGGACGAGCTGGGCAATGGGGTCCCGCAAGGTGTCCACTGCGGACGAGGGTCCGAGGTCGTCGACGATCTGCAACACCGAATCTGTGGTGCGCTGTCCCTGTCCGAAAACGCCGAGAAGCGACACCAGCGCGAGCAGGGCAGGGAACAGTGACAGGACGGCGTAGTACGTCAACGCGGCCGCTAGATCGGTGCACTGATCGCGGCCGAACTCGTGCGCTGTCTTCCGCAGAACGTACCCCCACGACGGTTTCGTCAGCTCCGCGGGCGAGTCCGGTTTGCGGGGATCGTCGGGATCCGGTTCGGCTTGCTTTTCATCGACCATCGTCTTCTCCTACCCGGGAACCTTCTCTCGGAAACGGCGGCGGAACTGGGTTTCGCGGCCTACGGGCGCGCTTCGTGCCTGGGCTGCCCGTGCGTTCGACGGGACTCCTTCATCTCGGACTCGAACACGTGCCGGAGTCCGCCGCACAGCTGGCCGCGCACGGTGGCCTCACAGTCCCGGAAGGTGGACCAGTAGTAGTCGTCGAAGTCTTCGACTATCTGGAACGTCCATCTCCCGTGCAGGACGTTGCGGCCCACCAGCTCCTTTTCCACCTGCTCGGCGATATCGTCACGTCCTGCCTCACGCAGCTTCTGGACCGCCTCGTCCAACATCAGGTCGGCGTGACCGATCAGCTGATGGAAGTCGTACAAACGTCCGCGGGCACGTTCCACCGTCTCGAGGGCCTCGGACAATTTGCCGGCCGCGGCGACCTCTTCGTCCGTCGCCTGCTCTGGCCTCGCATGGTCGGGGGGATCCGGGATCTGCTGGTCTGTCATGGACTGCGTGTACCCGATCCGCCAGGCTCGTACCCCCGACAGGGCGGGAATCGGCCCTTTCCGGCTGTTTCCGTCCGCAGGATCCGGGTAACGCGGAACAGACGAAGGGAGGACCCGTGCATTACATCGACAAGGCGAGAGAACAGCTGACCGACTTGGTCGGGAAGCTGGTCGACTCCACCGCCGGCAGCGGAAACAGTCAGACGTTGACGATCAGCAGGCCCCGCTCGGAGGTGGAACAGTTCTGGCGTGACCCCGGGAAATTGTCCGAGGTGCTCGGCGATGTCGCCGAGGTCCGGTCGACCGAACCCGGTAGCTACGAGTGGACACTGAATCCCGGCGCCGACGAGCCCACCACCTGGAATACCACGCTGGTGGAAGAAGACGGCAGTCTGCGGTTCGTCGGCGAGACGGGTGACGACTCCACGGACCAGAACTCTACGGCCGATCCACCAGAGGTCGAGCTCACGTTTCGCGACGCACCGCACGATCTCGGCACCGAGGTGACGATCCGGACGAAGACGCCGGTGCCCGACATCCTTACCGGCGCGGCGACATTCAAGGCTCTCTACCGTGCCCGCGCGCTCTTGCAGACCGGCGAACTGCCCACTCTCAGGCAAAATCCGAGCGCGCGTCACGCCGCTCGTTGAACGAGGAGAACCCATGCGTGCACTGTGTTGGAACGGCGTCAACGACCTGAGAGTCGAGACCGTCGACGACCCCGAACTCGTCAATCCACATGATGTCATCGTGCAGGTACGGCTGACCACTACCTGCGGTTCCGACCTTCATTTCATCGACGGATACCTGCCGGGCATGCGGGAAGGTGACGTGTTCGGTCACGAGTTCATGGGTGAAGTGGTGGACGTGGGTCCCGAAGTGACCGATACCAGGGTGGGTGACCGCGTGGTCGTTCCGTCGTTCATCGGATGCAACTCGTGCTGGTACTGCGACCACGACTTGTACTCGGTCTGCGACACGACGAATCCGAATGCCGAACTGCAGCAAGCGGTCTTCGGCTACCCCACGGGCGGCATCTACGGGTATACCCACCCGTTCGGCGGATATCAGGGCTCCCACGCACAGTACATCCGCGTGCCGTTCGGCGACGTCAACTGCTTCACCATCCCCGACGGCATCACCGACGAGCAAGCCCTGTTCCTCTCCGACGCCGTCCCCACCGGCCTCATGGGCGCGGATTTCTGCGACATCTCGCCCGGCGACACGATCGCAGTGTGGGGCAGCGGGGGCGTCGGGCTGATGGCCGCACACACAGCCCGTCTCCTCGGCGCGGAACGGGTCCTCGTCATCGATCGTTATCCTGAGCGACTTGCGTTGGCACGTCGGGAGTTCGGTGCGGAAACCATCGACTACACGTCCGTCGACAGCGTGCAGGAGGCGCTACGCGAAACCACCGGCGGGCGGGGCCCGGACGCGTGCATCGACGCTGTCGGCATGGAAGGGCACGGCACCGGGCTGCAGCAACTCTACGACCGCGCCAAACAACTGCTGAGGTTCGAATCCGACCGGGCCACCCCGTTGCGCGAAGCGATCCTCGCCTGCCGTAAAGGCGGCATCGTGTCTGTCCTGGGCATCTACGGACTGACGGACAAGTTTCCGATGGGTGTGGTGACCAACAAGAGTCTGACGATCCGGACGGCACAGCAACACGGTCAGCGGTACATGTCGCGGATGTTCGATTACATCCAGCATGGCGATCTCGATCCCTCATATCTGATCACCCACGACATGTCCCTCGAGGAGGCAGTGCGCGGATACCAGGTGTTCAAGAGCAAGCAGGAAGGGTGTGTTCGGGCCGTCTTCCGGCCGTGACAGCTAATGTTTCGGTGACTACTCGATCGGGCACGCAACAACTATGAGTATCGAAGATGGTCCTGGTGACACCCTCAACCCAGCCGAAAGCCTCGACCCCGACGACGTGCGGAACAACGACGGCGACGACGTCGTCGACCCGCCGGAGCATTGGAGTGAGGCCGACAAGTTCGGCATGACACCACGCGAAGAGCGTGAAGGCGAGACGCTCGACGAGAAATTGTCCGAGGAAGAGCCCGACGTCGAGGTCGAGGTGCCGCCGGACATTCCCGTGGCCGCCGCACCGGACGACTCCCTGACCGAGGAGGACGTCGACCGAGTCCTCGACGACGACGTCGAGATTTCGGGCGAGGGCAGAAAGTCCGCGGAGGTCGTCGACGGCGTGATCGTCGAAGATTCACGGGTCGACAAAGGTCAGGTCGACGGCACCCCCGAGGACGGCGACTCGCTCTTTCCGATCGTGGATTGACAACGCACTCGGCACAGCGAACAAGGGGAAAGTGGATGAACGTGGCACAGGCGCCGGAGCGCGAACGGAGTGCGACAACAGGCGAGCGCGAACAGAGTTCGACCGGACGCGAACGCTCCCTGAACGGCTACGCGGCGACGATGGCGGCGTACACCTTCGTCGTCGCCGTGGTCACGGTGCTCGGCGCTCTCACCAACCGGCAACTCCCGCGCGCCATGACCGTGCGAGAACTCGTCATCACTGCGTTTGCGGCGCACAAACTTTCCCGCACGGTGACCAAGGACGCCGTCACCACGCCGCTCCGCGCACCGTTCACCGAGCGGGCCGGGGACGGGGGGCCCGGCGAGGTGATGGAGAAGCCGCAGGCCTCCGACGGGGTCAAGCACAGCATCGGCGAACTGCTGACCTGCCCGTTCTGCTTCGATGTCTGGGTGATCACCGGTTTCACCATCGGGCACGTCTTCGCACCCCGGGCGACACGCATGGTGGCCGATGCGATGGCGGCTCTGGCCGGCGCGGACTTCCTGCAACTCGCGTACGCCACCGCCCAACAGGTAGCCGAAGGCTAGTTCGCGGCCCGGCCGGCGGACTCGGCCGTGAAGTTGTCGACGATGTCCGACGCGATTTCCCGCAATTTCACGTTGCGGTGCTGCGAATACGTGACCAGCTTCTCGAAAGCCGTGTCCGCGTCGCACTGGAACGCCGCCATCGTCAGGCCTACCGCTTGACTCAGCGTGGTGCGGGTGTCCAGTGCGGTGCGCAGCTGATCGGTCTCGCGTTCACCGTCCGCGATGAGAGTCTCCCGGAACCAGGACAATTCCAGGTGGACACGGATTCGCGCCACCAGTTCGGCCGGTTGAAAGGGTTTGACGATGTAGTCGTCGGCGCCCTGACTCAAACCGTCGACCGCCGACTCGGTGCCCGCGCGAGCAGTGAGGAGAACGACGGGAAGCCTGGCCGTCGACTCGTCCGCACGGAGTTCCTTCAGGAAGGTGATTCCGTCACGACCGGGCATCATCACATCGCTGAGAACCAGATGCGGTCGCCGATCCGCCAGACGACGCCAAGCGGTATCCGCGTCCGGCACGGCGTCGACGTCCCAGCCTTGCCCCGCGAGCAGTCGGGTCAGGTAGGCCCGGAGATCGCTGTGGTCTTCGAGCAGCAGAATGCGGTACCGCGGCGCATCGTCGTCCGCTGCCACAGGCACCGGGGAGGGCGGGACCGGCTCCCGCTGCACTATCTCGCTGAAGTATGCAGTGGCGTCCACTCGTGCCGGGTTGGTGGGAACAGCCGCCGGCGCCGCCACGCGCGGCACGCGAACCGTGAAGGTGCTTCCCCGTCCCAGCGTGCTGTCGAGGACGACGGATCCGCCGAGCGCCTCGGCGAGATCCGCGACGAGGGAAAGACCGATGCCCACACCGCCGCCACTGTTGGGCGCTGCCCCCTCGACCCGATGGAAACGTTCGAACACCCGGTCCTGCTCGTCGGCCGGAATTCCGACGCCGGTATCGGCCACGCGCAAGATCAGATGGTTGTCTTCCTGCCGAAGTGACACGTCGGCAGAGCCGCCGTCGGTGTTGTATTTGAGGGCGTTCGACACCAGGTTGAGGACGACCTTCACCCACATTTCCTGGTCGACGTCGACCAGTCCCACACTTTCGTCGATGTCGGTTCGGAGGAGAAGCCCCGCGTCCTCGGCTGCGGAGGCAAACATGCTCACACAGTCGGCGGTCAACCTGCCGATGTCGGTCGGTTCCGGTTTCTGCTCGAGTGTGCCGCCGGCGGCGGTGGAGAGGTCCAGCAAGCCGTCGACAAGTCGCTGAAGCCGCTGCGCCGCCCGATAGGCGACGGCGATCGCATCGCGCCGTTCCTCGATCGACACCACACCGTTCTCTTCGCCCAATGTTTGCAGCGGCCCGAGGAGCAACGTCAGCGGTGTGCGGAACTCGTGGCTGATGTTCTGGAAGAATCGCGTTTTCGCGGTGTCAAGTTCAGCGAGGGCTGCGGCGCGGTCTCGTTCGAACTCGAAGGCCAGAGCGTCCGACATCAACGTCGACACCTTCGCGGCCACCAATTCGAAGAAGCTGCGATAGGCGTCGTCGAATGCGCGGCACGCGCTGATACCGAGAACCAACAGACCCACCGGCTCGGAGTCTCCCGTCACCACCAGCGGATACACCCGCGCGTCGGCCGGGTGAATGCCCTCGCCCGCAGCGATGCGCAGCGGTGCGAGCTCCGTGCCCCGGTCCGTTCCCACGGCACCGACCAGGACCAGATCGTGCGACGCTCCGTTTCGAGCTGCTCCAGCGATGTCCTCCCGCAGATACATCACTGCCACCGGCACATCGTCGCTGCTGTCGGCCAGGACCTCCATGACCGCCTGGCACGAATCCGCGATCGGGTCGTCTCCCTCGGCGGTCGAGACCATGCCCAGTCGACGGAGCGTCTCCAATCGGCGTTCTCCGAGCACACGAGTCGTCACATCCGTCGTCGCGACGAAGACACCCGCCACGTTCCCGCCTTCGTCGTGCACCGGGCTGTAGGAGAACGTCCAATACGTCTCCTCCAGGTAGCCGTGACGTCGCAGGAACAACTGCTGGTTCTCCATGTACGTCGCTTCACCGCCCGCGAGTACCTGCTCGGCGAGCGGTCCCAGCTCGTCCCACACCTCCGCCCAGCACTGCGCACCCGGCTCGCCGACCGCGGCCGGATACTTCTCACCCAGTACCGGCGTGTAGGCGTCGTTGAAGATCTGCACCAGGTCGGGGCCCCACCACAGCAGCATCGGCACGGCCGACGGCAATACCGTGCGGACCGCAGCCCTCAGCTCCACGGACCAGGTCTCGACCGGTCCCAGCGGCGTGGCTGCCCAGTCGTGGCGGCGAAGCCGTTCCCGCGTCTCACCGGGCCCTGCGAACAACCGTTCCGCAGACCAGGAAGCTTCACCCGAGGCAGTCACAATCCATGGACCTTTCGTCCACCGCCGGTTTCCCGGACCCATCCATTCCGTCCCAGAATCATGGCCCAGGTTCGACTCATCTCGCCATGCAGGTGGTCGCTACGGATTAACGGGAACGTGCTACCTGGGTGAATGCGGTGATCAACGGCGAGTCGAGGCGCACCGTCACCGGTTGTCGATCACCATCATCAGTGCCGTCGCACGAGCCCGATTCTCGATCGCGTCGACAGCGAAACCCAGGTGCCGGGACAGCTTGGTCAGCCGGTGCGCAACGCTGCTGTGGTGTAGGTGCATGCTCTCCGCCGCGGCCCGCAGCGTTCCCGACCGTAGATACACCCGCAGTGTCGCCAGCAACTCCGACCCCTGTTCGGAGTCGCGCAGTCCGGAAGCGTGAACAAGATCGGGAATCGCGGCGTGTGCGAGGCTCTGCCCCGCCACCAGCAGGTTGAGGGCGCCGAGGTCGTCCGCGTTTCTGATCGGTTCGGGTCCCGAGGCCTGACTACGGGCGAATTTCGCTGTGCCGACGAGCGTGTTGGCCTCCGACGCCGGGGCCGCCAGTGAGAGACCCACCTGCACGGATCGGGAACGGGCCACGTCGGCGAATTCCGTTGTCGGCACGAACGACTCCGCAACCAGCATCAGCGAGTCGCCGTCCACCTCGATCTCCGTGGAGCGGCCGGGTGCGAGCTCATCGGGCAGCGGTAGGCGCGCGCCGCCACCGGCCGTGTACACGAGCACACGGACGGGAGTCGACGGTTCCATCCGCAGCGCAGCGCACGAGGTGAGCACCGCCAGCTCGTCCATCGGAAAGAGAAGATTGCGTGTGTGCTCAGCGTCGGTGAGCACACGGCGCGGTTGCAGGATGATCGCCGCGGTCAAAGCCATCCGGTCGACGAGCATGTCGTCGAGCGGCAGACTCGCACCCGACCTCTCTATCCAGACAGATCCGACCACCACATCGTCGACCACGACGTCCTTCGATGCACTGGGCGCCAGCCGCGGCTGCGGAGACCACCGCCCGCGAGGATCACAGCGGCGTGGCTCGGAACTACCGGACCACCCCGAGATGTCGATGCCGACGACGCAATCGGCCAGCGCGGCACTCGCCCGGAGCATCGAGGCGGTGTCCGCGCCGTGGCGGACCAGCGCGTCGAAATAGTCGATCACTCGTACCAGGCCCGCCGAGTCCGCATCGAGCTCGGCGAGCCGGTACATCAGTCCCTGCATCCAGCAACGCTACGAGGCTGGTGACACCACACGCAAGCCTCTCCGCAGCGCGTCGAGCGCCTCCGCCATCGCGCGTTTGCTGACCTCTGCCGTCGCCAGCAATCCGGACCCGTGGAAGGTGCCGGGGAACGAATGCAGCTCCACGCTGATACCGGCCCTGAGCAGGCCGAGGGCGTAGTCGATCCCCTCGTCACGCAGCGGGTCCAATTCCATGGTGCAGAGATAGGTCGGGGGCAGGCCACGAAGATCGGTTGCGCGGGCCGGTGCCGCGTAGATCGACACATTCGGATCTTCCGGTCCCGTGTAGGACGTCCCGAGGTAGTACTGCCACGACAGGATCGCATTGGGGCGGTGCCACAACGGAGTGTCCACGAACGTCGTCATCGAGGCGGTGGTCAGCCGGTCGTCGAGCTCGGGAATGTCGAGGAGCTGGAATGCGACCGGGACGACGGCCTCGTCGCGCGCCCTCAGGACGGTTCCGGCGGCGAGCCCACCGCCCGCGCTCTGACCACCGACCGCGATGCGGGAGGCATCGATTCCCCAGTCGTCCGCGTGGGCGTGGAGGTGAGTCAAGGCCGCGTAGCAGTCGTCGAGCGGACCCGGAAAGGGCGTTTCCGGAGCTAACCGGTATTCGACGCTTGCGACGGCGCACCCGAGTTCCCGCACCACCTCGACGCAGAAGGGGTCGCTGGAGGCCGCTGTTCCGATGGCGAACCCGCCCCCGTGGATCCATAGAAGAACCGGCAGCGGTCCCTCCGCGTTCTCCGGCGTGAAGAACCGGACACCGACGTCCGGATCGTCGCCGAGGCCTGGGACCGACAACTCCTGAACACGGACTCCGTCGAACGATAGATCAGCCAACAGGGAGCCGACCAGGGAGTCGAATGTTGCCCGTGCGGAGGGCAGGTCGGAGAAATCGAGATTCGGGAGCATGGTGACCGCGGCCGCGAGTTCGGGGTCGAGCGTGGGAAATGATGTCATGCACCCAGCATGAGTCCGAATGTGGCCCAGGTCACCCAACAGCTGGAGGAAGTTGGTGAGGGAACGCCCGACGGGTGTCGGACGCCCCGGAACCCGACCGACTACCCGGCGATCTCGGCGTGCATCTCCCACACGATGACCTCGGCACCGGTTTCGGTAGTCAGTTGCTGACCTCCACCGCCACTGACCCGAACGGCGTCGCCCTCGCCGAGCACCCCGACGCCCTCCAGCGATGCTTCACCGCGCGCCACGAACACATGGAGGAACGGCGCGTCGGGCAGGGCGATCGGCGGCTGACCGGGTTGCATGCGCGCAACGTGCATTGCGGCGTACTTGTTCTTGATCCGTATCGCCGAGTGGTCGGCGTACGCGGGCATGCCCGACGCGACCGGCACCAGTCCCCCGGCCAGCAATTCGTGGTCGATCTCGAGTTGTTCGTAACCGGGCGTGATACCGGCTTCGTCGGGAACGACCCACATCTGGATGAAGTGCACCGGGTCGCTGTGCTGGTCGGCATGGGCACCGGTGACACCGTCCAGACGCCAGGAGTCGTTCTTCTCGGAGTGCAAGATGCCGGTGCCCGCACTCATCCGCTGAGCCAGGCCTGGGTAGATGACCCCGGAATGCCCCATCGAATCCTGATGTACCAGCGAACCCTGCAGCACCCAGGTGACGATCTCCATGTCCTGGTGTGGGTGGGTGTCGAAGCCCATCCCGGGAACGACGATGTCATCGTTGTTGACCATCAGCACCCCGTGGTGGGTATTGGCGGGGTCGTAGTGGCGGCTGAACGAGAACGAATGCTTGGAATCGAGCCAGCCGGCCTGGGTCTTGAAGCGGTCGTCGGCCCGGCGGACGTCCAATGGGGGACGAGCTACGGCAGTGGTCATACGGAGCACCTTTCGAGATGTCGGAGTGGTGGTTGTGGCGCTCTCGATCAGAGAACGTGTGACCCGTACATTTCCCCGAGTGGGTCGGCGATGAGTTCGAGGCGGGCCCCGTCAGGGTCGCGGAAGTACAGCGACACCTCGCTGTGCTCGATCAGCTCGACGCCGGCGTCCGTCAGCTTGCGGCGCAGGTGTTCCCACCGTTCGGGTTCGACGCTGATCGCGACATGATGCAGGCCGCCGAGAACCTCCTGATAGGGGCCGATGTCGAGTCCGGGGAAGTCGAAGAACGCCAGCAGGTTGCCGTTTCCGATGTCGAAGAAGAAGTGCGACGACCCGGAGTAGTCCCGATTCTCGATCAGCTCCGTGAGCGGAAACTCCAGCACATCCTGATAAAACCGCACCGTGCGCTCGACGTCCCCGCTGATCAATGCGGTGTGATGGAGACCGCGGGCCGACGACGCGGGTCGCGACGCGGCCGGCTTCAGGTGCTCGGCACGGATTCGGTCGCGCTGCACCGCGAACCCCTCGGAACTCTTCTGCTCGGGCGTGGTGTTCATAGCCGTGATTCCTTTCGCGAGGTGGCGACGAGGACGCCGGTCAGCTTTCGGGCCAATCGGGGTGATTGCGTCTTCAACTAGTTTGAGAATACCTCAAGTAGTTGCACTGTCAACTACTTGAGGTATTGTTGATATGTGAAGACAACTCGGTGGCTCAGCGCGCAGGAACAACACACGTGGCGTGCCTATCTCGACGCCACTCGCCTGCTGCTGCAAGCGCTCGATCGGCAACTCAACCGTGATGCGGGCATCTCGTTCACCGATTTCGAACTGCTCGTCGTCCTCTCGGAGGCCCCCGAGCGGCGACTGCGGATGAGCGAACTGGCAGAGGCCGTCACCACGACTCGCAGCGGGGTGACGCGGGCAATCAGCAGGCTCGTCGATGCCGGCTGGGTACGCCGCGTGGAGTGCAAGCACGACAAACGCGGAATGATGGCCGAGTTGACGGATGCCGGCGCCGACAAGCTCGCCGCCGCAAGCCCTGGACATGTGGCCGAGGTTCGCCGGAACATGTTCGACCTGCTCAGCCCGCGGGACGTCGCGATCCTCGGCCACGACTACAGCGAGATGCGCGCCCATATGCTCGAGAACACCTGAACGGCAATTCCACCCACCCGAAATTCGGCCCACCCGATTCCGCCCACCCGCAGTGTCACCGAGCAAGAAGGACGATCAATGACGCACTCCGACAACACCTCTCCCGCACTCGACACCACGGTCACGCACGTGCCCGATCGGCACCGCTACGAGCTCGGCGTCTCGGGACAACGGGTGGGGTTCACCGCATACCGCGACCACGACGGTCGCCGCGTCTTCTTCCACACGGAAATCGACGACGCATTCTCCGGCCACGGCCTCAGCTCCATCCTGATCCGCCATGCACTCGACGATGTGCGCCGCTCGGGATTGCGTATCGTCGCGGTCTGCCCACTGGTGGCCGCCTATCTGAAGAAGCACGACGACTTCGAGGACATCACCGACCCGGTGACGTCCGAGATCCTCGAGTTCATTCGCTCGTCGACCCGGTAGTTTTCATTTTAGTTGACATCGCAACGACATCCCCCTATCGTTGTAGTTGCAAGTTCAATTACTTCAGATTCTTCACCACCCCGGTAGACCACTCTCGAGGAGTTCACCATGACCACCGCCATCACCACGCTGCCCGGCCTCACCGCAGGAACCTGGGCCATCGACCCCGTCCACTCCACCGTCGGCTTCTCCGTCCGCCACCTGATGGTCAGCAAGGTCCGCGGCACGTTCAACGACTTCACCGGCGCCATCACCGTCGCCGAGGACGGCACCGCCTCCGTCACCGCCGAGATCCAGGTCGGCTCGATCGACACCAAGAACGCCGACCGCGACGCCCACATCAAGTCGGCCGACTTCTTCGACGCCGAGCAGTTCCCCACCGCCACCTTCACCTCCACCGGCATCCGCGCCAAGGGCGACGACTACGTGGTCGACGGCAACTTCACCCTCCGCGGCGTCACCCGCCCCGTCGAGCTCGCGCTCGAATTCAACGGCGTCAACCCCGGCATGGGCAACGGCCCGGTCGCCGGCTTCGAAGCCACCACCGTCCTCAACCGCAAAGACTTCGGCATCAGCATCGACATGCCTCTCGAAGGCGGCGGAGCCGTCGTCGGCGACAAGATCACCATCAGCCTCGAGATCGAAGCCGGCCTCCAGGCCTGACACCACCCGTCTCGCCCACAGCGGGAGCGCGCTGAATGTCAGCAGTAGCCCAGAGTTTCTGGGCTACTGCGACATTCGTACGTCGAGCCGAAGACCCGGAAAAGGTCATACGGTGTCAACCACGTCAACCGAATGAGTCGATGGCAGCGATGAGTTGGTCGGTGAAGCTGCCACCACCGTGGCCGGCATCGTCGACGACGACGAGTCGACTGCTCTTCCAGAGGCGAGAGAGCTCCCACGCCGTGTCCAGCGGACCGGATACGTCGTGTCGGCCGTGGACGAGTACCGCGGGGATGCCCGTCAACCGGTCCATTCCGTCGCGTAGCTGATCGTCTGCGAGGAAATGATCTCGACCCCAATAGTGGGTGACCAAGCGTGCGAACACCATACGGAACGCAGGGTCGTGGTATCTGGGGTTCGGTGCCCACCCCGGCGCCAGGGAAACGTGGGTGTCCTCCCACTCACACCACCGCAGTGCGGCGTTCTCGCGAACGGCTGGGTCGGGATGAGCGAGCAGGCGTGTGTATGCGGCCGCAAGGTTGCCTCCGCGTTCGCCGTCCGGCACGGGTTCGACGAACCGTTCCCACTCGCGCGGGAACACCCTCCGCATGTCGCGGGTGATCCACTCGACCTCTTCGCGGGTGCCCGTGGTGATTGCACCCAACGCCATGCCGATCACACGATCGGGATGACACTGCGCGTAGGCCAACCCGAGCGTGACCCCCCACGACGCACCCGCCACGACCCACCTGTCGATTCGGAGATATTCCCGCAGTCGTTCGATGTCTTCGATCAGGTGTGCCGTCGTGTTCGTCGAGAGGTCGACGCCCGGATCATCCGCCAGTTGCCGGCTACGGCCGCATCCCCGCTGGTCGAACAGGACCGCCCGAAAAGCATTGGGGTCGAAGAGCCGGCGCATTCCGAGTGTGCAACCAGAGCCGGGGCCGCCGTGCAGATAGACCGCCGGAGTGCCGGCAGGCTCGCCGACCGTCTCCCAGTACAGGACCTGACCGTCGGAGACCTCCAGGAACCCGGAGTCGTAGGGTTCGACAGCTGGATACAGCGCAACCATGGACCAAGTGTGACAGTGCAGCGTGCGGTTGCCGACTACCCGGTTGCCGGGACCTCCGGTGCTCGACGACGTGGGCGGCGGAGGCGAAGCCTGCTGTAGGCGACGACTGCGAGGACGACACCGATGAGCACCAGCATGCCGATGCTGAACAGCCACCACGACGGGACGTGTTGCCAGAGCGGGTCGTCTTCCGTGCCAGGCGAGTTCGTGCGCAGATCCGCCGTCGAGGCGGCGGCGGCGAAGCCCCAGCGGGACGGGAACAGCCACGACAACTGGTCGAGCACGGCGCGGCCGGTGATGGTGATCATGCCGCCGCACATCACCAGCTGCACCATGATCGCGATGACGAGCATGGGCATCACCTGCTCGTTCGAGCGCGCCACCGACGACAACGCCATACCGAGCACCACGCAGGCGCAGGTAGTGACGGCGATGTCCACGATCAGTTCGAGGGCGCCCGAGGGGATGACCGTCCCCGGACCCGGCAGCCCTTTGCCGACGAAGACCACCGTCACCATCACCACCGACTGCACGACCCCCGCGGCGCAGAACACCACGATCTTCGCCGTCAGGTATGCGGATGGGAGCAGTCCGGCGGCGCGTTCCCGGTGGTAGATCAAGCGCTCACCGACGAGGTCGCGGATGGTCAGCGAGCAACCCATGAAAGTCGCGCCGAGAATCAGAACGACCAGGATTTGGTTCAACTCGCTCGACTCGGGTGGCGCCGGACCGAATCCGGTGTCGCCGGGCACGAGCACGGACAACCCGCCGAGGACGAAGGGCAGGAAGGACAGGAAGATCAGGTATCCCCTGTCGGCGCGGATCAGCCGAATCTGCCTTCGCGACACGGTGCTCCACTGCCTCCACCTCGAGGTGTGCGCGGGGCTCCCCAACGGTCCGGGCGGCGGCGGTGGACCCACCTCGACCGAGGTGCGGCGGGCGCGGTACTCGGCGAACACCTTGTCGGGCTCGGCCGCGACCCGGGCGAAGACATCGGCCCAGTCGGAGCTGCCCAGCATCGAACCGACCTCGTCCGGTGGACCCACGTAGGCGGTCTTCCCGCCCGGTGCGAGGAGGAGAACCTGGTCGCACATCTCGAGGTACGAGAGCGAATGCGTGACGATGACGACGACGCGGCCCGAGTCGGCGAGGCGGCGCAACGTGCCCATGATCTGCCGGTCCAGCGCCGGGTCGAGGCCCGAGGTCGGTTCGTCGAGGATGAGGAGGGACGGCCCGGTGAGCAACTCCAGCGCGACGGATGCGCGTTTACGCTGACCGCCCGACAGGTGATCGACCCGCGTGTCCGCGTGCTCGGTGAGTTGCAGCTCGGCCAGTACCGACGCGATCACGTCCTCGCGGTCCGCCCGCGTCGTGTCCGGGGGCAGGCGCAGCTCGGCGGCGTAACCCAGTGCCTGCCGAATCGTCAATTGCCGGTGCACGACGTCGTCCTGCGGGACCAATCCGATGCGGGACCGCAGGACTTGGTAGTTGGCGTGGACGCTTCGGCCTTCGAAGTCGACCACACCTTCGGTCGGGGTCAGTGAGCCGGAGAGAATGGTGGCCATCGTGGTCTTGCCCGCACCCGACGGGCCGATCACCGCGGTGAGCGTGCCCCGCCCTGCAATGAGATCCACTTCTTCGAGCAGTCGACGCCCGCCCTCGATGGTGAGTCCCACGCCGTGCACGTGCAGTCCGCTCACGGCCGGTGCCGTCGTTCGCCGAGGAACGAGCCGATCGCCCTCCACGCTGAAATCGGTGTTGCCGATCGTGACGACGTCACCGTCGTTCAGCCGGGCGCGGGTTACCCGGGCACCACCGACGAACGTTCCGTTGACGCTCCCGAGGTCCTCGATCTCCAGTCCGGATTTCCGGGTATGGAGGACGGCGTGCCTGCGTGAGGCGAGTACGTCGCGGACGACCAGGTCACTGTCCGGCGCTCGACCCACCGTGACGGATCCGGCGGGTACCAATTGATCCTGAGGACGGGTCGGGACCGCGTCGTCACGCGGGGCCCCGACTTCGACCGTCGACTCGTTCCATCGCGGGCCGACCGCCTGCTGCGTCGCCTCCGGATCCTCGACGAAGATGCGCACCACGGGTCCGTCGGACGCGTTGCCGAGGCGGACGGTGACGGGATCGGAGACGCGGAGCCTATCCCTGCGCTTACCGTCGACGAAGAACCCGTTCTTGCTGCCCGCGTCGACGAGTTGCCAGCCGTCGTCCCAGCTCAGGCGCGCATGCTCCCGCGACACCGCCGGATCGATCACCGTAACTTCCATCTGCGGGTCACGGCCGATGCGAACGGTTTTCCCCGCGTCGTAGCTCACGCGGGCGTGCTCGGTCTCGACCACCACCCGCGGGCTCCCGGTGTCCGCCGCGTCGTCCATAGCCAAGGCCTCCGTCAGCGTCGTCCGGCGTCCGGATGTCGACTCGTCCATCGTCTCACGCAGCCGCGGTCGCTCGCGGACGAAGCGCTCACCAGAGCCGACCGGTCCGACGGTCTAGATCCGCGTGATAGTCGCGAGCCACGCCGGTGCGCCGTCGTCGTGGTGGAATCTTGTCAGTATCCGGTCCGGCTCGATGGTGTCGATATTCCATCCGGTCCCGGAGTCGAAGGCCGCTGTCAGCTCTTCGCGACTGACGGGGTGCGGGCCGGTTTCCGGACCATCATCGCTGAAGCACAACACATACAGGGTTCCCTGATGCTCGGTCACCGACGCCAGACTCGCCACGTATCCGGGCCGCTCACTGTCGTCGAAGGTGTGGAACAGTCCGCAGTCGAGCACCGTCTCGAACATGCGCCCCACACGTCCCAGTTCGAACGCGTCCACCGCAGCGAAGTCGACCGCGAGTCTGCGTTCGTCGGCTTTTTCTCGGGCTAGCGCCAGGGCCGTCTCGGCCACGTCCACCCCCAGAACCGACAATCCGAGTGATGCGAGGTGCAGTGCGTTCTCGCCGCTCCCGCAGCCCACATCGAGCACCGCTCCGGTGAATCCGCCAACGGATGCGATACGCACTATCGCCGGCTGCGCCCGGCCGATATCCCACGGCGCAGGGCCGTCGCGGTACGACGCATCCCAGGGCAGCCCCGTCAGCCGTTCGTGACTGGTGGGGCGCCGGCCTGTGAAGGGATCGTCACCTGTCATTGTTTCTACTTCTCACCTCGTCAGCTGCGGTCGGCGCGTCTGTCGTCGAACGTGACCTGAATGTCTTCGTGGGCGACGGCCCGCTGCGCCTGCGCCTGGTCGCTGAAGGTGCGCTTGTCCCCTTCGATGAGATCAACCTTGTCGGTGAACGGTGCGAGCAGGGCGCGCGGATGCAGATTGTCCACCCTCACCACATTGATCTCGACGCACAGCACAACCGTGACCCCGGCGAGGAACAGAAAGGCCAACAGTCCCAGAACGATGGCGAACACACCGTTCGTGACCGAGGCGGTGCGTACCACGCTGCTGACATAGAAGGCACCGAACGTTTGCAGCATCTGCCACAGCACGGCCGCGGCCACCGCCCCGGGAACGACATCTGCGTTGGACAACGGCCGTGCAGTGGTGAGCCGGAAGGCGAGGATGAAAATCCCGGAATTCAAGATCAGCGTGGCGACGATCAGAAGCACACTGAGGGGTCCGTCGAGATGTGCTGCGGCACCGATGCCGGAGATCGCGGCGGTGCCGAGGACAGCCAGACCGATCGTGCCGAGGAGCAGCAAACCCTGACCGCGGGCGCGGATCGGGTCGGGCCGTTGATGGCGCGGCACCGACCATGCGGTGTTCATCGCGTTCTGGCACGCCAACGCGACGCCGAGACCTCCGTACAGGGCACCGACCACACCGATCACCAGACCGGCCCACCCACCACCGATCCGGTCCTGGGTCGCGAGATCGGTCCCGATCGCCGGGAACTGGCGCAGCGCCGAGTCGATGATGTCCTGCTGCAAGCCCGGATTGCCGGCGAGAACGAAACCGAGAACCGTGGACAGCAGGAGCAACAACGGGAAAAGGGAGATGAAGCCGTAGTACGCGATCAATGCGGCGAGATAGACGCCCTGATCGTCGAGGAACTTGTACAGCACGGCGATCGGGAATCCCAGCGCCGGGTGACGACGCTGAAGGGCGTCCAACCGCCTCGCAATGCTCATGTTCCTCATTTTGCCCTGGCAGGCAGCGGAAGGCGCAGGTAAGAAGCATGCTGCCCTCGGACACCAGCCAGCTCCAGGGATTCCGCCGATCCTCGCCGAGCGGCACGGTCACCGTATTCCCGGATGGTTGGCGCGGACGTTCACCTCGGCGAGCGCGACCGTTCGCTCGATCCGACGCTGCCGGGTGTCCGGCCTCTTCGCCTTCGCGATCCACTCCAGGATCAGCCGCCGCGACGACGGCGGAAATGCTTCGAAGTTGTTGCGTGCGGCATCATTTCGATCGAGCAACGTGCGCAGGTCCTCCGGAATACTCTCATCGTCGGGCAGCACCTGCCACGTTCCCTTGGCCATGGCCAGGTCGATCATCGCCTGACCCTGCTCGGTCATCAGACCGAGCTCGATCATCCTCGCCGCACGCTCACGATTCACCCGGCTCCAGGAACTCCGCTCCGTGCGCGGAGTGAATCGCAGCCGCGAACTGTGCGCATCGTGTTTGCGGTGCACACCGTCGATCCAGCCGAAGCACAGCGCCTGCTCGATCGCCTCCGCGTAGCGCACGCTCGCGGTGCCACTGTCCTTGTGGTGAAGGACGAGCCACACTTCTCTCTCGGACTGACAGTTCTGTGCGAGCCAGTCCCGCCATTCGGTGGACGTACTCGCGGACACGGTGCTCACCTCAGGATCCCGTCCGGGATCCGAGGACGTCGAGGTAGTGCTGGTTGTACATCACGCCGAGAACGTTGCCGAACGGGTCGACGACGGAAGCGGTGACGAATCCGGGTCCGTGCTCGACCGGCTTGGCATGCACGACGGCGCCCAGGGACAGCAACCGTTCGAAGGCGGCCTCGACGTCGTCCACCGCCCAGTAGGTGATTCCCGCCCCTGCCTCACCTGTCTGGCTCTCCGCCGCGAATCGACGGTCGATGATGCCCAACTCGTGCTGATAGTCGCCGATCCGGAATTCGATGTAGGCCGGCGCTCCCTGCACCTCGCGCACGAAGTACGGCTCGATGCCCAGCAGTTCGGTGTACCAGTCCCGGGCAGCCGAGAGGTCGTCCGCGAAGAAGTTGACGGTGGTGAGTCCTCGCAACATGTGTGGTTCCTTCCATCGGTGAGTGACAAGAACCATCTTGCGCCCCAAAGTGCTCACCAAGTGAGCACTTTCTGGAGGAGACTTCACCTATGCGCGCAGACCGCCTCGTGGCCACCCTCCTACTCATGCAGTCGCGTGGCCGCGTGACCGCCGCCGAGCTCGCCGAGGAACTCGAAGTGTCCGTCGCCACTGCCCGTCGCGACCTCGAGGCCTTGTCGGTGGCGGGCATCCCGGTCTATCCCCAACCCGGCCGCGGAGGTGGTTGGTCACTCGTCGGTGGCGCGCGCACCGATCTGAGCGGCCTCTCGGCAACGGAGGCGCAGGCCCTGTTTCTGCTGGTGGGTCCGGCCGCGGCTGTCTCGGACGAGGCGAAAGCCGCGATGCGCAAACTCGTGCGCGCCCTTCCGCAGACCTTCCGGGCCGACGCTGAGGCGGCTGCCAGCGCCACGATGATCGACCCCGCCCGGTGGGGTGAGCGGGACCGCCGCCGACCCGAGATGGTCAACCTTCTGCAGGATGCCGTGATCCGCCGACGCAAGGTACGACTGACGTACAGCAACAGCACCAGGCAGCAATCCGAGCGGCTCGTCGACCCGTGGGGGCTGGTCGACAAAGATGACACGTGGTACCTGCTCGCCGGAACCGACAAGGGGCAGCGCACCTTCCGCGTCGACCGCATCCTCGCCAGCGAGCCCACCGACCACCCGGCCGAGCGGCCGAACGACTTTGCCCTCGCCACGGCGTGGGAGCAGATCGTCGGGCAGATGGAGGAGAAGCGGTCACGCACCTGGGCCACCGTCCTCATCGAAGCGCGGTTCGTGCCGATACTGCGCGACCACTTCGGCCGCCACTGCCACACCGACGCCGAGCTCGACGACGGCCGCGTCCGCGTTCGTCTCGCCGCGCCGACCCCGTTGGACATCGCTCGCAACCTCGCCGGGTGGGGTGCCATGGTCGAGGTTCTGGACCCATCGTCGGTGCAATCCGAACTCGCACGGATCGGCGGTGAACTCGTCGGCCGCTATGGTCCGGGTTGATCATTCCCCGGTGACCGGGTCAGAGCCGACGTCAGTGCCTTCGCGGCGCACGGCGGCGAGTTACATCGGCGACGACGCCGGCGAGTGCCTCGTCGATCACACCGCCGCTACGGGCGATCATCGTCGTCCAGGATGTCTGCACGGCGCCGCCGCCACCATCGGTGATCTCGTTACGAAACACCAGGACATCCTGTCCGTGGGACTCCCGGAACGACTCGAGAGTCGACTCGCAGTAAAGCTGGTCTCCCACCCGAACAGGTCTGTGTACCACGATGCGCTGGTCGGTGTGCAGAACCTGACTCAGGTCGTAGACCGTCACGAATTCGGTGAAAAGGTGCTGTTGGACAATGGAACCCAGAATCGACGTGAACGTGATCGGCGCGATCAACGTTCGATAGCCGAGTTCCGCGGCACCCTCCTCGAGGTGGTGCGCCGGGTGATCGTCGTGCACTGCATCGGCGAACTCGCGGATCTTCTCACGCCCCACCTCGTAGTAACCGGGCATTCGATAGGTGTGCCCGACCAGTGCCTCGACCTGGTCGCTCACAGTCAATTCGGCCGTCATAAGGCGAGGCTGAACTGCATGACGTCGATGTAGCCGTCGCGGAAGTAATTGGCGCAACCGCTCAGGTATTTCATGTAGGTGTCATAGATCTGCTCCGAGGCGGCCGTGATCGCCTCCTCGCGGTGCTCTGCCAGGGCAGTGGCCCACGAATCGAGCGTCCGCGCGTAATGCTGCTGCAGCGGCTGTATCCGGTCCACACGAAATCCGGCCTTCTCCGCACCTTCCACCACCCACTCCGGTTCCGGCAGTTGACCCCCCGGGAAGATTTCGTGCTGAATGAACTGTCCGAAGAGTAGAACCTCGCGATTGATGGGCAAGCCCAGCTCTCGGATACGGTGGCGGTTGATCTGAGTGATGGTGTGCAGCAACATCCGACCGTCTTCGGGCAGTATCTTCCGGCATCGCTGGAAGAAGGTGTCGTAGCGTTCACGTCGGAAGTGTTCGAAAGCACCGATACTGACGATCCGGTCTACCGGCTCGTCGAAATCTTCCCACCCCTCGAGGCGCACCTCCGCCGTGAGATCACCGAGGGGCAGCCTCGAGAATTCCTCGTTCACGTGCTCGAATTGGTTACGGCTCAACGTCAACCCGATGACGTTCACCTGATACCGGCCGATCGCCCGAAGCATGGTGGACCCCCAGCCACACCCCACGTCCAGCAGCGTCATACCCGGTCGCAGATCGCACTTACCCAACGCGAGGTCGACTTTGGCGATCTGTGCCTCTTCGAGACTCATCTCGTCACGTTCGAAATACGCACAGCTGTAGGTACGAGTGGGATCGAGGAACAGGGCGAAGAACTCGTCGGAGAGGTCGTAGTGGGCTTGCACATCGGCGTAGAACGGGGTCAACTTGTCCACCGTGCGACCCACCTCTCGTGATCAGTGCATGCACCAACGTCGAGCTGGCTGCTTAGCTCACGAACCTTTCACAGGAGCGATGACGTCGACCCCTCGGAGACGACGCCACCGTCCGGCTGATCTCAAGATACCCACTGCGTGCTCGGGCCGCGACCCAAACTCCGTGAAAATGTCGTTGGGCACTCCGCTCCCACGCCGCTGACTCAATGCGCGGTCAGCGATTCCTCCGTGGTCGCGGTGGGTCATGCCCTTGTTTGCCGACATACCGGCCTCGACCAGCAGCTCGGGGGTCGAGCTGGTGTAGCCCGTCGAGTTGAGGCTCACCGCCAGGCCGCGTCACCGTGTCGAGGCGTACTCACTTGCAATTACGTTGCTACTGGCTAAAATTCCGCCGATGCCGATGCCGGTCAGTGCGCGAGGAGAACCAGGCCCGACGTCGACGCATGCAGGGGCATGCGACCGGCGATGCCCCGGATGCCACCTCCCACCGCCGCGCCCCGATCCGCACGTCTGCGAGCCATCTCCGACACCGTCAGCAGGGAATCATCCGAGTGGAACGATTCCACGATCCGCACCGCCCGGGACAGAACCGACTCACCGGTGTGCACACGCGCCATGTCACCAGTGTGCACCGAGAAGAATCCCGCGGAGGAAACTGCACCACGCACGGCAGAGCGGCGAGATAGGTTTAGTCTGCACAACCCACACGGATCGAGGGGGCCGCCGTCATGCGCAATCACCGTTCCCACTGTCTGGCCGCACTTCTGACTCTGGTGCTGGGCACCGCGTTTCTCACCGCCTGCGGCTCCAGCTCCGCACCGTCCGCGCCCACCACCGGCCAGCCGCCGGCAGGGCCGCAGATCACCGTGGTCCCGGCCGACGGGGTGGCCGCGGTGAAGCCGCTCGATCCGGTGTCGGTCGACACCACGGGTGGCACTCTGGAGTCGGTCACGATGACCAACGACGAGGGCCGGGTCATCGACGGCATCTTCACCCCGGACCGCGTGTCGTGGAAGCCGGGCGTACCCCTCGGCTACGGCAAGACCTACACCCTGGTGATCACCGCGGTCAGCGATGACGGTGCCCGTAGCGATCGAACGAGCACATTTACTACCGTGCGGCCCGGCAATCAGACCAAACCCTCGTTCCTGACGACCGGTGGCAACCTCCTCACCGACGGCGGCACCTTCGGCGTCGGCATCGTGATCGTCACTCATTTCGACGAGCCGATCACCGACCGCGCAGCCGCCGAACGGGCGCTGAGCGTCGAAACGACGCCACCGGTGTCGGGCTCCTGGTATTGGGCCGACGATCAGAATGTGCACTGGCGCCCGCAGAACTATTACGAACCCGGCACGAAAGTCACCGTCCGCGCGAATGTCTACGGGAAACCTCTCGGCGAGGGTCTGTTCGGTCAGGAGGACGCGACCACCTCTTTCACCATCGGAGACGCCCACATTTCCGTGGCCGACGACACCACCAAGCAGATCACCGTCACCGACAACGGCGAGGTGGTCCGCACCATGCCGACGTCGATGGGCATGGGCGGAAGCGAAGTCGTCGGCGGCCAGACCCTGACGTTCTGGACCCAGCCGGGCATCTACACCGTGATCGACAAGGCCAACCCGGTGGTGATGGATTCCTCGACCTATGGGCTGCCGGTGAACTCCCGCCTCGGCTACAAGGAGTCGATCAACTTCGCAACCCGCATCAGCACCGACGGCATCTACCTCCACGAACTCGCGGACACCATCTGGGCTCAGGGCAACACCAACGTCTCGCACGGATGCCTGAACCTCAGCCCCGAGAACGCCCGCTGGTTCTACGACTTCTCCCGCCCCGGCGACATCGTCGAGGTGCGCAATACCGGCGGCGCTCCCCTCGAGCAATGGCAGAACGGTGACTGGAGCGTGCCCTGGGATCAGTGGCTGGCGGGCAGCGCGCTGCGCTGACGCCTCGACGTGGCAGTTCGTGCAGCGCCGCCGGCCGCTGGCGCCTCCGTGGCCGTTTTCGGGCTTCCCGGAGTCGTGGCGCCTGCCGTGCCGGGCTCCGCCGGCGCCTCCGTTTTGCCTTGGTCGGGCTTCAGTTGGTGCAGTAACAGGGCGGTACCACCGGCCGCCGCAACGAAAGGCCACTCCACCACGCCGGTCAGCGCGACCGCCCCCATCGTCATGACGGCTGCTGGAGTGGAATGGCTGCCGCGACGAGCGCCCTCGACTGCCCCCTCCCCGGCCCCTTTGACAGTGCCGACGACGCTACCGATCGCGGCACCACCGATCGCACCGAGAGTGGCCGTTGCGGCGTCACCGGCTCCGGCGACCACCCGAACGGTGTTGTGAACGATGTTCATGACATTCACCAAGTTTCGCGACAATCCTCATGTCGCTGATCGATCCGAATGGGACTTCCCCTGAGTACCCCACTCCTGTTTCGGTGAACACGCTGACCGGCAGAAAGATGGCTCACTTCCGGGTGTCGGGAGGTGATGACTTCGCGGGGAGAGCGCCGCGGCGGATGTCGCCAGGCGCGGGAAGCGGTGCCGGGTCGCGGATGCGTTGGGCGGAGTCCAGCAACCAGGGGATGCTGGTGACCATCACACCGGGCGTGTACAGCAGTCGGCCCTTGAGGCGTAGTGCGCTCTGATTGTGCAGAAGGTTTTCCCACCAGTGCCCGACGACGTATTCGGGAATGTAAATGGTGATCACCTTCCGAGGATTGTCGCGACGTATCGTCTTGATGTAGTTGATGATCGGGCGGGTGACTTCGCGGTAGGGGGAAGCCAGCACCTTGAGCGGCACCGGAAGGTCGTGCTTGGACCATTCCTTCTGTAGGCGGGGCGTGTCGTCGCTCTGCACGGTTACGGCCTCGATGATCGAGGGCCGAGTTGCGCGGGCGTAGGCGAGGGCGCGAGCAGCGGGTTTGTGTAGTTGCGAGATCAAGACAATGGCATGCACCTGGGACGGCAGATCGAAACTGTCCTCCTCGAGGACGAGCGCGGCCGACACACGATCGTAGTGCCGGCGGATGCCCTTCATCAGAGCGAAAAGGATCGGCATCGCGATGACAACCAGGTAAGCGCCCTGGGTGAACTTCGTGACGGTGACGATGATCAGCACCAGCCCTGTGAGCACACAGCCAATTCCGTTGACGGCACGTCGCAGGTGGATCCTGTGCCGCTCGGTGCGGTCCGGTGTGGTGCGCAGGAGGCGGTTCCAATGCCGGACCATCCCGGCCTGACTGAGGGTGAAGGAAGTGAACACCCCGAGGATGTACAGCTGGATCAGGTGGGTAACCGAGGCGTCGAAGATGACGATCAGGGTGCCGGCCGCGAGTGCCAGCAGAATGATGCCGTTGCTGAACGCGAGCCGGTCGCCGCGGGTATTGAGCTGGCGGGGCAGGTAGCGGTCGCGGGCCAGTATCGAGGCAAGCAGCGGAAACCCGTTGTAGGCGGTGTTCGCAGCCAGGATGAGGATGAGCACGGTGGCTGCCTGAATATAGAAGAACCCCACATTGGTGCTTCCGCCGAATACCGCGGCGGCGATCTGAGCAATTACTGTCCGCTGCGGATCGGTCGCACAATCTCCGGCGAACCCGGTGAGGTCGCAGGTGTTCTCCGCGATTCGGACCTTGCTGATGATGGCGAGTGCGGTGACCCCGGAGAACATCACGATCGCGGTGGCTCCCATTGCGACGAGAGTTTTCGCGGCGTTGGCGCTCTTGGGTTTGCGGAACGCAGGCACACCGTTGGAGATCGCCTCCACCCCGGTCAACGCCGTACAGCCGGAGGAGAAGGCGCGCAGGGCGAAGAAGATCAGCGCGAGGCCGGTGAGTCCCGAGTGTTCGGCAGTGATCGTGTAGGCGGCGCTCTCCGCGACGGGCGGATTTCCGAACGCCGCCCGGATCAGCCCGGTGACGATGAGCACGACGACGCCGGCGATGAAACCGTAGGTTGGTACAGCGAACGCTTTGCCCGACTCGCGGACCCCGCGCAGATTGATCGCGGTCAGCAGGACCACGAAGCCCGCCGCCAACGCCACTCGATGCTCGTTCAGCGACGGGGCGGCGGAGATGAGGTTGTCGACCCCCGCTGCCACCGACACCGCCACGGTCATCACATAGTCGACGAGCAGGGCGCTGGCCACGGTAAGGCCGGCGGACGGTCCCAGGTTGCGGTTCGCGACCTCGTAGGATCCGCCGCCGCTGGGGTAGGCGAAGACCACCTGCCGGTAGGAGAGCACAACCACCGCGAGGAGCACCACCACCGCGGCCCCCAGGTACGGCGTGAGGTAGAGGTACGCAAGCCCGCCGAGCGACAGGATCAGCAGAATTTCCTGGGTCGCGTACGCCACGGACGACAGTGGGTCGGAAGCGAAGATCGGCAGCGCCAACCGCTTGGACAGCGACTGCTCGCCGATGCGTTCGCTGCGCAACGCACGGCCGAGGACCAGCCGCCGAGCCGCGTGTACAGCTTTGGACACTGCCGAAGCCTACGTCCTCGGCACACGGTTTCGGCGGCGGAGACGCGAGATGGGGCAAAGAAAACGGGGAACCGGCGGCTTCGTGCGTTGTCGCTGCTCTTCTAGCCGAGCGGCTCGATCCGGAAGACGGCACACTTGGGCGCGGCGGCTTCGAACGCTTCCGGCGACGCATTCTCGACCGTTCCGGCCTTCAAGAACATCGAGACGCCATGAGGCATTTTGGCCGGGAACTCCCGCAGGATCGGTCCCCGCTCGGACACCGGCAGGGCCACGAGCCGCACCTGCTCGCAGTGACGGCCGCGGGTCAACGTTCCGCGGCCTGCCGCCTCCGCATTTCTTGCCCAATCCGATCGGGCATATCCGGCGACCACGTATCTCGAGCCGTCTACCTCGTACGGTGACACCGGCGTCGACCGCGGCTGACCGCTCTTTCGGCCGGGAACGGTGAGCGTCGGCATCGGCATGGCGATACCCAGGTGATGCAGCCCGATGATCGCCTTGTTGACCCAGGGCAGGTACCACGGGGGCTTCACGGTGTCGGGCGAGTGTTCCATGTCGTTCGGCCTCCACTGATGGTGTACCGCGTGGGCAGAAAAGAAAACTGGACGGTTTGGTACTCGCAAGTAGTGCAAGATCAATCGTAACCTGCACGGCGCAATGCAATTCCGGCGAGGTCGTGTGCTCCACAGCGATCAATAGCGAAGGAAGTTTTCATGGGCATGCGCGACACAATCAACGGTGCACTCGAAGTAACGCGCCTCGCCTTCGACGCAGCCGCTGCCGTCGCATCCGTTGTCGTTGCCATTCCCATCGCGTTCGCCATCGGCGAGGCCACCACCATGGCGCGGGCCGTCCGAGGTGACATCACCCCTGCTGCAGCCGATCGGTCGGCCGACGGCAGTACACGTCTGCACAGCGCATCGGACATCGCCCCCGCTCCACTCGTCCTCCGAGGCGACGCCTACCGCGAGAACCGACCGGCACGCGCCCTCTCCGTTCGGCGAGACAGCTGACTCGTCGCCACTCCTTCGCGCGCTACGGCGTGCAACCCTTGAGTGCCCGCAATCGACAGTGCTTGCCTTCTCTGTGAGGACGATCACTATCGAGAGGAACTCAGGGATGAGCATCGAGGGCAAAGTCGCTCTGATCACAGGAGCAGGGCAGGGTATCGGGCGGGCAATCGCGTTGTGTTTAGCAGCGGACGGCGCCGACATCGCACTCGTCGATGTCAACGGCGACCGTCTGCACGCGGTGGCCGACGAGATTCGCGCCGTGGGGTCGAAGGCAATGTCCGTAGTTGCCGATGTGACCGACCTAAGCCAAGTCCAGTCCGCTGTCGATCAGGCCGAGCACGAATTGGACGGCTTCGACATCATCGTCAACAATGCGGGAATCGCGCAGGTCAATCCCCTCGCAGACGTGCAGCCCGAGGAAGTGTCGCGAATCCTGGCGGTCAACATCGAGGGCGTGTTGTGGGGTATTCAGGTCGCGGCAGCCAAATTTCGGGCGCGGGGGCACGGCGGCAAGATCATCAACGCATCGTCGATCGCCGGTCATGAGGGCTTCGCGATGCTCGGCGTCTACTCGGCGACGAAGTTCGCGGTCCGCGGGCTGACGCAGGCGGCGGCCAAGGAGTATGCGGCCGACGGCATCACCGTCAACGCGTACTGTCCCGGTGTCGTCGGTACCGACATGTGGGTCACCATCGACGAGCGGTTCGCGGCCCTCACCGGCGCTCCGAAGGGTGCGACGTTCGAGAAGTTCGTCGGCGGTATCGCTCTGGGCCGTGCCCAGACTCCTGAGGACGTCGCGGCCTACGTCTCCTATCTGGCGGGGCCTGATTCCGACTACATGACCGGGCAGGCGGGCCTGATCGACGGCGGGCTGGTGTACCGGTAGACCACCACCCCTGTGAGTACTTATTAACCTGCGGCGGTTGATAAGTACTCACAGGGGGTTGCGGGCTGCCACTACTGCCGGCGACACCGAATGCGGCAGCAGCCGGGTACGGTCGTCGGGTAGGCGCACGTCCAGCGTTGCGGCCTCGTCGAACCGATAGGGCTGTCCCAGAACGATTCCGGGAAAGTGGCGGCGCAGACGCGACATCTCGGCTCGCACCGTCATCGCACGGCCGCTGTCGCCGAACAGGTCGTCGGCCAACTGCGCGGCCGTGCGGCCGTCGCGACTCCGGGTGAGGAGAAAGAGGATCTCCGCGTGTCGTGGTGTCGGCTCGTGCGCCCAGGAGCCGAAGGCGCTGTGCACGTGCACGGTCGGGTGTTGCGGGCGTGTGAGGTCGAGCCTCACGAGAGTCCGCGGAGTTGCCTCGCGATCCGAGCCCCCGACCGGGCGCACCAACCACCCACCGGGAAGCGGTTCGACGTCGCACGAGCCGAGGTCGGGCATCCACGCACGACCCGGGGTCATGTCGTCGGGCAACAGCAGTCGCGGACGGAACGGCGACGACTCGATAGCGGCCGTCCATCCGTCGCTGTCGACTGCCAAGGCGGGACCGGACATTCGTGACAGCATCGGCGCCGCGACAGCCCGCAGCCGGTCGAGGCGCTCCCGGTGTATCTCCCGCAGATGCGATTCGGCGAGGCGCGCGACCGCGTCGACCAGCGCGAGTGTGGCCGGGTGCACGGTGCCCACGGGACCGCTGACGTCGACGACACCGAGGACACGGCCCGTCCGGGGATCGCGAATCGGGGCTCCGGCACAGGTCCACGCGTGATGACTGCGCACGTAATGCTCGGCCGAGAAGATCTGTACGGGTCTGCGTGAGGCGAGCGCGGTGCCGATCCCGTTGGTGCCGACGCTTTCCTCCGCCCAGGTTGCGCCCTCGACGAAGCCTAGACGATCGGCCCGACCGAGTGCCGACGAAGATCCTCTGCGCCACAACACAACCCCGTGCTGATCGGTGACGACGAGAATATTGTCGCCGCCGTCGACCACCGCGTCCAACCCGTGAACGAGGTGGTCGAGCACCTCGACGAGACCGGACTCGCGGCGGCGCGTGTCCAGTCTCGACGGCGTGATCCGCGGGGTAGGCGGCGCCGACTCGGGGTCGATGCCCAGCCCCCTCAGCCGACGCCACGAATCGTCCACAACCTCCCGGGGCCGTGCAGGGGATTTGTCTCCGGACATCGTGGCCTCGTACACGGCCGCGAGAATCCGCGCATACCCCGCCGGATCTTCTCCCGCACCGACCGCTGGTTCGGCGGCCCGGCGTCGAGAAGCGCCGGGTCGTGTGGAGGTCACCGCGACGGGTCCACGAGCACCTTCATCTTGGTGCCGGCGTGTAGGGCTTCGAACCCGTCTTCGACCACGCTGTCGAGGGTGATGGCGCTGACCCATCCCGTGGTGTCGTACTTGCCTTCCGCCATCAGGGCGATGACCGCCTCGTAGTCGGCCGACGTGTAGCACAGCGACCCCTGGATACGCGACTCGTTCATCACCAGATTCAACAGTGGTGTCTCGAGGGGCTTTTCGTAGATTGCGACACTGACCATGGGCTTACGGGCGCCCACGCAGGCAAGTGCGGTTTCGACGGACGGCTGCACACCCGCAGCGTCGTAGGCGGCGTCGGCTCCGCGGCCCTCGGTGGCGTCGCGGACATAATCGGGAACGTCCACTGCGGTGGGATCGAGGGTCTTTGCGCCCAGCGCCTCTATCGCGGCGCGGCGGGTCGGTGACGGTTCGACGACGAGGACGTCGTCGAGCCCCTTGCCGCGCAACGCGAACCACAGGCCGATTCCGATGGGTCCGGCGCCGAAAACCATCGCGGTGTCACCCGGACGGACGTCGCCCAGGGTCGCTGCGTGATAGGCGACGGACATCGGTTCGACGAGGGCGCCGAGCTCGAGCGACACATTGTCCGGCAGCGGGTGGACCATGTCGGCCGGCACCACCGTGTACTCGGCCATGCCGCCGTCCGACATCAGACCGTGGAATCCGATCTGCTGGCAGATGTTGTAGTTCCCGGCCGCACACGGGGCGCAGTGCCCGCAGCGGTAGATCGGTTCGATCGCGACCCGGTCGCCCAC
The DNA here is from genome assembly GCF_018343855.1 of Rhodococcus sp. USK13. NCBI lineage: Bacteria > Bacillati > Actinomycetota > Actinomycetes > Mycobacteriales > Nocardiaceae > Rhodococcus > Rhodococcus sp. USK13. Next base: position 1,272,622 of record NZ_CP069242.1, on the reverse strand, counting down.
CGACGTGCCGGTGACGCCCTTGCCGATCTCCGTCACCGTGCCCGAGAACTCATGACCGAGGACCAGCGGCATCTGCTGGCCGGTCAAGGCGTGCGGCTCGGTGGGGATGAAGATCGGCCCGGCGTAGTACTCGTGCAGGTCGGTTCCGCAGATGCCGTTGAAGCCGACTTTCACCTTTACCTGCCCCGGCCCGGCCTGGGGTTCGGGCACGTCGGCGATCTCCACCTTGTTCGGGCCGTAGTACACAGCTGCGCGCATCGTTCACTCCCGTCGCTCCGGCACCCTGCCGGTATGCACTGAGTTGTATGTGACCTGGCCCACAAGCCGGAAGGGTTGCAGCGCGTTGCAGCGGCTACTGCCCGCAACCCTGCCGCGCCCTGTGTGATCCAGCTCATAGTTGCCGGGACCTTGCACGCATTTCCGACGAAGGAGCACGACATGACGGCAACCCTGAGCCCGTCCTCGACAAGCGCGCCACCGAAAAGATCACCGTCGTGGGCGGTGTTCGGCCTGGCCAACCTTGCCGTTGTCACGGCCGTAGCACTCGCTACCTGGTATCTGCTCGCAGATCCGCAGATCAGTCCGTGGAACTTCTACCCGCTTCCGTTCAATGCGGCACTGTTCTGGGCGATCCTGTTCGTTGTCTTCATCGGCTTCAACTGCGAGTTCGCAGGCTTCGACCGACTGAGCCAACCGGCGCGAGGGATCGCAATCCTCGGCACGACGGCAGTGTTCGCGGTGGCGGTCACGTGGGTCCTCGCGAACGGACTCGGCCGGTTGTTCCCCGACTTCGCCGCGGACCGCGCCGACGGACTGGGGTACTTCGCCGGGGCCCTGTTCGTGCTCTTCGGCTTCGGGACGTGGGTGATGGCCGTCCTGAATTGGAAACACTGGCCGTGGACCGCACTGGGACTGCGGCAATCACTGGTCGGCCTGTGCGAGATCGCCTTCATCGCCGTCCCGACGCTGGCGCTGTATCTGGTTCTCGGATTGCCCTCCGTCTCGCTGTCGGCGACGGACCCGCTGATGTCCGTCGACACAGTCCTCGGATGGTTCTATTCGATCGTCGTCTCCGTGATCCTGACGGGGCAGACGCTGGACAACTGGCCGTGGCGCATCTTCGGCGGTGAGCGCAATCCGCGAGCGGTGGTCCTCGCCTCGACGGTCGGCAACGTCGTCCTCGGAACTGCGATCTACTTCGCGATGGTTCCGCTGGTCGAGATTCTCGTCGGCAGCGTGGCCACCACCGAACTGGGCGATGCCATCCATCAGTTCCCGGCCCAGCTCGGAGTGTGCTGGGCATTCTGGATGATTTTCTGGGCCAACGCGTTCGGCAACCAGCCCACCCGTTTCGGTGACGGCAGAAATCTGCTGCTGCGGGCGGCGCTCACCTTCGGACTCGCCGTTGTCACCTTCCTCGTCTACTACCGGTTCGCCGCCGAGCACATTCTCCACGAGCCCGTGGTCGCCGGTGACCTGCGTGGCAACGCACTCGGGTTCCTCGACTGGCTCGTGCTGTGGACCCTGCTGTACGTCGTCGGGTTCCAGTCCTTCGGTCTGCGGCGGTGGGCGCCCTCCGTGGCCGGGTCGTGATTGCAACACGCTGCAACGCTGTTGTCCCCGCCCCGAACGGAGTGTGCTGTGAGTCACAACAGAGAAAAGGAGAGGTCCATGACACAGACTGTCCAGCCGCCCGCGGTCCAGACATTCTCGACGCCTCAGGAACGGGTCGACCTGTGGTTGGCTGATTTCGAAGCGGCTCTCGCTGCGCGGGACATCGAACGCGCTGCGGGCATGTTCGCGGTCGATAGCTTCTGGCGGGATCTGGTGGCATTCACCTGGAACCTCAAGACGGTCGAGGGACGCGACGGCGTCGCCGCAATGCTGCAGGCACGACTCGACGACACCGAGCCGACGAACTTCCGCATCAGCGAGACCCCGGTAGAAGCCGACGGTGTCACCTCCGCATGGATCACGTTCGAGACCGCCACGAGCCGCGGAAAGGGCCATCTGCGGCTCGAGGGCGACGAGGCGTGGACGTTGCTCACCACCATGCAGGAGCTGAAGGGACACGAGGAGCCTCGCGGCACGAAGCGTGTGAAGGGCGCGGTCCACGGCGCCGGCGGAGACACCCTGAGCTGGGCCGAAAGGCGAGAGCTCGAGGAGAAGGAACTCGGCTACACGCAGCAGCCCTACGTACTGATCATCGGCGGCGGCCAGGGCGGCATCGCGCTCGGTGCCCGCATGCGTCAGCTCGGTGTACCTGCCATCGTCGTGGACAAAAACGAGCGCCCCGGCGACCAGTGGCGTAACCGGTACAAGTCGCTGTGCCTGCACGACCCCGTCTGGTACGACCATCTGCCCTACATGCCGTTCCCCGACAACTGGCCGGTGTTCGCCCCGAAGGACAAGATCGGCGACTGGCTCGAGATGTACACGAAGGTGATGGAGATTCCGTACTGGGCGTCCACCACCTGCACCTCCGCCAGTTTCGACGAGGAGACCAAGGAATGGACCGTCGTCCTCGACCGTGCCGGTGAGGAGGTCGTGCTCCACCCGAAACAGCTGGTGCTGGCCACCGGCATGTCGGGCAAACCCAGCGTCCCGACGTTCCCGGGCCAAGACATCTTCCAGGGCGAGCAGCACCACTCGAGTCAGCACCCGGGTCCGGACGCCTACGCGGGTAAGCGCGTCGTCGTCGTGGGCTCCAACAACTCGGCCCACGACATCTGCAAGGCGCTCTACGAGAACGGCGCCGATGTCACGATGCTGCAGCGTTCGTCCACGCACATCGTGAAGTCGGAATCTCTCATGGATCTCGGCCTCGGCGACCTCTACTCGGAGCGTGCCCTCGCTGCGGGCATGACCACGGAGAAGGCTGACCTGACGTTCGCGTCCTTGCCGTACAAGATCATGCACGAGTTCCAGATCCCGATCTATCAGAAGATCGCCGAACGAGACAAGGAGTTCTACGACCGGCTCGAAAAGGCGGGATTCAAGCTCGATTTCGGTGACGACGGCTCCGGCCTGTTCATGAAGTACCTGCGCCGCGGGTCCGGCTACTACATCGACGTCGGCGCCTCCGAACTCGTCGCGGACGGCAGCATTCACCTCGTCTCCGGACAGGTCGATCGACTCACCGAAACCGCAGTGGTCCTGCGCGACGGAACGGAACTGCCGGCCGACCTGGTCGTCTACGCCACCGGCTACGGTTCCATGAACGGGTGGGCCGCGGACCTCATGGGCCAGGAAGTGGCCGACAAGGTCGGCAAGTGCTGGGGCCTCGGCTCCGACACCACCAAGGACCCCGGCCCCTGGGAGGGCGAGCAGCGCAACATGTGGAAGCCTACGCAGCAGGAAGCGCTGTGGTTCCACGGCGGCAATCTGCATCAGTCGCGGCATTACTCCCTGTATCTCGCCCTCCAGATCAAGGCACGGTACGAGAAGATCCCGACGCCGGTCTACGGCTTGCAGGAAGTGCACCACCTCAGTTGATCCGCCCGCTGTCTGATCCCCCCGTGTCGGGCGCCCCGCATCACACCGGTGCGGGGCGCCCGTTTGCCCGTTCCCGACCGCCAACGGAGAGTTGCCCTGCCGATGTTCCACGCCCTCGTCGCTTGTTTTCTCTTCCTCACCGGACGATGGCTGTCCGCACCGATCAGAAACCCGATCACCGCACTGGCACAGGCGCGGACGGTCATGCGGTGGGTTGCTCTCACCTCGTCCAGTCCCGATCACCTGGATGGCCCCAACCTGCGGGGCTATCGGGATAACGGTTGAACTGGAGCCGGCCGACACGCCGAGTTAGCTTGGCGAGAAGGCAAGACAATGACCGAAACACTCGATCCTGAGGCTACCCCTTGGGAGTGGACACCTGCGGTGGCCGTGCTCGACCTGAACGCTGCAGCAGCCAAGACCGTCGTCGAGGAAATCGTCGACAAGGGCCATACTGCAGCCGCGTTCGGTGACGTGGACGTGTCGGACCGATCGCAGGTGGATACCGCGGTCGAAAAGGTGAGGAAAGCCTCGGCGCACCAGCGGTTCTCGTCAACAATGCCGGTATCACCGGATTCAAGAAGTTCGGTCACATCACCGACGAGGTATGGGCGCGCACCCTCGCGATCTCACCGTGGTCGGCCCGGATCGGGGCGGCCATGCACCTCAATACCTGGGCGGTCGTTGTCGAGGCCGAAGATCATTCCCCGGACAGGTCGGCGGAGAGGTCACGGACTTCGACGCCCTCGGGAACCTTGACTTCGGCGATCAACTCAGGGCGGTCGTCGAATTCGAGGCGGAGGGCGCGGCACATGGTCGCGTGCATGTCGTAGAGGCTGGTGATGTAGGTCAGCTCGAGAATCTCCGGATCCGTCAGGTTGCCCTGCAGCACCGCGAACACCTCGTCCGGTACCCGGCCACCGTCGTAGACGAGCCCGTCGGTGTAGGCCAGCACGGCCCGCTCGAGTGCGGAGAAGCAGTCGCTGATCTGCCAGTGCGGGACAGCTGCGATCTTCTCCTCGGGCATCCCGAGGGAGCGCATCTGCTTGCAGTGCTGAGAGAAGACAAACTGGCTTCCGCGCGCGTACCCGGCCCGGCCCTGCCCCAGTTCGCGCAGCAAGGGGTCCAAGGTGGCGTTGCGGTAAAGCGAGAACCCGCGCACTGCATGCCGGAATACATCCGGCGACTGAGCGAAGACGGTCCACCAGTCGCCGGGAGTGGCGTGGATGGTGCCGTGGTCGACGGCGGGGTCTTTGTCGGGTCCGAACAGTCGATCGTAGAAGAAGAGGATCTTCGCGTCGGTGACTTCGGCGCGAGGCACTTCACGTAGGCGGGGCACTGGAGTTCCTTTCGGACGGCGGGCAGGATCAGGGTGCTGTGGGAACGCGCCGGTCGGCGGCGGTCTTCGGTTCGTGCGCGACGTCTGCGTCGGTGAAGGTGCGGGTCCAGCAGGCAAATTCGAGCAGGACACCATCGGGGTCCTGGAAGTAGAACGAGCGCACGAAAGTGCCGGGGTGCACGTGCCGAGACACGCCGGAGGGGCTGTCGTCGTGGTTGAGTAACCGGCTGACCTTGATTCCCTCGGCTTGCATCCGGCTGTAGTACTCGTCGAACTGTTCCACGGGCACCGCGAACGCGACGTGATTCATCGATCCCACCGCACTGGCGAGTTCACCCTCGTCGGGCAGTCCCTTGGGGGCTGCGAGGCCGGGCGCGGCCTCGGGGGAATCGGTCAGCCAGAAGAAGGCGATGGTGTTGCCGTTGCCGCAGTCGAAGAAGAAGTGCTGACCCAGATCCCCCGGCAGCTCGATGGTCTTGATCAGGGGCATGCCCAATACGCCCGAGTAGAAATCGATGGTGCGTTGCATGTCCGAGCACACCAACGCGAGGTGGTTGATGCCACGAAGTTCATATTTGGAGTTCGAAGTGCTCATTGCGGTCCTTCCGATGTGGTGGAGTCGTCGCGAGAAGCGAATCAAAATGACTTGACAGTCATGTCATCTGTTGGGAGAGTTTGTCCGTGGCCAAGTCATCTGTCAATACCCCGTCCACGCCGGCAACACCCGACACGTTGACCGCGCGTGGTCGTAAGACGCGTGACGCATTGCTCGACGCCGCGCAGAAGGTCTTCGAGACGGTCGGATTCCTCGACACCCGCGTCGAACACATCGCGCAGGAGGCGAAGGTCTCCTACGGCACCTTCTATCGTTACTTCGAGTCCAAGGACGATGTATTTCGGGAGTTGAGCACCCGTTTGTTCGAGGACATGCACCGCCGGGAGGCGGCCGCCGCCGACCTGTCCCCGGCGGAGAAGTTGATCGCCTCCAACCGCTCGTACTATCAGGCGTATCGCCGGAACGCCCGGTTGATGGCAATCGTCGAACAGGTCGCGACGTTCAACGACGAGTTCCGCGAGCTGCGTCACGAGCACCGCCGGCAGTTGATCGATCGAACCTCCCGCGCCATCGCCCGCTGGCAGCAGGACGGTCTGGTCACCGCCACCCTCGACCCGGTACTGGCCGCCCGTGCGATGGCCGCCATGGTCGACCACACCTTGTATCTGTGGTTGATACAGGGTGACGAGGCCGACGAAGAGGCCCTGCTCGACACCCTCGATCAGATGTGTCTCGGCGCGCTCGGGCTGGCCCGAGGTTGAGGTTCGAATCGTCAGCGCTGTGCTCGTCGTCGAGCAAGTTGTCGGGGCGTGATCTGGGCTCATACGCATACCTGGCGGCGGTCCGGCGGCATGGCCGGTCACAGCGAACTGTCACTCCCCTGTTGCGACTTCCTCAAAGGCAAGCACCATGACAACGCAATCAGCCCCATCGACCGACACCGCCGAGGTTCCGCAGGGTGCGCTCGACGGACTCCGGGTCCTGGAATTGGGCACCTTGATCGCCGGCCCCTATTGTGGTCGCCTCCTCGGCGACATGGGGGCCGACGTTATCAAGATCGAGGCTCCGGATCGTCCTGACCCACTGCGGGACTGGGGGCAGGCTGAGGGTGGGCACCAGTATTTCTGGACCGTGCACGCCCGCAACAAGCGGTGCGTGAATCTCGACCTGAGAACCGACGCCGGCCGACAGATCTTCCTCGACCTCGCCGCCACCGCCGACGTCGTCGTCGAGAGCTTCCGGCCCGGAACCCTCGAGCGGTGGGGCGTCGGCTACGACGTCCTCCGGACGATTTCCCCAAAGCTGGTGTTGGCTCGGGTCTCCGGATACGGTCAGACCGGGCCATACGCCGGCCGTCCCGGATACGCCTCGGTCGCCGAAGGCATCAGCGGATTGCGCCACCTCAACGGGTTTCCAGGTCAAGCGCCGCCCCGGATCGCACTTTCACTCGGCGACAGCCTCGCCGGGATGTTCGCCTTCCAAGGTGTCCTCGCGGCACTGATCGCGCGCGAGCGGACCGGGCGGGGACAGATCGTCGACGCCGCGCTCACCGAGGCAGCCCTGGCCATCCAGGAATCCACCGTTCCGGACTACCACAAGACCGGGCATGTCCGGCAACCCTCCGGCACCCGACTCGATCGCGTCGCACCGTCCAATCTGTATCGAACGCAGGACGGACTGTGGGTGATCATCGCGGCCAACCAGGACACCCTGTTCGCGCGCCTGGCTGCCGCGATGGGTCGTCCGGAGCTGGCCACCAACGCCCGCTACGCCACCCACACCGCACGCGGTGACCACCAGGACGAACTCGACGCGCTCATCGCCGAGTGGGCGGCCGGCTTCCCCGCCGCCGACCTGATCGAACTGTTGACCAAGTTCGAGGTGGTTACCGGACCGGTCAACACCGTCGCCGAGGTACTGGCCGACCCGCAGTTCACCGCCCGCGAAATCTTCGTCGACCACGTCGACCCGTCCGTCGGGCCCGGAGACGAAGAATTCGACCCCGAACCGGTGAAGGGAGTCGGGGTGATCCCGAAACTCAGCGAGACCGCGGGCGGGGTCCGCTGGGGCGGGCCCAGCCGGCCCGGAACCCACACCGACGAGGTGCTGACCGAACTCCTCGGCTACAACGCCGAACGGCTCGCCGCACTGCGCGATCAGGGCACGATCTCATGACCGAGACCCCACCGAGGGTCGACATCCGTGAGGTCGGACCCCGCGACGGACTGCAGATCGAGAAACCCCTTCCCACCGAGGCCAAGCTGGAACTGATCGAGGCACTCGCGGCCACCGGCGTCGGGCGCATCGAGGTCACGTCCTTCGTCTCCCCGCAGGCGATCCCGGCATTGGCCGACGCCGAGGCCGTCGCTGCCCACCTCGACCGCTGGCCGCACGTGAGGTTCTCGGCCCTGGTGGCCGGACTCGGCGGGGCCCGTCGGGCACTCGAGGCCGGCCTCACCGGCCTCGAGTACGTCGTGTCCGCCTCCGACGGGCACAGCCGGGCCAACGTCGGCCGCAGCAGCGAGGAGTCGATCGCACTGATCGAACCCGTCGCCGAACTGGTCCACCAGGCCGGCGGCCACCTCGAGGTGATCATCGCCATCGCCTTCGATTGCCCATTCGACGGCCCGACCCCACCTGGTCGGATGGCCGAGATTGCTCGGCGCGCAGCACTTTCCGGGGCCGATTCGCTGTCGGTTGCCGACACCATCGGCACCGCAACACCGGTGCGCACGACCGACGTGCTCACCCGGGTCCGCAACGCCGCCCCCGAGATGGACCTCGGCCTGCACCTTCACAACACCCGCGGTCAGGGCCTCGCTAACGCCTGGGCGGCATACACCCTGGGCATCCGCCAATTCGACGCCTCCGTCGGTGGCCTCGGAGGCTGCCCCTTCGCACCGGGTGCCAGCGGCAACATCGCCACCGAGGAACTGGCCTACATGTTCGACGACGGCGGAATCACCACCGGCATCGACCTCGACAAGGCTCTCTCGGCCGCCCGACTGGCCGAGAGGCTGCTCCACAAATCGCTCGGCAGCGGACTCCTCCGCGCCGGAGGCCGGCCGGTACCGGCCGGCGCCGCTTGCAAGTGACCACGTCGCTGCCGCCACCGGACGGGCGACCAGCTTCGCCGACGCTCGGCGGCAGCACCGCACGGAAAGAGACGGAATCTCATGAATGCCTTGGCCGATCGCTTCTTCGCCGCCGTCAGTGACGGCAACGAGACGACACTGACCGAACTGTATGCACCTGACGCGCGGATCTGGCACAACGACGACGGGCGCGAGCAGACGGTCACCGAGAACCTGCGCGTGCTGCGCTGGCTCTCACGCACCCTCGAAAACCTTCGCTACGAGGACATCCGTCGCCACGAGTTGCCGGACGGCTTCGCCCAGCAGCACGTCCTGCGCGCCACCCTGCCCGGCCACGGACCACTGGAGGTGCCGGCGAGCGTGTTCGTCCACGTCGCCGACGGCCGGATCACCCGCATCGACGAATACGTCGACTCCGCCGCCACCCGGCCCCTCCGTGCACTGGCCGCCCACTCACGAGAGCACTGACATGACCGACACCCGTTCCGCCGTCTCGATCACCGAACTGTGCGCGCGGATGCGCTCGTTCATCGACGACGTCGTCATCCCCGCCGAACCCGTCCTGGCGAACGAGGACGACGCCGCGCACAAGACCCTCGCGCAACTGCGTGACCGCGCCAAGGAACTCGACCTGTGGGCGCTCGGGCACCCCGCCGAACTCGGTGGTGGTGGCGTCCCGTTCCTCGACTTCGTGTACCTCAACGAGATCATCGGACGCTCCGAATTCGGTCAGCTGGCCGCCGGTTCGGTGTCCATGCAGGACACGCTGATGCTGCACAAATACGGCACCCCCGAGCAGAAGCAGCGGTGGCTCCCCCCGGTGGTGGCCGGCGAACTCCTGCCGTCTGTCGCGCTGACCGAGCCGGAAGTAGCCGGCTCGGACCCCACACTCATCGAAACCAGCGCCGAGCTGGACGGCGACACCTGGGTAATCAACGGGCACAAATGGTTCACCACCGGGGTGCGGGACGCAGGCTACTGTTCGGTCTTCGCGCGCACCGAACCCGACACCACCCCGCGGCACGAACGCATCAGCGCGATCATCGTGCCGACCGACACCCCCGGATTCGAGATCGTCCGCTCGATCCCCACGATGGGGCACAACCCGAGCGACCACTACGAGGTCCGGCTCACCGACGTCCGCGTTCCGGCCGCCAACCTCCTCGGCGAGCGCGGCAAGGGCTTCGCCGTGGCCCAGGACCGGCTCGGCCCCGGTCGGATCTTCCACTGCATGCGGTGGCTCGGGCAGGCCCAACGCGCCTACGAGCTGATGTGCGCTCGCGCGAACACCCGCTACGCCCACGGCTCGGTGCTCGCCGAGAAGGGCGAAGTGCACCGCTACATCGCCGAATCCGCCGCTCAGATCCACGCCGCCCGGCTCATGACGCTCGACGCCGCCCGCGCGATGGACGCCGGGGAGGATGCCCGGATCCGCATCGGGTTGGTGAAATTCTGGGGTGCCCGCATGCTGCACGACGTCGTCGACCGTGCCATCCAGATCCACGGCGCCCTCGGTCTGACCGCCGACACCCCGCTCGAGCGGATGTACCGGCAGGCGCGGTATGCACGGATCTACGACGGTCCCGACGAAGTGCACCGGATGTCCACGGCCCGCCGGTTGCTGCGCGATCCGGAGGCCGCGCCATGGCGATGACCGACGCTCGCGCAACGACGCTCGCGGACGGTATCGGCTCCGTTCTGACTGCCGCCTATGGAACGGGGACCACCGTGGGAGAACCCCGGCAGCTGACCGGCGGTGCCAGCCGGCAGGTGTGGTTGGTCGACGCCGAGAGCCCGGACGGGCGTCCGCTGCCGGTGGTGCTGCGCCGCGACCCTCCCGGGCACGGTGACGCCGCCCGGATGCGGGCGGAGGTGGCGTGCCTGCGGGCCGCTGCTACCGCGGGCGTGCCGGTGCCCACCGTCCTCGCCTCGGGTGACACCGCGCCCGGCATCGACGCGCCCTACCTGCTGATGAACAAGGTCGAGGGGGAATCGCTACCCCGGACACTGCAGCGGGATCCGGCGTTCGCGGAGGTGCGTGGCCACCTCGCCGAGAACCTGGGCTCCGTGCTCGGGCTGATCCACCGCACTCCCCTCGATTCACTCCGCATGCTCGACGCCACCGACCCCGTGGACGCGATCGAGGTGATCTACCGCGGCCTGAACGATCCCCGGCCGGCGGTCGAGACGGGCCTGCGGTGGTTACGCGACCACCGCCCGACCGATCGCCCGCATGCTTTGGTACACGGCGATTTCCGGATCGGGAATCTCCTCGTCGACGGTACCGGCATCCGCGGGGTGCTCGACTGGGAACTCGCCCACCTCGGCAACCCCGTCGAGGACCTCGGCTGGTTGTGTGTACGGGCCTGGCGGTTCGGTGCGCCCGCACCGGTCGCCGGCATCGGCACCCGCGAACAACTCCTCGACGGCTACGAGAAGGCCACCGGAACCCGCCCCTCGGTGGCCGAACTGCACTGGTGGGAAGCCTTTGGAACGCTGAGATGGCTGGTGCTGAGCAGGTTTCAGGCCGAACGTCACCTCGGCGGGGCGGAGCCGTCCCTGGAGTTGGCGGCAATCGGACGCCGAGTCTGCGAATCCGAGTACGACCTGCTCGACGTCCTCGGCCTGCTCGGCGACTCCGCGGTTACTCCACCGCGCACTCCGCCCGGACCCACCGTGCACGGGCGACCCACCGTCACCGAGATCCTCGATCTGGTCACCGACACGCTGGCCACCGACATCGGCCCGGCGCTGGAGGGCACGCACCAGCGGCAGCGGTATCTTCTGCGGATCTGCGTCAACCTGCTGCGCACCGCAGGCCGGGAACTCGACGCCGGGAACGGCATCGACTCCGTTCTCGGTAACGCCCTCGGTGCACTCGGATGCGCCTCCGAGGCCGAACTCGCCACCCGGATACGCGCGGGGGCAGTGGACTATTCGGACGACGGGGTGCGCCGGGCGATGTCGATCGCGGTGCTGGCCCGTCTGCGTGTGGCCAACCCCCGGCACATGAACCGCTAGAACGCGGACACCAAGCGGTGCCCGGCGGATCCGTCCGCCGGGCACCGCCTGTTTTCCGGAGCCGATGCCGGTGGTCAGTGGGAGACGACCAACTCCCGTGGATCCTCGTCGGCCGCCGTCGTCGACCGGGCGTGGGGGCGGGTTCCGGGGATCCTGCTCACCAATGGCCCCAGCGCCCATCGGACCAGGCTGATCACCCCGTACGGGAGGACGAAGATGAAAACAATCAGCGCAGCCCCATAGGTCATCCCCGCCGCCGACTGATTGATCTCCGCCGTCCACTGCGGCACGTACTGCACGAAGAACGCACCGAACACCACGCCCGGAACGGTGCCGAGGCCACCGATGACAATCATGGTGATGAAGGCGATCGCCAACGGCAGCCCGAATGCCTCGGGGCCGACGTACTGGACCACGAAGCTGTAGAGCACGCCGCCGACCCCGGCGAGGGCCGCGCTGAGCGCGAACACCGTCGTCTTCGTGCGGGTGGCCGGGACGCCGAGGGTGGTGGCCACAGCCTCGTAGTCACGGATTCCGATCAATGATCGGCCGATCCGGCCGGTGGAGAGCCGGCGCACGACGAGGTAGGCGAGCGCCGCCACCACCAGGCACAGGTAGTACACCCACTGGTCGCGTTCGAGCCCACTGAATCCGGGCGGTTCGGCGCCGGCGATATTGATGCCCGCTTGCCCGTCGGTGACGTGTTCGAACCGTTTGATCACCGCCGGGGTCACCAGCGCCAAACCCAGGGTGGCCAGCGCCAGCTGGAGTCCGTGCAGGCGCAGGGCGGGCAGCCCGAACAGATACCCGATGACGTAACAGACCGCGAACGCGATCGGAAGGAGCAACAGATACGGCACGTCGTGGTTCTCGACCAGCACAGCACTGAGGTAGGCGCCGACGGCGAAGAAGAAGCCGTGGCCGAGCGAGATCTGGCCGGTGTTGCCGGTCAACAGGTTCAGTCCCAACCCGACCACCACGTACACCAGCACCATGGAGCGGTCGAAGTTGACATACGGCGCCGACACCAGCGGCGCCACCGACGCCACGAGGACCACCAATGCGACTGTGGCCCTGGCCAGCCACCGTGGGGGGTCGAGTTCGGCGCGGGGGCGGCGAAGCAGTTCGACGATTCTCATACCCGGGCCACCTTCCGTGCGCCGAACAGGCCCTCGGGTTTGAGGAGCAGCACCCCGAGGATGAGGGCCAACGCCACAGCCTGTTTGAAATCGTGTCCGATCCAGGAAATGTAGGTACCGGCAAGGTTTTCCGCGACACCGACACACAACCCGCCGACGAGTGCACCGACCGGGCTGTCGAGGCCGCCGAGGACGGCGGCGGCGAATGCGTAGATCAGTGAGGCGACGAGCATGTTCGGTTGCAGGAACAGTTGCGGCGCCGCGAGGGAGGCGGCGAGGGCCCCGATCGCCGCGGCGAGACCCCAGCCGATCATCAGCATGCGGCCGACGGGGACCCCGAGAAACTCCGCGGAGTCGGGGTTGGCGGCCGCCGCCCGCATCGCCAATCCAACCTTGGTGCGCTGGAACAGCACGAACAGCAGCGCCGCGACCACACTAACGGCCCCGACGATCACCAGTGACTGCCGGGAGACCGCGACCGGGCCGAGGGTGAGCACCGGCCCGGCGGCGATCGCCGGGAACTCCTTGCTCTGCACACCCCACATCCACCCAGCGGCACTGTTGAGGACTAGCATCAAACCGAGTGTGATGATGACCAACGGCATGTGGTTCGGGGAGGACGCCAGCGGGCGGATCAGTACTCGTTCGGCGGCGGCACCGCCAATGAAGGCCACCACCATCGCGCCGAGCACGGCGGCATACAGCGGCGCACCCCACTGGTGGAACTGCCACGCGAAAAACGCCGAGAACATCGCCATCTCACCCTGCGCGAAGTTGACGATCCCGGAGGCTCGGTAGACCAGGACGATACTCAACGCGAACGCGCCGTACAGGGCGCCCCACGTGAGCCCGTCCACCAATTGTTGAAGAAATACATCCATGACCACTCTCCTGTGCTCAGTAGCCGAGGTAGGCGCGGCGCACCGACTCGTCGTGGGCCAATCCGGCGGCGGCGCGTTGGGCGACGACTCGACCGGCGTCGACGAGCACCGCGGACGTCCCGATGTCGAGAGCCAGATGCGCGTTCTGTTCGACGACGAGGATCGTCGTCTCGGACTCCTCACTGATTCGGCCGAGCGCGCGGAACACCTCCTGGGTGATGCGCGGGGCCAGACCGAGGGACGGCTCGTCGAGCAGCAGCAACCGCGGACCTGCCACGAGTGCCCGGGCGATCGCGAGCATCTGTTGTTCACCGCCGCTGAGCCCACCCGCCTGTTGCCGGCGCCGTTCCCGTAGCCGCGGGAAGAACTCATACCAGCGCTCGATCGCCCGGTCGGTGGCGGCGGCCGACGTGGTGTAACCACCGACCCGGAGGTTCTCTTCGACCGTCAGATCTCCGAACGTGCCGCGTCCCTGGGGAACGTGGGCCACCCCGAGTCGGGCGATCCGGTCGGTGCGCATACCGGTGATGTCCCGGCCGTCGAGGATGATGCGCCCTGTGGTACGCACCGTCTGGCAGATCGATCGCAGAATGGTGGTCTTCCCGGCGCCGTTCGCGCCGAGTACCACCGTGACCTCTCCTGCCGGTACGTGGAAATCGATGCCGTGCAGCACCCCTGCGCGCCCGTACCGGGCGTGCAAGTTTTCGACGGTGAGCATGTTCATGCCGCACCGCCCAGATAAGCCTCGATGACCTCGGGATGGGCTGCAACCTCGGCCGGTTCGCCCTCGGTGACCTTCTGCCCGAAGTTCAGTACCACCACACGGTCGGAGATCGACATCACCATAGCCATGTGGTGCTCGACGAGCAGCACCGAAAATCCCCGTTCGTCGCGCAGACGCCGGACCGTGTCGGCGAGTTCGAGGACCTCCTCGTGAATCAGGCCGTTCGCCGGTTCGTCGAGCATCAGCAGCCGGGGGCGTTGCATCAGTGCCCGCGCGAGCTCGACCCGCTTGAGCGTGCCATAGGGCAGGTTGCCGGCCGGTTCGCGGCCGACGTGCGCGAGATCCATCGATTCGAGCAGCGCCCAAGCTTCCTCCCGTTCACCGGCCTCCTCCCGGCGGGTGCGCGGCAGTCCCAATGCGGTGGCGAGGAAACCCGCGCGGGTACGCGAGTACGACCCGGTAAGGATGTTGTCGAGCACCGAGATCGTCGGGAACAAGCCGATGTTCTGGAACGTGCGCGCGATTCCGGCATCGGCGACCGCGTCCGCAGACAGCGCGAGCAGGTCGGTGGACCCGAAGGTGATCTGTCCCGAATCCGGTTGATACAGCCTGCTGATGCAGTTGAACAGGGTGGTCTTCCCGGCCCCGTTCGGGCCGATCAGCCCGACGATCTGTCCGGGCTCGATCGTGAACGACGGTCCATCGAGGGCGAGCACTCCGCCGAACCGCAGGTGAACATCGCTCACCTGCAGTGCGGGAACACCCGGCTGCCCGGCGGTCATCGGTCGGTGCTGCGCGTGACCACAGCGTCGTAGTGCCAACTGCCGTCGCGGAAGGTCATCGGAGCCATCGACGTGATCGCATACGGGTAGTCCGCGCTGGTGTCGAAGGTGACCCCGTCGATGGACAGGTCCGTCGTGACTGCGCGCAGGTTCTGGACGGAGTCGAGCAGATCGGCGCGGGTGCACCCCTTCATCTGCTCGAGGGCGGTGACGAGCAGCTGAGCCGTGTTGTACCCGGTCGCCGCGATCGTGTCGGTGGACTCGAGCGCGTCGGCGTGCCGCTCGGCGAACGCCCGCCAGTTGCGCATGCCCGGCAGCTGGTCGTGGTCGGGGCTGCTGACGTCGTAGATCCAGTAGAAGGAGTGCACCCCTTCGGCTGCGTCGAGGCCGGCCGGGGCCAAGACGAAGTTGGTGTCGGTGGCACCGGAGTAGATGTACGTCTCCGGCTTCCAGCTCAGCTCGTGGGCCTTCTTCAGCGACTGCGTCACGAAGCTGGCGGTGGCGAAGTTGACGAACACGTCGGCCCCGGAGTTCGCGAGGTTGACCACCTGCGAATCCACCGACGGGGTGGTCTGTTCATACGACTGCTGTGCGATGATCTGCGCGCCGCTGCCGTCGAGGGCGGACGTCAACGCGGCGAGGCTGCCGTTGCCCAGACTGTCGTTGGGATACAGGACCGCTACCTTCGCTTGCGGGTGATCGCGCAGGATCTGCTTGGCGCGCTCGGCAACCTCCCAGGCGGTCTGCGGGTTGACCGCGCCGGCCACCACGGGCCGTTCGTCGAGAGTGGCGAGCAACTCGTCCGTTCCGGTCATGGGGAACACCAGTGGGACGTTCTTCTGCGCGAGGTAGTCGACGACCGCAAGGGTCGACGCGGTGCCGATCAGGTTCTGGATCGCGAACACCTGTTGCTGTTCGACCAGCGACCGGACGTTGCCGACCGTGCGAGCGGGGTCGTACCCGTCGTCAAGTGCCGTATAGACAATTTTGCGGGACTTGCCGTCACCCATGGTGACGCCCCCCGCGGCGTTGATCTCATCGAAGAGGGCCGACGCCGCGGTGGCCTGGGGTCCGGCGATCGACTGGACCAGACTGGTGCCGAAGCGGATTTCGGTGTCGGTGATGCCGGGGTCGCAGTTCCCTGCGGCGGTGGCGGTTTCGCGCCCCGAGCATGCGGTCAGGGTCGCGGTGGCGCACAGGGCGGTCAGGCCCACGGCGAGGATGCGTTTCATGGTCGCTCCAGTGGAAGGAAGGCACACGCCCCGGAGGGGCCGGCTCAGGTATTTTCGGCAGCACGCAGCGGCGGCGACAGGAAATTCTTCGCCGCCGTGCGATGGTGAAGCAACTAGACCGTGGCGTGGGAGAAACGTTCACGCAGGTCGCGTTTGAGGATCTTTCCGGTGACGTTCCTGGGCAGGGTGTCGATGAACACGACCCGCCGGGGCACTTGAAATCCGCCGAGCTGTTCACGGCAGGTGGCGATGATGTCATCGGCGGTGGCGGTGGCACCGTCACGGAGAACGACGACCGCACAGACCAATTCGCCCCAGATGTCGTCCTCGACGCCGATCGCCGCGGCCTCGGCGACCGCGGGGTGACGGTAGAGGGCCTGCTCGACGGTCAGCGACGCGACATTCTCGCCACCGCTGATGATCAGATCCTTCTTCCGGTCCACGATATAGACGAAGCCCTCGTCGTCGCGGCGTACCAGGTCGCCGGTGTGGAACCATCCGTCCGTGAATGCGGAGGCGGTTGCGTCCTCGTCATGCCAGTAGCCAGTCATCACCTGGTCGCCGCGGACCACCATCTCCCCCACCTCACCGGCGGGTACGTCGCGCATGGTGTCGTCGACGATCCGGATATCGACCAGACGCATGGGTTTACCTGCCGCGGAGAGCAGTTCGCTCTCACCGCCGGCTGCGCGCCGGTGCGCGTCGTAGTCCAGGTGCAGCACATTGCCGGCGAGTTCCGTCATGCCCATGCCCTGATAGAAGTCGCAGCGGAGGCGTTCGAGCCCGTGCCGCAGCACCTCGGCGGGGATCGCCGAGGAACCGTAGCCGATTGCCTGCAGGGAGCTGAGGTCGTGGTCGGCGAGCGCGGGATCCTGGAGCAGGAAGTTGATCATGGTCGGTGCCAGTCCGGTCTGGGTGACCTGCCATCGCTCGACCAGGCGCAGGAATGTCGCGTTGTCGTACGTGCGGAGAATGCCGACGGTGCTGCCCATCAGGTGGTTGAGCAGCGTGACGTATCCGCCGACGTGGCAGAGCGGGAAGCAGAACAGAAAGACCGTGTCCTCGGGCAGTGCCCACTGCAGTGCCGACGACGTGACCCCGCTGACCAGGTTGCGATGGCTGAGCATCACGCCTTTCGGTGTGCCGGTGGTGCCGGACGTGTAGACCAGCCACGCAATGTCGTCCGGCGTCGGCCGCACCGACGGCGCCTGCGCCGGCCCGTTGCCCACGAATTCGTCCCAGCCGAGGGTTCCCGGGGCAGTTCCGATAAAGACCATGGTGTGCACCGAGGGGATCTGATCGCGAAGTTGTTCGATAGTGCCGGCGAACTCGGCCGCCACGATCAGCACGGTCGCACCGGAATGCTCGATCAGCGCGGCGATCTGGTCGGGATGCAGGCGGAAGTTGAGGATGGTCAGAGCCATTCCGGCCATCGGCACACCGTAGTAGCAGTCGAAGTACTCGGTGCTGTTGGTGGACAGGATTGCGACCCGGTCCCCTGGAGCAGCGACGCCGAGCAGAGCAGCCGCGAGTCGTCGGCTGCGGTCACGGAGTTCGGCGTAGGTCACTACCTCGTCCTCGAATCGCAGCGCGATCCGGTCGGGATGTTTGCGCGCGCTGTACTCGACGATGTCGCTGACCAGCATTCAATTTCTCCTCGGTACTGATGAAGTGGCGGTGGAGTGGGTTCTCACCGGATTGCGAGCGGGTTGATCGGCGACCCCACCCCGCGGGTGAACTGCAGGGGCGGTCCGGCGTAGAAGAAGTCGTAAACGCCGTCGGCAGCGCAGGCGGCGGACAGCTCCTCGAAGTCCAGCAACTCGGCAAGGGTCATGCCCATGTCCCGGATGAGCACCATGTGAAGCTCGAACAACGCCCCGGGGTTCTCGCCGGGCATCACCTCGACCGCCCAATTGTCCGAGCCCACCACCGCGACGTCGCGCTCGCGCAGCCAGGACGCGCACGACAGACTCAGTCCAGGCTCACCGGCCATGAAACTTGCCGGGTCGTGGTCGGCGAGAAACTTTGCCCGCCAACCGGTGCGGATCATCACGATGTCGCCCGAACCGATCTCGACGTTCTGAGCGGCAGCGACGGAATCGAGTTCGTCCGGAGTGATCGCGGTCCCGGCTTCGAGCCAATCCACACCGCGCGCCCTGGCCACGTCGAGCAGCACGCCGCGCCCGGCGATTCCCTTCGCCTGGGTGTGAATTCCGCACTTGTCGGCACCCTTGACGGTGACGCCGGATCCCGGATACCCGTTGTAGAGCTGATCGTCGTAGTGCACATGGGAAAGGGAGTCGTACTGCGAGCCAGCCTGCAGCGGCATGAAGACATAGTCGTCCGCCCATTTGAAACCGCCGGGAAGCACCTGCTCCTGCCCATTCTCGGCCATCAGCCGGATCGGATTGACCCGATTGCCTCCCGGCTGCGGCCCGTCACCGTCGAGCGGAATGCCCAGTTCGAAGATCTGGCCAGTCCGAATCAACTTCGCGGCAGCCGCCACGCACTCGGGCGTGATGAGGTTCGTGGTCCCCCGCTCGTCATCGACGCCCCAACGACCCCAGTTACTCACCCGCCGGCCCAACCCACGCATATCGGATATCGACGTCGTCATCCTGCCTCCTCGGCCAATCCAAAAACAAAGTATGACGTGACAGTCATGTCAACTACGCGAATTGTGACCCGCAACACCTCGGGTGTCAACACCGAGCCGTGGAGCACCAGCTTTCCGGCCAGCCGCTACTGCGACCAACGGCGAAGGACAGCCGACACGTGCCGACGGGCGCGCGCGATCCACACGCCATCGAACGACGCCGGTGCCGGGAGCCCGCGCAGCTTCGCGCACAGGCGGTGGCGTCCCGACCCTGAGGAAATACTGCCGAGCACCATCAGCACTGACTATCGAGCCGTTAGTGGCGCACTTGCGACGACGTTCGTGATTCCACGGATGGCACTTGACATGCTGTGACTCCTGCCACCATGAATTGGTTTAACCAAATTGGTTCAACCAACATCTGGAGGGAGTGGAGGTGGACGACGCGCTCGATTTGCTTGTAGCTCGACTGATCGATCTGAGCGTGCCCACCGAGGGGGCGCGCGCCGGCTCCCGCCCGAGCGGCAACTCGTGGAGAAGCTCGAAATCAGTCGGGGCACACTCCGCGAGCAACTCGCCATGCTCGAGTACCTCGGTGTGCTTCGGCGCCGGCGCGGGCACGGCACTTATCTCGATGCCCCCGACGCGTCGTTGTTCCGGACCTCGTTCACTCTCATGCACCGGCTCGGCTATCTCGGCACGGCCCAGTTCGTCCAGGCCCGCGAGATGATCGAGGAGTCGATCGCCGCGGAGGCGGCCCTGCAGGTGACCGACACCGACATCGCGGAACTGCGGCCGATCGTCGACCGGATGGTGGAGCGCACCGCCGACGGTGACCACGAGGGCGCCCTGGAAGCGGACCTGCAGATCCACGATTACCTGTTCGACACCGTGGACAATCCTGTCTTCAACATGATCAACGTAGGACTGAGCACGGTCCTGCGGGAGAATATCCGTTCCCGACGCACGCTGGCCCTCGAACTCGAATGCGTCGGCGACGTCGACGCGATCAACACCGACACCGTGCACTTCGGCATCGTCGACGCCGGCGAACACCCTTCAAGCCGCGGGCGCGAGGGTGATCGACGCCCCCGTCACCGGCGGTGTCGCCCGGGCCTGCACCGGCGAGCTGGTGATCTTCGCTGCCGGCGCCGACGCCGCATCGATCACGTCACCCCGGTTTTCGAACACCTGGGAACGGTGCGCACGGTCGGCCACCGTGTCCAGATCCGGCTCGACATCGCTAACCCGGATCAGAGCGTCGGCGCAAGATCCTCGAACGGGCGCCAATACTCGAGTGGCACCACCGTGCGGTGATGTCAGACTCCCACACGGTCGCGGATTGCTGTTACCAGCCCGCGGCGCACGCCTGTGACCGGGTCGATCCGCGGCGTGGGATCGGTGAACTTGCGTTCCGAGGCGGTCTCGGGCGCGTCGTCGGCGGTCGCTCGCAGAAACTGGTTCGGCAGCGCCAGCTTCGCGATGGTGCGCCAGGACTTCAGGTACTGCACGGGCAGCGATCCGCTCGTGTAGGGCAGGTCGTACTTTTCGCACAGCGCACGAACCCGCACGGAGATCTCGTGCAGCCGGTTGCTCGGCAGATCTGGGAACAGGTGGTGCTCAATCTGGTAGCAGAGGTTGCCGCTCATGAATGCCATGACCGGCCCCGCCTCGAAATTCGCGCTGCCGAGCATCTGCCGCAGGTACCACTGTCCCCGCGTTTCGTCTTCCAGATCGGCGGTGGTGAACTTCTCCGCGCCGTCGGGGAAATGCCCGCAGAAGATGACCATGTTGGTCCAGACGTTGCGGATCATGTTCGCCGTCAGGTTCGCGGTGAACGTGAGCGGGAACGCCGGACCGGTCAGTACTGGATAGAGAACATAGTCCTTGGCGATCTGCTTGCCGACCTTGGCGAGCAGATCGCGACCTCTGCGCACCAACTCGACCCGATCGATGCCGCCCTGGGTTACCTTGCCCAGCTCCAAATGCTGCAACGCCACGCCGTACTCGAAGAACAGCTGCAACAGTAGGTTGTAGACCGGATTGCCGACGCTCCACGGCTGCCAGCGCTGATCGCGGGTGACGCGGAGTAGGCCGTAGCCCACGTCGTCGTCCATCCCGAGCACATTGGTGTACTTGTGATGGATGTAGTTGTGGGTCTGCTTCCAGTGCGCCGACACGCCGGCGATGTCCCACTCCCACGACGACGAGTGGATCTCCGGATCGTTCATCCAATCCCACTGACCGTGCATCACGTTGTGGCCGAGCTCCATGTTCTCGACGATCTTGGCGGTGCCCAGCAGCGCCGTGCCGGCAAGCCAGGCCGGAGGAAACCAACTCGCGAACAACACTGCGCGACCACCTGTTTCGAGGGAACGCTGTAGTCGGATCGTGCTGTGAATGTACCGGGCGTCCCGCTCGCCACGCGACGCTTCGATATCACACCGGATTGCGTCGAACTCGCCGCAAAGCGCTTCGACATCCGCGTCGGCCAGGTGGGCATAGTCCGTAACATCGGAAATCGCCATGCGTCGACGCTAGCGTAGGTTACGCAACCGTAGGTTACGTGCAGATGAGATGTGCGTTAGCCGGGGCGGTACTCGCGAACAAATTTGGGGGGATGCTCACCAGAACGAACCCGAGCCTACGGATCGCCACCGACAGGCGATCGCGCAGCCGCGAGTCAGCCGGACTCTTGGGAGGAGTGAACCACCGGTCGGCCTGTGGTTGCGCACCGGAGCAGGGCTGGATCCGCACCGCCTCCCCGCACGAGCGACAGAAGAAACGTGCGATGACTATGTGGATCCGCCGCGTCGGTAGATGCTGCAGGTCGGGGGTGCCGGCACGAAGGTTCGTCCGTTGGATTCAGCTCACCGCAGGGAGGCTGGGCTGTCGGGATGGGGCAGTGTGGCGGTCAGTCCCGTGATCAGGATGTCGAGGCCGCGTTCGAGTTCGGCGGCGCCGTCATACGACGCCAGCACGGGTGCGAGACCACGCAGCAGCGGGAACTCGCCGATCGGTAGCCGGTGCAGTCCCAGGCGCAGCAGATCGTCGTGCTCGTCGGGGCGTTCGACGATTTCCTGGAGTTCGTTGAGGACGTGACCGTGGAGGAAGCCGAACAATGCCCGGTAGACGTGCAGGGCATCAGTCCCGGTGAAGCCGGCCCGGGTGAGCAAGCTCAGGATGTTCTCGAGGGGGCGCAGAGTTCCCAGGGGCCGCAGCCCCAGGGGCGTCGACAGGGGCCGGGTGACCAGCAGCGGGACCACGTGGGGATGATCGAGCGCCAACCGGCGGAAGCCCCGGGCGACCTCCCGGAGTTGGGTTGCCCAGTCGCCGTCGTCGGTGTCGACCTCGAGTTGGTCGAGGACGCTCTCGGCGACGGCGTCGAGGAGCGCGGCCTTGTTCGGAGCGTGACGGTAGAGGGTCATCGGGTCGCGGCCCAGGGCTTTGCCGAGGCGTCGCATGGACAGTGCGTCGATTCCGTCGCGGTCGATGATCGCAAGTGCTGCCGTCAGGATTCGCCGGCGGGTGATCGGACCGCCGTCCGGGACAGAACCGTTACCGGAGCGGATCGGGCGATCAGCGGGGGCCTTGGCCATCACAAACACTTCCCTTCGCTGCTTCCACTGTAGGCCTTTACCGTAGGTCTCGACAGTAGACCTACGGCGTTGACACACCGCGGAATACGGCGTTGACTGGGTACTACAACGTAGGCCCGGGAGGCCGCCATGATCATCATCTTCGGACTCGTCATTCTGCTCGCCGCGGTGGTCATCGGACTCGCGGGCGTGTTGACCAACAGCGGCGACGGGCACGCCCTGACCGATGATTTCGCCGTCTTCGGTTATCACGTCACCGGCTCCACCGGCACGCTGTTCCTGTACGGCATCGTCGTCGGCGCGGTCGGCCTCCTCGGGCTGAGCGTGCTACTGGCCGGTGCCCGGCGGACTTCCCGCCGCGGCCGCCTTGCCCGACACGACCTGAAGGATTCTCGCCAGCAGACAGCGGACGCGTACCAGGACCGGGACCGCCTCGCCGGGCAGCGCGACATGGTCGCCGCGGACCCGGACACAGTCGACAGAACCGCGAACGGGTCAACCCCTGGTGACCAGCGAGACGGGCGACGCGACTGGCGGCACCCGTTCGGCCACCGAACAACCGGGGCCGCCACCACCCACGACGTCGCGCGCTGAGGAAATCCACCGACATCGGGCCCGCAGCCACGCCGTCCGATCACCACAGAGAGAAGAAGTACCGCCATGAGCATCGGGAAGAAGCTTCGGCACAAGACGGAAACCGCCGAGGGCGCCACCAAGAAGACGGTCGGCAAGGCCCTTGGAAACGAACGCATGGAAGCCGAGGGCAGTGCAGACCAGGCCAAGGGCAACATGAAGCAAACCGGAGACAAGCTCAAGCAAGCGGGACAGAAGATCAAGCACACCTTCAAACACTGACCCGCTCGCACCGTTCGATACCCAATCCCCAGTCTCTGTCCCGAAATCAGGTCGCCCTCATGATCATTCTCGGAATCATCATCGCGCTCATCGTCATCGGCGTGGTCATGGTGATCATGGGGTCGATGGGCCACGCGGTGGCAGGGCACCGCCCCTACTACTGACCCGGCCCTGAGGCCCGCACCGGACGGGGCAGCACCCAGGTTCCGGAGGGACTCGTCCGGCACCTGGAGCACACCATGGCCATCTCCGACATCAAGGAATACGCACACCTCACCGACGCGGACGTCGAGGCACTCAGCGACGAACTCACCAGCATTCGCCGGGAGGTCACCAAGTCCCTCGGGGAGGCCGACGCCACCTACATCCGCCGCACCATCGGCCTTCAGCGGCTACTCGATGCCGCTGCACGACTGGTGATCTACGGCAGCAGGAAACCGGCGGGCTGGGCCCTCGGGACGACAGCGCTCGCGGTGGCCAAAAGCGTGGAAAACATGGAGATCGGCCACAACGTCTCCCACGGCCAATGGGACTGGATGAACGACCCCGAAATCCATTCCAGCAACTGGGAATGGGACATGGCCGGCCTGTCATCGCAGTGGCGGTATTCCCACAACTACCGCCACCACGTGTTCAGCAACGTCGTCGGGATGGACGAGGACCTCGGCTACGGTGTTCTCCGGATCACCCGCGACCAGCCGTGGAAGCCGGAACATCTACTGCAACCGCTGCGAAACCTGCTGCTGGCGGCGATGTTCGAATGGGGGATCGCCCTCCACGACCTGTACTCCGAACAGAACCGAGCCCGCACTGCCGCCGAGAAGTCCGCCCACACCCGAGCACTGATCGGAAAGATCGCCCGCCAGACGGGCAAGGACTACCTGCTCTTTCCCGCCCTCAGCGGACGCCGCTGGCGGCGAACGCTGACGGCGAACCTGACCGCGAATCTGCTGCGGAACGTGTGGTCGTACGTGGTGATCTTCTGCGGGCACTTCCCGGACGGCGCCGAGAAGTTCACCCTCACCGAACTCGAGAACGAGACACAGCCGGAGTGGTATCTGCGGCAGATGCTCGGCGCCGCCAACTTCCGGGCCGGCCCGGTGATGGCGTTCCTCAGCGGCAACCTGTGCTATCAGATCGAGCATCACCTGTTCCCCGACCTGCCCAGTAACCGCTACGCGGAAATCTCCACGAAGGTGCACGCATTGTGCGAGAAATACGACCTGCCGTACACCACCGGCTCCCTCGCCCGGCAGTATCTGCTGACGCTGCGCACCATCCACAAACTCGCACTCCCCGACCGGTTTCTGCGCGCGACCGCCGACGATGCCCCCGAGACGGCCTCCGAACTGAGATTCCGCACCGTGAGTGAGCCGGTCGCGGCAACTCCGGCTACCCGCATCGGGCTACGCACAGCCCTACGAACCCTGCACACGAACCGGCGCACCCGCCGGCGGAGGATTCCACCACCATCAACATCGGACGATCACCATGCCTGACACCACCCCTTCCCCGGCATCCGCCACCAACTCCTCGCGGGCGTCGTACGACAACTCGTCCTCCACCGCAGGCCGACTGGCGCAGAACAGCCTTTTCGAATGGTTCGCTCGGGGCGGGTTCGTCGTGAGCGGGATCGTGCACCTGATCATCGGCTACATCGCCATCCGGCTCGCCCTCGGCGGGGCAGCCGGCACCGCCGACCAATCCGGTGCCATGACGGAACTGGCTGCCAAACCGGGCGGCATCGCCGCACTTTGGGTGGGTGTGGTCGCATTCGTCATCATGGGACTGTGGCGGCTCGCCGAAGCGGCACTCGGTAGTTCGTCCCGACCCGGCGCCGACAGCAAGAAATCGGAAATCATCGATCGTGTGAAGGCCTTCGCCCTGGCGGTGGTCTACTTCTCGTTCGCCTTCTCGGCGTTCGGATTCGCCCGCGGCAGCGGAAAGTCGAGCAGCGGCCAGAGTGCGGGCACTACCGCCCGCCTGATGCACACCACCGCCGGCACGATCGCCCTCATCGCGGGGGCGCTGGTCATCATCGCCGTCGGCGGATACCACGTCTACAAGGGGATCAGTCGCAACTTCCTCGACGACCTCGAAGGAACCACCAGCCCGCTCGTGCGGCGACTGGGCATGGTCGGCTACATCGCGAAAGGTCTGGCCATCGCCGCCATCGGGTTGCTGGTGATCCTCGCCGTCAATCAATCCGAGCCCGATAAGGCCTCAGGACTCGACGGCGCCTTCAAAACCGTCGGCGCCCAACCCTACGGAGTAGCCCTCCTCATCGCGGCCGGTGCCGGCATCATCGCCTACGGCCTCTACAGCTTCGCCATGGCCCGCTACGCCAAGATGTAGTCGGGCGCAGCCCGAGCAGTTCGGACAGCCAACCGGCGCGATGGTCCTGTTCGTCCTGTGGCGCTCGTCGGCCCGAGCGAGTCCAAGCGCATCGCGGAGTGGGCAGGCATGAGCCGCTCGGCTACTTCTGCGTTGGTGAAGACGTTGACTCGCGACGGTCTGGTCGCGTCGGAACGGTCAACCACGAACGGGCGTGCACTGACGGTCTCACTGACCAGCGCTGGACATTCCGCCATCACCGACACGTTCCCGGCGCACAATCGTCGTGAACAACTCTGGACCAGCGCACTGACAGGTCCCGAACGTCTGCTTCTCACCGGCCTGCTGCAGAAGCTGACCACCGCAAATGATCAGGACGAGATCAAACGACGCTGACCCGCCTACGAGCGGAAAATCTGCTCCCGAACCGCTGTACCCATCGCTCGGTGCACGTCGTCATCGGACCGAAACAGGTTCCGGCGCAGGATACGTTTCGCATATGTGTGCACACATCGCGATGTGAGGTATCGGGGCATCTCGGACGGACATGCCGCATTCCTGTTGCCATCACGATAGACGCGTAAACAATTCGATCAACCCCTTGATTAAATGAAGATGGTCTGGCATAGTTGTGCCTCGGGTCACATTCGACCATCTGTTCAATTTGGTCCGGTTTCCGGACGCCGGTACCTGCGCCACGTATCACCCACCATCGAAGGGCATCAAATGTTGAGTGCAACAACCCCATTCAGCTGGAACAAGGAAGACTGGGCCCCGCTCACCGAGATGGCCGACGGCTTCGACGAGTACCTACCTGACCTCAGCAGGGCGCTCGACGGCCGGGAGATCGTGCTCGACGCTCGATACGTCGACAGCGGTAACTCGTTCACCCTCTCCCAGAAGTTCTCCAGTTCTGCAGTCGAGTGGGCTGTGATCGAGAACGGCACCGAAACCGCGCACGGCAGCGACAGCTACGAGCTGTTCGAGATGCAGCCCGGACTGTTTTACCTTCACTACCTGCGCGCCGGCGAGGATCACCCCGTCGCGCTCAGCGCCGCAATCGATACCGTCAGTGGGCAGGTCACCGGAGCGGTCGGCGAGCTCGGACTCGACCCGAACCCGGCAGCCGCTCGGCAGAGCTGGTTCCAGGGCCAAATTGCGGGATCCGGTGCCGTCCCGGAAGCGGCGCATATCGCCACAGACGAACTGATCGGACGCCGCGTTCGTTACGCATACAGCAGCGAGGACGTCTACGACCACGTCTATCTGAACGAGAACATCTTCACGTGGCTGTGCGTCGGCGGCACCGAGGTCGGTGTCGGTGACACCGAACATTGCACCTACTACAAGCTGCGCGAGAACACGTACCTGTTCTCTTGGCTCGAGAAGAACCTCGGTGTCGAAGGCATGGTGCTCATCGACCTGGCTGCGCACCGCACCGTCGGCATCCAATTCGCCCTCGATCAATACTGCGGAGAACTGGTCAACCTCACGATGGGCTCGTACGCGCAGGAATTCGAGCGCACGCCGGCGATCGACACTGCACGGCCCGGCCCCTCGACCAAGTAGCTCGAGCCGTACGCATTCGGCCGAACACCACCTACTCGATCCTGCACTACCCGCCCACCCCGGAGACGCCCCATGTCCACCACGCCACCCGTATCGTCGAGCGCAGCACCCCAGCCCGGTTTCACCGAACGATCAGGATTGCGTCCGGGCACGTTGGGCGTCGGGGCGATCATCTTCTTCGTGGTCGCGGCCGTGGCGCCCATGGCCGCGATCATCGGGGCCTCGCCGGTCGTGTTCTCCGCCAACGGAGCAACGGCCCCAGTGGTTTATCTACTTGCCGCTGGCCTGTTCGTAATCTTCTCCTCCGGGTACGTCGCCATGAGTCGGCACATACGTAACGCCGGTGGATTCGTGGCCTACATCGCACACGGACTGGGCCCGCGCGTCGCCACAGCAGGTGCAGGATTGGCCATCCTGTTCTACGGCAGCCTGCAATCGGCACTGTGGTCGCAGTTCTCGGTATTCGCCAACGCACTGATTGCAGACAAGCTCGGAGTCGACATTCCACCGCTGGTAATCGTCTTCGTGGTGCTGGCGGTCGTAACCACTCTGACCGTTGTCGGTGTCGACCTCAGCCTCAAAGTTCTCGGCGTTCTGGTCGCTCTCGAAATCGCGGTGCTCGTCGTCCTCGACGCTGCGATCATCTTCGGCGGAGGTGGATCGTCGGGCAACTCGCTGGCTGCCTTCGATCCTTCAGCGCTGGTCGGCCCAGGTCTCGGAGTAGCCTTCCTGTTCGCGTTCGCGTGCTTCACCGGTTTCGAGGCGACAGTGGTGTTCTCCGAGGAGGCCAAGAACCCCCGTCGCACTATTCCTCGGGCCGTCTACGGATCCATCGCCTTCATCGGCCTGTTCTACGCCCTGACCGTCTGGGCGCTCGGCAATTCGGTCGGATCGGATTCGGTACAGGCCGCGGCCACCGACGACCCTGCCGGATTCGTCTTCGCCATTGCCGAGAAGGAAGTCGGCCCCTGGCTCGCGACCTCCCTCGAAGTTCTCGTCGTCACCAGTTTCGTTGCGATGCTCATCGGATTTCAGAACATGTTCGCCCGCTACCTGTACGCGCTGAGCCGAGCGGGAGTCCTGCCCGCTCGATTGGGCACCGTCACCGCCAAGTCCGGAACACCCGCTACCGCTGCGCTCTGCGTAGGTGTGCTCATTGCCGTCGTCGTCGCCGGCTTCGGAATGGCCGGTGCAGATCCCATCACGGTCACCTTCAGCTGGCTCCTCTCGCTGGGCACCGTGGCTCTGATCGTGATCCTGATCCTCACGTCCATAGCGATCATCGCGTTCTTCCTCCGGAACAAGCTCGAAACGAACCTGTGGACGACGAAGATCGCACCAGTACTGTCGGTCGCCAGCTTCGGCTCCGTGGCATACATCGCGATCACCAACTACGACGTCCTGCTCGGTGGCCAAGGCGGGGCAGCTCAATGGCTGCTGTTGTTGATCCCCGCGGTTTCGGTAGCTGGGTTCGCTTGGGCCACGCTGCGCCCCGCAGTCGACTACGAAGCGGAATTGGTCTGATCTTCATCCCGTCAACCCTGAATGATCGGATCAGAACATGAATCTGGACCTGAACGACCGAGTCGCGCTGATCACGGGAGGCGCGTCCGGGATCGGCCGCGCTGTCACCGAAGCGCTCACGCGGGAGGGGGCCCGAGTTGTCATCGTCGACCGAGATGCGGCAGGGCAACAGGTAGCGGACGAGTTGCGCGCTGCGGGGCACGAAGCGGTATTCGTCCGCGCCGACATCACGGACGAGACAGACGTGGCATCTGTTGTTCGCTACACCCTCGAGACCTACGGCAGTCTCGACACCGTGTGCGGGTGCGCAGGAATATCGGGCCCGGTGGGCCGCAGGGTCGACGAAATCGACGCCGTAGACTGGGATCTGGTCCAGTCGGTGAACGTCCGGGGAAATTTCTTACTGGCCAAACACACCGTGGCAGCACTGTCCGGCAGCGACATCGGCACACTGGTGTTCGTGGCCTCGGACTCGGCGTTCATTGCGTTCGAGGGAATGACACCGTACAGCGTGTCCAAAGCCGCGCTGGTGATGCTCGCAAGATCTCTGTCGGTCGACCACCCGCGCATGCGGGTCAACGCCGTATGTCCGGGCATCGTCGACACTCCGATGTCGCGCGCCGACCTCGCTGCCGCGGAGGGTTTCGACACCGCATCGTTCCCGGTGGTGTCCGCCGATCAGATTGCTCGTCACGTTTTGTTTCTCGCGTCTCCGATCAGCGAACCTGCCAATGGAACCAGCCCGATCGTCGATTTCGGAAT
Source organism: Rhodococcus sp. USK13 (assembly GCF_018343855.1). Lineage (NCBI taxonomy): Bacteria > Bacillati > Actinomycetota > Actinomycetes > Mycobacteriales > Nocardiaceae > Rhodococcus > Rhodococcus sp. USK13. The sequence continues at coordinate 1,243,119 of NZ_CP069242.1, read as the reverse complement.
GCACTGCAGAGCCGCGATCGGAACCCTCGATTTCGGGTCGTCCTGACCGGTCGACTCGCCGCGTCGGCGGATCACTGCTCGTACCCAGAATCACTCCCATCGAACTCCACTCGAGAACATCATTTCTCACGACGAATACGGCGACTCGATCGGATATCTACACACCAATACCACGATCTGGACGGCCGACGCCGATCGACCTACCGCCACGAGCATGCTGGTCCGCGGTGGCGTGATTCGCCTCTAGCGACCCGGCACCCGAGCAACTGACCGGTGACGAGCAGGTCGTGGACCACGGCGGTGCTTTCCTGATGCCGGGCTTCGGGGACGTGCACAATCACCACCTCTAATATTGTCCCCGCCTGAAGGTGATCACTTCAGGTTCCCGACGACGCTCGAGGCGAGGCTGACAATCACCCGCCGCTGGTGTGGCTTTCGTGGGATGGCCACCTCGTCCGTCGCGGACACTCCGGCCGCTGATTGAGACACGGACATCTGCGAGAGAGTCGCTACTTGGAGGAATGCCGGCGGAGACGTCCACCCAGTCGGGGCCACTTCGACGGAAGGGACTCTGTGACAGCACAATCGAACGCCATCGAAGACCTCCCCGCCAAAGCCGGGAACGTGGTCGGTTACTTCGCTGTGTCGATCAGGTGTTCGGTGAGCCAGTGTTGGGAGAAGTCGAGCCATTCGCGGTAGTGGCCCATCGCGCAATGGTCGTCGTCGGGGTAGAGGCGAACGGTCCCATTCGGAGCGGTCTCGGCGAGGTCGATGCTGTCCTGGGTGCTCATCAGGGTGTCGTTGTCGCCGTTGATCACCAGCAGCGGCATCGAGATGTCCGAGTAGCGGTCTTCGATGGACAGTGCTGACAGTGCGCGCATCAGGTCGAGTGGATGTCGCGCGCCGAGTGTGTCGGCGAGTGCGCTGAGGATGATCTGCGGGGTGCCCAACGCGCCACCGGTAAAGGAGCGGTGCGTGGGTGCTCCGCACGCGATGGCGCAGGCGATGCGGTCATCGGTGGCGGCCAGACGTGCGGCCCAGTATCCACCGAAACTGACCCCGACCATGGCGATCCGGTCGGAGTCGAGACGGTCGTCGGCCACGAGGTGGTCGATGACCTCGTGGTAGATCGCTTCGGAGTCCGGGCCCATAGGCTTGGTGTAGGCGTAGCTGCCGGGCATCTCCATCAGAAACACCGCTACACCGGAATCGCGGTACCGCAGCTGCGGTATCGCCAATTCCTGAGCGGTGCCCTCGAGCCCGTTGGTGGTCAGCACCACCGGGTGCGGGCCCGGTCCGGGCGGCAGAAATAGATAGCCGGCCACGGTTTCCCGGTCGGAGACGGGGATCTCGACGTGCTCGACGGTGAGATTCAACGACGGGGCCAATGCACCGATGAGGACGTCGAACATCCGCCGTGATCGCCGATACGCGCGCATCCGTTGGCTGCTGTGTCCTGGGAATGCGCTGACCTGGTAGTAGGTGACGGCTTTGACCCACGCGTCGATCGCCCGAAAAGCGGTCGTTGCACGGAGCCGATCGGCAGCGGGGGTGTGGGCGGCGATGAGGTCGGAGACCGCGCCGAAACCCACTTGGGGTCCGTGGTCAGCGAACACAGCCGCTGCGGGGGCGATCAGATCGGTCAGGGTGGCGAGAGCGTCGGTGTCTGCAGCGGTGGTCGGGCTGCAGATGTCGGGGATCGGAGCCGACGTGGAGCCGGCTGTGAGGTCGCGCAGCAGTCCGGTGGCGCGGTCGGCGTGGCCGGCCGCGATCCGGTTCCAGTAGGTGCACCAGCGGTCGTCGCGGAACGATCGTGCCCTGGTCAACTGCTGCGCGAACTCTTCGCGGTCGAGTCCTCCCATATTGGCGTAGCGCAGGGCGAACAACGCGGGTAGGAACGGTGCTGCGCCGGTCGCGCGCGCGGCGAGATCGGTGGTGTGGGTGACCGCGCAGGCGGTGACGAACAGCTTCTGCAGGAAGGTGGCGTCGGTCATCGTAGGTTCCCTCTGTTCAGAGTGTGTTGGTGACGGCCGCGTTGCGACGAGCAAGTTCGACTGCCGCAGTGGGAGTTCCGCGCCATGGGAATCCGTGCCCCGGGACGATCCAGTCGGCATCGATGTCGGCCAAGATGCGCAGCGCGGTGTGTGCTTCATCGGGATGGTGGGTAAAAAACGGCGGCAGCAGTTGCGGACCCGTGATGGGCGAAAGGCTGTGGCCGGTGACCAAGGCATCGCCGGTGATCAGGACACGTTTGTCAGGAATGTGAAACGCACTGTGGCCGGAGGTGTGCCCGGAGCAGGCGATGGGGACCGGGGCGCCGGGTAGATCGAGCGCGCCGGCGCGGGGGTAGGACGTCGCGTGCGGGATCGTGACCGGTTTGAGAGCGCCCGCGCCGATGATGCGCGCCGTCCAGCGCATGCATCGTGGCCTCACGCAGCGTTTGATGATGTCGCCGGGGCGAGCTTGTTCGAGATCGCCGCTCCGGGCATGAGCGGCATCGGCTGTGCTCATGAACACCGGGGTGCCGTACTTCTCGTGGAAGTGGTTGATGGCTCCCATGTGATCGAGGTGTGCATGGGTCAGCAAAATCGCCTGGACACCGCTGGGGTGGCAGCCCAACGCTCGAATCGAGGCCTCCACTCGGGGCGTGTCTCCCGACCAGCCCGCGTCGATCAGCGTCAATGCCGCGCCGTCGCGTAACAGCACCCAGTTGACTGCAGTTCCTTCCACGCAGAAGACATTCTCGGCAACCTCTTGCATGCGACCCCCCAACTGTCGGAACGACTGTTCCGAAGCTAACATGCAGACACCACGTAACGGAACAGTCGTTCCGGTAGTCGAAGGGATCGGGCGATGAAGTTGCGACGAGTGCGCACCGCGGAAGGCCTTCAGGTGCAGGCGTCTGAGAGCGGTGGGCCGTGGGAGCCCATCACGGACCGAACTGCTCTGGGTGGACGGGTTTTCGACCCGGAGTGGGATCTGACCCGCGCCGACGAACACCTCCAGCGCAGTGCGCGGTTGCTGCCGTTCCAGCCTGCGTCGTTCCGGGACTTCATGCTTTACGAGCAGCATGTTCTCGATGCCAGCCGGGGCTTGCTGCAGCGGTTTCATCCGAGGCAGGAACGGGTGGTCGCGGCCGTCGAGACCCTCACCCGACGCACGTTCCCGCTCCTCAAACCCAAGCCGCTGTTCTACACTCAGCCGATCTACTACATGTCCAACGCGTTGACCTTCGTGCCCTCGGGGACACCGATAGTTGCGCCCTCGTACACCGGGGCGCTCGATTACGAGCTCGAGATCGGGTTCGTCCTGGCGCGCGAGCTGTTCAACGCCACTGCGGACGAGGCCCTGGACGCTATCGGCGCATTTGTCGTGCTGAACGATCTCAGCGCACGTGATGTGCAGCGCGCCGAGATGGAGAGCGGATTCGGCCCGCAAAAGTCCAAGCACTTCGCGACGTCGCTGTCCGAGGTCGCTGTCACCGCCGACGAAATTCTGCCCCGCATCGACGCCCTACAGGGAACGGTCAGCATCAATGGCACCACCGTGAGTACTGTGTCCAGCGCCGGGATGCACCACAGCATCGGAGATGTTCTAGCACACGCATCCCGCGACGAGACCCTGCGACCCGGCGAATTGTTCGCCACCGGCACACTTCCCGGCGGCAGTGGCATGGAGACCGGACACTGGGTCAAATCCGGTGACATCCTGGAACTCGGTATCGACGGGATCGGTAGCATCCAACACGCCATACTCGGATCGTGACAGCTCTCTCCCCTGACAACCCGCAACCGCTGAGTTCGCGGGACGCCAATCGCGCCGAACTGCGGATGCGGCTGCTCGACACGGCCGAGGAGCTCTTCGCCGACCGCGGCTACTTCGGCGTCAGCGTCCGCGACATCACCGACCGCGCCGACACCCGACTGGCCGCGATCAGCGAACAATTCGGCGGCAAGGAAGGCCTGTTCCAGGCAGTACTGGCTCGACGTATTCGACCCCTCAACGACGACCGACGCGCCCATTTGGCGAAACTACCGGCCCACGGAGCTCGAGCTCGACGCCTGTGCGCACTCATCGACGCGTTCACCGAACCGATGCGCCAACGCGCCAGCGATCCCGGGTGGGGCAACTACTTTCGGCTCATCGCCCAACTCGCCAACTCCGGACATCCCATCGGACGGCTGATCGTCGACGACTTCAACACCATCGCCACCGACTTCATAACCCAGCTGCACGCTATGTTCCCGGAGGCGGACGACGTGGCAATTCACGACGCCTACCTACACCTTGCTGCCGCGACGATGCACACCTACTCCAACAATCTCCGGCTCGACAGCCTCACCAGGGGCCGCATGCACACACGCGACATCGACGAACGACATCAAGCACTACTGCGCTTCGTCGAAGGCGGCATCACTGCGATGGTGACAAGCGAAGCGTGACATGAAAACACGCACCTGACGTGCGCTGAACCGGGTTCAGTACGGGCTCGCTGTGCTGAATCCTCCCTATACAACCAGCCACCCGCGAGCATCCTGAAGTGCCACAAGTGCGCCTTACAGAACGGGCCGAGACTGCGTTGCTTCCCGCATTGAGATCCTACTGGCGGGCCGCGCCGGCTTGGTCGAATTGCAACTCGACGCCAACGCCGATCTCGCCGGGGCTCCCACCTCCCACACAGCTCTTCTCCTCGAGCCGTATCTGCCCGAGGAGCGCAGCGACGACTGGTGCGGTCAAAGCACGATGTCGCAGACCGACCTCACCGAGTGGCTACTGGAGGTCAGTGGTCGGACATCGAATCCCGGGCGGGCGTTCGGCCTTTCGTTGTAGCTCAGCTGGCTATGGGCGCAGCGATTCTCGCGATCTTCCCCGCGGTATTCGCGTCGGCGAACGTCGGACCGGTCTACTGGACGTTGACCGTGATCACCGCAGCCTCCCTCCCCAGCGTGGCCACCCTCGACGGCACCTTCATGCACGCAGGTTCACCAGACCCTTCATCGCCGGTGTGATCTTCGATTCATCCGGGTTCGGCGGAATGCTGATCTTCTCCACCGTCTGCTTGATTGCCTCGTTCGCCTTCATCGCAGCAGCGACCTCCGGACGACGACAAGTTCTGTAGAGCCACGCGAAGAGCCCACGCCCAGTGGCGGTTGCAGCCGACACCGGCTGTCACCGCACAACAGTTTTCGAGACCTGCGGTACCAGTCAGGACGGATCGGCGGACTGCAGGGTGTCGGCGAATGGGGCAGTGCCTGGATCGACGGCCTGTAGTCCGCCGTCGATCGGAATGACCGCTGCGTTTACATAAGACGCTGCCGGGGACACTAGCCAGGCGATGGTGGCCGCGACCTCGGACGCGTGCGCCGGGCGGTGCAACGGCGCGAGCGCAGTAGCGATTCGGTAGGCCTGTTCGGGGTCGATCTTTCTGGCCTCGGCATATTCGGCCATCTCCGCGTCCGCCATTTCGGTGCGCGTCCAGCCTGGGCAGACAACGTTGGCCCGGACCCCTTGCGGGCCGTAATCGACCGCCACCGACTGCACGAGCATCGTCAAAGCTGCTTTGGTGGCGTTGTAGCCTGCGGTCCCGGCCGACGCACGTAGCGCGCTCACCGACGAGACACCGACAACTGATCCGCGGCTGCGGATCAGGTGGGGCAGGGCGTGGTGCAGCAATCGGTAGGGGGCAGTGAGGTTGGTGTCCACCACCGACGCCCAATCCTGCTCCGACAATTCCGCAACCGGGCCGGGCCGCACGATACCGGCGTTGAGGACCACGGCGTCAAAGCGGCCGAACTGGTTCGCAGTGTCCTCGACCAGCCGCCGAGTCGCATCGGGGTCGGTGATGTCGACGATAGCCGGATGCGCGCCGGTCGCATGTGCAACCTGATCCAACTGCTCGCGGCGGCGGCCGCAGATCACTACCGTCCACCCGAGCGCACGAAGAGCCTCACAGGTCGCTGCACCGATGCCGCTGCCACCGCCCGTGATCACGACGACCGGGCTGGTGTGCCGAGTGTCAGAAAATGTCATCTCGCGTCTCTCTTCTGGTGGATTCTCGAACTAATGTCGGCCTACAGTGCGGTTCGGCTGCGCCGGGAGTGCCGCAGGGAAGAATTTGAGTGCACCGGAGTGCCGTTTCGTCTCGGCGCTGACGTAGCTCGTGTTCCAGTCGCGCCAACCTGAACATTTGGTCTAATGTGACTATTTGTACGAGAATGCACTACTCACACGCAATAATCAATACTTTGATCGTAGGTCGGACTTGGAGCTGTGTGCGGTTGCTGAGCCCGATTCCAACCAGTAGGGGCGATGTCGATATGGTCGATTACGGCGTAACCGAGTCGCGGTACGGTAAGGGCCGCGATGCCCTCCTCGACGCAGCCATTCGCGCGGTCGCTGATGACGGACTTCGTCGCCTCACCTATCGACGGGTCGCGTCCGAGGCCGGTGTCGGCCACACGTTGGTTGCACACCACTTCGGCTCGATCGACACACTCGTAGAGCAGGCGCTGCAACGTTCTTTCGCGCGAAGTGTGGCAACGATCAGCACCCGGCCCGGTAGCGGTGATCTGAACGCCCTGTTCGCAGGACTGTCGACATTCGCAGAAGTAGACGCGGTAGATCAGGCTTTTCAATTCGAGCTGATGCTGGAATCGCGGCGACGTCCCGGACTCAGACCCCACGTGCGGCGAGTGCGCGATGCCTACGTCGATGCCATCGGCACGGAACTGACGCTGGCTGGCCTCGAGCCTGACCCGGCCTTGAGCCACCTCATCTACTCAGCAGCCGAAGGTCTGATACTCGAACAGGTCACCGGCGACGATCGGGAACCGACCGACGCTGCACTGAACCATCTCCGAGGACTACTGCGGCGAACTGCCCGTCCCACTGAAGGTGCTGACACCGAATGCATGAGACTGCAGGGGTTGTGAGGCACCGCATGAGGAAACAGCTTCGTGTCACCGGTGTGATCGAGGCGCGTGCGAGACCACGACGTGAGTAACATCGGCAGGATTGAACCCGTAAGAAGCGATCTTCACGTCAACCGTGGCAGATGAGTTGTCTCTGCGGCTGGTGTCGGATGCGTTGTGGGAGATCGTCGAACCGTTGGTTCCGCGCTTCGTCTCTCGCCCGCAGGGAGGTGGCAGCGCCCCGGTGGATGACCGGGCGGTGTCGCATGTACGCACCCATCCGCCGCCGCGACTCCTCGGTCGTTCATGTCGGCGACCTGGGCTTTCCAGTCAGATCGTCGGAGCGGGCTTCCCCGCGGCTGTGCACGGTCAGCAGCAGGTGATCGACGCGGTGGCGGAGCCCGGCCTCGTCAGGGTCGAGGTCGGCAAGACCGGCGACGAACGATTCGGCGATCGCGCGCAGCCGGGTGTTGGTGTCCTGGGATCGCCAGGCGAGGATATCGAACGCCCGATCCGCGGAAATGCCGTAGACCAGCATCAGCGCCCCCTTGGCCTGCTCGATCACCGCCCGTGACTGCGCGAGTTCGGCGACCACTTCGTCGACGGATTCCTTCACATCGCTGGTGTGCGAATCGGTGATGTCGATGTAGAACCCGGTCGTGCCGATCACCTGCCCGGTGTCGTCGTGCAGACGGTCACCGACGACGACGACGTGGCGGACCTTGCCGGCGGTATCGACAATGCGATGTTTACTGCTGAACGGTTCGGCATCGGTGACCATCCGATCGAGAACCCGGGCGACCTGCGGGTGGTCCTCGGGATGCTTGTGCGAGAGCAACAACTCGGTGGTCGGGTCGACCTCACCCGGCTGGTATCCGTGCATGCAGGCGACGGTGTCCGACCACTCCCACCGCTGGCCGGCGAGAAGGAACCGGAAACTGCCCACCCGCTGCGGCTGACCGCCACCGACCACCTGCTTGGAATTCACGCCTATTTCTAGCGCATCGGTAGCGGGAGGGTTGCGGGAGTCCCCGCCGGGTGTCGCCGGCCGAGGTAGCGAGTGAACCCATACGGAGGTTCGTGGCGTGAGCCGCGGGCTGTTTGCGGTCGCGCTGCCGGGGAAAGTAGGGGAAATGAGCGCCGAACAAAACCCAGCTCGTCCCGACGACGATCAGACGGTGTCCCTACTCGCCCGCACTCGTACCCTGTGCGGGCAATGCTCGAACGACGTCGGTGTCGACGGCATAGCCATCGCGGTATTCGCCAGCGACACCAGTCGGGACCTGGTGTACGCAACCGACATCACCGCCGAACGGATCGACGAACTCGAATTCACCCTAGGCGAGGGCCCCGGCCTTACCGCGTATCGCACATCGGTGCCCGAACTACACACCGATCTGACGGATCCCGCCGCAACGACACGGTGGCCGATGCTCGTCCCCGAGGTACTCGACCTCGGTGTTCGCGCCGTCTTCGCCCTCCCCCTCCGTCTGTTCATCGGCGCCCGCATCGGTGTCCTCGAGCTCTACCGCACCCAGCCCTGCCGGCTCGATACCCAGCACTATCGGGCCGCGGCCGGCTACGCCGCCGCCCTCGGCTCGATCGTGGTCGAGGAACTCGATCCCTCGCGCAACCCGACGATGGTCGACCCCGCCCTGTCTCCGCGCGGCAAGGTGCACCTAGCCGCCGGAATGATGGCCGCCCAGCTTCGGGTCTCTCCCGCCGACGCCCTCACCCGACTACGGGCGGTGGCGTTCGCGCAACACCGCAGGATCACGGTGATCGCCCAAGACATCATCGCCGCCCGACTCAGATTCCGGCCCGAGGATTCCGCCAGCACCTGATCTGCACCGACAGCATTTGCAGATCCTGAGCGACCCTTGCCGAGTTGTGATCGGACGCGCGGTTCTCGATCGAAGTCCTGGAGCCTGCCAAGAGTAAACCCGCAACGTCCGGTACAGCCCATAGATTTTGCATCCGTAGATGACGTGCAGATGAGGTGTGCGTTAGCCGGGGCGGTAGATGACCGACAGGGGTTGACCGATCCGTTGCTGTTGCCGCGGCCCTGCGGATTGCAACGGATCGGTCAACCCCGCCCTATGCAAGCACTCTTCGCTGTCCGACGGGGCCGTGGCTGCCTTCGCCTCCTTCCGTGAAATTTGCTCGGGCCCGGGGCCTCCGTCATCTCTGGTTGGTGGCCGCCGGAGTGATGTCGACCAGTGAGGTGTAGGCCACGACGTTGGACAGGTAGCTGCGGGCGTGCGGGTCGAATTCGCCTCCACAGGTGACGAGTTGGAGAGTGTGGTCGCCGTGTGAGCCGTAGACCTGCTCGGCGGGGAACTCGGTCTTCGGATATGTCTCCACCTTGGTGACGGAGAAATGCGCGACATTGCCGTCGGTCAAGCTCACCTCGACCGAGTCTCCCGCGTTCAGATTCTTCAATCGGTGGAACACCGCCGGGCCCTCGTGTGAGTCGACATGCCCCAGGATCACCGCCGAACCCAGTTGCCCCGGAGCGGGCCCGAATTTGTACCATCCCGGCTTGTCGAAATCGGTGGGCACCTCCACTGTTTCGTCGGGATTGAGGCCGAGCGTGATGAGGGATTCGTCCACCCCCAACTCGGGGATCCGCAGGGCGACCGGCGCCGGGCCGGACACCCCGTCAGAGGGTGCCGGCACGGTGTCGGTCACCGTTGGCGGTGTCAGCTGCGGATCACCCGAATTCTGATAGCTGCGCAGGGCGAGGACTGCCGTCGCGATGAGCAGCAGGACTGCGGCCAGCACCCACCAGCGTTTCGCCCTGCCCATCGTCGTCTCGGTACCTGACCACTCAGGGCCCGGGACTGGCTCTGGCCAATCGGGGTTCGGGTCGCTCATCGTTGCCCCCCGCGCAGTCGGGCGCCCTGGCCGGCAGCTATGCCCGATCCAACTAGGGCCAGTCCTCCGAGCGAATAGAGCAGCGCGTCCTCACCGGTGGGCGGAATGATGCCACCGGCCCCTGTTTCCGGGGCCCCCTTGGGAATGATGTACCCGTTACCGCCGGGGCCGCCCTTGCCGCCCCCGCCGGGTCCACCCTGACCGGGTCCGCCTTGCTCGCCGGGTCCACCTTGCTCGCCGGGTCCACCCTGCTCACCGGGTCCACCCTGACCGGGTCCGCCTTGCTCGCCGGGTCCGCCTTGCTCGCCGGGTCCACCCTGCTCACCGGGTCCACCCTGCTCACCGGGCCCTCCGGGCGGAGCAGGCGGTGCCGGCGGTCCCGGAGGAGCAGGCGGTGCCGGAGGAGCAGGGGGTGCGGGAGGTCCTGGAGGAGCAGGCGGTCCGGGAACGCCGGGAATACCTGGGACCCCGGGAACACCGGGAACACCGGGAACGCCCGGGATTCCGCCGCCGGGCGGGATGGGAATCGGGATGGGAATCGGGATGGGAATCGGAACCACGGGACCGTTAGTGACGGTGGTAGTAATCGGCGGCGTGGTGGTCGTCGTGGTCGGCGGTGCCGTCGTGGTGGTCGTCGTTGTGGTCGGCGGCGGCGTCGTCGTGGACGTCGGCGGCGGCGTGACGCAGTTGGGCCGGGTGATGACGTTGTTGTCCAGGCTGACCTGGCCGTTGCGTGCCAGTACGCGTCCGTTCACGGTGGTGCCGGTCTGCACCGAGATGGAAGTCAACGCCATGATGGTGCCGACGAAGGTGGTGTTGGTGCCCAGAGTCGCCGAGCTACCCACCTGCCAGAACACGTTGCACGGCGAAGCCCCGTTGATCAGGGCGACCGTGCTGCCCGACGCGGTGATCAACGTGGATCCCGCCTGGAAGATGAAGACCGCGTTGGGATCTCCCTGCGCATCCAAGGTGACGGTGCCGGTCAGCCCCATCGGCCCGGCCGTGTTATAGGTACCGTCGACCAGAGTCAGACCACCGAGATCGGGGGGCGCCGCCGCGGTGGCCGGTCGGCCGGCCGCATCGTTGTATGCCGTCGTCAGGTCGGATTGAGCCTGTAGTGCAACGGCGTCGGCAACATGCTGCGTACCGTTGATCACTTCTCCCGGCGGAAATCCTGTAACCGCGCTTCCTGGGCTGACCCCCAGGTCTCCGGAAACGGTCGTAGGGCCAGTGTTGGTGACTGTAGTGCCGGCCAATACAGCGAAGGAGGCGGCTGTCCCCAGACCGACCGGAGGATGAGACGCGGACGCGACACCACCGGAGATCATCAGAGCCGTGGTGGTCGCGACGGCCGCTACCCCGACAAACCAGCGGCGCGGTGAACGCGCCCGAAGCGAATTGTGGATCGATGTCACGAATTTTCCCCTCACCGTGGAGCGGTTGACGAGTGGAATCATTCGCAAACCACCCGGTAGGTGTCAACGATCGAGACGGCGTGTCGGTTAATTGATTAATTTATCTCCTAGCAGGGGGTACACAATTCTCGGAATTCGCCGATGCAGAAACCATGAGAAGGAAAAAGATCATTCACCGGCGGAGACCGCACCCGGGGAGGTAAATCCTCGCCGTCCACTCACGAGTTGGTCGGACGTACAGTAAGTTTCGGTGTTTGGTTGGACGCGCAGTAAGTTCAAGCTGGTCGCATGTCCAATAAACGGTCGCGGCAAAGTTACCAATCTACATTGCATGATTTCAAACCGGCGGTACGAAAACCAGTCCCAAACCCTGATAGGGACCGTGAATACCTCTTTATTCGGCAAAATTACATATCCCGTATCCAGTTGTATTTTTGGTAACAACTTATTTTGCCTTCATGCCTGCTATCTTTCTATCCGTAGGCTTCGGTTCCGGTCCGTTTCTGGTCGTGCATGGGCAACAGAATTTCTGACACAACTCAGCATGTGCCTCCGAACCGGTTACCTCATCGGTTCATCAAGGAGATGAAGATGTCCAACGAGCACTCCATGGGAGCGTCCGAGACCGCGTTGCAGATCGCGGAGCTCGATGGTGATGAAGATTCGCTTGTACCGAGGACTGCAGCCGAACCCACCGCTCCGTCCGTGGGCGCGACGAAATTCCCGCAGTTCTCCGCCCGGGTGGACCCTGAGTTGCTGCGGCAGGTAAAGATCGAAGTAGCCACCCGGGGGACGACTTTGCAGGCGGCGACGGCTGAAGCATTCAGGCTGTGGCTGTCCACGCAGTAACCCGACAGGGACAGCGTGCAGCGGACTTCTGACACCGACATCTCCGGTGCTGGGCCGACTACTGGCTGCCTGCGCGCAATCTCCCCCTGACACGGCAGTCCTCATCCGCCGACCGTCGATTGCGCCGTGCGGCATGCGGGCGGGCGCCCGCCCGCCGGACAAAGGCTGTCCGGCTTCCCCGCGTCACCGGAGCGGAATGAGTGGGTGCATCCACTGCATCCCTCAGCGTCGACAACTCAGAATGATCGCAGTAACACTCCCGTCGATTCTCCCGATCTTGCCACTGACCCGTGAGTACTTATTAACAACCCGTGGTTGAGAAGTACTCACGGGCGGCGAAGCCGCAGGAGGGAGGGGCCCACCGATGTACTCCTTTGCCGATCACGTTGCCGTTCCGGGAACGGTTGTCCTCCTTCCGAGCGCCGAACCATGGCTCGTCGGGTACCTACGCTCGGCGGGAATGCACGTGCAGCCCGGTTCCGCCACGCTCGACGAAGCAGATGTCGTGCGGCGTGCCGACGTAGTGATCGTCGACGCCCGTTCACGAAACCTCGAGGCGCTGGACACCATCCGAGTCTTGCGTGTTTTCGGAGCGAGAACGGGCATCCTCGTCGTCGACGAGTTCGCGAACGAGGAAACCCGGTGTTCCTACTTCGAGGCGGGCGCAGACGACGTGATGTGTGTTCCCGTCAACGTCGACGAGGTTATCGCGAGGCTTCGCGCTCTCCTCCGACGACTGGGGCCATCTCGCTCGTCGTCGAATCTGTCCACCTCGTCCGGCGTCTCAGTGGACACCGACAACGCAGTGCTCAACGTCGGCACTGCCCGCATCGCGTTGAGTAGAACCGAACTCGACGTGCTCGTCGCTCTCGCGGGCAATGCCGGCCGCGTAGTCCGCCGGGGACAACTGTTACAGGAAGTATGGGGGCTGCCGGCGGGTTCCAAGTCGAACGTCCTCAACACATGTGTCTATCTACTACGCCGCAAATTCGAATCTCACGGGGCACCAGACGTCATCGATACGGTGCGCGGCGTCGGTTTCAGACTGAAATCCGAGGCCGACGAGCACCCGGCTCCGACACTCCTTGCCCACAGCAGCCGAAACACCTGCGCTGACACGGGATACACGTTGTCGGATGCGGTGTGAGTTACGACCCCGTGGGGTATTGAACATTCGGTGCGGACGCACTTCCTCACTGCATCCAGCGTTCGACCTTATTGCGACGTCCGTCCGCGAGTTCTCGCCGGAGAAGGTTCATCGCGGCGTGCTGCATCAGCAGCACCGCCTCCGTCGAAGTGCCGAGAATCCGAGCCACCTTCTCGACCGGCAACTGATGAGCGAGCCGCAAGCGCAGCACCGTCCGGTACCGCTCGGGTAGCGCGTCGACGAGCGTCGACGGCCGCGTTGCGCTCTTGTCATCGATGGTCACCACGGCTCGCCTTTCGCTCGTCGAAGTCGCTTCACTGTGCCGGGCCCAATGTCCCGTGGGGAAGGGACCGGCGTCCCGATCCGCCGGGATGTTGCGCGGGCGAGCAGGGGTGACACCCATCGAACAGAGCACAGTAAGGGGACAGTGGCGAACTGCGGACGAACTCAGGACAGGTGGTGCGGCTCCGGGTCGGTCTTGTGTGTCCAGTCAGCGCCCACCTCGTCTTGGTCGCCGGCCTGATTGCCGTCCCGCCCCTTCGCTCGCGCTAGCGAGATGACGACAGACTTCGAGGTTGGACAATTGCTGCCCAGCGCCGTCGAGTCCAGCGGCACCAGCGGATTGGTCTCAGGATAGTAGGCGGCGGCGGAGCCGCGCGGGGTGTCGTAGTCGACGATGCGGAAGTTCTGCGCGCACCGGACCCGCTCGTCAGCGTCCCAGCGCGTGAAGAGATCGACCATGTCGCCGTCATCGAATCCGAGCGCCGCTATGTCGTCGCGGTGCATGAAGATGACGCGGCGGCCACCCTCGATGCCCCGGTAGCGGTCGCTGTACCCGTAGATCGTGGTATTGAATTGGTCGTGGCTTCGCAGGGTCTGCAAGATCACATGCCCCGGCGGCACCTGCACGACCTCGATCGGGGACACCGCGAACTCTGCGCGACCCGAACGAGTTTCGAACGTCCTTGAGTCACGCGGCGGGTGCGGAAGTATGAAACCGCCCGGACGTCGGACGTTCACCTCGTACCCCTCGCATCCGGGCACGACGCGGGAGATGTGCAGCCGGATGTTCGCGTAATCTTCCCGCATCCCCTTCCAGTCGATTCCGTAGCGGTCACCGATGGTGGCTTCGGCAATGCGCGTCACGATGCCCACTTCCGACTCGAGGTGCGGACTGGCCGGGTCCAGCGGACCCCGCGACGCGTGAACCGAGCACGTCGAATCCTCGACCGAAACGAATTGCGGACCGGACACTTGAACGTCCTTCTCGGTGCGTCCCTTCGTCGGCAGAATGAGCGCCGTCTCCCCGCACACCAGGTGCGAACGATTGATCTTGGTGGAGATGTGCACGGTCATGCGCGTCTTGCGGAGCGCCGCAGCGGTCACCTCGGTGTCCGGGGCGGCCTGAACGAAGTTGCCACCGAGTCCAAGGAAGAAGTGCGCCTTGCCGTCGCGCATGGCACGGATCGAGTCGACGGTGTCGTACCCGTTCGCGCGCGGCGGATCGAAACGGAATTCCTTCTGCAGGGCATCGAGAAAATGCCCGGGCGGACGCTCCCAGATACCCATCGTCCGGTCACCCTGCACGTTGGAGTGCCCGCGAACCGGAAACAGTCCGGCACCACGCTTCCCGATATTGCCCTGGGCCAGTGCGAGATTGGTGATCTCCTTGATGATGGCCACGGAGTTACGATGCTGGGTGAGCCCCATCGCCCAGCAGAACACGGTGGCGTCGGAGTCCCGAAGCAACGTGGCGGCGTCGGTGATCTGCTCCCGGGACAGCCCCGTCGTCTCGGTGACAACGTCCCAGTCGACTGCGGCGACATGCTGTTTCCACGACTCGAAGCCGATCGTGTACTGGTCGATGAAAGCGTGATCGAGAGCATCCCATTCGACGAGCAGCGAACCGAAGGCCTGAAGCAGGGCGAGGTCCCCGTTCAGCGCGATAGGCAGGTGCATGTCGGACAGGTCGGTACCCGATCCCACCATGCCGCGTGGGGTCTGCGGATTCTTGAAGTTGACCAGACCGGCCTCACGGAGCGGATTGATCGACAGGATCTTCGCACCGTTCTGCTTGGCCTTCTCCAGCGCCGACAGCATCCTCGGATGATTCGTGCCCGGGTTCTGGCCCTGTAGCACAATCAGTTTCGCGTCGTATACGTCCTCCATCACCACACTCGCCTTGCCGATTCCGATCGACTCCTGAAGGGCGATGCTGGTGGATTCGTGGCACATGTTGGAACAGTCGGGCAGATTGTTCGTACCGAATGCGCGAACGAAGAGCTGGTACGCGAACGCCGCCTCGTTGGACGCCCGACCGGACGTATAGAAAATGGCCTCGTCCGGGCTGTCGAGTGCCTTCAACTGGCCGCCGATCAGGGCAAACGCGTCGTCCCAGTCGATCGGTTCGTAATGCGTCGCCCCGGGCCGCTTCACCATGGGGTGGGTGATCCGCCCCTGCTGTCCCAGCCAGTGTTCGCTGTGACTGTCGAGGTCGGCGATACTGTGCCGGGCGAAGAATTCCGGAGTGGCGCGGGACCGGGTCGCTTCCTCCGCAACCGCCTTCGCGCCGTTCTCACAGAATTCGGCTTTGTGCCGATGCCCCGGGTCGGGGTCCGGCCATGCGCAGCTCATGCAGTCGAATCCCTCGGCCTGATTGAGGCGCAGCAGAGTCTCGGCCGTCCGCCTCATGCCCATATGCTCGAGAGAACGTTTCATCGACACTGCGACTGCAGTGGGGCCGGCGGCATGATCTTCTTGGGGTCGGATCTCGAGGTCGGCCTCGTCGTGATCGCGGCCCTCATCGTGGTGACGCATGGTCAGTCTCCCGTCCGGCTCGACGTTCTACCTGACATCGTATTCGCGCGGCGCGGCGTCGGCTGGAGAAAAGTGCGCATCGTCAACCCTGCCTTGACGGGCATCATGCGTCAATCTACCGTTGACGCATGATGAAAATACGACTCGACGACCTCATCGACGGAATCCGCTCCGGATATCCCGATCAACCCCTCGAACAGTTGACGGCTGCGGTCTTGACCGCCGAGCACCTCAACGAAATTTCCGACCACCTGATCGGCCATTTCGTCGATCAAGCGCGGCGTAGCGGTGCGTCGTGGACGGAGATCGGTGGCTGTATCGGTGTCACGAAGCAGGCCGCCCAGCAGCGGTTCACACCCAAGGGCAGTGCCAACATGTTCGCGCGTTTCACCGAGAAGGCCCGGCAGGCGGTGGTCCAATCGCAGGAGGAAGCGCGGGCGCAGCGACTGTCCGAGATTCAGTCGGCCCATCTTCTGCTCGGCATGCTGTGCGCGCCCGACAGCCTCGCGATGCGGGCCCTCGCCGACCAGGGCTTTACACCGCAGGCAATCCGGGAAGCAGCGGAGGCAGACCTAGCTGCCGGACCGGCCGACGCCGAATCCCCCGCTCTGATCCCCTACGCGGCGGGCGCGAAAAAGGTGCTCGAATTGTCCACCCGCGAGGCGCTGCGATTGGGCCACAACTACATCGGAACGGAACACATGCTGCTCGCGTTGATGGCCGACGAAACGGACAATCCGGGCCCGCTCCGACGCCTCGGCGCCGACACCGATGCCGCCGAAAGATTCCTGCTGACGGCGCTCGGCGCGGCGGAAGCGAAGGAATAGAGCCGCTTCCGGTCACCACTCAGTCGGTCGGGGCTTCCACCGCCCGGGTGCTCACTCGACGAAGGCGAGTCCTCTTTCCTCGAGAGCGCCTTCAAGGATTCGAACAGCTTTGGGGCCCACGCCATGCATGGCGAGCAGTTCGCGACGACTGCGAGCGGCCACCTGCGCCAGGGTGGTGATGCCCGCCTCGAGTAGCGCACTGTTCGCCGGACGCCCGATCGGAGGAAGGTCGCCAATCTGTGTCGGCACATCGCGGGTGCTCATTCCGACACGGTACCGAAGCCATACCGTCCGATACGGGCATCGCGTCGACGGGTTCGTGCCTGACTCGAGCCGCGTGTCAGAAGTTTCCGCGGGCGGCTTGTTCTCGCTCGATGGCTTCGAAGAGGGCCTTGAAGTTGCCGATACCGAAACCTAGGGAACCGTGGCGTTCGATGAGTTCGAAGAACACGGTAGGACGGTCGACGAGTGGTTTGGTGAAGATCTGCAGCAGGTATCCGTCCTCGTCGCGGTCGACGAGGATCCCCCGCTTCTGCAGCTCCTCGATCGGGGCACGCACGTTCCCGATCCGGGCCCGCAGTTCCGGATCCTCGTAATACGAATCCGGGGTGGCCAAGAACTCGACACCCTCGGCGGTCAGCTGATCGACGGCGGTGAGAATGTCATTGGTGGCCAACGCCAGATGCTGGGCACCGGGACCACGATAGAAATCGAGGTACTCATCGATCTGCGACCGCTTCTTCGCGATCGCCGGCTCGTTGAGCGGGAACTTCACCCGATGATTGCCGTTCGAGACGACCTTGCTCATCAGCGCGGAGTAATCGGTGGCGATGTCCTCGCCCACGAACTCCGCCATGTTCGTAAAGCCCATCACCCGGTTGTAGAACCCGACCCACTCGTCCATCTTGCCCAATTCGACGTTGCCGACCACATGATCGAGGGCCTGGAACAACCGTTTCGGGGCGCCCTCCCGTTTGCGGTGCGTGGAGGTGCGTTCGACGTAGCCGGGCAGGTAGGGGCCGGTGTAACGGCTGCGGTCGACGAGGGTGTGCCGGGTATCGCCGTAGGTCGCGATCGCCGCCAGACGAACGGTGCCGTGCTCATCGGTGACGTCATGGGGCTCGTCCAGAACGGTCGCACCCTGCGCCCGGGCATGCGCAATGCACTTGTCGACATCGGGCACCGCCAGCGCGATGTCCACGACACCGTCACCGTGGACGCGATGATGCTCGATCAAGGAGCTGTCCGGGTCCACGGCACCCTTGATCACGAACCTGACCGCCCCGGATTCGAGAACGAAACTGTGGTGATCGCGGTTACCGGTGGTCGGCCCGGAGTAGGCGACCAGAGTCATCCCGAACGCCGACTGAAAATAATGCGCGCTCTGGGTGGCATTCCCCACCACCCACACGACCGCATCCCAACCACTGACCGGAAACGGATCCGCCGCCGAGTCATACTCCACCAGACCCACCAACTGCCTGAGCTGATCGAGATCGAGATCCGCCAAACGTTCCTTGTCGGTAAGTGTCTGTTCGATCGTCATCGGAGTCTTCCTCTTTCATGGGCCGGTAAGCCGGACTGTCGCCTGCGTCACCACGAAAACCCACTCCGCCGTCGTAGGCAACCGAGCCAGGAGTTCCTAGCCGCAGTGCCACTTTCGAGGAGCAAATCACGCGATTTGTTATACAGTCGGACTAGCTGATCGACCTCGGAGGTGGTGTTCGCATGAAGGATGCCGTGCAGCTGGACGAGCTCGATTTCGCGCTGCTCGACGCCATGCACGCCGACCCGAAGGCGGGAGTGCTGGAGCTGTCGCGTCGAATCAAGGTGGCCCGAGCCACCGTTCAGGCGCGGGTACGCAAGCTCGAGGAGTCGGGCATCATCGCCGGTTACGAGCCGCATATCGACATTTCGGCTGCCGGTTTCGACGTGCAGGCATTCGTCACCCTGGAGACGGCGCAGGGCGCACTCGACTCGGTGACGTCGGAGCTCGAGTCGATTCCCGGTGTGCTCGAAGCCTTCGCGACCACCGGTTCGGGCGACATCCTCTGCCGGGTCGCGGCCCAATCACATATCGGTTTGCAGCAGACGTTGATCGATCTGAACAAGTCGAGCGTCGTCGCGCGGTCCACGAGCGTGATGGTGCTCTCCGTGATCGTTCCGTATCGGTCGATGCCGCTGCTGCGCACCCTCGACCGTCGCGGTTCGGCGAAGGCTCCCGCGTACCGGGCCACCGATCAGCACGTCGATCGCTGAGTTTGCTGGGCACGTTGCCTAGAAAAACACCGAAAACCTGTCGTGGTGATGTTCATCCTGGCTACGTGCTGCAGGGCTGCTTGCGGCATGGGAGTGGCGCCCGCCACAGTGATCGCCGTAACAGCGGGTGCTGATCGAGGGAACGGCTCGATCGCACTGCTGCCCGGCCGCCCGACTCCGAAAGAAGCCATGAAGAACCTGCTCACCCGATTCGAAGAAAAGGCCCCCGAGATCGTCTTCGAGTGGCACGACACCGAGACGTCCGCCCGCGGATGGACAGTGATCAACTCCCTGCGTGGGGGCGCTGCCGGCGGTGGAACCCGGATGCGGCGCGGCCTGGACCGCCGGGAAGTGGAGTCCCTGGCCAAGACGATGGAAGTGAAGTTCACCGTCTCCGGGCCCGCCATCGGCGGCGCCAAGTCGGGCATCGACTTCGATCCGACGGACCCACGCAAGGACGAGGTGTTGCGACGCTGGTTCAGGGCCGTCACCCCGCTGCTGAAGGCGTACTACGGCACCGGCGGCGACCTGAACGTGGACGAGATGGCTGAGGTCGTCCCGATCACCGAGAGCTACGGGCTCTGGCACCCGCAGGAAGGCGTCGTCAACGGACACTTCGCGGCCAGCGACCGGGAACGGGTGCAGCGGGTGGGGCAACTCCGGCTCGGTGTCGCGAAGGTGGTCGAGGATCCGCGCTTCACCCCCGACCCGCAGGCCAAGTACACGGTGTCCGACCTGATCACCGGCTGGGGCGTCGCGGAATCGGTACGCCACTACTACCGCGTCTACGGCGGTGAACTCACCGGCAAGCGGGTGATCATGCAGGGCTGGGGCAACGTCGGGGCCACCGCCGCCTACTACCTGGCCCAGTCCGGCGCCCGCATCGTCGGAATCATCGACCGCAACGGCGGGGTGTCGAACACCGACGGGTACGACTTCGAACAGATCCGCGATCTGTTCCTCACCAGGTCGGGCAACGAGCTGAACGCCCCCGGCGCTGTGCCTTTCGCCGACATCAACGAGACGATCTGGAGCGTCGGCGCGGAGGTGTTCCTGCCTTGCGCGGCATCCCGCCTGGTGACACGCGACCAGGTGGACCGGTTGATCGACGGCGGCCTCGAAGTGGTGGCGAGCGGGGCCAACGTGCCCTTCGCCGACGACGAGATCTTCTACGGCCCCACCTACGAGTACGCCGACAAGAGTGTGGCAGTGGTGCCCGACTTCATCGCCAACTGCGGCATGGCCCGAGCGTTCGCTTTGCTGATGGAGGGCGACATCGAGGTGTCCGACGACGCCATCTTCGGTGATGTGTCCACCACGGTGGCGACTGCACTCGAGCGGTGCCACGCGCGATCACAGCAGCCGACCGGGATTGCCGGTACCGCCTTCGAGATCGCTCTCGATCAGCTCGTCTGACGTCCTGGGAGACCGCATGAACACAGTTCACGACACAGTGGTGCAGACACCGCCTGCACCCACGAAAGACATTGTCACCCGCGGACTTCAGCAGGCGATGAAGCCACGACAGCTTGTGATGATGAGCCTGGGCGGCGCGATCGGGGCCGGGTTGTTCGTCGGTTCCGGCGCCGGGATCGCCGTCGCGGGTCCGGCAGTGCTCGTGTCCTTCCTGATCGCCGGCTTTCTCGTCGTGTTGGTGATGCGCATGATGGGCGAAATGGTGGCAGCCGACCCCGACAGCGGCGCCTTCTCGGTCCACGCCGAGAAGGCGATGGGGCCGATCGCGGGGCGCACGATCGGCTGGCTCTACTGGGTGCAGGTGGTCATCGTGGTGGCCGCCGAGGCAACCGCTGCGGCAGCCATCACCGCGGCGTCGATACCGGCGGTGCCGCAATGGGCGGCGGCGCTCTTCTACATGAGTGTGCTGACCGCCGTGAACCTGGCGGGTGTCTCCCGATTCGGCGAGTTCGAATTCTGGTTCGCTGCACTGAAAATCGCGGCGATTGTCGGGTTCCTGGGCATCGGCTCCGCGATGATCTTCGGTTGGATTCCGAGCTTCGACGCTCCCGCGCTGGCCAACCTCACGGGTCACGGTGGATTCGCCCCCAACGGGGTCACCGGCATCGCGGCCGGACTACTCATCGTGGTGTTCGCGTTCGGCGGCACCGAGGTAATGGCCATTGCGGCCGCAGAGACGTCCGAGCCGCGCCGCAACGTGAGCCGGGCGGTGCGCTCCATCGTGTGGCGAATCCTGGTGTTCTACATCGGTTCCGTTCTCATCATGGTGACGGTACTGCCGTGGACTGCCGAGGAACTCTCCTCGGGCCCCTTCGTCGCGGTGCTGAACGCCGCGCACGTGCCCGGGGCCGGCGCGGTGATGACCGTCGTCGTGGTGATCGCCCTGCTGTCCTCGCTCAACGCCATGCTGTTCAGTGGTTCACGGATGATCTACTCGCTGTCCGAGCGCGGCGCCGCGGCCAGAATTTTCGGGCGGGTATCCAGCAACGGCGTACCCCGCCTCGCGGTGCTCGCGTCGGTGACCTTCGGTTTTTTGACGGTGGTTCTCAACTACCTCGCACCCGATCGGGTACTTCCCCTGCTGCTCAACGCAGTCGGGTCGACAATTCTGGTGTTGTGGACATTCGTCACGGTGTCGCAGATCGTATTACGCCGCCGCGCCGAGAAAGAAGGCCGCAACGATCTGCCGCTGATGATGTGGGGTTTCCCGTATCTGTCCTATGTCGCTCTCGCCCTGCTCGCCGCCGTGGCGGTTCTGGCCCTGTTCGACGACGCAGCGCGAAATCAGCTCATCGCGACCCTCACCTTCACGTGCGCGATCACCCTGGCTTGCTGGGCCCTCGGACGTCGGCAGCGGAGGACGAGCGGCGACGTGAAAGCGGCCGCCGAGTCCGCCCACTGAGAGGTCGGCCTTCGACCGGAGGGGGACCGAGGCCGGTCAAGCGATCGGCGAGATCACCACGTCGTCTGCGCCAGAACCGCATCGAGGGCGGCGTAGCTCTCGTTCATGCCACCTTCCATGCCGGATTGCAGCATTCCGTCGCGCTCTTCGGGCGTGTGGAACTGGCTGACGACCGTCAGTTTGGTGCGACCGTCGCCCAGATCGGTGTAGGTGTTGTGGTCGACCGTGACGTGCCCGGGCATACCGTCCCATTCGAAGGTGTACACGAGACGCTCCATGGGAGCGATCTCACGGAACCGGCCCTCGAATCCGTGGGTGTCTCCCTCGGAGTGTTCGACGAAACGCCAGTGGCCACCGCGCTCGAATTCCCAGCGCTCGATGTCGAGCCGATTTCCGCGGCCCCACCACTGCGCCAGCAGGTCGGGGGTGGTGAAAGCTGCCCACACCCGTTCGCGCGGGGCATTGAAAATGCGTTCGACGCGGATTTCGCGATCCGCCGGGGTGGTGAGCGTCGCAGCCGTGGGGGGAGTGGAGGTGCTCATGAGGTGCCTTCCGTTCGTGTGAGGAATTCATCCAGACGGTCCAGTCGGCCCTGCAGAGACGTTTGGTAGTCCCGTATCCAGGCCACCTCACGCTCGAGGGAATTCGCGCCGAGCATGCAGTACCGCACCCGCCCACGTTTTTCCGTCACGACCATGCCCGCAACCTCGAGCAGGTGCACGTGCTTCTTGATGCCGGTGAGTGTCATCTCGAAGTGCTCTGCCAAATCGCTGATCGTGCTGGCGCCCCGGCCGAGTCTCTGCAGAATTCCGCGTCGCGTGGGGTCGGCCAGCGCGGCGAACGAAGTGTCGAGAGCTGAATGCTGAACCATCTAGTTCAGTGTTTCACTCGCTGGGGGTGCCGTCAACCCCCCGGCCTGCGCGCAGCTCGGGTCACGGCGTCTCGGAGCCGATACGGATGGATAACGAATCCGGTTGCCCCGCCCGCACTACCGAAGCCGCCGACTCTCGCCGGTTAGCGTGTACCTCGGGGCGGGGAGAAGAAAAGGGGACGGGCATGGCCGGGTCAAAGGCAGGCGACCGTGTTCTCTTACCTCGCAGCCTGACCCTCGTGATCGGGTTGGTGGTGAGCGCGACGGTGGCCGCCGCCTTGGTGCTCGGCCCCATCGATCCGTGGACCCCTGACATCGGGTTGTTCGCCGGGGGCGCCGACCTCCACGTGTACCGGGACGGTGGGTGGCGGGTGCAGCACGACCTGCCGCTCTACGGTGGCCCCGTCGTACTCGGATTGCTGTACACCTACACCCCGTTCTCGGCACTCGCCTTCGTCCCGCTCGAGCGGATCCCCGGCGCCTACGTCGACAACCTGTGGATGGCAGTGAATCTGTTCGTGCTCGCCGCGTGCATCGTGCTGTGCTGCCGGATCCTCGGCTACCGGATCACCCCCTACCTGCTGCTCGTCACGGCCCTGGCGACTATCACGTGCACCTTCCTCGAGCCGGTACGGACAACCCTGTTCTACGGCCAGATCAATCTGGTGCTGATGCTGCTGGTGCTGTGGGACTTCTCGCGGCCGAATTCCAGCCGACTGCGGGGAGTGGGGACGGGGGTCAGCGCCGGAGTCAAACTGACTCCTGCGTATTTCGTGCTGGTGTTCCTGGCCTTGCGCCAGTGGCGTGCGGCTGCCGTCGCCATATCGGCCTTCCTCGCGACCGTGGGTGTGGCATGGGCGGTGATCCCCGGTGATTCGCGGCAGTACTGGACCAGCACGTTCTTCGACTCGACCCGCATCGCCGACAACAGACACCCGTCGAACCAGTCTCTGCGTGGCACCCTGGCCCGGCTGACCGACGGACAGGCGCCGCTGTGGCTGTGGTTCGTCCTGGCCGCGACCGTCACCGTTGTCAGCATTCTGGTGTCAGTGCGGTTGTACGAGCGCGGCGAGCACCTCCTCGCGGTCGCCCTCAGCGGCCTCACCATGGCCGTGGTGTCGCCGTATTCCTGGAGTCATCACTGGGTGTGGTTGATTCCCCTGCTCGTCTGGTTGGTGCACCGCGCGCTGACGGTGAGCCGACTCTGGTGGTGCGCCGCGGCTGGATTGTTCGCCGCGACCGCGGCGTGGCCGTACTGGTGGAGCACGGACTTCATCGTGATCGGCCTGTTCCTGTACCCGCCCTCATGGCCCGTGGCCCCGGTAATGCAGAACATCTACCTCGTCGTCTACGTCCCGGTCCTTGTCGCGTCGGCCGTTTTCGCACGCAGAACGCGACCCCCCGCCCTGGCCACGTTGCCGTCCGAGCCCGTCGATCCGGTGCTCGAGGATCCCCCGCACCTGCCGTTACGGAGCGCGTGACCGGCTTTCGCCACCGGCTGGACTCGACCGGAATATCCTGAGAGTAGTCACGTTGCCGTGGCTCCCCGCCCCGTGTCCCGAATCGAACACCATGAACGATCGCCCGCCGAGTGACGTGACGGTCGCGACCGGCCCACCCACCGAACTGGGACCGGACACGGCCGTCGCGTCTTCGCCCGTCACTGCGTCGGACAGCGGATTCGTCGTGGAGAGTGGCGTCGAACAACTGGTCGCCGACTGGGAGTCGTCCGGTTCCCCGGCTGCCCTCAGCGAATATCTTCCCGATACGGCAGCCATTCGACGGGCAGCACTGGCTCAACTGATCAAGGTGGATCTCGAATACCGCTGGCTGCGTTCGGGGCAGCCGAAACGGCTCGCCGACTATTGCCTCGAATTTCCCGAGCTCCTGGCCGAACCGCTGCCGGCGGATCTCCTCTACGAGGAATTCCGGGTCCGACGCGACAGCGGTGACAAGGTGGAGGCCGACGACTATCTGAAGGCGTACCCCACTCAGGCGAACCGCTTCGAGGGCCTACTCACACTGGATGCGCATCGGCAGCCGCGCGCGTCGGAGCCGACGGTGGGCGACGCATTCGATGTCGGAGCCCGGCTCGAGGATTTCGAACTCGTCCGGGAGCTGGGCCGGGGAGCGTTCGCGCGGGTGTTCCTCGCCCGGCAACACTCGATGCAACGGTGGGTAGCACTGAAGATCTCGCGCAACGTCGGCACCGAGCCGCAGACGATGGCCCAACTCGACCATCCGTACATCGTGCGCGTTTTCGATCAGCGACTCTTGGAAGAGCGCCAACTCCGGTTGCTCTTCATGGAGTACGTCCCGGGCGGCACCTTGCTGGACGTCGTCCGGTTGGTGCGCGCCACACCGCCCGACAAACGCTCAGGGCAGCTTCTCCTCGATTCGATCGACCGTGTCCTCGACGAGAAAGGAGAGATGCGGCCCGAAGATTCCAGCGTGCGCAGCGAGATCGCTGCCCTGTCCTGGCCTGAGACCGTCGCCTGGATCGGATTACGCCTCGCCGACGCCCTCGAATACGCGTGCAAACACGGAGTGCTGCACCGAGACATCAAACCGGCAAATGTCCTGCTCGGTGTCGAGGGCGTGCCCAAACTGGCCGACTTCAATGTAAGTTCCAGCGACAATGTGGCAACGCCCGGCGCTGCCGGATTCGTCGGCGGTTCGGTGGCATACATGTCACCCGAACAGCTAGAGGCCTGCGACCCCGGTGCGGCACGAACCGCTGGTGATCTCGACACCCGGAGCGACATCTACGCACTGGGCGTCCTGCTGTGGGAACTACTGACCGGAAGCAGGCCGTTCTCCGACGGCGAGGCGGGAGAGGCGACGCCGTCACCGCACGTGCTCCTCGAATCGCGACGCCGTGGTGTGGACCTCGAACAGAACCCGTTGCCCGACGGTTGTCCGGCGGCGCTGCGCCGCGTCCTGGTGAAGTCACTGGCACCCGACCGGGAGGATCGGTGGTCGAGTGGACGCAAGCTCGCCCGCCAGTTCGCGCTGTGCCTCGACCCGCACGCACGCGATCTCGTCGACCCGACGCCGGGAAGCCGGCGCGCGACGATGTGGCGCTATGCCCCGGCCATCGGGCTCGCGGCGATCGGAATCCCGAACCTGCTGGCGGCGGGGTACAACTACTACTACAACAAGGTCCTGATCATCTCCGCGCTTCCCGCGGAGGCACAGGAGAATCTCGAGCAGGTCCACCTGATCATCGGCGGTGTCGCCTTTCCGCTCGGCGCGGTTCTCATCCTCTACTGGTGTCGGCTGTCGATCACGGTGCCGCGTGGTCTCAGCCAGGGCCGCACCTACAGTTCCGGCATTCTCGGCAAAGCCCGCGCCGCCACGCTGACCCTCGGCCATCGTGCCGTCGTAGTCAGCTTCGCGTTGTGGCTGGTGGCCGGGGTCGCCTACCCGATCGCCCTGCAGATCACCGCCGGCGGCATACCGCTCCGCGCCTACACGCAAGTGTTGGCCTCACTTGCGGTGTGCGGCGCAGTGGCGGTGGCGTACCCGTTCTTCATCCTCACGTTCTACGCCGTCCGATGCTTGTTGCCGATCCTCCTGTCGCACGGCGAGTTGCGCAGCTCCGACTGCCGCGGCATCCGAAGCCTCGCCCGCAGCATGCCGCGCTACCTCGCGGTCGCGGCGGCGGTGCCGTTGATCGGAGTCGCCGGACTCAGTTTCGTCGGCGGCGACCCCAGCGACGCCGTCAATGCGACGGTTCGAGCACTGTGCCTGGGTGGAATCTTCGCGTTCATCGGCGTGTACCAGCTGTTCCGCCGGATCGAGAGCGATCTGCGGGCACTGGAGCGAGTCGTACGGATAGAGGTGCCCGGTGCACCTGCCGGGCGGCGTCGGTAGTCGTTCGACGTGCGGCTGCGGTAAGGAGAAAGCCCCTGGCGCTGCCGGGTCGGGGTCCGACAGCGCCACGGGGCTCAACTGATATTTCTCTCGAGGGCCCCTTTGTGTTACAGCCCGCCGAGTTTTCCGCCTGCCAGGCCGCCCATTGTCATGTTGTACAACACCGCCGCCAGCTCGGTGCGGCGCTCCCGGAGGTCTCGGCGCAGGTACTCGAGGCTCACCGCTCGGTAGCTGACCGTGAGAACCAGCAGCAGCGATTCGAGATCCACGCCGGGAGCAATCGCCGACGGATTGAGCGTCACATACGTGCGCAGCAGGTCTCGGCAGCGCTCCTCGAGGCGTGCCGAGCGGTGCGTCAGTCCGAGGTGCGGAGCGTCGTTGAGCAGAGGCGCGAGTATCCCGCGATAGCTGTCCAGCACGGCCAGGAGTTGCCCCTGGAGAGCGGGATCTCGCAGGAAGGTGCCGTGCCCGACGGATCGGTCGAGATGCTCCCCGAAGATGCGCGTCGTCTCGTCGAGAATCCCGTCGAGGAGAACCTCGATGATCTCGTCCTTGTTGGCGAAGTACTGGTATACCGAACCCTTCGAGATACCGGCCGCCTCTGCGATGGCGCCGGTGCTGCACCCGGCGTAACCCTTGGCTTCCAAAACCTGACCAGTGGCCGACAAGATGCGTGCCACCGTCGCGTGTGACCGCTGCTGGGAAGGACCTTTCCGCTGGCCAGTGCCCATTGCCTCGACCGGTCCCTTCTGCGCCTCAATGCGACTTGTACCCGTCCGATTTGGTGGTGTGCACTGTAACTCAGCAGCCGTCAGAGCTGGTCGGAAGTACCTACGCGCCCCGAATCGAGTCCATCGACATGACAGAAATGCCGACCCGGGAAACCGTGTCCGAGTTCGTACCGCCCCGCCGATTCGCCCGTGATGTCGAGTGGGGTCGCCGGTCGATGCGGGCGCTGTCACTGCTCACCCACGGAGATACGACACCGACACCCGTCGAGGAGGACCGTCACGCCCGGGCGGTGGCAAGTCAGGACGAGCTCGGTGCGGCGCTCGCGCAGGCCATCCTCGTCGACAAGACGGTGACGATGGCGCAGTTCACCACCGCACTGTCCCGCGGAATCACCGACGTGGAGGACCCCGCGGCGCCCCTCGCCGCCTTCTTCGACTCGGTGGATCACCGGCCCTCCTGGGTGGACGGCGCACGACTCGAGCGAGGAGCCGCCGTCTGCCTCCGTAGCGGCATGACAGGGCTCGATCTTCTCGCCACGGGCTCGTTGATGAACGGGTACCGGAGCTCGGCGACCACCCGACAGCTCGTGTCCACAGGCAGGCTCGTCGGCGATCGAGCGGGTGCGCGTGTCACCGAGACGGTCCGGTGGTGGTACGAGTGCGTCCTCCCCGGCGGGATGGACCGCGACCGGCAGGGCTGGCAGCTGTCGGTGCACGTCCGGTTGATGCATGCGTTCGTCAACCACAGTTTGCTGCGGGACGAGGACTGGGATGTCACCGAGTGGGGCATGCCGATCAATCAGTCGGATCAGGCCGGTACCCTCGCGCTCTTCTCGACGACCTTCCTCATCGGCCTGCGGTCGCTCGGCGTGTGGGTCTCCGCAGACGAGGGCCGCGACGTCATGCACCTGTGGCGGTACATCGGGTGGCTGATGGGCATCGACGACCACTGGCTGGTCGACGACGAGAACACCGGGCGGCGGAACATGTGCCAGATCGGGATGTTCGCGCCCGGGCCGGACGACAACTCGCGGATTCTGGCAGACGCACTACAGAGGTCCTGGGGCAACTTCTCCTACGACCGTGCGCAATCGTTGCGACGCAGAATCAACCGGCAGCGCCTCCTCAGCATCCAGCGCCTGTTCTCCGGCAAGGCCGGGATGCGGGAGTTGGGACTGCCAGCCACACTGGCCTGGTATGTACCGCTGGCTCTCGTCGGAAACGGTGCGCTGCACGGTGCGGCGAGACTGAGCCCGGCGGTTCGGCAGCGGGTGAGCCGGCGCTCACGGCGGCGAGTGGAAAATTGGCTCGCCGACAACGAACCGAAGCGTGGGCCGGATCAGCGCCGTTCGTAGAGTCCGCGGATGTACGCGGCCTGCCCGGCGTGCTGCAGATCGTCGGAGATCACGCTGATCAGCCGCACGCCGAGAGTGACCGGCGGATCCCAGTTCTCGTCGACGATGCGATCGAGGTCGTCCGTACCGATCGACTGGACGTAGTCGACGGTTCGGTCGTGGACCGCATCGTGGTATCCGAGCAGAAGTCCGGCTGCGGTCGTCACCCTCGCCACCTCGGCGGACGACTGCCCGTACCCGATCGCGGCCACCGGGAAAGGCAGGTCGAATCGTTCACACCAGCCGCCCGACGTCCACACCTGCTCGGTGCCCGCGACCCCGGCAACATGGTCGTCCTGCACCCGGGTGAGATGCCAGACCAACCAGGCGATGGTGTTCGCGTCCTCGTCCACCCGATAGGTGAGTGCGTCGGACGGTAATTCGGACAGCGCCTCGTGCACGGTCTCCTGGATGCGGTCGAAAGCGTCGGTCAACAGCGCACTGTGATCCACGATGTTCCCCTCGTCGCGTATACGTTTCCCCTGTCCACTATGACCGTTCGCGTACCCGGGCGGGCAGAGATGCGACACCGGACGGGCATATCGCCTACGTCACCGACCACCCTGTGCCGCGTTCCCTTGCCACAGGCCGCGCCGGTGCCACGCCGCGGTCCGCTCGCCGCATCGTTGATTCCCCACTACGACGAACCGGACCGACGACGTGTCACCCGAAATGGAGCACAACAATTACACGTCAGTCGAGCGGTGCCCACTTCGAGCCCACGAACAGGCACCGAAAGTCCGCTCAATAGCGGACACCACCCATTTCAGCCGACCGCGATTGGCACCTGCACCTGAGCGTCATGGAAGGCTTGCTTGATCTCCGCCGAAATCCGGCCACGGGAAGACACGTTCCTGCCCTCCCCGATCGCCCACTCACGAATCTCCTTGATCATGTTCTTCGCCGGAGCCGCCTCCCCCGTAGCCGTCGTCTTCGCGACCGTCATCTTGGTGGGCGTCGTCTTCGCGGGAGACTTTTTCACAGCCGGCGTTCGCGGACCCTTGGTCTTGGCGGCCGTCGTCCTCGAGGGAGCCTTCCTCGCGGCTGACTTCCTCGCAGGCGCCGCTTTTACCTGAACCTTCTTTGCCGCAGCGTCATGAAAGGCTCGCTCGATCTCGGCCGAAATACGGCCACGAGAGGACACATCCAGACCCTCCCCGATCGCCCACTCACGAATCTCCTTGGTCATCTTCTTCACTGGCGTCGTCTCCGTCGCCGTCGGCTTCGCGGCCGTGGTTTTCGCGGCCGTGGTTTTCGCTACCGTCGTTTTCACGGCCGTTGTTTTTGCGGGAGCCTTCTTCGCAGCTGCCTCATTCACCCGCGCGGCTTTTACCTGAACCTTCTTTGCCGCAGCGTCATGAAAGGCTCGCTCGATCTCGGCCGAAATACGGCCACGAGAGGACACATCCAGACCCTCCCCGATCGCCCACTCACGAATCTCCTTGGTCATCTTCTTCGCTGGCGTCGTCTCCGTCGCCGTCGTTTTCGCAGCGGCCGCTTTCGCCGCCGTCTTCTTCGCCGGAGCCTTTGCCGGAGCCTTTGCCGGAGCCTTTGCCGGAGCCGTCTTCACGCCCGTCGTTCCCGCAGCCGTCTTCTTCGCGGCCGCCTTCTTCGCCGCTGACTTTTTCACCCGCGCCGCTTTTACCTGAACCTTCTTTGCCGCAGCGTCATGAAAGGCTCGCTCGATCTCGGCCGAAATACGGCCACGGGAGGACACATCGAGACCCTGCCCGATCGCCCACTCACGAATCTCCTTGGTCATCTTCTTCGCTGGCGTCGCCGCGACTGCCTTCTCCACATCCGCCGTCTTCTTCGCCGGCGCCTTGCTCGCCGTCGTCTTCGCGACCGTCGTTTTCACGGGTGTCCTCTTCGCCGCTGACTTTTTCACCCGCGCCGGCTTTACCTGAACCTTCTTTGCCGCAGCGTCATGAAAGGCTCGCTCGATCTCGGCCGAAATACGGCCACGAGAGGACACATCGAGACCCTGCCCGATCGCCCACTCACGAATCTCCTTGGTCATCTTCTTCGCTGGCGTCGCCGCGACTACCTTCTCCACATCCGCCGTCTTCTTCGCCGGCGCCTTGCTCGCCGTCACTCGCTTCAACGGTGCCTTCTTCGAAACAGACTCCTTCGAAACAGCCTTCTTCGCCGGCTCCGCTTCTATCCGAACCTTCTTTGCCGCAGCGTCATGAAAGGCTCGCTCGATCTCGGCCGAAATACGGCCACGAGAGGAAACTTCGAGACCCTCCCCGATCGCCCACTCACGAATCGCCTTCGTCCTGTTCTTCGCCGATCCTTCGGAGCTCCTCGGTGATACCGCCATCGTGCTCTCTTTCTTCGCCGGGCAATCGTCGAACGCACACAATAACCGCAAGTGTCTCCCGGTCATCAGGAAGCTCACCCAAACGGACCTTGTGACGTTTACGACATCACCCATCTGGGCAGACCGAACACGACATCATTCGAGCTCCACACAAACCGCGCGATGAACTTCATACATTCGAATAACGCACGCCGACAACCTGATTCCCGAATTCATCCACGAGCATACTTCGATGGCTGCTTCACGTTCATCCGCATTAGCACCGACGGGATTCACAATGCCGGGTACGCGACCCCATTGCGCATACAAAATTACCAGACCGACCAGCGTCCGCCGGCCGATCGGCTCGCGGACTGGCCATCAGCTCGCCCGTCGCGGTGCGGTTCCGTGCAGTGGATCGCACGCCCAGCACTATGCGGAGGTCTCGCACCGCCCAATCACACAATTCGCCGAAGGTGTACGTCCTTCACTTCCCACTCGCCTCCCGAGCCGGTCAGTTGACTGGCAGACATCCCGGTGCGCCACGCCCACCCCCACGAATGTCATCGGAGCCCCGGCCGTGTTCGCTAGCGAGCCGTGAAGGACGAAAAACCGAATTCAACGCATTGCCGGGCGGCCCGTACCCGCATTCATGACCCGCAACAGCTAGAGGCATCCATGCTCGAAACACCGCCCCACCGCCCACGACCGCCCCGGCAATCTTCCTTCCTGCCGCTGCACACATCAACATTCCCTGTTTAGCTCAACCGGAGCGCAACCGAACCGGAAACCGAGCAGTCCGTCGGCGGCGCACACAGACCGGGATTCCCACAGACTCTCCCCAGCTCGACTGGTCACGGCAGGCTCTGCGGGCCTGCGATCTTCTCGCCAGCGTGCAATCCGTCAGCTCCTCGGATCGGGCCCTCGTTGCTTTCGCGATCGAGTGGGCTCCCTACGGCGGTGCCGACGCCGAGGAGCTGTTCATCAAATTCGGCGTACAACGAAACAGGTTCCTGGTTTTACTCCAAGCCGCGATGACCCCGAGGCCGTCGGACCTCGCACGTCTAAGGATTCTCAAGGGCTCCCTCTGCGACGATCTCGTCCGTGCGTGGAACGGATCGCCGACACGCAACTGAACGTCGCCCACACCTCGTCCCCGCTCATGCCATCGGAGGAGACTTCCCCGGACTCCTCGATCGGGTCAGGGGAAGTCGGACGCATAATCCTCGAAAAGAACCTGGCCGGTGGGGCTCGCCCGTACGGCGTCGGCAACTGCCGGCGGAATGGGCGCCCAGTGAGCAGGCATCGCGGCGGCCAGGGACGGCTTCAGTATTTATGCCGACGTTCCGGTTATGCCGATGTCCTCCCCGCCGTCCTCGCTCCGGTGGCATGCATGAATCGCAGAAACGATCGGACCGACCTGGCCATCGTTTTTCGCCGAGTTCGTGTTGCGGTCCCGGCAAAAGTCGATCATGAATACTGTGATCATCGCTGCGTCCAACGACTGCAGCGAAAGTCCGGCGGGCAGCGCTCGTGCGGCAACGACAGTCCAGTCCGCAGACCATCGCGGCCTACCGGGACTCGATCAGATTGCTTTCGTGCGCCAGTTCCAGACCCGCAACAACCTCGAGGGGGTGGAGATGGTCATCGCTGCCGATGCCGGGATGGTGTCGGCGACGAACCTGAAAGACCTCGATGCGGCCGGGCTGAAATCATCGTCTGATCCCGGGTGACGAAGGCGCCGGCGGATCTGGTCAGCCCTTTTCACGGGAACGGCGACGTGTTCGCCGACGGGCAGATCATCGACACGATCACGCCGCGGCACGCCAAAAGCGTGGTCAACGACATCGGTCGCCGCAGTGAACCGGTGTGGGAGCCGGCCGACACATCAGCGTGGCGGGCGATCTGGGCGTACTCGACCACACGTGCAGTGCGGGACAACCAGACGCTCAACGCTCAGGAAGCTCGGCCCGGGAGATCGTCGACGGCACCCGTGCTGCCCGAACGCCCCGGTTCGTCAAGAGCACCACGAAGCGAAAATCCCTCGATACCGATGCTCTGGCCAGGGCGCGTCCCCTTATCGGCCTGAAGGGTTACGTGACCAATCTTTCTGTCTCGCTGATGAATCGGAAGGCAGTGATGGAGAAGTATCACGATCTGTAGCATGTCGAGCAGTCGTTTCGGATGTCGAAGTCCGACCTGCGTGCCCGGCCGATTTTCAGCCCACACCCGGGGAGTCGATCGAGGCGCACCCGACCATCGTGTTCACAGCGTCGGCGGTCTCGCGCTATCTGCAGGATGCGGCCGGGATGTCGATCCGGAAGATCGTGCGGACCCAGCGGCCGCTGAGGGAAGTCACCATCACCATCGCCGGGCACGAACACACCGCCTTCGATCCGCTCACCGACGACACCGTGAGCATCCTCGATTCACTCGAAATCCAGAATTCCCGGTCTGGGTTGGCACACCAAACTGGTGCACCTCGGCGGCAGGGTGCGCTCGGCGATGACTCATCCCTGGAGAATTCCGTCCCATGGAAGATCCCGCGGCTCCATCCCCACGACAGGCACGAGTTCTTTCTCGTCCGCGCTCCTGCCGACCCCCCGTCACGCCCGATGACCGCTGCTGACGATAAGGATCTCAAGTCCAACGGAGTTGGTTTACTTCGGTCGCCGCATGCACATTCGGGTACGGACCCCGCAAAAGACAGACGCGACGCGCACATCATAATCTCGCATCTTATGCCATTCACTTTCGCGACATCACTGCCGGCGCCGTTGGGGGGACAGATGTCTCGAAGTACACTCCGTTTCACCCGGCACCACCGATGTCGGTCTCTGCCTCAATTCGCAGAGATAGATGAATCGTCGAATCTACCAGCACGAGCGCACGAGCTCGGCTCGCCGCTTGACGGCGCGAGCCGAGCTCGTCCCTTCCATGCTCCGGTGCCAGGCCGCAGGCAGCGCACCTCACCGCTCCGCGGCGAGCATCGGACCACCACTGATCGAAGCGATCGAGTTCCTTCTCGTGTCACGGATGTTCGATGGTCTTACTCATCGCGTCGATGCGCGCGGCGGCCGGATCACGGAGCAGCACGAGGCCACCGAGGCCTACGATCGCGACGGCGATGACGAAATACGCGGGTGCGATTGCGCTGCCCGTAACTCTGACGAGCTGCGCACAGATGAATCCCGCAAACGCGCCGCCCAGGACGATCCCGAGATTATGAGAAAGCGCTGAGCCAGTCATTCTTACTTTCGCGGGAAACACTTCCGGAAGCAATGTCATGGCACCTACGGACTGCATTCCACTCAGCATCATGAAAATGGCGAGGATCAACCAAATCACGACCAAATTGTCGGCGATCGATATTGCCATGAAGATCGGGTATGCAAGAACTGCATACAGACTCGTCGCCCAAATGAAAACCCTTCGTCGCCCTATTTGGTCGGACAGGCGACCGGCGATCGGAAATATCACCAATGCGGCGACGATTGAACCTGCCACGACCCACGAGGTTGCACTCGGCTCGAACCCCAGGGTTTTCACCAAATAGACGGGCATATAGGATAACCCTACATAACCGGCACCAGTTATCGCAATTGCTAGTGCTATTCCGCCCAAAAGCGTCTTCGCGTGATTTCTAAGCACCTCGACTACCGGCGCTTCGACGATTTCGTTGGGCTCGCCTGTCTTGGCGAACTCCATCGAGTCAGAAAGGTGACGCCGCACGAGAAAGGCGCCGATAGATAGCGGAATACACACGAGAAAAGGAATTCGCCAACCCCACGATGCCATCGCGGCATCGTCAACGAGTGCGTTCATAACTCCGACCGACACTGCAGCGAGCGCGAACCCGACGCTGCTGCCCATGACGGTCAGTGAGCTGAAGAATCCTCGCTTGCGCGCAGGTGATGATTCCGCGACATAAGTCAAAGCGCCCATGACCTCTCCGCCTGCGCAGAATCCCTGCACCAGCCTTACGAGGACCACGAGAATAGGCGCAGCGAGTCCGATGTGCTCGTAAGTTGGCATCAGGCCGATTACGCCGGCGCATACTCCGACGCCGATCACACTGATGAGAAGGACGGGCATTCGCCCCACTCTGTCGCCGTACCATCCGAGGACGACTCCACCCAGCGGCCGTGCAATGTAAGCGGACCCGAAGACCGCAAGAGCCGTAATTATCTCGACAGCGGGATTCTCGTTCGGGAAGAACAGTGTGGCGAAGTATATGGTCAGGAAGCCGTAGATGCTGAAGTCGTAGTACTCGATGACAGTTCCGACGAACCCTGCAATCGAGGCTCGTCGGGCTTTGATGTCCGTTACGTCCGTCGTTGTCGGGGGCCGGCTTACGGATCCGTGAAGATCGTCGTCTATCTGCATTGCGTCCCTGTCTGTAGTCATGGAGTCATGGAGTCACCACGTTCGCCGACAGCGACTCCGCGATGAATTGTGTCTGCTTGTAGTCCCGTTTTCTGTGCGGGCCTCTCGGTATTTAGTCCAGATGCACGAACCGCTCAGGAGCCTTGTATTCCGCGAGCGATCTTCTGACGTGGTGGGCAATCGATCGTGCGGTCGACGACTACCTGCAACCCATTACATCGGAGGAGGCCGGGTTGGTGGCACAGAAGCTTCGTTCGGTAGGTCAATGATTAAGTTACTCGAATGAGATTCGTACCACAATGTTTTCGGCCTGAAACACGGAATACAGGCAAGTCTCTGACGTGCACGAGAAGGCGATGACGATGAGCAGACAACCGACCGGGCGCGTTGACACAAGGGGCGCCAATTCTTGTGGAGTGGAATGATAGGCGACGTCGGATACCGAAGTATCGGGTGACAGTTCCGGCAACATGTGATCCGATGAGCATGTATTCCGGCGGCCCCTACCAGTGCGACCATGTGCGGGGCGTTGATCGCCCACCATCGATGACTGCATGCCTTGATCAGCGATGCGTCATCGCTAGTCCTGGCGCCCGAGAGCCGACCCCGTGATTGTCCCCGTCCCCAATCAGACCGCCGCAGATGTCACATACAGTAGGACTCGTTGTGCGCAATGGGTCCCATACTCAGCCGGCCACTGGAAGTACTTCAGCAAGAAGTAGAGGGACGCTGCGCGGCCCTGCAGTTCTCAGGCTCTGAGTGCAAGCAGGAATTCTGTTGGCAGGGTGTCAACTCCGGGAAGCACTCTCGGGTCCGGGACGGTCGACTCGATCAGGGGCGCGAGTCTGTATCACAGCAGACGTATCCTGGGTCGCCGCGTCACCGGCGGTCACAGTGCCTGAATCCTCGACTCCCCGTGCCTGCGTTCGGGCGAGGGCTTCCCGAGTACCAACTTCGCCCCTTGCACAGTGACACCTGTACCTGCCGCGCCTACTGCGACCGGTGCCAATCGCAACTCGGCGAGTTCCGGCAGCTCCTCGACCAGCCACGCCACCCGCAGGATCAGGTCGGTCAGCGCGTCCAGATCGCGCTCGATCAACAGCGGAAATGCCCGCACCGAGCGAATCATTCGCAGGGCATCGAGATCACTGACCGGCGTGATGTGGAATGTGACGTCACCGTACAGCGTGATCGGATCACCGAGCACACCGAATGCGAGCAGAGGACCGAAGACCGGGTCGTCGACCACCGACACCACGACCTCGCGTCCGTCGCCGGCGTCCGGCCGTACCACAATTCCGGCCGCTGTCAGCAATTCGACGGCGTCGGCTTCATCGAGCACGCCGAGCCCAGCGCGATCGGCGACGGCCCGGACGCGCTCGGCGGAGACTCCGCTGGGCGGTCGCACCACCCCGGCAGGCTGCCGCCGCCACGCTCCGTATGCTGTCGCCCAGCCCAGTGCGGTAGCTGCAGCTTCCGGGAAGGTGTAGCTCGGCACCGCGCGAGCATCGACCTCGGGCGCCGACAGCACGCCCTCGGCACTATCGAAACTCGCGACCAGAGTCTTGGTCGGCGCGGAGGCGCCCGCCCGTATGAGTGCAGCCGCAATGTCGTCCCGGTTCTGCGCGAGGGGTGGTGTGAACAGAGCGACGACGGAGTCGACTCCGTCGTCCGCGAGTAGGGCACGTAATGCTGCCTCGTAGCGCGCAGAATCGGCGCGGGGAGTCAGGTCGACGACATCGACCGGGTCGCCGGATACGAGATCGCGCAGGACGGCCAGGGTGGGTTCGCTCAGCGTTGCGCTGCGCAATCCCGCGGTTCGGCACGCTGCCGCAGTCAGCGCACCGGGCTGACTGGCATTGGTGACCACTGCTACCCGATCACCGCGCGGTATGGGTTGATTAGCGAACAGACGTGCTACATCGAACATTTCGGAGAGTGTTCGAGTGGCCACTATGCCCGTCTGAGAAAACAGCTCGTCGATGACCGCACCGCGGTCGACATGTTCTGTACCGGCAATTCCGATGAGCGCGGTCCGTATTGCACTGGTGACGGTGATGATCGGTTTACGTCCGCTGACCCGCCGCGTCAGACGGGCGAATTTCCGCGGATTGCCGAAGCGTTCGAGGTCGAGCAGGATTACGGAGGTCGCAGGGTCCTCTTCCCACCACTGCAGCAGGTCGTTAGGCGAGACGTCGACCGACCTGCCCAGCGAAGCGAAGCTGGAGAATCCGAGCCCGATCCGACGAGCGTGCTCGAGCACAGCCAGGCCGAGCGTGCCGGATTGACTGGCCATCGCCACCACACCCGACGGCGGTAGCGACATCGAGAAGGTCGCGGCCAGCCGAAGGGCACCCTGCTGCGCGAGGATACCCATGCTGGCCGGACCGATCACCCGCATATCCTCGGCACGTGCATAGCGGATCAATTCCAGCTCGGCGGCACGGCCGATCTCACCCGACTCACCGAACCCGACCGACATCACTATCACCGCCGTGACCG
This sequence comes from Rhodococcus sp. USK13, assembly GCF_018343855.1. NCBI lineage: Bacteria > Bacillati > Actinomycetota > Actinomycetes > Mycobacteriales > Nocardiaceae > Rhodococcus > Rhodococcus sp. USK13. The sequence goes on along the minus strand of NZ_CP069242.1, from coordinate 1,205,077 downwards.
AGGCCGCTGCGCAGTCGCGGATCACCTCCGGGACGAGATGTGCTGCGACCGCTACCACCACCAGGTCGACCGGCTCGCCGATCGAGCTCACCGTGGGGTAGGCAGGCATCCCCATCACGGCGGAGATGTGCGGATTGACGGCATAGACTCGTCCGGGAAAGCCGTGGGACACCATGTTCTTCACTACGGCCCGCCCGAGATTGTCCGGACTCAGGCCCGCGCCTACCACAGCCACCGTGCGGGAATCGAAGATTCGCTGTATCGAGGAACGCACCGACTGATGTTCGCGCCGTTCCGAGCGAGCAACTACCTGCACACGCGGACGAATAACGATGTCCACGTGAAGAATCGAAGCAGGGGGGCCGAATTCGACTACGTACCCCGAGTTTTCCAAGGTGCGAACCATGGCCAGGTTCTCGGCGAGTACGTCGGCCTCGAGGACCGCGATTCCACAGTCCCGCGCCGCCACGGCAATGTGCTCGAGCAGCAGGCCGCCCAAGCCGAGCGACTGGAATTCGTCCACAATGGTGAAAGTGACCTCCGCACGATCCGGATGACCTTCCACGCGCACGAAGTCGGCAACGCCTACTGCACGATTGTCGTGCAAGGCAACCAGGGCTGTTTGGGTCGCCGAGTCGAAGTTCATGAAGCGGGCCAGCCCTGCACGATCCAGGGTCACCACCGGGCCGAGCATGCGCATGGAGATGGTGCGGCGCGAGAGGCGCTGGCTGAAGTCGACGATCAGGTCGAGATCATCCGGTGTCAGTCGGCGCACGAGCACCGAACGGCCGTCTCTGAGCAAGCCGGGAGTGCCGTCGTCGGAGTTCTGCTCGACACGCGTCATCGCTACCTCTCAGTCGGAAAAATGGCGGGCGCCCGCCCCAAGGTAGTGGGGCGGGCGCGCGCAGTCAGGACTCGGTGAGGATCGTGTCGCCGTCCTGACTCACCCGACCGGAAAGCCCTACCGGGACATCGACGATCCGTGCCCGCCGCGCCGGGGTTGCCGACACGAGCAACCGACCGTCGGATTCCCGGACCGTCCATTCCGCACCGTTGACTCGCAGGACGCCTGGAGCATCGGGTAACGCCAGAGCGAGTGCAGGACCCAGGAGGGCCAACATCATCGAGTTCACACCGGCAGCTTCCAGCTCCGCGTGCGCCTCCGGGCGCGCCCAGATGAGGCGGACGTTCTCGAACAGTGCGGCCAGGTCCGGTTGCTGCGCTTTGGCCGCGCCGAGCGTGTCACCACCCAGCCCGATGACAACCGTGATCGGCAGCCGCTCCAGCACCGACAAGAATCTGGTGACGTCCCAGTTGTAGGTCTCGGCCGGAGTGTAGGTCGCTCCGATGAGGCGCAACGCACGTACCACCGGACTCAGCCACGGATTCTCGTGGTTGGGAGCGGTGATCAGCACGTGATCGTGCGCTGTGACGCCGGCAGCGAGGAGTTGCTCGTGCGCCCACGCAACGTCGCGTCCGAGATCCTCCCAGCCGATTTCGTAGTCGACGAAACCGTCGCCGGACGGGAAGACACCGATTCCGTAGATAGGGGAGCGGGGCAGGCGCCCGGCGGCTTCCAGCATGGTTTGACGTGTCATTTCTTCACCATTCTCGGGAACTTGGCGACGCTCGAGCTGTACTGCAGGATGTCTTCGAGGGTGAGCAGGGCGAGGTCGACGCCCACGCCCAGCTCGGCCCCCAGAAGGTCGGTCAGTCGACGCTCGAGATCGACCACATCCGACGTCCGTTCGGGTGCGTAACCGACCCGCAACCGAAGGTGCGTCATCGGTGCGTCCGTCCGAATGACCTGGAACATACCGTCTGACAGCTCAGGCAGCGACTCCACCAGACGCCACACGTCACCGACCACGATGGCTTTGCCGTCGATCACGACCTCGTCGCCCCGTCGACCGGAGAACCACATACGGGCGTGTGTCCGCCCAGTCGGTGCGGGAAGGCGGGTGACCCGCACCAGATCGCCGGATCGGAACCTGATGTAGGGGGCGGCCCGGTTGTCGAGGTCGGTGGCGATCAACTCGCCGACCTCCATGTCGCCGACCGGTTCGTCGGTAATCGTATCGAGCACCTCGGGGAGCATCGTGTCCTCCCACAGCTGGAAACCGTCGAGATCCGGCCCTTCCCAGGCGGTCCCGGTATCTCCTGCGCTGGTGTAGGTGACGATCCGGACACCCCAGTCCTCGGTGACCTTACGCTTGAGCGCCTCGCCCATGGGCTGTCCGGCGAAGGCGAAGAACTTGATCGAGGCGAACGCCTCCCGCAGGTCGTACTTCTCTTCGAGCTTTTCGAACTCCATGATCGCCGGCAGATGCACCTGCATGTAGGCCACCTCGTGCTCGCGGATCGCGCGCAGCAGGGACTCCCCCTGCCCCAACCAACTGTCTACGAACACCGGCGTCAACCCGAGGGTTGTGTAGAAATCGTCCCAGTAGTTACGGAACGTCCCTACGGGAACGATCACCCTGTCGCCTGGTCGTAGTCCGTGCGCATAGAGATCACGGGTGGTCGCAGCGGCCAACGGCGGAACAGTGTTCCAGATCTCCGGCAACAATTCGGGTGCCGAGGTGGTACCCGACGTCGTGGTCACCGATGTCAGATCTTTCAGATCCACGCACAGCAATCCGCCGTAGGGGTCACCGGTGCGTGCACGATAGGCCTGGATATCGGCCTTGGTGAGGGTCGGAACCTTGTTGGTGAAGTCGTCGAGAGTGCGGATGTCGTCGGGTGAAACCCCGGCCGCGCTCCAGTGCTCCCGGTACAGCGGGGAGTTGTCCCACGCGTACCGGACCAGGTCCAGGACCGCAGCCTCTTGGCTGGCTCTGATGACCTCCCGGGGAGCAGTTTCCACTTCTGGTTCCAAGAATTCGCGGAGCTCGCCATCGAGCGTCTCGCGGGGGTCGTCCCGCCCAGTGATTGTCACGGTCTCCTCCATCGCCGAGGTCAGAAGAATCCGGTGTATTAGGCGACACACCGACTGATTCTATGATCTGCAGCACAGTCTATCGGCATAAATATCTACCTGTATATACCTATGGGCGAGAACGGTGTTCCACAGCTCCACGGCCGACCGGACCGCAGGCATACATCCGTGGAACGAGTGCCCGGAAACGATCTCATGGCCGATGGTCGTGTCGGGCAAGACAGGCCCGTATCGCCCCACCTTCCCCCAGCGGGTGAACAGAAAACCGCAATCCCTCACGACCCTGTCACTTGTAGGTCCCTGCCCGCGGCCACTTGCACGAATGGAGCGATATGAGAGCAGTCCGAACGGGAAGAGGTGTGGCAACATCGCGATCTAGGTAGCTGGGCTGTGCTGACCTTCCAGCCATTCATAGTGTGACTCGAAATGCGTCTCGGGGCGCTTGACCATGACTGCGTCCGCCTCCGCGACGATCGCTGCCGAACTCTCCAGCTCGAGCGTTGCCCGGACGAAGACCTTGCGGTTCTCCCGCCCGACGATCCAGGCGCGGCCGATCAGTGCCCAGCCGATCGGCACTGGCCGTACGAACTTGACAGTGAGCGTTCCGGTGACGCCGAACTCGTTTTTCATCATCAGCGTGTGGCCCACCAGTTCGTCCATCACGCCCGCCGTCCAGCCCCCATGGGCCACCTGCGGACCACCTTCTTCCTCGGGTCCACACATCACTCGGCTCACCACCACGCCGTCATCGTCGAGGCGCTCGCTTTCGATGCCCAAGCGGCATCGGTTCAACCGCCGGCAACCATGGCACAACCGCATGCCCCCCGGTGATTCGGGTGCGTACAACAGTGATGACGGGTCGTCGCTGAGCGCAGCGGTGAGCACTGTGTCCTTGGCGAGGTCGTCGCTTCCGGTGTCGGTCACTGAATTCCTTTCGACGGAGAAATCCGGAGCCCAGCCGGATTCACCCAAGCTCGGTGAGTGCGCGCTACGAAACGTCGACACCGCGGGCGCTGGGATTTGCGCCCGCGGTGCCGACATCCACTTCAGACCGCCGGGAACAGTTCCTCGAAGGCACCGTGCAGCACCCGATCGCGGGTCTTCAGGTCTACGCCGCTGAAGACGGTGCGCAGCGTCTCCTGGGTGTGTCCATAGGTACCCTCGAGGTGCGGGTAGTCATCGCCCCACAGCACATTGTTGTAGTTCGTGTCCTCGATAACCTGCACAGCGCTGATGTCGTGCTGGAAAGAGGCGAACACCTGCTGGCGGATGATCTCGCTGGGCAGCCTCGAAAGCCTTGGCCGCACGAACATTCCGTGCTGGCGGTAACCCTCGTCCATCCGGTCCCCGATTGCAGGCACCCAGCCGGCACCGCCCTCGGCCACGAGCACCTTCAGATCAGGGTGTCGATCCAGTGCGCCGCCCGCCACCAGATGCGTGATCACCCGCATTCCCGGATAGGTGGTCTCCATGTAGTTGACCACCGCGCCTCCCGGGCCGCGATAGACGACGGTGGCCGCACCGGTACCGATGTGCCAGCACAGCGGAAGCTTCAGTTCCTCCGCCGCGGCCCATAACGGCTCCCAGATGTCGAGGCCCCACGCCCGGTCGTCATCGATCCCACACGGGAAGTAAAGGGCTCGGAACCCCATCTCGGCAGCGCGCTCGGCCTCGGCCACCGCGTCTTCCACCCGCTGCAGAGGCACGATGGCGGGGGCGAAAATCCGATCCTGCTTGCCCATGACGTCTTCCATGGCCCAGTCGTTCCAAGCGCGGGCAACCGAAACCTCGAGCTCGGGATCACGAATGTTGTTGACCCAGAATCCCATAGACGGGAACGCAAGCTGGTTGCGCACACCCTCCCGGTCCAGATCCTGCAGACGAATGTTCAGGTCCTTGAACCCCGGGGGGCGCATGGCATCCATGAAGTCGTTCAGCTGACGGTCGATCTGCATTCCATCGATATAGACGATCTCGTACTTCTCACCGCGCTCGGAGCGCGGCGCGCGGTCGGCCAGACGCTTGGGTAGCCGGGCGGTCCACAGATCTTCCGGCTCCATCAGGTGAGAGTCTCCGGAATGCGCCCAGATCTTCTCCACTTCCTGCTGATCCTGGCCTGTTGAAATCGCCTTGGTCATGGGTCCCTCCTCGGATCGGGTGACTTCTGGGCCGCGCCACTGCGAGCACCGACCCGCTACATACTTTACAGTGTAACGAAATTGCGTCATCCTGTGAAGAGAGAAACGTACGAGATGCCCGGGAGGCGCGATGGAACCGACAATCGGTAGTAAGGCCCTTACTCGTGAACAGCGCGAGAAGTACCTCGAAAGCCTCAACGAAGAGACACTGTCCGCGCTGATGCGATCCACCTGGACCTGGGACGATCGAGCACTACGGCGCACGCTCAGCGAACTGGTCACCGACCTCACCGCCGTGCGCGAATTGCGGGTCGGCGAAGTCGGCTGCCCGGCCCCGGTTCTGGAAGCAGCCGAGTCTCGAGTGCTCGCGGCGACCGGTGAGTTCGTCGCCGAGGTCCTCGGCCCGCGGCTGCTGGTCGATGCCGACAACGCTTTCCGTGAATCACTACTTCCGCTGGTGGAGGCAACCGGCGCACTCACCGCCGAAGCCTCTCGCGCGCTGGACACCCTCGCCGTCGAGGTCACCGGCCAAGTTATCGAGCGCAACGAATCACTGTCCGCGATCCTGCCCGAGGACAGGTGGGAAGAAAAAGCGTTCAGCGGATCAGCGACCGGCCTGGCCCGGGTGGGTTACTCCGCCGGCTACACCCTCGCCGACCGCGACTATTTCGCCGCCGCCGGCCTCGGCGCCCAGGCATACACCATCGCGGGCTCCCCGATCGACGATAGTGTCGACGTGCACCGGTCCACGTTGGCGGCAGCGGAGAAAACGGGTTCCTGGGATCCGGCACTCGTGCGGACCCGAGCCGAGGCCGCAGACGGCGGCTGGCAGCTCACCGGTGAGAAGTGGTACGTCCCCAGCGCCGATACCGCGGGCACCCTCTTCGTGATCGCCCGTACTGTCGGCGGACCCTCGCTGTACCGCGTAGAACATGATGCCCCCGGCGTCACGATCGAGTCCCTCGATTCCCTCGACCCGACGCGCCCTCTTGCCCGAGTCGGCTTCGAGGAAACGCCCGCTACCCTGATCGGCCGCGAAGGCGCTGGAGGCCTGATCATGAACCGCACAGTCGACAGGGCGACAACCGTACTCGCGGCCGAACAGATGGGCATCGTGGACCGGGCCCTGAAGTGCCTGTCGGACGTCCCACCTGCAGCCGCGGACAGCGAATCCTGGCGCGGATACACACGCAAGCTGGCCGAATTGGAACTGCTCCGAGCCTGCTCGACAGCGCTGTGGTACCGCGCAGTAAAGCTTCAGGGCGGGGACGACCCGAATGCTGCCTCCATAGCCGCGGGGATGGCACACATCGGCTGCTCGAACGCAGTACGCCAGGTTGTCCTGCGACTCACCTCGGTTACTCCCGATCTCGACACCACCGTAGTCCGCACCATTGCCGCCCGCGCGCGCTACACCGACCTTCTTCTCGGCGGGCCCGCACTGGCGCACGAACGGCTACTAGAGCGTTTGGGAGTGTGACAACCAAGGATGACTTCCCCTGGAACCGCATGGAGGGTGGCACGAGTATGATCCTCGACGTGGGTTCGAACGACCATCCGGCTACCGTCGACGAGTCCGGAACTCCGTCTCGGAAAACCCCGGGTCGCCCTCCTTCGTTGACCGAGGACCAGATCGTCGACGCTGCCTTAGAGATCATCCGGTCGGAAGGACTGGACGCGCTCTCGATGCGACGGCTCTCCCAGCAACTCGGCCGCTCCCAGATGGCCGCGTATTCCTACGTTGCCGACAAGCAGGAACTCCTCGATCTGGTCGCCCAACGCACGCTGGCCGACGTTGGCATCCCGGACGAGTCCGTCGGCCTCTGGGACTGTCGTTTACGTATGCTCATCGACGGCATCGATTCCCAGCTGCGACGAAATCCCGGCATCGCCGGACTTCTGCTGCAGCGCATGCTTCATTCCGATCGCCGGTTGGTCGACGCCTTCATGGCCATCCTGCTCAGCGCCGGCCTGCGAGAACCGCAGGTGTTGTTGTCATACGCCATGATCCACACCTATCTCTTCGGTCGATACCAGGTCGCAATGGCCGACGTCCCACACGATGCAACCGACCTACCGCCGGCTCTCGCGCAGGTAACACCGCACCTGGCAGGCCTGCACGGCACCGATTACTACACCTTCGGCATCGAAACTCTCATCGACGGTTTGCGTGCACGGGTGGCCGAAAACTCACCCGAAGGTCACTGACAAGCACTCGTCGCAAGCACAAAGTAATTAAAGTACAACGAAATCTGACAGTTCCTTGCACGAGCGAGCAGATCGGTCGAGTTGAACGATCCGTTTGTTCATCGGCGGGTTCTGGGCCCGGCAACCGCGCGCGCATGATGGCCGATGCCTCGGTATTCGGCTGACAACAACCTACTTCGTGTCGGACACAATCCTCACGAGCGTGCTTGCATGGACGGGTTCACGTCATCGACGTTCCATCGCAGCACCCTCCACCAATGCAGCATTCCGATCGACACTCGCAAACCTCCACCCCCATGCAGTAGAATTATTAAGTGAATTAAGAGTTAGGCATGCTTGACGAGCAGGAGTTCGAAGTGCAGCAGTCCGCCACCATGTGCGACCTCCCGCGGCCGATCCGTGATCCCGAGACTCGACGCATCCTCGACGCCGCCTGGTGGGTACTCGAACGCTCCCACTTCCGCTCCCTGAAAGTACGGCAGGTTCTGACCGCCTCCAACACCTCGGCGAGCAACTTCTATCGTCGTTTCCCCAGCAAGGCACATCTGCTCTTGGCCCTGCTGGAGGACGAAGTCCACCTCGTCGAAGGCCAGCTTCGAGACCGAATCGACCCCGACACGTCAGCGGCGGAACAAATGGAAGTTTGGTTGCGATACAACATCGGAATCCTCTATCACCAGCGCCGTGCTCAACGTGCCCGCCTGTTCGTCGACCAGACCTTGATGGAGCTACTGCCGGATCAGGTAACCGCGCTCTACGGAGCCGGCGATCGATACTTGTCCGAGATCATCCGACACGGCATGAACCGAGGTGAACTCCGCGATGGCGATCCTCTACGAGCGGCGATGCTCGTCGGCAATCTGATCCGGGGCCTACTGACCGGCGGCAGCGCATCACAGAGCTCCGAGGACGACCTGGTCGCTCACGTACACGACTTCGTCATGAGAGCACTCAACCCTGCATGACGTTCCGAACCGCCCCGATCACCTATACACGCAAGGAGAATACGGTGCCCCCCACCACATTTGGCGACATCTCACGCGAACATCGCCGTAGCTACCCGTCCGGCACTGCCATTGTGGACGACCAGCACCGGCTGACCTGGCCCGAATACGACGCTCGGATCAACCAGGCGGCGCATGCCCTACAAGCGGCCGGCGTCGAGGAAGGTGATCGGGTGTTGTGGCTCGGGCAGACCTCGTTCCGTGTCTTCGAACTGCTCGGTGCCTGCGCGAAGCTCGGCGCGATGCTCTGCCCGGCGAACTGGCGACAGTCGGACGAAGAATTTGCCTTTGTGATCGACGACTTCGATCCGAAAGTCGTCGTATGGCAGGACGAGGAGATCGGTGATGCCGTGCGCGCGGCATCCAAGCTGACACAGCGCGATCCGGTGTGGTGGCAGCACGACACCGAGGGGAAAGACAGTTACGAGAGCGCGCTCGCCACTCAGGGTGCCGACGACCTGTGGGGGCCGGTGGATGTCGATCTGCCACTGCTGGTGATCTACACCGCCGCAATCGACGGCAGGCCGAACGGCTCCATGCTGACCCAGCGCAACCTACTGGCGATGGCGCACGAGTCATCCTATCTGACCCGATCCGATTCCGAGTCGGTGTTCCTCAACTCCGGACCGCTGTTCCATATCGGAAATTTCCAGTGGGACGCCCTGGCGGTCTATCTACAGGGCGGCACCAATGTTTTCGTCCCGAGAATCGAAGCCGAAGCGGTACTGGAGATCATTACCCGCGAGGGCGTAACTTCCGCCTTCTTGATGCCGCCCACCATCATGCACATGATGCAACTGTACGACCCCGACAAGCACGACGTGTCCAGGCTGCGCGGCGGACCGTTCACTCCACTGTGGAACGGTCTGCTGGCCGAGGACACCACGCCTTGGGGTTCTACTCCCGGTGGGTTCGGCCAGACCGAAGTCAGTGGTCTGGCTGTGGTGAACGGCCACGGCGGACGCGGCCAAGGCAACTCCGGCCGCCCCTCCCCGCTCGCCCGCGTGCGCATCGTGGACGCCGAGGGAAATGAACAACCGGTCGGCAGTGCCGGTGAGATCGTGGTCGCAGGTGACGTCGTGCACGCGGGCTACTGGAACCGCCCGGAGATCAACGCCCGGAGAATGCGCGACGGATGGTGGCACACAACCGATCTGGGCAGGCGCGAGGCCGACGGCAGCATCCACTTCCTCGGCACGATGACCCGCATGATCAAGTCCGCAGCGGAGAACATCTATCCGGCCGAGGTCGAGAACTGCCTGGAGCAGCACCCTGCCGTACGTGAAGCCGCACTGATCGGCGTACCCGATCCGCAGTTCACCCAGTCGGTAAAGGCAGTCGTGGCGCTTGCCGACGGCTCCGAGGTCACCGCGGAGGAACTGATCGAGCACTGCCGCGAACGTATCGCCTCCTACAAGAAGCCACGCACGGTGGAGTTCGTCAACGAGATACCCAAGCGCGACGGTGTCAAGGACTACGAGGCACTGGACGCGATGTTCGGTGGCGGCGGCTACCCGGGCGGCGACAACGTTCGCGCCTGACCCACCTGCATACACGGCGGAACACAGCTCAGGGCGCGACCCTCTTCCACTCGGTCGGCCGGGTCGAAAATCGAGGAATGCACAGCCAACAAGTAACAGGAGGACGAATGGCCGCTGAGCCCACATCAGGTGACGGCTTCGGCGAGATCGGCGAAGAAGAAGGCGTGGGTCCGACAACGGAGACCGTCTTCGAGCGCTTTCCGCGAATCCGGCTCGACCAGATCAACATCGAGTACTACCGAGGACTGTTGATTCACGAACTGCGCGCGGGTTGGTGCCCACAGTGCGGGCAGTGGCACACCCCGTTACGGCCGATTTGTCCGTCCTGCTGGTCGACCGAGATCATGGTGCGCCCCGTGCGGGGAACCGGGACCGTTCACCTGCTGACCCGCCTGCACCAGGGCCCACCCGTCGTGGACTACACCACCCCCTGGGCGCTCGCCGCGATCGAGCTGACAGAACAACCCGGCCTGCGGATCGTGGCTCCGCTGGTCGACTCACCGGAAACCCTGCAGCGAATCGGACAGCCCGTGGAACTCACGTGGATCGAGCGCGACGGCGCACCGTGGCCCGCATTCCGTACGGTCACAGAGAAGGAGAACGCCCGATGAATATCCTTCCGCAACGCAATCCGATGAAGGATCGCGTCGCTGTCACCGGACTCGGACGCTCCCCCTATGCCCGCGACCGGAATACCACCGAACTGACGATGGTTCTGGAGGCAGCTACCCGTGCCATCGCAGATGCCGGGCTGACCGCGGATCAGATCGACGGCGTAGTCGGTGGTGGGCTCCACACCGGTGGCATCGATCCCGCGATCGTGGCCTCGGCCCTCGGGCTACCCAGCGTCACCTTTTGGACCACCGCAAGACCGCCGATCGGTAACCACCTCACCTCCGCCGTGAACGCGGTGTGGTCGGGAACCGCCGACGCAGTCCTGGTCTATCACTCGGTGTACCGGCTCGGCCGCGGAGCATTCCGCGAACGAGCCGCCGTCGGTCTTGCCGACGGGCGAGCGATGCTCGGAGACGGCCACACCGAATCCGAGCCGTACGGCATGTTCGGCCCCACTGGTTACGCCGCCTGGGCCGAGCGCTATCTCGCTACCTACGACCGCAAGCGGCAGGACTTCGGTCTGGTCGCACTGAACGGGCGCGCGAACGCCGCGGACAACCCCGATGCGGTGATGCGCGATCCGCTCACCATGGACGGTTACCTCGCCGGCCGGATGATCCGTGAGCCACTGTGCGTCTACGACATGGACGTCCCGATTGACGGCGCCGACGCATTCGTGGTGACCACGGCCGAACGTGCCGCGGACGGCCCCAACCGTCCGGTGACCATTCACGCGCTGTCTATGGGATTGACTGCGCACCCGGAGGAACACCTCACCGTGAGCCTGGATCACACCGGACAGAGCATCTCCGCGAACGCACTTCTGGCCCGTAGCGACCTCGGCATCAACGACTTCGACGTACTGTTCCCCTACGACGGGTTCTCCCTCATCACCCTGCACTGCCTGGAAACCTATGGATTCTGCAAGCCGGGCGAGGCCGGCGACTTCCTGCGTGAACACTGGGACGACAGTCGCGGCCGGGTCCTGATCGACGGCAAGGTACCGATCAATCCGCACGGCGGCAGCCTTTCCGAAGGCGGAACCCAGGGCGCCGGCCACCTGCGCGAGGCGGTGCTGCAACTCCGCGGCGAATCCGGGAAGCGACAGGTGCCCCACGCCGCTTCCGCCCTGCTGACGCCAGGCGGATTGTTCTTCAACGCTCAGGGAATCGCGTTGCGCGCGAGCTGAACTACAACCGAAGAACACAAACGGTCGACGTCCGCCTATCCCCGCGTTCGAGTAAAAAGCCGACCACCACCCGACTCACAGGAGCGAGATCACGTGGAGCGCGAATTCATCGACCAGGTCGCACTGATCACGGGGGCAGGCTCCGGAATCGGTAAGGCCACCGCCGCACTGCTGGCGGCGAAAGGCGCGGTGGTCGTGGTCAACGACATCTCGGCCGATCACGCCGAGGCCACCGTTCAGGAGATCGGTGAGCTCGGGGGCCGAGCGCACACGATCGTCGGCGACGTCACCGAACCAGGGTTCGTCGACTCGATGTTCGACCGGGTGGCCGCCGATTTCGGGCGCCTCGATGTCGTGCACAACAATGTCGGATTCGGCGGAAACCGATCCATCACCGACACCGAGGACAGTGCCTGGCAGCACGGCTTGGACGGAAACCTCGGCGCGACCTTTCGCGGCGTGCGCGCAGCGCTGCGAATCATGGCTCCGAAACGACGCGGCGTGATCATCAATACGGCCTCCGCCGCCGGCATGCGCAAGGTTGCCGGAGTTGTCCCGTACTACGGAACCGCCAAGGCCGGAGTCATCCACCTGACCCAGGAGGCCGCGGTAGAAGCCGGCGAGTTCGGCATCCGAGTGAACGCAGTCGTTCCCGGTGCCGTGCGCACACCGGCGTTCGAGGCGTACCTCGGCGCCGATCGGTTCAGGCAGTACATGGCGCAACTACCGCTGCGCCGGATGGCCGAGGCCGAGGATGTCGCGGAGGCCGTCGCCTTCCTGGCTTCCCCTCGGGCCGCGGCCATCACCGGGATCGCGCTCCCTATCGACTCGGGCATCGGTGCCGTCATGTACCAGCCCACCATGACCTGATGCCGGCGGAGGTCGGTCCGCTGTGCGGCCACGGCGATGTCGACGCACCGGGGCACATCGAAAATGAGAGAGGATTTTTCGTGGAAACGGATCACACCAAGGACCGGGTAGATCGTTTATCGGGCAAGGCCGTGCTGGTCACCGGTGCCGGTCAGGGCATCGGTCGCGGCATTGCACTTGCCCTCGCCCGTGAGGGCGCTTCGGTGGCACTGGCAGGCCGCACTCTGTCGAAATGTGACGCCGTCGCCGCCGAGATCGGCGAATTCGGTGGCACGGCCATCAGCCTGGAATGCGATGTCACCGACAAGGATCAGATCACACGCACCGTCGACGCCACCGCTACACGGTTCGGTGGATTGGATGCGCTGATCAACAACGCCCAGTCCATGACGAAAGGGCCGTTGGCCGACGTCACCCTCGAAGATGTCGAGATCTCATGGCGCAGCGGCCCACTCGCGGCGCTCTGGGCGATGCAGGCAGCGCTGCCGCTGCTGCGTGAGCGCGGAGGCGGCTCGATCGTGAACTTCGGGTCCAGTTCGGCTGTCCACGGCGCACCGATGTTCGGCGCCTATGCCATCGCCAAGGAAGGCATCCGGGGGCTCTCCCGCGTCGCTGCCCGAGAATGGGGTCGTTACGGAATCCGGGTCAACGTTGTCGTTCCCACGGCCCTGTCACCTTCCGCTGTTCAGTTCCGTGAGGAACAACCGGAACGATTCGAACAGCATCTCAAGCAACTCCCACTCCGTCGGATGGGCGATCCGGAAACCGACATCGGGCGCGCCGTGGTCGCACTGGTCAGTGACGACCTGGCATATCTGACGGGTGACACACTGATGCTGACCGGAGGCGAGTGATGGATTCGGCGAATTCGGCCCGATTGGCCCGAACGGAAGCACGCTTCGAGATCAGCCAGTTGCCGATCCGCTATGCCCTCGCAGTCGACCAGCGAGACGTCGACGCGTGGGTCTCCCTGTTCGTCGAGGACGTGCAACTCGGTCGGCACGGAACAGGACGGGACGCGTTACGCGCTCTCATCGATGCCCAGTTGCGCTGGTTCTACAGATCGATTCATTTCATCGGCGGGCATCGGATCGAGCTGGGACCGGACGTCGGTGACGACGGCCCGGAGACCGCGACCGGCCACGTCTACTGCCGAGCCGAACACGAGGTGGACGATCGGTGGATTGTCATGGCTATTCGGTACGACGACACCTATCGCCGCGTCGGTGAGGAGTGGTTGTTCGAGCGGAGAATCGAACACCACTGGTACGCAGCAGATGTGAACGAGCACCCACAGGAAGTCGATTTCGACAGCTGGCGAGTGGGAGGCCCACCTGCCCTGCCGGGACGAGAAGCGTCGTGGTCGGCCTTCTGGCCTGCGAACGTCACCGGTCCGACATCCAAGCCTGCTCACGGGAGGACACCATGACCGAGGTCGGTCTGTATTTCGATCTGCGCAACCCACCGCACCGAAAGGGTTCCGCGGCGCGGCTGCACGGGTTCACCCTCGAGATGTGCGAAGAAGCCGACCGTCTCGGTGCCGACTCGCTGTGGTTCACCGAACATCATCTGTTCGACGACGGTTATCTGACCCAGCCACTGACCTTCGCTGCCGCAGCAGCGGCGCGCACTCGCCGTGCCCGGCTCGGTACCGCGATCCTGGTTGCGCCGCTGCACTCTCCCGTCGAAGTCGCAGAGCAGGCAGCCTTGGTCGATTTGATCTCCGACGGACGGCTCGACCTCGGCATCGGGGCGGGATATCGCAAACCGGAATACGAGCTGTACGGTGCGTCCGACCGGGCGCGCTACGGCCGAACCGACGATATGGTCCGGCAGCTACGGAAACTCTGGTCGGAGGGCGGGGTGACCCCCGGGCCCGTTCAGGACCCCATCCCTGTGTGGCTGGGCTATCACGGCCCGCAAGGAGCCCGCCGGGCGGGGCTCCTCGGCGCTCCGCTCCTCTCCCCGCATCCTGAGAGCTGGGCCCCTTACCAGGCGGGACTGGTCGAAGCCGGCCACGATCCGTCGATCGGCCGGATGGGTGGGGGCATACAGGCCTGGGTCACCGAGGATCCGGAACGGGACTGGCCGCTCGTCGCTCCCTACATCGCCTACCAGGTGGATTCCTATCGCCGTCACATGGTGGAAGGAACCGGTGAACCGCAACCGAAGCCGGTCGACCCGGCTCGTCTGGTGTCCCGGGAACCGCGCGGCCCACTCTCCTACTTCTGGTTCGGCACACCGGAAGATATCGCCGAGCGAATTCGACTGCTCACGAAGGACGCTCCCGTCGAGACCGTCTACCTGTGGGCTTCGGTCGGAGGCATGCCCGAGGAGATGGTTGCCGAGCATGTCCGGGTGGTCACCACCCGCCTCGCCCCACTGTTGCGCTGACGGTCTGACTCCATTAGGAGCCCGACAGAGAGCAAGGGAGGGGTGCCACGCAGTCGCGTGTCACCGCTCCCTTGCTACGCGCTCGGATCGAGTTCGACCTCGACCGGGTCGACGACCACATCGACTCCCGGCAGCGACCCGAGCTCCAACTACGGCTCACCGCCGATGCCGGCATGCACCCCGAGGCGTATTCCCTCCTGCAACGACACGTTCTGGAACCACGATCGCGCTCTTGCCGCTACACTTCGAGCCGCCAGCAAACGGGTCAGATCCGCGACGGCGAAGTTACCTGGCTCGTTCGAGCGTTCTTCGGAGCGCTGCTGTCCTGCACCTTCCAGCACCCGAACCGGTCGTCACCTTCGACCGACGAGCTTCGCGAACTGATCGCCCAGATGAAGTCCTGGGCAGGACCCGAACCGTCCTGATCGGACCCTTCATCGCGCCGACGCCGAAACACTGCACCGCATCCTTGACGAGTTCGCCGCAAACACGTTAAATGATTAAGCTATTTAATCTTGGGTGGTTCACCCCATCGGTAAACCTTCCCCTTCGGCGATCGACAGGAGAACACATATGTCCCCCACCAACCTGAGTGGAACATCCGCCATCGTCACCGGGGGCGCGGGCGGTCTGGGTGAGGCCGTGGTTCGCGGGCTGCACGCCGCCGGCGCGTCGGTCGTCATCGCCGACCTTGCGGACGACAAAGCCAAGTTGCTCGCAGACGAACTCGGCGAATCGGTCGTCTACTCCCGCACCGACGTGACCGACTCGGAAAGCGTTGCGGCCACGATCGAAACGGCAAGCCGGCTCGGCACGCTCCGGTACGCGGTGATCACCCACGGCGGATGGGGCGTCGCCGAGCGAATCGTCAACCGCGACGGCAGCCCGGCAAGCCTCGAAGGATTCGCCAAGACACTCGATCTGTACCTCACCGGCACCTACAACGTGTTGCGACTCGCGAGCGCCGAGATCGCCAAGAACGAACCGAACGCAGACGGTGAACGTGGAGCTGTCGTGCAGACCGCCTCTATCGCCGGTTACGAGGGGCAGATCGGCCAGAGCGCGTACGCTGCCGCAAAGGCCGGTGTCATCGGCCTGACGATCGCCGGCGCACGCGACCTGAGTTCGGTGGGCATCCGACTCAACACGATCGCTCCGGGAACGATGCACACGGCGATGATGGAGTCCGTCGGAGAAGAAGCACTCCAGAAGTTCTGCGCGAATGTGCCTTTCCCGAAGCGACTCGGCAAGCCGGAAGAATTCGCAGATCTCGCTCTGACGCTGCTGACCAACGGCTACATCAACGGTGAGGTTGTGCGACTCGACGGAGCACAACGCTTCGCACCCCGCTGACGAGCAATCACGTGAATGGCCGGTCCGCACCGAAAGGGCGGGCCGGCCATTCACGTGAAGTCGTACTCGATCCTGGAACAGCAGCTCAGAACACGGTCGGAGTGTAGGGGCCGAACTGGGGATTGCGCTTCTCGACCAACGCATCGACACCCTCCCGGAAGTCCGGGCGCCCCTTCGCCAGCGTCAGCAGATACTGAGCCCTTACCCTGGCCTGCTCCATCGTCGACTCGGTGTCGTGCCACACCTGCGACTTCATCATCGCCATCGATACCGGCGACACACTCGCTGCGATGGAACGCGCATACTCGACCGCATCCTCGAGCACTGATCCCGGTTCGCTGAGGCGTTGCACCACACCCAGATCCAGCGCTTCCTCGGCCAAGAACACCCGGCCGGATACCACCAGGTCCATCGCGTGAGCCGGGCCGGCCAGCCGGCTGAGGATCCACGCAGATGCGTCCTCGGCCGGCAATCCCCGCTTCGAGAATGCCGTCGTGAACTTCGCACCGCGGGCGGCGAATCGGTAGTCGAAACACAACGCCTGGGCCAACCCGATCCCGGCACAAGAACCGTTGATGGCTCCGATGATCATCTTGGGGATCGTGGTGGCATACGTCTGCGGCGACCGGTTCGTCGCATACGTCGAGCCCCCCTTGATCCCGTCCAGCACGCCGGGATCCAGCCCCGGACAGAACGTGGATCCGGCGCCGGTCACCACGATGACACGAACATCCTGATCCTCGGCAGCCCGGTCGAGCGCGGAGTAGAACGCCGTCTCCATCTCCAGCGACCACAGATTCTTGCGCTCGGGCCGGTTGAGCGTGAGTACCAGGACCCCGTCATCGTCCACTTTGTAGAGCACCGGTTCGTTGTCCGACACTGTCATCCCTCCCATTCGCTCGATGCCGCGACGTCCACCGAGTAGAGCTTGTCGAGCGCGAAATGGGGGGGTCGCTTCTCGATGAATGCCGCGACCCCCTCTGTCGCGTCCGACTCCCGGCCGATCGCCCGGAAGTTCTCCCATTCGAGATGGAAGGCCGCCTCCCGGTCGGTCTCCTCGAGCAGCGAGTACACCAGCTCCTTCGTCAGGCCGACGGCGGCCGCACTGGTGTTGTCGGCAATTTCGTTCGCAATCGTCACGGCAGTATCGAGCACCTGGTCACCAGGCACTGCCCGCGCGGCGATTCCGAGGTCCCGCGCTTCCGCGCCGCTGAACAATCGACCGGTCAGGAGAAGTTCGACCGCGGTGGACAGGCCCACGAGTTTCGGAAGCAGCCACAAGGAGTTCTGCTCGGGAATGAGTCCGCGGCGCGGGAAGACGAAACCGTACTTCGCGCTCTCGTTGACCACCCGAATGTCCCATTGGAGCGCAAAGGTCAATCCCAGCCCTACCGCCGATCCGTTCATCGCCGCGATGACAGGGGTTCTCAGCTTCCACGGCCGAGGTCGGTCACGCATCATTCGTCGAGCGCGCGCGGTCTGTTCGGCGTCGAAGGCGAAGTTCGCTCCACCCGGTTCCATATCGGCGCCGGTGGAGAAGAATCTGCCGCGTCCGGTCACCACGATCGCTCGGACCTCGTGGTCGGAATCGAGCGCAACCAGCTGTTCGTGCAGCTCGACCTGCATATCCGAGATGAATCCGTTGCCGCGGTCCGGGCGGTCGAGCCAGACGACGGCAATCGCGCCGCGCCGCTCGATGCTGATGCCGTTGACGGGTGTCATCACGCTCCCTGGCGTGGTTGTCCCGAGCCGTCGGAGTTGGGACGGGCCTCCGCGACGAGACGAGGAATCACCTCACCGAGTTCGGCCGGATCCCACTTCGCGTACTTCTCCTCGGAAGGTCCGGCCACCCATGTCTCCGCGACTCCGATGCGCCCGCCCTTGACGTTGAGGACTCGTCCCGTGATCTCCGAGGCTTCGGGCGAAGCCAACCACACGACCGGAGGAGCGATATTGGCCGGTGAGCCGTAGTCGAATCCGGTCTTCTCCTTGATCTCCTCGAGCTTCGCGACGTATGCGTCGAGACCGGCCGTCATCTGCGTGAGTGCGCTGGGCGCGATCGCGTTGACCGTGACACCCAGACGCGCCAGTTCGTCCGCGAGAATGACGGTGAAGGCAGCGATGGCGGCTTTGGCCGCTCCGTAGTTCGACTGGCCGACATTTCCGTAGAGGCCGGACGGTGAGGATGTGTTGACGATGCGAGGATGCGAAACAGGGTTACCCGCCTTGTGCTTCGACCGCCAGTAGTCCACTGCGTGACGGGTGGGGCAGAAGGTTCCCCGCAGGTGCACGCGCATGACGCTGTCCCACATATCCACGTCCATGTTGACGAACATCTTGTCCCGGAGGATGCCCGCATTGTTCACCAGTACGTGCAGGTCGCCGAAGGTGTCGATCGCCGATGCGACGAGCCTGCCGGCGGCGTCCCAGTCCGACACGTCGTCCTTGCTGGCGATCGCTTCACCGCCCATCGCCCTGATCTCCGCAACGGTATCGTCGGTCGAGCCGAGATCGTTGACCACGACTTTCGCACCCTGGCGCGCAAATCCCAGTGCATGTTCACGGCCGATGCCTTGCCCGGCACCGGTCACGATCACGACCCGATCGTCATGCAAGCCCATGTCGCCTCCTGGTAGTTCGTGGACGGCTCGTCGACGGGCGCTTGTCGCGTTCCTGTATGCAACCCGGCACTGCTCGCACCCGCGCCGGACAAACCGTACTATAATTAGTTAGTTCTTTGTACTCTATTTCGAGTGCTACGCCAAGCCCGTCGGGCGGGGGCAGGCCCGTCAGCCATTGTCCAATAGGTTATCTTATTATACTATTTAATCACGATGCATCCCGACTTAGGAGAGCAATGTTGATCTCAACTCCCGAGCAGGACGAGCTGCGCTCCGTCGTGCGGCGACTGCTCGACACTCATTCATCCGAGCAACACGTACGCTCCTTCCTGGATCAGTCCAGCGGCTTCGACGTCACCTCGTGGAAACTGATGGCCGACCAGATCGGCGTCCAGGCACTTGCCATCCCCGAGGAGTACGGTGGCGCCGGCTTCGGTTTCGCCGAACTCGCGATAGTTCTGGAAGAGAGTGGCCGGGCCCTTCTCTGTGCACCGTTGCTGTCGACGTGCGTACTGGCGACGTACGCGTTGCTGCTCGCCGAAGACTCCGATGCTGCCGCCGAACACCTTCCCGGAATCGCAGCCGGCAACACGATCGCAACCCTGGCAGCCAACGAAGGTGACGCCGCTGCGTCGGAAGAGGACGTCCGAGCGCGAGCCGAGCTCCACGACGGGTCCTATCGCATCACCGGAGTCAAGTCGTACGTCCTCGACGGGGCGGATGCAGATCTCCTGATCGTCGCTGCCCGTACGGATCGGGGGGTCTCCCTGTTCACGGTCGACACACACGCCGAGGGCGTCACGGCGGAACCACTGTCGACTCTCGACCGGACACGAAACCTCGCAACCGTCACACTGGACAGTGTGCCCGCGTCCTTACTGGGGGTCGACGGACACGGTTGGGGCATCGTCACCGAGGTTCTCGAGATCGGTGCGGCAGCACTCGCGGCCGAACAGGTGGGCGGCGCCGCTCGCGTCCTCGAGTCCACCGTCGAATACGCCAAGATGCGCCAGCAGTTCGGCCGCCCCATCGGCTCCTTCCAAGCCATCAAGCATCAGCTCGCAGACATGCTCGTCGAACTCGAATCTGCTCGGTCGGCGGCGTACTACGCAACCGGTGCCGTCCAGGCGGGTTCCGACGATCGATCACTCGCGTCGTCAATCGCGAAGACGTACTGCTCGGACGCCTACTATCACATCGCCGCCCAGAGCATCCAGATCCATGGCGGCATCGGTTTCACCTGGGAACACCCCGCACACCTCTACTTCAAACGGGCACGCGGATCCCAGACGCTCCTCGGATCCCCCGGACTACACCGCAACCGCATCGCGGACCTGGTAGGGCTCTAACTCCCTGAAAGACGTACGTGGGTGGTTCGATTCCGTGAAATCGAACCACCCACGTGCATTTGGAGAAGGTGCCTCACCGGCACCCGCTCCAACGTGAAACATCAGGACAGACGTTCCAAAATCATCGCCATGCCCTGACCGCCTCCGATGCACATCGTTTCCAGACCGAACTGCTTGTCATGGGTCGCCATCGAGTTCAGGAGAGTGGTTGCGATCCTGGCACCTGTCATACCGAAGGGGTGTCCTGCCGCGATACCGCCGCCGTTGACATTCAATTTGTCGAGCGGGATACCGAGTTCCTTGTACGACGGGATGACCTGGGCCGCGAAAGCCTCGTTGATCTCGAACAGGTCGATGTCGGCAATGCCGAGTCCGGTATTGGCCAGAGCGTCGCGAGTGGCCTCGATAGGCCCGAGTCCCATGATTTCCGGCGACAGTGCAGAGACACCCGTGGCCACGACGCGCGCCAGAGGGGTGATCCCCAATTCGGCGGCCTTGCGATCCGACATGACGACCAGCGCTGCTGCGCCGTCGTTGAGGGGGCACGCGTTGCCTGCTGTAACGGTCCCGTCGGGACGGAAGACCGGCGCCAGCGCCGCCAGCTTTTCGAGAGTGGTACCAGCGCGCGGACTTTCGTCGTGATCCAGCACGGTTCCGTCAGGGAGGGTCAGGGGTGTGATCTCACGCTTCCAGAACCCGGACGCGAGTGACTGTTGGTACAGCTCCTGGGAACGAAGAGCAAACTCGTCCTGCTCCTCCCGCGAGACACGGCACATCTGAGCGACGTTCTCGGCCGTCTGTCCCATCGCTATATAGACGTCCGGCAACTCACCTGCCGAACGCGGGTCGGTCCATTCCGCGGCCTGTCCGGCACTCCGTTCGCGCGTCCTGGACTGCGCCGGCGCGAAACGCGGATTCGTCCAGGGATTCGCCGCGCGATCGCGCGGATCGGCGTCATCCGCGACCGGTGGAGTATCGGCGTGTCCTCGGCGACCCCGGCTGATTGCCTCGACACCCGCTGCGATGAAGACGTCACCTTCACCGGCGCGAATGGCATGCATCGCCATCCTGGTCGTCTGCACGCTCGACGCGCAATACCGCGTGACCGTCGTGCCCGGTACGGAATCCCATCCGAGTAGCGTCGACACGACCCGACCCATATTGAAGCCCTGTTCGCCGCCAGGTGCGCCGCAGCCCAGCATCAAGTCACGCACCGATGACGGATCTAGTTGCGGCACTTGATCGACCGCGGCTCGCACTGCGTGTGCAGCGAGCTCGTCGGGCCGCATGTCCTTCAGCCCACCCTTGTAGGCCCGGCCGATCGGCGTACGGGCAGCCGCAACGATTACAGCTTCCGGCATGATTCTCCTTCTATCGTCGGGTGCGGTTTCTGGACCGCTCAGTAACGCATGTGGGTTCCGGCAGCGACGTTCACTGTTTCACCGGTGATGTTCTTCGCTCTGTCGGAAATGAGGAACGCCGCCGCCTCGGCGATGTCGTCGACGTGGGACAACCGTCCCAGCGGCGACTTTTCCCGTTCGCGGGCTTGCATATCGGAGTGCAGGGCATCCGTGAATCGAGTACCGGTGACCATCCCCATCGACAATGTGTTGGCTCGAATCCCGTACGGTCCACCTTCGTGCGCGCAACTGCGTGTCAACACATTCAGCCCACCCTTGCTGACCGCATACGGCGCTTCGATGCCCTCGCCGCCCACATCGGGTGCGTAGGTCGAAACGTTCAGGATGACACCCGGGATGCCGGCGTCCCGCATCTGTCTCATCACCTGGCGCGAAAGCATCCACGGGCCGGTGAGATTCACGTTCAGTACGCGGTCCCAATCCGCTGGGTCGTAGTCGAATATCGGCCCCATCACGTTGACCGCGGCGTTGTTGACCAGGATCGCAATCGGGCCGATCTCCGCGAGCACGGCGTCGGTGACCGCCACGATGCGGTCGCGGTCACCCACGTCGAGAACGTGCCCGACCACATTGCCGCGGGTGTTCTCTCGAATCTCCGCTACAGCAGCCTCGAGGCGCCGCTCATGTGAGTCGGTGACCACCACCGTAGCGCCGTCGGCGGCCAGGCGGGTTGCGATCGCCTTGCCGATTCCGGCCCCCGCAGCGCCCGTAACCAGCGCCACGCGCCCGTCCAGTCCCGACATCGCAGAATTCCCTTCGTTCGGTGTGATCGACATGGATGTCAACTCGTCCGATTCTGCCGGGCAGCGGCAGCATCGACGAGGGCTCGGGACAGGTCCCGGTGGTCCGCAGAGTTCACGCTTGCGCGCTCTGCTGCCAGCGCGTCGTCGAGCAGGCCGGCGAGGGCACGCGAGGTATGCGTACTCATCAGTCGCTTCGTCTGCCGAAGGGCGTCATGAGGTACCGCGGCCAACTTGTGCGCGAGCTCCATCACCGCCGGCATAAGGCCCTCGTGCTCCACCACGCGATTGACCAGGCCGAGATCCTTCGCGATCGGCGCAGTGATGCGCTCCCCGGTGAAGACGTACTCCTTGGCCCTCAGCGTCCCCATGATCAGAGGCCACAACAGAGCAGCCCCGTCTGCAGGCACCAGGCCGACTCCGAGATGCGGGTCGGCAAGGAAGGCGCGGTCCGAGGCAATTGCCAAGTCGCACAACGAGATGAGACTGGCGCCCAAGCCCACGGCCGCGCCGTTGACTGCTGCGATCAACGGCTGCGGCAAGGCCAGCATGCCCTGCACGGTCCGCCTCGCCTCCGAGAAGACCTCGTCCTGGATCGTGGGATCTTCCTGAGTCGCGACCATTCGAGGCAGGTCACCCCCGGCGCTGAACGCCTTGCCCGCCCCGGTCAGGACAACCACCCGACATCCCGGATCGACCGCCAGAAGATCCCAGATTTCCGCGAGTTCGCGGTGCATGACCGCGTCGGCGGCATTGCGAGCGTCCGGACGGTTCATCGTGACGATCCTCACCGGGCCGTCTGCCGTCACCTTCAGCGTTTCGAGCCGACTCGGCCAATCCGTCACCGCATTCTCCTTGCTTCGCATCGACCGCTTCCACGGCAGTTGTAGTTTAATTATTACACCTTTAACGTTCGATCGACAGCCCGATCCTCCCATCGAGAACGGAGTACAGAATGTCTACCGATTCAGCAGTGAAAGTCGAACAGCACGAACGCATCCTGCTCGTCACCATCAACCGACCCGAAGCCCGGAACGCCATCAACCGAGAAGTCAGCTTCGCCTTGTCGGACGCCATGGATCGACTCGACGAAGATCCGTCGCTCTCGGTTGCCGTCCTCACCGGTGCCGGCGGCAACTTCTGCGCCGGGATGGACCTCAAGGCATTCGTCCGCGGCGAGGACCCTTCGGTCCCCGGACGGGGACTCGGATTCACCGAGGCTCCCCCACGCAAACCCGTGATCGCTGCTGTCGAGGGATTCGCACTGGCCGGAGGCACCGAACTCGCACTCGCCACCGACCTCATCGTGGCGTCCAGAACCGCGATGTTCGGGATTCCCGAGACGAAGCGCGGCCTCGTCGCCGGAGGAGGCGGTCTCATTCGTCTCCCCCAGCGCATTCCCTATCAGCTCGCGATGGAACTTGCGTTGACCGGCGACAACCTCCCTGCCACACGAGCTCACGAGCTGGGCCTGGTCAATCGCCTCACCGAGCCGGGAGAGGCAATGGAGGCAGCGATGGAACTTGCACGGAAGATCACCGCCAACGGCCCACTTGCGGTCGCGGTCACGAAGGAAGTCATCACGCAATCACGCGATTGGCCCGCCGCCGAAGCCTTCGACAGACAGCGGACGATGATCGATCCTGTGTTCACCTCCGCCGACGCCAGAGAGGGCGCACTCGCTTTCGCCGAGAAACGAGCACCCGTCTGGTCCGGCCGGTAGACCGCACCTTCACCCGAATACGAACCGCCGCCCGCCTCCAGGACAGGCGGCGGTTCGTTCTTCCCTCCTCGGCCCGGCTGCCGGGCCTCAGCTCTACCGAGGGAGCCCGAGGACCCGTTCCGCGGCGATGTTCCGCTGGATCTCCGATGTTCCGCCGTAGATGGTTTCGGCACGAGAAGACAGGAAGAGCTTCTGAACGATGGAGACGTCGTCGAAGGCGTCACCGGTCTCGACCATCGACGCAGATCCGACGATATCCATGGCCAGCTCACCCATCTTCTGGTGATGAGTCGAGGCGAACAGCTTCGTGGTCATCGCCGCTGCAGCCGTCGCGGCGCCGGGATCCGGAGAATCCTCGTTCAGCAAGTCGGCCACCACGCGCAGGTTGGTCGATCGCATGAGCTTGATACCGATGTAGGCATCCACGAGTCTGCATCGGATATCGGGGTCGTCGAGCGAGCCGTTCCGGCGTGCAATGTCGATGATGCTGCCCAGTTCCCGCTCCATGCCCAGTTGAACCGGCATCAGCGCACTGCCACGTTCGAGTCCCAAGGTGGTCATCACCACCGACCATCCCCCGTCGATCTCACCGACCGTGAGATCGACCGTGCTCCGGGCGTCGTTGAAGAAGCACTCGCTGAACTCCGTCGAGCGGTTGATGTTCTCGATGGGCCGGACATCCACACCCTCTTGATGTGCGTCGACGAGCAGCAGCGACAACCCCTTGTGCCTGAGCGAGGCGTCGGGGTTGGTCCGGCACAGGACGTACAGCCAATCCGCGTGATGACCGAACGTCGTCCAGATCTTCTGCCCGTCGATATGCCAGACTCCGTCGTCACCGAGGACGGCTCGGGTGCGAACACCAGCGAGATCGGAACCCGCACCGGGTTCACTGAACCCCTGCCCCCACATCTCCTCGACTTTCAAGATCTTCGGAAGGAAGCGCAGTTTCTGATCGTGTGTGCCACAGGCGAGCAGGGTCGGACCCAGGAGCTCGAGCGCCTGAGTGTTGACACGAGCAGGCGCAGCGGCTCGCGCGTACTCGTACTCGAACACGATCTCCTCAGCGAGCCCGAGACCCCGACCGCCGTATTCCTCCGGCCAGGTCAGACCCAGCCAGCGCCCCTGGGACAGCTCACGTTCCCATTCCACACGGAGGTCCCATGCCGTGTCGTCGGTGGGACTGCCGACACCACGATGCGCCGCGAATTCACCGACGATGTGCTCGGCGAACCAGGTGCGGACTTCCTCGCGGAAGTCCTCGAGTCCAGGGGCAAGGTCAAGTTCCATTATCGAGTCCTATGAACGTGTGGAAGGGTTACAGGGTCAGATCGGCAGACCGAAGACCCTGCGGGCGTTGCCACCGAGATACCCCTCACGTGCACGACCGGTCAGGGACAGGGCCCGCCCTTCGGTGATGGTTCTCTCGATGGGAAGAATGGGGTAATCCGACGCCCACATGAGCTTCTCGGGATTACGACGTTGCGCGAATGTAAGGATCTCCTCCGGCACATACTTGGGAGCCCAGCCGGCGGTCATAGCGAACACGTTGGGATGCTTGATGAGCATGGCCACGGTCTCACTGATCCACGGATCTCCGAGATGACTCATCACCAGCTTCAACTCGGGGAATGCGAGGGCGACCTCATCGATGAGAATCGTTCGCTGAAGCTTCGCGGGCTTCATCGGCCCCGGAACACCGACGTTGATCGACACTACGGCACCCTCATCACAGGCCGCGGTGTAGGCGGGATAGGCAAGCTTGTCGTCGATGGCGATACCGGTGAACATCGGGATAATTCGGATGCACTTGATACCGTACTCCCGCACAGCAATTCGCACGTGTCGTGCTGCGTCGTACCCCAGACGCGGGTCGATCCCGACCGACGTGACGAATCGCCCCGGGTGATCTAGCTGGATCTGAGCGAGCCGCTCACAGGTCTCTCGCAGAACCTTCTCGCCGGTCTTCGTGCCGTGCACGTATGCAGGGGTGATGTCGCGCGGCACCTTCGTGAGCACCCCCGCGGCGATACCCATACGATCCATCTCCGCTACCACGTCGGCGATCGTCTCTCCGCCTTCGTACGCACTGTTGCCGCGCTTGAATCGCGCGACCACCGCCGGATCGGGTGTGACCTCACCTGGCAGGTAAGGCAGGTTGATCCATGCGTCGAAGACGTCCGACTCCGTAGACGCTTCCACTTGCTCCGACATCCGGTTTCTCCTTCGGTATTTGCCGTACGGATGCAGCCTCCGCCTGCAGCAGGCGTATCGGACTACCTTCCGCGATACACGGGTTCACGCTTTTCTTTCATGGCCGACAATGCCTCGGCCGAGTCTTCGGTGGCTGCGACCACTGCAAAGTGAGAAGACGCCAGGTCGAGCGCAGTCCGCAGATCCGCATCGGCGGACTGGTATGTAATTCGCTTTATCATTCGAACGGTAACGGGAGCATGGGCAGCAATCGATTCTGCGAACTTCTGCGTTTCCTCCGCGAACGATTCTGCCGGAACGACACGGTTGACCAGGCCTATCCGGTGAGCTTCGGCCGCATCGACGAAGTCGCCGGTCAGCAACAATTCGAGCGCCTTCGACGTCCCGACGAGACGCGGAAGGTAGTAGGCTCCGCCGTCCCCGGGCGTGAGTCCCACGCGGACGTATCCCTCCGAGAGCTTGGCGGTGGAGGACATGATGCGCATGTCGCACATCAATGCCATGTCCAGACCGGCGCCCACCGCAACACCGTTGATCGCCGCAATGAGCGGCTTGTCGAGAGCCTCCACAGCGCGCGCAACGCGATGGATCTCCTCGTGTAGCTGGCTCTTGCGTTCGAGAGGCGTCAGGGTGCGATCGGCGTTGGATATCGACCCGAGGTCCACCCCGGAACAGAAGGCACGGTCGCCGGCCCCCGTCAACACAACGACGCGAACGCGTTCGTCCTCGCGAGCCTCACGGAGCATGCGCTCCCATTCTCGAACCATCGAGAAAGTGAAGGCATTGCGTGCCTGAGGTCGATTGAGGGTGATGGTTCCGATTCCCCCCGAAAGCGACCACGAGATCTCGTCCACCTAGAGCTCCTCCAGTCCTGAAGCCTCCCCGACCAGCGATTCACGCGGAAGGGTCTAGCTAAATCTCTAACTGATTGTACTATAGGGGCATGGGTTCTTCAGAGGACAGTTTCGGCGAGCTGCCGTTGTCGGATGCCGACCGGGAGTTCTGCGACGAGGTGCGAACGTGGTTGCACGAGCACCTCACGGAGGAGTTCTCCGGTCAGGCCGATCGCGGCGGCCCGGATGACGACGACAACTGGGAATTACGCCGGGCATGGGAGCGTGAACTCGGGGCCGGGAACTGGCTGGGCCTGTCATGGCCACGGGAGTACGGTGGCCGCGGAGCGACCATGACCCAAGAGATCGTCTTCGCCATGGAATATGCACGCGCCGGCGCTCCTCCACGGGCGGCATTCCACGGAGAGACGCTCATGGCTCCCACCGCGCTGGCGTACGGAACCGAGGAGCAGAAGCGGCGACTCCTGCCCCCGATGTCGAAAGCGGAAGTAGTTTGGTGCCAGGGATATTCGGAACCCGGCGCGGGTTCCGATCTCGCCAACGTAGCCACCAGGGCACACCTCGACGGCGACGAGTGGGTGATCAACGGACAGAAGATCTGGACCACATTCGCTCAACACGCGGACTGGATCTTCGCGATCGTCCGCACCGACCCGACATCCAGCCGACATGCCGGCCTGTCCTACATGCTCATACCGCTCGACCAACCCGGAATCACCATCCGGCCAATACGCACCATGCTCGGGGACAGCGGGTTCAACGAAGTGTTCT
The DNA here is from genome assembly GCF_018343855.1 of Rhodococcus sp. USK13. Lineage (NCBI taxonomy): Bacteria > Bacillati > Actinomycetota > Actinomycetes > Mycobacteriales > Nocardiaceae > Rhodococcus > Rhodococcus sp. USK13. Next base: position 1,177,134 of record NZ_CP069242.1, on the reverse strand, counting down.
TCGACGACGCCCGAACCTCGATCGACAATGTCCTGGGTGGGACGGGCGAGGGATGGAACGCCGCAATGACCACTCTCGGCCACGAGCGAGCGACGTCGGTCCTGAATTACCAGTTCTCGTTCGTCCGCGAGATGGAACACCTCGCGGAGCTCTCGAAACGACGTGCACCCCTCGGTGATCCGGCACTCCGGAATCGGATCGTCGATTCCTACATCGGCCTGCAGATCATGTCCTACAACAACCTCCGAACATTGTCCACCGCACTGCGAGACGGGGAGTTCGGTCCCGAAGCGTCCATCGGCAAGTACTACTGGTCTCGCTGGCACCAGAACTTCACCGAGGTAGCCATGGACGTGCTGGGTGAAGAGTCCCTGCTGGGAACCGACTGGGTGGTCGACGACACCTCAGGTGCCGCCGTCGTCGACGAGGCCACCGCGCTACGGCGTGCCTTCGTCCGCGCGCGAGCGGAAACGATCTACGCCGGCGCGAGCGAGATCCAGAAGAACATCATCAGCGAACGAGTGCTGAAGTTGCCCAAGGAGCCCCGCAGGTGAACGACAAGATCGAAACCACAGGCCCGTTGTGGGGCATACGCATTCTCGACCTGAGCCGCATCCTTGCCGCACCGCTCGCCACTCAGCTTCTGGGTGACCTCGGCGCCGAGGTGATCAAGGTCGAACGCCCCGGCGTCGGCGACGACTCGAGACAGTACGGTCCCCCTTTCTTCGGTGAACCGTCCGACCGCAACTCGGGTTTCTATCTCAGCGCGAACCGGAACAAGCAGTCCATCACGGTCGATCATTCCGACCCGCGAGGCGCCGCCCTGATCCGTGAACTGGCAGGCAGTTCCGACGTCCTGGTCGAGAACTTCCGAACCGGCGTGCTGGCGAAGTACGGATTGGACTTCGAGTCTCTTCGTCAGCACAACCCGAGGCTGGTCTACTGCTCCGTGACGGGATTCGGCCAGGACGGACCGTACGCAACGCGAGCGGGCTACGCCGGCGTATTCCAGGCGATGAGCGGCATGATGAGCGTCTCGGGCATTCCCGACGGTGAACCGGGCGCCGGACCCATGAAGGTGGGCGTCTCGATGGTCGACGTCCTCGCGGGTCTGTACACGTCCACAGCGATACTCGCGGCACTTCGACATCGCGACCGAACCGACGAGGGACAACATATCGACGTGTCCCTGCTCGACTGCGGTGTGGCGTCGCTGTCACATTACGTCCAGAACTATCTGGTTTCGGGCGTCCAAGCACCCCGCCGGGGCAACGGAGGGTTCGGCGGCATCCCCTCCCAGGCTTTCCGATGCAGCGACGGCAACGACATATTCGTCGTCGCAAGTACACCGAAGCAGTTCTCCGGCCTGGCTGCAGCACTGGGCGGACCCGAACTGGTCGACGATCCACGATTCGCCACCGTGTCCGCCAGAATCGAGAATCGGGATTTCGTTCTGGAGGTTCTGTCGAAGATCTTCATCACCGAACCGGTCGACTACTGGGTCGAGAAACTCGAAGCGGCCGATGTCCCGTGCAGCCCGGTCAATTCCATGAAGGAAGTCTTCGACAACCCTCAAGTGCAACATCGACAACTACTCAGACGAACCGAAGAGGACGGCCTGGCTCTCGTGGGCAACCCCATGCGATTCTCCGAAAGCCCGGTCACGACGTACCGGGTTCCCCCTCGGCTGGGCGAGCACACGGATGCTGTTCTCCGGGATTATCTTTCCATGTCCCAGGATGAAATCAACGCTCTCCGGGCCGACGAAGTCATCTGATCCCCACGTTCGGTATTCGCTCCCGAACTCGACGAAAGGCAAGTCCTCGTGACCGCTACATTCTCGAAGCTCTCCCCCACTGGATCGTTCAACCATGCTGCACTGTGCAGCGGGCGCCGCTTCGATCCCACAACCGTACTCTCCCGTGAGAAGCACATCCACGGACTCACCCCGGAGGCCGGCTACATCTGGGGAACCCTCCGCGATGCCGAGGGCGCGATGTACACGATCATGCGAAGAGTCCCGGCAGTCACAGATCCACAGGAATCCGACGGCGAAGTCAAATCCCTGGGAGGGAAGCTGCTGCTGGTCTCCAGCGACGGCAAGGACGGCCAGATGCAACTCCGGCGCGAACCCCGATTCGCTCCGGACAGCAACGAACTCGAACGACGGATCCTTGATACTTCTTCCATCGAGCTCAGCACTCCGACGAACGAACACGGCCGTCGCACATCCCTGACGCTCACGGAGAACTCGATGAAGTATGTCGAGACCGATGTGATCGACGTGAGCGGCACCCTGGTCGCCCCGCCCCTGCAGTGGTTCCTCCCGGGTCCCGACTCGTCCCTGCTGTACCTCACCCAGACATGGCTGGTCGAAGGTGACGTGGCCGGTCGACGTGTCCGTGGCTTCCTCTTCTGGGAAGAGGCCTGGATGCCTGAGGACGCGCGTCTGTACGTGAACAAGGATCCGCTCCACGACGCCGAATACACAACCTGGTATTCGTGGGCGAACCACTGGGAGGACGGGACTGCCGAGGTGGGGCACCTCCTGTTCGGCAATGGGGACTTCCAGGTAGCCATCGTGGCGCACAGCGACGGCACCGTCACCGTCGGACGTCACATGGAGGCAGAGGTGCGGCGCGCGGCGGACGGCTACTGGCACGACGGCATCGACTACGTGATCGACGGCGAGAAGTGGGTCTGCGAAGCCGACCCGCATGGCCGCATGGAAGGCTTGGGCAAGATGCCCAACCCCCAGCAGGAAGGCCGCATCCATCGAGTATCCGACACGCGGACGCCGGATGTGTGGATGGCATGGGGTGAAACCGTGCCGGGTAATGGGGATCGTCGCAAGTGGTGATCATCCACCTGTTCGAGGAAAGGTAGCAATCGACATGACGGAAAGTTTTGTCACCTATGAGACGGTCGGAGCCGGAAACATAGCCCGCATCGGTCTCGATCGCCCGGAGGCGAGGAACGCTCAGAACCGCGGTCTACTCGTCGAACTCGACGAGGCTTTCCGTCGCGCCGAGCAGGACGACACCATCGACATCATCATCCTCTTCGGTCACGGCCCCAGTTTCTCGGCAGGCCACGATATGGGATCCGAGGTCGCAGCGAGGGAGGAGTTGCCGGGCCCTGAGCAGCACCCGACCTTCCGCATCGACGGCGGCACTGCGCAGTCGCATGTGGAGCGGCGAATGCTGCAGGAGTGGCACTACTACTTCGACTGCACACGACGCTGGCGCGACCTTCGCAAGATCACGATTGCTCAGGTGCACGGCAAGGTCATTTCTGCCGGCCTCATGCTGATGTGGGCCTGTGACCTCATCGTCGCTTCCGAGGACACGTTGTTCGCGGACGTGGTCGCCACTCGACTCGGCATGCCGGGTGTCGAATATCTCGCCCACCCATTCGAATTCGGACCTCGCAAGGCGAAGGAACTCCTTCTCACCGGAGATGCCATCGACGCCGAGGAGGGGCACCGGCTCGGCATGGTCTCGAAGATCTTCCCTGCGGACGAGTTGGCGAACAGCACGGTGGAGTTCGCATCCAGAATCGCGAAGCGCCCTGCCATGGCAAGACTGTTGATCAAGGAATCGGTCAACGGTGCAGTCGACGCGATGGGCTTCCAGGAGTCCTTGAAGAACAGCTTCGCGCTGCACCAGCTCGGGCATGCCCATTGGACTGCACTTCACGACGACAAGTTCCCTGCAGCGAAGCCCGGACCCGACATCGAGGACTGGCGTTCGGCAGGTCCGCTGCGCATCGCCGACCCGCGTGTCCCCTGATGACAGAAATTCCGGATTACGCATCGCTCCCGGAGCGGGCAGCGCAGACGTGGCCTGATCGGATCGCGCTCCGGTTCCAGGGAGAGTCCTGGACCTACAGTGACTTCGCGGACTCCGTGACCCGAGCCGAAATATCGCTCCGGAGAGTCGGAGTAGGAGTAGGCACGCGCACGGCGCTGCTGGTCGAGAACCGACCGGAATATGTCATCGCGCAGTTCGCGCTCGCAAGGATCGGTGCCGTATTCGTCACGCCCAACCCCTATTGGACAGACCACGAGATCCGGGCAGCCCTGGACGGAGCACACGTCACGGCCGCGGTGTATTCACAGCGGCACCGGACTGTCGCAGCGGAATCGGCGATACGACTCCCGGTCGAGGATCTCGTTTCCCCGGTGGAAGAGCGAACTCCTCCCGAACCCGCCGAACGCATACGGTCGGGCGAACACCGGGACCTGTTCATTCCGTTCTCGTCGGGCACGACCGGACACCCCAAAGGCGTCATCCATACGCACGCCGGCCTGTCGGGAGGGGTGCATCAACTCGTCACCCATCTAGGACTCGGTGCGACGGATGTCCTCCAGATTTCGTTACCGCTGTGCCACGTGTTCGGCACGTCGATGATGGGTGCCGCCCTCGCAGTGGGAGCGCAGGTTACCCTGTTCGAACGCTTCGACCTCGACGCCTGTCTCCGGCACATCCGGGACGACGCGGTCACCGTATGGCCACTGGCCGGCACCGTCGCTCATCAATTGCTCGACATCCCGCATCTGGGGTCCGCCGATTTTCCCGGTTTGCGTTACTTCATGTGGGGTGGCAGCGCGGCTCCAGCCGAAGTCGCCAAGGCACTCACTCTCAGGACCGGTGTCGGCTTCCTCTGCTCCTACGGGATGACCGAGGCGATGACCGTCGCCTTCAATCCGGTGCACGATCCCGCGGACTGGCGTCTCGATTCGCCCGGATACGCGACCGAAGGAACCGAGATTCGGCTGGGACCAGACGACGAAATCGAGGTCCGGGGCGTGTCGGTAGCACGGGGATACACCACCCGGACGACGGACGCCGCTGCTGCGTTCACCGCCGACGGGTGGTTCCGCACCGGAGACGTGGGCCGCATCGAGCCGAGCGGGCGGATTCGGATCGTGGATCGCCGCAAGGACATGATCAAGGTCTCGGGATTTCAGGTCGCACCGACGGAGGTCGAACAGGAACTGTTACGTCACCCGGTGGTGGACGACGTAGCGGTTGTCGGTCGGCCGGACGATCGGCACGGCGAGCGAGTAGTTGCATATGTCGTTGCTTCGTCGGATATCTCCGTCGATGACCTTCGACGCTTCCTCGGGGGGCGTCTCGCCACATACAAGATTCCGCGTGAGTTCTCATTCGTCGAGGTCCTGCCCAGGACGGCGTCCGGCAAACTGCAGCGATCGCGCCTGCGCACCGACGGACCTCGCTGAGTGAGCTCGGTCCCGTGATGGTACTCATACCGTCCGCTGCCTGGCGGGGCTGCCGATGCGTGGCCCACCGTAGAACCGACCGACCGTTGCTATCGTCTCGTCACGGGGCATCAGCCGCTGACGACGACCGAAGGAAGAACAATCATGGCGTCCTTGCGTGAACGGAACCGGACCAGGACGCGGCTCGAAATCGAGAACGCCGCTCTCGAACTGTTCGAGCGGCAAGGTTACGACCGGACGAGTGTCGAGGAGATCGCCGATCAAGCAGGCATCTCGCGCGCAACGTTCTTTCGCTACTACCCGTCGAAGGAAGAACTCCTTTTCACCAACGAGTCCGAAGCAGTCGACGAGATGGTGAAACATGTTGCACAGCGTGAGGATTCCGACCGGACGCTGTTGTCGCTCGCCTCACCGTTTGCCCGGTTCGGCCACCATCTCCTCGACGACGATTCCTCGGAAGGGCAGAGACTGACCAGACTCGTGATGACGACCCGCGAACTCGAAGCCCGCAGCATGCGCATGCGTCTCCGGTGGGAGCGCGCGCTCGCCCGTCAGCTGGCACACGAACGCGGGTCGGAAGCACCAGATGCCTCGGACGTGCTCCTGGCCAATCTTGCGGTCGGATGCTTGGCTGCGGCGTTGTGGGAGTGGCAGGCAGTTCCGGAGCCGATATCGATCGACCGGATCATCATGTCCATGTTCGCCCAGGCCCAGTCCATGATTGCCGCCGACTGAACTCACCTCCACCCAGATATTGTGCGACACCGTCTCAGTTTGATACTCTGACTCATATCGGAGGCCCGGCGTAGCTACGCGAAGCGGCCCCGAATCCCCGACACGGAGGCGAGCATGGCGCTGATCAAGAACTCGGTGGGAACCCTCCCGTACCTGATGGCCGACTTCGATCAACATTCCTACGAGGCACCGGACGCGTTCACGCGTTTCATGCCCAAAAACAAGCTTCATACGGCAGTGCGACCGATCGAGGCACCGGGCTACGACCGCAAGGTCCTGCTGGCAAACGACCGAATCGTGACAGCACTCGAGGCCGACCTCGATCAGGCATACGTCCCGGGGTCGCTCGTCGAGATGCTCAAGCAGCGCGCCTCCGGCAATGCCACCGACGCCGAGAGGTTCTACGAGCCGATCCAGGCCGAATACCTCGACAAGGACAAGCGACTGATCCAGCTGCAGGAGCAGCAGATCGAAAAGGCCGTCATGTATCCCGGCGGCTGGGGACTGCTGGCCGAGGCGTACCTGGACGGCGTCGATCCCCTGTACGACAACCTCGAGTCCTTCAATCGATGGATCGACGAGGACTGGGGATTCGCATACAAGGACACCATCTACGCTCCGGCGATGCTTTCGCTGCGGGACCTCGACCGAGCATGTGCCGAACTGGACCGCGTTCTGGACAAGGGTGCCAGGTTCATCATGTTGCCGGCAGGGCCGGCCTACGGACGCTCTCCGGGCGACCCCTACTTCGATCCCTTCTGGGCACGAATCAACGAAGCGAAAGCTGTGGTTTCGTACCACATCTCGGAGTTCCACTATCAGGCCAACGTTGCCTCTCACTGGGGATGGAACCTCGTACCGCCGTTCCAGTTTTCTGCTTGGCAATGGCAGAACACCTACGGTGAACGTCCCATCACCGATACGCTGTCGGCACTCATCTTCGACAACCTCTTCGGTCGCTTCCCCAACATCAAGGTCCTCGTCAGCGAATTCGGCGCCGAGTGGATTCCCCACTTCGTCCGGCACATGGACAAGAGTCGCGGCATGGCCCGGAACGGACGATGGCTCGGTGGCCAGCTCACGGAGCGCCCCAGCACCATCTTCAAGAACCACATCCGTGTCGTTCCGTACCCGGAAGACGATACGGTCGGGATGGTCGAGAAGCTCGGGACCGTGGACTGCCTCGTCATGGGATCGGACTGGCCGCACGCCGAAGGACTCCGCGAACCGGCCGACTTCTTCGAACGGGTCGAGGGACTCGGTGACGAGAAGCGCCAGCGCTTCATCCGCCAGAACGGAATGGACCTGATCGCGGGAACGTAGTCCCGAGAGGCATATTCGACGGCGTCTGCCGATAAGGACACTCATCGGCACGCGCCGGTCCACTCCGCCGACCCGGCCGAACCACACGATTCACTCGCAAGCTAATCCCGCCTGCTCGTGCACGAGCACAGCCGAGAGGTCCTCCGATCATGATCGGGCTAGTTCCAGAAGTAATCCCCCTTCCACCGGAAACTGCAGAGTTGCGCACCGCGGTCCGCAACTTCCTTGCGGCGGATCGTCATCGCTACGGGTGGGAGCCCCGCGTCGATTCATGGATCTCGTCTTGGGATCCGGACTTCAGCCGCCGCCTCGCACAGCAGGGCTGGCTCGGAATGACCATTCCCACCGAACACGGTGGACAGGGCCGAAGTCACCTCGAACGCTTCGTCGTCACCGAAGAACTTCTCGCGCACGGCGCACCGGTTGCGGCGCACTGGGTGTCCGACCGGCAGGTAGGGCCGGCCCTCCTCAAACACGGCTCGGCAACCCAACGAAAACGATATCTTCCTCGGATCGCCTCCGGTGAATGCTATTTTGCGATCGGGATGAGCGAACCCGAAGCGGGCTCCGACCTCGCCTCGGTGCGCACGCGCGGCGTTCGCGTCGACGGCGGATGGGAAGTGACCGGCACCAAAGTGTGGACTTCGGGTGCACACCACAGCGAGGCGTTCTTCGTCCTCGCCAGGACCGAGGACCTCGATCCCAAGCACCGGCACGAGGGACTGAGCCAATTCCTCATCACCCTCGACTCTCCGGGCATCGACATCCGCCCCATCAAATTGCTCACCGGTCAACATCACTTCAACGAAGTGGTGCTCGATCGTGTCTTCGTTCCGGACGACATGGTGGTCGGCAACCCCGGAGAAGGATGGAAGCAGGTGGGGTCGGAACTGAGCTTCGAACGCAGCGGTCCCGAACGCATCCTTTCCCCGCAACCACTTCTCGACGCGGTGGGCGCGCATTTGGCAGCCGGTAGCGACGACGTGGACGACCATTCGCTGGTGACCTTCGGCAGCCTCGTCGCAGATCTCACGACCCTTCGTCATCTTTCGAGCTCCGTGGCCCGGGCACTGTCGAACGACGAGGCCGCCGACCTCGCCGCGGCACTCGTCAAGGAGATCGGTACGAGTTTCGAGCAACGCGTCGTCAGCGACTCTGCAGAGTTGGCCGCACACGCTCACACCGATCTCGAATCGTCCGACACGCTCGGCCGATTGATTGCCGAGGCCCTTTTGCATGCACCAGGTTTCACACTCCGAGGTGGAACGAGCGAAGTGTTGCGCGGAGTCATCGCGCGCGGATTGGGATTGAGATGACCTCGACTGTTCACGGTTCGACCACGGCAGAACTGGATGCATTGCGCGAACTCACCAACGACCTGTTCGGTTCGATCACGCGTCCCCACTTGCACAGTCCGCAGACGACCCTGCCCTATTCTTCCGAAGCCTGGGACCTCCTGGGCGAATCGGGACTGACCCTCCTCACGACACCCGAAAGCGCCGGCGGCAGCGGCGGCGGGATTACCGAAGCCGCTCTCATGCTGGATCGCACTGGCTACCACGCACTCCCCGCGCCCCTGTTCGAAACCGATCTTCTTGCGTCGTGGCTGCTCGGACTACACGGAACCGACGCATCTTCGGCTCCGATGACTGCCGTCCAGGTCGACTGGTCGCCCGGTGACCTTCGAGCAGGGAAGATCGTTCTCAATCGTGTTCCCTGGGGACAGATCGCGAGCGACATACTCGTTGCAGGTGACCGCTTCGTCGGCCGCATCCGCACAGCTGACGCCAAGATCGAACCTGTAGGCGATCTCGTCGGAGAACACTATGCCGATGTGTCCGTTTCGGTCGAAGCTCTGGAAGTGGTTCCCACGTCGACGGACACGCGTAGCGAGTACCTGACCCGAGGCGCATGGGCACGGTCGGAACAGATCTGCGGCGCCCTGGAACGCATTCTCGATCTGGGGATCGCCCACGTGACCGAACGCCATCAGTTCGGTCGGCCGATCGGGAAATTCCAAGCAGTCCAGGAGTTGATCTCCCGGTCTGCCGGGCTCGTCACCACCGCAAAGGCCGCGACCGCCCATGCCGCCGCAGTGGTCGCCCAGGAAGGCTTCGACGCCGACAGTTCACGCATCGCGGTCTCGATAGCGAAGATTCAAGCCGGCCGGGCAGCGACCGTCGTCAGCCGTGATATCCACCAGGCACATGGAGCCATCGGTTTCACATTGGACCACCAACTCAGGCACTTCACCACGCGTGCACTTGCGTGGAACCGCGATTTCGGAACGTCGACGCAATGGTCAAAAGAACTGGGCCGCAGAGCCCTCGGCTCGGGGATGTCGGTCTGGGAGTTCGCCGTCGCTCACTGAAGGGCGACCATCACTGAACGGCGAGGTCACCGGGATCGAAACCATACCTTTCGCAATCAACTAAATAGTCAGTATATTTAACTCATTGGCGTCATGAAGGCGCCGCCCTCCTAGTCCTGACGGAGTGACAGCAAATGCGACGCAAAATCTTCGAACCCGAGCACGACGATTTCCGGGCCACAGCGCGATCGTTCTTCGAAACAGCGTGTGTCCCCCATTCCGAGGAATGGGAGGAACGCGGCTACGTCGATCGTGACGTATGGATCGAGGCCGGAAAGCTCGGACTCATCGGCTGGGAGATGCCGGAAGAGTACGGCGGCGCCGACATCAAGGACTTCCGCTTCAACGCCATCCTCAACGAGGAATACCACGCCACCGGCGCGGTCGGCATCGGCCTCGGCGTGCAGAACGACATCCTGTCCGGCTACTTCCGCGATCTCACCACCGACGAACAGAAGAAGCGCTGGCTTCCCAAGTACGTCAGCGGCGAATACATCACCGCTATCGCCATGTCCGAGCCCGGCGCCGGATCCGACCTCGCCAACGTGAAGACGTCGGCTCGGCGCGACGGTGACCACTACGTGGTCAACGGCGCCAAGACCTTCATCTCCAACGGCCTGCTCGCCGACCTCGTCGTCGTCGTATGCCGGACCGATCCCGACGCCGAGAAGCCGCACAAGGGCATCAGCCTGCTGGTAGTGGAGACCGGCATGGACGGGTTCACCCGCGGCCGCAAGCTCGACAAGATCGGCCAGAAATCCGCCGACACTGCCGAACTGTTCTTCGACAACGTCCGAGTGCCGGTCGACAACCTCCTCGGCGAGGAGAACCGCGGCTTCTACCACCTGATGGGCAACCTGCCGGCCGAGCGGCTCGGCATTGCCATCCATGCGGTCGCCCAGGCACGCCGCGCCGTCGACCTGACGACCGCGTATGCCCACGAGCGGAAGGCCTTCGGCCAGGAAATCGGCAAGTTCCAGGTCAATCGTCACGCCATCGCGCAGATGCGGGTGGAAGTCGATGTCATGCAGACCTATGTGGACCAGTGCATCCTGGGCGTCAATTCCGGCGAGCTCACGGCAGAGGAAGCCGCCGGCGCCAAGTGGTGGGCGACGGAAACCCAGTGGAAGATCGTCGACCGATGCCTTCAGCTGCACGGTGGCTACGGCTACATGAACGAGTACGAGATCGCTCGACTCTGGCGCGACGCCCGCGTTCAGCGCATCTACGGCGGCACGAACGAGATCATGCTCGACCTCGTCGGGCGTAGCCTGGGCTTCTGACAGAGACGCGGCTGCGGCCGCACACCGAAAGGGGCGGTCCTACATCGAGTAGGACCGCCCCTTTTCGCGCGAGAACACCGATCGTCAGACAGGTCTGATCAGTCCCTCCTGCACGACGCTCGCAACATGGACACCATCGGAATCGAAGAACTCACCACGACAGAAGCCCAATCCGCCGTGCGCGGACGGCGACATGCGGTCGTAGAGCAGCCATTCGTCGACTCGGAAATCACGATGAAACCAGACGCAGTGGTCGAGAGATGCCGAATGAACACCCGGATGGGACGACGGTACGCCGTGGGGCCGAAACGACTCCGGAAGGATCAACAGGTCCGAGATACAGGCCAGCAGTGCCCGGTGCATATAGGCCTCACCGCCGGCCACTTTGTTCGCCCGCATCCACGTCAGGCCACGCGACCCGATCCCGGTCGAAGTCGGGATCGCCGGCACATCCGTGTCCGGCACGATCCGAATATCGAGCGGCCCCCATTCCAGATAGAACTCCGGCCACAGCCCGGGTTCCGCATGGTACAAATCGACGACCGACGGGACCGTATCGGGTGCCGGGGCCGAGGGGGCAGGCATCTGATGGTCGAAACCGTTCTCGGCGCGATGAAACGATGCGCGTGCCGTGAAGATGAGTTTGTCGCTCTGATACGCGTCGATCGACCTGCTCGCGAAGGACGCGCCGTCTCGGGTCCGAGTGACGACGAATCTGATGACCTGCCCCGCACGTCCCGGCCTGAGGAATTGGGACTGAACCGAGTGCATGGACCAGTCCAGAGGGACGGTACGTGCACTCGCAGCGACGGCGAGGCCGACCACCTGACCTCCGAAGACCCGCGGTAGCGGGTAATCGGCAGGAAGGGATTCGAATATCAGTTCGTCGACCTGGTCGAGTTTCAGCAGAGCGGTCAGGTCGGTCAATCCGGCGGTCATGCGCCGTTCCTCTCGTGATGAAGCAACTCAGCCCACACCTGGTACCGGCACCTGTGCACCCGTCACTGCCGACGCTGCATCCGATACCAGGAAGGCTACGGTCGAAGCGATCTGCGCCGGGGAGACCCACCCATCCCTACTAGAATCCGGTTGTGTCGAGCGGTTACCCGGAGTGTCTATTACGGAGGGCAGAATCGTGTTGGCCCGGATCCCGTCTCGCGAGTACTCTGCCGCGACTGCACCGAGGAATGCGCAGACAGCGGCCTTCGAGGTGATGTAACCCGAGGCGCCGCTGAAGGGGGCGAACGCCGCCTTCGCCGAAACACCGACGATCGAACCGCCGCCGGCTCGGACCAACGCGGGCAGAGCGTGTTGTGTGAGGAGATAGAGAGGATGCAGGTTCAGACGCAGCAACCGGTCGAATTCGCTGATCGGTGTGTCTGCAACCCGCTCTCCCATCGCGAAGCCGCCGACGAGGTTGACCGCCGCCCCGAGCGGACGGTCGTCATGTCGGGCCGCTTCGGCCACCACGGCGCGTACCTGCTCCTCGTCGAACAGGTCGGCCTCGATCAACGTGAGGCGGTCCGACTGCGGAAGCCGGCTCAGTTCTTCCTCGACGACCCACGGTACGACGACGTGCCATCCTCCGGTGAGGAGTTCACCGACGACCGCGGTGCCCAGCCCACCGGTTCCACCGGAGACGATGATTGTCCGCTCAGACATACAATTGCCTTTCTGCAAGGGCCGCTGAAATGCATTTTCTTCTAGAACGCAACCCGGCTCACCGTTTCCGCTACCAATGCCGGCTTCTCCTGCCCTTCGATTTCCATCGACTGGCCGACGATCATCTGCACAGATCCGTTCGGCAGGGATTCCGCCGATACCAACGTCGAGTGCAGACGCACGCGAGACCCGACAGGAACGGGGTTGACGAACCGGACCTTGTTGGAACCGTAGTTGATTCCCATCTTCGAGCCTTCGATCCGGTAGATCTGCCACCCCAGCATCGGGAGCAGCGACAGAGTCAGATACCCGTGAGCGATCGGCTTCCCGTATGGGCTCTCGGAAGTCGCGCGCTCGACATCGACATGGATCCACTGATGATCCCCCGTCGCTTCTGCGAAGGTGTCGATCCGCTCCTGAGTGATGTCCACCCAGTCCGAGACACCCAGCTTCTCACCCGCTGCACCGACTATCTCGTCGGTCGAGCTGAAAACACGCATGTGCTTCTCCAATCATTCTTCCGGCAGCAAGCGCAGGAACTTTTCGACAGCGTCGTTCAGATGCTTGTCCTTCGAACCGTCACCGAGGCAACAGTTCGTGTTTCCGCAGCTTCCCAGTGGGTGTGCGCGGCAGTTCTTCGACGAATCGGAATTCGCGCGGAATCTTGAATTTCGCCAGGGAGTCACTGCAGAACTCAGTCAGGGCAAGCGGCAGTGACTCGACCGGAACCGTCGAGTCCGGGCGCAGTTGCACGAATGCCACCACGCGATGACCCATCTCCTCGTCCGGAAGCCCGACCACAGCAATGTCCAGCACATCCGGATGAAGAATCAGCGCGTCCTCGATCTCCCTCGGATAGACGTTGACCCCACCCGAGATGATGAGATCGGCCCGTCGATCTGCCAGAAAGAGGTAGCCGTCCTCGTCCATCCAGCCCAGATCGCCGACGGTTGCACGCCCCTCCGCGTCGTGCGCTTCTGCCGTCTTGGCAGCGTCACTGTGATAACGGAAATTACCACCGCCCGAGAACCAGATTGTTCCCACCACACCGGTGTTCACCGGCCGATGGTCGTCGTCCAAGATCTCGATCTTCCCTATCAACGGCCGCCCCACCGATCCCGGCTTGCGCAGCCAGTCTTCGGAGAAGATGCTGGTGGCCCCTACACCCTCGGTGGAGGAGTAGAACTCGAAGAGGATCGGTCCCCACCAGTGGATCATCTGCCGCTTCACCTCGATCGGGCATGCCGCGGCCGCATGAACGGCGACGCGATGACTCGTCAGATCGAAGCGATTACGAACTTCCGGATCGAGTTTGAGCATGCGCACGAACATGGTCGGCACCCACTGACTGTGGGTGACGCGATGTCTCTCGATCAGTTCGAGGGCAAGGGGTGCATCGAACCTTTCCATGACGACGGCCGTGGCACCCTGGCGGAGGGCTCCCATCGTCCATGCAAGAGGCGCCGCGTGGTAGAGCGGAGCGGGTGTCAGGAAGACGTCTCCCGGCACCAGACCGAGCAGTCTCGACAACCACTTGCCCGGGATGTCCGGGTAGCTTCCGAATTCTCCTCCGGTCAGGGGCCGTTCGATGCCTCTGGGCCGCCCTGTCGTACCTGAGGAGTACAGGAGGAAGTCACCCTCGGCCTGGTCCACCACAGGATCGACCAGGTACGGCGAAAGGTCGAGAAGATGCCACCCTTCCGTCTCCACCCGGTCGACGGAGAATCTTCGGATCTCGCGCTCCGTGACAGCGAGGTGGCATCGTGAGGAGGACACCACCAGGGAGGCTCCACAGTCGTCGACGATGTAGTCGATCTCCGCCGGTGTCAGATGGGTGTTGACAGCCGCGTAGTACAGGCCGCATCGCTGCGCTGCGAAAGCAAGGACGAGCAGCTCGATCCGGTTCTCCAGGAGAAGGGCGACCGTGTCACCGATCCGGAGGCCCTGCTCGCGAAAGAAGTGTGCTGCGCGGTTCGAGCGTTCCTCGAGTTCCGCGAACGTGACGGTCTCGCCGGTCGGCTCGACGACGAGCGCGGTGCGATGCGCCCAGTCCCGGGGGAAAACGGCGTCGGTCACTTCGCTCACCTGACCAGGATGCTGACCGCGCCCGTGCCGGGTGATCCGTACAGGTGGGTGTATCCCACCGAGGGCACCTTTTCGATCTGACGAGCGCCGGCTTCGCCCCGCATCTGGAGAACCACTTCGTGGATCTGCCTGAGCCCCGACGCGCCGATCGGCTCTCCGTTCGCGATGAGTCCACCATCGGTGTTGACCGGCAGAGCGCCGGTGATCTCGGTGTACCCCTCGGCAATCAGCTTCTCCTGGTCACCGTCTGCGCAGAATCCGTTCTCGGCCATGTGCATGATCTCCGAACCTGCGTCCGTGTCCTGCAGTTGGGCTACACCGACGTCGGCCGGTTCGACACCGGCGATCTCGAAAGCAGCGCGGGAGGCGTCGACGGTCGGGCTGGGTGCCCCGGTCAGCGGGAGGGAGGGGCTCTGCATCTCGAAGGCGCCTTCGCGGCGCGTACGTAGAACCGAGGCCTTCAGTTGAATCGGCACGGACCGGTACTGCTTCGCCTTGTCGGCACGGCACAGCACCACTGCTGCAGCTCCCTCGTCGGGTGCGCAATACATGTACTGGGTCAGAGGGAAGTTCAGGTAGGGAGCCTCGAGAATCTCGTCCTCGGACATAGGCTTTCGTCGCCACGCAAGTTCGTTGCGTGCACCGTTCCGGAGATTCTTCGCTGCGACGCGCGCAAGGCTTCGGGAAGTGATCCCGTAGTCGTGCATGTAGCGGTTGATCTTCATTCCGAAGAAGTGCGTGGTCAGGAACAGGCCCGTTTCCGCGTACCAACCGGGAAGCCCGATCACCGACGGGTCGGCCGCGAAGGCGCCCTTGGGATGCTTGTCGAATCCCACTGCGACCGCAATATCCGCCTCGCCGTGCTCGATGGCCCTGGCGGCCATCGACAGTGACGTATTGGCAGTGGCACATCCATTGAACACGCCGTAGACCGGGATGCCTGTGAGGCCGACCTTTCCGATCACGGAATCGGGATTGGAAACCTCCAAGCTGCCGGCAAACCCCATCTGTACATCGGACCACCCGATTCCGGCGTCGGCGAGCGCCGTCTGCAAAGCCTCCGCGCCCATATCGAGCGCCGACTTTCCGGGAAATCGGCCGAATGGATGCATGCCCACGCCGATGATCGACACGTCTACCATTACTGTCCCCTGTCCGACTCGTCGGCCTTGATCGGTTCGAATGCGAAGGTCTCTCCCCCGGCGAAGGGGATGGTGACCACCTTCATGCGGCCGCCTATCGGGAGCTCGCTCGGATCGCAGGACGTCAGCCGTCCTTCCACGAGCAGCCCCTCCGGGAACTCGACGTACCCGACGCCGTACGAACGGAACTCTCCGTCTTTCAGGGCCGGTGGGGAGGGGGGAGGGAATTCCTGGCTCGTCCAGGTGTAGAGCGTCCCTTCGGAGCTCAGTTCGATCACCGAACGATCCGGTTCCGCCGGAAAGACGAGATATTGCGAGGTCGACGAAGTCGACGCCAACAGATGAACATTTTCGCCGTCAACCCGGAAGAGGTCGGGGGGCGACACGAACTCGGCCATGACGAAAGAGTAACACATTTATACTTATTGTATGGATTAAATTGGACCGGCAGCGCTCATGTGTCGACCACGGACGAAACGGCCCGGCATCCCTCTCGGGAGACCGGGCCGCCGAGGCGAATTCACCACTCCATACGCCATCGAAACCTTCGGAATCTACCGGCAGTTACTGAAGATTCTCGTAGATGGTGGCGTTCGCAGTGCCCCCGCCTTCACACATCGTCTGCAGACCGAATCGACCACCGGTACGGCGAAGGTGGCTGAGGAGGGTGACCGCGAGACGAGCACCGGATCCACCGAGCGGATGGCCCAGCGCAATTGCGCCGCCGGCGGGATTGAGTGCTTCGTCGGAAGCACCCGTCTCCGCCTGCCACGCGAGCGGGACGGACGCGAAGGCCTCGTTGACCTCGAAAGCGTCGATGTCTCCGATCGACAGCCCTGCTCGCTTCAGCGCCAGATGCGTCGCGGGGATCGGACCGGTGAGCATCTTGACCGGATCATCACCGGTGACCACGGCAGTGTGGACACGCGCGATGGGCTTCAGCCCCAGCGCGGCAGCCTTCTCCGAGGTCATGATGAGGACCGCGGCAGCACCGTCGGAGATCTGCGAAGCGTTTCCTGCTGTGATGCAACCATTTTCGAGGAACGGGGTCTTCAGAGTGGACAGCTTCTCCACCGTCGAGCCACGACGGATTCCGTCATCCGAGGACACGTCGCCGTGGGGCGTTCGAATCGCGATGATCTCGTCGTCGAAATAGCCGTTGTCCTGCGCGTATACTGCTCGCTCGTGCGAGCGCACCGAGTACTCGTCGAGCTGGGTGCGTGAAAGGTTCCACTCTCGGGCGATGAGTTCGGCACCCGCACCTTGGTTGAATCGGCCACCGAATCCGGGGGCGGTCAAGGCATCGGCATACCTCTCGACTGCCGGACCACCCATCTCACCGGTTCCTTCGACCGTGGCAGCACCCATCGGTACCTGCGACATCATCTCCACACCTCCGGCGACGATGATGTCGGCATGGCCGGCTATCACCGTGGCTGCTGCAGTGGAGATCGCCTGTTGGGACGAACCGCACTGCCGGTCCACCGTGAAGCCGGGAACGCTCTCGGGCCAGCCCGCCGCCAAGACCGCCATGCGTCCGATGTTTCCGGATTGCTGACCGATGCTGATCACGTTCCCCCAGTGAACATCATCGATGAT
This sequence comes from Rhodococcus sp. USK13, assembly GCF_018343855.1. NCBI lineage: Bacteria > Bacillati > Actinomycetota > Actinomycetes > Mycobacteriales > Nocardiaceae > Rhodococcus > Rhodococcus sp. USK13. Next base: position 1,159,689 of record NZ_CP069242.1, on the reverse strand, counting down.
GGAAGGGTCGAGGCCGGCCCGCTCGACGAGTCCGTTGAGTACCTGGGCCGACGCATCGACCGCATGCACCTTTGAGAGCGCACCCCCGCGCTTGCCGATCGGTGTACGAGCGAGTGCCACGATGACTGCGTCCCGCATTGTTTCTCCTCAATGTCTACGATCGGGCTCCGACCCAACCTTTCCGTATAATCAGTTAACTATATCTGGCACGGATGGCGTTCCGTCAACCATGCGACGTGCAAGTCGGTCGGCCAGCGCCGCCTTCCGCACCTTGCCGGTCGACGTCCGAGGGAAGTCGTCGACGAGAAACCACTCGGTGGGGCGCTTCTTACGGGGAAGTCGCTCCGCAATGAACCTGTCGAGGTCGACGAGATCGAGAGTCCCTGCCGAGCCGCACATCACGGCTACCGCAAGCCGCTCCCCCAATCGAAGATCCGGAATCCCGAATGCCGCAGCCTCTTGCACTCCGGGATATTCCAGTACAACCGACTCGATCTCGGCCGGATAGAGATTCTCCCCACCACGGATCACGAGGTCGCGGGCCCTGGAATGGAACCTGACGATCCCGTCGCTCATGGAGCAGAGATCACCGGTTCGCATCCATCCGTTCTCATCCGCTACTCGCGTGATTCTCCCGTCCTCAGCGAGATATCCGGACATGATCAACGGACCACGCACACAAAGCTCCCCGACCCGACCCTCCCGAGCAACAGCGCCGTCGACGGCGATGCAGTAGTCCCTACCCGGCAACGGCCGGCCAATCGTGCGGGTGCGCAGCAACGCAGGATCATCGACTCCACTGACCGTCAGACACGGCGCTTCGCTCTGGCCGTAACCGACCAGGAAACGAATACCGAGTTCGGCCTCCACCCGGTCGATCAGCACTGGGTCCACGCTGGTCGCACCCCCGACGATCGAAGATACCGAGGCGAAATCCGTCGGTTGCACCGCGCCGCGATTCAGGAGATCGATGAGCATCGTCGGAACGAGCCCGACAACACTCGGTGCGGTCGTCCGTACAACTTCGGCGATGCCCCCGGCGTCGAAGCGATCCACGGCCACATATGCGCCGTCGATAGCGAGGGTTCCGAGAAGACCGGCGACCGACCCCCCGACATGCTCGAGAGGCAACGGGTTGAACATCGCATCGCCGTCGGATGCGCCCGTGGCATGTGCGTAGCCTGCGGCCGCTCCGAGCACCGCTCGATGCGAGAGCACAGCCACTTTCGGCGTCCCCGTGGTTCCCGATGTGAATTGATAGAGAAACGGATCGTCGGGGTTCGGCCCGTTCACATCCGGCCGGTAGGCCACCGCGCCCAGGTCCGACAGGCCACCGATCGGCACCACGCGCACGTTCCCCACGTCCGCCGTGCGAACTCCAGCGTCGTCGGTTGCCAGGACCAGATCGACACCGACTGCGCCGCAGTACCGAGCCAAGCTGTCTGCACCCTCGTCCGGCAACGGGACCACGCCGTACCCGGCGCACGCTGCACCGTAGAAAGCCTGAATCCATTGCCGACGATCACGTCCGAGAATTCCTACCCTCGCATTCGAGGGAAGCATGTGCTGAAGGTGACCGCCGATTGCCGACGCTCGCCGATGAAGATCACCCCAGCCGACTGCACGGACCTCCATGTTGTCGATCCATACGATGGCACTCCTGGCCGGGTGACGTCGAGCAGCAAGCGCCACCCGCTCGCCGACAGTGATGTCGTCTGCATCCGCCCAGGGCACAGAGACGCTGAGCAGGGCGTACGACCACCCAGGCCTCGCGTCCTCATTGAGGGCCGGCAGCTGAGAACCATGCATTGTGCACCACATCGCTCCAATAATGGGCGCGACGCCGAGTCGTTGCGCCTGAAAAGCTTAATGATACAGCTATATAGTCGGGTTGGCCTCGGCGTCCCATCCCCGATAAACTACAGCGGACGCAAGGCTTGTCGCCTTGCGTCCGCTGTAAACGAGCTGGAGCTGTCAGGAAAGTACCTCGACCAGTGTCGGTGCAGAATCATCCAGCATGTGCGCTTCCACCTTGCGTAGATGTCGACGCCAATGCTCGACAGCGCCCTCCTGGTCTCCTGCAGACAGTAGCTTCAGCAACCTGCGATACGAACGCAGCGCGACCTCGTCGATGGCGCGTTCGCGATCAGCCCCTCTGATCGAGATGAAGAGCGTATTGTGGGCGTCCAGAATTCGAAGCAACATACCCATCATGATCGACATCGTTTGCGAGCAGGCCAGGTCCACGATTGCCTGATGAACACGGGTATCGATCTTGGCAAATGCAACTGGGTCGCCGATCGCCTCAGCGGCTTCTGCGACGAGATCACAGAGTTCCGTCAGATCGGCATCCGCCGAGGCGCGTAAGGCGGCGACCTCGATCTCCGCCCGGGCACGATAGACGTCTGCGAGCGCTACACCTTTGTATTGCAGCAGCAGTCCCATATGACGCGCCGCTACCGATTCGTCCGGTGCAAGAACGCGCGCCCCGCCGTGTGCGCCCCGAAGTACGACGATGATCGATTCCGACTCCAGGATGCGGAACGCCTCACGCATCGTCGGCCGCGACACGCCGTAGCGCTCCATCAGGGCCGTTTCACCCGGGAGAGGATCGCCCGGCTTCAGCTCGCCTGTAACGATCTGCCGCCGCAGCTGAGCTGCAACGAGTTCTCCCGCTTTCGGAACGCGTACCAGCGATGATTCCGTGCCAACCGACATAGCGCCCTCTCGCGAACCCGTTAAAATCAATCTAATCCTATAACTATAGGGCACGGCGCGAAGCAGCGTCGCGTCGACCGGTCGGGATGCTCACTCATGGTTACGCCGAACTGCTCATTGACGATGTTTCGGGAATTGAGTGAGTGGTGATCATAAGGAAGTCCGGTGTGGTCGAGGAAGCTGTGACATAGGTCGTAGCTCGAGCCGATCCGAGTAAGCCCTGGACTCGGTCCCCGGTCGAGGCTCTCCACCCGCACACTCGACGCCACGTACAGCCGTGGTTTGTGCCGACGCCGACTTCACCGGCCCGGGCAATCCCCACCAGGCGGGTTCATTCGAACCACAATCCTAGTTTCGCCGCGAACACACCACACGGCGGCAGATAATTGTGGTACCGGTAAAACCGAAGCTCGGGAAGGGTCAGCCATGTCCGATCGTAGCTCGAGAGTGAATCCAGCGAGTTCCGAGTATCCCTCCGGCAAACAAGCTTTCGCGGCCGGCACGTCGATGGGGGCCGCCGTCATCATGGTCACCGTCGGCATCATCCAGTTCTTCCAAGGCATCGCGGCGGTCGCCGAAAACGAAGTATTCGTCGGCGGCATAAATTACGTCTACAAATTCGACCTCACCACCTGGGGCTGGATCCACATCATCCTCGGTGTCCTCGTCGCGATTGTCGGCCTCGCCCTCTTCACGGGCGCCGGGTGGGCCCGAGTGTCGGCCATCATCGTCGCCGCCATTTCGATCTTGGCGAACTTCCTCTGGCTGCCCTATTACCCGTGGTGGTCACTGCTGATCATCGCCCTCGACGTCGTCGTCATCTGGGCTGTCTCGACGTGGAATCCGGAACCAAATAGCAGAAAGGCGAACCTTCGCGGTACCGGCACTCCCGCTCGGTAACTCGGCCGGGGATCACGGTCGACGCAACAGCAATCCGCACTTCCATTTCCTTCATCGTGCAGAACTCGAAAAGTCCCGACTCCAGAGGAACGGGTGACGACCCAGGAAGCACCTCATCTCGACGTTCACCCGTTCTGGTGAACATCCGCGACTATCCCCGAGAACACAGTGAAACGAACGGGAGCGACAACAATGACATACACCTACAAGGTCGTCGAGGTCCGCGAGAAAATGATCGGCGGCAAAATGTCCGGCGGCAAACTCGAGGACCTGCTCAACCAGTACGCCCAGCAAGGATGGCGTCTCAAAGCAATAACCTCGTCCGATGTCAAGGGCAGAATCGGCCCTGGCAGCGTGGAGGGACTGCTGATCACCTTCGAACGCGAAAGCTGAGCAGGTCCGGACACGAACAGCCGACGTGTTCTTTGCGCCGAACATCACTTTCGCCGTGAGGCGGGGAGCAGGCGAGGCCCCGGGAGCGGGGCACCGGTGTCGGCGAGCATCACCGACGCCAACGGGACGGTGACCCGGTGGGTCAGGCCACGACAGGGCACGGCAACGTGTCGGGTTACGCATTCACCGCTAGCGCGAGCACGACCTCCTGTTCGTTCGCGGGAAGGTAGTGGACGTCGAGTACCCGTCCGACCTGCACGTGCGCGACGCTGCGTGAGGGCAGGAACTTCTCGACGCGGGTGGTGAATGTCGATCCGTCGGGTCGGCTGACAACCAGGCCGAGGTGCACCTTGGGATGCCCGTTGCGAATTTCCCCCGGAACGCTGAGCGACTGCACCACCGCCTGGGCTGCGACTCCCCGCGCGGCGATGTCGAGCTTGTCCACAGAGGTGATGCCTTGCCGGATCATGGTGTGATTCCACGCTTCGGTGACGGCGGCGGTGTCGCCGGAGCGATCGATCTCGACCTTGTCCGTGCGCCCCGGCACGTACCGCACGGGTAGCACGACACCGGGCCTGAGCAGCGCCAGTTCGGTGAGCGGCACAATCATTTTCGCGTGCGACTCGAATGTTTTTCCGTCGGCGTCCTCGACACCGAGATCGATTCGGACCTCCGGCTGATCGTTGAGGGTCATCCCGGTCTGCCGTACTGCGCGCACGGTACCGATCCCGACCGACCCGTTGCGGAACGCTGCGCTGTTCGTCCCGGTCAGTGCCGCCATCACGCTGTCGCCGGTGAAGGCGAAAACCATGATGAGGAGGGTCGTGGCGAGGATCGGCCAGATCATCTGCGGCCCGACCCAGGCGAGACCTTCGATCCCGTAGTCCGTTGCCCCCCGGTTACCGAGGCCGTACCAGAGGTAGTAGCCGACGGACCCGACGAAGAACGTGAGTGCTGTGATGCGCAGGATCTTGTTCATGATGTTTCCTTCCGATACGTGTGGGTGGTGAGGGCAGTGCCCCGGCGCGCGCGAATCACGCTGCAGCAGAGTCTGTCCGAGACTCGCGCGCGCCGTGGCGATAGTGGTGTGGGGCTCAGCCGCCGACGATGGTGGAGCACGCGAAGGTGAGGTCGAACTTCGCCGTGGTCGGCGCGGTCGGATTGCTCATGTCGGGAGCGCCGACGCCTTCCCCCGTCACCTTGTACACGTCACCGTCCTTCACGACCGTCGCGGTGCCGCCGGGCATTCCCTGGCCGAATCCGAGGGCGTAGGGCAGCCCGTTGGACCCGCCCTTGCTGCCGGCGATTCCGACGGCCTGCACGGTGTCGGTGCCGGTGATGGTCGCGCTCACGGCCAGGTCCCCGTACGTGGCATTGCCGGTGTCGGCGAGAGCCAGCGCCAGGGTGTCACCCTGCTTGGCGCAGGTGGCGTCGAACGTGGCGTCCAACGCCTTCCCGTCGATGACGGCCGCTGACGCACCGGCCGGGCTCGCGGCGTTCGACTTCTCCGAGGCGACCGTGGGGGCGTCGGAGCTGTCATTGGACCCTTCGCTGTCACTGCAACCCGAGAGCAGCAGGGCTGCAGCCGCAATCGCGACGATGCCTGCCGTGTATGCGCGCTTCGGCTGAGTCCGAATGATCTTGTTCATGATCCGTCCTTCACGTGTCGTGAGGGGCGCTCGGCGCCCGTCTCCGATCTCTTCGGCCCGCGGTGTGGGGCCGATGGCTGAAAGGTATGGACGGCCCGCGCCCTACCGATCCCAGATTTCTGCCGACCTGCGCCGAGCGCACCTGCGGTAGCCTGCTCGAATGCGGACGGAAGCGAGGGGGGCGACGGCTACTCGGCGACCCCGCGCCATGGTCCTGGACGAGGTGTGGCGGGAACTGGACGGCGTCGAACCGCTCAGCGGCCCGGACGGCGGGCCGCTCAGCCGCACAGTCAAACTGATCCTCGATCCGCTGGTGATTCGTCCGGTGCAGAACCCGGCGTGCGCCGGTCCGGTCGTCTCCTCCGACGGCGCGGGGCTTCTGGCGACACGCCTGCACGCCTCCGCTGATCTGCTGCGTGCCACGGCAGCATGGTTCACGCTGCTCAAGCGGGTCCGCCGTGCACTACGGATCACCGAGGGCAATCCGCAGGACCTGTACTTTCAGCGCTGTTTCGAGCTGGCCACCACGGCCGGCCCGCCGGACCCTGACCGCGGCGAGTCGATCGCGGCAGACACCCTGCGCGACGTGCACGAATACTCGGCCGGACGCACCACCCAGGCGTTGAAAGCCCATATCACCGACCCATCGCAGGCCCGGCAACTCACGGCACTCATCGATCTCGCCTGGGGCCGACGACCGCTCTCGCGTGTCGCTCTCGAGGACGACACCTCGAAGATCGAGGCACTTCTCGATGCCTGCCCCGGTGCACGGCTCGATGAATCGGACGACTCCGGCCAGTGCGTGTTCGACGGGTTGGTCTCCGGTTCCGCCGGAACCCACTTCGGAATTGCGCTGTGGACACCCTCCCCTGCGTACACGGCTCACGAGCTGGGATTGACAACACACCCGGTGCCTGGGGCGCCCGTCCTGGGAATGTCTGCGTCCACCGCGGCCCTGGGACTTCCCTTCGACCGCACCGTCCACGAACGTGTTTTCACCGTGCTGCGCGCCTCGACTGAGCGAGCCGACCTTCCGCCCGTCGCCGAGTTGGTCACGACGGAGATCGCGCGGAGTTGCTCGCCGTGGGCCCTGCTCGACGAGTCGCTGCGGGTGGTTGCGACCGCGGGGGCCACGCTGGCCGTAGATTTACGGCCGATCGGGGCCGGTGATCGTGATCCTGCCGCCGACACGGCCTCGAGCCGGGTGATCAACGGCCGCTGGCAGCGCGAGGCGTATGTACTGCAGGCTCGCCGGCTCGCGCTGAGCACCGCCGACCGGTCTCTGCCCGACACCAATCCGCTTGCCGCTATCGCCGCCGAACTCCGGAAGCCGTGGCAGCCGTACCTGCGGCGCCTGTGGGTGCGCTTGCACGGCCGCGACGCCCGGGAGTCGTCGGTGCACGCACTCGACGAGGTGTGGGACCTCCTCGACGGCGTCGCCCGATCGGTCATTCTCGACCACCGGATGCGCGTCAAACAGGCACTGAGCGTGCTGCCGCTCGCCGACTCCGCCGATTCGTCCCGATCGCGGGCAAGCTGATGCCCGACTCGGTGACGGTGCGGGCGGTAGCCGGAGGCCTCTGGGTGATCACTCCTGGCGACGCCCCCAGTGTTCTGGACGACGACCCGGGTATCGACGTTGCCGTCCTGGAGGTCGCCGGTGGTCATCTCAGCTGGAGTGTGCTCACCGAGCCCGCCCCGCCCACCGCCGTGATCGACGACGTCACCTCCGCACAGGACTGGGTGTGGGCGCTGTACGGCGAGGCAGTCGCCCTGGCGCTGGCCGAGCCCGCAGTCGCCTTGGCGTCGGCCGACCCCGGTGGGTCTGTGCACGAGGTCGAATGCAGGCCGGCACGCCCGCGCCTGGCCGCGAATGTTCGGCGACTCGCCTTCGCGCTGTGGGCCGCACGCTGGTGGCCGGCCTCGACGATCGATGCCATACCGGCCCTCGACGACGCCCTGCTGGACCGCGACATCGCCGGACTTGTCGACGACTGCGAGTCGGTGGTCGCCGGCGCCGACGCAGTCCTCATGGCCGTGCCACCGCGGCCGGCAGGAAACGCGGCGCGCGCGGGGGATTACGCACTCGCGGCCGGCACTGCCACGGCGGTCCGGGCCGGCACCCTCGTCCTGGCGCGGGGATCCGGCGGAACCGATTGGCGCCGTTGCCCTCCCGGCCTGGTCGACGCATCCGAGCGGGCAGTGTCCTGGGAGGTGCAGCGGGTCGCCGGAAACACCACCGTGCGCGTGGCTGTGGTGGGAGCGCCGAATCTGTCCGGGGCCGTGCCCGCACACCTACGGCCAAGCGCGACCGTGGCCGGCGCCGACCCTTTCCGCACCGCCGACGTCGAACTACACCTGATCGGCGACACCTGGGTCGGCGACACCGACGCCCCACCGGGATCGGAACTAGGGGTCACCGTGAACGTCTACCTGCCTGGCTTCGGCGGCAACCTCCACCCGGCACCCGGCGGGCGCGACGTCCGCGATCGAATCCGCGACCTCGCGCGACAGCGACTCCAGCGCGCCGCGGCACCGGAGTCGGACGACGACAGCGACGTGCCCCTGCTCGCCGAGATCGACGCCGCCGCCTCGGAAGCGGATTTTTGACATGACGGATTCCTTGTCACCGGACGAAGCCCGTGAACTGCTCGCCGCCGACGCCGGCGCACAACAGATAGTTACCCAGCTCGACTGCCCGGCGCTGACGGAACTCGGATTCAGTTCTGGTGACGGCGACCAGCTCACACTCGACGTGATGACCATGCCCTGAGAAGTGGATTCGATGAAGGATCCTGGCGATCGAATGAGGACCGCACCCACCGGGTGCGGTCCCGCAGACTAGTTAGACAGCCCGCACATTCGTGGCCTGCGGGCCCTTCTGTCCCTGGCCCACCTCGAACTCCACACGCTGGTTCTCATCGAGCGACTTGAAGCCGCTGCCCGAGATTTCCGAGTAATGCACGAAGACGTCCGGTGTTCCGTCATCGGGTGCGATGAAACCGAAGCCCTTCTCGCCGTTGAACCACTTCACGATGCCCTGCGCCATGCCGATACTCCCTAAATGTCGATCCGGGCACTCACATCGAATTCCCGGGCGAACTCTGCTGATCGATGACGGACGGCGACGTCGGGAGTCGCATAGGCGTCGAGCAGTATGTAGGAAGGTGGCGAGTTCGTCGCTCTTGCGTCGCAGGCAGCGACGCAGGTGTCCCATTCGGACTGATCCGGTGCAGCCCTTTGGTGGTGCGCGGCTGAAGTGGCCGATGAGACAGATTTCAACCATGAAGAGAAACCGTGGCGGATTCTCACGGAGAGTGCCGGGCCAGTGGCGGATCCGCCATTGTTGAGAGACACGAACCCACAGATCGACATGCAAGACACCCGCGTCGACGTCACGTCAGTCACCGACTTGAGCTGTCCGAGCTCCATCAACCGGTGACATGGCACAATTCCGGCATGCTGAGACTGTCCCAGGCGTGGGCGACCACGGATTCGATCCCCCGACTTTTCGGTTACCCCAGCGCCCTTGGACTAGCTGTCTCAGCTGCTGTGCTGGTGTCCGCATGTGGTGCCGGAGAAAGTGACGCTCCGGTCGCTGGAGAGACCCCCGTTTCGACAACGGTCTCGGATTCGCCGACATCGGACTCTACGGAAGCGGCCACATCTACTACCATTACGAACTCGCTACCTGCGGTCCGGAATCATGCAAAGCCGGCCAAGAGCCTACTTCTCACAGATGATCAGCTCATAGGGAGTGGCTGGAAGGCCGATGACGATACCGACCCTGAAGCCTCGGAAGTGCAGGCGGCGTCTCAGCCTGAGTGTAGTAACCAGTCATGGGCACTGAACACTCCCAGTGTTGTAGAAAAAGCCGCCGCAGCATGGCATTTCGACGAGGCAGACCAGGTCGAACTGATTACCAGCCAAGCCTGGAACTACTCGAGCCCCGATGCGGCATCAGCCGCGATGACAGCGTATCGGGACCTCGCTGCCCGGTGCGTTTCCTGGGACACGGCAGACACCGGTTCCGGCTACGCATATCACGAGCAACAAGAACTATTTGATGCCCCAATCACCGAGGACACAATGGGGCGGCAGGGCATGACGACGTCGATCAAGTACCCCGAAGTCGGCAGCTTCCCCATGCACTGGGCAATCGCAAGGAGTGGTTCCACGATCATTCAGGTCGCATACCGCCCCGGTTCGTTGCTGCCGCTCCACGAAGGGCGCGCGCGCGTCGTGGAGCTTGCCGCGACGTCGGTGGCAAAGGCGGAGGACTAGGTTGACAGTCCTCAAGGAATGTCCATGCCCCAGCACCCGGCAAAATCGTGAGGGTCGAGGCGCCGGCGATGCTCACGGTAGCCACCAGCACTCCGGACCCGGTCACGGTGGGACCAGGCGGGTACACGTAGGCGAAGGCTTCGCCGACGTCACCGGTCGAGAGGTTCCGCCAGTGGACGACGCATGCTCCACAGCCCAATCCGATAGCCACGAAATGGGTGAGACCAGGTGCCGACGGGTCGGTCCTGGCGATGATCCATCCGCCGGCTGGACCTGGTGTACGCCAAATGGGGTCGGGGGGAGTGAGTCCGGCCACGGGGATCGGGAAGGGAGTGTCGACCGGCGCAGCCGCAGCGACGTGGGCACCGAGGAGGGTTAGGACAGCCGCAACCGTTACTGCTGCGCCACACCGGACAACGGTGGTCCGCGACTCGGATAGGCGAGTCATGGTGCCCCTTTTCGGGTAGTGGCGGAAGGCGTGCCTCCCATTCTCTCCGTCTGCGCCGCGATTTGTCTGACGATTCGGGGTGGTGTCCGGTCGAGGGTGCGCGCCAGACGCCGTTACCGAGCACAGGCACACTTCCGCTGAGGGGCGATGGGTCGGTGCCCCCGATTGATTGATGAATTGTCGGCACGGCTGGAACACTGAGCTTGTTGGACCCGATGGCGGGTGTCATCAGTGAGGGGAACATTTCGTGAAGGCCGACACGCGGGAACTCAAGCAGATTCTCACTACGCCGATCCAGTACGTCATTCCGACGTTCCAGCGGGATTACGAATGGACCGAAGTCGGTCAGTGGACGCTGCTTTTCGAGGACCTGGTTTCAGCTGCCGAGCGACTTGTCGACGCCCGGCAGATGGCTCAGGCAATGAAGAAGCCTGCAGCGATGTTCGAGAAGACTGTGGCGCCCCACTTCCTCGGCGCTATTGTTTGCGATCAGCTTCCGTCGTTGACAGGTGGCATCGACGAGCGCGCGGTCATCGACGGACAGCAGCGGCTCACCACGTTGATGCTCCTCACCCGAGGCGTGCTGGATGCTCTTGTCGAACGCGACTCGGACCTGGTGGATCAGGTACGTCGCCTGCTGTGGAATCCTGCGGACCTCACAAAGCAATCGCACGAACGGTACAAGCTCTGGCCTCGCCGCAAGGATCGTGACGTGTGGCGGACCGTGATGGATGACGAGGCCGTCCCGCCAGGAGACCATCTCTACGAGCAAGCTCGGCGTTTCTTCGGGCATCAGGCACGTGAAGCAATGACCAGTGAGGACGGAACGGATCGATCCGCGGCGCTTGTGCATGCATTGGTCGGCCTTTTCAAGCTTGTCATCATCGACCTCGAAGACAACGATGACGCTCAGGTCATCTTCGAGGTCCTCAACGGGCGTCAGACCCCCTTGTCAGCCTCCGACTTGGTCAAGAATCTGCTGTTTCTCCGCGGAGAGTTCACCGAAGACACCGACGTCGACGCGCTGTACGACAAGTACTGGGCGGAGTTCGACGATCCTTGGTGGAAAGTCGAGATTGGTCGCGGCCACGCCGCTCGCGGCCGACGGGACGTCGTGCTTTCGGCGTGGCTGTCGGCAGCAACCGGCCACGAGGTCAACGTCGGGCACCTCTACGGTGAAGTCCGCAACTATCTCGCCGCAGCTGACCTCCCGACAGAAGTGGTGCTGGCCGACATCTACGCCTACGCCCGCGCATACGGTCGACTGCACCGTCGTTACCCGGTCATCAACGTCCGCATCGAGGATGCGTATCAGAAAATCAACGCCCTCGAGGTCGTGACCGCGACTCCTCTTCTGCTGTGGCTCAGCACCCGCTCTGCGGACGCCTTATTTGCGCAGGAACACATCACGGCAGTCTCGGCAGTCGAATCCTGGCTGATGCGCAGGGCGCTCGTGAATGCGAACACACGCGGATACGGTCGAACCTTCATCGAGGTGCTCCAAGCTGCCCAAGCAGCCGAAGCGGGGAACCGCCCGATCGCCCTCGCAGTTGTCGCCGCGTTGGACGGAACTGGGCGAGCTCATTGGTGGCCCACTGATGAGGAGATCACCGAAAGCTTCACCACAAGGCGCTTCTATGACGGAGTCCTCAGCCGCGGGCGTCTGCGCCTGCTGCTCTCCGAGATTGATCGAGCACTGCGTGCCCGCAACGCGAAGACCGAACAAGGACAGTTCAACTACGACGTCCTGCAAATCGAGCACATCATGCCGCGGAACTGGCCGGCGAACTGGCCGGTGGACATCGCTGACGAGTCCGAGCGTCTCGCCGCAGAGCAGCACCGCCAGCAGCATGTCGACCGCCTCGGCAACCTCACGCTTATCACCGGGTCCTTCAACAGCTCTTTGAGCGACAGCGCATGGGACGTAAAACGAGCAGCTCTGCTGGAACAATCGAAGCTTCAGCTCAACGCCCGAATCGGCGCAGCGGAGGTATGGGACGAGACCGCCATCACCGCGCGCGCGAAGGAACTCGCCGACATCGTGCACGGCATCTGGCGCAGTGCAGAAGAATTCTCGCGCACATAACTAGCCGCGGCGCCGTGGCAAGGTCGAAATGTTGAGTGGAAGCCGAATCGATGAGGCATCCGATTACGGTGTCGAGCCGACCGGCACGGATCCAGACTGCCCTACCCACAACCAACGTTTCTGGTGTGCCATAACCACTTCATGACGTTTCAGGGAGTCTTGATGCGGGAGGGCGTCGGCACGGTGGCCTCGTTCGTGATGCCCGAAGAAATGCCAGGGCATCGAGACAGATTGCGGTGGCCGTGCCGTGAGACAAGCGACAACTCCGCAGGTCGCAGTGTCTCAAGATGCCACCCGCAGCGAGATGTCTACAGCCTCTTGCTCGAATCAGGGGACACCGCAGGTGGCCTCGCCCGGGTCGAAGGACCGCGGCCGATCTGCAGGCGGCCGCGTACGCAACCCCGCCCGGCACAGAGTGGGCTCCGAAACCGTGACGGTTCGGGGCCGGCTATCACCGTGTCACGCTGCGTCGGTCGCACCCCTGTCGTTCGCGGTGGGGGGTTGAGGGCGGCGGCGAGCGTGTGCACGGTCGCGAGCACGGTGAGTGCGGTCTCGGCGACGACGTGGTGTCTCCGTTTGCCCACACAGCGATATTACCGATGCTGATCGCGGCCTCTCTGCCTTACGGCACCACACCAGGTGGGCCTCGTTTCCAGAGAAGCCACGTGCCTGGTTTACGACGGTCCAGGGTCGATAAAAGCGGACAGACCTGCCTACGCACGGTCTAACGGGGTTAGTCGGGTAGGGTCGACACGCGTCAGCACAGGTCGTACTGCAAGCCCCCGAGAGGAGTCCTTCCGTGCCCGAGCCGTGGCTGTCCGCTGATGACATCGCCGCCCACCTCGGCGTCACCAAGGACACCGTGTATGCCTGGATTGCCGAGAAAGGCATGCCCGCCCACAAGCTCGGCCGCCTGTGGAAGTTTCAGACCAGCGAAGTCGATGACTGGGTACGAGGCGGCGGAGCGGACGCTGCCCGAGACACGGCGGGGGCCTGAGCGTGCGCCTCATCAACAACGTCAGCGACCTATTCGGAGACGATCTCAAGACCGAAATCATGCCGGCTTCGAAGGTGCGCATCGCGGCATCCACTTTCTCGATCTTTGCGTTCGAATCGCTGCGCAAGGAACTGGACCAGATATCTGAGTTGCAGTTCATCTTCACGTCGCCCTCGTTCGTAACCGCGAAGGTGACGGACAAGTTGAGCAAAGAGCGCCGCGAGTTCTATATCCCGACCGGTCACGCGGAATCTAGCTTGTACGGCTCCGAGTTCGAGATCAGGCTGCGCAACAAACTGACCCAACGCGCAATCGCGAAGGAGTGCGCCGACTGGGTGCGCCGCAAGGTGACGTTCCGATCGAACGCCACCAGCAACCCTATGCAGCCTCTCGCCGCGGTCGACGAGACCGCCGTTTACTTCCCGATTCAAGGATTCACGACCACTGACCTCGGCTACGAGCGGGGGCCAGCTGTCTCGAACGTTGTCACCAAGTTCGAGGGCGCACCCGAGACACGACAGTTCCTCAGCATCTTCGACCAGATCTGGAACAACCCGGACCAGCTTGACGACGTCACCGAAGCGGTCTACGACCACATCGCCAGCGTGTACGCAGAGAACTCCCCGGCCCGCATCTACTTCCTGATCCTCTACAACCTGTTCTCCGAGTTCCTCGACGACATCAACGAGGACGTGTTGCCCAACGACCGCACCGGATACCAGGACACGAAGGTCTGGCAGAGCCTGTACAACTTCCAGCGCGATGCCGCGACCGGGATCATCAACAAGCTGGAGACCTACAACGGCTGCATTCTCGCTGACAGCGTCGGTCTCGGCAAGACCTTCACCGCGCTGGCGGTCATCAAGTACTACGAACTGCGTAACAAGTCGGTACTCGTCCTGTGCCCGAAGAAGCTCGCCGAGAACTGGACGAACTACAACGCGAATCTGACGACCAACGTCTTCGCTGGTGACCGCCTCAACTACGACGTCCTCGCGCACACCGACCTGTCTCGCGATCGCGGAGAGTCGCTGGGGCTCAGGCTGGATCGGGTCAACTGGGGCAACTACGACCTGGTCGTGATCGACGAGTCGCACAACTTCCGCAACGCGGACTACGCAGTGGAGAAGGAGTCCCGCTATCAGCGGCTCATGCGACTGGTCCTCCGGGAGGGCGTAAAGACCAAGGTGCTCATGCTATCGGCCACCCCAGTCAACAACCGGTTCAACGATCTGAAGAACCAGCTCCAGCTTGCATACGAGGGTGAGTCGGAGAATCTCGCCCAGCACCTAAATATCTCCGCCACTGTCGAGAAGGTTTTCAGCGACGCACAGCGCGTCTTCAACGAGTGGTCCAAGCTCGACCCGGGGAATCGCACGACCGACCGCATCCTTCAGATGCTCGACTTCGACTTCTTCGAGCTGCTCGACGCAGTGACGATCGCCCGGTCACGCAAGCACATCCAGGCCTTCTACGACACCACGGAAATCGGCGCGTTCCCCGAACGGCTCCCACCGAAATCGATCCGCGAGCCGCTCACCGACTTGTCCGACGTGCCCGGCTTCAACGACATCTTCGAGCAACTCCAAGCACTCACGCTCGCTGTCTACACGCCACTGGCATACGTCTTCCCGAGCCGCATCGGCAAGTATGAAGACCTGTACAACGTCACCGCTGGCAACGCACGATCGAACCTCGGACAGCGTGGCCGCGAGCAGGGGCTCAAGAAACTCATGACCGTCAACCTCCTCAAGCGGTTGGAGAGCTCGGTCGACGCGTTCCGTCTCACCCTGACCAAGATCGAGCACACCGTCGACCTGACCCTGAGCCGACTCGACTTCCACAGCGGCTCGACCGTCGACCTCGGAACCGCCCTTTCGGGCCTCGACTTCGACGTGGACGACGCGGACGACGCAAACCTTGAGGCGCTTTCCTTCGGAGAAAAGATCAAGATCGACCTCGACGACATCGACATCGTGTCCTGGCGTCAGGATCTGTGGAACGACCGTGAAACCCTCCGCGAGCTACTTGACGAGATGCGCAAGGTCATCCCTGACCGCGACCTCAAACTCCAAGCGCTCAAGCGACTCGTCGAGGACAAAGCCGCCCACCCAATCAACCCGGGAAACCGCAAGGTCCTGGTGTTCTCCGCCTTTGCCGACACTGCCAGCTACCTCTACCGCGAGCTCGCGCCAGCCGTCAGCGCCGCGGGATTGGAGGCAGCCTTGATTACCGGTGGCAGTAACGGCGCGAAGACGACACTCGGTACCGGCTACGATTTCCAACAGGTCATGTCACTGTTCTCCCCTCGGTCGAAGCAACGCCACCTCACCATGCCGAAGGAGACACGCGACCTCGACGTGCTTATTGGTACCGACGTCATCAGTGAGGGCCAAAACCTCCAGGACTGCGACTACCTGATCAATTACGACATTCACTGGAATCCGGTCAGGATCGTCCAGCGCTTCGGCCGCATCGATCGCATCGGCTCGACCAACGCCCAGATTCAACTGGTGAACTTCTGGCCCGACATCTCCCTCGACGAGTACATCAACCTCAAAGAACGCGTCGAGAACCGGATGGTCATCGCCGACCTCGCCGGCACCGCCGACGACAACGTCCTCACCCTCGAAGACAGCGATGCCGCGTTCCGCAAGGAACAGCTCCGCAAACTCCAAGATGACGTCATCGAACTCGAAGACGTCCGTACCGGCGTCTCTATCACCGACCTCGGGCTCAACGACTTCCGCATGGACCTCCTCGGCTATCTCAAGGAGTACGGCGACCTTGCCACCGCCCCGAAGGGCCTCCACGCAGTCGTGCCTGCGGATCCCACCAAGGGGCTCAAGCCTGGCGTGATCTTCGCGTTGCGCAATATGAACGCCGACGAGAACATCGACCGCGGTAACCGACTCCACCCCCACTATCTCGTCTACCTCGACGACGCCGGCAACGTCATCACAGACCACACCGAGGCCAAGCACATGCTCGACCTCCTCCGGTCCGGATGCCGCCCCTACGACCAGCCCGTCGCCGACGTCGTCCGCACCTTCAACGGCGCCACCGGTGAAGGCACGAACATGGGCAAGTACTCCGAACTGCTCACTGACGCGATCCACTCAATGATCGACGTCACTGAGGAACGCGACATCGACAGCCTGTTCACCGGCGGTCGCACCACAGCACTCACCCAGACCATCGCCGGCCTCGAAGACTTCGAACTCATCGCCTTCATCGCCGTCGTCGACCCCGCCCAAGGGGCGCCGGTCGATGAGTGACCCGGCCGCGAACCTGCTCTACCGATGGCCCGCCGCCGCCAAGTTCGGCAGTCGAGTGCCCAAAGAGAAGTTCTACGAGCACGGCACAGTCCCAACCACAGTGCGGGAAAAATTCGTAGCTGAGGTGCAGCGCATCACCTGGGCATACAAGCTGGCCGAGAACACGATCAACCTATCCGGTAGCATTGCCGTCCCTGAAATTCAGGTCTTCCAGCTCGAAGCGAAGGGCAATGACGTCTCCGAACCGGTGTTGACCGCGATCGACAAGGCCATACCGTTCCCCATCATCTTCGAGATCAGCCGCGGCGCAGGTGATTCCAGGAGTGTTCGCATGGTCGCTGTGCATAAGCAGCTCGGCGCTGGCGCTCCCAAGCTCGGCGCCTACTACAGCACAGGCTGGCAATCCGCCGATGCTGAGCGGCAGACACTCCCCGCCTCGATCACGCTGTCCGCCTTGTACACTGCCCTCCTCACCCCACTGACCCCTGTGGAGTTGCGGCCGGGTGAGGACATGTCGGAGGTCGCCGCCAGACTGCAGACAGTGCGCACGCTCGAACGCGAGATCGCCTCACTGGAGCGCAAAATCCGCACGGAGCCTCAGCTCAACCGCAAGATTGAGCTGAGGCGTGCCCTGAAGACGAAGCAATCAGAACTTGAACAGCAGAGGTAAGTAAGTGGAGAAACTGCGCACGCCCGACTCGTCCGACGCCAACATCGACAAGCTCTCGACGTTGTTCCCCAGCGTCGTCTCCGAGTCACTTGACACCGACGGCAACCCTAGGAAGGTCATCGACTTCGATCTGTTGCGGCAGGAGCTTTCTGATTACGTCGTTGAAGGTCCGCAGGAGCGCTACCGGCTCGACTGGCCCGGAAAGCGCGCTGCAGCATTCGCTGCCAATGCACCCATAGCCAAGACCTTCCGCCCAGTCCGCGAGGAGTCCGTCGACTTCGACATCACCAAGAACCTCTTTATCGAAGGCGATAACCTCGACGCGCTCAAGCTGCTTCAGGAGTCTTACCTCGGTAAGGTCAAACTGATATACATCGACCCGCCCTACAACACGGGTGGAGATTTCATTTACGATGATGACTTTGTCGAGCAAATGGACGCCTACCTCGAACGCTCAGGCCAGACCGACAACCGTGGCACCAAGCTCGTAGCGAATACTGAGGCGAACGGTCGGTTCCACTCAGACTGGCTTAGCATGTTGTATCCGCGGTTGCGACTGGCTCGGAATCTTCTCTCGACCGAAGGCGCTATTTTCGTCTCGATTGACGACCATGAGATGCCTCGACTTCGTGCCATTATGGATGAAATATTTGGGGCTTACAATTTCGTCGCTACTGTGATCTGGCACAAGGTTCATACAGTCAAGAACACCGCTCGACACTTCTCGGAAGATCACGAATACGTCGTTATCTACGCCCGAAATGCGGACGAGTGGTCTCCTCGCCGCTTGCCGCGGACTGAGGAGCAGGACCAACGATTTACAAATCCCGACAACGACCCGCGGGGGCCCTGGATTAGTGGACCGATTCAAGCACGCAACTACTACAGCCGTGGTCTTTACGCCATCACGACTCCGAGTGGCCGTGTCATCGACGGGCCACCTTCTGGAACGTACTGGCGGTATTCAGAGGTGAAACTAGCCGAACTCGACTCTGACGGACGGATCTACTGGGGCGCAGCTGGATCTAACGTTCCACGAATTAAGAGATTCCTCTGCGAGATGGAGGATGGCCGAGTTCCGCAAACCTATTGGCCGCACGCTGAGGTCGGTCACAACCAGGACGCAAAAAAGGAACTCTTGAGTCGAGTGCACTTTGGCGACGGTGACGCCATATTTGACACGCCGAAGCCGACGAAGCTGATTCGGAGGATGTTAGCGCTCGCCACCTCCGCTGAATCTGATGATATCGTCATGGATTTCTTTGCTGGCTCAGCCACGACTGCCGATGCTGTCCTCCAGCAAAACGCAGAAGATGGCGGGCGCCGGCGATTCGTCCTTGTCCAGCTCCCCGAGCCCGAGGGCGAAAAGTCAAGGAACATCGCCGACATCGCCCGAGAAAGAATTAGAAGCGCCGGACGATCGGTCGTGCACGAAACGGGTATGAGTGGGGCTCATGTAGACGTCGGTTTCCGTGTGTTGCGCGTCGACGCCACGAGCATGGCTGACGTACTGCGCTCACCCGACGAGACGGATCAGCTCGCGCTCGACCAGCTGGAGGGTAGCGTGAAGCCCGACCGTTCGGGTGAGGACCTGCTGTTCCAGGTGCTGCTCGACTGGGGGCTCGAACTGACGATGCCGATCAACATCGACCAGATCGACGGTCATGAGGTGTTCGTGGTCGAGGACGGCGCGCTGATCGCCTGCTTCGACGAGCAGATCAGCCCAGAACTCGTGCGTACCATCGCGAAACGGGAGCCGCTTCGCGCCGTGTTCCGTGACTCCGGTTTTCCTTCGGACGATGCACGCATCAACACGGAGCAGGTATTCCGTGAGATATCTCCGGCGACAGACGTGAAAGCGATCTGACCGAGATGAAGCTTCAGTTCAAGGTTCAGCAGTACCAGACAGACGCCGTCGA
Organism: Rhodococcus sp. USK13; assembly: GCF_018343855.1. Lineage (NCBI taxonomy): Bacteria > Bacillati > Actinomycetota > Actinomycetes > Mycobacteriales > Nocardiaceae > Rhodococcus > Rhodococcus sp. USK13. The sequence goes on along the minus strand of NZ_CP069242.1, from coordinate 1,140,347 downwards.
CTCCGTCGTCGATGTCTTCGAGGGACAGCCCAAACACGACGGAATCTTCTACCGGATTGACCCCGGCAAGGTGCAACGGTTGCCCAACCCGGCGCTGTTCGAGGCGAACGAGACGCCCGGCTCGGGGCTCCGGAACGCTGAAGTCGTCCTCTCCGCCGCCCAGCTGTTGGCGAACGTCCAAAAGGTCCAGCGTTCTCGCAACCTTCCGCTCTCGGCCAAGCTCGTCGACAGCAAGGCTGCACCAGGAGCGCCGAACCTTGACATCGAGATGGAGACAGGAACGGGCAAGACATATGTCTACATCAAGACGATCATGGAACTGTACAAGCGCTACGGCTGGTCGAAGTTCATCATCGTCGTGCCGTCGGTCGCAATCCGCGAGGGTGTGCAGAAATCGTTCGATGTGACTGCTGAGCACTTCCAGCAGCTGTACGGCACGAAGCCGCGATCGTTCATCTACAGCTCCTCGCAGCTGCACGAATTGGAGCGGTTCAGCTCCGATGCCGGAGTGCAGGTGATGATCATCAACATCCAGGCGTTCAACTCGTCCGGCAGAGACAATCGGCGAATCTACGACGTGCTCGACGACTTTCAGTCTCGGCGTCCGATCGACGTCATCAAGGCCAACCGCCCGATCGTGATCGTCGACGAGCCTCAGAAGATCGGTGCGGACAAGTCACTCACGTCACTCGCCGAATTCAACGCGCTGATGATGCTGCGCTACTCGGCCACCCACAAGGTCGACCACACTAAGATTCACCGACTTGATGCGATCGACGCGTACAACCAGAAGCTGGTCAAGAGGATCGCCGTCCGGGGCATCACCGTTAAGGGACTGGCCGGCTCGACCGCGTACCTGTATCTCGACGCGATCGAGATCGCCAAAGGTTCCAAACCCCGTGCCCGAGTCGAGCTCGAGGTGCAGACCAAGGGAGGCCCGATCAAGCGTCTGGTCAAGCGCCTTGACGTCGGCGCCAACCTGCACGACGTCTCGAACGGCATCGAGGCCTACAAGGGCCTGTTCATCACCGACATCGATGCCAACCGTGACGTGGTCACCCTCAGCAATGGTGACGACGTTGTCGCCGGTCAGTTGGCCGACCGTGACGTCACCGAGGAAACAAAGCGCCGCATCCAGATTCGCGAGGTGACCCGTGCCCACTTAGACAAGGAGCGGGAACTGTTCAGTCGGGGCATCAAGGTGCTCTCGCTATTCTTTATCGACGAGGTCGCCAAGTACCGCGACTACGACCGCGAAGACACCCTCGGCGACTACGCCCGCGTCTTCGAGGAGGAGTACGTCGCCATCCGCGACGAGGTGCTCGGTGAGCTCGCCCTCGACGACGCCACTGCGGGGTTCCAGAATTACCTGCGCCGCGACGACGTCCGCGCGGTGCACGAGGGCTACTTCTCCATCGACAAGAAGACCAAGCGGCAGGTTGACGGCAAGGTCAGCGGTCGCGGCGACGACAAGGGCCAGTCCACCGACACGGACGCCTACGACCTGATCCTCAAGCACAAGGAGCGCCTACTGTCGTTCGCAGAGCCGGTGCGGTTTCTCTTCTCCCACTCCGCGCTGCGTGAGGGGTGGGACAACCCCAACGTGTTCGTGATGGGAATGCTCAAGAAGAGCGACAACACCGTTTCCCGTCGGCAGGAGATCGGCCGCGGCCTGCGTCTGGCGGTCGATCAGCATGGTGAGCGTATGGACAACCCGGTAACCGTCCACGACATCAACGAGCTGACCGTGGTCACCGATGAGTCCTACACCGACTTCGTCGCCGGGATCCAGAAGGAAATTTCCGAATCCTTGGCGGCGCGACCGCGCAAGGCAAGCGTGAAGTTCTTTACGGGCAAGACGATTCAGACGCCGGATGGCGAGTTGGCAATCGAGGAGGTGCTCGCGCAAGCCCTGTATAGGTACCTAGTCAAGAACGACTATCTCAACGACGACGACACTCTCGCCGACACCTACAAGCAGGCGAAGGACGCTGGCACACTGGCCGAACCCACCTCGGAGGTGCTGAAGCCCGTCATCGACTATGCCTGGCCGCTTGTGGACGCGCTGTACCTCGACATTCCGGTCCCGGCCGACGACCGCAAGCCGAAGAAGATCCCGCTCAACGAGACCAACTTCGCCAAGAAGGAGTTCCAGGCGCTGTGGGGTCGGATCAACCACAAGGCCGTCTACCAGGTAGAGTTCGACTCGGATGAGTTGATCCGCAAGTGCATCCAGGCGCTCGACAAACACCTCAACGTCTCTGCGATGCAATACGTCGTCGAGGCCGGTCAGCAGCGCGCTTCCCTCGACGTCAATGACCTCACCGATGGTTCCGGGTTCACCCTGTCGAGTACGGCGACACATACCGAGACCGCCACTGCCGGCTCTCAGGTCAAATACGACCTTCTCGGTGAGATCACCGAGAAGACCCAGCTCACCCGGCGCACCACGGCTGCGATCCTGGGCGGAGTCACGCCAGCGACGTTCGCGAAGTTCCGGCTCAACCCCGAGCAGTTCATCACCGAGTCCGCCCGGCTCGTCAACGAGCAGAAGGCAACCGTAATCGTCGAGCACCTGACCTACGATGCGTTGGAGGACAGGTTCGACTCGGTGATCTTCACCGAGAACCAGACGAAGCAGGCGTTCGACCGCGTCGGTGACAAGCTGACGAAACACATCTACGACTACGTCGTCACCGACTCCAAAATCGAACGCGCCTTCGTCACCAAGCTCGACACCAGCACGGAGGTCGCCGTCTACGCGAAGCTACCTCGTGGATTCTTCATCCCGACCCCGGTTGGTGATTACAACCCCGACTGGGCAATCGCGTTCACCGACGGCAGCGTCAAACACGTGTACTTCGTCGCCGAGACCAAGGGCTCACTCTCAACGCTGCAGCTGAAGGGAGTCGAGGACGCAAAGATTGAATGCGCTCGAAAGTTCTTCGCATCGCTGAACGAGAAAAATGGCGAGGGTGTCGTCTACGACGTCGTCACCGACTACACCGAACTCATGCAGCTCGTTACCGCATGAAGGCCAGGTCGAGTTGCAGGATGGTGGTAATCAGCTCGGCGACCCGTTTGAACGAACTACCGGGCGGCGCGACGTTCGAGCTGTCCGACCTGCTGTCCGGGTCGGCCTCCACTGTCTGCGCGTCCTGCTCGTCCGTCGCAGCAAGAGAACCTACACGGCCCCTCTCGCTTCGTAATGGCTGAAGAAATGCCAGGGAATTGAGACAGATCGTTGTAGCCATGTCGTGAGACAGGCAACAAGTCCGCAGGTCGCAGCGTCTCTAGATGCGGCCCTAGCCCTACAGCTCGAATCACGGGACACGCAGATGGCCTCGCTCGGGCCGAAGGACCTCGGCCAGCACAAGGGTGAGCCAAAAAGTCATGGGGATCAGCTTCATGGTCGACATCCACACCGTGGCCTGCCTCCGCAAATGGTAAGTGAACGAACGGGTTCGGTATCTACTTGAGCCGCGTGCAACAATCGCGACATGTGAGCTGCGGGCTCCATGCAGGGCGGACAAAGGCGTGAGGAGCGTGCAGTGTGAAATCGGTGTTGGCTGAATGGTATGGGCCAAATGACGAGGAGATCGGCGAATTCCTCGCGAACGCAACGATTGCACTCGATGCGAATGTGTTGCTGGCGCTCTATCGCGTAAACGACGCCCAGCGCAAGCAGGTCCTCGATGTGCTGACACGTGTTTCCAGCCGGCTATGGGTTCCGCACCAGGCGGCGCTTGAGTATCAACGCAATCGACTCGGGGTTGCTGCTGATCAGCAGAAGGCCCACGATGCGGTTGCATCTATCGCTTCAGAGAGGGTAACTGAGGTGCTCTCGACTGCAGTCACAACACTCACTGAGCTGTGCGCAGAGGCAGTTGGTGAAGTCCGCGATCGTGAGATTCGATCAGCGATCGAAGAACAGTTCACCATGACGGTAAGCAGCCTTGAGGCTGTGCTGACCGAGCGTCAGCTGGCGATGCAGAACAAGTTCCACGAACTGCGGAGGACGCACACGATTGACTTCGCCGATGCTCGCAACGCCGACCCGATTCGGGCCGCTCTCGACGCATTGATCACAGATGACCGGGTCGGCGAAAAACCTGATGCGGAGACGCTTGAGACGCGGAAGAAGAAGGCACAGACGCGTATTGATGCAAAGATCCCACCGGGCTACAAAGACGCGAACAAAGATGACGCCACCGGAGATTGCTTGATCTGGTTCGAGCTCCTGGATCATGCTCGGAAGTCGACCCGTCCCATTCTTTTCGTGACCGACGATGCAAAAGAGGACTCGTATCAACGCGTTCGCGGGCAGATCGTGGGTCCTCGCGTCGAGTTACGTGCTGAAATGGCGAACGAGGCGAAACAGCCATACCACCAGACAACTCTGGACGGGTTCGTTCGTCTAGCGAACAGACACCTGAAGACTGCTGTTCCAGAAGACACTATCGCGACTCTCGAGCGGAGTCGGGTCGAGGCGAATAGAGCTGGTCGCGAAGTCCGGGGTCGGCTTCGAGATATTCGGATGATCATGCACCCTGACGGTTTCATGACACCCGCAGGTTTGGTGGAGGTCCTTGGGGATGGCTATCGCTCAGGTGAGTCGCTTCTTATTTCGCTGACGAATCCTGCAACCATCGCCGCACTTGGGGTCCTCATCGGGGACGTCGTGGTCGTAAGGATCGACAAAGAGGGTATGTACGAGATCCTCGGCCCGGTGCTCGACGTGCGTACTGGAGAAGAGCGCGAGTTCACAATGCCGGAGAGGTGCCCGGCGTGCGAAACCCCGGTGGTGGTGAGCGCTACTCCCAAGGGTCGCCCTGGGTGGAGGTGCCCCAATGAAGAATGTGCGCCGAAGCGGCAGAGGGATCAACTAGAAGATTAAGGACAAGGACGAACGCCCTGGGCGATTGCCACCTCAGGGAAAGTTTCTGGCTGCACCCCAAACCTCCATTCGATCGCGGTCCTCCCCTGTTCCTGGCCGTCGGACGGCCAGGAATAATCGTTGTCCTTCCTGCAACGAGTACTGTCGCACAGACCATCGTGGGGACTCCTGATTGGTAGGTCGCAGCCCGCCGTGAGCCCGTGCTCGCGGCGGGCCTACCTGTTTCGTCGTGCAGCTTATGGCCGTGCAGGCTCAACGGCTACGCCGCGGCGAGGACTACGGTGCGGACGACCGCGCCCGCTCGATCGTCAGCGCTCTTGATCTGTGTCGCGGCTGCGGTCGCCCCGCAGTCCGGATGGCACCCGTTCGATCGTGACGGTGTTCCTGGCGGCGCACGCGGTTGCGTGGGCAGGGAAATCGGACTTAACCAGCCGCATCACCTCCGCCAACTCCCGTTCCTCCTGAGTTCCTGCCGCCACTATGGGAGCCGAATCCTGTACACCGGACCGTGTCTCAGCCAACGATCCGGCATCGCGTTCCCACACCGCCGCCGGTGGGATGGCGGCTTCCGCGAGGGCGGTTCCGACGGTCTTCTCGGCGGCGGAGATCGCGGCGTCCCGGGTGGGGAAGGTGCCGCTGTCGAGGGTTTCCCGCGCGTTGTGGGCGGACCAGTACCAGTCGCGGCCGGTCCACTTCACCACGGCACCGGGATCGCCGGTGTCCCGGTCGAATCCAGCGGTGAGCTCGGAGCCGATCTCGTCGGCGCGCTGCCACCGTGGTGGTTGCGGATTCTCCGCGAGCTGGGCCTTGCGTTCGGCGTGCTCTTTCGCGGCCGCCACCATCCGGGCGGGGGTGGCTTCCCGCAGCTCGTCCTGGGACATGCCCTGGTTGTCGGCGTGCCCGCGGGTGGGGTTGAGGTCGCGGGTCCATCCGCGGTACATGCCGGCGGCCGCCAATCGTTCCTTGGTCGCCGCCTTTTCGGCGAGTGCTTCGGGGGAGTTCTCCCTGGCGGCGAGGTCGGCCCGCATCTCGTTGTAGGTGTGTGTGAGGCGGGTGATCTCGTCGGTCTTGGGGAACGGGACCCCGAGCTTGTCGGCGAGTTGCTCGGTCTGGGCGGCCATGTAGTCGCGGTCCTTCACGTTCAGGTCCATCGCGGCGGGCAGGTCGGCTGCCATGTTGGTCAGCCGGGTCACCATGCCGGATCCACCGTCGGCGCTGCCGAGGGCGAGGTCGACGACCTCGGCGTCGACGGTGCGGACGATGCCACCGGTGAGCCGGAATGCGTATCCGCCGACCGGGAGCCGGCCCATCGAGATTTCGGCGCCGGCGATCTCGGCCACCAGGTGTTGGCCGTCGGGTTGGCGTTCGAGGTCGCGGATGATGTGCGCCAGCCGGGTTTGCACCGCCTTGCGTACCTCCGCCGGTTCGGCGAACGAGACGGCGCGGCCCCCGACGGTGAGGGTGCGCTGTTTGCGGGGCAGTTCATTCCAGGCGGTGAGGGCGTCGGCGACCTCGCGGCCTTCCTCGATCTCCTTGGTCAGGATCGGCAACCGGGTGCGGTTGTCGTGCAGCTGCCATTTGATTCGCTCTTGGTCGGAGCGGTGGGCGCGGGCTTCGGCGCCCAGTTTGCGGAGCTGCGTTTCGAGTTCGACGACCTCGACGTAGCGGGGATCGCCGGTCGCGGCGGCCTTGGTCGCGGCCATCGACGAGGTCATATCGCCGCCGCCGATGTCTTCGGCCTCGGAGAAGTCGAGCACTCCGCGGCGGAGCTGCTCGATGTAGGCGGATTTCTTCTCCACGGTCTGCCATTTGGTGGTGTCGTAGGAGCGTTCCCCGACGATGTTGATGATCTCGACGGTCTTGTTCTGGTTGCCCTGCCGGATGATCCGGCCCTCGCGTTGTTCGAGGTCCGCGGGCCGCCAGGGGCAGTCGACGTGGAAGAGCGCGGTCGCGCGTTTCTGCACGTTCATGCCGGTGCCCATCGTCTCGGACGAGCCGATGAGCACCTTCACCTCGCCGCGGCGGCAGGCTGCGAACAGCTCCCGCTTGTCCTTCGGTTTGGGGTAGTCCTGGATGAACTGGACTGCGCCGGGGGACATGCCGCGGGCGACGAGGTCGGCGCGGATGATGTCGTAGAGGGTGTCGCCCTGGCCGGGCTTGGGGGTGCCGCGGTCGAGGAACACGATTTGCAGACCGCCGGTGCGTGGTTCCGGGTTGCCGTCCTCGTCGTAGTAGACGGTGTCGGCGGTGCCTTGCTCGATCTCCCAGAGCTTGTTCACCAGCAGGTCGACCCGGCCTTCACCCGGTGGTGGTGCGTCGAGGCCGCCGAGGCGGGGGTCGAGGGTGACGTTGGCGCCGTCGCTGCCGATCTTGAGGGGGTTGTCGATGTGCGCGGTCTTGCCGGTGTACATCTGCATCCGCTCGTCCAGGTCGATCATGAAGTCGCGGACCTGTTGCGGCATTTCGAAGGTCAGGTTCTGGCGGCCGCCGCCGGCAATCTCGGGAAGGGTGGCGGGGACCTGCTCGCGGACGACGACGTCGGTGAACTGGGCGTTCATCGACATCAGGGCGGGCAGGTTGACGAACTTGCCGATCCTCGACACCGATCGCAGTTCGGTGCCGGTGATGTTCATTTCGACCGATTGGCGCATCGCGGCGAAGTTCGCCGCCCAGGCGTCGATGTTCTCCATCCCGGCGGCCTCGAGCAGGTCCGGGCGCAGGTACTTCATCATCACCCACAGCTCGGACATGCTGTTGGCGACCGGGGTGCCGGTGGCGAAGGTGACCACCTTCTCCGGAACGGGTTTGCGGCCCTCGACGGCGGCGCGCTGGCGGTACTTACGCCGCAGGGAGGACAGTTTCATGTCCAGGTCGGTGGCCCGGCTCGATCCTTCCCGCAGCGCCAGGTCGGCGTTGTTGGACTGGCGCGAAAGGTTCTTCCACATGTGCGCTTCGTCGAGAAACAGGTAGTCGCAGCCGGTTTGCTCGAAGGAGAACCCGACGTCCTTGGAGTCGGCGTTGATCTTCTTCTCGAGCTTTTCCTGCCACCGTTTCTTGGCCTTCTCGATCTCTTTGATCGTGTTCTGCCCGGTGGCGGCCTCGCGGGCTTCCTCGAGCCGGGTGATCTCGTCGGCGATGTAAGCGGCCTGGGTGTCGACCCCGCATTGCATCTTGGTGAAGGCCGGTTCCGGGACGATCACCAGGTCCCAGTCCTGGGAGGCTGATTGCGCCATGAACAGTTGCCGGTCGGCGCGGGACTTGAAGTCGTCCCCGACCAGCACCCGGGCACCGGGGTAGGCGTCGGCGACCTCGCGGGACCACTGGTCGACCAGGTGGTTCGGGACCACCACCCAGGGCTGTTTGATCTGCCCGAGGCGCCGCATCTCCATCGCGCACATCGTGATCGACCAGGTCTTGCCGGTGCCGACGGTGTGATCGAGCAGCACCGACGGTTCGTTGATCTGCCGCACCGCGACCGCGGCCTGGTGCGGGTGCGGTGTGATCCGCAGTCCGGGGAAAGTGCGGCCCTGCCCGCTGTAGGCGGGGTCGACGAAGGAGTTGAACCGGTCGTTGAACGCCCGGGTCAGCGCGGCGGTGCGGGCCGGGTCGGCGAACAGCCATTCCCCGAACGCCGTTTCGAGCATCTCGGCCCGCTGTTGCAGTTCCTCGGTGAGCTCTTCGTGGAACCGCGGCTTGGGGGAGTGTTCGAGTTCGGCTTCGTCTTGAAGACCCGGATGGGCTGGTTGTTGGCGATCTTCTCCAGCAACGACAGCCCGTCGACGCCGCGCCGGTCCCCGGCCGTTTCGTACGGCAGCCCGTAGGGGTCGGTGTACTGGTCGCCGGCGATCGTGAAGTCCCAGGACGCGGTGATGGGGGAGTACTCGACCGCGATGCGGGTGTCCGGGTGCACCGAGAACGATTCGCGGATGAACTGCTCGTACAGCGGGGTCGGTACCCAGTTCGCACCGGGGCGGACGGTGATGTTGGTCGGATCCAGATCCTTCGGGATCACCTGCCGCAGTGCGTCGACCGCGCCGGCGTAGAGCTGTGGGTTCTGCCGGGCGGCGGCTTCGGTGGCCGCCAACTTCTCCCGCACGTTTCCGGACAGGAATCTTGGGGCCGGGATCAGTTCGGTCGGGTCTTCCGGGTCGGGGAAGACCAGCCCGTCGAGCTGGGTCCGGGCGGTCTCGGGATCGATGCCCACCAGCCCGGCGATCCGGTCCAGGTCGACCTGCCCGGTCTCGTCCAGGCTGACTGCCAGCGCTTCGGCGATGTCCTGGGCGGACTGCGCCCGTTGCGGCGCGGTGATGACGTCCTCGGTGAAGATCTTCGACTTGCGCGCCTGCTGGGTGTCCTCGTCGAAGAGTTCGATGCTGCGGACCAGCGCGATCGCCGGGTCGTAGCGGATGGCGCCCTCGAGGTGCCGCATCTTCTTCCACGCCGGGTTCGGCTCCGATGCCTCCGCCAGCAGCCGGGCGGCGACGTCCTCGGGAAGTGCCCCGGTGACCGGGCCGGTCTCGTCGCCGTTGTTGGCCCGCCACTTCTTCTCCAGGTCGGTGAAGCGTTTGTCGATCACCTTCTGGTTGGGCGGCGCGGGGGTGACCCAGGTGAACCGGTTGAGCGGCCCGTACTTCCGTGCGTACGCGTCGTACTGGCGGTTCAGCTGGGCCCGCAGCCGGTTCTTGGTGTCCTCGTCGCCGCCGGTGCGCTGGGCGTCGACGAGGTCGGTGACCGTGCCGGCCATGGCGAGCATCGACTTCCACTGGGCGGTGCGGGCCTTGTCGATCTTCGACGGCACCGGCGTCCACCGGCCGCCGAGGGAGAGCTGCTCGAACATGTCGATTTCGTCGTTGAACCGCACCGATCCCGGAACCTCGGTGATCGCGGCTTCTTCCGCGGTGATCAGCCCGGCCCGATCGAGCATCGGGTCGGCGGCCGGCTGTTCCGCGTCCTGCCCGAGTCCCGTGTTCTTCGCGGTGTCGACGATGGCGGTCAGCCGGTCACGGACCTGGGTGGCCAACGGGCGGGACGGGTCGGCGGTCACCTTCAAGGTGGCCGCCGAGTACATGCCCGACCCGATCCCGAGTTCGCCGAGCACGTTCTCCGGGTGGGTCAGGAAGTAGTCGTTGACCTGGATCTCACCGCCTGCCAGCTCGGCCTTCGAGGTGGTGATCCACTGCTCGGTCGCCGTTGCCGGTGCGCGGCCGGCCTCGCGGCGGCGGAAGATCAGCAGGTCAGTGACCACATCGGTACCGGCTTGGCGGTCGAATGCCTTGGTCGGCAACCGCAGTGCGCCGACCAGGTCGCCGAGTTCGGCGATTTCCTCGCGGGCCTTGGTCCGCTGGGCGTCGGAGGTGAAGGCGCTGGTGATGACCGCGACGTAGCCTCCGGTTTCGGTCAGTGCCAGGGACTTGCGGATGAAGTGGTTGTGGATGGTCAGCCCGGACGGGTTGTGCAGCGGGTCGCCGACCGCGAAGTTGCCGAACGGGACGTTGCCGATTACCGCGGTGAAGGCGCCCTCGTCGGGGGAGAACTTCTCGAATCCCTGATTGCGGACCTGGTGTTGGGGATAGAGGTGGTGCGCGATCCGGGCGGTCATCGGGTCCAGCTCCACCCCGACCATCCGGGTGCCCTTCGGGGCGTGGCCGATGAAGTTGCCGGCCCCGCATCCCGGTTCGAGGACCCGCCCTCCGGTGAATCCGGCTCTGCCCAGCGCGGACCACATCTCGGCCGCGATCGCCGGGTCGGTGTAGTGGGCGTTGAGGGTGGAGGCGCGGGCGGCGGCGATCTCCGCCGGGGTCAGCACCGCGGAGAGGTCGTTGCGGAGCTCGTCCCACTCCGGTTTGCGCTTGTCGAAGATGTCCCCGGCCGCACCCCACCCGGACCAGGCGGCGAGGACCCGCTGCTCGGCGGCAGTGGCCGCCCGATTCTCGTCATTGAGCTGGTGCACCAGACGGATCGCGTCGATGTTCGCGCGGGCTCGGGCCTTTGCCCCGGATGGTGCCAGCACCTCGGCGCCGAGGACGAAGTTCGCTGCCGTCACCTCCGGCCGGTCCGCCGCCGACTCGGCCGCCGCCGACGGTGCAGCCTCGGCCTCGTTCTCGGTGGAGCGGGAGAGGTCCTGACGGCCGCGTTCTGAGGTGTCGCGCTCCCCGGTGATGCTCGCGGCGGCCGCGGCCGACTCGATGTGCCGGCCGGTGCGTGCGGTGGCGATCGCCTCGGCGAGGGTTGCCGTGATGACCGGTTCGGCGTCGCCGCGGCTGACCTGCCAGTCCTTGGTGCGCCACCGGTAGCTGACCTGGGCCCGGTCCTGACCGGGTTCGCCGACAAGGTACTCCGAGGCCCGCACCGCCTCGAGATCGGCCGGTCCGGTCACCGCCGAGAACAGGTCGTCAGGTTCGGTGGCGCTGGTGTGCAGGGTGTCGAATGCGTGGTCGGCGACGTCGAGACGCAGTATCTCGGACATGTCGAGGCCGTGGGCGCGGCATGCCGCCGCCAGTGCGGGGTGCTCGCGCTCGACCTCGGTGAGGATGCGCGAACGTAACTCCCGGGAGGCCTGCGAGGTCAGAAAGCCGGTGCGGCCCAGGCTGGGGTGCGGTGAGGTGGCGGCCGCGACGAACACCTCGTCTGCTAGCAGGGCCTGCCCGGTGATCTCGGCGAACCGGCCGCGGGCCTGCTCGGCGACCATCCCGCTGCGGACCGGTCCCGCGTTCGGCGCACCGGTGCCGACCGTGGCCCGCCGGACCGCGGGCAGGTGGTGGCTGCCCCAGCGCTCGCGGCTCTCACCGCCGTCGGTGGTGACCTCCCAGATCGGATTGCCGGTGTGCGGGGTGAACCGGTGTATCTGGGTGCGGGGACGGTCTGTTCGTACGAAGGTGTCGACGCCGCGCGGGAACCATTCGGTGGCCTTGTCCCGGTAGACGTCTTCGAGGGACGCCAGGAGCGGCCCGCGGACTTCGGCGGTGAGCCATGGGTGGCCGCCGTGGTCGTCGATCACCGCCGCGAGCTCGGGATGGGTGGCCAGACGATCGGCCAGGTCGGCGGCCGCGGACTCGAGGACGGCGCTGGTCCGTTTGGTCACCAGAGTGCTCGCCGCCAGGGCCACCACCAGCGGATCCTGAGCAAGCTCGTCGAAAGCCCAAGCCCGCCACTTCCGGGCGGCGGCAGTGCGGTCGTCGACGCTGCCGGCCGCCTGCCAGGCGCGCAGGCTGGGGTCCGGGATCTGCGCCCGGGCCGTGTCGGCGCGGTGCTGCGCCTCGGCCACCGCGGCGGCATCGGCACCGTCGAGCATCAGGGCGGTGTGCACGCGTTGGGCGTCGAGCCAGGCATGGATCTTTTCCTGATCCGGAATCTCGGCGCCGACCTCGACGGCAGTGCCGGGTGCTGTTACCGCGTCGACCGTGACCTCGCCGGGCTCGGCGGTCTCCGGTGTGGGCGCGTCCGGGTCGGGGGAGTCCTTCACCGCCTCGTGGACCGCATCGAGGGTGGTGGCGATGTTGTCGTGCAGCCAGTACGCCGCCGCCTGATACTGCGGATCGGCGCCGTCGACGGACAGCAGCCAGTCGCTGACGGTGAGGTTGAGTAGCCGATGCCGGCCGACGCTGAGCTGGTCCTCGGGTCGTCGCCGCAGCACCTGCAGGCTGGGGTGGGTGATCATCTCGGCCTGCAGATCGGCGAGGACCTCGCCTTCGCGCCTCCGCGCCCATTCGGTCCGGGCACCGTGCCAGCCGCGGTTCCAGTCCGTGAAGATCTGCTCGGTGCGCGGGTCACCAACGGGGACACCGTCGAGTGCAGCGCGGACTCTCGGGTCCGCCGCCGGGACCGGGGCACCACCGGTGGGCCCGTGTTCGGTCCAGGCGTCGCGGCCGGTCTGCCGCCAGTCCACCGGGTCGGTGCGGTGACTGTTGGCGTGCACCCGGGTCAGGGTGTCCTCGGCCAGTTGCTGCCGCTGCGTTTCGTTTTCCGGGCTGGCGGCGGTGACGGTGGTGTCGAGGGCCTGCTGCACCGGCGGGGCTGCGGTGAACTGCTCGGCCGGTCCGGTCGCGGCCTCGGTAACAGCAGGGTTCGCTTCGAGTGCGAGGACCGCGGCGTCCGCGGCCGCACGATCGGGGTGGTGCTGCGCCCAGGCGCGGGCGGGCAGCTCCGCCGCTGCCGCCTGCCATCGGGCCGGGTCGTCGAGGGCGGCGCGGGCGATCGCCGCGACCTGCGGGTCCTCGCTCATCACCTGCTCGACCAGGCCGGCCTGCACGTCCTCGTGGGTCTTGCGGGCCGCCCAGATCGTGAACTGCTCGAACGTGTTGGCCTCGGCCCCGGCGACCAGGTTCAGGGTCTCGTCGGCCAACACCTGCCCGCAGATGTCGTCGAGCAACGCCGAAATGCCCTCGTCGTCGGCGACGGGTTCGCGTTGGCTGGTGAACTCGGCGACCAGCTCTCGCAGCGGCCGCCGGCCGGGCACGTCCTCCGAGGCCGGCGCGGGAGCCGGTGTCTGTGAGGGGCGCCTCTCGCGGTCGGTGCGCTGGGCGGCGAGTTGCTCCCGAATCTGCGCGGACCGCTCCCGTGCCTGCCCGGGCGTCAGTGGGGGACCGGTGTGCTCGGCCCGCTCGCCGCGCGCCCGTTGGGTTTCCGCCTCGGCGAGGATGCGGGCGATCTCCGGGTCGGCGGCGTCGGCGACCTTCCCGGACCGGGTGCGCAGCAGTTTGATTTGCTCGTCGGCGCGGCCGATCGTCAGGTCGTCGGGCAGCCGCACCGGCAACCCGCGCTGGCGCCGCAGGGTCCGCAGGTACGCCTGCTGCCGATCGGTGGCAGGGCGGTCGCGCCAGTCCCGGCGCGGTAGGCGTACCCGGCTCAGGGCCGCCACATCCACCCCGTCGACGTCATAGCCGGCAGCGATGCACGCCTGCCGGGCACGCTCGGCCGCGTCACGGGCCTCGTGGGCATCAGCCGACACCCGCTCGACCCGGGCCGCCATCCGGTCCGCGGTCGTACTCAGATCCTCGATCAGCTCCGGATCGGCATTGGCCAGGGACGCTTCCGCTGCCTGCGCCTGGACCTGCTTGGTGGCCTCGCGCAGGGTGCGGACCTTCTGCCGCAGCGCGTCGGCGTCCCGCTGAGCGCGGGCGTAGGAGATGAGCTCCGGGGCTACACCACTCGGTTCCCCGCGGCCTTCGACGCCTTGATCTGCTCGTCGATCATCTGCGCCAGCTCGTCGGCCAGCGGATCCGCCGCCGTCAGCGGTGTCCTCTCGTTGTCCTCCATCCGCTGCGCGATCAGCGCCGCCGCGTACCCCTGGAACGCGTCCGGTTCGCTCGGCCACACCCGATCGACCACCTGCCACGCCAACGGCGGGATCTCCACCATCGAGGTCCGCCACCGATCCGGGTCGCGGGCCTTCCGACGCTCGGTGATCTCCTCCTCGATCCGCTGCTCGATCTTCAGCTCCCGGGCGATCTGCTCCTCGCTGATCTCCGGCACCTGCGAGTACAGCTCCTCGGTCAGCACGGCCTCCCGGCTGTCGTGCTCGGCCTGCGCGATCAGCTGATAGGTCGTCATCACGTCCGGATCCTGTCCCGGATGCTCGGCCTTCCACTTCCGCACCAGATACCCTTGACCGCCCCCGAACCGCTGGGACGTCAGCTCCGTCAGCCGCTGGGCCTCCTCGTCGAACTGGGCCGTCAGCTGTTCCGGTGTCGCGTCCGGGTCCACGCCCAGGTGCTCCCGCCAGATCCGCTCCACTTCCGCGCGAATCGTCGGATCGAACTCCGCCATCGTCGTTTCCTCCCTGGATGATGTGTCCGCGCTCGCTCAACCGTCTGGCCCCTCTCATGTGCTGCCACGCGAAGCGTGACCTCCCCGTGCGCCCATTCGTTGGACACAAAGCACATGCAGCCTATGACGGATCTACCGAAAGTACTTGCAGCGCAAAGTTGTTAAAGTCTTACAACTTTGCCTGCGGCCTTCCCTCAGGCGGCACCGGCCGCCGCCGACCGAGGCGCAGCCGGAGCCGTGATCTTCTGGTTGACCAGCATGTTGAGCGAGACACCCTGTTCCTCGGCTTCGATCGCCAAAGTCCGGTGCACCTGCGGGGACGTGCGCACCATGAACTTGCCGCTGTAGGGCCGATCCGCGATCGGGACCGGTGGTTGCTCGCCGGACAGCGTCATGTCCTCGAGCACTTCACGGACGACGCCGATGACACCGTCGAGTGCTTCGGCCTGCGTTTCCGCCAACCAGGACAACGACGGGAATTCGGCGACGGCCCCGACGAATTCGCCGTCGTCCTCCGACCAGGTCACCCGATAGGTGTAGTGCGATGCGTCAGCCATTGTCAGCCTCCTTCGTGAGCTTGTCGTATGCGATGACGACCTGGCCGACCTGATAGGGCTTGGCCTTGCCGCCGCTGCCTTTCTGGATATTCACTCGCGGGTCGCCCGCCCACGGCATCTTGAACACCGCGTGCGAGGTGCCGCGCTGGCGCGGTTCCCCGAATATGTCGCAGCAGAAGTTGAACAGCTCGGTATAAGTCACGCTCTGCGGACTAGCCCTCATCCTCGCGATCAGCTTCGCCTGCTTCGACATACCGGAATGGTATCACTGGCGATACTATACTGATAGGTGTTGAGGGCTACGAGAGAGAAGTCAGCGGCCTTCGGCGTCGGCCTTCACGCCGAGACTCCGCTGGCCAGGAACATCAGCGGGCAGTATCGCCGCTGTTACCGCTCCGGAAAAGCGATCGCAGTGCGGCGCGCCTGCTCCGTCCGCCGTGCGCGGGGATATCGCCGGCGACCGTGGGCAGTCTCGGTGAGAGTTCCCGGGAAGGTGTCGAGGATGATGGTCTCGTCGGCGTCAAGGGCAAGTATCGGCGGGTGCAGGCATGTCATTGGTTCAGCCGGTTCCGAGGTCCTCTCGTGCCCGCACGAGGAAGTCACCTACGAATTCCCCTGACACCTCGACCATCCGATCGATCTCCGTGAGCAAGCCAGGGCGGTCCGGAAATAGACCGTCGGGGTCTGTTACGTCGCCGGCGCCCCCGAAGTGGCGGAAATCGAACGGGTTCAGGTGCACTCGGAAAAAGGATTCGTATGGGTAGGTGAACTTGTCGAGGGCCGGGAGGAGCTGTGCACTTCCCACCAAGAGCACCATATGGACGGCTCTGATTGCCGCCCCTCCCTTGTCCCTGATGACAGTGATGGCAGCTTGTACGGCTTCCGGATCGGGGGGATTCTCCGTCAGTGCTCCTTTCAGAGTTCCGAGTCCTTCCAGGAACCCGGTGACGCCGGTCATGAGATCGGCGTAGATCCGTTGCTGGTTCTCTCGCACCTCTTGCGCTACTGCGACACTTTCGTTTCTCGCCAACTCGTTTCTACTGACGTAGACAGCTGATCCGGCCGAGACGACGCTGGACACGATCGCCGCGCAGAGGGCCGTGGCCAGTGCGTAACGGCCGGTGCGGGTCGCGGCGCGGACATCGCGTTCCAGGCCCCTGGTTGATGCCAAGTCTGATTCCGATGTGTCCGCAGTCGGCGGCGTGGCGGTTGGCCCAGCGGTCGGCTGGTTCCCGGGCTCGGGTGTGCTGTCGGTATCCATCACAGGCCACCGATCCTCGCTTTACCTGAGTTCGCTCTGCTGGTGCGTAAGTTCAGTGTCTTCGCAAGGCCGGTCCCGGCACAGCGTATTCGGGTACTCGAAACGAGTCGGCGGTGCGCACCACCACTCCCGGCAAGGACATGACGAGTCCTCCTCGTTGCTCTTATCGGCCAGGGCGGGGTCTTCGGGGTTGCGTGTGAGTGCGCAGCAGGGGTCCGTCAGAACAGGGTGATTTGGGATTGGGCGGCGGCGGCGTCAGTGCGTTGCCGGTAGGCGGTCGCGAACGCTTGGGCGGTCCCCTCGGTGCAGCCGATTTCGCTGGCGATCTGCGCCCAGGTGAGTCCGGAGTTGTGGAGGTGGAAGGCGTCGCGTTCGTCGTCGGTGCTGCTCAGGTCGGGGTGGATACTCACTGGTCATCTCCTTCGATGGTGTTGCGGCGTTCGGTGAGCGAGCGTTGACGGCGGCCGATTTCGCACATGTGCTCATACAGCTGGTCGGCGGGAAGTTCCTGCGCGGCCTGGGTGAGTGCGGTCGCCGCGGCGGCGAAGCTGCGCCGGTATGCCTGGCTGAACACAGCTCGGGCGTAGTGGTCGATCGCGGTGTGTTCGGCGCCGAGGGTGGCGAGGTTGGCGAGGTGGCGGGAGCGTTCGGATCCGTGGTGGCCGGCGAGGGCACCGGACTGCTCGAGTTCCGATCCGACCATGGCCGCGTTGTGGGGTGCCCCGCCCGCGATCAATCGGGTGATCAGGGAGAAGAACTCGCGGTGGATGGGGCGCACGAAGTCGGTGGGCTCGAGGATGCCGATGGCGTGTTGCGCGGCCGACCGGGGTGCCCACAGCAAGGCGCACAGGAACAGTGCTTCGACGTCGTTGTGTAGGTCGTCGGCGTAGTCTTCCGGTTGGATCGGGTCGGCCGCGGCGGGTTCGGGGCTGTCCGTGACGCCGGTGACGACGGAGAGTGCGGCGCTCACGCCGGTTCGTTCCTTTCGTGGGGCCACGAGATTCAGGCCGCCGTGAGGCTTCTGATGCGGTCGATCCGAAATCCCGCCCAATGTTGGGTGCCGGCCACAACGACGGGAGCCTGGCGGTAGCCGAGGCTCATCACGTAGTCGCGGGCTTCGGCGTCCGCGGTGAGGTCGACAACCGTGTACTCGATCCCCGCTTTGTCGAATTGCAAATAGGTCGCGTTGCACTGATCGCACTCGGGCTTGGAATACACGGTGACAGTCACAACTTCCCCCTTCGAATAAATTTCGATTGCATTTATCTTATCGAATAAGACGCTCATATCCAAGCCTTTCGAGTATTTAATTCGATCATTTATGGACCATTCATGGGGGCGCTTTTCGATACCCTTCCTGGTACCCACTGAGGCATTGACTTCCCCGGGGGCAATGGCGCTGCTACCAGCGTGATCGCCTGCCCTCGGAGCTGCTTTCCCCCTGTATTGGCGGATGCCCTTCCGGGGCGGTGGGGGTCAAGGTGAGCGGGGAAAGTTTTCTGCGGAATAAGGGAATTCGTGACCGCGTGGAAAAGTTTTCACTGAGCGGCCTTGATGCGCAGGGGCCCTGGTAGAAGAGTGGGAAAAGAATAAGGGGGATGGTGCCGCAAACGGTTTATTACTTGTTGATTTCTCGGTGGTTTCCGTTCGCGGCCCGTCCAGTCGCCCGGCGCGATGCGGAGTGTCATCGGACCGGAAACCAGGTGTTCGGGAATTCTTCTAGTTCCGTCTGGTGCGGCATCTCTTCTCCGGTCACCCGGGTGGCTCCAGCTATCGGCGGGTGCAGGATCGGCATTCCCAGCGGCCGCGCACCTTCTGGCATGTCCGGCGTTCCTCGCACAGCCAACATGTCTGCTTTGCTTTCCGATCGGGATCGTTGGTGCTTGCGGTCGGGATCGCCGTGTTCCCCGCCGGGATTTCGACGGTGTGTGCGGCCTCGAGCTGCGGTGATACCTCGCGCGGTACGGGGGGTCGGGTTTGCAGCATGTGGCCGAACGCGTCTTGGCAGCCGGGGCACACGTCACCGGATTCGATGACTGGGGTTTCGCAGGTGGGGATGGCGCATGGGGTGAAGAGGTCGAGCTGGGCGAGTTGGTGTCTCGGCTCGGTCATGGTGGTTGCTCTGCCTTGTCCTTGGTGCGGGCACACCGGGCAGATAGCTGCTGCCCGGTGCGCCGTTGGGGGCCGATCTACGTGGTGGTCAGGATGTGTCCGCCATGCACTGCATCAGCGGGCTTGATCCGGTGTCAGACTTCGACGACCTGGGCGCTGGCCGCGGCGGCGGCGACGTCGATCGTCACCTTCTCCAGCGCGGTTCGAGGCACATTCCAGTACACGCCGTCGTCGCCGCCCAGCTCGGCGATCTTCACCTTGGCACCGTTCGAGAGGACCACGAACAGCGTGGTCGGATCGATATTCCGGGCCTGCTTCACCCGCACCGTGGACCCGGTCGACAAGGGCGCAACCGCGACGATCGGTTTCGCTAACAGTTCCTCGGGCGCGGGCATCAGCACTCCTGGCTGTGCCCTCACTCCGGGGCCGATACCGTCGAGTGGCTTAAGCTCGTAGTTCACCTTCAACTGGCGAACCACCTCGAAAACGCGCCCCTTCATGTCCTTGTTCGCGACCACGGGGTCGATGATGACGCGGTCGCCAGCCTGGAAGATGTTCTTCGACATAACTTTTGTTCTCCTTCGGAGATGGGTGTGCGGTGTTGGTGGTTATGCGGGGATCCAGGTCACGCCCTGGTCTCCGATGAGGGCGGTCTTCCCGGCCGGTGCACCGCCGGTGTACTGGTGCAGTGCCGTGCGGGCGCGGGTGACCGCGCAGCCGAGTGCATCGGAGGAGTCGCCGAGCACCTCGACGCTGGCCTCGCCCATTGCCAGGGCTACCGAGTCGCCCTGCGTGTCGTACAGGCCGACGGCCCAGCTCGTAATGGGTTCACCGGTTGCCAAGGCAGGGCCGCCGTTGGTGGTGGCCAGGAGGTAGATCGACCGCCCATCGGGGGCGTAACCGGCACCGCCGGTAAGGGCGTAGCAATTGCCGCCGGTCGTGGCCACTTCGGGATCGGTGACGCCGACTGCTTCCAGTTGAGTCAGCTCGTGGGCGTAGATCTCTTCCAAGGTGCCGAAGCTTCGGTAGTCGAGCACATCGGACGTCTCCACGATGGGATCCGCGGGCGCTGTCGGTGGGTTCATATGTCAGTGACCTTTCGTACGGATCGGATCACTCGCCGTGTCCCGATCGTTCTTTTTGCCCTGCTGGCAAGGGAGAGTCGGATCGGCGGTATCAGGACGGGGTGCAACCCCTGGGCCGAGAAGTTTCTCAGCGAGCGAAGCGAGTACGCGTTGAGAAGGTTCTCGGAGCCTTGTGCCGGCGCTTGCGCCGCCAGGGGTTGTTCCCCGGCCGCCGTCGATCAGGATCGGAAGGCCAGCAGGTCAAAAGAACGATGCTCTTCAACAGGGCGGAGCGCAGCGGAGCAGGAGCAGCTCGATTCGGGGGACACCGCAGGTGGCCCGGTAACCGCCGGAGGCGGGTACATCGCAACGCCGCCTCCGCCCGCGACCACTGACCAGCAGCCGTGGTCGATCAGTTCGTGTGGAGCGGAGGGCGCCGGTCGATCAGTCCGGCTGTGTGCGGCGCCGCGCCTGGCGGCGGGCGTGGCGGGCCATCAGATGGGCTCTGTTCTTCTCGCTGCGGAAGATCTCGCGGTTCACAGCGTGTTCGATCATTCCGGGTGCCTCGAGCACCCGCTGCGCGGCCAAACGCATCAACTCGGCGCGATCGGACCCGAGCCGTGCGGCCAAGGCGTCGAGCCTGTCCCGGAGCGGGGCGTCGAAGTGCACATTCACTCTGGCGGGATAGATTTCGGGTCGAAGATCGCGCAACGGTGCGATGTTCTCCAGGTCCGTGGTGAGGTCACCGGGCTCATCGAGCAGGCGCCGTAGCGCGACCCGGGCAAGTGCGGTGCCCAGTTTGTCGCCGTGGCGGCCGGCGAGGCGCCAGACCTGGTGCTTGCTGGACGGGTTGACCATCACCTCGACCTTCTCGGACAGTCCGGTCCGCCTCGCGGAGCATCGGGTGTTTGTAGCGGCCGGGAGTTTTCAGGAATCGGTGCAGGGCGATCCGCATGAGTGCGCTGATCGTGGTGTCGTGCTCGGCGGTCAGCGCCGTGAACTTCTGCGCGGTGTCGGGTTCCAGTTTGAGCGTGAGCATGACCAGCGGGATCGCCCGCCGCACGTGCGTGAGTCGCCGCGCTTCGGCGAGACGGTTGCGGACGGCTTTCGGCTGGGTGACCAGTCGTCGGCAGGCGGCGCGGATCAGCGCCCCGAACCGGCGTGGGCCGATGCCCTCGGCCATCTGCTCGAGTCGGTGTTTGGTCTCGGGGTCGAAGCGCAGTGCGATGGGATCGCCCACCGGGATCCGCCCTGGTTTCGACTCCGTCATCCCGTGCTCTTCTTCTGGTCCGCCGGTGCGCATGGTTGTGCCCCGGCGTCGGGGGGGATGCCGGGGCACAGGGGTTCTGGGAACGAATGGGGGGTGCTCACCAGAACGAATACGAGTCTACGGATCGCCGCCGTCAGGTGATCGCGCGGCCGCGATTCGCGCAAGTCAGTCGGAGTTGGGGAGGGTGAACCAGCGGTCGGCCTGTGGTTGCGGCCCGGAGCAGGGCGGGATCCGCACCGTCTCCCCGCACAAGCGACAGAAGAACGTGCGGTGCCCCGAGTTCTTGGCCGCCGCGGCCGGGCACCCGCAGACCTCCCAGCCGACCAGGCACCGTCCACCGATCAGCAGGTGATTGTTCGGACACCGGTCCGGGGCTTCCTCGTATTTCACTCACCCAGTCTATTCGCACACACATTCGAATTGAGCTAGTCTGGGGGTGCCCCGACTTGGAGGGAAGCCTTGCCGGGGCGCAGAACTTTGCCGCCGTTGACCTGGGCCTTCGGCGGTGCGGGCACGGAGGGACAGGGTGAAGGTAGGAGACCGGGTGCTGGTGCACCCTGAGGGGAAGTCGGTGTTCACCATCCTCAGTCTCGAGGACGATCGCGCGCTGATCGAGTCCACGAGCGAGGCGCCAGGACGATATCCGTTCAGCATCCGAGTGAAGTACCTCGTACCTGCGCCCTGAGCCAGCCCGCCCTGGTTGTCGAAAAAGGTGTCAGTGCGCTGCGTCGAATGCTTCCTGGACGTCGGCGGGGATCCGGCCGCGTGCAGAGACTTCGTAGCCGTTCGCGGCCGCCCATTCCCGCACGTCCCGGGCCCGTGACCGGGACTGGGCCTAGCCGGCTTTGGTGGTTGGGCGGCGCTTGTGGCTCCCGATCTTGGTGGCATGGTCGATGTAGAAGTCCATCGTCTTGAGGAATTCTCGGGCGTCCGCGCCACGTGTGCACTCCTTCTGCTCCGGTTACAGCCAGGCCGACCCTAGTGCCCAGCCGACGGAAAGCCACCGGCTTCAATTTTTCGGGCAGGAAGTGAAGCACCACGGATAACGGCTCGCCGGGGGTTGATTGCGCCGATGTTGGGGTGAATCGAGTGGGTCGTCGGCGGCGGAGATCACGTACGACGGCTGCCGACTGCTGGCCTCAGCCGGTGGCCACCGTGATCCCGGTTCTGTGGTCGCAGAATCTGAACGTCATGACGTCGTCGTATCCGGAATTGATCGAGGCCCTGGCCGCCACTTTCGACGGCCGCCGCCGGGTCGTGCTCGACGGGGAGGTCGTGGCGTTGGGAGCCGATGGGCGGCCCTCGTTCGGCCGTTTGCAACGCCGCTTCACTGCCCGACAATGGTGTCGAAACTCGCGGCGTCACTGTAGCCCGTCAATGTGCTCTTGTCTGAGGTTTTTCGTTGTGCCGGGACTGTTCGAGTGCCAAGTCCCTGCGCGCGGCCCGATAGGAGAACGCCGAATGGCCCACGTCGAAAAGCCTTGCAGGATCGGAACTCTCTGAGCTGCATCGTCAGCGAGGCCCTTCTGATGACGATTCCAGAATTGGTGACTAGCGAGACATGTTATGTCGACGGGAGTTGACGGACGAATCGCGTCTCGAGCGTCCCTTCGTTCGTTCATCCACCTTCCAGGGGCACGTTATGACCGCCAGAGCAGGTTTGATTTAAAGTCATTGACATCTAGTCAACGTAATGTTTACGCTGTGATTCAGCGCACGATGTGACCTGCTACATAACCGCCGCGTCCCGGTGTAGTCAGTGGAACCCGTAACGGCGGAGGTGCGCCGCGACAGAACTCGGACGGATATCACAAGGAGGCGGCTATGAGTGCCGACAAGAGACTCGCGCACATCGTTCTGCAGACCACCCAGCTTCCGGCAATGAAGGATTGGTACCTCGCGGTGCTCGACGCCGACCTGGTGTTCGAGAATCCGATGTTGGCGTTCCTGACCTTCGACGACGAGCACCATCGGCTCGCGATCGCGCAGATTCCCGGCCTGGTCGAGCGCACGCCGATGACGGTGGGATTGGCCCATTCCGCGTACACCTTCAACACGCTCGGTGACCTGCTCAACCAGTACGAGCAGCTGACGAAGCACGGCATCGAGCCGCAGGCGCCGGTGCAGCACGGTGTCACGACGTCGATCTATTACCGCGATCCGGACGGGAACATGGTGGAACTGCAGATCGACAACTTCGCCACCGCCGACGAGGCCACCGCGTACATGAACGCCGAGGAGTACACCACCGACCCGATCGGCCCGACTTTCGATCCGGAGGCGATGCTGGCGGCGCTCCGTGCGGGCACACCCGAAGCCGAGCTGATCACCAGGGCTTGGGCTGCGACAACCCCTCAACGCAATGTTCTCGAACTGATGATGTCCTGACCGGGACCGACTGAACAGGACTGAGCAATGCGACTTCTCAATGTGAACGGCCGGTTGGCGATCGAGCGTGACGGCAAGGCCATCGACGTCGAACGCGCCAGTCGCGGTGCCTTCGGCGCGGATCCGGCCGACATCTACCTCGACTGGGACAGGTTTCGTGTCTGGGAGGGCGAATACGGCGGCACCGACGGCGAGTCGTTCGATCCCGAGCAGCTGGGATCGCCGGTCACCACGCCGCGGCAGATCTTCGCCATCGGCCTGAACTACCGTGGGCACGCCGAAGAGAACGATATCGAGCTGCCGGACACTCCCATGGTGTTCACCAAGTTCGCTACCTCGATCACCGGGCCCAACACCACCGTGGTCATGCCGACCGCAGCGGTGGACTGGGAGGCCGAGCTCGTCGCGGTGGTCGGCCGCCGGGCCGAGCGGGTGGCGGCCGCCGACGCGTGGGACCACATCGCCGGATTGACCATCGGGCAGGATCTTTCGGAGCGCGTACTGCAGGTCAAGCCACCCGGACCTCAGCAGTTCAGTCTCGCCAAGTCCTTCCCCGGATTCGCGCCGATCGGCCCGGCGCTGGTGACCCCCGACGAATTCGACAACCCGGGCGACCTTGAAATCGGCTGCCGGATCGGTGCCGAGGTGATGCAGAAGTCGAGGACCGCCGATCTGATCTTCAGTGTGCCGGTCATTGTCGAGTATCTGTCGTCGATCCTGCCGCTACTGCCGGGTGATGTGATCTTCACCGGAACCCCGGACGGGGTGGGTTACGCCCGTACGCCGCAGCGCTTTCTGCGCGACGGCGAGGAACTGACCACCTGGATCGAGGGGATCGGGACGATGACGCAGCGTTTCGTCGCGAAGGCAGAATCGTGACCGACGAAATCCTGTGGACGCCGACACCGGCATCGATCACGAAGTCGCGATCCGGTCACTACCTGGACTGGCTCGAGGCGACCGGGCGCGGAAATTTCCCGGGCTATCCGGAGTTGTGGCGCTGGTCGGTGACGAACCTGCCCGACTTCTGGCGATCGATCTGGGACCACTTCGAGGTCATCGGCGACGGTGACCGGGACACCGCGCTGATCGGCACCGAGATGCCCGATGTGACGTGGTTTCCGGACGCGCGGTTGAACTACGCCGAGAACATGTTGCGCGGCCCCGGTGATCAGCCCGTGCTGGTCGCGCTGTCGCAGACCCGGGAACAGATCACCATGACTCGTGGGGAATTGCGGGACGCGGTGGCACGCACCGCCGCGGGATTGCGGAAACACGGTGTTTCGCAGAATGATCGGGTGGTCGGCTATCTGCCGAACATCCCCGAAACCCTGGTCGCGATGCTGGCCACGGTCAGTCTCGGTGCGATCTGGGCGGTCTGTGCCCCGGAGATGGGTACGCAGAGCGTGCTCGACCGGTTGCAGCAGCTCGACCCCACGGTGCTGTTGGTCGCCGACGGCTACCGGTACGGCGACAAGGTCATCGACCGGGCGGATGAGGTGGCAACCCTGCGAGCGGAACTCCCGACCGATATGACGGTGATCCACGTGCCCTACCTGGGCGGCTCTCCCGCACCGGACGGCACGATCGCGTGGCCGGATCTCCTCGCCGAGGCGGCCGAGCCGCACTACACCCGAGTGCCGTTCGATCACCCGCTGTGGGTGGTGTTCTCCTCCGGTACCACCGGTTTGCCGAAAGCGATCCTGCATTCGCACGGCGGGATCACGCTGGAGATGAACAAATCGCTGGGTCTGCACTCGGACGTGGGCCCCGAGGACAGGTACTTCGTGTTCACCACCACCAGCTGGGTGATGTGGAACATCCAGGTGTCGGCGCTGCTGCTCGGCTCGGCGATCGTGCTGTTCGACGGCAACCCCGCACATCCGGCACCGGACCGGCTGTGGCGGGTCGTCGCCGAACACGACGTCACAGTATTCGGGTGCGGTGCAGCGTTTCTCGCAGCCCAGCGTAAAGCACGTGTCCGACCCGGCGCCGAGTTCGATCTGTCGGTGCTGCGCGGCATGTTCGTCACCGGTTCACCACTGCCCACCGAGGGGTTCCACTGGGTGTACGAGGCGGTCAGCC
This sequence comes from Rhodococcus sp. USK13, assembly GCF_018343855.1. Taxonomy (NCBI): domain Bacteria; kingdom Bacillati; phylum Actinomycetota; class Actinomycetes; order Mycobacteriales; family Nocardiaceae; genus Rhodococcus; species Rhodococcus sp. USK13. The sequence goes on along the minus strand of NZ_CP069242.1, from coordinate 1,114,948 downwards.
CGGATGTCTTCCTGCAGTCCGCGAGCGGGGGCACCGACGTCTGCACCTGCTTCGTGGGCGGTACTCCGTTGCTGCCGGTGCGGGCGGGGGAGATCGCGGCGCCGCAGCTGGGCGTGCATGCCTGCGCGTTCGACGACACCGGTTCGCCGATTGTCGACGAGATGGGGGAACTGGTTGTCACCACGCCGATGCCCTCGATGCCGGTCGGGTTCTGGAACGACCCAGACAAGCGGCGGTACCGCGCCACCTATTTCGACCGGTACCCCGGAATCTGGCGCCATGGTGACTGGGTGGTGTTCAACTCGCGTGGCGGATGCGTGATCTCCGGCCGTTCCGACGGCACCTTGAACCGAGGTGGTGTCCGGTTGGGCACCAGCGAATTCTATTCGGTGCTCGAGGACATCCCCGAGATCGCCGACAGCCTCGTGGTCCATGTGGAGGACACCGCCGGCGGCATGGGCGATCTGGTGCTGTTCGTGGTGCCCACGACCGGCGCCGAGGTGGATGACGCGTTGCGCGGGCGGATCACCGGCGCGCTGCGGGACCGGCTCTCCCCGAGGCACGTCCCCGACCGCGTCATCGCAGCGCCCGCCATCCCGTACAACCTGACCAACAAGAAACTCGAGGTTCCGGTCAAACGGATCCTCCAAGGCGAATCCGTGGATCGGACCGTCTCGCCCGGAGCGCTGCGCAACCCCGAATCGATCGGCTTCTACGAGCAGCTCGCACAACGATTCCCCCGGCCCATCACCGCATGAGCCATCTCCCCGACGCAAGAAAGAAAGTAACGAACCATGTCTGAGATTCGAGTACCCGTCCTCATCGTCGGCGGTGGTGGGGCGGGGTTGACCTCATCGATCTTCCTGTCCTCACACGGCATCGACCACCTGCTGGTCGAACGGCACGAGGGAACCTCCGTCCTGCCCAAGGCGCACTACCTCAACCAACGATTCATGGAAATCATGCGGCAGCACAACGTCGCGGACGCCGTCTACGCCGGCGGTGCACCACTGGCACAGATGGGAAAGGTCGCGTGGTACACCTCGCTGAGCGGTGACGGCCCGCTCGACGCGAAGACCTTTGCCAAGATGGACGCTTTCGGCGGCGGAGAAACAACCGAACGGTACCTGAAAGACAGTCCGTGCCGATCGACGAACTTTCCGCAGCTCCGACTGGAACCGGTGTTGAAGCAGATCGCCGCCGATCGGGCGCCGGGCCGGGTGCTCTTCCACCACGAACTCACCGACGTGACCCAGGACGCCGACGGCGTGACCGCGACGATCCTCAATCGGACCACCGGCGACACAATGACGGTTCGCTCCGACTACCTCGTCGCCGCCGACGGCGGTAAGACGATCGGTGAGACGATCGGCGCGACCATGGTCGGCCCGAAAAATCTGATCGACATCGTCTCCACGCACTTCACGGCGGACCTGTCGCCGTGGTGGGACGACGAGGTACTCATCGCGCACTTCACCAATCCCGAGTCGGGCGCCTACCCCGCGGGCGGCAACCTGGTGCCGCTCGGCCCGACCTGGGGCAAGCACTCCGAGGAATGGCAGTTCCACTTCGCGTACCTGCCGACCGACGAGACGCACCTGAGCCCGGACTTCCTGGTTCCGAAGATCCGCGAGCTGCTCAAGGTCGGCGATCTCGACATCACGGTCAACAAGACCAGCCACTGGATGGTCGAGGGCAGTATCGCCAGCAAGTTCCAGGAAGGCAGAATCTTCCTCGTCGGCGATGCCGCCCACAAGCACCCACCGACCACCGGCCTGGGACTCAATACCTGCGTCCAGGACGCACACAACCTCGCCTGGAAGCTCGCGGCCGTCCTCAAGGGCCAGGCGGCACCCGAATTGTTGGACACCTATCAAGCCGAGCGCCTGCCGGTCGCCATGCGCGTCGTCGACTGGGCGTTGTTCAGCCTGCAGAACCACTTCGTCGTCGATGCCGGTATCGGCATGATGCCGATACCCCTCCCCCCGGAGATGCATCAGGCGATTCTCGGCGTCTTCTTCTCCGACACCCCGATGGGGGAATCGCGCCGGGCACGGTTCAACGAAGCGGTGGCGACCCAGCGAGTCGAATTCCAGGCCCACGATCTCGAGATCGGATACTCCTACCCCGTCGGCGCTGTGGTGGCGGACGGCTCGACCCCGCCGCCGACAGATCCGATGGGATCGATCTATCACCCCACCTCGCGTCCGGGACACCGCCTGCCGCACGCCTGGCTCGAACACGACGGACAGCGCCTCTCCACCCACGACATCGTCGGCGCTACCGGCGAGTTCACACTGATCACCGGTTCCGCTAATGCCGCATGGAAGGCGGTTGCGGCGGAGGCCTCCGAGAAGTTCGGCATCGGCATCCAGGTCGCGGCCATCGGATCGGACTACGCCGATGCAGACGGGCAATGGGCAGAGGTACGCGGAATCGGTGACGATGGCGCCATACTCGTCCGCCCGGACAACATCGTCGGCTGGCGCAGCGCCGATGCCACCGACGCCGCAGTGCACTCCTTCGTCGGCGCCGTCGGCACCATCCTCGGTCACTGACCTCGCCACCGCTGAACCGGGAACGGCCCACCGGGGTTCCGGTGGGCCGTTGACGAACAGGAGAAACACATGCCCACAGCCCACACCGTGCTGTCCTTCGTGCTCGCGGCGCTGATCGCGTTGATCGGAACACTCAAGGTCGTACAACACCCCAAGATGCTCGACAATGCCCACCACCTCGGGTATTCGGCACGCGCATTTCTGCTCATCGGGCTGCTCGAATGGGCCGCCGCGGTGGGACTGAGCGCCGGAGTGTTCTTCACCCCGCTCGGCATCGCGGCGGCGACCGGCCTGGTCGCGTTGATGATCGGCGGTGCCCTCGCGCACCTGCGAGCGAAAGACTCGGTCGTGGCCACCGCCCCCGCCGCCGTCTTCGGAGCGCTCGCCGTGGGCGTCATCGTTACCGCAGTCGCCGCTTGAACCTGCCCCTCCGGCCGAGCCGTGTGACTGTCACGCTGCAGGCGGCGGTAACAACCATGTGCGAGGGCGCGAGCATGGACAAAACCATGCACTCGACCTGAGTAGACGAGGGCAGTCATCCAAAGGACGACGGAGCTCGGCTCGGAGAACCGCCCCGTGTCGGCCGAGCCGGAGCCCGGAGCCCAGAGCCCTGGGGCTCTGCGCCCGGCAGCACAAGCGCTACGCCGATATCCCCAGACGCGCCGTGGGCTGACGGCCGAATCATTGCGCGGTCGCCGGTGGCTCAGCGCGGTCACCGGTGGCCGGGACCGGTAAACCCTGCGGAGCCACGAAATAGGAGAAGATCGATGCATCGCACACTTTTCGAAGCCGACCACGAGGCGTACCGGGAGACTGTGCGCGCGTTTCTCGCCCGTGAGATCGAACCCCACTACGAGGAATGGGAGTCCGAGCGGCTCATCGACCGGTCCACGTGGCTCGCGGCCGGAAAGTCCGGACTCGTCGGCTCGGTGTACCTGAGGAACACGATGGACAAGGGGTGCGTGACTACCGGTTCCGGTATGTCGTCGCGGAGGAAATCGCCCGTACCGGAGCCACCTCATTCGGATCGGGACTGTACTCCACCAGCATGGGCACCCCACCGCTGCTACCGCAGATCGGATTCCTCGCTCACGCGGCTACCTTGCGCGGCTTTGGCGAAGCCACTCAATGGTTGGTCGATCGGTTCGCCGGCCAGAGCCTGCCGCGCGGATGCACAAACTAATACCGACAACGGCACCTATGACAGGGCCCAGAACAATTCTGAGGAGAAATCATGAGAGCAGCAGTGGTGCACAGTTGGGGCGATGCCGAACAGCTCCGCGTGGAGACAGTTCCCGATCCCATTCCAGAGGACGGTGAGGTGCTGGTCGAGCTGCGTGCCAGCTCCTTGAACTGGCACGACGTCATCGTCCGCCAGACCGGACGAGGTTTCACGACACCGAGCATCCTGGGTATGGACGGGGCGGGGACCCGGCTCGACACCGGTGACGACACCATCATCTACCCCTGCATGAACTGGGGCAGCGACGAGACGGCACCGGCGAAGGACTTCTCCATCCTCGGCGACAGCACCGACGGCACGTATGCGGACTTGGTGTCCGTTCCCGTCGACAACCTTTTTCCCAAACCCGAGCACCTGTCCTGGGAGGAGGCCGCAGCCCTGCCCTGTGCAGGTCTGACCGCCTACCGTGCAATGTTCACGCGCGCCGACCTGAAGGAAGGTGAGACGGTGCTGGTCCTGGGGGCCGGGAGCGGAGTCTCCACGTTCGCGGTCACGTTCGGTGCCGCGGCCGGCGCTCACGTCCTGGTGACGTCGTCGAGTAACGACAAGATCGAGTCCGTCCGGGCGATCGGCGCCGAGCGCGGGTTCCTCTACACCGATCCGGACTGGGTCGAGCAGGTCGTCGAGGCCACCGGCGGGGGAGTCGACGTGGTGATCAGTGGGACCGGCGCCAACCTGGCCGAGGCCCTCGGGTGCCTCAAGCCCGGTGGCCGGATCGCCGTATTCGGCTCCAGCGCAGGCCGAACGGCGACATTCGAGGTGCCGATGCTTTACTTCGGGCAGTTCACCGTCCTGGGTACCACGCTGGGCAGCCCGACGGATTTCGGGCAGATGCTTCAATTCGTCGAGAAGCACCGCATTCGGCCGGTGATCGACTCGACGTGGGCTCTCGATGACGTCGTCGCAGCCCACCAGCATCTCGAGTCCCGCCGACACCTCGGCAAGATCGTGCTCGTGAACAAGGCCGGCTGAGTTCCCCTCGCCGGGCACTGTTCTGGACAGCGGATCGTCCGTCCAGCGGTTCGGAATGCGTCACCCCGTTCGGAGACTGGGGTGACGCCTCGGGCTCGCGCATCGCATGTGCCGACGGGAGGTGATTCCGAACGTGCGTGGTTTCTGAGCCCGAGCTCAACCTCAGGACGCCATCGGTCGCGGAGTGCCGCCGGTGCTGATAATCGGTCAACGGCCCAGCGACGATCTTCGAGGGTGCGGTCCGCAGACGCTGGCTCGCGCATGGGCGGAACAAGACCTTCCCCGTATCGGCTCCCAGCCGGCGTAAAGTTCGAGACCCGCGGGCAACCCCTGCCCTGAGACCGAATCGACAAACGCCGCCGCGACGCTCCGCGTGCCGATTCGGGCACGCGTCCCGCTCGACAGATGCGAATGCGCTGTCCGACAACGGACAACTCGGAGTTGTCCTGGCCGAACTTCGCCCGTCACACCGACACCCGACGATTGCTACTTCTGCATCAGGAACGTTGGCCCGGGTGGCAGCCCGGCCTCGGACGCGCACCGCGAGACGTCGACCAGCGCGATGATGGGCTGACCTGCCGTCACGAGAGGAACCGAATGAAGCATCGAGGGTCGACACCTTGGCGGGCAAGCGAGCTTCAGAAACGCGTCATCGACCGTTGCGTTCAGCTACACGGAGGTTATGGCTACATGATGGAGTACCCCATCGGCCGCGCCTACGTCGACACTCGCATTCAGACTATCTACGGCGGCACCACCGAGATCATGAAGGAAATCATCGGACGCGACATCGCAAGGTAGTTCTTCTCGCCCATCTAACGGGGCACGTCATGCCGCCCACACTTCGAATGAGGAGCGGCAACCACGAAACGCCCTGACGGGAGTTCCCCGATGGCGCTGGGTCGACGAAATTGCCATGAAGGCGGGCGCCGTCAAAAACGGGTATCCGATGTCGGTGACCTCAAGTCAATGACTTGCACTAGTCTAGAAGTGGACCACGATCAGAAAGGGACTCGCCGGCGGCGGTCGACCACTCGCCGTCGCAAGTGCCGGAAGGGAAGCGCCCGATGGCGTCAACAGCTGCCGCAGGCGCTCAAGTGCCTACGCGAAAGGCCCGTGCCGAAGAGACCCGCCGCAAACTCATCGTGACTGCCATCGAAAAATTCTCCGAACGCCATTACGACGAGGTGGCAGTAAGCGACATCGCCGAAGCCGCGGGTGTCGCGCACGGGTTGCTATTTCATTATTTCCAAAGCAAACGCGGGATCTATCTAGAGGCCATGCGTGCGGCCGCGCGAGACCTGGACAGTGCGCGCGAGGTGGAGCAGGGAATACCTCCAGGCGGGCAAGTTCGCCAGATGTTCGAGGCTCACTTCCGCTACCTGGCGCAACATCAGGGTCTCGCGCTTCGGTTAATACTGGGAGGCCGAGGCGCCGATCCCGAAGCTTGGGAGCTGTTTGAAGAGGACCGATGGCGATCCATCGACTGGGTATGCAACCTCATCGGCCTCGACCCGCAGCGACCAGCACTGCGGCTGATGCTCCGAGCTACCGTTGGCTGCGTGGACGAGGCAACCGCCAACTGGCTGGAAAGTGGTCAGCAGTTCGAAATCGAGCTGATGGCTGAGGCTCTCGTCGACCTTACCGTGGCCGGCCTTCGCGGCGCCGCCCGATTAGACGAATCCCTCGACGTCGAGAAAGCGGTCGCGCTACTCCAACAGCGGTAGCCCCTCCGGTACGGCTCTCAGCTCAGCGAAAACGGTAGCCGGGGAGGGTCGCCCGGGGTGCCATGAGGTTCGGTGAGAAGGATTTCGGCGCTGCCTTTTCCTGTTCCGACACCTGCCCTGAACAGCACATTCACCACCTCAAGAGCGTCGATAACCCGTGCTGGAAAACTATGTCGAGAAACCCCGCGTCTGGGTATTGTCGACAAATGCTGATCGGCTACGCACGCGTCTCCAGCGCAGACCAGAACCCCGACCATCAGGTCGATGCGCTGCGCCGTGCCGGGGTGGCCGCCGAGAACATCCACGTCGACCATGCCGGCGGAGCGAAAGCGTCACGACCCCAGCTCGATCTAGCGCTGGCGAGGCTACGCGAGGGCGACGTCCTGGTGATCACCCGGCTCGACCGGCCCGGGCGGTCGGTGCTGCACCTGGTCACCCTCGGCGCCGAGCTGCGGGAGCGCGGCATCGGGTTGAAGGTGCTCGAGCAGGGCATCGACACCTCTACCGCCGAGGGCCGCGGCCATGTTCGGGATGCTGTCGGTGCTGGCCGAGTTCCAGCGGGAGCTGATCGCGGCGAACACCCGCGACGGGCTCGCCGCCGCCCGAGCCCGTGGCCGCAAGGGCGGCCGGCCCTCAAAGCTCAGCCCGGACCAGATCGCACTCGCGCAACGCCTCTACGACGCAGGCGAGCACACCGTAGCCCAGATCGCGAACATGCTGAAAGTGCCGCGCACCACGATCTACGGGCATCTGAACACACGGCGGATGGACAGCGCACCCCTCGCACAGGAGAGTGCCGTGGTCGCCGATCAACCTGCCCGCACGCCTCGGACATGCCCGACCTGCGGGCACGAGCCAACCACCCGCGCCGAGGCGGCACACCAACGCGCCGACCTCGCGGTGACCTGGCTCCACCCCGATCCCCACCACCGGGGAACGGTCGTCAGCCGGCACCACTGTCGGCATTGCGAACCCGGGCAACCGGCATTCGACATCGCCTGCAGCGTCTGCGGCGACGGGCCCGTCCTCGCCGGCGCGCTCGCCGAGCAAGCCAAGAACGGCCACCTGAGCGAGCCGGTTCAACGATGGCTCACGGCAGCGGAATGGGCAGTCACCCCGGATCTCTTATGCCCGGGCCACGCCTATGCCGCGGACTGAACCCACTGGGCGATCACGCCGGCCTACCTGCTGCCGGCCGAGCCCGAACTGGTCGCCCACCGCGACCCATCCGAGGTCGCGACAACTGATGCGCGGCGTTGGTGTCGGTGGGGCGGGTTATGGTGGCTTCCGCGACGAGCAACAGGTCGCTGCACACTGACAAAGACCATGGATTTTCATGGTCCTGATCTGCGGAGTCTCCTCAGATCGGTTAGATGTGTGGCGACCTGTTTTTCAGTTTCGGTGGGCAGGTTCGTGTGGTGGCCCGGCGCGGTGGGGTGTTCGGCAAGTAGCCGGTCCTAGACCCCGCGCGGCAGGTTGGCCGACGGGGTGTCCCAGTGGGCATGATCGATGTCCGCGTAGAGACCGCCGAGGTGGTGCCTGGCCGCCGCCGCACCGCGGTGGAGAGCTTCGGACGCGATCGCGTCGAGGCGATCGAGGCGATGGGGCACGGCGGGACTCCCTCGAAGGTGCAGGTGAGACACCGCGATCCGACCCTTCCGGTGGGTGCGACTGTGCGGCAGTAGTCATGGCCCGGAACGGGTTGCCCAGATCAGATCAGGGGTGCGCCGGTATTTCCTGGCCACGCAGCCACGAGACGTTCCGTGCTGGCGTGCAGCTGGTTGAGTTCATCGACGACCAGGGCGCCAGGAACTCGACCGGCTGCTGCGTGGGGTCGGGAAAGCTCGCCGGCACGTCTGCCATCTCTTCCGTGGTCAGCTCGTTCCAGTTCTCCGGAAGATCGCCGAAGATCCCACCGGTGATCGTCGGCCCGTCCTTCGAGACCATGTAACTGATCACCAGTTCCCGGGGGTGCAGATCGTCCCGATCTGCGGGCTCGACACCAAGGACCAAATGCCCCCACACCCCCTTGTCTCAGGTGATGACCTCGGCGTCGACGGCTTTCTGCAGAAGCCAGTGACCCACGAGGCGATAACCGTCGTTGACCCGGCTGGGAGTGAGTCGGTCGAGCCGATCGGTGTGCAGTGTCAGCAACGCCATTCGGGGTCCTTACGCGATGAGGTGTCGGGCGAGGTGGTGGTATTGGCAAGGACTCACACGGCGTCTTCCACCTTTTGCCGGAGCCGGTCTGCCGTTTCGGCCCACTCGATGTGGTGGGGACTGTTCGGATAATCGGGTTCGTCCTCGACCTGGTCGCGCATTCGACCTGCCCATTCTTCCAGTGCGTCGGTCAGCACGAAGTACAGATGAGGCTCGGCCGGATCGTCGAGGTCGATCGTCAGGCTGTGCTTGCTCTGACTGTCCATCGCGGCGAGGACCGTAGTGAGCCGATCCCGGATCTGCGCCAATTCACCTGGCACGTCGACGGCCCTCAGTGGTTCGGTGCCGACCACGAAGGCGCCGACTCCCTGGCGGGTTTCGATCAGTCCTTCCTCGGCGAGACGTTGTTGCGCGGCGCGCACGGTGTTCAGGCTGCGGATGCCGTATTCGCCTTGCAGTTCGCTGATGCTGGGCAGTTTGGTACCGACTCTCCATTCACCAGAGGTGATGCGCTCGCGGAGCCGGTCGGCGAGCGCGTGGTACACAGCCATGCCCAACACCGTAACACTGTGTGTGATAACTACAGTTAAGTTGCGACAGGAGACCATGACCGGCGATCGACGGGGCCGGACCCTTCCGAGCGCTTCCGTCTGCGTAGCTCGCAGGTCACGGGCACAATCGGGGCTATGCGGCTGATCGCGCCCATGCTGGCCACGGCCGGCGTCGCACTCCCGGACGACACGGCGGAACGGCCGTGGAGTTTCGAGATGAAGTACGACGGGTGCCGAATGCTGGCCTCGGTGGGCGGCGGCCGCGAGCCGGTGCTGTGGACCCGCGCCATGAATGTGGTGACACCCTCGTATCCCGAGGTCGCCGAGGCCTTGACGGCGGCGTTCGGCGGCCGCGGGCGCATCGTTCTCGACGGGGAGGTTGTCGTACTTGATAAGGGCAAGCCCTCGTTCGGACTGCTCCAGCGGCGCATGGGGGTAGCCCACGCCACGAAGCCGCTGCAACGACGAATACCTGTGACATTTCTACCCTTTGACGTCCTGGTGCTCGACGATTTGGGCCTGATCAGCGCCTCGTACCTGGATCGGCGGGCGGAGCTGACCGGGCTGGATTCGATCATCCAGGACGTCGGCGGCCTGCCCATCACCGTCCCTCCGCACTGGGAGAAACAGAGCAGCACAATCATGCTCAATGCCGCGAAAAGTGCCGGTATGGAGGGGATCTTGGCCAAACGGTCGGCATCGATCTACCTTCCGGGCCAGCGGAGCCGATCCTGGATCAAGCACGCAATCCGCACGCGCAGTTCGGTTTTGGTGATCGGCTTCGTCGGCTCGAGCCGTTCGGTCGCGGTGCTGATCCTCGGAGCGTACGACGCCGAAGGACGTTTGCTCCAGGTGGGTTCGGTCTCCTCCGGACTCACGGTGTCGATGCGCCGACAGCTGCGCGAGGACTTCCGGCCGCTGGAACGCCCTAGCAGCCCTCTCGCGGACCCGTCAGCGGCCGCGGAGATCTTCCCTGGGGTTCAGTGGCTGACTCCTCGGCTGGTCGTGGACGTCGCCTACAGGGCGTCTGGTCCAGGTGGGCTCCGGCACCCCTCTCTGAAGGGCCGGCGCTTCGACGTCGATGATCGCTCGGTTCGGGTGGAGGACCTGTAGACCGGCCAGAGGAAAGCCGCCGACACCTTCCCCGGCGTCAGCGGCCTCCTCATCCCCTACGCCTGGAACGCTACGCACTGTAGGTCTTACCCGGTTCGGGGGTGACAGTGACGCCATATCGCCTCTCGGCAAGTGGTCGCTCGCAGCGACTTTTCTGGTGTGGTACCCGGGGTATGAGCGCCACCGTCGCCCTCTTCAACATGGGCCGAGCTGGTGGTATTCCGGCGGGGCCCCTGCCGCTTCCGAAGGTTCAGCTGCTCACGGGGCCTGTCAATGATTGATGACGCCGTAAGCAAGGGGATTCGGTGTATGCAGCGGGTCCGGCTTACCGATGAGAGGGTGATCGGTGAGTGGCTCACCGAGGATGGCCAGGCCGCCGCGGTGCAGGGTCAGTCCGGTGATCGACGCCACCAGCACAACGGTCTTGTCGTGGACCAGAAGCATGATTTTCGAGGCAGCGACGTGATCTGCCCGGAACTTCCAGATCCCCCGGCCCCGCTCCCACAGTTCCTGCGGTGTGAGACCTGGGCCGTAACCGGTATGTGTTCGGCCGAGAGGGTCGTCGGGTTCGGCGGGTGAGGATGCGGTGAGCGTGACCCGTAGGGCCGCTGAACGCGGGGGAAGCTGCTTCGGCCGGAACCGCCGCAGCTCGGACGACGCTCCTCTCTCACGGTCGCGGGGGAGGTGAGCGAAGCTGGGGTAGTGCCGATTCGCGAGGTTGACCGGAGGCAGCTCACCGGTCGCCGTGAACCGCTGTTGCTCGCAGAATTGCACGCGCCGCTCGATATCGTCGTCTAGGGATGCGTCGACAATGCCGAAGCCGAGCTTCTTCAGCGCCCATCCGATCTGGGAGGAATGCTCGCCGGGAAGATACCGGTCATGAAAGCCTCCGGCATCGTCCGGCACAGCCGAGTGCATCTCCTGCCGGCAACTCTGCGGCAGCGCGTCGAGGATGCGCAGCATGCACGCGCCGAGCAACCTCGATGCCGGGTAGCTCAACAGGGGACGATGCTCGACGGCCGCGATAGCGACGTACAGGCTCACCATCCGCACGAAGTACGCCTCCACCAGCGGGAAGATCTCTGCCCACCACTCGACGGTGTCGGCCGCTCTGCCGCAGAAGAGGGCGTAGTGCGGGCTGTCATCGAGGATGCGGACCGCGGCCGCGGCCGAGTCCTCATGCGCGTCGAGGATCAGCCGCGTGTGCTCTGTGATCTCGCACTTGTCGCACGGGTGGGCGAGCACACGAAAGGTGGTTTCGCTGGGCCTGAGGCTGCGGTGGCCGCAACTGTGCACGATGCAACCGGGAGCGACGCAGTACAGGCATGCGTTGATATCTCCCTTCTTCCACGTTGCGGGTGATCGCCGTTGCAACGGCGTTTCTTGCCACTCGTGGCCCACGGGGCATCGCCACCACAGCATCTTCTGCGACGAGTTCGGGATCGCATCGAGGTCGACCCCGGCATTGCGGGCTCGGTGTAGTTGCTGAAACAGTTCTGGGTGCTCGTCTTTGAAACGCATACCCCCCCTTGGGTCTTAAGCGGTATAGCTACTCACTCTTGTATCAACTGCGCGGAAATGTAGTTGGCGCAACCCCCTCGACTGTGGTGGAGGTGGTAGCCGGGTCGATGGGCGCCAGAAAGCCGCCGGGACGGGATGTCTCAACGAGCAAAGGTGAGCGGGGCGTCAGTGGGCGTCGTGGAAGGCCTGCTCGATCTCGGCGGGGATACGACCGCGGGAAGCTAGTTCGTAGCCCTGCTCAATCGCCCATTCGCGGATCTTCTTCGCCTCTCCCGATGCGCGCTTTGCGGCAGGCGGATTGACCGGTCGGTCCGCGCGGTGTTTGCGGCCGCCGACCCGGGTGGAGTGGGCGATGTAGTACTCGAAGGTTTCGCGGAGTTCCTTCGCGTGCTCGTCCTTCAAGTCGATCACGTACTCGACGCCGTCGACCGCGTAGTGGATGCTCTCGCCGTCCTCACCGAAGACGGTGCCGTCGATATCGTCAACCATCTCTACTACGACCTTGCGTGCCACAGATTCCACTCCTCGAATTCTTCGCTAGGGACCAGATGACAGTACTGGTAGTACCAGGAATCCCCGGCGGATCCAGCAGGGCCTATCGGCGCCCCACCGCCTACGACTGCGGCTCGGCACCCAGGTGACGCGAGAGCAGTTCGTCCCACGCGCGCGTGGGCAGCCGGGTGGGGTCATAGACGTCCAGGGCCAGTGCAGCGTGGTGCGCGTCCGCGTGCAGGCCCCCGAGGTTGTGTAGGTCGGCTCGTGCGCCGGCGGTGAAGGCGGCTGCTGCGATGAGCGTCCGGTGGTCGGTCAACGTTCTCTCCGTTCGTTGTCTTCGATGGCCGCGCGGGTACCGCGGGCATCGGTGAGTTGGTCGCGTAATTCGTAAGTTCCTTGGCGGCCGCCCGCTGCTACGCCTGGTCAGATCAGTGGAGTCCCAGTATTTCCTGGCCAGGCGGCTACGAGACGTTCTGTGCTGGCGTGCAGCTGGTTGAGTTCGTCGACGACCAGGGCCAGGAATTCGCCGGGCTGCTGCGTGGGGTCGGGGAAGCTCGCCGGCACGTCTGTCGCTTCTTCCGTGGATCGGCGACGATCCCTCCGGTGATCGTCGGCCCGTCCTTCGAGACCATGTAACTGATCACGAGTTCCCGGGGACGTAGGTCGTCTTTATGCTCGGGTTCGACCCCGAGCATCAGGTGCCCCCACACCGCTTTGTCCCAGGTGATGATCTCGGCGTCGACGGCCTTCTGCAGAAGCCAATGTCCGGCGAGATGGTAGCCGTCGCTGACCTGGCTGGGGATGAGTCGGTCGAGTCGGTCGGTGTGCAGTGTCAGCAACGTCATTCGGGGTCCTTACGGGATGAGGTGTCGGGCGAGATGGTTGCATTGGCAAGGACTCACACTGCGTCTTCCACCTTTTGCCGGAGCCGGTCAGCCGTTTCGGCCCACTCGATGTGGTGGGGACTGTTCGGATGATCGGGTTCGTCCTCGACCCGTCGGCCGAGCCCGAACTGGCCGCCCACCGCGACCCATCCGAGGTCGCGATAACTGTTGCGCCGCGTTGGTGTCGGTGGGGCGGGTTATGGTGGCTTCCGCGACGAGCAACAGGTCGCTGCACACTGACAAAGACCATGGATCGTTCATGGCCCTGATCTGCGGAGTTTCCTCAGATCGGCGGGTTGTGTGGCGACCTGTTTTTCAGTTTCGGTTGGCAGGTTCGTGTGGTGGCCCGGCCGCGGTGCGGTGTTCGGCAAGTAGCCGGTCCCAGACCTCGCGCGGCAGGTTGGCCGGCGGGGTGTGGCAGTCGGCGTGATGGATGTCCGTGTAGAGACCGCCGAGGTGGTGCCTGGCCGCCGCCGCGCCGAGGTGGAGCGCTTTTCGGAAGAATATGCAGAATTACCAGTAGTTCGTCCTGTCTTGCATCAGCTGGGGCCGATCACCGCAGCTGCGTCGCCGACTTGGCCGCGCCCCGGAGTCGGTCGGCGGCCGAGCCGAGTCTGCGCCACGGGTTAGCGGGATTGGTGGTGAGCATCTGCTGTTGCGCCGATTCCGCCGATCAGGAGGTCCACTACTTGACTGGCCAGGTCGTGGACCTCCTTTTCGGTCTGTCCTTCGATCTTTCGGTACCAGACGTCGACGGCGTTGAGGTTGCTCAGCAGGGTTCGGGTGGCGAGTGCATCGTCAACGTTGCGTAGGGAGCCGTCCGCTATCCCCTCGGTGATGACGTGGTGGAACATGCGTTCGTAGTCACGTCTGAGTTCGTTGAGGGCGGCCAGCGCGTCACGCTGGCGGACTTTCAAGGCAGTTGATGCCTGATCGCGCACTCCTTGGTGGACCACGTGGTGGTATCCGAGATCGATCATCAGGTTCTCCACGTGAGCGACCGACATCGCCACCAGTCGCTGGCGTCCGGTCCCGGGTGCGCCCACGTACGGTTCGACCCGCTCCCGCACTCGGCGCATGCCGTCCTCGTACACCGCGAGAAAGATGTCGAACTTCGATCGGAAGTGGTAGTAGATCAGGCCCTTCGTGGCACCGACATCGTCTGCGATGTCATCGATGGTGGTGTTCGCGAACCCACGGAGCATGAAGGCGTCCGCCGCGGCATCGAGAATTCGCCCCTTGACGTCCGATTCCGGTTCGGCGCTCGCGCTCACGGTTCTCTCCAACTTCGTTCGGGTGGCGCGATCATCATGACACCGTTCCCGAGCGAGGCGCTGCGGGCGTCCTCCCGGGGATGCACCTCGTTCTCAGCATCGCGATGTCGCGCACGATTGACAGCTATTGTGACCCTCGTTACGATAATACTCGGTAGTATCCCTGGTGGAAGGCTTTTCCTTTATGAACATAAACTTTTCCGGCAAGGTCGCCATCGTGACGGGGGCCGGTGGCGGTCTCGGCCGTGCGCATGCCCTCGCACTCGCCGAACGCGGCGCGAAGGTCGTGGTCAACGACATGGGAGGGTCGGTCACCGGCGGCGGGGTAGATGACGGTCCGGCAGCGCGGGTGGTCACCGAGATCGAGCAGCGTGGCGGAGAGGCGTTCGCGCACCGCTGCGATGTCACCGACGTCGCCGACGTCGAGGACATGGTCCGCCAGGCGATCGCACGGTGGGGGCGGGTCGACATCTTGATCAACAACGCCGGCATCCTGCGCGACAAGTCGTTCGCCAAGGTTGACCTCGACGACTTCCGGAAGGTCCTCGACGTACACCTGATGGGCTCGGTGCACTGCACCAAGGCGGTCTGGCCGCACATGGCCGAGCAGGGATACGGCCGCATCCTGATGACGACGTCCGCGTCGGGCATCTACGGCAACTTCGGCCAATCCAACTACGGCGCCGCCAAGTCGGGAGTGGTCGGATTGATGAACGTCCTCTCGATCGAGGGTGCGCGCAAAGGCATTCGGGTCAACGCCCTCGCACCGACGGCCGCCACCCGGATGACCGAGGACCTCATCGACGACGAAGCGCTGGCAGCACTGACTCCGGAATCGATCTCACCCGGGGCGCTGTTCCTGGTCTCCGAGGACGCCCCGAGCAAAACGATCCTCGCTGCCGGTGCCGGTGTCTTCGCCGTGGCCCGGATGGAGGAATCGGCCGGGGTGTACCTGCCCGAGGAGGTCCGCTCCCCGGAGGTGATCGCCGAACGGTGGGCCGCGATCAGCGACATGTCCTCCTCGGTGGTCACCGACTCGGCGTTCGAGCAGACCGGACGCTACGTCGCCATCGCCGCCGGCGCGGACCTGAGCGCGGGAGTGGGCCGATGAGAGAAGCAGTGATCGTCTCTACCGCGCGCACGCCGATCGGTAAGGCATTCCGAGGGGCGTTCAACGACACGTCCGGCCCGCACCTGGCCGCGCACGCGATTACCGGGGCCTTGGCCAGGGCCGGAGTCGAGGGGGCCGAGGTCGAAGATGTCATCCTCGGCTGCGCAATGCCCGAAGGTGCCACCGGATTCAACGTCGCGCGCCAGGCTGTGCTGCGCGCGGACCTGCCGGTCACGGTGCCGGGAATGACCATCGACCGGCAATGCTCGTCCGGCCTGATGGCGATCGCCACCGCAGCCAAGCAGATCATCGTCGATGGCATGATGGTCACCATCGGCGGCGGGGTCGAATCGATTTCCCTGATCCAGAACGAGCACAAGAACCGGTACCGGGAAGCCGACGAGTGGCTGACGCAGAAACTTCCCGCCACCTACATGCCCATGCTCGAGACCGCCGAGATCGTCGCCGACCGTTACCGCATCGACCGCGACGCCCAGGACCGTTTCGCGCTGCTCTCACAACAGCGCACCGCCGCCGCGCAGGACCACGGCCTCTTTCACGAGGAGATCGTTCCCTTCGCCGGAACCCGAATCGTCGTGGACACCGAAACCGGTGAACCGCGATCGGTGGACTTCGTGCTCGACTCGGACGAAGGCAACCGCCCGTCGACCACGATCGAGGGACTGTCGGCGCTGCGCCCCGTCCTGCCCGACGGCACGGTCTCTGCGCAGTCATCGATCACTGCCGGAAATGCCTCGCAACTGTCCGACGGTGCCGCCGCCGTGGTGCTGATGGACGCGGCCGAAGTATCGCGCCGGGGTCTCTCGCCGCTCGGAACGTACCGAGGGATCGCGGTCGCCGGCTGCTCACCGGAGGAGATGGGCATCGGCCCAGTCTTCGCGATCCCGAAACTTCTTACTCAACACGGCCTTTCGGTCGACGACATCGACCTGTGGGAATTGAACGAGGCGTTCGCGTCTCAGACCCTGTACTGCCGCGACCTCCTCGGTCTCGACCCCGAGAAGGTCAATGTCAACGGCGGAGCGATCTCCATCGGCCACCCCTACGGGATGTCGGGCGCACGCATGGTCGGACACGCCCTCCTCGAAGGACGCCGCCGCAGGTCCCGCTACGTCGTGGTGACGATGTGCATCGGCGGCGGCATGGGCGCCGCCGGCCTGTTCGAAGTGCACTGAATCTCCCGCCCGGCACTGCACCGGGCCGCTCGGTCCGGTCCACCCCAAACCCTGTGCAACAACCCGAAGGAAATTACATGAGCATCGATTCTGTGCTCGCAGCAGCAGACGAGCTGCACAAGCGCGCCACCCGCAAGGCCGTGCTGCGGCTGCTGCCGGTGATGTGCGCGGTGTACTTCATGGCCTACATCGACCGCACCAACGTCGCTCTGGCCAAGACCCATCTGGAAGCCGACGTCGGCATCAGTGCCGCCGCATTCGGTCTCGGCGCCGGCATCTTCTTCATCAGCTACGCGTTCCTCGAAATCCCGAGCAACCTGATCATGTACCGGGTCGGACCGCGCAAATGGATCGCCCGGATCGCCATCACCTGGGGAACCCTGTCGGCGTTGATGATGTTTGTCCAGGGCGAGCAGTCCTTCTACCTCATGCGGTTCCTACTCGGAGCCGCCGAGGCCGGCCTGTATCCCGCACTGATGTACATGGTCACGGTGTGGTTCGCCCAGCACTACCGCGCCACCGTCGTCGGCTTCATCTACCTGGCACCGACCCTCGCGCTGGTGGTCGGCGGCCCCCTCGGCGGGGCCTTGATGGAGCTCGACAGCGCACTCGGACTGCATGGCTGGCAGTGGATGTTCCTCATCGAAGGCATCGTCACGGTGCTGGTCGGCGTCCTGGTCTGGTTCAAACTTCCGCAAGTGCCCAGCGAGGCAAAGTGGTTGTCCGCCGACGAAGCGCGCATCCTCACCGACCGCGCCGTCGGCGCCCACCCCGAAATCGAAACGAAGATACGCGGCAACCTCCGCAAGGCCTTCGGCCGCCCGTTCGTCATCGTCGTTGCGCTGATCTACTTCTTCAACCAGGTCACCAACGTCGGGATCGTCTTCAACATCCCGGCGATCATCGAAGACCTCGACGTCAGCGGATCGTTCATCATCGGACTCGTTTCCGGCAGCGCGGGCATCGGCGCGACCATCGGCGTGCTGCTGATCCCTCGCCTGTTCACCTGGTACAAGCGTGAGGCCAGCGCTGTCGGCATCCTCGCCGCCGCCACCCTGGTCACCTCCGTCGCCTTCATGCTGTCCTCGAGTGCGGCCGTCCGCATCGTCCTGATCGCAATCTCGATGATCTTCGTCTTCGGAACCCTGCCGCTGTTCTGGTCGATCGCCATGGCCCGCATGTCCGGCCTGATGGCCGCGGCCAGCCTGGCCTTCATCAACACCGTCGGCCTGATCGGCGGATTCGTCGGCCCCTACCTGTTCGGGCTCGCCGAAACCGCGACGAACAACCCCTCGGCCGGCTTCTACGTCGTCATCACCGCCTCGGCGATCGGAGTGGCTCTCGCCCCGGTGCTGGCCTACGCCATCAGGCGAGAGGACGCGGGAACCGCGCAACCCGTCTCCGCCCCGGTGTGCTCCCCCACCAGCACGCACTGACAACCCCATCTCGCCCAAGGATTCGCCACGATGCACGGATTGATGCAAGACAGACCCCTGAGCCTGCCGCTGTTAATGGACGGCATTGAGGGACGATTCAGCCACAAAACCGTTTCCACACAACACATCGGATTCCACACCACCGCGACCTACGGCGAGATCGGACAGCGGATTCGGCGGCTCGCCGGGGCACTCGATCACCTCCGGATCCCGCACAGTGCCCGAGTGGGCAGCTTCGGCTGGAACAGCCAGCGGCACCTCGAGCTCTACATGGCCGTGCCCTGCACCAACCGGATCCTGCACACCATCAACCACCGACTGTTCGCCGACGACATCGCCTACATCGTCAACGACGCCGAGGACGACGTCCTGTTCGTCGACCGCTCGATACTCGACGTCGTGTGGCCGCTGATCGACCGCTTCGACACCGTCCGGCACCTCATCGTCATGGACGACGGACCCGGGCCGCAGATCCCGAATGATCCCCGCGTGCACGACTACGAGGAACTGATCGCCGCTGCGCAACCCGTCGCCACATTCGACCTGCCGGACGAACGCACCGCCGCCGCCCTGTGCTACACCTCCGGGACCACTGGGCGTCCCAAAGGCGTGCTCTACGACCACCGCTCGATTGTGCTGCACGCCATGACCTTGCTGATGACCGACACCTTCGCCATCAGCGAATCGGATGTGGTCATGCCGATCGTCCCGATGTTCCACGTCAACGCCTGGGGACTGCCCTACGCGGCCATGATGTCGGGAGCTCGTCTGGCCCTGCCCGGCCGGGCGATGCAGCCCACGCAACTCGCCGAAACGATCGAAGCAGCCCGGGTCACCTTCGCGGCCGCGGTGTCCACCATCTGGCGCGGAGTGCTGCCGCACCTGCAGGGTAGGCAACTCCCCACCTTGCGCCGACTCGTCAGCGGCGGCGGCCCCCTGCCGGCAAGCCTGTCGCGGCAGTACGACGAACAGGTCGGGGTGCCCCTGAGCAGCTCCTGGGGAATGACGGAGACCAGCCCGCTGGTGTGCAGTTCGCGCATCCCCAGCGACCAGCCAGCGCTCGACACAACCGACCGCATCGACACCCTGTGCCTCCCCGGCCCCCCGGTACCCCTGACCGCACTGCGACTCCAGCACGAGGACGGCACCCTCGCCCCACACGACGGCGTCGCCTCCGGCGAACTGCAGGTCGCCGGACCCACCATCGCCGGCGACTACTACGGGCACACCGACGGATCAACCGCCTTCACCGACGACGGGTGGCTGCGCACCGGAGATGTCGCCACCATCGACCCCCGCGGATTCGTGCGGATCGTCGACCGCACCAAGGACCTCATCAAATCCGGCGGTGAATGGATCTCCTCCGTCGAACTCGAGAACGCGATCATGACCTCCCCGGAGATCTCCGAAGCAGCAGTGATCGGCACACCACACGACAAATGGGGCGAGCGCCCGCTCGCCTACGTCGTCCCCGTCGACGGCTCCAAGATCACCCCGGAATCGATCCGCACCCACCTGCACGGATTGATCGCCAACTGGTGGATCCCCGACGAGATCCTCATCCTCGACGAAATCCCCAAGACCCCAACCGGGAAGATATCCAAACTCGCACTGCGACAGCACATCACCGAACCCGCAACCTGACCAACATCGGGTGACGAGCCATGCGACGGTTGGGCCCATTCATCCCTGTGCACCTCGTTTGTGAGCGAACACGCCGTCCGGCTCAACTGGTCGAGCCGGACGGCGTATCTCAGATGGCGGGCCTACGTCTGCGATGTCAACGAGCGGACCCGGGCAAGCCGATCAGTGCGCGTGAGTTTCGGTCCATGCGCATCGGCCGATGCTACTCACCCGGTTACCGGCTCAGCCACGTATCCGGCGGCGGATGTGAACGCGCGCGCTCGACTTGCAATGGGATGCGGTCCGATGCGGCAGTCACATCGAGGCGAGGCACTAGGTACACCACACGGCCACCACCGCTCTGTTACACGGGAACGTGCTCTCGCGGGCTTCAGTCAGACGGCGTCGTCGAGATCCTGAGCAAGTAGGTCAAGACCTGACCAGCGATGTCTTCGAGTAGGGCGACGATGAGAGCTGAGGAACTCGATGTCCCACTGGTCAGAAGCGCGGTGCACAGAAGATCTGCCTCCAGGTCAGCACCTCACGGCGACGTGGCCGAGAGATGCCGGTACAGCGTCGCGCGACCGATCCCCAGAACTGACGCGATTTCGCTCTTCGGGGTCCCGGCCTCGATCATCTGTCGAATATGACGCGCCTTCGCTGCGTCGATTGCCTTGGGCTGCCCACCGACCCTCCCCCTGGCCCGTGCTGCAGCGAGTCCGGCGACCGTCCGCTCCTGAATCAACGCTCTTTCGAATTGTGCTAGCGCGCCGAAGATTTGAAAGATAAGCATCCCACCGGGAGACGAAGTGTCAATCGTCTCCGTGAGCGATTTGAATGCCACCCCGCGTTCCTGGAGGCCTTCGACCGTCTCGATCAGATGGCTCAACGATCGCCCGAGCCTGTCCAGGCGCCACACGACGAGGGTGTCACCGGCGCGAAGATGCCCGAGTAGGTCCAGCAGTTCGGGGCGGTCCTTCTTGGCACCGCTCGCCACTTCCTCCCAGACTCTCGAACACCCGGCGGCCGCCAGAGCGTCCCTCTGCAGATCCAGCACCTGATCGGTGCCACTTACCCTCAGATACCCGATGTCAGTTTCAGTTCTTCCCTGCACGGATTCCAGCAAAGTTGGTCGCTTGTGCAGACGACTTCCGAATGGAGCGCGGCAAGAGTCATCTGCATGATGCGACCGAGGCAATCTACTCTGCGAACAGCGCCTCGACCATCGCCGAGTCGATCCCTGGACCGGGATATTGGTTGTCGCGTGCGCTGCGCCGGTTGGTCCCACGAAGTGAACGTTGGGGCTGTTCCGGGATCGAGGTCGATGCTCGTCACTGCGCTACAAACCGACTATGCCGCCCACCCGTGCCGACAATGAAAACCTCAACTTCGCCCACAAAATAGGGGTGATCCGGTTCCACCTCCTCTTGGGTTCTACTGCGTTGGGACTCCACTTCTCGTGGAGCTGCTCAGCGTGCACCCGTGACCGTCGGCTGATTGAGTTCCTCCACAATCTTCTTGCGCAGAAGATGTTTCTGGATTTTGCCAGTCGCCGTCATCGGCAACGAGTTGGTCGTGATGACTCGTTCGGGGGTTTTTTGGATCGCAACCCCCCGGTCGGTCAGGTAGGTGCGAAGTGTATCGACCGTAGGAGGTTCGTGTCCTTCCTTCGGTACGACGTAGCAGCACACCTTTTCACCCAGTCGTTCATCAGGCATGCCAACGATCGCGATGGCGAGAAGATCTGGATGACCAGCCAATTTGTCCTCGACTTCTCGGACACTGATGTTCATACCGCCGCGAATCACGATGTCTTTCGTGCGTCCGGTGACCCGCACGAATCCGTCGGCGTCCATGACGCCGAGGTCCCCGGAACGAGAGAATCCCTCCGACGTGAACAACTCCACGGTGTCCTCGGGACGGTTGAGATACTCGATCATGTGTGATGGTCCTCGGTAGGCGATGTCGCCCTCGGTTCCGCGAGGAACCTCCAGTCCGTCGAGTCCGATGATCTTGACCGTCGCGCCGGGCATTGCAGCGCCGTCGGAGGTGATCGCCCGCTGGGGGTCGTCTTCTACGGTGCAGGTGGTGGTGGTGAGGTTCTCGCTGCGTCCATACAGCGACAGAACGCTAGTGGTAGGTAGCTTGGTCTTGGCGTTCTCCACCACGGCGGCGGGGATGGGCGCGCCGGCGCAAACCCAGACTCGCAACGAGGAAAGATCCGCGTTCGGTTCCTCCTCGGCTGCCGCTATCAGGGTCTGGAGAAAAGTTGTCGCCGTAACAGCCGCGGTGCATCCGAATTTTTCGATCTCGGCCAGGCCGCGCTTGGGGTCCCAGTCGGCCATGAGGTGTGACGATGCCCCGGCGAGCAGCGGAAGGAGGACGCTCGTGACGAGACCAGTCGTGTGGGTAATCGGCGACGGACCGAATTGCACATCGGTATCGGTGTGAGCGAACGCGACTTTCAGGGCGCGGGCGCCCGAGGCGTAGGTGTTGAAGGTGTGCAGGCACCCCTTCGGCCGTGAGGTGGTACCCGAGGTGTAGACGAGGACGAACGGATCATCCGGATGTGCACGATAGTCAAGTTCGTCGTCGACGGCGGCAGTGTCCGCCTCGGCGGCGATCACGTCTTCGAGGGTGAAGATGTCCTTTTCGGTGAGGGACGTACGCGTGTCCTGTGTGGTGCGCACGGCGATGATCGACTCGAGAGTTGCTGATTCGTGGCGAATCTCATCGAACATCGCCGCGTAGTTGAAGCCCTTGAACTCTGCCGGAGCGATCGCCGTCCGGATCGACGCGTCAGAGACGACGTGGGAGACCTCGTCCTTACGGTAGATCGGCATGATCGGCACCATCACGGCTCCGATCCGCGACAAGGCGGCAGCAACGACGACGAATTCGACCCAGTTCGGCAACTGAACCGCAACCCTGTCGCCGGGTTGCAGACCGCGACGCCGGAGGCCGAGCGCGAGACGTTGCGACTTCTGGTAGAGCTCACTGAACGTCAGGACGCGAGTGCCGTCGGTGACGAAGGTCTTGGCAGGGTTGCTTTCGGCACGCGAGCGCAAGAGTTCGGTGAAGTTCTCATCGGTCCACTGGCCGCTCGCATAGAACTCGTCGATCTGTGCCTGCGTATAGCGGCCGAGGTTTCGCTCGCTCATCATGATGCCGTCCTTCGTCACGGTGTCGCGCAATCGGAAATAAATGGTTAGACCGAACAGAGATCATCTTCGTGCCACGGACTTACGCCCGGCGCTGACCGCATCTTCCAAGTCCAAGATCAACCGCGCCGGCCGCCGACTCGGTGCCCTTCCCCGACTTCTTCTCGCTGTCCCCGGGACAAACAAGAAGGATCGATTTGGGCTCACTGCGGCTTCTTCCTCTGTAGGCCGCGCGCTTGCACGAAGCCACTACCTCAACGTGCTGATTGAATGCATGGTGAAGAAACACCGCAATGTCTTGGTCGGGTCGCGGCTTCGATCCCGCAGTTCGAGCACTTCGATCTCGACATGGACTGTGTGTGTCACCGTGGAACAGCGGCTTGGGAAACGCACCTTATCGCTGCGGCACGATCGGCTGATGTACATGGTGGCGCACCGTCCTTATCGAAGTTCAGGCCGTCGCGCGGCAGCGCCGGTGCGTCCTTGGGTACGCCGAGCAGTTCAGCCACACCGAAGGTGCGAACCAGTGGCGTTGCGGTCGACAACGACAGCCCACTGTCGGATCGCGTGAACGGACCTCGGATTTCCCTATGCCATCATTCGAAATTCACATTCGAAAGGCCTGATCCTTGATAGTGGCAGCCACCGGCCGCCCAAGTAGGCGCCGTACGGCTCAGTACAATTCAGGGGCAGCTCGACGTTGACGCCCGGAGCGCTACCGGTTGAAAGTCCGTCATTCGTCTGCGTCAGTCCGCTCACGACCGAGGATCTGCAACATGTCCTCGTGCAGTTCCATCCAGACGTCGTGGTAAGACCCCGACATCGGACGGGCCAGAGCTGATGTCTCCCCACTCTGGAAAGCCTCGAGCGCAGTCCTGAACCGAGGTACGTAGGATTGCATCCGAGGAACCGAACCCGATGCCAGCGTCAGCACCTTGCTGACGCTCTCGTCGATCGCGATGAGGTCGGGTAAGACCACCGACGGGTCACCGTTAGCCTCGGTCTGCCACTTGGTCGTGACCGCCTTGAAATCACGGTTCGGGGCGAGGAATGCGTCATAGGCTGCGGCGAGATCATCGAGCTGAGCCGGGACATTGGCCGCGCGCAGTTCCTCGTGCCGCTTACGGCCCTTCACCGTCAGCATGTATCCCTGTACCCGGCCTCCGGATCGTTTCCTCACATGCTCCTTGTCAACCGCGTCGTCGAGTACCCGTTCGACAAGCGAAGGGTTGAGTCCGATCGCAGAGGCAATTTCCTCCGGTTGGGCCATGCCCTTGATTCGGACTCCATGGAGCACGTCGAATTCTTCTGCAGGGCTGTAATTCATAGGTCTGTACCTCCTAGAACGTTTTGAGGTGTCGTACTGACTCTCAGGGCTGAGGTGTCAGTACGATACGAAGTGCTTCGCCGCTCTGCTGTGCGTTGACGACCTCGTTGATTTCGGAGAGGTCTGCGGTCTTGTTGATCAGCTTTTCGATGGGGAGCCGTCCATTGCGCCACAGTCCGACCAGGATCGGTAGGTCTCGGTGCATACTGATGCCGCCGTGAAAGCTTCCGGTGATCTTCTTGTCGTCATGGAAGAGCTCGTAGGCGTTGATCTCCACGACCTTGTCCGGCCTGCCGGCGCCGACGACCGTCACGGTGCCGCCACGACGGATAGCTTTCCATGCGCCCGCGACGGTCGCGGGGGCGCCCACTGCGTCGATGATGATGTCCATGTCGCGCAGTTCGTCCAACTGTTCGGGGGCGAGCGACTCCGTCGCGCCGACGGTGTGGGCCAGCGCGCGACGCTCCTCCATCGGGTCGATGGCGATTACGCGCGCGGCGCCGGCCACGACGGCACCCATCACTGCATTCAGTCCCACAGCGCCACAACCGATCACGGCAACATTGTCACCGGGCTGCACTTTGGCGCTTCGGAGTGCGGCGCCGACGCCGGTCGGCACTGCGCATCCCATCATCGCGGCGACCGGGAACGGGACGTCGTCGTCGATGCGTACGACCGCGTTGGCCGGGACGACGGTGCGCTCGGCGAATGTCGAGGTCGCCATACCTTGGTGAATGGATGTGCCGTTCACACTGAGCGGGGAGGGCCGTGCCGCTTTTCCGGCGCGGGCGTCCGCCGACGATCGGCGGTTGGCACACAAGTAGTCGTCACCACGTCGGCACGGTGCGCACCTTCCGCAAGGAGGTACCCACACCAGGACGACGTGGTCACCGACCTGGATGGAATCGACGCCGTCGCCCACTTCTGCGACGATGCCCGCTCCCTCATGCCCGAGTACCACTGGCGTGGGCTGTCCGAATGCCGTCGTCAGCGACAGGTCCGACGCGCAGACGCCGCAACTGTGCAGGTCAACCGAGACATGGCCCGGTGCCGGCGGGGCTATGTCGATCTCTTGGACTTCGAAGGGTTTACCGGCATCCCACATCACCGCTGCGCGCATCAGATTGTTCTCTTTCGATCGGTCAAGACGGATAGTGGATAGAGGTGAATTGCAGGTACGCATCAAGTCCTTCGGCGCCGAACTCGGTTCCGAGTCCGCTGTCCTTGTGTCCGCCGAAAGGTGCTGCGGCATTGGATCCATAGTGATTGATGCCAATGTTGCCGGTGTGCAGACGCTGGGCGACGCTAGTCGCACGATCCTCGTCGGCGCTGAAGACTGTAGCGGCCAAGCCGTAGTCCGAGTCGTTGGCGATCGCGACGGCCTCATCGATGTCGCGGTAACTGATCACCGACAACACCGGCCCGAAGATCTCCTCCCGGGCAATGGTCATCTCTGGTGTCACATGCGAGAACACGGTGGGTTCAACGTAGAACCCGCGTTCGAATCGTTGGGAGACATCACCTCCGGTCACCGCCTTGGCGCCCTGGGCATGGGCCACCGTCAGGTACCCGGCGATTCGGTCCCGTTGACGTGCGGACACGACTGGACCGAAGAACGTCGCCGGATCGAAGGGGTCGCCCATCGGCGCAGAGCCCACGACCTCGCCTGCAAGTGAGGCGATCTCCTCATGTCGATCGGCTGGTACCAAAAGGCGTGTGCAGGCCTTGCAGGTCTGTCCGGTGTTGCGCATGGAGACCTTGAGCAAATTCTTCGCGAAGACCTCCGGATCGAAATCGTCGAGGACAATCGCCGGCGACTTGCCACCCAATTCGAGGGTCACCGGGCGAAGCCTTTCTCCGCAGGTCCGCGCGATCGTTCGACCGACTGCCGTGGACCCGGTGAACGAGATTTTGTCCACTTTCGGATGTCTGACCAGCGCATTGCCCGCACCGGTCGTTCCTGTCACCAGGTTCACCACTCCGTCGGGGATTCCCGCCGCCACTACGGCATCCATCAAAAGGCGGGTGGCCATCGGGGTTTCAGGTGCCGGTTTGATGACGACGGTGCAACCCGCGAGCAGGGCTGGACCCAGCTTGATAATGATGAGCCCGAGCGGAAAGTTCCATGGGGTAATGAGACCGGCAACGCCGACCGGTACCCGGCGAACCACACTGTGCCCCGGCGCCATCGGGTTACTTCGATGGTCGGGAGCAGCCAGCACCTCAGCGAGGTCGGCGGTCAACCTCAGGTGTGCTGCGCTGTGTGATGGAGCCGCACCGCTTTCTGCGATAGGCGTCCCATTCTCGGTGGTGATGATGCGTGACAGTTCCTCTGACCGCAGGTCGACCTCATCGGCGAGCCGACGCAGGAACGCGGCTCTCTCCCATGGGTCGGTGGCCGCCCACGCCGGAAAGGCTGAGCGTGCGGCTGCTACTGCATCTTCGATGTCGAATTCGTCGCCGTCAGGGACGGTCGCCCAGATTTCCCCGGTAGCGGGGTTGACGACCTCGGTGCGGTCAGTAGAGCGGGAACGGACCCACCTACCGCCGATGAACACGTCGTCGTGGTTCTGCATGTTCGTATTCTCCTCGACTCGCAAGTCAGGTGTTCGCCGCGGCCGCGGCGTTGCGTTTGTCGGCGAATTCCATTGCGGCATGCCATGTTCCACGACGCGAGATTTGCACGCGATACTTCATGATATCTCCTCTTCGGTTGACGGCGAGTGCGCCGACGAGTCGATCGCCGTCGCGGTAGAGAGCCACAAGGTCATCGGTGTCCCAGTTCCCGCTGACCACGTGCGGCTCGCCGACTGGGAGACCGGCGAACTGGATTCGTTGTCCGTACCAATCCGACCAGAAGTAGGGAACGTGCTGATACGGCGACGCGTCCGCGGGAGCCAAAAGGTTCTCCATCGCGTGTGCCGCCTGCTCGCCGGCGTTCGTCCAATGCTCTAGGCGCATCGAGGCGTCGAAGAGTGGATTAGCCCATCGGGCCACATCACCGGCGGCCCAGATGCCGTCCCCGGCACGTAGGGTTTCGTCGCAGACAACGCCGTTGTCGATACGCAGTCCCGATGTCTCGAGCCAGTCGGTCGCCGGATCCGCGCCGATACCGACCACCACCAGGTCGGCAGCGATCTCGGTTCCATCAGCGAGACGGACGCCTTCGACGCGATCATCGCCCACGATCTCGGAGACGGCGACGCCGCATCGGAGGTCGACTCCGTTGCGTGCATGCATTCGAGCAAGCCCCCTACCGCCCTCCTCGCCGACCGCGCGGACGAGTGGAGTGGCGGCGGCCTCGAGAATGATCGGGTCAAGGCCTCGTTTCACCGCCGCTGACGCGACCTCGGCGCCGATGAAACCGGCGCCGATTACCACCACGCGCGCCCGGGTGTCGAGTGCCTCTCGGATGGACTCTGCATCATCGAGGTTGCGCAGCACATGGACCCCGGCGAGACGATCCGTGCCCGGTAGCCGGCGCGCACGGACGCCGGTGGCGATCAGCAATGCGTCGAAACTGACGACGTCGCCCCGGCTCGTCGTCACGGTGTGCCCTTGGACATCCAAGGATTCCGCGCGAGTGCCGGTTCGGACGTCCACGTCCAGTCTCTCTGCAAGATCAGCGGTTTCAGGGAACTCGTGTGCCGTTGTGAGGGGCCCGTCCGCCAGATATTCCTTGGACAGTGGCGGTCGGTCGTACGGGAGATGGTTCTCGTCGCCGATCAGGGTTAGCCGGCCCGCGAAGCCGACCTCACGGGCAGTTTGTATTGCACGCAGCCCGGCGAGGGATGCACCGACGACGACTACGTGCTCCGGGCACGCCGCCTTGGTCATGCCGGTGACACCTCCCGCTGCTGTGCCCACTCGTCGATCCGGAGAAGATGCGGTAGTCGTTCCACGACGACATCAGCTGCTTCGGCGGCAGACGCGGCGACCTCACCGATCCACACGCAGCCGGTGGCCCCGTCGATCGTGATCACTTCTCCGGCGGTGACGCTTGACCCACCGTCCGACCGCACCTGGTCGCCGGAGATGCTCAGCGTGTGAGCCCCTACCACTGCCGGGATGCCCCAGCCGCGGGCCACGACGGCAGCGTGGCTCACCAGCCCCCCTTGAGTAGTAAGGATTCCGACCGAGGCGGACATGCCGGCCACGTCTTCCGGGCTGGTGCTGGTGCGTACGAGGATCACGTCGTCATCGGCGCACATGGCTTCTTCGGCTGTGAGCACGACACGCCCGCTCACCCGGCCGGGCGATGCTCCCAAACCGATGCCCAGCAGTGTCGTGCCCTCCTCGGGATCCTGCGCTTGCGCGGCGACTTCGGCTCGAGCACGAGCGCGAGTCGCTTCGGGCACACGAGCCAACACTTCGGCTGGAGTGAGGCCGATCTCGGCATCGTCCGCCATGTCGACGGCGATACGAACCGCTGCAACAGCGCCGCGCTTGCCGATGCGGGTCTGCAACAACCACAGTTTGCCGTTCTCAACGGTGAACTCAACGTCACAGATATCGCGATAATGCAGTTCGAGACGTCGGAGTGTTTCAAGCAATTCAGCGTAAGCGTCAGGTTGATGTTCAGCCAGATAGATGAGGGGCTCGGTCCGCGCGTTGCCGCCGACGACGTCCTCACCCTGCGCGCACGGCAAATAGTCCCCGAACGGCGTCGCCTCGCCGGTCGACGGATCGCGAGTGAAGACAACGCCCGTACCGGAGTCATCCCCTCGGTTGCCGAAAACCATCGCCTGCACATTGCAGCCGGTACCGATGTTCTCGTCGATGGACTCGTGCTTGCGGTAGGCGCGAGCACGATCGGAGCCCCATGAGCGGAAAACGGCCTCGATGGCCTCACGAAGTTGCTGCACCGGATCGTGGGGCACCGGTCGGCCGGCATACTCAGCGATCCGCTCTTTGAGCGCCGCGACGTGCCCGCGCAACACTTCGGGTGTGGCTCCCGCCTCGATCTCGGGCAGCGTTTCCCGCGGAACGTCCATCACCGTGCTCGCGAACATCGAGAGAAAACGGCGGTAGCTGTCCCAGGCGAACCGCTCGTCCGCAGAGATGCGGGCAAGCCCTTCGACAGTGTCGTCGTTGAGCCCCAGGTTGAGCACAGTATCAAGCATGCCTGGCATCGAAACCGGGGCGCCGCTGCGCACCGCGACCAGGAGTGGGTCCATCGGATCACCCAGCCGGCGGCCCATGACCTCGCCCAGCTGGTCGATGTGGGCGCTGATCTCCGCGTCCAGATCGGCGGGCCAGCCTTGCGCAAGGTATGCACGGCACATGGGCACCGTGATGGTGAAGCCGGGTGGGACGTTGAAGCCCAATGCCCCTGTCATCTCCGCCAGGCCAGCTCCCTTGCCGCCGAGTAGGTGTCCGAGCTCGCGTGCGGGAACCTCATGGTCATGGTCGAAGGAGTAGACACCATTCACCATTGCCTCCATCTCGTTACGGTCTGACCGTTTACTCATTGGTCCAGAACATAGCGCGTGATGGCAATCATCGGAAGCCCGGGGAGTGACTGCAGGCACACTTCCCCCTTTCGAGATAACCAGCGCCGCATCGCCACCCGCGCCGGGCGGTGGCGATCCGCAGGCAGAACGTATGCGGGTGTCCGTAGGGATGCGTTCATCGATCAGCTACGCCAGGTTTCTGAGTGAACCCCGAACATCGGGTGGCTCGCCGGCGAGCCATTTCCCCCCACCGTCCCCGGCACCGCGCCCCCTCCTCATGCAGCCACAGTCGCCACCGCGTTATCCCGAACGGGGGAAAACGAGGACGAAGATGCCCAGAGGGGTTGACGGGTTTATGACGTTAATCCATGCTCCGTAATGGTCCAACAATTTTCGGCCCAGTAGATCTAGTAAGAGGAGCGGGAATGACCACAAGCGAGGCAGTGACCGGCGTACAGATCGGCGCCGGCGTCAAGGCGTTCACGTCCGCGTCGGGGGCAATCGGCAAAATACGCTTCCTTGACTCCCCTGAGGAGGTTCTCGACTTCATCGGCGACACGGACGTGGAATCGACCGTGGTGATATCGCGAGGCGGCACGACGACCTTCATGTCGCCAGCCCTTATGGCTGGCGTCGCAGGTCTCATCACCCTCCAGGGCGCACCGGAGAGCCACCTCGGCATCCTGTCGCGCGAGTTCGGTATTCCGTGCGTTATGTCCACCCAATTCACCGAGGGCATCCAAACCTCACGGGGCGAGACAATCCCAGCGGACGGTACGACCGTGCGAATCGACACCTCGGGTGACACCGGACTCGTGTTCCTCGCGGACGCGGATGATTAACAGGAACGACATCCTCATGTCCGGCGATGAATTCCCAAACCTTTCGACCACCCGAGCGAGGCAGCGATGACCACCGGGCAGCAGTCAATTGACCTGATGGATCTCAAGCCGTTCATCGACGGCACCGAGAACACGATGCTCGCGCGGCTGCGCGAGTGTGAACCACTGCATTGGAACGACGAGATCCACGGACCAGGGTTCTGGTCTGTGACTCGTTACAACGATGTGATCCGAGTGGTCACGGACCCCGAGACGTTCGTCAACGGTGAGGGGACACAGATTCTCAGCCGCAAAGTCGAGGGTGGTACCAGCACGGTGCACAACACGGACCCGCCCCGACACGGCCAGCTTCGGAAGCTGGTGGCTCCGCACCTGCGTGCGGTCCGCATCAAAGACTGGCAGGACGTCATCGATCGCTCGGTCACGGCGATCCTCGATGACATCGAGGCCCGCGGTGACGTCGAATTCGTACATTCGGCCTCGGCGCTGCTGCCCATCCAGGCACTCGGGCAAGTGCTCGGAGTGCCGCTCGAGGATTGCGGGCTCTTACTCGACTGGACGAACCGCGTGGTGTCCGACGACCCGGAGTACATGCGTGGGCCGGACGAGAAGGAGCGCGCGCGCACCGAGATGTTCGCGTACTTCAAAGAATTGAGCGAGCTGCGGCGCAAGGACCCGCGAAACGACATCGTTTCCAAGTTGGTCCACGCCGAACTCGATGGCGAACCGCTGCCGTGGGACGATCTCGCGGCGTACTACTTCGTACTCGTCGGAGCAGGTAACGAGACCACCAGGAATCTGCTCACGGGAACCGTTCTCGCTTTCGACGAGTTCCCAGATCAGTGGCAGACGTTGGCGGCGGACCGTACCCTTTTGAAGCCGGCGATCGAGGAAATGCTCCGATACATCACCCCCATCCGCGCGATGCGCCGCACGGCCACCAAGGATGTCGAGTGGAACGGTCAAACGATCAAGGCGGGCGACAAGGTCGTCTGTTGGTTCCAGGCGGCAAACCGTGATCCTGCCATGTTCAGCGATCCGGACATGGTCAAGATCGATCGTGAGGACAACGAGCACGTCGGCTTCGGGTGGGGCATCCATGCCTGCATGGGCTCTCACCTGGCACGCGCGGAAGCCACTGCATTTCTTTCTCAGGTCCTGGATCGAGGCCTGCGGATCCGCCCACTGGGCCAACCTGATCGGTTACACACTAATCAGTTTCATGCGTTCAAGCGACTCAACGTCCGAGTGGAGAAGGGAGAAAGTCGATGAAGATACACGTGGACTGGAATCTGTGCGAGGGCCACGGTCAGTGCGAGTATGCGGCACCCGACGTCTTTACCATCAATGATGACGGTGAATTGACAGTCATCGACGAGACGCCCAAGGAAGGCCAACGCAAAGCAGTGGAACAAGCGGTTCGGCGATGCCCTGTGAGGGCGCTCGAGATCGAGAACTGAAACGCAGACGGCTTTTTCTCATCCAACAGTCGTCGGCCGCGTACGTCGAGAATGAAACTACGAATTCACATCGATCTGGAGATAGTAATGAGCCAAGCTGTGCAAAAGGCCATAACGTCCGTCGACGCCCTCACCCAATGATCGACGCCGATCGGTGCATCCCGATTCCGGGGACATCAAACCTGCGTGATATAGGTGGCTATGAAACGCGCAGTGGAGAGATCGTCGCTCGCCGCCGTGTCCTTCGGGGGGAGGCGCTGGTCATGCCCGGGGGCAGCGCGTCCTACGCCATTTACGACCGCTCTGCCGACGAGCAGTACAGACAACTGAACCTGCGAACCGTCATCGATCTCCGCGCCTCCAGTGAGATGGTCCGTGCGCCGACCGCGTGGGCGACGGTCTGCGGCGCCCAGCTGGTCGAGATTCCCATAGCAGAAGGCGGTGAAGGCGCCGATACGAATTACATGCGCATGCTTCTTGCCGGGGAGATGCAGACTTTCGGCGTCGATGACATGACCCGCTTCTACATTGGACTTGTCGAACGACGCGCCGAGCAGCTCGGGAAGGCGATCCGAGTGCTGGCTGATCGGAACCGATTACCGGTCTTGGTGCACTGCGCCGCCGGAAAAGATAGGACCGGCATCCTCGTCGCCTTAGTGCTTTCCGCCTTAGGGGTTCCCGACGATCAGGTCGTCACCGACTTCGCACTGACAGGCGTCCTACGTCCAAATCGCATCCACACGTATGCCCACATGTTCATCAAGGCCGATCGAGACCCGGAGGTGGCGCGAGTGTTGTTCGAGTCGCCACCGGAATCCATGACCGCCCTGTTGAATTATCTCCGCACCGAATACGGCGGCACGCTCAGCTACCTGCGGGATCGCGCACGGGTCGGTGACGCGGTCATTGCCGATCTCAGATCCGAACTGATCCAGGCCGACTGAGGGCACGTGGTGACGGAATGAGCACTAATACACTTGCCTCCTGAGAGGGGCTGCGTCATGGATACGACACTCAACACCACCAATGAGCATCGTCCTGACAATTTTGGGCAACTTGCAGATCGATATGCGCTGTTGCTCGGTCAGCACGAGATGGAGGTACGCCTCGCCGACCGATTGGGATCGGGGTGTGAGTTCCCGGAGATGTTCGCAGCCATCGCTGAGTCAACCGATTTGCCCATGTGGGTATTCGACACGCGAGGACAAAGGGTGCTCCGGTCTGGCGATAGGGAACTCGCGCCACCTGACATTACGTCGATGTGCACCGAGGGACGGCGAGAACAGCGGGGTAGCCAATTCATGATCGCCCACACGCCCAATGGAGTTGCTCGGCGTTGCCTCGTTGAACGCATCGACGGGGCCAGTGCAGATGAGTTCCTCGGTTGGTTGGTCATGGGAGAGATCGGCCGTACCTTTAGACAGCTTGACCATTTCCTGATGGACCGTGGGGCGGTCTATCTCGCGCGGCACTGTACCCTCCACCAGGCGATGCACCGTTCGATTGCTGATCTGACACGTGGTTTCGTGGAACGACTACTGCGGCGTGGAGAGCAGGGCGAAAGCACTGTGGAGGATGCGCGCCGACTCGGTATCGCTTCCGATAGTTCCTGCATTATCGTAGCGATCGACGATTCGGCACTGTCGCGCGGCGTCGGTGACATCGACTCGCTAACTTTTTCTCTGAATAAGTTGCTCGCCGGCAAAGTTTTTGGGGCGCGGACTCCACGGGGGCCGGTGCTGATCGTCGATCACGGTGCGGCGGAGCGGACTGAGGACTCCCGGCTGATCGAAGAGGTTTGCAGAGGCCTGAGTTCGGTCTTGCCAGACTCGGGAGTCCAGTGCGGTGTCTCGAGTGCAGTCGGGGTCGACGCGATCACAGAAGGCTATGACGAAGCGTTGGAGGTGGTGGCCTGCCTCGAGCGTTTCATCGCGGACCATACGCGGATCCTTAGTGTTCGAGACCTTGGTCCGGCGCGAATTCTCGTCGCCAATGGCAACATCGCGGCGATTCGCCGGTACGTGGAACACACGCTGGGTCCACTGTGGAGCGAAGAAGCTGACAGCGATATGGAGATACTGATGGCCACCCTCGCACAGTTCTCGCGGATGGGACACAGTGTTCGCCGAACGGCAGCAGCGATGTCGGTGCATGAGAATACGGTCCGACAGCGGTTGGCGCGCGTGCGCCGCCTGACAGGCCTGGACATGCTCAATGATCCGTTCGCACAGCTCTCAGTGCACACCGCACTTGCGATCATCGCGTTGCGCAATCGTGCGCATCCCCTGTGGGACCCGCGCAGGGCTCATTGAGCCTCGGTCGGGTCCAACAGAAGTCGGTTGAGATCAGTTAAACGCACATCGCTCTCCCAGGCCATCCCCGCGAAGAATGACCGGTTTGCGTTGACTCGTTTGCGTTCTGAGTTCAACACCGCGGTCCTCGCTGACACCTGGAACGCATCGTCGCCGTCTTTGTACGATGCATAGATCAGTCCTTCGATTGCTCGACCCAGCCGATCCGCCCTATCGCGTATCGCGACGGTGTCCTGCGGTGAGTACGAGCTGGCGAGGACTGAGCCGAGCGTCCGGGTGGCATCGACGACCGCGGGTCCCCCCGAGCTCGCTGCTAACAGGTCCGCCCCCAAGCCCTCGAAGCACGCTAGCTCGTACTTATCAAAGCTAGCTGCGATGTCGACCTGCTCGCGAATGACCCGCAGGTGAGCGATCGACATCTGCAGCTGCTCTGCGGCTCGTTCATTTCCGGCAACGGCGGGATCGACCGTGTCTTCGAGGGCACGGATCACCGAATCGATTCGAAGCTGTATTGAGGGATTCATCGTGGACCTTTCTCGATCATGTCGATGATGTCGGCCGCGAACAGGTATCCGCACGTCGATAACCAGGTGAGGAGCACATCATGGTGACTTTGACGGTCGCGGGCGGCACGAAGCGAAGACGCAAGCGTCGCGATGAGGCTTTTGAAAGCGCAGAGCACCTCGTAGAAGTGCAGCGTTATGGGGTCAATGCGATGTCCGGAAAGCTCTTCATACCGTGAGAGCAGGCGCTCACGGGGCATGAGTCCTGTGACGAGACGCTCTCCGTCTTCGGAGACCGTGCTGTAGAGCCGCTGGATTCCCCATGCCAAGTCCTCATGCGGATCTCCGACATGCGCCAGTTCCCAGTCGAGAACTGCGGTGATCTTGTTGGTGGACTCGTCGAAGAGGTAGTTGCCGGTGCGGTAGTCACCGTGGACGACGACGAGACGTTCTTGCAAGGGAAGATTGTCGCGCAGCCAGACCTCGATCCCTGCCACGAGAGGGAACGGTGCGATGGAATCGTCGCGCCACACGCGCGACCACCAGTTCACCTGCCAACGTGCCGCTTGACGAGGATCGCCGTCGGGAACGCCGAGACAACCGAGCTCGGCCGGGTTCAGCGAGATATCGTGCAGAAGCGCCAGATTATGAACGAATTGTTCGGCGAGTTCCTCACGTTGCCCACCGGAAAGGACCGTCTGCATGCCCGAGACACTTTCCTGCGAAAGGTTTGTCGGCGCCGACACCCCGTCCACGAAACATGTCGCCAAAAATGGCCTTCCGAGTATTTCTCCGGTGGATTCAACCCATCGTGGTGTCGGAACCGGGAAATGTGGCTCGAGAAAGTGCAGGACATCGAACTCACGTTGTCGGTCCGATTCCATTACGCCTTGAATCGCATCAATGCGGAGGACGAGTCGTTCGGATCTTCCGTCGGAATGGGCAAGCTCCACCGAATACTGCTCATTCGACGCCCCACCTCCCATCGGTTCGACGGCGCGCACGATGGCGGAGACCGCCTCACGGTCGAGGAATCGTTCGAGCCCACAACGGACAGCCTCGGTGCCCAGCGGGGAGTAGTCACCGCTTCGTTCGACCGTGTCGCGCTTACGATCCAGCATTGCCGCGATGGACGGTTCGAGATCGTCGCTGGTCCTTACGAATACTGAACTGGTCAAGGGGCCCATATCGTCAATCACATCCTCGATGTTGATACCGCGTGGTGGAGCCGTGGACTCCCTCCGGAAGTTCACGCTGCGATGAATCCTTTCCGTCGGTGACCTCGCGAGGCAAGATGCGGTGCATCCGGATGTGTAGAAATCTACCGGGACATGTGTCCTAGTTCACAGCCTATCTGGGCTTAGCCACGGACTCTGCCTCGGTTCGTCTGGGCCCGGTGTAGATTTTTCCATCGTTCGACACCCGACACCGAGCATCAGCTTTCGTCACCTGGTTGCATGTGCCCATAGGCAACAGGCAGTCGCACCACGCACTGTCAATTGCGGTTGCTGCAGAACAGAACGGAGCGCGACGTGACGGATATCGACTTCGAGGCGATGTTGCAGCGTTACAGGGGCATTCACCCGCTGGGCAGTGCTGGAGACAAGAGTATCGCGGCCACCCTGAAGACAAATATCATCGACACCACGGACCACAATGTGCGTCCCAACCGACTGTCCGTCGAAGAGATCGACGACTACCTCGCATACTCGGGCTGGAACCTGTGGGACCTGCTTGCCCGGAGGTCGACTGAGGGCGAGTCCGGCTTGATACCGCGGCAAGAGTACGAGACGGTCGCCTTCGTCCAGCAATGGTTGAAGTTCCCGCACCTGTACGACCGGATCACCGAGGCCGCCGGCGGCTCGGAAGGGTTGGTCGACCTCGCGCGGTCGCATGCGTCGCAGCCAGCGGACAAACTGAACAACACCCGCGCGTGGGTCAACATCTGCACACTGATGGGGCGCGGCCTGCTCACTTCGCTCGGCCTCCAACAACCACACGATCGTCTCCACGAGCTCAACACCGCAATTCAGTTCCAGCGGCGTATCCAGCACGGTGTCTACGGGCCGGGTCGTGGCTTCATCTCCGGACGAAACTACAAACCCCGAGTTCTCGACCAGGAGTGGATCGATCGATTCTACGACGAGCGCCAACCGGTCGCAGACGACGAACACCGCCGATTCTGCCGCAAGTTCAACGCCGCGACCGAAGTCTTCGGGTTTCTCCTCATGTTCGACACGCGCTCGGCGACGAACACGAGCGGACCCTATGAACTACCCAACGGCGACGTGATGCTGGTCCGCGATCACTTCCTTCTCGAACCCCTGTATCCGTGGATGGATGACGCCGCCGGCGGGCTCCCCTACTGCGTTACACAGGCGATGATCTTCGACGGTTCGGCGCCGGAGTTCAACATCAACGACATAGGCACAACGTTCACCACCGGTCACGCGGACTATTGGAACGCGTTGACTCACTTCACCGTCTACCGTAAGGACCGCTGGGACAGCACCGAACTCGTCAGCCTCAATCTCGACGAACAGCGCGACATCTTGCAGCGCTCGCAGCAGGGCGTCGGGAAACTGTACCGGCGAATCGCCAGCATGAGTCGCCGCGATCGCATCATGGCCGGCGTCCTGGTCTACACCCGCGAGATGATGGCTCCCTTCGCGCGGCCGGTCGGGTTGTGGAATTCGTTCGTCGAAGAAGAGCAGTTCGACGAACTTGATCCCTTGACATCGCAGGCCTACTTCCCGCTCACAAACGGTCATGCGCAGGACCTTCTGCCACCCGCCTTTGTGATGGGAGAGGCGTTCATTCCCATCGAACACAGCGCAACCTGGTAGCGAGCCGATCGGACCCCGATCACGAACATCGAATGGAGCACTCATGGCTTTGCAGCCACACGACCACCTACGTCACACGATCAATGGACAATTCGCGCGCGAGAGCGTGGCGTACTGCCTCGTTCTTCCAGAGCACGGCTTGATGGGCCACTGGTACACATGGGTGAATGACTCCGGCATAGGCGGGCGGGCGTTCGTTCTCCATTCTGACGGTCCTGAGCCGGTGTACTTCGACCACCGCGACGGTCTCGAGGTCGGCGTTCAGGACTTCGACAAGTGGAATCTGGGCGGCGCGTCCCTGGCGGTCGGGGAGGCGCTTCAAGGTGCGGACGTCCGTTTCGAAGCGGACGACCTCGCTGTCCATTTCACGTTCGAAGGAATCCATCCTGCTTTCGACTATGGCTCCAACGCCATCGGTACACCGAGTTATCTCGCTGACAATCGCTACGAACAAACTGGACGAATCGCGGGCAGCCTCGTCTGGCGCGGTAAAACCTACGAATTCGATGGTCCTGGACACCGTGACCAATCGTGGGGAACCCGAGACTGGGATGCAATCCACCATTACAAGTGGATAGCGGCCTCGGGGGACGACTGCTCGGCGAACCTGATGTGGACAATGGCAGAGGGGGAAGTGGACATCAACGGGTACGTCTACCTCGATGGCGTACAAGCGTCCATTGTCGATGCGTCCGTCTCCACCGAATACGGCCCTGAGTTCGTCCAAGACGTGGTCAGAGCCGAGTTGGTTGATTCGGGCGGGCGCCACACGACGCTGAACCTGGATCGACGACACACCCTCGCCCGCTGGGACGTGACCCCCACGTTCAACTTCTCGGACACGATGTTCACCGGGACTCTGGGCGGCCATCAGGTGCGCGCGTACGTGGAATATACCTGGCCCCGCGCGTATCTTGATCACTTGTTGTCGCGAGCGGCGAGAAGTGATGCACATGTCAGCTGAAGCTCTGCACCCCAACGGGTTCCGTGAGACACGTAATGTCTTGGATCCAACTCGCCCAAGACATCGAGAGTCGATCGTCTGGGTCATACCGCACGTCGCGGACGGGGTCACTGCGTTCGTCTACACCTGGATCAATTCACAAGGCGCCGCCGGCGCCGCGCTCAGCGTTTTCGGGACGACGGTGGGCGAGCAAATATTCGAGAAGGTCGACGGAGTGCCCGTTCTGGGCAGTGCCCGGTTCGATGACTATCGCGTCGGGCCGCTGACTCTCGAGCTGAACCCGGACGGGATGAGCTCGACCGTCTCGTTCCGAGGAAAGCGCGTCGCGATCACCCTCAGGTTCAATGGGTTGCATGCACCCTACCGGTATGGAAGTCACCCCGAAGGCTGTCCGCCGTTTTTCGCTGACGACAGGTTGGAGCAGACGGGTCGAGCCCACGGTACGCTCGACATAGACGGTCACGCGTACCCTATCGACGCGATGTGTCAGAGAGACCATTCCTGGGGGGAACGTGATTGGGATGCAATGCATCACATGAAATGGGTGAACGCATTGGGCAGCACAACAGCGGTCCATGCCGTCGAGTTGCTTGCCTACGGTCAACGCTATGTTCGTGGTTATCTTCTCCGTGAGGGTCAGTGCGTTCCACTGCAGGATCTTTCGTTGCGCTACACACTCGACTCCGAATTTCTGCACCGCAGCATGTCGACGGACTGGACCGATCTGATCGGACGATCGTCCCACGTCACCTTCGACGGAGGTGGACCGCACTTCGCCTGGGACGTGAGTTCGAATTTCACTCTGCGCGACACTGCCATGTCGGCATCCATCGACGGGGAGGTGGCCGTGGGCTATGTGGATATGTCCTGGGATCCTCATTATCTCCGTCGATCATTGGAGAAGTCGAAGACTCCGGTGACCGTCACCGCGTAACGCCGCATTACACGCAGATACCCGCCCGGTCGCCCGGGCGGGTATCCGTTTGTGCGCAGTTCAGTTGTACAGCTTGGTGTAGTGGTAAAGGTCCAAGAAATCGGTGCTGGTGCCGTAGGCAGTCAGATCCCCCATCGTCCATTTGGGCAGAACCATGAACGCCATCGAGCCCGGCCAGAACTGACAGGGGAACTGAGTCTGCGCCTCGCCCGTCAGCTCCCATACGCGGTCCTGGGCGTCGGTCAGATGAAGGTCGATGGTCTCGGCGTACATTCCCCGGCGTCGGATGGTGGCGGTGCCATCCTTGAGACCGATGCCTTTGCCGTGGTCCATCACGTAACCATGCGTGATCTCGGCGATGACTTCCTGGTCCGGCCCGATAGCGGGGTCGAAGGCGAACATCGAGTGGATCGCCAGATCATGATTGAAATGAGCCTGAAGCCAAGTCATGGTGCCGAGCTGCTTCTCTTCACGCACGCCCCAGCTGTGATCCATCGTCGACATCGAGTCGACCTTGTGCGTGACCCCATTCAGGGTCACTTCTCCGGTGATCTTTCCGGTCATGTCGAAATGACCTGCGTACGCTGCGCTTCCGGAGAGGTCACCGACAAAGTGCTTGGCCCTGGGGTCCATCGCCGGGTCATGGATGTCGAATCCCTCCATGAGCGCCTCGTAGCGAACGTCGATTTTCAGGGACTCGCCGTTGTCGTAACGAAGGTCCCAGATTTTATTGGGTTCGCGACAGGTGACCGACAGACCGTTGCCGAGTGAGTAGTCCAGCAAGCTTCCGGATTCGGGCATCGGTAGGTACGCGCGACTGTCCCAGTAGTCGATCTCCCACGACGAGGTCACACGACGTGAGTTGACGAAGATGGCGGAGTTCACGACCCCGAGATTTGGCCGGAAGAGGGCATACAACCCGATGTGGAGGGGAACCTCGGGAATCTCGAATCCGAAGTAGTTTGTCTCCGTCCACATGCGCGCGTCCGTGGTGGGAGGATGAAATTCAGCGTCTTTTGAACTGATCATGGTCCCAGTGTCACCAAATGAGCTGCTGTACGACACCACTTTACGGCGCGTTACCTCTTATGGGGTATTCCTCTGGCGGGGATCGTTGACCGCACTCGAACGTTCGTACGCTCCTCACATCATCGATTGATCGAGGAGCCGATATGACTACGTCATGGCCTTGTGACGACAAGCCGAGCGAACGTTTTCCCATCTTCACACGTGCCAACACCGGTGAGGTGTTCAGCGATGCAGCGACACCTCTCACTTGGAGTACGTTCGGCCGTGGCGTGTACGACGCCGCGTACCGCGACGGTCTCTACGAGATCGGGGTGTTCACCGAGGAAGACTTCCGCCGTGAGGGCGAGTGCGAGGTCGTTGGGTGCTTCGGTGGCTATGTGTACATCAACGTCTCTATCTCGCGCGTCCTAGCGGTGCGCACGCCCGGGATGACGGCGGAAGCTATCGACCGGTCGTTGTTCGGCGAGCACCCGGACGTCAGGCCGTACGCGCCGCATCCGGCTGACGAGGATCAGCAGTGCACCGAGCGAATGGTCGAGTGGATGGAAGGGCTGTTCGCGGCAACGGATATCCCCGAACTGGCCAAGCACCGAGCGCGGGTTGACACTGTCGTCGCTGAGCGACCGGATCTGACTCGCTTGACCGATCAGGAACTTGTCGGCAGGTACCGTTCCTTGGTCCCGGAGATGCGACCAGTCTTCGCCACCCACATCGTCCACCTCTACGCGAGCAACATCATCACCGGTTTGCTCGCACAGGTAGGTGAAGCAGTCGGCGAGGGAGAACTGGTTGCAAAGATGACGTCGGGACTCGGCGAAGTCGACTCCGCGCAGCAATCGTTCGACCTCTGGGATCTGTCTCGCTTGG
This sequence comes from Rhodococcus sp. USK13, assembly GCF_018343855.1. Classification (NCBI taxonomy): domain Bacteria; kingdom Bacillati; phylum Actinomycetota; class Actinomycetes; order Mycobacteriales; family Nocardiaceae; genus Rhodococcus; species Rhodococcus sp. USK13. The sequence continues at coordinate 1,073,386 of NZ_CP069242.1, read as the reverse complement.
TTCGCAACTCTCCGACACTTTCTGCAGCGTTCGGGGCCGGGATCACTGGTGTCCTCGATCGCATCCAGACACTCGAGGCCGCCGATGCGCAGACGTTTCTCGCACAGTGGGATGCTTTCCTGGACTCGTGGGGATTTCTGGGACCGAGCGTGTGGGAAGGACGTTCACCCACCTACCGATCTAACCCTGAGATCCCGCTTCGCATGCTCGACCACGCACGCCAGGTCCCGGATGAGGGTTCGCCGGCAATTCGGACAGCGAATGCGGTTGCGGAACGCGATGCCGCGGTCGCTGCCATCGCCGCCAAACTGGACGACGACATGCGAGCCCAATTCCTCGCGGCGACGCAAGCGGCGAAGCTCTACCTGCCGGCCCGTGAAGCGACGAAGGTGCAGTGCACCCGGTTGTGCGAGGAGGCGCGCATGACCATGCGCGAGCTCGGCGGCCGGTTCGTAGACCGTGGCGTGCTCATCCGCTGGGAGGACGTCCTGCTGCTCATGAACGACGAGTGCGATGCATTCCTGAGCGATCCCAATTCCTTCAGCGCCACGATCGCCGACCGCAAACGGACATTGGAAATTCTGGAACGGAAATGGCCGCCGTTCATCCTGGATGGACCTCCGCCCTCCATCGAGGAGTTCGCAGACCGGGACAACACGATCGTCAACGCGGTGGGCAGTGGCGAAATCCTTGGAGGCCTCGGAGTGGCGCCAGGCGTGCACACCGGGCCGGCTCGCGTTGTCCGATCCCTGATGGACGACGTCGACGTCGAACCAGGTGATGTCCTGATCGCGATGACAACAGATTCATCCTGGGGACCGCTGTTTCTCTCGGCAGGCGCCGTGGTCTGCCAGACGGGAGCGTCTATTTCGCATGCGGCGATCGTTGCGCGTGAGCTGGGAATCCCAGCTGCGGTATCCGTCCAAGACTGCACCACTCGGATTCCGGACGGGACGATCGTCACCGTTGACGGAAGCAGCGGCAAGGTAACTGTGCACTGACCGATTGGAGCGGATGACGCTGCACGCGAGATCGACTCGCGTGCAGCGTTATTCTCACCGCGCTTGTCAACGGAGATGGTCGGTCTCGTTCACCGAGAGCAATTCTCGATAGTCGCCGTCGGCGTGTATGCGGGTAATCGACGTGTAGGCCGTATCGACAAAGAACGTGCGAGCCGTTCCGAGGATGTGCGAAAGGTACGCACTGACGACGCCGCCGTGACAGATGACAGCGACAACCGATCGCGAATCCGCACGCGCGATAATGTCCTCGAAACCGCGGACGATTCGCCCGCGGAACTCATCGAGGTCGAAGGTGTTACCGCCGAACTGGCCATTGTTGAGATCATCCCAGCCGGCTCTGCGATTAGGGTAGTGACCGATTCCCGTCCCGTAGGTTTTCCATCCCGAATCAACCTCCACGATACGGTCGTCGAGGATTGGCTCCAGGCCCACAACATGTTGAACGAACTGGGTCGTCTCGACTGCCCGGCGCATCGTGCTGCTCACCAGATGGGTAACTTCACCGAAGGGCTTAGTCGCAAGGTAGTCGGCGAGCCGTGAGGCCTGTTCGGACCCCTCAGCCGTCAGCCCTGGATCCGCGCCGGACGAATCGTGAGTGACGGCATGGGGATGCGCATGCCGGATAAGGAGAAGTTGAACAACCATGCGTCAGAGTATAATGCTCACCCCGCGACGAGTCGCTGCGGCTTCATCCACATGGCAACGGTCTCAGCCCTATTCGAGGAGGACGTCTTCCGGAGTATCCGCTTCACATGTGATTTGACCGTTCCCTCAGCGATCGTGAGCCGCCGACCGATCTGAGCATTGGTCAAACCTTCCGCCATCAGGGCAATCACCTCGACCTCCCGCGCGGACAGGCCCCATTCGGCGGCGAAATCCACGTCGGCGGGATCTCGGACACCGATGGCGGTGAGTTGCCCGAACACCGAAACGGATGCCAGCCCACCGGTCGAGTGAACATCGCGCTCGACCGACGGCGCAGACACCGCTGCAAAACGAGCGATGAGCACCGACAATTGAAGACAGAAGCGACGAAGCGCATCGATCTCGGACTTACTTGGAATGCGCTCTTGAAGGTGGCAATCCGCATGGATAATGCCCGCGATGCGGTGCTGAAACAGTACAGGCACCATCCAAAAATCTCTCGATTTCGATCGTTGCCACAGCGAGAAGCCGAACGCACGTTCGCGATGCGCGAGCATGGTCGCCTCGTTCACGTGAGCAGCACGGCAATGGGCCGCCGCGCTGGGCAAGAGAAACCCGGACCGGTTCTCGCCGTCGAGGTACGGTGATGCCCATTCGGATCCGCACCGCGAGTAGGCAGACTTCGGATACCACCGTCCCGACGAGACCGTCGAAAAAAGCACCCGATCGAATCCGAGGCGTGCAGCCTGCGCGGGGATCATCGCCATCAGTTCCGCTGCGTTCGCACACTGGCTCAATCGGCTGAGCGCGTCCGTCGTCACGTCACTCAGCGTGGACGTCAACGCGCGCTCTTTCTCCGCCAGCGCAGTTTCCAGGTTTCGCAGCCGAGAGAGCACCGTCACTAGATCGGATACCTCCGCAGCGGACGCGTTCACCGTCATCGTGTTCAGTAAACCGGTGGTCGCATCCCATGCATGAGCAATGAACTCGCCAATGTCGGCAGCATCGCGTAAGCGATGGGATTCGGTGAGGGGATGGGCGGCAGAAAGGCGTGGATTGGCTGTCACTCTCGCGTGCACCAGACGGCACGTGTCGAGGGCCTGCACCACGATGTCGTCAGCCATACGCTCAGCACCGTAGGGAGGTCGTTGCCGACATCGCGTCACGGAAGTGCCAAGGTTAATGGCCGACCCCGTGTGAACGGGGTTGTCGGCGAGACGCAACATAACGAGTATCCGTTCAGTAGACGGCGTGTTCGTGACCGAACCAGCCCCATCATGGCTAACGTGTGCGCTATCACGCTAAATATCAACCATAGAAGGGTCTGATCGATAACACAAGGCTGTATCACGCGGTCTGCGGAGCGGGGAACGAAGGCTATGCCTGGCGCGGGCGTGCGTTGCAGTAGTCGGTGGAAAGACCCTCCACCGCGGTCGCGTCGACGACCGGCGGTGTGTGTACGTGCCTGGTCATGAGTTGATATGCGGTGGGAGGAGAGCCCTCGGCAATGGCACGCGTGATCGCCCGATGCGCGGCGAGTGACTGTTGCATCGCGTCCTGATTCCGATGCGTCTCGTTATCGGTCTGTCGCAGGATCGCACGCGACACCGCTTCCATGAACGTCGACAGCAAGTCGTTGTGGCTGGCCGTTGCGAGAGCGGTATGCCAACGAACCTTGCACTCGATGAAGTCACTCAGGTCTCTGATCGCCGAGGCGGATTGTTCATTGATCAGTCTTAACGCTCGCAGGTCGGCGTCCGTACGACGTTCGGCGGCGAAGTAGGCACACCAGGGTTCGATGACCTGCCTCGACTCATACAGCATCTGAGTTCCTGGGGCCCAACCCTGAAGTTGGAGGTCAACAGAGCTCATGAAGGCTGCCGCGGTCGGCCGCGAGACGATCGACCCACCTCCGCGCCCCGGTTTCGTGACGATGAGCCCTTGGCGCTGCAGCCGCTGGAGTGCCTCGCGAACCACGGCGCGTGTGAGACCACTCTCTTCGACGAGCAACCGTTCGGGCGGGAGCTGCGTTCCCATGAGTAGCTCACCCGCGAGGATCTTATCCCTGATCAGATCGGCGTAGACATCTGCGGGGCGAGGGACATGGACTGCGCCGATGTTGAGCCGCGCTTGCTGACTCGTCATCTCAGTATTGTGACTCGTTGGTCTGGAAATTCATCGACTGCAGGAAACCTTTCCGAGAACTCGATGAGCGTTTACTGTTGCTGTCGCGGACGGGGCGTGCTGCGCGTCGGCGCAGCCAACCGGGGCGCGGGCTCAGTCGGAACACCTAAGGATCTCCTTCACGCGTGTTTGTGCCCCCATTGTGGTACACGACGACGGGCGGACGGACTATCGGTTGTTGCGTTATCCCTTTCGAGAGACTCGGGGCAACGTTGGTCGCCGGGCACCCAACTCCGGTTTTCGCAGTTCGCAGGAGGACAGCCGTCGCCTGTCCTGCTTGCTCGGTGGCCACCCGGAAGAGCGGGCACCAGACCGCGACGCCGAGAAGTCTCCGCCGGCCGATTCGTGCCAAGGTCGGCGGCGAGGTCTCCCGGGTCCCCGAGGAGTCGGGGTACCGCGACTCGGGTGGCTGCGGCCGTGAGTGAGCCGGTCGAGAGTTGAGCGGTTGACGTAGACGAGGGCGGGGCAGGTCAGATCGGTGCGGGCGTCTTCGCGGAGCACCGGGCGCGGAATCGGCCGGCCCCGGTCACGGAAGCGGTGCATGCCGACGCGAACGATCACACTCCCGTTCGTGTGAAAGTCGTGGGGCGAGTTGATTGAGTCGAGTGTTGGTGTAAGGGGTCGAGGTCTGGAGGTCTCTCCACGCATTTGATGCGCCGAGCGTCTGCAGAGGCGCGCCGGGCCTGGGCCAGGACTTCAGCCAGGTGGTCGGGGTCTGCGAGAAGTCGCCGGGCGACCACCCGCACCAGCACCGGTGCGGCCGATGTCGGCGGCCAACTCTTCGAGCCATTGCTTGGTTATCGGATCGAACCGGGTGGGCACTGGGGCGCGGCGGGTGCTGCGCCCGAACCGCGGCGCGGGCGCGGGTTGGACGAGCCCGTCGACGTCGACGAATGCGCCTCGCGCGACGTGGTGTGGGTGGGACGGGGCCTCGTCGACGTCGAGGACGGGCGCGATGCACGCCGTCAGTCCCTCTCCTGCCTCGAGCCCCTCGTCGAGGGTGCGGTTGGGCAAGCATCTGCGGCGGTGATTCCCGAACCGGTCGACCCCGCAGCGAGGGATATCACCTGAGAACTATTGTCCATAGATCACCGAGGTACCGCATCCTCTGTCTGCAACTATGCGAATCGGACCGCGAGTTCCGGTATCTCGTCCGATGCGCTCCAGCCCTGGGCCTTGAACCACGACATGTGGTCGACCAGAAGCGGTTCCGACAGACGAAGGACCGTCGATTCGATCTCTACGCGTTCGACGACATCGCCACGACGCGCTGCGCGCACTGCGGCGCAGAGCAAGCCGGACAACGTTCGTGTCCACTCTTCGAGTATGACCTGATCGGCCGGTGACGACTCGATCGCCCCTCGGGCGCCGCTCACGCTGTCGCTCAGCCGCTCGGTCAGTACCGCCGACCACTCGACCAGCGGTAGTACTGCTTGTCCCATCGCGATGTGGCGGAGCAGCTCCTGCGATGCACGTGTGCTGCGATACGGGAGTTGTCCCCGTACGAGTTTGAGCGTCTTGCTGATGAGCATCGCCTGCTCGGTGGCCAGTGGGTGATTTTCGTCGACTGCTGGGACGACTACCGCATCCAGTGATCGGATGGCGGCATCGAGCGCGTTCTCTATTGAATCCGGCATTTAATCATGCTCCTGCGTCGATGAGCTCGCGGACGAGGTCCCGCGAAAAGGCATGGGCGAGCCCCTCGATCCAGGTGAGGAGCACGTCTTGATGTGAGCGACCGGAGCGCGCGACCCGGTAGGCCGTTCCGAGTGACGAAACAACCAATTGATAGGTGTTGAGGATCCGGTAATACCGGAGCTTGTCTGGGTCCACGGAGAGTCCCGACGCCTGCGAATACGAGTCCAGAAACTCTGCCTCCGGGATCAGCCCCGACACCAGCAGTTCACCCGTCACATACCTCCTTCCCCACTGGGGAAGCGTGATCCATGCCAGATCGCGGTGCCGATCGCCGAGATGACTTCGCTCCCAGTCGAGCCAGGCGGTGATCTGCCGAGTCTCCTGGTCGAACAGAAAGTTTCCGGTCCTATAGTCCCCGTGCAGGACACTGACGCGGTCGAGTTCAGGCGCATGGCGCAACAGCCAGTTCCCGGCAACCTCCATGAACGGTAGATCGTCCCGCCGATCCTCTTCCCAGATCCGCAGGGCGCGATTCACTTGCCAAAGCGCACTGTCCGTCGACCCCGTGTCCGGTCGCGTGAACGAGCCCATGCCGGTGAGCCCGTCGACGTCACACGCATGTATACGCGCCACGTGCTCCACGAACTGGTCAGCCAGGTCGCGGCGCAGTTGGCCGTCGAACTGACCGCCGACGCCTCCGACGTGACTCGCTGTACCTCGCGGCTTGGTCACGCCGCCGACGAAGGAGTAGATCAGCGCCGGCCGGTCGAACGATCGACCGGATTCGTCGACCCAGTAGACCGTCGGGACCGGAACGGTCCCGGTCATCGCTCGGATGACCTCCGCTTCACGGGTCCTACTCGTAGCATTCAGCGATTCGAGCGGCTCCAGTCGAATAACCAACTGGTGTACTCCATCTGCGAAATCGTCGGCGCCGGTGATGTCGAGTTCGAATGCGATCTGCATCTTCGAACCGCCACCGCTGAGCCACCGAAGATTCCGGACCGAGAACCGACCGGACACCCTTTCGATTAAGAGCGTGTCTCATATGGAGAGTTTCTTGAAGCAGGTGAGTGCGGCGGCGAGGTGGAGGAATCCGGCGAAGTGCTCCCCGTGGCGTTCGTAGCGGATGGTCAGGCGTCGGTAGCCGGTGAACCAGGCGATAGTGCGTTCGACCTTCCACCGATACCTGCCGAGCCGGTCATTCTTATCGATGCCACGTCGGGCGATGCGCGGAACGATGTCCTGCTGGCGCAGCCACCGACGGTGCTTGTCGTAGTCATAGCCCTTGTCGGCCCGCAGTTTGCCGGGTTTGCGGCGGCGCGGACCACGCCTGGATTTCACCGCCGGAATCGCGCTGACCATCGGTTGCAGCAGGGTGCTGTCGTGGGTGTTCGCTCCGGAAACATCGACCACCAGCGGGATCGAAGTTCGAGTCGGATAGGACGTGAATCTTTGAGCCCTTCTTGCCCCGATCGACCGGGCTCGGACCGGTCAGCGAGCCCCCCTTTTCGCCCGGACGCTCGCCGCATCCAGGATCGCTGCCGACCAGTCCAGTTCGCCGGCCCGACCGAGTCGGTCGAGCACCTCACCGTGCAGTCTCTCGAAAACCCCCGCCGCCACCCACGTAGTGAACCGGCGGTGCGCGGTGGGAACGGTGACCCCGAACGACGGCGGAAGATGGCGCCACGCACATCCACTGGTCAGCACGTACACGATCGCGGTGAACACCGCCCGGTCATCCACCGGGGCGCTGCCACCTCCCTGCGGGCGAGAGACGAAGCGCGGAATCAACGGTTCGACGATCTCCCACAACGCATCCGGCACCAACCGCAGAGACAACTCATCTACCACGAGTCACATAATGCACCACAAGTCACTTCATCCACATGAGACACGCTCTTAGTTCGGCGGCGATCGCCACGATTGCCCCGTCCTCGTTGCTCGCCCAGCCGCGTGTGAGGTCGTAGAACGCGAGTGCGCCACCGTCGCGACGGGCGGTCAGCATGACCTGCGCGGCAGCATCCGCCGCGGCCAACTGGGGGTGCAGCGGATGTGCCGGGTCGGTCAGGATGGCGGGCACCTCGGCGTGATCGACCGCCACGCACCGACCCGACGGAATCTGCCCGCGGCCGACGGTGACGTCGACCAGCCGGCCGTCGGTGGTGATAGTGCCGGTGACCCGCAGGCTGGTGCGCCGAGAATTGGAGGTCAGGGTGGCGGCCTGCTCCGCGGTGTCGCCGAGCATCGGAATGGTGCGGCTGCGCAGGTACCGGGTTTCCGCCCGCAGGAACGCCTGTTCGTCGGCGACCGACCCCAGTTTCACGACGTCGGCGACGCCGGCGATGTGAACCTCGACCGCCCACCCGCGCCCGTCGGCGCGGGGGATGACGGAGAAGGCGTCGTCCCGGTCCCGTGCATACGCGGAGTCGATCATCAGCAGCGTCGACAGGTCGGTCGTTGTCGGTGATGTCATGGTCGCCGCACCCCCTTGGTTCTACAGGTCTCCGACGATAACCAATCTTCACCAGGCGCGTCGGCAACGCGCCTGCGGCAGAATCATCTGCGACTCTTCAGAAACCGGCTTCAGGTATGGTTTGTTCACCGCGGTGAACAACCGGACTTCACGACACCGATCTCGAACATCTCGGTCGGGCAGAACTCGGCCCGCGGGATCTCCGGCACACACAACCCGTCGTGCTGGGTGCGGTGATACACCGACCCGACCCACTCGCGGATGATCTGCTCGAGTTCGCTGACGTAGTAGAACGCCTTGTCCTCGAAGTCTTTTCCGCGGGAGTACACATCCGGGCCCTTGTAGGCGGGCAGGTGCTGCAGCAGTGCTTCGCGCAACGTGCGGAAGAATCGTTCGACCGTGGGTTTGTCGGTGGGTTTGTGCGGGATCGCCGGCTGGATCGTGATCCCCAGGCGAGCGCACACCCCGATCACGTGATCGGACAGGTACTGCTTGCCGTGATCGACCACGATCGCCTCCGGCAGACACGCCGGCAGATCGCCGACCCGCTGCTGGGAGAGGCCGTCGGGTTCCTCGGTGCCGACGAGCAAATTCCGCGGAACCCCATGATACGGCCACCCGTTGTCATCTCGGTCTCGTTCGGGACTGACGCATTGGTAGAGCACGTTCGCCACGTCCTGCGATTTCGTCGACACCGGCGTCAACCGCAGCCCGAGCACGCAGCGGGTGAACAGGTCCATCGCCACCGTCAACTCCACCCCGACCCAACGCATCGTGATCGGCTCCATCGCAAACACATCCAGAGGAGTGGTGTCCAGCACCACGTACTCGCCGGGCCGTGTGGCGCGGAGCCGACCGAAAACACCCGTTGGACGGTCGGCCACCGAACGGCGTCCCTTGGCGCTACCGAACGCATGCCGTCCCTTCGCCAACACCTTCAGACGCCGGTAGGCAGTGGCTTTGCTCGGCAGTGGCACGGTTCCGGGACTGAAGCCTGCCTCCAATTTCCGGGCGACGGAGTCGATGACCACTCCCATCGTCGGCGTCGACGCCTCGATATACCGGTCGAGGACCCGCACGCACGCCGCATCCCACCGCGGATCCACGCTCGCGGCGTATCGACTCCGCACACGGGTGTCGGCCAAACCGGCGACTCCGGCCGCCCGGTAGCCGGCGATCCAGCGTTGGAGCGTGCGCACCGAGACCTGCAACTCATCGGCCTTGGCAGCAAGACTCGACTTGAGTGTCGAAGCGTCCGTTCGTGCTTCGGAGAGCAGGCCGCGCACCAGCTTGGCCCGAGTCTCCAGTTCTCGGCGCTGCGCCGAAGTCAACGAGCTCAGGACGACAGTGGCCGGATCGGGACCGTCGACCGGGGCGGCCATCGAAACACCCCGGACAACGACCTCAGCGAACGTCGCCCGCTGCAGCGAATCCCCGGACCGGAGTGTCACCTCGCGCCCAGATAGCGTGACGACCTCCCACGAGGTGCCGTCGAACCAGATCCGAGCGCCGGGACGCAACTCGAGAATATCCGTCATGGCGATCCTGCCGTGCAGGTCAGCACCGACTTTCCGGATAACGGCACCGACAGATCCACCGACCATGTCCCAGACCACAACTTCGCGAGCACAGCAATGCGGCCTCGCGGGTTCCTTCCTGCCGTGATCACCTCGTCGATCGTCATCCCGGACGCCGCGACCGCCTCGACACCCGCGGTGGTCTCGGCGCCGATCAAGCCCGCTCTGCGGGCAGCGCCGATGGTCCAGATATTCGACAAAACCACCGGGTCCGCCCCAGTCCACACTTCGTACGACCAACCCCGGGTCGCGCACATTCGACCGGTCCACGAAAACACCTGCGCCACCTCGTCGCGACGGGCGAACTCTTCCGGTTTGACGTCCACGACCGTGAACCGACCATCAGCGTGTTCGAGCAGCAGGTCAGGAACGTGTCTACGTGTCCTCGTCCCATCCGAGCCGCAGATCCACATCGGCTGCGCCGCCATCCGGACCACCTCCGGAGCGAAGTCGGCCAACCACAGCCGATCGAGCTCCAACCGACTCTCGTAGAGCACATGGTCGCGATTGGTGGGCGACCAGAACCACCCCGCGTAATGCCACCGCCGAGGATGACTCCGGACGCGACGCACCGGCAGACCATGAACGACCTGACGCGGATCCACCGCAGCGATCGATGTCGCGACAGGATTCCCGTTGTCCTGCACGTACCTGACCTCGACCTCGCTGGTCCTGGGCACAAATCCAGTGTCGCCCCGAGTGACACGAAATCTGGAAAGTGACACGCGAGTGACATGAAATTTGGAAAGTGACACGGATTCGCGGAACCTACATCAGCTCCCCTAAATCGTGCCCCTGGGCGGTGGTTCCGTGTCACTCATGGTTTGTGGGCACTGGGCGATGATAATTTCAGTTATCGCACCGTCTCCGGCGAAACCCCTCGTCAGCACGTTTTTGCTCTGCAGAGTGTCGGTGTTCCCCGATACCCTGCGCCGGTGACGATCGAACCGGTGGACGAGGCCCTGCACGGCCCGGTAACAGCCTCGATGGGGCCCGCGCTGCCGGAGGAGGTGGCGGCGAGGATCGCCGGCACCATGCAGCGGTCGTGCGCGGAGAACACCCGCCGCGCCTACACCTCGGACTGGGATCGTTTCGTCACGTGGCGTTTCTCCCACGGGCACACCTCGATGCCGGCGCACCCGATGGTGGTGGCCGCGTACCTGATCGACGCCGCCGACACCTACAATCAGGACGGCGAGCGGGCCTACGCCCCGGCCACCCTGTCGCGGTGGGTGGCCGCGATCGGGCACCACCACCGCCGCGCCGGGCATCCCGCGCCCGGTAGCCACGAGATCGTCGCTGCCACCCTGTCCGGGATCCGCCGTGACTACGCCGACAACGGGGACCGCCCGCGCCGCCAGGCCGCCCCGCTGCTGGTCGACGACCTCGTCACCATCGTCACCGCGGCCCGCCAGGCTGTTACCGGGTGGGCGTCGGAGGTGATCGAGCGCCGGGACACCGCCCTACTGCTGATCGGATTCGCCGGCGCCTTCCGTCGCGGCGAGCTCGCGGACCTGGTCTGCGGAGATCTCTCCCTGCATCGCCTGGACGGGCTCACGATCCGCCTGCGACGGTCCAAGACCGACCAGGAAGGCGCGGGGGCGGTGCGGGCCGTGCCGTTCACCACCAACCACCTCAGTTGCCCGCCCTGCGCGTACGTGCGATGGCTCCAGATCGTCGCCGCCTACGACACCGCAGGACGGCCGGGGGTGATCCGGCTCCTGCGCAACGCGCCGGCCTTTGACGGGCATGTCTGCAAGAGTAGGCGGCGCCGCCTACGGCCGCGGTGATCTCACGGCAGCGCTGGCGACCTTCGAGCAGGTTGCGCGCAGCGCCACCGGCGATCTACGGATCAGCGCAATGATCAACGCCGCGAGCATGTCAGACGAGTTGGGTGACCACGCCGCGGCCGTCGACCGCTATCACGAGGCCCTCTCGGCCATGCCGGCCGACGCCCGCAGGATCCGGCCCGCCGCGTTGATCAATCTGTCCCAGGCTCTCCAGCACGTGGGCGACCTCGACGGTGCGCAGACGGCACTCGAGCAGGCGCGCTCCATGCTCACGGACGGCGCCGACGACCTCGAGGACCTCCGCGTCCCGTGCCTGTTGTCGTTGACAGCCGTTGCCATCCACCGTCAGCAATGGGCCTACGCGGCCGACCTGGCACACGAGTCACTGGAAGCCGCAGTACGTTCCGCGCCGAATCACGCTGGTCACCCGTTGATGAATCTGGCGGCCATCCATTTCGAGACCGGACGCTTCGACCTCACCGACGACTTCGCCGGCCAGGCGCTGGCCGCCTTCGACGAGGCCGGTGACAGCAACGCCTTCGCCGAAACGCAGCAGAATCTGGGGATCATGCGGGCCCGGTCGGGGCGTCACGAGGATGCCGAGCCACTGCTGCTGGAAAGCCAGAGGTACTTCGAGCAGGCCGGTGTCGGACATCGGGTGGGGATCGGGCTGAAGGTGCTGGCGTTTGTGGCGGAGCGACGCGACCAGACAGAACGTGCGAGCGCGCTCTACCGGCGCAGCGTAGAACACTTTGCGGAGTCCGGGGCCGTACTCGATGTCGCGGACGTCAACACTCGCCTGGCGACACTGGCTTTCAGCGCCGGCCGGCGAGACGAGGGTGAGGCCCTGTTTGCTTCCGCTGTCGAAACGTATGCCGAACTGGGCCTCGGATTGCAGTGCGCACAGGTCGACGTCTGGCACGCGACGCTGTTGGAAGCGGCGCTGAACGTCGACCCCGACGGGGCGCTGCACAAACGAGCCGTCGACCTCGCAGTGCCCGCGGCCCTCACCATCGACGCCGTCCGCTACTCCCTCCCCAACGGGTTTCAGCGCGAGCAGTGGAACCGGCACGTCGCGGACCCGGCCATGGCGTTGGCATTCCGCCTCTCCTACAGTTGCGGTGACGCCCTTCTCGTCGGTGATCTCATCGAGGCGCACTGCGCGGGAACAGCACTCGACATCAACCGCTCCACCGGCAGCGCGGCGCCGACGTTGCCACTCGTGATGCCCGACCTTCCTGACCGCACTCCCGACGTGTCGACCGCACTCCACCTCGGTGCTGCGTTGGCCGGGGTCGCCGCGGGTGCCGGCCTTCCTGTTTCGCTGCCACCGCACCTCACGATGTCAGTCGGTGGCCGTGTTGCGCTCGAGCCGTACATCGCGGAGGCCGAGAAGCGGTACGGGCGGCCGATTCGCGACAGCCGATGGGTTCCGGCGTGGTGACGTCGGGGCGTCCCACCGTCTTCGTGCGGATGGCTGATGCGGGAGACCTGTTTACATCGTGGCGGTGGTCGAGCGACAGCTATCCCGGTGGAGTCTCGGTCGTCACCGCGACACAAGTGGACGCGACTCTCGCCGCACTGACACCCGCGTTGCCCGATGCTGCTGATCCGAAGAGCCTCGAACACGTTCTGACGGCTGGCGCACTCTCCACGTACGACGCGGAGCATGCACTGGCGCAGCATCTTTCGCGAACATTTCTCCCGTTCGGTCTCGCCGCGCAGCTGTACGAGTTGTACACCCGCGGGGTACGGCCTCACATCCGGATCCAGCCGTCACCTCGCGTCGCGCAGGTACCGTGGGAACTGATCGCGCCGGACGCCCACCTGCGCCTGATCGATATCGCCGACGTCAGCCTGCTCGCACCACTGAGTATCGTCCACGCCCCCGGGCGCGTCCCGCGCTCTTGGCTCGACACGCGCGAGCTGCCCGTCGTCGCCGTCCTCGATCCACGGGTGCCAGGATATCGCGCGGATTCCGTACTCGGCTCGGTGCTGGGCCGGATGTCCGGTCACGCTCCCCTGTCCCGCCAGGTCGGCGCCTACGCGGAGCAGAACAGACTTCTACCGAAAGTGACCGGCCCCGTCGACCTGTTCCGCCGGGAGGACGTAGACCGGGATTGGCTGGGCGATGCGCTCCGGGGCGGTGCCAGCCGCCTGATCTACGTCGGCCATGTGACCGCAGCAGCGCCCGAGTCCGGCCAGAGTGAGCACGCCGAACTGCATCTGTCGTGCCGGGCGGAAACCATCGGGTTCGCGGAGGCGATGCGGGCACACCGACCGCTGTCGGCGAAGGATCTACTTCTGGGAACCCACACCCTGACCGACGATCCTGTGGCGGGACCCGAGCTGTGGCCCATCCCGAGCAGGGTCGCCCTGATCGCTTGTGAGAGCGGCGGTGACCTCCGCTTCGGTGAGGCGCTGGGCCTGGTCTCGGCGATGATCAGCGGCGGTGCCGAACTGGTCACCGCCACTCGATGGGCTTTGCCCACCGACCTCGCCTTCGAACGCCTGGCCGGCGCAGATCCTCGAGAGCGCCCCCTGGAGTCGGCCATGTGTTCCGTCGATTCCGCGCACGAGGAACCGGACGCGGTGCGAGCGCTCTGCGACTGGCAGCGGGAGCGGTCGGCGGCGTGGCGAGAAGAGCGGGCCATCGTCGACTCACCGGTGCTGTGGGGAGCGTTCGCGACGGTGTTCACCGAAACCGACCCAGTGCTGCCCTGATCGGTATAGCCCTGATCCGGTGCTGCACGGATCCGGGGTCGAGTGACTGCTCTTCGCTGTACCGTCGGTGTGTCGGATCGCCACGAGAAACAATTTCTGCACAAAGAAGGAGCTTCGCCATGGCCTCACGTCTCAACCCGTACATCAGCTTCGGCGGCAACGCACGAGAGGCGATGGAGTTCTACAAGGAGGTGTTCGGCGGTTCACTGTCGATCAACACCTTCGGAGAATTCGGTGCGCCCGACACCGAAAGCAGCGACAAGATCATGCACTCGCTGCTCGAAGCCGACAACGGATTCGTGCTGATGGGCGCCGACACCCCTCCCGGGATGCCGCACAATCCCGGTGACAACATCGCGGTGAGTCTTTCCGGCGACGACGCCGACGAACTGCGCGGCTACTGGACAAAGCTGTCGGAGAACGGCACGGTATCCGTCCCCCTCGAGAAGCAGATGTGGGGCGACGAGTTCGGCGCCTGCGTAGACCGGTTCGGCATCTCCTGGATGGTGAACATCACGCAGCCGCAGTGATGCGGAGGTGCGCAACCGTGGATTTTTTCCCCGCCGGGAAACCGAACGTCCGCAAATGCACTCGTTCCGCGCCGGAGGATGGCAGTATGGGTGGTACGACCGGACCTCGATATGAGCGTTCGGCGGACAGTTGCAGGGAGTTAAAGGTATGGCGCAGGGTGTTGTGAAGTGGTTCAACAGCGAAAAGGGATTCGGGTTCATCGCACCGGATGACGGCAGCGCCGACCTTTTCGTTCACTACTCGGAGATCTCGGGCAGCGGCTACAAGTCGCTCGACGAGAACCAGCGTGTGGAGTTCGAGGTCGGCCAGGGACAGAAGGGCCCGCAAGCCCAGAACGTGCATCCCGTCTAAGGATCCAGACGTAACGCAAGGCCGCATCCGATCGTTTCGGGTGCGGCCTTCGCACGTTACGGCGAGGCCTCGAGACGCCTCCTTCCCGGTGCAGTGTGGGGTACCGAATCGTGATGCAGTGCACTCGTATGCCAGGCGGCAAGTGGGTACTCAGCCAGTGGTCGTCGCACGACCACGAACGAACGGGCTCCCATGGAGGTGACAGCCGTGAACTTGTACTATCCGCTGGTCATTGTGCTGTACGTAGTGTCGGCCCTGTTGCAGGGCAATCTCGGAACCATTTTCTGAGCCCGACACACCCGACGTTCCCGGGGCGGATCGGTGGCCCGGCTCAGCGCACGAACACTGCCGCCTGCTCTGCGATATCGAGCGCCGTCTGCGGAAGAATGCCCAGCACGATGGTGACCACGACGGAGACGGTGACGGCGGCGGTGGTCAGCACGCTGGGGATCACCACGGTGGGCGCGTCGTCCCCCGGCTCCGAGAAGAACATCAGCACGATGACGCGCACGTAGAAGAACGCCGCGATGGCGCTGCTCACCACGCCGACGAGCACCAGCGGGGTGGCGCCGCCCTCGATCGCGGCCTGAAAGACCGCGAACTTGCCCACGAACCCACTGGTCAAGGGGATACCGGCGAAAGCGAGCAGGAACATCGCGAACACCACCCCGACGAGGGGTGAACGTCTACCCACTCCCGCCCAGCGCGACATCTCCGTGACCTCTCCGTCGGCGTCCCGGACGAGGGTGACCACCGCGAAGGCGCCCAGGGTGCTGAAACCGTAGGCGAGGAGGTAGAACATCGTCGACGACAACCCGGCGTCATTGGCGGCGATGAGACCCGTGAGGATGAAGCCGGCGTGCGTAATCGACGAGTACGCGAGCATGCGTTTCACGTCGGTCTGAGTCACCGCCAGGACGGCACCGACGACCATGGTGAGGATCGCGACCACCCACAGCATGGGCCGCCAGTCGTCGCGGAGACCGGGGAGTGCGACATAGAAAATGCGGAGCATCGCGCCGAAGGCCGCAATCTTGGTCGCAGCCGCCATGAACGCGGTGATCGAGGTAGGAGCACCCTGGTAAACGTCCGGTATCCACGAATGAAACGGCACCGCACCGATTTTGAACAACAAGCCGACGGCGAGCAGTCCGGTGCCGATCAGGGCCAGCCCCTCGTTACCGGAACGGTCGGCGACGGCATCGGCGATTCCCGCCAGTCGGACGGTCCCGGCGTAGCCGTAGAGCAGTGCCACTCCATAGAGAAAGAACGCCGAGGAGAAGGCGCCGAGGAGGAAATACTTGAGCGCGGCCTCCTGGGACAGCAGGCGACGGCGGCGGGCCAGTCCGCACAGCAGGTACAGCGGCAGCGACAGCACCTCCAGGGCGACGAACATGGTGAGAAGGTCGCCCGCGGCCGGAAAGAGCAGCATCCCGCCTATCGCGAGCAGCGTGAGGGGGAAGACCTCGGTCTGGGCGGCGCCCGCCTCCTCGGCCTCCCGTTCGGCAGCGCTCCCGGGAAGGGCCGCCGCTTGAGGGGCGAAGGCATCCGCCACCACGTCGTCGTCGGCAGTCGACCGGCCGGCACTCACCGCCACACCGGCCGACATCCGCATCCGGTCGAGACCTCGCTCGGCAATCAGCAGGATTGCCGGAATCGAGACCAGCAGAATGGTTCCCTGCAGAAACAGGGTGGGTCCGTCGATGATCACGGCGCCCATGACCGCGGAGCTCCGTCTTCCCGCGAGCAGGACGACAGCGACGAACGCCGCCGCGAGACCACCGAGGCTGAGAACGAGATGACTCGTGTACCGGGCCCGGCGCGGCAGGAAGGCCTCGACGAGCACGGCGGCCACTGCGACGCCGAACACGATGAGCATCGGGGAAAGCTGGCCGTACTCGATGTCCGGAGTGGGCAGCGCCGGGCTCTGGGCGAGGAAGGTGTCGGAACGCCCGACCCAATATGCACGAGCACTCATGGGTGAGTACCTCCGTCCGGTGCCTGCTCCGCTACGGAGCCGCTGCGGGGGTCGGTGGGAACAGTGGGCGCCGGGTCCTGCCGGTCGATCGTCGTGAGGATCTGACCGACGGCGGGGGTGATCACGTCCAGGGCGGGCTTGGGATACACACCGAGGATGATCAGGAGAGCGATGAGGGGTGCGACCACAGCGAGTTCACGGGGCACGAGGTCCCGAACCTTCTCGTTGTCCTCGGTGATCGGACCGGTCATCATCCGCTGGTACAGCCACAGCACGTAGACGGCGGAGAGGACGAGTGCACCGGCCGCGAATACGGCGGCAACCTGGTAGCGCGGGTACGTGCCGACGAGGACGAGGAATTCACTGACGAACGGTGCCAGCCCGGGCAGGGACAGCGTCGCGAGGCCGGCGACGAGGAAGGTACCGGCCAGAACGGGTGCCACCTTCTGCACGCCGCCGTAGGCGTCGATGAGGCGCGTGCCGCGGCGGGAGATCAGGAATCCGGCGATGAGGAACAATGCGGCAGTAGAGATTCCGTGGTTGACCATGTACAGCGTCGAGCCTGCCTGGCCCTGACTGGTCATGGCGAAGATGCCGAGGATGATGAACCCGAAATGCGAGATCGACGTGTACGCGATCAGTCGCATCATGTCGGTCTGGCCGATGGCCAGCACCGCACCGTAGAGGATCCCGATGACCGCCAGCGTGGCGATCAGTGGCGCGAACGTCGCGGACGCCTCGGGGAAGAGTTGGAGGCAGTACCGCAACATCGCGAAGGTGCCCACCTTGTCGACGACGGCCATCATCAGCACCGCGCTCGCCGGTGTCGCCTCCACAGCCGCGTCGGGGAGCCAGGAGTGGAACGGCCACAGCGGCGCCTTGACGGCGAAGGCGAACATGAACCCGAGGAACAGGGCATTGAGCACGGCGGGGTCGGCACCGAGTTCCCCCGCAGATGCGGCTGCCACGACCTCTCTGAAGTCGAAAGTTCCGGTGCCCCCGTCGGCGGTCACGACATACAGGCCGATCACTGCGGCGAGCATGATCAGGCCACCGAACAGGTTGTACAACAGGAACTTCACCGCGGCATACGAGCGGCGTGCCCCGCCGAAGCCCCCGATGAGGAAGTACATCGGGATGAGCATCGCTTCGAAGAACACGTAGAAGAGCAGGATGTCGAGGGCGGTGAACGACACGAGCACCATCGCCTCGACCATCAGGATCAGCGCCACGTACGTATGGGCCACCCGCCGCTGCGTGTAGTCGGGGGCGTCGTGGCCGTCGTTCCAGCCCGCCAGGAGCAGCAGCGGTACCAGCACCGCGGTCAACAACACCAGCACAAGCGCGATGCCGTCCAGGCCCAGGGTGTATCCGGTACCGAATGCCGGTATCCACGAATGGGACTCGACGAACTGGTACTGCTCGCCGCCCGCATCGAATCCGGCCGCGAGCCCGCACGCGAGAATGAGAACGGCTACCGAAACACCCAGGGCAATCGACTTGGCGAGGTGCCGTCTGGGCGCAGGTATCGCCAGAACGACACCGGCGCCGACCATCGGGAGCAGCCACAGGACCGTCAGCCAGGGAAAGTTGTTCACCACAGCCTCACCAGCATCATCGTGGCGACCACGAGTGCCGCACCTGTGAACATTGACAGTGCGTACGACCGGACGAACCCGGTCTGCAGGCGCCTGATCAACCCCGACCCACCACTCACTGCGGCGGCGAAGCCGTTGACGACCCCGTCGACGCCCTTGTTGTCGAAGTACAGCAGTAGTCGGGTCAGGTGCTGGCCGGGGCGCATCACCATCGCCTCGTTGACCGTGTCACCGTAAAGATCGTTGCGTGCGGCGACGGTCAGCGGGGACACCGCCACCGGCGCGGTGTCGGGCACTTCCCTTGCGGCATATTGCCGATAGGCCGCGGCAACACCGGCGAGGACGACCACCAAGATGAGGACGGTCATCATCCACACCGGGATCGCCGCTTCCTCGTGGTGAGCGCCGACGACCGGCTCCAGCCAGTTCACCAACGACGACCCGATCGCCAGTGCCGCACCGGAACCGACCGAACCGACCGCGAGGACGATCATCGGAATCGTCATGACCCGGGGCGACTCGTGCGGATGTGCGTCGGCCGCCCAACGCCGATCCCCGAAGAACGTCAGGAGCATGACTCGGGTCATGTAGAAGGCAGTGATTCCGGCGCCGAGCAGTGCAGCGGTCCCGAGGATCACGCCCTTGACGCCCCCGGCAGCGAAGGCCACCTCGATGATCGGGTCCTTGGCGAAAAATCCGGCGAAAGGCGGAATTCCGATGATCGCCAGGTATCCGAGACCGAACGTTGCGAAGGTGATCGGCATGACGCTGCGGAGTCCTCCGTAGCGGCGCATATCGGTCTCGTCGTTCATGGCGTGCATCACCGATCCGGCTCCGAGGAACAGTCCGGCCTTGAAGAAGCCGTGGGCCAGCAACAGCATGATCGCGAATGCGTACCCGGCCGGACCGAGTCCGGCGGCCAGCACCATGTATCCGATTTGACTCATGGTGGAGGCGGCCAGCGCCTTCTTGATGTCGTCCTTGGCGCATCCGATAATCGCCCCGAACAGCAGGGTGGCGGCTCCGACGGTGACGACGGCCAATTGAGCGGTGGGGGCCAGGTCGAAGATCGGCCCGGACCGGACGATGAGGTAGACACCGGCGGTGACCATGGTGGCAGCGTGGATGAGTGCCGACACGGGGGTGGGTCCCTCCATGGCGTCGCCGAGCCACGATTGCAGCGGCAGCTGCGCCGACTTGCCGCAGGCGGCGAGGAGAAGCGTCAATCCGATTGCTGTGGTGATGTTCTGACCCGCAGCCTCCGCGCCGCCGAAGACCCCGGCGAAGGAGATCGTGCCGAAGGTCGCGAACATGATCATCATCGCGACGGCCAACCCCATGTCGCCCACCCGGTTGACCACGAAAGCCTTCTTCGCGGCGGTCGCTGCCGTCGGCTTGTACTGCCAGAAGCCGATGAGCAGATAGGACGCGAGACCGACGCCCTCCCAGCCCACATACAGGCCGAGGTAATTGTCGGCGAGCACCAGCAGGAGCATCGCGGCGAGGAACAAATTGAGGTAGGCGAAGAACAGGCGTCTACCAGGCGCGGAGCCGGCGGAGTGCCCGAGGTGGTTGGGCGCGGAGCCGGCGGAGTGCCCGAGGTGGTTAGGCGCGGGGCCGGTGGTGCGGCCGGCGGGGTCGGGGCCGTGGGCCATGTATCCGATGGAATAGATATGGATCAGCGAACCGACGCCGGTGATCAGCAGCACGAAACAGATGGACAGCTGGTCGAGTTGGAGTCCGAAGTCCACTTGCAGGCCGGCCACGGGAACCCAGCTGAACAGGTTTTGGTGTACCGCACGATCGGCTTCGTCCGCGCCCAGCATGTCGACGAAGAGCGCAAGCCCCAGCACGAAGGCGGCCAGCGCGGTCCCGCACCCGAGCAGGTGTCCCCACCTGTTGCTGCGGCGGCCTGTCAAGAGCAAGACGGCAGCGCCGAAGAGCGGTAGTGCGGGCAGCAGCCAGACCAGAGACGCAATCCCCCCACTCATGTCAGTACCTCAGCAGGTTGGCGTCGTCGACCGAGGCCGATCGGCGCGAGCGGAAGATGGTCATGATGATCGCCAGTCCGACCACCACTTCGGCCGCTGCGACGACCATGGTGAAGAACGCGAAGACTTGCCCGTCGAGGTTGCCGTGCATCCGGGAGAAGGTGACGAAGGCCAGGTTGGTGGCGTTGAGCATCAACTCGATGCACATGAACACGACGATGGCGTTGCGACGGAGAAGCACCCCCGCCGCGCCGATCGTGAACAGCAGGGCGGACAGATACAGGTAGTTTTCCGGGTTCATCGTGTGCCCTCCTCACCGAACGCTGTGGACTGTGCCGGCGGGATCCCCTCGCCGTGGTTCTCTTCGGGCACGGCTCCGATGGGGTGACGTCCGCGCTGGTGAAGCACCCGGCTGACCGACAGAGGTGAATACGAACCGTCCGGCAGCAGGGCCGGCATGTCGACGGCGTTGTGCCGTGCGTAGACGCCCGGACTCGGCAGGGGGGTGACGTGGGCGTCGGGGGTGTCGCCGACAGTCCGTTCCGCCCATCGACGAAAGCGGTCCTGCGACAACTCGCGCTGCCCCTTACGGGTGTCGAACCGCTCGCGATGCGCCAGCACCATGGCGCCGATGGTTGCGGTGATCAGCAATGCACCGGTCAGTTCGAACGCCCATACGTACTGCAGGAAGATCAGCTCGGCGAGGCCCTCGACATTCCCGCCGGCGTTGGCCTGCTCCAGATCGGTGAAGCCGGGCCCTTCGGCCGAGCGCGCCCACTGCGTCGACGCATTGCCGAGGCCGCCGATCAGGAGGAGTCCGAACCCGATTGCCGCTGCTATCGCGGCGGTCCGCTGGCCTCGTATCGTTTCGACCAGCGAGTCGGACGAGTCGACGCCCACCAGCATGAGCACGAACAGGAACAGCATCATGACGGCGCCGGTGTAGACCACGACCTGCACGACCCCGAGGAACAATGCGCCCTGGGCGATGTAGAAGATGGCCAGGATGATCATCGTCATGGCGAGGAAGATGGCCGAGTACACCGCCTTCGGCGCAATGACCATTCCCACAGCACCGATGACCACCACCGCGCCGAGGATCCAGAATTGGACGGCCTCCCCCGTCGACGTCCGGGTGAGGGGCTCCGCGGCCAGGATGGCGGAAGACAGGGAAGTCACCACCGCGCCTCTTCTTTCCTGATTGTCTCGCTCACCTCGACCTGCCGTTCGTCGTCTTCGGCTTCCGCGGCAGGCGTGTCTGCGGACGCCGACGCCGTCACGGTGCCGCGGTAGTAGTCCTCCGCGGTGGTGCCGGGAGCCATCGGGTGCGGCGGGGCCGTCATGTCCGGCTGGAGGGGCGCGAGTAGCCGGTCCTTGTCGTAGATGAGATCGGCCCGGTTGTCGTCGGCCATCTCGTATTCGTTGGTCATCGTCAACGCCCGTGTGGGGCACGCTTCGATGCAGAGCCCACAACCGATGCAGCGCAGGTAGTTGATCTGATATACCCGGCCGTACCGCTCACCCGGCGAATAACGCTCCGACTCCGTGTTGTCGGCACCCTCCACATAGATGGCGTCGGCGGGGCACGCCCAGGCGCACAGTTCGCACCCGATGCACTTCTCCAACCCGTCCGGGTGACGGTTGAGCTGGTGCCGGCCGTGGTAGCGGGGAGCGGTCGGGGTCTTCTCCTCCGGGTAGTACTCGGTATTCGGTTTCTTGAACATCGTCGAGAACGTCACTCCGAAACCGGCAATGGGGTCGAGGAACTTAGACATCGCTGTCCTCCCTGTTCATTCGAGCGGAGCCTGCGGAACGACCCACGGTGACGGGGGTGCGTGGGGGCACCGGTGAGCGCTGGCCGGGCAACGGCGGCACCGGGAAACCACCGGCCATGGGGTCGAACGCGCTGGCCGCAGGAACGTCTTCTCCGGCTCGGCGCGTCACATCGTGGTCGGGTACACGGGTTTGCCTGCGGCGGAGCCGATTCCACAACATGGCGAGCACCACCAGCCCGAGGATCACGCCGGCGGTGACGAGAGCGACCGGCCAAAAGTCGTACCCTTCGTTGCGGAAGGCCCGCACCGTCGCGACGATCATGATCCACACCAGCGACACCGGTATCAGTATCTTCCAGCCCATGTTCATGAACTGGTCGTAGCGCAGTCGCGGAAGCGTGCCCCTCAACCAGATGAACACGAACAGGAATCCCCAGACCTTCAGGGTGAACCACAGCACGGGCAGCCAGCCCGAATTGGCGCCGTCCCACATGTTGAAGGGCCACGGCGCATGCCAGCCACCGAGGAACAAGGTGGTGGCGAGCGCTGACACCGTCACCATGTTCACGTATTCGGCGAGCATGAACATGGCGAATTTCAGCGAGGAGTACTCCGTGTGGAATCCGCCGACGAGTTCGCCCTCGGCCTCGGGCAGGTCGAACGGGGCGCGGTTCGTCTCACCCACCATCGAGGTGACATAGATGAGAAACGAAGGGAGCAAGAGAAATACGTACCAGATGCGGTCTTGCGCTGCCACGATCCCCGACGTGGACATCGTGCCCGCATGCAGGAACACGGCGGCGAACGACAGCGCCATCGCGATCTCGTACGAGATCACTTGCGCGGTCGAGCGCAGCCCACCGAGCAGTGGGTACGTGGAGCCCGACGCCCACCCGGCCAAGACGATCCCGTAGACGCCGACCGAGGTGACCGCCAGGACGTAGAGGACGGCCACGGGGAGGTCGGTCAGCTGAAGTGCCGTGCGGTGGCCGAGGATCGAGACTTCTGGGCCGAACGGGATGACGGCGAAGGCCATGAACGCGGGCACCGCGGCGATGATCGGCGCAAGCAGATAAATAGGCTTGTCGACGCCTTTCGGGGTGATGCCCTCCTTCAGCGCCAGCTTGACCCCGTCGGCGAGGCTCTGCAGCATGCCGCCGGGTCCCACCCGATTGGGGCCGATCCGCATCTGCATCCGGGCCATGACCTTGCGCTCGGCGAGGATCGCGATCAGCGGAGTCAGGATGAGGAACACGAAGACGGCGAGGGCCTTCCCGAGGGTCAGCCACCACGGGTCGTGGCCGAACAACGTCGGGTCGGGATAGTCGAGCGACAGAACGGTCACGAGACCTCCTCGGGCGCATTCATCGGCGACGACCGGGTCGCCGCGGCACCGACGGCGTTCGCGACGCGGACGACGCTTCCCATCGGGGCTGCGAGTTGCCGGAAGACTGCGGATTCCGGCGAGTTGAGGGGAAGCCACACCACTCGATCGGGCAGATCCGCGACAACCAGCGGGAGGGTGACCGATCCCCGGTCGGTGCTCACGGTTACCGAGGAACCCTCGGCGGCAACGATTTCGGCGGCCGACGCGGCCGACAACCGGACAACCGGTGTTCGAGCGGTCCCGGCCAGATGGGGTTCCCCGTCCTGCAGACGTCCGGAATCGAGGAGCATCCGCCAACTCGCCAGAACCGCTTCACCGGGTCCGGCCTGGGGCGTCGCCCGCGGAGAATAGGCGGGCCCGGCCGGTCGTTCCCCGTCCCAGCGGTCGAGCCGCCCCAGTTCCGCGCGTGCCGCCGCAGCATCAGGCAGTCCGAGCCGGATGTTCATCTCGGAAGCGAGGGCATCGAGGACCCGTTGGTCGGGCATGGCCCCTGTCCCGCGCAGAGCCGCCTCGAACACGCGCGGCCTGCCCTCCCAGTCGAGGAAGGTGCCCGGTTTCTCCACCACTGGTGCCACGGGGAAGACCACGTCCGCCCGTTCGGTCACCTCGCTGCTGCGCAATTCCAGACTGACGACGAAGTCCGCCGCCTCGACGGCCGACAGGGCGGCCCGCGGATCGGGCAGATCGCTGACCTCTACCCCGGCGATCACCAGTGCACCGAGCGTGCCGGCTGCCGCCGCGGCCAGAATCTCTGCTGTTCCACGACCGGGAGTCGACGGCAGTTCGGGCACGTTCCACATTTCCGCCACCTGTCGACGGGACTCCGGATCGTCGAGAGGCCGACCCCCGGGCAGGAGTGTGGGCAGGACGCCTGCGTCGACCGCACCCCGTTCACCGGCCCGCCGCGGCACCCACGCCAGGCGAGCTCCCGTGGCATCGGCGAGGCGCGCGGCGGCGGAAAGCCCACCGGGAACGGTCGCCAGGCGCTCACCGACCAGGATGACCGCACCGGGTTGGCGCAACGCCGCCGCGAGTGCCGCGCCCTGTTCGTCGAGTCTCGTCTCCGGGTGGGAGACGAGCGCGTCGAGCAACGCCGCCTCCTCTCCCGGCACCGCACGCAGCAACCGGCCCGACATCTTCGTCAGACTGCGGGTGGTGAAGGGCGCAATCGAGTACACGCTGTGCCCGCTCCTGCGTACGGCCTTGCGGAGCCGCAAGAAGATGATGGGCGACTCCTCTTCGGGCTCGAACGCGACGAGCAGGACGGCCGGTGCTTTCTCCAGATCGTCGTAGGTCACTTCCAGTCCGCGGCCCGCGACCCGTGCCGCCAGGAACTCGGCCTCTTCTGCCGAATGCGCGCGGATCCTGAAGTCGATGTCATTCGAATCGAGTGCGACCCGCGCGAATTTCGCGTAGGCGTACGCGTCTTCTACCGTGGCTCGCCCGCCGACGAGAACCCCCGCATTTCCGCGCGCGGCCGCCAGCCCCCGGGCGGCGAAGGAAAGGGCTTCCGGCCACGAGGCCGGCACCAGAGCACCCGTGTCATCGCGAACCAATGGGGTAGTGAGACGGTCGCGCTCGGTGGCGTAGGTGAAGGCCCACCGCCCCTTGTCACAGTTCCATTCCTCGTTGACCTGCGGATCGTCACCGGCCAGCCGTCGTAGCACTTTGCCCCGGCGATGGTCGGTGCGCTGCGCGCAACCGCTCGAGCAGTGCTCGCAGACACTCGGGCTGGAGACGAGGTCGAACGGACGCGCCCGGAACCGGTATGCGGCACCCGTCAGCGCACCGACCGGACAAATCTGTACGGTGTTGCCGGAAAAATACGACTCGAACGGTTCCTTGGCATAGATGCCGACCTGCTGTAGCGCACCCCGCTCCTGAAGTTCGATGAACGGATCGCCGGCAACCTGTTGGGAGAAACGCGTGCACCGGGCGCAGAGCACGCACCGCTCCCGGTCCAGCAACACCTGCGAGGACAGCGGAATCGGCTTGGGAAAGGTGCGTTTGACTTCTTCGAAACGAGACTCCGTACGCCCGTTCGACATGGCCTGATTCTGCAGAGGACACTCGCCGCCCTTGTCGCAGACCGGGCAGTCGAGCGGATGGTTGATCAGCAACAACTCCATCACACCCTTCTGCGCCTTGTCTGCGGCAGCCGAGGTGAGCTGAGTGCGAACCACCATGCCGTCGGTGACGGTGGTCGTGCAGGAGGCCAACGGCTTCCGCTGCCCCTCCACGTCGACCAGACACTGACGGCAGGCGCCCACCGGATCGAGCAGCGGGTGATCACAAAATCGCGGAATCTGGATACCGGCCAGCTCGGCGGCACGAATTACCAACGTGCCCTTGGGAACGCTCAGATCGACACCGTCGATGACAAGGCTCACCTCGTTCACCGGGGGTGCGTCTTTGCTCGCTGCGCTCGCAGGCACTTGGGCTGTCACGCGGGAACTCCTGCCATGAGAGTTGACTGGTGCGGATCGAATGGGCAGCCGCCCTGTTCGAAGTGCGCGAGATACTCGTCCCGGAAGTACTTCAGGGAAGACATGATCGGGCTTGCCGCTCCGTCACCGAGGGCACAGAACGACTTTCCGAGGATGTTGTCGGAAATGTCGAGCAACTTCTCGAGGTCGGTCTCGGAACCTCCCCCACTTTCGAGACGCTGCAAAATCTGCACCAGCCAGTAAGTACCTTCCCGGCAGGGCGTGCACTTACCGCATGATTCGTGGGCATAGAATTCGGTCCAGCGCAGCACCGCGCGCACCACACAGGTGGTTTCGTCGAACAGCTGTAAAGCCTTGGTGCCGAGCATCGATCCCGCAGCACCCACACCTTCGTAGTCGAGCGGAACGTCGAGGTGCTCGTCGGTGAACATCGGGGTCGACGAACCACCCGGGGTCCAGAATTTCAACTGATGCCCGGCGCGCATTCCCCCCGCATATTCCAAGAGCTCCCGCAACGTGATGCCGAGCGGCGCCTCGTACTGCCCGGGCCGGCTGACGTGTCCGGACAGCGAATAAAGAGTGAAACCGGGTGACTTTTCGGTGCCCATCGAACGGAACCACTCGACCCCGTTCTGCAGAATCGGCGGCACGCTCGCGATCGATTCGACATTGTTGACGACCGTCGGGCAGGCGTACAACCCGGCCACAGCGGGGAATGGGGGACGCAAACGGGGTTGTCCGCGACGGCCTTCCAGAGAATCGAGCTGAGCAGTTTCCTCACCGCAAATGTACGCGCCGGCGCCCGCGTGGACGACGAGGTCGAGGTCGTACCCGCTGCCGAGAATGTTGCGGCCCAGGTACCCGGCGGCGTACGCCTCGGATACCGCGGCCTGCAGGCGACGCAGCACAGGCACCACTTCACCGCGCAGATAGATGAAGGCGTGACTGGCGCGAATGGCGTACGCGGCGATGATGACGCCCTCGACGAGTGCATGTGGGGTGGCCAGCATCAACGGAATGTCCTTGCAGGTGCCGGGCTCGGACTCATCCGCATTGACCACCAGATAGTGCGGTTTGGCGTCGTCCTGCGGAATGAAACCCCACTTCACCCCGGTCGGGAATCCGGCGCCACCACGACCCCGCAGTCCCGAGTCCTTGATCGTGTCGATGACCTCGTCCGGCTGCATCTTCAGCGCTTTGCGCAGCGCCTCGTACCCGTCGTGGCGGTGGTAAGTGTCGAGAGTCCAGGACTGGGGGTCGTCCCAGTACCGGCTGAGGACAGGAGTCAGCGGCACCTCAGTCTCCCTTGCGTGTCGGGTCGGTCCCGGAGGTGGATTGGTGCGGCGGCGTCGGCTCGGACGGTGCAGGAGCCGGCTTGTCCTTCGTCGACTCCGTCGCCAATGGCTTGCCGATCTCGGCGTGCGGCCCCGACCCCGATGGCCCGGCCGGCGGGGACGGCGCATCCATGTCGAGTTCTCGGGCGACGTGCAACCCCGCCAGGGTGGCAGGGCCGGCGCCGCCGCCGGCTTCCAACGCTCCCGGTCGCTCATCGGGGAATCCGGCGAGCACGCGAGCCGTCTCGCGGAACGTGCACAGCGGCGCTCCCCGGCTGGGTGTCACCTTCTCACCGGATCGCAGCGAATCCACCAGCGTGCGGGCCGACTCCGGGGTCTGGTTGTCGAAGAATTCCCAGTTGACCATCACGACAGGAGCAAAGTCGCAGGCCGCGTTGCATTCGATGTGCTCAACCGTGACCTTGCCGTCCGACGTCGTCTCACCCGGTCGCACACCGAGGTGATCCTCGAGCGCCGCAAGGATCGCGTCACCGCCCATGATCGCGCACAACGTGTTGGTACAGACCCCGACGAAGTAGTCACCGGTCGGAGAGCGCCGGTACATCGAATAGAAGGTGGCCACCGCCGCCACCTCCGCCCCGGTGAGACCGAGCTGATCGGCGCAGAATTCCACACCCGCCGGACTGATGTACCCGTCCTCCGCCTGCACCAGGTGCAGCAGGGGCAGCAACGCGGACCGGGCAGTGTTCTGCGGTCGCTCTCCTGGCCCCGCCCCGGGCTTCGGGTAGCGGCCGATGATCTCCGCGGCCTCTCCGTCCAGCCTGGCCCGCACCTCCGGCGGATAACTCTCCCGCGCACCCGGCCACACGAGTTGGTTGTTCTCCTCGGGCCGTGGTCCGAACTCGATGAACACCGGTGCGCTCTTGCTTGCTGCGGTCGCGGGCGCCGGGCTCTGGCTTCTCGGCAAGGAGCTCATCGGTCGACTCCGCCCATGACGGGATCGATGCTGGCGACCGCGGCGATCACGTCCGACACCATGCCGCCCTCACACATGGCGGCCACCGCCTGCAGGTTGGTGAACGAGGGGTCTCGGTAGTGCACCCGATACGGGCGGGTGCCGCCGTCGCTGACCATGTGCACACCCAGTTCTCCTCGCGGCGATTCCACCGCCACATAGACCTGGCCGGGCGGCACCCGGAAACCCTCGGTCACCAACTTGAAATGGTGGATCAACCCCTCCATCGAGGTGTCCATGATCTTGCGCACGTGCTTGGTGGAGTTTCCCAATCCGTCACGATCCAACGCCAGATCCGCCGGCCAGGCGATCTTCCTGTCCTCGATCATGATGGGGCCGGGGCGCAACCGGTCGAGGCACTGCTCGGCGATCTTGAGCGACTCCTTCATCTCGTCCACCCGAATCAGATACCGGCCGTACGCATCACAACCGGTATGGGTACAGACGTCGAACTCATAATTCTCGTACCCACAGTAAGGTTCCGACTTCCGCAGGTCGTGCGGCAAGCCGGTGGCACGAAGCATCGGACCGGTGATCCCCAGCGCCATACAACCCGTGAGATCCAAATAGCCGATCCCCTCGGTGCGGGCCTTCCAGATCCGGTTCTCGTTGAGCAGGTTCTCCATGTCCCGAATCCGTGACGGCAGCACCGTCAGCAACTCACGAACCTTCTCGACAGCACCGGCCGGAAGATCCTGCGCCAGCCCACCCGGTCGGATGAAAGCATGATTCATCCGAAGCCCGGTGATGGTCTCGAAAACATCGAGGATCAGCTCCCGCTCACGGAAACCGAACAACATCGCGGTGACGGCACCCAATTCCATGCCACCCGTCGCCAACGCCACCAAATGCGACGAAATGCGGTTGAGTTCCATCAGCATCACCCGGACAACCGTGGCCCGCTCCGGGATCTCGTCGGTGACCCCCAGCAACTTCTCCACACCCAGGCAGTACGCCGTCTCATTGAAAAACGGAGACAAATAATCCATCCGCGTCACGAACGTGACACCCTGAGTCCAATTGCGGTACTCCAGGTTCTTCTCGATCCCCGTGTGCAAGTAGCCGATTCCACAGCGCGCCTCGGTGACCGTCTCACCCTCGATCTCCAGGATGAGCCTCAAAACACCATGCGTAGAGGGATGCTGAGGCCCCATGTTGACGACGATCCGCTCCTCGCCCGTCCCCTGCGCGGTACCCTCCGCAGGCACCCTCGCCGCCGCGAGAATCTCGTCCCAATCCTGCCCGGCGACAGTGACCATCACCTCCGGTCGCTCCGTCCGCGCCGCACCCTCGCCCATCAGTTGTACCCCCTCCGCTCATCGGGCGGCGCTATCTCCGCACCCTTGAACTCCACAGGAATACCGCCCAGCGGATAGTCCTTCCGCTGCGGATGACCCGACCAGTCATCAGGCATCTCGATCCGAGTCAACGACGGATGACCATCGAACACAATGCCGAAGAAGTCGAACGCCTCCCGCTCATGCCAATCATTCGTCGGATACACCCCATACAACGACGGCACATGCGGATCCGCATCCGGCATCGCCACCTCCACACGGACCCGGCGATTATGCGTAATCGACATCAACGGATACACCGCATGCAGCTCCCGACCCATCTCCTGCGGGTAATGCACCCCACTGACCCCCAAACACAACTCGAAACGCAACGACGGATCATCCCGCAACGCCCGAGCCACCTCCGGCAAAAACTCCCGGCGAACATGGAACGTCAACTCATCCCGGAAAACGACAACCCGTTCGATCGCCTCCCCCACACCCCGCTCCGCCAACGCCGCCCCGAGGGCATCCGCCACCTCATCGAAATACCCACCCAACGGACGAGGAGAACTGCCCGGCAACGCCACCGGACTCACCAACCGCCCATACCCCGACGTATCCCCACTGCCCTGCACACCGAACATCCCGCGGCGTACGCTGATCACTTCAGAAACACTGCTCGCTGAGTCATGGCTCGCTGCGCTCGCGGGTGCATCAGCTACATGGCTCGCTTCGCTCGCAGGTGCTCGGCCTGGATCGCGAACCCTTCCCTCGTCACTCACTCGCTTCGCTCCCTCGCTGAGACACGGCTCGCTGCGCTCGCAGGTGCTCGGCCTGGATCGCGAACCCTTCCCTCGTCACTCACTCGCTACGCTCCCTCGCTCCTCAGTCCAGGCTCCGCGGGCCGAGCACAACAACACCACGCGGCTCGCTTCGCTCGCGCGTGTGACCACAGCGGCGGTCATCGGAGAAGGCCCTTCATCTCGATCGTCGGAGTGACGGCCAGGGCGGCCTCCTCCGCCGCACGTATCGCCTCTTCACGGTTCACGCCCAGCGGCATTTCCTGGATCTTCTCGTGCAACTTCAAGATGGCGTGCAACAACATCTCCGGCCGCGGAGGGCAGCCCGGCAGATAAATGTCCACAGGGACCACGTGGTCGACGCCCTGGACGATGGCGTAGTTGTTGAACATGCCCCCCGAGGAGGCGCAGACACCCATTGCCAGCACCCACTTCGGCTCCGCCATCTGGTCGTAGATCTGGCGAAGCACCGGTGCCATCTTCTGGCTGACCCGGCCGGCGACGATCATCAGGTCGGCCTGGCGCGGAGACGCCCGGAATGCTTCCATCCCGAATCGGGCGATATCGAACCGGCCGGCACTGGTGGCCATCATCTCGATCGCGCAGCACGCGAGGCCGAAAGTCGCGGGCCACAGGGAGCCCTTCCGTACGTAACCGGCCAGACCTTCCACCGTGCTCAGCAGAAAGCCGCTCGGCACCTTCTCCTCGATACCCATATCCGACTCTTCCTACTTCCGGTTTCGCTATTCATCCGCTTCGCGGCCCGTCAGATGCGAGCACTGCGAGCGATCGAAAAGACACCTAATCCCAACTGAGACCGCCCCGCCGCCACTCGTACACGTAGGCCACCGCAGCGCTGAAAATGAAGAGAGCCATAGCAACGAGACCGAAGAAGCCGAGGGCATCGAAATGGATCGCCCACGGATAAAGGAACACGATCTCGATATCGAAAATGATGAACAACATGGCGGTCAGGTAGTACTTCACGGGAAAACGGCCACCACCCACCGGTTGCGGGGTGGGGTCGATTCCGCATTCGTAGGCGTCGAGCTTGGCCCGGTTGTAGCGCTTCGGACCGACAACCGACGCCAAGATCACGGATACGACCGCGAATGCGACAGCAATTGCTCCGAGCACGAGAATCGGCACGTAGACGTTCATGCGCTGAGCACCTCCCTGCGAAGCCTGGCCGCGATACCCCATCTCCTCGAGCCGAGAATCCCTCAGCGCGTAGATATGTGAGTTGAGACACAGACTACCGGTTTCGGCGATCTTGTCTCGGTTTCAGCGCCCGCAGTTCCCCAGAGATTTACGCGGGTGTAATTCCCCAGGGCCGCATCGGTCACACGACAGGTCATGCAGGGCAGATCACAGGGCAAAGATGCAGGTCAAGCGGATTTCACGCACTGATGGCACCCGTCCCCGAGGAGCGAGGTTCGGAGAGCCGACCCTAAGACGAGATACGCGTGCGGAGCAGCGCGACGACCGCCTCGCCGAGCCTGATGGGGTCGATCGGGTGAGGGACCGCAGCCTCGGCCCGCGACCAGTTGGCCAGCCACGCGTCGTCAGCTCGCCCGGTCAGCACGAGTACGGGCGGGCACGGGTCGATCTCGTCTTTCAACTGCTTGGCGATCCCCATGCCGCCGGCCGGGGATGCCTCACCGTCCAAGATGGCCAAGTCTATTTCGCCCGCATCCAAGTGCTGGATCACCACCGGTCCGGTCGCCACTTCCACATACTCGAGATCGGGCAGATCGGGATGCGGACGCTTACCCAGAGCCGACACGACCTGCCGACGTGTGTTCGGGTCGTCGCTGTAGACGAGGACGCGCAGCGAGGTGGGGCGGCTGGGACGGGCGGTCGCGTCGGTCACGGACCCGATGCTACCGGCCGGCTACGGCCGGAACGCGTTGCTTTCGCCGATGATCCGGCACGGACGAGGTGGTGGAGCGCGCCACCCGGGGCCGCCCAGCAGAGCACCCGCACCGGCGTCGAGCACCGCTACCGGCGCCGCTTCACATCCGTCAGGATGGATACACGATCTCGAACTACGACGATCGAACGGACGGTACGACCATGAGGCGTTTCGCGTCGACATTGCTGGTGGTGCTTGCACTGTGCGCAGTGGCGGTTGCCCTGTTCTATTTCACGTCCCGGACGCCGCAGGACACCGCCGCGCGGCCGATGGAGGACAAGGCGTTCATGATCGACGGTAGACCGATGACCTGTCGTGAACTCTTTCCGCCGGGTTGCGACTTCGACCTGCAGTATTCGTACAACCGGTGGGGAGAACGGCTCGACAGTTTCGTCGATACGAGCGACCTCGGGCCCTACGCGCGGGACATCGGGTTCGCGGCGTCGGCGAAGCTGAGCCTCCAAGCCTGCCGACTCTCGGAGACGTCGGGAAAGACGATCCTCGAGTTCGTCGAACTCGCTCGACGTGACCATCCGGAGGCCGGCAGCCCCCAGGTCTTCCCCTTCTGGAACCGCGCACGTCAGTTCCTATGCCCCGGGGTGTGACTCGGCGCGGTGGCCAGTGCCTGCCCGGACGGACCCTGAGCGACGGCCCCTTCTGTTTACCCATGACGGCTGCGGGTACCACGACCTCCATGGCGACCAACAGCGCGCGAGACGTTGAGCACCGTGCCTCCGAGACCGCCATCCCCGGCGGCGGTCCGACGGTTTCGGGACTCGAGGCACTTCGCATCGCGGCAGTACTCGGCTTCACCCCGATCGCTGCCGGTGTCATCGCGCGGCGTCCGTCGATGATGGCCGTCCTGGGGCGACTCGGCGCCGATGCGCCCACCGTGCCCTTCGTGCGCCGACTGCGGGAGCGCTATGGGCCGGGACCGCTGCAGCTACAGCTTCCGAAGCGGCGGCTGGCAGTAGTGTTGACCGGCGGCGATGCGGGTCGAGTCCTCGACGGCTCACCCGAACCGTTCAATCCCGCCAACCGGGAGAAGAAGGGTGCACTCTCGCCCTTCCAACCGCACGGCGTGCTGATCTCGGAGGGACACGTTAGACAGCAGCGAAGGCGCATCAACGAGGAGGCTCTCGACACCTCACACGCGATGCATCACCTGGCCGATCCGATGGTCGAGGTGATCCGGCACGAGGTTGCTGCCCTGCTGGCGTCCGCGCAGTCGAAGGGAACACTCGACAGCGACGAGTTCACCCGCACGTGGTGGCGGATGGTCCGCCAGATCGTCCTGGGAAAGTCGGCTCGCGACGACCACGCGATCACCGATCAGCTACACAAGCTTCGGGCCAACGGCAATTGGTCGTACTTCCTTCCACCGCCACGCAAGCTCCGTGATCGGTTCATCGAAAGCCTGTACTCCTACGTCGACAAGGCCGAGCCTGGATCCGTGGTCAGTTCCCTGGCCGCCCTACCGGCCGGAGGGGCCATCGACCCGGTCGGCCAGATACCGCACTGGCTCTTCGCTTTCGATGCGGCCGGCATCGCCACCAGTCGCGCTCTGGCACTGCTGTCCACACACCCGGAGCAGCGTCGACTCGCCCGCGGGGAGGTTGCCGCCTGGGATACGACAGTGCCCCAGCAGTACCCGTATCTTCGCGCGTGCGTGCTCGAGTCGGTGCGGTTGTGGCCGACGACGCCGACCATTCTGCGGGACTCCACCCGCGACACCACGTGGGGTTCCGGCGACGGCGAGTTCACCATTCCGGCTGGTACCGCCTTCATGATCCTCGCCCCCGCCTTCCATCGTGATGACCGAACGTTCTCGTTCGCCAACGGCTTCGCGCCCGAGGTCTGGCTCGACGGGACTGCGCAGTCACGCCCCGAACTGGTGCCTTTCAGCGCCGGCCCCGCCGAATGCCCGGGCCGCAACCTCGTGTTGTTCGTAACGAGCACCGTGCTGGCGTTGATGCTGGAGGCCGCCGACTTCCAGCTCACCTCCACCCCCGCACTGACGCCTGGTCAGCCACTGCCCCCGACCCTGAACAACTTCGGACTCCGCTTCCGCGTCACCTCGACGTAAGGGGTCGACGGCTCCTTTCCGCGGAGTCACTGCGTTCTGCCGCCGTCTCGTTCTGATCTCCTGGGCAGCCTCTGTGTGAACCACCCCGACGCCTCCTTCGGCTGGCGGCGTCCTGATTGCAATCCGCTGCAACCTTTATTGCGTGCGTCATATCGCCCTACATTCATGACCCGGGTTACACGAGGTCGCGGGCGACAACGAAGTTGCAGCGTCGTCGCAATCGGAAGCGGGCCCAGCAACAGCGGCCCCAACGCAGAAACAGAGGAGAGCAATGGCGCTGACCAAAAGTGCACTATTGAGCGCGTATCGGAAGATGGCCGAGATCCGGGCGTTCGAAGACCGTTTGCACGAAGAGAACGCCACGGGCGACATCCCCGGGTTCATCCACCTGTACTCGGGGCAGGAAGCCATTGCCGTCGGAGTATGCGAGAACCTCGAGGACACCGATTACATCGGGTCGACCCACCGCGGGCACGGTCACTGCATCGCCAAGGGCTGCGACCTTCACGGCATGATGGCAGAGATTTTCGGTAAGGACGACGGGCTCTGCCACGGCAAGGGCGGGTCGATGCACATCGCCGACCTGTCGGTGGGCATGCTCGGAGCGAACGCCATTGTCGGCGGCGCCCCGTCTCTTGCGATCGGAGCCGCGCTGAGCGCCAAGACCCTCGGCAATGGTGGCGTCGCAGCGTCGTTCACCGGAGACGGCGGTTCCAATCAGGGCACCGTGTTCGAGGCCATGAACATGGCCGTGGTTCTCGACCTCCCGATCGTGTTCGTGATCGAGAACAACGGATTCGGCGAGGCCACCGGACGCGACTACGCCGTGGGCGCCCCGAGCATCGCGGACCGGGCGTCGTCGTTCGGCATGCCGGCGGCCACGGTCGACGGCACCGACTTCTTCGCCGTGTACGAGGCAACGCGGGAGGCCGTCGAGCGAGCTCGCGGCGGTGGGGGACCATCCACGATCGAGGCCGTCGCGCACCGCTGGCACGGTCACTTCGAGGGCGATGCGCAGCTCTACCGCACGGCGGACCAGGTGGCCGAGATCCGGCAGACCAAGGACCCGC
This sequence comes from Rhodococcus sp. USK13, assembly GCF_018343855.1. Taxonomy (NCBI): domain Bacteria; kingdom Bacillati; phylum Actinomycetota; class Actinomycetes; order Mycobacteriales; family Nocardiaceae; genus Rhodococcus; species Rhodococcus sp. USK13. The sequence continues at coordinate 1,037,811 of NZ_CP069242.1, read as the reverse complement.
TGCTCAATTTCCGCAACCACGACGACAGCAAGAAGGTCTCCGCAAAGGAACTCGACGCGATCGAGGCCGATGCCCGAGCGCGGGTCGACGACGCCGTCGCGAAAGCGCGCGCCGCGAGCTACCCCCCGGTGGAAAACCTTCTGACCGACGTTTACGTGTCGTACTGAGAGTGAGAACAGAGATGACCACGTCGAAAACGACGTATCGCGAAGCAATCAAGGCCGCACTCGCCCAGGAGATGGAGCGCGACGCGACTGTCGTGCAGATCGGTGAGGATCTGCGCGGTGGCCAGGCGGGCACCAACCCGGAACTCGAATCCGGGAAAGTCGAAGCGTTCGGTGGTGTGCTCGGTGTGACGAAAGGGTTGTGGACGGAGTTCGGTTCCGAGCGTGTCATCGACACCCCGATCACCGAGTCCGCGATCATCGGTATGGCCGCGGGTGCCGCGCTCACCGGACTTCGCCCGGTCGCGGAATTGATGTTCATGGACTTCTTCGGAGTCTGCTACGACGCCCTCTACAACCAGGCTGCCAAATTCCGGTACATGTTCGGCGGCAAGGCACGCACCCCAATGGTGGTGCGCGGCATGATCGGTGCCGGATTTTCCGCAGCCGCCCAGCACTCGCAGTCCCCGTACAACGTGTTCGCCGCCGTCCCGGGTCTGAAGGTGGTCGCACCGTCCAACGCGTACGACGCGAAAGGTCTTCTCATCCAGTCGATCCGCGACGACGACCCGGTCGTGTTCTGCGAACACAAGACCCTGTACGACCTCAAGGGTGAGGTGCCCGACGCCCCGTACACGATTCCGTTCGGCGTCGCCAACTACACCCGTGAAGGCACCGACGTCACGGTCATCGCGCTCTCGGCCATGGTCAATGCCGCCAATGCCGCCGCCGACAAACTCGCCACCGAAGGCATCTCCGTCGAGGTCGTCGACCCCCGCACCGTCTCACCGCTGGACGAGGAGGGCATCCTCGAATCGGTCGCTTCAACCGGCCGGGTGGTCATCGTCGACGAATCCGCGGCCCGATGCGGATTCGGGCACGACGTCGCCGCCCTGATCGCCACGCAGGCGTTCGGCTCGTTGAAGGCCCCCATCGAGTTGGTCACCCCGCCGCACACGCCGGTGCCGTTCTCTCCCGTGCTCGAGCAGGCGTGGCTGCCGAACGCCGCCCGTATCGAGGCAGCCATCCGCAAGGTCGTGAGTGCCTGACATGAGTGACATCAAACTGATCGAAGTTCCCAAATGGGGCCTGTCGATGGACGAGGGCACCGTGACGGAGTGGCTGATCGAGGAGGGAACATCCTTCGCGAAGGGCGACCTGCTCTGCGAGATCGAGACCAGCAAGATCACCAACGAATTGGAGGCGCCGTTCGACGGCGTGCTGCGGCGGGTGGTCGCCAAGCCGGGTGAGACGTTGCCGGTCGGTGCGGTGCTGGCGGTATCGGCAGAGGCCGCCGTGTCCGATTCCGAGATCGAGAAAGTCCTGACCAGCATCGGGGCGGATCAGGTACCGGTGCCCGCCGAGTCCGACCGGTCCCCGGGCGGGCAGCCCACACCCGCCGAACCGGATGTCAAGCGCACCCCCTCCGCACCCGCGGCACAGGAATCAGCGCCCGCTGCCGGCGGGCACACCGGAGCGAGTGCGGGCGGGACGACGACCGTTCCGCAGTCGCTGCGGGGTCGGGCGGAGGGTGATGTGTTCGCCACCCCGCACGCGCACAGGCTGGCCGACGAGCTGGCGGTAGACCTGGGACTCGTCGAGGGTAGTGGTCGAGAGGGCCGGATTTCCGTCCAGGACGTTCAGGACGCGATCCGTGCGGCGGGCGGTACCGTCGCGCAAGCACCCACTCCGGCGCGTTCGGGTGTGCCCGGCCGCTCCACCCAGGACGACAGCACGATCGACGCCACACCGGTGGCCCGGCGCCTGGCGAGAACCCTCGGCATCAATCTGCACGATTGCCGGGCAACCGGATCCCGCGGCCGGGTCTGTGAAGCGGACATCCGGGAAGCCGAACGGAAGTTTCGGCTACTACCGGATCCGGTAACCACACCCCTCGCTGACGAGGGCGCCGCGCAGGCTGCACCGGAATACGAAACCATTCCGTTCACCGCGATGCGCAAGGCGATCGGTCGGCGACTGCAGGAATCGAAGCGCAACGCCCCGCACTTCCGGCTCACCGCCGACCTGCAGATCGACAACCTCCTAGCACTGCGCAAGCAGATCAACGCGACCGTTCCCACGGTCAAGTTGTCGGTCAACGACTTCGTCGTCAAAGCGTGCGCGGCGGCGCTGCGCAAGATGCCCGATGTCAACGTGCAGTTCGACGAAGCGGCGCAGTCGGTGCTGCGGTACGCGAGCGCGGATATCTCGGTGGCCGTCGCCCTCCCGTCGGGCCTGATCACGCCGATCGTCCGGGGTGCAGAGAGCAAGACACTCGCGGAAATCTCCGGGGAAGTGCACTCTTTGGTGACGAAGGCCAAGGCCGGGAAGCTGAGCCCCGACGAGTTCCAGGGCGGAACGTTCACCGTCTCGAACCTCGGGATGTTCGGTGTGCGCGAATTCGACGCGATCATCAACCCGCCGCAGGGCGCCATTCTCGCGGTCGGTGCCGGACAACCGCGCCCGGTTGTCGTCGATGGTCAGGTGGTGACCCGCACAATGCTCACCGTCACCCTGTCCTGTGACCACCGGGTGATCGACGGTGCTCTCGGCGCTACGTTCCTGCAGGAGCTGCAGCGCTTTGTCGAGTCGCCGGCATTGATGCTGGTCTAGGGAGCAACGATGACTGACAAATACGACGTCCTGGTAATCGGTAGCGGTCCGGGCGGGTACGTCGCCGCCATCCGCGCCGCTCAACACGGACTCCGCACCGCGGTGATCGAACGGGACCGACTCGGCGGTATCTGCCTCAACTGGGGGTGCATTCCCACCAAGGCCCTGCTTCATGGCGCCGACGTCGCACATACCCTGGCGAACCTGCGACCGCTCGGATTCACCGCTAGCGGAATCGAATTCGACATCACGCAGCTCGTCGAGTTCAGCCGTGGGGTGTCGGGCCGGTTGTCCGATGGCATCGGCTACCTGATGAAGAAGAACGGTGTCGACGTGATCACCGGCACCGCCAAGCTGATCGACAAGGGCGTCGTCGGCGTCAGGTCCGGAAAGGACGAGTCGGCACCGGCCACCGAGTACCGGGCCGATCACATCATCCTGGCCACCGGTGCTCGCCCGCGGTCGATTCCCGGAGTGACCCCAGACGGCGAACGGGTCTGGACCTACTTCGATGCCCTCGTCCCGACCGAACTTCCGAAATCGTTGCTGGTCATCGGATCCGGTGCCATCGGTGTCGAGTTCGCGAGCCTCTACCGGGACCTCGGCAGCGAGGTGACAATTGTCGAAGTGGCACCGCAGATCATGCCCGTCGAGGACGCCGCCGTCGCCGCACACGTGCGGCGGCAGTTCGAGAAGCGAGGTATCACGATTCGCACCGGCGCCTCGGTGTCCGACCTGACGGTCGGCACGGATTCGGTCGCGGTAACTGTGACGTCGGCAGACGGCACGGTGGAAGAAGTTACCGTCGACCGGGTTCTGGTCGCCGCCGGAATCCAGGGCAACGTCGAGGACCTCGGGCTGGAGGACATCGGAGTCGAGGTGGACCGGAGCTTCGTCACCACCGACCAGTGGTGCCGCACCACCGCTTTCGGGGTCTACGCGATCGGTGACGTCGCGGGCGGTCCGTGTCTGGCGCACAAGGCCAGTCACGAAGGTGTGCTGTGTGTCGACAAGCTGGCGGGTGCCGAGCACGTGATCCCGTTGGACAAGGACTACGTGCCGGGCTGCACGTACGCGCGGCCGCAGGTGGCCAGCCTCGGGCTCACCGAGGACCAGGCGCGCGGCACCGGTCGTCGCCTGCAGATCGGGCAGTTCGATCTGCAGGCGTCCGGCAAGGCGCTCGCCATCGGCGAGGCCGACGGGTTCGTCAAGACGATTTTCGACGCCGACAGCGGCGAGCTCATCGGCGCCCACATGGTCGGTCCTGATGTCACCGAACAGATCCAGGGCTTCGGCATCGCGCGATCGCTGGAGGCCACCGGTGACGACCTCGCGGAAGTGATCTTCGCGCACCCGACGCTGTCCGAAGCCATGCACGAATCGGTGCTGGCTGCGCTGGGTCGCCCGATCAACATGTAGCAAACCCGCCGAACCGCGGTTGCCCCGCGGTTCGGCGGGAACCACCACCCAGGAATCGACACGTGACTGCCACACCACGAACATCGACCGAGGCCGCACAGGCCCCGCCCGGCCGCAAACTCCTTCGACTGGAAATCCGAAACGCGGAGACCCCGATCGAACGCAAGCCGAACTGGATCAAGACGAGAGCGAAGATGGGCCCGGAATACTCCGAGCTCAAAAGCCTCGTCACACGCGAAGGCCTGCACACCGTCTGCGAAGAAGCCGGCTGCCCCAACATCTACGAATGCTGGGAAGACCGCGAGGCCACCTTCCTCATCGGCGGTGAGCAATGCACCCGCCGCTGCGACTTCTGCCAGATCGACACCGGCAAACCCGACGAACTCGACCGCGACGAACCCCGCCGCGTCGCCGAGTCCGTCCAGGCCATGGGCCTGCGCTACTCGACCATCACCGGCGTCGCCCGCGACGACCTCCCCGACGGCGGCGCCTGGCTCTACGCCGAAACGGTGCGCCTGATCCACCAGCTCAACCCCGGCACCGGCGTCGAACTGCTGATCCCGGACTTCAACGCCAAACCCGAGCAACTCGCCGAGGTGTTCTCCACCCGCCCCGAGGTCCTCGCCCACAACGTCGAAACCGTGCCCCGCATCTTCAAGCGCATCCGCCCGGCCTTCCGCTACCAGCGCAGCCTCGACGTGATCACCGCCGCCCGCGAGGACGGACTCGTCACCAAGTCGAACCTGATCCTGGGAATGGGCGAAACCCCCGACGAGGTCACCCAGGCGTTGCACGACCTGCACGACGCCGGCTGCGACATCATCACCATCACCCAGTACCTGCGTCCCTCACCGCGGCATCACCCCGTCGAGCGGTGGGTCAAGCCCGAGGAATTCGTGGCGCACTCCACCACCGCCGAAGAGATCGGCTTCGCCGGCGTGATGGCCGGGCCACTGGTCCGCTCCTCCTACCGGGCCGGCCGCCTGTACGCACAGGCGATGGCCCACCACCGCCGCGAAATTGCGGACCGACTCCATCATCTCGCAGCCAACCACACCACCCGTCAGGAGCCTCACCCATGAGTAACCGTTCCATCATCGAAGACTCGCGGATCCTCGAGTTCGCCCGCCGCTGGCTACCTTACGGGGGTGGGAACACCGGTGATCTCCTCGTCGAATTCGGTATGACACCCGCCGGCTACATCGCCAGGCTCGGAGAAATTCTCGACGGTCCCGCCGGCTGGCACCTCGACCCCCAACTCCGCGCGGACCTACGCAGCTTCGTCGACACACGTATTCAGGCCGTGCGCACCACAGCTCAGCCGAACATCCGAACCTGAACATTATCCGCGAACCGGTACGGCTGAGCAATCAATATCGGGCCCAGACTTTTTCGGAGACGGGAGATCTCGGCGCGGACGGCGACGACGTGGTCACGGTCGCCGAACAGCGCCTCGCTCATCGCGGCGGCGTCAGTACCGCCGGGCCCTGCGTCCGCGAGGACACGCAGAATCTGAGCGTGTCTCGGCGACAAGGCCCGGGTCCAGTTCACATCTCCGCGCACCGTCGCGCGGGGCGACGCACCGAGGTCGAGCTCGAGGTCGAGGTCTGCCCGATCCTCTCGGCGACGCACCAACCACCCCGCACCGAGCGGCTCCGGCACACACCACCCCAGACCCGGCACCAGTAAGGGCTTTTCGGCGCACGGAGGCGCCAACCGTTCAGGTACAGCGATTCCGCCGGCTTCCACAACCCAGCCGTGCCGGTCCACGACGAGTGCGGGCCCACCGGCGGCGGCGAGCACCGGCGCCGCTTGCGCACGGAGCTTGTCGAGTTGGACGGTGTGCTCTCGCCACAACGTCGACTCGGCCAAGCGCACCGCAGTTCGCACGAGCGCCATGGTGGTCGGATGGACCGACATCGCCGACCCGCTGATGTCGACCACGCCGAGCACCTCGCCCGTCCGCGGGTCGCGGACCGGCGACCCGGTACACGACCAACCGGAGTGCGACCGCGCATAATGCTCGGCCGAAAACAATTGCACCGGAGCCCCTTCGACCAGTGCAGTGCCGACGGAATTGGTACCGACCAAGTCCTCGGACCAGCGTGCACCTTCCATGAAGCCGAGCGCATCGGCAGCCTTGCGCACGGCGCGGGAACCGTCTCGCCACAGCACCACCCCATCGGTGTCGGCGATCACCACGATGAACTTCGCATCGTCGGCCACCTCGGTCAACGTGCTCCGGAGCTCCGGCAGAACCGAACGGAGGGCAGTTCGGGTACGGCGGGACTCGAGTTCGGAGCAGTCCGCGAATACGACGTCTTCACACCGGGCGGGGCTGACACCCTCGGCCTGAAGTCGCGACCACGACCTGGCGACAACCTCACGCGGAGGCATGGGCGGCTTCTGCCCGGACAGTACCGCGTCGTGCACCTCGCTCAACACTTGTGCGTGCCGGGAGAGATTCACACCGGAACCCACAGCCAGGAGCCTCTCCGGCGTCGAACTGGTCGCACTCACGACACCGAGCTTACCGTCGTGTTGTGAGCCGGGACACGGGCGGTCGGAGCTCACGCCACGGGCACGATTCGGGGAGGCCATTCCTTGAAAGCGGCTTCGCACCCGCCGATTCCAGGGCGGTGGGGGTCGGGCCGCCCTCATCGGCGCTCACCCTGCCTCCCCGGCGATCCGTTCGAGCAGCGGGCGGGTTCGGTAGGGAATGGCGTCGCGCATCGCGACCGACACCGTCGTACGTTCGATTCCAGGGACGGCAAGAATGAGGCCGGCCACCCGGTACAGATCATCGGCATCGACGGCGACTACACCGATGTGGAGGTCCGCAGCCCCGGAGATGCCGACGACCTCGGTGACCTCGGCGATGTCTCTGAGGTGGTTGATGACCTCCTCGAGACGATGTTGATCGACCACTGCAGTGACGAAGGCCTGCAAGGGATAGCCGAGATCCCGGGGCGCCACGCACCGGTCGACCGGCGCCAGTACCTTCTGCTCGTCCCACCGAGACATCCTCGCCTGCACAGTGTTACGTGCCATGCCCAACAGAGACGCCAACTGCACGCCGGTCGCGCGAGGGACGTCGCAGAGCGCAAGGAGCAGGCGGGCGTCGGTCCGATCGAGTCTCGTCATGTAGCGGAGTATGCCACCAGGCGACTCAACGGTGCTACGCATTCTGCTTGATTTTGTCAGCGATACTGCGCAAACGGCCCATGGCGTCGCGGTGGTGCACCGATGCAACGGCATTGGATCCCACCGTTGCCGCCACGGCTCGGGCCGTGATCGGCACCGACCACAGCGACGCGACCTGACCACTCATGACTAGGCGCCGCGCAGGACCTCATCGTCGTTCAGGTCGGGGAAGTCCTGCGGGAACCGCATCAGGTCGGCGGTCGACGTCACCCGTTCGGGTAGAACAGTGCACCGGGTGCCCGGCGTGAGCTGGGCTTGGCGAGGACGCGCTGCAGTGCCGTGCGGCCGCCGATTGCACTGGCCAACAAGCCCAGTAGCAGTGCCACGTTGGTCATACCGCCATCCTCTCCGGTGCGGTGCGATCACCCCGGAGCGGTCGGGGCTCGGAGCGTTCACCGGCGAACATCGCCTCGATACGCAACTTGATTTCTTCGGTACTGATCGACCCCGCCCGGCGGGACGAGCGTGCATGGGTCGTTGATCCTGAAACGGGAAAGCTCACGAATGTAGGTGTCCTGTCGATGCGATGTTGATGGTGGAAGAAAGGTCAGATCATTACCGATGCGGCGGCGACGCAGGCAAGGGTCGCGACCGCTGCGACACCGGCCAGAAGCGCGGACCCGGTCACTACCACGGCGGGTGCCGCTGCCGCTGCCGCGGCACCGAGCGCTATCGAAGCGCCCGAGCGCACCAGTGAGGTCGTCGACTCGTCAGGAAGCGGGGTGTGGTGGGTGGTGTGCACGCCGGGGTCCTTTCCGGATCGGGTCGACTGCAATAACGTGGAAGTAGACGTTTTCCGCGGTCACGGTTAAGTGTGCGCTGGATCACATTCGGTCATGGCGTTAGTTGTACATCATCAAAAAGACGAATGCCACTTGTGATCGCGCCCAACAGAGCCGAGCGCCCTCGACCGGCACAATTGGACATCGGTTCAAGTTGCGTGGCCGGGCGTGACGATGCCGTGGTCAAATGCGTAGACAATGGCGGCGGCGCGGTCACGAAGATCGAGTTTGACGAAGATGTGCCCGATGTGGCTCTTCACGGTTACTCCCGAGATGCCCAGCGCGCGGCCGATCTCACTGTTGCTGTATCCCCGGCCGATGAGCGCGAGCACATCGAGTTCCCGCGCCGTCAGCTCGTCGACGCTGCGACCCGCCCCGTTGGTGGGCCCGGCGGCGGTGCGATAGGTGGTCAGCACTCGGCCGGTCACCGCCGGATCGAGGCAAGCTCCTCCCTCCGCGACCGTTCGCACGGCACGAATCAATTCCTCGGCGGGTGAATCCTTGAGAAGGAAACCGGCGGCGCCTGCGCGCAGAGAGCCGGACAGCAGTTCGTCGTCGTCGAAGGTGGTGAGAACCAATACCGGCGGGGGTCGATCACCGGCCTGGAGCTCACGGGTGGCCGTAATCCCGTCTACCCCCTTCATGCGTAGGTCCATCAGCACGACATCGGGTGCGTGGCGAGCCACGGCGTCGGGCACTTCCGAGCCGTCGGCGCATTCGGCAACGATGACGAAACCGTCCTTGCGTCGCAGGATCCGCCGGAGCCCTGATCGCACCAATTCTTGGTCGTCGACGAGCAACACCTTGATCTCGGGGGCGGTCACGACTGCTCCGGGGTACGACGCCGGAGCGACAGCGGGCAGGAGTCGGTCGGGAGAGGAATCTCGGCGCGCACCGACCAACCCTGATGATCCGGGCCGGCCTGCAACGTGCCACCGAGGAGTTCGGCGCGCTCCCGCATTCCACGCACCCCCGAACCACTCGAGTCCATGGGTAGTACTGCGGGAGCAGCGGTCGGATTGCGCACCACCAGCGTGATCGACTCCGGCGCGATCGAGAGTGTCACCTCGGCGTCGGCGCCCGGCGCATGTTTGATGATGTTGGCCAGGGACTCCTGCGATATCCGATAGAGACCGAGACCGGTCGCGCTGCTCACCGCGCCCGAGTCTCCTCGCATCTCGAAAGAAACCTGGAGTCCTGCGCGGCGGAAGTCTTCGACCAGATTCGGGATGTCACCGATGGCAGGTTCGGGCCGCGTTCCGGCCGGTTTCACCTCGAGCAGCCCGACCGTCCGCCGGATGTCTGCCATTGCCTGACGGCCCAGGCGCTCGGCGTCGGCGAGGGCCTCCACCGCGTCGTCGACGTCGCGATCCTCTTCGAGGGCGCGGCGGGCCCCGGTGAGATGGAGCATGGTGATGCTCAACGAGTGGGCCACCACGTCGTGGATTTCCCGGGCGATGCGTTGGCGTTCGCGAGTGGCGGCCTGCTCGGTCTGGATGACATGGGATGCGCGCTCCTGATGAAGGAGGCGGAGCTGGGTCTGCAGCAGATGTCCGATGATCCACCCCACCGCGACACCGGCGATGTACCAGGGCACGTCACCCAGCCGGTCGGCGACGGCGAATCCGGACAGCACCGCGACGGCACCCGCCGCGGTCGCAAGGCTCACGGCCAGCTTCGCCGTCGCCGCGACTTCGCCGACCATGAACACGAGAATGAACGGGGCCACGTCGAACTGACCGATCACCTGTTGCACCAACAGCAGTGCCGTCGCTGCGGTGACCACGACCGCCAGGAGAGGCCGGGGAATCATGGATCCAGGTCTCACCAGATCTCCTGCCAAGGATGTTCCCGCGGCCACCAGCGCGACCGGCAACGCCCATCCTGGGGGCACGAACGCATCTCGCTGCGCGACGGCGACACCGGCCACGGCAACGATGGCGACGTGCCCGAAGATCGGGACACCGGGCGGGTAGTCGTACTCACTCATCGTCATGCGGCGGCGAAAGTACTCCATGACCTGCACCTCACCAGCGTAGCCGGGTGAGGTTCCCCGGAACATCGTTCCGAGAGCGGAGCCGTTTCTCCGCCCGTAGTAGGAGAAGTAGTCGCGACCCTGGCACGGCGAAATCGCCTCCACAGCCCCGTAGCGTTTCCCGCATCACAAGATTCGACGGAGGTGGCGAAATGTCCTGGAGTAATTTCCACGAACGGCGGGCGGTGCTGGAGGATGTGCTGTCGGTAGCACAGCTCGACGTGCACGCAGCCCTCGAGGCCAGTGAAAGTACCGACGCGCTAAGGCTTTTCGGACGCGCTGACAACCTTCTCCTTGCATTGCAGCATCGATGGAGCAATCACCTCGCCGCGAAACTCGATCAGGCTCTCGAGGACGGCACTCCGCTGGAGGACGAGTGGTTCCACTTGGCCGCCGAACAACCGGCGCTTCGCGCGCTCCTCGACGCGGGTGCCGCCGTGTCCCCGTCACTGCGTTTCGCTCAACGAGGCGAACAGCGGATGATCGACGCTCACTCGACGGGCCGTCTCGCCGGTCCGGCTACAACGCGACACCGGGTGCCTGCGCCCTGCTAGCTCTCCTGGCTCTGCTGCAGGTGTGTAACGCATCGGTGTCGGATTCCGACGTGCCTGGTAACGCATTGTCATTGGTCGGGGCCGGACCGAATGAGGTTGACCATGAAACATGGCGTAACGACACCTGCGGCACACCGACGCCGGATGGCGTCGGGGCTGCTGGCGCCTGGCGTGCTGGGACTGGCCGCGCTGCTTGCCGCTCCGTGGTCGAACCCCGCGGCGCCGACGACGACGGCCACGGCCCTGACTGCTGCAGCCTCGACCGCCTGTTACGACATGGTGAGCATCGCAGTTGCCGGGCGCAACGACGCGCCGCACGCGGGCACACACCAGATGCTGGTGGCGCCCGACGGCACGCCGCTCCCGGCGGCTCTGTCCAGCGAGTACAGCAGCGACTGGGTCGATCCGGTGGTCAACGCACCCCGTCAGGCCGTCGGCGAGGGTTCCTACGCCGCCGTCTACATCGACTATCCGGCGAACATGTCGTCGTATGAGGACGCGGTGAATGTCGGTGTCGACAACACCGAAACCGTGATGCGCACGATCGCCGCCTCCTGTCCGGACACGAAGTTCGCCATCGTCGGCTACAGCGAGGGCGCCGATGTGGCGCGCCGGGTCGCGATGGAAGTCGGCAACCAGGAGGTCGGAGAGGACGGCTACGACATCGTCGACCCGGCATCCGTGGTCGGCGTGGTGATCCTGGCGGATGCCGGACGTGAAGTCGGCGGGGGTCCCTTCCCCGGCGCCGAAAACGAATTCCGCAATCCCGACGGATTCGATCTCGCCTACCAGTCCGGTACCAACAGCGCTCCGGGGCGGGGCGCCCTACCGGGCACATCCGGCGGATTCGGCGCGCTGGACGGCAAAGTGGCGTCCTTCTGTTCGGAAGGAGACCTGACCTGCTCCGCGCCGGACAACATCGCCCTGCTGCAACTCGCCGTCAACGTCGGCAGACAACTGAACGTCGATGCGCTCGAGCGCGAAGGGCTGACCATCGCGACAGCACAGGACATGGCGACGGTTCTCGGACAGATCGCCCTCGCCGCGTTCGCCGACATCCAGTCGCAGGAGAACTGGATGCAGTCGGACGAGACCTTCCTCGACGTTCTCATCAAGGTATCGGACCCCGCCTACAAGCCCGGTACCCCAGTGGCACAGTCGGATACACCCGCCGGACCGCTCTCGCCGAACCAGGCAATCGATCTGGTCTACCTGCCTGCCAAGGTTCGGAACGAGATCATCGGATTCATCGCGGACAACGAGAACACCGTCGCCGTGGTGATGAGCGATCCGTATCAGCAGACCCTCGGTCCGGGAACAGGTCATCACTTCGACTATTGGCGCGACGCCGACCCCGCGGGCGGAAAGCCTTTGACCTCTTCGCAATACGCCGCCGCCTGGCTGACTCATCTGGCCCGGCAAGCAGAGATGGGACAGCCGGCCGCCGACGCGTCCGCTGCCGCTCTCGTCGCGTCGTCCGATTCGGCAGCGAACCCGAGCGACACCGCGTCGACTACCTCGACAACGTCCACCGTGACGAAAGATCTTCTCTCTTCGACTGATTCGTCCACCGTGCCGACGACGACATCGTCGGCCGTCCCCACCGCCGCTCCCTTGGCACCCACGGTGGCAGTGGTCACGCCCGACACGTCGGCCGCGTTCTCGGAGGAGCCGTCACCGTCCGCCGCGGTTGCAGCCACCGACACCCCGTCCACCCAGCAAGAGGTCCCGACGACGGTAGAGGTGGCCGAACCGGAAGCGACGACGATCCCGACCACCACCACCGTCCCACCGTCGCCGGTGCAGTAGAAAAACTACCGCTCAGCGTCGGGCGAGAGCGCGGTCGGCGAGGGCACCGACGACAGGAGCGAGGTTCTGGGCGTGCCCGAGCGTCAGATGGTTGTCGTCGCGGTACACCAGGTCGTTGCCGACGATCACCGGACAGCGGTCGGGGGTGCAGAAGAGCGAGGTGAGGTCGGCGTACTGACCCCCGCCGGCCGCGGTCGCCGCCGCCTCGGCGGCGATACCGGCGGAGTTCACCGCGGCACCGTGCGGCGGCGAGCAGGCCGTGGCGTCGTCGAGGTGACCGGACAGGCAGGTCGGCACGGTGGAGCGCGGATCGGGGATGGGGCCGAGAACCAGAACGGCCGCGCCGGTGGACCGCAATTGCGCCACCATGCGGGTCACGCCGTCGATCCAGGCCTGGTCGTAGGTGGTGAATCCGAAGTCGCCGCCGTACCGCCGAGACATGCTCACCACAATCAGTTGTGGACGCTCGGCCTGTAACCGGGCGGTCACTTCGCCGCGCCACTGCTCGCACTCGGAGTACGCCCGGCCGAGATAAGGACTGGTGATAGGCAGCTCCATCAAGGGACAGGTGACCTTGCCCATCGTCGTGAGCCGCCAGTGTCGCTGCTCGGCGACCGGCTCGAACGCCGGGTGCCACATCGCGGCATGCGAGTCGCCGACGAGGGCCACCGTGGTGGTCGAGGCAGGATCACCCGACACGCAGTCCTCCAGCCCGACCTCGAGCCAGGAGCGCACGCAGCCGTTGTTGAAAACCGCCGGCTTGTCGGCCGGGGCGTCGGCGAGCGGCGGGGTCAGATTGGACGGGACGGCGCGCAGCTCGGCCGAGTGCGCGACCGCGGCCGCGACCTGTGCGGTCACCTGCTGCACCGCCGCGTCATGCGGGTCGACGGTGGGGACCGCCGTGACCTCCGGCGCGGTGACCGTGAGCGCCTCCGCTGCAGCACCCTGGCCCACCGGCATTGGGCGCGATATCAGCAGTACGAGCGCCGCGCAGACGGCGAGCACTGTGACGGCGCCGCCGAGAGCCAGGCTGCGCGTGTCCGACCGACGCAGTGGAGCAGCGAACCGCGCGGGGTTCTCGATGAGTCGCAGCGTGAGGACGGCGAGGCCGCCCGACAGCGCGACCGCCGCGAGCCGGTCGAAGAGGCTCAGGGAATGGCCGAGCAGGGGCGGCAAGAGCAGCAGCACCGGCCAATGCCAGAGGTACCAGGAGTACGACACCCGGCCTATCGCCCGCATCGGGGCAAGCGAGAGTCCGCGGCCGGCGCCCAGTCGGGGTTCGGCGCAGCCGGCGCCGATCACCAGCACCGTGCCGAGCACGGGCAGCAGTGCGGCAGTCCCGGGGTAAGGCGTCGTCTCGTCCAGCGCGAAACAGCCCAGAAGAATCAGGACCAGTCCCGCCCATCCGGCGACGGCAGCGGGAAGCGCCGGCAACCGGCGCCACAACGGGACGGACAACGCGACCAGCCCGCCGGCGGCCAGTTCCCACGCTCGCGAGGGCAGAGAGAAGTACGCCCACGGCGGCAGCGTGCTCGTCCAGGCCATCGAAATCGCGAACGACACGGCCGTCACGAGTGCGAGACCGAACAGAAACGGCCACACGGAGGGTGCAGCGTCGCCGTCGGCACGCCTTCGCGCGCGCCGGACCAGCCAGACCGTGCCGATGATCAGCGCAGGCCACAGCAGGTAGAACTGTTCTTCCACGCCGAGTGACCAATAATGCTGAAACGGCGACGGAGGTGTATCGGCGGACAGGTAGTCGGTGCCCTGCAGGGCGAGCCGGTAGTTGCCGACGTAGAGCGCGCTGGCTATCCCGTCGCCCAGAACGGCGCGCGCCTGTAATGGGGGCAGGAGCATGGCCGCACCGACCGCGGTGACCACCAGCACGGTGACACCGGCGGGCAGCAGACGCCTGGCCCGCGCCGCGTAGAACCGGGCGAGCCGCACATTCCCGGTAGCGGTCACGTCCCGCCACAGCAGCCCGGTGATGAGGAAGCCGGACACGACGAAGAACACGTCTACGCCCACGAATCCGCCGTCGAGGCCGGGAACGCCCGCGTGGAACAACACGACTGCCAGCACTGCGACTGCCCGCAAGCCCTCGATGTCGGTGCGGAACCCGGTGCCGGGTGCTCGCCGATTGTCCGGACGCTCCAGCGCTCCACGATCGGGGCGATGACGACCGGCTCCGCGCCGCCGTTCCGGAGTCTCGACGATATTCACTCGACCATCGGTCCTCTCCCGAAGCCAGCCCCGGATTCCTGTGGCACCCGTCATATTGCCAACGATGCGGCAGGGTACCCGACAGCCACGCCGCGTCAGCCTGCAGCATGTCCGCGCTCGACGTCACCGAGTGGGCGATCGTCCCGATCGTGATCCAGGTCATTGTGATCTTGGACCCGCTCGAGTAACCCTGTGCCCTTCGATATCGACTGCGAAAACGAAGGTGATCCGATGAGCGGCCATTCCGAACTGTCATTCGCGCTCGATCTCACGCTCGACGAAGCACGACGGCGTACCGCGGTGCTGGAGGCGATCGGGGACGACTGGGACCCTGTCGCCGTCCTCGCGGAAGAGGAACGCGCCTACGACCTGCTGTATTCGGGTCTCGACGCCGACCAGCAGCGCATCTACGACGAACTGGTGGCGGCGGGTGTGCTGCCGGATCGGACGGTAGGCCGCGTCACCGATTGATCCGTCCCCTGTGGAGCAGCAGGTCGCGACTACTGTGCGCGGCCGTCGTACGTCTCACGAGCCGTGGTCACGTCGTCCATGTTGTGTTCCGCCCACTGTTTGACCGCTCTGAGGATCGGCAGTAGCGACCTACCGAGTTCGGTGAGCTCGTAGTCGACGCGGACGGGCACCGCCGCAGTCACTTCGCGTGCGACGAGACCGTCCCGTTCGAGCGCTCGAAGAGTCTGGGTCAGCATCTTCTGACTGACCCCGGCGAGTTCGCGCGCCAGTTCGGAGTACCTTCGCGAACCCTGACCCAGCGCGACGAGAATGAGCGACACCCACTTGTCGCTGATCCGGTCGAGGAGCTGACGACTCGGGCAGTTCGCCAGATACACGTCATACTCTCGCTTTGCCGCATGTCGCGCTTGTCCTGCGGTTGTCGTCGCCATCGGGCGCCCCTTTTGCTTCGTTACGCACTTTCAGGTGCCTACTTCCCAACGGAGAGTAGTCAGGCGATTCTGAACCGGCAACAGCGACTACCGAAGGGGTGCACCATGCGAGCAATTGTGACAACCGGGACCGAGGACGTGAAGATCATCGAGGTGGCAGTGCCGGAGGCGGGACCCGGGGAAGTCCGAATCGAACTCCGCGCGGCGGCGGTCAATCCGGTGGACTCTCAGACCAGGCAAGGCGTCTATCACCGGCTCGGATGGATTGATCAGCCCGACGGCGCGGGCCTGGGCTGGGATGCGGCCGGGATCGTGGACGCGCTGGGTGATGGCGTGGTGGGACCCGCCGTCGGCACGAGGGTCGTCGCCCTGCACGACCGGTTGGATGCGCCGCTCCGCGCCTTCGCGGACTATGTCGTCGTTCCGGCCACTGCGGCGGCCCGAATTCCGGACGGCCTGAATTTCGCCGGGGCGGCAACGCTGCCCCTCAACCTGTCGACCGCAGATCAGGCACTCGATCTCCTCGGTGACCCAGCGGGCAGATCGCTGCTGGTGACGGGCGCGGCCGGTGGAGTTGGCGGGTTCGCCGTCCCGCTCGCGGTCGAGAGGGGATGGACGGTCAGCGCACTCGGCCACCCCACCGACACCGACTTTCTGCGGTCCGCGGGTGCAGTACAGGTTCTCGGCGAAATCCCGTCGACCCGGTTCGACGCCGTGTTCGATACCGCGGTACTCGGAGACGCGGCGGTTTCCGCGGTTGTCGACGGCGGAACCTATGTGGGCGTCGTGCCGCCGGCAAAGCCCGGGGCCGTGCGCGGCGTCGACGTTCAGGCCGTGATGGTCCACCACGACGGAGCCAGGCTCGAGAAATTGCTCAGCTCTGTCGCACGCACGGGAAGGGAGAGCGGCCCGCTCGCGGTACGAATCGCCGGAACTTATCCGCTCGAGAAGGCGAATGAGGCGTTGGCGGCCCTCGATGCGGGCGGCTCGCGTGGACGCTGGGTGCTCACCTTCGAACGCTGATTCCCGAACCGCCTTCACATCGCCGATGATGGACTGCGACATCTCGTCGAGAGGAGGCAATCATGACCGTTTCGATGCAGTCGTTCCTCGACGAGCTCGCCGACATCGTCGGTGCGTCCCACGTGCTCACCGATCCCGGCGTGGTTGCCGGATATGTCACCGACTGGACCGGGCACTGGCAGGGGCACACCACCGCCGTGGTCCGGCCCGCCGACACCGGGCAGGTTTCGGCGGTTCTGGCCCTCTGCTCCCGCGCCGGCGTCGCCGTGGTCCCCCAGGGCGGCAACACCGGTCTGGTCGGTGGGTCGATCCCGATGGACGGGGAGGTGGTGCTCAGCACTACCCGGCTTTCCGTCATCGAACACGTCGACCCGATCGGCCGCACCATTGCGGCGGGAGCGGGTGTGACCATTGTCCGCGCCCGCGACGCGGCCCGCGAACACGGAGTGGAGCTCGGTGTGGACCTTGCCTCCCGCGAATCGGCAACCCTCGGCGGGATCCTCGCGACCAACGCCGGGGGCATCCGGGTAATCAAGAACGGCGACACCAGGTCTCAGTTGCTCGGCATCGAGGCGGTGCTGTCCGACGGGCGCGTTCTGACCCGATGGAAAGAGCTGACGAAAGACAACGTGGGGTACGGCCTGCCCGGCCTTCTCGCCGGCTCCGAGGGCACACTCGCCGTCATCACTCGCGTCCTGATGCGACTCGTACTACCCCCGAGCGGAACTCGAGTCGCCTTCGTCGCAGTCGGGTCGGTGGGTGACGCACTGATGGTGGTGGATCGCCTCGAGCGCGCCGGGCTGACGCTCGACGCCGCGGAGCTGATGACGAGGTCGGGTATCGACCTCGTCTGCCAACATCAGCGACTCCGGCGGCCACTTTCGGCCGACACACCGTTCTGTGTCCTGGTGGAGGTGTCCGGTCGCGAGGACGCCGAGACCACGCTCCTCGAGGTTCTGGACGACAGCCGTGAATTCGTGCTCGACGCCGTCGTGGAGGAAGGACCGGCACACAGGCTCTGGCAATACAGGGAGAGCCACACCGAGTCGGTGGGCGCCGCTTCGTCGACGCCACCCGTGAAGTTGGACATTTCGACGCCGCTGCGCGACATCGAGGCCTTCCTGAACGAGCTGACCACCGGCCTCGATCGACGCTTCCCCGGAGTGCGGGCGATCTGTTTCGGGCACGTGGCCGACGGCAACATTCACGTCAATCTTCTCGACGCCGCGCCGGATCAGCGGGACACTCTGTCCGACTTCGTTTTTCATCTCGTCACCGACCACAACGGAAGCATCAGCGCCGAACACGGTGTCGGGCGGGCCAAGGCCCCCTGGATGACACTCGGACGAAGTGCGGTCGACCTCGACGTCATGCGGTCGATACGAGCAGGGCTGGACCCCGCCGGGATCCTGAACCCCCACATCCTTCCCGCACGCAGGCCGTGAGATCGAAACGTCGAACCTTTATTACGGACCTTCCTGGCCGTCGGCGAGATCGTCGAGGACGGCCGAAAGCCGGCGCATCGCTGCGAGCGCGTCACGTAACTTTTCGGGTCCCATGGCCTCGGCCAGGCGAGCGGCGAAGGCAGCATGCGCGGGGTCGATGCCGGTCACCGCTGCACGCCCCGCCGGCGTGGGGGTGATGAGCTTGGCTCGTCGATGAGCGGGATTCGGCTGATACTCGGCGAGTCCACGCTCGACGAGCAGGTCGGCGATTCTTTGCACACTCTGGCGCGTGATGCCCATTTCCCGTGCGACGCCGGCAACAGTCAGCGGCTGGGTCAATACGGCGCCGAGAACCTGCCACCACGCGGCCGTGAGCCCCGCCGGGCGTGCCAATTCCTCGGCCACAGCGAGAAACTGACCGTTGAGCCGGAACGTGGTGAGGGCTGCTCCGCTGAGCAGTTCCTGTTCGGCTCGCTCACTCATACGGCCAGGAGTTCATAGAATCCGGCCGGATCGCGGTGGCCGTAGAGCTTGAACCAGGACGCGAGAACGCTGGGCTCGAATACATCGAGCCGAGCGAGGATTTCGCGCGCGAACTCTACCGGCGCAGTGGCACTAGCGGTAATGAGATCGCGATCCGTGACGGCCGGCTCATCACGGTAAAGGCTTCCACCGGCGTATCCGACTCCCTCGAGGAATTCGGCGGCGTTGCTGGTGTGCTCGCGATCGTCGAGCAACCCGGCGAGCGCAAGGCCCCCTGTTGCACCGCAGATCGCCGCCACCGGAACCCCGGCGGCGAGGAATTCGCGAGCTTTCTCGGCGAAGGGAGCGAACTGCTCGGTGGGCCAGATGTCGTTGCCCGCCAGAATCAGAATTGCACTGTCCTGCGGCCGAATCTTGTCCAACGTGGTGTCCGGAACTACGCGCATGCCGCCCATCGTGGTGATCGGATCCAGGGTGGACCCGACCGTACTGACGGCGTAGCGACCGGGCTGCTTGTGCCAGGCGGGCTTGTTGATGTGGGCGATCGCGTGGCCCACCTCCCAGTCGGCGAAGGTGTCGTATACGGCGACGTGCACTGTTTCAGTCATGACAGAATGCTGTCATGATGACAGAATCCTGTCAATTGTCGATCGTGCGTCTCCACCGCCCGATAATCACTGGCTCCGGTTCAGCGAACGTGATGTAGTGCGGTCATGCCAACCTCCATTCGCCGGATGACGACGACGGACGTCGACCGTGCCGCGACCGTCCTCGGTGACGCCTTCGCTGACTACCCATGGACCAACTGGTGCATCGCCGCGGACTCACACCACCAACGTGTGACCGAGCTTCAACGGCTGTATCTCGGGCACATGGCGCTGCCACACGGTCTCGCGTACATCGACGAAGAGCACAACGGTGTCGTAGCGTTCATCCCGCCGGACCTGCCCGAGCCGGAAGAATCGCTTGTAGCGAAGATCGTCGAACTCCACGGGGATCGTTTCGAGCACGCCGCCGAAGCGGAACAACGCTTGTCAGCGATGGACGTTCCGGACAACGCCTGGTGCTTGGCGACCGCCGGAGTTTCCCGCGCAGCGCGAGGCCGAGGACTGGGAAGTGAGCTTCTCACAGTCGGACTGGCCGAACTCGACCGACGCAACGCGGCATGTTGGCTCGATACCTCGACACACCGGAACCTGCCACTGTACGAACGTCACAACTTCAGGGTCGCCGACCATGTCGTGCTCGACGACGCACTCGAGGTGTGGAGAATGCACCGCCCGGCGGTCTGAGGAAGATCAGTCCCAGTTCGGTGCCAACGGGTCTGTGTTCCGCGTGCGATAGAAGACCATGGACAGAGCAATGACCGCTTCGAGTGCTGCGGTGAGAAGAGCTGCTGCCATGGACAGGGACAGTGCATGCCCGACCGCCGTCGGGTTCGCGGCACGGGTCGTGTGGCCGTGGTGGCCGCTCACGGACGGACCGAAGTCCACTGTATGCAGGGTGATCATGCCGACGCTCATGATCGCGACCCATCCCCAGTCGCGGGAGTTATCTCTCATCCACAAGTGTCGGGCGCAGTGGAGGCATCCGAGGAGCATGCCAACCGTAAGCAACACCATCAGTGGTGACACCCGATGGTCGCCGAGTGAAGCGATATGCAGCCCTGAAGAAAACAGTGCAAGCACCACGGCCACCCGCCGCCACCAGAAATCGGCGGGGCGGGCGGTCGTCAGCGCGGCAGCCATGATCACAGCTCAGCCTTCACAGCAATGCTTCGACGTACTCGCCGGCACGTTCAGCGCCGGGTTGCGGTCGAAGAAGCCGACCGGCTTAAGCTTGAACCCGGCGTAGTCGACCGGCATGACCGGCCAGTCCTCGGGCCGGGGGAAGTGCGTCAGCCCGAACGTGTGCCACAGCACCAGGTCTTCGCCCTCGATGTCCCGGTTGCCCGCCACGAACGTCGGCAGACCGGCCTGGCCGGGGTGCTGGTTGACGAAGTCGCCTGCGGGATAGCGCTCGGACTCGTCGTATTGCGTGACCCACAGGTGCTTGGTCGCGAACGCGGCGCGGGAGGCGATCGAACTGGACGGGTCCGCCAGGAGCACCGGCTGACCCTCGGGGTGCAGCGCGTACCCGACGTCCTGTCCCAGCCGGTTCTGCTTGGTGGGATTGGTGATGTGCCAGACCCGGGCCTTGAGGTTGTCGGCGGTGCGTTGCCCCTCCGATTCGGTGGTCAGCTTGGTCTTCTGACAGCGGAAGGCATTGCCCCACGGGCTCTCCGGTCCCATCGGGACGGGCACGGCGTCCACTTCCTCGACGGTATTCACGTTGCCGTCGACGGCCATGTCGAGCCTCGCGGAGAAGAGGTGCTGGTGGAACGGGGCGCCGAGCCCGGGTGCCATCTGGGTGGAGAATCCCTCGGCGCCGCGGTAGGCGGACGTGAAGACGATTCCGGTGGCCTTCGCCTCGAGTTCGATCGTGCCGTCGAGGTAGAGGTACCAGTAGAAGCCGTAGTCGTAGTTGCCGATGGTGAGGAAGAACGAGATGACGAGGCGGCGCGAGCGGCGGGTCTCGGTCATGCCGTTGAACATGTCCGTGTGCTTCCACAGGACGCCGTAATCCTCCTCGTGGAGGCAGATCGCGTTCTTCATGACGCGCGGGTCACCGGACTCGTCGGCGATCGTGACGTCGAAGTACTGGATCTCGCCGAGGCAGTCGCAGCCGAGTTCGAGCGAGTTGGTGTACCGGCCGAACAGGTACTCGCCCTGGTCGAAGTAGTTCTGCCAGTACCGGACCGGGGACGGATCGGCGTAGGGAACCACCATCTCGGCGATCGAGGCGCGATAGATCACGGGGCGTTCGACTCCCCCGTCGTCGAACGAGAGCTGGTGCAGCGTCAGACCTTCGCGCACGTCGAAACCGAAGC
The DNA here is from genome assembly GCF_018343855.1 of Rhodococcus sp. USK13. Taxonomy (NCBI): domain Bacteria; kingdom Bacillati; phylum Actinomycetota; class Actinomycetes; order Mycobacteriales; family Nocardiaceae; genus Rhodococcus; species Rhodococcus sp. USK13. Next base: position 1,016,226 of record NZ_CP069242.1, on the reverse strand, counting down.
GGAACTTCCAGTCGGCCCAGGTGATCTCGTTGCCGTCGACGGAGAAGCTGGCTCCTTCGGGCTGAGTGATCTCGATGGGTTTGAGGTCGGTGCGGGTCGGTGTGGCGTGCGGTTCGGCGTTCCATTCGCCGCGCTCGGCGGGGACGGGAAGCTCGATCTCGTCGACCACCTTGACGACACGGTGCTCGGTGAGATCGACGTAGGCTACGACTCCGTCGATGGGGTGCGCCCACGGCAGGTCCGCCTTGTCCTCCTGGTGGAAGGCGAGGACGCGGACGATGCGGTGCCCGACCTCGTCCTCGTGACCGAACACGCCGGCCGACAAGGGAACGGCCCGGACCTTCGACGGTTCGATGCCGCGCTTCGCCATCGCCGCGAGCCAGTCGGTGCTGCCGAGCAGGAACGCCTCGATGTCCTCGAACTCCTCGTCGAGGATCGGCACGTGGCCGTCGGTGGCGGAATCGACGGTGGCCCTGCTGATCACGCGGTTCTCCGTCACCGACACGACGAGGTCGGTGCCGATGCCGGTGGAGCGATCGAGCAGCAGGATCCGGGCGCGTCGCTCGATCGGGTCGCCGGGCGTGAATGCGAGGACCGTCGACTTGTGCGGCTCGGCGAGCGCGACGAAGACGAAGCGCACGTTCTCGCCGATCAGTCCCTCGTCGGTGAGGAGTGCTTTCGCCGAACGGATCTCGTCCGCCGACAACGGGGTGAGCGGATGGTCCGGGGCGGCGGAACCGACGGTGGCCGGGGTCTCGGTGGTGGCGGTACTCATCGTGCGATCTCCTTGTCGATGATGGTGTCGTTCGTGTCGTGCTGCGGTAGAGCGGTGTCATGGCGTGCGGCGTGGGGTCGGAACACGGCGACGGCCGCTCCGCCGGCGAAGGTTCCTATGAGCAGGACCCCGATGACGGCGGCGAGAGTGCCCGACCCGCCGACGAGAAGGGGAAGGTTGGCGACGGTCATGATCAGAAGCCCGGCCAGGCCGACGAGCCCGAGCAGTGGTGCGATCACGGTGTTCCACACCCGCCGGTCCAAGCGGGTCCGGCCGAAGTAGACGAGGACGGCCACGGAGGTCAGGGTCATCAGTGCGACGATGCCGACCGAGGACACACCGGCGAACCACGCGAACACCTCGGTCACCGGGTCGAGTCCGGCAACGGCGGACGCGACGATCAGGACGAGAGCGGACGCGGTCTGCACGACCGACGCGATGTACGGCGACGCGTGCTTGACGTGCGAGCGGCCGCATCCCGCCGGCAGGGCCGCACTGTTCCCGAGGGAGAAGATGTACCGGGAGAGCACGTTGTGGAAGGACAGCAGGGCGGCGAACAGGCTCGTGATCAGGAAGATCTGGACCAGGTCGCCGGCGATCGCGCCCACGTAGCGGGTGGCGGTCTCGGTGATCATCCCCTCCGGATTCTCGGTCGAGATGGCCACGGCACCCTCGTCGCCCCACGCGCTGACCATCGCCCAACTCGACAGTGCGTAGAAGCCGCCGATCACCAGCAACGCCAGGTAGGTGGCCCGGGGAATGGTGCGGCCCGGGTCGCGGGCCTCGTCCCGGAAGACGGCGGTGGCCTCGAAGCCGATGTACCCGGCGATGGCGAAGATCAGTGCGATGCCGGGTGCTCCGGAGAAGAACTCGGCGGGGTGGAACGCCGCCGTCGAGAATCCCTCGTCACCGCCGCCCCGGACGATGACGGCGGCGTCGATGACGAGGACGATTCCGACCTCGCAGACGAGCAGGACGCCGAGCACCTTGCCGGACAGGTCGATGTGCCGGTATCCGAGGATGGCGACCACGGCCGTCACGGCCAGGGCCCACACGTACCACGGAAGCGCGGGGCCGCCGTGAGCGGTGACGAAATCGTTGACAGCGGCTCCGATGTATCCGTACACCGCGCCCTGGACTGCGGTGTAGGACAATAGCGCGAGGAACGCGGAGCCGAGACCGGCATGCCGGCCCAGGCCGTGGGTGATGTAGGTGTAGAACGCGCCGGCGCCGGGGAGGTGCTTGGCCATCGCCGTGAATCCGACGGCGAAGAACAGCAATACCACCGTGCAGACGATGTAGGACGCGGGATAGGCGGCGCCGTTGCCCGCTGCGATGCCCAGAGGGACGGTTCCGGCGATCACGGTCAACGGGGCCGCCGCTGCGACGACCATGAACACGATGGCACCCGGACCGAGGGTGCCTGCCAGTCTGCGAGGGGTGCCGTCACTGACCGCACTCGAGTGCGTGGGGGCGTTGGTTGTCATGGATTCCTTCGACTTTCACGAGGAGAGGGTCTGCGTGGACGCTCCGCGGTGAGCTCTGGGACGAGCATGCGACTGCGGGTTGTCGGCGCAGTTGCCGAAGCGTCACAGTCCGTCGACAGCAAATGAGAACGCACGCATGATGATTCTCATTCGGGTCGGGTGGAGGAATCTAGAGTGCGATATTGACGGACTTGCTCTGGGTGTATTCGGCGATGGCGCCTTCACCGAGTTCGCGTCCCCACCCGGACTGCTTGTAGCCGCCGAACGGAAGCGCCGTGTCGAACGCGTTGTGGCAGTTCACCCACACCGTGCCCGCCTTGATTTCGGCGGCCACGTCGTGGGCGCGGGACACGTCCCGGGTCCATACGCTGGCGGCAAGGCCGTAGGGGGTGTCGTTGGCGGCCGCGCGGACGCCTTCCTCCCGATTGAACGGCACCGCCACCGCGACGGGGCCGAAGATTTCCTCCTGGTACACGCTGAAGTTCCGGTTCACGTCGACCAGCAGGGTGGGCTCCACGTAGAAGCCGGTGTCGCCGTGCCGTTGCCCGCCGGAGAGCGCGCGGGCACCGTCGGCGAGTCCGGCGTCGATGTATCCGGTGACCTTGCCCAACTGCTCCTCGGAGATCAGTGGGCCGATGTCGTTGGTGGGGTCGAGTCCGGGTCCGATCTTCTGGGACTTCGCGAAATCGGCTACACCGGAAGTGAATTCGTCGAAGATTCGATCTTCGACGAGCAGACGTGTTCCGGCCGTGCAGGCCTGGCCGTGGTTGAACAGGAACCCGCTGGCCACGCCCGGGATCGCAGCCTCGAGGTCGGCGTCGGAGAAGATCACCTGCGGGCTCTTGCCACCGAGTTCGAGGGACACCTTCTTCAGGTTCCCCGACGCGGCATTGACGATCTTCTTTCCGACCTCGGTCGAACCGGTGAACGCGACCTTGTCGACGTCGTCGTGACTCGACAGCGCCGCGCCGATGTCGCCGAAACCGGTGAGCACGTTGAACACGCCGTCGGGGACGCCGGCCTCGGCGATCACCTCGGCGAGGAGCAGCGCGGTGAGCGGTGTCTGTTCGGCAGGCTTGAGGATCATGGTGTTCGAGCAGGTCAGCGCGGGTGCCACCTTAAACGCGGCCATCACCAGCGGGAAGTTCCACGGGATGATCTGTGCGCACACACCGACCGGTTCACGGGTGGTGAACGCGTGGAATCGGGCTCCGGGCGCCCACGGCACCGACACCGGGATGGTGCGGCCTTCGATCTTGGTGGCCCAGCCGGCGTAGTAGAAGAAGATCTCCGCCGCCCACGTCACGTCGACGGCCTTCGCCACCGCCACGGACTTGCCGTTGTCGATCGACTCGAGCTGCGCGAACTGATCGGCCCGGGCCAGAATCCCCTCGCCGATCTTCCAGAGGATCCGCTGACGTTCCGCGGGGGTGAGCGAGCGCCACGGCCCGGACTCGAAGGCCCGCCGGGCCGCCGCTACCGCCCGGTCCACGTCTTCGATTCCGGCGTGCGGCACGGTCGTGATCACCTGTCCGGTGGCGGGATCGACCGTCTCGAACGTCCCGCCCGACGCCGAGTCCACCCATCGGCCGTCGACGAACATGCGCTTCGGTGACGAAACGAAGTCGACGACTCGGGGGTCGAGTCCGGCGGGGGTGTGAACGACTGCAGTCATCATGTCCTCTTCGATGGAGTTAATGAATCTGTGAATGAATCCGGCTTCTGCAGAACACTTTTGGCGGAAGTTATCGCTTCGTCGTGCTGCGGCCTGAACCCACGATAAGCCCCGAATGTGTCGCCAGTCACTACTAAATCCGGATGGGAATCAGCGACTGCGGCATTCTCATTCGACTTTTCCGGCCACCGCGGCGCCGATTCTCATTCCGGCTTTTCGGGTCGGTGCAGCTGATCCACGGTATGTGCCGACGCGGCCCCCGGAATCGGGAGCACATTCTCCGGCCATTCTCATTCGAGGTGATCGAAAATTAATTCCGATCGGAGCATCGCGCTCGTCTCCTGCGCTAGCGTGCACTCATGCAGCCCCGGGTTGATCATTCGCTCGGGGCAGGCCGGAAAGTGTGGAGAGCAGGTGCATGGTGTCCGGTACACCGAGAATCAGAAGTAGATCACCGGTCGCCGGTCTCGAGCGGGCGCGTCTGAGTTTCGTCCAGGTGCTCGGGCAGTCCGTTTCCGCGGTCGCACCGTCGGCCGTGATGGTCACGCTGCCTGCTCTCGTCATACCCGACGCGGGCCGGGCGACCATTGCGGTGTTCGTCGCGGCGGCGATTCTGATGACGGCGGTCGGCTACTGCATCGGACAGTTCGCCACCCGGATGGTGGCCGTCAGTGGTCTCTACAGCTACATCGTGAAGGGACTCGGGGCGGTGCCCGGTTTCGGCGGAGGCTGGTCGCTGCTCGTCGGTTACGCGGCCGCGGCCATGGCGAGCACGCTCGGTGCCGCGAGTTACCTCGCCGCGCTACTCGGCCGAGTCGGGCTTCCTGCGGGATCGCCCCTCATCGCGGTCCTCGCGGCGATCGTCGGACTGCTCGCCCTTCTCCTCATGGTCCGGGGCGTGCAATTGTCGGCGCGGATCATGCTCGCCATCGAGGTCTTCGCGATCGTGGCCGCCTCCGCCGCGTTGGTGGTCGCGTTCGTGCAATCGGTCCGCGAGGGCGCGACCCCGTCCGCGGGCGGCGCGAAATCAGGTTCCGCGGTCGGGTTCGCCTTACTGCTCGCGATCACGTCGTTCGTCGGATTCGAGAGCGCGGGCACGGTGGCGCGGGAAGCCCGCAACCCGTTCGTCGCCGTCCCCCGCGCCATCCGGTGGACCCCGATCGCCCTGGGTGTTTTGTACGTGTTCGCGGCCGCCCTGCAGTTGCCGGAGCCGGTGCGGCAGGGAGTCGACTCGCTGCCGATCGTCCTCACGTTGCCCGACACGTCGGGCGCAGGTTCGTCGACGCTGTCGATCGTCGTGGAACTCGGTATTACCGCCTCGTGGTTCGCGTGCGTCCTCGGTTCGACGACGGCGCTGTCGCGAACCCTGTTCGCGATGGGCCGCGAAGGGGTGGTTCCGAACGTGTTCGGCCGGACGCACCACCGGTTCCATACTCCGCATGTGGCGTTGACGGCCACGATGCCGGTCGTCGTCGCAGTGCCCGTCTTCTACCTGTTCATCAGCGGTTCGAGCCGCGACGTCCTGATCGGACTCCTCGCCGTGTCCGCCCACGGCTACGTCCTCGCGTACGTCCTGCTGTGTGTCGCGACGCCGGCGTTCCTCCGGCGGATCGGCGAACTGACTCGACTTCCGGTGATCATCGGCGTGCTGACGGCGACCGCGATGGTCGCACTGGTCGGGTGGGCGGCGTTCTCGCGGACATATGTCGCGGGCGCGGCGACCGCCGTCTACCTGTTTCTGATGCTTGTCGGCGCCGCGGTCTTCGCGATCCGCGCGCGTCGGTCCCCCGGAATCGAAGAACGGATGGGTGTGTACGACGAGGCCGTGGCCGAAGACCTGCTGGGGCGGTACCGACCGTGGGAGGTCCGCCGATGAGTGCCGACGACAGAACCCTGTCGGGGCGTCAGCCGAAGGCCGTCACCAGCGCACTGCGGGTGCTCGAGGAGGTGGCCCGGGCCGGCTCGGGTGTCACAGCGAAGGACATCGCCGCCCGCCTGTCGATGCCGTCGGCGACGACGTACCGACTGCTCAACATCCTCGTGGGCGAAGGTTATGTGGTGCGGCTCCCCGACCTGTCCGGGTTCGCGCTCGGACAGAAGGTCGGGATCCTCGTCGACGCGGCCGTCGTGCCCACCGTATGTGCGGCGGCGCGTGAGATTCTCGCCGAACTGCGACTGTCGGTACGCTTCGGGGTCCACCTGTTCTTCTACACCAATGTCGCCGTCCGCACCGCCGACGCCGACCCCGAATACCCGCCGCCGGAGGACGAGTCGTTCCTCAACCAGCACCTTTACGCGTGCGCCGTCGGCAAGCTCCTTCTCGCGGAGAAGTCGGAACTCGAATCCGTGATTCCCCGCTGGGAACCACGGGCGCTGACGGCCCGCACGATCGTCGCGAGGAGCGAACTGCTCGCGAATTTGGACCTGATCCGAAGCCAGGGCTTCGCCACCCAACTCGGCGAACTCCGCGACGCGTCGGCCTGCGTCGCCGTCCCCATCCGATCCGACACGGGCGCCCTCATAGCGAGCATCGCGCTGTCCGGGCACGTCGATCACCACCACCTGATGTTGAGGCACATCCCGTCGTTGCAGGAACAGGCCGGCCGGCTCGGACGGTTCATCGCCTGACCCGGATGGAAGTTCGTTCAGGTGTGGGCGGAACCGTTCTTGCCGGCGGCTCGCTCGCGAACCGTCGCGACTGCGTCGCGGATCGGGCTGCGCTGTGTTCGGCCATGACCCGGAATGAGCAGATCGGCGTCGAGTGTGGCGAGGGCGTCGAGGGACGCCAGGGCCTCCTCCTCGGAGTGATGGAACATCGGGAGCAGCAGCTGCGGACCCACTGTGCGGGAAGTGGGGTGCCCCGTCACGAGGCTGTCCCCGGTCACCACCGCGCCGACGGACGGTAGGTAGTACGACGTGTGCCCGGACGTGTGGCCGGTGGTTGCCACCGGTAACGGGGTGCCGGGAAGGTCGAGAGGACCCGCGGCGGGGAACTCGGCGGCGTGGGGCACGGTGACGTGACGTGTCGCGCCCGCCCGGGCGATGCGCAGGGACCACCGCAACATTCCCGGCCGCCAGATGTTCTTGACGACGTCCATCTCACCGGCCTGTTCGAGGTACTCCCGCTTGGCGTGTGATGTCTCCACCGCGGACATGTACACGGGTGTTCCGTACTTGTCGCGGAAGTGGTTGATCGCTCCGATGTGATCGATGTGCGCGTGTGTCAGGAGGATTGCGCGAACATCCTCCGGCCGGCGACCGATGGAACGAATGGATTCTTCCACGGCAGGAATGTCGGCGGGGTAACCCGCGTCGATCAGCGTCAGGTCCGTGCCCTCCCGCAACAGGACCCAATTGACGTCGGTACCGGTCGCACAGAACACATTCTGTTCGACCTCCACCACAGTAGGACTCGGCACAGGATCCCCCTCAGCACGTCGCGGCCTTCCACGCTAGCAGCTGACGAACACCGCATCACGGCCTGTCTTCCGCCTCGTCGGACGTGAGCGCCGACTTACGCAGGTACAGATCGCGGAGCAAGGCGATCTCCGCGCCGTGATGGATGACTTCCCGGTTCACGTGCAACACGAGGGCCGCCATCGAACGATCCGCGAACGGCCCCTCACTGGGACCGCAGGGACGGGCAAGGGCATCATCTGTCAGGCTCGCGACTCCTCGCACCCACAAGGCATACATCTCGTCGAGTTGGTCGAGAGCCTCAGCAGCCGTACCGGCGTAGTCGAAGCTCTGGTAGTCGACCGGACGACCACCGAAATGACTGCTGATACGGGCCCCGAAGACGCCGACGATGATGTGCCCGAGACGCCACGCGATGGTCGTGACCGGTGGCGGATCCGGTGCAGGAATGGCGAATTCGATCGTGAAGGCTCCGCTGCCGGCCTGCACGGGCGCGTGCGAAGTGCCGCGCGGGCGCACACTCCAGCAGTCGGGTACCGGCTCCCAGAAGTACTCGTCGTCACTCAGTCCCGCCAGCCTGGTGCGCAACTGCTGTTGCCAGTGCCAGCTCAGCTGATCACCCAGTTCGTACGACGAGTCGAGCGAGTGCATTGAAATTGCTCAGTTCTCCTGCACTAGTTCAACATCGGGGAATTCGACGGTCACACCCTCCGCCAACGGTGGGGCCTCTCCGGCTTCGGCGTGCCGGAAGAACGTCGGCACACCGAGCGCGGCGCGCAGGGTGTAGCGCCCCGGATCCGGCACCGAGAAGTTGTTGGCATAGTGGTAGAAGGTGCTGTAGTAGAAGTTCAGCGGCTTCGCCTCCACCACTCGACCGTCGGCGGCCACCACCTCCAGGGTGATCGGCACATTCGGCACGATCCGCCCGGTTGCTGCCTCGAACGGGATGATCTCGATGTGGTGCGTTTCTCCGGGCGCCGGCTCACGGAAGCGCTGACCGGGCCCGTCCGCCTCATACCACGGCTCGGCCGGCTCGACGATGTACGCCACCCGCCACGCCCCGGACTCCGTCTCACCACCCTCGGCGGCGATCTCTTCCTCGAGGGTCTCGTACTGCTCTGCGACGCCGGCCGGCACGGCCTCCGCTGCGGCTGAGGCACTCGGACCAGCCGTCGCATCGGCCGAGTCGGTGCCGCTGTCACCGCAGGCAGAAGCGAGCGTCACTGCGCCGACGGCAGCAAGGGTCATGAACGTGCGAGGCATCCGTTCCATAAGGTCCTCCTCAGGGCACCGTAGCGGAACAAGGCAAGGCTAAGTTAGCACCCGTCATGAGTCGGATTGGGCGGAATGCACCATCCCACTCATGGGATCCGTTCGGTTTCGCCGAGAACGGTTACCTCGGATTACGAAGTGTGTGTTCGCCTGTCGATGTCTTTGTCGACGGCGGTGGCGATGTCGTGGACGAGTCGGGAGTGCCAATGTTTGTGCGCCTCGAGGTCTGCGGTGAGGGCGTGGCAGTCGGGGCATTCCGAGGAGGCAGGACCGGATTCGGCTGTATTTTCCATGGCGCTGCGCTTTCTGAGAGAAATCGTTGTTCTTCCACCGTGGCACGGGCGGGACCGATAGTCCACGGCCGCGGCTGATGCGCTAGACCACCCGCTCCAGCGCGCGCACGTCGGCATCGAGCTTCCTGTACAACCAGTACACCGCGACGAATGCCAGCCCGGAGGCCGCGCACAAACCGAGGACCGAATCGCGCACGAGCGGAAGCTCCGCGGGTTCGAGGGTGCTGAATCCGGCCAGCACCCCGACGAGTGGCACCGATGCCGTCACCGCCAGATAGACAGTGGTTCTTCGACGCAGCCCGTGTAGCACGACGGCGTCGTGGGCGGTCGTGACGCCGTGGCGCAGATAGATGGGATAAACACAGCGGACGACGTAGAACGTCGACAGAAAGAAGGTGTAGGCAACGGAGATGGTGCCCGACACCAGAACAGTCGTCGCCGCATGAACCATCAGCCGGGCCGGAAGGTCGGTGAACCAGCGAAGAAACATCACCCCCGCCACCGATGCGCAGATGGCGAACACGAACGTGTTCAGCGCACACAGGTCCCCCCAGACCAGTGTTCGCGACCGCACTCGCGCGAGGACGGCCTCGTCGTAGCGTCTGCCCTTGCGCAACCCACGAGGAACCGCGAGCAAATCGCGTGACATGTATGCGTAGATGAGGACGGCCAGCGGCCAGGCACAGAGGTTGAAAACCACAGTGCTCGTGTAGAGCTTCGAATAGGTGGCATCGGACAGGCGATCGTCGAGCAGTTCCTGGAGGTGCACAGCCAGATAGATCGTCGCCAGGCCGATCCCGACCAGCGAAGACGACCACAGGACGGGAGTGGGCGATCGCGAGAGGCGTGCCCTCCAACTGTTCGGGGGCGGATAGACCAGGTCGCGGGACCTCTGCTCGAGGCACAGGTCGAGCTGCTGCGCCAATTCCGAACCGCACGGGTAGCGGTCCTCACGATCGGGCGACAGACACTTCAGCAGCACTCTGCGCAGCGCCATGGGGCAGTCCGGCGGAAGCTCCGACAGGAACTTCGACTCGATCGGCCTGCGCCGCAGTTCCAGCATGCGGGCGAGGGACGTCTCCGACTCGCCGGCGGACGTCGCGTCCGCGAAGGGGCGGCGCCCAGTGAGCAGCTCCCACAACATCACGGCGAGCGCGAAGATGTCGCTTCGTGTGTCGAGGTCCGCGGCGGTCGCGGGCGAGCCCGGATGGCAGGCTTCGAGCTGTTCGGGCGACATGTACGCCAATGACCCGCCGAAGTACGCCAGCGGACTTGTGCCCTTGATGCGTTTGCTGGAACTGACGTTGAAGTCGGCCAACTTCGGAGTTCCCTCGGCGCTCAGCAGCACGTTCGCGGGTTTGATGTCTCGATGCAACACCCCTCGTTCCGATGCGTGCTGAAGCGCGTCCGCGAGTCGGCGGCCCAACCAGGCAACTGTTTCCGGCCACGTCAGTGAGGCGGCCCTGGCGCGAACGGCGGATTCGCTGGGCCGAACCTCGCCCTTGGCGGCAAGGACCCCGTCGACGGCATCGAGCAGCAGTTGACCACTACGGTGCTCCGGAGGAGTCGCGCGTAGTAGATGCACGACGTCGAGCAGCGTTCCCCCCGGGAGATACTGCATGTAGAGGAGCTTCAATTCGCCGTCCGCAATGAGCCGCTGGTCGAAGATTCGAACGATGTATTCGTGATCCAACTGGGCGAGGGTCTGCGGCTCGATCCCGTGGTTGTGGGAAATCTTGACCGCAACCAGTCGCTGCATCGACTGCTGCCGAGCGAGATACACCTGCGCGAAGGCGCCTGCCCCGATCCTCATCAGGAGGTCGAAGTCGTCGACACGGTCGCCGACGTCGATGTTGCCGAGAACAACTTGTGCCCGTGGACGAGCGATCATCGTGCTGCGGTAGTCACTCGTGTACTCGTCGAGCTCCGGGTTCCCCGCCATGGTGGCGGCTTCGGTGGCCATGGTGGCCGCGTCGACTCCGTGCGAACTTCGGCGGAGGGCGTGGAACTCCTCGTAGACCAGCTCGGCAGGCAGCGGACCATCTTGCAGCTCTGCGAACTCTGCGCGGTAGTCGGTCAGTCGTTTGGGGAAGTCGTGCCGAATCCAGCGGTATTCGAGGTCGATCTTGATCAATTCGATCAGTATCGATCGCCGCTCGGCCGGTTCGCGGGGTAAGTAGGCGGACAGGTCAGGTGGGGACCCGGACCCCCAAGCCTCCGAAAATTGTGCCACCACGGTGGCAAGCGCTGTGCGGGTTCGTTCAGCTGATTCGACCAGATCGGTCGGCTCGTACATCGGTAGCTCGGAGTGCCGCCCGAGGCCGTCACACAGCGGCTACGCGCGCTGTGGCCTTGTTTCGTTGTCGCCCCACTTTGTGTCCTTCCGCCGAGTCTCCCCGGTCAAGGGTATCGCTCCGATACGGGCGTATGGGCGCAAAGGGAGGATCGTCCGCAGTCAGGTATTTCCGGTAACTGCTCCGATGCGGCACCAGACCCGCCCGCGACGAGGCACGATAGATCACGGCATGGGCACTGCTGACACAGTCTCCGCCGTCGACCACCGACGGCGATCGTGAGGGTTGTCGAAATGAGAAACACGACATCGGTCGTGGGCCGCCGTGTACTGGGGCTGGTGTTCTTCCTTGTCCTGGCTCTGTTCCTGGCCGTCACGATCGGCATGTTCGACAAGACGTTCACGAAGGTGGTCAAGATTGGGCTTGTCACCGACACCGTCGGAAATGCGCTCCCGCCCAATGCGGACGTCAAGGTGCGTGGCCTGATCGTCGGAGAGGTGCGGTCGGCCTCCACCAAGGAGGGTGAGGTCACCTTGGATCTGGCCATTCAGCCGGACAAGGCCGAGCTCATTCCGTCCAACGCGACGGCGCGATTGCTACCCAAAACCCTGTTCGGCGAACGGTACGTGTCGCTGATCGTGCCGGAGGGGGACACGGCTCCGCCGATCCAGGCTGGTGACGTTCTCGAGCAAGACAAGAGTGGAAATGCCGTCGAGATCGGCGAGGTCCTCGACGGCTTGCTGCCGCTGCTGCAGGCGATCCCGCCGCAGGACCTGGCGAACACGCTCGGCGCACTGTCGCAGGGACTCAGTGGACGCGGCGCCGAACTCGGTCTGACGCTCGACCGGCTCGAGGAGATCTTCGCCGGACTCAACACGGAACTTCCTGCGATTCAGGAAGACCTGCGGGGTATCGCAGACTTCTCGCAAACATATTCGGAGGCGGCACCGGACCTGGTCAACGCGCTCGACAACCTGCGCACCACGGGGAACACGGTCGTCGAAAAACAAGGTGTTATCTCACGGCTTCTCGCGACGCTCACCGGAACGAGTTCGTCGACCGCGGACCTCCTGCACACCAACGCCCAGAACATCGTCCTGATCGCTGCCGATTCCCGTGAAGCACTGCAACTCCTCGGCCGCTACTCGCCCAGCTTCGGTTGCACCTTGGCGGATTTCGTGGAGGCTGCACCGATCGCCCGTGAGCTACTCGCGCTGGACGATCCCAATCCCGGCGGTCGAGGGACTGTTCAGTTCATCAACCCGAAGGGCCGCTACCTGCCCAACCAGGACGAGCCGCGCCTGCTCGACAACCGCGGACCCGCCTGCTACGACGACGTCACGGCGCCCGGCGGCAAGTTTCCGCAGTACCCGGGCGGATCGTTCAACGACGGCTCGTACCAGGTGCCCACGCGGAATCCCGGCCCCCCGAGCATCGAGTACTTTCCCGCGCCCGCCGGCGTCCCCGATCAGGTTCCGGGATGGGGAGCCGAGATCGCGCCCGCCAGTTACGCGGGTTCGAAGATGGAACAGGACACGTTGGATGTCGTCTACGGCGAGGCCGGGGGAATTGCGCCGGAAGACGTGCCGAGCTGGACGACGCTCGTCGGCGCGCCGACCATCAGGGGAACCGAAGTGACCTTCGAATGACGACGGTCAGGGCCGCTGCGCGGGCCGAAAACACATACAGCATTCTCACAGCTCGTCTCCAGGTTGTCTGCATGTGCGGCTGTTTGCATGGACCTCAACCGGAAGCAGCTATGGAGGACTCATGACCGACAACGCACGCCATCACGCCGCGGACGTGCACGAACACGACCGCGGGCTCACCCACGACCTGAAGGCGATGCTGTCGCGCCGCCGCGCCTTGTTCGTGTTCGGAGCGGCGGGCGCGTCTGCACTCGCCGCGTGTTCGTCCGCCGGATCGACCACCACCGCGGCGTCCGCGTCTAGCGAAGAGGCAGCGTCGTCGGCCGTCGGCACCGACGGCACTTGCGTGGCAGCCGCGCCGCAGGAAACGGCAGGGCCCTACCCGGGTGACGGTTCCAACGGGCCTAACGTTCTGATCGAGTCGGGCGTGGTGCGTCAGGACATCCGCAGCAGTTTCGGGTCGTACTCGGGCACCGCGGAGGGCGTCGAGACCACTATCGAATTATCCCTGCAGAACCTGGCGAACGACTGTGCCGCGGGTACGGGCATGGCCGTCTATCTATGGCATTGCGACCGGGACGGTGAGTACTCCCTCTATGGCCGGGATATCACCGAGCAGAACTATCTGCGCGGCGTCCAGGTGGCCGACTCGGCCGGAGCCGTGTCGTTCACGTCCATCTTCCCGGCCTGCTACTCGGGGCGCTGGCCACATATCCATTTCGAGGTGTTCGACTCCCTGGAAGCCGCGGTGGCGGGAGAGGATCCGCGGTTGACCTCGCAGATCGCGATACCGCAGGACGCGTGCGAGAAAGTCTTCGCCTACGACACCGGGTACGCGAAGAGCGTGAGCAACTTGTCGGACGTGTCTCTGCAATCGGACAACGTCTTCGGTGACGGTTGGGACGCCGAGTTGGCGACCGTGACGGGCGAACCCGCCGACGTGATGACGATCGCCATCACGATCGGTGTCGCGGAGAAGTCGGCGAACGCGGAGTCCGCTCCGAGCGCTCCGCCGGCAGGGGGCCCACCGGCAGGGGGCCCGGGCGGCGGGCGGCCTCCCATGGGTGCGCCCGGCCGGTAGACGTACCGATCGCCGGCTACCGACCGTATCGATTGGGCGACAATGCCGCCGGGCCTCAGGCGCTGATCCCTGCGGTCAAAATAGCCGCGAGTTCGCGGTAGGCATGGGCGTCGTCGAGGCCGGTACTGTTCCGGACCCCGCGTTGCTGAATGCGCACCATCATGGTGGTCACGAGGTCGGCGGCGAACGCGGCATGGACGTCACGGAAGTCGCCGCCGGCCACACCGTCGTCGATCAAAGCCTTGACGCGCCCGGCGGCGATCTGTGTGTTCTGCTCGTAGACCTCGCGGGCCGGCGGGAAGGCGTCGAGGTCGGCCATGAACTGGTCGGACGCAGCCGTAAGCGCGGTACCGACCGCGGACAGGTAGGCGCTGATCCGCTCTCGGGCCCCGGAAATTTGGACGATGTGCGACTCGACGTCCTCGGTGGCGCGGCGGAAGAAGTGCACTGTGGCCTCCCGGACGAGCTGCTCCTTGCTGTCGGCGAGGGTGTAGAGGGTGGATTTGGAGCACCGCAGCCGCGCGGCGATCTCGTCGAGTGTCAGGTGAGCGAACCCTTCGGCCAGGAAGAGGTCGACCAGCGCGTCGAAGAGCTGGGTGCGCCGTCGCGTCGCGAATTCCGGTCGGGTGATCTGCTCCATACACCGGATAGTACTGGCGCAGCCCTTGCAGTACTACTTTCGCATCAGTACTGTGAGCCGTAGCTCAGTACTGTTTCCGTCGTCTTCTCGAGGAGAAATTTCGTGGCCGTCGATCGTTTGCTGCCCACCGACGAAGCGCGTGACCTGATTCAGCTCACACGCGATGTCGCCGACAAGGTCCTGGCGCCGATCGTCGACGAGCACGAAAAGTCCGAAACGTATCCCGAAGGGGTCTTCGCCACCCTCGGTGAGGCCGGACTGCTGAGTCTGCCGTATCCGGAAGAGTGGGGCGGCGGCGGACAGCCCTACGAGGTGTACCTGCAGGTTCTCGAGGAAATCGCCGCCCGGTGGGCGGCGGTCGCGGTAGCGGTCAGCGTCCACAGCCTCGCCTGCCACCCACTGATGGCCTTCGGCACCGACGAGCAGAAGCGGCAGTGGCTTCCGGACATGCTGGGCGGCAACAGCATCGGCGCGTACAGCCTGTCGGAGCCGCAAGCCGGGTCGGATGCTGCCGCGCTGGCCTGCA
Organism: Rhodococcus sp. USK13; assembly: GCF_018343855.1. Classification (NCBI taxonomy): domain Bacteria; kingdom Bacillati; phylum Actinomycetota; class Actinomycetes; order Mycobacteriales; family Nocardiaceae; genus Rhodococcus; species Rhodococcus sp. USK13. The sequence goes on along the minus strand of NZ_CP069242.1, from coordinate 1,001,117 downwards.
AGGCTGCCGCGACCGATGGCGGATATGTGGTAAACGGTGCGAAGGCGTGGATCACCCACGGCGGCATTGCCGATTTCTACAATCTTTTCGCCCGCACCGGCGAGGGGTCGAAGGGCATTTCTTGCTTCCTGGTGCCGAAGGGCACCGAGGGGCTCTCGTTCGGCAAGCCCGAGGAGAAGATGGGCCTGCACGCGGTCCCGACGACGTCGGCGCACTACGACGACGCCTTCGTCCCGGTCGAACGGCGGATCGGCGCGGAGGGTCAGGGTCTGCAGATCGCTTTCAGTGCACTCGATTCCGGGCGCCTCGGTATCGCCGCCGTCGCTGTCGGTCTCGCCCAGGCGGCGCTCGACGAAGCCGTGAGCTATGCCAAGGAACGGTCGGCATTCGGCAAGAAGATCATCGACCACCAGGGGCTGGGGTTCCTACTCGCCGACATGGCCGCCGCTGTCGACTCGGCGCGCGCCACCTACATCGACGCAGCACGCCGCCGCGATGCGGGCCTGCCCTACTCCCGCAACGCGTCGGTGGCCAAACTCGTCGCCACCGACGCCGCCATGAAGGTCACCACCGACGCCGTCCAGGTGCTCGGCGGCTACGGCTACACCCGCGACTTCCGCGTCGAGCGGTACATGCGGGAAGCGAAGATCACCCAGATCTTCGAGGGCACCAACCAGATTCAGCGGTTGGTGATCAGCCGCACGCTCGCCGGAAACTGACTACTGCACCAGAGGCGGGTCGGCGCACCGTGTGGTGTGCCGACCCGTCGTCTTGTCTGTTTCAGCTGAGCAGTTCGTAGATCAGCAGGCCGGACAGGGACAGGATCGAGACGAAACCGAGCGCCCCGATGACGTTCTTCCACCAGGTGTTGCGGAGGTTGCCCATCAGCTGGGAGTTGTTGCTCATCACGAAGAGCAGAAACCCGAGGAACGGTGCGATCAGGACAGTCAGCGCCTGAGCGACGATGATGAGCTGGACCGGCGACTTGGTGAACAGGATCGTGATGACGAGACCGAAGGCGAGGATCACGGCGCTGGTGCGTTTGGCCGTCGGCGTGCTGGGCGAGGGTCCTTTGTCGAGCGCATCCGAGAGCATGGTGCCGCCGGCGGTGGCGTTGGCAACCATCGCGGAGAACGCGGCCCCGGATAGGCCGAGGGCGAAGATCGTCGATCCGACGGGGCCGGCGAGTGGTTCGAAGATCTTTGCCAGGCCGGCGAGAGTGGTTGCTTCGGTGTCTGCCCGTCCGAGGACGGCGGCCGCGACGATGATGACGAGCGAAGTCATGATGCCCGGTGCCACGATGCCCGGGACGGTGTCGGCGATGGTGGTCTGCCGATATTCGTCCGCGGTGCGCTTTCGTTCGTGTGTGCCGTACGAGGTGAAGAAGGCGGCGTTGAGCGAGAAGTTGGTGCCGACCAGGGCGACGACGAGGAGTTGTCCGCCGGGCGGGATGGAGGGGACGAGCCCGTTCACGGCCTGAACCCAGTCGGGCTGGGCGATGACGGCGCTGATGACGAAGGTGGCCGCTAGCAGCGCGACTATCACCAGCAGGACGCGTTCGACGGTGCGATAGACGTTGCGGAACAACAAGATCAGACCGACGAAGGTGGTACAGACCGCGGACCAGATGAGCGGGGACCCACCGAAGACCATGGACAGACCCAGACCGGAACCGACGGCGTTACCGACCGAGAAACACAGGGTGATGATGAAGACGCCGACTCCCGCGGCGACGCCGACACGGCGACCCAGCACGTCTTTCACCGAGCTGATCATGGACACCGGCGTGCGGATACCGAGTCGGACGCTCATGTCCGCGTAGACGAGCATGAAAACGGTCGAGAGGGCGATGACCCAGATCAGGGAATAGCTGTATTCACTGCCGGCCTGGACGGCGCTGGCAAGGTTGCCGGGGCCGAACTGCCACGCGCCGGCGATGAACGCAGGACCCGCCATCGCCAGGGTGCGGACCCAGGTGCGTTGCGCCCGGGGTGAGCCGGCGGGTGGTCGAGGAGTGTCCGCGACCACAGCATCGCCTCCGGCCGATTCGACTGACGTACGAGATTGCTGACTCATGTGTGAGCCTACTTTCTGGTGTTCGAACCGCCGATGCGGTGTGCGGCGTTGACGTGTGGCCGGCGCCGCCGGCTCGAAGGGAAGCTACGGCGACTTACGGCCGCGGTGGGCCGAGGCAACTTGGGGGGCGCTGCCCGGCCCGGAGTATCCGGGCCGGGCCGGCGGGAACGCGCGCGGCAGATTCCGGGAAATGCCCGGGAACTGGTCCGACTGGGTGTGCCAGGTCAGGCGGGAACGGTGACCGAGGACAAGCCGGCCGACTGCAGGGCCGCGGCGATCTCGGCACCGGCACCCTCGGCCAAGGGAAGCAGCGGCGGCCGGACGGTGGCGTGATCGAGGATGCCGCGGGCCACCAGACCTTCCTTGAGCGCGACGGTGCCCTCCATGTGCGAGCCGCGGTGATAGACATTGGCCGTCACCGGCAGCAGGCGGTCGTGGATTGCCCGGGCCGCGGGGTAGTCCTTGGCCTTGCCGGCTGCGATCAGCTCGACCAGCGGCTCGGGAGCGAGGCCGCCGTAGCCGACCAGCAGGCCGTCGACGTCGAACACCGTGTGCAGCAGGTACTCGTCGTGGCAGCTCAGAATCTGCAGGTCGGGGTTCTCGCGGCGCAGGACCGGGATCTCCCGGTCCCACCGGCGCATGTTCCGCACCCCGTTCTTGGTGGCGAACACGCCCGGCTGAGCGGCGATCTCGAGCTGGGTGTCCAGGTTGTACGTGGCCTTGGTGACGTCCGGGTACTGGAACAGGATCAGCGGCAAGCCCGACCCTTCATAGATCGCCTTGTAGCGATCCTGCGGTGCACCCTCCTGGTAGCCGAACCGCAGCCACCCATGGGAGGGGTAGACCAGGCCGGCGGAGGCGCCGGCGTCGACCGCACGGCGCGCTTCTTCCACGGAGACGGCGGTCCCTTCGCCGGTGATGCCGGCGATGATGGGCAGCCGGCCGTCCACGGAGTCCTTGAAAGCGGCGATGACGCGAACCTGCTCGTCCTGGGTGAGGAAGGTTCCCTCACCGGCGTGGCCGAGCACGACCAGGCCCTTGACGCCGTCGACACTGCCGAGCCACGAGCCGAGGCGCGCGATGGCGTCGTAGTCGACGTCACCGTCACGGGTGAAGGGTGTTACCGGCGCCGGAGTGAGTCCGCGAAGGTCGAGTGTGCTCATGATTCTCTTTCCGATCGACGTTGTGCAAACGTTCCCGGGAACGTTCCCGTGAACGATTTCATCGTGCAGTAGAATCGGCGATTGTGTCAAGCGTCACGTGTCTGTGGCGGTGTGAACGGGACGTCACCGCGGGATCGCGGGCGGCGCCGGGGCGGTAGACAGGAAGATTGTGGAAGCGAACGCACACGGCAGGAACCGGGTAGTGACTCTGCGTGAGGTCGCGGAGGCCGCGGGAGTAAGCACCTCGACGGTGAGCCGCGTGCTCGACGATCGGGTGCCGCCGTCACGGTCGGCGACGGCCGAACGCGTCCGCGCGGTCGCCGACCAGCTCGGCTACCGGCGCAACACCTTCGCCTCCAGCCTCCGGCGCGGCCACACCGCCACGATCGGGGTGCTGGTGCCGCGGCTCAGCGACACGGTCATGGCGCTGATGTTCGAGGCGATCGGGCGAGCTGCGCATCGGCTCGGTTACTTCACCGTCGTCGCGACCACCGGCGACGACCCCGCCGACGAGCAACAGGCGGCGCAGACTCTCCTCGGTCGCAATGTCGACGGCCTGATCATCGCCTCCAGCCGCCGCGAAGACCCCCTTCCACGGCAACTGAGAGAGCAAGGCGTGCCGCACGCGCTGGTGTTGCGCACCGACGGCGTCAGCCCGTCCTCGATCGGCGACGACGAGGCCGGTGGCTACCTCGCCACCCGGCATCTGATCGACCTCGGGCACACCGACATCGCGGTGCTGTCCGGCCCGCTGTTCACCTCGACCGCCACCGGGCGTCTCGCCGGCGCGATGAAAGCCGTTCGCGAAGCGGGGATCACCCTCGATCCGGACTGGATCGTCGAGTCCGGATTCGGAATCGAGAGCGGCGAGGAAGCCGGACGTCGGCTCTTCGCCTCCTCGACTCGTCCGACAGCCGTCTTCGCCGCGAACGACAACCTCGCCCTCGGAGTCATGGCCGCAGCGCACCAACGGTCGCTGTCTGTCGGTGAGGATCTGGCCCTGGTCGGTTACAACGACATCCCACTCGCGCAGCGACTGCCGGTTCCCCTGACTTCGGTGCGCACCCCATTCGACCAGATCGCCGCCACTGCCCTCGATCTGTTGTTCTCTCCCGCAGCGAGTAGCGATCCGATCCGGCGTGCTCTGCCCACCCTGATCCCGCGTCGTTCCTCAGGACCGCACAAATTGCCTACCTGAACGACTGGAGCAAGTGCCCATGCGAAGTCGACTACACCTTCGATTCCAGCCCGAACAGTGACACGTTTCCGCCTACCGCGCCGAGGGTTCGCGTCACGGTTCGGGGTGGGCGGCGGTGTAGGCGTCCCAGACCTCGGGGCGTAATCGGCCGCGGTCGGGCACGGGGAAGCCGTGGTCGCGGGCCCACGCGCGGACCTCGGAGGTGGACGGCGCGGGCGCCTCGGTGGGTGTGTCGTTGGCCGCCGGTGCGCCCGAGGCGGGTGGTGCGGCGACGACATCGGCCCAGATGTAGGCGGCTGCAAGGTACCGATAGGTCCATTGTTCGGCGAGGGCGCGGGTTTCGCAGAAGACGAGCGGCACGTTCGGCCATCGAATCTGGAGTTCGGCGAGCCCGTCCGCGACGATGGCGGGCCGGACCCGGTCGAGGGCGTATATCGCCGAGTAGCGGTCCTCCACCACGACGGCGGCGCGGGGTAGCGCAGCAAGTTCGGCGAGGGCATAGCGCAGTTTTCCGCTGGTAAGGCTCGATACCAGGTCGGGGAGTGATTTGCGTTCGACCGAGGCGATCAAGGTGTCCTCGCGCAGCAGTCCGTAATCTCCACACGGTAGGGCGCGTTTGACGGTAGTGACCTGCTGGTCGGCGAACCGATACGGGTATCGCTCGTGCGAGTCGACGACGATGTGCAGGTCGGCGATCCCGGCGGCGCGGGCGGTGGGGGTGCTGACCTTTGGTCTGGCTTGTTTACGGGTGCGCGGGGACTGCCAGAACACCATGTCGCGGCCGCGGGCGGTGGTGAAGACGATCTGGGAGCGGTTCTCCCTTCCGCGGTCGAGGATGAGGTCGATGGCGGCGCCGCGCCGGGCGCACGACCGCAGTCGTGCGCGTTCGACGACCTCGGGGTGTTCGGGCCACTCGCTGACCGGAACGGGATGGCAGTAAAGCGCTTTCGTGCGGGGCCACGTTCCTGCGGTGCGCAGCACGAGTCCGCCGTCGATGGGCAGCCGGAGCAGGTAGGGCAGCTTGGAATCCGGGTCCGGATTGGCAGCAATGAGCAACTCCACTTTCTCAGGGTCTCACTGATCCGCGTTTCGTCGGCGAAGGCGGCGCCGGTTTCGTGTCCGGATGAGGCTGGTACTCGGCTCGAGGCCGGCCTCGCGGACGGGCATGAGATCGGTCGCGGCGGAACCATACGAACGACGAGCTTTCGGCGGCGAGGCCCACCGAATACGCGACGACGCCCGGGGAGAGCAGCCACTGCTCGGCCCGGGCGCCGCGAACGAACGGTGCTGCGGTCAGACCACCGACACCGCATCGGCGGCGTCCACCGCGGGGTAGATCGGGTACTCCACACCGGACAGGTACTGGACAGTGCGCACCACCTGGCACGAGTATCCGAACTCGTTGTCGTACCAGACGTAGAGGATGGCGGTGTCGCCGTCGACGATCGTCGCGTTCGCGTCGACGATGCACGCGGCGCGCGAACCGATGAAGTCACTGGACACGGCATCGGTTGCAGCGGTGTAGTCGAGGTTCCGGCTCAGCGCTCCGGTGAGCGACTCCTGGCTGAGATGCCCGAGCACCTCCTCCCTGGTGGTCTCACGGTCCAGCTGAAGGTGGAGGATGGCGACGGACACGTCCGGAGTGGGAACGCGGATCGAGTTGCCAGTGATCTTGGCCTTCAGCTCGGGGAGCGCCTTGGCGACCGCCGACGCGGCTCCGGTCTCGGTGAGCACGAGGTTGAACGGCGCCGAACGACCACGACGGTCGGCCTTGTGGTAGTTGTCCAGGAGGTTCTGGTCGTTGGTGAACGAGTGCACGGTCTCGACGTGCCCGCGGGACACACCGAATTCGTCGTCCATGGTCTTCAGCGGCGGGACGATGGCATTGGTGGTGCAGGACGCGCACGACACGATCTGCTCGTTCGGGTCGAGGTCACGGTGGTTGACGCCGTGCACGATATTCGGGACGTCTCCCTTGCCGGGAGCGGTGAGCACCACCTTCGCGACACCGGGGCGGAGGTGCTTCGACAGTCCGTCGCGGTCGCGCCAGATTCCGGTGTTGTCGATCAGGATGGCGTTGTCGATGCCATGCTCGGTGTAGTCGAGGCTCTCCGGGTCGTTGCTGTAAATGAACTTGATGACGTTGCCGTTGGCGATCAGTGTGTTGTTGTCGGTGTCGACCTTGATCGTGCCGTTGAACTGCCCGTGGACGGAGTCACGGCGCAGCAACGATGCGCGCTTGATCAGATCGTCGCTGCCACCCTTGCGGACGACTACGGCACGCAGGTTCAGCCCGTTGCCCGAACCGGCCTTCTCGATGAGCAGTCGAGCGACGAGGCGACCGATACGCCCGAATCCGTACAGGACCACGTCCTGCGGCTGCGCGGGACTCGTGTGGGCGCCGCCGACCAGGTCGGCGAGGCTCCGTGCAACGAACTCAGGGACCGTTGCTCCGTCGCTGTTGGCACGATAGGCCATCACCAGCAGTCCGAGGTCGACCTTCGAGGGCCGAAGATCGAGGTGAGTCAGCGCTTCGAGGAAGGGGAACGTCTCCTCGACGGACAGTTCGTCACCGCTGATCTGCCGAGCGAAACGATGGGTCCGCAGGATGCTGATGACCGACTTGTTCACCAGGGAGCGGCTGTGAAGCAGGATCGTCACCGAGCGTCTGCGGTGCAGGCCGCCGATGATCGGGATCATCGCCTCCGCGAGAGCTTCCTCGGAGTTCCACTGGGCCAATTCCACTGTGCTCACTGCGCTTGTCTGCCTTCCCGGCTCATCTGTCCTTGGATCGGATGCCGGCGAGCGCACACCCTTCCACCAGCAGTGACCTGGATCACCGGAGCCGGTTTCGTGACTCGCGGACACCGGCGCGCCCGACGCCTCATCATAAGGAAGCGCTTCTTTGGGCCGACAAGCCGGTCGCCGAAGCGTCCGCTGGGACGAGCATCCGGCCAGGCAACAGGCCGAGTGTGGGAGGAGAGAGGGGCGGCGGCAGCAAGCAGGCAAGCCGCTGGAACTATCGCAAAACTACCCCCGCGCCATGTCCACGAACTTGGAGAGGTGGAGCTGGTGCGCCACGGTGATGGTGGCGGTGGGGCCGTTACGGTGTTTGCCGAGGATCAGGTCGGCTTCTCCGCCGCGTGGGTCGTCGCGTTCGGTGGCGTCGGGGCGGTAGAGCAGGATCACCATGTCGGCGTCCTGCTCGAGGGAGCCGGATTCACGAAGGTCGGCCACCTGAGGACGCTTGTCCTGGCGCTGTTCGGGGCCACGGTTGAGCTGGCAGATCGCGACCACCGGAACCTCGAGTTCCTTCGCCAGAAGCTTCAGGCTACGGGAGAATTCGGAGACCTCCTGCTGACGGGATTCGACCTTCTTGCCAGAGCTCATCAGCTGCAGGTAGTCGATGACGATGAGCTTGATGTCGTGTTTCTGCTTGAGCCGCCGGGCTTTTGCGCGGATCTCCATCATGGTGAGGTTGGGCGAGTCGTCGATGAAAAGCGGCGCCTCACTGATTTCGCTCATGCGCCGGGCGAGCTTCGTCCAGTCGTCGTCCGTCATCTTGCCGGAACGCATGTCACCGAGCTTGATCTTCGCCTCCGCCGACAGCAGACGCATGACGATCTCGGTCTTGCTCATCTCGAGCGAGAACATGACGCTGGCCATGCCGTGCTTGACCGAGCACGAACGCAGGAAGTCCATGCCCAGCGTGGAGTTGTGCGTGGGAATCATCGAGCGACCGGCGAGGTACAGATGATCGGCGTTGTCTACCTCGACGCAGCGTACGGGAACGCTGTCGACCTTGCGCATATCGACGATGCGCCGTGATCGGCGCACATCACCACGGAGTTGCTTGTGGCGGAGGGCCTTCCGGTGCATCTGGAACACGTCATCGTCAGCGTAGAAGGCGACGCCACTTTCCGCGCGGTGGCAGTCGTATCCCAGACCGACGACGAGTTCGGCGACATCGTCCGACAGCGATGGGTCGCGGGTCTCGAGACGAATTTCACCGTCTGCCGCGACGGACGCGGCGGCGTCGAGCATCCCGGCCAGCAATTCGCGGCGTTCGGATTCGGAGCCGCGGAGCAGTTTCGCCGGAATCCTCTTGTTCTCGGCCTGAACGACGAGATCGGCCACACCGACGCGCAGTTCGGGATCAACGGTGGCACCGACCGTCAGCGAGGCCGCCAATGCGTACGGGTCGACAGGCACATTCGACGAAGCGAACTGCAACGCGCGGGTATTTGCCACCTGATGACGGGCGCCGATCGAGCCGGCGATCTCACCGGTGGTCCGGACAGCGCCCTGCCCGTCGATGTCCGTCAGCCACTGATGCTGCTCGTCGGCGACGAGGACGGTTCCGTCGGAGAACTCCACCTCGTAACAGGGGCGGTCGTTCATGACCTCGGTGGCGGCGACGACCCGGGTGGGCTTGCCGTCGGCGTCGATGAGGTGATCGCCCACTCGGACGTCGCCCATGGTGGTCCAGCCGGTGGGGGTGGGCAGGGGGTGTCTAGCGCCAGCGCCTTACCCACACCGGGCCGCGCTGCGACGATGATCATCTGCCCGGGGTGGAGGCCGTTGGTGATTTCGTCGAGTTCGACGAAGCCGGTGGGCACGCCCAGGGAGATGCCGCCGCGGCTGGCGATGGAGTCGATCTCGTCCATCGTGGGCTGCAGGAGTTCCTCGAGGGGGACGAAGTCCTCGGTGGTGCGGCGTTCGGTGACCTCGAAGATCTCGGCCTGTGCGCGGTCGACGACCTCGGCGACGTCCTGCCCGTCGGCGCCTGTGTAGCCGTACTGGACGATGCGGGTGCCGGCGTCGACGAGGCGACGCAGGATGGCTTTCTCGGCGACGATCTCGGCGTAGTAACCGGCGTTAGCAGCCGTGGGCACGGTCTGGGTCAATGTCACCAGGTAGGAAGCACCACCCACCCGGCGCAGCTCACCACGACGGTCCAGTTCCGCCGACACCGTCACGGGGTCGGCGGGCTCACCGCGGCTGTAGAGGTCGAGGATCGCGTCGTACACGGACTGATGCGCGGGACGGTAGAAGTCTCCCGGACGAAGCACCTCGAGCACGTCGGCGATGGCGTCCTTGCTGAGTAGCATGCCGCCGAGGACCGACTGCTCCGCCGCCATGTCCTGAGGTGGCTGGCGACCGAACTCTTCACCGGGTTCCGCGTCGGGCGGCCCCGGGTATTCGGAACGGCCCCGATCGTCTACTACAGCCACTCGACCGACCTTCCCCATCACTGTTGCGCCGCTCGGAAACTGCAGTCCCCGTGGTGCACGAACCTTTTGTACTCGGCCCTACCGACAACCTTCGCAGGCTCTTCGCGAGAGCCGGCTCCGGAATCGTGAGACACGCCGGGACGACGTTAGGGATTAGCCAAGCCGTGTACAAACCAGCCTGTGTACACAGCTGGGGACAAAATGTGGAAACCGCTGGGTACGTTTGTTAACCCCATGGGGATAACCTGAGGATAAGTGCACATCATATTCTCATCTCCGCAGATCAGCGCCGTTTTCCACGCTTTCCCCGCTGTGGATGAAAACCCGTTCGGCGTGTCTCTCACGTCGACGACTCGGGCGTGTTGGGTTCGTCTCCACTGCGCACGCGTATGATCCAGGTCACTCGACGCAGAATGCGCGGCTAACTTTCAGACACATCCCTGGAATGCATGGTCCCGCGCAGTTCACGACCCGAAATGTCCGAGAAATCCGCATGGACAGACGCGGGCCCCCACACGCCGAAGCGCGTGGGGGCCCGTGCAGCGAACGAGTCGACTAGGCGGCGACGACGTTCAGGTGGAACTTGGCAACCACGTCGGGGTGCAGGTTCACGACGATGGCATGCTTGCCGGTCGCCTTGATGTGAGCCTTCGGCAGCTCGAGGCTGCGCTTGTCGACGACGGGTCCGCCCGCGGCCTTGATGGCACCGGCGACATCAGCCGCGGTGACGGAGCCGAACAGCTTGCCCGAATCACCGGCGGTCTTGACCGTCAGCGACACGTTCTCGAGACCTTCGATGGCAGCCTTGAGCTCCTTGGCATGGTCGAGACCACGCACAGCGCGAGCTTCCTGAGCACGACGGATGCCCTCGACCTGCTTCTCGGCGCCACGGCTGGCAACGATGGCCAGGCCGCGGGGCAGCAGGTAGTTACGGCCGTAGCCGTCCTTGACCTCGACGGTGTCGCCAGGCGCACCGAGGTTGTCCACGTCAGCGGTGAGGATGAGCTTCATGTCTTCCCTCCCTTTCCTTAGCGAGCCACGGTGGCGTAAGGCAGCAACGCCACCTCACGTGAGTTCTTGACGGCAATGGCAACGTCGCGCTGGTGCTGGACGCAGTTGCCGGTGACACGGCGCGCGCGGATCTTGCCGCGGTCGCTGACGTACTTACGCAGAAGCGTCGTGTCCTTGTAGTTGATCTGCGTGTTCTTTTCTTTGCAGAAAGCGCAGACCTTCTTTTTCATTACCTTGTCGCGCAAGGGCGGCTTCGGCATTTGTTCGCTCTTTTCTGGATGTTCCGATCAGGTACGGATCAGAACGGGGGCTCGTCGCTCCCACCACCAGAGCCTCCGAAGGAGCCGGACGCCTGCGGCGCACTACCCCACGGATCGTCTCCGCCAGTGTTGGATTGCGGACGTCCGCCGCCTGAACCGCCGGAGGAACCGAAGCCACCACCGCCGCCGCCGCCACGGTTGGCCTTGTTGACTTTGGCCGTGGCGTACTTCAGCGAGGGGCCGATCTCGTCGACCTCGAGCTCGACGACAGTGCGCTTTTCACCTTCACGAGTTTCGTAGGAGCGCTGCTTGAGCCGGCCACTCACGATCACTCGTGAGCCGCGGGTCAAGCTCTCCGCCACGTTCTCGGCTGCTTCGCGCCAGATGTTGCAACGCAGAAACAGCGCTTCGCCGTCTTTCCATTCATTGGTCTGACGATCGAAGGTGCGGGGCGTGGACGCAACGGTGAAGTTCGCGACCGCGGCACCCGCGGGGGTGAATCGAAGCTCCGGATCAGCCGTCAAGTTTCCGATGACGGTGATGACGGTGTCGCCTGCCATATGGTTCCTCCTGCAGAATGTGGAGTTCGGTTGGTCACGAGCCTAGGGCTGGTGGCCGACAGAAATCACTTGTTGTGGCGCAGAACCTTCGTACGCAGCACCGACTCGTTCAGACCCAGCTGACGGTCGAGCTCCGCAACGGTGGCGGGAGTAGCGCTGATGTCGATCACCGCGTAGATGCCTTCGCTGTGCTTCAGGATCTCGTAGGCGAGACGACGCTTACCCCAGACATCGACCTTGTCGATTTTGCCGCCGTCCTGGCGAACAACATTGAGGAACGTATCCAGCGAAGGAGCGACAGTGCGCTCGTCCAGGCTGGGGTCAAGGATGACCATCAATTCGTAATGACGCATAAGACCTCATCACCTCCTATGGACTAGTGAAACGGCCACGGGCTGTCCGTGGCAGGAGGGTCGTTGCGTCAGCAACCTTTGCAGGCTACATGACGAGCCCCTGACCAGCGAAATCAGAGCGCGGGTGTGGCAGCAGTCGCGACGGGGTATCAGGCGGGAACGTCGACAACGGGAGGCACGCATGACATCGGACAAGAAGTTCGACAAGGGCGACGAGGTCGAGTGGAAGACGCACGGCACCACCACGTCCGGCAGGGTCGAGGAGAAGATCACGGACGATACCGAAGCCGCCGGACGGACGGTGCGCGCCTCCGAGGACGACCCGCAGTACCGGGTGCGCAGCGACAAGAGCGGGAAGGACGCCGTCCACAAGCCGGATGCGCTCGACCGGAAGGACGTATGACGATGGCGGACGACGAGGAAACGTGGAAGGAATTCCGCGACGCCGTCAATATGACCCCGGGTGAACTCGAGAAGTGGCTCGAGAGGGAGGAGTCGAAATCCGTCGGCCAGAAATCGGGCGGCGGGGAGTCGACCGGGCACGCCAGCGGCCGGCGGATCGTCGAGGTGACCCGGACGAAGAAGTCCGACCTCGACGAGGACGACTACGAGCACATGCGCAGGGTCGTCGGATACGTGCACCGGCACCTCGCGCAGAGACCGTCCGGTGACATCCGGGACACGCACTGGCGCTACTCGCTGATGAACTGGGGTCACGATCCGCTGAAGGAGTGACCCGGTTTGTCGTCGCACAGGGGGCCCGGCGCGCCCTAGTGTGGATTCATGCACATCGGAGCTCGGCAGCGAACGTCGATCACGGCGGTCGTCGTAGGGTTGTGCGGCCTGTCCATGCTCGCCGGATACCTGAACAAAGCCCGGTGCACGGGGGCGCCGTTCGACGTCGCGGGCCGTAGCCTGATCTTCGACCGGATCAAGGACACCCAGGTCTGCTACTCCGACATCCAGTTCCTGTGGGTCGGGCGCGCCATCAACCTGCACGTCTTTCCGTATGTCAGCGGGGGCATCAATGCCGACGGCATGCTGACCGGCGGCACCGTGGAGTATCCGGTCCTCAGTGGGATCCTCATGTGGCTGGGCGGGATCGGTTCGCACACCGACGCCGATTTCCTTCTGCATTCGGCGCTGATCCTCGCACCGTTCGGTCTGCTCACCGCCTGGATGCTGGGTCGTCTCGGTGGTTGGTGGGCACTGCTGTGGTCGGCCACCCCGCCGCTCACGCTCTACGCATTCCACAACTGGGAACTTCCGGTTGTGGCCACGTCGGTGGCCGCCATCTTCGTGATGAGCATCGAGCGTTTCCCCCTCCGCTCCCGCGGGGTGGTCGCCGCGGTCCTCCTTGCCGTCGGGTTCTGCCTGAAGCTGTACCCCGGCGCGTTCGTCCTTCCCCTCATTGCGTATGTCCTCACCCAGAACCGCACGGCAGACCGCCGGTACGACGTCCGGGGCGCCGTCACGGTCGCGGCCGCGGCGATCGGCACGGTGGTCGCCGTCAATCTGCCGTTCGCGCTCATCTCCTACAGCGGCTGGCGGGCGTCGTTCACCTTCCAGGAGAACCGTCAGGCCGACATGACCACCAACTCCATCTGGTACTGGGGTCTGCGGCCACACTTCGGCACGATCGGCCTCGACACCCCGGTGCCTGCCTACGACCAGACCGTCGGCCTCCTGTCGCCGCTTCTCGTCTGCGCTGCCTTCGCGCTCGCCCTGCGTCTGGGCTGGCTGCGGTTCCTGCGGAACGGCACCTTCCCGTGGATCGCGGTCAGCGCCGCCATGCTGTGTGGATTCCTGTTGCTGCACAAGGTGCATTCCCCGCAGTACACACTGTGGCTCATCCCGTTCTTCGTGCTGCTGCGGGTGCCGTGGGGACTGGTGGCGGCCTATCTGGTGGCCGACCTGGCGATGGGTATCGGCGTCTTCAAGTACTTCGGTGCGCTCGCCGCGGGCGAGGACCCGCACACCTTCGAGTGGCTGGTGCAATTCGGCGTGTGGGGACGGGCCGGGTTACTGGTGGTGCTGTTCTTCGTGTTCCTCCGGGCACCCCTCCGACGGGCCTCGCCGGCCACTCACCCGGATGACGACGCCGAACTCGCCCTCACCAAGTCACCGGAGCCCGCCAGATGAGCGAGTCCTGGTTTGCCCGGCCCACCCTGACCGGAACCCACGTCCGCCTCGAGCCGCTCTGCGACGACCACATCGACGCGCTGGTCGCGGCCGTCGACGACCCGCGCATCTTCCACTGGACCTCGGTGGACATCTCCGACCGGAAGGATGCAGCGACATTCGTCCGAACCGCGAACGAAGACCCGACGCGACTCGCCTACGCACAGATCGACCTGGCCACCGACATCCTCGTCGGGTCCACCTCCTACTACCTGATCGATCCGCGGAACCGTTGTCTCGCGATCGGGCACACCTGGCTGTCGCGATCCGCGCAGGGAACGCTGATCAACGCGGACTCGAAGCTGCTCTTGCTTCGCCGCGCCTTCGAGGACCTCGGCGCGGTGCGCGTGGAATGGCACACCGACGAGCGCAACGCCCACTCCCGCGGTGCCATCGCGAAGTTGGGCGCCGAGTTCGAAGGCATACTGCGTAAACATCGACGACGGCGTGACGGTTCCTGGCGCAACACGGCACTGTTCTCCATGACCGACGACGACTGGCCACGCGTGTGCCCCCGACTCCAGGCGAGAGTCGAGGGCTGACGCTGCGGTGATCACACCACGGGCGCGGCGGACGAGATCTTCTTGACGAATTCGATTACTGCCGACCGCATTTCGCTACTACGCGGAACAGCACCGGACATCCAGAAGGCCCCGTGGACAAGTCCGTCGAACCGGATGACCTCGGTGTCGACGCCCGCGTTCCGCAGGAGACCGGCGTATTCTTCGGCCTCGTCACGGGCCACCTCGTTCTCAGTGGTGAGCACGAGCGCCGGCGGCAGCCCAGACAGACTGGCGGCACGACTGGGCACGGCGTACGGATTGCCGGCATCGTCCGGCGACGACAGGTAGTGACTCCAGAACCAGTCGAGGTCACCGGCGGAAATGACGTAGCCCTCGGCAAACTCCTCACGTGAGGGCAGTGTCGCGTGCGGATCGATCACGGGGTAGACCAGAACCTGGCCCCGCACACGGGGGCCGTCTTCGTCACGGGCACGCAGCGCGGTGACTGCGGCCAGGTTCCCGCCCGCGCTGTCACCCATCACGATGACGTTGCCGGGGTCCCCGCCGTAGCCTTCCACATTGTCGGACACCCAGCGCAGTGCCGCAGATGCGTCGTCGGCAGCGGCGGGGAAGCGATGCTCCGGTGCGCGGCGGTAGGTGGCGGCCACCACGATCGCACCGGTGCCGTTCGCGACGGCGCGCGCCGGTTCGTCGATGACATCGAGGTCACCGGCGACGAACCCACCGCCGTGGAAGTAGAGAACGACGGGGTGTGGCGACGGCCCGGTGGGGACGTAAACCCGCAGCGGCAGGGTTGTTCCGGCGCTGTCGTAGTGCGCGTCTTCGACGCGGTCGACCGGTTCGGGTGGCGCCTGCAGTCCCGTGAAAGTCGACACGACTGCGCGGGCCTCCTCCACGGACATCTCCGCAAATGGCTTCATACCTTGTGCTCGTAGTCCGGCGATCAGTTCTGCTGCGTTGGCGTCGAGTGCCATGCGACTCTCCTCGGTGTGATGGTGTTCGGGATCGGTGGTTCGGTTCAGGACACGGTGACGGGTGAATCGGTGCGGGTGAGAGTGAAACCCGCATAGCCGTCGGCGACGACCTCCGCGCAGGTGGCGCGATAAGCAGGAGCTCCGCCGAGGTAGACCATGCACGCCCTCGGCTTACCGGGAATATTCGCACCCATGTACCACGAGTTCGTCTCCGGCAGCAGGGTCTGATTGGCGATGTCATTAGTCAGTGCGCCCCAGGAATTTTCAGCTTCTCTGGTGGGCTCGATGACATCGAGCCCACGCTGGTTCAGGTAATCGATCGCATCGGTAGCGAAGTCGACGTGGTCCTCGATGGCGAGCGGCATGTTGTAGAGCACCGACGGCGACTGCGGGCCGGTGATGAGGAACAGGTTCGGGAACTCGTGGACCATGATGCCGAGATAGGTCGTGGGGCCGTGCTCCCACTTCTGGGCCAACGGCAGGCCACCCCGACCGCGGATGTCCATGGCCATGAGGGGACCGGTCATCGCGTCGAATCCGGTCGCCAGAACGATCGTGTCCACTTCGTAAACGCGGTCACCGACCCGCACACCGGTAGCGGTGATCTCGTCGATCGGCGTGGTCTTCACGTCGACGATGTTCACGGTGTCGCGGTTGAACGCCTCGTAGTAGTTGGTTTCCAGGGGAGGGCGTTTGGTGCCATACGAGTATCCGGTCGGTGCCAGCTTGGCGGCCTTCTCTGGGTCCTGGACGCGCTCGCGGATCCGGTCGCGAATGTAGTCGGCGATCGTGTCATTGGCCTTCTTGTCGAACAGGATGTCCTGATAGGAGTCGATGAACAGCCGGAAACCGCCGGCGTTCCAGCGCGCGTCGAATGTGCGGCGCCGTTCTTCCGCGTCGACGGCGAGCGCCGACGGCTGGACCTGATCGAAGGGCACGCCGAGGAAGTGGTTGCGGGCCGCGTTCCGCACCTTGCCGTAGTTGCGTTTGATCTCGGCGACTTCGTCCGAGTCGCTCGGGCCGTTGCCGAGAGGTGTCGCGAAGTTGGGTGTGCGCTGGAAGACCGTCAGTTCGGCTGCCTCCTGGGCAATGAACGGGATCGCCTGGATGCCACTGGCTCCGGTACCGATCACCGCGACCCGCTTGCCGGTGAAGTCGGCGCCCTCGTGCGGCCAGTTACCGGTCATCAGCACCTCCCCGCGGAAGCTGTCGATGCCGCCGAACTCCGGTGTCTTCGGCACGGACAGGTTGCCGGCCCCGGAAATGAAGTAGCGGCTCCGCACTATCTCGCCGGTGTCGGTGTGCACGGTCCACAGCGAGTTCTCGTCGTCCCAGTGGACGCCGACCACCCGCGTGCCGAAGGTGATGTCCTTGCGTAGATCGAAGCGGTCCGCGACATGCTCGAGGTAGCGGAGAATCTCCGGCTGGCCGGCGAATTTCTCACTCCACTGCCACTCCTGCTGGAGGTCCTCGTCGAACGAGTAGGAGTAGTGGATGCTCTCGATGTCGCAGCGCGCACCCGGGTACCGATTCCAGAACCAGGTGCCGCCGACGTCGGAGCCGGCCTCGAAAACGCGGGTCGACAGTTGCATCGTGTCACGCAGCTTGTGGAGCGCGTAGAGGCCGGCGAACCCGGCGCCCACGACAATGACATCGACATCGACATCGGGAGAAGAATAGGGCTGTGACATGGTGATGATCTCCTCGTAGAACGTGCGGTCCCGGCGGAATCAGAGCGGGCAACCGGGTATGCAACGACAATGGCCCACGTCACATCACCCCCACACGGGGTAAAACACCCCCCTCGTTACCTGTGTTGGCCGTCACATCACCGCGGGGGTAGGTTCGTCCCACACCTGGTCACTCGGGGATGGGAGGCATCCACTGACTCGCAGCAGAGAACTGAAGAGATCGATGACCAGCTTCATCGGTCGACGACGCGAGATCGAGGAAGCCCGCGCACGCTTGCAGCAATCTCGGCTCGTATCGCTCCTGGGTGTCGGCGGCGTCGGTAAGACACGGTTGGCCGAGGAGCTTGCCGTGCGCTCCGCCCGCGCCTTCCGCGACTCCGTCCGGTGGATCGATCTCGCTTCGGTGCGGCAGCCCGAGGCCGTGCCGTCCGCCGCGGCCGTCGCCCTCGGAGTGACCGACCAGTCGAGCCGAGCGGTGATGGACAAGGTGATCGATCACGTGCAGTCGCGGCACATGCTGATCGTTCTCGACAACTGCGAACACCTACTGGCCGCTGCAGCCGAATTGGTGAGCGCAGTCCTCGCGGCGGCGCCGGAGGTACGAATCGTCACGACGAGCCGCGAACCCCTCTCCATCGCCGGTGAGTACGTCTATATGCTTCCGCCCCTGAGCACCCCAGGGGAGATCGAAGACTGCCGGGCCGCCGACATCGCGCACTTCGAGTCGGTGTCGCTGCTCGTGGAACGCGCGCAAAGCGTGGTCGCCGACTTCCAACTCACCGACACCAATGCCCGTGCCGTTGCCCAGCTGTGCAACCGGCTCGACGGCATCCCGCTCGCGATCGAACTCGCCGCGGCGCGGTTGCGGTCGCTGTCGCCGTCCCAGCTCGTCGAACGCCTCGACAAAAGGTTCGCACTCCTCACCGGCGGCGACCGGGGGGCGATGCCCCGGCAGCAAACGCTGCGCGCCCTCATCGACTGGAGTTTCGAACTCTGTTCCGACACCGAGCGGTTGCTGTGGGCGCGGCTCTCCGTCTTCTCGGGTAGCTTCGATCTCGATGCCGCGGAGGCAATCTGCGGATTCGGGGATCTGTCGGACACCCCGGTCATCGACGTCCTCGACCGGCTCATCGGCAAATGCCTTGTCACCGTCGACCGTACGACCGAACAGCTGCGCTACTCGCAGTTGATGACCGTGCGTGAATATGGTCATGAACTTCTCGAAAAGAGTGGCGACAGCGAGGAATTATGTCACCGCCATCTCGAGCACTACTCGACGCGAGCCGACCGCTCGTCGAACGACTGGTGCGGGCCAGGACAATCCGAGATTCTCGCCGGACTCCGCATCGATCACCCCAATTTCGTCGCGGCACTCGACTGGTCGCTTCGTGACGCTTCGCAGCGGGCCGCCGCGGCGCGGCTGGCCGTCGCGCTGCGCTACCACTGGATCGCGGGCGGCTACCTGTCGGACGGCCGGATCCGACTCGAACGGATCCTCCAGCACCTCACCGCGCCCACCCGCGAGCGGGGGGATGTGCTCTGGGTGACCGCCTGGACCGCCCTCATCCAGGGTGATCATGACGCTGCCCTCGCACACCTCGACGAGTGCACTGATCTCGCGACCGCACTCGGCGATGATCGGCTGCGGGCACACGCCGACCACTGGCGCGGCATTCATGCCGTGTTCTCCGGCAAACCCGCAGATGCCATTCGCCTGTTCCATGACGCCATCGCCGTTCACCGCTCGGTGGGCGATCTCGCGTCCGTGCTGACCGCATCGTTCGAACAGGGTATGGCTCAAACCTACGACGGTCAGCTCGACAGTGCCCTCCGGACGTGCAGTGAAGTGATCGCGGTATCGGACGCACACGGTGAGAAGTGGAACAAGGCCTACGCCCTGTGGGTGTCGAGCGTCGCGTACTTCCACCTCGGCCGCCACGACGATGCCGTCGAGGCGGCCGAGCAGGCATTGCGCATTCAGCACGACTTCAAGGACAAGATTTGCACGGCCCTGTCCATTGAGCTGCTGTCGTGGGTGGCGGCGTCCAGCGGGGATGCCGGCGCAGCAGCCAAACTCAGCGGTGCGGCAAAGGGGGTGTGGCGCCGGCTCGGCACGTCCGTCGTGGCGTTCGGTCCGCACATCACCGAGGACTCTGTGACGTCGGAGCGCAAGGCCGCTCGCACAATCGGAGCGGACGAGTTCGCCCGGCTCGCGGCACGCGCGGTCGGGCTGACCATCGATCAGGCCGTCGATCTGGCCCTCGGGCCCCGGCCGGACGCGGCGCCGACGCCACCCGCGGAAGCCTCACCGCTGACCCGTCGTGAGCAGCAGATCGCCGAACTCCTCGCCGAGGGACTCAGCAATCGTCAGATAGCCGACGCACTGGTGATCTCACGGCGTACCGTCGACGGCCACGTCGAACACATCCTCGACAAGCTTGCCGTCAGCTCGCGCACCCAGGTCGCGGCCTGGGTCGCGGCCCGTGCATACCCACGCATCGGGCAGGCCGGCGGATAGCCGGAACGTAACCACCAGCTGCTCGAAAGGTGGTGTACGTCCAGACATCTGGGCGGGTCTATACTCCACGTCGGCGCCCACGGTCGTGGGCTGAACCACGGGGAGGCATGCATGACGGCGCAGCATCAGGACACCTCGGCAGACTTCGACGGCCCGCTGGCACCGCCGCCCGCAAGCAGTCTGCCACTTGCAATCCTGGCGGTGGTCGCCTTCGTTCCGTTCGGCATCGTCGCTCTTCTCCGCGCGCTCTCCGTTCACCGACTGTGGGAGCAGGGGGAGTACGACCGTTCGGTGCGGGCCGCCGCCGACGCCCGCCAGTGGTCGATCAGAGCCATTTCGCTCGGCGTCTCTATCGCCGTGTTCCTCGTCGGCGCCGCGTACGTGCTCGCGAACCCCTAGCCGCTCATAGTCCAGGTGTCCTGGGCAGGTGCATTTTTCGACGCTCGCGGCCGCAACCAGACCGGCAACCAGCGCGGATGCGCGTCCGGTGCCTGATCGAGGACCCCACCCGAGGGGTCGTCGATGAACCCGTACCGCACGAGGTCCTCGTCGGGCCGGTAGATCTGACGGATGATCAGCACGCACAGTGCAACCACGGCGACATCACGAACCACCACCGCGGAGGTGAACCATTGCTCGGGAAGACCTTTGTTGGAGACGCCGAGGTAGTACATCATCCGGGGCACCCACACGAGCGCGTCGACGGTCATCCACGCGAGAAGAATTCGACGGTGCGGTAGGGCGAGCACAGCCAGCGGGACGAGCCACAGCGAATACTGGGGGCTCCACACCTTGTTGGTGAGAAGGAAACCGGCGACCAGCAGAAAGCACAGCTGGCTCAGCCGGGGACGCTGCGGGGCGGTGAGCCCGACATAGCCCACGCCCACACAGACCAGAGCGAACAGTACGAACGACACCGCGTTGAGGATGGTGGGTGCCTGCCCTACCGGGAGAACGCCGTCGAAACCGGTCCACCCGGTGAACGAAGTGACGACGTTGTACAGCGAGTCGGGGTCGGCGCCGCGTTCGGAATTGAGTCTGAAGAATTCGGCCCACCCGCGCGGGAAGAGCAGGGCGATAGGCAGATTGACCGCGAGCCACGTGCTTATCGCGGTCAACGCGGTCACCGACCAGTCCCGCGTCTTGCCGGTGCGCACGCACAACACCAGCAGTGGTCCGAGGAGCAGCAGCGGATACAGTTTGGCCGCGCCGCCGAGGCCGAGCAGGACACCGGCGAGCACGGGACGTTTCCGCGACCACGCAAGCAGGCCACCGGTAGCGAAAGCTGTTGCCAGCGGGTCGAAATTGGTGAACGCATGGACGACCACGAGCGGTGAACCGGCCACCAGCGCGGCGTCCCAGACACGCCGCCCGGCCAGAAGCGCACTGGCCCAGACGGTGACGAGCCACGCCGCGGCCAGCCCGAGCGCCACCACATTGAAATAGATGACGACCTGCAGGGCGCCCGGTAGCCAGTGGACGGAGTCCCACGCCTTGGCCACCGCCATGGCGCCGTACTGATACAGACCCGACACCACCGGGTACTCCATGTAGCGGCGCTGCATCTGGCCGTTGCCGGCGTCTTCCTCCCACCACTTCTTGTAGGGGAAGGCGCCCTCGTTCAGCCGTTCGGCCCCGTACAGCGGCACGGTGTCGGAGTAACACATCGCGACATATTGCCGGCTACCGCTCCAGTCGAGACCCAGCGCACCGTTCGCGCCCACCGGAGCCTGCTGGATACAGGGCGCCTTGGCGAACCAGCCGAGCGCGAGAAAGACGACCGCCAACAACAGGATCGCCCGCATCGGCGTGAAGAATCGACTGCGCCCCACCACCGCGTGCCGACCCACCGGTCCACCGATCACCCCGGACAGCTCCGACACCAGCGGGTCGGTGCGGCCGGGAACATCCCGCCAGTCCGCCGAACGCTGATCCTCCGCCAATGGTGCGGGCGAGACGAATTCCGCCTCGCCCGCGCCTCGGACGACGTGCGCGTTCTGGTTTTCGGCCACTACGCGAGGCTACCGCTCGCCGCTAACCAGTCGGAATCTGCCGCTGACCGTTGCCCGCGTTCGGTGGTGTCGTGTTCTCCGGTTCGGTCGGCACCACCGGTGCCGGTGTGGTCGGTCTCGGCGCCAGACCCGGAACCGGAATGGTGATGCCGGGCAGAATTTCGACCGGCGACGGCGTCACCACCACAGGCGGCACGAGCTGCGTCGGCAGCTGGAAGGTACTCGTCGGCGGCGCAGACGTCTTGGGAGGCGCCGGGGCGGAGTACGCCGGCAGACCCGACTGGCCTCCGATGGGACCCGGCTTCGGGAACTTCTCGACGGGGGTGCCTTCGAGGGCCCCGTCCATCGTGTCCTTCCAGATGTCGGACGGCAGGCCGGAGCCGTAGATCATGGCGCCGTTGCTGTTCTCGAGAGCCTGACCATCGGTGGTGCCCACCCAGACCGCCGTGGACAGCGACGGGGTGTACCCCACCATCCATGCGTCCTTGTTCTGCCCGGTGTCCCCGAGCTGCGCGGTACCCGTCTTGGCCGCGGACGGGCGTCCACCGGCCAGGTTGTGACCGCGCGAATATCCGGCGATCGGCTCCATCGCGGCCGTCACGTTGTCGGCGACGTCCTTGTCGATGCGCTCCTCGCCCGGATCGACACCGCGGTCGAGCAGCACGGTGCCGTCCGCGCTGACCACTTTCTGCACGAAGTGCGGGGCGCGGTAGACACCCGAGGCCGCCAACGTGGCATAGGAGGACGCCATGTCGAGCACGCGCGACTGGTATTGACCCAGCACGATGCCGTTGTTGGGACCACTGCCGTCCGGCTCGGTCAGCGTCGGCCCGACACCGGGGATCTCCTCCGGGATACCCGCCCGGTGGGCAATCTCGGCGATCGCCTGCGGCCCGCCGTCGATTTCGAGTTGCTGACGGTAGAAGCTGGTGTTCAGCGACCGCTTGAGGGCCTCGGCGATGGTGCAGGTGCCGCAACCCTCGCCCTCGACGTTGCTGATCGTGATGCCGTTGACCGTGAGCTCCGAGCTGTCGTACATCTGCGACAGCGGGATGCCCTGGTCGAGGGCCGCGGCGAGGCCGAACACCTTGAACGACGAACCGGTCTGCAGTCCGGCGTTCGCGAAGTCGTAACCGCCGCCGTCCTCGCCGCCGTAGTAGGCCCGCACCGCGCCGGACTTCGGGTCCACGGACACCACACCGGTCCGCAGGTTCTCCGGTTCACCCTCCAGGTTGGAACGCACCGAGTCCACCGCGGCCGCCTGCGCGACCGGGTCGATCGTCGTCGTGATCTGCAGTCCCTCGGTGTTCAGCAGCTGCTCGCTGATTCCGGCGTCACCCAGCTCCCGCAGGACCTGGTTCTTGATCAGGCCCTCCGGACCGGTGTCCTGGTTACCGTTGTCGACCTGGGCGAGGGGCACATAGGGCGGATACTGCATACCTGCGCGAGCCGACTGCTCGAGCGTGCCTGCGGTGACCATGCCGTCGAGGACGTAGTTCCACCGCGACTGCGCACCCTCGGGATTCGTCTCCGGATCGAGCAGCGACGGCAACTGGATCGACGACGCCAGAACTGCGCTCTCCTCGACGGTGAGCTGGTCGACGGGCTTGTTGAAGTACGCCTTCGACGCCGCCGCGATACCGTACGCACCACGGCCGAAGTAGATGGTGTTCAAGTAGGCGGCCAGGATGTCGTCCTTCGACCATTCACGGGCCATCTTCGACGAGATGACCAGTTCCTTCATCTTTCGCGTCAGCGACCGTTCGGAACCCACCATCGTCTTCTTCACGTACTGCTGGGTGATGGTCGAGCCACCACCCGCGCTGTCCTTACCCAGGACATTGTCGCGGGCGGCGCGGGCGAAGCCGCCGACCGAGAAGCCGGGGTTCGAGTAGAAGTCGCGGTCCTCGGCTGCCAGCACCGCGTCCCGGGTGTGCTTCGGGATCTGGTCGAGGGTGACCTCGGTGCGGTTACCCTCCGGCGGCACGACCTTGCTCAGCACCGACGTGCCGTCCGCGGCGTAGATGGTGGCCACCTGGTTGGTCTTCAGGTCGCCGGGACGCGGAACTTCCTGCACGACGTAGGCGGCCATGAACAGCAGGATCGGAATGATCAGGCCCAGCGCGACACATGTGTAGGCGGCGCGGCGCACAATCCTCCACCTCGACTTGTTTTTCGCCGGCGGTTTCCGCGGCGGTCCACCAGCGTTGCCTCCCGGCCGGCGACCGCCCGTCGGCGGCGGACCCGGAGGACGCCCACCGGGGGGCGGCGCGCTGCGAGGACCGGCAACCGGACGGCCTGGCGGGGGACCGGGACGGCCCGGCGGGGGACCGGGACGACGCGGCGGCGGCCCCGGAGGACGGCCCCCACCCTGCGGCGGAGGAGGCATACGACGCGGCGGCGGTCCGGGAGGACGGCCGCCACCCTGCGGCGGGGGAGGCATACGGCGCGGTGGCGGCCCACCTGCAGGCTGTCCGCCGCGGGGTGGTGGACCTCCGGGGCGCCCCTGTGGCGGGGGGCCACTCGGTCGTCTCGGTCCGTTCGGTCGATCACCCGGGGCGTTGCTGCGGGGGGAACTCACGTACAAATCTCCAGTGGTTGTGGACCTGTTTCAGTCCGGCGTCACGTCAGTGGGCAGTCCTCGGCCCTCGTCCGTGTTCGGGCGTTCTATTCGCTCGCGGTCCGCCGACTCGGCGGCCGAGGCCTCGGCGACGATCGCCTCGGCCTCTTCGGTGCGGGCACATTACCGAGAACATAAGACTGAACCAGATGGTTCCAGCTACAGGTTCTGCACACCTCGACCACGTGAACCGAGAACTCCTCCTGAGTGGCTGCGAGACGCACCAGCTCCTCGGCCGTCCGAGCCGAACCTGACACCGGGCCCAGCTTGTCGCCGAAGACCCAGGAAACCAGGGTCAACTGCTCTTTCCGGCAGATAGGGCACACGACGTCACTGCCCTTGCCGTGGAATTTCGCGGCTCGAAGCAGGTACGGGCTGGCATCACAGACCTCCGTGACGCCCGTCCTGCCCGAGTAGACCTCGGCCAGCAGAGACTTGCGCTGAAGCGCGTAGTCCACCACCTGCCGCTGTATCCGCACGGAGACCAGAGTACGTGCGTGGCGTCAGGAGGAAAGGGGTCGGTCGAGTGACGCTGGTCAAACGCCGTTCCCCCACTACGATGCCGATGTGGCCTCCGGACCGTCCTCGCGCACCCGCGCACGCGACCTCGATCGCGTCAATGCGTGCAGCCAACTCGACGCCGCTTACGCCGACGGACAGCTCGACGCCGGCGAGTACCACGACCGCACCGCGCAGGCCATGTCGGCGAAGACGCTGGCGGAACTGAACCTGCTGATCAGCGACCTGCAGTTGCCCGCCAGCCTCACCGATGAAGTACCCGTTCGCTCTGCCCGGCCCCGCAGAACAGTTCTGCGGATCGCCGTGGGTATTGCGGTGGCGGTGGCAGCAGGGATCGTCGCAGTTGCACTGACGCAGCACGACGGCCCCGAGCCGGCCGGCGGTTCCGTACCCGTCCAGGTCGAGCGGCCCGTCGGTTTTCCCGTCCAGGAGCCGCCGGTGGCGGACGCCGAGTCGCCGATCACCGGGGTGGTTCAGCCGCTGACACCGGACGGCATCGCAGCGGTGTTCGACGCCTATCAGCGCGAGTTCGGCGACCTCACGGCTCATCAGATGGCGCTGTACCCGGGCTATGCCCTCGCAAAGAGAACGGTGGCGGAAGCACCCGGTCAGGCCGACACCTACTCCTTCCGCGGCGGCTTCACCCCGTGGGGACCGCGCAGCGGGCGGTCGCCCGGCACGGCCGACGTCGATCTGCGGCAGGTGGACGTCGCTGCGCTGGGGGCGCTGCTCGGCGATGCTCCTCGGCTCGTCGGCGCACCCGACGGCAGCATCGCCCACGTCCTCATCGCCGACGGCGGTAGAGGTCCGACCATGAACATCTACGTCAACGGCGCCGACAACCTCGGGGGCGGGTACGTCAAGGCCGGCCTCGGCGGCGAAGTTCTGCAGATCGTCCCAGCGCAATAGCGGTCCGCACACTAAGATCTCTGCGTGGCCAGCCGATACCCAGCGAACACGCGCGCGCGTGACGTCGACCGCGCCAATACCGCGGCAATACTCGACGGCGCTTTCGGGGACGGACAGCTCAGTCAGGACGAGCACCGGGCCATGTCGGAACTCGCCGCCGGCGCGCGCACACTCGACGAACTCGAAGCCCTCGTCGGCGACCTGCAGCGTCCCGCGGATGCACCGCCCGACGCCAGGCCTCCCCGCGAAACCCGCCGCCACCTGTTCACCGCAGCAGTCGCGGCCACCGCCGTCATTGCCGCTGTCGGGGCCTTCGCCCTCACCGACAGCGACGACGCGCAGGCCCCCGCACCCGCCGCGCAACCGGCCTCGATGGATCTCGGTGCAGTCGCGCCGGTGGTGATACCGACGCCGGACCTCACCACGCGGGAAGGAATGACCCTCTTCATCGATCAGTACCGCGCCAAGTTCGGTGACACGGTCGTCGACGAGTTGAACCTGTATCCACAACACGCCAACTTGGAGCGCGCACAACCGCTGGAGCCGAATCGGCTGGTCTCGTACGACTACCAGGGCGGGTTCTCGCCGTCACGTCCGGCGACCACTCGGAAGGTCGACACCCCGATCATCGACCTCGCGGGCCTGAATGTGGATGCCCTGGCGGACGTCGTGGCGACGGCGCCCACGGCTATCAATGTTCCGGACGCGAAGGTCGACTACCTCGGAATCGACACCGACGGCGCCACGCCCATCGTGCGGATCTACGCGAGCAACGACTTCGACGAGAGCGGCATGATCGTGGTCACGCCGGCGGGTTCGGTCCTCCGCGTCTCGCCGTTCAGTGGATAGGACACGATGAACAAGACAAGCCTCCCCGGGCTACGGGCTCGCGACTCCGATCGGGCCGACGCATGCGGAGTCCTCGACGCGGCTCAGGCCGACGGTCAGATCTCGGCTGAGGAACACAGCTACCGCACAGCCCGGGCGATGAGCGCGAAGACCTTCGACGAACTCGACCGGCTCGTCGGTGACCTGCAAATTCCCAGCCGACTGGCCAATGCCCCCGTCGTCCGCCCGAAACAGCGCAGGTCCCGGCGACGGTGGATCGCCGCCGGTGCGATCGTCGTGAGCGCTGCGGTAGTCGGCGCAATCGCGGGATCGATCGGGGATGACGCCGGACCGTCGAAGCCGCTTCCCACCCTGACCACCGGCAGCGGGGTTCAACACTTCATCGACGAGTACCGCGCAGAGTTCGGTGACACCATCGCCGATGAAGTCGATCTCTTCCCCGAACATGCCGTTCTCGACCGACAGGCAACCGGAAACCCGTCCCAGTCCGACCCGTACCTCTACGACGGAGAATTCGACAGCTGGGGAAGCGCCTCCACCCGCGACGCCGACGAGCGGTCGTTCGACCTCGCCGCCGTGGACCTTCCGGCCCTCGCCGGCCTGCTGAAAGGCGCACCGGAAAGCGTCCGAGTGCCCAACGGAACCGTGGATCACCTGTCCTTCGGCTTCGAGCCCGGCGGAGAACAAGGGCCGCCGATCATCTCCGTGTACGCGAATAACGAAGCCGGCAACACCGGATACTTCGACGTCACCTTCGACGGTGAGATCATCGCCGTCTACCCGTTCGGTGACTAGACGTAGTTCCTACGGAGGTTGTGAACGGCGCGGCTGACCCGCGAACCGGCCGACAGAAGCCACCCACAAAACAATCTGTGACGACTTGTCCCATGTATCGCCCACGCGTATCGTCATATATATCGGTGCGATATAGTTCGGCATCGCATCACACGGTTAGGTCTGGCGACTCAGGGGGTGGACAAGTGCTCGAATTGGCAATTCTCGGGCTGCTCCACGAGTCACCCATGCACGGATATGAGCTGCGGAAGCGGTTGACGGGACTGCTGGGTGCGTTTCGCGCGTTCTCCTACGGTTCCCTCTATCCCACTCTGCGACGCATGCAGGCGGACGGTCTGATCGCCGAGGACGCAGGTGCCCCGGGCACCGTCAAGCGTCGCGCCCGCCGCGTCTATCAGCTCACACCGGTCGGCAGGGAGCGGTTCAAGGAACTGGTCGCCGACACGGGTCCGCAGAACTACACCGATGACGGTTTCGGTGTTCATCTCGCCTTCTTCAGCCGCACACCCGCAGAGGCGCGGATGCGCATTCTCGAAGGCAGACGACGCCAGGTCGAGGAGCGCCGGGAGGGGCTCCGCGAAGCCGTGGGACGGGCCAGCGGGTCGATAGACCGCTACACCCGTCAGCTTCACCAGCTCGGTCTCGAATCCAGTGAGCGCGAAGTGCGCTGGCTCAACGAGCTGATCGCCGCCGAGCAATCGACAGCAACACCTAATAAAGAAGGAGAACCCGACCATGGGTGAGAACAGCACCGCGGTGCGCGTGGCCATTGTGGGCGTGGGGAACTGTGCCTCGTCCTTGGTTCAGGGCGTGCAGTACTACAAGGACGCCGACGAGACGGCGACCGTTCCCGGCCTCATGCACGTCAAGTTCGGCAAGTACCACGTTCGCGACGTCCAGTTCGTCGCCGCTTTCGATGTCGACGCAAAGAAGGTCGGATTCGACCTCTCCGAGGCCATCTTCGCCAGCGAGAACAACACCATCAAGATCGCGGACGTTCCGCCGGCCGACGTGCCGGTGCTGCGCGGCCCCACCCTCGACGGCATCGGCAAGTACTACGCCGAGACCATCGAGATTTCCGAGGCCGAGCCCGTCGACGTCGTCAAGGCGTTGAAGGACGCCGAGGTGGACGTGCTGGTGTCGTACCTGCCCGTGGGTTCCGAGGATGCCGACAAGTTCTACGCCCAGTGCGCAATCGACGCGGGTGTCGCGTTCGTCAACGCCCTGCCCGTGTTCATCGCCTCCGACCCCGAGTGGGCGGCTAAGTTCAAGGACGCCGGCGTCCCGATCGTCGGTGACGACATCAAGTCGCAGGTCGGTGCCACCATCACCCACCGCGTCATGGCGAAGCTGTTCGAGGACCGCGGCGTGCAGCTCGACCGCACCATGCAGCTCAACGTCGGCGGCAACATGGACTTCAAGAACATGCTCGAGCGGGACCGCCTCGAGTCCAAGAAGATCTCCAAGACGCAGGCTGTGACGTCGAACCTGACCCGCGACCTCGGTCCCGGCAACGTGCACATCGGCCCGTCGGACCACGTCGGCTGGCTCGACGACCGCAAGTGGGCGTACGTGCGCCTCGAGGGTCGCGCGTTCGGCGACGTGCCCCTGAACCTGGAATACAAGCTCGAGGTCTGGGACTCCCCGAACTCGGCCGGCATCATCATCGACGCCGTCCGCGCCGCCAAGATCGCCAAGGACCGCGGAATCGGTGGACCCGTCTACCCGGCTTCCGCGTACCTGATGAAGTCCCCGCCGGTTCAGATGGCGGACGACAAGGCTCGCACCGAGCTCGAGGCGTTCATCATCGACGCGTAGGACGGTTCCCGAGGCGAATGCCCCTTTCGACGCTTTTCATCGCGCCGTAAGGGGCATTCGCCTTTGTGTTCGAATACTTGTCGTACCCGCCCTCTACGGTGACACCCAGGATTCATCGAGGGAGGCGTGATGTCCGAGAACACTTTCGATCGGGAGATCGACGACGCATGGACGCAGTTCCAAGACCGTCTGACCCGGTATGTGCGCGCGATGCAGGACGACGACGAGCTGGTGCTGGTGTCGCGTTACGACAGCACCGACGACGGCCTCACCGAGACGGCCGCGTGCGTGCGATTCTTCGCCTGGGCCGGTGACACGGTGCGGTGTGAGGTGCCGTCCAACCTTTTCTTGCATCCGGCGCGTCAACTTTCCGAGGAAGATCACGATCGGCTGATCGAACTCGGGTGGAACCGCCCGGATGCGGTGGTGGACGTCGACGAGGGCAACGGCTCCGCTTCGTTCTATCTCGACGCCGACCGCACCGAGGCCACTCGGCTGGCGACGATGACCATCGCCGTGTTCCGGGAAATCTGGGACCTGATGCATCCGTCGTTCCTGCACGCGATCACCCGGGGTCGACAAGATGTCCCGCCGCTCGACGTCCCCGACGTCGCACCGGCTCGGCAGCGCAACGGATCAGGTCTACGGGAACTCGTCGACACGGCCGTCGAATCGATGCTCGGGCAGGCACCGGAGAAGGACGGGGACGGAGACATCCTCGTCTGGGTCGGTGACATGCCCACCTACGTCAGGGTGCTCGACGACGACGCCCGGGTCGAGGTGTTTGCCCGCGTTGTCCATTCGATCAGTGACCGGACCCGCGCAGCGGAAGCGCTGGCCGATCTCAACCGTCAGTGGTCCGACATCAAATTCCTGCTGA
The DNA here is from genome assembly GCF_018343855.1 of Rhodococcus sp. USK13. NCBI lineage: Bacteria > Bacillati > Actinomycetota > Actinomycetes > Mycobacteriales > Nocardiaceae > Rhodococcus > Rhodococcus sp. USK13. The sequence goes on along the minus strand of NZ_CP069242.1, from coordinate 970,972 downwards.
TAGTCGACAACGTGGTCGCCGTCATGCGAATCGACGGTTCGCCTTTCGCGGCCGAACATCTGCTGTCGGTGTTCCGCACCTTCGAGCACCTCGTCGATACCGCCGACGAGGCATTTGCCGAACGACTGGGCGGCACCCTCAACACCACCGCCACGAGTCCGACCGGCACCGACGAGCACGGCAGCCACGAGTTGCCCGCGGCGCTGATGACGCTGATTCATCTGGACTCCGACAGCGGGCTGGACGCCGACGATGTCGCCGAAATCTGCGGTCGCGATCGAGACACCATCCTCGAATTCCTGCGCCTCTGCTCCGACCAGGAAGTCGAGTGGCGCCACAACGCGGAACTCGCCCGCGAGAACGACTCCGAAGAAGCGGACATGTGTGAGAGCGAAGCCCAGTCCTGGGCCAAGACGTCCGACAGCCTACGAGCAGCGCTGCGGGTCGTGGTGCTGCCGCATCGTGCACCACCGGGCGGCGGGTACCGCAGCCTGGGCTGAAAGTTCGCCCGACCCTAGCCCGGCAGCGGAATGATCACGCCCGGAAGAATTTCGATCTGCGTGGGCGCCGGTAGCTGGAGCTGCGGCGGGGGCTGAATCGGCGGTAACGGTGCCGGCGGCGGCGCCTCTACGGGTGCCGGCGCAGGCGGCGGACTGGCGGTCTGGCCGTTGCCACTTCCGGACCCGCTGCCGCTACTCGAAACGCCGCTCCACGAAGGAACACCCGCCTGCCCGCCGATGGGGTCCGGCCAGGGGAATTCTTCCCAGTCGGTGTCCTCGAGGGCACCGTCCATCGTTCCCTTCCAGATGTCGGACGGCAGGCTGGACCCGTAGATCAGCCCGCCCCAGCTGTTGTTGATCGCGGTGGCGTCGGCCTTACCGATCCACACCGCCGTCGACAACGACGGCGTGTAACCGACCATCCAGGCGTCCTTGTTCTCACCGGTATCGCCCAGCTGCGCGGTGCCCGTCTTCGCCGCCGACGGACGTCCTCCCGCGAGTGCGTGACCGCGGGAATAGGCAGCCACCGGCATCAAGGCTTGGCTGATGTTGTCGGCGACCGCGGCCTCGAGTCGACGCTCCCCGGGGCTCGGCGCCCGATCGAACAGGACCACTCCATCGGCGGTCACCACGCGCTGGACAAAGTACGGCGGGTGGTAGATGCCGGAGGCGGCGAGCGTCGCATACGCCGACGCCATATCGATCGGACGAGACAAGTACTGACCGAGAACGATGCCGCCCTCGGGTTCGCCGCCGTTCTCACTCAACGTTTTGCCCTGCACCCCGGGGATGAACTCGGGAATACCGGCCTTGTGCGCGGCGTCGGCAATGGCTTGCGGACCGTTGTCCAAGGACATCATGAGCCGGTAGAAACTGGTGTTCAGTGACCGTTTGGTGGCCTCGGCGATGGTGCATGTGCCGCAGGATTCACCCTCGACGTTGCCGATCTGCACATTGCCGACGGTCAGCGGGGCGCTGCTGAAGCGGGCAGAGAGCGGAATGCCCTGTTCGAGCGCGGCGGCCAAGCCGAACACCTTGAACGACGAGCCCGTCTGCAGCGGAGCCTGCGCGTAGTCGAATCCGGCACCGTCCTCACCGCCGTAGTAGGCACGGACACCGCCGGTGCGCGGATCGATGGACACCACCGCGGTGCGCAGACCGGGGTCCTCCCCTTCCAGGGTTTCGTGCACGGAGTCGATCGCGGCCTGCTGCGCTTTCGGGTCGATCGTCGTGGTGATCTGTAGACCCTCGGTGTTCAGAGTCTGCTCGGAGATCCCGGCGTCCGACAGTTCCCGGAGCACCTGGTTGCGGATCAGACCCTCCGGGCCGGGCGCGGAGTTGGCGTCGGTGGGCCGATTGGCCGGCGCCGCGGCCGGAAACTCGATCTCGCTGCGGTCCTGGGAGGTGAGCACACCCATCTCGACCATGCCGTCGAGCACATAGTTCCACCGGGCCTGCAACTGGTCGACGTTCGCTTCGGGGTCGAGGTAGGACGGGCTCTGGATCACCGAGGCCAGCACGGCGCCTTCGGCCACCGACAGCTCACCGACCGGCTTGTCGAAGTACGCCCGCGACGCCGCCTCGATGCCATAGGCACCACGGCCGAAGTAGATGGTGTTGAGGTACGCCGCGAGGATCTCGTCCTTCGACCATTCCCGGGCCATCTTGGTGGAGATGACGAGTTCGCGCATCTTCCGATACACGTTTCGGTCGGCGCCGACCAGCACGTTCTTGACGTACTGCTGGGTGATCGTCGACCCGCCGCCAGCGCTTTCCTTGCCGAGGACGTTGTCGCGGGCGGCTCGCACGAATCCCGTGGTCGAGAAGCCGGGGTTGGAGTAGAAATTCCGGTCCTCCGCCGACAGGACAGCGTCCCGGACGTGCTGCGGTATCTCCCCGAGCGCGATTTCGGTGCGGTTACCTTCCGGGGGAATCACCTTCGCCAATTCGGTGGCGCCGTCCGCGGCGAACACCGTGGCCACCTGATTGGTCTTCATGTCCGACGGGCGGGGGACCTCGGCCTGGACGTAACTCACCAGGAACATCACGAGGGGAATGACCAGCACGAGCGCTATCACGCCCAGACCGACGCGGCGGACCGTGCGCCAGCGGCGGGACTTCTTCTTCCCTGCTCGCGGCGTGCTTGTCGCTGCTGCGCCGTCGTCACCGACGGGCGTGCCACCGGACTCGGCGGTGCCATCGCCCGTCGCGTCGTTGCCAGAACTCACTTACACACTCCCGGTCAGGTATCCGGTCACGGAGGATCATCGCACCCACCCCGTACGTATGTTATGTGATTGCCCCGAGTGTGACGCGCACCGCGCTACCGATCAGCAAATAATCCGACCGCTTGTCCTGTTTCAGCGGACACGGGCGCGCGCCGCAACTGCGAGCCCCGACAACAGCAGGCAACCCAGCAACACCAGCGCCGGTGTGACACCGGGATCACCGTTCACCACCTCCACGACCGCGGCGATGAACGCCATCACCGTGAAGAACCCGAGGATTCCGATGAGAATCTCGAGTCGCTGCCGCTTCGCCACCGGATGCATCTGGTGTCAGCTCTTCACGCCGCCGGCCGTCAGCCCCGACACGATGCGGCGCTGGAACAGCAGCACCATGATGACCAGCGGAATGGTGACGATGGTGCCGGCTGCCATGATCGCCGCGTAGGGCACGACATGCGGGTCGTTGCCGGAGAACCGGGCGATCGCGACGGTGACCGGTTCGGTGGCGTCACTCGACAGCTGGCTGGCGAGGAGATACTCGTTGACGGTGGCGATGAACGCCAGGATGGCGGTGGTGAACAGCGCGGGCGCCGCCAGCGGCAACATCACCAACCGGAACGCCTGGCCCCGGTTGGCGCCGTCGATCCGGGCCGCCTCCTCGAGCTCCCACGGGAGTTCCTTGAAGAACGACGTCAGGGTGTAGATGGTGAGCGGGAGGACGAACGAGATGTTGGGGATGATCATCGCCTGGTAGGTGCCGATCCAGCCGATGTTCGTGAAGAACTGGAACAGTGGAGTGACCAGTGCGACGACGGGGAACATCGACGCGCCGAGCACGATGCCGACCACCACGTACTTGAACCGGAACTCGATCCGAGCCAGGGCGTAGGCGGTGAAGATGCCGACGGCCAGAGCCACCGCGGTGGTGACGCCGCCGACGATCATGCTGTTGATCAGGGCCCGCGTGAAGTTGTTGCCGCTGCTCGTCGACAACGCGTTCTGGAAGTTCTCGAGGGTCAGGTGCGTCGGCCACGGTGTGGTGTCGAAGGTGTAGTCGGGGTCGCGGAACGCCGTCACCATCATCCAGTAGAACGGGGCGAGACCCCAGACGAGGATGATCGCGACGCCGACGTAGATGCGAGTGTTCTTGAAAGCGAATCGCTGGGGACGCTTGCGCCGCGCCGAGGTGTCGGGGACGTCCGGTTCCGGTGCGCGATGCGTCACGGCTTCGGCCCCTTTCGCTGTGCTTCCTGAGTTTCGACGGCATTGGCACCGAGAAACTTCACGAGGACGAATGCGACCGCGAAGATCATCAGGAATGTGATGGTCGAGAGCGCCGACGCGCTGTTGAACCCTTGCCGCACCTGGTCGACCACGAGTATCGACACGGTGGTGGTGGCAGGGTTGCCGCCCGTCAGGATGGCGGGCAGGTCGTACATGCGCAGGGCGTCCATGGTGCGGAACAGGATCGCCACCATCAGAGCAGGCTTGACCAGAGGGAGTGTGATCCGGCGGAACCGCTGCCACGCCGAGGCGCCGTCCACGCGGGCTGCCTCGTACACGTCCTGAGGAATCATTTGCAGACCGGCGAGGATCAGCAGCGCCATGAACGGTGTGGTTTTCCAGACGTCGGAGATGATCACGGCGAAGCGGGCCGGCCATTCGTCCGACGTCCACAGGATTTGGGTGCCGAGTAACCGGTTGGCGATGCCGTCGTAGGCGAAGATGAAGTACCACAGCTTGGCGGTGACCGCGGTCGGGATGGCCCACGGGATAAGGACGGCCGCGCGCAGCAGTGCGCGACCCTTGAATGTCTTGCCCATGATGATCGCCATCCACAGGCCGATCGCGACCTCGATCCCGACAGTGACGACAGTGAAAAAGGCGGTGTTACCGACCGCCGACCAGAACTGGGACCCGAGTGTGCCCGGGGGGCACGCCACGGCCGCACCTCCCGGAGAGGTGCATTGCTGCAGGATCCAGTGCGTGTAATTGGTGAATCCTGCCCAACCGCCCTCGACGAACATGCCCGTCGACGGGTCGAGACCGGCATCCTTCTGGAACGACATCACCAGGGCCCGGATCACCGGGTACCCGATGACGACAGCCAGGACCGCCAGCGTCGGGACGACGAACAGCCACGCGCGGCGACCGCTCAGCCCAAAGCGTCGCCCGTTCTCACTTTCCGCACGCGAACCGCGGCCGGGATCGGAATCCCCGGCCGCGGTACGGGCCGGCGCCCCACTGGTGGTCCCAGTCGGAACGGCCATCTTCACTCCTGTGTTCTACGAGCCGGTGTTGCTACGAGCCCGCGGACTGGATACCGGACTGCATGTCCGTGATCGCCTGGTCGACGGACTTCTCACCCTTGATGGCGGCGTAGGCGTTGTCCTGCACGGCCTTCGACACAGCCGGGTAGAACGGGGTGACCGGGCGGGGAACAGCGTTTTCGATCGACACCTTCAACGTGGGCATGAAGGGGTACTTCGCCACGATCTCCGGGTCGTCGTACAGCGCGGCGCGGACCGGGGGAAGCGAGTCCATCGCCATGATGCGCTGCGCCTGCTCGCCCTGCAGGAAGGTCAGGAAGTCGCGAGCGGTTGCCTTGTTCTCCGAGAACGCGCTGATGGCGGCGTTGTAGCCACCGAGCGTCGAGGTGCCGATCCCGTCCTTGCCGGGCAGCGGGGCGACCGCGAACTTGCCCTTCACCGCGGACGAGTCCTTCTCGGCGTTGGCGTACACGTACGGCCAGTTGCGCAGGAACAGCGCCTTGCCGTCCTCGAAGGCCTTCTGGCTTTCGGGCTCCTTGAACGTGGTGTCCTGAGCCGGGATGTCGCCGTTCTTGAAGTTGTCCACGAGAACCTGCAGACCCGCGCGGGACTCCGGGCTGTCGACGGTGGGGGTCTTGCCGTCCTCACCGACGAACGAACCACCGAACGCGTTGATGACCTCGGCGGTGTTCACCGTCAGGCCCTCGTAGGGCGCGAACTGACCGGCGTAGCAGTCGATGTTGTTGGTCTTGGCCACCTCGCACGCCGCGGCGAGTTCCGTCCACGTCTTCGGGGCGGCGGGGAGCAGGTCGCTGCGGTAGTACAGCAGCCCACCGTTGGTGTTCTTGGGTGCCGCGTACTGGGTGCCGTTGTAGGTGGCACTTTCCACGGTGGCGGGGAGGATTCCGGTGTTGTCGACCGCGAACTCACCGGTCAGCGGCTGCAGCCAGCCCTTGGCCGCGAACTCCGCGGTCCAGGGCACGTCGAGTGCCACGACGTCGTAGTCGGACTGCTTGGCCTGCAGGTGCTGGACGAGGTCGTCGTGCGCCTGATCGGCGTCGTTCGACTGCTCCTTGAACGTCACCTGCTCGTCCGGGTGCTCGGCGTTCCACGCGTCGATGATCTGGCGGACGACCCCGGTCTCGGTGGTGTCCTTGCCCTCGACGTACGTGATGGGTCCGCGGCCGTCGAGGTTCTCCGACGTGGAGTTGCTGCCGCTGTCGCTAGAGCACGCGGTGAGCGTGACCAGCGACGCAGCGGTGGCAAGCACCGCGGCGCGCCGGACCGCTCTCGAAATCTGAACCATGGAGTCTCCCCGTAGGTAGATGTGGATGAACCCGCCACCGGCACCGGGATTCCGGCGCATTGCGCACGAAATCCGGCGGCACCGGTGCGGTGTCGGAACATACTGTGGCACGGAACACGGCCGAAGTGCCGCATTACCCCCGACCTGAATCGTTCAGGAACGGCGGCGCGGACTCCGCGGCTAGCTCAGCCGGTATCCCTCGGACGCCGAGAACAGGTGTACCGCGGCGGGATCGACGTGCAGTTTCACCAGGTCGCCCTTGCGTGGGGGGTTCCGCCAATCGGCGCGCGCCACCAGCTGGTGTGTCTCGCCGTTGACGGTGCTGCGACCGTAGATGTAAGCGTCGGATCCGAGCTCCTCGACCACCGCGACCTCCATCGGGATGCCCGTGGTGGACAGCTCGAGGTGTTCGGGACGGATACCCACCACCACCTGGGTTTCGGACGATTCCGAGCGCAGTTGGCGGGGCAGGGGAATCGTCGCGTCGCCGAGCACGACCCCGTCCGGAGTGATCGGCAAGGTGAACAGATTCATCGACGGCGAACCCATGAAGCCGGCGACGAACACGTTGGCCGGCTTGCTGTAGAGGTTGCGCGGGGAGGCGCACTGCTGCAGCACTCCATCCTTGAGCACGGCGACCCGATCACCCATCGTCATCGCCTCGACCTGGTCGTGGGTCACGTACACCATGGTGGTCTCGAGGCGGCGCTGCAGTTGCGCGATCTGCGTCCGCGTCTGCACGCGGAGCTTGGCGTCGAGGTTCGACAGCGGCTCGTCCATCAGGAACACCTGAGGTTGCCGGACGATCGCACGGCCCATCGCGACCCGCTGACGCTGACCGCCGGAGAGCGCCTTGGGCTTGCGGTCGAGGTACGGCTCGAGGTCGAGCAGCTTGGCCGTCTCCTCGACGCGCTGCCGGATGTCGGCCTTCGGTTTCCCGGCGAGCTTCAACGCGAAGCCCATGTTCTCGGCCACCGACATGTGCGGATAGAGGGCGTAGTTCTGGAACACCATCGCAATATCCCGCTGCTTCGGCTCCTGGCCGGTGACGTCCCGGTCACCGATGAGGATTCGCCCACTGTGCACGTCTTCGAGTCCCGCGAGCATGCGCAGTGATGTGGACTTGCCGCAGCCGGAGGGTCCGACCAGCACGAGAAACTCACCGTCCTCGATCTTCAGATCGAGCTGATCGACGGCCGGCTTGTCCGAGCCGGGGAACAAACAGGTGGCACCGTCATAGGTCACTGTGGCCATGAACGTCGAAGTCCCTTCTACCCGGCGCAGCGCGCGCACGTGCGTGCGAATGTACCTTTCCGGCGTCCTCCCGCACGCACGTGTATCTGTTACCGACCGTCTGCCGGCGCCACGTCCGTCATCTCGACCAGGCGGTGATGCTCCGGGTTGCCCACCACTCCCGCGCTGCACGCGGTCAGCCGAGGCGCCGCCGACTCGGTGCGCACACGCACGCGCACAACTCCGTCGGGGAGAGCGACGAGGACGTCGGAATCGCCGTCGTCACGCGTGGTGGCGGACAGCGGAACGACGTCGTCGATACCGACCAGGTCGCGGTCGGCGCGGACGGAATAGTCGGCGAACTGAAGCAGCGGCGGGTCGATGCATCGCCCGCGGTAATGCCCCAGCACGATGCGGCCCCGATCATGTTCGGCGACTATATGTTCCGCGGCCTCCGCGGTGACGCGTCCGTAGTAGATTCCGGAGGGCAGGCACACCATGGTCGCCGCGAACCTGTCTCCGCCGACGTGCGTGGACTCCCACACCCGGCTCCCACGATCTCCGAGGCCGGCAACCACCGGACGTCCGAAGGCGGCGCAGCACGCGTCCTTCTTGCCGTGTGTGCACACCAGGAACAGTGAAGGATGAACCGTCGACGGGTTGACCTCTGGCACAGCAGTTTCCGAGACGAGGTCGAGCAGTTCCCCATCGTCGCGCACCAGTTCTCGCTTCATCCACGCATCGGATCGGCCGGGACGGACCAGGTAGACGTGTCGCCCAGTGCTGATGTCGCGACGAGCCCTGGTCCGTATCAACACGGGTCGGACCCCGGCGTCCGCGCAGCGTCCGGCCAGCGTGTCACCGAGAATGGGGTCGAGGCGACTCTGCCGTAACCGGTCCCGGCCCCACGGGCCCGGCTGCTCGATCAGCAGCCACGCCCGCACCTCTGGAGCGGTGCCTGCCATCGGCTCCTGCAGAGAACGCGAAAGGTCGGCACACGCGGGCGGCCTGAGAAGACTCGTCGGATCGGGTCGAAGTGGGGCACGGGAACTGGACGGCACGGGCTTCTCCGATCGTGGTCGACATCAACCCGCCGCTCACTCTATAAGGTTAGGATCGCCTTTCTTCGCCCCTTCGAACTCGAGGTACGACATGCGCGCAACTACGTGCTCCCCGGAAGTGACCGAGGCCCAGTGGCAGGAACTCGTCGCTGCCCTTACTCGACGGCAGTTCGGAGCCGGTCTCGGTGCGGCCGCACTCGCCGCGCTGACCGCCGCCTGCGCCCGGAGCGGCACCGATTCCGGCACAGGCGCCGAGGGAAGTCGCACCATCACCCATGCCATGGGAACCACCGTCGTCAGCGCACGTCCCACCCGCATCGTTGCACTCGACAGCCTCCCCATCGACACCGTCGTCAGCCTGGGCAAAACACCGGTCGGCGCCGCCCAGGCCGGATCGGCGGACGGGCTCCCCGCCTACCTCGGGACCGGCCTCGAGAACACCGCGGTGGTCGGATCGATCGCCGAGCCGAGCCTCGAAGCGATCGCGGCACTGCGCCCCGACCTGATCCTCAGCAGCAAGCAACGCCACGGTGAGCTGTACGACTCACTCGCCGCGATCGCGCCCACCGTCTTCGCGGTCTCGCCCGCGGTCGACTGGCAGGGAACGATCACCTTGTTCGCCGAGGCGATGGGGGAGCAGGACACCGCCGCAGAGAAGTTGGCGGCCTTCCACGCCCGGGCCGCCGCGGTACGCGCGCGACTCGGTGCCGGTGGCCGCACCGCCCACATCATCCGGGTGATGGACAACGGCCTGCGTTTACACGGACCGGAAACCTTCGCCGGTTCGGTACTGACCGAGGCCGGGTTCACGATCACCGGTCAGACCTGGGACGCGAAGAACAACATGTCCGAAATCTCGCTGGAGCACGTGAACCAGGTGGACTCCGACATCGCCTTCGTCGCCAACACCCTGCCGCCGGGCGAGCTGGGGATCGCCCCGGAACTCGTCGCGCAGATGGGGGCGTCTCGACGCGGCGGCGTCCACCAGACCAATTACCGCACCTGGATCACCGGCATCGGTCTCGGTGGAGCGAATCTGATCCTCGACGACCTCTAGGCGCTCCGCGCCCGTGCGCGGTCGAGGAGTGTCCGGACTCGTCAACCACTCACGGGCGTAGCCTGCCCTGGTGAGTTCCGACAAGATGCTGACCCGCATCGGTGGGCTGCTCCGGCAGGCGGAATCCACCGACAACCCGCACGAGGGTGAAGCGTTCATGGCCGCGGCGCAGCGGCTCGCGACCGCCGCCTCCATCGACCTGGCCGTGGCCCGGTCACACGCTGCGGGCAAGGAGAAGCGGGCTACCCCTACTCAACGCCTGATCACCATCGGGGAACCGGGCAAGAAGGGACTGCGCACCTACGCGCAGCTGTTTCTGGTGATCGCCGCCGCCAACGACGTCCAATGCGACATCGCACAGACGTCGGCCGTGATCTACGCCTACGGATTCGCCGGCGACATCGACGTGTGCGAGGCCCTGTACACGAGCCTGCTGATCCAAATGGTGAGGGCGTCCGACGCCTACATCAAATCGGGCGAGTACCGGAACGAGACGACGATGCGCACCCAGGTCGAGCAGCGCGGACGGCGTCGGGTCCGGACCACCGTGCGGCGACCGGTTGCGGGTGTGACCGCCCGGCTCAACTTCCAACTTGCCTATGCAGCCCGCATCGGGCAGCGCCTCGCCGACGCGAAGAAGGACGCCGAGCACGAGGCGACGTCTGTTCCGGAGTCGTCGGCGGAGACGGCGCTGGTGTTGCGTGACAAGCAGCTCGAGTTGAAGGACTACTACTCCGAAAACTCCCAGGCACGCGGGACGTGGCGTGGAGCGCGCGCGTCGGCGGGTCATGCGTCGGGCGCTCGCCGGGCCGGGGACCGGGCCGCACGGACGGCGCGGTTGAGCAATTCACCCGAGCTGTCGACCGCACGAAAACGGATTCCGTCGTGAGGCGCACCCGCGACACCCAGCGTGCTGCCGTCTACGAGGCGGAAGCGTTGGTGCGCACGATGTTCGATCGCGCCGACGAGCGTGGGCTGCGCGTCGTCGACGTTCTGGGGTCACAGGTGACGCTGCCGGTGGAGCGGAAATTCGCGTCCATCGAGTCGGTGCAGGACTACGTGAACCGGGTGCTCGCTCTCAACTGGGTGCGGGAGACGTGGGCGCGAGCCGCCACGCCGATCCATGTGCGTGCGAGGGCGGGCAACAACGCCGCGCACTACGAAAGTGACTGCGCCACCATGGCCGTCCCCGAGTACCGCAGCGGCAAAGCCTGGGCATTCCGGGAACTGGTGGTTCTGCACGAGATCGCACATCACCTGGACCCATCCGACCCCGACGATCCGATCACCGCGGCACACGGACCGGAGTACGTCGACCGCTACCTCACCTTGGTGGGTGAAATCATCGGCCCGGAAGCAGCGTTCGTCCTGAGGGCCATGCTGCTGGCGGGTGGTGTGCGGCTGAGTTGACGCCAGAGACGACAGCGACCCGCACAGCGGGATCGCCCGGTCAGCGTGTCCAGTTCAACGTGCTGATGTCCACGTCGACCGCCTCGAAAGGTGCCCTGAGCGCGGTCGCGCTCGCCCAACCACGAACGAGGACACCGGCATCGGTCTCCTCGGAATTCTCGTTGTCGTCGGCGTGAATTTCGGCGAAAGTGACGGTCACGAACCCGTCGTCCGCTTCACCGACGTTCGCCTGGACGGCGCCGAATGCCGCGAGCGGGGCCGGGCGCAGCCCCTTCAACTCGTCGAGCGGAATGTCCGGTGCGTTCACATTCAGCACCGTGCCCGGGGTGCCGTTCTCGACGATCCAGTCCAACGCCTGCCGGCACACGACTTCGGCGGTGTCCCAATGCCTGGGGTTCGACGTGGCCAGCGACACCGCCAACGCCAGCGTGCCGTGCGTGGCGCCCGTCAGCGCCGCCCCGACGGTCCCCGAATGCAGAATCGCATGACCCGTGTTGGGGCCGTGATTGATTCCCGACAGCACGATGTCCGGCGGCGGCCCGAACGCACCGCTCGTCGCCACGAAACTGATGAGCGCGGGGGACGCTTCTACCGCGTGGACCGCCACCCCGGGAAGGTCCGGGAACTCCCGGCTCGACATCCGGAGCCGGCCGTTGCTCTCCAACGCGGTCAGCGACGCGCTCGCACCACTGCGTTCCTCGTGCGGGGCCGCGACCACAACGTCGAGTCCGGCGGCGAACGCCAACCGGGCGAGCAGGTTGATACCGTGACTGTCCACGCCGTCGTCATTGGTGACCAGAGCCCTCACTGCTTCTGCCCCTCCGACTCGGTCATCCGCCGCACCCGAATATTCTCGACCATCTTCGCGATCAGGTCCGGTTGTCCCGTTGCGAGACCACGCCGCGTCACGTTCACAGCGCCGGCGGCGGCGCCGAACTGCAATGCGTCGTTCATCGATTTGCCGCGGGCCAAGGCTGCGGCGATACCGGCGGTCATCGAGTCTCCGGCACCCCGGTGGTCGACGATATTCATGGGCGGAATCAGGACCTCCCAGATGTCGCCGTCGACGAGGGCCATCGCCGGATCTCCTGCTCGTGAGACGACGACGTGGTCGGCTCCTTCCGCCGCAAGTGCGTGCATCGCTTCGGCGAGATCTTCCGGCTTCTCCGACTGCGCGCGCCCGTCCTCGATGAGATCTTCGTGGCTCACCTTCAGTACGGTCAGGCCACCCTCGAGGGCCGCCGTCATGGTGGGGCCGGACAGGTCGGCAACCACCGGAACCTTCAACGCCCGAAGATCTCCCACCAACCGGGTGTAAATCTCCGGGGGCACCACATTGTTCTCGTGTGGGCCGCCGAGCACCGCGACATCCGCTGTGATTCCCTCGGCCAGCGACCCGCCGAACAAGTCGTCGACCTCGTGCCGAGACAGGACACGTGGGCGGACCTCGGCCAGCGGCTTCCTGTCACCCCCACGGCGGTCGTGCACATAGGACCCGTTCTCACCGGCCGTGGAAATCGCGCGGACCTTTATACCTTCACGCTCGATGAGGGACTGGAGGATGCCCCCCGTCTCGCCACCGAACACCCCGCACAACGTGACGTCGAGGCCGAGCGTCGCCGCCATCCTGGCAATCCATACCCCCTGCCCACCGGCGTGCACGTGCAGTTCGGTGCTCTCGTCCGGGGCGGCTTCGATCGTCACCGTCAGCAAGGGCGACGGTGCGAATACGAAGGCGGACACAGCACTCATCGGGTCGAACCTCATCTCGGTCGTCAACGGTCTGGCCTGCCGTCAAGTACCCGGGAGGTGACCGGTTCACACCGACTCGGTGGCCGTACCCCGTCGAGGCGAGCAAGATGGATTCGTAAACGACCTGCACGCACGGGCCCTCGACACAGGGCCGCCGCACTCATTCGAGGAGCCACGTATGACCCGTTCAGTTCGAATCGGTGTCCAGATTCAGCCGCAACACGCGCCCGACTACGGACTGATTCGCGACGCCGTTCTGCGGGCCGAAGACGCCGGCGTCGACATCGTCTTCAACTGGGACCACTTCTACCCGCTGTACGGCGACCCGGCCGGTGCCCACTTCGAATGCTGGACGATGCTCGGAGCATTCGCCGAACAGACGGAACGAGTGGAAATCGGTGCCCTCGTCACCTGCGCCGGCTACCGGAACCCGGACCTGCTCGCCGACATGGCCCGCACCGTCGACCACATCAGCGGGGGACGGCTGATCCTCGGGATCGGTTCCGGATGGTTCGAGCGCGACTACGACGAGTACGGGTACGACTTCGGTACCAAGGGGTCACGGCTGGACCTGCTGGCCGAGTACCTGCCACGGATCACCGCCCGGTTCGGCAAGCTCGAACCCGCGCCCACGCGGCACATCCCCATCCTCATCGGGGGCGGCGGCGAGAAGAAGACACTGCCCCTCGTCGCACAGTACGGCGACATCTGGCACAGCTTCAGCGACATCGAAACCCACGCGCGGAAGTCGGGCATCCTCGCCGACCGCTGCGCCGACCACGGTCGCAACCCCGACACCATCGCGCACTCCACGTCCTGGCCGGGCTCGGACGAAGCGGCCGCCTACGTCAACGCCGGTGTCACCCTGTTCACCGTCGGCACCAGCGGACCCGACTTCGACCTCACCGAACTGAAGGAAGCCATCGCGTGGCGGGACGAGAACACCCCGCCGCCGCTGTCCGGCCTCGCATAGGCGCTCCGCACCCGTGAGTGGTTAACGAGTCTCTGCACTCGTTAACCACTCACGGGCGGCGCAGCGGCCTACAGCCGTTCGAGGACCATGGCCATGCCCTGGCCACCGCCGACGCACATGGTTTCGACGCCGAACTGCTTGTCGCTGGACTGCAGGTTGTTCAGCAGGGTCGCGGTGATCCGGGCACCGGTCATACCGAACGGGTGCCCGAGGGCGATCGCACCGCCCGAGACGTTCAGCTTGTCCTCGTCGATGCCGAGTTCCCGCGCCGACCCCAGCACCTGCACGGCGAACGCCTCGTTGATCTCGAACAGGTCGATGTCGGAGATACCCATCCCGGCGATGGCCAGGGCCCGCTTGGTGGCCTCGATCGGGCCCAACCCCATGATCTCCGGCGAGAGCCCGGACACCCCGGTCGACACGATCCGGGCCAGCGGGGTCAACCCCAACTCCTTGGCCTTGGTGTCGGACATGATCACCAGGGCGGCGGCACCGTCGTTGAGCGGGCACGCGTTACCGGCGGTCACGGTGCCATCCGGCCGGAACACCGGCTTCAGCTGCGACACGGCCTCGTAGGTGGTGCCGGCGCGGGGGCCGTCGTCCTTCGACACGACAGTGCCGTCGGGCAGTGTGACCGGGGTGATCTCCCGCTCGAAGAAACCACTGTTGATGGCCGCCTCCGCCCGGTTCTGCGAGCGCACGGCCCACCGGTCCTGCTCTTCGCGGGTGATTCCGGTGATCTGGGCGACGTTCTCCGCGGTCTGGCCCATCGCGATGTAGGTGTCCGGGACCAGGCCCTCCTCCCGCGGATCCACCCAGGCTTGCCCGCCCTGGGCGAGCTTCTCGGTGCGGGTCTGAGCGTCGGCGTAGAGCGGGTTCTGGGTGTCGGGCAGCGAGTCGGAGTTGCCCTTGACGAACCGGGAGACGGTCTCGACACCGGCGGAGATGAACACATCGCCCTCGCCAGCCTTGATCGCGTGCAGCGCCATCCGGGTGGTCTGCAAAGACGAGGAACAGTACCGGGTGATGGTGGTGCCGGGAATGAAGTCGTAGCCCAACTGGACGGCGACGTTGCGGCCCATGTTGAAGCCCTGCTCACCGCCGGGCAGCCCGCAACCCAGGATCAGGTCGTTGATGTCGGTGGGATCGAGGGCGGGCACCTTGTCGAGCGCCGCCTGCACCATCTGCGCGGCCAGGTCGTCCGGGCGCATGCTCTTGAGCGATCCCTTCATGGCGCGACCGATCGGCGAACGGGCGATGGAAACGATGACGGCCTCGGGCATGAGGAACTCCTACCGATTCGATTCTAAGCGAATGCTTATTTTCTAAGCGTTTGCATATATTGACTGTCGGGCTCATATCCTGTCAAGGCCTGCGGCCGCCTACGCTCAGCAGCTGTCACGGGTCTGACGGCCGGATTCACGGGTCGCGCGCCGCCCGCCGTGCTTCGTCCATCACCCTCACCGCTTCCTCCTGTATGTCTGCCAAACCAGGGGGAGTGACGGGCGTCGCTCACGCGTCTTCCGACCCCGCTCATCAGCCACCGCCGGGGTTACGCTGCTCACCATGTTTTCTTCCGTGGGAGCGAAGATCCGTGTGGTGGTGGCATTGTTGCTGACCGCCCTGATGGCGCTGACCCTGTCGTCGTGTTCGAGCGACAGTAGTTCTTCGGGGGCGGCGCCACAGGATCTGTGTGCACCACCGGGTGTCGGCGCCGCGACCGCTGCGCCCACCAACCTCGACGCGTCGGCGGGCGCCGGCGCGGAAGACCGCTACACCACACCCGATGTCACCCCGCTGGAGCAGATCGATACATCGAAGCTGAACCTCATCACCCCCGGCGTTCTGACGGTGGGCACGCTGTCGGACGCACCGCCGAGCATCTGTGTGAACGCCGAGAACCAGTTCACGGGATACGACAACGAACTCCTGAAGGCCGTCGCCGCGAAGCTCGGTCTGCGCGTCGACTTCGTCGGCACCGAATTCGCCGGACTGCTCGCGCAGGTGTCGGGGCGACGGTTCGACGTCGGATCATCCTCGATCACGACGACGGACGAGCGGCGTAACACCGTCGGCTTCACCAACGGCTACGACTTCGGCTATTTCTCCCTCGTCGTCCCCAACGGCGGACCCATCAAGGGCTTCGACGACCTGAACTCGTCCACCCGCATCGGTGTCGTGCAGGGCACCGTTCAGGACGACTACGTCGTCAACACACTGAAGCTCGACCCGGTGAAATTTCCCGACTACGCCACGGCGTATGCGAACTTGAAGTCGGGGCAGATCGACGCATGGGTGGCGCCGTCGCAGCAGGCGGAAGGCGCCATCGCGCCGGGAGATCCGACGTCGATCGCGCAGAACACGTTCAGTGTCAACAACTTCGTCGGGTGGGCCGTCGCGAAGGAGAACCAGCCTCTGATCGACGCGCTGAACTCCGGTCTCGACGCGACCATCGAGGACGGCACGTGGGCGGAACTGTATTCGGACTGGGTGCCTCGCGAACTGCCCGAAGGATGGAAGCCCGGCAGCAAGGCGGCGCCGATGCCGGACCTGCCCGACTTCGCGGCGCTCGCCGCCGAGAACATCGAAACCGACGCCGAGACCCCGGTGAATGAGCCGAAGTCGACACTGGCACAGCTGAAGGACACGTTCTTCGACTGGGACCTGTACGCGCGGGCATTCCCCGATCTACTGAAAACCGGCCTGCCGAACACCCTGATTCTCGCGTTGGCGTCCGGCATCGTCGGCACCGTGCTGGGCATGCTGCTCGCGATGGCCGGGATCTCCCGCACGCGGTGGTTGCGGTGGCCGGCGCGGGTCTACACCGACGTGTTCCGTGGGCTTCCCGCCGTGGTGATCATCCTCATCGTCGGGCTCGGTGTGGGACCGGTGGTGAGAGGACTCACCGGAAACAACCCGTACTGGCTGGGGGCCGCCGCACTGTCGCTGCTGGCGTCCGCCTACATCGGTGAGATTTTCCGGTCCGGAATCCAGAGCGTCGAACCGGGGCAGCTCGAGGCCGCCAGGGCCCTGGGTTTCAGTTACCGCAAGTCGATGACCCTGGTGGTGATCCCGCAAGGTGTGCGACGGGTGCTGCCCGCACTGATGAACCAATTCATCTCCCTCATCAAGGACTCGTCGCTCATCTACTTCCTCGGCCTGCTCGTCACGCAGCGCGAATTGTTCGCAGTGGGTCGCGATCTCAACGCGCAAACCGGAAACCTGTCGCCCCTCGTCGCGGCCGGCCTGTTCTATCTCGCTATGACGATTCCGCTGACACACCTCGTCAACTACATCGACCACCGTCTGCGCACCGGCCGCGCCGACACGTCCGGCACGCTCGATCCGGTGGAGCAGTCCATCGTCGTGGAAAGGGGATAAGGCGATGGCCGTCTCTCTCACTGGCACCAACCTGCATCTCGCATTCGGCACCAACAAGGTGCTCCGCGGCGTCGACATCCACGTCGACGCGGGGGACACCGTCACCGTGATCGGCCCGTCCGGTTCCGGAAAGTCCACCCTGCTCCGAGTGCTCAACCGCCTACACGAACCCGATCAGGGCGATATTTTGATCGACGGCAAGTCGGTGCTGAAAGACAACCCGGACACGTTGCGGCAGCAGATCGGCATGGTGTTCCAGCAGTTCAACCTGTTCCCGCACAAGACCGTCGTCGACAACATCGCACTCGGCCCACGCAAGCTCAAAGGCCTGTCCAAGGAGGAGGCGCGGACGCTGGCGCTCGAACAGCTCGAGCTCGTGGGGCTGGCGCACAAGGCCGATTCGCGGCCGGGCAACCTGTCCGGCGGTCAGCAACAGCGGGTCGCGATCGCCCGGGCGCTGGCCATGAAACCCGAGGTGATGTTCTTCGACGAGGCCACCTCCGCGCTCGACCCCGAACTGGTGAAGGGGGTTCTCGCGTTGATGGCCGACCTCGCCAAGGGCGGCATGACCATGGTCGTGGTCACCCACGAAATGGGCTTTGCCCGTGAGGTATCGGACACGGTGCTGTTCATGGACCACGGTGCTGTGGTCGAAACCGGTACGCCTGAGCAGCTTTTCGACAAACCCCGGACCGATAGACTGCAGCAGTTCCTGTCCCAGGTGTTGTAGGCCGCTGCGCGCCTATCGAATCAGCCCGTAGAACCCCTCGATGTGTTCGCGGACGAGGGTGGACGCCTTGGTGCCGTACCCACGGCGTAGGGCGGTGACGATGGCGCGGTGCTCGCAGCGCAGGTTCTGCGCGACCTCGTTCCAGTCGTCGAGCTGCGGGACGGCCTGCATGACGTAGCCGGAAATCGATTCGCGGAGCGAGACCATCATGGCCTCGACGAGGACGTTGCCTGCGAGCGCGGCCATCGCGACGTGCAGATCGGCGTCGAGCCGGTGGAAGGCCTCCGGCGTCAGGGTTTCGTCGTCCATGGCGTCGAGTAGTGCATCAAGCCCCTGCAGGTCGAGTTCGCCTGCCCGTTCGGCAGCCTCCTGCACCGCCCACGACTCCAGCAGGATGCGTGTCTGGACGACGTCGCGGATCGGCAGGGTCTGCGTGGCCATGTGCAGTCGCAGGGCCACTCCGATGGACGCGGCGGGATCTGCCGCCACGATTGCCCCCGAGTCCGGACCCGAACCCACCGCCGTGCGGACGATGCCCATCGCCTCCAGCACTCGGATGGCCTCCCGGACGGAGGAGCGGCCGACCCCGAGCTCTTCGGCGAGCGCACGTTCAGCGGGCAATCGGCCGCCGACCACGAGTTTTCCGTCCGACAGATCCCGCTCGATCCGCTGCAGGACCACCTCGTGTGTACGCACAGTCGGAGTTTACCTGGTGTGGTCTGACCACAGTGCGCTACTGTGGTCAGACCACAGCCCACCCCGGTTGGAGGACCGATGAAGATCGCCTTGTTCGCCACATGCCTGGCGGATGCCCTGTTTCCCGACTGCGCCACCGCCACGGTCCGGCTGCTCGAACGCCTCGGCCACCAGGTGGTGTTTCCGCCGAAGCAGACGTGCTGCGGGCAGATGCACGTCAACACCGGTTACCAGGCCGAGGCGCTTCCGCTGGTCCGCCATCACGTCGAGGCGTTCGAGAGCGAATCCTGGGATGTGGCGGTCGCGCCGTCCGGTTCGTGTGTCGGGTCCGTCCGTCATCAGCATGCAATGGTGGCGCGGCGCTACGGTGACGAGTCCCTCGCCTCGCGTGCCGAGGATCTCGCCGCCCGGACCTACGAGCTGTCGGAGCTGCTGGTCGACGTTTTGGGTGTCACCGACGTCGGCGCCTACTACCCGCATCGCGTCACCTACCACCCCACCTGCCACTCGCTCCGGATGTTGCGGGTAGGCGACAAACCCGTGCAACTGCTCCGCGCGGTTCGCGGAATGACGCTGATCGAACTTCCCGCCGCCGATTCCTGTTGCGGTTTCGGCGGAACCTTCGCCCTGAAGAATTCCGACACCTCGACGGCCATGCTCGCCGACAAGATGGGCAACGTGCTCCGCACCGGCGCCGAGGTGTGCAGCGCCGGCGACTCGTCCTGCCTCATGCACATCGGCGGCGGACTGTCCCGGCTGCGCAGTGGGGTGCGCACCGTCCACCTCGCCGAGATCCTGGCGAGCACCGAGAAGATCGGGAGCAACGCATGACCACGTTCCTCGGCTCACCCACCTTCCATGCCGGCACCGGAAACATCCGGGGCACAGAATCTTTTCCCGACGCGGCGCGGAAGTCACTTGCCGACACCCAACTGCGCGCCAACCTGGGGGCGGCAACCACCACCATCCGAAACAAGCGCATCGCCGCGGTCGCCGAGGTCGACGACTGGGAGGAGCTGCGCCGAGCGGGCAGTGCACTGAAGGCGCAGGTAATGTCGCGGCTGCCGGAACTGTTGGTGCAATTCGAGGAAAACGTCACCGCCCGTGGCGGAATCGTCCACTGGGCGCGCGACTCGGAAGAGGCCAATCGGATCATCACCGACCTCGTCCGGGCCACCGGATCCGACGAGGTCGTGAAGGTCAAGTCGATGGCCACCCAGGAGACGGGCCTGAACGAGTACCTCGAGGAGAACGGGATCGCGGCGATCGAGACGGATCTCGCCGAGCTCATCGTGCAACTCGGACACGACAAGCCGAGTCACATCCTGGTCCCCGCCATCCACCGGAATCGCGCCGAAATCCGGGAGATCTTCTTGAAGTCGATGCCGGACATCGATCCCGGCATCACCGACGATCCGCGGGCGCTGGCAATGGCCGCCCGGGCACACCTTCGGCGAAAGTTCCTCTCCGCCAAGGTGGCGATCAGTGGTGCCAACTTCGGTATCGCCGAGACGGGGACGCTGGCGGTGGTGGAATCGGAGGGCAACGGACGGATGTGCCTCACCCTTCCCGACACCCTGATCACGCTGATGGGCATCGAGAAGCTGTTGCCCGCGTTCACCGACCTCGAAGTCTTCATGCAACTGCTTCCCCGCTCGTCGACGGCCGAACGCATGAATCCCTACACCTCCATGTGGACCGGCGTCCATCCCGGTGACGGACCGCAGAACTTCCACGTCGTCCTGCTCGACAACGGTCGCACCAACGTTCTCGCCGACGACGTGGGACGCTCAGCCCTGCACTGCATTCGGTGCAGCGCCTGCCTGAACGTGTGTCCCGTCTACGAGCGGGCGGGCGGCCACGCGTACGGCTCCGTCTATCCCGGGCCGATCGGCGCGATCCTCAGCCCGCAACTCACCGGCACCACCGGCCACGACGACCCCAATGCGTCACTGCCCTATGCGTCGACACTGTGCGGTGCGTGTTTCGACGCGTGCCCCGTTCGCATCGACATCCCGAGCATCCTGGTGCATCTGCGGGCCGAGCAAGTCGATTCGGAACGGCGCGGCCTCCCCGGCGGGCAGGACCTCGCGATGAAGGCCGCCGGCTTCGTGATGGGATCCGAGAAGCGGTTCGCCGCCGCCGAGACGGCGTCCAAGATCGGCCGAATGCTCGGCGGGAAGAAGGGACGCATCACGTCGCTGCCGTACCCGGGATCGAAGTGGACGTCGAGCCGAGACCTGCCCTCCCCACCGAAGGAAACCTTCCGGCAGTGGTGGGCCCGCACCCATGAGGACACCGAATGATGGACGCCCGCAACGCTATACTGGCCAGGATCCGGTCGGCGATCGCTGATGCACCCACTCCCGAACCTGTGCCGCGCGACTATCACCGGAAGCCGATATCCGGTCCCGGAGACGTCGAGAAGTTCACCCACACCGTCGACGACTACCGAGCCCAGGTCCATCGCGCCGACGAGAGGACGGTCGCCGAGGTCGTCACCGGGCTGATCCCAGAAGGAGCGCGCGCCGTCGTCCCAGCGGATCTGCCGGAGTCGTGGCGACCACGACGTGGCGTCGTCGTCGACGGTGCACCCGCGGAATTGTCGACGCTCGAACTCGACGCGATCGAGGTCGTCGTCACCGGGTGCACTCTGGGCATCGCGGCCACCGGGACAATAGTTCTCGACGGCGGCGTCGGTCAGGGCAGACGGGCACTGACCCTGGTCCCCGATCACCACATCTGCGTCATCCGTGCCGACCAGATCGTCGACACCGTGCCGCAGGCCTTCCACGCCCTCGACCCGACCAGGCCGCTCACGTTCATCAGCGGCCCCAGCGCCACCAGCGACATCGAACTCAACCGCGTCGAAGGCGTCCATGGCCCCCGCACCCTGGACGTCGTGATCGTGCGCTAGCGCCTGTGCGTGGCCGGCGAGTCCACAGACTCGTTAACCACTCACGGGGCGCGGAGCGCCCTCTCGGCGAGGGCCACGGTGGCGTCGACGATGGTGGCACCGCCGAACATCACGGCGTCGTTGTGCCCCACCCCCGGCAGTGCCACCCGCTCGACCGGTCCGCGGGCGGCGTCGGCGACGCGTTCGCTGTGGTCGGGAGGCACGATGGTGTCGGCCGTCCCGTAGACCACGGTGGTGGGTACGTCGACTCGTGCCACCGACTCCGCGACCGGGAATCGGTCGCGCAGTAGCAACCGGACCGGCAGGAACGGGTAGTGCCTGGCCCCGAGCGAGGCCAGGTCCACGAACGGTGATCGCAGCAGCATCCCCGCCGGCGGATGCTCGGTGGCGAGTTCGGTGACCACACCGGTGCCGAGGCTTTCACCGAAGTAGAGCAACCGTTCGCGGGGCACCCGGCGCTCGTCGACCAGGTGCCGGTAGGCCGCACGGACGTCGAGTGCCAGTCCTTTCTCGCTGGGCTCACCCGGGTTGCCGCCGTACCCGCGGTAGTCGAAGAGCAGGGTGGCGAAACCGGCGTCCGCCAGGTCCGACGCCAGCAACGCCCGGTCCGCCCTGTTACCCGCATTCCCGTTGGCGACGAGCACGGTCGCGTCCCGGCTCGCACCGACCGGAGGCACGTACCAGGCGCCCAGCTCGAGGCCGTCCGACGTCGTCAGTGTGACGTCCTCGGCGCGGGTGAACAGCTGTAGGGCCGATGGCACCGGGGAGGCGTCGGGGAAATAAATCAGCTTTCGCTGCAACGCCCACATGGCAGCGATCAGCAACGCGGCGACCGTGAGCGCAATGAGCAGGCCACGAGTCAGTGCCGGTGGGATGAGCCGGTCCACGCCAGCAGCTCGGTCACGGGCAGAGTGTTGATCACGTTCGCCGGCTCGACGCCGCGTTCGGCGGCGCGTTCACAGGCGTAGCCCTGCCACGCGAGCTGACCGGTGCAGTGAGCGTCGGTGTCGACGGAGAACAGGCAGCCGCTCGCGAGCGCGAGATCGATCAGGCGGCCTGGCGGATCCCGCCGCTCAGGCCGGGCGTTGATCTCCACCGCTGTGCCGTGCTCGCGGCACGCGTCGAATACCCTCTCCGCATCGAACTTCGATTCGGGCCGCGTGCCCCTGTTTCCCGCTACGAGTCGTCCGGTGCAATGCCCTAGAACATCGACGTGTGGGGACTTGACCGCCTGCACCATCCGCTTCGTCATCGTGGCACGGTCGCTGTCGAGGTGGGAGTGCACACTGGCGACGACGACATCGAGGTCCGCGAGCAGATCGTCGTCCTGGTCGAGGGACCCGTCGTCGAGGATGTCGACCTCGATGCCGGTCAGGACGCGGAACGGCGCGAGCTCCGCATTCAATTCGGCGATCACGCTCAACTGGGCGAGCAGGCGCTCCGACGTCAGTCCGTTGGCGGCCGTCAGTCGCACCGAGTGATCGGTCAGCGCGCAGTACTCATGCCCCAGGGTGGCCGCCCGGCGCATCATTTCCTTGATCGGGCACCGGCCGTCCGACCAGTCCGAATGCGTGTGCAGGTCGCCGCGGAGGGCGTCGAGTAGTTCCATGCCGCCGAGCCCGATCGGCTCGGCGGAACTCCGCAGATACGCGAGATAGGGCGGCACCGACTCCGCGCACTCCCGGATGATCGCAGCGGCTTCGGCCCCGACGTCGGGTAGCGACTTCCAGTGGTCACTCTGCTGGGCGGCTCGCTCGCGGGCCGACAGATTCGCGACCACGTCCGCAGCCTGACGGAAAGCGGCAATCCGGTAGGTCTCGGCACGTGAGCGCTCGAGCCAGAACGCTATTTCCCGCAGCGCCTCCACCGGGTCCATCTCTCCA
Source organism: Rhodococcus sp. USK13 (assembly GCF_018343855.1). Lineage (NCBI taxonomy): Bacteria > Bacillati > Actinomycetota > Actinomycetes > Mycobacteriales > Nocardiaceae > Rhodococcus > Rhodococcus sp. USK13. The sequence continues at coordinate 947,575 of NZ_CP069242.1, read as the reverse complement.
TGGTGCACGGCCGACAGGCCGTCCGCCAGACGTAGAAGCAACGACTTAGGGTCGCCTCGTTCGTCGCCCGTTCACGCAGGTGTTCCCTTTCCCTTGCTTACGACTTCTACGGTGCCGAAGTTATTCCACTTCTAATCGGGAGCCACGGTGAGCTTGAAACCCCTCGCACTGTTCGTCACCCACGACGGCGTGTCGTCGCGCGCCGCCGTCACCTGCCAGTACAAGTGCGGCAACGCCTGCTCCCACGACGTGCCCAACGATTCGCAGGGTGAGTACTTCCGCGACATCGCCCGCGCGGCACTCTCCCGGCGGGGCGTCCTGCGCGGTGCCGGGATGGCGGTACTCGCCGTGGGTGCGGGCAGTGCGCTCGCAGCATGTTCGACCGACTCGGACAGCGGCAGTAGTTCGAGCACAGCGGGCTCGGATGATGCCGCGCCGAACGGCACGAACTTCACGGCCGTGGCCCCGAACACCGAGGACGCCGTCGTGGTTCCCGACGGATACGAGCACGCGGTCGTGATCGGCTGGGGTGACCCGGTCCTCGCCGGCGCACCCGCATTCGACTTCGACAATCAGACCGCGGCTGCGCAGGCGCAACAGTTCGGATACAACAACGACTTCGCCGGACTCCTCCCCGTCGACGGCCAGCCCGACACGTTCCTGTTGGTGGTCAATCACGAGTACAGCAGCGAGCCGTTCATGTTCAAGGGGTATGACGCCGACAATCCGTCTCCCGAACAGTTCCAGATCGCACTCGCCGCCCATGGACTGTCCGTGCTGCAGGTGAAGGGTGAGAGCGGCTCCGGCAGGCTCACTCCCGAATTCGGACCCTATAACCGGCGCATCACCGCGACCACCGAGTTCGTCGTCACCGGGCCCGCGGCCGGCAGCGACTTCCTGAAAACGTCTGCCGATCCGACCGGCACCAAGGTCCTCGGCACCCTCAACAACTGCTCCGGCGGCCTCACGCCATGGGGCACGGTGCTGTCAGGTGAAGAGAACTTCAACCAGTACTTCGCGAACGCCGAACTGGTCACCGACCCGGTCGTCGCCGCGCGCTTGAAGCGTTACGGCCTGGAAGGTGCTGCCTCCGAACGTAAGTGGGAGCGTTTCGACCGCCGTTTCGACCTGATGCAGGACCCCAACGAGGTGAACCGCTTCGGGTACGTCGTCGAGGTGAACCCCTGGGATGCCGCGTCCGCGCCGGTCAAGCACACCGCACTCGGCCGGTTCAAGCACGAGGCCGCGACCATCCACGTCACCGACGACGGCACCGTGGTCGCCTACAGCGGGGACGACGAGCGCTTCGACTACATGTACAAGTTCGTTTCCAGCCGAAAGATGATGGACGGCAACAGCCAGGCGGCCGTGCGCCACAACATGACATTGCTCGACGCCGGCACACTGTACGTCGCCAAGTTCAGTGGCAACTCCCCGGACGAGATCGACGGCTCCGGCACGCTGCCGTCGAGCGGTTCTTTCGACGGCACCGGCGAGTGGATTCCGTTGCTTCGCACCGGCGAAGACGGCAGGGGCGAGTCCCTCGTCGACGGCATGAGCGCCGAGGAGGTCGCGGTTTTCACCCGCGAGGCCGGCGACAAGGTCGGTGCCACCAAGATGGACCGCCCCGAGGACTTCGAGCCGAACCCGAAGACCGGCAAGGTGTATGTGGCGCTGACCAACAACACCAAGCGAGGCGTCGACGGCGCTGCCGCCGCCGATGAGGCGAATCCCCGCAACAACAACAAGAACGGCCAGGTTCTCGAGCTCACCGACGACCACGCCGGCACGTCGTTCACCTGGAATCTACTGCTCGTCTGCGGCGACCCGAAAGAAGCCGACACCTACTTCGGCGGGTTCGACAAGGAGAAGGTCAGCCCCATCTCCTGCCCCGACAACCTCGCGTTCGACACCCACGGCAATCTGTGGATCTCCACCGACGGCAACGCGCTGAAGTCGAACGACGGACTGTTCAGCGTCACCCTCGACGGCGCGAACCGCGGCGAAACCAAACAGTTCCTGTCGGTGCCGAAGGGCGCCGAGACGTGCGGCCCGATCGTCGACGAGGATCGGGTGGTCGTGTGCGTGCAGCACCCAGGTGAATCCGACGACGCCAGCGCCGACAACCCCGCCTCACACTGGCCCGACGGCGGAAGTTCGCAGCCGCGTCCCGCTGTCGTCGCCGTGTGGAAGTCGGGCGGCCGGATCGGCGCCTGACCCGGTAGGTTGACCCCGGGCGGCTCACCGAGGCGCCTGGGGTCAACCTACAGGTGGCCTAACTGCCGAACGGCGACGCACTGTTGGAGTACCGGGCGAAGTCGCCCTGCGCTCCGCTGTAGACGTTGAGGTCGACGTTGCCGTTGACACCGGGGATGCGGCCTGTGCTGGTGTACTGCCAGAAGCTCCACGTGTTCCAGCCACCCGGAAGCGGTCCAGGGGCGTTCTGCCCGTTGTAATCGGCGATCCACAGGGGATACCCGGCGAATTCATGGGTGTCGGCCATCGCCGTGCGCCAGAAGTTGGGATACGTGTAGATGATCGGCTGGCGTCCGGTGAGCGCCCGCACGGTGTTCAGGTAGCGGTGCGTCCAATCGATCAACGCGGCGGGCGGTAACCCACCGGAATGCTCGATGTCCAGAACCGGTGGCATGTCGCCGGGGCCGTTGATGCCCAGCACCACCGTCGAATAGAAGGCGGCCTGCGCTTCCGGTGACTGAGTGGGGTCGGCGTAGTGATACGCGCCGCGGGACACACCGGCCACCCGCATGGCCAGACAGTCCTGCACGAAGAACGGATTGACGTAATTCAAGCTCTCGGTGGCCTTCACCATTGCGAAGTCGTGACCGGCGTTGCGGACGGCGAACCAGTCGATCGGCGAACCGCCCGGATGTTGCCAGGATGCGACGTCGGGCCCCCTGACGGGTTCGGCGGCGGCAATCCCCGGCACCGCCGCCGCAACAGCCCCCGCGACGAGAAGTGGTGCGATTTTGGACAGCTTTCGGACGCTCTCCCCGATATCCATGCGCCCGAGGTTAGCGCTTCGCGCCCGTGAGTACTTGTTAACCGCGGAGTGTTAATAAGTACTCACGGCTGGGTTTAGCCCAACCAGTCCAGCACCGCGGCGGCGGTCCACGACTGCTGCATGCTTCCCAGGGGTTCGCCCGTGAACGGTTCGTAGTACTCGGCGAAGCTGCCGTCGCTGGCCTGTCGCAAGCCTTCGGATCGGAGCATGTGCGAGCGTTCCGCCCACCCGCGCCGTGCGAAAGCCCATGAGAACAGCCAGGTCATCACCGGCCACACCGGACCGCGCCAGTATTCACGGGACCGGAAGTCGCGCGACACCGGGGATGTCGACGGGGGCACCGCATACCGAAGGTCGGGGTGCCCGCAGAATTTAGGGCCCTCGAAGGTGCGCAGCAGGGCTCGTTCGGCGTCCCGGCTCAAACCGCCGCACAGCAGCGGCGCAAACATGGCGAGGGTTTCGGTGGATATCCACCTTCCGCTCCGCAGATCGAAGTCCCGTGCGGCGCCGGATCGTTCGTCGGTGGTGGTGAGCACGCCCTGGCGGAAGCGTCCGGCCCAGCCGTGCAGCTCCCGCACGTCGGAATTCGGCATCGAGTGCTCCTCACCGATGGTGGCGAGGACTTCGCATGCCATCGAGAAGACCGCGCTGACGAACACGTCCTCCACGGCGAAACTCATGGCGGTGGCCAGTTCTTCGTCGTCGTAGCGGACGCTCTTCATCTCCTCGAGCAGCCACAGGTAGCGGTCGTACTCGCCGTTGGACGGACGCTGCGACCTGTCCGCGACGACGGTCAGATCCTCCCGCAAGTACTTCGGCATCGTCCCGGTCACCACGTTGGCGTACGAGAGGTCCCAGCGCGGCGAATTGTCCATGCCCGACTCCCAGCCGTGGAAAAGGGCGATCCGGCCATTACCGTCGAGGTCACGCGCGTGTGCCAGCCAACGGTGCCAGCGGACGAGGTCGGGCCAGCGACGGTCGAGGAATTCCTCGGCCACGGCGCGGGTGGTGCGCCCGTGCCGGCGTGAATGGTCGAGGATGCGCTGGACGGCGATGGCATGGACCGGTGGTTGCGTGATGCCGGACGTCTGCGGCCCGTTGGGGGCGTGCGCCGCGAGCGTCGCGGTCTCCCACCTGGCCGGCCCGGGAAAGTAACCGTCCACACCGTTAGCGAACACGATGTGCGGAATCATCCCGTTCTTCCATTGCGCCGACAGCAGGGTGTCGAGTTCGACGACGGCTCGTTCGACGCTCAGCGGCGCCAAACCGACAGCAACGAACGCGGCGTCCCAGCTCCACATGTGCGGGTAGAGGCGGGGCGCCGCGCTGGTCATCGTGCCCAGGTCGTTGCCGCGAAGCAGATACGCAGCACGCGCTGCGAGCTGTGTCGGGGTGAATCCGGGGTCCGCCATCGCACCATTGTGCTGCGGGTTCCGTCGGATTGCGCGCCGTCGGGCTATGAAGCCGGCGACACCGGTTCGCTGGACTCGAGTTTCGAGTGCGTCCGGGAGTAGAAGAAGTACACGAGGAGGCCGAGAATCAGCCAGATTCCGAATCGCAGCCAGGTCTCCCAGGGGAGGGAGAGGATGAGCCACCCGGAGAAGACCACACCGATAATGGGCACCACCGGCATGAACGGCAACCGGAAGGAGCGGGGCACCTCAGGACGGGTATGTCGTAGGACGGCCACGGCGATGCAGACGACGATGAAGGCCGACAGGATGCCGATGTTGGTCAGCTCGGCCACCGTGTTGATAGGCAGGAAGCCGGCCATCAGTGCGGAGCCGACGCCCACGATCCAGGTGACCCGAGTGGGCACCTTCCGCACCGGATGGGTCTTGGCGAACCATTCGGGCAGCAGGCCGTCCCGGCTCATCGCGAACCACACCCGGGTCACACCAAGCATGAAGGTGAGCACCACGGTGATGATGCCGACGATGGCTCCGACGGCGATGATGTTCGCGACTCCGGGCATCCCGACGGACTCGAATGCGGTGGAGAAGCCGCTGTCAGGGCTGATCTCGGTGTACTTCTGCATTCCGGTGAGTACCAGGGTCGCGAGCACGTACAGGGCCATGGCGATGCCGAGCGAGTACAGGATCGCCTTGGGCAGGTGCTTCTTCGCTTCCTTCGACTCCTCGGCAGCGGTGCTCATCGCGTCGTAGCCGAAGACGGCGAAGAACACGGTCGCCGCTCCGGTCATCACCGCGGCGGTGCCGAACGGGAAGTAGGGGGTGTAGTTGGCGCTGTCGATGTGGAACACGCCGAGCACGATGATCAGCACGACGAGCGCCACCTTGATCGCGACCGCGACCGTCTCGAATCGTCCGACACTCTTGATGCCACGGGAGAGCACCCAGGCCGTGCCGAGGCAGAACAGAGCGGCGAAGACGTCGAAGACGTGACCGTCACCGGTACCGAGTGCGCCCATCATCCAGTCGGGCAGGGATATGCCGATCTGCTCGAGTAGGAACCGGAAGTACCCGGACACGCCGATCGCGACAACCGCGGCGACCGCCACGTATTCGAGGAGCAGATCCCAGCCGATGAACCAGCCGACTATTTCACCGAGGGCGACGTAACCGTAGGTGTAGGCGGAACCCGCCTTGGGGATCATGCCCGCGAATTCGGCGTAACAGAGTGCGGCAGCGGCGCTGGCGATTCCCGCGATCAGGAAGGAGATCAGCACCGCGGGCCCGGTCACCGAGTGCGCGACGGATCCGGCGAGGGAGAACACCCCGGCACCGATGATGCCGCCCACCCCGATCGCGGTGAGCTGCCACAACCCGAGCGATTTGGCGAGTCGCTCATCGGCAGGCGTGTCCTCCTCGATCTCCTCGAGCGGTTTGCGGCGCAGCAGTTGGGTTCGCAACGTGACGAGTGACATCGCCGGCTTCCTTTCCCGGTGGCGCGAGACGCAGGTGAGAACAACTCAATACCTTCTGCGACCGACGTGTGACGGAAAACGCCGAACCCGGCGACACGGGACCTTGCATAAATACCATAGGGGGGTACGGTAGCTACCAGAGTCGGACATCGAGAGCCCAGAGAGAAAGGCACATCCGTGAGCACTTCGACCGTGATCGTCACCGGCATGACCTGCAACCATTGCGTCGCGTCGGTGAGCGAAGAAATCGGCGCCATTCCCGGAGTCACCTCCGTGGACGTCGACCTCGCCACCGGCAAGGTCGTCATCGACAGCATCACCGACCTCGATCCGCGCGCCGTTTCCGACGCCGTAGAAGAGGCCGGATATTCCGTGGCCGGCTGAGTCGCCGCCCACCTGTCCGCAGGAGTAACCATCATGAACGCCACCGGTAAGTTCGCCGGTTTCACTCTCGGTCTCGTCGCCGTCTTCGCTGCCGCGACGGGAGTGGGAGCGTTGGTCGGACCGGACATCGACGAACCCGCAGCACACGCCGCCGACGACCCCGGCCACGGTTCCGCCGGCGACGGCGTCGAAGGCCACGACACCGGAGGCCACGACACCGGAGGCCACCAGGAAGCCGCCGACGCGACACCGAAGGGACTGCGCTCCACGCAGGACGGCTACACCCTGGAACTGGCGTCGCCGATCGCCGCCACCGGCACCGGCGTCCCCGTGCAGTTCCGCATCCTCGACCACACGGGAACTCCCGTGACGCGATACGCCGACCAGCACGAGAAACAACTGCACCTCATCGCGGTGCGCCGCGATCTGACCGGTTACCAGCACGTGCACCCGAGCCTCGACGAGTCGGGCACGTGGAGCGTCTCACTCGATCTGGCCCGGGCGGGCGACTACCGGGTGTTCGCCGACTTCATGCCTGCGGGCGGGGACGCACTGACCCTCGGTACCGACCTGCGGGTCGCCGGCAGCTACGACCCGCAGCCCCTGCCTCCGACGGAGACGACGACCACCGTCGACGGCTACACCGTCACCCTCGACGGCACCCTCGAACCCGGACAGACTTCCACCCTGACCCTCACGGTCGGTCGTGACGGATCGCCGGTCACCGACCTGCAGCCCTACCTCGGCGCCTATGGCCACCTGGTCGCGCTTCGCACCGCTGACCTCGGTTATCTGCACGTGCACCCCGAGGGGCATCCCGGGGACGGTGTGACGCCCGCGGGGCCCGGTATCGACTTCGCGGTCACCGCACCCAGCTCCGGCGAGTACCGCTTGTTCCTCGACTTCCAGCATGCCGGGGCGGTCCGCACCGCCGAGTTCACGGTTTCCGCACATTCCGAGGAGGAATGATGACCCGCACCACCGAGGTTCCCGCGCCTGCGGGCTCGCAGGTCGAGTTGTCGATCGGCGGAATGACGTGTGCGTCGTGCGCCAACCGCATCGAGCGCAAGCTCAACAAGCTCGACGGGGTGACCGCCACCGTCAACTACGCCACCGAGAAGGCGCGGGTGCACTACTCGGCCGACGTGTCCCCAGACGACCTGGTGAGCACCGTGGAACAGGCCGGGTACACGGCGCGCTTGCCCGAGACCGGACGACCCGTCGTGGAGGAGGACGACCCCGCCGCGAGCCTGCGACAGCGACTCCTTGTTTCGGCCGCCTTGACCGTTCCGGTCATTGCGATGGCGATGGTCCCGGCCCTGCAATTCACCAACTGGCAGTGGCTGTCCCTTACGCTCGCCGCACCGGTCGTGGTCTGGGGCGCGTGGCCCTTCCACCAAGCCGCCTGGACCAATCTCCGGCACGGCACCGCCACCATGGACACCCTGGTGTCGATGGGCACGCTCGCCGCGTTCGGCTGGTCGCTGTACGCATTGTTCTGGGGAACGGCCGGAATGCCGGGCATGACACACCCCTTCGAACTGACGATCGCGCGCATCGACGGCAGCGGCAACATCTATCTCGAAGCCGCCGCCGGTGTCACCACCTTCATCCTCGCCGGCCGCTACTTCGAGGCTCGCGCCAAACGTCGGGCAGGCGCAGCGCTGCGGGCACTGCTGGAGATGGGTGCCAAGGAAGTATCGGTGCTGCGCAACGGAGTCGAACAGTTGATCAGCGTCGACAAGCTGGCCGTGGGCGACCGCTTCGTGGTTCGTCCCGGTGAGAAAATTGCCACCGACGGCGTCGTCATCGAGGGATCTTCCGCCGTCGACGCGTCGATGCTGACCGGGGAGTCGGTGCCCGTGGAAGTGGCGCCCGACTCCGAGGTTGCAGGCGCCACGGTGAACGTCGGGGGCCGAATCGTGGTCGAGGCCAGCCGGATCGGCTCCGACACCCAACTGGCCCAGATGGCGGAAATGGTCGAGGACGCCCAGACCGGCAAAGCGCAGGTGCAGCGGCTGGCAGACCGAATCTCCGGAATCTTCGTGCCGATCGTGATCGCGCTGTCGGTGGCGACGCTGGGATTCTGGATCGGGACCGGCGGCTCCGTCGCTGCAGCCTTCACGGCCGCGGTCGCCGTCCTGATCATCGCGTGCCCGTGCGCCCTCGGCCTCGCGACTCCGACCGCCCTGATGGTGGGCACCGGGCGCGGCGCCCAGCTGGGAATACTCATCAAGGGCCCAGAGGTGCTGGAATCCACCCGCCGCGTCGACACCGTCGTGCTCGACAAGACCGGCACCGTCACCACCGGCACGATGTCGCTGCACGACGTAGTGACCGACGGAAGCACGGACGAGAACACCGTCCTGCGGTACGCGGGCGCCTTGGAAGATGCTTCCGAGCATCCCATCGCCCGCGCCGTCGCACGCGCCGCGCGGGACCGACTCGGCACGTTGCCGGAGGTCGAGCAGTTCGCCAACATCGAGGGACTCGGCGTTCAGGGTGTCATCGACGGGCATGCGGTGGTCATCGGACGACCGACGTTGCTCCGTGATTGGTCACTGCACCTTCCCGCCGCGCTCCGCGAGGTGGTGGACGCTGCGGAGGCAAAGGGTCGCACCGCGGTGGGGATCGGCTGGGACGGTAAGGCCCGCGGTGTGCTGGTAGTCGCCGACTCCGTGAAACCGACCTCGCGTGAGGCAGTGTCACAGTTCCGCCGACTTGGTCTGACCCCGATCATGCTGACCGGTGACAACGAATCGGCAGCACGGGCCATCGCCGCCCAGGTCGGCATCGACGAGGTGATCGCGGACGTCCTTCCCCAGGACAAGCTCGATGTGGTGAAACGACTGCAGGCCGAAGGGAAAGTGGTGGCGATGGTCGGCGACGGTGTCAACGACGCCGCCGCCCTCACCCAGGCCGACCTGGGGCTGGCCATGGGCACCGGAACCGATGTCGCAATCGAGGCCAGTGACCTCACCCTCGTGCGCGGGGATCTACGGGCCGCCGCCGACGCGATTCGCCTGTCCCGCAGAACATTGACCACCATCAAGGGCAATCTCTTCTGGGCGTTCGCCTACAACGTGGCCGCACTGCCCTTGGCCGCTGCCGGTCTACTCAACCCGATGCTGGCCGGCGCCGCGATGGCGTTCTCCTCGGTGTTCGTCGTCAGCAACAGCTTACGACTGCGCCGATTCCAACCACTCACCTCCGACCCGAAAGAGCGATGACCATGGCTTCCGCAGATACCCCGCACGACGAGCATGCCGGACACGGCTACATCAGCGGAAAAGACGAGTACCTCAAGCGATTACGCCGGATCGAGGGCCAAGCCCGCGGCCTTCAGCGGATGGTCGAGGACGAGAAGTACTGCATCGACATCCTCACCCAGGTCTCCGCGATGACCAAGGCGCTGCAAGCCGTGGCGCTCGGTCTGCTCGACGACCACATCAGCCACTGCGTCGTCGACGCCGCCGTCGCAGGCGGGCCGGAGGCCGAAGCCAAGATCAAGGAAGCCACCGACGCAATCGCACGCCTGGTGCGTTCCTGACCCACCGAAACGAGCACAGCTTCCAAGGGAGCAGCCATGTCTCACCAACATCAGCAAGAAGTACACCTCGGGCACGCCGGGCACGACAGCCACCAGGAACACGGTGACCGGCACGCCGGACACGGGGCGCACGGCGAGATGTTCCGGGAGAAGTTCTGGGTCAGTCTTCTGCTGTCGGTGCCGGTGGTGGCGTTCAGCCACATGTTCGCCGACCTCGTCGGTTACATGGTTCCCGACTTCCCGGGAGCGTCCTGGATTCCCCCCGTCCTCGGCACCGCAATCTTCGTCTACGGCGGCGCCCCATTTCTCACCGGCGGCTGGGCCGAGCTGAAGTCGCGCCGGCCCGGCATGATGCTGTTGATCAGCATGGCCATCACTGTGGCGTTTCTGGCGTCGTGGGTGACAACACTGGGATTGGGTGGGTTCAACCTCGACTTCTGGTGGGAACTGGCGCTGCTCATCGTCATCATGCTGCTCGGCCATTGGCTGGAGATGCGGGCCCTCGGCTCGGCGTCCGGCGCGCTCGACGCGCTCGCGGCGCTCCTTCCGGACACCGCCGACAAGGTAACCGATGACGGAATCACCGAAGTGCCTGTCTCCGAATTGTCAGCGGGTGACCTGGTTCTGGTGCGCGCCGGCGCCCGTGTCCCCGCCGACGGCACCGTGGCGGACGGGCAGGCAGAGGTCGACGAGTCGATGATCACCGGCGAATCCGCCCCGATCCTCCGCACCACCGGCGACAGGGTCGTGGCCGGAACAGTCGCCACCGACAGCGCCCTCCGTGTCCACGTCGACGCCGTGGGGGCAGACACCGCACTCGCCGGAATTCAGCGTCTGGTCGCAGACGCCCAGGCCTCGTCGTCGCGGGCCCAGGCCCTCGCGGATCGTGCCGCGGCGTTCCTCTTCTACTTCGCCTCGCTCGCCGGCGCTCTCACCTTCCTGGTGTGGTCGCTTCTCGGCAACATGGACGAAGCGGTCGTGCGCACGGTGACCGTTCTGGTGATCGCCTGCCCGCATGCCCTCGGTCTGGCCATCCCCCTCGTCATCGCCATCTCCACCGAACGCGCCGCGAAGGCCGGTGTGCTGGTGAAAGACCGCCTCGCGCTCGAGCGCATGCGGAATGTGGACGTCGTGCTGTTCGACAAGACCGGCACGCTGACGCAGGCCAGGCATGCGGTCACCGGAGTCGTCGCCGTCGCCGGCACCACGGAGAACGAACTGCTCGCTCTGGCAGCAGCGGTCGAGGCAGACAGCGAGCATCCCGTGGCCCGCGCCATCGTCGCCGAGGCCGCCGTCCGGGTACCCGCGAACATGCATGCCGCCGCGTCACAGTTTCGTTCGGACCCCGGCCGCGGCGTGCGCGCGGTCGTCGACAACCATCCGGTCGCGGTGGGTGGACCGGCCATGCTTGCCGGACTTGAGATCGTTGCCCCGGAATCGATTACGCGCACTACCGCGGGATGGATCGCTCGTGGCGCCTCCGTACTCCACGTGGTCCGCGACGGGGCGGTTCTGGGTGCGCTCGCGCTCGAGGACGCCGTCCGCCCGGAGTCGCGGCAGGCCGTCGACGCACTCCACGCCCGCGGTGTGAAGGTCGCGATGATCACCGGCGACGCCCGGCAGGTGGCGGACGCCGTGGCGGCCGACCTCGGCATCGACGAAACCCTCGCCGACGTATTGCCCGAGAACAAGGACGCCGAAGTCGCTGCACTGCAACAGCGGGGACACCGGGTGGCAATGGTCGGGGACGGTGTCAACGACGCACCGGCGCTCGCCCGGGCCGATGTGGGTGTCGCAATCGGGGCGGGAACGGATGTGGCCATCGAATCTGCCGGCGTCGTCCTGGCCGCCGACGACCCCCGAGCGGTGCTGTCGATCATCGACCTCTCCCGCGCCAGCTACCGCAAGATGTGGCAGAACTTGGTGTGGGCAACCGGGTACAACATCATCGCCGTCCCACTGGCCGCGGGTGTGCTCGCCTTCGCCGGTGTCGCAATCTCGCCGGCAGTGGCCGCGATCCTGATGTCCGTGTCCACCGTCGTCGTCGCGCTCAACGCCCAGTTACTGCGGCGGCTCGACCTCGACCCACGACGACTGGGGCGGTCCTGATCGGGACATCGGAAGTAGACCGACGTCGAGAACTGTTTATTAGCAAGAGCTTGGCGGGTGGGTGAGGGCTGCGGTCGGATGCCGTCTGGTCTGCTCTGGCACTTGGCATTTGGCACTTGACGCTCGGCACTTGACGTTTGGCACGACGGCATGCCGGCTCTGCAACAGGCGTGGTCCTGGTGCAGAGTCGGCAAATGTGTGTGTCGTGCCTCGGGGTCAGGCCGCTCGGGGTCGGGCCTGGTTGTGTGCGGGTATGGGTGTGCGTTCCCAGTCGACTTGCCGGGGTGGGATGAAGGCGGGGTGCCGGTCTGCTCCCATTTCGATTTCCCAGTCGCTGTGGTGCAGGAGTCGGTGATGGAACCCGCAGAGCAGTACGAGGTTGTCCATGTCGGAGGGTCCACCTTTGGACCAGTGGACGATGTGGTGGCCTTCGCACCATGAGGGTGGTGCACCGCATCCGGGGAATGCGCATCCTCGGTCTCTCGCGACCAGGGCTTTTCGTTGTCGTTTGGTCACTGTCCGGGTGGTGGTGCCGAGGTCGAGTGGCGCGCCGTTGTCGTCGAGGACGATCGGCGTGTAGATCGAGTCGCAGCTGAGGAGCCGAGCCGCTCGCAGGCTCAGCGGTCCCATCCACTCGGTCCACGCGACCCCGTCGACAGCGAACAGCGACGCGTCGGTCGCGCAGGCGCTGCGCTGATCTTCTGCGCTGGCGCCGGCGTGGTTGGCGTGGTCGGTGAGGTCTTTGACGTTGATGTGGAGGGAGACGTGGGGTCGTTCTCCGCCTTCTTCGCCGGCGATTGCGGAGTTGAGGTACCGGCGCAGCAGTTCGGTGAATCCGTCGGCCCTGCGCTGTCCGGGGGTGCGGTTGTCGGTGGTTCCGTCCTGCGCGGGTCGCGGCTTGGAGAGTCCGGAGAGCGCGGAGAGCAGCATTTCGCCGGTGACGGCGTCGAGGTCGCCTTTGACGGCGATGCGTCCGTTGAGTGTTCTGGAGGCGTGGAATTCGTTGAGTTCGGTGTCTTCGGCGGGCGGCGGGTCGTCGGATTCGAAGGCGCGTTCGAGTCGAGCGATGACGGCACGCACGGCGTCGGTGTTGGCGGTAGGACCGCTCGCCGCGTACAGCAACGCGTTTCGGCAGTCGCCTATCGCTTCGAGTGGCATGCCTTTGGGCGGCCTCTCGCAGAATTTCATGATCAGTGCGGCGTGCTCCGCCGACATCGTGGTGTCGAAGTATGCGTCTGCGATTTCCGGTTGGGAACGTAAACCTCGTCCCAACATTACGATTCGTCCCGCCGCACCGACCTCGAGCAACGTTTTGGAGGCCAGCCACATCTTGGTGTTCGGAAATCCCAGCACATCAACCTTGCAGCGGTGGTCGACGGCACCGACCAGCCTGACCCGCAAAGCCTCGAGTCGCTGAATCTCCTCCGACACAGCAACCACCGATTCGAGCAACTCGGCCTCGGCCAGACGCCACGCATCACCGACCGCAGTCGCCAAAATCTCGTCCGACAACGCCCCCTGGATATCCTCCCCGATCCCCATGTCGAAATCCTACTTCGAACGGGTGTTCGAGTCAATGGGCGAGAACGATCCCCCGTCCTCGACGCCTTCTCAACGCCCCCACGACACCGGACTGACCCTCTTCGGATTCCTCCGCGGCACCACCATGAACATCTACACCCACCCCCCACCACATCATCAACGTCCGTACGTTGACGAACCAGCCCTAGCATCAATCAATCTCTGGACCGGTGTCCGCCCGGTTCTTCCCACCGCCGGCAACGCTTTCTACGACTAGGTTGCTGCCGGTATCTAGAATGGGGTAGTCGCAGTGCGAGGAGGCCCTCATGGGCAGGTGTTGGTCGGTCCGGGCACGCCGCATCGGCGAACCGGGCAAAGTGCGCTGAGGCTTGCCATGCCGGACGACGACACCGAGAGCACGCAACGACAGGTCGACGCAGACGTCGTCGCGGAGTTGGCGGCTGAAGGTTTCGAAGACGCGTGCATCGTCGGCCGCGGCGGGTTCGGCATCGTGTACCGGTGCCGTCAGCCGACGCTCGACCGCGTGGTCGCCGTCAAAGTCCTGAGCCCCGACCCGGACCACATGGATCGGGCCCGTTTCCTTCGCGAGCAACAGGCGATGGGGCGGTTGTCCGGACACCCGAACATCGTCCATGTGCTGCAAGCGGGAATCACCTACACAGGTCGCCCCTACATTGTGATGCCGTTTCATCGCCGTGATTCCCTCGACTCCTGGATCACCAAGCACGGGGCGCTGACGGCCGCAGAGGCGCTGTCGGTCGGTGTCAAACTCGCCGGTGCTCTGGAAACCGCGCACCGCGCGGGAGTGCTGCATCGCGACATCAAACCGGGAAACATCCTGTTGACCGAGTACGGCGAGCCGCAGCTGACCGACTTCGGCATCGCCCGCATCACGGGCGGCGAGGAAACTACCCGGGGTCTGGTGGCCGGGTCACCCGCCTACACCGCCCCAGAACTGCTCAGCGGCGCCGACGCGTCGGTGGTCACGGATATCTATGGCCTCGGGGCGACACTGTTCACGGCACTGGCAGGCCGGCCGGCGTATGCCCGTCGCCGCGGCGAGCAGGTCTTCGCCCAGCTGATGCGCATCGGCACGGAGCCGCTGCCCGATCTGCGAGAGGCGGGCATCCCCAATGCAGTGTGCGACGCGGTCGAGTCGGCAATGGCCCGAGACCCCGCCGACCGTCCCACCACTGCTGCGGACCTGGGCGCCGCACTGCGACGGGCGGGCGAACACATCGGCCTCGCACTGGGGGACATCCCGCTTCCGATCGTCGACGAGGAAGACCGCCCCTTCCTACCCTCGGATGAGGTCGAGGTCGGCGTGTCCGAATACCTTCGATACCGACGGGGCAGCGGGACCCGGCTGGATCGTCCTGCGCCACCGAGTGCGTCCACCAAGTACCGTCCACCGGTCACACCGGGTGCGGCGGTGGCGCGCACGCAGCTGCTCGAGCGCCTCCGCCGGAGCGGGCGTCGGCGCCTGGTGCTCATTCACGGACCCGTCGGGTTCGGTAAGAGCACGCTCGCCGCTCAACGGCTCGCGGCCTTGCGGGAGGAAGGGGTGGCGACTGCGTGGCTGACGATAGACAACGACGACAACACGCTCATCTGGTTCCTCACCCACCTGATCGAGTCCATTGCGGTGGCGGAACCAGCTTTCGGCCGAGAGCTGGTTCGTGAACTCGAAGTCTACGGCGCGGACCGCGAACGGTACGTTCTCACCTCGTTGATCGACAAGCTTCATTCGGCCGACCAGCACGTCGCAGTGGTCATCGACGATTGGCACCGCGTGAGCAATGAGGACACGCGGTCGGCGCTGGCATTCCTGCTCGAGCACGGTTGCCACCATCTACATTTGATCGTCACCAGCCGCACCCGGCTGGGTCTGCCGCTCAGTACAATGAGCGTGCGCAACGAACTCGTCGAAATAGATTCCTTCGCTTTGCGTTTCGACGTCCGGGAGTCGACCCAGTTGTTGGTGGACCGCTCCGGCCTCCACCTGGACGCACCTGACATCGTCGAGCTCGAACAGTCGACGGACGGATGGGCAGCGGCACTGCAACTGGTCTCACTGGCCTTGCGTGAGCATCCGGACCCACGGAGACTGATCGACCACCTGTCCGGAGGGAATCGGGCAATAGGCGAGTATTTGGCCGAGAACGTCCTCGGCAATCTCGATCGAGGCACCCTCGATTTCCTCCTCGCGACCTCGATCACCGAGAAAATCTGCGGCAGCTTGGCACGCGCGCTCACCGACAGCCGGGAAGGGCAAGCGACGCTCGAAGACATCGAGTCCCGTGATCTGTTCCTGCGACGGCTCGACGAGGAAGGGAGATGGTTCCGCTACCACCATCTGTTCGCCGAGTTCCTGCAACACCGCCTCGAGCGTGACGATCCTGACCGAATTGTCGAGCTTCATCGGCGAGCAGGTCGGTGGTTCGCGGACCGGCACCTTCTCAGCCAGGCGGTCGACCACTACCTCCTCGCAGGTGAGGAAGACGATGCTGTCACGCTCGTCGAGGACGCCGCGATGGATTTACTCGAGCAGTCGCAGATGGGAACGCTTCTCGGCCTCGCCGCGAAGCTGCCGGCGAAAGAAACTACCGATCGGCCCCGCTTACACATCGCTGTCGCGTGGGCGCACGCGTTGCTGCATCATCCGCGCGACGCCGAACACAATCTTTCCGTCGCGGAGACCGCACTGGCCAGCGGCGACGATGGCGACGATGCAGTCGTAGATATGCGCGTCGAAGTGACATCCATCCGGGCTGCTGTCACCGCGTTCGACGACAAGATCGACGGACTCGATGAGAGCGTCGAGAGGTGTATGGCCCGGGCGGACACACTGCGGCCATGGGTATTGTGCGGAGCCGCCGACGTCGCGTCCTTCCGCGCTATCTACCAATTCGATTTCGACGAAGCCCGCCGATGGCAAAAATGGGCCCTTCCCTTCCACCAACGGTCCGCCGGGCCCTTCAGCGTGTTGTACGGATATTGCATGGCCGGGATCGCGGCACGCGAACAACTCGATCTGCCAGCGGCTGAGGTCAGTTTCCGGCACGCTATGACACTGGCCTCGGAGGCCGAAGAGGGTCTCGGCTACGGCACCCGGCTCACCGCTGCCCTACTCGGCGACCTACTGTACGAACAGGGGCACCTCGCCGACTCGGATCAACTCCTCGACCGTAGCCACACCTTGGGCGCCGAGGGTGGCACCGTCGACTTCATGCTCGCCACCTACGGCACGGGTGCCCGACTGAAACTCCTGCTCGGACAAAAGGATGCGGCGAAGGCGCGTCTCGACGAGGGTGCCCGGCTGGCGCAGCAACTTGGCTTGCCCCGTTTGGCCGCGCGAATCACCAACGAACGAGTCCGAGCCGGATTCGGACACGCCGCTCCCGGCGCCCCGGTTTTCGACCTCGAGAGCGGACAACTTCCCGACCGGAACAACGGGATCGCCGTCGTCACATTCGAATTGGAGGAGGAGTCGAGGATCCGGGCAGCTCTGACTACCCGCGATCAGGACCTCGCGCCCGTCTACGAAAGGGCACACGCCCTCATCGAGTCGATCGATCGACGGGTTCGCCCGCGGGCATTCCTGCACGCCGCCCTGCTGCAGGTGAATGTGTTGGCCACCATGGGACAGGAAGATGAGGCACTGACGGAACTGTTGCCGCTCGCCGAGCAGTGCGCTCGAATCGGGCTGATACGACCGGTGCTGGATGCCGGGCCCGCGGTGAGCAGGTTGGCACGACGTCTCCGCACACATCTTCTCGGGCGCGCCGACGCCGCCGCGTACACCGGCTTGAACGAGTACCTCGACGAGTTGGAGAAGCAACCGACGTGATCGACTACGACGCTGAATCGCTCGAGTCGACACCAAGGCCCATAAATTTCGAGACTCCAGTGAGCAGTCTCGGACAGACGGTCGGGTAGGCGCGTGCTTCCTTGTGCCAGGTGAGCGCGCGCCGGCCCGGCCGTCATCCGTTCTGGAGGTTCAGCGGGGGATGACCGGGAGTACCAGGTCGGCGCTCGCGCATCGCGATGTAGAACGTTCAACGATCCCGTCTTGTCGTACGGGGTGCGCTGGATCAGCACCGGATACGAACCCGGTGACGCCGGCCGATAGACATCGGCCCTGAGAATCGTGCCGTCGCGCATCGGCGCCTCCACGTTGATCGATGCTGATCTGACTTCTTCGGGGTTTCCTACCTTCATTCGAACACCAACTCGATGCACACCCGGCGCTCGCGAACGCACCTGGAGTGTGCGTGAGTACCGGGTGAGAATCCTGTGAATGTGGTGACCCGCAAGGTACACATAAGGGTACAAGGAGGCAAGGAAAAGTACCCCACTCAGGGCTGGGCAAGGAATTCGAGCACTTCAGGAACGAATCGATGGTGGTACTGGAAGACACCGCCGTGTCCGGAGTTCGGGTAGATCGTCAAACGCGAATTCGGCAGTCGCCGCGCCAGGTCCTCCGAGTGCTCGCTCGCGACCATCAGGTCGTGGTCGCCATTTGCGACGAAGGTGGGGTGGGTGACCACCGACAGGTCGTCCGGAGCCGCCTTTCCGGCTCGTACGATCGCTGCGATTTGCGCAAACCTGGCTTGGATGGAAATCGGCTTGTCGCGGCCGTCGGTTCGCTCGGCCAAACGTGCGAGGTAGTCGTTCGCTGCTCGTTTGCCTTCAGAGGTGCGGGGAAAGAAGAGGAAGTGCCGTGGGTCCTTGCGTGTGAGCGCAGCCTTCAGGTACGCATTGGTGACGATTCGAGCCATCTTGTCGATACCGCTACCCCCACGCGGCCCGGTACCGGCGAGCACCATTCGTCGCACGAGCCGAGGTTCTCGCAGTGCGATGACTTGAGCCACCGCACCTCCGAGCGAAAAACCGAACAAGTCGACGGTGTCGTGGCCGAGAGCGCGAATGAACGCAATTGCGTCGACGCCCATCTGCGTGAGGTCGGCGGGTACGCGTGAACCGCTGGCACCCACCCCGCGATTGTCGAACGCGATCACATGGTGGTGCTGAGCGATGCCGTCCAACACCCGGGGGTCCCAGTCATCCATGACGGCGGTGAAATGATGGAGGAACACCACCGGCACTCCGCCCCGGGGCCCCAATTCGCGGTACGCGAACAGCACACCGTTGACGTCGATGACTTTCGTCGGCGCCTTTGCCCAAGCAATTGCGTCGCTCTCTTGCGCGTTGTGAAGTGTCATTTCATTACTCCTTGTAGCTCGACATCGATAGCTTGCGGCCAACCGTCGAGCCGATTAGCGTACGACCATAATATTACGATCGTCAGGCTATCCCGTAGACTCGCGGCTGGCAAGGAAGACGTCGTGGTGACCTACGAAGCAGGGTGGTGCAGAAATGGCGCGGTACGACGAAGCGCACAAGGCTCAGACGCGTCGTCGCATACTCGACACTGCGGGTCGACGACTCAAGCGCAGCGGTATCGATGGTTCCGGCGTGAGTGCGCTCATGTCGGACGCGGGTTTGACCAATGGCGCTTTCTATGCGCACTTCGGTTCCAAAGACCAGCTCGTCGCCGTTACCGTCGCGGATCAGTTGACAGCGCAGGAGGAAACGCTGCGTTCGCTGCTCTCCGACGACGGTTCGCTCCAATCATTCGTCGAGGACTACCTGTCGTGCGACCATCGCGATCATCCAGATCAGGGTTGTCCGTCAGCCGCCTTGCTGGACGAGATCGCGCGGGCGAGCACTGAGATCCGCAGTGCATATACCGAAGGAATCGTGAGAATCATCGAGTTGGTGGCGAACCGCACCGGCTGCGACGAATCATCATCTGCCAGAAGCACAGCCATTGGCGTCATTGCCGTACTTGTCGGCACGATGCAGCTCGCCCGAGCCGTGACCGATGAACAGCTGTCGGCGGAGATACTGGCGTCTGGAATCGCCGGCGCGGGCCGGCTCCTGGAGCACGCCGAGCCGAACTCCCACTGAGCACCGCCCCCAGGTCGCCGGTCCACCGGTTCACCTCGGCCGGCCTATCCGCCCCGCTTGGGTCGAAAGGATGTCCGCCCGTTGCGACGCAACAGTGCGACCGTGGTGGCGAGCAGCCCCCGATTCAGATCGGGTTCGAGACCGGCGCTGATGCGGTGCAGCTGGTCGGTGTGCCAGCCGAGGTCGAGGAGCCCGTCCAGCGCCTTGACGTCGACCACCCTACCCAGGACACCCCGCATTCCGGATCGCGACTGATGAGTGGTGAGGGCGTCGGCGCGCCCGGCGAGGATGACGTCGGCAGCATCGGTGGTCGTCGCGGTGGGCCGTCCGATCCCGACGACATCGCACTCGCCGGCCCCAATTGCCCCCTCCATGGCGGTGCGAGAGCGGAAACCGCCGGTCACCGCAAGCGGAACATCTCCTGCCAGCGCGCGGACAGTGCGTGCGTAGTCGAGAAAGTACGCCTCGCGGGCGCGGGTACTGGCCGCGGCACTGCCCATCATGGCGGGAGACTCGTAGCTTCCTCCGCTGACCTCGATCAGGTCGAGGCCTTCCTGGGCCAGCGCCGCGACCACCACGCGGGACTCGTCTTCGGTGAATCCGCCGCGTTGGAAGTCGGCCGAGTTGAGTTTGATGCCGACCGCGAAGCCCGGTGACACCCGCGCGCGAATGCGGCGCACGACCTCGAGGACGAAGCGCATCCGCCGCTGCGGGTCACCACCCCACTCGTCATCGCGCCGGTTCGCCAACGGTGAGAGGAACTGGGCGACGAGGTAGCCATGGGCACCGTGAATCTGCACGCCGTCAAAACCTGCTGTCTCACAGACCAGAGCGGAGGCGGCGAAACGTTCGATGATGCCCTCGATTTCACCGGAGGTCAGCTCCCGCGGGGTGGACGCGCCGGGAATATCGAGCGGCACCGGACTCGGAGCGACGGGAGTGTGCCCGAGCGCGAGCGGGTTCGCCTGGCGTCCGGGATGATTGAGTTGAACCCAGATCGGGACACCGGCATCCTTGGCCGTCTTCGCCCAGCGGGTCAGCGCGTCGAGATCACGCTCGTCCTCGATGACGATATTGCCCGGCTCACCGAGCTGGGTGCGGTCGACCATGACGTTGCCGGTGACGAGCAGCCCGTAGCCGCCTCGACTCCAGGTGGCGTAAAGCTGTTCGAGGCGGTGGTCAGGAGAGTTCCGTCTATCACCGAGCGCTTCACTCAACGCAGACTTCATGATTCGGTTCGGGAGTACCTGACCGCAGGGCAACGGTAATGGATCGTGCAGGGAGGCCATGAAGCAGTACCTTTCGCAGGGATTGATTCTTACGACGTCGCGAGGGCATGGGCGGCCCGCAGTGTGTTCTTGTCGATCTTGCCGACCGCGTTCTTGGCGATGGCTTCGACGACGACGATCGACGTCGGCCGCTTGTAGCGGCTGAGTTTCTGCGTGCACAGTGCGTGCAGCGCAGCCGGGTCGACGGTCGAATCGGGTGCCGGTTGCACGTAGGCGACGACGACCTCGCCCCAAATGTGGTCGGGTACGCCGATCACGGCGGCCTCGAGCACGGACGGGTCGCCGGCGAGGACGTCCTCGATTTCCTTGGGATAGATGTTCTCGCCGCCGCGGATGATCATGTCTTTCGATCGTCCGACCAGTGTCAGGTAGCCTTCCGCATCGAGGTGACCGATATCGCCGGTGTGCAGCCATCCGTCGACGAGGACGCGCGCGGTGTCGTCCGGGCGGCCGAGGTAGCCGCGCATGACATTGGGGCCGCGCACGAGGACCTCTCCGTCCACCCCCACACCCATGTCAGTGCCGTTCGGGTCGACGATGCGAATCTCTTGACCTGGGAAGGCAATCCCGACCGTTCCGGCGCGACGGGGCCCCGACACAGGGTTGAGAGTGGACGCGCAGGTCCCTTCGGACAGCCCGTAGCCCTCGAGGAGGGGAAATCCGTACCTGCCCTCAAACCTGGCCAGCAACTCCGGCGAGGCGGGTGCGGCGCCGCAGATGCCGAAACGCAGTGAGGACGTGTCGGGCCGAACCTCGCTCGGGAGGGCCGCCAGGATGTTGTAGATCGTCGGCACAGCGCTGAAGAAGGTCGGGCGTTCCGATTCGACGAGATCGAAGAAGGTTCGGGGATCGAATCGGCCGGATATAACGACGCTGGCACCGACGAGCAGCGGGGTGAGGACGCTGACGACGATGCCGTTGACGTGGAACAGCGGCAGGATCAGCAGGCATCGGTCTGCCTCACCCAGTTGCAGCGCCTGGGCACCCATCTCGGCCATGGCGTCGATATTGGTGTGGTCGAGCATCACCCCCTTCGGCACTCCGGTGGTGCCGCTGGTGTAGATCAGGAGGGCGGGGGCCGACGTATCGGCGGAAGGTGCGGGATCCGCCGCCACGGGCGCGTCGTACAGATCAGCGACACGGAGCGTGACGACATCACCCGCCGGGGTCAGGCCGTCGTCGACGACGAGGAGGCGTGCGGCGGAGTCGGCGAGCTGGCGAGCGACCTCGGCGTCGGTCAGGGCGGGGTTGACCGGGGTGACGGTGGCGCCGAGTCGCCAGGTCGCGAACAGCAGCACCACGAACTCGGTGCGGTTGGTCAGCTTCACGGCAACGACGGCTCCGGGCCCGATGTTCAGCTGATGGAGGTGGCGGGTGGCCGCGCGTACTCGGTCGAGCAACTGAGCGTTGGTGAGTGCGCTCCTGGCGTCGGAGACGGCGGGTCCGTGCGGGTCGAGATCGGCGCGGCGGTCGGGCAGCGATGCGAACGTCATGGTGGTCGTGTCACCTTCGGTGTGATGCGGCCCGGCCCGGTGCGGGTGTGGCCGGCGCTGCATCGAGATGGCGGGTGAGGAACTCGGTCTGATCGCGGACCAGGGCTTCGAAGGGTTCGCCGAGGTAGAAGTCGAAGTGTCCGGCGTCGTAGGTCTTGATCTCTGCCTGCGGTGCGGTACGCGCATATCGGAGGGTCTGAGCGGGTGGGGTGACGGTGTCGGTGTTGCTGATGCAGAACAGGATCGGGAAGTCGATGTTCTGTGCTGCGCGCCCCGGCCGGTAGGTGACCAGACTGGGAATCACTCGGGCCGCTACCTCGTTTCGGAACGTCGCCCCGGTTGGCACGATAGCCCGGTAGCCGGGAAGTGCATCCGGGGCATTCATCAGGGCCAGTGAACCGGGTGCGCCGGCGAGCGGAATCATGACCGGCTCGCGTCGGCGAACCTTGGCCGCCAGATCCCGGGCGATCAGAGGCGAGGCTTTCACCGAGGCGGCCGGACCGAGCGCGAGCGCGGAGGCCAGCCCGTCGGTGAACGGGCATTGGGCGACGGCGGCTCGCAGTTCCGGATGCCGCGAGGCGACGGTGATGGCGTGTCCACCGCCGAAGGAACTGCCCCACACGGCAATGCGTGTGCTGTCGAGACCGTCACGAGCCTTGACCCACGCAATGGCGGAATCCCAGTCGGCAAGCTGCTTCTTGATCGACAGCAGCTGGCGGGGATGACCGCCGCTGTCGCCGAAGTGCCGATAGGTGAACGCGAAGGCGGCGATGCCTGCCTTGGCGAAACGCTCGGCGAAGGCGTCCAGGCGCATGTCGCGGGTGGCTCCCAGGCCGTGCCCGAGGATGACGACGGGCGGGGACGCTACGCCGGTGGGCAGATACAGCCATGCCGCGCAGGAACTGTCGCCGGAGGAGAAAAGGACGTCGTGACGGGTGTAGGGCTTCTTGGTGGCCATGGCTGGTCTCACTGTTCGTTCGTCGAGCGGGGCCCGGGCACGCGGCCGGATTCGAGGGCCTGCTTGTAGATGTCCGGGTTGTAGAGGGGCAGCTCACCGGTGGAATCGGTGCTCTCGAGATAGTCGAGCATCAACTGCTGGCCATCGTCGGATTGGTCGGTACCGAGGAACTCGGTGCGCTCGACATGCAATCCCTCCGCCAGCGACATCGAGCCGCCGAAATACACCGACCGCTTGACCGCCGCCACCGCTTCCCTCGGGCGAGCGCCGAAGTATTCGGCGAGCTCGGTCGCCCGAGTCACCACGTCGCCCGGCGCAACAACCTCGTCGACGGCTCCGTTGGCGAGGGCCTGCGCGGGCGTGAACGGTTTGCCTTCGAGGATGGCGACCAGGGACCGATGGGTGCCGATCAGTCGAGTCAGGCGCTGGGTACCGCCACCACCCGGATTGATTCCCAGCAGTACCTCGGGCTGACCGATGAAGAAATCTCCGTCGGCCATGACCCGCAGGTCGCACGCCCAGGCGAATTCTGCACCCAGACCGAGCGCCGAACCGTTCAGGGCAGCAACGAAAATGACGCCGCTCGCGTTCATCCGCAGGAATGTGGCATGCAGACGGTCGAGCTGGACTGCTCCCCACAGCGGGGTTTTGCGCATCATGGGCTCGAGGGCACGGGCGCGATCCGCTCCTCGGGCCACCCGCGCGATCGCGGAGGCACCGCGCCGCCCAAATGGCGGGACCGCCGCCCCCTCTTCCTGCAGCCACCGCACATCCGCATGGCTGACGAATCGGCCCGGGCGTGTGCCGGTGAACACCACGGCGCGGATGCCCGGATCCCGGTCGACCCGGTCTACCAACTCCTCGAGCTGGTTGGCGATATCGATGCCGAACAGGCTGTGCGGGCCGCCGTCGACCCGCACGATCAACACCTCTCCGCTGTCCTCGACCTCGAGATGTCCCTTGGTTTTGTGTGTCATGAGATTTTCACTTCCGTGAATGGCTGAAAGGGGAAGCACGTCTGGCGAGCGACCGCCAGTAACTTCGTTATAGGAGTACTGTAACCTCGTTATTAGCTAGTGGCAACCGTCACTCGTACAGATGGATGCCCCAGCGGAAAATGCGAAGTCAGGTGTAGTTATGGGAGAGACGTCGTCGGTGCCGGTTCCGGGGAGTGTTCCGGAACGGTTGGTTCTCGCCACGGTCGGCCTGCTGGCCGAACAGGGCCCGTCCGCGATCAAGGCGCGAACCGTGGCGTCCTCGGCCGGTCTGTCGACGATGGTGGTCTACCACCACTTCGGCGGGATACCCGAGCTCGTCCGCGCGGTCGCAGACTATGGGTTCACCGAACTCGGCACCGCCTTTTCCGGGGTGCCGGAGACTGAAGATCCGGTCGTGGATCTGTTCGCACTGGCATTGACGTGTCGGCGCCTGGCACGCGAGAACCCTCATCTATACGACCTGATGTTCGGACTGTCCACGCGCGCTACCTACCGGCCGCTGGAGTCGGACGTGCGATTGAGTGGGCATTCCCTGGCGTTCCGCGAAGCCTACGCACGCGTCATCCACGCGTGTGCACGTCTTGTGGCTTCCGGCAGGGTCGAGCCCCACACCCCGGAGGTGGTCGCTGCCCAGCTGTGGAGTTACGTCCACGGTTACATCACCCTCGAGCTCGGCGAGCATTTCGCCGAGTTCGACGACGCGGTGCTGCAGGTTATGTTGCCGATGGGAGTGAACTTTGCCGTCGGCCTCGGCGACACCCGCGAACTCGCCCAGGCTTCACACGAGCGGGCGGTGAGCCTGTACGGGTCGGCCCAGCCGGCGGGAAATTCGGCGGGCGAGTCGGCAGTGGCCTCGGGCGCGTAGCGAGTCTGCCGAAGTCAGTGGAAGATCCGAACCGTAGAGCCATTGCGCTCGTCGTATAACGAAGTTACAGTCGAGCCATGAAACGAGATCTGGTGGGCAGGAAAGTGATTGTCACGGGGGCCGCGCGCGGCATCGGGGAGAAGGTGGCACGCCTGGCCGCGGCCCAGGGAGCCCGTGTCGCTCTGATCGGCCTCGAGCCCGACCGACTGCAATCCCTTGCCGCGGAATTGGGGCCGTCGTCTCATTGGTGCGAGGCGGACGTGCGGGACAGCACGGCGCTGCAGTCCGCGATCGACGAGTGCGCCGGTGCCATGAACGGTGTGGACATGGTCGTCGCCAACGCCGGAGTGGCCGCCTATGGAACAGTGCGGCACGCGGACGAAGCATCCTTCGAGCGAGTCGTGGACATCAACCTGAACGGCGTATTCCGCACACTCAAGCATGCGACACCCCACCTGCAACGCAGCGGAGGCCACGTGCTGATCGTGGCATCTGCGCTGTCCTTCACCTCGATAGGCGGTCTTGCCTCCTACGGTGCGAGCAAGGCCGGGGTCGAGGCGCTCGCGCTCGCCTACCGCGGTGAAGTGGCCCATCTCGGGATCACCGTCGGCCTGGTTCATCCGTCCTGGATCGACACCGACCTGGTGCGAGGCGCCGAGGTCGACATTCCCTCCTTCCAACAGATGCGCAACCGACTCCCGTATCCGGGGAACGTCACGACCAGTGTCGAGCGGGCGGCCTCGGCGATCGTGGAAGGACTTGCCCACCGGCGCAGTCGCGTCTATGTGCCGCGGGCCGTCGTCGTCGCCAACTGGGCGAAAGCACTTTTGAATTCACCGCTGGTCTGGCCGTGGACGAGGCGGTTCTCTGCCCTGACAATCCCGTCACTCGAGACCGAAGTTGCCGCCTTGGGCCGCAACGACCAACTCGTTCCACGCTTCGAGTCGCCCGGCCGAGAACGATCCCCGGTTTCCGCCTGAGCGACGCCCCGACACAAAGAGCAAGGAGAAAAAGACGATGAAGGCATTCGTTCTCGATCGTTACGGAAGCAATGACGGCGTGCGGTTCGGCGAAACTCCCGACCCGGAAGTGGGCCCCGGTGACGTCCTGGTTCAGATTCACGCCGCGAGTGTGAACCCGCTGGACCTGAAAATCAGAGAGGGAAAACTCAAACCCGTCCTGCCGTATCGCCTACCGATCGTGTTGGGCAATGACCTGGCCGGAGTGGTCGTCAAGGTTGGACGCGATGTGCGGAGATTCCAGCCAGGTGACGAGGTGTATGCGCGGCCGGACCAAGGCCGGATCGGCGCCTTCGCGAAATTCATCGCAATGCAGGAAGACGATGTGGCTCTCGAGCCGCGAGAGCTCACCATGGAGGAGGCGGCTTCGATACCTCTGGTCGGCCTGACCGCGTGGCAAGCGCTGGTCGAGAGGGCGAATCTGCAGGCCGGACAGAAGGTTCTCATCCATGCCGGCTCAGGTGGGGTGGGTACCTTCGCGATCCAATTGGCCAAGCACCTCGGTGCGACCGTGGCCACGACGACGAGCACCGCGAATATCGACTGGGTGCAGCGTCTCGGTGCCGACATCGTCATCGACTACAAGAAAGACGACTTCGCGGCGGTCTTGCGCGATTACGATCTCGTCCTCGACACCCTGGGTGGGGACACGCTCGCGAACTCACTCCGCGTTCTCAAACCGGGCGGAAAGGTCATCTCGGTTGCCGGTCCGCCGGATCACACTTTCGCGAAAGAAGCCGGCCTGAACTGGATCGTGCAACAGGTGATGCGCCTTCTGAGCTTTCGAATCCGAAGGAACGCCAAGCGTCACCACGTCACCTACTCCTTCCTCTTCATGAAATCGAGTGGAGACCAGTTGCGCCAGCTCGCGTCCATCATCGAGTCCGGCGCCATACGTCCAGTGGTGGACCGAATCTTTCCGTTCGAACAGACCAAAGAGGCTCTGGCATACGTCGACCAGGGGCGCGCGAAGGGCAAGGTCGTCGTCAAGGTCAGGTGAGATTTCCTGAGCAGCGGGCGGCCGGACGGCGCGTGCTGCCCGTCGGTGCCGGGCTCAACCCACCAGATGGTCCGGGTGGCGGTGCCGACCAGAGCTCGATTATCCTGCACCGCTTTACCGTTTGACTCCATGGGCAACTGCTGGGTAAGCAGGAAGCCGGGCGAGATCGTTCGAATACGGCAGCAAGGCCCGGGTTACGGCGTTGCGGGGGATGCTGGTTGGGTCGAGGTTGTCACGGGTCAGGCGATTCCGGCCGATGCGGCGGGCCGGACGGCGTGTCCCCCGAACTGATTACGCAGTGCCGAAACCGCTTTCATGGCCGGGGAGTCATCCTGACGGGACGCGAACCGCGCGAACAAAGCAGCGGAGATCACCGGCGCGGGGACCGCGTGGGCGATGGCCTCTTCGACGGTCCAACGGCCTTCACCGGAATCCTCGGTGTAGCCGGAGATCGCGGCCAATTGGGGATCGTCGGACAGCGCCTGCACCAGGAGATCGAGCAACCAGGAGCGGACCACGGTGCCTTTGGACCACGCGCGCAGGACCGCGGGCACGTCGACGATGGATTCCTCCGCCGCGAGCAATTCGTACCCCTCGGCGTAGGCCTGCATCAATCCGTATTCGATACCGTTGTGCACCATCTTCGCGTAGTGGCCGGCGCCGACCCGTCCTGCGTGCACGAACGAATCCTCCCGTTCACCGTCCGGGCGCAGCGCATCGAAGACCGGCATCAACCGGTCGATGTCGGCCGCGTCGCCGCCGGCCATCAGCGCGTACCCGTTCTCGCGTCCCCACACCCCGCCGGAAACGCCGCAGTCGAGGTAGCGGATGCCGTGTTCGGCCAGAATTTCCGCGTTGAGCCTGTCGTCGGTGAACCGGGAGTTGCCGCCGTCGACGACGAGGTCCCCGGGTGCCAGCAGGCGAGAGAGTTGCCCGATGACCTGACGGGTCGGCGCCCCAGCGGGCACCATCACCCATACCGCGCGGGGAGCGGGAAGTGACTCGACCAACGCTTCGAGGCTGTCCGCGTCGCTGTCGGCGGAACTCGGATCGTATCCGACTGCCTCTAGTCCACGGTCGCGCAGACGCTCCCGCATGTTCAATCCCATTTTGCCCAGACCGACCAGTCCCAGTTTCATCGTCACCATTCCCGTTTCACATCGGCGATCTTGCCGAGACCTATGTCTACGGGGGAATCGGCACGACCTCACCTGACCGGACGGGCAGCCGGCACTGGCCGCTCGGCCAAGTGCATTCCGGCTCGCCGCCTTCGACACTGGTACCCGACGCATTGTCTGAATGCGCCTGTAGTGGAGCGAAAGACGGAGTGCAGCTGAAGTGACCGTATCTGAAGTGCAGGAGCGGAACCCGCTGGCAGGCGGCTCAGGCGTTGTCGGCGAGGCATTGATTGGCAACACGGGTCAGGTCGCAGAGCCGGCGTCGATGGTGATCTTTGGGGTCACCGGTGATCTCTCCCGCAAGAAGCTGATACCGGCCATCTACGACCTCGCGCACAGTGGTCAGCTGCCGCCGGACTTCGATCTCGTCGGCTTTGCTCGCGACAGTACAGACTTCGATTCCCGGTTGCGGGATGCTGTGATCGCGCACGCGCGCACACCATTCGATCCTGCGGTGTGGGCGGGGCTCTCCGAGCGCATCCACCTCGTACAGGGGTCGTTCGACGACACCGCGGCGTTCGCCCGGCTCGCCGCCCGGCTGGCCGAGCTCGATGTCCGCCGCGGCAAGCCCGGCAATTACGTCTTCTACCTGTCCATCCCGCCCTCGGCGTTCGAGCCGGTATGCGACCAACTTGCGATCACCGGACTGAACCGGACTGCGCACGACTGGCGCCGGGTGGTGGTGGAGAAACCGTTCGGGCACGACCTGGCCAGCTCACAGGCCCTCGGTGCCGCACTGGAGAAGGTGTTTCCGCCGTCGTCGATCTACCGCATCGACCACTACCTGGGAAAGGAGACGGTGCAGAACATTCTCGCTTTACGCTTCGCGAACGGGATGTTCGAGCCGTTGTGGAACAATCGGCACATCGACCATGTGCAGATCACCATGGCCGAGAGTGTCGGAGTGACTGGACGTGCCGGGTACTACGACGGTGTCGGTGCCGCCCGCGATGTCATCCAGAATCACCTGCTGCAACTCTTGGCGTTGATCGCGATGGAAGAACCGGTCGCGTTCGACGCCGACAGCATCGCCGCCGAGAAGATCAAGGTCCTCTCTGCCACCGAGCTCCTCGGCCCACTGTCGGAGACGTCGGCCCGCGGCCAGTACGGTGCGGGTATCGAGAACGGTGTTCCCGTAGCAGGATTGGCTGACGAGACTGGGTTCCCCGCCGACTCGGCGACCGAAACCTTCGCGGCACTGACGGTCGGTGTCGCGACCCGCCGATGGGCCGGCGTTCCGTTCTTCATCCGTACCGGAAAACGCCTCGCTCGGAGGACGACTGAGATCGCAGTGACCTTCAGACCGCCCGCTCACGGTTCGCCGGCCGCGCGAGCTGCTGCGGTGTCCAATGTGCTCGTCTTCCGGGTACAACCGGACGACGGCATCGAGCTCCACATCGGCGCCAAGCGCCCGGGCGGTGGCATGCACATTCAGCCGGTCAGCCTCGGGATGGATTTCCGGTCGGTGTTCGACCCGTCCCCGGAGGCCTACGAGCGGCTGATCTGTGACGTGCTGCGTGGAGACGCCACGCTCTTTCCTCGCCGGGAAGAGGTCGAATGGTCTTGGCGGGTCGTCGATCCCCTTCTCGACTACTGGGCACGTGTCGGTCGGCCGGACAACTATCCCTCCGGAACGTCCGGCCCGGAGTCGGCGGATCGGATGCTCAGCCGGTCCGGCCGTGCGTGGCGGTCACTCTGACCCGATAGGGCAGGGAGGTTCGGCGAGGTGGGACCGATCGAGGGGTTCGGTCCCACCTCGCTCGCGGACAGAAGCTGATCCAGTCTTGGACACAGGCACACTGCAGCCGACACCGCACCGTCGATAGCGAAGGGCCCCGAACACAATTCGTGTTCGGGGCCTTCGCGACTGGATGACTACTTGGTGAGGGCGTCCTTGAGTGCCTTCGCGGCAGCAGCCGGGTCCTCGGCACTGTAGATGGCGCCACCGGCGACGGCGACGTCGGCACCGGCGTCACGGACGGCGGCGATGGTGTCGACCTTCACGCCACCGGCGACGGAGAACGGGACACCGGCGATCTTGCCGTCGTCGAGAAGGGTCTGGATGGAGTATCCGGGCTGGGCCTGCTCGTCGAGACCGGCGTGGATTTCGACGAACGCGACACCGAGCTTGGCGATCTCGCGGGCGCGCTCGACACGGTTCTCGACGCCGATCAGGTCCGCGACGACCTTCTTTCCGTGCTTCTGACCCGCTTCGACCGCACCCTTGATGGTGGCATCACCGGCGGCACCGAGGACGGTGACCAGGTCGGCGCCGGCGGAGAACGCCAGGTCTGCCTCGAGGAAGCCGGCGTCGGCGGTCTTGAGGTCGGCGAAGACCTCCTTGTCCGGGTGCGCCGCCTTGATCGCGCTGATGGCACTGAGGCCGGCGCTCTTGATCAGCGGGGTGCCGAGTTCGATGATGTCGACGTACGGGGCCACCTTGTGGGTCAGCGCCAGCGCATCAGCAGTGGTGAGCAGATCGACTGCAACCTGCAGCTTCGTCATGTGTTTCTCCTGGTATCTATCTTCGGGGGGGTCTTGGGGGTTTCGGGTCAGCCGATGTTGGCGTGGCGTTCCCACAACCGCTCGGCGGTCTGGTCTTCGTTGTCCCACAGCGCCTGGAACAGCGCGTCGAACGCGAGGAGCACGGACTGCTCGAACAGGCTGCCCGCGTATTGGCGGGTGATGGTCGCGCTGTGGTCCTCCTTGTCGGCCGCCGGCAAGACCAGCACCTCGTCGGCACGCCGGGCGAGCGGCGAGTCGGATGCGGTGGTGACGGCCAGGATCGAGGCCCCGACCTTCTTCGCGGTGTCGGCGGCGCCGACCACCGATGCGGTAGAACCCGACCCGGACACGGCGATGAGTACGTCGCCGTCGCCGACCGCGGGGGCGGTGACCTCACCGGCGACGTGCACGCGCAGGCCGAGGTGCATCAGCCGCATGGCTGCCATCTGAACGGCCAGGCCGCTGCGTCCGTTGCCGATCACGAACACCGCCCGAGCGGAGGTGATCAGCGCGCCCGCGCGGTCCCATTGTTCGGCGGCAACGGAATTGAGCAGCCGCTCGTTCTCGTCGAGCACGATGCGGCGCCCGTCACTGAACCGTGTGCGTGTCTGCTCGACGGTGACGGTCATGATCCTCCTCGGTGATAGCCGATCTGTGGTGAACTCGACACTGCCAACTACCGCCTGCTTCGACACCCGGCCGCTCGGCGGGTTCGGGCTGGCCGATTGGCCAGTGCCCACCCGTCCCTACCGGCGATACGGTGGATGCGTGTTAAGCACGGAGGACTCTGTTCGGTTGCAGGTCGACCCCTGGGTGGAGATGCGGAAGGTGATCACGGGACCGCTCCCGGACATCGCGACGCGCTTCTCCCTGTTCCTCGGCCAGTTGTGGCCGCATGATGCCCTGGTCATCTTCACCCCGGAGTGCACCGGGCGTCCCCGCAAAGTAGCCGGTAAGCGCGAAATCGTCGACCGGGTCACCATCGACGAACTCGACGAGATCAAGCAATCCCTCGAACCGGGTGGCGTTTACGACGGCGTCGCCATGCTGGCCGGCGTCCGCCGCCGAGTGTGGGCCATCCGCGACGTCTGCGACACCCTGCTGGTCCTGGTTCCGCGGCCGTCTCAGACGGGTGGACCCGACCCCGATGAGGTCGCCGCCGTGTTCGGGATCGTCGCCACGTCCATCCAGCACCAGGTGGCGCAGGCCAGCCCCGACTATCTCGCCGAGTCACGGGCCGCGTCGAGTGAACGTGCCCGCACCATCGCCGAATTAACCGAGGTTCACGAGGCGACCCTCTCCTCGATTCTCGGAACCCTGCGCTCGAACGATCTCGACGACCGCCGCTCGCGGATCACAGGCAGCGAAACAGCCTCGGCCGCATTGATCGCACTGCGGTCCGCAAGTGCCGCCGACCGTGCCCTGTCCGAGGAAGCGGTCACCACCGCATTCGCCAGGCTCCAAGGGGAATTACGACCACTGCTCAAGCACCGCGAGGTCGACGTCGACTACATCGAACCGCCGGCCGACGGTCGTCCACTCCCCGGAGAGGTGGCACACGCGGCGCGGGCGATGGTCCGGGCCATCGTCCTGGCATTCCTCGCCCAGCCGGTGCTCACCAAAATGCGGATCGCCTGGGATTGCGACGGCGACAACGTGCTGATCGAAGCCCGCGACCAGGGTCCCGGCAACATCGACCGCAACGCCCTCACACGGCAGCTGTCCGGGCGCCTGAATACCTTGCGCGGGAGGATCGACATCGAATCCATCCCCGCGTGGGGGAGCAGGGTGACGCTCACCATTCCGTTGGACCCACCCGCCGCCCGACCCGACGAGCACCTGCTCTCCACCCTGAACCCGCGCGAACTCGAAGTCCTCGCCCACCTCGCAATGGGCAAACGCAACCGCACCATCGCCGAGGAACTCGGAATCAGCCAGAGCACCATCAAGTTCCACGTCGCCAACGTGCTCGAGAAGCTCGACGTCGCCAACCGTGGAGAGGCCGGGGCAATTGCAGTGCGGGCCGGCATCGTGCCGTAGACCCAGTGCTTGGCCGGCGTAATCAGGGCCATAGTGTTCTCGCTCGAGAAGCCGACGGTGGCATCAGGCCACGACGAATGATCGAGTGTCATCTCATGAACGGCTCGGCCGCGCTGAGTGGGAGGAGTTGGTCCCGGCTTTAGTGGGTCATTGTCTCACGCCGATCGGTCCGGTGAAAACCGAGAAGCGACCCCTGGTGGCCTGAATGTCAGTGGGAGGAAGGTTCGCGCGGGTTCCTAACCAGGTGATCGGTTGGCATTTGGTGCCATCGAGACGACGGAGGTCATGGCGCTTGTTCAGGCAAACGTGCGGGTGACCTGGTCGGTAAGATTGTCGCCGAGTGGGTCGGGCCATGTTGTCCAGATGTCGGGGCCGAGTTCGATCTCGGCGGTGGTCAACAGACACGCGTCGAGCTGGTCGCGCAATGCGTCGGGGTCGATTCCTTGGCCGATGAAGACCAGTTCTTGGCGGCAGTCACCAACGGGTTCTTCCCATTTGTCCAGTATTCCCGCGCGGCGATACTCGTCGTCAGGCCAGTAGCCCTGCGGCACGAACTTCCACCAGCGTCCAATGTAGCCATGTCGGATCAGGTGGCCGGCTTGGGAGATACTGCCGATCTCGGTGAATCGGCTCGCGTTCCAGAAGTAGCCTTTGGCTCTCAGGAGACGTCCATTGCCCCATTCGCCGGTGAGGAACTGGTGCAGCCGCCCGGGGTGGAAGGGGGCGCGTTCTCGGTAGACCACGGAGCTGATTCCGTATTCCTCTGTCTCGGGGGTGTGTTCTCCCTGGAGTTCTTGGAGCCATCCGGGCGCCTGGGCGGCCTTCTCCAAGGAGAACAGGCCGGTGTCCAATATGGTTTCGAGCGGGATCAGGCCGTGGGACATCGACTTTATGCGGGCATTGGGGTTGAGTGAGCGCAGGACCGCGGTCAGTTCGGTCAGGTGCTCTGCTGTGACGAGGTCGGACTTGCTGACCAAGATGACATCAGCGAACTCGATCTGATCGACCAGCAGGTCGGAGATGTCGCGTTCGTCGTCTGGTGCGTCGGCCTCGATGCGGCCACCGGTCTGGTAGTCGTGAAGGAAGCTGTGGGCATCGACGACGGTCACCATGGTGTCCAGGCGGGCGATATCTGCCAGAGCGTGTCCGTCGGTGTCGATGAAGGTGAACGTTTCAGCGACCGGTAGCGGCTCGGAGATACCGGACGATTCGATCAAAAGGTAGTCGAATCGTCCATCGGCGGCCAGTGCACTGATTTCCGCGAGAAGGTCTTCGCGCAGAGTGCAGCAGATGCAGCCGTTGGTCATCTCGACGAGTTTCTCTTGTGAGCGGCTCAGTGAGATCTCCCGTTCGACTTCGGCGCTGTCGATGTTGATCTCGCTCATGTCGTTGACGATGACGGCCACCCGCCGGCCCTCCCGGTTTCGCAGGACCTGGTTGAGAAGGGTGGTTTTTCCTGCACCCA
Source organism: Rhodococcus sp. USK13 (assembly GCF_018343855.1). Lineage (NCBI taxonomy): Bacteria > Bacillati > Actinomycetota > Actinomycetes > Mycobacteriales > Nocardiaceae > Rhodococcus > Rhodococcus sp. USK13. Next base: position 913,298 of record NZ_CP069242.1, on the reverse strand, counting down.
GAAATCCTGACAGCACGGTGACAGGAAGTCGTGTGTCGGCCATTGTTTGGAGTCCTTCCGACGGTCGGGGAGATCCCGGCTAGGGAGGGCGTGGGCGGGAACGCGTACCCGCCCACGCCGTTGGTGACAGTGCGGCAGCGGGTCAGGCTGCCGGTTCGAGATATCCCTCGAATAGGTCGACTACGACGCTGCCGGCGTCGGTGTCGTCACCGAAGAGGTCTTCGGCCGCGAACTTGACGTGGTAGGTCGGTTCCTCGCCGGCGTCCGCGCGGCCGTGGCCGATGGCGTCGGGGAAGGGCCACTGGTCGCTGGTGCGGTGGGTGACGGTCCCGACCCGGCCGCGGCAGTAGGCCGGCATGCGGATGTGCCCTGGGACGTACTCGTCGCGCACCCGGACACGTTGCCCGACCTCGAAGGTGATGGTGTCGGTGCGTGCCGGACGTCCCTCCGACTCGGCCGGCCGGGACAGCGGGAACGGGCCCCCGGCGAGCGCTTCGAGTTCTTCGTGGGTGAGGATGCCTTTTTCGACCATGAGGGTGGCAACGCCGATGGCGTACCTCTCGTAATAGGGCGTCATCATGTAATGGCGGGGTTCCATCCGTTCGACGACGTAGCGGACCTCGTCGACACTGAAGGCCCCCAGCTCCGCCACTCCGAGGAAGAACAGGCTGTAGGGCAGGTGTTCCCAGTCGGCGTGGAAGGTGGGACCGATATCGGCGTTGACGGTGTGGGGCACCTTGCCGAACCCTTGAACACCGGCGAGATCGTGAACTCCATCCATGGGTTTAACTCCTTTGATTCGGTGGATCAGTTGGCCGGGACCTGCGGGACTGCGACCCCGATCAGGCAGTCCTTGGTGACGATCTGCTGCAGTTGCTCCTGGGTCCAGCCTTCGGTGCCGGCGGGCCGTTGGGGGAGCACGATGTAGCGGGTCTCGGCGGTGGTGTCGTACACCCGGATCTCGACATCGTCCGGAATGACGGTGCCCATCTCGGACAGCACCTTTCGCGGTTCACGGACGACGCGCGCACGATACTCGAAGCTCTTGTACCAGGTCGGCGGCAACCCGAGGATGGGCCAGGCGGTGCACGAGCAGAGGGAGCAGACGATCACGTTCTTGAGGGCGGGGGTGTCCTCGAGCGCGACGATGTATTCGCCCTGTGGTCCGAGGTAGCCGTACTGGTCCACGGCCGCGGTGCCGTCGGTGAGGAGCAGGTCGCGGAACTCCGGGTCGGTCCAGGCCCGCGCGACGAGTTCGGCACCGCGCTTCGGGCTGAAGTCCTCCTCGAAGGTCTTCTTCCACCCTTCGGTGTAACCCTCGGGTACCAGGCCCTTTCCGTCGAGCGCACGGAACAGTGCCCACGCGCGATCAGACGCCGGGGCTTGAGCCGGTGCCGCGTTGTCTGGTGTGTGTTCGATCGTTGAGGTCATTTTTTTCACTTTCTGTAGGGGACTGGTACGTACGAAGTGGGACATTGATGTGTCAGGACGCGCTATGGAGTAGGTCAGCTCTTCGAGGTGCCCACTGATTGCGCATCGCGCAGCATGCCGGTCCCGGGATGGCAGTTGATGTACTCGTACAGTTGGTCGCGTGCGTCTGACACCGATACCTCGTGATACAGACGCAACTTCGACAAACCCTCGGCGACTCGGAAAAAGGTAGTGAAGATTCGCAGATGGGTGGGATGGGATTCTGCCCAACGCTCCAGTTGGTCGAGCGAAGCCCAGTGCCCGATGTTATAGCTCAAATCAAGGAAGTTCCCCTCCACATCGATATTGCGTACGAACCTATTGCTGTAACAGCCGACCGTCTCACCGTTGTCGCGGAGAAAATCCATGCCCTCCTGCAATGTTGGGAGGATGTCGTCGAGATACAGGGAGCGTTCTTCTGATTCGGCATCCTTCCAATCCTGACCGGAGCGAATCAACGCGATGTTGTCGTGGCCCTGGATAATTACCCGACCACCAACGGCAGGATCACCACTGATCACCCGCAATCCGCCCGAAGGCTGCATCCAATCAGTTTGGGACAGCGGGAAACGTTCGCGCATCGAACCCCAGTACCCGTGCTCGTTGATGTCGCCGCTGATCCCGTCCATCACCGCGCCGATACCAGGAAGGTCTTCCTGGAAGGCGTACAAAGTTTCGAATTGCTCGGCCCGGGGGGCGACGATCTCGCGGAAGTAGCCGAGTCCCTCGGACAGTCGTTCGTCCGATGTCCACCAGTCGGACACGACGGAGGTGCTTATCCAACGGGTGTAGGAGGCAACATCTTTCCAGTATCCCACCACCATCAGGTTCTCGTAGCCCTCGTTGTCCTCATGGTGGGTCAGATCGTGGTGCAGAGGTCCGTCCTCCATATCGAAGCTGGCGACGATGCCGCGCATTGCCGCAAGAGCGGCCGTCCGGAGCTCGTCGCCGCGGAATTGCACGCCCAGATACGCCATCACCACCTGGCGGAGGGTTTCATCAGCGCGTCCTACCCACATGGGGAAGGGAGGTTGGTAGTCGTCGGGCACACGTCGATTCAACGTTCGCGGACATACGAGGTGGTCGCTGATTGCAGATTCCATAAGGACTCCTGTTTCATCGAGTTGGGGCTTCGAGAGAATCTCGGAAACTCGTATAGGTCAGAAGCTACCGTCCTCTAACGGTGTGAATTTGACCACGAGCGACTGATAGTTCGACGATGAGCGACAGTCAGTGAAGAAGCGCGAGAATTGCCGGAAACGGACCGGAATCGCGGCCTTCTCCAATTCGGCACGGAAGACAAGTTCGCCCGCTCCAGGACAAGGCCGAGCCCGTCCGTATCCTGAGGACGAATACTTCGTTTACGCAAAACTTCTTGCGGTCGCGGCGGCCGGTGGCGTGGGGAATACGCCGACAGCCTGTTCATAGGTGTGTGCCACGCGCAGAACCGTGGCATCGTCGAAACGCTTGCCGACGATCATCAAACCGGTCGGCAGGCCGCCGACCAGACCGGCTGGAACCGAACACGCCGGGTGCCCGGTGCCGTCGAAGGGGGCAGTATTGCCCACCATCGACAGCGCGACGTGCAGGTAATCGGCCAGGCCGGCATCGGCCGGGGGGATCTCTCGGGCCGTGTAGGGGACGGTGGGCATGACCAGGACGTCGTAGTACGCCAACGCGGCGTCGTACGCCGCGCGCAACTCGGGTACGAGTTGGCGCGCCATGGCGTAGTACTTCCCGCCGCCGACCTCGAAGGTATAGCGACCCGACAATCCCACCAGTTTCACGGTCTTGGACAGCTCGTGGCCGCGGTCGAGGCGCTGGGTGGCGAAGTGCGCGACCAACTCCGGATCGTAGAAGCCGTCGGCATTCATCCCGTACGCGTTGCCATCGAGCATCTGATAAGCGGCGCCCTCCGTCGCGATCACATTCCACACGTGCATGGCGTCGAGATGCCAAGGAATCGACACCTCCTCCGCCGCCAGTCCGGCACCGCGCAGGACATCGACCGCAGCCCGGACGGCCGAATCGACTTCCGGATCCGACACCGCTGTGCCGAACCCCTCGGTCACGACACCGACACGGAGCCCAGACGCCGATTGGGTGATCGCGGACAGGTAATCGACGACCTCGATTGTGGTCGGCTGGCGGGGATCGGCGCCATCGGGTCCTGCCAGCACACTGAGCATGACGGCCGCATCGGCAACGGTGCGGGTGATCGGGCCGAGGTGGTCGATGGTTCGCTCGATGGGAAACGCCCCGGTGTAGGGGACCAGTCCGTGCGTCGGCTTGTGACCGACGGTTCCGCAGAACGCTGCGGGGATCCGGATGGAGCCGCCCTGGTCGCCGCCGACGGCCATATCGACGTCTCCGTTCGCAACGAGTGCTCCACTGCCGCTGGAGGAGCCGCCGGAATTGCGTGTCGGGTCCCATGGGTTGCGGACCGGTGCGGGCTGTGATGTGAAACTGGCCCCGGAGAAACACAGGTCCTCGCACACTGCCTTACCGGTGATCGTCGCACCGGCATCGAGGAGCCGCCGGACCACCGTCGCATCGCGGCGAGGGATGAAACCCTCCACGGTGCGGGATCCGTTCATCATCGGGACACCGGCGACCGCGACATTGTCTTTGACTGCCACCGTCTTTCCGGACAGTGGGCCGTCCGGCGCGCCGGCGATCTCGGTGGTGACGTACCAGGCACCGAGACGGTTACGCTCCGGTGCGGCCGGCGCCCATTCCCGCTGCGGGGTCGGTGGGGCGGAGCGCCGATAGAGGTCCTCGACGGCGGTCGACGCACCGAGGGACGCTTCGACCGCAGGTGCAAATTCCTCGAGTTCCGAAGCGGACAGGCCGAACCGAAAGTGCCGATCAAGGGCGGTCAGACGTGCGGAATCGGGTGGGGGCAATGCAGACATGAAAACTGTGTCTCCTTCGGTTGAACCACGGCACACCCGCAGGGGCCTGGTCTGGACAGTCGAGAATCCTGTGCTGCTGGGGCAGTTGTTCGGCAGTGGCAGGGGTTCGGGTGATTTGGGCGACCTCGGGCCAATGGGGCATGGTCTACCGGCTGACCGTCGTTGCCACATTATTCGTAAGATGGGACCGTCCACGAGGCCGCGTACTCGCGAGCAGGCTTCAGGCGCCTCGGTGGCGATGAACCATCCGACGGTGCAGGCGCGGGCTTGACTTGTCCGTCCACGTTCACGCGGCCTCCAGCACACATCATTGTCAGTCCAGGAGGTCCCCTGAACACCCCGGCAATTTCCGGCGTACTCGAACGGTAGGCGCTTCAGGGGCGTGGCGTTTGACGCTGAGCGCCAGCCGCCTTTGCACGTTGCGACACTCGCGGGGGCCAATCACGTGATCGGGACTGGAGGACGTTCCAGCTCTATGCGGCCGAAGCGCCCGGGACCAGCCCGTAGCGTGCTAGTGAAGACGCATGAATTGTTCCGCGGCCCGGTCAGCGGATCGGGTCATAGCACCGCGCGTGGTGTTGCTGCTGTTCTTAACGCGCTGCCTGCTCCCCGCCGCCGGGTCGGTGGCATGCTTCTTCGGCGTAGGAAGTCCGCGCAGGTTGACATGTGATTTCATCGCTCTTAGCGTGGTGTTCGCGCGAGCAGAAGGAGCCGTTCATGTCGTCGTTGCCGCCGCCGGATGGTGACGTGGTGGACAATGACTGCCCGGAGTGCCGCCGCTCGGACGAGTCGATCAAGGTAGCGCCTGCTCCAGTCCCGTCGCCATCCCGCCAGGGCCGCGAAGTGGTGCGAACCACCGCGCTCGGCACCTGGATCGAAACGATCCGCGACACGTTCGTGGCACTGGACATCGCGCCGATCGAGCCAGAGAACTTCACCGGGGCGGTGCGCACCCGCCATTTCGCGCACCTGATGGCGGCCGACGTCACCGCCACATCCCAGGTCTTCCGCAGAACCGTCAGGCTTGCCAACCTCCATCCGCTCGAGTTGATGCAAATCGGCATGGTCGTCGCCGGTGAGGGACAGCTCACCCAGGACGGGCGCACGTGCACCCTCGGCCCGGGAGATTTCGCCCTCTACGAGACTTCGAGGCCATTCACCTGGAGTTTGCATCCGGAGTGGCACCTGCGCGTGTTCACTTGGCCACGGGCTTCGTTGTCGCTCACCGAGACTCAGTTGCAGGACTTGACAGCACGGACCGTACGGTCCACGTCCCCCGTAGGACAGTTGCTCTCACCGATGCTCTCCACCCTCCTGGCCGCCGATGGGGAGGTATCGTCCGCGGGTGCCATCGGCCTAGCCAGCGGGCTGGCGGACCTGGCCATCACGGCGGCCCAAGAGGAAGGTCAGTCCAAGGATCCGGATCCAGGTCTGCGGGACCTCTACGCGAGTATGGTGCGGCACATCGAACGCCACCTAGACGATCCGGATCTTTCCCCCAGCGGTATCGCCCAGGCTTTCTTCGTCTCCACTCGTACCGTTCACAGAGTGTTCGCACGCTTCGACGCAACCGCTGCCGCCACGATTCGCGAGCACCGGCTCGAGGCTTGTCGTCGCGCGATGATGGTTCCACGCAACAGGTCCCGATCCTTGACCGACATCGCCACACAGTTCGGATTCGTCGATCTGTCGGTCTTCAGCAGGGCATTCACGGCGACCTACGGCATCAGTCCGAGCCGCTACCGCGAACAACATCGATGAATCGTGGACCGAAATACTCGATCAGAGCCGGTTCGACTGTGCAGCAACAAGAGACGTGGTTGAACTACTGAGCGCGAACCCACTCGCGGTCGTTCCGCCAGTTGTGGGGCTGAGCACACCGATGCCGTCGGTGTCCATCTCGAACACCTTCTTCGATTTACACCCCGTTGGGTCGACCTGCAACGCGACCTGTGGATCCTCGTGTTCGCCACCCATCCGGACTACGCGATCACACTGTTTCACGACCAAGCCGACATTCTTGCCGACCCGCTGCTGCGGCAGCTTTTCCGCGACTACGACCACGCGTACGACCTCGACGCCGATGATCCCCGTATCGACGACCTCGCGCGCCGGATCGTGGCAGCGACTCGACACCCTCATATGCGCACAACTGGACCCGTGACTCGGCGCGACTGACAACGTGCATCCGTCAGCGCGCGCCGCGGAAGGTTGGGGCCTGGCCGGATGTGAAGGAAGCCACGAGAACGATGTCGTTGTCGTTGCCGAGTCGGCTGTGTCAGGTCATCGATCGACCTGAGGGGGCGAATACGGATAGGTGTCGGCGAGCTCTCTGACAGTTTCGGCATCGAGGCCGGCCTCGACGACGAAGTGGTGAAGCATCTGTACGAAGCGAGTACGTGTCATGCCGAAGCTGACGAAGATGTCCTCGTCAGTCGCGCCGCCGTAGGGAATCCACGCTCGAGCGAATTCGATGAATCGAGCGGCTTCTCCCCGGGACTTGTACTCCGTCTGTATCTGTCGCCCGGTGTGTTTGGTCCGGCGTAATTTCCGATACTCGCGCGTGTAGGTTTCGACGCCCGTAGAGTCTGCGCCGTTCTTTGTCGGCTTCAATGGACAGCTTTCTGGCATCCGCTTTTAACCGGGCGGTCTGTTTGTTGATGTGGTCACCCGTGCAGGTGCGGCAGTCAGCGGAATGGCGGACTGACCGGCGACTGCCGCACCCGAATTTCGACGACGTCGAGCCGACGACTACTTCTGACTAACCGGGCGGGGTCAGGTCAGTCTGTCGAAACCCTGGTGGTGACCAGTGGTTCTGCTCCTTGTGCCGAAGTTGTCACTTTCCGTGGCAAAAGCAAGCAGCTGACGGCAACCAGGGCTGTGACGACGATGCCCATCACGAACACGATCGTGAAGGAAGTCCAGGTCGGCGCAGCCGTACTGGTGCCGGTGGTGAGGATGCTTCCCGAAAGTTGGACGCCGAGTGTGCCACCGACTGCCTTGACGACAAACGCGAGACCGCTGAACGCCCCGATCCGGCTGACCGGAGACGTCAACGCCACTGTGTTCATTGCCTGCGTCAGTGTGATCCCACCCGAAGCGCCAATGAGGATGGTCGCTCCCATGACCATGAGGAAATGTCCGTTTGCAGTGAGAAGAAGGACGAACGACGCCCCAGCCAGAATGACACCAGTGAGCATGGTGGTTCGTCCACCGACCCGAAGATCGAGCCAACCTGTCAGCGGTGCTACAACGGCACCGGCCAAGCCGAGGGGGAGCAGGAGAAGGCTCGTCGTGAACTCGGAGGCGCCGAGACCGAACCCTGTGTCGGTCGGTTGCTGCACCAGCATGGGTACCGCCAGAAACAGTGCATTTGTAGCGAACCCGCACAGCAGATACACGAGGCAGCTCACTGCAAGTGGCCGCGTCGCAAGCAAGCGCACGTCGATGAGCGGCTCGGACGAACGGAGCTCGAGGACGACGAAGGTTGTCAACAGCGCAACGCATGCGAGCACTGTTGCTCCGAACTCGACAGAGAGCCAACCCCACTCGGGCGCCTTGGTGATTCCGATGAGAATGACGGCCATTCCGCTGCCGAGGAAAGCGGCACCCGTGTAGTCGACGCGGCCGTGATTGGCAGGTGGACACGATGGGACCAGGCGCCATGCGGCGACGAAGATGATGGTGATGATCACGAAGGGGACCGAGAACAACCAACGCCAGGGGAGAACGCTCACGAGCAGCCCAGAGCCGACGAGCGCAAACGCCGTCCCGGCGTAGATGAAGGCAATGACCGAACCATTGCCCGACTTGATCCGGGCTTCGGTCTGAGTATCGCGAATAATTCCGAAGGCAAGGGGGACCACCGCAAGGCCAACACCCTGCAGGAGCTGTCCCAAGGTAAGCATCAAGATCGAGTTCGAAAGACCCGAGACTGCGGTTCCGGTTGCGACGATTGCCAGTACGGCAAGGAGGATCGACTTCTTGTCGCGAATGTCAGACAGGCGGCCGATCAACGGGGTGGCCACCGCACCCGTGAGCAGCACACCGGTGATTACCCACGCGATCTGTGCTTCTGTTGCGCCGAGGGACTCTTGAATCAGCGGCAGAGCAGGGGAAAGGATCGATTCGAGACCCTTGTAGGCGAATACTGAGGCAACAACGACCGCAAGCGTCAGCGTTGGATTGACGCGGCGCCCCTGCGATCTTTCGGATAATGTCACTTCTGGTCCTCCGGAGAGATGATGGTGATTGCCGTCGATTGCACCCGACTGAACTTCACTGATCATCTGGTTTCTGTTGCGTAGCGCGACTCCTTGGTTTCCGGCGAGCAGGGTTGGTCGGGACCGGAGCTGATCGGGCAGCCATGCCCGTCAGCTCGGGCGTGCGAGACCGTGGTGATCCGCGACACACAGAGACAGTATTCCTGGTTGGAGCAATGACAAATGTCCGCCGGAGACACACTGCCCTCGACTTTGTGTCCCCGAGGGAGTAGCCAGCCGTTAGTGCGAGTTCGTGACGGTGCATTCGAGGATTACGGGGCCGTCGAATTTCCGGTTTGCGGTCTTCAGCCCACGGCCGCCGCACACTGTTGGGGGACGCGTCCAGCGATATCCTGGTGATCCAGGAGGTGTCGGCCGACACCTCATCGAATCCCTCAACAGGGCAAAGAGCGCATCGCAGATGGCGACCGACAATGATCCCTTCGCAACACAGCGTGTCGACAACGCTGTGTTGGTGACGGACCTGGAATCGGCGGGATTTTTCAATGCCGAGGAGATCGGGCGCGGTGGCTTCGGCGTCGTGTATCGCTGCACGCAGACCGCTCTGGACCGCACTGTCGCGGTGAAGGTTCTCACCGCAGACTTCGACGACAACGAGAATCGGGAACGATTTCTCCGCGAACAGCGGGCGATGGGGAGGCTGACAGGGCACCCGAACATCGCGAATGTCCTGCAGATAGGTACCACCGACCGTGGCCGGCTTTTTCTTGTGATGCCCTACTACGCCCGTGGCTGCCTCGACACGCGAGTCCGCCGGCACGGACCTCTCCCACTGGACGAGGCCCTTCGCTTCGGGGTGAAGATCGCGGGCGCCCTCGAAACAGCGCACCGGCTCGGCATCCTGCACCGCGATATCAAACCCGCGAACATCTTGCTCTCCGACTACGACGAGCCCGCACTGGCCGACTTCGGTATCGCGCGTATCCAGGGGAGTTTCGAAACCGCCACCGGTACCGTCACCGGCTCACCTGCGTTTACCGCGCCCGAGGTTCTAGCCGGGAAGTCGCCGAGCCCGGCCTCGGACGTCTATGGGCTGGGCGCCACTCTCTTCTGCGCATTGACCGGTCATGCTGCTTTCGAGCGGCGCAGCGGTGAGCAGCTGGTCGCGCAGTTCGTTCGCATCACCACCGAGCCCGTTCCGGATCTACGGGAACAGGACATCGCTGACGACGTCAGTGCGGCGGTGGAACGGGCGATGGCCACATCCGCACCGGACCGGCACTCCGCCGCCACCCTCGGTGAGGCCCTCCGGCGCGCGCAATTCGACCACGGTTTCGCGGTCGACGACATGGCACTCCACACCGGTTCCGGAGGTGAGCGGCCGCAAGAGGCCCTACCGAACTCCATGGTTGTTCGTCCCACCGGAGGCAATTCCTATCCTGGCCCGACTCGGTTGCCGGGCAGGACGACAGGGAACTTGCCGGTGGAGCTGACTAGTTTCGTCGGTCGCAGGCATGAACTGTCGGAAGTGAAACGCTCCGTGGAAACATCGCACTTGGTGACACTGACCGGTTTCGGAGGCGTCGGCAAAACACGCCTCGCACTCAGGGCAGCTGACAGTATGCGACGCGGATTCAACGACGGAGTATGGCTGGTGGAGTTCGCCGAGCTATCGGACGGTTCATTGGTGGCAGACCTTGTGGCTGCAGCTTTAGGCTTGCGGGATCAACGGGCGAAGAACCAGCGCGACGGCCTGTTGAACTTTCTGGCTCCACGCGAGCTCTTACTGGTGCTCGACAACTGTGAGCAGGTGGTGGACGCGGCGGCAGAGCTGTCCGTAACCCTTCTTCGCGGTTGTCCGCAATTGCGTATCCTCGCCACCAGTCGCGAGCCTCTCGGCATCGCCGGGGAAGTTGTTCTGCGTGTCCCGCCGCTCACCATTCCCGAGCACGTGCCCTCACTCCGAGGAACACCTAGCTACGACGCCGTGACATTGTTCGCCGAACGCGCCGCCACGGCTCTCCCGACGTTCAGACTGACCGAAGACAACGCGGGCACTGTGGCCCAGATCTGCCATCGGCTCGACGGATTACCGTTGCCCATCGAACTCGCTGCGGCCCGGGTGCGAGCCATGTCGCCAGAGCAAATCCTCCAGCGGCTGACCGACCGCTACACGCTGCTGTCCCGCAGCAGCCGAACCGCCCCGACCCGGCAGCAAACTATGCGTCTGTGCGTCGACTGGAGTTATGACTTGTGCAACCCCGTAGAGCGGTTGCTGTGGGCACGGCTGTCGGTGTTTGCGGGGAGCATCGAACTGGATGCGGCCGAGCAGATTTGCGGCAGTGACATGGATGCGCAGGAGGTACTCGATGTGCTGACCTCTTTGGTCGACAAGTCGATCCTTATTCGGGAGGAGTCCGGCGCAGTAGTGCGCTTCCGGTTGCTCGACATCCTGCGGGACTATGGCAGGGAACTCGCGCAGGGAACCGAGAAGTACGCAGATCTGCGCTGTCGCCACCGAGACTGGTACCGGCAGTTGGCGCTCGATGCAGAGTCGGATTGGATCAGCCCCCGACAGCTCGACTGGATCTCCCGCCTGGATCGCGAACAGACCAACCTTCGCGAGGTGATGGAGTTCTGCCTGAGTGACAATCCTGGAATCGGACTGACGATCGCCGCCGCCCTCCAGCCGTTCTGGCAGGCGCGCGGACTGTTCAGCGAGGGTCGGCGCTGGCTCGACCGACTCCTTGCTGTGCCGTGGAAGACTCCGACGGTGGAGCGGGTGAAGGCCTTGCATGCACACAGCGTCCTGGCCGAACTGCAGGGCGACCTGACCGCGGCCTCAGCCTCGGTAGCCGAGGCACGCATGGTGGCCCAGAAGGTTTCCGACTCTACGGCAGATGCATTCGTCGCCCGAGCCGAAGGAACACTCGCTCTGTACCGCGGCGATTTTGCGCGGGCGCGATCACTGCTGGAAACCGCGATCGAAAAGTTCAGCGCTCACGATTTCTCGCACATCGAGGTACTTCACATGCTCGGGCGGGCATGTGACCAGGCGGGTGACGAACGACGAGCGAACGAGTGCTATTCACAGGCACTCGCGATCACCGAGTCCTGCGGCGAGGTCGTACACCGCGCCGCGACCCTCCGGGCATTGGGCATCGCCGCATGGCGACGATCAGACCACCCCGGCACGGTTGAACTGCTGCGGCACGCACTGCAGTTGTCCCGTGAGGTAGGCGATCTCCGTACGACCGCAACGTGCCTTGAAGTCCTTGCCTGGGTCGCAGCCGAGAACAACGATGCGCGGCGTGCAGCTGTACTGATAGGTGCCGCGGAGGAAATGGCGCAGTCCGTAGGGACCTTCACGCTGTGGTTCCCGAACCTGCTCGATTATCACGACGAGTGCGAGCGCAGGACGACGCACGCGCTCGGCGAACCGACATTCGCGGCTTCCCGAAGGGACGGCCGAGGCCTGGGATTCAACGCTGCCATCGCCTATGCCCTCGGTGAGAAAACGCCCACGCCGCCGCCCACACCTGGGGAGACCGCGAAGTTGACCAAGAGAGAACGTCAGATAGCAGAGGCCGTCGCGGAGGGCCTGACCAACAGGGCCATCGCCACCCGATTGGTCATTTCCCCGCGCACCGTTCAAGGCCACGTCGAGCACATTCTGTCCAAGCTCGGGTTCACCAGCCGCGCGCAGATCGCAGCGTGGGTCGTCGAGCAGACTTCTACCTAGCCTTGAACAGAACCGCTCGACCAGCTGCCGGCCGAGGCGGCGCCCCTGTGCGGAGCCGACTGGGCATCAGCCTCCAGTGTGTTCTGATTGAGCCGATGAAGTTTCAGCGCGAGACGGAGTTCGCTCGTTCGATCCACAGTTCTCCAATCGTCTCCCAATAGGTCCTTCAACCGCTGCATTCGCTGTTTCACCGTACTGACGTGAACATGCAGAACTTCCGACGCTGCTGTCGGACTTCCATCCGTTGCAAGGAGGGCCTCGAGAGTGCTCAACAATTCGGTGTGGTGCGCCGCGTCGTACCGGGCCACTGGGGCGAGCGTCATCCGCACGAATCGGTCCACATTCGGTCGATTACTCAGAACCAGTCCGACGAACCCGAGATCCTCCAAGGTGCCCGACATGGCACCGCCCTGTATCCGTTCCATCGCATCACTGCAGGTCACCGCCTCATCGAACAGCTCACGAACGCCGGCTACCGCGCGCGTCGGTCCCGCGCCGGCCACCGATGGCGTCACCCGTCCGGCGCGCGCGATTGCTGAGGACAGCTCGGCGGAATTCGACCGCGGATCATTTCCTGGTATCAGGGCTACTACCGACGACTTGTTTCCGCGCTGGAGGATATGGCTTTGCCCGGCCAAGCCCCCTCGGATCTTCGCTGCTTCGTCTGCGAGGTGAGCGAGCCGACGTTGCTGCAGGGGTGCTCGCACTACATGAACGGTGTACGGCTGACGCAGTTCCATTCGCAGCTGCGCGGCTCGGTGGATCAGGCGGCTGGGAGCTTCGTCACCAGACAGGAGATCGTCGATGAAGTCGTCGCGACGAAAACCCGCGGCTCCGGCCTCTGCCTCGGCCAAGAGTAGAAGCAAAGCGGCGACGACTGCTGCACGTTCGAGGATCTGAATGTCTGGCTTCGCGGGAGTCTCGTCACCTTGGTAGTACAGAATGCCGAGAAGTCTGGCGGCCGCCAAGATCGGGATGGCCACGAGGCTTCCGGACGTTTGAGTGGTCCGCGCGAGAGCCGCGAGACGAATCAACTCGGGAGGCTGCGCAGTTCCGCTGAGGTCACCGGCGTCAGCGAGTAGGCGGTCGTCCGGATCGAACACAGCCAACTCACCGCCGACGATCTTGACGACTTCCTGAACCAGATTGTCGATGTTTCCGCCGGCCAAGGCGACCTGGGAAAGCGTGAAGTGCGCCGTGGTCGCGCGCTCGGACTCGGCGTTACTCCGGGCCAGCTCGCGGTTCGCGTCCTCGAGTGACCGCAATGCAGTCTTGGTTTCCTCGGCAAGCCTCGAGCGTTCGATCGAGATGGCGGCATGCCCGGCCAGCGAATGCAGAAGATCCAGATCCGCTGGAGTGTAGGCACGTTCGTCACGGTTGGCAGCAATCAACGCACCGAGCCGTTTAGATCCGTTCACCAGGGGCACGCCGACGGTCGCAACGATTTTCTCCCGCTCCATGACCCGGTCGACGTCTGGAAAATGAACAAAATTCGGATCGCCGAAGTACCTCGAAACGATCAACGGCATTCCGCTCTCTATTATCCGCCCTGTCATCGCCATCCCCGCCGGTACACGCAGATCGAGAAGCTCGGAAGTCATGCCCCCCGAGGTCGCACCCAGGTAAGCGTATTCACCGTCTCGTTCCGCTAACCAGAGGTAGACGACGTCGGCGCGAAGAAGCCTCCGCGCACGATCGGCAATACCGCCGAGAAGCCTGTCCGGATCGTCTTCCGAGGTGATGTCAGCGACGGTGTCCAACAGGGCGCGATACCGATCATCTCGCGCCTCGTGCTGACCGGCGACTTCTCTGAGGAGAGCAAGCAGGGCCGGATGGAACCCGGGCTCCTCAGCGCTGACCGGAACGTCCGAAGCCGCGCTCAAGATCTCGACGACCGTGCGCTCGACCTTCCCGAGATCCGAACCCGTGCGGGAGACGGCGCGCACCAGCTCAGAGGCGACTCGCAGGATGTTGGTGGCTGTGCCACCCGCGAGATTCTCGGAAGATGTGAGCTGCAATTCGTGTTTCATGATCGCCTCATCTCATCCTGCGCGCATTCAGCCGCAGCAGTTGCCTTCACCATACGGTGTATGTCCACCACGGACCAGAATCGGCGCAAGTACCGTCTCCATCGGACATATCGACACGGACACGACGAACGTAGGCTTCGGCGGAGGCCCGATTGACGCACGAAGTGTAGGGCAGACCGAACACGTTGTGGGTGCTCGACGAGGCACCGAGAACGATCCGAGATATGTACGACAATCTGTGAGGTGCACGTTGGACGCCGTTGCCTGCGCAACATTCGCACGAACCTGGAGCGAGACCGTCGCGGTTCACGCGAGCGAGACCTTCTTGGTCTTCGAAGGGTCGACGAACGACGTCACGCAATGGACCTATGAGGAGTTCGATCGAATCGTCGATTCGACGGCCGCCGCGCTCGAAGAGGCAGGGGCAGTGCCCGGGTCGGCGGTCCACGTTGTCTTGAAGAATTGTCCCGCTTTCGTGGCAGTGTGGCTCGCCACAGCGCGTATCGGCGCCACCGCCATCTTCGCCGATCCGGCGTCCTCCGCCAGGGACATCGCGATGCATATTCGTCGAACGACACCGACTGTGGCGCTGTGCGGTTCCCGGAATGCCGACACGTACCTCCAGGGCGTCAAGCGTGCGTTCGACGAGGGTGCAGCGTCGGCGCTCGATATAGAACTTATTGTCCTGAAGGAAGATTCGATCGACGTGCTTCCTGGCAGCGTCCTGGTCTCCCGCGACCGCCTCCCACGTCTGGTCCACGAACCAGGCCCGCATGACCGACTCGCAGTGATGTTCACGTCTGGAACGACATCCGAGCCCAAAGCTGTTGTACTGACGCAGTGCAACTATGCACACGTCGCCCAGGCGATGGCGAAGGCCGCCGACCTGAGACCGGGGGACCGCTGGTTGGTCACACTTCCACTGTTCCATGCGAACGCCCAATACTATTGCTTCGCTCCGGCGATCGCGGTGGGTGCAAGCGTGGCCCTGACCCACACATTCTCGGCCTCTCAATGGGGTAAGCAGGCCGCCCGACTCGCGGCTACCCACGCCAGCTTGTTTGCGGCCCCGATCCGGATGATTCTTGCGCGGCGTCCCGAGGACACACCCCAACTGAGCCTCACGCACGTCTGGTTCGCTCAAAGCCTCGCTCCCGGTCACTTCGAGGAGTTCGCGTCGATGGTGGGATGTGCACCGCGCCAGCTGTACGGAATGACCGAAACCGTTGCCATGGTCACGGCGGAACGCCCCGAAGACGCGAGTCCGGTCTTCATCGGCAACCCCAGCGACGCAGGACGCAGAACCGCCATTGTCGATCCCCACAGCCTCGAGCCCGTCGAAACGGAGACCCCCGGTCTCTTGTTGGTGGCCGGCACCCCCGGGTGTGACCTCTTTCAGGAATATCTCTCGGACCCGAAGGCGACGTCGGCCGCACTTCTCGAAGAAGGCGGCGAGACGTGGCTACGAACTGGCGACCTGGTGGTGTCCGATCAGGACGGGCGCCTGCGATTCGTCGGCCGGGTCGACGACGTCATCAAGGTCTCCGGCGAGAACGTCAGCCTCACCGAGGTCGAGGCCGCATTGGCGCAGGCACCCGGTGTCCTGGAGGTCGCCGTCGTCCCGCGGCCGGACCCCATTCGGGACGTTGTTCCCGTCGCCTATGTAGTAGCGCGGAACGCGGAGACACCGCTCGACATCGATGAGCTCACCGCCTGGGCGTCGAACAACCTTCCACCGCAAGCATGTCCACGCGATTGGCACCAGGTGGCGGAACTTCCACGAACAAGTGTCGGCAAGATCAGACGCTCACAGCTGAGGTGTGAGGACGCGTAACCGTCACGACCATCGAACATCCTGCAGAATCCGGGGAGCGCGCGCCAGTCCTGGACAGTCGGGGTAGAACGACAGAGGACAATTAGTTCCAGTCCACTACCTGGTCCAGCACCTCGGGACAATTCTTCTCCAACGCGTCGACATAACTCCGAATATGATCACGCATGAGGCGCTCAGCTTTTTCGGAATCACCACTCTTGATGGCGTCGGCGATTTGATCGTGCGATACCGGCAATTCTTCTCGGGGAATCTTCTCGTCGGCGGATTCATCGACATATATGCTGCGGAGTCCGTCCGCGAATAACAGTAAAATCGGGTCGCCGGTGAACCGGGCCACTGAAAAGTGGAAACTACCGGACTCCGCGTTGTCCCCGATCCCGTCCGCCTCGTCAGGATCCCAGGGTATACCCGACTTCACGCGTTCACTCGCGAGCCGAGCCATCAAAGGCTCGACCTGCAGGCGCGTGTTCAGCACATTCCTGAGCGTCAGGCCGAGTAGATGGAAATACAACGATGAAGCGCTCGCAAATTGCGAGCTTGCGACCTGATTTACTCGGGTACCCCCACCCGGGCCGGGTCGAATGGAGATGACTCCGTACATTTCGAGAATACGAAGGGCTTCGCGAAGCGACGGCCGGCTGACCTCGTAGCGTTCGAGCAACTCCGCTTCCGAGGGAAGCCGGGAGAGCCCTTCGTCTCCAATGTCCTGCACGATTCGACCCGCCACCAGTCGCGCAGTCTTCCGGCCAACAACTTTCATAACGCTCATGATAGCCCTCGCCCCAGGGATTACCGCTGCGTGAAGCGATGTAGATGGGTGAGGTCGCCAATTCGTCGGCACCGCCGACGAAGTTATGGTGGCTCAACACATCCCGAGATCGTGCCAACACGAGAACAAACTCGAGAGGCGGCTTGTCCGCCGTGGCCAAAGTGCGGCGCTGACGAACTTGCCAGGAATCGGGTCCGACGAGTAGGCCGCCCCGCTTCGGAGGAATCGATGCGACGGTGGTCTGCGTTCCGGGGTCAGGTGTGCGCACTGCTGCGCAGGGGTGTTGAGCAGGTGTTTCCGTGGGCCGGGGTGGGGGTGGCGCAAAGTGATGGTTGACACAAGACCCGGTTGCTGTAGATCATCTATAGGAACTGTTTCTGAGTCAGCAAAGGAATGTGGTGCCATGAGTAAGTACCGGGTTATCGACACTGATACCCATCTCATCGAGCCGGCGGATCTGTGGACCGAACGCCTGCCGAAGGCGTGGGGCTCCGACGTCCTGCACGTCAAGTGGGACGAGAAGACCCAGTCGGACCTGTGGTTCTTCGGTGATCAACCGCTCAAGGGTGCGTGGACGTGGGCGAACTGGAACTGGAAGAACTTCAACTCCGAGCTGCACGACGGGAGCGGCCCCACCCGCCTCGACGAAGCCCATCCGGCGACCTACGACGTCGACGAGCGCGTGAAGTTCATGGACGATCAGGGCTTCGAGATGCAGGTGCTGTACCCGAACCTCGCCGGGTTCGACTGGAAGCCGTTCGTGCAGCACCCCAATCGGAACCTGGCGATCGCGCACCTGGCCGCCTACAACGACTTCCAACTCGAATGGGTGGCCAAGTACCCGGGCCGGTTCATCCCGATGATGGTGATCCCGTACTGGGACGTGGCGGCGTCGGTCGCGGAGATCGAACGCCTCGCCGATTCCGGCTTCGGCGGCATCGTGACCACCGGTGCCCCGCACGAGCACGGTCAGGCGCCGCTGGGCAGCCGTAAGTGGGATCCGCTGTGGAAGGCCTGCGAGGAGGCGGGCCTGTCGGTCAGCTTCCACACCGCCAGCGGTGACTTCCGCGAGATGCTCAAGCACGACGAGGACGACGGGTTGGTCGGCGGTGTCAAAGTCGCCGCCGACGGACCCCACATCTACCTCGCCAACGCCGTCATCGTCAGCGACCTGCTCGTCTCCGGAATCCTCGCCCGGTTCCCGACCCTGCAGTTCGTCTCCGTGGAAAGCGGAATCGGCTGGGCCCCGTTCGTTCTCGACGCCCTCGACAAGCGATTCCAGAAGAACGGCGTGTTCCGCTCGCACCCCGAGTTCGGTGACATGCTCCCCAGCGACTTCTTCAAACGGCAGGTATCGCTGAACTTCTGGTTCGAACAACTCGACGACTACCACATCGAGACACTCTCACTCAAGCCGTTGATGTTCGAAACCGACTTCCCCCACCCCACCAGCTTCCACCGGCCCACTCTCGAGGAAAACATCGAACTCGTCCTCGGCAACCAGCCCGAAGAGGTCCGCCGCGCCGTCCTGTGGGACAACGCCGCCCGCCTCTACGGCAAGGCCATGGAAAAGCAGGGAGTCAACCCGAACCAAGCCGTGGCCGGCCTGACCAGCTGACCACACCCCACACCACCACCAACAAGAGCCGGGCGCTCTGGGGCACTCCACCCGCACCCGACGGTGCCCCAGAGCGCCCAACCCCACCACCCCGACACGGTCACCACGCCCCACGTTGGTATGCCACCCACTGTCGCATGCCGTTCGAAGAGTGAGAAGAGCTGTTGCCATGATCTTGAGGCGAAACCATCTACTGGAAACCTTGCAAGATGGTCGTATTGCGTTGGGGTGCAGTCTCAATGAGGCGCGCGACCCAGGCATGGTGTACGCCATGGCCGCTGCGGGTGCGGACACGGTGTTCATCGACCAAGAGCACAATCTCCACAACACCGAGACGGTGTTCGACTTGGTCGCGCATGCCCATGCCGCCGGAATCAGTCCGTTGGTGAGGCCACCCCAGATCGACTATGCCTGGATCACTCGATTGCTGGACGGGGGATGTCAATCCTTGCTGATTCCGCATGTGCGACATCCGTCCGAGGTCGAGCGCCTCATCGACTTGGCGTTCTATCATCCAAGGGGTCGACGCGGCGTCGCCTTGGTCGGCGGAGCGGGCGTCAATTATCAGGAGGTCACCAGCGCGACAGACGTCATGCGCTGGGCCAACGAGAATCTGCTTGTTGGGTTGATTATCGAAACCCCGGAAGCGGTCGAGGCGTTGGACGAGCTTCTTCTTCCGGGCATCGGCCTGGCACTGGTGGGGCACGGGGACCTTGCCCAATTGTATGGAGTGCCCGGAGATCCGCGACACCGCCTTGTGCTCGAGGCGCAGGAACGGGTGCGTGCGCTTTGTGCCGAACGCGAAATTGCCTACGGCGTGTTCCAACCGAGCCCCCATCTTATTGCCTCCGAGGTTGAACTGGGAGCGCAGTTGATCGTCCATGGTGGGGTCTTCTCCTTCATCCGCAAATCGGTCGGGGATTTTCGTAGGAGTGTCGAAGGGGCCCTGACTGCGGACTCGACATCGGCGATGGTCCAGCCCTGCGGCCTACCTTCAGTGCACCGTTGAAATATCAGAGTGTGGAGTTCGAGGTAATCCGATGACTAACGAAGTAGTAATCGTCGAGGCAGCGCGATCGCCGCTCACCCAGCGGCAGAAGTACGGCAGAACCTACTGCGAGCTCACGGTGGAAAAGCTGTTGGACGTCACCGTCAACGGCCTACTGCAACGCGCCAAGATCGATGAGGACGTTGTCACCACCGTGATCACTGTGGGTGACGGGGCAGCGTCGCGCCGGTATGCCGAATCGTGGCGGAATGTGTTCGATCATATCGATCTGCACGAGACGATTTCGTCCACTTCTGCAGTCAAATTGGCCAGTGAAGCGATCAACGATGATCCGCGAAGGGTGGTGCTGGTGGCGGGAGCGGTTGGCGGGCATTCTCTCCATGAGCCTGGGCAAGCTGCGGGTCAGCCGACGCCGCGGGGAGCGGACCTATGGTCCATCACGCGAAAGAAGCAAGGCGACTTTGCTTTCGCGTCCCACCGACGCGCCCGGGAATGCGCCCTGTCGGGCGATTTTCGACGCGAGATCATCCCTCTCGAAGTTCACCTCGACCACGAAATGACCGAGTTCATCGCGAGCGACGAGCTTCGGCAGGTGCCCGAGCCGCGCGGTGCCCTTACGCCAGCCGGTGCGCCGGCTTCGAACGGTGGAGCCGGCCACGATTGTCGCGCCTCCCATCACAACGCTCGTGCCGCGAGTGGCGCCGGCGCGCTGGTGCTCACGAGCGCCGCCCGCGCCGACGACCTGGGATTGCACCCTCGCGGGCGTCTGGTGGGAGTCGAGATGCTGTTCGACACGCCGCTGACGAATGTATCGGTCTCTCAACTTGAATCGGTGCGTTCGTATCTGCGGGCACTCGAAGTTCCGCTCAACCGGATCGATCAATTCGAGGTTCCGGAAGAGGTGGCGGTGACACCGCTGATCTGGCTCGAGCAGTTCCGCCTGAATCCCTACATGCTAAATCCGCGGGGTGGGGCGTTAGCCTTCGGTCACCTGGGTGGACTCGAAGGAATTCGGTGTGTGACAACCATGCTCAGCGCCCTGGAGGATACCGGCGGAACCTACGGCGTGGTGGCCACGTCGGATCCCGAAGGATCCGGCGTCCTGCTCGTGGAATGCCTGAACAGCCCCTGACCGCGCGGGGCTCAGCACGGATTACATGCTCTGCAACGGCTGTCGCCACGGCAACCGCATCTGGCGGTCCTCGCCAGTTTCGATTTTCAAGATCAAGAGGGGTTGAGAATGAAGGCAATGGTCATCGATCGAGAGTCGAATAGCCCTGGACTGGATCTGGTCGATGTGGTTCCACCCGAGGTAGGGGACACACAGGTCCGCATCGCGGTGCGAGCGGCTTCGGTGAACCGCGCCGATCTGGCCCAGCTCGCCGGAACCCATACCGCTGGGGGTGGTGTACCGCAGGTCCAGGTGGTGGGGCTCGACGCGGCGGGGGAGATCATCGAAGTCGGTCCGGGTGTCACCGACTTTGCGCGAGGCGACCGCGTGATGACGATGGTGGCTGGTGGTCTGGCGGAAGAGGTGGTGGTGGATGCCTCGATGCTCATCCCGATACCGACGAACTGGAGCTACCCCGAAGGAGCTGCGGCAGTATTGGGCTTCATGACAGCCCACAACGCGTTGATGACAACTGCGCGGATGACCGGGGGCGAATCGGTTGTGATACACGCCGCGACATCCGGCGTGGGCATGCAGGCCGTCCAGCTGGCTCGTTACTTCGGAGCCCGGCTCATCGTCGGTACCACCCGTTCGGATCGAGGCCACGCGCTCCTTGACGCCCTGGGGGTCGACGAAGTGATCAACACCAGTGCAACCGATTTCGCCGCGAGAGCGCTGGAGATCACCGCCGGCAACGGGATCGACATCGTTCTCGACCACGTCGGTGGCAGCTACCTTCCGATGAACATTCAGGCCGCGGCAGTGAAGGGCCGAATCGTGGGGATCGGACGCCTCGGCGGAACGGAGGGGCTCCTGGATATGGAGGCGCTGGCATTCAAACGGATCGAATTGGTCGGCGTGACATTCCGCACCAGGACTCCCCAGGAAAGGGCGGAGATCGTGCGCGCGTTGCGGCGAGACATTGCACCCTTCCGCCCGCATGCCGCCCACCGCGATATCCACGAAACGCTCCGCCCGGTCGTCGCCCGCGTCCTGCCCTGGAGCGCAGCGGATCAGGCCTATCAATTGATGTCTGACAACGAAGTACTTGGCAAAATCGTGCTGGAAGTGGGTTGACATATGCAGGCCAACATCTTCGATTTGAATGAAACGATCGGTTTCAAGCCCGTGCAGGGGATGGATGGGCGTGCCGTTTTCGGCGCACATATGCAATTGACCTATGTCACCTTCGAACCCGGCACGGTGGTGCCGATCCACTCCCATCCGCAGGAACAGATCGGGTTACTCCTCCGCGGCGACGCGACACTGTTGCTCGACACCGGCGAGGTGCAGTTGACCGAGTTATCCAGCTACGTGGTGCCCGGCGAGGTGCGACACGGCCTGGTCGTCGGCTGGGAGGGCGCTGTGTTCGTCGAAGCGTTTCATCCCCTGCGGCAGGACTATGTCGATGCCGCCCGCGGGAAAGATGTGGTGCCGTTCCAGTGAGCCCGAGTCGGGCGGGTACCACCGAAAAGTCGCCCTCGCTATGACCGTCGTGCCGAATGCTGCTGCGCCAGTGCCTGCCTCGTCATGGATGTGAGCGGTTGCGGGTGGCGATTGGGTTGCGATGTGGCACGCCCCGAGGGAGGGAGATTCCGAGGACCTCGCTGGCCTCGGCGCTCGAACTGGCACCCTCCCGCAGGATAGCGGGGTGGGCGGCGGAGGTGAGGTCCACAATGGTGGAGGGCAGACTGTCGGTCGTGCCGCCGTCAAGACAGGACCGAGGCCGGCTTGTCACTACCGCGCTGTTTTTTCAGCCAACAAGGCGTGCACGGCCTCCCGGTCGAAGGCGTCTGAACCTGCCGCGTACAAGGTGTCGGTGGGGAAAACGATCAGGCGACCTGAACGGAGCGCGTCACCCGCGTGAGAGAGTCCGCGCTGCCTGGCCTTCGGGACGTGGCAGTTCAGCGGTTGGTCACCGTCGAGGGCTCATCGCCGCTGATGTAGCGGTGTCCGAACGCGTCGGCAGTTCCACCGACAGGAGGCGCTGGCTGACCTCGATCAATCGATCTTCGCGACAGGCCGCGGCAACGATGAACTTTCTGAGCGCACTGCGGGCGTCGACCAACTCCCAGAACATGACATCAGTGGGCGCGTCCACTGGTGAGAGCTTCGCGTATTGCGTCATCAATTCATCGATGCTCATCGCAGGTACGTTCCGAATATCTGCGAGTAGCCGATTTCGGTCCCATGCTTTGCCGGCGAGGCCTGGCCGTGGTGTCCTTGACAGGCACGTCATTCTTGCTGACAGCACCCCGGCGGCGTACGGGACGACTCGTCGAGCAATGATGACCTTCGCGGTCTTCGCAACGGCAGTGGCAGTCGCCACAATTTCTCGTCCGGCCATGATTAAACGCTCCTACTCGAGAATGCCCCCGGCGAGATGGTGGGGTCGCCCCTCTTCCAGTTGCAGGTGCACAGCTGTTCGGATTGCAGGGCGTCGAGGACCCGGACGGCATAGTCGACCTTGCGGCGCGGGGAATTTGAGAGGTCGTCAACGATGACAGCGGTTCGGTTGTAGGCGGGAACCTGATCACCGATGGTCAGCAGGGCCATGGGAGTTCCTTTCGGAGGGCCTGGGCGTGGTCGAGCTACGGTGGCCGGATCAGCCGGCTCGTTCTCTCGGCTCTACCGTGTCGAGATCGGGCGTTCGCGGTTGAGCGTCTGGCGGGGTACGTCGGGGACTTTTCCAGAACACGGACGTGTGGCTTGCCGCCGATGCCGCACCCACGATCAGTGTGGCAAATGCGGCTCTGCCACCGCGGAATCGTCCGAGCCGGAGATGCCGATCCAGACCGAACATGCCGGCGGGGAGACTGACAAGCGCCACACATCCGGCGGCAAGGCCCGCTGCGTACTCATATCCCTCGGCCGTGATGAAAAACCCGTTGGGGGCATGCACGGTTCGGATCGCTACACCCATCGTGCCAATCACCGCCGCCGCTGCCACCGGGGTCATGGTCCCCGCGATAAGGGCGCTCCCGAGAGTATTTCGACGCCGGCACTGGTGGCTGCCTGAAACTTGGGATCGCGGAACCCGATCGATTCGAACCACCGCGTCGTGCCGTCGAGCGAGCGAGCGTGTTTTACTCCGTGTGCGACCATGGTCGCTCCGATAGTCGTTCTCAATAACAGTTCCGCGATGTCAACGCCACCAAACACGCGTTTCTGCCTGACTCGATCCGACTCAGCTCTCATGGATACCCCTTGGGTTGTGCTGTTCCACCTCGGCGCGCCGACCTGTGAGGACCTCGGTGACGCGACGGGCATGGCTTTGACGTTTCGACGATTTACCGGAAGGAGCAGGTTTCCGTCGTGGCTCTAGACGCCTGTCAGCGCGAAGAACTCTTGGCGTGATCGCGGATCATCGCGCAACGATCCCGACAGCGCCGAGGTGACGGTGGTAGAGCCGATGGCGCGTATCCCGCGCATCGACATACAGCTGTGCTCGGCTTCGATCACGACCCCCACACCCTTCGGCGCGAGTTTTGTTGTCAAGCAATCCGCGACTTGCTTCGTGAGTCGTTCTTGCACCTGAGGCCGACGGGCGAAGAACTCGACGATGCGGGCAAGTTTCGACAGGCCGAGGACGCGTTCGCCCGGCAGGTATCCGACATGCGCGACACCGCTGAACGGCAACAGGTGGTGTTCACACACCGAGCGAACCGGAATGGATTTTGCCACCACCAGCTCGTCATACCCTTCATCGTTCGGGAAGGTCGTCAACTCGAAAGAGTTGGGGGTAAAGAGATCAAGGTAAGCCCGTGCCATCCTGCCGGGTGTATCTCGCACACCGCTGGCGCCGGTATCGATCCCGAGCGCGTCCAGAAACGCGCGCGCAGCGGACTCCGCAGCGACCAGATCCGCGTTCCGCGGATCACTTACGCCGGCCAAGCCGTCGTATAGCAGCAAATCGATCGATTGCGTCGAGCTAGCCTCGACTGCGCTCCTTGTCTCCGTCACGCCGGGTTCACGCGGAGGGCGGGGACAGGGTTGGGATCGCGGAACCAGTCCGTCGGTCGGTGAGATTCCCACTTCGGGTTGCCGAGGTCGAAGGTGGCAATTTCGAGGGGGATCCCGTCCGGGTCGTAGAAGTAGAGGGACTCCACCCACGCCTCGTGATCGCGGGCGATAATCTTGCTCGTCTTGACACCGCAGGCCTGCAGGTGGTCCCGGAACCACACCACGTCGTCGTGACTGTCGACGTTGAATGCGACATGGTCGAACTTTCGCGGAGTCCATTGGTTTTCTGGAACGCCGGGCCACAACCATTCGGCACTGACCGAGGGCTCTGCGGTCGTGGGTGTATCGCTGATGCCAGCTCCACCTACCACAATGAGCGACAGCAGGTTCCCGTTCCCCATATCAAGAAAGGTGTTTTTCAGGATCTGGTATCCGCGTCCGGGCGCCGGATAGTCCGCGGTGGTGCGAACAACGGTCAATCCCAGGATGTCGCGGTAGAACCGGACACTGGCGTCCATGTCGCTGACGATCAGTTGCAGGTGATTGACACCGGCGAGGCGGCCTGTCGCAGCACCGGCCTGTGTCAGGATTTCCGGCTTGGAATCCGTTGTCTCGGTGGTCATTTATGCTTCCTCACATTGTTTCGAAGAGGTTCCTCGACATAATTCGCACGAGTTCGAGGAACCGTGTCGGGGTGGTGGGGTTGGGCGCTCTGGGGCACCGTCGGGTGCGGGTGGAGTGCCCCAGAGCGCCCGGCTCTTGTTGGTGGTGGTGTGGGGTGTGGTCAGCTGGTCAGGCCGGCCACGGCTTGGTTCGGGTTGACTCCCTGCTTTTCCATGGCCTTGCCGTAGAGGCGGGCGGCGTTGTCCCACAGGACGGCGCGGCGGACCTCTTCGGGCTGGTTGCCGAGGACGAGTTCGATGTTTTCCTCGAGAGTGGGCCGGTGGAAGCTGGTGGGGTGGGGGAAGTCGGTTTCGAACATCAACGGCTTGAGTGAGAGTGTCTCGATGTGGTAGTCGTCGAGTTGTTCGAACCAGAAGTTCAGCGATACCTGCCGTTTGAAGAAGTCGCTGGGGAGCATGTCACCGAACTCGGGGTGCGAGCGGAACACGCCGTTCTTCTGGAATCGCTTGTCGAGGGCGTCGAGAACGAACGGGGCCCAGCCGATTCCGCTTTCCACGGAGACGAACTGCAGGGTTGGGAACCGGGCGAGGATTCCGGAGACGAGCAGGTCGCTGACGATGACGGCGTTGGCGAGGTAGATGTGGGGTCCGTCGGCGGCGACTTTGACACCGCCGACCAACCCGTCGTCCTCGTCGTGCTTGAGCATCTCGCGGAAGTCACCGCTGGCGGTGTGGAAGCTGACCGACAGGCCCGCCTCCTCGCAGGCCTTCCACAGCGGATCCCACTTACGGCTGCCCAGCGGCGCCTGACCGTGCTCGTGCGGGGCACCGGTGGTCACGATGCCGCCGAAGCCGGAATCGGCGAGGCGTTCGATCTCCGCGACCGACGCCGCCACGTCCCAGTACGGGATCACCATCATCGGGATGAACCGGCCCGGGTACTTGGCCACCCATTCGAGTTGGAAGTCGTTGTAGGCGGCCAGGTGCGCGATCGCCAGGTTCCGATTGGGGTGCTGCACGAACGGCTTCCAGTCGAACCCGGCGAGGTTCGGGTACAGCACCTGCATCTCGAAGCCCTGATCGTCCATGAACTTCACGCGCTCGTCGACGTCGTAGGTCGCCGGATGGGCTTCGTCGAGGCGGGTGGGGCCGCTCCCGTCGTGCAGCTCGGAGTTGAAGTTCTTCCAGTTCCAGTTCGCCCACGTCCACGCACCCTTGAGCGGTTGATCACCGAAGAACCACAGGTCCGACTGGGTCTTCTCGTCCCACTTGACGTGCAGGACGTCGGAGCCCCACGCCTTCGGCAGGCGTTCGGTCCACAGATCCGCCGGCTCGATGAGATGGGTATCAGTGTCGATAACCCGGTACTTACTCATGGCACCACAATCCTTTGCTGACTCAGAAACAGTTCCTATAGATGATCTACAGCAACCGGGTCTTGTGTCAACCATCACTTTCCGTCACCCCCACCCCGGCCCACGGAAACACCTGCTCAACACCCGTACGGCCGAGACATCTCGTCGGCCGGCTTCGGTAGCGGGCGGGGTTGGAAACTCGAGCGGCAGCCCCACCGTTCGTGGGCCGCCCGATCGAGTCACCGTCGTGAAGCGCTTTGGATGCCAGCATCACAGCCCAGTTGGGTGCCGCGTCTGCCTACGCGGAGGCCGGTCGCCGGCACTGGCTCGATCTGTCGAGGAAGGCAGGATTCTGGGCGGCAGAGACGGGAACGCACTGCGTGCCCCGCCACGAACACGAGTTCGCTGCTCTGCGGCAATTCGCCGATAAGCACGGTCCTGACCGTGCGCAAGTGCTCGACCGCCGCCAGATCCTCGACCGAATACCAATCTCCGGGGAAGACGTCATCGGAGGGATGTACCTGCCGATGGATTTCAGGTCGATCCACGCCAGGCCACACCGTCGATGGCGGAGTGGCTGGAGCAGTCCGGCGTCCACTTTCCACTGGCGCACCGCCGCAATGTTTTTCGACGCCGCTACGATCGACACCTCCCGCGGACCGCTACGGACGAACACGATCTTCGTGTCGAAAAGGCTGCGCACACAGTTTCCCGGCTATGTGGATCTGGACTCTGGATTCGAGGTTCTGCTCGCCGATGCGCGAAAGTTGTTCGGAGTGGACGTGATATGCCCGGTGCCTCAGACCTCGACGGCGGTGCCGCAGATGCCACATTCCTCGAATTGCCGGCGATTCCAGCGTGCGACGGGAACAAAAAATAGCGTGAACTGCTTGGATGCCCGTATCCGTGCCCACTGTGTGGTGTTGTGGCAGCGCGGGCACGTTCGGGTCTGCCCCGCACCGAGGTGTTGCCGCTTGGTGCCGAAACCGAATAGTAAGAACACCGCACCAGCATAGAGCGGACCTCAGTAGACGGTCATCCGCTGGCAGATCAGAAGTTGTCGCCCGGTCGACGGATTTTCACACCGAAGTCGGGAGGATCCCGCGTACCTCTGCTTCGACCGACCGGTGATGCTGCTCGGCGCGCGCCCGCCGGGCGGCCTTGGTTCCCGCGGGAAGGTTGCGAATCAGGATCTGTTCCACTGTGACCACCTCCGATATCACCTGAGAGTGTCGGTGGACGTCGACCCGGACCCTGAACTCACCGAGTCGTAACATCACCACCAACGCTCCCCGTCCGTTCCCGGCGCAGAGCGGAGGTCCGACGAAGCGACACCACTGGCCGGTTCCGAGGAGAAGAAGGTAAGACGATGTTGATCTCGGTGGGGCACGGCCGACTCGGCCGGGAAGAAATGACGACGCTGCTGGAGACGGCCGCCATTGAAGCGGTAGTCGACATTCGGCGATATCCAGGCAGTCGTCACAACCCCGACGTCAGCAGTGAGGCGCTCACGCGATGGCTACCGCACGCCGGAATCGACTATCGCCACGAACCGCGGCTGGGCGGGCGCCGCCGCCTGCCGTCGGGCGAGGAGCGGGAGGACCCCTGGTGGCAGGTCGACCAGTTCGCTGCGTACGCGGCGTATACCCGCACGACCGAGTTCGCTGACGCCTTCGCCGAGTTGGTGGAGCAGGCGAGTCGGCGGCGAACGGCGATGATGTGCAGTGAGAGTGTGTGGTGGCGTTGCCACCGCCGCCTCGTCGCCGACGTCGCCGTCCTCGCCCACGAGGTCGAAGTCGAGCACCTCATGCACGACGGCCGGCTAACTTCTCATCTGCTTGCGGCGGGTGCACGGGTCCGATCCGACGGACGGGTGGTCTGGGACGGTGACCGAGCATCGTCGTGAACGACCGCGAACCGCTCGGCGTGGCCGTGGGTCCGTAGGTCAGGTGCCGCAGAAGGTTTGGAAGGTATCGCTGAATGCACGCGGTGCGGGCGTGGTGTAGTCGGACCATTCGTCGCGGTGGTCGAACGGATGCGTAACGACCTCGAGCAGCTTCTCGAACGGAGCGAGATCACCGCCGGTCGCGGCGCGCAAAGCAGCATCGACCTGATGGTTGCGCGGGATGTACAGCGGGTTGACGCTGTCCATTGCAGCTGCGGTGTCCGCTGCCCCGAGCCCGTGTGCGGTCAGGACGCCGCGCCAGCGTTCCAACCATGCCCCGATGTGCTCGCGCGGTACTTGCTCGCCGAGAGGTGTCGAGTTCCCGCGTAGCTCCTCCGCGAGAGCGCGGAAGGTGCCCGTCCAGTCGGCACCGTGTTCCTCCATCAGCGTCAGCAGGTCGTCGATCAACGCACGCTCGGTGAGCGTGCCGGCTACACCGAGCTTTGCCGCCATACCCGCCGAGTACTGGCGGTCGTATCGCTCGTCGAAGGTGTCGAGGACCGCCGAGACCGCGGTAATCGCGTCATCCACCGTCGAATCCACCAGCGTAAGCAAGGTTTCCGCGAAGCGCGCCAGGTTCCACTTCAGGACGGCGGGCTGGTTGCCGAACGCATAGCGGCCGCCGTGGTCGATCGAACTGAACACTGCAGCCGGATCGAATGCGTCGAGGAAAGCGCACGGACCGTAGTCGATGGTCTCTCCTGAAATGGTCGTGTTGTCGGTGTTCATCACCCCGTGCACGAACCCGGTGAGCATCCACTGCGCCACCAGTGACGCTTGAGCCTCGACCACCGCCTCGAAGAACGCCAGGTAGCGATTGCCGTGACCCTTCTCCGGCAGTTCGGTCAGCTCCGGGTAGTGGCGGGCGATCGCGTAGTCGGCGAGGGGCTGCAACACCTCACCCCGCCGCACCGCGAATTCGAAGGTGCCGACCCGCAGGTGACTGGCCGCCACCCGGGCTAGCACGGCACCGGGCTCGGCGCCGTCTCGAAGAACGTGCCGGCCGGTCGCCACCACCGACAGCGCGCGCGTAGTGGGGACGCCGAGGGCATACATCGCCTCGCTGACCAGGTATTCACGCAGCATCGGGCCAACAACAGCGAAACCGTCGCCGCCCCGCGAGAACGGTGTGCGCCCCGAACCCTTGAGATGCACATCCACTCGTCGGCCGTCACCATTCTTCACTTCACCGAGTAGTAACGCCCGACCATCCCCCAAGAGGGGTACGTACCCACCGAACTGATGGCCGGCATACGCCATCGCCACCGGCTTGGCCCCAGCCGGCGCCGTCGACCCGGACAGGACGGCGACCCCGTCCTCGCTTCGCAGCGCCTCGATATTCAGCCGCAACGACGCGCCGAGCTGCTCGTTGAGCACGAGCAACTTCGGGTCGGGCGCCTGTGCGCCCTGCCATGGCACCGTCAGGGCGTCCAGCTCGTCGGCGAAGGTGCTCTCGAGGCCGGCCATCGCAGCGGTAGTGCCGACCGTGAAATCCGGGATTGCCATCTTTCGAGACTAACCACCGCGCGGAAATCCAACCGGGTCGCGGCGCTCATTTCATCGCGCCGAGTACAGCCCCGTCTCGGGGCACCAATTCGAACCAGGCGCTGGTGCCGCCGCGGATATGCGGCTCCGGGTAGCACAGGGCCAGCGACTGCGCCTCGAACGCGGTGAACCACTCGTCCCAGGACAGGCGCTCCAACCCGGTGACGGTCCCGAGGAAGTCGATCCGCAACTGGCCCGCACTGTCCCGCGCAGGTGCCCCGTGATGCGCCTGAACCCACCGGCGAATCTCGTCGTGATCGGTGGTGATGTGCGGTGCGATGGTCATCGCGCTCGTCCTCCTCGCGTCCTGCCTGCGTCTCGCCCCCTGCCTACAGGCGTTGCCGTCGGCGCGGTGAACGAAACGTCGAAGCCTGGAATGTTCCGGGGGCTCGAACGCCGCGCGCCGGTAACCGCCGACCGCACCCACGGTGAGCTGGGCTTTTCGCGGCGCCGCCCTCGTCTTCTCGGGGACGGCAGAATCCGATCATAACGACCTTTCATCCCCACTGGCCAGGGCAAAAGGTCACCAGCGCGCACGCCCGGCCGAGACCGCTGTTCCAGGTCCACTGCGGCGGATAGATCGATCAGTCGGCGCAGTCGCGGCAGATCATCCGACTCTCGGTGCGCTCGGCCAACCGGCTACGGTGGTGGACGAGGAAGCAACTGGTGCAGGTGAACTCGTCACTTCGCTTCGGTACCACCTTGACCATGAGCTCTTCACTGGACAGGTCGGCGCCCGGCAGCTCGAACGACTCCATGACATCTGCCTCATCGAGGTCGATGTCGACGTCGGGCGATTGGGGGTTCTTTCCTGGTCTCGAGCTGATCGAGCGACTCTTCGACAAGATCATCCGGACCGCTCAGTCTGGGGGCGTCGTAGTCGGTGGCCATGACCGTTTCTCTCCTTCGTGCAATCACGGTCAACGCTCGCTAAGGCGATAGCTACCCGCCCGGGCGACAGCTAATTGATAACGCCGGGGGACCGACGTTCATGCCCGGGGTAGCTGTGCGACACGGGTTCGCACACACCACGATTCTCGAGGTTTGATGACCAGCTCGGGTGGGTAGGGCGCAAGCATGGCGTCGAAGAGGCTCCCGGACCGAAAACGCTCCATGGATGAGACTCCACCGGCACGTCCGACCGCTGGACCCACGCGAACTCCGGGAACTGGAACGCCCCTTCAAAGACCCACAGAGGAATGGAGGAGCACAGATGAACAAGGAAGAGCTCGTTTCCGCAGTACGCAGCACCGCGGGAATCGATACCGTCGAGCACGGCGAGGCCGCTATACGGGCGACATTGCGGGTGCTCGGCCAGCGTCTGTCCGGTGGTGAGACCAAGGATCTCGCCGCACAGTTGCCGCCGGCGTTCACCGATACCTTGCCCGCCACCGGGCCCGGCGAGCGGTTCGGAGTCGATGAGTTCTACGGAAAGGTCGCCGAGGACGAAGGTCTGGGGTGCACTAAAGAACAAGCCCGTCAGCACGCGCGGGCGGTGCTGGCCGCACTGAAGGCTTCCGTGACGGGCGGTGAGTTCGACGATGTGGTGGCCCAGCTTCCCGACGAGTACGCGGATCTCCTCGGTACCGGACCCGTCCAGCACTGATGCCGCGGTGGTCAAGCGACCAGAAGAACACCGACCAGCGCGATCGAGGCCACCCAGACGGTGGAGATGCCCGCGAGCACGAAGGGCCGCGCACCGACCTTCTTGATCGTGGTGATCTGTACGCCGGCGCCGAGGGCGAACATCGCGGCGGTGAGTAGGGCGGTTTGCACAATCTTGGCCTCGGCGAGCAGGCCGGCGGGCAGCAGCCCGGACGACCGCAGGCCGACGCAGGCGAGGAATGCGAGGACGAAGAGCGGGACGAGCGGTGGCCGCTTCACGTCGGCGTCGGTGCCGGCGAGTCTGCGCTGGCGCACGCTGAGGACGGCCATGACCGGGGCGAGCATGAGGACTCGCGCGAGTTTGACCACCGCGGCGACGCCGAGGGCAGCACCGCCGATCGCGCCGCCCGCGGCGACGACCTGCGCAACCTCGTGGATGGAGCCGCCCGCCCACAGGCCGGCGTCGGTGTCGGAGAGTCCCAGCGCTCGCGACAGCAGCGGAATCGCGGGAATCATGAGCGTGCCGAAGATGACGACGAGCGCGACCGCGGTGATCACCTCTTCCTCGTCGGCGTCGACGACTCCGTCCACCGCTGCCACGGCGGCCGCACCGCAGATCGAGAATCCGCAGGCGATGAGCAGACGCTGGGTCCAGCTGAGGCCGAGCAGCTTGCCCGCGAACATCGTTCCCACGATGCCGAGACAGACAATCGAGACGACCACGACGATAACGCCCCAGCCCAGTCCGAGGATGTCGCTCAGCATCAACTGGAGTCCGAGGAGCGCGATACCCACCCGCAGCAACTTCTTGGCGGAGAACTGCAGTCCCGGGCGCAGGCGTTCGGGCAGATGCACGATGTTCGACAGAACGGCGCCGAGAACGATGGCGATGAGCAGCGGGCTCACCGTCGGAAGGAACCGGCCGACACCCATCGCGGTGCCGGTCGCGACAGCGCACAGCGCCAGACCTGGCACGAGAGTGGCCGTGGCGTTGTGCAGTCGCGGCAGCGTGGCGGTGCTCGGGGCGCGCTGTTCCTCGGACTTCGATTCCCTCAGCTGACTACTCATACGTCTACGGTCGATCAGAATCGACGTCTCCGGTAGCCGTCAGTTCGGCATGGGCACATATCAGATCGATATGTCTTGCGCGCAGGCCATATACTGAATGCATGTCCCGCAAATGGCCCGATTTCGCCGTGCTCGAGTTACTCGTCGGCGTCGACGACCATGGAAGTCTCGGCGCCGCCAGTAGACTCGCTGGAATGGCCCAGCCGAACGCGAGCCGCGCCGTGAAACAACTCGAGCGCCAGTTCGGCATGACACTGCTGCAGCGCAGTCCGACTGGCTCCACGTTGACCCCTCAAGGCACGGTGATCGCGCACTGGGCTCGCCGGGTTCTCTCCGATACCCGCCGACTGCTCGATGTGGCGGACGGATTGCGCGCCGAACGCACCGCCGAACTGACGGTCGCCGCCAGCATGACGGTGGCAGAGCACTTGATGCCGGCATGGCTGGGCCAGTTCCGCAGCCAGCACCCGGACGTCACCATCCATCTGCAGGTGCATAATTCGACGCAGGTATTCGACCGGGTAGCCGGCCGGACGTGTGACGTCGGGTTCGTCGAATCCCCCTCGGTGCCGAGACCCCTGAAAAGCCTCACGGTGGCGCGTGACCGGTTGGTGGTCGTCGTTCACCCCACCCATCCGTGGGCGCGCAGGCGTAAAGCACTAGCCGTAGCCGAGTTGGCCATGACGCCCCTACTCGCCCGTGAACCGGGCTCGGGTACTCGCACCACGCTCGATGTGGCGTTGCAGGAATATGACAGGGCGGCACCGCTCCTGGAACTCGGCAGCGCCGCCGCCATTCGCACCAGCGTGCTGGCCGGGGTCGGGCCGGCGGTGATGAGCACGCTCGCCGTGGCGGAGCAGGTGGAGGCCGGCGAGCTGAAGGTGATCGACGTCGAGGGTCTCGACCTCGACCGCGTACTGCGCGCAGCGTGGCGCGGACCTCGTCAACTCGACGGTCCGGCAGGCGAACTGGTGCGTCTGGTCCGCCGAGTCGGTATCGACCGCTGAGCGCGTGCCTATCCGACGGTGAGGGTCACCGCGCCTGCGGCGATCACCAGCACGATGACGGCAGAGCGGAACACGCCCGGCGGCAATCGCCGGGCAATCGCCAGTCCGATGAGGTTTCCCGCCAAGGCCGCGAGCACGAATACCGGAAGGCGTGGCCAGATCATCGACTCCGTTACCTCGTCGCGAAACCAGAGAACTGCCAACGCCATGACATTGGCGACGATGAAGTAGCCCGCGAGGTCGGCGATGAAGGACAGTGGCGGCAGCCGCGCCCGCATGAGCAGCAGCACGGGGGGTGGTCCGTTGAGAGATGTTGTGGTTCCGAGGTATCCGCCGACGGCCCCGGTGAGCGCCAGCGCCGGGGTCGACGGCGTCCGTGGTGTCTCCGTCCGCACTGGAAGAGCCATGGCGACCCCGCACATCATGACCAGCGCTCCCGCAGCCGGTTTCAAGAACTGCTCCGGCAGCATGCTCAGCGTGACGGCACCCAACCAGGCCCCTGGCAGGCTGCCGGCTCCCAGCAACGCCACTCTGCCCCAATTGATCTGGCTCCGTAGCTGATATGCCGCGCTGAGGCGGGTGACCAGTCCCGCGACGAGGTTCACGAACACCACCTCGGCGACGTCGAATCCGGCCATCAACATGACCGGGGTCGCGATGAGGGCCGTTCCGAATCCGGTGGCGCCACCGATGACCGAGGCAATACCGATACAGAGGGCACCCAGTATCAGCATCGCCATGGTGAATCCCTTCGTTCGGAGGCCTCGGTAACGAGGTCGATCAGGTGGCCAGCGATTGGATCGCACTCACCAGAGACATCAACTCGATGTCGCTGCTGCTGCATCCGCGGGACAGATCGTTCCACGGCGCCGACAGTCCCTGCAGAATCGGTCCCAGCGCTGTTGCGCCACCGAGCCGCTGCGCGATCTTGTATCCGATGTTCCCAGCGTCGAGATTCGGAAATACCAGTACATTCGCGCGGCCCGCGACCCTCGAATCCGGAGCCTTCGACGCCGCGATTTCGGCGACGAGGGCGGCATCGAACTGAAGATCTCCGTCGACGTGCAGGTCCGGGTCGCGCAACCGCACCCGCTGCACCGCCTCGCGGACCTTCTCCACCCGCGGGTGGCTGGCACTGCCCTGCGTGCTGAACGAGAGCATTGCCGCGACGGGCGGCTGCTCGGTGAGCTGGAAGTGGGTGGCGCTTGCGGCCAGGGCTATATCCACCAGTTCGTCGACGGTGGGGTCGGGCACGACGGCGCAGTCGGAGAACGTCAGCTGCCTGCCGTCCGGTAGCAGCATCAGGAACGAACTCGACAGGATACTCGAGCCCGGTGCGAGACCGACGATGCGCAATCCGGCTCGCAGCACGTCGGACGTCGGCCTGCTCGCACCCGCGACGCAGGCATCGACCACTCCCGCGCGTAACGCCGCCGCGGCGAGGCACACCGGGTCGGACAGCGCCGACTCGATCCGATCGGGGTATTCGGCGAATCCCGATTCGACGGCGTCGCGGAGCGCGGGGTCGGCGGCCGCCTCGGCGAGGTCGATGACGAGTTCCTCGGCTAGGGGGATATCCGCAGCCTCGGCGATACGCCGGATAACATCCCGCCGCCCGAACAACCTGGGGGAGACGACGCACTTGTGGTGCAGGTGGTGGGCCGCGCGGATTGCGCGTTCGTCTTCTCCGTCCGCGAGACCGACGACGCGATTCGCCCCTCGCAGGGTGGCGATCCAGTGGTCGATCAGCGACGAATCCTGTACTCGTGCAGTGTCAATGAGTGGTACAGCGGTGACGCTCGGGGCCATGGCCTCGCTCTCCCATCACTACGAAGGGGGTGGCGGTCGTCGAACTCGACGACCGCCACCCGCTGGAACTCGGGGAACGTGTCGTTCCCTACGGCTGAATTGCCTTCTCGATGTCGGTGAGCATGCTGTCGATTCCGTGGAGCAGCTCCGAGAGCACCTCGTCGTCGGCGACGAGCGGTGGCGAAATCATCAGCATCGTGGCACCACGGTCGTCGCCGCGGAGAATGACCTTGGTGCGGGCAAACGCCTCCGGCAGCACCTTGCGCAACACCGTCAGCGACTCCTGCTCGGTGAACTCGCGGCCGCTGTCGCTGTCGGCCATCAGTTCGATCGCGTAGAAGAAGCCGGTGCCGCGCACGTCCTTGACGCAGCGGTGCGCGTTCATCAGCGAGTCGAGTGCCGACCGCAACTTCGGGCCCCGCGCGGTGACGTTGCCCAGCACGTTCTCGTCGCGCATCGCGGTGATGTTGGCGACCGCCACCGCCGTCGACACCGGGTGTCCGCCCCACGTCGCGCCGTGGGTGAATACGCCGCCCTTGGGCGAGTCGTACAGCTCGCGCACCAGCTGCTCGCGGACGATCAGGCCACCGAGCGGGGCG
The DNA here is from genome assembly GCF_018343855.1 of Rhodococcus sp. USK13. Lineage (NCBI taxonomy): Bacteria > Bacillati > Actinomycetota > Actinomycetes > Mycobacteriales > Nocardiaceae > Rhodococcus > Rhodococcus sp. USK13. The sequence goes on along the minus strand of NZ_CP069242.1, from coordinate 876,998 downwards.
TATCCGGAGGTGGAGCCCTTCGCGAACGTGATCATGTCGGGCACCACACCGGTGAGCCCGTGCCCGAACCAGTGTCCGAGGCGGCCGAACGAGCAGATCACCTCGTCCGAAACGAGCAGGATCCCGTGCTTGTCGCACAGCGCGCGCAGCGCGGGCCAGTACCCGTCCGGCGGAACGAGGGCGCCACGCCCGTTCTGAACCGGCTCGGCGAACACGGCCGCGATGGTTTCGGCGCCCTCTTCCTCGATGACGGCTTCGATCGCGGCGATGCAGTCGAGCTCGTTCGCCGGGCCGCAGTCGCCGAGGTAACCGAGGGTGTTGGGCACGGAGCGAACCCCGGGCAGCAGCGGTCCGAACGGGTCTTTGATCTTGGGCAGCTGTGTCACCGAGAGCGCGCCGAGAGTGGTTCCGTGGTATGCCATCTCGCGGCTGATGATCTTGGTTCGCTGGGGGTTGCCCTGGCTGCGATGGTACTGCCGGGCGAACTTGACGGCCGTCTCCACCGCCTCGGATCCCGAGTTGACGAAGAAGGTCGTCCCGAGATCGCCGGGCGCGAGGTCGGCGATGAGCGCGGACGCCTCGATCGCGGGAATGTGGGCGCTGCCCCAGTTCGAGGCGTACGCCAGCGTCCCGATCTGCTCGCTCGCCGCCTTGGCGATGTCGTCACGGCCGTGACCGATGTTCACGCAGAACAGGCCTGCCAGACCGTCGAGAAAACGGTCCCCCTCGGTGTCGATCAAATAGCTGCCCTCGCCACGAACGAACACCGGGAAGTCGCTGTCCCAGGTGTCCTTGCGGGTGAAATGAGGTCCGAGGTGCCGGCGGGCCCGTGCTCGCAATTCGGTGACGTCCACGACCATCTCCTTCGTTGTCGAATGGCTGTGATCCACACCATACGGATGGCGTGGACCCCAGGTCAGGGCCAGAAGAGCAGTATTCGATGGGTCCAGACTGGTCCCGATAGCCGACGCAAAACTGGTCCTTCTGGTCCCATGCCAGGGTGATCCAGACTTCGTTATCGCCCCGGCACCACGACTTGTGGACGGAGCAGTGATCAGCCCAGCCAACGGAGGTCTCAGATGAGGATCGGTATCCCCAAGGAAGTCAAGAACCACGAGTACCGGGTAGCGGCCACTCCGGCCGGAGTGCACGAACTCGTCACCCACGGACACGACGTGTTCGTGGAACGTGGTGCGGGAGAGGGATCGTCGATCGGAGACGACGCCTATGGCGCCGCGGGGGCAAAGATCCTCGACACGGCCGACGCCGTCTGGCAGAGCGCCGAACTGGTCCTCAAGGTCAAAGAGCCCATCGCGGAGGAATACCACCGGATGCGTTCGGACCTCACACTGTTCACCTACCTGCACCTCGCTGCGGGTGAGGAGTGCACCCGCGCCCTGCTCTCTGCGGGAACCAATTCCGTTGCGTACGAGACCGTTCAACTTCCCGACGGGTCACTGCCCCTACTGTTCCCGATGAGCGAGGTCGCCGGCCGGCTCGCACCACTCGTCGGCGCACAGGCACTCATGCGGCCCGAAGGTGGCCGAGGCGTACTCATCGGCGGGGTGTCCGGGGTGCTGCCGGCCCGCGTCGTCGTCATCGGCGCCGGCGTGTCGGGCATGAACGCCGTCGCGGTCGCCGCCGGCACCTGGGCCGACGTTGTCCTGTTCGACAAGAACGTCGACAAGCTCCGCGCCGCCGATCGGATGTACCAGGGCCGGATCCGCACCCTCGCCGCCAACGCCTACTCCATCGAGCAGGAGGTCATGCAGGCCGACCTCGTCATCGGTGCCGTGCTCGTCCCCGGCGCGAAGGCCCCGAAGATCATCTCGAACTCGCTGGTCTCCCGGATGAAGCCAGGCAGCGTTCTCGTCGACATCGCCATCGACCAGGGCGGATGCTTCGAAGATTCGCGTCCCACCACCCACGCAGACCCCACGTTCCGGGTCCACGACTCGGTGTTCTACTGCGTGGCGAACATGCCCGGAGCGGTGCCGCACACCTCCACGCATGCGCTGACCAACGTCACCCTGCCCTACACGTTGCAGATCGCCGAGAAGGGACTCGCGCGCGCCGCGCGGGAGAACGCCGCTCTCCGCGCGGGCGTCAGCACGGTCGCGGGGCGGCTCACCAACGATGCCGTCGGCGTCGCACTCGGAATCGAGTCGATCGACGTGGAAGAAGGGCTCGACCTCGTCTGATTCCACTCGCCGGCCCGGCATACTGAGGAGTGCTCACCCGAGAACTTCTCGGCGTGCCGGGCCGGCCTCGTCGTCAGCCCGCCGTTGATGTACAGGAGGCGATGCGTGCCGAGAACACTGATCGAGGTCGACCGCACTTCCACCGAGCCGCTCTACCGTCAGGTTCGGCGGGCGATCGAGCACGGCATCGCCAACGGACTCTTCGATCCACGTCACCGCCTTCCGAGCTCCCGCGAGCTTGCCGTCGACCTGGCGATTTCGCGAAACACGATCAATCTGGCCTATCAGGAGCTGATCGCGGAGGGTCTGGTCCAGAGCCATCAGCGGTCGGGCATGTTCGTGAATCCCGACATGATCGAGACCCTGGCATCCGACGCGCGCGCGACCATCCCACGCATCGACTGGTCCACCCGGATAAGGCGTTACGCCGACGTCGACGTTCCGCACATAGAGAAGAATCTCGACTGGCACAGCTATCCCTACCCCTTCCTGGCCGGCCAGATCGACATCCGGAGCTTTCCCGCCCGCGCGTGGGTGCGCTGCCTGCGTGACGCGCTGTATCAACCGCACGCCTACGCGAGCCTTCAGGACAGCGTCGGAGCGGACGACCCGATGCTCATCGACATGATCCGCCAGCACCTGCTGCCGTCCCGCGGAATCGAGGCGAGTGCGGACGAAGTACTCATCACCGTCGGATCACAGCAAGGCCTGGACCTCGTCGGGCGGGTGCTGCTCGGCCCGGAACACCGCGTGGCCATCGAGAACCCGGGCTATCTCGATGCCCGGCACATCTTTCTGCGCACCGGCGCCCAGGTGTACGGCATCGATGTCGACGAGCGCGGCCTGCGCCCACCCGAAACTCTGCGCGGCACCGATCTGATGTACCTGACGCCCAGTCACCATCATCCGACCAATGCGACTCTCGGAATCGACCGGCGTCAGCACCTGCTACAACTCGCCGCCGAATCCGGCACCGTCATCGTCGAGGACGACTACGACAGCGAATTCCGCTATCACGGCAGTCCCAGCCCGGCACTCAAGGCGCTCGACTCCAGCGGCGACGCCGTGTACCTCGGCACCTTCTCGAAGTTCCTGGCACCCGGACTGCGCCTCGGTTACCTCGTCGGGCCCGCCGACCTGGTCCGCGAACTGCGCAATGCCCGCCGATACGTGCTGCGCCACCCACCCGGCCATCAGCAGCGCGCCCTGGCCATGTTGATCGACAGCGGCGAGTACCACCGTGCACTACGACACCACCGCAGCCAGATGAAGCACAAATGGGAACGCCTCTGCGCGGCCGTCGACAAGTACCTTCCATGGCCGCAGGAGTCGTATCCGCCCGGGGGCGTCAGCCTGTGGATGACCGGGCCCGAGAACCTCGATTGCCGGGTCCTGGTGCGCGAGGCGGAAACCCGCGGAGTCCTCATCGAACGGGGTGACATCTTCTACACACAGCCCGTGCCGCCGCGCAACAACTTCCGAATCGGCTACGGAGCGATTCCCCTGCGCTCCATCGAAGAAGGTATCGCGCTCCTCGGCCAGGCGTGCCAGGCGAGTTTCCGCCGGTAGGCCGAACCCGCCCTCGCCTGTTCAGCGAGGGCGGGTCACCAGTTCCGTTTCAACTGATGGGGTCAGCTCACGCCCACCGATTCTCCGTCGATCATGACCATTGTGGGACGCGGTATTTCGGTGGTGCCGGTCGCGAGTTCCCCGAGGCTGCCGTCGAGCGCCACCAGGTCCGCACGACGGCCCGCCGTCAAACTGCCGACACGGGTCTCGTCGTGCACCAGGTACGCGCTGTCGATGGTCATAGCCCGGATCGCGCGATCCACTCCGATCCGCTGGTTTCCGCCGAGCACCGTGCCGCCTCTCGTCATCCTGGTGACCGCGGTCCTGATGGTCGCGAGCGGATCCATCGGGGTGATCGGGCAGTCCGAGTGCAGTCCGAATCGCAGCCCCAGTTCGTCGGCGCAGGCGAGGGGATCCATCGCGGCTGCGCGCTCGGGACCGAGGAACCGGTCGCGGTGGCGATCGCCCCAGTAGAAGACGTGGTTGACGAAGAAACTCACCCCGAGTTCGGCTTCCCGGATCGCGGCCAAATCGCTCGGTGCACTCACCTGGCAGTGTTCGATGCGGTGGCGTCTCACCCGGCCGTCTGTGGCTTGCGCTCTCCTCAGCGAGGTGATCGCGGCACCGACCGCCGCGTCGCCGTTCGCGTGCACGGCGACCTGGCCACCCGCACGATGCACCCGCACAATCATCTCGTCGAGCTGCTCCTGCGGGTAGAGCAAGTCACCGTGATGGCTGGGGTCGCACGCGTACGGCGTGCGGAGTGCGGCGGACAGCCCCTGGATCGATCCGTCGGCCCAGAACTTCGCGCCGGCCAGCCGGAAGCGCGCGCCGGCCGCGAGTGCATGCTCGAACGTGACTCCCCGGTCGTCGAGGGCTTCGAGCGCCATATCGCCGCGTAGGAACCCGACGACGTGCACCGGTAGCTCACCCGACGCGTCCAGCGTGCGGTAGGCGGTCAGCTCCTGCTCGCCGGCCGAGAGACCCACGCCGAGATCGTGGATCGTGGTGATACCTCGCGACCGCGCCGACCGCAGGCTGCGAAGCAGGGCACCGTTCACCTCCTGCCCGGTCAACGCGGGAACCGCCGCGGTGAGCCTCGCCACCGCATCGATTTCCCACGCCATCCCGGTCAGTCGACCGTCGGCGCCGCGAGGGAACAGCGGATCGTCCACCGGCACCGTGGATTCGTCGATGCCTGCGGCCGCGAGCGCGGCGGTGTTGGCGACGGCGAAGTGACCGCAGATGTGCAGCACGATGACCGGCCGGTCGGTGCTGACGGCGTCGAGATCCGTCCGGGTCGGATGCCGGCCCTCGGCGATCTGGGTGTCGTCGTAACCCCACCCCCTGATCCATCCGCTGCCGGTGGCCGCGGCACGCAGCGCCTGCTGGATGTCGGCAATCGACCGGCAGGGTGGTGTCCGGCAGTCGGCCCAGCCGTCGGTGAGGCCGGCGTAGGTGGGGTGGATGTGCGATTCGATGAGTCCCGGGATCACCGTGGCACCGGGCAGGTCGAGGCGGCGGGCCCCGATTCCTGCGTAGTCGGCCATGTCCTTCCTGGTGCCGGTGGCGACCACGTCGGTGCCGTCGATGACCAGCGCTTCGACCGTCGGCGACGACGGGTCCTGGGTGTGAATCGAATCGGCGGTGAGCAGTGTCCTGGACATCAGGCACCCACCTCGCTGCGTGCAGCCGGGGTTCCCACGGCGGCGATGGGCATCCGGCCGTCGGCGCGAAGGCCGCGGATCGGATCGGTGGGTGGCCAGAACACCCGCGTCGACACCACGAAAAGGATGTTGAGAACCAGGGCGGCCGCGCCGAGGTTGACACCGTGCTCGGCGAGCCATGCGGACACGGGGCCGTGCTTGTCGATATATAGCCACAGCACCACGATGTCACCGAGCACCACGCCCATGGCGAGTGCCGACGGGCGCAGTTTCCATCCGAAGACCATCGTCGCGAAGACCACAGCGGCCTGAGTGACACCGTAGTACGCGGTGTTGACCAGGGTCAGCAGGAGCTGAGGTGTCGCGAGGGTGAGCAGGAGCGAGATCGCGAGGTACGCCACGACCACTCCTCGCACCCAGATTCGCTGGCGAGATTCCGGAATCCCCGGAATGATGTTGCGCGACACGATCGCACCGATTCCGAGAGCAGCCCCGCACAGCACCACGATCGCGCAGAGGGCCGCGCCGCCGGCAACGACACCGGTCAGCCAGTCGGGCAGCAGCTGTCGCGACAACTGGAGGAGTACCTGGTCGGATTCCGTTCCCTCGAGCTTGGTCGGCAGCAACGTGATCGCCCCGAAGGCGGCAGCGACGAGGAACGGATACATGAGCATGTACAGGGGATTGAACTTGGCTACCTGCTTGATCGTCGCCTCGGACTTCGCCGCGAGCACGGCCTGCACGATGATCGGGAAGATGAAGAATCCAACCGATTGGAACACGATCGTCGTCAGGACGAAGGTCAGTGACGACCCGGTGACCGTGGAGTGTGAGGCCGAGCCGCCACCACTGGCTGCCGCTGCGGCGAACAGCTTCTCGGTCCCACCGGTCTCGATCACTGCCGCGAGTCCGATCAGGACGGCGCCGAGCAGCAGGGCGGTGTCCTTGACATAGGACACGAATGCGGGGGCGCGCACCCCGGACAGCATGAGGAACAACAGCGCGAGGGCTGCGCCCGCGAATACCGCGACGGTCGGGTCGATGGAGATACCCAGACCGGTCAGCGCGATCTGCAGTCCGGCAAGCTGAAGCTGGCCCCACGGAATGAGGAATACGACCGACGCGATGGCGATCGTCAATTCCAGCCCACGCGAACGGAAGTGGCGTCCGGCGACATCGGGCAACGTCATGGCGCCGTATCTCTTGCCGGCACGCCAGAGGTAGGGCGCGAAGAAGTACCCGATCGGGTAGGCCAGCAGGATGTACCCGATGAACCAGACGCCGTAGCTCGCCCCGTGCGCGTACACGCCGCCGGGGAATCCGATCAGGGTCCCGATGCTGTAGGCCTCGCCCACTCCCAGAATGAAGACCAGCAGCGGACCGAACGACCGGCCACCCACAAGATAGTCGGAGATCTCCTTCTTGCTGCCGCGCCGCGACAGCACGCCTGCCCCGAGGGCGAGGACGAGCACGAGGGTGAAGAAGGCCGCGGTCATGACTGTGCTCCGTTCCCAGCACACGCAGCGGCCGATTCGGCACGCTCGGTAGCTTCGAAGTCTCTGCGGTCGAATAGCTTCCAAGAAAGATGGAGGCACAGCGACGTGAGCGGCATCCACAGGAACAACCACGCGAACAGGATGGGGACTCCGAAGACCGTGGCCGTGGATCCGGCCAGGGCAACGATACCGCCGAGGACCCCGGCGAACGGGACACCTATCGCGAGTAAGGCGCTTTTTGCCTCGTTGGACATGATTGTTTTGTCTCCTATTCCGACTGCGTCCACCGGCGCCGCGGGTTGGGTCCGGTGCCGGTCGACGTGCACTCTGGCACTAGTGTGGTCTGAATCACTCCCTTCGAGCCATGGGCGAATCCCGGAAAACGCCGAGGCGGTTCGTGAATTTCACGGGAGTGCGGAAAACGAGGGAGAGGGTGCCCGAGTCCGTGGGTGAAGACACGATCCAGCGGTTGTGCCGGCGGGTCTCCGAGGAGATCGAGTCGGTGACCGACCGGGCGGTGGGTCAGATCCGCGCCGAGTTGCAGTCGTACGCCGCCGTTCCGATCGACGAGCAGCGTGGATACATCAGCCGACAGCTCGTCGCGACGCTGCACGCACTCGCGGAGAGCGAACCCCTCGCCGACGACGTCCTCGAGCGTTCGCGTCAGCTCGGCCGACGCCGCGCAATGCAGGGATTGCCACTGTCCGACGTCATCGAGACGTACCACATCGCATCCCGCGAATTGTGGAACACGATGGTGGCCGCGGCCGCTGAGCCGACCACCGACCTGCTGCGCGCAGGCGGCATGATGTGGGATCTCGTCCACACCGCCACCAGTGCGGTCGCCGTCGGACACACCGACGCGACCCGAAGCGAACAGGCCATCCGCGCGGGGGTGCGATATCGGTTCTTCGAGGCCCTCGCGAGGTCGGTCGACGGCGACCGCCGTGATGTGCGAGAGCTGGCGGAGGCGCTGGGGTTCACACCACAGCACGAGTTCCAAGCGGTGTGCGTCGCTGCGGAGGAGTGGTCGGAAGCGCAGCTCGAACGGCTGCAACGCATCTTGGACACGATCCCGGGGACGACTCAATGCAGTGGGCACGGCGCCGTCATCATCGCCCTGAGCCAGCGCGCACCGGTTGATGACATCATCCGGGAGGTCCGGCTCGGCCACCCGGGCACCACGGTCGGAATCGGATTGGCCCGCGCCGGCCTGGCCGGCGCGGCGATGAGCATCACGGACGCGCGCCGGGTCCTGCATCTGGCCTCGCCTACCGGCGAGGTGGTCCGTTTCGCCGACGAGTGGGTTGCCGCCACCCTGGCCGACCATCGCGACGAACTCGCCACGCTGCTGGAGCCCGGTGTCACCGTCGCCGCGGACCATCCGCACCTCGTCGAGGCGGTTCTGGCGTTCGCCCGTAACGGGTTCTCCATCAGTGCGGCCGGGCGGGACATTCATCTGCATGCCAACTCGATCACCTACCGGCTGGATCGCTGGCAACAGCTGACCGGCTGGGATCCTCGGACTCTCGACGGCCTGCAGCGGTCGGTGTCGAGTCTGAGACTGTTCCAGCATGATTCGGGCAATTCGAAGCCCTGGGAAATACGATCAGCGCAACGCCACCTGCACGAGGACGGCGGCGCCGAGGAAGCCGAGTAGCCACAGCACCCGTTGGCGGACCTGCTGGGCGGTGGTGCGGTCGAACAACCATTTTCCCGCGGCTGCGCCGAACATACAGAGCGGCGTGAACAAGGCGATCTGCGCCAGGACGGGAACCGTGAGGAGACCACCAGCAGCCGAGCCGGCGGCGCCGAACGCGTCGATGACGAGAAAGAACACGACGAGCGAGGCACGCCCGGCCGCCACGTGGGAGGACGCGGAAAAATACATCAGGACGGCGGGTGGACCACCGAGGGCGAAGCCGCCGTTGAGGAGGCCGGACGCCACGCCCGTCACGGTCGTCGCGCCGGGGCCGGGCAGTGACTGGCGGTCGGGGACGGCGGCCATCGCGACGGCGGAGCCTATGATCGCCACACCCAGGAGCACGCGCACCAGGTCACCGGACAGCTGTGTGAGCGCCCACATCCCGAGCGGCATGCCGATCAGGGTGCCGACGAACAACCAGCGCAACGACTTCCAGTGCACCTGCCGCCACACCTGGGGCAGCATCGCTGCACTCGCGACGACCTCGAGGACGAACACGGTGGGGATCACCGACGTCGGCGGGAGCAGGACGACGAGTCCCGCCACCCACACCATCGCACCACCGAAGCCACCGAAACCGCGGACTACGCCGCCGGCCACCACGATGCCGAGCGCAAGGAGGAGGGCGGGCAGCGACAGATCCCACACCGTTGCCGCCATACCCTGTTGCACCGCTTCCGTTCGCCGTTGTCCCCGTCAGAAGTGTGGGGGTCGCGGCGGCGAAGCGACAGGTCCAGACGGCGCCCGATCGTCAGTACCAGAAGAGCACGGGACGTAGCCCCCGGCATCGGCGCCGGGGGCTACGTGGTCGCAAAAGCGGACTACACGTAGTCCTTGTACTTGTCGAGCAAGCGAACCGGCTTCGACAGCGCGTCGCGGCGGAAGGGGTCGCCGAGTTCGCGGGTGCACATGATCTCGATGACCGTCGTCTTGCCCTCGTTCATCTGTGCGGCGACCGCGCGCTGCAGTGCGGGGCCGACCTCTTCGAGCTTGTCGACGACGATGCCTTCGGCGCCCATCGCCTGTGCGATCCCGGCGAAGGACTCGCTCTCGAGTTCACCGGCGACGAAGCGGCGGTTGTAGAAGTCGACCTGGTTCTTCTTCTCCGCACCCCACTGCCGGTTGTGGAAGACGACGGCTGTGACCGGGATGTCGTGCCGGACCGCGGTCATGACCTCGCCCAGGCTCATCCCCCAGGCGCCGTCACCTGCGTATGCGATGGCGGGCCGTTCCGGTGCCGCCGCCTTCGCGCCGATGATGGTGGGCAACGCGTATCCGCAGTTACCGAAGCTCATCGGAGCCAGGAAGCTGCGCGGCTTCTCGAACCGGAGGTAGCTGTTGGCGACGGAGTTGATGTTGCCGATGTCGGTGGAGACCATCACGTCTTCCGGCATCGCCTTCTCCAGCTCACGCAGCACCTGGCGGGGGTGCAGCCAATTGCCCTCCTCGCCTTCCTGTTCGGCGATCATGTCGAGGCTGAACGGATCGCGCTCATGCGTCCACTCGTCGAGTTCCTTCTCCCACGCGGCTTTCTCGGCGTCGATCTTCTCGCTGCGTGCCGCCCGATTGGCGTCGCACGCGAGGGCCTTGCCCTCGAGGCGTTCGGTGAGTGCGACGGCCGCAGCCTTCGCGTCGCCACAGATTCCGACCGACACCTTCTTCACCAGGCCGAGCATCTTGTGGTCCGCATCGATCTGGATGATCTTCGCGTTCTTGGGCCAGTAGTCCATGCCGTGCTGCGGCAGCGTGCCGAAGGGGCCGAGACGGGTGCCGAGGGCGAGCACCACGTCGGCCTGGCTGATCAGCTTCATCGCGGCCTTGGAACCCTGGTAGCCCAGCGGTCCGGTCCACAGCGGGTGGCTGGCGGGAAACGAGTCGTTGTGCAGGTAGCTGTTGACGACGGGGGCGCCGAGACGCTCGGCGAGGGCCTTGCACTCCTCGACGCCGTCGGCCATCACCACACCGCCACCGGACACGATCACCGGGAATTCGGCCTGGGCGAGCAGTTCTGCAGCCTCGTTCAGGCTCTTTTCGCCGCCGGGACCGCGGTCGAGCCGGGTGGGCTGCGGGATCTCGGTCTCGATCTCGCCGTAGAAGAAGTCGCGCGGGATGTTGAGCTGCGTCGGACCCATCTCGGACATCGCGCGGTCGAAGCACCGGCCGGTGAACTCGGCCATGCGCTTGGGGTTGTTGACGTGCCCCTGGTACTTCGTGAATTCCTGGAACATCGGCAACTGGTTGGCTTCCTGGAAGCCGCCCAGGCCAGTTCCCATGGTGCCGGCCTCGGGGGTGACGATGACGACGGGGCTGTGTGCCCAGAATGCGGCGGCGATCGCCGTGACACAGTTGCTGATTCCCGGCCCGTTCTGGCCGATCACCATTCCGTGCCGCCCGCTGACCCGGGCGTATCCATCCGCCATGTGTCCCGCGCCCTGCTCGTGCACCACCGGGACGAGCCGGATCCCGGCGGGCGCGAAGATGTCCATCGCATCCATGAAGGCCGAACCCATGATGCCGAACATGTCTGTCACACCGTTCGCGACCATGGTCTCGACGAACGCCTCCGACGGTGTCATCTTCTGTACGCCGGAGACAGCGGTGCGATCGGCACCGTTCTTCTTCTTGCTCATGCGTGATCCTCCTTCAGGGGTGCGCCGGAAACGGCTGAGAATGTCAAAAATCGGAACGTTTCGTTCGTGATTTTGTGATGTATTCGAACAGTAGGCCACGTCACACACTTCGTCAATGAATGTTCCTAAAACTGGAACGGGATGTATGATTTTTCGATACACGACGTGAAGGCGTCGCCGTCTGGGCCTAGGAGGAACCGTGGGTGAGATTCACCGGATCGACGAGTCGAACGGACACCCGACAACGGAGCTACCCGGAGACACACCGACGCTCCGCCTGTTCGCGCTGCTCGAGATGATCGCGTCCAAGGACCAGCTGTTCACGTTGCAGGGGCTCGTCGAGGAGACGGGCATGGCCAAGCCGACCTTGCACCGGATGCTCCAGCAGCTCGAGGGCGCCGGACTCCTCACCCGGCAGAACAACGGCAGGCATTACGGCACCGGCGTGCGCCTGCGCCGCTTCGCCGAGAATCTGCTGCTCAACGACACCCACCACGGTGCGCGCCACGCCATCCTCCGAAACCTCGTCGCGGAACTCGGCGAGAGCTGCAACGTGACCACCCTGTCGGGTAGCGAAGTGGTGTATCTCGACCGAGTGGAAACCTCCGAGCCCCTGCGGTTTACACTCCATGCGGGTTCGCGGGTGCCAGCGCACTGCTCGGCCAGCGGCAAGATGATCCTGTCACAGCTCAGCCCCGCCCAACGCCGGCGACTCCTCGGGCGGATGCCGCTCGAGCGCTACACCAACAAGACCGTCACCGACATCGAGCTGATCGAGAACGAACTCAAGCAGGTGCGCCGCGACGGCTACGCCATCGACGACGAAGAGTTCCTCCCCGGACTCGTCTGCGCCGCGGTGCTCGTCCCCTGCGCCACAGGCAATTCCAATCTCTGCATTGCGGTCCAGGCCCCGGTCATGCGACTCACCCCCGACAAGGCGCTCAAGCTCCTTCCTGCGTTGCGGAGGGCGGCCGACGCCATTGGCGAGATCGAGAACGAGGTCACGGAGACCGAAGTGACAGACCTGAACTGAAGGAGGGCGCATGCCCGAAATGACCACTGCGGCCCCCAGCCACGTGGTGTCCGCGCGCGAGCTGTTCGGACTCCACACCGACCTGACGGTGCGTGCCTTCCGCGAACCCGTCGACCACGTCCCCGACATCGACCCCGCGTACCGGTTCGATCACGCGGTGACGACCGCCCTGCTCGCCGGGTTCGACCGCAACCGCCGGGTGATGGTCCAGGGACTGCACGGCACCGGCAAGTCCACACACATCGAGCAGGTCGCGGCTCGGCTGAACTGGCCGTGCGTGCGGGTCAATCTCGACGGACATCTCAGCCGGCTGGACCTGATCGGCAAGGACGCGGTCGTCCTCCGAGAAGGCAAGCAGGTCACCCAATTCCAGGAAGGCATTCTGCCCTGGGCACTGCAGCGGCCCGTCGCGCTGATCCTCGACGAATACGACGCCGGCCGTCCCGATGTCATGTTCGTCATCCAGCGCCTCCTCGAGCGCGACGGAAAACTGACCCTGCTCGATCAGAACCGGGTCCTGACTCCGCATCCGGCGTTCCGGTTGTTCGCCACCGCCAACACCGTCGGCCTGGGCAATCTCAACGGGTTGTATCACGGTGTGCAGCGGCTCAATCACGCGCAGATCGATCGCTGGAACATCGTCGCGACACTCGATCACCTGCCCGCGGAACAGGAAATCGAGATCGTGTCCGCACGAGTGCCGTCGCTGAGCCGTCAGCTCATCGGGTCGATGGTCGCCGTGGCCAATTTGACCCGGAGCGGATTTCGCGTCGGCGACCTGTCGACGCTGATGTCGCCGCGCACGGTGATCACCTGGGCCGAGAACATCGAGATCTTCCACGACCCGGCGCTCGCATTCCGGCTGTCATTCGTCAACAAGTGCGACGAGGCCGAGCGGCCCGTCGTCTACGAGTACTTCCAGCGGTGCTTCGACTCGGAACTGGAGCGGTCGGCGATGCTCGCGACGAGCACGGCCTGAGCGGGCAGTCATGACAGAACTGTCCGTGCGCCCCACATCGGTCCGCCGTCAGCAGGAAATTCACGAACTCTGTGCCGCCTCGATCCGCGCCCTCGCGGGCCAGGGTGGACTGCACTTCCGCGGACCGGAACTCCACCGCGGACATCGGCGCGTGCCGATGCCCGCCCCGCACCTCCACCCGACGTTCGACGGCGCCGGCTTCGCGTCCTTCCGCGGTGCGGCGGACGGCATGGCGTCGCGCCTCCTCCACACCGATCCCGTCCTGCACCGGAGCCTGTGCCCGGATGATACGGCGCGTCGGCTGGTCTTCGAGATCCTGGAACAGTTCCGCGTCGAGTCGCTGGCCGCCGACGCGTGGATCGGCGTGCGCGCCAACCTCTCCCACCGCTTCACGCAGTGGTCGCAGGACTACGTGACGTCCGGTCTGACCGAGACGGTGCACGGAATGCTGTTGTTCACGGTGACACAGATGTGCCGGGCCCGGATCACCGCCGAACCGATACCCGAGGCCACCGAGGACCTGATCGAATCGACCCGGTTCGCTCTCGCCTCCGTTCTCGGCGGACACCTCCCATGGCTGCGTCGAACCCGCTTCTCGCAAAACGACTTCGGGATCCACGCGCAGGCCGTCGCCGAGCTGATCGGCCGTCACCTGGAGTCACCCACCGACACGGACGTCTCGACCGACGACCGGAGCGACGGCCGGACGGCGTTCTCCCTCCTGTTCGACTTCGACCCCGAAGACGACGAGACCTTCCAGGCCGCAGTATCGGGACGCAGTCGCGCGCTGGGGGAGGGCGGAGACGGGTATCGCGTGTTCACCCGCGCCTACGACGAGACCCGGCAGATCGCGTCCCTCGTCCGGCCGGAGTTACTCCAGGAGTACCGCCGGCGACTCGACCTCGTCATCGACCTGCAGCACCTCAACGTCCGGAAACTCGGACGGCAGCTGAAAGCCGTGCTCGCGGAACCGGTCCCCGACGGATGGGACGGCGGCCGGGAAGAGGGATACCTCGACGGTCGGCGGCTCGCCCAGCTCGTCACCTCGCCAACCGAGCGCAGACTCTTCCGGGCCGAACGCACCGAGCCGCACACCGACACGACCGTGACCTTCCTCATCGACTGCTCCGGTTCGATGAAAGAGTTCGGCGAACCGGTCGCAGTCCTGGTCGACGTGTTCGCCCGGGCACTCGAACTGGCCGACGCCCGCTGCGAGATCCTGGGTTTCACGACCGCCGCATGGAACGGGGGACGGGCACGCCGAGACTGGCTCCGGTCTGGCCGTCCGCGCAACCCGGGCCGCCTCAACGAGGTGCGGCAGCTGGTGTTCAAGGACGCCGAAACCTCATGGCGCCGAGCCCGTCCCGAAATCGCGGGGCTGCTGAAGAACGACCTGTTCAAAGAGGGCGTCGACGGTGAGGCCGTCGACTGGGCGTGCTCCCGGATGCGGGACCGCCAGGGCCGGAGGCTCCTGTTCGTGATCTCGGACGGAAGCCCACTGGACGGCGCCACCGCCCTGGCCAACGACGAGTTCTACCTGGACCACCACCTGCAGGACGTGGTCGAGCGACACGAGGACGAGCGGGCCGTCGAAGTGTACGGGCTGGGAGTCGGGCTGGACCTGAGCCCGTACTACGACCGCTGCCGGACGCTCGACCTGTCGTGCGGTATCAACAGCGACGCTATTGCCGAAGTGCTGTCGATGATCGCCCACTGACAGTCATCACCTGCCGGTGGCTCAACAGCGAGGAGTCACACTCATGGCCGAACACGGGGTTTCCCTGGTCACTCTGGACATTGCCGGAACGAGCGTCGACGAAGGCGGCGCCGTGTACGTCGCGTTGCGCGACACCGTCGAGAAGCACCTCGGCAAACCGATTCCGGACGATCGGTTCGACAGGTGGAAGGGCACCGGCAAACGGGAGGCCATCGAGGGCCTGCTGCGGGAGAGCGGCACGTCGTCCGAGAAAACGGTACTGGACGCCGTCGAATCCGATTTCACCGCAATGCTTCTGGCTGCGTACCGCAAGACTCCGCCCACCGCACTGCCCGGGGTTCACGACGCCTTCGGCGCGTTGCGGCAGCGCGGCATCAAGGTCGTTCTCCAGACCGGCTATTCACGCCAGATCGCGGAACCACTACTGGAGCAGGTCGGGTGGGAGATCGGCCGGGACATCGACGGCGTGATCACGAGCGATCAGGTGCAGATGAGCAGGCCGTCGCCCTATCTCATCTTCCACGCCATGGAACTCGCCGGAGTGCAGAGCGTCGACGAGGTACTGGTGGGTGGGGACACTCCGAACGATCTACGGGCCGGGACGAACGCCGGGGCACGGTACGTTGTGGGTGTCCTGACCGGCGCGCACGACGCGGCGAAGCTGAGCCGGGAGCCCCACACGCACATACTGGACAGCGCAGCGGAGATCCCTGAACTGCTGGGCTGAACGACGACTGTGGGTTCGGTACGTCACCAGCCGCGTTCGGCGAGGCGGTGCGGAACCGGGATGTCGTCGACGTTGATCCCGACCATCGCCTCACCCAGTCCACGCGAGACCTTCGCAAGCACGTCCGGGTCGTCGAAGAACGTGGTGGCCTTCACGATCGCCGCGGCCCGCTCCGCCGGATTACCGGACTTGAAGATCCCCGACCCGACGAACACACCCTCCGCACCGAGCTGCATCATCATCGCCGCATCCGCCGGGGTCGCGATGCCACCGGCGGTGAACATGGTGACCGGCAACTTCCCGGCCTTCGCCACCTCGACGACCAGGTCGTACGGCGCCTGCAGCTCCTTCGCCGCAACGTACAGCTCGTCCTCGCTCAGCGACGTCAACCGGCGAATCTCCCCACCGATGGTCCGCATATGCGTGGTCGCGTTCGACACGTCGCCGGTACCGGCCTCACCCTTCGACCGGATCATCGCCGCACCCTCGGTGATCCGCCGCAACGCCTCACCCAGATTGGTCGCACCACACACGAACGGGACGGTGAACTTCCACTTGTCGATGTGGTTCGCGTAATCGGCCGGGGTCAAAACCTCGGACTCGTCGACATAATCGACCCCCAGGGACTGCAGGATCTGCGCCTCGACGAAGTGCCCGATCCTGGCCTTGGCCATCACCGGAATCGAGACGGCGGAGATGATGCCGTCGATCATGTCCGGATCACTCATCCGCGACACCCCACCCTGCGCGCGGATGTCCGCGGGAACCCGCTCGAGCGCCATCACCGCGACCGCACCGGCATCCTCGGCGATCTTCGCCTGATCGGGGGTGACGACGTCCATGATGACCCCACCCTTGAGCATCTCGGCCATGCCCCGCTTGACGCGCGCAGTGCCGGTGGTGGATGCGCTCATGACTCTCTCCTCTGATGACGGTCGGTGTGTGGATCCTGTTGTGCCGCTGCCAGCAGTTCGAGGTCCGAGCCGCCCAGCGTTTCGATCGCCTCGATGCGTTTCTCGGCCTCCGCGACCGACTCGTCCTGCGAACCGATAGGGGGAGGACCGGACAGCGCGTCGTCGTCGGTTCCGCCCTTGCCGAGCCACCGCCGCACTTCGTAGGTGACCAGGATGGCGATGAGCGTCAGTCCGCTCATGAGGAACTGGGAGCGGGTTGTCGGCAGGAAAGCCATCGCGAGGATGACGGTGGCCATCAGGGCGATGGTCGCGTAACTCAGCCACGGGAACAACCACATCCGGAGTTGCAGTGCGGCAGGGTCTTCGCGTTCGAGTCTGCGCCGGAGCACCACCTGGGAGATGGCGATCAGGAGGTACACGAAGAGCGCGACGGCGCCGTACGAGTTGACGAGGAAGCTGAAGACAATGTCACCCCACACATAGGTGCAGGCAACCGACACGTATCCGACGGTGGTGCCGAGCAGGATCGCCCGACGAGGCACACCGTTGTGGGAGAGCTTGGTGAAGAACTTCGGTGCGTCGCCGTTGCGGGTCAGCGCGAACAACATTCGCGATGTGGTGTACAGCGCGGAGTTCAGACAGGAGAGCACTGCGGTGAGGACGATGAAGTTCATGATCGCGGCGACGCCGGGAATGCCGAGCACTTCGAGCACCGCGGCGTACGGGCTCACACCGACGCTTTCGGTGTTCCACGGCTGGATCGCGACGACGACGAGAATGGAGCCGACGTAGAACGTCACGATGCGCACTACGATCGACCGCATGGCATGGGCCACTGCCCGCTTCGGCTCCTCCGACTCCGCAGCCGCAATCGTCACGATCTCGGCGCCGGTATAAAAGGCGACGCAGGGGACGACCGCGGCGAGCACTGCGCCCCAGCCGAGCGGGGTGAACCCACCATGGTCGACAAGGTTGCCCAGCCCCGGCGTCGAGTCCGGCCACAGCCCGGTGATCCACAGGGCACCCATTCCGAGGAAGAGGACGATCGCTACGACCTTGATCGACGAGAACCAGTATTCGAACTCACCGTAGGAGCGGGCGGAGACCATGTTGGTGGCCGTCAGCAGCAGCATCAGTCCGAGGCTCAGCAGCCACAGCGGAATCATCGGCAGCCAGAGCTGCAAGATCCGGCCGCCGGCGACGGCCTCGACAGCAACAACGATGACGAAGAAGTACCAGTACATCCACCCCGTCGCGAACCCGGCGCGACGTCCGAGCGCCTGCCGGGCATAGACGTAGAACGACCCGACCACCGGCCTGGCTACCGCCATCTCCGCCAGCATCCGCATGATCAGCAACGTGATGATGCCTGCAATGAGGAAGGAGATGATCGCGGCCGGGCCCGCACCGCCGATGACGACACCGCTGCCGACGAAAAGGCCGGCACCGATCACGCCACCGAGGGCGATCAGGTTCATGTGCCGGCGTTTGAGCCCCTTGCCCAAACCGGAGTTGTCGGTGTGTTCAGGAACGGTACTGTCCACGTTTCCTCCAAATAGCGGCGGCGAAGTCCGCGCCACCCTGCCTGTCCTGCCGGTGAGCGGCGCGGATCGAACGCCCTGGTATGTGTGACTCACATCACCTTTGCGGGAGTCACCTCACATTACGACTCGGAGATACAGACCGCCCAGAACCAGATCTGAGGGAAGGAGAGGGACCAGGGACGCGGGGGCCTCCCGCGGTTTCAGAGCGGCAGCGCATCGCCCGGTTCGGGGAGGCAACCTTCGAAGGTGCGGCGTGCGCATTCGGAGATCACCTCGGCAACACTGCCCCGGTGGGCAAGGGTCTGGCGTTGCCGGATAGCCCCGTTGCCCTGATCGAGCACCGACGCCAGCGACGTATTCACCTGCCAGTACTCACCGAGCTCCGCCAGAGCCGGCTTGACGTGTGCCAGAAGTTGGTACACCAGGCGGTGCGCGGGCACCCGGTGCGCGGTCACCGGATCGAGACCGTGCCCGGCGAGCCCGTCGCGGGCCGCCAACCAACACGCCCCGCGCAGCACCTGCTGATCGATCGCCGGCGCCGATTCGCCGCGGTGGATCGCCCTGATCGCGGTCATGACCAACGCGTGCACCAGGGTGGTCAGGGTCATCGTCTCCCTGATGGTGGCAGGGACGTCACTGATCCGGATCTCGACAGTGGGGAGATGATTCGACACCCGCACATCCCAATAGACCATTCCGGTATCGAGGATGGCGCCGGTCTCGAGCATCACCTGCACCGCGTCGTCGTAATGCTGCGCCGACTGGAAGTACGGTGGCGGTCCCGCACTGGGCCACCGGCCGAACAGGACGTACCGCCAGCTCGCATAACCGGTATCGAGGCCACCGGCGATGGGGGAATTGGCGGTCAGCGCCAGCAGCGCCGGCAACCAGGGCCGCAGATGGTTGCTCACCTGCACCGCTTGCTCGCGGTCCTCGATGCCGACGTGCACGTGACAGCCACACATCACGCCCGTGGAGAGGGCGCCGAATCGCGCGGCCATCTGCTGATACCGCGGTGTGTCGGTTATCGAATTCGAATTCGGTGGCGGGTCGTACATCGGCGTTCCGACTGCCAGGAGCTGGCATCCGGTGCGGGCAGCGGCGTCGGCGGTCACCGCGCGCGATTCACACAACTGATCGCGCAGATCGCGGATGTGGGTGCCGACCGACGTCGACGTTTCGATCTGGCAGCGACAGAACTCGCGCTGCAGGACGATGCCCAGCTCGTTCGCGGCGTCGCACACCTCGGTGTTGTACAGACTGGGTCGTCCGGTGTTCGGGTCGACGAGGACGAACTCCTCCTCCACCCCCAGAGTCGGACCCGCCGGGAGAATCGAGCTACTCGTCGGCACGGTGGTGGTTGCCATTTTCGTACCTCCAACCCACGAATACCACCAACTTTACGAGCATCCAGGCTGTTCCTGCGCGGGCCCGTTCAGTGCGCAACGATCAGCCGCGGCACGCCGGATTTCCGGGGAATGCCGGTACACCGAATCGGCATCCGACCTCGGTGACGGCGTGCAGACGCTCGACCGGCTGCCGGACTTCCAGCGCAGGCAGAAGGCCGTCGTGCAGGAGTGCATTCTTCGTCTCAGGTGCCCGGGCCCGGGCATCGAGAGTTCCGCGGATTCGTGCGAAGTCGACGAGTTCGTCGTAGACCATCGACAGCGCCGCCTCTGTGGTCTGATCCTCGGGCGCGAGCCCGGCGAAATCCACACCGGTCTCGTACTCGTGCCGGACTGCGTGCGGACCCTGATCACACGTGGGTTTGTTCAGATCGATCCGGAACTCCGGCCGATCCGGCGATGGTGCAGTGATCGTCCCGGCGTCGGTGCAGACATGATGCGAAATGCGGTCACCGAGAGCATGCAGGTAGATGCCGATTCTCGCGTTCGAAGATTCGCTACCGATCCAGGAATCGAATTGCGACGATCGGACTTCCCCCGAAATAACCTGCTGCCCGGTCACGTTGGTGAACGGAATTGCGACCGGGGTCTCGAGGCTGTACACACCGTTGATCTGTGCGGGCCGATCGTCTCCGTAACACCCTGTGCCGGTGGCATAGTCGCCGTCCGCGGACGGATTGGTGAAGCCAGCCGTGCACAGTGGCGTGCTACTACCCGGGCCTGCCATGGCCCAGCGCCGCACGTGCGTGAGCATGACCTCGTGTCGCGGATCACCGATATCGGGTCGCGAGCCGTCGGGTTCGGGATCGAGCGGTCCACGCATCGTCGGCAGAAAGTGGAACAGAAACCCACCGGTGGCGAAGTGGGTGCGCACGAGGCCGCCGATGTCCTTGGTGGTCCAGGCGTCCGCGTCGGGGACGAGTCGGCCGTTGATATCGCGCGGCGTGAAGGTGCCGAGGTCGGTCGCTTCGTCGTATGCCGCGATCCAATAGGCGTCGCGCGCCGAGAAGCCGACGGTGCGGGCGATGATGTACGTGGAGTCGGCGTGCACGAGGCTGCGTCCACCGAGCGGTTGACGCAGGGTATACCCGTAGCGCGCGAATGCCTCGAGGCCGCAGATCGGGCCGTTGGGGTCGTCGAGCGAACAGCTGGGCGGAAGAGGCGCGCAGTTGTGTGGCGGTGCACCGTCCGGGCCGTAGCAGATGTCTTCGGCGAAGCCATACGCCGACGGTGGGGAGACGATGAACACGGCAGCGACCAGTGTCAGTGCCACGGTGGCCAATCTCCGAATGGAACCATTCATCGAAAGCACCTCTCCGGTCGCCCTGTGCGTCCACGTTAACACCGGAGCAGTGAGCAAGACTCGAATATCCGCGGAGTCATGGATGCGGCGTTCTCTGAGAGGCGGGACGTATTCAACTGTGTCGAAACGGTTTTACGACTTCGGCTATCCAAAGGCGTTCAGGGTGACGATTACTAACCCTCAGGTGACTGTTCACACCCGCCCATCTGCCGGACGCTGAGAACGTCAGAACGGGACCCTCAGAGAAAGAAGCTCCCTCCATCGAAAGGAACTCACCCCTGTGTCGCACAACCTCGGCACCACTGCACCCGCCGCGCACGATCACGAGTTGGCGCGAACCGCCGCGCCCACCGTCGAATCCGGCCCGAAGCGAGTCCGCCACCACTGGACCCTTACCCGGACAGGCCTGTACCTTCTGCTCGCCGCCTTACCGCTACTGGCGATCTCGGCGCAGGTGTTCGGTGTCGTGCCGATGAACACCACCGGCGCGCTGGTGATCATTCCACTCGCGGCCGCCCTCGCGGTGTTGTGCGTATTCGCTCCGCACCCGATCGACCGCATCGTCGGCCATGGCCTCGGCTGGGGGATGTTCGCGTGTCTGGTCTACGACATCTTCCGCCTCGATACCGTGTACCTGCTCGACCTGTGGGGTGACTTCATTCCGAAAATGGGTACCTGGCTCCACGCGGGATCCGACACTCGGACCGGCGCGATCGTCGGTTATCTCTGGCGTTACATCGGTGACGGAGGCGGAATCGGGATCGGTTTCTTCCTCATCGCCCTTGCCTTGGGCCTTCAGCACTTGTCACGCCGCACCGTCGTCCTCACCTCCGTCGCCTTCGCGGTGTTCCCGGTGTGGGCCGGCCTCATCGCCACGGTCGCCCTGTCGCCGGACGGGCAGCAAGCCATGTTTCCGCTCACGCCGACGACGCTCGCACTCTCGTTGATCGGGCACCTGATCTTCGGGCTCGTACTCGGCCTCGGCTTCCTGCGGGCGCGGCGCAGCGTCGGCCGGCACTGGCCCTGGTCGCCGCTCCTCCCGGCGGCGCGGAGGGCGGGTCGCCGTACCCATCCGACGATCGACTCCGATGGCCGACCTGCGTCGCGCTTCCGGTCCGCGGTTCGGTTGCCGGCCCGTGCCGGGCGCCCGCGCAGTGCGGCGCTGATGCAGGCATGCGGTGAGTGCGGCGCGACTGCCCGTGACACCGAAGGCTAGGACTTTCGATGCGCCTGCGCGTGGGTCACGCAGGCGCATCGAACTGTCCCCGCCCTCTCGCGTACCTCCCTTTCCCTCCTCACCTGGATCTGGACCTCAGAGGTGTGCCCGAACTGGCACTGTGCTCCCCTCCACACCCTCCATACAGTGTTGTGAATCACACCAACAGTTCAGTTCGCGGTAGATCGTCTCCCGTATCTCCCGCCGGCACTGTTCTCCGTTCCGAACCGCCGACGGTCCGCCCCGGACCGCGATGGCGACCTGACGATCCCGGTCAGCGCACAGTGGAGGAAGACGTGACCTCAACACCACCCCCGGTCCGAACTCAGGACTCCGGCCTCGGAAAAGGCCTGAAGAAACGGCACATGAACCTCATCGCCCTCGGTGGCGTGATCGGTGCCGGATTGTTCGTCGGCAGCGGCGTCGTCATCGAGAACGCCGGCCCGGCAGCGATCGTGTCGTTCCTGATCGCGGGGGTCATCACCCTCCTGATCATGCGGATGCTCGCGGAAATGGCGGTGGCGAAGCCCGTCGTCGGATCTTTCTACGTCTACGCCCGGGAAGCGCTCGGTAATCGCGCCGGCTTCTCCGTCGGGTGGATGTACTGGTACTTCTTCGTCATCGTCGTCGCCGTCGAGGCCATTGCGGGCGGGCGCATACTGCAGCTGTATCTACCGTCCGCGCCGCTGTGGATCCTCAGTCTCGGCCTCCTCGTCATCCTGACCTGCACTAATCTTGTCTCTGCGCGTTCATTCGGCGAGTTCGAGTACTGGTTCTCCTCGATCAAGGTGATCGCGATCGTCCTCTTCCTGGGGTTGGGCGCACTCTGGATCACCGGACTGTGGCCCGACTCGACTCCCGGAGTCGCGAACCTCGTCAGCCACGGCGGGTTCGCCCCGCTCGGTTGGGGCGCGGTGCTAGCGGCGGTCGTCCCCTGTGTCGCCTTCTTCACCGGCGCCGAGATCGTGACCATCGCGGCGGCCGAATCGGCGGAGCCGAAGAAGGCGGTCGCCCGGGCGATGCGCTCCATCGTGGTCCGGATCATCACGTTCTACGTCGGCTCCATCTTCGTCGTCGTCGCGGTCGTGCCGTGGAGCACCGAGGCCGTCGGAGTCAGCCCCTATGCAGCAGCCCTCTCGGCCCTGCACATTCCCGGCGTCGCCACGATCATGAACATCGTCATCCTCACCGCGGTGCTGTCCTGCCTGAACTCGGCGCTCTACACCTCCTCCCGAATGCTGTTCGCCCTCACTCGGAACGGCGACGCCCCCCGGATGTTCACGCACCTGTCCCGCGGCGGGGTGCCACGGCGCGCGATCCTGGCCGGCACGGTGATCGGGTATGCATCCGTGGTCGCGGCCTTCGTCTCCCCGGACCTGGTGTTCTCGTTCCTGGTGAACTCCTACGGCGCCGTCGCGCTCTTCGTCTACCTCATGATCGCCCTCTCCCAGGTCGCCCTGCGGAAGAAGCTCGAAGCGCAGGACCCCTCGGCCCTCAGCCTGAAGATGTGGCTGTTCCCGTGGCTGAGTTACGCGACCATCGGTTTGATGGGGGCCGTGATTGCCGCGATGGCGGTTCTGCCCACCACCCGTTCGCAGTTCTGGCTCAGTGTGGTGACCCTGGTCTTCATCCTGATCGGTTACGAATTCCGCCGCCGCAGCCGGTCGGCTGCGGAACCGCAGTGCACCGTCCCCGCGGCCGAAGAAGCATCGGCACCCAACCCCGAATCGGAGCAACTCGTCGGAGTTTCAGCGCGCGAGCAACTCTGACGAACCCGCATCGAACTCGAGGACAGGGACCGAACCGGGTCCCTGTCCTCGTTTCTGTGTCCGGCCCCCGACATCGACTTTTCGGCACGATACGGCGAAAATCGGGCACACTGGCAGTACACCTCGGCGGAGGAGGACACCGTGTTCCACCGCGGAGACAACGCCGTCACCGAAGAGCACTCGCTGGACGAGTCACTGCTCGTCGAGCCCGAATCCCGACGGCAGCCCTGGCGCGAATTTCTTGCCTCGACACCGGGCCGGCTCTCCGTGCTGGGCATCGCACTGGTGACTGCAGCACTCGCGACGGGGGCCATCGCTTCGGCCGCGATCGGTGCCCGTCAACAGCGGATCGACGTGCTACGGACGCATACCGAACCGCTCGCGTACGCCGCGGAAGCTCTGTACAGCTCTCTGTCGATCGCCGACGCCGCAGCCACGACCTCCTTCATCTCCGGTGGAATCGAACCCCGCGAGGTACGCAACCGGTACAACCAGGCGATCGGCGATGCATCGAACGCCCTGGTGACTGCGTCTAACGGAGTGTCTTCGACGGACGCCGGGGCGCTGCGCCTGCTGTCGGAGGTGTCGAGGCACATGTCCGTGTACACCACGCTCGTCGCGACCGCCCGCGCCAACAACCGGTCGGGCAATCCGGTGGGCGTCGCCTATCTTGGTGACGCGTCCGCGCTGATGCAGGACACCATCCTGCCTGCAGCCGAGCGTCTGTACATCGAACAGTCGCGGTCCGTCGCCGACACGCAGGCCCACGGTGCCCGGCTGCCGCGGGCCGCATTCGTCGTCACCGCGGGACTGCTGATCGCACTTGTCCTCGCCCAGGTCTACCTGGCGCGCAAGAGTAAGCGTCGCGTCAACCCCGGTCTCGTCGTTGCCTCACTTCTCACCGCAACCCTCCTGGTGTGGCTGGCCGCGGCCGCACTGGTCTCCACATCGGCGATCGACCGGGCGAGAAGCGAAGGGGCACAACCACTCGCCACCATCACACAATCGCGCATTCTCGCCCAGCAGGCACGGGCGGACGAGACACTGGCATTGTTGCAGCGCGGCTCCGACGAGCAGTCCGAGATCGATTACGCGGCGCACTCCTCCGCAGTGGCCGACATCCTCGGACGGTTACAGAGCGACGGGCGACCCGAGGTTGCCGACGCGCTTGCCGCGCTGGACGGGTGGCGGACCGCCCACGACATGCTGCAGCAAAGGCTCGCGGCCGGCGACTACTCGGGTGCGAGCGCCCTCGCCATCGGTTCGGGCGAGCTCGCGTCGACCGCTCGGTTCGCCGCCCTGGACGAATCTCTCCGGACCGGCATCGAGCGATTTCGCGCCGAGGAACTGGACGGAATGGCCGCAGCGTATCGGTCGTTGTCGCTGCTTGCGGTGGGTAGCATAGTGATCGGCGTCCTCTGCGGGTTCGCCGTCGGTGGGGGGATCTGGCCCAGACTGAACGAGTACCACTGATGATTCCGGTGGATCGACCGAGACGGACGAGACGGCGCGCCTTCCGCCCGCACCTCCTGGTGTGCGCGTGCGCCACCGTCCTCTTCGCCGGGTGCGCCACCCCGCAACCGCTCTCGCCGATCCCCGGCGGCGACTACGCCGAGTTTCCGTTGTCCGACGGGGCGCAGATTCTGCCTCCGTCGGGCATCGCGCCGGCGGAACCGCCCACACCGGACACGTGTGGTGCGCTCGCCAGCCTGCGGCCCGGCCCGGCTGTCCCACCAGGAACTCGACCCGCTGATTCTGCGGTGGCCGACATTCTGGCCCGTGGACGCCTGGTCGTGGGACTCGACCAGAACACCAACCTCTTCAGCTTCCGCGACCCCACCACCGGCACCCTGATGGGATTCGACGTCGACGTCGCGAAGGAGGTTGCCCGCGATCTGTTCGGCGATCCGTCCAAGGTCGAGTACCGGCTGCTCACCTTCGGTAGCCGCTTCGACGCGCTGGAGAACGACGAGGTGGATCTCGTCGTCAAGGGCACCACGATCACGTGTGAACGTGCCGAGCGCGTCGCCTTCTCGACGGTCTACTTCCAGGCCTACCAGCGACTGCTGGTGCCGAAGGGTTCCGGCATCGAGGGACCGGCGGACCTTGCGGGCAAGCGAGTGTGCACCGCCACCGAGACCACGTCGCTCGCCACCGTTCAGCGAGTGCAACCCGAGGCGACGATTGTCGCGGTTCCCGACTGGGACGACTGCCTGGTGGTCCTTCAGCAACGGCACGCCGACGCCGCCAGCACCGACGACTCGATTCTCGCCGGGCTGGCCGCCCAGGATCCGAATCTCGAGATCGTCGGCCCCCCATTGGAATCGGAGCCGTACGGCATCGGCGTCAACAAGAGCCATGAGGATCTGGTGCGCTTCGTGAACGGCACCCTCGATCGGATGCGGGCCGACGGGACGTGGATGGCGCTCTACGACAGGTGGCTGACCGTACTCGGCCCCGTTCCGGGCCCGCCCGCCCCGACCTATCGGGATTGAGGTGTCGGGCCGTGAGCGACGAAACTCAGCGAACACCCCCGGTTGAGCCGCAATCCACACGCGGTGTGCGGTTCGACCCGTTCGCCGACGATACCGACTCGGCGACGACGACTGTGGACCGACCTGGAACACAGGAACTTTCGATGCTCCTCACCAACCCCGTGGTGGCGGAGAACAAACGGTTCTGCGACCGGTGCCGTCGCCCGGTCGGGCGTTCGACGAGCGGGAAACCCGGGCCCACGGAGGGCGTCTGCGAGCACTGCGGCACCGTGTTCACCTTCTCGCCGCAACTGGAGACAGGCGAGCTTGTCGCCGGGCAGTACGAGGTGCTGGGCTGCCTGGCGCACGGCGGGGTGGGCTGGATCTACCTCGCGCTGGACCACAACGTGAACGATCGCTGGGTGGTGCTCAAGGGACTGCTGCACTCGGGCGATCCTGAGGCGCAGGAGGTGGCTCTGGCCGAGCGGCGGTTCCTCGCAGAAGTCACGCATCCCAGCATCGTCAAGATCTTCAATTTCGTCGAACACCCGGGGCTGGACGGCAATCCCATCGGATACATCGTCATGGAGTACATCCGGGGGAAGACGCTCCGGGACGTACTGGCGGAGGTCGGGGCGGACACACGCGACGGTGCGCCGCGGCCGATGCTTCCGGTGGAACGGGCGATCGGCTACATCCTCCAGGTGACGCCCGCAATGGCGTATCTGCACTCCATGGGACTGGTGTACAACGACCTCAAACCCGAGAACATCATGATCGGCGACCACGATCAGCTCAAGCTGATCGATCTTGGCGCGGTCGCGCGCATCGGCGACCACGGCTACATCTACGGCACCCCGGGTTATCAGGCGCCGGAGATCGCCACTACCGGTCCGACGGTGGCTTCGGACATCTACACCGTCGGCCGCACGCTCGCCGCGCTCACCATCGATCTGCCGTCGGAGTCGGGACGCTACGTCGACGGTCTCCCCGCCCCGGAGCAGGCCCCGCTACTGGCCGAGCACGAGTTCTACCATCGGCTGTTGCTCAGAGCAACAGATGCCGATCCGGACCGTCGGTTCGTGTCCGCCGAGGAGATGTCGACACAGTTGGACGGCGTGCTCCGGGAGATCGTCGCGCAAAAGACCGGGCGTCCGAATCCCGGTCTCTCCCGACTGTTCAGCCCGCAGCGCACCACCTTCGGCACGGACCTCGCCATCAGCCGCACCGATGTGTATGTGGACGGGCATCGCCGCAACGAACGCGTCAGTGCGATAGGTGTTGCTCGGGCGCTTCCTATCCCACTCGTCAACCCCGATGATCCGGCGGCACCGTACCTCACGGTGGTGCACAGCAGGCCGAAGGAACTCCTGGATTCGTTGAGCCGGGCGCGGGAAGCGGTGGGGGGCGGTGCGGGGCCCAGCATCGAGATCCCGCTCGCCGAAGCCCGCGCGCACCTCGACCTCGGACATCCCCGGGAGGCAGGGCAGATCCTGTCTTCTCTGCCGCTCGAGCGCGGAGACGCGTGGCGCATCGACTGGTACAGCGGGATATGTGCGCTTCTCGAGGGCGACTTTGAGGCGGCGCCAGCCCGTTTCGACGCCGTGTTGACTGCGCTGCCCGGCGAGGATGCTCCGAAGCTCGCGCTGGCGGCGACGGCGGAGATGCGCTGTGAGTACCGGGAAGGGGAGGACTGCGAGGTGTGGCGGCGAGAGGCCGAGAAGTTCTACCGCACAGTGTGGCGGACGGATCACGGCGTCGTCAGCGCGGCGTTCGGCCTCGCCAGGCAACTCGATCACCGTGGTGACCGGGACGGCGCCGTCCGGGCACTCGACGAGGTGCCGCCCACCTCGCGACACTACGCAGAAGCGCGGTTGACGAGCGTGCTCGTGCTGGTCCACGACCGCCCCGTCGCGGACGTGTGCGAACGGGACCTACTAGAAGCCGCCCAACGGGTCGAGCTCCTCGCCCACGACGAACGACGTGCACTGCAGACCCGCGTTCTCGTGCTCGGTGTGGCGGTGGACTGGTTGCGGTCGGGTCGAATACCCGCGACTGCAACGCTTCTCGGTGTCCCGTTCACCGAACACGGCCTGCGGACGGGGGCCGAGTCGGCACTGCGGGCGCTCGCCCGCAAAGCGCCCGAGCGTCGGCATCGATACACCCTGGTGGATCTCGCCAATCTCATCCGCCCGACCACCTGGCTGTAGCGCAGCCGAATCACAGCACGCCGAACCCGATCTGCTCGCGTCCCCAACGGGCATTCCACGTCATCGCCTGCATCCGGTCGCGCAAATCGTCCCGGCTGCGCGCGGTTTCGTCGAGCTGGCCCATCAATTCGATGATGCGGCGACGGGCGGATTCCAGTTCCGCCGCGAGGCACTCCGCCTCCCTCGGTATGCGGGTGCGGTTCCTGTGCCCGGTGATCGTGGTCATCTCGGCTCCCATCGTGTGCTCTCGCACCTCATTCTGGGCCGGCTGGTACGGGTCCAGAAGATCCAGATAGTTGCGCGCCCGTGGGTCCAATCTGGACCTATGACCCAGCACACATGTGGCTCTCACCTCCGTGTTCTCTGGCTCGTAGGGTGCGGTACACGAAGAAGTTCCGGCCGAAGGAGGTGCAGGGGTGGCGGAGATCCGGGTCGACCCGCTCACGATCGCAGACCGCACATTTTCTTCGCGGCTGATCATGGGAACCGGTGGTGCAGCGAACCTTTCCGTTCTCGAGGAGTCACTCCTCGCATCGGGCACCGAACTGACCACTGTCGCGATGCGCCGCGTCGACTCGGCCGGGAAGACGGGGATGCTCGAACTGCTGAACCGACTCGGCATCGCACTGTTGCCCAACACCGCCGGTTGCCGAGGTGCCGCGGAGGCCGTGCTGACTGCTCGGCTCGCGCGCGAGGCGCTGGGCACCGAATGGGTGAAGCTCGAAGTCGTGGCGGACGAGCGGACCCTTCTTCCCGATGCCGTCGAACTCGTATCGGCAGCAGAGCAACTCGTCGACGACGGCTTCGTAGTGCTGCCCTACACCAATGACGACCCCGTGCTGGCGATGCGGCTCGAGGACGCCGGCTGCGCCGCCGTCATGCCACTCGGTTCACCGATCGGCACCGGACTCGGCATCTCCAACCCCCGCAACATCGAGATGATCGTCGCCCGCGCCGGTGTCCCGGTCATCCTCGACGCCGGGATTGGCACCGCTAGTGATGCGGCCCTGGCCATGGAACTGGGGTGCGACGCCGTGCTGCTCGCGTCCGCCGTCACCCGCTCGTTCGATCCGCCGCTCATGGCCGCGGCCATGGCGGACGCGGTTCGAGCCGGACGCCGCGCACGGAATGCCGGTCGAATTCCGAAGCGCTTCTGGGCGGAGGCATCCTCTCCCCTTACCGGGAACCTGCCCACTCCAGCAGGTCGTCGGCCGGCCACGTATTGATCACCTGTTCGGGTTCGACGCCACACCGCATCGCCCGCTCACACCCGTACCCTTGCCACGCAAGCTGTCCGGGCGCGTGCGCGTCGGTGTCGATCGAGAACAGACACCCGAGGTCCACGGCCAAGTCGATCAGCCTGCTCGGGGGGTCGCGGCGTTCGGGACGGCTGTTGATCTCGACGGCGGTGCTGTGGTCACGGCAGGCGGTGAACACCTTCTCGGCGTCGAATGTGGACTCCGGCCGAGTGCCGCGGCCTCCCATGACGAGGCGACCCGTGCAATGTCCCAGCACATCGACTCGCGGATTCTCCACGGCTTTCAGCATCCGCCGCGTCATCGCACCACTCTCGGCCCGAAGCTTCGAATGCACACTGGCGACCACGATGTCGAGTTCGTCGAGGAGGTCCGGATCCTGATCGAGGGAACCGTCTTCGAGAATGTCGACCTCGATGCCGGTGAGAATACGGAAGGGCGCCAGCTCCTCGTTGAGGCGGGCGATCACCTCGAGTTGGGCGCGCAGCCGATCGGCGGACAATCCGTTGGCCACGGTCAGTCTGGGGGAATGATCTGTGAGAGCGCAGTATTCGTGACCGAGCGAAGCCGCACTCCGCATCATCTCGTCGATCGGGCTGCCACCGTCGGACCAGTCCGAATGAGTGTGTAGATCACCCTTCAGCGCTTCGCGGAGTGCACCGCCACCGAGGGGCTCCGCCTTTTCCCGCAATTCCGTGAGGTAGGCAGGAACACCGTCGAGTGCCTCACGGATCACCGTCGCCGTCTTCGGTCCGATGCCCGGCAGGTCCTTCCAGCTGTCGGTCCGCTGACGGATGTCCCGCTGTTCCTCCGACAAACCCGCCACCACGTCCGCGGCGCGCCGATACGCCTTCACCCGGTGCGTCTCCGCCCTGGATCGCTCGAGCCAGAACGCTGTCTCGCGGAGAGCCTGCACCGGGTCCATCGGGCTGTCGGCGTCCATGCCACCAGTGTTGCGCCCACCCCACGTCACCGCAACGCTTCGCGCGCCCCCTCGCGGACGGCACTGGTGAGAGCCGTGAGAAGCGGCGATTCCAACTTCCACCGCTGCCAGTACAACGGCACATCGATCGGCCGCGCCGGATCGAGCTCGACCAGTCCGTGGTCGGTGCCTGTGTGCAGTTCGGGGAGCAGTCCCCAGCCGAGCCCGTAGTGGACCGCGTCCGAGAATGCAGAGGAGCCGGGAACGAAGTGCCGCGGTGGATGCATCCGTCGTCGAGTGAACCCCCGCAGAAATCTGGCCTGCAATTCATCCTTGCGGTCGAAGTCGAGCATGGGGGCGACTGCGAGGGCCTCGGCGGTCGGCCCGTCCGGGAACCAGTGGTCGGCGAACTCACGGCTGCACAGTGCGCGGTATCGCATCGATCCGAGTGTCTCCACCGTGCATCCCTGCACCGGCTCCGAAACGGACGTCACCGCCGCCATCACCGTTCCCTCCCGCAGCAGCGCCGTCGAGTGGTACTCGTCTTCGCGGTGCAGGTCGAACAGCACACGATGTTCCGGTGCCAACCGGGCTAGGGCCGGGATCATCCACGTCGACAGCGAATCCGCGTTCACGACGAGGGGCAGCGTGCTTGTCTGCGCAGTATCCGGATTGAGCGAGGCCATCGTCTCCTGCTCGAGGTGGGCCACTTGCCGTGCGAGGGTGAGCACCACGCGCCCCGAGTCCGTGGCCCGCGCCGGCTTCACCCGCTGCACCAGCACGCGTCCCACCTGTTGCTCGAGCGCCTTGATGCGCTGGCTCACGGCGGACGGTGTGATGTGCAGGGTTCGGGCCGCCGCCTCGAACGTCCCTTCGTCGATAACGGCGGCGAACGTACGCAGCGCGGCAAGGTCCAGCTCCATGTGAAGCGATGCTAATGGCAATGAAGGATAATTAGCTGGCCTGAAGTGTGGCGGCTTCGTAGCGTGGTGTCCATGGACATCACACCCAGTGTGCTCACGGCAGCAGCGGGCTTCGGCACCGGTCTGTCGCTGATCGTCGCGATCGGCGCCCAGAACGCCTTCGTACTGAGGCAGGGCATCGTCCGCCGACACGTCCTTCCCGTCGTCGCTCTCTGCGCGGTCTCCGACGTCATCCTGATCGGACTCGGGATCAGCGGAATTGCCACGATCCTCGCCCACGCGCCCGGCGCAATCACCGTCATCCGGTGGGCCGGAGCCGCGTTCCTGCTGGCCTACGCGGCGTTCGCGGCCCGTCGAGCCCTACGTCCCGGCACGCTCGACACTCCGCAGGAAGTCGGGTCCGCGACACTTGCGACCGCGATTCTCACCTGCCTCGCACTGACCTGGCTGAATCCGCACGTCTACCTCGACACGGTGCTGATGCTCGGATCGGTCGCCAACAATCAAGGAGATCCCGGGCGTTGGCTGTTCGGCCTCGGAGCGGCCGTCGCGAGCGTCAGCTGGTTCCTCGCCCTCGGCTACGGCGCCCGATTCCTGCACCGAGTATTCGCCCGTCCCGGCGCCTGGCGGGCACTCGACGCCGGTATCGCCGCCCTGATGCTCACGCTCGGCATCACATTGGTGGTTTCGTAGTCAATTCGAGGTTGACGTGCCTCGCCGGGTCGACCGATACTTGGCCGCGTGCCCTCGCGATCGAGTCAGCTGCTGTCGGACGCGAACGTCAGGGAGTCGTAATGGATCCCGTGCAGCGATTCTCCGCTGCCCGCGTCGCCCGGCTGGCTACCGCTGGACCCGACGGAGTACCGCATCTCGTACCGTTGGTCTTTGCCCTCGCCGAGGACACGATCTACTCGTGCGTCGACTTCAAACCCAAGCGCACCACGGCATTACGTCGACTGAAGAACATCGCCGCGAATCCCTCCGTCAGCATCCTCGTCGATCACTACGACGACGACTGGGACCAACTGTGGTGGGTGCGGGTCGACGGCGTGGCCGAGGTACTCGACGCGACCACGGCGGAGGGAACCGCCGCCATCGACGCTCTCGCTGCCAAATACCCGCAGTACGCCGCGCGCCGTCCGCAGGGACCGGTGATCACCGTCCGCTCCCTGCGCTGGCATCACTGGTCGGCCGTGAGTACTTCTTAACACCGGAGCGTTGAGAAGTGCTCACGGGCGCTAGCCTCGGGTCCGTGCCCACAGCCCTGATCACCGGAGCCAGCCGCGGCCTCGGAGCCGCCATCGCCCGCGAACTCGCACCGAGTCACGACCTCCTTCTCGGAGCCCGCACAGCAGCGTCGCTGACCGCCATCCTCGGCGAACTCCCCGCCGCGACTCCCTGGCCCGTCGAACTCACCGACTACGACGCCGTGGCCGAGGCCTGCGCGCCGATCGAGCACCTCGACGTGCTGGTACACAACGCCGGGGTCGCCGACCTGTCGACCGTCGCCGAGTCCAGCGTCGAGCAGTGGCGTCACACCCTCGAAGCGAACGTGATCGCCGTGGCCGAGCTGACGCGCCTCCTCCTACCTGCCCTACGCGCCGCCGGAGGATACGTCGTGCTCATCAATTCCGGTGCGGGAATCCGGGCAAATGCCGGGTGGGGATCCTATGCGGCGAGCAAATTCGCCCTCCGCGCCTTCGCGGACTCCCTGCGGCTCGAGGAGCCGGACCTGCGGGTCACCTCCCTTCACCCCGGACGGATCGACACGGACATGCAACGCGCCATCGTCGCAGGCGAGGGCAACGAATACCGTCCCGAGAAGTACCTCCGAGCCTCGACGGTCGCCGCTGCCGTACGTCAAGCCGTCGAGACGCCGGCCGACGCACATCCCACCGAAGTCGTCCTGCGCGTCCGGTGACAGCGAGACTTTCGCGGCGTCCCGGCAAAAAACCGGCGTGAGATACATCACTGTTTGGTCCTTCAGAAAACCCTTAAGCTGCTCACAATCAACCGCCCTACAGTTCTTCACGTCAGCACAGTTCGCCAGCACGAGTCGGGTCTTTCACGTCGGCTCAGGAGGTAACGCCACGATGAATACCGAACAGCGCAAGCCGAACGATTCCGTCATCGACGTGAGCGGCGATCTCTTCGCTTCGATGTTCTCCCTCGATCTCGGCGACGGCGACGTGGACTACGACGCCGTCGAGCGGATCCATGATGGCGAGTTCGGCGAGTGGACCCTCGCGGCCGCCCGCTCGGGGCTGTTCCCGCCCCACGCTGTGGAAGCCCTGCAGCAGTCGTGGCAGAAGACCCCCCGCTCCCTGCTCGACGCCCTGCTCACCGACGCCGACGAAATGACCCGTAAGCGCTGCAACATCATCTGGGCCGGCCTCGACGAGGCCAGCTCCTTCGACACCGCCGAATACGCCTGACGGTCAGAACGGCCAGGCGGGAACCGACGGCAGCCCGGTACGGGTGGGACGGCCGATCAACCACGCGAGCAGCTCGTGACGCGGCAGTTCCGGAATGGTGACGTCGGGATGGAGTGCCTTCAACTCGGGTAGCTCCGTCGCCAACGTGTTGTCGACGAAGGCCTCCGGCCAGTCACCGACCGCATGGTCCAGGCCGAGGTCGACGTGATGGATCTCGAGTTCACGCCACCGCAGTACCGGCACATCCCAGGCCGTCACCGGCTTACGCCAGTTCACCGGCGTCTCGTACCGGTCCGCGGTGATCTCCCGAAGCGAATCGATCACGCGGCGGCCGGCGAATCGGAAGTCGGCGGCGAGGAGCTCGACAGGCCGGCCCGCCCCCTCCTCTATCGCGGCTGCCCGGGCAGCAGGCCCGCCGGGATACATCTCCGGAGCGGGTTCCCCCGTAATCACGCCGACGGCGAACCGATTGAGAGCATCCGCGTTCCTCGCCAGATGCGTCACCACATGACCACGACTCCACCCCGGTAACCGGGAGGGTTCACGGGCCTGCTGGTCGGTCAAGGTCTCGAGCGTCGACTCGAGCGCCCGCTGCGACGCGGCCACCTCGTCGAGCAGTGCGGTATACGACTGATCGGTGTGCGTCGCGGTCATGGCCCCGATGCTAGGTGATCACACCGGCGAACCCACGGAATTGACGACTGCGGCAGAATCCGGCGATTCGCGATCGCCCATTCTGGTTACTCGTCGGTTCGGGACGGCAAAGCCTGGCCTTTTCAGCACACGACAGCCCGTTCAGCCCACGACAGTAGGAGAACCATCCATGAGTGATCGCGACACGTCCGGGGAAGCCCGCGAAGGTTTGCTGGACTCCGTCAAGGGCAAGGCGAAAGAGGTCGCCGGAGCGGTGACCGGGAACGACTCGCTGACCGCCGAGGGACAATTGCAGCAAGCCGAGGCGCAGCAGCGCAAAGAAGCCAACTCCGCCGAAGCCATCGCCCGGGCGGAGACCGAGCAGGCGGCCGAGGAACTCCAGGAAGTGCGTGCCGAAGGGGCCGCAGAACGCGCCGAGGTCCGGGACGAGGCGGATGTTGCACGGCAAGCCGCCGAAGAGCAGCGCCGAGCACAGCGCCGAGCGGCTGAAGAGGCGCAGCACCGTGAGGTGGTCACGGAGCAGGCCCGGGCCGGAGTCGACGCCCGGATCGAAACCAGTCGGGCCGAGGAGAATGCGCGCACCGAGGTCGCTGCCGCGGCGGAGAGCGCCGGAGAGGCCGTCGAGGAGCACCGCCAGTCGATACGCGAAGCGGACGCCGCGCGGGCCGAAGCCGAGCGTGCACGTCGTGAAGCCGAGGCCCTGCGCGACGACGCCGAACAGTCCTGATAACCACCCACGTATCGAGGGAGATTCGATGAATATCGTCAGTGTGCCGTTAGCGGTCCTGCGCCTGCAATACAAGATCGTGCGGTTCCCGTTGCAACTGATCGAGGACCAGTTCATGTCCCGGCTGGGCACCGAGGCCCCGGCGCGGGTGATGTACGAACGCACTCTCGGCGTCCTCGACGGCGCCGTCGGCAGTGTTCTGGGCGATCAGGAGGTCGAGCAGCGCGGCGCGGCGCTCACCAAACGCAGCGACGCGCTACTGCGGGCAGCGGAACTCGATGCCGAAGCGAGCCGCAAAGAGGCGGAGGCAGACGCCGAGTTGGAAGCCGAGCGACAGCGCGCCAACGAGCAGCAAGTTGAAGCGCAGGAGGCAAAGCAGCGCGAGGTCGAGCAGGCCCGTAAGCGTGAAGAAGAACGCAAGCGCACCGCCGCTCAGGAGGCCGAACAGCGCAAGCAAGCCGCGGCGAAGCAGGCCGACGAGCAGGCGGCTCAGCGTAAACAGGCCGCGGAGGCCGCCGCACGCAACGAGCGGGAGAAGATCAAGGCCTCCGAGGAGAAGGCCGCTTCCCCTGCCAAGGAGCAACTGCAGGAAGCCGCCGACAAGCAGAGCGAGGCAGCAGACAAGCGGGCGCGGGCCGACCGCGTGGAGGATTTGGCCGAGTCCGAGGCCGCCAACCGCAAGAACGAGAAGGCCGCCGGCAACTAGTTGTAATTCAACTAGTGGCCTGCGGACCCGGTGACGTCCAGGTCGGTCACGAAATCCAGCAGGAGCTTGTTCACCTCGGTGGGCCGCTCCTGCTGAACGAAATGCCCGGCGCCCTCCAGTAAGTGCACGCCCCGCAGGTCGGGAACGGCTTCCCGCATGCGGTCGAATGCCGCCGAACCGCTCATCGCGAGGACGGGATCACGGGCGCCGGTGATGAACAGCGTCGGGACCTCGATGGGGGCGCCATCGAGGTCCACGCTGCGTTCCCAGTTCGCGTCATACGCCCGATACCAGTCGAGGCCACCGGTGAACCCGGTAGCGCTGAATACCTCGACGTAATGGTCGAACTCGGCCTGCGACAACCACGACCACGGCAACGGCGGCGCGGGCGGCAACACGTCGAGGTAGCCGTTGCCCTCGGACGGGTGCTGCCAAATGTCGAGGTAGTGATAGTCGCCCGAGAGCGCGTAGAACAGCCTGTGCAGGAATCGGCGAGGGTCGGCGTCGAGCTCCCGATCCGCGACACCGGGTTCCTGAAAGTAGTGGATGTGCAGAAAGTGCTTGCGCGCCAACGCCGCATACAACTCGGACGGTCGGGCGGGAAAGCGGTCGGGCGCATAGGGCACCGCCAGGAGCACCAGCCCCGACACCCGCTCGGGGTGGCGGAGAGCGAGCGTCCACGCGACCGGGGCGCCGAAGTCGTGGCCGACGAATACCGCTCGATCCTCACCGAGCGTGTCGAGGAGGCCGACGAGTTGGTCGGCCACGCGATCGTTCGTGTAATCGCCGATGGTGACGGGGGTGTCCGTGCGACCGTACCCGGGCATGTCCGGCGCGAGGGCCCGGAAGCCGGACTCGGCGAGCGCGCGACTCTGATGGCGATAACTGAACCCGAGTCCCGGGAATCCGTGGCACATCACCACCGGCGGACCTGCGCCCAGATCGCTGATATTCCAACGGAATCCGTCGACCATGACCTCGCGTTCGGACATCACTCTCCGGACGTGCCGGCCATCGACCGCGCCCTATCCACGATGTCGAGTGCCGCGAGATAGCCGAAGACCAGCGCAGGCCCGATCGTGGCTCCCGGTCCCGCGTAGGTGTGTCCCATGACCGGCGCGCTGGTGTTTCCCGCCGCATAGAGTCCCTCGATGACGGTTCCGTCTTCGCGAAGTGCTCGCCCCGCCGTGTCGGTGTTGATGCCGCCCTTCGTACCCAGATCGCCCGGGACCATCTTGGCCGCGTAGAACGGGCCCCTGGTCAACTCGCCCAGGCTCGGGTTGGGTTTGTTGCTGATGTCGCCGTAGTAGTGGTCGTATTTGCTCTCACCACGGTGGAAGTCCTCATCCACACCCCGGCGGGCGAACCCGTTGAACCGTTCGACAGTAGCGGTGAAGCGGTCCGCGGGAACGCCGATCTTCTCGGCAAGGCCCTCGAGAGTGGACGCCTTGACGATCGCCCCGCTGTCGAGCCATTTCCTGGGAAGTGGGGCACGCGCCGTGACACTGGCGAAGAGGTACCGGTCCCGGTAGGTCTGGTCGAAGATCAACCAGGCGGGGATGTTCTCGCCCGGGCCGTCGCCCTGCCCGTACTCACCGCCATACATGCGGTGTACCGCCTCGACATACGGCAGCGACTCGTTCATGAAACGCTCGCCGCGGTCGTTGACCATGATGCTGCGCGGCAGCGACCGCTCGGCCAGGGCGAACCACGGTCCCTTGGGCAGCGGAATGCTCGGACCCCACCACGCGTCGCTCATGAAGCTCACCCCGGCACCGAGTTTCAGCGCCGCATTGATCCCGTCGCCCGTATTCGACGGTGCCCCGGTGGTCCAGTCGGAACCGATCGGCTCGCGCTGGTACTTCCGTCGCATCTCCGCATTGTTGTCGAATCCACCGCACGCCAGGACGACACCGTGCCCCGCGCGCAGCGTCGTAGTCTGCTCGTTCGACTTCACGACCACCCCGACCACGCGGCCGTTCTCGGTGACCAGATCGGTCAGCTCGGTGTTCAGCCGCAGGGGGATCCCCGCTTGGCGGACCCCGAGCAGGAGTTCCGCCATCAGGGCCGCACCCATGCCGATCAGGTGCTGTCGCCGCGCCTTCGCGACCATACTGCGCAGTCCGACCCGCACCATCCGAACCGGTCCGCGCCAGGTCCGGAATCCCGTACTCAGCCAGCGATAATCCGACTGCTTCACGACGACGTTCAGCGGGGTCTTGCTGTACGGCGGATGCAAGGTGTCGAGGTCGTCGCCGAGTGCGCGCGCATCGAACGGCACGGGCTCACACGAGCGCCCGGTGGCCAGCCCACCCGGTGCCTCCGGGTAGTAGTCGGAGTAGTTCTTCACCCATTCCAACTTCAGCGGACTGTGGTCGATCAGGAACTGGAGTGCTTCCGGCCCTCTGTCGATGTAGGTGTCGATCCGCTCGGGATCGACGACCGGTCCGACGATGCTGCGCACGTACGTGCGGGCAGCCTCGAGATCGTCGGGGGGAGCGTCACGTTGGAGCACCGTGTTTCCCGGAATCCATACTCCGCCACCGGATCGGGACGTGGAGCCGCCCCAATACGGCGACTTCTCGACGATCACTACTTTCAGTCCGCGCGCGGCCGCGGTGATCGCCGCACTCATTCCGGCAGCGCCCGATCCGACCACGACCACGTCGAAGCTCTGGTCCACCGATTCCTTCGCGGGGAGGATGGCGTGGTTGTCCCCTGATGTGGTCATACGGCTCCCTATCGGTACGTGAAGTACCAAAACTAGAACACGTTCCACCATAGATCAAGGGTGGCGTCACTTCCGATCCCTAGGGAATGGGAATGACCAGGAGAGGCATGCCGGGAATCTGCACCCGGATCTGCGGCTGCGGCAACGGCGCGGGGGCCGGAGGCGGTGGCAATTCGACCTGCGGCGGGGGTGGGGGCGGCGGCGGTGGTGGCGGCGGGGGAGGAGGCGGTGGCGGCGGCGCAACCGTAGCCGGGGCAGGACGTGGCGCAGCCTGCTGCACCGCGATCGGCGGCGAATCGACGACAGGGGCTTCGGAGATCACCGGCGCCGGCGGCCTCGGACGCTCCGCCGGCTGCCCCGGTCCCGCACCGACCGGAACGGGAGTAAGGCCTCCGGTCATCAAGTCCACGACGGCGATGTCGTTCATTGCGAGGTTCGACGGCTGCACTACCAAGAGCCGATCCTCCTGAAAATTCGGCCACGGGTCACCCTGCATTTCCGAATTCTCGCCGAGGATGGGGGCCAGGAGAGGGCTGCCTTGTACACACCGAACCCGCGGCACGCCGTGGTCGTCGACCAGAACGATCGTCCCGGCCTCGAGAACCGATTGGACCGGCTGCGCCCGGCCCCCCTCGAACCCGTGGTCGGTGACCCGGGTATCCGCGCGAAGCAAAACCGGCGTCAGCGTCCGTACGTAACTCCGAACGTCGTCGACGTCGAATACGCCGGACCACGCCGTCATTCGGGCGGGGTCCCGTTCGAGGTCGTCGACGAGCTTCTGGCGGTCGCACAGCAACCGGTCCGGGCTTCCCCCGTAGAGACCCGTGCGGTCACCCACCACTCGGATGCCGCCGGTGCCGCCCTCGGTGGGCAGCTCGGTGCCGGCAGGACCGTACGGAACGGTGGTGGGCGTCTGCGGCGGCAGCAGCACCTGCGTCCAGGGATACCCGTCGTCCATGGCGCCGTTGAGCTCGACGGAGGCGGTCCTGACCTCCGACCCGGAGGAGCAGGCCACCATCACCGTGGCGGCGACGGCACCCGCTACGACCAGCCAGTGACGCGGTGCGCGCCGAAAGCGCGTACCTGCACGTGCGACTGCTCTGCGTCGGGCACCCCTTGCGGCCGGCCCGGCGTCGTCGGTGGCCACACCGACATCGTAAGCACAGTTTCCGCTCGACCGGGCGGTAATCCCGCTGTGGTCGTGCGCGTGTCAGCGCGTAACCATGTCCTCCTGCGACCAGTACGCCTTCATGGTCGTGATCTTGCCGTCGTCGTCGAAGGTCATCACATCGATCGGCGCTATCTCGAGTTTCTGCTCGCCCAGTTCGGTGACCAGCGAGAAGTGGAAGGCCGCTGTATTTCCGGCGATCCTCAGCGTGTGCAGTTCGCTGGTCTGCTGCAGCGGCTCGATCACCCCGTAGAACTCGCGAATCGACTCCACCGTGGTCCGCGGGTCGGTCCCCACCGGATCTTCCACGATCGCACCGTCGGCATAGAGCGCCAGCACGTCGTCGACGGTGCCCGTGGCCACCACCTCGACGTACCTCTCGACGGTCTTGCGGATGTCTTCTACGGACGGTGCCATGGCGAATGCTCCTGAAGTCGACTAGAACGTGTTCTATTCGAGACAGTAGCGCAAACACGACACCCGTGAGCACTTCTCAACCACGGAGTGTTAAGAAGTGCTCACGGGTGCGGAGCACGTCAGAGGACGATATTGACCATCTTCCCCGGTACGACGATCACCTTGCGCGGGTCCTTGCCTCCCAGCAGTGCCACGATCTTCTCGTCGGCGAGCGCGATCTTCTCGATCTCCTCGCGTGACGCGTCGGCCGCCACCGTCACTCGGCTGCGGACCTTGCCGTTCACCTGGATCGGGTACTCGACGGTGTCCTCCACCAGCCACTTCTCCTCGGCCACCGGGAAGGGGCCGTGGGCCAGCGACTTCTCGTGGCCGAGCCGCGACCACAGCTCCTCCGCGAGGTGCGGGGCCAGCGGCGCGAGCATGAGCACCAGGGGCTCCACCGCGGAGCGCGGGGCACCACCGGGGTAGGCCTTGGTGAGATGGTTGGTGTACTCGATCAGCTTGGCCGCCGCGGTGTTATCCCGCAGCGCCGTGTAGTCGTCGCTCACCCCGGCGATGGCCTTGTTCAGCGCACGCAGGGTGTCCTCGGAGGGGGCGTCGTCCGTGACCCGCACGGCGCCGGACTCCTCGTCGACCACCACACGCCAGGCGCGCTGCAGGAAACGCTGAGCGCCGACCACGTCCTTGGTCGCCCACGGACGCGACGTATCCAGCGGGCCCATCGACATCTCGTACACCCGGAGGGTGTCGGCCCCGTACTCCTCACAGATCTCGTCCGGCAACACGGAGTTCTTGAGGCTCTTCCCCATCTTGCCGTACTCGCGGTTGACCTCCGCGCCCTGATAGAAGAACTTGCCGTCCTTCTCCTCCACCTCGTCGGCCGGCACGTACACCCCGCGCGCATCGGTGTAGGCGTAGGCCTGGATGTAGCCCTGGTTGTACAGGCGGCGGTACGGCTCGCTCGAGCTGACGTAGCCGAGGTCGAACAGCACCTTGTGCCAGAACCGCGAGTACAGCAGGTGCAGCACAGCGTGCTCCACACCGCCGACGTACAGGTCGACGCCGCCGGGATCGTTCGGTCCGTGGATCTCCGGCCGCGGACCCGTCCAGTACTGCTCGTTCTCCTTGTCGCAGAACGTGTCCTGGTTGGTCGGGTCGATGTAGCGCAGCTGGTACCACGAACTGCCCGCCCACTGTGGCATCACGTTGGTGTCGCGGCGGTACGTCTGCAGCCCGTCCCCGAGATCGAGTTCGACATTGACCCAGTCGACAGCCTTCGCCAGCGGGGGAGAGGGCTCCGAGGAGGCGTCGTCGGGATCGAAGGACACGGGAGCGTAGTCCTCGACCTCCGGAAGTTCCACCGGCAGCATGGAATCCGGCAGTGCGTGCGCACTGCCGTCGGCGTCGTACACGATCGGGAAGGGCTCGCCCCAGTACCGCTGACGGGCGAACAGCCAGTCGCGCAGTTTGTACTGGATGGTGCCCTTACCGGTGCCGTCCGCCTCGAGACGCTCGGTGATGACCCTCTTGGCGTCGGCGACGGTCATTCCGTTCAGGAAGTCCGAGTTCACGATGGTGCCGTCGCCGGTGTACGCGTCCTTCGTGAGGTCGCCACCGGAGATCACCTCGACGATGTCGAGACCGAACTCGGTCGCGAACTCGTAGTCACGATGATCATGGCCGGGGACCGCCATGATGGCGCCCGTGCCGTATCCGGTGAGGACGTAGTCGGCGATGAACACCGGCAGCTCGCGCCCGTTGACGGGGTTCACCGCGTAGGTGCCGAGGAAGACACCCGTCTTCTCCTTGTATTCCTGACGTTCCAGATCCGACTTGGCCGCGATCGACTTCCGGTACGCCGCAACGGCTTCGGCCGGATTGGCCGCAGCGCCGGTCCATCGCGGATCGACGCCCTCGGGCCACTCGGCGGCGACGAGCTCGTCGACGAGGTCGTGCTCCGGCGCCAGCGTCACGTAGGTGGCACCGAACAGCGTGTCCGGTCGAGTCGTGAACACCTCGATCTTGTGACTGTTGGCCTGGAACTTCACCTGCGCACCGTGCGAGCGTCCGATCCAGTTGCGCTGCATGGCCTTGACCTTCTCGGGCCAATCCAGGTACTCGAGGTCGTCGACGAGACGGTCGGCGTAGGCGGTGATCCGCATCATCCACTGCTGCAGGTGCTTCCGGAACACGGGGAAGTTGCCGCGGTCGCTGCGGCCGTCCGCTGTCACCTCCTCGTTGGCCAGGACAGTGCCCAGACCCGGGCACCAGTTGACCATCGAATCCGAGTGGTACACGAGCCGGTAGGAGTCGAGGACGGCTTCCTTCTCGGAGACCGACAACGACTGCCAGTCCCGCCCGTCCTCCACGCTGCGCTCACCCGAGGCGAACTCCGCCTCGAGCTCGGAAATGCGCCGGGCCTTTCCTGCCTTCTTGTCGAACCAGGCGTCATGGATCTGCAGGAAGATCCACTGCGTCCAGTGGTAGAAGTCGACGTCGGTGGTCGCGAACGTGCGCCGCTCGTCGTGCCCGAGGCCGAGACGCCGCAGCTGGCGCTTCATGTTGATGATGTTCGCCTCGGTGGTGGCCCGCGGATGCGTGCCCGTCTGCACCGCGTACTGCTCCGCCGGCAGACCGAAAGCGTCGTACCCGAGCGTGTGCAGCACGTTGTGGCCCTGCATCCGGTGGTAGCGGGCGAACACGTCGGTGGCGATGTAACCGAGGGGGTGCCCCACATGCAGACCCGTCCCCGACGGGTACGGGAACATGTCCTGCACGAAAAGCTTGTCGGCGGGAACCGGGCCTGCCAGCGGGCCGACCGGGTTGGGCGCGTCGAAGGTGCCCTCCGCGCTCCATCGGTCCTGCCAGCGCTGCTCGATCTGGCCGGCGAGTTCCGCGGTGTAGCGGTGCTGCGGGGTCGCGTCGGACGGGTTGGCGGGCTGCGCGTGCTCGGTCACTGTGGTCGCTATC
The DNA here is from genome assembly GCF_018343855.1 of Rhodococcus sp. USK13. Lineage (NCBI taxonomy): Bacteria > Bacillati > Actinomycetota > Actinomycetes > Mycobacteriales > Nocardiaceae > Rhodococcus > Rhodococcus sp. USK13. Next base: position 833,529 of record NZ_CP069242.1, on the reverse strand, counting down.
TACTTGGCTGACATTCGTGGATGGAGAGGAATACCGTCAACCAGGGTAGAGCCTCACCCCACCCGGACTCACCTGCGCATCCGGGTGCGCCGTATCCTGGTGTCGTGTTGATTGCCTCCGTCGTGCTGTTCGTCCTCGCCGTCGCCGTTGCCGGCGTCGCCCTGGCCGGCCTCACCGAACGTCTGCCGCGCAACCGGTGGGCGGGTGTCCGGACCGCCGAGACACTGCGCGACGACGACGCCTTCGCCCTGGCGAACAAGGTCGCGGGCCCCACGCTTCTCGCCGCGGCCGGGCTGCTGATCATCGGTGGTGTCGCCGGAATTCTGGTCGGTGGAGTCATCGGGATCGGCGCCCTCCTGGTCAGCGTCGTCGCTGCCGCGCTCACCGCGGGTACGGGCGGATCACTCGGTGCCCGTGCCGCGGCAGCCGTCCCCGCCGCCGACACCGGTGCCTGCGGCAACTCCTGTGGAGCCTGCTCGCTGAAGGACGCCTGCCAGCCGTCCTGATCGGCTGCAGACGGCCCACCCGGTGCCCAGTTCGAAAATCGTCGACCCCGCCGGAGCCGTCTTCGGTGTGATCCTGCCCGTGGTAGCCGCGTTGTCCGGCGTGCTCCTGACCAAGCTGTGGGAACCCCGGCTACCCGCGGAAATCGCCACGCATTGGACCACCACCTCGGCGGACGGTTTCGCCACCCCGATGTCCAGTGCCTGGACGTTCGCTCTCGTGACGGTCCTCTTCGGCGGTGGCTGCGCCGGCGTTGCCGCCCTCGCGCCGGCCTTGCTCATGATGCGCCGCGCCATGCTCGTCGTCGGGTTGTCTGTGGTCGGCATGGTCAGCACCGTGCACGTGGTGATACTTGCCGTCCAACTCGACGTCACCGATCCGGCCGATACCGAGCTTCCGCTGTGGTCCCTCGGCGCCGGGACCGTACTCGGCGCCGGTGTCGGAATGATCGGCGCGGCGTGTCTGCGGGACTACCGTCGCCGGGTCTCGGCCACGCGTCGACCCGACGTCACCCTGCCCCGGGCCGCCGCATCTGCGGCAGTGGCAGCCTCCGTGGGTTTCGGGACAGCGGGGTCCGGAATCCTGCTTCTTCTGCTCGGCGTCGTCCCCGCCCTCGTCGTCTGCCGCATTTCCGGCGGCTGGTGGCCGCTCGCCGTATTCGTTCCCGTCGGGCTGTTGATCGTCAGCCTCCTGCGCTTCCGTGTCATCGTGGACGAGGACGGCATCCGAGTGATCAACATGGGCATGACCGCCCTCGACTACGGCATCGACGAGATCGAGGGTGCGCGCGTCGACGTGGTCAAGCCCTTCGACGACTTCGGTGGGTGGGGGTTGAAAGTGAAGGGGCCGCGAAACTACGGCGTCGTCACCCGCACAGGGCCCGCGGTGATCGTCACCACCGCGTGCGGTGACCGATTGACCGTCACCACCGCGGAAGCCGAGGACATGGCCGGGGTCCTCAACGCATTCGCCGACCGACGGCGGGGGTGAGCGCCCGGGTCGACAGTCGTCGTCCACCGCCTGCAGGGTGACGGCACACGCGCGATCGCGAGGAGTCGCCCAGTACTGTGGCCTCAGGAAGTGAATGCTGATGCCTGAACCGCTTCGCCAGTGCGAGTTCCGCTTCTACGAGGAGCTGAACGACTTCCTCGCGCCGGAGTCGCGGAAGCGCACATTCGCGCATTACTTCATCGGCACACCCTCGGTGAAGGACCGCATCGAAGCGCTGGGCGTGCCGCACACCGAAGTGGACCTCGTGCTCGTCGACCAGATCTCGGTCGACTTCGCGCACCGCCTCGTCGGGGGCGAACGGGTCACGGTGTATCCCGTGTTCGAACGCGTCGACATCACGGGTCTCACTCGACTGCGACCGCGACCGTTACGCGAATCCTCGTTCGTCCTCGACGTGCATCTCGGCCGGCTCGCCGGCTATCTCCGGTTACTCGGCTTCGACACCCGGTACCGCAACGACTTCGACGACACCGAACTGGTCGAGATTTCGGTGTCCGAGCACCGGATCGTCCTCACCCGCGACACCGGCCTCCTCAAGCGTGCGGCAGTGACCCACGGCGCCTTCCTGCACGAGACCGATCCACGCCGCCAGCTACGGGAAGTACTGGACCGCTTCGATCTCCACGCACGGATCGCGCCGTTCACCCGATGCGCGGGGTGCAATGGGACCTTGACCACGGTGTCCTGGGACGAGGCACGCCACGAGGTGCCGCCCGGAGTGGCGGAACGGGAGCGCGACTTCAGTCGGTGCCGGAACTGCGGCCACCTGTACTGGCCGGGCAGCCACCTTTCCCGGTTACGCCGTCGCCTGCACGAGGTGGGCGTGGATCTGGGGCCGATCCCTCAGGAGGCGTGACGCAGTTCGGCAGTGAACTCCGCGGTGCAGAAGCATCCGTCGCCGAGTTCCTCGCAGTCGATGATCAGGGTATGGCGAACCTCGGACAGCTCGACGCACGACTCGTCGGTGCACTCGATGCCGCGCCGGCTGTGCACGATCAACGTTCCGTGGCAGTGGTCGAGTGCCGTCTCGCAACGTCCGCATGGTCTGTTCACGTCTGCTGCCTCCTTACTTCGTCCTGCTCTGTTGATACCACCCGTCTCCGACAGACCCCGGGACGTACTCGAGGTGTGTCGGCTCAGTTGCGCTCGACGTCGATCGGGTGAGTGGCCAACAGGGCGAGAGGAAGAGGCTGACGTCGCAGGACCTGGGCCCAGACGTCGATGCGCGCCGGCGCCACGACGTCCGACGGCAGCGCGGACACCACCATCCAGTCGTCACGCTGCAGCTCCGAGTCGAGCTGCCCGAACGTCCAGCCCGAGTAACCGGCGAAGATGCGAACACCTTCCACCAGGGGTGCGATGACCTCGGGGTCGGAGTCGAGATCGACCATCACGACGCGGCCGTGCACCCGGCGCAGTCCCGCGACCCCGTCGATGAGCGCACCGGTCCGCAGGGTGGCCAGGCACAGCGCGGCGTCACGCTTGACGGGACCACCGACATAGAGCGCGGCGGGGCTGGCGGTGAGCGGTGCCCACTGTGGCAGCACCTCCTGCACCGAGGTCTCGCTGGGGCGGTTGATGACCACGCCGAGGCTCCCGGCCTCGTTGTGTTCGATCACATAAATCACGGTACGACGGAATGCGGGCTCGACCAGATCGGTGGACGAGACCAACAAGCTCCCCGGGCGGACCACCGGTTCCGTCGACGCCATTCGATCCTCGGGTTCTTCTGCGTGCGCCACCCGAACATCATCCCACCGCGGCGAGAGTGATGTGTCCCAGGACGCGAGCTGCGTCCGGTTCGCACGAATTCAGGCGGGCGGGAGCCCGGCAGTGTCGGCGAGCACGGTGAGATGGTGTTCGAACAGGGCAGCCGGATCGGTGAACGTATCCGCGCCGTATTGACCGAAGACCTCGAAGTTCACCGCACCGAACAGGCTGGACCACACCAGCACCCCGCGGGCGAGCAGGTGATCGGGAGTGGTGAGGCCGAGCTCCGCGCGAATCCGGTCGAGGTCGGCGGCGAGACCGGCGTCGACGGGGGCGGATGCGTCGGCGTCGAGGAGGCCCGAGCGGTAGGCACCGTCGAAGATGCGGACCAGCGCGTAGATGACCCGGGTCCCGGGCGTCGTGGTCTGTTCGCCGGGGGCGTCGTAGCCGGGAACCGGGCTGCCGAACAGTAGTCCGTAGCGCGCCGGCTCACGCAGAGCCCACGCCCGCACCGCGCGGCCGAGGGCCAGGAACTGCTGCCGCGGATGCTGCGCGGCCGCGACTGCGGCGTCCACCTCGTCCCCGAGCTCGCTATATCCGTCGACGACGAGCAGGGTCAGCAGTTCGTCACGGCTCTTCACATACCGATACACGGCGGACGAGACCACTCCGAGGTCCCGGGCCACCGCTCGCAACGACAGCGCCGCGGCGCCGACGGCCGCCAGCTGTTCGCGGCCTATTCGGGTGATGTCCTGCAACGTCTGCTCTCGGGCACGTTCCCGTGGTGTTGCCGGCATGGGGTCCAGGGTGCCGATCGCGGAGAGCGGTGTCAACAAACGAGAGCAGTGCTCTTGACTTTGCGCTCATACGGGCGCATTCTTCAAACAGAGAGCAGTGCTCTCTTTGGACACCACACACCAGGAGCGGAAATGTCGAACATCGAAATCGTCACCGGCGCGGGACCCGTCGGCGCGACAGTGGCACAGCAGCTCGCAGAACAGGGGCGACGCGTCCGCGTGCTCACCCGCTCCGGAAGCGGTCCGGAACACCCGCTGATCGAGCGAAGGGCGGTCGACGTATCCGACCCCTCGGCCGTACGTGCAGCTTTCGAGGGTGCCACCGCCGTCTACCACTGCATTCACGCCGCCTATACCGCCGAGGCGTGGGAGCGCACCCTCCCCGCGGCCGAGCACACCGTTCTGGAGGCGGCAGGAGAGGTCGGTGCGGTGGTCGTGTTTCCGGAAAGTCTCTACTCCTACGACACCGAACAGCAGCCCATGACCGAGACCACGCGGCGGTCCGCCACGACGGGAAAGCGCGGAATCCGTGCCCGGCTGCTCGACGCTCGCGCCGCCTCCTCGACCCCCACCGTCAGTGTCGTCGCCTCCGACTTCTTCGGTCCGCAGGTGCTCAGCGCTCACGCCGGTGAGCGCATGGTCCCGGTTGTGCTCGCCGGCAAGACAATGCGTGTCCTGGGCTCTGCCGACACGCCCCATTCCTTCACCTTCGTCCCCGACCTCGCGGCGGCGATGATCGTCGCCGCACACGACCGCGACCTGTGGAACTCCGTGCTGCACGCGCCGACGGCCCCCGCGGTCACCCAGCGGCAGATGGTCCAGGCTTACGCCGACGCAGCGGGGGTGCCGGCACCGAAGGTGAGCGCTCTCCCGGGATGGGTTTTCCGAGCGGCAGGCCGCCTCCACGAGGGTTCCCGCGAGCTGGCGGAAATGATGTACCAGTTCGAAAACCCGTTCGTCATGGATTCGACCGCCAGCGAGCAGCGACTCGGGCTGAAGCCGACGCCACTGCCCGACGCCGCAGAGCAGACCGTCCAGTGGTGGCGGGAGAGGTCCCTCGCACAGGCCGGATAAGGTCCCGTGAATGGCGGAACAGCTCGGGAACCCCCGAGGACGACGAAGCGGGGAGGCGTGGCGCCGTACCGCACACACCCTGCGCCGGTCGCCCGGACTGGCCCGGCTCGCCACGGTGCGATTCGCCAGCCAGTTCGGCGACGGAATGTTCCAAGCGGCGCTGGGTGGCGCCATCCTTTTCAATCCCGAGCGCGAGACCGACCCGCTGGCGATCGCTGCCGGCTTCGCGGTATTACTGCTTCCCTACTCGGTCATCGGACCCTACGCGGGGGCACTCCTCGACCGCTGGGATCGTCGGACGGTGCTGCTGTGGGCCAATGTCATACGCGGAGTATTGATTCTGGTGACCGCCGCCCTTCTGGGGTCCGGGGCCGGTGAGTTCCCGATCCTTCTCCTCGCCCTCGCCGCCATCGGTGTCAGTAGGTTCGTACTCGCCGGCGTCTCCGCCGCGCTACCGCGCGTGGTCCACAAATCGTGGCTGGTCGCCACCAACTCCGTGCTCACCACCACCGGTTCGGTCGTATCCGCTCTCGGAGCCACGACATCCGTCGCCATCATCGGTGTCGCTGGCGCAGGCGACCGCGGATCCGGTATCGCCGTCGCCGCCGCCGCGGTCGGTTCCGCGATCGCCGCTCTCGCGGCGTCCCGATTCCATCGTCGGCTTCTCGGTCCACACGCGGACGAAAGAGCGGATTACGGGGTGATCCGTGCCGTCGCATCGGGACTGCGCAACGGAGCCGTGGCCGTGTGGCAGTCCCCGGGCGTCACCACCGCCATGATCGGCATCGGCACGCATCGGATCGTGTTCGGCGCCAATACGCTGATCATGGTCCTCGTGCTGCGAGACACGTCCAGGGCCGGTTCCCTACCGGGAGGACTGGCCGGGTTCGGTGTCGCGGTCGGCGCGACCGCGGCGGGAATGCTGCTCGCCGCGATCTCCACACCGTTCACCATTCCGCGGATCGGTCGCTCCCGCACCATCACCACCGCGTTGATCCTCGCCCTTGCGGCGCAGACGACGCTCGTGGCGACCCTCACCCAGGCCTCCCTCCTGTGGGGTGCACTGGTCCTCGGATTCGCCGGGCAGTCGATCAAGCTGAGCGGCGACGCCGCCATGCAGATCGACATCGAAGACGACCGCCGAGGGCAGGTGTTCGCGCTCCAGGACACGGTGTTCAACGTGGCGTTCATCGCGTCGATCGCCGCCGCAGCCCTCGTGATCGCCCCCGACGGCCGATCACTCGGACTGGTTCTGGCCGGTTCGGCCCTTTACGCCCTGGGACTCGTCGCGGCCCTACTCAACACACGTCGCGCCCGACCCTGAGCGGTCCTGGACGCTCCTCCTATCCGGAACCGGGCAGCGGCACATTCTGCAGACGGACCTGTCCACGGGCCACCTCTTTGCCGGTGTCGGACGCGGTGATGACCACCGACCACAACTGCTGGATACGGCCCTGCTGAATCGGTAAGGCCACCACGTCGACGCGACCTTCGGTGCGGGACCGGATGAAGTCGGTGCCGTTGTGCACACCGACCGCGAACTGGCCGCGGTCTGCTACTGCCGTGCTCGCGCCGATACTCGCGGCGCTCTCGACTGCCGTCGTGTAGACGCCACCGTGCACGACACCCCACGGCGTGTGGTGCTCGGCGGACAGATCGATGTGGCCGACGACTTTCGTGCCCGATACCTCATCGAGTTCCAGGCCGGCAGCGGCGACGAAAGCGCTCGCCGCGGACGTGGTCAGGTCGGTCATGGTCCATTCTCCTTGTTGATCCGTACTGGGTTTGAAATCACAACTTACCCTCCCCGATCTCAGGGGCCACGTCAATGCTGCCGCCGTGGCCGAGTACCGCCTCCGACCGCCAGAGAGAAAGTGCACCGACCGTCACGGCATCGGGAATCCGATCGGAAGCCACCGTGCGCACGCTCGGGTCGGACGGTTCGTCATTCCGTCGATCGGGCACCGGATCCGGATGGCGACGCAGGTCGTACGCGGGTTCGATGTGGTCGCCGGCCACCCGCACCTCGCGGTCCCACGTCCCGCTGCCGCTGGGGTCGGTGAAGTAGCGGGCTTCGTCCCCGGCGTCGTAGTCGAGCACCGAGTGGTCGGCCGTCCCGTCGCCGTTGTCGTCCCACATAGCGTCGTCGAGAAGCCCGTCACCGTCGAAGTCGAGCCGCACCGCGTCCATTCCGCCGAACGGACCCAGATCGAGGTCGGCTGGGGAGATCCAGGTCGCGGGGGCTTCTGCGCCGGTTCCGAACGAATACTCGAGAGGGTCCATGTAAGGATTCGACGCAGCGCAACCGCATCCGGTTCCGCTGGAGCCGGAAAATCCGGGGCTTCGCCACATCCCGGGTGCCCCGATCAGCGAAATGCTATGCGACCGTGACACCGTACTGTGACCGGACTGCGACCGGGCACGCCGGGCACCGAACCCGAGAACGCCGCCACCGGGTGTTACCTTTTGCCCTGAACGTGCAGGTCGGTCCATCCTGACTCCGACCACCGATCTGGAGGGGTCCCGTGGTCGAGAAGTCCTGGTCTGTTGCCGGAGCACCGTTGTGCGTCGCCGCCGTCGTCGCGGCAACGATCGGGTTCTCGGCAGGTCCCGCTGCGGCGGAGATCAATTCGTGGTTGCCGGTCAACATCTGTGGCGAGACCGGGTTCAACCCGGCCAAGGAGCCCCCGACTCCCGGTGGTCCGCTGCTACCGCCGATACCGCCGACCATCGCCATCCCGATTCCGTACCCCGACTTCGTGCCGGTGCCGGTCCCCGGCCCTACCGTCAATCAGACTCGCGTGCCACAAGACCTACCCGCCGACCCGTGCGCGGACCCGTGCCCGGACCTCACCGACGAGATCGAGGAACCCGAGCCCGAGGTCGGCTCGTCGGGATCCTCCGGGTCGAGCGCGCTGCACATTCCGAAGATCGAAATCGACCCACGACCGGAAACCATTCCGATCCCCGTCCCCGGCGGCCCGGGTCCCGCGCCGCAGCCCGCACCCCCGGTGCAGATCAACCCGGCCGAACGCGGCTCCCTCACCGAAGCACTCGGCACCCCGGCGGTCGGTGACGTGCGCCTGGTGTCGCAGCTGACGGGCCACGGTTCGGAAAATCGGACCGATAAGCGCTGGCAGGTGGACGGTACGGACCTCGGCATTATCTGGGAGACGAAGCCCGGGGAGGTGGCCATCGCCTTCGGTGACACCTTCGGTAAGGACTGGAATCCGCCCGGCGCCTTCGGGGAAGACTGGCGCAGCAACGTTCTCGGGCACAGCACGGACACCGACCTGTCCGACGGCATGACCATCGACAGCATGGTGCAGGACAGTCGCTGCCACGCCGCCGAGATCATCGACAGCCGGCACATCCCCAACTTCGAGACGACGACCATTCCCACGTCGGGGTTCACGATCGGCAACCGGCAGTTCCTGAGCTACATGTCGGTGAAACGGTGGAGCGTGGTGCCCGGCATGTGGTACACGAACTACGGCGGCATCGCATACTCGGACGACAACGGTCAGACGTGGACCAAGGATCAGCACGCCAAGTGGCACAACATTTTCGGCGCCCGGTTCCAGGTGTCGGCCATGGTCCCCCACGGCGACTACGTGTACATGTTCGGCACTCCGAACGGGCGTATCGGCACCATCGGCCTGGCCCGGGTACCGGTCGATCAGGTACTCAACACCACGTCGTACCAGTACTGGTCGAACGGAACATGGACGCCGGTCTCCGAACATCTCGCGACCCCGATCGTCGGTGGGGTGGCCAGCGAGCTGTCGGTTCGCTACGACACCGGCACCGGCACGTGGCTGATGAGCTACCTCGAGCCCATCGGCGGGCGGATCATCCTCCGCCAATCCTCGTCCCCCCAGGGCGTCTGGTCCGGCGGAGCCACCCTCGTCGACACGGCCGACTACCCGAAGGCGTACGGCGGCTTCATCCATCCGTGGTCCACCGACAAGGACCTGTACTTCACGATGTCGGAGTGGGACAGCTACAACGTCTACCTGATGCACGCGTCCCTGCGCTGACGCACCCGTGAGTACTTGTTAACCACGGGATGTCAATAAGTACTCACGGCGTGGATTGCCACCTCGGTGGCCTTGACGACGAAGAACACGTCGAGTCCGGGTACCAGATCGAGCTCGGCGACGGATTCTGCTGTCACATCGGCGCTCAGTTCCAGCCGACCACGGGCAGTCACCGCCCGCACCCGCACGATAGGGCCGCGCACCTCGATTTCGGTCACGGTCACGCCGAAGACGTTGCGCGGACTGCCTTCCGGTGAGCGCCGGTGGACCGCCACCGAATGCGGCGCGAACACTGCGACGGCCGGAGCGGTGCCTCCCACGTCGTCGTCGGGCAGGCCGTGCATCCGGACACCGTTCTCCGTCTCGAACCCGGACGGGGTAGCGAAGACGGCCACGAGGTTGAGTCCTGCGATCCGCGCCGCGAACGAGCTGCGGGGCCGGGAAAGCACATCGCGCACAGACCCCGACTCGACGACTCTTCCGCCGTCCACCACGATCACGCGGTCGGCCAGCGCCAGTGCGTCGAGGACGTCGTGAGTGACGACGACGGCGGTCCGATGCTCCTCGCGCAGGACTTTTCGGAGCAGAACCCGCAACGCGGGAGCCGCAGCCACATCCAGAGCCGCCATCGGTTCGTCGAGCAGGAGCGCCTGAGGATCCGCCGCCAGAGCCCGCGCGACCGCGACACGTTGAGCCTGCCCACCCGACAACTGGTGGGGTCTGCGGTCGGCGAACTGCGTCGCGTCGACGGCGTCCATCCAATGCCGGGCGATGGTCCGTGCTTCCCTGCGACTCCGTCCGGCGCTGCGGGGGGCGAAGGCCACGTTGGCGGCGACAGTGAGATGCGGAAACAGCAACGCCTCCTGCGCGAGTAGCGCCATTCCCCGGCGATGCGGTGGAACGGCGATCCCGGCGTCGGTGTCGGTGAGTACCCGGCCGTTCAATTCGACCCGGCCGGCGTCGGGCCGTATCAGTCCGGCGGCGACGGACAGAAGTGTCGACTTGCCGGCGCCGTTCGGGCCGAGGACGGCCAGAACCTCACCCTCCGCGACGTCGACGGCCATCTCGATGTCGCGGGCCTGTATCCGCGCATCGAGGCTCAGCCCGCTCACGGCACCGCTCTCGACGCCCAGCCACGCGACCCCACGACGATGACCACCGCGACGATCACCAGAACCAGCGATAACGCCACTGCCGCATCGGCATCCGTTTCCCGCTGGAGATAGATTTCCAGCGGAAGGGTGCGAGTGACCCCCTCGAGGCTGCCGGCGAACGTCAGGGTGGCGCCGAATTCACCGAGTGCCCGCGCAAACGACAACACGGCTCCGGATACCAATCCCGGCAACACAAGTGGAAGAGTCACGCGGCGGAAGACCGTAGTGGGGCCGGCTCCGAGTGTGGCCGCGGCGGACTCGTACCGCCTGCCCGCGGTACGGAGCGACCCTTCGAGACTGACTACCAGGAACGGCAATGCCACGAAGGTCTGTGCGAGCACGACCGCCGTGGTGGTGAACGCGACGGAAATTCCCGCCACTTCCAGATGCTGTCCGATGAGACCCTTCCGGCCGAACGTGTAGAGCAATGCGATTCCGCCCACGACGGGTGGGAGCACCAACGGCAGCAGCACCAGCGACCGCAGCACGGGAAGACCCCGAAAGCTACTGCGCGCCAATACTGCCGACATCGGTACACCGAGGAGGATGCACAGCACCGTGCTGGCGGCAGCAGTACGCAGACTCAGCTCCAGCGCGGCGAGCGAGGACTCGGAGGTGACCAACTCGACGAATCGGGGCCAGTCGACGCTTGCCAGCATCGCCGTCAACGGAAGGACGACGAACAACCCCCCGACAGCCGCCGGGACGAAGAGCCAGCGCGGCAGCCCGGAGGGAACCACCGTACGTGCCGGACGGGTCACGGCTCACCGAATCCTGCAGCGGCAAGAACTGCCCGGCCGTCGGGTCCGGTGACGAACTCGACGAATTCTCGGGCCGTTTCCTGCGCGCCTGAATCGGCAAGAGTAACTATGGGATAGGTGTTCACCGCCTGCGCGGCCTCGGGTACGGCCACCGCCGTCACAGCGTCACCCGCTCCGGTCGCGTCCGTGACGTACACCAGTCCGGCGTCCGCCTGCCCGGCGATCACCTTGTTCAGGACATCCGTCACCGACGACTCTTCACTGACCGGTGCTAGATCGACACCCGTCGACGATTCGACCATCTGCGTCGCGGAGCCGCACGGCACCTGCGGCGCGCAGGTGACCACCAAGGTTCCCGGACGGGCCAGGTCAGCGAGGGTGGTAATCCCTTTCGGGTTTCCGGGCGCGGTGACGACGGTCAGGCTGTTCGTGGCGAAGTCGACAGGACTACCCGCAGTGAGTCCCGCATCGACGACCTTGGCCATGTTGCGCTGGTCTGCGGACGCGTATACGTCGGCGCGAGCACCCTGATCCAGCTGGGCTGCCAGATCGGAAGAACCGGCGAAGCTGAACTCCACCCGAGATCCCGGATGCTCTGCCTCGAATCTTTCCGCGAGTTCGGTGAAGGTGGACTTCAGGGAGGCCGCCGCGAACACCGTGATCCGTTCACCCGGGTCGGTGTCGTCGGAGCCACACCCGGACAGAGTTCTGAGGATGAGCACGGCCAGGGCGATGACGGCGACTGCTCGGCTCGAGTTCTGCTTCATGAGGTCTCGACGGGAGTTTCGACAATGACCGTGGTGGACTTCACGACGGCCACCGCGATCTTCCCGGGTTCGAGCCCGAGGTCGCGTACGGCTTCACTGCTCATCAGGGACACCACCCGGAACGGCCCGCATTGCAGCTCCACCTGCGACATCACCGTGTCGGAGACGATGGCCGTCACGATCCCGGTGAACCGATTCCGCGCCGAGGACCCCGATCCGAGGAGATCCGGCGACGCGGACGCGTGGGCGCGGGCGAACTCGGCGAGTGCCGCGCCGTCGACGGCCATGCGCCCGGAGTCGTCCTTCTCGGCGAGGAGGCTGCCGTTGTCGATCCACCGCCGGACGGTGTCGTCGCTGACGCCGAGCAGTTCGGCGGCCTGGCGGACCCGGATGCGCGTCATCTAGGCGTGACTCCGCGGATGCGTCATAACGCTCATCGTATGCGCGCGTTTGCGGAATGATCAAGCGATACGACCCGCAGAAGCGGATCAGTACACGTCGCGTACGTACCGTTTGTCAGTGGACAACTGCTTCATGTAAAGCTCGGTGTCCTCTTCGTCGAGCCTGCCGTGCGTGCGGACCACTTCTCGGATCGTCTCGTCGACGTCCTTCGCCATCCGGCTGGCATCCCCGCACACGTACAGGTACGCGCCCTCCTGCATCCAGTTCCACAACTTCGCTCCGTGTTCGCGGATGCGGTCCTGCACATAGATCTTCTGCCGCTGATCGCGGGAGAATGCTGCATCGAGGTGGGTGAGAAATCCGTCGCGGTGCATAGCTTCCATCTCCTCGCGGTAGTAGAAGTCAGTCGCTTCGTGCTGCTCACCGAAGAACATCCAGTTCTTGCCCGTGTGCCCGAGTTCGCGCCGCTCGTGCAGGAATCCGCGGAACGGGGCGATTCCCGTGCCGGGGCCCACCATGATCATGGGCGCATCCGCCGACGCCGGCGGTCGGAAATGCGCCGACTTCTGCACGAAGATCGGCACCTCGGCCTCGTCGCAGTGATCCGCGAGGAACGTGGAGCAGACGCCGGACCGGTCCTTGCCCTCGTGGTTGTACCGCACGGCCGAGACGGTCAGCTGCACCTCGCCGGGATCGATCTTGGGGCTGGACGAGATGGAATACAGTCGCGGCTGGAGCCGCTTGAGAACGCCGAGCCACTCCTCGACCTCGGCGTGAACGCCGTACTGCCCGAGCACGTCCATCGACTGCCGGCCCCACAACCACTGCTGAAGGGCAATTTTGTTCTGCGGTCGCATCAATCGGGCCAGCTCGGTGTCCTGCGTACGACTCTGGACGAACCGGAGCAGCTCGGGCGTCACCTTGGTGATCTCGAATTTGGTCCGCAACGCCTCGTGCAGCGGCATCTCCGGCAGGTCGGCCACGGTCACCGGGACATCGGGCTTCAGCCCCGTCACCTTCAGCCACTCGTCGACGACGGCGTCGCTGTTGGTCGGCCAGACGCCGAGCGCGTCACCCGCCTCGTAGACGAACTCCGGATCACTGACCTCGAAACCGAACTGTCGCACGTCCTTCGACGATCCCGCCGCGCTGAGGCGCACGTTCTTCGTGAGGCGGGTGACGAACGGTGACTTACGCGTGAAGGCCGCTGCCTTCTTCGGCGCGGGCGCGGGCGCGACGGAAGCGACTGCCACACCTTCGACGGCCTCCCTGTCGCGAACCAGTTTCTGCACCTGCGCCAGCCATTCGCGTGCCTGATCCTCGTAGTCGGGTTCGCAGTCGACGCGGGCGGTGAGACGCTTGGCCTGCAACTGCTCGAGCCGAGCATCGAGCCGCTTACCGTGGCCGCAGAAGTCGTCGTAGCTGGAGTCGCCGAAAGCCAATACCGCATATCGGGTTTCGGTCAGTGTGGGTGCCTCGTCACTGCTGAGCGCCGACCAGAAGCTGCTGCCGTTGTCGGGCGCGTCTCCGTCACCGAACGTGCTGGTGATGATGAGGAGGTCACGGACACCGCGCAGGCTTCCGACGTCGTAGTCGTCCATGCTGATCAGATGTGTTCCGTGCCCGGCCGCCTGCAGTTGCGCGGCACATTCGGCGGCGAACTCCTCGGCGTTGCCGGTCTGCGAGGCCCACACCACCACGACAGGCTGCTGGACCGATTCAGTACCTGCCGCGCCGCCATTCTGCGCGGCGACCCCGGCTGTGTCGCCCGAACGTGAGAACAGACCGGCGAGCATCCCGTCGAGCCACACCCGCTTGGAACCCGAGATCGGGGCGTCCCGGGGAAGGACCGGCACGCCACGGACCTCGGTGGACCGCAGTCCCGACAACAGCCCCGAAAGATAAGTGCGTTCGTGTTCGTCGAACTTCGGGGGAGCCGAATCATCCAGTCCGAGAAGCTGGGTCAGTTCATCGGCTGGGCTCGCGAGCTGCAGCTGGGATCCGCCGGTCTCCGGAACCGCCGGCTGCGACACCGGTGCCACGCGAGTCAGTGACACTGCGCAGGCCTTGAACTCCGGCTGGAACGACATCGGGTCGACGGCATCGTTGGTGACGGCGTTGATGCTGAGGTACTCGCCGAACGAGTCGTTCCAGTGGAAAGGCGCGAAACAGCCACCGGGAAGCACCCGGTCACTGACGACCGCGGGAAGCACCGCGCGGCCACGCCTCGACGCCACCTCGACCTTGTCACCGTCGGAGATCGACAGCCGCCGCGCATCCGCGGGGTTGATCTCGACGAAGGGTCCCGAGTTCAGCTTGTTGAGCTTGGCCACCTTGCCCGTCTTCGTCATGGTGTGCCATTGGTGCTGCAGCCGACCCGTATTGAGGACGAACGGGTAGTCGTCGTCCGGCAGCTCGGCCGGCAGCATGTGCGGTCGCGGGAAGAAGGCTGCCTTCCCGCTCGGGGTGGCGAAGGCGAGCCGGGGGAGCGAGCCGTCGGGAGCCGACAGCAGCCTCTGACTCACCCCGTCATTGACGTAACGGATGGGGTTGCGGTCGGTGCGGTCACCGGGCGGGCTCGGCCATTGCACCGGCATCTGGCGGAGCCGCTCGTAGGTGATGCCGCGAAGGTCGTAACCCGTCTTCGGGTTCCACGTGCGCTTGATCTCTTCGAACACGTCCTCGGACGTCTCGTAGGTGAAGGCGTCCGCGTATCCCATCTCGCAGGCCACCCGCGCGATGATCTTCCAGTCGGGCAACGCCTGACCCACCGGGTCGACGGCCTGCTGCAGCAACGTCAGGTTGCGCTCGGAATTGATCATCACCGAGTCCGACTCGGCCCACAGCGCGCCCGGCAGCAGAATGTCGGCGTAACCGTTGGTCTCGGTGTCGAGGAACACGTCCTGTGTGATAACGAGCTCGGCTGCCTCGAGTCCCTCGATGACCGTTCGCCGATTCGACACGGTGGCGACAGGGTTGGTGCAGATGATCCAGCAGGCCTTGATTCGGCCCGCGACCATCTGCTCGAACATGTCGACGGTGCCCGTGCCGACCTCGGTGCGGATGGTGCCCTCGGGCAGGTCCCACAGGTTCTCGACGAACGCGCGGTCGTCGGCCGCGAGGATCGACCGCTGACCGGGCAGACCCGGGCCCATGTATCCCATTTCGCGGCCACCCATGGCATTGGGCTGGCCGGTGAGAGAGAACGGTCCGCTGCCGGGACGGCAGATCGCGCCGGTGGCGAGGTGGAGATTGCAGATCGCGTTGGTGTTCCAGGTGCCATGGGTGCTCTGGTTGAGGCCCATCGTCCAGCACGTCATCCATTCGGCGGCCTCGCCGATCCACTGGGCGGCCTGTCGGATGTCGGCTTCGGGGATGCCGGTGATGTCCGCGACCTTGTCGGGCGTGTACTCCTCGAGGAATTCCGGCATCACCTCCCAACCCTCGGTGAACTCGGCGATGAATGCGGGGTCGGTGTGCCCATTCTTCACCAGCAGGTGCAGGAGGCCGTTGAGCAATGCGAGGTCGGTACCGGGCGTGATCTGCAGAAAGAGATCGGCCTTGTCGGCCGTCGTATTGCGCCGCGGGTCCACGACGATCAGCTTCGCTCCCGCCTTCACGCGCTCGAGGAGGCGCAGGAACAGGATTGGGTGGCAGTCCGCCATGTTGGCGCCGATCACGAAGAACACGTCGGCCTTGTCGAAGTCCTGGTACGACCCGGGGGGGCCGTCGGCGCCCAGCGACTGCTTGTACCCGGTGGCGGCACTGGCCATACAGAGGCGTGAGTTGGACTCGATCTGGTTGGTGCCGACGAACCCCTTGGCCAGCTTGGTCACGAGGTACTGCGCTTCGATGGACATCTGGCCGGAGACGTAGAAGGCGACCGCGTCCGGTCCGTGCTTGTCGATCTGCTCCTTCAGCCGGCGTGCCGTCGCGCTGATCGCGGCGTCGACGTGCACAGCCGTCGGTGCCTCGCCGCGCTCGTCGCGAAGGTAGCCGGTCTCCATCCGGCCACCGGCCACCAGCATCTCGGCGCTCGTCGCGCCCTTGGTGCACAACCGGCCGAAATTGGTCGGATGCTCCTTGTCGCCGGACGCCTTCAGAACGCGGCGCGCACCCGTCTCAGGGTTCGTTTCGACTTCGAGGACCATGCCGCAGCCGACACCGCAGTACGAGCAGGCGGTCTTCACTGTGGAAGTACCGGCTTTCTGCTGCTGCATCGACTGCTCCTTCACCTGCACGGCCGCGACATGTCCACCTGGTTCTCGGCCCCTATCAAGAGTGCCGATTGGTGTGTTTCGTCGGGATTAACCCCCGTGAGCGTTCGATGACGTCTGTCGCACCCGAGAAGCAGCGGGGTGGTGAGTCGAGAGGGGTATGGCAGCAATACCTGTGACGGGCGTCACCGCAGGTGAGCCGGTCGGGTAAGCAATTCTCACCCGTCGCCGCGGGTCAGCCCCGCTGCGACGCCCACCACGACAGCAGTTCGGCCTCCGCTTCGTCGCGGGTGAGGGGACCACGATCGAGTCGCAGCTCCTTCAGGTACTGCCATGCCTTTCCCACGTCGGGACCCGCGGGAATGCCCAGCAGTTCCATGATCGCGTTGCCGTCGAGGTCGGGGCGCACCCGGGCGAGATCCTCCTGCTCCGCCAGCCTCGCGATCCGCTCCTCGATGTCGTCGTAGGTGGCCTGCAACGCCGCCGCCCGCCGCTTGTTACGCGTGGTGCAGTCGGCGCGGACCAGCTTGTGCAACCGCGGCAGCAGCGGTCCGGCGTCGGTGACATAGCGACGTACCGCCGAATCCGTCCACTGACCCTTGCCGTAGCCGTGAAAACGCAGGTGAAGGAACACCAGCTGAGAGACGTCGTCCACCATCTGCTTGGAGTACTTGAGAGCGCGCATCCGCTTACGCACCAACTTGGCCCCCACCACCTCGTGGTGGTGGAAGCTCACGCCGCCGCCCGGCTCGTTGCGCTTGGTGTCCGGCTTACCGATGTCGTGCAGCAACGCAGCCCACCGCAACACGAGGTCGGGGTCGCCGTCCTCGAGGTCGATGGCCTGCGCGAGCACGGTCAACGAATGCCAGTACACATCCTTGTGCTGATGATGTTCGTCGATCTCGAGCTTCATCTGCGGCACCTCGGGCAGCACGTGGTCGGCCAGCCCGGTCTCACACATCACGTTGATGCCGTCATTGGGGAATTCGCCCAGAATCAGTTTGTCCAGTTCGGCGCGCACCCGTTCGGCCGTGATGCGTTCGATCTGCGGTGCCATGTCCGTGATCGCCCGATGTACGCGCTCGTGGAGGGTGAAACCCAGCTGCGACACGAAGCGGGCGGCCCGCAGCATGCGCAGCGGGTCGTCGTCGAAGGAATTCTCGGGAGCCGACGGGGTGTCCAGCACACCGGCCAGAAGCGCATCCATCCCGCCGAGCGGATCGACGAAGTCCTGCGAGCCGTCCGCACCGATCTTCACCGCCATCGCGTTGACCGTGAAGTCTCGCCGCACCAAATCGTCCTCGAGCTTCGACCCGAACGAGACGACGGGGTTGCGCGACACCCGGTCGTACGCGTCGGCCCGGTAGGTGGTGATCTCGATCTGCTGCCCCGCCTTCGCGGCGCTGATCGTCCCGAAGTCGATACCTGTGTCCCACTGGTTGTCGGCCCAGCCCGACAGCAATTTCTGCACCTGCTCGGGCCGGGCATCGGTGGTGAAGTCGAGGTCGGTGCCGAGGCGTCCGAGAATCGCGTCCCGGACACTCCCGCCCACCAGGTACAGCTCGTGGCCCGCCGCAGCGAACCTCTCTCCGAGCGGCGTCAGGACTTCGGACAGCTCGCGCAGCGTCACCGCGGCGCCGGCAAGCAGTCGCGTACGGCGCTCGTCGTCGAGAGAAGGGACAGTCACGTCCAGGAAGCTTACCGAGGTGCGCAAATAGCGGGGTATGCATGCGAGGGCGTCACCTCGAAGTTTCGATCACCACAGGACCGTCACGAAGCGTCTCGGTTGGGTGCGGCAATCAGGGAGACGCCGGGAAGGCAACTACTATCGATGGGGTGTCTGCTGCCGAACGTGCGAACAGGAGTCGCCGCAACTCGCGGCGGCGCGGCGCCGTCGGCAAACCCGCGAAACCCCACATGAGGACGGTTCGGGAAACCTCGGCGGGTGGTCTGGTGGTCAACGGTCTCGACGGACCCGGGGAGAACCTGTGCGCGGCGCTCATCGGGCGGACCGATCGGCGCGGCCGTCTGCTGTGGTCGCTGCCCAAGGGGCACATCGAGCAAGGGGAGACGGCCGAGCAGACCGCCATGCGTGAGGTCGAAGAGGAGACAGGCATCCAGGGCACGGTCCTGGCTTCACTGGGCAGCATCGACTACTGGTTCGTCACCGAGGGCAGGCGTGTCCACAAGACGGTGCATCATTATCTGCTCCGTTTCCTCGGCGGGGAACTGTCCGACGAAGACGTGGAAGTCACCGAGGTAGCGTGGGTGCCGCTCGCCGAGCTGGGGTCACGCCTGGCCTACGCAGACGAACGGAAACTCGCAGAAATCGCCGGTGAATTGATCTCCAAGATGACAACCACTCTTCCCGACCCCGATCTGAAGCTCCAGAAGGGGCACGACGCCGGATGAGAATGGCTTTTCGCCGGATCGGGGCAGCGGCATCGACCGCACTCGTGGTTGCTCTCGCTCCCATCGGCACCGGAGTGGCTGTTGCCCAGGATCCCGTTCCGCCGGTGAGCGCCGGGAGCCAGACCGTCGACGAGGATCCGGAGTTTCTCGAGCTGCACATCGACAAGGTCACCCCCAACACGGTCACCACCACCAGCGATCCCTTCGTCACGGTGTCGGGATCGGTGAAGAACATCGGCGACCGCACGGTCAGCGACGTCAGCGTGCGCCTGCAACGGGCCCCCGCCGTCGCGAGCAGCGATGCCCTTCGAACCTCCCTCACACTCGACCAGTCGCGGTTCGACACGGTCGGCATGTTCGACACGGTCGCCGAGAGCCTCGACGAAGGCCAGAGCAAGCAGTTCACGTTGTCCCTGCCACTGCGGTCGGACACCGATCCCGCACTCGACATCACCGAACCCGGCGTCTACCCCATGCTGGTCAACGTCAACGGCACCCCCGAGTACGGTGGCGCCGCGCGCCTGGACGATGCCCGCTTCCTGCTCCCCGTGTTCGGGGTGCCCGGTACGCCGGCAATTCCACCCGACATTTCCAGCCCCGTCGCGGTCACCATGTTGTGGCCGCTCGCCGACCGGCCGCGACTCGCCGCCGGAGTGCCGGGCTCGGTCACCGACCCGGTTCGTCTCGTCGACGACGAGCTCGCGACCTCACTTGCCGACGGCGGACGCCTCCACGAGTTGCTGGCGTCCGCGGAGTTCGCCACCGGTGACGCTGTGGATCGAGATCATGCACTTCGCGACAGCACGTGTCTGGCCGTCGACCCCGACCTGCTCATCACGGTCGAGAACATGACCCGCGATTATCTGGTGGTGGACGATCCGTCCGACCCCACCGGGCCTGCGCACGCGGGTACCGGCCGGGAGGCCGCGGCGGACTGGCTCGAGCGAGCCCGGTCGCTCGCCGCATCGATGTGCACCACGTCGGTGCCGTTCGCCCAGGCCGATCTGTCCGCGATCAGTGCCGTGGGGAACACCGAGCTCACTGCCGCCGCTCTCGAGGCTCCCGCCGACATCGTCGACAACATCCTCGGGGTCACCTCGCTGCGGAACTTCGTGTGGGGCGACGCCGGAGTCCTCGACGACGACACGGCACAGCTGTTACGCCGCGATCAGCCCACCACCACCCTGCTCGCCGCCAACGCCGTCGACACCGACGCACCGAGGGACAGCGCCCACGTCATCGAGGCCAGTCCGGCGCAGGCGCCGGTGCCCGGGAACGGTGAAACGACCCCCGCGGCCACCGGGACATCCGCGCCCACCGGCAGCCTCGACGCGCTGCTGTTCGATCCTGCGGTCGGCGCTGCACTGGCCGCGACCGGCACCACGCCGCAGACTCCCTCGTACACCCCCGCGCGGGCCCGGTTCGACCTCACCGACGACTCGCAGGCAGCCCGGTTGCAAGACGCCCTGGGTGCCGTGTCCTGGTCTGCACTCGAACCGGCCGTCGCCCGCAGTTCCGGGACACCGCGCTCCCTCATGGTGGTGCCGCCCCAACTGTGGACCGCCGGCGAGGACGACGCCGAGACGATTCTGTCGACGGTGTCGTCGATGATCCGGACCGGTCTCGCCACCCCCCGGCCACTTCCCACTCTGCTGGGTCGCCAACCCGGATCACCGGAGCTGTCGTCACTGGACTACCCGGACCAGGCCAACAAGGACGGGATTCCCGCCCACCACCGCGACGCCGTCGCCGAGCAGATACCCCGCATCGAGACACTGAACACGGCGCTGATCGACGACCCGCAGGCCACGCTGACCCCGGAGCGGTTCACCGCACCGCTCCGCGAAGATCTGCTGCGTTCGATGAGCCTCGCCCATCGCCGTGACGAGGAGCACGACTCGGCGAGCGAGGCATCCGACCTGCGCACCGAGCAGGTGGCCGACACCATGAACGACCTGTTCGGAGCCGTCACCGTCGTGTCCCCCGGCGGTGTCTACACCCTGGCGTCGGAACAGAGCCCCCTTTTGCTCGTCGCACGGAACGACCTGCCCGTGGGCATCACTGTCCAGCTGCAGGTAGCCGCGCCGTCCGGGATGACCATTACCGACATCGGGCCGACGCCACTGCCGCCGCGGGGCAGCCGGACGCTGACCGTGCCCACCGAGGCCAACGACTCCCGCAAGCTCGTCGTCACCTTCTCGCTGACCACGGCCGATGGGCAGCAACTCGGTGAGCCGACCAGCGTGACGGTACGGTCCAACGCGTACGGGCAGGCCTTGGCGATCCTGACAGCGTGTGCGGGCACTCTGCTGCTGTTCCTCGCCGGCCGCCGGCTGTGGCACCGATTCCGCGGCCAGCCGGATCCAGCTGACGAAGGGTACGAACGTTCATGACCGGGAACTTGCCCGACCGGGGCCAGAGGCTTCCCGATCGCTCGCATCCCCGGGTCGCACCGTGGGAGCGGGACCACTGGGCACGGGAGATTCGACCGGACGAGGCACCGACGGTGCAGTTCGCGGCCATCCGGGTCGACCCCCCGCCGCCGCCGGTCCGGGACTCGGGACCGTCGACGGCACCGCAGAAACAGAGCAACTCCCGCCTCCTCGCATCCACCGGCTCGATCGCGGTGGCGACGCTCGTCAGCCGCATCACCGGATTTGCCAAGCAACTGCTGGTCCTGACGTTGCTCGGCGGCTCGGTGGCCAGCTCGTTCACCGTCGCCAGCCAGATCCCGAACATGATTTCCGAGCTGGTGCTCGGCGCGGTGCTGACCGCCATCGTCGTGCCCGTGCTGGTCCGCGCGGAACGTGAGGACCCGGACAACGGTGCCGCCTTCGTGCGCCGCCTGTTCACGGCCACCTGTGTGCTCCTCGGAACGGCAGCGTTGCTCGCCACCGCGGCCGCACCGGTGCTCACCACCCACGTGTTCCTGTCCGACGACGGCAAGGTCAACACGTCCCTCACCACAGCTCTGTCGTTTCTCCTCCTGCCGGCGATTCTCTTCTACGGGCTCTCTGCCCTGCTCACCGCAATTCTCAACACCAGGCAGGTGTTCAAACCCGGCGCTTGGGCCCCGGTGCTCAACAACGTCGTGATGCTCACCGTGCTGGTGATCTACTACGCGATGCCGGGCGAAATCACCCTCGACCCGGTGCGGATGAGCGACCCGAAACTGCTGGTCCTCGGCGTAGGTGTCACCCTCGGTGTCGTGGTGCAGGCCGCCAGCCTCGTGCCTGCGATCCGGCGCGAAGGCATCTCGTTGAAGCCGCTGTGGGGCCTCGACGACCGGCTCAAGCAGTTCGGTGGGATGGCCGTCGCCATCATCCTGTACGTGCTGATCAGCCAGGCGGGCATGATCGTCGCCACCCGCATTTCGTCCCACGCGGACGCGTCGGGTCCCGCGATCTACAACAACGCGTGGCTCCTGCTGCAGCTGCCGTACGGCGTGCTCGGTGTCACCGTGCTCACCGCGATCATGCCGCGGCTCAGCCGCAACGCCGCCGCCGACGACACCCCCGCCGTCGTCGACGACCTCTCGGTGGCGACGCGTCTGACAATGATCTCGCTGGTCCCGATCATCACCTTCCTCACCTTCGCGGGACCCGAGGTCGGGCAGGCCCTGTACGGGTACGGCAACTTCGGTACGGGTGACGCAGGGCGTCTCGGCCAGGCCGTCAGTTGGTCCGCCTTCACACTCATCCCGTACTCCCTCGTCCTCATCCAGCTCCGCGTCTTCTACGCCCGTGAACGCGCCTGGACTCCCACCTGGATCGTCCTCGGCATCACTGCGGTGAAGATCGCACTCTCCGCACTCACCCCCCTCATCGCCTCGAGCGACGACCAGGTGGTGATCCTGCTGGGCGCCGCGAACGGCATCGGGTACATCACCGGTGCACTCATCGGTGGGTATCTCCTGCACCGCAGCCTCGGAAACCTCCAAATGGCCAACGTCGGGAAAACCGTGTGGGTGGTGGTGCTCGCCTCCCTCGCGGGCGCACTCGCCATGCTCGGCGCCGAACGCCTCCTGCAACTGGACCGTCTCACCACATTGTTCGGCGGCCCGGGTTCCCTGGCCCGAGTCGCGATCAGCGGGATCTTGATGCTCGGTGTCACCTTCGTCATTCTCTGGTTCGCGAAGGTCCCCGAAATCATGTCGATCACGGTCGCCGTCACACGCAAGATCCGGGCATTGCGCGGTCGCGGCGGTGAACCGGAACCCGAGCCCGACCCGCTCGCCGACGCCCAAACAGAACTGATTCCCGTGGTCCGCGCCACACCGCGCGACTTCGGTGGTCGCCCGCGTGGTATCGAACGACCCGGTGGTCTCCCGTACCCTGGACACGAGCGGGTCGGATCGCCGCCCGGTACGGGTCGGAGTTGGGCATTCGAAAATGAAGGAGTGAGGGTGAGCGACGACGACGTGGCCGGCAGCAAGCGAGCCGGAGGTTCTACGGTGCAAGCGTCCGAACGAAATTCGGCTGCTTCGTCGAATGGCGTCGACGCCCCCACCACCCGAATCGAATCGGAGCCCGCAACTTCCGGCAATCCGAAGACCAAGTCGGACCAGGCGACCACCGCCGACGCCGGCTCCACGACGCCACCGGCGAACGGCACGGCTAGGCCGAACGTCGCCGGCTCTGCTGCGTCGGCCGACACTGCCGTTCCGGATAAGACTGCCGTTCAGGCCGAGACTGCCTCCTTCGATGCAGGCGGTCCCGCGCGCAAGGACCCCCGGCCGACGGGTTCAGCAGCGGGCCAAGACACCAGTTTCGACACCGGCGTGATTCCGATCACTCCCGGACCCGGTCGTGATCGAGGCGCCGGCCCGCGTCCTATTCCCCGCGGCCCCAAGCTGATTCCGGGCGCCTCCGTCGCCGGTGGCCGTTACCGCCTGCTCACACCGCACGGTGGGTCCCGGGGCCTGCAGTTCTGGCAGGCCCTCGACGTCAAGCTCGACCGTGAGGTCGCTCTCACCTTCGTCGACGCCGAACAGCGTTCCACCTCGGCCGGACCCGAAGGACCGCAAGCGATCCTGTCCCGCACGCTGCGCCTGGGTCGCATCAACTCGCCCGGCCTCGCCCGGGTTCTCGACGTGGTGCGTGGCAGCTCGGGCGGCATCGTCGTCGCCGAGTGGACGCCCGGACGTTCGTTGCGGGAGATGGCCGACACCAAGCCCTCTCCGATCGGCGCCGCCAAAGCAATCCGGGCACTCGCCGCAGCAGCGGAGACGGCGCATCGGGCCGGTGGGGCGCTCTCCATCGATCACCCCGACCGCATCCGGATCAGCATCAACGGCGACGCCGTCCTGGCCTTCCCGGCCACCCTCGCCGATTCCGACTCCAGTTCCGACGTACGCGGTCTGGGCGCCATGCTCTACGCGCTCATCACCGCCCGCTGGCCTCTCGGCGATCCCTCCGCACCGGCAGGCGACGCCACCCATCGGCCGGGAAGTGTCGGTGGCATGCGGCTGGCCGACCGCGACTCCAACGGCCAACCCATCGGCCCCCGGGTCATTCGCCCGGAAGTCCCCTTCGAAATCTCGGCGGTCGCGCTGCGCTCGCTGGAGCCGAACGGGGGCATCCGCACAGCCGCCACGGTCCAGCACATTCTCGACCAGGCGTCGGTCATCAACGAGAAAACCGAACTGATCCCCGCCCTGCGGCTCGGACAGCGCACGCCCGGCGTATCCGGGCATGAGCTCGCCGACCCCGAAGCCATCGAGGCGGAGAAGAAGAAGTCCAACAGGATGCTCGCCGCCCTCGTCGGACTCGGGGTCGTGACCATCATCGTGTTGGCTCTGCTCGGTTTCTGGCTTGCCACGTTCTTGACCGGAAGCAGTTCGGATGCTCCGCTCACCGAGCAGGACTTCGGCCTCACCACCTCCGCCGAGCCGCCTCCGGGCGCCGCCGCTCCCGCTGCACCGGCACCGCCGGCCAACGTCGCACCGGTCACCCCCGCGTCGGCCACCGTGTTCTCGCCGCAGGGCACACCCGACTCCGCTGCCAATGCCCGGCTCGCCATCGACGGCAACACCGCCACCGTGTGGAGTACCGACTCCTACTTCCAGCCGTTCCCGGCACTGAAGAACGGTGTCGGCCTGATGATCACCTTGGACGAGCCGGCCAACCTGTCCAGCGTGTGGATCAACTCGCCGACGCCCGGCACCAAGGTCGAGATTCGGAGCGCCCCCTCGGAGGAGCCCACCCTTGACCAGACCCAGGTCATCGGCTCGCAGGTGCTCGGTAGCGGTGTCACCGAAATCCCCGTGACATCGGAGGCGCCCACCACCAACGTCCTGGTCTGGATCACCGGCCTCAGCACTTCCGGGGGCAAGAACCAATCCTCCATCGCAGACGTGGGATTCAACGCCACGACGTAATCGGCTCCCGCTGCTCGTGGCCCGGCGTTCTGAGCTAACATCCGCCGGTGCGCATCTTCCGGGGGGTCGCCGAGGGCGGACCCTCGGATGTCGAGTTGCTCGCTGCGCATGTCGCCGGTGATCCACACGCCTTTGCGACGTTGCTCGGTCGCCATTACGACCACCTGTGGCACGTCGCGACGCGCACCAGCTACACGCGCGAGGATGCCGCGGACGCACTACAGGAGGCATTGCTGTCGGCACACCGCAATGCGGGCTCCTTCCGACGCGATGCCGCGGTCCGGAGCTGGTTGCACACGATCGTCGTCAATGCCTGCCTCGACCGCATCCGCCGGAACAAGGCCCGCCCTGCGGTGTCACTGTCGGCCGACGAGGACGACGAGCCCCGGGACGTCCGCGATCGGGTCGCCGAGCTCGAGATGAGCCTGGTAGTCGATCGTGCATTGGCGCAGCTGCCGCCGGACCAGCGGACCGCGATCGTGGCGGTAGACCTCGAGGGTCACTCGACCAGTGAAGCCGCCAGGCTGCTCGGTGTTCCGGAGGGCACGGTGAAGAGTCGATGCGCGCGTGGCCGCAAGAAGCTGGCCGCTTCTCTCGAATATTTCCGGGACGAGGGGAACCGATCATGATCCTGTGGCGTCAAACTCTTATAGGAGCGCAGGACTGTCCGGCCGGTCGGGACCGAGCGGAATCGGTGAGGAGGTGTCATGGCCACTGATGATGTCGGCTCTTCGGGTGAGTTGCCGGCTCCGCCGTACTCCGCCGATCTGCTGTCCGATCTTCACGCCGGAGTGCTGCCCGAGTCCGTGAGTGAGCGCCTCTGGCCCCTGGTGCGGAACGATCCACAAGCTATGGAGGTCATTTCCGCGCTCGACAGGGTCACCGAGCAGCTAGGGGCACTGGGCCGCGACCATTCCGTCGCGTCACCGATTCCCGACGACGTGGCCGACCGCATCACTCGGGCACTCGCGGAGGAAAGGGAGTCCTCGGTCTCTCGAGTGGTGCCCCTCGCGCGGCGCAGAAGGTGGGCGGCTGTGGCGGGCGGCGCACTGGCCGCGGCCGCTGCGGTCGTGGTGGCGGTCGCTGTCGTCACGCCGACGAGCAATCCCACCGATCCGCCGATTGCTTCTCCGAGCACCTCCGAAACTTCATCTGGTCCAGCGGTTCTCGAGCTGGACGCCGACCTCGACGCCGCGCGTCTCCTCACCGTGATCGGATCCCGCCGACTGGGCGCGCTCGAGAACCCGGAAGTCCTCGCAGAGTGCTTGCGCGCGAACGGAATCGAGCCGTCTCGTACGCTCCTGGGGTCGGGGGAAGTGCGGCTCGACGGCGCCCCCGGAGTACTCCTCCTTCTTGCCGGGCCTCAGCCACCGCAGATCACCGCTCTGGTTGTGGGAAACAGTTGCAGTGCCACGAATCCGGCCACCATGTCGGTCACCGATATCGGTTGAGCGACAACGAATCAGGTCGTGCCGTGCGCAGACGGAACGAGTAGTTCGAGAATTTTGGCACGCAACTCGGGCGTGTCGTCCTCCACGGCGATCAGACTCGCGAACATCGCGGCACCAGCAGCGAGGACGAGAAGGGCCTTTGCGGTGCTCGCCTCAGCCTGATCACCGTCGAACAGGCGGGTGCTGGGCCTGCTGAACCCCTGCCACAAGGCATTACGCAGTTCGGCGTGATCCCGGATCGCGGCGAGGAGGCCGGGAGTTGCCGCGCGAACCTCAGGCCGTGCGAACAGCTCGGCACTGCCGGTCACGACCCACCGAATCCAGCCTTCCCGATCGGTGCCCTCGAACGGCGTCAGGTCGGGGGTGGCACCGAGAATGGCGTCGAGCACGAGATGCGCCTTGGACGGCCACCGCCTGGTAATCGACGCCCTGCTCACCCCGGAACGGGTGGCGATCGCCCGCATGCTCAGTTGCTCCCACCCGGACTCGACGAGCATCGCGCGGGCCACGGCCAGCACGTCGGTGTCGATGCGCGGGTCACGGGGTCGTCCTGTTCCGGTGGCATTCATCAGCTCGAATTGTGGGACAAAAGCGCCGTCCTCGCTATATCGTACCTAATACGAGACCACTGGCATCGTAATTCGACAGGACGGGCACATGAAGATTGCGGTCACGGGCGGCACCGGTTACGTCGGCGCTCACACGACCCTGGCGCTGCTCGCCGACGGCCACACCGTCCGCCTGCTCGTCCTTCCACACGAGTCGATCGACGCTGTGGTGACGTCGGCGGGGGACGCCTCGGCTCGGATCGAAGTCGTAGTCGGGGACGTCCGCGACCGAACGTCCATCGACCAGCTGCTCGACGGGTGTGACGCACTTCTGCACGGTGCAGGGGTCGTGGGCACGGACGACCGGCGTGAGCAACTGATGTGGGAGGTCAACGCTCAGGCCACCGCCGCCATTCTCGTCCGAGCCGCCTTCCTCGGTCTCGACCCGATCGTTCATGTCGCGAGTTTCAGCGCGCTGTTTCCGTCCCCTGATCCCGTGATCGGGCCCGACAGTCCTACCGCGGCGGGACGCAGCGCGTACGGGCGGACGAAGGCGGCCGCCGATCGCGTCGCCCGTGCTCTGCAGGACGCCGGAGCACCGGTCGTCATCACCTATCCCACCAGTGTGGTCGGTCCCGGCCTCGAAGGCACCAAAGGTGTTACCGAACAGGGTTGGGCCGTCCTACTGGGCAGCGGGGTAGCTCCGCGGTTCAGCGGCGGCATGCAGATGATCGACGTGCGCGATGTTGCCGATGTCCATGCCGCCGTAATGCAGCCCGGCCGCGGACCTCGGCGTTACGTCTGCGGCGGCGAGCTGATCGAGTTCAATCACCTCATCGACATCCTCGAACATTCATCGGGACGACGACTGCGCCGGATCCCGCTGCCCGGGGGAGTTGTGCGGTTCCTGGGACGGCTCGCCGATGCCGTCGGCAAATACACCGCGGTCAGCGCAGGCTTCAGTTACGAGGCCGCCTGGCTGCTCACTTCGGCCACTCCCACCGACGACTGCCGCACGCGCGACGAACTGGGTCTGAATTGGCGTCCGCCCCGAGACGCCCTCGCCTCGACGTTCGCCTGATCGCAGCCCTCACCTCCTCGCCCGAAGGCAGACACAATGACCACTCCGACCGACCGGCGCACGATCTGGGAACCCGCCCGTCTCGGCCCCCTGACCCTGCGCAACCGCATCATGAAAGCCGCCACCTTCGAAGGAGTCATGCCTCGCGGGCAGGTCACCGACAAGCTCGTCGAATTCCACGCCGAAGTGGCCCGTGGCGGCGCCGCGCTCACCACCGTTGCCTACTGCGCCGTCTCACCCGGCGGACGGGTTCACGCCAACACCCTGGTCCTCGACAAGGCCACTGTTCCCGGACTTCGGCGGCTCACCGATGCCGTCCATGCCGAAGGAGCGCTGGTGTCGGCGCAGATCGGGCACGCCGGGCTGGTCGCGAACACGCTCTCGAACCGCACGAAGACGCTGGCCCCGTCCACGCGCCTGAGTCCGCCCGCCATGGGACTGGTGCGTGGTGCCACCCATACCGAATTGGATCAGGTCGTCGCGGACTTCGAGAACGCTGCACGGGCGGCCGTCGACGCCGGCTTCGACGCCATCGAGGTTCATCTCGGCCACAATTACCTGCTCAGTTCCTTCATGAGCCCCAACCTGAACAAGCGAACCGACGAATACGGGGGCAGCCCCGAAAGGCGGGCAGCCTTCCCACGCCGCGTGGTCGAGCGGATACGCCGCGCCGTCGGCGACACGATCGCCGTCACCGCGAAGTTCAACATGACGGACGGTGTTCCCAAGGGATTGTGGCTCGACGAGAGCCTCCGCATCGCTCGACTCCTCGAACGGGACGGGCATCTCGACGCGCTGCAACTCACCGGCGGCAGTTCCCTCCTCAACGGAATGTACTTCTTCCGCGGAGAGGTGCCGATGGCCGAATTCGTTGCATCACAACCGAAATTGGTCGGGTACGGTCTGAAGCTCTACGGACCCCGCATCTTCCCGACCTACCCGTTCGAAGAAGCGTTCTTCCTGCCGATGGCTCGCCAGTTCCGCGAAGCGCTGTCCATGCCTTTGATTCTTCTCGGGGGAATCAACAGACTCGACTCCATCGACACCGCACTGGGTGAAGGGTTCGAGTTCGTAGCGATGGCCCGCGCACTGCTCCGCGACCCGGACCTCGTCAACAAGTTCCGCGATCAGCACGTAGCGGAAGGCCTGTGCATTCACTGCAACAAATGCATGCCCACCATCTACACCGGCACCCGCTGTGTCATCCGGGAGACTCTTCGCTGATCAGAGGCCCGTGGGGGAGCGATAGGTATCACCTACAGTCCGGGAACAACACCCTTTAGTCTGGTGTTGATCAATTCGACTGTGCACGCTCCCTATCGGAAGGCCCGCATGACCACTCCATCGACGGTTCATGAACTCATCATCGTTGGTTCGGGACCTGCCGGATATACCGCAGCCGTCTACGCGGCGCGGGCGGAACTCGAACCGCTGCTCTTCGAGGGCACCCAGTTCGGCGGTGCTCTGATGACGACGACCGAGGTCGAGAACTTCCCCGGATTCCGGCAAGGAATCATGGGCCCCGACCTGATGGACGAGATGCGCGAGCAGGCCAAGCGCTTCGGCGCCGACATCCGTACCGAGGACGTCGAGGAACTCGATCTGACCGGGCCGATCAAGAAGGTCGTCGTCGGTGGCGAGACCTACCAGGCACACGCGGTCGTACTCGCAATGGGCGCGGCTGCCCGATACCTCGGCATCCCCGGCGAGGAGAAGCTCCTGGGCCGCGGCGTCAGCGCCTGCGCCACCTGTGATGGCTTCTTCTTCAAGGACCAAGACATCGTGGTCGTCGGTGGTGGCGACTCCGCAATGGAAGAAGCGACCTTCCTCACCAGGTTCGCCCGCAGTGTCACGGTGGTCCACCGCCGTGAGGAGTTCCGGGCCTCCCGCATCATGCTCGAGCGCGCCAAGTCGAACGAGAAGATCCGGTTCGTCACCAACGCAGAACCGATCGAGGTGCTCGGCGAGAACAGCGTCACCGGTCTGGTCGTGCGCGACACCGTCACCGGTGAGCAGTCCACGCTTCCCGTCACCGGAATGTTCGTGGCCATCGGCCACGACCCGCGCAGCGAACTCGTCAAGGGTCAGGTCGACGTCGACGAGGCCGGTTACGTACGGGTGCAGACGCCGACCACCGCGACCTCGCTGGACGGCGTCTTCGCTGCCGGTGACCTGGTAGACCACACCTACCGTCAGGCGATCACCGCAGCCGGCACCGGATGTTCCGCGGCCATCGACGCCGAGCGTTGGCTCGCCGAGCGCGGCGACATCACCGCGAACACCATCGCGGCCGCCGGTGCACCGGTCGACGCCTGAGTTGTCCACGATCGTCCAAGTTTTATCCGTCGAGTAAGGGGATTTCCCGTGTCGAACACCGTCACCATCACCGATGATTCGTTCCAACAGGATGTGCTGGGCAGCGACAAGCCTGTGCTCGTCGATTTCTGGGCTACCTGGTGCGGCCCGTGCAAGATGATCGCTCCGGTGCTGGAGGAAATTGCCGGCGAGCACAGCGACAAGCTGACGATCGCCAAGCTCGACATCGACGCGAATCCGGGTGCCGCCCGCGACTTCCAGGTGATGTCGATCCCCACGCTGATCCTGTTCAAGGACGGCAAGCCGATCAACACCATCGTCGGCACGAAGGGCAAGGCTGCGCTGCTGAAAGAGCTGGCCGACGTTCTCTGATCGACACCTGAACAGCCTGCCCGATTCCCGATTTTGTGGGAATCTCTGAGACAATCGATCGATGTGCTCCTGTCGCATCCGCGAGCGGGACACATCGATCGACTCGTTTGTAGAGAGCTGTGCTGTAGTGATACACACGGCCGTGGAATCAGACTGAGAGGCCCGAACATGCACCGACTCCGTCACGGCGACCATGGTCCGGCCGTCGCTGAGATTCGGGGCACTCTCGCCGGTCTCGGGTTCCTCCACGACGGTATCGCCGACACTCGCCGCGACACCAACAATGGTTCGCACTGGATTGCGCCCGACGCCGTCTTCGACCACCACCTCGACAGCGCCGTACGGGCCTTCCAGCAGCAACGTGGGCTCCTCGTAGACGGAGTCGTGGGTCCGGCCACCTATCGGTCCATGAAAGAGGCGTCCTACCGCCTGGGCGCACGCACACTGATCTACCAACTGTCTGCACCCCTGTACGGGGACGATGTCGCCACCTTGCAGACACGGCTGCAGGACCTCGGGTTCTACGTCGGCCGGGTCGACGGATTCTTCGGACCGCAGACACACGAATCGCTGTCGTCGTTCCAGCGGGAGATCGGGATCGCCGCCGACGGAATCTGCGGCCCTGCCACCCTCCGTTCCCTCGAGTTGCTCGGTACCCGGGTCACCGGTGGTTCGCCCCACGCGATGAGCGAAGAAGAAATGGTCCGCAGCTCCGGTCCACAGCTCAGCGGCAAGCGCATCGTGATCGACCCCGGTCTCGGTGGGGACACCTACGGCACGATCGTCCATTCTCCGTATGGCACCATCTCGGAGTCGGACATCCTCTGGGATCTCGCCAGCCGGCTCGAAGGCCGGATGGCGGCGACAGGGATGGAAACCTTCCTGTCCCGACCGCATCACGCGAACCCTTCGGACATCCAACGCGCGTCCACGTCGAATGCCTTCGACGCCGACCTCATGATCTCCCTGCGATGCGACAGCAACTCCAGCCCCGCTGCCAACGGCGTTGCAAGCTTCCACTTCGGCAACTCGCACGGTTCGACGTCGATGATCGGCCAGGTTCTCACGGGCTTCATCCAGCGGGAGATCGTGGCGCGCACCCCATTGCAGGACTGCCGGACGCACGGACGCACCTGGGATCTGCTCCGCCTGACCAAGATGCCGACCGTGCAGATCGATCTCGGCTATCTCACCAACCGGTCCGACGCTGCTGTCCTGTCCAATCCGCGGGCACGTGACGCGATCGCGGAGGCCATCCTCATTTCGGTGAAGCGTCTGTACCTGCTCGGGCAGGACGATCAGCCCACCGGTACGTTCACCTTCGCCGAGCTGCTCGCCGAGGAACTGTCCTCTTCTGAACGGTCCTGACCCGTCAGCGCACTCCGACCGGGGTGCGCTCACCGATGTCGACCATGCTCACCGATGCCGTATGCAACAGGCGTTCCAGAGCAGCCTCCACGTCTTCCTTCCACCCGTGGTCACGATTCAACTCGAGCCTCAGCCGAGGGAACCGGTGGTGTGGAGCGACGATCTCGAACCCATTGTCTTCGAGAAACTCCGCGGGAATCATGCATTCCGCGGGGGAGCATTCCATGGCCGCGGTCGCCGATGCGATGCCGGAGTGGTCGGTATCGCTCGACCCACCGTCTCGAATACCGAAGGCCTCCAGGGCGCGGACACCGCGCCTCACCAGATCAGCGACCACCGCCTGAATGAGGGTGGCACCCAGATTTTGTTCTTCCCCGGCGGGCTCGAGTCGCAAGCTGGTGAGAAGGACGGCATCGGCACCCACCGGAGCAGTCGGCAGAAGCTGCGCCCGAGGCACGGTGCGTGGGGGAGCGTATAGCGCGCTGCCGACCGGTTTTCCATCCATGACGGCGACCTGACCGCAGGAACCCCACTCGAGCATGACCATCGACAGCCAGGCTTCCTTCTCGAATTCCTGGTCACAGAATCCACGCGAACTATGGATGGCCGCGGGATCCATCTCCCAGAAGACGCAACGACGAGCGTGGGCGGAGAGCTTGTCCAGGCCGTCGAGGGTGAGCGACGTGACGTGAGTCGACACTGGCTAGATCAGCCTCCAAATGTCACTACTACAAGTCATGTGTTGTCCTCTGATCTTCACTGCTCGTTGTCCCCGCTGATCTGCCCTCGAGATGCTGTCACCGGTGCTGTCACAGTGACGGATTACCCGCGGGTGCTTCTACCTCGCCCGGACGGTCATGAATCGGCTCGTTGCGCCTCCATCATTCCGACAATTCGCTGCAGATCGTCAACCGAACCGAACTCGACGACGATCTTGCCTTTGCGCTTACCGAGGCTGACGGTCACCCTGGTATCGAAGGAGTCCGACAGCCGCTCGGCCACGTCCTGAAGCCCGGGCATCTGGATCGGCTTCCGGCGTTGCGGAGGCGTGATCTGATCGTCGTTGCGGTTCGCCAGGGTGACCGCCTCTTCCGTGGCGCGGACGGACATGCCCTCCGCCACGATTCGAGCAGCCATCACCTCTTGTGCGTCGGCACCGGCCTCGAGGGACAGCAGTGCACGGGCGTGTCCTGCGGACAGCACTCCCGCGGCCACGCGGCGCTGGACGGGAATCGGAAGCTTGAGGAGGCGGATCATGTTGGTCACCACGGGGCGGGACCGACCGATCTTCGCGGCCAGTTCCTCGTGAGTCACCTCGAACTCTTCGAGCAGCTGCTGATAGGCGGCCGCCTCTTCGAGCGGGTTGAGCTGCACCCGATGAATGTTTTCAAGGAGGGCGTCGCGGAGCATCGCGTCGTCACCCGTCTCACGGACGATGGCCGGGATCGTGTCGAGTCCGGCTTCCTGGCCGGCCCGCCAGCGGCGCTCACCCATGACCAGTTGAAACTTGCCGTCTTCGACTGGGCGCACCACGATCGGCTGCATCAAACCGAACTCGCGGATGGAGTGCACTAGTTCCGCCAGCGCCTCGTCATCGAAGACCTGTCGCGGCTGCTTCGGGTTGCGCACGATCAGGTTCGGGGCGATTTCCCGGTACACCGCCCCGGTGGGGGAGGGGAGGGGTTCAGCCCCATTCGTAACCTCTCCATCGCCGTTGTTTCCCGTGGATGCAGGGGCTCGGTCGCTGTCGGAAGGTGATGTCGACGAGTTCGGGGTGGGCTGGGCGGGGATGTGACGCTTGTCCGTGCCGATCACTACATCGGCGGCAGCAGTGCCCAGTCCGGGTGCCGTCGTGGGACCGGTCGGAATCAGCGCCGCCAATCCACGGCCGAGTCCACCCTTACGCGTCTGACTCATCTCTGCTCCTGCTTCGTGATCTGTGCTGTGCGCGCTGCGAGTTCACGTCCCGCGTCGAGGTAGCTCATCGCGCCACGTGAACCGGGGTCGTAGTCCAACACGGTCATCCCGTATCCGGGCGCTTCAGAGACTTTCACACTTCGGGGGATGACCGCGCGGAGGACGGCGTCTCCGAAGTGGGACCGGACTTCCGCTGCCACCTGGTCGGCGAGCTTCGTTCGTCCGTCATACATCGTCAGTAGCACGGTCGAGACATGCAGGTCCGGGTTGAGGTGGGCTTGCACCAACTCGATGTTCCGCAGCAATTGACCGACGCCTTCGAGCGCGTAGTACTCGCACTGGATCGGAATCAGAACTTCCTTGGCCGCGACCATCGCGTTCACCGTCAGCAAGCCGAGCGATGGAGGGCAGTCGATGAGGATGAAGTCGGCGTCGATATCTCGGAGCGCTTTTTCCGACAGCGCCCCCTTCAGCCGGCCCTCGCGGGCCACCATCGACACCAGCTCGATCTCGGCGCCGGCGAGGTCGATAGTCGCCGGGATGCAGAAGAGCCGCTCGTTGTGGGGGCTCGTTTGGATCGCCTCGGCGGCGGTCACCTCACCCAGGAGCAGTTCGTAGCTCGACGGGATACCCGAATGGTGGGCCACTCCGAGGGCGGTGCTGGCATTTCCCTGGGGGTCGAGGTCGATCACGAGGACCGTCAGGCCCTGCACTGCGAGAGCGGAGGCGAGGTTGACCGCACTGGTGGTCTTGCCGACCCCGCCCTTCTGATTGGCGATTGTGAGAATCCGGCGCTCCGGCGGTTTGGGTAGCGTCACGGAGTGGGGGTGGAGTACCTGACTGGCTCTATGCGCGGCCGCGCCAATGGGAGTCTCCTCGGCGGAGATGCCGTTATACGGAGCCGTGAATCCGTCGTCTCCGTTTCCCGAGCTCGTCGCGTGGTCGGATCGATGTTCGGTTTCACGTGAAACTGTTTCACGTGAAACGGCGGATTCAGGCCCACCCGACATTGATTACTCCTTCGATTGGGAATCGCTCGTTACTCGACATACTCACTCCGCATCCGTCGCCCGAGTGTCTCATCGGCGCTGACGGCGTTTCGGTACACGCTCTGCCCGAACCACCACGGTAGGAACCGGAAGAAGACCCACTCCACATTCCACGATGTCCAGCTTGCCAGCACCCAGCCGAGTCAAAGCGGCACGGTCGCGGTCGATCTCGTCGGCCGCGCTCGAACCCTTCAGTGCAAGCATTCTCCCATGCTCGTGGATCAACGGCAGCGACCACTTGGCCAACTTCTCCAACGGTGCCACTGCCCGCGATGTGACGACATCCGCGCCACCGGCTTCTTTCACCACGCCAGACTCTTCCGCACGACCACGGACAACCAACACATCCAGACCGTTGGATTCGACGAACTCCGCAAGATACACCGACCGTCGCAACAGCGGCTCGACCAATGTGATCCGCAAGTCAGGGCGGGCAATTGCCAACGGAATACCGGGCAATCCCGCTCCGCTCCCGACATCCACCACGGACTCGCCCTCAGCGATCAACTCACCGATCACTGCACAGTTGAGAAGGTGCCGTTCCCACAGCCGAGGAACCTCTCGTGGCCCGATCAGGCCACGCTCTACACCGTCACTTGCCAGAGACTTGTAGTACCGCTCCGCGATGTCGAATCGTTCACCGAACACCTGGCGAGCCGCCGCTTGTTCGTCCCAGTCGGCCGGCTTCTCACCATTCGGTTCCACGTGAAACATCCTCCCGCGAAGAGCTCATCTTCTACAAACTCAGCCTCTCCATTATCCGCCCTGATTCCCGACTGCGTCCCCTAACACCCACCCGCAACGCCGAACAGTGTTTAGACCGCCACACCCTCGGTGGGGGAGGGGAGGGGCACCGTCGGCGAAACCCCGCCACCGGACGGACAACAGACGATCAGCGGGCACGCAATGAAACGTGCGCTCCCGCCTTGCCCCACGATCGAGAGGTTGACCTCTTGCGAGGCATCCGCTTCCGTGTGCGCTCGGGATGCGGTTTCTTGCCGAGGGTTGTGTCCGGCGCTCGGACACACGTCGGACCCCCTTTCATGCTTCTCCAACGGGCCATATCTCGGCTCGTGTTTCACGTGCAACATGCGGACACGCTCTCGGGATCGTCGCCGACTTCACTGCGGATCGCACGCCCGGCCCGGCCCGGCGAAGTCCATTAGGACCCGCGGCGCATCTCTGCGTCGAACATCAGCCCTCGACGCAGATGGACGCAGTGACGCCGGTTCCACGTGAAACATTGACTAGCTGCGGCGGACCTTGCGTTCCGAACTGTGAGGGTTTCACCCGATTTGGGCGCGCTGCCGGGAATGAGCGCGCTGCCGGAAACCGATGTACCCGTTCGGCGGCCTGAAAGCTACCGCGAAGAAGCTCGCCCGCCTCTGTGCCGGCGCAGGTGGCCCCGAGTTCAGGCATTCACCACAGGGCGGCCGACGTGTGGGGGTTGGCCGAGGTCTCGTTCTCGAACGCGGCCGTTGGGCAACTCCCTTGGTGCGGCGTCAGTCCGAGAATCATCAACGGCCACCATCGGTGGTTCCACGTGAAACATCGCTCCCGGGTGCCGACATACATTTTAAACCGATCGGCTGACGAGACCGCCGACACAGGGGTCATATCGTCGCCATCCAATCCTGCCGCTGCTGCCGCCACTATCGCTGCATCTCCGATTGCCTGACGAATCCCGAGATGCGCCCATTGCGGCGCGTCGACAGGGGCGACTCGGAATCATCACAGTGACGAAACTCCCAGGGGTGGTTGGATAGCCGGAAACCGACCCCAAATTTCGCCAATTTTCGTAATGGCACCGCCCGTCTCACCTGAACCGAAGGAATCCCGGACCGCCGACCGCTCGCCGCTGGGTCCAAAGGCCAGCACCGAAACCAGCCTCCTCCGACGCTCCAGGCACACACCTTCGCGCGCTTCGATCGAAACGAGCATCACGATCACGCGGTCGTGCGCAGTCGGCATCCTCGGTGGAAGTGTGGCACGGCGCAAGTAGCCGAGCTCGCTGCAGCGAAACTCAATCGACCGGAACGCCTGTCTCTCGCCGGTATCGCCACCGACGTCGCTCGGCCCCAGGCCCTAACGCGCGTGGCACCAATCCTTCGTCGAGCGATGACCACAAACGCCGACTCGACGAATGGACGATTCACCGGTTCCGGTCCAGGAGGAGTTCGCAGAATCGGCAGTCGCGGACGCCTCCCTCCCACCGAGCCGTCCGGACGGCCGTCCAGGCCATCACGTCCAGTGCACGCGCGAGGGCCGTGGATCATCACCATGTCTTGCAGTGAGTGACTGTGGCACATTGCCGTCCGGCCGACGACTCAGGCCGGGGGAGGGAAGGGGCTGGTGTGTTTCACGTGAAACGAGAGACACCGACCACCGTTGCCGGAACGGAGAAGGCGGGCCCAAGGTATCCCTGGGCCCGCCTTCGAAATGTAGTGTGCTGAGTCAGTCCTTGATCACGACTACGCGACGCGACGGCTCGGCGCCCTCACTCTCGCTGGAGACCCCAGCGACCTTGGCAACAGCGTCGTGCACGATCTTCCGCTCAAACGGGGTCATCGGAGTGAGCTCCTCCCGTTCGCCGGTCTCGAGCACGCGGCGTGCTGCGGACGCACCCAACTCGGTGAGTTCCGCGCGACGCCCGGCACGCCAACCAGCGATGTCCAGCATCAGTCGGCTGCGTTCACCCGTTGCCTGCTGCACAGCAAGGCGTGTGAGTTCCTGGAGTGCGTCGAGTACCTCACCTTTGCGGCCGACCAACTTGGTGAGATCGTCACCCCCGTCGATACTGACGACTGCTCGATCGCCTTCGACGTCCAGATCGATATCACCATCGAAATCGAGCACGTCGAGGAGCTGCTCGAGGTAGTCGCCGGCGATCTCGCCTTCCTCGATGAGGTAGTCGTCAGAATCGGAGTCAACCTCGGTGTCCGGGTTCTGCGTCGGAGCAGTCACGTCTGTCTCATCTCCGTCCACTGCGATGTCAGGCTCAGTAGCCATACTCGTTCTCTTTTCTGAATCAGCGCCGCTTGCGCTTAGGGGACTTTCCGCGGTTCGTCTGAGGTCGGGCACCGGGTTTCGGCTTCGACGTACCCGTCGGTGAACCGTCACCGCTCACAGTTCCCGTCGGCTGTTCGGAGGCGTCGTCTTCCACCACTCCGTCGACGACCTCTGGTTCGCCCGGGGCTCCGTCTACCGCAGCCTTCTTCTTCTTCGAAAGATTGGGGCGTGCACCGGGCTTCGGGGCGTTCTCCGCTCGACGAGCCAGCGCTGCCTGCTTCTTCTCTTCCTCTTCCGCATCGATCTTCCGGAAGACGATGTGCTGCTGTGCGTAGGTCCAGATGTTGTTACTGACCCAGTAGAGAAGGATTGCGATGGGGAGGAAGGGGCCACCGACAAGGACGCCCAGTGGGAAAATCCACAGCGCAAGCTTGTTCATGATCGCGGACTGCGGGTTCGCGGCGGCCTCAGGGCTCTGTCGAGCGACGGAGGCGCGGGAGTTGAAGTGCGTCGCAACGCTCGCGATGACCATGAGCGGGATAGCGACCGCTGCAATGTTCAGCATGGTCGGGACCGGACCGTAGATCGCGAACGCCTCGAGCTGATCCGACGGGGTGGTGATCGCAGCCGAAATCGGTGCACCGAAAAGTCGGGCACTCAGGAAGGACTGGAC
Source organism: Rhodococcus sp. USK13 (assembly GCF_018343855.1). Classification (NCBI taxonomy): domain Bacteria; kingdom Bacillati; phylum Actinomycetota; class Actinomycetes; order Mycobacteriales; family Nocardiaceae; genus Rhodococcus; species Rhodococcus sp. USK13. Next base: position 794,517 of record NZ_CP069242.1, on the reverse strand, counting down.
GTCCTCGACGCTGAAGAAGTAGTTCGGCGTGTTCGCGTTGTCCTCGACCGACATGCCGAGCTGGCCGAAACCGGTGCCGGTGCGGTTGAACGACCGAAGAACGTGGAACAGACCGATGAACACAGGCGCCTGAGCAAGCACGGGTAGACAGCCCATGATCGGGTTGAATCCGTGCTCCTTCTGGAGCTTCTGCATCTCGACGGCCTGCCGCTGGCGGTCACCTGCGTACTTCTTCTGCAGTGCCTTGATCTGCGGTTGCAGTTCCTGCATCTGGCGCGTGGTACGCACCTGCTTGACGAAAGGCTTGTACAGGATGGCGCGCAAGGTGAAAACGAGGAACACCACGGAGAGGGCCCACGTGAAGCCACTGTCCGGTCCCAGGAAGGGAATCGCCCCGAAAACCTTGTGCCAGACCCACAGGATCCCGGACACCGGATAGTAAATGAAGTCGAGCACGGCTCTATGTACTCCTCTGTTCGTCCACGTTCACCGGACAGTGGTGACGGCTACCCGGATGACGGCTACCCGCATGTTGGTGAGGGATCGAATCCGGCCCACCGGGCACGGGATCCCACCCACCAGGGTGCCAGGGCGCACATTTCGCCAGCCGGACCACCGTCAAGACAAGACCTTTGAGAACCCCGTGGGTGCGCAGGGATTCGACTGCGTACTCGCTACAGGTGGGTGTGAACCGGCAGGTCGGCAACCTCAGGGGCGACACATATGTCCGGTACAACTCGATCAGAAAGATAAGGATTCGCGCCGGGAGGGCACGAATGGTCGCCCACGTGGACGTCGTCGGGGTATCGGCACCCGCCACGGCGGCGCGCGACTCGTCGAGTGCGCTTTTCATGCGAAGTTACTCATGCGCAAGAAGATCCAATCGGGAGAGACCTGCACGAAGTTGCTTGTCCAGATCCCGGCTACTTGCAGTCGCGGCTCCCGGAAGAGCCCGAATCACCACATCGGTGGTGACTGGAACAGCACCCACCAGGTCGATGCAGATATGACGAAGCCGGCGTGCGACTCGATGTCGAATCACCGCCGGCCCGACAGCCTTACTCACAACCAGTCCAAATCGTGGACCGCCGCTACTCACCAGCTCATCTGTCTGTCCACGGTCGAATGCGTGGACAACCAGATCGCGTCTTCCCATCCGGCGACCGCGTCGTACAGTCAACGAAAAGTCTGAATGACGACGCAATCGGTACGGCTCAGGCAACACCCCGAGCTCCTGAACCCAGTATCGGGATCAGGCGGTGAGGGATTCGCGGCCCTTACGGCGACGCGCCGAAACGATTGCACGACCCGCACGGGTCCGCATACGAAGACGGAAGCCGTGAACGCGCGCGCGGCGTCGGTTGTTCGGCTGGAACGTCCGCTTGCCCTTGGCCACGGTCAACACTCCTCGAAATTCATCGACGCCTCCCGGCGTCCTGGATCTAACATGGTCGAAAACTCAGGTGGTCAACCAGCAGTGACACACGACATCGCCGCTGGACTGAATCCAGCACGATACCGCCACCTCACCACAGGGTGACTGTTCGAGAGTACTGATGACTCCCGGTCAGGTCAAACTCGCTCACCTGCGCTTCCTCTGCGAACGGGATAACCGACACGCCGAGGTTTGATAAATGCTTGCACCCCAACTTCCGATGTGCCAAACCGCTGTGAGGTTGCCGACACTGTTGCTAGCGTTGAAACATGGTCTCGCCGATGAACCCTGATCGAGTGCCCAGCTCTCGACTTCACCGTTCTCATCTGCACATTCACCACAATTCATCCACAGGGCACAGATGGTGTCCCGCCTTCGGTCACCCCGAGGGTTGCTGACGCACGTCACATCCCTGGTCGGTCCACCCCCTTCATCCGGACGTCCTGCGCAAAACCACAGCTCAGGGCGGTAAATCTGGAATTTTCGCCTCGTAACGACGTCTTCACACCGGTCCTCCATGCTTTGTCCACATCTGTGGATAATTGTGTGGAAACACAGTTCAGATGGCATATTCGTAGGTCCGTACGGGGTCCATCCTCAGGTCGGGGAACGCCCAATTCCACCTCGGCGACGGCACCGACATCTCGACAAACTGGGGAGGAACCACGTGAACGAGGATCCGAATGCACTCGCACGGATCTGGATCGACGTCGTCGCTGACCTCACGTCAGATTCACCCGGTGGCGATCTGCCACCGTTGACGCGTGGCCAGAAGGCATGGTTGGCACTCGTCAAACCTTTGACACTCGCCCAGGGTTTCGCTCTACTTTCGGTTCCGTCGCCGTTCGCGCAGGAAGCGATCGAGCGGGACCTTCGTGAACCGATCCTCCACGCGCTGGGCCGGCACCTCGGTGAACAGGTGGAGGGTCTCGGCGTTCGGATCGCAGCCCCGGTCGACAACGAACCCGATTCCGATCCTCCTCCCCGGGACCACCGACCCGAACCGGACCACCGGCACACTCCCCGGCATCTCGAGCCTTCGGCCACCAGCGCGGGCACCTATCGCCGTCGCCGATTCGGTTCCGGTGAAGACCAGCCCTACTCCGACACCACAGACTTCGAAGAGGTCGACGACGACAGTGAGGCGCTCGCGAGTGTCCACGAATCGTGGCCGTCGTACTTCACGAAACCACCGGCCGGCCCGGCGCCCACAGCGACGGGTGGCAACAGCCTGAACGCGAAGTACACCTTCGACACTTTCGTCATCGGCTCGTCCAACCGCTTCGCACACGCGGCCGCCGTCGCCATCGCCGAGGCTCCTGCCCGCGCCTACAACCCGCTGTTCGTGTGGGGCGCGTCGGGCCTCGGCAAGACCCACCTGTTACATGCGGCCGGTCACTATGCGCAACGTCTCTTCCCGGGGATGCGGGTGAAGTACGTTTCCACCGAAGAGTTCACCAACGACTTCATCAACAGCCTCCGCGACGACCGGAAAGTGGCGTTCAAGCGTCGCTACCGTGAGACCGACGTGCTGCTGGTCGACGACATTCAGTTCATCGAGGGTAAAGAGGGTATCCAGGAGGAGTTCTTCCACACCTTCAATACGCTTCACAATGCGAACAAGCAGATCGTGGTGTCTTCCGACCGACCGCCGAAGCAGCTCGCCACGCTGGAGGAACGCCTCCGCACCCGCTTCGAATGGGGCCTGATCACCGACGTCCAGCCGCCCGAACTCGAGACCCGCATCGCGATCCTCAGCAAGAAGGCCCGCATGGACCGGCTCGAGGTGCCGGACGACGTCCTCGAGTTGATCGCCAGCCGGATCGAGCGGAACATCCGGGAACTCGAGGGGGCACTCATCCGCGTGACCGCTTTCGCGTCCCTGAACAGGCAGCCCCTGGACCTCACGCTGGCCGAAGTAGTCTTGCGTGATCTGATGCCGGATTCGTCGAGTCTCGAGATCAATGCCGCCACGATCATGGCCGTGACGGCTGAGTACTTCAACATGTCGATCGACGACCTGTGTGGCCCGGGCAAGGCCCGTCCGCTGGCGCAGGCACGGCAGATCTCCATGTACCTGTGCCGCGAGCTGACAGACCTCTCGTTGCCGAAGATCGGTCAAACATTCGGCCGCGACCACACCACCGTCATGTACGCGGACAAGAAGATCCGCAAGGAGATGACGGAACGCCGGAAGGTGTACGACCAGGTCCAGGAGCTCACAGCCCGCATCAAGCAGCGCTCCAAGCGGTAGATCTTCGCCTCTGCCCTCCTCGTGCCCCGGAAGTTCGATTGCCGGGGCACGAGTCGTCTGAGGGTGGGGCCGGCGAGTGAGGGGTGGCTCGAGCCGTCCCTCGAGGGCCTCCTCGAGCCCTTCCTCGAGGTCACCCTCGAGGGGTTGCTCGAGCGTCGGCTCGAGGGGGTACTCGAGGGTGGGCGCACCGAGCGGGGGCGCGACACACCGGTGCAACACGCCGACGCCGAGACCTGGGGAAAAGCATTCACACCTGTGGATAAGTGTGGGGATGACGGGGAATCTCTGTGGACAGAACGTGTAGAACTTTGAACAACCTCGAGTAGTCCACACGGGTGCCTGATTGGTCCTCGAGTTTGTCCTCGAGAATTCCCCATGCGGGCGGGCGGACCGACCAGCGCCTAAGGCCGTTCGTCCACAGATTCCACAGGACCTAATAGTACTTCTGAATATTTCTTCTAAGAAACTCTTTCAAAACAGGCTTGGGGATCGAGTCGGTTCACAGGCCTCCGCCGGGGACTCGAGGACCGGGACGTTCCGCTTTCAAGTTCGTCCTCGAGGGCTTACGGTTATGCATCGCCGCTCTGTGAAAGACTGCAGTGCCAGTGGTCACGGCTCGACCGTGCCGACCAACCGTGCTACCGAGAGGAACAACCCGGCGATGGAGCTTGGAAGCCTGAAGTTTCGCGTCTCCCGGGAAGAATTCGCTGATTCAGTGGCATGGGTCGCCCGCAGTCTGCCGTCGCGACCCCCTGTCCCGGTTCTCGGCGGGGTTCTCCTTGACGCAACCGAACAAGGGTTGACGGTTTCCGGATTCGACTACGAGGTGTCGGCCCAGGTGCGGGTTGCGGCAGAGGTCGGCAGTACGGGACAGGTCCTGGTGTCCGGCAAGTTGCTGGCTGACATCACGAAGGCGCTCCCGAACAAGCCGGTCGATGTGACCCTCGAAGGCACACGCGTTCTGATCGCCTGTGGAAGTGCCAAGTTCTCGCTGCCCACCATGCCGGTCGAGGACTACCCCCAGCTACCGCAGCTGCCCCAGCAAACTGGTTCGATCCCCGCGGACCTGTTCTCCGAGGCAATCAGCCAGGTGGCGGTCGCTGCCGGCCGAGACGACACTCTGCCGATGCTGACGGGCATTCGTGTCGAGATCGAGAAGAGCACGATCGTGCTAGCCGCTACCGACAGGTTCCGTCTCGCCGTGCGTCAACTCGAGTGGTCGCCCACCAATCCCGACACGTCGGCTGCCGTCCTCATCCCTGCCAAGACCTTGTCCGAGTCGGCTAAAACTCTTGCCGGAGATGCCACTTCGCCCGTCGAGCTCGCTCTGGGTTCCGGCTCCGCCGTCGGCAACGACGGCCTTCTCGGCATCGTCAACGACGGCCGCCGCACCACCACCCGACTCCTCGACGCCGAGTTCCCGAAGTTCCGCCAGCTCCTGCCGTCCGAGCACACCGCCATGGCGACTGCCCCGATTGCCCCGCTCATCGAGGCCATCAAGCGTGTGGCGCTGGTCGCGGAGCGGGGCGCACAGGTCCGCCTCCAGTTCTCTGCCGAGGGACTCCTCCTCTCGGCCGGGGGTGACGACGCGGGCCGGGCCGAGGAAGGCCTCAACGCGGTGTTCCGCGGCGAGCCTCTGACCATTGCCTTCAACCCGGGTTATCTGATCGACGGACTCTCCTCGCTCCACAGCGAGGAGGTGCTGTTCGGTTTCACCACCCCCAGCCGTCCAGCCGTGCTGCGCCCCGCCACCGAAGAAGAGATCGAGCCTGACGATTCCGGCAACTTCTCGGCACCCGAGAGTGCGTACACCTACCTGCTGATGCCGGTCCGCCTCCCCGGCTGACGCCTCGCGAGGAGCGAAAGGGTCACTGTCGGAAGAAATCTCACGAGCGGACGGAGATCACGATGCAGGTCGGGTTGGTCGGACTCGGGAAAATGGGATTCAACATGCGCGAGCGTCTGCGCGCGCACGGTCACGAGGTCGTCGGCTACGACCCTCGTCCCGAGGTCACCGACGTGGCATCCCTGGCGGAACTCGCGCAGCGACTCGAGTCTCCGCGAGTCGTGTGGGTGATGGTTCCGGCGGGGAAGATCACCCAGGACACCGTGTCGGAGCTGTCGACCGTGCTCGAGTCCGGGGACCTGGTCATCGACGGTGGAAACTCGAGATATACCGACGACCGTGTGCACGGCGAGATGCTGGCGTCCCGGAGCATCGGTTACCTGGACTGTGGTGTGTCCGGCGGAGTCTGGGGACTCGAGAACGGTTACGGGCTGATGGTCGGTGGCGCGGAAGCCGATGTCGCACGGGCACTTCCGATCTTCGATGCGCTTCGCCCCGAAGGAGAGCGGGCGGACGGCTTCGTCCACGCAGGTCCGATCGGAGCCGGCCACTACGCGAAGATGATTCACAACGGCATCGAATACGGCCTGATGCAGGCGTACGCCGAGGGATACGAATTACTCGAGGCCGAAGAGCTCGTCACCGACGTTCACGGTGTTCTGCGCGCCTGGACCAAGGGCACCGTCGTGCGGTCGTGGCTGCTCGAACTTCTGGTCAAGGCGCTGGGTGACGACCCAGATTTCGCGGAAATCTCCGGGTACACAGAGGATTCCGGTGAGGGCCGCTGGACGGTGCAGGAAGCGATCAACCATGCTGTTCCGGCGCCCGTGATCTCGGCGGCGCTGTTCGCGCGTTTCGCCTCGCGGCAGGAAGATTCCCCGGCCATGAAGGCGGTGTCCGCGCTACGTAACCAGTTCGGTGGACACGCTGTGAAGAAGGCCGCGGGCGAGCCGGAAACCGGCTCTGGAACATAGGTGTTCGTCCGCGCATTCTCGCTCAGAGACTTTCGGTCCTGGGACGCACTGAGCCTTGACCTGCGTCCGGGGTGCACCGTGTTCGTCGGTCCCAACGGACACGGCAAGACGAACGTGCTCGAGGCGCTCGGCTATCTGTCCACGCTGTCGTCGCATCGAGTCAGCTCGGATGCTCCGCTGATCAGGACGGGTACCGGACAGGCCTTCGCGGGCGCGACCGTCGTCAACGCCGGTCGGGAACTGACGGTGGACGTCGAACTGATCGAGGGTAAGTCCAACAAGGCCCGGATCAATCGATCGCCGACTCGTCGTCCGCGCGAAATTCTGGGGATCTTGCAGACGGTGTTGTTCGCCCCCGAGGATCTGTCCTTGGTTCGCGGCGACCCGGGAGATCGGCGGCGCTACCTCGATGAACTCCTCACTTCCCGGATCCCGCGGATGGCCGCAGTGCGTGCGGACTACGACCGTGTCCTACGGCAGCGGTCGGCACTGCTGAAGACGGCCGGCGGTGCGTTGCGGCGGGTCTCGCGCAGCGGTTCTTCCCCTAGTGAGGACGGCGCAAGCGCTCTGGCGACCCTGGAGGTGTGGGATGGGCATCTGGCCGCGCACGGAGCCCAACTGCTCGCCGGAAGGCTACAACTCGTCCACGACCTCGCCCCCCATCTGGCGGAGTCGTACCGATCACTCGCTCCCGAATCCAGACCGGCGAGTATCCGTTACCGCTCGAGCCTCGGCTCGTCCCTCCCGCCGGAATTCACCGACCCGTCGCGGAATCCCGCGCCTGATGACATCGCCTTTCTCGAGGAGCGATTCCTCCACGAGTTGTCGGTCATGCGGTCGAAGGAGATCGAGCGGGGGGTGTGCCTGGTCGGACCTCATCGCGACGATCTCGAATTGCAACTCGGCGACACACCTGCCAAGGGATTCGCGAGCCACGGGGAGTCCTGGTCGTTCGCCTTGTCTCTGCGACTGGGGGCGTTCGCGTTGCTGCGAGCAGATGGCAGTGATCCGGTTCTGATGCTGGACGACGTGTTCGCCGAGCTGGACCGGCGTCGTCGCAGTGCGCTCGCCCGCGTCGCCGTGGACGCCGAACAGGTACTCATTACCGCTGCGGTGCCGGAGGACGTTCCCGTAGAACTCGATGCCGTCCGGTTCGGTGTGGAGGCCCGCGACACGGATCGAGGACGCATCTCGCAGATTACGGACAAGAGTAAGGAGTTGCCTGATGACGGAGGGTCATGACCCCACCCCCTCGGAGACTCCGGAACCGGAGTTGAAGGGAGTCGACCTCGCCCGGCGCGCCCTCGAGGAGGCACGGGCCGCCGCAAAGGCGAGCGGTAAATCGGTCGGCCAGGGTCGGCGTTCCGGAACGGGGGTTCGGAGCCTGCGTGCCCGTCGCCGGCGTGGGTGGTCGGGTCCGGGGCCGGACGATCGTGATCCGCAGCCGTTCGGTGCGCTGACGAGCGCACTCGCGAAACAACGAGGCTGGGCACCCAAGGTGTCTGAGGGGACGGTCCTGGGTCGGTGGACGCAGGTTGTCGGTGAGGACATTGCCTCGCACGCCGAGCCGACCGGACTTCGCGACGGAATCTTGAGTGTGTCCGCGGAGTCGACTGCGTGGGCTACCCAGCTGCGAATGATGCAATCACAGATACTCGCGAAAATTGCCGCGGCCGTTGGTGACGGCGTCGTGAAGTCGCTCCGTATCACCGGCCCCTCTGCTCCGAGCTGGCGAAAGGGGGAGCGACACGTGCGCGGTCGCGGGCCGAGGGACACCTACGGCTGAGCTGATTCGGTGACAGGCGCTGGCCGTATCTGATACCCGATGTTACAGTTATCTCGAGTTGTTGAGTGAACTGTGCCACATCGAATCCGCGTGGCTCAGTGGTCGGCACGAAGGAGTAACCGAATGTCCGCCCCGACTGCACCGCGTAACCGAACGGCGATCCCGGAACCGGATCACATTCTGTTGCAGGCCAGAAACGTCGAGTTCGACTGGTCGAACCTCCCGATGCACTGGATCCCGGGCGATCCGTTCAGCACGCATGTTCTGAACGTTCTGCACCTTCTCCTCCCCGCAGGAGAGGAGTGGTTCGTCGACACGTTCAAGGAGGCGCTGCCCCTGATCGAGGACGAGCAACTGCGTGACGACGTCGTGGGCTTCATCGGCCAGGAGGCAATGCACTCCAACGCCCACTCGGGGGTGTTGATTCATCTGAAGGAGAAGGGCCTCGATCCCACGCCCTTCACCGACCAGATGGAATGGACCTTCAAGAAGATTCTGGGACCGCGTCCACTGACCGGGTTGCGGGAAAAGAACCACTTGATCGAGCGCCTCGCCGTCATCGCCGCCATCGAGCACATCACCGCATTTCTCGGTGACTGGGTGCTCAATGCCGAGGGTCTCGATCGCGCGGGAGTGCACCCGACCATGCTCGACCTGCTGCGGTGGCACGGTGCCGAGGAGGTAGAACATCGCTCCGTCGCCTATGACGTCATGCGGTACTTCGACAAGCGTGAATCCCGGCGCATTCGTACCCAGCTGATCGTGACGCCGGTGATCGTATGGCTGTGGGTGCGGGGAACCCGTTTCCTCATGCGTAACGATCCTGAACTCGCCCCGTGGTCGGAACATCGGCGTAAGCCGCATCTGTCCGACTTCTTCGCGGCGGGTAAGCGGGGAACCTTGCCCACGGCATGGGAGCTGACGAAAAGAATGTCGACGTATTTCACTCGGTCGTACCACCCCTCGAACGAGGGGTCCACGGCGCAGGCGGTGAAGTACCTGGCGTCGTCGCCGGCGGCACAGGCGGCGCAACGATGAAACTCGCTTCCATGCGAAACGTTTTGAAAGCCAAGGGGCTGACTCGCTACGACGCACCGCCGGACATCAAGGGTCGAGAACGACCGGACCGCGCCATGCGTATCACCGAGGCCGTCGCCGAGAAGTACCTCCGGGTGCTCACGGCCTACGAGTACAACCCGGTGGTTGCCGGGCACAATCCCGACAGCGCGATGACGCTCGTCGTGTCGCACCGTCAGGTCGTGGCCCGCGACGCGAACGTGGTGTTGCTCCGGTTCGAGTCGGAAGACGGTGCGGCACTTCCCGAGTGGCACCCCGGGTCGCATCTCGACTTTCACCTGCCCTCCGGTCTTCGGCGCCAGTACTCGTTGTGCGGCGATCCGTCCGATCGACACGGCTACAGTGTCGCCGTCCGGCGAATCCCGGACGGGGGCGGCGGCTCCGTCGAGATGCACGCGCTCGAGCCCGGGTCCTCGGTGACGGTCCGCGGTCCCCGTAACGGGTTTCCGTTCGTCGGTGAGGGCAGCGCGCTGTTCGTCGCAGGCGGTATCGGAATCACTCCCATCCTGGCGATGGTGAGGGCGGCTCGCGAACTCGGAATGGATTGGCAGTTCGTGTATTCCGGGCGTTCGCGTGAATCGATGCCGTTTCTCGACGAGATCGAAACCTTCGACTCCGCACGGGTGTTCATCCGTCCCGACGACGAGTTCGGACTGCCGAGCTCGACCGACCTGCTCGAGCGTGCCGCCCCCGGCGGCGCGGTCTACTGTTGCGGGCCCACTCCGATGCTCGAATCGGTACGGCGCGGATTCGCGAACAGTCCTGCCACGGCGCTGCATTTCGAACGTTTCGGTGCACCACCGGTACTCGACGGCCGCGAGTTCGAAGTACAACTGGTAGGCACCGGCGAAGTGCTGACCGTTCCCGCCGACGAGTCGGCGCTGAGCGTGATCAAAGACAGGCTGCCCGGTGTCGGATATTCGTGCCAGCAGGGTTTCTGCGGTACCTGCCGGGTAAAGGTGCTGGCGGGCAAGGCGGAACACCGTGAAAACCGGCTCACCGACGCCGAGCAACAGGACGAAATGCTCATCTGTGTCTCCCGTTCCGAGGGCGGTCGTCTCGTCCTCGACCTGTGAACCGACGACACCGACGACACCGAAGCTTCGAAAGAGTCGAGGACCCTTCATGAGTGCACACATCCCCGGTACTGCCGTGCGGATTTCCCACGGACCCGTGGAACTAGCGGTGTTCGAACAGGGCAATCCTGCCGGCGACACGATTGTCCTGGTACACGGCTGGCCGGACACCCACGAGTTGTGGCAACGCGTGGTGCCCTTCTTGGCGGAGCGTTTCCGGGTGATCAGCTACGACAGTCGCGGGGCAGGGGACAGCACCGTGCCCACCCGCGTGGCGGACTATCGACTGCCCGAGCTGGCGGGTGACCTGTTCGCGGTCATCGATGCGGTGAGCCCGGGGAAGCCGGTTCATGTCCTCGCCCACGACTGGGGGTCTGTGGAGGCGTGGGAAGCCGTCTGTGAGCAGGGGGCCGCCGAGCGGATCGCGTCCTTCACGTCGGTGTCCGGGCCCAACCTCGATCACCTGGGCAAGTGGATGCGCCGCCGGATATCGGACCGCAGCTTCGGTGGACCGCTCGCCCAGGCGGTGGCGTCGGCCTACACGGTTCTGTTCCAGATTCCCGGGCTTGCCACACTGCCGCTTCGGTTGTGGTTCTCGCGGCACTGGCCGGCATTCCTGAAATTCTTCGACGGACTGGACCCCGCGCTCGTGCGGCCCGGCCCGACGCTGGCGGACGACATGGTGAACGGTCTGAAGCTCTACCGGGCGAATATCAGGACGTGTCTCGGCAGGCCTCGCGACCGCTACACGGACGTGCCGGTTCAGCTGATTCTCAACGCCAGAGACAAGGCAGTGCGCCCGGTGGGCTACGAGGACACCGAGAAATGGGCACCCGACCTGCGACGTCGTCACATCGACGCCGGACACTGGTCACCGATCTCGCACGCGGAGGACATTGCCCAGCTCACGGCGGAGTTCGTCCTCGATCTCGACGAGCGGGCGTTCCGCGATGTCGGGGAGCGCGGCGCCTGACGAATCTCAGGGCCGTTCGGCCTAGGTTTTCACCCCCGAACCATCCTGAAAATTCGCCTACGGGCCGCTCAGGGGTGTCATAGCCCTCTTGTGGCCGTGGCGTACCAGTATGATGGCCGAGGTAACTAGCGGCAAGATTCCCGACTCTCGTTCTCCGCAGGCCCGGACAGGGCGGCGGACGCGTGTGCCGGGTAGTGGACGGAGAAGGAGAGCTACCCACCCGTGGCTGCCCAGAAGTCAGACAAAAGCACCTCCAGCAAGGACTACGGCGCTTCTTCCATCACCGTCCTCGAAGGACTCGAAGCAGTTCGTAAGCGACCGGGTATGTACATCGGTTCCACCGGTGAACGCGGTCTGCACCACCTGATCTGGGAAGTCGTCGACAACTCGGTCGACGAGGCCATGGCCGGCTACGCCAGCAAGGTCGAGATCACCCTTCTCGAGGACGGCGGGGTCCAGGTCGTCGACGACGGTCGTGGCATTCCGGTCGGAATGCACGCGTCCGGAGTTCCCACCGTCGAGGTGGTCCTCACCCAGCTGCACGCCGGCGGAAAGTTCGACTCCGACTCGTACGCCGTCTCCGGTGGTCTGCACGGTGTCGGTATCTCCGTGGTGAACGCGCTGTCCACCACCCTCGAGGTCGACATCAAGCGCGACGGCTTCCGCTGGACCCAGACTTACACGGATTCCAAGCCCGGTGAACTCGTCAAGGGCGAGCCCACCAAAGAAACAGGAACGACCGTCCGGTTCTGGGCCGATCCGAACATCTTCGAGACCACGACCTACAGCTTCGAGACGGTCGCGCGGCGCCTGCAGGAAATGGCATTCCTGAACAAGGGCCTGACGATCACGCTCACCGACGAGCGCGTCAGCGACGCCGAGGTCACCGAGGAGGTCGTCAGCCAGGTCGCGGAAGCGCCGAAGACCGCGGAGGACGAGTCGGCCGAGGCGCAGTCCCCCGCCGTCCACAAGGTCAAGACCCGCATCTACCACTACCCGGGCGGTCTCGAGGACTACGTGCGGCACATCAACCGCACGAAGCAGCCGATCCACAACTCCGTCGTCGGGTTCACCGCGAAGGGCACCGGCCACGAGCTCGAGGTGGCAATGCAGTGGAACTCCGGTTACTCGGAGTCGGTGCACACGTTCGCCAACACGATCAACACCCACGAGGGCGGCACCCATGAGGAGGGTTTCCGGTCGGCGTTGACCGCAACGGTCAACAAGTACGCGCTCGACAAGAAGCTCCTCAAGGAGAAAGACCCCAAGCTGACCGGTGACGACATTCGTGAGGGTCTCGCGGCCATCATCTCGGTGAAGGTGTCCGAGCCGCAGTTCGAAGGACAGACCAAGACCAAGCTCGGCAACACCGAGGTCAGGTCCTTCGTGCAGAAGGCGTGTAACGAGCACCTGTCGCACTGGTTCGAGGCCAACCCCGCAGACGCGAAGACCATCGTCAACAAGGCGGTGTCCTCGGCGCAGGCGCGCGTGGCGGCACGTAAGGCGCGCGAGCTCGTGCGTCGCAAGAGCGCCACCGACCTCGGTGGTCTACCGGGCAAGCTCGCCGACTGCCGGTCCAACGACCCCAGCAAGTCCGAGATCTACATCGTGGAGGGTGACTCCGCAGGCGGCTCGGCCAAGTCGGGGCGTGACTCGATGTACCAGGCGATCTTGCCGCTGCGCGGAAAGATCATCAACGTCGAGAAGGCGCGCATCGACCGTGTCCTGAAGAACACCGAAGTCCAGTCGATCATCACCGCGTTCGGCACCGGAATTCACGACGAGTTCGATATCGCCAAGCTCCGGTACCACAAAATCGTGCTGATGGCCGACGCCGACGTCGACGGCCAGCACATTGCGACGCTGCTGCTCACACTGCTGTTCCGATTCATGCGGCCGCTGGTCGAGCACGGGCACGTCTACCTCGCGCAACCGCCGCTCTACAAGCTCAAGTGGCAGCGCAGCGACCCGGAGTTCGCGTACTCCGACCGTGAACGCGACGTCCTGGTCAAGGCCGGTCTCGAGGCGGGCAAGAAGATCAACAAGGATGACGGCATCCAGCGGTACAAGGGTCTCGGCGAGATGAACGCCAAGGAACTGTGGGAGACCACCATGGATCCGTCGGTGCGTGTTCTGCGTCTCGTCACCCTCGACGACGCCGCCGCCGCCGATGAACTGTTCAGCGTCCTCATGGGCGAGGACGTGGAGGCCCGGCGAAGCTTCATCACCCGTAACGCCAAGGACGTTCGCTTCCTCGACGTGTAGGTATCGGGCGTAGATCCACACCGAAGTCGTTGCAGCCACCGGCGGGCAGAGCCCCCGGTGGCTGCGCCGTATACGGGGTGACCGATGCCTCGACTCCGCGACGATCTCGACTGCGCCGCGCGGTTCTGTGTAGCCTGGGCCGCTGATCAACCCGCAGAAACGGGAACGTACGAGATCAGTGGTGCGCATGTTACTCGAAAGTAAGAGTCGGTGAAGTTCTGTGGTAAAACGTTCCCCGTAGGGACGTGATGAACTCGTTACATTCGGAGATGGGTGCGCCGGGCAGCGCCGCACGGCGCAACTGATCGATCACTTCCCTCCGTCGTCACGTGTCGTCGCGGCCGACCGTCTGCTGCCGCGGGCGTGGTTTCGAACACCGACCCGCGATCGATGAATGGGTGGAAAGGAAGCGTGGGATGAGCGACGATTCGCCGCCCCGGGCAAGGTTCTGGGATATCGAGGGCTGGGGGCTGCGATGGAAGGTCACTGCAGTCCTCGCGGTCCCCGTCACGGTCGCCATGGTGCTCGGTGGGCTCCGAGTGCAGAGCGAACTGAGTAACGCCGTTCACTTCACCGAGGCTGCCGACCAGATCGTCGGCGTCCCCGACATCGTGGCCCTCGAGGCAGCGATGGGCACCGTCGCCAGCGGTTATGCATCCGGCACGCTCACCAAGGAAGACCGGGAAATCACGGAGACACTGATGGCTGAGGTGTCCGAGCAGGCCCGCAACCCAGAACTTCAACCGAACGTTGCCTCGTCGATCCGCCAGACGGTGTCGGATGGGCGTGCACTTCTGAACCTGATGGACTCCCCAGGGGTCAGCGCTGACCTGATCGCGGAACGAAACCAAGTGTTCGCAAAGGATTTCATTGGTGTAGTGGACAACATCGTGCGGCCGATTGACGACAGCGAAGTGGTCGACAAGGGATACCTGCTGTCCAGCGCGTGGCAGGCGCAGCGCAGGTTGTTCGATCAGGCTATGGGTCTCATCGCGGTCAAGGACGCCTACGCGGGCCCGCAGGGCCGGGAGAAGGCGCGAAACGGCGACCTTCCCATGTCGTCCGTGGTCGCCGCGGCCGGTGCCGAAACCAGCCTTCTCGACGTTCTGAACAGGTACTACCCGAAGGACGATGCTCGGCTCACGACCCTGCGCGACAACACCGCGGCCCGCAACACGCTCATCGATCAGGGTCTTGCCGATGCAGCGCGGGGCGGGGTCCTCCCCATCTTGCAGCTGCGTTCCTCGCTGATCGGCAGCCGTGACGTCTACCAGGAGCTGACGAGCGAGGCTGCGCAGGACATCGCCGCCACGGTGCAGACGCGGGCAGCAGAGACTCGGTCCGCCGCGCTGCGCGATACCGCCATCGTCCTCGGCACACTGCTCGCGGCTCTCGTCCTGGCACTCCTCGTGTCGCGGTCGCTGATCGGCCCGATTCGACGACTGCGGTACGGCGCCCTGAAGGCGGCCCGCCGCGACCTGCCGGATGCGATCGAGCAGATCAAGTCCAGCGACGATCCGAGAGATCTGTCATTCGATCCGGTGGCCGTGCACTCGACGGAGGAGATCGGACAGCTCGCCCGCGCCGTCGACGACATCCACGGTCAGGCCCTCAAACTCGCCGGTGAGCAGGCGCAACTGCGCCTCCAGATCAACGACATGTTCGAAACCCTCGCCCGCCGAAGCAAGTCGCTGGTCGACCAGCAGCTCGGACTCATCGAAAACCTCGAGTTCGAGGAAAAGGACCCGAAGCGACTCGAGAGCCTTTTCCGGCTCGACCACCTGGCCGCGCGTATGCGCCGAAACGGTGAGAACCTCCTCATCCTGGCCGGTACCCGGGTGCGTCGTTCCCAGGCGGCGCCCATTGCTCTCGGCGACGTTCTGCGTGCCGCGATCTCCGAGGTGGAGGACTATCAGCGCGTCCAGATGGGAGCGACACCGGAAGGTGCCCTCAGTGGTGCAGTCGTCACCGACGTCGTCCACCTTCTCGCCGAACTCGTCGACAACTCGCTGCGGGCCTCACCACCCGACACGGTGGTCACGTTCAGCTTCGCCCGGGCGGTCGACGGCGGGGTGCTCCTCGAGATCGCCGACCGCGGCATCGGTATCCCGGCCGACGACATGCGGGACATCAACGAGCGGCTCGCATCCGGCGGCGAGGTCGGTCCGGAGACGGCACGCCACATGGGTCTGTTCGTGGTGAGCCGGCTCGCCAAGCGGCACGGTCTCACGGTGCGGCTGCGGTCCACTTTCGACACCGCACGGAACCCCGGCGTGACCGTGAGTATTCACATTCCCAACGCACTGATCGTTTCGCAGGCGGCTCGTCAGGACACCGGCTCACAGCGCAAGATCAACCAGGCACCCGTCCGGGCGGCCATCGCGGCGCCCGCGCCTCGGCGGGACAACGCGCAGCAGCCCTCTACCCGGGGCGCTCTGCCCACCCGCACGCCGCAGTCTCGGCCGGATCCGACGCCCACCACCGCCGCACCCGCCGTCACCACGGCGTTGGGGACGAGCCTGCCTCGTCGTCAGCCCGGCGCGAGCGGTATCGCCGGCGACTCAGGTACGCCGGCCGCGGTATCGAACGGTCAGTCGCCGGACACCGTGAACGTCCGCGGAACCGGCGCCATGCCGAAACTGCCCGTGCGACGACCGCAGGCGGCTGCCCCCACAACGCCGGCTGCCCCCGGAACGCCGGCTGCCGGACCTCGGTTGCCGCAGCTCCCGCGGCGCGACGACCGGCCCGTGCCGGATCGCTCGGCGTCTACGACGCCGCCGCCCCCCGCATCCGGTGATCAGGCACCCGTGCGGCACCGCTACCGCACCGACCCGGCCAAGACGGCGTCGTTCTTCCAGTCCCGGATCGATCCGCCTCCGGCGGAGGCGGTGCAGCGGCCCGGCGGAGGTACTCCGATCTTCGCCGACATGGTGTCCGACTGGCTCACCGATCCGACGGGAGACGAAGGCGCCCCCGGTGTCTGGCAGTCCGCCGGTGACGCGGGCTGGTCCGCCGTCGAGCGGGTCACGTCGGCCCCCGTCGAGGTGGACCCCGAGATCGGCCTGCCGAAACGCCGGCCCGGCGAACGCCTGCTTCCCGGCACGGTCGAGGGCGCGCACAATACGGGGACGCTGCGACGCGTGCGCGATCCTGAGACAATTCGCGCGAATCTCAGCCGTCACCAACAGGGCGTCCGAAACGGCAGGGCCACGAGGCTCGCGCAACGCGACAGTCTTGCGGAACGCAACAGTATTGAAGGAGACCGATGAACACCGCTCATGGATCCGACGTCACGCGACCTCTCGACTGGTTGGTGTCCAACTTCGCCAGCGACATACCCGGCGTCTCCCATGCCGTGCTCGTGTCGGCGGACGGCCTCCTCATGGCGGCCAGTGCCCACCTGCCGATCGACCGGGCCGAGCAGCTCGCCGCGGTGACCTCGGGGCTCGCCAGCCTGTCGGCGGGGGTGTCACGCCTCTTCGAAGGTGGTGGAGTGCTTCAGTCGGTGGTGGAGATGCAGCACGGCTACCTGCTGTTGATGAGCGTCGGTGACGGATCTCATCTCGCCACCCTCACGGATGCCGAATGCGACATCGGGCAGGTCGGGTACGAGATGGCCATCCTCGTCGATCGCGTCGGCGCGTCGGTCGAGGCGACGCCGCGCACTCCGCAGGGCCTCTGACTCCGAGATGGCCATGGACGACCAGCACTTCGAGCATCCGGGACCGAATATCGTTCGCCCGTACTCGCTGACGTCGGGGCGAACCCGGCCGGCGGTCGAGCTCGCTCTCGAAGCATTGATCCAGGCGTTGCCACAGTCGGTGGACCGGCAGTGGGAACTCGACGACGTCAACGCGGCCATCGTCGCGTTGTGTCAGCAGTCGCCGTCGGTCGCCGAGATCGCCGCTCGGGTCGGGGTGCCCTTGGGGGTGGCCCGCGTCCTGGTGGCCGACCTCGTCGAGGCTGGTCATCTGCAGATCCTGGCAACCCTGAAGGAAGATTCGACCGACTCCGAACGTCGTGAACTCATCGAAAGGGTCCTCAGTGGACTTCGCGAAATCTGAACCCCGCAACCGGGTGACCTCGACCAAGATCGTGATCGCCGGTGGGTTCGGCGTCGGCAAGACCACGCTGGTCGGTGCTGTCTCCGAGATCGTCCCCCTGCGGACCGAGGCGCTCGTCACCAACGCGAGCGACGGCGTCGACAACCTGGCTGCCACCCCGCAGAAGGGCACGACCACGGTCGCGATGGACTTCGGTCGCATCAGCCTGGCCGACGACCTGGTCCTGTACTTGTTCGGAACGCCGGGTCAGCACCGGTTCTGGTTCATGTGGGACGACCTCATCCGCGGCGCGATCGGGGCGATCGTCCTGATCGACACCCGCCGCCTGGACGAGAGCTTCGCGGCGGTCGATTTCTTCGAGGCCCGTCGCCTGCCGTTCCTGGTCGCGATCAACGAGTTCGACGACGCGCCGCGTTATCCGATCGAGGACATCCGGGCGGCGCTCGCGATTTCGGAGGATGTGCCGATCATTCCCATCGATGCCCGCGATCGGGAGTCGGCGAAGCAGGCGCTCGTGGCGATTACCGAATATGCACTGACCAAGCTTCACACGGCCGTGTACTGAGGATTCGAACAATGTCGGACGAGTTGCAGCAGTTCTCCATGGGCACGTGGGTGGTCGGTCTTGCCGTGGTCACCGCGTTCATCGGCCTCTTCGTCGGTATCGCCAGTGGCCGCAAGGCGATGACGGCGACGAGTCCGCGCCAGCGCTACCTCTGGCTGGCGTGGGGTGCGTTGTCGATCGGTGGCATCGGGGCGTGGCTGCCGCACTACATCGCAATGGTCGGGCTCGAGGTCGCGGGTACCACCCTGCGTTACGACGCACTGTGGATCGCGGTGTCGTTCGCGGTACCGGTGCTCGCAGCCGGCGTGGCGTTGCTGATCGTCAGTCCGCCGCCGAGTAAGCATCGGCGGCCGACCACCTCGGTGGAGATCAGCCGGCTGGCCGCAGCTGCCGTGATCCTCGGTGTCGGGCTCGCCGGCATGCACGTGGCTATCGTCTCCTCGCTCGTGATCCAGGGATCCGTGAGCTTCGACCCGATACTGACGGGCGCCGCAGCGGTAATAGGCCTGGTCATCGGTGCTGCGATCATGTGGTCGATCTCGATTCTCGATTCGCGGGCGCTGCGTCTGGTTGCGGCGCTGGTGCTGGCGGCCGCCCTGGTGGCCATGCACTACACGGGTGTGTTCGGTGTGAGCGTGACGGTCGATCCGGAGGCTCCGCGCCCCGACGGTCTCGAGGTGTTTTCAATCCTGTTCCCCGTCTTCGTGCTGGGCATGCTGGTAGTGACGATCCCGATCACGGCGCTGCTGATGGCGCCCGACCGGGTGGCTGCCGAACTCGAACTCGAGGCCGACATGCTGGCCGCCGAATCGCTCGCGGCCGAAAGCCGCGGTAGGGAACTGGAACTCCGGTAGCGGACACGCGGAACCCGCCCTGTTCAGGAGTGCATCCGAGTCCTTCACCGTTCCAGCTGACCTGCACCTATAGACTCGGGTGGTTGCGTGACGTCGTGCAGGACCACTCGTCCGCGAGGAGACGTCAAGCCGAGTAGAAGAAGGAGCTCATGACTGACACAACGTTGCCGCCGGAGGGACCGGGGCACGACCGCATCGAGCCCGTCGACATTCAGCAGGAGATGCAGAGCAGCTACATCGATTACGCCATGAGCGTGATCGTGGGTCGCGCGCTGCCCGACGTGCGGGACGGCCTCAAGCCGGTGCACCGGCGTGTCCTGTACGCAATGTACGACAACGGTTACCGGCCCGACCGCGGTTATGTGAAGTCTGCGCGACCGGTGGCCGAGACCATGGGTAACTACCACCCCCACGGTGACGCTTCCATCTACGACACCCTCGTGCGCATGGCGCAGCCGTGGTCGCTGCGCTACCCGCTCGTCGACGGTCAGGGCAACTTCGGTTCCCGCGGTAACGACGGCGCCGCAGCCATGCGATACACGGAGTGCCGCCTGACTCCGCTGGCCATGGAAATGCTGCGTGAGATCGACCACGAAACGGTCGATTTCGCTCCGAACTACGACGGCCGGACGCAAGAGCCGACAGTTCTCCCCAGCCGTATCCCCAACCTGTTGATCAATGGTTCCGGTGGCATCGCCGTCGGTATGGCCACCAACATCCCGCCGCACAACCTCCGCGAGGTAGCCGAGGCGATCTACTGGGCTCTGGAGAACTGGGAGGCCGACGAGGAGTCCACCCTCACGGCCGTCATGGAACGGGTCAAGGGGCCCGACTTCCCGACACACGGCCTGATCGTCGGTGGTCAGGGCATCCATGACGCGTACACCACGGGTCGCGGATCGGTGCGGATGCGCGGTGTGGTGGAGATCGAGGAAGACGCCAAGGGGCGCACCACGATCGTCATCACCGAACTGCCGTTCCAGGTCAACCCGGACAACCTGATCACGTCGATCGCCGAGCAGGTCCGCGATGCCAAGATCGCCGGCATCTCCGACATCCACGACGAGTCCTCGGACCGTGCGGGTATGCGCATCGTCGTCACCGTCAAGCGTGACGCGGTCGCGAAGGTCGTTCTCAACAACCTGTACAAGCACACTCAGCTGCAGACCAGCTTCGGGTGCAACATGCTGTCCATCGTCGACGGTGTGCCTCGCACGCTGCGCCTGGACCAGATGATCCGGCACTACGTCGTCCACCAGGTCGAGGTCATCCGCCGTCGTACCGAGTACCTGCTCCGCAAGGCCGAAGAACGCGCGCACATCCTGCGCGGACTCGTCAAGGCGCTCGACGCCCTCGACGAGGTCATCGCCCTGATCCGCGCCTCGCAGACGGTCGACATCGCTCGCGCCGGCCTGATGGAACTCCTCGACGTCGACGAGATCCAGGCCGATGCGATCCTCGCCATGCAGCTGCGTCGTCTCGCGGCTCTCGAGCGTCAGAAGATCGTCGACGAACTCGCCGAGATCGAACGCGAAATCGCCGACCTGCAGGACATCCTCGCCAAGCCCGAACGCCAGCGTGCGATCGTGCGGGACGAGCTGAAGGAGATCGTCGACAAGCACGGCGACGATCGACGCACCCGCATCGTCGCGGCCGACGGTGACGTGGCCGACGAAGACCTCATCGCCCGCGAAGACGTCGTCGTCACCATCACCGAGACCGGCTACGCCAAGCGCACCAAGACCGACCTCTACCGCTCGCAGAAGCGTGGCGGCAAGGGTGTGCAGGGCGCCGGCCTCAAGCAGGACGACATCGTGTCGCACTTCTTCGTCAGCTCCACGCACGACTGGCTGCTGTTCTTCACGACGAAGGGCCGCGTGTACCGGGCCAAGGCCTACGAGCTTCCGGAAGCGAGCCGCACGGCGCGCGGCCAGCACGTGGCCAACCTGCTGGCCTTCCAGCCGGACGAGCGGATCCAGAGCGTCATCAAGATCAAGACCTACGAGGACGCGCCGTATCTCGTTCTCGCCACCCGCAACGGCCTGGTCAAGAAGTCGAAGCTCACCGATTTCGACTCCAACCGGTCCGGCGGCATCGTCGCCGTCAACCTGCGCGGTGAGGACGAACTGGTGGGCGCCGTGCTGTGTTCCGCCCATGAAGACCTTCTGCTGGTGTCGGCGAAGGGGCAGTCGATCCGTTTCTCGGCCACCGACGAGGTGCTGCGCCCGATGGGCCGCGCCACGTCCGGTGTCCAGGGCATGCGGTTCAACGAGGACGACGAGCTGCTGTCGCTCAACGTCGTGCGCGAAGGCACCTATCTGCTGGTCGCGACGTCGGGCGGGTACAGCAAGCGCACTCCGATCGAGGATTACGTGCCACAGGGACGAGGCGGAAAGGGCGTACTCACGATCCAGTACGACCCGAAACGTGGCACCCTGGTCGGAGCGCTCATCGTGAACGATGACGACGAGCTCTACGCGATCACCTCGGGCGGTGGCGTCATCCGCACCGCCGCCAAGCAAGTCCGCAGGGCCGGTCGGCAGACCAAGGGCGTTCGGTTGATGAACCTCGGGGAAGGCGACACCCTGCTCGCGATCGCGCGCAACGCCGACGAACCCGACGAGCCCGAAGACAACGCCGAGAGCAGCGGCAAAGGAGCTAAGGAGTCCTAGTGAGCACTCCCAACCAGCCAGGCGGTGACAAGCCGAGCGCGGGTTCTGCCGGGTCGGCGGCCTCCGAGCAGCACACCACCCGCACGCCCGAGAACGGCTCTGCCCGGTCGAACCCCACCTCGGGTTCGACCCCCGGTCAGGCGCCTGCGGGTCGTGGGCCCGGCCCCGCGGCAGGTCCCGCTGCCCGGCCCGGCGCCGCGCCGCCGCAACATCAGGGGCCTCGTACCCAGGCTCCCCACACGCAGGCCTCCCAGGGTCGGCCCTTGCCGCCTCAGCAGGGACGGCCCGCTGAGGGTGCTCCCGGCCGTCAGGGACCGCCCCAACAGGCGCCTGCCGACCGTGCCGCCGGCAACCAGGCGCCCGCCCGCAGCCAACCGCCCGGCAACCCTGCTCCCGGTAGTACGGCTCCGGCCGATCCGGCAGGCAACCGGGCACCTGCGTCCGGCGCTCCCGTCGACGGTGCACAGCCCGTTCGGGGAAGTCAGGCACCGCCGTGGCAGCGGGGGATGCAACGAGAGCCACAGACCAACCTGAAGCGGCCGCTGCAGGGACAGCCGGGGCAGCCCGGCTCCCAACAGCGCCCGCGTCCCGACTCCCCGTCGTCCGCTACGGCTGGTGCGGGCACCGCTGCTGCCGCAGCAGGGGCGCCGAGCGCGCCGGGTGCACAGAAGCCGTCCACGGCGGCGCCCACCACGCCGCCGGGGGCACCGACTCAGGCCGTTCCCGTCCAGAAGGGACCCCCGGCCGCGCCGAAGCAGCCCGCTCCCGCCCAGGGGCGGCCGTCCAGCGCTGCTGCCGCTGCCGCCGGCGGTGTCACCGGTACCGCTGCTGCGGCCGCGGTGTCGCAGCGGGAATCGGCCAAGGCCAAGGCGTCCGCGATCGACGGGCCCACCCGGCACATCAATCGTGACGTGCTCCCCAAGGACATGCCCGACCTCTCCGAGGCGAAGCACCCACTGCCTGCGTCAGCGGCCACCGGGCAGCAGCCGAAGGTGGCCGCCGCCCCCCAGCGCGTCGGAGAGGGCGAGGCTCTGCGGGCGACGGTGCAGATCCGCAAGGTCGACCCGTGGTCGACGCTGAAGATTTCCTCGGTCATCTCGGTGTCGCTGTTCTTCGTGTGGATGGTCGCGGTCGGCCTGCTGTACGTCGTGCTGGACGGTATGGGCGTCTGGGACCGGCTGAACAACGCGTTCACCGACATCGTGGCGGAGTCGAGCTCGGAGGGGCTCGTGACGGCCGGCCAGGTCTTCGGTTATGCCGCCGTCATCGGACTCGCGAACATGGTGTTGTTCACGGCGCTCGCCACCATCGGGGCGTTCATCTACAACCTCTGTTCCGACCTCGTCGGCGGTGTCGAAGTGACGCTCGCCGATCGAGACTGAACTGGGAAAAGGCAGTCTCACCGGACCGGTTTTGGTATCTGCCGGTCCGGTGGGGTAATCTTCCGACTCGGTTCAGGGAACTGCGCAAGACTGGTTTCCAGACTTCAGGGGCCTATAGCTCAGGCGGTTAGAGCGCTTCGCTGATAACGAAGAGGTCGGAGGTTCAAGTCCTCCTAGGCCCACTCCTGGTGCCGGTGAAAGGTCATACGCATGAAGGTCCTCCTGATCGTGGGAGCCGGCGTGCTGGTGACGATAGGACTCACCAAGTTGCTGCGCAGCAACGAGGT
Source organism: Rhodococcus sp. USK13 (assembly GCF_018343855.1). Taxonomy (NCBI): domain Bacteria; kingdom Bacillati; phylum Actinomycetota; class Actinomycetes; order Mycobacteriales; family Nocardiaceae; genus Rhodococcus; species Rhodococcus sp. USK13. The sequence goes on along the minus strand of NZ_CP069242.1, from coordinate 771,007 downwards.
GTGGCACGAGGTAACGGGGCCTTAGCTCAGTTGGTAGAGCGCTGCCTTTGCAAGGCAGATGTCAGGAGTTCGAATCTCCTAGGCTCCACAAGTTAGATAGCAGGTCAGAGCCACTTTCTCGGGAACGGGAAGGTGGCTCTTTTGCTGTCCTGCCCACATTTTGCCCACATCAGCCGACAACTCGGAGTGATCTCAGCTCACCTTGAGCCAGTTTGTCGAGCTGGTCGCCGACCATTCCGAGGTCGTCATCGAAGAGGTGGCCGTACCGGTCGAGCGTCAGGGCGGCCGAGGAGTGGCCCAGCATCCTCTGCAGCGTCTTGATGTTCGCCCCTGCGGTGATTGCCAGGGACGCGCACGTGTGGCGCAGCTCGTGAGGCGTGAGGCCCTCCGGCGCCGTCGACTTCTCCACGGCCGTGTTCCACCAGCGACGCCGGACGTTGTTCGCACGCATCGGCCCACCGCGCGAGTCCGGAAACACGAGGGTGTCCGCGCTTCGCCCGGCGAGGTGCGTCTCGAGGAGCTCGCAGAGGAAGCCCGGGATGGGAACGTCACGGCCCTTGTTCGACTTGGTGGAGGAGAACACGAGCTTGCTGTCGACGACGGTCACCGAGCGGTGGATACGGAGGCGCTGACGCTCGAGATCCACGTTGGCGACCTGTAGCGCCGCCGCCTCTCCGAACCGCGGGCCACAGTAGGCGAGCGTGTAGCAAAGCACTGAGTGCGCGCCGGCCGCCGCGGCGAGCGAGTCCACTTGCTGAACGGTGAGGTACCGCATTTCGTTGTGCTCGATCGTAGGGAGGTCGAGCCCGCTTGCTGGGTTGGCCACGATCCGCGCGTCCTCGACGGCCTGCTCGAGCACCTGGCGCAGAACGCCAACGTTCTTCTGCACTGTCGCCGCCGAGTTCGTCGCACTCATCGCTGTAACCCAGCGCCGCAGCTTCTCGCGACTCATGTCAGCCAGGGGAGTGGTCTTGAACTCAGGCAGCACATGGACGTCGAGCGCTGACCGGTAGCGCGAGCGTGTCGACGCCGACAGGTTCACCTTGTCGGCCATCCACTGCTCGGCGCACTCACCGAATGTGACGCGCCCGGCCGATGGAGGAATATACGAGCCGGTGAGCTTCTCGACTTCCACGGTCGCGGCGAAGTCTTGAGCGGCCCGCTTGGTGGTGAAACCCCGCTTGTCAGTCTGCTTGCGGTCGGGCGTGCGGTAGCGCACCCGGTAGCGCTTGCCGGATTTGGCGTCGTAGCTCTCAATCGTCGCCATCTGACGCCGCCTCCTCAATCGCCAACTGGAGTTCTGATTTCAACTCGCGCATGGTCCGGCCACGCTTCTGAGGATTCGCGTCGCCTGCGCGCACGTCTCTCTCTTCTGAGAGAAGGCGGCCCCACAATCGATGGGACCAGTAAGCCAGTTGGCCAACTGAGATACCAAGGCCCTTGGCTGCGCGTGACTCGGCTTCCCCCGAGGTTCGGATCAGTTGTTCGACGCCGAAGAGTGCCTTGCCGGCGGCGACGCCACCAGCGTCGCCCTGTTCGCGGACGAGGCGCAGTGCGTCGAGCCCGGAACCTGCCGTTTCTTGCACTTCGGCCGCGATCAAACCTGCGGACTGACCGCGCAACAGGCCCTTCAAGGCGCCACCCCTCAGCGTCACGCCCTTGTTGATCTGGATCGGCTGATCGTCGTCACATGACACGAGTTCGGCGAGAGGAAGCGGTCGACCTGCAAGGTTCTCAAGTGCCGCCGCCATGGCGAACAGCAGATGGATGGTGGGGGATGCACGACCGGACTCGACTGCGCGAACGCTACTGCCTTGCCAGTTGAACCGAACGAGAAAGCCCCCGCCGACGGCCAGGTCGACGAGGGCGACGAGAACTGCACCAACCCTAAGAGGAGCAAATTCTGTGATCCACGATAGCGCGATTGCCGACACCATTGCCGAGTCCGTGAGGGCCTCGATTGGCAACCTACATCTGCGGTCGACGATTCTCGCCGGCGTCATCGGAGTCTCGCAGCGAACCGCGGAGCGACGGCTCGCGGGTACGCGCGCCTTCACCGTGACCGACGTCCTGCTGACCGCGCGGCACATCGACGTCCCCGCCGTTTCCCTCACGGGACTGCACCCAGGCGAGGTGGCGTGATGGCCTACCTGTCGATGGACGTCGTTATGGACGAATTGCCCACCGTGAAGCACGCGCCTGAGACAGGCAAGATCCGGGTCTTCTTCGGCCTACACGGGCACCTCTCGCTCGCGATCGACGAGGCCGCGCACCTGGTGACCGAGCTTGCCGCCGCGCTCGGCGAGGCCCAGGGCGCAGAGATCGAGCCACGGCAAGGGGATTTCTGAATTATGACAGCAGAGCCAGCGGAGTTCACCGCGTCTATCGATGCTGCCCCAGTCGGGCCGATGGAACGGTTCGAGTGGGAGCGCATCGTGCGACGCGTCAAGATGCCTCCTACGACGAAGCTCGTTGCGCTCACGCTGGCCACCTACGCGGATCAGAACGGAACCCGCGTGCGCCCCGGCACGGAACGGCTCGCCAGAGTGACGTGCGTGTCCCTACCCACCGTGAAGCGAAGCCTTGCCTGGCTACGAGAGCACGGTTTCGTCGACCGGACGAAGCAAGGCAACCGATGGGCGAAACAGGCCGACGAGTACCGACTCTCAGTGCCGCCAACCCTGCTCGAGTTGGACCTACTGAGCCCCGAGGAGACGCAGAGTCTGGGTATCGCCCATGAGACAGACATTCATCCGCAGACCACGGTCTACAGCTCACCCGTGATCCCCAGACTGGTTGCCGCCGAGAAAGTCTAGGGATCATCTGGGCCGTGTCTGGGGATCATTTGGCGAAGTCTGGGGATCACGGGTGATACCCCACCAACCCATAGTCACCAACCCAGCAATCACCACCCACATACCAACCCACAGTCGGCGCCCTGGGAACGCAACTTACGACCGCGCGTGTGCGCGAGAGGAGAACCGCCATGACCCTCGATCGATATGGGGAGGCACGCGGGGCGGCGAAAGCATTCGTTGCGCCGCACGATCTGCGGTGCCGGACCGGTTGGCTCGGCGAGGACAGCGAAGGGCGGATGATCCCCTGTCTCGTCTGCAAGCCACACCTTCGCCCGCAAGAGTCTCGGGAGGTTCGCTATTGACTGCCGTCGAAGAGGTCATGACCGACCTTGAGCGCCTGGGAGTGCCGGTGACGGCGACCCGCGCCGAGGCCCAGCAATCGCTACGGCGGGCGGGGCGGGGCGTTTCGACTGACCGACTGCGCGCCGCGCTCAACTCCCGCAGATCGAGCGCCGGCGTTCCGTCGAGGAACCGCAGTGTCGCGACACTGCGGAATCCCGAGGGTCGCCGCAAGCATAAGGCGCCGCCAGTGCTGACCAACTTGGTCGACGACCGCCTGATCGGCGCCGCGTGCGTCGGCCTCCACCACCTCTTCGACGATCGGCACGACGGCGAACAGGAGCCCCAGCGCGCGGCCCGGCATCAGGCAGCCGTGCGTTTTTGTATCAGCTGCCCGGTTCTCACGGCGTGCCATGACGTCGCCGCCGAGCACGCGCAGTACATCGAGGGCGTCTGGGCCGGTGTCATCCCAGCGGCAACCCATCAGGAGAAGCCATGAAGAAGCGGCGCCGCGAGTGTCGCGAACTCAGGTGCACGAAAATGCACATCTCGTCTACAGGCTTCTGTGCGCAACATCGCAGCCAGTTCGACGTCCTTCGCGACGCCGACCGCATCCGCTTCGCCGGCCGCACCTACACGCTCGACGAAGCGATTCGCCTGGCTGACGCGATCATCGACGCGGTCGAAGTGGAACCGCGATGACCAACCCGCCAACCGTTCAGCGCTTCGGTGGTGCAGTCGTTCTCACTGGCACCGCGGTATCGACCACGCTGCGAGCAATCCTCGTCCAGATCCGCGCCAGGAAGAGGAACGGCCTGCCCGACTCGGGTGAGTTGTCCCGGATCGTAGATGCCCTGGTGTCCGCAGACGGACATGCGGACGTCCGCGAAACACCTTCTGTTGCAACATCTTACGAACCGTCCGTACCGATTGAGGAGGCAGCCAAGATGCTCGGTCTCAGCACGCGACAGACACGAAGGCTCGCACCGCGACTGGGAGGTCAACAGGTCGCCGGTCGCTGGCTTCTCGACCGCCAGTCGATCCTCGAACACCGCAACCAGGAAGAAGGTTAATCATGGACCGACGCGACTTCATCGACTACCTCGCAGCTCTGGAACCCGACGAATTCGACGCAATCATCGAGGAAGCCCGCGGCACCGGCTCGCAAAAGGCCGCCCGTATGCAGGCTGGCCGCGACATGTTCAACAACCGCCGCGGGGGCACGAAGTGACCGGCACTCTGAGCGACCGCGCTTTCGCTGCGATCCCCGAGTACGCCGAAGCTCAGGCAGCCGTATCGACTCTGGAGAATTGGGTTGCTCAGTCACCTACCCTGCCCCCGCGCACTGCCCTGGAGACCGCGATTGCCGCTGACGTTCTCGCGGCCGCACAGAACGGCACGGGACGACCCGCACGACATTGCGAAGCGCCTCGCCGAGTACGACATGCAAGCACGGTCGGCGGCCGAAGAGCGAGCCCTCGTCGACCGTGCCGTCCACAATGCCCGCCATCTAGCCGCCGAGGCGAAGCGGAACGGCATCCCCGCAGCATACGAGGTTGTGCGCACTGAGCTGAGCGAGATTGTCGGCCTGGTCGAAGAGAACGCTGACGTGTTGCGGACCGCGACGACCGCCGAGGACGCCTTGCGGTCGGGTGCACACGATGGTCGGCTCCTTGTCGACGGCCTCGTCACTCGATATGAGGGCATGCGCAATGCGCACTGGGACGTCGCCAGGTTCGACAGCCAGGACGGAAGTCGGTCCCCGAGCTATGAGGTCTTCTACGCCTCCGCACTCCTCGCCAACCACTTGGACGTCGATCCGTATTGGCGCGGACGGCGTTCGGCAGCGGCAGCGTCCATCTCGGGATCTGCGCGAGGCGATCTGGCTCAGCATCGAGCCTGGCTAACGCCGACCGAGCATCGGCTCGGACAGATCGACGACCGCGGTCACTCAGCACTGTGGCCGCAAGGGGTATCGCAGCAACGGTGGCTACTCCACATCGTCGAGCACGGACAGCCTTGGGTGCTCGACGCCGCGGGTATCGAGCAGGTACATCGGCTCGCGACCAGCGCAACCCAACCCCTCGCACAGAGTGACCAGTACGCGCTGCGCGCAGCGATGAGTGCCCGCGACTAGCACGCGGAGATCGAATCCGCATGAGTACTTGCCCCGCCCCATCACCGGCCGTTCCTTCCGTGCGAGGTCCATCGACGGTCGCGCAGTGGGGCGGGGCATCAGCACATCAACCGAGAGGAACTGACCATGCCCACTAACTACGTGAGCCCCCTGCTCTTACTTTCCCGCCTCGAGCGGTACCGCGTAGCGACCGAGGAATGACTCAACGGACTGAGCGAGGCCGAGTTCGACGCCGTGCTCACCCGAGTCCGCGCCGGCGAGCTGCTCGGGCCCGAGGCGTAGCGCCGTTCAAGACCCGATCGTCGCGCAGGGAGGCGCTGTGTTCCAGCATGGCACCCCATGGGGGGTACCCCCCTCCCCGCCCCCATAGGACACACGGTCGGCATAGGGCCTCGGACTTTGTGTGAAATACAGGCTCTTTCAGGATCTACGAGTTTTGCACGAGCTGCAAGCAACGTCCTAGCCGTCTGAGCGCTGATCCCGAGAAGGCAGCGGACACCGTTTCGGCGTAGCGCCCAAGATGAGTACGGGTCTGGCGAACTCGTGACAAAATCGTGAGCTATGGCGCGCACATTGAACCCGGATAACGTTGTTGATGAATTCGTCGACGATGCAAACGGCTCACTCGCCCGATTCACGAGGTTGTACACACTGATTGAAGGCGGCGCTAATGCCCACCGGCCTGAAAAGCAAGCACTCGCGGCTGATGCTGCCTTTCGCCTTGGAATTTTGTGGGAGACCTTCGTCCACCGGTGGCATGTCGCAGCGATTTCGAAGAGTCCAGACGTATTTGTCGCGCGCGTGGCGGGCGACTTGGGGAAAGAACTAGCAAAGGGGGAGCTTGGCGCCAAGTTGGAGGCTCTGACCCCAGGCTGCACGGCCGTCCCCGATCGACCCACTAAGGACCAGATTGAGGGGCTGCTCGATCCGCTTAGAAGGAACGTTACCTTCAAGGACAATGAGACCTGGATCAAGCATGCGAAGGCGGACCTAGATGGTGTTTACGCGAACAAGGTCAGTTCGATAGTCAGCACTCGCGAGGACGCGTGCATCATTGCACTGATCAAGGGGCTGCGAAACTATCTCGCGCACAAGAGCCCCGCTGGCCTCACGCACTTCAATGCGCTCATCCGCGCGGAAAACAATGGGCTCGGACTGGTCGGTCAAGTCAACAAACCACTTGTCCGCGCCGAACGAGACGCCCGTGACGTTGCTGTGTATCTGCACCGAACTGTTGGCGGCAAACGTCGTGTCGAGCATCTGTATTCGCGAGTGACCGACGTTGCTCAGGCCATGAAGGTTTAACCGCCGAGTCGCCCCAAGAGCTTGGTGATTCTAGCCCTCAATTCTTGGCGCTCAGTAAGCTTGCCTCTGCTGTCGGAGCTAATCATTACAGTGTCGAGAATGGTATCCAGTGAGATCCGCTCTGCCTTCATTCCCTTCGACCACGAAGTCGGCTACGAACGAGCCGTCGCACTGGCCGCCGCCTACTTCAACGAGTTCGGACTGCGCCCAGTCATTGTCGCACCGAATAAGGCAGTGCTTGAGTTCAACGAACGCCTCAAGCACTACTCTAAGGGCCGGGACGTCGTCACGCCGATGAACGAGAACCGGTCTCGGGTTGGGCACGGCGTCCCTGTGCTGATCTACGTGCCGGCCCTGAAAGAGCTTGAACTCGGATTGCGGCATGCGAATGGGGCCCCGGTCGTCGTGATCGAAGACCAGTTCAATTCTTGCGTGGCGTGGGCAGACGAGACCGGTGCGATCAACCTGCTCGAAGCTGGCAAGGTGCATGCTGTCGACCGGACACCCGAGCACGAGGAACTTCTCGAGGCAATCGACTTCGCAGGCAATAATGGCTGGTCCGACGATTACGGCAAGCGAGACCTGCGGAAGCTGCTTGCCGAAGCGAAGCGAGCGGGGTGGCTCAACAAGGACGATATCGTTGCGTATCAGCTGGTCAAGGGTCGTCACCACCACTACCACTCGCTGGTGTATCTGCAGGAGGAAATCGACAAGGCTGCTGGCTAGCTCGGGATCCCGTGGCGTGGACGCCGGGCAGCCGATTTTCCGCACCAACACAGCGGCCTCAACGTCGCGAGAACGTGCACGTGGATCCGCAAACTGCTGGCACTGTCGATTGAGCGAGGGTTACCGTCGACATCCGGCCGCCTGACTAGGAGGTGAGTGACCGATGGCGAACACAGACACGATTGAAGTGCGCGGCCCACGGTCACTCGACGAAATGGTCTCGGCAATCGGCGCGCAGACCGGCGAGACCCGGAAGGGCGCACCCGTCGTCCGACTCAGCGACACCGCAGTGGCCATCGTCGGCTACGACGAGCGCGACGAGTACCCCTATGTCGTGTCGATCGACTCGAAGAGCGAAGTCGACGTGCGCAGGGTCGACTCGCTCGCGCTCTTCAAGCGGCTGCAGGAGACGCCATGGGCGCTCCTGTTGACGTCCGACGACGATGACGTCGAGCAGCTGCGACCAGCGCTCTGACGGTCGTCGAATTGCAGCGTCACTCGTCGCTCTAGTCACCGCGACGGATGATCCAGGCAGCGATCACAGATGCGAGGACAGTTTCCGCAACGCCGGAGGCATGGTGTGCGATGGCAACGAGAAGATCCGTGACGGGCATGGTGGGCTCCAGGGACTCAAGATCGAGTGCCCGGCCCGAGGCCAGCGGCGATTGATCGGAAGGCTACCTCGAGGCGCTGATAGGCACCGGCTGACCGATCTTGCGCACAGTCACGGGTCCGTTCTTCGCCTGCCACTCCTCGTTCTCCCGCCGCACCCGTTGCATGCGGGTTTCCGTCGCCGGCTTCCATTTCGGCGGCTTCGGCGGGACGAGGTACTGCAGTGGCGCGGCGGCAGGTGTCTCCGGGTTAGTCACGGCACGATCATGCACGTCAGGTCACTGGTTCGCCACGCGACCAGGTGATCCCGATTCGGCAGCGGCCTGGCGGCGAAGTGCGCTCGCGTAGCCCGACACGAGCCTCGCGAACACATCGTCGGGCGCCCGCCCAACCTTCGCGACCCATGTGTCGATCTCGTCGTCAGTCACCTTGCGCACCTCTTGCTTGAGTCGTCGTTGTCGCCCAGCTGCCGCGTCCCATGCTTAACCGACGTCCGGAACCGGGACACGACGCGCGCGAACACATCATCCGGGACTTTGACGACTTCTCCCAGCCAGTGGTCTATGTCTTCGTCTGTCCAGCAACTACTCACGCTTGCAGCTCTCTGTGCGGGCGGCACACTGTGCGACCGCCCGTCCGTAATAGCAATGTCTCGCCGTTGCGTTACCGCTTGGGCCGGCGCTGTGGGGACTCCACAGCGGCTGTCGGTCGGTTGTAAAACGGGCCTGGGTCGATGGACGACTACTCACCTGGTGCAGTCGCCTCCAGACTGGCTGCATCGCAGCGCCCCGCCAGCCCCCGGGGCTGGCGCGGCATTCTTGTCCAGACACTCGCCGCATCTTCCCAAGGCGCGTCAGCTAGCTCCTTATTCCAGTCGGCTCCCGATCAAGAACACGAACAGGTTGGCTAGTAGTGCGCCGTCGACTGCTAACACGACCAATCGCTGAGGTACTGTTCTGCCTGATGGACGCCTATGCCCCCACCTCGCGCACTGTGAGTTTCCTCTGGGATCGAGTTCGCTACGAGCTACTAGATCGGCGCGCCTCCATTCTCGCGGAACTCGACACGCAGAAGCTGCTGCAGGGTTTTAACGCTACCCACGACTCGCTTACCATTCAGTTACGCGACCGTCGTACGGTCGATGTCTCGTTGAAATCCGTTTCGGTGCATGAGCACATCAGGGCGGAGATCGCTTCCGTCTCGTCGTCCGAAGTTGCCGAGTTGATTGGGCATCTCCTAGGTGCCGTGCGGGCTATTCCACAAGCAAGCTTTCAGCATCTCGTCGGCTGGCCCGAGGACATCGACTCGACTCAGGCTTATGCGCAAGGCGCCACAGCCATCGTTAATGATGCCTCCGAACTCGGAGTCTCCGACTTCGCTCTGCTGATCGATGGCGCAGCGTCCGACGTATGGATCTACCAGGCTGAAGTCGGAATCATCAACAGAGAGGAAGCGCCTGATCGCGTGACTCGCGTCACCGGAAGGTCTCCCGCACCGCGCCCTGCTTCGCAACCGGACCTGGAGGATGTGACCTTTCCGCAGGTTGCAACCTTCGTCGATTCGTTCTGGCAGTGCACGTTGCAGAAACCCATCCCACTCGCGGACGCCTCGGATTTGGTGACGACCGTTACTCCCGAAGCCTGTCGTCTAGTTGAGGCGTTGCATGCGCGCCTTCGCGGGACCCAGCTCAAGTGAGCCTTCCTCGGGCAAGTAGCCTTGTACAAGGCGTTCGTCGTGTCGTCGCGATTGGATTGTGTCCTGGAGCACACCAAATCCGCACCCGATGTAATGAAACTATGGCAAGTTGGGATATGAATTACGTGATGGGATTGGGAGGCGAGTATCAGTGACCATAACCTTGTCTGAGCGGACGACCGTTGAGGAGCAGCACGAGTTCCTGCAGGTCCACATCACGTATGAGCTTGTGGCAGACGAGTCGATTGCCGCGTGGCGCAGGTCGGAACTTGAGGCATTGGAACGCGAATTCTGCGGAACACCGGCGACGCTGTCTGACAAGGGACCGGTCATTGGCCGTGGTCAGAGCGAGACTCCGAGTGTTGAGGTATTCAACAGCAAGCCTTTCAACCGCGTTCGTCCGCCGCGGCCATAGCATCGCGTGGACCTTTCCCCAGAAGGGGATGTGCGCGTCGTTGTCTTCGACGTCAACATCTACCTAGATGTCGCGCGCCTACTTGGTGCCCCCTTCTCCTGGGATCGTTACCAGGCATTTCTGCGGGATAACCGCAGCGCATACGTGCCCAACGGCTCTAGCTCAGCGATTGACAGCGCATTCGCGATCTCACACTCATTGTCCGGCGAATTCTCAGGCGGCGTTGGGCTGCAGGTGTGGACCTCGAACCACATCGACAACCTAGTGATGACGAAAGCTGGCCAGCCGTCGCGTGAGGAACTTGAGGCGCGTGCGGCGTTTGGCCAGTCTGTTCGCGATGAGGATTGCGGCCTCGGTTGGACGTCCGAAGCATCGGAGCTCCTAGTCCATGACCTTGTGTACACGGTCGTGTATGACGAGACGGATGGCGGTTCGGTCGGCGATATCACCTTTCCGATTGGTAATCCGCCCCTAGACCACGAGGACGGGAAGGTTTTCGCAACGGCCCGAATGGCGGGTTGTGAGGTCGCCGGCGAGCAATGCGTGACCTACTGCGTGACGCGGGACCACGGTTTCCGTCATCCGAAGACCCCCCTTCCGCGAACGGTGACCGTGCTCTATCCCCATGAATGGATCGCCCTTCTACGCAAGGCGCGGTATACCGCGCGGTCCGCTAAGCCGGAAATGCTCCGCCGGGTACGCGACCGTACTCACTGATGGGAACGTTCGTCGCCAACGCTGCCGGGGGTGCTTACACGCCGCTGTATGCTGCCGCAACGGCCGTTCAGCGCGGGTCGGTTGGGGCGGGTGACGCCGTTCCCTCCATGCCCACATTTTGCCCACACTTGCCCGCGAAACCGGGTGAATCCGGGTGAATTCCGAAGATGTAAATGACCAGGTAAGAAGCGATTTCGGTCGCCTGACCTCTGTGCTGCTACGCATTTGCAAGGCAGATGTCAGGAGTTCGAATCTCCTAGGCTCCACAGAAGAATCAACGTAAAGCCACCTCCCGAAATCCGGGTAGGTGGCTTTCGTGCTTCACTGACCTGCATCGGGTCCCGCCTGCTGCGTACCTCTTCACGGGTGATGCAGGGCAGCGCTTCTACACTGGGTCGGTGCCGCGTCCGTTCGACCGTATGGAACGTCCCGGCGTGCCCTTCGCGCGTCGCTTGGACGAGTACGGCGACGCCCCGGCACTGATCACGCCGGACGGCACGGTCACGTACAGCGAGCTCGCCGCGCGGGTCGAAACCCGGGCTCGTCAGCTGGGCGGCATCCGGCGCCTGGTGTTGATCTGCGGTGCCAACGACGTCGAAACGATTGCCACCTACCTCGCGGCCTTGGCAGCAGGCCATCCCGTCCTGCTCGCGCCGGGCGACAAAGCGGCCGGCGCCGACGCGTTGATCGCCGCCTACCGACCCGACGTCGTCGTACGCAGGGATCCCAGCGGTCGGATGGCTGTCGAGGAACTGCATGCTGGGTCCGCGCACGTGCTGCACCCCGACCTCGCGTTGTTGCTGAGCACCTCCGGTTCGACCGGGTCGCCGAAACTCGTCCGCCTTTCCCATAGCAATGTGCAGAGCAATGCGGAGTCGATCGCCGAGTATCTCGACATCAGGTCGAGCGATCGGGCGGCGACAACCCTTCCGATGCACTATTGCTACGGCCTGTCGGTCATTCACAGTCATCTGCTGAGCGGTGCCGCCCTGGTATTGACGTCGCTGTCGGTGGCCGACGCCGATTTCTGGGAGCTGTTCCGCGCGCACGGCGGCACGAGTTTCGCGGGCGTGCCCTACACCTTCGACCTGCTGGACCGTGTCGGGTTCGACGCACTGGATCTGCCCGGCCTGCGATATGTGACGCAGGCCGGTGGACGCCTCGCGCCGGACCGCGTGCGGAAGTACGCCGAGTTGGGTCGGCGCCGCGGCTGGGAGTTCTTCGTCATGTACGGGCAGACGGAGGCGACTGCCCGGATGGCGTATCTGCCGCCGGAGCTCGCCACGAGCCACCCGCACACCATCGGCCGGGCGATCCCCGGCGGATTCTTTCGGATCGAGGCCGTCACCGACGCCCCCGATGACATCGGCGAGCTTGTCTATTCGGGCCCCAACGTGATGCTCGGCTATGCCGAGGAGCCTGAGGACTTACGCCTCGGTGACGTTCTCGCTGGCGAACTGCGCACGGGTGACCTCGCCCGCTGTCGCCGAGACGGGTTGTACGAGGTGGTCGGACGACGCAGCCGATTCGCCAAGGTCTACGGGCTGCGGATCGATCTTGCGTTGGTCGAGTCGACGCTGGCCGAGCACGGCCACCGCTCGTGCTGTGTCGGCGGGGCGGAGGAGCTGATCGCGGCCGTCGAATCCCGTGGTGACGTGGACGGCGCGAGGCAGATCGCTGCGCGGGCCGCCGGGCTGCCGGTCGGAGCGGTCCGCGTGTGCGCCGTCGACGAACTGCCGCGGACCGCCACGGGTAAGCCCGACTATTCGGCGGTGACCGCGCTCGCGCGGCGGCCGGAGCCGACCCAGAGTGCCTGCCGGGAAGGGCGCGCCGATGCGGACGCACTGCGCGCGCTGTATGCCGAAGTCCTCGGCTCCCCGAACGTCACGGATGACAGCTCGTTCGTCAGCTTGGGTGGAGACTCGCTCTCCTACGTCCGTATGTCGTTGCGGCTCGAGCAGTTGCTCGGCTACCTACCCGAGAACTGGCACACCACACGGATTCGCGACTTCACACCGCGCCGCGGACGCCGACGACCGTCAGTGGAGACCAATGTTCTGCTCCGCGCGATCGCCATCGTTCTCATCGCCGGCTCACACATTCATCTGTTCACGCTTCTCGGTGGGGCGCACGTGCTCCTCGGCGTTGCTGGTTACAACTTCGCCCGGTTCCACCTGAGTTCGGCGGGGCGTACCCAGCGGCTACGCCATACCCTCATGAGCGTCGGCCGGATCGCCGTTCCGAGCATGGTGTGGCTCGGATGTGTCATAGCCCTGACAGGGGAATACCGCATCACCAGTGCATTCTTGCTCAATGGAATTCTCGGTCCGCCCGGCTGGACGATCGAGTGGCGATACTGGTTCGTCGAGGCAATCGTGTACATCCTCCTCGCCGTCGTCGTGCTGCTCTGTATTCCGTTGGTGGACCGCACTGAGCGCACCTACCCGTTCCTCTTCCCGATGGGACTCGTCGCGGTCGGCCTGCTCACCCGGTACGGAGTGATCGACATCGACGACACTCGCAACCGCATCCTCACCGCTTCGGTCGTTTTCTGGTTCTTCGCGCTGGGCTGGGCTGCCGCCAAGGCGACGACCATGTGGCACCGCATCTGCGTCACCGCGGCGATCGTGGCAACGGTGCCCGGATTCTTCTTCGGCGACACCAGGCGCGAGATCATCGTCATCGGCGGGCTGTGCCTGCTGGTGTGGCTGAGGTCTGTGCGCTGCCCGACAGTGCTGAGCCGAGTGGCCGGGGTGCTGGCGAGCGCCTCCCTCTACATCTACGTGACGCACTTCCAGGTGTACCTCCCGCTGCGCGACGACCACCCCTGGCCGGCGCTGGCGCTCTCGCTGCTCGTCGGCGTCCTGTACTGGCAGGCGGTTACCTTCGTGCTTCAGCGGGACCGCCGCGCCGCCCTCTGGTCGGCAGCACGTCGGGTACTGCCCTGGGAGAGACCACCGATTCCGACGCCGAACACGGCTCGATAGAAGGCTCGGCCATTTTCACTGCTGGTAGGCCACTCCCGTACCGAGAACCCGTATTCCGACGCGCTCGCCGGGCGTGAGCGCGGTGGCACCGAAGCGGCGCACCGTGACCCGTTCGGAGACGACGCCATCCGCGGTGTCGAGGCGGATACCGAGCAGCATCTCCGAGCCCAGATACTCCACATCGACGACCGTCCCGGCCACGCCGGCACCGTCCGCGGTCACTTCGATCTGCTCCGGCCGCAACATGACGCGAGCCTCACCCTGTACACCGTTCGCGATCACGGCCACGTCACCCAGCGCGCACCGGGCACGCTCGCCCTCGACGTGCGCGGACAAGACGACGGCGTCACCGATGAACTCGGCGGTGGGAACGTCGATCGGCGCGGAATAGATTTCCCGGGGAGTACCCACCTGGGCGAGCCGGCCGTCGCTCATCACCGCCACTCGGTCGGCGAACGAGAGCGCCTCGGGCTGGTCGTGGGTGACGAGGATGGTGGTGATGCCTGCCTTGGCGAGCACATCGGCGACGATCCTCCGGGTATTTGCGCGCAGGCCGGCATCGAGCGCGGAGAACGGCTCGTCGAGCAGCATGAGCTCCGGTTCGCGTGCCAATGCCCGCGCGAGCGCCACCCGTTGCTGTTGCCCGCCGGACAGCTGGTCGGGGCGCCGGGTTGCGTACGAGTAGTCCAGTGACACCATCTCGAGCAATTCGGTGATTCTGGCACGGGTGCGCGACCGCCGGGGCAACCCGAACCCGACATTGGCCGCCACCGTGGCGTGCGGGAACAGTGCGCCGTCCTGGGCCACGTACCCGACCGACCGTCGATGCGCGGGAATCCACTCGCCGCCCGCAACAACCCGGCCGCCCAGTGTGATGGTGCCGGCGTCGGGTCTTTCGAACCCCGCGACGAGGCGGAGCAACGTGGTCTTACCGCAGCCGGACGGACCCACGATTGCCGTCGTAGATCCTGCCTCCACCGAAAAGGCGATGTGCCGAAGGACGTTCGTGGAGCCGAACGACTTGTCGAGTCCGTTTACCTCGAGCGCGTATGTCATAGCCCGGCAACCTTTTTCGACTGAGCGAAGAGCACATACGTCACGGGCAGCGACAGAACGATCATGAGTAGCGCGTACGGAGCCGCGCCCGCATAGTCGATCTCACTGCTCAGCGACCAGAACTGCATGGACAGGGTGCGAGTTCCGGTGGGCGCGAGCAGGAGAGTGGCCGTCAGCTCGTTCACCACACCGAGAAACACCAGTGCCCCGCCCGCCGCGGTTGCCGGCGCGGCCAGCCGCAACGTCACGCGCAGGAATGTCCACAACGGCGAGACGCCCAAAGACCGTGATGCCTCCTCGAGCCCGACCGGGGCCTGGGCGAGGCCCGCCCGCACATTGACCAGGGCGCGCGGCAGGAACAACAGCGTGTACGCCGCGATCACGACTGCCACGGTTTGGTACAGAGGACGGAAATAGTGGATCGCGATCGTGACGAACGCCAGCGCCACCACGATGCCCGGCAGGGAACTGGAAATGTACGTGGTGCCCTCGATGAATCTGCTGAACCGTCCGCGGTGGCGAATCGAGATCCAGGCGATGGGAAAGGCGAGCACGCACGTGACGACGGCACCGGTTACCCCGAAGGCGAGCGTCTGCGCCAGCGCCGACGCGACGGCGTCCAGCCCCCAGACGGCAGTCCCGCCGACGACGAGCCATCGCACGACACTGATGACGGGCACTCCCAGAGACAGTGCGATCACCATTCCGAGGAACAACAGGGCAAGGGGCTCGTAGCGGAAGCCGAGGTCGGCGGGCACCACTGCCCGCGGCGCGCCCGCTCCCACCCGGGCGTATCGGGCGCTGCCCCGCACGACCGCTTCGATTACCAGCAACGTGAGGCAGAGCAACACGAGAACCCCCGCCAGCATCGTCGCCGCGGCTCCGTTGAAGGTCGATTGGTACTGCTCGAAGATTGCCGTCGTGAAGGTGTCGAACCGGATGAAGACGAAGGCGCCGTACTCGGCGAGCAGGTGCAGGGACACCAGGAGCGCTCCGCCCGCGATGGCCAGTCGCAGCTGCGGCACCACCACTCGGAAGAACACCGCCCACGGTCCGAGCCCGAGTGCACGCGCGGATTCCTCGACGGCAGGGTCCAGCCTGCGGAGGATCGCCGCAGTAGGGATGTAGACCAACGGAAAATAGGACAGGGTCGCGATGAGAACGCCGCCGGCTAGCCCGCCGAGCGACGGAATTGCCGTCACCCACGAGTAACTGTTCACGAAAGCCGGAACTGCCAGCGGTGCCGCAAGGAGCACTGCCCACACCTTCGCCCCCGACACCCGCGTGCGCTCGACGAGCCACGCGGCGACGACGCCGACGGCGATGCAGATCGGCACCGTCACCACGACCAGAAGCACGGTGTTCCCGAGCAATTCGCGTACCCGGGGTCGAAACAGCAGTGCCGACGCGGTTGCCCAGCCGGTGTCGATGCTCTGCGCGACCACGTAGCCGAGCGGGATGAGCGACACGGCGACGACGACGACAGCGGCGAGGGCGAGGGGGATCGGGGGACGGCCGGAGCGGGCAGTCGGGCGGCGCCTCGTGTCCGGGTCTCCCGCCCGCGCTCTGCCGACCGGTGCAAGGTTCAGAGCAGACCGGCTTCCGTCATCAGTGCGGTGACCTGCGGGCTGTTGAGCTTCGCGGGATCGACCGGCGGGGCCTGCAGGTCTGCCAACGGAACCAGCTCGGGGTTGGCGGGCACGTCACTGGCCACCGTGTACTCGAACGAAGTGCCGGTCTGCAGAACTTCCTGTCCCGACTTACCCGTGACGAACTTCAAGAACTGCTGCGCGGCATCCTGATTCGAGCTGGACTTCAGAACTCCACCGCCCGAGACGCTGACGAATGCACCCGGATCCTGATTCCTGAAGTAGTGCAGAGCGACGTTGTTGCTGTTCTCCCCGGTCTTGGCCTGGTCGCCGAACCAGTAGTAGTGGTAGATCACTCCGCCCGGGACTTCTCCGGCATTGACAGCCTTCATCACCGTGTTGTTGCCCTTGTAGGTGCGGACGTTCTCCTTCATCCCGGCGAGCCACTGGCGGGTCGCATCCTCGCCCCTCAGTTCGAGCAGCGCACTGACGATGGCCTGGAAGTCGGCCCCCGACGGCGACGCCGCCCAGCGGTCTTTCCACGCTGGGTCCTGCAGGTCGAGCAGCGACTTCGGGAGCTGGTCCTGGGGCAGTTGGTCCTTGTTGTACGCGAAGACGGTGGAGCGCGCGGCGATACCGGTCCAGGCACCGCTCGACGGCCGGTACTGGCTGGGCACCTGATCGAGGACATCCTGGTTCACGTCGGCGAACAGGCCGGCATTCTCCACGAGGGTCATTGCCGGCGAGTTCTCGGTGAGGAACACGTCGGCCGGCGATTGGTCCCCCTCCGCGACCAGCTGGTTGCCGAGTTCGGTGTCGCTCCCGTTGCGGAGTTCCACCTCGATGCCGGTCTCGGCCGTGAACGCATCGGCCCATTCCTGAGTCAGCGACTCGTGCTGCGCGTTGTAGACAGTGAGCGTGTCGGCGTCGGACGAGGACTCCGAGCCGGAACCAGAGCACGCTGACACTGCCATCATCGCGGCGGTGGCGAATGCGATCCCCGCCATCAGTCGGATCTGCTTTCTCATGACATCCATCCGTCCTGTGTGTACGCCGGACCGCGCCTGGCCCTCGCGATGATCGTACTGTCAGGCTTGGCAATCCTAAGGGGATTGGCAACCTGGTCTCGGGCATCTTTCGGCAGCGTGCGGTTTATTCGGTCGATACATTGAGTCATGCCGTTCCGCGTCCTGCGCCGCGCCGCTGTCGTCCTCGCATTCTGTGGTGTCCTTGCCGGGATCGGCGGTCCCGCCGCGAGCGCCGAACAGGAGGGCCGTCCGCTCCAGCCGATCGTGGAGGCCGTTGCTCTGCGTCTGACGACAGCAGACACGGTGGCCGCGTCCAAGTGGCGAAGCAATGCACCCATCGACGATCCGGCCCGCGAGGAGCAGGTCCTCGCGTCGGTCACGGCACAGGCTCTCGACGAGGGTCTCGACGCAGCCCGAGTGCACCAGATATTCCGGGATCAGATAGAGGCCAACAAGGATGTGCAGCGGGCGCTGTTCGCGTGGTGGAGTGTCTCACCCGGTTCCGCGCCCGCGATCGGCCCCGAACTGTCGCAGGTGCGTCTGGTGATCGACCGGCAGAACACGCGGATTCTCGATCAGATGCAGGAACAAAAGGCAGTGCTGGCCGGACCCGATTGTCTACCCGTACTTCTCGACGCCGCTGGTGCAGTCGGGCAGACTCTCGGCCCGCTGCACCAAGCGACGTTGGCGCGTGCACTCGTCTCCCTCTGCGGTCCGGTCGCACCGTAACTGGGTCCTACACAACCGTTTCGAGAGATCGACGCCCGTCAGCCCGTCACGCGATGAACGTTCCGATCGCCGGATTCGCCTGACAGATCGGGCTGCTACCGAAGTTGATCGAGCCGAATGCCGTCGCGATCACGTTGCCCACGCCGGTGTTCACCGTGGCCGACAGGAACGGGTACACGCCACGCAGATCGACGATCCCGGAGCGGCCGTTGTCCGTGTTCACCCAGGCGACGGTGATCTGCGCGGCGGCGGGAATCGGCGGAGCGGCCGGGCGCGATTCGAAACGGATGTCGCCGTCGGCGATCGGCGGCGACGCCTCCGGTCCGGACTGCCCCGTGAGCGCCGTCAGCGACATCAAGCTGCCCTGGTTCGGACACCCGATGGTGAGGGCCGGACCACCGAACGGATGAGGCGGGTCGGCCGCAGCGGTTCCGGCGGACAACACGGTGGCGCAGGCGGCGACCGGAAAGGTGATGGCGGCGATGCGGTGGACGAAACGTGCGACGGTCATGACGACTCCTCGGAACGGTCCTCGCGGATGATTCGCTTGGGGATACCCCTGGTACAACGCATGAAACAGGGTTGCCCGAAAGGGTGTCCGATCCTTCAGCCGTCCGACTGGAGTCCCGCCGACCTCAACCGGATACGCGCGGTGGTGGTCGGCGAGTGACGCGTCAGTTCGTGGTGGGTGCCGACGTGATGTCGGGGGAGGTGAGCTTGGCCGAGTTCTGCTCTTCGAGATCCTCGAGGCGCGGCGGAGCGGTAGCGATCGGGGGATGTTCACGGCGGCTGATCTTGAACAGCACTGCGCCGCCTGCGATGAGGGAACCGATGAGGACACCGATCGCGAGGCGGCGTCCCCGCGTCGACTTCGTTCGCGTCGCCGTCGAGTCTCCGGGGGTCAGCGACCCCACGACGCCCTGCGCTGCCTTCTTCACCGGGGTGGTTCGCGCGCGGGTGTAGCCCTTCTTCGCCAGCGAAACACCCTGGCGGCCCAGGAACAGGCCGGCCGATCCGGTTCCGGTGGCCGCAGTGAGAGCGGCCGAACGTGCCACACGCAGGGCCTGATCGACAGCCTCTGATTTCGTCGAGTACTCCGTCGCTCGTGTCATGTCCCCACTTTGTCACAAGACGGGGGCTCGCGAACGGATCGAAAGGCGCCCGATCCCACCGCGGAGGAACCACCGGCAACCGCACAATGGCACGATGGTGGGGTGACTTCACCACATCAGACCGCAACCGCAACGCTGCACACCAACCGCGGCGACATCAAGATCGCGCTCTTCGGCAACCACGCTCCGAAGACCGTCGAGAACTTCGTCGGCCTCGCGCAGGGGTCGAAGGAGTACACCACCGCCAACGCAGGCGGCACCAACTCCGGCCCGTTCTACGACGGCGCCGTCTTCCACCGCGTCATCGACGGCTTCATGATCCAGGGCGGTGACCCCACGGGCACCGGCGCCGGTGGTCCGGGCTACAAGTTCGGTGACGAGTTCCACCCCGAGCTGCAGTTCGACCGCGCCTACCTGCTGGCCATGGCCAACGCGGGCCCGGGCACCAACGGCTCGCAGTTCTTCATCACCACCGGCCCGACGCCGCACCTCAACCGTCGTCACACCATCTTCGGTGAGGTTGTGGACGAGGAGTCGAAGAAGGTCGTCGACGCCATCTCCTCCACCGCCACCGACCGGTCCGACCGCCCGTTGGAGCCGGTCGTGATCAACAGCGTTTCGATCGCGTAAGGAACACCAGACATGACCAACCCCGGCTGGGGCGGTGCTGCGAACGAGGGCACGCCGCCCCAGCCGCGGTGCGTCCGGCATCCCGACCGTCCCACCGCGTTGTCCTGCAATCGGTGTGGCCGCCCGTCGTGCCCCGACTGTCTGCGTGAGGCCTCGGTCGGTTATCACTGCGTCGACTGTGTCGCCGCCGGCCGGCGCGACGTCCGGCCCGTGCGGGGTGTCGCCGGGAACACGGTGGTGCCCGGCCGTGTGACGCCGATCGTCACGTACACGCTGATGGGCCTCAACGTTCTCGCTTTCCTCGCAACTGCGGCGCAGTCACGCAGCATCCTGCACAACGAGAGTCCGTCGCCGCTGTTCTCCGACTGGGCGCTCAATCCCGGGTTGGTGGCCGACGGCCAGTGGATCCGGTTGATCGGCAGCGGCTTCCTTCATTTCGGTCTGATCCATCTGGCCGTCAATATGTTCGCCCTCTATATATTGGGCCGCGATACCGAACTGATCCTCGGTCGCGCCCGCTACACGGCGGTGTACCTCGTGTCGCTTCTGGGCGGGTCGGCGTCCGTGATGGCGTTTCAATCCGTCTTCTCTTCGGGTGGCGGATTGAGTTGGACTGCCGGCGCATCGGGCGCAATCTTCGGCCTGATGGGTGCCCAGGCCATCATCTTGCTCCGCTTGCGTCGCAGCCCCGCCCCGATCGTGTCGGTGATCGCCATCAACGTGATCATCAGCCTGTCGATCCCCGGAATCTCGTTCTGGGGGCACCTCGGCGGCCTGGTCGCCGGCGCTCTCGCCACCGCCGGAATTCTCTACGGTCCTCAGGTGCTCGGTGTCGGCAACAACCGGGAACGCGCCGTCACCGTCGGCTGGCTCTGCCTCGGCGCGGTTCTAATTGCGACGCTGGGCGTGATCGCCGTGCGCATCGTGCAGCTGCGCGCCCAACTCGGCTACTGACGGGACTCCGGGCCTACCAGGCGGTGAACGGACAGGGCATCGAACACATCTTCCGGATTGGTACCCAGATCCCACCGCCCGAAGATCAGCAGGCGTTCGGTGCCGTCGGGGGCCCGAACGTCGATCTCGAGCATCGGCACCCGGCGTCCCAGCCGCGGGTAGCGGACGATTCGCGCGCGCTCGATGTCAGACCGGTGGTACGTGCGGCGACCGCTCAAGCGGCCCACCACGATGCGTCCCGCGTTCCGATCCACCGCGAGCCGGGGGCGCTGACGTCCCGCAGACGCCGCCGTCAGAAGTAGGCCGAGGGCGGCCACGGACACGAGAAGTCGCCCCGCCGGTTCCGTCGACACCAACAGGCCCGCGGCGCCCAGCGCCACTCCGCCGATCGCGAGGGCGGCAACAGCGCTGAGCGGAGTGGACCACTGCAGCGGCGCGTCTTCAGTCATGGTCGGCCGACCTGCGGTTATCCACAGGGGTTGTCCACATTGGGGATGAATGACATCGGTGTAATTGGCTGTCTCAGCGCCAGCGCATCGTCATGATCAAACCCACCACCATGAAGCCGAACCCGATGAGGAAGTTGTAGGCCCCGAGGTCGTTCATCCAGGTGAGCTGATCGGCGGCCAGGTAGTAGACCAGCAGCCAGACCAGCCCGACCAGCATGAAGCCCAGCATGACCGAGACGTACAGCGTGCTCGACGGACCTGCCTTCACCTTCACCGGTGTGCGGCTCGCAGGGTTGATCGTGTAATCGGTCTTCTTCCGGACCTTCGACTTCGGCATGACGTCCTCGTTCGTGCGGTTCTACTGGAATGTGTGCAGGTAGATTCGAACTACCTGCGTTGCTGTACACGCTAACGTAGCCGCGATTCACAGGGCGAGGACGAGGGGACGGAAACACCGGTGACCAGGTCCAACTTGTGGCGGATCGCCGTGCTGGTGGTGTGTCTGGTGGCCGGGTTGCTGGTGGCCACCACCAGGGAGGTGTCGCACGGCAACGAGATTCGCGCCGGTGACTCCACTCGACTGTCCGACCTCGTCCGCAACGCCCAGGCCGAGACGGACGACGTGGCCGAGACACGCGACCGGCTGGCAGCCGAGGTGGAGTCGCTGCAGCAGGAGGCCGCCGCTTCGGACACCGGGGTCGCGCAGGTGCTCGCCGACACCAAAGCTCTTGCCACGGACGCCGGGCTCACCCCGATGACCGGGCCTGGAGTCACCGTCACTCTCACCGACGCACCCCGCGCGGCGGACGGGAAGTATCCGGTGGACGCAGCCCCGGACGATCTCGTCGTGCACCAGCAGGATGTCCAGAGCGTGCTGAACGCTCTGTGGGTGGGCGGTGCCGAGGCCGTCGGCATGCAGGACCAGCGGATCGTCAACACGTCGGCGCCGCGGTGTATCGGCAACACGCTGCTGCTGCACGGACGCACCTACAGTCCGCCGTACGTGATGTCGGCGATCGGCGACCCGGCCCGCCTCAAGGCGGCATTGGCCAACGAGCCGGGCATCCGGGTGTTCAAGCAGTACGCCACGCGGTTCGGCCTCGGCTATTCGCAGACGGCGTCCGGCCAGTTGACCGTGCCCGGATACGCGGGGCACTGAGTTTCAGCGGTCCCGGGTGCGTACCGAACGAAGGGCGCAGAATACCCTGGTCCCATGAGGATTCTCGTCGTCGACAACTACGACAGCTTCGTGTTCAACCTGGTCCAGTACCTCGGGCAGCTGGGAACACGGGCCGTGGTCTGGCGCAACGACGATCCGAACCTCACCGGGCCGGAGGCGATAGCGGCCGCAGCAGCCGACTTCGACGGCATCCTGCTCAGCCCCGGACCCGGCACACCGCAGCGGGCGGGCGCCACGATGGACCTCGTGAAGGCTTGCGCCGACTCCCGCACCCCGCTGCTCGGAGTCTGCCTCGGCCATCAAGCCATTGGAGCCGCGTTCGGTGCCACCGTGGACCGGGCACCGGAACTGCTGCACGGCAAGACCAGCGTCGTCCACCACAGCGGGAGAGGTGTCCTGGCCGGCCTGCCCGATCCGTTCACCGCCACGCGTTATCACTCACTCACCGTTCTCGAGGACACCATCCCGGACGAACTCGAGGTGACGGCCCACACGGACAGCGGCATTGTCATGGCCATGCGACACCGGGATCTTCCCATCCACGGTGTGCAGTTCCACCCGGAGTCCGTGCTCACGCAGGGCGGGCACCGGATGCTGGCCAACTGGCTCACCGTGTGCGGCGACGCCCCGCAGGACTCGCTGGTCGACACCCTCGAGGCCGAGGTCGCGGAGGCGTTGGGGGCGTAGCCCCCGTGAGTGGTTGACGAGTGCTGAGACTCGTTAACCACTCACAGGCGGCGGAGCCGCCTACCGCGGGATGCCGAGCGTGCCCACACCGACGGACACGACCGCGTCCTTGGCGATCTCGGATCCCGGCGGCTGCTGCTGA
Organism: Rhodococcus sp. USK13; assembly: GCF_018343855.1. Lineage (NCBI taxonomy): Bacteria > Bacillati > Actinomycetota > Actinomycetes > Mycobacteriales > Nocardiaceae > Rhodococcus > Rhodococcus sp. USK13. The sequence continues at coordinate 747,720 of NZ_CP069242.1, read as the reverse complement.
GTGAGAACCTTCCCGACCATGTCGGGGTCGAGCGTCGACGTCTGCGTCTGGGCCAGTGAGCTCGACGAGCCGCTCCAGCCCGCACTGCGGAGAGTGGCCAGCGCCTGCGACACCGTCTTGCCCGTGAGGTCGGGCATCGCGATGTTGTCGCCGTTCGACACGCGAATCGTGATGGTGTCGCCCTTGGCCGCGGTCGAGCCACCGACGGGATCCGTGGACACCACTTCACCCTTGGGCTGACCGGAGTCGATCTGCTGGATGACCGCGGTGAATCCGGCGCCCTCGATGTTGGCCTGCGCCACCTCGACCTTCTGTCCGGTCACGTCGGGAATCCGAATCTGCTCCGGCCCGCTGCCGAGGGTGATGGCCACCACGGAGTCGAGTGCGATACTCGCCCCCGAAGACGGGTTCTGGTCGATCACCGTGTCGATCTCCGACGGCGACGACGGCGCACGGGCTACCGCTGTATCGAGGCGTAGCCCGACCGCGTTGAGTTCCTGCTGCGCTTCCTGCTGGCTCAGGCCCGCGAGTCGCGGCACCTTCACCTGTTCGGGACCGCTCGACACTTCGAGTGTGATCGTGCTGCCCTCGTCCACCTGGACGCCGCCGACGGGACGGGTGGTGATGACGTTGCCGGTCGCCACGACAGCGTCCGGTTTCTGCTGCCTGGCTACCCGGAAGCCGAGGTTCTGCAGAGTCGTCTCCGCCTCGTCCGCGTTCTGGTTCGTCACATCCGGCATGGTCACCTGGTCGGCCTCCGAGCCCGGTCCGACGGACCACAGGAAGGCGCCGACGATGCCGACGACGATCAGACCGGCCAACGCGAGCAGTGCCATGCGCAGGGCGTTGTTCTTCTTCTCCGGTTCGGCCGGCTCACTCCTCGTGGCGGGACCCGGAACCGGTGCGGGCGGGCGGCGGTAGTGCCCGGCGCCGGTGTCGACGGCACCGAGGATGGTGGTGCGATCTTCGTCGCTCATCACCATCGGCGCGCTGGGACGCTGCCCGCCGAGGACCCGAACCAGGTCGCTGCGCATGTCGGCGGCCGTCTGGTAGCGGTTCGCCGGATTCTTGCTCATCGCCTTGAGGATCACCGAGTCGAGCTCGCGCGGAATGTCCGGGTTGATCTCGGACGGGGTCTGCGGATCCTCCCGCACATGCTGGTACGCCACCGCGACAGGTGAGTCGCCCTTGAACGGCGGCTGCCCGGTCAGGATCTCGAACAGCACGCAGCCGAGCGAGTACACGTCGGAACGGGCATCCACCTGCTCACCGCGGGCCTGCTCCGGCGACAGGTACTGGGCCGTGCCGATCACCGCGGCGGTTTGCGTCATCGGGCTGGAGGCGTCGGAGATCGCGCGGGCGATGCCGAAGTCCATCACCTTCACCGCGCCCGCACGGTTGATCATCACATTGGCGGGCTTCACGTCGCGGTGCACGATGCCGTTGCGATGACTGAAGTCCAGGGCGGCGCACACGTCGGAAATGATCTCCATCGCGCGGCGCGGGGCCATCGGACCCTCGCTGCGGACGATGTCGCGCAACGTGTCGCCGTCCACGTACTCCATCACGATGTACGGCAGCGGCCCCGCTTCGGTTTCGGCCTCACCGGTGTCGTAGACGGCCACGATCGCCGGATGGTTGAGCGCGGCCGCGTTCTGCGCCTCACGGCGGAACCGGAGATAGAACGTGGGGTCGCGGGCAAGGTCGGCGCGCAGCACCTTGATCGCCACGTCGCGGCTGAGGCGAACGTCACGAGCGAGATGGACCTCGGACATGCCACCGAAGCCGAGAATCTCACCCAGCTCGTAGCGTGAGGAGAGGTTACGCGGTGTCGTCATGGCAATCCTTGTGAAGTCGAAGTAGCTGACTCCTCCGACGTGGTCGTCGTGGTCGTCGTCGGTTCGGTGGTGGTGGTCGTGGTGGTCGTGGTCGTCGTCGGTTCGGTGGTGGTCGTCGTCGTTGTGGTGGGCGGTTCCGTCGTCGTGGTCGTCGTCGGCGGTTCCGTGGTGGTCGTGGTGGGCGGTTCGGTGGTGGTCGTCGTCGTGGGACGGGGTGTCGTCGTGATCGTCCGCAACGACGAGGTGACCGCCGGAACCGTCGGATCCTTCGTGTCACCGCCGTCGAACAAGATCATTGCCAGGGCGATGATCGCCGCCAGCAGCAGAATGCCGCCGGCGCCCCAGGCCACCGCCTTCTGACCGTTGGTCAGGCCGCCGCGTTTCCGGTCGTCGTCGTCCGGGTCGGGAACCTGCCCGGTGACCGGGCCCAGGTATGCCGCCTGCGAAGGGGGCATCATCTGGGTGGCCCCCGTCAGAGGAGGAGGCGGCAGCACGCGTGCCGTTCCACCAGCCACCGCGCCGGGCGGCGGAGGACGTCGGCCCGCCCGCACAGCAGCGACCGCGTCCGCGAACTCGCCGCCACTGGAATAACGGACCGTCGGGTCCTTCGCGATGGTGATCTCGATCAATTCACGAATGTTCGGCGGCAGGTCTGCCGGCAGCGGTGCCGGAGCCTCCTGCACGTGCTTCATCGCCACGGTGATCGCGCCGTCCCCGATGAACGGACGCCGCCCCGACAGGGCCTCGTAGCCGACGATGCCGAGCGAATACACGTCACTCGCCGCAGTCGCGTCCTGCCCGAGCGCCTGCTCCGGAGCGATGTACTGGGCGGTGCCCATCACCATGCCGGTCCGGGTGACCGGCGAGTTCTCGACGGCCTTGGCGATACCGAAGTCGGTGATCTTCACCTGACCGGTGGGGGTGATCAGGATGTTGCCCGGCTTCACGTCACGGTGCACGACCCCTGCATCGTGCGCCACCTGCAGTGAACGGCCGGTCTGCTCGAGCATGTCCAGCGCATGGGGGACCGCGAGCCGGCCGACCCGCGCCAGGACGGCATTGAGCGGTTCACCGTTGACGAGTTCCATCACCAGGTATGCGGTCGAATCACCGGTGCTGTCCCGCACCTCGCCGTAGTCGTAGATACCGGCGATTCCGGAATGGTTCAGCTGCGCCGTGGTTCGCGCCTCGAAGCGGAAACGTTCGAGGAATTCGGGGTCCGACGAAAACTCGGACTTGAGGACCTTGACGGCTACGCGCCGGTTGAGCCGGTTGTCCGTCGCCTCCCAGACCTGTCCCATTCCACCCGTCGCGATGAGGCGGATCAGGCGATATCGATTGGCGATCAGCGCGCCGTTGTTCAGTGCCACAATCAGCCCCCTTGTAGTCCGGCTGCGATGACGGCACGGCCGATAGGTGCAGCCACCGAGCCGCCGGTTGCGGCCAGTGCTCGATCTCCGCCGTCCTCGACGATCACCGCGATGGCGACCGTCGGGTTCTGTGCGGGTGCAAAAGCGATGTACCAGGCGTGAGGCGGTGTGTTGCGCGGGTCGGTTCCGTGCTCCGCAGTTCCCGTCTTCGAGGCGATCTGCACTCCGGGGATCTTGCCTGTACCGCTGGTGTTGTTCTCGGAGCCGATCATCAGGTCTGTCAGGGTGGCGGCCACCTGCGGCGACATCGCCTGACCCTCGGACACCGGGTTGGTCGTCGCGAGGTTGGACAGGTCGGGTCCCTGCAGTTCCGAAACCAGCTGCGGCTGCATGCGCACCCCGCCGTTGGCCACGGTAGCGGCGATCATCGCGTTCTGCAGGGGTGTCAGCGCCACGTCGCGCTGGCCGATGCTGCTCTGACCGAGTGCGGCGTCGTCGGGAATCGACCCCACCGTGCTGTCCGCGACCGGGAACGGGACACCCGGCATCTGACCGCCGACGCCGAGCGCCGCAGCCTGATCGGTGAGGGCGTCGGCCCCCGTCTTGATGCCGAGTTCGACGAACGCCGTGTTGCACGACCTGGCGAGTGCCTCACGCAGCGACGCGGTCGGTGCACCTCCGCAGGTGGAACCGTTGTAGTTCTCGAGTGTCGTCGCAGTATCGGGGAGGGTGATCTGCGGCGCTGCCGTCAACTGGTCTTCCGGGGTGGCTCCGGCGCCGAGCGCGGCCGCGGTGACGACCACCTTGAACGTGGAGCCCGGCGGGTAGGTCTGAGAGACGGCCCGATTGAGCAGAGGCTTGCCGGGGTCGGCGTTGAGAGCCTCCCACGCCTGCGTGGTCTCGGTGCCGTCGTGGCTCGCGAGGACGTTCGGGTCGTAACTCGGGGTGCTCACCATCGTCAGGATCCGGCCCGTGCTCGGCTCGATGGCCACGACCGATCCCGTGTAGCCCTTCGACGTCAGTTGGTCGTAGGCGACTTGTTGCATCACCGGATTGATCGTGCTGACGACGTTGCCGCCGCGCGGATCACGCCCCGACACCAGGTCGAAGAACCGGCGGCCGAACAACCGGTTGTCCGAACCGTTCAGTACCGGGTCCTCCGCACGCTCGAGACCCGTACTGCCGTACTGCATGGAGTAGAAGCCGGTGACGGGTGCGTTGGCCAGCGGGCTCGACGGCGCAGCCGGGTTCGGCGGGTAGGTCCGCAGGTACTTGTAGCGGTCCTCGGTGGGCACGGACGCCGCGAGTACCTGTCCCGCGGCGGAGATCTGACCGCGCTGGCGGGAGTACTCGTCGAGGAGGACGCGCGAGTTCCGCGGATCGGCTCGAAGGTCGTCCGCCTTGATGACCTGTACATAGGTGGCGTTGGCGAGGAGGGCGACCACCATGACCATGACAGCGATCGCGACGCGGCGCAGTGGTGTGTTCATGTGCGCGGCACCATTTCGGTGGGAGCGTCGGCGATGGGGGTGGGACCCTTCTTCTTCGGGACGGCCGGCTCGCGGGCGGCGTCCGAAATCTTGATCAGAATGGCGAGCAAAAGGTAGTTGGCCAGCAGCGACGACCCACCGTACGACATGAACGGCGTGGTCAGCCCGGTGAGGGGAATCAACTTGGTGACGCCGCCGACGACGACGAACACCTGCACGGCGATGGTGAACGACAGTCCGGCCGCGAGGAGCTTGCCGAAGCTGTCTCGTACTGCGAGCGCGGTGCGCAGGCCGCGGATGACGAGGATCAGGAACAGCATCAGTACGGCGGCGAGGCCGATCAGACCAAGTTCCTCGCCGATCGTGGCCACGATGAAGTCGGTCTTCGCGAACGGCACCTGCGCCGGCCGGCCGCTGCCGAGTCCGGTTCCGGCGACACCACCGGTCGCGAGCCCGAACAAGGACTGCGAGATTTGGTATCCGGTGTTGTTGTAGTCGGCCAGCGGGTCGAGCCACGTACTGACGCGGACCCGTACGTGACCGAACAGGTGATAGGCGAAGAAGAAACCGATCGCGAGGAGGCCACCGCCGATGAGTAGCCAGCCGACGCGTTCGGTGGCGATGTACAGCATCACCAGAACGGTGCTGAACAACAGCAGTGACGTGCCGAGGTCCTTTTCGAACACCAGCACGCCCACCGACACCATCCAGGCGAGGAGGATCGGGCCGAGGTCACGGGCGCGGGGCAGATCCATCCCGAAGATGTGCTTGCCGGCCGTGGTGAACAGGTCACGCTTCGCGACCAGGACGGACGCGAAGAAGATGATCAGCAGAATTTTGGCGAACTCGCCGGGCTGAATGCTGAAGCCGGGAAGCCGGATCCAGATTTTTGCGCCGTTCACCTCGGAGAAGCTCGACGGAAGGATGGCGGGAATGGCAAGGAAGACCAGCCCCGCGAGACCCAGCGTGTAGCTGTAGCGGGCGAGCAGGCGATAGTCCTTCAGCAACACCAGGACAGCGACGAAACCCGCGATGGCCAGCGTCGTCCACAGCACCTGCTGGTTGGCGTCAGGCGAGGGGACGGGCAGCCCGAAGTACTGGGCCGACTGTGCGTCGGCCAGATCGAGGCGGTGAATCAACACCAGCCCGAGGCCGTTGAGTAGCGCGACGATGGGAAGGATCAGCGGGTCGGCATACGGCGCGAACCGCCGGACCGCGAGGTGCGCGATCAGAAACAGTGCTGCGTACGCTGCCCCGTACTTTCCGAGATCCCAGGTGATGCTCTGTTCCTGACTGGCCTCGACCAACACCAGTGACAGAGTCGTGATCAGAATCGCGAGACCGATGAGGATCAGCTCGGTGTTGCGACGCGTCGATTGGACGGGGGCTGGTGCGAACCCGCCCGGTGGACTGGGAAACTGCGCCCCCGGTGAAGCACTTGCGACGGACATCAGCTAGCCGTCCTGCAGTTCTGACCGGGGACCTGGGTCGTGGTCGGTGTCGGGGTCGGTGGTACAGCCGTCTCGGGAGTGGCCGGCGGAGCAGGTGTGGTCGCCGGGGGAGGCTCCGGAGTGGGTGACGGCACCGGAACCGGGGTAGTGGTGGTGATGGCCGGCTGCGATTCGCAGACGGGCAGGAGATCGTTGTCGGCCAGCCGTGCCATCTGGTTCCGGACGTCGTCGAGCTTGCCCGACGGCAAACCGGCGCGGACCTGTTCGCGGGCCGACGGCTGCAGGTCGTCGACCTGGAGAATTGTGCACCCGTTCGGGGAGTCGGTGGGCGACATCAGCGTGAGCGAACCGGTGTCGGTGACACAGCCGACGAGGTTGGCCTCCTGGAGCGAGTAACCCAGCACCGAACCCGGGACACCACGCAGCACGGTCACACGTTCGCCGTCGGCGCCGACGTAGTAGTTGTTGCGGATCAGAGCCCGCCCTACGAAGGCAGCGACGGCGACTACGACGATGAGACCGAGCGCCAAAGCCGCCCACCACATGCGGTGGCGCGTCTTCTTCGTCGGCGCCTCCTCGACCTGCGGGACGACGCGTTTGGGCGTCGCGCGCGGCGGCCGCATCGCTGCGGCACGGCCTGCGGCGGTGTTCGGCGGCGGGGCGTCATCGTCATCGTCGGCGGATGCCGCCCCAGCCACGATCGGGTGGCTCTGCCCGTAGTCGAGGTCGATGACGTCGGCGACCACGACCGTCACGTTGTCGGGACCACCGCTGCGCAACGCGAGTTCGATGAGCCGGTCGGCGCATTCGTCCTGGCTGCCCTCACGCATCGTGTTCTCGATGGTCTCGTCACTCACCACATCCGAAAGCCCGTCGGAGCACAGCAGATAACGGTCGCCGGCGCGGGCCTCCCGGACCGTGAGGGTGGGCTCGATCTCGTTGCCGGTGAGCGCCCGCATGATGAGGGAACGCTGCGGATGGGTGTGCGCCTGTTCCGCCGTGATCCGTCCCTCGTCGACGAGGGACTGCACGAACGTGTCGTCGCGCGTGATCTGCGTCAGGGTGTTGTCGCGCAGAAGGTAGGCACGGGAGTCGCCGATGTGGACCAGTCCGAGTTTGCTCCCGGAGAAGAGGATCGCGGTGAGCGTGGTGCCCATGCCGTCGAGCTCCGGATCCTCCTCGACGTGGTCGGCGATGGAGTCGTTGCCCTCACGCGTGGCCGCCTCGAGCTTGCCCAGAAGGTCTTCGCCCGGCTCGTCGTCGTCGAGGTGCGCGAGCGCGGCAATCATCAACTGGGACGCGACCTCACCTGCCGCATGACCACCCATACCGTCCGCCAGCGCCAGCAGTCGAGCACCGGCGTAGACAGAGTCTTCGTTGTTGGATCGGACGAGGCCACGGTCGCTGCGGGCGGCATAGCGGAGTACGAGGGTCACGGGCGCAACTCGATTACCGTCTTGCCGACGCGTACGGGAGTACCGAGCGGCACGCGGACAGATGTGGTGACCTTGGCGCGGTCGAGGTAGGTGCCGTTGGTGGAGCCGAGGTCTTCGACGTACCAGTCGGCCCCCCGCGGAGAGAGCCGGGCGTGCCGGGTGGACGCGTAGTCGTCGGTGAGTACGAGGGTGGAGTCGTCGGCCCGCCCGATCAGAACCGGCTGGGTACCCAAGGTGATGCGAGTGCCCGCCAGGCCACCCTGCGTGACCACGAGATACTTGGCCGTCTTCGTCTTACCCAGAGAAGGGAGAACGTTGCCGGTGCGCGAGTACCTGGGGGGAACCCGGACGCCGGACCCTGCGTAGATGTCACCCCGGAGCGCTCTGAGTACAGACCACACAAAGAGCCACAGCAGAAGCAGAAAGCCTGCTCGCGTGAGTTGCAAAATCAAACCTTGCACGGCAGTCCACCTCCTTCTGTTGCCGAAACGGTCGAGTCTCCGGCGTCTTTTTCTCGCAGCATCATAGGGGCAATCCGCACCCTGCGATCAGGATACGGACAGCCCCCAACGATACGGAGTCGCCACCGTGTTACCTCCGACACGGCCTCCGACGGGGTGTCGGTCGAGCATCGAACGCGTCTCGAAAGGGTCTCGGCACGCGGTCCGGATAAGTTGTGTCGGCTTCGCCTCGGGTCGCTTGGTCGGCTTCGCCTCAGGTCGCTTGGTCGGCTTCGCCTCGAGGTCTCCGGTCGGCTGCGCCTCAGGTCGGTTGGTCGGCTGCGCCTCAGAGGATTCGAACCAGGATCTCCGAGTGCCCCGCCCGGATGATGTCGCCGTCGGCGAGCTGCCAATCCTGCACCGGCGCACCGTTGACCGTGGTCCCGTTGGTGGATCCCAGGTCGGACAGCATCGCGACCTGACCGTCCCAGCGGATGTCGATATGGCGACGCGACACCCCGGTGTCGGGCAGACGGAACTGTGCCTCCTGGCCGCGACCGATGATGTTGTTGCCTTCGCGCAGCTGGAAGTGGCGTCCACTGCCGTCTTCGAGTTGCAGCGTGGCGGTGTACGTGTGCCCCTCGGGCGGGTAGGCCTGCTGGTTGTAGCCACCCTGGTCGTAGTCCGAGTAGCCCTGGTCGTACGTCTGCTGGTCGTAGCCACCCTGCTGGTAGCCCCCACGGTCGTACGCCTGCGGCTGCTGGTAGCCGGCTTCGGCGTAGGTGCCATCCGGGTAGCGCGCGGGAGCGCCCTGGTCGTAGCCACCCCGGTAGTCCTGGGCGTATCCGGCCTCGCGGTAGTCGTAGCCGTCGTCGGCGGGCTGCTCGTAGCCGGGCGCCTGCGGTGCCTGCTCGTAAGCCTGGCCGTAGGCCTGCTGATCCTGCGGGTACCCCCCACCACGCGGCGCCTCGGGGTAAGGCTGCTGTTGGTCGTAGCTGCCCTGCGGGTATCCGCCCCGGTCGTAACCGTTCTGGTAACCAGGCGGGTATCCCTGGTCCTGGCCCGCATGGGCGTGACCGTTGCGCGCGTACTGCGGATCGGGCTTACGGTTGCCCGCTGGTTCGCGGCTGGGGTCGTAGCCTGAGTTCTGCGTCATGGGGCCAGCTCCTGGATTCGACGTGACGGGTACAAACGGTGCCTGTGGTCGCGGTGCGGGACCGCGCGGCGGTTCGGGTCGCCCCGGTGGGGTCGCGCCCGGGCGACCCGCATCCGGATCCACCGAACCCCGGGTGCGGAACTGCCCGGTGTGCAGTGAAGGCGATGGTTCGAACGCGACATGAATGGGACCATACGTCTGCCAGCCCTGGTCGCGAATGAAGTCTTCGAGGTGACGAGAGAAGGCTTTGACCGTCAGGTCTCTGTCGGCGGCAAGGCCTTCGTGGTCCGAGTTGTTGATGGCGATGACGTAGCTGTTCGGAGCAAGCAGGTGGCCGCCCTCGAGCTCCTGGATACGATCGGCGGCCTCCTGCTGAAGTGCCGCCTCCACTTCCTGCGGCACCACGCCGCCGCCGAAGACCCGTGCGAACGCGTCACCCACTGCTCCCTGGAGCTTCCGCTCGAAACGTTGCACTATCCCCATCGGAACCTCCTTACAGTGTCTCGCTCGTCGGCCTGCGACATGTTCGGCGCGGTGTCGGTCGTGCCGTGACCCCGTTCGTGTCGCGACACTTCCATGCGTATATCCCACGGTACTGTCACTGCATCGAGCCGCGACACGGGTCTACGCACTAGCATGATATCGGTCTTTGTCCGGACGAGGGTTTTTGTGGGCATTTCCGGGCTTGATCAGCACGAATCGCGATTTCCGATGGCCTCGTGATAATGTTCTCCAGTCGCTCGGGCGAGTGGCGGAATGGCAGACGCGCTGGCTTCAGGTGCCAGTGTCCTTCGGGACGTGGGGGTTCAAGTCCCCCTTCGCCCACCACAGCGGTTTTCGGACCGCGACAACGAAGCCACGAACTTAAACGAGTTCGTGGCTTTCGTCGTTCCCGGCGGAAAGTCGATCCCGTCCGCAGCCGGTTCTGCGCCGAATACCTGACGAGAGGGACCCGATCGGCGGGTTCCGTCCCCGCTCAGCAGCGCAGCGGGTAACTGAAGGCTGAGGCGCACGAATTCGCCGGCCTCTGCGCCGCCGGATTCGTCGAAGGTGGGTCGAATCATGAACAAAGCGCTCCGGGTTGCCGGTGCTACACATGTCGTCGAGTACATTCGGTCCGTTGCTGCGACGGTGGAAGCGGACACGGTCGAGTGGTGGCAGATACCCGCCTTCGACGCGGTCCTGACACTGTCCTCGGAAATCCCCTGCTACCCGGGACGGAAGGTCGTTCTGGCCTGGAACCGCCACTTCGGGTGGTCGGTCGGAGTACGCGGACTCACGAACGGGAACGTGGTGATCATCGAGGGCCTCGGGATCGGACGGGTGCCGGAGGCCACCCGATGTGCCGACCGCGTCGTCGAAGCGGTCGCCGATCTCGGTGAGTGGGTGCCCGGGGCGTCCAGGGGGCCTGCGGTCGGCGATCTGCGTCTGCGGGCGCTCCGAGAACTTCACCACGGAGTCCAGCCTGCACCGAGAGTCGTGCGGGGAGTCTTCGGGGAATAGTCCGGGTCGGACCCACTGCCTAGCATGAGCGCATGTACTCGGAGCGGAGCTCTACCTTCGCCGGCGCCGTGGTGTGGGAAAAGACCGCAGCGGACGGTGACGGCGCGATTCTCCCCGACGGATGCATGGATCTCATCTGGATGAACGGCGACGTCGTCGTGGCGGGTCCGGATTCTCGTCCCTACATTGCCCGCACTCGCCCCGGCGATCACCTCGTGGGACTGCGATGTGCGCCCGGCACCCTGCCGGCGTTGCTCGGGACACCGGCGGAGGCTTTGGCGAACGCGCGGGTGCCGCTCGCCGACGTGCTCTACGACGACGACACCGCCCGGCTTCTGTCTTCGATCGCCGAGCACGGTGACCCCGCCACCCAACTCGAGAAGTTCGCCGCCCGTCGCCGGCTGATTGCGAGGCCGGACCGCAGAATCGCGGTGACCGTGAGCCTGCTTGCACGTCAATGCCCCGTCCGGGAGGTGGCGGATCGTGTCGGTATGAGCGAACGCCAACTGCACCGGCTGTGTCGACGGGAGTTCGGATACGGGCCGAAGGTGCTGGCGCGAATTCTCCGGCTGCAGCGGGCCATGGAGTTGGTGGGGTCTATGTCTGCCGCGGAGGCGGCAAGCTTGGCGGGGTTCGCCGACCAAGCTCACTTGATCCGCGAGTCGAACGAGTTGACCGGCCGCTCCTTCGGCCGATTGGTCACGTCGTCGTGAGTGGCGCGAACAGGTCGACCGGATTGCCGTCCGGGTCGTCGATCGTGGCGTAACGCTGACCCCAGGGCGCGTCCCAAGGGGCATGTCTCTCGCGGTAGCCGGCGTCGGTCAGATCAGTGAATACCTTGTCCACGACATCCGGACTACCGCAATCGAACCCGAGTGCCACCCGATGTCCACCCTGAGGCGTCGTCCAGTCCGGCTCGAACGACCGGATGGTCTCGACGGTGTCCCACAGCAGTCGTATTCCGCCGGGAAGTTCGAACTCGACATGTGGCGCCTCCTCAGACCCGGCCGGGATGTCGAGGCCGATGCGGCGGTAGAACGCCAGTGATGCGGCGAGGTCGTGAACCACCAGTTCGATGGCGGTAAAAGTAGGAATCGTCATGCCGTAAAGCTAGCTTCGGACGACGTCGTGGAAATAGAAGATTTCAGACATCGACGCCGACGCTCCCGTCCGATTCCTTCAATCAGGTTCGCGGAACATCGGGGATGCTGGAGCCATGACCCGCGAATCCACCCATGTCAGTGTGTTCATCGCTCGCAGTGCCGCCGACGTCTACGCCTATGCGAGCGACCCAGCCAATCTGCCGGCCTGGGCGGCCGGTTTGAGCAGCAGCATTGCCCGCGAGGGCGATCACTGGGTCGCCGACTCGCCGATGGGGCAGGTGTTCGTCGCCTTCGCGCCCCCCAACGACTTCGGAGTGCTCGACCACCACGTCACCCTCCCGGACGGAGACACCGTCTACAACCCGGTTCGCGTCATCCCCGACGGCGAACACAGCGAAGTCGTCTTCACCCTCCGACGAAGAGAAGGGATGGGGGTCGACGAGTTCACTGCCGACGCCTCGGCCGTCACCGCGGACCTGCAGCGGTTGAAGGAGTTGCTGGAGCGGTGAACTGGCGTTCTGTCGCCGACGTGTTCCGCAACGATCCAGACACCGGCTGCTACGGCGTCGGAACGGGATGGGAAGGACCACAGCACTACCTCGGCGAGTACCTGCGAGGAGTCCTACCCGACCGCCCCAGCACCGAGTGGTACACCTTCGACGAAGCCGAGGAGTTGCGTCTCGCCAACCACCGCGGCAGGGAATGGGCCAAAATCGAGGCACAGCACGCGGGCGGCACCGAGAGCGAGTGACTTGATGGCGCTGGGCTTCGGGGCGACGGGGGCAAACTCACCAGGTGCCTGTTTGCGCACCAATTAGTCTTTTGCACAGGCAATTCGGTGCGCAAATGGCGAATCCGTGCGCATCTGTGGAATCAGTGGATTACTCCGACACCGGCGCGGGCACCGGTTCGCGGGGCCCGTCGGCGACGGCCGAGGCGATGTCGAGGAGCCGTTCGTAGGCCGCGCGGGTGTCGGCGGCGAGGTGATCGTGGCTGATGACGACCCCCATGCCGAGGTGCTCGTCGTACGGGATGGTCTCCACACCCCACACCTGCCCGCCGAGGTAGTCGCGCAGCAGATCGACGTCCACTTGCCATCCGGTGTTGTCCTGATTCGACACGGTGACGACTGTCCGGGACAGACCGGGTTCACCGAGTGTGTCGCCGATCGACTGCAGTGCGGCGCGTAGTCGGTTGAACGCGTCGGCACGGCAGGGCACGACGAGGATGATCGGAGTCGGTGCGGCCAGCAACGGTGACAGGTAGGAAGCGCGCAATCGGTGGCCCAGGTCGTACACGGAGCTCGCCCCGCGCGCGTGGAGAGCTTCTGCGAGCAAGGACATTTCGCTGTCGGTGGCCGTCTGAGTGCCGAGCCGATTCAGGATCCGGGCGTCCACGGTTGTGCGCGAGCAATACCCGTCGAAGATGTCGTCCGGGACGGCTCCGGACGCTGCCACTGTCACCACGTGTTCGAGCCCGCTCACGGAGAGCACGGCGTCGGCGCCGCGCTCGGCGATGTCACCACCCGCCGGAGTTGCGTCGACTGCGACCACTGCATTCCCGTGTACCGCCGCGGTGTTGGCGAGTCCGAGGGCCGTCGTGGTGGCGCCCGCGCCTCCGCACGCGCCGAGGACGAGCGTGGAAGATGTTGTGCTCCAGCAGGTTCGGTATGTCACTGAGCGTCTCCAATGGATGTGATGTAGGTGCGGCCGTCACGGTCGGTGGTGGTTACGACCTGCCGATACTGGTGGGTCGACCCGTCCGGTCGCTGCTCGGTGAGGGTGACGGCATAGCGCCCGGGTTCGATGGGGCTGATCGTGAGGCAATGTTCGGTGCCCTCCGGCAACGAGTCGATGCCCCGCTGAATCGTCTCGGCCGACCCCATCGGGGCATCGGCGGTGACCACGTCGCGGGCCTTCGCTCCACTTCGCTCCACGTAGTAGGCGTGGTCGAAAGCCAGAATCACTTCGGTGCCGTCCGCCGTACCGCCGGGACCGTTGCCGGTGACCGCGCCGTCGTTCCGGGATTCGACGCACCAGTCCGGATCCACGTCCGCGACGGGACTCCCGGTCTCGTTCGAGGATCCGAAACTCGAAACGATTACGACACCGACGATTACTGCTCCCAGGGCCGCAGCGGCGCCGGCGAGAGCGAGTCTCTGTTTTCCGCGCCCGCCGCGAACGACAGGCGTGGTGTCATGCTGGTCGCTCGGCGCCAGCCAGGTGGGGACAGGCGGCGGAAGCTCGAGCTGTGAATCCCGGACTACTTCGGTCGAGTCCGCAGCACTCGTAGATGCAGTACGCAAAGACGCGGGGGTAGGTGTGAAGGGCGGGAACCAATGTGCGAAGCGATCGCGGGTAGCGCTGTCGTCGTTCCTGCCGGGCGGTTCTGTCACAGGTGAATCCTCCACACCTCATTCCGCCGGGCGGAGCCGGCCCTGTAGCCGGCGCCGCCCGGAAGATCACCGATCAGACGTGCAGCGTTGCCTGGCTGCGCACGTTGACGCCACCGATCGTGACGGCGCTCGGCCCGCTGTCCGTCGACTGCAGCTGCGGTAGCTGCGGTGCCGGCAGGGCGGCGACCGCGTCGACGAGCGAGCCGAAGGCCGGGTACCGGTCTGCTGCATCCGAGATGGCGGCGGCGATCGGTGTGACGTCGACCGGCGCCGACCAGTTGATCGGGTGCTCGGCCTGGGAATCCGCGACGAACGCCGACACGGCGGCGGCGGTGGGGGAGGAGGGGTCGATCGCGATGCCCGCGGTGCCGGTGGCGTCACCGATGCGCCAGCCGACGGTGCCGGCATATCCCTCGGGGTTGCCGTACTGGCGACCGTTGACAGCAACCGGAAGGGCACCGATCAGGGTGTCGGCGGCGGCGTTCACCTCGACTACCGGCTTGGGCACGGGAAGGGTGGGGGCGACGGGCGCCTGGTTGGTTTTCGGCATGTCGTCCGGATCGATCCACACCGCAGCGGGCTGGGCGGGGGCAGCCTCGACTGCGCCCGGGGCGGCGGGCGGCGGGGTGTCACCGCTCGGTGCCGGGCCGGGGGTGGCCGCGTCGCCTCCGGGTACGGCCAGGGGTGCCTGCGGGGGAGCGGGTGTCGTCGGGGCTGCGGGGCCGGTGACGCCAGGCTGTGACGTCGTAGGCGGCGTCGCCGGATTCGTCACTCCCGGCTGGGACGTGCTGGGTGGCGTCGACCGGTCGGTGACGCCGGGCTGTGACGTCGACGGGGCGGTGTTCGGAGCGGCGTGTGCGGTCGCGGCGCCGAGCACTGCTGCAGCGGATACCGACAGTGCGGCTGCCACTGCGTGCATGCGGATCTTCACGTGGTTACTCCTGATGTCGAGTGAAAGTGGATGCAGGCTGGTGCCGCATCCGAAGAGCAGAGATCGATGCAGATCAGGGGTACCGCGAATGGAAAAGGTGCACGCCGGCGGCAGGACAGTATGCCCCCGCCGCAGAGAAAGGTGTCACCCCCGACGAGGTGGATCTGGTATTCCCCCGATGAAAATTTTCGGTTCTGCCGACCGCATCACTGCAGCCGTCGTCCACCGCCCCCATGACCGCCCCCGGTTCGTCTCGTCCCCCTACCGCGGGAAAGTACCAGACGGGCAGGCATTGCTGCGCACCCGGATTCTCGTCAGGCCAGGGCTGCGGCCAGTTTCATCGTCCGATCGCGGACCGGACGCAGATGTCTGGTCATCGCGATCGACGCCATGGCACGTGATCCGAGAACCAGTCGCTGCGTCACCCGACGGCGCGCGCGGTCATACTGTCGCAGCGACTCGCGAATGTCGTTCTGCGAGGACAGGAATCGTCCGAGTGTGACCGCGTCGACGAGGGCCTCGCACGCTCCACGTCCGAGATTGGGAGCCATCGCGTGGGCGGCGTCGCCGATCAGCGCCGTGTGTCCCGACACATACGAGGGCAGGGCCGGCGACTCGTAGAGGTCGTGATGAAGCAGGGCGTCGGGGGTGATCGCATCGAGGACGGCCCGGACGTCGGCGTGCCAGCCCCCGAACCGCCACCGCAGGTAGTCGAGTCCGTCCTCGGATCCGGGGTCGGTGCGGACGCACGCGAACCAGTTGACGAGGTTGCCCTCGCGCGGTGTGATTCCGAAAAGCGCTCCGGCGTCCCAGGTTTCGCTCACCGTGTCGCGCCGTCCGGGCACCCATCCCCGCCACGCGGTGGCGCCCGTGTAGACGGGCTCGAATTCGTCACCGAACAAGCGACGCCGGGTGGCGCTGCGTAGGCCGTCCGCGCCGATCACGACGTCGTAGTCGGAAAGGGCGTCCGCGGGAGGAGCGGGGGTGCCGAACGAGACCATCCCCTCGGGCAACGATGTGGCCAGCTCGGCAAGGAGGGCAGGCCGCGACAGCAGGTAGGCGGTGCGCGCGGAGCTGTCGACGGTGCCGATGACGGACCCGTCCGGCCGCAGGAACGACCCTCGATGCTGCGGAGATCCGAGAGCGCGGACCCGGTCGCCGAGTCCGATCGTGTCGAGCGCGTCGACGGCCTGGGGCCACATGCCGAGGGCGGTACCCGACGTCGGAAGGTCCGCAGAGCGCTCGAAGACCTCGACGTGCCAGCCGGCGCGGAACAGGAAACGGGCGATGGCCAGGCCGCCGATGCCGCCGCCGAGGACTGCTGCCGAGTGCGTCATGGCCTCAACACTACTACGCCTGTAGTGGAATTACTACGGCTGTAGTGTTGAGTGCATGACAGGGAGGCGAGAACAGCTGCTCGACGCAGCTATCGACGTGCTCGGCCGGAAGGGGGCGCGCGCCCTCACTCATCGAGCGGTCGACGAATCGGCGGGGATGCCGCAGGGCTCCACCTCCAACTACTTCCGCACCCGCGGCGCCCTCCTCGAGGGAATGGTCACCCGCCTCGCGGCACGTGACGTAGACGACTGGGAGAAATTTGCCGACCTCCGGCCCGACGGGATGGAGGCTCTGGTGGAGGCGCTGGCCGCGTTCACCCTGTACGCCGCGGGACCCGACCGGATCCGCTCGCGCGCCCGCTACGCCCTTTTCGCGGAGGCCTCGGCGGTCCCGGCACTCGGGGAGATCATCGGCTCTGCTCGCGCGGGACTCGTAGAATGGGGCGCGAGCATGCTGGACCTCGCCGGATCGAGGAATCCAGCGGCCGACGCAGTGGTTGTCACCGACTATCTGGATGGAGTGATCCTGCATCAGCTGACCGTTCCCGACCCCGATTTCGACCCGACTCCCGGAATCACAGCAGTACTCGGCGTACTCACTTAATATGAACTGGACGTTCTCGGCCGAGGTCTGCCCTCGAGAAAAGGCCTGTTCACGGGATGAATAGGCCAACCTAAGTTGTGTTTCTTCGGGGGGTCTGAATTATCGTTTTCGTTACACGTTGGACCCACGAAAGTCCGACCCGACCGAAAAGCCACGTCGCCTGGTGCGAGGACCACACCCAGCGTGCTGCAAAGGGCGATAGCCGATCGGTGGTGCCGATCACATCCTGACGGTACTTGCATTGCAAGTTGATGGCCATCAGCGCTGCTGGTCGTCGGTGCATCTTTTGGCATACGAAGGCTAGGTATGAAGCAACTTCCAGGCCCCCAGGGGCTGTATCACCCGGCGAACGAGCACGACTCCTGTGGCGTCGCGTTCGTCGTGGACATGAAGGGTCGCCGCAGCAGGGACATCGTCGAGAAGGCGATCACCGCTCTGGTCAACCTCGAGCACCGTGGTGCCGCGGGCTCCGAACCCAATACGGGTGACGGCGCCGGCATCCTGATCCAGGTTCCGGACGCGTTCTTCCGTGCTGTGGTCGACTTCCCGCTGCCCGCCGCGGGCACCTATGCCACGGGCATCGCATTCCTGCCGCAGAGCAAGGCCGACGCGCAGCGTGCATCCGACGCCGTCGAGAAGATCGTCGAGAGCGAGGGCCTGAAGGTCCTCGGCTGGCGCGAGGTCGCAACCGACGACTCGTCGCTCGGCGCTCTGGCACGCGACGCGATGCCGACGTTCCGGCAGATCTTCATCGGCAGCGAAGGTGACTCCCTCACCGGTCTGGACCTCGAGCGCAGGGCGTACGTCGTCCGCAAGCGCACCGAGCACGAGCTGGGTAGTGAAGGCGCCGGCAAGGACGGGCCGGGTCGCGAGACCGTCTACTTCCCGAGCCTGTCGAGCCAGACGTTCGTCTACAAGGGCATGCTCACCACCCCGCAGCTCAAGGGTTTCTACCTCGACCTGCAGGACGAGCGCGTGGAGTCGGCGCTCGGGCTGGTCCACTCCCGCTTCTCCACCAACACGTTCCCGTCGTGGCCGCTCGCCCACCCGTTCCGGCGCGTCGCGCACAACGGTGAGATCAACACCGTCACCGGCAACGAGAACTGGATGCGTGCCCGCGAGGCGCTCATCGACAGCGACGTCTTCGGTGGTCGCGAAAACCTCGAGAAAATCTTCCCGGTCTGCACCAACGGGGCCAGCGACACCGCGCGCTTCGACGAGGTGCTCGAGATGCTGCACCTCGGTGGTCGTAGCCTTCCGCACGCGGTCCTGATGATGATCCCCGAGGCGTGGGAGCATCACGAGAGCATGGACCCCGAGCGTCGGGCGTTCTACCAGTACCACTCCACTCTCATGGAGCCGTGGGACGGTCCGGCGTCCGTCTGCTTCACCGACGGCACCGTGATCGGCGCGGTTCTCGACCGCAACGGGCTGCGTCCCTCGCGGCTGTGGGTCACCGAGGACGGCCTGGTCGTCATGGCCTCCGAGGTCGGCGTTCTGCCGATCGATCCGGCCACGGTCGTGAAGAAGATCCGGCTCCAGCCCGGCCGCATGTTCCTGGTCGACACCGATCAGGGCCGCATCATCAGCGACGACGAGATCAAGTCGGAGCTTGCCGCCGAGCACCCGTACCAGGAATGGCTCGACCAGGGCCTGACCCACATGGACGACCTGCCTGACCGCCCGTACACCTACATGTCGCACGAGCGTGTGGTGCTGCGTCAACAGATGTTCGGGTTCACCAACGAAGAGGTCAACGTCCTCGTCAAGCCGATGGCGGCCTCCGGCGCGGAAGCACTCGGCTCGATGGGTACGGACACCCCGATCGCGGTGCTGTCCTCCCGGTCGCGGATGCTGTTCGACTACTTCTCGCAGCTCTTCGCGCAGGTCACCAACCCGCCGCTCGACGCCATCCGCGAGGAGGTCGTCACCAGCCTCGGCGGAACGATCGGCCCAGAGCACGATTTGCTGCACCCCACGGCGGAGTCCTGCCGGCAGATCTACCTGCCGCAGCCGATCCTGCACAACGACGATCTGTCGAAGCTCATCCACGTCAACGACGACGGCGGATTCCCGAGCTTCCGCAGCGTCATCGTCCGCGGTCTGTACCCGGTGGCCGAGGGCGGTGCGGGTCTGCGCAAGGCGCTCGACGACGTTCGCTACCAGGTCTCCGAGGCCATCGCCGGTGGTGCGCGCCTCATCGTCCTGTCCGACCGTGAGTCGAACGAGACGTACGCCCCCATCCCGTCGTTGCTGCTGACGTCGGCCGTGCACCACCACCTGGTGCGCGAGAAGACCCGCACCAAGGTCGGTCTCGTCGTGGAATCGGGTGACGCCCGCGAGGTGCACCACATGGCGCTCCTCATCGGCTTCGGTGCAGCAGCCGTCAACCCGTACATGGCGTTCGAGACGGTCGACGAGCTCTTCCGCGGCAACGAACTGCAGGGCCTGAGCCTCGACAAGGCCATCCAGAACTACATCAAGGCCGCGGGCAAGGGTGTGCTCAAGGTGATGTCCAAGATGGGCATCTCGACCCTCGCCTCGTACACCGGTGCGCAGCTGTTCCAGGTGATCGGACTGTCGCAGGATCTGGTGGACGAGTACTTCACGGGCCTGAACTCGAGCCTCGGTGGTATCGGTCTCGACGAGATCGCCGCCGACGTCGCGGTCCGGCACTCCAACGCGTACCTCGACCGTCCCGAAGAGCGCGCGCACCGCGAGCTCGAGGTGGGCGGCGAGTACCAGTGGCGCCGTGAGGGCGAATACCACCTGTTCAACCCGGACACGGTGTTCAAGCTTCAGCACTCCACGCGCACCGGGCAGTACGAGGTGTTCAAGGAGTACACGAAGCTGGTCGACGACCAGTCCGAGCGCCTCGCAGCGCTGCGCGGCCTCTTCGAGTTCAAGAAGGGTGTGCGCGAACCCGTCCCGCTGGACGAGGTCGAGCCGGCCACCGAGATCGTCAAGCGCTTCTCGACCGGTGCGATGAGCTACGGCTCCATCTCCGCCGAGGCGCACGAGACCCTGGCCATCGCCATGAACCGCCTCGGTGGCCGTTCCAACTCCGGTGAGGGCGGCGAGCATCCGTCGCGCTTCGAGCCGGACGAGAACGGTGACTGGCGCCGGTCCGCGATCAAGCAGGTCGCGTCGGGACGCTTCGGCGTCACGTCGCACTACTTGACCAACTGCTCCGATATCCAGATCAAGATGGCGCAGGGAGCCAAGCCCGGTGAGGGCGGCCAGCTGCCGGCGCACAAGGTGTACCCGTGGGTGGCCGAGGTCCGGCACTCCACACCCGGTGTCGGCCTGATCTCGCCGCCCCCGCACCACGACATCTACTCGATCGAGGATCTCGCACAGCTGATCCACGACCTGAAGAACGCGAACCCGCAGGCGCGGGTGCACGTCAAGCTGGTGTCCGAGGTGGGTGTCGGCACGGTCGCCGCGGGTGTCTCGAAGGCGCACGCGGATGTCGTTCTGATCTCCGGCCACGACGGTGGCACCGGTGCCACTCCGCTGACCTCGGTCAAGCACGCCGGCGCTCCGTGGGAGCTCGGCCTGGCCGAGACCCAGCAGACGTTGCTGCTCAACGGCCTGCGCGACCGCATCGTGGTGCAGGTCGACGGACAGCTCAAGACCGGCCGTGACGTCATGGTCGCCGCGCTGCTGGGCGGCGAGGAGTTCGGTTTCGCGACCGCTCCGCTGGTGGTGTCGGGCTGCATCATGATGCGGGTCTGCCACCTCGACACCTGCCCTGTCGGTGTCGCGACGCAGAACCCGGTGCTGCGCAAGCGGTTCAACGGCAAGCCGGAGTTCGTGGAGAACTTCTTCCTCTTCATCGCCGAAGAGGTCCGCGAGCTCATGGCCGAGCTCGGCTTCCGGACGCTCGACGAGGCCGTCGGCCAGGTCGACGTGCTCGACACCACCAAGGCGCTCGAGCACTGGAAGGGCAGCAAGGCCGGCAATCTCGACCTGTCGCCGATCCTGCACCAGGCCGAGTCCGCGTTCATGGATCAGGACCTGTACTGCACGGGTACCCAGGACCACGGCCTCGACAAGGCGCTCGATCAGCAGCTGATCGCCCAGAGCCGCGACGCTCTCGACAAGGGTGCCAAGGTGTCGTTCGAGTCGCCGATCACCAACGTCAACCGGACGGTCGGCACCATGCTGGGCCACGAGGTGACCAAGGCGTACGGCGGTGAGGGCCTGCCCGACAACACGATCGACATCACGTTCACCGGCTCGGCCGGTAACAGCTTCGGTGCTTTCGTGCCCAAGGGTATGACCCTGCGGCTGCATGGCGACGCCAACGACTTCGTCGGCAAGGGTCTGTCGGGTGGACGCATCGTGGTTCGTCCTCCGCTGGAAACCGCGGCCGGGTTCGTCGCCGAGGACAACATCATCGGCGGCAACGTGATCCTGTTCGGCGCGACCAGCGGTGAGGCTTTGCTGCGCGGTGTCGTGGGCGAGCGGTTCGCGGTACGTAACTCCGGTGCCACTGCGGTTGTCGAGGGAGTCGGCGACCACGGCTGCGAGTACATGACGGGCGGCAAGGTCGTCATCCTCGGTGCGACGGGACGCAACTTCGGCGCCGGCATGTCCGGTGGCGTGGCCTACGTCTTCAACCCCGACAAGGCGTTCGAGGCCAACCTCAACACCGAGCTGGTAGACCTCGAGGATCTGACGGGTGACGACTTCACCTGGCTGAAAGCCGCTATCGAGCGTCACCGCGACGAAACCGGTTCGGAGGTTGCCGCGCGCATCCTGTCCGATTGGTCACAGCAGGTCAATCACTTCGCAAAGGTGATGCCCCGCGATTACAAGAAGGTGCTCTTGGCCATCGAGGCCGCGAAAAAGGATGGAAAGAACGTGGACGAGGCAGTAATGGAGGCAGCTCGTGGCTGATCCAAGCGGCTTTCTGAAGCACCCGTCACGCGAACTGCCCGTTCGCCGTCCGGTGCCGTTGCGTCTGCTCGACTGGAACGAGGTGTACGAGGAGTTCCCGAAGGAAAACCTCCGCACCCAGGCGAGCCGGTGCATGGACTGCGGTATTCCGTTCTGCCACAACGGCTGCCCCCTCGGGAACCTGATTCCCGAGTGGAACGACCTGGTGTACCGGGACCGTTGGCACGACGGCATCGAGCGGCTGCACGCCACCAACAACTTCCCGGAATTCACCGGGCGGCTGTGCCCCGCACCCTGTGAGGCGTCGTGTGTCCTGGGCATCAACCAGGATCCGGTCACCATCAAGCAGGTCGAGGTCGAGATCATCGATCACGCATTCGACGAGGGCTGGGTCACGCCGGTTCATCCCACCCGGTCGACGGGCAAGAGGGTGGCCGTCGTCGGTTCCGGTCCTGCGGGTCTGGCTGCAGCGCAGCAGCTGACGCGTGCCGGTCACCTGGTCACCGTGTTCGAGCGTGCCGACCGTATCGGCGGTCTCCTCCGCTACGGCATCCCCGAGTTCAAGATGGAGAAGCGCCACATCGACCGCCGTCTGGATCAGATGGAGGCCGAGGGCACCGTCTTCAAGACGAATGTGAACGTGGGCGTCGACATCTCCGCCGACGAGCTGCGCGAGCAGTTCGACGCCGTGGTGCTGGCGGGCGGTGCCACCGCGGCTCGTGACCTGCCGATTCCCGGGCGCGAACTGGACGGCATCCATCAGGCGATGGAGTACCTGCCCATCGCCAACCGTGTGCAGCTCGGCGACCTCGAAGAGCCCACCATCACCGCCGAGGGCAAGAAAGTTGTCATCATCGGTGGCGGCGACACCGGCGCGGACTGCCTGGGTACCTCACACCGTCAGGGTGCGGTCAGTGTTCACCAGTTCGAGATCATGCCGCGTCCGCCCGAGACCAGGGCCGAGCAAACCCCGTGGCCGACGTACCCGCTGATGTACCGGGTCGCGTCCGCGCACGAGGAAGGCGGCGAGCGCCTGTTCTCCGTCAACACCGAGAAGTTCGTCGGTGTCGACGGCAAGGTGACGGCGCTGCACGCCCACGAGGTCGAGATGAAGTCGGGCCGCTTCGAGAAGGTGGAGGGCTCGGATTTCGAGCTCGAGGCCGATCTCGTGCTGTTGGCCATGGGCTTCGTCGGCCCCGAAAAGCCGGGACTGCTCACCGATCTCGGTGTCGACCTCAACGAGCGCGGCAACGTCGCCCGCTCCGCGAAGTGGGCCACCAACGTCGACGGCGTCTTCGTGGCCGGCGACATGGGACGTGGACAGTCGCTCATCGTGTGGGCCATCGCCGAGGGTCGCTCCGCCGCTGCGGCGGTCGACGCCTACCTCGAGGGTGAGACGGCCCTGCCGTCTCCGGTCGAGACCACCAGCGCACCCCAGCGCTAGTTCAGTTCGTTATCCACCAGCACCCCGGCGTTATATTTTCCGCCGGGGTGCTGGTTTCGGGTGCGCCGGTCGGTTTTGCTCGGTAACGTTCATTTACCGATCGTGCATCTTCAGGTCACGTCGGCCTGGCAGCATCCCGTCTGCAGGTCGACGAAGGGGAGAAGAAGAGTTGAGGGCCATGGCAATGAAACGGGTTATCGCAACATTGACCGCAACGGCTGCAGCGGTGGCCATTCCGGTGGTCTCGGGCGTGGTCGGCACCAGCGCGGTAGCGAACGCAGACCCGTGCCCGAGCCTGTACGTGGTGGCGATTCCGGGAACATGGGAGACGTCCACCAAGGAGAATGTCCGGCCAACCCCCGGCCTGCTGTCGGCGGTCACGAACGGGTTACCGTCCAATATCCGCACCGACTACGTGACCTACGCCGCCACTGCCTTCCCGTGGGAGGGCGATGTGTACGGGCGCTCGAAGGCTCAGGCGGTAGACAACGCCCGCGGGATGCTCGTCAACATGTCTCAGCAATGCGCCGGAACCAAGCTTGCGCTCATCGGCTACAGCCAGGGCGCTGATGCTGCGGGCGATCTCGCGGCTGAGATCGGCACGGGCCTCGGCGCGGTGCCCGCCGACAAGATCGCTGCCGTCGGGCTCGTCTCCGATCCCCGTCGGTCGCCCACCGACGCGCTGGTCGGGCCTCCCGTCGCCGGTGGTGGCGCCGGCGGACCTCGCATCGGCGGTTTCGGCTGGGTCAGCCAGAACACCCGAACCTTCTGCGCATACGGCGACCTGTACTGCTCCACCCCGAAGGAAGACTTCGTGACCCGGCTCGCCGGTTTCCTCGCGCAGACGTCGGACCCGTCGCCGTCGCTGCTCGGCCGGTACCAGGCGGAGGCCGAAGCCATTTGGCGTGACCTCCTCGACGCCGGTGGTGTCCCCACCCTGATGGCTCAGTTGGACGAGCAGGCCAACCAGAGGCGGATCGACGAACTCGAGCAGTTCTACAAGTCGCAGGCCCATCAGGATTACACGCGATACGCGGTAGACGGTGCCGGAACGTCGGCCACCAACTGGCTCAGGAACTGGTTGCGCGACGTGGCGTAGGTCGAGTCGGGCGTGGCAGGAGAAGATGATCCGATGACGGACACTCCTGCCGCGCCCGGTTACGACGCTTTCGTCACCGTTCGGTGGTCCGATATGGACGCCTTTCAGCACATCAACCACGCCAGGATGGTCACGTTGCTGGAAGAGGCGAGGATCGACTGGTTGCTCAGTGAGGGCGCCGAGAATTCGTCTCTCATCACCAGTGCGTTCATCGCCGACATCCACGTCAAGTACCGGGCTCAGCTGACGCACTCGGACAGTCCGTTGCGGATCACCATGTGGATCGCGAAGCACCGGGCCGTCGACTTCACCATTGGTTACGAGGTCCGGGGTGCGCGCGCCGGCCGTACCGATCCGCCCGCCGTCACCGCCACCACCCAGATGGCCGTCGCCGACGTCGATGCGCAGCGGTTGCGGCGTATCACCCCCATCGAGCGCGAGTACCTCACCCGCTGGTCCCGTGCGTGACAGTGCACAGCGCGAGGGTCCGTGGGCGTTCAACGGCGGCGTGACCGTGCGGACGGCAACCTCGCGTGGATCAACCTAAGTCGAAACGCGCACCGAGTCGCATGCTGCCTGGCGCCAGCCGGCTCAACGCGCGGCCGAATTTGGCCTCGGGGGTCACCGGGACGACGGCCCTGTTCGATCTGACGGCTTTCAGGATCTGCGTGGCCACCCGATCGGGGGTGAATCCACGCTTGCGGTAGAACGTGTCGGATCGGGACCGCATCTCTTCTTGTTTCTCGGGGGTGGTCCCGGCGAAATCGGTGTTCTTGACGATGTTGGTGTGGACGATCCCGGGGCAGATGGTGCTGACGCCGATGCCGTGGTCCACCAGTTCGGCGCGGAGGCAATCCGAGAGCATGTAGACGGCGGCTTTGCTGGTGGCGTATGCGGTGAGTCGCTTCTGCGGGGTGAAGGCCGCCGCCGAGGACAGGTTGACGATGTGTCCGCCCGTTCCGCGCTCGATCATCTGCTCCGCGAAGACCCGGCAGCCGTACACGACTCCCCAGAAGTTGACGTCCATCACGCGCTCGAATTCGCTCTGCGGCGTCGCGGTGAAAGTGCCGGAGTAGCCGATTCCCGCATTGTTGACCACGACGTCGGGGGTGCCGTGCTGTGACTGCACCTCCTCGGCGAACCGCCGCACCTCCTCTTCCACCGCCACATTCACCCGGTAGGCGTGCGAGCCACCGCCGAAGATCGCGACGGCGCCGCCCCCCTTCATCTGCGCCGAATTGATGAGGTCCGCTGTGTGCTGCGCCGATTCGAGGTCGAGGTCACCGACCACGACGACCGCACCCTCGGCGGCGAACGCGAGTGCGGTTTCGCGGCCGATTCCGCTACCGCCACCGGTGACGACGACGAGCATGCCGTCGAGATCACGCAGTCGGCGGTGCTTTCGCGAACCGGTACGCCAACCCTTGACCTCACTGAGAAGACTCATGGGACCATCTTGTCCGAGTACCGTCGATCGTGTGCTGATCTGGTACGTCAGTTATGGGTCGAACATGGCGACGACTCGCCTCGCCTGTTACCTTCGCGGTGGTTGCCCGCCCGGCGGCAACCACTCTCATCCCGGTGCGCGGGACACCAGCGAACCGCGCGAATCGGTCCCTGTGGTGATCCCCGGTTCAGTGTTCTTCGCGGGGGAGTCGCGCATTTGGGGCGGCGGACGCGCCTTCTACGACCCGGATGCGCCCGGGACGGTCGCGGCCCGCGCCTTCCTCGTGACGCAGGAACAGTTCGAGGACATTCACGCCCAGGAACCGGCCTGTTACGACCGGCTGGTTCCTCTGGGAACTCGCGACGGCATCGTCATGTGCACGTTCACCACCCGCGCCCGGGGTGACGTGGTCACCCGGAACGCGCCCGCCCCCGCCTACATCGCGACCATTGCTGATGGGCTTCGTGAGGGTCACGGCTGGGACGATCCCCGCGTCGAGGATTATCTGACGCGGCTCCGGGTTTCCTAGCAACCACAAGTGTGCTTACGTGATACGAGCCACATCCGGTGGCCGTCACGAAAGGAAGTCGATGTCCGATCTGCATGTCGTAGCGACCATTCCTGCCAAGCCGGGCTCCGAGGACACGGTGCGCGAGGGCCTGTCCTCCCTCGCAGCGGAGAGCCGCAAGGAGGAGGGCTGCGTTTCGTACGAGTTGTTCGAATCTGCCGCGCAACCCGGGACCTTCGTCACTGTCGAGGTGTGGGCGAACCAGGAGGCCGTCGACGCGCACATGACGTCGCCGCACTTCCAGTCCGCGGTCGCCGTTTTCGGTGAGCATCTCGCTGGCGCTCCCGCAATTCATCCGCTGAAGCCGGTGTCCTAGGGTCCGTTCGGTGACCACACCCCTGACCAGGGTTGTTCCCGAAGGCCGTAGTCGGGGAGGCGTCATCGTCATCCAGGAGGCCTTCGGGATCACACAACACATCGTCGACGTCTGCTCCCGATTCGCCGACGCCGGCTACCACGCCGTGGCGCCCCATCTGTTCCACCGGGCCGGCGACCCGGTGCTCGGCTATGACGACCTGAAAACGGCTATGCCGCTGCTGGGCACGCTCACGTCAGCACAGATCGACGAGGACGTCGATGCCGCCGTCACCGTTCTCTCGGATGCCGGGATCGACGCGAGGAGCACGTCGATCGTCGGCTTCTGCATGGGCGGCACGGTCGCGTTCCACACCGCGGCCCGCCTGAAACTCGGCGCCGCGGTGAGCTTCTACGGTGGCGGCGTCGAGAAGGGACGGTTCGGCTACCCCTCGCAAATCGACGCCGCGGAACGGCTGTCGACTCCCTGGCTGGGGCTGTTCGGTGATCGTGACACGGGGATCCCGTCCGAGCAGGTCGAGGAGTTGCGGAACGCGCTGTCGCAGGTACCGGTGGACACCGAGATCGTGCGGTACCCCGACGCCGGGCACGGATTCAACTGCAACGACCGCCCGGCCGTCTACAACGAGGCGGCCGCCCGGGACGCCTGGTCACGGACGGTCGACTGGCTCGGCACCCACCTGCAGGTCAGCAGCGGCGGAATCGGCTGACCGTGGCCCCGCTCGGGTATCCCTTCCGGTCGGCGAGCTCGAAGGCCGTCGGTTCGAAGTCGGTGTCGAACATGGGCGTTCCGCGACCGGCCACCACCGGGTATTGCTTGATCACCAGCTCGTCGATCTCCGGAAGCAGAGCGCCCGCAAGCTTTCCGCCTCCCGCGAGCCAGACACCGAGAGTGCTGTCCTCGGCCTTGAGCTGCCGGACCTTCGCGAGCGGGTCGGTAATCACTTCGACGGCGGGGTCGGAACTGGCGCCGAGCGTGCGTGAGACGACGTACTGGCGCAGGTGCGCGTACGGACTGGTGATTCCGGCTGCGAGCGCCGGCTCGTACGTCGAGCGGCCCTGGATCACGGTGTCGAAATGCTTGTTGGCCCCGTCGACTGCGAACTGCTCCCGTAGGTGCGTCGGAATCGTTTCCGGGTAGTCCTGCGCCATGAAACCGATGATGTCGTCGAGCATCGGAAAGAAGCCGACATCGCCGTCCGGGGCGGCGATGAAACCGTCGATGGTAATGCCGACGAAGTAGGTGAGTGCGCGCATCATGTCCTTACTGTGGTAGCCGTCGAAGGGTGGTCAGATGGCAGTTCCGAACATCCCTGCCCGGATCCGTTGTGTCGTCGAGCGGTTGAGGGTGGATCCGTCCGATCGGATCCTAGAGGTGGGCTGCGGACCAGGCGTGGCAGTTTCTCTCGTGGCCGACAAACTTCTCGACGGGCGGATCACGGCAATCGACCGGTCCGCCACCGCTATAGCACGAGCTCAGCAGCGTAACGACGTCCTGTCAGCGCGCGGCAGAGTAGAACTTCAGAAAACCGACCTGGCCGGGTTCCGCTGCGCCGCTGCGTCGTTCGACAAGGCCTTCGCTGTCAACGTGAATGCCTTCTGGACACACGACGCGACCGAAGAGGTCCGGATTCTTTGGGAGGCCCTGCGCCCCGGCGGCATCCTGCACCTCGTCTACGACGGCACCGAAACGGTGCACGACGACGCGAAGTCGCAACGCATCGTGAACGCTGTGACCCAGGTTTTGCGGCGAAAGGGGTTCGAGGTGAGTGCAGACACGGGAAACCCGCTGTGCATCACCGGGAAGAGGCCGGCCTGACCTGCGAACACCCCTCTACCTCAGCGCGGCTCGTGACCGAACCGTTATAGTCGGTCTCATGACTTCGGTTCTGGGTGTGTCGGTCGGTGCCAGCGCTGTGCGCGTTGCGTGCCGTGACGCAGCCGACTCGGTTGACGCGACCGGGCCGATCTTCCGCTCGACGGCGGTATCCGCAACCCTCGAACGGCCCGAGGACGTGGCTGCCGAATCCATCGGAACTGCCCTGGGAGACGGCGAAGACTTGGGCGAGGTACAGGCCATTGGCGTGGCCTACCAGGACGAGGCCCAGGCTGATGCGGTCGAGGCCGCCTTGGCCCGCGAACACATCGGCAACGTCCATCTCGTGCCTGAAGTGACCGCCGCACTCGAGATGCTCGAGGTGTCGGGTGACCTCGGAAACCATTCGACGCTGGTGTTCTACGACCTCGGCAGTTCCGGACTCACCGTTACTGTCGTCGAGCGCTCCACCGGGACGGTCCTCGACAGTGCCCGCACGGACGAGATCAGCGGTGACCTCGTCGACCGCTTGATTCGCGACCAGCAACTCGAACTGCAGAAGATCGCGCAGCCCGCCGACGAAGCTGCCGCACTCGAACTCGACGCCCGGTGTCGCCTCGCGAAGGAGCAGCTCTCCAGCACAGGCGCGGTGTGCGTGCCTGGTGACGGGGGGCTGCTGCTGCTGTCGCAGGACACCTTCGAATCGCTCATCCAGGGACCGGTCGAGACTTCCGCTCGGATCACTCGCGATGTGATCCACCGGTCCGGGCGTCTGCCTGACGCCGCGGTCCTCATCGGTGGTGGCGCGTACATTCCGCTCGTTACCTCGGTGATGGAGTCGTGGCTGAAAATTCCGGTGATCGTCCCGGAGCAGCCGGAACTGGTGGCGGCTGAAGGTGCCGCCCTGTTGGCCCAGCACGCACCCGCCGAGGTGGTCGCAGTGCCCGAGCCCCCGAAATCCCGCCGCCGCGGTGCCGTCCTCGCCGGTGGGGCCCTCGCCGCGGTAGCGGCCCTCGGACTCGTCCTCGGGGTGGGTGGCGACGTCTTGGAGGGGTCGGAGAAGGATCCGCAGCCGGACCCGACCGAGCCGGAAGCTCCGGCCCCGGTCATCGAGAACGCGGCACCATCCGCAACGACGTCGGCTACGGCCGCCGATCTTCCGTCGCCCGTGCCGCCGCAGGTGGCTACCGAAGCGGAGGCGCCTACGGCGGGCGTGGCCCGAACCGAGGCCTACACCCCGTATGTGCAGCCCCCGACCGCCGCACAGCCCGACAGCGGGACGCAAACCGATGTGAGCAGGAACGAGCCGGCACCGGCCCCGTCCCCACCGCCGCTCATCCCCGGCCTACCGCAGTTTCAGCTGCCTGTTCTCCCGCCGCCGGCCCCGCTGCCCGAGCTACCGCGAATTCCGGGTCTCTAGTCGCCGAAACGCCCGGTGGCCGAGCCTCACACGTCGCAACTAACGCCGCAGCATGTCCCGGACGTGGCCGGTCTCGTTTACCGAGGCCACCCGTCGCTCGCCGCTGCGCGAGACGAGAACGCGGGTGACCGAGACGTACTCGATGGGGAACACGAGGGGACGGTCCAGGCCCAGCAGTTCCTGTAGGTACACGTTGATGACGCCGCCGTGGGCGAATATCGCGACGGTGTCGCGGTGGTCGGACTCCTGCACGACCCGGCCGAGCGCATCGAACACCCGCGTGCGGAAGGCGTCGGCGTCGATCCCCGCGGGAAGCTCGCCCGCCCGGATGCGGGCGTACGCTTCGGGCGCCCGTGCCTCGGCTTCGTGGAACGGGATGTAGTGGTCGAGGTCGTAGTCGTACTCGGCCAGTCCCTGGTCCCGCGTAACAGGGAGGTTGAGTGCCTCGGCGAGTGGTGCTGCCGTCTCCAGGGCGCGGCGCTGCGGGCTGCTCACGATCCGGGCAATGCGGTAGGGACCCAACGCGGCAGGCAGGCGCTTGGCCTGGGCCTGGCCGTCCTCGGTCAAGGCAGGATCGGCTCGTCCCTCGGACGTGGTCACGAGCTCCGGTAGCGCATGTCGGATCAATAGCAGTTGCACGACGATCAGCTTGCCAGTTCCCGGATC
Organism: Rhodococcus sp. USK13; assembly: GCF_018343855.1. Taxonomy (NCBI): domain Bacteria; kingdom Bacillati; phylum Actinomycetota; class Actinomycetes; order Mycobacteriales; family Nocardiaceae; genus Rhodococcus; species Rhodococcus sp. USK13. The sequence goes on along the minus strand of NZ_CP069242.1, from coordinate 716,986 downwards.
AGTGCCGCGACCTGGCCCGGTTGGTCGATCATGGCGTGGTGACGGGCGGGTTGCACGACGCGGAAGGCGGCGCCGAGACGCTCGGCGAACTGTCGTTGGCGCCGAACCCACTCCCACCCCCACGGGGTCCGATGACCGGTGTGTGCGGCGGCCACGAGTACGGGGACCGGCATCGTGAAAGCGGCGCGTAGGGCGGCAATCTCCTCGGCGAGGGCCGGATACGACGCGTTCTCGACCACGGACGACTCGAGATACGCGGGCTCGCGGTAGATCCGGGCCACCCACTGCCGAGTCTCGGGCGTTATTCCACCCGGTGGCGTTGACTGGTTCAGCACGGCTCGAACGGTAGGGCCCAGCAGTCGCTGCAGCCCGAGCCGGCTCGACGCACGGGCCACCCGCCGGCCGGCCGCCACCCGCCAACGGGTCGGAATGACGCGGTGGGGTCGCAGAGTGATGGTCGCGTCGAGCAGCATCACACCTCTCGTGCGCTGTGGGAACAACCGGGCGAAGGCCTCGGCGTAGATGCCACCGAGCGAATGCCCCACCACGACGGCCGGCGCAGTACAGCCGAGCGCGTTGAGTACCGCGACGATCCTCTCCGCTTCACCGTGGGCCGTGGGTGGTGTGGCGGAGGCGGGGCTGAGCCCGTAGCCGGGTCGATCGATCCGCACGACGAGGCAAGAATCGGAAAGCAGTGCGGCGACGTCATTCCAGTCGAACCAGTTGCCGCCGAGACCGCCGTAGAGCACGACGGGGAGCCCGGCGCCGTCGAGGACGACGTGCACACCCGAGACCATTTTCCCAGGACGTTTCACGTGGAACCATCATTTTCGCCGGTGACGTAAACCACGCTGAGTGATACGAAGATCAGCCACCCGCTGAAAGCGAGCAGCTGCACACGCTGGCCGAGTCCCAGCCACACGTCGTGCTCGCCGCGAATCGCGGCAGCTGCCAAAGTCCAGGCGGTGCCCACGACGACCACCGCCGACACTGCCGTCCCGGTCAGCGTCAACCAGCGCGGCCAACCGTAAAGACAGGCCGCCAGCGCGAAAGCGAGCGCCGACACCACACCGCCCGTCGACGCAGACGTACTGGTGACGGCATGCAGTTCATGCGACAGCGGCAACTGACCCGAATCCTCCCGGGCAGCGCAGAGGGGATCAGAGGTGACCGCACAGCTCATCGACATCCGCGAATCGAGCGCAGTGGCGGCCCCGAATACGCACAACGCGAACCACCCGATCGCGGTCGCCCACCCCTCCGAGTACCGCCACAGTCCGAGGACGCCCGCCACCGCGACGGTGCAACCCGCCACAAGGTCGCCCGTACGGAACAGGGCGCCGTGACGTTGGTCGGTGGCCGCGAGTTCGCTCGCGAAACCACGCAACGGGTCGATCCCGGTGCCCACGACGAACTCCAGCAGCCACGACGAGTAGGCCACCGCTCCGACGATCAACAGGGCGGCCACAGCAACGCGGCCACGGGAGGTCACTGCTTCGGCTTGGCCAACGGAAAGGCGAGGGTCTCCCGGATACTGCCGCCGGTGATCAGCATGACCACGCGGTCGACGCCTACGCCGAGTCCGCCGGTCGGGGGCATGGCGTGTTCGAGCGACTGCAGGAAGTCTTCGTCGAGTTCCATCGCCTCCTCGTCCCCGCCGGCGGCGAGCATCGACTGCTCGGTGAGGCGGTTCCGCTGGTCGACCGGATCGGTGAGTTCGCTGTACGCGGTACCGAGTTCGACGCCCCACGCCACCAGGTCCCACTTGGCCGCGACTCCGGGAATTGTGGGATGCGGGCGCGTGAGCGGCGACATCGACGTCGGGAAGTTGGTGTAGAAGGTAGGGAACTCGGTGTAGTCCTCCACCAGGTGCTCGTACATCTCCTGAGCCACGGCCCCGGCGTCCCACGTGGACTGGTACGGAATGTCGTGATCGTCGCACAGCCGTTGCAGATCCACGAGCGGTGTCTCGGGCGAAACGTCTACCCCGAGTTTCTCGGCCACGGCCTGATGCATCGTCTTCACGGGCCATTCCCCGGAGATGTCGATCTCCACCATGGTGCCGTCGGGTCCCGGGCGCATGATGACTTCCCGTCCGTGGGCCGCGATCGCCGCCGTCTGGATGAGCTGGCGGCACAGCACCATCATCTTTTCGTAGTCGCTGTGCGCCTCGTAGGCCTCGAGGATGGTGAATTCGGGATTGTGCTTGAAGTCGACACCCTCGTTGCGGAAGACCCGGCCGATCTCGAAGACCTTCTCCATCCCGGCGACGCAGAGCCGCTTGAGGTAGAGCTCCGGGGCGATCCGCAGGTACAGGTCCAGGTTGTAGGCGTTGATGTGCGTGAGGAAAGGCGCCGCGTTGGCGCCGCCGTGTACCTGCTGCAGGATCGGTGTCTCTACCTCCAGGAAGCCACGCTCACCCAGGGAATCACGCAACGACTTCACGACGGCGCTGCGGGCCTCGAGAAGCCGACGGGCGTCGGTGTTGATCATCAGGTCCACGTATCGCTGGCGCACCCGGGTTTCCGGGTCTGACAGACCTTTCCACTTGTCGGGAAGCGGGTGCAGGCATTTACCGGTCATCCGCCATTCGTTCGCCAGTAGCGACAGCGCTCCCCGGCGGCTGTAGCCGATGACACCGGCAACCTCGACGAGGTCGCCGAGGTCGAATTCGGCGGCGAACGCCCGGATGCGTTCGGTCCCCACCCGGGCTTCGTCGACGAGGACCTGGATGTCTCCGGACCAGTCCCGGACCGACGCGAACACCACACCGCCGTAGTCCCGCAGGCGGAGTACGCGACCGGCGATGCGGACGGTCGTTCCTTCGGGGGATTCCGCCGCGGCGGCCACCGTATGCGTGGGCGGATACGCGACGGGGTAGGGGTCGATGCCCTCCTGCGCGAGTGTCGCCAACTTGTCGAGCCGGACCCGAACCTGTTCGGGGCGTTTCGGTCCCAGACTCGCCGCCGGACTACCGTCTCCGGGGGCGCTGCCGTCCGCGTGCAACCCCTCGGCGGCGACCAGACCTGCGGGCACGGCCGCGTGAGTTCCGGTGTGCTTGACGGCGTCTCCCGCTGTCGAACGCCCGAATCTCGGCAAGGTGACGAAGCCCTCGGCGATCGCCGACGCGAATCCGACGCGCAGCAATTCCCGGTTGTCCTCGAAGCACAGGTAGCGCGGGACCCATTCGGGTTGGTACTTCACGTTGGAACGGTAGAGGGCCTCGAGCTGCCACCACCGCGAGAAGAAGACGAGGATCGACCGCCAGATCCGCAGGATCGGCCCGGCACCGATGCGTGATCCCTCCTCGAACACCGACCGGAACACGGCGAAGTTCAGGGACACCTTGGTGATGCCGAATTGGTCGGAGTTGGTGGCCAGTTCGGTCACCATCAACTCCACGACTCCGTTGGGAGAGGTGGGTTTGCGACGCATCAGGTCGAGCGAGACTCCGGTCGCACCCCACGGTACGAGGGAAAGGATCCCGACGATGTCGTCGTCCGCATCGATGGCCTGCACCAGAAGGCAGTCACCGTCGAGGCGGTCACCGAGCCGTCCGAGGGCCATGGAGAAGCCGCGTTCGGTTTCGGTGTCGCGCCAGGCGTCGGCGAGCCGGATCGTTTCGGCCATCTCCTCGACGGGAACGTCTCGGTGCCTGCGAATCCGCACCGTGACGCCTTGGCGCCGCACGCGGGTGACGGCCTGGCGCACCTGCCGCATGTCGCGCCCGCTGAGATTGAACTCGCGGGTGCGGAGAATGGCCTCGTCGCCGAGTTGCAGCACGGTGAGACCGGCCTTGGCGTAGGCGGTCGCGCCGGTTTCGCCGGCTCCCATGACGGCGGTGGCCCACCCGTATCGGGACGCGAGCGCCTGCCACGCCTCGATCGCATGGGGCCAGGCCTCGGGGTCACCGATGGGGTCGCCGCTGGCGAGACAGACACCGATTTCCACCCGATAGGTGATCGCCGCTTTGCCGCTGGGAGCGAACACCACCGCCTTGTCGCGGCGTGTGGCGAAGTAGCCGAGCGAGTCGTCGGCACCGTACTGCAACAAGAGGCCGCGCAGCGCCGACTCGTCGTTTCCGGTGAGTGCGTTGTGGGAGCGCTGGGCGCGGAACAAGGTCACCACGGCGGCCAGCAGGGCGGCAGCCCCGAACAAGCCGAGAAGGGTGTTGACGAAACCGTGTGGCCTGCCGGTGAATTGTTCGTTGTCGACGGCGGCGAGCGCGGTCACCCGGTTGAGGGACCACAGGAAGCGTTCCCCGGGTGGGAGGGTGCCGGGGAAGAGTTCGACCAGCCCCCACCCGACGAGTGTGCCCACGGTGAGGCCGATGAGCAGCACGCCGAGGGCTTTCCACCCGGCGCCGCGGCGGACGCGGGTGTAGAACTCCGAACGGGCAGCGACCAGAATCCCGATCACTGCGAGTTGCACGGCGGCCGCGACTCCGGCGTTCCAATTGCGGTCGGTGATCGCGACCACGATGTTCGCCACCATGAACAGTCCCAGGTACACGGTGAGCAACCACCAGGCGATACGTTTGCGGCTGGCGAGCGCGGCGGCGAGCAAACCCACCACCAGGGCCCAGGACAGGCTCGTGTCGGGAGCATCGAAGTAGTAGCTGTCGACGTACTCGCGCGGCACGTGCACGTAGTAGCGCAATACCGGCGACAGACTCCACAGGAACACCAGCACCGAGAAGACACCCAGAATCAGTCCCGCGACGTGCGGAACCTGATGCAGGCGGCGGTTCGCGGAACCCGGGGCGGGACGGGCCCGCGGTGGGGCGGAGACAACCTCGGACGTGGTCTCGGTGCTAGCTGACATCGAGCGTTCCTTCCCGGCACGAGATGCGTACTGATCACTGCGGACAGGTGTGCTGTGTCCTAGTGTGATGCGTCGGACCGCTGTTCGTGGTGAAGAGGGAAGATAGAGGCATGTCCGACATTCACGAAGCCGTGCCGATCCGCGACGAATCCATTCGTCTCGGCCAGTTCCTCAAGCTCGCCAACCTCATCGAGTCGGGGGCCGAGGCCAAAGAGGTGATCGCTGACGGTCTGGTGTCGGTGAACGGTGAAGTCGAGGTCCGCCGCGGGCGGCAGCTTCGCGACGGTGACGTCGTCGAGATCGGGGGGATGACGGCGCAGGTGAGTTCTCAGGCCTGACGCCGGGCGGTGTCGGCCGCGAACCGCTGCAGGAACGTCGCTTCGGCGACGGCGAGTTTCTCGATCTCGCCGGGATCGACGCTCTCGTCGGGCGCGTGGATTCGGCTGCGCGGTTCCTCCACCCCGATCAGAGCGATCTCGGCGTTCGGGATCATGTCGGCCAAGACGTTGCACAACGGAATCGAGCCGCCTTGCCCGACGGATCCCATCGGCTTGCCGAAGGCCTCTTCCATCGCCTTGCCGAGGGCGGCGTAGCCGGGGCCGTCGGTCGTTGCCCGGAACGGCGAGCCCACCGCTTCTCGGTCCACCGTCACTCGCGCACCCCACGGCGCGGCGTTCTCGAGGTGCTTGACCAGGGCGTCCTGCGCCTCGAGGGGGTCCATTCCGGGCGGCACCCGCAGGTTCAGCCGGGCCGATGCCCGGGGCGCGACGGCTGCGGCCGATCCGACCACCGGTGGACAGTCGATGCCGAGCACAGTCAGCGCGGGTCTCGCCCACACCGCGTCGGCGACCGAGCCCGTACCGGCGAGGCCGACCCCGTCCAAGACGCCGGCGTCCGCGCGGAACTGCTCGGCGGGGTAGTCGACCCCTGTCCAGGTCTGGTCCGATGCGAGGCCGTCGACCACCGTGTTCCCGTCCCGGTCGCGCAGCGTCGACAGCATCTGGACGAGGGCCGCCACCGCGTCGGGGGCGGGACCGCCGAACATCCCCGAATGGACTTCACCGGCCAGGGTTTCCACGTGCACGACGATGTTAGCGATTCCGCGCAGGGTGGTGGTGACGGTGGGATTGCCGGCTTCGGAGTTGCCGGTGTCGCCGATGAGGATCATGTCGGCCTCGAACAACTCCGGCCGCGCTTGGACGAGATTCTCCAGCCCGCCGGTACCCATTTCCTCGGAACCTTCGGCGACGATGCGGATCCCGACCGGGAAGGGGGTGCCGAGTGCCCGCAGCGCCAGGAGGTGCATGACGAGGTTGCCCTTGCAGTCCGCAGCGCCGCGCCCGTACCAGCGGCCGTCACGTTCGGTCAGTGTGAACGGCTCGCTGTGCCACAGTGTCTCGTCGCCGGGAGGCTGAACATCGTAGTGGCAGTACAGCAGGACGGTAGGGGCGCCCGGAGGGGCCGGCTCGTAGCCCACCACGGCGAGGGATCCATCGGACGTCTCCAGGAGATCGACGGACCCCACCCCGGCCCCGAGAAACGCGTCCCTCACCCATTCGGCCGCGCGGCGGCACTCCTCAGGCGGGAATTGCCGTGGATCCGCCACCGAACGCAGGGCGACGAGCGCCGCGAGTTCGTTCCGCGCCGTGGGCATCAGCTCCGCGACTTTGGTACGAATGTCGTCCGACATCAACGCCTCCTCGGGGATGGGTCTCTACAGGGCCGGTCACTCGCGCGACCAGCGGCCGGTCAGCGAACGACGACACCGTCCTGATCGCTGTACACGGTCTCGCCGGGGTTGAACGTCACTCCGCCGATTTCGAGGGGGACGTTCTTCTCGCCGGACCCGGTCTGAGTGCTCTTGCGGGGATTAGTGCCCAGCGCCTTCACGCCGATGTCGAGGGTCTTCAGGATCGCCGAGTCGCGAACCGCACCGTTGACGATCACCCCGGCCCAGCCGTTGTCGACGCCGCGGCCGGCGATGATGTCTCCGACCAGTGCCGTATGGATGCTGGCGCCGCCGTCGACGACCAGCACTCCACCGTTGCCCGGCTCGCTCAGCGTCTGCTTGACCAGCAGGTTGTCCTGGAAGCACTTGATCGTGGTGATCGGTCCGGAGAACACGTCGCGCCCACCGAACTGGAGGAACTGCGTGTCGCAGCTCCGGATGTCGGGGCCGATCTCGTCTGCCAGGTCTGCGGTTGCCACGGGTTCAGTCATAGGCGTCAGGATAGTGGGACGACTCTGCGACGAGCGCGTGCCGTGACCCTTGCCGTGACAGGCACCACCGGGCTCCATCGCCGCAGCCCTTGGCGCAGTACCGCAACAGCTACACTTGACGCGTCCTGGCATAGCGAGCGGTAGATAGGTCATCATGGTCAGCTCATCCAAGGGTTCGACGCCCACCGTGGTCGGCAATGCAGCAGACTGGCGCCGCCTCGAACCCACGAAGTTGACGCCGATCCTCAGCGCCTCCCTCGACGCATTCTACGAACACGGCTTCCACGGCACCTCGGTACGCGACATCGCCCGCCGAGTCGGTGTCACGGTACCCGCTCTCTACTACCACCACGAAAACAAGGAAGCCGTTCTCCTCGCTCTCCTGGAGCTTTCCACCAGCGACGTTCTGGAACGGGCGCACGCGGCGAGTGCCGACGGCGGCGACGATCCCGTTCAGCGACTCGCCAATGTCATCGAGGCAATCGTCCTGCGGATGACCATGCGATCCCGTCTGGCGGCGCTCGAGAGCGAGGTGCGCTACCTCAGCCCGGAGAACCGGCAGCGGTACAGCACGGTCCGCAAGGGTGTCGAAGAACTGGTCCTCGAGATCGTCAAGGAAGGGAAGAAGCGGGAGCTCTTCGACGTCGCCGATGCCGCGGAGACCACGCGGGCGCTGCTCGGGATGTGCCAGTCGATCCCGCGGTGGTACCACGCCGAAGGCAAGCTGACCCCGGACGCCGTGGCCCGCAAGTATGTAGAGATCGCCATGAAGACCGTCGGGTCCACGGTGGCCCCCGCCAAACCGAAGCGCAGGCGCACCGCCGACGTGTGACCGGCGGTGCCCCTGGCTTCGGCCCTATCCGGTCTACGAACCCAGACTCGGTCCCTCGACGACGTCGAATTCCGTTGTGGTGGTGGCTGGCTCGTCGGCGTTGGGAGGGTCGTAGGTGAACTCGGCGACGTATCTGCCGGCCTCATGGACGCGGGTTGCGACCGTGGCGCCACCGAGCGTGAGGGGAAGAGTCCGAGTCGTCACGTCACCGTCTGGTTCCGTGAGTTCGAGAAGGACCGGTGTGGTGCCGTCTTCGCCCGTCGGTGTCGGCATCACGAGTACGCCGAGCGTCACGAGGTTGTTGGCGTAAACGGTACCGATCGGGGGCAGAACGTTGATCTGGTATGCGGTGGCTGCGGTTGCTGTGGGAGCCAGCCCCACCGAGGCCGCACCGGCCAACGCGGCAATGGTCATGGTCGCTCGCGAGAAGTTCATGCACGATCCCTTCCTGTCGACGGCGTCTACGACGAGTCGACGGAGGACATGCTGGGCTCCGCGAATCTCGTTCGTGGTGACAGCCGTTCATTCGTGGGCGGCCGGGGTCGGCCGGCGTCTGACGTCGAGTGGCTCAGACCGCAGTCACGTTACGGCAGGGAAGGGGTGAGTCAATGGATCTTCACCGCGTGTTCGAGAACAGTTCGACCGCAGGAGTTTCCGGACCACCGCACCCGAAAACTCTTGAAGGTGAGGCGGTATCCGCGCTCCCCATACCCGGAGTGCGCTGCGCACGGGGCGTTGCGGGGAAGGTGTCCGTTTTCGCGACCTTGTACCGGGTGGCGGCCGCGGTCCACGGCCGCCACCCGTGAGTACTTCTCAACAACGGGCGGTTGAGAAGTACTCACAAGCTATTTGAGCTCGGCGAGGACGGTGCCCTGGGTGATGGCGGCACCGGGTTCGACGGTCAGGCCGGTGACGATGCCGGCCTTGTGGGCGTTGACCGGGTTTTCCATTTTCATGGCCTCGAGGACGGCGATGAGGTCGCCCTCGGCGACTTCCTGGCCTTCCTCGACGGCGACCTTGACGACGGTGCCCTGCATGGGGGCGGTGACGGCGTCACCGGACGCGGCGCCGCCGCCGGCGCCGCCGCGGGTGCGGGCCTTGGGCTTCTTCCGGACGGCACCGTTACCGGTGGTGGGGGCGCCGAGGCTGAACTGGCCGGGCAGGGACACCTCGACGCGGCGGCCGCCGACCTCGACGACCACGTTCTGCCGGGGCAGGGAGTCGTCCTCGTCGACCGGCTGGCCGCCGGTGAACGGTTCGATCTGGTTGTTCCACTCGGTTTCGATCCACTTGGTGTAGACGTCGAAGCCGGTGCCGTCGCCGATGAAGGCGGGATCGGAGACGATGGCCCGGTGGAACGGGATGACCGTGGCCAGCCCCTCGACCTGGAATTCGGCGAGGGCGCGGCGGGCGCGGGCGAGGGCCTCGTCGCGGGTGGCGCCGGTGACGATGAGTTTGGCGAGCATCGAGTCGAACTGGCCACCGATCACCGATCCGGTTTCCACACCGGAGTCCATCCGCACACCGGGGCCGGTGGGTGGGACGAACTTGGTGACCGGGCCGGGGGCGGGCAGGAATCCGCGGCCGGCGTCCTCACCGTTGATCCGGAACTCGAAGGCGTGCCCGCGGGGGGTGGGGTCCTCGAGGATGTCGAGTTTCTCGCCGTTGGCGATCTTGAACTGTTGCAGCACCAGGTCGATGCCGGCGGTTTCCTCGGTGACCGGGTGTTCGACCTGCAGGCGGGTGTTGACCTCGAGGAAGGAGACGGTGTCGCCCTGGACCAGGTATTCGACAGTGCCGGCGCCGTAGTAGCCGGCCTCTTTGCAGATGGCCTTGGCGGAGGTGTGGATCCGGTTGCGTTGGTCGTCGGTGAGGAACGGGGCGGGGGCCTCCTCGACGAGTTTCTGGAAGCGGCGCTGCAGGGAGCAGTCGCGGGTGCCGGCGACGATGACGTTGCCGTGCTGGTCGGCGATGACCTGGGCTTCGACGTGGCGGGCCTTGTCCAAATATTGTTCGACGAAGCATTCCCCGCGGCCGAACGCGGCGACGGCCTCGCGGGTGGCGGAGTCGAACAGTTCGGGGATTTCCTCGATGGTGTGCGCGACCTTCATGCCGCGGCCGCCGCCGCCGAACGCGGCCTTGATCGCGACCGGAACCCCGTATTCCTTCGCGAACGCGACGACCTCGTCGGCGTTGCGGACCGGGTCCTTGGTGCCGGCGGCCATCGGGGCCTTCGCCTTTTCGGCGATGTGGCGGGCGGTGACCTTGTCGCCGAGGTCGCGGATCGATTGCGGGGAGGGGCCGATCCAGATCAGGCCGGCGTCGATCACGGCCTGGGCGAAGTCGGCGTTCTCGGAGAGGAAGCCGTAGCCGGGGTGGATCGCGTCGGCGCCGGACTTGGCGGCGGCGTCGAGGATTTTGTCGAACACCAGATACGATTCGGCGGAGGTCTGCCCACCCAACGCGAACGCTTCGTCGGCCAGGCGCACGAACGGGGCATCGGCGTCGGGTTCGGCGTAGACCGCGACACTGGTGTACCCGGCATCGGCGGCGGCCCGGATCACCCGCACTGCAATCTCACCGCGGTTCGCGACGAGCACCTTGGAAATACGTGCACTACTCATCGAAATGTCTTCCCTTTTCTGCAAGTGTCAGTAGCCTGCGTTGACCAGTACCGCGGCGGCGGCCACCTGTCGGCGCAGGATGAGAGCTGGTGTGCCCCACGGGTCTTCGTCGGAAACGGGAGCGTCCGCCGTGGAGCCCGCCGAGGCGAGTGCCGCGAAGACCGCCAGCACCGCGGCGATGTCCGTATCGCTCGGGTTCCCCCGAAACGTGACGACCGGCGCCGCCGGTGCCTGTTCGGTCAGCGCGACCCCCGACGCGATCTCGTCGAACACCTCGTCGACCACAAGTTCGGCGGTCATCGTGCCGGATGATTCGCCGCCGCTCATAGCGGAATGTTCCCATGCTTCTTGGGCGGGAGGGTGACCATTTTGCGTTCGAGGAGGCGCAGGGCGGCCACGATCTGTCCGCGGGTGTGGGAGGGCGGGATGACGGCGTCGACGTAGCCGCGTTCGGCGGCGACGTAGGGGTTGACGAGGGTGTCTTCGTATTCGCGTTGCAGTTGCAGGCGCAGCGCGTCGACGTCGTCGCCGTTCTTGGCGGCCTCGAGGAGGCGTTTGCGGTAGACGAACCCGACGGCGCCGGAGGCGCCCATGACGGCGATCTGGGCGGTGGGCCAGGCCAGGTTGACGTCGGCGCCCATGTGTTTGGAGCCCATCACGTCGTAGGCGCCGCCGTAGGCCTTGCGGGTGATCACGGTGATCTTCCCGACGGTGGCCTCGCCGTAGGCGTAGAGCAGTTTCGCGCCGCGGCGGATGATGCCGCCGTATTCCTGGTCGGTGCCGGGCAGGAAGCCCGGGACGTCGACGAGGGTGATGATCGGGACGTTGAACGCGTCGCAGGTGCGCACGAAGCGGGCGGCTTTTTCGGAGGCGTCGATGTCGAGGCAGCCGGCGAAGACGGTGGGCTGGTTCGCGACGATCCCGACGCTGCGGCCGTCGACGCGGCCGAAGCCGACGACGATGTTGCCGGCGCGTTCGGCCTGGACCTCGAGGAATTCGTCGTCGTCGAGGATCCGGCGGATCACCTCGTGCATGTCGTAGGGCTGGTTCGCCGAGTCCGGGATGAGGGTGTCGAGTTCGAGGTCCTCGTCGGTGAGGAAGTCTTCGATGGCGCCGGGGATCGGGTCGGTGGGCTGGGTGCGGGGGGCGGCGGCCTGGTTGTTGCTGGGCAGGTAGGACAGCAGGTCCTTGACGTAGTCGAGGGCGTCCTGTTCGCCGGAGGCGACGTAGTGGGCGACGCCGGATTTGACCATGTGGGTGTGCGCGCCACCCAAATCTTCCATGGTGACGTCTTCGCCGGTGACGGTTTTGATCACGTCGGGGCCGGTGACGAACATCTGGGAGGTTTGATCGACCATCACGACGAAGTCGGTGAGGGCGGGGGAGTAGACGTGGCCGCCGGCGGCGGGGCCCATGATCAGCGAGATCTGTGGGATGACGCCGGAGGCCTGGACGTTGCGGTGGAAGATTTCGCCGTACAACCCGAGGGAGACGACGCCTTCCTGGATGCGGGCGCCGGCGCCTTCGTTGATGCCGATCAGGGGGCGGCCGGTCTTGAGGGCGAGGTCCATGACCTTGACGATTTTTTCGCCGTAGATTTCGCCGAGGGAGCCGCCGAAGACGGTGGCGTCCTGGGAGAAGACACACACGTCGCGGCCGTCGATGGTGCCGTAGCCGGTGACGACGCCGTCGCCGACGGGGCGGTTGTCGGCGAGGCCGAAGTTCACGCTGCGGTGGCGGGCGAGGGCGTCGAGTTCGACGAAGCTGCCCTCGTCCAACAATGCGGTGATGCGTTCGCGGGCGGTGAGCTTGCCCTTCGCGTGGACCTTCTCGACCGCTGCTTCACCGCTGGGGTGCTGCGCCTCGGCCTGACGATTACGCAGGTCGGCGAGCTTTCCCGCGGTCGTGTGAATATCGGGCGTAACCGTCGAATCTGTGACTGTCATCTAGAACTGCTTCCCGTCGAGGCTGTCGGAACCTGCGGTCACCCTCAGGGTGCGCGGCTCGTGGGGCTACCACTCGGACGTCGCCACTTTAACGCATTACTTATCGATCGCTCACGTGTGCTGCGTCACTCCACCCCACGGCCATGGCGCTTTTCATAGTCCTCTCGGGTGCGGTCGGCCCGGCGCTGCGCCTTCGCCGTGAGGAGGTCGGGGTCGAGTCCGTGACTGAGAAGACGGTGCCGACGATAGATGTTCATCAACGCGACCGCGAAGTACAACAGCGGGAGCAAGAGCAGCGCCATCATCGCCAAGGGGACCCAGATGGGGCCGGGTATGAGAAGGAACAGCAACAGCACTGCGACGACGGGAAGCATGAACCGAAGGACGTACCGCACGGAGGCGCCGGGACCCACGAGGTCGTTGCGGACCCATTCCTGCATGGAGTCCGGAAGCGTGCGACCGAACAGATACCCGACGTACTGGCTGGGACTGGGACGCTGCGGATCGGCCATGGGTTTCAGAATAGTGCCGACATGCGGAAACGAACTCGACGGCAGCGTGCCGTCGAGTTCGCTCCGTTGTGGCCGTCAGCTGCGCGGGTTACTCGAGCCCGCCACCCCCGCCGTTTCCCGTCACTGCTGCTCGGCGTTCGCGACGATGATGTCGCGAACGAACTGCGCCAACCCGGGCGCGATGTCGTCGTAATGCTGGCGAAAACGATCGTCCGCGACGTACATCTCGGCGAGATTCACGTGCATCGGGTGGTCACAGTCGTAGAACTTCGCGATTCCGGCGCGGTGCTCCTCCGCCAGGGCGTTCGCACGATCCGAGCCGGGTTCGACGCCTTCCGCCATTGCTTCGGCGAGCTTCGCTTCGAGAGCGTCGCCCTCGGCCTTGATGCGCTGCCAGTCCTTCTTGTCGAACTTGGCCGTGCGCTGCTGTGATTGTTTCCACGCGTCGGTGTCGCCCCATCGTTCCTCGGCCTCTGCGGCGTATTCTTCGCCCGGCCAGTCGGCACCGAAAATTTCGTTCTGCTCTTCGGGGGTGAGCTGAATGCCCATACTTTTCGCCTCCATCATCTTCTCCACGGCTGCAGCCATCTCGTGTAAGCGATCGATCCGTTCGCTCAGCAGTTCGTGCTGTCGCCGCAGATGCGCGAGGGCATCCACGTCCGGGTCGTCGAGAAGGGCTGCGATCTCCTCGAGGGGGAAACCCAGCGCCCGATACGTCAGGACGCGGTGAAGACGTTCGACGTCTGCATCCGAGTAGCTGCGGTACCCGCTGGGTGTGCGGTCCGACGGCGTCACCAGGCCGATCTCGTCGTAGTGATGCAGCGTGCGCACACTCACTCCGACCAGCTTGGCGACGACGCCTACCGTGTGTTTCTCGCTCACGTCTCTACCGTGGGGCCTGACGCCGCGTGAGGGTCAAGTCAGTTGTAGAGATCCTGGAGTTCGTCGGAGAAGTTGTTCATCACAACCTTGCGCTTGAGTTTCATGCTCGGCGTGATTTCGCCGTTCTCGACGGTCAGTTCGCGATCGAGAATCCGGAACTTCTTGATCTGCTCCCACCGGTTGAGTCCGGCGTTGAGCTCTTCGACATAACCGCCGATCAGGTTGCGTGTCTCCTGTGCCTGCGCGATCTCGGAGAACGACTTGTCGCCCATACCGTGATGTTTCGCCCACTCGCCGATGGCCTCGGCGTCGAGGGAGATGAGCGCGACACAGTACGACTTGCCCTCACCGTCGACGATCAGCTCGCCGACGTAGGGGCAGATCCCCTTGAAGGTGGAGGCCACCGCGGACGGTGCCACGTACTTGCCGTTGGACGTCTTGAACATGTCCTTCTTGCGGTCGGTGATCCGCAGGTAGCCGTCTTCGTCGATCTCACCGATGTCACCGGTGCGGAACCAGCCGTCCTCGGTCAACGCCTCCGCAGTCGCCTCCGGGTTCTCGTGATAGCCGCTCATCACGCCGGGGCCCTTGATCAGAATTTCACCGTCTTCGCCGATCTTCGTCTCGGTTCCGGGGATAGCCCAGCCGACCGTTCCGAAGCGGTAGGCCGACGGCCGGTTGACGAAGGATGCCGCGCTGGTCTCGCTGAGTCCGTAACCCTCGAGAACTTTGATGCCGACGGCGTCGAACCATTGGGCGACATCACGATTGAGCGCAGCGGATCCGGAGATGAAGAATTTCAGGCGCCCACCGAACCGCTCGCGAATCGTGCTGTACACCAATCGATCTGCGAGTGCATGCTGCACCGACTCGAGAAGGGATGGGCTCTTTCCTGCCTGTTTGGCCCTGGACACCGCGAGTCCGACCCCGATGGCCCAGTCGAAGATCTTCGCTTTCACGCCGCCCTCTTCCTGGACGGTGGAGACGATGCGGGCATAGGCCTTTTCGAAGATCCGGGGAGCGGCGCCCATGAAGGTCGGGCGCACTACCGCAAGATTCTCGACGATCTTGTCGACCCGTCCGTCGACCGCGGTGGCGAACCCGATCTGCAGTGGCAGGACGAGCAGCACCTTTCCGAAGACGTGCGAGAGTGGTAGCCACAGATACTGCAGGTCGTCGGGATCGAGCAGGCCGGTGGAGTCGATCGCGGCCGCGACATAGGTCCACGCCGAATGCGGAAGACGCACGCCTTTCGGCTTCCCGGTGGTCCCGGACGTGTAGATGAGGGTGGCCAGATCATCCGGCTTGATCGCATCGATCCGCTCGTTCACCGCATCCGGCTTCTCGGCCAGCAACTCGGCGCCGAGGTCGTGTAACTGCTCGAACGTGATCACCCAGTCGTCGCCTTCGCCGGGTGTGCCGTCGATCAAAACGACCTTCTCGACATCCGTGAGCTCAGTGCGATTGTCCCGCAGCTTCGCCAGCTGCGAGTCGTCCTCGGCGATGACGACACGGCTCCCCGAGTTGGCGACGATGTAGGCCACATCGGGAGCGGTCGTCGTGGGATACACCGTGGTGGTGGCGGCGCCGGCGCACATCACCGCGAGGTCGGCCAGCACCCATTCGTAGCGGGTGGCGGAAGCCAGCGCCACGCGCTGCTCGGCCTGCACCCCGAGCGAGATCAGGCCGGCGGCGAGGTTGCGCACACGATCACCGGCCTCGGACCAGGTGACGCTCACCCACTCGTCGCCGTTTCCGGGTCGGATGTAGCGGAACGCCTCGTGACTCGGCGATGTGGCTACCCGATTGATGAACATTGCGGCCACCGACGGGGCCCGATTCTCGATCTTGGACTGGTCGACGACCTCGTCCGATGCGCGTTGAGCTGCCATACATGGATCTTAGGAAGCGAGGCGGCGTCGAGGAGGCGGATTCGCCCAGGCCGCGCAACCGTGACCTCAGGCGATCGCGCGCGGCGTCTTCGCGACGATGGCCAGCGACATGACAGCGGCGATCGCACACAGACCCCCGGCCACGTAGAACGCGGCGTCGTATCGACCGAACTCGTCACGCACAAACCCTGCCAGAAACGCGACGATGCCGGCCCCGATCTGGTGCGAGGCCAGCACCCAGCCGAACACGATCGGCGCATCGGCGCCGAAGTGCTTGCGGCAGAGAGAAACTGTCGGGGGCACCGTGGCCACCCAGTCGAGGCCGTAGAAGATGACGAACGCGATCATCGGCGGGTGAACGGTGCCCGCGAAGAGGATCGGCAACAGCATCAAAGAGATGCCGCGCAACAGGTAATAGATGCCGAGCAGCTTGCGCGAATCGAACCGGTCGGTGAACCACCCCGACGCGATGGTTCCGACGACGTCGAAGATTCCGATGACGGCGAGCAGGCTCGCCGCCGCGGTGGTCGGCATGCCGTGATCGTGTGCGGCGGGCACGAAATGGGTGCCGACCAGCCCGTTGGTGCTTGCACCACAGATCGCGAAGGTGCCCGCCAACAGCCAGAAGACCCGAGTGCGGGCCGCGGAGAGCAACACGGTGACGGCCCGGCCCGCAGCGCCGCCGCGTCCAGTCGGTGCGGGTGGTTCCGCGAGGTAGTCGGGCCCTGCTCCGTACGGCACCGTACCGACATCCGATGGCCGGTTGCGGAGAAACATCAGCACCAGCGGGACGACGGCGAGGGCCGCGAACGACACCGTCAACGCCACCGTCTGCCAGTTGTATCGCTCGGCGAGCACGGCGAGGATCGGCAAGAACACCAGCTGTCCAGCCGCGCTGCCGGCGGTGAGAATGCCCGTGACCAGACCGCGCCGCGCCACGAACCAGCGATCGACCACGGTGGCGACGAACGCGAGCGCCATCGAACCAGTGCCTAAACCGACGAATACACCCCACAGGAGCACCAGCTGCCAGGTGGCGGTCATGAAGATGGTCAGCCCACTGCCGGCAGACACGAGGACGAGCGCCGCCGTCACAACCCGGCGCATGCCGAACCGCTCCATCAGAGCTGCGGCAAACGGTGACGTCAACCCGTACAGCACCAGGTTGATCGACACCGCCGAGGAGATGCTTGCCCGCGACCAGCCGAAGTCCTCGTGCAGCGGGTCGATGAGGATGGACGGCGCAGCACGGAAACTTGCCGCCCCCACCAGAGCGAGGAAAGCGACCATCGCCACCAGCCAGGCGTAGTGCAGGCGGGGCGGGGCTATTCGGGCCTGGGGTGCCGGGGGCGCGATGTCGGACGTCACGACGGTAAGTCTGCGGGACGGCGTCCCGCCGGAAAAGTTGCCGGAATGCCAACATGTGAAAGAATCTGGCCATGGTCGAACGTCATCGGGTGGTCGTGCTCGCCTTGGACGGTGTGATTCCGTTCGAACTCGGCATCCCCTCGCGCGTCTTCGGCCGGGCGCACGACGCGAATGGCAATGCGCTGTACGAAGTACAGACGTGCACGGCCGACGGCCGACCGGTGCGGTCGGACGCGGACTTCTCGATATCCGTCGATCACGGGCTAGAGCTGCTGGCCGAGGCGGACACGGTCGTGATCCCCGCGTCGTATGAATTGGGCCCCGCCTACGACGGCCATCTGCCGCCGAAGATCGAGGCGGCACTCGCGTTCGTCCGGCCCGGCACCCGATATGTCTCCATTTGCACCGGCTCCTACATCCTCGCCGCAGCGGGTCTCCTCGACGGTCTGCGCGCCACCACCCACTGGCGCAACACCGAGCACTTCCAACGGACGTACCCGCAGGTCCGGGTCGATCCCGACGTCCTGTTCGTCGACGAGGGACAGGTCCTCACCTCGGCGGGCGTCGCCGCCGGACTCGACCTCTGCCTCCACATCCTGCGCCGAGACCACGGCTCCGACCTGGCAAATCAAGTGGCGCGCCGATGCGTCGTCCCGCCGTGGCGCGACGGCGGGCAGGCGCAGTACATCGAGAGGCCGATTCCGGCAGCCGGTGCGGAGTCCACCGCGGTCACTCGTAACTGGGCTTTGGAGCGGCTGGGGGAATCGTTGACGCTGACCCGGATGGCTGCACACTCCAACATGAGCGTTCGCACCTTCACCCGGCGGTTCGGTGAAGAGGTCGGCACCACCCCCAACCGCTGGTTGATCACCCGCCGGGTCGACCGCGCCCGGCAACTCCTCGAGACCACCGACCTGTCCGTCGACGTCATCGCCCGGGAGGTCGGTTTCGGGACGACGGCGTCCTTGCGCCAGCACATGGGTGCCGTCCTCGGTGTCCCACCGTCGGCCTACCGCAAGACGTTCCGCGGTCGCCGCAGCCTCATACCGAGCGCAAATCCAGCCTGCTGATGTAGTGGGCCCCGTCGTCTATGGGGTTGTCGGGCGGGAGGTAGCCCGCTCCGACGCGGCGGAAGCCGGCCTTCTCGAGTGCCCGCCAGGACGCACGATTCGGTACGACGACGGGAACGATGATTGCTGTCGCGTCGGGTGAGTCCGCGCGGCACTTGTCCACGAACGCGGTGATCATCGCAGTGCCCACGCCGCGGCCGATGAGTTCCGGGTCGCCGATGAAGTAGTCGATCGACAAGCTCCCGTCCGGTACCTCGACGAGTGCCGTGAGCAGTGCGAGGTCTTCCGGGTAGTCGGCGAGGTGATACCGCTGGATGAATCCCAGAGGACGGCCACCGCGCAGGACCAGGAAATCCTCGCATGGTTCGGTGCCGTCGATACTTCCCCCGAAGTCGCGCTCGATATCGGCGTCCGATGTCTCGTGGTTCCAGAAACGTCCGACGTGGGGTTCGCGTAGCCATTTCTGCAGCTGGGGGAAATGGTCCCGGGTCGTACGGAGAAACTCGAAGTCGGAGGCTGCCACGCAGGCGACGCTACCAAGGGATCGTCGCCGGCCATCAGTTCAATATGAGCATTGATCACGACTTTTTTTGACTTGGACATGTATCGAACGCGGCTCTAGCGTGGCTTTATGACTCAGGTCACGCCGGTGAACCAGCGTGCACCGGGTAGCCCAGTCGTTACACCAGAACCCGAGAGGAGTCACCGATGACCCTCCCCCTCGCCGTCTCCCCGGCGGTCGACAGTGCGGTATCGAAGATCTTCCGCCGCGTCGTGCCGTTGTTCATCGTGATGCTGATTTGCAATCAGCTCAACCGGTCGAACATCGGTTATGCGCAGACTCACCTCGAGGCCGATGTCGGCATCGGCGCCGCAGCCTACGGTTTCGGTGCGGGTGTCTTCTTCATTGCCTATGCGATCTTCGAACTGCCGTCGAACGTGCTCATGGAGAAGTTCGGCGCCAAGGTGTGGCTCACCCGCATCATGATCTCGTGGGGCCTGGTGTCCGCGGCGATGGCGTTCGTCAACGGTCCGGAGATGTTCTACGTCCTGCGGTTCCTTCTCGGTGTCGCCGAGGCCGGCTTCTTCCCGGCGATCATCTTCTACTTCACCCGCTGGCTGCCGAACAACCACCGCAGCCGCGCTACGGCACTGTTCATTGCGGGGTCCTCCATTGCTGCCGCGATCTCGGGACCGCTGTCCGGACCGCTGCTGTCCCTCGACGGGCTCGGTGGGCATCATGGCTGGCAGTGGATGTTCGCGCTGGAGGGACTGCTGTCGGTGGTCGTCGGGTGCATCGCCTACCGATTGCTCGACTCGAAGATCGACGACGCGAAGTGGCTCACCGGCGTGGAGAAGCACGATCTGCAGGCCGTCATAGCCGAGGAGGACGTGCTGCGCAGTAAGGCGTCGGTGAAGCGTGGCGAGTCGGGTTCGCGCTGGAAGCTGCTTCTGCAGCCGCGGATCCTGGTGTGCTGCGGCATCTTCTTCGCGATCACCATGGCGATCTACGCCAACACGTTCTGGCTTCCGTCGATCATCCGCCGTATCCCGGGTACCAACGACGTCACCGTCGGGCTGCTGTCGTCGCTGCCCTGGATCTGCGCGATCTTCGCGATGTACTTCTCCAACCGCTCGGCCGACCGCACCGGAAGGCACAAGCCCTACCTCGTCGCCGCGCTGCTCATCGGCGGTGTGGGCACGATGGCCGCCGCGTTCGTCACCCCGTGGCTGGCGCTTCCGCTGCTGTGCGTTGCGACGATGGGATTCAAGAGCGCGAGCCCGCTGTTCTGGTCGATCCCGCAGCGCACGCTGCACCCCATGGTGCTGGCACCGGCGATCGCAATCATCAACTCGCTCGGCAACCTGGGTGGCTTCGTCGCCCCGTTCGGCTTCGGGGTGATCAAGGAACAGACCGGCACGGTGACGATGGGCCTCGTCGTGCTGTCGCTCTTCGCCCTCGCCGCCGCCGCAGCGGTGACGTACTTCCGGCGTGACAAGGAAGACATCGACGACGTCGCGAACCTGGCCGAGGTGGGCTCCGCCGAGTCAACCGTGGCAGCGAAATGACCTCTCACCGGCACATACGAAACGCAGAGAACTAGAGGACCCACATCATGACAGCAACGGTGAACCGGACCGACGTGACCGGACAGATGATCATCGCGGGCAAGCCCGTGCAGGGTTCGGGCCCGACGATCCACGGCATCAACCCCGCCACCGGCGAGCGGCTGGAACCGGGTTTCGCGCACGGGGCCGAGCGGGACGTCGAGGCAGCCTGCGCAGCGGCCGACGCGGCATTCGCGCCGTACCGCGCAACGAGCAGCGAGGACCGCGCCCGGTTCCTCGAGGCGATTGCCGACAACGTCGAGGCCCTCGGCGACACGCTCGTCGCCCGGGCGTGTGCCGAATCCGGACTTCCGCAGGGCCGCATCACCGGTGAGGTGGGCCGCACGTCCGGACAGCTGCGGTTGTTCGCCGGCGTCCTCCGTGACGGTGGCTGGAACGGTGCCCGCATCGACCCCGCCCAGCCCGACCGCACCCCGCTGCCCCGGGCAGATATCCGCCAGCGCAAGGTCCCGCTCGGACCCGTTGCGGTGTTCGGCGCGAGCAACTTTCCTCTGGCGTTCTCCGTCGCCGGTGGCGACACCGCGTCCGCGCTGGCGGCGGGCTGCCCCGTCGTCGTCAAAGCCCACGACGCACACCCGGGTACCTCCGAACTGGTCGGACGGGCCATCACGGACGCCGTCGCGAGCACGGGTATGCCGGCGGGAACCTTCTCGCTCCTCTACGGTGCCGGTCCCGAGCTCGGCACGGCACTGGTGAAGGACTCCCGGATCAAGGCGGTCGGATTCACCGGATCACGTTCCGGTGGAACCGCTCTGGTGGCGGCGGCCGCGGGGCGGCCGGAACCGATCCCGGTGTACGCGGAGATGAGCTCGATCAACCCGGTGTTCCTCCTCGAGAACGCACTCGCCACCCGCGGCGCCGACCTCGGTCGCGCATTCGTCGCGTCCCTGACGCTCGGCTCCGGTCAGTTCTGCACCAACCCCGGACTCGTCATCGCCGTCGACGGTCCCGGCCTGGCCGCGTTCGTCTCGGCCGCGAATGCGGCCGTCGCCGAAACTGTGCCGACGCCGATGCTCACCCCGGTCATCGCCGGCTCCTACGCCGACGGGGTTGCCGCCCTCGAGGGCACTGCCACCGTGGAGGCCCGCGGCGCCGAGTCGGACGCACCCAATTCGTGCCGGGCGGCACTCTTCAGCAGCGACGCCGACACGTTCCTGGGCTCGGACGTGTTGCAGCAGGAGGTGTTCGGGGCCTCCAGCCTGGTCGTCAAGTGTCGCGATGCCGAGCAGGTGCGCGCCGTGGCGGCGAGGCTCGAAGGTCAACTGACCGCGACCGTCCACGCAGACGAGGAAGACCTGGACGAGGCCGGACGCCTGCTGAGCGTTCTCGAACTCAAGGCCGGCCGAATCCTGTTCGACGGCTGGCCCACCGGGGTGGAGGTCGGACACGCGATGGTGCACGGCGGTCCCTACCCCGCGACATCCGACTCGCGCACCACGTCGGTGGGATCGCTGGCGATCGAACGCTTCCTGCGACCCGTTGCCTACCAAGATGTTCCGCCATCGTTGCTGCCCACCGCCGTCGCCGACGGCAACCCCGAACAGTTGTGGCGTCGTATCGACGGCCGCCTCACCCAAGACTGACATCGTCTCGTAAAAGGAGAAACCCATGCTCGACGGAGTCCTGTTCTTCCCCGTCACACCGTTCACCGAATCCGGTGACGTCAACTACGACCGGCTCGCCGAGCACGTCACCAAGGGGGTGGATGCCGGACCCGGCGGCGTCTTCATCGCCTGCGGCACCGGCGAATTCCACGCCCTCGGACTCGAGGAGTTCGGCAGGATCGTGGCCACGGCCGTCGACGCGGTCGGGGGACGGGTCCCGGTGTTCGCCGGTGCGGGCGGCTCGATCGCGCAGGCGAAGGAATTTGCGACGAGCGCCAAGGCCAATGGCGCCGATGGCATCCTGTTGCTCCCGCCCTACCTCGTGACTATGCCGCAGGCCGGATTGGTGGACTACACCCGCGCGGTCGCAGACACCACCGACCTGCCCCTCATCGTCTACAACCGCAGCAACGCCCGTTTCGACGAGGCGTCCGCCGTCGCGGTGGCCCAGTTCCCCACCGTCATCGGCCTGAAGGACGGGACCGGTGACCTGGACAAGGTCGCGCGTATCGTCCACGCCGTGAAGGACGCGCTCGCACCGTCGGGTAAGCAGTTCCTGTTCTTCAACGGCATGCCCACGGCAGAAATCTCCCAGCAGGCGTACCGGGCCATCGGTGTCACGCTGTACTCGTCGGCGACCTTCGCGTTTGCACCAGAACTGGCTCTCGGTTTCTACGATGCACTCGAATCGGGCAACGAGGAACTCACCGACGCGCTGCTCCGCAGCTTCTTCCATCCTCTGGTCCGCCTGCGCGATCAGGTGCCGGGTTATGCGGTGTCACTCGTCAAGTTCGGCGTCACCATGGAGGGCCTCGAAGCCGGGCCGGTGCGCCCGCCGCTCGTGCAGCCGAGCGAGGCTCACAAGCGGGAACTGGCCCAGATCACCGCTGCCGGACGGGCAGCGCTCGCCGACGCTTTCGCGGTTCAAGCGGTGCGCTGATGTCCTCGGAACCCATCCGCATCACTGGTGCCCGCATCACACCGGTCGCCTTCGTGGATCCGCCGCTACTCAACACGGTCGGCGTGCATCAACCGTATGCGCTCCGTGCGATCATCCAACTCGACACGGACAGCGGCCTCGTCGGGTTGGGTGAGACCTACGCCGATACCGCGCACCTCGCTCGACTCCAGGCTGCCGCCGAGTCCATTACCGGACTCGACGTGTTCTCGCTGAACGCCATTCGGGCGGTGATCGACGCGAAGATTGCCACGCTGTCGATCACCGGCGGTGACGGAGTCGCCGGGATGATCACCACCGCCAGTACGACCGATCGGGTGTTCTCCCCCTTCGAGGTGGCGTGCCTCGACGTGCAGGGCAAGGCGCTCGGCCGGCCGGTGTCCGATCTGCTCGGCGGCAAGGTGCGCGACACGGTGCCCTTCAGTGCTTACCTCTTCTACAAGTGGGCCGGGCACCCCGGTGCCCGCCCGGACGAGTGGGGTGAGGCGCTGGACCCGGACGGACTGGTGCGTCAGGCACAGAAGATGATCGGCGAGTACGGTTTCGAGGCGATCAAGGTCAAGGGTGGGGTGTTCTCACCGGACGAGGAGATCGCCGGCATCAAGGCGCTGCGTGCCGCGTTCCCGGATCTTCCGTTGCGGCTCGACCCCAACGCGGCGTGGACCGTCGACACCTCGGTCCGGGTCGCGTCGGAACTCGACGGCATCGTCGAATACCTCGAGGATCCGACGCCGGGCCTCGACGGCATGGCCGAAGTCGCGCGTGAGGCGAAGATGCCGTTGGCCACCAACATGTGCGTCGTCGCGTTCGATCAGCTGAAGCCTGCCGTGCTGAAGGATTCTGTGCAGGTCGTGCTGTCGGACCATCATTACTGGGGTGGCCTTCAGCGGTCGCGGTTGCTCGCCGGCATCTGCGACAACTTCGGCCTGGGACTGTCGATGCACTCGAACTCGCACCTGGGCATCAGCCTGGCCGCGATGGTGCACCTCGCCGGGGCCACGCCGAACCTCACGTACGCCTGCGACACACATTGGCCGTGGAAGACGGAGGACGTGGTCAAGCCCGGCGTGCTGAAGTTCGTCGACGGCACGGTCGCGGTGCCGACGACGCCGGGATTGGGCGTCGAGATCGACGAGGACGCGCTCGGCGCACTGCACGAGCAGTACCTCGACTGCGGGGTGCGCGACCGCGACGACACCGGGTACATGCAGTCGATCGATCCGGCTTTCGAGAACACCTGCCCACGCTGGTGAACCGGGTGACCGTCGATCCGGGGTGCACGTGCGCAGGTCCGCTACATTGTTCGGACGAGCGCCCCGGTTCGACGGCAGAGGAGTAGGTCGATGTTTTCCCTTGCGCGGCTGTCGTGCTTCATCGCCGTCGCGGAGGAGTTGCATTTCGGGCGGGCCGCGGAACGGCTCCACATGACTCAGCCTCCGCTGAGCCGGCAAATTCAGCAGCTCGAAAGTGAACTGGGCGTGCAGCTGATCGACCGCACCAGCCGATCGGTCACGCTGACCGCCGCGGGAACGGCGTTCCTGCCCGACGCGCGCCGCATCCTCTCCCTGTCGGAGAGCGCGGTACTGACGGTGCGGCGGGTACCCGCGGGCGATCTGGGAACTGTGGTCGTCGGGTTCACCGGCGCCTCGGCCCACGCGGTGCTACCGCGACTGCTCGAGGCCGCCCGCGACACTCTTCCCGATGTGAAGATCGATCTCCGTGAAATGGTGACGTCGGTGCAGATCGATGCTCTCACCAGCGGTGAATTGGACCTCGGACTGATCCGGCCCATTCTCACCCGGCCCGGAATAGACACCCGGCCTATTCACCACGAGAACCTCGTCGCCGCGCTCCCGCAGGGACACCCGCTGGCCGAGCAGGACCACCTGACCGTGGAGGACTTCGACGATCAACCCGTCGTCATGTATTCACCCGTCGATGCGCGGTATTTTCACGAACTGCTGATCAGTACCTTCACCATCGTCGGAGCGTCGCCGCGGTACGTGCAATACGTGACGCAGGTTCATACGATGCTCGTCCTCGTGCGTTCCGGTCTGGGAATGGCACTGGTGCCGGAATCTGCGCAGACAATGCATCCCGAGGGTGTGGTGTTCCGGCCGGTCACCTCGGTGCGGGATCGGCCCGTGCAAATGAACGCCGCCTGGCGCGCGGACAACCGCAACCCCGCACTGCAGCGGATAATGAAAGACGTTCTGCCGCAGAATGAATGGAATTGACGATCAGAGCGTGAGCCGACAGCTCTGACCGATGTCGAGCACCCGCAGCACGCGGCCGGTTCCCAACCACAGCGCGCACGACAAGGCGAGGTCGGTGAGAAGTTCGTCGGAGAAGTGTTCATGACACCGCCGCCAGAAATCCTCGTCTTCGCGTAGCGCGGTGTGGTCGGTGGCGAATCGGTAGGCGAACTCGGCCGCCGTCCGCTCCCGCTCGCCGTATCCCGGCCACGACTCCCACTCGAGGACGTGATCGTAGAAGTGCTCGTCGATACCGGCGTCCGGCCCACCGCCGTCCCGAGCCCCGCGGCACACCGCGCACTCGTTCGCCACGGCGATCGCCATCCGTGCAATCTCCCGTACGCGCAACGGTAACCGGTTCCGGTTGTACACGGCATCGGTGAAGCCGCCCAGTGCCTTACCCAGCTCCGGTGAAGCCGACAACCAACCAGCCAGGTCATCGTCGCTGTAGCTACCCACTCGGCTCATTCCCGAATGCTACAGCGAACGGCGCGCGAGACGATAGAGTTGACACAGGTTCTATTCTTTCCGTCACTCCGGCACAGGGGGTGAGTCTCCTGGAGATCCCGTCGACCCCCGCCCTGTGTCTGTCACGCCCTCAGCCGGGAGATGCGCGGCGGACCGATTCCTCGAACCGGGACGAAGCCGGACCGGGAAACCGCGTGTGGGCAGTAGTGTCTTGTGGGCTGTAACCAGATCAAAAGGAGTTCAGGGTGGCGAAGAAAGTGGTCGTGGAATTGGTCGACGACATCGACGGGAGTCTGATCGAGGTCGGGAAGGGCGAGCACATCACCTTCTCGGTCAACGGTGTCGACTACGAGATCGACCTGAAGACGAAGAACGCCAGAGAGTTCCTGCGCACCATGGACTTCTACATCGAGCACGCCACCCGGGTCGACGGCCGGAAAGGTCGGTCCACCGCGAGCGCGAAGCCGCGCGGCCGTGCCCAGGCGAGTACGGTCCGCGAGTGGGCGGCGGAGAACGGGTACGACATTTCCTCGCGAGGCCGCATTCCCGCAGAGGTGCAGGAAGCGTTCGACGCAGCGCATTGACGAGCGACAGCCGAGATCGAGGCGAAGCAGTCGCTGTTCCGGAGAAGTAGTGCATCTGGTTATCCAAAATCGTGACTGACTCCAGAAAAGTGCGTCATAGTAGTGAGGTGCCCTCGACGCGGGATTACGAAGTGCAGTTGCGTGCAGCCCAGCTACGCGTGACTCGCCCTCGCCTGGCGGTGCTGGATGGCGTCCGCGAGCATCCGCACGCCGACACGGAAACTATTTTCGACGCCGTGCGAACGCACCTACCAGGAGTTTCCCGGCAAACTGTGTACGACGTTCTGCATGTGCTCACCGACGTGGGCTTGGTGCGGCGGATCGAGCCGTCCGGCTCCGTCGCACGCTACGAGTTGCGTGTCGGTGACAATCACCATCACGTCGTGTGCCGGGCGTGCGGGGTTATCGCCGACGTCGACGGCGCCGTCGGCGAGGCGCCCTGCCTGACTGTGTCCGACGACGGCGGTTTCGTCGTCGAGGAGGCCGAGGTCATCTATTGGGGTCTGTGCCCCGACTGCTCGACATCACACACTTCGCGAAAAAAACCGCGATAACAGCCCGATCTACTCGCTCCTGGAAGGAATGCTGTGTCCGATAGCTGCCCGGTCGCTCATGACGGCAACACTCAGAGCACCAGTGAAAGTGAAAACCCCGCAATCCCGTCCCCCACGGTCAAAGAGCATCGTCCGAGGACGAACCGCGACTGGTGGCCCAACCAGCCGGAACTGTCAGTGCTGCACGCACACTCGTCGAAATCCAACCCGATGGGCGCCGACTTCGACTACGCCGAGGAGTTCGCCAAGCTCGACGTCGAGGCGCTCAGGCGAGACGTCATCGATCTGATGACGACCTCGCAGGACTGGTGGCCTGCCGACTACGGCCACTACGGTGGGCTCTTCATCCGAATGAGCTGGCACGCTGCCGGCACCTACCGCATCGCCGACGGTCGCGGCGGTGGCGGGCAGGGTGCCCAGCGCTTCGCCCCGCTCAACAGCTGGCCCGACAACGCGAGCCTCGACAAGGCGCGCCGGCTGCTGTGGCCGGTCAAGCAAAAGTACGGCAAGCAGATTTCCTGGGCGGATCTGCTCGTCTTCGCCGGCAACTGTGCCCTCGAGTCGATGGGGTTCAAGACTTTCGGATTCGGCTTCGGCCGCGAAGACGTCTGGGAACCAGAGGAAGTGTTCTGGGGTCCGGAAGACACGTGGCTCGGCGACGAGCGCTACAGCGGTGATCGCGAACTGTCCGGTCCGCTCGGGGCCGTGCAGATGGGTCTGATCTACGTGAACCCGGAGGGACCGAACGGGCAGCCGGATCCGCTGGCAGCGGCCCGCGACATCCGGGAGACGTTCGCCCGCATGGCGATGAACGACGTGGAGACCGCCGCGCTGATCGCCGGAGGCCACACCTTCGGTAAGACACACGGCGCAGGTGACGCCGACCTGGTCGGTCCGGAACCGGAAGCCGCCCCGATCGAGCAGCAGGGCTTGGGCTGGAAGAGCGCATTCGGCACCGGCGTCGGCAAGGACGCGATCACCAGCGGCCTCGAAGTCGTGTGGACCCCCACCCCGACGAAGTGGGACAACAGCTTCCTGGAGACGCTGTACGGCTTCGAGTGGGAGCTCACCAAGAGCCCCGCCGGTGCCTGGCAGTGGACCGCCAAAGACGGCGCGGGTGCGGGCACGATCCCCGACCCGTTCGACTCGTCGGCGGGACGCAACCCCACGATGCTCACCACGGACCTCTCGTTGCGCATGGACCCCACCTACGAGAAGATCACTCGGCGTTGGCTCGATCACCCCGAGGAGTTCGCCGAGGAGTTCGCCAAGGCGTGGTACAAGTTGCTGCACCGCGACATGGGACCTGTCACTCGCTACCTCGGCCCCTGGGTTCCGGAGGCGCAGCTGTGGCAGGACCCGGTTCCCGTGGTCGATCACCCGCTCATCGGTGACAGTGAGATCGCTTCGCTGAAGGGCAAGATCCTCGATTCGGGGCTGTCCGTTTCCCAGTTGGTGTCCACCGCCTGGGCGTCGGCGGCAACCTTCCGCGGCACCGACATGCGGGGCGGCGCCAACGGAGCCCGGATCCGGCTCGAGCCGCAGAAGAACTGGGAGGTGAACAACCCCACCGAGTTGTCCACGATCCTGCAGACCCTCGAGCAGATCCAGCAGGACTTCAACTCGTCGCAGTCCGGCGGGGTGAAGGTGTCACTCGCGGACCTGATCGTCCTGGCCGGTACCGCGGCTGTGGAGAAAGCGGCGAAGGCCGCCGGCCACGACATCACGGTCCCGTTCACCCCCGGGCGCACGGATGCGTCGCAGGAACAGACCGACGCGGAAACGTTCACCGTGCTCGAGCCGAGGGCAGATGGGTTCCGCAACTACCTGCGAGCGGGCGAGAAGTTGCCGGCCGAGGCCCTCCTGGTCGACCGGGCTTACATGTTGAATCTGACCGCTCCGGAGATGACGGTTCTCGTCGGTGGCTTGCGGGCCCTGAACGCGAACTTCGGCCGAACCGAGCACGGCGTCTTCACCGACCGGCCCGAGGTGTTGACCAACGACTTCTTCGTCAACCTCCTCGACATGGGTACCGAGTGGAAGGGATCCGCCTCGGCCGAGAACGTCTACGAGGGCAGTGACCGGGTCACCGGTGAGACCAAGTGGACCGCGACCGCCGTCGACCTCGTCTTCGGTTCCAACTCGCAGCTGCGTGCTCTCGCCGAGGTCTATGCCGCCGCCGACGCGCAGCAGAAGTTCGTGCAGGACTTCGTCGCTGCGTGGAACAAGGTGATGAATCTCGACCGGTTCGACCTCGCCTGAATCTCAGACGAACCGCATACGGCACCCCGTGAGCTGACTCCGCTCGCGGGGTGCCGTGCGTGCCGTCGCGCCGTCGGCGGTCAACCCGTGACGCGAGCTGCGTTCCCGGCGTCGACGGGCAGGACGATGCCGCTGATGTGTTCGCTGCCCTCCGCGGTGAGGAACAGGACGACGCGGGTGATCTCGGCGGGGTCGAGCCACGCCACGGGCTGGGCGTGCAGGCTGCGGAAGACCGGTGCGACATCGTCGGATCCGGGATTGTCGAGGTCGGGCCGCATCATCCGGTACAGGGAATCGTTGTGGATCATGGGAGTCGAGATATTGCCGGGGGCAACCGCATTGACGGTGATCCCGTGCGGTGCGAGGTCGAGCGCCGCACTCTTGGTAAGTCCGATGACGCCCCATTTGGATGCGGCGTAGGCGGCCATGTTGGCATTTCCGGCCCGCCCCAGCATGGAGGAGACGGTAACGATGCGCCCGTATCCCCGGCGGATCATCCCCGGGGCCACCGCTCCGACGGTGTTGAAGACGCCGGTCAGGTTGGAACCGATGGCCTCGGACCACTGCTCCTGGGTGAGGGACTGGACGGGTGCGGCCACGGACACGCCGGCATTCGCCACGGCAATGTCGATTCGTCCCAGTTCGGATTCGGCTCGTGCGACGAGCGCGTCCATGGCGCTTCGGTCGGCGGTATCCAGTATCGCTGTGATGCAGCGACGTCCGGTCGACCGCACCAGTTCCGCGGTCTCGTCGAGATCGGCCTCGGTGGCGAGGGGGTAGCCGACCACCGGGCTGTCCGAACACCGATCGCACAGGACGATGTCTGCGCCGCGTTCGGCAAACTCCACCGCGTGGCTACGGCCCTGGCCGCGGGCTCCGCCGGTGATCAGGGCGACTCGGCCATCGAATCGATCCATCGTTCTCTCCTTGTCCGGACGTACTACCGCAGCTTGATGCTGCCGCCGTCCGCCATCAATGTCTGGCCGGTCATGTACCGCGAATCGTCGGTAGCGAGGAACACCGCCACGGGCGCGATGTCCGTCTCGGGGTCGCCGATGCGCTGCAGGGGAACCTTCGCCACGGAGGCCGCCGCGCGTTCGGGAAACGCGGCCTGCCACGCGAGGACTCCTTCGGTGGCCGCGAACGGACAGATCACGTTTACTCGGATCCCGTCGGCCGCCCACTCGTTGGCGGCCACGCGGCTCACGCCCCGGATCGCTTCCTTCGCCGCGGCGTACGACGTCTGGGTGGGCATGCCGTCCAGGCCGGACCCGGACGCAAAGTTGATCACCGAACCTTTCGCCGACTTCAGTTGCGGGTAGCACGCTTGCATCAGGTGCACCACGGGATAGAACCCGGTCTGGAAGGAAAGGTCGAACATGTCTTGGGTATGGTCCACCAGCAGTGCCTGGCGCGACGCGTGCGCGTTGTTGACCAGAACATCCACGGACCCGAACGCGTCGACTGCGGCGTCGCGGATCTGGTCGGCGGACTCCCGCCGGGCGATGTCGACGTTCAGGAAGCGGGTGGCCGCGCCGAGTTCCTTCTCGAGAGCCGTGCCGCGTTCGTCGTCGATGTCCACGAAGAGAACGTTGGCGCCCTCACGGACGAAGACCCGGGTGATGGCTCGTCCGATCCCGCCCGCGCCGCCCGTCACGATTGCTGTCTTGCCCTGCAGTCTCATGGTGTTCCTTTGCGCGTTCGGGTCAGACACCTACGGTCGCGGCGGTGGCCAGCGCCGCCTTCTCGAGCTCCGCCACGCTGAACGCGGCGTAGTTCTCGTACGGTCCGCGGCCTGCGAAATAGGGAGTCAGAAGTCCTTCGAGCTCCTCGGGTGAGAAGGCGGATCCCGCTGCATCGAAGCGATTCTCGACCTTGGGTGCCGCCATCAAGGCGACCATCTTGCCGTAGACAACGAAGACCTGCCCGTTGATCTCGCCCGAGGCGGGGGAGGCCAGGTAGTGGACGAGTGTGGCGACGCGTTCGGGCGAGAGGGGATCGGGTCCGGCGTCGCCGGCGGTATTCGCCCCGAAGGCGTCGGCCGTCATCGCAGTCCGGGCGCGCGGGCAGATGGCGTTGGCGCGCACTCCATATCGCGAGAGTCCCTGCGCCGTCGACAGGGTGAGCGCGGTGATCCCGGCCTTGGCCGCCGAATAATTGGGTTGGCCGGCCGAACCGAAGAGGAAGGCCTCGGACGACGTGTTGATCACACGTCCATACACCGGGCCTCCGGCGGTCTTGCTCGCTTCGCGCCAGTGCACCGAAGCCGCGCGCGACGTGGCGGCATGCCCTTTGAGGTGAACGCGAATCACGTCGTCCCAGTCGGATTCGGACAGGTTGAAGATCATCTTGTCGCGAAGGATCCCGGCGTTGTTGACGAGGATGTCCATCGATCCGAAGGTGCCAACTGCTTCCTGGACGAGGCGTTCTCCCAGCCTCCAGTCGGAGACGTCACCCGTGACCGCAATCGCCTGACCTCCGGCAGTCGCGATCTCCTCCGCCACGGTGTGTGCATTGTCGCCCATGTCGTTGACGACGACGGCGGCCCCGGCCGCGGCGAGGGCGAGGGCTTCGGCGCGGCCCAGTCCCGCACCGGCGCCGGTGACGACGGCAGTGCGTCCAGCCAGGTTCAGCGATTCCGTCATGCGTACTCCTCATGTAGAAAATTAGATTTCATTCTAGTTCTAACGTATGGGAGCACCGCATGTCACTACTCGAAGCGAAGTTTTGACAAGAATGATTTCTACTTTCCGCGAGGTCTCGCTCAGTGGGAATTGTGGTCGAGGTCACTGACGCGCATGCCAGGTTGAGCGTGCTGATCCTCTCGAAACACCGGAGCCTCATATGAACCACATTCCCCTGTCCCCAGGCGAGGCGGAGCGCGCACCGCTCTCGCGCGGGAAGTCGTACGCCCTACTGGCCTTGATCATTCTCCTGGTCGAAGTCATCCCCCTCGCCTACAACTTCGTCACCCCGGCACTGCCCGAGATTTCGAAGCACTTCGGAACTGCGAACGTCGGCTGGGTGATCACCATCGTCACGCTCATGCTCGCCGCCTCCACCCCGCTCGTCGGCAAGCTCGGTGACATCTACGGCAAGAAGCGGATGATGCTCGTGTCGGCCGCGGTGTTCGGTGCCGGGTCGTTGCTGGGCGCTCTGGCCCCGAACTTCGAACTCTTCCTGGTCGGCCGGGGGCTCCAGGGCGCGGGCATGGCCATTCTCGTCCTGGCCTACGGCTTGATCCGCGATATTCTGCCGCCCGCAATCATTCCCGTGGCGGTCGGATTCATCGCTACCGGCATGGGCGCCAGCACCATCCTCGGACCCATCATCGGCGGCTACCTCATCGATCACTTCGGTTATACGGGGGTGTTCTGGGCGCAACTGCTCCACGTGGCCGTGGTGGGGATTGCGGTCGCAATCTTCGTTCCCGAGACCACGTTGCGGACTCGCTCCAAGCTGGACGTACTCGGGGCGCTCATTCTCGGAGCCGGGGCGTTTCTGCTGCTGTTCGGTATCGGTAAGGCGTCCACCTGGGGATACACCTCGCCGCAGACGCTGCTCTTCCTCGGCGGGGGCCTCGCCGTCCTGGCCGGTTGGCTGGTCTACGAGCGCACCCCGAAGGAACCTCTCATCGATCTGCAGATGCTGCGGCACCCGCCCGTCGCGAAGACGTTGGCCGCCAGCGGTTTCGTCCAGTTCGTCCTGGTCAGCCACTCGATGCTGATCCCGATGTTCGTGATGACCGACCCCGACCTGGGGCTGGGGTACGGATTCGGCGCGACCGCACTTGCCGTCGCGATCTACACGGTGCCCACCGGCGTGGTGTCGATGATCGCGGGACCGGTGGGCGGGTACTTCACGCGTCGCATCGGCCCGGCTCCGGTTCTGGTGTTCGGCGGATTTGCGCTCGCCCTCGGGTCATTCCTACTTGCGACGCTGCATGATTCGACTCTTCAGCTGATGTTCGGGCAGTTGGTCATCGGACTCGGGCTGGGCTCCGCGTCGGCGACGCTCCCCAACCTGATCATGCGCACGGTGCCCGCCGAGACCCAGGGTATCGCCGGCGGGATGCTCAATCTGTCCGGTTCGCTGGGCAGCGCGATCGGCAGCCAGGTGATGATCACCATCCTCGCGATCCCCGGAGTGATGCTCGTGGGTCGTGCCTCGCACTTCCCGGAACAGGGTTTCGTGTACGCCTTCTTCACCCTCGCTGTCGCGGGTGTGCTCGCCGGAATCATGGGACTCCTGCTGACCCGCAACAGGATCGACCGTCCCACTGACGTCGCGGTACCGAAGTCCGAGATGGTGGCCTGACCCTGCCACCGACCGCGGGGCCCGCACTATGTGCGGGCCCCGCGGTCGTCTGGATCAGCTGAGGACGCCGGCGGCGAGCAGGGCCCGTGCCTCCTCACGCCCGTCGAGGAGCCGATTGGTCCGGCGGGTCACCTTCCACACGCCGTCGATCTTGGCGAGCTCCCAGCGGTTGGCCGTGATCCGGTGTACACGGAATCCGTCTTCGTCGCGAATGATCAACTGGGACTTACAGGTCGCCACCGCGGTGTCCCCATCGACCCGGATGTGTCCGGGCTCGAGCATGTGCGCGCAACCGCCGGCGATCCAGCCCTGGTGTGCCTGCGACTGCACCATCGCAGTGATGGCTGCGTGTCCGCGCAGCACGCCGGTGTCCACGTCGTACACACCGTCCTCGGTCCACAGCCGGGCCACCGCCTCGGCTGAGCCGCTGTCGATGGCGGGACCGTAGGCGGTCATCAATTCGAGGATCGCGAGCTTGTCCTCGAGCACGGCGACCCGTCCGAGGAGAGACTGGAGAAGTTGTTTTTCGGAGTCGGTCACGGATGTGTCCTGTCGTCGGGGGAAGAACTTCGGAAAGTGAGGCCGAGCTCGTCGCCGAGCTGCCGGAGGGCGCCCAGTTGCTCGCAGTAATGTCCGGCCCCGGTGGAGGCGAGGGTCGTGCTGACGATCGTGGTGCCGGCGTCGCGGCGTCGTTCGAGGGCGCGGCGCACGGTATCGGGATTACCGATCGGGTCGAGTGGTGCCCCAGCGCTGAGAACCACCTCGAAGCCGCCGGGTAGGTCGACCTTGCCGAGGAGTGCGCACAGTTCGTCGAGCGACAGACCGAACGGGACCCAGCCGTCACCGAAGGCGACCGCGCGCCGCAGAGAGCGGAGCGTGCGCCCGCCCACCCACAGCGGGACCCGTGGTTGCACGGCGTGCGGTTCCACAACCACGTCCTCGAAATCGTAGAAGGCGCCGTGATACTCCGGCCGGGAACGGGACAGCGACGCGCGCAAGGCGGCGAGGGCGTCGTCGGCCCGGTGTCCGCGGTCGTCGAAGTGGGCGCCGAGCAGGGCGAACTCCTCACGCAGGCTGCCTACGCCGAGACCGAGAACCAGGCGGCCCCCGCTGACGGCGTCGAGCGTGCCGTACCGCTTGGCGATCTCGAGCGGGTGGTGATAACCGAGCACCAGGACCTGTGTGGCGAGCCGGATGCTGCTCGTCCGTGCGGCGAGAAAGCCGAGGGTGGCGAGCGGGTCCCAGTACGTGGCGCCGCGCTCGGCCGCAACATCGATGGGCACAGCCACGTGCTCACTGCAGGTGAGGTGGTGATAGCCGAGGCGGTCCGCCGTTTCGGCTATCCGCGTCAATTCCTCGATCCCGGCGGCGGCCTCCCACTCCGCTACGACGGCGGGATGCTGGACGACGATGGGCGGCGCGATTCCTATGTGCATCTGCTTCGGTACTCCGTTGTAGGGGGATCGGTCCTGTCGGGGGATCGGTGTCCTCACCGTTGTAGTGGAGCTTCCGGCGCGGGGGTCGAGGCATTCCCGGTGACCGGACGCGGTGCCCCGTTGGTATTCGCATGTGTGGCGAGTAACGAGGCGGGCCATCGTCGGGGTTGCCGAGACTCGAGTGCATATCAGTCACATAGGTAACAGAGGACGAAACGCATGCGCCATCGGCCCAGACCGCTCTGCGCGGCAACCGTTTTCGCTAGATCTTTCCGAGGCCGCGGCGGGTGAAGCGGGGCTCGGTTGTGTGCTGTGACGACAGGACACCCTCGCGAGGGATACGCGCCTCCTGGTCGGTGTGGACACGCTCCTCGAGCGGACACTCCGCTGCCCAGCGGCAACCGGCTCGAATGCCCGAGGTGTAGACGTCGTCGACGTGCGTAAAGTCCTCCGGCGAGAGTTCCCGACGTGTCGCTGCCCCGAAAATCGCCGATGCGAGCGCAGCGACGCGGAAGACCCCGCCGGCCCCCGGAAGGAGGGCAACTTCACCGTATCGGTGCCGTATATGCTCATGGCTTCTTCTCTGGCGCGAGCGCACAGGCACCGATCCGGCAACGTCTCTGACATGGGTCAATAGGCTCGCCATCGAGTCACTTGTTTCCAGGAACCGCAGATATCCGGCCGGGCGACGCGACCTCGGCGATCATGAAATGGTCTCGGTGGGCGGGTAGGTCGGACAGATGACCCGATTTGCGGTGGTGATGGCGAAACTTCCGATGGGAGAATGCCGAGCCGGACGGTCTGTTACGGCTGTGGGGTTTGCTGTCGTTATGTTCTCAGACCGTGAAGCGACCACCGTTGCTCAACAGCACCGCGCCGACCACATTGGCTGCAGCGTCCGACGCCAGATAGAGGATGTTGTCGGCAATCTCTTCTGGTGTTGCGTAACCGCGGGCGCCACTCTTCGCCATCGTCTCCCGTAGATGTGCCGGGGTACGGCTGGCCATGCCGGTGTCCACCGGGCCGGGAGCTACGGTGTTCACGCGGATCCCGAATGGCGCAACCTCCTTGGCCACAGACTGACTCAGCGCGTGGACCCCGGCTTTGGATGCTGAATAGTGCGGGTAGCCGATGAGCGTGTCGAAGCCCGTCGACGAGCCGATCGTCACAATCGCTCCGCTTCCAATCGGTTTCATTGCGCGTACGGCCTCACGCAGAACGAAGAACGTTCCGTCGAGGTTGATGGACATGATTCGCCGCCAGTCGTCATCCTCGAGGTGCGCGAGGATATCGATCGGTTCGCCCTTCTCTGCGGCGTCGTACATGCGTTGCTTGCTCGTCGGATCATCGACGCCGGCGGCATGAACCACCACGTCGATCCGACCCTGGGCCGCTACGACTAGTCCGAAGGCGGTGGCGACCGCGGCCGAATCGCTGACGTCGAGGCTGATGGCCTGTCCCACGTCGATTGTGGCGGCTACAGCCTCGGCTGCGTCCTTGTTCACGTCACATAGATAGACGGCGAGGGCACCGCGATCGGCGAGCGCTCGGGCGGTTGCTGCGCCGATGCCGGATCCGGCGCCGGTTACGACGGCGATTTTTCCCGCGAATTGATTGTCGGTCATCAGTTTTCTTTCGGTTGGGGCCGGATCCTGGAAGTTCGGGACCTGGGCGCACGAACCCGCGTGTTGCCGGTGGTGAGAGCAGCACGCGGGGGAGCGAGCGCAGCTTCAGCTGAAGGTCTTCTCGAGTTCATCGCGGTAGCGTTGTGCACCATCGCCAGTGGTCACCTCGACGTTCTGGTCGGGGACACCCTGTGCGCGAGCCAACGATCCTTCGATGTCGGGTAGCACGGAGCTGTACCCGACAGAGGTGGCAGCCTGACCCGGCTGGCTCACCATGAAGTTGGCAAGGACTTGTGCGGCATTCGGGTGGGGCGACGTGCCCAGTGCGAACCCATACCACTTGGCACCCCAGATATGCTCACCGGCAGCCCACTCGACCGGCGCGCCGGCTTCCTTGTTGGGCAGCATCGGGTCTGCCATGAGCCCCGCGGAGATCTCACCGGAGGCGATCGCCTGGGCAAGCGGCTGATTGCTGGGATAGATGCGCGGATTCTGGTCTGCGATCTGTTCCAGCACTTTACGTCCGCCGTAATACTTTTCGATGTGTGAGTAGTAATCGAGGTATGTGGGCGACGTGGCGGGGTTCACGATGCCGATCTTGCCTTTCAGCGCCGGATCGAGGAAATCCTGAGGCGTCGAGATACCGCTCGGCAACAAGGACGTGTTCCAGCCGAATCCGAGGAGGACTGCTCCCTCGAGGAAGAAGCGGTCGGCAATGATGCTGGTGTCGCGCTCGTATTCTGGGTTGTCGAAGTTCGGACCGATCAGCTTGCCCGCAGCGTCGGTGTCTTTGTTGGCATCCATCCAGGAGACGTCGGTGATGACGGCGACGTCTCCAATGCCTTTGCCGGACTTGCTTTCGGCATCGACCTTGGACAGTAGGTCGGCGTCGACACCACGAACGACTTCGAGATCGATCGCCGGATAGGCGGCTTCGAATGCCGTCTCGAGTGCCGCGAGGCGCGGTGCGGCCTGCGTCGAATAGATCGTCACCTTGCCTTCCTCGTTCGCCGCGGCGATCACGTCGTCCCAGGAACCCGAAACCGGCTCGGATGTACCCGACGAGCCGCTACCGCACGCGGTCAGCGTGAGGGCGGCAACAGCCGCTGTCACCGCTGCGCGGATGCACTTGTGTTTCATGTCTGGTCCTTCCTGGACTGAAGTCAATTCAGTTCAACATAGAGTGATGCAGCACACAATGCAAGTGGTGTGTGTACTGGCGGTTCTCCTTTTGCCGGGGTGTTCGTTGACACGTCCCCATGTTCGTGAAAATCTAACTGAACCGAAATCAGTTCTAGTGCCGTAAGCTGCATGTCACGGCCCTATCGTGGTGGCTGGTCGGGTCGCAGGACCCGGTCGACCCGGCCGCCGGAAGTGAGGAAGATCATGTTCAGCGGAGCTTTTGACCTCCTGGTTATCGGTGCGGGTATGGCCGGGCTGACCGCCGCAGCCAACTCTGCGCGCAACGGCAAGAAGGTATGCGTGGTCGAGGTCAGCGGCGACGTCGGCGGATCCGCTCGGTTTGCCGGCTATGCCTGGACCGCGCCGACGTACGAGATCATGAACGCCGAGAACCCACGTGGAGACGAGTCACTCAAACGAGCTCTGGTTGATCGCTTCACCGACGGGATCGAGTGGATCCGATCTGTAGGTATCGACGTCGACGATGCCCAGCGCATCCTGGATTTCGGTGGTCAGGGTCATAAGTTCGACACCAACCATTACATCGACACCTGCCGGCGGATGGTCATCGAAGCCGGGGGAGAACTCATGCTCCGCGCGGATACCGAGGCTCTGCTCGTGGAGAACCGTGGTGTCGTCGGTGCGACGGTGCGCGTCGATGGCGTGATCCGCGAGATCCGCTCGCTCAACACATTGCTCGCGACCGGTGGATTCCAGGGCGACAAAGAACTTCTTGCCGAGCACGTGCACCCCGACGCCGGGAAGATGCAGCTCCGGTCGAACCCGAACAGCTGTGGTGCCGGGTACCGGCTGGCCTCGGCTGTCGGTGCTTCGACCGGATCTGAGGACGCAGGCTTCTACGGGCACCTGATTCCCAGTGGCGTCGAACTGGCCGACCCCTCTGACTTCGTGGACATGTCGCTCTACTACAGCGAACATGCACTGCTGTTCAACCTGAACAACGAACGCTTCGTCGACGAGACGCTCGGTGACCATCTGACGACTATGGCTCTCCTTGATCAGCCTGAGAGTCGTGGGCTGTTGATCGCGGACGCACGCGTCCATCGCGACTGGATGTTGGCGTCCTACGTCGAAGGCGCCATCGCTCTCGACAAGTTCGATCTCGCCAACAGGCGAGGTGGAAGGGTCGGTATGGCCGAAGATCTCGACGAGTTCGAATATCTACCGGAGGAGTGGGGATACGACGGCAAGGCCATCGCCGCGGCAGTCGCGGAATTCAACCGGGCCGCCGATGCCGGTGATCATCTCTCACCCAGCCGTACCCGTGATCGTGCGCCACTGGCGGAGGGGCCGTACTACTTCATCGAGGCTGCTCCTGCCATCACCTTTCCGTTCCATGGCATCCGGATCGATGATCACGCGCGGGTGCTGGGCGCGGACGGCGCTCCGATCGCCGGATTGCTGGCCGCCGGCTCCGACACCGGCGGCCTCTGGTATCGGGCATATGCCGGCGGGATCGCGTCCGCCTTGGTTTTCGGGCTGACCGCAGCCACCACCGCGTGCTGACCGAGCGGCTTCGCTCATTTCTGACCCGAAATGAGCGGCGCGTTCAGTCGTGCCAACTGCGATCTCTGACAAAATCGAAGCAGATTTACTTCAGTGGGGCGTTCGTGATTGACATCACAAAGATTGGCCGATAGTGTCAAACTGACATTAGTTCAGTTCAGTTCCTGCTCCGTTGTTCGTTGAAAACTCGCGTTCGGTTCGAAGGGATACGGATATGACGAGGGTGGGCCCTACCTGGATGCTGCGCAGGCGCTCGCGGACTTGCTGGTGGCCCGCGAAGGCCGGACCGCGCTGAGCGGCGGCGCCGCAGTCCTCCTCGATATCCCGGGTCCAGTTGTCCGGGCGAAGGACATCGCGTCGGCCAGGTCGCCGACCTGGCCCTGAGAAGGTCGGTCAGTACTCCCAAGGATGGGCGAATCTCTTCCCGAGCTGAGCACCGGTCAACACCCGAAAGGTATTACGACGATGGATGACATGGCGACGTCACTGCGTGGACGCACCATATTGGTGACCGGTGCATCCGGTGGTATCGGCGGAGCAAGCGCCGAACTCTTTGCCGCACAGGGTGCAACAGTGTATCTCAGCGATGTCGACGATGCTGCGGGACAGGCGCGGGCACATGCCTTGGGTCCGGATGCCCACTATCTCCATCTCGACGTGACGAGTGAAGAAGACTGGGCTGCCGCCACATCGGCGATAGCTGCCAACGGGCACGTGCTCGGGGTTTTGGTCAACAGTGCGGGGGCGGC
Organism: Rhodococcus sp. USK13; assembly: GCF_018343855.1. Classification (NCBI taxonomy): domain Bacteria; kingdom Bacillati; phylum Actinomycetota; class Actinomycetes; order Mycobacteriales; family Nocardiaceae; genus Rhodococcus; species Rhodococcus sp. USK13. The sequence continues at coordinate 677,165 of NZ_CP069242.1, read as the reverse complement.
CATCAAGGCTCCGCTCCAACAGACATTTTTGGACGGCTTTCGGAAGATGCTCGACCTCAACTTGATCGGTACATTCCTCGGGATCAAAGCCGCAGCCGAGGCCATGGTCGACGGCGGTTCCATCGTCAACCTGGCCTCCCTGCGGGGTGTTTTGGCCACCGCGGAACTCGGGGCGTACGGTGCCGCGAAGTCCGGCGTTCGGACGCTGACCAGGGTTGCCGCCCTTGAATTGGCCGACCGCGGAATCCGTGTCAACGCGGTGTGTCCAGGGAGCATCGAAACCGAGATCACTTCGGTGCCGGACTTCGCGGCGGACGACACCACCGCCTACGTGCGCAGCATCCCGATGCGGCGACGAGGTTCTTCGGAGGAGGTGGCCAAGACGATCCGCTTCCTCGCCACCGATGACAGCGCCTACATCACCGGGACCGACCTCATCATCGACGGTGGTCAGGCCGCCGGTGTACGTACACCAAGGATCTTCACAGAAAGCGTCTCTAAATGACCTCCCAATTCAAAGTTTCCGGTCTGAACAAGAGTTACGGATCGAATGTGGTCGTCGATGAACTCGACCTGGACATCGAGGAAGGCGAGTTCCTGGTCCTGCTCGGACCCAGCGGTTGCGGCAAGACCACGACCCTGCGTTGTCTGGCCGGTCTCGAGACCCCGCAAGGTGGGTCGATCGAATTCGGGACCCAGACGGTCTTCGATGCGAGCACCAAGGTCGATGTTCCCGCGCACAAGCGCAATATCGGGATGGTATTCCAGTCCTATGCGTTGTGGCCGCACATGACCGTTCGCGACAACATCAAGTACCCGCTCGAGGTCCGCAAACTCAAGAAGGCGATCTCCGGCGGAGCGGTGGAAGCGGCTGCGGACATGGTCGATTGCGGCGCGCTGCTCGATCGGTACCCCTCCCAGCTCAGTGGTGGTCAGCAGCAGCGGGTCGCGGTGGCCCGCGGACTGGTCGCCCAGCCGGACTTGATGTTGTTCGACGAACCATTGAGCAACCTCGATGCGCGTCTCCGGGATCAGGTGCGGTCGCAGATCCACCAGCTGCACCAGAAGATCGGATTCACAGCCGTTTTCGTGACGCATGATCAGGCTGAGGCCTTCGCGTTGGGCGATCGTCTGGCAATCATGAAGTCGGGCAGGATCGAACAGTATGACGCTCCCGAACGTGTCTTCGAGATGCCGGCGTCCGAATACGTCGCCGCCTTCATCGGGATGGGCAATCGACTCGAACTCAAGCGTGGCCACGAAGGCTGGAAGACCAACGCAGGTGACGGCATCGATCTCGGTGGCGCCGTGGTGCGTGACCGGGCCGACGAGGGCACCAGCGCAGTCGCCCGCTTCCGTCCGGACGACGTTTTCCTGCACGAATCGTTACAGGACGTCCCGGTGGGCAACGTTCCCCTCCATGCCGAACTCGTCGACTACGAATACGCCGGCCGATACTTCGACGTCTCGGTCAAGACCGGTACCGAGCCGTTGGCGTTGCGGGCCCGGGCATCCGACCACGGAGCGCGGTTGCGTCAGCTGACACCCGGTGCGCCGTTGGTGATCAGCTTCTCGCCCGACAGCCTGCGGGTTTACGGTGAACCCAATGGTTCTGTAGTCGCCGAGCCCGATCTGGTCGCGGCAGGCAGTGGAGGAACCGCGTCATGACGACTATGACTGCAGTGGCGCCCACACGATCGTTCTCGATCCCGACACATTGGCGCGCTCGAATCGGCTACATAGCCTTGCTCGCGGTGCTCGCGTACCTCGTTGTCCTGCCTATGATCCGTCTGCAAGTGCTGGCATTCGAGGACGGTGCTGCCGGCTACAAATCGCAGTACGGCCGATACGACATTGCCAAGACCCTCGGGACCACCGCCGCCCTGGCGGTCGGGTCGCTGGTGATCGCCATGGTTTTGGGCACGCTTCTTGCCTATGCTGCCAGTCGCCTTCCCTCGAGACTGGGATGGCTCAAGATGATCCCGATCCTGCCGATCGTCATGCCTGCAGTCGCAAGCATCGTCGGGTGGGCGTTCCTGCTGTCACCCGGACCCGGCTATCTCAACGTCTTGCTGCGCAAACTTCCGTGGTGGAGCAGTCTCGACTCCGGGCCCGTGGACGTCTACTCGGTGCCGTGGATCATTATTCTCACCGGTTTCGGCCTCACGTCTTTCGTGTACTTGTTCGTCAGCTCCGGGATGCAGAACATCAGTTCCGAACACCTCGAGGCCGCGCAGATCAGCGGGTCGTCAACCATCGGTATCTTCTTCAAAGTGGTTCTCCCGCTCCTGCGCCCGTCCCTGATCTACGGTGGTGGTATCGCGCTGTTGCTCGGGCTCGGGCAGTTCACCGGTCCATTGATGCTCGGGCAGAACAGTGGAGTCAAAGTTCTCACCACTGAGATGTACGAACGGGTCTCACAATCGCCGTCGGATTTCGCCGCCGCGGCCGCAGCAGGTTCGCCACTTGTCATCTTCGGCCTCGCGGTGGTCCTCATCCAGAAGGGCTTGCTCGGCGACCAATCCCGGTTTGTCACCCACGGTGGAAAATCGTTCGTGAACCCCACCGGCCGAGGAACCTGGGCAGCTGTGACCATCGCGGTTTTCTCCCTGTTCGCGCTGGTACTTCCATTGATCGGTTTGATCATCGTCTCACTGACGCCGTACTGGTCGGGATCGCTGGGCTGGGACCTGTTCACGCTCGCGAACTACAAAGAACTGTTCCGCACCAACGCCATAGTGGAATCGGTCATCACGAGCGTTGTGACATCCATCGGCGCCGTCGCGATCTGTATCCCCATCGGCTACGTGATCGCGAACCTGCTGATCCGTGGACGTCGATACAAGATCCTCGGCTTGATTGGAGATCTGATAACGGCACTACCGATGGGCATTCCTGCGGTGATTTTCGGTGTCGGATTCCTGATGGTGTACACCGAACCGCCATTTATCCTCTACGGCACCCGAACAGTGATAATCCTGGTGTACGTCGTCCTGATGCTGCCTTTTGCAGTCAGGATGCAGATGACCTCGATGTTGTCACTGGGCAACACCTACACCGAAGCATCCGCGACCAGTGGGGCCTCCCCGCTCGTGACGACTCTTCGAATCATGTTGCCGCTCATGCGTCCCACGATCTTCAGTGCTGTGGCACTGATCTTCATCCTGCTCACCCACGAGTTTGCGGCGTCACTCCTCGTCCGCGCGTCCACCACGCAGGTCATGGGTACCCTGCTCTACGACATGTGGCAGAACGGCTCGTACCCGATGGTGGCCGCGATGGCCTTGCTGATGACGGCGGTGACCACAGTAGGTGTAGCGATCGCAATGATCGTCGGTGGCCGCAATGTCCTGAGTAAGTTGTGACGGGAAGGGATCAGGACAGTGACTTCGATGGACACCAGACTCCGCGACAAAGTGGTGCTCGTGACGGGAGCCACCGGAGGGATCGGGATCGAGATCGTCGCGCGCCTCGCCGATGAGGGCGCCCACGTGGTGGCTACCGATGTCGACGCGCAGGCGTGCGAGAAGCTGGTGTCGGCGCAGGAACAGCCCGACCGACACCAGGGACTTGCTCTGGACATCACACAGGAGTCGCAGTGGCAGAGCGTGGTTGAGGCTGTCTCGGCCCGTTACGGGCGGCTCGACACCGTAGTGAACAACGGAGCGATCGGTAGCCTGGAGACCGTCGTCGATGAAGACCTCGACCGCTACAACCGGGTCATCGCGGTGAGTCAGACCGGAACCTGGCTCGGCATGAAGCACGCCGGCAATCTTATCGAACGGACGGGCGGCGGCTCCGTCGTCAACATCTGTTCGATCCTGGGTACCGTGGGCGGTCTGGGCAACAGCTTCGCCTACGCGGCCGCCAAGGGTGCAGTGCGCACGATGACCAAGAACGCTGCGTTGCACTGGGCCACCAAGGGCGTGCGAGTAAATTCGGTACACCCCGGTTTCATCGAGACCGAACAGCTGCTCGAACGTTTCGAGGGGACCGAACGTCATCGGGCGATGGTTGCGCACACTCCGATGGGACGGCTGGGCCGAGCGTCGGAGGTAGCCGCGATGGTGGCGTTCCTCGCGAGCGACGATTCGACGTTCGTGACCGGATCCGAACTCTACGTCGATGGTGGTTGGACTGCCGACTGAAAGAGTTTCATCCTCCCCGAGAGAGCAAGAATTCGTCCCCGTAGGGGTATCCCGGAAATCATGTACCCGGGCTACCCATACGGGGACGTAGGTGGTGTTCGACTTCCTCAGCTCATGCTGAAGACGTCCACGCCGTCTTCGGTGACTACCGACAGGAGGTCACGGTCGACGAGGACGTCGAGGTGTGCCAGTGTCTCGCAGGTAGCGACCATTTGATTGAAGCAATCGAGTGCGTCGAATGCGCGCTCGCGGCGCGTCCACCTAAGGGCCTGAGCGACTCGCAGACCGGTGCTCGGACCTAATCGTGCAACAACATTACGCGTTTGGTTCAAGCGGTGGTCGTGGTGTGCGAGCAGTTCCAGGCAGCGCGCGCGTACGTGGGTGCCGGCCGGACCGTGGGCCGGCAACATGACTCGTTCCGGCTCGTCGAGCATCAGCGTCAGAGACCGTAGGTACTGCCCCAGGGGTAGTTCCCAGTTGCCGAGTTCGAACCCGATGGACGGTGTGATCGTCGGCAGCACGTGATCGCCGGTGTAACACACACCTCGGTCGACATCGTGAAAGACCATGTGGCCCTTGGTGTGGCCGGGGGTGTGGGTGGCGATCAACGAGTGACCGGCGATGTCGACTGGGCCAGGGGACAGCCAGATATCGGGCTGTTCCCAGTCGGCGAGGGCGAAAGGCTCGGCGATCGCCGTCCGGTGCGTCTGCTCGGCGATGACGGTGTCGCCCGCACGATGAAGTTCGCGGAGCGAACTCTCGGGGACATTGCTGTTCAGCCTCGCGATAGCGGCGATTCCCGGGGCCTCGGCGCGGCCGAGGTGGATCCGGGATCCGTGGCGGCGTCGCAATTCCACCGCAAACGTGTAGTGGTCGCGATGTACGTGGGTGACGTAGATGTCGTGGATGTCCGCAGGCGAATATCCGATCCGAGTGAGCGCCGCGGAAAGTTCGTGGTGGGTCGACGGGCGGTGCCACCCACCATCGATCAGCGCCAATCCGTTGTCGGTCTCCAACGCGTACACGTTGATCGCGCGCAATCCGTCTTGCGGCATCTCCAGCGGGATTCGGTGGACGCCCTCGGCGACTTGGTGGGCACCGGCCTCGGCCCACTCGGAGGTCATTCGCCGGTGGTGACGAGGGGAATCATAGTTTTCTCGTCGCCGTACCACATCATTCGACGACCACCCATGGTTCCGACGTGGTCGACCGCAGCCTGCCATTCCGGGCTCGCCAACGCGATGTCGAGGCATTCACGTGATGCGAAGCTCAGGACCGAGAGGCCGTCCCAGCCTTCTGACCGACTGCCGAAGGATTCGAGAAGTTCGGTGTGCTGCCAACGCAGCAATCCGGGGAGCGGGTAGGTGACTTCGGCATGCTCTCCGCGCCACCACGTCATAAATTGCTCGTGGGTCCAGTCGGTGGGACGGGCGGCGATGAGAATGAGGTTGTACATCAAGTCTCCTAAGTGAATTCTGTTCATTTCAGCGCGGCGTCGGCAGGGCGCGCCGACCGCAAGATGCCTACGCGCGAACGACGCGTAGGGCCGCGTCGGTAACCAGCGCGGTAATCTCGTCGAGTGTGACCTTGCCGCCTGGGCGGTACCAGCGCCAGACGCTGATGACCAGCGCGAGTACCAAGCGGCCCTGTAGATGCGCGTCGGAATCGACGAAGTCGCCGGATTTGATCCCGCGGGTAATGAGATCGGTCCAGTCTTGTTCGATCTTGGCGACGAGTTCGCGAGACCGGAGACGCTCGGCCTCCTCTTTGACCGACTGCCGTTCGGTGGCCAGCAAATCCATATGGTTCTGCAGGATGCGACGCTGTAAGGCATCTGTCGGCGATGCCTCGAGGGACACGGCAACGGCTGCGCGTAATGCTTCGACCGGGTCGGACGTCTCGGCTGTGGCGGCGGTGAACCGTTCGGCCGATTCGGCCAACTCGAGTCGCATGATGGTCAGCAGACAGTGTGCCTTTGACTCGAAGTAGTGATAGAGCGCGGTCTGGCCGATGCCCACTTCGTCGGCAATGGATGCCCACTTGGTGTGTTCGTAACCCACCTTGCCGAATTGATCGATCGCGACCGACAGAATGAGACTGCGCTTGGACCGCGGGCTCTCCCGGCGAACCTCGGTATCAGTGCTCATGGGTCCCCCTGTAATTGGACAAGTACACGCGTGCTCGAGTCTACCTGCCCTGAGGTGAATTAGGGTCAATTTTAGTAGCCAGGGTAGACGCCATGCTCACCGCATCGGGTCGTGACAACTTACCAACACGGTTCTGAGGTAGGTCATCAACGGTGAAGACGTACTCGGGCCATTTGAACTTGGGGAAGTTTGCCGCAGCAAGCTGTTCTGTCACACGCTCGAGAGTGAGATTTTCACATTCGGTGACTACCAGCGCCGCAGCCCGCTCGCCGAGGAGGTCATCGGGAACAGGGACCACACATACTTGAACGACACCGGGAAGGTCGGCGATCGCCGACTCCATCTCGTTGACGTCGATGTTGCGGCCACCGCGGATGATGATCTGCTTTTTACGTCCTATCACCTGGACGGTGCCGTCGTTGCCGACCTCCACGAGATCGCCGGTGGGCAGGAACCCGTCCTGGGTCAGCGTCGGCGGGACCGGGATGCCGCCACGTGCGTAGCCGACAAACATCGATGGACCCTTCACCTGGGCGTCGCCGATCTCACCGGTGGGTACCGGGAGACCGTCGGAATCGACGGCCCGCACGATGGTGCCGGGAAAGGGGCGCCCGTCCCGGCCGAGGCGGACGGCCGGGGGATCGTCGAGCGCTGGTGTGGTGTGGCCCAGGCACTCGGACATCCCGAACACCCGCAGGAATGTGGTTCCCAGTGTTGTCTCGGCCTTCTCTAGTGCCCCCTCGTTCATCGGGCCACCGCCCACCGTCAGGGCCCGAACGGCCGAGAGCCTGCCTTCGGAGCTCTCGGTCACCGAGAGCTGTAGCGCCATGGTGGGCACCAGCATCGTCCACGCAACACCGTTCTTCTCCATCGCGTCGACTGCCCCGGCGGGCGACCACTTACCGATCGCCACGAGGGGTCCACCAAGGTAGGCCGGCAGATACATGCCGAAGCAGAATGCAGCTACCGAAGACAATGGGACAAACGCGCCGATCGCGTCACCCGGTTGCAGTCCGACGGTGTCGATCGTGCTCTGGCATGCGTACCGGATTGCCTCTTCGGACTGGACAACGCACTTGGGGCGTCCAGTCGAACCGGAGGTCATCGCAATCGCGGTGCCACCCTGCCAGCGTGCAATGTCGCCGAACCCTCGCGGAGCAGAACGTAGTAACAGCGTATCGAACGCCTGTTCGGAGTCGGGAAAACGCGCGGAGTCGATGCCCCATTGCGAAAGTGAGGTCGGATCGGCCACAACGATGTCAGGGGCGATGTCCTCGAGTGCCAACTCGAACTCGGCTTCGGTGGCGTGGGGGCTGAAGACGGCGACCAAGCCGCCCCGTAACCCGACGGCCACGGCGGTGGCCAAGGTATGCCAGGTGTTGTCGGCCTGGATGAGCGCGGTGGGCGGTGCCTCATCGATGCCTGCGATCCGGTCGGCGAGCGTACGGGCGGCATCGACAATCGACCCGATTGTGTGGCTCCCCAGCTGGTCGATGACGGCAACCGCATCGGGGTCGGACTCGGCCCGGGCGACCATCTCCTGTGCAAGTTGCTTCACTGCGCTGTCTCTTTCATCGTCGCGGTCGTAAAAATTATGAACTCAAAGGCCGGGGACAAGGACTCCGCGGCCGGCGAACGAGCCCGAACGTAGTTGTCGGTAGGCATCCGGAACTTCGGAGAAACCGAATCTCGTGACCTCAGCATGCAAGGTGCCGGCTTGTGCCATCGCAACCACGTTCCGGAGGTCGTCGGTAGTGCCCCAGAACGGGGCACCGACCTGCCAGCCGCTGGGGAAACCGAGGTCTTTGCCGACGGTGAGTCGTCCGCCGGCGCTGCCGACGACGACGATTCGCCCGCCGGGCGCAAGCAGCCCAGGTGCGGGTCCGATGGTCGGTGGTGCACCGACGAAGTCGAAGATCAGATCGGCTCCGCCGAGGGTCGCGATGTCGCGTGCAGCCCCCTCGAGTGTCAGATGGCATCCCTGCGCGCCCGATTCGATGGCCAGCGCGTGAGCCTGCTCGCGGGTGTCCACGGCGACGATTCGGCGGACACCGAGTGCCCGCAGGATCTGGACGGCCAGGTGGCCGAGTCCGCCTATTCCGACGACCACGGCAACAGTGTCACTGTCGATCAGGTCATTGTGCAGACGAATCGCGTGATAGGCGGTGAGTCCGGCGTCAGCCAGCGGTGCAGCCTGTTCGGCAGGCAGGGCGCCGGTGGGAACGAGTACGTCGGCAGACGGGACCACCATGAGTTCGGCGAGACCGCCGTGATGACCGAGACCGTTGCCCATCGGTGAGAGGCGACCGTCCTGCCGGGGGACGAGCTCGAGGCAGTAGTTCTGTCGACCACGTCGACAGTTCCGGCAAGCCTGGCAGGGCCAGATGCCGTGCACCACCACCGATTCGCCGATCAGGCTGCGGTCCCCTTCTGGTCCGGCGTCGATGACGACGCCGGCGACCTCGTGGCCGAGGGTCAGGGGTAGCGGATAATCGAACCGCCCGGCGGGGGAGTCCATGACGCCGAGGTCGGATCGGCACAATCCGGCCGCGCCGACCTTGATCAGGAGCTGTTTGCCGGTGAATGCAGGTTCGGGGATCTCACGAACTACAGGTGATTCGCCCCATGCTGTGAGCTGAACGGCCAACATCAGCGCGCGGTCCAGCCACCGTCGACGATGAGTGTCTGACCAGTCATGTAGATCGACGCGTCCGAGGCGAGGAAGAGCACGGCCCCGTTGATCTCACCCTCGATGCCGCCGCGGCCGAGCATGGTGTTCCGGCGTACCCAGCCTGCGGACTTGTCGTTGCTGAAGAGGCCGTCGGTCATCTCGGTATCGAACCACCCGGGGACAACCGCGTTCACACGGATACCCCGGCGGCCCCATTGACCGGCGAGTTCGCGGGTGAGTCCTAGCGTGCCTGCCTTGGATGCGGCATAACTTGCACCGCCGATCGGGGCGGTGGAGACCAAGCCGATCACCGAGGAGATGTTGATGTACGACGCCTGCTCGCCCTCGGCGAGGCGGCCGGCCGCGTATGTGGCCAGGTGGAATCCCGCCACCAGGTTGACCTCGAGAATCGAGTTGAACCCCTCGGCGGTCTCCTGTTCGGCTTGTGGGGGGCCGGGCTTGCCGGCGTTGTTGACCAGGATGTCGAGGCGGCCGGAGCGGTTGTAGCACTCGTCGACCAGGGCCTTGCGATCACTGTCGTCGGTGATGTCGCACTGCACGGGAACGATGCCGGGGATCTCGTCGGCAAGCGCGTGGAGCCGGTCGAGTCTGCGCGCGGCGGCGTAGACCGTGGCGCCGGCGCCGGCGAGTGTGCGGGCAAAGCCGAGTCCGAGTCCCGACGACGCACCGGTGACGATCGCGGCACGGCCGGATAGCCCGAACATCGAGGTGAGCATTGATTCGCGTGCGGAGCTGTTGTCGGTCATCACTTCTCCAGTCGGCATCAGTAGACCGCGGTTCGTCCACCATCAACGGGGATGATGGCACCGGTGGTGTAACCGGCTGCGTCAGAGGCCAGGTAGGTAACCACTCCGGCGATTTCGGCTGGTAGCCCGAGGCGGCCTGCCGGCAGTCGGTCGATGATCTTGCCGATGAACTCGTCGTCCCAGTTCTCTGCCATGTCGGTGGCGAAACCACCGGGCATCACACAGTTGACACGGACGGTCGGGCCGTACTCCTGTGCGAATGCGCGGGTGAGGGCGTTGAGTCCGTTCTTGGCCGCGGCATACATCGCCTCGGGCGGGCTGGGGCGCTCGGCACCGATACTCGAGATGTTGATGATCGATCCCCCGCGGGCGGCGACCATGCGGTCACCGGCAACGGCCATCAAGCGGAACGGCCCCTTGAGGTTGACCTCGATGGTTTTGTCCCACAGTCCTTCGGAGACCGAGGCCAAATTCTTCGCCAACGGTGCGATACCCGCGTTGTTGACGACGATGTCGATGCTCCCGAACTGCTCGATGATCGAATCGACGGCAGGTTCGATGCTGTCCCACTTGCCGACGTGCAGTGCAAACGGGTGGGCGGTGCCGGGGCCGGATTCATTCAATGCCGCAACGGCGCCCTCGCAGGCCTCGATCTTGCGGCTTGACACGATCACGGTGGCGCCGGCTTCGAGGAGGCCGCGGGAGATGGCCAGGCCGAGGCCCCGGCTCGCGCCGGTGACAAGAGCGACCTTGCCCGTCAGATCTGTTGTGTTCATCTGTGCTTCTTCACTTCCAGGCGTGCGATGGTCCGCAGGTGCACTTCGTTCGGGCCGTCGGCGATCTGTAGAGCACGCGTGATGGCGTGCAGGCGGGCGAGGATCGTGTCGTCGCTGACCCCTGCTGCGCCGTACGTCTGGACGGCGCGGTTGACCACGTTGTGTGCGACTTCCATCGCGGAGACTTTGATCGCGGCCACTTCTGATCGGGCGGCGGCGTTGCCCTTGGTGTCCATCAGCCAGGCCGACTTGAGGACGAGGAGACGAATTTGGTCGATCTCGATGCGGCTGCGAGCAATCCATTCGCGGACGACACCTTGGTCGGACAGCGGTCCGCCGAAGGCGATGCGCTCCAACGACCGTTTGCACATCATGTCGAGTGCGCGCTCGGCCATCCCGATTGCGCGCATCGCGTAGTGCATTCGGCCGGGGCCGAGGCGACCCTGGGCGATGGCGAAGCCGTCACCCTCGGCACCGAGCATGTTGCTCGCCGGCACCCGTACGTCGGTGAACTGGACCTCGCCATGTCCGAGGCGGTCTTTGAACCCGAACATCGGCAGATCGCGTAGGACCTCGATGCCGGGTGCGTCAGCCGGAACCAGGATCATGCTCTGCTGACGGTAGGTCGGGCCTTCCGGATCAGATTTGCCCATGAAGATGATGAGTTTGCAATCCGGGTCCAGGACGCCGGAGGTGTACCACTTGCGGCCGTTGAGCACGTACTCGTCGCCGTCACGGGTGATGGTCGAGGTGATGTTGGTGGCGTCCGAGCTGGCGACGGAGGGCTCGGTCATGGCAAATGCAGAACGAATGCTGCAGTCCAGCAATGGTTTGAGCCACTGCTGCTTCTGCTCCTCGGTGCCGAACATGGCCAGGATTTCCATGTTGCCGGTGTCGGGGGCCGAGCAGTTGATGGTCTCGTTGCCGATGATCGACCGGCCGACGACCTCGGCCAGTGGTGCGTATTCGAGGTTGGTGAGCCCGGCACCCAGGTTGTCGTGGCACATGAACAGATTCCAGAGCCCCTGTTCACGAGCGGTGTTCTGCAGCTCGCGCATGATCTGGGGTTGCAGGTGCGGGTTCTCGTTGGCCGCGATCTGTGCGTCGTACACCGTTTCGGCGGGGTATACATGCTCGGTCATGAAAGTTTCGAGCTTGTCCTTCAGTTCCTCGGTGCGAGGGGAATAGGCGAAATCCACGATGACTCCTGCGGTTTGAAGGTGCTCGTCTACGGACGCAGCAGGGCGGTACCGGTCTCGATCAAACGATTGATCGTGGCCGGGAGTCTTTCTTGATCCGGGTCGTGATGGCGGCCCTCGCGATGGCGACGCAGGTTGTGGCCCATGATGGCGGCCATCTTCAGCCGACCCAGTGCGTTGAACCACTTCTGGTCGGGCAGATTCGATGATCCACCGGTGTAGAGCGCGACGAGTTCCTCTTCGGTGGGCAGCCCAGGTACCTTTCGTCCCACACCGGGAAAGTTGCTGTCGTCGGCGAAGACGAGGAACCAGCCGAGTTCGACGCGTGGATCACCGGCACTCCAGATCTCCCAGTCGATCAGGGCGACCGGTTCGAGTCCCTGGGACAGAATGTTGCCGAGACGATAGTCACCGTGCACGAGGGTGGGGGTGACAGGCTCAGGTATATCAGCTTCGAGCTGGGTGAGCAGTGTGTCACCGCCGACCACGAGCTCGGGAGGCACCGCGCCCAGCGTCTTCGCCCATCGCGTCAATTCACCTTCGGGGGAGAGAGGTTCGGAGATCCCCGGTATCGAAGCGAGGTCGACCGCATGCAAGAGCGGGAGCACCTCGGCGGCACGACGCATACGCGCGGCGGCAAGCGTCGGCTCGACGGCAGGTTCGTCGAGTACCGGTTCCAGTGATTCGCCGGTGACGAACTCCATCGCGAACCAAGCGGGTTCCTGCTCGTCGACGGTGAGGATGCGGGGTACGGGAACGTCGGTGTGCTCGAGTGCCTGCAAGATTGTGGCCTGCCGCAGCATGTCATGCCGGCCGATCGAGCGCTGGCCTTCGGGAACGGCCTTGATCACCACGTCGGGCCCGGAGGTGCTGACCCGATAGGTGAGACCGGAGTGTCCTCCGGGAAGCACCTGGAAATCGGTCATGGTGAGCCCGCAGTCGGACTGTAGGCGCTGTGCGACCCTGAATTTAAGATCTGAGCTGATTGTGAGATTCGGGCCGGTCATGGTCGCGGCTCCCTCGGTAGCCCGAGCACTCGTTCGGCGATGATATTGTGCTGGATCTCGTCGGTGCCGCCGGCGATCTTGTACCCGGGGGCGCCCAGAACATGCTCACTCCAGGCGAAGGTTCCCCACCTCCCGGAATCGGCGGTGAGGTCGCGGCCGAGCAGCATCCGAGCGACCTCGGATGTCCGGGCCATAGTGTCGGTGGCCAGCAGCTTACCGAGCGAGGCCTCGGGGCCTGGATTGTTTCCGGCCACCAGGGCGCCTGCAACCCGCATGTTGCTGACACGCTGCAGGTAGCTGCGGGTGACGAGGTCGGCGACCTTGTCGCGCTCGATCTCGCTCAGTTCGCGACCGAGGTTCTGGGCCAGTGCCACCGCCTGATCGGCGTTGGCCAGGCCCAGATTGCCGCCGTCGAGACGTTCGGCCGCAAGTACGGTGAGCGCGACTTGCCAGCCCTTGCCGACCGGGCCGAGGCGGTAGGTGTCATCGAGGGTGACGGTGTCGAGGTAGACCTCGTTGAACGAGCTGCCGCCGGTCATCTGCCGGATGGGTCGGATGGTGACGCCGCGGGCGTCCATCGGGACCAGGAATACGGTAAGTCCGGCGTGCTTGGCGGCGGCCGGATCGGTCCGGCAGACCGCGACGCCGAAGTCGGACACCGAAGCGCCCGATGTCCAGACCTTGTGGCCGTCGATTTGCCATGTGCGGTCCGGATTCTGAACTGCCTTGGTGCGGACGGCCGCGAGATCGGAGCCGGCCTCGGTTTCGGAGAACAGCTGGCAGGCGATGAGATCGGTGCGCAGTAGAGCGCGCACGTAACGGGCCTTCTGCTCTTCGGTGCCCCACTGCGCGATAGTCGGTGCCACCAATTGTTGTGTCACCGAGAACATCTCGGTCCGACGAGGAATATCGAAGGCTTCTTCGGCCCGCCGGAAGGCGAGCACGTACGACAACGGTAAGTCGTGACCGCCATATTCGGTCGGCCAATTCAGTGCACCCCATCCGGCGTCGAACTTGAGCTTCTCGTAGCGCGAGATCTCGTCGGTGTGCTCCCGCTCCTGCTCAGCGGTCCAGTTCTCGAAGACCGCCACCGAGTCGGAACCGCTGCCCCAGACCGATGCGGTGCGGGGCGGGGCCACACTTTGAAGCCATGCGACTGCCTCATCGGTGAAGGTGGTCAGTGCGGGAAGGGTTTGTGCTGTCACTGAATTACTCTCTGTGCCCTAGTCGTAGCTGGCACGGTCATGTCGGATTCTGCGAATCACACTGTCAGAACGGTGCAGGCACTGATGCCGGGCGCACCGTACACGTGCGTGAAACCGACTCGGGGGATGCCTCGCACCTGACGGTCGCCGGCCTCGCCGCGCAGTTGGGTGACGATCTCGTGAACCTGCCGTAGGCCCGACGCACCGATCGGTTCACCGTTGGCGATGCATCCGCCGTCGGTGTTGATCGGGATCCGGCCACTGATCTCGGTGTCACCACGGGAGATCATCTCTTCTTGCTCGCCCGGCTCGCAGAAGCCGCACTCGGCCATGTGCATGATCTCGGCACCGCTCTCGGTGTCCTGTAGCTGGGCCACATCGACGTCCGACGGTGCAAGACCGGACTGTTCGAACGCGGCCCGGGCTGCGTCGGCGCTGACGCTGGTCGGTTCTCCACTGCCCTGGATTGCGGGGCTGAAGACCTCGAATGAACCGAAGCGCCTGGTGCGATGGGTGATTGCTCGCAGATGGACGGGTGTGCGATCGATGCGCCCGAGTGCCTCGGGGCTGGCAACCACGACCGCGGCGGCACCTTCACCCGGCGAGCAGAACATGTAACGCGTCAGCGGATCGTTGACCATGTCGGCGGTGGCGATGGTTTCGGCGGACATCGGTTCCTGCCGCCATGCGTTGGGATTGAGAGAGCCGTTGCGGTATGCCTTTTCGGCGACCCGGGCCAGGGTATCGGCAGAAATGGCGTACTGGCGCATATAGCGCGTGATCTTGGCGCCGAAGAACTGGGTGGTGACCATCAGGCCGGCATCACCGTAACCTTCGGGCAGGCCCCACTCTTCCGGACGGGGATCGAAGGCGCCGCGGGGGTGTTTGTCGAATCCGACCGCGAGTGCGATGTCGGCGGCGCCTGCCCGGACGGCATTGACCGCGGAGAACAGTGCGCTACCGCCGGTGGCGCAACCGTTCTTGACATTGGTAAACGGTATCCCGGTGAAACCCAATTCGGCGACGAGCGTGTCGGCCAGGCCGGATCCGTCGCTGCCGCCGAATGCGACCTGCACATCGGGCCACGACAATCCGGCATCGGCGAGCGCATTGGTGATTGCGGTGACCGCCATCTCGCGCCCGGTGACGCCGGGCTGCCTTCCGAACTTCGAGAGTCCGGCGCCGACGATGGAAACAGGCTGTGTCATTGGGAGACCCCTTGCGTGGTGAAGCGTCCGACCGTGAACCGGGGCACCGGTGAGATGGCAACCAAACTCACCGGTGCCCGGTCCAGTTCATCGAAATCATCGCAGTCGAGAATTGCCTCGACCTTGATGCCTTCAGGGAGTTCGACGTAGCCCACTGCATAGGGAGTGAAACCCTCTGCGGGGGGGACATACGGCGGCGACTTGGGCGGAAAGCGTTGGATCGTGTACGCCCACACAACACCCTCCGTACTGAGAGTCAGCGGATCCGCGGTCGGGGTGGCGCACTTGCTGCACATCGTGGACTCCGGGAATGCAACGGTGTCACATTTCGAGCACCTGCTGCCGCGGAGGACCACGGCCGACGACTCTTCCATTGTCTGTCCCTTCAGTTGAAGATCTCGTGCCGGTAGATCAGCGACCGACCCACTTCGGCTCGCGCTTTTCGAGGAAAGCGGTGACGCCCTCGCGGCCGTCTTCGGACTGCAGGGCGTTGCCCACTGCAAGGTGCTCCATGACCATGAGCGACTGGATGTCGGCGTCGAGGCCGCGGTCGATGGTCATCTTGGTGAGCTTCATCATGAACGGGCTCTTGTCCACCAGCGGTGCGATGAAGTCCTCGACCAGCTGATCGAGCTCTTCGGCGGGAGCCGAGGCGTTGATCAGATCGAAGGCGTCGGCCTCTTTGCCCGAGAGCAACTTGCCGGTCAGCATCAGCTCCTTGGTCTTGCGGATGCCGATCATGCGGGGCAGGCGATAGATGGGGCCGGCTCCACCGAACAGTGCGCGACGGATGTGGAAGTCGCCGATCTTGGCATCGTCCGCGGCGACTGCAAAGTCGCACGAGATCATCAGTTCGAAGCCACCGGCGGTAACGTAACCCTCGAGGACCGCGACCGACGGGGTGTTCATCGAGTACAAACGGTCACAGACCTTGGCCGAGAGCACGGCGACGTCCATCGCGTTGGTGCTCCCGACGTAATCCGAGAGCAGGACGTCGAGGTCGAAGCCCGAGCAGAAGGTGTTGTTGACACCGCGCAGAACCAGGACCTTGAGGTTCGGGTCGTTGTCGACCTCGACGATGATCTCGTCGAGACGGTGCAGCAGTTCGGGGGTAACGGCGTTCTTCTTGTGCGGCCGGTTCAGCCAGACGCGGGCGACGTCGCCGTCTTTCTCCAACAGGATGTGGTCGGTGTCGATCATCGTGGAGCCTTTCTGTCGATCTACAGGGAACTTGAACTGGATTCACTTCAGTATTGACCACCATGGCGACCTCCGTCAATACCCAACCTGAACTGAGTTCAGATTCCGATCAGGGAGGCGATCCGGGCGCGGTGCACCCGTGAATCACCCTGTAGAGCCTCGTTTCCCATGGCGCGACGGAAATAGGAGTGAGCGGGATGCTCCCACGTGAAGCCGACACCACCATGGAGTTGGACGGTTTCGGCGGCCGCATAGAGGGCGGCATCAGTGCAGACCGAGCCGGCCACAGCAATGGCCAGGCGGGCGGTGGCTGGGTCCTCGTCGTAGACGGCTGCGGCGTAACGGCAGGCCGAGCGCGCTCGCTCGAGCTCGACCAGGACATCGGCGAGGCGATGCTTGATCGCCTGGAACGATCCGATCGGCCGGCCGAACTGGTGCCGGGTCTGGACGTACTGCACGGTCATCTCGAGCAGCGCGTCGACGATGCCGGTGTTCTCGCAGGCCAGTGCGAGCGTCGCGAGATCCAGCAGCTGTGTGCAGACCTGGTCGTGGTCGGCCGCGGTGGTCAGTGCGAGCGCGGGGGCCTGCCGCAACGTCAAATCCGCTTGTCGCCTGGTCGGGTCGATGACCTCGCGTTCGGACGGCACCAGGTGATCGCCCGCAGTGGTGACGAACAAGCGACGCCCGGAGGCGGTGTTCGCGGAGAGGATGACCACATCGGCGCCGACGCCACCGAGCACGTGGGTCGCCATACCGGTGAGAGTCCACGCGTCGCCGGCCTCGCTCGCCTGGACGTCATCGGTCGCCGGTGTCAGTGAGGTCGCAGTGGCAATCATCGTGCCCTCGAGTACGTTTCCGAGCAGATCGGAGATGTCATCGGCGGTTGCCGCGAGGAGGGCGGACATTCCCACGACTGCCGAGGTGTAGACGGGCTCGCAGACCAGGTTGCGACCGCATTCTTCGAGGATGATCCCGAACTCGACCATGCCGTACCCCAGGCCGCCGCGGTCCTCGGGTACGGCGAGCGCGGTGATCGACATGTCCTCGACCAGTCGTCGCCAGAGGTCGGGTGAGTAACCGACTGCGGTCTCGGCCGCGGCGCGGACCTGCTCGATGCCGCTCCATTTGGTGAGCAGGCCGCGAATTGCTTCGCGAAGCTGTGTCTGCTCGACCCCTGGGGTCAGTGTGGACGGTTCCGAGCGAGGCCAGGGTGCTTCGACGGCGGTGGTGATGGGCATGACGCTCCAATTGACGTGACTTCAGTTTGGGTTAGAGCCACACTAACCCGGCGAACTCTCGACAAGAAAGGGTTTCCCGAACTAAGTTCATTTCATGAGTTGTAACATCGAGAAATACTATGCCGCCGTCGACAGCGGGCACCTCGAAGACGCCGTCGCGATGCTGGCACCGGACGTCGAGTTCGCCATGGTGCTACCTACCGGCATCACGCGCGACAAGGGGCGCGAGGTCATGCTCGGTTACCTCCAGGGGCGTCCCCCGGTGGATCGCAAGCACCACATCGAGCGGGTTGCGATTGCCGATGATCTGCAGTTCGCGCACGGTGCGGTCACCGATGACGGCGTCACAACCGGGTTCTTCGTCGGCGTGATGCACATCGGCCCTGATGGTCTGATCGACCGCTATCAGGTGTCCTTCGACGCCGAATTCTCGCTGCTGCCAACCGCCCTGACCTCCGAAGGAGCATGACCCGTGACCGATACCACGCTTTCGACCCCGATTCTCGCCCAGTGGTTCGAGTACATGGATTCCGACGATCCGGACCGGGTGCTCACCATGATTTCCGACGACTTCGAGATGTCGGTCCAGTTCTCGAAGGGCCGTGGCCAGGCAGCAGAATTCGTGGGTGACCGTGCCGGGTTGATCTTGTACCTCGCCCAGCGGGAGAAGAGCACTCTGGTTCACCACATCGACAAAGGCGCGCTGGTCGGCGATGTCGAACTGGTACTCGGGCGCACCACCCGCGGCGGTGAGTTCGAGGCATCGTTCAACGCGACTGCCCAAATCGACGACAACGGCAATGTGCGCCGGCTCCTCATCGCCCGCACTCCTGAGCTCGCGTTCGCCCAAATGCCCATCGTCGGCGCCGTGAAGAAGTCCATTGTGTAGTGGTCGTCGAGACCGTTGTTGCGGCGAGATATTCGTCTTTTCACCCGATTCCGCACGCATCGATGCCGGTCCGATTGCGGTGCACGCATCTCGTCTCGATACGACGAGATGACGTGCCCCAGATATCAAACAGCGAAGCGGATTTGAATCGAGCGAGGAGGCGGGTATGGCGGGCGTGTCGCAGATGGGGTTCTTTGCTCCCTTGCGGACCCGGCGCCTACGCCTGCTCTTGCTCGTGGAACTCGGCGCCAGCGTAGGCATATGGATACTAGTTCTTGCGGCCCAATGGATCCTGACCGAGGCGGGCGAATCCGCCACCACCGTATCGGCGGTCCAGTTCGCAATCAGTGTGCCGTTCTTCCTGTTTGCCGTGCCGATCGGCGCAATCGTCGAGTACACCAGTCATCGTCGGCTCCTGGTTGTCACGTCGGTGGTGCTACTTGCCGCATCGGTCGGCCTGGCCTTTCTGGACTTTCTGGGTCATGTAGGTGTCGCTGTACTGATGGGCAGCGTCTTCGTCGCCGGAGTGGGACTTGCGGTCGTCGCCATCGTCTGGCAAGCGTTGTTGCCCCACATTGTCAGCAAAGACATGATGGCCGTCGTCCCGGCCATCGATGGCGCCGTGTTCAACGGTGCGCGCGCTGTTGGACCGTTGATCGGCGGCGCGATTCTTGCCGGCTTGGGCTCCACCTGGGCGTTTTCATCCGTCGGTGCGATGTTTGCTGGGTGCGCGCTGATCGCGGCCCGGCAGGTACCGGCTAGCGCGGGCAGCGCTTCGATACGTCGCCCTCTCGGGCGGGCGGTGTCGAGCGGTTTGCGCTTTATCCGGTACTCCCGATGGACGCGACGGTTGCTCGTCCGGTTGACCATCTTTGGGATACCCGCGAGCTGCCTTTGGGCGCTCCTGCCACTGGTCGCCCACGACCGCCTGCACACCAGTACCTTCGAGTTCGGTGTGATGTCGGGCGCCATCGGGGTGGGAGCGGTCGTCGGCACGATCGCGCTGATGCCGCTGCGTGCCCGGATGACGTGGAATCGATATGTCGCATTGGGTTCGGCTGCCTATGCATTGGCACTTGGCGGGATGGCAGCCATCACCCGATTCGATTTGATGTTGGTACTGATGGTCGTCGCCGGCGCGGCATGGGTGGGGGTCCAGAGCACGTGGATGATCGCGGCGCACAAAGTCGTGCCGACGTGGATCAAGGCGCGTGTCATTGCGTTCATCATGTTGATGTTCCAGGGCAGTCAGGCGGTCGGGGCGATCTTGTGGGGTGTGCTGGCCGATGTCGTCGGCCTGGTTCCTGCCGTCGCGACCGCGGCCGTGCTCATGCTCGTGGCTGCCGGCGGGGTATTGCGGCGTGGCATCTTCCCCAGCGAGGGGATTGCGCCGGATCCTGCAGAGGTCGAGAATCCGGCTGCGCCTTCCGGTGACTATGGTGAGCGACGCGTGGTCATCGAGACGACTTACGTGGTCGCTCCTGCGAACCGGTCCGATTTCCTGGTCGGCATCCGGACGGTACAGCACTCACGGCTTCGGCTCGGGGCACTCCGATGCGTGGTGACGCAGTCTGCCGAACTGCCGGACACCTTCGTCGAGTACTGCATGTTCAGCGATTGGGCCGACTACATCTCGCAGGAGACCGAGCGACTCACGCGGCCGGAGAAACAACTACGTGAGCGGGTAGCGACCACGCTCGAGTCCAGACCGTCATCGCGGGTCTTGTTGGTGACCGACTGACCTCCACATCATCTACTTCGAGCACCAGGGATCGTCAGCGCGGCAGTGCGCAACGGAAGAAGGAATCATGGTAAGTCAGTTCCCGCATCTATTTTCGCCGTTTGAGGTCGGCGGGATCACCCTCAAGAACCGCCTGGTGGCACTGCCTGCCGGGACGAGTATGGCTGAGCGCGGTGTTCCCACTCACGGGGATACGGAGCATTTCGAGCGTCTTGCTGCAGGAGGCGTAGGGCTGATCGTCGGTGGTGCCACTGTCGTACACCGAACGACGACTCTGCGTTCGCGAAAGCTCGTCGAGGCCTACGGTGAGGAGTTCGTGCCTGCGACGGCGGCGAAGGTGGCGGTGATCCACCGTCACGGTGCCCGCTTTGTGGGGCAATTGTGTCACCTCGGAAGAGAATTCATCGGTGGGGAGTCGGATGCGCCGCCTTCCGCGCCGTCTCCGATCAAAACTGTGCGGGATGCTTACCCACCACACGAACTGTCAGTCGCCGAAATCGAGGACATCATCGAAGGGTGGCGTGTCTCGACGCAGAATCTGGTCGGGGCCGGCGCAGACGGGGTCGAAGTCCATGCGGCGCACGGCTATCTTCCCGCTCAGTTCATGTCGCCGTTGACCAACCAGCGAACCGATGACTTCGGTGGCTCATTCGAGAACCGGATGCGCTTCACACGGTTGGTCATCGAGGCGATGCGATCGGTCATGCCGGTTGGATTCGTCCTGGGAGTGCGCCTGAGCGGCGAAGAAGAGATTGTCGGTGGGATGGGGATCGACGAGTGCGTCCGAGTGGCGGAGAATCTGACCGAACTGGGCATCGACTACTTCAGCATCACCCACGGCACTCGCGGCAAGTATGTGAAGGACTCGTCGAACGAGGATGCGGTTGCCATCCCATCGGCCTCGAAGGTCCGGGCTGCGACAGGTGTGCCGACTCTTGTCGGCCAACGCATTCGGGATGCGGCCACCGCCGATCATGCCATCAAATCAGGTCATGTCGACATGGTCGGAATGGCGCGGGCACTGATCGCCGATCCTGATCTACCGGTCAAGTCGGAGACCGGCAGGTTGGACGAGATCAGGGGCTGCCTGGGTATCAATCAAGACTGCCGAGCGTTCGACCCCCATCTGCACTGCGCGGTGAACGCGGAAGTCGGGCGTGGCCGGCACCCGAACGTCGGTACCGCGCCGCCGCGGTCCAAGGAGGTATTCGTCATCGGGGGAGGCCCCGCGGGCCTCGAAGCAGCACGGGTAGCCGCCGGCCGTGGACATCGCGTCACCCTGTTCGAGGAGAACACGGTCCTCGGAGGCAGTGTTCGAGTGGCTGCGGCCTCACCCCACCGTGCCACGTTGATAGACATCGTCGATTATCTGGAACGGGAACTCAGACGGCTGAAGGTCGAGGTCAACCTCTCGGCGGGGATCGGGGCGGATGACCTGGACGAAATTCGTGCGGCAGCCGAGCACGTTGTCATAGCTACCGGGTCTCGGCCGGCGCAGCTTCCGAGCGGGTTGCGCGGACGGCCTGCGGCGACTGTCGACGACGTCCTGCTCGGCCGGGTGCCCGAGGTGGGAAGTCGACGGGCAGTGGTCTTCGATGAGGGGGACGGGTTCTGGCCGGCTTACAGCGCTGCCGAGGCCCTGGCGCAGCAGGGCTGGCACGTCACCTTTGTCACCCCGCTGACCGCGCTGGCCTCCCGCGTGCCGGCTGAGAGCGTGGGACCGCTGCTCGGTCGACTCGGGGACGCCGGGGTGGAGTTCAAGGTGGCGCACTCGCTGATGATTCCAAACGATTCCGCCGCGCCGTTACTCTTGCGTCCTGTTTTCGGCACCGGCGACGTCGCGTGTGATGAGGTACTGGCGGTCTGGCACCAACCGCGTGTTCCGGTGCCACTTGGGCTCGAACGTGATGAAACGGTTAGCGTCATCGGCGACTGCATCACGCCGCGGCGGATCGGTCACGCCATTGCGGAGGGTTACCGGATCGGCGCCGAACTATGAGCGCTGCGCTGTTATCGGGTGCTTGGTGCCCAACCCGCCTCATTTCCCGTCAGCCAGTTGCAGTTCGACACCGTCGGCCGGTGTTGCGAAAGCATGCTGGGTGGGACACCGTTTCTGGGCACGAGGGAAGGACGAACCCGTCCTGGAAGTTGACTCAGTTCCGGCGACCCGTTCGCGGGACTTTCGCACTCAGCTCCTGCACACAGGGCCGTGCCAGCGCTCATCGGAAATCGGAAACGCCCAACCTCGCTCTACGAAACTGTTCACCCGGTAACGCGGACCACGTCGCTACTGCTCGGACCAGCAGGTGCTCGAGGGAACGCAAGGTCTCAGCAAGCCAGGATGCGTTGGAACACGACCACGGTGATGCCTCGTCGGAAGATCCTGCCGAGGTGTCCCGCCGAGCACGATGCTGACGGAACACTGCGGTACTGCCACCACGGAAAGGCATCCGATGCCACAGTCGCAATGCACTAGATCGACACCTCCATGCTCGATCTCGGAACCACTTGCCCCCTCCGCGTCGTTCCGGGCCCGGACCTTGCTACCAGGACCGATGATCGATGCAGGGCTGTGCGACGAACGCAGGCGCTACGTGGGGACTGGGGCGAAGGCTGCGGCCGTCCCAACACGCGATCTCATCATGGCCCGAGGGCCCGGATGTCTCAATGAGGCCGAGGACGGCATCGGCTCCAGCACAGTCACTTCGCGAGTTCGGGACATTATTCGCGATTCACCGACGCCAGCTGTCTCCTGCGCGATGGTCGCGCAGGCGCTGTTCGTGAGCGAATCCCACCTTCGCCGACTTCTGGCGGCGGAGGGAAACTCGTTTCGCCGCATTCGTGACGAGCACAGGACTGGATTAGCTCTCGAGGCACTACAGAGTGGTCGACCCCTCGAGGTGTTGTCCAACGAACTAGGATTTTCAGATAAGCGAGCGTTCCGACGGGCCTTTCGTCGGTGGACGGGGGACAGCCCGACATCGATGCGTGCGTTGATGTCCAACGAAAGGTGCAGTCAGGCAAAATGTGCGTGCTGGTTTACCTAATATGAAGTATCGGCGTGTGGAAGTAATTGGCGGAAGGGTACTTTCAATTCTTTCAGTCTGCCGTCCTTGATCTGAGCGTTACGGTTCGGTCCAGCCCACGCGCCACGCACTCGCCAACGACTGCACTACCGCGCGCCGCTGAGTCTTGTCGAGCGACCATGAATGATTCATGATTTTGGTCAGAGGGCGTCGTCCGGTCCCGCGCAGAAGCCGAGTCGATCATCAGCAGCGTCGACACGTATCCCTTATGGCGGCTCGACCTCGATCAATCACCGCATCACTAACCTCGCCCTCTCTCCCCACGCGATCGAGGAGCGCTGTTCCCGGTCGGCGCACTTCGAGGAACATGAAATTTAGGTGGGCGTTAGGCGTATCGGTCTCGATGTAGGCCCGGACCCGCCGCCGTGCTGCGGACATCGTTTCGTCGTCTCTGCCCGGTGACCGTCGGAACGCTGCGCCGAAAGGACGGCAGCCGGCTTCGAAGGCCAATTGCCGGACCGCTAAAGCCTTCCGGCTTCGGAGGTGGCGTCGTTCTCTCCTGAAGCTGCGTCCCGCGATGGTCACGGTGCGCGCCGAAATTCTCCATCCTCGGCTGCGGTGACGACGCCTGCCGTTACGAGTCGTTCGAGGTGCAGTTGTGCGGTGCGCCGTTCGACGGCATCGACATACGGAGCCTTGACGTGCGGGCGGTATACGAGGCGGTGGGCCACGATATCGTCGATTGTCCGTGGCTCGCCGAGGAACTCGAGGAGTCGGTCCTCGCGGCGGAAGGTCTTGTCACGGTAGATGGTCAGTCGTTTACGAAACTCGTCGCTGCCCATGATCACGCCCTTGTGGTGGAAGGTGCCGTACCAGCGGGCGCCGATGGTCGCCGCGTGGTCGATCGACGCCAGGAAATCGTCAATGCTGCTGCCGAGGTCGCCGTACATCGGGCCGAACGACGTGAGATCGATATCGGCGACGTAGAGGAAACCGTCGGGCTCGATGAGAACGCCAGAATGTCCGGGGGTGTGGCCCGGTAGGTGGATGACCGTCGCGGTGCGGTCCCCGAGATCGAAGACGTGACCGTCGCCCACCTCGGCCACGCGTTCGTGGGTTGGAGGTATGCCGTACTCCTGGGTAATCACCCGCTCGACTTCGAGGCGCTCGGCGGGACCGAGTCCGTATTGCGTCAGCATCGTCTCGAGGGAGGCGACCGACGGCGCGTCGAGGTGGTGCGCGAAGGTCGGTGCGTCGAAGTGGCGCAGCCCCGCAAAGTGGTCTTCGTGGCCGTGACTGATCAGGACGAGGTCCGCGCCGACGGGGTCGCGGTCGAGTGCCAGCGAGGGGTCGATCACGAGTGTGCCTTCGGATCCGCGGACCACCACGGTGTTTCCGTACGGAACGACCCCACCATTGTCGGGGACGAGGACCGAGACTTTGCCGTAAGCCTGTGCGTTGAACATCTCCCAGTTCCCTTTCCGGCGACGATCGCGATGTCCGTGCGCCTCTGGCGGCCCAGGTCGGTACTGTCAGCATGTCCGGTCACGCAACATGTCCGGTCACGGAAGATCCGGTGGCGAGTGCCAGCTGAGTGCACCGTACAGAGATTCGGCATTTATAACAATAAATGCTATTTAATTTTTGTGACAGTGCAGGCGATCGGCTTCGTCAGTGGGCTGGCCAGGCGCTCGGTTACCAACGCGACCCTGGCGACCCGTCACGAGTTCACCCGCGGCGCGGGGAATTGTGCGGCGCAGGAGGCGTCAGGACCACGAAGAGGTGAAGCGCAGGGGTGTGGGCGCGACGATCGAGGAGATGGTGCGGACGCTTCGCCACGTTGGGCCGGTGGCCGGGCTCAGCGGGCGCCGACGATGCGCAGCGCCATGTCGGCGTAGCGGTGGGCGATGTCTTCCGGGCTCCAGAGGTTGTCGTCGCGGTACCACCGGGCGATGTCGATGCCCAGCGAGAGTAGGGCCACACTGGCCATGCGCGGGTCGGGTGTGTCGAAGACGCGGTCTGTGACGCCGCGTGTGACGAGCTCGAGGATCTCCCCGTCGATGCTGGGCGGAGGTCGCGGATTTCGGCGTAGTGCTCGGGAGTGAGCGCGGCCAGCTCGTAGTTCACGATCCGTGCGCTGGTGTGTCCGCGAGCGTGGTGGACGGCGAAGTCGTGGACCACCGTGCGGAGTGCGGCGGCGGGGATCGTCCGAGGACGCGATCCCCGCCCGTACCAGCTGCAGCGTGTTCTCGTGGCGCCGGTCCGGGATATCAGGTAGAGCAGTTCCTCTTTGGACTTGTGGTGCACATAGAGCGCGGCGGAGCTCATCCCGGCGGCGGCGGTGGCGATGTCGCGTGTGGCGGTGCCGTGAAAACCCTTCTCCGCGAAAGCGGCTGTAGCCGCGTCTAGTAGGCGGGCGCGGGTGGCGTCGGCGCGGGGGAGGTCGGAGGTGTCGGTCATCGCGGATCCATTATCTCGTCTCGCTCGGAGATGAATACCACTGGGTGCAGGTGTGAGCTAGTTCAATTCAGCGCACTGCGCTACTTCGCGCTCGACGGCGCCGACCATGTGAGCCATCGCGCGTCGCGTCGACCGCCACGATGCCGAGCGTTGTATCGCGTGGGTCGACTGCGCTATTCGTCCTCCACTTCGATGTAGGTTCGGCGAGGACAGCCGCCGGTCCAGGTCGACAGCACTGCGCACCGTGTGCGACTTCGGTGTACCGCGGGTACTACGCCACGGTCGGGGACTGGATTCGATGGGCACCTTTCGACGCAACTGCCGCGACCGGAAGATCGGCCATGGTGCGCAGTCCCGGCATCGCATCGACGATCGCCGTGACCGCGTTGGACGCGACCGCGACCGTCGACTGCAGGCTGTCGAGCCCACGTGGCGCGAGGAACTCGAGAGTCTGCTCCTCGCCCTCGATGAGCCACCGGTCGCCGGGGACGACCGGATCACCGTCTTCGAAGAAGCCGAAATGGATGGCAACCTCGATGACGGGTTCGCCGTCTCGAATCCCCCGGGCGGCATGGCGGACCGCTGCAATAGTTCCTGGCGCCACAATGATGTGGTCACCGATCCGATCACTGTCGGTGAGAAAAGCCGGTGCCGGATTATCGACCTCGATCGTGTCCAGCACCCACCCCAGGCCCGATGCCAACGCGGCGACACTTTCGGTGAACCCGACATGGCCGATGACCCGCCCCTCGTCCTGGGCCTGAGCGAACTCCAGCTCGGTCAAGCCGATGCCGAACTTCCCAAGAATGTGGCCGTAATGCACCATCTGGGTGGCCCGCTCGATGTGCACGCTCTCGACGCGCTGAGTCAAGCTGCTGAGCAGCAACGGCAGGGTGTCCATCAGCATCCCCGGATTACAGCCGGTACCGACCACGCTGCGGCCGTTGACGCGGGCCACCTCGTCGACCCGCGCAGAGAACTCCGGATGAGCATGCGCCGGGTACCCCAATTCCTCACATATCGACACGACGTTGTAGCCATGCGAAAGCAACTCTGTGATCAGCGGCTCGATCGGCTCGACGAAGGATGTGGTCGCGACGAACGCCACATCCGCCCTCGGCAATGCGTCGATAGAGCCGACCACGACGCCCTGACGCCCATCCACGCCAAGTACCGCACCGACGTCGCGGCCATGCATGGCAGGCTGAATGTCCAGCGCGCCCACGACGACGCAGTCATCGCGTCGGCACAGCGTCCGACCGACGTCGACGCCAACACTGCCGAGTCCCACGAGGACAACTGATGTAGTGCGCATAATTTCTCCCGAATCTGTACGAGCCCAGCCGATCCGACGCGTCGCGTCACCGGGATCGGCAGGTCTTTAGCGTTGTGGCCGTGGGCCGGTGTCGCCCACAGCACGTTTGCGGGCACACCCGCGTGAATCTCTGATATGGATCTGATTGCTCGACATTTCAATTGTCGTCTAATTTGGCGGAAGCTTCGCCAGTACTGCGAGCGCCTGGTCGCCGTATCCGGCGGCGACGCCATCCGCCAGATTCTTCGTCAGCGCTCCGATCAGAACCGATCGGCTGCCGGCCGAGTCGAAAGCCTCCATGAACTTTTCAAATCCCTCGAGGTAGGTCCGCAGTGCGGCCTGATCAGTCTCGAAGTCACCGGCCTGGATCGCCCGAGCCGACTCGGCTATGCCGCTCTCGACAACGCCGAGTACCGTGTCGGTCACATCACCCAGCTTGTCGAGCGCGACGCCTTCGGACTGAACGAAGGCGATCGCCTCGATATACGCGGTGATGGCGCCGACGCAGAACCCACCCAATGCGGCGATGGTCGCCGCTGCGCCGCCAAGCTTCTCGCTGACCAGGCTGGATCGACCACCCAGCTTGACCAGCGTGTCCTCCAACTCGTTATAGATCTCCGACGATCCCGAGAAGACCAGGGCCCCATTCGCCGCGCCGATGTCCTGTGGGTACCCGGCGATGGCGCCGGCAAGATAACGCCCACCGCGCGAGGTGACCATCTCGCCCAGGCCGGCCATTTCGCCCGGCGTGCCGGTTACCAGGTTCACGACCGTCCTTCCCACCAGATCCACCCCCGCAAATGCGGCCTCGACGTTGGCGCTGGTAAGCAGCACGACGATTGTCACATCGGAGGAGGCCACCGCGTCGGCGACCGTGTCCACGGCGGTGATGCCCTCCAACTCAGCCAACACCTGCGCCTTCTCCGCAGTCCGGTTCCAGACGGTCACCGCGCAACCGGATTCCGCCAACACCCGGGCGATCGCGGCACCCATCAGCCCAGTTCCGAGTACCGCCACCGTGCGGGCAGCCGAGTCAGCCATGCATTCTCCTCCAGTTGGAAGTGTCTCCGGGTCAGTTGGTGCCGGGAGCTAAGTGCGGCCCGACGGACGCTTCTTCCTCATCCAGGCCCAGGTGGCCGGACAGCTCGCCGTAGTCGTACTGCCACAGGCCACCGGACATAGCCGGGTATTGCGAGCGGAAGCCCAGCAGTCGCTGCGCATGTGGCGTCATGGTCTTGACCAGATCCATGTCGACCATGAAGGGGTAGGCCTCCTCACCGACGAAGCAGCTCGAGTTGAAGGCAAATGCGACGGCGCGACGGTAGACGTCCGCGGTCTGGTTGGCGCCGCCGCTGTGGGCGGTCTTGCCGCTGATCAGCAGGGCATCGCCGGAATTCATGACGGCCGGGAGGGTGTCCTCGTGCTTACCGCGGTCCTCGAAGTCCGGCCAGTGGTTGCTACCCGGAATGACGCGGGTTGCACCGTTTTCCTCGGTGAAGTCGGTGAATGCGATCAGGAAGTTGATCGTGCCTTCCGGCCCCTTTCGGCCGAGCTCGAACAGCGGCCAGTAGTTCTCCAGGTCGCGGTGCATAGGCTGCAAGGGATTACCCGGGCCGATCTCGATGACCTGGGCGGCAGTCATCCAGTAGGAGCCGGTCTTCTCCAAGAAGGTGCGATCGGCGATCTCCTTCACCAGCGAATCGTTGATGACCTCGTTGCGGAAGGTCGCGCTGTGAGTCACCAGGTTGGTGAGACGCTTGGTGTTGACGCCGTGAAACGCCTGCATCATCTCGTTGTCATGCGTGGTTCCCGGATTCAAAGCCTGCATGGCCGGCTCGATCTCGCCATTGACACGCGCAACCTGATCCTGCGTGAATAGGCCCTGGATGACCACACCACCGTCACGTTCCATGATCTCGATGATCTCGGCAGCGGGGGTGCTGCGAGGTACGGAGACCAGCGTTTGAGTACTCGTCATGTTCAACCTCTTCAAGTTGTTCAAATGATTAATCACGCGACCTAATCGTAGGATCGCCTGGAGTGCGCGGTCAAGATTTTGAGTGACATCGGTCTCGATTTACCTCTAATAAGACTCCTGTCACACCCCGAGGTGTGCGGTGACCTAGGCCCGCCGAAGTTGATACGGTGACAACGTGTCCGAGCCCCTGCCGTCGCCCGCCACTCGGTGGAGTTCGCCTCTAATTGCGTTCTGGCAGAGCCGTTTTCTGCGGTGAGTGACATGACAAGAAACGTCGACAGGTGTGTCGGTGCGGGGTGGTGCACCAGTCGGGCCGCATAAGCGGGCGGCGACGATGCTGTCGACGAGAGCGAGAACTTCCTCGCCGCGGTGAGTTTGCGATGGGAAATCGGCAGGTCGGTATCGAGGCAGGAGGCGTTCCGGTCGGGTCCGGTCGCTGCGGAGGATCATCCCCAGATGTGAAAAGCAGCTCCGACGATCGACATCCACAATCCTGAGATTCCTGGCTCGGACGTTTCCGGTACACAGGGAAGGCTCAGGCAGTACACGGAACAGCGACCTCTACCCGGCATCGAGTTGGGCGTAGGAATTGGTGAACGACGCAGCGTCTTCCTTCAGCAAGAAGATCGGGTCGGCCATCGTTCCCTCGTGACCCACGAATCCGGTACCGGGCGGGCAGGTCGAGTAGCCCAGCAGCTTCTGAATATCCTCGTCGAATGTCTTGGCAATCTCCGGCGGGTACGTGAGGAAAGCGTTCTCCTCCTGACGCAGAAATCCGAGATCCAAACCCATGGTGAAGCCGATCCGGCTGCTGTCTGAGTTGTTGGTTCCGCCGCCATGGTAAGTACCGCCCACCCAGATCAACGCCGACCCCGCGGCCATCTCCGTCGGCAACGCTTCCTCGATCTTCGGTGCCCGGGTGTCGTCCCACCGATGACTGCCCGGAACCACCATCGTTCCTCCGTTTTCTGCGGTGAAATCGGTGATGGCAACCATCAACTGGACACGGGCCTGGTTGTAACCTTCGTGGTGGCGCCATTGCCACACGCTGTCATCCCGATGCAGCGGCTGCGCACCCTCGCCGGGGTGGATATCGATGATCGAAGTGACCCCGATCTGGTAGTTCGGCACCATCTCGACCCGGTCTTCACCCAAGCAGACCGGACGGGCGCGCTCGAGGTAGTGCGCAGCTACGCCGTTGTAGATCGGGTGACGCGCAGCCGTGGCGGCATGCTTGGTGTGCTTGAAAACGCCATACAGACGTTTGGTACGTTGCCCGGAGAAATCGTCCTGGCCCCAGGCCGCCGACTCCAGCGCGGCATCGATCTCCACCCGAGTCTCGTTCAGCGTTTCGCCGTCAAAATAGTCCCGGATGATGACGCCGCCATCACGCTCGATATGCGCGATCACCTCTTCCAGGGGGGCGCTTGCTTCCAGGGTAGTCAAACCAGCCACGATGGCTCCTTCATCAGATGTGCGTTCGGACGCATTGTTTCTTTCAACTGACTCGTATTAGTTTCAGCCACTCGTCTATTCAGAACTGAGAACCTCCAGGGCGCCGTCGGCGTACTGCTGCCGAAGCAGCTTCTTGTCGAACTTGCCGACACTGGTCTTCGGAACCTCGTCGAGGTAGACCCAGCTGTCGGGCAACTGCCATCTGGGGAGACGCCCACTCAGATGGTCGCGGAGCACCATCGGATCACGCCCCACTCCTTCCTCGAGGACGACCACCGCACATGGCCTTTCGTCCCACTTTCGATCGGGAATACCGAACACGGCCGCCTCTGAAACGTGCGGATGTGCCATCAGGTCGTTTTCCAGCTCGACGGACGAGATCCATTCGCCGCCGGACTTGATGACGTCCTTGGCGCGATCCACCAGCGTCAGATACCCGTCCGGTGACACGCGACCGACGTCGCCGGTCCGCAGCCAATCACCGTCGAAGCTCCCGGCGTACCGTTGCCGCTCCGCGTCATCGCGCGCGTAGTATGCCGCGGTGACCCACGGACCCCGCACCTGAAGCTCACCCAGTGAAACGCCGTCGTTGGCGACAACTTCGCCCGCGTCGTTCTTGAGCCGGTAGTCGACGAGCGGCGCGAATTGCCCCTGCGTCGCGCGATAGGCCCACGGATCGTCACCGGAATGCCCGGCAGGCAGTGCCGCGGTGGCAGACACCGCCGACGTCTCGGTCATACCCCATCCCTGGATCATCGTGACACCGAGCTCGCCCTCATAGGCCTGCAACAATGACAACGGTGCGGCCGATCCGCCGACGAACACCCGTTGCAGGTGTGTGAGGTCCTGCGGTGCGCGTGCGAGGGTCTGCAGTATGCCGGTATAGATCGCCGGCACGGCCGCGGCCACGGTCGGGCGTTCGGCCGCCAGCATCTCCAGCAGCGGTTCGGGTTGCAGGAAGCGATCGGGCATGAGTAACGACGCGCCCGACATCATCGACGCATACGGCAAGCTCCAGGCGTTGACGTGGAACATGGGCACGATCACCAGGCAGGTGTCCCGGGTACTCAATCCCATCCCCATGGACGTGGTGACGTGCAGCGCGTGCAGGTAGAGCGAACGGTGCGAGTAGACAACGCCCTTCGGATCTCCGGTGGTCCCGGACGTGTAACACATGGCGGCAGCTGATCGCTCGTCGATATCCGGCCAGCAGTAGGTTTCCGATTGGCCTGCGAGTAACTCGTCGTAATCATGCACCGTGACGTGTTGGGGCGCCTGGAAACGCTCGGCGGGGGCGCCTACCACGACGACGTGCCGCACCGTCGTCATTATCGTCAACGCCTGCTCGAACGCCGACACCAGCGAACCATCGACGATCACAACCTGATCTTCGGCATGGTTTGCCACGTAGCCCACTTGACTGGGCGAGAGCCGGATATTCAGAGGGTGCACCACCGCACCCATCGCAGGCACCGCCGCATACACTTCGAGGTGCTCGCTGTTGTTCCACATGAAGGTGGCCACCCGGTCCGACCGCTGGATGCCGAGGCCTTGTAAGGCATTGGCCAACTGTGCCATTCGGGGAGCCATCTCGCCGTAGGTTCGGCGCCGACAGCCGCTACCGGTCCAGGTCGACACTACTGCTGCGCTGTGCGCGGTGGTGGCATAGCGCAACAACCGTGCGAGCGACAGCGGTCCGTCATTCATTGTGCTGCGCATGATCTCGCCCTTCGAATTCGGTGCTCGTGGGCTCTGCGACGCTGTCGTGCATTTCGCCGCGACCGCCGCATCCGTCCATCGCCTACCGAGGACTCACCCACGACATCTACTGATCGTTTGCCCAAGTCGTGTGATTAGGGACACTATGCCGCTCAGGGCGACATTGTCAATGCCGGCGATCGCCCAGATTTGGCTCGTTTACACCCGACCTGCGACAACGGCAAGAAATGTCCACTGTGGTATTGACCACGGCCGACCGTGCTGCAATGCTCTGGAGGTCGGTTGACCTAATCGGTTGCACATCGTTCGGCACCTGCCGTCGCCGATTCGCTGTACCGACCCGGAGCCCCCGCAGGCCTCCCTTCACCTACGCGACGTCAGTCGCGAAACCTTCCAGGAGTAATCGCATGGTCGATACTGCATCACCGCATGGCAACGAGCATCCACATCAATCGGGGGTCGAAGATCTCGACACCGGTCATCTCGGGCGGGTACCTCTGGTGTCGTTGTCCCTTGCCTCGTTCATTCCGGCGGTCGGCATGGCGCTCGTACCGCTTCTGATGTTCGAGACCGCCGGCACCGCGGCATGGCCGTCCGCCCTACTGGGTGCGCTTGCGGTGATCTTCGTCGGGCTGTCCGTGATCACCTTTGCTCGCCGCTTTGTCAGCACCGGCTCGCTGTACAGCTATATTGCCGAGGTCTTCGGACCATGGGCCCGATATCTCACCGCAGCAGCACTCTTCGTCGGGTTCGTCCTGCAGGTGGGGGGTGTCGGTGCGGTCTTCGGCATCTTTACCGGTAGCTTCCTCATCTCGCGGGGATTCGAGAACGCTCTCGATTTTGGTCCGCAATCGGCGCTCATTCTCGCCGCGATCGTTATCGGCGCCATCGTCGCAATTCGCGGACTGGACACGTCGGTGCGGGTTGCGGTCGGACTCGCTGCGCTGTCGATTCCACTCGTACTCCTCATCACCACCGCGAGTGCCGTACATACCGGGCTCGACCTGTCCCAGCAGTTCGACTTCGACAACATCAGCGTCAGCGGGACCTTGCAGGGCGTGGCCGCCGGCACCACGTTCCTCATCGGCTTCGAAAGTTGCACGGCATTGGCCGCCGAAACACGGGATGCTCGACGCAATATTCCACTCGCGGTGATGTCCGTGCCCGTGGTGTTGGGTGTCCTGTACTTGCTCTGCACCATCTTGCAAGTGCCCGGGCTCATCGCCGCTTCGTCCGATCTCGAGGCCGGAATGTCGGCGCCGGCAGCGTTGGCACTCAATGCCGGGCTCGGGTCCGCGGTCGCCATGGCAACCGACCTGGTACTCGCCATAGCATGCTTCGCCGCGCTCATCGGGTTCATCAACTACGGCGCCCGGTTCGTCATGACACTGGGAATCGACAAGCTGCTTCCCGAACGAATCAGCTCGGTACACAACACATTCCGAACCCCGCACGTGGCGATCAGCGTCCTGTCGGTACTCGGGTTCGCAGCCATCGCAGCCGTCATGGCCGTCACGGGAACCGTGACAGAGGCCTACTACGCCAGCGCACCACTGATCGTGTACGCCTGGGTCGCCCCGTACGTCCTCATCACCGTCGGTGCCATCGTTCTGATGCTCCGCACCAAGACGAAACGACCCCTCGTCCTCGTGTGCTCCGCACTCGGCGGCCTCACGATGGCCTGGGTCTACTTCAACGGGGTGATCAATCCCCCGGCATCACCGGGCGATGCGATGTCATGGGTGATCATCGTTGTGATCGCACTCGTACTGGCGGTCTTCGCGATGTCCGGTCGGCGACGACGCTTGACCCCCTCCACGCCCGCCCCCATCCGCGGCGAGGAGGAAATCGCCCTCTGACGCGCTGACCACCTGAACCGGCCCTCGCGATCCGCGATCCACAATTGGGACGGTTAGACGGGAATCGCTCATCCCTCGCACAAGTGGCGACGGATGAGCGATTCCCGGTGCGGGCACACCGCACAATGCGTCCTCTCCCGGGCTTTTCAGCCGGCTGCCGTCGCCTGCGGGATTCGGTGCGCGTCCGCCAGGCGTTCCAGGGATTCGGCGATGACATCGACTGTTGTGTCACGCATGACCGGATCGGTGTAGGTCAACCACTGCGGAATCAGACCATCTGCCACCGAGGCGATCGTTCGAGCCAGAACCCCGACCAAGTTGACGTCGTCGTCGGGCCTCAAACCCTCACGCAGCAAGCTTTCGAGCATGTCGAGATAAAGCTGATACACCCGTTTCGCCAGATCACTGTCCTGCCTGCGGACCCAGAAGAACAATTCCAACTGGGCCTGCGCGTAGGTGTCGCTCTTTTCGATCCATGCTTTGATCTGGCGCAGAAGCCCAGCCGCTGCCCGGCCGAGTCCTGAGCCTTCGCGTACGTGAAAACCTTCACGGATCTGTGACGCGGACATGTCCTCATAGATGGCGAGGAACAGCTCTTCTTTCGTGTGAAAGCAGTAATGCAAGCTCGCGAGCGGTGCCTTCGCGCGTTCGGCGATGCGGCGGGTGGTCGCCCCATGTACACCGCGTTCGGCGATGATCTGCACCGCCGCGGTGATGAAGTCCCCTCGACGTTGCCCGGCTGGCAGACGTTCCATCTTCGCTCCTCGCTTATCCCATGAATTCGGTAGCCACCAGCCTACCCGATACTAGATCTTATGACTTGGTCATTGCGGCGACACGGGGACAGACCAATGTCGATCCACCCGACAACCTCTTCAAGCACCACGGTCGACCAGCCGAGTATGTTGTTGTTCGCGGCGACAGAATCAGCTGGTTCACGCATCCCCGCTCAGAGACAGCACGTTTCGAGGTGCAACACGGGGCTCGTGAGATTCACTGGTAGTTGCTACAAGTCTTCTCTGCTGGATTGCAGGCCCGAGGTCTTGTGTGATGATCGTCTGCATAGAGGCGGTGGGAGAATTCGCGCGCGGCGGGCGGCTCAGCTCGTCCCGCTTCTCGCGGAGCCGTGGTGTGACTTCCATTCGATGAAATCCGGGAGAATCGTCCGGAATTCGTCGTGCTCGGTGCCGAAAATGATGCACGTCACGGCGGATGTCCGGCGATAGTCGTCTCTGCGGATTTCGATTCGGAATCGCCTTTTGTGAGATCCGATCCTGCCCGAAGTATGAGCAGAGACAACCGACGTCCCCATCAAGCAGACACCTTCCGGGGTTGCTGCAGTCGATATCACCCTTGACGATCTTGCCGGTCGCCCCCTTCGGAAGTTGGTCGACGAACCGGACGATGCCTGGAATCATGTACGCGGAGAGCCTTTCCGGCTCCATGCGGTGACGTCCGCCTTGGCGAGATCGGAGCCGGGTCGGCGCCACGACCGCCATGACCTCGTCGCCGTAGTGGTCGTCGGGAACGCCGATGACGACCGCCAATGATATCGGGGTCGCTGGTAGAGGATCTCCCTCGACCTCACCGGGGTAAACGTTAGCCGCCTCGAATGATCAGGTCCTCGAGCCGGTCGACGATGCGCAGGTCGTTGTCGGTGTCGAACTCGCCGAGGCCCTCGGTGCGGAACCAGCCGTCGGTGGTGATGGCGGCGGGTCCGCCACCAGGTCCGAGTGCAGAGCCGGTGCCAGAGGCTGATCAGCGTCGCCCCAGGCTTTATGGCGTCGAGCTGGTCGGTCGACGGCGCGTTCCACGCCGAGAACGATGTCCGTGGTGAGGGCGTCTCCAATGGGAGGCACCCGCCTCGCGGTATGCATTGTCGGAGAAGGACGACGCGGCCCCGGTCGCCGGGTCGACGACCACCTCGTACCCGAGCGTCAGGCACTGGGGCAACTGTCGCTGGGGTTGCCGCCCTGGGGTTTCGCCGGACGGGCCTCCGTAAGACGCCGATCTCGAGGTTGGTGTTCCTCGCAGTGCATGTGGTGGAGGTGGGTGGCTACGCCGGCAGGTTCACCCGGTCGGCGAGCTGGCCGGTGGCCCCGGGGTGCCGAGGGCGCTCTGGTCGACCTTCGCGCGCTCGAGGTAGGGGTGTGCCGGGATTCCCATGCAGGCCAGGCCGGCGTCGTAACGGGCACGCAGAAATTCGAGCCGGTCGGTGTCGCCGGGTCGTGGGCGGCGAGGAACTCCTCGACGTGTCGCCGCAAATCAGTCGGCGGTCATCGTGCCTGTCTCTGCCGGCGCAGCTCCGTGCGGGCCAGCGCGTTTTTGTGCACCTCGTCCGGTCCGTCGGCGAACCGAAGGGTGCGGTTACGTGCGTAGGCTCCGGCGAGGGGAAAGTCCTGCGACAGTCCGCCGGCGCCGTGTACCTGGATGGCCTTGTCCAAGATCCACTGCACGGTGGCGGGGGTAGCGATCTTGATTGCCTGGATCTCGGTGTGCGCACCCTTGTTGCCGACCGTGTCCATCAGCCACGCGGTCTTCTGCACCAGCAGTCGCAGTTGCTCGAGGCGTACCCGGGATTCGGCGATCCAGTCCCGCACCATCCCCTGCTCGGCCAGTGGTTTACCGAATGCGACTCGTTCGTCCGCCCGCGCGCACATCAGTTCGATCGCCCGCTCGGCGACCCCGATCGCCCGCATGCAGTGGTGGATCCGGCCCGGGCCGAGTCGGGCCTGCGCGATAGCGAACCCGTCCCCTTCGCCGCCGATCAGATTCTCGGCAGGCACTCGCACATCGGTGAACGAGAGCTCCGCATGGCCGCCGTGCTCGTGGTCGTCGTATCCCATCACGTGCATCGCGCGGTGAATTTCGACGCCGGGGGTATCGCGTTCCACGAGAATCATCGACTGCTGGCGGTGCCGATCGGCGGACGGGTCGGTCTTGCCCATGACGATGAAGATCTTCGCGTTGGGGTTCATCGCCCCGGTGATCCACCACTTGCGGCCGTTGAGGACGTACTCGTTTCCGTCCCGCTCGATCCGGGTCGAGATGTTGGTGGCATCCGAGGAGGCCACCGCAGGCTCGGTCATCGCGAACGCGGACCGGATCTCGCCCTCGAGCAACGGCTCGAGCCACCGCTTGCGTTGCTGCTCGCTGCCGAAGAGCGAGAGCACTTCCATGTTGCCGGTATCGGGGGCGGCGCAGTTCATCGCCGCCGGAGCCAGATCGCCGCTGCGGCCGGAGATCTCGGCGATCGCGGTGTACTGCAGGTTGGTCAGCCCGCCGCCCTCGTCTCCGGGCAAGAAGAGATTCCATAGCCCGAGTTTGCGTGCCTGCGTCCGCAGTTCACCGAGGATCGGGGTGCGGTCCCATGCCCAGTGATCGTCGAGCTGGACCAGTTGGTCCTCGAAGATCTTCTCCGCCGGGTACACGTGGCTGTCCATGAACTCGCGCGTGGTCGCGCGGAGTTCCTCGGTGCGTGCATCGTAGGCGAAATCCATCAGTGGTACTCCTTCAGTGCGTCGAGACCGGCGTCGAGCAGGGGATGGACCGCGTCGCCGATGTCGAATCCGTCGCCGACGGTCTGGCCGCGCAGGTAGCGGAAGTGGATGCCTTCGCAGATCGCGGCGAGCTTGAACGCCGCGAGGCCGAGGTAGAACCCGAATCGGGACAGGTCACGGTCGCTGCCGGCGGCGTAGCGGGCGATGATGCCGGATTCGTCGAGGAAACCGGACGCTGACGAGGCGTCGGTGGTCGCGGTCGAGCCGAGCACGTCGCCGAGCCGGTGGTAGGTGAGCATCAACGCCAGGTCCGTGAGCGGGTCGCCGAGGGTGGCCATCTCCCAGTCGAGTACCGCGGTGGGGTGGTCGTCGGCGTCGATGAGCAGGTTGTCGAGCCGGTAATCGCCGTGCACGATGCCGGTGGCCGACTCCTCCGGCACGTCGGCGGACAGCCGTGCGTAGAGCTCGTCCGCCGCGGGCAGGTCCCGGTTGTGTGAGGCGTCGAGTTGCTTCTTCCAGCGGCCGACCTGACGAGCCAGGAACCCCTCGGGTTTGCCGAAGTCCGCGAGACCGACGGACCGCGGGTCCACCTGGTGCAGGACCGCGAGGGTGTCCACGAGCCGGGTCGAGATGATCCGGGTGCGGGCGGCACCGAGTTCGTTCAGGCCCGCCGCCCGCCGGTACGGTGTGCCCACGCAGCGTTCCATCACGTAGAAGGGGGCGCCGAGCACGCCGGGGTCCTGGCACAGCGCGTACGTGATGGGCACCGGGACCGCGGTGCTTCGCAGCGCCGACATCACCCGGTACTCGCGGCCCATGTCGTGTGCGGTGGCCAGCACGTGGCCGAGCGGGGGGCGGCGCACGATCCAAGTCGATCTACCATCGGTGACCTGGTAGGTGAGGTTGGATTTGCCGCCGGCGATCAGCGACGCTCGAAGCGGCCCGTCCGCCCCGGGAATTTCGGCGGCGAACCAGGCGCCGAGTCGTGCGAGGTCCAGGCCGGGTGGCGGTGTCGCGGTCGTGGACATCACGGAGCGAGCGACGCCGGCCCCGATGCCGCGGGCCGCGCCGGTGATGATGGCGGTGGGGGTGTTGGTCATCAATTCGCTCCACTTTCAAAGAGATTCGAACAGGCTGGCACGGCCGAGTGAGGAAGGACGGCGGTACTGAGTTCGGGCACCTTAGCCAGGGCGGCCCGCACCATCTGCACGGTCAGGCGTCCGGACGCAGGTCCTCGAGCGACCCCTCGCCGGCCCGGCCGATCGGCGAGCGGGCGGCGAAAACGATGACGGCTTCGGGCATCGCCTCTCCTCTCATGGTTGATTACTGAGCGCACTGTTCGCTCTGTTGCGGCGCCGCCCCGCTTGCTTAGCCTTTGTCATAATCAATGTCTCGGATCCGCACACCTTCTACCGCCACGCCGGAGCGTGGCTCACACGCCCGCGCGGTCGCAGCAAACTCCGACGTGGTCGGGCCACACCTACGCGAACTTGCCGGCAACGACACCGTTCCCACCGACTTCGCCTCGAGTGCCAACCCACTGCAGGGCACACCTGTACGGGCGCGGCATCAGCTGTACGGCCTTTACGCGGTCTCCGTGCGCCTGGCGATCGTGCTGCTATTCGGCTGAGAGCTTGACGACGGCGGCGAGGTCCTCGTTCGCGAGGCCGGCGGCGACTGCCCGGTCGAACACGCTCGTGGTGGCCCGAATCATCGTGGCTGGGCCGTGTGGTGCCATCGTGTCGAGGAAGCTCTGACCGGCCTCTTGGTAGACGGTGAGTGTCGCTCGCTCGGTGGCGAATGTGCCGGTGTCCACACGGTTCAGGATGTCGTGGATCTCCTCGGAGAACTGATTGAGGGCGTACGGCAGGAGGGACCGGAGCGCGTCGGTGCTGACACCGGCGTTGCCCATGTACCTTGTCGCCTCGATGAACGCCACCATGCTGGACATGTAGAAGGCGCCGACCAGGCCGGCGTCCATGACGTTGGCTGCGCCGTGAACGGTCCCGACATGCAGTGAACTTCCGGCCAGCGCCCGAACGATGTCGCTGTGCGCCGTCCAGAGTTGCTCGGGGCCGGCGACCAGGATGTGGGCCTCGGCGCTGCCGATCTGCTCGGGGAAGCAGAGGATTACGCCGTCCAGAAACGGCACGTCGTGTTCGGCCGCCCACGCCGCAAGTTCGTTGGCCTCGTCCGGCAAACCGCTGGTCAGGTTCAATATCGTGCCGGCGACCCGGGCGGGATCGATCTGCGCGAGCAGGGCGCGAACGTCATCGGTGGTGCTGACGCAGACGATGGTCAGGTCTGCTTTTTCGAACGCCGAGCTGACGTCCGTGAGGACGGTGGCACCGGCATCGACCAATCGCACGGTCCGCTCCGGGCTCCGATTCCAGATTGCGACCGATTGCTGCTTCGCGAGCGCGGCCCGGGCTATTGCGGATCCCATGTTTCCGCAACCGATCACGGCCACATCGAGCTGATTCGTTCCATCCATGCGCACTCCTCTTGTCAACCGAATAGAACAGATGAAATAGGCTTTCGTCCCGCGGACAGAGCTGCCGCCATTGGGAACTCGCCTCGGCCCAGCCGGCCTCTCGCAGACTGCCGGTGTACCGCTAAGCGAACTGAAGTACCCCGTCGTCGGGATCGGCGCTGAGGATTTCCTTGGTGAGCTCGTGGACCTGCGGGTTCAGCCACGGGAGCCGATCACCCTGCGACGGCATGTGATCGAGATACCGCAGGAAATATCCTGAGGTCACTCCGGTCATCCAGGGATCGCGCGGCATGTTTTCTTCGCCGGGACGCAACACCGGTGTCACCGAGCTGGCGCCCAGCTTGTCCATCGTGGTGAGAAGTGAACTCCAGAATTGGTTGACCAGTTCGAGTCTCAGCGTCCACGACGAGTTCAGGTAACCGTGCGCCTGCACGAGGTTGGGGACGCCGCTGAAAGCGACACCCTTGTAGGTGTAGGTACTGCTGAAGTCGACCGGGTTCCCGTCGACGGTGAACGCAACCTTGCCGAGGGTGCACAGGTTCAGTCCGGTGGCGGTGACGATGATGTCGGCCTCCACCTCTTCGCCGGACTCCATTCGAATGCCGTGCTCGGTGAACTCGGCGATGGTTCCGGTTGCCACGTCGGCCCGGCCGGCCTTGATCGCTTCGAAGAGGTCGCCG
This sequence comes from Rhodococcus sp. USK13, assembly GCF_018343855.1. Classification (NCBI taxonomy): domain Bacteria; kingdom Bacillati; phylum Actinomycetota; class Actinomycetes; order Mycobacteriales; family Nocardiaceae; genus Rhodococcus; species Rhodococcus sp. USK13. The sequence continues at coordinate 636,483 of NZ_CP069242.1, read as the reverse complement.
TTGGGGACCAGGCACAGGCGCTGATCCCACGGTTGATAGGACGGGGTGAAGTGCTTCTCGCGGAACTCGGGTCCCACAATCGCGTCGATCGCGTCGAACAGCGGTTTCTTGAACTCGTCGGGGTGGTTGCGTGCGTACTGGTAGTTGATCTGTTGCTGTTCCACGTTGCGCAGGCGCACCGTTTCGAACGCGGCCTCGTCGCCGATCTCCGCACGCAACTTGATGGCGTCCTCGTCGATGTCGCTGTCGATCGAGACGTACGAGGGCGAACGCTGCACCATGGTTACCTTGGCGGCGGTGCCGGCCATCGCCGGGATCAGCGTGATGGCCGTGGCCCCGGAGCCGATGACGGCGACTTTTTTGTCACCGTAATCGAGATCCTCCGGCCATTCTTGGGGGTGGACGATCGGGCCCCGGAAGTTCTCCTCGCCCGGGAATCGTGGTCGGTAGCCGTTCTCGTTGTCGTAGTAGCCCGAGGCCATGTACAGGAATGAGCACGTGATCGTCTCGTTGCCGGCGGACGACTCGACCTGCACCCTCCAGGTGCTGGTCTCGCTCGACCAATCTGCCCTCAGCACGCGTTGATTGACGCGAATGAAGGGACGTAGCTGGTGCTCCTCGACCGCTTCGTCGAGGTATTCGAGGATGGTCTGCCCGGCCGCGATCGACTTCTCGGCCCGCCATGGCTTGAAGCTGTAGCCGAGGGTGAACATGTCGCTGTCGGACCGGATGCCCGGGTACCGGAACAGGTCCCAGGTGCCACCGAGGTTGTCGCGCTTCTCGAGCATGACGAACGTCCGCTCGGGATGGGTGGTACGCAGTTCGACCGCGGCGGCGATGCCGGAAAGTCCCGCTCCCACGATTACGACGTCGACGTGCGAGTTTGTTGGCTCCATGAAGTCACTCCCTACCGAACGGGCCGGCTGCTATTGATACCAGTGTTTGCTGGTGAGACTCGGTGAATCCGGATCGACGGGGCGGGTTGCCGGCCGTGTGTCGACCGTTTCGGGACCGAGAGAAGAATCTATTGACCTAATCACTTGATCTGGCAGCTAGTGTGCAGCAAGACCGCCATCCGCGTCAACAGTATCTGTCGTATTCTGCGTCGGAAACTCCCGCACAAAGGTATTCCCTTCATGAGGACTCGCGGACCGTGAATGACTCTTGACGCAGCCGGTGATACCGGTCACTATTGATCAAATGACTTAGGCAATAGTCTTGGTCAGTCATCGAAATGAGGTCAAGTAGGTGAGTTCTCTGACTGCAGAAGATTTGCTGGTCGCGGTCGAGCCGGATCCGACGCCGCTGGTGTTGTCGGTGGCTCGGACGCTGAGGGCCAGCGCCGAGGTTCCCGAGTTGCGCGCGCTGATCAGCAGCGCTGCCGGGGCGGTGGCGCTCGCGTCGGTCGCCGATCGGCAGGCGGTGACGCTCGAGTTCGCCGACGGTCGCGTCCATGTGAGGCACGGTGTCGAGGAAGGCGTCGAGCCTCTCGAACTGCACTTCTACCCGGAGTACACGGTTGTCGGGGGAGGTGAGCTCGGGGAGGCGGTCGGCAGGATGCTCTCGCCGCCCCTGCCGGACTGGAATGTTGCTGCGCAGAAGTTCTGGGAACTCAACGCCGACACCGCCGGATTTCCCGAGCAGTTGATCATCGTGTGTACCGACGACGACGAGCGTCTGGTATGCGGCGACGGTGCTACCACATTCGAGATCCACGGGTCGGCCGAATCACTGTCGGCGGTCCTCGGTGGGCGGTTCGATTCATTTCTCATCGCGCTGGGCGTCGGTGCCGTCGCGGTAATCGGCACGGCCGCACAGATTTCTGTGATGTGCGGTGCACACTGGAAGGTACGGTTCCATGGCTGAAACAACGGGTGCCCAGGTTCGGCAGTGGCTCGAAGAGCGGGCCATCACGTCGATTCGCATCGAGGCCACGAACCTCGACGGCACGTTTGTGGGAAAGTCGATTTCCCCGAAAAAGTTTCTGAGCGGACTCGAGACGGGATTCCCGTTCGCCGATGTCGTCTTCGGCAACGATCTCAGTAACTTTCCGCAGTTCGGTTTCGCCTTTCCACAGTGGCGCGGTGATCTGCTGGACATCTTCTTGCGTCCCGACCTGGGGACGCTGATCGAATGGGCGCCCGGCAAGGCATCCGTCATCGGCGACTTCTGGACCAAGACCGGCGACCCGGTGTCGGTATGTCCGCGGAACCTCTTGCGCAAGGTGGAGCGGCAGGCCGCTGCGGAGGGCTACTCGGTCAGGGCGGCGATCGAGATCGAAGCTACCCTCTTCGAGGAGTCCGTTCACGAGGCGCGCCGCAAGGGATACAAGGATCTGACCCCGCTCGGCGGTTCGGCCGGCGGAGCCTATGTGCATGCCAAGTCGGGTGATTGGTGGCAGTTCCTGGACCGGGTGCAGCAGCGTCTGGAAGAGCTGGGACTGGAGTGGGAGGCGTGTAACGACGAGGCGGCCGTCGGCCAAATCGAGATCAACGTCGCCGTCGCCGACATCGTCACCACGGCCGACAACTGGGCCCGGACTCGTCAGGTCCTTCGCGAGGTCGCGAACGAGCTGGGTCGGTCGGTGACGTTCATGGCCAAGTGGTCCGACGCGTGGGGTCAGGCTTCGCATCTGAACATCTCGTTGGCGAACGAGGACGGCAACGCGTTCTTCGCCGAGAACGGGCCGTCCGACGTGATGCGAAACTTCATCGGCGGCGTCATGCAGACTCTGCCGGGGGCAACCTCGCTGGCACTGCCGTTCCTGACCTCCTACCGGCGGCAGATCCCGCTGGAAGGCCCGCCCACGACCGTCACGTGGGGGATCGACAACAAGACCACCGCCATCCGCGCGGTGACCCGCCACCCGCAGTACTCGCGCATCGAATACCGGACGCCGGGAGCAGATTCCAACGCGTACCTGGTAGCTGCGGCGGTGCTGGGGGCCGGTCTCTACGGCATCGTCAACGGCGTCGAGCCGTCGGCCCCGTTCGTCGGCATGGCCTGGTGTAACCCGGCCGGCACCGAGGCGCTGCCGCACACGATCACCCGCGCCGCCGATGCTCTCGCAGCAGACAAGGCACTGGTCGAGGTACTCGGGCAGGAGTTCGTCGACTACTGGATCGGAACCCGACGTTGGGAATGGCTGGCGTTCCACACCATGGGCGGCGGCGACCCCGACTGCGGGATCACCGATTGGGAACTCAACCGCTACTTCGAGCTCGTATGAGCACCCGGATCAAGGCGGCAGTGCTCAACTCCGCGCCGGGTACGTTGGATATCGAAGAACTGGTTATCGACGACCCCGGGCCCGACGAGGTGCTGGTCCGGATCGCGTACGCCGGTCTGTGTCATTCGGACCTGCACGAGATGGATGGAACCTTCGAGTCCGACACGCCGATCGTGCTCGGCCACGAGGCGGTGGGTGAAGTCGTCGGAGTCGGCAGCGCTGTGACGGAGTTCAGTCCAGGCGACACGGTCGTGACCTGTCTGTCGGTGTACTGCGGGTCGTGCGAATTTTGCCTGTCCGGGCAGCAGACCTTGTGCGTGCGCCGGGCACAGTTGCAGCAGGGCCGCGTCCGTCCCCGTCTGACGAACAGTCGGGGGGCGGCAGTGCGGGCGACGGCCGGGATCGGTGGGTTCGCCGAGATGGCGCTGGTCCACAAGAACAGCGTCGTCGGGATTCCGCCGGGGGTACGACTGCAGACGGCGAGTGTGCTGGGCTGCGCGGTGACCACCGGGATGGGCTCGGTGCTGCAGAGCGCCTGCGTTCGTCCCGGGCAGACCGTTGCGGTGATCGGGCTCGGCGGAATCGGATTCTCCGCGGTGCAGGCTGCCCGGCTGGCCGGCGCGGCGCAGATCATCGGCGTGGACGTCGTGCCGGAAAAATTGGAGCAGGCCAAGCTCTTCGGGGCAACAGACGTGGTCAATGCCCGCGAGACCGACCCGGTCGCGGCGGTACGTGCGCTGACCATCGGCGGCACCCACCACGCGTTCGAGGCAGTCGGCACCGGGGCGACCGCAGGGCAGGCGTTCGCGATGCTGCGACCGGGCGGCGTGGCCACGGTGATGGGCATGATCCCGGATTCGCATTCGATTCCACTTCGTGGATCCGAACTCTTCATGCAGGAAAAGAGTTTGCGCGGGTCGTTCATGGGTTCGAACCACTTCAAAGTGGACATCCCCATGTATCTGCAGTTCGCACGGGCGGGACTGTTGCAGCTCGACGAGCTGGTCACCGCTGAATACTCACTCGAAACAATCAACGCAGGCTTCGATGCCCTGGCGTCGGGCAAGGAAATCCGCGTTGTCGTGCGAATTGGGGAGGAGTCGAAATGAGACCTCTCATCGGTATTACCGGAAGGTGCTACCGGCTGGAAATGGTGACCGGTACGTCTCCACGGTTCACCGATCGGTTGACGAACTCGTTCTTCACCGACTTCGACCGGTGCGTGGCGCAGGCCGGCGGCATTCCGGTCAACCTGCCGTTCGTGTCGAGTTCGACGGGTGTGGCCGACAGGTTGGACGGGTTGATCGTGACCGGCGGGCAGGACGTGCATCCGTCGCGCTGGGGCGGCATGCGGCCGGTCGACCCGGACGCCGACCCGCGCCGGAACATCGACGTCATCGACTTCGAGCGGGACCAGTACGAGGCCGATCTGATCTCCGATGCGCTGGCGCTGGGCATCCCCATCCTCGGTGTGTGCCGCGGGCATCAGCTGCTGAACGCCGTCCTCGGCGGGACGCTGATCGAGGACATCGAGGAAACGTCCATCGTGCATTCTTCACCGAAGGCGGCGCCCTACGCCGGTGACGACAACCATGTCGTCGAATTTTCCTCCGGCAGTGTCGGACGCCAGATCTACGGTGCCCGTCGAACATCGAACTCCTGGCATCATCAGGCGGTCGACCTGCCGGGTGTCGGACTCGCGGTCACCGGCCGAGCCACCGACGGAATTACGGAGATGATCGAGCTCAGTGGCCGACCGGTTGTCGGCGTCCAATGGCACCCAGAATGGCAAACCGAGCGTGACCCGATCTTCGATTGGCTCGTCGAACGGTGCACGTGGGCCACGGACGAGCGCCGACAGGGCCAACCGGATAGGAAGGTGGGGTGACGCGCCCAGCGCGCGCATTGTCGGCAAGTTCGGGTTCTGGTTCGAGTTCAGCTATACGAGGAGTTTCACTGGGTATGGGTCTTCAATCTTCACTTGCCGCATTTCAGCGCTCCCGGAACAGCATCGGGGGCGGAGTCAGTTCGGGGTTGCGTGCTTCCATGCAGCCGCATCCGTTGTTCGTCCAGGAAGCTCGTGGCGCCCACGTCTGGGACCTCGACGGTGATCGCTATGTCGACTGTGTCATGGCCTGGGGTGCAATGGTGCTCGGTCACAGCGACGATCGGGTGGTCTCTGCCGTCCGGGGAGTTGTGGACCGCATGCAGGTGGTCGGCACCGGCCACGTCCTCGAGTATGCGGCGGCGGAAGCGGTGCTGGACGCGGTTCCGCACGGTGAGCGCCTGCTGTGGAGCAACACCGGCACCGAGGCCGTGCAGGTGTCGCTGCGGCTTGCCCGGGCCGCAACCGGACGTCGACGCATCGTCAAGTTCGCCAAGAGTTACCACGGCTGGCAGGATTCGGTCTATGCCGGTATGTCGGCGGACGAGTACGGCAGGCCGACGCTGACCGCAACAAAAGGTCAAAGCCCGAGCGTCCTCGACGACCTGATCGTCTCGGAGTTCAACGACGTCGACATGATCACCGGCATTCTCGAAGACGCGCGCGAGCTCGATATCGCCGCGGTCCTGCTCGACCCGATCATGAGCAACGCGGGTGTGACCGAACCGCTTCCGGAGTTCCTGCGGGCGGTTCGGACGCTGTGCGATGAGGCCGGCGTAGTGCTCATTTTCGACGAGGTCATTGCGGGCTTCCGGATCGCGCGCGGTGGTGCCACCGAGCGCTTCGGGGTACGCCCGGATCTATCGGTATTCGGCAAGGCGATCGCCGGCGGATTCACCCAGAGCGCGGTGGTCGGCCGCGCGGACTTGATAGATCAGGTTACCGACGGCGTCGTGCACGCCGGAACGTTCAACGGAAATCCGGTCGCGCTGGCCGCGGTCGAGGTGACGATGGGTGTGCTCACGGATCCGGCGGTGTATGCGACGCTGGAGAGCAACGCGGCGCGGTTCAATGATGCGTTCGATACGGTACTGACCGACGCCGGAGTCCCGGCGCATCTGAACCGGGTGGGGTCGTTGCTGCAATTCGTGCCGGAGGACGCGGCCACCGGGCTCCACGGAACCGGTGGCATCTGGGGGAAAGTCCTGGGCGGGATGCTCGCCGAAGGCGTGATGTTCATGCCCTCGGGAAAAATCTTCATGAGTACTGCCCACACCCCGGACGACATCGACTTCATTGCCGAGGCGCTGAGCCGCGTCGTCGGCTGAGCTGCTCGAGGTGGCCGGAGTCCTCCACCGGACAACGCGTTTGGTGCGATCGAAGTGAGTTCGATGTTCGGGCCAATCTGTTCTTGTTCGGCGGAGAATCCCTTGCCCTCGGCATGGTCACGCGATATGGTCAAGTGATCTGCGATCTGGAGATTGCCGAGACGCTGTCGCCGCGGGCGCAACGGCAGATCGGATTCCCCTCGCAGTACCCCGACGGTGGCTGGATTGTGGCAGCTCGATTACAACGAATTGACCGAGTCCTCGGACTCGATAGCTGAGGCCTCGCGATTCGTCGGATATTCGAGAATTCAAAGCAGCGGCGTCAAGCCGCGCGAAAGGCGGAATCAACTGTGGCAGCCGAAGTCAAGACTCCCGGACCGGCCACGCTCGGCGACTGGCTGGGCATCAAGGTGCAGACCGAGTTGCCGACCGCGATGTGGATCGACGGCGAGTGGGCAAGAGCAAACAGCGGTAAAACCACAACGCACACGAGTCCCCGTAACGGCGAGACAGTACAGGTGGCGAGCGCTGACGACGTGGATGTCGAGCGCGCAATCCAGGGCGCCAAGCGCGCCTTTCGAAGCCGGGTGTGGGCGGGCTTGGAGCCGCGTGAGCGCGGCGAGGCGCTGATCCGGTGGGCCGACCTGCTCGATCAGCATCGCGACGAGCTGGCGTTCCTTGTCGCGTACGAAATGGGTAAACCCGTCACGATCGCGTGGAACGTCGAGATGCGTACCGCGATCAACACTGTGCGCTGGTACGGCGAGCTGGCCGACAAGCTGATGGACGAATCGCCGCGCGGCCGCAACGGCGCGGTCGCGCTGGTGACCCGTGAGCCGGTCGGCGTCGTCGGCATTATCACGCCGTGGAACTTCCCGATGACGCTGGCGATGTTCAAGATCCCGGCCGCCCTGGTGGCCGGCAACAGCGTCGTCGCCAAGCCTGCCAGCCAGACGCCGTTCTCGTTGCTGCGGGCCGCCGAGCTTGCCTTCGAGGCAGGCATACCGGCGGGCGTGCTGCAGGTGATCACCGGCAGCGGCGCCAAGGTGGGTGAGCAGCTCGGCATGCACGACGACATCGCAACCCTGGCATTCACCGGATCTACCGACGTAGGGAAACAACTGCTGTCCTACGCGGGTGCATCCAACGCCAAACCGGTATGGCTCGAGCTGGGCGGCAAGTCGCCGAACATCGTGTTCCCCGACGCGCCCGACCTGGACAAGGCGGCGTCAACGGCCGCCTGGGCGGTGTCCTTCAACAGCGGGCAAATGTGCACCGCTGGATCGCGATTGGTTGTCCACGAAGACATCCGCGAGGAAGTGGTGACAAAAGTTGTCGACAAGCTGAATGCGGCGGTCATCGGTGATCCACTGGATCCGGCGACCACACTCGGTCCGCTCGCCTATGCCGCACATCGCGACGACGTTCTCGCCGAGATCCGCGGGGGCATCGACTCGGGCGCCAAGCTGGTACTGGGCTCGGATGCCAGGCGTGAGGACGGCCTGTACGTCGACCCCGCTGTCTTCGTCGACGTCGATCCCGACAGCAGGCTCGCCCAACACGAGATCTTCGGTCCGGTGATGGCGGTGCACACCTTCCGCACGGAAGAGGAAGCACTCGCGATCGCGAACAACACGGTATACGGATTGGGTTCAGCGGTGTGGACCGCGGATCTGGGCCGGGCACACCGGATGGCGCGCGGAATCGACGCCGGTATGGTCTGGATCAACTGCTACGAAGAGGGCGACTCCTCGGTCCCGTTCGGTGGCCGCAAGTTGTCCGGCCATGGTGCGGACAGAAGCAATCACGGTCTGGACAAATACACGCACCTCAAAACGACCTGGATCGAGCTGTAATCACAGGGGCGCCCGGCACATCGTCTCTGGAGTTCCGGCGGAAGCAGCCATCAGTTCGGAGTGCACGTCACCAGGGCATCGGGGCGCAGCACCGGTGTCACCCACGAGGAATCACGAACAACCGGACTGACCGGCCGATTTCGTCATGAGCGTTCGGCGTGTCCGGCCGGAAGGTCCCGACCACTGACATTTCGGGATCGTATCCGGCTGGTGCGCAGGCAGTGATGAGTTGTCCGAGATGCGTTTGTGGGCAGTTGGTCGGGAAAGAACTGCACCGGCAACGGTCGGTGACGAGACAACCCTTGACGACACCTCCCATCGTCAACGATCCAGTGTCGTTGAGGGTTGCAGATCGAAAAGCCCAGGCCCGAACCCCGGAGGTCGTGCTCGGCGCGACCTTCGGCTGGTTCTGGGCCGTCGACGCGCTCGAGGTGGCCGGAGTCGCGGTGAAGTTGGCACACCCACTGGCCAATCAGGGGTTTTCGGTATCCGAAGGATGAAGACCGACATACGAGATGCCCGGTGACTGGCGGGCGGTGCGGATGCACCGGCTGCCCGAGACCTGCATCGCCCGCCAGAGTCAAGCTCGTCACGCTGCGCTCAGGGCAGTATGGACAGTCGGAATCCCACAGCATCTACTACTGCAACGGAAGTTATGGCAGGTGGCCGCGGGTTCGATAGTGACAGATGCGGGCCTGGTGTTGTCGGCGTCTGTGCCAGTGTGACCAGGCAGACGTGCTCGTCGATAGCGATTCGGAAGACGACCGCTATATGTTCCGGCGCACGTCCTCCGAGCGGTTTCCACGGCAGAGCAAGATCGAGAATGTCGTTGTTGCTACGGTGCCACATCCCTTTTCCACTCTCGGGTCGGGTACTCGCACTTGCATATGAGCGTGAGATCTGTCGGAACGACTGTCGCCGCTGGAGCACGCCTCCATAGCGATTCAGTCAAAGGGGTTTGAATCTGGTCGTTCGCGGACGGTGCGGGTATGCCCGTGCCAAGCGTTGTATCTCTTCTGGGGCGCAGTTGGATTCTGGGATCTTCTGCCACAAGCGGTCGATGAACTGGAGTCTTGACAGCCCGAATTGAACGAGGATCTCGCCATCGCTAGCGCCCCCGTATGGTGCCCACATACTGGCGAACCCAATAAGGAGCGCCGTCTCTTTGTCACGATGCTTCCGCGTGCGATGGACCGCATCCTGTGTGGCGTGCCGCAGGTGTCCCCCTCTGCCGTGCTCGGCGGCGGTCGTTCTTTGGTCAGACATCACGCTGTGTGTCCTCCCCATTCGGCGACTCCTGAAACTGCGGCCGTATGAGGGCGGCTCGGGACATGTCGAATCGGCGCTGAGGGACCCAACCGGAAGGCCAACTGCAGGCTTTCGCATGCGTCCAGCACGGCGCGGCGACTCTTGGCGTAGGTTTGCACCTCCGGGAAGAACCCGTGGAACACGCCGGTGTATCGCTGGTGACGCACAGCCACGCCTGCCTCGTGGAGGCCGGCGGCGTATGCCTCGCCGTCGTCACGGAGCGGATCGACCTCGGCCGTGGCGATGTGAGCACGGGCCAGTCCTGCCAAGGTGTCGGCCTTCATCGGGACCGCGAGCTCGTTGAGGTCGGTGGGAGAATCACCGACGTACTGCTTCCAGAACCACTGCGCGGTTTCGGCGTCAAGCAGTGGGGCGTCCTTGAAGGCTATCCACGACGGCCGTGTGAACTGGTCGTCCACCGCCGGATAGACGAGCAGTTGCATCACGGGTTGAGGTATGCCGCGGCGGCGTAGGTCGAGGCACAGCGAGGCGGCGAGTCCGCCGCCGGCCGAATCGCCGCCGACCGCGAGGTGCGACGGGGCGACTCCCAGTTCGTCGGCGTTGGCCCGGAGCCAGTCGTAGGCCGCCCGGACGTCGGTGATCGCCGCCGGGAAACGGTGCTCAGGCGCAAGGCGATAGTCCACGGAAACGACAACGCAGGAGGCCTCGTCGGCGATGATCCGGCACAACTCGTCGACGCCGTCCAGCGAGCCGACGGTGAAGCCGCCGCCGTGGATGTAGAGCAGCGCACCGGCCCGGGTTGTGCTGTCGGGCTGGTAGATACGGACCGGAACCGAGACGTTCCCGGGCTCAGCGCCCCACGTGATGATCCGGTCCTCGACCGATGCCACCTGTGTCGTGCGGGGCGGGGGTGGTGGCGCAGCGAACGTTCGAATGCCGTCGAGCCCCAGCGTGTACAGCGGTCCCGGTAACAGTTCATCGAGCTGCTGGGCAACTGCCAGCGCATCCGGGTCCAGGACGTCCTGCCATTGCGAGTAGGTCATATGCAATCACTCTCCAATCGCGACGACGCTGGGGTGGGGTATCGGCCGCTACCGGCAGCCGACGTAAATAGGTCTGCGGCACCGAGGCCCGCGAATTCCCGAACATCGCCTCGCCTCGGGGTGTGGAAGGCGTTCGGAACGACCACGGCATGGATCGTGTCGGAGCCGAGTAGCCTTCGCCAGTCAGGGGCGGTCATCACTGTCCCGTCATCTCGAGGGTCGATCGATCACTTCGAACACGTTGGGTCTCCCGCAGTAGTTTTTGCCTGGCTGGGAGGTGGGCAACGTTGCTCTCGACCGGCGCACACCTGGGCGAGAGATCAAACGATCATGTCAGATGAACGAATATATGTCCACTGTCGGCTTGGCTTGGGCGGTGGCGGTGGTCGCAAGCTGAACCGCATACTCAAGTGGCTTACCACGGGGCTATTTCTCCAGTTAGAAGAACCTTCTGGATGCGGGGTCGGTGCTCTGGCGGAAAGCGCCAGGGGCATCGCGCGCCCCGCGAGGTTTGCTCGACCGGATGTGAATGATCTGATTGACCCAGTCGTATGAACACCGATTCTTATCGGTTTGCCGATGCCTCGGAACCAACAGGATTCGGAGGATCCCGCCTGCCCCGGAGGGATCGAAGGCGCCGTCCCCTTCACTGTCTGCACTACTGGCAAGCAAAAGTATGAAATTCGTTCACTGTAAAGTGTTCTCAGGCAGGGACTTTGTGAGGGATCATCCGCATCGGACCTCGGTACGGTCGCGGCTATCGCCTGACTCGTCTCGGCGGTCGTCCCCGTGATCGGTGGTGTTGCAGGCGTTGTCATCCAGTCGGCGGCCCAGCGACATCAAGGTAGGACGTAGCGGGTCGGTCTCGAGGTGCAGATGCGCTCATTCCGTCCCGAGGGCTGCACTGGCAATCGTCTCGACGGGGTAAGTCGCCTTCGCGTCCCTGTGTAGTAGCCGGAGGAACCTACGACGATTGCCGTTCTTCGACGACCCAGGCAGCGACTTGTGCGCGCGAGGTGAATCCGAGTTTGGTGAGTATGTGTTCGACATGCCCTTGGACGGTGCGTTGTGAGATGACGAGGCGGGCGGCGATCGCCTTGTTAGTCAAGCCCTCGGCGACCAGGTCAGCAACCTGTTGTTCGCGTTTCGTCAAGCGGGGGGAATCTGGGAAGGTCGGTTTCTCGGGTTGTTCGCGGAGTGCGTAGGCGACCGCGGAATCGATATCCATAGCCCCACCGTGCTGCCGGCTCTCCTCGAAGAGGTGTGCGGTGAGCATTCGGCGGGCGGACCGTTCGCATTCTTCGTGATAGACGAGCAGGTTGGGAACGAAAACGGAAGAGCTTCCGGCCGCGCGACCGAGCGCTTCCGCGGCTCCCATCAGCGTGCCGGCACGTCTGGGGTCACTGGTTCCGGCGATCCAGGCGAAAACTTCGATGCAATTTGCGCAACCAACCGGATCGTCGACGAGCCGGGCAAGCCGCAAACCCTGCTCGAGAAATTTGGTTACGCGACTCTGCGCGCCCAGTCGCCATTGTGCGACGGCCATGGCCCACAATGCGTACGACCGGTAGACAGATTCACCGTGCGCCTCCGTGATCGCGAGAACCTCCTCGTAGCATTCGATCGCCCGGTGCGGTTCGGCGTCGGCGAGTAGATACGTCAATCCCAGAAACGACAGACACTCGATCTGCAACGCAAGATCGTTCTCGGCCTGTGCGAACACTGACCGTGCCCGCTCCAGACTCGAGGCGGCCCGTGTGAGATCGGCGGTGAACAATCCGACGATGCCGTTCGTGTGGTCGACGATCGCGTGCGCTGTCGGGTCGGTCATCTGGTCGGCGAGGACCTGCGTCCGCTCGAGCAAGGCAGCACCTCTGTGGTGGTCCTGCTGTTGTTCGGACACCAGACAGTCGGCGTACAACGCCCGAATATAGGTGATGGTCGGGCGTGGTGTCTGGAGTGAGAGGAAATCGTCGAGCCAGCGCCTCGCCTCGCTGAGCTGGCCTCGTGACCCCCACAGTTGCAGCAAGGGGGTGGCAATCTGCAACCCGGTTTCGGCATCGTTTTCGGCGAGGCAGAAGTCCATCGCGTCCCGCAGGTTGGGCTGATCACTGCTCATTCGCGCGATCCATTCGAGCTGGCGGGGACTGATGAATTCGTCCTCGGCGTCGCGAGCCAGTTGTCGGTACCAGTCCCGGTGCCGCCGGCGCAGGTCGTGGTAGTCGTCGTTGTGCTGGCCTTTTTCCCGTCCGTAAGCACGGAGGGTCTCGAGCAGCCTGAAGCGGACCGTGCCGCGGTGTTCTTCGCGGATCAGGATCGACTTGTCGACGAGGGATGCCACCGAGTCCAGCAGTTCGCCGGGCTGCAGGTTCTGCCCGCACACATGTTCTGCGGCATCAAGTTCGAAGCTGCCGGTGAACACCGAGAGTCGTTCCCACGTCCGTTGTTCGAGCGGGGTGCACAGGTCGTAGCTCCAGTCGATGCATAACCGAAGCGTCTGCTGCCGCGACGGCGCGCCTCGGCTCCCGCGGGTCAACAGCGCGTAGCGGTCGGACAGCCGTTGCAGGATCTGTTCGGGCGACATCGCCCGCAACCGCGCCGCCGCCAGTTCGATGGGCAGGGGCAACCCGTCCAGCCGGTGACAGATCCGAGACACCGCGGATTTGTTGGTATCGGTCAACGTGAAGGTCGAGACTGCGGCGGTGGCGCGCTCGGTGAACAGCGACACGGCGTCGTAGCGGGGCAGACCCTGCAGCGACGACTCGCGGTCGGGGTCGGGGACCGTCAGTGGGGGCACGCGGAGCGTCGCCTCGCCGGCGATGGCAAGGGGTTCGCGGCTGGTGGCAAGGATGCGCAGATTCTGGTTCTGCTGCAGCAGAACCGCCGAGAGGTCGGCCACCGCGTCGACCACCTGCTCGCAGTTGTCCAAGATCAGCAGCAGTTCTCGCGACGACAGGAAGTCCAGCAGAATCTCGCGTAGCGACCGGTCGGTCTGATCCCGCAGACCGAGGGTTGCGGCCACCACGTCAATCAACCGAGTCGGGGTGTGAACCTCGTCGAGTTCGACGAACCATGCGCCGTCGGCGAACTCGCGGCGGATGCTCGATGCAAGCCGAAGTGCGAGCCGTGTCTTCCCGACTCCACCGATGCCGACCAGGGTCAGCAGGCGCGACGACGCCAGCAGATTCTTCGCTTCGGTGAGTTCGTGTCTGCGGCCGACGAAGCTGGACAATTCCAGGGGCAGGTTCCCCCGGCGGGAAGGGGTCGTGTGAAACTGCTCATCCGATGCTGGTTCCGGCACCGGCGTGGGCACATCGAGTGCCCTGTCGTCTGCAGATGTCCCGCGGCGACGTCGGATCTCGCGCAGATTCTCGCCCAATACCAATGCTGAGGGTTGCCGGTCCTCGGGGCGGGCGGACATTGCCTGCTCGATCACGGCAGCGACATCGTCTGCAATGCCGTGATCCCGTAGATCCGGTGCGGGTTCGTTGGTGATGCGGATGAATTGGGCGACCAATTGTTCGCCGCTGCGGCGCTCGAATGCGGCGTGGCCGGTGAGTGCGCAGAACAGGGTGGCTCCGAGTCCGTAGATGTCGGAGGCGGGAGTGGGGGTGGCGCCGCCGAGCACCTCGGGTGCGGTGAACGCGGGTGAACCGGTCACGATTCCGGTGGCAGTCTCGAAACCGCCGGTGATGTGCGCGATTCCGAAGTCCGTCAGCGCCGGTTCGCCGTAGTCGGTGAGGAGGATGTTCGCGGGTTTGATGTCGCGGTGGACGATGCCCTGGCGGTGGGCGGCCTCCAGCGCGTCAGACAGCCTTACGCCGAGCTGTAGTACCTCGTCCATAGGTAATGGACCGTGCCGACGGATGCGTGCGTCGAGGGAGCCCTGTGGGTGGTAGGGCATCACAATGAATGGTTTGCCGCTGTCGGTGACCCCGACCTGGAGGATATTGACGATGTTCGGGTGACCGGTGAGGCGCCCCATCGCGCGTTGTTCGCGGAAGAACCGTTCTCGATTTTCCTCCGCGATATTGTCGGTGAGCACCTTCACCGCGACAGTCCGGTCGAGGGCGGTTTGCCTGCACTGATACACGACACCGAAGCCGCCGCGCCCGATCTCCCGCGCACCGTCGAATCCGTCCGCTCGCAGCTCCGACGTGACGGAGGGGGTCACATCGGACTGGGTCTTGAACGGATCGAAGTCGGGCATCGTCGAGTTCGATTCATCCGGTCTGCGATACGTTCGACGGCATCCGCACAATTACCTCTCAGTGGCGTATTCCCAGGATATCGCTCGCTCTTCTCCGTTGCGTCGTGAACCCGTGGCGGGCTCTCGGCCGGGGAGCTGGACGCGGGAGGGGGTATGGCGTTGTCGTTAGATGCGGGGGCCGTTCACCGTGTGGCGCACGGGCCATCATCGTGGCCGGTAATGGAATGGGGATACGGCGTTGGCGATGGTATCCGGTGTTCACCGAGCTCGACGGAGTGGTCGATACCATCGGTCAGGCGCCGGATGGTGACAGGGGGTGACGTTGAGGGTGATTACTGCACTCGATTTCCTTTTCGCCGAGATTGCTCGTCGTTCCCTCCGAGCAGTGGACTGATCGGAGGTTGATGGTTCAGCGGCGTTGCGGTGCGGGCGGGGTCCCGCTGACCCCGGCGATGGTCGACGTCGACATGGTTCTGGATATCGCGACAACACCGAACGGCAAGATATGCAATAGCGAGGTCTGCGCGGGACCCTCGAAGCGCTCTGTCCCATCCTCGAAGCCAGGGCTGGCCGGGCCCCTCCGCCACGGATCTCGAGCAGCACGGCCGGACCATCCTGAGCCTCGTCCACGCGTCCCAAACTAGGGCGGGTTTGATTGCCCATCGGGGTCGTTGCCCGGGAACGGCGAGGCCGTGGACCCTGACCACGCCGTGGAGCGTTTACCCGAGGCCCTGGTCGCGCGGAGCACAAGGTGTTCGGCGTTCTGCAGGGTGTGCATCCGACCGAAGACCGGGTTGCCCAGCGGGGAACTGCCGGTTTCGATGACACACGGGGGAGCGGGGCATGGTGGTTTCGGTGTCGTATGCCGATGCTGAACCGGAGGCGAGACCGTCGTAAGCAGCGGGCGCGCTCGGCTCTTGATCATTTTCGTCGCATGCCCACGGGCTCGCACGCCCGGACAAGCAGGTAACCGCGACGATGGTCCGCATCTGGGCGGTACGACTTCACGTTCTCGACCTGCGCGGCATTTCTGAACGCCATTCCGCGACGCCGACACCGCGACGAAAACGGTTGACGTATAAGTCTCGTGGAATCTGAACGGCCGTAGAAGCAGCCCCGCGATGAGAACCAAATCCAATTGATGTGATGCGCGTCACAGTCAAGAAACCTGATCTTGATCTCAGGTTAAACTTCCTCGAAGTTTGGCGAATGCTCTCGATGAAACATTCTGCGAGAGTGCAACTTTGGAAGATTCCGAGGAAATAGATGAGCGAGAACCACAAGTCCGACTTGCGCTGCGCCGCCCGTGTTGCTGGCCTGGGTGCCGCTGCGGCTGTTGCACTCAGTGTGATGTCCACTGGTGTGGCGAGCGCGGATACTTTCATCCCGCTACCTGATGGTTCGAAGACCGGTCCGAATGTGACGGTGACGCGTACCGCGGAGAGTGCTCTGTCGTCGCCGTCGTTGGCTGCCAATGGCGCCGGCCGGGTGGCGTGGGTGTCGGGCACGGTGACTGCTCACGTCAAGGGCATCACGGAGGTCACCGACGTTCCGGACGCGAACAGCACGACGAACAATGCGGGTACCTACAACGGAACGAATGCGACGACGACGCACGGTGTTTCGCGGGTGTCGACCGGGTACATCGTGGGTTGCCAGGTGGACATCACCGGTCTGTCCGCGTCGCCGTCGTTCTCGGCGGATCTGGAGTCGTTGGCGCCGAGCCTGGGGCTGTCGGTTCCGTTGAACTCGGGTGAGGTCAAGTACGTGCCGGTCGCGGCGAAGGACATCAGAAAAGACGGCGTGTACGCGTTGCAGTACCAGGATGCTGAACTGCAGGTGCAGAAGTGCGGGGGGTTCGCGCAGGCTCGGTCGTACTCGGTGGTGGAGATCGTGGGTAACGACTACTCGAAGACCGTGCTGTACGGTGCGCCGTTCAGCATCGGCTGATTGTCGGTCTCTTTCGCTGCTCTTGCATCCACTTTCTCGCGTGTGCGAGATTTCCATCCCTGAGAGGGAACAATGATCATCAACCATAACAACGGAGTGCGTTTAGCTGCGATCGGTGCTGCTGCTGCCGCGACCATGGGCTTCTTCTCCGTCGGTGCGGCGAATGCCGATACTTTCGTTCCGTTGCCCGGTGGCAGCATCACGCAGACCCTGGCCGACGGCACCATGGTGCACGTGAATCTGACGGACGAGAGTGCGAACATTTCGCCGTCGATGGGTTCGACGCCGCTGCACCGCAACGTCTGGGTCTCGGGTAAGGCGTCCGTCGGCTTCGAGGGTGAGGGTGTGCAGAGCGCCTACATCTATCCAGGCTATGTGCTGGCATGCCAGGTCGACTTCGGTGCCGAGGTGGGTGCCGAGGGCGGAGCGGGGATGTCGTGGGCCGATGTTGCGGCCGGGACGGTCGGGAACCCACTTGCCGGGGGGGGCGAGTGGCGGAATCACTCTCGGCCCCGGTCAGGCGGTCCCGGTCGACATCCTCGACCAGGAATACGCCGATCCCTACGGCCGGGAGGCGCACTGGGGTGGCAACTACGTCGAGGGCCCCACCGGTTCGGTCTCGTGGAGTGACGCGACCCTCGGGGTGAGCGGGTGCGCCGGCTACGCGCAGGCGCGCGCCTTCGTCAACGTCGAGGTCGAGACAGAGAACGTCACGAGCACCGTCACCCTGTGGGGCCAGCCCTTCGGCATCGGCTGAGAATGGCCTCGAGGCGCTGGGATACGGGCATCAACATCGCGCGCCGCAGCGATCTGTGGGCAGAGAATGCCGACGACGGTTTCTCATGGTGCGTTGCCGTCGAGGCCGCGTCGGACCGCATTAACGATGTGAGTAGAGCATGTTTGAGAATGGTCAGGTTCCGGCGAGTCGCCTGTCGTGGTCGCGATAGCAGCGATGAGAACTATCGCTTCGTGATGTTCTGGTTTGCGACGACATTCGTCGAGCTAAGTGAAGGTTCGTTCCACCACCTCAACCAAGGCCCGGACGTGGAATCCGGCACTCCGAGGATCGCGCTTGTGGTCGAGACAAGGGGCCAGAACGCTTTTCGCCGAGCCGAGAGGGCGTCCCGAGTAGCCCCCGCGGCTTACACGAGCCGGACCCTTCCGGACCGCGCCCGCAGCCATCGCGCAGCGTTTCGAGAATGCGATCCCAGACCCGCCACGAATCCAACGCACGAAGATCGCGTAGACCGTGACGATCTCTTGCGCTAGTGGATGATCATTCGATATGGTCACGTGATCAAACAGCGTTACGCGGCACTCTGGAAGCTCTTCATCTGTCCGGATCCCCGCGTGGCCTCGACCATCGCCATTGCTTTGCGAATGATGCCGCGTCGACCCATGATTCGACTAGATATGACCATTCGAAAATTCTAATGGCTGTGTCATGGCCTCGCGAACCAGGAAGGCGCTAACCATGCACCACGCAATTTCATTCGTCGGCCTCGGTCTCATGGGCGCCGGAATAGCTCGCCGGGCCGTGGATACCGGCCATGCGACGACAGTTTGGAATCGCACGACGTCGAAGGCCGCCCCGTTGGCTCAGGCCGGCGCAAAAATCACCGATGGTCCTGCTGAGGCAGTGTTGGCGACTCGACGACGGCCTGCGTCTGCGGTGGTCATACCGCTATGTCCCATTTGACGTCTCATTTAGCTCACGAAGGGGTCGACTACCGTCGACTACCAAGTGGACTTCGGATTCTGCGGCATACCGCGTGTGTGAGCTTTGCGGGATGTCGCGCAGGTGCAGGCACACCTCGTCGACCGCCCGTTTCGCCTGCACGAACACACCGCTATCGGCGCCAGGTGCTTCAGGCCCGCGTCAGATCACCTAATCGGAGAGATTCATGACAGAGATCAATCAGGACGCCAGACTCGCCCGTGAGGCGACCGCTCGTCCTGCACCGAACAAGGCGGTGCTCATCGGTGTCGGCACGCTGCTGATCGTCCTGACCAACGCCGTCATCTTCATCCTGCCGCCGCTGTTGCCGACCATTCAGGTGCAGTACGGACTCGCCACAGTGGCGGCCACGACGTGGCTGTACACGGCGCTGACCCTCGGCGGGGGAGCGGGATTCATTCTGCTGCCGCGCCTCGCCGATCTGCACGGCGACCGCAACACGTCGGTGGCGGCGTCCGCATTACTCGCGGTCGGCGCGCTGATTCCGGCCGTCGGTGACTCGTATCCGACCGTTCTGGTCGGCTGCGCTCTGATGGGCTTCGGTGGTGCGGCGCAGCTGCTTCCGCTCGGTTTTCTGCGCCGCAATCTCGGTGAGGACGGCATCACGGTGGGTGTCGCGGTTCTCTTCATCGGCACCGGTGTCGGCATCGTCATGGGCATGGTCGGCGGCGGCTTCGTCGTCGAGAGCCTGTCGCTGCGGGGCTTTTTCGTCATCCTCACCGCAGTGTGCGCGGCTACGACCATCGCGTGCTATGTCTCGATCCCGCACGCCCCGCCTGCCGAGCGTGGCGGTCGCATCGCGGTACTCGGTACGGTGTGGATGATCGCGTGGGTTGCGGCGATTCTGCTGACTCTGACACAAGGCCTCATCTGGGGCGCCGTGGCACTGATTCCGTTGGTGGTCGGCGTCGTCGGTGGCATCGCCTGGGTGCGCGTCGAGCGCCGGTCGACGGCGGCGGTGTTCGACGTCGCGCTGATGAAGGCGCCTTTGGTCACCGCGTCGTGCCTGTGTATCGCGTTGTTCGCCGCGGTGAACTCGGCCTTCCTGCTCCTGCTCAGCACGTATACCCAAGTGATTCCCGGGGATCTTCGTCCCGACGACGCGTACGGACTCGGGCTCAGCGCGCTGGAGACCGGTTTGCTCATGGCACCGTTCGCGGCGGCGTTCCTGATCCGCGGGACCGTGCTCGACCGCGCCCTGTTCAACGGCCGTGGTGTACCCGTCTTCGTCATCGGAGCGCTTATCAGCGCATCGGGGCTAGCCTGGCTCGCGCTGGCGCACGATCAGCAGTGGCACTACCTCGTGGGCGCTGCCGTCGTGGGTCTCGGGACCAGAATCGGCTACACCGCGGGCTTCACGATGGTGCAGATGGCAGTGCCCCAGGAGAAGGCCGGGATGGCGGCCGGTATCGCCGGCACCTGCATGGCCGCGGGTTTCGCCCTCGGCACGGCACTGATCAGCGGAGATCTCAGCGCATCCCTGGTCCCGGTGGTTGGCACCGGCGTCGAGGTTGCCGCTGAGGGCCTCTACGGCATCGGCTACGCGCTCTCGGTAGTTCTCGCCCTGCTCGTCGTGGTGACCGTGCTGATCTCCCGCGCGCGGTCCGGTCGGCGCGTCGGAGGTGCCGCGTCCTAAATCATCTTTCCGTGAGGCGGCACCGTCGAATCTGGAATCCCTACCACCCGTCATTATCAGCGACGTACAGGGGAAGGGGATGCTGCTGGGGAATCGAATTGGCCACCGCGCCCGCGGCCGCCCCGGGACCCGCGCCACTCAACTTCGCGACGAAGCCATGGTCGTCGGCCTGCTCCTCTACACCACGACCGGCGGATTCGGCGCCGCGCTCCTGATCGCCCGCCGCTGACCACCATCGACGACTCCGAAACCGAGTACCTGATCGAGCGCCTCGATCGCGCCATCCCGACCGTCGAGGCAAAACACCAGCAAAGGCTGCCCTCGCATGACGATCACCGATCTCCACACCACCACCGAGTCGACCCCCACCGCTCCCGCGCCCATCGGCGCGCCGCCGTCCCCCGGCCAACTCGCCCACCGGGCAGCGTTGACCCAACTGCGCAACGCCACTGATCTCCTCGGACTCGACGAGGGACTCCATCAACTACTCGCCACACCCCGCCGATCCTTGACCGTGGCCGTGCCCCTGCGCCGAGACACCGGAACCACCGAGATCTACACCGGCTACCGTGTGCAGCACAACCTCACCCGCGGCCCCGGCAAGGGCGGTGTTCGGTTCCACCCCGCCAGTGACATCGAGGAGGTCACCGCGCTCGCGATGTGGATGACCTGAAGTGCGCCCTCCTCGGCCTACCGTATGGTGGGGCCAAGGGCGGCATCGCGGTAGACACCAGTGTCCTGAGCATGGCGGAAAAGGAACGACTCACACGCCGCTACACCCAGGAGATCCTTCCGTTCATCGGTCCCGACAAGGACATTCCCGCTCCCGATGTCAATACCGACGAAACCACCATGGCCTGGATGATGGATACCTACTCCGTCAGCGCCGGCTACTCTGTCCACGGGGCGACCACCGGTAAACCCCTGGCCGTCGGTGGGTCGAACGGCTGGGCCGGTGCCACCTCCCGTGGGATGGTCCTTGCTGCGCTGGAAGCGATGCGGCAGAAGGGGATCGACCCGGCCGGTGCGTCGGTGGCCATTCAGGGGTTCGGGAAGGTCGGTGCCCATGCAGCGCAGTTTTTCGCCGACGAAGGCTGCCGCGTGGTGGCGGTCTCGGACGTCACCGGCGGCTGCTACCGCGAATCCGGGCTCGAGATCGCAGCGATCCAGGAGTGGGTGGGTTGCGGTGGAACCCTCGACAGTTACGATGGCGCCGACCAGATCTCCAACGCGGAACTGTTCGCGCTCGATGTGGATGTCCTCGTCCCCGCTGCTATGGACGGTGTGCTGACCGGGCAGAACGCCGACACCGTCCGCGCGCGACTGATCGTCGAGGGTGCGAACGGGCCGACATCACCCGAGGCCGACACAATCTTCGCTGACAAGGGCATCACCGTCGTTCCGGACATCCTCGCCAACGCCGGCGGTGTCGTCGTCTCCTACCTGGAATGGGTACAGAACCTGCAGTCCTTCTCTTGGAGCAGCGAGGACGTGGACCGCAAGCTTATCGCGCTGATGCGCACAGCATCCCACTCGGTGTGGGCTCTCGCATACGACAAGAGAATCCCCCTTCGGTTGGCAGCCCATGTCTTGGGCGTCGGCAAGGTCGCCGAGGCACACCAGGTCCGTGGCCTGTACCCGTAGACCGGGAATGCCAAGACACGCTGTGGTGGGGTGGATCCAGTGGCACACCGAACTCACCCCACCAATGGTGATGACTCCACGCGCACCGGCGTCGGAACTCTCGAGTGTTATTTCTCAGCAAAAACTGTTGTGCCACAAGCTCATCCGGACAGGTTGTAACGGATTCAGCCCTCTGTAATGCCCGCCTTCAAAGACTCGGAGAGCACTGTTCAAGTTTCGCTCGTTTGGAATCGAGTCGCGGGCGATCAATCTGCGGAAACAGATAGACGACGTGGTCTCGACGGCATTGGCATCGAACCGTAAGCACGTGATGCTTCACCCATGCCGCTCCGGGTCCCCATTATCTTGCACTGCGGTCTGGACCCACTGACTCCGGTGTTTACCGGAGACGGTGGGATGGACGGCTGCTCTGATCGACTTGTTCCTGTCCACCAAGTTGGCGGCACGCCTCGGTGACGATCCACTCGAAGGCTGGATCGCTACTCTTCATCCACTCCGGGTGCCATTGGATTCCGAGTACCGAATGCCCGGGCACTTCGATCGATTCGACGACGCCGTCGCTGGCCCGACCCGTCACCACCACACCGACGCCACATCGGTCGACAGCCTGGTGGTGCCACGAGTTGGTGATCGTGTCGTCGCCGTAGATTCGAGCAACGATCGTTTCTTGTTCGAAGGACACGAGGTGGTCGAGGGCGCCATCTGTGGGAGCCGCTTCTGTCGAGAGGTGGCTCACTGAGCTGGGAGGGAGGTCTGGCACGAGTGTCCCGCCGAGCGCGACGTTGAGTATCTGCATGCCACGACAGACGCCGAGCACCGGGAGTCCTCGGTCTAGTGCGGCCCGGACGAGTGCTAATTCGTACTCGTCGCGGTTGATGTCGTGGACCATCGGATTCGTCCGCGGATCGATGTCGCGGACCACGGAGGTGTCTCCACCCCAGCACGCCGGATGTACGTCTTGCCCTCCCGTGATGACAACCGCTGACAGCCACTCGCAGACGGCTTCTGCTTCGGTTTCGTAGGCAAGCTGCACGGGCAGCCCACCCGCCTCCGCGATGCGGATCGCGAAGTCTGACATGGCTGTATCTATACAGCGATCGCCGTATCGGTCGTCGACCCCTTGTAGCAGCGCGAGTCGAAAGCGGCGCCCGGTGATACCGATGAGCGGCCGCCTCGCTGCAGCCTTCTCGCGCGCGTTCACGGGAACTCGAAGTAGCGGGTGGACTCCCACTGGGAGAGTTCGGCGAAGGGGTCGCCGCCTTTGGTGTGGAACTCCATCCACTCCCAGCGACGGGATGCGACCCAGAAGTCCACGAAGTCGTCGCCGAGATACTCACGCAGCAGCGGGTCGGCGGCCAGGGCTGCACTGGCCTTCGACATCGTGTCCGGGATCCGGACGACACCGCAGTCGTCGGGGAGGCACCAGGCCATGTCGGTGACCTGTTCGGGCGGTTCGATCTGTCGTTCAATGCCCGCGAGCACGCCGGCCAGCACTCCGGCGAGCGCCAGGTAGGGATTCACGTCGGCGCCCGGGAGACGGTATTCCAGGCGCGAGTACTTCGGGTGGCCGGTGATGGCTCGCACCGCTGCGGTCTTGTTGTTGATGCCCCAGCTCACCGTGGTCGGTGGCCCGGTGAGATCGACGAGGCGCCGATAGGAGGTGATCTGCGGTAGGGCGATTGAGGTGTTACCGGCCATGGTAGCGAGCAATCCGCCCACGGAGTGGCGCATCAGTTCAGAAGGTCCGTCCTCGGCGAAGTACTGGTTCATGCCATCACGCTGTAGTGACAGGTTGATGTGGGCGCCTTGGCCGAAACCTGCGGTCGGTTTCGCCATGAAGGAGACGGTGTGGCCACGCTCGAATCCGACCTCGCGCATGATCTGTCGGGTGCGTGCCCAGTTGTCGGCGACTGCGAGTGGCGTGGTCGGCGCCAGGTTCAATTCTGTCTGCCCGGGAGCGGCCTCATCGGTCCAGGCTTCCCAGGCAATCCCGATCTGGTCGAGCCGTTCGACCACGGCTTCCATGTAGTCGATCCAGTCCTTGGACCTCGCCAGGTGGTACGTCGCTCCCGTACCTCCACCGAGGGGTGTCAGGTCCCGGTAGCCGCGAGCGCGGGCATCCTGGATCGACTCCTCGAACAACGTGGCTTCGATCTCGACGGCCGCCGTCGCGGTGTAGCCGAGGGACTGGAGTCGATTGACCATCTTCCGTACCAGGTTGCGCGGGCAAATCGGGACGGGACTGCCGTCCGTGAGCCAGTAGTCACCGATGACCGAGTCCAGTCCCGGCTTCCACTCCACGAGGGTCGACATGTCGGGGATCATCTGGATGTCCCAGATGTTGCCGCGCCAGTCCGGGAAGGCATCGCCGAGGACAATCTCGTTGTTGAGGTCGATCGCGAACAGGATATCGGCGAAGGCGAAACCCGATTCCTTGCCCGCAGCGAACTTCTCCGAGGAGACGTTCTTGCCCAGCAGACTTCCCTCGTGGTTCGTGGCCTCGACACGAACTGCCCGACGGGCGGTTGAGTTGCCGGTGGAGCGGGCGGCTCGAGTGGGTTCAGACATCGAAGCGGACCTTCCACGAAGCAGCCATCAGGACCGACATTTGCGACAACGTGCCTCGAATCCGCATTCCAGCAGCCAGGGATTCGAGGAAGTCGTCAGCGCCTGAGAAAACACCCGCGAGGACGTTCTCGGGGCCGGCGATCAAGTACTCGCTCGTTCCTTCGCCGAACCGAGCTCGCTCGACGCCGTCCGCGCCATCGACCTTGACGATCAAAACGTCGGGGATGCGTGGGATGCCACGGGTCATCTCCCAGAATCGGGCAGCGGCGTCTCGCCAGTTCGGAAGCGGTGGCTGCAGTGCGCTCAGTACGCCGGCCGCGAGTGCGATGTCACCGGTCGGCTCCTCCACCAACGAGAAGCGTGTGTGGAGGTCGACGACCAGCGTTGCGTCGGGGGCCACGTGGACCCCACTGCACACCTCGACGGTGGCGCTACCGAAGGTGATCGTCGCTGACTGCGGGGTGTCGTGAGAACGGATCACGACGGTACCCGCTGTTCGGTTCAGTTCGTCGCGTGCATGACCGAGTCGGTCTGCGTCACGCAGAATACGCCCGATCAGGCGCACCAGCGGAGATGCATCGTCCTCGATCGCGACCCGTGATGCTTCCCGCGCCTTCGGCGGCTCGGTCATTGTCATGGTTTCGGCCATTGCTAGGTCCTCTCGGCCAGCAGAAATAACATTGTCATATGACTGTGTCAGATGGCTAAGATGGTGCGTGTTCCAGCTCACGTTGTCAACCGCTCCGGACGAAATCGAGAAAAAGTGGTCCGTAGACGAACGAAATGCGACCGAATGCTTGACGCGGCGTTACCTCTCCCACACACTTAGACAAACGACTTTATCAAATGACCGCTAAGGGATCGGGTCATTGACGAGCGACCATGAAGCAGCGCAACGGCCTGACAGTGAGGCTTGAATATCTCCGTTCGGACAGCGGTCACGCCGGCAGTCATCTCAGTGCCACTGATCGCAATGTCGTACGTCGCTCTTATCGCCGTGACCGTCGTCTTCGTGGCGTTCCTCGCGATCGCACTGCGCAAACCCGCCACTCCTACCAGCGCTCCCCGCGCGCCGCACCACCACTGAAGGGACTTACCCACCATGGAGCACAGCAGCACCACGGAATCGGCCGACATCGTCGTCATCGGAGCCGGTATCTCCGGCATCGGCGCGACCGAACATCTCAAGCGCGACCTCCCCGGCAAGAGCCTCCTGTTGTTGGAGTCTCGCCACTCGATCGGCGGCACCTGGGACCTCTTCCGATATCCGGGCATCCGGTCGGACTCAGACCTGCACACCTACGGCTACGAGTTCAAACCGTGGCGGCACAGGAGCGCGATCGCCGAGGGCCCGTTGATCCGCGACTATCTATCCGAGACCGTCACCGAGTTCGGCCTGGACAAGGTTCTGCGTCTGGGCCACCGTGTCATCTCCGCCGACTGGTCCAGCACCGAAGCGAAGTGGACACTGCACGTGACCGTCACGGACAAGAGCGGTGCTGCGACCACAAAGACGATCAAGGCCGGCTTCGTATTCAGCGCAACCGGCTACTACCGCTACGACCAGGGTTACACCCCCCACTTCGAAGGTCGCGAGAACTTCCAGGGCGACGTACTGCACCCACAGCACTGGCCGGAGGACTATGACTACAGCGGCAAACGTGTGGTGATCATCGGCAGTGGCGCGACGGCCGTAACAATGGTTCCCGCCATGCTGAAGGGCGACCGAGCGGCGGCGCATGTCACGATGCTGCAGCGAACCCCGAGCTACGTCGCCTCGCTCCCCCGAGTCGACAAGGTCGCACTCGCACTGACGAAGCTTTTCGGCGTCAGGGGTGGCTACGCAGCCACCCGGTTCAAGAACATCTGGCAGGACTACCTGTTCGTGTCCCTCTTCTCGAAGTACCCGAACTTCGGACGCAAGCAACTCCGCAAGTGGATGCTCAAGGAACTGCCGGCCAACTCGGGTGTGGACACCCACTTCGACCCGCCGTACGACCCCTGGGACCAGCGTCTCTGCGTCACGCCAGACGGCGAGTTCTTCGCCGCGCTCCGCCAGTCCAGCGCCGACGTGGTGACAGACCGGATCGACCGGTTCACCAAGGACGGCATCCTGCTGACGTCGGGCCGGACACTCGAAGCCGACCTCATCGTCACTGCCACCGGCATGATCATGCAGATGTTGGGTGGCATCGTGCCCACCGTCGACGGCAATGCGGTGACTGTCTCCGATTCCCTGCTGTACCGCGGGGCCCTGATCTCCGGGGTACCGAACTGGGCGATGATGCTTGGTTACACGAAGGCCTCATGGACCCTACGGCTGAGCAATGTGTGCCGCTTAGCCGCAAACGTCATCCATCATATGGACGCCAACGGCTACGACACCGCGATTCCCGTCGCACCGCGCGGTATGCCCACCCAGGATCTGCTCGATCTCTCCGCTGGCTACGTCCAGCGCGCAAAAGCAGATCTTCCACGTCAGGGCACCGCGCTGCCGTGGCAGATGCGCACGACCTTCGTGCAGGACAACAAACTGTTCAAAGGCCAGCTGATCCACCGGGACATCCACTTCTCGACCGGTGCCTCTGAGGCTGTCCACCGGGCCCGCGTGGGAGCCCAGTCATGAGTACACCGCAGTTCACTGTTAGCCAACGGGTCCAGCGGGCAGTTCTGATCGCGCTCAGCCGGATGCCCGCATTTTTGCAACAGGTGCTGGCCAAGCCACCTGTCAACAGTGCAGGCGACCGGATGCCTGCTGACATCGCCCTCCTGATGAAGCTCAGCGCGGGCGGTGACGACTACGCCGATATGTCAGCGACAGCCGGCCGTGAAACGACCGAGCGCGACCTCGCGCTCTTCAGCGACCACGTCGCGCCGTGTGCCATCGAAGAGGAGGTTCAAATCGGGAACGGACTCCTGGCGACCCGCTACAGCTCAGGTGGCAACCACCGCAGCCTCATCGTCTTCTTCCACGGTGGCGGATTCGTTCTCGGCAGTCGCGAAAGCTACACCACTCCCGCGCGGATGCTTGCCCACGGCACTCACGCCGACGTGCTCTCCGTCGAGTATCGACTAGCCCCCGAGCATCCGTTTCCGGCGGCGCACGACGACGCGCTCGCCGCGTGGCGGTACGTACTCGCACACGCCAGGAAGTGGGGCATCGACCCACATCAGGTGGCCGTCGCCGGCGAGAGTGCCGGCGGCAACATCGCGGCGGTGCTGTGCCAGCACGTGCGCGCAGATCCAGTGCAGCCAGTCCTTCAGGTGCTGATCCAACCAGTCACCGACATCTTGGGGCGTCGTCCCTCTCAGGACGAGTTCGCCAGCTCGCCTGCGCTGTCGGCCAAGCAAATCAACTGGTTCATGAAACACTATCTGCCCGCGGGAACTGACTACCGAGACCCGCGTGTCTCTCCGCTGCTCGCCCGCGACCTGCGCGATCTGCCCCCCACCATCGTCGCCATTGGCGGCTTCGACCCGCTGCGTGACGATGGACTGGCCTACGCGGAGGCGCTCCGCGAGGCCGGCGTACCAACCGACATCGTGCATGAACCTGGCCAAGTGCACGGCTTTCTCTCCTTCACAGCAGTGAGTCCGAGCTGCAAGCAAGCGACCGAACGAATCGTGCAGGCGGTTGCTGAAGCACTGAACAAGATCACCAGCACCACGAATAAGTGTTGAGCCATGCTTCGCGGGAGGCGCCGTCGCCGACAAACTCTCCTCACGGACGAGGAACTCGTCTCCGGGTTCACCGCCGACCTCCTGGGGCTCTACCTGGAACACGAAGGCAAGTTCGACGAAGGCATCGTGCGCCGTCATCCCCCGGGTGGTGCCGTTCTTGGCGTGAGCACAGCGCAGGCGGCACGCCGGACCCGGTCGAGGCAATATACCGCGGCAGCAAGATCGGCGAGATCTACGAGGGCGCCAACGAGAGCCTGAAATAGGTCTTCGCACGCAATATCTTCGGCAGAGAATGAGCCTTGTCGGCCGCACCCTACTCATGTCGGCCTGCCCACGGCGGTCACCTGAGGCATTGCCAACAAGAGCTCCGCGGTGCGGGCGCTCTCGCGGTCGCGGTCATTCGACTGTCAGCCGCCACCGAAGGTGTCGGCCGACAATGACTTCAGGTCAACGCACACTATCGCTCCACGCTCACCCAGGACACGAGCGAACGCAGGGCTTCCTCGGGCGATGCCGCCTTCGGCGCCGGGGCCGCCGGACCGGAGGCATCGCCGAGGTGGTCGGCCATCCAAGCGTCGAGCACGCCCAAGGTGAGCTCGATCTGCGGCTCCGCCGCTGTGCGGTTGGCGAACACCAGCCAGTTGAGCGCGAATCCGTCGGACAACACGGACACGATGTAGGTCAACTCGTCGAGGATTGCAGGGTCCACCGGCCGGACGTCCGTGGCGGCTGCGGCCTCGAGGATCGCCCGCAGGGTCGCGAAGGCCTCGTTGTACACCATCTCGGCCTGCCGGCCCTCCTGGCGCTTGCCCCAGCTGATCAGCTCGCCGGTCGCCGCGCCGAAGTCCGGATTCGCCAGGTACCACTCCAGCACGCCGCGCAGCAGAGCGCGGGCGGTGGTCGGTACGTCTCCGTGGATGTCGTTGCGCGTCAGCACTTCTCGATACTGTCTGCCGACGTGCTCGAAGACGGCCGCGAACAGCACCTCCTTCGTGGCGAAGCAGTAGTGCAGGGTGGCCAGCGGAGCGTTCGCCTCCTGCGCGATGCGGCGAGTGGTGGCGCCCTCCACGCCTTCGGCGGCGATCACGCGCACGGCCGCCTCCACCAGTTCGATACGACGTTCGGCGGCGGAAATGCGAGCCATGCGTCCTCCTGTCGAATTAGATATGAACAGATGATCAAGTCAGAACCCACGCTACCAGCCGGAGTGACGACCGGACTCCTAAATCCCGACGAAGAAGACCTCTAGGCTTGCCAGATCTACGCGAACATAGTCTATTGCCTTGATCATTTGACTGTGTTCTTCTAGGCTATGACCGCGGCCACAGTCCGGCGCCACCGGCGATCGGAAGGTCACGAGCCACGAGCCACGAGCCACGAGCTCACTGCGGATGCGCCGTCACGCCGAGAGATCGTGAGCTGCACCCGCATCGCACCCGACAAGCGTGAAGAGGATGACCATGACCGGAGTCGAATCAGTTCCCCGGGACCGCGCGATCGCGCTGGACCGCATGGCTGTGGACCCACCGATCGACACCCTCGTCGACCTGCTGGAGATCCAGGCCGCCCGCTTCCCCGACCGAGAGTTCCTCCGGTTCGAGGAAGGATCGTGGACCTTCGGCGAGATCGACGACTGGACCTCGCGCCTTGCACAGCGCCTGGTCTCCGAGGACGGGGTCCGCGCAGGCGATCGGGTCGCGATCATGCTGCCCAACGTCGTGCAGTGGCCGATCGCCTGGCTCGCGATCCTCGAGGCCGGCGGCGTCGCGGTGCCGGTGAACTCGTCATACCAGCGCGCCGACCTCGAATTCGTGTTGCGGGACTCCGGCGCCCGGGTGTTGTTCACCGACGCCGATCACGTCCCGCTCGTCGAGGAGGTGCGTGCGGCAAACAGTGATCTGGCCGACGTCCGGATCGTCGAAGCCGCGTCGCCCGATGATCTCGCGCAGTATCCAGCGGACAGGCCTGGGTTCGCCGTCACCGGCGACACCCTCGCGAACCTTCAGTACACCTCGGGGACAACGGGGTTCCCGAAGGCGTGCATGCTGACCCACGACTACTGGATCCGGCTGGGGTGGATTTGCGCGGGCGCGGCGGGCCTCGGGTCCGGCGACGTGGTACTTACGTCGCAGCCATTCTCCTACATGGACCCGCAGTGGAACACCGCTCTGTGCCTCACGATTGGCGCGCCCCTGGTGGTGCTACCCCGGTTCTCCGCCTCGGGTTTCATGGCGGACGTCCGCCGGCACCGGGCCACGTTCTGCTACGTGCTCGGCTCGATGCCCACGCTGCTGTTCAAACAGCCACCGAACCCGCAGGACCGCGACAACGACCTGCGCCTCGTGCTGTGCTCGGCCATCCCCGTCGCGCTGCACGACCAGCTCGAACAGCGTTGGGGCGCACCGTGGCGGGAGATCTTCGGCATGACCGAGAGCGGTGCCGATCTGGTCAGCCTCCCAGAGAGTACGACCGATGTCGGCAGCGGACGGCTGGGGCAGCCGGTTCCCACCAAGCAGGTCCGGGTGGTCGATCCGCAGGGCCGAGAGGTTGCCGAGGGCGAATCCGGAGAGCTGATCACGTCGGGCAGACCGATGATGCTCGGCTACTGGAACCGACCCGAAGACACCGCGCAGGTCCTGCGCGACGGCTGGCTGCACACCGGCGACGTCGCGGTCCGCGAGGCGGGCAGTTACCGCCTGGTGGGCCGGATCAAGGACATGGTCCGCCGCGGCGGGGAGAACATCGCGAGCGCCGAGGTCGAGCGCGTCCTCGAACGGGACGACGCCGTGGTCGCGGCAGCGGTGGTCGGCGTCCCGGACGAGCTGTTCGGCGAGGAGGTCAAGGCATTTGTGCAGCTGGCCCCTGGCGTCGAGGAGAGCCGCGCGACCGCGGAGCGAATCATCGACAGCGCACGAACCCAGCTCGCACGCTTCAAGATTCCGCGATACATCGAGTTCGTCGCCGATTTCCCACGCACCCCGTCCGAGCGTGTGTCGAAGCCGGCCCTGCAGGCGCGCTCCGCCGAGCGTCCCGGCATTACCTACGACCTGCAGCCGCCGCGCGCCGCCGGTAACGGCAACTGAGGAGCCAGACATGACCGACAACTACCTTGACGTGCACATCGACCGCGACGTCGCGGTGCGTGAGCACCGCGACGTCGCGGTGCTCACGCTGAACCGCCCCGCGAAGCTGAACGTGGTGGACGTGGCCACCCGGGTGCTGCTCGCGCAGACGATCCGCCGGTTCGGTACGGGTGATCTCGTCCGCGGGATTGTCCTCACGGGCACCGGGCGGGCTTTTTCCGCCGGGGAGGACCTTCAGGCGGTACCGACCGACTACGACGAGATTCGTGAAGCCTTTGCGACCTTCCACGACATCACCCGGGCGATTCTCGAGACGGAGGTTCCCGTCATTGCCGCCGTCAACGGGATCGCGGTGGGCGGCGCCTCGGAGATCACGCTCTGCTGCGACTCCCGGATCGGCAGCCCCGCCGCCGAGTACTACCAGCCGGAGAACCACCGCGGGATCATCATCTCGAACGCTGCGAGCTTCCTGATGGGCCGCCTGGTGCGCAACCACGCGATGCGAATCATTCTCGGCTCGAGCCGGATCGGCGCGGACGAGGCCCTGCGGATCGGGCTGCTCGATGAGATCGTGGCTCCAGAGGCGCTCGTGGACCGCGCGGTCGAGGTGATCCGGCAGTGGAACTCCGATCCCCGTACCACCGCACTGCACCTAAGTCTGCTGCGGCCGTGCCCCGAAGACATCGAGGCCGCGTTCGCCCGCGAGGACGACGCCGCCCGCCAGTCGTGGGAGTCCGGCGCCTTCACCGAGGGCATCGAAGGCTTCTGGGCATCGAAAAACGCGACGCCCACGGCGCCTGCGCAGAGCAATTGAGATCGGAGACATGATGATCACCACCGAAGCAGCACTTCTCACCGCGGTCAACGAACCGCTGGTATTCACCGAAATCCAGGTCGACGACCCGGAACCCAATGAGGTCCGCCTGGCAGTCTCGAACGTCGGCCTGTGTCACAGCGACCTGCATTACATGACCGGAACAGTCGGCACTGGCCTGCCCGTGGTGGTCGGGCACGAAGTAGCCGGTGTGATCGAGTCTGTCGGCTCCGCGGTGACCACCTTGCGTCCCGGCGACCGCGTCGTCGGCGCGCTCACGCCCTCGTGCGGGCTGTGCCGCAACTGCCAGGTCGGGCATTCGACCCAGTGTCAGCGACTCACTCAGATCCGGCAGCGTCCACGGCCCGCCTTCCAGCTGCCGGGAGGCCAAGGGGTCGAACGCCTCGGCGACATCGGCGCGTTCTCCCGCCACACCCTGATGCGCGAGAACGCCCTGGTCAAGGTGCCCGACGAGGTGGGACTGCATGTCGGCTGTCTGCTCTCGTGCTGCGTCATCACCGGCATCGGCGCCGTATTCCGCGCCGCGCAGGTACGCCCCGGTGCCACCGTTGCCGTGATCGGTTGCGGCGGTGTCGGGTCGGCCATCATCCAGGGCGCGCGGCTCGCCGGTGCCTCGGCGATCGTCGCCGTGGATCTCGACGAAGCCAGGCTCGCGGCCGCCCGCACCTATGGCGCCACCCAGGTCGTGAACGGCGCCGCCGACGTCGCCACCGAGATCCAGAAGCTGCTCGGCGACGGCGTGGACTACTCGTTCGAAGCCGTCGGCAGCGCGCGGACCGCGGCCACCGCGCTGGCGGTCCTGCGGGCCACCGGCACCGCGTGCATGGTCGGTATCGCCCCCGACGGCACCGACCTGACGCTGCCCGCCTGGAACTTCTTCTTCAGCGAGAAGCGCCTCATCGGCTCCTACATGGGCTCGGGCCAGGCGCACGAGGACATCACCCAGTTCGCCCGCCTGTACCTGCAGGGTCGCCTGCTGCTCGATGAGATGGTCAGCGATGTCATCCCGTTTCGCGAGGTGAACAAGGGTTTCGAGGCGATGAAGTCGGGAGAGGTGACCCGCATCGTCGCCGACCTCACCGTGTGAACCCCAACCCACCCAAGGAGCCCCGAATGCCGAATCCGCAACTGTCCCAGCCGGTCAACTACATCACCGATGAGTGGTCCGAGTGCCAGGCGATCCCGGACGCGTGGAATCTCGACCCCAACACCGGCCAACCCGTCCACCGGGCCGTCACCACAAGTCCGGACGACGTGGAGCGCGCGCTGCGCCATGCCGAACAGTCCTACGGCTTCGAACGCTGGGACGACGCGGCGAGCGAGGAACGTGCGGCGGTCATCGAGCGCGCAGCTGAGATCGTCGAGACCCGGATCGAGGACATCGCCCGGACCGACGCCCTCACCAGCGGTGTCCCGATCGCGAAGGCTCGGATGGTCGCGGCGTTCCTTCCTCACCGGATCCGTTCGGCGGCAGCGGAGTTGCGCGCCCTTCCGCGGCGCACGGCGCTGGCAGCCGGTGGCCGCGACGTGCGGCTGTACAAGGTCCCGTGGGGGCCCGCGGCCATCCTGACCCCGTGGAACGGCCCGACTTTCATTCCCGCCGCGAAGATGGTCAGTGCGCTGGCCGCCGGGTGCCCTGTCATCCTCAAGCCGTCGGAGCACGCGCCGAGCAGCGCCCAGATCATCGTCGAGTGCTTCGTCAAGGCCGGGCTGCCCGCGGGCGCGCTGCAGCTCGTCCACGGCGGGGGAGACGTGGGGGCGGCGATCACGGGCGATCCCCGCGTGAAGATCGTCTCGTTCACCGGTGGCCCGACCGCGGGCCGGGCCATCGCCCGCGCCGCCGCGGAAGACTTCAAGGTCCTCCAGCTCGAGCTCGGCGGCAACAACCCGGCCCTCGTCTTGGACGACGCCGACATCGACGTGGCCGCAGACGGGATCCTCGACGGGATGACCAAGCTCAACGGTCAGTGGTGTGAGGGCCCCGGAAAGGTGCTGGCGCACAAGAGTCTTGTCACGCCACTCCTGGACGCGCTGCTCGATCGGATCTCGCGCATCGACATCGGGCACTCGCTCGACGAGAACACCCAGCTCGGTCCGATCTCGAACGCCCCGCACTTCGCCACGCTGCAGAGCCGGATCGAAGGGCTGCGGGCACACGGCGCGACGATGCATCAACCAGCGCAGCTGCCCGAACTCGACGGGTTCTTCCTCTCTCCCACAATCGCTTCGGGAGTCGATGCGTCGGTGGCGACGGCCGAGCTGTTCGGTCCGCTCGTCAGCCTGCACGCCGTGGAGTCCGACGAGGACGCGCTGCGAGTGGCCAACGCCAACCCGTCGGGTCTGGACGCCTACGTGTTCGGCGGCGACCTGGAGCGCGCGATCGCGGTCGGCTCCCGGTTGCTGTCGGGCGAGGTGCGCGTGAACGGTGCCAAGGTCGCCGATCTCGCCGACGGTTCCGCGCAGAGCTTCTGGGGCACTTCCGGAATCGGCGGTCACGCTCCCGGCGAGTCTGTCCGCGTGTTCTGTGGCGACCGCGTGGTCGGCGTCGATTCACCCGACCTTCCGATGTAGCGACCAGGGACCTACTTTCGCGTCACCTCTTGACTATGACCGGGACCACTGGTTCTAGTTCATCCGATCCAGTCGAATGACTGCTTTGACGAAATCGGCAAAATCCATGGACTTCCCCTCCACTCGGATACCGGGATCGTCGATGTCATCGGCGTCGGCCGCAGACGCTTCTAGGCCAAGTTTCGTCAGCGACCCCGCGCTGTACGCGGCGTGGCTCGCAGACCGCGCCGCCGACCGCCTGGCAGCCCCTCACGAACTAACTATCGGCGCGAGCCACCCTCCAAGGAGAAAAGCATGTCCATCAAAGAACTGCTCTTCGCGGTCGCGGACATCTGGATGATCGCCGTCGGATTCACCTACGGCATCAAGTTCATCAGGAACTACAAGAACTACCTGCTCGGTATCGAGTGGATCATCGTCGCGACATCGGGTACGAATTTCCTGATCTACGGCCTCGTCAAGGCTGGTCACGACAGTCCGATGTACACCGCCGCAGCCTTCCTGGACGCCTTCTCCCGGTCGGTCGGCATCACGTTGATCCTGGTCCTGGGGCTGATGAAGGTCACCCACCGGTACAAGCCGTCCGTCGCGGTGGACATCGGTGCGTTCGCCCTCGCCGCCGTGGCGGGCTTCCTCCTCCTCGGGTACCAGCACCACATCGGCACCCCCGCCAAGATCTTCTTCATCGCCGTCAACGTGCTCACCACGATTTTCCTGATCTACTTCGTCAAGCGCTTGTGGGATATCGGTGAGCCCGGGCACGCGCTGTGGGCCGCCGTCGCCACCGCCTGCGGATTCGTCATCGCCTCGACCTACGACTTCGTCCACATCCCGGGCGACGACGCCGAGCACACGATCTTCTACATCTTCGCGCTGTCCACGTGGGGCCTGCAGATGTTCACGTACTACCGCGCCTACCGGGCCTTCGACGCTTACAACAAGCGCGTCGACGCCCAAGCGGTCAGCGGCAACGCTCCAGCCGCGGCCTGAGCGGACGCACCTTCCCTTGTGATCGATCGAGAGTCAGGAACCGAACATGACAACCTACGAAGTGCACGAAGAGACCACAGAGGTCGTCGTCGTCGGCGCCGGAATGTCCGGGCTGATGGCGGCCACCACGCTGGCACCGGAGACCGACGTCGTGGTCCTCGAAAGCGCCGATCGCACCGGTGGACGAGTCGAGACCATCCGGCAGGGCGACTACTGGATCAACGTCGGCACCCAATTCACCGAGGGCACCGGCACACTGATCGATGCCCTCGACCGGCACGGCATCGAGATGGGCTCGCTCGCAGGCAAGAGCATCGCGCTGCACCTGAACGGCGGGGTGGTCGACACCTCGAATCCCGTCGCGCTGATGTTCCGCACGCGAATGACCATGATGGACCGGCTCGGTATGGCCATCGTCGGTGCACGCATCCTCGCGGCCATGCCGTTCCTCGAATCGCAGAGCCGCATCGCGCAACGGGTGCGCGCCAAACTCGACACCAAGCTGGCGTCGTACCTACTCGGAGGCGTCCGGTCGGAGCTGGCCGCCGCAATCGTCCGGTCGTGGTCGGCGCAGTGGATGGGATGCGAGGTCGAGGAGACAGCTGCCACTCAATTCGTCACGTCCGTCGGTCTCGCGCTGGCCGACCCGGAGAAGATCCCGAACTTCTCGCTGCCGGTCGGTGGCAACCAGACGTTGACCGACGTGCTGACGGAAGATCTCGGTGGCCGGATCCGGCTGAATTCGGTGGTGCACTCGGTGCGGCAGAACGGTGACGGCGTGGTCGTCGACTACCACGACGGCGACCGACCGG
Organism: Rhodococcus sp. USK13; assembly: GCF_018343855.1. Classification (NCBI taxonomy): domain Bacteria; kingdom Bacillati; phylum Actinomycetota; class Actinomycetes; order Mycobacteriales; family Nocardiaceae; genus Rhodococcus; species Rhodococcus sp. USK13. Next base: position 600,155 of record NZ_CP069242.1, on the reverse strand, counting down.
TGCGGCTGCGGGCCAAGCGCGCCATCGTGACCGCACCCGCCGACATCGCCGAACGGATCATCCCGGACCTCCCGCAGCAGCACCGGAACGCTTTCAACGACATCACCTACGGCCGGTACGTGATCGTCGGATTCTTCACCGACGAAGTCGGGCCGCAGCGCTGGGACGATTACTTCGGAGTTTCGACGCCGCAACTGTCCTTCCAGGCGATGTTCAACCACGCCGCGGCCATGCGGCGTGGCGACGACCGCAAGCCGGGTGGAGCCCTGGCCTGTTTCGCAGGCGGCGCTCAGGCCGACGCACTGCTCGACCTACCCGACGACGAAATCGTGTCGCGATTCACGAAGGACCTGCTCGCAGTGTTCCCCGAGCTGGAAGGAAAGCTGGGCGAAATCATCGTCCGGCGGCACCGCCGGGTCGTACCCTTCTGGGCGCCCGGGCGGAGGAACTCGCTTCCGACGCTGCGTGATCCACTCGGAACCATCTACCTCGCCGGCGACTACCAGCTCGATCTGCCGTCGCTCGCCGACGCCGCCACCTCGGGCGAGCGAGCGGCGACGGCCGTACTGGCGAGCCTGAGGCAGGCCGCGACAAACGAGGACTCGGCGGTCCGGCGTGATCAGTCGCTTCGCCAGCTTGCCGGGGGCGCGGGGTAGTTGCCGAGTAGTCCGTCCTCCCGCTAGTAGGCGGGTCACCCCGAACAAGGAAGCACATGTTCACCAACACCTTCACCGAGACCTTCGGGATCGAGCACCCCATCGTGTGCGGCGGCATGACCGCTGTCGGCACCCCGGATCTGATCAGCGCCGTGGCCAACGCCGGGGCACTCGGATTCCTCACCGCCCTGACCCAACCCACCCCCGAGGCACTGGTGAAGGAGATCGCCCGCTGCCGCGACCTCACCGACAAGCCGTTCGGCGTCAACCTGACGATCCTGCCGACCCTCCAGCCGGTGCCCTACGACGAATACCGCGATGCCATCGTCGACAGCGGCATCACCATCGTCGAAACCGCAGGCGGCAACCCTGGGCCGCACCTCCCTTCGTTCAAGGCTGCCGGGGTGAAGGTGATCCACAAGGCGGTCTCGGTGCGGCACGCCCTCAAAGCCGAACGACTCGGGGTCGACGCCATCAGCATCGACGGATTCGAGTGCGCCGGGCACCCCGGCGAGGACGACGTCCCCGGGCTCGTGCTGATCCCCGCCGCGGCCCGGGAACTGTCGATCCCGATCATCGCCAGCGGCGGAATCGCCACCGGCGCCGGACTCGTCGCCGCCCTCGCGCTCGGCGCATCCGCGGTCAACATGGGCACCCGTTTCATGGCGACCACCGAGGCGCCCATCCACCACAACGTCAAACAACAGATCGTCGACAACACCGAACGCGACACCGTCATCGTCTTCCGCGAGTTCCACAACTCCGCCCGCGTTGCCCGCAACTCGGTCTCCGAGGAAATCGCGACCCTCTCCCGCGAACCGGGTGCGACCTTCGATGACATCGCCCATTTGGCCAGTGGCGCCCGCGGCCGCGAACAGGTTTACGGAAACGGTGACGTCGAAGGCGGCATGTGGTGGGCAAGTCAGGCCCAGGGACTGATCCACGACATCGGCAGCTGCGAGGAAGTGGTCGGCTCGATCCTCACCGAGGCTCAGCAGATCATCACCCGCACACTGCCCGATCAGCTCCGCCGCTGAATCAGCCCGGCAACCGTACTGCGATACCCAATTCCCCACTGCTGCAACATTTCGAGGGAGAGGCCCCAGTGAGCTTCAAGAGCCCGTTTCCGGACGTCGAGATTCCGAACCTCAGCGTCTACGACTTCCTCTTCGGCCAGGTCGGTGAGGCCGAGGGGGATCGGCCGGCGTTGATCGACGGTGCTTCCGGTGCGGTCACCACCTATCGGTCGTTGATCGGCCAGATCAACGGGGTCGCGGGGGCGCTCGCGGCGCGCGGGCTGGCCGTCGGTGAGGTGGCGGCGTTGCATTCGCCGAACGTGCCGGCATTCGCGTCGGTGTTCCACGGGATCCTGCGGGCCGGTGGGGTCGCGACCACGATCAACGCGTTGTACACCGCCGAGGACATCGCCAAGCAGCTCACCGACTCGAAGGCGAAGTTCCTGTTCACCGTCTCCCCGCTGCTGCCGCAGGCGAAGGCCGCGGCCGCGCAGGTCGGGATCCCGGCCGCGCATGTGATCGTGTTGGACGGCGCGGACGGGCACCCGTCGCTGAAGGATCTGCTGGCCGAGGGCGCGCCGGCGCCGGAGGTGTCGTTCGACCCGGGCACCCAGTTGGCGGTGCTGCCGTACTCCTCGGGCACCACCGGCCGGCCGAAAGGGGTGATGCTCACCCACCGCAACCTGGTGGCGAATGTCTGCCAGATCGACCGGCCGATCGGGATCCGCGCCGACGACAGAGTCCTCGCGGTGCTGCCGTTCTTCCACATCTACGGGATGACGGTGCTGCTCAACGCCGCCCTGCGTAAGCGGGCCGCGCTGGTGACGATGCCGAAGTTCGACCTGGTCGAGTTCTTGACGATCGTCGCCGAGCAGAGGTGCACGTATGTGTTCATCGCCCCGCCGGTGGCGGTGGCGTTGGCCAAGCATCCGCTGATCGATCAGTACGACCTGTCGAGTGTGCACTCGATCTTCTCCGGGGCCGCCCCGCTGGATCAGGAACTGGGCAAGGCGGTGGCGAACCGGCTCGGGTGCCGGGTGCGGCAGGGGTACGGGATGTCGGAGATGAGCCCGGTCTCGCATGTCATTCCGTTCGACCGGGATGACATTGCGCTGGACTCGGTGGGTCCGAGCATCGCGAACATGGAATGCAAGCTGGTCGATCCCGGGACCGGTGCGGAGATCGAGCAGCCGGCCGAGGGAGTCAGCGCGGCGGGGGAGTTGTGGTGCAAGGGCCCGAACATCATGGCCGGGTATCTCGGTAACGAGGAGGCGACCGCGGAAACCCTGGATGCGGACGGGTATCTGCATACCGGGGACATCGCGACGGTCGATGCCGAGGGGGTGGTGACGATCGTGGACCGGATGAAGGAGTTGATCAAGTACAAGGGTTATCAGGTGCCGCCCGCGGAGTTGGAGGCGTTGTTGTTGACGCATCCGCAGATCGCCGACGCCGCCGTGATCGGCGTCCTCGACGAGGAGGGTGAGGAAGTGCCCAAGGCGTTCGTGGTCCGCCAGCCCGGTGCCGACCTGGACGAGGACGCGGTGATCGCGTTCGTCGCCGAGAAGGTCTCCCCGCACAAGAAGGTCCGCAAGGTCGAGTTCATCGACCTGGTGCCGAAATCGGCCGCCGGCAAGATCCTCCGCAAGGACCTACGCGCCAGCGAAGCGGCAGGAAGCAGGCCGTCCGACAGGAAGAGCGCTGAACCGGCCGATGCCGCCATACAAGTAAGTCGATCGAATGACTGACTTGCTGGGAGGAATGACATGCACCACGTCGACGTCATCGTTGTAGGCGCCGGACTTCTCCGGCCCAACTCGTCGAGGTAGGGGAATCGCCGTGTACCGCGGCCCTGTGGGGACGACGATGACGCCGATTGCGGGGGATCCGGCTCCCCGTGCGGTGGCACGGTCATGACGGTGTTCTTCCGGCTGCTGGGGATGTGGCCGGTGCGCGCATGCGTCGTAGGTTCGGTACCGCTGCGACCCGAGTCCGGGAGAGGCTGCACCGCCGGAATGTGCGGCCCAGTCGTCGGTGAGTTGATGGTGGGCCGTAAGGCGCACACCCGCTCGCCGCCCTGAACACAGCCGGCACATTAAATCCTGAGCCGCTGAGACAGTTTCGGGATTGAGTTGGAGATTGGCCCCTGCCGTGGCGAGTCGCGCTCGTCGTGCATGAAGCTCGGGGATTGCGAGTGTGAGCTCCGAGAGGTCGTGGTGGTTCGCCCACATGGACAATGTCTGTAGACAGGCAGCGAAAATCTTCACACAGGGGACGACGAGCGGCGTCCGGCGTCGACTGTCCGGTGCGCAAAGCGACTATTTCGCGCGCACCAGGATGGCCGGCAACGCTGGACCCTTCGGAGCAACCGTTTGTCTCAGGCGCGCCGAGGGGGTCACCCGATTCGGCGGGGTGTGCAGCGCAATTGCGTTTCCGAACAAGCCGCGCGGGTATCCCGTTCGAGGGACGAGGAGGTCTGTGGTATGCCTGTTTGGGGATGGATCTTGATCGCGGTTATCGTCGTGATTGCCGTGGTCGCGGTCATCGTTGCACGCTCGGTCAGCAGTCGTCAGCGGACGGAACGGCTGAGGGGACGGTTTGGTCCCGAATACGAGCGAACTGTGGGAGAGGTCGGCAACCTAGACGCCGCGGAAGACGAGCTCGCCGCGCGCGAACGAAAGCGGAAGAAGCTCGATATCGTCGCGTTGACGCCCGAGGCGCACGCGAAGTACGCCGACTCGTGGCGGACGGTGCAGATCGAGTTCGTCGACAATCCGTCGAGCGCGGTGGGCGCTGCGGACAAGCTCGTCATCCAGGTCATGCGCGAGCGCGGCTACCCGATCGACGACTTCGATCAGCGGGCGGCCGACATTTCGGTCGACCATCCGAAGGTCGTCGAAAACTACCGAACTGCGCACGGCATCTACTTAGCGCAGGAGCAGGGCGACGTCGGTACCGAGGATCAGCGTGAGGCGTTCGTGCACTATCGGGCGCTATTCGAGCAGTTGCTCGAGACGGATGAGAACAAAGACAAGCCTAAGGAGACGCACTCATGACCACCCCAGATCAGCAAGCCGGGAGCGCCAGCGCGACCGGGCGGGTTGAATCACCGACGACGGCGCCCGGCACTACGGGTGGGGGAACCGCACCGCGGGCCGAAACAACCGAATCGTCGACCGAGGCTCCCGGCCCTGCAGCTGAGAGCACCGAGCGATCGACGGACGCCTCCAGCTCTCCAGTTGAGGACCAGCGGTCCACGGACACCTCTAGTTCTCCGGTTGAGGACCAGCGCTCGACTGATGAGCCCGTCCGCTCGACGGAGCAAGCCCAACCGTCCGCTCAGGAGACCGAATCAGCGTCTAATCATACACTTTTCGGTGAGGACGAGTTGTCGGTCCTCCGCTCGCGTTGGGACGAGGTTCAGTCGGGCTTCGTCGATGATCCCAAAGAGTGTGTGCAGAAGGCCGATGGTCTCGTGTCGGACGTTGTCGATCGGATAACCACCGGATTCTCGGAGGCCCGTTCGCGGCTCGAGGAGCAGTGGGCGCGGGGTGAAGAGGGCTCGACGGAGGATCTTCGTCTCGCGCTTAAGCGGTACCGCGAGTTTTTCCAGCGGTTGCTCTCACTCTGAGGAGCCGAGAGCCAGGACAACGGGCTGCGGAGTTACCCCGGAACCACCGCATCCTGCCGCAGTGTTGGCGTTCTCGGTCACCGAATCGCTCGGACACCTGATCGGCCCGAGGATTTCGGACAGTGGCCCCGCTTAGAATGGGGATCTACTGGAATGAGTCCTACCAGCATGAGCAGATCACGGCGATCGTTCTCGACAGAGTTCAAGGATGAACTGTGCCGGGAGGTCATCGAGTCGTCCAAACCGATCAGCGAAGTCGCCAAGGCCTACGGGGTCTGCGACGGCAGCCTGCGGCGATGGCTGACCAAGTACCGCGATACCCACGGAGGCGGTGCAGACAGTGAACTCACCCTCACCGAACGAGCCCGCCTGAACCAACTCGAACGCGAGAACCGGGAACTCCACGCCGAGACAGCATTCCTGAAAAAAGGCTGCCTCGTACTTCGCGCGGAAGCCACGGTAGTGGCGACGTACGAGTTCATCGATTCCTACGTCGCGGACGACTCCGCGGCAACACCGTCATCGACCGATGCCGCTGGCTCGGAGTCTCCACCTCAGGATTTTACGATTGGCGAAGCCGGCCGCAATCAGAGACATCAAGGCGTAGAGACGAACTGGCGCAACACGTTCAAGTTTTTTCGACGCATCACACGGTACCTACGGGTATCGGCGTATCCACGCAGACCTGCAGGCCGACGGTATCGAGTGTTCTCCGGAATTGGTGCGTTCGATCATGGGCGAACACGAACTGGTCCCGTGCCAACCCAGGCCGTTCCGCATCACCACCGAACCCGGCGCAGACGCGGGCGTGCCGGACCTACTGCAACGAGACTTCACCGCTGACCGTTACCGGTACTTCGAAAAAAGTGTGTATAAGCATTTGCGGTCTCGAGCTGGCGGTCGTGTGATCGACACACCTGTCAGTCTCTTCGGGCTGATCAGCTAGTTGGATCCGCACAGTGTGCGTCGCCTCGTCTTGGCACTCGTCCATCTCGCACGGGACAAGTTCTGCGGCCATAGGGACCATCATCGCCGGTGGGTGCGGCCCGACCGGGGAGCCGCGTCAGCTTCGAAGTTGGTGGCCGTTCGAGTGAGTGTCCTCTAAGGGGATCGTGAGCGGGACGGTGGGCGCGCGTATGGACAAGCGACTGGACGGGCGATCTCGCCCCGCCTATGGAATGCGTTTTCAACCGCGCTGGCCGAGCACGATTCGATTCATCACCGAGCGTCTGCCTAAGGATCGCCGGATTTCATCGGTTCTCAAACTTCCGGTATCGGGGTGTGCCAGGATTTATCTGGGTAAATACTCGGGCCGAGCCCGAACACAAGGTTCGGGCGGTCGCCATTCAGGGTGGTCGACATGCGGTTTGTGAGCCAGATAACGGCGATTGCGTTTGTCTTGATTCTCGTCAGCTCAGCGTGTGGCAACAATTCCGATCCGTCCAGTTCGCCACCGACGACTGTGGCTCATCCGCCGGCGGAGTTTGTCGAGGGTCCGTGCGCGAAGACGCCGAATCCGGTCCCACTGCTGGAGAATGCTCGCTGCGGGGACTTGTTGGTACCGGTGAACCGCACCGAAGAAGGCAGCGGATCCTTGCGCTTGGCAGTAGCGATCGTTCCGTCGGAAACGCAGCCGCCGACCAAGGCTCCGATCGTCTTTCTCATGGGCGGGCCCGGTCAGGATGCGGTTACGGATCCCCCGATCAACCCGGACGTCCCGCTGAACCGTGACCGCGATCTGATCCTGATGGGACAGCGCGGCAACATGACGTCCAGCAAGCCGTTGCCGTGCCCGGAGATTTTCGAGTTCTTCGCACAAAGGATCGGAATGGCGTGGAATGCTGAGTCCACACGGGATGCGTATGTAGAAGCGGTGACGGAGTGCCACGACCGCCTGGCTCCCACCGTTGACCTCTCGGCGTTCAATTCGACCGAGAGCACCCATGACCTGATTGATCTACGCAAGGCACTCGGCCTCGAGAAGTGGAATGTGTTCTCCCACTCGTATGGTACCGATCTTGCGCTGATCTACATGCGTCAAGACGCCGACGCTATCGAGTCGATCGTGTTCGACGGCGTGACGCCTCCATCGGCTGCTGCCCTGGGGTGGACCTGGGCAAGCGCTCGCCAAGCATTCGACAACATGGTCAAGGCGTGCGAGGACCAGCCAGCATGCAAGAAGCGCTATCCCGACCTGGGGGCCACGTTCATCCGACTGGTCAATGAGCTTGAAGCGAAGCCCATCACCACGACGGTCAACGTTGAGGGTGCAGGAGAGACGAAGGTTGTCGTCGACGGCGGAATGCTGCTGAACTGGTTTGTCCCCGTAGCTACCCATCTACCGAAAGAGTTCCCCTCAACGGTCGATGAGCTCGCAAACGGGAATGCGCAGCCCATCGCGTCGCGGTGGGCCGAGGTGTGGGGGCATCCGGAGAGGGGCGTCCTCCATTGGGGCCTCACCCTGAGCATTTGGTGCCGTGAATGGATCCCGTTCGAGACCGTCGAGCAGTCATTGCAACAGGCGGAAAAGGAATTCCCTGAACTCCCGGAGTCCGTTCGGGCCCAAGCGCCGCAGCTGCCGTTCCTGCGCGACGCCTGCGAAGTGTGGGACGTGCCGAAGGCCCCGGACTCGATCCGAGACATCACCGTGAGTGACATCCCTTCGCTTGTGCTGTCGGGAACCTACGACGGGCAGACCGGAGCGGTGTGGGGCGACTACATCGCGAAGGATCTCTCGCAATCCATAGTCGCAGTAGTGCCCGGAGCTGCACACGGTGTGTATGCAGAGCCACCGTGCGGAGCCGAGATAATCGCGTCGTTCTTCGACAATCCGGAGAAGCCGGACACATCCTGCACGGACACGACGCAACTGCCGCCATACGACATTCTCCCGCCACGCCGATGACCACCGAGGTGTTCGCCGTCGGTGGCCCGGAGTTGTCGCGCCGGGCGGTGCTTGGCGGGGCGGTCGCCGGGTTGGCGGCGCTCGTATCGCCGGCATGTTCGTCGAAGGAGTCGACCACCACAGTTACGAGCGTCCCGGCGAACGCGATGGAAGCGTTCAACGAGCTCGACGCCAAGATCGGCAAGGCGATGAAGGACTACGCGATCCCCGGGGTTGCGGTTGGCGTCATTGCCGACGGTGAGGAGTACATCAAGGGGTACGGGGTCACCAACGTCGACCACCCGACACCGGTGGACGGCGACACCCTGTTCCGGATCGGATCCACGACGAAGACGTTCACCGGAACGACCGTGATACGCCTCGTCGACGAGGGCAAGGTCGATCTGGAGGCACCGATACGCCAGTATCTGCCCGATTTCGCGGTCGCCGATCCAGAAGCCAGCGCCACGGTGACGGTGCGACAACTGCTCAACCACACGTCGGGTTGGCTCGGTGACGATCTCCAGGACTTCGGTCGAGGCGACGACGCGATAACCAGGTTTGTGGCGTCGATGACCCGGCTCCCACAAAAGACCCCGCCGGGCACGGTCTTCGCCTACAACAATGCGGGGCTGGTTGTGGCGGGGCGGATTGTCGAGGTCGTGACGGGATCGGTCTTCGAGGACGCCGTCCAGAAGATGCTGCTGGACCCGCTCGAGTTAAGTCACACTCGCTTCTTCTCGGACCAGATAATCGGCCGGAATATCGCCGCATCACACAACGTCGACGACGGAAAAGCCGTTGTGGATCCGGGTTTCTGGTTCTTCTCCCGCAGTTGCAACCCGACCGGGTCGTTGATTTCCAGCGTGCGGGATCAGGTGCGCTACGCGCGCTTCCACCTCGGCGACGGCACTACACCCGAGGGGGATCGGTTGATGAGCAAAGACTCGCTCATCGCCATGCGTTCCAATCCAGGCGTCGGCGGCACGCTTCAGGTCGAACTCACCGGGATGGGAGTGTCATGGATGCTGCGGCCGTCCGCGGAGAACGAGACGATTGTCCAACATGGCGGGACCTGGGCGGGTCAACGATCCGGGTTCTTCATGGTGCCCAGTCGCAACTTCGCCATGACCGTGCTCACCAATTCCGAGGGTGGAGGGAAACTGCTCAACGAACTGTTCGCCGAGGACTGGTCGCTTCGCCGCTTCGCCGGAATCAGTAACCTGCCCGCGACGCCCCAGAAGTTGAGCACGGCCGAGTTGGCGCCCTACGAGGGGGCGTATGCCACGGACGACATCGATCGATCGGGCACCCTGGGGACCGTCGTGATCAACTTCCGCGGCAGAGATGGCCAGCTCGTCGGCAATATGAGCGACGCCCCGGATGGCACCTACCTGCCGGATGAGCAGACAGCCCCGAATCTCGGCCTTGCGTTTTACAGGACCGACTATGGGCTCGACCTTGGCCCCGACCTCAAACCTACCGGCACCCGATCCAACTTCGTTCGGGGGTCCGATGGGAATGTCGCCTGGTTCAGCAACCACGGACGGCTCTACCGGCACCTGCAGTAAAGAGCCGACCTACCCCGGGGAAGCCGGTGGCGCAATGCGAAATATGAATCAGTGTGAACATCCCGGGTCTGATGCACACAGTGTTATTTGGGCACTGTCGACTTGTCTGGAAGGTGCGTCAGCGTAGTTGTTCTGGGATGAATGGTGTGACTGTTCGTGCTGCTGTTCGCGATTCAGGCGGCAGGGACGGTCCCGGTCGCGTCCTGCCAGGCCGCGAAGAGGCCGGCCATCTCAGCTCGCTATCCCGCCGCCGAGGGCAAATGCCGGCGCGGCCGGAAGTGCGGTGAGATCCCGCTGAACGCGGACAGAAACCGTTGCGCGTGACCGGGCGATTTGAACCGTTTCATCGCGCGTTCACGCTGCCTCGTCGGCTGATGCGAGTTCTCGGCGCGGTTGCTGAAGGTACTTCGACCGACGATGCTCGACCGACGCCAGCATCTGCTTGTGTGCGAGCTGGTAGCTGGCGAGCTTGTCGGTCACGATGACCCGCGGCACATACTGCAGCCCCTTGAGCAGTTTGCGGAGGAGCTTTATGGCGGCCTTGGTGTTTCGGCGGGACTGGACGAGGATGTCGAGCACGTTGCCCTGCTGGTCGACGGCGCGCCAGAGATAGTGTTGTTGGCCGTTGATGCGAATGTACACCTCGTCGAGGTGCCATTTATCGCCGGGTCGCGGTCGGCGGCGGCGCAGCCGGGCGACGTAGGTGTGCCCGAATTTGTGGCACCACTCCCGGACGGTCTCGTGGGAGACGACAACGCCGCGTTGCAGCATCAACTCCTCGACCTCGCGGAAGCTGAGCGGGAAGCGGTAGTACAGCCAGATGCAATGGCTGATGATCTCCGCTGGGTACCGAATCCCTTGTACGATACTTCTGCGCTGGTCACGACCAGGATCCTGCCAGCGCTGACCACACCTGCTCGAGTTGACAGTGCCGTTTCGGTGCGGGGTGTGCGAGGTCGGTGGGGAGGAGGGCGGCACCCGCAGCGGGCCAATCTTGCAAAGGCGACGGACATGGCCACCACGGATTCGGCGCTTTCGGGTATCCGAGGTGGTGGGATGACGTGGACGGTGAACTCTTCGCCGGACTGGTCGACGCCGAGATGGCGGCATCACACGATGTTCCGGCCCCGATCAGCCGTGGTGGGGAATTTGGGCGGGCCGGCGCCCCCGTGAGGGTCTGGATCCAACGTTTGCCTATGATTCGCTGTCGTTATCGGCAGCGGATGCTCTTCCGCACCTGGTGGCTGTCATCTGGCTTGATGTGTAGGGCCTTTGGGGTTGCCTTCCGTGGATTGTGATGTGGCAAGGTTCGTTTGTCGCCGGTCGCGGGCGGTGCGCCGTTTGCGGCGGTTGCGGTCGGCTTCGGACAGTCCACCCCAGATTCCGTAGGGTTCGGCGGCGGTGACGGCGTGGGTGCGGCATTCGGTGAGCACGGGGCAGTCCTGGCAGATTCGTTTGGCGGCGCGTTCACGCCGGGCGCGAGCGTATCCGCGTTCACCGTCGGGGGAGAAGAACATGTCGGTGTCGCTCCCGCGGCAGGATCCGCGGTGCTGCCAGTCCAACGCGGAGGCCCGGGTCGGTGTGGTCGGTGGGGATTCAAGCGTGTTCATCGTCTTTCCTGTGGGTGCAGTGAACGGGATGCGTACCGGACACGATCTCGGAGTTGTTGTGCGACATGACTTCTCTGCGTGTTGCACACCGCTGGGATGCCGTGGAGGCATGCAGGAACGATCAGCGGCGGGCGGGGCACTTCGAGGATTTCCGCGGCCGGGACACAACGAGGTTCGCGGGGGGAGGTCGCCGGGTTCGGTGCGCTGATGCCTGGTTTTTGAACGCGATGTTCACGAAGGCACGATCGTGGTACTGGGGCGCGAACGTGCCCGGCAACCCGACGCAGATGCTGAACTATTCGGGGGGTGTGCCGCAGTACTTCGCTCGCTGGGACGACGTCCAGGCCAACGGCTACGACGCCTACGAGACGAACTGATCGGAAGCAGTTCACGTGGGCCGCGGTGCATCATCCGTGGCCCACCGCCGTGGATGTACACCACGATCGGCAGCGGAGTTTCGGACTCCGGGATGGAGAGGCGAATTGCCTGGTACCGCAGGATCGAGTGCCATGGTGTGTTCTCCTTCGTGTCGTGGGCAAGTCTGTTCAGCCGACAGGTGGAGCCACCCTATGGGTGCGTTCGGCGCGGGAGTGTCCGAAAATCACACACGCATCCGCGCCCCCGGTGTCACGGGCGTGTGTTTCACAATCGGACACGCCGACGCCCTGCGGTTCTAGTTTGATTCAAAAGTGATCAACCGACGGTTGAAATTTCAGCGTCGCCGACAGAGAGGTACGGCAATGAACGCGATTGCAGCGATCGAAGGAAACGGTGACCATCGGGTCTTGGTGTTGCACGGCTGGGCGCTGGACAGCAGCGTGTGGCTCACCGCACGCGCCTTGACGGATCAGTCCCGCTTCACCTACGCGTACGTCGACTTTCCGGGATACGGGGTGAACCGTCCCGAGGCACCGGCCGACGGAATCGACGGGATGGCCGCGGTCGCCCTCGGCGCCGCCGATCAGCTCGGGTGGTCGACCTTTTCCGTTCTCGGACATTCGATGGGCGGCACCACAGCTCTTCGGGTGGCGACCCTCGCACCTGAACGCGTGACCTCGGTCGTCGCACTGACGCCCGTCTCCCCGGCGGGTACCCCTCTCGACCAGGCGACCTACGAATCTTTTGCCGCGGCCTGGGCAGATCCGGGTGCAGCCATCCGGGGCGCCTTGGCGCCATACATCGACGAGACAGATTTGAAGAACCTGGTCGACCGCAACCGCTCGACGATGGACCAGGCGACGTGGGAGTCCTACCTGAAGAACTGGACCAGTCCCGACTTCCTCGACCGGATGGGCACGTACGAGGGGCCTACCACCCTGATCGTGGGTGAAAGCGACCCGTTTGTCACGGCCGAATACCTCGGGGACACGTTGGCGGCGTTGAAGAACGGGAATCTGAAGACCGTTCAGGGCAAAGCCGGGCACTACCCCATGGTGGAGAACGCTCGGGAGACGGTGGCGTTGTCGGAGCAATCTCTGTACTGATCTGGCCGGGAACGCAACCCGGGTTCCGACCATGCCACGTTCGAGTCACGAATCCAGGGAGGATTCTCACCATGTTGAATCACGTTGTGACGTTTAAATGGAAGCAGGACATCGGTGACGAGCACATTCAGTCTTTTCACGACGCTCTGAGCGCAGTCTCGAAGAATATTCCGGAGGTCGTGGAATACCGTCACGGAAGGGATCTGGCCCTCAAGCCCGGCAGCGGCGACTACGCAATCTCCGCGACTTTCGAAGACGTCGCTGACTTTCGCACATACCTGGCACATCCCGATCATGTGCGCCTCGTCCAGGAATTCATTTCGGTGATGGCCGAATCGTATTCGTCCGTTCAGATTGAATTCGCCTCGCGATAGGCGCGACGGGACCGTCGTTCGTCGAACGACGGTCCCGTCTACAGTGTCGCTCGCTCGTTCCGAAAGCTGTAGTCCAGTGGTGTATGTCGAACACACCGGGCAGGCCACGTCACGTGGTGCCCTGCGTCGTCCCGTCTCGGTGCGTGACGACGCGGCTGCATGGGTGGAGGCGTGGCCGGATGCCCGAATACTTCGCGTGAACGGTCGCGGTCAGGTCCGGCTTGTCGACAGACAACTGATGCTGGAACCGGCCGCCGACCTGTACGCCGAGCCTCCCGCGCGTGCCGTGTTGCTCGGCGTCTGTGGCTCGGTCCACGAGTGGGCGGTGCGCGACGAGTTCCCCGATGAGGATTCTTCTGCGGGAACCGCGGTCGAACTCGGTGACCTGCGCTCACACGGAGCACTCCTCGACGCTGCCGACACTGACCGGTATGTCACAGCGGTGGCATTGCTGACCTGGCAAGACGATGCCCCCTTCTGCGTCAAGGATGGGGCGCCGGCAACGATCACCTCGGGTGGCTGGATGCGCGTGTGCACGGCGTGTGGTCGGGAGGAATATCCGCGTACCGATCCGGCGATCATTTGTCTGGTGCACGACGGGGCAGACCGAGTACTGCTGGCGCGTCAGGCGAACTGGACGGCACGGAATTTCTCGACGCTCGCGGGCTTCGTCGAGGCGGGCGAGTCTCTGGAAAGCTGTGTGGCACGGGAAGTTGCAGAGGAGGTCGGTCTCACGGTCTCCGATGTGGTCTATGTCGGAAGTCAGCCCTGGCCCTTCCCGCGCTCCCTCATGCTCGGATTCCATGCGACGGCCGACCCCCGAGACGAGCTCGTCTTCAGGGATGGCGAGATCAGCGAAGCTCTCTGGTGCACCCGCGCGGAGGTACGGGAGGCTCTGGCTGCCGGGGATTGGACGAGCCGGTCGGATGCGCACGTGTTGTTGCCCGGTGCAGCCTCGATTGCGAGGCGCATGCTCGAGGCGTGGGCGCGAGCCGGTGACTGACGCTCTGTCTCGGTCGGCACGGTTCCGTCATCGACTGGCGCTACTGCGGAAGGAACCGGCTTCCGTCGATCCCCAGGGCGCGCATTTTGCGGCAGAGGGTGGAGTGCGAGCTACCCAGACAGCGTCACCTGCCCCACCACCGCTTTCGAGCACGCACGGTGGACGATCCGCGGATTTTTGCCCTGCCCGACGCACGGTACCCCGGCTGGGTGTCTTTTTAGACAATTAACCCTCAGGGCAGGAGTGGGCCGTCGACCTGGTCCCACCACTGCAGTCGCAGCTGCCGCAGACCCGAGGGCGCGAAGTACCGGATGCCGTCCTCGATCTGCACACACGGGAACCGTCGTGCTGCGCCGGGGGGCGTCAGTTTCGGTTCGCCGCGGATGTGGGCGATCGCGAGTTCGGTGACGGTGCGGACGCGGCGCTCGATGTGGACGCCGCCCACCCCGGCGACGGAGATGAGCGCGAACAGGTGGTCGGCGCTGACGTCGGCTACCACCGGCAGGGTGTCCTCGCGGCGCGGCAGATCGGTGAGGTACACGACGATGTCTTCCGCTTCGACGGACGGATCGACCGTGTCGATGACATCGGCGAAATCTGCTTGCTCGTCTGAGAGGTAGAGCTTGCTGCGCACGCATGTCGTCCACCGGCGCTCGAGGTGGTCCCGGCTACCCAGGTGCTCCGGCAGGCGCTGCGCGATGCGTTCGGCGAGAGTCGCAGACTTGCCCGGATCCGCGATCAACAGCACAGAGACCTGCTCACCCGGCTGCCCCGGATCGCCCTCCCTGCAGGTACTCGCTTGGATCCACCGCCTTCGCTTACCCGCTAGGTCTGCCGCCATACTCCCGGCCGTGGATGCGAGTCGACGACGTTCTCGGCTGTGACGCCCATGTGCACATGTGGAACGGGTCGGTGAGCATACCCACGGTGACCTCGACAAGCGGTCGGTTCCCGAGCTTGCAGCCGTTGTGTGCTCCGCAGCCGTAGAACGGCATGCGGGACATGTTCTCGTCACCAACTGCGACCGTGATATCGGTGCCGCCCCAGCGCATCTGCATCGTCGCCGTCGGCCAGATCGCCTGCATGCCCGAACCGCACAGCCCGTTGACGGAGTATGCCGGGGGTTACCGGCGATCCCGCGACCAGGCGCACGCGGCGGGCTTGGTCGGCGTCGGGGCCGACCTGACCGATGCAGCCGATGACCACCTCGTCAATGTCCTCGCCGGCCACCGCGGCACGGGCGAGTGGCCTCCTTCACGGCGACTGTTCCCAGTTCGTGTGCGGGCACGTCCTTGAAGCCACCGAAACTGCCGATTGGGGTGTGTGCGGCGTCCACGACGAGGGTGTGGTCCGAGCTCATCTGCTGATCTGTTCTCCCTGTCCGCGGGGTGTGGCGGTGATCAGGTGGTGGCATCGATCCACTCCTGGTAGAACGGCGGCATCTCGGATGCCTTCCCGCGGAATGTGGGCGGGCGCTTGTCGAGGTAGGCACGCACCCCGTCGTCGCCGTCGCCGATGCTGGTGTAGAACATGGCCAGGGAATCGACGCGATGGGCATCGACGGGATGCGGCGCCGCCGAATTCCGCAGCAACATCTGGCGCATGAGTGCCACCGATACCGGCGACCGGTCGCGTGTCCACGCGTTCGCCAGCGCTCGTGCCGCACCGAGCAGCGCATCAGGTTCGTAAATGGCCTGCGCCAGCCCGACGGCGTGTGCGGCGGCGGCGTCGAGGATGTCGGCCCGGTAGACCAGATCGAGTGCCGCAGGCATGCCGACGAGCCGGGGCAGAAACCATGTCGAGCACGCTTCCGGCACGATCCCGAGTTTGCCGAACACCAGCCCGAACCGTGCTCGGTTCGATAGCAGGCGGGCATCCATCGCCAACGTCATGGTCGCGCCGATCCCGACGGCCGCACCGTTGATCGCGGCGATCACCGGTTTACGGCAGGCGTGGATCGCGAGGGTGACGCGGCCACCGGTGTCGCGGATCCGGCGCAGCTCCGGGTCGCCGAGATCGTCCATGTCGGCGAGGGATGGCGTCTTCGATTCGTCGAGCCCGAATACGTTGCCCGCGCTCGACAGATCCATGCCGGCGCAGAAGGCGCGGCCTTCACCGGTGACGATCACGGTGCGGACCGCATCGTCGTCGTTCACCGACACGAAAGTGTGCTCGAGTTCGTCTGCCATTTCGACGGTGAACGCGTTGAGGTTGTCGGGGCGGTCGAGGACGACGGTGAGGATGCCGTCCTCGATCTCGTGGCGGATGGTCTTGTACTTCATGGCAGCTCCTGTTTGCGCATCAGGTGAGGTCGGCGGCGATTCTGCGGATGGCGGTTTCCGCGTCGCTCACGATGTCCGAGATGATCGACTTGCACGGCAGAACGGCTTCGATGAGGCCCTGGGACTGGCCCGCCCACCACATTCCGCCGTCCATGTCGCCCTTCTGCAGTACCTCGGTGCGGCCGCGTGCCCCGGATGCGAGGTGCGCGATGTCGGAGAATTCTGCGCGAGGACGAGACGAGATGGCCACGATTTGTTCCGAGATTGCGTTGCGGGCGACACGGGCGGTGTTGTGGAACTCGCGGAAGACGAGGATCGTCTGGCGTTCGTCGTTGGCGACGATCTGGGCCTTGACGTTCGGATGCACCGGAGCCTCGTCGCTCGCGACGAACCGGGTGCCCATGTTGATCGCGGAGGCGCCCAGGGCGAGTGCTGCTGCCAGCCCGTCCCCGGTAGCGAATCCGCCGCTGGCGACGATCGGGATGTCGAGTACGCGGGCTGCGGCCGGGATGAGGACGAGTCCGGGGATGTCCTCGTTGCCGGGGTGGCCGGCGCACTCGAACCCATCGATGCTCACCGCGTCGACGCCCATGGACTGGGCCTTCAGTGCGTGCCGGACGGCCACGGCCTTGTGGACGACCTTGATTCCGGCGGCCTTGAACGCCTCGACGTGTTCGCGGGGATTGCTGCCGGCGGTCTCCACGATGGTGATGCCGCTGTCGATGATCGCGGCACGGTATTCGTCGTACGGTACGGGAGTGACCGTCGGCAGGAGGGTGAGGTTGACGCCGAACGGTTTGTCGGTCATCTCCCGGCACCGGATGATCTCAGCCGCGAGCGCTTCGGGTGTGGGTTGGGTCAGTGCGGTGAGGAAGCCGAGGCCTCCGGCTTCGGCCACCGCGGAAATCAGCTCCGCGGTGCCCACACCGGTCATACCCCCGCACACCACCGGGTGCTCGACACCGAAGGCTTCTGTGAAGCGTGTGCGCAGCATGGTCACGGCCTTCCCGCGTGCGGAACGTCGACGGTCGTCGAGAGGACCTTGGCCTCGCGTGCGGCACTGCGCTTGGTCTCGTCGAAGTCGGGGGCGACCGACAGGAATAATGTCCGTCCGTCGTGTCCGCCGAGGGCGACCGCGAACACGCCCAGCGGTGCAGTGCTCACCTCGTCGAGGACGGTCCCGCCCTCACCCAAGCGGACGGCCCGTTGGTTGACGCAGTCGGCGATCCAGACCGCGCCGTCGGCGTCGAGGGTCTGACCGTCTGGGGCAATCGTGCATGCCGCGAGCCGCTTCTCCACGCTCGGTTCGTCGGCGAGGTCGCCGAACGAGGCGAAATCCTCTCGGGGGCCGAGTGTTCCGTCGGGTTCGATCTCGAACTGGGAGATGCGGTTACCGAACAGTTCGTTGACGTAAAGTGTTTTTCCGTCCGGGGAGATACACATGCCGTTCGGGAATGACAGTCCGCCTGCGACCACGCGGGAGGTGCCGTCCGCCTCGACGAGGACGACGACACCGTTCTCGTGGTCGGCCCCGCCCATGAGGTCGAATCCGAATTCACCGACGTACGCTTGCCCGTTCGCTGCGACCACCATGTCGTTGGCGTAGCCGCGGCAGTGAGCGGAGATGTCGGCGTGCTCGACGAGCGCGCCGTCGGATTCTCTGCGCAGGACCTTGCGGTCCTTCATGGAGACAACGAGCATGCGTCCGTCGGGGAGCCAGCCGAGGCCCGACGGCTGGTGCTCGACGGTGCAAACCCGTTCGACGGATCCGTCCGGGTTCACGACGTTGACCGAGTGGGTGTAGAAGTCGACGAACCACAGTCGGTCCTCGTGCCAGCGGGGTCCCTCGGTGTAGGTGAAGCCCGCCGCGATCTCGGTGAGCTGACGATCGGACATGTCGGTACCTCTTCCTGAGCTTTCCTGAGCTCGGTCTTTGCCGTGCGTTGTGCCGTCGGTCGCAGGTCGATCGACCGGGGCCGGTGGTGTGAGCCCCAGTCTCGGGATTCGCGGTGCGGCGCGGGTGTCCCACAACGCAACAGTGAGTTCGCAGTGCGGCTCGGGGAGTTCGTTGTAGCGAATTCGGACGGTCCGCAGGGCGGTTCGACATGGACGCTGGTCGCACTCGCTCACCCACGGGATCCGGAGAAATACAGAATGTTCACCACGATGATGGATCGCCCACTGCTCGTCAGCTCGTTGCTGTGGCATGCAGAGAACGTTTTCGCCGACCGAGTCTGTGTCTCGTGTGACGGTGACCGCGGTGACCGGGAGTTCACCTATCGCGATCTCGGCGCGGCCACCCGCAGGTTCGCTGGTGCGTTCGACAACCTCGGGATCCGTTTCGGAACGACAGTCGCGACGCTGGCGTGGAACACATTCGAGCACCTCGTCGCCTACTATGCGGTTCCGGCGTGCGGGGCGATCCTGCACACGGTCAACCACCGACTGTCGCCCGACCACATCGCCTACGCGATGGACAAGGCAGAGGACGAAGTGGTGTTGATCGACGCCGATCTGCTGCCCGTGCTCACAGAGGTGCTTCCCAGACTGTCCCGGGTCCGGCACGTCGTGGTCTTCGGTGCATTCGACGGTATCGATCCCGCAGCGTCCGCGACGGTGACGTGGTGGTCATTCGACCGGCTCCTGCACGACGCCGTGCCGCTCGGGGAGTTCCCGGAGCTCGACGAGACCACCGCGTCGTCGATCTGCTTCACCTCCGGCACCACCGGATTGCCCAAGGGTGTCGTGTACAGCCACCGCAGCATTGTGCTGCACGCCATGGCTATCAGTGCCTCCGGTGGTGTCGCGATCGACGGGTCACGCTCGTATCTGCTGACTACGCAGATGTCCCACGTCCACAGCTGGGGTGTTCCGCATGCGGGTGTCCTGCAGGGGGCGCGCCTCGTCCTTCCCGGACCGCACCCGTCACCGGCCGAGCTGCTACGCATCACCACCGAGCAGACCCCCGATGTGTTCGTCGGTGTACCGGCTGTCGCGGCGCTCATGCGCGAGCGGTTCGACGCCGATCCCGGCCGCTACGACCTCGGGAGCCTGCGGACCCTGTGGCTGGGCGGCCAGGCGCCACCGTCGGGGCTGGTGAACTGGTGGGCGGCGCACGGAGTGTCGACCGTCAACGGATGGGGGATGACCGAGACCTCGCCTATGGGAACCTTCAGTCACGCCCCCGCAAACCACGGACGGCCCCTGCCGCTGTTCCAGGTGCGCATCGTCGACGAGGAGGGTCGGACTCTGCCGTGGAACGGCTTCACCACAGGTGAACTCCAAGCCCGCTCGCCGTGGGTGACCGGCACCTACCTCGACGACGACCGTGCTGCCGACGCGTTCGACGACGGCTGGTTGCGGACCGGTGACGTCGCTGTGATCCACCCCGACGGCCAGGTCCACATCCACGACCGCGTGAAGGACCTCATCAAAAGCGGAGGGGAGTGGATCTCCTCGGTCGAGCTGGAGAACAAGCTGCTGCTCCACCCGGCTGTCCTCGAAGCCGCCGTAATCGCTGTTCCACACCAGACGTGGCAGGAACGCCCCGTGGCGTGGGTCCGGCTCACCGGTGAGGTCACGGACGACGAACTGCGTACCCATCTGGCGGCGTCCCTACCGAAGTTCTGGCTTCCGGACTCCTTCGTGCGGGTCGGCCAGATCCCTACGACGTCGGTGGGCAAGCTCGACAAGGCACGGATGCGTCAACTGTGGCGCGAGGACGTGGGGTGTAGCGTTCTGGGACACTCGCAGCCCATGTGACCCCGGTTACATAATGGGTGTACTGGCGGTGAGGTGTTCCGAGGTGGTGACGGGGTGTGGTGACCGACCGGTCCTCCGCGCGTGCGGACGATCGTTCCCTTGACGCGGAGGAGGGTGCTCCGCTGAGGTTGCGACCGGAGATCGAACAGTCGTGGCGGCGGTGCCGCGCAATCGGGGCGGCGCCGGACGGCTCGCGGTTCAGGTTCATCGACGATACCCACACCGATTCGAAACTGGTTCGTGCCGCACGCCCCGTCGTGGATCGGCTGGCCGAACAGCTCGCCGATGCGCCGGTGACGATCCTGCTCGCGGATCAGGGTGCCACCATTGTCGACCGCCGCACCGGGCTGAGGTCACTGCTCGGGCGTCTCGACCGTGCCCAGGTGGCGCCAGGCTTCATGTTCTCCGAAGAGTACGCAGGCACCAATGGCATCGGCACGGCCCTCGAGGAACGCAAAGCGTTCCGGGTGCGCGGCGGCGAGCACATGCTCGAGTCCCTGCAGTCGCTGGCGTGCGTTGGCTCGCCGATCGTCGACCCGGTCTCGCGCACGGTGGCGGGCATCCTGGACATCACGTGCAACGTCGATCAGGCCAGCGACCTGATGGCGCCGCTGATCTTCTCCGCGGTCCGGGACGTCGAGGAGCGGCTCTTCGACCAGTCCGCCAAGAGTGAGCAAGTTCTGCTGCGCGAATACATGAGGAGCAAGCGCCGTGGCAATGCCGCGGTGGTGGCGATGAGTCCGGACACGGTGATCGCGACTCCGACCGCGTCTCGGCTGATGGACTCGACAGATCAGATGATGATCTGGGACTGGATCAGCTGCCATCTGGGCACGAAGCAGGAATGGGAAGGACCGCTGCGTTTCGCGGACGGTATCGACGTGCGGGTCCATGCGCGGCGGGTGAGCGAGTCGGGCGAGCAGCTCAGTGCGATTCTCGAGTTGCGTCCGATGGTCCCGTCCGCGGTATCCCGTCCTCACACGGCCGTGCTTCCCGCGTCGCGGCGTGCTCCCGCCACCGAGTCCGCGGGCCGGATCGTGGGCCGCAGCCTGGCCACGTACCGGCTGCAGAGCCGCATCGACGAGATCGCGGGCACGATGGGTCCGGTCCTGGTGACCGGCGAGTCGGGGGTCGGCAAGTCGCATGTCGCCCGGTACATCCAGCAACGCTGGGGCCACGACGGCGACATCCCCGTGGTCGACGCGTCCACCTTGACCCCCGAGACCGTCACAGACCTGCGCGCGCGCCTGTCGAGCAACGTCCCGTGGATCGTCGAGCACGTGGACGAGATCCCGGACGACGCGGTCGCTCCCACCCGCCGGCTACTGGACGCGGCCGCGACGATGTCCGCGCCGATCGTCGCGACTGCGACCTCGACGGCGCCGGACGGTTCCGGCCAGCAGGTGCACACCCATGTGCGCCGAAGTGTGTCAGTGTCGCCGCTGCGCCAGCGGATCGAGGATCTCGACGACCTCGCACGTGAACTGCTCGGCGCTCACCTCCCCGGGCGGCCCACCCCGCAGTTGCAGCCGGCAGCCCACCGGGCTCTGGTTGCCCACCACTGGCCGGGCAACGTCCGAGAGCTCGATGCCGTCCTGTACACAGCCGTGGCCCGGTCGATGGGATTCGACATCAGACTCGAACACCTTCCCGACGACTACCGCGCACTGGGATCGGGCCGGCAGCTCACCTCCCTCGAACGCAGCGAGCGGGAAGCGATCGTGCGTGCCCCCGACGAGGCCGACGGCAACAAGTCGCTCGCCGCCGATCGGCTCGGTGTTGCCCGGTCGACGCTGTACCGCAAGATCCGCGCGCTCGGGCTGGAGAACGAACGTTTCGGATCGTGATCCCGAAACCCCCTGTCGCGTATCGGGACATCCCAATCACATCCAGAGCGGAGACGATAGGCGCAGGACGGGCGACCCCAGTCACCCGGCTCCTCGCGCCGCCCCGCCGGGTGACGGCGGCGGACCGATCCGAAGGGATGATCAATGATGAAGCGCACCGTCTACGGCGACGACCACGAGGCGTACAGGGACTCCGTCCGTCAATTCCTCGCCCGGCACTTCGAACCGTGCGCCGACGACGTCCGTGCCGACAAGGCGCTGCCCCGGGACTTCTGGCTCGAAGCAGGCAAACACGATCTGCTGGGACTCGAGGTGCCGGCCGAGTACACGGGTGCGGACGCGGGTGACTACCGCTTCAACGCGGTGCTCATCGAGGAACTGGCCAAGGCCAACGCTGCCCTGGCGTCGAGTGTGAGCATCCACTGCGATGTCGTGGCGCCGTATCTAGTGGAACTGACCACCGACGCACAGAAGGAGCGGTGGCTGCCCGGTGTGTGTTCGGGTGAGATGCTCACGGCGATCGGGATGACCGAACCCGGCGGCGGTTCGGATCTGGCCGCGCTCAAGACCACCGCGGTACGCGACGGCGACCGGTGGGTGCTCTCGGGTGCAAAAACGTTTATCACCAACGGGTATTCGGCGGACCTGGTGGTGATCGCGGCGCGGACTTCGCCGGAGAAGAACGCCAAGGGCATCACCCTCTTCGGTGTCGAGACGTCACTGCCCGGGTTCGAGCGGGGCCGTAAACTCGACAAGGTCGGCCAGGACGAAGCCGACACCGCCGAGCTGTTCCTCGACAACGTGCGGGTCACCGACGCCGATGTCATCGGTGAGCTCGATCGCGGCTTCATCCACATGATGTCGTTCCTGCCCCAGGAGCGGCTGGGGTGTGCTGTCGCAAATCTTGCGCACGCCGCGCAAATCCTCGTCGAGACCATCGACTACTGCCGCGAGAGAAAGGCTTTCGGTCACTCGATCGGAACATTTCAGCACAACAAATTTCTGATCGCCGACCTGGTGACACAGATCGAGGTCACGCAGGCGTATGTCGACCGGTGCGTCGAAGCCCACGTGGCGGGTGAGCTCACCTCCGTCGACGCGGCGAAGGCGAAGTGGTGGACCTCCGACGTGCAGAACCGGGTGATCGACCACTGCGTGCAACTGTACGGCGGCTATGGCTACATGAACGAATACCGGGTGGCGCGGGCCTGGCGGGATGCTCGGGTCACGAGGATCTGGGCGGGGTCGAACGAGATCATGAAGGAACTGATCGGCCGCGACCTCGGTTTCTGACTCCCGGTCGGTGGCGCGCGCCCGGGAACAATCGTGGCTGCGGCCGCCTGGTCCGTCGTAAGGCGGTACTCGAATATCCCTGTGGTTCTTGAGAATATCTTGAAATTGATCGCACTCGTGATTCGATTTCGGACACTTCACATCACATGCTCGCTTCTAACGTCATGTTTGTCCGGGCGGGAATACACGTCCCGGGTAACCCCGAGGAGGAACAAATGACGGCATCCCAGGCCGACACGGCCACCCGCACCGGCTCGCATTCTGACAACGATGTGCTCGACGTCCTGATCATTGGCGGAGGCTTCTCCGGCTTGTATGCGCTGGATCGGCTTCGCGACCTCGGCTTCACCGTCAAGATCTGGGACGCGGCCGGGGGATTAGGCGGAATCTGGTGGTGGAACTGCTATCCCGGTGCACGCACCGATAGCACCGGACAGATTTATCAGTTCTCGCACAAGGACCTGTGGAAAAATCACGATTTCGCCGAATTGTATCCAGATTTCGCCGGAGTCCGGAAGTACTTCGAGTACGTCGACTCGCAGCTGGATCTCACGCGCGACATCGTGTTCGATACCTTCGCCGAGGCGTGCACGTGGGACGAGTCCTCACGCGAGTGGACCGCGCGGTCCGCGGACGGCAAGGTCCAGAAGACACGTCAGGTGATCGTCGCCACCGGATTCGGTGCGAAGCCGCTCTACCCGAACCTCGACGGGCTCGACTCGTTCGCCGGTGAATGCCACCACACTGCCCGCTGGCCGCAGGAGGGCGTGGACATGACCGGCAAGAAGGTCGTCGTCATGGGCACCGGCTCGAGTGGCGTGCAGGTGGTGCAGGAAGCCGGTCACGTCGCCGAACACGTCACGGTGTTCCAGCGCACCCCGAACCTGTCGATTCCGATGCAGCAGCGCGCGCTCAGCCGCGCCGACAACGAGAACTTCCGGAAGGGACTGCCCGAGCGGTTCGCGGCGCGCTACAAGGCTTTCGCAGGCTTCGACTTCGACTTCCTGCCGCAGAACGCCACCGACCTGAGCAAGGAGAAGCGTGACGCGATCTACGAGAAGATGTGGTCCGAAGGTGGTTTCGAGATGTGGCTCGGTAACTTCCAGGACATCCTCGTCGACGAGGAGGCCAACCGTACATTCTACGACTTCTGGCGCAGCAAGGTCCTCGAGCGGGTCACCGATCCGAAGAAGGCCGCGATCGTGGCGCCCGAGACACCGCCGCACCCTTACGGAGTCAAACGCCCGTCACTCGAGCAGGACTACTTCGACGTCATTAACCAGAGCAACGTCGATGTCATCGACTCCAACCTCACCCCGATCCGCCGGGTGCTGCCCCACGGGGTCGAGACCGACGAGGGCGTCATCGAATGCGACCTCCTGGTGCTGGCCACCGGCTTCGACAACAACAGTGGCGGAATCATGGCCATCGACGTCCAAGGTGTCGACGGCTTGAGCATCCAGGAGAAGTGGAAGTCCGGGGTCGACACCTGCATGGGCCTGTCTACCCGTGGGTTCCCGAACATGATGTTCCTCTACGGCCCGCAGAGCCCGTCCGGTTTCTGTAACGGTCCCACGTCCGCCGAGTACCAGGGTGAGATCGTCGTCGAGTTCCTTCAGTATCTGCGTGACCACAACCTCACCCGGTTCGAGAACACCTCTGAATCGGAGAAGCAGTGGCGTGAGCACGTCGACGAACTGTTTTTGAACTCGATGTTCACGAAGGCGCGATCTTGGTATTGGGGCGCGAACGTGCCCGGCAAGCCGGCGCAGATGCTCAACTATTCGGGGGGTGTGCCGCAGTACTTCGCTCGCTGGGACGACGTCAAGGCCAACGGCTACGACGCCTACGAGACGAACTGATCGGAAGCAGTTCACGTGGGCCGCGGTGCATCATCCGTGGCCCACGAGCTGACAGCCGGAGAGAAGAGCAGACCACCCGACCACTCTGACGATGAAACGGTTGCCGATACGCTTCCCGCCTCAACCATGACTATTCCGAGCGCGGTGACGGCGGCCGGCGCCGCCAGCCCGAGGCCGCGAGACCGCCCCCGCTTGTCGCTGCGCGGTGAGCTCTCCTCCTGCAGCAACGCGCTGAAGCTGAGGATTCCGATGAAGATCCCGGCTGCGGCGGTCGGTGACAGGTAGCGAGTCCGGCGATGGGCGCCGACGGGTGTCTTCTCGGTAGGTCGCAGGCGGCGCGTGTCGCGCCTAACCCTGTTGTTCGCCACCGATCAGTAAACGGGGGGTGTCACTGATGGTTCCTGTCAAGCCGCTGAGGGGAGCGGTGCCCGGTAGAGTTCCTTGTTTCTCAGCATGGCGTAGAGAACATCGCAGCGGCGTCGGGCGAGGCAGATCAGGGCCGCGTTGTGTTTTTTCTTCTCGGCGCGCTTTTTGTCGTGAAGAATCCGAGAGATCTCTCGGCCTGATCCGGGAACAAAAAGCTCAAACGAGCGCTGTTCCTGTCCGCATTGTCCGCCCCCATGACCCCACCAGTTGCGCCTACTTGCCGGTGGGGCGGGGACCAGCAGGCAGACGAGGCAGCCGAGGAGGGCGGTCGCACCGACGACTGGCGAAGACCGACCGAAGGGGAGGTCGGCGGATAGGAGAATTCCGCCGAGCAGGGGGCGGTGACAGCGCCCAGTCGTGTGAGTCCGAGGGCGGAGCCGCGGACACTGGCTGCTCGCCCGCCGATCCCTGTCGGATCCGACCGAGATCGCGTATTACATCTGCGCCGGACCCCGTCATACCACGCTCACCGAACTCGCCGCCGTCGCCGGATCGCGGTGGCGGGTCGAGGAGTGCTTCCAGCAGGCCGAGAACGAGGCCGGCCTGGACCAGTACCAGGTGCGCACCTACCGGGCCTGCTACGCCCACACCACCTTGTCGATGCTCGCCCTCGCCTGGCTAGCCGGGACGAAAACCGAAGCAGTAAAGGGGGAATCGGGATCGACGATCAGGGCATGATCGGGTATACGGTACCCGAAATCCGGCGGCTGCAAGTGCAGCTGATCCTGCGACACGCCCGCCCCGACGAGCACGTCTGGTCCTGGTCACGCTGGCGAATACGCCGACAGCACCAAGCCAGATCCTGCCATTATCGAACACGCGGACACGTCCCATAAGTGCCGTTGCAGTAATTAGCTGAAGACCTCCGAATACAGCGTCTCGATCTGGCCGGCGGTGGGGACGATCGGATTGTTGCCGGGCGATCCGGACGCCAGCGCCTGCTCTGCCATCAGCGGAATCATGCCATTCCACGCGTCGCGATCGATCCCGTATGCGAGCGGCGTCGGAACCTTCAGGTCGTGACACAGCGTGGTCAGGGTTTCGACGAGGAACTGCGCGGCGACAGAATCGCCGGCCGATTCCGGTGCAGCGCCGAACGCCCGCGCGCAGTCGGCGTAACGGCTCTCCGCTCCCTTCGCGGAGAATGCCGTGACCGCGGGAAGCAGCATGGCATTCGACAGTCCGTGTGCGACATGGAAATGCGCCCCGATCGGCCTGCTCATCCCGTGTACCAGCGCCACGCTCGAGTTGGAGAACGCCATACCGGCCTGCATGGACGCGACCATCATCGCTTCTCTCGCGGTGCGGTCTTCACCGTCCGCGTACGCCGTGCCGATGTGCTTACCAATGGTGCGGATCGCGGAGAGCGCGAGTCCGTCGGTGAACGGCTGGGCCTTCTTGCTGACGTACGCCTCGATAGCGTGGGTGAGCGCATCGATTCCGGTGTCGGCGGTCAACCGCGGGGGCATCGACATCGTGAGTTCGAAGTCCACGATCGCGGCGATCGGCAGGAAGGAGAGCCCGGGGCACAGCATCTTCTCGTCGGAGTCGCTGTCGCTGATGACGGTGAATTGCGTCGCCTCGGAGCCGCTTCCGGCGGTGGTCGGTATCGCGATGATCGGCAGAGCATTCCCGGTGTACACGTGCGGTGCCTTGTACGAGCGCATCTCGCCGCCGTTCGCGGACAGCACGGCCAGTGCCTTCGCGGTGTCCATCGGACTACCGCCGCCGAACCCGATCACCGAATCCGCGTTGTGTTCTGCGACGATCCTCAGTCCTTCCTCCAGGGAATCGGTAGTGGGGTCGGGCACGGTGCCGGAGAACAGTGCCGGCTCTTTGCCTGCCGACCTGAGGAAGCTCATGATCCGGTCGGCCGCGCCGGTGCCGGTCAGATAGGAATCGGTGACGAGAACCGGCCTCTGTAGACCCAATTGGTCGACAACCGAGCCGATCTCGTCGACTGCTCCGGCCCCGATCCTGGCGAAACGGGGGAGTGAGAGGTGTGCGGTCATGGGAGAGGTTCCTTAGTTGTTATGGGGGAATCCGAGGTTGAGGCCGCCGTGGCTGGGGTCGAGCCAGCGGGTGGTGACGACCTTGCCGCGGGTGAAGAAGTGCACACCTTCGGCGCCGTGGGCGTGGGTGTCACCGAAGAGGGAGTTCTTCCAACCACCGAAGCTGTAGTAGGCCATCGGGACGGGGATGGGGACGTTGATGCCGACCATACCGACCTCGACTTCGTTCTGGAACCGTCGGGCGGCGCCGCCGTCGTTGGTGAAGATGGCGGTGCCGTTGCCGAACGGGCTGGAGTTCACCAGTTCCAGGGCCTCGTCGTAGGAGTCGACGCGGATCACGGAGAGGACGGGTCCGAAGATTTCGTCGGTGTACACGCTCATGTCGGTGGTGACGTGGTCGATCAGGGTCGGGCCGAGCCAGAACCCGTCCTTGCCGCCATTTGCCTGCACCTGCCGGCCGTCGACGACGATGGTGGCGCCGTCGTTTTCGCCGGCGTCGATGTAGGAGGCGACCTTGTCGCGGTGCACCTTGGTCACCAGCGGGCCCATGTCGGAATCGAGGGTGCCGTCGCCGATCTTCAAGGTGTCGGTGCGGTCTTTGATCTTGGCGACGAGTTCGTCGGCGATGTCGCCGACCGCGACCAGGGCGCTGATGGCCATGCAGCGTTCGCCGGCGGAGCCGAAGCCGGCGTTGACCATGGCGTCGGCGGCGAGGTCGAGGTCGGCGTCCGGGAGGACGATGGCGTGGTTCTTCGCCCCGCCGAGGGCTTGGACGCGTTTGCCGTGGGCGGTGCCGGTGGCGTAGACGTATTGGGCGATGGGGGTGGAGCCGACGAAGCTGATGGCCTTGATGGCGGGGTGGGTGAGCAGTTCGTCGACGGCGGTCTTGTCGCCCTGCAGGACGTTGAACACCCCGGCGGGCAGGCCGGCTTCGGCCCAGAGTTCGGCCATCCAGATCGCGGCGGTGGGGTCCTTCTCGCTGGGTTTGAGGACGACGGTGTTGCCGGCGGCGATGGCGATGGGGAAGAACCACATCGGGACCATGGCGGGGAAGTTGAACGGGGAGATGATCCCGACCGGGCCCACGGGTTGGCGGATCGAGGAGACGTCGATGTTGGTGGAGGCGTTCTCGGTCATGCCGCCCTTGAGCAGGTGCGCGATGCCGCAGGCGAATTCGACGACTTCCTGGCCGCGGGAGACCTCACCCAATGCGTCGGAGACGACCTTGCCGTGCTCGGCGGTGATGATCTCGGCGAGTTCGCCCTTGCGGGCGTTGAGCAGTTCCCGGAATTTGAAGATCACCTGGGTGCGCTTGGCGAGGGAGGTGTCGCGCCAGGCGGGGAACGCGGCGGCGGCGGAGTCGATGACCGCGCGGGCGTCCTCGACGCTGGCGAGGACGACCTGACCGGTCACGGCACCGGTGGCCGGATTCGTCACCGGAGCGGTATCGACGCGCGTTCCGGGATAGGACTTGTTGTTGAGCCAATGCGAGATGACGGCCATAGGGTTCACTCCTGGAAGTTCGGGGGTGTCACCGAGTCTGGTCTGGCAACAATGCCGGGGTCAACGAGTAATCTGGCATTGGGAACTGCAAGAATGCCGGGGAGGTGCGGGTTGTGTTCACCGCCGACAACATGCGCTATCTGCTCGAACTGTCGCGGACGGGTCGTCTCGCGGATGCCGCGAAGCGTCTCGACGTCGATCAGACCACCGTGTCACGCCGAATCACCCGTCTCGAGAAGGACACCGGGACGCGGCTCTTCGACCGCGGCGCCTTCGGGTGGCAGCTCACCGAGGCCGGCCGCCGCCTGGTCCCCTATGCGGAATCGGTGGAGTCGACGCTGCTCGCCGCCCTCGACGTGACGTCGTCCGCGGCTCCCGGCGACCTGACCGGCACCGTCCGGATCCTCACCTCGGACGGGTTCGGGGCGTTCGTTCTAGTCCCGGGCCTGGCCACGGTCCGCACCGAGCATCCGGACCTGTTCACCGAACTCGTCACCTCCACCACGCACGACGTACTGACGGGCCGCGACTTCGATATCGCAGTGACCCTCGAACGCCCGTCACCGCGGTCCGTCGTGGTCCGCAAACTTGCGGACTACGACCTGCGTCTCTACGCCTCGCGGCACTATTTCGATACGCACGATGCCATCGCCTCGATCGACGACCTGCGCGCGCACACGCTCATCTGGTACGTCGACGCGTTCCTGGACGTCGAACCGTTGCGCATCCTCGACCAGCTTCTTCCGGATTTCCGGGCGCAGATCCAGACCAACAACATCGCAGGCCACTACCAGGCCGTGAAACATGGCGTCGGGATCGCGCCGCTGCCGAGCTACATCGGGGCGCCGGACGACGATCTCGTGCCGGTTCTCCGCGACGAGTTCATCGCCCACCGCACCTACTGGCTGGTCGTGCCGCGGGAATTGACGCGACTCGCGCGGGTGAAGGCGATCACCGAGGCGCTCTACTCCATCGTCGACGGAAATCCCGAACTGCGAGGCGCAACAGGATAACTTACTGATCGGCGGGCGCGGGGGCCGCCCGAGTCTGATCGCGTCCAAAGAGGTGAACGCGACGGACTCTCATGGGTGGACACCCCCGGGTCAGCGTTGTCGGTCTGCTTCCCCGCACCGCGGACAGCTGTTAGTATTTTAAGAATTCATTTCAGTTTTAGTCTGGTGCACGCTCGTGACCAGGATATTTGGAGGCGTCGATGACTGTCATCGATTCAGGCAATGCACCGTCGGTACCTGCCGTGAAGAAGGAGGTGCCGCCGTCGATGGTGGAACGGATGACGCTGATTCTCGACGCGTTCGACGGCCGCACCTGCCGCCTGACCCTGGAGGAAGTGGCGTGCCGGACCCGGCTGCCGCGATCGACCGTGCACCGCATCCTCGACCAGCTGGTGCGCCTGGACTGGGTGAATCACGCCAGCTTCGGTTACTGCCTCGGCCGTCGAGCGATGGGTGTGGGCGGCGGCGACAATGGCCACGGCCAGATCCGGGCGGCCGCGGCGCCGCTGCTGCACGACCTGCACATGCAGACCGGAATGGTCGTGCACCTGACCGTGCTGGACGGCGGGGACAGCCTGTACCTCGACAAGGTCGGCGGCCGGATGGCGGCCGCGCTGCCGTCCAAGGTGGGTGGGCGGGTTCCCGCCTACACGACGGCCGGTGGCAAGGCGATGCTGGCGTGGGTGGACCCCGAGGAGGTCGACAGCCTGTACGGGCAGCGTCTCGATAGGAGCACCGACCGCACCATCACCGAGCTCACCACCCTCCATCAGGAACTCAACCGGATCCGGCAGCGCCGGGGTCTCGCGTTCGAGCGCGGTGAGGCGGTTCGCGGCGTGGGCTGTGTCGGTGTCGCGGTCCGGAGCGCCGACGGCCCGGTCGCCGGTATCTCGCTGTGCGGCGATGCCCGTACGGTGCAGCTCGAGCGGGTCGCGCCCCTCGTCGTCGACGCCGCCCGGGCAGTCACGCGGGCTCTGCATCCCGAACCCGTGACGCCGCGTCGCGCCCGCCGGACCGCGGAGATACCGGAAACCTCGTGGTCCACCGAGGCGCTCGACCAGCTGCTGTCGGTGCAGTCGGGGCAATGGCTGTAGCGCCCGTGCGCGGTTGACGAGTCTCGGGACTCGTCAACCGCGCACGGGACGGGGTACGGCGCCCAGCCCGAACCCACCCCGGAAGAACACCAACGGGCGCTCGTCGCTGACCGATTCGAGGCCGAGGACCCGCCCGATCACGATGTCGTGGTCACCGGCGGCGTGCACCGACTGCACGTCTGCGTGCACGCGCATCAGTACGCCGGGGAGCGAGGGCGTCGCCCACGGCGACCTCTCCCAGTCGAGTCCGTCGAATTTTTCACCGCGGCTGGAGCCGAAGCGCATGCAGACGTCCGTCTGACTTTCGTGCAGAACATTGACGGTGAAGCGCCCCGACTCCTGGATGCGTGGCCAGGCGCGCCCTCGATGATCGGCGCAGAACAGGATCAGCGGAGGCGCCAGCGACACCGATGCGAACGACTGGCAGGTGAATCCGACCGGACCGTCGGCGTCGAGTCCGGTCACCACCGTGACACCACTCGCGAAATGGCCGAGATTGCGCCGCATTTCGTCGGGGGTGGGTGCGGCGATCTGCGTGCCGAGTTCGGGCCACGTCGGTTCGGTTGGCATCGGACCACCTCCACATCGTTTGCGACACCGACTGATTCGGTGATCGCTTTCGAGGCTAGGGACGCGGCAGGCAGGTCACGAACTGCCGTCTCGATCAGTGGAAGCCCCGGATCGAGGCGTCGCCGGGGCGGTGGACGTCTCGCTGACCGGGATCGCTTCTGTCCGAGCAGTGCACGCGCTGGCAACGTGATCGACCATGACGACTGACTCGAGTTACGAGGGCACCCTGAAGGAGCTGAACACCGACCTCGGCGTGCTTCGCTACCACGAGGCCGGCGACGGCCCGCCGCTTCTGCTGCTGCACGGCTCCGGCCCCGGCGTGACGGGGTGGCGCAACTTCCGCGGCAACCTCGACGTCTTCGCCGAGCACTTCCGGACCTTCATTCTGGAGTTCCCCGGCTTCGGGGTCAGTGACGACTTCGGTGGGCACCCGATGCTCACGGCCACCGACGCGGTCCTCCGCTTCCTCGACGGGCTCGGAATCGACGAGGTCGCACTCCTCGGGAACTCGATGGGCGGCATCGTCGCCACTCAGTTCGCCATCGCGCACCCCGACCGGGTCACCAAACTGATCACCATCGGTGGCATCGGCAAGAATCTCTTCAGCCCAGGCCCCGGTGAGGGCATCAAACTCCTCATGGAGTTCACGGACGACCCCACCCGGGAACGGCTGATCGAGTGGCTGCATTCGATGGTGTTCGACCCCGCAATGGTCACCGAGGAACTCGTCGAGGAACGCTGGACACAGGCCACCGAACCCGACACCCTCGCCAGCGCCCGCAAGATGTACAGCCGGGCAGCGTTCGAGGCGAACACCCGGGCGGCCCTCGAGTCCGACGCCACGCCCTACTGGGCGCAGCTGCACAAGGTGAAAGCCCCCACCCTCCTCACGTGGGGCCGCGACGACCGGGTGAGCCCCGTGGACATGTCGATCATCCCGATGCGGCTGATCCCGAAGGCGGAACTCCACGTCTTCCCGAACTGCGGGCACTGGGCGATGATCGAGCAGAAGACGGCGTTCGAGAGTGCCGTCCTCGCCTTCCTGCTCCGCAAGGAAGGTGGCGACCGATGAGTGCCGGCTCCCAGACCTTCGATACCACCGTCGATTTCCTCGTGGTCGGCAGCGGGGGCGGCGGAATGGCTGCCGCGATCACCGCCGCGCACCGCGGGCTCGACACCCTCGTGATCGACAAGGGCGCGACGTTCGGTGGGTCGACCGCGATCTCCGGTGGCGGAATCTGGATCCCGAACGCCCCCACCCTGCGCGAGAAGGGCGTCGTCGACTCCCGCGAGTCGATTCGCCGCTACCTCGACATCATCACCGAGGGCCGGGTGTCGGCAGACCGACTCGACGCGTTCGTCGACAAGGGCCCCGAGCTGATGGAACTGCTCGACCGCAGCCCGCACATGAAGCTCTACTGGGTGAAGGGCTACTCCGACTACCACCCCGAGTACGACGGCGGCCGACCCCTCGGGCGGACCATCGAATGCAAGCCCTTCGACACGAGGGCACTGCAGGACGACGAGCGGTACCAGCGGCCGAACAGCATGAAGGGCCCG
Organism: Rhodococcus sp. USK13; assembly: GCF_018343855.1. Taxonomy (NCBI): domain Bacteria; kingdom Bacillati; phylum Actinomycetota; class Actinomycetes; order Mycobacteriales; family Nocardiaceae; genus Rhodococcus; species Rhodococcus sp. USK13. The sequence continues at coordinate 566,702 of NZ_CP069242.1, read as the reverse complement.
CTCGGACTGTGGGTGACGTCCAAGGACTACCACGACCTCGCCATGGTGAAGCGCACCTGGAAGGGACGCAAGGCGTCGCTGGTGGCGGCCTGGCGGGTGGCGTCCAACGTGATTCGTCGTCGTCACATGGCGACAGGTGGACGCGCACTGGTGGCCAGGATGCGCATGGTCCTCAAAGATGCCGGGGTTCCGCTGTGGCTGCAGACGTCGATGACGGAACTGATCGTCGACGACAGCGGCGTTGTTTTGGGAGTGGTCGCGAAGCGCGACGGCAATACCGTCCGGATCGGTGCAAAACGCGGGGTACTCCTCGCGACCGGCGGCTTCGAACACAACGAAGACATGCGCGCCGAGTACCTGCCCAAGCACGGTGTCGCGAACATCAGCGCCGGAGCCAAGGAGAACACCGGCGACGGAATCCTCGCGGGCCAGAAGCTAGGCGCGGCAGTCGATCTCATGGACGATGCGTGGTGGATGCCGTCGGTGATGCATCCGATGGGCGCCGTGATCCCGCTGGTGTCCGAGCGGTGCATTCCGCCGTCCGTGATCGTGAACAGTCGCGGCGAACGCTTCACCAACGAGTCGTCGCCGTATGTGAACTTCGTGCACGATCAGCTCGACGGCGGCCATGTACCCGCCTGGTTCGTGATGGACTCCAAGGCGAAGTCGCGCTACCCGTTCGCGCAGGTTCTTCCGGGTGTGCCTTTCCCGCAGGGCTTTTACGACTCAGGTGTGGTGCACAAAGCCGACACCCTGCGCGACCTCGCGGATCAGATCGGCGTGAAGGCCGACACTCTGGTGGCGACGGTCGACCGGTTCAACGGCTTCGCCCGCACCGGTCGGGACGAGGATTTCGGCCGCGGCGACAGCGCGTACGACCGGTACTACGGCGACCCGACGATGAAGAACCCGTGCCTCGACGAGATCACCCAGGGCCCGTTCTACGCCATCCGCTGCGAGGCCGGCGACCTGGGCACCAAGGGTGGACTCGTCACCGACGCCGACGCTCGGGTACTCCGCGAGGACGGTTCGGTCATCGACGGCTTGTACGCCACCGGCAACACCTCGGCCTCGGTGATGGGCAACGAATACGCCGGTGCGGGCGCGACCATCGGTCCCGCCATGGTGTTCGGCTACATCGCCGCGCAGCACGCCGCCCAGGCCGGTGGCCTGCGGCGAGAGAATCGCTCACACGCGGGCGAGGTGGCCTGATGCTGAGCGAGCGGCAGAGGCTGGATGCGGCCCGATCGCTGAGGGACGCCGAACGGGACCGGGCACCCATCGAACCGCTCACCGCGACCTACCCGGACATCGACGTGGTCGACGCCTATGAGATCGCGCTGATCAACATCCGCGCGCGACTCGAGGCGGGGGAGACGGTGTACGGCCACAAGGTGGGCCTGTCCTCCGAGGTCATGCAGAAGATGATGGGCGTCGACGAGCCCGACTACGGACACCTGCTGTCGAGCATGGTGTACGCCGAGGAAACCCCTATCGACACCGCCCGCTTCTGTTCTCCGCGCATCGAGGTGGAGATCGGCTACGTGCTGGGCGAGACGTTGCCGGGGGAGTGGTGCACCGAGGCGGACGTTCTCGCGGCCACCGAATACATCGTTCCCAGTATCGAACTCATCGACTCGCGTATCACGGACTGGAAGATCGGGCTGGCCGACACGATCGCCGACAATGCGTCGTCGGCGGGAGTGATCCTCGGCGCCGGACGGGTGGAACCGTCGAGGGTGGATATCGGCGCCATCTCGGCCGTGCTCTTCCAGGGTGACGAGGAGATCGCCCGCGGTGAGGCGTCGGCGGTGCTCGGCAACCCGACGAAGGCCGTGGCCTGGCTGGCACGGAAGGTCGCGAGTTTCGGAGTGCGGCTCGAGGCAGGTCACATGATCCTGCCCGGCTCGTGCACCCGGGCGATCGATGCCCGGCCCGGCGACGTGTTCCGCGCCGACTTCAGTGACATCGGTTCCGTATCAGTAGAATTCAAGTAAGGGCGACAATTGTGACCAAGGCTCTCGCCGCGATCGTCGGATCCGGCAACATCGGCACCGACCTCCTGTACAAGCTCCTGCGTTCGGACATCATCGAACCGCGTTGGATGATCGGTGTCGATCCGGACAGTGAGGGACTGAAGCGTGCGGCCGATCGGGGCGTGATCGCCAGCGCCGACGGTGTCGACTGGCTGCTCGCCCAGGACGAGCGCCCCGACATCGTTTTCGAGGCCACGTCCGCCTACGTGCACCGGGTGAACGCCCCGCGCTACCGGGAACTGGGCATCCAGGCGGTCGATCTCACTCCCGCCGCGCTCGGTCCCGCGGTCGTGCCGGCCGTCAACATGGGCGAGCACCGGACTGCGCCCAACGTCAACCTCATCACCTGCGGCGGACAGGCCACCATCCCGATGGTGTACGCCGTCTCCCGGATCACCGAGGTGGCCTACGCCGAGATCGTCGCCAGCGTGGCGTCCCCGTCCGCCGGACCCGGTACCCGCGCCAACATCGACGAATTCACGTTCACCACGAGTCGGGGCATCGAGACGATCGGCGGGGCGAAGAAGGGCAAAGCCATCATCATCCTGAATCCGGCCGAGCCGCCGATGTTCATGAAGGACACCGTGTTCTGCGCCATTCCCGCCGACGCCGACCGGGATGCGATCAGCGCGTCGATCCACGACGTCGTGTCGTCCGTGCAGTCCTACGTGCCCGGTTACCGCCTGCGCGCCGAACCGCAGTTCGACGACCCGACACCGATCAGTGGTGGGCTCGCCCGGGTCGGCATCTTCCTCGAGGTCGAGGGCGCCGGCGACTTCCTGCCGCCTTACTCGGGCAACCTCGACATCATGACCGCCGCCGCCACCAAGGTGGGCGAGAGCTTCGCGACGCAGATCCTCGGCGCGAGCGTCTGAACGCGTCCGTTACCACTCACTCTTCGAAGGAATACCGATGCCCTACAGCGCCGATCTCGACATCCGGGTGACGGACTCGTCCCTGCGCGACGGTTCCCATGCCAAGCGGCACCAGTTCACCGTCGACCACGTCCGCTCCATCGTCGGGGCACTCGATGCCGCCGGCGTTCCCGTCATCGAGGTCACCCACGGTGACGGGCTCGGCGGTTCCTCGTTCAACTACGGCTTCAGCCACACCCCGGAGCAGGAGCTGATCAAGGCCGCCGTCGAGACGGCGAAGCAGGCGCAGATCGCCTTCCTCATGCTCCCCGGCCTGGGTGTCCAGTCCGACATCCGGGAGGCCGCCGACAACGGTGCGCGCATCTGCCGCATCGCGACCCACTGCACGGAGGCCGACATCTCCGTCCAGCACTTCGGGCTCGCCCGCGACCTCGGGCTCGAAACCGTCGGCTTCCTGATGATGTCGCACAGCCAGCCGCCCGAAGCGCTCGCGAAGCAGGCCCGGATCATGGCCGACGCCGGCTGCCAATGCGTCTACGTGGTGGACTCGGCGGGTGCGCTCATCATGAACGGTGTCAGCGACCGGGTCGCCGCGCTGGTGTCCGAACTGGGGGACGACGCACAGGTCGGCTTCCACGGACACGAGAACCTCGGCCTCGGCGTCGCCAACTCCGTGCTCGCCGTCGAAGCCGGCGCGCTGCAGATCGACGGGTCCACCCGGCGCTTCGGCGCAGGCGCGGGTAACACTCCGGTCGAGGCCTTCGCTGCCGTCACCGAGAAGCTCGGAATCCGCACCGGCATAGACACTCTGAAGATCATCGACGCCGCCGAGGACGTGGTGCGGCCGATCATGGACGACGATTGTGTTCTCGACCGGCTGTCCCTCACGATGGGATACGCGGGCGTCTACTCGAGCTTCCTCAAGCACGCCGATGCGCACGCCCGCCGGTACGGGGTGTCCGGTGCGGAAATCCTCATCGAGGCCGGCCGCCGCAAACTGGTCGGCGGGCAGGAGGACCAGCTGATCGAAATCGCGCTCGGTCTCACGGACCGGCAGGCCGCGAGCGCCGCTGTTGCCGAGAAGAAGTCCGCCTAGGCGCCTGACCGGGTGCCCAAACCAGAAAGCCGAGATCATCATGGGTCAGGTTCTTGACAGGATCGAACAGTTCGCGGACGAAATCCGCGCGGAAGGCGCCGAGGGCGACAAGCTGATGCGCCTGTCGGACACCTCCGCCAAGCGGTTGCGCGACTCCGGGGTGATGCGGATGCTGCAGCCCAAGGAGTACGGCGGCCACGAAGCCCATCCGCGCGAATTCGCGGAGACCACGATGGGGATCGGTGCCATCGACGGCGCAGCCGGGTGGGTCAGCGGCATCGTCGGCGTCCACCCGTGGGAACTGGCGTTCTTCGACCGCAAGGCCCAGGACGAGGTGTGGGGCGCAGACCCCGACATGTGGATGGCCTCCCCGTACGCGCCGATGGGTGTCGCCGTGCCGACCGAGGGTGGCTATGTCCTCAACGGACGCTGGTCTTTCTCGTCGGGCACCGACCACTGCGGCTGGATCATGATCGGCGCCGCAGTCGGTGATGCCGACGGCAACCGGGTGATGCCGCCGAAGATCCTGCACGTGCTCCTGCCCCGTTCGGACTACGACATCGACCAGGACAGCTGGAAGGTCGTGGGCCTGCGCGGCACCGGGTCGAAGGACCTGATCGTGAAGGACGCGTTCATTCCGCAGCACCGGACGTTGCAGGCGGACAAGGTGTTCGACGGGTCCGCGCCGAAGGAGTTCGGACGTACCCAGACGCTCTACAACTTCCCGTTCTCGTGCATCTTCCCGCTCGGGATCACCTCCTCGCTGATCGGCATCGCCGAAGGCGCGCTGGCGTGCCACCTCAACGCGCAGCGCGAACGCGTCACCGTCTCCGGCACCGCCATCAAAGAAGATCCATACGTATTGTTCGCGATCGGCGAGGCGGCCGCGGAGATCGCAGCGTCCCGCGCAGCCATCCTCGAGACGGTCGACCGGTTCTGGGACATGACGGAAAAGGGACAGGACGTCACGTTCGAACTGCGTGCCATCGGCAGACGCACCCAGACAGCGGCCGCCTGGCGTGCGGTCCGCGCAGTCGACGAAATCTTCGCCCGCTCCGGCGGCGGCGCGCTGCAGCTCAGCACGCCGATGCAGCGATTCTGGCGCGACGCCCACGCCGGACTCTCCCACGCCATCCACGTACCGGGGTCCATCTACCACTCTTCCGCACTCACCCAGCTCGGCGGCGAACCGCAGGGTGTGCACCGCTCCATGATCTAGGCGCTCCGCGCCCGTGAGTGGTTAAGGAGTCCAGAGACTCGTCAACCACTCACGGGTGGCGAAGCCTCCCCCAGGAAAGGGATTCTCCATGACAGACATTCGAGGACTCGGCTACCTCCGGATCCAGACGACGGACGTGCCGCGCTGGCGCGAGTTGGTGGTGGACGGGCTGGGTATGGCAATGGGTTCCGGCCCCGAGCCGGACGGCCTGTACCTGCGATTCGACGAGCGGCGGGCCCGACTGATCGTGCTGCCCGGCGAGAAGGACAAGGCTTTGGCCGTGGGGTGGGAGGTGCGCGACCAGTTCGCCCTGCAACGGGTGCGTGAGCAGGTCGAGAAGTCGGGTGTCGCCGTCGACGTTCTGTCCGAGGACGAGGCACGGTACCGCGACGCCGAGCAGGTCATCGCGTTCGACGACCCGTCCGGGACGCGGGTGGAAGTGTTCTTCGGGCCGGTTCTCGACCACAGTCCGGTGGTGACCCCGCACGGCGGCCGCTTCGTCACCGGCGCACAGGGTCTGGGACATGTGGTGCTTCCGACCCTGGCGTTCGAGGAGGCCTACGCGTTCTACACCGAGGTGCTCGGTTTCCTGCCGCGCGGTGCCATCCGCCTCGGGCCGCCCGACGCCCCCGGTCCCGCCCGACGGGTCCGGTTCATGGGAGTTAATCAGCGTCACCACAGTCTCGCCCTGTGCCCGGCACCGCACGGCGGCGAACCCGGGATGGTGCATCTGATGACGGAGGTCGATACCCTCGACGCCGTCGGCCAGGCACTCGACCGGCTCGGCAAGCTCGGATTCTCGATCTCCTCGACGTTGGGTCGCCACACCAATGATCGGATGGTCTCGTTCTACGTGCGGGCTCCCGGCGGCTGGGACCTCGAGTTCGGCACCGAGGGCATGCTCGTCGACGAAAAGTATTACACCGCTGAGGAAATCACCGCAGACAGCTATTGGGGCCACGACTGGTCCGGGTCCGAGCCACTGGCAGCGTTCTCGTGAACTCGGTGCGTACCGGGTTCGGGGCGGTGGCGGCCCTCGTCGTGCTCACCGGCGCTGCGTGCTCGACCGAACCGTCCGAGACGACGACGGAACCGGATCCGCTCCGGGCGGGCCAATTGCTCACGTCCAGTGCGGTGACCGACGCTCCGGCATTGCCCAGCGCCGCCCGCAACGAGCTGATCACCTACACCTCGCAGGACGTGAACGGTGATCCCGTGGTGGTGTCGGGCACCGTCGCATTGCCGCGCACACCGGCACCCGAGGGCGGGTACCCGGTCATCAGCTGGGCGCACGGCACCACCGGTGTGGCCGACGCGTGCGCGCCGTCGGCGGACTTCCCGGGCGGCCCCACCCACGCCTATCTGACCGAGGTCGACGCCTCCCTCGACGACTGGGTCGAGCAGGGTTTCGCCGTGGTCCGCACCGACTACCACGGGCTGGGTACGCCGGGTATTCATCCGTATGTCAACGGTGACACCGAGGTCAACGCCGTCGTCGACATCGTGCGGGCCGCGCGTGAGTTGGATCCGTCGGTCGGCTCCCAGTGGTTCGTCGTCGGGCACAGTCAGGGCGGGCAGGCGGCGCTGTTCACTGCCGCCCAGGCCGGGGAGCGGGCACCGGAACTCGAGCTGAAGGGTGCGGTGGCGATCGCGCCGGGCAGCGGCCTCGACCAGACGCCGCAGTACTTCCGGTCCGGTGTGCCCGGAATCGAAGCGGCGGAGGCGTTCCTACCGCTGATTCTTCTCGGGGCGCAGGCCGCCGACCCCGCGATCGACCCGTCGGCATTGCTGACCGAGCAGGCCCAGCCCCTGCTGGCGGCCGCGCGAACCGGTTGCCTCGACGACATCCGCAAGGTGCCACCGGTACCCGCCGGGCAGGTTTTCCGTCCGGACGCCGATCTTGGACCGCTCACCGAGTACCTGACCCGTCAGGAACCCTCGCAGGTGGACGTCCAGGTTCCGACCCTGATCACACAGAGCTCCGGTGACAGGGTGGTGAGCAAGCCGTCCACCGATCTGATGGTGAAGGCGTTGCGGGACAAGGGGAACGACCTCGAGTATGTGACGTACGAGGGTGCAGACCACCGGGCAACCATCGGGGCTTCGCAGGCCGACGCGCAGGATTTCGTCAACGGCATCCTGGACCGCTGAGGATGCCGGGCCTCGACACCACGACCGTCCAGGAAGTGATGACAACCGGCTGGTGATGGCCTGGGGTAGACGGGTGACTATCGACGACCCTGCACCCGACGACCGCGACGCGGAGGAAACCCGTGTCAGGCTGTTTGGCGCTGGTTTCTGCCAGGCGGCCAGTTCTCCACGATGCTGCTGCGTCGGTTTTTACGCTGTCATTGCGGTTCTTGAAACGAAGTCAACTTCGCGAGGCAGTGTTCCCGAAGTTGCTGTCTCATGGTCAGGTCGAGTCTGGAGGCGAGCCGCTTTTCCACCATCCACAGCACGCGTTGGTAGAAAGTTCTGGGGGGTATTCCGAACTCAGTGAAGATGTAATAGTCACCGCCACCATAGCCGCTCCACCGTAGGGCGAAGTCCAACAACGCATGGTCGTAGGTATCCATTTGGTTCTCCGTGGTGTCGATCTCGGTCGGCGTTAAGCCGAGGATGATGGCGAAAACTCCTAGAACCTTTGCCGGGTGTCCACTCCCAGGGGTAGGAGAACCAGGGGGTGTTCAGCCAGAGATGGGCAGGCCAATCCGGTACTGGATAGTCCGTACGCAACCATCGTGGCCTCACCGCTCGGCTCATCCGACCCGACGGCGTTGTCGCCTGGGTTGGTGCCACCGAAGACCACGACGACTTCGACCGTGCTGCCACCCGATGGTTCGCCACCCCCGGACAGGACAGCGTCGCGATGCATACTCGGCCGCAATGCACGCACGGCTTTTCTGGACGCGAGGTGCAGCGGTTGCACAGCGGGGAGCCGTCCTCGCTGCGGCTGCTGATCTCAGCCGACTTACCGCACCGTGAACACTCGTTCCGCCGGGCAGGCTCGAGGCCGTAACACGCGCGGCAGATCCGGCTCTCCTGGCGGCGGGCGACGATGCTACCGATCTGGCCACACCGCGCCCACGCTCGCCGCTCGACCCGTTCCATTCACCGCTCACAGCACCGGCCCTCGGGTGTGCGGCGTTTGAGGAGCCTTACCGGTGCGGCCTCACTTTCGGCCAGGCCTTCGAATCACGCTTCGACGTGGCTCACTACTGATCGAATCAGATTCAGCACCAACCGTTTTACGGATCTGCTGGTTGACGACCTCCGGTTCGATCAGATCATTCGGCGTCCAGCCGAGGATGTCACAGAGCGGGGACCAGCATATCCATGCTCAGCCGTTGTGGAGGCTGGGTCACCAGCCGATAGACCTGTTCTCGGGGGACCGCGTCATGGTCCATTTGTCGAGTCAAGCCTATGAGGCGCCAGCAAGCGGCAGAACACCATGAAGCCGAGGTAATCGATTGCCGCACTGAGGATTATTCAAGAGGGCCGGTGCGAAGCGGCCCCCGGGGGCGCTCGAGTGCTCAACCGCCAGCCGACTGGTACGCCCAGCCATCTACCGTCGTTCGGTTAGTCGGTGATCACCTTGACCACGACCTTCCCTTTGTTCTCGCCGGCGAGACTGCGGTTGAGAGTATGCCTCGCGTGCTCCAGACCGTCGACCACGGTCTCCGCGGAGCGCAGCGTGCCGGCACTGAGAGCCAGCGACAGCTGTCCAATGATCTCTGCGTACCGATCCACGTGATCAAAAACGATGAACCCTCGCAAAGTTGCCCGCTGCATAAGCAGCTGACTGACATTACGTAGGCCGCGTTGGGCGTTGTCTCCATTATAGTCGTTGTACTCGGAAACCAGCCCGCAGAGCGTGATTCGTGCCCCAATGTTCAGTCGGCCGAAAACGTGGTCCATGATCTCGCCGCCAACATTTTCGAAGTCCACGTCGATACCGTCAGGTGTGGCGTCGTCGAGTTGCTTCTGCCAGTCACCCGCATGTCGGTCAATACAAGCGTCGAACCCCAACTCCTCCACCAGGTATCGACATTTTTCGGCGCCACCTGCGATACCGACCACTCGGGCACCCCGACGCTTTGCGAGCTGACCTGCAATAGAGCCCACTGCCCCGGCCGCGGCGGATACGAAAAACGTCTCTCCCGGTCGAGGATCACCGAACTCAACGCCGAGGTACGCCGATATTCCGGTGTGGCCCATGACTCCGACGAACGCGGGGAGGGGGGCCGGTAGCGGATCGGGTAGGACTGTGAATGACATGTCTTCAGTCGCTGCATCAGCTACGCAATAGTCCTGCCAGCCCGTCAATCCCACAACAAACGAGCCGACAGGAAGATCGTCACGTCGGCTGGCGACGACCCGTCCCACACCGGCCCCGCGCATGACGGCGTTCAATTCGACCGGGGGGATATAGGAACGCATCGCACTCATCCACACACGATTTGTGGGGTCGACCGACAAGTAGTGCGTTCGGATCAGCGCTTGCCCATCACGGATATCGGCAACCGGCTCTTCCAACCATTCTAAATTTTCGGCAGTTACTTCCCCCTCCGGACGACTTCGCAATCGGTAGAGCCGGTTGGTCAAAGTACTCATCACATCTCCTTAAGGGGCGCATAAATGCCAAAGCGGAATGCCTCTCGAGCCCGCCGGAATACGGCTTCGCGGGCACTCTGTTCAGTCGCTCATTGAGCCGACCATCCTGAGATTAGACTCACAGTTGATGATAGTCAACACACCGTCCACAGTGCGGTGGGGACTCGGCGCGCTTGTCGGCGAATACTGTCGACACACTGTTGACTATCACCGACAGGACGGGCATTCTTTGAGGCTACGGCGGCTGGCACATCAGTCGTCGCCAGAGCCCACCAAGGAGGCGACTGTGAGTACACAAGCGGAGAATCGCAAGGTAGTTGATGGTTTTTGGGGCGACCTCGATAGCGGGCCGCCGACCGGAAAAGAGCTGGAGGCTTGGAAAGACTGGTTCGCGGAAGATGCTGTTTGGGAGATGCCGTTCGCCCCTGAGCCCCTAGCGAAATCGGTCCCCGGCCGCCACCTCATCGGCCACTTCATCGACTGGTTCTTCAAGTCCGTGCCCGACCTGAAGATCGACTCGCTGGTTGTGCACGACACGACAGATCCCGAGCTGTTTGTGCTCGAGCTACACGGAAAGGCGACCGTGACGCAGAACGGAAACGTGTACGCGAACACGTACTGCACACACATGCGAATCAGAGGCGGCAAGGTGGCCTTGATTCGCGAGTACTTCGATCCAAATATCGTCGAACAAGCCTTCGGCGTCGAAGTCATTGCGGAGGGTATGTCCCAGGTGATGGCAGCCGCAGGCCTGGAGGTAAGCAAGTGAAGCTCATCCCGGAATTTTCGTACACCGCAGAACTCGCTGCGCCGCAGGTCGTCGGTCCTGGGCCGTACGGCGTGCGGCAGGTCCTCCCCGTTACCGGCGGCACGGTTACGGGCGATCGACTGAGCGGTACAGCAGCCATCGGCGGCGGTGACTGGCTCCTGGCTGGAGATGACGGATTCGGGCGGCTGGATGTGCGCGCTCAGTTCAATACCGACGACGGTGCCGTCATCTACATGAGTTACCAGGGCCTGGTTGAGGTGACCGAAGCCGCTGCAGCCGCCTTGACCGGCGGGGACTCGAGCACGAACTTTGGTGACCACTACTTTGTCACCACTCCACGCCTCGAGTGCGGGGACGCTAGGTACGGCTGGGTCAACCAGACTATCTTCGTGGGACAAGGGCGAATTACACCCGGACCCGTCATCGAGTTTCAGGTCTTTCGCGTAGGCCTGCAGTAGGAGGAACCGGGACTGCAGCCGGCGGGCCGCACATCACATGTAAGTGTGAGGTGCGGCCCGCCGCTTTCGCGCGAAGTTGGAAGGCGTGGCATTGACCGCCAAGCAAGCCACTCAGCCTCTTAGCGAATCCGAGCCGCTGTGATGAGTGATGACGGCGTAGCTAGTCGTTGCGGGTCATGACGTTGTATTGGACGTCGACGGACTTGACTTGGCAGAAGCTGGCCAAGGAACTCGCGTCCGCCGATGGCTGTCTCGGCGTGCTCTCGCCGGTGCTCGGGAAGCGGGCGCTGTACGAGCGTTCCGGCCATCTGAGCAAATTCAGTCAGGACATGTTCCTGCCATGCGAATGGGCGACGACGAGCTGATGCTGCGGCCAGCGAACTGTCCTCTTCATGCGTTGATCTACACATCGACTCAACTGCGGGCAGCACTGCGTGCGCAGGAGACTTGGGGCTTCCCGTCGATTACGTCCGACTGTCGACGAGAGACAGCTCCTCGACATGGCTCGGCGCCGACGCCCAGTGGGAGCATGCCCAGGAGAACCTTCGCACCGCCGGGCAGTCTGTCCTTGACGAGTATGGACTGAAATTGGTCGAAGCCCCGGGTGGGGCTGCGTTTTACGCTCCGCCTCCCGTTCTGGACATTCTCGAGCTGATGGATGACGCCTATCTCAACCGCCGAACAGCCCCTCGACTGGTCGATCTGAAGGGGCGCATAGTCGCTCGGCGGTGCCGGGCGTTCGATCGCGAGACGGCAGCCCAGCCACCTCTGCGTCAAAGCTGACGCCGAATCACTCGCTGTGCCGGATCTGAGCGGGATGCTTGTGCGCGTCAGCAACTTACGCACTACAGACGCGAGTCCCGTCAGGGACCCACAGCAATGCCCCGTTGTCCGAAGAAGGCCGACGCCGACTCGTCGAACGCTGCCGCACGCACCCAATTACCCACGTCGCCGCCGAAAGGGGCACCTCCCGCACCCGCCACCAGTTCATCCGGCCCTACGACACAACGGCACGGTCGAGCGCTGCAACCGGGTTCTCCCCGAGGGGTTCCTCTACGCCCGCGACTGGATCAGCGAAACCCAACGATCAGAGGCCGTCGTCGTATGGAACGTCCATTACAACTACCGTCGACCCCACACTCCAGATCGCCTATCGCAGCAAGCTAGACAACCCTTCCGCGAAGCCAGTAATAGCACGCTCTCCCTCATCCACCACGCCGGCTAGCAGAAAGAAGCTGTGGGGCATGCCCGCATACTCGCGCTGGACGACTGCAACGTCCGAAGCATGCAATTTAGACGCATATCGACTGGCATCATCTGAGACTGGGTCGATCTCTGCGTTGACGATGAGCGCAGGCGGGGCGCTGTTCAGATTCTTACTGAACAACGGCGAGACTTCCGGCGACTCCCGAAGCCGCACGTCGGGCACGTACTGATCGATACACCATTCGAGTGCGGCACGCGAAAGAAGAGGCGCCGACCCGTATCGGTTCACAGAGTCACTACTCGAGGTCAGATCTAGCACTGGGCACAGAAGTCCCTGCGCCTTGACCGACGCACCGTCTGTACGTGCGCCGAGAGTCGCTGCGGTCGCCGCAGCGAGCATCCCCCCAGAGGAGTCTCCAGCAACCGCCAGCGCCTCGCCGTCAATTCTCAGCTCATCAGAACGATCGGCCACCCAGCAAAACGACTCGATCGCATCTGCGTGAGCGCTCGGATAGGTGTTTTCGGGCGCAAGGCGATACGCCACCGAGATCACGCGGAGAGCGCCCTGGACGCTCAACTCGCGGCACAGTCGGTCATGAGACTCCAGGCTGCCCCTGACGAAACCGCCACCGTGGAAGTACACGACACCCGGCACTGCTGCGGTTGCGCCTTTGGGAGAGTAACTCCGGGCCTTCACTACCCTCCCGGGAAGGGGAAGCTCTAAGTCCCTCACATCGCAATGTGGATTGAGATCACCCGCCAAGCCGATCAACTTTTCGCCGACCGCCCTGTACGCGGCTATGGATACCTCCCACGGCTGCACCGGCGGATTCGTTGATAGGGACGCCAGCAACTCGAGTACCTGAGGGTGCAGATTACTCATGAATGTCCTGCATGGATGTTCGTCGCGGCACCTACGCGCTCTCGTAGCGGACTCACCAGTCGCCTCCTGTCACAGCTGCTGTCAGATGCGTACGACCCTCGACTAGTCGGGTCACACGTCGGTGTAACAACTCTGCACTTAGCGTTGGCGTTCGTCAACATAGTGTCGAGTAATGCGCACCGGAGTCTTCCTAGTACTGGCCCGTCCCCGCTACCGCCACCCCTGAGCTGCCAGTTCTCCATTAACCGACATAGTGTTGACTCCTATCGACTGTGAGTCTAATCTCAAAAACGTCCGAGCCGTGACGTCACTCATCACCACGGCAAGCAACGAAAAGGGGCCCTCATGGTCACGAAGTCCGATGTCGACCAGATTCAGCCGACGACAAACCGAGACGGAGACAGCTACGTCTCCCACCGCAGCGATGTGCATTTCAACATGACCGGCGACTTCATGACCGGTGTAGATTTCTGGATTCATGCGACCGGTGAAACCACCAATGGCCAGCTGATCATCATCGAGACCAACTGGGTTCGCGGAACCGAGCCGGTCTGGCACATCCATCACCGCGAAGAGGAAGGCTTCTTCGTGATGGACGGTGAAATCAAGATCCACACCGAAGACGGGTCCTACAATGCCGCCGCGGGTCAATTCGTCTGGGGGCGAAAGGATCAGCGGCATACCTACGAGGTAGTCGGAGAAGAGGCGAGAATTCTCGTGATCTTCGTTCCGGGTCCCGACAGCAGCGGATTCGAACCCGGCGGCGGCATCGACAAGTACTTCTACGAAGCGCGCGATCGCGAATTGCGCACTCCGGAGCAGCTAGCCGCAGAGGTGGAGAATCTCAAGACGAACTATGGCTTGGAGATGTTCCCCGAGTTGCCGCACCCTCGGGACGCCAAAGCTTAAGCGGCCCAAAACATCAACTCGCCTCTACGTGACTATGGAGTTTCTGTGACTACAAACGATGTCCATCTTGCAACGGTGCCGCACTGGATCGCTGGCGCCCCCTCCAGCTTGACGAACGGGCGGAGGTCGGAGGTTGTCGATCCAGCCACGGGTCACGTACTGAGGCTTGTTGAGCTGGGCGGCGCTGCTGTCGTCGACGCGGCGGTGGCGAGCGCCCGGAGCGCTGCGGGGGCCTGGGCTTCGACCCCGGCCCCCGTCCGCGCGACCACTCTCCACCGCTTCCGTGCCCTGATGCTCGAACACAGTGAAGAGCTTGCATCGATCATCACCTCGGAGCAGGGGAAAACCCTCGCAGACGCAAGAGGGGAGGTCGCCCGTTCTGTCGAAGCTGTCGAAGTTGCGATATCTGTAGTGCAGCACCTCAAAGGTGAGTACGCAGAACAGGTCTCCAGAGGAGTCGACACGTACTCGTTCCGGCAGCCGCTCGGAGTGTGTGCTGGTATCACCCCATTCAACTTCCCCATCATGGTGCCGGTGTCAATGTTCGCGGCCGCGATCGCCTGCGGTAACTCGTTCGTGCTCAAACCGAGCGAGAGGGTTCCATCCGCCTCGGTGCGGCTGGCACAACTGCTCGCCGAAGCCGAGCTACCCGACGGTGTCTTCAACGTCGTGCACGGTGGCGTTGACACGGTGAACGCGTTGATCGAACACCCGGACGTCGCTGCCATTTCCTTTGTGGGCTCCACCCCGGTTGCGCGTGAGATCTACCGCCGATCCGCCGCTGCCGGCAAAAAGGTTCAGGCACTGGGTGGAGCGAACAACCATATGGTCGTCATGCCCGACGCCGACCTGGACGCAGCGGCGGACGCACTGGCGTCGGCTGCATACGGCGCCGCCGGCCAGCGATGCATGGCCGTGCCCATCGCGGTAGCGGTGGGGGAAATCGCGGACGAGCTAGTTGCCAAGACCGCGGAGCGGGCCACAGCCTTCCGTACCGGACCGGGGAATGTCGAAGGCACCGACATGGGGCCGCTCATCTCAGAGGTCGCCATCGAACGAGTTAGAGGTGCGTTGGAGGCGGCACCTAGCCAAGGCGCAAACGTCGTCGTAGACGGCCGTGTCAACCTAACGTCCGAAGCCGGCTATTTTATCGGCCCGAGCTTAGTCGACAACGTAAGCGTCGACAGCGACCTCTATCAGAAGGAGGTGTTCGGACCCATTCTGAGTGTGGTGCGCGTCGATGATCTCGACGAAGCACTTCGCATTGTGAACGCCAGCCCATATGGCAATGGTGCGACCATCTTCACCGCAAGTGGAGTGGCCGGTCGCCGGTTCGCTCACAGCGTCCAGGCCGGAAGCGTCGGGATCAACGTTCCCATTCCAGTTCCGATCTCTTGGTTCGGATTCGGAGGTTGGGGCGACTCGAGATTTGGCGATGACGGGCTCAACTACGATGCGTATCGCTTCTATACCAAGTCGAAGGTGGTCACCCAACGTTGGACTGAACCCCGAATGGGCGTGTCTCCTCATTTCGTCGCCGCGAGGCATCAATGACGATGATCGATCGCTCCCCATCCTCGCCTTCCGACGATGCTCGGGAAGAAAGCACTCCGCGGCTGGATCATGTGGGGATACTCGTCCGCGACCTCGAGTTGGCCACCACACGTTGGCAGAGCAGATTCAACGTCAGTATCGCGCACACTTTCGAGGCACCCTCTCTCTCCATCCGCGCGACGTTTCTCGCCATAGCGTCGGCCAATATCGAGCTATACACCATCGACGATCCACACGCTCTCGATCTCGCGCTGGGCCGAGCCTCGGCAAAGCTCGACCACATTGCGCTGCGGTTCGACGGAAACGCGCGAGAGTTCGATCTCGCTGGATGCACGATCCGCGGGCCCGGACGACCGGACCCGATCGGAGCTCCTTTCATCATCGCCGACTCAGAGCATGTATGGACCGAGCCACCTGGAATCGACGTACTGCTACAGCTCATAACCCCGACCGAAAGCACACCATAACGCTGCGAACGCTGCCTCCCGAATGCCTTCCACCATGTGTGAATGTGGGGTGAGAAACCGGGACCAGAACTACACCGCGAGTTGGCAATTCAATGTACACAAGCGGCCACCCGGTACGCCGATCGACCGGGAAGCACAACCAATCCGATTCACACTCACAAGAGGAGAGACCAATGGGACGCATGGACGGAAAGGTCGCCCTGGTAACAGGTGCGGCACGTGGAATGGGACGGGCGCACGCAATCCGGCTCGCTGAGGAGGGCGCCAATATCCTCGCCATCGACTGTCCGCCGGACACCGGGCTCCCGTATCCGACCGGATCAGCTGATGACCTCCAGATCACAGTCAAAGAGGTAGAAGCACTGGGACGACGAATCATTGCACACGAGGGAGATGTCCGGAAGCAGTCGTCACTCGACAAACTGGTTGCTGAGGGCGTAAAGGCATTCGGTGGTCTGGACGTTGCGGTCGCCAACGCCGGGATCTGGACCGTACACCCGTTCCACGATATCCCTGAAGACGAGTTCACAGCTGTTCTGGACGTCAATATCACCGGAGTGTGGCGCACCTTGAAGGCAGTGTCGCCGGCGATCAAGGAACGGGGCGGCGGTTCAATCATCGTTACCTCTTCCGGCAACGGCGTGGAGGGATCACCCCATTACGCCCACTATGTCGCGTCGAAGCACGGCGTTATAGGGCTGGCGAAAAGCGCTGCGCTCGAGTTTGGTCAGTACGGAATCCGAGTCAATATCTTGCTCCCAGGGCCGACTGATACTCCAGCCCTCGACTGGCAGGGCGGATATGATCTCTGCGCGGGTAAAGGTCCCGGTCAGGGTGTGAAAGAAGACCTTGAAGGCGCGAAGTACTGGTCTACCCTTCGCGATGTCGGGTTGCTCCCACCACGCGCCATGAGCGAAGCGGTGCTTTGGCTCGCGTCCGACGAGTCTCGTTGGACAACCGGACTCGAGATGCACGTTGACGGTGGCCATATGCTTATGCCAGGGCTGAATATGGCAAAGATGGCCGCCGATCAACCACAGTAACAACTCGACGTACCTTCGACTGGAGAGAACACACTTCCTGAAGGCCCGCATTTTCATGCGAGACAAAGCTGAATAGAACAAATCGATCGCAGCGAACCGGTGTTTTCAACCAGTTCGCTGCGATTGCACTGAACGACCCGAACTAATCGCTCTTCGAACGGCCTCTCCATTCCAAACCAAATACCGTTCTGAGCCACACTGTGGTGACCGTCTCAACCATGTCTTCGGTGCGGATTGCATTCTCGCTTCGCATGCTCATCAGCCCCAGGTTTCGTTCGCCCATCCACATTAGCGCTGCCGCCAGTGAACGAGCCGGTGGTCCATCAATAGCCACACCCGTAGCTCTGTCGCGCTCGATCGCAGCGGCCGCGGCATCGATAAAGCGACCGAGTATTTTGTCCCACTGGGCCTGCAGAGTGGGTTCGGCCGCCGCTGCATCACCGACCTCGCGGAGTACATGTCCATGCCGCTCCCACACGACCATGACCTCCGACACTGCATGCTCAATGGCAGCCTCCGGAGAAATTCCAGGAGGTCGCTCGAAGATCATTGATGATGCAGTGAACACATCGGCAGTCACACTCGACAGAAGCGCCGAAAGAACCTGCCATTTTGATTCGAAATAGAAATAGAAGGATGAACGCGACAACCCGGCCCTCTTGGCAAGGTCGTCGATCGACACGTTTCGTAACGGCTCGGTGCGCAGAATCTCATAAGCACCCTCGAGGATTGCTTGCTCGCGCATGTCGCCCTTGAGATTGCGCCTGCCAGTCCGAGGTTCGGATGCGTTGAGACCGTTTGAGAACGAAGTCGCCATGGCTACAGAGTAGGCTAGATCAACCTGCAAATGTAGCCGGGGGCACGACGTCCGTACACGATATGCATCGCAGCATCGCCCGAGACGGCCCTCTCGGATTGCACGGCAGTTCGGTAAAACAATCGGGGGCGAATTCCCAGGCCCGTCTTGACCAAGTTGGCATGCCGATCTGACTTAATGTTCATGTAGCAAGTCGACGACTGATGCGAAATTGGTGACGCGGCACCCATTACGCGATTCGACCCACGTCAGCCCATGAGCCTTGCGTGCAGGGCTCGTGGCCCGCGCGAGCGTCACCCATCGACGGCAAAGCGCCAAGTCGACCCTCCTCCCCATTGCGTAGGCAAGCATCTGGCTAAGTATCTCGACTGCACGTTGATCATACTCGACACATCGTTTATATTGTACGTACGTGAACTGCGACGGGCAATGTTCATCGGCACGCCGGCGAAACCCGCTCGCGGGCTATCTCGTAACTCGAAAATTCAGGTCGGTTCGCTCACTTGCGCGACGGTCCCTCATGTCCCGAAGCGCTGGCGCATCCGTAGCCTCCTGACGCCACGCCAATCCAGGAGAAGTCGTTCGATGTCATCAAATCTCGCAAACAATCTCGTCGAGACTGCTCGGCAACTAGGCGATCGACCCGCGATCCGGCTTGATGAAACCACCTTGAATTATGCAGAGTTCCACCGTGCCGCTGCGGCAGTGGCGGGCGACCTGCATTCGCGAGGTATTCGATCCGGCGATCGGGTCGGCATCGTACTGCCGAACGTCCCTGCGTTTCCGATCGTCTTCTACGGGGTTCTGATGGCGGGCGCCGTCGCAGTTCCGATCAACCCCATGCTCAAGGACCGGGAGATCGCATATTACTTGGAAGACTCTGGGATGGCTCTCATCTATGGCTCGCGATCTCGCGGGGATCTGGTTGCGAAAGCCGCACTAGCAAAGAAGATTCCCGCGCTCTTGGTCGACGACCGTGGTCCGAGTGACGCTGATCTGACCGGGAACCCGATTGATGAACCTGTGGAGCGTAGCCGCGACGACACCGCAGTTCTTCTCTATACCTCTGGGACGACGGGAAGTCCCAAGGGGGCAGAACTCACTCACGAGAATATGTCGACCAATGCTTCGACGACTGCCGAGACTCTGATCCAAACCGGGCCCAATGACGTCATCTTGGGGTGCCTGCCACTGTTCCACGTGTTCGGCCTGACCTGTGGACTGAATGCCGCGGTGAAGTCAGGAGCCCTCCTGACTCTGATCCCCAAGTTCGATGCGGAATCAGCCCTACGTGTCCTGATTCGAGATGAGGTTACAGTCCTCGAAGGGGTCCCCACCATGTACTCCGCGATGCTCAACTCTCCCGACGCCGACTCCGCCAAGCTATCCCATCTCCGCTGCTGCATCGTAGGGGGAGCGCCGATGCCCGTCGAGGTTCTCAAAGCGTTCGAACGAAGATTCGAATGCGACATATACGAGGGGTACGGACTTTCTGAAACCGCACCCATTGCTTGCTTCAACCAGCCCGGATACCCACGCAAAGCTGGCACGATCGGGATTCCCGTGCGCGGATGCACGCTGCGCCTAGTCGACGACGACAACGAAATTGTCGAATGTGATGAGGCCGGAGAAATCCAAATCCGCGGTGAGAACGTGATGAAGGGATACTGGGCTCGTCCGGCTGCCACCGCGGAGGCAATAAGCGACGGCTGGTTCCGCACAGGAGACATCGCCACACGAGATAGCGATGGCTACTACAGCATCATCGATCGAAAAAAGGACATCATTATTCGAGGTGGTTACAACGTGTACCCACGCGAAGTGGAAGAGGTTCTGTACGAGCATCCAGCTGTTGCCGAGGCAGCTGTTGTAGGTATCAAACACACGCATCTCGGGGAACAAATCGGAGCTGCCATATCACTCAAACGCGGAGCGCACGCCGAGCCGTCTGAGATAATCGAGTTTGTTCGCGCCAGGCTCGCCGCGTACAAGTACCCCCGGCAGATTTGGTTTGTCCCCAGCCTCCCAAAGGGACCGACCGGCAAAATTCTTCGCAGGCAAGTTGAGCCGCCCGCCGTAGTCTCTCAACAGTTGACGTAGTCTCTGATACCTCCTAATCCTGACTGCTACTCTCCGTTTCATGTGAATGGGTGAGGCCGCGGTGTAGCTGAAGTGGCAGTCGTGGGAGTTCGCAAGGCTGCATCGGAAGGCCGGGTGCCCTCACGGGGTACAGGGTTCCGGTCAAGAGTCTTCGATCGCGCTGACCTCGACGCCTATCTCGGCCGATCTGCCCCTGACAAGGTTCCGGTCGACCGGGTGGAAGCGTTGTACTGCCGGGTGTCCGGCTCGACTGGGTAGGAGTCCTCGCTCGCTAATCGGGAGAAGGTGTTGCGCGAGAGCGCCTGCGGGGTCGTGTATCGGGTGTAGAAGGATCGCGGTTCGGGTGTGTGGGAAGCGCGGGCCGGGTTGGACCGGATGCTCGACGACGCTGCCAAGGGTCACTTCACCGTGGTGCGGGTGGTGTGGCGGGATCGGTTGGTCAGGTTCGGTGTCGCCCGGATCGAAAGGTATTTGTCGGTGGTCGGGGTTACGGTCGAGGTCCTGCGGGAGCATGGCGACACATCGGTGGGGGAAGAGTTGATCGATGACTTCATGGCGTTGCTGGCGTCGTTTTCGGGCCGGTTCTGTCAATTGCGGTCGAGGCTGAATCGACGCCGTCTTCTCGGCCGATGCGGCAGCACGGTTTGCGGGGGTAATCCGATGAAGACGGTGGACACGCAGAAGCGGCAGCGAAAAGTAGTGGTCCGCGGCGATCGCGTGCTGTGTCAGGTGCGGGTCGTGGGCTGGCTGGGAATTCGCGTGCACTACATCGGTGCTGCGATGCGTGCCAGCGACATTGCCACACCGCTCGACATCACGACCGCCGAGGGTGGGGTCGGTGGCACCGAACCAGCGCGGGACTGGTTCGCCGAACTGCTCGCCGAGAAAGCGGCCCGCACCGCGCGCCGCGCCGCAGCGAAGGAAGCTCAGCCCCGCACAGACGCACAGGCGGAAAAGCTCCGCACCGACCGGGTGTATCAGCTGCTCGACGCCGGGAAGCTGCGGTCGCCCGACGACGAGATGCTTACCGTCGACGACGTCGTGTTCCGCGCGTCGAAAGACCTCGTCAAGGGAGCTGCGACGGAAGATCTGTGTGCGGGGGAACTGTCGGAGTTGCGGGTGGTCGGAGGGAACCCCCACGACCACCGGTGGGCGTGCGCTGGACGTTGCGACGGAACAGGACATTGCTGCTGTCCGAAGAACGAAGTCCCGCGCGGATCGCTGACTCTGGTACTCGGTGAGGCGGCATGACCGTTGCCGAGGCCGGATGTACCGTGCCGCGCCAGTTCTCGTACACGACCCGCCCGTATGCGGCGGTCGACGACGCTACCGGCGCCCTGATCGGGCTCGATACCATCGATATTCGTGTGCGGTGGATGCTCGAGTTGATCGGCGCCGCGCAATCGGAGTTGGTGTTCCGGTTGTGGCAACCGGCCACCTTCGATGCCCTCGCCGCCGGCCGCGACGGTCAAGGCCGGAAGCTCCCGGTGCAGGGGCATGTCGCTGCGGCGCGGTTGGGGTGGAACCCGTCCTACCCCACCGGTGTGTACGTGCCCTCGCGGGTGACCCGGGTGGTCACCTCCCAGGCGGTCGGCACGCTGCGCACCTTGGCGTACCGGGATACCGCCATCAGTGCCCTGTCGGCCAGGTTCGACCCCGTCACCGGCCGACTGACGCCGCCCACCACGGCCGGCGAGTATGTGCCGCCCGGCTTCGCACGCGGCGTGGCACGGCAACTCGCAGCGCGCGCCCGCCGCGCCGGAAGTGCGAGCCATGAACGCCTACGCATCACCGACGTACAGGAACCGCCGCAGACATCGATGATGGCCAGGCTTTCCGCCGCCGATCGACAACTCTCGCAGATCACCGTCGCAGACGGTGTGATGGTGTTGACGCTGAAACTTCCCACGCATGAGGCCCCGACTGGGCGGGCGCAGTGGCGGCGGGTCCGGTTGATCGCCGCGATCCCACCGCACCTGCACAGCAGAGCAATCACGGATTGGCATCTGCCGACCCTGGTCCTCGACCACCGAGGTGTGCTGCTGCGCTGCGCTGCCACAGAACAGATACCCACTGCTGATCTGAACGCGGCAACAACCGCGGTGGGAGTGGATTGGTCACCGGCCACGCTCGGTGCCGCCGCGATCGTCACCGAACGCCCGGACGGGTTGGTCTCGGACTACCGGGGCTTCACCTACGACGACCGGGGCCTGGGTATCAAGCTGGCCCGCTTGCAAGCGGAAGGTCAACGCCTGCACCGCAAGGCCGCACGCTTGATCCGGCTCGCTGCGACCGCACCACCCGAGGTGCGCGCCGACCTGGAAAACAAGATCGCGGTCCTCGACGCCCACCGCGCCGCGGTCGGTGTCAAACGGGGCAAGATCAACCGGGAACTCACCTTTCACTTCGGCCGGGAAGTGACCGACTACGCCGCCGCGGCCGGCGCGACGGTGATCGGGGTGGAAGATCTCAGCACCCTCGAAACCCGGGGACATGGCCGGGTGAACGACAACCGGGCCGCGCAGTCCGCACGCCGCAAAGCCGTCGACGCTCTCGCACACACCGCCGCAGGGGTCGGTGTGACGGTGGTGTCCGTCCCGGCCCGCGGCACGTCGGCGCTGTGCCCGGGCTGCAACGACACACTCTCCCGGCCGGGCGGTTACCACCAGGCGTGGTGCCCACGGTGCAAGGTCGGCGGCAATCGTGATCACGTAGCAGGGGTGAACCTCGCTAAACGTGCACTACTGGGGCGCCGCGCAGCAGTCCACAGGCGTGGCCGGAACCCGGAAATTCGGATCGCCGAACATGCGCCGGTCCGGCAGCGCCGCGACAAGACCAGTCCCACCCCGAGTCGGCCACGTCATCGCCGGGTCCGCCGCAGTGTTCCCACCGCGACACCACCGGTGGGGGTGAATCAGAAAAAGTTTGTTCCTGCACCTCGAGCGTCGGTGTGGGACACGGTCAAACCCGCACCAGCATCGCATGTTGTTACGGGTAGCCGTGAAGTACGTACTTCTCCAACCTCTGCCACATCAGTGGCAGGAAGTATGAGAGTTACGTAGACGCTGACTCTTCACAGATCCTAAGGGGTGGTGAGTTTGCAGGCTGTCAATCGTGAGACCGGCACGCCCGTCGCCAGGCGCGGCGCCACACGCAGGCCGACTGATTAACCGCACACCCTTCCGCGCCACACGAACTGATCGACCGCAGCTGCGGGTCAGTATGGCGGGACGGGGTGGCGTGTCGATGTACCCTCCTCCGGCGGTTACCAGGCCACCCCGGTGTCCCCGCGAGTCGAGCTGCGCCGCGCTCCGCCCTGGATCGTTCTTTTGACCTGCTGGTCTTGGCGATCCTTATCGACGAAAGCCGGGGATCAACCCGCAGCTTCAACGTCCTGTCGGCCTTTCAGTCCTCACAGCATCGAGGTGCGGAGTCGGCTAACTCTGCGCGGGTCGAAGTTGGGACGAGTAACTTCGAGTGGGCAAACAATCGACACGGTTCGGCAATCCGAGGGACTTCATGATGGAGTTTGATCCCTTCGCTACCCGTCCGGATGTGGCCGGGTCGGTCGTCGCGGACTTGGCGGCGGCTGGGTTCGCCGACGCCGCGGAGATCGGCCGCGGGGGTTTCGGGGTCGTGTACCGCTGTCGGCAGACTGCGCTCGATCGCACCGTGGCGGTGAAGGTGCTGACCGGGGACCTCGACGAGGACAGCCGTGCGCGATTTCTGCGTGAGCAGCGGGCCGCGGGCCGCTTGACCGGCCATCCCAACGTCGTCAACGTCCTCCAGGTCGGAGTAACCGAGCACGACCGGCCATATATCGTCATGCCCTTCTACACCCATGACTCCCTCGACGCCCGGATCCGAAGGCGGGGTCCGCTGACGTTGGAGGACGTGCTGCGCGTGGGCGTCAAGATCGCCGGTGCCCTCGAAGCCGCGCACGGCCTCGGGATCCTCCATCGCGACGTCAAGCCGGCCAATATCTTGCTCACCGATTACGGTGAGCCCGCGTTGACCGACTTCGGGATCGCGCACATTTCGGGCGCATTCGAAACCACCGCCGGAGTTGTGACGGGATCGCCGGCCTTCACGGCTCCCGAGGTCATCGCTGGCGGTGCCGCGAGTCCGGCGGCCGATGTGTACGGTCTGGGCGCGACCGTGTTCGCCGCCGTGACCGGGCACGCCGCGTTCGAGCGCCGGAGTGGTGAACAACTGGTCGCCCAGTTCGTCCGGATCACCACCGCGCCGACGCCGGACCCGAGAGAGCACGGCATCGCCGACGATGTCAGCACCGTGATCGAGGCCGCGATGACAAATGATCCTGCCGGTCGCCCATCCGTTGGGGAACTGGGCCAGCAGCTGCGGCACCTGCAACACGAGCACGGCTTTCCGGTCGACGACATGGCCGGCCGCACCTTTCACGACGAAACCGACAACAGCGCCTCCAGTCACACGCCACCAACGCAACCATCCCACGACGATGCGCCACGAGCCCCGCATCCAGGCCGCACCGGGGCGCTGCCGCTGGAGTTGACCAGCTTCATCGACCGTCGGGAGGAGACGGCGAAGGTCGCTAGCTTGCTGTCGACGGCCCGCATGGTGACCTTGACCGGGATGGGCGGGGTGGGCAAGACCCGACTGGCGCTGCGAGTCGCAGATCGAACGCAATCGCGTTTCGCTGATGGTGTGTTCCTGATCGAGCTGGGCGAGCTGCGCGACGACTCGCTTGTCGTCAACACGGTGGCGGATGCGTTGGGTCTCCGAGACCGAGCTGCGAGGCCACTTCTCGAGGTCCTCACGGAATTCCTTGCCCCGCGCGAAGTGCTCCTCGTTCTGGACAATTGCGAGCAGGTGGTCGACGCGGTCGCGAAACTCTCCGAAGCGCTGCTCCGCACCAGCCCGGGCCTGCGGATGCTGCTGACCAGCCGCGAGCCGATCGGTATCAGCGGCGAAATAGCGCTACCGATCGCCCCGCTTGCGGTACCCGACGCCGATCATCTGCCGAGACGGCTGCCCGGCAACGACGCGTTGGCACTTTTCGCCGAGCGGGGCGCCGCGGTCATGCCCGGCTTCGAGGTCACCGGCGACAACAAGGTGACCATCGCCCGGATATGCCAGCGCCTCGACGGCCTGCCGTTGGCGATCGAGCTCGCCGCGGCGCGACTTCGGGCGATCTCCCCAGAGGAGATTCTGCAGCGACTCACCGACCGCTACCGGTTCCTGACGCGCGGACGCAGAGACGCTCCGTCACGGCAACAGACCCTGCGGATGTGCATCGACTGGAGCTATGACCTGTGCACACCCCTGGAACAACTGATGTGGGTTCGCCTGTCCATGTTCGCAGGTAGCTTCGAACTCGATGCGGCCGAGCAGATCTTCGGGCAGGACCCGACCGTTGACGATTTCCTGGACACCGTCACCTTTCTCGTCGACAAGTCGATCCTCATTCGAGAGCAGTCGGCTCCGATCGCCCGGTTCCGGATGCTCGAGACGGTGCGCGACTACGGCCGGGAGAAGGTCCGTGCCGGCGCCGACTACTCCGAGCTACGTATCCGATACAGAAACTGGTACGTGCAGCTGTCCTCGGACGCCGAGGCTGACTGGGTCGGTCCGCGGCAACTCGAGTGGCTGACCCGATTGGTCGCCGAACTGCCGAATTTACGACAGGCACACGAATATTGTCTCTCCGAAGACCCCGAGTCCGGGCTTGGCATGGCCGCAGCACTGTTTCCTCTCTGGTTATCGCGCGGATTGTTGACCGAAGGACGGCGCTGGATCGACCGACTATTGGCGCTGTCGCCCAGCACCGTAGGCGTTGACCGCGCCAAGGCAATACTCTGGGCCAGCGTGATGGCGGGAGTGCAGGGCGACCTGCAGGCATCGACTATCCTCATCCACGCTGGACGGACGCTCGCCGATCGATCGGCCGATCCTCTGCTGCAGGCGCACATCGACCTTGCCGACGGTTACCGGGCCTTGTACGGCGGCGACATCGACTCTGCACAAGTCCATTTCGAAGCCGCACGACCAACCTACGCCGCCGTGCCGAGTGCACTTGCCCTCCACATCCTCTTGTTGCAAGGTCTCGGGTTCGCGTACGAGTTGCTCGATCACACGGAGAGCGCCATCGAATGTTACGAGAGTGCACTTACGGTCACCGAAGAGCGCGGTGAAGCAGTGCATCGGTCGTATTTGCTGTGGGCCCTGGCCGTGGTGTTGTGGCGACACGCCAATACCGAACGGGCGAACGACCTACTCCAACAGGCGCTCCGCGCTGCTCGGAAAGTCAATGAGCGGCTCGTCATCAGCATGTGCCTACAGGCACTCGCGTGGATCGCGGCCGAGGAAGGTGCTTTCGAACGAGCCGTGGTGTTGACCTCAGCTGCAGAAAACCTGAGCAACGCCATGGGGAGTTCCCCGATGTTCGTATCTGGGTTGGTCCAGTACCGCGAGAGATGTGAACGAGATACACGGAGGGCGCTGAGCGAAAAGGTATTTGCCGCAGCTCAGAGAAAAGGGAACAAGCTGGGAGTGGAGTCCGCGGTCGCCTACGCACTCGGTGAGCAAAGTCCGGCGTCATACACACCGATCACTGGACAGGTCGGACCGACTAAGCGGGAGCGTGAGGTCGCCGAGCTGGTTGCCGAGGGGTTGACCAATAGAGAGATAGCGTCCCGCTTGACGATATCTGTGCGTACCGCACAGGGGCACATCGAACACCTTCTTGCCAAGTTGGGCTTCACCTCGCGTGCCCAGATAGCTGCATGGGTAGTGGAATCACGGCGAACCATGCCCTGACACACTGTGGTACGGACGCTCAGACGTCTCTACAGGCGCCCGGAAATTCGTGACGTTGGAGTGACCGCGGGTCAGAGGAGTATTACCGCGGGGCCAGGCGAGTAACCAACTGAATACCGGTGAGGTCTCGTATTGCCTGGTCTCGAGTTCTTACCCGTCGTCGCGCAGCGCTGGGTACGTCGACCAGGTGGCACCAGCAGCCTGGGCGTGCCTCTCGGCTGTGGCGGCGTGGTAGCTGAACATGTCGGCCACGACGGCAGGCGGAATCTCGAGGACGAGCTCACGTAAAGCGCTGTTGCGGGCCCCTTGGAGATTGATTCCGATTTTCCGCAGTCCCCTCATTACGGATTGTGCATGCATATGCTTTCCGGGCGCGTATCCGGGAAACAACCAATTGGAATGTGAATTCGATGCAGTGTTCACGTTCGGTCTATTGGAGGCATATTCGCGGATCAGCTCTGCAAACGGTTCGTTGACAGGTACCCAATCCTTACCGAATCTGATTTCGAGACCGTCGACGGATATTGACACCTCGTCCATTCGGATCGAATATATCCGGGTAACCGGCTGAGCGTAGAGCAGAAGGAAGACGGCAGCGACACCGATGCAAAGATCAATGTCTGACGATTCGAGGAGTTGTCGGAGATGGGTTATTCTCTGATCGTTGCTGAGCATCGGCGTTGTGCGTGCAATACGGTAAGGAAAATTCACCGAGGGTATGTGCTTTTTGCTGATACACCAACGGACGAACGTCCGCGCGAGGCTGCGGGTTGTCGGACCAGTGCTCAGCCAGAGGTCGATGTCCGCCTGCTGACATTCACCGGCCGCTTTCCCACGAATATGCAGCCATTCAAGGAAAGTTCGCCAGCAGGTGGTTCCCCTCCCACGCCTACTCCGACCCAAGCATTATCGCGGCTCGCCACGTCGAACTCGCCCTTCGCATGGTCGGGTGCGGCGACCGGCAACCCCTCGACAAGCCTTCTTGATACGTGTTGCTGGACTGCAGGATTCGAGAACAGCTGTCACCGAAGTTGGCGAGACCTGCGCCGGAGAACAGCCCCGCCGCGGCGTCCGCCTAGATCTCGCGGCTCCGAGATCGCGAGGTCACCGTGTCGGCGACAGTCGCCGCCCAGCTATCACCGATTTGGCGATTCCGGCGCGCGCCGTTGTGCCACCCAGGTCGCGATCTGAGTGCGGGAGTTGAACCCAAGTTTTTCGAAGATGTGCTCCACGTGTACGTCGACGGTGCGTCGGGAGATGACCAGCTTGGCCGCCACCTCCTTGCTCGACATTCCCTGCGCCACCAGGTCCGCGACCTCGCGCTCTCGAGGTGTCAACAAGCTGTCGGCCTGTCGGGGCTCGACGGGGGAGACTCGGTGCTCTCGGAGCGCGAAGGTCAGCATGTCCTCGACGGTGAGCTGGCCTCCACGCGCAAACGCGGTGTCGAAGCCGGGGTTGCCCATCGCCTGCCGAGCCATGTTCTCGAACTGTTCGCGCCGCGCGAGCAGGTGTTTCGCTCCGAGCAGTGGGACGCCAATACTCTGCCAGGCCTGGTCCGATGCGCCGAGGAGCACGGCGGCCCGCTCGCAGTCGCCGCTCGCCGCGGCGGTCCAGGCGAGAACGTCCAGGATGAACGCCAGGCCCAGACTGTCCTGGGTGAACCGCTTGAGTTGGAGCGCCTCGCACAGATCGGCTTCGGCCTGCTCGAGCTCGCCCTGGAGGAGCCTCAAGAACCCCTTCGCCCACATGGCGTAGGACAACAGCCAACGCTCGCCGGCCTGCTTGCACTGTTCGCATGCCTCCTCGACCACGTCGGCGGCTCTGTCCAGCTCGCCCGACAGCAAGTAGGCAATGGTCAGTGCAGGCCGCACACTGTTGGGGTAGTCGGCGGGTACGTCGGCGCGCCCATATCGCTCGAGCGCTTCAACCAACAGTGGAATCGCAGCGCTCGGGTCGGTGCCCAGTTCGCGTAGGCCGAGCATATGGGTTGCGTAAGCCAGGCCCTGTGGGTCGCCCAGTCGGCCCGCCAGATCGTGGACGGCGTCGATCAGTGCAGTAGCAGCAGCCTCATCGCCCTGGAAGACGGCGATGTCAGCGGCGGTGCCCAGCGCCCAAACCCGCTCGAGACTCGGTTCTTGATCGATTGCCAACGCCCGGTCCAGCCACAGTCGGCCTTCGGTCATGAAGCCGAGCGCAGTCCAGAGGAACCAGGGCAGGCCCGCCATCCGCAGTCCGACGCGCACCTCGTCTGGCCGCGCGAGGCAGAATTCGAGCGCCGAGCGCACGTTCGGATGCTCCATACGGAGCAGGGCCGCCCAGGCCTCCTGACCCGGACCGAACCACTGCGCGGCAGCCTTCTCGATCAGCCGCCAGTACCAATCTCTGTGCCTGCGCTGCACCTTCGCTTCGGAGCCGGACTCTCGTAGTCGGGCCTGGCCGTACTCCCGGATAGTTTCCAACATGCGGAACCTGACACGCCCGCCGTGCTCGCCTCGGATCAAGATCGACTTGTCGGTCAGCCCGGCCACCGTGTCGAGAATGACCTCCTCGGCAAGCAACTCGTCCGCGCAGACAGCCTCGAGCGCGTCGAGACCGAACCCACCAGCGAACACTGATGCGCGCGCCCACAGCGTCTGCTCCGCCGGAGTACACAGCTCGTAGCTCCAGTCGATCAGTGCCTGAAGAGTCTGATGCCGCTCCGGCAAGTTACGACTGCCCTCGCGAAGCAGCTCGAACCGACTATCCAGCCGATGCGCGAGCTCCTCCACCGTGAGCACGCGCAACCGTACCGCTGCCAGTTCGATCGCCAACGGGATCCCCTCCAGCCGCTGACAGAGCCGGATGACCGCCTGTTCATTGTCGGGGATGATCTCGAACCCGGGAACGACCGCAGCAGCCCGGGCGGCGAACAGGTCGACAGCCGCGAACTGCGTCGCCGAGCCGGGAGCGAGACGGACATCGACGTCGGGCACCGGGAGCGTCGGAACCGGGTACACATGCTCACCGGCGATCATCAGCGCTTGTCGGCTCGTGGCGAGGATCCGCAGTTTCGGCGCCGCCCGGAGCAGCCGGTCCACCAGGTCCGCGGCTGCCTCGAGTATGTGCTCGCAGTTGTCGAGGACCAACAAGGTGTGCCGGGGGCGCAAGTAGTCGGTGAGGACCAACGGGGCAGGGGCTGACTGCTCGCGAATCCCGAGTGCATCTATCAGCGTGTGCGGCAGCAGGTCTGGGTCCTTCAGGGACGCCAGTTCGACCAGGCAAACCCCATCCGGGAAGGCGCGGCGGACATCACGGGCAACCCGCAGTGCGAGGCGGGTTTTGCCGACCCCGCCTACCCCGGTCAACGTGACGAGCCGGTCGGCGGAGAGAAGCTTTCGGACAGTCTGGGTCTCGGATCGACGGCCTAAGAAACTCGTCAGATCCGCGGGCAGGTTGTCCGGCTGGTTCGCCGACAGTGAAGCCATGGTCCGACCAGACTAACGCTCACGTCCGACCGGGAGCGGTCGGGCCGCAGCGCGAATAGGTAATGGAATACGTGATTCACACAATGCCCCCCGTGGTGGTCCACAGGCACGCTGTACAGGCACATCAAACCTAGTCCACTGCTTTGAGAGGCCCCGATGACCGCGACCGCAGCCACCGAAATCGAAGTCCTCGACG
The DNA here is from genome assembly GCF_018343855.1 of Rhodococcus sp. USK13. Lineage (NCBI taxonomy): Bacteria > Bacillati > Actinomycetota > Actinomycetes > Mycobacteriales > Nocardiaceae > Rhodococcus > Rhodococcus sp. USK13. The sequence continues at coordinate 536,198 of NZ_CP069242.1, read as the reverse complement.
TCGAGGCGGCCGGGCCTGGGGCCCGCTGGGAGACTGCGGTCCGCGATGTCTCGGGGCCCATGACGGTGCAACACCGCAAGAGGTGGGGCAATGCCACTCGCTTGCATTCGCGAGACGTCGGCGACCTCCAGCTTGCGGACTGGGACTGCCCGCCCCTGCACAGCGTGCTGTCGCTGGGTAAAGATCGTGACGCTGAGCGCGATGTCGTCGTGGTCGTGGCAGGTGACTGGGGCGACGAGCGACTTTCCTTCGCGGGCACGGGTGCCGCGCTGGTGAACGGGACAGTGGTCGTGGCCACCGGCGGTTACGACGGTGACGGCTTCGCGGTGCCGGAGCGGGTCAGGAAACGCACGCTGACCCTGCCGCGGGCCGCGCTGCTGGCAGCTGGTTGCGACGCGAACATTCCCGGCTGCCTCGTGCTCGAGCAGGACCGGCCGCTGGTTGGCGTCCTGTTTACGACCCTTGACCAGGTCTGGAGCCGGCTACCAGCCATGCATCCCTCGGAGATCGAGGCGACCCGCCGGGCGCTGGTGGCACTGACTGTCGGCATCATCCGCGCAGAGACCGGCTCTGTCACAGGTCGATCGGCCGTGGCTGCTTTGCGCGCACAGATTGACAACTGGATCACGCGCAATCTTCGTAGCGGTCCGATCCACATCGAGGACCTTGCGGCCGCCCACAACGTCTCGACACGAACCATCCACCGGGCCTTCTCCCTGACCGGGGACACCATGACCGCGGTCGTGCGCGCACGGCGAATGGCCGCGGTCCGCGAGGAACTTGTGAACTCCAACATGACCATCGCGACGATCGCTCACCGGTGGTGCTACTACGACCCCAGCCACCTTCGCCGGGAGTTCCACCGCTGCTTCGGGGTCTCGCCGAGCGAGTATCGGGAAAGCCACGGCTGCTGATGCCCGTTCTGACTAGCAACGCGTGAAGAAGGGTGCAGATATGGATTTCGGAATGGACGCGACCGTGGAGGTGAGTGCGATCGGACCCGGGGACATCGCCTGGTCGCCCTCGGCAGAACGGATCGCCGACGCCCGGATCAGTGACTTCATCGACTGGCTGCAGGCGACCGGCCGATTCGAGGCCACCTCCTACCAGTCCTTGTGGGACTGGTCGGTGACCAGCCCGGAGGAATTCTGGGCGTCGATGAAGGAATACTTCGGAGTGCGCATGACCGGCGTTGGCCCGGTGCTGGCAACCCGGGAGATGCCCTTTACCGAATGGTTTCCCGGCAGGCGGCTGAACTATGTGGACACGGTGCTGAGCCACGCCCAGTCGTCCCGCCCAGCGATCATCGACGACTCCGAACCAGGCGGGGCCGGGCCGCGGACGGTTTCCTGGACCGAGCTCGCCCGCCAGGTGACCGCGCTGGCGAACTGGCTGCGCGCCCGGGGCGTCGGCGAAGGCGACAGCGTGGTCGGATACCTCCCCAACATCGCCGAGGCAGTCATCGCCTTCCTCGCCACCGCGAGCGTCGGAGCGACCTGGTCGTGCTGCGGACAGGACTATCAACCCGAAGCGGTTGTCGACCGCCTCGGACAGCTCCAACCGGTGGTCCTCGTCACGGCCGACGGTTACCGCTTCGGCGGGCGCGAGGTCGACCGGCTCGCGGCCCTGCCAGCCCTGCAGGCCGGGATGCCGACGCTGCGTGAGGTACTCGTCGTCGGCCGACTTCACTCGGGTACGAGTGTTCCCGCAGGCACCACGCCGTGGGTGGAGGCAGTCACAGGGGATGGGCCGGCCATGACCCCCGCGCACGTGCGGTTCGACCACCCCCTCTGGGTGCTGTTCTCCTCGGGGACGACCGGGAAGCCGAAGGGGTTTGTTCACGGCCACGGTGGAGTCGTGCTCGAGCACCTCAAAGCCCTGGCTCTCCATCTCGACGTGGGGCCTTCCGACACGTACCTCTGGTACACCTCGCCGAGCTGGATGGTCTGGAACTCCCTCGTGAGCGGCCTCCTCGTCGGCGCGACGATCGTCTGCTACGACGGAAGTCCGTCGTACCCGACCGACGACGCGCTGTGGGCGCTCGCAGCTCGGCACAAGATCACCGTGCTGGGCACGAGCCCGGCATACCTCCAGGCCTGCGCCCGAGCGGGCCGGTCACCCGGCACCGACCACGATCTGCGTCGACTGAGGACCCTCGGGGCCACCGGCTCCGTGGTCCCTCCCGAGCTGCACTCCTGGGTCAACGATCACGTCGGCCGCGATGTGCCGCTCGCCTCGGTGACAGGGGGCACCGATGTCGCCAGCGCATTCGCGGGCTTCGTGCCGATCCTGCCGGTGCGGGCCGGAGAGATCACAGCCCCATACCTGGGCGTGGCCCTGGACTCGTGGGACGCCGACGGCCGTAGCCTGCGCGATGCCGTGGGCGAGCTGGTGGTCACCCAGCCGATGCCGTCCATGCCGACCAGATTCTGGAACGACGGCGACGGGGCCCGCTACCGCGAGACCTATTTCGAGAGCTACCCGGGAGTCTGGCGGCATGGTGACTGGGTCACCATTACCGAACGAAACACCGTGATCGTCCACGGACGCTCTGATTCCACGCTGAACCGTAACGGGATCCGGTTCGGTACCGCCGACATCTATCGCGTCGTCGAAGAACTCCCGGAGGTAGCGGAAGCCCTCGTCATCGGGGCGGAGCAGCAGAACGGCGAGTACTGGATGCCGCTGTTCGTCGCACTGTCCGATCACGCCGATCTCGATGACGCGCTCCGCGAGCGCATCATCGGGCGGATCCGCGAGGCAGTCTCGCCCCGCGTCGTACCGGACGACGTGATCGTCGTCAGGGCGATCCCGCACACCCGAACGGGCAAGAAACTCGAAGTCCCGGTCAAGCGCATCCTGCAAGGAAACGACGTCTCCGCGGTCGCCGAAGCACGATCGATCGACGACCCGTCCCTGCTGGAAACCTTTGCCCGCTACGCAGCCACTCGTGCTGCGAACTCACCGTTGCAGGGCGCGTGACCAAGAACGACGACCCGCTGGCCGTGAGCCGGTCGGTTTCGTCACGTCCAGCGAATCGTGGCGGCCATGTACCGGTATTGGGCACGGTCGACCTATGCCCCCGGTAATCGCGCGCTCCTACCGTTGATCTACCGGTGGCGGGCCGCACGTCCCACCCGCAAGCCGTTGACCAAATCACCCAACCTGGAGGTACCTCGTGGATACCAACACCCGCCCGCCCGCCGCAGCCGCCCCGCCGATCCGAGCGACCGTGTACGTCGGTCGCTGGCCCGAGATCCCCGCGGGCGACTGGCCTGATATTCCCCGCGGGACGTTCTCGCCCACCACCGCGACCCTCATCAGCGGTCCGACCGAAGCTGTGCTCATCGACGCCCAGTACCTCGAGGATGACGTCCGGGACCTGGGGGACCTGATCGAGCGCACCGGGAAGCAACTCACGACGATCTACGTGACGCACGCCCACGCCGATCACTACCTGGGCATCGGTCCCCTCATGGAGCGGTTCCCGGACGCGAAGTGCGTTGCACTGCCCCACGTGGTCGAGGCCATGAAGGAATCCATGGAACTGCAGCAACAGCAGTGGGCGATGCTGTTCGGCGACGCCTGCGTCGTCAGTGATGCGCTCCCCGACCCGATCGACGTCAACACGCTCTACGTCGACGGCTCGCCTCTCAACATCGTCGAGGTGAAGCAGGCCGACATCCATCCCACGACGATCGTGCACATCCCGGAGATCGATGTCGTCGTGGCCGGTGACTCCATCTACAACGAGATCCACCCGATGCTCGGCCTGTCGACGCCCGAGGAATGGCAAGACTGGCTCGAGACCGTGGACCTGGTAGAGAAGCTGGCACCCAAGGTGATCGTCGCCGGCCACCGCAGGCCCGACGGCGACGACCACGCCGTCGATTCCATGATCGCCGAAACACGGGCCTACATCCATGACTTCGCCGCTGCCTACGAGGTTGCGGACGATGCGGAGGACCTGGTCCGCATCATGTCGGCGAAGTACCCGGGGCATGGAAACCTCTGGACCTTGCAGTTCTCTGCCATGAACGCGATCCAGCTTCGAGACGCAGGTTCGACCGCGGCGGACATCCGGCCGTAACTACCCGGGCAGGACCCCGCGCCCAGCGAACGACGCCGCAGCTCGGGACTCGCAGAACAGCGAGCCTCGAGCCTCGACGCGGGTCCCTCCTGCCCCGGCCCATCGCCGCGATGGGTGCAGTTCTAGGCGTTCGGCTCGAGCACCGCCACTCGATACCGCGCGGTGGCAGCGAGACATTGTGCGACTCGCTCACCGCGCAACGGCACCACGGTCGAGTCGTACGTCGCGCCGTGAAACCGGCCGGGCCGAACCGGATGCGTCTCGACGGCCGGCCCAGTCCCGAAGCGGATATCGATGGGATTTCGCGGCCGAGGTAACGGCAAACCGCACGTGGCGGACGTGTACTCGGATTAGGCGCAAGCATCCCTTCAACGGTGTGTCCCACGTCACTACCTTCTTCAACAAGCGTACAAATTTCGGAAGGATCTCTAATGCCACGTGAGGATATTGAATTCTCAGCGGACGATGTCACCTTGCGCGGATGGTTCTATCCCGCGGAAGGAGTCGTTTCCAAGGGCCCAGTGGTGGTGATGGTCCATGGACTGTCCGCCGTCAAGGAAATGTATCTCGACGACTACGCCGAGTCCTTTTCCCAAGCGGGACTGAACGTTCTGGTGTACGACCACCGAAACTTCGGCGCCAGCGACGGCGCTCCGCGCCAGCACATCGATTCGATCACCCAGGCCCGCGACCTTCGCCACGCCATCACGTATGCGACTGGCCGCGAGGACGTCGACCCCGGCCGTGTCGGCATCTGGGGATCCAGCCATGGCGGCGGCCTCGTGCTGAGCGTGGCCGCGGTCGATCGTCGGGTGCGAGCCGTTGTCGCCCAGGTCCCGTTCATCAGCGGGTCCGGCCAGATGACGCGGCTCGTTCGTCCCGACTTCCTGCCAACGGTGCGCGCCCAGCTGGACGGCGAACGACGCAACATATACGACGGCGGGGAGCCCACGCTCATGCCGGCCGTCGACGCCGATCCGCTGGCTCCCGCGCTGATGTCCAGCGCCGAATCCTGGGAGTTCTTCACCAAAACCGCGCAGGACAGGGCTCCGTCCTGGCGCAACGAGGTGACCCTCGGTTCGCTCGAGCGGATCGTCGAGTTCGAGCCCGGCGACGGAATCCACCGGATCTCACCGACCCCACTACTGATGATCGTGGCTGACCAAGACATCAGTGCATACGCAGAACTCGCCTTCGAGGCCTACGAACGGGCCCTGCAGCCCAAGCAGTTGCTCGTACTGCCCTGTGGCCACTTCGACGTCTACACGGGTGCCGCATTCGAGACGACGTCAAAGGCTGCGTGCGACCACTTCGTGCGCGCCCTGGCATAGGACCCGTCCGCGACTACGGGCCCATCAAGAACCTTCGGGCGGGCAACATCAGACCTCAGTTTGATGAGCCCATTCGGACCGCCCGACAGAAGCAATCGCTATCGCGGCACAAATCCCGCCGCACTCATCATCAGGAGGAACCCGCAATGCCGTACTGGGAGATCTTTGCGCCCGAGAACGCCTTCACCCCCGCGGACAAGGAGCAGCTGTCCGAGGCGATCACGTCGATCTACGTGGACTACGTCAACCTGCCACGGTTCTACGTGGTCGTCCTGTTCAAGGACATGCCGAAGGAGACGATGTATGTCGGGGGAAAGGCGAACAACAACTTCGTCCGGATCCGACTCGATCACATCGCCCGGCAGATGGAGACCGCAGAGGTCCGCGCACTGATGATGACGGTGGCCGAGGAGAAGCTCTCGCCCTTCATCAAGGAGCGCGGCTACGACTGGGAGATCCACATCGACGAGACCCCCATGGACCTCTGGCGCACGCAGGGTCTCGTGCCGCCGCCGCCGGAGTCGGACATGGAGAAGCTCTGGGCCAAGGAGAACCGACCCATTCCGTACGACGTCGCTGCCTCGTGACAGAGGATCCCGCGGTACGGCGGCGCTGTGCCCCGGGCCTTGTCGGTCCTCTCATCCCGCGGAACTCGAACTGGCTCAGTACATCGTCTAATGGAAAGGAAGGTGGCCATGCCTGCATCACTCGAAGGTAAGGTCGTGATCGTCACTGGATCGGGCGGCGGAATCGGCGCTGTGATTGCCGCCCGGTTCGCGAAGGAAGGCGCTCGGGTTGTCGTCTCCGATCGACACCGCGGAGCCGCCGAGGCAGTTGTTTCCCGCATCCCCGGCGCGATCGCAATTCCGGCTGATGTGACCCGCGAGCAGGACGTTTCTGCGCTGATAGAACGCACTGTCGAAGAGCATGGGGCTTTGCATCACGTGGTCGCCAACGCTGGGATAATCAGCGCATCGCATCCGATCGCGGAGACGCCGCTCGATGTTTGGCGATCCACCATGTCAGTGAACCTTGACGGTGTCTTCCTGACCATCAAGCACAGCGCGGCGGCTATCGCGAATTCCGGTGGTGGATCGATCCTCACCCTCTCGTCCATTTCGGGGACCGGGGGCACACCTCTCGCGGCGGCTTACGGGGCGTCGAAAGCTGCAGTTCGTAACCTCACCGCAACAGCTGCAGGTGAACTCAGAGCACAGAAAGTCCGAGTTAACGCCCTGGTGCCCGGCTACGTTGATACTCCGCTCATTGAGTCTGAAGTCCCAGTTTGGGAGTCCACCATGGGCCTCGCCTCTGGCGGTTTCGCTCAGGTAATCGACCAGAAGCAGGGGCGGTTGATATCCCCAGAGGATATCGCAGATGCGGCTCTTTTCCTCACTTCGGACCAAGCTTCGATGATCACCGGGAGTGCCTTGACCGTCGACGGTGGTTTCACGAGCCAATTGTTCTGAAAAGTTCACAGGATGGGTTGTGTCACGGGAGTCCAACGTGAGGTCACCATAATTCAATGCCCGGCGAAATACAGCGGACTGCCCGGGAAACCGTTCCCCGGGAACCGCGGCTCGACGGCAGTCCACAGGCGGCGAGACCCTCGACCGCTGACCCCTTCGGCCGAGGGCCGTCACCCGTCGCGCGTGGACCGAGGACGAATGATCGAACCCACCTCCTCGGGCCCCGCGCGGCCCGGCGCGAGATCATCCTCACCCCCTTCGATGAACTCCTTGAACTTCGACATGTCGTGGCGGTGAATTCCCTGCTCTGCCCGGCAATGTTGGGGTGGTGGTGGAATCGATCTGCCGAACCTCCTTCACCCCCTCCAAGAACTGAGGAAACGACAAGGGCACTGGGGAATGAGGAATCTGATGCAGATACGCGAGTTGACTGGATAAGGGACTTATCAAATTCTGTCGATCTCATGGCGGGGAGTCGCTCATCGTTTGGGGTGTTTGATCGCGGGGGTAGCTGACCTCGAACCGGAGCGAATCTTGCGGTCCGGCCGCAAGGGTGCCTTGGCGGTGTGGCGTGATGCGGTGGCGTTCAAAACCCTCTACGGAGGGGCCTGCGCCGCAACGAAGTCCGGCACCTGCAGCTGCGTATCACAAATGTCACCGCCTCACCCAATTCACCAGGACCGCAGGTGAATACCCTCGGAGACGGCAGCGGAGGAGCGTTGCCACGAGTGGTCGTATTCGCAGGCCATGCGAATAACCAAATTACTAGTTTACATAATAATTGCTATTGGGCAAATAGAAATTCCTGTCTGCCAGCGCATTTGGAAGGCGACACTGCCGAAATAGTCGTGATCGCCGCAAGGCCGGGACGGGCCGCGTCCAGGACCAGCCCTTCGCGGAGAACGCCTACGAGTTGACCGCTTTCTGCCGGCACGAATGCGCCCGCGACCGTCACGATCGATCTCGGGAACCGCCCACAGGCCGGAGCCGGACCGTCGGCCCGTGTCGGGATCAGTGCCCGGAGTCCGGACCGACAAGGCCCGCGGCACAGCGACGCCGTACCCCGGGATCCTCAGTCACGAGACAGCGACGTCGTACGGAATGGGTCGGTTCTCCTTGGCCCAGAGCTTTTCCATGTCCGACTCCGGCGGCGGCACCAGACCCTGCGTGCGCCCAGAGGTTCATGAGGGTCTCGTCGATGTGGATCTCCCAGTCGTAGCCGCGCTCCTTGATGAAGGGCGCGAGCTTCTCCTCGGCCAATGTCTTGCGTGCATCGCCTAGCAGTGCGGCCCGGTTTGGGTCGCACAGCTAGGACGCGATCCAGGCGGGCGCCTCTAGCCGAATCGGCCAGGGTGTCAATGGTTGAACCGGTCGATGGTATGAACGCCGTCTATTTCGCTTATCCGGTGAATAGCGGAATCGTCCCCGCTGCAGCGAATCTGGCATCGGCAATCCGCGCAGGTGCTGACGTACCGCGTGTTGTTGTCATGTCCATGGCCCCGGCGAGCCCGGATAGTCCGAGTCATCTAGGACGTGCGCAAGCGCTCGCGGAGGAGATTCTGACGTGGAGCGGTCTCGATCCGATCGTTCTGCGGGTGGCCGGGTTCTTCCACGAGAACGTGGAAGTGATGCACGGCGACACCATCAGAGATGCCGGCATCATCCGTAACAACTTCGGTGAGGGATCCGTCCCGTGGATTGGTGCTAGAGATGCTGCCGATGTCGGGGTGGCCGCCATTATCGACCCACAGTTGTTCGGCGGCGGAAATATTCACTATCCACCGGGCGCGGAGTTGTTGAACCATGGGGATATCGCTGCGATTTTGACGACCGAGCTCGAGAAAGAGGTGACGTTCGAGACTGTCGACCGATAGCGGTGGCATGACGAATTGATCGAGCGAGGCAGGTCGGGGAACACTGCCGTCAACGCCGACATGGCGTTGCATATCTCGACTCTCGGTGAAGCCCTGAAGTCGGGAGCCGCGCCGAAAGTCGCGCCTGACACGGGGAGATTGGAAGCGCTGTTGGGCCACCGGCCTCAGACGTTCGCCGAGTACGTTGCCGAAAACCGCTCCATGTTCGTCGCCTAGACGAGGTTAGAACCTCACTTACCCGACGGTGAGGAATCAGTCTGCCTCTACAAAGCGCCCCCGTATCGGGGCGCCGGTATGCGCGCGGGCCGCGATGCCGAGTGCACGGTCGGCGAACGTCGTCACGAGCCCGCATTGCACGCCGGGTGCTCGCGCAGTCGAGGTCACCGCGATCACCCATGGCGCGGACGCCTATCGGTCTCCTCGTCTTGACGTCGGGCGGCGACCGTTGCGGCCGCCCGCCGTCACCCGCGACCAAGCAGCTTCCGCATACCCGCGGCGGCACCTTGCACGAGTGTGTCGCGGGGGAATCCGCTCCGCTTCTGGGCTGCTTCGTAGTTGCCGCCCGCCACCCAGACGGGTCCGTCGGCTAGGTGTGCGAGTCCTTCACGCGCGACATCTTCGGGTTCGGCGACGTTCATGCCGGGGAGGTCGAAGTTCAGTCCGGCCCGCACCATCGCGGGGGTGCGGGTGACGCCCAGGACCAGTTCGAGTACGTGGACGCCGAACGGTGCCAGTTCGAGCCACAGGCTTTCCGCGAAGATGCGCCCGAAGGCCTTCGATGCCGCGTAGATGCTCTGGTGTTCGGAACCCATATATCCGGCCAGCGACCCCACCAACATGATGCCACCCCGCCCGCGTTCCTTCATTCTCGCGCCGAAGTGATGCGAAAGCTGCAGTTGCGACGTGATGTTCAGGTCGATGACGCCCTGGAATCCGGTCAGGTCGCCGCTGACGAATTCGTGCCCGTAACCGTTCGCCCCGGCGTTGAAGATCAGCAGGCCCACCTCGATGTCGTCGGTGGCGATGCGGATGCGGTCGGAGGCGTCCGGCGAGAGGAGGTCGAGCGCGAGCGTGCGGACCTCCACACCGTTCGCGCGAACCTTCGCGGCCGTCTCCTCGAGTGGTTCCGGCTTGCGGGCGATGAGCACGAGGCTGATTCCGGCGCGGCTCAGTTCGTCGGCGAAACCTGCGCCGACGCCCTCCGACCCGCCGGCGATCACGGCCCATGGCCCGTACTGGTGGGTGTCGATCATGGGGTGTCCTTTCGAAGGAAGTTCAGGAGACGACGATGGGGGTGGGAACCGGATGGGGGTCGCGCACCGTGATGTCGCCCCGCTCCGCCGCTTGGGTGATGGATGTGGTCAGTGCGTCGCAGCCCTTCCGGGGGGACCCGGGACGGCCGTCGCCGGAGCGGGCGATCTGGTGGCACCGGCCGCGGGCGAGGTCGTCCCACTGCACGGACGTGTGCTCCCAGCTGTTCTTCTGGACCAGCACCCGCGCACCGCACTCAGTGCACTGCAGCGGCTGCATCGGATTCCAGCGCCTTTCGTGCGAGATTGTCTTCCACTTCCTTCTTCCACGACTCCACCGGGCGCGTGGTGTCGAGCTCGAACTCGAACCGTTCGGTCATCTGCGGTGTCACGTTGGCGGCGTCGACGTAGAACTGTTCGTACCACCGGCGCAATTGGTAGACGGGGCCGTCTTCCTCACACAGCAACGGGTTCTCGATGCGGGTCTTGTTCTTCCAGATCTCGATGTCCTGCTCGAATCCCTTGGCGATGAAGGTGCCGAAGTTCTTCGCCATCTCGGTGGCGGCATCACCCTCGAGTTCTTTCGACTTCTTGACGATGATCCCGTACTGCAGCACGAACTCGTCTGCGCTGACCGGATAGTGGCAGTTGATCAGGACGGAGTCGACGTCGTGGGTCTCGTACTGGTAGGTGAGGTCGTCGACCATGAACGACGGGCCGAAATAGGTGGCATCCGAACGACTTCCCACCATCTTGGGTTGTCCGGAGGCGTGCGGGCGCATGTCCTCGCGGGCCTGGCCGCGCATGAACTGGCTGGCGACGTGGCCTTCGAAGACGTTCTTGAAATAGGTGGGGAACGAGTAATGGACGTAGAAGAAGTGCGCCATGTCGACGATGTTGTCCACCACTTCACGACAATTCGTGTTCACCGTGGTGCGGTACCAGACCCAGTCCGTCCAGTCGTCGTCGAGCGCCCCCTCGATTCGGGGAATCGTGACGTCGGCCGGCGGCAGGTTACCCTCCGGGTCGTTCCAGACGAACAGCATTCCGTCCTGATCGAGGGTGTGCCACGAGCGGGTACGAGCCAGCGGCGGTACGCGGCGGGCATACGGGATCTTCTTGCAGCGCCCGTTGCTGCCCCAGCGCCAGTCGTGGAACGGACACGCGACCTCGTCACCCTTGACGGTGCCTTGGCTGAGGTCGCCACCCATGTGCCGGCAGTAGCCGTCGAGTACGGCGAGTTTGCCAGAGCTGTCGGCAAAGACCACCAGTTTGGTGCCGAAGGCCTCGAGGGAATGCGGCTGGCCGTCCCGGAAATCCTGGGACAAACCGAGGCAATGCCAGCCGCGGGCGAATCGGGTCGGTGCAGCGCCCGCAACGATCTCGCGGACCTCGTCTCTGTCGGACTGCTGGGTGCTCACGATGCGTCCCGTCCTCTCCTGCTCGTTCGTACCTGTGGTGTTCAGCACGCTAGGTCAGTGGGAGGAGGCCGATCCGAGACGTCTCACTGGACGGGACCGGTTGACGTGTGGTGGGTGTGCGCACGCTTCCCGTTGAGCGAGACGGTCGTCCACGGTGCCCCGATCGCGCAATACCCTTCCGCAGATGGTCAACGAGGTGCTGCTGTCGGTCCGTGAATTGCTGCCCATGATCGCAGAGCGCGCCGACAAGGTGGACGAATCGCGACGCGTGTCCGAACAGGTGATCCGCGAACTCGGGGACGCCGGGATGTTCGCAATGCTGCAGCCCAAGCGATACGGGGGTGCGGAGTGCAATCCTGTTCACTTCTACGAGACGGTGCGTGCGATCTCGGGGGTCTGCGGATCGACGGGTTGGCTCGCGTCGGTGCTGGGTGTGCATCCGTGGCACCTGGCGCTGTTCGACGACCGCGCTCAGCGCGACGTGTGGGGCCACGACAATTCGGTGCTGCTGTCGTCCGCGTACGCCCCCGTGGGGCGGCTGACGCCTGTGGACGGCGGCTACCGGCTGTCCGGTGACTGGCACTTCTCCTCGGGTTGCGAGCACGCGTCGTGGGCGCTGCTCGGGGCGATGGTGGTGGGAACGGAAGGTAGGCCGGTCGATTTCCTCACCGTGCTCGTACCGAGGTCGGATTACCGCATCCACGACGTGTGGGACGTGGTCGGTATGCGGGGGACGGCCAGCAACGAGATCACCGTCGACGACTGTTTCGTGCCCGACTACCGGACCAAACGCAACTTCGAGACCGCGCAGTTACGGGGAGCGGGGCAGAAGGTGAACCGGGGACCGCTCTACCGCTTGCCGTTCGCCACCATCTTCACCACGGCCGTCACCGCCCCCGGTGTGGGTGTGGTGGCCGGCTGCTACGAGCGGTTCCTGACGGTGATGCGTGAACGCGTGCGTCTGAGCCTCGGGGGTGGCCGCTTCGTGGAGGACCAGTTCGCCCAGGTGTCGGTGGCCCGGGCGTCGTCCGAGATCGATGCGGCGATCCTGCAGATGGACCGCAACGTCCGTGAGCTGTGGGAGCTCGCGGTCGCGGATGAGGAACTTCCGATGGCGCTGCGGTTGAGAGTCCGTCGCGACCAGGTGCGGGCGACCGAGCGGGCGCTGGACGCGATCGACCTGCTCTTCAAGACTGCCGGGGGCAGCTCGCTGTCTCGGGGCAACGCGATCGAACGGGCCTGGCGCGACGCTCACGCGGGCAGCGTGCATGTGGCCAACGAACCCGAACGCGCCCTCGCACTGTTCGGCAGGGGCGCGTTCGGACTTCCGGTGGAGGACAACCTCGTCTGATCAGTTCCGCATGTGTTGCACTGCCCGGTAGGAGAACACCATTGCGGTGCCCAACGGGACCCCGGGGCCGGGATAGAAGCGTCCGCTCAATGACGCGCTGGTGTTCCCTGCCGCGTACAGCCCGTCGATCGGGCTGCCGTCCGCGCGAAGCACGCGGGCATCGGCGTCGGTGCGGACGCCACCCTTCGTGCCGAGGTCGCTGAGGATGATGCGGGCAGCGTAGAACGGCCCCTGTGCGATCGGTCCGAGCGCCGGATTCGGTGGTGCATCGGCACCCGTTCCGGGCGGGCAGAAGAAGGCGTCGTAGGGATCCTCGCCGCGGTGGAACGCCTCGTCGACACCGTGCTTCGCGTAGTCGTTGAACTGTTCGACGCTGCGCCGAAGCGTGTCGGACGGGACGCCGATCTTCTCTGCGAGTTCCTCGATGGTGTCGGCGGTGACCCAGGTGCCCGCCTCGAGGTGTTGCTGCGCCGGAATCGACGGGATGGAGATGGCCGGCAGAACGGGGCCGCCCTCCCTGGAATCGAAGACCAGATAATTGTTCGCACTTCGGTGTTCGATCATCGCGCGGCCGAACTGGTCGTAAGGCAGCGACTCGTTGAGGTACCGCTCCCCGGTGTCGTCCACCAGGATTCCGCCTCGCACACCCACCATGAAAGCGCCTGAGCAGTCTGGAAGTTCGACACCCGGGCACCACCAGGCCTCGTCGAGGAGTGCCGTGTCGGCGCCGACCTCCACGGCCGCCGCCAGCAGATCGCCGGTATTCGCCCCCCGCGGTCCCATGCTCCACTCGGCTTTCCCCGGCGTGCCGTTCTCGGTACGCAGACCGGCGTTGCCCTCGATCCCTCCGGCGGCGAGGAGAACGCCGCGCCGTGCACGTATGCGGATCGTCTGCCCGGCCGCGTCGGTGGCCGCGGCACCCACGACGCGACCGTCCTCGACGATCAGTGTGTGGGCCGCCGTCTCGGTGCGGAGCTCCGCATGGCCGGTCCCGTACAACGCCATCAGGAGACGCCCGATCAGCGCGCGGCCGCCGATCAGAGTTCCCTCGGGGTGCGGCTGCCCGGCGCGATCGACGTCGGCCTCCGGACGGATGACCTCACGAAGGTCACCGATCTCGTCACCGGGCAGATCGAGGGGATTGATCGCGCGGCCGGCGTCCATGCGGCCCGGCGCCTTGTAGTAGTCGGGGAAGGGACGCCACTCGAAGTCGAGGTGCGGGTTCTGCTCGAGGAAGTCGACGACCTCAGGGGCGGTGGCGACGTACGCCTCCTGGCGTTCGACCTCGGAGTCGCCGACCACGGCGCGCAGATAGGTGCGAGCCAGCTCGGTGGAGTCGCCGATGCCTGCCCGTTCCTGGACAGCTGTGCCCGGAAGCCAGACGGCGGCGCCCGAGTAGGCGGAGGTGCCGCCGAAGAGTGGAGTCTTCTCGAGGACGAGGGTGCGCATTCCCTGCGCGGCGGCCGTATATGCGCCGGTCAGCGCGCCGCCGCCCGAGCCGACTACAAGAACGTCGCACTCCGTTGTCCAGTCCTGCATCGTCGTGTCCTCCGTTGGGGTGGGTGATGCCTGTGGGTGTTGACTGACGCCCAGTCGTGGCGTCCACGCAATCGCATTCGGGCGACGTAATGCACCGCTGGTCCCACTCACCGGACGCATTTCGGCGCCGCCGCGATCGAATGCCAGAATTGGGCTGGATCCGAGGCTGCTCGGGGAGAAGGGGATCGAGGGTGCCGAGAATCGCGGAGGTCAGGGACGCTGCCGAACCGAGTTCGGAGGAACAGCGGGCGCGCCATGTGCGCATGCTGGAGGCGGCCGCCGAGCTTGCGTCCGAAAAGGAGCTCGCCCGGGTCCAGATGCACGAGGTGGCGAAGCGCGCCGGTGTCGCCATCGGCACGCTGTACCGGTACTTCCCGTCGAAGACGCACCTGTTCGTCGCGGTGATGGTCGACCAGATCGATCAGATGGGCGCCGGATTCTCGAAGGGTGTCGCGTCGGACACCACTCCCCAGGACGCCGTCTACAACGTGCTGGTGCGGGCCACTCGTGGCCTCCTGCGCCGGCCTGCGCTGTCCACGGCGATGATTCAGTCCACCAGCACCGCGAATGTTGCCACCGTCCCGGATGCCGGGAAGGTCGACCGAGCCTTCCGCCAGATCATGCTCGATGCGGCGGGGATCGAACACCCGACCGAGGGTGATCTGACCGCGCTCCGCCTCGTGGTGCAGCTGTGGTTCGGGGTGGTCCAGTCGTGCCTCAACGGCCGGATCTCGATTCCCGACGCCGAATCGGATATTCGCAAGGGCTGCGACCTGCTGCTCGTCGGTCTTTCCCGCCGCTGATCGTTCTCGGCACAAGGGTCGCGCACCGCCACGCCTAACGGGGTGCAATTCATTCTCGACGCCTCCGCACGGGCACTACGAGCCAGCGCATTGATCTGTCCTGATAAATAGAATACGTTTCAGAAATGCCGCCCTGGCGTGAATCCTGGCGGCTCAGCGAAGGAGCCAACAATGGGCAACGCAGTCATCGTCGACGCGGTCCGGACACCGATAGGTCGCCGGCGCGGCGCATTGTCCGGACTGCATCCGGCAGAACTGCTCGGAGCGGCGCAACGCGGCGTCCTCGAGCGGGCGGGAGTCCCCGCCGAAAACATCGGTCAGATCGTCGGTGGCTGCGTCACCCAGGCCGGTGAGCAATCCAACAACGTGACCAGGCAGGCGTGGCTGCACGCCGGTCTGCCGTATGGCACTGCCGCCACCTCCATCGATTGTGCGTGCGGGTCGTCGCAGCAGGCCGTGCACCTGGTGGCCGGCCTGATTGCCTCGGGGCAGATCACCGCGGGAATCGGATGCGGTGTGGAGGCGATGAGCCGGGTGTTCCTCGGTCAGGCGTTGACCCCCGAGACGGGAAGCCCCTATCCCGACGACTGGTCGATCGACATGGGCGACCAGTTCACGTCTGCGCAGCGCATCGCGGAACGGCGTGGAATCGCCCGTCGCGATGTGGACGCGTTCGGCCTCGAGTCGCAGCGCCGCGCCGCTCAGGCCTGGGCCGAGGGACGGTTCGACCGCGAGGTCGTCCCCGTCACCGCGCCCGTCGTGGACAAGCAGGGCGTGCGCACGGGTGAGAAAGCAGTGGTCACCCGGGACGGGGGACTGCGAGAGACGACGGCCGAGGCTCTGGCAGCACTGAAGCCGGTGATCGACGGGCACATCCACACCGCAGGCAATTCCTCGCAGATCAGTGACGGCGCCGCGGCCGTACTCCTCATGAGCGAGGAACGGGCCGGCGAACTCGGGCTGCGTCCGCGCGCCCGGATCGTCGCGTCGGGCATGGTCGGCTCCGATCCCTACTTTCACCTGGACGGACCGATCGAGTCGACGGCACTGGTCCTCGAACGGGCCGGAATGTCGTTGGCAGACATCGATCTCGTCGAGATCAACGAGGCGTTCGCCTCGGTCGTGCTGTCCTGGGCGCAGGTTCACGAGGCAGACCTGTCCAAGGTGAACGTCAACGGTGGTGCGATCGCCCTCGGGCATCCAGTGGGATCGACCGGTGCGCGACTGATCACCACGGCACTGCACGAGCTGGAACGGGCAGACAAATCCACCGCCCTGATCACCATGTGCGCGGGCGGGGCGCTATCTACCGCAACCATCATCGAACGCATCTGACACCCGAGAACTCGACGAGGCCGACATGACAATGGGATTGACCGAAGAAGAGCGGGACCTGCGCGACTCGGTGCGGGGATGGGCCGCTCGAACCGTGACGCCGGACGTGCTGCGGCAAGCGGTGGAAGCGAAAACCGAACAGCGACCGCTGTTCTGGAATGCGCTCGCCGGTCTGGGCGTGCTGGGGCTGCACCTGCCGGAAGAGGTGGGAGGCGCCGGGTGCGGCCTGGTGGAACTCGCGGTGGTCGCCGAAGAGCTCGGCAGGGTTCTGGCTCCCGGACCATTTCTGCCGACCGTGGTGACGAGTGCCGTCCTGAACGAAGGCGGCCACAGCGGTCGGCTGTCCGGGTTGGCCGACGGTTCGATGTTGGGAGCCGTGTCCCTGCAATCGGGTTCGTTGCGGATCTCCCGCCACGGCGACGAGGTAATCCTCGACGGCGAGTCGGGGTACGTCCTCGGCGGTCAGGTGGGTGATCTGTTCCTGCTGGCGGCGCGGGACGGCGACACGACGGTGTTCGTGGTGCTGCCACGCGAGCACCTCGACGTCACCGACCTGCCGAGCCACGACGTGGTGCGCCGCAACGCCGTCGCCGCCGCGCACGGCATCATCCTTTCGGAAGACGCGGTCCTGTCGATCGATTCGCGGCTTGTCCTCGATCTCGCGGCCACCCTCTTCGCCGCCGAGGCGTCGGGCATCGCCGACTGGGCCGTCGCTACCGCCGCGGACTACGCGAAGGCGCGGCACCAGTTCGCCCGACCCATCGGCCAATTCCAGGGCGTCAAGCACCGGGTGGCCCGTATGCTCACCCTCGCCGAACAGGCCCGGGTGTGCGCCTGGGACGCCGCCCGCGCCATGAGCCCGGACACTGTTCCCGCCGAGGCGTCGCTGGCCGCGGCGGTAGCCGGAGCCACCGCACCCGAGGCAGCGTTCTCGGTGACCAAGGACTGCATCCAGGTGCTCGGCGGCATCGGCTACACCTGGGAACACGACGCTCACCTGTATCTGCGACGGGCGCAGTCGTTGCGAATCCTGCTCGGGTCCACCGCGTCGTGGCGGCGTCGGGTCGCCCGTGCCACCCTCGACGGCAGCCGGCGCGTGCTCGGGATCGAACTGCCACCGGAGGCGGACCGCATCCGCACCGAGGTGCGTGCCGAGCTGGCTCCGGCGGTCGGTCTGGCCGAACAGGAGCGCAAGCGCTACCTGGCCGAAAGAGGCTATGCGACACCGCATCTCCCTGCACCGTGGGGGAGAGGCGCAGCTGCCGTCGAACAACTCGTGATCGCCGAGGAACTCCGCGCCGCTCAGGTGAAGCCGCACGACATGATCATCGGCAACTGGGTGGTCCCCACATTGATCGCACACGGCAACGAAAATCAGGTGCAGCGATTCGTGCCACCGTCGTTGCGCGGTGACCTCGTCTGGTGCCAGCTGTTCTCCGAGCCGGGCGCCGGGTCCGACCTCGCCGGACTGAACACCAAGGCCACCAAGGTCGACGGTGGCTGGGTGCTGCAGGGCCAGAAGGTATGGACGTCGATGGCCCGCGACGCGCACTGGGGCATCTGCCTGGCGCGGACGGCCCCGGATGCGCCGAAACACAAGGGCCTGTCGTACTTTCTGATCGACATGAAGTCCAGCGAGGGACTCGACATCCGGCCGCTGCGGGAGATCACCGGTGAGGCGCTGTTCAACGAGGTGTTCCTCGACAACGTCTTCGTCCCGGACGAGTTGCTGGTGGGTGAACCGGGTGACGGCTGGAAGCTGGCCCGCACCACACTGGCCAATGAGCGGGTCTCGCTTTCGCACGACTCCTCCCTCGGATCCGGCGGCGAGGCGCTGTTGACTCTGGCCGCCGACCTGCCCGGCGGGATCGACGACGAGCAGCTGACGGTGCTCGGCAAGGTGCTCTGCGACGCGCAATCCGGTGGCTTGATGGGGCTGCGCACCACCCTGCGCTCGATCGCCGGTGGGCAGCCGGGTGCCGAGTCCTCGGTCGCGAAACTGCTCGGCGTCGAACACATCCAGCAGGTGTGGGAGGTGGCGATGGACTGGGCGGGACCACGCGCCCTGCTCGGTGAGCAGGGCCGCACGTCGGACACCCAGATGTTCCTGAACGCGCAATGCATGTCGATCGCGGGCGGCACCACCAACGTCCAGCTCAACATCATCGGTGAACGCCTCCTGGGTCTGCCCCGCGACCCCGAGCCCGGAAAGTGACCTGACATGAGTATCGATGTGAACGTCGCCTTGACCGCGGAACCGGCAGTTCGGGAGGCGTCGTGGACCGAACGCGACGTCCTGCTCTATCACCTCGGCGTCGGGGCGGGCGGCAACGCGGTGGACCCCGCCGAACTGCGGTGGGTGTACGAGAAGAACCTGCGGGTGCTGCCCACGTTCGCCCTGGTGGCCGGGCAGGGTGTTTCTTCGGGATCGGCGCCGAGTGCCGGGCTGACCATGCCCGGCATCGATGTGGATCTGCGCAAGATACTGCACGGCGGGCAGACACTGACGGTGCATGCGCCGATCCCGTCCTCGGGCACCGCCCGGGTGTCCTCGCGAGTGGCCGACGTGTGGGACAAGGGCAAGGCTGCCGTCATCGTGCTCGAGCAGACGGCCACCGACTCGGACGACGGTCACCCGTTGTGGACGACGGGGATGCAGATCTGGGCCCGTGATGAGGGCGGGTTCGGCGGGTCCCCCGGTCCCGAGTCGGTGGCCACGCTGCCGGAGCGGAAACCCGACAAGGTGCTGGCGTCACACACCGGAACGGGACAGGCGCTGCTGTACCGGCTCAGCGGCGATATGAACCCGTTGCACGCCGACCCCCAGTTCGCGTCCGCCGCGGGGTTCGACCGCCCGATCCTGCACGGGCTCGCCTCGTACGGAGTGGTGTGTAAGGCCGTCGTCGACGGGATGCTGGACGGCGACCCCACCCGCGTGCGCACGTACTCGGCGCGGTTCGCCGGCTCCCTCTATCCGGGTGAGACGATCGACATCGCTGCCTGGCGGGACGGCGACGTGCTCACGCTGCGGGCGACGTGTCCCGAACGGATCGGACAGCCCGTCCTCACACACACCACGATGGAGATTCGCCCGTGAACACCAGCACGCATCCCACCTTCGAGAACAGCACCGCGGGAACAGTGTTGACGTCCCCCTCCGACGGGGCCGCGGTCGACCGGGCCACCGAGGCGGCGCGCCGCGTGATCGACGCCCTGCTGCGCACCGACCGAGCCAACGCCAACCTCGAGCGAGTGGCCGAGGAGTTGAACAGCATCGCCGAGCACCTCGAGGAGCACGCACCCGCGGTGGCCGAGCGGCTGATCGACATGTGGAACGGGGAGGGCGTTACCCGGCACGATCCGGTGACCGGACCGGAGAATGCGCTGGCACCACCCGTAGTCCTCGAAGGCCTGGCGGACGGCTCGGTGCAGGGCACCGTCACCTTGACCATCCCGTACCAGGGTCCGCCCGGGCATGTCCACGGTGGTGTCTCGGCGCTGCTGCTCGACCACGTGCTGGGTGTTGCCAACGCGTGGGGCGGAAAGTCCGGCATGACAGCACAATTGAGTACGCGGTACCACCGTCCGACCCCACTGTTCGAACCGCTCACCCTGACCGGAAAGCTGATCGGCGTCGACGGGCGGAAAATCTCCACCGTGGGCGACATCAGGACCGCGGACGGGCAGGTGTGTGTGTCGGTCGAGGGACTGTTCATCGACAGGACCGTCCCCAGGCCGCGCTGAGAGGGGCAGGATGCAGGACATGACCGAAGTCCTACGGTCCGAGAACAAGGCTGCATCCGCTGATCTCTTTTCCGCCCAATGCCCCAGTGGTGCAGTTATTCTGCACCACTGGGGCATTCGGCGTTCTCGGGGGGATCAGACCGCGATGTCGCGGCGCAGCATTTTCCCTGTCGCGTTGCGCGGCAGGAGGTCGGTGGTGATTCGCCAGCGGGTCGGGACCTTGAAGTACGACAGACGTTCGGCCGCGTAGTCCCGCAGCTCCGCCTCGGTGGTCGTGGCACCGGGCCGAAGTACCACCACGGCCGACACCTCCTGTCCCAGATCCTCATGCGGCGTTCCGATCACCGCGCACTCGAGGACACCGGGATGTTCGTCGAGGCACTGTTCGATCTCGGTGGGGTAGACGTTCTCGCCGCCGCGCAGAATCAGATCGGAGCGACGTCCCGTCAGCCGAAGCCGGCCGTTCTCGACAACGCCGTAGTCGCCGGTGCGCAACCACCGGCCCGGCGCGATTGCCGCGGCGGTGGCGGCCTCGTCCTCCCAGTAGCCGAGCATCACGAAGGGGCTGCGCACGCACACTTCGCCCTCGACTCCGTCCGGGAGCCACTTCCCGTACGGATCGCGGATCTCCATGCTGACCGTGATGATCGGCCTGCCCAGCGTGCCCGGGTACTGCTCGAGTTCGGGGCCGGCGGCCACGGCGATGGCCGTACTGCACTCGGTGAGACCGTAACTGTCCACCAGCGCGTCCCGGGCGAACGGCACCTTCTCCCGCAGCCGTTCCTTGAAGGCGACCGACGACGGTGCCGACGCCAGCGAGAACGCCGTCAGCGAGGACAAGTCGTACTTCTCCAGGTTGTCGAGTTCGACCAACCTCGACGCCATGGTGGGGACCGCACCCCAGTTGGTGACCCGTTCCCGCTCGATCAGGGCGAGCACGGCGTCCACGTCGAATCCGCCCTGATACATGACGACGGCGCCGCCGGTGGCGAGCCGCGGCACCACCAGGTTGTGCAGGCTCGCGATGTGGAACAGAGGGGACGTCAACAGGTAGCGCCGCGGGCTCGGGACGGCCGGGTCGGTGGGCGACCCCGTGAACTCGGCGACCACCGCGTCACTGAACCGGTGGTAGTCGACCACCGCGAGGATGTTGCGCTGCGAATGCAATGCGCCCTTGGGGCGGCCGCTGGTGCCACTCGTGTAGAGAATGGCGGCCGGATCATCCTCGTCGACGTCCGTGTGGGGCATCGGGGCGCCCGCGTACCGGTCGAAGATCCGGGGCAGATCGTCTTCCATGGTGAGAACCGGGACTTCCGTTCCGGCCGCGGCGAGCGTCTCGGCCCGCTTCGCGTCGACGATGACGACGGTGGGACGGCTGTGCGTCAGCCCGTACTCGACCTCACGCGGTACCCACCAGCCGTTGAGTCCCACGCTGATGGCGCCGAGCACCTGCGTGGCCCAGAAGGCGATCACCCATTCCGGAGTGTTGGCGGCGAGGATCGCGACCCGGTCGCCCTTGCGGACACCGTGCTCATCGCGCAGCGCGGTCGCGAGTGCCGCCACCGCCGCCGCGTGCTCGGTGTACGACAGCCGGCGGTCGGCGGTCACGAGGTAGTCCCGGTCTCCCCACTGCAACGAGGTGGCGAGCAGGTCGCCCACCGCCCGTCCGCGGTTCTTCATCACCGGCATGCGTGTGCCCAGTACGGGCTCCTCGACGATCTCGAACCGGCCACCGGGCCCCGTGAGGCGGGACATCACCTGATCCAGGTGCAGCAATGGATCTGTAGGGGCAGTCATGGGGCCGGCCTTTCGTCCTCGGGCACTCGTACCGACACAAGATGGCACGCCGTGGCGGGGCTTCGGTTGCGGTTACCACTCACTGAGACTGGCCCGATCCGCGGTGCCTCCGCGCCGTTACGTTCGTCAGCGAATCGCAGCTGGAGGGACACCTAATGACCATAGATCTCGACCCGCCCACCGTGAAGGTCGATCCACTCGGGCCGGCCAAGCTCGGGCCGATCACTCTGCGCAATCGCGTCATCAAGGCCGCGACGTACGAGGGACTCACGCCGAAAGGTCTGGTCACCGACGAACTGATCGAGTTTCATCGGCAGCCGGCGGCGGGTGGGGTCGGCATGACCACCGTCGCCTATTGCGCCGTCGCCGCCGATGGCCGCACGGCTCCCGGCCAGATCACCTGGCGTGACGACGCGATGCCGGGACTGCGGAAGCTGACCGACGCCATCCATGCGGAGGGGGCGGCGGTGTCTGCACAGATCGGGCATGCGGGGCCGGTGGCCGGCGCCAAGTACAACGGCGCCCCCGCGCTGGCGCCGAGCACCCAGTTCCGTCTGACGACGCAAACCTTGGCGCGAGCGGCAACCGTCGCCGACATCGAGCGGATCACCGCTCAGCACGTCGACGCCGCGAAGCGGGCCATCGAGGCCGGCTTCGATGCGATCGAGCTGCACTTCGGGCACAACTACTTCATCAGCTCGTTCCTGAGCCCCCGGACCAATCGGCGCAAGGACCGATACGGCGGCAGCCTCGAGAACCGCGCGCGGCTCGCGCGCGACACCGCGCGGGCCGTCCGCGACGCGGTGGGCGATCGGATCGCAATCCTCGCCAAGCTGAACATGGACGACGGTGTGGCGGGGGGTTTCTGGGTGGACGAGGCCATCCAGGTGGCGCAGTGGCTCGAGCAGGACGGCTCGCTCGACGCACTCGAACTGACGGCGGGCAGCTCGCTGCTGAATCCGATGTACCTGTTCAAAGGTGATGCGCCACTGCGAGAATTCGCGGCCGCCATGCCGCAACCCACCAAGCTCGGCATCCAGCTCGTCGGCAAGCATTTCCTGAGGGAGTACTCCTATCGCGACGCCTACCTGCTCGACGACGCCCGTCAGATCCGGGCGGCAGTCACCATGCCGCTGGTGCTTCTCGGTGGTATCACCGGCAAGGCGAGCATCGACCTCGCCATGGAAGAGGGCTTCCAGTTCGTGGCGATCGCGCGTGCATTGCTGCGTGAGCCTGATCTGGTCAACCGCATCACCGCGGAGACCCACAGGCCGGGCCTGTGCAATCACTGCAACAAGTGCATGACAGCGATCTACGGTGGCACCCATTGCGTGCTCCGGAAGCCATGACCGCGCACACGCCGTCGAGAGGAGAGCTCGAGTTGGAACGCACAACGATCGCCCAGATGCTGCTCGACCGGTTGGGTGACGAACGGCTGGGAGTCCGCACCCGCGAGCAAGATTGGACGTGGGACGCGGTGGTTCACGAGAGTGCGGCGCGTGCCGCACTCGCCGCGTCGTTGCGTCGCGGCGGTCCGTTCCACATCGGTGTGCTGCTCGAGAACACCCCCGAGTTCCTGTTCTGGCTGGGTGGCGCGGCGCTCGAGGGAGCGACGATCGTCGGCATCAACCCCACCCGCCGCGGGGCCGAACTCGAGGCCGAGATCCGGTACGTCGACTGCCAGCTGATCGTCACGGATGCCGCTGGCAAGTCGCAGCTCACCGGTCTCGACCTCGGATTGTCCGAAGACCGATTCCTCCTCGTGGACGATCCGATGTACGCGGATCGGGTGGCGTCCTGCTGGGGGGAGCACCCCGCAGCGGATCCGGCGATCGACGACTCGACGCTGTTTCTGTTGCTGTTCACCTCGGGCACGACGGGCACGTCGAAAGCCGTGCGGTGCAGCCAAGGTCGCCTGGCGCGCCTCGCCTACTCCAACACGGTGAAGTACGGCCACGTACGGGAGGACGTCGACTACTGCTGCATGCCGCTGTTCCACGGAAACGCCCTGATGGCGTTGTGGGCGCCCGCACTCGCCAACGGGGCCACCGTGTGTCTGCCGCGCAAGTTCTCGGCCTCGGGCTTCCTGCCCGACGTCCGGTTCTTCGGCGCCACCTTCTTCACCTACGTGGGCAAGGCGCTGGCGTACCTGATGGCCACGCCGGAGTTGCCGGACGATTCGGACAACACGCTCGTAAGGGGTTTCGGCACGGAGGCCTCGCCGGAAGACAAGGCCGAGTTCGTCCGACGGTTCGGCGCCGAACTGTACGAGGGGTACGGCTCCAGCGAAGGCGCAGGCTCGGTGACGCTCGACCCCGCCGCCCCCGAGGGTGCGCTCGGCAGACCCGCTCACGAGAACATCGTCATCGTCGACCCCGACACCCTCGAGGAGAAAGCCCGGGCCCGGCTCGACGAGCACGGCCGCGTCCTCAACCCGGACGAGGCGATCGGTGAGATGGTCGACAAGGCGGGAGCAGGGCGATTCGAGGGTTACTACAAGAACGAGGATGCGGTTGCGGACCGCATCAGGCACGGCTGGTACTGGACCGGTGACCTCGGCTACCTCGACGAGGAGGGGTTCCTCTACTTCGCGGGACGCAAAGGTGACTGGATTCGGGTGGACGGGGAGAACACCTCCGCGCTGATGGTGGAACGGATTCTGCGACGCCATCCCAAGGTGATCGCCACCGGTGTCTACGCCGTTCCCGACCCCCGGTCGGGCGACCAGGTGATGGCCGCCGTCGAGATGTCCGACCCCAGCGACTTCGACCCCGCGGACTTCGCATCCTTCCTAGCCGGCCAGGACGACCTGGGTACGAAGTCCGCGCCCCGCTTCATCCGCGTGTCCACCGACCTGCCCGTGACGGGATCGAACAAGGTGCTCAAACGTGCTCTACAGGAACAAGGTTGGCGGTGTGATGATCCGGTCTTCCGATGGGTGGGACGCGGCGCCCCCGAGTACCACGAAATGACCGAGAGCGAGAAGACCGCGCTGGAGCAGGAATTCCACACGCACGGGCGGCAACGGTTCCTGCAGGTGTGACGGTGAGGTGGGCACAAGATCGGGGGGTCATATCTCGGGTCGGGTGAGTGTCGTGTCGGCCATGTTGCCGCGCTGGTCCGCGAATTGCCGTCGGTACGCGGAGGGGGAAATCGCGAATGCTGCGGCAAATCTCTGCCGAAGGGTGACGCTGCTCCCGAAGCCGCATTTCGCGGCGATGGAGTCGATTCCCCAGTCGGTCGTTTCGAGTAGTGCCCGAGCTTCTTGCAGGCGGTGTTCGAGTATCCAGCGTGCTGGGGTCGTTCCGGTGGATTGCTGAAAGTGGCGTACGAAGCTGCGTCTGCTCATCCGCGCCTGGTCGGCGAGTCGGTCCACGGTGAGCGGCTCGTCGAGATGGTTGAGTGCCCATTCCTGCACTTCGGCCATGGTCGTGTCGGATACCGGCTGAGCCAGCGGGCGATCGATGTACTGTGCCTGCCCTCCTTCCCGGTGAGGGGCGACGACCAGGCTACGGGCGATCCGGGTGGCGACGGCAGACCCGAGATGTTTGCGAACCAGATGTAGGCAGGCGTCGATCGCCGAGGCCGTCCCCGCCGAGGTAAGGACGTCACCGTGATCGATGTAGAGCACCGAGGAGTCGACCTTGCTCCCGACGCTGCGTTCAGCAAGTAGCGGCATCACCTCCCAATGCGTGACCGCGGAACGTCCTCCGAGCAGGCCGGTGTCGGCGAGAGCGAAAGCGCCCAGGCACAGACCGACAATGGCAGCGCCGCGGGCATGCGCGGACGTGATCGCAGTCTTCAACTCGTCGTTGACCGGTGTGAGGGACTGAGGCCAGGAAGGAATGACGACGATGTCGGCCCACTCGACGGTGTCCGGCCCTGCCACCTCGCCGATTGGGTATCCCTCGATGGTGCGAACGGTTCCTGCACGATCCGACCACAAACGCGTCTGCCAGTCGGGTGCGAGCCCAAGGCGGCCCACCTCGCCGAACACCATCAGCGGTGCCGCCAGGTGGAACATCGTGATGTCGTCGAACGCGTAGACAGCGATACGCATGATGCCTCCGAGGTTGGCCTGATTCCATCGAAAGTATGCATCCATGCCACTCGTAGAGGAAACCGATGTGCCGAACACTGGGACGGGTCGCGTCCACACCATGGCGCGACCCCGTCAACAAGCAACGAAGCTGAAGGGGAAAACTTATGACCGCACCTCGCCGCGCCCTCGTCGTCGTCGATGTCCAGCAGGAGTACTTCGAGGGACCACTCGAGATCCAGTACCCACCGCGTGCGGAGTCACTCGCCAACATCGTGAACGCTGTGGAGACAGCCACCATGCGTGAGATTCCGGTTCTCGTTGTGCAGCATCAGATGCCGCAGGGCGCCCCCGTTTTCGTCGAGGGAACCGAAGGGTGGTCGCTGCATCCGGAGATCGAACGGCGCATCGAGCCGGCTACCAAGCGGGTGCACAAGCAGTACGGGAGCGTGTTCGCGGGTACGGATGTGGCGCAATGGTTACACGCGCACAACGTCGACACCATCACGATCGTCGGATACATGACCAACAATTGCGACCTCGCCACAGCGGTGGAGGCCGAAGGGCTCGGGTTCGCCACCGAAATCCTGTCCGACGCCACGGGTGCCATCAGTCTGGCCAACGAGGCCGGCACGATCTCCGCGCAGTCCCTGCACACGGCATTGATGGTGTTGCTGCAGTCGAACTTCGCTGCCGTGTCGACCACTGCACAGTGGATCGAAGCGCTGACGTCGGACTCGGCGCTGCCCAAGAACAACCTGGTGCAATCGGCCATCGACGGACGCTCGGCGGTCGCCCTCGCCTGACGGGGTGCCAGGCCAACGTGCGTGCAGCCAGCCGGATTGGTGTTCAGATCCGCGCTGGTGGCCGCCGGCCAGGGTGACGGACTGCCGATCCGGTGCGCTGGGCCGACGTACGCGGTCCCCGCGGGCGCGGACTGGGCGAGACCCCGAGAACAGTGAGCGGGCCGCGCTCGTCGTCCGGAAGTGCGTCGGCCCGCCACTTCTTCACCGCCCGATAGAGCCACTGACCGACCTGCTCCCCGTCCGCTGTGACGTAGTTCGCGGGAACCAGTGCGTTCCCGTGCTCTTCGCGGTACGCGGCGATTTCGGTGAGCATTCGCCGCCGCTTGCCGTCGATCCGGGACACGGTCGGCAGTGGGGTGTCGTCGTCGCTCCACACGAACCCGATCGCATCGAGTTCCGCAATGCGGTGCGGTGGCAGGGTGCCGAGCATGCGCGCCACCCTCTGGCGGTGTTGCCAACGACCGAGGTGGAACCCACTTTCGGTGACGTAGTCAGCTGGGATCGCGGTGTGGGGGTGTTGGCGGCGGAAGTCGGCGTAGAGCTGCACAGGGGAGGAGGCGGGCTGGTTCGCTGGCATCGGAATCGCACCCTTCCGGAGGCTCTCACACGTAATGGGGTTTGTCATCACGTCAAGTATGTCCACCAGTTGGACGATGTAGCAAGACAGTTGGCCCCGTTGTTCGCTGTGTCGGTGAGTTTCGGTGTTGGGTCGCGTCGGCACTGCGACCGAACTGCAAGCCTTCCGAACCGGGCGCGCGGGCGATCGACCGATCTGCACCTTCACCTGGTGAGCAAGTGCCACAGAAGAATTAGGTGGTCGAACTGTATGCCGCGGCCCGGCGAGGATTTTCGCCGGGCGCTTCAGGCAATCGATCGGTGATACTCGACGCGATCACGGGGTGACAATGGTGAAGGCCGGGTCGGGGGCGTCGGTCAGTTCGACGATCCTGGTGATGGCTGTCACGTCACCGTCCATCGTGACGGTGTCGGTTCCGGAACCGGCCAGAAGGCCGAGCAACTGCGGCTTCGTCAGCTTCACCACGAGGTCGGCCGGATCGGACCGCTTTGTCGGGAAGTGGATCAACACGCCGCTCGACAACTCCATGCGGTAGGTCTCGTCCACGTCGGTGAAGTGCCAGCGGATCGTCGCCGACACATCCCAGGCCCGCGGACCGTCGATGCGGATCGCGATGCTGTCGAAGATCTGCGTGATGGTGAGCGCGGTGGCCATGCCCGCTGCACTGACCTCGGCCGGATGCGGCGGGCCATCAACCTCGCTTGCGCCGACGAGGAAGTTGTTCCGCCACGTCGCGCACTCGGAGCCGTAGCCGAGTCGGGTCAGCACGTCGGTGAGCACCTCTTTGGCGCCGGCGTGATTCGGCTCGGCGAACACCGCATGGCTCGCGAGTTCGGCGGCGAAACGCAGATCGCCTTCGGCAGCGAACTCCCGGGCCTTCGCGACGGCGGCATCGATTCCACCGATCGCACGGACGTAGCGGGCGCCTGCCGCCTCCGGGGGGTGCTGCCACAGGTGCGCCGGGTTGCCGTCGTACCAACCGAGGTAGCGCTGATAGATCGCCTTCACGTTGTGGCTGACCGAGCCGTAGTAGCCGTGGGTGTGCCACGCGGCGTCCAGAGCGGGCGGCATCGGAAAGTCTTCAGCGATTTCGGTGCCCACCTGCCCTTGGTTGAGGCGGCGCAGCGTTTGATCGTGGAGGTAGGCATAGAGGTCGCGCTGTTCGGTGAGGTACCCGATCAGGTCGTCGGTACCCCAGGTCGGCCAGTGGTGCGAGGCGAAGGCGACGTCCGAGTCGTAGGCGAACATCTCGATCGCCTCGGTGAGGTACCGCGACCAGTTGCGTGCGTCGCGTACCTCCGCGCCCCGCAACGTCAGCAGATTGTGCAGATTGTGGGTCGCGTTCTCCGCCAGGCAGAGCGCGCGATGGGCGGGGAAGAAGAAGTTCATCTCCGACGGGGCCTCGGTTCCCGGAGTCACTTGGAACACCATGCGGACGCCGTCGAGCGTCTCCTCCTGCCCCGTGTGGGTGATATCGAGCGTGGGTGCGAGCAGTCCCACGGTTCCGTTCGATGTGCTGGGCCCGAGGCCCGCCCCCAGGGTGCCGGTCGCGCCGACGGGCAGCACGATTCCGGTGTGGAACATGCCGCGCCGCAGCATCGCACCGCCGGCGTAGACGTTCTCGGAGACCGCGTGCTCGAGGAAATGCTCGGGGGCGACGATCGGCACGGTGGTGTCGGCGTCGACGACACCGAGTACGCCACCGAAGTGGTCGATGTGAGAGTGGGTGTAGATGACAGCGGTCACCGGGCGGTCGCCACGATGCTCGCGATACAGCGCGAGCCCGGCCGCGGCGCACTCGGCAGAGACCAGCGGGTCGATCACAACCACCCCGGTCTCGCCCTCGACGAGCGTCATGTTCGACAGGTCGTAGCCACGGATCTGATAGATCCCCGCGGTGACCTCGAACAGTCCGTGGATCGCAGTCAGCTGCGCTTGCCGCCAGAGGCTCGGGTTCACCGTGTAGGGACAGTCACCGGTGGTCGCCGCGGCAAAGCCCTCGGCGTCGTACACCACCCGGCCGTCACCGGCGCGGACCTGCGCAGGTTCGAGCACGGCGACAAGACCGCGGTTGGCATTGTCGAAATCGGTGCGATCGGCGAAATCGGCGGACATCGGCACTCCTCGCAAAATGGGTCGTGGTGGGTTCCGCACCCACGGCCCCACTCTCCTGATTCGGGGCCGCCCCTGGCATCACCCTTCCTAGGTGAAGTCGACGACACCTGACTGCCACGAAGAACGCTGACGTGGGTCAGTGCCTTCACATGCGGCGATCTCGGAGGTAGCGCGCACGTTGGCGAGCATGGTGAGTTCGTAAGAGGTCTGGTCCGGTCGGTCACAGTGCCATGTGCCCACCAGTCTTGGCTCTGCGCAGCCAGTTCGGTTCCACCGGTCATGAGCGTGGTGTTCGAGCCCGCATCATTTCGTCATCGCGTCCCATCACTCGAGCGTGCTCGCATGTAAATTTCGGAGGGTGGCGGCAGCGGCGTCACCTTTTCTGCCGTCGCGGTGTACATCGCGTACGAGGCGCTTTCGACGGCCCGCGTGCCCCTCCAACAGAACAGATCCACCGAATGGAGAGTGTCCGGAATTGCTATATCAGACAAGCGATCGGCCGTTACGCGTGTAGTTGGGCGTCGACGTCTCGGGGGTGGAAGCACCGCTCGACCCCGGCGCCTACTACGACTGACAAGGAGACCGCGGTTGGGCCCAGCTACAGCTGGCCGCTGCTTGACACTAGAGCCCCTCGGATGTCTTCTTTTTTTCGCCCGGACGTTTGCCGTCCGACTCGCGCCCTGTGCACTCGGCGCGCCGGCCGCCCTGGAGTAGGCGAGTGCGCCCGCGTCGATCGACCGGCCTGATGTTGCGGTGTCGGATTCGACCGCGGTGAGGCCGCCTGGCGATATCCTTAGGTGCTACTCGAGAGGTTCTCGGGCAGTTCGACGTGCACCATGAAGAGATGTGTCGATGAACAACGAGGATCCTTTCGCGACCCAACGCGACGTGTCCGGTGCGGTCACGGCGGAACTCGCGGCGGCGGGGTTCGAGGATGCTGTCGAGATCGGTCGTGGCGGGTTCGGGATCGTGTACCGGTGCACGCAGGCGTCGCTCGAACGTTCGGTGGCTGTCAAGGTCCTGACTGCGGATCTCGACGAGGAGAACCGGGAACGGTTCATGCGAGAGCAGCGGGCGGCGGGCCGGTTGACCGGTCATCCCAACATCGTCAACATTCTCCATGCCGACGTCACCGACAACGGTCGCCCCTTCATTGTGATGCCCTACTGTGCCCGGGGCTCTGCCGACGCCCGAATCCGGCGCCACGGCCCGCTTCCGCTGGCCGATGTGCTCCGGCTCGGGGTGAAGATGGCCGGTGCCTTGGACGCCGCGCACAAGGTCGGCATCCTCCATCGCGACATCAAGCCCGCGAACATACTGCTCACCGATTACGGTGAGCCGGCATTGACGGATTTCGGCATCGCACACATCACCGGCGGGTTCGAGACGACCACCGGGGTCGTCACCGGGTCACCGGCGTTCATCGCCCCCGAAGTCGTAGCCGGACGCCCGCCGAGCACATCCGCGGACGTGTACGGGCTCGGCGCCACCCTGTTCGCGGCGCTCACCGGCCATGCCGCGTTCGAACGCCGCAGCGGGGAGCACCTGATGGCACACTTCGTGCGGATCACATCCGAGCCGGTACCGGACCCCCGCGAGCACGGCGTTCCCGAGGACGTCAGTGCAATCATCGAACAGACCATGGCCAGTGATCCCGAGACGCGCCCGTCTGCCGCGGAGCTGAGTCAACATCTGCGCGAAGCCCAGTTACGGCATGGATTCGCGGTCGACGAGATCGCTCTGCACACCACCGAGTCGGGAGCCGCGACCGATGCCCCTCCCGGGAAAGGTGCGTGGCCTGAACCGTCGTGGTCGGCCGATTCGGGGCGCGGGGGTCAACTCCCCCTGGAGTTGACCAGTTTCGTCGACCGACACACAGAGTTGACCGAGGCGAGGAACGCGTTGTCGAACGCGCGGCTGCTGACCCTGACCGGCACCGGTGGGGTCGGAAAGACCCGTCTGGCACTTCGTATAGCCGGCAAGGTGCGCCGGAACTTCGCCGACGGCACCACCCTTGTGGAGCTCGGGGAGTTGCGTGACGAGTTGCTGTTGGCGGGGGTGGTAGCGAACGCGCTGGGATTGCGCGACCAATCGGCGCGACCCATACGCGAGGTGCTTGTCGAATTCCTCGCCGGGCGAGAGCAGCTGCTGATTCTGGATAATTGCGAGCAGCTGGTGTCCGCGGTCGCCAAGCTCACCGAGACCCTGCTTCGCACGTGCCCGCGACTGCAGATTCTCGCCACCAGTCGCGAACCACTCGGCATCAGCGGGGAAGCGGTGCTGCTTGTGCCACCGCTCGGCGTCCCGAATCCCGACGACCTACCGCGCGGGATGGCGGGCAACGATGCGATCACGCTGTTCGCCGAACGCGGAGCCGCCGCGGCCCCTGGATTCGAGGTCACCGAGGAGAACAGGGTCACCATCGCTCGGATCTGCCAGCGATTGGACGGGCTCCCGTTACCGATCGAGCTTGCCGCCGCACGGTTGCGGGCAATGACGCCGGAACAAATACTGCAACGCTTGACCGACCGGTACGTACTGTTGACCCAGGGCAGCCGGGACGCGCCGTCGAGACAGCAAACACTACGGATGTGCATCGACTGGAGTTACGACCTGTGCACACCGGCGGAGCAGCGGCTGTGGTCGCAGCTGTCGGTTTTCGCCGGTAGTTTCGACCTCGACGCCGCCGAACAAATCTGCGACGCAGATCTGCCCGCGCAGGAAATACTCGACACGGTGACCTACCTCGTCGACAAGTCGATCCTGATGAGGGAGCCGGCCGGTGCCGAGATGCGGTTTCGCATGCTCGAGACCGTGCGCGATTACGGCCGAGAAAAAGCGCAGGAGAGCGGCGAGCATGCCGAACTGCGTCAGCGACACCGAGACTGGTGTGAACGCCTGGTGCTCGACATGGAATCGCAATGGATCAGCTCCCGCGAGCTTGCGTTGATCACCACACTCGTGCGCGAGCACCCGAATCTTCGGGACGCATTGGAATCCTGTGTCTCCGAAAGCCCAGCCTCCGGGCTCCGGATCGTTGCCGCACTGTACCCGTTCTGGCTTTCCCGGGGTCTGCTCTCCGAAGGCAGGCGGTGGCTCGACCGGCTTCTCGCCCATACACCGGCCGGGCCGACCGTCGATTACGCCAAGGCGCTCTACATCGGCAGCATGATGACTGGCGTCCAGGGCGACCTGCAGGCGGCGGCCGCCCTGATGAACGCGGCACAGGCGCTTGCCTCTTCGACACTCGACCCGTTGGCACGCGCACACACCGACAGTGCACTCGGCTACTCGGCCCTGTTCGGTGGACAACCTCTCGACGCACGTACTTATCTCGAGAAGGCTGTCCGAACCTACGCCGGACGTAACGATGTCGTCGAGGTTATAGCGCTCATCGGCCTCGGCCTGGCCGACGAGTTTCTCGGGGATACCGAACACGCCATCGAATGCTACGAGCGCGTTCTGGCGATTACCGATGCACGGGGTGAATCGGTGTTTCGGTCGTATTGCTTGTGGGGGCTGGCGGTCGCGGTATGGCGACGCGGGGAGCGTGAACGAGCGGTCGGACTACTCGAACAGGCACTGCAAGCCGACCTCGAGGTGAACGACCGGTTCAACGCCAGCTTGAGCCTGCAGGCGCTGGCATGGATCGCCGCCGAAGACCAGAACGCGCGGCGCGCGGTCGTACTGCTGGGAGCCTCAGAGAAGCTCAGCCGCTCCGTGGGAAGTCCAATCGTCGTCTTGCCCAATATGAGTGAGTACCAAGAAGAGTGCGAGCGAACGACCCGACACGCCCTGAGCAAAGAGGCTTACGCGGCCGCACATCGGGACGGGACCGGCTTGAGTTTCGACGCCGCAGTCGCCTACACGTTAGGTAAGCAGCATCCGACTGAATCTCAGCCCGCGGCTCCTGCCGCACACCTGACGAAGCGCGAGCGGGAGGTCGCCGAACTGATCGCCGAGGGACTGACAAATAAAGAGATCGCCACCCGGTTGGTGATCTCCCCGCGCACCGCTCAAGGCCACGTTGAACATATTCTGACCAAGTTGGAGTTCACCTCACGCACACAGATCGCGGCATGGGTTGTCGAACAACGCAGAGAGAATCTTTGAGCGCAATCCAAGATTCCGCGCGTCTTCAGACGTCCGCAGGGGTGCAGTGACTTTCACCCCAGGGTTCCTTGTTCCACTCCTCGCCCAATCGGAGACTTCGGTGCGTCGGAAAAATCCAGCGATCGGAGAAACACCATGGCCGAGATGGTCGAAAAGCCGCGGGCGCCGCACACGCGGGGAGTCGCCCGAACCCTGATCACCGCCTACGGAATGGTGGTCTACGCCATATTCCTGATCGTGTTCGTGTATGCGATCGGATGGGTCGAGGGCCTCGTCGTGCCTCACACGATCGACGATGGTCCGGGCGCTTCCGTCGTGGTCGCCGTGGTCATCGACCTGGTGCTATTGACTGTCTTCGCCATGCAGCATTCGGTGATGGCCAGGCCCTGGTTCAAGCGACGCTGGACGAGGATCGTCCCGCAGCCGATGGAGCGCTCGACATACGTATTGTTCGCCACGGCGGCGCTGGCGCTGCTGATGTGGCAGTGGCGTCCGCTGCCCGAGCTGATCTGGAACGTCGAGACCACCTGGGTCCGAATTGCACTGTATGCCGTGTCGCTCGGCGGATGGGCGCTCGTGCTGGCGGCGACGTTCGCTATCGACCACTTCGATCTATTCGGGCTGCGTCAGGTACTTCGGAATCAGAGCGGTAAGTCGGCTCTTCCCAGTGACTTTCGGACGCCGATGCTGTACCGGGTGATCCGGCACCCGCTGTACGCGGGTTTCGTGATCGCGTTCTGGGTGGCGCCGACGATGTCCTGGGGCCGATTGTTGTTCGCTGTCGGGACCACCGGGTTCATTCTGGTGGCGGTGCGCTTCGAGGAGCATGACCTGGTCGATACGTTCGGCGACGACTATCGCACCTACCAATCGCGGGTGCCGATGCTGGTCCCGCGGATCGGCTCTCGAGCGCGGTAGCGTCAGCGACGGCCGGCGCGGCGAAGTTCCACCCACTCAGCCGACGGTTACGGGAACCCGTGTCTGCGCCACCCAGCGTCCGTGCTCGTTGGAGATGGTGATGGAGTGGTCGAAGCAGTCGCTGATGTTGGCGGTCGTGAGGACGTCCGATACCGGGCCCTGCGCGACGATGACACCTTCCCGCACGAGAACGGCATGTGTGGTCGTGGTGGGGATTTCCTCGAGGTGGTGCGTGACGAGAATGCTGGCGCGGTCGGGGTCCTGGGCGCGCAGATCGTCGAGCGAAGTCAGAAGCTGTTCGCGCGCCGCAAGATCGAGGCCCGTCGCCGGCTCGTCGAGCAGCAACAGTTCGGGTTCGGCCATGAGGGCGCGGGCGATCAGGGCGCGGCCACGCTCACCCTGGGAGAGGGTCGGCCACAGCAGATTCAACCGTGACCCCATCCCGAGGGCGTGGACGAGTTCCTCCGCGCGGACAACCTGCGCGTCGGTCGGTGCCCACCGCGGAGGGAACTCGGGGGTGTTGGTCAGGCCGGTGAGGACGACGTCTCGCACGGTCAGCGGCGCCCGGACCACATGGCGCGGATTTACGTGACCGATGTGCGCTCGCAATTCCCGCATGTCGACCCGGCCCAGTCGGTGACCCAGAACGTGGACGGTACCGGCCGTGGGGTGCGCGGTCGCTCCGAGCAGCGAGAGCAACGTGCTCTTACCGGCACCATTTGCGCCCAACAGAACCCAGTGTTCGCCGCGCCGGACCTGCAGTGTGACGTCGCGCAGGAGGAACCTACCGTCACGGACCAGGTCGACGGATTCGACCCTCACGACGGGAACGGAATTCTCCATTAGCTGTCACCTTTCCAAAACATAGGCGCTCCGCGCCCGTGAGTGGTTAACGAGTCTAGACACTCGCGGACCACGCACGGGCGGCGGAGCCGCCTCACTAGCGGTGTTTGAAGACCGGTGGGCGTTTTTCGACGAAGGCCGCCATCCCTTCCTTCTGATCTTCGGTGGCGAAGGTGGAGTGGAAGACTCGTCGTTCGAAGCGGACGCCTTCGGTGAGGGTGGTTTCGAAGGACCGGTTGACGGCTTCTTTCGCCATCATCGCGACCGGTAGCGACATTTCGGCGATGGTGGTCGCGGTCTGCAGGGCCTCGTCGAGTAGGTCCGCGGCGGGGACGATCCGGGAGACCAGTCCGGCGCGTTCGGCCTCCTCGGCGTCCATGTTCCGGCCGGTCAGGCACAATTCCATGGCCTTCGCCTTACCCACCGCCCGGGTCAGGCGCTGCGAGCCGCCGATCCCGGGGATGACCCCGAGCTTGATCTCCGGTTGCCCGAACTTCGCGGTGTCGGCGGCGATCAGGATGTCGCAGAGCATCGCCAACTCGCACCCACCGCCGAGTGCGTACCCGGCGACCGCGGCGATCGTGGGGGTGCGGGCCGCCGCCACTTTGTCCCAGGCGGAGAAGAAGTCGTCGAGGTAGACGTCCATGTACGACTTGGGTTGCATCTCCTTGATGTCGGCGCCGGCGGCGAAGGCCCGATCGGAACCGGTGATCAGGATGGCCCCGATCTCCGCATCCTTGTCGAGTTCCTCGACCGCGGCGACGACCTCACCCATCAGCTGCGAGTTCAGGGCGTTGAGCGCTTTCGGACGGTTGAGGGTGATGATCCCGACCCGGCCCTTGCGGTCGAGCAGGATGGTCTCGAAGTCGGTCACTGGTTCCCCCCGGTCGGAGCGATGGCGGTGGTTGAGCGGTCGCGGATGTCGTTGACGATGGCCGAGAAGTCCTCGCCGCCGTGCCCGGCGGCGTGGAACCGGCTGTAGAGTTCGGCGGCCCGCAGCCCGAGGTCGGCCTCGACATTGTTGGTGGTCAGCGCGTTCGCGGCGAGACCGAGGTCCTTGTCCATCAACGCGGCCGCGAAGCCCGGCTGGTAGTCGTTGTTGGCCGGGCTGGTCGGTACCGGTCCGGGCACCGGGCAGTTGGTGGTCAGCGCCCAGCACTGCCCCGACGCGTTGGACGCGACGTCGAACAGGGCCTGGTGACTGAGCCCGAGTTTCTCGCCGAGGACGAACGCCTCGCTGACCGCGATCATCGACACCCCCAGAATCATGTTGTTGCAGATCTTCGCGGCCTGCCCGTTTCCGGGGTTTCCGCAGTGGACGACCTTCTTGCCCATCACCTCGAGCAGCGGCTTCGCGGCCTCGAAGTCCTCGTCGCTGCCGCCGACCATGAACGCGAGGGTGCCCGCGGCCGCGCCCATGACCCCACCGGAGACGGGGGCGTCGACCGAACGGTGCCCGGCGGTGACCGCCTCCTCGTGCGCGGCCCGGGCGTCCGCGACGTCGATAGTGGAGGAATCGATGAACAGGGTGCCCGGCTTCGCGGCCGGCAAAATTTCCTGGTACAGGCCGAGGACGAGCTTGCCGTTCGGCAGCATCGTGATCACCACCTCCGCCTCACGCACGGCGTCGACGGCCGACTCGGCGACGGTGACACCGTCTTTGGTGGCCTGCTCGAGGGCGGCGGGCGCGAGGTCGAAACCGACCACCGTGTGCCCGGCCTTGACGAGGTTGGCCGCCATCGGACCACCCATGTGGCCGAGTCCCAGAAATCCGATCGTGCTCATTGTGCAGTCCCTCCTGGACGCGTGTCGCTGGTCGAAGCCGCTGCCGGGACGGCTGCGGTGGGTGGGGTGAGACCGAGTTCGAGGTCCCCGAGCGGGGCGAAGAACGCGTCGACCTGCTCGTCGGTCACCTCGGCGAGGGTGGCGGGCGACCACTGCGGGTTGCGGTCCTTCTCCACCACCTGCGCCCGGATGCCCTCGACCAGATCAGGGGAGCTCAGGCAAGCCACCGACACCCGGAACTCCTCGTTCAGGACTTCCTCGAGGCTGCCCGCCGCCCGGGCCCGGCGCAACGATTGCAGGGTGACCGCGCACGCGGTCGGCGACTTCGACAGGATCTGCTCGGCCGCCTTCTCCGCCTCCGGCACCCCACTGCCGCGCAGGCGGGCAACGATCTCGGGAACACTGCCCGCGGAGTAGGCGGCGTCGATCCACCCCTGCTGCGCCAACAACTCCGACACGGGAGCGGGTTCGGTGAACCGGGCGAGGGCGTCGTCGATCGAGGTCTGTGTGAGTGCCTCGATAAAGCTGTCGATCTTCGCCGAGGGGATGTAGTGGTCGGCGAAACCGCACGCGATCGCATCCCCGGCACTCAGCCGGGCGGTGGTCAACGCGATGTGGGTGCCCAACTCGCCCGGGGTGCGGGCCAGCAGGTAGGTGCCGCCCACGTCGGGGACGAACCCGATCCCGGTCTCAGGCATGCCGATCATCGACCGTTCGGTGACGACCCGGACGCTGCCGTGCGCGGAGACCCCGACGCCGCCGCCCATCACGATGCCGTCCATGATCGCCACATACGGCTTGGGGTAGTTCGCGATGGCCGCGTTCAGGATGTACTCGTCGCGCCAGAACTCCCGCGACCCGGTACCGCCCTCCTGGGCGTCGTGGTAGATCGACACGATGTCTCCACCCGCGCACAAACCCCGCTCACCGGCCCCGGTGAGCACCACCGCCCGCACCCGATCATCGTCGGACCACGCGGCCAACGCCGCCGCGATCTGCCGCACCATCGAGTGGTTGAGGGCGTTGATCGCCTTCGGCCGATTCAGCACAAGCCGGCCCACACCATCGCTGGTGCTGATCAGGACCTCGGGGGTCGTGGTGGTTGTCTCGCTCATGCCGCTCCTTGTTTTCCGTGTCCGGCGCCCGCGACGACGCTGCGGGCGATGACGACCCGCATGATCTCGTTGCTGCCCTCGAGGATCTGATGCACCCGCAGATCCCGGACGATCTTCTCGATGCCGTACTCGGCCAGATACCCGTAACCCCCGTGCAGTTGCAGCGCCTTGTTGGCCACCTCGAAACCGGTGTCGGTGGCGAACCGCTTCGCCATCGCACACAACTCCACCACCTCCGGTGCCCCCTCCTCCAACGCGGCCGCCGCCCGCCACAACAGGGTGCGGGCCGCCTCGAGTTCGGTGCGCATGTCGGCGAGCTGGAACTGCAACGCCTGCGAGTCGAGCAACGGCGCACCGAACGCCTTCCGGTCCGCCAGGTACGCGACCGCCTTCTCCAGCGCGGCCTGCCCACCACCGACCGAGCACGCCGCGATATTGAGCCGGCCCCCGTTCAAACCGGCCATCGCGATCCGGAACCCACCCCCCTCGCTGCCCAGGAGGTTCGCCGCCGGCACCCGCACGTCCTCGAAGATCACCTGCCGGGTCGGTTGAGCGTTCCAGCCCATCTTCACCTCGTTCGGCCCGAACGAGAGCCCCGCCGACTCCTTCGGAACGATGAACGCGGAAATCCCCTTCGGCCCACCCTCCCCGGTGCGGGCCATCACCACATACACATCCGACGTCCCCGCACCGGAGATGAACTGCTTGACCCCGTTCAGGACAAAAGAATCACCGTCGCGGACCGCCCGGGTGCTCAACGCCGCCGCATCCGACCCGGCACCCGGCTCGGTCAGGCAGTAACTACCCAACTGATCCATCGCACACAACCCCGGCACGAACTCGTGGCGCTGCTCCTCGGTGCCGAACCGGTCGATCATCCACGTGACCATGTTGTGGATGGAAATGTAGGCGGCGATCGACGGACACCCCCTCGCGAGCTGCTCGAAGATCCGGGCCGCGTCCACCCGGGTCAGCTCCGAGCCACCCACATCCTCCCGAATGTAGATCCCACCCATCCCCAACGACGCCGCCTTCCGCAGCACATCCACCGGGAAATGCTTGGTCTGATCCCACTCCACGGCATACGGCGCCAGATGCTCGGCCGCGAAGTCACGGGCCGTCTCACTGATCGCCCGCTCGTCATCGGTCAAGGTAAACATACGATTCGACCCTTTCAGATCGGAGAAGTTGGAAGTACTATAGTTGGACATCCACGAACATTGCTAGTCCTCGTCCGGCAAGGGCGGCGAAGAGCCGGATCCTCCGAGTGTGGGATGGGGAGTTGTCCCGGAGGTCGGAGTGCCAGGGCAATTGGTCTCATCTGGGTCGATTGCCTGCCACAGACGTGCAGTTCGTCGTCAAGCATTGGTGAAAAGGAGACCTTCGTGACCGCTACGAAACCGGCCGCAACAGAGCAATCCTGCTCTGAGGCAAAGGAAGTTTCGGGGACAGCACTGATCGCGGCGGTACTGCAGACGCAGAAACTGATCGTTCGCAAGCTTGATGCCACCCTCAGCCCGTTCAAGCTGTCTTTTCCCCGGTACGAGGTCCTGTCGTTGGTCGAAGCGGCACCGAACGGAGTCATGTCCACCGCGCTTCTGTGCCGGACCCTGGACCGGCATCCCACCACGATCACGTCCTTGATCGACGGCTTGGAGCGCACCGGGTTGGTCACCCGTTCGACCAATCCCGTCGACCGACGCGAGACTCTCGTAACCATCACCGATCGTGGGCGGGCTGCGGCGGTGTCGGCCGCACGGGTCGTCGACGATGTCTCCGCCGTGGATCCTGAAGTGCTGCGTCGTCTGAGCATCGACCTACACACGCTGCTTGTCGCAACTTCGCATACACAGGCGCGGCAAGGCACCGCGCCGTCGGCTCACACTGCCGAGAGCGTTCGGGGGAACGGCCACGATGACCAGCGCTGACGCCCACGACGGTCGGCACGAGCAGGCATCCGAGAAGGGCAATGCCGAGGCCGCCCCGCCGGTCACGATCGATGCGAGAGGCATTCGATCAGATGACCTTCGGTATTTGCTCGCGGTCGCGCGGAGCGGGCGCCGTCGATCGGCGGCAAAGGACCTGGGTGTCGACCACACCACTGTCTCGCGGCGCGTGAATGCACTGGAGAAGGCTCTGGGAGTTCGTCTGCTGCAGCGCAGCGCGGACGGCTGGGAATTGACCGACGTCGGGCGGTCCGTCGCCGAAAAGGCCCGGCTCATCGAGGAAGCAGTCCAGGAGACCGCGGATGTGGTCGCCGGTATCAGTGAAAATACGCTCCGAGGAACCATTCGCGTCACCGCACCGGACGGGTTCGGACCGATGTTCGTCGCCCCGGCCCTGGCTAAACTTCGCATGAACCACCCCAATCTCGTTGTGGAACTCATCACCGCGACAAGGCAACTGAATCTGCAACCGGCGGGATTCGATATTGCCGTCGCTGTCGGAACCCCGATCAGCAGTCGACTTGTCTCGGAACGTATCTGCCAATACTCGCTAGGCCTGTACGCCAGCGAACAATATCTACGTGATCACGGTGAACCCGCCACCATGGACGAGTTGAC
The DNA here is from genome assembly GCF_018343855.1 of Rhodococcus sp. USK13. Taxonomy (NCBI): domain Bacteria; kingdom Bacillati; phylum Actinomycetota; class Actinomycetes; order Mycobacteriales; family Nocardiaceae; genus Rhodococcus; species Rhodococcus sp. USK13. Next base: position 495,319 of record NZ_CP069242.1, on the reverse strand, counting down.
AGCCCATCCGCTGATCTTCTTCGTCGACTCCCTCTTGCAAGTGGGAGACCTCGACCTCGAGCGGCACCTGCCCGGAGTGACCGCTAAATTCATGTCCACCAACATCTTTGCGCACGTTTCGGCAACGCGCGCCGGCGGCGGCATCGGATTGCTTCCCGCTTTCATGGCCGACCAGCATCCCGACCTTCGCCGGGTGATGGCCGACCTGGTCGATGTCCGCCTCTCCTTCTCCATTGCGGCGCGCAGGGCAAGCCTGACAAATCCGGCCGTGCAAGCAGTTCGACGCGTACTCCAAGAAGAGATCCTCAGCCGCCGAAACGAATTACTCCCGGAACCGCGACACCCAAAGCCCGCAGGCCCCGACACCTCGCAGTGACGCGCGACCCCTCGTGATCGGCGCCATGGCGGGCGCCGTATGGACGACGTTGCAGGACACTGTCTCCTGCAACGCCGCCCACCGACTTCCGCATTTGTTACGCCCGCGTGGTGATCTCTGAGTCGAACTGGTCGACCAGACTGCCACTACCGATCCAGTCGAGGATTTGCTCGGTGTGCTGACCGAGAACCGGAGGGGGAGCGTGCTGAGTACGGACCAATGACTGTCCGTCCGCGGTTTCCATTCGCAGCGAGGGACCCGGCAATTGCACCGGCCCGACCACTGGGTGGTCGACCTCGAGGAGGAGTCCCTGGCTACGGGTTTGTTCCCATTCGTAGACCTCGTCGATGGTGCGGATCGATCCCGCAGGCACACCGGCTGTTTCGAGGGCGGCGAGAACTTCGGCCCTGGTGCGGTTGGTGAAGTCCGCTTCGATAGCGGCGATGAGCGTGTCGCGGTTGGCGACCCGGTCCCGGTTGACGGTGAATCGGGGGTCATCCGCCGACAGCCCGGCGACGGGAGCGAATTTCGCCCAGATCGCCTCGCTGCCGACCGCGATCTGCACGTATCCGTCGCCGCACCGGAAGCTGCCGTACGGTGCGATCTGGGGGTGGTGGTTGCCGGACCGTTGGGCGACCTGTCCGCCGACCGTCCACTTGGTGCCCTGGAAGGTGTGGGCACTGACCGCCGCGGCCAGCAGCGACGTGCGCACCACCATGCCCTTGCCGGTCTTTTCCCGGGATGCCAGCGCCGCTGACACCCCCGCGGTTCCGTGCACGCCGGCGAGCACGTCCGCGATCGGCACCCCGATTCGGGTGGGCTCGCCGTCCGGGGTACCGGTCACGGACATCAGGCCGGCCTCGCCCTGGGCGATCTGGTCGTAGCCGGCGCGGGATCCTTCCGGGCCGTCGTGGCCGAATCCGGTGATCGACAAGGTGATCAGCCGTGGATTGAGCTCCTCGAGCACGTCGGTCGGAAAGCCGAGGCGGTCGAACGCTCCGGGCCGGAGGTTCTCGATCAGCACGTCCGCTCGCCGGATCAGCCTGCGCAGCGCCTCCCGCCCGTCCTCGCTCTTGAGGTCGAGGACGATCGATTCCTTGTTCCGGTTCGCCGACATGAAGTACGACGACTGCGGGTCGTCTTGCGGCCCGACGAACGGCGGTCCCCAGGTGCGGGAGTCGTCGCCGGTGCCGGGGGCTTCGACCTTGATCACCCGGGCCCCGAGATCGCCGAGCATCATGGCGGCGATCGGGCCGGCAAGCGCACGGGAAAGGTCGAGCACGAGGATGTCGTTCAGTGGTCCGACAGTCATGGAATTCCGTTCAGTCCAGAGTAAGGAAGCGAGGGGTCAGAGTGTGCGCAGGCGCACGTTGACCTGCTTGGTCTGGGTGAAACCGGCGATCATGCCTTCGAGCGACACTTCGCGGCCCAGGCCACTCTGCTTGTAGCCGCCGTAGGACTGGCCCACCATCTGGCCGCCACCCTGGTTGACCTGCACCCACCCGGTTTCCAGCGCGTGGGCAGTGGACAGCGCCAAATCGAGATTGTGTGTCCAGACGTAGGCGGCGAGCCCGTAGTGCGAGTCGTTGGCCATCGCGACGACGTCGGCGTGATCGGTCCACGGGATGGCGACGAGGGCGGGACCGAAGATCTCCTCCCGGGACAGGCGCCAGGAGTTGTCGGCTCCGGAGAACACGGTGGGGCCCATGTAGTAGCCCTCGGATTTGCCGACCTTGTCGGGGGAGCCGTCGAGGACCGTCGAGACCTTGTTCGAGCTGAGGCCGTCGTCGAGGAAACCGCAGACCGACGCGAACTGGGCCTCGTTGATGATGGCGCCCATGTCCGTGGCCTCGTCCAACGGGTTGCCGACCTTCAGCCCGGCCAGGGTGGTGACGAGCCGGTCGAGGACGTTGTCGTAGATGTCCTGGTGCAGGAACAGTCGGGAGCCGGCGGTGCAGCTCTGGCCCTGCCTGTGTACGCGGGTCGAGAGCAGCAGCTGGTTGATGAAGTCGTCGTTGATATCGACGTCGGGGAAGACGATCGACGGATTCTTACCGCCCAGTTCGAGGGAGACGTGTGCGAGGCGGCCACCGGCTTCACGGGCGACGTGTCGCCCGACCTCGGTGGAGCCGGTGAAGGAAACCTTGTCGACGTCCGGGTGCTGGACCAGCGCCTCGCCGGCCACCGAGCCCTTTCCGGTGATGACGTTGAGGACACCGGCCGGCAGATGCTCGGCGCAGATCTCGGCGAGGAGCAGCACGCTCAGCGGGGCTGCTTCGGCGGCCTTGACCACGACGGTGTTGCCCGCGACGAGGGCAGCGGGGATTTTGAATCCGGCGATCATCAACGGGGAGTTCCAGGGCAGGATGCAGCCGATGACGCCGAGCGGCTCCTGGCGGGAGTACTGAAGCTGGTCATCCCCGGCGGGCAGAACCGTGCCCTTGATCTCGCCGGCGACACCGGCGAAGTAGCGGAACAGATTCGCGAGGGTCTGCACTTCGGGACGGGCCTGGGTGCGCAGCGCGTTTCCGGTGTCGAGGGCGGTCAGCCGCGCGAGCTCCTCGGCCCGGGCGTCGATGGCGTCGGCGATCTTCGACAGAATCCGGGCGCGGGCGGTGAAGTGCTGAGACTTCCAACGCGGGAAGGCCTTGTGGGCAGCACGGACGGCCCTGTCGACGTCCTCGGCGCTCGAGGTCGGGACACGGCCGATCACGTGCTTCCGCAGAATAGGAGTGGTTACCTCACTCCACTGACCGTCGAGAGCTTCCACCCACGCCCCGTCGACGAACATCGGGTAGTCGCGGGCTTCGGGAATCTGAAGGTCCGCGAGGGAGGTCTGGGTGGAAGTCATAGGGCGTCTCCTAGCTGTATCGTGCTCGGGCAGCATGAGCACGGCTCATGCGTCGGGCAGGACGTAAGTCAATGAATCGCCGTCGAAACTCCGATGGCGCTGGGTGATACATCCACGATGCGGTGCGAGTCCGCGCCGGTCAATCACCAGATCCGCTACCCGGGTGCGCAAAAATGCGCCACCACTGCGCGCGGCCCCCCACACATCCGCAGGTGCCCCGTCCGGTGTCCGCGAGCGGGCTGAGCGTCGCAAGCATCGGAACGGGTGCCGGAAACCGCACCTCGGTTTCTATCGGTGATGGGGCGTTTCTTCCGGAATGCATTTTTGCCGAGCGCGCAGTAACACCCGCCGCCGAATACTTACCCGTACCTGGCGGTTTCATATATTAATGAATTACGACGCGAAAAGGCCCGCCGCCGAACATTTTTCGGTCACCAGCTCGCCTCGAGTACGTGAATTCGACACAAGTACCAACGGTGTCGAAAATGATCTTGCTCGAAATTCTGGATTACGCGCGAGTAACCATTAAAGGCGTTTATGCTGCGGTCCACACTGGGACTTATCCCCGCCACGGGGTGCTGGTGTCCAGGTACAGACGAAGGAGAACCGTTGACCAAGACAGCGGAGCCGAAGATCGCACTCGTGATACCCGACGCCACCCCCGAGGGGGAGGACCGTGCGGGCGGGTTCGGCGCACGGAACGCGCTGAACGCAGTGACGGGAGTCGTCGGGCAGGGCCGAGTGGTCATCGAGGAGTCGCTCCGCCTCGGGCGCGAGCTGACGAAGATCACCGTGGGCCGCTCGGATGTAGGGCCGGCCGCGGGCGATCGGCGGTTCACGGATCAGGCCTGGACGAACAATCCGATCTACCGCCGTGTGCAACAGACCTACCTTGCTTCCGTCGACGCGGTCGAAAGTGTCGTCGACGACTTGGGTCGACGGGTCGATGACCGCCACGCGCGGGAAGCGGCGTTCGTATCGACCGTCCTCACCAGCGCGCTCGCACCGACGAACTACTTGCTCACCAACCCGGCGGCCGTGAAAGAGGCGTTCGACACCGGTGGGATGAGCCTGGTTCGTGGCGCCCGCAACTATGTGTCCGACCTGCGCCACAACGGTGGGATGCCGCGGATGGTCGATCCCGACGCCTTCACGCTGGGCGTCGATCTCGCCGTGACGCCGGGTGCCGTCGTCGCCCGCGACGAGGTCGCCGAGGTGCTGCAGTACACGCCGACCACGGAGACCGTGTACGAGCGCCCCGTGCTCGTGGTGCCGCCGCCGATCGGCCGCTACTACTTCCTCGACCTGCGCCCCGGTCGCAGCTTCGTCGAGCACGCCGTGTCCCGCGGACTGCAGACGTTCATGCTGGCGTGGCGTAATCCGCAGGCAGAACAGGGTGACTGGGACCTCGACACGTATGCGCAGCGGGTGTCGGACGCGATCGACGAGGTCCGGGAGATTACCGGCAGCGATGACGTCAACGTGATCGGTTTCTGCGCCGGCGGCCTCATCACCACCGCCCTGCTCAACCACCTTGCCGCCACAGGGGACACCCGCGTGCACAGCATGTCGTACGCCGTGACAATGCTCGACTTCGCAGACCCGGCGGGGCTCGCGGCATTCTCGGGACCGAGACTGCTGCAGCTGGTGAAGGGCCGATCCCGGCGGAACGGCATCATCTCGGCACGCGACATGGGCAGCGCCTTCACGTGGATGCGCCCGAACGACCTCGTCTTCAACTACGTGGTCAACAACTACCTCATGGGACGGACGCCACCGGCCTTCGACATCCTCGCCTGGAACGCCGACGGCACCAACCTGCCCGGGGCGCTGCACGTCCAGTTCCTCGACATCTTCGAGAACAACACCCTTGCGACGCCGGGAGCGATGACGGCGCTCGGCACGCCCGTCGACCTCGGCAGGATCACCGTCCCCACCTTCGTCTCCGGCGCGATTGCCGACCACCTCACGTCCTGGAAAAACTGTTACCGCACAACCCAACTGTTGTCGGGCGACACCAAATTCGTGCTCAGCTTCTCCGGGCACATCGCCAGCCTCGTCAACCCGCCCGGCAACCCGAAGTCCCACTACTGGGAAGACGGAGAGCCAGGACCCGATCCCGAGGCATGGCTCGACGCGGCGACGAAGAAGACCGGCAGCTGGTGGGAATCCTGGGCCGATTGGGTCTCGGAACGGGCCGGCGAGCGCATCGCCGCGAGTACACGCCTGGGCAGCGACGAGCACACCGTCCTCGGCGACGCACCCGGTCTCTACGTGCGCGACCTGAAAGCCGGTATTCCCGTGTAAAGGGCGGCCAGAGATCGCCCGGTCTGCATGACGGTGCGGTCGGGTCGCACGATCGCCGCGGTCGCGTGCCCGTCGGCGAGCCAGCGACCCAGGTCGGAGCCGGGCGGGGCGGGCACGACGACGGCGCCGCGACGTTCGATCTCGTAACGCTGGCCGGCGGACGGCTCGATCGTGGTGACGAGCAGGAACTGTGCGGGCGTGCTGTCGTCGAGTCGACGGCCCTTACCGTCGAGAACTGGGTTCGGGCACAGGGTTCCGGCCAGTCCACGCGTGGGCCCGGTCCGGTGGACGAATTCGGAGCGGCGCAGCGCTGGGGTGGTGCTGTCGGTGATCTTCGCATCTACTCCCGGTATCCGTCCGGCCAAGGGAGCGAGGCGCCGTCGCACCACGTTACCGACGCGACCGCCCTCGGTCATTGCCCAGCCGATCGTAGTCGCGAGTCGGATCATGTGGTGGGCGTGAGGCTTCCGTTCCTGCTCGTAGGTGTTCAGGCAGCTGTCAGGAAGGGTGCCGTCGAGGACGCCGGTAAGCTTCCAGGCCAAGTTCGCGGCGTCGCGAAGTCCGGCCCCCATCCCCTGTCCGACGAACGGGGGCGTCAGGTGCGCTGCGTCGCCGAGCAGGAAGACGCGGCGGTCACGCCACCGGTCGGCGACCTGCGCCTTGAAGGTGTAGTCGGTGACCCGGACCAGTTCGAGGTCGGTGTCAGGGACTGGCCGGGTCCAGGGAGCGATCAGGGGCCGCAGTGGGCCCAGGTCCTGGAAGTCCGCTGCGCTTTCCCCGGGCCGGAGCCGGAACTCCCACCGGTAGCGGTTGCCACCGATCCGCATGTACGTCGCGGCGCGGACCGGATCGCACACCTGATGAACACCTTCCCACTGGTGCAGGTCGGCGTCGGTGGCGATGTCGACGACAAGCCAGCGCTGCTCGAATCCGAGATCCTGCATGCGCGAGCCGATCGACGACCGGACCACGCTGTTCGCGCCGTCGCAGCCGAGGACGTACCCGGCTCGAACGAAGTGACGTTCGCCGGTGAGACGGTCGGTGAATGTCACTCGCGCAGAGTCACGTTCGTGCACGACCGCGGTGATGGCACTGTTTTCGCGCAAGCGCACGGTGTCGTACCGGGCCAGCCCGGTACGCAGCAGCTGTTCGAATTCCGGTTGGTCGAACATGTTGGCCTGCGGGAAGCCGTGCACGCTGCATGCCGGGTCGCGACGAAACTCGGCCAGCGTTCTCGTCTCGCGGTCGACGAGCCGTAAACCCTGCGCCGGGCGGGAGATGCGGGCAAACTCCTCGGCCAGCCCGACCCGGGCGACGATGCGGTAGACCTCATCGTCGAGGTGTACCGCCCGCGGCTGTGGATAGACGCCATTCCACCGGTCCAGCACCAGGACGTCGACGCCGTACTGCCCCAGCAGGGTGGCGGCGGTGATTCCCGTGGGTCCGGCGCCGACGATGACGACCGGGTACCACTCCTCGATCATGCCGTTGTCTCCAGTCGCCAGATCAGTGGGTAGCGATCGAGCGCGGGTCGGCCGGCGGCACCAGCGGCCGCGGCGACGGTGACGACGACCGAACCGTCCTCGACAATCGCGTCGAGCACGGTGACCGAATTCGGAGCAGCGGCGGGCAGCATGGATGCCCCGACGAGGCAGGCGCGCAGGCTGGAGATGTCGGCGTCGACCGGGCATTGCGCGAGCACGGCGTAGACGATGGGGACCGCGCTCATCGCGGTAAGTCGGTAGTGCTCGACGATCCGCCAGACTTCGCCGTACAGGGCGGCGTCGCGGTAGCCGAGCGGCCCGGCCCACACCACGTTCTGCCCCCGCAGCATCGGTGCGAGCAGCGTGACGATCAGCGCGTTGACGTGGAGCAGCGGCAGAGCCGCAAAGATCCGCGCACCGGAACGACGCAGCAGTTCGGCAATGTGCTCACCGGACAGGCCCGGGTTGATCGGGGCAGCGATACCGGCGACCTGCGCGGCGAGGGTGGCAGTAACCAGCTCGTCGCGGTTCGGCGACATCAACGCCACGGCGTCGTTCCGACGAATACCGGCCGCGTGTAGGGCAGTAGCGGCTCGGTGCACGTCGGCGATCAATTGTGAGTAGGCGCGCCGCACCGGTTCACGCCAGCGCGCAGCGTCGGGGAGGACGGTCAGCGCGGTGCGATCGGGCCACAGGTCGGCCGCGCGGACCAGCAGGTGGTAGGTGGACGTGGGTAGTCCTCGGGAGTCGAGCGGGACGGCTTCTATTGCGGGGAGATCGTCGGGATGGTCGTACGTCGGCCATAGTGCGGTAGCGGTCACCGGGCGAACCTGACCACGGTCCGCTGGATCCCCAGGTCCAGGACATTGTCGTCCGTGGCGATCGACAGCTCCATGACATCGCCGTCCTGCAGGTAGTGGGGGTTCTTCGCCTGCGCCTTGAAGAAGGACTTCCACTTGACCGCAGGCGGCAGCAGCGAGCCGATGATCTCGACCGGCTTGGACGGCGCCTTCAGAGCGGTGCCCCCGGGAGTGCCGGTGAGCAGCAGGTCTCCGGCATCGAGTCGCTGGAACTTGGTCAGGGCCTGCAGCGCCTGTACCGGCCGGTAGATCATGTCCCGTCCGACCGTCATGTTCTGCCGGACCTCGCCGTTGACGCGCAGTTGCAGTCGCAGATCTTCGAATCGCTTGACGTCGCCCTCCTCCAGAAGCACCAAAGCCGGGCCCACCGGGGTGAAGGTGGGATACGACTTCGCCTCGTAGAACTGCGTTTTCGGGAGCTGCACGTCCCTGGCGGACACGTCGTTCGTGATGACGAGACCGGCGACGAATTCTGCAATGTTGTGCTCGTCGATCGAGGTACCCACCGGAACGGGTCGGCCGAACACCAGTCCCGCCTCGACCTCGTAGTCGAGAAACCGGACATGGTCGGGTTTGAGCACGTCCGCGAACGGGCCACTGATCGAACCGGACGCCTTTCGGAAGAACGTCAGCGGGACGGTATTCGGGTTCATCCCCGAATCCTTCACGTGCGAGACGTAATTCGTCATTTGCGCCACCACCCGGCATGGGGCGGTGACCGGGGAGAGTAGCTCCAAGGTGTCAATCGGGATCGTGGCCGTGGCCGTGGCAGCGGCCTCGATCGCCGCCCGATCGGCGAGAAGTGCGGCCGTGGTGGTGGCAGCGGAGTCGACCGGGGCGGCGCCGCGTGGGGTCTGCACCCACCAGCCGTCGTGGGTGCGGAGGACGGAAATGCTCATGTAGAAGCTACTTTCAACAGGCCACGAAGGCGTTGGAGGTCGAACTCGTTGTCTCCGCGAAGCGAAGAGATCGTCGCGCGCAATTCGCGCAGGGACTCCCGGCCAGGGGCGATACCGAGAAAATCGCTGGTCGCCGGCGGGCCCCACTGCGCCAGACCGGAGGCGCTCATCGGCGCCCAGCCAGGTTCGAGGGCAGCGTCGAACATGTCACCGTCACTGAAATGCTCGACCAGGAAACCGTCCGGGTCGCGCCAGTAATCGAAAATCTGGCTGCCCTGGATGTGACGGCCGATCCCCCACGAGCGGCGGTAACCCCGCTCCCGCAGGTATTCGCCGCCTGCGGCCAAGGTGTCGAGGTCGCAGACCTGGTACGCCGAGTGCACGTAGCGATTGGACGGGCCGAGGGTGAGAGCCAAGGTGTGATGGTCGGCGGGGGTGCTGCCACGGTCGCAGCGGATGAAACTCATCACCGGCCCCCGCTGCCGTTGGCCGGGGTAGTACTGGAAATCGCTCACGATCATTCCCAGGTGCTGCAGATACCAATTCAGTGTCTCGAGGTATGTGGTGCTCTGTAGCACCACGTGACCCAACCGCTGCACCGACGCCGGCTCCCGTGGTGGGCGCTGCGTCGCGTTAGTCCGTTCCGCCGTGCGTCCGACGTTGAGGGTGACCGGAGTCTGCGCGGGCAGTGCGGGTAACCGGCGCACGCCGGAGACCACGCGCACCGAACTCCCATTCGGGTCGGCCAACTCGACGACGATGCCGCCCAGGCTCTCGGGCAGTCGGTCGACACGACGGCTGGTGGCCTCGGCCAGATGCAGCACGTCCGCGTCATCGGCGGCGAGGTACGCCGCTCCCAGGAATCGGGAACGGGGGCCCTTCTTGATGATCACGCACGGCGTTCCGGCGTCGGTTCCCCGTAGCTGCAGTTCATCTCGGGTCCGTGAGGCGGTGGTGAATCCGAAGGCGTGAGCGAACATTTCGGCCCGGTCGAGGTCGGGTTTCGTGAATTCCAGCCACGCGAGATCGTGCACCTTGACGGTCGGGTTCGGCGCCCGGCCGGGGTGTTCACCGCGCCGTGCGCCCTGTTCGCTGTGCAGATCGGCGTGAGCGTCGAAGTGTTTATTCATGAGCTCTCCTCAAGTGAATGACGATATCGTCACTCATGAGTGGTTCGTCGGTCAAGGTTCCTGACGAAATCATCATTTCTGAGCGTCGGTGTTATCGTGGGCGGGTCTACACACAACAGAGGCGGTGACACGGCCCTTGACCACCGACGACGCACCAGCGAGTCGACTGGAACGACGAAAAGCACGCACGCGGGCGGCTCTCATTCGTGCGGCGCAAACCTTCATCGCCGAGGGAAATCTGAGTGTTCCCGTACTCGAGATCACCCAGGCCGCCGACGTCGGAATGGGCTCGTTCTACAACCACTTCGACAGCAAGGAACAGCTCTACCGGGCAGCGGTGGACGCCGCACTGGAGGCGCACGGCCAACTCCTCGATCACCTCACCGCCGACCTCGAGGACCCCGCCGAGACGTTCGCGCAGGCTTTTCGGCTCACCGGCCGCCTCTTTCGCAAGGAGCCCGACCTCAGCCGCGTGCTGCTCAACAACGCACCCGACCTGATCACCGCCGACCGCGGACTCGCCCCCCGTGCCCTTCGCGACATCGAGGCAGCCACCGCGACCGGACGCTTCACCGTCCGTGACCCGGAACTGGCGCTGGTCCTGACCGCCGGAGCGCTCATCGGGCTCGGCCAGATACTGCACGCTCGCCCGGACCGTGACGCCGCCGAGGCCACCGACGCACTCGCCGAAGACCTGCTGCGCACCTTCGGGTTGACCCCGGACGACGCTCGCGAAGTCAGCCGCCGTCCGCTCCCCGACCTCGACAGCGTCGCAGGCGGATCCGCAGCCTGACATCAGCCGCACACCGTTCTTTGGTTCCAGCGATACCAGCTGCTCTCGGACGAACGCCGCCGCGGACGTGCACGCCGATGGCTTGCGGATCAGGGATACCGGACCAAGTTTCCGCAGCGGTGACTATGCCGTCAGCGCCAGGACCCGCAACCCTCAGTCGTCGGCCATCATCGCTCGGGCGACTTTACCGCCGTACTGTTCGGCCTGATCACTCGGAAGTCCGGAGTCGGTGAGAATCGTTTCGACTTCGTCTATCGCTGCGACTTTGGCGAGAGCACGGTGTCCGAACTTCGAACTGTCCGCGAGGACGATGGTGCGCGCCGCGGCCGAGATGATCGCTCGTTTGAGCGGTACTTCGAGCGTGTTGGTATTGGTGATACCTGCAGTCGGGTCGATGGCGTCTGCTCCGAGGAAGGCCCAGTCGGCCGAGTAGTCGGAGAGGAAGTCGACGGCGCGTTCGCCCACCAGGGTAAAGACGGATCCGAGTAGCTCGCCCCCGGTGACCAGCAGGCGGACGGCGGGGATGGTGGCTACGTACTTGCCGATGCGAAGGTCGTTGGTGATGATCGTCAGATCAGCTTTGTGACGAAGCTCCAGAGCAACCTGGTAGGTGGTCGACCCGCTGTCGAGGATGATCGTGTCGCCATCGGCCACATGCTGCGCTGCGCGACGTGCGATCGCGATCTTCTCGGGTCGCCGCTCGGTTTTCTTTACCGCGTAGGGGATTTCGGAGGATGCGCCTGTGACGGGCCGCGCCCCGCCGTGAGTTCGTTCGGCTTGACCGGAACGAACCAACGTGTCGAGGTCACGCCGAATCGTCGACGCGTCCACACCGAGCTCGCGTGAGAGAACCTTCGCCTCTACATAGCCGTCGACGTGAAGGCGTTGGAGTATTTCGCCACGTCGTGTGGTTGCGGACAAGAAACACTCCTTGAAACTCGGCTCGATGCACACACGGATCAGGTCTACCCGGATCCTACCTCCTTATGCGCGGTTATTGACAGTCCGAACGCGCAAACGGCATGATTGCACGCAAATCGTGCGCGATATCGTGCATCCGTGGGTCTGCGGCTTGGGGTCGGCGGTCGAGTAAACGTCAAGGAGTTCCCGATGCAGTTGGGTTTGATAGGTCTAGGGCGGATGGGCGGAAACATGCGCGAGCGTGTTCGCGCCGCGGGGCACGAGGTCGTCGGCTTCGATTTCGATCCCACCGTGCGTGACGTCGACTCGGTGGCCGAATTGGTCACTCGCCTCAGTGGCCCCAGAGTGGTGTGGGTGATGGTTCCGGCCGGTGAGCCGACCCGCTCCGTGATCGCCGAGCTGAGCGAGCTGCTCGGGCCCGGAGATCTCGTGATCGAGGGCGGAAACTCGCGCTTCTCGGACGATGAGTTCCACTCCGCTGTGCTCGGTGAGCGCGGAATCGGTTATCTGGACTGCGGCGTATCGGGCGGAGTATGGGGCCTGGACGAGGGCTACGGGCTGATGGTGGGCGGGGACGACGCCGATGTTGCACGCGCCATGCCGATCTTCGATGCACTCAGGCCCGAAGGGAAGCGGGAGGACAGTTTCGTGCATGCGGGGCCGGTCGGCGCCGGCCATTACGCCAAGATGGTGCACAACGGTATCGAGTATGGATTGATGCAGGCGTACGCCGAGGGATACGAACTCCTGGCCGCCGAACCCCGAATCACTGCCCCCGACGCTGTGATGGGTGCGTGGCGGCAGGGCACCGTGGTGCGCTCCTGGCTACTCGACCTTCTCGTCGCTGCGCTTCGGCAGGACCCGGGATTGAGCTCGATATCCGGATACACGGAAGATTCCGGCGAGGGGCGCTGGACGGTCGAAGAGGCCATCTCCCACGCCGTCCCGGTCCCGGCCATCTCGGCCGCCCTGTTCGCGCGTTTCTCCTCCCGCCAGCCGGATTCACCTGCTATGAAGGCGGTTTCGGCTCTGCGGCAACAATTCGGTGGACATCAGGTTCGGAGCATGGAGGCGGTGCAGTCGTGATAAAGCTGGGATACAAGGCGTCGGCGGAGCAGTTCGGTCCGCGGGAGTTGGTGGAGCTGGGTGTGCTGGCGGAGGCGCACGGGATGGATTCGGCGACGGTGTCGGATCATTTCCAGCCGTGGCGGCACGAGGGTGGGCATGCGCCGTTCTCGATTGCGTGGATGACGGCGGTGGGGGAGCGCACGTCACGACTGCAGTTGGGGACGTCGGTGATGACGCCGACGTTTCGGTACAACCCGGCGGTGGTGGCGCAGGCGTTCGCGACGATGGGGTGTCTGTATCCGGGTCGGGTGATGCTGGGGGTGGGTACCGGTGAGGCGCTCAATGAGATCGCGACGGGGTATGCCGGGGAGTGGCCGGAGTTCAAGGAGCGGTTCGCGCGGTTGCGGGAGTCGGTGCGGTTGATGCGGGAGCTGTGGCTCGGGGATCGGGTCGATTTCGAGGGCGAGTATTTCTCCACGAAGGGGGCGTCGATTTACGACGTGCCCGAGGACGGGATTCCGGTGTATATCGCGGCGGGTGGTCCGGTGGTGGCCCGGTATGCCGGCCGCAGTGGGGACGGGTTCATTTGTACGTCGGGTAAGGGTATGGAGTTGTATACGGAGAAGTTGCTGCCGGCGGTCGCGGAGGGGGCGGCGAAGGCGGAGCGTGAGGTCGCGGAGATCGACAGGATGATCGAGATCAAGATTTCCTATGACACGGATCCGGAGTTGGCGTTGGAGAACACCCGGTTCTGGGCGCCGTTGTCGTTGACGGCGGAGCAGAAGCATTCGATCGATGATCCGATCGAGATGGAGAAGGCGGCGGATGCGTTGCCGATCGAGCAGGTCGCGAAGCGGTGGATCGTGGCGTCGGATCCGGATGAGGCGGTGGCGCAGATCAAGCCGTATCTCGACGCCGGATTGAATCATCTGGTGTTCCATGCGCCCGGGCATGACCAGAAGCGGTTCCTGGAGTTGTTCGAGCGCGACCTTGCCCCCCGGCTGCGAGGACTCGCATGACACACAACGTCACCGCTACGCCGCTGTGGCAGAAACTGTCCGATCACCACTGGGAAGTCGCGGCCACGCACCTTCGGGAACTCTTCGACGCCGACCCTCGTCGGGGCGAAGACCTGAATGTCACGGCCGGCGATCTCTACATCGATTACAGCAAGCATCGTGTCACGCGCGAGACGGTCGGCCTGTTACTCGACCTCGCCCGGGCCGCCGGCGTGGAACGCCACCGTGAGGCGATGTTCACCGGCGAACACATCAACACCTCCGAGGACCGGGCTGTTCTGCACACTGCTCTGCGCGCGAGCCCCGAGCGCGAGCTGATCGTCGACGGACAGAACGTGATCGAGGACGTGCACGCGGTGCTGGGGCGGATGGGTGAGTTCACCGATCGTGTCCGGTCCGGCGTGTGGCGCGGGGCCACCGGCGAGCGCATTCGTACGGTGGTGAACATCGGGATCGGTGGATCCGACCTCGGTCCGGCCATGGCCTATCGCGCCTTGCGCCACTACGTCGACGGGCCCGAGCTACGGTTCGTCTCCAATATCGATCCCACGGATCTGTTGTCGAATCTGACCGACCTGGACCCGCGCACCACACTGTTCGTCGTTGTCTCCAAGACCTTCTCCACGCTGGAGACGATGACGAACGCATCCGCTGCCCGGCGCTGGATCACCGGCGCACTGGGGGAGGATGCGGTGCCCCGCCATTTCGTCGCGGTGTCTACCGACACTGCACGGGTCACGGCTTTCGGTATCACCGCCGACAACATGTTCGGCTTCTGGGAATGGGTGGGCGGACGGTACTCGGTCGGGTCCGCCGTCGGGCTTTCGGTCATGATCGCGATCGGACGAGAGCGGTTCACCGAGTTCCTCGGCGGGATGCGGGCGATCGACGAGCACTTCCGCACTGCACCCTTGGAATCGAATGCGCCCGTCATCCTCGGCATGCTCGGTGTGTGGTACTCGAGCTTCTTCGGTGCCGACTCGCGGGCCGTGCTGCCGTACGCGAACGACCTGGCCAGGTTTCCGGCGTATTTGCAACAACTGACCATGGAATCGAATGGCAAATCGGTGCGGGCGGACGGTACTCCGGTCGGCACCTTCACCGGCGAGGTTTTCTGGGGAGAACCAGGCACGAACGGGCAACATGCGTTCCATCAGCTTCTGCACCAGGGCACACATCTGATCCCCGTCGACTTCGTGGGATTCACGGAGCCGGTGGAGGATCTACCCACAATCGACGGCATCGGCTCCATGCACGATGTGCTGACTGCGAACCTCCTCGCACAATCGAAAGTCCTCGCGTTCGGCAGGACCGACGCCGAGATCACCGAAGACGGGACGCCCGCCGAGCTCGTCGCACACAAGGTGATGCCCGGAAACAGGCCCTCGACAACAATTTTGGGCACGAAGCTCACCCCATCGACTCTCGGACAGTTGATCGCCCTGTATGAACACCAGGTATTCGTTCAAGGCGTCGTCTGGGGAATCGACTCGTTCGACCAATGGGGAGTCGAGCTCGGTAAGACGTCGGCGCTGGAACTGGGTCCCGCCTTGTGGGACCAGGGCGGAGCACCGGAGGTCGGGGACAGCTCCACTGCCAGTCTGATCCGCGTCTACCGGCGAGCGAGGAAGGAACGCAGATGCCTGCCCTGACGGTGCGGCTGCCCGTCCCCATCGCCGAGGAGTGGGACTGGCAGCTGTCCGCGGCCTGCCGGGACACCGACCCCGCGGTGTTCTTCCACCCCGACAACGAACGAGGCGAACCCCGTGCGCGTCGAGTACGTGCGGCCAAACAGGTCTGCCGGCGGTGCCCCGTGCGGGACCGGTGCCTCGAATATGCACTCGGATCCTCCGAACGCCATGGCATCTGGGGTGGCTACACCGAGGACGAGCGCAAGAAGCTGCGAAGGTCAGTTCGCTGACTGCGCGGGGTGCGGGCGTCGGTGATTATGAGGTCGAACTCAGTCAGTGGCGCGAGGGAATAGAGGCGGGATTCCGGCTGATGGACTGAGGGTGGCGCCCACCCAGCCGAGGCGCTGGGGAGCTTTCGATCGGAGCTACCGGATGGAGGATCCGATGCCGAGGCCGCCGTCGACGTCGAGGACGATGCCGCTGACGTAGCCGGCGGCGGGGGAGCAGAGGTAGGCGGCGGCTTCGGCGATGTCGGTGGGGTCGCCGGTGCGCTTTTGGGGGACTTTGGAGACGAGTTTGTCGCGGGCGGGTCCGTTCATGGAGGCGAGCATCGGGGTTTCGATGAGTCCGGGGGCGATGGCGTTGGCGGTGATGCCGTCGCGGGCGGCTTCGAGGGCGATGGTGCGGGTGAGGCCGACGATGCCGGCCTTGGCGGCAACATAGTTGGCCTGTCCGAAGTTCCCGCGCCAGCTCATCGAGCTGAAGGACACGATCCGTCCGTAGGTGCGGGCGCGCATGTGCGGCAGGACGGCCTGGGCGCAGAGAAAGGACCCGGTGAGGGAGACGTCGATGACGGCGTGCCAGTCCTCGACGGTGATCTTCTCGATCCGGTTGTCGCGGATGATGCCGGCGTTGTTGACCAGGGCGTCGATGCGTCCGTGGGTGTCGGCGATCGTGTCGACCCAGTCCTGCACCTGCTCGGCGGAGGCGACGTCGACGGGGTGGCTGGTGGCGGGGCGGCCGTAGCGGTCGGTCAGCTCGGCGGCCAAGGCCTGGCCGGCGGTGTCGTTGATCTCGGCGATCGCGACGGTGGCGCCTTCGGCGGCGAACCGGTGGGCCATGGCGGCGCCGAGTCCTTGGCCGGCGCCGGTGACGAGGACGACCTGATCGGTGTAGCGGTTCATCGTGTTCCTGTCGGGGCGGGGTGGGTGTTGGGGTTGGTGGTCCTGCCGTGCAGGAAGTCGTTCAGGGCGGTGGGGACGTCGCTGGTCTGCCAGTGGGTGTCGAAGGCGTCGAGTTCATGAGCGAGGCCGTATTTTTCGTCGAGGCCGGTGAGGTCGGAGAGCAGCGATTTGTAGGCGTGTTGGGCGGGGCCGGCGTGTTCGGCGAGTTCGGTGGCGGCGGTCAGGGCTGCGGTGTGGAGGTGTTCGTGGTCGACGACCTCGTGTAGCCATCCGGTGCGCTGCAGTTCGGTTGCCGGGAGCAGGGCGCCGGTGAGGGCGAGCCAGCGGGCCATGGCGTCGCCGACCTTGCGGGGCAGGCGCACGCTGGCACCGCCGGCGGGAAGCAGGTTGTTGCGGACGTGTCCGTCACCGATGAGGGCGGTGGGGGTGGAGATGACGACGTCGCAGGCGAGCGCGAGTTCGAGTCCACCGGCGACGGCGTGCCCGTGGATCGCCGCGACGACAGGCAACCGGCTGGCCTCGAGTCGAGTGGCGAGGGCTGAGACGCCCCGAAGGAACCCGGTAGGGGCGTGCCCACGGGAGTGCAGGTCCAGAAAATACTGGAGGTCGGCACCGGCGCAGAAACTTTTGCCGGCGCCGCGCAGGACGACGGCTCGGGTGTCGCGGTCGGCCTCGGCGTCGGACAGCGCGGCGCCCAGTGCCTCGACCAGGATGTCGTTCAAGGCGTTTCGTCGGTCGGGGCGGTTGAGGGTGAACATGCGTGTCGCACCGTGCTGGGTCACGACCAGCGGTGTCCGGGCATCGGTCATGAGTGTGCTTCCTGTCGGGACAGTTCGGCGCGGCGCTGCTGGCGGAGCTGCGCGCGCTGGATCTTGCCGCTCGGGGTCTTGGGGAGGGTGTCGACGAAATGCACCCGGCGCGGGTAGGCGTGGGCGGCGTACTTGGTTTTCACCCACTGCTGCAGTTCGTGGGCGAGCGCGTCGCCGGGGTCCTGGTCGTGGTCCGGTGCAGTGATGACGTAGGCCTCGATCACTTCGCCGCGCACCTCGTCGGGTGCGGCGACCACGGCGCACTCACGCACTGCAGGGTGCTGCGCCAGTACGGATTCGACGTCGAAGGGGCCGATTCGGTAACCGGCCATGATGATGACGTCGTCGTCGCGGGAGGAGAAGTGCAGGATTCCGTCGGCGTCGATGCTGGCGGTGTCGCCGGTGAGGAAGTAGTTCTTGTCGGTGGTGAATCGGCCCGCGTCGCCGCGTCCGCCCGCGTACTCGGTGAACGTCATCAGCGGGCTGTCGGCGACCACCACCGCGAGCCGCCCGACCGTGCCGGCGGGTGCGGGCTCGTCGCGGTCGTTCTCGAGCAACTTCAGCGTCCACCCGGGCAGCGCGACCCCCATCGCTCCGGACACCACCGGCACTGCGACGTCGGGGTGATGCGGGAAACCGGCGGGCATCCCGAGTTCGGTCTGTCCGTAGTGGTCGTGGACGAGCAGGCCGAGTTCCTTCTCGGCCCAGAGGTTGACCTCGGGGGTGAGCGGTTCACCCGCGCTCGAGAGGCGGCGCAACGCGAGTGTGTCCGGACGAGTCAGTGTTTCGGCGCGCAGGCCCCGGTACACGGTCGGCGCTGCCGCGTAATCGGTGACCTCCAGTTGGGAGAGCACCGACCACGTGGAGGCGGCGGAGAAACCGCCGCGGGTCAGGATTGTCGGAACGCCGGCGGCCAACGGTGCGATGATCGCGGTGTAGAGCCCGTACGCCCAACCCGGGTCCGCCGCGCACCAGAACACGCTGTCGCCGCGGACGCCGAGTGCGAATTCGAGGTAGCTGTGCCATCCGGCGATATAGCGGACGGGATGGATGACGCCTTTGGGGGTGCCGGTGGTGCCCGAGGTGAACATGTGCACCAAGGGGCCGTCGCCACCGACCGAAGCGGACGGCCGGGCGTCGGCAGGAGTGGACACCAGCAGTGCTGTCAGCGTGTCCGCACCGTCACCCGAGACGAGAATGTCCCATGCGCCGTCGGAGGAGATCTTGGACCGGTACTGTGCGTCGACGACGACGAGCTTGGTCTCCGAATTGGCCAAGCGCGAGGTCACGGCGTCCTCGGCGAACGCCGTGAACAGTGGAACGTAGACGGCCCCGACCCGCCAGATGCCGAGAAGCACGGTGACCAGGTCGGTGCTCTTGCCCATCAGGGTCGCCACGCGATCGCCCCGGCCGATCCCGTGATCGGTGAGCACCTGCGCGAACCGGCGTGACGACTCGGTGAGGTCTGCATAGGTCAGTCGTGTGGTGGACAGATCCTCGTTCACGACCGTGAGTGCCAGGGATTCGGGTGGGTGCCGATCGCACAGTAGCCACGCCACGTTCGTGCCGTCACCGGCGTAGGACGACAGGATCTCGCGTACTCGCGCGTCGATATCGGCAGCCACGACAACTCCTAGCGGGTAATCTATTGGGTAATTGAGTACCTATCAATGTACCCAACGTGTGTCGGGAAGGGAAGCCCTGTGGATTCGAGGGGCCCGGGATTGTGGAACACTCGACCGCATGGCCCGTGCAGGAGCGACGCCGAACCGCGCGACGATGAATACCCCGCGGCGTCGGCGCGTCGACACCGCCCGCAGGGATGAACTGCTCGCGCGGATCGAGGAGATCTTCCTGACGGAGGGGTTCACGTCGGTCACCGTCGACGACCTGACGCAGCGTCTGCGGTGCTCCAAGGCCACCCTCTACAGCGTGGCGTCGACAAAAGAGCAACTTGTCATCGCCGCCACGAAACACTTCTTCGGCGCCGCCGCGGACGAGATCGAAGCCGCCGTTGCCGACGAGTCCGATCCTCGTAAGCGGATTACGACGTATCTCGGTGGTGTCGCCTCGGCGATGCGCCGCAACTCGCGGGCGTTTTACGAAGACATGGTTTCGTACGCACCGACGGCGGAGATCTACGGTCGCAATACCGCGCAGGCCGCGCAGAGGGTGCACGAATTGATCGACGAGGGCGTCGAAGCCGGGCACTTCCGCGCCACCGACGCCGCATTCGCCGCCCAGTTGGTGGCATTGGCGATCGACGCCGTCCAGTCCGGTGTGCTCCTCGAGCGCACCGGCCTGTCCGCCGCCGATGCCTTCGGCGAGCTCGGTGACCTTCTGCTCCACGGCTTGCTGCGCACCGACTGAGAGCGTTCACCGGCGGAATCCGCAAACTCCGGATTTTCAACACGGATGCGGCGCCACCTCCGAAACCGAGTGGGTCGTGTTTCGCGTAACGCTAGGAACCAATCTGGTTGACCTGCAACGTCGTTGCGAGCGGTCCTCACCGCGGCAGCGCGGTTGCCGACCGCCCAGTAGGTCCCGCCTTCTAGTGGCCGTCGATCCCCTCGAGCAGTCCGTGGATGGTGGCTGTTTCGGCGGCTTCCTCGGTGTCGTCGAACAGCGGCCGGATTCCTCGAGCGGCCATGATCTGGTCGTTGCTGGCGCCGGCGGCGATCATGGGCCAGACCAGGGCGTCGTCACCGACGATGAAGTCGATGACGACGGGGCGGTCGTTGATAGCCCGGGCTCGAGCGATCACCGCGTCGACGTCCTCCTCGCGTTCACAGCGCAGTGCGACACACCCGAGCGCCTCGGAGAGCTGCACGAAGTCGGGGATGCGGCGCGAATGGGTGGCCAGGTCGACGTTCGAGTACCGGCCGCCGTAGTGAATTTCCTGCAGTTGTTTGACCATGCCGAGGTTTCCGTTGTTGATCACGGCCACCTTGATCGGGATGCCCTCGATCGCGGCGGTCGCCAGTTCCTGGTTGGTCATCTGGAAGCAGCCGTCGCCGTCGATCGCCCACACCTCACGGTCGGGTGCACCGAGTTTCGCGCCCAGCGCCGCCGGCACCGCATAACCCATCGTGCCCAGACCGCCCGAATTCAGCCAGGTGCGCGGCTTTTCGTAACTGATGTAGTGGGCGGCCCACATCTGGTGCTGGCCGACGCCGGAGCAATAGATCGCATGGGGACCGGCGGCCTTGCCGAGAGCTTCGATGACGAACTCCGGTGACAGGGCTCCGTCGCGAGGGCGGTCGTAGCTGACCGGGTAGGTCCGGCGAATCCCGTCGAGGTAGTCGCGCCAGCCGGTCAGGTCGATTGGCCGGCCTTGGTTGCGGCGGGAACGCATCGCGTCGATCAGTGCTGTGATGGTCTGCTTGCAGTCACCGACGATCGGCACGTCGGCGAATCGGTTCTTGCCGATCTCGGCGGGGTCGATGTCGGCGTGGATGACCTGGGCGCCGGGCGCGAACGAGTCCGCTTCGCCGGTGACGCGGTCGTCGAACCGGGCACCGAGTGCGATCAGCAGGTCGCTCTTCTGGAGCGCGGCGACGGCGGCGACGGTGCCGTGCATGCCGGGCATCCCGTAGTGCAGGCGGTGGCTGTCGGGAAACGCTCCGCGGGCCATCAGCGTCGTCACGACGGGAATCCCGGTCAGCTCCGCGAGCAGCGCCAGTTCCACCGACGCCTCGGCCTTGATCACACCCCCACCGACGTAGAGGACGGGCGCCTTCGCGGCGGCGATGAGGTCGGCGGCCGCACGGATCTGCTTGCCGTGTGGTTTGCTGACCGGCCGGTAGCCGGGCAGGTGGGTCGCCGGTGGCCAGGCAAAGGTGGTGGTGGCCTGCAGGACATCCTTGGGGATGTCGACGAGCACCGCGCCGGGGCGTCCGGTGGCGGCGATGCGGAACGCCTCCGCGAGGGTGCGGGGGATGTCTTTGGGGTCGGTGACCAGGAAGTTGTGCTTGGTGATCGGCATGGTGATACCGCAGATGTCGGCTTCCTGGAAGGCATCGGTGCCGATCAAGCCGCGTCCGACTTGCCCGGTGATCGCCACGATCGGCACCGAGTCCATCTGCGCGTCGGCGAGCGGGGTGACCAGGTTCGTCGCGCCCGGGCCGGACGTTGCCATGCACACGCCGACCTTGCCGGTGGCTTGGGCGTAGCCGGTGGCCGCATGTCCAGCGCCCTGCTCGTGTCGCACCAGCACGTGACGCAGCCGCTGGGAATCGATCAGCGGGTCGTACACCGGCAGGATCGCACCACCCGGGATACCGAAGACCACCTCGACGGCAAGCGCTTCGAGTGAGCGCACCACCGCTTGGGCGCCGGTCACCCGGATCGGGTGGTGTTCGGGGAGAGCAGTGGCTGCTGCGGCAATCCGGCTGGGCGGCTCGCTGTCGCACATCGCCGGGAGGGTTCGCTGCGGAGCGGAGACAGAAGATTGCACAAGAAGTCCTCGAGTCGGATCCGTGCTGCACATGGTGCGCACAGTTTGCGGTTACGGGTCGGACCCGCCATTTACGATGCGTCGAAAACCGTGCGGCGGTGTCGTTGTCCGGGTCTCCGGCCTCGTGAGCTCTCCCGGTAGGCGATCGAGAAACGGCGTGTCTTTCTCGTGCCTGCGTGATCTCAGTCAAGCAGCGACCGGCAGATCCGGCAACCAGCACCCATGAGAGTGAGCAATCTGCACGCCGATGCTGATACTGAAGCAGAATCCGGTGGTCATCCTGCCCACCGTCGACGCTGTCGGACGAAACGGCCGCCCTCCGAACGTGATCGGCGTGGGCGTCGGGCCGGGCAGCGAAGATTTCGATCAAACCTTGCACATTCAGGACAACTGTTATCAAATATTTCAACTGCCATTCGGCGAAAGCATCTTTTCCGAGGAGTCCACCTATGCCCGACATCCATTCCGCGTCCTCGGACCCGGCCTCCACAACCATTCCCTCTGGTACGTATGCCATCGATACCGGGCGATCGGCGGTGACATTCCGGGCCAAAGCGTTCGGGTTGATGTGGGTGCGGGGCCGTATCCCGGTGCGGGAGGGTTCGATCACGGTCAGCGGCGGCCGCATTACCGGGACCGGTCTGCTTGCTGCCAACCGCATCGATACCGCATTGGGGCCCCGTGATTGGCACCTGCGGTCCGCGCACTACCTCCACACGGATAAGCACCCCACGATTAGGGTGGCGATCGATGGTGCCGCCCTGTCGAGTCAGTCCGTTCCGTGCGAGGTGACCGTTCGGGGGACCACGGCTCCCGTGCGGTTGCAGCTTCGGGCGATCGAGGTGGCCGACACACTCCATATTACTGCGGAGACGACGGTGGATCGCACCGTCTATCCGATGCTGGGCCCGTGGGCCGGGGTGTCACGCCGTGCGAACCTGGTGATCACCCTCGTCGCCCGGCCAACCGGGAACGAGTAATCCACCGAAGATGTTCGTGGAGAGACTCTCTCGCAACGATGTAACCCGGAAACCGGTGGCCGCCATTGTGGGGCGGCCACCGGTGTGGATCACACGGCCACGCGTGTCATCGCAGCAGTGCCCGAAGCCGGGCGGGCGAGTTTGCTGGAGCAGAAGTCCCTCAAGTATGTCCGGGTTGAGAAGTCGACGTCGTTGATCAGGGTGGACGTCACCATCGTGAGAAGGCGTTGGTAGAACACCTGCGGGGTGATGCCGAACTCGGGGAGGATGTATTCGTCTCCTCCGCCGAATCGGGACCATTTGGCGGCGAACGCCAGCATGGCCTGATCGTCTCGCGTCATCATTGCTCCTTCGGCGTGTGTGCCGGTGCCGATCAGGCGAGATCGGCGGCTGTGAAGCCGGTTTCGAGCCGGTTCTTGACGGTGGTGAGGAATCGGGCGGCGTCGGCGCCGTCGACGATGCGGTGATCGTAGGAGATGGACAGGTAGGCCATCGACCGCACGTCGATGCGGAGCTCGCCGTCCTGCCCTGTCGGGATCAGCCGCTCGACCACTGCACCGACACCGAGGATGCCGGTCTGGGGTTGGTTGATGATCGGGGTGTCGAAGAGCGCACCCCGGCTGCCGGTGTTGGTGAGGGTGAACGTGCCGCCGGATAATTCGTCTGCGGTGATCTTTCCGGTGCGCACCTTCTCGGCCTTGTCCGCGATCGCCCGGGCGAGCCCCTCGATCCCGAGATTCTGCGCATCCCGGATGACCGGCACCATCAACCCTTTTTCGCTGTCGACGGCCATACCGAGGTGGCAGTGGTCGTAGTAGGTCACCTCGGTGACGTCGGCGTTCAGTGAGGCGTTGAGGACCCGGTGCTCGGTGAGCGCGTCGACCGCGGCTTTGGCGAAGAACGGCAGGAACGAGAGCTTTAGTCCGGTGCGAGCGAGGAAGTCGTCCTTGTGGGCGGCCCGCAGCCGGGCGATCGCGGTGACGTCGACCTCGAGGACGGTGGTGAGCTGGGCCGAGGTCTGCAACGACTCGACCATCCGCTGAGCGATGGTGCGCCGAATCCGCGGCAGCTTCTCGGTGACGGAGTCGTCCGAAGCGGCCTGCTCCCGCTGCGCCGGGGGTGCGAGCGTGGGTTCCGGGGTGGGTTCCGGTTTCGGCGTCGGGGGAACGGTCGGCGCCGAAACCGGAGGCGCCGCAGCTGCGGTGGGTGCCGAAACCGCAGGCGGTGCCTGAACAGGAGGAGCCGGCGAAGCGTTTGTCGGTGCGGCGGCCGCACCGTCCGACGAATCGGTGATGACAGCGAGCTCGGCGCCGACTGTCACCACGTCATCCTCGTCGGCGAGGATGCGCTGGAGAATTCCGCCGACGGGGGACGGTATTTCGGTGTCGACCTTGTCGGTGGCAACCTCGAGCAGTGGTTCCTCGGCCTCGATGCGGTCGCCGGGTTGTTTGAGCCACCGGGTGATGGTGCCTTCGTCGACGTTTTCCCCGAGCGCCGGCATCCGCACCGTGGTGCCTTCGAGTTGTTCGGTTGTCATGGTGTGGTGTGCTCCTGGCCTGTGGGCGTGCGGGTCTCGGTGATCAGGGGAGGATGTCGAGCGAGGCGCGGACGATGCTGTCGGTGTCGATGCCGTGGTAGCGGTAGACGTCGTCGAGGGAGCCGACCTGCCCGAACTTGCTGACCCCGAGGCAGGTGCTGCGCACGTGGTTGATGCCGGCGAGGAATGCCAGGGTGTGCGGGTGCCCGTCGAGGACGGTGACGATCGGGGTCGCGCGATCGGCGGGGAAGAGCTGGTCGAGGATCCAGCTGTCACCGGGCCCGCGACCCTGCCGTGCCTGGATCGCTTCGAACAGCAACCCGGGGCTGGTGACGCAGACGACGTCGGCCGGGATGCCCTGTTCGGCGAGGCGATCGGCGGCGGCGAGGGCTTCGGTGATCATCGCGCCCATGGCGACGATGGTGACCTGGGCACCATCCCGGCGCACCAGCGGATACCCGCCGGCCACCACCTGCCGGCGGCGGCGTTCGCGGGCCGCCGGGTCGGTGGGCACCGCGGCCAGGGTTTGATCGACGGGGCGGGTGGACAGCCGCAGGTACGCGGAAGTGCCGTCGGGGCGGCCGAGCCGGCCGATGCTGGCCAGCAGGGTCCACTCGGTGTCGATCGCGAACGCGGGTTCGTAGCTGATGCACCCGGGCTGCTCGAGGCCGATCGACGGGGTTTTGATCGACTGGTGCGCACCGCCTTCGGCGGCCAACGTGACACCGGAGGGGGTACCGACCAGAATCGACTGGCCGCCCGCGTAGATGCCGTAGGACCACGGTTCGAGGGCGCGTTCGACGAACGGGTCGTACATCACTCCGATGGGGAACAGCGGTTGTCCCCACCGGCTCCAGGTGGCGCCGAGTTCACCCATCAGCCCGACCAGGTTGGTTTCGGCGATGCCGAGTTCCATGTGCTGCCCGGTGGGCCGCTCATTCCAGTGCATGATGGTCTCGCGGTCGTCGTCGAACCAGTTGCGACGCTCGGCCGCGGACCACACGCCGACCTTGTTGACCCACCCGCCGAGGTTGGTCGTCGAGCTCACGTCCGGGCTGACGGTGACCACCCGTTTCGCGGCATCGGGTGCTTCGCGGGTCAGATCCAGCAGCACCCGCCCGAGCGCGGCCTGGGTGGTGGCGGTGCCCTTGGGGGTGCGGCCGATGTCGGTGGGAATCGTCAGCGCGGGCGCATTCGGGACCGGGTCCCGGCGCAGCCGCTCCGCGTTGCTCGCGCACCGCTTTCCCGCCGCGGAGTCGGCGGCGAACCGGCCCCACGGATTGACCGGGTCCATGCCCAGATCGGCGGCGAGCGAGGCGTATTCCTCGACCGACAGCAGCGAGGAGTGGTTCTGCGGGTGTCCCTGGGTGGGCAGCCCGTAGCCCTTGATGGTGTAGGCGATGATCACCGTGGGCCGGGTGTCGTCGATCTGCCGGTACGCGGCCGTCAGCGCGGACAGGTCGTGACCGCCGAGGTTACGGATCGCCGCAATCAGGGTGGCGTCGTCGAGGCCGGCGATCAGGCCGCTGATCTCGGAGCTACCGGGGCCGTCGCCGGGCAGTCGGGTGCGAACCTCGTCGGCGCTGCACCGCAGCAACCGCTGGTACTCCGGGTTGGGCATGTCCAGGATCCGGGTGCGCAGCGCCTGCCCACCGGGGCGGGTGAACAACTCTTCGAGCAGCTTGCCGAATTTGACGGTGATCACCTGCCACCCGGCGGCGTCGAACATCTTCTCCAGCCGGTTCGCGGCGATGTTCGGGATCACCCGGTCCAGGGACTGCCGGTTCAGGTCGACTATCCACACCACCTCGCCGAGGTCGGCGATGCCGGGGTCGAGGATTGCCTCCCACACCGCGCCCTCGTCGAGTTCGGCGTCTCCGACGAGGGAGTACTGGCGACCGGTGCCTGCTCCGCCGGTGGTGGTCTGCACGTAGCGGCGGGCCATGGCCCCCCAGATCGGGGCGGTGGCGCCGATGCCGACCGAGCCGGTGGAGTAGTCGACGGTGTCGGGGTCCTTGGACCGGCTGGGGTAGGACTGCAGGCCGCCGAATTCGCGCAGGGTGGTCAGATATTTTTCGTCGAGTTCACCGAGCAGGTAGTTGATGCCGTGGAGCACCGGGGAGGCATGCGGCTTGACCGACACCCGGTCACCCGGTTGGAGCTGTTCGAACCACAGCGAGGTCATGATCGAGACCATCGACGCACAGGACGCCTGGTGACCACCGACCTTCAGGCCGGTGGGATTGGGCCGGATCCGGTTGGCGTGATGGATCATCGAGGTGGAAAGCCACAACACTCGCTGCTGGATCGCTTCGAGTGTCTCCAGGTCCACCGAACCGCCGGCTTCTGCGACGCGGGTCGCGGTCCCGGGGGCGACGGGCAGGGTGTTGTACATCGGATTCTCTTTCCTCACATGTGCGAATCGCTGCGGACGAGCGCAACTACAAGAACAGCTCCGACGGGGTGGCCGAGGAGCAATCCGCTCGACCGGTGACGGGTGCGTGCGGTCGGATGCGGTTTCGGAAATGCGGCGGTGCTGGTCTGGTCTGACCGCCGCCCACCTGTTATAACAGTGGATCAGGAATTTGCCGCCTGCGCAATAGTCGGTGCCGAGAATGAGCAGAATGCACACCGGCGGGGCACTCGAGGAAAGGTGGAATTGGCAAAATGCCAAGCACGCACAAAGCGGACCAGATCGATGCCCGGCTACTGCTCGCGCTCGCCGAGTCACCGCGGGCCACGACCATCGCCCTGGCGGACCGGATAGGACTCTCACGCAACACCGTTCAGGCCCGGATGGGCAAGCTCGACGACTCGCACGCGCTGCGCACATTCGAGCGCCGCATCGACCCGGCGATCCTCGGCTACCCCCTGCAGGCGTACATCCTGACCAACGTCACCCAGCGCAAACTGGCTCGTGTCGGGGCGGCGCTCGACGGCATTCCCGAGGTGCTCGAAGTCCTCGGCCTCAGCGGTGTCGCGGATCTCCTCATCCACGTCGCCGTCCGGGACGCCGACGACTTGTATCGGGTGGCGGGGGACATCCTCGGAATCAAGGGGGTCAAACGCACCACCACCGCTTTGGTCATGCGCGAGATGGTCGACTACCGGATCGCGCCGTTGGTCGAAAAGCTCATCGACTGACACCGGTCGATCCACGCCCGGACCTGCGCGGACCCGGTGTTATAACATGCCATTGAAGGGTGACGCGATGTTGAAGAGACGGAGGTGGTCGTGACAACGAGCACGAGAAACCCGCAACCGCTGGTGCGGTCGCTGACTCCGACCTCCGTTCCCGAACAGGTCGCCAAGGAAATCCGGCGCTCGATTCTCTCCGGTGAACTCCGTCCGGGACAGACGTTCTCGCTGCGGGAAATTTCCGGGCAGCTCGGGGTGAGTTTCATCCCGGTCCGGGAAGCACTCAAAGAGCTCGAAGCGCAGGGTTTGGTGGTGACCCGCCCCGGGAAAAGCGCGATGGTCGCCCCGCTTTCGCACGACGACCTGCACGGTATCTATCGGCTACGACGGCAGCTGGAACCGGAAATCGCCGGGCGCGCCTGCAAAATGCTCGACGATTCAGACTTGCGTCGCCTCGACGGCTACGTGGCCGTGTTCGGCGACGAGAGCCTCGACCTCGACGACATCTACCAGGCACACCACTCCTTCCACTACGAGCTGCTCCGGCCCGCCGCCACCGCATGGGACCTGCGCGTGCTCGACGGCCTGTGGCACGCCGCCGAACGGTATGTCCGGCTGGCATTCTCGGGCCGTGAGGCGGATCCGGACGAGCACGAGCGGCGGGGACATGCGCATTCGGAGGTACTCACCGTCGTGCGCACCCGCAATATGAGGAAGGTCGCCGCAGCGACACGGCGGCACCTCGACGACAACGAACAGATCGCGCTTCGTGCGCTCGACCCGATTGCGCCCTGAACATGGCCGCCCCGGCGCATGTTCATGCCTGCTCTGTGGCCGCCGATGCACCCAGCCTCGGCGGCCTGTCCTCAGGTGAGCGTGGAGGATCCTGCGCGGTGGTGCTGGAACCGCTCCGCGTAGTCGATGTACCAGTCGAGGGCGTCGGTGTCGGCGACGGTGGCCCGGTTGATCGCGGTCTCCGCAGGGACACCCTGGATCAGTTTCTTGACGGGGATTTCGAGCCGCTTGCCTGTGCGGGTGGTGGGAATCGCCGGCACGTCGAAGATTTCGTCCGGGACGTGCCGAGGTGAAGCCTCACGGCGGATAGTGGTTCGAATTTTCTCCACGAGTGCCTCGTCGAGGTCGTATCCGTCGCGCAGTACCACGAACAGCGGCATGTGGTAGCCCCCGTTGGGGAGTTCGGCACCGATCACGAGGGCCTCGGCGATCTCGGGAAGCGCTTCGACGGCCTGGTAGATGTCGGCCGATCCCATCCGGACCCCGCCGCGGTTGATCGTCGAGTCCGATCGACCGTGAACGACGCAGCCGCCGTCGGCTTCAATGGTGATCCAGTCGCCGTGCCGCCAGACCCCGGGATAGACCTCGAAATAGGCTTCGCGGTAACGGATCCCGTCCGGGTCGTTCCAGAAGTAGATCGGCATCGACGGCATCGGTGCGGTGATTACCATTTCCCCGACCTCCCCGACGACCGCTTCACCGTTCTCGGTCCAGGCCTGCACGTCGACCCCCAGATAGGGGCCCTGAAGTTCGCCGGTCCGCACCGGGCTCAGCGGGTTGGCTCCGATGAAGCCGGTGGCGACATCGGTGCCGCCGCTGTCCGAGCCCAGATGAACTTCGCTGCTGACCGTGTCGTAGATCCACCGCCAGGTGCTGTCCGGCAGCGGGGAACCGGTCGACATGATCGACCGCAACCCCGACAGGTCGAAATCGGTCCCGGGCTGGGTGCCGGCCTTCTCACACAACGTCAGGTAGGCGGCACCGGTGCCGAATCGGGTGGCCCCGTACCGGGCGCAGATCTCGAATTGGTGATCGGGCCGCCCGAAAGTGGGGCTGCCGTCGTAGGTGATGATTGTCGCGCCGGTGACCATGGCGTCGACGAGCATGTTCCACACCACCCAGGCGGTGCTGGCGGCGATGAATACCCGATCTTCCGGGCCGAGGTCGTAGTGCAAGGCGTTGGCTTTGAGGGCTTCGAGGAGGATTCCGCCGTGCGAGTGCACGATGCCCTTGGGTAGGCCGGTGGTGCCGGAGCTGTACAGGATCCACAGCGGGTGATCGAACGGCACCTGCTCGTACTCGGGTTGGGCGTCCCCGTCGACGAGGTCGGCGTAGTCGGCGATACTCTGCCGGTGCTCCCCCTCGTAGGGCAGGCCGATATTGTCGACCATGATGGCGTGCCGCACGGTCGGGAGCTGGTCCAACAGGGCGGCGAAGACGTCCCGGCGGTCGACGCGTTTACCGTTGAACTGGTAGCCGTCCACCCCGATCAGCACGGTCGGCTCGATCTGCGCGAATCGGTCGACCAGTCCTTTCGCACCGAAATCCGGTGCGCAACACGACCACACCGCACCGACGCTGGCCGCGGCGAGCACCGCGACGACGGTGGGCGCGATGTTCGGCAGCATCGCGGCGATCCGGTCGCCAGGGCGCACCCCGATCTTCCGGAAGTGCGCGGCGAGGTTGGCGACCTGTGCGACCAGGTCGGCCCGCGAGAGTTCGCCGGTGGTCCCGGTTTCGTCGACCGAGATGATTGCGGGCCCGGCCTGATCGGTATGGCGAAGCAGGTTTTCGGCCCAGTTCAGCCGGGTGCCGGGGAACCACCGCGCCCCGGGCATCTTGGGGTCGGCGAGCGCCGTCTGCGGCGGCGCCGAGGCGATCACGTCGAAGTACTCCCAGATCGAGAGCCAGAACTTCCCGAGGTCGCTGATCGACCAACACCACAGCGAGTCGAAGTCGGTGGTGGAGACGTTCTTCTCCGCCGCGAGCCATCGTTGGTACCGGCTCATGTTCGAGGCGAAGACCCGCTCTGGTGGCGGGGTCCACAACACTTCACGTCCTGGCGCGGTCATTATTGGTGCGTCCTTTCCGGCTCCCCCCGCCACGGGCAGACGACGTTGCCCTGGACTGCCCGTGGCGGGAGGGTTTCGTGCGGTGGTGTCAGCGTGCAAGCACGGTGCCGAGGGCCCGGGTGAGCTCGTCGGCGGGGTCGGCGGCGCCGCCGGCGGCGCGCCAGGCGACGTGGTTGTCCGGGCGGACCAGGATCGCGCCGGTGTCGTCGATCTGGCGGAGCTCGGCCCAGCGGCCGGTGGGGTCGGTGTAGTCGGCACCGTCGCCAATCTGGGCGACCTTGATCTGGACCCCGAACTTGTCCTTGGCCAACCGGGCGGCGTCGGACCAGGCGGCTCCGTCGCCGGCGGTGATGAGCACGAAGTGCGCGTTCTTGCCGGTGAGATCATGGGTGGAGATCTGCCGGCCGTCGTGCTCGAGCCACGCATGCGGGAGGCGGTGCCCGGGGCGGGTGGTTGGGTGGTAGTTGTGCCCCATCGGGTCGCGCGGCGGTGCCTCGGTGCCGTCCGGGACGAGGGCCCCGTCGCGGTAGGCGAAGCCGATTTCGAGGTCGTGGGCCTGGAACTCGGTGCGCTGGGTGTTGATCACCTCGGCCGCACGGGCGCGGCGGGTTTCGCCCATCGGGGTGTCGGAGAAGTAGTCCCGGAACACCTGGATCTGGGCCTCGAGCGGTTGACCGGGGATCAGGCCGAGGCCGGCGTCGACGACCATGTGGTTGAGGAAGGTGAACATGGCCCAGTCGACGTTGCGCATGCCGACGAGCCGGCGTTCGGGCTCGTAGGTGTCGAGCAGGGCAGGGGCGGCGTCACCCTCGAGCACCGCGGCGAGCTTCCAGACCAGGTTGTGGGCGTCCTGGATGGCGGTGTTCAGGCCCAGACCCGTGGTCGGCGGGTGCCTGTGGGCGGCATCACCGGCGAGGAAGATCCGGCCGACCTGGTACTTGTCGGCGAGGACGCCCTCGAGGATCCAGTGGCTGACCTTGTGCACCTCGAGTTCGAGGTCGGGCAGCTTGAGGAGTTCGCGCAGCCGCGGAACGATCGCTTCTTCGTCGAACCGGGCCGGATCGTCGGGGCGGAAGGTGAAGTGCAGGACGAATTCTTCGGAATGCTTGCCCCACGTAGGGCCCATGGCGGCCATGGCACCGCTGTTCCAGGACCCGGCGCCCTCGGGGTTGAGCAGCCAGGTGATCAGGACGTCGTCCTCCCACCACTGCGACAGGTCGGCGGTGAAGTGGGTGCTGACCATGTCGAGAATCCCGGTGGGGCCCTCCATCTTGACACCGAGTTCGGGGCCGACGGTTTTGCCGCCGTCCGCGGCGACCATGTACTGGGCGTGGACGGTGTAGGTCTCCTGCGTGTCGCGGTTCAAGACGACCGCGTGGACCCCGTTCTCGTCCTGCTCGAACGAGACGAGTTCGCGGCCGAAGTGAATCGAGTCCGGTGCCCGCTTCTCCGCGTGCTCACGCAAGAGGGGTTCGAGCCGGATCTGCGGGTAGTTGGTGGACGGGCACGGGCTGTCGACCGCGTAGGCGCTCTCGAGTCGTCCACCGCCGAACGATTCGAGGGTGTACAGGGTGCGCCCGTCCAGTTCACCGTCGCCGCCGAGCGAGGTGACCCACCGGGTCTTGCCCATGTTCTTCGGTGGGGTGCCGACCTCGTAGATCGAGTCCGCGACCCCGACCTGGCGCAGCACCTCCATGGTGCGCTGGTTGAGGTAGTGGGCCTTAGGCAGGTGCGAGGTGCTGGTGTGCCGCTCGACGAGATGGTGGTCGATGCCGTGCTCGGACAGCAGGATCGAGGTGGTCAGTCCACACCCGCCTCCGCCGACGATGAGGACGGGAACGGTGATGTCAGACATGGCTGGTGCTCCTGGAAACGGTGGTGAGTGGGTGTGGACGGGTTGCGGCGGTGAAGTGGTGGCGCATCTCGCCTATGGTGTCGGCCCGGCTGACGAGTTCGTCGTCGACGCCGATGAGCCGTTTCGGGTCGCGGGTGAAGCCGATACCCGACGGGGTGCCGGTGAAGATGAGGTCGCCTGGGCGCAGCGGCAGAATCGACGACAGGTAGGACACGAGGACCGGGATCGGGAAGATCAGGTGCCGGGTGCGCGAGTTCTGCATCAGCTCGCCCGACAGGATCGTGCTGACCTCGATGTCGTCGGCGTTCTCGAATTCGTCGGGGGTGACCAGCACCGGTCCGATCGGGGCGAATCCGGCGAACGACTTGCCGAGGCCGAATTGCTGCGGTGGGGGACCGGACAGCTGCAGGTCCCGCTCGGACAGGTCCTGGCCGAGGGTAAGCCCGGCAACATAATTCCAGCCCTCGGAGACGGGGACGTGTCGGGCTTCCTTGCCGATGACCACCACGAGTTCGACCTCGAAATCGACTGAGCCGCCGGGGTGTTCGATGGTGTCATAGGGGCCGGTGATCGACGCGGGGAACTTGGTGAACACGAACGGAGCGTCGGGCAGCGTCAGCCCGGACTCCTCGACGTGATCGGCATAGTTCACGCCGATGGCGAAGATCTGGCCGGGCCGGGGAACCGGAGCACCCAGCTCGGACTCGACCACCGGTGTTCCGTCGGTGAAGTCCACCGTGGTTGCCCATGAGGTGAACTCGTCCCACCGGTCGAAAATCTGCTGGGGTTCGGCGGAAAAACGACCCCCGCTGGCCGTCTCGACGTCGACGGCGATCCCGCCCGCCACGACCTGGAGTCGGCCGGCTTGGTTTGCCACGCGCATGAGAAAAAGTCCTTAGTTGAGAGTGGAGTGCCGCTGGGTCGGGCTGAGCGCGATCAGCTCAGCTGGTCAGTGCCGCCATCGGGTCGGGCAGGTCCGGGCTGGTCTGCAGAGCCCAGGAGTGGGTGGTGATCTCCGAAACCGGAGTGCCCTGGGCGAGTGCTTCGCGCATCCGCTCCGGGACGAACGACACGCCGACCGGGTTGCTGCCGTACTCGGGGCCGTTCATGTACGCCGTCGCCTCGTCGGGCGTGGTGAAGTTGTCGATCTGCAGCTCGACGAAGTTGCCGTCCGGATCCTGGTAGTACAGGGACGTCGTGACGCCGTGCTGGATGGGCACCTTCGGCTCGATGCCCTTCTCCTTCAACGAGTCGTACCGATCGAGAAGATCCTCGAGAGCGTCGAAGGTGTATGCGGTGTGGTGCATGCCCGCCGCACCCGGATTGCGGGGTTCGAGCTGAACCGGGGCGCCGAGCAGCGCGACCCGGTGATGCTCCTCGTCGAAGGTGATGAAGCACAGTCCGTGCCCTTCGTAGACCACGTGCGCATCCAGCACGGTGCAATACCAGTCGCGCATCTCCTCGAACCGGCTCGTCTGCAAGACGACGTGCGCGAACTTGGGGGTGGCGGTCATCGTTGACTCCTTCGATTCCAATCACGGTCGGGTGACCGCGAGGGATGTGTGACACCCGGATTCGAAATGCCGTTCCACAGCTATGGTGGATTCCTACCGGGCAATGTTTGACAACAGCTCGCGTTGCCGCGAACCCCTCACAGAGACACATTGCTGTGGTCCCCGTCACGTTGTGGTCTTCCCATTTTCACGAGAATCGGTCGCGGATGGCTAGTGGCTGGGCAACAGGAAGTTGGAGGGAAATTGGTTCACAGCCCAATTCGGGAGATGTGTTCGCTGTAGCGTTGAGGCGGTAGAAAGGATGTCGGGTGCCGCACTGGACTGGTCAACTTGCGGGAACACGCGCCCCGCAATCGGAGCTCGAGTGGCTCAGCCCGGACGCCGAACGCGTTCGAGCCGTCCTCGGCGACGGCGCGGTGACCTGGGCCGTCGAAGTCGGCCAGGACATTGCCGCAAAAATCTCTCGGAAAGTCCCTGCAATGGGCGACGGAGCGCCACCCCTGGACGCGATTCGGCGAGCCACCACGGCGACCGCGTTTCGGGCACTGACCCTAGTCGCGGGAATCGGCGAGTCGGAACCCACTCTGGCCAGTGCCGAGGTGGAGGACATCGCCAGAGACTTCGCCCGCCGGGGTATGGAGCTCGACGATCTGCTCCGGACCATCCGCGTCGGGTATGCCGTTTTGGCGGCCGCACTTCTCGACGGAGCCACCCGGCTGGTGGTGCCGACCGAGAGCGGCGCCGAGATTCGTCGCATCTCCCTGCTCCTCTTCGAGGTGCTCGACGACTTCACCGGGGTGGCCGCCGCGGCCTTCCTCGATGAGCAGAGCGCGTGGGCAGCGGGGGTGTCGGCGGCCCGGCTCGACCTCGCCACCAAGATCATCGCTGCGGACCCCATCGAACTCGGCCACGCCGAACAGGTCCTCGGCTACCCACTCGGTGGGCACCACGTGGCCATCATTGCGTGGAGCGGTCCGCACTCGAGCCACGACCTGCGGGCCGTCGTCGACCCGGTGCTCCGGCACTGGGGAACGCCGACAGCAACACTGGTGATACCCATCGGCCTCCAGGCGATCTGGGCGTGGGGAGCGATCACCCCGGATCCGACCCGAGCCCTGACCTCCTCCCTACCCGACTTCGGTGACACCTTCGTCGTCGCCGGCCAACTCGGCTCCGGGATGGAAGGATTCCGCCGAAGCCACCTCGAGGCCAGGGCCGTCGAGCGACTGGTTCGACTCCGTTCGGGCCATCCACCCACCACCACCGCTCACGAGCACATCGGTCTGGAAGTGCTCCTGCTCGCCGACCCGGAAGCCGCGGTGCAGTTCGCCTCCCGCCTGCTCGGCCCGCTCGCCGGTGAAGACCCCCGGATGGCCGACCTGCGGTCGACTTTGAGCCTCTATCTCGACATGGACCACAGTCTGGCCAAAGTTGCTTCGGCAGAGCATATTTCCAAGAACACGGTGACCTATCGAGTGCAGAAGGCCTTGAGCCTGTGCACGCCCCCCGGTGAATCGACCACGGACCTGCGTGCCGCGCTCCGCATTTATGAGTGGCTCCGAGACACCCCCATCGCTCAGTGGGAGCGATCGTAGGTCGATAGGCCGAACCCGCCACCCGACTGGTCCAGAAACCAAAAGTCGGCGACAACGCTGGGCTCTGCAGTAGTGCGATCTGGGCAACTTTTGCGGTCTACTTGTGGTGCAGAACACAGCGGGTGGTGAAAGCCCGAAGGCCAGCGGCACCCGTCCCGTCCCGCTCGTATTCCACGGTTCGTTGCGCTGAGAGCCGCAGTCGACAGAAGGAAGATTTACCATGCATACCCCCTCGAGTCCTGTCCAGGAAGCGTTCAAAGATGTGATGGCACACGTGGCCACTCCAGTCGCCGTCGT
Source organism: Rhodococcus sp. USK13 (assembly GCF_018343855.1). Lineage (NCBI taxonomy): Bacteria > Bacillati > Actinomycetota > Actinomycetes > Mycobacteriales > Nocardiaceae > Rhodococcus > Rhodococcus sp. USK13. The sequence continues at coordinate 459,748 of NZ_CP069242.1, read as the reverse complement.
GACCTCCATGGACGGTGGCCTACCCTTCGGCACCACCGTCAGCGCCTTCACCTCCTTGTCGATGACACCGCCGATGGTCCTGGTCTCCTTGGACCGCGGCTCGGAGACGCTCGAACTGATCACGGCATCGAAGAAGTTCGGTTTGAACGTGTTGGGCCGCGACCAGCACGGCACGGCGCTGAAGTTCGCGAAGAAGGGCGGAGTAGGCAAGTTCCATGGCGTGCGGTGGGACCTCGACCACGAACTTCCCCGAATCGCCGGCGCCGCCGGCTGGATCGCCTGTCACGTCGAGCAGTTCGTCGAGGGCGGAGACCATGTGGTCGTGCTTGGCAACGTCGTTGCGGCAGAGAACAACTACAGCGACCCGCTCACCTATCACCGCCGCGTATTCGGCACGCACTCGGCGCTCGAATCCGCATAACTACCGGCCTCGATTACGCCGCCGCCAGAGCACTTCGACAGCACCCCCGAAATAACCTGCAAAGGAAGGCACGCCATGACGACCTCGTTAGCGCCCCGCGCCACGCACCATCGGTCATGGTCGACAATCGCAGCCGGTAGTCGCGCCCTCGCCGCCGGCGAGCTGATCATCCTGAGCCATCACCGCCGCGTCGTGCTCGTCGGGTGCGCCGGCGCCGCGACCACCGAGCAGATGGCCTTCCTGATCCGCCACACCACAGGATTCCTGCAGGTAGCGCTGCACGAACGGACCTGTGACCGTCTCGTACTGCCGGAAGCGACCCCCACGGTTCGGGCCAGCTCCACGCTCGGCCACGGCCAATGTGTCACCGTCGACGCCGCCGCCGGCATCACCACCGGGATCTCTGGCGCCGACCGGGCGCGCACGGCACGCATCCTCGCCGACCCGGCCACGGAACCAGGCGATCTCACCAGGCCCGGGCACCTGATCCCGGTTCGCGTGACACCCATAGAGTTCCGTACGCGCCTGACCACCGCGTCAGTCGCTCTCGCGCTCACCGACGCGGCTGAATCCCACTACTCGGGCGCGGTGTTCGCCGACCTCGACGGCATCGCCGACCCGACAGACGTCGGCGATCGAGACGATGCCGAGATCCTTGCCGACCGGTACGGGCTCACACTCGTCGCCGGCCCGGAACCCGAGGGCATCTTCCGCTGACACCCCCGCCGTGCCGTTCGCGACGCGACACGCACACCGAGCAAGCCGGCATCGACACACCTCAGGCGCGGTTCCGGCATGCCCAGAAGCACCCAGATCGCCCCCAGACGCTGAGAAACACCACCCCACACATCGGAGGAAACAATGGACATCACCCGCACCGAACTCATGGACCGGGTGCACGCCCTGGTACCTGCCTTCGCCGAACGCGCACAGAAGACCGAGGAGAACCGTGCTCCCCTCGACGAGACGATCACCGACCTCATCGACTCGGGAATCCTGGCCACGCTGACCCCCAAGGAGTACGGCGGACTCGAACTCGGACTCGACGTCGCCGCCGATATCGTCCGCACCATCAGCGCGGTCTGTCCGTCGACCGGGTGGGTCACCTCCTTCTACATCGGGGCAGCCTGGCGGGTGAACATCTTCACCGAACAGGCCCAACGAGAGGTGTTCGCCGACAAGCCCTACACCCTCACCGCAGGTACCGCGGCCCCGCTCGGGCAGGTGCAGAAGGTCGACGGCGGCTACCGCATCACCGGGCAGACGGCATGGAACTCCGGCTCGGTGCACGCGGAGTGGTTCACCTTCGCCGGTGTGGTGTTCGAGGAGGGCAGCGCCCCGACCCCGTTGTGGTTCCTGGTGCCCCGCGAGGACGTCAAGATCCTCGACACCTGGTACATCGCCGGCATGTCCGGAACCGGCAGCAATGACATCAGCGTCGAGGACGTGTTCGTCCCGGAGTACCGCACCGGGCCGTTCGCCCTCGCACTCGCCGGTGCCGCTCCCGGGCAGCTGATCCACCCCAATCCCATGTACCACCTGCCCTTCCTGCCGTTCGCGATGGCCGAGGTCACCCCGGTCGTCGTCGGTGCGCTACGCGGTGCGGCGGACGCGTTCGTCCAGCGCACCAAGGACCGGCAGGGAACAATCAGCCAGGAGAAGGCCTCCGGCAAGCAGGCCGCCCAGATGCGCCTCGGCCGGGCGCTGGCCGCGGCGGACGCCGCCGAAACCCTCCTCGACGCCTTCTTCGAGCGCCTCACCGCGCAGCGACCTGAGCAGTCCGACCCCCGCGATCGTGCCGAAATGAAGCTCAAGGCAGCATATTTGGCGGACCTGGCCCGCAACGCCCTCAACGACATGGTTCGCGGAATCGGTGGGGACGGGTACCGGACCTCAGCACCGATCCAGCGATTCTTCCGTGACCTGTCCGTGCTGTCGGTGCACGCATTCCTCGACATCGATACGGCCTCGGAAACCATTGGTCGGTTCACCCTCGACCTTCCTGTCGCCGATCCGCTCCTCTGACCGGATTGCTACCACCTCATCACGATCCTCGGTCGCCAGCTCGAACCGCGGTCGAGGCTCGGGAGGGGCAATCGAGCAACCGCACAGCACCCGATCCGCGTTCCCGCACCACCGCCTGCAAAGGATGAGGAAAAGAGCACCGGTGAACAACAATTCGACGATCGAACATCTCGACGACGCCGCCAGAGACCTGCTGTTCGCGGGCGCACGAACAGTCAACAACTTCGCCCCGGCCCCGGTCAGCGACGACGAACTCGCACGGATCTGGGAAATGACCCGCTGGGCGCCTACGGCAGCGAACTCCCAGCCGATGCGCGTGTACTTCATCCGCACTGACGCCGCGCGCCGCCGACTGCTCGATCATCTCGACGAGGGAAACCGTGAGAAGACGGCGTCAGCCCCCGTCACCGCAATTCTCGCGGTAGACAGCGAATTTCACGAGCACCTGCCCCGGCTGCTGCCCATCCGGCCACAGATCCGTGACGACTTCGCCGACAACGACGCGCTGCGCGAGCGCACCGGCAACTTCAACGCCGCCCTGCAGGCGGGGTACTTCATCCTCGCCATCCGTGCCGCCGGTTTGGCGGCCGGGCCGATGGCCGGCTTCGATCCGGCAGGAATAGACACCGAATTCTTGTCCGGAACCTCCTGGAGGTCCATCCTGGTCGTCAACATCGGGCACCCCGGCGAGAATCCGTGGATCGAGCGTCTGCCCAGACTCGATTCGGAAGAGACCGTGCACTGGGCCTGAGGGCGATAGACCGCTCTCCGAACGTGGCATCTCGAGTCCAGATCGACCCCACACAGTGCGGGGCCATCCCTTCACATCACCAGAGAAAGAGAGTTCGATGACCACAGCCACGACCGAGGTCGAGACCACCCGTAAACTCCTCGAAGCCGCCGACACCGACATCGCAGCGTTCTTCGACTTCTTCTCCGACGACTGCGTATTCCGGATGGGAAACAACGCCCCCGTCATCGGGAAGAGCGCGATCCAAGCCTGGGTAGCGCAGTACCTGACCTCTGTGGTGTCGATGCGCCACGAGATCATCGAAGAATGGTCGGAAGGCAACGTCGCCGCGCTCCGGGTGGAGGTCACCTACACCTTGCAGAACGGTGAATCCTTCACGCTCCCGGCCGTCACGCGCACCCGCGTCGAGAACAACAAGGTGACCGAGTACCTGATCTTCATGGACCCCAGCCCCGTTGTCTCGAGCAGCACGAAATAGGGGGTCCGGTGCCTGCCGGCCCCTAGTGGGTCGGCATCCTGAAAGCGACACCGGGCGTTGAGCCGGCTTGACCCTTGCGGGACAGACCGGACAGGTAGCGATCTGGGTCCAATGGCCGCAGTGGGTTCACCGCACGGGGGCATCGTTCGGCAGAACACGGACCATCTGCTGTGTGACGTCGAGCGATACCCCGTTGCCACGCCCGCCAACTCAGTGCAGGTGGCTGCCGCCATTGATGTCGACGGTGGTTCCGGTGAGGTAGGCGGCGTCGTCGGAGGACAGGAAGGTGATCACCGCGGCGACCTCGGTGGTGGTGGCGACCCGGCCGAGGGGAATGTCGCGGCACAGTGCGGCTTCCGTTTCGGCGGTGCTGCCGACGCGGATGCTGGTGTCGACCGCGCCGGGGGTGACGGCGTTGACGGTGACTCCGCTGTCGCCAAGTTCGCGTGCGAGGGACTTGGTGAAACCGAGGATCGCGGCTTTCGCGGAGGAGTAGGGCACCTTACCGAAAACTCCGCCACCGCGCTGGGCGGAGACCGACGACATGTTCACGACCCGTCCCCAGCCGTTGTCGATCATGGTCGGCAAGAACGCGCGGGTGACGAGGTAGGTACCGGTGGCGTTGACCGCCATCACCTTGTTCCACAGTTCCAGGGTGGTCTCGAGGAACGGTACCGGTGAGGTGATGCCCGCAATGTTCGCGAGCGCACCTACGGCGGGGAGGTTCCCGCCTGCAACTTCGGTGGCGACGGCGTCGTGCGCCCGCTGGACCGAGTTCTCGTCGGCGACGTCGATGTCGTGACCGAAGGCCGGGACACCGAACTCGTTGCCGATCTCGGCGGCGACCTTCGCGGACTTCTCGCCGTCGAGGTCGAGAACGACGATCGCCCAGCCGCCTTCGGCGTAGCGGCGGGCGGTGGCGAGACCGATGCCACGCTCGGAAGTGGCGCCGGTGACGACGGCGGTGCGCTGGATGGACGACATGATCGCTCCTCGTTGTTGGAAATCTGACCGTTCCCGGGTGATGCGATGGACAGGCGGAACCGGTCGACGATGCGGTAAGTGACTGCCACCACAGTAGGCAGATCAACTGTTAACAGTCAACCGTCATCGGGTGACGGTTGACATATGGACGTGGCTCGCATCACACTGTTGAGACGCCAATGTTGACAGTCAACAAATCGGCGGCAATCGTAGAAACCGGCAGCCCGAAGAGGAGTCACCCATGAGTACCGAAACACTCAGGATGCGAGGTCCTGTCCACGGCACGAAGGACGCCAAGCGCGTCGCAATCGGCTCCTCGGTGGGGGCGGTCATCGAGACCTACGACTTCATCGGGTTCGGCACGGCCGCGGCGTTGTACTTCGGTACGGCCTTCTTCCCCGGTGCCGATCCGGTCACGGGCACACTCGCGGCCTTCGCGACGCTGGGTGTCGGTTTCGCTGCGCGCCCGCTCGGCGGGGTACTCGGCGGGCACCTCGGAGACAAGCTGGGCCGCAAACCGGTTCTGGTGGCCTCGCTGATCGCGATGGGTCTGGCCACCTTCGCGATCGGACTGTTGCCGACCTATTCGCAGGTGGGGCTGATTGCGCCGGTGCTGCTGGTTCTGGTTCGTATCGTCCAGGGTCTCGCCTTCGGCGCCGAGTGGGGCGGTGCGATCTTGATGAGCTACGAACACGCCCCATGGAAGTCGAAGGGGAAATACACCGGCATCGTGCAGGCCGGCTTCCCCGTCGGGCTGCTACTCGCGAATCTGGTGTTCCTGTTCAGCGTGCACCTCGGCGGCGACTGGGCGTGGCGCGTGCCCTTCCTCGCGAGCATTGTCCTGGTCATGGTCGGGTTGGTCATTCGGTCGAAGGTTCCCGAGTCGCCGGTCTTCGAGGACGTGAAGAACGAGGGCGAGATCGTCAAGTCGCCGGTGCTCGACTCCATCAAGTACGACTGGCGCAACATCCTGCGCGGCATCGCACTCCGTGTTGCCGAGACCGCGGGCTACGCGGTGTCGATCACCTACATGATTTCCTACCTGCACAATGAGGGTCTCGCCGGAAAATCCGAAACACTTGTCGCCCTGTGCATCGCGTCCGCGATCGGCATCTTCGCCACCATGGCGTGGGCCCGACTCACCGACCGCATCGGACGCCGACCCCTCTACATCGGGTCCTGCGCGTTCGCGGCACTCTTCGGTGTCCCGATGTTCCTGCTGGTCAACACGGGCGTGTTCATTCTCATCATCGCCACCATCGTGATCTCCTACGCCGTCTGCCAGAACTCGCTGGCGGGGGCGCAGGGTGCCTGGTTCCCCGAACTGTTCGACGCCGCCCGCCGATCGTCGGGAGCCTCACTCGCGTACCAGATCTCCGCGATGGTCTCCGGCTTCACGCCTTTCGTCACCACGTTGCTGTTCGTCTCCTTCGGCTGGTGGGGGCCGGCGCTGCTGTTCAGCACGTACGCCCTGATCGGACTCTGGGCAGCGCTGATCACCAAGGAAACCTGGGGACCCACCGAGCGACGCCTCGCTGACGAGGCGGTGGTGAGCGCCGATTCCAAAAGCGCCGGCGCACCCACCACAACCACGAATACCGGCACGACGAACACGATCCGCAAGGAAAAGGAACTCCTGTGACCACAACAACCGCCGCCGCCGCGGCCGACGCCACCACCGGTGAAGCATCGCGGATCGCCGCTATCGAGCAGTTCGCCTACAGGATGCGGCACAACATCATCGACATGGGTGAGGAGCAGGGCCAGGGGTATGTCGGGCAAGGGCTTGGGGCCGCCGACATCTTCGCCACCGTCTACGCCGATCAACTCCGCTACCGCGCCGACGACCCGCACTGGGAAGGCCGGGATCGCTTCCTGCTCTCCACCGGCCACTACGCCATCGGCCACTACGCCGCCCTCGCCGAAGCGGGCATCATCCCGCGCAGCGAACTGGAAACCTACGGTTCCGACGACTCGCGCCTACCGATGTCGGCGATGTCCACCTACACCCCCGGCATGGAAATCTCGGGTGGATCCCTCGGACACGGACTGACCATCGCGGTCGGAATGGCGCTCGGGTTGCGTCACCAGCACTCCACCGCCCGCATCTTCAATTTCCTCTCCGACGGCGAACTCGACGAGGGCTCGACGTGGGAAGCGGCGATGGGCGCCCACCATCACCGGCTCGGCAATCTCACCGCGATGGTCGACATCAACGCCCTGCAGGCCGACGGGGCAACCTCGACCGTCCTGAGTACCGAACCGGTACACGAGAAGTGGGCGGCGTGCGGCTGGCACGTCGAGCGCGTCGACGGCAACGACGTCACCGCCCTCGTGGGTGCATTCGACAACGCCGCCGCCGAATCCGACGGCAAGCCGTCGATCATCCTCTGCGACACCAAGGTCGGTAAAGGCGTGCCCCTGCTCGAGACCCGGGAGAAGGCGCACTTCATGCGCATCGAGGAACACGAGTGGCAGATCTGCCGCGACCAACTGGCCGCCGGCTGCAACGACAAGGACGCCTGAGATGACCACCGCCAGTAAGCCGAAGCTCAAGACGTCGGCGATGATCGCCTCGTTCGTCGACGACGGCCAAAAGACCACCACGGCGCCGTTCGGACACGCCCTCGTGAAAGCCGCCCGGGAGAACGACAACATCGTCGGCCTGTCCGCCGACCTCGCCAAGTACACCGATATGCACATCTTCGCGCAGGAGTTCCCCGACCGGTTCTTCCAGATGGGGATGGCCGAGCAGCTGTTGTTCGGCGCCGCCGCGGGGATGGCCGAGACCGGGCTGGTTCCGTTCGCATCCACGTACTCGGTATTCGCCGCACGCCGCGCCTACGACTTCCTGTGCCTCGACATCGCCGAACCGAATCTCAACGTCAACATCATCGGCGGACTCCCCGGCCTGACCACCGGCTACGGTCCCAGCCACCAGGCGACCGAGGACATGGCCATCTTCCGTGGCATCCCCAACCTCACGATCGTCGATCCGTGTGACTCGGTGGACATCGAACAGGCCGTCCCGCAACTCGCCGCCTCCGACGGCCCCACCTACCTGCGGCTGCTGCGCGGGAAGGTCGCGACTGTGCTCGACGAGTACGACTACACCTTCGAGCTCGGCAAGGCGAAGGTGCTCCGCGGCGGCAACGACGTCGTCTTCGTCACCAGCGGGCTGATGACGATGCGCGCACTGCAGGCCGCCGCCCGACTCGCCGAGCACAACGTCGACGTGGCGGTCGTGCACACGCCCACGATCAAACCGTTCGACGCCGAGACCGTCCTCGCCGAGGTGAACACCGACCGGCTGGTGGTCACCCTGGAGAACCACACCGTGATCGGCGGGCTTTTCGAAACCGTGGCCGCCGCCGTCGTCACTGCCGGACTCGGTAAACGCATCGTGCCGATCGCCCTACCCGACCAGTTCCTCGACGCGGGCGCCCTGCCCACCCTGCACGAACGGTACGGCCTCAGCACGGACCGTATCGTCGCCAAGGTTCTGGGCGAACTGGCATGACCAGCTCGTACGGCCCTCGCCGCAGGCCCGGCGGCGGGGGCCGTACGATGGCTGTCAACAGGTTGCTGTCAACAGACCTTTGTCGACAGTTGATCGCAGATCCCACGGAGGCAACCATGGCCGGACAACCCGCCGCACTGCTCGGGCTGGAGAAGACCAGTCTCCGTCAGCAAGCCGTCGCCGCCTTGCGGGTCGCGATCACCAGCGGGGAACTCGCGCCGAGCAGCCCCCTCGTGGAGACCGAACTGTCCGAGAAGCTGCAGATCAGCCGCGGCACGCTCCGCGAGGCGATGCGGCAGCTCCAGCAAGAAGGATTGATCACGGCAGGCGCGCGCGGTCGCCTTTATGTCCGGCATCTCGATTCCAAGGAGATCCGCGACATCTTCGCCGTTCGCGCCGCACTCGAGGCGCTGGCGGTCCGGGAACTCGCCGGCCTGGCCGACCGCACCACCGTCATCGCGGAGTTGCGCGCTGCCCTCGAGGTCATGGACACCGCCGTTCTCGAAGCCCGCATCGAGGCCGATCTGAACTTCCACCGCACCATGTGCGCTCTCACCGGTAACGACACACTGGTGCACTCGTGGATCTCCCTCGAAGGGTCCATCCGGATGTCGATCATGTTCGCCGGCCTCGATCGCGCCGTCGGCAACATGGACGTCGGCCGCCACAGTGCCATCGTCGACGCCATCGAAACCGGTGATGCCGATGAGGCCGCCCGTGCGATCCAGACCCACATGGATTGGGCGGCAGCAAACCTCGTCGCCTGAACACCCCCCCGATGAACAGTCCGGCGAGCCGGATCTCAGCGGCCTATGTGGACGCCAGCTTTCGGATGCGCGGATGGTTCTCGAGGGCCCACTGCACGGTCTTCGGCGGACGCCCGAGAAGGGTTTCCAACTGATCGGTGCTGCCACGGTATCCCCCTCCCGCGATCAGCCGGGCCAAGGTCTTCAAGTGCTCCGCAATGTGCGGATACTCGGCCAGGGCGCTGTCCACGTAGGTCTCATTCCAGCTTTCGACCTCTTCGGGAACGTAGATCACCTCCCGTCCCAGCACGGCCGCGTAGTCCTTCGCGAATTCGTGCATGTCCTTCAGTTCCGGACCGGTGAGCTCGTAGGACTTCGAGATGTGCGGTGCAGGGTCGACCAGAATCTTCGCGCACAGTTCCGCCACGTCGAACGCAGCGATGGGTGCAAATCTCTGGTCGCCGAAGGGCAGGCGCAGTTCACCGTTGCTCAACGGGCCGAGCGCGAGCCAGGTCATGAGGGGGTTTTCAACGAAAATGGCTGCCCGCACGTTGACGGTCGGGATGCCTGACCAGTCCAGAACCTGCTCTGCGATCCAGTGGGCACGTTGCTGCGGCGACCAATCTGCAACGAGACCCCCGAGCCACGAACGTCGTTCTTCCTCTGGTGCAGAGAGCTTCTCGAAGGTCATGAAGGACTGCTCGTACTCGGAGATGTTGACGAAGACCTCGATGTCACCTCGATCTCGCGCCGCCGCGGCCATCAGCGTGACGGCGTCGGTGTAGTAGGGCGACAAGCTCATGCTGAAGTAGATGCGACTGCAACCCTTCAATGCTGTGGTCACGTCGGCGATGTTGAGTAGATCTCCGACGAAGACCTCCGCCCCGGCTTGGCGCAGGGAGTGTGCGCGTTCGTCATCCCGTCGCACGAATGCGCGCACAGGGTGGCCTTGGGTAAGCAGCATGTCGACCATCGTGCGACTCACGCCACCGATTTCGCCGGCGGCACCGGTGATCAGGATGGGATTGCGCTCAGGCATCAATGTGTCCTTTGTCGTGTCGGGCGGGGCACCGTGAGGGCCCGGTCGGAATGATTGACCACGGAGGCGTGCTTCAGTCGTGAACGCGCGCCGTTGGTGCAGGCGACACCACAGAGCCTTCGGCAGCTTCACTATTCCGTCGCCGCCATCGTAAACCGATCGGTTTTCTGTTGCAACCCCGCGAAGCGCGGGGCTCTAACGTGCGAAAACTACGGAAACCGATCGGTGTACCCTGTCTCGGCATGGAGATGGAACGAACACGCGGCGCAGGGGTCCTCGCGCAATTCGTCCGATTCGTCGTTGTCGGCGGATCGAGCAATATTGTTTATGCGCTCGTATTCCTCCTGCTCTGTTCCTGGGATGCGTTTGCGGCCAACGTGGCCGGTGCACTGATCAGTACCGCGCTGGCCAACGAACTCCACCGCAGGCTCACGTTCCAGGCCTCCGCGCGGGTTCACTGGTTCCACGCGCAGTGGGAGGGTGGCGGGCTCGCGATCCTCGGGCTGCTACTCAGCACCATTTCGCTTGCGCTGCTCGACCTTTGGCTGCCGTCAGCGAGCGGTCTCCCGCAGGCAATCCTGATGGTCGCGGTCAGCGCGTTCGTCGGCGTGCTCCGGTTCCTCGCGCTGCGCGGATGGGTGTTCTCGGAGCCTGCGCCCACTGACCGTCTTCGTCTCCACCACGCAGGCTGGCCCGGCCATCCCAGCGGGCCGCCGACCTCTGCTATGCCCACCTCCCGGTGACCGAGACATCGCCACCGAGGCGCCGGGCCGCTGGTTAGCGTCCAGAACGACGTTCGCTGCAGCCACGCGAACGAACGTAGCGACAGGCATGAGGAGAACGCTGATGGACTCGAGGGAATCGCCCGCGCAGCGGGAACTCCGGAGGGAGTTGCGGGCCTACTTCGCGGCACTGCTGCCCGAGGAGAAGCGGCGTATCGCGGGTGAGGAGGGCGTCGGCGGGGAGCATTTCCGCGAGATCGTGCGACTGCTCGGCAAGGACGGTTGGCTGGGTATCGGCTGGCCCGTCGAATTCGGCGGGCAGGGCCGGTCGGTCGAGGAGCAGTTCGTGTTCTTCGACGAGGTGCAACGGGCCGGGCTGCCGTTTCCCTTCGTCACCGTCAACACCGTCGGCCCCACCTTGATGAAGTACGGCACCGAGGAGCAGAAGGCACGGTTCCTCCCCGGCATCCTGGCCGGTGAGATCGTCTTCGCCATCGGATACACCGAGCCCGGCGCCGGCACAGACCTCGCGTCGTTGCAGACGCGGGCGGTCCGCGACGGCGACTCCTGGGTGGTGGACGGCAACAAGATCTTCACCAGCGGGGCCAATACAGCTGACTACGTGTGGCTCGCGTGCCGCACCGATACGACAGCGCTCAAACACCGGGGTATTTCAATTCTGATCGTGCCGACGGACGATCCCGGGTTCAGCTGGTCACCGATCTCCACGGTGGGCGGTCTGACGGTCACCTCCACCTACTACAGCGGAATCCGCGTCGGCGATCAGGACGTGGTAGGAGCCGTCGACGGCGGGTGGCAGCTGATCACCGCCCAACTCAATCACGAGCGGATCGGCCTCGCGGCCCTCGGTGGCCGCACACTCGGGTTGTGGCATCAGGTACTCGACTGGGCCAGGGCGACCGACGCCCTCGAGATCCCTTGGGTGCAAACTGAATTCGCACGCACCCACGCCAAGCTCGAGGCCATGCGCCTGATGAACTGGAAGATGACGGCCGCCGTCGCGAACGACACATTGTCGGGCGCTGACGCGGGCGCCACCAAGACCTACGGCACCGAAACGCACGTCGACGTGTACCGGGCGCTACTCGGAATTCTCGGTGCCGCCGGCCGGTTGCGCCCCGGTTCGCCTGGCGCCGTCCTGGCGGGGCAGATCGAACAGATCTCCCGGCAGAGCGTCGTCAACACGTTCGGTGGTGGAGTCAACGAAGTGCTGCGGGACATGGTGGGCACTCGAGGTCTCGGCCTGGTGCGCGAGAAGAGGGCGACGTGAGTGAGCTACTCGCCCGGTTACGCGCCTTCGAAGGCCGGACGATCGTCCCGGCCACGTGGGGCCCCGACCCGGTGAACACTCCGATGATCCGGCACTGGGCCGAGGCGATGGGCGACACCAACCCCGTCTACCTCGACGACGACGCCGCACGCGACACCGGACGTGAGGGCGCGATCGCCCCGGCGTCGATGTTGCAGGTGTGGACGATGCGCACGTACGCCGACAAGATGTCCGGTGCCGATCCGTCCGCCGTCTGGACCGAGCTGATCGAGACCTTCGACAGTGCGGGGTTCACCTCGGTGGTGGCGACAGATTCCGATCAGGAGTTCTTCGTCGAACTGCGTCCCGGGGAGCGGGTGAGCGCGACGGAGGTGGTCGAAGCCGTCTCCGAGGAAAAGCAGACGGGTCTCGGAGCGGGGCATTTCGTCACCACCCTCAAGACGTACCGAAACGGTGACGGTGTCGTCGTCGGGACCCAGCGGTGGCGGACCCTCCGCTTCCGGCCCACCCGGAAAGCGGCCCCGCGCGCGCTTCGTCCGCGCCCGGCCCTCAACGCCGACAATGCGTTCTGGTTCGAGGCCGCGCGCGAGCACCGCCTCGTGATCCAGCGCTGCGCCCGGTGCGGTGTGTTGCGGCATCCGACCGGACCCATGTGCGGGCAGTGCCGCTCCACGGAGTGGAACACCGTCGACGCGTGTGGTCGCGGCACCGTCTACACATTCGTCGTCAATCACCACCCGAAGATCGATGCCTTCGACTACCCCCTGATCGTGGCGGTGATCGAACTCGAAGAGGGCACACGCCTGATCGCGAACATGACGGACGTCGAACCCGAACACGTCTTTATCGGAATGCCGGTGGAGCTCGACTGGATCGACGCCGATCCCGAACTCACGCTCCCCACCTTCCGGCCCCAACGATCGAGGGAGCACTGATGGATTTCACCTTCAGCGAGGAACAGCAGGCGGTCCGCGGACTTGCCTCCGATGTGTTTGCCGCGAAGGCAACCCCCGAGCGGATCAAGCAGGTCGAATCCTCGGCGGAGCGCATCGACGGAGACCTCTGGCGTGAACTGGCCGGCACCGGTCTCCTCGGAATCGCCCTTCCGGAGAATCTCGGTGGCGGCGGTATGGGTCTGCCAGAGTTCTACGTCCTCCTCGAGGAGCAGGGCAGGCACGTGGCCCCGGTTCCGTTGTGGCCGCACGTGCTCGGCGCGCTCGCGATCTGCGAGTTCGGGACACCGGACCAACGGGATGCCCTTGTGTCCTCTGCGGCCGACGGCAGCCTGTTCCTCACCATCGGAATCGAAGAATTCGGGCCCTACGGAGACGGGGTCCCGTCGACGACGGCCACCGAGGTCGACGGTGGGTGGCGGCTGACCGGTGCGAAAGCCGCGGTGCCGGTGATGCACGCTGCCGAACGGGTCGTCGTGTCGGCCGCGACCCCGTCCGGTGTGGCGCTGTTCCTGGTCGACCCACGGTCGGAAGGAGTGACCGCCGAACGGGGTGCATCGACTACTCACGAAATCTGCGCGAACGTCACGTTCGACGCGACACCCGCGGAGCTTCTCGGTCCCGCGGACGGCACCCCACCCGCCTGGCTTCAGGATCGGGTCGAATTAGCGCTTGCCGCATTGCAACTGGGTGTCGGAGAGGACGCGGTGCGTCAGTCCGTGGCCTACCTGAACGAACGCAACCAGTTCGGTCGCCCACTCGCCACCTTCCAGGCAGTCACTCATCAACTCGCGGACTGTTACATCGATCTCGAGGCGATGCGGGTGACGTTGTGGCAAGCCGTGTGGCTCCTCGCGAACGGTGAAGACCCGGGAACTGCGGTGCTGGTGGCCAAGTGGTGGGCTACCGACGCCGGTCAGCGGGTGGTGCACCGAACCCAGCACGTGCACGGCGGCATCGGCGTGGACACGGACTACCCGGTGCACCGCCACCTGCTGTGGGGTAAACAACTCGCGGCAACCCTCGGCGGCTCCGCCTCCGACCTGGCACGGCTCGGGGCGTTGCTCGCATCCGGGGTCGAGGTGGTCGCATGAGCACCGCGACCGGTGCCCTCCGCCCCTTCACAAAGGTCGAGGTCGGGTCGGGCCTGCCCGAACTGGCAATTCCGCTGACCCGCACCCTCATCGTGGCCACCGCACTGGCCACCAGGGACTTCCAGGACGTCCACCACGATCCCGCACTGGCCGTGGAACGTGGTTCGAAGGACGTGTTCATGAACATCCTCACCACCAACGGCCTGGTGGGGCGGTTCGTGACCGACTGGGCGGGACCGCAGGCGTCGTTGCGACGCATCGCGATTCGCCTGGGTGCCCCGAACTATCCCGGCGACGTACTGACGTTGACCGGCGAGGTGATCTCGAACGAGGACGGGGTGGTCACCGTGAAGGTGCGCGGCGCCAACAGCCTCGGTGATCACGTGACCGGAACCGTCACCGTCGCCCGGGCCGCGGGAGGAGTTCAGTGATCAGCCCATTGTCGGGTGCGGCCGCCATCGTCGGCATCGGCGCCACCGAGTTCTCCAAGAACTCCGGACGCAGCGAACTCCAGCTGGCGTGTGAGGCGATCGTCGCGGCACTCGCCGACGCCGGCATCGACCCCGCCGAGGTGGACGGACTGTCCACCTACACCGCGGAAACCAACGGAGAGGTGCTCGTCGCCCGCAACACGGGCATCGGAGAGTTGAAGTTCTTCTCCCGCATCGGGTACGGCGGCGGCGCCGCCTGCGCAACCGTGCAGCAGGCGGCGATGGCCGTCGCCACCGGAATCGCCGACGTCGTGGTCTGCTATCGCGCTTTCAACGAACGATCCGGGGTGCGTTACGGACTCGGCCAGCACGACCGGCCTATGGACAGCACCGCCGACCGGGCCGCATATGCCTGGCTGACACCACAGGGACTGTCGACGCCGGCGCAGTGGGTGGCCATGTTCGCGCGTCGCTACATGCACCAGTACGGCGCCACCAGTGAGGATTTCGGGCGAGTCGCGGTGGTCGGACGCAAGCATGCCGCCGATAATCCTGCGGCCTGGTTTTACGGACGGCCCATCACGCTCGAGGACCATCAGAGCTCGCGGTGGATCGCCGAACCCCTGCACCTACTGGACTGCTGCCAGGAAACCGATGGCGGTCAGGCGCTCGTCATCGTGTCGGCGGAACGCGCTCGCGACCTGGCGCACAAACCCGCTTTCGTCGCGGGCGCCGCTCAGGGTTCCGGCAAGGACCAGCACATGATGGCGAGCTACTACCGGCCCGACATCACCGGAATCCCCGAGATGGGACTGGTGGCCCGGCAGTTGTACGGGCAGAGTGGTCTGACGCCGGAGGACATTTCGGCCGCGATCCTCTACGACCACTTCACCCCGCTGGTATTGCCACAGCTCGAAGAGCTCGGTTTCTGTAAGCCGGGCGAGGCCAAGGACTTCATCCGCGAGGGCAACCTCGAGGTGGGAGGGCGTCTGCCGGCCAACACCCACGGTGGGCAGATCGGCGAGGCGTACCTGCACGGAGTGAACGGGATCGCGGAGGCAGTCCGGCTGATCCGCGGAACCTCGACCACTCAACCGGACGACATTCGCAACGTGCTGGTGACCGCCGGCACTGCAGTACCGACCAGCGGCCTGATCCTGAGCAGTGAGGACTGAACATGACGAGCACACAAAATAGGTCTGCGGCGGCGTGGCGAGGCGAGGACCTCGGCACTCGTACCGTGGCCTACGACGAGCGGGACGCGATTCTGTATGCGCTGGCTGTGGGCGCCCGCGCCACCGAACTGGACCTCGTCTTCGAGGACCGGCTGCGGGTGCTGCCCACCTTCGCGTTGACTCTCGCGCAGTGGGCACCGGACGAGCTGGGATCACGTGGTGCCTTCGACACGAAGACCGCGCTGCACGGCTCGCAGAACCTGACGGTGCGCGCGCCGCTCCCACGCCGCGGTGACATCGCCCTGTCGGCATCGGTGGGTGAGGTGTGGGACAAGGGGTCGGCGGCGGTATTCGAGGTGCGCGTCGAGTCCGACTTCTTCGTGGCCACCTGGTCGCTGTTCGCGCCGGGGGCGGGTGGATTCGGCGGGGAGCGTGGGCCGTCGAAACCGGCTCGGCCAGAGGGTGAGCCGACCGTGGACGCGGTGGTGAACACTGCGGACAATCAGGCGGCGCTGTACCGGCTGACCGGGGACCGGCACCACATTCACCTCGACCCGGCGGCGGCCGCCCGGATCGGCCAGCCCCGGCCGATCATGCACGGGTTGTGCACACTGGCGGCGAGCACCCTCGAATTGGCGCGCCAACTGGGCGTACACCCCGCGGACCTGGTGGAAGTGGAGGGCCGGTTCGCCGCCCCGGTGTTCCCGGGCGACTCACCGGTTCTGCGGGCGTGGGGTGACGCGGCTGGCGCGTCGTTCGAGCTCGTCCACGGCGGGCACCCGGTGATCGCCGGGGCCCGCGCGGCGTTCGGCTAGCAGCGTCACGAGCGGTCGGGGTGGGTGGCGAGGAAGCGGGCCGGGTACTCGCCACCACCGTGAACGGCGAGATCGGCACCGTTGACGTACGACGCCAGCGGACTCGCCAGGAACAGGCAGGCGCCCGCGATGTCCGACGGCACCGCCATCCGGCCCATGGGCAGGGTACGGGTGACGGCGGCTCCACCGTCGTCGCCGTAGACCGTCGCGGCGCTGTCTGTGCGGATGAGCCCGGTGGTGATGTGGTTGATCCGCACCTTCGGGGCCCACTCGAGCGCAAGCGCCTTGGTCAGGACGAGCAGACCGGCTTTCGCGGCGCTGTACGCGGCGGTGCCGGGCTGGGGGTCGTGAGCGGAGACGCTTCCGATGTTGATGATGGCACCGCCCTCGGGCTGCTGCTGCATCACGGCATTGGCCGACTGGGCGACAGTGAAGGGCGCCAACAGGTTCAAGGCGATGATCTTCTCGACGAAGCGCGGCGAGACGGTGGCCGCGTCGGCGTCGGGGGAGCCGCCGGCGTTGTTGACGAGCACGTCCAGGCGGCCGAACCGGGTGACGGCGTCGTCGATCAGCGCGGCGGCGTCGTCGGCGTCGCGCACGTCGGTCGCGCGGAAATACACGGTGCGGTCACTGTGTGCCGGAAGCACATCCGGGCGAGTGCGCGCACAGACGAGGACGTCGGCGCCCGCCTCGAGGAACGACTGGGCGATGACGAATCCGATGCCCTTGGTGCCGCCTGTGACGACCACGGCGCGGTTCCGGAAATCGAGGGGGTTGGGGAGAGTCACGGTAGTCCTCTGAGATGGGGAGAGCGCGAGAAACACTGACGCTCAGCGGAAGTGGGGCCGGTCGTCGAACGACGGCCGGAGGTATCGGAACCGATAGTAGGCGAACAGGAGTGGGTATGGGCAAGCTGGACGGCAAGGTCGCGTTGATTACCGGCGCGGGGCAGGGGATCGGACAGGGAATCGCCCTCGCCCTGGCCAAGGAAGGAGCGGCCATCGCGGTCGCGGGCCGAACCGAATCGAAACTGGTCGGCACCTGCGAGCGCCTCACGGCGCTGGGGGCACACAGCGTGCCCGTCGTCTGCGACGTCAGCAGACGGGACGACATCGTGGCCGCCGTCGAACGCACCGTCGACGCTTTCGGTGGAGTGGACATCCTGGTGAACAACGCCAACGACTGCAAGCCGGGCCCGATTCTGTCCGTCCGGGACGAGGAGTACGAGCGGTCGTTCGCGACGGGACCGCTCGCGACGCTCCGCATGATGCAGTCGTGCCATCCGCACATGAAGGTCCGCGGTGGCGGCGTGATCGTCAATCTGGTGACCTCGGCGGCGGTGCGCTGGGACGCGAGCAATTACGGCGCCTACGGTTCGATCAAGGAGGGAATGCGCTCACTGACCCGGTCGGCTGCCTGCGAATGGGGCTCCGACGGCATTCGGGTGCTCTCCGTCGCGCCGCACGCGAAGACTCCGGCCCTCGAACGCTGGATGGACGACAATCCCGAGGAGGCAGCCGAGTTCGTGGCGGGTATCCCGCTCGGGCGAGTCGGCGACGCCGAAACCGACATCGGACGTGCCGTCGTCTTCCTGGTAGGTGAGGACGCCGGCTACCTCACTGGGGCGACGATCCCGCTGGACGGTGGCCAGTCCCGGTGGGGTTGACGGCTGATCCCGCCCACCGGGAAAGCCCACGGCCGCCGCCGCCGGTCTCCACTAGTTTCGGCAGGATCGAACTCCCATACCGAGAGGGCACCGTCGCGATGACGACCGTTACAACACCGCGCAATTCACGATCAGTAGTGGTGACCGTCGCCGCTGTGGTGGAGGAAACGTCCGAGGCGCGATCGTTGGTACTCGACGTTCCGCCCGAACGGCGAGACGAATTCGCCTACAAACCCGGCCAGTTTCTGACGCTGCGTATTCCGAGCGATCGATCCGGGTCGGTGGCGAGGTGCTACTCGTTGGCCAGCTCGCCGTTCACCGACGACCTCCCGAAGGTCACGATCAAGCGCACCGCGGACGGCTACGGTTCCCACTGGCTGTGCGATCACGTCGACGTCGGTGACCGAATCGAGGTTCTCCCGCCGGCAGGAGCGTTCACGCCGGTCGATCTCGACGAGGACGTGCTCCTGTTCGCCGCGGGCAGTGGGATCACCCCGGTGATGTCGATCCTGAAGTCCGCGTTGAGTCAGGGCAGCGGCAGGGTCATGCTTTTCTACGCGAACCGGGACGAGAGGTCGATCATCTTCGCGGCGGAGCTGCGCGAGCTTGCATCCCGCCACGACGATCGGCTCACCGTCGTGCACTGGCTCGAGAGTGTGCAGGGCCTGCCCACTGCGCGGCAGTTGGCGAGTCTGTCGGATCGGTGGCACGACCGCCGGGCCTATGTGTGCGGACCACGACCGTTCATGGGCGCAATTCACGAGGCGCTCGCGCTCGTCGGCATGCCCCGGAACAAGGTGCACGCCGAGGTGTTCACCTCACTGTCGGGTGATCCGTTCGCGCCTGGGGTCGAGCAAATTCCCGTCGGTGACGAGGGGTCGACGGCCACGGTCGAGGTGCAGCTCGACGGCGACACCCATAACCTCAGCTGGCCACGCGCAGCCACCCTGGTCGACGTCATGCTGTCCAAGGGGCTCGAAGTCCCGTATTCGTGCCGTGAGGGCGAATGTGGTTCGTGCGCGTGCACCGTGATCGAGGGAGAGGTCTCGATGGACAGTGCCGCGATACTCGATCCCGAAGACATCGCGAACGGCTACATTCTCGCCTGCCAGGCGCGGCCCGTCAGCGAACATCTCCGAATCGAATTCTGAGTACACCCAGCGTCGGCCAGGAGTGGGGACCGCTCACCGGGAACGGGTCTGGGGCGGCCTGCCCGTCTCCACCTACCGTCCCAGTCAGGCGTTTTGCCGGCTATGTCCATCGACTGGGAGAGGAGCGCGCCCGTGAGTGCACGCACCGAAGATGCTGCTCGTGCGAACCGGATCGACACCGTGGATGCGGTGGTCGTCGGCGCCGGATTCGCCGGACTGTACGCCGTGTACAAACTGCGGAGCCTCGGCCTGACCGTCCGGGGTATCGAGGCCGCCGCGGGTGTGGGCGGAACCTGGTACTGGAATCGCTACCCCGGAGCCCGCTGCGACGTCGAGAGCGTCGACTACTCGTACTCGTTTTCCCCTGAGCTCGAGCAGGAGTGGAACTGGAGCGAGAAGTACGCCACGCAACCCGAAATCCTGGCGTACATCAACCACGTCGCCGACCGTTTCGACCTCAGGGACCACTTCCTGTTCGAGACCCGGGTGATGTCGGCCGAGCTGGACGAGGAATCGTTGCGGTGGGAGGTGCGCACCGACCGCGGCGACATCCTGACGGCCCGGTACTGCATCTTCGCGACGGGTGCCTTGTCCACCGCCAATATGCCGAACATTACTGGGCGCGAAACCTTCTCGGGCGACACCCATCACACCGGTCACTGGCCACACGAGGGAGTCGATTTCACCGGTAAGAAAGTCGGGGTGATCGGCACCGGGTCGTCGGGGATCCAATCGATCCCACTCATCGCCGAGCAGGCGGATCACCTCTACGTGTTCCAGCGCAGCGCGAACTACAGCGTTCCCGCGGGCAATATGTCGTGGGACGACGAGATGCGGCGCGCGATCAAGGCCGGTTACGCCGAACGTCGCAGGCTCTCCCGCGAGAGTGGCGGCGGCTCGCCGTACAACGCGCATCCGAAGTCTGCGCTGGAGGTGTCCGAGGAGGAACGCCGCGCCGCCTACGAGGAGCGCTGGAAGCTGGGTGGGGTCCTGTTCGCGAAAACCTTTCCCGATCAAACCAAGACGGATGCCGCCAACGCCACCGCACGCGAATTCGCCGAGCAGAAGATTCGCCGGCTGGTCGACGACCCGGCGATTGCCGAGAAGTTGATCCCGAACGATCACCCCATCGGTACCAAGCGCATCGTCACCGACACCCACTACTTCGAAACCTACAACCGGTCGAATGTGACGCTGGTGGATCTGAAAGAGACACCGATCGAGTCCATCACCCCGTCGGGCATCACCACCACCGACACCGAGTACACCCTCGACACGCTGGTGTTCGCCACCGGTTTCGACGCCATGACCGGCGCCCTCGATCGAATGCGCATTGTGGGGCGGGCGGGTGTGTCCCTCGCCGAGTATTGGAGCGAGGGGCCCAAGACGTATCTCGGAGTCGGTGTTCCGGGGTTCCCCAACATGTTCGTCGTGACCGGCCCGGGTAGTCCGTCGGTGCTGGCCAACATGGTTCTCGGTGCCGAACAGCACATCGACTGGATCGCGGCCTGCATCGAGCACCTGTGGGAGAACGACTACGACGCGATCGAGGCGACCGTTCCGGCTACGGACCGTTGGGTGCAGCATTGCCGGGAGCTGGCGTCCGCCACTCTCTTCCCCCTGGCCAATTCGTGGTACATGGGAGCGAACATTCCGGGGAAGCCTCGCGTCTTCATGCCGTATATCGGCGGCTTCGGTGCGTACGGGAAGATCTTGGCCGACGTCGCGGACGAGGGATTTCGGGGTTTCGACTTCTGCCGGTCTCGAACTCGGTTGGCCGACCGGGTGGGGTAGTTGCCGAGACAATGGTCAGCCGCGCAGGCAATTGCCTGCGCGGCTCTTCATTTTGTCGGAAACCGCGCGAAAGTTAGTTGGGGAGAGCATAGGTGGCCCAGGCCTGAGCGAGCACGTCACCGCCGAGCGTGCACGTGACGGTGACGTCCACCATTCGGGCGCCGTCCTGGACGTAGGTCTGCTGCACGGCAGCGGAATACCGGGCGCCGGTGGTGATCTCTCGCCGAATACGGGTACGGAACCGGCGCAAGGTTCCGAAATGCCGATCGGCACAGTGTTGCTCGAGTAGGTCGGCTGCGGAGTCGGCGGGCCCTGAACCGACGACGTTGGACCAGAATTCGACAACGAGCCTCTCGTCGGAATCCCGGCCCTGTACCAGCACCTCGGTGCCGTCCGTCCGGGACCGCAGGCGAAGTTCCTCGCACAACTGATCCGGGTGAAGAAGGACATAATCCTGCTCGACGGCCCTCGTCGGAAGAGCTGTGCCGGGCGTGCGAGAGCCGTCGCAGAGGTGCCGAATCCAGGCTGTGCGGGTGTGAGTCGTGGTGGCGGCGGCCATCGGTCCTCCCGATGTCGAGGGTGTGCGTGAAGTGCACGCTAATCGTGCTGGGCCCGCGCGACGGCCGCGTTCCCTGTCAACGGGAGGGGAACCGGGTTCTTTGCGAAAGATTCTCGCTCAGTGGGAGAGCTGGGTACCGCACTGGACGCGACGAGCCGACTATGAGCTGCACCACACCCCGAGGGTGTTCTTGACGTACAGCGAGGCGGAGGTAGACATGGTGCGCAATGGTGCCGTAGACGGTGACGAAGTTCGGATGATCGAGGTAGGTTCTGCCCCGACGCGATTCGCGCGCGGGTGGCATTGCCTGGGTTTGGCCAAGACGTTCCGGGACGGCGCCCCGCATCAGGTCGATGCGTTCGGCACGTCCCTGGTGGTGTTCGAGACCTCCGACGGCACCCTCAGTGTGCTGGACGCGTATTGCCGGCACATGGGCGGCAACCTCGCGCAGGGCACCGTCAAGGGTGACTCCATCGCCTGCCCGTTCCACGACTGGCGTTGGGGCGGCAACGGCAAGTGCACGGGAATTCCCTACGCGCGACGCGTTCCCCCTCTCGCACGCACCCGTGCCTGGACCACGCTCGAGCGCAACGGACAGCTCTACGTCTGGAACGACCCGCAGGGCAACCCACCGCCGGCCGACGTGACGATCCCCGAGATCGACGGCGTCGGGTCTTCGGAGTGGACGGACTGGACCTGGAACTCCTTGCTGGTGGAGGGTTCGCACTGTCGCGAAATCGTCGACAACGTGGTCGACATGGCGCACTTCTACTACGTCCACTTCTCGTTCCCGCGCTACTTCAAGAATGTGTTCGAGGGGCACGTCGCCACCCAGTACATGCGGTCGACGCCACGCCACGACATCTCGGTGGGCACCAGCTACGACGACCCCAACTCCACGCTGCGCTCGGACGCGTCGTACTTCGGCCCGTCCTACATGATCGACAAGCTGTGGAGCGAGGCGAACGGGATGATGATCGAGACGGTGCTCATCAACTGCCACTACCCGGTGACGTCAAACTCGTTCGTGCTGCAGTGGGGCGCCATGGTCAAGAAGCCCGAGGGGCTGTCGGACGAGATGGCCAACGGCATGGCGGCCCAATTCGCCGAGGGCGTCGAACTCGGGTTCAAGCAGGACGTCGACATCTGGCTCAACAAGTCGCGTATCGACAACCCGCTGCTGTCGGAGGAAGACGGGCCGGTGTATCAGCTGCGCCGCTGGTACCAGCAGTTCTACGTGGATGTCGAGGACATCACCGAAGACATGACCAAGCGCTTCGAATTCGAGATCGACACCACCCGGGCGGTGCAGAGCTGGGAGGCGGAGGTTGCCGACAACCTCGCCAACGGCGTCGTACCGCTCGACACCCACGCCTGAGCGGGCTCAGAGACAAAGGACACGAACGATGACCTACGAGGTTCTCGACAACATCATGGCCATCGCGGATGAGCTCCGCGACCAGGCTCCCGAGGCCGAGCGAATCGGCCGGCTGCCCGACGACACCGCGAAGAAGCTCCGCGAGGCCGGGCCGATCAAGCTTCTGCAACCGGCGAATTACGGTGGCTTCGAGGCACATCCACGCGCATTCGCGGAAACAGTGATGGCCGCCGCCGCCCTCGACCCCGCCACGGGCTGGGTGTGCGGCATCGTCGGCGTCCACCCGTGGCAATTGGCATTCGCCGACCCGAAGGTGCAGGAGGAGGTGTGGGGCCGGGACACCGACACGTGGATGGCCTCGCCGTACGCGCCCACCGGCATCGCGACACCGGTCGACGGCGGCTACCTCTTCAACGGGCGCTGGCAGTTCTCGTCCGGCACCGATCACTGCGACTGGATTTTCCTGGGCGCCATGCTGGGCGACAAGGACGGCGCGATGGCGTTGCCGCCGAAGATGCTGCACATGATTCTTCCGCGCAGTGACTACGAGATCGTCGAGGATTCGTGGAATGTCGTCGGGCTGAAGGGCACCGGTTCCAAGGACATCATCGTCCGGAACGCCTTCGTCCCCGATTACCGGGTCATGGACGCCGACGAGGTCATGAACGGCACGGCGGTGCAGAAGTTCGGCCGCACCGAGACGCTGTACAACATGCCGTGGTCGACGATGTTCCCGCTCGGCATCTCCTCGGCCGTCGTGGGAATCGCGGAGGGCGCCCTCGCCGCGCACCTCGACTATCAGCGAGACCGTGTCGGGGCCCAGGGCACCGCGATCAAGGACGACCCCTACGTGCTGTTCGCCGTCGGCGAGGCCGCGGCCGACATCAATGCGGCGCGGCAGGAGCTCCTCGCGAACGTCGACAAGATCTGGGACCTGGTCGAATCCGGTAAGGAGGTCAGCTTCGAGGACCGAGCCGCCGGTCGCCGAACGCAGGTCCGGGCCGCATGGCGGGCGGTCACCGCCGTCGATCAGATCTTCGCGCGGTCCGGCGGTAACGCTCTGCGGATGGACAAGCCGCTGCAGCGGTATTGGCGGGACGCCCACGCCGGGCTGGCTCACGCCATTCATGTCCCCAGCACCGTGTACCACGCATCGGCGCTCAGCTCGCTCGGCCTCGACCCTGCCGACAACCTCAAGTCGATGATCTGACCGGCGTTACCGAAACACGGAGAAGGACAGACACTATGACCGATATCAAGGGACTGGGTTACGTCAAGATCCAGACCAACGACCTCGAACGGTGGCGCACGTTCGCGTTCGACGTCCTCGGGTTCGCCGAGGGCAAGGGCCCGGACACGGATGCCCTCTACCTCCGCATGGACGAGCGTGCCGCCCGCATCGTCGTCGTTCCGGGGGACACCGACGAGGTGGTCACCATCGGGTGGGAGGTCCGCGATCATGCGGGCCTGCTGCGCGTGCAGGAAGCGGTCGAAGGCGCCGGGATCGCGGTGAAGCCGCTGTCGGTGGAAGAAGCGGACGCCCGCCGCGTCGAAGAGGTGGTCACCTTCCAGGACCCGACCGGGGCGACGATCGAGATCTTCCACGGCGCCGTCCTCGATCACACTCCGGTGGTCACCCCGTTCGGCGCGAAGTTCGTGACCGGCGCGCAGGGACTCGGACATGTGGTGCTGCCGGTGATGGACATCAATGGGGCCTTCGACTTCTACACCGACGTTCTCGGGTTCCTGCCCCGCGGCGCCTTCCGGATCCCGGCGCCGCCCGAGTTCGGCCCGATGCGGGTCCGCTTCATGGGTGTCAACGAGCGGCACCACAGCCTGGCGCTGTGCCCCGCACCGCACGGCGGCGCCCCGGGACTGGTGCACATCATGGTGGAGGTCGACACACTCGACGCCGTCGGACAAGCCCTCGACCGGGTCGTGAAGGACGGGTTCTCCGTGTCCTCCACGCTGGGCCGGCACACCAACGACAAGATGGTGTCGTTCTACGTGCGTGCCTCCGGTGGCTGGGACATCGAGTTCGGCACCGAGGGCATGAAGGTGGACGAGAAGTACTACTCGGCCGAAGAGATCACCGCTGACAGCTACTGGGGCCATGACTGGTCCGGAAGCGAACCGCTGGCCGCCATGTAGCGGCTGCTCGAGGCCCGGTACCTGCGTCGATCGATGCGGGTACCGGGCCTTTTGCTGTCGGGCTGGCTGGCGTATTGCAAATAGGTATATGCCTATTTATAGTAAGTGTCGCCAGTCACACAACGCGTCGTTCTCCTGCACAGCGGCGCAACGGAGGTCCCCATGACTACGACACTCAGCCCCGCAACCCCCACCGCCGGCCTCGATCGGGCCGCTCTTCTCCTCGACGCCTTCGACGGTCCGGGACGGCTCACCCTCGCCCAGATCGTGCGCCGCACGGGACTGCCGCGTTCCTCCGCGCACAGGATGCTCGAGCGGCTGGTGCAGCTGAGGTGGCTGAGACGTGAAGGTCGCGACTACGAACTCGGTATGCGACTGTTCGAGCTCGGTTCGCTCGCCGTGCACCAGGACCGACTGCACCGTGCCGCGCTTCCTTTCCTGCACGAACTGCACCGCCTCACCGGCCATGCCGTCCATTTCGCCATCCTCGAGGGCATCGACGTCGTCTATCTCGAGAAGATCGCCGGACGCTTCGGGGTCGGCCTTCCGTCGCGGGTGGGCGGCCGCCAGCCCGCGCACTGTACGAGCGTGGGCAAAGTGCTGCTGGCCCATTCGTCCGAGGACGTGGTCGACCGCGTCGTCGACGCCGGTCTGCCGCGCAGCACCCGGTTCAGCATCGACTCACCGGCGGCCTTTCGCGCGGAGCTGCAGAAGACGCGTGAACGCGGAGCGGCGTACGACCGGGAAGAGGACCTCGTGGGCGTCAGCTGTGTTGCCGTGCCCGTGGGCACCGAGGGCAACGTGGTGGCGGCAATTTCCGTCTGCGGACCCAGCAGCCAGATCAAGCTCGACCACCGGCTGACCGCTCCGATCCGCATGGCGGCCAAGGGAACCTGGCGCAACTACATGGCGACTGCGACGCCGAGCGCAGGCCGTGCCGACCGGCATTCCGCCTGAACTCGAGCCGGGGCCTTTGTCGGCAGTAGATTTATGGCGCCGCGACGTAGTTGGCCACGAACCGCACTCGGTCGCTGCGGCACGAGCGGTTGATGTAGACGGTGGCCTTGCCGTCCTCGTCGAGATTCAGCCCATCGCGTAGGACGACGGCGGCGCCGGTGGGAATGTCGAGCAGCTCCGCGACCCGCGGCGTGGCCGCGCCGGCTCCGAACGAACGCCACGCGGCCCGAAGGCGCACTCCGTACGCGTCGTTCCACACCGAGTAGATCGGTGTTCCCTCGCCGAGGAGGCGAGTGATACCGCGAAAGCGCTTGTCGTCCAACCAGTAAGAGTTGACGAACCAGGGGTCGCCGTCCACCGCGAGGACAGTGTCGATGCGGCGGAGCCGGCACCCGGGCAGATTCTCCTCGGCTTCGGGGGCGGTGCCGCCCAGGACCACCTCACTCGAGACGAGGAACTCGGTGACGTGCCGCCCGACCGCGGCGAAGGCGTGGCTCATGCCGTCCGGATCGTTGATGTAGCTAGGCGTCAGCTCGATCGGAAAATGCTGCGGCGGCTGCGCGACGAACGTTCCGGCGCCCTGCCGTGCGACGACGCGGCCTGCCCGGGTGAGTTCACCGATGGCCTGGCGCACCGTCAGCCTGTTGACGCCGAGTTCGGCCGCGAGTTCGGTTTCAGGTGGCAACTTGTCGCCAGGGCGGAGCGATCCGCCGTCGAGCCGGCGCTCCAGCACCTCCTGCACCTGCCGGTAGAGGGGAACCTTGCTGCGACGAAGAGCGCTCGACATGCCGGAAGTCTAGATGAGTTCGGTCTGTCGAGGGGATCGGTGCGAGGTTCGATATATCTGTTGGGAAACGGTTCATCTGCTCGAAACCTCGATGGGTGCGAACGTCTACTTGTCTAGATGAATCTTCGATCACCCCCAATGACAGATTCGAGAGGCCTCCCGTGAGCAACAACCCGAGACTGCGCCGAGCCCTGGCGGCAGCGACCTGCGCTCTGACCGTCTGTGGCGCCGCCGCGTGCGGCGATTCGGCCGCGAACGGCGGTGCACCCGCGGTTCTGAAGGTCGGCCTACCGCCCTCCGAGGCCAACGCCGGCCTGCAGGCGAAGTTCGCGCCGATCACCGACTTGATCGCCACCGGTTCGGGTAAGCCCGTCGAGGTCAAGCCCACCAGTGACTACCTGTCGATCGTGGAGGCGATGCGTTCGGGACTGATCGATGTGGCCGCATTCAGCCCGTTCCCGACACCGCTGGCCGAGGCAGTTGCCGGTGTCACGCCTCTCGTGGTCGCCAAGGGCGCCGCGTACAGCTCGGTGTTCGTGTGTCGTACCGACACCGGCATCGACTCGATCGACGATCTCCGTGGACGCAAGATCGCCTTCGTCGACGCCGGATCGACCAGCGGCAACTACATCCCGAAGCTCCTGCTGAAGCGGGCCGGCATCAACCCGGACACCGACATCGAGGGCAGTTATGCGGGTGGCCACGACACCGCCCAACTCGCGGTGAAGCAGGGTTCGGTCGACTGCGCCGCCGATGCCCGATCGTCGTATCAGACGATGGTGGACAAGGGCGTCATCGACGGTTCGACGCAACGGGTGGTCGCCGAATCCGACCCGATCCCGGTGTCGCTGGTCATCATCGCCCGCAAGGACCTCGATCCGGCCCTCGAACAGGGCATCGTCGACTCCTTCGTCGACGGCGACAATGCGGCGGCGCTCGGCGTGGCGAACGCCACCAGCTTCGAAAAAGCGACCGCCGCCGATTTCGACCTCTTCCGGGACGCCGCCAGCGAGCTCGGCGTGGATCTCGAGGAGTTGTCGCGGAAATGAGCGACGTCGTTATGTCTCCGCGACTCGAGGCGGACGCCGTGAGCTACCGCTATCCGGACGGTACGACCGCCCTCCAGTCCGTGTCGCTGCGGGTTCACGCCGGTGAGATCGTGGCCGTCCTCGGCCGCAGCGGCGCCGGGAAGTCGACGCTGATGCGTTGCCTGGCGGGGCTCGAGATTCCGACGGACGGCCGCGTTCTGCACGACGGCGAGGACCGCGGCACGCTGCGCGGTCGGGCCCGGCGCCGCGCACATGCCCGGGTCGGTGTGGTGTTCCAGGAGTTTCAGCTCGTCGAGCGCGCGACGGTGCTGTCCAACGCGTTGATCGGGCGCCTCGCGTACCAGCCGGTGTTGCCCAGCCTCCTGCATTTCGTTCGGCGCAGCGACCGGGAGATCGCCGTCGAGAGCGTGCGGCGACTCGGCCTCGGCGAGCAGTTGCGTAAACGCGCCGATGCATTGTCGGGCGGACAGCGGCAGCGGGTCGCGATTGCACGAGCCCTCGCCCAGCAGCCGGACATGCTGCTGGCGGACGAACCGGTCGCGAACCTCGATCCCGTGCTCGCACGCGGGGTGGTCGACGACATCGTCCGTCTCGCGCGCGTCGAACGGCTCACCGCGGTCCTGAACCTGCACGACGTCGACCTGGCAAGGCATGTCGCCGACCGCCTGATCGGGCTTCGCGCGGGCCGCCTCGTGTTCGACCGACCGGTGGGTGACGTGTCCTCGTCCGACCTCGATCTCCTCTACGCCGATCCGGCTCGTTCTCCCGTGGGGGTGCAGTGAGATGACACTCGATACCGAACCGAAGCCGGAGGCAGTCGAGAGCACGGCCGACCTGGCGGCTCTGCGGAGACCGTCCTGGCAGACCGCGGCCGGGGTGGTCATCGTGTCGACCGTCCTTCTCTGGGCGGCAGGTGCCACCGAATTTTCGGTGGCCGCTCTGCTCGACGGCATCCCCAACATCGCCGATTTCGTCGGACGGATGTTCCCGCCCGACCTCGCCATCCTCCCCACCGCGATCGCCCTCATGGGGGAGACCCTGGCGATCGCCGTCATCGGAACCACGGTCGGAGTGCTCTTCGCCATACCGTGGGCGCTGCTCGCGGCACGCTCGGTGTTCGACCAGGCCTGGCTTCACCACGCCGCCCGCGGCTCGATCAACCTCACGCGCGCCATTCCCGAGCTGATGTGGGCGTTGCTGTTCGTCTCGGCCGTCGGACTCGGCCCACTCGCGGGAACGCTGGCGATCATCATCGGTTCCGCCGCCGGGATGGCACGTCTGTTCGCCGACATCTTCGAAACGACCGACATGCGCGCATGGGAAGCTGCGGCGGCGTCCGGGGCGAGCCGGGCGCAGCGCATCAGCTGGGTCCTCCTGCCGCAGAGCACACCGACCGTCGCGAGCTACACACTGCTCATGCTCGACGGGAACGTTCGCGCTGCCTCCCTTCTCGGTATCGTCGGTGCGGGCGGTATCGGAATGGAACTGACGCAGCAGCTCCGTCTCTTCGAATACGGCAGTGTCCTCACCATCGTTCTCGTCGTTCTCGTGGTGGTGGTTACCCTCGATCGCGTCGCCTCCCACCTACGGAAGAAGCTCACATGACCGTCGCCGAGACCGCCGTCCTACCGAATCTGCGTGACCTCGGTGGCTTACCGCTCCCCGACGGGCTGCAGACCCGTAGCGGGGTGCTCTACCGCAGCGCGCTTCCGGTCGACGGTGACGCATCGCCGACCGGCGTGGCGGAGTGGCCCGCGCAGACCGTCGTCGATCTGCGCAGTCCCCGGGAACAGGCGACACGCGCGCATCCGTTCGATTCGGCCGACACCGTGGTCCACCGAATCGCGCTGATGTCGGACAGCGAGGTCGCCCGGCCGGACCCGAATTTCCGACTCGCCGATCTCTACCTGAGGGTGCTCGACCGAGCCGGCGCACAACTGGCGGAGATCCTCGACGTGGCGGCCACCGCACCCGGCCCGATTCTCCTCCACTGTGCCGCCGGGAAGGACCGGACCGGCATCGCGGTCGCAATGCTTCTGCGTGTTGCGGGTGTCGGCGCAGCGGAGATAGTGGACGACTACACGGCGACCAACGACCACATGGACGCGGTGCTTGCCAGGATCACCCGATTCGCGCCCGAACTCGGGCGGGTTCATCCCACCAACCGGGACCTGGTCGGCGCCCCTCCCGAGGCGATCCAGGGTGTTCTCGACACGTGGGACGCGGAACCCGGTGGAGTGCGGACCTGGCTCCTGCAACGGGGAGCCACCGAGGATGCCCTCGAACGCTGGACTGCCCGTTTCACCGAAGACGACGACACTCGACGCTGAGTCGGGTCAGCCCTCCGCCTCTTCTGCGTCCCGCGCCGCCTTCATGGCAGCCTGGTACTCCTGCAGGGCGGCGCGGGATCTGCGGATGGCATGTGTTTCAGTGGGTTTGGGAACACCGGGGTGCTCCGGGGCGTCCTCGCCCCGGATCCTCCGGGTGGCCTCGTCGATGTCGGCGAGCATCTGTTTCGCGAGTTCGCCCTCGGCTGCGTAATAGCGCTCCGACCACTTGTTGACCATGTGCGCGAAGGCCCACGTCGGTTCGACCTCGGAGTCGCGGGCGTCGAGCCCGGCCTGTCTGCTCATGCCCTCCACGTACGAGATGTGCTCGCGGAGAGCTTCTTTGAGGTGATCGGGTTCGGTGAGATGGCCGAGCCACATCCGTAGCATCACACCGTGCTTGAGCACGGGCGGATCTATGGGGGCCTCACGCGCCCAGCTGCGGATAACGGCCATACCGGTGTCCGTGATCTTGTACAGCCGCTTGGGTTTCACGCGCGACTCGTCGTCGACGACGGTCCGCGACGTGACGTATCCCAGCTCCTCGAGCTTCTTGAGTTCCGAGTACACCTGACTGAACGACGGGCTCCAGTAGAAGAAGCGCACGCTGTACGACGCCCACTTCTTGAGGTCGTATCCGGACAGCTCCTCGCCGAACGACAAGATGCCGAGCACCGGCCAACTCGTCGACCGAAGGCCGGCGAATCCGGAGCTCTGTGGGGGGTCGGACGAAGGCATGTCCGGAGCCTATCAACCACCGACCTACGAAAGCCTGCCGCTGGGCGGGACGGACCGTTCCGGCGGAGGGCGGCGCCCTCCAGGCTGGAGGCAACCCGTCGAACTCTGTCGACTCGTACTGGTAGGAGGCACGATGACACGAACCGAGGAACCGGCACCACCGGTCGTCCGCGGCTTCGCACCGTCCGATTTCAAGTCCGTGCTCGGGCACTTCTGCACCGGCGTCACCGTCGTCACTGCCCACGACGGCACGAGCCCGCACGGTTTCACGTGCCAGTCGTTCGTCTCGTTGTCGCTCGAACCGCCGTACGTGTCGTTCTGCCCGGCCCGCACGTCGACGAGCTGGCCTCACCTGCGAGCGAGTGAACGCGTCTGCATCAATGTGCTCGCCCACGACCAGCGCGACGTGTGCCGAACCTTCGCGACCAGCGGGGGAGACAAGTTCACCGACGTCGGGTGGTCGTATGCCGACAACGGTGCACCCGCGCTGGACGGCGCTCTCGCCCAGGTGGAGGCCACCGTCGAAGTCGAACACGATGCGGGCGATCACACGATCGTCGTCGCGCGTGTTACCGGCCTGCGCGCGTTGCGTGATGCACCGCCGCTGCTGGTCTACCGCGGCGGACTCGGACTCTTCGTCGGATAGTCGGATGCGTCTCCCGCTCCGCGGGAAGAGTTGTGGGAAAGCGGGATCGACACCGGCAGAGTGTGATCGAGACCACTTCGGAAGGTGTGCACGATGAGCGTAGACGAGCAGGAATGGGACCGGGAAGTCGATCTTCTGGTGATCGGCAGCGGCGCGGGTGGCATGACTGCCGCGCTCGCCGGTGCCGGGCGGGGACTCGACACCCTCGTCGTCGAAAAGGCCTCGGTGTACGGCGGTTCGACGGCCCTCTCGGGCGGAGCCCTGTGGATTCCCAACTCGCCGGTTCTGCTCCGCGAGGGTATGACCGATGATCCGGGCGAGGTTCGGCGGTACCTGGACTCGATCGTCGGCGACAGCGTCCCGCCTGAACGCCTCGAGGCCTACATCGAACAGGGCCCGGCGATGATGCGGTTCCTGGAACAGGCGAGTTCTCATCTCCGGTTCTCCTGGTGCAAGGACTATTCCGACTACCACCCCGAGAACGTGGGTGGGCGCGCAGAGGGTCGTACCGTCGAGCCGCTGCCGTTCGATATGAACCTGCTCGGTTCCGACCGTGAGTTGCAACGTCCCAACGCGTTGGCGATGCCCGGTGGCCTGTACATGACGTCGACGGAGTTCCGTCACCTCAACATGTTCTTCCGGACGTGGGCCGGACGCAGAACCGCGCTCGGTGTCGGTTGGCGCTCGGTCGTCGCCATGGTGCGGCGCAGGCGAATGGAAACACTGGGGCAAGCGCTCGTGGGCCGTTTGCGGCTCGCGCTGAAGGAGGCGGGCGTTCCGCTCTGGCTCAACTCCCCGCTGAAAACCCTCGTCACGGACGCCACCGGTGCCGTCACCGGTGCGGTGGT
Source organism: Rhodococcus sp. USK13 (assembly GCF_018343855.1). NCBI lineage: Bacteria > Bacillati > Actinomycetota > Actinomycetes > Mycobacteriales > Nocardiaceae > Rhodococcus > Rhodococcus sp. USK13. The sequence goes on along the minus strand of NZ_CP069242.1, from coordinate 427,252 downwards.
CGACGCCGGGAAGCGTGAGCTGAAAATCCGGGCACGCCGCGGCGTGCTGCTGGCGACCGGAGGCTTCGAGCAGAACGAGCAGTTGCGGAAGAAGTATCTGCGTGAAGGCGGCAAGGACAACTACAGCGCAGGCTCACCCGACAACACCGGTGACGGGATCATGGCCGGTGAGCAGGTGGGTGCCGCACTCGACCTGATGGACGACGCATGGTGGATGCCGTCGTTCCGGCGTCCCGACGGCATCATGCACGTCCTGGTGTCGGAGCGCTCGATTCCCCCGTCGCTGATCGTCGATCAGAACGGTCGACGCTTCACCAACGAGGCGTCGCCGTACGTGTCGTTCGTCCACGACCAGATCGCTGGAAGGCACGACCCGGTCTGGTTCGTCTTCGACTCGAAGGCCAAGAGCCGCTACCAGTTCGGCGGTGTGATGCCCGGCCAGAAGTTCCCGACCGAGTGGTTCGAGACGGGGCTGATGTTGCGGGCCGATTCCGTCGCGGCGCTCGCGGAGAAGATGGGTGTTCCCGCCGGCGCCTTCGCGGCCGAGATCGACAGGTTCAACGGGTTCGCCCGCGCGGGAGTCGATTCCGACTTCGGACGCGGCGACAGCGCGTACGACCGCTACTACGGAGACCCACGACTGCCCAATCCGACGCTGGACGAGGTGGAGAAGGCTCCGTACTACGCGGTGCGGATGGAGGCGGGTGACCTCGGAACCAAGGGCGGTCTGGTGTGCAACGAGCACAGCCAGGTACTGAACTGGGGCGGCAACCCGATTCCGGGACTCTATGCCACCGGCAACACGTCGGCATCGGTGATGGGCAACGACTATGCCGGCGCGGGTGCGACGATCGGGCCCGCAATGGTGTTCGGGTGGATCGGGGCGCGCCACGCCGCTGGGGCGGTGAGCTGAATGCTGCCCGTCGAATGCCGTCGCTGCGGAAATTCGGTACTCGTCGAGAAGTACAGCGATGCGCACACCAGTGTGCAATGGCTCGGTGACGCCGAACGGTCCTGCCCGGAGTTCGCGCAACTCGCTGCGGCAGGGGAACACTCGATGTTCATCCCCACTTGCGGGGCCCTGCGCGGCTCGATCGACGACGCCGTGGACGACGGGCGGGTAGGGCTGTCGCTGCGCAGCTATCCGACGCCCGGACGCCTGGACTAGGAGGGAGCGGACGAATGGCGCGGATGGCAGGAAAGACCGCCTTCATCACCGGAGCCGGCAACGGCATGGGACGCAGTCATGCGGTCCGGCTCGCCGAGGAAGGCGCCGACATCATCGCCGTCGACCTTCCCGGAGACGAGGCGGCCGCGAGTCTGGCGGAGACTGCCCGACTGGTCGGCGAACTCGGGCGACGCGTGGTGGTCGCACACGCCGACGTGCGGGACCCAGCGGCCCTGCAGGAGGCGGTCGACGCAGGTGTCGCCGAGCTGGGTGCCATCCATGTGGTGGTCGCGAACGCCGGCATCGCCGACAATCCGGGACCGGCGTGGACCATCCCGGACGACGTCTGGAATCGGTCGCTCGACGTCAACCTCACCGGAGTATGGAACACCGTCAAGGCCGCGGTCCCGGCGATTCCCGAGGGCGGCGGTTCCGTCGTCGTGGTCAGTTCCACGGCGGGTATCAAGGCCGTCGCCGGCGCCGCACACTACTCGGCGTCCAAGACCGCCGTGGTCGGGCTGGCGCGGACCCTCGCCAACGAACTCGGCCCCCGGTTCATCCGCGTGAACGTGCTGCACCCCGGCGCGGTCGGCACCCGCATGACATTGAACCCGGCGACGATGTCCCGGCTTCGGCCCGACCTCGAGAAACCCACCGAGGACGACGTGATTCCAGTGCTGACCCGCAACCACCTGCTTCCGGTGCCGTGGCTGGACTCACGCGACGTCAGCAATGCGCTGCTGTTCCTCGCGTCGGACGAATCCCGATACATCACCGGCACCCAACTCGTGGTCGATGCCGGACTCACCCAGAAAGTGTCGTGATGACAGGTCGTGTAGAAGACACCGTCGTTCTGGTGACTGGGGCCGCCCGGGGAATCGGGCGGGCGCAGGCACTGCGGTTCGCCCAGGAGGGCGCCGACGTCATCGCCGTCGACCTGTGCGGACCGGTCGACACGGTGGTGACACCCCCGGCGAGTCCCGAGGACCTCGAGGTGACCGCAAAGCTGGTCCGGGACACCGGCCGCCGAATCGTGACCGCAAGGGTGGACGTGCGCGACGGAGCGGCACTCACCGAGACCGTCGCGGCGGCCACCGCTGAGCTGGGCGGACTGGACTTCGTCTGCGCCACAGCGGGTATCACGTCCTCGGGTGCCGCGCTGGACCTCACCACCGAAACCTGGCAGACCATGCTGGACGTCAACCTGACCGGCGTCTGGCAGACCTGCAAGGCTGCGGCGCCGCATCTGATCGAGCGCGGCGGTGGTGCGATGATTCTCACCAGTTCCATTGCGGGTCTGCGGGGCCTGGTCGGAGTTGCGCACTACACCGCCGCAAAGCACGGTGTCGTGGGATTGATGCGCTCGCTGGCCAAGGAGCTCGCGCCGCACCGGGTTCGGGTCAACAGCGTGCACCCCACCAACGTCGATACGGACATGATCCAGAACGACATGGTGCGGCGGGCGTTCCGGCCCGACCTCGAGCACCCCACTCGTGAGGAGTTCGCCGCGGCCGCAGGGACGATGAACATGCTGCCGATCCCGTGGATCGAACCCGTCGACGTCGCCAACGCCGCTCTGTTCCTGGCCTCGGACGAGGCGCGGTACATCACCTCCGTGGCCCTGCCGGTCGACGCGGGAAGCGTCAGTCGATAACTGAGCTGCCCGCGCCGAAAGGTCGGTGCTCAGGCGTGCGTGCCGCCGTCGATGCGGATCTCCGTGCCGGTGATGAAGGCGCCGTCGTCGGAGGCGAGCATGGCGACGACCCCGGCAACCTGTTCGGGTCCCCCCATCGCGGCGCCGCCGGATTCGAGGGTGGTGGGCAGGATGGGGGAGAGCTTGGAAAACAGAGCCCAATCGGCATCTGCGGGCACATAACCTGCTGTGGCGTCGGTGATCCCGGTTTTGATGCTTCCGGGGGCGACGCTGACCGCGCGCAGGCCCTGCTTGCCGTATTCGAGCGACAACGCATGGGTGAACGACTGGATTCCGCCCTTGCTCGCCGCATACGCCGCCATGTAGGGATGGGCGAAAGCGGCGGAGGTGGAGCTGAAGTTCACGACCACACTGCGCTCGCACCGCAGCAGCGCGGGCAGGCATTCGCGGACCACGAGGAACGTTCCGGTGAGGTTGATGCCGATCACCTGGTTCCACAGGTCGAGGGAGGTGTCGTGGGTGTGCGAGGCACGGAGAATTCCTGCCGCGTTCACGAGTACGTCCAGCCCGCCGAGCTTGCCGATGCTCTCACGTACGCCGTCGATCACCGACGTCTCGTCACCGATATCGATGGTTGTGGTGTCGAGACGCCCGGCGGTGCCCTTCGCCTCGGCCAGCGCCCATGTGTGCTTCAGGCCGTCGTCGGAGACGTCGGCGGCCACGACGGTGCCGCCTTCCTCGAGCAGGCGGAGGACTGTGGCCTGCCCGATTCCGGAGGCGGCGCCCGTCACCAGCACCCGGCGCTCTGTGAAACGATTCATGTCGATACTCCTCGATGTGGTCGGATGGTGCTGATTGATAGAAGTTATTGGCCCATCACATATTTGACTGTCGGTCCCGCGGTCCAGCCGCCGTCGACCGCCAGTTCTGCGCCGGTGACGTAGGCGGCAGCGTCGGACAGGAGGAAGCTGACGGCGCCGGCGATCTCCTCGGGTACGCCCACTCGCGCCATCGGGGTATTGGGATAGTTGCCGTCGCCCTGCTGGATCCCGAGGTCGGCGGTCATCGGTGTGTACGTCATGCCGGGGTGAACCGAGTTGACTCGGATCTTGTCGGTGCCCAGTTCGACCGCCGCGATCTTGGTCAGTCCGCGGACGCCCCATTTGGAGGCGCCGTATCCGGCCGTGAGGGCCAAGCCCATAAGGCCCGCTGCGGAGGAGATGTTGACGATGGATCCGCCCCCGGCCGCCCGCATCGGTGCAATCACGGCCTGGATGCCGTTGAAGACACCGGTGAGATTGATGTCGAGGACGCGGCGGAAGTTCTCGGCCGTCTCGTGTTCGATGTACTGCCCGGCCGAAATACCTGCGTTGTTGACGAGGCCGTCGACCCGGCCGAACTCGCTGACCGTCAGGTCGACCGCGTCCTGCCACTGCTGGCGGTCGGTGACGTCGAGATGGGCGTATCGGGCGCGTGCCCCCAGCTTTTCGGCGGTGGCGCGTCCCTCGTCATCGAGGACGTCCGCCACGACCACGCTCCCGCCCTCGTCGATGATCCGGGCGGCGAACGCGGCACCGAGCCCGCGCGACGCTCCGGAGACGATCACGACCTTCCCCGCTACCTGCTGTGGGATCTCGGTCATCTCAACTCACATCCTCGTCTCGTGACAAATTCCGTTCGTCGGCACGCCGGTGCCGACGGCCCGAGTCTGCTGCGGGTGTCTCCGCCCGGGGAACGGGTTCTCCCGGTCATCGGAATAACTCGTAGCCACGGGAAACGCCGGGGCACTGTGATGTGGATTACCCGCTGACGTTCCGCGCAAGCCGGACGGAAGCGGATCTCGCGACATTCCGACGAAAGGCTGTTCATGTCTCGAAGTGCAAAATCCACCGCCGCTGTGCTGATCACCGGTGGCGTCCTGTTCACCGGCCTGAGTGGTCCCGCGGCCGTGTCAGCGCAGCCGCTCTCGCCACCGGGAATCAGCCTCCCCGATTTCGGTTCCCTGGGTAATGCACGACCCGTCGTCGAAACACCGCGTCTGGCGTCGGTCGACAACTTCCGGGACGTCGGCGGAACCGGGCAGGGGTACGCCACCGGGGAGGGCGACCACGTCACGAGGGGTGTGTTCTACCGCTCTAACGCGCTCGTGCCCAACGACCAGGATCTCGCCGTGCTCACCGGCCTGGGCCTGACCGCCGTGTACGACGTCCGCACGGTCGAAGAGGTCGCCGCGAAGCCGGACAGGCTCCCCGCCGGACCGCGCTACCTCGGCATCCCCATTCTCTCGGGTGATCTGGGCGCCGCAGTGGCGCAATTGAAGTCACCCGCCGATGCGGTGGCGTTCATGCAGAATATGAACCGCAGCTTCGTCGACGACGCGGCCACCCGAGCGGGATTCGCCCAGTTGCTCACTGAAATGGCCCGTACGGCCGGGCCCCAACTGTTCCACTGCACGGCGGGCAAGGACCGCACCGGTTGGGCGTCCGCGCTGCTGCTGTCCATCGCGGGAGTGCCCGAGGGCACCATCTTCGACGACTACCTGCTGACCAACGAGTACACGGCCGCGTCGATGAAAGTGACGTACGACCAGATCGTGGCTTCTCGAGGCGAAACCGTCGCGCAGATCTATAAGCCTCTGCTGGGGGTCGACCGCAGTTATCTCGAGGCTGGGCTCGGCCGGCTCGCCGAGAAGTACGGCACAGTCGACCGCTACCTCACCGAAGGACTGGGACTGAGCCGAGGAACCATCGAAACGTTGCGGCACAAACTGATCACCGCACCGGCGCCGCAACCGAGAAACGGAAACAACTGATGACACATCAGGAACTGCTCACCGCCGACGTTATCCGGACCGCCGTCACCAACTACCTCGACGCCGTGTCCTCGGGCCCGTCCAGCACCATCGCCGCACTGTATGCGGAGGACGCCACCCTCGAAGACCCGGTGGGCGGCGAGGTCCGGGTGGGGCGCGAAGCGATCGAAGCCTTCTACGGCGCCCTCGACGGCGTCGACTGCAAGACTGAACTGCTGACGGTCCGGGTGAGCGGCAACAATGCGGCTTTCCATTTCCGGGTCGTCACAGAAATCGACGGTAACGCTTACGCCATCGAACCCATCGACGTCATGACTTTCGACGACCGCGGAGCCATCACCAGCATGCGGGCGTACTGGTCGCCGTCGGACACGACCGAGCTCTGAGCATCTCCGTCACCCGTTGTCGATGATCAGGTCCGCGCGTCCGCGCGTTTCGGCCACCATCGACGCGTTGATCTCGTCGGTGCCGTGAGCCCAGGCGTGGGCCGCGGGACCCGATTTACCGGCCGCGCGGTGCCGATCGATCAGACGCGCCAGCCTGAGCTCGCGTGGGGTGTCGAGATACCAGACCTCGTCCATCACCGAACGCGCGCGCGGCCAGGCACTTGAAGCAGCGAGCAGATAGTTGCCTTCGGTGAACACCACGTCGACGGCGCGCGGCACTGCGATCGAGGCAGCCACCGGATCGCCGAAGGCGTGGTCGAAGTCGGGCGCGTAGACGACGTCCTCGTCGCGGCTGCGCAGCCGCTCCAGCAGAACGGCGAACCCGGCGTCGTCGAAGGTGTCGACGGCACCTTTGCGATCCGCCGACCCCAGCGCGCGCAGCACGGTGTTGCTGAGGTGGAAACCGTCCATCGGGACCACCACCGTCCGAACCCGCCTCGGCAGGGCCGCCGCTACCTCGGTGACCAACGTCGACTTCCCCGTGCCGGGCGGTCCCGTCACCCCGACGATCAGGCGCTGCCCCGGCACCCGAAGTCCGAGCACACGCTGGGCCAGCTCGTGGGGGTCGGCGGAACCCGCGACCGCGTGGTTGTCCATGGTGCGCCCGTCTGATCGTGCCGGTCAGTCTGCGGTGAGAGTAGTCGGTGGTCTTTGTGGTGCGGTCGTCTCAGCCGGTGGCGCGCCGGAAGGATCAGTCCAGGCGAGGGTGGCACCGGCACCCAAAACACCCATGAGCGTTCCGACGCCGAAGCCGCCGAAATTGGCGGCCGGAAGCGCGACGAGAGCGAGGAGCATCGCGCCTCCACCTGCCGCGACCCGCGTCTTCGGCCGTACCAGCACCGAGCCTGCACACAACAGCATGGAGGCGCCGAGGAACAGCGTGGACACTCCCGAGATGGTGCTGATCGAAATCAGAAGATCACCGACCTCGACGGTGGAGTAGGCGGGAAGCAGGAGGAACACAGCGGAGACAGTGAGCAGGACCGCGCCCCCGAACGGGCGCATGCCGCGCCAATGCCGGAAGCGTTCCCTTCGGGTGAGGGGTGGTTCAGGTGTCAGCAACTCTTCGCACCCATCTCCGAGCTGATGGTGAAGTCGCGCAACGACAGTGAGGTCGCGGTGAGGGACACTCCTTCCAGGCGGGCACCCGTCATCGACAATTCAGCCGCCACCATCCCCGACGTGACCACACCCTGTACGTCCCCGGTAGCAGAGACATCAGCGCCCATCGCGACGTTCGAGATTCCGATCGAACCACCGACGACGGACGCATCGGCGACGAGATCGCGGGCGGTCGTGCCGTCACCCGGGACCCGCAGGAACATCGTGACGTCCCCGACCAGGGGCAGGCCGTGTGCGACCGTCGAGAGGCACACGTCGGTCAGTCGAGCGGACTCGATCAGGATCGCGACCGTGGGCACCTGCCCTGCCTTCGTCTCGACCTGGCGAGGAAAGACGGTGATGCTTTCGCCCTCCACCGCCGACATCGTCCCGACGAACCTCTGACCCGACAGCGCAACGTTCATAGGTAGTTGTCCGTCGGCTATCCCGGCGCCCAGGATCGTGGCGGCGAGCAACCCGCCGGACACGATCGCTGCGAAGCGTCCCTTACGTAATGCTCCCATTCGTTATCGCCGACTCTGGGGTGCTGAAGCGGAATTGGGCATGGTGGCGGTCATTAATCTCCTGAGTGAGCTGGCCGGCGTGGGAAGGGAGCGGGCTCCGTCCCGGGGCTGCATGCTCAACCGCGGCCGCAAGGCTAACAGCCGGCAAATCATGCCGCAAAGTCGACAGGGCTTGCGGTGGGATCGATGGGAGGGCTAAGGTAGAACATACGTTCGAATTGGGGGGTTCGATGGCGGGTGGGAATTCAATTGATGCACGCGACGCCGGGACGGTCGGTGTCGCTGACGTGCGCGCGGTGGTGGACCGCTTGCGCGTCGTCGAGCGCCACTGTGATGATGGTGTGCGGGTCGATCTACTGCGGGCGTTGGAAGAATTGAAAGCGGCCTGTGCGGGGGCTCAGGCTCGGGTAACCGCGGATTTCGCTTCCTCGCAACAGGAAGCAGCCGGGTCGGCGAAAGTCCCTGTGTCGCAGCGCGGGCGGGGAATCGCGGCGCAGGTGGGACTCGCGCGACGGGACTCACCTTGGCGAGGGAACCGGCACCTGGGCATGGCGACGGCGTTGGTACACGAAATGCCCTTCACTCTGCGGTTGCTCGAACGCGGACTGCTCAGTGAATGGCGAGCGACGTTGCTCGTCAAGGAGACGGCCTGCCTGTCCCGGGAAGACCGGACAGCCCTGGACCGCCAATTGTGTGAAGATCCGGCCACTTTGGACGGTCTCGGGGACCGTGCGGTCGCGGCCAAGGCCCGAGCATGGGCTGCAGAGGTGGACGCGGCAGCGGTGGTGCGCCGCGCCCGGCAGGCCCAATCCGATCGGCGGGTCTCCTGCCGTCCGGCACCGGACACGATGGCGTATGTGAGCGCCTTGTTGCCGGTAAAGCAGGGTGTCGCGGTGCAGACGACGTTGTCGCGGGACGCAGCCGCTCTCATCGCAGCCGGGGACGGGCGGGGTCGAGGTCAGATCATGGCGGACCTGCTCTTCGAACGGGTCACCGGCGCCGGTGCCGCTTCGGGATGTGCGGTCACGGTGAATCTGGTGATGTCCGACCACACCCTGCTCGCCGGCGGGTCCGAGCCGGCGCACCTGCAGGGGTACGGCCCCGTGCCCGCCGCACTGGCTCGGGAATGGGTCGGCAAGGGTGTAGGTGGCGAGGCAGCCGGAGGTGGCGAGGCAGCCGGAGGTCGCGAGACCGGGAGTCGTGATGCAGCTGGAGGTCGCGAGACCACGGGCGCAGCTCCGTCTGCCGAGCCAATGATGTTGCTGCGGAGGGTGTACGCGTGCCCGGAGTCGGGGGCGCTCACCGCGGTGGAGTCGCAGGCGCGGAAGTTCCCAATGGGGCTGGCGCGCATGATCGACCTGCGCGACCGCACGTGCCGCACGCCCTGGTGTGATGCGCCGATCCGGCACCACGACCACATCAGGTCGTGGCACAAGGGCGGGCCGACGTCGCTCGAGAACGGGGCAGGATTGTGTGCGGCATGCAATTATGCGAAGCAGGCTGTCGGCTGGCACGCGGCCACAGCGAAGCGGCGGCAGGGGGAGGTACACGCGTACGACTTCCTCACCCCGACCGGGCACCGCTACAAGTCGATCGCACCGCCTCTCCCGATACCGATGTCGGACGTCGTCGATCCGATTATCGGGGACCAACCCGTCGCGTACGACGAGTCGGCCTGATGGGAGGTAGGGCGTTTGCCCGACAGTGTGCCGGGGCACGCTGGAGAAATGACGCACGGAGAGGATCCAGCTCACCGCAACGACGATCCTGCGCTGATGTTGCTCGGCCGCACCCGTGCATTGTGCGAGGGGTGCCTGGACGCGGTAGGCGTGGATGGGTCGGCAATCGCCGTGTTCGCTGGTGACACCACTCGTGACCTGGTGTACGCCACCAACTCGACCGCCGAGCGCCTCGACGAATTGCAGTTCACCCTGGGCGAGGGGCCGTGCCTCGCCGCGTACCGCTCCCACAGGCCCGAGCTTCATGCCGATATGGCCGATCCCGCCGTATCGGCGCGGTGGCCGGCGTTCGCGCCGGAGCTGGTCGCGCTCGGGGTCCGCGGCATCTACGCCTTTCCGCTCGGACTGTGGAACGGGGGACGAGTCGGTGTCCTCGAGCTGTACAGCGACAAGCCCCGGACGCTCGACGGTGCCCAGTACCGCGCCGCCGAGGGCTGCGCCGCGATGCTCGGTCCGACCGTGCTCGAGGAGCTCGACCCCACTCGCTACCCGTCGGTCTGGACGGATCCGGCGTTGTTCCCCCACGGCAATGTGCATGTCGCGGCGGGCATGATGGCGAGCCAGTTACGTATCTCGCCGGCTGATGCGATCTCCCGGCTGCGGGCGATGGCCTTCGCCGAGGAGCGCAGGATCACCGTGCTTGCGGAAGACATTATCGCCGCTCGTGTGACATTTCCTCCCGAGGAGCCTCGTGGGGGGTGCGGATGAACCTGTGTGTGGGGCGCCGAAGGTGGGTAAGCGGTCCGTCGAGTCGGGTCCCTACACGCTCAGGAGAAATTATGCGCGAATTCGCAGCAGGCATCGCCGCGGCCGCACTGTCGGCTGGCATCATCCTCGTCGGAGCGGGTACCGCTGCCGCGGAACCTGTCCCCGACGGGACCTATCAGGGAACCACCGACGCGCCCGGAGGCGGACTGATCTGGAAGGGCAAGACCTTCCGGAACGGCACGGTCACCAACAATTTCGTGTTCGGTCTCAGTGGACTGAGCGGCAACTACTACGAAGATGCGGCGGGCAGAACCGTCATCGATTACGGCCCCTCGGGTCTCGGATTCCTCACTGACACGATGGTGGCCAACGGGGACGGCTCCTACACCGGCACCACGTACCTCAATGGCAATCAGGTCGGAGGTTTCCGGTTGGCGAGGTAGGACCGACAGTGCGGGCCCGGTTCAGTCGGTTCGCCTGAGCAGTAACACTGCGCGTGGGCCGACCTCGATGTCGGCTCCGGCGAGGAATATCGCCTTCGGCTGTTCGGCCTCGGGCAGTCGGGTGTCGACGACGAGCCTCCAGGACTTTCCGTACTAGATCGACGGCAGTGGAAAGGTGATGCTGTCGTGATGAGCGCTGAGGTACAGCAGGAACGAGTCGTCGGTGACGGGTAACCCGTAGTCGTCGGGGTCGGGAATGGCGTTGCCGTTGAGGAAGATTCCTACGGCACGACCGAAGTCGACGAGAGCCAGTCCTGCTCGGTCATCTCGCTTCCGTCCGGGCGCGGCCAGGCGATGTCGGGGAGGTGGTCGCGCCGTCGTTGCACGGGGCGGCCTTCGAAGAACCGTCTCCGGCGGAACACTGGGTGCTGGGTGCGTAGCTGCGCGAGCCGCCGGGTGAACGCGAGGAGGTCCTCGTCGGTTGCGGCCCAGTCGACCCAGGTGATGGCGTTGTCCTGGCAGTAGGCGTTGTTGTTGCCTTTTGGTTGCGGCCCAGTTCATCACCGTGGCTGAGCATGGGCACACCCTACGACAGCAGGAGGGTGGCGAGGAAGTTCCGGCTCTGCTGCGCGCGGAGCGCGAGTATCTCCGGGTCGGTTGTCGGGCCCTCCGCGCCACAGTTCCAGGAGCGGTTGTGGCTCTCACCGTCGTTGTTGTTCTCGCCGATGGCGTCATTGTGTTTGTGGTTGTAGCTGACCAGGTCGCGGAGCGTGAATCCGTCGTGGGCGGTGACGAAGTTGATCGAGGCGACCGGCCGTCGACGGGTGTGCTCGTACAGGTCGGCGGAGCCGGTAATGCGGGACGCGAACTCACCGAGCGTCCCGGGCTCGCCCCGCCAGAAGTCGCGGACGGTGTCGCGGTAGCGGCCGTTCCATTCGGTCCACTGGGGTGGGAAGTTGCCCACCTGGTACCCGCCGGGACCGAGGTCCCACGGTTCGGCGATCAGCTTCACCTGGCTGATTACCGGGTCTTGCTGCACGAGCTCGAAGAAACTCGCCAGCCGATCGACCTCGTAGAACTCGCGCGCGAGTGAGGCGGCGAGATCGAAGCGGAAGCCGTCGACGTGCATTTCCAGTACCCAATATCGGAGTGAGTCCATCAGGAGTTGCAGCGCGTGCGGGTGACGCACGTTGAGGGTGTTTCCGGTTCCGGTGTAATCCATGTAGTACCGCCGGTCGTCGTCTACGAGACGGTAGTAGGCGGCGTTGTCGACCCCGCGGAAGCCGAGGGTCGGACCGAGGTGGTTGCCTTCGGCGGTGTGGTTGTAGACGACGTCGAGGATGACCTCGATCCCCGCCTGGTGGACGGCCCGGACCATCGCCTTGAATTCCTGGACCTTTGGCCTGCCGGTGATCTGCTCATCGCGTACTTGGCGTCGGGCGCGAAGAAGCCAATGGTGTTGTAGCCCCAGTAGTTGGATAGTCCGCGCTCCTGCAGAAGCGCGTCGTCGGCGAAGTGGTGGACCGGCATCAGCTCGAGTGCGGTCACCCCGAGGTTGCGGAGATGTCCTAGGACGGCCGGGTGTCCGAGGGCCGCGTAGCTGCCTCTCATTTCCTCCGGTACGGCCGGATGCAGCGCTGTGAGCCCTTTGACGTGGGCCTCGTAGAGGACGGTGTCCGCGTAGGCATGCCGTGGAGGGCGATCGGTGCCCCAATCGAAGAAGGGGTTGATCACCACAGATTTCGGCATGTGCGCCGCGGAGTCCTCGTCGTTCCGGCTGTCGGGGAAGCCGAAGTCGTAGCCGAACAGTGACTGATTCCAGTCGAACCGCCCGTCGATCGCCTTGGCGTAGGGGTCGAGCAGAAGCTTGTTCGGGTTGCACCGGGCTCCCGCGGCCGGATCGAAGGGCCCGTGCACGCGGTACCCGTAGCGCTGGCCGGGTTCGATGCCCGGGAGGAAGGCATGCCAGATGAAGCCGTCCAACTCGACGAGTTCGATCCTCGTTTCGGTGCAGGCGGTGTCGAACAGGCACAACTCCACCCGTTCGGCGACTTCACTGAACAGGGCGAAGTTCGTGCCCGACCCGTCGTACGTCGCACCCAGCGGATAGGCGGAGCCCGGACGAAGCAGCATGTGCCCCCTTCGGTGGTCGGTCGAATGGAAATGAAGGCGTACGTCGAGCGAGTTTCCGGGCCGGAGGGGAATAAAACCTGAGTGTGATGCGCTCAACTTTGCACACGCTTCGCATTGACTCGTGGACGAGGAGGTCGAGGACGATGGCATCGCCAATTCGCCGACATGCCGATGTGGCACAGTCGGGCCCCTTCCGCATCTGGGACTCATGGACCCCGGCCGTGACCGTGGAGGAAACTGCCGACTCCTACGTGGTCGAAGCCGAGGTGCCCGGCGTTCCCCGCGAGAACATCGACGTGAACCTGAGCGGTAACGAGCTGTCGATTGAGGGTGAGATCACCGAACGCAAGCGTGTCGGTCTGATCCGCCATCAGACCCGACGCACCGGCCAGTTCCGCTACCGGGCGACCCTGCCGCGTGAGGTCGACGGCGACAAGGTCGCCGCTTCGCTCGAGGACGGGGTGCTGCACGTCGAAATCGGGAAGGCCGAGTCTGCGCGGGCCCGACGGATAGAGATCACCTCGGGCTGACTCGGGAGGGCTGGAAACCTTGACTGACCAGCTCGGGAGTCGGAAAATTGAGTCCAACAGGCTCAACTCTGAAACACGCAGTCTTTCCATAACTGAGGAGGAAAAAAATGGCACGCGCGGTCGGTATCGACCTCGGTACAACGAACTCGGTCGTGTCAGTGCTCGAGGGTGGCGACCCGGTGGTGGTTGCCAATTCGGAAGGGTCCCGGACCACGCCCTCCGTGGTCGCATTCGCCAAGAACGGTGAGGTGCTGGTCGGCCAGCCCGCCAAGAACCAGGCGGTCACCAACGTCAGCCGGACGGTGCGGTCGGTCAAACGCGAGATCGGCACGCCGTGGACGGTGGAGATCGACGGCAAGAAGTACACAGCGCAAGAAATCAGTGCCCGGGTTCTGATGAAGCTCAAGCGTGACGCCGAATCGTATCTGGGCGAGGACATCACGGACGCCGTGATCACCGTTCCCGCCTACTTCAACGACGCCCAGCGTCAGGCCACGAAGGAAGCCGGTCAGATCGCCGGCCTGAACGTGCTGCGCATCATCAACGAGCCCACCGCCGCGGCACTCGCCTACGGCCTCGACAAGGGCGACAAGGAACAGACCATCCTGGTGTTCGACCTCGGTGGCGGCACCTTCGACGTCTCACTGCTCGACATCGGCGACGGCGTCGTCGAGGTCCGCGCCACCTCCGGTGACAACCACCTCGGTGGTGACGACTGGGACCAGCGCATCGTCGACTGGCTGGTCGACAAGTTCAAGGCGCAGAACGGCATCGACCTGACCAAGGACAAGATGGCGCTGCAGCGCCTGCGTGAGGCGGCGGAGAAGGCGAAGATCGAGCTGAGCTCCTCGCAGAGCACCTCGATCAACCTGCCCTACATCACCGTCGACGCGGACAAGAACCCGTTGTTCCTCGACGAGCAGCTCTCGCGCAGCGAGTTCCAGAAGATCACCTCCGATCTGCTCGACCGCACCCGCGCCCCGTTCCAATCGGTGATCAGGGACAGCGGTATTGCGGTCAAGGACATCGACCACGTCGTGCTGGTCGGTGGTTCCACCCGCATGCCCGCCGTCTCCGACCTGGTCCGGGAGCTCACCGGCGGTAAGGAACCGAACAAGGGTGTGAATCCGGACGAGGTCGTCGCGGTGGGCGCTGCCCTGCAGGCCGGTGTCCTCAAGGGTGAGGTCAAGGACGTGCTGCTTCTCGACGTCACGCCGCTGTCCCTCGGTATCGAGACCAAGGGTGGCGTGATGACCAAGCTCATCGAGCGCAACACCACCATCCCGACCAAGCGGTCCGAGACCTTCACCACGGCCGACGACAACCAGCCGTCGGTGCAGATTCAGGTGTTCCAGGGCGAGCGCGAGATCGCCTCGCACAACAAGCTGCTCGGCTCGTTCGAGTTGGCGGGTATTCCGCCGGCTCCGCGCGGGGTGCCGCAGATCGAGGTCACCTTCGACATCGATGCCAACGGCATCGTGCACGTGACCGCGAAGGACAAGGGCACCGGCAAGGAGAACACGATCAGGATCCAGGAGGGCTCCGGTCTGTCCAAGGAAGAGATCGACCGGATGATCAAGGATGCGGAGGCGCACGCTGCCGAAGACTCCCGACGGCGCGAGGAGGCCGAAACGCGGAATCAGGCCGAGTCGCTGGTGTACCAGACCGAGAAGTTCATCAAGGACAACGAGGACAAGGTTCCCGATGACGTCAAGGGCAAGGTGCGGTCGGCGATCAAGGAAGTGCAGGATGCTCTGGCCGGCACCGACATCGGTGCGGTCAAGTCCGCGGTCGAGAAGCTGGCCACGGAGTCCCAGTCCTTGGGTCAGGCACTGTACGACACCCAGGCGCAGCAGGGCGGCGCGCCCGGCGGCGACGGGACCACGGGGTCCGATGGATCCGAGCAGGTGTTCGACGCGGAGGTGGTGGACGAACCCGGGAGGGAGGATGCGCGATGAGCACTGAGCGCACCAATGGGAAAGAACCACCGGGAGAACCGATTTCGATTACCGATAAACGCCGGGTCGATCCGGAGACCGGGCAGGTTCGAGAGCACACGCCCTCGCAACCCCCGGTCGCCGGCGGCCGGAGCCAGTCCGCCGCCGGTGGGAGGACGGGCGCGGCCGACGGTGGGAAGACGGGCGCGGCCGACGAGGAGCGAGTGGCGGAGCTGACCGCCGATCTGCAACGACTGCAGGCCGAGTTCGCGAACTACCGGCGGCGGGTCGAACGCGATCGGCAGGTCACCGCCGAGATCACGAAGGCTTCCGTAGCGGAGAAGTTCCTCGGGATCCTCGACGACCTCGACCGGGCACGCAGCCACGGCGACTCCGAGCACGGACCACTGCGCGCTATCTCGTCCAAGATCCGGGCAACGCTTGCGGACCTGGGGGTGGCCGCATTCGGCGAGGAGGGCGATCCGTTCGATCCGACTCTGCACGAGGCAGTTCAGCACGAGGGCGACGGGCACGAGCTCGTCGTGGGAAGTGTGCTGCGTCGCGGCTACAAATTCGGTGACCGCAAAGTGTTACGGACGGCGATGGTCACCGTGGTGGACGCTCACCGATCGTAGGCACTGTGAAAGGAGGATGCCCGGTGACGCAGCAGGAATGGTTGGAGCGGGACTTCTATGCCGATTTGGGCGTCCCCTCTGGTGCGTCGGCGGACGAGATCAAGAAGGCGTACCGGAAGTTGGCCCGCGAACTGCATCCGGACGCCAATCCGAACGACTCCCGCGCCGAGGAACGGTTCAAGTCGGTCAGTGAGGCGCACGCCGTGCTGTCGGACCCTGCCAAACGTAAGGAGTACGACGAGACGCGGCGGCTGTACAAAGCAGGAATGTTCGGTAACACGGGCTTCCGCCCAGGCCCGACCGGCACCTCGCGTATGAGCGATTTCGACCTCGGCGATCTTTTCGGGAACGGATCGCACTTCACGACTGCCGATGCCGGCTCGATGAGTGACGTGTTCGGTGATCTGTTCCGGAGTCGCCGACAGACCACCCGGACGCGCCCACGGCGGGGTAGCGATATCGAGACAGAGACGCATCTATCCTTCCGGGATGCGGTCAACGGTGCGGTCGTACCCTTGCGCATCAGTGGACCGACGGTGTGTACCACCTGTCATGGCAGCGGTTCTCGTCCAGGAACTCATCCGCGTCGGTGTCCCTACTGCGGTGGTTCCGGCGTGCTCAACCGGAACCAAGGCGGGTTCGGGTTCAGTGACGCCTGCGACGAGTGCCGTGGCACCGGCTCGGTGGTCGATTCTCCGTGCTCGGACTGTCACGGAGCCGGGGTCGCGAACCGCACCCGCACCATCTCGGTGCGCATCCCCGCCGGGGTGAGTGACGGGCAACGAATCCGGCTTCCCGCACAGGGTGAGCCGGGTCTGCGGGGCGCGCCGTCGGGCGATCTGTACGTGAATGTGAAGGTGGATCCCGACCCTGTGTTCGCCCGCGCCGGTGACGACCTGACGGTGACGGTACCGGCGACATTCAGCGAATTAGCTTTGGGCACAACGATCTCGGTTCCCACTCTCGACGGTCGTGTCAGCGTGAAGATTCCGGCTGGTACTCCGACCGGTCGCACGTTCCGATTGCGCGAGCGTGGCGTACCACGCCGCAGCGGACCACCCGGAGATCTGCTGGTGACCGTGGAGGTCGCCGTGCCGTCCCGGTTGGATCAGCATGCGGTCGATGCGCTGCGCACCTACGAGAAGGCCGAGAAGGCGGCGGGATTCGATCCGCGCGCCCACTGGCCCGGGCGCGGGTGATGCCCTAGCTTGCTGCAGTTCGGTACAAGGTTGGTACGCCGGCGGAATGGGTATCTCCTACACGATGATGGGGATTTCCGGAACGGAGGTGGGCTGTGGACAGCTTCCTGGCCACCCCAAGGCGGGTGGCGGTCGCGGGGGACTGGCACGCCGACACCGACTACGCCGTCGGCGCGATCGCCCGTGCGGGAGCACGCGCCGCCGATGTGATCGTCCAACTCGGCGATTTCGGTTACACGTTCCGCCCCACATACCTCGATAGCCTCGACGCCGCCCTCGCGGAGGAGGGCGTGGTCCTCGGCTTCGTCGATGGCAATCACGAGGACTTCGACTGGCTGTTGCAACAACCGATCGCCGACGACGGACTGCGGTACCTGCGGGAACGCATCGTCCACCTGCCGCGGGGGCTGCGCTGGCAGTGGGGTCAGCTGCGGTGCCTGGCGGTGGGCGGGGCATGCTCGCTCGACAAGATACTGCGGACCCCGCACACCTCGTGGTGGCCGCAGGAAGCCCTGAGCGCCGACGAGGTCGGCGCCATTACCGCCGCTGGTGGCGCCGAGGTGATGTTCTGCCATGACTGTCCCGCCGGAATAGCCGTCCCCGGGTCGGCTCGTCGTGAGGCCGGTGTGCCACCCGACGAGTTGCGCGCGACGGCAGAGAATCGGCAGCGACTTCGGAAGATCGTCGACGGTGTACGGCCGAACCGATTGTGGCACGGTCATTTTCACCAGCGCTATCAAAGTCTCCTCGACGCCGGGAACTATCGCACCGTCATCGACGGGCTGGGCCGCAACAGCGATCCGATCGATAACAATATGGTCGTCGTCGATATGGCGACGCTCGGCAGGCACCCCGCGGTGACACCCGCGTCCGGCGACGGGCGGGTCAACCCGTTCGCCGACGCGGACGCCGTTACCCCCACGCGGCCGCTCAACCGGGTTCTCGAGTCCAGGCACCGAGGAGAAACTCCGGCCTGACCGTGGGGCGGGGTCAGCTGTCGACACCAGCCAGGGAGAAGAACTCCTGGCGTGATCGGGGATCCTCGCGCAGCGCACCGAGCAGCGTCGACGTGACGGTGGCCGACCCCAGTGATTGCACGCCGCGCAGCGTCATACAACTGTGCTCGGCCTCGATGACGACCCCGACACCGCGGGGGCGTAGTTGTTCATCGAGCCAGTCGGCGATCTGCTTGGTCAGTCGTTCTTGGAGTTGTGGCCGGCAGGCGAAGTGTTCTGCCACCCGGGCGAGTTTGGAGAGCCCGATGATGCGCTCACCGGGGAGATATCCGATGTGGACGGTGCCGACAAACGGCAGGAGATGGTGCTCGCACACCGACCTGAGCGGGACGTTTCGGATCAGGACGAGCTCGTCGTAGTTTTCGTCGTTCGGGAAGGTCGTCAGATCGAACGCCCTGGGGGTGAACAACTCCGCATAGCCGTGGGCCATGCGCCGGGGAGTCTCACGCAGACTCTCGGAACTGAGGTCGACCCCGAGCGCTTCCAGGAAGGCCGCGGCCGCATCCTCGGCGGCAGCGAGGTTCCTTCCGGCGGCAGGGGGCAGAATGTGGAGTGTCGCGTTCGAGGTCATGACCGAGTCCTTCTGAGAGCAGTGGGGTGTCCACCCGACGGGCCCGGGGACTCGTCGAGTGGACGGGGAACTGAGGGGGTCCGGTTACGCGGCTGCGAAGTTCGTGGCCGGCGCAGTGCGTCGGTGCCACGCCGGGTCGTACACGTAGGCCAGTCGGCCGAGGGTGACTGCCGCGAGCATCAGGCCGAAGTCGCGCAGTGCGATGTCGTAGAAGCCTGGGTAGCTCAGCAGGTTGACGATGATCCCGGCGAGCCAGGCGGCGACGATATAGGCCGCGTATCGCGGTTTGATCGCGACAGCGATCCCGGCGACGATTTCGATCACTCCGACCACCAGCATGGTCTGGTGGGCGCTGAGGGGGACGATGTCGACGATCCACGGTGCCAGGTAGTTCTCCCAGGTGGTGAGCAGATTGGTGAACTTGTCGAGGCCCATGATGATCGGCAGCACGGTGAAGCCGATGCGTAGCAACAGGAATGCGCCATAGGCAGGGTCGCTGCGTGCGCGTTGCACGGCGGCACCGAGGGAATGTTCAGAGACTGCTGACGAGGAGCGTGGCGTCGGGGCGTTCATCACTGATCCTTCTGTAAAAGCAATAGGGACTGTTTTTAGAATCCGCCCGCCCGCACCTATTTGTCAATAGTTGTTGGTGATAGAGTCGAGGCATGTCCTCCACAGCCCGATCGGCTGCGCCGGCGGCTCTGGCGGCGCTGAGTAATCTGGACGATCCGTTGCGGCGCAAGCTGTACGAGTACGTGACCGAAAGCGCCACGCCGGTTTCCCGCGAGGAAGCGGCCGCGGCCGTCGAGATCGGTCGAACCCTCGCGGCCTATCACCTCGACAAGCTCGCCGATGCCGACCTGTTGACAATCAGCTACCAGCGGCCTGCCGGACGGAGCGGTCCTGGGGCCGGGCGTCCGGCGAAGCTGTATGCCCGGGCCACGAAGGAGATGGCCGTCAGTGTGCCGCCGCGGGACTACGAACTGCTCGCCCGGTTGCTCGTCTCCTCGGTGGAACAGGATGCCAGCGGAGCCGTTCGGAACGCGGTGAACGAGGCTGCGCTCGATGCCGGACGGCGATCTGCCGCCGAGTCCGGGGGCAACCTTCTGGCAGCGCTCCGAAGCTGCGGCTACCTGCCTCAGGTAGCTGACGACGGCCGAGTCGAGTTACGTAACTGCCCGTTCCATCTCGTCGCCCAGGACCATCTGGACGTGGTGTGCGGGCTCAACTTACGGCTCGTCGAGGGGCTGATCGCCGGAAGCACCGAACCCAGTGCGCGGGCCGTACTCGATCCGCGACCCGACCTGTGCTGTGTGGTGGTCGACCCTCCGGAGTCCTGACTGTCTGCCTCGACCCGAACAGCTCACGACGTCGGCGCGGTGAAGTTGCGCATGAAGTTCCGGGCTACTTTGTGAACTTTCGTGTTGGTGCGTTGGGAGATCTTGCCGAGCCGTTCGAAGGCCTGGTCGCTCGAAATTCCGTGGATGGCCATCAGTACGCCTGTGGGCGAGGCTGTTCCTCCGGTAGTTTTCTGCCGCGTCGAGGCCTATTCTTCGGCGACTTCTCGGTCGTCGTCCATGGGCACGGCGAAAGCTTGTTCCCACGCGTCGGCCTCGGGTGCGTCCCACCTGCCGGAGGTGGGCGGTATCAGCTCGGCGACTGGGGCTGCCGACTGCTGTTGTTCGAGTCTGTCGGCCTCGGGAGCGTCCCACAACGACCGCGAAGTCACGGGCTGCTCGTCGGCGATCGAGCGGCTCCCTGCATCGGTGGGGTCGGCGGGCTGTGCTTGCTCGAGCTGGTCGGCTTCCGGAACGGCATCGGAGAGGTCGATGTCCATGGTCGGTGTCCTTTCTGCTCGTAGCTGTGCGTTGTCGGCAGCGAGGCGGGTGTTGTCCCGTTGAAGTTTCTCGGTTCGTCGCTCGAGGTCCAGAATCCGGCCGATTCCGGCCAGGTTGACGCCGGCCTCTATCAGCTCGGAGACCCGCTGGAGGCGTGCTAGGTCGTAGTCGCTGTAGCGGCGGTTACCTCCGCTGGTGCGTGCCGGGGTGACCAGTCCGTACTGCTCGTAGAAGCGCAGCGTTTGGGCCGCGATGCCCGACAGTTCGGAGGCGACGGAGATGCCGTAGAGGCCGCGCCGGGATTTCGGAAGGATTTTCCTCGGCATAACGCCTCCTCGGGAGCGGAATTCTCGCTGCCTTCGATTTACCCGATAATACTACCTACACTGTAATAAACCTACAGTAAATGCTGCAGGGTATCTCGCCGTCACCGGGGCGGCAGGTCGGGGAATGTGGACGTCTCAGCCTCGAGCATGGCGTTGAGCCAGATCAGGGCCTCGACCAGAGTGGTGGCACGCACCGCTGGATCGGATTCGCGTTCGGCCGCCGCGAGCTGCGCACGGGCGGCGGCGCGATCGTCGGCCAACAACGCCAGCACCGACCGGCCTACCCGGCCCTGTCCGGGAGGCAGATCGCCGGCACCCACCGTACGGCCGGCGGTGGTACGGACCTCGAGGACGAAGGATTCTCCATCCGCCGCCTCGCCGAGGCGCGCGACGACCACGTCCGCAAGCGCGGTGACAACCCAGGTCAGTACATCCCCGTACAGGGCCGGCCCAGGCAGCGAACTCCCGGGCGACTGCACCAGCGGGGACAACTCCGCAGAGAGCGCCGCGTAGTCTCGATCGGCGACCAGCGCGATCAGATGTCCGGCGACAAACCTTGCCTCCGGATACGCCCGGCCACCGCCGTCCGAAGCCATGAGCGACGAATACCCATCTCGATGGGGAACACGCACCCAGGGCTGGATCAGGCAGTTTGATCAGGCAGGCGTTCGATACTGCACAGTCGTCAACGGTGACGCCGGACCGGCCCGGCCCGGAACATCGGTGTCGGGTCGCTCGATGCGTGGTGCCGGACGCGAATAATCGTTGGTGGGACCCCTGCACGCGGTGGCGCCACCAGGCTCTGCCGGTCGTATTCGGCGCGACGGAGCGGGTCACGGAGCACGGCGTACGCGGCCAGTAAGTGTTGCAGCGACTCGTCCGAAGGCTGGGTGTCGAGTGCGGCTTCGCGGGTGTCGGGGTGGAACTGCCGCAGTCTGCGCCGGTACGCGCTGGTGATCTCGCTCTGGGTTGCGGTGCGTGGCAGCCCGAGGATGTCGTAGAAGTCGGTGCGGGTGTTCATAATCGGCGTATCTCCTTACCGCCACCTCCACCCGCCCGCGGTCGCACTCCCCAACTCTTCGTCACGTCGGAGGGGAGCGCTGCTTTGCGCGGATCTCCGGCACCGGCGCCGCGGAAGGGGTCCAGGGTGCCGACGGGAGTGGGAGGGGGCGAGGCGAACCGGTCGTACCCACAGTCACCCACCTGAGCAGGACGACGGCCTGCGGCGTGATGTCTTCCGGTGTCATCGCGATCGCCCCTCCCCGGTCAGGGTCAGGCGTTGACTGCCTTCTTCTCTGTGTTGGTACCGATTTCGATCTTGCGCGGCTTGGCCTTCTCGGCGACTGGGATGGTCAGGGTCAGCACCCCGGCGTCGTAGCGAGCCTCGATCCGGTCGGTGTCGAGGTTCTCACCGAGGAACAGTTGCCGGCTGAACACGCCCCGTGGCCGTTCGGCCGCGACCATTTCCTTGTTTTCGTCCCGACTCGGCCGTTCGGCGTGCACGGTGAGAACGTTGCGTTCGACATCCAGGGTCAGCGAATCGGCGTCCACTCCCGGCAGGTCGAATTCGACGATGAACTTCTCACCTTCTCGCCAGGCGTCCATGGGCATCACTGCCGGGCGGGCAGCGGTACCGAGGATCGACTGGGTCAAACGGTCGAGGTCGCGGAACGGATCTGTGCGCATCAACATCGTGTCCACCTCCAGAAAACCCTCTCGTTGTGACAGGTTACCTGCAGCAGATGCTGTAGATTCGTTATAGCATCTGGCGTAGTTGAAAACAAGAGATCTGGCAAGAAAATTCCTGGTGGGAGTCCCTTTTCTAGTCCTTCCGGACTACGAAGCGGGTTGAGTCTCGATCGTTCGTAGACGCTGCTGAAACGTGCGCAGCAACATGATCGCCGCGGTCAGCAATCCGCAAGAAAGACCAATCCACATTCCGTATGTGTCGAGGCCGAAGCCGAAGGCGAACAGTAGGCCGACCGGCAGACCCACCAGCCAGTATCCGATGAGGGTGATCCCGAAGCTCGAGGCCGTATCGCCAACCCCGCGCAGCAGTCCGATACCGATGTTCTGGGCGGAGTCGGCGAACTGCTGGAAGATCGCGATCGCGAGGAGCACCGTCGCGATGGACACGGCGGTGGTGTCCGAAGTGTCCATGAACAGCGACAGCACCCAGGTCGGTGCCAGGAGATACACGACACCGACGACCGCGATGACGATTGCCGCGTGCGAGAAGGCGACTCGGGCGGTCAGACGCGATTTGATCGCCTCACCGAGTCCGACGAACCGACTGACCAGGATCGACGAACCGTGCGAGATGCCCACCGACACCTGGAAGACGATGTAGGTGAGCTGGTTGACCACGGTATGGGCGGCCAGAGCGGGAGCGCCGAAGCTGCCGATGATTACCGCGGTCACCGAGAACAGACCCGCCTCGCTGCCGTAGGTTCCGGCGATCGGGACCCCGAGACGGAGGATCGTCCGTACGGTCTCGGGCCGGGATCGGTGCATAGCGAGGCTGAGCATCGGCGACAGCACGTCGTCGCGGCGCACCATGGCCGCGAAGATCCCGAAGGTCAGCAGGTACACCAGCGAGGTGGAGACACCGATGCCCGGCAGGCCGAGGGCGGGAAGCCCGAAGGTGCCGTAGATGAAGGCCCAGTTGAGGGCGATGTTGAAGAGCACCGACAGGATGGTGATGACGAGCAGCGCCTTGGGCCGCCGCATGCCGACGGTGAACTGGCGGATCACCTGGAACCACAAACACGGCACCAGGCCCGGGGCGAGCGCGATGAGCATCGGCAACGCCATGTCGAGAACCTCGGCGTCCTGGCCGACGAACCGGAGACCGTAACCGAGCCCGACGAGCAGGATGCCGCCGAGGATTCCGGCGACCGTGGCGATGAGGAAGCTCGACCGGACGATGTCGCGAACCTCCTCCGCGGTGGCCTCGGAGGGTGTGGTGTCGCCCGTCCGCTCACCGCGGCCGACAGCCCCGGAGATGAGGTTGCCGACGGCTGTCACCAGCCCGACGCCCATGGTGCGTAACTGATTGAACAAGGTGATGGCCAGACCGCCTGCCGCGAGGGCCTGGATGCTGATCAAGCCCATCATGACGGTGTCGGTGGTGGTGAGCGCCACCTGCGCGAGCTGGGTCAGGGCGATCGGCGCAGAGAGATAGGCGAGTTCGCGACTGGTCTGCCGGTAACTCTGTGTGGGCGCGATGGTTCCTGTGCTTTCGTGTGTCATGCGTACTCGATCGGCGACTGCTCGCGGGCGGACCGGCTTGCCGGTACTCCGGCCGCATCGAGCTTCTCGTCCACGCGCAGCTCGGCGGTGAGGTCGAGGAGTTCGTGGCGTGTCATCCATTCGTCGTCGAAGACTGTATCAAGGTACTTCTCGCCACCGTCGCAGACGATCGTGACGACGGTGCTGCCGGCGGGCAGCGTCGGGAGGACATCGAGCGCGGCGAAGATGGCGCCACCGGACGAACCACCGACCATGAGCCCGTTCCGCCGGGCCAGAGCCCGAGCGGTCGCGAAGGCGTCGACATCGGACACCTTGACGCCCTGGTCGAGAAGCGAGTAATCGACTGCGGTTCCGATGGTTGCTCCGGGAGGAGTGCCGGTGCCCGACTGGTGGTACGGCCCACCGGGTCCGCCGAAGGCGATGGATCCGACGGGTTCGACACCGATGACGGTGGTCGACTGCCCGAGCCGCCGCAGTTCGCGCGCCGTCCCGAACAGCGAGCCGCCGGTTCCGACCGCGCAGACCAAGGCGTCGATCGGCGAGGCCGCGTCGTCGAGGAGCTCCGCGGCGAGGGCGCGGTAGCCCACGGCGTTGCTCGGGTTGTTGTGTTGCTCGGGGAACCACCCGTCTGGATCCGCCGCGGCCATCTGCTCGGCGAGGTCCTCACGGGCCGAGGTGGCGAGCTCGGTTTCGCCGTCCTCGGTGACGAAGTGCAAGTGGGCGCCCATTGCCCGCATGGAACGCAGCTTCTCGGCGCTGGCGTGGTTGTCGACGACGGCGGTGAAGCGGTATCCGCGTTCCGCCGCGACCACAGCCAGCCCCAGTCCCGTGTTGCCCGAGGTCGATTCGATGATGTGGCCTCCGGGACGCAGCAGCCCCGCGACCTCGGCATCGATCACCATCTGGCGCGCCATCCGGATTTTCATGGACCCGGTCGGATTGAACTGCTCGAGTTTGAGGAGATAGCGTGTCCCGTTCTCGAGGGTGCACAGCTGTAGCAGGGGAGTGGAACCGATCAGATCCGACACTCGGCTGACGACGCGGGCGGTAGTGGCAATGGTCTCCACTGTCTTCTCCTAATTGCTGGTGGGGCGGTCGAGTTCCCAGGCGGGTCGGCCGTCGACGAGTGTGATGACGACCTTGGGCGGGACGGGGGTGTCGTGAAACGCGGATTCGTTCGAGTCCATCTGGTAGCCCGCGGTGTTGTGGTACACCAGGAAATCGCCTGGGGCGGGTCGGTGCGGGAACTCGATCACTCGCCAGGTAAGCATGTCCGATTCCAGACAGGTCGCGGCCCCGACCGACGCGAAGAACGGGATGCGGTCATCGGTAGGCGTCGTTGCGGACACCAGCTGAGGGTCCGGGAGGAATTCGGTGTCGAACCACTGTTCGGACAGGCTCAGGCTCGTGCCGTTGACGACGATCATTCCGGGATCGCGTTCCTTGACTCCCAGCACGGGGAACACGGTGATCCCGGCGCGGTCCAACAGGGCGCGACCCGGTTCGGCGAAGAACGAGATGCCGTGGTCCTGGCTGAACTGGGCCAGCGATTTTCGTCCCGGCGCGGGTTCGGTGAGGATCGCGCGCAAGGCGTGCGCTCCGGTGATCGCCGAGTGGTACGGGTAGTAACTGTCGAAGCGCTTACCGGCATGAAATGCGTGGGCCGATTCGCCCGTGAATCGCTGCCAGTCCTCCTGCGGCACATAGCTGATGGGGTACCCGCCCCCGAGGCTGATGGTTCCGGGGGCGAGCCCCTGCGCGCGGGCGGCACGGAGGCGTTCGACCAGCTGGCCGGCCTGATCACGACGCTCGGGAATGCTGTACCCGGAGAGGTGGAAGCTGTACCCGAGCATCGTCACGTCAGCCGAGCGATCGAGCGCAAGCTGTTCGGCATACCGCAATTCGTCGTCGTTCATCCCGAATCGGCTGGTTTCCGGCTGCGGAAGAACACGGAAAAGGACCCGCACGCCCAGTCCGTCGGACAGGTCGGCGAGTGACCGGAGCTCGCTCGGGGAATCGATGGTGACGACGGCGTCGTGCCGCACGGCCAGAGCGAGAAGTTCGGCCGGCTTGGCGGGGCCGGTGATCAACAGGTCGCTGCCCCGCACCCCCGCCGCGAGGGCTTGACGAAATTCCCCGGCGCTGGCCACATCGATACCGAAGGTGCCCGAACGTCCGGCGCGGCGGTCGGTGGTGACGAGGTCGGCGACGGCATCGGCGAAGGCGTTCGCCTTGTTGGCCTTCTTCCCGAAGTAGACGGTCCCGTCCACCCCTGCCTCGTCGAAGACGGCCGCGAAGCTGCGGGCGTTGTGTGAAAATTGTGCCGGGTCGAGAAGATGCACGGGCCCGCCGCCGAATCCCCGCACGAGGGCGCGCAACAGCGAGCGGTCCGCGGTGACGGTGTCGGTCCAGGGGGTGGTCAATGCGGGCAGTCGCACCGACCGCAGGATGCTTCGGGTCATGACCACAACTCCAACGGGCTGCCGAGGCCTTGCTCACGTGCCTTGTGTGCGAACAGGAGCCCGAGCGCGATGTCGGTGACCACGAGTCCGCTGTTGTAGGCGAATACCCGGTCCGTCGCCGAAAGGCGGGGCAGCGCCCGGCCGGCCAGAATGTCGGGCAGTTCAGCATCCACCGAACGCAGGACTCCGTCCGGGCCGGCCATGTCGGTACCGGTGGTACGCATCTGTTCGGCGTTGGTGGCCACGACGTAATCCGCGCCCGACAGGGTCGACGGCGACAGACCGTAACCGACGAGGATGGTGAGCGCGCCAGGGGCGAGCCAGTCGGCTTCGATCCGCGCGGGCGTCGCTTCACCGGCCACAGCGAGGATCACGTCGGCCCGGCGGGCGGACGCCTCGAGATCGGTACTGACCGTGACCGTGCGGTCCGGGTACTGACGAGCCAATTCTTCTCGGACCGCAGCAATTCCGTCCGGATGTGTGCCGAAGAGTTCGAGGTGGGTGAACTGTGGGTGCGCCGTGAGCGCCAATGGCAGTGCGAACCGCCCCTGCGTTCCGGAACCGACGACGAGGACGGTGGACGCGCTCGGTGCCGCGCAGGCCCGGATGATCAGCCCCGATACGGCCGGCGTGCGCAGGGCGCCGATGCGCCCGCAATCCATCAGGGCGATCGGGAGTCCGGTGGCGTCGTCGTACAACGACAGCGTGGTGTAGTAGCGCTTGCTCGTACGATCCCGGTCCGGGTCGAACTTGTACGAGGTCTTGAACGCCACGGTGGAGCTCTGCCCGTCTCGGGCGAGCATCGAGTAGGCCACCGAGTGTTTGTCGGCGGGAGCGACGGTCAGCTTCCCGGGATTCGTCGACTCTCCCGCCGCCAGAGCGCTGTACGCCTGCTCGACAGCGGCGAGCACCTCACCGGAAGACACCTCGACCTTGTCGAGATCGCTTGCCGTCAGCGTCAGGATCGGATGTGGTGTGCTCATCGGTTCGCGCTCCTGACGGAGTAGATCGGATGAACTCCCGACGGGTCGACGACGTCCTCACCGTACCCGTCCTCGAAGTCCTCGGCGGGGGGTCGATGCCGGCCCGGGACCCGCACGTTGATGCGCTTGAGCCACCGGTCCGTGCCGTCGTAGCGGGGTGTGAAGGGAACCCGCCCGTGCACGATGACGTCGTTGTCGATCATCAGCACCTCCCCGGCGTCGAGGGAGATCGTGCGGGCATGGCGTGCGAGTTCGTCGGACAGTCGGGCGTAGGCGCGCCGATACCGTCCGGGAGCCGTGTCGAGTGGTGTGTAGGCCGGATCGTAGCGCAGGCACAGCCCGTCCTCGCCGACCCAGAGTGTCGGCAGCGCAAGGGCATTGCCGCCGGGGACCGCAGCGGGCACGCCCGCCGCCGGGTTGGTCTCGTAGGAAGCGTCCGGGAGGATCGGCACCGTGGCGCTCGCGAGTTCGACGAACTCGGCGGGTTCGAGTTCCACTTCCCGGATCGAGGAGATGGTCGTGCCGATCCGGTCGTGATTACGCATCCCGCCGAGCAGAAGGAAGTGGCACCGGCCCGGGTGGAATGCGTCCTCGGTGTGCGGTTCGAGCAGGACGGTACTGCTCGCTCCCGTCTGTTCCGTCTCGTGTCCCGGAGACGGGACGATGTTGTTGACCAGCCGGCCCTCCTGCTGGCCGGACCACCCGAAGGGGGCGCCGACGACATGCGCGAGAAGCAGCATCAGCACGTCCCACTCGGCCGTTCGGTGGGGATCCACGTCGTTCCATCGCGCGGGGGTGGGACCGATTGCCCGATCGTCGATCTCGAACCCGGACAGCACCTGGAATCCGAGTCCGCGCGGCTCCATGGTGCACGCCTCGCGGACCTCGGCGGGCAGCGTTTTCGCGATGTCCGCTGCCTCACCGATCAGATCGGGATTGTCGACGGTGCCGTACGCCGACACCACCGCCGCGAGAAGGTCTGCAGTGGCCGCCGCTCCGGCAACCGAGATGGCACGCGTGGTCAGTGTTGATGTTGTGGGCATGGAGTATCCAACTTTCGGTCAGACGATCGAGAACCGTCGTTGCTGAGAAGAAAGTGTTGTGTGAGTGCGAGATTCGAGAAGGCTCACGGCCGGAATCAGTGTATGGGAAGGCTAACCTCATTTGAGGCCAACCGAAACCCCTTGTGCGGCAGATCACAGCACCGACAGATCAACGTATTCCTATGTGGCAGTGTGCTTTAACGATTGATTACCTTCGGATTCGATGGGTCAGCTCAGCCGGTCGGCCGCGGCGTATGAGCCGGATTCGACTACCCGTCCGTCGTCGATCACGAGTACGTCCCGACAGTATCGGGCCGCGAGTTCCAGATCGTGAGTGATCACGATCAAGCTCGTATGTCGCTCGTGCATTGTCCCGCGAAGCACATCCATGACGGACTGCGCGGTAGCGGCATCGAGCGCGGATGTCACCTCGTCGCAGATCAGGACGTCGGGTTCTGCAGCCAGTGCGCGCGCGATCGAAATGCGTTGGCGCTGACCACCGGAAAGTTCGGAAGGGTAACGAGCGGCGAATGCCCCGGTGAGCCCCACGGTGGCGAGCAGCGCGGTGACCGTGCTGTCGAGGTGGGCCCTACCTCGGACACCCCGACGCCGCAAGGGACGGGCGAGGGTATGTCCCACGGTGTGAGCGGGATTGAGTGTCGACAGCGGGTTCTGCGGGATGAGCTGTATCCGGCCGCGCAGCGACCGTGGCCGGCGGGCGATCGGTAGTCGGAGCGGGGCATCGTGAAGCCGCATCGTTCCCGTCGCGGCCGGTTCGAGGCCGGCGAGCACCCGCGCCAAAGTCGTTTTCCCGGCTCCTGATTCGCCGAGGACCGCGGTCGCCTCACCAGGGTGGACCGAGAGATCCACACCCGCCAGAACAGCTCTACCGCCACGGACGAGACCGAGGCCGGATGCGGACAGCACGGCGGAACCGCGTGGAGTCTCTGCCGTCGTGGCAGTGGTGTGCACCCTGGTGGTGACGGGGACGCCCAGGTGCACGGTGTGATCCGCGAGTTCGTGCAAGACCGTGGTGTCGTGACCGGACACCGCGACTGCGACACCGGTATCGGCGAGACGGCGCAGGACGTCGGCGACTTCGTGCCGCACACGCCCGTCCAATCCGGCGAACGGTTCGTCGACAAGAAGCACGTCGACACCTCGTATCAGGGCCCGGGCGAGCGCCACCCGCCGCTGCTGGCCGCCCGAGAGGGCGCCCGGACGGCGATGAAGAACCGAGGCGGGTAACTGCACACGCTCCAGGACGCGGGCCGGTTCGTCGGGGTCGCGGGTGGCCGCGACTTCGCGGAGCAGCGCGCCCACTCGCATAGTGGGGTTCAGGGCCGATCCGGGATCCTGCCCCACGAAAGCCAGGTGTGCCCGGCGGAGTCGACGCAGGGGTTCGGGCTCCATCGTCAATACGTCGTGCCCCAGCACCCGGAGACTGCCGGACTCGCGGCGGGCTCCGGCCGGAAGGTATCCGACGACCGCCTGCAGAAGTGTCGTTTTTCCCGATCCGGATTCACCGGTGATTGCGGTGACCGTGCCGGGGCGCAGGGTGATCGACCCGTCCTGCAGGAGCGGCGCCGCCGTGTCGGCGGCGGTGATGGTCAGATGTTCAGCGACCACTGCCGGATCCGTCATACGTTTACCCCCTGCCGGCCGGTCCGGGCCGAGGCGATGGCGAGATTGACGCTGACCGCAAGCAACCCGATCGCGAGGCTGGGTGCGAGAACCGACCACGGGTTGAGCAGTGCCCCGGAGCTGTTCTCCCGCACCATCAGCGCCCAGTTGGAATCCCCGAGCGCCGTCGGCAACTGCAGGAACGCGGCAGTACTCACGAGGTACATTGCCTCCACGAATCGGAGGCCGAGCTGGGTGGTCACCGTGGCGCGCAGGTTCGGTAGGACTTCATGGAATACGAGATACGCCAGGCGCTCGCCACTCGCAGCGGCGACTTCGATGTATCCCGACGCGGCGACACCACTGGCGGCGGCGGCGAAAACCCGTGCGGTGTAGGGAGTACCGACGACCACGGCGATCAAAACCAGGCCGGCGGCGCCCGAACTCGGCCACGACAGCATCACCAGCAAAATCGCGAGGATCGGCGGAAGCAACATCAGGGCGTCGGTGGACCGTTCGATGATTGCGCCGACCCGGGGCCGCAGGGCCGCCACGGTACCGATGACGGCCGCCAGCGTGGTGACGAGGACGGCGATCACCGCGGCGAGCACGAGCAGTCCCCACCCCCCGACGAGGAGATGCGTCAGTACGTCCTGGCCGAGGTGATCAGTGCCCAAGGGCGCCGCCGCAGACGGCTCGGCGTAGGGAATGTCCACACCGGCGTCCACAGCATGCGGTGCGAAGAAGGGGCCGAGTACCGCCAGCGCGATGACGGCGGCAGCGGGCAGCGCGAGCAGCGCAGGACGCATCCAGGGCCGGCTCATGCACGCCCCCGGACCGACCACGCACGCAACAGGTCCGCGGCCAGCAGTACACAGGTGATAGCGGCACCGGTCAGGGCGACCACCGAGGCGACCAGTGCCGCGTCACGGTCGGCGACCGAACCGGACAGGACGGAGCCGATGCCGGGATAGTTGAAGATCGTTTCGACTACCAGCGCGCCCCCGAGCAGCATTCCGACGGAGGTGGCCAGGGAGGTGGCGATGGTCGGTAGCGCGATCGGCAGGATATGGCGTAGCAGTACGTGCCGGTGGGGCAGGCCGTCGAGGACGGCGGCGAGCACGTGTGGCGCCTGCGCGGCCTCGTGCAGGGCTGCGCGCGTCACCCGAATGTTCCACCCGGACTGGGGGATTGCGAGAGCGACGACGGGCAGCACCAGCATGGAGGAGTCCAGGGGGCCGCCTGCCGAATCGGTGATCGTCACGGCCGGAAACCAGCCGGTTCCCAGCGAGAAGGCAAGGACGAGCAGGGTGGCGATGACGAATTCGGGAACCGCGATCACCATCGTGGTGGCCGGTGACAGGACGCGGGCGCCGGCACTGCGTGGGCGCAACGCCCACAGGGCACCACCGAGCAGCGCCGCCATGGTGGTCAGGGCCAGGGCGAGCCCCCCGAGTAGCAACGTGCTCGGGAACTTGGACGCGAGTATCTCGGTGATCGGGGTGCCACGCACGGTGGTTCCGAGGTCACCCGTGAGCAGCCCCTTGAACCAGATCACGAATCGCACCGGCAGTGCCCGGTCGAGTCCCAGCGCCTGCTCGGCAGCCGAGATCTGTTCCTCGGTGGCATCGCGGCCGAGGGCTGCGCGCGCCGCGCTGCCCGGGAGGAGATCGATGGCGACGAACACGAGGACCAGGACGAGTACCAGGATCGACACCCGTTGGGCGAGCACCACCGAGACCCGCGTCCCGAGAGTGGTGAACCGACGGGCGTCGGCCGCCACGACTGTGGCGGCCGACGCGGCCGTGGTGGTGGACTCGCTCAACTCGACAGCCAGGTCTTTTCCAGTTGTACGCGTCCGTATCCGCCGAGTTGGGGCAGGCCCTGCACCTTCGAGGAGGCGACGTCGACTCCGTCGGCCATGCCCCACACCAGGTAACCGCCTCGTGCGTATTCGATCTCCTGCAGAGTGCGACTCGCCTTGGCGTAGGTGTCGTCGTCAGGAGCCGCCAGCGCCTCGAGGTAGGCGGCGTCGAACTCGGGATCGCGGAACCCGGATTCGTTCCACTTGGTGCCCGAATACATCACCTTGCTGGCGAAGAAGATGACCGAGTCGTTGGTGCCCCAGTTCGCCGTGTACAGCGGAGCCTTCAGCCACGTTTCGTCGTAGAACGCGTTGGCATCCTGCGTGACCACGTCGATCGTCACACCGATGTCCCGGGCCTGGGTCGCGAACAGCTTCGCGGAGTCGACCTCGCCTGCCGCTTCCTCCTTGGTGAACAGGGTGTACGTCCGGCCGGTATCGAAGCCGGCCTCGCGGAGCAGCTGCTTCGCCTTCTCGATATCGCGGCTGCGCTGTTTCAGCGACCAGTCGTAGGTGGGATCGCCGGTGCCCAGCACGTCGTTGGCGACGGTGCCGTACCCGGACGTCACCTGCTTGACCATGGCGTCCCTGTCTACGGCGAGTCGAAGTGCCTCGCGCACCCGGGGATCGGCGAACGGACCGTCGGACGTGCGCATCACGATCGGGATCACGACGTCGTTGGGACGGCGCACCACCGTGAGGTTGTCGCGCCCGTCGGCGGTGCGGCCCGCCACGGCTCCGACGTTGGAGGCGAGGTCGATCTGCTGAGCAATCACCGCGTTGGCCATCGCCGTGGTGCTGTCGAAGCGCGTCACCTCGATGGCCTCGAGTAGCGGGGTGCCACCGTGCCAGTTCTCGTTGCGCACCAGGCGCGCGTTCCCGTCGCGGTACGACTCCAGCTTGAACGGTCCCGTACCCACCGGCGTGGTGAAGTCGGTGGTGTCCTTCTTCACGACGAACGTCATCAACCGCAGCAGGAGGGGAAGCTCGCGGTTCGGTGCGGCGGTGGTGATCACGACGGCCGAGGGGCCGTCGGGGACGATGTCCTCCACGGAGGCAACAGGAACCTTGGTCTCGCCGGCGATTTCTCGCAGGCGCCGCAGCGACCACACCGCGTCCTCGGAGGTCACCGGTGTTCCGTCGTGGAACGTCGCGCCCTCGGCGAGCGTGAACTTCCACTTGCGGAGATCCTCGAGCTGGGTCCATTCGGACGCCAGGCGCGGTGCCACGTTGGGGTTTTCGCCGGGGACGGTGAGGGCGTCGTATACCAGCGAGGTGATCAGGAAGTCGCTGTCATTGCTCAGCGTCTGATGGGGGTCGCGTTCGATCTTCGACGGCTGCCCCAGTGCGCCGACCCGCAACGTGCCACCGGAACTGGGGTTTCCGGATCCCCCCGAAGACTCGGAGGAACTACAGGCAGCAAGGGCGATCAACGCCGTCGTGCCGAGTCCGGCAGAGATGAATTGCCGACGGGAGAAAGTCACGTGTGCACACCTTCGAGTTCAACGAACACCAACAAAGCATGGAATGCATAACCTAACTTGTCGGTGCATGTAAACAGGGCGGTACTTTCCGGCGTGATGCGCCGCCGGGGTCTCGCATGGGTGCAGTCGCGACTGTTTCGGGTGCGCCCCCGTTGCGTCGACGCAACGCGATGCCTGGCTGAGCGGGAAAAATCCCGAACGGCGTTCAAGTCACGCGTGGAACTGGACGGGTGACAAGGTTATGGCAGCTCGAAGTTCGACTGTGATCGAACTCACAGCACTCGACTTCGGTGGGCGGAAACCGAGACTTCGGTAATCCGTAACTTCGCCTCACCGGGTAGCGCCCTCGACCCCCGGTTCATCTATGAGCCCGGTGACTCAGCGGGCGAGTATCTTCGGCTGCACCACCGGGGTGGTCAGTGTGCCCGAGGTGAGGAAGTCGTCGAGGTTGCGCAACGTGAGCGCCTCCATGGCGGCTCGAGTTTCGACGGTGCCGCTCGCGACATGGGGAAGAAGGACGACGGTGTCGAGTGCTAGTAGCGCCTCGGGAGTGTGCGGCTCGTCGGTGAATACGTCGAGACCCGCCCCCGCCAGGCGTCGTTCGGTGAGCAACTCGACGAGTGCCTCTTCGTCCACGACCGTGCCGCGGGCCACGTTGATCAGATAGCCGTCGGGACCGAGCGCCTCGAGCGCGGCGCGGTCGACGAGCTTCGCAGTGCCCTGACCTCCCGCCGCTGCCACCACGAGTACGTCGACGCCAGCGGCGAGTTCCACGACCGAACCGACGTACGTGTACACAGAGCCGGGCACCTCGTGCCGATTGTGGTACGAGATCGAGCAACCGAATCCTTCGAGTCGGGTGGCGATCGCCGAGCCGATTCGCCCCAGCCCCACGATGCCGACCCGGGCGCCGCTCACCTTGCGGGTGAGGGGGAAGTTGCCGTCCACAGGCCATCGCCCCGCCCGCACGTAGCGGTCGGCGGCCGAGAACCCGCGAAGGGTGTCTATCAGCAGCCCGACCGCGGTGTCGGCAACGCAGTCGGTGAGGACGTCCGGAGTGTTGCTCGCTCCGATGCCGCGTTCCGCGGCGAGCGCGACATCTGTTGTGTCGTAACCGACTCCGAAGTGCACGATCGCCCCGAGTCGGGGGAGGGCGGTCATCAACGTCGCATCGACTCCGGTCCGGCCGGACGTGACCACCGCAGTGACGGACTCGGCGTGCTCGCGCAGGAAATTCGACTGCCCGGCGCCCATGGGGAGGTCGAGCGCGTCGTACCGTTCCGTCAGCGTCGCCGCGAGGGAGGGCTTCAGCGGTCCGACCTTCAGTACTCGGCCGAGGCGAACATCCTGGGCCGCAATCGAATTCGGAGAAGCCTCTGCCGTTGCCATTCAGTCCTCCTCGCACGAGGTGGAGCGAGTCTCCACGCATCGGGATACTCGAACGTTAAGCCGGGTCCCAATGCCTGTCCAACACGTAAATAACATGGACCGATACCGAAACGGCATGATTGTCGGCCACTCTGACGACGGCAAGAGGGAGCGCCACCGGATATCCGCCGGTCACGGGCCTGCGCGAGGGTGATCGCAGTCTCCTCGGCGGGCATCATGTGACGGGGCTCACCTGGCCTTTTGGCGAAGCAACCTCGACTTTCCGCTGTTGACGCTGTTCCGAGCCGCTTCTAGCGTGTGTCTACCGTCACAGGCGGGCCCTCTTCATTCGCGGACAGTCGCGACACATCCTACGGAGGACACCATGAGCCCTGCACGTTCGTTGCAGCAGGGAACCCGTTACCGCGCCGCCATTGCAGCCACAGCCGCGATGACGGTGTCGGCGCTGGCCGCCGGCTGCTCGGTGGCCAATTCGAACCACAGCGATGCCGCCAGCCCCGACACGCTGCGCATCGTGCTCCCCCAGGAGCCGCCCACGCTCGAACCCTGCGACGCGTCCCTCACTTCGACCGGTGTCGTGGTGCGGTCGAACATCACCGAACCCCTGGTCGAGCGCAACGCCGACACGGGCGACCTCGAACCGAAACTCGCCGAGTCCTGGGAGCAGACGTCCGGGAACGTGTGGACGTTCCGCATCCGCCCCGGTGTGACGTTCAGCGACGGCAGCGTGTTCGACGCCGCGGACGCCGCCTTCTCGATCGACCGGGCCGTCAACTCCACCATCGGCTGCGATGTGGACGGGTACGTCTTCGGTGACGACGCGCTGGTGGTCGCGGCGGTCGACCCCGGAACGGTAACGGTGACGACGCCCACCGCCGATCCCATCCTTCCGCTGCGGATCTCGTTCGTGGAGATGGTGCCCACCACCACGGACGCGCAGGACAAGGTGCGGGAACCCATCGGAACGGGTCCATACCGGGTGGACTACTGGGACCACGGTCAGCGCCTGTCGCTGGTCCGGAACGACACCTACTGGGGTGCGAAGCCCGAGTATGCGCGCGCGATCTACCAGTGGCGCACCGAGGGCAGTGTGCGCGCCGCCATGGTCACCAACGACGAGGCGGAACTGGCCACCTACCTGGGGCCGGAAGACGGGGCGGGCGACCTGGGGGTCGCGTACCCCAACAACGAGACGGCGGCGCTGCGGATGCAGGCGAACGAACCGCCGCTCGACGACTACCGCGTCCGCGAGGCGATCGATTACTCCGTCAACCGCAGCGGCATCGTCAAGGCGCTCTTCCAAGGGCTCGGCGATCCGGCTGCGCAGCTGGTCGGCAGCAGCATCGTCGGTTTCGATCCGGATCTGGAGCCCACACCGTATGACCCCAGCCGGGCGGCCGCACTCGTCGCCGAGGCGAAGGCCGACGGCGTCCCGGTAGACAAGGAAATTCGGTTGATCGGCCGCACCGGTCAGTTCCCGAAGATCAACGAGACCATCGAGGTCATCCAGAACTCGCTCAGCGAGGCGGGTCTCAACGTCAAGATCGAGATGATGGACACGGCCGGGCAGATGCAGTACCAGATCCGCCCGTTCCCCGACGCCGGTCCGGTGCTGCTGATGATTCAGCACGGCAACCAGGCGGGTGATGCGCAGTTCACCGTCGACCAGTACATGCGCAGTGACGGTTACCAAAGTTATTTCGGCACAGACACGTACGACGCGCGGATCGACGCGGCCGAAGCGCTCGTCGGGGACGCCCGCCAGGACGCCTTCGCGGCGGTTCTCGCGGACGAACCGACAGAGCTCCGCCAGTTCGCGTACATCGCGCACATGAATGCGGTGCTCGCCAAGTCGCCGTCCGTCCGGTACGAGCCGAACTCGGCGACGGGAGACGAGATGCGCTTGAGCGAGATGACCCGCGCCGACACCGATGCGAGCAGTTAGCCCTCTCCCCAGCCCACCCGGAGGAATCCTGATGTCCCGACCGATACCGTCCGAAAGGCGGTGACCCGTGTTCGCATTCCTGCGCCGACGCGTGTACACCAGTCTCGTTCCACTGCTCGTCGTGCTTTTCGGTGTGTTTCTCCTCGCCCGTCTCACCGGTGATCCGACCAACCTGTACCTGCCCGTGTCGGCCACACCCGATCAGCGGGCGGAGTTCGCCGCGGAGAACGGTCTGGACAAGCCGGTCCTGAGCCAGATGCTCGACTACCTCTCCGGGGTCGTCCACCTCGACTTCGGTGAGTCGCTGCGGACGGGCGAATCCGCCGCCGCCATGGCGTTGCGGGCCTTCCCCGCCACCCTCCAGCTCGCGTTCTTCACCATGCTGCTGGCGGTGATCGGTGCGGTCGTGATCGGGTGCTGGGCCGCGTACCGGCCCAACTCGCCGGCCGACCGGGTGTCGAGCCTGCTGTCGATGACTGCCGCCAGCATCCCCGACTTCTGGTTCGCCATCACCGGAGTGTGGATCTTCGCCGTGGTGCTCGGTGTGCTCCCCACGTCGGGAACGGGCAGTGCCCTGTCGTGGATCCTGCCGATCACCACGCTGCTGATCCGACCGCTCGGCGTGCTCACCCAGGTGGTGCGCGGTGCGATGGTGTCCGCCCTCTCCGCACCATACGTACGTCTTGCCCGCAGCAAAGGCGCCGGCGACCTGCGGGTGGTCACCCACCATGCGCTGCGCAACGCGGCCGCACCCGCTCTCACGGTGGCCGGCGACCTCACCGTCGGCCTGGTCAACGGCGCGGTGGTGGTCGAGGCGATCTTCGGGTGGCCCGGTATCGGCAAGCTGATGATCGACGCGATTCTGCAGCGCGACTTCGCGGTGCTGCAGGCCGCGGTCCTCGTCACCGCGGTCAGCATCTTCGTGCTCAACATCCTGATCGACGCCGGGTATGCGCTTCTCGACGCGCGTGTCCGCGAGAAGTCCAAGGTCTAGGAGGCCGCCGACATGTCCATCGACAACCCTCCCCGGGTGGACGAGCCCACCGCAGTCCCGTTGCCGAGCGAACCGGTCCCGACCGCACCCGGCAGGCCGGAGAAATCCGTGGCAGGGAAGATGCCGCTGTGGCGGCTGCTGCTGCGTGACCGGATGGCCACGGTGGCCGCGGCGATCCTGGTCATCGTGTTCCTGGTGGCAGTCTTCGGTCCCTGGCTCGTCGGTGACGCGGCCACGGACCAGGACCTCGAGAAATCCACCCTCGCGCCCTTCGACGTGACCAACGGCTGGATGAACATCCTCGGCACCGATCCGCTCGGCCGCAGCATGCTCGCCCGGCTCGTCGTCGCGTGCCGCACCACTCTTCTCGTGGCACTACCCGCGGTCGCGCTGTCCTGCGTGATCGGCTCGCTGGTCGGCATGTGGGCCGGCTACCACCGCGGATGGCGGGAGACGACGGCGATGCGAGTCGCCGACGTCATCATGAGCTTCCCCTCCCTGCTGATGGCCGTGGTGGTGCTGTACGTCTTCTCACCGAGTGCGGCGAACATCGTTCTGGTGCTGGCCATTACCCGCATTCCGATCTACCTGCGCACCGCCCGCGCCGAGTCGGCAGAACTACAGAGCCGGTTGTTCGTCGACGCCGCAAGGACTTTCGGCGCTCGCAGCGGAGCAATCATCCGGCGGCACGTGTTCCCGATCCTCCTGCCGACTCTCCTCACCGTCGCGACCCTCGACTTCTGCTACGTGATGCTCGCCGAATCCTCACTGAGCTTCCTCGGCATCGGCATCCAGCCACCGGACATCAGCTGGGGCCTCATGGTGTCGCAGGGCCGCACGTACCTGCAGACCGCGTGGTGGCTGTCGTTCTTCCCCGGTCTGGCCATTGTGATCACGACGGTGTCGGCCACCGTACTGGCCGCGTGGGCGCGCATTGCCACCGACCCGGGCCAGCGCTGGCGCCTGACCGTGCCCCGCTCGCGCCGTTCGCGCCTTCTCCCCACCCGAAAGGTCGTCTCATGAGCGCACCCGCAGCAGCCGTCGAATCTTCCGAGGTCGCAGAGACGGACCGTGTGGCCCTCCAGGTCTCGGATCTGACCGTCGACCTGCGTACCCCCGCAGGGACCGTCCGGGCCGTCGACACGGTGTCGTTCACCGCCCGCCGTGGTGAGACGCTCGCCCTGCTGGGCGAATCCGGGTGTGGCAAATCGATGACCGCCCAGGCACTCGTCGGTCTGCTCGAGCCGATCGCGGACATCACCAGCGGTTCGGTGCGCCTCGGGGAGGTGGATCTTGTCACCGCAAACACCAAGACCCGCCGCGCCCTGGCCGCCACCGAACTCGCCATCGTCTTCCAGGACGCACTGACCGCGCTGAACCCGGTCTACACCGTCGGTAAGCAACTGGCAGAGCCCTTTCGGCTCCACCGCGGTATGACGGCCAAACAGGCGCGCCGGGAAGCGATCGCCTTGATGCGCCGGGTGGGCATCCCCGAACCCGACTCCCGCGCCGACTCGTACCCGCACCAGTTCTCCGGGGGCATGCGCCAGCGACTGCTGATCGCCATGGCCGTCGCGCTCAGCCCGTCGGTACTGCTCGCCGACGAGCCGACCACCGCGTTGGACGTCACCGTGCAGGCACAGATCATGGCCCTGTTGCGCGACCTGCGCAGCGAACACGACATGGCGGTCGTCCTCATCACCCACGACCTCGCTCTCGTCGCCGAGGAAGCCGACCGCGTCGCAATCATGTACGCCGGCAACGTGGTCGAGACCGGCCCGGTGTCCGAGGTGTTCGCCCACCCGCGCCACCCGTATACCAAGGGCCTGCTCGATTCGGTCCCGGTGCGCGCGGTGCGCGGAGAAGATCTGAAGTCCATCGGCGGCACCCCGCCGGACCTGCATTCCATTCCCTCGGGCTGTGTCTACCAGGCCCGGTGCCCGCTGGCCCGCGATCTCTGCCGCACAACCCGGCCGCCGCTCGAGAAGGTCCGAGGAGCCGGCCGTCGATCCGCATGTCATTTCCCCGAGGAGGTAACCGGTGTCTGAGTCGATACTCGAAGTGCGGGGGCTGACCAAGACTTTCAAGGTCCCCGCCAACAAGGCAGGCAAGAACCAGCTACGCGCTCTCGACGGCATTCACCTCGACCTGGCTCGCGGTGAGACTCTCGGCCTGGTGGGCGAATCCGGTTGCGGCAAATCCACTCTCGCACGCACCTTGATGATGCTCGAGCGCCCGGACTCCGGTTCGGTGACGTGGGACGGGGTCGACCCGTTCTCGCTGCGGGGCAAGGATCTGCTGGCCCTGCGCCGCCGGGTGCAGATGGTGTTCCAGGATCCGTATGCCTCGCTGAACTCGCGCATGTCGGCGGGCGAGATCATCGCGGAACCGTGGCGAACCCACAAGAATCTGTACAAGTCGGGTCGGGACCGCACCGCACGGGTGCGGGAACTGCTGCAGCTCGTCGGGCTGCGGGCGAGTGACGAGAACCGGTATCCGCAGGAGTTCTCGGGCGGGCAGCGTCAGCGGCTCGGCATCGCACGCGCCCTGGCCCTGAACCCGAGCGTCGTCATCTGCGACGAACCGGTGTCGGCACTCGACCTCTCGGTGCAGGCCCAGGTACTGAACCTGCTGGGCGATCTGCAGAAGCAGCTCGGAATCTCGTACGTGTTCATCTCTCACGACCTGTCCGTGGTCCGGCACGTCGCCGATCGGGTGGCGGTGATGTACCTCGGG
This sequence comes from Rhodococcus sp. USK13, assembly GCF_018343855.1. Taxonomy (NCBI): domain Bacteria; kingdom Bacillati; phylum Actinomycetota; class Actinomycetes; order Mycobacteriales; family Nocardiaceae; genus Rhodococcus; species Rhodococcus sp. USK13. Next base: position 386,697 of record NZ_CP069242.1, on the reverse strand, counting down.
CGGATCGTGGAGACGGGTGCGACGGACGCCGTCTTCGACCGTCCCGCCCACCCGTACACGGAGGCGCTGATGTCCGCGGCGCCCAAGCTGGACGCCGCCTCGCGGAAACACCGGATCATTCTCGACGGCGAGGTGCCCTCGCCGCTGAACCCGCCGTCCGGCTGCCGGTTCCGCACCCGCTGCGCCCACGCGACCGACGTCTGCGCGAGCACGATTCCTCCGAAGGCGGTGGACGTGCGAGAGGCACACCACGTCGCCGAATGTCACCATCCCCGCGGTCGTGCGGAACTGGGCATGCCACTCGCGGTCGGGTGAGCGACGCCAGCCGGGGACGTCAGGTGACGTGATGCACGATGTGCATCGATCGATGCTCAACAAGTGTTGGACACGTATCGATGGCCGCCCATACGATTCTTGTGAGCCGCGTCACCGGCGGTCTCGTGTTTCGAAAGGTAGGGAATGAGAACAGTCGACACCCCGGTCGTCACCGACATGCGTGTGGTCCCGATTGCAGGTCGAGACAGTATGTTGCTGAACCTCTCCGGCGCGCATGCCCCGTACTTCACCCGCAACCTGGTGATCCTCACCGATTCCGACGGCAACGTCGGCGTGGGAGAGGTACCCGGCGGTGAACCGATCCGGAACACTCTCGAGGACGCCCGCCTGATCGTGACGGGCCGCAGCGTCGGCGAGTACAACGCCGTCCTCGCCGACATGCGCCGGACGTTCGCGGATCGCGACGCCGCCGGACGCGGCAATCAGACCTTCGACCTACGCGTGGCGATTCACGCCGTGACCGCGGTCGAGTCGGCCCTGCTGGATCTCCTCGGCAGGCACCTCGGTGTCCCGGTCGCGGGCCTGCTCGGTGACGGCAAGCAACGGGACCGCGTGCAGGCGCTCGGGTACCTCTTCTTCATCGGCGATCGGACGGCGACCGACCTCGACTACCTGTCCGGTGAGGGCGAGTCCGACGAGTGGCTTCGTCTGCGGCACGAGGAGGCCCTGACTCCCGATGCCATCGTCCTCCTCGCCGAGGCGGCCCATGCGCGTTACGGTTTCGAGGATTTCAAGCTGAAGGGTGGGGTGCTCGCCCCGCGCGAAGAGGCGGCGGCGGTGACCGCGCTGGCCGAACGGTTCCCGTCCGCACGCATCACGCTCGACCCCAACGGCGGCTGGTTGCTGGCGGAAGCGATCGAAACGTGCCGGGGATTGCGTGACGTCCTCGCGTACGCGGAGGATCCGGTGGGTCCCGAGGGCACCTTCTCCGGCCGTGAAGTGATGAGTGAATTCAAGCGGGCAACCGGACTGCCGACGGCCACGAACATGATCGCCACCGACTGGCGGGAGATGGGCCACACCATCCGCTCCGGTGCCGTCGACATTCCCCTGGCCGACCCACACTTCTGGACGATGGCGGGTTCGGTTCGGGTGGCGCAACTGTGCGACGCCTGGGGGCTGACGTGGGGTTCGCATTCCAACAATCACTTCGACGTCTCCCTCGCCATGTTCACCCATGTGGCAGCGGCCGCACCCGGTGACATCACCGCCATCGACACGCACTGGATCTGGCAGGACGGACAGCGGATCACGAAGGCGCCGTTCGCCATCGAAAACGGATACCTGACCGTGCCGACCACGCCCGGTCTCGGTGTGGAGCTCGACATGGATCGGGTGGAAGCGGCGCATGAACTCTATCTCCGTGAAGGTCTGGGTGCCCGCGACGATTCGGTGGGCATGCAGTTCCTCGTGCCGAACTGGACTTTCGACAGCAAGCGGCCCGCACTGGTACGCGGCCGGTGAAGATCGTCGTCGGCGACCGGAACCTGCTGCCACACAAGGAGCTGTTCGAACGCGGGCTGCCGTCCGGGGCTTCCGTGTCCTGGCATCAGAGGTTCGACGAACCGCTGATCGTCGCCGATCTGGCGGACGCCGACGTGTACGTCGGTGGCCGGTTCACCGCCGCGATGGCCGCCGCCGCACCGAAACTCCGTCTGGTGCACGTAGCGGGCGCGGGTACCGACAAGGTCGACTTCGACACCCTTCCCGCTGACACTGTGGTGGCCAACACCTTCCATCACGAAGATTCCATCGCCGAATACATCGTGTCGGCGGCGGTTCTGCTGCGACGCGGACTGCTCCATCAGGATCGTGCGCTACGCGGCGACCGATGGGCCAGCTCCGTGTACGACGACGCGATCCCGCAGCCGGCGTCGATGCACGACGCCCGCATCGGATTCGTCGGGTTCGGTCACATCGGCAGGCGGTCGTGGAACCTACTTCGAGCATTCGGTTCGTCCGGCTGCGCCGTCACCGGCCGGGGAGGTGTCGACGCCGGTGCGGAAGGACTCGTGTGGGCGGGTGATCACTCGTCGCTGCTGCGGCTGATGTTCGAGTCCGACATCGTGGTCGTGTCGGCGCCGCTGAACTCCGCGACCCGCGGGATGATCGGCACCGCGGAATTGGCGGCACTGGGAGCCGGTGGTGTGGTGATCAACGTCGGCCGCGGCCCGCTGATTCGGGAACAGGCGCTCTACGACGCTCTCGCGACGGGCGTCATCGCCTCGGCGGCGGTGGACGTCTGGTACGCCGACCCCGACCCGAACGGTCGGGGTGCCCCGGCCGCGCACCCGTTCCGGGAACTGCGGAACCTTCTCATGACACCGCATTCGTCCGGCGTCACCCGGCACACCTTCGTCGGACGGGTTCGGGACATCACCGACAACATCCGCCGGCTCGACGCCGGGCAGACCGTTCTGCGCACCGTCCGCCCCGGTTAGGACCTCTATCGAAACAGTGTCGGGCGGTTGAACCGCCTGATCAGGACCCGAATGGGTCAATTCTCGATGGGGGCACGTACGTAACTCGGCCCGCGACGTGATCCGTTCGGGGATACTCGCGCGTCCGTCTGACCCATCACGTTGTTCTCTGCAGCCATGCCGGGCGTTGACATCCGGTGCGACTCTGCGATCGCAGCGGGATACTGTCACCACCGCACATGTTGGGTCCGCCGCTCGAGTGGATCCAGCCGCGGCTGCGGCACGGACCGGCGGCAGCAACCGTGTGTGTCGGTCCCGCACGCAATACTGTCGGGTGATTCCGAAAGCGGGCACTATGACGGGGGTGGGGTAGACGGTGGGCGGGGACGCGAGAACAAAGGCCGACGTCGTGGCGTTCTGGAGAGCGATCGAGCTCTTCAGCCCACAGACGGTACCGATGGTCGACCGATTCGACACGCACGCGCCGGTCGAGAAGGTCACCGACGGGAAGCCTCTCCCGTGGGAGGCCGGCCATCGGCTGCGCGGGAAGTCCACCCGCCGTGGATACCAGCGCCAGCACATCTTGTACCTCGGCGTGTACCGCATCGACGACGTGTGGATGGCGGTCGACGATATTCTCGACCCCGGCACCGAGAACTTCGACCCGCGCCCGGCCGGTGACTGCGCGCTTGCCGCGATTGTCCTCGACGGCGACGGATGCTATCTGCCCGACACCGCGATTGTGTCCGGTCTCGCGTGGGCCGCCGGCCGGACTCGCAATCCGGGGCCGGGCGGCCCGACCTGGCTCATTGGATTCGGCGACGCGGCGACGCGGTTCCGGGAACTCGTCGACGAGGCCCAGCTCGTCGACGAGGACCATGGTGGACGCGCGCCACTTGACCACACCCAATTGTCCACGATCCGCACGAAAACCGAAGCGCTGCTCGGTGTCACCGGTCTCGTGCAGTGCACGGAGATCCGGGTGCGCTCGGTCGAGGTCCGCGAATCGGACGGTGTCGACAGCACCGATTTCCTCAACAGCTTCATCGCCGAGGACCTGGACCTGGTCCGGGCGGAGGTGGCGCAGGGACGGTTCGGCGCCGGGCTCGGCCGGTACCTCACCGAAGATGCGAACCTCGACCTCGAGCGTCGGGTCGACCTGTACGCCGACCCCGCCGCCTCCCTCGACGGCTGCCGGCCGAGCGCGACACCGCTCGGCCGCTGGCCGAGCGACCCGGACCATCCCCTTGCTTTGGGGCAGCAGTTCGCCGTCAACTCGATCATGAGCGAACTCGGCGACGGGGCAGGTGTGTTCGCCGTGAACGGTCCTCCGGGCACAGGGAAATCGACGCTGCTGCGGGATCTCGTGGCCGCGGTCGTCGTGGAACGTGCCAACCGCATCGCCGCGCTCGGGCATCCCCGCGACGCCTTCTTCGCGGTCCCGCACCGTTGGAAGGCCGGCGAATACCCCCGCATCGTCCAGCGGTGGAAACCGGAGTTCCATGGTTTCGAGATGGTCGTCGCGTCGTCGAACAACGGTGCGGTCGAGAACATCAGCCACGAGATGCCTGCCGCCGGGCAGTTCGACGAGGCCACTTTCGGCGAGGTGGACTACTTCGGTGACATCGCGACCGCGTTGCTCGGTGACGGGGCGGGACCCGCGTGGGCGCTGACGGCGGCGAGGCTGGGCCGCAAGTCGTACCGTTCGGACTTCGTCGCCACACTATGGTTCGACGAGAAGGCGCCCCGCGAGGACCACGACGGATCTGCCGATCAGGTGCGACGTCGGGGGATCCAGTCGATCCTGAAGGAACTCGAGACGGCGGGGCCTGGCCGACCGTGGAGGGATGCGGTCGCCGACTACGAGGCTGCGCGCGCCCACGTCGAGGCCCTGCTCGAGCAGCGTCAGCGCGCACACGACGAGCTCTCCGAGGTCGTCGGCCTCCGCCGACGGCTCGCCGAACTCGGCCCACAGCTGGATGTTGCGGTCGAACACCTCAGGAAGGCGCAGCAATCCGAGCTCACGCTGCGGGCAGCCGTCGACCGTGCGGACACCGGCCGATCGACCGTCGCTACAGAGATCGAGAGTCACGACCAAATCCGCCCGCCGTGGTGGCACATGCTGAGCAGACGGGCGCGTGCCGACCGTGACGGCTGGCAGGCGCGCCGGCAGCAGCTGACCGAAGCGTTGTCCCGATGGAACAGCGCCTATCAGAACGCCTGGGCCGCGCATCAGGAATCGCTCCACACCCTGCACGACGCCCAGAGCCGGCATGAACCGCTCGCGGACGAGCACCGGGGCATGAGTACACGGATCGACTTCCTGGACGTCGCGCTTGATCGGTACCGGGAGCAGTGGGGGAATGCCGTCCCCGGGCGCGACTGGCTCGACGACCCCGCGCAGCGTGAACTGGCCGCGCCGTGGTCCGATCCGAAGGTGACCGAGGCTCGGTCCCGGTTGTTCCTCGCGGCGTTGGCCTTGCATCGCGATTTTCTCGGCCATGTTCCGAAGCAGATGCGGCAGGCCCTGCAGGGGGCCACTGACGTCGTCGGCGGCAGCGCGCCGCGTGACATCGACCCGGCGGCTGTGGCGGACGCGTGGCGTGCGCTGTTCTTCGTCGTCCCATTGGTGTCGACGACGTTCGCGTCCCTGGGCAAGATGTTCCGCGGGCTCGGTGCGGAGAGCCTCGGCTGGCTGCTCATCGACGAAGCGGGGCAGTCCACACCACAGAACCCGGTCGGGGCGATCTGGCGGGCACGGCGCACCGTGGTCGTCGGTGATCCGCTGCAGCTCGAGCCCGTTGTCACCCTGCCTTTCCGGGCTCAGCAGGCCGTACGCCGAACATTCGGGGTGTCGGAACGGTGGCTGCCCGCCGCGAACTCCGCACAGTCCATTGCCGATAGGCTCAACCGATGGGGTACCACTCTCTCCGACGGTGAGAATTCGATCTGGGTGGGGGCGCCGCTCCGTGTCCACCGCCGGTGTGACGACCCCATGTTCTCTATCGTGAACGCCATCGCGTACGACGACACGATGCTGCATGGGCGCGACCCAAGTCCCCGCGATGACCACACACCATCGGCGTGGATTCACGTCACCGGACCGTCGTCCGGCCACTACGTTCGCGCCGAGCACGACGTCTTGCGCGAGCACCTCGACCGGCTGCGCGACAATGGGCACGAGATGAGCGAGGTCATCGTCATCACCCCGTTCCGTCAGGTCGCCAGCCGGATTGCCTCGCTCTCGGACCAGTACCCGGGCCTGTCTGCGGGCACGGTGCACAAGGCTCAGGGCAAGGAAGCCGACATCGTGTTCTTCGTCCTCGGCGGCGACCCGGCCAAGGACGGCGCCAAACGTTGGGCGGCAGCGAAACCGAACCTCGCGAATGTCGCGATCAGCCGGGCCAAGAAGCGGCTGTATGTCATTGGTGACTACGACGGATGGTCACGACATCCCAGATTCGATGTGCTGGCTCGTACGCTGCCGCGGCGTGAGGGAGGCGTGTTCTGACGAACTCGAATGCTTCCGAGATTCGCCGGCCTCTCGTCCCGACCATGCCGACCGAGTTGTCGGTCAGGCGATACAGTGCGGTGCTGCGGCAGAGATTCTTTCGGGGACGTGTGCAGGCTCGCAGGTCGGTGTAGACGCTCGAGTCGCGAGAATCGCCGCGATCGACAACCACTTCCGACGCAGGGAAGCCCGGCGGAGACCGCGCCGAGCGCGGCCCGGATGGCGCTCCACCGCGACGGCTGCTGAGCCGTCTTCCTCGACACCGTCATCGAGGCGACTCGGGTGAAACGGGCATATCGGGAGTGGTGGCTGCGCCTAGACTCCGAAGATGGTGCGCAACGCGAAGGCTGCACGTCAGCAGCCCACCGATCAGCGTTCGGCGTTCGATAGGTTCGTGGAGCAGATCGAACTCCGGGTCAGCCAGGCGCCGTTCTTCGGGATCTGCGCCGGAGTGGTCGCGCTGTGGGTCGTCAGCATTCCGCTCTGGAAGGACCTTCACGAGTGGCAGATCGCCATCCACACCGTCGGCGCCGTCTTCACGTTGCTCCTCGTGGTCCTGCTCGAGAATGCCAGCCGCCGTGCCACGGAGGCTCTGCAGGAGAAACTGAACGTGATCGCCGAGGCGCTCGCCGCCCTGCTCGATTCCTCCGCCCAGGACAACCCCGAGCTGAAGAAGGCGGAGGAGAAGTTGCGGGAGGCCGTCGGGCTCGAAGACCGGCACTAGCCATCCGCCCCTGTGACTTGGCGCACCAAGCAGGTAGGTTATGTGTAACCGCAAAAACTACTAACCAGTAGGGGTACGTCATGCCTGTTCCGTCCGCCGCCACATTCGCGCGGCTCGCTGATCTCATCGCCATCCCCGAGGCGGCGGATCGCCCGACCCGTTCCGTCGTCGAGGCATTCACGGGCAAGGAACTGGCGACCGTCCCGATCGGTACCGCCCAGGACGCCGTCGATGCCATCGCTCGTGCCCGGGTAGCGCAGAAGGACTGGGCACAGCGGCCGGTCACCGAACGGGCCGCCATCTTCCACCGGTACCGCGAACTGGTGCTCGAGAACCGCGACGCTTTGATGGACATGGCGCAGGCAGAGACCGGGAAATCGCGCACGGCCGCCCAGGAGGAGATCCTCGACATCTCGATGACGGCCCGCCACTACGCGCGTGTCGCACCGAAGCTGCTCCGCCCCCGCCGCGTCTCCGGGATGCTGCCGGTGCTCACCAAGACCGTGGTGCGATACCAGCCCAAGGGTGTCGTCGGCGTCATCTCTCCCTGGAACTATCCGATGACCCTCGCGGTGTCCGACGCCATCGCGGCCCTCCTCGCCGGCAATGCGGTGGTGCTCAAGCCGGACAGTCAGACGCCGTACTGCGCCCTGGCCTGCGTCGACCTGCTCTACAAGGCGGGACTCCCGCGTGACCTGTTCGCCGTGGTCCCCGGGCCGGGCTCGGTCGTCGGCACGGCGCTCGTCGAGAACACCGAGTACCTGATGTTTACGGGGTCCTCGCAGACCGGGCAGCTTCTCGCCGAGCAAGCCGGTCGCCGGCTCATCGGTTTCTCCGCAGAACTCGGGGGCAAGAACCCGATGATCGTCACTGCCGGTGCCAACCTCCGCGAGGTCACCGATGCCGCCGTGCGCGCCTGCTACTCCAACTCCGGTCAGCTGTGCATCTCGATCGAACGCATTTACGTGGAAGAATCCATCGCCCCCGAGTTCACCCGCATGTTCGGTGAGCGGGTGCGCAACATGTCACTGGGCGCCGGCTACGACTTCGGCATCGAAATGGGCAGCCTCGTGTCGGAGGCGCAGGTAAAGGCGGTGTCCAGCCACGTCGACGACGCCGTGGTCAAGGGGGCCACCGTGGTCGCCGGCGGCAAGGCGCGCCCCGATCTCGGGCCGCTGTTCTACGAGCCGACCGTCCTCACCGGAGTCCCTGAGGACGCCGAGTGCTACCGCGAGGAAACGTTCGGACCGCTGGTGTCGGTGTACCCGGTGGCGAACGTCGACGAGGCGATCGAACGTGCCAACGACACCGAATACGGGCTCAACGCCAGCGTGTGGGCGGGAACCAAGGCGGAGGGTGAGGCCATCGCGGCGCGTATCCACGCCGGAACGGTCAACGTAGACGAGGGCTATGCCCCCGCCTGGGGCAGCACCGGCGCGCCGATGGGCGGCATGGGAGTGTCCGGGGTCGGGCGCCGCCACGGTGCGGACGGGCTCCTCAAGTACACCGAACCCCAGACCATCGCCACCACCCGCATTCTCAATCTCGGCGGACCACGCGGATTGCCGCCCAAGGTGTGGGCCAAGATCATGCCACCGTTCGTGAAGGCGCTGCAGTACGTGCCAGGCAGGTAGCACGCACGACGGCGGCACCGGGACGCGGACTTCACCCCAGGGTGGTCGGTTTACCCATCCTGGGGTACCTGTCGCCGGTGGACGCCCGGGTGGAGGCTGTGGGTGATGGCTACACCCGCGGAGGCGCCCCTCATGAATTCTCGGCAGACACCAGCCGAACACCCCTGCCCTGACATCCGGCGTGAGAACGTGGAGTTCTCCTCCGGCGGACAGCGCTGCGCCGCCTGGCTGTACCGCCCCCCATCGCCCACCTCGGCGGCGCTTCCGTGTGTCGTGCTGGCGCACGGCTGGAGCGGCGTGCGCGAGCAACGACTCGACGCCTACGCCGAGCGGTTCGCGGCCGCGGGATTCGCGGTACTGGTATTCGACTACCGCTACTTCGGTGCCAGCGAAGGGCAACCCCGGCAACTCCTCGACCTCGACAGTCAGCTCATCGACTGGGCCAGCGCTCTCGACTACGTGCGCAGTCGTCCCGAGATCGACCCCGACCGCATCGCGATCTGGGGCACCTCGCTGGCCGGCGGTCTCGTCCTGACGACGGCTGCGCGGGATCACCGGGTGGCGGCCGTGGTGTCGCAGGTGCCGTACGTCGACGGGCTCACGAACCTTCGCAGGCTCGGCATCGCGGGGCTGGCCCGCATGTCGGTCGCCTACCTGCGGGATCGGCTCGCGCAGTTACGACGTCGGCCGCCGCACATGTTCCCCGTGGTCGGGCCGCCGGGGTCGTTCGCGGCCATCACCACCCCCGATGCGGAGGCGGGATACCGCGCCATGGACCCGCCCGGTTCGACGTGGCGCAACGAAACTCCCGGACGCGTCGCGTTGCAGGCGGCGCTCTACCGGCCGACCAGTGCGGTCGCGCAGATCGGCTGTCCGGTCTTCTTCGCCATCGCCGACAACGACGTCGTCACCTTCACAGGCAGTGCGCTGAAGACCGCGGCCAAGACCCCGGATGCCGAGGTACGCGTGTACCCGGGCGGTCACTTCGACGTCTACTTCGGTGATCTCTTCGAGAAGGTGGTGGCCGACCAGATCGACTTCCTGATTCGCACTGTGGGCGAGGGTCGGCCGCCGACCGTCTCGGAACTTCTCAGGCCCGGCCGAACACTGCCGGCCGCTTCTCCTGGAATGCCGCTACGCCTTCCGCGAAGTCGGGCGCGGCGAGCAGCACTTCCTGCCCCATGCGCTCGCGGGCACAGGCGCTGTCGAGTTCGGTCAGCGTGGCATCGTTGACGGCGTCTTTGGTGAAGTGGAGGGCCTCCGGCGGTCCGTCGGCGAGACGTCGGGTGAGGGCATCCACCGAGGCGGCGAACTCGTCGTCGGAATAGACGTCCGAGATCAAACCGGCGTCGAGGGCGTCCCTCGCCGGAAGACGTTCGGCCAGTAGGGCCATTCTCATGGCGCGGGCTCGACCGATCGATGCGGCGACGAGGGCGGTGGCGCCTCCGTCCGGCATCAGACCCACCTTCGTGAACGCCAGCAGGAAGTAACTCGATTCGGTAGCGACAACGAGATCGCAGGCCAGTGCGAGGGAAACACCGACACCGGCTGCGGGACCGTTGACGGCGCCGATCACGGGACAGGGGAACGCCCGGACCGCGGCGACGACGCGATTGGCGGCGTCGATCGTGGCGGTGGAGGGCGGGCCCGACACGTCGGTACTCGTCGCCAGGTCGGCGCCCGTGCAGAATGCCCGGCCGGCCCCGGTGAGTACGGCGACCCGCACCTCGGCGTCACCCGAGAATTTTTCCAACGCGTCCGCAACGGCGTCGAGTGTTTCGGTGGTGACGGCATTCATGCGGGAGGGCCGGTCGAGCGTGATGCGGAGGACGCCGTTGTCGACGGTCGTGTCCACACCTGGTAGGTCGGAAGTCATGAGGGTCCTTCGGTGTCGTGGGGGAGGAGGGACAGTGTGATCTTGCCTGCGGCCGAGCGAGTTTCGAGCGCACGCAGGGCATCGGCAGCGTGTTCGAACGCATAGATGGTGGGTTCGGTGATCTGCAGTGCACCGGATTCGAGTAGCGGTTCCAGGGCGGCCCACTGCCGTTTCGTGTAGCCGGGATCGGTGCGCAGGTACTCGGCCCACCCGGCCCCGAGGACCGAGATGTTTCGGAGGAGAAGTCGATTAACCTTGACCGTGGGGATCTCGCCGCCGGTGAAGCCGAGGACCACGAGTCGCCCGTTGGGCGCGAGGCTGCGCAGGCTGTCGGTGAACCGGTCGCCGCCCACCGGGTCGAGGATGATGTCGACTCCGCGGCCGCCAGTGATTTCCCGGACCCGGTCCTTCCATCCGTCGAGGAGGACGACGTGGTCGGCGCGGTGGGCCTTCGCGATGCCGGCCTTCTCCTCGGTGCTGACCACGGCGATCGTCTCGAGTCCCAGAGCGACCGCCACCTGAAGTGCGGCTACGCCGACACCCCCGGCGGCGCCATGGACCAGAACCGTTTCGCCGGCGCGGAACCGCGCGCGCTCGTCCAGGGCGAAGTGCACGGTGAGGTAGTTCAGAAGGAAACCGGCGCCGGCTTCGAGCGACACCGAGTCGGGCAACCGAAACACGGAGTGGGGTTCCACGGCCACGGTCTGCTGCCACGCGCCGCCGGAGGCGAATACCGCCACCCGCTGTCCGGCGTGAAAACCGCTGTCCGGAGGAGCTTCTCGCACCACTCCGGCGCCCTCGACACCGAGCACGCACGGAAGGTCGCGCACCACCTGGTAGCTGCCCGTGGTCTGCAACAGGTCGGGAAAGGCCACCCCGGCGGCGTGCATATCGACGACGACGAGACCGGATCCGTCGGGTTCGTCGATCTCGGCGAGCCGGACACCGCTCGGTCCGGATTGGGCAGTCAGTTGCTGGGCATACACGTGGTGATCTCCTCCGTCGGTCCCTGGACTATCCATACCAGACGCGACTTAACGTGCGCTAGGTAAGGTCCGCCATTGACCGTGACGCTGCGCCGTGGTACTAACTTTAACGAGCGATCAGTAATCATGCGTGAGTCGGAGGGTGAGACGTGCCGGAAATGACGGAGACGACGGAGGCAGCCGCATTGTGGGAGCGGCGTGGAGGCATCGGCATCATCACGCTGAACCGCCCCAAGGCGCTCAACGCAGTGAACGGCGCATTGTCGACCGCGGTGGGCAATCTGCTCGAGCAGGCCGAGAACGACCCCGAGGTGCGGGTCGTCGTGATCACCGGGTCCGGTCGCGCGTTCTGCGCCGGAGCGGACCTCAAGGAACTCTCTGTCGGTAAGGCCATCTCCGCGGAGGGGCATCCGGAGTGGGGTTTCGCCGGATACGCGCAGCACTGGATCAGCAAGCCGACCATCGCCGCGGTCAACGGGTTCGCCCTGGGCGGTGGCACCGAACTGGTGCTCGCCAGTGACCTCGCGGTCGTCGATGAAGGGGCGGCTCTCGGGTTGCCCGAGGTCAAGCGAGGATTGTTCGCGGCCGCGGGCGGAGTGATCCGTCTGCAGCAGCAGATTCCGAAGAAGGTCGCGCTGGAGATCGCGCTCACCGGCGAGCCGATCACCGCGGCGCAGGGCAAGGAATTGGGCCTGGTCAACCGGGTCGCCCCGGCCGGCACCGCCCTCGACGTCGCGCTCGAACTCGCCGAGCAGATCGCCGCGAACGCGCCGCTGTCGGTGCGCGAATCGAAGGCGATGATCCACCGGACCGCCACCGAAGACGACTGGGGCGACCGGGCGTGGGAGGCGAACAACGCCGCGATCGCCGTCGTGTTCTCCAGCGCGGATGCCAAGGAAGGGCCCACCGCGTTCGCCGAGAAACGCCAGCCGGTGTGGCAGGGCCGCTGACTGCGCCCTTCGGGCCTGTGAGTACTTCTTAACCGCGGGCGGTTAACAAGTACTCACGGCATCAGGACTCGGCCCGGTGTTCTGTCGACCCCGGACACCGGGCCGCAACCACTTTTTCTCCTCCTCGAAAGGGAACTCTCATGACCAACGCTGTCATCGTGGACGTCGTCCGCCTCGCCTCCGGCAAGGGCAAGCCGGGCGGCGCCCTGTCCGGCACCCACCCGGTCGAACTCCTCGCGCACGTGCTGCGCAGCCTCGTCGAGCGCAACGGCATCGACCCCGCGCAGGTCGACGACGTGATCGGCGGCTGCGTCGGTCAGGCCGGCGAGCAGGCTCTCAACATTTCCCGCACCGCGGTGCTGTCGGCCGGCTTCCCTGATTCGGTCCCGGCCACCACCATCGACCGCCAGTGCGGTTCGAGCCAGCAGGCGGCGCACTTCGCCGCGCAGGGCGTCATCGCCGGCGCCTACGACATCGTGATCGCCGCGGGTGTCGAGTCGATGTCCCGCGTGCCGATGGGCACGACGACCCTCGGGCAGGACACGTCCGGCCCGGGCATCGCGGCCCGTTACCCCGAGGGCCTGGTCAACCAGGGAATCTCCGCCGAACTGATCGCCGCCAAGTGGAAGTTCGACCGCGACACCCTCGACGCCTACTCGGCCGAGTCGCATCGCCGCGCCGCCGACGCCGCCGCGAAGGGGTTGTTCGACAAGGAAATCCTGCCGATCGAGGTGACCAACGCGGCCGGTGAGACGGTGACGCACCTCGTCGACGAGACCGTGCGCGCCTCGACCACCGCCGAGGGGCTGTCCGGGCTGAAGTCGTCGTTCTACTCCGAGAAGTACGCGGCCCGGTTCCCCGAGGCGCAGTGGCACATCACCCCGGGTAACTCGTCCCCGCTGACCGACGGTGCGTCCGGTGCGCTGATCATGAGCGAGGAGATGGCCGCCAAGCTGGGCCTGACGCCGCGGGCGCGGTTCCACTCGTTCTCCGTTGCGGGCGATGACCCGGTGTTCATGCTCACCGCCCCGATCCCGGCGACGAAGAAGATCCTCGCGAAGTCGGGGCTGAGCATCGACGACATCGACGCCTACGAGGTCAACGAGGCGTTCGCCCCGGTGCCGCTGGCGTGGGCACACGAGTTCGGTGCCGACCCGGCCAAGCTGAACCCCCGCGGCGGTGCGATCGCCCTCGGCCACGCGCTCGGCTCCTCGGGCACCCGCCTGCTCGGCACACTGGTCAACCAGCTCGAGGCCACCGGCGGACGCTACGGCCTGCAGACGATGTGCGAGGGCGCGGGCATGGCCAACGCCACCATCATCGAACGCATCTGATCACCGTTTCCGACAACTCCTGAATTTCGAAAGGCACAACATGATCGTCAACGACAGCGTTGCACTCGTCACCGGCGGCGCCTCCGGCCTCGGACTCGCTACCACCAAGGCCCTGCTCGCCGACGGCGCCAGCGTCGTCATCGTCGACCTGCCCTCCTCCAACGGTGAGACCGTCGCCAAGGAACTCGGCGACCGCGTCCGCTTCGCCGCAGGCGATGTCACGAGCGAGGCCGACGTGTCCGCTGCCCTCGACGTCGCGGAGTCCCTCGGCCCGCTGCGGGTGGCCGTCAACTGCGCCGGCATCGGCAACGCCATCAAGACCGTCAGCAAGAACGGCGCGTTCCCGCTGGCCGATTTCACCAAGATCGTCACCGTCAACCTGATCGGCACGTTCAACGTGATCCGTCTTGCTGCCGAGCGCATCTCGAAGAACGAGCCGATCGACGGCGAGCGCGGCGTCATCATCAACACCGCCTCCGTCGCCGCCTACGAGGGCCAGATCGGTCAGGCCGCGTACTCCGCCTCGAAGGGTGGCGTCGTCGGCATGACCCTGCCGATCGCCCGCGACCTCGCCTCGCTGCTGATCCGCGTCAACACCATCGCACCGGGCCTGTTCAAGACCCCGCTCCTCGGTTCCCTCCCCGAGGCCGCGCAGCAGTCGCTCGGACAGCAGGTGCCCCACCCGTCGCGTCTGGGCGACCCGTCCGAGTACGGCGCACTGGCCGCGCACATCGTGTCCAACCCCATGCTCAACGGCGAGACCATCCGACTCGACGGCGCCATCCGCATGGCACCGCGCTGATCGGCAACCCTGTGACCCTGCCGCGCGAGAACGGGACAATCACCACGGAGCCGATGTTCGCCGACTGGCGGACCTTCGAGGCGCTGCCGCTGACGCCCATCCTCGAGCAGGCACTGGAGTTGTTCAACGAGAACGGTTACCACGGCACGACGGTGCGGCAGATCGCCCGTCGTGTCGGGGTGACCGTCCCCGCCCTGTACTACCACCACGAGAGCAAGGAAGCCGTTCTCGTGGCACTGTTCGAACTGCAAATGCGCGAACTCAACGATCGCGCGGAGGCAGCCGCCCGCGAGGCCGGCGACGATGTGGTCGCGCAATTTTCCAACGTCGTCGAGGCGATCGTCCTGTACATGACGAACCGGGTGCGGCACGTCGGCCTCGACACCGAGTTGCGGCACGTCTCCGTGGACAGCCGAAGTCGGTACGCGGCCACGCGAAAACGCCTCGAGCTCATGGTGATCGACGTGGTGTCCGAGGGGGTTGCCGTAGGTGCGTTCTCGGCCACCAACGTAGCGGAGACCGTGCGCGCTCTCCTCGGGATGTTCCAGTCGATTCCGCGGTGGTACCAGCTCGGTGGGGCACTGACCCCCGAGCAGGTCGCCGAGCGTTACGTCGACATCGCTCTCCACACCGTCGGATACCGACCCGCCCACTGACCGTTTCCCAGAGGAGCCGTCCCATGCTTTCCACAGCGTTTACCGAAACCTTCGGCGTCCGCCATCCGATCGTTCAAGGCGGCATGCAGTGGGTCGGCCGCGCCGAACTCGTCGCCGCCGTCGCCAACGCCGGTGCGCTGGGCCTGCTCACCGCGCTGACGCAGCCCACTCCGGAGGACCTCGCCAAGGAGATCGCCCGCACCCGCGAGCTCACCGACCAGCCCTTCGGTGTGAACCTGACGATTCTGCCGGCGATCACGCCGCCGCCGTACGAGGAGTACCGGCAGGTCATCATCGAATCCGGAGTCAAGATCGTCGAGACGGCCGGTTCCAACCCCGCCCCCCATCTACCCGACTTCCACGCGGCGGGCGTGAAGGTGCTGCACAAGTGCACCAGCGTGCGGCACGCGATCAAGGCCCAGGACACCGGCGTCGACGGCATCAGCATCGACGGCTTCGAATGTGCCGGCCATCCCGGTGAGGATGACATCCCCGGGCTGGTGCTCATCGCGGCCGCGGCGGAACAGATCACCATCCCTATGGTCGCGTCGGGCGGGTTCGCGGACGCGCGTGGATTGGTCGCGGCACTCGCCCTCGGCGCCGACGGAATCAACATGGGTACCCGCTTCATGTGCACCGCCGAATCGCCGATTCATCAGAACATCAAGGAGGCGATCGTCGCCGGCAAGGAGACCGACACCGAGTTGATCTTCCGGCCGCTGCGTAACACGGCACGTGTCGCGAGCAATACCGTGAGCCGTGAGGTTGTAGAGATCCTCGATCGGGGCGGCAAGTTCGAGGACGTTCGTGAGTTGGTCGCCGGTGCCCGCGGGCGCACTGTGTTCGAGAACGGCGACACCGACGCGGGTATCTGGACCGTCGGCACCGTCCAGGGCATCATCCACGACATCCCCACTGCCGGTGAACTCGTCGAACGCATCGTCCGCGAGGCGGAGGCACTGATCGCGGAACGTCTCGCGGGCCTGTCGGTTTCCGTCGGCGTGTGACCGAATCCTAGGAGAGACCATGCAGCGCACTATCTTCGAGAAGGATCACGAGGCGTATCGGGAGACCGTGCGCGAGTTCCTCGCCCGAGAGATCGAGCCCCACTACGAACGGTGGGAGTCCGACAAGCTGATCGACCGATCGGCGTGGCTCGCGGCCGGCAAGTCCGGGCTCGTCGGACTCGGCGTGCCGGAGGAGTTCGGCGGCTCCGGCGTCACCGACTACCGGTTCCGGTACGTCGTTGCCGAGGAAATCGCCCGCACCGCGACGACGTCATTCGGGTCGGGCCTGAGCGTGCACGACGACATCGTCATCCCGTACATCGTGAACCTCGGCACCGACGAGCAGAAGCAGCGATGGCTGCCCGGCATGGCCGCGGGTGAGCTGATCGGCGCCATCGCGATGACCGAGCCTGGCGCCGGCAGCGACCTGCAGGGCGTGAAGACCACCGCGGTGCGGGATGGTGACGAGTGGGTGATCAACGGCCAGAAGACGTTCATCACCAACGGCATTCACTCCGACCTCGTCATCGTCGTCGCCCGCACCGACCCGAACGCCGGTTCCAAGGGGTTCTCGCTTTTCGTCGTGGAGCGGGGCATGCCCGGCTTCGGTCGTGGTCGCAAGCTGCACAAGGTCGGCTTGGCCGGTCAGGACACGGCGGAGCTCGTGTTCGAGGACGTGCGGGTGCCCGCGACCAATCTGCTCGGCAGCGAGGGGCGCGGTTTCATCCATCTCATGGAAAACCTTCCACTCGAACGTATTTCGATCGCGGTCAACGCGATCGCCGCGGCGAAGGCGGCATACCAGTGGACCAGGGACTACGTGTTCGAGCGGAAGGCGTTCGGCAAGCCGATCGGCGATCTGCAGAACACCCGGTTCGCGCTGGCGGAGATGCTGACCGAGATCGAGGTGACCGAATCGCACATCGACCGCTGCGTACTCGCCCTGAACGCAGGCGAACTCACCGCCGTCGACGCGTCGAAGGGCAAGTGGTGGGCCAGTGAACTACAGAAGCGAGTGGTCGACCGCTGCGTCCAACTGCACGGCGGCTACGGGTACATGATGGAGTACCCCATCGGCCGCGCGTACGTCGACAGCCGTATCCAGACGATCTACGGCGGAACCACCGAGATCATGAAGGAAATCATCGGGCGCGATATCGCGTCACAGTAGGCGGCTCCGCCGCCTGTGAGTGGTTAACGAGTCTCTGGACTCCTTAACCACTCACAGGCGCGAAGCGCCTAGAGCAGGCGGGACCTCGCGTCGGCGTACTCCCGAGTGAGCCGCTCGACAACCTCGGCCGCCGGGACGACTGCGTCCACCGCGCCGATTCCCTGACCGGCACCCCAGATGTCGCGCCACGCCTTGGACTCCGACTTTTCGTTGGTACCGAAATCCATTGCGCCGGCATCCGACACCGGGAGGGCTGCGGGATCGTATCCGGCCGCCTCGATGCTGCCGCGGAGGTAGTTTCCGTGCACGCCGGTGAAGAGGTTGGAGTAGATGATGTCCGAGGCGGTGGAGTCGACGATCATCTGCTTGTAGGCGGCGTCGGCGTTGGCCTCGTCGGTGGCGATGAAGGCGGACCCGATGTAGGCGAGGTCGGCGCCGGCGGCCTGCGCGGCGAGTACCGAACGTCCGTGGGCGATCGAGCCGGACAGCAACACGGGGCCGTCGAACCATTCGCGGATTTCCTGCAGCAACGCGAACGGTGACTGGGTGCCTGCGTGTCCACCCGCACCCGCGGCGACGGCGATCAGGCCGTCGGCACCCTTCTCGACGGCCTTCTTCGCGAACCTGTTGTTAATGACGTCGTGCAGAACGATGCCGCCGTAGGAATGGACGGCGTCGTTGACGTCGGTGCGGGCGCCGAGGGAGGTGATGACGATCGGGACCTCGAACTCGACGACGGTGGCCAGGTCCTCGTCGAGCCGGTCATTGCTCTTATGGACGATCAGGTTCACCGCGAAGGGCGCGGACGGCGACTCCGGGTTGTTGGCGTCGTGCTTGGCCAGCTCTTCGGTGACGCGGGTAAGCCATTCCCGCAAGACGGGCTGCGGCCGCGCGTTGAGGGACGGGAAGGAGCCGACCACACCCGAGGTGCACTGGGCGATCACCAGGTCGGGACCGGACACGATGAACATCGGCGACGCCACGACGGGCAGGCGCAACCGGTCTCGGAGAATGGCGGGCAGGCTCATGAAAGCTCCTTGCTGTGCGGGGTTCTAGGACTGGGAGAGCTGGGCGGCCATCAGCGGAATGAGCGCTTGCAGACCTTTCACCGGACGGACCATCACCGTGAACGACGTGATTTGGTCGTTGTCATTCCAGTGCACTATGTCGACGCCGTGCACATGAACGCCGTCGAGTTCGGTGGCGAACTCGAGGACGGCGGAGCCGTCGCCGTACCACTCCTCGCGGTAGTGAAAGCCGGTGCCGGTGAACACCGTGAGTGCCGCGCGCAGGTACGCGAGGACCTTTGCTTTTCCCTCTTGCGGTGTGAACACGGCGGGGGAGGAGAACACCGCGTCTTCCGCAATCAGGGCGTCGAGGGCGCCCAGGTCGTGGTTGTCGACCACCTGGTGCCAGCGGGTGACGACGCGCGGGGCCACTGGGAGTTCGGCGTTCATCCGGCCAGCATGACACGCCACCTGAACGAGCGCTGGAACGGACCCGTCACACGGGCTCGAGCAGTTCGGGTCCGTTGTTGCGCGGGGAGTTGACGGCGGTACTCACCTCGTACGGCTCGAGACGGGGCTCGGGAATCGACGCGATCAGGGCATCGACCTGTTCGCGCTCGGTCAGGGTGGGGTCGAGCCAGTGTTCCTGGAAGCTCGGTGGCAGGACCACCGGTGAACGGTCGTGAATGTGGCCGAGGACGTCGGTGGCCTGGGTGGTGAGCACCGTGGTGGTCCAGAGCCACCTGTTCGGGTCGTCCTCCGGAAGGGAGGGGTCGGGCCACAGTTCGTAGAGGCCGGCCATCGCCAGCACCCCGTCGCCGTGCAGGAAGTACGGAATCTTGGTGCCGTCGTCTCGCTTCAACCATTCGTAGTAACCGTCGGCGGGAATGATGCAGCGCCGTCGGACGGCGGCCTTCCGAAATGCGGGCTTCTCCGTGATCGACTCGGATCTGGCGTTGATGAGCTTGTTGCCGATCTTGACGTCCTTCGCCCACGGCGGCACCAGCCCCCACTTCGCCGTCCGGAGCTGACGGACGGGGTCGGCGTCGGGTTCGGCACGCGGTGGGCGTTCCAGCACGACCCGGACCTGCTGGGTGGGAGCGACGTTGTAGGACGGACCCAGCTCCTCACCGACGATTTCGGCGACCTCGAAGATGGACCGCAGTTCCTTGTCCGTGGTGGTGCTGGCGTACCGTCCGCACACTTTTCGGTCTCCTCGCTCGGGTTCTCGCCCCGGTCCGCGAGCCGCGATGAGTTTTCCTCGGCCCGGCAGTCTGTCTTTTCGAGGGAACGGAACACGCTCCCCACCCCGTCACCTTCTACCTTCGGAGATCGCCATGACCTCGACACCACATTCCACCGCAAAGACCGCCGGACCGCTCGGTTCTGCCGAGAACGCGGCACCGGTCGGGCGGAAGGCGAGGATCGCCGGGCTGATCATCACCGGTCTGGTCACCGCGTTCCTGCTTTTCGACGCGATCATCCACATCGCGAACATTCAGTCCGTCCGCGACGCGATGGCCGAACTCGGTTTCGACGAGAACATTGCCGTCGTGATCGGAATCGTGATGTTGGTGTGCCTCGTGCTGTACCTGGTTCCGGCGACGAGCATCCTCGGTGCCGTCCTCCTGACCGGATATCTCGGCGGCGCGGTGGCGACCAACATGCTCACCGAGCAACCGCTGTTCAGCACCATTCTGTTCCCCGTCTACGTCGGCATCTTCGTGTGGGGCGGGCTGTGGCTGCGCGACGCCGGGGTCCGCACGATCATGCCGATCCGGCGTTGAGGGGTCGGATGCGCCGGACTTTCTGCAGGGCGCCCGTCACGGCGTAGGCGACGCCGGCTGCGGACAGCACCCAGGGCGCCGCGACGATGAACGGGTCCATCCACTGGTGGTTCAGGTCGACGCGTTTCTTCCCCAGTCGGGACGACACACCGTGATGGGACAACTCGCTTCGAATGCCCGTCTGGGTGATGGGGTTGTCGGGATGCAGGGTCAGGAATGAGGCCAGATGGCTCTCGACCGCATCGACCCGGTCGGCGGCCAGCAGGATGAGCCAGTGCGCGGCCCGGCCCTCGCTGTATCGGAACGCGAATTTCCGCATGGTGCCGGAGAGGCCCTTGGGAGGACACGAGGTGCCGAATACGGGTGTCAGGAATTGGTGTTCGATCGACCGCTCACGCGGCCACTTCTCCTCCTGGCACTCCGGGAAATCCCAGTGGGCGCCCGTCGCGCCGGGGTCGAAACGCTCCTTCGGTACCGCGGGCCGGTCCTTGGGGTCGAGGTCCACACCCCATCCCGGAATGCGCGCGCGTAGTTCGTCGCTCGTCAGTGGACGCTTCGGCGTGTCGGCTGTATAGGCCATGATCGGGTCCTCCTCGTCGATCAGCCGGCGTTCGGCACGATGACCGGTTTGATGCAGTTGTCGAGCTTGGCCGAGAAGATGTGGTAGGCGTCGGCGATATGCTCGAGCGGAATACGATGCGTGACAATGTCGTTGGGCTTCAGATAGCCGTTGCGAATGTGCTCGAACAGGCGGGGCCACTGACGTTTCACGGGGCACTGGTTCATGCGAAGCGTCAGCCCCTTGTTCAGCGCATCACCGAACTTGACGGCACTGAACATTGGACCGTAGGCGCCCATCACAGAAACCGTCCCGCCCTTCCTGACGGAATCGATCGCCCAGTTGAGGGCAATCGGGGAACCACCCTGCAGCTTGAACTTGGCGGCCGTGACGTGTTGAAGGAAATTGCCGTCGGCCTCGGCACCGACGGCGTCGATGGCCACATCGGCCCCGAGATGGTCGGTGATCTTCTTCATGTGGACCACGATGTCGGCGTAGTCGGCGAAGTTGTAGGTCTCGGCATGCGCGAACGCGCGAGCCTTCTCGAGTCGGTACTCGAGGTGATCGATCACGATCACTCGCCCGGCACCCATGAGCCAGGACGACTTGGCCGCGTACAGCCCGACCGGCCCCGCTCCGAACACCACGACGGTGTCGCCTTCGACGATGTCGCCGAGTTGTGCACCGAAGTAGCCGGTGGCGAGGGCGTCGGTGAGGAGTAGCGCGTCCTCGTCGTCCATCCACTCGGGGATTTTGGCGGGGCCCACGTCGGCGAACGGCACGCGCACGAACTCCGCTTGTCCGCCGTCGTAGCCACCGCACGTGTGGGAGTACCCGTAGATGCCGCCCACAGCGGTG
The DNA here is from genome assembly GCF_018343855.1 of Rhodococcus sp. USK13. Lineage (NCBI taxonomy): Bacteria > Bacillati > Actinomycetota > Actinomycetes > Mycobacteriales > Nocardiaceae > Rhodococcus > Rhodococcus sp. USK13. Next base: position 365,079 of record NZ_CP069242.1, on the reverse strand, counting down.
GCGTTCGGGTTCACGTTGTGACAGTTCGAGTAGAGGCCGCGTGCGCAGAAGTAACACGAGCCGCAGTACACGTTGAACGGGACCATCACCCGGTCGCCGCGCTGCAGGTTCAGTACCGACGGGCCGACCTCCTCGACGACGCCGATGAACTCGTGGCCGAACGTCATGCCGACCCGGGTGTCGGGCATCATGCCGTGGTATAGATGCAGGTCCGATCCGCAGATCGCGGCCAATGTCACCCGCACGATCGCGTCGTTGGGGTGCTCGATGGGCGGGACTGCCTTTTCTTCGACGCGGACCTTGTACGGCCCCCGGTACACCATCGCTCGCATCACGCCTCCTCGTCCGCGCCGATAACCTTGTCGAGACCCCGATAGCGGGAGCAAGTACCCGTGTCGGGCCGAACAAAACACGGATGTGGCGTGCCAGGGCGGAGGCGGCCCTGTGTTTCCGGTGGGTGGATGGATGTGACCAATATGTTTTTTCTAAAGTCAAGGGTTGACGGATGTCATGTGCGTGAGATTACATCTTAGCGGTAAGCCTTTGAGGGCTTAAGTAAATGCCTCGACCCGACCCTGAGGATGCTCATGACGACGGTATCGCCCGCCATGGCTGCCACAGCTGAGATGATCAGCGCCCGACTCGAACGCCTGCCGATGAGCAGGTGGCATATCAAGGCCCGCGTCATCGTCGGCGCCGTCACGTTCTTCGACGGTTTCGACCAGTTGATGATCGCGTACTCCCTCCCCGTCCTCATCCCGAAGTGGGGTCTGACCCCCGGCGACATCGCCTGGGTGATCGCCATCGGCGGCATCGGCATGCTCGTCGGCGCCCTCGCCGGCGGCTGGTTCGCCGACCGCGTCGGCCGGCTCAACGTCATCATCTTCTCGCTCGCCCTGTATGCGGTGATGAGTCTCGGGATGGCGTTCACCGACAGCCTGATGCTCTTCCTTGTCTTCCGATTCGTGCAGGGTATCGGCCTCGGCGCGGAGGTCCCGGTGGCAGCAAGCTACATCGGCGAGATCACCAAAGCCCACAAACGAGGACGCTTCGTCCTCCTCTACGAGGTCATCTTCCCCGTCGGCCTGGTCATGTCGGCGATCGTGTCTGCCTGGGTGGTGCCGAACTACGGCTACAAGATCCTGTTCGCCCTCGGTGCGCTGCCCATCCTGCTCCTGCCGTTGCTGTGGAAACTCCCCGAGTCGCCGCGCTGGCTCGCGTCCCGTGGCCGCTACGAAGACGCAAACAAGGCCATGACCCGCATCGAGAACGAGATCACCGGAAAGTACGGCAAGACGCTTCCGGCTCCGCAGCCGCTGCCCGCTGCCATCGTCGACGCCCGCCGCGGAACCTTCGCAGAGGCCTTCCGAGGCATCTACCTGCGTCGAACGCTCATGCTCGCGGCCATCTGGGGATGCGCCTACTTCGTCAACTACGGCATCGCCTCCTGGCTGCCGTCGCTTTACCACTCCACGTTCGACGTCAGCGTCGACACGGCGCTGCACTACAGCATCGTCACCAGCGTCGCCGGTCTGCTCGGCTGCATCCTCGTCGCGTTCCTCATCGACAACCTCGGACGCCGCATCTGCATCACCGCATCGATGGTCCTGTGCTCGTCGCTGCTGTTCCTACTGGCCGCGACCGGTGCGGACACCGCGACGAAGGTCCTGTTCTGGTCGGCCGGCTCCGCGCTGTTCGTCTTCGCGGTCAACATGGCGCTCTACGTCTACACCGCGGAGCTCTACCCCACCCGGATGCGGGCCATCGGCTGCGCCATCGGCGGCGCGAGCGGACGCCTCGGCATCATCGTCGGTCCTCTCGCCGTCGGCGCCATTCTCGACGGCGGCGGCACGCTGACCGTTGTCTTCGGAATGTTCTCCGCGGTCGCCCTGATCGGTGCCCTCGTCGTCGGCTTCTTCGCCGTCGAAACCCGCGAAAAGACCCTCGAGGAGATCTCCCAGTGACCGTTCTCGACTTCCGCGAAGCGACGCTGACGTTCGCTCCGATCGCGGATCAGATCTTCGTCGCCGGAACCTGGCGACAGGGGACCGGGCCGGCCTTCGAGGTCACCGACCCGTCCACCGGCGAGGTCCTGCAGGTCGTGCATCAGGCCACGACCACCGACGTCGACGAGGCGGTCCGTAAGGGCCGCGCCGCCGCCGCCGATCCGGCCTGGCGAAACCTGCTACCGCATCAGCGCGCGAAGTTCCTGCACCGCATCGCCGACGCGATCGAGGTGAACACCTCCCGGCTCGCGCTGTTGCAGAGCTACAACACGGGCAAGACCGTCGCGGAAACCACTGCGCTGGTCGGCAGCGCCGCGGGTACGTTCCGGTACTTCGCTGCAGTCCTCGAGACCGCCGACGAAGACCTGACCACGCCGCGCGGCAACTACCTCACGATGAGCGTCCACGAACCCATCGGCGTGATCGGTGCCATCGCACCCTGGAACTCGCCGGTGGCCAGCGACGCCCAGAAGATCGCGCCCGCCCTCGCCGCGGGCAACGCCGTCGTCCTCAAGCCCGCCGAGTGGACACCGCTGGTGTCGCTGGAACTGGCTCGAATTCTCGACGACAGCGGTCTGCCCGCCGGACTGCTGTCGGTGCTCCCGGGCAAGGGCTCGGTGGTCGGTGACGCGATCGTTCACCACCCCGATGTCGGGAAAGTGACGTTCACCGGCGGCACCAACACCGGCCGCGCCATCGCCCATGCCGCGGCCGAGAAGTTGATGCCCGTCTCGCTCGAGCTGGGCGGTAAGTCGCCGACCATCGTGCTGGACGACGCCGACATCGACGCGGCGATCAACGGCGTGATGTACGGAATCTTCTCGTCCACCGGGCAGAGCTGCATTGCCGGATCCCGGCTGTTCGTCGACCGCCGCATCTACGACGAATTCCTCGAGAAACTGGTGGCCAAGACGCAGCGACTGCGACTCGGTCCCGGCCGCGACCCCGACACCCAGGTGGGGCCGATGGTGCACCGCAAGCACCGCGACAGCGTCGCCGCGTACGTCGACCTCGCTCGCGAAGAGGGCGGACGAGTGCTGTGCGGCGGGGCGATCCCCGACGACGAACGGCTCCGCGACGGCGCGTACTACCTGCCGACGATCATCGACGGGCTCCCCAACACGTCACGCACGTGCCAGGAAGAGATCTTCGGGCCGGTGCTGGTGGTCCTGCCGTTCGACGGGGAGGCCGACCTCGTCGAGCAGGCGAACGACTCGGTGTTCGGGCTGGCGTCGGGAATCTGGACCGGCGACTATCGCCGGGCCTGGAAACTCGCCCGCCGACTACAAGCCGGGACGGTGTGGATCAACACCTACAAACAGTTCAGCATCTCCACGCCGTTCGGCGGCGTCAAGGAAAGCGGGCTGGGAGTCGAGAAGGGGCGCAGCGGTATCGCCGCCTACTCGCGGCAGAAGAGCATCTACTGGGGCCTCGACGAAGAGCCCAACCCGTGGGCAGATTGAGCGACCCGCTCGTGGCCAGACTGAGCGACCCGCTCGTGGGCAGACTGAGCGACCCGCTCGTGGGCTGATTGAGCGACCCGCTCGTAGATAGGGCGTACAGAAAAATCTCCCGCCAGCCCTGTACGCCCTAATACTTTAGCGCTAAGATATTGAGACCTAAGCAACTGGAGGCACGCGATGAATCAACCCATAGCCCGGCTGCGGTGCCTGCGCTCCGTGGAGCTGCGGACGCAGGCCAGCACGGAATCCACCGAGTTCTATTCGGAGGTCTGGGGCCTTCGCGTTGTCGATCAAGGCGCTACCGGCGCCTGGCTGCGGGGAACCGGTGAGCACCACCACGCGCTGCAGCTCACCCAGGCCGAGCGGAACGGCCTCGGCCGCATCACCTTCGCAGTCGCCACACCCGCAGAGGTCGACGAGGCCGCCCGCCGGCTCGAGTCCTGGGGTGTGCCGATCGTCAGCGGGCCGGGCCCCGTCGACGACCTCGGTGGTGGATACGGTGTGAGCCTCGTCGACCCCGAGGGTCGCGTCGTCGAACTGCTCGCCGATGCGCTGGCGGTCCCGAAGCTCGGCCGGGAGGACGCCGTCCCGGTGGGCGTCACGCACGTAGTCCTCAACACCGTCGACATCGACGCCGCGGTGAAGTTCTACTGCGAGGTCCTGGGCATGCGGGTCTCCGACTGGTCCGAGCACCAGATGGCGTTCCTTCGCTGCAACACCGACCATCACAGCATCGCGTTCAACCAGGCCGAGTGGACGTCGGTGAATCACGTCGCCTACGAGATGCCCACCGTCGACCATTTCATGCGCGGCATCGGCCGGCTACGGCACCACGGCACCGTGCCGCTGTGGGGTCCCGGCAAGCATGGCCCCGGCGACAACACCTTCTCGTACTTCGCCGACCCGGCGGGGCTGGTGTGCGAGTACACCTCCGGCATCGCGCAGGTCGACGAGGACCGGTGGCTGTGCAAGGTGTGGCGACGGGTGCCGGAACTTTCCGACCTGTGGGGCACCGCGGGCCCGCCGTCCAAGCAGGTCCGCGACCACATGGCCGGCATCCCCGACCCCGGCGCGTTCGAGCGGTTCGACCTCGGGCGGGCGTCGTGACGCACGTCGTCGAATCCGGTTCCGGCCCCGCGCTGCTGATGCTGCACGGCATCGGTGGCAGTGCAGACAGTTTCGCGCCGCAGTTCGACGAACTGTCGGACTCGCTGCGACTGCTCGCCTGGGACGCGCCCGGGTACGGCCGCAGTGAGGACCCGGGCCGTCCGTTCGACCTCGACGACTACGCCGACGCAGCGGCCGATGTGATCCGCGAACGCTGCGGTGACGCCGGAGCGCACGTCCTGGGCATGTCGTGGGGCGGGGTGATCGCGACCCGCATGGCCCTGCGTCATCCCGACCTCGTGCGCAGCCTCCTGCTCGGCAGCTCGACCGTAGGTTCGGGGGCCGACGACGATGCTGCCGGCCGGATGCGGACCCGGGCTGCAACGCTTGCTGAGCAAGGCGCCGAAGCCTTTGCGGCGGAACGCGCCCCACGACTGTTGTCCGGAACGGCCGGCGCCGAACTGACAGCGAAGGCTACGGCGATCATGGCCGTGTCGATCCGGCTCCCCGGCTACGGGTATGCCGCCGACTCCATGGCAGCCACCGATCACACCGCCGACCTCGCGAAGATCGACATCCCGACCCTGGTCCTGAGTGGAGACGAGGACACCGTGACGGGAATTCCTGCGAGCCAGGTGCTGGCCGGGGGTATTCCGGGCGCCGTCTTCGTGACCGTCAGAGGCGCAGGACATCTCGCGAACCAGGAGCGACCGGACGCCTTCAACGCCTGGGTCGAATCCTTCATCTTCATCACCGAACGCCTACGCAACCACCTCTAGAGAAGGAGCACGACATGACACTCGACTACGGCACCGCCGACCTGAAGGAATTCACCGATTCGCTGATCCTGACCCGTGGCTCCCGCCACGAGGACTGGGACACCCTCGGGTTCCAGGCCAAGGCCGGTGACCAGTTCAAGCGCGCACAGATCCGCTACGTCGGTTCCGGAGCCACCGGGAACCACGACAACGACAACCGGACCATCCCGTCGCGCGGATTCACCTTCTCCAACATGCTCCTTCCTCCCGGCGCCGAGGGCCCCGAGCACACTCACCACGACGCCGAAGAGGCTTTCTTCGTCCTCGAGGGTGAGGTGGAGGTCGGTGTTCACCGCGACGGCAAGGTGGAGAAGCGCACCCTCGGCTACCGCGACATGATCGTCGTCCCGGCCGGTGTGCCGCGCAGCCTGAAGAACAATGGCGACAAGGATGCCCTGTTCTGCGTCATCATCGGCGCGCAGAAGCCGCAGATCCCGACGTACCCCGAGACGTCGGCCATGCACGGTGTGACACGGGACTGATCGTGAATCTCGACGGGAAAACCATCGTCGTCACCGGTGCCGGGCGTGGCCTCGGTCTGGCTATCGCTCGCCGGCTCGGTGAGGACGGCGCCGACCTGTGGCTCGCCGACATTCGCGAGGACTGGGGAGAGTCGGCGGTGGAGAGCCTGCGCGCCGACGGCGTGAAGGCACAGTTCGTCCGCGTCGATCTGCGCGACGCCGAATCCGTCTCCGCGATGGCGGCCACCGTCACCTCCGGTGGCCCGCTGTACGGGCTCGTCAACAACGCGGCCCTCGCGGATGGAGTGGGCGGCAAGCCGATTCACGAACTCGACATCGACGAGTGGGACAAGGTGCTGGGCGTCAACCTGCGCGGCACCTTCCTCGTGAGCAGGGCGATCATTCCCGCCATCATCGGGAACGGAGGCGGACGAGTCGTCACCATCGGCTCCGACGCCGCCCTGTACGGCTCACCCCGTCTTGCGCACTACATCGCCTCCAAGGGTGGGGTGGCTGCCCTCACCCGGGCCATGTCCCGCGACCTCGGCCCGCACGGCATCACCGTCAACACCGTCTCGCCCGGTCTGACCGAAAGCGAATCGGCGCAGAAGGTTCCGGAGCACCGGCACGAGCTGTACCGGCTCAACCGGGCACTCGAGCGGCCGCAGCAACCGTCCGATCTGGTCGGTGCCGTCGCGTTCCTGATGGGGCCCGAGGCGTCGTACATCACCGGTCAGCAACTCGTCGTCAACGGCGGATTCGTCCTGCACTAGAGAAGGGGACCACGTCGTGGACCTGCAACTGAAAGACCGCACCTACCTGGTGACCGGCGGAAGCTCGGGAGTCGGGCTCGCCACCGTCGCGATGCTGCTCGAGGAGGGTGCCAACGTCGTCACCTGCGCGCGCGACCGCGACCGACTCGACGCCGTCATCGCACCGCTGCCCGGCAGCGACCGCGTCCTCACCGCGTCCTGCGACGTCCGGGACCCGGCCGCGGTCGCCGCACTCGTCGAGGCGGGGGTCGATCGGTTCGGCGGACTCGACGGTCTGGTCAACAACGCAGGCAAGTCCCGCATGGTCCCGCGCGGCGAGGCAACCCTCGACGACTGGCGCGACGAACTCGACCTCAAGTTCTCCAGCGTCCTCAACACCGTCGAGGCGGCCCTGCCACTGCTGCGCAAGTCCGACGCCGCGGCCATCGTCAACATCTCGGCGGTGCTCGCGCGGCAGCCCGAGCCGCGGCTGGTCACCACCAGCGCCGCCCGGGCCGGACTGCTGAACCTCAGCAAGTCGCTGTCGCTGGAACTCGCGGCCGACGGCATCCGCGTCAACTCGGTGTCGCTGGGACTGGTCGACACCGGCCAGTGGCGGCGCCGCTACGAGGAATCCGGTACCGACGCCACCTTCGCCGAATGGGAGGCGGAGATCGCCCAGGACCGCGGCATCGGACTCGGCCGGTTCGGTCGCGCCGACGAGGTGGCGGCCATGATCGTGACCCTGCTGTCTCCCCGCTCGTCCTATGTGACGGGCACCAGCCTCGACGTCTGCGGAGGCGTCGCCCGTTATGTCTGAGAGGAACACCATGTCCGTAGGAAATGGGGGCGACCTGCTCGTCCAGGTGCTGCGCGAGGCCGGTGTCGACACCGTGTTCGGCATCGTGAGCGTCCACAATCAGCCCCTGGTGCAGGCGGTCAGCAAGCACCTGCGGTTCGTGCCGGTCCGGCACGAGGCCACCGCGGTCAGCGCGGCCGACGGGTATGCCCGGGCCACAGGCGGACTCGGCTGCGCCCTGACGAGCACCGGCACCGGTGCCGGAAACGCGGCCGGCTCGCTGATCGAATCGCTCAGTGCCGGCACGTCGGTGCTGCATGTGACCGGCAACGTCGAGAGCCGGTACCTCGGCTCGGGTCGCGGGTTCATCCACGAGACCAAGGATCAGCTGGGGATGCTGACGGCGACGTCGAAGCATGCCGCCACCATCCTCGATACCGACAGTGCGGGAAAGACGTTGCGGGAGGCGGTCGCTCAGGCTCTGGCAACGCCCGGCGGCCCGGCGAGCATCGAGTGGCCGATCGACCTGCAGTACGCCGAGCACGACATCGACGTGGTCGAGCAGGTGTCGGAGAGCGCCCGGACCCCCGACGCCGACGAACTCGCTGCTGCACTGTCGTTGCTGGCTGCGGCCGAGCGCCCCGTCATCTGGGCCGGCGGCGGCGTCACACGAGCCGGCGCCGAGCTGACCGAACTGGTGGAGCGGTGGGGAGTCCCGTTGCTCACCAGCAACTCCGGGCGCGGCGCCGTGCCCGAGGACCATCCGCTGTGCATCGGCAACTACGGCAACACGCCGGTGGGCCGGGAACTCCTCCAGGACGCCGACCTGCTGCTGTCGCTGGGCACTCACTTCCGGTCCAACGAGACCGGCGACTACTCCATGCCCGTCCCCGCCGTGCACGTGCAGGTAGACGTCGATGCCGCCGCGATCGGCCGTGTGTACCCCGCACAGGCCGGGGTAACCGCCGATATCGGAACGTTCCTGCGGACACTCACCGATTTGGCTCCGGTCGACGCCGCCTGGACCGAACGTGCCCGCACCACCCGTGAACTCGTCCGCAGCAAGCAGCGCGCCGGACTCGGCGATCACGCCGTACTGTGCGACGCCGTGCGTGCCGCGTTCCCACAGGATTCCGTCATCGCCCGCGACGTCACCATTGCGTCGAGTTCCTGGGGCAACCGGCTGCTGCCGATGTTCGACCCCAAGTCCAACGTCTTCCCCCGCGGAGGCGGCATCGGGCAGGGTCTGGGCATGGCCATCGGCGCGGCACTGGCCGACGAAACCCGGCCCACCCTGGCGCTCGTCGGCGACGGCGGCCTGGCCGTCCACTTCGGTGAGATCCTCACCATGGCGCAGGAGAAGCCGTGGCTGGTGCTCCTGGTTTTCAACGACGGCGGCTACGGCGTGCTCCGCAACATGCAGAAGGGCGGCGGTGACGACACCTACGCCGTCGACCTCGTCACACCCGACTTCCCGCTGCTCGCCCAGTCGATCGGGGTGCCGTACCTGCGGATCGGCGGTGCCGCCGAAGCCCACGCCGTGCTCGAGGACGCGGTTTCACGCCAGGCGCCGGTGATCGTCGAGGTGGACCTCGCCGCGTACGGCGACATGCCTGCACCATTCACACCGCCCGTCACAGTGCCCGGAAAGGACGTCAAATGACCACGGTCGCGGTGTGCGGTGGCGGAATCGGGGGACTGGCCACGGCGATCGCTCTTCGCGAGCTCGGTTTCGATGTCACCGTGTACGAGCAGACGAAGCAGTTCGCGCGCGTCGGCGCCGACATCAACCTCACCCCGAACGCGGTCCGCGCACTCGACGGACTGGGCGTGGGTGCGGAAATCCGCGAGTCCGCGGCCCGGCCCCAGTTTCGGCTCAGCCGAACCTGGGACACCGGAGTCGAAACCTCGCGGCTACCGATGGGGGACACGGCGGAACAGCAGTACGGTGCACCGCAGTTGACGATGCACCGCGGCGACCTCATGACCGCCCTCGAGAATCGGCTGCCCTCGGGTGTCGTGGAAATGGGCCGGCGGGTCAGCGGCGTTGGTGACGGTCGAATCGAGTTTACCGACGGCAGTACGGTTTCCGCAGATGTGATCGTGGGTGCCGACGGCATCCACTCCGCGGTCCGGACCGCTCTCCTCGGACAGGAGCAGCCGACGTTCACCGGAGTCGTGGCGTTCCGCGCCGTCGTCCCCACCGAACGCGTCGGCGACCTCCCGAACCTCGACTGCTTCACCAAGTGGTGGGGGCCGGATTCGTCGACGCAGATCGTCACCTTCCCCCTCAACCAAGGCAAGGACATCTTCGTCTTCGCCACCTGCGGTCAGGAGGAGTGGACCGAGGAATCCTGGACCACCCCGGGTTCGGTCACGGAGCTGCGGGAACTGTACCGCGGCTTCCACCCCGAGGCACGAGCCCTGCTCGACGCCTGCGACGACGTCCTGAAATCGGCTCTCTACGTGCGTGACCCGCTGGAGTCGTGGACGGACGGACACTCGGTGCTCCTCGGCGACGCGGCACATCCGATGATGCCGTTCATGGCACAGGGTGCCGGCATGGCCATCGAAGACGCCGTCGTACTGGCCCGCTGCCTCGGCATGTTCGACGAACCCGCGGTCGCGCTGCAGACCTATCAGGACACCCGCCTGCAGCGCACCTCACGCATTCAGCGCGGCTCCCGGTCCAACGAATGGCTGAAGGTCGCGGGCAACGGCGACTGGGTATACGAGTACGACGCCTGGCGGGTGCCGCTCGAGTCGGCCGCCGCGCGGGCAGGAGCGTGAATGGAAACATCACGGCGGCACCAGATCTCGAGACGGGCAGCGGCTCACCCTGCATGACGTATTGCCCCCGGCGTCGGCGGGTGCGTCCGCCGACAACACGTCGCCGGACATGGAGCCGTTCCCCGTATTCGAAGACGACCGGGTGCGTGTCACCGCGACGCTGGTGCCACACGGGCCCGTCTTCCCGTCGTACGCGTACCGTTTCGACACCGAGGACGGAGCGGTGACGTTCTCCGGGGATACCGCGAAGTCACCCAACGTGGTTCGGCTCGCGACGGGATCCGACATCCTCGTCCACGAGGTGATCGACGTCGATTTCTACGCCGCCACCTCCGGTCCCGCCCTCGTCGAGCACATGATTCACGCACACACCACCGCTCAGGACGTAGGACGTGTCGCGGCCGAAGCAGGAGTCCGCCAGGTGGTGCTCTCGCACATCGGACCGGGCGACCCCCGTCAGGTCACCGACGATCAATGGACCAGTGGCGTGTCATCGACGTATTCCGGCACTGTGACCGTCGGGCACGATCTGGTGCAGGTCGGCGTCGGGCAGCGCCGCTGAGCGATTCTTGTCTGCCGCCCTGCCCTCTCACAACAGGACGGCGGCGATCTCCCCGGCTGTGACGCGGGCGAGTTCCACGAAGAACGGTATGCGTTGGTCGATCATGAGCTCGGTGGGTCCGCGCAGTCCGAGAGCGAACCGGACGACTCCGTCGGAGTCGCGTATCGGCAACCCGATGGTGCGGAAGTCTGGGGTCAGCTCCTCGTCGTTGAAACCGTATCCACGCTCACGAGTGCGGTGCAATTCCTCTCGAATACCGGCGACGTCCGTGATAGCGCGGGACGTGGTGGCCGTCCGCGGTAGCGAGGCGAGTTCGGCGTCGTCCGTGTCCGACCACGCGAGGAAAACCTTGCCCAAGGCGCTGGCGTGCAGGGGAAGCCGAACACCCTGCAGCACGTGCCCGTCACTTTCCCGCCACCGGCTGAAGCCCAAGAGCACGACCTCGTGACCGTGCCGCATGGCCAGTGAGGCGGACACCCCCGTGGTGGCCGCCAACTGCTCGAGATAAGGCTCGGACAGATAGATGCGGTGCTGCCGGTAAGAAATCTGACCGTACGCGGCCAGGGCACTTCCCAGGCGGTACCGGCCCGACGTCGCATCCTTGTCGAGGAAGCCGGCATCGACCAGGGACTGAAGCAAGCGATGGGTGGTGCTCACCGCGAGGTCCTGGCGCTTGGCGATCTCCGATACACCCAGCTCCTCACCCCCGCCGAAACAGGAGAGCATCGTCAGGGCCCGCGACACCGTCCGAACTCCCACAGCACGTGAGTCGGTCACCAAAGGTCCTTTCGTCGGCCGGAACGGCGTCCCGGGCAGAAGGCACCATACTTTCCGCCTGCCGGAAAACGGTGGGGATCGTGTGTGCCGAATCCCCATCGCACGCCGGTGAACTGGGTTTCCGGAACTTGTCAAGGTTTCCGATCTGTAGAAAACAAACAGGGGGAAATCGGAGGCGGGGGACATAGCGTCAACGGTCGTCACACCTGACGATTCATCCGTTGAAGGAGTTCCCCACATGTCCCGCTTACGCCGACTGCCACGAGCCGCCGCAGCGCTCGCCATGATCCCGCTGGCCGGGTTGGCGGTGGCGTGTGGGTCTTCCGAGGAGCCCGGAGGAGCCAGTGCCGGTGCGGACGTCACTCTGAAGGTCTTCGATCCGGGCAACTCGGGCGCCATCGCTGTCGGAAAGCGCGACGGAACCTACGACGAGGCCCTGGCACCGCTCGGTGCGAAGATCGAATGGGTCAAGACCACACCCGGATTCAGCTCCAACCTCAAACTTTTCAACACCGGTGAACTCGACATCCAGACCGGCGCGTACAGCCCGGTGGTGGGGGCGCTGTCCAAGGATGTGGGCGTGCGAATCTTCGCGACCTCCGACCCGTACAACAAGGATCAGGCAGGCATCATCGCCCGGCCCGAATCCGGGATCACGACGGTCGCGGATCTCGCCGGGAAACGGATCGCGGTGAACCCTGCCGGTAAGGGCGAGTACATCACCCTGAAGGCGCTGACCCAGGCGGGCGTTCCCATCGACTCCGTCGAGCGGGTGCCGTTGCAGCAGGCCGACGCCGCGTCGGCGTTCTCCACCGGGCAGGTCGACGCCTGGGCGTCGTTCCTGATCCCGTACCAGGAGGCGAAGGCGAAGGGGGCGGTCGAAATCACCACCGAAGCGGGCATCGGCTCGGTGGACAGCACCATCATCGCCGGCCGTACCGAGGTGCTCGAGGAACATCCCGAGGTGGTCGCGAAGTTCCTCGAAGTGACGCAGCAGCTCACGGAGAAGCAACGCCAAGATCCTGCGTCGTTCGAGAACGTCTTCGAGAAGACCGGGCCGCGGGCGCTCTCGGGTCAGCGACTCGACGACGCGATCGAGCTGGGCGGCCGCATCACCAACTTCCGGTACCCGACGGCCGCCGATGCCGCCGACCTGGAGTCCATCGCGGCGTTGTTCGCCGAGAACGGAGTCATTCAACGGCCACTGAAGGGCAGTGACGTCATCTTCGATCTCCCTGCCGCACTCGACAGCGCGTCGGCCGAGGGTAAGTGAGTTCGGTGGTGGCCCTGACGGAACCCGCGCGCGACACGGCACCGGGAACCCTGACACTGGAGACACCCCGCTATCGCCGCACGCGGGAACGGCCCCGCTGGATCTCGATTCCCCTCCGATTCCTCGTCCCCGCGCTGCTCGTGGCCGGGTGGTGGATCGGGTCTTCCACCGGCATCCTCAGCCCCGAGATCCTCGCCGGACCGCCGGCAGTGTGGCTGGCCTTCGCGGAGCTGTACGAGTCGGGCCAGCTACTCGACTTCGGTATCGCGTCGCTGCAACGCGCGGCGCTGGGTGTGGGCTGCGGCGTCGTCATCGGGCTCGTGCTCGGAGTGCTGTCCGGACTCTCCGCGCTCGGTGAGGAGCTCATCGACTCCACGATGCAGATCAACCGGGCGGTGCCGTTCCTCGCGCTCGTTCCGCTGTTCATCGCGTGGTTCGGCATCGACGAGACGTTCAAGGTCGTCCTCATCACCGTGGCGACCCTTGCTCCGATGTACGCGTACACCTACCTCGGAGTGCGCGGCGTCGACCGCAAGATGGTCGAGGCCGCCCGCGGGTTCGGGCTCACCGGCTGGCGGCTGGTGTTCGGCGCAATCCTGCCGACCGCACTGCCCGGAGTGCTGATGGGGTTGCGTATCTGCCTGTCGCTCAGCATCACCGGGCTCATCGCCGCCGAACAGGTGGGCACCCGCGAAGGCATCGGGTACCTCGTCACCCTCGCGCAGGAATACAACCGCACCGACTACATGGTTCTGTGCATCGTGTTGTATGCGGTTCTCGGTTTGATCTTCGACGCCGTCGTCCGGGTGATCGAGAAGTTCGCGATGCCGTGGCGGCAACTGTCGGTGACCCGATGAACACCACCGAGGCGCCGTTGCCGCCGCTCGCCCCCCGCGAACGCACCGCGACCACCGCAGCGGAACGACGAGCCGGCTCGCCACTAGCCGTGTCGCTGAAGGGTGTGCGGAAGTCGTTCGGCGACAAGCACGTACTCGCCGGAATCGACCTCGAGATCACCCGCGGCGAGTTTGTGGTCCTGCTCGGCCCGAGCGGTACCGGCAAGACGACACTCCTGCGACTGCTCTCGGGGCTCGAGCCACCGGACAGCGGCGACGTTCTGGTACCGCGGCAACGCACGGTGGTGTACCAGGAACCGCGACTGATCCCGTCCAAGCGTGTCCTGGCGAATGTGTCGGTCGGGCAACGTCGGTCACGCGTCACCCGCGAAAACGCCCAGCGTGCGCTGGCCGAAGTCAATCTCGGTGACAAACAGCGTGCCTGGCCCGCCACCCTGTCCGGCGGCGAAGCGCAACGGGTCGCACTCGCGCGTGCCCTGGTCCGCGAACCGGAACTGCTGCTGCTCGACGAGCCCTTTGCCGCGCTGGACGCGTTGACCCGGTTGCAGATGCAGGACCTCGTCGGTGACCTGGTGGCCCGTCACCGCCCGGCCGTTCTGCTCGTCACGCATGACGTCGACGAAGCGGTGCGCTTGGCCGACCGGGTGCTGATCCTCGACAACGGCGGCTTCGCGGTGGACGTCGACATCGATCTCCCGCGTCCGCGGGACAGAAACGATCCCGACTCGCTCCGCTACCGCGCGACCTTCCTCGCCCAACTGGGAGTGGGACGCCATTCCCCACCAGACAAGGACAACTCATGACTGTGACGACCGGACCTGCGCTCGACACCCTCTGGTACACCCGCTGCCCGGTACCCACGGCGAGCGGCCTCGCGAACAATCTCGGCTGGCTCGGGCGGACCGCGGACGCCGCCGGGGTCGGTTTCGGTGTCCTGCAGGACGCTGGTCCCGAACTGGCCGTGCGACATTTCGATCACCGACTGCCAGGCCTCATCCGTGAAGGCGGCAACGTTCCGGCCCTCGCCGCACGCGCCGAAGGTTCACCGACCCGGCTGATCGGACTCACCTGGATCGACGAGGCGCAGGCGATTCTCGTGCGCCCGGAGTCCGGCATCCGCGCGGCCGCCGAGCTGGCCGGGCTGCGGGTCGGCATCCCCGCCTGGGCCGCCGACCGGGCGCGGAGCTTCCCGCGTGCGATGGCACTGCACGGCGTCGCCTCCGCGCTGCGCCTCGGCGGGCTCTCCTTCGCGGACGTGAAGCTGGTGGAAGTTGCGACGACGGCGGCTCCGCAGGTGCGCACCGCCAATCCCGACCGCAACACCACCTGGGGCATCGAGTCTCTGCTGGCGGGTGATGTCGATGCCGTGTACGTCAAGGGCGCCCGCGCCCAGGACGTGGCTCGGCAGCACGGGCTGGTCGTCGCGGTCGACCTCGATTCCACTGCCACGCTGCGGGATCGGGTGAACAACGGCACCCCACGCCCGGTCACCGTGCACGCCGACCTCCTCGAACACCGCCCCGACATCGTGATCGGCTTCCTCGCCGAGAGCCTGCGTGCCGCGGATTGGGCGGCGGCGAACGTGGAACAGGTACGTGCCATCTTCCAGACCGAGACACAGTCCGGGCCGGAAGGCGTCGTCGCGGCGTACGGCGAGAACTTCCACGAAGGGCTCCACCTGAACCTGTCCGAGGAGCGGGTCGACCTTCTCGGCGTCCAGAAACAGTTCCTGTACGCCCACGGCTTCCTCGCCAGGGATTTCGTCCTCGAATCCTGGGTGGCGCGCGAACCCCTCGAGCAGGCCACGGCACAGCTCGCCGCGGAGAAGGAGCCCACGACGTGACGGACTTCTACTGGGAGTTACCGTCCCGCGGTGACGGACGCCGGGTCGCATCCGAGCTGAACACTCGCGGCGGCTTCGGGGCCGATCGTCGGGCGACGGTCGCCACCGACCTGCGCCCGGGCAAGCTCGGGCCCTTCGACGAACTCGCCCAGGTGATCCACGCCGCGGAACTGTCGGGAGTCGACGGAGTGATCGCTCCCTACGACCCGTCGGGTGAAGAATCCTGGGTGGTGGCCGCGGCGGCACTGCGGCAGACCCGGCACGCGCGGGTCGCGGTCGAATTCCATCCCGCATTCGGCACTCCGGTGTACGCGGCGAAGATGTCCGCGACCCTGCAGAGGCTTTCCGGTGGACGGCTCGAGTGGCGGCTGAAGGTCGAGACCGACCCAGCCGACGCCCGCGCCCGCGGCGACCGGGTGACCGGTCGGGACCGTTACGCGCGTGCGGACGAGTTCCTGACCGTGGCTCGCGGCGTGTGGAACGACAGCGAGGTCCTTCCGGGCGGATTCGGTGGCACCGGATACGAGTTCGCCGGAAACCACTACGACGTGATCGACGGCGGATTCCGCGGCATCCTCTCCGGGCTTCCCTTCCCCGTCGTGCACCTCACCGGGAATTCGGACGAGGCTGTGACGTTGTCTGCCAAGCACGGTGACGTCCACCAATTCGTGCTGACCGACACCGGGTACGAGACGTCCGTGCGCACCCTGGCCGACCGTGCACTCGAGCAGGGCAGGTCGGTGCGAAAGCTGTTGCGGCTGCCGATCATCGCGCGGGAGACGACGGACGAGGCGTGGGCGCGCGTGGAACGGCTGTGGCGGGAGGCGCACCCGGACGGTGTGAGCGGTGACAGCCGCGCTCTCGCACGCGAGAACTCCCAGTGGTCGGGGTTCGACCGCCTCGGCTACGACCAGCCCATCGGCCTGATCGGCAGCTATGAGGACGTGGCCCGCGAGTTGTCGTCGTTCCGGCATATCGACGGCTTCGTCCTCACCGGCCGACCACACATCGAGGAACTTCACCGGGCGGGCGAACACCTGCTCCATCTCGTCGACCCCGCCGGACGCACACTCGCCGGTCAGGAGGCACACGCATGAGTATCGACTTCTACTGGCGCATAGGCATGGAGGGCGACCACGCGTCACTGCGCACCCCCCGGCGCTACAACCGTGGCGATGCGGGCGGATACGGTCCCGGCAACATCGCGCCGGCGATCCGGAACGGTGAACTCGACGGTTACGGGTACATCGACCACATGGCGGCCGTCGCGAAGGCGTCCGAGTCTGCCGGCTTTCTCGGCGGTCTGCTGCCGTCGTTCCCCATGACGGACGATCCGTGGGCCACCGCGGCCGCGCTGGCCGCCGAGACCACCACGTACCGATTCATGGTCGCCTTCCAGCCCGGGTTCCTCCACCCCCTGCAAGCGGCGAGGATGTCGGCAAGCCTGCAGCGGGCCACCGGTGGGCGACTGGTCTACAACGTCATCAGCGGCGGTGGCGGTGCCCCGCAACTGTGGTGGGGTGACAAGGTCGATCACGACGACCGCTACACCCGGACCTCGGAGTTCCTCGACGTGCTGCGGGGCGTGTGGGACGGACGTCCGTTCGATTTCGACGGCCGCTTCTTCCGCACAGAGGGCGCCGCCCTGCCGCCCGGCCTCGCGGGCCAACCGTTTCCCGAGGTGTACTTCTCCGGTTCCTCCGGCGCCGCGGTTGCTGCCGCGGGAAAGCACGCGGACTACTACCTCTCCTGGCTCGAGCCGTACGCCGACCTGCGAGCCAAGTTCGACGGTGTGCGTGAGCATTCCGCGAAGCTCGGCCGCACACCGAAGTTCGCGGTGCGCATCGACGTCGTCGCTCGTCACACCGAGGAGGCCGCCTGGGCCGAGATCGAGAAGGGCTGGGCGTTCGTCGACAAGGGTGCCGCCGACCGTGCGGCGCAGGGTGATTCCGTCGGTGCGGCCCGCATCAAGGGGTGGGTGCCCGAACACATCACCGGGTACCGCGATCTCGAAGTCCAGCCGAACGTGTGGTGCGGGTTCAGCCTCATCCGCGGCGGCCCGGCGTTCGGACTGGTCGGCAGCTACGAACAGGTCGCCGAACGTCTCGACGAACTGCGTGCGCTCGGCGTGGACGCCTTCATCCTGGCCGGCAATCCCCACCTCGAGGAGGCATACCGCGTCGGTGAAGAAGTTCTTCCCCTCCTGCAACGCCAACCAATTCCCACTTCCGGACAGGACACACCATGACTACAACCGAAAATCGCGTGAACTCCGACGTCACCACCTTCGTGGAGGCAGCGCGGCGCGACGCAGACAAGGCTTTCGCCGTTTTCCGGCGCACCGGTACCGTGTCGGCCAACGGCACTGTCAATTTCGTCGAACGGGTCCCGGGCACCGAGATCGCCGTCGCGCTGAACGATCCCGGTCCGTGGGCTGATGATCCCCATGTGTCGCCGGTCGTGGCGACCTTCGACGGTGACGTGCTGTCGGGTAACGGTTCCGCTGGATTCGTCACCGGCTACGCCGCCGTCTTCCGGCAGCATCCCGAGATCACCAGCGTCGTCCACATCCACACACCGTGGCTCGGCGGCTGGGCGCAAACCCACCGCACCTTGCCGATCCGGTACGCGGCGTCACAGCGACTGACGGTCTCGCGTGAGATTCCACCGCACATCGATCGTTCGCAGTCGGCCGGTGACTTCATCCTCGAACGCCTGCAAGACGACCCGGATCTCGTGGCCATCTTCGAGGCCAACGGCGGTGTGAACGTGATCGGCCGCAGCGGCCTGCTCGAGCTCGCAAAATTCGTCGTTCTCCTCGAAGAGGGCGCACAATTCCAGGCCATCGCCGAATCTCTCGGCGGTTCTGTCGAATTCGACCCCTCGAACCTCGCCGTGCAGTGGGGACGCTCGGGCCTCGCCGACGAGGCCCGCCGACGCGGCCTCCTCTGATGTCCTCACCTTCCTCAACCGAACAGAACAGGTAACGGCCATGACAGTCCGTGTCGGATACTTCCCGCACAACAACTCCCTATTCGTCCTGCGGCACACCGGAATCCTCGAGCATCGGTTACCCGACGTCGAATGGGTGGATCTGCGCGACCTTCCGTCGAAGCCGCCCGTCGATCCCACCAACGCCCTTCCGACCCTGCATTCCGACTGGCTGTTCGAGGACGGCGGATACGACGTTATCGGCACCGGCTTCACTCCGCCGATCACCGGCCTGGCGCACGACCGCGACCTCGTCTACATCGGCATCTCCGGGCCCCGCATCGAGAACGGCCGCCTCGTCGTGAAGGCGGAGTCCGGCATCGACGCCGTCGAGGATCTTCGCGGAAAGCGCGTCGGCATCGCACACGGCTCATGGCAGACGACGCTGCTCCTGTTTGCGCTCGACCGGGTAGGGCTCACCTGGTCCGACATCGTGCCCGTCGACACCGACGTGCGCGGAGGCGGCGCCGAACTCGTCAGCGGAATCATCGATGCGTGGGTCGGCGCATACCCGGGGCTGGCGGAGATCGAAGCCGAGCACGCACTGCGCACGCTCGTCGAAACGGACGGACTCTTCAGCCACCCCTCGCTGTGGTTCACCCGCCGCGACTTCGCAGAAAACAACGCCGAACAGCTGCGGGCCGTCGTGGAGGCGCTGCAGGAGTCGGACGCCTGGATCGAGGCACACCCGCGCGAAGCGGCGCAGTTCTTCGTCGACGACGTCGAGCGGCGCGGCGGCACCGCCAGCCTCGATGCGTGGGAAGCGGCGCTGCGCGGCCGGCCCTTCGGCATCCACCCGGTGACCGACGAATTCCTGGACGAACAGCAACACGCGGCCGACCTCCTGCTGGCCAACGGACTCCTCCCGCGGTCGATCCGGGTCCGCGACGCCGTGGTCCCGGAGATCGGCGAGGTGGTCGCCGCCGATCGCGCCGCCGTGTAGGCGGGTCGACCTAGGCCAAGAGTCGGCGAGTCGTGCCGGTTCCCTTGTCTCCGCGGACGGGGAGGGGGAGGGTGGTGTTCCCAGACACCGTCATCCTTGCGGAGGTCGCACACATGGACACCACGATCACCGAGATCGCACCCGACATCTACCGCATGTCGACGTACATCGACGAGGCGAATCTGATCATGAACCAGTTTCTCGTCGACGGTGAGGAACCGCTGCTCTTCCACACCGGACAGCGGTTCCTCTTCCCCTCGGCATCCGAGGCGGTCGCTCGGTTGATCCCACTCGACCGATTGCGATGGATCACGTTCGGCCACGTCGAGGCCGACGAGTGCGGCGCGATGAACTCGTGGCTGGGGGTGGCGCCGCACGCCGAGGTCGCGCACGGGGCGATGGGCTGCTTCGTGCAGGTGAACGATCTGGCCGACCGCATGCCGCGGCCCCTCGACGACGGCGACGTCCTCGAGACGGGGACGCGGCGGGTGCGTCACATCGACACCCCGCATGTCCCGCACGGTTGGGATGCGGGACTCATGTTCGAGGAGACGACGTCGACCCTGTTCTGCGGAGATCTGTTCACCGCGTTCGGTCATCATCCCGCCCTGACCGAAGAGGAGTTGCTCGGTCCGGCACTGGAGGGTGAGGACAACGGGAGGGCGACGTGCCTGACACCGGCGCTCGAACCGACCATCCGCGCGCTGGCGGACCTCGAACCCCGAACCCTGGCACCCATGCATGCACCGGCCTTCACCGGCGACTGCGTCCAAGCGCTGCACGACCTCGCCTCCGCCTACGAGCAACGGTTCGAAGCCGAACGCGAACGGTACGCCGGCCGGCACTGACCCCGCGTCCCACGGGTGCGACCAGGGGATGGGTTGCGCGGCCCCGGTCTGGGCACTCTGCATCGAGAGCGGCGCCGTACAACAGCGATGCGGCACCGGCCTTGCTCGAGCGACAGCGAAGGGGAACTTACGTGTCCGAGAAGAAGCCGCTGATTCCAGGAACACCCGGATCGGGAACACCGTCGGTCGACGAGCCGACCGAGCCCAGAGAGCCGCTTCCACCGAAATCCGATCAGCGGTCGCCTGCATTGCGGACCGCGACGGGTGAGCCCGTCAAGGGTGCGGAGACGGCGAGGGGACAGAAGGGCGAGTACCTCACGACCGCGCAGGGGGCGCGTCTGTACGACACGGACCACTCGCTCAAAGCGGGGAAGCGGGGACCGACCCTCCTTCAGGATCACCATCTGCGGGAAAAGATCACCCATTTCGATCACGAACGGATTCCCGAGCGGGTCGTCCACGCCCGGGGCGCTGCTGCGCACGGTGTGTTCCGCGGCTACGGCGCCGCCGAGCCGATCAGTAAAGCCGCATTCCTCGGCAAGGACGTCGAAACACCCGTCTTCGTCCGGTTCTCGACTGTTCTCGGCTCGCGTGGTTCGGCAGACGCCGTCCGGGACACCCGTGGTTTCGCCACCAAGTTCTACACCAGCGAGGGCACCTTCGACCTGGTGGGAAACAACATTCCGGTCTTCTTCATCCAGGACGGAATCAAGTTCCCGGACATCATTCACGCGGGCAAACCGCATCCCGACCGCGAGATTCCGCAGGCCCAGAGCGCCCACGACACCTTCTGGGACTTCGTGTCCCTCCACACCGAGGCGACGGCGCACACGCTGTGGAACATGTCCGACCGGGGCATCCCGCGGTCGTATCGGATGATGGAAGGCTTCGGCGTCAACACCTTCCGCATGATCAATGCAGACGGCGAGAGCACTCTGGTGAAATTCCACTGGAAGCCGAAGCTGGGCGTGCACTCGCTGGTCTGGGAGGAAGCGCAGATCATCAACGGCATGGACCCCGACTTCCATCGACGCGATCTGGCCGATGCGATCGAAGCCGGTGCCTACCCGCAGTGGGAGCTGGGAATCCAGGCGTTCCCGGACACTCCCGACCAGATGTTCGACGGAATCGATCTCCTCGACCCCACCAAGATCGTGCCGGAAGAGTTGGCTCCGGTGCAGCCGATCGGCGTCATGACGTTGACGGCGAACCCGACCAACTTCTTCGCCGAGACGGAGCAGGTGGCGTTCCATCCCGGCCACCTCGTTCCCGGCATCGACGTGACCGACGATCCGCTGCTGCAGGCCCGGTTGTTCTCGTATCTCGATACACAGATCAGCCGCCTCGGTGGCCCGAACTTCGGGCAGATACCGATCAACCGTCCCCACACCGAGGTGAACGACATGCTGCGCGACGGCATGCATCAGACGGGAGTGCACCCCGGGGTCGCGCCGTACCGGCCAAATTCGCTCGACGGGGGTTGCCCGTTCCTGGCCGGAGCAGACACCAGTGCCTTCGTCGAGGTGCCGGTGCCGATGCCGGAGTCGACGAAACTCCGGGGCGCCCCCGCGAGTTACGACGACCACTTCTCGCAGGCCCGGCTCTTCTACGCCAGCCTCACCGACATCGAACGCGCCCACGTCGCGCAGGCGTACACGTTCGAACTGGGGAAGTGCTACGAGCAGGCCATCAAGGAGCGGACACTCCGCGTTCTCGCCGAGATCGATACCGGCCTGTGTGCGGAGGTTGCTGCCGGCCTCGGACTCCCGGCCCCCGAGCCGACCGTCGCCCACGAGGCGCCGCCGATCGTCAGCCCCGCGCTGTCCCAGGTGGGCGCCGAGTGGCCGGTCGACGGCCGGATCATCGGCATCGTCGCGGACGAGACGTCGGACCTCGCCGAGGTGGCCGCCGCCGTAAAGAAGATCGATGCGGGCGGGATGGTTCCGCTGGTCATCGGACCCCACGGCGGTCAACTCGGGTCGGGGAAGGAGGCGGTACCGGTGTCGCGCACGTTCCTGACGATGCGTTCGGTGGAATTCGATGCGATCCTCCTCGCCGCATCCCCGTCCGATCCTCGGCTTCTGGTGCTCGTCTCCGAGGCATTCCGTCACTGCAAGGCGATCGGCGGGTGGCCTGCCGGCCGCGATCTGCTCGTCAGCGCCGGCATCTCGGCCGATGTCCCCGGAATCGTCGTGGCGGACGAGACCGAGGAGCTGCTCGACGGCATGACGACGCTGATGCGGTCGCACCGGGTGTGGGAGCGGACCGTCTGATCGACAGCAGTACCAGGTGACCCGGCCCTACGGCCGGGTCACCGCTCGTTCGTAGGAACGAAATTCCTGCAACTGTGGCGCACGATACATCTTAGTGCTAAATTATTGAGCACTAAGGAAATGCCGAGTGCAGGAGTATCGATGACAACAGACGCAGACACCATCCCCATGATGGTCCGTCAGATGCGGGTCGAGTCCTCGGGCGTCGTCTCGCTCCGCCTCGAACGGCCCGACGGCGGGGCCGTCCACGAGTGGACCCCGGGTGCCCATCTGGATCTGCACCTGGGCGCCGGCACCGTGCGGCAGTACTCCCTCTGCGGCGATCCCGACGACAAGATCGGATACCGAGTCGCGGTCCTGCACGAGGCACACGGTCGCGGCGGATCCCGGCACATTCACGAGACGCTGCGTCCCGGCGACACCGTCCACGTGAGCCCACCGCGAAACAACTTCGAATTCCTCCCCTCTCCCCGCTACCTGTTCGTCGCCGGTGGAATCGGGATCACACCGCTCCTCGCGATGATCGGCGAAGCCACGCGGATGGGCGCCGACTGGGAACTGCACTACGGCGGACGCTCCCGCGCGTCGATGGCGTTCCTCGACGAACTGTCCGCGCACGGCGAACGGGTGCAGGTCGTCACCGAAGACGTGGACGGCATCCTCGACCTGAACGCTTTCCTCGGCGAGGTTCGCGAAAACACCCTCGTCTACGCGTGCGGACCCGAGGGCCTGCTCGCCGCCCTCGAGAACGTCGCCTCCGCGTGGCCCGAAGGGTCCATTCAGCTCGAACGTTTCGAAGCCAAGGAAATACCCGCCGACACGCTGGCCGGTGACCGGCCGGTCCGGGTCGTCTGCGAGCGGTCGGGCATATCCACCACCGTCGCCGCCGACAGGACCGTCCTCGACGCGCTCGAGGAAGCCGGTGTCGACGTCCCCAACTCGTGCCGGGAGGGCATCTGCGGTACCTGCGAAACCCGTGTCCTGTGCGGCACCCCCGATCACCGTGACTCGCTGCTCTCGAGCGCCGAGCAGGAGTCCGGCACAACCATGATGATCTGCGTTTCCCGCGCCCGCTCCGACGAGCTCGTGCTGGACCTCTAGAAGGGAAGAACCATGAGTCTTTACCTGCAACCACGGCAGGCCGGCACCGCGGGCCCCACTCCGTACGAGCTCAAGCTTGCCGGTGCCATCGAAGAGGTCTTCGGTACCGGTGTGCACCACCTCGAGGGATTGGTGAAGGGGTTGAACGACCTCGGTATCCGCAGCCCGAGTGGGGAACCGTGGACCCCCGACACGTTCACGGACGAGATGCGACGGATGGCGGCCTGAACATGGTGAATCGACTGAACAAGACGGCACTGACCGGCGACGAAATCTTCGCCACCGGCATGCGGAACCAATGGCACGCGGTCTGTCCCTCGGACTTCGTCGCGCGTGGCGACATGAAGAAGGTGCGACGCCTCGGCGAGGACTGGCTTCTGTTTCGTCAGTCCGACGGAAGCCTCCGCATGCTCGCCGACAGGTGCCCGCACCGCGGAGCACCGCTGTCGCAGGGACAGCACCTCGGTGACCGGGTTGCCTGCAAATATCACGGGGTCCAGGTCGACGGCGGCGGAACCGTCGTGTCCGTGCCGGGAATGCCCGGGTGCAATCTCGAGGGCAAGCGGCTCGTCACCAGCCTCCCGGTCCGTGAGGTGGCCGGCGCCGTCCTGGCATGGTTCGGCACCGATCCGGACGCCGAACCGGGTCCCCTCGAACTCCCCGAACGCCTCGTGGACGACGGTATTTCCCGTTTCCTCTGCTACGCCGAATGGAAGGCGCCCTGGCGCTTCACCCTCGAGAACCTCCTCGATCCGATGCACGGCGCGTTCCTGCACCGCGAGTCGCATTCGATGTTCGGCGGGGAAACGTCCGCCAAGTTCCGCATCCGGGAAACCGATCGCGGGTTCTTCTTCGAGAAGACCGACCAGCGCGGCGTGAACTTCGACTGGGTGGAATTCTGCCGGACCGGAGTCGACTGGGTCGACCTGGAAATCCCGTACCCGCCCACCGCAGGCCCCGGCGGATCGTTCGGCATCGTCGGGATGGGAACACCCATCGACGCCGAGACCACCGTCGTCTTCTTCTGGCGGTACCGCCGGGTGGAGGGCTGGGAGCGCGACGTCTGGCGCTTCCTCTACCGCACGAAACTCGAGGAGCGGCACTGGGCGGTTCTCGAACAGGACCGTGTCATGCTCGAGGCGATGGCCGCCGACGCCGACCAGGCCGAGAACCTCTACCAGCACGACCTCGGGGTCATCCGCCTGCGCCGTCTCTACCGGAGCCAGGCCGCAGCGCAGGCGGAGGCGCTCGCTGGAGCGTAAGGTCGCGCGGGTTGACTTGAATGAAGTGTCAACCAAGAATGTGTGACGGCCGACACGTCGGGAGCCGGCCGGTACGAGGAGGCGCGAGCGGTGCACGAAAACGACGGCGTTGCGGATCGGTGTGCGTTGATCGAGGCGGCGGGTCGTTGCTTCGCGGAGCTCGGATACGACAAGACCACGGAGGCGGTCATCGCGGAGAACGCCGGCAGGTCGGTGACAGACTTCCGTCGGCACTTCCGGTCCACGAAGGACGCATTTCATGCGGTTTCCGCCGCCGTGTTCGAGAAGTTCCTCGAAGCGCAGCG
Organism: Rhodococcus sp. USK13; assembly: GCF_018343855.1. Taxonomy (NCBI): domain Bacteria; kingdom Bacillati; phylum Actinomycetota; class Actinomycetes; order Mycobacteriales; family Nocardiaceae; genus Rhodococcus; species Rhodococcus sp. USK13. Next base: position 339,848 of record NZ_CP069242.1, on the reverse strand, counting down.
CACCGCGGTACCGCCGGACGCGGACCCTCGTACCGTGCTGGGCGCGGCAACTGCCGCATTCATCGACACCGTCTACAGCGTCGGCCGGCTCTTCACCCTTATCGAAGCGCGGGCGGCCGTCGACCCTGTGGTCGGTGAGCAGCTGTTGCAGGCGCACACCCGGATCCTGGCCCGGTACACCCGCTTCATCGAAGGGCTGGACGAGGCCGGGATCGCACGGCCCTGCGCCGAGGCCGCCCAGCTCGCCCGCAAACTGTCGGATGCGCAGTGGCGGGGAGCCGCCCACCTGATCGGCGCCTCCCCGGACGAGCAACGTCGGTTCATCGTCGAGATGACGGCCGCAGCCGAACGCTTCATCGGCTTCGACTGCGACACCGGACTCGTCGAGAGGCCGGCCTGCTGAACCAGGTCCCGAGGTGAGGGGCGTCTGGTTGTCTCCCTAGGTGAGGGGCGTCTGGTTGTCGACGATCGAATGTTCGAGTTTGCGGAGCAGTTCCGCGAGGGACGCCTGATCCTTCGCGGACATACCACTGAGAATTCGCGCCTCGTTCGCGAAGTGTGCCTCCGCCACCTTCTCGATCACCCTAAGGCCCTCGTCGGTGAGCTGTGCGTACACGATCCGGCGGTCTTCCGCGTCCCGCTCACGCTCGACGAGACCCGCCTTCTCCAGTCGGTCGACACGGAGGGTCACGCCCCCGGTGGTCACGAGCGCGGACTCCGCCAACTGCCCGGATGTCATCCGGTAGGGCGGACCCGAACGCCGCAGCGCGGCGAGCACATCGAACGACGCCATGTTGATGCCGTGCTCTTCGAACACGACAGCCAGCGAAGCCTGGTAACGCAGGTACGAACGGTGCAAGCGGCCGAGAACTTTCAGTGGACTCACATCCAGTTCAGGCCACTGGTGTGCCCACTGATCGACGATGTCGTCGACGGCGTCACGGTCGGGAACCGGGCGTTGCGTCACCGGGGCGCCTCCTGAACTTTGTGGTCCTGAACTGTTGAGTCCCAAGGTATCGGATTGTCGGGAGGAGGGGACGCGCCGCGGGTCCCCGTCCGGTGTGTCGAGGACGGGGACCCGCAGGCGTCTGGTCGGGGGAGTCGCTCAGCGGCTACCGACTGCGGCGACGGCATCGATCTCGGCGATCGCGCCGTACGGGAGGCTGCTCACCTCGAGGAAGGTGCGGGCCGGGCGCGGTTCGTCGAAGATGCGCTCGAACTGCCGGTTGGCCTCTTCACGCAGGGTCAGGTCGGTGACGTAGTAGGTCAGCTTCACGACGTCCTGAAGCTGTCCACCCACGGTGGCGAGGCGATCGACCATCCTGTCCACGGCGGCGTCGAGAGCTTCGGTGCGCCCGGGTACGGCAACGCCCTCGGCGTCGACGGACAGGGCACCAGAAACGAAGGCCAACCCTCCCGCGACCACGGCCGGGCTGTAGGGGTGATGGGCGGAGACTTCAGTCATGGACATGGGGACTCGCTTTCGAAGTAGGCGTCGATTGAGTATATCTTAGCGCTAAACTAATTGGCAGGTCCGGCGAATGAATACCCCTCCCGCGGGTACTCGACCCGCATGCCACGAGCCACGAAGCAGTCGGCAGCGCCGTTCGTGCCCGACACCGTCGACCTCGACGCGTTGTCGGACGCCGCCGGCGGATGCCGCGGCTGCGATCTCTACCGCGACGCCGAGCAGACCGTCTTCGGCGCCGGCAAGCGCTCCGCCCGGATGATGCTCATCGGCGAACAACCGGGGGATCAGGAGGACCGCGCGGGGCAACCGTTCGTCGGGCCCGCGGGCAAGCTGCTGAACAAGGCCCTCGAAGCGGCGGGCATCGACCGGGATCTCACCTACGTCACCAACGCGGTCAAGCACTTCAAGTACGTACCCGCCGAACGCGGTCAGCGCCGCATCCACAAGAAACCGAACCGCACCGAAATCGTGGCGTGCAGGCCGTGGCTCGTCGCCGAGCTGCACGCGGTACAACCCGATGTCCTGGTGTGCCTCGGCGCCACCGCCGCCCAGGCGCTGCTCGGACCGTCGTTCCGGCTCACCGAGCATCGCGGGGAGCGGCTGCATCTCGACGGTGAGGTGGACGTCGCCGGCGATCCCGACGTCTTCGTGACCATCCACCCGTCCGCCGTGCTGCGCGGACCGGATCGAGACGAGGCGTTCTCCGGACTCGTCGAGGATTTGAAGAAGGCCGCCCTTGCCCTGTGAGGCCCTGCCGTGAGTACTTATTAACAACCCGTTGTCGATAAATACTCACAGGGGTAGGCGAGCGACCGCCCTGCGAGACAACATGGTGGTTATGACGAATCCGAAGCAGACCATGAAGGCCGTCTCCTACTCCTCTTACGGTGGTCCCGACGTACTCGAAGTGGTCGACGTTCCCGTTCCGGAACCCACGGGGAACCAGGTGCGCCTCGCTGTCCGCGCCGCCGGGGTGAACCCGATCGACTGGAAGGTCCGGTCGGGTTCGATGGCCGAGGTGATGTCGGTGCAGTTCCCGAAAGTTCCGGGCAGTGAGGTGGCCGGCGTCGTCGATGCCGTCGGTCCGTCTGCGACCGGAGCTGTGGTCGGGGACGAAATGTTCGGCTGGTCCGACACCGGCGGTTACGCCGACTACGTGCTCGCCACCGTCATCGTCCCCAAACCGCGCGAATTGAGCTGGACGGACGCCGTCACGATCCCGGTGGCCGGGGAAGCCGCCGATCGCGGACTTCGACTGCTCGACCTGCGTGAGGGCGAGACACTCCTGGTGAACGGAGCGTCGGGAACAGTCGGAACCCTGGCCGTGCAATTGGCGCGGCAACGAGGAGTCACGGTGATCGGCACCGCCAGCGAACGCCACCATGACGCACTCCGCGCACTGGACGTCGTCCCGACGACGTACGGTGACGGCTTGGCCCAGCGGGTGCGTGAACTCGCACCGCAGGGTGTCGACGCCGTCCTCGATGCCGGAGTCGGGGGGCTGCCGGCCGCAGTCGAGCTGCGCGGCGGTACCGAGCGGATCGTGACGTTGTCCGACGGGGCGGCCTTCGAGCTCGGTATCACCTTCTCCTCCGGCACCTCCGACGACTGGAGTGCCGAAATCCTGCGACGCCTCGGTAGTGCGGCCGCGGCCGGCGCACTGGCACTGCCACCCGCCCGCACCTTTGCCCTCGCCGGCGCTGCGGACGCCCATCGTGAGAGTGAAAAGGGCGGCAGCCGGGGGAAGCTCGTTCTGACCCCTGTGAGCACTTATTAACAACGGGTTGTTGATAAGTACTCACAGGGGGTCAGGCAGTGGTGGCGAGGGCGGCGGCGAGACCGAAGGCCACCGCCATCGCCACCACCTCGACTGTGGCGCGCCGCAAGGAGTCGTCTGCGCTCATCCGGTGCGCGGCGGCTCGGCCGACCCAGGTGCGACGCCACCACCACCCCAGTGCGAGCAGTGCCGCGAGCACCACGGCCTTGGCGACCACGATGCGGCCGTAGCCGGTGTCGGTCAGGGCCGACACCCCGCCCAATCGGACAGCAGCGTCCACGACACCGGTCAGGGTGAGCAGACACACGCACCACACCGCGACGTCCGAGTACCGGGGCAGCCACCTCGACCAGTCCCCCCGTGAACGGAGCGTCAGTGCCAAGGCGGTCAGCAGACCGAACCAGGTGGCGGCTGCCAGGGCGTGAAGGGCGTCGAGTACCGAACCGAGGACCTGCTGCGACATGTGCCCGGTGACCGGGCGCGCGACGATGGCGAAGGCCGTCAAGACAGCGACCGCAACGGGAAGACGAGCCCCGGGATGCCGGAACGCGAACAGCGACCATGCGGTGACCGCGGCCGTGCACGCGAAGACGGCGAGGTCGATACGTCCGGCACTGATGTCGGTGACGTAGGCACCGAACCGGCCGACCGTCAATCCGGACAGGGGGAGGGCGTCGGCTTCCGCTGCCGTCATGGCGAACACGACCGCCTCGGCGGCCATCCACGATCCGGCCACGGCCGTCAACAGTCGCCACAGGTTGGCGTCCTGCACGAGGGGACGGGTGTCCGTCCGGCCCCACCACCCGAGTGCGGCCAGTCCCAGGACCACCGACCCCAGGATCACGCACAGAGCCCGCACAGCGCTCGATGGGCTGGGGTCTTCCGGTCGAGCCAGCGCCCACCCACCGGCAACACCCACGAGCGAGGTGGGCACGGCGAACAGCAGCCACCACTGCCGCGCCGTGCCCACCGTGCTCAGTTCCGCTCGCGCGGTGTGCGGAGCGCGAACCACAGCCCGGCACCGAACACGAGCACACCCGCGCCGACGAACGGCCACAACGGGATGCCTCCGGAGCCTGAATCACCTGAGCTGTCGGCGGGGGCGCCCGGTGTGCCCGACCCCGCCTGGGTGAGCGTGAACGTTCGGGTTCCGCTCACCGGATGTCCGTCGGCAGAGGTGACGCGGAAGGCGATGGTGTAGTCACCGGCCTGGCCCAGTTCACCGAGCTCCGCGCTCACGGTGGCCCCTTCGACCGAGGGGTCGCCCTTGGTCCACAGGTTGCCGTCGGGGCCCACCACGGTGAGCGACGCGAACGACTCCTGGAGCGCCTCGTTGAACGTGACACTCACCCGTTCGGGCGCTGCCGCGATCTGCGCACCGTTCTCCGGGTTGGAACTGAGCACCACCGAGTGGGCGGCGGCGGAGCCGACACCGAGCATGCTCGCCAGCATCGCCAGCAGTCCGACGGCGATCACCTTGGCCGAGGTGAGCGTTGCGCGCGCCATCATGAGCGACGACTTCGAACCAGTGCGCCGAGACCGAGGGCCGCACCCAGCGCGCCGAGGACGAGTCCGACGCCACCCAACCAACGGGCGGTGTCGTCGGTTCCCGCGGCCGCCACCTCGTGGTCATCGGCCGACGAGGACACGGCGTCGTGGCTGCCGTCTTCCCCGCTGGACGCCGCGAGGGTGAGCGTGGGTGCCGGCTTGTCCGGTTCGGCACCGTCCGGGCCGGCGGGCTGATCCCAGTTGACGACGTTGCCGTCGCTGTAGGTCTGTGCTGCCGGGAACGACACCTCGTCCTGTTCGGGCAGAGGTCCGGCCGACAGCACGAATTGCTGGAATTGGCCGGGTGCCACCCCGACACCGGGATCGGCCGTCCACGTCACCGAGGTCGCGAGCTTGGATCCCGGGTCCTTGGCGACGACGGCCGTCCAGCCCGGCAGCGGTTCGGTGCGAGCGGATTTGAGGCCGGGAAGTGTCACGGTGAGCGCGGTGGTGGACGCCGTTTCGGATTCGGTGGGCACCCGGAACGTCAGGACGGAGTAGCCGCCCTGTTCGGCGCCCGGAGCCGCGACCGTCACGTGTGCGGCGGCAACACCGGCCGTGAGCAGCATGGCAACACCGGCGGCGCCGGCGGTGAAAAGGGCACGCGAAACTAGGGAGTTCATCGAAGAAAGGTCCTTACTGGTCTGAAGGCGAAGTGAGATGAAGGTTCAGACCAGAACAGGGGGACCGCGACGGGAGATGCTCGCTCGGAGCAGTGCGTCGACGGGGTTTCTGCGGGGGACGGGGTGAGGGAGGGCAGCAGCGACCGCGACGGGTCGAGGTTCCCCGCGTAACACCACCCGCCATACGTGGACCAGCGAACGGTAGAGCTGTTCGGCGCTGGCAATGAGCAACGCGCAGACGACGGTGGCGGCTGCGTGCGCCAGCAGCATCGGAGCAGCGGGGAGAACTGCGTGCACGTGTGCTGTAGCTGCGAGCGTGAGGTGGCCGGCGACCTGTCCGAAACCGAGCGCGCCGAGAAGGGCCGAGTTGCTGTGGAAACGTGGCGGCAGGTTCGCGGTGATCGCGCCCACGCCGCTACAGGCGAGGAGCAGCAACGTCAGTGCTGCCGATGCGGGAAATCCGCCCCCACCCGCGCCGTGCGCCGCGACCGCGAGACCGGCCGAGAGCGCACCGACGGCCGCGCCTCTGAGGGTGGCGGTCGCGTCGGAGCGGGCGGGGGACATGAAAGTGCGTCGAAGTCGGTCAGCGCACGCCGAGGCGGGCGAGGAGATCCGCTTCGACACCGTCGAGTTCGGACGAGATGGCCTGGTGAGCGGCCTTCCGGCGCGCCTGGGGCATTTGTTCCGCCGCGCGGACGGCGGTATTCAGATCACCGAGGCGCTCGCGGATTGCGCCGGCGAACTTCTGCGTCTCGGCGTCGTCAGGCTTCTGACCGAGAATCTCGGTGGTGGAGCTTTCGGCACCGGCGATGCGGGCGCTGAGCTTGGCACCGTGACCGGTGAAGTTGGCGAGCTGGTCGATGCCGACGCCCATGCGATCGGCGCGCCTGGCGTCGATCTGGCCGCGCACGACGGTTGCGGCGCGGTAGACGATGGGAAGCAGCACGGGCGTGAGGAGCCGCGCGACACCGAGATACTTGCGAACGGAGGCTACGGTGAAGCCCTTCTGGGCGGCCGCCTTCTCCTGAGCTTTGAGGGTAGCGATCTGAGCCTTCTCGATCTTCTTCTGTGATTTCAGTTCGGCAGCTTCGAGCTTGCGCGCGGACTTGAACGCGGCCTTGTCCCGCCTGCGTTCGTTGCGTGCCTTCAGCTTCGCTTCCACTCCCGCCTTGTGCTTGAGTGCCTTCGCTTCTGCCTTACGGGTGGCTCGGGACTTACGTTTCTTCAACAACCCCATCGAAAAGACCCCTTTTCCTGGTGTTTCTGCGCAGCCCACGCTACCAACTGCATCCGGTGCTTCGGGATCAGCCTAGGGGAGCACATAATCTTCGTCATCGTGTGTTCCCATATCGGTCAGCAAACAGAACCCGGCGCCTCTCCCGGACAGGTGCCCGGGCCGGTGATCGATGCCAGCGCACTGACGCGGTGTCGTCACCGTGTGCATCTCGACGCAGCCTTCCCCGCCGCCCTGGCCGCTGCGCCGGAGGACATCGGCGTCCGTCAGCGGCAGGAAGCGGCCGCCGCCCGCCGCGAAGACATTCGTCGGCTTCTCGTCGAACACGATCCCGAGCGGTGGGTAGTGATCGACGCCGAACGCAGCATGCGCACTCGTGCCGAAGACACGGTGGCCGCGTGCAGGGCAGGCGCGGACCGGATCTGGGGCGCCGTGCTGCCGCTCGAACGGGACACCGGCCGCAAGGCCCGTTGCGAGATCCTCATCCGCGACTCGGACCGCGGCGGGTACATCCCCGTGATCGTCGTCAACCACAAGGTCACCGATCCCGGTCGAGGCGCGACGACGTCCGGCATGTTCGAGTGGGAGCCACGCGAGGATCCGAGCAGGAAGCCCCGCAGCCAGGTCCGCGACCAGATGCGTGTGGCACAGGTGTACCGGATGCTCGAGCGGCACGGGTTGGCCAGTCCGGCCCGCCTGGCCGGGGCGATCGGATACGGCTCCGACGTGATCTTCGTGCACGATCTCAGCACCATCCTCGCCGACTACGACGAGCGTTTCGCCGACCGACTGTCCGTGGCGCGGGGGGAATCGGCGACGGTGCCGTCCCGGATCGGCGAATGTCGGTCGTGCCCCTGGTGGCCCGGTTGCGAAGAACAGTTGACGCTGACGCACGACGTGAGCCTGGTGGCCACCGGGTCGCGGGCCGACATGCTGCGCGAGGCCGGTTGTCACACCATCGACGACCTTGCCGCCTGGGACCGCGAACCTCTCGAGGACTGGCCGCACGGTGCGTTCGAGGACGCTGTGGTGACCGCAAAAGCATGGCTGGCGGGTGCGCCACTGGTCCGGCGCTTTCCGCAGATCCGGGTAACCCGCGCCGACATCGAGATCGACGTCGACATGGAGAGCTACCAGGAACACGGTGCCTACCTGTGGGGAACGTTGCTCAATATGGACGGGGTGTCGGTATATCGACCATTCGTCAGCTGGGACCCCGTGCCGACACAGGACGAGGCGCGGTCATTCGCCGAGTTCTGGACGTGGCTGATGGCCGAACGGGAGGCTGCAGCCCTGAGCGGCAAGACGTTTGCCGCCTACTGTTATTCACGTGCGGCCGAGGACAAGTGGTTGCTCGATTCGGCCCGCCGATTCGCCGGAGTCCCGGGCATCCCCACCGAGGCCGAGATCCGCGAGTTCATCGACAGCCCGCAATGGGTCGACATCTATCAAGCGGTCAGCGATCAATTCATCTGCCCGGGGGGCAAGGGACTGAAGAAGATCGCTCCCGTCGCAGGTTTCAGGTGGCGTGACGCCGACGCCGGCGGTGAGGCCTCGATGAGTTGGTACCGCGAAGCCGTCGGCTACGACGGTGAACCCGACCTCACCCAGCGCGAGCGGCTCCTGCAATACAACGAAGACGATGTGATCGCCACGAAAGTGCTGCGGGAGTGGATGTCGGATCGGGCGGAGTCGGAGATCCCGCTGGCGTCGGACCTCTAGGCTGCAGTACGGGTCCAATTCGGTAGGGGTGGTCAGGTGGAAGTGCCGAAGACATCCACGACGCTGCGGTTCGCTCTGCTGCTCACCGCCGCCGGCGGCTTCCTCGACGCCTACACCTACATCAGCCGCGGCGGAGTTTTCGCGAACGCCCAGACCGGCAATGTCATCCTCATGGCCATCGACCTGTCGGAGCGGCACTTCCACGCCGCACGGGCACACCTGTGGCCGATCCTCGCCTTCATCGTCGGTGTCGCATTCGCACACCTACTCAAAGGCGAACTCGCCCACAGCGTCTTCGATCACCCCATCCGGATCGCCATGGTCGCGCAGATCGTCGTCCTCGTCGCGGTCGCGTTCGTTCCCGCGAACGTCCCCAACGCGGCGGTGACCGTACCAATCTCTTTCGTGGCGGCCATGCAGTTCGGTCTGTTCCGCACCATCGGCTCACTCTCGTACATCGCTGTCGCCACCACGGGAAACCTCATGCGCTTCACCGAGTCGGCGTACGCCGGATACATCGAGAAGGTCCCCGAATCGCGCCAGCACACGCGGGTGTACGCCGCCATCGTCGGCAGCTTCGCCGGTGGAGCCGTCCTCGGGGCATTCGCCACCCGCTACTTCGGTGGGTCGGCCGCGTGGATCCCGGCCGCCCTTCTGTGCGGAGCACTCGTGCTGTTCTACATCGACGACCGGCGACGCCGCCGACTCTGAGCGGATGTCGAAGTACCTGCACTCGCGGGCGGTGACGTCACCTACTCAGGCGTCGCGGGTCCGATCCACTCCGGATACTGCACGGCCACCGGCATGGTGGGGGGTTCGAATCCGGGTGGAGCGGCCAGAGTGCCCGAAGGGTTCTCAGTGAAGGCCGGAAACTGCTGCCGCCACCAATCGGTGCAGCCCCGGGGGATGACGTCCCCGTTCAACTCGCGCAGGTAGTGAAGTCTGGTGATCTTCCAATCGCCGAACACGTTCCATGTCGGTACTCGGTGTGCGCGCGGGTTCTTCCTGGCGGGGTCGGTATCCGGGATGCCAGCCGGCCCGGCGTCCACCCCGGCTCGCTCGAGTTCGAAACTGAACGCCATGCTGAGCGGATTGAGCGAAATATTCGTCGTATCGTTTTCCGGAAAAAGGTAGTAATGGCAGACCGTTGCCGCAACCGAAGTCTCGGTGGACTGATAGGCAGTGATGTGCCCGAAGATCGTTCCTGGAGCCTGCGTTTCGGTCTGTACCTTTAGCGAGGTCATGAAATATTCGATGTCGGGATCGCCGTGGTGGGCCTCGCCGCGCACCGCTCTACCGAATCCCGGATACGAGTTCTCGAGACCCACGAAGGCCGTGTATTCGCCGGCCTCGTAGGTGGCTCGTACCAATTCGGCACCCCGGCTGAACAGATCAACTCCCGGATCCGCTGACCAAACGTGGGAATACAATACTTCTCGGTCTTGCGCGCCTAGTGTAGGTGCCGGTTCAATATGAGGCTCGGTCCCGCATCCTGATGCGAAAATCAGTGTCGCCACCGCGCTGCACACGATCAGCGCGCCCCGGTCAACCGTCATTGCGGACCACATCGTCGTAGCCGTTTCGGACGCGCTCGCCGTTGCCGTCGGCAGGGTCTCCTAGCTGGTTGAACATGGTCTGGTAACCATCTTTCATTTTCGGAGCCATATCGGGATTCGACTGCACGTCATCCCAGGAAAGGAGATTGCCGGACCCGTCGAACGCCCACGGAAACTTCCGGGGGAACGATTCGGGAAGGACGGGTGCGACTTGGAGAATGTTGTAGTAATCGCGGTAGAAGTCGGGTGCTTCGAGGGCGACTGACGGTGCCGGACCCGGTGCCTTGCCGATGATGGCGTCCTTCAGAGGGTCGCCGCCCGCGTCGATCATGGTGTTGATGTATTCACCGCCTGGGAGTCTGTCTATTCCGAGGCCTCCGAGGCTCGTCAGGGCGCCGTACGCCGCTGCTTTGCGGTCGTAGATGGCTTGCGCCTGTTCGGCTTTGTCGCTGTAGCTGTCCTCGGTCGAGAGGAGTAGTCCTCTGTCCATGAGGCCGTGGATTCGACCCGCTGTGGAGAGGTCGCCACCGGAGAGGGGCGCCGAGGGGTCGTGCGCGTACCGACCCTCTGCGGCGAGGATTTCCTGCATCGACGACTGGGTGAAATGTGTTCCTGCCTCCGGGTCGGTGTTGAGGACCGCGAAAACGTTCGACGAGCCGCCGAAGTGGTTGTTGTCGGCGGGATCTGCCCAGGTGCCGATATCGAATCCGGGCGTCTCGGGCCTCCCGGCACCGGCGAGGTCTCCGACATACGGGCTCATGCTGTGGGACACGGTCCGAAGTAGGTCCGGGTTGACCTGCCCGACGGATTGGCCTTCGGTACCGGGAATGTTCCTCAGCGTGTCCCAGTCGGTGCTCATGTTTTCCGCGACGGCCGACATGATGCTCCCGGTGCGGGTGGCGGTGGCGACGTTCGCCGGGTTGTTCGTGTCTTCGACGGTTGCATCACTAGCCCCGAACTCGAAGAGCGTCGAGGCTGCCTGCCCGTTGTCGGACCAATTGTGGACCAGCACATCGCGTACCAGTCCTTGGCCGGTGTCGGGATGAGTGACCGCATTCTCGACGGCGATCTTGTCGTCCGCGACGGCGGCGAAGATACCTTCGGTGATGGCCGTGTTCTCGGTGCCGCGGCCGTCGACGGTGAAGTACTCGAACTTGTGATTGGGGTCCTGTTCGTGCGCGACCTGGGCGTCGAGGTACTGGCGACCTACGTCGAGTAGGTGCTGATCGAGGCCGCTGCCGACCTGGTACTGCGGATCACCGGCCTCGACGATCTTCGCAATGGCCTGATTGTCCGCGACACCGTTGAGTTCGACGCTGGAGGCGCCCGAGGAGCCCACCATCTTGAAGTCTCGGATGACTAGGTCGTCCCGGGTGAGCGATTCCCGCATCTTGTCCGGCAGCAGGGCTCCTCCGCCCTTGGTCGGCACCTCGGAGTCGCCGGTGACGGTGGCCGTGACTTTCTCGTTCGAGATGAGCTGGAGCGAGTTTGCGAGAGAGCGTTGGGCGTCGGGCGGCAGCTTCTCCATGATGTGCTGGATCTCTTGCGGACTCTTCCCGTCGAGCGACCGGCTCACCTGGTTCAGGTACTCCATCTGGGACGCGGGGATGGTAGCGGCATTTCCGCTGTTCACTGCATCGAGCTGTGCGGGCGTCAGGGCACCCGCCTCGCCCAGCCTCCGGACCTGCTCCGGGGTCAACCCGCCAGGGTCGGACACGAGGTCGGCCGCATCGGTGCGGCCCTGATCTGCACCGAGTGCGGCGGCAGACGTGAAGGCCGCCCGCAGGCCGTCACGTGCCGTGTTCAGGGCGTCCCGGACAGTTCTGTCGGCATTCACTGTCGCTGTCGCTGCGTCGGAGAGGTCGCGTTGCCAGGCGGCCATGTCGTTCGCTCGGTCGGTGTCCGCCTCGGAATTGATCGGATCCGTCACGACCAAGTCCTCGGATACGTGGAACTGGGCCGCTTCCGCGCCGACGATCGCCATACGGGCGCGTTGCAATGGCGCATCCACTTCGTGGAAACCCTGCTTCGCCCGGTTGGCGAGCGCCTCGAGGTGATCGACGAGGGCGAGGGCGGTTTTCTTGTCGGCATTCGCCCGACCCTGGGCGGCCTCCGCGGTTTTGCCCTCCCAGTATGCGTCGTTCACCTTCGTGACGCCGTCGACGTAGCGGCCGAACAGGTCCTCGACCTTGACGCCGAGCGCAATCCACGCGTCACCGACCTCGGTCAGCATCGACGGATCCCACGATTCGAGCTGTGTGCGGGTGACGGTCATCCTTCTGCGTTCCAGTCACCCGTGGCGTCTGTGTACGCAGCGACGAATCGGTCGGCGGACGCTTCGTCCTGATCCCGGTATTCCCGGGCGACGTTGATCATCACTTCACCGGTTTCGCCGAGACGCTCCTCGAGAGCGGGAACGAGGGACCCCTCGATGAGGTCACCCGAGATGCTGCACGCCTCGAGGACGGAACTCATGACGCCGCCCGGGCTCGACATGAAAGGGCCTGCCGCGGGGCCGACTCGTAAACTGCCCGCCTCCCCGGCCAGGCCGCGCAATACTGCCCCCAGCTTTTCGAGCTGGTCCAGATCAGCTTTCAACGCCCCCACAAAAGGCCCCCTTCGACTGCCGGCCACTTCGGCCGGCTCCCCCCACCGTCAGCGCTAGAGCCTAGCGGGCGGTGCGGCCGCGTACCCGAGGGAGTAGGCGCCGACCACCTTGGGAGTGGACTTCTCGTAGAAGACGTCGAGTTCCCGAATGTCGAAACCGGCGTCGCTGAGCAGGGCGGGGATGTCGCGGGTGAGGTGGCAACCACCGGCCACGGTCTTTTGGATGGGCTCCAGCCGGTGCTGCCATTTCTGGACCCCGGCGTCGGGGGCGAGGCCGTGCTCGACGAAATGCAGGGTTCCGCCCGGCCTCAGTACTCGGCGTACCTCACGCAGTGCGGCGTCGATATCGGGAATGGTGCACATCGTCCAGGTGGATAATGCACTGTCGAAGCTGTTGTCCAGGAACGGGAGCGACTGACCGTCGACACCGGCGCGGTCGACAGTTACCGGGGACCCGCTCAGCCTTTTCGCGGCCAGCTTCCAGCCGAGATCGGCTGGTTCGACGGCGCTCACGGAATCGAGATCCGGTGGATAGAACGGGACGTTGAGGCCAGAGCCGAAGCCGATCTCCACAACGCGACCGTGCAGTCCGGCGCAGACCCGTCGGCGCGTCGGTTCCGTGAATTTCAATCCACAGCTGATGTCGACGAGCCGCGGAACGATCCGGTCAGTGTAGAAACCCATGCCGTCCTCTCACGTGCGCTTCGCGCCCCGTGCGCGGTTGAAGAGTCCAGAGACTCGTTAACCGCGCACGGGCGGCGGAGCCGCCTACCGCGGGGCCATACGCAGCGCACCATCCATACGAATGGTCTCACCGTTGAGGTAGTCGTGTTCGACAATCATCTGAGCGAGCTGCGCGTATTCGGCGGGCTGGCCGAGGCGTGAGGGGAACGGGACCCCGGCCTCGAGTCCCTTGCGGTACTCGTCGGTGACGCCGGCGAGCATCGGGGTGTCGATGATGCCGGGGGCGATGGTGTTGACACGGATGCCGAACTGGGCGAGGTCGCGGGCGGCGGGGACGGTCATGCCATGCACACCACCCTTGGACGCGGAGTACGCAATCTGGCCGATCTGGCCCTCGAACGCGGCGACGGATGCGGTGTTGATGATGACGCCGCGCTGCCCGGACTCGTCGACGGTGTCGGTCTTGGAGATGGCGTCGGCGGCCAGCCGCATGACGTTGAACGTGCCGAGCAGGTTGACGGTGATGACCGTGCGGAACAGTTCGAGGTCGTGGGGGCCCTTCTTCGACAGGATGCGGCCCGCCCAGCCGACACCGGCACAGTTGACGACGATGCGCAGCGGCAGTCCCGATTCGACGATCTTCTCGACTGCGGCCTGGACCTCGTCGCCGCTGGTGACGTCGGTGGCGAGGAGGGTCACGCCGTCCGGGACGGTGTCGCCTGCCCGCTCGATGGACTGCTGCAGGTCCAATCCGAACACGGTGGCTCCGGCGTCGACGAGGCGCTTGGCGGTGGCGGCACCGAGGCCCGACGCTGCTCCCGTGACCAGTGCGGCGGTTCCCTGAATTTCCACTGTTCGAATCCTTCTCTCCGGCGACCCGAGTTGGTCAACCCTGGTGACCTGCACCATAACGCGGCCAGCTCATGGCAGCAGAGGCAAGGTGTGCCCGACCGGCTACTCCGTGGACTTCCCGGAATCCGCTCGCAGGTAGCGGCACCCTGTTCGACCGCTGACCAGTGCGGCTCGCGCTGTGCCGAGACGAATCTCGTTGCCGTCACCGCTGTGGAGTCGCACGTTGTGGTCTCCCGGTCGATCTGCCCGTACCTCGATGTCCGCTAATCCATGTACCGACGCGATGTCTCGAGCCACCTGGAGCACCGCCGGCCACTCGGCGTCGGGGATGGGACTCGTCGAGTACATGTCGGGAAGAAAGACCGACATCCCCGCGGTACTCGCAAACGGCGCTGGGCAGCTTCCCTGAGTCCGCTCGCCCGCCGACACCCAGCGAAGCGTGGGCACGATGGTTGCGGCGGCGTCAGCGATCTGGTGCACCACGCTCGCGACCGTCGCTTCCGTGTCCTCGAGCGGAGGCCACTGGCGCATCCGCCCCTCTGCGGCCGCAATGTCGGCGGCAGTGCCGTTGTACGGGTTGTCTGTCATTGCACTCCCACATCCTGTGACGGCAGCAGATCCCGTGACGGCCGTCAAAAAAATTCCCACGGCAATTGCGGCGGCCCGGTGAGCCGGGCGACGGCGGTCGGCAATCACCGAACCACCCTCTCCGGCAGCCCGGCCACGATTGCCGACATGTTGTACTCCGACATGGTTCCCCGGTGCGGATACTCGCTGTGCCCCAGAGCGCCGTCGCGAAAAATTCCGTCCGGGCTCATTCCCTCGTCGACCGAGAGGTGTTCGAAACTTGCAGTACCCGGATCTGGGCCGAACCTGTGCGTCTTGCCTACCTCGGTGACGAACCGGTCGTCGGCGGCTTCCATCACGTATCCGTGCCCGTCGCGCAGCCCGAGGTCGGACTCGTCATCGGCGTTGACGCCAGGGGAACCGTAGAACACTGCGTCATCGACCGGCTGGCCGGGGCCGGGATCCTGGAGTGCCAGGCCAGTCGTGTAGGAACCATACGAATGTCCGAGTGCGGTGAGGTGCGGATCCGGTTGTCGAGAGGCGACATTCACTCCTTCATAGAAGGCGGCGAGCTTGACCGCTCCGGCAGCGGCCCGGTCGCTCTGTGTCACATCCAGCATGCCTCGAACCGTGTCGAAAGTCCCCGGTCCCATTGTCTGCGGCGGCTCGTATCCCAACCACGCGATCGTCGCGACCGTCTCGTCGTGCCGGCCCTGAAGACGCAACTGCTCGACGCTGGTGTCTCCCAACGAACGTGCCTCGCCGACCATTCCCTCGAACGAGTCGACGATGGTGGTGTTCAGTCCGGGCGTCGTCACCGAAATGTGCTCGGCGGTATCGGGGTCACCCACCGCGAAGGCCGCCATGCCCCGCTCTCCAGATTTCAGGTCGAGCAGCATCAGCCGGCCGTCCGGATTCTTCGCGACGACCTGCTCGAGTGTGCGCAGATCGCTCAGCTTCTGTTCGGTGTACCACAGCGCCGCATCATCATTGGTGAATGCGCCCCCGAACGGAGCGTCGTCGACGATCGACTGCAGCCGGTCGCGTTCTGCTGTCAGCCGGACCCGTTCGTCGTCGAACTGGTTGACGTTCGCCTGATGCCGCGCCGCAGAGGGGAGGCCGTCACTGCTTCCGACCCACTCGGGATGGCGCTCGAGTATTTCCCTGCGTTGCGACTCCGGCATTGCGTCCCAATATTTCCGGTTTTCCAGCGGGGAGGCGTTCTGCGGTGGCGCCGGGGCAGACAGTCTGCCCTGCTGATCGGCTGCTTTGAAGCCTCCGGCGCCCCGATCTCCGATGCCACCGCTCATCGCGTGTGTGAGCACGTGGGCTGCGTCGACGTCGATGCCCTCGGCCTCGAGTATCAGCGCCCGCGCATTCGCCTCGAGGTCGGCTCTGCGGGCGGCCCGAACTATGGACTCGTGCTGCCGCCGTTCGGAAGAATTCGGCGCATCGGTGACCGCGCCGGCATCGGACACAACGAACGCATTGTCGTCGGCCGTAGCCATCAGCGCGGCGACCTCGAGTTGGACATGCAGAACAGCGTCGAACGTGTCCGCCGTGACCCGCCGAACCGCGCCGATCACCGCACTCTCGTCGGCGAGGTCCTGCACTGCCACCTGAAAAGCACGTCGTGCTGCCTGCGAGGCTTCGCCCTCCCAACCGCGCAGATCACCGAGTTCGGTAATCCGCCGCCGCACGTCGTCGATGGCGGTGATGCGTGCCGACAGAGCCTGTTCCAACTGTTCGAGCGCGACGGTGTCCCACTCACGAATCATCTTCAGATCCACGGTCCCCCCGGGTGCCACTGTGCACGTAAGGTAGCGGAGCACGAGCGGATTCGTAAAGGGGGATGTCGTGGGGGAGTGGCAAACTGTGAACGTCGATGTCGTGGAACTGCGTCTCGCAGCAGGGCAGATGGAGGGGATGTTCACGGAGGCGAATACGGCGCTCGCGGCCACCGACGGGGTGATCGCCCGGTCATCTGCGGCGTGGGCTGCCACGTCGCGGGCGGCTTTCCCGCAGTTCTGCGCTTATCTCGATACGCGGCGAGAGGCGCTTCTCGGCGACCTCGCCAGAATCGCCGACAACCTCGCCGGTGCAGCCGCTCGCTATGACGGGCAGGACAGGGCCACTACCGACACCGTGTCGCGCGTCCTCTCCTGAGTGCGGAGAAGAGCCCGGATACCGTACTGTTCGCGGATACAGTGGGCGCGATGAGTTTCGAACGGCTCGATGGTCTATCCCTTCGTCATCCCCGTAACGAAAAAGAGGAGTGAGTCCCGTGCGCGTTGTGATCATGGACTTCATCAGTTTGGACGGTGTCGTGCAGGCGCCCGGCGGCCCGGAGGAGGACACCGACGGTGGTTTCGCCCACGGCGGCTGGTCGCATCCGTTCTTCGATCCGGAGGCGATGGGCAACGCTTTCGCCGACGCGTTGAGCGGGGCGAAGGCGTTGCTGTTCGGGCGGCGCACATGGCAGACGATGGCCGCGGCGTGGCCGGAGCGGGCAGGCGATCCGTTCGCCGACCAGATGAACGCCATCTCGAAGTATGTGGTGTCCTCGACACTCGGCGACGACGAGCTGACCTGGGAGAACACCACCCGCATTCCCGGTGACGAGGCTGTCGCAGAAATCCGGAAGCTGCGGGAGGGCGGTGACGGCTCGCTGCTGGTGATGGGAAGCGCCACACTGGCGCGGACCCTCCTGAGTGAAGGCCTGTTCGACGAGCTGCGTCTCATGATCGAGCCGGTGATCCTCGGCGGCGGCAAGTCGATCTTCCCCGAGAACGGCGGGCTCCGGACTCTCGAGCTGGTCTCCTCGGTCACGAGCAACACGGGCGTGCACGTGTGCACCTACCGGCCTGTGGAGTAGCCGGGTAGGTTGTCTTCGCGTGCGCACGGGAGGCGCAGGCAAAACGGTGGGGGGACGGATGACCGGGAATCAGATGGAAGTCGATCGCGAGGCGCTGCTGCGCTGCATCGCGGCGTGTGACGCGCTGGCGTCGGACATGGCGGAGTTGCGACTGCGGGCCTACCGGGAACTCGCGCCCGACAACTTCGGTTTGGGCGAAACGCATCTGCGGTCGGCGGCGGCGCTGGCCGAGCGCTTTCGGGCGACGGCCGTGGGCGGTTCCGGTGTGGCGTACGAGAACACCGCGGTCGGTGTTCTCGCCGCGCACGAACGCCACGCCGCGGCGATGAAGGCGACGTTCGAGGCGACGCTGGCCCGCTACGACGAACAGGACGCCGCGACCGCGGCACAAGTGAACAGTGCCGGTCTCTAGCTCGGCAGATCAGTGGATGTGTTTCTGCCAGTCCTGCGGCACGCGGTCGGCGGGGCCCGGAATGGTCTGCTCGAGCGGATGATGTTGCGGTGCAGCCAGTTCGGGGCCCTGGAACACTTGATCGGTGGCATAGTTCCAGAACCACGATTCGCCGGGCTCGAAGCTTTGCACCACCGGGTGACCGGTGTCGGCGGCGTGCCGGCTGGCGTGCTGCGCCGGCGAGGAGTCACAGCATCCGACGTGTCCGCACAGTGCGCAGCGCCGCAGGTGAACCCACCACCCACCGGCGGCGTCGCATTCGACGCAACCGGTACCGCTCGGTGCGACGCTCGTGTCGATGCCTTCCACTTCACCCATGCGAGTCTCCTTCCATCGCTGTCACTTCCGGCTCGATCGGGATGCGAACCTGGAAGCGGGTATCACCCGGCTCGGAGTGAACGCGGAGATCGCCGCGGTGTTTCTTCACCACGATGCGCCAGGAGATGTCGAGGCCCAGGCCGGTGCCTTCTCCGACGGGCTTCGTGGTGAAGAAGGGCTCGAAGATACGCGAGCGGATCTCTTCCGGCACACCGGGACCGGTGTCGCCGATCTCGATGAGCGCCATGTCGCCGTCCCGCCGGGTGCGGACGGTGAGAGTGCCGTGCCCCTGCATCGCGGCGACGGCATTGTCGATGAGGTTCGTCCACACCTGGTTGAGTTCCGCCGCATAGGCAGGAACCTGAGGCAGGGAAGCGTCGTAGTCCTTCACCACCGCGACCGAGTCGCCGATCTTGCGTCCCAGCATCACCAGCGAACTGTCGAGCAATTCGCGAAGGTCGACGCGCTGGTATGGGGCACGGTCCATCTGCGAATACTGCTTCGCGGCATTCACCAGAGTCGACACCCGGGCGGTCGAATCGGCGATCTCGTTCATCAGAAGCTCTGTCTCGATGGTGTAGTTGAGCCACCGGATCGTGCTCTCGACCACCGCGTCGTCGTCGACGCTCGCCACGATCCGCTCGAGCCAGGGGATGTCGAGGCCTGCCTGCACGAACGTGGGAGCGAGGTCCCAGCCGCCGGAGACGCCATGCGTGTCGAACCAGTCGCCGAGCTGGTCTTCGCGATCCGCGGCTTCCAGCGGTGTGAGTGTGGGGGCTTTCGCGACCAGTTCCGCCGCTTCCTCCTGTAACCGGATCAGTGTCGCGAGTGCCTGCCGGTCGTACACCCCGGACGCGATGACACCGAGCTTCTGCCGCATGTGCGACACCCGGTCGCGGAGCGAGGCCGTCGCCCGTACTGCGGCGGCCGCCGGGTTGTTGAGCTCGTGCGTCAGTCCCGCAGACAGTGAGCCGAGGGCGAGGAGCCGCTCGCGCTGGTCGACGATCTGACGGGAGTTCTCAGTGCCGAAGAACAACCCTTCGAGCAGGTGAACTGCCATCGGGAACCACTCGTGCATCAGGGCACCGAAGCGGTCGGCGTCCAACACGAAGAACCGGGACGGCGTCGTGACCCGCAACGATGCCGTGTACGTCTGAGGTGCGCGATCGCCGAGATACGACTGCCACGCCCCGGCATACACGCCGCGCTGAGAGGTTCGGTTGACCTCGATCTCCTCGCCCCCGGACAACTTGCCGAGGACCAGTTCGCCGTCCATCAGCACGTAGAAGCAGGTCGCGGCATCGCCCTCGGCGAAGACGGGACCCGGTTCGATCAGCTCGACGCGACCGCTTCCGCACAGCTGGCCGAGCTGGCGATCGTCGAGTTTCTCGAACAGGAAGAGCGTTCTGAGCTCTTCCGGGGAACAGGAAAGTGTGGTCACGGTCTGCCCCCGATCACGGTTGTCCGATGTAGCGGTGCACGAGCATGACAGCCATCGCCCCTTCACCGACTGCCGACGCCACCCGTTTGGCCGACTCCGACCGAACGTCGCCCGCGGCGAAGATTCCGGGGACGCTGGTTTCGAGGTGGTGCGGTAGCCGGTCGAGTGGCCAGCCGCTCGGCGCCTTCCCGTCCACGACGAGATCCGGGCCGGACACCACGAATCCGTGCTCGTCGCGAATCACCACACCGTCGAGCCACTCGGTGCGCGGGGCGGCCCCGATGAACAGGAAGAGGAACCCGGCATCGACGGTCTCCTCGTACCCACCCGCATTGTCGCGCAGCCGGATCCTCTCGAGGTGGCCGTCCCCTTCCACTCCGACCACCTCGGTGCACGGCCGGACGCGTATTCGCGGGTTCTGCTGAATCTGCTGGATCAGGTAATACGACATCGAGTCTTCGAGCGACTTCGCCCGGACCACGATCGTGACGGTGCGCGCGCCCCGCGCCAGGTACATCGCGGCCTGCCCCGCAGAGTTGGCGCCGCCGACGATGTACACATCCTGATCCGCGCAGCGGGCCGCCTCGGTGACGGCCGACCCGTAGAAGACCCCACGTCCGGTGAGCTCGTCGATCCCGGGCGCGGGGTGGCGCCGATAGGAGACCCCGGTGGCCAGAATCACGGTATGCGCGTCGATGGTGTGGCCGTCGGCGAATCGCACCGTGCGCGCCGAGCCGTTCACCTCGAGAGCCACCACGTCGCGCGTGGTGATCAGCTCGGCCCCGAACCGAGTTGCCTGCCGACGGGCGCGGTCGGCCAGCTGAGCGCCGGACACGCCGTCGGGGAATCCGAGGTAGTTCTCGATACGGCTGCTCTGACCCGCCTGCCCGCCGGTTGCCGTCCGCTCGACGAGCGCGGTGCGCAAACCTTCGGAGGCGCCGTAGACCGCGGCGCCCAGCCCGGCGGGACCGCCTCCGACGACGACGAGATCGTAAAAGTTCTCCGACGGCGACGTCCGTAACCCCAGCCGATTGCCCAGCTCGGTGTCGGCCGGCTCGACCAGGACGTCACCGTCCGGGCAGATGACGACAGGCAACCGAAGTCCGTCGGCACCTGCGGCGGCGAGAAGTCGCTCGCCTTCCGGTTCGTCCGACATGTACCAGCGATACGAGAGTTGGTTGCGTGCGAGGAACTCGCGCACCTCCGACGACCGGGCCGCCCAACGGTGGCCGATCACCTTGGTTTCCTCCACCGGGTGCCGCTCCGACGACGCCCAGGCGTCGAGCAGCGCGTCGACCACCGGATACAGCTTCTCCTCCGGCGGATCCCAGGGTTTGAGCAGGTAGTAGTCGAGGTCGATCACGTTGATCGCCTCGATCGCCGCATCGGTGTCCGCGTATGCGGTGAGCAGCACGCGCCGGGCCACCGGGTAGAGGTCCATGGCCTTCTCGAGGAACTCGATTCCGCTCATGGCCGGCATGCGGTAATCGGCGAGAATGACCGCGACGGGGTCGCCGCGCAGTTTCAGCTCGCGCAGCGCTTCCAGTGCGGATTCGCCGGACTCGGCGCGGATGATGCGGTACTTCTCGCCGTACCGGCGCCGCAAGTCCCGCGCGACGGCGCGAGACACTCCAGGATCGTCGTCGACTGTGAGAAGCGCGGGTTTGGCGCTCGCAACGGGATGGTTCACACACGCCTCTCGTCCGCGGAGAACATAGAGCAACTTTCGCGTCGAGTATCGCCCGTACTGCGTGACCTTGTCGACTCACCGGGAAGGCGCCGGACTGCGGTCAGTGCAGCAACTCCTGATCCTTCACCGGAGCGTGCGTCCGGCGACGGGACCACACGGTACGACCCGCTGCGACAGCGACGGCGGTGACGACGACGGCGCCGGCCGCGAGTGGGCCCGCCGCGCTGCCCGGTAGCAGACCTCCCAGCAGTAACCAGGCCCCGAAGGCGAAGAACGACACCGCGGCGCCGATCCGGATGACTCTCTCCGGCAGGTGCTTGCCCAGGACCGCGCCGAGCAGGATGGCCAGGGCGTCGGCCGCCACCATGCCGACAGTCGAGCCGATCCACACGCCGACCGTGTCGTGGTCGGTGGCGAGGGTGATGGTGGCGAGCATCGTCTTGTCGCCCAGTTCGGCGAGGAAGAAAGCGGATGTCACCGCCAGAAGCGCGGAACGGGCGGTGCGGCCGGCCTTGAGTTGCTCCTCGTCGCTGAGGCGGTCACCGCGCAGTGTCCACGCACCGAAGATCAGGAACGCGACCCCACCGACCACACTGATCGCGCCGGTGGGAAGGGCGACTCCGAGGCTGTGACCCACGGCGATCGACACCAGATGCACCACCGTCGTCGCGACCGTGATGCCCGAGATCACCACCCACCACCGGTAGCGCAGCGCGAACGTCATCGCCATCAGCTGGGATTTGTCACCCAGTTCGGCGACGAAGATCACCCCGAAACTCAGCAGCACCGCGGCCAGCACAACATCCTCCTAGAGCAGTCGGTCGGAGGATTGACAGGTGGGTCCCCCGGCGTGGCAGGCACTGACGCGCCCACTCGGCCGAAGGTCTCGCCCACCGGCACCGAGAGACGTCACGGTGCCGGTTCACCAGGCCGGGTCCGGTGACTCGCGTCACAGTACCGATATGTCGACACTGGCGATTGGGGGCTACTCCCCTTCGCTGACCTTCACGCTAGCGGGGAGGATCCGAAAACACAAAGGCGACAATAAGTTTGGACAACCGCGTCGTGAGGTTTCGGGAACCCTCACGACGCCAGCAGCATCGCCAAAACAGCGGTGTCGGGGTCGCTGATCGGGTCGATGCCGACTCGGCTGACCATGGAGGTGACCGTGCCGTCCGCCTCCGCCTCCACCCACGCCGCCCGGTGGTCGAGACCGAGGTGAGGCAGGCCGGGCAGCAGGACGCAACCGGATGCCGCACCTGCACATTCCGGCAACGACGGCGTGGTCTCCGACGGTGGGTGCAGCATCATCAACGCCGGTGGCTGATGGTCCGCGAACCGCCCGGGAGACAGCGCGAACTCACCGAGGACCGTGCCCTCGGCAACCACGAGGCCGACGGTCTCGGGCTCCGGTTCCTCCGGCAGATCCTCGCGGGCGCCGAACACCGTCGTGGTGTGCAGAAGCCCCGGAATGCACGCCACCCGAACGGCGAGGGCAAGTAGCTGCGCCCATTCCTTGGTGGTGTCGGGCCAACGCCCCGAAATGACGAACCCGCGCAAAGTACCTGCGGCCTGGAAGGGCGAGATGCCGATGTAGCCGTCCCTGTTCATCTCTGCCTCCTCGGTGTGAATGACGTGCTGGAAACATGCCTCGTGCGCACACCTCGTTGGGTACTTGAAGAATGCACCGAACAATGCCTGGCACACAAGTGCACATGAGTGCTAACGCACAGGAGTGCTCATCGGGCGGCGGACGGCGCCCGTTCCTCAGAGAACCCTCAGAAAGCCCACAAGCCCGCGCTATCAAAGCCTCCTACCCTCACCGGAATGACGTCTGAGCGCCCAGGGAAATCCGTCGGCCACCACGCCGCAACCGACACGATGCGACAGTTCTTCACGCCCCGGCGTACCGCCGCACTCGGCCTGACCGCGCTCGTCGCCGTCTCCGCGGCCGGCCTCGGCGCCCTGTTTCTCGGTGACGCGCCGGACAGCCGGACGGTGGCGATCGTGAACGCGGATGCGGGTGCCACGGTCGAAGGGGAGGCAGTGCGGGCCGGGGAATCCCTGATCGGGAATCTCGAAGCGAATCAGGATTTCGACTGGCGGGTGGTGTCGGCCGACGAGGCGGAGGCCGGCAACTATTTCGCCACCGTCACCGTGCCCGATGACTTCAGTGCTGCCGTGTCGTCGATCTGGGGTTCGAAACCACGGCAGGCCACCCTCGGTCTCGACGTGGAGGGCGCAGACGAGGTGGCAGCCATCAGGCTGTCCGAGGTGGTGTCTTCTCAGGTCGGTGCCGACGGTGTCGCCGACCTGCTGGCCGACATGTCGAAGTCGCGGACTGCCTTTCAGCAGGCGGGGATGGCAGCCGGACTTCTCGCGGCGGGCACGTCCGCGGCGGACGATGCGGCACAGCAACTCACCGCAGGCGCCGACACGCTGCTGCCGTACCTCGAGACGGCGCGATCGGGCGCAGTGCAACTCCTCGGTGTGGCGGATCAGGTAGCGGGTGTGGTCGACGAGACGGCCGGAACGGCGAACGACCTGGCAGATCGGCTGAGCGCGCTGGGATTGACCTTGGGTGAAGCGAACGACAGTGCCGTGCAGATGCGCACGAGAATCGATGCGGCGATCCGCGTTCTCGCGGCCACCCCCGTCGCGCCCGAGGTGGTTCCGGCCCTACAGCAGGTGAGTGCGGACCTGGGATTGCTTTCAGGTCAGTTGACTTCGGTCCCGGGGCTTCTGGGTGAGCAAGTCGGCCCCGACACCGACCTGGGTGAACTCGTCCGGGTGGCGATGGGACAGCTGACCGACGCAAGTGCCGAACTGAGCAGTGGCGCGCGCCAACTGAACGACGGCATCGTCCCGATCGCTGATCAGGCTCCCGAGCTGCTGGCCGGTGCCACCACGCAGATCGTCGACGGCTTTGCGAAATTGAAGGCACTGTCGGGGCAACTGTCGACCGACCTCAATGCCGGGGTGGCCGCCATGCCTGCCCGGTCCGGGGCGCAGCAGACGCAATTGGCGACAGTTCTCGCGGACCCGGTCGCGGTGTCACGCAGCGTCAGCGGCTCGACACCGATCCTGACCGCCGGTCACCTGGCCGTCGGATTCGGGTGCACGACGGTGCTACTCGCCGGCATCGTTGTCTGGATGAGCCTGCGAAGAGGTAACTTTCAGCGCGCATCCTGAATGCGTCGCCAGGGAGTTGCCTGCTCCAACTCGAACGCCAACTCGAGCAGGGTGCGCTCGTCCCCGTGGTTCGCGGAGAAATGCGAGGCGAGCGGAAGCCCCTGCGACGTCTCGTGCAGCGGAAGGGAGATGGCAGGGCCACCGGATGCGTTGTTGAGCGGCGTGAACGCCGTGTAGGCGATGAGCTTGTCGAACAGTTCCTCGAAACCTTGTCTGGGGGAGAGGTATCCGAGTTCGGGCGTCGTGTGTGCAAGAGTGGGTGAGAGCACCACGTCGTACGTCTGGAACACCTGGGCGTACTCGCGGTACGTACGACGCAGCCGGTACAGCATCTGGGGTGTCCTGGCCATTTTCTTTCGGTACATCGCAGCCAGCCCGCGTGTGAGGTTGTCGGTACCTGCTCGATCGAAATCCGGCCCGAGCATCCGCTTGCCGTTGTTGGAAATGACGAACGCGAGAAATCCCCAGTAGGTGCAGAAATCGTCGACGAAGGACTGGTTCACCGGCATCGGTGCTTCCTCGACGTGATGTCCCAGCGCTGCGAGCAGGTCGGCGGTGGCGTGAACCGACTTTCGCGTTTCGTCGTCGGTGGGAGACGTGGTGACGGAATCGACGACCACGCCGATGCGGAGCCTGGTGGTGCTGGGCCCCTCCACCAATCGGATGGGCGGCAGCGTCGGATTGCGGTAGTAGCGTTCGGCCGCGGCCATCCACCGAGCGGTATCGCGGACCGACCGGGTGACGGCGCCCTGCGAGATGATCCTGACGGGCAGCGTCTTGTCCATGGCATCGGGCACCGTGCGACCCCGGGACGGTTTGAGTCCGACGAGCCCGCAGGCCGCGGCGGGAATGCGGATGGAGCCGCCGCCGTCGTTCGCGTGGGCGATCGGAATCACCCCGGACGCGACGAGCGCGGCCGAACCGCCGGAGGAGGCGCCGGGGGAGTACGCGAGGTTCCACGGGTTGTGCACCGGTTCTGCGTCCATGAATTCCGTCGAGGCACTGAACCCGAATTCCGGTAGCCGGCTCTTCCCGAGCGAGACGATTCCGGTGGACAGGTATTGCGCCACGAAGTCGCTGTCGGCCCGGGCCGGGGTGGCGGTGAACGCTGCGCTGCCGTGCTGGGTGGGCTGGCCGGCGACGTCGACGTTGTCTTTGATGACCGTCGGCACCCCGGCGAACACGCCTTCGTGGGGGCGTCCCGATTCTGTCAGGGCGCGGTCGAAGTCGGGGAACGCCAGCCCGCACAGTAATGGTTCGACCGACTCGGCTCGGGCGATTGCCGCTTCGGTCACCTCACGGACCGAGACTTCCTTGGACGCGATCCGCTCCGCGATACCGGTGGCGTCCAGATCGCCCAGCGCATCGTCGCGGAAGGCGTGGACGGCGGAGTCTTTACGTGGCGTGCTGTTGTCGGTCACGGATCAAGGCTATTGGACGCACGGCCAACTCGGACGAATTCCGGAGTGGTGAGGGTACCGGAACGGCACGAGCGCACAGAAATGCCCGGAGGCGTTCTGTGCGCTCGTGAGAGAAGAGAGGAGATCAGCCGATGAGGCCGGCGCCCTGGGTGCGGGCGCGGGTGAAGCGTTCCTCGGCGTCTGCCCAGTTCACGATGTTCCACCAAGCCTTGACGTAGTCCGGCTTGACGTTCTGGTAGTCGAGGTAGAAGGCGTGCTCCCACATGTCGAGCATGACCACGGGGATCAGCGCGGCGGTGATGTTGCCGTGCTGATCGGTCATCTGCTCGATGACCAGGCGCTGGCCGATGGTGTCGTAGCCGAGCAGTGCCCAGCCCGAACCCTGCAGGGTGGTCGCGACACCGGTGAAGTGAGCCTGGAACTTGTCGAACGAACCGAACTGGTCGTCGATCGCGGCGGCCAACTCGCCGGTGGGCTTGTCGCCACCGTTGGGCGAGAGGTTCTTCCAGAAGATGGAGTGGTTGGTGTGTCCACCGAGGTTGAAGGCCAGGTTGCGGGAGAGCAGCAGCGCCTTGTCGGCGATGGTGCCGTCCTCGCGGGCTTCGGCCATCTTCTCGAGGGCGGTGTTGGCGCCCTTGACATAGGTGGCGTGGTGCTTGTCGTGGTGCAGCTCCATGATCTTGCCGGAGATGTGCGGCTCGAGAGCTGCGTAATCGTAGGGGAGTTCCGGCAGCGTGTATTCAGACACGAGGGTCCCTTCTTTGTGGGCGTGTGGCCCTGATTCTTCCGGGTGCGAACGCCGCGTGAGCATGCGTCACGCACCCGCCTTTTCCAATCGTTCTCGGGTGTATACCCAATCTCATTGGTACACCGTGCGCAACACCGGGGCACAGGGGGCGATTCCCTCACAGTAAAGTTCGGCTACCCGAAAAAAATCTGACACGGCGGCTCCGGCGGTCGTGAAAATTCGTCTGCCCGGTGAACGGAACCTTAAGCTGTCGCGGTGCCTTTGCTGATACCTGTTGCAGATTCACACGCGGCCGCACCGCGCGTGGAGCTCACGGGCGCGAATCTGCTGCGTTTCTTCGCGGTCCTGACCGTCATCTATTCGCACATCTCGTTCTATCTGATCGACGATCTCGGAACGGGATGGTGGTTCATCGACGTCGTCTATCAGATATTTATCGAACGGGCCGGACTGAATCAGCATTTGTCTTTTCTCGGTGTCGCCGTATTCATGATGCTGACCGGTGTGTTGATCACCCGTTCGGCTATTCGTCACCCTCCCGGGCGATTCCTGTTCAACCGGCTCGGGCGCATCCTGCCCGCATTCTGGGTGGCGATTCTCGCCGCCGTTGTCCTGGTACGCCTGGGAATCAACGGCATGTTCAGCGGGCAGGACGGAATCTCCAACGTCGACGCCCTCCTGAGCTTCGTGCTCGGCGGATTCTTCCTCAAACCGGAAGTCGCGGTACTCGGCGTCACGTGGACCCTGGCCGTGCAGATTTTCTTCTATGTGGCCTGCGTCGCCGCGCGGCCGGTCCTACGCGCCACACCCATTGCGATGCCTCTCGCCGGCGCCGCGATCTGCTCGCTGATCCTGCTCTACAACCTGTACGTACCGCAGCCCTACACGGTCCCGATGCTGTCCAAGATCGCCGCGACGATGCCCGCCGTGTTGCTCGGTCAACTCATCTACCTCGGCTGGGCCAGGCTCGCGGAGCCGCGATGGATCATCATCGCCGGGCTCGCCCAGGTGAACGTCATCCACCTCGCCACCGACTTCCGGGTGTACTGGGCAGGGGAGCACTACCTGTGGACATTCGCCGTCGTCACCGCGTGCGTCGTGCTCGTCGGCCGGTACGACGGACCGGCCGCCCACTGGGCCGTCGTCCGCTGGACGGCGACGCGCAGTTACGCGATCTACCTCGTCCATACGCTCGTTTTGTACCGGGTGTACGAGCACACCGTCGGCCATTTCGGCGCGACCGGTGCCATCGTCGTCTTCCTCCTGGTGACCGCGCTGATCTCGGAGGCGCTGTACCGATGGGTGGAATTGCCTGCCTCGCGGTGGGTCGCCGCTCGCGTTCCGGACCCGGGTGAAACGGCGACATCGGTCGAGGAGACGCCTGCGACTGCGCGCGTAGCATCGAGTCATGTCTTGGTACGACGAGCTGCTGGGTCGGGCAACCGCTAAGTCGACGATGGTCACCGCCGAGGGTGCGCTCCCCGGCCGGGATCGGCCGATGCCGGTTCCGGCGACGCACTTCGTGAACGGTCATCCGCTGCAGCCGCCGTTCCCCGAAGGAATGCAGACCGCGGTGCTGGGGATGGGATGTTTCTGGGGCGCCGAGAAAGAGTTCTGGCAGCTCGACGGCGTGTACACGACCGCTGTCGGATACGCAGGTGGCTATACCCCGAATCCCACCTACGAGGAGACCTGCTCCGGCCGTACCGGGCACACCGAGGTCGTGTTCGTGGTGTTCGATCCGCAGGTCATCTCGTACGCCGAAGTTCTGAAGGAGTTCTGGGAGAATCACGATCCCACCCAAGGCATGCGGCAGGGCAACGACCAGGGCACGCAGTACCGGTCCGCGATCTACACGATGAATGAGTCGCAGGTCGAGATCGCGGAAGCGACGGCCGAGGCTTTCGAAAAACGCCTCGCCGAAGCCGGTTACGGGGCAATCACCACCGAGATCGCCCCGCTCACCCAGTTCTTCTACGCGGAGGACTACCACCAGCAGTACCTCGCCAAGAACCCCGGCGGCTATTGCCCGGTGCACGCCACCGGAGTCAGCTGCCCCGTCGGAGTGCTGAAGCAGGACGAGGTCCCCTCTCAGACGGACGTGCTTCCGCCGTCGTAGCTCAGGTTCCGGTCGCCGCCCATACGAGCACCGCCGAGGCCGACAGTGCGCTGACCGTGCGCACGTGGTTCCATGCAGTCCACCCGGGCACGTAGTTTCCCCAGACGTCCGCTGCGTCGTTCCCGCCGGGATCGACCGCGTCCAGCGCGTTGTTGCGCGGGACGTGATAGACCACCGTCAACACGATCCCGGTGAGATAGAGAACGCACGCAACCACTGCGTAGCTCGCCGACGCGTCGTGCCGGACCACCGTCGCCACCGCCAGCGCAATCGAGGTCACCGCCGTACCGAACAACGCAGTCATGAAGAACGCATTCGGCGCTGCACGGTTGATTGCCTGCATGGCCGCGATGCCCTGTCGCGGTTCGAGGCGGCTCAGTGCCGGCATGATGAATGTCGAGAACGCGAACATCACACCGCCGATCAACCCCGCCCCCACGGCCGTGACGATCAGCAGTGAACGCACCGTCACCTCTCCTTCCAGACG
Source organism: Rhodococcus sp. USK13 (assembly GCF_018343855.1). Taxonomy (NCBI): domain Bacteria; kingdom Bacillati; phylum Actinomycetota; class Actinomycetes; order Mycobacteriales; family Nocardiaceae; genus Rhodococcus; species Rhodococcus sp. USK13. The sequence continues at coordinate 310,465 of NZ_CP069242.1, read as the reverse complement.
CCCGCTGCCGCCGCGGCGCGGGCGTAGTCGGCGAAGTCCTTCGGTGCCCGTCCGAGAGCCCGCTCCACACCGTCGGTGAGATATGCATTTCGCCCGTCGAGAACGTCCTCGAACAGGTAGGTGAGCAGACCGATCGCATCGGTGGCCAACCCTGCCGCGGCCAGCAGTGACGCATAGTCCGCCGAAGTGGTGGCGACATAACGGAAGTCGCGCCCCGTTGCCTCCGAGATTGCGGCGACGGCGTCGGCGAACGACATCAAGCGGGGGCCGGTCACCTCGTACAACTCGCCCGCGTGTCCGTCCTCGGTGAGTGTGGCGACGGCGATGTCGGCGAGATCGTCGGCGTCGACGAAGGGTTCGAGGACGTCGCCGACGGGCAGAGTGAGAGTTCCGGTGCGCAACGAGTCGGCCATGAAACTCTCACTGAAGTTCTGGCTGAACCAACTCGAGCGAAGGATGGTCCACTCCACGCCCGACTTCTGCACCACCTGTTCGCTCCGCTCCGCCTCCGGTTCGCCCCGGCCGGACAGCAGAACCAGCCTTTGCGCTCCGGCCGCCACCGCAGTCTCGGTGAATTTCTCGACCACCTCGGCGGCCCCCGGCACGGCGAGGTCCGGGTAGTAGGCGATGTACACCGAGGTGATGCCCTCGAGCGCGGGCGTCCACGTGTCTTCGTCATCCCAGTCGAAGGGCGGGTTGCCGGATCGTGAACCACTGCGGGCGGACGCTCCCGCGGCGGCGAGTCCGCGGAGAACGCGACCGCCGATCTTGCCGGTGCCGGTCAGGACGAGGGTGGAGGTTGTCGTTGTCATGCGTCCAGTCAAGACGGAAGTGATGAGACTATCCATGGTCGAGAAGCGCTCATCCATACGCCAGCGTCTACGATCGCGACTATGGATCCCCTCGCCGGTCTCATCAGCGGACCCCGTGCCACCGGAGCCTTCGTGCTCCGCTCGATCATGGAACCACCGTGGTCACTGCAGATCGACGACCGTGCACCGCTCAGTCTCGTGGCCGTGGGCCGCGGCGAGGCGTGGATCTCCCCCCATGCCGGCGAACCCATCCGGTTGACCGAGGGGGACATCGCCGTCGTGCGTGGACCGGAACGCTACGTCGTCGCGGATGACCCGGCGAGGGCGCCGCGCGTCGTCATCAATCCCGACCAGAGCTGCACGACGCTGCACGGGGAACCGCTCGCCGAATCGATGGATCTGGGCGTCCGGACGTGGGGAAACAACCCCAGCGGCCGCACCGTGCTGTTGACCGGAACGTATACGACTCCCGGCGAAATCAGCCGCCGTCTGCTGTCGGCGCTGCCCCCGCTGGTGGTGCAACGCCGCACCGACTGGGACTCCCGGCTGGTCACCCTTCTGCACGACGAGGTGGTGCGCGACGAGCCCGGTCAGGAAGCGGTTCTCGACCGGCTGCTCGATCTACTGCTCATCGCCGTGCTGCGTGTGTGGTTCGCCCGGCCTGCGGTCGAGGCGCCGTCGTGGGTGCGGGCACAGACCGATCCGGTGGTCGGCAAGGCGATGCGCATCCTCCAGAACAATCCGGCGCAACCGTGGACCGTCGCTTCGCTTGCCGCCGAGACCGGGATGTCCCGGGCCGGCCTTGCTCGCAGGTTCACCGAACTGGTCGGGGAGCCGCCGATGACCTACTTGGCCCACTGGCGGCTTGCTCTGGCCGCCGATCTGCTCCGCGAGCCCGACGCCACCGTGGCCGCGGTTGCCCAACGAGTCGGGTACGGCAGCGGTTTCGCGCTGAGTGCGGCATTCAAGCGAGTACGGGGCATGAGCCCCAAAGAACACCGGGAAGTGGCCCTATGCGGACGAACCCCGGGAGGAGTATCAGTGGAGGTGTAATACCACACAGTGCCCAAACACACACCTCGATGACTTGATCTGGTTTGCAAAGCGTACGACCCTGGAAGCAGGAGATTGTCGGCGAGAGGACCGGAACGACATGTGGAAGAACTCTCGAGCGGGAGGGCTGCCGCTGCGGCCCGGCTCCACCCGGCGCAACCCACTGATGCGACGTTCCGACCGCATCGAGAACCTTCTCACGCTTGCAGTGATCGTTCTCGCCTTCGCGATGCTTCCGCTCGCCATCTTCGCGGGTGCGAAGACCGCCGCCAGCCAACAGGTGCTGGCCGAGCAGCAGACCTCCGAGTTCCGGACCGTCACCGCGACCACCCTCGCCGACTCCACAGGAGTGACGATGTCCTCCGATGTCGCACCGTCCGGAGTCGACACCGCCCCGGCCAAGTGGACGTGGGGTGACCAGACCCGCCGCGCCGACATCACCGTCGATCCCGCCACCCCCGCCGGCACCGAGGAACAGATCTGGGTCGACGGCGAAGGGAACTTGACCACGCAGCCGATGTCGGCGTCTGCCGCACGAGTGGCCGGAGTGATCGCCGGACTGTTCACCTGGTTCGTGGTGATGATGATCGCGATGTCGGGTTTCCTCATCACCCGGGCGTCCCTCAACCGTGCCCGCGACGCCCAGTGGGACCGCGACCTCCGCCAGTTCCTGGACTCGACCACCCGCCACTGACCGGGCGGCCCGTCACAGTCGGTGCAGTTCGACCTCGCGCAGTTCCCCGTCCCGAACCTCGGCCGTCATGTAGGTGCAGAACGGCTGACGACGCCGATCCGTGGGTGACCCCGGATTGAGCAGTCGCAGACCCGTGTCGGAGACCGTGTCCCACGGAATGTGGCTGTGCCCGAAGACGAGAACGTCGGTGTCGGGGTATGCGGCGGACATCCGCTTGTCCCGGCCGGTGGACGCCCCGGTCTCGTGCACGACAGTGAAGCGGACCCCCTCCAGTGTCACCTCAGCCGTCTCGGGCATCCGCGCCCGCAGGTCGTCGCCGTCGTTGTTTCCCCAGCAGGCGACGAGCCGGGTGGACCGTTCCTCGAGGGCATCGAACAGCGCCACGTCCACCCAGTCCCCGGCGTGAATGACCACATCGGCCTTGTCGACCTCCTCCCAGACGAGGGCGGGGAGATCCCGCGCACGCTTGGGCACATGGGTGTCGGCAAGAAGCAGCAACCTCATACCTCGATTGTGCTGTAGTTGTCCTGGTTCAGCTCAGCTGCGGAAGTACCTCGCTCGCGACCAGTTCGAGGTGGTCGAGGTCGCTCAGGTCGAGGGTCTGCAGGTAAATCCGCTGTGATCCCGCTTCGGTGTAACGGCCGATCTTGTCGACCAATTCGGCGGGCGACCCGGCGAGTCCGTTCTCCCGCAGTTCGCTCACCTCACGACCGATGTTCGCGGCCCGTCGGGACACTTCCTCCTCGGTGCGGCCGCAGCACAACACCAGCGCGTTGGAGTACACCAACTCGGTGGGATCGCGGTCGATGGCCTTGCACGCGAGATGGACTCGTTCGATGATGTCGCGCGTGTCCTCGATGGAGGCGAAGGGAACGTTGAACTCGTCGGCGTACTTCGCGGCCAGAGCCGGTGTCTTCTTCTTGCCCGCACCGCCGATCACGACGGGAGGGCCCTCCGGCTGTCGGGGTTTGGGAAGGGCAGGTGAGTTTTCGATCTGAAAGTGCTTCCCGCTGTACGAGAAGGACTCACCACGAGGTGTGCGCCACAGCCCGGTGATCACCGCCAGCGACTCTTCGAGTCGTTCGAAACGCTCTTTCAGAACAGGGAACGGAATGCCGTACGCCTTGTGCTCTTCCTCGAACCAGCCGGCGCCGATCCCGAGGTCGACGCGTCCGCCACTCATGTCGTCGACCTGCGCCACCGAGATGGCCAACGGTCCCGGATGTCGGAAGGTCGCGGAGGTGACGAGGGTGCCCAGCCGGATGGTGGAGGTCTCCCGGGCCAGAGCGGCCAAGGTGATCCACGCGTCCGTCGGGCCGGGCAAGCCCTCGCTGTTCATCGCGAGGTAGTGATCGGAGCGGAAAAATGCGCCATAGCCGAATTGTTCGGCGGCCTGCGCCACGGCCAGAAGGTCGGTGTAGGTAGCGCCTTGCTGAGGTTCGGTGAAGATTCGCAACTCCATGGCAGCCACTTTGCCCGATGCGTCGTCGGTACGCTGAATTCATGGCCAAGAAGATCCCGCTCTCCCTGCCGAAACCGCTGGCCGACAGGTTGCCCGACGCACTCGGTGGCGGCGGTGCGGGCGTGGTCCCGGTGGTGCGCATGCACGGAATGATCACGTCGGGAGGCGCCGGTTTCGGGCGGGTCCTGAGCGCGGAGTCGGTCGAGGAACCGCTTCGCCGGGCCTTCACCGCACACGGCGCCAAGGCCGTGGCACTCCTCATCAACAGTCCCGGTGGTTCGCCGACGCAGAGTGAGTACATCGGCGCCCGCATTCGGCAGCTCGCGTCCGAGCACGAACTGCCGGTGCTCGCGTTCTGTGAAGATGTCGCGGCGTCCGGCGGATATTGGCTCGCGTGTGCGGCCGACGAAATTTATGCCACCGCGACGTCGGTGGTCGGTTCCGTCGGCGTGATCTCGGCGGGGTTCGGATTCTCCGAACTGATCGACCGCATGGGCATCGAGCGGCGGCTGCACTCCGCAGGTGAGGCGAAGGCCCGCCTCGACCCGTTCTTCGCCGAGAAGTCGGAGGACGTGCGGTGGCTCGAACAGATCCAGGAGGGCATCCACGACGAGTTTCGGAACTGGGTGATCGAACGTCGCGGTGACAAGCTGAAGGCGACCGAGGAAGAGCTGTTCAACGGCGAAGTGTGGCTGGGGCGACGGGCCGTCGAACTCGGCGTCGTCGACGGAATCGGTACCCTTCGCGAGGTGGTGGAGAAGCGATTCCCCGACGCCACCATCGAACTGACGGGCCCGCGCCGGTCACTTTTCGCCAAACTCGGTGTGCCCGCCGCCGGATGGGACGACGCCGTGGCAGCCGTGGTCGGGGCGACGAGGGCCCGTGTCGCCTGGTCCCGGTACGGCCTCTGATCTCCCGGGACGCCCGGCTACTTCGGTACGACGACCCCGACCGGGCCCACACCCACACACACCGACAGGTCAGGAGTCAGCGTCTTCACCCGCAGACTCTGCCCGCCGCCCGTGAGGCGCACATACACCGAGTTGAGCCCGCGGTGCACCGGCACCCGCACGGGATCACCGACCTCCATGGCCACGGAGAGCTCACCGTCCGCACTGGCGAGATAGTTCAGCTGGGCCGTCCACTCCCATCCCGTCAGCGGGCCGTCGAGAGCGACTGGGACGAAGCTGCGCTGGTCCACCAGATGCCCGCAGTCCGGTACCGTCCCGGGCTCGAGCGACCGCACCCACGTCACCTGCGCGTCGACCAACTTCCCGGAGTCGTCGAGCATCCGTAGCCGGTCGGTGCTGTCGGCGAATGCAGGACGGTCCGGGAGGGGCGCGAAGACCCTGCTGACCAGATTGTTCGGATAGGCCACCGGAAGCAGCACCCAGATCGACACCGGTTGTTCGAGCAGAGCGGCGTCCTGATGCTCGGCCAGGGAGGCGCGGGCCGTGGTCAGGTAGTCGGTGGTCGGGTTCTCCGTCCAGCTCCGCGTGAACGTGTACGTCGACCACAGGCTGCCGACCACGAACGCGGCGACCACGGTCGCCGCCACGACCGGCCGGGTGAGGAACGGGACCGGGACGGGTCCCCGCGCGGGTGCCCGCACGATCAGCGCGGTACCGATCGCCAGGACGACCGCCGTGTCGGTGAAATAACGCAGAGTCTGGGCCAGCTCGTAGGTGGTGTCGGCACCCCACCGGGTGACCACCATCGCGGCCACCGACAGCAGGAAATACCCCGCAGTGAGAATCCACACCGCACCGATGCGACGCTTCGATCGCATCGTCGCGACCACCACCGCGAGAAGAACCAGCCAGCTCACCACCACGAGAGCCGGGGACGGAGACGCCCACGGCGGACTCGGAATCCAGCGGTCCCACGTCCACGGCCCCCCGAGCAGCGTCGGCACGAGACCCAGCGAGGTCGCGTGGTGGAACAACTGGAACGCCCGAGACGGTCCTGCCCACTCGAACTGCGACTCCACGGTGAACAGGTAGAGCGCCGCCCACCCACCGAGCACCACACCCGAACCTATCCACAGGAGAGCGCCGCGCCGCAGTGTGGACCACAGCGGTCGAGGAGCGCCGTCGACGTGCGCGAACAACGCCACGGTCGCGAACGCCACGAAAGGCACCACCACAGACTTCTCGAAGAAGAGCAACCCCGCGACGGTGACGAGGATGGCGGAGATCGCGTATCTGCGTCGTCCCGTCCGGCACAACTCCAGTGCGTCACCCGCTACCCAGGCCAGCGCGATCTGCAGAGGTAGTGCGTTGAGCGCCGCCGCCCACCACGCGAACGCGGGCACCGTCAACGGCGTGAACAGGTACAACGCCAGAGGGATCAGCACCGCGGGCCGCAGTCCCAGGAGCTTGCGCAACAACCGGAAGACCGCGTAGGACGCCGCCGCCTGAAGCGCGATCATCGTGATCATCGGCAGGACCCACTGGTAGGGCGCGATTCGTGTCGCGATACCGGCGACCAGGAAGGCACCGGGCATCAAGTGACCGTCGTGGTCGTAGACAAGAAGGTCGGCTGACAGGAGCGGCAGGCTCCCGCCCCGCCCACTGAGGATCAGATCGTCCCAGTAGAAGTCGCTGCGAGCTGCCACCCACGACCGGACGACTAGCGAAACGGCGATGAGGCCCAGAGCCAGGTGGAGGACGCGGGCGGGTCCGAGCTGCCACCGCGATCCGACGTCGTCCGTCATCGTTTTCCGAGATTACAGATCGAGTGGAACCAAACGGCGCCGGGCTGCGTCAGATCAGGTGTCGGGGAAAATCTGCCCCGGCAGGCGGTGGGGGAGAAGACGGCCGGTCCGGAGTTTTCGGGTTGCTTCGCGGGCAACCCGGCATGGAGGGGTAATTCCGGGCCGCGCCGTCGCCCAGCCGAATCGCATCGTTCACCGACCTGCGGTGTCAAGTTCATCCACGGTTGTGGACCGTTCATGTCGAGGCTGTCAACAACGGAGATTGTCCACGCCTTCTGACCAGGAATTGCGCGGTGTGAGCAGTGTTCATAACTGTGGATGAACCTGTGGAAACTGTGGATAACTCGAGAATCCCCGTGGCGCAGCTCACAAAATTGGTGGGAAAAGGACGAATCGGTCGCTGCCCGACCCCAACAGGTGTGTCGTGACAGAATCGGATCTGTGAAGTGGGTGCGGACGGCATGAGCGTCATTCAGGTGTGCGCACGATGCGCCGGCCGGTGGCCAGTTCTCGGCGCCCCGGCACAGTGGTGTCCTCGCTGTCACGGCGTGCTCCTCGCACCGATCCGGACCGAGCAGCAGCTTTCTCCCGATCAGCGAGGCTTCCGCTGGGTGGCGCGACCACCGCTCCGGCGTGGGGGGCTGGCCGCTGATCCTCCTGCGCCCAGTCCGACACCCCACTACACCGACGTTCCGCGTTGGGGACTTCACGACCATGTCGATGCGTCTCGTGGGGGGAGGAACTGGCCGGAAGCACTCGCCGACAAGGCCGCCACCTTCCTGATCGTCACCGCCGGCCTGTACGCGCTGGCCGTGCCGGCCGAACTGGGTCGCTACTCCGTCCTCGTCTGGAACAGGACCCGTTTGGTCGACCCGACCGTGCTCGCCGTCTCGGACGCCGCCGTCTTCGTCACCCAAGCCGGTGGAATGCTCTTCGCCCTGCTGTCCGGCATCGGTGGCGTGTGCTGGCTGCTGCGGATCCGCCGCCGCACTTTCGCCCGGGAGCGAAGGTCGGATCCGCGTTCCGCCGGTGAACTGATCGTCGGTTGCGCCGTCCCCGGGCTCAATCTGGTGATGCCGGGTGTGTTCCTACTGGAGGTCGTTCGGCGAGATCCCCGAGCTGTCACGCTCGTGCGCGCCTGGTGGGCCATGTGGGTCTTCGGTGTCGTCCTCCTCGTCTTCAACTGGTTCTGGCGGTCCCGTCCGGGGTTGCAGGCCATGGCCGACGGCGTCCTCCTGTCTGCGTTCACCGCAATGGTCGCGGCGGCCACCGCGCTGCTCGCCCTGCTGGTTCTGCGCAGACTCGAGGGCCGCACTCTGAAGGGGACGAAGGAAGCGGTCACCCGTTGGGTGATTGCCACCGATCCGCCGTCCGAATCGGAACCACCGGCGAAGAACTCGGGAACACCTGATCAGGAAGCGTTCGCCTCGTGAGCCCCGATCGGCGCGGACCGCTCGTCGTCGCGCATCGTGGTGCGTCCGCAGCCAAGCCCGAACACACCCTCGCCGCGTACGAACTCGCGCTGAGAGAGGGTGCCGACGGGCTCGAATGCGATGTGCGGCTCACGAAGGACGGCCACCTCGTGTGCGTCCACGATCGCACGATCGATCGCACCTCCGACGGCGTAGGCGTCGTCAGCGAGATGACGCGCGACGAGCTGGCCCAATATAACTACGGCACCGCGGAAGAGCCCGCCGAACTTCTCGAATTGAGTGCGCTCATCGAGCTCGCTCTCGACTCGGCGAGGCCCGTGAAGGTGTTCATCGAAACCAAGCATCCCGTCAGGTTCGGCGGGCTCGTGGAAAGCAAGGTCCTGGCCGAGTTGCAGCGGTTCGGCATCGCGTTCCCGCCGTCGGCCGACCACTCGCGCGCCGTCGTGATGTCGTTCTCGGCCGGAGCCGTGTGGCGGATCCGGAGATCGGCGCCGATGCTTCCGACCGTGCTGCTGGGGGAGTCGGCCCGTTATCTCGGCGGAGGAGCGGCCACGACAGTCGGCGCCACCGCGGTGGGTCCCTCGGTCAAGACCCTGCACGAGCACCCCGACATGGTCGACAAGGCCGCGGCCGCGGGGCGGGCCACCTACTGCTGGACCGTCGACGATCGGACCGATGTCGCTCTGTGTCGCGAACTCGGTGTCAGCTGGGTGGCTACCAACCACCCCGGGCGCACCAAGAATTGGCTGGCCTCCTGACCGAGCCTCTTCAGGCGTGTAGGTTTTGGCGTCGTGGCAAAGAAGAGCAAGAGAAACAGTGGACCGAAGCCCGACAGTGCCCGCGCCGAGAAGCTCGCGCAGCGGAAGGCGGAACGGGAAAGTGCCGCCGCGGCCGTGACGCGACCCTTCGAAGGCCTCGCCGCGGAATGCGACCTCGTCGCGCTGCGTGAATTCGTCCCCTCCGCAACAGCACCGCTGCCGGTGAAGGACTCTTCGCGTCCGGTGACGTTGGCGACCGTCCTGCCGGGTGCCGTGGCGGCGCTCGTCCGTGACGAAGGCGAGGACGCCACCGGGTTCGTCGGTGTGCAGGTCCAGGCACACTCTGCGGACCTCGGTGCCGACTTGGCGGCCTCCGTCGTATGGGTTCGAGACGCCGCGGCCGGAGAATCGCTGGCCTCCGCCAACCCCGGTGCCGACACCCCCGCACCGGCCGAGGTGATCGACGCGGACGCTCTGCTCGACATCACGGTGCACCAGGATTTCAACTGGTGGATCCCTGAAGGGGTGGAACCGGCACCCGAGGTCGCGACCACGGTGCAGCACGCCAACGCGGCAATCATGCCGTCCGCGCGGGTCGAAGCCGAAGGCGTCGTGGCGGCGTGGTGGGTGGATGCGGGTGAAAAGGCGCACATCCGCTGGGTGCGTCCCGAGAACGAGGACGACCTGATGCTGGCGCTGGCGCGGGTCCACGCCACCGGCGGGCTGCACCTGGGTGAAGGGTCGCGCTATGCCGGCTCTTTCCGGACGCACGGCCTTCTCGTTCCGGTCTTCGACCTGGATCGAGAGAAGCACCCCAACGAGTGGGCAGCCGCCACGGTCGAGCTCGGTGACCGCCTCGCGCAGGCGCTGGCCGTCGATGCTCCGCTCACCACCGACGAGCGACGCGCCCGCGACGGCCTCCGCGGTCGCCAGGTCACGTTGCGCTAGGCCCTCCGGGCCCGTGAGTGGTTAAGGAGTGCGGACACTCGTTAACCACTCACGGGCGGCGGAGCCGCCTAGATGGCGCCGCCGGCAGCAGCAGGCGCTCCGGCGGTGTCGTCGACGACGCTTATCTCGCGAGCGACGAAGTCCTCCAGATGGAACAGGTTGGCGCCCGCGCGGTCGGCGATGGCGAGCAGGGTGGTCATGCTGGCGACCTCCTCGACCTGTTCCTTGAGGAACCACTGCATGAACTGCTCGCCGAGGTAGTCGCCCTCTTCGCGGGCGGTGCTCGCGAGCTGCACGATCTGCTCGGTGACCGTCTTCTCCTGCGTCAGAGCCAACGCGATCGGCTCACGCGCATTCTCGAAGTTGCCCTTCGCGGCGTCGACACCCGACAGCTCCACGTTGATTCCGCGATCCAGGAAGTACTGGATGATCATCATCGCGTGATTGCGTTCCTCGACTGCCTGCTTGTAGAAGTGCTTGGCCAGCTGCGGAAGGTCCGCATTATCGAAATAGACGGCAGTCGCGGTGTACTGGTGTGACGCGTTGAATTCGTTGCGAATCTGGTCGTGCAGCAGGGCGTGGAATTTTGTCTTGTGCGCGTCAACGGAAGTCATGGGACACACGATATAGCTGGTCAGACGGCGTTGTCATGCAAGTTCTGCCTAATTATGGCAAGGGTTCCCAAACTTAATGCGGCCTAATTCGGCACGAATTCCACCGAATTATCGCGCACCGTTTCGGGTTTATCAGGGGTGCCTTCAAGCTCCGCTACCTGCGGTCTTGGGCGCGGTCGGATCGGCGCGCGGGGCGGCGTTCATCTCCCGGGCGACGAAGTCTTCTATGTTGAACACATCGTGGCCCGCGCGGTCGACGATGGTCAGCAGGGTGTTCATGCCTGCAGTTTCCTCGACCTGCTCCTTGAGGAACCATTGCATGAACTGCTCGCCGAGGTAGTCCCCGTTGTCGCGGGCGGTGCGGGCGAGCCTGGTGATCTGCTCGGTGACCGCTTCTTCCTGTTTCAGCGCCAGTTCCACCGGTGCCCGCACCGAGTCGAAATCCGTGATCACGTCGTCGATACCCGGAACGGTCACGTCCACGTGATTGTCGAGGAGGTACTGGATCATCATCATCGCGTGGCGGCGTTCCTCGGTGGCCTGCGTATAGAACCGCCTCGCCAGCTGCGGGAGATGATGGGAATCGAAGTAGACGGCCACCGCGATGTATTGCTGTGACGCCGTGAATTCGTTGCGGATCTGCTGCTGAAGCAGGTGGTGGAATTCACTGGGTTTCGTAGGCGCCGACTGTGTCATGCGGCTCAGTTTACGGATGCGGCGTCACTGGCCTGTGGTGACCAGTTCGGCGGGAACCTGCCGATCCTCGGCGAGAGCGCCGAAGAACTGCGAGGCCCGTTCGTCGTCCCACACCAGCACGTTCCCCGAACCGTCGACGTCCTCGAAGCCGGCCACCGGGACCGTGGTGGTGACCATGTCACCGCGCACGGCCCAGGCGAGCATTGCGAGGTTCCAGATGTGATCGCCCTCGTCGACGCGCAACGACTTGGCTGTGTCGGTGACCAGCGGCCACACCCGGAACGGGTTCAGCCACGTTGCCGGGCTGGTGGCTTTCGCCATCAGCGCGGCCATGAACTTCCGCTGGTGGTTCATGCGGTCGATATCGGCGAGCGCCGTTGCGCGAGTGCGGACGAATCCGAGGGCGTCCGAGCCGGACAGCTCCTGGCAGCCGGGCGCCAGATTGATGCCGGCGAGGGGGTCGTCGATGGGGGCATCCAGGCACATCTCGACACCACCGATGGCGTCGACGATCCCGGCGAAACCGCCGAACCCGATCTCGGCGTAGTGGTCGATGTGCAGCCCGGACGCTTCCTCGACCGTCTGCACCAGCAATTGCGGACCACCGAATGCGAACGACGCGTTGATCTTGTCCTCGCCGTAGCCCGGTATGGATACGTAGGAGTCGCGGGGGATGCTCACCATGGTCGCCGGCCCGCCACTGCTCGGGAGGTGCATCACGATGATGGTGTCGGTGCGGTCGGGACCGCTGTTGCCGCCGGTCGACAACTCCTGCTCCTGTTCCGGTGTCAGCCCGGTGCGGCTGTCCGACCCGACCAGCAGCCAGTTGGTGCCGGGGGTGTCGCCGACCCGGCCGTCGTAATCGGCGAGTGCGTCGACCCGGTTCAGGGAGGTGTCCAGGTAGTAGGTCATGCCGGCGAGGGCAAGGATCAACACCAGAAAGAGGATGCCGATGCGACTGCCCCAGTTTCGCCGGCGTCTGGGTCTGCGTTGACGCGGTGGTTCGGGGTTGCGGGGAGGTGCGAGCGGGGGCGGCGGGTTGCGAGGGGTGCGCCGATCCGGGGCATACGCCTGTCGGTTCTGCGGCGCCTCACGATACTGCGGTGGCTCACGATAGGGCTGCGGCGTCTGGGTGGGCGCGTAGCCGTCCGGGCGAGGAGGCGCGGACCGCGACAATCGCGGTTCGGGCGCCTGCGACCACGCCTGCTGCGGGGCGGGTGGGGTGCCTCGCCCGTCTCGCCGGATCACCTGGGTTCCCTCCGGAGGCGGACCTGCCGGGCCGGGGCGGGGCGCCGGGTGCCGGGGTCGCGGCGGCGGCGGTCCCGGAGATCCTCGTGGCGGAACGCGAGGAGGCGGAGGCGGGGCGGAACCGTGCGGGCCGGGAGGTGGGGTCCGGCGGTTCGGCGACTGCGGCGCGGGTCCGCCGCCCTGCGTCCGCCGAGGCGGACGGGGTGGCAGCGGTGGATAGGGTGCGTCGCCGGTCACCCGCACGACTTTACTGGTCTCGAAGGATTACGGAATCCAGCCGACGTGGCCACGCAGGGCCGCGTAGCCGACGAAAGCCACCGAGTCGATGGTGGCGTGCGCGATCACGAGTGGCCACAGCCGGCCGGTCTTCTGCCAGTACCGGCCGAACACCACACCCATCGCCACATTGCCCAGCCCGCCGCCGAAGCCCTGGTAGAGGTGGTAGGTGCCACGCAGCAGCGCCGACGCCAGCAGGGACGAGTTCTCGCTCCACCCCAGTTGCCGCAGTCGGGTGACGAGATAGGCGACGACCAGTACCTCCTCGGCCCCCGAGTTGGCGATCGCCCAGAGGACGAGGACGGGAAGCCGCCACCAATGGTCACCGATCGTGCTCGGGACGACGGTCAGGTTGGCGCCCACCGCACGCGCCAGCAAGTAGAAGCCGAGGCCGGGGAGCCCGATCAGCGCAGCCAGCCCGACACCCTGTACCGCGTCGGGTCGCCACCGGATCCGCCCCAGCCCCACCGAGGCGAGACTGATGCCGCCACGCCACAGGAGATACAGACCCAGCGCCGCCCAGGACAGCAGTTTCACGACACCGAGCAGTTGCCGTGCCGCATCGATGGACTGGTTCTCCGCGCGTGCGACGTTCAGCGCCACCGCTTGGTCGGCGAGGTCACCGGGCGTCAGCAGGGACTCGGTCAGCGACAGCAATCCCGACAACCCGCTGGTCCCGAAGGTGACGAGCAGGACGATCGTGATTTCGATCCACAGCCCGCGGCGTTCCCTCGCCGGCACCACCGGTATCTCGGGTGATGCGGGGCGTAACCAGGAGTCGAGCGTTGTCCGCGAGATCACGCGGCAACGCTAGCGCGCGGGTCCGTGGTTTTGCCGATCAGCCGCGGGCGCGCAGACCGTTGACGAAGGGGCAACCGACGAGCAGTCGTATCGCCCGGCTCAGCGACAGGGCGTCGTCCACCGGATTCGCGAACGGCATCCAGATGTCGCGGTCACCGTTGTCGCTCTCGACGCGCAACCGCAACCCGTAGCGGTCGATGCCGAGCGGACGGATGCGTCCCTGCCGCATGTGCGGCGGAAGCTTGCGGGAGAGCAGGTCGATGAGGTCGGTGTGATCCTCGTCGAGGTGCTGAAGCCAGGCCGTTTCCATTTCCCAGAACGGGTCGGGTTTGGCCGCGAGCAGTTCGGGAAGGGAGACGGGTTCGGCGCCGGTCGAGTCGGCGACGACGGCCGATTCGAGCCGTAACTGCAACAGCGTGGCGTCATGCCCGACGTCGAGCAGTCCGGGATGCGGGTATTCGGAGGCGACCTCGTCCGCGAGGGCGCGGGTGTGCGCCTCGCACAGGGAGTGGAGGGTGCCCCGTAGCCAGACGAGTGATCGCACGGGTTCGCGGAGTGGGAGCGGTGAGTTGTCGGTCAGCTCCAGGACTGCGGGGATTCCGCCGCCACCGGCCAACCAGGACAGGGTGGCTGCCGCCGAGTCGGTCGGCACCGCGACGACGACGTCTCCGCCGGCGCGCAGGTGGTGGACGGACGTGACCGTAGGAGCGCTGCCCTCGACAGCGAGTACTGCCTCCTGGGTCCGTGCGCACGAACTACGCACACGCTCGGCGGTGGTCGGTCCGGTAGTCGTGACGGGCATGGAGCCTCCTTCGGGAGCAGCGGTAATGAGGTAAACCTAACCTAATGTGACGTGCGTCGGTTGGCAAGACCACCGCAGGATTACGGTGTGAAGGTGGCAATTCCTCTTTCACTCGGAGTTCCGCGTTCGCGCGGACCGCAGTCGCTGCTCGAAGGCCTGCTCAGCGGGGCACCCACCGCCGGAATATCCGCGGACCCCGCGGACACGGTCGAAGGAACAGTCGGGCCCCGGGTGGTTCTTGCGTCCACTCTGATCGGCAGCCACGGCACCGACGCGGGCCGCATCATCGTCGGCCTCGACATCGACCCCGCCGAGCTGCGTACCCGAGAACAGGCGTCCTACGAGGCGGTCCGATTCCACCTCGACTGCCCCGCGGCGCAGCTCGGCGACGCACTCGCGTTGCGACTGCCCTCGCCGCTCGCCGTGTTCGTCGGCGACGGCGACCTCGGACTCGCAGAATCGGCGCAGCAACTCGCCGACGCCGGACGCATCCCCGGCCTGGGCAGTGGATTCTCCATCGGGGAGGTGGCCGATTTTCTGGCGGTCCTCGCCCATGCGGATGTCGGATACGTGGCCAGAGCGCGTGACGCCGCCGAGGTGCTCGCCCTGCTGTCCGGCACCGTCGCGTCGCTGCGCGGAGACAACGTCCGGTCGGCTCTCGCCGACCCGACCGCGGAGAAGCTTGCGGCGCTCGGTCCGGAGGCGGCCGAGGCAGTCCGGGAAGTGCTGCTGGGCATCGAGGTGAGCGATCCCGCCCGGGTGAGTCGCGAACTCGCCGCCGCCGGGTTGCGATAAAGATTCACCGCATAGCGCCGGGCCGTCAACTCTCGGTGCGTAATCTCATAGGCGTGCCAAAGATCGCGTACTTCGGACCCTCGGGAACCTTCACGGAAATGGCGCTCGCCGAACTCGAGGGGGCGGGCGCCTTCGACGGGCCGGTCGAACGCGTCGCCGCGTCCAGCCCCCCTGCCACGCTCGAGCTGGTGCGCGACGGTGTGGTCGACGGTGCCGTCGTCCCCATCGAGAGTTCTGTCGAAGGGGCTGTGGTGCCCACGCTGGACTCCCTCGCCCTGGGCGAACGGCTACAGATCGTCGCCGAGACCGAACTGGACGTGGCCTTCGAAATCCTGGGTCGACCCGGAATCGAGCGCCTCGACCAGGTGCGGACCGTGCGCGCGTATCCCGTCGCCGCCGGCCAGGTGCGGACCTGGCTGGAGAAGAACTGCCCCGGCGCCGAGATCCAGACCGCATCGTCCAATGCGGGTGCGGCCGAGGACGTCTCGCATGGTCTCGCCGATGCCGCGGTATCGACCGCGCTGGCCGGCAGGCGTCTCGGATTACACGCACTGGCCAGCAGTGTCGCGGATGTCGCCGGCGCGCGGACGCGGTTCGTGCTCGTCACCGCCCCGACGCGGGTCCCGCCGCGCACCGGTAGCGACCGGAGCTCCGCGGTTCTGCAGCCCGACAACGAACCCGGATCGCTCGTCAGCGTCCTCTCCGAGTTCGCCACTCGCGGAATCGACCTCATCCGCATCGAATCCCGGCCCGTTCGCACCGAACCCGGCTCCTACCGGTTCTTCGTCGACTGCATCGGTCACCTCGACGATCCGCTGGTCGCCGAGGCGTTCCGCGCGCTGCACCGCAAGTCGACCGTGCGGTTCCTCGGCTCGTGGCCGGCCGCGAACCCGAGTGGTCCGCCCCCGCCGTCCGACGGAGACGCGGCGGACTGGATCGAACGAATCCGTCAGGGAGACAGGGAACTGTGAGCGGCAAGCTGATTCTGGTACGGCACGGACAGACCGAGGCGAACGTCGAACGCCGACTCGACACCCGTCTACCCGGCGCACCGCTGACACCCGAGGGGCAGGCCCAGGCCGACGCTCTCGGGGCCCGGCTCGCGGCCCGTGCGTCGCTCGCTGCGCTCGTCAACTCGGAGGCCCTGCGCGCCCGGCAGACGGCGGGTGCGGTCGAACGTGCCACCGGGCTTTCCGCCCAGACCCGCGAGGGGTTGTACGAGGCGCAGGCGGGTGAACTCGAGGATCGCCGTGACGATGAATCGCACGCTCTGTTCATGAAGACTTTCCACCTGTGGCACGCGGGTGAGCTGGGAGCCCGCGTACCCGGTGGCGAATCCGCTCACGACATTCTCGACCGCTACGTGCCGGTCGTCGATGCCCTCCGCGCGGAGTATCTCGACGATCCGGACCGATCGGGAGATGTCGTCCTCGTCAGCCACGGCGCCGCGATCCGCCTCGTCGCCGCACAGCTGGCGGATGTTCCCGGGCTGTTCGCCGCCAATAACCACCTCGCGAACACGGAGTCGGTCGAGTTGGTACCGACCCCCGGCGGAGGCTGGGAATGTGTGCGGTGGGGAACGATCGAGCCGCCGTTCGAACATCGCGTGATTCCCGGGGCCGACGACCCGATGGGGTGAATGCGTTGCGGACTTCCACCCGCTGCGCGACGATGGAGAAAACCGTCCTCGAGGAGTGACGGCAATGGAATGGTTCGTAGCCGAAGACTATTCCCTCGGGCGGCTGCTCGTCACCGAGGGGCTCGCGGCGATCTACCTTGTCGCCTTCCTGGGCGCGGTGCATCAGTTCAGGCCGCTTGTCGGTAGTGACGGAATGATGCCGATTCCGCGGTTCCTGAGGGCAGTCCCTTTCGCGCGTGCACCTAGTGTCTTCCAATTCCATTACTCGGATCGGTTCTTCGCGGCAGTTGCCTGGACCGGCGCCGGGTTGGCACTCGCGACTCTGCTGGGCGCGACGCAGTTCATCCCGCTTGCCGCCTGCATGCTGGTGTGGTTGGTGCTGTGGATCCTCTACCTGTCGATCGTCAACGTCTCGCAGATCTGGTACAGCTTCGGCTGGGAGTCGCTCCTCCTCGAAGCCGGGTTTCTGGCGATTTTCCTCGGTAACTCCTCCGTCGGTCCGCCGATTCTGGTGTTGATCGCGGTGCGGTGGTTATTGTTCCGGCTCGAGTTCGGCGCCGGACTGATCAAGATGCGCGGTGACAAATGCTGGCGTGATCTCACCTGCCTCTACTATCACCACGAAACCCAGCCGATGCCCGGACCGCTCAGCTGGTACTTCCACCGATTGCCGAAAAGATTCCACCGGCTGGAGGTGTTGGGGAATCACTTTGCGCAACTAGTGATGCCGTTCGGGCTGTTTGCGCCGCAACCGGTGGCCGCGATTGCCGCGGCCGTCATGATCGTCACCCAACTGTGGCTGGTGGCGAGCGGTAACTTCTCCTGGCTGAACTGGATCACGATCGTGCTGGCCCTGTCGGTCATCCCGGACAGTGTGTTCGAGATGCTTGTTCCGGTATCGCTCCCGGAGGGAAGTTCGTCGGCGCCGTTGTATTTCGTCGTCCTGGTGGTCGCCGTGACAGCGTTGGTCGTGGTGCTGAGTTACTGGCCGATCCGCAACATGATCTCGCACGGTCAGCGGATGAATGCGTCGTTCAACTCGTGGCATCTGGTGAACACCTACGGCGCCTTCGGCAGCGTCACCAAGGTTCGGTACGAAGTGATTGTGGAGGGGACGTCCGACTCGGCGATCACTGCGCAGTCCGAATGGAAGGAGTACGAGTTCAAGGGAAAACCGGGCGATGTGAATCGCCGGCCACGGCAGTTCGCGCCGTACCATCTGCGGCTCGATTGGTTGTTCTGGTTCATTCCGATCTCACCGGGCTACGCCGATCCATGGTTTCCCGACTTCGTGGAGCGGCTGCTGAGGAACGACCGCGACACGCTGAAACTGCTGCGGCACAATCCTTTCCCTGACTCTCCTCCGCAACATGTGCGTGCACGTCTGTACCGCTACCGGTTCACTACCTGGAAGGAGCGCCGCGAGACGGGGGCGTGGTGGAAGCGTGAACCGGTATAACTCAGTGCAATCTGAGCTCAGTGCAATCTGTCGGCCAGGAACTCGAGGGCCTGGCGCAGACGTTGTGGTGTACCCGGGCTCAGAGAAGACCAGGCGACGCCGTGCGCGGACACGCTGGACGTGCCGACGATTCGCCCCTTGTGCGTGTCGAATACGGTGACGGGACCACCGACGGGGTCGTACTGCCCGTCGCCGTACACGATTCCCACTATTTCGGCGTAGGTGTTGCAGGTTGCCATCGCGGTGCCCAACGCGGTGGCATCGGACGGCGCGACACCGAGTGCGGTGAGGCCGGCCGCGAGAGCTTTACCGTCACCCCCCGCGTCGAACACCTCACCGAGTTGGGCAGTGGGTGCGTTGACCACGCCGAAGTCCATCGGCTCCGCGGTCCCGAGGGCAGCGATGACCGGCGCGAAGATGTCGACGCCGGCGTCCTGCACCACGTAGGTGTCGCCGGCGCGCATGGTGAGCACCGACATGATGTCGCCCCGGGACACACACAACCGCGAGATGCTTCCGTCGACGTACCAGCGCAGAGCAATTTCCCACCGCGGGCGGGCAAGAACCTGCAGTCCCGCAGCAAGCTCGGCGCGAACCTCACCGCCCGGGAGGAGATCCCGGGCGGTGAGGCCGGCGACGGCGTCGCGAAACGCTGTGTCCCTGGCTGCGTACGAGTCGTACCGCGGGCCGGCGTCGAGCACCACCGGCAGGACGTCGAGCGCGAGCCGGTCGACGAGGACATCCATCTCGTCGAGGCTCAGGGTCACCGCCGGCAGGGTCGGACCCGCCTGGGTGCCCAGGTCTATCAACGTCCGCTCTCCGGGTGGTCGGGGTTGGCGCCGATCACCGAAGGAATGACCGTACGTCCGTCGGCGAAGTGCTCGAAGTTCTTCAGATAATCGGGGGTGTCCCGTTCTTCGTCGTCTTGCGAACCGGCCGTACCCGCGCCGCGCCCGCTCATGATGGGTCCGCTACCCGTTGCTCCACGTGCCGCCGTAGCGGGATTCATGTCGGCCCGGACGTCTCCGATCACTGCGCCCGGTGTGGCCGCGGGCGCTCCGGGCCGAGCACCCTGGCCCAGGGCATCCGTCTTTCCCCAGCCGTCGGGAAGCGTCGCACCGCCGGCTCCCGTCCCGGCACCGAGCGCACCGGCCGACGTCCGTGCTGCCGCCGTCGACGTGGAAGCTGCGCCGCCACCGCTGTACGAGCCACCCGACAGCATCGGCGCACCAGCCATCATCGGGGTGGCCGCCGAGCTGGTGGCTGCGGACAGCGCCGCCCCACCGATGTTGCTCGCCGCCGACGTGGCGGTGGACACGGTGGTACCGGCGATACTGCCGACCTGCGATGCGGCGGTGGTGACCGCGGGATTCTGACCGGCCGCCATCAGCGCGGCGGCAGCGGCCCGTGTCGGGTCGAAGTTGCCGTCCTGCGGGACGTCCTCGAAGGTTCCGACCTCTTTGGAATCGGCCTTGGTGACGATGCGCGGGGGCTGCTTGTACGTGCGTTTGAGCGCGAGGATGTTGGATGCGGCCTCGTACCCCTCCATCACGAGCCCTGCCCGGATGTCCATCGCCCGGTCGGCCGCCTCGGCGACTGCCGCGGAACCGTTGAGGGCACCGCCCGTCGAGTAAGCGGTGGCCTTCGCGGTCTTGACCGCCACGATCTCGGGAATGCTGGGCATGATGAGGGCGGCCGTCGTGTATGCGCCCGCCTCGAGTCCGGCCTTGACGGCGGTGTCTGCCGCCAGTTCGGCGCACTCGGCCGTCCATACCGTGAACGGCGTGATCTTGGCGAGTGCGGCCACGGCCGATACACCCTGCCAGCCGGCGGCCAGCTCGGCCATCACCCGAACGAGCGTGAGGTTGGCGTCGACGAAGCTGGTGGACAGCGCAGTCCACGCAGCGCTCGCCACGCTGAGCGGCACCGGGCCTGCGCCCGCGATGAGCGTGGTCGAGTTGACGGTGGCCCCGCGGGGCAACCAGATGACACCTGTCAGTCCCATGGTCATGTGCGATTCTCCTACTGGTCTCGAGGCGTTCCGGTCACATGCCCGCAGCGAGCGACGCGCCCAGGGCAAGGTCCTCGGCGGCGTACAGAGCGGCTTGGGTGCGGAGCGTGTTCGCGGTCTCCCGCATCTCGAGAATTCCTTGGGCGACAGCAGGAGTGAACGTTCCTGCGACCGTGTTGAAGTAACCGGCGGCATGGAGGGAAACTTCTTCGCTCCCCGACGGGAGTACCCGGATTGCTGCGGAGTTCAGTGCGACCGAAGCCTCGAGGCGCGCGGCGAGCGCGTCGAGTTCCACGGCGGCGGCGACAAGAGCTTCGGGTGCGACGTGCAGAGCTGGCATTGCGTCGAACTCCTTCTGACCTAGGCGGGTGCGGAAGGCAGCTGCCCCCCGGCAAGCGAACTGCATGGTGCAGCGTCCCTACTTCCTTGGACGCCGCCACGCGCTCTTCGGTTCCCCCCGATCCCGAGAAAAAAATTCTCGGGAAAACCGTTCATCCCCAGCCGAGCTCGTGCAAGCGATCTTCTTCTATCCCGAAGTAGTGTGCAACCTCGTGGATCACGGTAACGGCCACTTCGTGAACGACTTCCTCCTCTGAACTGCACATTTCGAGGAGGGCGTCGCGGTAGATGGTAATCGTATCGGGTAGCGAACCGCCGTAATGACTGTCCCGTTCGGTCAGCGCTATTCCGTGGTACAGCCCGAGGAGATGCGGATCGTCTTCGTTGCGGTCGTCGACGAGGACGACGACGTTGTCGATTGCGGTCGCGAGTTGAGGCGGAATCAGATCGAGAGCGTCTCCCACCAATTCCTCGAATCGGTCGGGTGTCATCAGAACCGGCACGTCAGGGCCCGGGAACCGGAGCGGCGCCGGGAAGCGGCGTCGGCATCGACCGGCCCTCCGGAGTAGGCGGCGGCGGTACCGGCGCCGCGCCGTTGATCAGGATGTCGCCCTTGGCGGACCCGGTGATGGTCGAGAAGCCGCCGGTGTCGGTCTCCTTGCCCACCGAACAGTTGATGCGCCTGCTGCCCGCCAGCCAGCTGTCGAGTTCCAGGTTGTCCCAGAACAGGGTGAGGGTCTTGTTCCGCAACGCGTCCGCCGAGCCGAGAAACTCGTTGGACGCCTGGGTGCACACGCCCTCGAGGTACTTGTCCTGGTCTTCGACCGACGGCATCGAACCCGGGAACTGGGTGCCGAGATCGACCACGGAGATCACCTCGTACGCGTGAGGCTGCACGCAGTCGACGGGATCGGTGGGGACATTCTGATTGATGCCGATGCAGGTGCCGGGATCCCAGACATTGGATTGGTCCTGCTCGGCCACGCGCCCACTGAATGGAAGCAAAGTGCCTGCGGTGCCGGAGAATTGGAGACCGCACCGCAGGGTGCGCTCCCCGGCGGTCCAGCCTGCCTCGCTGGGGAACATGAGACCGACGCTGAACTTCCCGTAAGGGTCGAAACGCGCACCCAGGTAGGTCTCGACGGCGGGCACGCAATGCTCGTCCCGCAGTTCGGCGAACCGCAGGGCGCCCGGGTAACGCGACCCCGGCCCGAACTCTGCGCCCGGGTAGACACTGAGATCCAGTGGGGCCGCCACCTCGAAACGGTGCTCCTCGGCGCAGTCGACCTTCGCGACGTCCTTGCGATCCTCCTTCGGATCGTTCGACGGTGTCCAGTCGAGGCAGTCGCCGGCGACCGCCGATGCGAAAGCCTCCCCTTCCACCGATGCGGTGGCCTGTGGCCCGGGATCGCCCGAGTGGGTGGGCAGATTCTCGCTGCGGTCGAACCCACCTGAGATCGCGAAGGTCGCGATCGCCGCGACCACGGCGCCGATCGCGACAGCAGCGAGCGCGCGACGCGTCGTGGTCGCGGACATGGTGCGGGGTGCCTTGGTCGGTTGCCCGGCGTTCCCGGGCTGCGGTTCGGCACCGTTCGGCTGATCTGAGGACATCGTTTTCC
The DNA here is from genome assembly GCF_018343855.1 of Rhodococcus sp. USK13. Taxonomy (NCBI): domain Bacteria; kingdom Bacillati; phylum Actinomycetota; class Actinomycetes; order Mycobacteriales; family Nocardiaceae; genus Rhodococcus; species Rhodococcus sp. USK13. The sequence continues at coordinate 288,290 of NZ_CP069242.1, read as the reverse complement.
ATCATGCCCGTTCCGGTGCGAGAAGCAGAACAACTCCTTCGATCAGGTTCGCAGCGGGGTAGCTTCGAGTGCCATGAACGACCATTCGCAGCCCTCCGCCGAACCTGTGGATCCGGAACTCCAGGAACTCGCGGGCCGGGTGTTCGATGCCGCACGCGCGGGCGACGCAGTGGCGTTGGCCACGTACATCGACGCCGGGGTCCCGGTGAACCTCACCAACCAGAACGGCGACACCCTCGTCATGCTGGCCGCCTACCACGGCCATGCCGAGGCGGTCCAGGCTCTGATCGACCGCGGTGCCGACGTCAACCGACTCAACGACAAGGGTCAGTCACCGCTGGCAGGGGCGTTGTTCAAGGGTGAGGACGGGGTGGTGCGCACCCTCGTCGCGGGCGGTGCCGACTCCACAGCCGGGCACCCCACCGCGGTGGACGCCGCGCGGATGTTCGGCCGAGAAGATCTCCTGAGCCTGCTGGAACCGAAACCCGAATGAGCGCTCCGGAGGCGCCCGGTAGGGTTTGACACCGTGATTGACCTGAAGTTCCTCCGCGAGAACCCCGACGCCGTCCGCGAGTCGCAGCGCACCCGCGGTGAAGATCCTGCGCTGGTCGACGCGCTGCTCGAAGCCGATGCGTCCCGTCGCGCCGCGGTACTCGCCGGTGACACTCTGCGCGCCGAGCAGAAGGCCTTCGGTAAGAAGGTGGGCCAGGCGTCCCCCGAGGAACGGCCCGCGCTGCTCGAGGGATCCAAGGAACTCGCAGCCAAGGTCAAGCAGGCCGAGGCGGAGCAGCACGAGGCGCAGGCCGCGCTCGACGCCGCGCACCGGGCGATCTCCAATATCGTCCAGGACGGCGCCCCGGCCGGTGGCGAGGACGACTTCGTCACCCTGGACACGGTCGGCGATGTCCCCACGTTCGACTTCGAGCCCAAGGACCACCTCGAGCTGGGCGAGTCGCTGGGACTGATCGACATGGAACGCGGCGCGAAGGTGTCCGGCGCCCGGTTCTATTTCCTCACCGGGTTCGGCGCCATGTTGCAACTCGGAATGTTGCAGCTCGCCGCGCAGAAGGCAATGGCCAACGGGTTCCAGATGATGATTCCCCCCGTGCTGGTGCGCCCCGAGATCATGGCGGGCACCGGATTCCTCGGCGCCCACTCGGACGAGATCTACCACCTTGCCGACGACGACCTCTACCTCGTCGGAACCTCCGAGGTCCCGCTCGCCGGGTACCACTCGGGCGAGATCCTCGATCTTTCCGCAGGCCCGAAGCGGTACGCGGGCTGGTCGACCTGCTTCCGCCGGGAAGCAGGCAGCTACGGCAAGGACACCCGCGGAATCATCCGGGTCCACCAGTTCGACAAGGTGGAGATGTTCACCTACTGCAAGCCCGAGGATGCCGACGCCGAGCATCAGCGTCTGCTGTCCTGGGAGCGCGACATGCTGGCCGCAATCGACGTCCCCTACCGGGTGATCGACGTCGCCGGGGGCGATCTGGGTTCCTCGGCTGCCCGCAAGTTCGATTGCGAGGCGTGGGTGCCCACCCAGCAGGCGTACCGCGAGCTCACGTCCACCTCGAACTGCACGACGTTCCAGGCGCGGCGCCTCGGTGTGCGGTACCGCGACGAGAACGGGAAGCCGCAGACTGCTGCCACCCTGAACGGCACGTTGGCCACCACGCGATGGATCGTGGCGATCCTCGAGAACCACCAGCAGTCCGATGGGACCGTACGAGTGCCGGAGGCGCTGGTGCCCTTCGTCGGTACGGACGTATTGAAGCCGTAAAAGAATACTGTCCGTTATGCAAGGCTACCCTTGCATCTCCGCCCGAATGATGTAACCCTTACCTAATCAGATAGTTCGCGTAAGGGAGCTCCGCATGTTCGTGTGCATCTGCAAGGCCGTCACCGAAACCGAGGTGCACGAGCATGTGCACGACGGTGCCGACTCTGCAGATGCCATCGGTGAGCGATGTGGAGCCGGATGGGGGTGTGGAACCTGCGTCAACCGCCTCGAAGAAATTCTCTGTGCGTACGCGGAGCGTAATCGCACAGCTGCCTGACAACTGACACCACGATCCGCTGCGGAGAGTGGTCGAGCCTGATACGGTCGCATTAGTCCCGGCGACCGGAGGTTGTCATGCGCGGTAACGACGAGGTAATCGCTCTTCTCAACGAACAGTTGACGAGTGAGCTGACGGCAATCAACCAGTATTTCCTGCACTCGAAGATGCAGGCCAACTGGGGTTTCACCAAACTGGCGGCCAAGACGCGTGCCGAATCCATCGAAGAGATGATTCACGCCGAGATCTTGACCGACCGCATCCTCTTTCTCGAGGCGCTACCGAACTATCAGAAGCTGCTCCCGCTGCGCATCGGACAGGACCTGCGAGAGCAGTTCCACTCCGACCTCGCGGTCGAGCTCGAGGTGGTCGAACGCCTGCGTCCCGGAATTCAGATGTGCCGGGAGAAGGGTGACGCGACGTCGGCGAAGCTGCTCGAAGGCATCCTCGCGGAAGAAGAGGAGCACATCGACTATCTGGAGACACAGATCGAGTTGATGGACAAGATGGGCGACCAGCTGTACATGGCCCAGCTCGTCGATCAGCCACCGACGGCCGGGTAGTCGATCGACGAAAACCGCGCGACTCGTTGGGTGCTCTTGTAAAAATGGGCGCGTGAGATACCCCGCCGCTCAGCCTTGACCCAGCTCCCAGCGATCGCTCACCGTCCGCGTGGTCGGTTACACCGCCACGCGTGACCTCATTCCGCTTTTCGGTCTCTACGACCTGCTGTTCGCCGACCACGGTCTCAGCGTCGGTCAGATTTCGTCGCTACTCGTCATCTGGTCCGTCGTATCGTTCGTCGCCGAAGTGCCCTCGGGTGCCTGGGCTGACACCGTGTCCCGGCGTGGACTGCTCGTCTTCGCCTCCGCCCTGTACACCGCGGGATTCACCGTGTGGGTGGTGGCGCCGTCGTATGCAGGCTTCGCAGCCGGATTCGTGCTGTGGGGCATCAGTGGTGCCATCCAGTCCGGAACGTTCGAGGCGTTGCTGTACGACGAACTTGCCTCGCAGGGGAAGTCGGAGAGCTTCGCCCGGCTCCTCGGCTACGCCAACTCCGGCGCCATGGCGAGCAACCTCGTCGCCACGCTGACCGCCGCGCCGCTCTTCGTTCTGGGCGGTTACACACTCGTCGGATGGGCCAGTGTCGCTGCGACTGTGTTGCACGGAGGCTTCGCACTACTGCTTCCCGCTGCGCCGAGGGCAGCCGACGCGGACGAAACACGGGAAGTGGCCGGCGGGCGCGGACTGCTGTCCCGCTACGCCGGGATGCTCCGGGCGGGGGTCGGGGAGGTGTCGCACGACACGGTGCTCCGCCGAGGCGTCGTGCTGTCGTCGGTACTCGTCGGATTTCTCGCCTTCGACGAGTACTTCGGCCTGCTCGCCCGCGACGGTGGCACCGCGACGGCGGCTGTGCCGTTGCTGGTGGCCATCACCGTCGCCGGCCAAGTGGTGGGTACCGCGGTGGCCGGCCGGACAGCGTCGATGCGAGCGGTGACGATGAGCCGTGTCGTCGCAGCGGGTGCCGTACTGCTCTGTGCCGGAGCGCTTCTGGGTGGTGTCGCCGGGTTCGCAGCAATCGGCGTGGGCTACGGCATCCTCGGCAATGCCATGATCGTGTCGGAAGCTCGTGTGCAGGACGCGATCACCGGTCCGGCGCGGGCCACCGTCACCTCGGTGTCGGGGCTGTTCGGCGAGATCACCGCACTACTGATCTACGTGGGTTTCGCTGTCGGTTCGACGTGGTTCTCGGTCACCACACTCGTTGCAGCACTGGCTGTCCCGGTGCTGCTGTCGGCGGTCCTGGTGCGCCGGTGGCTCCCACCGGTTCGGCCGGACACACCCACCGCCGGGTGAATGTACCTTTGGACGCCTCAGATGCGCCGAAAGGTACATTCGCCCGCGCAATCAGAGCTTGCTGGACCGCAGCTCGTGGCCCTTCGACGTCTTGCAGCGACCCGACTCGAGGTCCCACTGCCAGCCGTGCAGGTTGCAGGTGAGATTAGTGCCGTCGACGACGCCGAACTTGGACAGGTCGGCCTTGAGGTGGGGGCAGCGACGCTGAATCTCGTAGCCGCCGAGCTCGATCGACGCCGAGTCGTCGTGGGCTTCTGCGAACCAGCCGTCGGCGTAGGCGATGCGCTCGTCGGTGAGGCACTTGAAGAAGGTGTACAGGAACTCGTTGTATCCGCCGACCCGCCACGCCTCGAAGCGGGTGGACAGGAAGATGGTGTTCACCCAGTCGGGTTCGTCGTCCCGGAGCACGGTGCGGACCAGTTCGGGCGCGATACGGAAGCCGTACCGGTACTTGCCGTCCTTCTCCCCGCGCGGACGGACGATGCGCTGCGGGAAGTCGAGGACGACGGTCTCGTCACCCATCACCAGACCGACCGGGTAGCCGATACCGTCGCAGATCAGATCGGACTGCTTCATGATCGGCTCGAACTTGACCTTGAGCGCCTCGAACAACGGTTCGCCCTCGGCCGGAGCCCACCCCGCCTTCTCGGCGGCCAGGACCGGAGCCATCCGCTGCGCCATGTCCTCGATGTACGCGGCCTTGTCGGCGAAGATCTTGTCGACCTCGGCGTCGGGAATGGGGTGCGTCAGGGTGAGCGCACTGCCCTTCACATCCGCGGTGGACCCCGGGATCATCAATATCCCGCCGTCGTTGCCGTGAATTTTCATCTGCTCGAGGAACGTGATCTGGTCGGGGAAGATGTTTCCCTCGTCGCCGCGGTCGTCGTTGAGGTAACGCAGCTCGTCGTCCAGGAACACCGGCGGACCTGCCGAAGGCACCACCCAGGTGGCATCGACCTGCTCGATGTAACTGCGACACCGATCCATGCCGCGCTGACGCTTCTGCTTGCCGAAGTTGGCCTTCGTCTTGGTGGGAATGTCGTAGACCATCGGGTACCAGATGGCGCCCGAGTACTGCAGCAAATGGATGTCGATCTTGCCGAACTGGTCGTGCAGGACGTCCATGTCGACGGGCCGGGCGTCGTTCATGTTGAAGCACGTCGTCTCGCCGTCGGACACCACGAGACCGGAGTCGCCGATCGGTCCGTCGGCGGGCGCCCGCAAGGCGATGATCATGATGTCCAGGTCGCCTGGCGCGAGCGGGGACTGCGGAGCGACCTCGATTCCTGCCCCGTTGATCCTGTGCTTGACCGAATCCTCGGTCTCGAAGAATTTATGGAATCCGAGTGCCTCGAGTTCCCGTTTGAGGTCCGGCACCGGATAGTCGGGGAGCAGAACGATGGCGTCCTTGTTGACGTGCTTGCTCAGGTTCTCCGGATCGAAGTGGTCCTTGTGCAGGTGCGATACGTACAGGTAGTCGCAGTTGCCGAGGGCGTCCCAGTCGAGCTGGGTGTTGTCCGGGAACGGGAACCACGCCCCGAAGTACGCGGGGTTCACCCAGGGGTCGCACAGGATCGATCCTGCCTCTGTTTGGATGTGAAATCCGGCGTGGCCGACGCTGGTGACCTGCACTGGTATGCCTCCTGAAGAGCTGAGCGACTGTTCCAGGGTAGGCGGCTGCGCCACCTGTGCGTCTTTCCGGTAGCCCCAACTACCGAAAAGGCGCACGCGCGGCGGAGCCGCCTATGTCACTTCGCCCAGGCAGTAGCCGTCCTGGCCGATCGACAAGGTGACCTGCTTGGTCTTCGTCACACCGGTGACATCGGTGACCGGGACCGTGACGTTCACGTAGTCGCCGCGGAGCGGTGTGGTGGTCATGTCGTCTGCCGCGAACGCGGTGGTGTCGGCCAGAACGTCGGGGTCCTGCTTCAGCGGTGGCTGTCCACCGTTCCCCGACCCGGAGGGGTCCCACGGACTGAACCCGGGGCAGATCAAGGGATAGGCGGTCTCGGTGTCGGCCGGGCTCACCGGTCGTCCCGCCTCCCGCGACAGGAACCTCGCCACCGCGTGTTCGGCGTCCGCCGGGGTGTAGACGTCGGCTGTCCCGGCGGGATGGACGTGCGGGCAGGCGTAACCCGACGCGATCTCGCTCCGCTTGACCGACACGGTGGTGCCCCCACCTGCCCAGGACACGGAGAACTGCCCGTCGACACCGGGTTGCGCGAGGGCCCGCAGCACTGCGCCGGTGTCCGCGTACTGTTCGGCCATCTGAGCCGGCGGCAGCGTCCAGCAGGTCGAGGTCAGCCCCTCGGGATCCGTGACGAGGTCGAGAGCCCAGGCGCGGACGGCGTCGGCTGCTTCGGGGTTGCCGGGGACCTCACCGACGACCACCTGCGGGGCCGGCCGGGCTGAGATGGGAGGCACGGTGCCGGGACCGTCGGCGGTGGAGGTGGGGTCAGCCGCGACTCCTGCCGCCGCGACTTCTCCCGCCGCAATGTCTGCCTCCGCGGCGTCCACGGGGATGCCGGACTGGGAATCGCAGGCCGCCGCTGAGGCGAGGATTCCGACCACGAGGGCGAATGTGTGTGCGGGCGCGAACGCCCCCCTGCCCGTGCGGCCCATTTCCTTCACACGCCCTCCTGCCGACTCCCCGCCGAGCGTCCGTCCCCGACTGCGGGCCAGATCGCCGATACCCGGCTACGCTAGCCGATTGTGGAACCCGTCTATCGAACCGTCATCGGCATTGCCCGCACCGTATTCGCCTTCGAGGGGCTGAAGTTCACGGTCAAGGGCGATCAGCACATTCCCGCGACGGGTGGGGCGGTGATCGCGATCAATCACACCGGCTACATGGACTTCACCTATGCGGGGCTCCCTGCGCGCAGAGTGAAGCGGTACGTCCGCTTCATGGCGAAGAAGGAAGTGTTCGACAACAAGATTTCGGGCCCGATCATGCGGGCCCTCAAACACATTCCCGTCGACCGCGGGGCTGGTTCGGATTCGTATCGGGCTGCCGTCGACCGGCTTCGCCGCGGGGAGCTGGTCGGCGTCTATCCCGAGGCCACGATCAGTCGCAGCTTCGAGATCAAGGAATTCAAGTCGGGCGCCGCACGGATGGCGATCGAGGCCGACGTGCCCATCATCCCGATGGTGATCTGGGGTGCGCAGCGCGTGTGGACCAAGGGGTTCCCGAAGCGCCTCGGGCGAACCAACACCCCCATCTCGATTGCTGTCGGTGAGCCCATCGCGCCGTTCGAGCCAGCCGCCGAATTGACGAAGAAACTCCACACCACCATGCAGGAAATGCTCGCCGACCTGCAGAAGGATTACGACCATCCCGCGGGCGCCTACTGGGTGCCCGCGCGACTCGGCGGCAGCGCGCCGACCTTGGAAGAGGCCGACAAGTTGGACGCCGTCGACGCCGAGAAGAGGGCGCAGGCTCGACAGGCCAGGGAGTCCGGGAGCTAGATCGGGTGGAACCTGTCTTGTCGATACGGCGGCCAGGGCGCTGTCCCGTTTCCAGGGACTGAGGATTTCTCGCACCGGACTCGACAACATCCCGGCGACGGACCACCGAGACGGACCGTTGCGAGACCGAGCTGTGACACCACCGGTAGCCCGCGCCCGGCGGCCGCTCGGCACGGGGAAGAACAGTGCAGGCAGAATGACCGGGTGAGCCCAGACCGACCGACCCTTGTAGCGTCCGATGTCGACGGCACCCTGATCGGGCCCGACGAACGGGTCAGTGCCCGCACCCGTGACGCCGTGCAGTCGGTGGTGGCGTCGGGAACCCCCTTCGTTCTCGCCACCGGCCGCCCGCCGCGGTGGATCCATCCCGTGGTGGAGGGCCTGGGTTATGCGCCCCTCGCCGTCTGCGCCAACGGCGCCGTCATCTACGACGCCGACAGTGACCGAGTGCTCAGCGCCGCGACGCTCGACGTGGACACCCTCACCTGGTTGTCGGAGATCGCTCTGGAGATGTTGCCGGGCGCGGGGCTGGCGGCGGAGCGTGTGGGCGTCAGCGCTCACGACGCAGCCACACCCCAGTTCGTGAGCTCTCCGGGCTATCAGCATGCGTGGCTCAATCCGGACAACACCGAGATGTCCGAGGACGAGGTTCTTGCAGCGCCCGCAGTCAAGCTGCTGATCAGAGTGCCCGGAATGTCGAGCCAGGCGATGGTCGACGTCTTGCGGCCCCACCTCGGCGCCCGCGCGGACCTCACATTTTCGACGGACAACGGTCTGATCGAGCTGTCGGCGTCGGGGATCAGCAAGGCGTCCGGCCTCGCGATCGTGATGGAGGAGCTCGGGGTCACGGCGTCGGGGATCGTTGCATTCGGTGACATGCCCAACGACATTCCGATGCTGAACCTCGCGGGTCGAGGAGTGGCCGTGGAGAATGCGCATCCGGACGCCAAGGCGGCTGCCGACGAGGTCACCGCCACCAACTCGGACGACGGAGTGGCAAAAGTACTCGAGCGCTGGTGGTCGTAGACCACCAGCGCCCGAGAGGGTGATGCAGTTCCGTCAGCCCACCGGAGCTGGTGCCGGAGCCGGAGCGGCCGGCGCAGGCTCGACCGGTGCAGGTGCAGGTGCAGGTGCAGGTGCCGGTGCAGCCGGTGCAGGTGCCGGCGGCAGCTGTGCCGGATCGGCGGGCGGTGCGGCGGGCGCTGCGGCGTCGACCCGGGCGCCGTCGCGGTACGCCTCCGCGTAGGCGTCGTTGTAGGTCTTCAACACCTTGGTGACGATGCCGGTGAGCTCGTTGAAGATGAGCGAGCCGTTCTCGAAATCGGTGCGCAGCCCACCCGGGATCGGGTATTCGTCCGAGGTCGGCAATCCCAGCTCGCCGTTGTCGGCGCCCAGGTTCTGCCAGGTCTTGAAGATCTGTCCGAGAACCGACCACACACCCCCGTTGGGGGAGGTGTAAATGGCTCCGTTGGTGAACTTCGCACCCTGGTTGCCGGCCTTCGCCTGCAGCAGTCCGGTGACGGCCTGCCCGAGGGGGCCGGTGTCACCGCCTTCGGCCACCCACTTCTGTGCGACGGGGGAGGGGTCCGTCAGCCGGAGAATTTCAGTGACCAGCGCCGGAATGCCTGCGCCGAGGCTCGAGCTCACATCCGTTCCCGGCGCGGACGCAGGCGGGGTCTCGCCCGGGGGAGGTCCCGAGGCGAGTGATGCGCTGTCGCCGCCGCCACCGGTATTCGCGGCCGCGATCTGACGGATCTCGTCCATGTGCGAGTACCCGGCATCACCGGGGCAGGAGGTGTTGCCGACGTCGCGGTGCGCGAAGATCACCGGCAGGTCGACGGCCTCACCCTGTGCGTACGGCGTGAACTCGGTGCCTTCCGAGTACATCGTGGTCTGGCCGAGCGGATCGAGTCCCGCCTTGGCGAGCTTCCATCCGAGGAACTTGCCGACGGAGTCGATCGTCGCCTGCGGCGGATCCTCGGACGAGAAGTCACCCATCATCGCGATGCCCATGGTGTTCTCGTTGAACCCGCCTGCGTGCGCTCCTTGAACCGGACGGTCCAGGCCGCCGGCGCGACCTTCGAAGATTTGCCCGTACTTGTCGACCAGCACGTTGTAGCCGACGTCGCACCAGCCCAGCGTCTGCGCGTGATACGCGTAGATCGCCCGGACGATTTCGGCCGACTCGGCCTTGGAGTAGTCGTTGGCGCCGGCGGTGTGGTGCACCGTCGCCCCTCCGATGAAGTCGTCGTACGTCGGTTCGTCGCAACGGATCGACTCGTCGGCGCCCCACTGGGAGCGGGTGATCACCTTGGGTCCGGATCCGCCGATCGGTGCCGCGATGTCACTCAGGGCTCCGTCGCCCGGTCCGCTTCCCGGCTCGATGAGCACGGCGGTGACGTCGTCTGCACCGGTCTGGGCCGGCTGTTGACGCAGCGGCCGGTCGACGGAAGCGGGTGTGTACCCCAGCGGCGCAGCACCCGCGGGCGCCGCTGCCGCCGGAGGTGCAGGTGCCGCCGGAGGTGCAGGCTGCGGCGCGACCGGAGCGGGTACCGACTCGGCGGCGGATGCCGGCGCAGACGTGGGCGTCAGGATCTGGATGGCCTTCGTCAACCCGACGTACACCGGTTCGGTGGCCACCGTGCCGTTCGACGCCGTGCTGTCGGTGCGCCGCGTGTCGATCATGTCGGGGGAGAACCAGTCGCCCCAGGTTCCGTCGGCTCGCAGGGCGCGGACCTTCGACTCGGCGGACGCCACGGTCTCGGAGGTGAGCGCCACCATGCTGAACGGGGTGTCCCGGGTGATTTCCTTGACGATGGCTCCCGGCTGTTGGTCGGCAGGCGGCAGGATCGCCGGGTCGGAGACGTCACCGGGAGCGGGAAGCTTCAGGGGGATCTGCAGGTTGGGGATCTGAATTCCGGCCGGCAGGGGCAGATTGCTCGGAATCTGGATGTACGGCGGGATCTTCACGTTGCGCAGATCGCCGATGTTGACGTCGGGCAGGTTCAGCCCCGTGAGTTCCTTCAGCGGAATCACGATGTCGGGAATCTGGGAGAGCACTACCTGGGCGATCTCCGTGGATACCGCGGAGGCAGAGGTCTCGTTGGTGGAGCGGACGTCGGAGGGGGCGCTGCTGATGCCGTAGACCGCAACGGGACTTGCGACAGCCAGAGCAGCGACAGCCCCGAGGACGATCGAGGGCTTCGGTCGGCGGTGCGGCAAGGGGACTCTCCTCAGTTGTAGTTTCCTGCGAGCAGGCCTCGCTCATCTGCAACTTGTGATGCCGATGTGACCTATGTGACTGATGTTGCCAACTCGAATCACTCTTGCCACACTAGTCACACAGGTCCATAACGCTCAACCTTACATTGAGACTTTACCCGAATTCTTCGGACCCGCCGGAGCAAGGCACTCACCGCGCTTCGGAGCTCGTTGTTTCAGCGCTGAGGAGTGCATTGATGTCCAAGACCGAATTCGGGATCCGCGCAGGGAGAACTGCCTGGACACGGAAAAGACGGTACATCGCGGGACGTCCCGCTCGGCGCGGATGGACGTCGTCGGTGGCGCGCGTGTCGACGCTCGGTATCGCTCCTCTCCTCGTGGTGGGCGCTGCGGGCATGGCGGTCCATCTCCGCTCGGCCGAGCCGGAGGTCCGGGAGTCGGTCGCCTCGGACACTTCGTTCACGCTCTCCGGGCACGGCAACGGGCACGGTCGCGGGATGGGCCAGTGGGGCGCCTACGGATACGCCAAAGACCAGGGATGGGCAGCCGAGCGCATCCTCGCCCACTACTACGGCGGAACCACCCTCGGCACGCTCGCGGACGCGCAGATCAGCGTGCGACTACAGGGCCGCGACGATCAGACACTCGACGTGTATTCCGCCGTCGGTGCGGTCGTGGCGGGCAAGCCCGTCGGGCCGGGTGAAGCCGTGCACCTCACGCCGACGGCGGGCGGTGGCGCCAACGTCGTCGTGACCCGGGGCTGCGCCGGGGAGGTGCTGTGGCAGGACGTCACGGACCACCCGTGGGTGGACCCGGTCGATCTCGGGCCCGACCGTCCGTCGAACGAGCACCTCACCTTCTGTGCCGGCGACACGCCGTACCGCGGTGCGCTCGGTGTCGCGCTGGACGGCGCAGCCGTGCGCACGGTCAACGTTCTCGGCATGGAGGACTACCTACTCGGGGTCGTGCCCGTCGAGGCGAAGGCCGAGTGGGCCGATACCGGCGGTGCGGAAGCCCTTCGGGCACAGGCGGTTGCCGCACGCTCGTACGCTGCCGCCGAGAGTCGTGAAGCCTACGCGCGGACCTGCGACACCCAGAGTTGTCAGGTCTATGGCGGCTCCGAGGTGGAGGATCCCCGCACCACGGATGCCGTGCGTTCGACTCAGGGCATGATCCTCGTCAAGGACAACAAGGCCGTTGCCGCCGAATTTTCCTCGTCGACAGGCGGATTCACGGCCGGTGGCGAGTTTCCGGCTGTCGAGGACCAGGGCGACACCGCGTCGCCGCACCACGATTGGACGGTCACACTGACGGCCGGCGATATCGCGACCGCGTTCGGTGTGGGCGAACTCCACACCTTCGAAGTGGTGACACGCAACAACTTCGGCGTCGACGGGGGCCGGGTCACCGGTGTGAAGGTAGTCGGTTCCGCCGGTACCACGGAGGTGACGGGGGCGCAGGCGCGGGCCAAGCTGAAACTGAAGTCCGACTGGTTCACGGTCGGCGAGGGCGTCGGGATACCGGGAGTGCCGCCGGCGCCGGGCGAACCCGACCCGAGTCTCGCCGACGACGACACCGTCGGCACCACCCCGGGATCGCCGATCGCCGAGAAGTACAAGGAACTGGGCGGAGTGAACAGCACGCTCGGTGCACCGGTCGGCCCGGAGATGATGCTGCCGTCCGAGGCGGGCAAGTTCCGGATGTACCAGAACGGAACCATCATCTGGACGGAGAAGTTGGGTGCGCAGGTGATCGACGCGAGTGTGCTCCGGGACTGGATCCCGACCGGCGGCAGCTAGCGGTCGTCCCCGAGCACCGCGAGCATTCCGTCGACGGATTCGGCCCAGCCGAAATCCTCGGCCCGACGCCTGGCGGACGCCCGCCGAGTATTCGCGGGAATCTCGAGGACGCTGCTGACCGCCTCCGCGAAGGCCGAGCCGCGGTTGCTCGCCAGGGCACCGCACCCCGGTGTGATGATCTCGGCCAACGCCGAGGACTGTGACGCAACTACCGGGGTGCCCGCTGCCAGCGACTCCAGCGCCGACAGGCAGAACGTTTCGTGCGGGCCGGGCGCCAGCGACACGTCGGCCGAGGCGAACAGGGCGGCGAGCCGCGACTTGTCGCTGATGAACCCGGTGAAGTGGACCGGGAGTCCGCGTGCCCGGGACTTCAGTGCTTCGCGCCGGGGTCCGTCACCGGCGATGACGAGGCGGGTGTCGTGCCCTTCGCGCCGAAGTAGGCGGACCGCCTCGATGCTCCGCTCCACCTGCTTCTCCACCGACAGGCGGCCGCAGTGCAGGAGGAAGCGCTGCGCGGGCCCGGCGTAGGAGTCGCGCATGCCCTGATCGTGTTTGCCGGGATGGAACATCGCCAGATCCACCCCCAGCGGCACCCGGTGCAGGTTGGGTGCCCCGATCCGGAGGAACTCCTCGCTTGCGAAGTCCGTCGTGCAGACGACGGCGTCGTAGTTGCGCGCCATGCGGCGGTTCGCGGCATCGGCCCACCCGGTTGCGAGACGACGCGGTGCAAACTGGCCGAGAAGTCGGTCGAGACGCTCGTGTGAGACCACGACACTGCGAATGCCGCGGTCGCGGGCCCAGCCGCCGAAACCACGCAACGTCAGCCGATCGGACACCTCGAGGACGTCGGGTCGCAGTCCTCGCACGACGTCGGCCACGCGCCGCGGATTGACGATGCGATAGCCCCCCGTCGCTGGGATCACCGGTGCCGCCCGCGTGATCCGCAGGACCCCACCCGGCAGAACCTCCTCATTGTCCCGCTGACCTGGGACGACAAGAACCACTTCGTGGCCGCGCTCGGCGTAGCCACGCCCCCAGTTGTGCAGGGCAGTGCGGAGCCCGCCCGACCGCGGTCCGTAGAAGTTGGCCAACTGGACGATGCGCACCCGATCATTGAGCTGGATCGGCGCGACGGCGGGAACAACGAGGTTCGCAGAAGCGGTGAATACCGGGAGAACTCCTCGTGCATGGCGAGGGTGTCCGTGCACCCCGTGGCCGCGCACGGGGGGCCGAGTCGCTTACCCTGGTTCACCGTGACCGCTGCAAACCCAGAGACCACTGCCCCCGCGAAGGCCGAGACGGAGCGCGACAGCGCGGCCGGATACGACCTCATCGTCGTCGGCTCCGGATTCTTCGGACTGACCATCGCCGAGCGTGCAGCAACACAGCTGGGCAAGCGTGTGCTGGTGCTCGACCGCCGCCACCACCTGGGCGGAAACGCCTACTCGGAGGCCGAGCCGGAGACCGGCATCGAGATCCACAAGTACGGCGCGCACCTGTTCCACACCTCGAACAAGCGCGTGTGGGACTACGTCACCCAGTTCACCGAATTCACCAACTACCAGCACCGGGTGTTCGCACTGCACAAGGGGCAGGCGTACCAGTTCCCGATGGGCCTCGGCCTGGTGTCGCAGTTCTTCGGCCGCTTCTTCACCCCGGAGGAGGCGCGGAAGCTGATCGCCGAGCAGTCCAGCGAGATCGACCCGGCGGAAGCGTCCAACCTCGAGGAAAAGGCGATCTCCCTGATCGGACGCCCGCTGTACGAGGCCTTCGTCCGGGACTACACCGCCAAGCAATGGCAGACGGACCCCAAGAACCTGCCTGCGGGTAACATCACTCGACTGCCCGTGCGGTACACGTTCGACAATCGCTACTTCAACGACACGTACGAGGGCCTGCCCGTCGACGGTTACACGGCATGGCTCGAGAACATGGCGAAGGACCCGAAAATCGAGGTCCGGTTGGAAACGGATTACTTCGACGTCCGTGACGAGCTGCGTGCCGCGAACCCGGACGCTCCCGTCGTCTACACGGGCCCCCTCGACCGGTACTTCGACTACTCGGAGGGTGAGCTGGGCTGGCGCACGCTCGACTTCGAGACCGAGGTCCTCGAGACCGGCGACTTCCAGGGAACACCGGTGATGAACTACAACGACGCCGACGTGCCCTTCACGCGCATCCACGAGTTCCGCCACTTCCACCCGGAGCGGGATTACCCGAAGGACAAGACGGTGATCATGCGCGAGTACTCGCGCTTCGCCGAGAGCGCGGACGAGCCGTACTACCCGATCAACACCCGCGAGGACCGCGAGAAACTCGCCGCCTACCGGGACCGGGCCAAGGCGGAGATGGCCGAGAAGAAGGTGTTGTTCGGCGGACGCCTCGGCACCTACCAGTACCTGGACATGCACATGGCGATCGCGAGCGCGCTGTCGATGTTCGACAACTCCCTTCGACCGCATTTCGAATCCGGTGCGGAACTCGTGGGGGACTCCGAATGAGCGCCCGCCACCTGCTCGAGGCTGAGAAGGGGACCGAGGACCCGTCGTTGCTGGGCAAGTCGTTGCTGCAGCGCATCCTCGTGCCCCGGCCGGGGGAGCCCCTCGACGTGCGCACCCTCTACGTGGAGGAAGCGAAGACCAACAGTCGTCGCGCCCACCCGCTGTCGCGGACGTCGCTGTCGGTCGGTGCGGAGTCCGAAGCCTCGTTCTGCACCTATTTCAACGCTTTCCCGGCGAGCTATTGGCGTCGCTGGACCATCCTGAAGTCGGTGGTGCTGCGGCTGGATCTGTCCGGCCACGGCCGCGTCGACGTGTACCGCTCGAAGGCCGACTCGTCCCGCATCCACGTCGAGGGACGCGAGTTCCTCGACGGCGACGCCGCGATGGAGTTCGAGATCGAGCTGGCGCCTTTCGAGGACGGCGGCTGGATCTGGTTCGACATCACCTCCGACACCGAGGTCGTGCTCGAGAGCGCCGGCTGGTTCGCTCCGATCGATGCGCCGGGCGAGGCCACCGTGGCCGTGGGCATCCCCACGTTCAACCGGCCCACCGACTGTGTGAAGGCGTTGGAAGCGCTCGCGTCCGACGAGCTGGTGCTCGATGTGGTCAAGGCCGTCATCGTCCCGGATCAGGGCACGCGCAAGGTCGTGGACGAGCCCGGGTACGAAGAGGCCGCAGCCGCTCTCGGTGATCGCCTCGTCATTCACGACCAGGCCAATCTGGGTGGCTCGGGCGGCTACAGCCGCATCATGTACGAGGCCCTGAAGACCACCGACTGCCAGCACATCCTCTTCATGGACGACGACATCGAGATCGAGCCCGACTCGATTCTGCGTGCGCTCGCGATGTCCCGGTTCGCCAAGTCCCCCATGCTGGTGGGTGGCCAGATGCTCAACCTCCAGGAGCGCAGCCACCTGCACACGATGGGCGAAGTGGTCGATCGCAGCATTTTCATGTGGACCGCCGCGCCCAACGTGGAATACGACCACGACTTCTCCAAGTACCCGCTCAGCGACCGCGAGAACTCGAAGAAGCTGCACCGCCGCATCGACGTCGACTTCAACGGCTGGTGGATGTGCATGATCCCCCGCCAGGCGGCCGAGGAACTCGGTCAGCCGCTCCCGCTCTTCATCAAGTGGGACGACGCCGAGTACGGGCTGCGCGCCCGCGCGGCCGGTTACCCCACCATCACCATGCCCGGCGCCGCCATCTGGCACATGGCGTGGAGTGACAAGGACGACGCCATCGACTGGCAGGCGTACTTCCACCTGCGGAACCGGCTCGTCGTCGCCGCCCTGCACATGCCGGGCAGCGTCCGCGGCCTCGTGGTCAACAGCGTGAAGGCCACCATCAAGCACTTGCTGTGCCTCGAATACTCGACCGTGGCGATTCAGAACCAGGCCATCGCCGACTTCCTCCAGGGACCCGAGCACATCTTCGAGTTGCTGCCCACCGCGTTGGGCAACGTCCACGCGATGCGTAAGGAATTCCCGGACGCCGTTGTCTTGCCGTCGTCGACCAGCCTGCCGCTGCCCTCCGGGGCCGAGGTCGGCGCCGTCGGTCTGCCCACCAACCCGCTGGCGAAGATCGTGCGCCTCGGCAAGGGCCTGGTTCACAACGTCAAGCCCGCGCACACGGAACACCACGAGCGGCCGCAGCTCAATGTCCCGACGCTGGACGCACGCTGGTTCCTCCTCTCGCAGGTGGACGGCGTCACGGTCACCACCGCCGACGGCAGGGGAGTCGTCTACCGCAAGCGCAACCCCAAGCAGGCCCTCGCGCTGCTGAAGGAAGCCCTGCGGCTGCGCCGTGAACTGGCTCAGCGGTTCCCCGATCTCAAACGTGAGTACCAGGACGCTGTTCCTGCCCTGACCAGCAAGGAGAGGTGGGAACGTGTCTTCGGCATCTCGTGAGGTGAAGATTCTGCGGTCCGTGCAGTCGACGATCGCGGGCAAGCCGGGAGTCGTCGCCACCGCCCGTGGGATGTCTCACTTCGGTGAGCACGCCTTCGGCTGGGTGGCCGTCGCCGGGATCGGTGCCGCGCTCGACAAGCCCCGCCGGCGTCAGTGGGCGGGAGTTGCCGTCGGCGCGGTGGGTGCCCACGCAGCGTCGATCGCGATCAAGCGCGTGGTCCGCCGGCCTCGGCCGATCGACCCGTCCATCCAGGTCAACGTGTCGACACCGAGCAAACTGAGCTTCCCGTCCTCGCACGCCACATCCACGACGGCGGCTGCTGTGCTGCTCGGCCGACTCACCGGGCTACCCTTGCCTGCGTTGTTGGTACCGCCGATGCTGCTCTCCCGGCTCGTTCTGGGAGTGCATTACCCGACCGATGTGCTCGCCGGATCTGCCCTGGGGGCCGCGTCTGCGGCTGCGGTACTCAAGGCCGAGCAGAAGTTTGGAGAAAAATGAGCGAGGAACCGGCCGTCGTCACGGGACCCCCGACATCCCTGGCCACAGGCATCGTCCGGGCAGTTCGCCCCCGCCAGTGGGTGAAGAACGTCCTGGTGCTGGCAGCTCCCATCGCGGCAGGAACGGCCACGGAGCCCGACGTCCTGCTGCCGGTCGCGCTCGCATTCGTGGTGTTCTGCATGGCAGCATCCGGCATCTACCTCGTCAACGACGCAATGGATGTCGAAGCGGACCGCGCACACCCCACCAAGCGATTCCGTCCCATCGCTGCCGGCGTACTCCCGGTCAACCTGGCATTCGCCATGGCGGTCGTCCTCCTGGTCGGTGCCATCGCCCTGTCGTTCCTGGCCAACTGGCAGCTTGCCGTCGTGATGGCCGTGTACATCGGTATCCAGCTGGCGTACTGCTTCGGGCTCAAACACCAGGCCGTCCTGGACATCTGCATCGTCTCGTCCGGCTTCCTGCTGCGCGCCATCGCCGGTGGTGTGGCCGCGGAGATCGCGTTGTCGCAGTGGTTCCTGCTGGTCATGGCGTTCGGATCGTTGTTCATGGCCGCCGGTAAGCGGTATGCGGAACTGCAGCTTGCAGAGAACACCGGGGCGAAGATCCGCAAGTCGCTCGAGAATTACACCACTACCTACCTGCGCTTCGTCTGGACCCTCAGCGCCACGGCCGTGGTGCTCTGCTACGGACTGTGGGCCTTCCAGCAGGACGACCTGAAGAACACGAATTGGTACGCCATCTCCATGGTGCCGTTCACCGTCGCGATCCTCCGCTACGCGGTTGACGTGGACGGTGGCGAGGCAGGAGAGCCCGAGGAGATCGCTCTGGGCGACCGCGTGCTCCAACTCCTCGCCATCGCCTGGATCGGAGTGGTGGGTGTCGCTGTCTACCTCGTCTGACGTGGTAGGAGGCACCGAACACTCGGATGCCGCCGCGGAGCAGACCGAACGCCACCGGAAGGCCATCCTCTCGAGGGTGGTCTTCCTCGGGGGTGTGGCCATCTCGGCTCTCCTGATGTTCTGGGGAGCCTGGGAGCGTCGGTGGATCGCCGACGACGGTTTGATCGTCCTGCGCACTGTGCGCAACCTGCTCGCGGGCAACGGTCCCGTCTTCAACGCAGGCGAGCGCGTCGAGGCGAACACCAGTACCGCCTGGACCTACATCGTCTACGCTTTCGGCTGGCTCACCCAGAGCCGGCTCGAGTACGTGGTTCTCACGATTGCCCTGGTTCTGTCCACGGCTGCCATCGTGCTCGCCATGCTGGGCACGGCCCGGCTCTACCGCGGTGGATCGTTCGGCTCGGGCGGGACGCTGTTCCTCCTGCCTGCCGGTGTGCTGGTCTACATCGCGGTTCCGCCTGCGCGCGACTTCGCCACGTCCGGCCTCGAAAGTTGCCTGGTCATCTTCTGGATCGCGCTGCTGTGGCTGCTGCTGATCCGCTGGAGCCAGACTGCTGCACCCTCCACCGGATCTGTGCTGATCCTCGCGTTCATCGCTGGAATGGGCCCGCTGGTGCGACCCGAGCTGGCTATTCTGGGCGCCCTGTCGCTGGCCATGATCTTCCTCGCACCCGGACTGACCTGGATGGCGCGCACCGTCATGGTGTTCGTGGCCGGCATCGTGCCGGTCGGGTACCAGATCTGGCGGATGGGCTACTACGCGCTCCCGTATCCCAACACCGCGGTGTCGAAGGACGCCGGTGGCGCCAAGTGGTCGCAGGGGTTCGCGTATCTGTGGAATCTTGTCGGCCCGTACCTTCTGTGGCTCCCGTTGCTGTTCCTTCTCGTCGGCGTCGTGTTCTCCTGGCGGGGTCGCGGCAAGTCTCTCGGCAATGGTGTTGCTCACACTCGCGGGAGCCGTGTCCGACGCCTACGCGCCCGGCTCCGGACGCAGAATGCGGTGGTTGCATTCATTCTCGGCAGTGGATTCATTCTGGGTCTCTATTCGCTGCGTGTCGGCGGCGACTTCATGCACGGGCGCGTTCTCCTTCCCGTGCTGTTCTGTTTCCTCGTCCCCGTCGCCGTTATTCCGGTGCGAATTCCCGAAAAGGTGTCGTGGGGGAGAAATCGCGAAACCTCACTGTTCTTCGCGATGGCATTCCTGTGGGTGGGCACTGTGGTGTGGGCATTCTTCGCGTCCAATACCACCGGAATGCCGGAAGGCGCCGTCGTCGGGCGATCCGGAATTGTCGACGAGCGCGCGTTCTACGTGCTCAATACCGGTCACGCCCATCCCATTCGCGCTGACGATTATCTGGACTATCCCCGGATGCGGGCCATGGCGGAAACCATTGCGGACACCCCGGACGGTGGCCTTCTCATCCCGTCGCCCGACTACACGTACTGGTTCGTCGTTCCTCCGCCCCTTCCGATCCCAGAGGGCGGTGCAGGCCACACGGTCTATTTCCTCAACCTCGGCATGACGAGCATGAACGTCGGGCTAGATGTGAAGGTTCTCGACCAGATGGGCCTCGCCTATCCGCTCGCGGCCCACACCGAGCGTCTGGACGACGGCCGCATCGGACACGACAAGAACCTCTATCCCGACTGGGTGGTGGTCGACACGGGAATGATCGACAAGCACCCTTGGATGCCCGGATTCCTCGACGAGGAATGGGTGACGGAAGCGCGCGTGGCGCTGTCCTGCCCAGAGACGCAGGAACTGTTGACCTCATATAGGTCCGAACTGACCTGGCCGCGTTTCAAGCAGAATTTCAAGGATGCGTTGGATTTCGCGAGTTACCGTTTCGATCGGGTGCCTGCATACGAAATTCAGCGGTGCAATCTGGAGCCACCTTTTCCGGAACCGGTGAAATAGGCCGAATCGGGCAGGCGCGGTCGCTGGTGGCTGACCTGCAGATCTCGATGCCAGAACGTCACATCTCGTTTGTGTAACGCGGGGCCCTTCGGTCACGATGTAAGTCGATGATGAGTCATCGGTGACGGTGGTCTGGAAAGTGCCCGGCAAATGCTCCGCGAGCGTTTGTCAGGGGACTTTGTGTGACATACAGTCCACCGAGCGCAGTGTGACTTGGAAGAGGTCCGCTGCCGACCCGGGATAGATCCGGGCCGGCAGGTCGCCTGTTCCCCGACGGAATCCGCCGGAACCGCCCCTTGGCGGAGTCCGCAGACGAAGAGAGAGAGCAGTATCCATGCGTTTTGCCAGAACGAGGTTGTCTCAGCGCCTCAAGCAGCGTGCGATGGCAGTAGGTGCCGCCGCACTGGTACTGCCTGTGGCCGCAGGAGTCGCTGGTGGAGCCGTCGCCGTGGCAGCACCCGCTCACGCCGCCCCCGTCCACACCGCACCGTCGGGTGGATACGAGGAGCTGTGGGTTCCTTCTTCGATGGGGAACATCAAGGTCCAGGTGCAGTGGGCAGCTCGTGGTGGTAGCGCCGCGCTCTACCTGCTCGACGGCCTGCGTGCCCGCAACGACCGCAACGCGTGGAGCTTCGAGACCAACGCGCTGGACCAGTACCGCAACGACAACGTCACCCTGGTCATGCCGGTCGGCGGCGAGTCGAGCTTCTACTCCGACTGGTACGCGCCCAGCAACTTCAACGGCCAGCCCATCACGTACAGGTGGGAGACCTTCCTGACTCAGGAGCTTCCCAACTTCCTCGCGAACTACGGTGTCTCCCGCACCAACAACGCGGTTCTCGGCCTGTCGATGGGTGGCAGCGCCGCTCTGACGCTCGCCGCGTACCACCGCGACCAGTTCAAGTTCGCCGGTTCGCTCTCCGGGTACCTGAACATCTCCGCTCCCGGCATGCGTGAAGCCATCCGGGTCGCCATGCTCGACGCCGGCCGGTTCAACGTCGACGCGATGTGGGGCCCGCCGTGGAACCCCGCGTGGCTGCGCAACGACCCGTTCGTGTTCGCCCCGCGTCTGCAGGGCCTGTCGATGTACATCTCGGCCGCCAGCGGCCTGCCCGGTGAGTTCGACCACCCGCGTGCACCGATCGACTACTACAACACCGCCAACGGCATGGGACTCGAGGCGCTCGCACTGGCCAACACCCGCGCCTTCCAGGTTCGCCTGGCCACCCTCGGTGTTCCCGCCCACTTCAGCTTCCCCGCCAACGGCACACACTCGTGGCCGTACTGGAGTTCGGAGCTGTGGAAGGCCCGCGGACAGATCCTGGACACGCTCGGCGCCTGGTGATCTGAGCTCGACATCGAATGCCGTCCCACCTTCCGGGTGGGACGGCATTCGTCGTTCGGGACCGGGTCTGTCCGGAGTGAGCCCGAACCGGGGGAACGGTCGGAATTCTCGTACCCGGGAGTGCGCAACGACATGTTTTGTCAGTAAGGTGATCCCGTCGAGACGCCACCCGCGCAGCGATCGCTGCGCGGGTGGCGTCTGTACGTGAGATTTTCACGAGAGTTCGAGTGGTTGCCGCGTCCGCGGCGCGCGAGGGATCAACCGGAGGGAAGACGATTTCATGCGAGTTGGGGGTTCGACGAGAACGAGCGGGTGGGCCAGACGCACCGCCGCCGCGATTGCTCTGGCAGTAGCACTGCCGCTGGGCGTGACCATGGTGGGCGGCGGCGCGACCGCATCCGCAGCCTTCGACCCTGCAGCCCAGGACTTCTGGGTCGACTCGAGCATGGGCCCGATCAAGAGCCGCATCTGGCGTGCAGCTGACGGCAACACCAGCCGTGTGGTGTACCTGCTCGACGGTCTCCGCGCCCAGGACGACCTCAGCGGCTGGGAAATCAACACCGACGCCGGGCCGTTCCTCGCTGCGCAGAACATCAACGTCGTCCAGCCGGTCGGCGGCCAGTCCAGCTTCTACTCGGACTGGGTGTCGAACTCGACCTTCAACGGTCAGAAGGTCACCTACAAGTGGGAGACCTTCCTCACAGAGGAACTCCGCAACGCGCTTGCGAACCGTCTCGGTTTCCAGTCCACCCGCAACGGTGTCATCGGCTTGTCGATGGGTGGCAGCGCCGCTCTGACGCTCGCCGCGTACCACCCGGACCAGTTCAACTACGCCGGTTCGCTCTCCGGGTATCTGAACATCTCCGCTCCCGGCATGCGTGAAGCCATTCGGGTCGCGATGCTCGACGCCGGTCGGTTCAACGTTGACGCGATGTGGGGCCCGCCGTGGAACCCGGCGTGGCTGCGTAACGACCCGTTCGTCTTCGCCAACAAGCTCCGGGACAACGGCACCCGCGTCTGGGTTTCCGCCGCGAACGGCATCCCCGCCCCCGGCGGCGCCGCCCCCACCGGGGTCATGGACGTGTTCAACGCCACTACCGGCGCGAGCCTCGAGGCGCTGTCGCTGGCCAACACCCGTGCCTTCCAGGTGCGGATGGCAACCATCGGCGCCAAGAACGTCACCTACAGCTTCCCGCCCCGCGGCATCCACAGCTGGCGGTACTGGCAGCAGCAGATCCACGATCTGGCGCCGGATCTCAGCAACACCATCGGCTAGCCGGAAATAGCTCGGAAGTAACAATTGCACCAGCGGTAACAGCGCGGCGCCCCCACTCGTCAGTTGATTGCGTGTAGAAAGAACCGGAACGTGAGGCAGTGTTCCGTGTTGTGGCCTCGACGCGCAGAGAGAGAGTGAACGTCATGCGAGTAGGCCTGCTCAGGGCAGAACGTCAGCGTGTGTCGGCCGGAGTGGTCCGCAGAAGGGTCCTCACCTCGCTCGCAGCTGTGCTCGTGGTGCCGGTGGCGGTCGGGTTCACCTCGACCGCCACCGCGTCCGCTGCGCCGGTTGCCGTGCACGCGGCTCCGGTGGCTACGCAGGCGCCGAGTGGAGCGACCATTCATCACGTCGACTGGCTGTCCGACCGCCGGGTCGCACTGTGGGTCAACTCTCCGTCCATGGGTGTGCCGATTCAGGTCCAGTTGCTGCTCGCCCGCGATTGGAATTCCAAGCCGACCGAGAAGTTCCCGTCGGTCTGGATGCTCGACGGCCTGCGGGCGCAGGACAACGAGAACGGCTGGACACTCGAAACCGACGCCGAATCGTTCTTCGCGGACAAGAACATCAACGTCGTCCTTCCCGTGGGCGGGCAGTCCAGCTTCTACTCCGACTGGGTGGCGCAGGACAACGGCCAGAACTACCAGTGGGAGACGTTCCTCACCAAGGAACTGCCGCCTATCCTCGAGAGCGACTGGCGTACCACCCAGACGCGTGGAGTGGTCGGGTTGTCCATGGGCGGGACATCGGCCATGTTCCTCGCCGCTCGCAACCAGGGATTCTTCGACTTCGCCGCGTCACTGTCGGGCATGTTGACCACCACGGCGCTCGGAATGCCGCAGGCCGTCGCTTACGCCATGAGTGATGCCGGCGGGTTCGACGCGAACGCCATGTGGGGACCTCCGACCAGCTCGGCGTGGGAAGAGCACGACCCGTACCTCCTGGCCGACAAGCTCAAGGGTGTCAGCCTGTACATCTCCAGCGGCAGCGGAACCACCGGCCCGTACGACCAGCCGTCGGGTATTCCGGGCGTGAGTACTAATTACGCGGGCATGGGTCTGGAAATTCTTTCGCGTCTCACCTCGCAGACGTTCGCCACCAAGCTCAACAAGCTGGGCATTCCCGCGCAGGTCAATTACCGCCCGTCCGGGACACACTCGTGGCCGTACTGGCAGTTCGAGCTGCACCAGCTGTGGCCGCAGCTGGCCGCCGCCGTGGGCATCGAGGCAGACAAGCCGGTGTGTGGCACGGGTGGCTCCATTGCCGGGGTCGCCGCGGCCAGCCCGTGGATCGGGGACTGCCTCACACCCGAGTACAGCCTCGCGGGCGGCACGGTGCAGGACTTCCGTTTCGGCAGGATCTTCGCCAAGTCCGACACGGGCACCCATCCGGTTGCCGGGGCCATCGGCGGCGCCTACCAGGCGGCAGGCGGTCCGACAGGGCCCCTCGGCTACCCGACCACACCCGAGCTGGGCACACCGGACGGTCGCGGTCGTTTCAATCACTTCGAGCACGGGTCCATCTACTGGACACCGCAAACCGGTGCGCATGCCATCCGCGGGGCCATTCTCGCGGAGTGGGCACGCCAGGGCTGGGAAGGCGGGCCGCTCGGTTACCCGGTGGCCGACGAGGTGCCCACCCCCGGCAAGGACGGTGTCGTGCAGGGCTTCGAGATCGGCGCCATGTATTACAGCCCCGTCCACGGCACGCACCGCGTGCAGGGGATGATCATGGGCAAGTACGCCGAGCTCGGGTATGAAGGCGGATGGCTCGGGTTCCCGAAGACGAGCGAGATCGCAGTCAAGGACGGCGGCCGGTTCAACGAGTTCGAGGGCGGCAACATCTACTGGAGCCCGTTGTCCGGCGCCTGGGCGATCGAGAACGGTCCGATCTTCGACGCCTGGAAGAGCGTCGGCTACGAAGCCGGCCGGATCGGCTTCCCGATCAGTGACA
Organism: Rhodococcus sp. USK13; assembly: GCF_018343855.1. Lineage (NCBI taxonomy): Bacteria > Bacillati > Actinomycetota > Actinomycetes > Mycobacteriales > Nocardiaceae > Rhodococcus > Rhodococcus sp. USK13. The sequence continues at coordinate 263,580 of NZ_CP069242.1, read as the reverse complement.
AATTCGTCATCCCCGGCGGTGTGCAGCAGAACTTCCAGACCGGCTACATCACCCTGATCGACGGTAAGGCCGAAGTGCACTGATGTGAGTAATGCAGCGGGCGGGACCGGTCCAGCGGACCGGGTTCCCGCCCGATCTGCGTCTGTACCCTGTCGAGAGACAACGACTTGGAAAACTAGGACGGAAATAGATGCCGCAGCATTCACGTATCAGCACCACCTTCGCACGAGCACTGGCGACCGGCGCGATTGCAGTTGCAGCAAGCGGATTGCTCGTCGGATGCGGCAGCGACGACTCCACGGCGACGTCCACTCCGTCCGCGACCACCACGGCAGCGGCCACGTCCAGTGCCACCGAGAGTTCGGCGCCTGCTGCCAGTGGAAGTGCCACCTCGTCGGCGCCGGTGACGAGCCCCGGCCAGGCGGCGACCGCGCCGCCGGAGCAGCCCGAAGAAGTTCCCGGTGACTTCCCCGGGCCCAGTGAGGTTCCTGTCAGCGCCGACGGTCAGCGGTTCCTCGCCGCACTGAAGGACAAGGGCATCGAACCGGCCGCCGACGGAACCATGGCCGTGAGCACCGCCGACTTCATCTGCCAGTCCAAGGCAGAAGGAAAGAGCGACGCCGACACGATGGTGTTCGTCACGGCGATGGTGGGCTCCGAGGCTGCTGCGGCGGGCAAGGAACTCAGCCAGGAGCAGGCGACGGCCGACGCGCAGACCTACGTGGACGTCGCGCACGCCACCTACTGCAAGTAAACGCCGATGACGGGGACCAGGCGCGGAACGCGGAAGAAGAAGAGCAGCCTCCTGCGCAAGCTCGTACTGCTGGGGGCCTTCCTGCTGGTGGTTCTGCTGGCACTGATCGCACTCTGGTATCTCCTTGCGGGGCGGCTCCCCGAACCCATCCCGAGCCCGCCCGGTCCGGATCGTCCCGATTCGCAATCCGCGAGCTGCCCGGACGTCCAGGTCGTCGTCGTCCCGGGAACGTGGGAGTCCAGCCCCACCGACGATCCGTACAACCCGACCGCGAACCCGGCGTCGCTGATGCTCAACGTGTCCCGGCCGTTGCAGCAACAGTTTCCGCCGTCGCGTGCCGACGTCTACACGGTTCCGTACGTCGCCCAGTTCTCCAATCCGGTCGCGTTCCCGCCGGACGGCCAGCAGTCGTACAACAACAGCCGGGCCGCAGGGATGGCAGCTGCCAACGACATTCTCATCCGTCGCCACGCCGAATGCCCGCTGACGAGCTTCCTGCTGACCGGTTTCTCGCAGGGTGCGGTGATCGCGGGCGACATCGCGTCGAGCATCGGCGCCGGTGACGGTCCTGTCCCGGAAGACCTCGTTCTCGGTGTCGGCCTCATCGCCGACGGCCGCCGGGACCCCTCGGCCGCCACGAATGTCGGTGCTCCGGTCGTCGGTGTCGGCGCCGAGTTGTCGCTCGCCGGGCTGCAGATTCCGGGCATCACGATGACCGGACCGCGTCCCGGTGGCTTCGGAGAACTCGCCGACCGCACGGTCGAGATCTGCGCACCGTCGGACGGCATCTGCGACGCACCCGCCCGGGCTTTGGCGCCGGGCAATTGGATCGGCAGCGCGCTACGCCTGCTCGAGTACAACAACAACCCTGTCCACGCGCTGTACAACTCGTACGTCGTGGACGGAAACGGCACCACGGCCACCCAGTGGATGGCGCGGTGGGCAGCGGAGAAGATCGCCGCCGCGCCGACGCCGCCGCACAGTTGAGTTTGTGACTGGTGGGTATGCCGAGGTCCCTGATCCGGAAATCGTCCCAAACAGAGACGCACGCCTCGTACTCGCCGGTAGTGTGCGTTTCTCGGCACCGGTAGAGTGCTGCACTGTTGCGGCACCACCCGTGCCCATCCCACCGATGTTCACGTCCTGTTGCGCGGGCGTTTCACCACAGGAGAAGCGATACATGAGTTCCGAGGCCAGCCCGCCCCGTAAGTTCCGATTCGCGGCCGGCGGCGAGGGCAATGCAGACGAGGGCGGCGCGCGCCGGTTCGTCAAACTGGCCCAGAAAGCCGAGGAACTCGGGTTCGACAGCTTCATGATCCCCGATCACCTGGGTAATCAGGTGGGGCCGATCGCCGCGCTCGGTGCGCTGGCCATAGCCACCGACAAGATCCGTTTGGGCACCGCGGTGCTCGCCAACGGCTTCCGGCACCCGGCGATCCTCGCCAAGGATGCGGCCACCATCGACGTGTTGTCGGGTGGACGCCTCGAGCTCGGTATCGGCGCCGGGTGGATGAAAGAAGAGTTCGACAAGGGTGGCATCGACTACGAGCGACCCGGCGTGCGCATCGCGAAGCTCGAGGAGTCGCTGCAGATTCTCGACACGCTGCTGCGCGGCCAGGAATGCAACTTCGACGGCAAGTACTACCAGATCAAGGGCCTGACCGGCAGTCCACGGCCCCGACAGGGCCCGCGCCCGCCGATCGCGGTCGGCGGTGGCGGCCCCAAGATGCTGGCTCTTGCCGCCAAGTACGCGGACATTATTTCCGTCGCCACCCCCACCAGCAAGGAAGGCAAGCTGCTGCTGTCGGGGGTCACGCTCGAGAAGACGATGGAACGGGTCGAACGGATCCGCGAAGCGGCCGGTGAGCGATTCGGCGACATCGAGCTGAACTGGACGATCACGACCATCGTCATCACCGACGACAGGGAGCAGACGGCCGAGATGGCACTCTCGGCGCTCGATCAGGGCTTCCCACCCAACATCGAGGTGGACGCCAAGCTCTCGGTCGAGGACATCCTCAACTCGCCCTACCTCGCGATCGGCAGTTTCGACGAGATCGCCGATCAGATCCGGATGGTGCGCGAGAAGACGACAATGTCCTACGTCGGCGTGTTCCCCACACAGATGGATGCGTTCGCGCCGATCATCTCGCAACTGAAGGGCGAGTAGACGCAGCGTAGCGAGGGCGGCGATGCCAATCTGTAACATATCGATGGTTTGGAATCGATGCACTTATTCGGGTGAGTCGCGTTTCGCGTGATTCCCCACGAGTTGTACAAGATCCGATTCGGCGAAGGAAGTCTGGGGCGCAGGCATGCCGGTGGCGTGCCTGTGTGATCGCTTCGGAGGAGATGGAATGAACGCGAAGTTCGATGATTTTATCGACGAGAAGGGCCATATCCGGCTCGACTCGGACAGTACGTTGGTCGACTATGTCCAGCGTCACACGCGAGAGAACTCGGACGAGTTGGCGTACCGCTACATCGACTATTCGCGGGACCGTGACGGCGAAGCCCACGAGCTGACCTGGGAACAGTTCGGTTATCGCCTGCGTGCTGTCGCTGCCCGCCTCCAGCAGGTCACCAAGCCGGGCGACCGTGTCGCCGTCCTCGCGCCGCAGGGTCTCGACTACGTCATCTCGTTCTTCGCCGCAATCCACGCCGGCACCATTGCGGTGCCGCTGTTCGATCCCGACGAGCCCGGTCACACCGACCGCCTCCACGCCGTCCTCGGTGACTGCAAGCCCTCCGCGATCCTCACGGCCACCTCCTCCGCCGCGGGCGTTCGCCAGTTCTTCCGGTCGCTTCCCGCAGCCGAACGCCCTCGCATCATCGCGGTCGACGCCATTCCCGACAGCGTCGGCGACAGCTGGGTTCGCCCCGAGATCGACCTCGACGACATCGCTTACCTGCAGTACACGTCCGGCTCCACACGTGTCCCCGCCGGTGTCGAGATCACCCACCGTGCCGTGGGCACTAACGCCCTGCAGATGGTCGACTCCATCGAGCTCAACGAGAACTCGCGCGGCGTCACGTGGCTGCCCCTGTTCCACGACATGGGCCTGCTGACGGTCATTCTGCCTGCGCTGGGCGGCAAGTACATCACCATCATGAGTCCGCGTGCCTTCGTGCAGCGTCCGTACCGCTGGATCAAGGAGCTTGCCGCGGTTTCGGACGGCGCGGGCACCTTCGCCGCTGCCCCCAACTTCGCCTTCGAGCACGCGGCCGCCCGCGGTCTGCCGAAGAACGGCGAAAGCCTCGACCTGAGCAACGTGATCGGCCTCATCAACGGCAGCGAACCGGTGACGACGTCGTCGATGCGCAAGTTCAACGAGGCGTTCGCGCCCTACGGTCTGCCCAAGACGGCGATCAAGCCGTCGTATGGCATGGCCGAGGCCACCTTGTTCGTGTCGGCGACCCGGCATTCGGACGAGGCCCGGGTCATCTACGTCGACCGCAACGAACTCAATGCGGGACGCGTCGTCAAGGTCGATCAGGACGCCGAGAACGCGATCCCGCAGGTGTCGTGCGGATACGTGGCGCGCAGCCAGTGGGCTGCCATCGTCGATCCGGAGACGGGCATCGAGCAGCCCGACGACCGGGTCGGGGAGATCTGGCTGCACGGTGAGAACATCGGCACCGGCTACTGGGGACGCACCGACGAGACCGCGGAAACGTTCCACAACAAGCTGACCAACCGGCTCGTCGAGGGCAGCCACGCCGAGGGCACACCCGAGGATGCCAATTGGATGCGGACCGGGGACTTCGGCGTCTACATCGACGGTGAGCTGTTCATCACGGGCCGCGTGAAGGACCTCGTGATCGTCGACGGCCGCAACCACTACCCGCAAGATCTCGAATTCTCCGCTCAGGAGGCGAGTAACGCCCTTCGGCCCGGTTTCGTGGCCGCGTTCGCCGTCCCGGCCAACCAGTTGCCGTCGGTCGTGTTCGAAAACACACAGTCGGGGCTGTCGTTCGATCCCGACGATTCCTCGGAGCAGCTCGTCATCGTCGCCGAGCGTGCTCCCGGCGCCGGCAAGGCCGATCCGCAGCCCATCTCCGACACGGTGCGGGCAGCCATCTCGAGCAGGCACGGTGTGACCGCACGGGACATTCTGTTGGTGCCGGCGGGATCGATTCCGCGCACGTCGAGCGGCAAGATCGCCCGCCGCGCCTGCAAGGCGAGCTACATCGAAGGGACCCTGCGTGGCGGATACACGCAGACGTCGTTCCCCGATAGCGTTTCCGACTAGTCCACTTTCTGACGGGTAGCTTGGTGAGTTGATGGCTGAATTGAATGAAGACCGGGGTAGCAGCGCGAGTGCGACCACCAGCGATGCGGACCGAGCGGCGGGGTCTGCCGGCGACATGACGGTTGCGCAGCTGCGTGAGTGGCTCCGCAACTGGGTCGCCGACGCCACCGGCCAGCCGGTCGCCCAGATCACCGACGACCGCCCGATGGAAGAGTTCGGCCTCTCGTCCCGCGATGCCGTCGCCTTGAGCGGCGAGATCGAGGAACTGGTCGGCGTGACGCTCACCGCGACGGTCGCCTATCAGCATCCGACCATTGCCTCGCTCGCCACGCGCATCATCGAGGGTGAGCCCGAGCAGATCGACGATTCGGTCGATGCCGCGTACTACGCGTCCGCGCCGACGTCGGACTCGCACGACATCGCGATCGTGGGGCTCTCGACCCGATTCCCGGGAGCGGGGGAGACCCCCGTCGAGATGTGGGAGATGCTCGCGCAGGGCCGCGACGGCATTTCCGACCTCCCCGAGGGCCGGTGGGAGGAATTCACCGCCGACCCGCAGATCAAGGCGGCGGTCGAGAAGGCCAACACGCTGGGTGGCTACCTAGACGACGTGAAGGGTTTCGACGCGGAATTCTTCGCGATGTCTCCGCTCGAGGTCGTCAACGTCGATCCGCAGCAGCGCCTCGCGATGGAGTTGACCTGGGAGGCGCTCGAGCACGCCCGCATTCCCGCGAGCGATCTCAAGGGCGAGCAGGTCGGTGTGTTCATCGGCAGCTCGGCCAACGATTATCAGATGCTGGCGGTCAGTGCCGAGGGCGGCGCTCACCCGTATGCGCTGACCGGCACGTCGACGGCGATCGTCGCGAACCGTGTCTCCTACTTCTACGACTTCCGTGGGCCTTCCGTCGCGCTCGACACGGCGTGCTCCTCCTCGCTGGTCGCCGTGCACCAGGCGGTGCGTTCGCTGCGGACGGGTGAATCCGACGTCGCGCTTGCCGGTGGCGTCAACATGCTCATCGCACCCCCCGGAACCCTCGGGTTCGACCAGCTCGGTGTGATGGCCGCCAACGGGCGCATCAAGGCATTCTCCGCTGACGCCGACGGCATGATCCGGGCAGAGGGCGGCGGACTCGTCGTTCTGAAGCGCCTCGAAGATGCCGAGCGCGACGGCGACCAGGTTCTGGCCGTGATCGCCGGCAGCGCGGTCAACCAGGACGGCCGCTCCAACGGTCTCGCGGCCCCGAACCCGGACGCTCAGGCCGATGTTCTACGACACGCGTACCGCGACGCCGGCATCAATCCTTCGGCTGTCGACTACATCGAAGCTCATGGCACCGGCACCATCCTCGGCGATCCGATCGAGGCCGACGCGCTCGGCCGCATCGTCGGGCGTGGACGTGCCGACGACAAGCCTGCGCTCCTCGGATCCGCCAAGACCAACTTCGGCCACCTCGAGGCAGCGGCCGGTGCGGCCGGCCTCATCAAGGTCGTGCTGGCAATGCAGGAAGACACCCTGCCGCCCACACTGAACTATGCGGGACCCAACCCGTACATCGCGTTCGACAAGGCACACCTGCAGGTCATCCCGGAAGGTGCGGCCTGGCCGCGCTACTCGGGCGCCGCGGTGGCAGGTGTCTCCGGATTCGGTTTCGGTGGCACCAACGCTCACGTCGTCGTGCGGGAATACACCGGGCCGGTTGCCGACGAGGAGACCACCGGCGCAGTCACCGACGACAGCGCCGACACGACAGACGTCGCCACGCAGGTCGATGAGACCGCGGTTGTGGATGAGACCGCTCCTGTGGAGCAGACCGTCGTCCTTCCGGTGTCGGGCGCGCTGCCCTCACGACGTCGCCGTGCCGCCGCCGATCTCGCCGACTGGCTCGAGACGGAAGAGGGCAGCACCACGCCTCTCGCCGATGTCGCTCGTGCCCTCGCGCGCCGCAATCACGGTCGTTCCCGGGCCGTGGTGCTGGCGAAGACGCGTTCCGAGGCGATCACGGGATTGCGTGCGGTCGCCGCGGGTAAGCCGGGTCATGGTGTGTTCTCGGCTGATTCACCGTCGTCGAAGGGTCCGGTGTGGGTGTTGTCGGGCTTCGGTTCACAGCACCGCAAGATGGCCAAGCAGCTGTATCTCGAGAATGCTGTGTTCGCTGCGGCCATCGACGAAGTGGACGCGCTGATCGAGGACGAGGCCGGCTACTCCATGAAGGAGAAGTTCCTCGACGACAGCGTCGACTACGACGTCGAGACGTCGCAGGTCGGCATCTTCACGATCCAGATCGGCCTGGCGGCGTTGCTGCGCCACCACGGCGCCGAGCCGGAGGCCGTGGTCGGTCACTCCATGGGCGAGGCCGCGGCGGCGTTCATCTCCGGTGGTCTGCCGCTGGAGGACGCAGTCCGGGTGATCTGCGCCCGTTCGCGTCTGATGGGTGAGGCCGAGGCCACGCTCGAGGGCGACGACATCCGTCTGATGGCGCTCGTCGAGTACAGCGCGGCCGAGATCGAGACCGTTCTCCCGGACTTTCCGCACCTCGAGGTCTGCGTGTACGCGGCCCCGACCCACACGGTGATCGGCGGACCCGAGTCCGAGGTCAACGCGATCGTCGCGCGGGCCGAGGGTGAGGAGAAGATGGCCAGGGTCCTTCAGACGAAGGGCGCGAGCCACACCTCGCAGGTGGACCCGCTGCTGGGTGAGCTGGCGGCCGAACTGGCCGGAATCGAACCCACCAAGCTGAAGTGCGGCGTGTACTCGTCGGTCGATCAGGACACCTTCTACCGCGCCGGCCACGAGCCGATCCACCGCGAGGAGTACTGGACCAAGGGTCTGCGGCACAGCGTGTACTTCACCAACGCCGTGCGCCTCGCCGTCGGAAGCGGGCACACCACGTTCGTGGAGCTCGCCCCGAACCCAGTGGCTTTGATGTCGGTGGCGGCCACGGCTTTCGACGCCGGTCTGCACGACATGCAGCTCATCCAGACGCTCAAGCGCAAGGAAGACGAGCCGCTCGGTGTGCTCGCCGCGCTGGCGCAGCTGTACGTCCACGGACACGCGGTCGACCTGTCGTCGTTGCTGCCCGCCGGCGACTACGCGTCCGTGCCGCGCACGGCGTGGCTCCGGAAGCCGTACTGGGTGCACAGCCGCATCACGTCGAGCGGCAACAACCGAGTTCCCGGTGCACACGTGTCTTTGCCCGACGGCCGCCACGTGTGGGAAGTCCAAGCCGACGCCGTCACCGACCTGCCCGCGCTGGTCACCGCCGCCGCGGCCCAGGTGCTGTCGGATGTCGCGCTGACCGCGTCGATTTCCCATGCCGAGGTTCCGGCCGATGGAACCCTCACCACCACGCTCACCACTCATCCCGGTGGTGCGTCCGTTCAGGTGCATGCCCGGACCGCGACCGGTTTCACGCTGCTGTTCGATGCTGCGGTCTCCTCGGGAGAGGTGCTTCCGGAGCCTGTCGCTACCGCGGCGCCGGCGGCGGAGCCGGTGGAGGAACTGCCCGAGGTCGTCGAAGACATCGGGGACAAATGGGACCCGAACGGTTCGCAGTCGCTGGACGATCGCCTGGCGTTGATCGTTGCGGAGTCGATGGGTTACTCACCCGAAGATCTGCCTGCCGAGATCCCGCTCATCGAACTGGGCCTCGACTCGCTGATGGCGGTGCGCATCAAGAACCGCGTCGAGTACGAGTTCGACATCCCGCAGCTTCAGTTGCAGGCCGTCAAGGACGCCAACCTCATGGAGGTGGGCAAGTACCTGCGATACGCGGTGGAGAACCGTGAAGAGGTGCAGGCGCTCGCCGACAAGCAGAAGGCCGAGAGGGAGGCCGCCGAGGCCGCCGAGGCCGCTAATGATGCCGAGGCCGCCGGGGCCGCCAACGGTTCGGAGTCTGTGACCGAACCCGCCGCACCGGTCTCCGAGGCGGTGACCGAACCCGCCCCACAGGAAAGCGTTGTCGCGAACGGCAATTCGATGGACAGCAAGGAAGCGTTCGCCGATGCGACCGGTTCGGACGTCCCACCGCGTGATGCGGCCGAGCGACTGACCTTCGCGACGTGGGCCGTTGTCACCGGTGAGTCCGCGAAAGGCATCTTCAACACGTTGCCGATCGTCGGCGACGAGGTGGCGGAGAAGCTGGCCGCACGCCTGTCCGAGCGTGCGAACGGGGAGATCACGTTCGACGACGTCCTCGATGCCACCACCATCGAGGAGCTGGCCAATGTGGTCCGCGGATTCCTCGAGGACTCCGGCAAGATCGACGGGTTGGTGCGCACACTGCGCGCGCGTCCCGAAGGGTCCACAGCCGTACCGGTATTCGTGTTCCATCCGGCCGGCGGTTCGACAGTCGTGTACGAGCCGCTGCTCAAGCGACTGCCCGAGGGCACGCCGATGTACGGGTTCGAGCGCACGGAGGGTCCGATCGAGAAGCGGGCCGCCGAGTACCTTCCCTTGATCCGTGAGATCCAGGGCGACGGGCCGTACGTGCTGTACGGCTGGTCGCTCGGTGGTGTGCTGGCGTATGCGGTGGCGAAGTTGCTGCGGGCGGAGGGTGCCGACGTCCGGATCGTCGGCTTGATCGACACCGTCATGGCGGGTGAAGAGGTGCCGGAGACTCCGGACGAGATCCGGAAGCGCTGGCAGCGTTACGCGGCGTTCGCGAAGAAGACCTACAACGTCGACTACCCGCTGCCGTACGACAAGCTCGCGGCGGCGGGCAGCGACGAGGAACAGGTCAAGATCCTGACCGAACTGCTGAAGCTGAGCGGCACCAAGATCCCCGGCGGCATCATCGAGCACCAGCGCACGTCGTGGCTCGATAATCGGGCCATCCAGACTGCCGAGCTGGAGCAGTACGACGGCGAGGTGGTCCTATACATGGCCGACCGCTATCACGACGACGTCATGCAGCTCGAGCCCGCTTTCAAGACTCGTAAGCCCGACGGCGGCTGGGGTGACGCGGTCGAGAACCTGGAAATCATCCACGTCGGTGGCGACCACCTGCAGATCGTCGACGAGCCGTACATCGCGAAGGTCGGGGCCGATCTCACCAAGAAGCTGGCGGCCATCTCCGCCGTCGGAATCGGAGCACAGTAGTGACCACGACCACCGCAGAGAAGCTGGCGGAGCTGCGCGAAAAGCTCGACGTCGCCAAGGAACCCGCGGGAGAGCAGGCGATCGCGAAACGTGCGAAGAAGGGCATTCCCAGCGCACGGGACCGCATCGACATGCTCCTCGACCCCGGGAGCTTCATCGAGGTGGGCGCGCTCATGCGCCAGCCCGGTGACCCCAACGCCCTGTACAGCGACGGTGTGGTCACCGGCCACGGCACCGTCGACGGATGCCCGGTCGCAGTGTTCTCGCACGACCAGACCGTGTTCGGTGGTTCCGTCGGTGAGATGTTCGGCCGGAAGGTCGCGGCGATCATGGAATTCGCGGCCAAGATCGGCTGCCCCTGCGTGGGCATCAACGACTCCGGCGGCGCCCGCGTCCAGGACGCGGTCACCTCGCTGGCGTGGTACGCCGAGCTCGGCCGCCGGCAGGAGCCGCTGTCCGGGATGTGCCCGCAGATCTCGATGATCCTCGGCAAGTGTGCCGGTGGGGCCGTGTACGCGCCCATCAACACCGACATCCTGGTGGCCACCGAGGAGTCGTACATGTTCGTGACCGGACCCGACGTGGTGCGGAAGATCACGGGCGAGGATGTCAGCCTCGAAGAACTCGGTGGCGCCCGGAACCAGGCGCAGTACGGCAACCTGCACCATGTCGCGGCCGACGAGAAGGCCGCCTTCGAGTGGGTGCGCAAGTACCTCAGCTTCCTGCCGTCGAGCTGCATGGAGCAGCCGCCGGTGGTCAACCCGGGTCTCGAACCGGAGATCACGGACTCGGACCGGGATCTGGACACCTTCATTCCCGACGCCGACAACGCCGGCTACGACATGCACGACATCCTGCTGCGAATTTTCGACGACGGCGAGTTCCACGAGATCGGCGGGCAAGTCGCGCTCAACATCATCACCGGCTTCGCCCGCGTGGACGGCCGCACGGTCGGGGTGATCGCGAACCAGCCGCTGGTCGCCGCGGGTGCCCTGGACGCGCAGGCCTCGGACAAGGCCGCGCATTTCATCCGCATCTGCGACGCGTTCGACATCCCGCTGGTGTTTGCCGTCGACACGCCTGGGTTCCTGCCGGGTCTCGAGCAGGAGCGGATCGGCGTCATCAAGCGGGGCGGCCGGTTCATCTTCGCGTTCGTGACGGCGACGGTGCCGAAGGTGACCGTCGTGATCCGCAAGGCGTACGGCGGCGCGTACGCTGTCATGGGCTCCAAGCAGCTCGGTGCCGACATCAACTTTGCGTGGCCCACCGCCCGCATCGCCGTCATGGGCGCCGAGGGTGCCGTCGATCTCATCGGCCGCCGTCAGATCGAGGCCGCCGGCGAGAACGCACCCGCGGTCCGGCGTCAGCTGATCAACTTCTACAACGAGAACATCGCAACGCCGTACATCGCCGCCGAGCGCGGGTACATCGACGCGGTGATCGAGCCCTCCACGACCAGGCTCGAGATCCGTAAGGCGCTGACGATGCTGCGCGACAAGACGGTGCAGCGCAATCCGCGCAAGCACGATCTGATGCCGCTCTAGCTGATCCGCGCCGATCAAGGCCGATGTCACACAGTCTGATTCGATTGCTGTGACATCGGTTCGGCGCCACCGCCGAACTCCGCGGGAAGTCCCGTCGACTGCCGAGTGTGCCCGGTGGCGGCGAACACCGAGGGACGCGGACGAGAAGCTGCGAGTGACCGGGCGGCGCGAAGGTCTGCCAGCACCGTCGCCGGTGCCGCCGAAATCTGCTCGGGCGAGTGACTGACCACGACGATGCCCTCCCGCTGCATGCGCGCCCGACGAATGATGGTGGCGTCGTGCAGTTCCGGGGAGAAGTGATACCTCGGCGAGTCGAGCTCCCATGCCAGGGCCACGTCGTCGAGCCACCCCTCCGGGCGGGCGAGCCACTGCCCCGTCGCGGAGAGCACGTCGACGCCCTGCTGCAGTGGCGGAAGGTCACTCGCGGCGTACAACATTCGGGCGTGAACCTCGGCGACGGAGTGCGCGTCTTCGCTCAGCTCCCGCAGTACCGCGCGCGGCACATGGCTTCCGCGGGGGCTGCCCGACGCCAGTTCGCGCGCCAGGTCGTCGACGGTGACGTTGCCGCGCCGGATTCCGTCGGCGAGCAGCGCACGACACCTGTCGGGTAGCAGGGTCCGCCGCGCCGCGTCCAGGAGGCTACGTTCGGGAGGTGCGAGCCGGAGCAGTCCGCGCTGGACCGGGGTGGGCATCCGCCACGTCCGCTCGACCTTCACGTACGCCCAGTCGCGTCGATGGCAGACAGACGGAACGAGCAGCAGCACATCGTTTCTCGACGCCGACCGGTTGTACCCGAGAGCGGTCAGCGCCGCGTGCCCGGACAGCAACGAGTCGGGCCCACCGTACTCGAGCGCCGCCAGGTTCCGTTGCAGCGTCGTCGGCGGTCCGTTGTGCAGCAGGACCACGCCGGGCAGGATGCGCTGCCACGGGCCACGCTCACCACAGCGGGCGGAGATTGTTCCCTTCGCGATGCCCAGCCGTTCCAGCTCGGCCGTCCGCACCACCGCGTCCCGGCTGATCGCGGTGATGGCGGAAAGGTCGTCGGCCCACGTTCCACGTCGCATGGATCAGAGCATGCCGGGCCTGCCGGGGTCACCTCCGGGAAAGTGCAGGTGGCACTGTTGCCCTGTGGATGAACCGGAAGTTGTGGATAACTCGCGCTACGGGCTGTCGTACACCCGCAGGGTGCCGGGCGACCACAGTCCGGACCTGGTGCTGGTGGCGGTGTCGACGGTGGCCGCGGTGGCGTCCGGGTAGTACCGGTCGAAACGCTCGAGCGAGCCCCAGTCCCGACCCCAGTCGTCCCGCATGTAGGTGGGGATGGCGGTGGCGCCTGCCAGCAGTCCGGTGAACCCGAGCGGGCCACCGTTCTCGGCGGACTGCCAGGTGTCGGTGGAGCTGACTGCGAGTGGCCGGTCGGGGAGGATGCGGTAGTTCGGCATCTCCGCGACCCCGTTCTGGTGGTCGAACGGTCGCTGGCACGGGAATTGAAGCCCCACGGCCCAGTCGAGGAGAACCGGCTGCGTGCTGCCGATCGTCGAGTTGAGCGTGTCGAGCGTCGGAACCCGCGGCGGGGTGAACGCGAGCCACTGGTCGCCGGTGAGGTTGGGATCGTTCGCGATGATCCGGACCGCGTCGGTGTCGGGGGCGAGCTCGTCGATGGGGACCCGCAGGTTCCGCCACGACGGCGCGGGCCCGATGTCCTTGGGCAGGTAGGTGCCCTGGATCTGCACGGTGCCGTCGGGCTGACGCTTGCCGTACTCGACGAGGAGGGACTGCCCGTAGGTGGTGGCGCCGGTCGGGTCGACCGACCAGATACGTCCCGCGGCCGACATGACGACGAGCGGGGAGTTCTCGCTGCGCTCGGGAAGGGCGTACCAGCTGGACGACAATGTGGCCGGCTCCTGGACGCCCTCCTGGTAGCTGCCCATGACCGGGGTGGTGCTGGGGTCGAGTCCGAACGGAAGCTTGGCGGTGCTGCCGTTGACGCCGACGCGGCCGGTGCCGCCGCTCGTGCCGGCGCTGCCGCCGGTCTCGAAGCTGGGGCCGACGCTCTGGTTGTCGGTGTTGCCCATGCCCTGTTTGACCTCGACGTAATCGGCGGTGAGGTCGGCGGGCACACCGTTGGGGGAGAAGCCGGTGGGCGCGGCGCCACCGAGTGGATCGGCGGGGTCGGCCAGCGGCGTCGTGGGGTCGGGGATGGGTGCGAGATTGCCGCCGTTGGTGTCCCCTTCGACGAGGACGTCCTCGGCAAGGCCGCACGTCTGACCGGCAACGGAGTCGAAGTTGGATCGTGCCAGCGAGTACGCCGGGTATTGGGACACCGCGCCCTTGAGCAGGGAGACCACCTCGAACAGCACCATGACCCCGGCAATGACGGTGAGCGGTGCGGCAGCGAACTTCCTGATGCGCCTTCCCTTTTCGGTGTTGGGCCGGACGGGCGGCGCAGCGAAACCTTCACGCAGGTACTGCCAGGCGGCGAGGGCCACCGCGAGTCCGAAGAGGACGAGGAAGAGGGTGTTCGACTCGCGGCCACCCAGCGACACCGTCTTGTCGAACCACGGCACCCCGAAGCTCGACACATACCAGTACCCGTTGATGCCGGCGAAGGTCAGCGCGAGCATCAACAGCAGTCCGGCGAGGAAGATGGTGCGGTTGCGACGCGACCGCAGCGCGGACGCCGACACCGCCACGGCGGTGAGCGCCGCGAGGGAACCGGCGATGCCCGCGTACGCCCCGAAGTGGTGGGTCCACTTGGTGGGGTTGAACATCATGAAGAAGATCGTTCCGAACACCACTCCGAGCAGGCGCCACGACGGTCCGGTGGCGGCACCAGGAATTCTCCTGCGCCGCAACAGAATGAACAATGTGGTGAGCAGGCACAGGATCATGGTGAGGAACGCGAACCGGCGAGCGACGGATCCGTCGACGGTCGGCACGAACAGGTAGTAGTAGCGCAGGAAGTCCTTGTACCACTCGAGGTTGGGGCCGATCAGAGTGCGGACCCGGGTGGCTTCGAGGACGGCCGCCAGGGTCTGATCGGCGAACACCACGACCAGGACGATGGTGCCGGCGGCGGCGATCGGCGCCAGCAACGGCAGCGTCCCCACCTGACGGTGCCGTTTGACGATGATGCGGACCAGCGGCCGGGTGCCGGCGAGGAGGGCGGCCACACACATCAGGCCGGTCGGGGCGGCCGCGAGTGTGAAGGCACCGATGAGCACGGCAACGGCTGCGGGCAGGAGCCGCCCGGTCGCGATCGCACGCTCGATGGAGCACCAGGTGAGCAGCGCGCCGAGGGCGACGATGGGCTCGGGACGCAGGCCGTTGTTGTAGGGCAGCCAGAACGCGAGGAAGACGAGACCCCCGGTCCACAGTGCCACCTTGTTGCGGCGCACGGAGCGGCCGAGGCGGGGAGCAACCTCGCGGCTGATCACCAGCCAGCAGAGAATTCCGGCGATCAGGGCGGGCAGGCGGATGAAGGGGCTGGCCGTCGAGATCTTCGCCATCGCGGCCAGGACGTCGTAATACCAGCCGAACGGCGCCTCGGGGACACCGAACCAGCGGAAATAGTTGGCCATGTATCCGGCGTGGTCGGACACCCGCGCCATGGTGAGCAGATATCCGTCGTCCGACGTGTTGGCACCGATGAAGTGCCAGACGACGAGGGTGCCGACGACGAGGGTGTCGAGGCCGGTGAACTTCCACCAATGCGACGGGAAGAAGTTGCGGTGCCCCCGTCCGTCCGTGCCGTCGAGTCTGCCGAGGGCGACCATGGCGATCGCGGTGGTGAGGAGGGCCACGATCATGGCGACGAGCTTGATGAGCGTGGGGCTCGACGAGAACCGCGAATCGACGTCCATCGTGAACGAGAGGCCGGCCGGGGCCGCGCCGTTCGGGAGATCACTGAAGACCCCGACCACCTGCGGCCGCAGGTCGCCGGTCAGCTGACCGGCGATGGGAACCCCGGTGGATGTGCGGAGGCCGACGAACTCAGCCGAGGTGGTGTCGATGTCGGACGTGATGCGGATCTCGGAGCAGGTGCCCGACTGCACCTGTTCGCGCGGTGCCGTCGCGATGGTGACGTTGCGGTCGAGGACGTCGACGGACTTGTCCGACACGCGCACGAACATCGCGTTCAACGCGGCGCCGTCACCCTGCGCGGGTGCGGTCGAGAGCAGGATGCCGCCCCGCTCGGGCAGCTCCGCGACCGCGGAGCACGGGATCGTGGCCGACAGGGCGACCGGCACCTGCGACATCAGCGGTGCCTCGAGGTCGCTGACCTGGCCGTTCTCCGGCCAGTTGACCGTTGCGGTGCTCTGCTCCACGGGCATGAACGGGGTGGCCAACGCCAGCACCAACCCGATGAGGCCGGTGACGACGGCGACCAGACGAGCGGTCCGGTACTCGTCCCGTCGGTCCTGCCGGGCAGGCGGCGGGGGAGCTGCGGGTTCGGACACAGGGATTGTCACGGCGTCGGGCACGGTTGTCGATGGTATGTCAGGAACCTGAGGAGTCATATCGGCGGTTCCCTACGCCAAGGAAGAACTTACCCGTCGGTAACGAGTGTGCAAACTAGTAGCGAACGGGTCCTGCCGACCAGGTGCCGGACCTGGTGACCTCTTCCGTGTCCACCTGCGCAGGGGTCGTGGCAGCATCGCGCGGCGTGAACCGCTCGAGAGAGCCCCAGTCGCGGTCCCAGTCGTTCGACAGGTAGGTCGCGAGGGTGCTCGCCGACAGGAGCTGGTCGGTCCACCCCAGCGGGCCACCGCCGATCCTGTCCTGCCAGGCGTTCGTGGACTCGGCGCCGATGCGGTCGGGCAGAACCCGCCACTGCGGCACCTCAGCGACGCCGTACCGGTGGTCGAAGGGGCGCTGGCAGGGGAATGCGAGCCCGACCGCCCAGTCCAGCAGCACCGGATCGGTCGATCCGACCACCGTCTGCAGTGTCTGCATCTTCGGCACCCGCGGTGGAGTGACGGCGAGCCACTGGCCGGGGTCGGTGTCCGGGTCC
The DNA here is from genome assembly GCF_018343855.1 of Rhodococcus sp. USK13. Lineage (NCBI taxonomy): Bacteria > Bacillati > Actinomycetota > Actinomycetes > Mycobacteriales > Nocardiaceae > Rhodococcus > Rhodococcus sp. USK13. The sequence continues at coordinate 246,917 of NZ_CP069242.1, read as the reverse complement.
TCGGCGACGAGCCGGACGGCATTCGCGTCGGCAGGCAGCGACTCGAGCGGCACACGCAGGTTTCGCCAGGACGGCGACGGTCCGATGTCGATCGGATCGATGCTGCCCAGTGTGGTGACGGACCCGTCGGGGCCGGTGGAGCCGTACTCCACCTTCAGGATCTGTCCGGGCGTGACGACACCGTCGGCATCGACCGACCGGATGCGACCGGCAGCGGACAGGGTCACGATCGGGGCGTCGTCGGTGCGCTCGGGAAGGCCGTACCACCCCGTCGTCAGGGCGGCGGGCTGCTGTTCGCCGGTCTGGAAGCTACCGAGGACGGGCGTGCGGGCGGGGTCGAGTCCGAACGGCAGCGTGACGGTGCTCCCGTTGACGCCGGCGGTGGCCTCGGTGCCGCCGCCGGTACCGGAACTCGTGCCGGTGGTCGTCTCATCGGTGTCGGAGTCGACGGTGTTGGCCCCACCCTTGCTGATCTTCTCGGAGTCGGCGGTGAGGTCGCGGGCGATGCCGTTGGCCGTGAAGCCGTCGGCGGTGGTGGCAGCGAAGGCGCCGGCTCCGTCCGGGTCGGTGATCGGGGCCAGCGGACGCAGCAGTGCCGCGTTGGGGTCGGTCTCCACGAGTACCTCGTCGGCGAGGGCGCAGGTGCCGCCGGTCATCGACTCGATGTTCGCCTTCCCGATGGAGTAGCCGGGGTACTGGGCGACCACTCCCTTCAGCAGCGACAACACCTCGAACAGGACTACGGCGCCGGCGGCGATGGTCAGCGGTGACGGAGCCAGTACGCGCGCACGTTTCCCGTCGGGCTCGGTGTCTTTCCTGTAGGGCTCTCGGACGTGGTACCAGGCGGCGAGGAGCAACGCGAGCACGGTGAGACCGAGGAACAGGGTGGAGAAACCCTTCCCGGCCAGCATCGGCGGCTTGTCCCACCATGGGACTCCGTAGCTCGAGACGTACCACCAGCCGTTGGATCCGGTGAAGGCGACGGCGAGGATGAAGAGGATGCCCGCGGCGAACAGGGTGCGGTTGCGTTTGGAGCGGATGCTTCGGGCCCCGACGCCGACCGCGGCGAGCACGGCCACCGATCCGGCCAGCCCCGCGTACACGCCGAAGTGGTGGGTCCACTTGGTCGGCGTGAACATCATGAGCAGGAGCGATGCGAAGACGATGCCGAGAATGCGGCGTGACGGGCCGATCGCCGTGCCCGGCACCTTGCCCTTGCGTAGGATGAGCATCACGCAGAGGACGACGCAGAGCAGCATGACGAACACACCGAATCGGCGTGCGAGCGAGCCGTCGGGGGAGATGCCGAGCAGCGCGTCCCAGCGCACCCGTTCGTCGAACCAGGCAACGTTGGGCCCCACGGCTGTCCGCACGCGGGTCGACTCGAGCACGGTCGCCAGCGTCTGATCGGCGAAAACCGCCACGAGCACAACGGTGCCCGCAGCGAGGACGGGCAAGATCTGCGACGCGAACCCCACGCGGTGACCCCGCGCGATGACGATGCGGAGGATGGGCCTCGCACCCGCGATGAGCGCGGCGATGCAGATCAGACCCGACGGACCCGCGGCGAGGGAGAAGGCTGCGATCAGCACGGCCACCGCGCCGGGAAGCAGTCGTCCGGTCGCGATGGCGCGTTCGATGGAACACCAGGTGAGCAGGGCGCCGAGCGCGATCACCGGTTCGGGGCGCAGGCCGTTGTCGTAGGGCAGCCAGAACGCGAGGAAGACCAGCCCACCCGTCCAGAGGGCAGTCCTGTTGCGCCGCACCGCGACACCGAGGCGGGGAATGACTTCCCGGCTGATCACCATCCAGCAGAGCAACGCCGCGAGCAGAGTGGGGAGTCGCATCCACATGCTCGCCGTGCTCACCTTGACGAGGGCCGCGAGGAGCTCGTACGACCAGCCGAACGGTGCTTCCGGCACCCCGAACCAGCGGAAGTAGTTGGCCATGTAGCCCGACTGCTCGGACACCCGGGCCATCCCCAGCAGGTAACCGTCGTCGGACGTATTGGCTCCGATCACGTGCCACAGCAGCAACGTCCCGATCACCACGGCATCGACACCGGTGAATTTCCACCAGTGGGCAGGCAGGAAGCGGCGGGCGCGCCTGCCGTCGATGCCGTCCACCCGGTGCAGCGCGTACAGCGACGACAGGGTCGCGAGGACGCACACGATCATCGCGAGAAGTTTCAGCAGAGTCGGGCTCGACGAGAACCGGGAGTCGAGGTCGACGTGTACGTTCAAGCCGTCCGGGATGCTGCCGCGCAGATCGGTGAAGATACCGACCATCTGCGGGCGGGCGTCGCCCTCGACGGACCCTGCAACGGGATCCGCGGTACCCGTCACCTCGGCGGACGTGCGCTGGTGGTCGGAGGTGACTTCGATCCTGTCGCAACCCCGCACGTCGGCGTCGGTCGCGGAGATCAGCGTGTTGCCCCGCGCGACGACCTCCACCGTGCCGTCGGCGGCCGCCCGCACCACCAGCCCGGCCGACTCGGAGTCGGGTGCGCCGTTCGGCAGCGTCGAGACCAGGGTGCCGCCACCCTCGCCGAGTTGTGTCACAGCCGAACACGGCACGGAGACCTGCATGTTCAGCGGCGCGTAGGACACCAGAGGGGCGTCGACGCTACTGAGAGCACCGTTCTGTGGCCAGTCGATCGAGGCGGCGTCCTGCTCGACCGGCAGCAACGGGATGGCGAGTGCCAGTACGAAACCGAGCAGGCCGGTGACGATCGCGATGAGCCGGGAAGTGCGGATGCTTCGAATGTCGGGCAGCGGCCGCCGCTCCGACGGCGAACGTGTGGGCTTCTCTGCTACTTCGGACGGCACACGACGATGGTAGGCGGTGACTCCCCGTGGGTGCTCCGTCACCACGGCGTACGGGCCTCACGTCGTGTGGTGCACCGGAGGTCCGCTTCCGAGGCGGCCGACCGGCCTCAGGACGCGGCCATGCCTCCGGTTACCGAAGGGGTGAGGGAATCGGCCACCTTGTCGAGCGACAGGCCGAGGACCCGGGCCACTGCTGCGATGGTGAAGAATGCGGGAGTGGCGATACGTCCGGTCTCGATCTTGCGCAGCGTTTCGACCGAAATGCCTGCGTCGAGCGCGACGGTGACCATGCTTCTGTCTCCCCGGGTGGCGCGCAGCAGCTCGCCCAGTCTCTGCCCGCGTTCGAGTTCTTCGGCTGTCAACGGCACACGCACCATGTGCCATATAGTAATACCGGTATAAAAATTGCACACAGGTAAGGGTGGGTCGTGGTCGAGCTGAAGACGGCAGCCGAGGTGCAGGCGATGCGCGCGGCGGGGCAGGTGGTCGCTGCGGCACTGGCTGCGGTACGGAAATCGGCCGCGGTCGGGGTGAGCCTGCTCGACCTCGACGCCCTGGCCACCGACCTGATCGTCGGGGCGGGAGCGGTGCCGCTGTTTCGCGACTACCACCCGAGCTGGGCGCCCTCTCCCTTCCCTGGATCTCTGTGCGCGAGTGTGAATGATGCTGTCGTGCACGGAATACCGGGCCCGTATCGACTCCGCGACGGTGATCTGATCAGCGTCGACTGCGGGGCGCGGCTGGACGGATGGTGTGGTGACGCCGCGATCAGTTTCGTCGTGGGCACGGCGGACCTGGCGGACATCGCACTTGTCGCGGCCACCGAAGCGGCACTGGCTCATGGGATTGCGGCTGCGCGTCCCGGAAACCGGTTGGGTGACATCGGTGCGGCCATCGGACTGTATGCGCGCGGCGCCGGTTACGGAATGCTCGCCGATCACGGTGGGCACGGCATCGGCAGGCGTATGCACGAGGATCCACACGTGCCCAACGAGGGTCGCGCGGGCAAGGGTCTGCTGTTGCGGCCCGGAATGGTTCTCGCGATCGAACCGATGCTCATCGCGGACGGCAGTGACGACTACCGCTGCGACGCCGACGGATGGACGCTGCGCACCGTGACGGGAGCCCGCGCCGCACACAGCGAACACACGGTGGCGATCCGCGAAGACGGACCGGAAGTGCTGACCCGCTAACCGCTTTCCCGCGTCAGGGCGCGGACGTCCCACACCCAGACGCCGTCCACAGGCGTCGCCGGCTCGCCGATGAGCAGGCGGACCGTCTCACGCAGAACGCGATCGTTGTGGGTATGTGGGAGCACCAGGACGTCGGCGTTCCAGAAGCGCAGATCCGCCAGCGCCTGGGTCCGCGTCTGCTCGTCGATGTCGGGCACCTTGCCGGACTTCTGCGCCGACGTCAGCAGCAGTGCGGTCGGGCGATCGTCCGGCCCGTACTTACCCTTCGCGTCACTGCCGGCCGGGCCGACGAAGTACCCCCCGGCGATGGGGAAGGCGAGGTCCTGCTCGGTCTGCCAGCGCAGCATCCGCGCATTCTCCGGTGACGGGAGCGGCACGGTCACCACCGATCCGTCGGTGACGTACTGCTTCCAGGTCCCTTCGGCGAAGAAGTCGGGGGCGGTGTCCCGTTGTACGACGGCAAGGGGTGTGGGCGCCAATGGAAGCAGGGCGACGGCGAGCCAGCCGATCCACAGCAGGGTTATGGTTCGCTCCCCGGCCCGAGCGGACGCGAGGGCGCGGTCGGTGCCGAGTGCGAGGAGGAGCGCCGCCGCCGGGAGGCAGCCCATGGCGAAGCGTGACTCCAGAACGGATTCGAGGAGGGGAAGATGCGATACGTACTTCCAGGGGAGTGGGATGCCCGTATCGGTTCCGCCGATGGTGAGGGTGGATCCGAGCGACAGGACGCCCATCGCCGCAACGGTCACGGTGGCTGCGCGCGCGAGCGGCATCCGCCACAACCACAATCCCGACAGCGTGAGAAGAATCAGGAGCGGCCAGCCGAAGTAGGCGTTCTCCTCGGTGGAGTTCATGCTGAACTCGGCTGTTCCCGGGGCTCCTGCCAGTGAGGAAGTGGGGAAACCGGTGAACGCCTCCGTGTCGTTGCCCACCGGACCGTGCTCGAGTGCGCGGTAACTGTCCGGCCCGAAGAACTGCCACCACAGGGGCAGGGCGGCGATGGACAGGGCGACGCCGCCTGCGATGGCGAACCCCTTGCCGCCCCTGCGTACCGACGCCACAGCGGCGCGGGGACGGGTCGCGGCGAACGCGAGCCCGAACACCGTGAAGGCCAGCGCATAGATCAGAAGTGGTTCTTCACCCAGGAAGATCTGGTACGCGATCAGCAGGCCGAGCACGACACCGTCCCGCACCGGACGTCGTCCGCTGCCGAGCCGGATCACGCCGAGCGCGATGAAAGGAAGGAGGAACAGGGCGACGAAGTTGGGGTGCCCGTTGCTGTGCGAGATGAGGGCGGGGGCGAATCCGCACACGACGCCGCCGACGGCCGCTGCGAACCGCGAGGCGACGACGTGGCGGGAGAACAGCCAGTACCAGGCGATGGCCGTGCCGGACAGCCCCAGCGTGAGCGCGAGGGTGAACGTGACACCGGGGCCGAACAACAGGGTGACGGGCGCCAGGGGGATGCTGATACCGAACATCGCCGTGTTGCCCATGAGGTTCACGCCGAGGGGATAGTTCTGGAGGTCGCTCGACAGCGGATTCTCCAGGTGCACCACCGAGTGCGCGGCAACGGCGAAGAACCATTCCCACATGGTCTGGTCCTGGCCACTGCGGACGAGGTAGCCGGTCCCGAGATGTTTCCATTGTCGAACCAGCACGAACACAGCCAGGCCGACGAAGAATGCCACCGCAGCGACATCGGCGGGGTGGGGGCGAATTCGGGAGCGTGCGGGGCCGGGGGTCTCGGTGGGGGTGCTCAGGGACCGCTGCGTCGTTCCGACGTCGGTGAGTATCTCAGTCACGCAGGCGCGCCTCCGAATATCCGGGTCGATGTCGATCGACCGAGGGTACCGGAGGGTCTGATGGGGTACTCGTGGCGTGACGGCAGAAGTGTTGCCCATGTCACAGGAAGTTCATTTGTGAACTTCTGATCAATACGGGGATATTGTTCGCTTCCTGTGGTTACGCTCAGCTTGCTTTTTCGTATCGGTTGCAGTGCACTCTGAATGGGGTCGGCATGACGGACATCACCACATCTCGGTATGGATACAAACGGTTCACGCGCGCAGTGGCTGTTGCAGGAATTGCTGTGCTCGGCATGGTCATGGGCAATGGGACTGCCTCGGCAGGGGTCGACAATTCCAGCTCCGTCGTCGACGCCGGTGGCAATCGCATCGAAGTCCTCCAGGGAGATACCTCCTATCACACGGTTCCCCCGCTCGACGGCGTTCCGACGTCGGTCGAGTTCTTTCACGACGGGTACGCCGCGGTGAACATCACCGGGCCGAACGCCGCGGAGTTCGAAGACACGCAGCTCACCCTCGGCTATCAGATCGGCTACCCGGTGGCGCTCGCCGGTGCGACGATCGTCCTCAACACGCCCAACCTCGACTGGTTCATCGAATCGAACAACGGAATCGATCTCGGGCTGGTTCCCGAACTGGAACTCGGACTGAATGCCGGTACGGCCGCCGGTATCGGTGGCTCCATCATCCCGTCGCAGGAACTCGACATCGACCTCGAGCCGGGCGGTATCACCACCGTCCCGTTCCTCGAAGGCCAGGAGTTCGACGGACCTTCCGCTCTGGTGCGGATGCAGGGTATGCACGGGTTCATCTCCGGTGCGATCGGTCCGGTCACCATCCGGCCGTACGCGATGGCCGTCACGGCGAACGGTGACTCGGTGATGACCTACGGTGTGCCGCAAAAGCTCAACTAGGCAGCACGCTCGATCGAGTGACTGTGGGAGGCCGCCGGACCGACGTCCGGCGGCCTCTGCCGTGTGGTCTGGACGACGACACCACTGGTAATCCACAACGACACCCCGATCAGTGCGATGACGAACAGCGCCCAGTGCCCCACGTAGACACCCACGATCGCCCCGATTGTCAATGCGAGTCCGGCGTGCACCGCTACCTCACCACCCCCGGTGCCGAGCACATGATCTTCGGGACCGGAGAGGTCGCGCGGCGGCCTTCCTGCATCGGGCATGACCGCTCCTCGCCGCAACCTGCATTCCCCTCGAAGGGCGGATGGTTCCGCTCCTGGACTGGGTGCGGGGTTCCCTCGCTCGAGCCGGGATAAACGCGGACCGACCGATCAGTTTCGTGTGACCACCACGAAAGGTCCGGTTTCGGACACCGTGAATCGGGGGTCGTCGAACAGTTCCTTCGGGAACGTCACCGTGTAGCGGCGAACGTTCGGATCGTTGGGGTAGACGTCCTCCGCGAGGCGCAAGGTGTACCCGTCGGGGCCCTGGCGGAAAACGAAGGCGTCGGGTGCGCGCCACGGTGATGCGTCGAGGGCCGATACCAATTGGTCGGGCGTGTCGAGTTCACTCCAGTCGGCGATGGTCTGTGCTCGACCGGCGAAGTCGGCCAACGGGTTCGAATAGTGGGACGTCAGTGCCTGGAACCCGAGATACGGGTAGAAGCTGAGGAAGGTGGTGTCGGCGGTCAGGACCACTGTGTCATCACGTTCGCGCGGGATCTGGTCCTGCACGAGTTCGTCCACCGCTGCGAAATGCGCGGCCGCACCGGGCGGACGTTTGTCGGCGCGCTCCCCGTTGCCGTCGGTGTCGGTGTAGGCGACGGCGATGTCGGAATCGAGGTGCCGGGGAATGTTCTGGACGAAGGAGAGCCCGCCCAGCACGCCGATCACCAGAATTGCGCCACGAACTCGGGGATTGTCGCTGGTGGCCAGCAGGAGCCAGCCGGCGAACTCGACGAATCCGAACACACCTGCCGCACCGAGCAGGACGATCAACACCGGCTCGAGCCGGAAGGACAGGAGGGTGTTGCCGAGAGCGGCGAGAGCCATCGACATCATCGACCACACGTAGATGGCCACCACCCCGACCCCGAGCGCCTGCGCGCGACGCGACGTGGTTGCCCGGCCGACCAGCCAGATGGTCCCGAGTAGGCACAGGGCGCCCGTCAACGAGAAGTGGATCATCGGCAGGGGGAGACGCGCACCCGCTTCGGGCAGGTAGTGCAGCGCAGTTCCCGATGCGGCAGGCGAGCCGTGGATCACTTCGAGGAGATACGGACCCCAGACCAGGAGGGCAATGAGCCCGGACACCACCGCCGCCACGGCCAACCGGAGAAGCGGGTCGAGCGCCCCCCGCCACGTCTTCTGCGATCGCATTCGGAGTGCGGCGGCGAGCACTGCGAGCAGAGTCACCGCGAAGGCGGCCAGGCCGAGGTAGAGCGTGTAAAAGGTTGCGGCGAGACCGAGGAAGAGTCCGGTGCCGATCACCGCGCCCCAGCCGCCGCGCCCGGACGCCCGATGCAGCCCACCCCAAGCCAGAACGAGGGCGGGCCCGATCAGGAGTGCGATGATCGCCCCGTAGGGCTCGGGAGAACCGTATGCCACGACCAGCGCTGCGGTCGCGAGTGAGACGACGATCGCCAGGTCGTGCCGGATCAGGTTGCTCCACAACACGAGTGCTACCACGGCAGCCACGGCCAGCGACCCGATGGCGTAGGGCTTGAACGCTTCCCAGCCGTCCATCCCGAGGAGGTCGGCGACCCGTCCACCGACCCAGAACCACCCCGCCGGGTAGTACGGCGGCAGGTCCGCGTACGTCATGTCGCGCAACGCGGGGGAGTCGGTGAGCCGTGTCAGGTACTCGGTGCGGAATTCCTGATCGACGGAGACGCCGTGGAGGTACAGCCGGGTTGCGGCGAGCGGGAGGCCGAGCGTCACCGTCACGAACCCGGACAGGCTCGCCCACGACAGCAGCCTCGCGAACCGCACTGCCCGGTGGCGCCGCACGAGCAGCACCGACACGGCGATACCGGCGACGGCCAGCACCTGACCGACGGTGGTGACAGCCTGCGTCACATTGGACGAACTGAAGGCCGGCCACTGCACTCGCGCGAACGCGACGAGTCCGACCGCCGCGACCACTGCGGCGACGACCGCCGCCGAAAACATCTCGGCGGCGGTCGACAGTGCCCGACGGGCGGGGGCTACGCGTGCTTCCGTCACGAGGGCGAAGCTTAGATGGGCAGCTTCTTGAAGATGGGGCGCGGGATGTGCCGCAGGATCATCATCACGTACCGGAAGGCGCCCGGCGCCCAGACCAGCTCCTTGCCCTTCTCCGCCGACGCGACGGCCAGCTTGGCCACGTCTTCTTTGTTCACGGTGAGCGGGGCTTCCTTCACATCCGCGGACATCCGGGTGCGGACCTGACCGGGACGGATCACGAGGACGCGGGGCCCGAACTCGCGCAGTGCCTCACCGAGGCCCAGGTAGAAGCCGTCGAGTCCGGCCTTGGTGGAGCCGTACACGAAGTTCGACCGGCGTACACGCTCGCCTGCGGCGGACGACATGGCGATGATCTGGCCGTAGCCCTGCGCCTTCATCTTCTCGCCGACCAGCACGCCCACCGACACCGCTGCCGTGTAGTTGACCTCGGCGATCTGGACGGCCTTGCGCTGGTTCTGCCACAGTTCCTCGGCGTCACCGAGCAGGCCGAACGCGACGATGGCGACGTCGACGTCCCCCTTCGCCCAGGCTTCGTCGATGACCTTCGGGTGGCTCTCGGTGTCGACGGCGTCGAAGTCGATGACGTCGACGGCGTTCGCCCCGGCAGCCGTCAGCTGCGCCACTGCGGCGTCCCGGCCGGGGTCGCCGGGCAGAGCGGCGAGGATCACCCGCATCGGAGCCTTCTTCAGGTACTCCTCGCAGATGGCGAGGCCGATCTCGGAGGTGCCACCGAGGAGCAGGAGGGTTTGCGGGTTCCCGACGGCGTTGATCACAGTTCCAACCTTCTGGACATATCGGAGGCGAAGACATTGGTGGGGTCGTACTTGCGGCGGGTGGCGATCCACTCGTCGATCCGCGGGTACATGGAGTGGAAGGTCTCGGCGGTGGTCCGCGAATCCTTGGCGGTGTAGAGGCGTCCGCCGAACTTCAGCACGCGCTTGTCGAGTTCGGTGACGAACTCGTTCAGGCCCGGCTTGATCCGGAAGTCGACGCAGATGTTCCAACCGGGGATCGGGAAACTCAGCGGCGCCTGGTTGCCCTCACCGAACAGCTTGAACACGTTGAGGAACGAGTGATGTCCCGACTTCTGGATGTCGCGGATGATCGCCTTGAACTCGTCGACTGCCTCCGGCGGCACCACGAACTGGTACTGCAGGAAGCCGTTGGAACCGTACGCACGGTTCCACTCCCCGAACATGTCGAGCGGGTGATAGAACTGCGTCAAGTTCTGCACCTTGCCGCGGTATGTCCCGGACTTACGGAACCACAGCTCGCCGATCAGCGAGAAGTTGAACTTGTTGGCCAGCCCGTTCGGGAAGATATCCGGGAACGTCATCAACTGCGGTGCGTCGAACGCCAGCGGATTCTTCTGCAGCTTCTCCGGCAGCTGGTCGAGCTTGGCCAGGGAACCGCGGGAAATTGCGGCGCGGCCGAGCTTCGGCGGCGCCGCGATGGCGTCGAACCACGCGCTCGAGTACTCGTAGTTCGCCTCGCTGCCGTCGCTGTGCAGGGCGATCGTCTCGTCGAGGCTGCCCGTGACGTCGCCGTCGGCGATGAAGTACGCCGTCTCGGTCGGCGTCATCTTGATGGTCGCCCGGAGAATGATGCCCGTCAGGCCCATGCCGCCGATCGTCGCCCAGAACAGCGCGCCCTTGGGGTCGTTGCGGCCGCCCTTCGGCGTGAGCTTGCGCACCTGGCCGTCGGCGGTGAGCAGATCCAGCGAGACGACGTGGTTGCCGAAGCTGCCCGCGCTGTGGTGGTTCTTCCCGTGGATGTCGGAGCCGATGGCGCCGCCGATGGTGACCTGGCGGGTGCCGGGCAGCACCGGGACCCACAGGCCGAACGGCAGGGCGGCCTTCATCAGCTGGTCCAGATTGACGCCGGCATCGACGTCCACCAGATGGGTCTCGCGGTCGATGCGGTGAATGCGGTTCAGCGCATTCATGTCGATGACCAGGCCGCCGGCATTCTGCGCGGGGTCGCCGTACGAGCGGCCGAGGCCGCGGGCGATCACCCCGCGCTGCAGGTGAGAGGGCTTCGACTCGTTCTTCTCCGCGACCTGGGCGACCGCTCGAGCGATCACTTCGACATCGGGAGTGGACAGCACCTGCGCCGTGGTGGGCGCGGTGCGTCCCCAGCCGGTGAGGGTGCGGGTCTGTGTGGGGAGCGCCTGGGTGGGCGTCTCTTCTGCTGTCGTGGACATCGAGATAGAGGCTACCTGGCGGTAGGACCCACCGGCCCTGTGCGTACTTATCAACAGTGGGGGGTTAACAAGTACGCACAGGTGGTTACTCTCGTCGTCGTGTCAGAAACCCAGCCGAGTCACGAGCACGAACATCACGTTCCCCTCCCGGTCGAGATTCCCGTCACCGAGAACATCGCGGACGACGCACTGGACCTGAAGACGCAGATCGTGCGGTTCGTCCTGACCGGCGGGTTGTCGGCGATCGTCGACTTCGGCCTGTACTGGCTGCTCCTCGAACTGGTGGGACTGCCCGTCAACGTGGCCAAGTCGATCAGCTTCATCGCCGGCACGACCACGGCGTATCTGATCAACCGCCGGTGGACGTTCAAAGCGGAACCGAGCCGGGCCCGTTTCGTCGCGGTCGTGATCCTCTACGCGGTGACCTTCGCGGTGCAGGTGGGTCTCAACTGGGTCATGTACCAGGCATTCCCCGACGAATGGTGGCGCTTGCCGGTGGCATTCGTCATCGCGCAGGGGACGGCAACGGTCATCAACTTCGTCGTCCAGCGCGCGGTGATCTTCAAGATCGGCTGACCCTCCGGCCTCGAGACAGTTCTTGCGGTGCTTTCGTCGTGATCGAGCCTGCGGTGCTTTCGTCGTGATCGAGATTGCATAACGACCCGGCGACAGCTGCAGCGCGAGTGAGTTTCTCCTGCACAATCGGGCAATGCTCATCGTTCTCGATACATCGGCGGTCACGCGAGATTCGCGTTTCGAGACTTTCGTGCGCACGGCCGTGAACCGGGGTGTCCGGGTCGCGGTTCCCCGGCTCGTTCTCCTCGAGATCGCCGACCGGTACCAGCGGGAGTCGGCGGCGATGATCGAAGCGCTCACCGTCCAGGCCAGGATGTACGACCGGCTCGGACTGCGGGAGGACCTGTCGCTGTTCGTCGATGTGGCCCGGGCGAAGGCCGGTGGGTACGTGGTCGCCCTCGCCCGCGAATTGGAGAAGATCGGCGTCGAGGTGGTCGAGCCGGTGGGGTGCTCGCACGTGGAGATTGCCCAGCGCGCCGTCCAGCGCCGGCGCCCCTACCGGGAGAAGAAGAGGTACGACGGCTACGCGGCGACGGTGAACTGGCTGACGGTTCTCGATCTGGCCGATCGTCACCCGGACGGTGTCGTGTGGGTCAGTGCCAACACCCGATCCTTCGGGGGCGGTGAACCCCCGGTATGGCACGACGACATCGCAGCCGAACTACGGGAACGCCGACTGGACGGGCGTGTGTGGTGGGCCACCAGCCTGGCCGACGTGGATCTCCACACCGAGGACCTACCCGGCCCGGAGCCCGAACCGGTCATCCTCGACAGTTCGGTGCCGCGTTCTGCGCCGCCGGCGGAACAGGAGCGGCCGGGGGTACCCGACCCGCCGCCGGTCACCGTGCCGCGCCCACGCGCCGCACCTCAGCGCATTCCGCCGTCCGGGAAGGCAGACAGCGGTGGGCGCCGCGGCTTCGGGAAGATGATCGGGGGTCGCACCCGGCGGGTGAGCATCGTCGAGGAACTCGACGACGTCGATTTCGGCTGATCCGGCTCGCTACCCGCTGGTTACGACTCGATGCCGATGCGCCGATGTGGGACAAACGCGGCGCCGGATACTTCTACCGTGGAGAGACGCCCGTCAACGAAGACGGGCGTAGGCGACGAGGGAGCGGGCATGGAATCTGTGCCGAACGACCGCCACACACCTGCGGAACAGCGGATCGGGAAACCGACGGTGCAGTACCGGCCCGGTGCCCGACTCGCCGGGCCGAGTATTGAATCCCAGCTCCTCTACCAGGCCTGTCGCTGGTTTCTTCGCCCTGTCGTCCGAATGGCCCCGATCAACGAGTCCGCCATCCGCCGGGCGGCACTGCTCGATCTCGCCGCGGGAATGCGGCCCGCGTCCGGCATTCGCCGACAGAAGGTTCGACTGCCCGGTTTCGACGCCGAGGTCGTGCGCGCTCCCGGAGTCTCGCCGGACCTGAGCGAGGGCGTCGTTCTCTACCTTCACGGGGGTGGATTCCTCTGTTGTGGCCTGAACACGCACCGGCCGGTGGTGGCGACCATCGCAAAACTCACCGGACTGCCGGTGATGCACGTGGGCTACCGGCAGTTGCCCGACACGAACATCAGCGGATCGGTCGACGACTGCCTGACGGCGTACAAGTGGCTGCTCGAAAACGGTGCCCGGGCGGACGGGACGGTCTTTGCCGGTGATTCCGCAGGCGGGTTCCTGGTGTTCGCGACCGCGTTGAAAGCCCGTGAGGAGAACGTCGATCTGCCTGCCGGACTCATCGGATTGTCCCCGTTGCTCGATTTGGACTGCGCGGAGAAGTCGGTGCATGTCAACGCGGCGAAGGACGTGTTCGCACCGATCGAGGCGCTGGTCACCATCGGGAAGCTCGGAGCCGAGGTCGACGGCGTGCTCGACCCCGCGTTGTCGCCGGTGAACGGCAATCTGGTGGGAATGCCGCCGTCGTTGCTGATCGCCGCGGAAGGTGAAGTGCTGCGGTCGGATTCGGAGTTGATGGCGCACCGGCTCAGCGCCGCGGGGGTGGCGACCACGTTGCAGATCTGGGACGGGCAGGTGCATGCTTTTCCGGCGTTGTGGCCGGGGCTGCCGGAAAGTCGTGCGGTGCTGCGGAGGATCGCCAGATTCGTGGCCGTCCGTGTCCGGCGTGACGACGGGATGGTGCAGGGCGCCACGGCGTGACGGTCAACGCGGAGGACCCTCGTCGAGGACGATGGTGGCTGCCCGCGACTGCCCGCGGTCGTCGAGCCAGAGCACCGACACTGTGTCGCCGGGGTGTTTCGCGTTCATGCGTTCGCTCAGTTCGGTCGACGAGCGGACGGGTGCTCCATCGAAATCGGTGATGATGCTGCCGATCTCGAGTCCCGCGTCGTCTGCCGGGGTCCCGATGCCGACCCACAGCACTTCGGCGCCCCGCTCGTGGTTCGTGACATTGATGCCGAGAAGTGCTGTGTCACCGACGTGCACGGTGGATGACGTTCTACCGGCACGGACCTGATCGACGACGGCCATCGCGGTGGCGATGGGAACGGCATACGAACGTGGTTGCGCGGGTGGAGGGGTCGACGGATCGGAGTCCGCGTTGCCCGCGGTGTTGACGCCGATCACGGTGGCGGTGGCGTCGACGAGGGGGCCGCCGGAGTCGCCCGGGCGCACCGCGGCGTCCACTTCGATCAGACCGCTCAACCGGTTCCGGGAACCGTCTGTCGAGCTTCTAGCGGTGATCGACTGGCCTACATCGGTGACGAATCCTCTTGCCGCCACAGGATATCCGTTGCCCTCGGCGTTGCCCACGGCTGTGACGGGGTCACCGATCCGGGTGGCAGGGGACGTCGCCAGCGTTGCCGTGGGCAGCGAATCAGCACCCTGCAATTGCAGCACCGCGATGTCGCGCGAGCTGTCGTAGCCCAGGACGTCCACCACATATTCCGCACCGTCGGCGAGGGTGACTGCGCTGATGTCGAATGCACCGTCGATCACATGATGATTGGTGAGAACGACGCCGTCGGGTGTCAGCACGATGCCCGTACCTGCGGTGTCGACGAGTCCCGAATCCGCGACGAGCGTGACGATGACCGGTGCGACGCGTGCCTCGATCTCCTCGGGGGTGAGGACGATCGGCGGAGGTGGGGCGGGGGCGGCGGGCTGAGCCACGCTCACCGTGGGCACGCCCGCCTCCCGAACCGGCGGCGGGTTCAGGAGAACACCGCCGACCACCGCCACCGCCACGGCGACGACCGATGCGGTGCGGGAACTCGGCATGCCCGGCTACCTCCGTCGAGGGGTGCGGCTCACGACTGTTTCAGAGATCCCCAACCGTGCCAGGTGTCGATGTCGATCCACGCGCTCACCCGGGCCCGGTTCCGGACCGGATACGGGTTGCCGGTGCAGTGCCGGGCGATGCGGTCGATGTCGACGAGACTCTCGTCGTCGACCAGCTTGACCACCCGGCCCTGGACGCTGACGTGGGTGATCCAGTCCTGTGGGTCCATCGCAGTGAGGCTCACCCGCGGATCGTGGCGCAGATAGTCGAGCCGCTTGCGACCGGAATCCATGTTGACCAGCACTTTCCCGTCCTCGTAGAGGTACCAGGTGGCCACCGACACGGGCTGCCCGTCCGGTCGGACGGCGGTGATGGTGGCGTAATTGGGCCGCGCGAACATCTCGGCGGCTTCCTGCGGGAGGGGAGGCTTCGGCATGGTGACCTCTCGTCGGGTGCGCTCACGTTCCAGTGCGAAAGATACCCCGACTACCCCGCGCTCACTCGCGGACCGGGAACGGAAGTTCGCCCCCACCAGCGCAGCGCCGCGGATGTCCCGCGCCTAGCGGGTGTCGCGGAAGCGGGGAGTGCGGTCCTCCTTGCGGGCGGCGGTGGCTTCCTCGAAGTTGTCGGTGAGCAGCCGCACGAGGAGTTGCCCGAGACCTTCCTGGTGGATGTGGGACTCCAGCGATGCCGCGTCGAGTCCCGACCACAGGGTGCGCTTGGTCAGCTCCAGGCCCGGCCGGGAGAACGTCGCCATCCGCTCGGCCAGGTCGAAACACGCGCCCAGTAGGTCGTCGGCAGGCACACACCGCGACACCAAGCCGATCCGCTCGGCTTCCTCGGCGTGGACGTCCCGGCCTGACAGCATGATCTCGAAGGCACGGGACGAGCCGATCGCGCGAGGAAGTAGGTAGCTGAGTCCCAACTCGCTGGCGGTGAGCCCGTTGTTGATCCCGGCGGCCCGGAAATAGGCGGTATCCGAGGCGATCCGGACGTCGGACGCGAGCGCGAGGCACAGCCCACCGCCGATGGCGGCACCGTTGACTGCGCTGATCACCGGCTGATGCATGCGGCGAAGCGCAAGTACGACGTTGTCCAGCATCTCCATCGCGCGCAGGGCGACGGTCGGCCGGGTCAGGCCGTCGATGTGCGGCGGGCTGCCCGCGGACGTCTGGTCGGCGCCGGAAGAGAATCCCTTCCCGGCGCCGGTGACCACGACCGCTCGTATCGCGTTGTCGTGGCTGATCCGTTCCAGCGTTTCCCGAAACGGCACCATGACGTCGAACGCCATCGCATTCATGCGTTCCGGGCGATTGAGCGTCACCAGGGCGACGCCCGGCCGTGGATGGTCGACGAGAACGAAGCTCACAGCGTCTCCTAGGCGGGCGATACCGGCGTCCGGTCGCACTCCATACTAGAACACGTTTCAGTTGTTGGGGCTCTGCTGCCACTTTTCCCGATACGCGTTCATGGTGACGGTGAGTGGTCGCCCTCCGATGTCGCTGACAGCGCCGCCACCGAGCGCATCACCGGCCGCCACACTTCCTCGAGAACGGCGGGGTCGATGATCAAGCTCAGATGCCCACCGTTCACGAGACGCCGCGTGATGTGCTCCGGTGGGGTGGAGATGTGGCGTTCCAGCGCCCACACCTGCTCGGGTGGTGTGAACTCGTCATCGGAGCCCGCTATCAAGAAGACGGGACACGAAATCGACTCGAGCGTAACGATTCCCTCTTTCACGCGGAGCTCGTTCGAGATCAGCCGATTCGTCACGAACAGCTCCTCGATCATCCAGTCGCGGAATCGGTCCGGTAACTGCTGCGACCATGCGAACCACCGTCTACGCTCGATATAGCGTTCCACGGACTCCGGTTCATCAATGTGCGCAAGCAGCGTCATAGCGTGTTCGAACTCCGCAGCAGGTCTCCCCAGGGGGACGCCGGCCGCTTCGCCGAGTCGATACTGCAATCCGGCGATTGCCACGGCGCACGTTCGTAACCATGCGGCGCTCGGATCACGCAACCAGCTGCCCATCACCTCGACGACGTGCGGGCGTCCGGCGTGGAAATCGATCGGCGCACCTGCGGTGACGAGTGAGTGGGCCGCGGCGGGATGAAGAGCCGCGAAGATCGTGGCAAGCCATCCACCCTGGCTGAAGCCGACCAGGTTGATCCTGCCGCCGAGGAACTCGGTTGTCTCGGTGAGTAAGTCGAGGTAGTCGTCGATCGACGCGTTGGTGTTGTCGGGAGTGCGGCCGTGCCAGTCGAGGCAGTAGAGGTTGTCGATTCCGGCCTCGCGGAGCGTGTACATCAGACTCCGTCCGTCCGCATAGTCCACGATCGAGGAGGCGCGACCCGAGTGTGGTGGGATCACCAAGGTCGGGATCTGGTTGGTGGGTCCGTCGGCGGAGTAATTCCGGCAATCGGCCAGTCGACCCCGACGAGCAACGTCACTGTGATGCGCCCACTTCGGGCATTCGCGCGAGCTCACCGCCATCCAGAACGAAAGAACGTCGTCAGCTATGTCGAACGGATTCGCCCTTCGGCGACAGAGTCCTGTCAAGTACCCCGACCATCCCTCGACTGCCGCCGCCCCCACCTCGAGCGGGAAAAGGGCGAGGTCTCTCCAGTGCCTATTCCCTGCTGTCGTCATGCAGCTGGCTCCTGTCGGGTGCATGTGCGCGCTCTCACTGGCAGACGACGATGGCCGGGATGTGTCATCCCGGCCATCGCAGCTTTCACGTTATTTCAGCACGGAGCGTGCGGCGTCGGTGAACGCCGTGCTGATCCCGTTGACGAGGGACACCTGTGCCTTCGTGAGGCTACTGATCCACTCGACGTTGCTGCTGGTGCCGATCTTCTCCTGGAACTCGAGGACACTGCCGAGGGCCTTCTCGTAGGTGTCGAGCGAGAGGTTTCCGCTCTGCTTCGCGGCGTCGACCACTTTCTCGTTGAGGGATGAGATCCGCTCGGTCGATTCGTCGAGTGCCTTGCTGAGGCCGGCAGCCGCTGCGGTGGTGGCGTCGGTGACTGTCTTGGCTGTGGTCACGTTCTTACTCCTTGGGTGGGGGTAACGTCAGTAAGCACATTAGCAGGTTAGCAATCTGATTGCTAACGGACATGTCGCCTGATTACTGGGAGACGTATGTCCCGGGGGCATCGGCCAGAACGGGATGCTTGGCGCTGCCCATTGCCGGCGGTGCCACCATGTCGCCGGCGCGAGAAGCTGACCACTGTGTCCAGTCCTCCCACCACGAGCCGGAATGCTTCTCGGACAAAATCTGCCAGTCCGCCGGATTCGCGGGCATGGTCCGGCGTTCGCCTGAATCGGGTGCGCCGACGGCATGGAAGAAGCATCGGTTGTTCGGTGGATTGACCGCACCGGCGATGTGGCCCCCGTTGGTGAGGACGAAACGCACTTCTCCGCCGAGTAGATGCACACTCTTATACGACGAGGTCCACGGCACGATGTGGTCGTTGACGGCGCCGACGATGTAGGCATCGCACGTGACCTTCGTCAGATCCAGCTGCTGACCGTCCAATACGTATTCCCCAGAGGATAATTCGTTTCGGCCGTAGAGGGATCGCAGGTACTGGGCGTGCATCGTGGCGGGCATCCTGGTCTTGTCCTCGTTCCACGCGAGGATGTCGAATGCGGCCGGCTTTTCGCCCTTCATCCAGCGCGAGACCCAGTAGCTGAAGATCAACTCTTTGGCCTTGATCAGGTCGAAGGTGCCACTCATCTCTTCGCCGGACAGAAAGCCCTGCCGCCGCATACGCATCTCGACCCGGTCGAGGGTGTCTGGATCGACCAGAAGCCTCAGCTCGCCGACCTCGCTGTAATCGAGCAGTGTGTTCAGCATCGTCAGTGAGTTGATCCGGTCGTCCCCGGTTGCAGCGAGACGGGCTGCTCCCATCGCGGCCATAGCGCCACCGAGGCAGATGGAGAGGATGTCGATCTTTCCCGAACCGGTGACCTCTTCGACGACGTCCATGGCGGCAGCGAACCCGCGAAGGTAGTAGTCGTCCATCGTGATGTCCATCATGGACCGGTCGGGATTGCAGTAGGAAATCGCAAAGACCGTGCGCCCGTGAGCGACCGCCCACTCGATGAGGCTGCGTTTCGGCGCGAGATCGAGTATGTAGTACTTGTTGATCCACGGTGGGGAGACAAGGATCGGGACCGCATGCACGGAGGGGGTCTGCGGTTGGTACTGGATCACTTCGATCAAGTCGTTGCGAAAAACGACTTTGCCCGGCGTGGCTGCAAGGTTGTCACCGAGACTGAAGGCGGCCCGATCGACTTTGACCGGCTGCCCCTTCCGCTTGATGATGTCCTCGGCGGCGAAAAGGGCACCGCGAACGAGGCTCGCCCCGCCGGTGTCGAACGCGCGCGTCAGTACGCCCGGATTGGTGAGCGGGAAGTTGGTGGGCGACAGGGCGTCGAGCATCAAGTTCACGATTTGCCGTGCCTTGGCGTCCTGTAATTCGTCTCCCGCGCCCGCCTCTGTGAGGTCTTCCGCGAGTTCACGAGTCGCGAGATAGCTTTGGTGCAGAGAGAAGAACGCGGGATTTTCGCGCCACGCCGCGTCGGCGAACCTCTTGTCGCTCGGGTCGACCGGTACGGGAGGTTGGGGGTCGACGTCGTTGAACACTCGGACAGCAGCCGCCGGAATGTGGGCGAGGTGGGTGGCGTAGTTCGTCGATGCGGCGACGACGGCCTGAGGATTCTTTGCTGCGCGGCCGGCGACGGACGCCACCGCAGGGCCCCAGCCGATGGGGTCGATCCGCGAGGCGATCTTCTTGTGCAGGCTGTCGATCACACGTTGCTCCCCAAAAAACGAATCGTCATATCCGCCACGCACGCCGGACGTTCGGAGCCGTCGACGGACATGGTCAGTGCCGACGTCACCTGATAGCCGCCTCTACAGGCTTTGACGGTGGTGACCTCAGCGGTCAGACGCAGGTGAGAACCGACGGGAACGGGCGCCGTGAACCGTGCATTGCCAATACCGCAATTGATCACCTGCTCGCTGTCGACGACATCGATCAGTTGCCAGAATAAACTGGGTGCCAACGACAATGTGAGGAATCCGTGCGCAATCGTCGTCCCGAGCGGACCTTCTTTCGCGCGCTCGGGATCGGTGTGGATCCATTGGTGATCATTCGTCGCATCGGCGAACAAGTTGATCTGTTGCTGAGTGATCTGTACGGCACTCGACGTGCCGAGGTCGGTACCGACGAGGGTGGGGAGGTCTTCGAGTGCGACGGCGCGCGCGGTGGTGTGTTCTGTCTGCACGGTATTCCTGTGAGGTGATCTTGCTGCGGATCCCGCAGAGGCGAAGAGTGGGACGGCGCCGGTGGCGCCTGCTCACACGTTTACACAGGAATGTTTGAACTGCATATTACCGAGGGGTATACTGCACAGTCACTTGCGTCGGCGTACTACCACGGCTGCACGAGCCGGTCCATACGGCCTCTCTATCTGCGGGGACTCGTCGTCACACCTATGTTTACCAGTGCATGTGACATGCAACACAACTGCGGGTGGTCGGTGATGTGCGTGACGCAGTCAGTCTTGTGGTCCGGTGCTCGGACGCTTCCGTTTCGCGATGGTGAGCTGCCGGAAGGCCTCGTACATTTCCTCTATCGCCTTCCGTTGCGCATTGGTGAGGTCCGGGTCCTCCCGGAGCGCCGTTATCACTGCGGAAGCGGTGTCCTTCTGCGCTCGCGACGCCTCCGACACCAGCATGTCAGCGGACAGATGAAGCTGATCGGCGATGGCCTGCAGAACGCGGTCGCTCGGCTCCCGGAGATTCCGCTCGATTTGTGAAAGGTACGGGTTCGAGATTCCCACCATCGCAGCCAACTGACGCATCGGGAGTTCGGCCATCTCTCGCTGGCGCCTGATCAACTCACCGAGCGTCAGTCCGCGCGGAGCTTCTCGATCCATGAGTGCATTCTAGAGCGTGCGAGAGATGAGTTCCTTCATGACCTCGTTGGATCCGGCGTAGATGCGCTGGATCCGGGCGTCCGCGTACATCTGGGCGATGGGGTATTCGAGGATGTAGCCGTATCCGCCGAAAAGCTGTACGCAGCGGTCGATCACGGAGCACTGCTGGTCGGTGAGCCAGTATTTGGCCATTGCGGCCGTGGCGACGTCGAGCTCACCGCGGAGATGCTTGCCGATGCAGTCGTCGAGGAAGGTGCGCGCCACCCGGGCGATGGTGGCGCATTCGGCCAGTTCGAAGCGGGTGTTCTGCAGGTCGAACAGGGTCTTGCCGAACATCGTCCGGGACTTCGCGTACTCCACGGTGAGGGCGACAGCTCGTTCGATCGCAGCGACTGCGGCAACACCGCAGATCAATCGTTCCTGGGGAAGCTGCTGCATCAGTTGGACGAAGCCGGCACCCTCCGCCGGACCGAGGAGATTCTCGGCGGGCACTCGGACGCCGTCGAAGAACAGTTCGGTGGTGTCCTGCCCTTTCTGTCCCACCTTGTCGAAGATTCGTCCCCGCGTAAAACCCGGAGTGCTGTTGTCGACTTCGGCGACGATCAGCGACACTCCTTTCGCGCCGAGTGCGGTGTCGGTCTTGGCGGCGACGATGACCAGATCACAGTTGTAGCCGTTCGAGATGAAGGTTTTGGTACCGGTGAGGAGGTAGTCGTCGCCGTCCCGCACCGCTTTGGTCGTGATGCTCTGGAGGTCCGATCCGGTTCCGGGTTCGGTCATGGCGATCGCACCCACCCATTCGCCACTCGTGAGGCGGGGCAACCACCGTGACTTCTGGTCTTCGGTCCCGTAGGCGTTCAGGTAGTGCGGGACTATTCCCGAATGCACGCCCAGCTGAAGCGAATGGTCACCGGCCATGACCTGTTCATGGAACAGAACAGCGTCATGCGCGAAAGTGCCGCCGCCACCCCCGTATTCGGCGGGAATCGACATGCCTGACAGGCCCAGGTCACCAAGAGTGCGGTAGACCTCCCGGTCGGGAAAGCCTTGTTGTGCGAAGCGGGATTGGTGCGGAGTCACCTCCTTCGCGAAGAAGTTGCGTGCGAGTTCGGCTACGGCGCCGAGGTCGTCGTCGATCCAGGCGGAGTTCGTCAGTGTGGAAGCAGGAGAGATGGTCATCGTCTTCTTTCGACATCGGTGGAGAGTTGTGCCCTCAGCCTGCGACTGCGGGCTCGGCGTCCGCCCGGTGCAGCGCGGCTGTCTGGACGCCCTCAGGCACGGGCTGGGCATAGAGTTTTTCGATCTCGGGCGCGTATTTTGCGGCGATGGGCGTGCGTCGCAGCTTCATGGTGAGGGTCAATTCGTCACTGCCGGGCTCCCAGAACGAGGGCAGGACAATGAACTTCTTGATCTGCTCTACGCGTGAGAGGCGGCTGTTTCCTGCCGCGACCGCGTCGGCAACCACGGCAATGACGGCGGGGTGTGCTGCCAGAGTCGCGGCATCCGCCTCCACGTGAAGCTGTGCCGCGTATCCGGCTGCGCCGTCGGGGTCCAACGTGATCAGTGCGGTATTGTACGGCCGCGCGTCACCGATGGTGGACACGTTTCCGATGAGCGAGGATTGGGCCTTGATTGCATTCTCGATCCCGGCCGGTGACATGTTCTTGCCCGAAGAGTTGATGATCAACTCCTTCTTCCGGTCGATGATCGTGAGATACCCGTCGTCGTCGACGGTCACCACATCTCCCGTTGACAGCCAGCCGTCCGCGTCGACTGCCTCCGCTGTTTTCCCCGGCTCACCCCGGTAGCCCTTCATGACCAGCGGGCCTCGGACGAGGAGTTCGCCGTCGTCGGCGATCCGCATCTCCATGCCGGGGATGATTCTGCCGACCGTCCCCAGTCTGGTGGGGTCCGCCGCGGCGGCGCTCGCGATGCACGTCAGTTCCGACATGCCCCAGATTTCCGAGATGTTCAGACCGAGCGAGCCGAAGAATGCCAGGGTGTCAGCGGGGATGGGGGCCGCGCCCGATACGGCCCACCGGAGGGCGTCGAATCCGAGTTTCGCCCGCAGAGGCGCCAGCACTCGCGATTCTGCAGAAACGAATTCGGCCTCGAGTTCCTCGGGTACGGGTTGGCCGGCCCGCAGCATCGCAAACCGGCGGGCGCCCACCTCGAGGCCCCATTGCAATCCCTGGCGCCGGGTTTCGTCCGGCTCGCCGGCTACCGCCCGCTCCACTGCGACCTGGAGCTTTTCCCAGACGCGTGGGACTGCACCCCAGATGGTCGGCCGGCAATCGGGGAGGGCGGCGGCGATCTGTGAGATGTCCTCGACAACGGTGATTTCGGTGCCGAAGACCATCTGGAAGTAGAGACAGGTCATCCGGTCGGCGATGTGCGCGGATGGCATGAACGAGGTGATCCGGTCGCCGAATTCGATCGGCAGGATCTCGCGCACTGCGCTGGCCTCGAACAGTAATGCGGCGTGGGTCGATTCGACGCCCTTGGGATTTCCGGTCGTCCCCGAGGTGTAGATGAGCGTGGCAACGTCGTCCGGTTGCACGGCTCGCCAGGCGGAGTCGAAGTCGAAGTCTGCGGGATGAAGAGTTTTCATCTCGTCCAGCGAGAGGGTTCCGGCGGGTGCGCTCCCCGAGTCGACATCGACGACGACGATCCGCGAGGGCTGCACGCCGGATTCTCTGATCCGTTCGACGTACTGCGCTTCGCACACGACCACCTTCGCTCCCGCATTGCGGAGGACATGGGCGATGGCGTCCGGCGGTGAGGTGTTGTAGATCGAGAACGAGGTGGCACCGACGTGTTGGGCACCCACGTCCACCGGGTAGAAGTCGAGGCGGTTTCCCATCATGAGTGCCACGGTGTCCCCGCGCCCGACGCCGAGCCCGGCGAACCCGGCCGCGACGTCCCGTACTTGCTGGGCATAGTCCCGCCAGGTGAGTACTTCGTTGCCGCCCACGGTCCGGAGTGCGACCGAGTCGGGGGCGATTGCTGCGACGCGTTGGAAGGCCTCGCACAGGGTGATCGGAGCTCGAGTCGGGGTCATGGCATCTTCCTGCTGGCGGTGGGTGATCCGGGAGTGGTGGAGGTGGCGGGTCGGGCGTCGAGTTCACGGATGAGTTCGTGGCAGTCGCGGTCGGCGACGAGGTAACCGTCGGCGAGGACATTCACGAGTCCGCGTCCGAGCGCCCACGGTTGCCAGGCCGCGGGTGCCAGGGTGCGTCCGGCACGTCGGGCGATGGCGTCGGCGATGACGGTCGCGGCGTCCTCGGCGCTGATGCGGCGGCGCAACGGCCGCGGCAGGCGGGCGTCGAGTTTTCGGCCGAGCTCGTCGTCGTCCAGGGTTGCGCGTGCCAGTTGGGTGTCGACCATGCCGAAGTAGGCGACACCGGCGGAGGCACCGTAACCTGCGAGTTCGAGGCGCAGAGCCCGGCCGAGTTGCTCGACGGCAGCCTTGCTGATCATGTACGACGCACCGCCGAGGCCGGGCGCGAACGCGGCCGCGGACGACACCACGACGATGTGACCACGTCGTTCGATCACTTCGTCGACGGCCGGACGAATGGTGTTGAACACTCCGGTGAGGTTGATGTCGATGACCCGGTCGAAAGCGGCGGGGTCGATTCGGCGGAGAGTGCCCGGTGGCGGTGTCACCCCGGCGTTCGCGACGACGACGTCGAGCCGCCCGGTCTGTTCGATCACGTCCTGCACGGCTGCGTTCATGCCTGCCCGGTCGCGGACGTCGGCCATGAGAGTCAGGACCCGTTCCTGTCCCAGTGCGCAGTCGGCGGCGGTGTGGGCCGCCGGATTGTTATCGATCACTGCGACGGTTGCGCCGCGGGCGTGCAGCGCGCGCGCCGAGGCCAGTCCGATGCCGTCGCCCCCGCCGGTGATCAGGACGACCTTGCCGGCGACGTCGTACTCAGCCCCTTTTCCGGGTAACGGCAGGCCCAGGTCGCGCAACGTGCGAGCGTATGCCCTTCGTTTCTCGAAGATCGCCATCGTCAGTTCCTTCCGTGGAGCACGGTGATGAGGACGCGGACGAGAGAGTCCACCAGGCGTGTCCGCCGAAATGTCGTGAGCGGCAGTACGGACGGGAATCGCTGTCTGGTCATCGCCCGTGGGAAAGTGAATTCCCTCAGGCCGTCTGCGCCGTGGACCCGACCGAATCCGGAATCATCGACACCGCCCAGGGGCAGACTGGGAACGGCCGCGTAGAGAACGTAGGAATTGACGGAGACGGCGCCGGTGCGAATTCGCCGTGCGATGTCTTCGCCGTGCTTCCGGGAGAAAACGCTGACACCCAAGCCGTATCGGCTTGCGTTGGCCCGTTCCACAGCCTCGTCCATGTTTCGAACCCTCGACACGATCAAGGTGGGGCCGAAGGTTTCCTCGGTGACCGCGATGCTGTTTTCCGGCACGTCCACGAGAACGGTGGGTTGCACGAACCGCCCCTCGACGGCGTCGGGTCCGCCGAGAACCGCCCGCCCGCCCTTGTCGAGCGCATCGTCGATGTGGCGGCGGATCACGTCGACCTGCGAGGGCATCGTAATCGGGCCGATGTGCGCATCCGTGTCGGAACCGGCACGAATGGGGGAGGCGAGGGTGACGACCCGATCGATGAACTCGTCGAATACCCTGTCGTGCACGTATACCCGCTCGACCCCGAGGCAGGTTTGCCCGGCATTGGACAGCCCGCCCCACACAGCGGCGTCAGCGGCGGAATCGAGGTCTGCGTCGGCGTTGACGATCAGGGCGTCCTTGCCGCCGCATTCCATCAGGACGGGGGTGAGGGATTCGGCGCACGCGGCCATCACTTTCTTGCCGGTCGCAGTGGATCCGGTGAATCCGATCTTGTTCACCCCGGACCGGCACAGCGCGGCGCCGGTCGAGCCGTCTCCGGTAACGACCTGCAGCACTGGATGTTCCGGTACCGCTTCGGTGAAAGCCTCGATCAGCCACACGCCTACGCCCGGGGTGTACTCGCTGGGCTTGTACACCACCGTGTTTCCGGCTGCGAGGGCGAACGACAACGATCCCAGTGGAGTGAAGACGGGGTAGTTCCACGGCCCGATCACACCGACCACCCCGAGGGGAAGGTATTCGACGCTGGCCGATTGGTTGACGGTGAGCGCGCTGGTGCGTACCGAGCGACGCCCCAGTACCTTGCCGGAATTCTTCGCCGCCCACGCGAGGTGTTCCAGCGCCATCGCGATCTCGAGCATCGCGTCTGCGGGTGGCTTCCCCATCTCCCGGTGGACGAGGTCTGCGAGTTCTGTTGCCCGCCGGGCGATGATGCCACGCCAGGCATCGAGCCTGCGGGCCCGTTCAGCGAATCCCAGTGATGCCCACCAGTCGGCGGCGCCACGCGCACGGGCTACGGCGTCCTCGACGTCGCGGGTCGAGCCGAGGGGGTGAACGCCTACCACCTGTCCCGTGGCGGGACTGGTCACCTCGAATGTGGCAGGTGCGGGCGTGGTAGTGGTCATCGGGTCGCGCCCTTCGGGTGGTCGAGTGCCTTGTGGGCGAGGCCGCGCGCCCATCCGCGCGTCACTCGGCGCAGCAGTGGCAGGGACAGCGCGAGGAAGGGCGTGAGCCCGGGTGCGGCGTCCATCGCGAACGTCCAAGTGAGCCGGGTGCCGTCGGGGTGCGCGTCGAGGCTGATGTCTTCGGCGAACCGCCGGAATCCGGGCCTGGACGCGCTTTCGGCGGTGAACGTGATGCGTTTGCCCTCCTCCCAGCGGTAGAAGCGTTCTTTCAAGGCGGCGGCCCCGTGTCCGAGCGTCACGGTTCTGGTGGTGCCGATACCGAAGGGCCGATGCGAGGTCCAGTCGCTCGCCGTGATCAGCGGCGACCAGGACACCAGTGCGTCGTGGGCAGTGAGGACACTCCACACGTGCGCAGGGTCCGTCGACAGGTAGACGACGTGCACGATGCGGAATCTGGCGGTCTGCAGGAACTCGTCGTCGGCGGCGGCGAGTGGGTACCAGCGCGTCACAGGTCGATCACCAGAGGTCCACCGGCCGAGCGTGACAGGCAGATCAGCATCGAGTCCTGTCGCTCGGCGTCCGTCAGCGTGCGGTCGCGGTGCTCGACATCTCCGGCCAGAACCCGCACTCGACAGGTACCGCAGAAGCCCTGCTGACACGAGTAGGCGACACCCGGTACTTCCCGGCGGATCGCGGCCAGCGCGGTTTCGTCGGCGCCCACGGACACAGTCGTTCCCCGCTGGGCGAGGTGCACGTCGAACTTCTGCCCACCGACCACTGGCAGGGCCGAAAACCGTTCGGTGTGAAGGGAACCGGTGGGATTGAGTTGCCGCATCACGCGGCGTGCGGTGCTCGTCAGCGGCGGTGGTCCACACAGGTAGACGGCTGCGCCAGGGGCTGCGGTGGTGAGAATCTCGGTGATATCGGGTGGACCGTTCTCGTCGTCAGGCCGGACCTCCACACAACCGGCATACCGCGCGAGTTCGTCGAGAAAGGGCATGGTGTCGCGCGAGCGGCCCAGATATACAAGCCGCCACGGGCGTCCGCGCGCGTGGCACTTCTTCACCATCGGCAGGATGGGCGTGATGCCGATTCCGCCCGCGACGAACAGGTACGAGTCCGCAGCGACCAACGGAAAGGCGTTGCGCGGGCCGCGTACGGTGACGACATCCCCGGCCTCGAGCGAATCGTGGACCTCCGCCGAACCGCCCAGTCCGCCGTCGATGCGGCGGACGGCGATGCGGTACGACGACAGATCGTCGGGGTCACCGCACAAGGAGTACTGACGCTGCCGGCCAGACGGTAGGAAGAGGTCGAGGTGCGCGCCCGGAATCCAGGACGGCAACGCATGTCCTTCCGGCGACACCAAGGTCACGCCGACGACACCCTCCGCTTCGGCTCTCACCTGATCGATCACGAGACTCATGTCGAACCCTGTGTTGCGCACCGGCTTCGGACGCGACAGCCACGAGGCGGCGCGACTGGCCGCGAACACGGTCCGGTAGGCGACGGTTGCCCGAGCCGCCAACCGAAGTGCGCGGGTGGGCTCGAACTCGCGTGCGGGGGAGTCCGGCCCCGATACCCGTTCCGAGGTGGTCATCATGGTGAGTGGTCTTTCTCGCTAGGAGCGGTTGGCAGCAGGGGACTGCGCGAGGTAGCGCATCGCGACGTCCATGTCGCCGATCTGCGACGGGTGGAAGCTGGGGCGCAGGTACGGCGGTATCTCCGTCACCAGGAAGGTGAGGTTGGGTACCAATCCGCGTCTGATCGCGCTGATCAGCTGTAACGGCCAGAAACGGCCCTTGTCCGTCGACGGGTCGGCGCGGAACAGATAGTTCATCGAGGTCAGGAAGAGCAGGATCAGGGTGAAACTGGCAATCAGGGCGGTGCGCACCCGCCGGGCGTAACTGCCGTCCACGTACATGAAGGCGTCGAAGGCGACATTGCGATGCTCGACCTCTTCTGCTCCGTGCCACCGGACCATGTCCAGCATCACCGGGTGCATCCCGGCCCTCTCGAGCGCGGGGTCGGTCAGCAACCACTCACCGACGACGGCGGTGTAGTGCTCCATCGCGGCGAACAGGCCCAGTCGCTCGCACAACCATGCCCGCTTCGCTCGGCCGGACAAACCGCGGTCACCCAGGATTCGATCGACGAGCCAGTCCATTTTGCGCGCCATCGGTCCGATGTCCATGCCGAGTTCCGCGAGATGCTCGCGCGCGCCCTTGTGCGAGGTGGCGTGGGTAGCCTCCTGGCCGATGAAACCCACCACTTCCTCGTGGAGTCGTTCGTCCTTGATCAGCGGCAGTGCCTCGGCA
Source organism: Rhodococcus sp. USK13 (assembly GCF_018343855.1). Lineage (NCBI taxonomy): Bacteria > Bacillati > Actinomycetota > Actinomycetes > Mycobacteriales > Nocardiaceae > Rhodococcus > Rhodococcus sp. USK13. The sequence continues at coordinate 218,112 of NZ_CP069242.1, read as the reverse complement.
AGGGTCGCGGACATCGCCCGCTCACCTTCGGGAAGGACCAGGTGCATGAAGTTGATGACGTGCGTGGCCATCGGCTCGCCGGGAACGTAGTGCAGAGGCACTCCCTCCCAGGTGAACTCGACGTCCCGGGCGGTGATCGCGTGAGACTCGTCCGTGTAGCGGCGCGCGCCCGCGGGGTCGACCACCGGTTTCCGCCCGATTCGGGGAAAAGTCATCATCCTGCTGTCCTCACGGTCGTGTGTGATGGGGTTCCTGCTCTTCGGGTGACGTACTGGGCGAGGTCGGCCCGCCGGGTGCGCGCCCGGAAGCTGTGGTTGAAGCCCGGATAGAAGGTGAAGTTGCGGCCCGCACCGCTCAGGTAGTAGCTGGTACAGCCGCCGACGTTCCACACCGACTTCTGCAAACGCCTGTCCACGTCGTCGACGAACGCCTGCTGCACCTCGGGGCGGATGTCGATGCTCGTCACGCCCTGCGAGTCCATCTGCCGGAGAGCGCTCAGGATGTACTCCACCTGGGCCTCGATCGTCACTACCTGCGAGGTGTATGTGACGGAATTGGGGCCGAGGAGCATGAAGAAGTTGGGGAAGCCGCTGATCGTCGTGCCGAGATATGCCCGGGCATTGCCGTTCCAGGCCTCGGCCAACGTGCGGCCGTCCCGCCCGCGGACCACGTCGAAGGCCGGGTTGTCGGTCAGCCTGAAGCCGGTGCCCATCACGATCGTGTCGAGTTCGTGCAGCGTGCCGTCGGCGGTCACGATTCCGCCCGGTCGCACTTCCCGTATTCCCGCGGTGACCACGTCGACGTTCGATTGTGCCAGTGCCGGGTAGTAGGCGTTGGAGAACGTCGGGCGTTTGCACCCGAAGGCATACGTAGGAGTGAGTGCGCGTCGCAGTTCCGGGTCTTGGACCTGACGATTCAAGTGCGCGCGACCGAGCGCAGCCAGACCTTTCAGCAGTGCGGGCCGGTACACGAACCCCGGAACCATCGCCTCCTGCACCAGATCGAGTCCAGTTCGTGCCAGTCGCTGGGAGAGCGGTATACGTTCGAAAAGTCTTCGCGGCCAACCGGTCATCGGCTGGTCGGGATGCGGGAGTATCCAGGTCGGAGTCCGCTGGAACACCGTCATCGACCGGGCGATCGGCTGAATACGGGGGACGATCTGCACTGCCGACGCGCCCGTTCCGACGACGGCAACTCTCTCGCCGGCCAGATCGTGCTCGTGATCCCAGGCTGCCGAGTGGAACACGGCGCCGTCGAAGCTGTCGAGTCCAGGCAGGTCCGGGACCGCCGGTTCACTGAAGGGTCCCATGGCCCCCACCAGAATGCGGGCCTCCCAGCGGCCGTGATTCGTCGTCACGTGCCAGACCTGTGCAGCATCGTCCCAGGTCGCCTCACGTACCTCGTGGTTCAGGCGCAGGTGCGGCACTATTCCGAAGTCCTCGGCGCAGGCACGCAGGTAGTCGTGGATCTCGGGCTGCAACGGGTAGAGCCTCGTCCAGTTCGGATTCGGCGCGAACGAGAACGAGTACAGGATCGACGGGATGTCGCACTGTGCGCCCGGGTAGGTGTTGACCTGCCAAGTTCCACCGATCTCGCTCGCTCGCTCGAGCACGACGAAATCGTCGATACCGGCTTGTTTCAGCTTCATCGCCGTTCCCAGGCCACCGAAGCCTGCGCCGATGACGAGTACGTGCACCTTCGCGCGAGCGTCGTCGTCGACCGGGCTGGAAATCGATTGTGCAGAGCTGACCATGTGGGGCGTCCTCCTCGTCGATGCCGCCGTGTGACTTGACAGTAGAAGTGACATCAACCAATGTCAACAGCAGCTGATGTCAACATTCTGTTCGAGCGATCCCGCCGGAAGGTCCCGGGTGCGCGGTAATGAGACGATGGAGGCATGACCGAGACCGAGACCGCTCGCGGCGCGCCCCGGAAATGGCGGGGCCGTGAGCCCGAGGATCGCCGAGCCGCACGTCACGAGCAGCTGATCGAGGCAGGTCTGGACATCATGGGCACGGAGGGTGCTGCCGCGACGACGATGCGCGCCACCTGCCGCCGCGCAGGTCTCACCGAGAGGTACTTCTACGAGAGCTTCAAGAACAGAGACGAACTGCTGGTCGCAGTCCTGGATCGGGTAGTCCTCGGTGCCCGGGACACCTTGATCGCCGCATTACACACGTCCCCGTCGGAACCCCGGGATCTCATCAGGCACGTCGTGCGGTCGTTCACCGATTACGTGGCCACCGATCGGCGTCGGGGACGGATCATGTTCGTCGAGTCCCAGAGCGTTCCGGAGCTCGCGCAGCGCGGCGAGCAACTGGTGAAGGAGTTCACCGCGCCGATCGCGGCGTCACTGGAAACGTTGTCCGGGGGCACCGAACACGACTCCACCACGATCGCCCTCAACTCGATCGCCATCTTCGGTGCTCTCGCATTTCTGTATCAGCACTGGCTCACCGGAAGTTCGCGTATTTCCAAGCGGCGCATAGTCGAGCACGTCTCGCTGGTGATCGAGGCGCAGGTCGGCGTCGACAGCACACCGGCAGGACGCCCGTAATTCAGGACTCGAGGTAGGCAACTATCGCGTCCGCGCCGGAAACGTCAGGAAAGCGCCTGAACGGTATGGCATCCTCACGGGGTGCGGCGGTGCAGAGGTGAGAGTGGGGCAGCCGGTACGCCGGCTGCGACCACGTCAGGGGTAACCCCTGGCTCGGCATTGTTCACCGGAGGCACCGTCCGACGCACGAACGCACGCTCCGCGTGCTTCGGCGCGCCGCAGACGACAGGTATCGGTCGCCTCTCACCGTCGCACGCATGACAGGGCGTCGCGCCCTGTCCCCGGCTGTGGCGCGTCGCCTCGCAGCGGTGGCGACGTCGGGTTCCTGGACGCGAGCCGCGATCGCCCAGCGGTTCGAGGAGATCGGCACCCCGGACGCCGACCGGATCGCAACACGATTGTTCGACCTGCTGCCCACTCCTCCGGTGGAGGGGGTCGACAGCGTGTACCGGTTGCTGTCGGAACTGCCGCACATCGACGAGCCGGCTCCGGTGGTAGAGCAACCTGACCACGAGTGGAGGTTCGACGTTCCGAAGTGGACCCACACGGTCGCGGTGGCGCAGGCGGTCGGTCTCACCCCGGCGGAATTGGACTGGTTCGCCGATCCGGGTGAGTGGCTGCGGCACAAGGCGCCTACCCTGCAGCACTACCGCTACCGAATCCGGTCGGATCACCGATTACTGGAAGCACCCAAGGAACGGCTCCGCGAGGTGCAGCGCCGAATCCTGCGGGGCCTGCTCGATCGAGTACCTCCGCATGTCGCCGCGCACGGCTTCGTGCCCGGGCGCAGCGTTCACACCTTCGCGGCCCCGCATGCGGGTCGAGATGTGGTGGTGCGGATCGATCTGCGCGCGTTCTTTCCGTCGATTTCCCAGGCTCGGGTGCGGGCGGTTTTCGACTCGCTCGGATATCCGCCACGGGTGTCGCGTGTGCTGACGGGACTCTGCACAACCTCCACTCCACCGGACGTTCTCGCGAGGCTGCCGTTCGACACGGCGAGCCGATTACGGGGGTCACACCTGCCGCAGGGGGCGCCGACGTCACCGGCCCTCGCGAATCTCGTCGCGTATCGGTTCGATCGACGGCTGACCGGACTGGCGCGGTCCTCGCGAGCCGAATACACGCGGTACGCCGACGATCTCGCGTTCTCCGGCGCCGACCTCGCGGCGGACCGCCTGATCTCCGCCGTCGGCCGGATCGCGGCGGACGAAGGATTCTCGGTACATCCGCGCAAGACGCGGATCATGCGAGCGCACCGACGGCAGCACCTGGCGGGACTCGTGATCAACTCACACGCGCAGGCCGCCCGCACGGAGTACGACCAACTGCGTGCGCTGCTCTTCAACTCCCTGCGCACCGGCCCGGATCTGCAGAACCGGGCCGGACGCCCGCACTTTCGTGAGTACGTCTACGGGCGCATCGCCTGGATCGGGGAATCGAACCCCAACCGCAAGCGTGCGCTGCTCGCCCTCGCCGACCGGATCGAGTGGACGGGGTGATCCCACCCTTGCGGCGACAACGCGGCGGTTGTTCGATGGAGGGAGGCGCACCATGTGTTCGGGCGTGCCGGCGAGGAGAACGCTGATGCTGTACGTCGCGCTGTTCGGATTCATCCTCTGGGTCCTCTGTTTCGCCGATGCGATCACCACCGACGAAAACGAGGTCCGGAATCTGTCGAAAGACGGCTGGCTGGTGGTGGTGTTGCTCTTGCCGATCGTCGGCTCGGTCCTCTGGCTGGTGGCGGGGCGGCCCGAGAAGTACCCCGGTGAGCGCCTGCCCGAAGACCCGGAGGAGGCGGAGTTCGTCCGCCGATGCCGTGAACGTGCCGAGGAGCAACGCCGAGAGAGCCGGCGGCGTCCGCAGGAGTAACCTCGCCACCCACCGGAACTCCGGCTACAGCGGCCGGGGCAACCCGGGTGCGACGGTGCGGGCGAGGATCCCCAAAGTGGCGCGCAGAGCAGTCTCGGAAATCACCGGGAAGATTCCGGCGTCCCGCCAGACGGGGTCGATGGACGACCAGTCGTAGAACGAGGTGACCATCGTGCCCTCCTCGATCGGCTCGAGACGGTAGCCGTATACGTGGCCGATCTGCGGGCGAATCCGGCCGAGGACCTTCCACGAAATCTCGCGGTCGGGAACGAAGGTCTCGATCGTCACGGTCACGTCGTACAGACCGAGATCCACGTCGTTCAGCGCATCACGGTCCATGTGGACGACGAAGCTGTCACCTGCCGCGGTCACGGGTTCGCCCTCGGCGGACATCAACATGCCGGAACTGTCGATGGCCACGTGCCCGTTCGGGTCGCACAGCACGCTGAAGATGTCCGCCGGCTTCGCCGCGATCGCCCGCTGAACTTCCAGTCGTTCGCGTACCGGGGCGGTCTCGTTCGTGTCGCTGGTCATCCAGGCATCTTCTCACCCCTGGTCGGTGCCGCGCTGCGCACGGTTGCCGTTCTGGCCCCTATCTCGGGAGGGTAAACCAGTGCCGATCCGGCTGCGGACCCGCCCTCAGGAGCTCACATAGACCGGCAAGACCCCGGCCTCGGCTGCCTGCGTCAGCGTCGGCGCGGCCGAGTCCTTGCCGGACAGCTGGAAGTTCAGCGGCGAGCCGTCACGTCCTAAGGCGGGCCAGTCGATGGCGAGTTCGGGGTCGAAGGGATGAACGTCGTGGTCGAGTTCGGGGGTGTACTCGAGGGAGCACAAGTACATCACCGTGGATGCGTCCTCGAGCGACAGAATTGCGTGGCCCAGACCCGCGGGGAGATACACGGCGCGACGGTCCACATCGTCGATCACCACGGAATCCCACTGCCCGAAGGTGGGGGAGCCCACGCGCACGTCGACGATGACGTCGAGGAATGCACCTGTGACGCAGGTAACGTATTTCGCCTGACCCGGTGGGGTGTCGGTGAAGTGGATGCCGCGCAGCACGCCGGCGGCGGACACCGAGCAGTTGGCCTGCGCGAGGTCGAGTCGGTGCCCGACAGCCGCCTCGAACTCGGAGCCCTTGAACCACTCCAGGAACACGCCGCGGTCGTCACCGAACTGTCGTGGCGTGATCTCCCACGCCCCGGGGATCGTCAGCTCCCGATATTCCACGTCACCAGTCCTTGCCGCGTTCGAGGATTTCGAGGAGGTAGTCGCCGTAGCCCGACTTGCCGAGAGTAGCTGCGCGCTCGGCCAATTCGGTGTCGGTGATGAATCCGCGCCGCCAGGCGACCTCCTCGGGAACGCCGATTTTCAGTCCTTGCCGGTGCTCGAGCGTGCGGACGAAGTTCGATGCCTCGAGGAGGGAGTCGACGGTGCCGGTGTCGAGCCAGGCGGTTCCGCGGGGCAGTACCTCCACCTGTAGCCGCCCGGCCTGCAGGTACGCCTGGTTGACGTCGGTGATCTCGTACTCGCCGCGATCCGACGGGGTGAGGCCTCGCGCGATGGCGACGACGTCGTTGTCGTAGAAGTACAGCCCGGGAATCGAGTAGTTCGACTTCGGTGTGGCCGGTTTCTCCTCGATGGAAGTTGCACTGCCGCGCTCGTCGAACTCCACCACACCGTACGAACTGGGGTCGGAGACCCAATAGGCGAACACTGCCCCGCCGTCGATGTTCTCGAACCGGTTCAAACGGGAACCGAGACCGGGTCCATAGAAGATATTGTCCCCGAGAATCAGGGAGACCGGTTGGTCACCGATGTGATCGGCACCGAGGACGAAGGCTTGGGCGAGGCCGTTCGGCTCCTTCTGAACAAGGTATGAGAGGTTGACGCCGAACTGGGAGCCGTCGCCCAGAAGCCTGCGGAACTGCTCTTCGTCGTGAGGGGTGGTGATGATCAGGATGTCCCGGATGTTGGCCAGCATCAGGGTGGAGAGCGGGTAGTAGATCATCGGCTTGTCGTAGACAGGTACCAGCTGCTTACTCACCCCGAGAGTGATGGGATGCAGCCGCGACCCCGTGCCACCGGCCAGAATGATTCCGCGCATGTGCGCAGTGTTCCAGTGTTCGCCGCGGATGAAAACTCGGCGCCGCCGCTACCCTTGGTGCCCATGAGGCTTCTCGTGACCGGCGGCGCGGGGTTCATCGGCGCCAATTTCGTACACCGGACGGTGGCCGAGCGGCCCGACGTGCAGGTGACCGTGCTCGACGCCCTGACGTACGCCGGCAACCGACGCTCACTCGACCCGGTCGCCGATCGGATCGAATTCGTCCACGGTGACATCGCCGACGGTGCGCTGGTGAACAGCCTGGTCGCGGCGTCGGACGCGGTGGTCCATTTCGCGGCCGAATCACACAACGACAACTCGCTGGCCGACCCCACGCCGTTCCTGCACACCAACGTGATGGGGACGTTTACCCTGCTCGAGGCGGTGCGTGCCCACGACGTCCGCTATCACCACATATCCACGGACGAGGTGTACGGCGACCTCGAGCTCGACGACCCACAGCGGTTCACCGAATCGACGGCCTACAACCCGTCGAGCCCGTACTCGGCCACCAAGGCGTCGAGCGACATGCTGGTGCGGGCCTGGACGCGGTCGTTCGGCGTGCGGGCCACGCTCTCGAACTGCTCGAACAATTACGGCCCGTACCAGCACGTCGAGAAGTTCATTCCGCGGCAGATCACCAACCTCATCGACGGGGTCCGGCCGCGTCTGTACGGCAGCGGCCGCAACGTGCGCGACTGGATTCACGTCGACGACCACAACTCGGCTGTGTGGACGATCCTCGAAAAGGGCAGCATCGGCCAGACGTACCTGATCGGTGCGGACGGTGAGGTAGACAACCGGACCGTCGTCGAAACGCTGCTCGAGCTGTTCGGCCGCGATATCGACGACCTCGACTTCGTCACCGACCGCCCCGGGCACGACCTCCGCTACGCAATCGACTCGACGCGGCTCCGCACCGAATTGGGGTGGACGCCTCAGTACGCGGATTTCCGCGGCGGACTCGAAGCCACCGTGCGCTGGTACCGCGACAACGAACCGTGGTGGCGGGCGCAGAAGGAATCTGCCGAAAAGGTCTATTCTGCAAAGGAATCCGTCATCGGCTGAGTGCGCGTGCCCCGGTGACCGAGCCTCGTATCCTGTTGCTCTTCGGCGAAACCGCAGGTAGTACCCGCGGTAGCAGTAAAGATCGCGTGCACATCGTGGTTGAGCGTCCATCAGGTGGGGTAGACCGGAAGGGCGCACCCCGATCGAGCGGTTCTGCAGGACGAGTCGAAGCCGACCACGAGGTGCCCGCGAATATTCGGACAAAGGGGTTCGACAATGAAGGCTAAAGGTCAGGTGGCGTTAGCTGTCGGCGCGGGATACATGCTCGGCCGCACCCACCGGATGAAGATGGCACTGATGCTCGCAGCCGCGGGCGCTACCGGACGCTTTCCGGGCGGACCGCGGGTGCTGCTCGAACGCGGCACCAAGATGCTCGCCAGCTCCCCGGAAGTCGCCAAAATCGGGGAATCGGTCCGAGGAGAACTGCTCAACGCCGCGAGGGCTGCGGCGGTCACCGCGGCCAGCCAGCGGATCGAATCGCTCAACAGCCGGCTCCAGTCCGGCGGTGAGGGCCTCACCGACACCGTGGGCGGCGTCGCGGACGTTGCCGGTGTGGGAGATGTCGTTCGCAAGAAGGGGCGGCGTTCGCGCAAGGACGACGTCGATGCAGCGACCGTCGATGCGGAGCCCGAGGACGAATACGCCGACGAGGAAGCTGAGATCGAGGACGAGCAGGACGAGGACGAGCCCGAGCCCGAGCCGGCCGTCCGCCGTCCGACAGCACGTCGCCGGGCGACAAGTGGAGCCGGCTCTCGAAACGGCGAGTCTCGTTCCGAGTCGGCCGCCGATGAGGGCGATGAGCCTGCGCCGCGCGTTCGTAAGACGAGGGCCCAGGCCCCCACCGATGCAGCGCCGGTGCGCCGCGGGCGGAGGTAAAGCGATGACTACGAATCTGACTGACAAGGTGAAGGACACGGCGTCGTCCGGCGGGAAGAAAGGCGCCTCTGCGTCGTCCCCACTGCAGGATGCGGTACAGAAGCTGGTCGGCACCGTCGCGGAACGGGCGCTGACGTCCGTGTCGAGCAAGGTTCTGTCCACCTCCGGGCGGCTCAATGAGTACGCCGAAGGCGGCGGTGGCGGGCTCCTCGCTGCGGTCACCGGCTCCGAGAAACTGGCCGAAGGCGAATCCCCGGTCAAGTCCGCTGCTGCGGGCGCCACACAGTTCGTCAAGGACAAGGCGTCCGACCTGAAGGAAGCGATCACGGGTGGTGGCGGTGGCGGCGGCAAAGGCAAGAAGCTCAAACTCACCAACATCATCGAAGAAATCGATGTGGGTGTTCCGGTGCAACTCGCCTACGACCAGTGGACTCAGTTCACCGACTTCCCGCAGTTCATGAAGAAGCTCGAACAAGTGGAGCAGGTATCGGACGAGAAGCTCGAGTGGAAGGCGAAAGTCTTCTGGTCGCGGCGGACGTGGGAATCGACGATCATCGAACAAGTCCCCGCTGAGCGCATCATCTGGCGCTCGAAGGGTGACAAGGGCTACATCGACGGTGCGGTGACTTTCCACGAGCTGACGCCGGACCTCACCCGCATCCTCGTTGTTCTCGAATACCACCCCAAGGGCCTGTTCGAGAAGACCGGGAACATCTGGCGTGCGCAGGGTCGGCGAGTGCGATTGGAACTCAAGCACTTCCGGCGTCACGTCATGACCCAGACGGTGCTGCACCCGGACGAAATCGAGGGCTGGCCCGGAGAGATCCGCGACAGCCAGGTGGTCGAGCCGGGGGAGTCCGAGGAAGAGGAACCGGACGACACCGGGCGAGACGAAGCGGAAGCCGACGAGTTCGACGAGGACGAGCTCGAAGCGGAGGAGCCGGACGCGGAGGAGCCGGAAGCGGAAGAGTCGGACGCGGACGACACCGAGCAGGACGAAGTCGAAGAAGAACCCGAACCGGAGCCCGAGGAAGAGGAGGCGCCGCCGCCCAAGCGGCGCGCCCGCAGGCGCTCGGCGGCCCCGGCCGGTAAGAAGCAAGGAGCGACCCGATGACCACGGCAGTGCAACCGGCCGGTGGTGGCGGCGGAGTGGGTGGTGGACCCAGTTCCAGCAGCCTCGCCGACGTCGTGGACACCATCCTGGACAAGGGTCTCGTGATCGACGCCTACGTCCGTGTGTCATTGGTCGGCATCGAGTTGCTGACCATCGACGCACGCGTCGTGGTCGCAAGCGTCGACACATATCTGCGGTTCGCCGAGGCGGTCAATCGGCTCGAGATCGGGGACAACGAGCCGAAAGGACTACCGGACCTCGTCCAGGACGTCACGGAGGGAGGCGCCAAGTCGAAGACCCGCGGCGCCCTCGAGGCCGCCGGCGAGAAACTCGGTGATCTCCTCGGAGGTGAACAGGAACAACCGGAAAGAGTTACACGAAAATCGAGCCGGGGAGACCGGTGATGTCTACTTCTGACCAAACTACCGATGCGCCGGAACGGGAAGGCACGAAAGGTTTCTACGTGTACGGGATCGTCCCGGCGGACGTGGAGCCGGAAGCCGATGCCGTCGGTATGTGCGACTCCAAGGTCGACGTCGTGAAGCAGGGGGATATCGCGGCGCTCGTCAGCGAGGTGTCGGTGGATCGGCCACTTGGCAAACCGGAAGATCTGCGGGTGCACGCACATATCCTCGACGGCACTTCCCGCGTGGCGCCGGTACTTCCGTTGAGGTTCGGCGCGGTCCTGACGGACGCCGACGCAGTGAAGGAGGAACTGCTCGGCGAGCACGCGGACGAGTTCGCGGCGGCGCTGCAGGAGCTCGAGGGCAAGGCGCAGTACGTGGTGAAGGGGCGTTACGTCGAGAAGGCGATCCTGCGTGAGGTTATCAGCGAGAACCAGCAGGCGAGCGACCTCCGCGACACCATCCGTGATCAGCCGGAGGACGCCACCCGCGACGCCCGGATGGCCCTCGGTGAAATCGTCAACAACTCCATCGCGGCCAAACGGGAGCAGGACACCCGCACGGTGGTGGATGCACTCACGCCGCTGGCCGACTCGGTCAACGTCCGGGAACCGACGCACGAGGAAGATGCCGCGCAAGTGGCGGTGCTCGTCGAAGTCGAGAGGCAGGGGGAATTGGAAGAGGCAGTCGGAGAACTCGCCAAACAGTGGGAAGGCCGGGTCGAGATGCGAGTGCTCGGCCCGCTCGCCCCCTACGACTTCGTGGTGACGCAGACACCGGAGGGCTGAGCGATGGGCCTGCTGTCGTTCGTGTTCACTCTGCCACTGGCGCCGGTGCGGGGAGTGATCTCGCTGGCCGAGGTGATTCAACGTCAGGTCGAACAGGAGGTGCACAACCCGGCGACGGCCCGCCGCGAACTCGAAGAGCTGGAGGAAGCCCGGGAACGCGGCGACATCACGGCCGAGGAAGAAGAACAGGCGCAACAGGCCATCCTCGATCGGATGACCTCCGGGGCCGCGACCAGCCCGCATAACCGGCAGAAGGAGTGACCGATCATGGCAGAGGATCAGCCACCACCGTTGCCGGCGCCCGAGATCGCCCAGGTCGCTCTGCGGGACATCACAAAGCTGACCGGGAAGCAGCCTCTCGGTGCCACCTCCGTCATGCCCAGCGACGACGGGTGGACCGTCGAGGTCGAGGTGGTCGAGGACCGGCGCATTCCGTCGTCTGCGGACATGCTTGCGCTGTACGAGGTGGTGTTGGATTTGGACGGACAACTGTTGTCCTACCGCCGGACTCGGCGCTACATGCGCGGCAGCACCGATAACGGGGGCGCAGCCTCATGACCGTCGCGGGGGGCGGTTCGGGGCCCATGTCGCAGGGCGGCGGCCTCGGCGGCGGTCATCAATCGACGAATCTGGGCGACATCCTCGAGCGAGTCCTCGACAAGGGTTTGGTGATCGCCGGCGACATCCAGGTGAATCTCCTCGATATCGAACTGCTGACCATCAAGGTGCGGTTGGTGATCGCCTCACTGGAAACAGCGAAGGAGGTGGGCATCGACTGGTGGGAACACGATCCCTGGCTGACGGGCTCGAAGAGCAGCATCGAGATCGAGAACGCCCGGCTGCGCGAACGAATCGCCGAACTCGAGTCCGACCGCTCCGTGTCGCCCGCATTGGGAGGTGCCGAGTCGATCGAAGTGGAGGGGCAACGTCAGGACACCGACGATGACACGCAGTGAAGGGGTTTGGCTCTACGGCATCACTTTCGACGGCGTCGGCGATGCCCAACTGGAGGGCGTTACCGGCGTGGCCGGTGAACCGGTGCGGGCGGTCGCCTCGGAGGGCCTGGTCGCGGTGGTGGGCTCGGTCAGTCTCAGCGAGTTCGGGGAGGACTCCTTGCAACGGAATCTCGAGGACCTCGATTGGCTGGCGGCCACGGCCAGGGCACACGACCGAGTGGTGGGCGCAGTACTGCGTTGCGGTCCCACCGTTCCGCTGCGACTCGCCACCCTGTATCTCGACGACGACCGGGTTCGTGGCCTGCTCGCTGATCGGCGGGAGGAATTCACTGCCGCACTCGAGCGAGTTACCGGTCGCAGCGAGTGGGGCGTCAAGGCGTACGGGGACGCCGCCGCGCTGGCTCAGGCGGCGACCGATGAGCGCGTTGCGCAGGGCGGTCCCGGCAAGGGAACGGCGTATCTGCTGCGCCGGCGTGCGGAACTGGCCGCGCGGCAGAACGTCGAACGGCAGGCGGCCGAGCATGCCGCGAAAATTCACGCCGCGCTCGTCGAAAACGCGGTCGACGGACGGCGACAGCGGGTCACCGATCCGGCGCTGACCGGGAAGCGCGCGTGGATGATCTTCAACGGCACCTACCTCGTCGACGACGAGCGGGCGCAGGACTTCGGTGCCCTCGTCACCCAACTCGACGCCGAACATCCCGGTATCACCCTGGAACTCACCGGTCCGTGGCCTCCGTACTCCTTCGCGACCATCGAGCAGGTGAACCCATGAGCGAAATGGTTCCTGCCGACGACACGCGGCAGATCGCCCTCGTCGACCTCCTCGATCGAGTGCTCGGTGGTGGGGTGGTGATTACCGGCGAGATCACGCTGTCGCTCGCCGACGTCGACATGGTCCGCATCTCGCTGCGCACGCTGATCGCCTCGGTGAGTGCCCTGGTGCCGGAAGTGCAGGAAGCCGGCGATGAGTGACACCCCACCCGGAAGCGACACCCCGCCGGCTGCCGAGCTCGACGCGCTGACGGGCCAGGGGCGTCGGGTCTTGCCGCAGCGTATCGACGCCGACCCGGAGTCGGTCGAACGCGGCCTCGTCACCCTCGTGCTCACTCTCGTGGAACTGCTCCGTCAGCTGATGGAACGCCAGGCACTGCGCCGGGTGGACAACGGTGACCTGAGCGACGAGCAGATCGAGCGGATCGGCACGACACTGATGCTCCTCGAGGAGCGGATGGCCGAACTGCGCGAGCACTTCGGCTTGACGCCCGAAGACCTGAATATCGATCTCGGACCACTGGGACCTTTGCTGTCCCACGAGTGACGGGTACGCCCGTCCGGCTACCGCCCGGCTCTCGCTGCGACGGCGAGGCGGGTGTCCTCCGCGATCAGATCGGCATTGAGGGCCGCCGCAGCATTGAGTCCCGCTGCAGCGGACGCGATTACCTGTCCTTTGAGGTCCGCCACGTTTCCCGCGACCCACACGCCCGGAATGGCCGTGGCGCCCATGGCATCCGAGGCGATATAGGTGCCCACCACGTGTCCGCCCATCTGCTGCTCCACGGGCACCAGCCCGAGTGTGGTCAGCACGTCGGCGCGCGCGGTGAAGACAGGCGCGACCACCACTGCGGCGCAGGCGAATTCTTCACCGGAGTGCAACCGGACACCGGTGAGGCGATCTTCGGCCACCGTCAGGCCCGACAGCTTTCCGTCGACCACGGAGATGTCCCGGGCGGCGAGCTGCTCGTACTCCTCACCGGTTGGCTCGATCGCGTCGTTGAGGAACAGCGTCACCTTGTCGGTCCATTGCCGCCACATCAGTGCCTGGTGAATCGAGAAGGGGCTGCTCGCCAGGATGCCGATCGGCTGGTCCCGGACTTCCCACCCGTGGCAGTACGGGCAGTGGAGCACATCGCGGCCCCATCGTTCGGACACGCCGGGAATGTCGGGCAGCTCGTCCAGCAATCCCGTGGTCACCAGCAGTCGCCGGGCCGAGGCCGAACGTCCGTCGGCAAGGGTGACCCGGAAGCCGTCGTCCTCGGCCGTCTTGGCGGAGATGACGGTGCCGGTCACCACCTCGCCTCCGTAGGAAGCGACCTCGCCGCGTCCGATGCCGAGCAATTCGGCCGGGGGAGTGCTCTCGCGGCCCAGGTAATTGTGGATGTGCCCCGCCGGGGCGTTGCGCGGGGCGCCGGCATCGATCACCAGCACCGACCGCCGTGCCCGGGACAGGGCCAGCGCACCACTCAGTCCTGCTGCGCCACCACCGACGATGACTACGTCGTAGTTGTCCTTCACTGCGTCCTCCTTCGTTCGGGCTTCGGAATCGAACTCTCCAGCACTTCGTGCAGCATTGACAAACTCTTTTGCCGGGATGGCAAGATGAGGGTATGAGCGACGACATTCCCGACCTCGGCGGTGTCCTCGACGCCGTGGGTCCACGCCTGAAGGCACTCCGTCAGCAGCGCGGCGCAACGCTGGCGCAACTGTCGGACGCCACCGGCATATCGGTGAGCACCCTGTCCCGCCTCGAGTCCGGTCAGCGCAAACCCACGCTCGAGCTGATGCTGCTCCTCGCCCGAGCGCACCAGCTTCCGCTCGACGAACTCGTCGACGCGCCCGCCACCGGTGACCCGAGGGTCCACCTTCGGCCGATCGAGCGTTTCGGCACGAAGATCATTCCCCTCACCCGCAGACCGGGAGGAATCCAGGCGTTCAAGCATGTCATCCCGGCGCGGGAGCCGTCGCCGAGCGAACCGCAGTTGCAAGTCCACGAGGGGTACGAATGGCTCTACGTCCTCTCCGGGCGGCTTCGCCTTCTGCTCGGAGAACACGATGTGATCCTCACCGCGGGTGAGGTGGCCGAGTTCGACACGCATGTACCGCACTGGTTCGGCAACCCTGGTCCCGAGCCGGTCGAAATACTGAGCCTTTTCGGGCCGCAGGGGGAGCGGGCCCACGTCCGGGCCCGGCCCGCCGGGGATGCAGCGCTCTGACCGGCACGACCGGGCGCACCACCCAGCCGGAAAGGCGGGCTGAGCCGCGGCGAAGGTCTCGATCGCGATACCCTGCCCGGGTGGATACAGCGAACGCCTCCGTTTCCGACGTCGAGCTGACCGAGCACCGGGCGGTGTCCGATCGACTCGTCGCGCAGCGAGGACCGTTCACGGGCACCTCACCGATCGTCAACGACGACCTGTACGCAGTGGTCAAGCGGGGCGGGTCCACCCGTACCCGCTTCGCACTACATCTGCACGCCGGCGCCACCGTCCACACCAACACCTTCTTCGGCCGGTTCCCGGCCAGCTACTGGCAGCGATGGACCACTGCGGCCGAGGTCACTGCCACAGCGCGGATCGACGCCGCAGACCACTGCCGGGCGCAGCTCCTGGCCTCCGACATCGGCGGGCACCGCCGCATCATCGCCGCCGAGGTGATCACCGGTTCCGGCACGGTCACCCTCACCGCGAAACTCGACAAGTTC
Organism: Rhodococcus sp. USK13; assembly: GCF_018343855.1. Taxonomy (NCBI): domain Bacteria; kingdom Bacillati; phylum Actinomycetota; class Actinomycetes; order Mycobacteriales; family Nocardiaceae; genus Rhodococcus; species Rhodococcus sp. USK13. The sequence goes on along the minus strand of NZ_CP069242.1, from coordinate 202,892 downwards.
GCCGACGGCGGCGCCTTGTGGCTGCAGTTCGATGCGCTCGAGGGCGGCGTCACCGTTGCCGACATCGAGTGGACGGTGGCCTCTCCCGAGACCGTCCGGCCGGTGGCCATCGCGATCTGTACGTTCAACCGGGCCGACGACTGCGCCAACACCGTCGCCGCCCTCGCGTCCGACGAGCGGGTGCTCTCTTCCCTCGACGCGGTGTACGTCGTCGACCAGGGCACCGATCCGGTGGAGACCCGCGAACTGTTCCAACAGGTCGCCCCGAAGTTCGGCGACCGGCTGCACTACCTCCGCCAGGCCAACCTCGGCGGCGCTGGCGGCTTCAGTCGTGGCCTCTACGAGGCATCCGCCGCGGGCCCGCATGCCGATGTCCTTCTGATGGACGACGACGTTTTGTGTGAGCCGGAGAGCGTGTTGCGACTGAGCGCCTTCGCGAACATGACCACCGACCCGGCCCTGATCGGCGCCCAGATGCTGTTCCTGTACAACCCCAACTACCTGTTGGCGTCCGGGGAACGCGCCGATCTGGCGACGCTGCGGCGCGGGCTACCGACCGACAAATACGGAGTCCGGAACAGCAACGTTTTGAAGAAACTGCCCGAGCGCCGCATCGATGCCGAGTACAACGGCTGGTGGTCGTGCCTCATCCCGGCCGAAGTGGTCCGGCAGATCGGGATGCCGCTGCCCGTCTTCTTCCAGTGGGACGACGTCGAATACAGCTTGCGGGCCGGCCGGGCGGGCATCCCGACGATCACCCTGCCGTCGACCGGGGTCTGGCACGCCGATTTCTATTGGAAGGATGTCGACGGCTTCGCGCATTACTTCAGCACCCGCAACGGGCTGATCACCGCTGCCCTCGACCCCGGTTTCGCGCCGACATCCCTGGCCAAGCAGCTCAGCCGGGAAATCAGTCATTCGATCGTGAGCTTGCAATACGGCCTCGCGCACACGCAGCTGCGGGCGATCGAGGGCTTCCTCGAAGGCCCGAATGCCCTCGCAGATGGTGGGCAGGCAGCTCTCGCCATGATCAACAAGGAGCGCACCCGGTTCCCGGAGACCATCGCCAGGCCGGTGTCCGAGCTGCCGGCGGGCGTCCGGTTCCGTCGAGCCGATCCGCCTCCGAAGGCGGGCTGGGACGATCTGGTGCTCGCGAAACGAGCCGCCGCCCACCTTCGCGGACGCCTCGAGCGCGGGCCCGTCGCGATCTCCTACGAGGACGCGCGGTGGTGGCATGTCGGACGGTTCGACCACGTGTATGTCACGGACGCGTCGCAAGCCGGTGTGCGCGAACGCAAATACGACAGGGAGCTCGCTGCCGAGATGGGTGGCCGCCTCGCCGGAGTGATGAAACGATTCCGGGCGGAGGCGCCAACCGTCGCGGAGGCGTTCCGTGCCGAGATGCCCACCCTCACCAGCCGTGAAAACTGGACCCGGCTCTACGAGCAGATGAACCAAGCGTCATCGTGATATCGGTTCGGTGATCCGCACGACCACCTGCTCGTGGTTGGCCGTGTAACCGAGGTACTCGAAACCGATTTCCGTGCGGTCGACGAATTCCCTCCACGCCCGGTATTCGTGTTCCTGCCAACCCGGATAGTTGAAGAATTCGTCGAAGACGATCACCGTTCCGGCGACAAGCCGGAGGCCGATCCGGTCCAGCACCGTCTTGGTCGACGAATACAGGTCGGCGTCGAGGTGCACGAAAGCCACCGGATCCGGATGTGTGTCGAGGAAATCGGCGAGCGTGTCCTCGAAGAGTCCCGGGACCAGTTGGGCGCCGCGCACCTGGGGCATCTTCTCCTGGGCGAACTCGCCCGCCGGGAAGCCGGTACGCCAGGTCTGCGGCAGTCCCGAGAACACGTCGAAGCCGAAAACCTCGTGCTGGGCATCCTTGAGCTGTTCGACGATGATCCGCAGGGTGGTACCCGACGCGACACCGAACTCGAGCGCCATTCCGGGAATCTGCACCTGGGACAATCCGTACCGCAGCGTGTCGTGGGGATTCCAGAACACGGGAGCTTTCGGCATGTGCTCGAGCACGAACGCCGCCGATTGGTTGGTGGCTCCGACATCGAGGGCCTGCGTGATGTCGCGACGAGCCTGCTGTTCGAGTTCGCCGAGCCTTTGCTGAACGTCGGATACCTCCATCCGGGCATCCGACAGTTCCGACAGGACGCGCGAGAGTTCCTTATTGGTGGCGGACAGCTCGGCCAGCGTCTGATCGTGCTGGTTCTCGTGCAACTCGCGAGAACGCCGATCCGATTCGGCCACCACCTCATACACGGCGCGCTGAAGCTTGAGTCTGGCCTTTCGCCGAAATCCCTCGAACATGTATCCATGCTGCCAGGTCGCATCCCGGCTCAGGGCCGAACCGGGATGCGAGTTGGGCAGGTGTCAGTGACCGCGCGTTCGATACATCCGGCGATGCCCGCGGGCGATGATCTTCCACTCCCGTTCCCGCTCGGCGCGTAGCCGGGCATCGGCCCGTGACGCGATCCAGCCGTTCTCGCGAATCAGCTTGCGGTAGCGACAATTCGTCGTTCGGGAAGATCGCCGCGCTCGACCGCGGCCAGCACCGCACAACCGGCTCCGTCTCGTGTGAACAATCCCGGAACCGGCACTGCGCGGCCCAGTCGTCGATCTCGGGGAACGCCTTGTCGATGCCGTCCGCCGCGTCCCACATGCCGACACCGCGCAGGCCCGGCGTATCGATCAGGGCGCCACCCTGCGGAAGCGGCAGCAGTTCTCGGTGCGAGGTCGTGTGCCTACCCTTGTGATCGCCCTCGCGAACACGGCCTGTGGCGAGCAGATCCGCGCCGAGCAACGCGTTGGCGAGCGTCGACTTGCCCGCACCGGACGGTCCGATCAGAGCGATGGTGCCGTCGATCAATGCGGTCAGAGCAGCGACGCCGTCGCCGGTCTCGGCGCTGACCGCCAGCACCACCGAACCGGGCGAGACTGCAGCTACGGCGGTGACTGCGGTGGAAACATCCTCGGCAGCATCGGCTTTGGTGAGAGCGACTACCGGCGTCGCACCGCTCTCCCAGGCCAGTGCCAGCAGTCGTTCGATGCGGCCGAGATCGAGGTCGGTGTCGAGAGCGGAGGCGATCACCACCGTGTCGACGTTCGCGGCGAGCACGTGGCCGTCGGATCTGCCGGAGGCGGCGGACCGGACTATGGCGCTGCGCCGCGGGAGCAGGTCGGCGACAACGATCGTGTCACCGCTCGTACGGACAGTGACCCAGTCGCCGGTGCAGAGCGCATGCTCGCCGTTCTCGGCACGAACGATGTCCGAAGACGTTGCGACGTCGCAACGTCCGCGGTCGACGCGGATCACGCGCCCGGGCTCGGAACCCTCGGTCGTGTAGTCGTCGAAGGGAAGGGTGTCGTTCCAGCCGTAAGCCAGGAGTTGTCCAGGGTTGAACATGATGAGTGGAATCCTCAGGTCGGTGAAGTGCCGACCGGACCACGATCAGGGTTCGGTCAGGCGAAGGAAGGGGGAGTGTGGACGCACGCGGCGTCGACCGACGAGACAATCATCGGACACTCACTCCTTCGCGACACTTTCCGGACCGTTCGAGAATCAGGATCCCACCCGACGGAACGTCGGACAACCGATTTTACGGCCGCTCGAAGCGCTCCCGGCGTCCCAGCTTCCGCAGTCGCATCCATTCACGCAATCCCTGCACGTCACGCCGTGTGACGAGGAAATACCACCCGAACCGCACCCATTCCTGGGGAAGCAGCTTCCGCATTCCCGGCTGCGACAGCAGGTATCCCCGATTGCGGTAGGTGAAGTAACGCTTGACCTCGTTGTCGGGGTACTGCGTATGCATCCGGCCGCCGAGGATCGGTTTGAACTCCTCAGCGCCGTTCGGGTGCACGTATGCCGTCTGCAGGCACGTTCCGAAGGGAAGACCGGACCGCACCAGCCGGCGATGCACCTCCACCTCGTCACCGCGCACGAACAGGCGCAGATCCGGAACCCCGACCGCGTCGATCGTGGACGCACGGAACAGTGCGCCGTTGAACAGGGAGGCGATGCCCGGCAGCAGATCGGCGGAGTCGTCACCGTCCTTGTGCAGTTCCGAACGAAGCCGCCGCCATTCCACCCCGCGTCTCAGCGGAAACGCCAGGCGGTCGGGATCGTCGATGTCGCAGACGACAGGCGACACCTCGGCCAGCCCGTGCCGGTTCGCGCAGTCGAGCAGGGTCTCGAGCACCTCGTCGCCCTCGGGACGGCCGTCGTCATCGGCCAGCCACACCCAGTCGGCGCCCAGCGACAGCGCATAGAGGATGCCGAGTGCGAAGCCTCCCGCACCACCGAGGTTGTGCCGCGACCCCAGGTAGCTGGTCGGAATACCCGCAGACTCGACGAGGGTCCGCACTTCGTCCTCGGCGGCATTGTCGACGACCACCAGATGATCGAGCGGCCGAGTCTGCGACGCCAGCACCTTCAGCGACTGCGCGAGCAGTTCCCGGCGCTTGTGCGTGACGACGACGCCGATGATCCGCTCGGCGGGAGCGCTCACGCGGACTCCGCCTCCGTGCCTGTGCCCGTACCGGTGCTCGTGCTCGTGTTCGCACTTGTCCCTGTACGAACGGGACGTTCGTTCGGTCCAGCGCCACCAGCGTCCCGTTCGTACGAACGCGAGGGAGCAGTCAAGCCGGCCTTCTCCCGTTCGAGCTCGTAGATCACGTGCCGGACGTGGTCGGCTGCGTCATCCCCCTCGTACGCCCGTACGACGTCCTCGATGCCACCCTGCTGGCGAATCCGGCCGTGATCGATCCACATCGCGGTGTCGCAGAGCTGGGCGAGGAACTCGTTGGAATGGCTGGCGAACACCAGAATCCCGGACCGTTCGACGAGCGCCTGCAACCGGACCCGGGCCTTCTTCATGAACTCCGCGTCGACGGCGCCGATGCCCTCGTCGAGGAGAAGGATTTCGGGGTCGATGCTGGTCACCACGCCCATCGCGACGCGCACGCGCATCCCGGTGGAGTAGGTGCGCAGCGGCATCGACAGATACTCGCCCAGCTCCGTGAACTCGGCGATTTCATCCATCTTCGCGAGCATCTGCTTACGGGTCTGACCGAGAAACAGTCCGCGGATGATGATGTTCTCGTAGCCGGAGATCTCGGGGTCCATGCCGACACCGAGGTCGAAGACCGGCGCCACACGGCCGCGGATGCTCGCGCTGCCGCGGGTGGGCTCGTAGATGCCCGACAGCAGTCGCAGAAGCGTCGACTTTCCGGCGCCGTTGTGGCCGACCAGCCCGATCCGGTCACCCTCCTTCAGCGACAAGGTGATGTCGCGCAGGGCCTCGACCACCACCACGTCGGAACTGTTCCGGCCGATGGAACCGCCGGCCTTGCCGAGGAAGGCCTTCTTCAGCGACCGCGACTTGGCGTCGAAAATGGGGAAGTCGACACAGGCATCCCGTGTCTCGATACTCACGTGCTCCGTCATCGCCCCTCGCTTCGCTCAACAGTTGTCATTGCCGCTCGCTTCGCTCAACCGTTGTCATTGCCCCTCGCTTCGCTCAACCGTTGTCATTGCTCGAAACCCCTAAACCCAGTAGGGCACGCGGGCCCGGTACTTGCGAAGCGCGAGGATGGCGGCGGCCCACCCGACAACGGTGATGGCCAGCACGATGTACCAGTGGTACGCCTGCTGGTCCTGTCCGATCATCGGCGCCCGGACGATGTCGAGATAGTGGAACAACGGGTTCAGCTCGGCGAGCTTGACCCGCTCGGCGGCTTGACCACCCTGCGCCTCGAGGCTCTGGGTGGTCCACATGATCGGGGTCAGCACGAACAGCAGCAGCGTCAGGCTGGAGAGGATCGGCGCGATGTCCCGGTAACGGGTGGAGAAGATGCCGAACATGATCGACACCCACGCCGCGTTGAGAACGATCAGCCCCAGGGCCGGGATCGCGGCCAGCGAAGTCCACGTCAAGTCGCGCCACACGCCGAATGCCACGAGCATGATCACGTAGATCAACAGGTTGTGGGCGAACAGCAGCAACTGTCGCCACACCAGCCGATACACGTGCACGCTCAGTGCCGACGGCAACTGCTTGATCAGGCCCTCATTGGCGATGAAGACCTCGGAGCCCTCGAGGATGCTGGCACTGATCAGGTTCCAGACGATCAGTCCCACCGTCACGTACGGAAGGAACTCCGGCAGTGGGATGTCCAGGAGCGCGGCGTACAGAATTCCGATGGCCGCAGCCTGCACGCCGGTGGCGATCGTGATCCAGAACGGGCCGATCACCGACCGGCGGTACCGCTGCTTGATGTCCTGCCAGCCGAGGCTCAGCCACAGCTCTCGCTGAGCGAAGCCGTCCCGGAGGTCCTTGAACGCACGACGGAAGGTCTGCGAGTCGGACACCGGGTGCGGAACGCCTGTGGCCTCGGATTCGATAGCGGATGCTGACACGGGCACCGAGCCTACCGGGAGTCGACTTCCACGCTGCGCCGCCCGTTGCTACAGGTACTGGCCGGTACCGCTCGATTGGTGTCCCTCGCCGTGGTTCTGCGGCGGGTGCGGGTTGCCGATGCTGATGCCCGGCGGGAGGGCGCCCTGGCGCATCATTTCCAGCTGCGAGCGTGCCGCCATCTGCTGGGCGAAGAGCGCGGTCTGGATTCCGTGGAACAAGCCTTCCAGCCAGCCGACCAGCTGCGCCTGCGCAATGCGGAGCTCCGCGTCCGACGGGACGGTGTCGTCGGTGAAGGGCAACGTGAGGCGCTCGAGCTCGTCCCGCAACTCGGGGGCGAGCCCCTGCTCGAGCTCGCTGATCGACGACTTGTGGATGTCTTTGAGCCGGGTGCGGCTGGCGTCGTCGAGAGGTGCCGCCCGCACCTCCTCGAGGAGCTGCTTGATCATCGTCCCGATCCGCATCACCTTGGCGGGCTGCTCGACCATGTCGGCCACCGACTCCGGTTTCGCGTTGTCTTCGGCGCCGGCTTCGGCGTCGGCGGATCGCTTCGCGGCCTCTTCGACGGGTACGGCCACAGGCTGACCGTCGGGGCCGATCACGAGGACGTGTTCATTCTCCGAGTTCGTCATGACTCCATCTTGTCTGTTCGCGCTCGGGCATGCGCGGGTGCGTCCGATTTCTCCACATTCAGGGTTTGTTGCACACCACAACAAGAGGCGGCTGGCTTCGACCGTATTGACTCAGGGTCCTAGAGTGTCGGGCATGGCTTACGACGTTGCCCGCGTACGGGGACTGATCCCGTCACTCGGCGACGGTTGGATCCATCTCGATCCTCAGGCCGGCATGCAGATCCCCGACGCGGTGTCGCGCACCGTTTCGACGGCGTTCCGGGCGTCCGCCTCCTCGTCGACCGGCCGTCACGTGTCCAGCCGGCGGAGCGCTGCAGTGCTCGACGCCGCCCGCGCCGCCGTCGCCGACCTGGTCGGTGGTGATCCTGCCGGGGTGGTCCTCGGACCCGACCGTGCCGTCCTGCTCGCCTGGCTGGCCGAGTCGTTGAGCACACGACTCGGACTCGGAACCGGGCTGGTTCTCTCCCGTCTCGACGAAGAAGCGAACGTAGCGCCCTGGCTCCGCGTGGCCGGCCGCTACGGCGCCCAGGTCCGCTGGGCCGAGGTCGAGATCGAGACCTGCGAACTCCCCAGCTGGCAGTTCCAGGACCTCATCACCACCACAACCCGGCTCGTCGCACTCACCGCGGCATCCCCGATCGTCGGCTCCGCGCCCGACGTCCGAGTTGCCGCAGATCGCGTCCACGAGGTGGGCGGTCTGATGGTCGTCGATGCCATCGGCGCCGCGCCCTACGCCCACGTCGACATCAACGAACTCGGAGCCGACGTCGTCGCTGTCGGAGCCACCTCCTGGGGTGGGCCGCAGGTCGGCGCCCTCGTCTTCCGCGACCCCACCCTCCTCGACCGCATCCCCGCCGTCTCGCTCAACCCCTATGCGCGGGGCGTCGAACGACTCGAGGTCGGGGGACACCAGTTCGCCCTGCTCGCCGGGCTCACCACCTCGATTGACTTTCTCGCCGGACTCGACGAATCCGCCACGGGATCACGCCGGGAAAAGCTCGAGACGTCCATCAGCTCGTTGCAGAACTATCAGGACACCCTCTTCGACCACCTCATGTCGTCGCTCAAGAGGCTCCCGCAGATCATGGTCATCGGCCGGTCACCGAGCCGGGTACCCACCCTCAGCTTCACCGTCGCCGGAGTCTCCGCCGACAAGGTGGCGTCCCATCTGGCCGACAAACGCATCGCCACAGTCAGCGGCGTCCACGGTGGATCCCGACTCCTCGACGCCCTCGGCGTCAACGACGAAGGCGGCGCGGTCACCATCGGCCTCGCCCCGTACACCACGCGGTACGAGATCGATCAGCTCGTCGGCGAACTCGCTTCACTGGGCTGACGTACGCACCGCCCCGCCGCTGACCCGATGGGGTACTCGGTCAGCGGGAGGCGGCGCGAGGGTGTCAGCGCCGCGGAATGGTGAGGATCACTTTGCCGACGGTCTCCGGGGAGTCGAGCAGCTCGTGGCCGCGCGGCGCCTCGGTGATCGGCAGTTCGGCCGACACCACGGGTTGTATCGCGCCCTCGGTGATAAGTGGCCACAGGCGGTTTCGGACGTCGGCGACGATTTCCGCCTTGCTCTCGCGTCCGTTCTCGGGACGGCCGCGTAGTCCGGTGGCAGTGATGTTGCCGCGCTTCGCGAACAGTCGGGTGAGATCGAGCTCGCCTTTGCGTCCGCCCTGGAACCCGATGATGACGAGCCGTCCGTCCGACGCCAGCGCGTCGATATTGCGGCCGAGGTACGAGCCGCCCATGTTGTCGAGAATCACATCGGCGCCGTGTCCGTCCGTCGCCTTCTTCACCTCTTCGGCGAAGTCGGCTTCGCGGTAGTTGACGAGGATGTCGGCACCCAGCTCGCGGCAGCGTTCCAGTTTTGCCTCGGATCCCGCCGTGACGGCCACCCGCGCGCCCAACGCGACACCCACCTGGATGGCATGGGTGCCGATGCCGCCGCCACCGCCGTGCACTAGCAGGACGTCACCGCGCGACAACCCGGCCCGCATCACCACGTTCGACCACACCGTGCAGGCAACCTCGGGCAGGGAAGCGGCGACGAGGAGATCGACGCCCTTCGGTACCGGTAGTAGCTGGGTCGCGGGGACGGCCACCCGTTCGGCGTAACCACCACCGGCGAGCAGGGCGCACACGTGATCGCCGACGGACCACTCCGAGACGCCGTCGCCGACCTCGGCGACGATGCCGGAACATTCGAGGCCGAGAATGTCGCTGGCACCGGGCGGCGGCGGGTAGAACCCCTGGCGTTGGGTCAGATCTGCGCGGTTGACGGCGGTAGCCGCCACATCGATGAGAACGTGGCCGGGTAGCAGTTCGGGTTCGGGCTGCTCCGCCCATCGCATGACTTCCGGACCACCCGGCTGATCGATCGTGATCGCATACATGAAGGACGACGTTAGCGAATCCAGGCGACACACGGTCCCTGCGAGCGATCCCGCTTGTCACATCGAGGGATTGGGGCCCCGACGCTACTGGAAAGTAACGTCAGGCTACTAGAATATGAACCTGTGACAGCAGAAACCTCCGACGCCGAAGTCGAGACCAATTGGTTGACCCCGGCCGAGATGCGCGCATGGCGCGGCTATATGGACGGCAACCAGCGGCTCATGGACGTCCTCAACAGGGATCTGCAAGAAAAGCACGATCTGTCGCTCGCCGATTACCGAATTCTCGTGCTGCTGTCCGAATCGCCCGACGGATCGCTACGGATGTCCGATCTCGCCGACGGGGTCCTGTCCTCGCGCAGTCGCCTCACGCATCAGATCCGGCGCATGGAGGCGCAAGGCATGGTCACCCGGGACACCTGCCTGGAGGACGGCCGGGGTGTTCTCGCCGTCATCACTGACGAAGGTCGCGCGCGACTGGCCGAGGCGGCACCCACCCACGTAGCCGGGGTCCGGCGCAACCTCGTCGATCAGCTCACCAAATCGCAGCTCAAAGTACTCGCCGAGGTGTTCGAGCGGGTAGACAAAGCCATCGGTGACCGCTGACCGGTTGCAGCCGCCGACACCGTTACCGATAGGATCGCGCACGGAAGCGTGGCAGAGCGGCCGAATGCACTCGCCTTGAAAGCGAGCGTGGCGTTAAACCCACCGGGGGTTCAAATCCCTCCGCTTCCGCCGAAGAAGCGGGCCCCCGGCCCGGCACCACACGTGCCGGGTCGGGGCCGCTTCTCATTCCTCTACCCGCGAGGGCGTGCAGACTTCCGGGCTTTGGGCGCCTTCGGCGGCAGTTCCGCTACCTCCGCGAGCGCGCGTTCGAGCCACCGCCTGGCCTGATCCGGGGTGTCGCGCCAGTGGTCCGGCAGGGCGAGGTATTCGCGCATCGGCTTTTCTCCGGGTCCGAACGGGCCGACTCCGTCCGCAGACGACAGCTCGTCGTTCGCCTGCTCGCTGAGGAGCCGGACCCCGACGCTCGGTCCGAGTAGTCCCGCGAACATGTTGCCGTTGACGAAGGCGCCGAGGTTGCCGAACATCGGCTTCACTTGGACACCGGGTCGGTCGGGAATCAGTGACCGGAAGAATTCCTTGTCCGCTTCGGTCGGCTTCGGCATCTCCATGAACAGTCCTTTCGCTGCGCTCGGATCTACTGTTCCGGGCGCTCTTCGGGGGTCATGATGCTGAAGACGGCGCCCTGGGGGTCGGCGACTCCGGCCATCCGTCCGACCGTCGGAATGTCCATGGCCTCTTCGACGATCGCGCCGCCGAGTTCGACCACTTTTGCGGCGCTGGCGTCGACGTCCTCCACTGCGAAATACACGCGCCAATGGTTCGGCGTATTCGGATGGAGCGGTGCACCGGCGCCGCCGACCTGATCGTCACCGACGTGGAACAGGGTGTAGGTGTAGTCGGGTCCCATGGACATCTGTGTGGTGGTGGTCCCGAGGATGCTGTTGTAGAAGCGGACCGCCGTGTCGACGTCGGTGGTGTTCAGTTCGTTCCAGAGGCAGGCCCCCGGGTCTCCGACGAGGCCGGCGCCGATGTGCTTGTTCGCCTGCCACAATCCGACTGCAGCCCCGGTGGGGTCGGTGACGAACGACATGCGGCCCGCTTCCCCCACGTCGAACGCCGGCATCAGAACCTGGCCGCCTGCGCCGGGGACCTTCGCGAGCGTCGCGTCGACGTCGTCGACGGCGATGTAGGTGTTCCAATTCGCCGGCGCCCCGGCCGCGGCCGCGTCGGGCTGTAGTGGCGCGATGGCGGCGACGTTCTCGCCGCGCACGGTGGCCATCGAGTAGACGGGGCCTTCGGGCATCGGCCGGTCGTCGTATTCCCAGCCGAGCAGTTCAGCATAGAACTTCTTGGCCGCGTCCTGATCACTGGTTTGGAGATCCACCCAGTTCGGGGTTCCTTGCGGGTATTTCGTTTTGATCGGCATGGCGGTTCCTTTCGGTGAGGAGATCAGGCCGTCGGGAGTGGGCGACCGGTGAAGGCGATCAAACGCTCGAAGGGGTCGGCGGTGTGTTCGGCAGGTACCGGGTCGGCGAATCCGACGGCACCCCGGGCTTCCGGCCGGATGATGGTGTGTGCCAGTCCGAGTACGTACTCGGAGAGTGCAGGATCGACGGTGACATTCCGGTCGACGGCTGCTGCGAAATCCCAGGCGTGCACCAAGAATTCGATGGACAATATTCCTACGGCGATAGGTGCCGGGACTGTGTTCCCCCCGATGATCACGGTCCCGTCAAGTCCGCGGCGCCGCCACGCTTCCAATGCCTGTTGGGCTTCGTCGGCGATCCTGGTTTCTACCGGCTTTCCCGGTTCGTCGTCGATCTTCGGACCGGCGGCGGAGCCGATGGTCGTGATCGATCCGGCGAGGTGGTCGGCGAGCTGCGCGACGGTGAACTCGGTACACACCGTCTGGGCGGACATGTCGTCGGCAGTGAGATCGCGTAGCGCCCGCTGCACGACCGCCAGAGTTGCCTCTGCGCTCGACAATTCGTCGAGAGGCTGCGGGAGCGCCGCCCATTCGTCGGGTCCGGCGTCGCCCACGACGGCGGCTGCGGCGAGGCGATCGAGATAGTGGGTCCAGCCCTCGGCGTGGCGGGCTGCCTGTTCGTCGCTCAGTCCTTCGTGAACCAGTCGCACCTCGGTTCCGCCTGCGGTAGGAGTGAGGGTCACGGTGACGGTCGAGGTGCCGGGCGGAAGGTCTTCGCTCTCTTCCCAACCCCACGTGAAGACAATTCGCCGGCCGGGGTCGACTTCCTGGAATGTTCCTGCGGCCGAGTGTCCGGGCACGACGGTCCAGCGGTATCCGCCGCCCGTTCGGAGATCGACCCGCGCCGCGACCGTCTGCCACCTGCGTAACCGTTCGGGCTCGGTGACGAGTGCGAAGGTGGCGTCCGGGTCGAGCGGAACGACAACGGTTTTGTCGAATGGCATCAGCGGTCTCCTTTGGAAGCTGCTTCCTCGGTGGCGTCCGCGACGAGCCGGTCGAGTTCGTCGATCCAGAACGAATCGAACAGCGTGCGGAGTTGGGCAAGGCCCTGTGGATCGAGCCGGTAGTACCTGAAACGTCCGTCTTTACGTGCGGTGACCAGCCCCGCGTCCATGAGCACCCGAAGATGCTGAGAAATGGCCGACCGGCTCGCGGAAAAGTGCGCCGCAAGCGTGTTGACGGTCTGTTCCCCAGATGTCAGCAGATGCATCAAGCGTCTCCGGGTTGGCTCGGCTGCAACTTCCAACTGGTCGAGCACGTCCAATACGTTAGTCGCGGCTAACGCGTTGTGCAATGGGTCACACGGTGCTGATGTCGCCACGAGTCGACCCGATCACCGGTCGGTCGCGGGCTCGTGCACCTCGATCCCGAACTCGCCGAACAGTGCGCTGGTGGCGCCGTCGGTGGCTCCCGTGATCAGTGAGTTCGTGAGCATGCCGACGTCTAATCCGTTTCGACCACCGGTCACGATCTGCAGTGCCTGGATTCCGCTGTCGACCGCGACGCTCTGTGCTGCAGCGACTGCGGCTTGTTCGAGAACCGCAATGATCAGATCCCGAATGATCATGCGGATGGTGACCTGCGTTGCGGCTTCCGCCGCCATTGCACCTGCAGCGCTCACGCCGAGCGTCGGTACCGCTGCGGCGGCCATCGCCACGAGCTCCGCCAGCAATATGGCCAGTGCCGCAATGATCGACAGTTTCGCGTATTCGACGTTGGTCGCCGTCGACTCGCACATCGCGGACAGGTTCTCGCACAGGGCCGCGAGATCGTGGAGGGCGCCAGCGTCTCCACCGTACTTCTGCCAGTGCTGCGACATGGCAGTGGCGACGTCGCCCTCGACGGCGGACAACGCGTCGCGCAGTGCGGCGTCACCGTCCGCCGCGAGGTTCTTCAGCCCCGTGGAGGCTGTGCACCAGGCGTCGGCGAGTCGGCGCAGTGACGTCTCGTCGGCCGCGGGCCAACGGGAACCGGACGCCAGCCAGGCCACCGGCTTCACGACTTCGGGGAGTTCGATGCCCATCAGAAGGCCTCGCCCAGTCGCCGGGAGAACCGCGTATCCGTTGCTTCGAAGGATTCGGCCGTCGCTCGCATCCCGTCACCGATCGCGGAGAAAAGCGCGACGAGAGACAAGGCGGCGTGGACCGCTGACTCCGCCCCGGGAACGTAGTGCCGGGCGAATGCCGTCCCACCCTCGTCGGAGCCCCACGCAGTTCCTTCGGCGTCGAGCGTGCTCGTCAACTCGGTCAGCAGGGCGTCGGCTGTGTCCGCGAGCGCATCGAAACGTGGCGCCACGGTCCGGAGATGGTGAGGGTCGACCCACAGTGCTCGACTCATCGGTCCGCTCCGCGCAGGATCGTGGCGTTCCATCCGGGTTCGTCGGCGGAAGGCGGCGGGTCACCCGGGCGCGGAGCATCCGGCATCAGTTCGGAGAGGGTAGGCAGGTCGGCGCGGGCGTCGAATACGGGTGCCAGGACCTGGGCAGTTCGCTCGCGTACGTCCGCCACGGCCAGACGTGCCGCTTCTGCCATCGAGGACGCCAGCGCCTCGGGGCTGGTGCGCTTGAACGCGTCCGGCGACAGTTCGACCGCCGTCACGTTTCCGCCGGCATCGACGCAGACCCGGACCACTCCGTTGCCCGAGGTACCCGAGCCCCTCGTGCGCTCGACCTCGGACTTGGCCCGGGCCAGGCTGTCGGCCTGCCGTCGCACAGCGTCGAGCATCGAATCGATCTGGTGGCGCAATTCTTCGTTGCGGGCACGCAGTTCGTGGCGTGCGGCCTGGTCGACCATCGAGTTCCTCCCCCATGCGGTCAGCTCGGCGTCAGTGCCTGCTCACGAGGTTGGACGCAGCGATCCCGCAATCGGTTCCCCTCACTCTCATATCGGTCTGGCCACAAGCGCACGCACCCGAATCACACAGCAATCACAAAACCTTTAAGCTCTGCTTGACCGGCCGCACTTTGTACTGTGCAATCGGGATTCACACGGTCCGGGAAGAGGGATTTCTTTATGCGTCGCCTAGCATTCGCTGCTGTCGGAGTGGCAGTGTCACTGACTCTGTCTGGGCCGGCGTTCACTGCTACGGCCGATCCGACGCCTTCTCCGGCGGCCCCCCGGGCGAGCAGTGCTGCGAGTGTCGACAAAATTGTGAAGATCACCCCTACCCGCAGTGCGATCTTCGTGAACTCGCCCGCCATGAACCGGGTGATTCAGGTGCAGGTGCTGCATCCGGCCGGTGGCGCTGCGCGCCCGTCGCTGTATCTGCTCGACGGGGTGAGCGCGGGCGCCGAGTCCGACTTCCGGGAAAGTACCTGGACGCAGAAGACGGACGTGGTCCAGTTCTTCGCCGACAAGAAGGTGAACGTGGTCCTGCCGGTGGGCGGCACCGCGAGCTACTACACCGACTGGCATCTGCCGGACCCCACCCTCGGCGTCAACAAGTGGGAAACCTTCCTCGCCGACGAACTGCCGCCGATCATCGATGCCCAGTTCAGCGGAAACGGAACCAACGCAGTTGCCGGCGTGTCCATGGGTGCCATGGGTGCGGCCAACCTCATGACCCGCCACCCGCACCTCTACCGTGGTCTCGCCGCCTACAGCGGCTGCCTCGACAACACTCAGCCCAGTTCACGTGATTCGGTCCGCGGCACGGTCGCTTTCAAGGGCGGAAATCCGGCCAACATGTGGGGACCGGACTTCGACCCGGCCTGGGCGGCCCACGACCCGACGGTCAATGCCGAAGCCCTGCGCGGCAAGCAGATTTACATCTCGACGGGCAACGGCCTTCCCGGACCGTACGAGATGGCGACAGGGGGAGACCTGGCCTCGACCATCGCGGTCGGCGGGCCCCTCGAAGCGGCGGCGAACCTCTGCACCCAGACGTTCCAGCAGCGGCTGAACGCGCTCGCCATTCCCGCCACCTTCGTCTACCGCAACTCGGGCACGCATTCGTGGCCGTACTGGCAGGACGAGCTCCGCACGTCGTGGCCCGTGCTCAGGGGCGCGCTCGGCATCTGATCAGGGGCGGCCGACCACCGCGATCCGATCGGTTCTCGGAGGTGACACGGGCGAGTCCGCGCCGAGGTAGGTGATGAAGGCGTCGAGATCGCAACCCGCGTGGACAGCCTCCGTGTGGGTGCGGAAGGCATCGAACCCGTCCCCGCCGTCGGCGAGGAACCTGTTGACCGCGACACGGTAGACACCCTCCGGCGACACCGGTTCTCCGTTCACGCGGATATCCGAGATGCGGTTGCCGACAGTCGCCGACCGGTCCATCGTGTACGTCAGCGAACTCGACGGCGACAGGATTCGCTCGGTGACGCTGCCATCTCCACGGGGCTGGAACTGTTGCTCGAGCACGCTGCGGAGGGTGGCGCCCGGAAGGGTCAGAACCTCGAGCGAGTTACCGAAGGGCTGGACGGCATACACCTGACCATAGGTGACGGCGTCTCCGACCAGGTCTGCGCGGAGACCGCCGGGATTGGTGAGTGCAACCTGAGCGCCGAACGCTGTTCCGGCGGCCAGCTGGGCATCGGCCACAGCGTTGCCCATCGCAGACTCGCCGCTGTCCGTCGTCTCCCGGGTGAGGTCGTGCTGCATCGACGCCACCCACGTTCGGCTGACCTCGCCCGCCCGTTCTCCCGCTCGGTCGACAAGCAGCCCAGTGTCGGGGTCGGGAGGTATGTCGTGCGTGACCACCTGATTGAACGAGGACGTGCGATCCCGCAGGAGGTCGCGGGTGGTGCGGTCGATCGCCACATCGACCACCGAGACGATACGGCCGTGCGAGGCGCCCTGCATCAGCACCCGCGGGTTTCCGGCCGGGTCGGGAAAGGTGCAGTTGTACTGCTGGTGCCCGTCGGCCGTGAAGATGACGTCCACCTTCGGGGAGGCGCGCAAGGCCACGTCGTGGGTGCGGCGGGATTCCACGTCGCACTCGTCCGGCCGATTGTCCTGGTCGACTTCGGTCTCTCGGTGCATGAGGAGGGCGACGGCCCGCACCCCGAAGAAGTCGAGTAAGTCTGCCGTCCGGTTCACGGCCGCGAGCTCGTCGGTGAACCGGAGCCCGTCCGCACCGCCCGACGTCACCATGTGTGCGGTATCGGCGGGCATCGTCGCGATCACCCCTATCGGGATGCCCTCGACGTAGTTCACCGCGAAAGGCAACGTCGCGGGTGCGCCGTCCTCGAACTGCAGGTTCGCAGCCAACAGCGGGAAATCGGCGCCCTCGAACGTGTCGTCGAAACGGCAACCGTCCATGGGGTGACAGCCGCCGCGCTGGAGTCGCAGGAACTCGGCGTACCCCTCGTCGAGCTCGTGATTGCCGATGGCGGAGGCGTCGACGCCCATCCGGTTGAGCAGTTGCACCGTCGGCTCGTCGTGAAAAGCAGCTGACTCGAGAGCTGACGATCCCCAGTTGTCGCCCACCGAGTACAGCAACGAGTGCGGGGATTGACCACGCAGTTGATCGACGTATGCCGCGAGATACGCGGCGCCGCCCGCGGGCACCCGTGACCCGTCCGCCTGCTTCACCTCACTACGAACGCCGAGGGGAGGTGTGAGACTGCCGTGCAGGTCGTTGAAGGCGAGGAAGCGCAACGACACCGGCGGCTCCTGCGCCTGCACGTCGGGAAGGCCGACGGTCACGGAGGTGGCGAGTGTCAACGACACCGCGGCGGCCACGACAGCGCTCCGTACCGCGACGCGATGGCGCATTGTGGGTGGCTCCCTTCGGCAAACCGCACTGAGTCTGCCAAGGGGGAATCACGGGAGCTATACCTGCAGGTAACGTTTACATCTCAGGACTTACGCGCGAACACCGACCTTCGCGATCGAGCGGGTCTCTGCGCTCGTCGCGAAGGCAAGGAATGCGTCGTTTTCCTGGGGGTCGCCGATAGTGATCCGTACCCCGTCGTCGCCGTAAGGCCGAAGCAGAACACCCGCTTCTGCGCTGGCAGCGCCGAACGGTCGGGATTCGGTTCCCAGCGGAAGATAGACGAAGTTGGCCGCAGACTCCGGCACGTCGTATCCGGCGTCGAGGAGGGCGTCGCGGACGCGGTTCCGTTCGGCGACGACGCTCTCGGTGCGGGCGAGCAATTCGTCGGCGGCGGCCAACGATGCGATGGCGGCGGCCTGGGCGACGGTGTTGACGGCGAAAGCGATGTGAACCTTGCCGAGCGCGGTGACGATCGTCGGATCGGCCACGGCGTAACCCACGCGGAGACCCGCCAGCCCGTAGGCCTTCGAGAAAGTGCGCAGCACGACGACGTTCGGCCGTCCACGAAACAGCTCGATGCCGTCCGCGTCGGACCTGTTGTACTCGAAGTAGGCCTCGTCGAGTGCCACGACGACACGATCGGGGACGGCGTCGAGGAACCGTTCGAGTTCGGCCTTCGTGAGGGCGTTACCCGTCGGGTTGTTCGGGTTGCAGACGAAGATCAGCCGCGTGCGGTCGGTGACGGCGGCCGCCATGGCGTCGAGGTCGTGACCGAAGTCGGCGGTCAGCGGAACCGTCACGGGAACGGCGCCGGCTACCTGGGTCACCACGGGGTACGCCTCGAAGGAGCGCCACGCGAAGATCACCTCGTCACCATCCTGGCAGGTGACCTGGACGAGTTCCTGGCACAGGCTGACCGAACCATTGCCTGCGGCGATGTTGTCGGTGGGGACGCCGAGGTGGCCTGCCAGCGCCTCGATCAAGGCCACGTGACCGTTGTCCGGATACCTGTTCGCGTTGCCCGCTGCTGCCGCGATGGCGTCCCGGACACTCGGCAGCGGACCGAGAGTGGTCTCGTTGCTCGCCAGCTTGATCGCACCCGGAAAGTTCTTGCCGGGTACGTAGGCCGGGATCGTGTCGAGGTCTGCCCTTGTTCGCGGAGTCACCAGGCGATTATGCGCCTCCGATCCGGTGCGTCGACGGCCAGTCCGTGCCAAGGTGGGGACATGTCGGGAATCTTCAGGGACACCGCGGTCCTGCAGGCGGTCGGCGGCGCACCGGCCGATCCGCAGGCGCGGGTTCCACTCACCGTGGCAGAGCCGGACGGCCCCGCACGTGGCGCGATTGTGGTGCTGCACGAGTCGCGTGTGTTCAGCGAGCCGCTCCTCGACTTGATGCGCTCACTGGCCGAGGAAGGGTGGGTGGCGGCGGCCCCGCACCTCTTCCACGGTCGTCCCGCGCACAGTGCAACCGAGGTCTTCGGCGAGTCGCTGTTCGCCGACTTCGACGCCACCGTGCACTGGCTGACGAGCCGCGGAGTCCTCTCCGATTGTGTCGGGGTTCTCGGTTTCGACGACGCCGGTACTGCCGCGCTGCTCGTCGCCACCAACCGCCCGATCGGAGCCGCTGTCAGTGTCTCCGCCCGCGGCATCGTCGAGCCGTTGTCTGACGATGCCCCTGCCCTCATCGACGCGGCGCCGTTGCTGCAGGCTCCGTGGCTCGGTCTGTATGGCGAGGACGATCCGTCCACCCCGCCGGAGCACGTCGAGCAGCTGCGGGACGCGACGGGAAAGGCATCGGTCGCGGCCCTCGTCGTCAGCTACGCCGGACTCGCGCACCGGGCGGACGAACCACTCCAGGTGCCTGACGGGCAGGACGACGCCCCCGGCGTCGAGAACATCGTCGACGCTCAACGCAGAATCTTCGACTGGTTCGACAGCAACCTGAGATAGCCCGTCCGCCGCTCTGACCAGCCGTTTTGTCTTGTCGTGGAAAGGTGTGTAATCTTTCGCTCCGGCGGTCCGAAGGGATCGGAACCACCCCAGGGAGGCGTGCCAGAGCGGCCGAATGGGACTCACTGCTAATGAGTTGTCCCTTTTACGAGGGACCGGAGGTTCAAATCCTCTCGCCTCCGCCACGCCGGTGCTAGTTGGCCGGTACAGCTATAACTGAAGACTTGCGCCCGTAGCTCAACGGATAGAGCACTTGACTACGGATCAAGAGGTTAGGGGTTCGAATCCCTTCGGGCGCACAACAGAAACCCCCTCACCACAGTGGTGAGGGGGTTTCTCGTGTCTGCGGTCGCACTCGAGGCGGCGTCAGGCGGTCGGCGGCACGAACTCCGGCTGGTCGAGCAGGCGAAGCCACGACCCGTCGGGCTGGCGACGCACTACTTGGGCGCGCGCCCCCGAACCATCTTTGGGTGGGGTGGCGGTGAGAGCGATGTCCTCGCTGATGAGGGTGGGTAGGGGAGTTTCCGGCTCGAAGTGCGGCGCATGGGCGAGGACGGATTCCCACAACTGCCGGATCGCCTCGCGGCCGACGGTCCGACTTCCGGGTGGATAGGCCATGACGGCGTTCTCCTCGTACAGTGCCGCGACTCCGGCTGCGTCGCCGACGTTGCTCCGCTCGACGAACAGGCGGGTCAGGTCCTCGGGTTTCATGGCCTTCTCGTACACAGCAGTCCTCTTGTTCGGATCGTTCGAAGTAATCCCAGCGTCGTTCCCGAGGGAGCGGAAGTCCAACAGATAGTTCTGCTCACTTCTAGAATCAGAGGTTATGGAACTGCGTCAGCTCGAGTACTTCGTAGCCGTGGCGGAAGAGGCCAATTTCACGCGGGCCGCGTTGCGTGTGCACATCAGTCAGTCGGGTATCAGCGCGCAGATCCGCCAACTCGAGCACGACCTCGGGACCACGCTCATCGACCGCTCGACTCGGACGGCCACGTTGACGGCGTCGGGAGAGGCCGCGCTCATCCATGCGAGGGAGGCACTGGCCGCCGCCGCTGCGGTGCGCGACGCCGTCGACGCCGTGAACCAGCTGGTTCGTGGACGCCTGGTGGTCGGCATGGTCACCGCCTGTACCGTCACCGGTCTGTTCGACGCGTTGGCGACGTTCCACGACGCGCATCCCGGCGTCGAGATCACCCTTCTCGAAGAGAGCTCCGATCAGCTTGTCGACCGAGTCCGTGGCGGCGACATCGACCTGGCACTCGTCGGCACGGCCACCGCACCGCCCGACGGGCTCGAGGCGTTCCCGATCATTTGCGAACGGTTGGTGGCGGCCGTGCCGCCGAATCACCCACTCGCGGGTCGAACCAGCGTGGCCCTGGCCGAACTCTGCGACCATGCGATCGTATGTATGGCCGCCGGAACAGGAATCCGGACCGTGTTCGACCAGGCGTGTGCCGCGTCGGATATCCGGCCCGGTATCGCATTGCAGGCCAGTGCCCCGGACACCGTCGCGGATCTCGCGCTCCGCGGACTCGGGGTCGCGATCCTCAGCGAATCGATGGCCGCCGCCTTCGATGGGCTGACGGCGCTCGTCCTCGACGACGTCGAGATCCCGGCGGTGCTGGCACTGGTGTGGAAAAGCGCTGCGAGTCCTGCAGTTCGCGAACTGGTCAGGCACACCCGACGTGCGTTCGCCGAGGCAGAAGCGCCGAAGATTCCCGTGCCGCGGTAGCGGCCGGGCTCACGAGCCCAGTAATTTCGCCTTCGCTGCGGCGAACTCTTCATCGGTGAGAACGCAGGCATCCTTCAAGCGCGCGAGTTCCTGAATACGCGACACGAGGTCGTCGCCGCTGATGAGCGCCTTAGCTTCGATGGACAATGCGGCGAGTCCGACGTTGTCGAGCTCTTCGCCCACCTCCACCTGCCGCAGCGTCCCGTCCTGCGACTTGGCGAGGAAGACGAGGTCGAGGATGGTGACGGTGCCCTGCTCGACGAGCTCTCGGAACGACTCGATCACCGCGGGGTCGGCGCGGTCACCAGGGAACGTGAGGAACAGGAACGCGACCGGTCCGACGTCAGCAGCTGTATTCGTTATGTCTTTCCCTGTGCCGGGGATGTTCTGATGTCGATGCTCGCGGCAGGCGGCAGGGTGCGCATCATCCACGACGGGTGATGTCGGCAGGCCCGGCCTCTGCGAGGCTCGTCGAGAGCGTGTCGGATGAAATGCAGGAAGAGACGGGGTGGTGCATGCCTTCACTCGGTGCCTCGCTTTTCTGGATAATTGGTTGCGCGGTGGTGGCCCCGCTGTTCGCCGGGTTGGTGCCTCGCAAGCTGGTGCCCGAGGTGGTGCTGCTGCTCGGTGCCACCGGCGTCGTACATGCGCAGACCGCGGTGGCGTCCGAACCCGGTGTCCTCGTAGCGTTCGTGGCGCTGATCGCCGGCACCGGGCTGCCCGTGATCGTGGCCGTCACCGGGGTAGCCGTCGAATCGGGTGACATGACCGCGGCGAATGCGTCGGTGCTCGTCGCTGCGGGTGCCATCACGGTTCTCCTCTTCCCACTCGGTGCCTCTCTGATTGATAGATCTGCGCCCGGGACCGGGCCGCTCGGGCCCGCCGAGGCGACCGACTGTACAACGACGAGTGAAGACAACCGAGGAGCTGACCGGTGACCAGAACCGCATCGACACGGGCCCCGGCCCGGGCAACGCTTATCCTGGCGACACTGATACTCGTTGCCGCCGTGGCGAACTTGAATCTTTCGGTGGCCAATGTCGCGTTGCCCGACATCGGTCGCGCCTTCGATGCGAGCCAAACCCAGCTGAACCTGGTCGCGGTGGCGTACTCCTTGGGTCTGGCGGCCTCGGTGCTCTATCTCGGTGCGCTCGGCGACCGATACGGGCGCAAGCAGATGCTGGTGCTCGGAATGGCGCTGTCGTTGCCGGCGTCGGCGATTGCCGGGTTCGCGGGCAGTGTCGAAATACTGTTTCTCGCACGCGTTCTCGGAGGGATCTCCGCGGGCCTCGCCTTCCCCACCACGCTGGCCATCATCACGGCCCTGTGGTCGGGTCCACCGCGCACCAAGGCCATCGCACTGTGGTCGGCTCTCGGCGGGGCGATCTCGTCGCTCGGGCCGATCGTGTCGGGCGCGCTCCTCGAGCACTTTCACTGGGGCTCGGTGTTTTTCGTGACGCTGCCTCTCGCCGGTCTCGCTCTCGTCTGCGCCGCCGTCTGGGTGCCCGCTCACGTCAACGAGACCACCGACCCGGTCGACAACCTCGGCGGTGTCATTTCGGTGGTCTTCATCGCTGCACTCATCCTCGCGATCAACTTTGCCCCGGTCGACGGTGCCGGGGCGACGGCCATCGGGCTGGGCGTGATCGCCTTGGCGGCCGGTGCGGCGTTCTTCCTGCAGCAGCGCCGCGCGGCGCACCCGTTGTTCGACCTCCATGTGGCCGCGAGGCCCACATTCTGGGTCGCCGCCGTGGGCGGGGTGATCGTGTTCGGTGCGCTGATGGGGGCCATGTTCATCGGGCAGCAGTTCCTGCAGAATGTGCTCGGGTACTCCACGCTGGCTGCGGGATCTGCGATCATTCCGGCGGCGGTCGCGATGGTGATCGTCGCGCCTCGTTCGGCGAAACTCGTCGAATCGCGTGGTGCGCGCTTCACCCTCCTGCTCGGATACCTGTTCGTGGTCCTCGGGTTACTCGTCGCGCTGCTGTTGTGGAACGAGAACGCCCATTACCTCGAGGTGGGGGTGGCGTACGCGTTCGTCGGAATCGGAGTCGGGTTCGCGGGCACACCGGCGTCGCGTTCGCTCACCGGATCGGTACCGGTGTCGCGCGCGGGGATGGCGTCCGGCACCTCCGACCTTCAGCGTGACCTCGGCGGTGCGATCATGCAGTCGATCCTCGGCGCGGTACTCACCGCCGGGTACGCCAAGTCGCTGTCGTCGGCGATCGCGGCATCGCCTGATGCGAGTCAGGTGACGCCCGAAACGCAAGCGGCGCTCACGAAATCGTATTCCAGTGCAGAAGTGCTAGCCGAACGGTATCCCCAATACGCGGACCAGATCATCGCTGCCGCGCGCAACGCCTTTCTCGACGGGGACACCAAGGCGTACCTCGCCGCAATCCTGGTGGTGGGCGCGGGCGCTGTGGTGGTGTTCTTCTTCTATCCGCACCGGGAGGAGGAGAAGCGATTGATGGCGGAGTACGCGGAACAGCGCGGCACATAGGACGCATGTACCTTTCGGCGCGGTGGAAGCGCCGAAAGGTACATTCGCCCGGTGTCAGCGGGGTAAATTCCCGACAATCGGCACATCGACGAGGGGACCAGCACGATGACAGCTCGGGTCGTGACCAAGGCGAATCGTAAGCGAGGGCTGGTCGCGGCCGCAGCGGCTGTGCTGCTGGTCGTCACGGCAGCGTGTTCGGAGGACTCCTCCACCGGATCGGCCACGTCGGTGACGCAGACGACGCAGGCGGGCACGTCGGCGGCTGGGGATGGCACGCAGATCGATTCCGCTGTCGCGCAGCGTCTCGACGAGGCCATCGAGAATACGATGGCGAGGGCCTCGATTCCCGGGGTGATGGTGGGAGTGTGGGGCGCCGACGGTAACTACGTGAAAGCGTTCGGTGTTGCCGACAAGTCATCGGGCGCCCCGATGGAAACTGACTTCTACAGCAGGATCGGCAGTGTGACAAAGACTTTCACCGTCACCGGCGTGCTGCAGTTGGTCGACGAGGGAAGGGTCGGCCTCGACGACCCCATCGGGAAATACATCGACGGTGTTCCCCTGGGTGATCAAATCACGATCCGCCAGCTGGCGCGGATGCAGAGCGGATTGGCCAACTACTCGGCCAGCGAGGACTTCCAGAAGGCCCTGATAGCCGACCCGAAAGCGAACTTCACCCCCCAGCAGCTGCTCGGCTACGCATACGCACAGCCCGCGACCTTCCCGCCGGGGCAGGGATTCGAGTACTCCAATACCAACACGACATTGCTGGGACTGGTCGTCGAAAAGGTCAGCGGAATGTCGCTTGCCGACTATGTGACGCAGAAGATCATCGACCCGCTCGAGATGGCCGACACGAGCTTCCCGAACTCGAACGCCATCCCCGAACCGCATCCGCAGGGCTACACCGAGCAAACGGCGGACGGCAAGGAAGCAACGGCCACCGACTGGAACCCGTCCTGGGGGTGGGCCGCGGGTGCCATGATCTCCACCCTCGAGGACCTGCACATCTGGGCCCCGGCGTTGGCCACGGGAACGCTGCTGCAACCGGCAACCCAGGAGCAGCGACTGCAGACGGTGACCGCGCCGGGTCTGTCGACCGATGTCGGGTACGGCCTGGGCATCTTCGACATCGCCGGCTGGATCGGGCACAACGGCAGCATCCCCGGCTACCAGACGGTCAGCGTGTATCTGCCGGAGAAGGAAATGACGCTCGTGATCATGATCAACACCGACGTTCCCTACGAGGGCAGCGAGCCGAGTACAGCGCTGGCTACTGCCATTACGGAGATCATCTCTCCCGATCACGTCTACCGGTTGCGCGCCGACGTGCAGGATCCCAGTGCCACGTCTACGCCCTCGACTACGCCGGGGACGACGCAGCCGTCGACGTCCTCCCCGGCTCCCACCAGCTGATCGCAACCACGACACCGCGATCTCCGGAACCCACGCCTGCCGGCGCGTACGGTGGTGCCGTGACGATTCTGGTGACCGGGGCTACCGGGAATATCGGCAGGATGCTCGTCGATCATCTTCTCGCGCGGGGTGCGACCGACGTCCGGGCACTCACCAACCATCCAGAGAAGGCGCACCTGCCCGCGGGAGTCGAGGTCGCGCACGGCTATCTCCGTAGGCTCGACACCCTTCCGGCCGCATTCGACGGCGTCGAGTCCGTGTATCTGGCGCCGACACCAGACACGGTCGAGGATGTGCTCGCCGTGGCGACGCGTGCCGGAGTCCGTCACGTCGTCGACTTGTCCGGTCCGCACGACGGACATTGGGGTGACGTGGCGCGGGCGGTCGAGGCGTCCGGCATACCGTGGACCCATCTGTGGCCCGGTGAATTCATGGAAAACGCAGGAATACTCGCGCCGCAGATCATGGACGCCGGGGTGGTTCGCGAGCCGTTCCCGACGGCAGGCAATGCGCCCATCGCCATGGACGACATTGCCGAGGTGGCGGCGGTGACGCTGCTCGAGGACGGACACGTCGGCAAGTCGTACGAGCTGACGGGTCCGGAGACATTACTTCGTGCGGAGCTGGTTCGCCGGCTGGGGGAGGCCCTCGGCCGCAACATCGAATACCGGCAGGTCTCGTTCGAGGAGGGAGTCGAGGTCCTCACCCCCGCGATGGGCGAGTACGCGCGGTGGTATCTCGAAGGCATGGCGACCCTCGTCGATCCCCAGCAGGCCAATTCTGTATTCGAGGACATCGTCGGCCGACCGGCCACCACCTTCACCCGGTGGGCGGCGGAGCACGTCCACGAGTTCGGCGGATAAGTATCTGGGATCCCGATCGGTGTCCCGTAACCGGATCAGCGCGAGGGGGTAAGAGTCACAACGGGTATGGGCGCGTCGTCTTCTTCTGATAGTCGCTGTCGCGGCCCGAATTGATGTCGTTCATGGTGGCCCACATGCGGTCGTAGTCGGGATCGCCGGGCCGATAGTCGTCACCGTCGCGGCCGTAGGTCAATGCAGACGTTCGGGGTGCACCCGACTTGCGACCTACCGTGTGCAACAACAGAGTCGGCACACCGAACAGCAGGCGATGGCCGAGCCATCCGCCGCTGCGCTCGTAGACGAACGGGTGCAGTCGGAGCGCATTGACGAACAGCTCGGCCATCGTTCCTCGTTCCGGGGCAAGGGAGCTACGTATCACGCCACAGTAGAGGGACGGCGGTCAGTGACTCCGGACCGCGTGCAGAACCGCATCCTTGATGGTGGCCAGGTTTCCGTCCGGGTCGGTGATCTCTCGCGCCGGGGCCGCGCACGCGAGAATCTCCCAGTTCTCGGGGTCCAGCACGGCCGCCGCCTGTTCGGCGGTGAACATGATGTCCGGCACATCGGGCCTGCCCACCGAGGCGTGCATATCGGTGGGGTGATGACCCACGATCAGCAGGTGTCCGCCTGGCCGCACGGCCGCGGCCAGGCGACGGTGCAGCTCGCCGCGGGCCGGCTCCGGCAGTTGCATGAATTGCGCGGATACCAGATCGAACTGTCCGGTTGGCGGCTCCCACGATCGAATGTCGACCTGCTGCCAAGTGGTGTGGTCCGCGATCGCAGCGCCGGCCTCTGCTGCCTGTGCGGCGGCGCGCTCGAGCGCCACCGTCGACACGTCGACTCCGGTGGCGTCCCAGCCGTTCGAGGCCAGCCAGATGACGTCCGCCCCCTCGCCGCAGCCGACGTCCAGAGCGCGGCCCGGGGTCAGCGTCGCTGTCTGTTCCACCAGGCGCTGGTTGGGGTTCCCGCTCCACACCGCGCCGGTCGAGCTGTACCGCTCGTCCCAGAACTCTTGGCTGTAGAAATCGCTGGGGTCGTGCTCATGTACGTGCGTCATGGCTCCACTGTGCGGGGCACCCGGCGCCAGATGAAAGTTCTGTTGCCGAACCGGCAATGTGCGGCGACTACGAGGCTTGGAACGTGAAGATGCGGCAACCGCTCATGTTCGCCGAAGAGGCGACCCCGTCGGCCCGCGCGTAGTCGCCCTTGGCCGACAGATTGTTGGCGAGTGCTGCCTGATCGTCACAGAAAGCCTGATCCGCCGGGTCGGTCACGGGATTGCTGATGTAGGTGTCGCCCGGTGCGGCCGCCGCGGACGGACCGACACCGAACAGAGGTACGGCAGCCGCTGCGAGCGCAATGGAGGCCGCCGCGAAGAACTGGCGGATCATGATGCTCCTCCGGGAGTAAGGCGTGGGATTTTTCCGATGACCCCATCCTGCACCGAACTTTCCCGGGCAGCCATACCCCCAAGGGTGCAAAAATTCGCATCGAGCGGTTCAGGGCAGTTCGACGGTGCCCAAAGCCTCTTGCACGCGGTCGGCGGCCTCGATGGGGTCCTCGTGCTCCCAGATGCGCACCACCGTCCAGCCGGACTCGATGAGTCGAGCGTCGGTATCTCGGTCGCGGGTGACGTTCCCCGCGAGTTTGTCGGCCCACCACTGGGCGTTGTTCTTCGGGAAAGTGGCGTGCTTCGGGCAGCTGTGCCAGAAACAGCCGTCCACGTACACCGCCACCTTGCGGCGTGGAAACACCAGATCGGCGCGTCGCCTGATGCCCTTCATCGGGGCCCGGTCCACGAAGTACCGGACCCCGCGGCGGTGCAGCTCCCGCCGCAACCCCAATTCGGGAGCGGTATCTCGCCGCCGCTGCGCCCGCATCCGGGCGCTGGTGGCGGGATCGGTGGAGGGCATCGCGATCGCTTGGTGTCCGTCAGGCCGCAGCCTGCGGAAACCCGCCCATACGGTCGAGATGACTTTCGACGTCGTCGATGAAGCCCGGAATGAAACGCAGGTTGCCCATCCGCGCCCGTTTGAGGAAACCTGCAGTCGCGCGGGCGGACAACAGCCGGGTGTCCTCGAGAAACCCGCTGAGATCCTCGTAGGGTTCTTGGACCGGCCACGTCGACATGTGCACCCGAAATGCCTGCCGGTTCATCCCCCACGCCGCAGCGGGCCACGCGTCGCCGGGATTCAGGGGAGTCTCGACGCTGCGCTCGTAGGCGTCCGGCGCCACCAGACGTCCACCCACCCACGACGCCATCCGCACGCTCACGGCGTTGCCGACGAGTTTCCACCTATGGCTGTTGCGCAGGCCCGGGACGAGCGCGGCCGGAGCGGTCCAGTCGGGATCGAATCCCTGGAGCCGTTCGGCGTCGATCAGCCCTGGAGTGACGATTTCGCCCGACGGTAACCGCACGGCCGGTGGACTGGCGATCCCGACGGAAGAGCCACCTTTGAGCGTCGGGACCGCATTGACCGCCCAGCCGAGTCCACGGGTGCCCTCGGTCCAGTAGAAGCCGCAGGGATAGTCGGCCGGATCACCCACCGGGCGCTCCCCGGCATCCTCACCGAACAGCACCGGACGAGGGTCGTCGGTACGCGAAGCGAGCATCAAGACCCGCTGACGTCGCTGCGGAAGTCCGAAGGCTCGGGCATCGACCACCCGGTACGCCCACATGTAGCCGAGGTCCTCGAGGGCGTCGGTGATATGCCTCATAGCGGCGCCCCGACCGAGCTGCAACATGAACGGCACGTTCTCGATGAGCAGCCAGCGGGGACCCTTGCGGCGTTTGACCAGTCGGAACACCTCGTCCACCAGACTCGATCGCGAGCCGGTAATCCCGGCCGTCCGCCCCGCCTGGGACAGGTCCTGGCAGGGGAAACCGGCGGCGACCAACTCGATGTCCTGGGGGAGCGACCGCAGCTTCGTGACGTCGGAATGCACCGGCACGTCCTGGAATCGGGTACGCAGAACCGCCTGGGCGCCCGGATCGATCTCACAGAGCAGTTCGGTGTTCCAGCCGTGCTCTCGGAGACCCAACTCGAGCCCGCCGATACCGGCGAACAGGCCCACCATGCTCCCGGTTGACGTCACGGCACCCTTCCTCACGAACCAGTCACCCGAGAACGTTACTCGAGATCTGCACCGACTTTGACCAACGACCCGTGAGTACTTGTTAAAAGCGGGGCGTTAACAAGCACTCACGGGTGGCTGAGCGACCTAGACTTCGGGTGGGTGGGTACGCAGGGAGGCGCGATGATTCCCGGGTTTCGCGAGAGGTCGCTGTTTTTGCGCGACGCCCAGGGCAGCGGTCTCGTCGAGGCGTTCGTCATCATCGGCATCCTCACGATCCTGCTCACCCGCGCCTACCTGCACCTGACGGGCTATCCCCAGGTCGGCGGGTCCTCTCTGCACATCGCGCATGTGCTCTGGGGCGGGCTCGGCATGATCGTGGCTCTGGTGACGGTGTTCTCGTTCCTCGGCCGGAAACCGCGCATCGTTGCCGTCGTCGTGGGCGGCATCGGGTTCGGCTTGTTCCTCGACGAGATCGGCAAGTTCGTCACCAAGACCAACGACTACTTCTACCGCCCGTCCGTCGCCATCATGTACGTGGTGATCGTGGTGTTGCTGCTGCTCAATCGGTGGCTGCACGACGTGCGCCCGCCCACCGTCACCGAGGACGTCGCCAACGCGGCCGCCATTGCCCTGGGCGGCCTCGACCGCGGGCTGGACCGGGTGCGGCGAGAGCAGGCCCTCGCTCAGCTCCGTCGCGCGGGCGAGGCGGGGGCGGATGCGTCGACCGTCGCGTGCGTTGCCGATCTGCTCGATCGCTGTCCCGATCGGCAAGGCCGGGTGGTGCCGTCGGTGCGCGAACTCGCGCGACGTGCGACACCCGAGTTCGCGAAGGGCCCTGGAATGCTGTGGACGGCTGCCGTCGGTCTGACCGTTTTCTCCACGCTCGGTCTGATCAGCGCGGTCATCACCCTCGACGACGACCTGCGCGGCGCAGGAGCGGACATCACCACCATCGGTCAGCTCGTCGGTTCGGCCATCGCATTCGTGCTGTGCTGGAGCGCGACGGTGCGGCTGCGCAACGGCAAGATGTGGCCGTTGCAGTTCCTGCGGTCCGCGGCGCTCGTCACCGTGCTGCTTACAGAGGTCTTCGATTTCGTGGCCCAGGAATTCGGCGCGCTGCTCAACGTGGCCGTCGGCCTGGGCGCCCTGATCGTGTTCTCCGCGCGCATCGCGGCGATGGATCGGGCCCGGGCAGCCGATCTCGGCAACTCTGCTGCAACGAAACTCGGCCCATTGCCACCCCGCGAGCCGTCGTCGATTACCGTAGACAGGTGAGCATCCAAGACTCCGGTGCCCCGTCCTGGCCTGCAGTACTGACGTGGCGGGCGGAAAACGCACCCCGTATGGAATCTGTGCGTGTCCAGCTCAGCGGTGACCGCATCAAGGCTGCCGGCCGCATCATCGGCGGCACATGTCCCGAGCACCCCGCGTTCAGCGCCTCCTACGACCTCGTCACCGACGAAAGCGGCGTCACCCGCCGGCTGTCGCTGCGCACCTCTGTCGCCGCAGGTGAGCGGCAGATGTCGATCAGCCGCGACGAGGAAGGTACGTGGATGGTGCAGCACGGTGCCCACCATCAGCGCTCCACATTCGACGGTGCCCTCGACGTGGACATGGTGCTCAGCCCCTTCTTCAACACTCTGCCGATCCGGCGGTACGGGATGCATCTCGGCTCCGAGGACATTCAGGTGCCCGTCGTCTACGTCAACCTCCTCGACCTCCGGGTCGAGGGCGCCATCCTCACCTACAGCAGCGGTCCGGACGGGATTCACGTCCTTTCTCCGGTGTCCAGCTCGTCGGTCACCGTCGACGCCGAAGGGTTCATCCTCAACTACCCGGGGCTGGCGGAACGGATTTAGGCGCTCCGCGCCCGTGAGCGGTTAACGAGTCTCTGCACTCGTCGAGCACTCACAGGCGGCGGAGCCGCCCACCGCGGCGGCCCGCGTCGCGCATCGCCTCGATCCAGCCGTCGTCGCCCGGCACGATGCCGGTGATGTCCCAGGTTTCCTGGTTGTCGTATCGGGTGCGGGCGGCATGTCCGGCGTCGACGAGCGTTGCCGTGGACGACTCCTCGGCGAGTTCGGTCCGAGCGCTCTGCAGCAGTTCAAGCGCCTCGTCGAGGGCGATGAGCAGCGCACTCCGGTTTCCCTCGCACATGGCCCGGACCAGACCGGGTGCGCTTCCGGCGACGCGAGTGCCGTCCCGGAACGACCCCGCCGCCAGCCCCAGCGCCAGCGGCCCACCCGCCGCACCGGTCACGGCCAGGGTTTCGGCGAGCAGGTGCGGGAGGTGCGAAATCCGGGCCACCGCCCGATCGTGTTCGGCGGATTCGGCGGGCACGACGACGGAACCGCAGTCCAAGGCGAGCTGCGCCACCTGCATCCAGATTCGGGGGTCGACGCCGTCGTCGGTGCCGACCACCCACACCGCCTCTCGGAACAGGTCGGCGCTGCCGACGCTCCACCCCGACGCCGACGTTCCGGCCATCGGGTGCCCGCCCACGTACCGGTCTGCGAGTCCTTGACGGGCCGCCGCGGCCGCGACTTCCGCTTTGACACTGACCACATCGGTGATCGGGCAGTTCGGGGCGTAGAGGGCGATCGCGGTCAGGGTGGCTGCCACGGCGGGGACCGGTACGGCGATCACGATGAGCGCCGATTCCGCCGACGCCCTCTGAAGCACCGCGACCAGATCGGTGTCCGCGTCGAATCCGTCTGCCCGCGCGGCCTCGACGGACTGCGCGGAGCGATTGTGGCCCCACGCGTCGCGGCCCGCCCGTACTGCGGCACGGAGGAGGGATCCGCCGATCAAACCGAGGCCCAGGACGCACACCGGAGGTGCGGAAGCGGTATCTGACACCTGCTCAGGTTGGCACATTCGTGTACGGACTTCATTTACCGGCACCCCGCGGGCTACCGTTGCGCTCATGGGTGCACAGCGCGCGGGAAACAACAGCGCCTCGTCGGATCGGGCTGAGGATCTGGAGGGCTTCGGTGTCGCGGTAGTACACGAGGACGGCCGATGGAAGGTCAAGGCCCTCAGCTCGGCTGCTCTGACTAGTTTGAGCGCCGCGGAGGAGGAGTTACGGTCCCTCCGCAGCGCGGGCGCGTTCTTCGGTCTGCTGGACGTGGATGACGAATTCTTCATCATTCTGCGGCCGGCGCCGTCGGGCACGCGACTGCTGCTGTCCGACGCCACCGCGGCCATCGATTACGACATCGCCGCGGATGTCCTGGATGCGCTGAACATCGAGGTGCCGGACATCGACCCGGACGACCTCGACGACGTCGAGCCGTGGGAGGAGGGTGATCTCTCGCTCCTCGCCGACCTCGGGCTCCCCGAACCGGTGCTGGCCGTGATCACCGCCGAAACAGACCTGTACCCGGACGAGCAGCTGGGCATGATCGCTCAGCGCCTCGGCTTCACCACGGAGCTGTCGGGGGTTCTCGACAAACTTCCGCGATAGTTCTCGTCCGGTGACACTCCAGGACGACGAGCGGATGATCCGCGTGGCGATCGAGGCTGCGCGCGCCGCCACCGACGCCGATGTACCAGTGGGTGCCGTGGTGTTCGACGCCGACGGGGTCGAGGTGTCGCGTGCGGTCAACTCACGCGAGGCGATGTCGGACCCGACAGCACATGCGGAGATCATGGCGCTCCGGGAGGCGGCCAGGGTCTACGGCGACGGGTGGCGCCTCGAGGGCACGACGCTGGCTGTGACCCTCGAGCCGTGCACGATGTGCGCAGGAGCGCTGGTGCTCGCGCGGGTGTCGCGTGTCGTCTTCGGCGCGTGGGAACCGAAAACGGGAGCAGTCGGCTCCCTCTGGGACGTCGTCCGCGACCGCCGACTCACCCATCGGCCGCAGGTCCGCGGGGGTGTTCTCGAAGACGAGTGTGCTGGGATCCTCGAGGATTTCTTCCGAGAACGGCGCTGACCGGTTTCAAACGTTTTCGTGGGGTACTCGACAGTGTGTAGCCGGGTCGGCACGATCCGTGCTTCTCTGGAGACAGGCACCGAACGAGGCGCCGCCGGGCCCGCACCGGGTCCGAAACGGATTCACGGAGGTATCTCATGGGAATCGCAGACAAAGCATCGAACAAGGCCGAAGACCTCAAGGGTCAGGCGAAGGAAACCACCGGCAAGGCCACCAACGACAAGGACCTTCGCGACGAGGGCAAGGCCGATCAGGCATCGTCCGCGGTCAAGGACGCCGGCGAGAAGGTCAAGGACGCCGCGTCGAACCTCAAGGACAAGCTCACGTAAAGCGGCTCCACCTGGCGATTTCAGGCTCGGGCGTCACATCCGGTAAAGTCACCGGCGGTGGCGTGTCCGAGCGGCCTAAGGAGCACGCCTCGAAAGCGTGTGACGGGTAACCCCCGTCCGAGGGTTCAAATCCCTCCGCCACCGCCAAGGGTAAAACCCCTGATCCGGTCCTCGAGACCGGGTCAGGGGTTTTCTCGCGTTTACGGGCCTGTTGTTGCGGGTGCTTCGGCGGAAGCAATGTCGCTGCCTGCGGTGTTTCTCCGCGGCACGGTGAAGGTGGCGACGACGCACAGGACCGCGACCGCGAAGCAGGCGAGTGTGTACCAGAGGTTGCCCACCGGGTCGCCGTTGTCCGTGACGCCGTCGACCGCCCCGAAGTAGTCGGGCAACGCCGTGGCCCAGAGCAGCGCCATCACGCTCAGGTACACCACGCCGTAGCGCTGGACGAAGTGGTTGGTGTACGTTGGTCCATCCTTCTCCCCGCGCAGCCGCATCCATTGGCGGACGAGAATCCAGATCGCGACGACGGTGACGACGAGAAGTTCCGCTGCGTAGAGAACGGCGCGGGCGGTGATGCTGCCCATTCCGAATACCGTCGCCGGGAGCGGCAGGATGAACGTGCCCAGCGACGCCAGGACACCGATGACGACTGTGCGCCACACCAGTTCGGGACCGGAGAAGCGCCGGCCCTCGTCGACGTGACGGCCGACGAAGAATTGTACGCAGAACGCCAGCGACATCGGCCACAGCGCAGCGAACACGACGACACTCGGCAGTGGCACGGAATCGAACAGCGGTTGATTGATCGGATTCTCGGTCGACCACTCCCACCACCGCAGTTGCGGTCCGAGATGGTCGAAGATCTCGTAGAAGGCGTGGTGGACGAAGCCCACGCAGACCGCGCCGGCGAGCACTCCGTACCGGCGGAGGACACCGAGCGTTCTGACGATCTCGAAGGCCATCGTGGCCATCAGCGGGTAGATCGCGATGATGTACAGCGGGAGTCGGCCCCAGAGGAACTCCACGGTGAACACGTTGTGCGCGAACATCGTGTCCACGTGGTCCTCGATGCCGAAGGCGGCGGGGAAGTACAGCGGCGGCTCGATGATGAACAGGTACGCGGTTGCGCCGAACCAGAGCACCAGGTTGGTGGGATCGCCCATCCGTCGCATGCGCACGATCGCGACCACGAGCGCGAGCACAGAGCCGAGAACGACGGTGAGCTCGAGGACAGGCAGTGTCCAGTTTTCCAACGCCAGTGGGTTGCGGATCTCGACGAGCCCACCGGCTTCCTGGCACGAGAAGCCGAGCGCCGACGCGAGTTGGTCGAATGTGGGTGAGCAATGATCGGCCATCAGCGCGCCTCGGAAGACGCAACTGTGTCGGCGGAATACCAGTGCGTGACATCGTAGCCGGCCTCGTAACGCTCGAACCACACGTCGGCGAGTGCGGGCAGCTTCTCGTGATCCGGGTTGTGCCGCGGCAGCTGGCTGCGGATGATGCCCACCAACGCGGTGAGTTGCTTGCCGAGCGGGAGATCGTCGAACGCGCGCATCATCGGGCCGTTGTCCTCGACGCGCAGCAGGGGCAACCGCTTGCGCAGGTTCTGCTGACGCCGGTACGAGGCGAACATCGACAGCGCATCGACCTTGCGATCCTCGAGCGGGACGTGCCGATTGAAGCCTTCGCAGGCGATCCGGATCACTTTCAGCACGTGCCGGAAGATCGACGGGGCCATCCGCATCCGGTACATGTCACTCCCGACAACGGAATCGAAGATGATGAGCGCAGAACTTCGGTGTTCTACTTCCTCGACGAAGTGCCAGATGAACAGGGACGCGACCCGGTCGTCTCCGGGCCGGAACAGAGTGGAATCGTTGTCGAGCATCAGCTTGAACACCGGAGTGAAGGTCGCTTCCAAATCGGCGGTGTACGCCAGTCGATAGTTGAGCGAGGTCTGGGCGGTGAGCCGGTCGAATTCTCCGATCACCTCGTCCAGGGTCTCCTGAAGTCCCGGGTATCGATCGATCAGTGCCTTGACGTGCTGGCGGTGAGCCGTCGAGTGCTGCCCTTCCTGCCGCATGAATGCGTCCGCCTCCTCGGCAACGGCAGGATCGGTGATCAGCGGCTTGGTTTGGAGAATCATCTTCACGATCATCTTCTCGAAGCCGATCGCCAGGAACGAGACCGCGTTGGCCATGCTCGAGAAGGCCGGATTCTCCTCGTTCCACACGAACGGCACGTCGTAATCCGCGAACGCGAAGCGCATCTTTCGGACTTGTAGATCGGTCACTGTGCGATACCTCGTCTTTCGAAACGGGCTGGGTGGCTGGTGGCCCCGCTCGATGCGTCGAAGCCTTAGTGGCGACAATCATACATACAGCCGCGTATCTGTATGATTACTTTCGAGGCTCAGGTTCGAAATGGCGGCGGGGGGCTCTGTGGTAGCGTCGCCGTTCATCTGGATGGGCGCGCTCCCGCCGTGGTTCCGCGCGCCCGACGGACAGAACTCGACCCGAGGAAGCGGCAGTGGCACGAAGGCGCGGCTGGGGCGGTAGTCCACCCGGCGACGATGACGAAGCGTCCCGCCGAATCGTTGCCGCCGCAGTCGAATTGATCGGACAAACGGGTTCGGCGATCAGCATCGCCGATGTGGCGGAGTCGCTCGGCGTCATCCGCCAGACGGTCTACCGATACTTTCCCAGCGCCGACGCACTGATGAGGGCGGCCGCCATCGCGTCCGTCGACGGATTTCTCGATCGACTGACCCGGCAGGTGAAAGGTATCGAGGATCCGGTCGACGCGATGATCGAGGCAGTGGTGTACACATTGGCCGAGGTGCGTCGGACCCCCCACCTCGGCATACTGCTGTCGAGCTCGTACTCGAACGTCGATCCCGAGGGCATCACCTCGCACGAGGCGCGCACCTTCGGGATGACGATGATCAAGCGCTTCGACGTCGACTGGGAGGGCTGCGGGTACGACGACCCCGATCTCGCGGATCTCGTCGAGTACGTCCTTCGAACCATGCAGTCGTTCTTCGTTTCCCCGGGAAACCCGCCGAGGAGCGACGATGAGATGCGTCGATATCTCCGACGCTGGATGGGGCCTGCGATCGCCCCGCAGCAGCCCGCCGCACCGACTCGACGTGCTGCCGACAGCACTGCCCGCGGCGGCTCTCAGTTCCTGCGGTAGCAGAGCTGGCTACTTCTTAGTGCGCGTTGCCGAGTTCGGCGCCGCATGATCTCACCTTCCGCCGGTGAATTCTTTGTACGCCGACATATTTCCCGAGATCCTGGATCGATGTGCCGCTGCCTGTTTCGGGTCGAGGGCGTGGGGTAACTGCAACAACACGTCCGCTTCGTACGGACCGACGCGTACACACGTTCACGCAGGAGGCAGGGCCAACACATGACTATTCCCGGTGGTAACCCCACACAAGACCAAGCGGGTGCGTGGGCCGATCCCACAACGCACACGCCCACAACGCGCACACAGGACGAGTCGGCGACGGACGTCGCGAAGCAGCAGGCGAGTGAGGTCGCGAGTGATGCGGCCGGGGCGGGCAAGCACGTCGCCGGTGTCGCAGGTGAACAAGCACAGAATGTCGCCGGCGAGGCGACGCAGCAGGCTAAAGACCTTCTGCAGCAAACACGGAGCGAATTGACTGATCAGGCAGCTACGCAACAGAAGCGAGTGGCGTCGGGCCTTCGGGCCCTCGGTGACGAGTTCGGATCGATGGCGAGAAACTCCGAGCAGCCCGGAATGGCGACCGATCTGACGAAGCAGGTCGCCGAAAAAACACACGCCATCGCCTCGTGGCTGGACGACCGCGAACCCGGGCACGTTCTCGATGAAGTGACGCGATTCGCGCGGCGCAAACCAGGCACCTTCCTCGCTCTGGCCGCCGGCGCCGGGTTGCTCGCCGGTCGACTCGGCCGCTCGTTGATGGCGGCGAACGACGACAGCGGTGCCGCCGCGCCGAACCGTGTCCGCGCAGGTCAGGGTGAACAGTGGCCGCCGGAGGTTCCGGATGCGGGAGCACTCCCTCCGGAGCCGGAGCGGCTGTACGACGCGCCGCCGCAGTACCCGCCCTCCCAATATCCACCTTCGCCACAGCCCGGCTATACCCAGCCCGGCTACACCCAGCCCGGGTACTCGCAGCAGCCCGGATACACGGAACCGGGGTACGCCCAACCCGGATACACCGGGCAGCCCGGCTACACCCAGCAGCCGGGGTACTCGCAGCAACCCGGGTACACGCAGGAATCCGGCTACCCCGAGACCGGGTACCCGCCGGCCGGCCCGGACGTGACGCGATGAGCGCACCCTACGGACCTCACACCGAAGGAAACGGCACAGAGCCGCCTTCCATCGGCGAGTTGCTGTCGAACGTCAGCGAAGATCTCACCGTCCTGATGCGTCAAGAAGTGGCGCTTGCGAAAGCCGAAGCGACGCAGACCGCCAATCGCGTCGGTAAGGGCGCGGGCATGCTGGCCGGCGCCGCGGTAGCCGCGCACTTTGCGGTGCTCTTCCTGTCCGTTGCCGCATGGTGGAGCCTCGGCAATGCGATCGGACGCGGCTGGTCCGCGCTGGTCGTCATGCTCGTGTGGGCGATCATCGCCGCCGTTCTGGCCGTACTCGGCCGGGCGGCACTGAAGAAGGCGCGTGGCCTCCCGCAGACCACCGACACCGCCAAGAAAATTCCCGACGCGCTCACCCCTCACCCCCAGGAGTCGCCATGACCACCAGCCAGGACCCCGACCGTATCCGCGCCGACATCGAACGCACCCGCCGTAATCTCAGCGCCGACGTGGACACCCTCGCTCGGGAAGCGAACCCCACCACCATTGCGAAGAGAAAGGTGGGCAGGATGACCAGCGCGGTCGGCGGCGTGCGCGACCGCGTGATGGGGTCCGCTCAGGACGCCGGCTCCAGCCTCGCCGACGCGCAGAGTTCCGCCGCCGACGCCGCTCAGTCAGCTCCGCGCGCGGTGCGCCAGCACACGCAGGGCAACCCGTTGGCGGCCGGACTGATCGCCTTCGGTGCCGGGTTGCTGGTGGCGTCGATGCTTCCCGCGAGTGAGCGCGAACAGGAGGCCGCTCTCGCGGTGAAGGAGAAGGCCGAGCCCCTCACGCAGGAACTGACCGATGTCGCGAAGGACGCGGCCCAGAACCTGAAGGAGCCCGCCCAGAACGCCACCCAGGCGGTCAAAGAGACGGTGACCGAGGCCGCGGACACCGTGAAGGCGGAGGGAACGTCCGCCGCTCAGGACGTGCAGGGCCGTGCGGCCGATGCGAAGGACACGGTCCGAGAACAGCAACGCTGACCCGGAATACCGACGCCCCGTTCGGTTCCCACCCGAGCGGGGCACACGTATGCCTCGGTGGGTTCGACGATGCACCAGCGACGACCCCATCGCGCGAACCGAGTGACAGCCATTGAAGCTGCAACTACCCTGTCTGCATGAAGAAGCTGTGGTGGGCCATCGGCGGAGTCGTTGCCGTTCTCGTGCTCGCGGTCCTGGTCGGCCCGTGGGCATACGGTCAGTTCATCGCCGAGGACGATGCCCCGGCGGCGTCGGTGTCGACCGAGGGCGCCGAGGCGGCTTCCGGGTCGGTCGACGGGCAGTGGACGGTCGTACCCGGTGAGGCGCCGAACCAGACCGCCGCGGGATACACCGTCCACGAAATCCTCAACGGCGCGAGCGTGACAGTGGTCGGTTCCACAGGTGAAGTCGCCGGTTCGGCCACCGTCGAGGGCGAGAAGCTGACCGCCGGCGAGGTGAGCGTGCAGGTCGCCGGCATCACCACCGATCAGCCGCGTCGAGACGCTCAGTTCCGCGGCAATGTGATGGACACCGACACCCATCCGACAGCCACATTCACCGTCGACGAGCCGGTCGACCTGTCCGGTCTTCCCGACGACGGTTCGGTGGGGACGGTGACCGCCCAGGGCAGCCTGACGCTCGAGGGGCAGTCGCGTCCGGTCACGGTGGACATCGAGGTTCTGCGTTCCGGCGACGACCTGATCGCCTCGGGCAGCATCCCGGTCACCTGGACCGACTTCGGAGTGCAGCCACCGTCACTGGGCTTCGTGACCGTGGACGGCCGCGGCACCGTGGACTTCCTGATCAGCCTGGCGCGCTCCTGACGGCGCCCATCCGGGTGGCCCGAACACGTAGCCGAGTTTGTCTCGCCACGACCGCGCGTCGCGCCAGTCCCGCCCGATCGCGGCGTACTCATGGGTCTGCAGCTTCCAGATGTTGTACGTCCCGACCGGTTTGGTGAGCCCATAAGTGGGGCGGTGGGTTTCGGCCCGGAAGGTCCCGAACATTCTGTCCCACACGATGAGGATTCCGGCGTAGTTGCGGTCGAGATACTGCGGAATCGCAGCCGTGGTGAACCCGGTGATGAGAGGGAGTGTTGAGCACGAATTCGATCGGCCGGGGAAGCTTGTCGACTCGCTCGGTATGCACGAAGAACTGGTAGACGAGGTTCACGGAGAAGCCGATGAAGACCATCCACGGTGGAATACCGATGAGCGGCAGTGGAATCCACATCACGATCTCGCCGCTGTTGTTCCACTTCTGCCGCAACGCGGTGGCGAAGTTGAAGTACTCACTGGAGTGATGCGCCTGATGGGTGGCCCAGATCAGCCGGATGCGATGGGCCATCCGATGGTAGGCGTAGAAGAGGAGGTCCACTCCGACCAGCAGGATCACCCAGGTGTACCAGGCGTCCGCCGGTAAATGCCACGGTGCGAGATACACCCAGATCGCGGAGTAACCGACGAGTGCCAGCAGCTTCCATGCCGCCGTCGTCGCGATGGAGACCGCGCCCATCGACACGCTTGCACGGGCGTCGCGGCGCTCGTATCCACCGGGTGCCGGACGGGACCTGCCGTCGGGCCCGATCGCCGCGTCCTCGAGGTGGCGGGCCGCCAGCCACTCGATGGCGAGGAACACCACGAACGCGGGAACGGCGAGCGTCACAGGTTCGTGAAGTGGCTCGAACAGGGCCGAACTCCACGCCGACATCACGGTGTCCCACATGCGTCCTCCGCACAATACGATCGTCCAGTTCACGGTACGTGATGGCGATCACTCACGGACCCTCGGCGCACGTTTGCTCCTTTTCATACTCAGGTGATAGGAATTTGGTGTGCACATCACCGCCAAGGTGGACTACGCCGTGCGGACGCTCATCGAATTGGCCGCTGCCGGGCCGTCACCGTCCAAAGCCGAGTTCCTCGCGCATGCGCAGACCATTCCGCACAAATTCCTCGAAGCCGTGCTCGCCGACCTCCGTCGTGGGGGACTGGTGAACAGCAGGCGCGGCCCCGACGGCGGATACTGGCTGGCCCGTCCGGCGTCGGACATCTCCATCGCCGACGTGATTCGTACCGTCGAGGGGCCGCTTGCCTCGGTGCGCGGCGAGAGGCCCGAGGACGTGGAGTACGGCGGGCCGGCGGCCAAGCTGCAAGACGTGTGGATCGCCGTGCGAGTGAACCTGCGTGCGGTACTCGAGAACGTGAGTGTGGCCGACATCGCGGAGCAGCGGCTCCCAGACTTCCTCACCGCACTCACCGCGGATCCCGGTGCGTGGGAGCGCCGCCCCCGTGCGGCTGCACCGGCGGCCGAGGACGCACAGCGCGGCTGATCGTGCGGGCCGCCGCTCAGGGCTTGCGCGCGAGGTATCCGAACATCGTCACGGACATGTGAAAGTCGCCGGTGTGGGCGCCGGACTCCAGCTGCTCGAGAAGGGCTCTCCGCTCGGCGGGGGAGATCGCGCCTTCGGCCACCGCCGCATCCATCATCATTGTGACCAGCGGACCCGTGGCGTCGCCGGGTTCCTGCATCAGTGCCTGCGAACCTGTGTCCTCGACGACGAGTCCGGCCCGCGTCAACTGACCCGGCAGAAGCCGGCCCGAATACGGATTGGCGGTGTTCGTCAGCATCACGTCGGTGATGCGCGCGAGAACGTCGGGATCACCCGGGTGCAGTATCGCCGTTCCCCAGTCGCTGTCGAGGATCACGGCTCTTCCGCCCGGTTTCACGACGCGCGCCACTTCCGCTGCCGCTCGTTCCGGCTCGGTCAAATGCTGGAAGACTCGCTCGCAGCGCACGGCGTCCAGACTGCCCGTCGCGAAGGGTAGGGAGTAGGCGGTGCCGACGACGAACTGCGCCGTCGACCGCGCGGCCTCCGTCCGTTCGCGCGCGAGGAGCACCATTCCGGGATTCGGGTCCAGCCCGATCGCTCGCCCCGCCGCGCCGACGGCACGAGCCATTGTCCGGGTCTCCGATCCGGTTCCCGAGCCGATGTCGAGCGTGTGTTCGCCCGGTTCGAGGTGGAGGGCGTCGTGGGACCAGGCGCGCAGACGTCGGATTCCCGGCCGCTCGGCCTGGATGTCGAGGACGGAGGCGAGTTGTTCGAGGGCGTCTCGGTCTATCTCGTCGGACCGAAACGACAGCGGCACGGCCGAATCTGCCATGAATCCACGGTAGTTCAGCGGTGACGGCGAGCACAGCCGAACGGTCGAGTGGTCAACGTCATAGAAATTGCACTCCTCTGCAAAATTGCAGAGTTCTGCAAGTTCTGTACGGTGGATGGAGTGATTTCGGAAATGGGACTGCGGGACCGTAAGAAAGCCGCCACTCGCGCGGCTCTCAGCGGTGCCGCCGCGCGCCTGGCCCGGGCGCTGGGCATCGAATGCGTCACCGCCGACGCCATCGCGTCCGAGGCGGGTGTGTCGACTCGGACGTTCCACAACTACTTCTCCAGCAAGGAAGAGGCGGTTCTGGCGCATTTCGAGGAGTCCGTTCACGACTGGGTGAACCTGCTCCGCGCTCGTCCGGAAGACGAGCCGATCTGGGATTCCCTCGAACATGTGGTGGTCCAGATCGTCACCGATCCCGCGAAACCCCTCGAAGAGACCGTCGTGATGATGGAGCTCGTCGAGACCAGCCCCGCGCTGCTCGCGAAGAAGCTCGAGGTGCACCTTCGGGTGACCCGCCTGGTCGGTGAGGTGATCGCCGAACGGACGGGCACGAATATCGACACCGACCTCTACCCCAACCTGCTGCACATGGCAGTCGGCTCGGCATGCAAGGTGTCGCTCGATCTGTGGATGAGCGGCAAATCGGGTGCTAGCGGACCCGAAGAACTGGTCCGCGACGCCATGCGTCAACTCCGTCAGGGAATCCCGCAGCCGTAACCGGTTGCGCCCGACCCCTCGTTCCACCGACTCAGAAGGAGCCTCCAGTGGCCACCTATCTCTATCGGATCGGCAGATTCGCCTACCGGCGAAAAGGTGCGGTCATCAGCGTCTGGTTGGTGATCCTCGTCCTTATGGGTGTCGGTGCGGCAACCCTGTCGGGTCCCACCAAGGACTCGTTTTCCATTCCCGGCACCCCGGCGCAGCAGGCGCAGGACTTGATGGCCGAGCGCTTCCCCGAAGCGGCCGGCAACAACCCCATGGAAGCGGTGAGCGCCAGGTTCGTCTTCGCCGCACCCGAGGGGCAGACCCTGGAGAGTGAACAGAGCCGGCAGGCGATGGACGCCGTGCTCGCCAAGGTGCGGGGAATCGAACAGGTCCAGGATGCGGCCAAGGTCGATCCCGCGGTTGCTTCGGGAGCCGACGCCGCGCAGGCACTGGTCAACCCGGTCGAGGCGAACACGCAGCTCCTCGACATGGCGAAGTCCTCCGCCGCGGACAAGGGGATCAGCGAAGAGACGGCCGTCGCAAACGCACAGGCGCTGTCACCGCTGAACGCGGACAAGACCGTCGGCTACGTCGAGGTGCCCTTCAAGGGCGACATGGGCGACGTGGACAAGGCTCTGCGCGAACAGATCTCGTCGGCGGCCGACGCCGGCCGCAACGCCGGCCTGACCGTCGAGATCAGTGGATCGGCCGCCAACGATGCCGAACCGCCGGGCGGCGCCACCGAGCTCGTCGGAATCGGTGTGGCGGCCGTGGTTCTGGCCTTGACCTTCGGCTCGCTCGTCGCAGCCGGCCTCCCCTTGATCACCGCGATCATCGGAATCATGATCGGCAGCCTGGGAATCACCGTGGCCACCGGGTTCACCGACCTGAGTTCGATGACGCCCACCCTGGCCATCATGATCGGCCTCGCGGTCGCCATCGACTACTCACT
Organism: Rhodococcus sp. USK13; assembly: GCF_018343855.1. Lineage (NCBI taxonomy): Bacteria > Bacillati > Actinomycetota > Actinomycetes > Mycobacteriales > Nocardiaceae > Rhodococcus > Rhodococcus sp. USK13. The sequence continues at coordinate 159,686 of NZ_CP069242.1, read as the reverse complement.
GTTCATCGTGTCGCGTTTCCGACACGAACTCTCCCTCACGTCGGACCGCTCGGAAGCGGCGGGACGTGCCGTCGGCACCGCCGGTTCCGCCGTGGTGTTCGCCGGTCTCACGGTCATCATCGCGCTGATCGCGCTGCGCGTCGTCGGAATCCCGTTCCTCACGGACATGGGTGCGGCCGCCGCGTTCACGGTGCTCATCGCCGTCATGATCGCGCTCACACTGCTGCCGGCCATCCTCGGGTTGTTCGGGCGCAAGGCATTTGCCGGAAAGATCCCTTTTCTGCAGAGTCGTGACCTCGAAGACGACGAGGGCAAGCCGAGCTTCGCGCTGCGCTACATCAGCGCAGTGGTGCGCAGACCCGCCATTCCGTTGATCGCCGGTGTCGTGCTGCTGGGCGCACTCGCCATTCCCGCGACGGGACTCAGCCTTGCTCTTCCGAGTGAGGGCACAGGCGACCCCGCCACCAGCTCGCGGCAGGCCTACGACCTGGTGGGCGAAGGATTCGGTCCCGGCAAGAACGGTCCACTGCTCGTCGTCGTCGACGCCAAGGACCTCACCTCCGGCACACCGGCTGCCGCGTTCGACGAAGTGGTGAACACCATCTCGGCGCAGGACGACGTGTCGAACGCTCAGGTCGTCGGCGTGAACAAAGCCGGTGACACCGCGCAAATCCTGGTGACGCCGTCCAGCGCACCCAGTGACCCGGCAACGATGGACCTGGTCGACAACATTCGCGGTGCGGAAACCGCACTGCACGATTCGATCGGCGTCAACTACGGCGTCACCGGGCAGACCGCGCTCGAAGGTGACGTGTCCGAGACGCTGCAGGATGCGCTGATTCCGTACCTCGCCGTGGTCGTGGGTCTCGCCTTCCTCCTCCTGCTGCTGGTGTTCCGCTCGATACTGGTGCCGCTGACGGCAACGCTCGGCTTCCTGCTCAGCGTCGCCGCAACCTTCGGTGCCACGGTCGCCGTGTTCCAGGAAGGCTGGGGAGGCCTCATCGCCAACCCGCAGCCGATCGTGAGCTTCATGCCGATCTTCCTGATCGGAGTGGTGTTCGGGCTCGCGATGGACTACCAGGTGTTCCTGGTGACGCGGATGCGTGAGGAGTACGTCCACGGTGCGACCGCGAAGCAGGCAGTCACCGTCGGCTTCAACCACGGCGCCCGCGTCGTCAGCGCAGCGGCCGTCATCATGATGTCGGTGTTCGCCGCCTTCATCGCCGAACCCAACTCGTTCATCAAGTCGATCGGCTTTGCTCTGGCGGTGGCCGTGTTCTTCGACGCCTTCGTGGTCAGGATGGTGATCATCCCGTCGGTCATGGCGCTGCTCGGCGACAAGGCCTGGTGGCTGCCCAAGTGGCTCGACAAGATCCTGCCCAACGTCGACATCGAGGGCGAGAAGCTACGCCAGGCGCTCCCCGAGTCGGACGACGCGCTAGTAGGCGCTCCGCGCCCGTGAGTGGTTGAGGAGTCTCTGGACTCCTCAACCACTCACGGGCCGCAGGCCCGGTAACCTTCGAAGATCATGATGACGCGTCAGGATCGCAGCCCATGCTGAACCGCTTGCTCTCCACCTACCTTCGCCCGTACAAGCGGGAATTGATGCTGGTGGTCCTGTTCCAACTGGTCGCGACGGCGGCCGCGCTCTACCTCCCCAGCCTCAATGCCGACCTCATCGACAACGGGGTCACGAAGGGCGACACCGGCTACATCCTGTCGACGGGTGGCGTGATGTTGCTCGTCACCCTCGTCCAGATTGTGTGTTCCATCGGTTCCGTGTACTTCGGCGCGCGCGCGGCCATGGGCTTCGGGCGTGACGTGCGCCGGGCGGTGATGCATCAGGTCGGTAGCTTCTCGTCCCGCGAATTCGGCCGGTTCGGTGCACCGTCGCTGATCACCCGCAACACCAACGACGTGCAGCAGGTGCAGATGCTCGTCGTGATGAGCTGCACCATTCTGGTGATGGCGCCGATCATGTGCATCGGCGGCATCGCGATGTCGATACGCGAGGATGTCGGGCTCGCCTGGATCCTCGCCGTCACCGTGCCGGTCCTCGGATTGTCCATGGGGTTCGTGATCTCGCGGATGGTGCCCGCCTTCCGCGAGATGCAGACCCGGATCGACGGTGTCAACCGCGTCCTGCGCGAGCAGATCACCGGCATCCGCGTGGTCCGGGCGTTCGTCCGTGAACGCTCCGAGATCGAGCGTTTCGAGACGGCCAACGAACAACTCACCCAGACCGCCCTGCGCGTCGGCCGCCTCACCGCGATCATGTTTCCCCTGGTCATGGTGATCGCCAATATCACCAGCGTGGCCGTCATCTGGTTCGGCGGGCACGAAATCGACAGCGGCAGTATGCAGATCGGTTCGCTGACGGCGATGCTCAGCTACATCATGCAGATCCTGATGTCGGTGATGATGGCCTCGTTCATCGCGATGATGGCACCGCGGGCGACGGTGTGTGCAGAACGCATCGGTGAGGTTCTGGCCACCGAGTCGACCGTGGTCCCGCCGGCCGAACCTGTCACCCGGATCGAGCATCCGGGGGTGGTGGAACTGCGTGACGCGCAATTCAAGTTCCCCGGCGCCGACGAACCGGTGCTCCGCGACATCAGCTTCCGGGCAGAACCGGGCAAAATCACCGCCATCATCGGTGGCACCGGATCCGGTAAGACCACGCTGCTCTCGCTGATCCCCCGCCTCATCGACGCCACGGCCGGCACCGTCACCGTCTCCGATGTCGACGTACGGCGCCTCGACCTCGACGTTCTGCGGTCGGGGATCGGTTTGGTTCCGCAACGGCCGTATCTGTTCTCGGGCACCGTCGCCACCAATCTGCGGTACGGCAAGCCCGACGCGAGCGAAGAGGAGTTGTGGCACGCGCTGGAGATCGCGCAGGCCGCCGATTTCGTCCGGGCGATGCCGGAGGGCCTGGACACCCCCATCGCGCAGGGGGGCACGACCGTGTCGGGTGGGCAGCGACAGCGCCTGGCCATCGCACGGGCTCTGGTGCGCCGCCCGTCGATCTACCTCTTCGACGATTCGTTCTCCGCTCTCGACCTCACCACCGACGCGCGACTGCGCGCCGCGCTCGAACCGGAAACGGCGGACGCCTGCGTGATCCTTGTGGCGCAACGGGTGTCGACCATCGTGGAGGCCGACCAGATCGTGGTGCTCGAGGACGGCGCCATCGTCGGAATCGGTACCCACGACCACCTGCTCGACACCTGCCCCTGTTACGTCGAAATCGTCGAATCCCAACGATCGATTCAGGAAGCCCTATGAGCGATCGCACGAGCACCGCCACCGCCGAGAAGCCGGCGGGCCCCCGTATCCCGGGGCCGGTCGCGCCGGGAGCGCCCGGCTCCAAGCCGCACGCCCTGTGGCCGTCCACCAAGAGGTTGCTGGGGCGGATGCGGCCACATCGCATCGCCGTGAGCACCGTCATCCTGGTCGCCGGGGTGGCGGTGGTCCTCACCTCCATCGCGCCGCGCCTTCTCGGTCAGGGCACCAACATCATTTTCGACGGCATCGTCGGCAAGCAGTTGCCGGCGGGAATGTCGAAGGACCAGGCCGTCGCCGCTCTGCGGGCCGACGGACAGGGCACGTTCGCGGACATGGTGTCCGGCATAGCCGTGATACCCGGAGTCGGTATCGACTTCGGGGCACTCGGTCGTGTTCTCGCGATCGTCCTCGCGTTGTACGTCGGGTCGTCGGTATTCATGTGGCTGTCCGGGTACCTCCTCAACATCGTCGTGCAGGGAGTGGTGAAGAACCTGCGCGCCGAGGTGGAACGGAAGATCCACCGGCTTCCGCTGCGCTACTTCGATTCCCATTCTCGCGGTGACCTGCTCAGTCGCGTCACCAACGACATCGACAACGTGTCGCAGTCGTTGCAGCAGACGATGAGCCAGCTGATCGTGTCGGCCATGACCGTGATCGGCATCCTGGTGATGATGATCGTGATCTCGCCGTTGCTCGCACTCATCGCCGTACTGACCGTCCCGCTGTCGGTGCTGGTGACAGCGCAGATCGCGAAACGCTCCAAGACGCATTTCGTTGCGCAGTGGAAATCGACCGGGGCGCTCAACGCCGAGGTGGAAGAGGCCTTCACCGGCCATGAACTGGTCACCGTGTTCGGCCGCAGCCGTGAGGTGGAGGCCCGGTTCGAGGAACAGAACGAAAACCTGTACCAAGCGAGTTACCGGGCGCAGTTCATCTCGGGCCTCATCATGCCCGCGATCATGTTCCTCGGAAACCTCAACTTCGTGGCCATCGCCGTCCTCGGCGGCATGCGGGTGGCGTCCGGCACGATGAGTCTCGGTGACGTGCAGGCGTTCATCCAGTACTCCCGCCAGTTCACGCAACCGCTCACCCAGATCGGCGCCATGGTCAACCTCATGCAGTCGGGTGTGGCCTCCGCGGAGCGGGTGTTCGCGATCCTCGACGAGGACGAGGAAGAGCCGGATCTGCTCGACGCCCGGACCCCCGAGCTGGCGAAGGGACACGTCGAGTTCTCGAACGTCTCCTTCAGTTACTCGCCGGAGAAGCCGCTGATCGAAAACCTGTCACTGGTGGCCGAGCCGGGACAGATGGTCGCGATCGTGGGGCCGACCGGCGCGGGAAAGACCACGCTGGTCAACCTCATTCTGCGGTTCTACGACCTCGACGGCGGCAGGATCCTCCTCGACGGTGTCGACATCGCCGAGATGTCTCGGGACGACCTGCGGTCCCGGATCGGCATGGTGTTGCAGGACGCCTGGTTGTTCGGGGGCACCATCCGCGACAACATCGCGTACGGCCGGCCCGACGCCACGGAGGAGGAGATCCTCGCGGCGGCACGGATCACCTACGTCGACCGGTTCGTCCACTCGCTGCCCGACGGCTACGACACCGTCATCGACGAGGAAGGCAGCAACATCAGCGCCGGTGAGAAGCAGCTGATCACGATTGCGCGCGCCTTCATCTCGCAGCCGTCGATCCTGATCCTCGACGAGGCGACGAGTTCGGTGGACACCCGTACCGAACTGCTGGTGCAGCACGCCACGGCGGTCCTGCGCAGCGACCGCACCAGCTTCGTGATCGCACACCGGCTGTCGACGATTCGCGACGCCGATCTGATCGTCGTCATGGAGGACGGGCGGATCGTCGAGCAAGGCAGCCATGAAGATCTGCTGATCGCCCGCGGTGCGTACTACCGGCTGTACAACAGCCAGTTCGTGGGTGCCGACGTCTGACCGGTCTCCCTATTTGACGAGGGTGAACTGCATGACGTCGATGTGCCCGGACCGGAAATGGGCGGCGCAACCGAGAAGATACTTCATGAACCGTTCATACATTTCCGATGAGGACAGCTCGATCGCCTCGGCGCGGCGTGCCGTCAGAGCGTCGGCCCAGTGCTCGAGCGTCCGCACGTAGTGCTGCTGCAAGGATTGAATCCGCTCGATCCGGAAGTTCGCCTTGTCGACGGCTTCTTCGATCCACTGCGGTTGGGGCAGTTGGCCACCCGGGAAGATTTGCCGCTTGATGAAGATGTGGAAGAGGGCGTTCTCGCGAGTCACCGGGATGCCCATCTCCTTCAGGGCCGACAGGGGGTGGCCGATGATCGTGTGCAGGAGCATCCGGCCGTCGTCCGGCAGCATGTCGTAGCAGTTGGAGAAGAAGGTGTCGTACCGTTCGCGCCGGAAGTGTTCGAAGGCGCCGATGCTGACGATGCGGTCCACCTTGTCGTGGTATTCCTCCCATCCCCGGAGATGGACTCGGCCCGTCCGGGGACCGGGATGGTCCGCCAGCAGCCTGCTCACGTGGTCGTACTGATTACGGCTGAGCGTGAGGCCTTCGACGTTGACGTCGTACTTCTCCATCGCCCGCAACATCGCCGCGCCCCAGCCGCACCCGATGTCGAGAAGGGTCATTCCGGGGTGCAGATCGCACTTGCCCAGTGACAGATCGATCTTCGCGCGCTGAGCCTCCTCCAGGGTCATGTCCTCGCGTTCGAAGTACGCGCAGCTGTACGTCATGGTCGGGTCGAGGAACAGTGCGAAAAAGTCGTCCGAAAGGTCGTAGTGCGACTGCACCTGCCGATAGAAGGGTTTCAACGCTGTGTGCGACATACCTGACCCCTTGTCTCCTCGGGCCGGCCGCCTCCCGGGCGATCCGGAGGACTCCTCGCGCCGACTCTGCCGAGGGGATACCCAAACTTTCCCGGCTGACTCACCCGCGCATACCGGAGGTGAGGAAGTACGCACGGCCGGCCGTGATTGGATACACCAGTGAATGCTGTAGTCCCCACCCCGCCCGATCCGTTCTTCACCGTAGGCACGCGACTCGAGGGCCGGCTGGGCCGGACTGGGACCATTCACACGCCGCACGGGGACATCGCGACACCCTCGTTCGTGGCCGTCGGCACCAAGGCCACGGTGAAGGCGGTGCTGCCCGAGAGCATGAAGGACCTCGGCGCGCAGTCCGTGCTCGCCAATGCCTATCACCTGTACCTGCAGCCCGGGCCGGACATCGTCGACGAGGCCGGGGGCTTGGGCAAGTTCATGAACTGGGACGGCCCCACCTTCACCGACAGCGGTGGCTTCCAGGTGATGTCGCTGGGGGTGGGTTTCAAGAAAGTCCTCGCCATGGAGGCCGTCGGCGTGCGATCCGACGACGTGATCGCGAAGGGAAAGGAACGTCTGGCCACCGTCGACGACGACGGCGTCACCTTCAAATCGCACCTGGACGGGTCGCGGCATCGGTTCACGCCCGAGGTGTCGATGCAGATCCAGCATCAGCTCGGCGCCGACATCATGTTCGCGTTCGACGAGCTCACCACCCTGCTGAACACCCGCGGCTATCAGGAGAGGTCCGTGGAGCGGACCCAGGCGTGGGCGGTGCGGTGCATCGCCGAACACGAGAAGCTCACGGCCGAGCGGGCGCACCGTCCCTATCAGGCCCTCTTCGGTGTGGTTCAGGGCGCTCAGTATGAGGATCTACGCAGGCAGGCCTGCCGCGGACTCGAGTCGATTCGCGGGGAGAGCGGACGCGGATTCGACGGGTACGGCATCGGCGGCGCTTTGGAGAAGCAGAACCTCGGCACCATCGTCCGCTGGTGCAACGAGGAGCTGCCCGAGCACAAGCCCCGGCACATGCTCGGCATCAGCGAGCCGGACGATTTCTTCGTGGCCATCGAGAACGGCGCCGACACCTTCGACTGCGTCAACCCGTCACGCGTGGCGCGCAACGCGGCGATCTATCACCCGGACGGCCGCTTCAATATCAACACCAGCAAGAACCGTCGGGACTTCACGCCGATCGACGAGAACTGCGACTGCTACACCTGCGCCAACTACACGCGGGCGTACCTCCATCACCTGTTCAAGGCCAAGGAGATGCTGGCGTCGACCCTCTGCACCATCCACAACGAACGGTTCACCGTGCGGCTGGTCGACCAGATCCGGGGAAGCATCGAGGGCGGCTACTTCGACGAGTTCAAGGTCGACACCCTGGGCCGCTTCTACGCCGCGAGAACGTAGGTCGGTTCGCGCTTCTTCACGTAGGCGATGACCCGATAAGTGATGGGCATGACCAGCACCTCCACCAGCGTCTTCCACAGGAAACCGACGATCACGTAGTTGACGAAATCGGTCCACGTCGAGATACCGATGGCGCCGGCGGCGATGGAGCAGAAGATCAGCGTGTCGGCGAATTCCCCGACGACGGTGGAGCCGATCAGCCGCGCCCACAGATGCTTTTCCTTGGTGCGCTCCTTGATGAGGACCAGCGTCGCCGAGTTCAGCATCTGGCCCACCAGATAACCGGCCAGTCCGGCGAGCAACAGTCGGGGATAGACACCGACGACGGCGCTGAGGGCGTCCTGGTTTTCGTAGAAATCGGCGGAGGGGAGTGCGATGAGGAGCCAGAAGCAGAACGCGGCGAGAATCAGGGCGCCGAATCCCAGATAGATGGCCCGACGCGTCGACTTGAACCCGTACACCTCGCTGAGGACGTCGCCGACGATGTAGGCGAGCGGGAAGAGGAAGAAGCCGCCGTCGGTGATGACGGGCAGGATCTGCAGCGGCCCGAGGGTCAGCGAAGAATCACTGAAGAATGCGACCCCCTTGGTCGCGCAGATATTCGAGATCAGCAGCGTCGCGGTGAACAATGCGACGAACGTGGGGTAGTACCCGCGACTGACGTGCGCGAACGTGGCATGGTCGGCTTGCTCTACGTGCTGATCTGAGGCTGTCACGCCGCAATCCAAGCACTTGCGGGTGGAGTGGCGCGAATCAGGAACGGGTGAACGTACCTTTTGTCCGATCTGAAGCGACGAAAGGTACGTTCACCCGTAGGTGCAGCGCCAGTGGCAGCGGTCAGCCCTGAACGACGCGCGTACCGCCGGCGAGCTCGTCGTGCTTGCCCTGTTTCGTGGGGCTGCTGTTGATCGTCACACCGATGACGATCGCCGCGACCGTGCCGAGGAGCCCGAACACGAGCCCGATCAGCGGCAGCCCGCCGAGCGCCGAAAGGACGTAGAAGCTGTTCCGGATCAGCGACTGCTGCTGTGTGGGCAGTACACCGTTCGGTCCTACCACCCGAAGGCCGAAGAGCTGCTTTCCCGGGGTCTGCCCGCGCGTGGTCTCCAGCAGCACGAAGTACCCGACCACTGCAGCCGCGGTGAGAAGGGCACCGACGACGCTACCGAGAACCGAACCGAGTGCCAGCGAGATGATCGTCGTGACGATGGCGGTGGGAATCCCCACGATCAGGCCGTCGATTACGCGCGCACCCAGGCGTGGAAGCAGCTCGCCCGGGCGGGACGTGTCGAACCCGAAATCGGGCTGGGCGAACGGTGCAGTACCGAAAGCCTGCCCCGAATTGAACTGTTGCCCACTGGATTGCTGCCCGTACCGGTGTTCCCCCTGCGGCTGGGCACCGAACGGTTGGTGCCCTTGGTTCGGATCGAATCCGCCAGTAGTCATATTTCCCCCTCGAATCTCGAGTCTGTGTGTCTCGGATGACGCCGAGCACATTACGCGTGGGGAGAGTGGGGTTCATGTGACGGATAGCGAAACGGGTGAGCGTGCTTGCCGTCCGTGTGGACGGGAAGCACGCTCACCCGCGGTGAGTTCAGGCCGTCAGGCCGAAACGTAACGACCGGTGAGCACGCGGTATGCGTACGTCGAGGCGATGATCGTGAGGGGAATCGTGACGAACAGACCGAGCCCACACGGAATCGCGCCGAGAATATTGATACCGACCAAAGCGAGAGCCAGCAGGAGAAGCGGTCCCACGTTCTGGGAAATGATTCCGAAGCTGGACTTGATACCGGTGACGGCGTCCTGATTCTGGTCGATCACGAACTGCAGCGTCCACCATGTCAGGAAGACGACGATCAGACCCGGAATGACGAGCAGGATGAAACCGATGGTGGACAGCACACCGACGATCAAGCTCGCGATGATGATTGCACCGACATTCGTGAACTGGAAGAACGATCCGAAGGCAGGCTTGTTGCCGTCCACCTCGTGGAGCGCTCCCCGCACAAGGGCGGCATTGATCAGATAACCGACCACCGTGGTGACGAGCGTTCCGATGATTCGCCACACCGTAAAGGTGTCGGAGAAGTCGGAGGACGTGCTGAAACCGCCGAAGATCAGGTTCAAGACGACCTGGATGACCGCCGCGACCAGCATGATCCCGATCCAGATGAGCGCGTTGTCCTTGAACTTGTTCCAGCCGTAGCTGATCGCGTTGCCCACCGACAGCTGTCCCGGTGTCTGGCCGGGGGCGCCGTAACCCGTTACGGGCGGAGGCGGCGGATATCCACCCGGCGGCGGACCCTGCGGCGGCGGTGGGTAATTACCCTGCGGCGGGTAATTTCCACCCTGTTGGGGTGGATAATTCCCGCCCTGCTGCGGAGGCGGGTAATTCCCGGGAGGCGGCGGGTAGTTTCCGCCGGGGGGCGGCGGATATCCGCCGGGAGGTGGTCCCTGCGGCGGCGGTGGGTAATTCCCGGGGGCGGCGGATATCCGCCGGGAGGTGGTGGGGGATTGCCCTGCGGAGGGTATCCGCCCTGATCACCGCCCTCTGGTTTGTCGTTCGGGTCGTATCCACCAGTCGTCATGTGTTCCCCTCAGCAAGAATTGAGTGCTTGCGTATGACAGTGCGAATAGACACTACGTGGACGAACCTTTACTTGCCCACCTTTGGACCGCTTCTTCTCGAGGCGATTTCATGCCTTACGCTGGTAAACGTGACTAATTCTGGGGGATCGGACAACTCGAATCCGGACGGCGGCCAATACCCGCCCGGCTACGGCGAGGTACCGGGTTTGCCGCGGGACGGATACGGGGTCGACGCCTCCGGCAACCCCACGTATTCGGCGCCCACCGAGAAGTATCCCGACTATCAGCAGCCGGGCGCCTACGGAACGTCGCCGGCGCCGGAGAGCCAGGGGCAGTACGGAAGCCCCAATCCCCCTGCCACGCCGAACCAGTACGGTGGCACCGATCAGTACGGCGGTTCGCCTCAGCCCTACGGGACACGAAACCCGTACGCGGCACCGAACCAGTACGGCGGCCAGGCCCAGTACGGCGGGCAGAATCAGTATGCCGCCCCGAACCAGTACGGTGCCCCGACTCCGGGGTACGGGCCCCCGAATGCGTATGGCGCGCCGTACGCGCAGCAGCCTGGAACCAACGGGCTGGCGATCGCCGCACTGGTCGTCTCGATCGTCGGCGGCTGCGTCTACGGTGTCGGCGCCATCGTCGGCATCATTCTCGGGGTCGTTGCACTCGGTCAGATCAAGCGGTCCGGGGAACAGGGCCGGGGACTCGCGATCGCCGGCATCGCCCTCGGCGCGGCGTACATCCTCGGGTGGATTCTGTTCTTCCTCGTCATGGTGATTGCGGCGGCGTCGTCGGGAGTGTGATCACCCACGGCTCGCGCGGCAGCCGAGCCGGTTCGAAGCGGTCGAGCAGTCCGGCCAGGTCCACTTCCTCGTCCGGCGCGGTGAGTCGCAACGAGGTGGCCAGCATGGCGAGTACCTGACGAGGTGTGCGCCCCAGAGCCTTTTGGTCGCCGAGCGTGACGGCACCGGCGCGCTTGGCCAGCCTCCGGCCTTCCTGGTCGAGGGCCAGGGGGACGTGGGCGTACTGGGGCGCCGTCAGTCCGAGTAGTCCGGCCAGGTAGGCCTGACGGGGCGCCGACGACAGCAGATCGTCGCCGCGCACCACCTGGTCGACGCCCTGGGCTGCGTCGTCGACCACCACCGCGAGGTTGTACGCGGGTGTGCCGTCACCGCGCCGCAGCACGAGGTCGTCGACCATCCCGGAATAGCTGCCGTGCAGCAGATCGTCGATCGTGAACGACCCGACCTCGGCGCGCAGGCGCAGGGCGGGGGGACGGCCACCGGCCCGCCGGGCGTCGTGTTCTTCCGGTGTCAGGTTTCGGCAGATGCCGGGATACGCACCGTGCGGTGCGTGGGGTGCGGACGGGGCCTTCAGTATTTCCCTTCTCGTGCAGAAGCACTCGTAGGTGAGGCCGGCCGACTCGAGGCGGGTGACCGCGTCCCGGTAGTGCTCGAGCCGGTCCGACTGCACCATGATGTCCTCGTCCCAGTCGAGGCCGAGTTCGCGGAGATCCGCCAGTTGCTGCTCGCGGGCGCCCGGGCGGACGCGGTCGAGGTCTTCGACACGCATCAGGAAACGACGGCCGGTCGACCGCGCGAACAGCCACGCCAACAGGGCAGTGCGGAGGTTCCCTAGGTGCAGGTCTCCCGACGGGCTGGGCGCGAATCGGCCCGCACCGACGGTGGCGTTGTTCGGCTCCGCCTGGGAGGGCGGCGTTATCGGGTGCGGTGACTGGGACATCGGCGAGGCGGTGGGGTCAGCTGGCCAGTTCGATCGACGACGTCGTCGGCACGACCTCGGCGCCTTGCAGAACCATGGCAATCTGGATGTCGAGGGCGTGCTCGAGGTACTCCGGCGGATACAGGCCGGGGCTGCCGAGCGCATGGAGCGCGAGGCCGTCGACGGCGGCGAGCAGCAACGCCGCGCGTGTTTCGGCCTCGTGGACGCCCATGCCGATCAATACCGCGGACAGCTTGGTACGGATGGTGAAGAGGGTCGTGCGGCGAATCTCGGCGAGCGAGGCCGACGTGGCCGCCCGGACGGCGAACCCGGCCATGACGTGGGCCTCGCGGGACCTGGCCTCGTCGAGCGGAAGTAGCTGCGACAAGGCCGAGAACAGGCCGCGGGCGGGGTCGCCGCCCTGATCCACGTCCGCCAAACGGGTGAGCAATTTGTCGACGAGAGTCCGCAGGGCGAAGGCGAACATCTCGTCCTTGGTGGAGAAGTGATGTTGCACGGCGCCGATGGACACGCCCGCCCGCTTGGCCACCTCCCGAACGCTGGCACCCTCGAGGCCTGCCTGGGCCGCGACATCGAACAGGGCTGCCGCCAGGTGCTCTGGACTGGTCGAGGAGTATCGGCGTTCGCGCATGGATAGAACATTACTTGCGTATTGAATCAATACACGTGTCAGGTGCCCCTGTGTCGCAAAGTGTCGCGTGTGACCAGAGTGAGTGCGGCGGTCAGCTGCACGCCGAGCTGGTGTGCGAGCAGCGCGGCGAGACTGTTTCCGCCACCGAACTGGAACTGCCGCCGGGGCCCGGACTACGAACAGACCCCCTTGCTGCCGGTTAGCTCGCGCGCAATGGGGTAGGAGAGGGACGCCGATGATCGATGTGCGCCTCGAGTCCGACGTGCAGGTCAGGTGGCCGGAATGACGGCGCGGGGCATGTCGGCCCGCAACTCCACATCGGTGACGAAATCACCGTCACCGGGCTCGTAGCGTCGCTGCGGGTCGAAATTTTCCACGCGGAAACTGTTCAACGCGGGGGAGTGCGTGGTCACCGCGAGGGTGCCGCCGTCGAGGTCGAATTGGAGCAGCCGCTGGAAACCGGTCTCCCGGCGGTTGTCGACCCGGAAGTTCTGGTAGTCGGCGAGCAATTCCACCACGGTGCGGTCGGTGTGCCCGACCTTTCTGTCGGTGACCGTCGTCTGCCCGTCGACATGTCCGGCGAGGACGAGAAACACCGTGTCGAACGGCACGACGAGCCGGTTCCAGATCTGCTGTCCAGCGCTTCCGCCGATGTCACCGAAGCCGCTCATCCGTAGGGAGCCGTCCTCGTCGAGGTAGTAGTGGCTGCCGATCATCACATTGCGATCCGGGTGCGCGGCGAGAACGTCCTCCGCCCACTGCAGTACCCGCTCGGGCGGGTTGTAGCCGATGTACAGCATCAAGAACTTCGCCCCTGCGAGGTCGAGCAGGTCGTAATGGGCCGAATTGTCGGTGTCCGTCACCGACCCGCCCCAATACGGCCTGTCCCGGTATCGCCACGGGCCGAAGAACTCGTTGTAGAGGGCGTGGTTCTTCTCATGCTCGCCCGGGATCAGGCGGCCGCCGACATTCCACAGATTGTCGTGATTGCCGGGCAGGACGCCGTGCGGGATGCCGGCGTCTTCCAGAGTCGACATCGCCTTGTCCGCCACTTCGAATTCGGGGCGGGCGCGAGTGTCAGGTGCACCCGGCCGAATCCAGCTCTGGACCAGGTCGCCGGTGTGCATCGAGTACGCGATCTTCCGGTCCGCGGCATTGTCAGCCGTCCAGCGGGTCATGCTGTCGAACACCGCGGGATTGTCTCGGGACACATACTGGGTGTCGGTGATGTGCTGAATTGCGAAGTCGTAGGACGCCGGATCTGCGAATTGCTGGTCGGCCTCGGAGTTGGCATCGCGGAAGGAACGGTCTCGGCGTGGACTGTCGATCACGAGGATCTGGGCCGAACCGGCACCCTCGATGCGGGTGCTCAACCTCACCGGACCGCCCGGAACGTCGGGTCGCGCGGTGGCCACCGGCTCACCCCAGCTGTCCGCCTGCTCATCCCAGACGTGCAGTGCCACGTCGTCGAGGTTGACCGAACGGCCCTCCCAGACCACCTCGTTGGCAAGAGTGCCCGGTGCGAACGTGACCTCATATCGCATGTACGGATACTCGTCGAAGCGGTGGGTGGTGGCCGATGTGCGGTCCGATTCGTCACCGGGCACACGACCGGACGGCGTGAGATCGTCGGTGATGCCGGCGAACATGACCGCGGAGTGCAGTGGAGTCGAACTGAGCAGCCCGCGCGACGCCAGGCCCTTGGCGCCGCGGGGCTCCGGTTCTGCGCCGGCAAACCCGTCGCCGCTGAGCACGCCGGCAACCAGCGACACGGCCATCAACGTGGCTAACCGGCCCGGCACACTCATGACCTGAGGTTACAAGTGTGGCCGGGACGGCGCCGATCGTCAGGCCTTGCGACCGAGGAAGCCCAGAAGTCGGGTCTGCTCGTCCGCGTCCGCGGGCACTTCGACAGCCGGCCCGCACACGCCTGCCATGCGAATGTTGTCGCCCAGTTGCTCGGCGACGGTGCGTACCCACGCGAGGTCATCGGCGGGGATCGTCTCGTCGAGCCCGGTGGCCCGCGCGAGGTCCCATCCGTGGACCACCAGGTCGAAGCAGTAGAAGCTGCCGACCGTGTCGGCGAGGGTGGTGCGGCCGAAGTGTCCTTCGTATTCGCGGCTTCCGCGCTCGGGGTCGTCGAGGATTTCCTGCATGCCGTCGCGGGTGGCCGCCCACGCGGCGGCCGGATCCTCGTCGACGGAAGGTCCGGCGGGCAGCTCGAGGTCGACCACGGTGACGATGTACCGCTGGGTGTCGATTACGTGGCGCAGGAGGTCTCGGGCGGTCCAGCCCTCGCACGGCGACACATTGTTCCAGCGGTCGGCGGGCACGGATTCGACGCGAGCGGTGAACTTCTCGGCCAGATCTCGGTAATGGGCGGCGGGGGTGTCCGTTGTCGAAGTCATGCTGCCGATTCTTCCCCTCCGAATCGGTCGAGGGCTTGAACATTCCCGACATCGACGACGGAGGCGCTGCCGTGCCAGCCGGGTGCCTCGCTCGCGAGCAGGTCGGACGGGGTCATTGAGGAGATCCGGCGGCACTCGCGGGACAGATGTGCCTGATCGCTGTAACCCGAGGTGGCGGCGAGTTCGGCCAGGCTCCGTCGCTTTCCGGACTGGGCCAGCGCCATGAACCGCTGAAGCCGCAGGATTCCGCGCAGGGTCGCCGGGCCGTATCCGAAGGCGTCATTGCACCGCCGCTGTAGTTGCCGTTCGGTGACTGACGTGGCGTCGGCGAGCGCGCCCACGTTCCAGGAGTGACGAGCCAGCGCCCGGCGCACGTGGCCGATCAGCGGATCCGCTTCGCGTCGATTGCCACGCAAGGACCGCACGGCGTTCTCGAACAACGTGATTCGCTCGTCGCTTCCCGCCGCGTTGTCCAGCCGGTCGGTGAGTGTTCGTTCCCAGCTCGAGCCGAGGACGTCGCCCAGCCCGACTCGGATGTTGCGTACTTCGGACGCCGGGGTTCGAAACAGCGGCGAAGCGGCGCCCGGCCGGAAACGCACGCCCACCGATTCGGTGCCCGGCGGCAGGGTGAACGACCAGGCCGATGTTTCGGGACCGCAGAGCCGGATGCCGATCCCGCGAATCCACAGAATGTCCATGCAACCGTCCGGCACCAGCAGGTGCTCGCCCTCGGTGCGCGCCGACCAACCGCACACCAGGGTGTCGGTGAGATCGGACGACGGTGAGGTCGGCGTGTACCAGCCCATGACAGGGAGCGTAGTCACGCGCACCGACATCTGCCGCTGTCGCGGCATCACGCGAAACTGCCCGCACCGGCGGACAACTCGAGGTGAACTGTAGGCACGGGTCCGTCGAGGTTCCCCGGAGGCCCGCCATACCGCCGTCACAGAGAACGAGGACTCCATGAGACGAACATGGGCGCTGGCCGCAATCGCCGCCGTCAGCCTGGCTTTCTCGAGTTGCGCGTACGACAGCACCGACTCCGGCGATACGGGCGGAAACGCACCCGTGTCACCGACTCCGACGTCGCCACCTGCGTCCCCCGGTGAACCCGTGCTCCAGATGGGCCCGACGACCATCGGTGAAGTGGTCGTCGATTCCGGCGGGATGACGGTCTATGTGTACGACAACGACGAGGTCGGGTCCGGTGCGAGTTCGTGCCGTGGCCCCTGCCTCGAATCGTGGCCGCCGGTCACCAGCGTCACCGAGAATCCCGTCGTCCAGGGTTTGCAGGAAGTCGTCGTCGACACGATCCCGGCGGCGAACGGTACCCACCAGTTGACCGTCAACGGGCGGCCGGTGTACCGCTACAAGGACGACAACGAGCCCGGTGACGCGTTCGGACAAGCCGTGGGCAGTGTCTGGTGGACCCTCGATTCCTCGGGTAACCCCGTCACGACGACTGCCGGCGGCGAGTAGCGCGGTCCACCGTCCGGTGGACGACGACGGTCAGCGCAGTGGCCGGCACCGCCGCGAACCACAGGGCGTCCAATCCGACCCAGCGGTGGGCGAGGGTGCCCGTCACCGCGCCCACCACCAGCCCGATCCACAGCGCGAAGTGACGTAGCCACGCCGAGCGGGAGCCGCCGAACATGGCGGCCGCGAGTCGGTGCCCCATCTTCACGAGGGCACCGGTCATGTACGTGAGTCCGACGGTCACCTCGCCGTCGCGCTGGAAGAAGGAGTTCTCGGCCCCCATCGCGAGCAGCATGGCGCCGACAGCCACCGTGCTCGCATCGAGGCTCGCGGCGAGAGACCCTGCGAGGAGCAGGCCCGACACCGCCGCGAGCACGGTGCTCTTCACCGGCAGGTTCCGCCGGTCGGCGAGGTGGACGATCGTTGCACCCAGCACGGTCCCCAGGACGAACACGCCGATCACGGCTGCGGCCGTCAGCGCATGCGCCCAGGTTCCTTCGGCGAATCCGACGCTGAAGCGGGTGAGATTGCCGCTCATGAACGCGACGAAGAACCCACCGAGGGTGATGAATCCGAGAGCGTCGACGTATCCGGCCAGGACGGACAGAACGACGGCGAGGGTGAGCATCCGCCTGCTGTCGTCGATCGGCACAGCACTATCCAACACGGTGCAGAAACACCGTGGCGGAGAAACACCGTGACCTGAAAAACACAGTGGCCCCCGATCCGAGATCGGGGGCCACTGTGGTGGAAGGTCAGGCGAGTGGAACGCTCGGCTCAGGAGGTGCCGAGGGCGGGCGCGATCGTGCCGGCCCAGGACTCGTGCAGCCGGTCCTGCCAGTAGTTCCAGGTATGGAGGCCTTCATCGGTGATGCGCGTCTGCACCTTGGCGCCGGCTCGCTGCGCGGCGGGGACGAAGGTCCTGCTGCTCAGGCCGGCGGCGGTCTCGAGGGGAACGGTCTGCGAGAACTTCACCGGGTCGAAGTGATCGCTGTCCGGGTCGACGGTGGGATCGCTCGCCGCGCCTGCACCGGAGGAGATGTAGACGGACTTGCCGCGGAGGGCGCCGACGTTGAGCAGCGGGTCGTTGCGAATCCACGCCGGTGACGGCCAGAAGCCCCACATGTTCGATGCGTTGCCGCCCATCTGGGCGACGGAAACCTGAATGCCCTGGGCGAAGCCGGGGGAGCTGGCCGTCGGGTATCCACTGTAGGAGGCGACCGCTTTGTAGAAGTCAGGACGATGGATGGCGAGGTTCAGCGCGGAGGTGCCGCTCATCGACAGACCGGCCACGGCGTTGTTCACCCCGTCGCTGCCGAACTGCGACGCCATCACCGGGGGCAGCTCGTTGGTGAGGAAGGTCTCCCACTTGACGCGGCCGAGCTTGGGATCGTCGCGCTGCCAATCCGAGTAGAAGGTGCCGCCGCCGCCGAACGGAATGACCACGTTGACGTGCTTGCCGGCGAAGAAGCTCTCCACGTCGGTCTCGATCAGCCAGCCGTTGTTGTCGTCCGGTGCCCGCAGCCCGTCGAGCAGGTACAGGGTAGGGGCAGGACCACCGCCCGCGGCCTTCAGCACCTTCACGGGAATGTGCTTGTCCATAGAGGGTGAATACACCGAGATCAGGGCCGAGTCGGCATGGGCGATGCCGGCTCCGGTCAGAGCGGATGCGAGGCCCGACGCCAACACTGCGACGAGGCCCACGATCAACGCGCGGGTGCGACGAATCGCCATGGAATTGTCCCTTTATCTCGTACCGACACACACTGCGCCACGAACGATAACAGGAAGATAACTACTCTGCGTATTCAAGAAGGCCTGGATGTGAAGCGAAAAGAACCCCTGTGAACCGCTTTTCAGCAGTTCACAGGGGTTCCTGTGGCGGAGGATAGGGGATTTGAACCCCTGAGGGCGTTAACCCAACCCGCGTTCCAGGCGAGCGCCATAGGCCACTAGGCGAATCCTCCGTGGAGGAGCATACCCAACGACCCCGCCTCGGTGTTAAACGGCCAGGTGAAAGCGCGGTTCTACGCCCAATGCAGCAGGGTCAGCGAGTGTTCGGCCAGCGGCACCGACCGGTTGCACGAGGTGTCCGGGTCCGCGACAGCGTCCAGGCCGAAAGTCGTGTCGATCAGTAGGGTGCCAGAGTCGGTGGTGAACTCGAGGATGCACTGGTACTTGCTCTCGGCGAGGGCGCGACCTTCGTTTCCGAGCACCTCGATGATGCGCAGGGGCTTGTCGGGGGCGGCGGAATCTGTGGTGGTGACGGTCACGGTGTTCAGCGTCTCGGGCCGGCCCCACGTGCAGCTGCGACGCTCGTCGGCCTCGACCGGCGTGCCGTTGCCGACGTCGGCCGTCAGCAACGGGTCCAGCGTTGCCTCGTCGGCCAACGTGCACGGGTCCACCGCATCCCAGCGCACTGCGTCGTCCGAGGTCGGCTCGTCGTCGCCCCCTCCGCACGCCGACAGTGCCGCCACGACGCTGCCGAGTGCCACCGCCCGCGCGGCCCTTCTCCGATACATCCCTCAAATCCCATCGGTCTTTCGGCCCGAGGTGGCCGAATGCGGTGGCGACCGTAGCACCGGGCCCCGGTTCCGGGGTGGATCCCTGCGGCGGTTCGGGGCCGTCTACACTCTGTGGTGGATCCCGCGCGGCGCGCATCCTGTGAACTCCCCCAGGGCCGGAAGGCAGCAAGGGTCAACGGGCTCTGCCGGGTGCGCGGGGTCCCCTATCTTTCGCATACCCGACTCATCACGTCGGTGAAAGGCCGCTCCTGATGCCCAACCAGACCCAGATCGGGTTGATGAGCCATGAGGAACTACTTTCCGAGCACGAGCGTCAAACTGCGAATTATGCGCAGTTGAAGACCGAGAAGCTCACGCTCGATCTCACCCGTGGCAAACCCTCTCCCGAACAGCTGGACCTGTCGGCGGAGCTTCTGACGCTGCCGGGTGACGGCGACTTCCGGGACGGCAACGGCACCGACTGCCGCAACTACGGCGGCCTCACCGGGCTGCCCGAACTGCGGGCCATCTTCGGCGAGTTGCTCGGCATTCCCGTCGAAAATCTCCTCGCCGGAAACAACGCGAGCCTCGAGATCATGCACGACGCCGTGGTGTTCTCGCTGCTGCACGGAAATCCCGATTCCCCGCGCCCGTGGTCGCAGGAGCCCAAGGTCCGGTTCCTCTGCCCTGCGCCCGGATACGATCGCCACTTTGCGATCACCGAGTCCTACGGCATCGAGATGATTCCGGTGCCGATGCGACCGGACGGCCCCGATGCGGACCTCGTCGCCAAGCTTGTGGCAGGAGACCCGCAGATCAAGGGCTTGTGGGCGGTCCCCAACTATTCCAACCCGACGGGTGTCGTGTACTCGGAGGAAGTGGCGCGGACGTTGGCCACGATGCCCACCGCGGCCCCGGATTTCCGGTTGTTCTGGGACAACGCCTATGCGGTGCATCCGTTGTTCGGGGAGACGGCGCCGTCGCTGGACATCCTGGGCATGGCCGCCGAGGCCGGCCACCCGAACCGTCCGCTGGTGTTCGCGTCGACGTCGAAGATCACGTTCGCGGGCGCCGGTGTCAGCTTCTTCGGTGCCTCTACCGAGAACCTGGCGTGGTATCAGAAGTACTTCGGCAAGAAGAGTATCGGTCCCGACAAGCTCAACCAGCTTCGTCACCTGCGATTCTTCGGCAACGCGGACGGTGTCCGGGCGCACATGGAGAAGCACCGTGAGCTCCTGGCACCGAAGTTCGCGTTGGTGCTGAAGATCCTCGAGGACCGTCTCGGGGCGTCGAAGGTGGCGTCGTGGACGGAGCCGAAGGGTGGTTACTTCGTGAGCCTCGACGTCGTGGAGGGCACGGCCAAGCGGGTGATCGCCTTGGCGAAGGAAGCGGGTATCGCGCTCACCGCTGCCGGATCCGCGTTTCCGTACGGCATCGACCCCGAGGACAAGAACATTCGGCTCGCGCCGAGCTTCCCGTCCACCGAGGAGTTGGGCAAGGCGATGAACGGCGTCGCGACCTGCGTTCTCCTCGCGGCCACCGAGGCGCGCCTGGACGGATCGCACTCCTAGTCGTCGCAGTACTAGGAGTGCGCTCGGCTACATCCGGGCGTTGCGCGCCATCACGAAGCTGTACACACCGTAGGCGGCGATGCCCAGTCCGGCGAGGACCAGAAGCACCTGACCGTACGGCGCCGATCCGAGTGTTTTAACTGCGCCGTCGAGCCCCGTGGCCTTGGAAGGGTCGGACTTCAGCACGGCCACGATCACGAGGACGCCCGCACCGGCGATCACCAGCCCCTTCGCGACGTATCCGATGACGCCGAGCGGCTCCACGAGCTTCGAGGGCTGACCTTTCAGATCGTCGCAGAAATTCTTCGACGCTCCCTTGTAGATGTGATACCCGCCGATCGCGATGGCCACGAGAGCCACCACGATGAGAAGGGCCTTGCCTCCCCCGGACTCCATGAGCCGAGCGCTCAGTCCCGCATTCTGCTGACCGCTCGACTTCCCGGCGCCGCGGGCGAACTGGACCGCAGAGAAGGCGAAAGCGAAGTAGACCAAGGCCAGGCCGAACGCCTTCGCGCGGTCCATCAGCGACGGACCTTCCGGATCACCCTGCGATCCCTCGGTGACATGCGGTCCGAGCACGGTCTCGGCCAGCCGCCAGAGAGCCATTGCGACGAACGCCACCGCGGCTACCCACAGGACGAAACGGCCACCCGGTTTGGAAGCGAGCGTGCCCAGTGCCCCGGACTGGTCGGCGTCGCCACCGCTTCCGAACGCAAGCTGAATGATGATGTATGCAACCAGGAGATGGACGAATCCGCTCATCACGTGGCCGGCGCGGGCAACCCGTTCGAAGGTGGTGCTGTCTGTCGCACGATCCACGGCTCCACTGAATCCGCTGGCTCGGTTGGCTTCGTTCGGGGCCATCGGGTGTCCTTCGGGTCGCGCGAATGGACCGCAGTCCCTGGAACCTAGAGGTACCCGGCTACGGCCGCGCCGACACGCGGTGTGGTCAGCGGCGCGGAGGCTGCGTCCCGGATTGGGGAGCGCCGGGATCGATGGTGAGGTCGTCGGTGTCGGCGAAAACCAGGCGTCCGTCGTCGAGGGCGATGGCCCATCGATGCGCGGGAGCCCACTCGTGCCCACGTTCGGCGTCGGTCAACGCGGCGTAGTCCTCGATGACATGACCGGTCTGTGCCTCCTCGGACTGCCGGCGTACCAGCACCCGCACACCCACAGCGACGTTTGCGGGCGCCGGTTTCTTCTCGCTCGTGTTGTCGGGCATTGCTCTCACCCTCTCGCTCGGCGGATACCTCGGATCATATGCACATTTCCGCATGACCGACGAACGATAAGGGCTGCTTTCGTATACACATCCCCGCCACCGTGACCACGACCCTTCGTAGAAGGCAGGGCCGGACGGGCGCTGTGACGGGACCGGTATCGAACCTTACGCGCGAGTAATGCAGTGCTGTGGACAACTCTGTGGACAACTCATGTATCGAACCTGTTGACTCCCGGCCGGATGGGCGTGGTGGCAGGATCGACCCCATGGCACGCACGTTGAATCTCGTCGGTGATCCGGAGGCGGACGCTCTTCTGGCGAGTGACCCCCTTGCCCTGCTGATCGGAATGCTGCTCGATCAGCAGGTTCCGATGGAGACGGCGTTCGCGGGCCCGAAGAAGCTTGCGGATCGTCTCGGCGGGCTCGAGGTGCATCGCGTCGCGGAGATGGATCCGGAAGAATTCGCCGCCGTCTGTGCACAGACTCCCGCGGTGCATCGGTTCCCCGGTTCCATGGCCACGCGCATCCAGTCGCTGTGCGCGTTTCTCGTCGAGAACTACGACGGCAGCGTCGAAGCGCTGTGGACCGACGGCGATCCCGACGGCAAAGAGGTTCTGAAACGGTTGAAGGCGCTGCCCGGCTACGGCGACCAGAAGGCGCGGATCTTCCTGGCACTGCTCGGCAAGCAGATCGGGGTGGAGCCTCAGGGCTGGCGGGAAGCCGCCGGCGACTACGGTACGGACGGTTCCCGCCGGTCGATCGCAGACGTCGTCGACGAGAAGAGCCTGCACGAGGTCCGCGAGTTCAAGAAGGCCGCCAAGGCCGAGGCGAAGAAGGAAGCCGCAGCGAAGAAGAAGTAGCCGCCGCTACTCGGAGTCCTTCCGTTCCTCGTCGAGGTGGCGACGGCGTTCGCTCTCGTGCATCCACGGGAACACGCTGTTGCCCTGACCGCCGCCTCCAGGTCCGTGGCCGAGGCCGCCGCCTCCAGGCCCGTGGCCGAGGCCGCCGCCTCCAGGTCCGTGGCCGAGGACGCCGTGCTCATAGGCCGATTCGGCGTGCAGGGCCAGGTCGATTCCCGAGGATTCGTCCTCCGCGCTCACCCGGAACCCGAAGGCGCGGTCGATGAGCTTGCCCAGCACGTAGGTGACACCGAAGGCGTAGAGGGCGACGACGACCACGGCCACTACCTGCTTGCCGAGTTGCGCGAACCCGCCGCCGTACAAGAGGCCCTCCGCACCGCCCGTCATCACTTCGGTGGCGAGCAGACCGATCAGGATCGTGCCGACGATACCGCCGACCAAGTGGACGCCCACCACGTCGAGCGAGTCGTCGTAGCCGAGGCGGAACTTCCATCCGACGGCGAACGAACAGACCACACCGGCGACCGCCCCGACGACGGACGCGCCGAGCATGCTCACCGTTCCGCACGAGGGCGTGATCGCGACCAGGCCGGCGACGACACCGGACGCAGCGCCGAATGTGGTGGGGTGTCCGTCTCGCTTCTGCTCCACGAGGAGCCAGCCGAGCAGGCCGGTGCAGCCGGCGACGAGGGTGTTGAGGAAGATTGCGGCCGCGGTGCCGTCGGCGGCGAGGGCGGAGCCTGCGTTGAAGCCGAACCAGCCGAACCACAGCAGCCCGACACCCAGCAGCACCAGGGGCAGGTTGTGCGGGCGCATCGACTCCAAACGGAAGCCGAGGCGCGGGCCCAGAACAAGGGCCAACGCGAGGCCGGACGCACCGGAGACGATCTCGACGACCAGCCCGCCGGCGTAGTCGAGGGCGCCGAACTGTGCGATCCAGCCCTCCGGGTTCCACACCCAGTGGGCGACGGGCGCGTACACGAGAAGGGCCCAGATCGGGACGAAAACCATCCATGCCGAGAACTTGGCGCGGTCGGCGATCGCTCCGCTGATCAGCGCGGCGGTGATGATGGCGAACGTCAGCTGGAACGTCGCGAACAGGATCTCGGGAACCTGCCCGTGAACCGTGGTGGGGTCGATGCCCACCATCCCCAGATGCTCGAAGCCGCCGATCAGGCCGCCGCCGATGTCGTCACCGAAGATCAGGGAGTACCCCGCCACCAGCCATGCCACGGTGACCAGGGCGATCGACACGAAACTCATCATGATCATGTTCAGGACACCGGTGGATCTCACCATCCCGCCGTAGAACAGGGCGAGACCCGGGGTCATCAACAGGACCAGCGCGGTACTGATCAGCAGCCAGGCGGTTGCTCCGGCGTCGATTGCAGGCACGACATTCTCCTCACACGCTCGGACGGAACCGTGCGCGGAAAGTCACGATGACCGTGACCCGTTTCAGGTGTGCTGCCGACGCGTTGCGAACGTGTTACGCAATTCACTCATTCGACGAGTGTCGGGTGTGAAGTGACGGGTGTGACGACGACCGATCGTGCGTGGCTGTGGACCCGACCACCCGCACCTGGCCTGTCGGGGTCCGCCGGTAGTCTTTCCGCGTGGCCCTGTACCGGAAGTACCGACCCGCATCCTTCGCCGAGGTGGTGGGGCAGGAGCACGTCACCGAACCACTGAGCACCGCACTCGATGCCGGACGGATCAACCACGCCTATCTGTTCTCCGGTCCTCGTGGCTGCGGCAAGACGTCCTCTGCCCGCATCCTCGCGCGCTCGCTCAACTGCGTCGAAGGCCCGACGTCCACCCCGTGTGGTCAGTGCCCCTCGTGCGTGGCTCTGGGACCGGGCGGTTCCGGCAACCTCGACGTCACCGAACTCGACGCCGCCAGCCACGGTGGTGTCGACGACACGCGTGAGCTGCGCGACCGCGCGTTCTACGCACCCGCGGAGTCGCGATACCGAGTGTTCATCGTGGACGAGGCCCACATGGTCACGACGGCCGGATTCAATGCCCTCCTCAAGATCGTCGAGGAACCGCCGGAGCACCTCATCTTCATCTTCGCCACCACCGAGCCGGACAAGGTGCTGCCGACCATTCGTTCGCGTACCCACCACTACCCGTTCCGGCTGCTGGCGCCGTCGACCATGCGTGGACTGCTCGAGAAGATCTGCCTGCAGGAGAACGTTCCGGTGGCGGATCCCGTATATCCGCTGGTCATCCGTGCGGGCGGCGGTTCCCCGCGAGACTCGCTGAGCATCCTCGACCAGTTGCTGGCCGGTGCGGGCGATGACGGGGTGACCTACCCGCGTGCGCTTGCGCTCCTCGGTGTCACCGACGTGGCACTCATCGACGACGCAGTCGACGCACTGGCCACCGGTGACGGCGCTGCGCTGTTCGGAACCGTGGATCGTGTCATCGACGCAGGCCACGATCCGCGGCGTTTCGCCGTCGATCTGCTCGAGCGTCTGCGTGATCTGATCCTCATGCAGGCGGTGCCGGACGCCGCCGAGCGCGGCCTGGTCGACGCACCCGGCGACGTGCTCGAGCACATGCGCGCACAGGTGAAGCGGATCGGACCGGCAACGCTCACCCGATACGCGGAGGTGATCCACGCCGGACTCGGCGAGATGCGCGGCGCCACTGCCCCGCGTCTGTTGCTCGAAGTGATGTGCGCCCGCATGCTTCTGCCGTCGGCGTCCGACGCGGAGTCCGCGGTATTGCAGCGACTAGAGCGAGTCGAACGGGGACTGCCCCCGGCCGGTACGGCGCCGGCGACTGCGGCGGCCGGACGTCCGGCCCCGGCGCCCGCGGCGCAGAACACTTCCACGGCAGATCCTGCGGCGCAGGCCAATTCGTCCCCGCAGCCCGAACTCAAGTTCCAGCGGCCCTCGATGAGGGCGGCCGAGACAGTGCCTGCGCCACCCGAACCCGAACCGGCGCCACACCCCGTTCCGAAGCCCGAGCCGACACCCGAGCCTGCCCCCGTTCCGGAGCCGACGCCGGAGCCCGCCCCGGTTCCGGCGCCCGAGCCCGCTCCCGTTCCGGAGCCGACGCCGGAGCCCGCCCCGGTTCCGGCGCCCGAGCCCGCTCCCGTTCCGGAGCCGGAGCCGACGCCGGAACCGGTAACCGAACCTGATGCGACCCCGGCTCCCGAGGTCGCGGCGCAACCGGACGCGCCCGGCGGTCCGGACGCCGCTGCGTTGAGAGAGGCATGGAACAGCCTGCGCGAGAAGGTGAGCCAGCGGAACAAGATTCTTCCGGCGATGCTGTCGGCGGCGACGGTGCACGACGTGCAGGGCAATCGCTTGATCCTCGCGCATCCCGTTCCCAATCTGGGCGCACGCATCGCCTCACCCCACAACGCCCAGGTCATCGCGGAGGTGCTCGCCGAGATGTTCGGCGGCGACTGGGAAGTGGAGTATCAGGCGGGCGCCCCGGCACCCCCGCCGCCGCCGGTCACGAAGGTCGCCTCGGCACCTACCCGGCCGGCCGGCACACCGCGATTCTCGCGGCCCAGCCAGGACAAGACCGCGCAGCGTGCAACTCCACCATCGTCGGAGCCGCGAGCTGCAGGCGCAGAAACCGCACGGCCGCAGCCTCGTTCGTCGTCCGAACCGGACGACGACATCCCGCCGCCGGAGGCACCCGACTATCCCGACGATCCTGCACCCCCGGTCGACTACGAATCCGCGACCCCTCCTGTCACCACCCCGGAAGACGAAGAGGAGATGTTCGCCGAGGCGGCGGAACCCGCTGATCCGTCCACACGTCGTGACCCGGAGGTCGTGGCGTTCGAATTGCTCAAGGACATGCTCGGGGCGAAGAAACTCGAGGGCTGATCGTCCCGCCGGTTCGGGACACAGGCCCCTGGTGCCCGGGACGCCGGGTAGCCGATTCTCGTTCCATGAACACAGTGAATGTTCCTGAAGGCGTGCAGAACGAGGTCCCGGCGGCTGCACGACGTGGCCGGTGGTGGGCGTATGTCGGGATTCTGGCCGGGGCGGCCGGCATTCTCGGCATCCAGGCGAGCATGTCGATCGACGCGGTCTATGCGGAGTCGTCGGCAGGTGACGCGGTAGCGATCATGAACCACCTCGCCGGACAGCGAACCAGCATCCTCGTGATGCACGTGTCCATCATGGCCACGGCGCTGCTCCTGCTCGTCTTCGCAGCCGGGTTGGCACAACGGCTGCGGGCGGCGCTACCGACGGACAGCATCCTTCCGTCGGTTGCGGCGTTCGGTCTGGTCCTGACGTCGGCGGCGTGCCTGCTGGGGACCGGTCTGACGACGGAGCTGGTGTTCGGCCTCGGTGAGACGGATCAGCTGGTGCCGGAGTTCGCGGTGATCGGAGCTCACTGGATGGGGACGATCCCGTGGTTGTGGGCGGGGGCGGGCGTCAGCGCGCTGGCGGTGGCTGCCGCGTTGCTACGCGGACACGCCGGGCCCCGGTGGATCGGCTGGGTCGGCCTGGTCCTCGGTCTGGTGACGGCCCTCATCGGCGTGTCACCCCTGCAGTACATGGCCGGGTTCACCGGACCGCTGTGGGTGTTGGTCAGTGCGGTGGGATTCGCATTCGCACCCTCCCTGCGTGAGTGATACTCGTTCGCAACGATGAGCGAGACGAGGGCATGTCGAATGATCGAGGGGTCGGCGGGTACCGGCGGTGCGCCGGTACCCGCCGCAGTCATGGCGGTGTCGTCGTGGGTGCTGGTGGTTCTGTCCGTTGTGGCGTTCGTCGGCGCAGACCCGGGCATCGATTCCAACCAGCTGTTCTTCTTGGTCGATGTCGTCGGTGCTGCGGTGTACGGGACCGTGGGCGGGGTCGTCCTCGCTCGGCGTGTGCACCCGGTACCGATCCTCCTCGGCCTCACCGCGATCGGAGTGGGTGTCGCCGCGCTGAGCTACAGCTACTCGCAGCTCGCGCTGGTCCGTCCCGGGCTTCCGGGAGTCGGTGTGCTGGAACCGCTGCAGAACACGGCGTGGATTCCGGGCACACTCAGCCTCTTCCTCATCGTCCCGTGGCTGATCCGCGACCATCCGCTGGGGCCGATCGCGAAGGCAGGAGTCGCGGCGGGTATCGGCGCGACCGCGTGGTACTTCTGGTCGCGGACCTTCACCGACATTCCACCGATCTGGGTGCTTCTGCCCGTCCTCGTCGTCGGGGCGCTTGCGTCGGCGGATTGTGGTTGGCGGTGGAGGCACGGTCCGCAGGCCGAGCGGGTGGGTCTGGGATGGATGTGTCTGGGCACCGGTCTGATGACGGCCGCGTACATTCCTCTCGCGCTGCCGGCGTCGCTTCCCGGGCTGTGGGTGCTCAATCCACTGGTGCACCTCGCCGTGCAGGCGTTCTACCCGGTCGCGATCCTGGTGTGCGTTCTGCGGCAGCGCATGTGGGGGCTGAACCTGGCGGTCAGCCGTGCGACTGTGGCCGGGACGCTCACCGTCCTGCTGCTGGTGTTGTACGTCGTGGTGGCGACGCTCGTGTCGGCGCTGCTCCCCGCGGGTGAATCGGTGGGTGCGCAGGTGGTGGCGGCGGGAGTCGTCGCTGTCGCTGTGCAGCCCGCGCGGTTGTGGCTCCAGCGGCGAGTGCACCACCTGGTGTACGGCGAGGGCGCAGATCCGGCCCGAGCGGTCCGCGCACTGGGGCGGCGATTCGGCAGTGCCGAGTCACCAGAGGAACTACTCGCGGAACTCGCCGCCGGTGTGGGCGTCGCGTTGCGCCTCGAATCGGTATCCATTCGCCGTGGCAGCGGTGTTGCCGCAGTGTGGGGTCACGCGACGGGACCCGCAGAGTCGGTGGAGTTGGTACATCGTGGAGCGGTCTTCGGCACGATGATCGTCACTGCACCTCCCGGGGAGACGCTCGGTTCGCGGACGCGCAGATCGCTCACCGAGCTGTCTGCAGTGGTCACGGCGGGCCTCGTGGTGATGCAGTCGGCCGACGATCTACGGGAGGCGCGGCGGCAGCTGGCGTCGGTTCGCCTCGAGGAGCGCCAGATGATCCGCCGTGAACTGCACGACGGCCTGGGGCCGTCGCTGGCAGGCATCCGACTCGGCCTGCAAGGGGCACGGAACCTGCTCACCAGCGACCCCGATTCGGCAGCGGCGCTCATCGATTCGCTGCAGGCGGAACTCGACCACCAGGTCGAGGGTGTCCGGCAGCTGTCCCGCAGCATGTTTCCGCCGGTGCTCGACGAACTCGGCCTCCTCCCCGCCCTGCAAGAATTGGCGGAAACACACTCTCGCAGTGGTTTCACGCTGCACATTCGAGCAGACCCGCCAGCCGGCCTCGGTACGCAGATCAGCGCCGCTGCGTACGGGATCATCGTCGAGGCCGTGACCAACGCACGACGGCACAGCGGCGCCGACGGTTGCCGTGTCGACGCCACACTCGGTCAGGATCCGGGCGCAGGCGACGTCCTCGAAGTGATGATCCGGGACGACGGCTGTGGGTTCGATCCCACGGGAGGTGCCGGGGTGGGGACCCGGTCGATGCGTGAGCGCGCCCGCGAACTCGGCGGCACCCTCGACATCGAATCGGGGAGTCCGACAGGCACAGTGGTCACAGCCCGGCTACCGTTGTCATCACTATGAGCGCGAGTATTGCCAGTCCTTCACCCTCGCCCATCCGGGTGGTCGTCGTCGACGATCATCCGGTGTTCCGGCTCGGAATGGTGGCGCTGCTCTCGACACTCGACGGCATGGAGGTGGCTGCTCAGGCCAGCTCCGTCGCCGAAGCGCTCGACGTCGTCGACGCCGAAGTCGATGTGGTGCTCATGGACCTCGAACTCGGTGACGGTTCGGGTGTGGACGCCACCCGCCAATTGGTCCAGACATATCCGGCGCTGCGGGTGCTCGTGGTCACGATGCACGAGGACGACGAGTCGCTCGTCGCTTCGGTGCGTGCCGGGGCGAGGGGTTATCTCGTCAAGGGCGCCGATCCCGCCGAAGTGGAACGTGCTGTGCGAGCCGTCGCGAACGGCGAAATGATCCTGGGCGCCGCGGTAGCCGCCCGGGCGATGACCTTCATGGCGGCCTCACACCGGGTGCGCTCGACGGTGTTTCCCGAGTTGACCGACCGGGAACGTGAGATTTTGGACCTCGTGGCTCGCGGACACGACAACGCGAGCATCTCCCGGCGACTGGTACTGAGTCCGAAGACCGTGCGCAACCATGTGTCCAACGTGCTGGCCAAGCTCGGTGTGCCCGACCGTTCCGCCGCCATCGTGCGCGCGCGGGACGCCGGGCTCGGACTCGATCCGTGAGTGTGGCAGCTAGACGGCCGCGGTGGACGTCGTCGGCACGAATCTGAACCCGGGGCCGGAGTCGTCCGTGTTCGTGGGGCTCGGGCCCGGCCCGGGGCGGGTGGCGCGGACGTCGGGAATCCGGCGGGGAGACGAGGCGAGTGGCGGGGTGTCGCGCCACACCGGATCCGCTTCCTGCAGTTCGAGTGCCGTCGAGATCAGCGCCTCCTCGGCCCACGGGAGACCACCGAGTTGCACGCCGAACGGGATACCGGTGGCGGTGGACCGGCCGGCGGGAACGCAGATCACGGGTGCCCCGGTGTAATTGGCCCAGAAATAGTTTTCCCTGGCGCCGGCGAACACGCTCGTATCAGCCAGTGTGTCGCGGCGGATTCCGTCCGTCAGGGCCCCGGGTCGCAGAACCACGTCCAAGGCGTGCTCGGCGAACATGCGGTTGTACTCGTGCTGGTAACGCCGTCGTTCGCGTTCGAGCGAAAAGTAGTCTGCCACGGGCACGCCGAGACTCGCGACAGCCGCAGTCGCGGCAACAGCCGATTCCGGCCTGTACGACGGGAGCCGATCGACGAACTGCTGGTGATACAAACCGAATTCCGCCAGGTCGCCGGTGAGAAGTCCGGTGGGAACCGCCGGCATTGGGACGTCGACGATCACCCCGCCGAGACGACGGATCAGGTCGAGAAATGCCGAGAACAACACCCCCACGGTTTCGGGCAGGTCCTCGGTTGCCGTGCTCGGCAGGCCGAAGCGTATGCCGGACAACGGCTGTGGGCCGCCCACGGCGGAGAGCGGGTACCCGTTTGCGGGTACGTCGGGTCCTACCGACGTGCTGGGGTCGTCGACGTCGACGCCCGCCATGTAGCTGAGCAGCAGGGACGCGTCGGCGACACTGCGCCCCATCGGTCCGGTGTGATCACGCGTCCACGTCAGCGGGATCACGCCGCTGGTGCTGCATCGGCCGAACGTCGGCTTGATGGCGGTGATCCCGCACGCGCTCGCGGGGATGCGCAGTGATCCGCCGGTGTCCGTCCCGACAGCGCACGGAGTGAACCGGGCGGCGAGTGCGGCGGCACTGCCGCCCGAGGAACCGCCCGGTGAGTACTCGGTGCCCCAGGGGTTGCCGACCTGGGGTGTGGCGGTCCCGATAGCGAACTCGTGCGTGTGCAGGTGTCCCATGAGGACCATGCCCGCATCGCGGAGCCGCCGCCACACGCCCGAATCGCCCGCGGCGATGTTGCCGGCAAGGGCGCCGCTCGACGCCGTCAGGGGCAACCCGGCCACGGCGAAGACATCTTTCAGGGCGATCGGCAATCCGCAGACAAGTGGTGCCGATCCGGTAGCCAGTCGCTGCGCTGCCAGGTCAGCCGCGGCGTATGCCTGCTCCGAGTAGATCCGGATCCACGCCTCGACCGAGCCGTCGTGTTCCGCGCTGCGAGCGAGGCACGCGTCGAGCAGATCCCGTGGGTGCAGGGCACGCGACTGCAAAAGAGTCGCCGCCTCGATCGCACTCAACAGAGCGGGGTCGGTCTCCGTGACGGACGTCGGCGGCGGAAGACGCCGACGGGCCGAGGCGGTTCGGCCACCGAATCCGGCTGCGGTCACGGCACCCACTGCCGCCGCCCCGAGGAGACGTCGCCGGGACAGCGGGTTCGGCACGAGGGGTCTCTTCTCTTGTCGCGGGAGTGCGGGCGCGCGTCATTAGAGCACGAAAATGCTGCCTCGGCGCGATGAGAGAAGGGGAGCCGTGATCGCCTGGGTCACGATCCAGGATCGCTTCGGTCCTTCCACCGGTTTTGCAACAGGTTCTAAGGTAAAGGTGACGGGGTATGCCCCGCGCAGAGCGCCGTGTGCACTGTCGGCGTCGACGCAGATAAGGAAGGAACACCCGAAGTGACCACAGAGGCATTCATTTATGAAGCCATCCGCACCCCGCGTGGCCGCGGAAAGAAGACCGGTTCGCTCCATTCGGTCAAGCCGATCTCGCTGGTCACCGGCCTGATCGACGAGCTCCGCGTCCGCTTCCCCGACCTCGACGAGGACCGCATCTCGGATCTGATCCTCGGTGTCGTCACCCCGGTGGGCGACCAGGGCATGGACATTGCACGCATCGCCGTCAACGACGCCGGGCTGCCCGACACCGTAGGTGGTGTCCAGCTCAACCGGTTCTGCGCGTCGGGCCTCGAGGCCGTCAACACCGCCGCCCAGAAGGTGCGGTCGGGCTGGGACGAACTGGTGATTGCCGGTGGCGTCGAATCGATGTCCCGCGTGCCGATGGGCTCCGACGGCGGACCGTGGGCACTCGACCCGGCCACCAACTACGACAACTACTTCGTGCCGCAGGGTGTGGGCGCCGACCTGATCGCCACCATCGAAGGCTTCTCCCGCGAAGACGTCGACGCGTACGCCGTCCGCTCGCAGGATCTCGCCGCGAAGGCGTGGGCGGGCGGGTACTTCACCAAGTCCGTCGTCCCGGTGAAGGACATCAACGGCATCACCGTCCTCGACCACGACGAGCACATGCGTCCCGGCACCACCGTGGAGAATCTCGCAGGCCTCAACCCGTCGTTCGCCGGTGTCGGTGAAATGGGCGGCTTCGACGCGGTGTCGCTGCAGAAGTACCACTGGGTCGAGAAGATCAACCACGTCCACCACGGTGGTAACAGCTCCGGCATCGTCGACGGCGCCGCACTGGTGCTCGTCGGGACGGAGCAGGCCGGCAAGGACATGGGCCTGCGGCCGCGTGCCCGCGTCGTCGCCACCGCCACCTCCGGCGCCGACTCCACGATCATGCTCACCGGTCCGACCCCGGCGTCGAAGAAGGTCCTCGCCGCAGCCGGACTGACCGTCGACGACATCGACCTGTTCGAGATCAACGAGGCGTTCGCATCGGTGGTGCTCAAGTTCCAGAAGGACCTGAAGATTCCCGACGAGAAGCTCAACGTCAACGGTGGTGCCATCGCGATGGGTCACCCGCTGGGCGCTACGGGGGCCATGATCACCGGCACCATGCTCGACGAACTCGAGCGGCGGAACGCCCGGTACGCCCTCATCACCTTGTGCATCGGCGGCGGTATGGGTGTCGCCACCATCATCGAGCGCGTCTGACGCCCGGATCAACAGGAGACTTGAAGCAGTGAGCGAGCAGAACATCATCAACTGGGAGCAGGACGCCGACGGCATCGTCGTGCTCACCATCGACGATCCCAACCAGGGCGCGAACACCATGAACGACGCCTACATCTCCTCGATGAAGGCGACCGTCGACCGCCTCGTCGACGAGAAGGATTCCATCACGGGCGTCGTCATCACGTCCGGCAAGAAGACCTTCTTCGCCGGCGGCGACCTGAAGAACATGATCAAGGTCGGGCCCGAGAACGCCCAGGAAGTCTACGACCACAGCGTCGCGCTCAAGTCGGATCTGCGTCGCCTCGAAACCCTCGGGAAGCCCGTCGTCGCCGCAATCAACGGTGCCGCACTCGGCGGCGGACTCGAAATCGCCCTCGCCACCCACCACCGCATCGCCGCGGACGTGAAGGGTGTCAAGATCGGCCTCCCCGAGGTGACCCTCGGCCTGCTGCCCGGTGGTGGCGGAGTCGTGCGCACGGTCCGGATGCTCGGTCTGCAGAACGCGCTCATGCAGGTACTGCTGCAGGGTCAGCAGCGTGGACCGGTCCAGGCCAAGGAGGTCGGACTGATCGACGAGGTCGTGTCCTCCGTCGAGGAACTGGTACCCGCTGCGAAGGCGTGGATCAAGGCCAACCCAGAGGGCGGCGTGCAGCCGTGGGACAAGAAGGGCTACCGGATTCCGGGCGGAACCCCGTCCACCCCCGCGTTCGCCGCCAACCTGCCTGCCTTCCCCGCGAACCTGCGCAAGCAGCTCAAGGGCGCCCCCATGCCCGCGCCGCGCGCGATCATGGCGGCCGCTGTCGAGGGCTCGCAGGTCGACGTCGACAACGCGCTGCTCATCGAGGCGCGGTACTTCACGTCGCTGGTCACCGGCCAGGTCGCGAAGAACATGATCCAGGCCTTCTTCTTCGACCTGCAGGCCATCAACTCCGGGGCCTCCCGCCCCGAAGGCATCGAGAAGACCCCGATCACCAAGGTCGGTGTGCTCGGCGCCGGAATGATGGGCGCTGGCATCGCCTACGTGTCCGCGAAGGCCGGCTTCGACGTCGTCCTCAAGGACGTCACCATCGAGGCCGCGAACAAGGGCAAGGCGTACTCCGAGGGCATCGAGGCCAAGGCGCTGGCGCGTGGCAAAACCACCGAGGAGAAGTCGAAGGCGTTGCTCGACCGGATCAAGCCGACCGCCGACCCGGCCGACTTCGCCGGTGTCGACTTCGTCGTCGAGGCCGTGTTCGAGAGCCAGGAACTCAAGCACAAGGTGTTCCAGGAGATCGAAGACATCGTCGACCCGAAGGCGCTGCTCGGTTCCAACACTTCGACCCTGCCGATCACCGGCCTGGCCACGGGTGTGAAGCGGCAGGAAGACTTCATCGGCATCCACTTCTTCTCACCCGTCGACAAGATGCCGCTCGTGGAGATCATCCGCGGCGAGAAGACGTCCGACGAGGCCCTCGCCCGAGTCTTCGACTATGTGCAGGCCATCCGCAAGACACCGATCGTCGTCAACGACTCGCGGGGCTTCTTCACCTCACGCGTTATCGGCACGTTCATCAACGAGGCCATCGCCATGCTCGCCGAGGGCATCGAACCGGCCACGATCGAGCAGGCAGGTCTGCAGGCCGGCTACCCCGCCGCGCCGCTCCAGCTGTCGGACGAGCTGAACCTCACGCTGATGCAGAAGATCCGTAAGGAAACCGCGGAAGCTGCAAAGGCCGAAGGCAAGGAACTGCCCGCCGATCCGGCAGGCGACGTCATCAACACGATGGTCGACAAATTCGACCGCAAGGGCAAGCTCGGCGGCGCCGGCTTCTACGACTACACCGACGGCAAGCGCACAGGCCTGTGGCCCGGCCTGCGGGAGAACTTCGGTTCCAAGGAACTCGACGTCCCGTTCCAGGACCTCATCGAACGCATGCTGTTCATCGAGGCCATCGAAACCCAGAAGTGCTTCGACGAGGGTGTTCTCATGACCACCGCCGACGCCAACATCGGCTCCATCATGGGTATCGGCTTCCCCGCCTGGACCGGCGGTGTGTCGCAGTACATCCAGGGCTACACAGGCGGCCAGGCCGGCTTCGTCAAGCGCGCTGAGGAACTCGCCGCCAAGTACGGTGAGCGGTTCACCCCGCCGGCGTCGCTGAAGTAGGCGGCTCCGCCGCCCGTGAGTGGTTAAGGAGTCTCTGGACTCGTTAACCACTCACGGGGCTGAGTTATCCCCAACCTGTGGGTTATCCACAGGGAGATTTATTTCCCCAGGTGCGACACCGAGACCCGTCGGAGGTCTCGGTGATCGTGCCCGGTATGACCGCTACGAAATTCGCCGCCCTGAAAGGCGTCGCCGAGAAGCAGTTCGGCCTGATCACCCACACGCAGCTCCACGCCCTCGGGTTTCCCCGCAGCAGAGTCCGGCACCGCGTCGAATCCGGTCGATGGCAAGCAGTACTCCACGGTGTCTACTCGGTGAGCAACGGACCGATCACTCGTGAGATGTCGCTGGAAGCGGCGCTGCTCTTCGGAGGCAAAGGCGCAGTCCTCAGCCACCACACCGCCGCCGAGGAATGGCACATGATTCGTGTCGAGCCCGCGCGGCCCGTGCACATCACCGTTCCCTATAAAAGGTCGGCCATCTCCCAGCCGCCGACCGTTGTCGGCGCGGGCCTCGCGTCGGTCAGTTTGTGCCACCGCGAAGGAACCGTCGTCCATTCGGGAGTCGTCGTGCACCGGTCGAGGGCGCACGATTACATCGCCATCGACACGGACCAACCCCGGACGGCAAGGGCGGACACGGCTCTGGATGTTGCGATCGCCGAACCCACGGCCCGGGACGCCTACACCCGGCTCATCGCTCTCGTGACCAACGGCCGGATCCCTCTGCGCGACATCCGACGACGCATGGAGGAGCGACGGCCACGCCGATACCGCAAGGCACTCGCGGACGCGGTGCGACTCCTGGCCGACGGCGTCCAGTCGATCCTCGAGTACCGCTACGCCACCGACGTCGAGGATGCGCACGGTTTGCCGCGCGCCCGACGGCAGTCGCCGGTGGTCGTGGACGGACGCACCCTGTTCGAGGACTGCGACTACTCCGATCACGGTGTGCCGCTCATCGTCCGACTCGACGGTCGCCGTGCGCACGCCATGGCGGAGGTTCGCCTTCCGGGATCGTCGACGCGACAATGCAGCAGAACTACAGGGAAGGCCGCGGCTTGTCTACGGGTTCGACGAGGTGACGAAGAGTGCGTGCGTTGTGGCCCGCGAAGTGGAGACCGTCCTGGTGCGGGAGGGGTGGGTGAGGTCCGGTGAGAGGCCCTGCCGGGCTTGTGAGTGGTTAAGGAGTGCAGAGACTCCTTAACCACTCACGGGCGGCGGAGCCGCCTAGGACCACCACGGGCGGAGCGGGACATGCGCTTCACCCTTCGGCCCGAGCTTGACGGCGAGGACCTGGTGCAGCTGCACGACGTTGCGTTCGAACCCGAGACGCGACCCGGCCATGTAGAGGCCCCACACGCGTGCGGTTCCTTCACCCACGTCGGCGACGCAGGCGTCCCAGTTGTCGACGAGGTTCTGGCACCACCCGGCGAGGGTGAGTGCGTAGTGTTCGCGCAGGTTCTCCTCGTGCCGGACTTCGAGGCCCACGTTCTGGATCTCGGAGATGATGCGTCCGGAGCCCGTGAGTTCGCCGTCGGGAAAGACGTACCGGTCGATGAAGCCACCGGCGCGCGCCTGACTGCGATTGTCGGGGCGGGTGATGCAGTGGTTCAGCAGTCGCCCGCCTTCCCGCAGTTTGTCTTTCAGCAGGGTGAAGTAGGCGGGGTAGTTGCCGACGCCGATGTGCTCGGTGAGACCGATCGACGAGATGGCGTCGAAGCCGGTTTCGGGCACGTCGCGGTAGTCGGAGAACCGGACTTCGGCGAGGTCGGACAGGCCCTCTTCGGCGATGGCCTTCTGCGCCCACTCGGCTTGCTCGCGCGACAGGGTGGCGCCGATGACCTTGACGCCGCGCCGGGCCGCGTACCGAACCATCGAACCCCAGCCGCACCCGATGTCGAGCAGCCGGTCACCGGGCTGGAGGCCGAGCTTCTCGAACACCAGCCGGTACTTGTTGTCCTGCGCTTCTTCCAGGGTCTGCTCGGTGTTCTCGTAGCACGCGCACGTGTACGTCATGGAGGGACCGAGGACGTACTCGTAAAAGGTGTTCGAGACGTCATAGTGGTGGTGGATCACTTCGGCGTCGCGCGCCTTGGAGTGCCGCAGGCCTTCGGCGACGCGACGCCACCGCGGGAGATGCTCCTGCGGGGGAGGGGCGATGGGCCGTAGGAGGTCCCACCCGAGCGAACGGGTGATGGCCGCGAGCGTCAGCGCCGACGGACGACGGAAATGCAGTTCGTCACCCATTACCCGGAGAATCTCGTAGGGGTCGCCGGGGTGGACGCCGCGTGCTTCGAGGTCGCCGGACACGTAGGCCCGGGCCATCCCGAGATCGCCGGGGGCGGTTGCCAGGTAGGTGGTTCCGCGGGTGGACTTGAGGTGCAGGCCGTAGGGCGCATCCTCGGGTCCGGCGGCACTGCCGTCGTATGCGGTGAACCGCAACGGGAGCATGCCGTCGGAGAGAGTCTCGAGAATCTCCGCGATGGTCAGCTTCCGGTCTTGTGTGCGGGGAGCTTTCAGAGTTGTCATCGACGTTGCACCGCCTTGGAGAAGAGGTCCAGTAACCGGGAATCGGGATCGTAGTGCTTTTTCAGTTCGGTGTATCGATCGCCGCCGTAGTAGAGGCGCTCGAAATCCGCTCGTGAGTAATAGGAATCAGAGTAGAGGGACTTGTGTCCGTCGAAGTCGCTGACCTTGTCCTCGATGAGCCGGTTGGCCGCCCCCTCGGGCTCTCCGGGCCGGATGGGCACCGACGACCAGAAGCCGATGTTCACATAGGTGCGTTTCGGTTCGAGAGGATAGAGAGGCCACGGTCGCTGCGACGACGCTCCGGCGGGCGCAGGTTCACGCAAGCGCAACGGGCACAACCACAACGGTTCGATGGGGATCTCGTCGAGAAACCATCGAACGAAGTCGGCGGTGCGCTCGATGGGTACTTCCACGTCCTGCACGACCCGCTCACGTGGGGGATTGCCCTTCCGCTTCTCGAGACGGTCACCGATGTCGTACTTGTGGTCGAGCGCGATGAGCTTCCAGTAGAAGCTGCTACGGAGAAGCTTCTTGGGCCACAACCTGCGGATCGTCGGATTTTGCGCGCCGAACGCACGCGAGCACCAGAACCAGTCGGTGTCCCACCGCCACAAGTAATCTCGGGTGGTCAATTTGTCCGTTTTGGGATGGTTCACCGAAGCGTGCTGAATGGACCGGTAGAAGATGTTGCGACCGGTGTAGTCGCTGACCGCACCGCCCTCGTCGGTCTGGTTGCCCAGCGTCAGATAGCTTTCGGAGGCGGTGAACACCACGCCGTCCACGTAGTCGACGGGAATTCCGTCGTAGGTCCGGTCGCCGACGATCCGGTCCATCGTCGACTGCAGCTCGTCGAGTGAGTCGAAACGCAGGTGTCGCAGTGCCACATACCGTTTGACGGGCTCGAGCTGGATCCGCAGGCGGGTCGAATATCCCAGTGTGCCGTACGAATTGGGGAAACCCCAGAACAGATCGGAATGCCGGCCCTCCGGCGTGGCGGTGATGATGTCGCCGCTGCCGGTCAGAACATCGATCTCGAGCACGGACTCGTGGGGCAGACCGTTGCGGAACGACGTCGACTCGATCCCGAGGCCGGTTACCGCGCCCCCCAGTGTGATTGTCTTGAGCTGCGGAACCACCAGCGGTGCCAGCCCGTACGGCAGGGTGGCGTCCACGAGGTCCTCGTACGTGCACATCCCGGCGACATCTGCTGTCTGCGCCTGCGGATCGACGGAGATGACCCCGCCGAGGCCGGAGACGTCGAGTCCTGGGGCGGTGGTGTGTGCGCGAGCCCGAAACAGATTGGACGTCTTCTTGGCGAGTCGTACGTCGGCGTCCGAAGGGATCGCGCGATACGACGCGAGTAACCGTTCGACACCGGCGCGGTGAGCATCGATCCCGGTCAGGGGCGATGTGCGATGCGCACGGGAGGGGCGTCCACCCTCCCGCATGCTTTTCAGTAGTTCAACCGAAGAGGCAGCCACACCCTGACGCTATCCCTCTCCGCGGATTGAAGCCACGCATATCGCCGCGGTGGGCCGAAGATTCACACAAATGTCTCACCAACGCGCGGGTCGTGACAGCGATCCGGTGACCTAGCTCACAATCGATTGCTGCGCCGTCACCGATGTCCGCATTCGAGAGGCAGGATGGTGAGGGAAGATGCCGTACGAACCGTACTAGAGGAGTCAGAACAGTGGGCCAGGTCAGCGCGAGCAGTTCGATTACCGTCGCAGCCACGCCGGAGAAGGTGCTCGCGGCCTTGTCGGACTACGAGACGGTGCGTCCACGCATCCTGTCGGAGCAGTACCGGGACTACCGCGTTCTCGAGGGCGGGCAGGGCACCGGCACCGTGGCGCAGTGGACGTTGAAGGCCACCGAGAAGCGGTCGCGTGACATCAAGGCGACCGTCACCGTGGCCGGCGACACGATCACGGAGACGGATGCCAATTCTTCGCTCGTCACCACCTGGGTGGTCGCACCGAGCGGGTCCGGCTCGACCGTCACGACCACCACGCAATGGAAGGGCGCGGGCGGAATCGGCGGCTTCTTCGAGAAGACCTTCGCCCCGCTTGGCCTGAAGAAGATCCAGGCAACGGTGCTCGCCAACCTGGAGCGTGAACTCGCCTGACCGTCCCTTCCTGCCCGGCGCCTGCCGGGCAGGGGGATGAGGTCGCTCACGACTGCCCGTGAGGTGGTGCGTGCTGCCTGGTTCGTCGGCGTGGGGCCACCCCGACGGCGACCGTCTACGCTGGCAGGGTAACCGCAGAAAGGACCACGTCAGTGCAACCAGGTGGACAGCCCGACATGTCGCAGCTTCTGGCGCAGGCACAGCAGATGCAGCAGCAGCTGATGGCCGCGCAACAGGAGATGGCCGAAGCCGAGGTCACCGGGCAGGCCGGTGGTGGACTCGTCACTGCGACCGTCAAAGGCACAGGTGAAGTAGTCGGTCTGAAGATCGACCCCAAGGTCGTCGACCCCGACGACGTCGAAACGTTGCAGGACCTGGTGATCGGCGCCATCGAGGACGCGTCGAACAAGGCGCAGCAGATCGCGGCGGAGAAGCTCGGTCCGCTGGCGGGCGGATTGGGTGGAGGCCTGCCCGGTCTTCCCGGCTTCTAGAGGTCCGGCGTGTACGAGGGCCCGGTCCAGGACCTGATCGACGAACTCGGCAAGCTGCCCGGTGTCGGGCCGAAGAGTGCCCAACGCATCGCGTTTCACCTGCTCAGCGTCGAACCTTCCGAGATTCAGCGGCTCGAGAACGCCTTGGAGCGGGTCCGTGACGGCGTTCAGTTCTGCGTGGTGTGCGGCACCGTATCCGACAAGGAGTACTGCCGGATCTGCGCCGACCCCCGCCGGGACCGCACGGTGATCTGTGTGGTGGAGGAACCGAAGGACGTGCAGGCGGTGGAGCGGACCCGTGAGTTCAAGGGTCGCTATCACGTGCTCGGGGGTGCCCTCGACCCGCTGTCGGGTATCGGCCCCGACCAGCTTCGCATTCGAGAGTTGCTGGGGCGCATCGCGAATCAGGAGGACGGCGTCGACGTCTCCGAGGTCATCATCGCCACCGATCCCAACACCGAGGGTGAGGCCACCGCCACGTATCTGGTGCGCATGCTTCGGGACTTTCCGGGGCTGACGGTCAGCCGGCTCGCATCGGGGCTGCCGATGGGCGGCGACCTCGAGTTCGCCGACGAACTGACCCTGGGCCGAGCGTTGTCCGGAAGACGCACACTGTGACGTCGGAGCCGACCGCGATGCCCGAACGCACCGCGACCGCACCTGCGAAACGCACAGCCGAGCAGTCGAGGTCGCTCATCGTTGATGCGGCGGGGCGGGCATTCGCCACCAGACCCTATCGGGAGATCACTCTCAAGGACATTGCCGACGATGCGGGGGTCAGCGCCCCGCTCATCATCAAATACTTCGGGTCCAAAGAGCAGTTGTTCGACACCCTCGTCGATTTCCGGGGGGCCGCCGACATGATATTCAATGGCCCACTGGACGGGCTGGGCGAGCGGATGGTGTCGATGTTTGCGCGCCCGATGGAATCGTACAAACCGCTGTCGTTGAACATTCTGTTCATGAGCGGGGCCAGCGAGGAGCGGGGCCGCAAGCTGCGCGCCAACTACTCCTCGCAGATGATCGATGCGCTGGCGACACGCTTGACCGGTCCGGATGCGCGGCTGCGCGCGGAACTGGTGATGTCGATGCTGACCGGTCTCGCGGTTATGCGCCGCAAAATGATGCAGGAGTATGCCTCCGGTTCGCCGGAGGAGGTGGTGGCGCACTACGCCCCCCTGGTGCAGCAGCTGCTCGACCCCTGACAGTTCGGCTTGCGTGGTAAATGACTGTTCACCTAAAGTGGTGAACAGCCATTTACCAACAGTGCGGGGGTGACGCGTGACGATTTCGTTGCCACGGCCGTTGTCTTCGATGCCGCGGGCGTCGTCGGCACGAACGGCGGCTGAGCCGCAGTCCCTCCCAGTTGGATCCCGATTCGTTCTGCCCATTCTCGCCTTCGCCGGAGTGTTCCAAGCTGTACTGCAGACGGTCATGGTGCCGCTGCTCCCGAGCATGCCGGCATTCACCGGCGCCGGGACGACGTCAGTGTCCTGGCTGATCACGGCGACTCTGCTCGTCGGCGCGGTGGTCACTCCGATTTTCGGGCGCCTCGCGGACATGTATGGGAAAAAGCGAATGCTGATGGTGGCGTTCGTCATCATGACGCTGGGCGCAGTGCTGTGCGCGGTGACCTCCGACATCGGACTGCTGATATTCGCGCGCGGACTGCAGGGTGTCGGCGGCGCGGTTATCCCGATCGGTATTTCGATCCTCCGCGACGAACTGCCGCCGGAGAAGGTGCACCGCGCAATCGCGATGATGAGTTCCACCCTCGGCATCGGCACGGCCTTGGGTCTTCCGTTCGCGGCTGCCATCGCCGAGTACTCCCATTGGCACGTTCTCTTCTGGGTGA
Source organism: Rhodococcus sp. USK13 (assembly GCF_018343855.1). Lineage (NCBI taxonomy): Bacteria > Bacillati > Actinomycetota > Actinomycetes > Mycobacteriales > Nocardiaceae > Rhodococcus > Rhodococcus sp. USK13. The sequence goes on along the minus strand of NZ_CP069242.1, from coordinate 117,595 downwards.
TCGCTGCGATCGGGTTGGCGGTCACCACGTCGGCGGCGTTGTTCATCCGCGAATCGGCGGTGCGCTCCGGCGGACGCTTCGACGGGGTCGGCGCGGTCGGGCTGACGGCCGCACTGGTCAGCTTGCTGGTACCGATCACACAGGGCAGTTCGTGGGGCTGGTCGAGTCCCGCGGTGCTGGGCATGTTCGCGTCTTCGGTGTTTCTGTTCGCGTTGTGGGGCTACCAGCAGTTGCGTAACCGGAATCCGCTGATAGACCTGCGAGTCTCTGCGCGCCGGTCGGTTCTCCTGCCGCACGGAACCGCACTTCTCGTCGGGTTCGCCTTCTATGGCAACGCGCTCATCACGACGCAGCTGCTACAAGCGCCGCGGAGTGGAGCCGGATACGGGCTGACGATCCTGCAGGCTGCGGTGTGCCAGCTGCCCACCAGTCTGTCGATGATCGTCTTCGCCCAGGTCGGAGCGAGTGTGACCGCGCGGTTCGGGTCCAAGGTGACGATCCTCGCCGGCGCCGTGTGTCTCGTTGCCGGTTACTCGCTACATGCTGTGCCGGGTAAGGAGTTGTGGTTGGTGATCACGGCGTTGGGTGTCGCGGCCATCGGCACGGCACTGGTCTACAGCACGCTGCCGATGCTGATCGTGCGCGCCGCGCCCGCGACGCAGATGGCCGCGGCCAATGGTGTGAACGTCCTGCTGCGGACGATGGGCACCACCATGTGCAGCGCAGTGGTCGCGACGGTTCTCGCGGCCGGCGTGGTGGGCGGGTCCGCCACTTCGGGGTCATTCTCGCTGGCGTACGGCGTGTGCGCGGTGTTGGCCGTCTTGGTGTTCGCCGTCTCGCTCGCGTTGCCAGGTCATGACAGGTCGCAAAAAAATGCGATGGAACCTCTTGTGACGTAGATCACTCGGGGGTATCGTAAGCAGTGCGGATCGAGGAAATGTACCTGTGAGCAGAGAAAACTCGTGAAGCAGAGATCCGGCCGAGAATGCAGAAGCATTCCCGGCCGAACCCCTGTCTGGGGTCCTTACATCGTTTCTGCGATGTTCTTGATGGCTGCCAGCCGTCGGTCCCACTCGGCACCGATTCGCTCCAGCGCCCGGGCTGTCTTGCCGAGTTCGGCGCCGAGCGCCCGATAGCGGACCTCCCGACCCACCTTCACCGATTCGACCAACCCACAGGCCTGCAGGGCGGTGAGATGCTTGGCGATCGCCTGCCTCGACACCGGCAGTCGGGTGGCGAGGGACGACGCGGAATGATCTGCCCGTCCGAGCTCGGTCAGGATCTCCCAGCGGGTTTCGTCGGACAGGGCCGCGAACACCGAAGCGAGTTCGGTATAGGTGCCCACGGTCATGCCTTGACGCCATGCAGGTAGGCGACCAGTTCGTCGAGTTCGGCGTGCCAGCCCTGGATGTTGCCTTCGCGCTGCTGGTTCCGTGCGTCCGCGTCGCGGTCGAGGGTGTCGAATCCAGTCTCGGTCACCGTCAGCTCGGTTCCCGACTCGTGCTCGGTGAGGGTGAACCGGACCAGTGTCGAATTGCCTTCCACGGGATCGGTGTCTCTGTCGGCCGCCCAGCGGAAACCGAAGCAGTTCGGCTCGTCGACCTCGGTCACGATCGCACGGGACGTTCCGTGCCCGTCCCAGGTGAACTCTGCTCTGCCGCCCACGGCGAGGTCGATCTCGGCCTGCTGTCCGAACCACTGGGCGACCTTGTCGGCGTCGGTTATGGCAGCCCAGACTGTCGATCGCGGGGCGCTGATCACAACGCTTCGGGTGATGCTCGTCGAATCCATGTCGATTACCTTCCTTCGCGCGGCTTCTGCAACTCAATGGTTGCACGCACATTCGACTTCTGCAACCCTGAGGTTGCATCAAGTGGCATCACTGACGGTTATCCACAGCCTGTGGAGAGGCTGTGTGTGATTTCTGCCGCCCGAGCGTGCCCGAGAGATCCGGGATCGTCGCAGTGCAGAACGATGAATGGACGGCATTGTCGGCACAGGAAACCGCCCTCGGACCCGTCCCGGGTCAGAGGGTTCGATCGGCATAGCGTGGGACTACTCCCGCTGGATTACACGCGCAGGCGTTCCCGGCGCAGCTGCTCGACTTCGGGGAGGTCGAGGGTGGGGAGTTCGTCGACTCCGAGGGCTCGCTTCAAGATGAGGTCGGCGAGTTCGGGATTGCGGGCCAGCGCCGGTCCGTGCATGTACGTGCCGATCACGGAACCCTGGACGACGCCCTCTTGTCCATCTCCGACCCCGTTGCCGACGCCGTGAGTCACGCGGGCGAGGCCGCGCGCGCCGGGGCCGAGAGTCGTTCCGCCGCGGTGATTTTCGAAACCCGTGAGCGGCAGAGTCAGGCCGTCGAGGTGGGGCTTGGTGATCACCTCGCCGATGGACCGGGTGGCCTGCGGGGAGGTGGTGACGTCGAGCATCGACACACCGTCGACGCGTTCACCGCTCGATGTCTCGTACCAGTTGCCCAGTACCTGGATGGCGGCGCAGATCGCGAGCACGGGGGCACCGCGTTCGGCGGCCTTCTGGAGTCCGGGATACTTGGTGAGGTGGCGGGTCGCGAGCCGCTGGGCCGAGTCCTCGGCGCCGCCGAGGGTGTAGGCGTCGAGCGATTCGGGGACCGGGTCGTTCAGCGTGATTTCGACGATCTCGGCGTCGTATCCGCGCATGCGCAGTCGCTGCCGCAGGATGAGCGCATTGCCGCCGTCGCCGTAGGTGCCCATGACGTCGGGGAGTACCAGTCCGATGCGCACCGTGGAGTCAGACATTGCGCGCCTCCTTCGCGATGGCGTTGTTCAGGTCGCGGAATGCGGTGTAGTTGGCGAGTACCTCGACACGTCCCGGCGGGCAGGAAGCGATGGCGCGCAGAGGATTCGGTTCGAGGGTGTGGTCGACGCCCGCGTAGGTGAGGCGCACGGCGAGGTCGGTACCGCGTTCGCCGGCGGCCACCACCTTGACGCCTTCGAAGTGCTCGAAACGCACGTCCCACAACCACGAGAGGTCTTCACCGTCGGGTACCTGACCGTTGACGGCGATCACCAGTCCGTCGACGGTGGGGTCGATCATCGACAGCGCCTCTTGCCAGCCGGCCGGGTTCTTGGCGAGCAGCATGTGGACCGAATGGGGCCCGACTTCGACGGTGCTGTAGCGGCCGGCCACTTCTTGCACGGTGGCTGCGGCGGCGACCGCGTCCTCCGCTTTCGCGCCCATCGCGACTGCGGCGGCCACTGCCTGGGCAGCGTTGCCTCGATTCGCGCGGCCGGGTAATGCCAGCGTCATGGGAATCTTCAGGCCCTCCGGCCCGTAGAGGTTCTCCTCGTCCAGCCACCAGTCGGGGGTGGGGCGCGCGAAGTCGGAACCGGTACTGCGCCAGTGCGGTCCTTCCCAGACGATCGGTTCACCGGTGCGCGGACAGCTGGCGGCGTCGCTGGCCCAACCGCCGCCCGCTGCCACCCAGACGACGTTCTTCGCGTCGTAGGCCACCGACGTGACGAGAACGTCGTCGCAGTTGGCGATGACGGTGGCCTCGGGATGCGCGGCGACGCAGGCGCGGAGTTTCCGCTCGATCATGTTGATCTCGCCGACGCGGTCGAGCTGGTCGCGGCTCAGATTGAGGAACACCAGGACCTCGGGATCGACCGCGTCACTGACATGGGGGACGTGCAGTTCGTCGACCTCGAGTGCGGCGAGGGGTGCGTGCACCCGGTTGCTCAGGGCCGCGACGATCCCGGCGTCCATGTTGGCGCCGTCGGCCTGGCTGGCCACCTCGCCGAGGGTCGAGAGCGCGGCGGCCGTCATCCGGGTTGTGGTCGACTTGCCGTTGGTGCCGGTGATCACCGCGGTGCGGCGGCTACGGCCGAGTTGTTCCATCAGCGTGGGGTCGATCTTCAGGGCGATCAATCCGCCGATCATCGAGCCCTTGCCGCGTCCCGCCTTCTGCGATGCCCAGGAGGCGGCCGCTGCTGCCCGGAGGGCGACCTTGCCGCGTGTCGTGATCCCAGTTCCAGTACTCACTCCGCGAGTTTTGCACAGGGTCCGGTCAGACGCCGACTCGCGCCGGTGGACGGACGTGCGGAGATGGGTCCTGGCGTGCCTTGCCGCTCACCTGGGTGGCTGCCGCACCGGCGATGACCACCGCTCCACCGATCAGCGACACGACGCTCGGTTCCTCGTGCAGCACCAGCCACGCTGCCCCGATGCCGACAACGGGAACGAGGAGGGACAACGGCGCGACGGTGCCGGCCGGATAGCGGCTGAGCAGAGCCGTCCAGAGGCCGGAGCCGGCGATGGTGCCGAGGATCACGATGTAGGCGAGTCCGGCGAGCGCCAGCGGGCCGTCACCGTGCAGCGAAGACGTCAGCGCGTCCCAGCCGGACGAGGGTCCTTCGACCGCGAACGAGAGTGCGAGCATGGGCAGCGGGGGAATGACGCACATCCACAGCATCAGCCGCATCGGCTGGTCGGAGGCCGCCTTCCGGTTTCCGAGGTTGCCCAGCGCCCACGACAGGCCGGCGAGCAACGTCAGAACCACGGGGAGGAGGGCGGCGTGCTGGGACCGGTCCCAGCCGATGAGCGCCATCCCCGACATCGCCACGAGGAGCCCGCCCACCTGCACCGGCCGCAGTCGCTCGCGGAGCAGGATTGCACCCAGTACGACGGTGAACGGCGCCGACGACTGCAAGACCAGTGACGCCAGCCCGGTAGGCATCCCGACGTGCATGGCCCAGAACAGGAACGTGAATTGCCCGACTCCGAAGCCGGTGCCGTAGAGCAGCAGCCATTTGGTGGGGACCTGCGGCCGCGGAACGAACAAGATCACCGGGATCGCGATGAGGAGAAAGCGTACTGCCGCGAAGAAGAACGGCGGGAAGTGATCGAGACCGGCGCGAATGGCGAGAAAGTTGAGACCCCACAACACGACGACGGTAAGTCCGAGGAGCCGATCGCGGGTGGTCATGTGCTCCATCGTGAGTGTGCCGAACCATCAGAACAAGCACTTTATAGTGCATTGTCCATGTAGTTTTACTTTATGGATGCGACCCGCTTGCGAGTTCTGCGTGAGCTGGCGGACCGAGGGACGGTGGCCGCCACTGCCGCGGCGTTGTCGATGACTCCGTCCGCCGTATCGCAGCAATTGAAGATCCTGGGGCGGGAAGCAGGCGTGACCCTGCTCGAACCCGACGGCCGGCGCCTGAGGCTCACCGACGCCGGACAGGCCCTCGTGGTGCGGGCCGACGACGTCCTGGCCGCCCTGGACCGGGCAGCAGCGGAGATGGACGCCTACCGAGGGTCGCCGCGAGGCCGCGTCCGGGTGGCGCTGTTTCCGTCCGGCGCCGCGTTGCTGCTGCCCCGGCTGCTCGACGTCCTCGCCGGAAGCGGCGTGGACGTGCAGCCGCGCGACGAGGATTTGCCGTCGTCGGCAGTGCCGACGCTGCTCGCCGACTACGACGTGGTTCTCACACACCGGGACGAGCGTGCCGTCGACACGTCGTCGCCGCGGGTGACTGCCGAACCGCTCATGCGTGAGCCGATCGATCTGATCCTGCCGCCCGGTCATCGTTTCGCGGGGTAGAACTCGGTGCGACCGGAACAGTTGGCCGACGAGAGCTGGATCAGCGTGCGCGGCGGATTCCCCGTCGACGACGTCCTGATGTCGGTGGCCGCGGCAACCGGAGTACAGCCGCGGGTGGTGATGCGTATCAACGACTTCCGGGTCATCGAGGAACTGGTGGCCGGCGGGCACGGCGTCGCGCTGCTGGCCCGCCATGCCGTGACCCACCCGTCGGTGGTTCGGTTGCCCCTCGCCGGTGTCCGGGCGGCCCGCATCTACGAACTGGCTCGTCGCCCGGCGGCCGATGCCATTCCTGCCGTCGCAACGGTGCTTCAGGCGTTCCGGGACGTCGCGGCGGAGGTCACGGACTGACACGACAAAAGGGACCCGCTCGAAAGCGGGTCCCCCTCGGGAAGTGGGCCAGTGGTCAGCCCAACGCCTTCGCCTTCAACGTCTCGTACTCCTGTTGGTTGATGGTTCCGGCATCGAGCAGAGCTTTCGCGTCCGCGATCTGCTCCGCCGACGACTTGCCTGCGACCTCGCGAATGTAGCTGTCCTGCGCCTGTTTGACCTGTTGAGCCGCGGCCATCGACCGCTGCGCCATGCCGTCGCTCTTGACGATCAGGTACACCAGCGCGGTCAGGAACGGGACGATGAACAGGAAGATGATCCAGATGGCCTTGGCCCAGCCCGACGATTTATGGTCGCGGAACAGGTCGGTGATGATGGAGAACAGCAGGATCAGGTAGGCCACGAAGGCGAACGTGGTGATGATTACCCAGAGGAAGTCCCAGAACGAGTCCATTGCAGCGCTCCATTTCACACAGTCGAAGGAAGTCTGCGCCGACTATCGCAGCTTCCGGCACCGCCCGCGTCATCCGAAACAGGTGAAATGGGTATGGCCCAGTACACGAAACGGCCGCGACACCGGAAGGTGCCGCGGCCGTGTCGCGTCGTTCTAGCTCGCTGATTCCACCGCTCGTCGCATACCGCGCTCGACGGCACCGATGATGTAGGGGCGGAGTTCGACGGCGGGGATGACCGCGTCGACGGAGCCGACCTGCTGCGCGCGCTGGATGTTGTGCACGGCCTCGAACTCGGCGGCGACTTCACCGAGTTTCTCGTTGCGGACCGCAGCCTGCTGGGCGGCCAGCTCGACGCGCAGGTGAGCCTGCTGGGCGTCGGTCTGGGCGCCGGCCAGGTTGGCCTCGAGTTCCCGGATCGTCGGGTCGGCGGCCACCCGCGAGTTGACCTCGCGGGTGAACACCACGGCCGCGGCGGGCGCGCCACCGAGCACCGACGCGAAGGAACCCTCGACGGCGAGGACTTCCATGTTGTCGTTGAGCGCCCCGGAGAACACGACGAACGCGCCGCCGTGGTAGCGGGAGATGACGCAGAACACGATCGGGCCGTCGAAATTGACGATGGCGCGGCCGATTTCGGCGCCGTACTCGAGCTGGATGTGCCGCAGCGAGTCGGGGGACCCGTCGAAGCCGGACAGGTTGGCCAGCACGACGAGGGGACGGCTTCCGCTGGCGGCGTTGATTGCCCGCGCCGTCTTCTTCGACGACTGCGGGAACAACGTTCCGGCGGTCCACTGGTCGGGGCCGTTGGCCGGCGACCATCCCTTACGGGCGATGGCCCGCGACTCGATGCCGATGACACTCACCGGGTAACCGCCCAGGTGCGCGTCCATGACGACGGACGTGTCCGCGTCCGCCATGTCGGCCCACCGCTCCAGCACCTGGTGGTCCTGGTCGACGAGCGCCCGCATCACGGTGCGAATGTCGAACGGCTTCTTGCGTTCCGGGTTCGTCTCTGCCGAGAAGATGTCACCGACCGTGGTGAAGTCGCTCGACGGGTGGACGTGCGGGAAGGTGCGCACGTCACGGCCGATGGGGTCGGCCGTGTGTGCCCGACGCGGGAATCGTTCCCCGGCAACCACATACGCATGGTCGTAGTGGGCGAACAGGATCTGGCAGGCCGCGGGCAGGTTGGGAGCCCAGTACTGCGCCTCGCCGTTGGGTCCCATGACGCGGTCGTAGCCACCGATACCGAAGTTGTCCTCGGCCGAGACACCACCGGAGTAGTCGAGCGAGTTCTTACCGGTGAGCACCATGGCGCTGTCGGGCGTCATCACGAGGATGCCCTTGGTGTGCATCAGCATCGTGGCTTCGGCGTTCCAGTAGGGCTGCGCGCCGACGTTGATGCCGGCCACGATCACGTTGACCTCGCCACCGTTCTGTGTGAACGTGATGATGCGACGCAAGCCGCGGGACACCCAGTCCATGTTCTCGGTGCCGCTGTCCATGGAGATCGTCGCCCCGGACGACAACGCGAACCACTCGACCGGCACACCCAGCTCCTCGGCCAGGTCGACGCCCGCCACGAGACGCGCGCACTCGGCTTCGGCGACGGTGCCCAGCGCCTTGGTCGGATCGCCGAAGAGCGCGACCCGGGTCATGCCCTCGGGGTGCCGTTCGGTGCGGGCGGTGACCAGACCGACGATGAGGCCGGCGCGGTTCTGTCCGTACGGACGGTCCACCGGAACCAGTCGGCCCGACTCGTCCAGGTCGTGCTCGACGAAGGTTCCGTCGCGACCTGTGAGCAGGGGAATCAACTCGTACGGGTAGACGGTGCCGCGGGCGCGGGAACTGCGGACCTTCTGGGTGTACGCGTCGAGCGGCTGCAGCGGCTCGGTCGGCGGGTCGGTGACCTTGACGACGACGCCGCTGCCGGTGCGGTAGGAGAATCGCAGTGCCTTCTCCTGCGACTCCGTTCCGGCCGGGCCCTGGAGCCGGGCGATCACGGTGATCTCCTCGAGTCCGGCGCCCGCGGTGAGCGGGGCCGCGACCCGCGCGAATTCCTGCAGGTCTTCCACCGGAGCGTCGATCTTCGGCCACACGTACAGCACGACGCGGTTGGCGTCGAGCTTGCGCTTGCTGCCACGGGCCGCCTGAGCTCGCCGGATGCCGTCGAGGCAGGACTGGAGCACGCGCTCGGCAGCGGGAACGCCGATCACCTGGCCGTCTTCGTTGCGGACGGGGGTGATGTCGCGGATTTCGGCGAGTGCGATGAGGCGCTCGTCGGTGGGGTTCTCGGGCGACACCAAGTGGAACAGGAACGTGTCCGCCGCCGCGGGCAGGCGGGTGCCTTCGAAGTTCTTCAGGCGCCACAGATCGAAGCGCTGACCGGTGAGCGGGTGCATGTCCCGGATCAGTGTCTCTTCCGCGAGCACACCCGCGTCCGGCCGGTAGGTGAACTTGCGGACGTCGATGCCGACGCCACCGAAGACGGACACCGTGACTCGGCGGCAGGAGGCGATCAGGGGCAGCGTCGCCAGCGTCTTGCGCAGGTCCTCCGACATCGTGTCGGGATCGGCCGGCGGCTCGGACCACGACAGGTACAGGTCGAGGACGAGATTGTCGGGGGTCTCCGAGGCGACGTCACCGATTTCGGTGAGCGCACCGGGCAGTTCGGCGTAGTCGGCGACGGCCGACACGAGGTGCAGACGCTCCCCGAGCAGGTCGAAGTTGCCGGTGACGAAGTGCCGTCCGCCACGATCGAACGCTGCGACGTCTTCTAGCGTGCGGATGTCGTAGTAGCGGCGGGTGACCACCTCGAGCAGCGGGCCCACGGTGGCGCTCTTGCGGGCGATGCGCTGTCCGAGCAGCTCGGTCAGCGACTGCGGGGTGGCGACCAGCGCTTCGAGACGTTCCTGGTAGTCGTCGGCGCCGGGATGCTCGGCGAGGTACTCGAGGCTGCCGCGGACACCGTCGTACACCTGTTCGCGGGCCTTGCGGATCTGCGGCTCGTCGAAGAAGCGGAAGCGGACGTTGCGGGCGACGTTGCCGATCACCGGGTAGCGGACCTGGGTGGCGACGATCAACCGGTCCAGCACCTCACCGAGTCCGCTCGGGGCGCGGCCGGGTGCGTTGCCGTCGTTGAGCCAGCGGTCGAGCAGTGCGGCGATGACGGGAACCTGATTGTCCATCCGCTGCTGCGCGAGGAAGAGGCGGTAGACCGCTTCTTCGAGCTCGGCGGTGCGCTCGAGATCGGTGACGTCGTAGTGGCGCAGAGCGCGCGACAACCGGATCTGGAAGGACTCCGGAAGCCCCTCGAGCTCGACGTCCAGGGTGTGGAGATAGGTGTGGAAATGCTCGCGCGGGCTGTGCACCCGCTCGTCGCCGTCTTCTTCGGCCACTGTCGGACGGTTACGGCCGATCTCGCAGATGTCGGCGAACGTGGTGAGCAGCGCCAGCTCGGCCTGCACGAGGTCGGGATCGCCGGCGATCTGCGCCCGCAGCTTCTCGTACTGGGCGAGCAGCACGCCGGCCCGCTTCGCGCTGACGTCGTACCCGGTGAGCAGCGCGCCGAGCGCATCGATCTGCGCAAGGGCATCGAGGCGCGGGTCACCGTGGGGTGCGGGGGCGCCGAGATCGAATTCGACGCGGGGCGACTGCTGCGCCGTGGACTCGTCGGAGCTTTCCTCCACCCGCAGCAGCGCCGTTCCGGCGTCCACCTGCGAGTTGACCATGGCCAGCACTTCCCGGACGCGGCCGGCGACGGGCGCGCGGACCGCGGTTTCCATCTTCATGCTCTCGAGGACGACCAAGGTGGCGCCGACCTCGACCTCGTCACCGACGGACACCGGCACCGCGACCACGACGGCCGGGGCGGGGGCGCGTACGACGCCGGCCTCGTCCTGGCTGATCTGGTGACTGATGCCGTCGACCTCGACGAGGTACTGGGCGCGTCCCGCGACGGAGACGACGTGGTGGCGGCGGTCGCCGATCACCAGGCGGCTCTCGAACTCGCTGAGCCGGTCCACCTCGACCTCGGTCTCGGGGGCGTCCCCGTCGACGCGATAACGGTGGGCGCCGACCTGCGTGACGGTGAGTCCGTACGCCTGACCCTGGTAGCTGAGCTCGACCTTGCGGCCGATGGCGTGTCCGGCGCGGGGTCGCCCACCGCGGGCAGACGAGAGGAATGCCTGACGCTCGAGCTTCTCCTCGGCGTCGTAGACGTCGATGGCGGCGGCGATCAACGCGACATCAGCGGTGCGGGACGGCACGTTGGACGTGCCCGCGTCGGTGCGGTCCAGCCAGCCGGTGTCGGCGGACGCCGTGATGACCTCTTCGCGGTCGAGCAGGTCGAGCAGGAAGGACTTGGTGGTGGTGCCGCCGCGCAGCACGACCGTGGTCTCTCGCAGCGCCGTGCGCAGCCGGGCCAGTGCCTCTGAGCGGTCGCGTCCCCAGGCGATGACCTTGGCGACCATGGAGTCGTAGTCGGGCGGGATGACGTCGCCCTGCGCGATGCCGGTGTCGACCCGCAGGCCACTGCCGAGCGGGAACTTGAGCAGTTGCACCGCGCCGGGGGCGGGTGCGAATCCGTTGGCGGCGTCTTCGGCGTTGAGCCGGGCTTCGACGGCGTGGCCGAACTCGGGCGGGCAGTCACCCACGAGGGGTTCGCCGCTGGCCACGAGGATCTGCAACTTCACCAGGTCGATTCCCGTGGTGGCCTCGGTGATGGGGTGCTCCACCTGCAACCGGGTGTTCACCTCGAGGAAGGTGAAGGTCTTCTGCTCCGGCTGGTAGAGGTACTCCACAGTGCCCGCGCCGCGGTATCCGGCTGCACGCACGAGTTCGCTCGACACGGTGCGGAGGTGATTCGACTGCTCTGCGGTGAGGAGCGGCGAGCTGGACTCCTCGATGACCTTCTGGTTCTTGCGCTGAATGGAGCAGTCACGCACACCCGGAGCCCAGACGTTGCCGAAGTTGTCGGCAATGACCTGTACCTCGACGTGGCGCGCATCGGTGACCAGCCGTTCGATGAAGACGACGGGGTCGCCGAACGACCGCTGGGCCTCACCCTGCGTGCGCTCGAGCGCGAGTTCGAGTTCGTCCTCGGACCACACCTTGCGGATGCCGCGGCCACCGCCACCACTGCGGGCCTTGATGATGAGCGGGTAACCGATCGCCTGCGCGTGGCGACGTGCGTCGGCGCGGGTGGCGACGGGTCCACCACTCCACGGTGCGACCGGGACCTCCACCTTCTCCGCGAGGAGCTTGGCCTCCACCTTGTCACCGAGCAGACGCATCGCTTCAGCGGGCGGACCGATGAAGGTGATACCCAGCTGTTCGCACACCTCGACGAAAGCGGGATCCTCGGCCACGAAGCCCCAGCCCACCCACACGGCGTCGGCCTTGCTCTCGCGCAGGGCGCGGGCCAGTTCGGCGTGGTCGAGGTAGGCCGTTCCGCTCTTGACTGTGCGCAAGCACACACCTTCATCGGCCTGGCGCACGAACATCGCGCGGCGCTCCGCCTCGGTGTGCAGTGCAACTGTCGTGATGCCGTAGTTGTGCTCGGCATTCAGTTCACGCACGGCTCGAATCAGGCGGACCGCAGCCTCGCCGCGATTGACAATCGCTATTCGCTTGAACATCAGTTAGCGCTCCGTTTCCGTAAAACTCATTGATCCGCAGAGTGTTTCGATGGCCAAGGCCATATCCGCCGTGGACTGGGTGCCGCCTTCGCGGACACACGCACCCCTGCACAACCCACTTGTCCCCTCCAGAGGTGCCCCGAATGCGATCATCGGGTCCTGCCACTCTGCAGGACCCGATGCCCGGGAACTGGAGCATAACGTCGATTTTTTGTACCCGCGCGTAACTTCAGCGAGGGTCACGTTCGGTTTGTCAAGTGTTCAAGAAGTTACCTGTAACGCATTGTCACGTCGTGATTTTCGGGGCGGACGACGAAAACGTCACGCCGCAACGCACTTTCACGTCAAGTTACCGAGCGGTTCGGTCCGCCGGCGCAGAGGCCCGGAAAAACGCGAACGCCGCGAGCGCGCTCGGGGCGCACTCGCGGCGATACGGACGAATCGGTCAGTGAGCGCGATTGACCGCCGAGACGACGGCGCGCAACGACGCCGTGGTGATCGACGTGGCGATACCGACACCCCACACCACCGTGCTCCGGCCGTCGGGCGCGGTAACGGCGCACTCGACGTACGCAGCGGCCTGGGCGTCGTCACCTGCCGACATCGCGTGCTCGGAGTAGTCGAGCACCCGGACATCGAAGTCGATGGTGGCGAGCGCGTCGACGAACGCGGCGAGCGGGCCGTTGCCCGAACCCGAGATCTCCTGTTCCTTGCCGTTCACCTTGACCGTTGCGGTGATGGAGTCGGTGCCGCCGTCCTCTTCGGACGCGGTGACCTTCTGCTTCATCCGCTCCAGTGGGGTGATCGGAGCGAGGTACTCCTCGTGGAAGACGTCCCACATTTCCTTCGGGGACACCTCGCCGCCCTCGCCGTCGGTGATCCGCTGGACCGCCTGGGAGAACTCGATCTGCAGCCGGCGCGGCAGCACCAGCCCGTGGTCGGCCTTCATGATGTACGCGACGCCACCCTTGCCCGACTGCGAGTTGACGCGGATGACTGCCTCGTAGGTGCGGCCCACATCCTTGGGATCGATCGGCAGGTAGGGAACCGCCCACTGGATGTCGTCGACGTCGGCGTCCTGGGAGTCGGCGTCGATCTTCATGGCGTCGAGGCCCTTGTTGATGGCGTCCTGGTGGCTGCCGGAGAAGGCGGTGTACACGAGGTCGCCGCCGTACGGGTGGCGCTCGTGGACGGGCAGCTGGTTGCAGTACTCCACCGTGCGGCGGATCTCGTCGATGTTCGAGAAATCGATCTGCGGGTCGACGCCGCGAGTGAACAGGTTCAGGCCGAGCGTGACCAGGCAGACGTTGCCGGTGCGCTCACCGTTGCCGAACAGGCATCCCTCGATGCGGTCGGCGCCCGCCTGATAGCCCAGCTCCGCGGCCGCGACACCCGTGCCGCGGTCGTTGTGGGGGTGGAGCGAGAGGATGACGGAGTCGCGGCGGGCCAGGTTGCGGTGCATCCACTCGATCGAGTCGGCGTACACGTTGGGCGTGGCCATCTCGACGGTGGCCGGCAGGTTCAGGATGACCGGGTTCTCGGGGGTGGGCTGCAAGACCTCGGTGACGGCGTCGCACACCTCCTTGGCGTACTCGAGTTCCGTACCGGTGTACGACTCGGGCGAGTACTCCCAGCGCCACTGCGTGTCGGGGTACTTCTTCGCCTCTTCCAGGGCCAGAGCGGCCGCATCGGTGGCGATCTTCTTGATGACGTCGCGCTCGGCCTTGAATACCACTCGGCGCTGCAGGATGGAGGTGGAGTTGTAGAAGTGCACGATCACCTTCTCGGCGCCCTCGCACGCCTCGAACGTGCGCTTGATCAGCTCGGGGCGCGACTGCGTGAGCACCTGGATGGTGACGTCAGCCGGGATGGCGCCGTCCTCGATGATCTCGCGGACGAAGTCGAAGTCCGTCTGGCTGGCCGATGGGAATCCGACCTCGATCTCCTTGTACCCCATCCGCACGAGCAGTTCGAACATGCGCCGCTTGCGGGCGGGGCTCATGGGATCGATCAGGGCCTGGTTGCCGTCGCGGAGATCGACCGCACACCATTGCGGGGCGCGGTCGATGGTCTTGTCGGGCCAGGTGCGGTCCGGCAGCGACACCGGTTCCACTTCTTCGGAGAACGAGCGATACCGGAACGTCGGCATCGACGAGTTCTTCTGGGTGTTCCACGCCGGCTGGTCGGCGGGAGCAGGCTTGGAAGGCGGCGTGATGGTGCGCGTTCCGGTGGTGAAAGCGTCAGCGGGGGACATGGGATTGATCTCCAGATTCGTTGCGGACTTTGTGAGTCCAACGGCTGTGTCGACCGGCGCACGAGAACCCCGCGACGGGAAGCCAGTCTGGATCAGACCCCGTCGCGGCAACCAAGGAGAAGTGCGCGATGCATAACGAGCACTCTACTCCTGAGCCTATTCTCCGTGTGTAGGGGTTCGGCACGTTTCCGGATGTGTCGCCGTTCGACACGTCGAGCGAGGGAGGTGCAGTGCGTCACATCTCGCGGGTCACTCCGGTGGTTCTCGTCATCGTTTTCGCAGCGTGTGCCCTGTCCTGCGGGGTGAACGTGGACGGCTCGCCGCGTGTCGTCGGGGTGGGTGCACCGGTCTACGGCCGGCCTGTCAGCGACTTCGTCCGCGCAGAGCTCGCGGTGGCTGCGGCGGCCAGAGCCGTCGAACCGTGCGGATTGCTCGACGCGGCCGGGGTGGCGTCGTTGGGCGTCATCACCGCATACGGTCCGGCAGGCGACCTGTCGACGTGCCATGCCGAGGTGATCCCGCCCGGCGGTACACCGGTCGATCCGTCCTGGATCGAAGTCGTGGTGGGGGAGCGTGAACCGTCCGAGGGAGTCGGCCGCGGCCCCGCCGCCAGTGGCATCGAGGTGCGCCCGGCGCTGTCGCCGCTGCCCGGTACGTGCACGCTCTACTTCTCGCTGCCGCCGGTTCCGGGAGTCGCCGCGCCGGCGCGCTGGGGTCACGTCTCCTATCTCGACGGAGCTGCCGGTGTGGTGAGGCCGGCTGCCGGTGACGACTGCGCGGAGGCGAGCGCCGTCCTCGCGGCGGTGACGGCCAGGCTGCATGCGGCTCCGCGGGGTACCACGAATATTCCACTGGCGCAGCAAGACCCGTGCCGGGTGGTCGAAAACGTGACCGAACCCGAGATCGCGACGTTCGCCCCGGGCAGTCGGCCGTACGAGTGCCGCCTGACCCTCGGACGCGGTGACGAGGCGTCCGTGCGGTTCGCCCTGTCCACCCCACCGCCGCGGACCGGGGGACCGGAGGCGGTCGAGATCGACGGAGAGTCGTTCGCCTTCTTCGAGGACGCGCTCGAATGCCATTACTACTTCTATCCCGGGGACGTTGTCGACACCAACGTTCCACACAGCCCGATGAGCGAAATTGTCCGACGCGGCAACAGACTGACCGCCTCGGTGGCGGCAACGGCGCGTGACTGCGAAGACGCGCAAATGCTGGTGCTCGCCGCGGCCGAAATGTTCGACTACTGACATGAACACTCAGGTCGAGGTGGCCCAGGCGTACCTGGATGCGTTGGTCGGTCACGATGGGAACGCGGTGCCCCTCGATCCCCGGGCAGTCCGCTACGAGGCGGGAATCAAGACGGCGTTCTCCGGAAACCATCTGCGCCGCAGTCTGTCCCGAGGTCCGCAGTTCCGTCTGATCCGCGCCGTTCGTGAGGTGGCGTGGTCGGTGGCCGGGGACGAGGTCACAGCCGATTATCTCCTGGACGCCGGACTGTTCGGCCGAACCCTCGTGACCGTGCGGGTGATCGAGACCTTCCGCATACCGCAGAACGATCTCCGAATCCGCCGCATCGACGCGAGGATCCGGCGTCCCTGAAGACGTGGTGAACACCGCAGCCCGGCGTTCACCTGCCTGGATCGCCGCGACGGGCCGGACCTAGCCCAGCGTCTCGTGCGCCGCGGGAATGGATCCCAGGCGACCGGCCTGGAAGTCCTCGAACGCCTGCATTACCTCGGCCTTCGTGTTCATCACGAACGGTCCGGCCATGGCCACCGGCTCGCGGATCGGCTTGCCGCCGAGGATGAAAACCTCCAGCGAGGAGGTGCGCGAGTCCTGGGTGTCTGCCGCGGCGATGGTGAGGGTGTCGCCGCGTCCGAAGACGGCGGTCTGCCCCATCCGGAACGGCCTGCGCTCCGAACCGACCAGACCATCACCGGCGAGGACGTACGCAAGGGCGTTGAATTCCGGATTCCACGGCAGCGTCAGGCTCGCTCCGGGGGCAACGGTCGCGTGGACCAGGCTGATCGGGGTGTATGTCGAGCCGGGGCCGGAGTGTCCGTCCACCTCGCCCGCGATGACCCGCACCAGGGCGCCGCCGTCGGCGGAGGACAGCAGGGCCACCTTCTGCCCGGTGATGTCCTGATAGCGGGGTGCGGCCATCTTGTTGTCGCGGGGCAGGTTCACCCACAATTGGACGCCGTGGAATAGCCCACCACTCATGACCAGGTGCTCGGGCGGGGTCTCGATGTGGAGGATGCCACCACCGGCCGTCATCCATTGCGTGTCGCCGCCGCCGATGGTGCCGCCGCCCCCGTTGGAGTCCTGGTGCTCCATGATTCCGTCGATCATGTAGGTCACGGTCTCGAACCCACGATGCGGGTGCCACGGGGTTCCCTTGGGCTCGCCGGGCGCGTAGTTCACCTCACCCATCTGGTCCATGTGGATGAAGGGGTCCAGCGCAGCCAGATCGATGCCGGCGAAGGCGCGGCGAACGGGGAAGCCCTCGCCCTCGTACCCGACCGGAGCCGTGGTCAGGGAGCGGACCGGCCGGTCGACGGCGCTTGGAGCAGGGGCGTCGATACGCGGCAGGGCAAGGATGTTGTCGACAGTCACGGCAGGCATCGGGTGTCTCCTCGTACTCGTGTAATTGATTCTTCAACTACCATACGAGGTGTAACACCGGCGGTGTGCAGGTATTCCCACAGTGGCGGCTCCGCCGCCCGTGAGTGGTTGACGAGTGCAGAGACTCGTTAACCACTCACGGGGCGCGAAGCGCCCTCAGTTGAGGACGCCCTCGTGGTCGGGGCAGTACCTGGTGATGGCGCCGATGATGTAGTAGTAGACGCCGTCGGCGGAGAGCATGGGTGTCCACTCGTCGCGCACCCGGTCTAGGGGTTTGCCTGCGTCGAGGGCGGTGCAGATTTCGCCGGCCTGGTGCACCGCGGTCTCGTCGTTGGCGACGTTCTGGTTCATCGACCTCAGGTAGGTCAGGTAATCGGCGGCGGTGGCGGGGTCGTCGGCGACCGCGAAGATGCGCTTCCCCGGTGCGGAGGCGGCGGTGGTCCTGGCAGCGGCGGAGGTCGTGCTCGACTCCGGTGCCGCGGAATCGGCGCTGTCCCCACCGCAGGCGGCCAGGAATGTCGCGGAGCAGAGGGTGAGGGCGGTCAGAGCAAGAGTGCGGCGCATGTGGTGACGGAGTCCTTTCGAGGGCTGGTGCGGCGACGATCGTATCGTCCGTGCGGCGAGCGCACGCGGTGTGTGTTCGCGGCGTTCGCCTGTTCGCCTGGGTGCCCGGCAGGTAGTGTTGCCCTCTCCAGTTGGAGTGGTTCGAGGAGGTGAGACCCGTGTTCGTCAGTTCAGTCCGGGTGCTCTCACCCCGCGACCGCGCGGTGGTGCCGACCTAAGGTGGCCGAGAGAGCGCCCATCGGCAATCCGAAAGGCACTCTCATGTCAGTTTCCCTCGAAGATGCTCTCGTTCATGAATTGCGCTCTGCCGGCTGCGTTTTCGCCGAAGATGAAGCGCGGTTGATCCTCGCGGCCGCGAGTGATCAGATGAACCTCGTGTCGATGGTCCAGCGGCGCGTTTCCGGTGTGCCACTGGAACACGTGCTCGGCTGGGCCGAGTTCTGTGGTCTGCGAATAGCGGTCGACGCCGAGGTGTTCGTGCCTCGCCGTCGTACCGAATTCCTCGTCGACCGAGCGGCGGCTTCGATGCATGATGGCGCTGTGGTGGTCGACCTGTGCTGTGGGTCGGGAGCGGTCGGGGCTGCGCTCGCCGCCCTCATCGACTCCCCCGAGTTGTATGCGGTCGATATCGACCCTGCCGCGGTCCGCTGCGCTCGTCGTAACATGCCCGCGGAGCGCGTATTCGAGGGCGACCTCTACGACCCGTTGCCTGCTTCGTTGCGCGGACAGGTCCAAGTTCTGGTGGCCAACGCCCCGTATGTGCCGACCGAGGAGATTCGGTTGATGCCCCCCGAGGCGCGACTGCACGAGCCGCGCGTGTCACTCGACGGTGGTGCCGACGGCCTGCACATTCAGCGGCGAGTGGCGGCCGGGGCGCAGCACTGGCTCGCCCCCGGCGGTCACCTCCTGATCGAAACAAGTGAGAGCCAGGCAACACGGACCGTCCAGGCCCTCACCGACGCGGGGTTGAGCGCGCGAGTCGAGTCCGCCGCCGAGCTCAGCGCCACCGTCGTCGTCGGAACGCGGGCGTGAGCGCTCCAGCACAATGCTGGACCGACCTCGCGGGGCGCAGCTGCGTTCTGCTCTCCCGAGGCCGGAGTTTTCGTTAGGGTCTCGAGATGGGTCGTGGCACAGGAGTCGGCATCGGAATCCGGGCAACGCTGGCGGCAGCACTCTGCGCCGGCATGGTGGCGGCGTGTTCGTCGAACGAGGCGCCACCGAGCGACCCCGCGGCCACCTGTGCCGATGTTCCCAACGGCACGACGTCCGCAGCGCCGCCCGCCGGGCAAGCTCCGCCGCCGGCAGGCACGCCGCCGACCACTCAGAACCTCGCGACCAATCCGGAGATCGCGACGGTCTACCGCTCCGGGATGGTGCCCGTCGACACCGCGTCGTATGCGGTGTCGACCGCCAACCCGATTTCGACACAGGCGGCGTGCGACGTTCTGCGCGAAGGGGGCACCGCGGCCGACGCGTTGGTCGTCGCGCAAACGGTGCTCGGCATCGTCGAACCGCAGTCGTCGGGAATCGGTGGTGGTGCGTTCCTCCTCTACTACGACGCGGAGAAGAACAGTGTCGAGGCGTACGACGGACGCGAGGTCGCACCGATGGCGGCGACGGAGAATTATCTCCGCTGGATCAGCGACACGGACCGCACCGAACCGAAGCCCGACGCGCGTGCGAGTGGGCGGTCGATCGGAGTGCCCGGCGTCGTCCGGATGCTCGAGCTGGCACATCGTGAACATGGCAGGAATGAGTGGCGGGAACTGTTCGATCCCGCAGTCTTCCTGGCGGATCAGGGTTTCGAGATCAGCCCCCGCATGGCCGGACAGATCGCCGCGTCGGCTCCCGACCTGGCAATCGACGACGCGTCGAAGGCGTACTTCCTGAACCCGGACGGCAGCCCCAAAGCGGCGGGCACCAAGCTGACGAATCCTGCGATGGCCAAAACGCTCGGGGCCATCGCTTCGGGCGGTGCCGATGCCTTCTACACCGGTGCGATCGCCCAGAGCATCGTCGACTCCACGGCGACGACCTCGGGAGGACGGACCCCGGGGCAGATCACGCTCGACGACCTCGCGAACTACCAGGCGAAGAAGCGCACGGCCCTGTGTACGACGTACCGTGACCACGAGGTCTGCGGAATGCCGAACCCGTCGTCCGGGGGGACAGCGGTGGCGGCGACCCTCGGGATCCTGGAGAACTTCGACCTGTCCGCCGTGGGGCCGACGAACCTCGACGCCAATGGTGGAAAACCGACCGCAGAGGCCGTGCATCTCATCGCCGAGGCGGAGCGGTTGGCGTATGCGGACCGGGACAAGTACGTGGCCGACTCGGATTTCGTTCCGCTGCCCGGTAATTCGGTGGACACCCTGCTGAACGACGACTACCTGAAGCAACGTGCCGACCTCATCGATCCCGGCAAGAGCATGGGCACCGCGAAGCCGGGTGACTTCGGTCCGGTGCCGCTCGGGGTGCAGCCGCAGGACAAGGAGCACGGAACCAGTCATATTTCGATCGCGGACAAGTACGGCAACGTCGCGTCGATGACCACCACGGTGGAGTCGGCGTTCGGAGCTTTCCACATGACCGAAGGTTTCGTGCTCAACAATCAGCTCACCGATTTCTCGGCGCAACCCGTCGGACCGGACGGTGTGCCGCTGGCCAACCGGGTCGAGCCGGGGAAGCGGCCCCGCAGTTCGATGGCCCCGACACTGGTCTTCGGTCTCGGTGACGACGGCGCGCGAGGTGACCTCGAATTCGTGACGGGCTCACCCGGTGGCTCGGTCATCATCCAGTTCGTCGTGAAAACATTGGTGGGCATGCTCGATTGGGGCATGAACCCGCAGCAGGCCGTCTCGGGAGTCGACTTCGGCGCCGCCAACACCCCGGTGACCGGGGTGGGCGGTGAACATCCGAACATCAACGCTGCCCGGGACGGCGCCGATGACCCGATGATCGCCCAGTTGCGGGCGATGGGCCACCAGGTCTCGGTGGCTCCGCAGTCGAGCGGGCTCAGTGCACTGCAACGCGTCGACTCCGGGTGGGTCGGCGGCGCCGATCCCCGACGCGAGGGTGCAGTGATGGGTGACGGTACCGGCTAGCGCACATCACGCCTGGCCGACGAGTGGCGCGACCTTGGTGCCGAGGAGTTCGATGGCGCGCATCACCTTGTCATGCGGCAACGGCCCGACGCTGGGGTGCAGCATGAAACGCTCGATGCCGAGGGTCTCGCGCAGCAGGCGCGGGCGCCGCGAACCACGCACCGCCTCCCGACGCCCCGGACGTAGTTTCTCCGAGCGCCAAGTCCTCGAGTGGATTACTTTGCAGCGATCCGCTGCTCAGATGTTGCACGCTATACTTCGGTGGCGGCCACAGCGATTGAGCCCGAGTAGACCCACTGCGGTGTAGTGTGATTCCTTCGCCTGAGCCGACGCTATATGGCGGCCTTGACGATTTCGGCCAACGGGCCGACCGGGTCAGCCTCGCCGAGGACTTGAATGGCAACGTGGTCGGCGCCGGCGGTGAGGTGCGCGAATATGCGCCTGGGACTTTGCGCGAGAAATTCTTCGGCAGCGGCCCCCGCCTTCCCGAATGGCATCCGGCTGCGCAGTACCGTTCGACGAGGAAGGTTGCGGTCCAGTGATAGTAGAGCTGTACCAACCACTACGAGATCAGAGGCGATCCTCGGGACCGTGTCGGACAGGTCTTCGAGAGCAGCGTTCCTTGCATCGACCCGTCGGTCGTCGGACTGCGTGGGCAGACGGTCAGCGCCAAGCAACATTTCTCGAGGTTCGACACTCTTCCAGCGCCGCTGGTGTGGGGTGGCAGTGACCGGATGATTCCCCTGCTCGACCACTTCCTCGGACAGGCCGTGGTCCGACCCTGACCCTCACGAATCGGTCGGATCGGTCGGAGGGTGGCGGATCTCGCTACCGCTCGAGCGCAGGCAACGGCGGCTCGGGAACGAGGCGACGAACTGCGCACGAACTCGCCGAGGCACGCAGCGCAGCTCGACCGTCGCAGACGACGGGCGGAGGTGAGCGTTGACGGGCCGCCCTATGAGGTTGATTTCCGCAGCTACGCCAAAACCGTTTGCGCTACCGATCACCTTTCGGCGTTGTTGCGGTCGACGGCGACTGCTCACGAATCGTCGAGCGGATGTGTGTCATCCGCCGCAGATGCGCCCAGCCCCTGGACGGCTGTGGTTGGTTTTCGTCCTCGCCCGTGGTCGCGTTGTGCGGTTTCCCCTCGTCTCGTACGTCCGTCGGAGGCTTGTGCGCCTTGGCCGTTCCCTTCCTACGTGCGGTTGTGTCTGGTCGTGCTTTCGGTGCGGATTCGTCCCGGGACTCTTCCGCCGAGTCGTTGGGTGTCGTGATCCGTGGTTTGCGCCGTCTGCGTGGCTTCGGCTGTTGTTCTTCTTGGACCGAGTGAGACGAAGTTGTTCCCGTGCTCGAGCGTCCCCGGGTCGCCCGCCGCGCAGGCGTGACGGGTTCGGCGCTCGTCGGGGCGTCGAATTGTGCGTCCTCGTCTTCTCCGTGATCCGGTTTCTCGTCGACGGTGGAGTTCTCGGCGTCCCGCGGGTTGGCGTGCCCGCGACGGCCGATTCTCTTCACCCTGGTGACCAGGTGCCCGCCGCCGGCCACGACGTGCGAGCCGCGCGACCGGAGGCGGTCACGGAACGAATCGGCGTGCTCGCTGGTGGCCTCGGCCGTGGCGGCCGTCGTGTCGAGTAGGTCGCCGCGAACCGAGTCGCCGAGTTCTGCGATCGCCGGAGACGAGGCGAGGAACTCGGATCCCTGTGCGAGCAGATCCTCAGGCGCCATCGGGGATTGTCCGCCCGCTCCAGCGATCTTCATTGCCATCTTCAACTGGTGTGTGCGCCCCAGTAGGTAGCCGGCGCCGACCGCTGCGGCAACCTCAACTTTTGTTTTGGTTTTCATGATTTTCATGATCGTTCCCACTTGCTGTGTGTTGTCGCCACGCACTGCGTCGGGCGTCGAGAGCATGTGGAACTATGGCGCGTCGGTGCGCGCGAGGCGTATACCGTGACTACCCCGTGTCTCCGGTCCCCAATCGCACAACTCCATCGGAAGCCCGCTGTGCGGAGGTGACACCGCCGCCGGAGACTCGGTGGCACGCTATCGGTATGTGCGGTCGCTATGCATCGACCGTAGATCATGGAGCAAATGAAGATGGCCAGAGCTCCAGGACGGACGTAGCCGACCGAGGGCGTCGCGGGCGTCGTTGCCCTGGCCGTGGAACACCCGGTCTCCGCAGTGGCCGCCCCTGACACCGGCCGCGACATCCGCGGGCAACGACGATCGGACCCGCGAGCCGCAGCGCGGACAGCGGCAGGAGCGCAGGGTCGAGAACGTGCTCACCGATCAGATCCCGATCATCTGGAGTGTCCCACTCAACCGAGGCTGCCGCCGTAGGTCCTTCGTTCACCACTGTGTGTTATTCAAGGTCCATGACAGCGTCACCGATCGATCCGCCTGTGGGGGCCACCCTCTCAGCCATCCGAGCCGTTGCACCCAAGCTGGCGCCGAGTGAGCGTCGGGTGGCGGATGTCTGCGTGGAGCGCCCGCAGGATGTTGCCTGGTGGTCGGCGGCCGACGTCGCGGAACACGCAGGGACGTCGACTGCCACCGTCATCCGTGCGTGCCAGAACCTGGGTTTCAAGGGGTTCCAGCACTTGCGGATGTTGCTGCTGAGGGATCTGGGGTCGGCCGATCCCGAGTCGGGGGGAACACCCGCCGCCGAAGAGAACGGCACCGGATTGGTGCGGGCGGTGTTCGCCGAAGTGGCGACGGATCTCGCCGGCGCCCTGGCACCGCTCGACGAAGACTCGTTCGAGCGGGCGGTGACGGCGCTCGCAAAGGCGGAGCGGGTGCTCGTGGTCGGCAACGGCGCCTCGGGACCGTCGGCGGCGGCCGTCGCTGTGCGGTTCATCCTCAACGGCCGCCACGCCGAAGCGCCGACCGACGCCGTGATCCAACAATTGACCGCCGGACACCTGACCTCCCGGGACGTGTGCCTCGCGGTGAGCGACAGCGGGTTGAACTCGGTCACCCTGCGGCCGGTCGAGGCCGCCCGGACGGCCGGGGCCACGGTCATCGGCGTCACCAGCTACGCCCGTTCGACTCTCGTGGAGAAATCTGACATCGGGCTGGTCATCGGCGGCGGGAGCGGACCATGGGGCGGACTGGGCGCATCGGCGACGGTGGTGCAGCTCGCGTTCCTCATCAGTCTGCAGATCGCTGTCTGCCGGGCGCGGGGCGGCTCGGCCGAGGCCGCAGCCGAGACGTTCAAACAGATTGTGCCGCTGATCCATCCATGATGACATTCTGCTCCAGCCGTTGCGCGAAGCATCACCGATGATTGGACGGCCATTCGCCCACCATTAACCTGACCCTGGCTAACTACCGATGTAACGAAATTCCCGATCTCACCGAGGTTGGGTAACGTCATTTCATCGGGAGAGGCCAATGGGCAGGATTCGGATCGAGAATCTGAGTCGGAAGTTCGCAGATTTCACCGCGGTCGACAACATCGACCTCGACATCCGGGACGGCGATTTCCTGGTCCTTCTCGGGCCCAGCGGGTGCGGAAAGACCACGCTGCTGAGGATGCTCGCGGGCCTGCTCGAGCCGACCAGCGGACGGATCCTGCTCGACGATGACGACATCACCACGGCGCCCGCCCGGCGCCGGGACGTCGCGATGGTCTTCCAGAGCTACGCTCTGTACCCGCACCTCAGCGTCGCGAAGAACCTCGCGTTTCCATTGCGCGTGAAGAAGATGCGCAAGTCGGAGGCCGCCGAGCGCATCGAGGCCGTCGCGCAGCAACTCGACATCGCGCATCTGCTCGGCCGCAAGCCGAAGGAACTGTCCGGTGGCCAGCGGCAACGTGTCGCGGTCGGGCGCGCGATCGTGCGCAATCCGAAAGCGTTCCTGATGGACGAGCCGCTGTCCAACCTCGACGCGAAGCTCAGGACCGCGACGAGGCGCGAGCTCACCGAACTCCATCGCCGGCTCGGGGCCACGTTCGTGTACGTCACCCACGATCAGGTCGAGGCGATGACGATGGCGACGCGGATCGCCCTGCTGAACAACGGCGCCCTCGAACAGGTCGGAACACCGGAGGACGTCTACGACCGGCCGGCGTCCGTGTTCGTCGCCGGTTTTCTCGGCAGTCCTGCGATGAATCTGCTCGACGCACGCGTCCACACCGTGGACGGCACTGTTGTCGCGTCCGGCGAGGGCGTGACCGCACGACTGTGGCGTGGACAGGCCGACGGCCGCGACGTCGTCCTGGGTATCCGGCCGGAGCATCTCCGCGTCGTCGAGCCTGCGGATCATCCAGGGGTGCGGCTGTCGGTCGGCGTCACATCCGTCGAGAATCTCGGCAGCGAGCAGGTTGCGTACTGCGAGGTCGGCGGCGCCACGGTCTGCGTGCGAGCACCGCGACCGATTGCACTGCGCGCCGATCGATCCGCCTTCCTCACCGCGGATCTCACCCACGTGCACCTCTTCGACCGCGCGACCGGACGCCGCCTCGAATGGGTCGACGTCCCCGAACTCACCGACTTCGACTCCGCGGCCCCCACGGCTGTGGACCAATCTTCCGAAGTACTTTCCGCAACAGGAGCAACGTGATGCGTAGACCGACATTCTCTGCCGTCGTAGTGGCGGCTGTGGCCGCCGCTCTGACCGGCTGTGCCACCGGCGGGGCCGCGCCGGACGCCTCGGGCACCGGCGCACCGGTTCCGGAACTGGGCCCCGACCAGCAGGTCGACATCGTCTTCGAGTCGTACAACCTTCAACAGGCCGGGCTCTGGTCGGACACGATCAACGGCCTCGTCGCCGACTTCGAGGCGCAGCACCCGAACATCGACGTGAAGGCCCAGCCGCCGCAGGGCAGTGGCACGGCCGGTGCGGGAACCGCGAGTAGCGTACAGACGCAGTTGCTTGCCGGATCTCCGCCCGATGTGGCCCAATTGACGTTCGACACTCTTGATTTCGCCGTCAACGAACTCGGCGCCCAGTCTCTCGACGGACTGTTCGGCACCGAGGCCGTGGACGCGACGTTCGGCGGGGAACACCCGTTCCATCCGCGGGCCGCGACCCTTGGCGACTGGGACGGCGAAACGTACGGCATCCCGTACGTGTTCTCCACACCGACCCTCTTCTACAACGCGACCGCGCTCACGAAGGCCGGGCTGCCCGCCGACGCCGACCTGTCGACGTGGCCGAAGGTGGCGGCTGCCGCCAAGGCCGTGACCGCGGCGACCGGAAAGCCGGCGCTGTCCGTGTCGTGTTCGGTCAAGGGCGGCAATTGGTGCATGCAGGCGCTGTTCCGCTCGGCAGGCGGCGATGTGCTGTCGCAGGACCGCAAGACCGTCGAATTCGGTGAGCCCGGCGCGGTCTCGGCGGTGACCGCGTTGCGGCAGATGTACGACGACGGCGTCCTCGCCAACCTCGACTCGACCACCCAGTACGAGAGTTTCGCGAAGGGGGACGTGGCGATTCAGCTACAGACATCGGCTCTGCAGGGGATGTTCATGAAGTCGGCGGCGACCGGCGGCTGGGACCTGCGCGCCGCACCGATGCCCGCCTTCGAGGGTCACGCCGCCGTGCCGACCAACTCGGGATCCGCTCTGTTCACGTTCTCCCAGGATCCGGCGAAGCAGCGCGCGTCGTGGGAGTTCATCAAATTCATGACGAGCGACCATGCGTACACCCAGATCTCCAGCAAGATCGGCTATCTTCCGCTGCGCCCATCCCTCATCCAGGAGCCGGCATCGCTGAAGGGATGGGCCGACAACAACCCCCTTCTGGCACCCAATCTCGGCCAGCTCGACAAGCTCGAGGCCTGGAAATCCTACCCCGGCAATAGCTATGTGCAGGCCGACGACATCCTCGGGCAGGCGGTGGAGGACGCGGTCTACTACGGCAAGGACCCGGCCGCCACCATGCAGGCGGCGCAGCAGCGCGTGCAGGAACTCATCCAGTAACCACTTCCGAAGAGGACGAAACACCGACACCATGACCAGCACTCTGCCTGCGTCGACGAATCATCGACGCCTGAACCTGACCGGCACCTACAACTTCCGCGACCTCGGCGGATTCCCGACTGATACGGGGACCACCAAGTGGAACAAGCTGTTCCGGTCGGACGCGCTACACCAGCTCGACCAGCCGGCCCGCAACCTGCTCCGGAAACGGAGACTTGCGCTGGTCATCGACCTCCGCGAACAGCAGGAGCTCGACGATAGCCCGAGCGCACTCGACGGCGTCGGCCACCGGGTGGAACACCTGCCGGTGTACGAGGGCGAGATCGACCTCGACGGCACGAACTTCGACCTCGCGGTCGTCTACCACATCATGGTCGAGAACTACGGACATCGTTTGACCCGAGCCGTCCGCGCCATCGCCGCCTCGGGCGACGACCCGACCGTCGTGCACTGCACCGCAGGAAAGGATCGCACCGGGCTGGTCGTCGCTCTCACCCTCGCGGCGGTGGGTGTCGATCAACGCGACATCGTCGCCGACTACGCGATGTCCGAGACCCTGCTGGCCGGCGACTGGGCGATCGGCATGGCCGAGAAGATGCGCGCCCGCGGCCTTCCCGACGACGTGGACGTCGATCACCTGGTCGGCGCCAGCCCGGCCGCGCTGATGCGCACGACCCTCGACTCCATCGCAGCCGCGCACGGCGGCGTCCGCGACTACCTCCTCGGCCACGGCATGACCGAGCGTGAACTTGACGACCTGCGCGGCGCACTCGTCGCCTGACACCCACTTCCACAGGAGAAACCTCATGTCCCAGTACGGGGAACCCGATCATTACATCCTGCATGTGAGCGACACCCACTTCGTCACCGACGGCGCCCTGCTCCACGATTGCGTCGACAGCGACGCCAACCTCTCCCGGCTGTTCGAGCGGCTCGAGAAGGCCGGCCGACGGCCCGAGGCCATCGTGTTCACCGGTGACCTCGCCGACAGGGGCGAGCCCGAGGCGTACGTGCGGCTGCGCCGGATCGTCGAGCCCGCCGCGGAGCGCCTCGGCGCGAGGGTGATCTGGGTGATGGGCAACCACGACGCGCGGCCCGCCTTCCGAAGCGGCCTGCTCGACGCCGAACCGACCCAGGACTCGGTCGACGCGGTCGTCGATGTCAACGGATTGCGGATCATCGTGCTGGACAGCACGGTTCCGGGTTTTCACCACGGTCTGATCAGTGACGAGCAGCTCACCTGGCTGACGGACGTCCTGGCCGAGCCGGCGCCGCACGGCACCCTGCTCGCCCTGCACCATCCGCCGGTACCGGGCCTGCTCGACGCCATCGAGTCGGTAGAGCTGAAGGAACAGCACCGGCTCGAGACGGTGCTCGCGGGCACCGACGTCCGCGGAATCCTCGCCGGACACCTGCACTACTCCACCACGTGCACGTTCGCGGGCATTCCGGTGTCGGTGGCATCGGCGACCTGCTACACGCAGGATCTACTCGTCGACGAGGGCAGCATCCGGGGTCAGGACGGTGCGCAGGGTTTCAACATGGTGCACGTCTACCGCGACCGCGTGCTGCACACGGTGGTCCCCCTCGACGGGACCCCCGCCGTGTATGAAATGACTGCGGAGGAGATTCGGCAGTCGATCGAGCAGCTCACGGCGCCTGGCGTCTGATGTTCGTCGAAGTTCCCGCCGAAGCCTCCGCCGGCTACGCCGAGACACCGTCGGTACCGTCTCGGGCCGGTCGGGTACGGCGCGGTCTCGCGCCGTACCTGTATCTCCTGCCCGCCGTGGTTCTGCTGGTCGTGTGGATCTACAAGCCGCTCGGGGAGACCATCGGACTGTCGTTCTACAAATGGAACATGGTGCCCACCAGCCCAAAGGTTCCGGTGGGCATGGACAACTACGTTCGCGTACTGTCGCTGCCCGAACTCCATCAGGCACTGCGGAACACAATTGTGTACGTCCTCGCGTTCATGGTGTTCTCGTTGCTGCTACCGATGGTCGTCGCGCTGCTGTCGAACCGGGTCGCCGGACGATGGAAGACGCTCTACCAGGCCCTGATCTTCGTCCCATTCCTCATCACCCCGGTGGCAGGCAGCGCGATCTGGCGATGGCTGTTCAATCCCGAGGGCGGCACGATTCCCCGGATGGCCGCGACCCTGGGGTTCGACTTGGGCAACGTCTTTCGTGAACCCGGACTCGCGATGCTCGGTGTCGTGCTGATCGTCGGGTGGCAGATGCTCGGCTTCGGTGTGCTCGTCATCTCCGCCGGACTGGCCGGAATCAATCCCGACTACGCGTCGGCCGCGGCCCTCGACGGCGCGTCGCCAGCGACCATCACCCGCAAGATCACCCTGCCGCTGCTGTCCCCGACGCTCGTGTTCCTCGGCCTCATGACGATCCTGCTGGGCGCGCAGTGGGCGTACCCGATCATCGACATCGTCACGCAAGGCGGCCCGAGCGGTTCCTCCACCAACATCTACTACCTGCTGTACCAGTTCGGATTCCAGAATTTCGACGCAGGATTGTCGGCTGCTGCGGGAACCCTGTTCTTCCTCGGCTTCGGGCTGATCGCCGTCGTGTTCGTTCGTGTGTCGGACCGGCTGAGCTTCTACGACAACTAGGACCCCCCATGGCATTTGCACTCGTCGATGCGCCGGCCCGATCGACCGCCGCCGCCCCGGCCCGCGATCCCGGCGACGCCCCGGTCGCCACCGGTTCCCGCAGACAGGTGGCGGCCGGCCACGTGGTTCTCGCTGCCGTCACTGTGTTCAGTATCTTCCCGGTGTACTGGATGTTCGCCACCGCGTTCCGTCGTCCCGAGGACTCCCTGTCCGTCAGCCCCGTGCCCTCTCCGTTCAGTCTGGACAGCTTCCGCTACGTGTGGGAGACCATTCCGATGGCATCGATGCTCGTCAACACGTTCGCCATGGCGTTGGCGATGTCCGTCAGCCAGCTTCTGGTCGCGATCCTGGCCGCCTACGCGTTCGCGCGGTGGACCTTCTTCGGAAAGCAGGTGCTGTTTCTGCTGTTCGTGGGATCGTGGCTGGTGCCGTTCCAGGTCACCATGATTCCGAACTACCTTCTCATCTCACAGATG
Organism: Rhodococcus sp. USK13; assembly: GCF_018343855.1. Lineage (NCBI taxonomy): Bacteria > Bacillati > Actinomycetota > Actinomycetes > Mycobacteriales > Nocardiaceae > Rhodococcus > Rhodococcus sp. USK13. The sequence goes on along the minus strand of NZ_CP069242.1, from coordinate 88,026 downwards.
GGTCTACTCAATACCGTTGCCGGGATCGTGATCCCGAATCTGTGCTCGGCGTTCGGTGTTCTGCTGATGCGCCAGCACATGGAAGCGTTTCCGCGAGAGTTGCTCGATGCCTCCCAGATCGATGGCCAGAACTCGTGGGCCACCCTGTGGAAGGTAGTGCTGCCCAACATGCGGCCGGCGCTCGCGGCACTGGGCATCATGTTGTTCATTTCGGCGTGGAACGAGTACCTGTGGCCGTCACTGGTCATGCGGCAGTCTAACGCGGTTATCCAGATCGGAATTCGCGGTTTCCTCGGCGCGGAAGGCAACAACTGGGGTGCGGTGATGGCGGCGTCCGGCCTCGCCTGCCTACCCATTTTCCTGATCTACCTGTTCCTCCAGCGCTACGTGCGTGACGCATTCGTTCGCTCGGGTCTCAAATAGTGCTTGGCCAACATAATTCGAAGGAGCTACATGAAGATCGTCCAGATCAGTGACACGCACCTGTCCGCCCGCGGCGGGCGCACCCAGCAGAACTTCGAGCGCATCGTCGACTACGTGAACAATCAGGTCCGCCCCGACCTGATCGTGCACTCCGGCGACATCGTGATCATTCACCCCGATGATGCCCACGACCGCGCCCACGCCCACGAACTTATGCAGCGGTTTACCGCTCCGGTGCTTGTCGTGCCCGGCAACCACGACATCGGTGAGCCGGGCTCCTCGCCGTGGAAAGGAATCGGCGTGACCGATGACCGGATCGCCGCCTTCGAGGAGGTGTGGGGTCCCGATCACTGGCGCCACGACATCGACGACTGGACAGTGCTCGGACTGAACAGCGAGCTCTTCGGTTCAGGTCTCGACCGGGAGACCAGGCAGTGGGCCTGGATCGAAGACGTGGCCGCGGACGTCCCCGACTCGCAGCGGGTGATCGTATTCCTGCACAAGCCGATTTGGAGTGCCCTGGACGAGCCGGTCGGGCACGCCGTCGACATCGGGGAATCCCGTACCCGGTTGCTCGCGACTCTGGGAAAGATGTCACTCGCTGCTGTCGGCAGTGGGCACCTGCACTGCTACCGGCAGACCGTCCGCAACGGGGTACTCGAGGTCTGGGCACCGTCCACCGGATTCGTGGCCGGCGAGGGCGAATCCCTCCCCGGGCCGCTCCATCAACTCGGCATCGTCGAATACGACTGCACCGGCGGTGTGGTGCGCGCCGGCTACCGGTCCGTGCCAGGCCTCGAAGACGTCACGGCTACCGACGTGCCCGAGGTGACACAGGCCATCGACGCATTGGGCCACAGCCCGGTTCGCTGAGGTCGAGGGGGCGGCGGTCGCGATCGGCCCCGACTCGCGAGCCGCGCGGTACGCGGACCTCCTTCTCGCCCGGAGTGAGGAGTTCCGGGATGGGCGACGGTACCGGCTAGCGCACATCACGCCTGGCCGACGAGTGGCGCGACCTTGGTGCCGAGGAGTTCGATGGCGCGCATCACCTTGTCGTGCGGCAACGGCCCGACGCTGGGGTGCAGCATGAACCGCTCGATGCCGAGGGTCTCCCGCATGTCGACGATCTTCTCCGCCACCTGCTCGGGGTTCCCGAGGACCAGTGAGCCGCCGGGGCCCCGCATGGCGTCGAAGGACTGGCGATCCATCGGCGCCCACCCGCGTTCGCGACCGAGTCCGGTCATGGCCGCGGCATAGGACGGATAGAAGTCGTCGGCGGCTTGCTCGGCTGTGTCGGCGACATAACCGTGGGCGTGGACGGCGATCGGCTGCGGTTCGTGACCGCCCTCCGAGACCGCACGCCTGTGGAGGTCGGCGAGCGGGGCAAAGCGTGCCGGCCGGCCTCCGATGATCGCGAGCGCCATCGGGAGACCGAGCAGCCCGGCACGGACCACGGACTCCGGGTTGCCGCCGACTCCGACCCACACGGGCAGGGGACGCTCGGGCCTCGGGTACACCGGCTGATCGGTCAAGGCCGGACGGAATCGTCCTGACCACGACACCGATTCGGAGTCGCGGAGTGCGAGGAGCAGCCCGAGCTTCTCGACGAACAGGTCGTCGTAGTCGGCGAGGTCGTACCCGAACAAGGGGAACGATTCGGTGAAGGATCCTCGACCGGCCATCACCTCGGCGCGACCGTCGGAGATGAGGTCGAGGGTGGCGAACTCCTCGAACACCCGCACCGGGTCATCGGAGCTGAGCACGGTGACCGCGCTGGTCAACGCGATGTGGGAAGTCTTCGCTGCTGCGGCGGCGAGCACGACGGCGGGCGCGGACGCGGCGAAGTCGGCTCGGTGATGCTCCCCGACGCCGTAGACGTCGAGACCGACCTGCTCGGCGAGAACGACCTCCTCGAGCAGGTTCTTCAGGCGCTGCCGTGGTGAGACGGTTTCGGTCTCACCGGGGCCGACCTCGGCGAATGTCGTCAACCCGAGTTCCATGGCTGCACTCCTTCTAGATAGTTGAACTATCAATCAGTGTGGTAACGGTGGGAGCCTGCCGGATATTCCGACCTTGGTTCGGATCGGTGCGCTCGGGGAATACCGACACCATGGCGACTTATCGAGTAATCGACCCCAAAGGTGACGTGGTAGAGACCCGAGAGATCGACGCAGCCGACGACGCGCACGCGTGGTTCGTCGATGTCCGGGCCGACAACAGCGAACTCGGGTGGCGGATGGAAGTCGAGCACGACGGCGAATGGTCGTTCTTCGATGACACCGAGGGCGTATCGAAGCAGTAGAGACCCCACCGTGCTCGCCAGCAGCCCAAGGAAATTGGGCGTCGAGGAAGAATTTCACCTCATCGACTTGAAGACTCGGCGCCTGACGACCCGTGCGCCGGAACTGCTGGCGCGACTGCCCGACGAGGCCTACGTCGACGAGCTTCAGCGGTGTGTGGTGGAGGTCAACAGTGGTGTGTTCACCGACCTTGCCGATCTGAGGTCCGACCTGGCCTGGCACCGCTCCTTGCTCGTCGACGCGGCCGAGGGGCTCGGTGTCGGGGTGGCGGCCGCCGGAGCGATGCCACTCGCCCTTCCGACGGAGATGCAGGTGACAGGGTCGCTGCGCTACCAGCGCATGCTGGCCGACTATCAGATGCTCGCCCGCGAACAACTGATTTGCGGCACCCAGGTGCATGTCGATGTGCCCGACCGGGACGAGGCCGTCCAGGTGGCCAACCGCATCGCTCCGTACCTGCCGGTTTTCCTGGCGCTCAGTGTGAGTTCCCCGTTCCGGGCCGACGGTTCGGACACCGGTTACGCGAGCGCGCGGACCCTGCTGTGGTTGCGGTGGCCGAGTACCGGTCCGGCGGCGCCCGTCTCCTCGGCCGCGGAGTACGACACCCTTATCGACGACCTGGTGTCGAGCGGCGTGATCAGCGACCCCGGCATGGCGTACTTCGACATCCGCCCCTCGGCCAAGCTTCCGACGCTGGAACTGCGGGTGTGTGACAGCTGCCCGCGACTCGACACAGTCATCCTTGTCGCGGCCCTCTTCCGCGCCCTCGTCGAACGGGAGGTCCAAGGGTTGCGGGCCGGCGACAAGGGTCTGAAGATCGTCCCGACAATGACCCGGGCGGCGCTCTGGCGGGCTGCGCGTTCCGGCCTGGAAGCGGACTTGGTAGACGTCACGGTTCCGCGCTCGCGTCCCGCCGCGGACATCGTTGAGGACTTCGTGCGCTCCTTGAGGCCCCAGCTCGAGGAGACAGGTGACTGGGACACCGTCCGCGAACTGTCTGCCGCCGCCCTCGCGACGGGAAGCTCGGCTGCCCGTCAGCGTCAAGCATTCCAACGACGGAATCGGTTGACCGACGTCGTCGACCAGCTTCTCGCCGAGACTGCCGACCGGGTGTCACCGCTTCCCGAGGGCGAAACCCTGGTGCCGAGCGTGCACGCGGAACGCTCGCACTCGAGCGTGGCGACCCGCCCGCGGAGGCACTGGGCCGCGCGATTCGCCCGGCGGGGCAGCGAATCCGAGCTGACCTGGACCGGGTCAGGAGAACTCGACGAACAGCAGCTGCTCGCGTGGCGTAGAGATCTCCACGCCCATCCCGAGCTGTCGTTCGAGGAGCGACGAACAACTCGGGTCGTGCGCGATCACCTTGCGAGTCTCGGTGTGGAGCCCGTCCTCATGCCCGGTGGAACCGGACTGTGGTGCGATATCGGACCCGAGACGGAACACTGCATCGCCCTGCGCGCCGATCTGGACGCGTTGCCGATTACCGAGGCGACCGGTCTCGAATTCCAATCCACTGTGCCCGGGGTTTCGCACGCCTGCGGCCACGACGCGCACACCGCAATGCTGATGGGCGCCGCCGCCGTCCTCGTCAAGTACCCACCGACGTGCCGAGTGCGATTGATCTTCCAGCCCGGGGAAGAAACCACGCCAGGCGGTTCGGTCGACACGATCGCCGCCGGCGCACTGGAGGGGGTCTCCAAGATCTACGCCCTGCACTGCGACCCGAACCTCGAAGTCGGGAAGCTCGCCACCCGGAGCGGTCCCATCACCTCGTCGAACGCATCGGTGACCGTGCGCCTCTGGTCGCAGGGCGGACACACCGCGCGCCCACACCTGACGGGCGATCTGATCCACGCCGGTGCGGTACTCATCACCGGGCTGGCCTCTGTGCTCGACCGCCGCATCGACGCCCGTACGGCGACGGTCCTCACCTGGGGGAAGGTGTCCGCCGGTCAGGTCGGCAATTCCGTGCCGGAGTCGGGGGAACTCGTCGGGACCCTCCGCAGTGCGTCCCACGAAACCTGGGCCAACCTCGAGCCCCTGGTCACCGACACGATCGGGGAACTACTCGCCCCCTACCACGTGCGCTACGAGCTCTCCTACCTGCAGGGCGTGCCACCCGTGGTCAACGACCCCGACTGCACGGCGGACCTACGGGAAGCGATCGAGTCCGTGGTCGGGTTCGATCACCTCGCGGAAGCCGAGCAGTCGAGCGGCGGGGAGGACTTCGCGTGGTACCTCGAGCAGGTTCCCGGTGCGATGGCCCGCCTCGGCGTCTGGGACGGCGTCGGCGAACGTCAGGAACTGCACCAGCCCGGTTTCCGGCTCGACGAACGCGCGATGATGCACGGTGTGCGCACGCTGGTCGCGCTGACACGGCTCGGCGATCAGACCGAGTGAGACTTACATCTGCGGCGGGTACGGCGGCATCGGGTCGGGTGGCTGGGGTCCGGGTGGCTGGGGTCCGGGTGGCTGGGGTCCGGGTGGCTGGGGTCCCGGTGGTTGCGGTCCGGGTCCGGGTTCGGGTGGCCGCTCGGGTTCGGGCGGACGTTCCGGTCCGGGCTCCGGCGGGAACGGATGAGGCGGCGTCGGAGTGGGCGGTATCGGCGGCTGCGGTTCCGGCTCGGGAGGTTCAGGCCCCGGTGGCACCGGTCCCGGATCGCGGTTCAGGGGCTCGTCACGGTGGCTCGTCATCGCCTCGATCACTTTCCTGTCGGTTGATTGAGGAGTACCCCGATCGGGCATACCACAAGCGGCATGACATTGACCGGTGGTTGGGGAACAAAATCGGGAGCCGGTGCGTTGTCTAGCAACCATGCCCCGCAAGCGCGGGAATGTCCGGCAGGGGAGACCCGAGCCGAAGGGAGGAAGTCATGGCAACCGACTACGACGCACCACGGGTTACCGTCGACGACGAACTCGCGGAGGACTCGCTCGAAGAACTGAAGACGAGAAGGAACGAGTCGCAATCTTCCGTCGTCGACGTGGAAGAGGCCGACACCGCGGAGTCCTTCGAACTGCCCGGCGCAGACTTGTCCGGTGAGGAACTCACGGTACGGGTCGTTCCGAAACGGGCCGACGAGTTCACCTGTAGTAGCTGCTTCCTGGTGCACCATCGTTCCCGACTCGCCTCGGACGAGGGTGGCCAGCTGATCTGCCGCGACTGCGCGTGAGACAGGTGAGTGCCGAAGTGCCGTACTTCGGCACTCACGTTCGTTGTTCGCGCGGGCACAGCGCCTACGGCTGATCGAACTGTCGCCGCTTGTGGTCACCGAACGGTTCGTCCCGTTCCCGAACGGCCTCGCGGAATCCTGCGGTGGCCGAACGCAACTGAAACGCGTATCCCTCACGCGTGTGCCGGGACACGCCGTCGAACACGGTGCTGATCATGCCCGAGTTGGCCACCCCCTGGGCGAGGAGAGCGCTGTTCAAGGCGAGCTTGACCATCATCAGCTGATTGATCGGCATCTGAGCGATCCGGCCGATGAGGTCCTCGGTGCGCCGGTCCAATTCCTCGGCGGGCGCAGACTCCACCGCCAGCCCCCACTCGGCTGCCTGCTTTCCGCTCAGGCAATCACCGGTCAGCAGTAGTCGCTTGGCCCGTTGATCGCCGAGGCGGTGCGCCCACATCCCGGCGGCAGGCACCCCCCACACCCTGGTCGGGGGGTAGCCGATCTTCGTGTCGTCGGCCGCGATGATCTGGTCGCAGTACAGGGCGATGTCGGTGCCGCCCGCCACGCAGAAGCCGTGCAATTTCGCGACGGTCGGTTTGTTCGAATGCAGCAGACTCGCGAACCCACGATTGAAACGGCTCATCATCGCGTAATCCGCCATCGGATCCCAGTGGCCGAACGGATTGTGATTGCGCGCCTGCACCATCGGATCGAGCACCGTGCCGGTGGTCCTGTCCGGTCCGTCTCCCGGATTGCCGCCGCTCTCAGCGAACACTCCGAGGTCGTATCCGCCGCAGAACCCCTTCCCGCGTCCCGACAGCAGAATGACGTGGACGCGGGGATCGAGGTCCGCTCGTTCGACGGTGGCGGCGAGCTCGAGCGGGGTGTCCGCGGTGATGGCATTGCCGTGCTCCGGCCGGTTGAAGGTGATCCGCGCAATCCGCCCGGTCACCTCGTAGGTGAGTGTGCGGTACTCGGTGTGGTCCTCGGCCTGTTCCCGGTCCGCGAACAGCGAATCGGCTCCCTCGTCCCAGCCTTCCCGCCACGCGCCGGGACGCATGCCGGCGTGGTTCTCGTAGTCGGTCACGACCCGACCTTGGGGGTGGCGCGGTCGATGATCGCCGCGGTGTCGATGCCCGTCGGGAGTGTCCCGAACACGGTGCCCCAGTCTCCCGACAACCTGCTGACGCAGAAGGCGTCGGCCACCGCCGGATGTCCGTGGCGGACGAGGAGTGAACCCTGCAGGGCGAGTGCCATGTCGCCGACGACCCGGCGGGCGCGGTGCTCGAGGCTGTCCAGGTCGCCGAAACTCGACTTCAGCTCGGCGACCGCGGTATCGAGCCGGGAATCGACTCCGGCAGTGGAGTCGAGTTCGTCGAAGAACACCTGTAGCGACTCCGGTTGTTTCGCCATCGCCCGTAGGGTGTCGAGGGCGGCGACGTTGCCGGAGCCCTCCCACACCGACAACAAGGGCGCCTCCCGATAGAGCCGCGGCATCCGCGACTCCTCGACGTAACCGTTGCCGCCGAGGCATTCCAGGGCTTCCGCCGCATGGATCGGCCCGCGTTTGCAGACGAAGTATTTGCTCACCGACAGGGAAATCCGGCGCAGCATCGTCGCCTGTTCGTCACCGGCCGTCGCGCGGTCGGTGAGTGCGGCCAGCCACAGTGCGACCGTGGTGGACGCCTCCGACTCCACCGCCAGGTCGGCGAGCACATTTCGCATCAGGAGCTGATCGACCAGATGGGCGCCGAACGCGCTGCGGTGCACGGCGTGGTGCGCTGCCTGCGCGGTGCCGACCCGCATGCCGGTGGCAGTCCCGATCGTGCAGTCGAGGCGGGTCATGTTGACCATCTCGATGATGGTCCGAACACCACGGCCTTCCTCACCGACGAGCCACGCCACGGCCTCGTCGTACTCCACCTCACTACTCGCGTTCGAGTGGTTGCCGAGCTTGTCCTTGAGGCGCTGCAGGTGCATTCGGTTCCGGCCACCGTCCGGGAGGACGCGGGGAAGCAGGAAACACGACAGGCCGCCCGGGGCCTGAGCGAGGACCAGGAACAGGTCCGACATCGGCGCGGAGGTGAACCACTTGTGCCCGGTCAGCAGGTAGCTGCCGTCGGACTGTGGCACCGCGCGGGTGGTGCCCGCGCGGACGTCGGAGCCGCCCTGCTTCTCCGTCATCGACATTCCGGCGATCAGCCCGGCCTTGGTGAGGGGCGGACGCAACACCGGGTCGTAGACGCGGGAGGTGAGCAGGGGTTCGTATCGTGCGGCGATTTCGGGGTTGTGACGCAACGCGGGAACGACGGCGTAGGTCATGGAGATCGGGCAGCCGTGCCCGGCGTCGACCTGTCCCCATACCGCCATCTTCGCCGCTCTGATCAGGTGAGCATGCGGATTCGGATCCGCCCACGGACTGCCGTGTAACCCCATCTCGACAGCGGTGGTCATCAGCCGGTGATACGACGGGTCGTACTCCACCTCGTCGATGCGGTGACCGTAACGATCGTGCGTGCGCAGCACGGGTGGGTGCGCTTCGGCGAGGTCGCCCCACCGCTGCGCTTCCTCGCTGCCCGCCAACCGCCCGAGGTCGTGGAGTTCCTCGAGCGCGTCGTGTGCGCCCTCCCGTTGCAGCGCTTCGAGTATCGGCGGGTAGTAGGCCGCATCGAAGTCGGTGAGGGGTGGCACCTGATTGAAAACCTCGTGCGTGACGGTCATGTCGGGCTCCCGAGAGATCGAAGGGTGAAGGTGAGCAGGGCGGGGATGATGGTGGAGTCGCCGGCTCCGCGGGCCAGCGGCAGGATCAGGGCCTCGCCGATGGCCCCGACGATGCAGGCTGCGGTCACCGACGCATCCTGATCCGGGATTTCCCCGGCCTCGACGGCGGCGGCGATGGCGACTGCCAGCGCATCGCGGAACGATTCACGGAACAGCAGTCGCTCCGTGTCCACCTGGGGGTCGACGGGTTCGACGAGCAGTGCGTAGGCGAGTGTCGGTGCGCGCAGGGCGCGTTCGGCGAAGGTGTGCACAGAGGCCGACACTGCTGCGACATAGCGCCCTTCGGTGGATTGCGCGGAGTTGCCGGCCTGGACCGCAGCGCTCACCTCGCGGCTGCACACGATCCGGAAGACCTCGGCGAACAATTCGCCCTTGTTCGCGAAGTGGCGGTAGACGGTGCCGGTGCCCACTCCTGCCTCGGCTGCGACGGCCGAGATGGAGCACCCTGCGTAGCCGTGCCGGGCGATCAACCCGAGTGCGGAGTCGATCAGGGTGGTACGGAGGGCGTCCAGTCTTTCCTGGACCGCAGGAGTGCGTCGATAGGCCATATCGAAGAAGTGAACACCCGTTCCGTTCTTCCGTCAAGGGTGCTAACGTCGGCCGGACCAGCGAGGAAAGGCGCACCCGATGGCTTCCGACGTGGTACTCGTCCGACGGGACGGCCCGGTCACGACGATCAGTCTCAACCGGCCGGAAGTGCGCAACGCGGTAGACAGGCCCACCGCCGAGGCACTCGCCGACGCCTTCCGCGACTTCGACCGCGACGAAGACGCCTCCGTCGCAGTTCTGCACGGTGAGGGCGGGACGTTCTGCGCAGGGGCAGACCTGAAGGCGATCAGCGCAGGCCGGGGTAACCGGGTCGCCCCGGACGGTGACGCCCCGATGGGGGTGTCCCGCATGAGGCTGTCCAAGCCCGTCGTCGCCGCGGTCGAGGGTCATGCCGTGGCCGGTGGACTCGAATTGGCACTGTGGGCCGACATGCGGGTCGCCGACGAGACCGCGATCTTCGGGGTCTACTGCCGTCGCTGGGGTGTCCCCCTGATCGACGGGGGAACGGTTCGCCTCCCGCGGCTCATCGGTGAGAGTCGCGCGATGGATCTGATTCTCACCGGCCGTTCCGTCGGCGCCGATGAAGCCCTCCTGATCGGGCTGGTCAACCGGAAGGTCCCGGCCGGTGACGCGCTTTCGGCGGCGCAGCAACTCGCCGCCGACATCGCTGCCTTCCCGCAGGTATGCATGCGGCAAGACCGGCTGTCGGTCCTCGAACAGCACGGCCTTTCCGAGGAGATCGCGCTCCTGGCGGAACTACGCCACGGCGCAACCTCGTTGGCGAACGGAACAGTCGAGGGTGCGTCGCGGTTCGCCGCCGGGGCGGGGCGGCACGGATCGTTCGACACGCCCGAGACGGATCGCTCCTGACCGAGCCCGGTGACGATGACAGGTGCGTAGCATCGATTAACCGGGCTCGAAGGTGGGGTGCACGTGAACGACTGGGTAAAGGAGCAGTTCTTCCGGGCCGCACCGACCGAGGCCGAGGAAACGTCGCGGCGCAGGATCCGACTGCGGCAGGTGGTGTGGTTCTCGTACCTGTCGGCGCTGGTGCTCGTCGTCTGGTTCGTCGGCCTGCCCACCGATCGTCTCTATCAGGCCGCCTGGATCATCGCCGGGCTGATCGCCTTCACCATCGACCGCAGCTGGCGTGAACACCTGAAGGTACTGACCGATTGGCTCCCGCTCATTGCCGCGCTGGTGGTGTACGACCTCAGCCGGGGGGTCGCCGACGAACTCGGAATGCCCATCCGCGTCACGGAACTGGTCACCGCGGAGAGCTGGCTGTTCGGCGGCACGATCCCAACGGTTTGGTTGCAGGACCATCTTTTGGGGCCGCACGGTGTGCCACCGTGGTGGACTCTGCTCACCGGCATCGTCTACACCAGTCATTTCCTGGTGCCGTGGCTGGTGGCGGCGGTCTTCTACGCATACTCCCGGCCGATCTGGGCGAAATACATGAGGCGGGTGCTGGTGCTCTCGTACCTCGGATTGACCACCTACATCCTGCTGCCGGCCGCGCCGCCGTGGTTTGCGGCCGAGGTGGGCGCGATCGATGATCCCGTAGGCCGGGTCGCCGGTTTCGGATTCGGCATCGTTCCGCTGGACGTGAGCACGCGGTGGCTGGAGGCACAAGGCAATCCGGTGGCGGCAATGCCCTCGCTGCACGCCGGTTTCGCTTTCCTGGTCGCGATCGCATTGTGGCCGCTGACCACCAGGTGGTGGCTGCGTATTCCACTCGTGCTGTACCCACTGGCGATGGCGTTTGCGCTCGTCTACGGCGGCGAACACTATGTGGTGGACGTGCTCGCCGGCTGGGCCTGCGTCGGACTCGCCATCGTCCTGTGCAGGATGTGGGAAGGGCGGGCCGGGCTGCGCGGGGCAGGGGAACGCACGGACGTCTCCGTCGCTGCGTGATCACTGTCGATAACCGGCACGCGTATCGTCGGAAGAGATGCAACAGTACGTCCCTCGCCCCCCGTCCACCGTCGGCGACTGGAGTGATGCCCGACGGAAAATGCAGTTGCGCCGATCCCGCCCGGGACACTCGTGGCGCCGCTTCGGCCGCACTCGCCGGATTCTGATGTGGCTCGGACTGTCGATGGTGCCCGTGCTCATCGTCGGTGGGCAATATTGGGTCCAGGACGTGCATCCTGAGAGGGAGCGGCTGGCCCAGACCGTGCCCGCCGTCCACGACGTCTACGAGGCGAAGAATCCGGCCGATCAGAAAACAGCCGTGGTCGACATGGTCGGGCTGGGCAACGTCGACGCCACGGATACGGCACGGTCGCTCGGGGCCTACACCGAGCTCGGGCAGGTGTGGGCAGTGGAATATGACAACAGCGGTATCGACACCAAGGTGATCAGCGACCTGATCGTCGACCATGCCGCCGCCACGGGAACCGACAACATCATCCTGTCGGGGCACAGCATGGGTGGGGTGGTCGCGCTGGAGGTGGCTCAGCACATCTACGAGGACTCCGACACCGTGCTGTCAGGGGTCGTTCTGGACTGCACACCGGTCGACCTGCACGCGGTGCGGGGAGATGCGCGCGACGCCGGGGAGGACATGCTGCGGTGGATCGGCTGGTTGCCGGGCGCGCGGGAGAGCAGGAGCCTTCGTGTGCTGGTCGAAACAGCCGCCCGCAAGGACCGCTTCCTCGACAGCAACTCCTGGTATCCGCGTGTCGACCTGTCCGCGTTCGGCAGCGTCGTCGAGGAGGTCCTGCACGACAAGGTGTTCTCGGATGATGCCGCCAGCAACGGCTTGATCGAGTCCCAGTTCACGGTGATCGTCGCCTCCGGTGCCATCGACAATCTGAAGTCGCTTGCCGTGGAGCGGGATGGGAAGCCCCTGCCGGCAGTCGTTTTCGTTCGCCCGCGGGACGGTCGTTTCGATCCTGTGGTCGACGTCGACTACACCCAACGCATACTCGTGGAGCAGTCCGGCGGCGTGGACGGCACGCTGCTCGTCGCGAAGCTCGACGGGATCGGGCACGCCAATCCCATCCAGCAACCTGCCGCCTACAACGCGGCCATCGAGAACCGGATCGCACCGTTCCTCAGGCCGCTCCTCTCGTCCCCACCCGTGAGTACTTATTAACCGCGGAATGTTAATAAGTACTCACAGGTGCGGAAGCGGCTTCCCAGTGCACATTGCGCGGCGACGGGTCCGAGATCGGCGGCGTGATCGACGTCGCGCAAGGTCGGTAGCAGGCGCACCGACGCGCCCGCGGCGATCAGCGCCTCATAGGTCTTCCGTCCGGTTTCGGAACTCGACGTCGGCACCGGGAGGATCACTTCCGCGACCCCGGGGTCGGGTACGCCCAGAGCCCACCAGCCGCCGTCCTCGGCGGGCCCGAGCACGCACGTCGGTGTCTCGTCGGCAAGTAGTGCGGCCGCGTCGGTGAGCAGATGCGCGGTGACCTGCGGCGTGTCCATCCCGATCTGCAGAACCGGTGAGTTGGTCATCGTGAAGGTGTCGGCGTGGGCATTGACCAGGCGTTCCGCGAAACTGCCGCCGCGCTGTTCGAGGACGGTGACGCCTTTCAGCGCTGCCTTGATTTCTCTGCTCCGCGTCGCCCGTGCGAGATCACCGGTCAGGGCCACGACACGATGGGTCACTTCGGTCGAGGTGACCGCGTCGAGAGTGTCCAGTAGTGACGCCGCCGCCAGGTCTGCGGCCGCGGCGTTTCCGATCTCCCGGGCGAGGCGAGTCTTCGCGAACCCCGGTACCGGGGCCTTCGCGACCACGAGAACGGCCACGCCGACGCTCACCGCATCACCCTCCAGAAGTCGTGGACGGCGCGCAGCGTGCCCTTGACCGACCCCGACACCTTCGACGAACCCGCGGTGCGCGGTCGGTAGGTGATGTCACATTCGGTGATCCGCCAGTGCGCGCGGCCGGCGAGGATGAGGAGCTGCAGTGGGTAGCCCGAACGCCGGTCGCCGACACCGAGGTCGAGAAGTGCTTGCCGCCGAACGACTCTCATCGCACCGAGGTCGCGGACGGGGATGCCGTAGCGGCGTCGTAGGCGGGCGGCGACGACGGCGTTGCCGATCCGGCTGTGCAAGGGCCAGGTGCCACGTTCGACCGGGCGGCGGCGCCCGACGGCGAGATCCGCACCGGATTCCACGGCCGCGACGAGTGTGGGGAGTTCGCGTGGGTCCATCGAACCGTCGCCGTCGAGCACACACACCACCGGTGTCCGTGCGGCCTCCATGCCCGCGTCGACGGCGCTGCCGTACCCGGGCCTGGTTTCGGCCACGACGGACGCACCGTGCGCCCGGGCGACGTCAGCGGTTCCGTCGGTGGAATTGTTGTCCACCACCAGCACTCGGTAACCCGGTGGGATCGCGGCGAGTACGCCCGGCAACGATCCCGCCTCGTTCATGCAGGGAATCACGACGGTGACGTCCGCGGGAGAGATGGTGTCGCCCTCAGACATGGGGAGAACCGACCGACCGGGCGTTGCGCAGCGGTGCGTGGGCGAAGGCGGTGAGTCCGTCGTGTGGCCGGATCCGGGCCCGGAACCCCAGCACCTGCTCGGCTCTTCGCGGATCGGCAACGATGTGCCGGACGTCCCCGGGGCGATACTTCCCGGTGACGACAGGCTCGGGCCCGCCGCAGGAACGAGCCAGTGTCGTGGCCACCTCACCGATCGTGATCGGCTGACCCGAACACACGTTGAACGCCGCAAATTCCGGTAACTCCGCGTCGAGTGCCGCGATGTTCGCCGCCGCGACATCCCGGACGTGGACGAAGTCTCGTGTCTGCCGTCCGTCCTCGAACACCCGAGGTGGGTCGCCGGCGTCGAGAGACGACCGGAACATCGCCGCGACACCGGAATACGGCGTGTTGCGAGGCATCCCGTCGCCGTACACGTTGTGGTAGCGCAGCGCGGTGACGGATCCGCCCGTGGCCAGCGACCAGGCAAGTGCGTAATTCTCCTGGGCCACCTTGCCGGCGGCATAGAGGCTACGCGGACGCAGCGGCGCATCCTCGTCCACGAGAGCCCACTCGAGCGGCTCCCCGGTGTCGGGATCGACGTGGTCGAACACTCCCGAGTCGAGATCGGTCCTACGGCGTGGTGCCGGTTCGACATCATCGCCGCGCCGGTTGCGATAGCGCCCGACGCCGTACACCACCATCGACGACGCGAGGACCATTCGGGTGCACTTGGTCTCGTACATCGCGGCCAGGAGTACTGCCGTTCCGAAGTCGTTGTGACTGGCGTATGCAGAGGCGTCGCGCGCGTCCACTCCTGCCCCCACGACCGCGGCCTGGTGGCACACCACGTCGATGCCGTTCAGCAGTCGGATCATGGCTGCCTGGTCGCGGACATCGATGTGCCGGACACCGTCCGGAACGTCCGCGTCGGCGCCGTGCGCGGACGGCAACAGTGCGTCCACCGCCACCACCTCGTGTCCCGCATCCTGCAGAGCCGTGGAGACGTGACTGCCGATGAATCCTGCTGCGCCCGTGAGCAGTACCCGTCGAGATGTCATGGCAGTTCGATCGGCAAGGTCGCGCCCTCGTGCACGCGACAGGCGTCGCACGGACCTTCCGGCGCAGCGGCGATCGCCTTGTGAACCAGTGATGTCAACGAACCGAGGTTGCGTTCGAATTCCGCGAACACATCCACGGCGCGCACACCGTCCCCGGCGTCGATCCCGGCATCGAGGTCGGTAACCAGAGCGATGGTGGCGTAACACATCTCGAGCTCCCGGGCCAGAACGGCCTCAGGGTGTCCGGTCATGTTCACCAGTGACCAGCCCTGCCGTGCGAACCACTGGCTTTCCGCCCGGGTCGAGAAGCGTGGGCCCTCGACCACCACCAGCGCCCCACCGTCGACCGTGCCGGTCCGCAGGGCCGCCTTGCGCAGGTCGGCGCAGTACGGATCGGCGAACTGCACGTGGATGGCGCCGCCATCGAAGTACGTCTGGGTGCGGCCACTGGTGCGGTCGACCAGCTGGTCGGGGATCACCAGCGTTCCGGGGCCCCAGTCGGTGACGAGGCTCCCGGCGGCGCACGGTGCGAACACCCGCTGCACACCCAGCGTGCGCAGCGCCCACAGATTGGCGCGATACGGGATCGTGTGGGGAGCGAACTCGTGTCGCCGACCGTGCCGCGGCAGGAAGGCAACCCGCCTGCCGTCCACTTCGCCCACCGTGATGGGGGCGCTCGGGCTGCCATAGGGGGTGACGAGCTCGACCTCCGCTGCTCCTTCGTCGAAAAAGGAATAGAAGCCACTCCCGCCGATGACGGCAACCTCCGCACGGGGGCGTTCGGTGGAACTCATTGCGGTCATAGAGACATCCTCCGTCGTTATGCTGGGCGCGAGTGCGACTTTCGCCGAAGGAGATGACGTCATCGGACCCGAGCAGCGAGCAGCGGAACGGCGCTTCGCGTACCGGGATCTGACGGCTGCCGGGATCGCGCTGCTCCTCGTCGCCGCGGCGTTCGTCGTCCCGCGCCTGGGCAACGAGACGATGACAGCGATTGTTCACCGGTCGGCGGAGAGCGTGCGGGACTTCGCGGACGCCGCTCCGCTGTTCGGGTTCCGCGACGTGCACGTCGGCTGGGGGACCCCGGTGGCGATCGTGCTCGCGGTGGCGGTCGCGATGTGGGGTCCGGGCCTGGCCTCGCGGCTGTCGTGGCGGCACCTCACGCTGGGAGCGTGGCTCGTCTCCGCCTCATGGGCGATGTCGCTGGCGATGGTGGACGGCTGGCAGCGCGGGTTCGTTCGCAGATTGACGTCCGAGGACGAATATCTGCACGAGGTTCCCCGGATCACCGACATCCCGGCGACGCTGGACGGCTTCACCGAACGGATTCTGGACAACCGACTCGACTCGTGGACCACCCACGTGTCGGGGCATCCGCCGGGTGCGCTCCTGACGTTCGTCTGGCTCGACCGGATCGGCCTCGGCGGCGGCACCTGGGCCTCGGCGTTGTGTGTCGTGGTCGGGGCGAGCGCGGCCGCTGCCGTGATCGTCACCATCCGGGCGCTGGGCGACGAGTCGATGGCTCGGCGCGCGGCCCCGTTCCTCGTGCTCGCGCCCACCGCGATCTGGGTGGCGGTGTCCGCGGACGCCTTGTTCGCGGGAGTGGTGGCGTGGGGGATCGCCTTGCTCGCCCTGTCCGCCCGGCGCGCGGTCCGGTTCCCGGCCACAGCCGGGGTCGGTGGCGGTGTGCTGCTCGGATTCGGGATCTATCTCAGTTACGGGCTGGTTCTGATGGCGCTGCCCGCGTTGGCCGTCCTGGTGATCGCCCGCACGGCGCGGCCGCTTGCCGGCGCCTTGGTCGGTGCCCTTGCGGTGGCGGCAGTGTTCACTGCGTACGGCTTCTGGTGGTTCGACGGCTATGTGTTGGTGCAGGAACGCTACTACGAGGGCATCGCGTCGGATCGGCCATTCCGGTACTGGGCATGGGCGAACTTCGCCTCCCTCGTGTGCGCCGTCGGAGTGGCGGTACCGGCCGCCCTCCCTCGGGTGTTCACATGGCCGCGGCTGAAGGAGCTGTCCCCGGTCAACGTGCTGGTGGTCGCCGCCCTGTTTGCCGTGGTGATCGCGGACCTCAGCGCGCTGAGCAAAGCCGAAACCGAACGCATCTGGCTGCCGTTCGCGGTGTGGCTCCTCGCCGCCCCCGCGCTGTTGCCGCGGCGAAGTCACCGGTTCTGGCTTGCGCTACAGGCACTCGGCGCACTGGCCGTCAATCACCTGTTCTTCACGAACTGGTGACAGCCCGTGCGTACATATCCACCGCGGAGTGTTAACAAGTGCTCACGGGTGGGCGTGACGAATCTGGTCCCGGGGCTCGTCGTAGCGGATCATCTCGAAACCGATCAGCGCGAGGAGGACCGCGGTGAGAATCCCCAGCGTCGCGAGGGCGGGAACGTGCCAGACGAGCGGGATCAGTGCGAGCAGGATGACCGCCGCGACCACCCGGGGCACCGTCACCGACCCGGTGGCGTACGCCTTGAACCACACCAGCGCGAACAGGTAGAGCGCGGCGCCACCGAACAGTGCGATCAGCGGCCAGCCGTACAGAGGGTCTGTCAGCCGGTGATCGTTACCGTCGCCGACATACGACAGGATCTTCTTCAGCCCCAGCGACAGCATCACGACACCGATCACCATCGGAAGATGCAGGAAGCTGTAGCAATTGCGGGCGATCCGGATCTGACGGGCACCCGTCGCCCGTTCGAATGCGTGCTCCACGGCCAGGGACGTCACGTCGAAATACGACCACCACAGCAGCCCCGACACCGCGAGGCCGAGCAGCGACGCCACGATGATGGCCCAGGAGATCGGGAGGTCCGCGACGCCGATGCCGATGGACACGATCGATTCACCCAGAGCGACGATGATGATGAGTCCGTGCCGTTCCGCGAAATGGGCGACCGATCGTAGCCGCCACCCGGTTCCCCCGATGAGGGTGCCGATGTAGTCCCCGGCGAGGGCCAGGAACCACATCACTGTCTGCGCGGTCCCGGTGAGCTGCGAGGCGATCAGGAGGCATGTGGTGCCGATCAGCATGCTCGGCGTGAATCGGAGCACCTGTCCGCGGAGCTGGGAATCGTCGCGGCTGATCACCCAGAACATCAGCAGATGTAGGGACCGCACCACGAAGTAGCCGAGGGCGAAGACGACGGGGCCGTCCAGCCCACCGGCCAGATCGTCGAATGCTTCGGGGATGGTCAGCGCGGTGATGAAGACGCCACCCATCGCACCGAACATCACCACCCGCACGACCCCTTCGTCGGCACGCACGAGGTTGCAGATCCACGCGTATCCCACCCAGCTCCACCACAGAACGGCGATCACCAGCGAGCCGCGCAGCAGATTGACCCCGGTGGGGTCGTCCGCCATGAAATCGGTGACGCGGGTGATCGCGAACACGAACACGAGGTCGAAGAACAGCTCGAGCGTCGAAACCGACTCGCGCTCCTGGACGAGGCGCGGACGCAGACGATGGGCGAAGGTCACGGATGAATGGTGCCACCTCCCAGGAGACCGCGGAAGTCGGGCCAGATCGGCTTTGTTCGCAGAAAGACGGAAGTATGTATTGATGTCGGTCGTAAGTTCCTCTACTGTCAGCGTGACACCGCTCACTCGTATGGAGGACAGGAACCATGGCTCTGACGATCGGCATCGACGTGGGTGGCACGAAAATCGCGGCCGGAGTCGTGGACGGCGACGGAGTCATCCACCGGATGGAGCGTCGGCACACCCCGTCCCACGATGCGCGGGAAGTCGAAAACGCCATCGCCGAGCTCGTGCGTGAACTGGCGGCCACGTATCCCGTGCAGGCGGTCGGTATCGGCGCGGCAGGTTTCGTGGCCGCCGACCTCAGCACCGTGCTCTTCGCCCCGAATCTCGCCTGGCGCAACGAGCCTCTGGGTGAAGTCGTCCAGGCCTCCTGCGGATTGCCGACCATCGTCGAGAACGACGCCAACGCCGCCGCCTGGGGCGAGGCGCGATTCGGGGCCGGACGCACCGGTCGTACCGTTGTCGTGCTCACGGTCGGAACCGGGATCGGCGGCGGGATCATCGTGGATGGCGTTCTGCACCGCGGACGCTTCGGTGTGGCTGCGGAGTTCGGTCACCTCAATGTCGAACCGCACGGCCGCCGCTGCGGTTGCGGGAACAACGGATGCTGGGAGCGCTACGCCAGTGGACGCGCGCTCGTGCGGGAGGCGCAGGACCTCGCGGTGGTCTCACCCGAATTCGCCGCGGAACTCCTGGCCCGCGCAGGTGGACGCGCCGAGGCTATCACCGGACACCACGTGACCGCCGCAGCACAGCACGGCGACGCAGCGGCGCTCGAGTGTTTTCGGGTGATCGGCTCCTGGCTGGGACACGGCATGGCGGACATCGCCGCGTTCTTCGATCCCGACCTCTTCATCATCGGCGGAGGGGTGTGTGAAGCGGGCGAACTGCTTCGGGCCCCTGCCGCCGCCGCGTTCGAGAACCGCCTCACCGGACGCGCACACCGGCCTGTCGCCGAAGTCCGGCTGGCCGAACTCGGCGCGAACGTCGGCATCGTCGGCGCCGCCGACCTGGCTCGCGAGCACCTGCTCGGGCTCGCTCATGACGGCTCACAAGTATCTGGAGGAGTGCAATGTCCAATCGGCTGAGTCTTCCCGTTCCGGTCGCCGAAGTGTGGGACTGGCAACGAGACGCCGCCTGCCGCGGCTACGAATCGTCACACTTCTTCCATCCCGACCGCGAACGCGGCCGGGCACGCGAACTGCGTGACTTCCGCGCCAAACAGACCTGCCGCGGCTGTCCCGTGCTGGTCGAGTGCCGCGAGCATGCACTCAGGGTCGGCGAACCGTATGGAATCTGGGGTGGGCTCGCCGCGCACGAACGCGAAGAACTCCTCGCCAACCACCAGGGCCGGGTGGACGACGCCGTCGCAGAATCGTTCGGCCTCGACCTGGCGCGCCACGCCTGACGCTCTTCGGCCTCAGTTGCCGGCCGGAAGCATGAGCACCCGGCCGTTGTCGGTATCCGCGACATAGACGTCACCACGGTTCGACACGGCGATGCCCTCGGGTTCGCTGAGTCCGGTGAACGGCAGAACTTCCTGTTCGTCCGAGCCGGCCCGAAGTCGCAGCACGCGGTGGTGGTTCTGGTCGATGGCGTACACCGTCCCGTTGTCGTCGACGGCCACCCCGCCCACACTCTGCAGGTCGGTGAGGGGCAGAAAGCTCTGCGCGCGGGTGGCCGCGTTCCACGCCAGAACCTTGTTCGGGGTGCCCACATAGAGGTCGCCCTGCTTGTCGACGGCCACGGTGAACGGGCCGATCACCGTCAGCGGTACGTCGACGGGGCTCGCCGTGACGTCGTGCAGTGACACCACCCGGTTGTTCAGCGTGTCGGCGACATACACGGTGCCGTCCGGCCCCACCGCGACGCCGAACGGCTGGTTCAGGCCGGTGAACGGCAGTGGCAATGCGGTGTCGTCGTGCAGCAGTGTCACCGTGTTGGTCACCAGATCGGAGACGTACACGTCACCGGAAGCACTGACGGCGACGCCCTGCGGCACCGCGAGTCCGGTGAACGGGAGGACGGTTTGCTGTCCGGAGCCGGCGTGAACCCGCACAACCTGCTGGGCCGAGCTGTCCGCGATGTACAGGTCCCCGGCGTCGCTGACCGCGAGTCCCGCAGGACTCGCCAGGCCGGTGATCGGAAGGACCACCTGCTCGTTCGTCGGCTGTTCGTCCGGCCATGCGAAGAAGGCGACACCGGCCAGGATCACGGCGCCGGCCAGGACCGCGGTCACCGCCACCGGCTTGCGCCACCACGGCCGGCGCCTCGGCGCCGGGACGGTCCCGGTGAGCGTCCCGCCGCTCACATGGGTGGTTGCCGCGGGATCGACGGGCCGGGACGGGCCGGGGGAGGGCGGGTGCGCTGCGTGATGCGGCGTCGATCGCGTCGCTGAACTCACGGCAACTCGAATACCGGTCGTCACGGTCCTTGGCCATCGCCCGCGCGACGACATCGTCGAATCCGGCGGGCAGATCCGGCCGCACCTTGCTCGGCTTCGGGATCGGACCGTTCAGATGACCGTGCATCACCGCGGAGGCCGTGGTGCCCGGATACGGCGGTTCGTTGGTCAGAAGGTGGAAGAACGTGCATCCCAGCGCGTAGATGTCGACCCGGTGATCGAGTGTCGCACCCTCGATCTGCTCGGGTGCGGCGTAATGCAACGTCGCGACGAGCATCCCCGTCCGGGTCAGCTGATGTGTTTCGTCCAGCGCCTTCGCGGTGCCGAAATCGGCCAGCAGGACCCGTTCGGGATCACCTCCGGCCAGCAGGATGTTGGCGGGCTTCACATCGCGATGCAAAATTCCGGCCCTGTGTGCATGGTCGAGTGCGTTCCCGGTCTCGGACACGATGCGCATCGCCCGCGCGACTTCCAGTCCGCCGGACGCGAGGGCTTTCCGCGCATCGACGCCGGGAACGTACTGCATCGCGATCCACAACCGGCCACGCTCCCGGCCGCGGTCATGGATCGTCACGATGTTGGGGTGCTCGAGTTTCGCGGCGTGGTCGGCCTCCGACTCGAAGCGTGAGCGGACGTACTCGTCGCTCGCCCACACCGAGTCCAGCAATTTGAGGGCGACCTTGCGTGGCAGGTTCGGATGCTGAGCGAGGTACACGGTGCCCATGCCGCCTCGTCCCAGAACCCGTTCGATCACGTAGCCGGCAAACACCGTGCCCGGTTCGAACTCGCCACTCACATCGGCTTCACCGCCTCCCGGGTCCCTCCAACCATTGAACCCCGACCCCTGGTCAGTCCGGTAGCCGCCGCATCTCGATGACGGTCAATCCCAGCGCGTCGAAACGGGCCAGCATTCCCCGTAGGTCCGTCGGGCTGTCGACCCGCCCGTACAGCGTGGTGTCACCGGTTGTCACACCCGAAACGTCCAATTCAGGGAATGCCGCGATGACCCGCTCGGACAAGGTGCCGCTGATCAGGAAGGCGTACCTGACATTGTCGGGCCAGGTCGATTGCTCCACGGCGGCTCCTTCATTCGCGGATGGGCAGTCCTTCGACAAGCGGTCAGCCAGTGAATACAGGGTGACTCGAAAGACAGCGGCGCGCCTCACCCGCAAGTGGTGAATCGCGCTCAGAGCAAGCCGGCCTGTTGCGCCGCCGCGATGGCGTCGCGTCGGGAGGTGACCCCGAATTTGCGGTAGATCCCGCGCAGGTGCGTCTTCACGGTGTTCACAGACACGCACAGGTCGGTGGCGATCTGCTCCGCCGTGCGCCACGACGGAAGCTCCACGAGCAGTTCCAATTCGCGGGGAGTCAGCATGTCGGACGCTGCGGTTCCGGACCGTGGAAACGACGCGCGTAGCCGCTCCGCGAAAGTCTCGAGCACACCGAACCGCCCGGTGCTCCGGATCAGTAGATCTCGGATCTGCGGTCCGCAGTCGTGGAACGGACGCAGCACCGAATCGGGCTCGGCCAGGCGGAGCGCCTCGGTGAGGGCACTGTGCGCCCGCGAATCATGCTTACGGGCAAGCGCAATCGCCGTGTCGACCAGCCACGCCGCAATCAGATTGGTGCCCGCCGCGCACACCACTGTGCCGTCCAGCACGGGTTGCAGGGTTTTGCGGGCCTGATCGAGACGGTGGGAGTGGACGTGAACGATGGCGTCGAGGACTGCCGTGTCACCGGTCGATCCGATCAGGGTCCGCGCGTCCGCCGCGAGTTCGTGTGCCCACCCGACCTCGCCGGCGGTGAGGTACGCGTACTGGATCGCCGGCAGCAACACCGCCCGGATACCCGGCGGCACGGGGATCGACGACGACACAGGGCTGTGCGCATGGAGTGTGGTCACCGCACTGTGCCGATGGTCCGACCCGTCCAGTCCGAACAGCACCGCGGCGCCGTCCGCGAACGTTGCGGTCCCGGCGTTCTCACGGTGCAGAACTGCGGCCGATTCGGCGGCGATTCGCGCGGCGTCGTCGTCGAGACGGATGTAACGGCACCATGAATCGACCAATCGCACCAGGTGGAACGTCGGAGATTCCGTGGCGGACTGCTCCGCTCCGATTCTGAGCGACTCGCTCACGAGGGCGGCGGCACGAACTACCTCACCCCTCGACATGGCGAGGGCCGCGAGAGAGCCGAGGCAATACATGACGGTGAGCGACGCATCGGCGAGGCGGGCATGAGCCAGCGCCTTCCCGAGCACGTGCTCCGACTCCTCGGTTCGGCCGAGGAAGAGTAGCGCCCTGCCTTCCTGAAGAAGTACGAAGGCGTCCAGTTCTGATTCGCCGGTCGATTCCGGTCCCACCGACCGCAGCCGGGTCAGCGCGTCGTCGATATCGCCGGTCTGAACGGCGGTCTGCACGCGGAGCGACTCCCGAAGCAGTATGTGCCGTCGCGGATCCGTTTCGTCGATCGCCTCCTCTGGCCGTGTGCGGTCGAGAACGTCGAGCGTAGACCGCGCCACGGGAACGTTGCCCGCGGCCAGCGCCGCCGCCGCGCGGATCAACCGCGCCGACGGATGCTCTTGGGTGGTGCGCGGCGCCCGCGTGAGGAGACGATCGACCGCCTCACCGTGACCCCCGACGATCAACGACAGCGACGTCCGGGAGAGCAGCGCGACAATCGCATCGTGGTCGCCCGAGTTGACCGCATGTTCGAGCGCCACCAGCGCATCCCCGAACTCCGCGTGCCAGTGCGCGGCGGCGAGTTCGAGATGCTCCACCTCGACGTGTCCGACGCGGCTGATTTCCGCTCGCAGATAGCTACGCAGCAGCGGGTGGTACCGATACTCCGTCGGGGAGCCGTCGATTCGGTTGATCAAGAAATTGTGGTGTTCGAGCCAATCCACCTTGTCGTGCGCGTCGGTGCAGCCCGTGAGGATCTCCGCGAAGTGGGTTGTGAACGATGCGGGCACGGAGGTGCGGAGGAGAAAGTCGCGCATCTCGTCGGTCTGGCCGGCGAGAACTTCCTCGATGAGATAGTCGGCGACCGCTCGTCGGTTACCGGAGAACTCGGCGATCAACCGACTGGGATCTGTATGGCCTTCCAAAGACATTCCTGCCAAACGAATTCCGGCTGCCCAACCCTCGGTGCGCTCCATCAGGGCGTCGAGATCGCCGGGATCGAGCCGCACATCGTGCTCGGTGAGCATCGCGGCAGCCTCCTCGGCGGTGAAGGCGAGATCGCGTGCCGTGACGGTGAAGAGCTTGCCGTCCAGCCGAAGTCGCTGCAACGCGAGTGGCGGCTCGAATCGTCCGCAGATGATCGTCCGGAGCATCGGCGGTTGCCAGCGCATGAACGACTCGAGGTCGGCCAGTATTTCGGTGTGGAGGAGCAGATGAGCGTCGTCGATCACCATCCAGAGGTTCTCCCCGAGTTCACCCAGATCCGCGGACATTTGCGCACCGAGGTCGGGGGAATCGGGGTCGAGGCGGTCACACAACGCACGCAGCCGAGGATTTCCGGTTTCGTTCAGTGCCCGGAGAATGGCGCGGTGGATGACGCCGATGTCGTTGTAGCGTTCTTCGATCGTGATCCACGCGATGATCGGTGAATCCGCGCCTGCCAGAACTTCGGATGCCCAGTCGGCGGCCAGTCGGGTCTTGCCCGACCCGGCGGGCGCACACACGAGGACGACGGGATAGAGGTGATCTTCACTGGTCAGGGCATCTGTAAGGAGGTTGTGCAATCTGGTGCGGGTGACCGTTCGGCCCACCGCACCCGAAGGTATTCGGATGCTCGAATGAAACTCGCCGAAATGTACTGCCGTCACGCCGACCCCCAATTCTCGCTGCACCGAGAAACGATCTTCGACCAACGCCAATCTCCGACGCCGTGGGCCGGTGCCGTGATTTTAGCGAGAAACCGCTGTTGGTGTGGGTGAACGGCAGGGCGCTCCGCGCCCCGTGCGCCTTCTTGGTTGTCCCGGCCACCAGAGAGGCGCACGAGCCCGAAGGGCCTATTTCTTCTCGTGGCGCGGTGGGTCCGGGGATGCAGCCGGTTCTGGGGGCGGGGGAGCGTCGCTGAGAATTGTGTTCACCCACCAAGTGGACGGGTCGATATCGATCAGCAGCGCCTTCGCCATCAGTGTCAGCGGAATCGCGAGAATCGCGCCGAGGGGACCGAGTATCCACGTCCAGAAAACCAGCGACAGGAAGGTGAAGGTTACGGACAGGCCGACCGCGTCGCCGACGAACTTCGGTTGGATCACCGACTGGATGATGACATTGATGACGCTGTACACGACGATGACCGTCAGCATCAGTCCCGGCCCGCCCGCGAGTAACGCGAGCAGAGCCGGTGGAACGAGCCCGAGGACGAAGCCGACGTTCGGGACGTAGTTGGTGATGAACGACAGCAGTCCCCACAGGATCGGCAGCGGAATTCCCAACGCCCACAGAGCCGCGGTGTCGATGACCGCGACGATCAGTCCGAACACCGTGGACACGATCAGGTACTTGCGCGTACCGGCCGAGAAGGCGGTGAGGGCGGTGGCGATGTCGGGGCGCATCTGCGTGACGATGGACATCCGCGAACCGTAGGAGCTGCCGTCGACGGCCATGAACAGCAGGAGTGCGAGGACGAACAGCAGGTTCGAGAAGACACCCAGCATTGCCTGCAGAATTCCCTCGACCAGTCCGAAGACCTTGCCGTAATCCACCTGGGAGAGCAGCGTCTGGGCGTCGGTGGAGTTCACTCCGTTGCTGTTCAGGAAACTCTGGGCGTCATCGATCAGGCCGGTGAAGTCGTCCGCGTATTCCGGTAGGAGCGTGGCGAGTTGCGCGACAGACAAGGCCAACGACAGCACGAGGACGAGAAGAATGCTGTTGACCACCACGATCGCCGCGATTGTCGCGAGCCAACCCGGGACACCCTTCCTGTAGAGCCATTCGGGCAGCGGGTGCACTGCGACAGTCAGCATGAGAGCGAGGAAGATGGGGCAGACAATCGACGCAGCCACCTGGATCCCCGCCACGGTGACGACGAGCGCGGCCAGCCCGAGAATGACGATCAGACCACGCGGCATCGACCATTGGGTCTCTGCCGGTTTACCGGACCGGTCCTGAGGTTCCGTCATCGCGTGTCCCCTTCGCAAAGGTCGGCCGGATCGACTCTCGCATTCGATGCGCCGACGCACATCATCCGTTGCAGATGAGGATCACCCGGCGCGGATGATGTCCACGGCCGAACGAGGCCGGACCATTCAACTGTTCGCAAACACACTTTCGAGAAGGGCATGGACATGACGACCAATCCCGAGTCCAGAACGAACAGCCCGGTAAAGCAGGGTTTTGCAGCGGGAACGTCCCTGGCAGCGGCGATTCTGCTGCTGACAGTCGGCGTGATTTCGTTCTTCCAGGGAATTGCCGCAGTCGCTTCCGACGACCTGCTGGTCATCGGCGTCGAGTACACCTATCAGTTCGACACCACCACGTGGGGGTGGATTCACATCGTTCTGGGTCTCGTCCTGATCGCCAGTGCCGTAGGTCTGATGACGGGCGCTACCTGGGCGCGAATCGTGGCCGTCTGTATTGCTGCACTGTCCATCCTCGCGAACTTCCTGTGGCTTCCTTACTACCCGCTGTGGTCGATTCTCATCATCGCCCTCGACGTGGTCGTGATCTGGGCAGTCACCACCTGGGACACCAGCAAGTACGACACCGCCACGTACTGAGACGAGGGCGTGCGCGAAAGGCGCTTCGCGCCCGTGAGTGGTTAACGAGTGCAGGGACTCGTTAACCACTCACGGGTGGCGGAGCCGCCGGTAGTGTTCGGCCCGATTCGAGGGGGGTCGAATGAAGAGAATTGCCGCGGTGCTCCTGTGCGCCGTCATTACGTCCGGGTGTGCGCACAACGTGTCGGGGACTGCGGGGGCGTCTCCGCTGGACGAGTTGAGTCCAGGGCAGCAACGTCACATCGACGTCGAGGACGCCCTGCGCGCCGCCGATCCGTGCGCGCTTCTGGACGAGGGCGTGGTGCGACAGTTCGGGACGGTTCAGCAATTCGGATCCGCTGTGCAGTTGCCGGTGTGTTCGGCGCTGATTGCCCGGCCCGGCGGCGCGACGACCTACGTGGACGTGTCTGTGCTGCCATCGATGCTGTCGGACGCAGCGCTGACCCGGCCGGACACGGTGGACGGGGTCACTGTCTACCGCGGCGCGGGCGCGGACCTCGCGCGCGGGACATGTGAACGCGTCTTTCGGCTGAACCTCGGAACGCTGGAGGAACGCGCGAACCCCCAGCTCGCGACCGTCCGCGTCGGAACTGTCGCCGGGGAGGACGCCTGCCCGCTGGCCGACGCGGTGCTGGACTCCGCGATCGACAGCATGCGGTCGGGACTGCCCGCGCGTGACGCCGCGGCCCGCAATCAGGTGGCACTCGCGGTCCACGACCCGTGCGAAGTCCTCGACGTGCTGGGCAACGCCGGCGGACGCGTCGTCGATCCGGACGCACCGCCGACGCCGTTCGACTGCGTCCTGTTACCGGACCCGAAGCGGGTGCCCGGAAGTGAGGTGACTGTGTCGTTCACCGTGTCGCCGGTCAAGGAAAACCGACCAACCGTTCCCGCCGGACCGGAGACGATCGGCGACCGGTGCCGTTGGACGAGCCCGATGGGTGAGCCGATCGACATCACGCGGCCCGGAGCCGAGGTCGACCAGTTCACCCGCAGGCTCGGTTCCGCGGGTGCAGTCGTCACTGTTCACGGGGCGAACTGCACCGAAGTCTCGAGGGTCGCGGAGGCCGCGACCACGGTGTTCGGATAGGCGGCCCGACGGACTCACCCGGGATCACATTGGACTGCGCCGGTAAGCTCGACAGCTGGACCAGTACAGATTCTTCGACCTGGAGGTAGAAACGCGTGGCTCTCGTCGTCCAGAAGTACGGCGGATCCTCGGTGGCAACCGCCGAGCGAATCCGACGAGTGGCTGAACGGATCGTCGAGACCAAGAAGGCCGGCAACGATGTCGTCGTCGTGGTTTCAGCGATGGGGGACACCACCGATGAGCTGCTCGATCTGGCTCAGCAGGTGTGCCCAGCCCCACCCGCCCGCGAAATGGACATGCTGCTGACCTCCGGTGAGCGCATCTCCAACTCTCTCGTCGCGATGGCGATCCATTCGCTCGGTGCCGAAGCCCGTTCGTTCACGGGCTCGCAGGCAGGTGTCATCACCACCGGTGCGCACGGCAACGCCAAAATTATCGACGTCACACCCGGTCGCGTTCGCGACGCGCTCGACGAGGGTTCGATCGTCCTCGTCGCCGGATTCCAGGGCGTCAGCCAGGACAGCAAGGATGTGACGACGCTCGGACGCGGCGGTTCCGACACCACCGCCGTGGCTCTCGCGGCTGCCTTGAAGGCGGACGTCTGCGAGATTTACACCGACGTCGACGGCATCTTCAGCGCGGACCCGCGCATCGTTCCCGACGCGCAGCGTCTCGAGACGGTGTCGTTCGAGGAGATGCTCGAACTCGCGGCGTGCGGCGCAAAGGTGCTGATGCTGCGCTGCGTCGAGTACGCCCGCCGTTACAACGTGCCTGTGCACGTCCGCTCGTCATACACGACCAAGCCGGGCACCATCGTGTCCGGATCGATGGAGGACATCCCCGTGGAAGAAGCAATTCTCACCGGAGTCGCGCACGACCGCAGCGAGTCCAAGGTCACTGTCGTCGGCCTCCCCGACACCCCGGGTTACGCCGCGCAGATCTTCCGCGCGGTCGCCGACGCGGAGATCAACATCGACATGGTGCTGCAGAACATTTCCAAGGTCGAGACCGGGAAGACGGACATCACGTTCACCCTGCCGACGGCCGACGGGCCGCGCGCCGTCGAGAAGCTGTCCAAGCTACAGGGCGAGATCGGTTTCACCCAGATCGTCTTCGACGATCACATCGGCAAGGTGTCCCTGGTCGGAGCCGGCATGAAGAGCCACCCCGGCGTCACGGCCACCTTCTGTGAGGCGCTCGCCGAGGCCGGGATCAACATCGACCTCATCTCCACGTCCGAAATTCGCATCTCGGTGCTCGTCAAGGACACCGATCTGGACAAGGCTGTGAAGGCGATCCACGACGCATTCGAACTCGGCGGCGACGAAGAAGCTGTCGTGCACGCAGGAACGGGACGGTAAATCATGACCACCATCGCTGTCGTCGGTGCCACCGGTCAGGTGGGCATCGTCATGCGCACTCTCCTCGAGGAACGAAACTTCCCCGCGGACACGGTGCGGTTCTTCGCGTCGGCGCGGTCGGCGGGCAAGAAGCTGCCGTTCCGCGGCGAGGAAATCGTCGTCGAAGATGCGTCCGCCACCTCCGACGAGGACCTGAAGGGCATCGACATCGCCCTCTTCTCGGCCGGTGCGACGCTCTCGCGCGAGCAGGCCCCACGCTTCGCCGCTGCCGGCGCCGTCGTGGTCGACAACTCGTCCGCGTTCCGCAAGGACCCCGACGTTCCCCTGGTCGTCAGCGAGGTCAACCCGGAGGAGGCGAAGAACCCGCCGAAGGGCATCATCGCCAACCCCAACTGCACCACGATGGCCGCGATGCCGGTCCTGAAGGTGCTGCACGACGAGGCCGGTCTGCAGCGCCTCATCGTGTCCAGCTACCAGGCGGTGTCGGGCAGCGGTATCGCCGGCGTCGAGGAACTGGTGAGCCAGGCGCGCGCCGTCATCGACAATGCGGAGAAGCTGGTCCACGACGGCAGCGCCGTCGACTTCCCCGCCCCGAACAAGTACGTCGCGCCCATCGCGTTCAACGTGCTCCCGCTCGCCGGCTCCCTCGTCGACGACGGCAGCGGTGAGACAGACGAGGATCAGAAGCTCCGCAACGAGAGTCGCAAGATCCTCGGCCTGCCCGACCTCCTGGTGTCGGGTACGTGTGTGCGCGTACCCGTCGTCACCGGTCATTCGCTGTCGATCAACGCCGAGTTCGAGCGTCCGCTGTCGGTGGAACGCGCGAAGGAGATTCTGTCGAAGGCACCCGGGGTGCAGCTCGTCGACGTGCCTACCCCGCTGCAGGCCGCGGGAAGCGATCCGTCGCTGGTCGGGCGCATCCGTCAGGATCCGGGTGTCCCCGAGGGCCGCGGTCTGGCGCTGTTCGTATCGGGCGACAACCTGCGTAAGGGTGCGGCGCTCAACACCATTCAGATCGCCGAACTGCTGGTGTGATCTCCCCACGTGAGTGGCGGAGCACGCTCTGCCACTCACGTGCGGTTCACCCGGCACGTGCGAGGCGCACACGAGTTCGCCGGCCCTAGGGTTCGGGCATGGGCTCAGTTCTCGGAGAAATGCTGCCGCTTGCAGTCGGTGTCGCCATTTCACCGATCCCGATCATCGCGGTCATTCTGATGTTGTTGTCGAAGCGCGCCGGCGGTGCGAGTGCGGGCTTCGGCATGGGGTGGATCGCGGGAATCCTTGTGGCTACCGGCATCGTCCTGCTCTTCGCCGCCGGTATCGATACCACCGACTCCGATGGTCCGTCGGCGACAACGTCATGGGTCAAGATCGTCCTCGGCGTGCTCCTGCTCGTGCTCGCCGGACGGCAGTGGAGAAGTCGCAATGCCGACGCGGAACAACCGAAGTGGATGCGGGCAATCGATGACCTGAACATCGTCAAGTCGATCGGACTCGGATTCGTCCTGGCGGCAATCAATCCGAAGAACCTTCTGCTGTGTGTCTCCGCGGGCGTGGTGATCGGCTCGTCCGGTGTGAGTGGCGGTGAGCAGGCGATCGCGCTGGCGGTGTTCACCGTGCTGGCCGGGTCGACGGTGATCGTTCCCGTGGTCGCCTACGCAGTCGCCGCCGACAAGATGCGCGGCACCCTCGACAACCTGAAGGTCTGGCTGCAGGCCAACAACACCGCGGTGATGAGCGTGCTGCTACTGGTGATGGGAGCCGTCGTTCTCGGGAAGGGACTCGGCGGAGCGTTCTGACGCGACCGCGTCCGGCCCGCGGAGGTACCGACCGATGTAGGCCTCGTCCAGCGCGAGCGCCTTGGTGATCACCGCTGCTCCCACGATGACGACGGACATCACGAAGAGCCAGCTGATCGCGGTGAACACCAGGCCGAGTGACCCGAACTGATGCTGTGCAGAGGCGGTGATCCGGGGGAGAAGGATACGTCCGCCGACGTGGAGAGTGGTCAGTGCTGCGGCGGTCAGCGCCCCGGTGGCCCAGAGCACGCGGCCCTCGAGGGTGCCCATCGTCAGCAGGTACGGGCTGAGAGTCCAGACGGCCATCCACACCGCGAACTCCCCGGCGACTGCGAGTGGTGGTCCGATGAACCGGACGCTCGTGAGCTCACTCGCCAGGCCGATCGCTGTACTCGACAGCGCAACGGCGAACAGGACCACGAGCCACCGCCAGGCGTCCCGGAGATTGATCGACGGGACGTTCCAAATTTTTCCGTAGATCCGGGCGAGGGCCCGGGCAAACGACGTGCCGCTGATCGCGATCATCAGCAGGCCGACCACCCCGAACGCCGCGAACGACGGGTCTGTGGTGTCCACGGCGCCGGACGTGGAGGACAACTCCGCGGGGTCGAAACCGAACTGGGTCTTGATGGTGCGGGCGGTCAGGTGCCAACTGCTCAACGTCGAGGCCGCAATCATCACGGGCAGCACCGATGTGAAGATCCGCGCGGCAAGCGTCATCGACCGGTCGACGAGCTCGATCTCGATCAGCCCGTCGATGACCCGTCGAACCGTGCGGCCCGGAGGAGTGCCCTGCATCCAGCCGTTGGCCGATTCGGTCCGCGCCGCGAGAGCTTCCCGAGCCAGCATCACTGACAACTTGGTCGACCGCACCTTACTTACTCAACCGCAGTGAACGCGGTCTGTCTTCATCCCCGTCAGGTGAGCCCGGCACCCGTTCACTCGCGGACGATGCATCGGAAACCGATGTGGCAGGTCGACGTCTCCTCCGTGTCGCCTTGCCGAGCCGACGGCCGGTAACGAAGGCAGTAATTCGGTGCGCAGAGGTGTGAACCACCCTTGATCACTCGCCGCGCATAGGGTTCGCCGGGGTTCTCGGTGCGCGCGGTGTCGACGCGCGGGTTGGCCGGGATGCAGCAGGAACTGGTCGGCGCGACATTTTTCCCGCTCGCGGAATGATCAGCGGTGAAATGGTCGGTGGTCCACTCCCACACGTTGCCGGCCATGTCGCTGAGCTCGTATCCGTTGGGCCGAAAGTGACCCACCGGCGACGTGCCGGCGAAGCCGTCCGCGAGTAGGTTCTCCCAGGGGAACTGGCCCTGCCAGACATTTCCGCCGGGCCTGCCACCTGGCTCGTGCTCGTCACCCCACACGAACGGTTGCCGGTCCAACCCGCCGCGCGCCGCGAATTCCCACTCCGCTTCCGTCGGCAGATCTTTGCCTGCCCACTCCGCGTACGCGCGGGCATCGAACCACGACACATGGGTGACGGGATGGCGTTCACGTCCGCCGACGTTGCTGCCCGGACCCTCCGGATGACGCCAGTCCGCTCCCGGCGTGAACGACCACCAGCGGGTGTAGTCGTCGAGCGGCACCGGTCCCGGTGCCGGGGTGAACACGAGCGAGCCGGGGACCAGCAACGACGGGTCCGCGTCCGGGTACTGCGCGGGGTCGGGGGCGACCTCGGCGGTGGTGACGTGACCGGTGTCTTTCACGAACCGCCGGAACTCGGCGACGGTTACCGGGTGCGAGTCCATCCAGAACCCGTCGACCGTCACCTGGTGGACCGGGCGCTCCTCGGGATAGAAGTCCTCCGATCCCATCCAGAATGTGCCACCCGGAATCCATTCCATGTTCTTCGGTACCGCTCGAGTCATGGGGCCAGCGTGGCATGGTCGGCGCGCGGGTGCGACAGAATCCCCGGCGCCGAAACCGGACTGAGGGGTACCCCACTCGAGGTACCGTCGGCTTTCCGAGTCGCAACAGGGTATTCATCGTGCAGGGGGCGCCGGCGAATGGATGGACGAATTCCGCGCAGGTCGTTCGTTCGTGGACTGGCGCTGACGGCCGGGCTGGGCGCCGTAGGGGTTGGCTCGGCAAGCGCCTTCCCCTTCGGTATCGACCCCCTGCGACCCTTCGTTTTCCGGTCACCGCCGCTCGAACCGTTTCGGGACCCACTTCCCCTGCTGCCGACACTCGGTGGCACTTCCGTCGAGGTGCACGCGAGCAGCACCATGCACACGTTCCACTCCGACCTTCCCGCCTCCCCGGCGCTCGCGTACGGCGGTGTCGACTACCTGGGACCGACGATCGAGGCCCGGGTCGGCGAACGGACATCGCTCGTCTACCGCAACGACATCGCGAGTAATCCCCTCGCTGCCGATGTGGACACCAGGTTGCACGGCGTGACCGAAGCGGACCGCACCGACGTGGCGACCGCGCTGCACCTGCACGGGGGGTCCAATCCGCCCGAGTTCGACGGGCACCCCGAGCACACGCTGCGGCGCGGGCAAGGGCTGGTGTACGAGTTTCCGAATCAGCAGGACGCGTGCACACTCTGGTATCACGACCACGCGATGGGGGTCACCCGGCTCAACATTTTCGCTGGACTGGCCGGTCTCTACCTGCTCCGCGACGAGTTGGACACCGGTACCGTGGGCAATCCGCTCGGGCTGCCCGCCGGCGAGTTCGAGGTTCCGCTGATTCTGCAGGACAAGAATTTCACGGAGGACGGCAGGCAGAGCGTCCGCTCCAACCCGCTGAACCCGCAAGGCAGCTGGGAAGCGGCGACCCCCGGCGACACCGGAGTGGTGAACGGCAAGGTGTGGCCGGAGATGGCCGTGGCGCGCGGGCTGTACCGCCTGCGCATGGTGAACGCCGCCTCGTTCAGCGTGTGGAACCTCTTCTTCGACAATCGAATGCGGTTCTGGGTCATCGGCGCCGAAGGCGGATTGTTCGACGCCCCGGTCCCCGTCGACCATGTTCGCCTCGGACCGGGTGAGCGCGCCGACCTGCTTGTCGACTTCGGCGCTCTGGCGCCCGGGGCAACCGTCGAGCTGCGCAACGACGAAGCGATTCCCGACCAGGTGGCCCAGCGCGGGGTCGTGCCCATGCCGCGTTTCTGCCGTTTCCGCGTGGGAGCCGCGGCGGGGTTCACCGGCCCGGTGCCGCAGACCCTGCGCGGCGGCCGGCGGCAACCGCCTCTGCTGGCACCGGTCGCGCAACCTCAGGTGGTGCGCAACGTCTCGGTACTCCAGATCGGACAGGGCCTCGGGCAACCGTCACCGCTGATGTCCCTCAACAACCTGCGCTACACCACCGACGACATCGAAATGCCGCGGCAGGGCACTGTCGAGCAGTGGAACATCGTCAACGCCACCCCGGAGCCGCACCCGATTCATCTGCATCTGGTGAGGTTCCGCGTACTCGGGCGGCAGGCGGTCGATACGGCCGCAATGATGTCGGCGTCGCCGCTCCCCGCGGTCGGGACACGGTGGACGCCGTCTCCTGATCCGTACACCCGGGGACCGGTGCTGTCGCCGCAGCCGTGGGAGTCAGGTTTCAAGGACACCGTGATCGCCGACGCCAATTCCGTCACCCGGGTCGTCGTGCGGTTTCCGACAGCCGAGGAACTGGGCTTCGATCCCGACGCGGCCTTCGGCATGTCTGCCCATACGTCGGACCACTCGGGCGGACACACCGGGCAGGCGCCCCAACCTCTACGGGGTTACGTCTGGCACTGCCACATGCTCGATCACGAGGACCACGACATGATGCTGAAGTACCGCCTCGCCCCGTGAGTACTTCTTAACCTCCCGTTGTTGACAAGCACTCACAGGCACTTGCGCAATTTAAAAGCAGTCTGGACTGTTTTGATTTTTCGGCCTACAGTGCAGATGTGACCTCCGACATAGCAGTCGCCAAACCGACCCGTACGCAGGCCGAGCGCACCGCCGCGATGCGCACACGATTGCTCGAGGCCGCGGTCGACTCGCTGGTCGAGCTCGGCTACGCGGGCACCACCACCCAGGGCATCGCCCGCCGGGCGGGTGTGTCGCGGGGAGCCCAGCTCCACCATTTCCCCACCAAGGAGTCGCTGGTGGTGGCGGCAGTGGAGTACCTCGTCGACAAGCGGATGGCGGAGATTCTCGCCGCCGAGGTGGACACCGACCGCGGCATCGACGTGCTGGCCGACGCCTTCTCCGGCCCGTTGTTCTATGCGGCACTCGAGTTGTGGGTGGCCGCCCGCACCGACCCCGCCTTGTTCGAGGCGATGGTTCCGCTGGAGCGGAAGGTCACCGAGGCCCTGCGACACGGGTCTGCGGAGGTGTTCGGTGATCGGTACGACGCCGACACCATCGAGATCGGCATCGAATTGGTTCGCGGTCTCGCGGTGTCGGCATTGTTCCGGACGCCCGAGGCCGATCGCTCACTACGCGCGCGGCTGCTGCCGGCGTGGGAATCGAAGGTGAAGAAGTCGTGAGTCTTCCGCAACATGTACACACGCTGGTCGTAGGAGCCGGTTTCGCAGGAATGGGTCTCGCGGCGCGGATCCTGCGGTCCCGTCCGGAGGCCGACGTCCTGATCATCGAGCGCGGCCACGATGTCGGCGGAACCTGGCGCGACAACACCTACCCGGGGTGTGCGTGCGATGTCCCGACGTCGCTGTACTCGTTCTCCTTCGCGCCCAGCGCCGACTGGAGTCACACCTTCGCCCGGCAACCGGAGATCTACCGGTACCTGAAGAAGGTCGCGGCCGACACCGGCATTCTGTCCCGGGTCGTGACCGACTGCGCCCTGGAGCAGGCAGACTGGGACGACGCCAAGGCTGTGTGGCATGTGCGCACGAGCCGTGGTTCGTTGACCGCCGATGTGGTGGTGGCGGCCACCGGTGCCTTGTCGACCCCGAGCATCCCGGATATGCCGGGACTCGATACGTTCGGCGGCACCACGTTTCACTCCGCGACGTGGAATCACGATCACGACCTCACCGGTGAGCGGGTAGCTGTCATCGGCACGGGTGCCTCGGCGGTGCAGTTCGTTCCGGAAATCGCGCCCCGCGCGAAGCATGTGACGGTCTTTCAACGTACGCCGGCGTGGGTCATCCCGCGGCTCGACCGAGTGCTCTCCGATCCCGAAAAGCGTCTGTATCGGCGGATACCTCTGGTGCAGAAGGCTGTCCGTGGTTCTGTCTACAGTTTCCGGGAAGCGCTCGGCGGAGTCCTGGCCCATGCCACCGGACTGCTGCCGTTGTTCGAAATGGTGGCCAGGGCACATCTGCGTCGGCAGGTGCGCGACCCGGAACTGCGACAGAAGCTGACCCCCGATTTCACGATCGGCTGCAAGCGCATGTTGTTGTCGAACGACTGGTTGCGGACGCTCGATCGACCGGACGTCACACTCGTCGACGCAGGCCTGGCGGGTATCACCGAGGATGGTGTGGTCGACGCGGTCGGCAACGAACACAAGGTCGACACCATCATCTTCGCCACCGGCTTCACTCCCACGGAACCTCCTGTCGCGCATGCACTCCGGGGCACC
This sequence comes from Rhodococcus sp. USK13, assembly GCF_018343855.1. Classification (NCBI taxonomy): domain Bacteria; kingdom Bacillati; phylum Actinomycetota; class Actinomycetes; order Mycobacteriales; family Nocardiaceae; genus Rhodococcus; species Rhodococcus sp. USK13. The sequence continues at coordinate 51,820 of NZ_CP069242.1, read as the reverse complement.
GACGGGCACACGCTGGCCGAGCACTGGAAGGGCAGTCCGCACGCCTACAAGGGGACCACGGTTGCCGGATTCCCCAACCTCTTCCTGATGTACGGACCCAACACCAACCTCGGGCACAGCTCCATCGTCTACATGCTCGAATCGCAGTCTGCGTACATCACCGACGCGCTCGATGCCATGCGCGACAACGACATCGCGGCGTTCGAGGTCACCGAGGAGGCGCAGCGACGGTACAACGCGCGGATTCAATCCGGCTTGCAGAGCACCGTCTGGAACAAGGGTGGTTGTTCGAGCTGGTATTACGATGCGGAGGGCCGTAACTCGGTGCAGTGGCCGACGTTCACCTTCAGATTCCGTTCGCAACTGCAGCGCTTCGACAGGGAGAACTACGTGGCGCGTCGGAGGTCGGAGAAGGAGGCCGTCGCGTGACGCACTACGACGTGGTGGTGGTCGGCTCGGGTTTCGGCGGCAGTGTGGCTGCGCTGCGGCTCACCGAGAAGGGCTACAAGGTCGGAGTGCTAGAGGCAGGACGGCGTTTCGCCGACGACGAAATGCCGGAGACCAGCTGGAGATTGCGTCGCTATCTGTGGGCCCCGTGGATGTGTTGCTATGGCATGCAACGTATCCACCTACTTCCCGATGTGCTCGTGATGGCGGGTGCCGGCGTCGGCGGTGGATCGCTCAATTACGCCAACACCCTGTATCAGCCGCCCCGGCGCTTCTTCGAAGACAAGCAGTGGGCGCACATCACCGACTGGCAGTCGGAGTTGGCGCCGTACTACGACCAGGCCAAGAGGATGCTGGGCGTGCGGACCAACCCGCTGTTCACCCCGGCCGACGCGATCATGCGCGAGGTGGCGGAAGAGATGGGCGTCGGTGAGACGTTCACATCCACGCCGGTCGGTGTCTTCTTCGGCGAGCCCGGAGTCGCGGTCGCGGACCCGTACTTCGGCGGCAAGGGCCCTGATCGGGCCGGCTGCACCGAGTGCGGTGGCTGCATGACCGGGTGCCGCGTGGGGGCCAAGAACACGCTGGTCAAGAACTACCTGTACCTGGCGGAACAGGCCGGTGCGCGGATCCATCCGCTCACCACGGTGAAGGAACTACGTCCACGCCAGGGCGGCGGATACGAGGTGCGTACTCGTCGAACGAACGGTATCCGTAAGCGGGAGAGCACCTTCACCGCCGACCAGGTGGTCGTGGCTGCCGGCACGTACGGAACGGCCCGGCTGCTCCTCGCGATGAAGGAGGCCGGGACCTTGGCGCGGTTGTCGCCGCGGCTCGGAACGGTCGTCCGGACCAATTCGGAGGCCGTACTCGCGGCCACCGCGAAGAACCGGAGCACCGACTTCACGCGCGGTATCGCTATCACGTCCTCATTCCACCCCGACGACCACACCCACATCGAACCTGTCCGATACGGCAAGGGCAGCAATGCGATCGGGCTGCTACAGACCGTCCTCAGTGATGGCGGCGGCCGGACACCTCGACTGCTGAAGACCGTCGGTGTCGCACTGCGCCGACCCGACGCCTTCCTGCGCAGTCTGTCGGTGCGGCACTGGTCCGAGCGGACGGTCATCGCGCTGGTGATGCAGACCGACGATAATTCGTTGGAACTCACCAAGGGGCGGGGCCGCTTCGGGCGTGCGGTCACCAGTCGGCCCGGTCCCGGCGCTCCGCCGCCGGAGTGGATACCTCAGGGGCACACGGCTATCCGCAAGGTCGCCGACAAGATCGACGGTGACCCCGGTGGTTCGCTGGGCGACGTGGTGAACATCCCGATGACCGCCCATTTCCTGGGTGGCTGCGCGATCGGCGACTCGCCCGACACCGGAGTCGTCGACCCGTACCTGCGGGCCTACGGGCACGACGGACTCCACGTGGCGGACGGATCCGTGGTCAGCGCGAACCTGGGCGTCAATCCGTCGCTCACCATCACGGCGCAAGCGGAGCGGGCCTTCGCGTTGTGGCCGAACAGGGGAGACCTGGACCCCAGACCTGATCCGGGTGAGCCATACGTACGTACCGACCCGACGCCACCGCGCTTCCCGGTGGTACCGGCCGACGCGCCGGGAGCCCTGCGACTCCCGCTCACCGTGACGACCCGAAAGGAGGCCGTCGATGTGGAGCGTGCCTGAATCGACCACCGACCGCACCGAATGGCCCGAGAGCGCGCCGCCGCCGTGGCCGGCCGGGGTGCGTGCAACGCTGTGGTGGCATCGCGCGACCGCCGCCGCCCGTGATCTCGGACCCGAGGGTGCGGTGCTGCCGGTGACCCTCGCCATGATGGTCGACTACCTCGACTCGCCCGTCGGGCCGTATCGCGAGATCCTGGCCAGCCCGGTGCTGCGGGCGCCCGGGCGTCGTAGCGGTCCCTTGCCGCGCATGGCCGTGCCGTTCATCGCGGTCGACTCGGAACCGTCCGTCTACGGCGGACGCGTGCACTGGAGCCTGCCCAAGGTCCCGGCCGCGTTCGACGGCGACGTCCACGGTGTGTTCGAGGCGTCATCCGCGTCGTCCTTCGGGGCGTGGCGTGTGTCGACGACGGCGCACCCGCGCGGTCCGCGGCTGCCGATCGCGGGCGCATTGGGGTTCGCCCAGCCCGCGGAGTCGGGCGAACGCCTGGTGACGGCGTCGGCCCGCCTGCGCGGGCACTTCCGGTACGCCCGGGTGAGCGTTCGGGCAGAGGGTCCCACTCTGGCCGACTGGCTGGTGGCCGGAACTCATCATGGTGTCGTGATCACGGACGGCCGTATGACCACCGGGCCGGCAAAGCTGCGCTGAGCGATCGCTTTTCTTGACTAATTCCAAAAAAGGGCCATACTGGAACACATGCGACACGACCACGATCCCCGAGCGCAATTGCGTGACGTGGGCCTCCGTGTCACTGCACCTCGGGTGGCGGTGTTGAATGCGGTTGCCGCGCAGCCGCATTCCGACGTCGACGACATCGCTGCCGTGGTGCGCGACCAGCTGGGTTCGGTGTCCACGCAAGCCGTGTACGACGTGCTGAAAGCGTGTACGGCCGCCGGTCTCCTTCGCCGTATCGAACCCGCGGGGTCACCCGCACGGTTCGAGACGCGAACCGGAGACAATCACCACCACCTCGTGTGTCGATCGTGCGGCACCGTTGCAGACGTCGATTGTGCCGTCGGTGAGGCGCCGTGCCTGGAGCCGTCGCAGTCGCACGGTTTCCAGATCGACGAGGCCGAAGTCGTCTTCTGGGGTCTGTGCGAACAGTGCCGGCCCGGGCCGACGGCATCCCAGTCCTGACCCGTCTTCATCTACCACCCTCACAATGAAGCACTCTGGAGGCTTTGCCATGCCTGAAACACAGCGCGCTACCACCACCAACGCCGGAATTCCTGTCGTCAGCGACAACGAATCGCTCACCGCGGGACCGCAGGGTCCCATCCTTCTGCACGACCACTACCTCGTCGAAAAGCTCGCCCAGTTCAACCGCGAGCGTGTCCCGGAGCGGGTGGTCCATGCCAAGGGCGGCGGTGCCTTCGGTGAGCTGGTCGTCACGCACGACGTGAGCCGGTACACGAAGGCCAAGCTCTTCCAGCCGGGAGCGAAGGCCGAGTCGCTCGTGCGCTTCTCCACGGTGGCGGGCGAGCAGGGTAGTCCCGACACGTGGCGTGACCCCCGCGGATTCGCGGTGAAGTTCTACACCGAGGACGGCAACTACGACCTCGTCGGCAACAACACGCCGGTCTTCTTCATCAAGGACCCGATCAAGTTCCCCGACTTCATCCACTCACAGAAGCGTCTGCCGGGTTCCGGCCTGCGCGACCACAACATGCAGTGGGACTTCTGGACCCTGCGGCCCGAGTCGGCACACCAGGTCACCTGGCTGATGGGTGATCGCGGGATTCCGAAGACGTGGCGTCACATGGACGGCTTCGGCTCCCACACCTATCAGTGGGTCAACGCCGAGGGAGAGCGGTTCTGGGTGAAGTACCACTTCAAGACCGACCAGGGCATCGAGTTCCTCACCCAGGCGGAGGCCGACGAGCTGGCCGGCACGTCGCCCGACCACCACCGAGCCGACCTGTACGACTCGATCACCCGCGGCGAGTTCCCCAGTTGGACGCTGAAAGTCCAGGTCATGCCGGTCGCCGAGGCGGAGGGGTACCGATTCAACCCGTTCGATCTCACCAAGGTGTGGTCCCAGAAGGACTACCCGCTGATCGAGGTCGGCAAGTGGACCCTGAACCGCAACCCCGACAACTTCTTCGCGCAGATCGAGCAGGCCTCGTTCGAGCCGTCGAATGTGGTTCCGGGGATTGGCTTCTCGCCCGACAAGATGCTGCTCGGGCGTGTCTTCTCCTACGCCGACGCGCACAGGTACCGGATCGGCGCGAACTACGCTCAATTGCCGGTCAACGCACCGAAGAACCAGGTCAACTCCTATTCGCAGGACGGGGCGATGCGGTACGCGACCAACTCGCCGGAAACGCCGGTGTACGCGCCCAACTCGTACGGCGGTCCCCACGCGGACGCGTCCCTCGCCGGGGACGAGGGCCTGTGGGCCTTCGACGGAGAGTCGGTGCGCGCCGGCTACATCCAGCACTCCGAGGACGGCGACTTCACCCAGGCCGGCACGCTCGTACGTGAGGTTCTCGGCGACGACGAGCGCGAGCGGTTGGTGAACAACATCGTCGGGCACGCGCTCGATGGCGTCAGCGAACCGGTTCTGCTGCGCGTCTTCGAGTACTGGAAGAACGTCGACGCCGACCTCGGCAAGCGCGTGGAAATCGGTGTCCGCGAAGGACAGAACAAGGCCTGAGGCGCACCACCGGCGTCGGTGTCGATGCGCCCGCAACGAAACACGACCACTGAGGAAATACATCATGAGTAATCCCATCACCAGCACGTTGGATCCCGCTCAGCAGAAGACTGCCGGCGACGCACTACAGGCCACCGTCGTGGATCTGATCGACCTCACCCTCATCGCCAAACAGGCGCACTGGAATGTGATCGGCCAGAACTTCCGATCGGTGCATCTCGCGCTCGACGAGCTCGTGAGCGCGGCCCGCGACTTCACCGACGAGGCGGCGGAACGCGCTACCGCGATCGGCGTCAGTCCGGACGGCCGCGCGGCCACGGTCGCACAGGATTCCGGGGCCAAGGGCATCGGCGAAGGGTGGACCAAGGATGCCGAGATCACCGCGTCGATCGTCGGTAACCTCGCCGCCCTGATCGACCGACTCCGCGAGCGTATCGCGGCCACCGAAAACGCCGACCCGGTGACGCAGGACCTGCTGATCTCCATCACCGCGCGGCTCGAGCAGTTGCATTGGATGTGGCAGGCGCAGGGCGTCTGAGCACTTCGGGTCCGGACGTACTTCGTCGCCGCCGACGGTGCCGGAGTACGTACGGCGTGTGACTGGAGTGTCGGATGGTGTTGCTAGGTTGAGCGGTGTCAGGACACCGGCTCGGATGACCGTGTCCCGGGTCGGGTTCGAAAGGTGCGTTCTTCCATGGTGATGGGTCCCACCCACGCAATGTCCGGTGCTGCCGTCGGTTTGGCGACGGCAGATCTGCTCCCGCTGGAATGGGGTGGGCCTACCTCGACGGCCGAGACGTTCACGTTCGCGGCCGTATGCGCAGGCGCGGCGTTGCTACCCGACCTCGACACCAACCAGTCGACCGTTTCGCGGTCCTTCGGCCCCGTGAGCAGTATCGCGGCCAAGGGAGTCGACGCGGTGTCGCTCGGCTTCTACACGGTGACCAAGGGCAAACGAGACGGTAAGCGCCGCGGCGGGCACCGCACGCTCACGCACACGGCATTGTTCGCCGCCGGGCTCGGAGCAGGCGTGTCGGCGCTCGTGGTGCAGTTCGGCAAGCCGGCCATCATCGCCACGCTGTTTCTCTGCCTGGGGCTGGCACTCCGCGGCCTGGCCGGTGAGTTCGCCAAAGAAAAAGGCTGGCTGGCCGTTTCGGCCGTGGCCGCGGTGTTGTCGGCGCTCACCTGGCAGTCGTATCCCACGGAGGCCGGTTCCACCGGGCTCGGAGTCGCGGTGGCCCTCGGCTGCGCCACCCACTGCCTCGGCGATGCCATCACCAAAGAAGGCGTGCCCTTCCTCGCCCCGTTCCTGCCGCTGGGCAGGGAGCGGTGGTGGGAGTTCCGGCTGCCGTCCTTCCTCTCCATCCGGGCGGGCGGGCCCTTCGAGAAACTCGTTCTCGGGCCCGCCCTCACCATCGCCGTCGGGCTGATGATGATCTGGGCAGTCGACGGTGCACCGGAGGCGATCTACGACGCGTTCATGCCCGTAACCCAGTAGGACGCGTCAGGCTGCGAGCATCTTCTCGAGGTCGTCGAGTACCAGCATGGCACCGGTGGGACCGAGCGCCAGGAACCAGGTTTCGTCGCTGACGTGCACGGCGTGGCCGTCCTTGACCGCCTGAAGCTGGTTCCACAGCGGTCCACCGACCACAGCGGACTCGTCGGTCGTCTCGGGCGCGCCATAGCTGGAGTAGAAGATTCGGTCGGCATCGGCCTGCGAGATGGTCTCCTGGCTGACCTCGACCGCGAGTTCGTCGACGTCCTGCACCTGCGGGCGGGGCAGCCCCACATCCTCGAGAATGACACCGATGAACGACAGGTTGCCGTACAGCCGGATCTTGCCGGACATGAAGCGCACCAACGAGATCGTGGGCTCGCCGGTGATCGCGTCCCGGACCTCCCCGGCCCGGGTCTGATATGCGTTGAGCACCTCTTCGGCCTGCGCTTCCTCACCGAGCGCGTCGGCGGCCAGGAGGAAGTTCTCCTTCCACGGGAAGCCGGGACGGATACTGAACACCGTCGGTGCGATCGAGGAGAGCTGCGGGTAGAGCTTGTCGGCCCGCAGCTTGCTGCCGAGGATCAGATCGGGCTGCAATGCGGTGATCGCCTCGATGTTCAGGTTGTTGGTCGTTCCCACGTCGGGCACACCCGCCAGCTTGTCGGCAAGATACGACGGCTGACCCGCCGCGCTCTCCGGACTCGCCAATCCCACGGGGGTGATTCCCAGCGACAGGACGTCGTCGAGTTCGCCGCCGTCGAGGACGACGACCCGTTCCGGCTTCTTCTCGATGACCGTCTCGCCCAGTGCGTGCGTGACGGTGCGCGGGAATGCGCCGGGTTCGGCATCACTACCCAGTTTGGCGGTCTCCTCGTCGGCGGTGGCGAACAGCCGTCCGCCGGTGGCGACGTCGGTGTTGCCGGAGCTGGACCCGGTGTCGGTGGTGCCGCAGGCGGCGAGAAAGACGGTGGCCAAGGCGACGAGCCCGGCCTTCAGGGGAGACCTCGTAGACATGAGGGCAGGCTAGCCTACCGACCTGGCGGCGGGCGTCCGGGAGTCGTTGGCACCGGGTCCGGGGATGAGAAAGACCCCCTCCGCCTGAGCGGAAGGGGTCTCACATCAATCCCACACTGTCGGGGTGGCGGGATTTGAACCCACGACCTCTTCGTCCCGAACGAAGCGCGCTACCAAGCTGCGCCACACCCCGTGTCGAACCTCGGCTAGCTTACAGCACAGAGTCAGCCGCGATTAAATCCGCAGTTCAGCGGCGTATAACCGAGCTTTCCGAGGGCTGCGTCCGACCTTCGCCCGCACCGCTGTCCGAGCCGCCACGCTTGGCAGGTACCAACGTCAGCAGCGTCGCCTCGGGACGGCAGCAGAAGCGGGCCGGAGCCCACGGCGACGTGCCGATACCAGCGGACACGTGCAAGCGGGTGTGGGCACCCCACTTCGACGGACCCTTGACCCGAGAACGGTCGATCTGGCAATTGGTGACCAGTGCCCCGTAGAACGGCAGGCACAGCTGTCCGCCGTGGGTGTGGCCCGCCAGCACCAGGTCGTACCCGTCGTCGGCGAACCGGTCGAGCACCCGCGGTTCGGGGGAGTGGGTGAGGCCCAGACGTAGATCCGCCAACGGATTCGGCGGCCCGGCGATGGTGTCGTAACGGTCGCGTTGCAAGTGGGGATCGTCCACCCCGGCCGACGCGATCCGGACCCCCGACACCTCGAGGTCGCGTCGCACATGTGTGACGTCGAACCAGCCCCGCTCGGTGAAGGCAGCGCGGAGATCGCCCCACGGCAAGGGGTCACCCAGGACGCGCTTGTGCTCCCTGCTGAAGTACTTCAGCGGGTTCTTCGGCTTGGGCGCGAAGTAGTCGTTGCTGCCGAACACGAACAGGCCCGGGCGCGCGAGCAGATTCCCCAGCGCCTGGACCACCGCGGGGACGGCCCGCTGATGGGACAGATTGTCGCCGGTGTTCACCACCAGATCGGGTTCGAGGTTGTCCAGCTCACGCAGCCAGTTCTGCTTCAGGCGCTGGCCGGGCATCATGTGCAGGTCGCTGATGTGCAGCACCCGCAGCGTGGACGACCCGGGCGCCAGCACCGGCATCGTGACCTCACGGAGCGCAAACGCGTTGCGTTCGATGAGGGAGGCGTAGCCGACACCGAGGGCGGCGGCGCCCGCTGTACCCAGCGCGGCACGGGTCAGGGTGGTGCGGAACTCGTTGGACACCCTTTCAGGATACGGGTGCGTGCGATCGAGGTGCAGGGTACAAAAGGGATGCTCCGCATTCCCGTGCGTGGGACGCGGCATTCTCGTGCGTGCGAGCGCGTAGCGTTTCGGCCATGCCAGATTCACTGAAAGCAAGACTGCGCTCCGACATGACGGCCGCCATGAAGGCGAAGGATTCGCTGCGCACCGCCACTATTCGTATGCTCATGGCCGCCGTGCAGACCGAGGAGGTCTCCGGCAAGGAAGCCCGTGAACTCACCGACGACGAGGTGCTGAAGGTTCTCGCGAAGGAGTCGAAGAAGCGCGGAGAGTCCGCCGAGATCTACACCGAGAACGGCCGCGGGGAACTGGCGGCGCAGGAACGCGCCGAAGCCCAGATCATCGACGAATACCTGCCGACCCCGCTCAACGATGCGGAACTCGTGGACGTCGTCGACACGGCCATCGCTCAGGTGGCGGAGGAGATCGGTGAGCGCCCCGGTATGCGCCAGATGGGTCAGGTCATGAAGGCGGCCACCGCACTCGCCGGCGGCAAGGCCGATGGCTCGAGGTTGTCCCACGCCGTCAAGTCGCGCCTCTGAACCGACGTGCGTGGGAAGTGTGTGTTCGCACTTCCCACGCACGCATGGTCACCGCGGTATGGGCGGCAGCTGGATCGGCGGCAGACCGGGCAACTGGATGGGCGGTAGGGGGATGCCCTGGCCGGGTAGCTGCTGCGGCGCCGCCCGCACCGATCCGTCGCTGACGTAGATCGTGATGGTCGAACCGGGGATGGCCGATCCGGAGGGCGACGCGCCCGTCACCGTTCCCTTGGCCGCCTGAGCTTGCGTGGTCACTGCGTTGACGGTGAAGCCCGCTGCCTGCAGCCGCGAGGTGGCGGCCGACTGGCTGAGTCCGACGACATCCGGGACCTGGCCGTTCTGGGATCCCCGCACATATTTCTGGTCGACCGGCGGCAGGGTCGTCGGGCCGAAGTTGTTGACGATCGGGTTCATCGCCGCGTACCACGTGCGGGCCGGTTCGTTACCACCGAAGAGGTTGCCGTCACCGCAGGGGCGTAGCGGGCTCGAGCAGATCTCGCCCGGTGTGGGGGAGTCACCGAACACGTACACGGCTGCCGCGAGGTTGTTGGTGAACCCGAGGAAGCCCGAGGACATGTGCGACTCGGTGGTGCCGGTCTTACCGGCCATGGGGAGCGTCCAGCCGACGCTGCCCGCCGCGGCCGCAGAGGTGCCACCGGGCTTGTCGTCCTTGCTCATCGCGTTGGTGAGGGTATCGGCCAGTCCAGGCTCGACAACTTGCTCACAGGCCTGCTGGGTCACCGAAACGGGCTTGCCTTCGCGGTCGAACACCGAGTCGATCGGGGTGGGCGGGCACCACTTGCCGTGCGAGGCGAGCGTCGCGGCGACATTCGACAGTTCGAGGGGGTTGATCCAGGTGGGCCCGAGGGTGAACGACCCCAGATTCTGATCCTTCTGGAAATCGGCCATGCTGCGCTCGTCGAAGCCGGAAGTGCCGGGCTGGGCGTAGGAGCGCAGTCCCAGACGCACCGCCATGTCGACAGTCGGGGCAACGCCGGTGGCCTGGATCAACTTCACGAACGCCGTGTTCGGCGACTGCGCCAGCGCATCGGTCACCGACAGTGCCGCCGGATACCGGCCCGCATTCTCGACGCAGTAGGTGGCGGCAGGGCACCCCCGCGCGCCACCGCTACCCATGCCGCGGGCCTCGAATCGACCGGGAACGTCCAGGACGGCACTGGTGCCGAGGCCCTTCTCCATGGCAGCGGCCGTCGTGAAGATCTTGAAGATCGATCCGGCGCCGTGACCAGCCAGTGAGTACGGCTGCGCCTGGACGGTCTCACTGGCGTTGGCGTCGAGCCCGTAGGTGCGGCTACTGCCCATCGCCAGGATCCGATGCGAGTCCTGTCCGGGCTGGACGACGTTCATGACGTTCGCGATGCCGTCGAGATTCGGCCTGGCATTCGCGGTGAGAGCCGCCTTGGTCGACGCCTGCACGGCCGGGTCGAGCGTGGTCTTGATCAGGTAGCCGCCCTTGTCGATCTGCTCGCGACTGATTCCGGCGTTGGCCAGATACTGCAGGGCGTAGTCGCAGAAGAAGCCGCGATCACCCGCGGCGATGCACCCGCGCGGCAACCGGTTGGGCTCGGGCAGCACCCCGAGTGGGGTCTCCTTGAGGGCCCGGAACTCCGAGGCGCGGTCGGGGATGTTGGCAATCATCGTGTCGAGGACGACGTTGCGGCGCTCGAGCACGCCCTCCGGATTGGTGTACGGGTTGAGTGCCGAGCTCGATTGCACCATGCCCGCGAGCATCGCGGCTTGGCCGGCGTTCAGTTCGGACGCGTCGATGCCGAAGTATGTCTGCGCGGCGTCCTGAATTCCGAACGAGGCGTTGCCGAAGGGAACGAGGTTGAGATACCGGGTGAGGATCTCGTCCTTGGTGAGCTCCTTGTCGAGCGTGAGCGCCATTCGGATCTCGCGGATCTTCCGCGCCGGAGTGGTCTCGATCGCCGCGCGGCGTTCGGCGTCGGTCTTCGCGACGACGAGCAGCTGGTAGTTCTTCACATACTGCTGGTCGAGCGTGGACGCGCCCTGCTGCACCTCACCACTGGTCGTGTTGGTGAGGAAGGCGCGCATGGTGCCCTGCCAGTCGACGCCCTTGTGCTCGGGGAATCGGCGGTCCTCGACCGAGACGATCGCGAGTTTCATCTCGTTGGAGATCTTCTCGCTGGGGACTTCGAACCGTCGCTGCTCGTACAGCCAGGCTATGGGGTTGCCCGCGGAGTCGACCATCGTCGAGACGGCCGGCACGGTGCCCTCGACCAATTCGGCGGAGACGTTGTCGACGGTGTCAGCCGCTCTGTTGGACATGAAACCGAAGCCGCCGGCGAGCGGGAACATCACGCCGGCGAGCAGTACACCTGCCAGGGCAGAGGATCCGGCGAGCTTCCCCACTGTTTTTGCAATCGACACGATCTACAGACTACGTGGGCTCCGCGGGTGCCCTGGTTGGGCGCGGATTTCGACGAAGAAACTGCCCTGAGCACGGGGTATGGACGGGCGTACCAAAAAAGCGTCTTCCCCGTCTTGCGCGTTGCGGTTTCTTTACTTAAGTTGTTGGAACAGTGTGATGGAGGTAACACTCTATTGCGAATGTGGTGCAGCTCTTCCGTGATAAGTGCTGGGCTGCGCAGACTCGAAAAGGGGAAACGAATGCACATGACCACCCCAACCAGCCGTCTGGACGTCGAGCAAGCAGAAGCCCGAATCGCCTGGGTTACGCAGGCCCGTTGCCGGGAAGTCGATCCCGATCAACTTTTTGTACGTGGCGCAGCGCAGCGCAAGGCTGCGACGATTTGCCGGCATTGCCCGGTGTTGATGCAGTGTGGAGCCGATGCTCTCGACAATCGTGTCGAGTTCGGGGTGTGGGGCGGCATGACGGAACGTCAGCGTCGGGCGTTGCTCAAGCAGCATCCCGAGGTCGAGTCGTGGTCCGACTTCTTCGAAGCGCAGCGGCAGCACCAGTCCGCCGTCTGACCTCCCACTTCGGGTGGGCTGACGGAAGAATTTCGCGAGGTGGGTGAGCCGTTTATCCGGCGGAGCTGATCAGCTCCTGCGGGTGAGCTGATCACCCACCGCTCTCAGCGCCTCGAGATCCGACACCTCGAACGGCAACGAGGGAACGCCGACGATCGGCACTCGAGGGTGGGCGGCCGTGAACCGGCTCAGCAGTTGTACCTCTCGCTTCGCTATCACTGCTCGGTGGGCATGAATCCGCAGGACAGCGGCGGTGAGGGGATCCTGGTCCCCCAGTTGATCGGCGGCTGTGACCGCATGATCGGCGGGCAGGGAACTGAGGGTGGGATGCGTCCGATTCAAGACCAGGCCCGCGAGCGGCATGCCGTCGCCCGAGAGCCGGTCCACGAAGAACGCCGCCTCCCGCAGGGCATCCGGCTCCGCCGCTGCGATCACCAGAAAGCTGGTGCCGGGCTGTCGGAGCAACTCGTAAGTACGCGTTGCCCTTTCGCGGAAACCGCCGAACATCGAGTCGAGTGATTGCACGAAACTCGATGCGTCGGACAGCATCTGACTACCGACGATGGTGGACACGCCGCGTAGCGCCAGGCCCATCGCGCCGGTCACGAGCCGGGTGAGGCCGCGTCCGGGCGCGGTCAGCAACCGGATCATGCGACCGTCGAGGAAGGCGCCGAGACGCTGTGGCGCGTCGAGGAAGTCCAGCGCGTTGCGGGACGGCGGGGTGTCGACCACCACGAGGTCCCATTCCTTGCTGGACGCGAGCTGGCCCAGCTTCTCCATCGCCATGTACTCCTGCGTTCCCGAGAACGAGGTGGCGACGGTCTGATAGAAGGGATTGGCGAGAATCTGCTGCGCCTTTTCCGGCGTGGAATGCTCGATCACCATCTCGTCGAACGTGCGGCGCATGTTGAGCATCATCGCGTGGAGTTCGCCGGTGGCACCCGGTCCGAGCTGCACCGGCTGCGGCGAGTTGTCGAGTTCTTGGACCCCGAGCGCCTGGGCGAGCCTGCGGGCCGGATCGATGGTCAGCACGACCACCTTCCTTCCGCGTTCCGCCGCCCGCAGCGCCAGCGACGCAGCCGTCGTTGTCTTACCGACACCACCGGCTCCGCAGCACACCACGATCCGGGTGGCCGGGCTCGCGAGAATGCCGGCCATGTCGAGGGCGGGAGCGGTTCGCCGCCGCTCGTGTTCCATCGTCTGGGTCATCGGACACCCTGTTCCGTCAGAAATTCCGCGAGTTCGTACAACCCGCCCAGGTCCACACCGTCGGCGAGGGAGGGAAGGTGCAGCCGCGCCCCGTCCACTTCGCTGAGCTGTCCGGCACTCTCCTGCTGGGCTTCGAGTACCGAGGCGTGCTCGATGGTCTCGGTCAGCAGACCGGCAAAGTCCTCGTCGTTCACCGTCACTCCGCTCTTCTCCAGCCCCGCACGAACGGCGTCCGCGTCGATGCGTCCCTTCGCGACCTCGGCCAAGGTCTCGTCCGGAAGGAACTGCGGGCTCGTTCGGTTCACGACGATGGTTCCCAAGCGGAGATCGGCCCGGGCGAGCTCTTCAGCCGCGTCCGCTGTCTCCTGCACAGGCAGTGCCTCGAGCAGCGCGACCAGATGCACCACGGTGTCGTCCGAATGAAGCAGCCGCACCACGCCTTCGCTCTGCGAGCGAACAGGGCCGCCCTTGGCGAGGTCCGCCATTGCCTTGGTGACGTCGAGGAAATTGCTGATGCGACCCGTCGGGGGAGCGTCGACGACCACGGAGTCGTAGACCCGCCGTCCGGACTTGTCGGTGCGCACGACGCATTCCTTGATCTTGCCCGTCAGCAGCACGTCGCGAAGTCCGGGCGCGATGGTGGTGGCAAATTCGATGGCACCGAATCTGCGCATCGCCCTGCCCGCGAAGCCGAGGTTGTAGAACATTTCGAGATACTCGAGGAAGGCTGTCTCGATGTCGATGGCCAGCGCCATCACCTCGCCGCCTCCTTCGGCCGCCGCGACCTTCGTCTCCTGCGGCGGTAGTGGAGGCACGTCGAAGAGCTGGGCGATGCCCTGCCTACCCTCGACTTCGACCAACAGCACACGACGCCCGCCCTCCGCCAGTGCGAGGGCCAACGCGGCGGCGACCGTGGACTTTCCGGTGCCACCTTTTCCGGACACGAAGTGCAGCCGCGCGCGCGCCGCCTTCTCTGGCCATGTCGGGGTGAACTGCTCTGGGGATGCAACCACGCGTCGAGCCTATAAGTCTGGGAGCCGGGATGTGCGGGGGATAGGCTCACCGGCATGAGTGAATTGACTTCCTGGGAATACGCCACCGTTCCGCTGCTCACACACGCCACCAAGCAGATCCTCGACCAGTGGGGAACCGACGGCTGGGAACTGGTCACAGTTCTCCCCGGACCCACCGGTGAGCAGCACGTTGCGTACCTGAAGCGTCCGAAGGGCTGAGAGCGTGACGGAAACACAGAACTGGTCGGCCCGCCTGACCGAGCTTGGCGTGACGCTGCCGCCCGTCGTGCCACCGGTCGCCGCCTACGTCCCGGCCCTGCGCACCGGCAACTACGTGTACACCTCGGGACAGCTGCCGATCGTCGACGGCAAGCTGACCACCAAGGGCAAGGTCGGCGCCGACGTGTCGGAAGACGACGCCAAGGTGGGTGCGCGCACCTGTGCACTCAATGCGCTGGCGGCAATCGACGCGCTGGTGGGCATCGACTCCGTGGTGCGCATCATCAAGGTCGTCGGCTTCGTTGCGTCCGCCGAGGGATTCACCGGTCAGCCCGGTGTCGTGAACGGCGCATCCGAGTTCTTCGGTGAGATCTTCGGTGAGGCCGGCGCGCACGCCCGGTCCGCTGTCGGTGTCGCGGAACTGCCCCTCGGTGCACCCGTCGAGGTGGAAGTCATCGCCGAAGTGCGGACGGAAGCGTAAAACAATGACGCTTGCTCATCCCGCCTACGGCCAGGTCCGTGCGGTCACCCCGATCGTCTCGGTCCTGCTCGAGAACAATCCCGGCATGATGACGCTCGACGGCACCAACACCTGGATTCTGCGAGCACCGGGTCGGGACGAGTGCGTGGTGGTGGATCCGGGCGATCAGGACGAAGAGCACCTCGCCCGGGTAGCCGCACTCGGTCCCGTCGCCGTGACGTTGATCACCCATCGTCACGTCGATCACACCGGCGGGGTGCAGCGTTTCTTCGAACTGACCGGAGCCCCGGTGCGTTCGGTCGACCCCGAGTTCCTCCGCGGAGGCGGGGAGCCGCTCGTCGACGGCGAGATCATCGACGTCGCCGGGCTCACCATCAGTGTTGTCGCGACACCGGGTCATACCCGTGACTCGGTGTCCTTCACGGTCGAAGGCGAAGGCACGGTTCTCACTGGGGACACGATCCTCGGGCGCGGCACCACAGTCCTCGACGACTCGGACGGCGACCTCGGCGACTATTTGTCTTCGCTGCGTCGTCTCCTCGAGCTCGGGCCCGGTCACAGCGTCATGCCCGGGCACGGACCCGAGTTGCCCGACTTGCACACCGTCGCCCGGCAGTACCTCGATCATCGTGAGGAGCGTCTCGCTCAAGTTCAGGCAGCGATCGCGGACCTGGGCGAGGAAGCCACGGCCAGGGAGGTGGTCGAGCACGTGTACTCGGACGTCGACCCGCAGCTGTGGCCGGCGGCCGAGAAGTCGGTCAACGTGCAGCTCGCGTACTTGCGGGCACCCAACTGAGAAACGCTTCGGCCACCCCTGATCGCAGGGGTGGCCGAAGCGTTGTCGAGCGCGAAAGCTACCGGGCGCGACGCGCCAGACGCTCGGAGTCGGAGATCAGCACGCTCTTGCCTTCGAGACGCAGCCAGCCGCGGTGTGCGAAGTCTGCGAGCGCCTTGTTGACCGTCTCGCGGGAGGCGCCGACGAGCTGGGCGATCTCCTCCTGCGTGAGGTCGTGCGTGACGCGCAGCGAACCGGCTTCCTGCGTGCCGAACCGCTGAGCGAGCTGCAACAGGGCCTTGGCGACACGGCCGGGAACATCCGTGAAGATCAGGTCGGCAAGGTTGTTGTTGGTGCGCCGAAGACGGCGCGCGAGCACCCGGAGGAGCTGTTCGGCGATCTCGGGACGATGGTCGATCCACGCCTTGAGTGCTTCGCGATCCATGCTCACGGCGCGAACCTCGGTCACCGTGGTCGCGGTGGACGTACGCGGGCCAGGGTCGAAGATGGACAGTTCGCCGAACATGTCCGACGGCCCCATGATCGTGAGCAGGTTCTCGCGGCCGTCCGGTGAGCGGCGGCCGATCTTCACCTTGCCCGAGACGATGATGTACAGGCGGTCACCGGGCTCACCTTCGTTGAAGATGACATGTCCGCGGGGGAAGTCGACAGGCTGCAGCTGCTTCGTCAGCGCCGCTACTGCTGAGGGCTCGACTCCTTGGAAGATGCCGGCTCTTGCCAGGACGTCGTCCACGTGCGCTCCTTGGGAATATTCGTTCGTCTGTAGTCATATTGTGCGCGATTTGCTGCACGGCGACGGCGCCCCGGTCATCGGCGGCGTGTCGCTGTGCAACAGGTACGGCTCTGAAGTCTACGTTGAGACGGCTCGGTCTGAGTGACCGATACCACGCAAGTCGGAAAAGTTAACCGTACGTACGTGCTCCGAAACACAGTCTCCGGTGGTCAGCTGGCGCGACGTGAGCCGACTTCCGTCACCGCAGCGTCGTCGCTGTCGAACCGCGAGTGCCCTCTGCGCCGCCGGTGGAAGCGGGCAAGGGCATGCGGGAATCCCTCGTGTGCCAGGGTGGCCACTTCGTCGTGACTTGCCTGGTCGAGAAACTCTTCCACCTCTTGCTGCCGAACGGTGAGCCGGCGGAGCCGGAACTCCACACGTTCCATGGCCAGCGCAAACAGCATCAGCAGCACTGGGAAGAGGACCACAGCGAGACCTTGCATACCGGGTAGTAAACACTGCGAATGTCTCAGATGCGACACAGCGGCGATTCGGATTGCGGCCGTGTCCGTAGAGTTGGACCCGTGCATGTGACCCCCAGTGACGGCTCCAGTCTGCGTGGACGCGCCCGTTCCCGGGCCGCGAATCAGGAGGAATCCCGGCTCGGCCTCGTGCGACGCGCCCGGAGGATGAACCGCCGCCTCGCGGAGGCTTTCCCGCACGTCTATTGCGAGCTCGACTTCACCACTCCACTGGAACTCGCGGTCGCGACCATCCTCTCCGCGCAGTGCACCGACGTCCGGGTCAACATGACGACGCCGGCGTTGTTCGCCCGCTATCCGGATGCGAAGGCGTATGCGGAAGCCGACCGCACGGAGCTCGAGGAGTACATCCGGTCCACCGGTTTCTACCGCAACAAGGCGACGTCGCTGATCGGGCTCGGGCAGGCTCTGCTCGAGCATCACGACGGAGAGGTTCCGAACACCCTGAAGGAACTGGTGAAGCTCCCCGGTATCGGCCGCAAGACCGCCAACGTGATTCTGGGCAACGCCTTCGATGTCCCGGGAATTACCGTCGACACTCATTTCGGTCGGCTGGTCCGGCGCTGGCAATGGACCGACGAGGAGGATCCCGTCAAGGTCGAGCACGCGGTCGGGGCAATCATCGAACGCAAGGAATGGACTTTGCTGTCCCACCGGGTGATTTTCCACGGCCGGCGCGTCTGCCATGCCCGCAAGCCGGCGTGTGGCGTGTGTGTTCTGGCCAAGGACTGTCCGTCGTACGGTCTGGGCCCGGTCGACCCCGACGTCGCTGCCGAGTTGGTGCGCGGACCGGAGACCGAGCATCTGCTTCGTCTGGCCGGCCGGTGAGGATCGATACGAGTGTCTAGTGCAGCGCGGTGGAGTGTGGCCGCCCTCGTCGTTGTTGCAGCTCTCGTCGTCGCGATCTGGCCGCGCGGGAACGATGCGCAGGCACCGTCGTACGAGGACCGTTTCGGTCCGGGCGGAAGTACGCCGATGTCCGTCGGCGCCGATCCCGGCGCCCTCTCCGCGCTGCGTTCGGATGCGGCGCTCGAGCCCTGTCCCGCACCCTCCTCGGCGCCCGCTGCCGACTCGGTATTTGCCGGCATCACGCTCGAATGCGTGGGCGACGGCAGCGGGGTCGATCTCGCATCCGCTCTCGCCGGCCGGCCTGCGCTATTGAACCTGTGGGCGTACTGGTGTGGTCCCTGCGCGGAGGAGCTGCCCTACATGCAGCAGTTTTCCGATCGGGCCGGTGACGCCGTTACCGTCCTTACCGTGCACACCGATCCCCAGCAGGCCAGCGCATTGTCGCGGCTCGTCGACTACTCCGTCACCTTGCCCGGTGTGCAGGACGCTGACGGGCGGGTCGCCGCCGCGGTGGGGGCGCCCGCGGTCCTGCCTGTGTCCGTGCTGATCCGGCCCGACGGCAGCGTGGCGAAAATCCTGCCGCAGCCGTTCCGCAGTGTCGAGGAGATCGCCGCCGCCGTCGAGCAGAACCTGGGGGTTGCGGCATGACCGCGTCCGTCGACGGCGCAGCCGTTCCGACCTGGTTGCGTGAGGTCGTGCGGCGCACACCGGCCGACCCGCATCGCATCAATCCGGTCCTGAATCGGCGTGCCCCCAGCGGGGCGGCCACGCGCGAGGCTGCGGTACTCGTGTTGTTCGGCGGTCCTGCCGAGGCAGACCCCCTGATGTCCGGGGGACTGCCCGCGGGCGCCGACGTCCTGCTCACCCAGCGCGCGGCCACCATGCGTCAGCACAGCGGGCAAGTCGCGTTTCCGGGCGGTGCCAGCGATCCCGGCGACGACGGTCCCATCGCGACCGCCCTGCGCGAGGCGCAGGAAGAGACGGGGCTGGATCCGGCCGGGGTGCAGCCGCTCGCCGTTCTGGAACAGATTTTCGTCCCGCCGTCCGGCTTCGAGGTCACCCCGGTTCTTGCGTACTGGGAGAAGCCGAGCGCAGTGGGAGTCGTCGATCCGGCGGAGGCGGCGCGGGTGGCACGGGTTCCGCTGCACACCCTGATCGACCCGCGGAACCGGTTCCAGGTGCGCCACCCCGCCGGTTACCAGGGTCCGGCATTTTCGGCCGATGGCATGCTGGTGTGGGGATTCACGGCGGGCATCCTGGCGGCGTTGTTCGCGATCTCGGGCTGGGAACAGGAGTGGGACCGTCGGGACATCCGGGACCTCGACACCGTCCTGGCCGAAATGGAGAACGACATCGACGACGACCATCTGCCTCACAAGCACGGACATCGGGTGGTTGAGCGATGACGGGGTCGCGCTGGATCGATCTGGCGATCGTGTTGATCGCGCTCATAGCGGCCAGCTCCGGTTGGAGGCAGGGTGCGGTGGCGTCGGTACTCGCCTTCGTCGGTGTGCTGCTCGGTGCGGTCGCAGGCATCCTCATCGCCCCGCACGTGCTGGTGCACGTCGACGAGGGACGCGGCCGGGTGCTCGTCGGAATTGCGTTGATCGTGGTGCTGGTGATCATCGGGGAAGTGGCGGGGATGGTCCTGGGCCGTGCCGCCCGCGGGAGCATGCACAGTCCGGTGGCGCGCTCCGTCGACAGTGTCATCGGTGCCTGTGTGCAGGCGGTCGCGGTATTCGTGGCGGCGTGGCTGTTGGCCATCCCGCTGACGTCCTCGTCTCAACCGCAACTCGCAGCCGCGGTGCGCGGGTCGAGCGTGCTCGAGACCGTCGACAACCTTGCACCGGCGTGGATGCGACAACTCCCCACCGAGTTCTCCGCGCTACTCGACACCTCCGGACTTCCGGACGTCATCGGTCCGTTCGGACGCACCCCGATCACCACGGTCGATCCGCCCGACGCCGGCGTTCTCGAGAGCCCGGTGGCGTCCTCCCTGCAGTCCAGCGTGCTCCGTGTCCGGGGTGTGGCGCCCAGTTGTCAGCGTGCGCTCGAAGGGTCCGGCTTCGTGGTCGCGCCGGAACGGGTGATGACCAACGCGCACGTCGTGGCGGGCACGGCGGGAATCGTCGTGGACACCGCAGACGGACCCATGGACGCCGAGGTGGTGCTGTTCGACCCGTCGACTGACGTGGCCGTTCTCGAGGTACCGGGCCTCGACGCTCCCGTGCTGAACTTCGCGCCGGAGCCGGGACGAACAGGTGACAGTGCGCTGGTTCTCGGATACCCGGGCGGCGGGTCCTACACGGCCAGTGCCGCGCGGATACGCGAGATCCTCGACCTCAGCGGTCCCGACATCTACCGGGCCGGAACGGTTCAGCGTGAGGTGTACACGGTGCGCGGTTCCATCCGGCAGGGCAACTCGGGTGGACCGCTCGTCGACGGTGAGGGCATGGTGCTCGGGGTGGTCTTCGGCGCCGCGGTCGACAACAGTGACACCGGCTTCGTTCTCACCGCCGCCGAGGTGTCGCGTCAGCTGGAGACGGCGTCCGGCGCGACCGCCGCAGTGGACACCGGAGGCTGCATCCTCTGAGCGGGCACTACACGCGGCGCGTCGAGACCAGCCCCTGCAGGGCGGAGTTCACCCGCTCGGGCGCTTCCCAGTGCGCGTAGTGCCCGACGCCGGGAATCGTGTCGAGCTGCTGTGTGGGGGCGAAGCGACGGCTGCGCCGCACGGTATCGGCGAGCACGTAGGGGTCGAGGTCACCGTGGAGGTGGAGTACGGGTATCCGCAGCGTCTGATCCATCGAGGCCATGAACCGGCGGCCGTCCGGGCGGAACTGGCTACGGAACGCCCATCGCTGGTATTCCAGCGTGCAGTGCGCGGTGCCGGGAATCTGGATCGCCGACCGCATCCGGGACATCACGAGGTCGAATTCCGGAGACTTCGGCCACGCCGGCCCCGACCGTTCGACGATCACACGCTCGACTTCGGCCCCACCGTCACGCGTGAGCCGTCGTTCGGGCCGCCACGGCAACTGGTAGGACACGAACGGGGGCAGAACGGCCTTGCGTTGGTGACGGTCGCGGAGAACCGCCTGCTTCAGGGCGATCGGGTGTGGGGAGCTGATCAGTGCGATCGACCGCACCAGACGCGCGTGGAGCACCGCGGTAGCCCAGCAGACCAAGCCGCCGTCGGCGTGCCCCACCAGCGTGGCCTCGCTGTAGCCCATCGCCCGGATCAGGCCCGCGATGTCACCGGCCAGGGTCCAGCCGTCATAGCCGCGGGGAGGTTTGTCGGAGTCGCCGTAACCGCGGAGGTCGACGGCCACGGCGCGGACACCCTGGTCGGACAAGGCGATCAGTTGATGTCGCCACGACCACCAGAAGTCCGCGAATCCGTGCAGCAGGACGACGAGCGGCGCATCCGGTGCGGATGCGCCGACCTCGACGGTGTGGAAACGGATTCCGTTGGCATGGATGTCACGGTGAATCCACGGGCCGTCGAAACGGACGGTTGACGGATCGGGTGGTGCCACCGGACGGAACTATCGTGCGTGTCGTCCGCTGGGAGACGCGAGGTGGGCCTCCGCATCGGAGTACGACGTCGGGAGCACGGTTCTGGCCTGCTTGAGGGAATCGATCGTCTTCTCCGGTGCACGTAGTTTGCGGACCCGCAGATAGCCGAGCAGACCCAGAATCGCCGTGACGACGACCATGATCAGGAAGACGATGAGGAAGGCCAGCCAGCGTGCGATCCAGACGTCGAGGAGTTCGGCGAGGAAGAAGAAGAAGAAGAACGAGCTGAACAGCAGCACGGTGAACGCGAGAATGAAGAACAGACTGCCCTGCAGGCCCTTCTTGACCTCGCCGGTCACCTCGGCCTTCGCGAGCTCCACCTCGGCGCGCACGAGCGTGGAGACCTGCGCGGTTGCGTGCTTGACCAGTGTGCCAAGGGTCACCTCGCCGGACGGTGAAATGTCCGCGTCGGTGAGCGGGATCGACGACACCGTGTTCGGCACCCCGTCTCCCGTGTAACGCGGGCTGTCTCCCTTGCCGTGAGTGATGCTCACTTGTCGACCCCTCCAGGTAGCTCTTGCACGTCCGAGTCTTCGTTCTGGCCATGTGTGCCCGACATCGTCGTCACAGTAACTGCCGACGATGTCACGAGCAGCCCGACCGTCACCATGTCGGCCGTGCTGCCGTCACCGATTCCCGCGTTTGCGAGATTCGCTACGAGAAGGCTAGCGGTCAGTGGGCTGCCCGGGTGTAGGCGGCTCCGCCGCCCGTGCGCCTTTCTGGTAGTGGGAGCTACCAAAAAGGTGCACGGGGCGCAAAGCGCCCTACTTGCCGCGGATGGCGTCGAAGACTTTCGGGTCGACCAGGGTGGAGGTATCGCCGAGGTCGCGGCCTTCGGCGATGTCCTTGAGCAGGCGACGCATGATTTTGCCGGAGCGGGTCTTGGGTAGTTCCGGGACGACGGTGATCTGCCGCGGCTTCGCGATGGGGCTGATTTCCCGCGCGACCTCGGCTTTGAGTTCGGCGATCAGGTCGTCACCGGTGTTCTCGACGCCTTCGCGGAGGATGACGAACGCGACGATGCCCTGGCCGGTGGTCTCGTCGGCGGCTCCGACGACGGCGGCTTCGGCGACTCCGTGGTGTCCGACGAGGGCGGATTCGACCTCGGAGGTGGAGATGCGGTGGCCGGAGACGTTCATGACGTCGTCGACGCGGCCGAGGACCCACAGGGCGCCGTCTTCGTCGTATTTGGCGCCGTCACCGGCGAAGTACCAGCCCTGCTCGGGGTAGCGGGACCAGTAGGTGTCGCGGTAGCGGTCCATGTCGCCCCAGATACCGCGGAGCATCGCCGGCCACGGCTTGTCGAGGACGAGGTAGCCGGAAGCGCCGTTGCCGAGCTCTCTGGCGTCGTCGTCGACGATCTTGGCGGAGATGCCGGGCAGCGGTGCCATGGCGGATCCGGGTTTGGTGGCGGTGATGCCGGGGAGCGGGGAGATCATGATCGCGCCGGTCTCGGTCTGCCACCAGGTGTCGACGATCGGTGCCGTGTTGCCGCCGATCACCTCGCGGAACCACTTCCACGCCTCGGGGTTGATGGGTTCGCCGACGCTGCCGAGGAGCCGGATCGAGGACAGGTCGTGGGCGTCGGGGATCTCCCGGCCCCACTTCATGAAGGTACGCACCAGGGTGGGAGCGGTGTAGTAGATGCTGACACCGTACTTTTCGATGAT
This sequence comes from Rhodococcus sp. USK13, assembly GCF_018343855.1. Lineage (NCBI taxonomy): Bacteria > Bacillati > Actinomycetota > Actinomycetes > Mycobacteriales > Nocardiaceae > Rhodococcus > Rhodococcus sp. USK13. Next base: position 28,670 of record NZ_CP069242.1, on the reverse strand, counting down.
CTGGAAGTGGCGGTGCTCGTCGGGGGAGTTGGGGGTGCCTTCGTAGACCACCTGGGTGACGCCGTTGGACAGCGGTCCGTAGACGATGTAGGTGTGCCCGGTGACCCAGCCGATGTCGGCGGTGCACCAATACACGTCCTGTCCGACTTTGTGGTCGAAGACGTTGTGGTGGGTGTACGAGGCCTGGGTGAGGTAGCCGCCGGAGGTGTGGATGATGCCCTTGGGCTTTCCGGTGGTGCCGGAGGTGTAGAGGATGAACAGCGGGTGTTCGGAGTCGAACGGCTTCGGCTCGTGGGTGTCAGAGGCTTTTTCGACGGTGTCGTGCCACCACAGGTCCCGGCCCTCCGCCATGTCGACGTCGATGCCGGTGCGTTTGACGACGAGCACGTTCCTGACGGATTCGGCGCCCTCGACAGCGTCGTCGACCGAGGGTTTGAGGGGGGCCGCCTGGCCTCGGCGCCATTGGCCGTCGACGGTGACGACGAGTTTGGCTTCGGCGTCGTCGATGCGGGAGCGCAGGGCGCTGGCGGAGAAACCGGCGAAGACGACGGAGTGGGTCAGGCCCAAGCGTGCACAGGCGAGCATGGTGACGATGGCCTCGGGGATCATCGGCATGTAGATGGCGACGCGGTCGCCGGGGACCAGTCCGAGGTCGCTGAAGGTGTTGGCCGCCTTGCTCACTTCGGTGAGGAGGTCGTGGTAGGTGAGGTCGCGGGTGTCGCCGGGTTCGCCCTCGAAGTGGATCGCGACGCGGTCGCCGTTGCCTTCGAGGACGTGGCGGTCGACGCAGTTGAATGCGACGTTGAGCCGGCCGCCGACGAACCACTTCGCGACGGGGGCGTCGGACCAGTCGAGGACTTCGGTGAATGGTGCGTGCCAGTGCAGTCGTTGCGCCTGTTTCGCCCAGAATGCGAGTCGATCGGCATCTGCCTCGGCCTGGAGTTCGGGTCCGGCGTTCGCGGTCGCGGTGAACTCGGGGCTCGGCGGGTACACCTGCGGGACGGCATCCGGCTGTGCGGATTTCTCCGTCGATCCGTTCGCCTGTGCTGCACTGGTCATTGTGGCCCGGCCTTCTTTCCAGTCTCGAAAACGGCAGTTCTAGCACGTGTGAGGGTAGTCACAAGGGCTCGGGAGCGCACCGTTGCACGAGGTTGCATGCGCGTGTTCTGCGACGATCGGTCCTTTCGGCGCGCCGGACGGTATTCCTCGGCGGCCGAACGGCGGAACTGTCCCGGTCGAAGGTTCGCCGAGACGGCATTTCGACGAGATTCTGCGTCTCCGGCCCCGCGGAGCCGTAACGTGACTATCGTCGTCCCATCATTCCACCGGGGCTGGAGGAACGTTGTGCGTAGGACACGCGTGGCAACTGCTGTTCTGGCGGTGGGCATTGCAGCGGGAATGCTGTCCGCCTGCTCGTCCGGTGAATCCTCGGGCGGAGGAGGAAGCGGGATCGTCAATGCTTGGGCGGGTGAGCCGCAGAATCCTCTGATCCCCACCAATACGAGCGAGAACCAGGGCGGCCGTGTGATCGATGCCCTGTTCGCCGGCCTCGTCTCGTACGACGCCCACGGTGCAATTACCAACGAAGTGGCCGAGTCCATCGACACCACGGACGGTAAGACATTCACCGTGACGCTGAAGGACGGCTGGACCTTCACGGACGGGTCACCCGTCACGGCATCGTCGTTCGTCGACGCATGGAACTACGGCGCGCTGTCCACCAATGCGCAGCTCCAGGCATCCTTCTTCGACCCGATCCAGGGCTACGACGAGGTGGCGGCCGAGAACCCGTCGGCCCAGACGATGTCCGGACTGAAGGTGGTGGACGACACCACCTTCACGATCGAGCTGAAGCAACCGGAGTCGGCGTTCCCCGATCGACTCGGATTCGCCGCGTACTTCCCCCTGCCCCAGGTGGCGTTCGAGGACATGGCAGCGTTCGGCGAGAATCCGGTCGGAAACGGGCCGTACAAGCTGGCCGGACCCGGTGCTTGGCAGCACAACGTGCGGATCGACACCGTCACCAACCCCGATTACGACGGGAATCGGAAGCCGAAGAACGACGGTGTCGACTTCATCATGTACAACAGCCTCGACACCGCCTACACCGATCTGCTGGCCGGCAACGTCGATGTCCTCGACCAGGTTCCGCCGAGCGCAGTCACCACCTTCGAGTCGGATCTGCCGGGTCGCACCGTGAACCAGCCGTCCGCGACCATCGAGACCTTCACCATTCCGGGGCGCCTGCCGCACTTCAGCGGTGAAGAAGGCACCCTCCGTCGTCAGGCCATCTCGATGGCGATCAACCGCGACCAGATCACGGAACAGATCTACAACAACACCCGTACTCCGGCTCTCGACTTCACCAGTCCGGCCATCGAGGGGTGGTCGGATTCGCTCGCCGGTAACGGCAATCTGAAGTTCGACCCCGAGGCTGCGAAAAAACTGTGGGCGCAGGCCGACGCCATTGCGCCGTGGACCGGCAGTTTCGAGATCGCGTACAACGGGGACGGCGGGCACAGGGAATGGGTGGATGCCACGGCCAACAGTATCCGCAACACGCTGGGAATCGACGCGAAGGGCAAGGAATACCCGACCTTCGCTCAAATCCGGACCGAGGCCACCAACCGCACGATCCCGTCCGCATTCCGTTCGGGATGGCAGGGCGACTACCCACAGCAGTACGGCTTCCTTGCGCAGAACTACCAGACAGGCGGCAGCTCGAACGACGGCGACTACTCCAATCCGGAGTTCGACCGGCTGCTGCGCGCATCGGCCGGCGAGGTCGATCCGGGTAAGGCTCAGGATCTGCTCGACCAGGCGCAGGAAGTTCTTCTGAGGGATCTTCCCGCTGTTCCCACGTGGTACCGCAATGCCGCGAGCGGCTGGTCGGAGAACGTGTCGAACGTGACGATCGACTGGAAGGGTATCCCGATGTATTCGGACATCGAGAAGAACTGACACCGGAGTCGCCGACGGGGTGGGGCGAGCTTCCGCCGTCACCGGCCTGCGGAGAGGAAGGGACCCGATGCTCTGGTACATCGGCCGCCGTGTGCTCCAGATGATTCCTGTGTTCCTCGGGTCGACCTTCCTGATCTACGCGATGGTGTTTCTCCTGCCCGGTGACCCGATCGCCGCGCTCGCCGGCGACAAGGCGCTGAGTCCCGCCGTCACAGCCCAGCTCCGCGCCCGGTACCACCTCGATCAACCGTTTCTGATGCAGTACTTCCGCTATCTCGAAGGCATCTTCACGCTCGACTTCGGCACATCCTTCTCGGGTCGTCCGGTCAGCGAGGTTCTGGCGCAGGCATTTCCGATCACCATCAAGCTGTCTCTGATGGCGCTGGCCATCGAAGGGCTCTTCGGGATCGGCTTCGGACTGTTTGCGGGACTGCACAAGGGCGGCCTCTTCGACAGCACCGTGTTGCTGGTCAGCCTCGTGATCATCGCGGTCCCGATCTTCGTTATCGGGTTCCTTGCCCAGTTCTTCATCGGGGTGAAGTGGGGATGGGTACCGCCGACGGTGGGGGGCAATACCAGCTTCGTCAATCTTCTGCTCCCGGCCTTCGTCCTCGGGTCGGTGTCTTTCGCGTACGTGCTGCGGCTCACCCGCACCTCGGTGGCCGAGAATCTGACGGCCGACTACGTGAGAACAGCTACCGCCAAGGGGCTTTCGCGGCGCAGAGTCGTGCAGGTGCATGTACTGCGGAACTCGCTCATCCCCGTCGTGACCTTCCTGGGTGCCGACCTCGCCACCTTGATGGGTGGGGCGATCGTCACCGAGGGCATCTTCAACATCAACGGAGTCGGCGGCACGATCTACCAGGCGGTCACCCGGGGCGAGGCGCCCACGGTCGTTTCGTTCGTCACCGTCTTGATCGTCATCTACCTGCTGGCCAACCTGATCGTCGATCTCCTGTACGCCGCACTCGATCCGAGGATCCGTTATGTCTGAGAAAGTGGTCAACGACGAGTCGCCCCGGACCGGAGACCGGAAGATTCGCCAATCACACTTCGTCGCTCCCGAGGAGGTCGCGCCGCCGGGGGAGACCGACACCGTGTCCCTCGATCAGCCGCCCGCGAGTGTGTGGTCGGATGCCTGGCGCGATCTGCGCCGACGTCCCCTGTTCGTGGTCGCGTCCGTCATCATTCTCATCGTCATCGCCGTAGCCGCCTTCCCGAGCCTGTTCACCGGCACCGACCCACGGTTCTGCGACCTCGCGTTCAGCATGCGCGGCCCGTCCTCCGGCCACTGGTTCGGTTTCGACAAGCAGGGATGTGACATCTATTCCCGCACTATCTACGGGGCCCGCGCGTCGGTGCTGGTCGGCGTGGGGGTCACCTCGATCGTCTTACTCATCGGCGTCGTGTTCGGCTCCCTCGCCGGATATTACGGAGGCTGGGCGGATTCGTTGCTGTCGCGGGTAGCCGACATCTTCTTCGGTGTCCCGCTCATTCTCGCTGCGATCGTTCTCATGCAGTTGTTCGCGAATCGCACTATCTGGACGCTGATCGTTGTACTCGCCCTCTTCGGCTGGCCCCAAATGGCGAGAATCGCTCGCGGGGCGGTCCTCTCGGCCAAGAACAACGACTATGTCATGGCGTCGAGGGCGCTCGGCGTCTCGAACTTCCGGACGCTGCTACGTCATATCCTGCCGAATTCACTGGCGCCGATCATTGTGGTCGCGACCATCTCGCTGGGTGTCTACATCGTGGCCGAGGCCACGCTGTCGTTCCTGGGTATCGGCCTCCCGTCCTCCGAAATCTCGTGGGGCGGAGATATCAGCACTGCGCAGGTGACACTCCGTCAAGGGTCGGCGATTCTGTTCTACCCGGCTGCCGCGCTGGCGATTACGGTGCTCGGCTTCATCATGATGGGCGACGCTCTCCGGGACGCGCTCGACCCCAGGGCGCGGAAGCGGTGAGCGTGATGTCCCCGAACGAAACCACCGGACCGATTGCTACGGCCGACGAGGCGCCGCTGCTCGATATCCGAGACCTGGAGGTCACGTTCGCGTCCCGTTCGGGTTCGGTTCCGGCGGTGCGGGGGGTGAGTCTCACCGTGTATCCAGGGCAGACGGTGGCGATCGTCGGTGAGTCGGGGTCGGGAAAGTCCACGATTGCTCACGCCGTCATCGATCTGCTGCCCGGTACGGGGAAGGTCACCGGCGGCCAGATTCTCTTCGCAGGACGTGACCTGGCGGGTGCCCCGGAGCGAGACTTCGTCGCCTTGCGTGGACAGAAGATCGGCCTCGTTCCGCAGGACCCGATGTCCAACCTCAATCCCGTGTGGAAAGTGGGGTTCCAGATCCGGGAGGCACTGTCGGCCAACGGGATCGCACAGGGGAAGGCTGCGAGGATCCGCGCGGCCGAACTCCTCGAAGAGGCCGGGCTCGCCGATGCCGAAGACCGGTTGGGGCAGTATCCGCACGAGTTCTCGGGTGGCATGCGACAGCGGGCGCTCATCGCCATCGGACTGTCGGCCCGCCCGCAGTTGCTCATCGCCGACGAACCGACGTCTGCCCTCGACGTCACCGTCCAGCGACAGATACTCGATCACCTGGACGGGCTCACCAGCGAGCTGGGGACGGCAGTACTCCTCATAACCCACGACCTCGGTCTCGCGGCCGAGCGGGCGGAGCATCTCGTCGTGATGAGCAAGGGCCGCGTCGTGGAATCCGGGCCTGCCCTCGAGATCCTGCAGCGCCCGCAACACCCCTATACGCAGAAACTCGTCACCGCAGCGCCCTCGCTGGCCTCCCAGCGACGCAGCTCTTCGCTCGCGCGGGCCGACATCCGGGATCAGGCACTCGAGGTGGTCGGTGAGGCGGAGCAGCACGGTGCGCTCGAGGGCGAGTTCGGTGAGGTCACCGATGATGTGGTGGTGGTGACCCGACTGAACAAAGTCTTCACCATCCGTCACGGCTTACGGAGATCCACCGAGTTCAAGGCCGTCGACGACGTCTCGTTCGCGGTCCGCCGGGGAACGACGACCGCCCTCGTCGGTGAGTCCGGGTCGGGCAAGTCGACCGTGGCGCACATGGTGCTCGGACTGTTGGCCCCGACATCGGGGCACGTGGTCTTCGACGGTAAGGATGTCGCGACGCTCGACCGGAGGGAGACGCTGGCTTTCCGGCGCCGCGTACAACCCATCTTCCAGAATCCGTACGGCACCCTCGACCCGATGTACTCCATCTTCCGCACCATCGAAGAACCTCTGCGCACGCACAAGGTGGGTACCCGCAAGGAGCGGGAGGCCCGGGTACGGGACCTGCTGGACAAGGTCGCGTTGCCTGCGTCGGTGATGCGGAGATTTCCGAACGAGCTTTCCGGCGGGCAGCGCCAGCGTGTGGCGATCGCCCGCGCGTTGGCGCTGCAACCCGAGATGGTGGTGTGTGACGAGGCGGTGTCGGCGCTGGACGTGCTGGTGCAGGATCAGATCCTCACCCTGCTCAACGACCTGCAGGCAGAACTGGGGTTGACGTACCTGTTCATCACTCACGATCTCGCGGTGGTGCGGCAGATCGCCGACGACGTCGTGGTCATGTCGGCGGGCGCCATCGTAGAGAAGGCCACTACCGACGAGGTGTTTCGCTCGCCCAAGGCGGCCTATACGCGGAAACTGCTCGCGGCCATCCCGGGTGGATCGATCCGGCTCGGCGCCTGAGGACGACTCGGCGCCGGGTAGCGTTCTCAGGCGTGAGTGACCCGTTGCAACCCCTCGTCGACCTTCCCGGTGTCCGCGACGCCGCCGACCGTGCGCGCGACGCGCTCGGGGAGGTGCATCGCCACAAGACCAACCGGCGTGGTTGGCCGACCACGGCGGCGGAGGCAGCCGTCCGGGCTGCTCGCGCGTCGGCCTCACTCGACGGTGGGCGCACGGAACTGCCGGCGCCGGGCGAGGTCGCGGATCCGATCCTTTCGGGTGCACTGCGTGTCGGTCAGGCGCTCGACGGGGATGCGCTTGGTCTACTGCAGTCGACGTGGCAGCGTGCTCCGCTGCAAGCGCTCGCGAGGCTTCACCTCCTCGCCGCCGCAGACCTCGTGGAGGATCCGGAGCTACTGGGCAGGCCCCGCCCGGCTGCCGGCGTGGCAGAACGGTTGGACGGTCTCGCGCAACTCGTCACCGGAGGGACCACGGCGCCGGCGCCGGTCCTTGCCGCGGTAGTGCACGGCGAACTGTTGGCGTTGAAGCCCTTCGGTGTCGGCGACGGTGTCGTCGCCCGAGCGGCATCACGGTTGGTGTGCGTGTCCAGCGGCCTCGACCCCCACAACCTCGGTGTGCCGGAAGTGAGCTGGTTTCGCCGCCAGCAGGCGTACCGCAACGGGATCGGCGCCTTCGCATCCGGTGCCGCGGAGGGGGTCGGCAGCTGGGTGATCCTGTGCTGTGGGGCGCTGGAGGCAGGTGCGCGGGAGGCGATGTCCATCGCCGAGGCGGCAGCGACCTGACCCGAGCGCCACACGAAACGGGCGGCGCTGCCGACTCTCGTCGACTTCGCCGCCCGTCAGCGCGGACTACCGGTTACCAAGCGTGCTCGGTGGGTTGTGTGGATGGCCTCGGCGAGAGTTCGACGATCGTCGGGTCGTCCCTGCAACCGGTGCAGGGTCCTTGCCGATGAAACTCGAGTCTCGCAGGCCCACAACGCTTCTGCCCTTATAGTGGCTTGTGCTCCGCGTGGGTACCTAGTGCCCGTGCCGGGAATCTCGGTCGGGAGATCGATCCTTCTCTTCCGGGTCGATCTTGGCCTTCCGTTCTTCCGTAACTCCTTTGTACCCCGTGACCCACCTCACAGCAAGTGTCAAATTCGGTTTGTGGCCGTGTCGGGTGTTGTCACCCGTCAGCGCTTGCGGCGCATTACTCCGTAGGTGAACGCGCCGGCCACGAGGGCGCCGATGCTGACCGCTGCGGTGGTGGCGACCGTCGTCGCCGACGGGGACTGGAGGCGTGCTCGGAGGGACACCGGATTGGAGAAAGTCAGTATGGGCCAACCGTTTCCGGCCGCTACTTTTCGTAGGGCGCGGTCGGGATTGACAGCGGTCGGGTGCCCCACCGCCGTCAACATGGGGAGGTCGGTGACGGAGTCGGAATAGGCGTAACAGGACGACAGGTCGTAGCCGTTCTTCTCGGCCAGTTCGACGATGGCTTCCACTTTTCCTTCGCCGTAGCAGTAGAACTCCACCTCGCCCGTGTAGAGCCCTTCCTTCACGGCCATGCGCGTGGCGATGCTGCGGGTAGCTCCCAACGCTTCGGCGATCGGTGTCACCACCTCCTCGCCCGACGCCGACACCACGACCACGTCGTGGCCCCGCAGCTTGTGATCCGCCATGAGGTCGGCGGCCTCGGCGAACACGAGGGGATCGACGATGTCGTGCAGTGTCTCGGCGACGACGGCCCGGACCTGTTCCACATTCCACCCCGTGCACATGCTCGTCAGGTAGGCACGCATGCGCTCCATCTGATCGTGGTCGGCCCCGGACAGAAGGAACAGGAACTGGGCGTAGCTGCTCTTCAGGACGGACCGCCGGTTGATGAGACCTTGGTCGAAGAACGGCCTGCTGAACGCGAGGGTGCTGGATTTGGCGATGATCGTCTTGTCGAGGTCGAAAAATGCGGCCACTCGACCCGTCTCGGTGTGTCGACCTGTCTTTGCACTTATCTGTGGCTTCACGGTCACAGCTGCCAGGATATGCGCTGTTCGGGAGGGAAGCTGTGTTCCGGACGCCACCGCGAGTGGCCTCGAAAGATTCGCGCGACACGGCACAATCGTTCGACAGTTGAACTTGCAAATACACATCCAGGGAGGTGTACTATCAAAGATGTCCGGATTTGATTCGGACATGTTCAGCCCGACCCCCCGGGGCTGAACACCGACGACCCTCGCCTCCTCCCCCCCTGGCGAGGGTCGTCCTCTGTGTGCGGCAGGTGCGGTTCTGCGCGGCAGACGTAGGTCGGATCCTCGGCCTCCTCGATACCCTCAAAATGGTACGAACGTACCTATTTCTATCCACAGGGTCGAAGTTGTCCACAGATCGCTCTGTGCCCCTTTCGCGGGTATGCCGGGCCGGGCACGCTCACTGCATGGACACAGACATCGGTGGTGAAGTGCTGGTTCTGGTCGAAGACCCTGCACTGCTGCACAGCATTCGGCGGGTCGCCGCCGCGGCGGACCGCAGGATCGACGAAGCCGAGGTCGCCGATGCGCACCACACCTGGGGGAGTGCTCCCCTCGTCGTACTCGACACCCGGGCCGCCATCGCGTGTCACCGCCTCCCTCGCCGACGTCGGGTGGTGTTGCTGTGTGACGGAACGCCGGGGATCGACGAATGGCGGATCGCGACCGCGATCGGTGCGGAGCACGTCCTCGCGGTACCGGAGGACGAAGCCACTCTGGTCACGGTGCTCGGTGAGCAGCCTCAGAAGCCGGAGGCGGACGGCAGCGTCGTCGCTGTCGTCGGAGGCTGCGGTGGTGCCGGTACGTCCACCATGGCAACGGCGGTAGCCCTGTGTGCCGCCACCGGTGCACAAGCGGAAACGACACTGCTGGTGGACACCGACGCGTGGGGGTCGGGTCTGGACGTGCTCCTCGGTCTCGAGGACGTTCCCGGCCTGAGGTGGTCGGGCCTGTCGATCGAGGGTGGACGGATTTCGTCCGACGCACTCCGAGACGCGCTCCCCGCACGCGGCGAGCACTTACGGGTTCTGTCCTGCAGTCGCAGCGGCCACGGAAGCTCGGGGCCCACGCCGGCAGCGGCACGCGCAGTGATCGAGGCGAGTCGGTACGCCGGGAATCTCGTCGTATGCGACGCGTCGAGATTTCCCGGACCGGTCACCGAAACGGTCCTCGAACTGGCAGATCTGGTAGTCCTCGTCGTGCCGGCGACCGTCCGTGCCTGCATCGCTGCCGGCAAGGTCGCGCAGTGGATTGCCGAGCGAAACCCGAACCAGGGTGTCGTGGTGCGCGGCCCGGCGCCGGGAGGTCTGCGGGGCGCGGATGTGGCGGAGGTGCTCGAACTGCCCCTGATCGCGTCCATGCGCGCCGAGCGCTCCCTCACCGCAATGCTCGAACACGGCGGCTTGAAACCCGGCCGGCGCTCAGCGCTCATCGCTGCAGCATCGGCGATCCTCGACACGGCGGCCGAGAGGCCGCGTTCGCGGGAGTGGGCGGCGTGAGTTCCCTCGTCACGCCCGACCTCCTCGACCGGGTCCGTGAACGCCTCGCCCACACCTCGGGGGAGCCGACCCCGGCAACGGTCGCTGCCGCCATCCGGACCGAGTCCGGTGGTGTACTGGGTGACACGGATCTTCTCGGTGCGTTGCGCGTGCTGATGACCGAGCTGACGGGTGCCGGTCCCCTCGAGTCCCTGCTCACGCGTCCCGGCGTCGCGGATGTCCTCGTCACCGCTCCCGAGGAGGTGTGGGTCGATCAGGGTCGCGGTCTCGAACGCACCGACGTACGGTTCGCCGACGAGGCGGCGGTACGCAGACTCGCTCAACGCCTCGCCCTGTCAGCCGGTCGCCGGCTCGACGACGCGCAGCCCTGGGTCGACGGGCGCCTGCGCGGGGTGGGCAATGGCTCGTTCGGAGTGCGGCTCCACGCCGTGCTCGCCCCTGTGGCGCACGGTGGAACCTGCCTGTCGCTGCGTGTGCTGCGGCCGGCCACTCAGGGCCTCGACGCGCTGCTCTCGGGCGGTGCGCTCACCGACGAAGCCCACGCGCTGCTCGGAACAGTGATGCGCGCGCGGCTCGCCTTTCTGGTCACCGGGGGCACGGGCGCCGGAAAGACCACGCTGCTCGCCGCGCTGCTCGGCGCCGTCGATCCGGCCGAACGCATCATCTGCGTCGAAGACGCCGTCGAGCTGGCGCCCAGACATCCGCACGTGGTCCGGCTGGTGGCGCGGGCGGCCAACGTCGAAGGAGTCGGCGAGGTGACCGTCCGGGATCTGGTGCGCCAGTCCCTGCGCATGCGTCCTGATCGAATAGTTGTGGGGGAGGTGCGCGGCGCGGAGGTCGTCGACCTTCTCACGGCTCTCAATACCGGCCACGACGGCGGTGCGGGAACCGTCCATGCCAACTCGCCCGAGGAAGTGCCCGCCCGGCTCGAAGCCCTCGCCGCGCTGGGCGGAATGGACCGCAGCGCCCTGCACAGTCAGCTGGCCGCTGCGGTCCAAGTGATCTTGCACGTGCATCGGTCCTCGAATGGAACTCGGAAGCTGATGCAGATCGGTGTGGTTACCAGTGACGACCGGGGATACGTCTCCATCGTCCCGGCTTGGACTTTCGGCACCGGGTCGGACGCGGGCGCCGCGGTCCTGCAGCAACTCTGCGCCCGCCGCATCGGAGAAGAATCTGCCGAACGTGTGGTGGCGACGTGATCGCAAGTCTCGTGGTGCTGGCCTGCGCTGTCCTCGCGATGCCCTCGGCGTTGTCCCGTACTCGGTTGCTCGCGGTTGTCGGGCGGCGGCCACCCCGGACGCGCGCCAGGGTGTCCGGCATGATTCCGGCTGCTCTCCTCGTCCTTCCCGTTTCCTACGAACTGGGCGGGGTCGCCGTCGTACTCGCGGCGATCATTGCTTGCGCCACAGTTCGTTTCAGATATGCACGGCGGCGAGCGGCTCGGGCGCGAGATGCCGACCTGCGTGTGATCCTGTCGAGTCTCGAGGTGGTGACTGCCGAACTTCGCGTCGGTGCGCATCCTGCGACGGCGTGTGAGACGGCCGCAGACGAGGGTTCCGGTGTCGTGTCGGTGGCCTTCCGGTCCGCATCGGCACGCGCGCGTCTCGGGGGTACTGCAGCAGATGGACTGCGTATCAACGACTCCCGAGTCGGAGTGGAGCTGGCGCGCATTGCCGACATCTGGGACGTCGCGGAGAAGCACGGTCTTGCGCTCGCCGAGTTACTCGAGGCGGCGCGCGCTGATCTGCTCGGTCGACGGCGATTTCGTGGGCGCACCGAGGCGGGGCTGGCGGGCGCGAGGGCAACGGCGAGCGTGCTGGCTGCTCTTCCGGTCCTGGGCATCGGCCTCGGCCACATGATGGGTGCTTCGCCACTCGAAGTGTTGCTCGGCGGCGGACTGGGCGGTGGTCTGGCCGTGCTGGGGACGGGCTTGGTGTGTGCGGGACTGCTGTGGACCGACCGCATCACCGCGCAGGTAACACAATGACCTGGATCATGCTGTCGCTCATGGCCGGTGCACTTCTCATCCTTCCGGGTCGCCGGCCTTCACGCGCGCGCCTGCAGGGCGAGCGTGGCCCACTCGTGCAGAACGACGGCGACGATCGACACCGGCGCGAGGACCCGCTCGCCGTCGCAGCCACCTTCGACTTGCTTGCCGCGTGCCTACGCTCGGGGCTCCCTGTCGCGGTCGCCGCCGAGGCGGTGTCGCTCACGGCCCCAGCGCCGCTGTCGGAGTCGTTGCGCCGAGCGGCGGATCTACTGTCCCTGGGAGCGGACGCGGCCACCGCATGGGAGTCGGCGGCGTCGGATCCGGCCACCGAATCACTTGCCCGAATGGCTCGTCGCTCGGCCAGGTCAGGATCGTCGTTGGCAGGCTCGATGACCGAGTTGGCAACAGAAAGTCGCTCCCAGGTCGAGGATTCGGCGGCGGCTTCGGCCGAACGCGCCGGTGTGCTGATCAGCGGTCCCCTGGGTCTGTGTTTCCTGCCTGCCTTCATCTGCCTCGGGATCATTCCCGTCGTCGTCGGTCTCGCCTCCCGGGTTCTCGATGGTGGACTGCTCTGACTTCACACTCCCGGTGCAGATCCACTGCGCCGGTACAACAAGGGGGAAACATGATGGTGAACACGATGCGCGCTCTGACGGCTCGCCTGACACTGCTTGCGGTCGAGGAGGACGGGATGTCGACCGCCGAGTACGCAATCGGCACGATCGCCGCGGCGGCGTTCGGTGCGGTGCTCTATTCGGTGGTCACCGGTGACAGCATTGTGACCGCGCTGACGAATATCATCGACAAAGCACTGAGTACCACGGTCTGATGACACAGTCGAGGGGGCTGCGGCGCTCGGATGCGGGGGCGGTCACGGTGGAGGCGGCCATTGCGATCGCGTCCATCGTGGTGGTGGTCGTCCTGTGCATCGGAGTGATCACGGCGGCGACGCACCATGTTCGCTGTGTCGACTCGGCCCGCGAAGCGGCTCGTCTCGCTGCTCGCGGGGATCGGGAGTCGGCGATGTCCGCAGCGGCGAGGGTGGCTCCTGAGGGCGCCGACGTGGTGTTGCGCGAGGAGGGGGATCTCGTCGTCGCCACCGTACGCGCCCGCAGTCCGCTCCTTCCGCTCGTGCATATCTCGGCGGAAGCGGTCGCGGTACGCGAGCCCACCGCCGCAGGGTGGGGTGGGCGATGAATGCTCGCGACGAGTGTGGTTCCGCCACAGTGCTGGCATGTTTCGGGCTCGCGGCGCTGGTGGTGATAACGGCGACTCTGCTGCACCTCGGTTCGGCGGTCTCGGTGCGGCACCGGGCTCAGTCCGCGGCGGATCTTGGGGCCCTGGCCGCCGGAGTGGGACTCGACCGAGGCAGCGAGTCCGCGTGTGCTGCGGCGCGGGCCGTGGCGGAGCGGATGCACGCCGAGGTGGTCGACTGCACAGTCGACGACTGGGATGTGGTGGTGACGGTCACGGCCCCGATGTTGCTGTCCTCGCTGGGCATTCGAGATGCCCGGGCAGTGGCTCGGGCCGGACCTGCGGAATGAGACGGCCGCTCATCCGAGCGCGTCGAGCACCGCCGCGAGGACTCGGATAGCACCGTCCTTGTCGAGGGGGTCGTTTCCGTTTCCACATTTCGGTGAGTACACACAGGAAGGGCAACCGGAGGTGCACTCGCAGGAAGTGATCGCGTCCCGGGTCGCGCCCAGCCACCGCGCGAGCTCGGCGTGGCCCCGGTCGGCGAATCCGGCACCGCCGGCGTGTCCGTCGTAGACGAACACGGTGGGCAAGCCGGTGTCGGCATGCAACGCCGTCGAGACGCCGCCGACGTCCCCGCGATCGCACACCGCGACCAGGGGTAGGAGTCCGATGGCTGCGTGCTCAGCGGCGTGGAGGGATCCGGGCACACGTTCGGCCGCGACACCGGCTCGGGAGAGCAGCTCCGGGGTCATCGTGTACATCACGGCACGGGTGCAGAGGGTCTGCTCCGGCATGTCCAACTCCACCGAGTCGAGTACTTCACCGGACGGCAGTCTGCGCAGGTACCCGATCACCTGGTGCGTTACCTCTACCTCGGCGAGTGCCACTTCGACGTCACCGAAAAGTTTCTGCTCCAGCACAGCCGTCACGGTGATCTCGGTGGTTTCCCGGGCCGAGGTCGTCCAATCGGGGTCCTCGGCGTGAACCAGGGCAAGACCTTGATCGAGATCGAGTTCGTCGATGACATACGACTCCCCCTGATGGATGTGTACGGCGCCGGGATGGACGGTCGCCGGGGCGCGACCGGTGTCGACGGTTCCCAGCAGACGTCCGGTTTCCGACACCACTATTGCTACTTGTGTACCGATTCCACCCCGGATATCCAGTGCGCCATGCGGATTTGTTCCCGCAGTCACGAACCAGCCGTGGGCGCGCCTGCGAATCAAGCCCTGTTCGGACAGCTTTGCGAGGACGTCGAGACCGCCGAATTTTTCCGCTTCGGCATCGGAAAGCGGCAACTCCATTGCTGCGCACAGCAATTGTGGACCGAGGACGTACGGATTGGACGGGTCGGTGACGGTGGCCTCCACCGGCTTGTCCAAGAGTGCGGACGGGTGGTGCACGAGGTAGGTGTCCAGCGGATCGTCGCGGGCTACCAGGACGACGAGCGATCCTTCACCGCGCCGGCCGGAGCGGCCTCCCTGCTGCCAGAACGAGGCGACCGTCCCGGGAAATCCCGCCACCACCACGGCGTCGAGTCCGGCGATGTCGACTCCGAGTTCGAGCGCGTTTGTCGTTGCCGCACCGAGCAGCGTGCCGTCGGCGAGGGCAGCCTCGAGCGCGCGTCTGTCTTCGGCCAGGTAGCCGGCGCGGTACGACGCGACCCGTGTGGCAAGGTCGGGATCGACCTCCGCGAGTAGGCGTTTGGTGGCCATGGCAGTCAGCTCGGCGCCGCGCCGCGAACGGACGAAGGTGAGAGTACGTGCCCCCTCGGTCATCAGGGTGGCCATGATGCGTGCGGCCTCCGAACCTGCAGGCCTGCGGACCGGACTCCCGTTCTCTCCCGTCACCTCCCGCATGAGGGGTGGCTCCCAGAGGGCGATGGTCCGCGGGCCGTGGGGCGACCCGTCGTCCACTATCTCGGCGCACGGGGCCCCGATGAGGCGGGACGCGGCGGAGCCGGGTTCCGCTGTGGTGGCGGAGGCGAGGACGAAGACAGGGTCGGCCCCGTATCGCGCCGCGATGCGTCGGAGTCGGCGCAGGACGAGAGCCACATTGGAGCCGAAGACACCACGGTAGGAGTGGCATTCGTCGATTACGACAAACGCCAGATTGCGGAAGAAGTGCGACCACCGTTGATGGGTCCGGAGAAGGGAGATGTGCAGCATATCGGGGTTGGTGAAGAGCCACCGTGAGTTCTCGCGCGCCCACTGACGCACCTCCGACGGGGTGTCACCGTCGAACATGCAAGGGCAAGCGCCCCGAAGGTCGTCCGTAGCGTCGATGATCGAGGTCACCGCCCGCAACTGGTCTGCGCCCAGGGCTTTGGTCGGTGACAGGTAGAGGGCGGTCGCCCGCGGATCCATTGCCAGAGTGGTGAGTACCGGTAGCTGGTAGGCGAGCGACTTTCCCGATGCCGTTCCGGTCGACACCACCACGTTCGTGCCCTGGTGGGCAAAATCGGCGGCAGCCGCTTGATGGCTCCACGGGCGGGCGATCCCGTTCTGCTGGAGGGCCGAGACGACCGAGGGGTGCGCCCACGTGGGCCAATCCGTCAGTGCCGACGTCCGAGCAGGCATTTCGGCGGCAAATGTCAATGGCGTTTCGTTCGGCGGGACGCCGTCGAGCACCCTGTCGAGCAACTCGCGACCGTATGTTTCGCCAGTATTTCCACTGTCGTCACGGGGCGAAAACGGTGTGCTCACTGATCTCTCCGGGCTGTCGATGGAGCGGGGCGAGGAGCTTCTACACCGCCACGACCTGCATATATGATGATAGCGAGTCGACTCTTCAGGATGTTTCCGGGGGTACGGCACGTGCCGACCGGATGCGTCGATTCGCGGCTGTTCGCTACAAGATCAACATTTTGTGTGAATTGTTCCGTTTTCGACTGTTGCGTTCGCGGAGTTCATGGTTGACTACATCTTGGTCGCAGCTTCTGTGTTCGTGGGCTTGAAAGAGTGAGCGTTCGCAGGATCGATGTTGCGAACGCGGTGCTCTGCTTTTCCTGAGGGGGAAATCAAGAAGTACAGCGGTCGGAACCGGCCCGGCGGACTGTACGTGCTGTCCGCCGAATCCGGTGGTTAGAAAGAGAAGGAAAAGCATGGCACAGGGCACTGTGAAGTGGTTCAACGCGGAAAAGGGCTTCGGCTTCATCGCACCCGAGGACGGCTCCGCTGACGTCTTCGTTCACTACTCCGAGATCCAGGGCAGCGGTTTCCGCACTCTCGAGGAGAACCAGCGCGTGGAGTTCGAGGTCGGCCAGGGCACCAAGGGCCCCCAGGCAACCGGCGTTCGCGCAGTCTGATTCTGCCGTCCATTCCGTGGACACGAAAATCAGATAGGCGGGATCTCGCGATTCCGTCCGAATCGTCCCCCATCGCCCGAGGCGGTGGGGGACGATTCGTTTTTCCATGCTGGCGGCCACAGTGACGTGGCAGAAGGGGGTACGTCGATGAGTCAGCTCTCCTTCTTCTCTTCAGAGGCACTTCCACCGGCGGTTGCGGATCTGGGTGGGCTTCTCGCAGCGTCGGGCCAGGTGGTCTCCGGCGGCGGCCGCGCGCGGATTTCCATAGTGGTGGATGCGCTGTGGCGGGCGGAAGGAATCGCCGAGATGATCGCGGAGGCGGGGCTGGAAGCCGAGATCACCCGGAGCGACGAGGGCAGCCCGCTCGTGCGCACCGCTTCGGTAGTCGACGTGCGGCCCCTCGCGGAGCAGTGGACGAGGGGCGCGGTGAAGGCGGTGCCGCCGGGCTGGGTGCCGTCCGGGAGGCAGCTGCGGTTCTGGGCTCTGGCTGCGGGCCACGGCGAAGCGGACGGGGAACGCTTCGTTCTCGGACTCGATCCGCACGCCCCGGACACCCACGCGCCACTGGCTCAGGCCTTGATGAGGGCGGGTATGGCGCCGACGTTGATCGGCACGCGCGGGTCGGGTCCCGGCCTCCGAATATCGGGTCGGCGTAGGCTCGGCAGACTGGTCGAGAGTATCGGCGAAGCACCCGCAAATATGGACGATCGTACCGGTTGGCCCCACGTGTAGGACCGGGTAGGCAGTACTGATCTGCGAGGACGGGTCGCGGGTATGTCACTCTAGTAATAGGCGAACCCGGTATAAACGGTTTGTCTGCACAACTATCGGGTGGCAGCGATCGACTTCAGGAAGGCTCGGGCAACAGGTGGCAAAAGGTGACAACGGCAGTGCACAGGATGCGGCGGGAGCGTCCGGCCAGCCTCGCCGCCTCGTGATCGTCGAGTCGCCGACCAAGGCCCGCAAGATAGCTCCGTACCTCGGAAAGAACTACGTCGTCGAGGCATCGGTGGGGCACATTCGTGACCTTCCTCGCGGGGCCGCCGACGTTCCGGCCAAGTACAAAGGCGAGCCGTGGGCCCGACTCGGTGTCGACGTCGATCATGATTTCGAGCCGCTGTACGTGGTCAGTCCAGAGAAGAAGTCCAAGGTCACGGAACTGAAGGGCCTCCTCAAGGACGCCGACGAACTATTCCTCGCCACCGACCCCGACCGTGAGGGCGAGGCCATCGCCTGGCACCTGCTCGAAACTCTCAAGCCGAAGATTCCGGTTCGGCGGATGGTCTTCCACGAGATCACCGAGCCGGCCATCCGAGCGGCTGCCGACGACACCCGGGAACTCGACACCGACCTGGTGGACGCCCAGGAAACTCGGCGCATCCTCGACCGTCTCTACGGTTACGAGGTCAGTCCGGTCCTGTGGAAGAAGGTCATGCCGAAGTTGTCGGCGGGCCGAGTGCAGTCCGTCGCCACCCGTGTCATCGTTCAGCGTGAACGCGAGCGGATGGCATTCCGGTCCGCGTCCTACTGGGACATCTCGGCCACCCTCGACGCAGGCGCCGACGCGAGCCCGCGCAGCTTCGGGGCACGTCTGGTGAGTGTCGACGGTTCACGGGTCGCGTCGGGTCGCGATTTCGGCTCGGACGGCCAGCTGAAGACCGGCACGGTCACGGTTCTCGACGAGGCCCGCGCACAGAGGCTCGCCGAATCCCTCGCCGGTGTCGACCTCACCGTGTCGTCCGCGGAGAGCAAGCCGTACACGCGCAAGCCCTACCCACCATTCATGACGTCGACGCTCCAGCAGGAAGCGGGACGCAAGCTCCGATTCACGTCGGAGCGGACGATGCGCATCGCCCAGCGGTTGTACGAAAACGGCTACATCACCTACATGCGTACCGACTCGACGACGTTGTCTGCATCGGCCATCGCCGCAGCGCGCGCGCAGGCCACCGAGTTGTACGGCGCAGAGTACGTTCACGCGTCGCCGCGCCAGTACACCCGCAAGGTGAAGAACGCCCAGGAAGCGCACGAGGCGATCCGTCCTGCGGGTGACGTCTTCCAGACTCCGGGGCAGCTGCACTCACGGCTCGACACCGACGAGTTCCGGCTCTACGAATTGATCTGGCAGCGCACCGTGGCGTCCCAGATGGCCGATGCCCGCGGCACCACGCTCACCCTGCGGATCTCGGGTACGGCAGGTACGGGCGAAGAATGCACGTTCTCCGCGTCGGGCCGCACCATCACGTTCGCCGGCTTCCTGAAGGCATACGTCGAAAGTGTCGACGAAGAAGCCGGCGGCCAGTCCGACGACGCCGAGTCGCGCCTGCCGGTGCTCGTCGAGGGCCAGGCGGTTACCGCGACCAAACTCGATCCGGACGGTCACACCACCAATCCACCGGCCCGGTACACCGAGGCGAGCCTGATCAAGACCCTCGAAGAGCTGGGCATCGGTCGCCCGTCCACCTATTCGTCGATCATCAAGACCATCCTCGACCGTGGATACGTCTACAAGCGCGGTAGTGCGTTGGTGCCGTCCTGGGTCGCGTTCGCCGTCATCGGTCTCCTCGAGATGCACTTCGGTCGGCTGGTCGACTTCGACTTCACCGCCGGGATGGAGGACGACCTCGACGCAATCGCCGGTGGCCGGGAACAGCGCGGCAACTGGCTGAGCAGTTTCTACTTCGGCGGTGATCACGGCGCCGAGGGTTCCGTCGCCCGCGAGGGTGGCCTGAAGAAGATGGTCGGTGTCAATCTCGAAGAGATCGACGCCCGCGAGGTCAACTCCATCCGACTCTTCGACGACGCCGAAGGCCGCGAAGTTCACGTCCGTGTCGGACGCTTCGGTCCTTATCTCGAGCGGATGGTTCGCAACCCGGACGACCCCGAGGGTGACCTCATCTCGCAGCGGGCGAACCTGCCCGACGACCTTCCGCCGGACGAGCTGACACCCGAGTACGCCGAGAAGCTGTTCTCGACCCCCCAGGAGGGTCGCAAGCTCGGTGTCGATCCACTGACCGGGCACGAGATCGTAGCGAAGGAGGGCCGGTTCGGCCCTTACGTCACGGAGATTCTTCCCGAGCCGGAACCCGAGCCCGAACCGGCCGTGGTGCCGGTCATCGAGCCGGAGCCTGCCGAGGGCACCACCAAGACCAAGACGGCTGCGAAGAAAGCCCCTGCCAAGAAGGCGGCGAAGAAGACAGCGGGCCCCAAGCCGAGAACCGGTTCGCTTCTCAAGTCCATGGATTTGGCCACTGTCACCCTCGACGACGCCCTGAAGTTGCTGTCGTTGCCGCGTGTGGTGGGTATCGATCCCGAATCGAAGGAAGAGATCACCGCCCAGAACGGCCGATACGGTCCCTACCTCAAGAAGGGCACCGATTCGCGGTCACTCGCCACCGAAGACCAGATGTTCACGGTCACGCTGGAAGAGGCCTTGAAGATCTACGCGGAGCCCAAGCGCCGCGGACGGCAGGCATCGGCGACGCCGCCCCTGCGGGAGCTGGGCGTCGACTCGGTCAGTGAGAAGCCGATGGTGATCAAGGACGGCCGGTTCGGACCGTATGTAACGGACGGCGAAACCAACGCCAGCCTTCGCAAGGGCGATGAAGTGGAAAGCATCACCGACGCTCGGGCGTCGGAACTGCTGGCGGAGCGTCGGGCGCGCGGACCTGTCAAGAAGAAGGCTCCCGCCAAGAAGGCACCGGCCAAGAAGGCTGCGGCGAAGAAGACTGCTGCCAAGAAGGCACCGGCGAAGAAGGCTGCTGCGAAGAAGGCTGCGGACAAGAAGGCGTGAGCCGGTACGGCGGGGCGTCGGGGGTGTCGCAGGTGCGGGATAGTCTGACGTCGTGACCGTATTCGACCGGTTGGTGGGCCAGGCAGACGTCGAGGCCGAACTGACGGCCGCTGCTACGGCGGCCCGTCTCGGACTCGGCTCAATGGGGTCGTCGATGACGCATTCGTGGCTTTTCACGGGCCCCCCAGGCTCGGGCAGGTCGGTGGCCGCACAGTGCTTCGCTGCGGCCTTGCAATGCACCAGTGACGGCGTCCCTGGCTGCGGTGCGTGCCACTCCTGCACCACTGCAATGGCAGGCACCCACGGTGATGTGCGGCGGGTGGTTCCAGAAGGACTGAGCATCAGCGTGAGGGAGATGCGGGCCATCGTGCAGACGGCCTCCCGCAGGCCCAGTACCGGTCGCTGGCAGATCGTCGTTGTGGAGGACGCAGACCGTCTCACCGAGGGCGCGGCCAACGCTCTCCTCAAGGTTGTCGAGGAGCCGCCGGATCGCACCGTGTTCTTGCTGTGCGCTCCTTCCGTCGATCCCCAAGACATCTCGGTGACCCTGCGGTCGCGCTGCCGGCACGTCGCCCTCGTCACTCCGTCGGCGGACGCGATCGCTCAGGTTCTGCGCGAGAGGGATGGTGTGGAGCCCGAAGAGGCGCGCCTTGCCGCGTCGATCAGTGGCGGTCATGTCGGGAGGGCACGGCGACTGGCGACCGACTTGAATTCCCGCATTCGTCGCAAGGAAGCCCTGGACCTTGCGGTCGCGGCATTGCGACCCGCGACTGCGTTCGCGGCTGCCGAGGAGTTGGTGCGCTCAGCCGATGCCGAAGCAAAAGAGATGAGTGCG
Source organism: Rhodococcus sp. USK13 (assembly GCF_018343855.1). Classification (NCBI taxonomy): domain Bacteria; kingdom Bacillati; phylum Actinomycetota; class Actinomycetes; order Mycobacteriales; family Nocardiaceae; genus Rhodococcus; species Rhodococcus sp. USK13. The sequence continues at coordinate 7,374 of NZ_CP069242.1, read as the reverse complement.
GCTCGAGACGAGCAGGAGACGGAAGAGTTGCGCACTGCCCTCGGTGCAGGAGGCACCGGCAAGGGCGCTGCCGGGGCCATCCGAGGATCGGCCGGTGTACTCAAGGATCTGGAGAAGCGGCAGAAGTCGAGGGCTACCCGCACGGGTCGTGATGCGCTGGATCGCGCTCTCATCGATCTCGCGGGTCTCTACCGCGACGCCCTCGCCGCCACGTGGGGATCGGCAGCCGCAGCAAACCATCCCGACATGGCCGACCGAGCTGCGGAACTCGCGTCGAGAACCTCGCCGGAAGGCCTGCTGAAGTGCATCGAAGCGGTACTCGAATGCCGTGAGGCGATCGCTGTCAACGTCAAACCACAGTGGGCTGTCGACGCCATGGTGGCCAGCCTCGGCGACGCGTTCAGGGAGCCGTTTTCGCATACTCGGGGTTGAGGCGCTAGACTCGCCACCGCCGAAAGGCACCGCTGCCTTAGCTCAGTCGGTAGAGCATTTCACTCGTAATGAAAAGGTCGAGAGTTCGATTCTCTCAGGCAGCTCAGCGGTTCTCTGGCCCTTCCCGATTCCTCGGGGAGGGCCAGAGTCGTATTCGGATCCGACACGTCGAGGACGGGGATCTGTGTCGTTCGCAGTCCAGACCCGCCACGGCGGGGAAAGATCCGGAAGACTGGAAGCGTGGACATGGAGAATCGGGCCCGTACCTCACAGGTGGCGGGTCTACGTGCGCTCGGTGCGCCGGCGACGGTTGCTGCAGGGGCGGCCGCCGCCGTCGCTCTCCTGCACTTTCGCGATCCACATCAGTCGGGTGCGTACGGCTTCTGCCCCGTGTACGCATTGACGGGCTGGTGGTGTCCGGCCTGCGGGGGCCTTCGGGCTGTCCACGACCTCACCGATCTGGACATCGGGGCCGCGTTGTCGAGCAACGCCTTGATCGTTCCGTTGCTCGCTGTCTCGGTGTACCTGTGGGTGCGGTGGGCGCAGCGTCGCTGGGCGGGAGCGCGAGCTCGATCGATCGTCATCCGTCCATATGTGATGGTGGGTGTGCTGATCACTCTCGCGGCGTTTACGGTCACGAGGAATACATCTTGGGGAAGCTGGCTGGCGCCGGCTTGACGACGGTCGCCGCCGGCATGAAACAGAGAGTCGGTTCACAGATGGCAATGCAGGTTTTCTCGTTGATTGCGATCCTCGGAGCATTGATCGTGCTCATTCCGACAGCGCTCCGAGTCTTCGGTAAGAGCGACAACGTGAAGGCACCCGACGACGCCGAAGAGTGACCGGGCGCTGCTCTCGACAACCCTCCGTCCCACGGTCATGATTCGTGTATGAGTGATTCGCTGAAGGACCGGGTCCGGGAGAAGTTGCTCCGCCAGCTCGCCGAAGACGGGGGCCACCCGGTCCAGGAGGCGGAAGGTGACGATCCCCGGCTGGTGTCGATCGATGCGGATCTTGCCGCGCTGGAGCAGGCAGCCGACGGCGATGTGGTCATCGAGGAACTCGCCGCGAAGTACTGGGTTCCGTAAGAAGGCGCTCCAGCAGCCTGACCAGGCAATTTGGCGTAGCGGGTGTTCGTCGCGTAACTTATTCGAAGTCAGAGCGACACGGACACCGACCTGCCTGCAAGGGCCGGAGACACGAGGTTGGACGAAGGCGCCTGAACTTCCCGAAGATGCTGATTTCGATTGGTGTGTTCGAGATGTCCTGGAGGTTCCCGTTTGCATCGGGAGGTGGCAGGAGTTAGGCTGGAGCGGTTGCCCCGGAGCGGCTAGCGAGTGTGCTGGTGGTGATGGTGTGTGCGTGTTCTTTGAGAACTCAACAGTGTGTCGATGAATGTCAGTGCCAAATGTTTTTGGTACTCCGCATCACGGATGATCGGCTGGGCCTTTGGGTTTGGTTGTGAGTGGTGTGGGTATTTGCTGGCTCTTTCTCCTTCTTCCGTCGGAGGGGGGGTCAGTGTGATTGAGCTAGTTTGAGTTTTTGATCGCTAGTGATTTGACTCGATGTCTATGACTGATTGGGGTTCGCCTCTTTCTAGAGTCTTCAACGGAGAGTTTGATCCTGGCTCAGGACGAACGCTGGCGGCGTGCTTAACACATGCAAGTCGAGCGGTAAGGCCCTTCGGGGTACACGAGCGGCGAACGGGTGAGTAACACGTGGGTGATCTGCCCTGCACTTCGGGATAAGCCCGGGAAACTGGGTCTAATACCGGATACGACCTTCGGCTGCATGGCTGGGGGTGGAAAGGTTTACTGGTGCAGGATGGGCCCGCGGCCTATCAGCTTGTTGGTGGGGTAATGGCCTACCAAGGCGACGACGGGTAGCCGACCTGAGAGGGTGACCGGCCACACTGGGACTGAGACACGGCCCAGACTCCTACGGGAGGCAGCAGTGGGGAATATTGCACAATGGGCGAAAGCCTGATGCAGCGACGCCGCGTGAGGGATGAAGGCCTTCGGGTTGTAAACCTCTTTCAGCAGGGACGAAGCGAAAGTGACGGTACCTGCAGAAGAAGCACCGGCTAACTACGTGCCAGCAGCCGCGGTAATACGTAGGGTGCAAGCGTTGTCCGGAATTACTGGGCGTAAAGAGTTCGTAGGCGGTTTGTCGCGTCGTTTGTGAAAACTCACAGCTCAACTGTGAGCTTGCAGGCGATACGGGCAGACTTGAGTACTGCAGGGGAGACTGGAATTCCTGGTGTAGCGGTGAAATGCGCAGATATCAGGAGGAACACCGGTGGCGAAGGCGGGTCTCTGGGCAGTAACTGACGCTGAGGAACGAAAGCGTGGGTAGCGAACAGGATTAGATACCCTGGTAGTCCACGCCGTAAACGGTGGGCGCTAGGTGTGGGTTCCTTCCACGGAATCTGTGCCGTAGCTAACGCATTAAGCGCCCCGCCTGGGGAGTACGGCCGCAAGGCTAAAACTCAAAGGAATTGACGGGGGCCCGCACAAGCGGCGGAGCATGTGGATTAATTCGATGCAACGCGAAGAACCTTACCTGGGTTTGACATATACCGGAAAGCCGTAGAGATACGGCCCCCCTTGTGGTCGGTATACAGGTGGTGCATGGCTGTCGTCAGCTCGTGTCGTGAGATGTTGGGTTAAGTCCCGCAACGAGCGCAACCCTTGTCTTATGTTGCCAGCACGTAATGGTGGGGACTCGTAAGAGACTGCCGGGGTCAACTCGGAGGAAGGTGGGGACGACGTCAAGTCATCATGCCCCTTATGTCCAGGGCTTCACACATGCTACAATGGCCAGTACAGAGGGCTGCGAGACCGTGAGGTGGAGCGAATCCCTTAAAGCTGGTCTCAGTTCGGATCGGGGTCTGCAACTCGACCCCGTGAAGTCGGAGTCGCTAGTAATCGCAGATCAGCAACGCTGCGGTGAATACGTTCCCGGGCCTTGTACACACCGCCCGTCACGTCATGAAAGTCGGTAACACCCGAAGCCGGTGGCCTAACCCCTTGTGGGAGGGAGCCGTCGAAGGTGGGATCGGCGATTGGGACGAAGTCGTAACAAGGTAGCCGTACCGGAAGGTGCGGCTGGATCACCTCCTTTCTAAGGAGCATCTCCAGTCATGTACCGCTGAACAGTCAGTGGATGATGGTCTGGCAGAGGCCATTTCGGATGCGTATGTCATCCGGTGGTTGCTCATGGGTGGATCGCTGACAAGTATTGGTTCTCAACTGCCGGCCTGTGTGTTGGTGGGAGAGCGAATTATATCGACATACTGTTGGGTCCTGAGAGAACACGTGAGTGTTTTTTCTTTCAGGAAAGTGACGACAGGCAAGCACTGCAGGTCAAACCGCAGGTGGGTGTGCCCCTTTTTTTGGGGGTGGATTCGTCTGGTCTGGTGTCTGCGTTGGGTGTTTGGTTGTGTGTTGTTTGAGAACTGCACAGTGGACGCGAGCATCTTTGTTGTAAGTAATGAAGAGCGTACGGTGGATGCCTTGGCACCAGGAGCCGATGAAGGACGTAGGAGGCTGCGATAAGCCTCGGGGAGCTGTCAACCGAGCTGAGATCCGAGGATGTCCGAATGGGGAAACCCAGCACGAGTGATGTCGTGTTACCCGCATCTGAATATATAGGGTGTGTGGAGGGAACGTGGGGAAGTGAAACATCTCAGTACCCACAGGAAGAGAAAACAATAGTGATTCCGTGAGTAGTGGCGAGCGAAAGCGGAAGAGGCTAAACCATGGATGTGTGATAGCCGGCAGGCGTTGCATTCGTGGGGTTGTGGGGTTCATCTTGTCAATGCTGCCGTGTTGGCCGACAGTAAGAAATCATGGTGTTAGTGGAAGTGGTCTGGAACGGCCTGTCGTAGAGGGTGAGAATCCCGTACACGAAAACATTGTGACTGTCGTGATGGAAACCCAAGTAGCACCGGGCCCGTGAAATCTGGTGTGAATCTGTCGGGACCACCCGATAAGCCTGAATACTCCCTGGTGACCGATAGCGGACTAGTACCGTGAGGGAAAGGTGAAAAGTACCCCGGGAGGGGAGTGAAATAGTACCTGAAACCGTGCGCTTACAATCCGTCAAAGCCTTCGAACACTTCGGTGTTGGGGGTGATGGCGTGCCTTTTGAAGAATGAGCCTGCGAGTTAGTGGCATGTCGCGAGGTTAACCCGTGTGGGGTAGCCGTAGCGAAAGCGAGTCCGAATAGGGCGTTCATAGTGGCATGTTCTAGACCCGAAGCGGAGTGATCTACCCATGGCCAGGTTGAAGCGACGGTAAGACGTCGTGGAGGACCGAACCCACTTAGGTTGAAAACTGAGGGGATGAGTTGTGGGTAGGGGTGAAAGGCCAATCAAACTCCGTGATAGCTGGTTCTCCCCGAAATGCATTTAGGTGCAGCGTCGCGTGTTTCTCACCGGAGGTAGAGCTACTGGATGGTCTAGGGGGCCCACAAGCTTACCGAAATCAGCCAAACTCCGAATGCCGGTGAGTGAGAGCGCGGCAGTGAGACTGCGGGCGATAAGGTTCGTAGTCGAGAGGGAAACAGCCCAGATCGCCAGCTAAGGTCCCTAAGCGTGTACTAAGTGGAAAAGGATGTGGGGTCGCGAAGACAACCAGGAGGTTGGCTTAGAAGCAGCCACCCTTGAAAGAGTGCGTAATAGCTCACTGGTCAAGTGATCCTGCGCCGACAATGTAGCGGGGCTCAAGTACACCACCGAAGCTGCGGCATTCACACAATGCACCCCCATTTTCCTGCGGGAGGGTGGGCAGTGGTGTGGATGGGTAGGGGAGCGTCGTGTGGCCATGGAAGCGGCGGGGTGACCCAGCCGTGGAGGCCACACGAGTGAGAATGCAGGCATGAGTAGCGAAAGACGAGTGAGAAACTCGTCCGCCGAATGACCAAGGGTTCCTGGGCCAGGTTAATCCGCCCAGGGTGAGTCGGGACCTAAGACGAGGCCGACAGGCGTAGCCGATGGACAACGGGTTGATATTCCCGTACCCGTGTGAACGCGCCCCTGGTGAATCAGTGATACTAACCACCCTGAAACCGCGTGTGAACCTTCGGGTTCGCAGGTGGCGGATGCGTGGGACCTGATCTGGTAGTAGCCAAGCGATGGGGTGACGCAGGAAGGTAGCTGAGCCAGTCAGTGGTAATACTGGTGTAAGCCTGTAGGGAGTGACCTAGGCAAATCCGGGTCACACATATCCTGAGAGGTGACGCATAGCCGAATGAGGCGAATTCAGTGATCCTATGCTGCCGAGAAAAGCCTCTAGCGAGCTTTCACACGGCCCGTACCCCAAACCGACACAGGTGGTCAGGTAGAGAATACTAAGGCGATCGAGATAACTATGGTTAAGGAACTCGGCAAAATGCCCCCGTAACTTCGGGAGAAGGGGGGCCTCGTCTGGTGATCACTCTTGCAGTGTGAGCTGGGTGGGGCCGCAGAGACCAGTGAGAAGCGACTGTTTACTAAAAACACAGGTCCGTGCGAAGTCGTAAGACGATGTATACGGACTGACGCCTGCCCGGTGCTGGAAGGTTAAGAGGACCGGTTAGCCATTTCGGTGGCGAAGCTGAGAATTTAAGCCCCAGTAAACGGCGGTGGTAACTATAACCATCCTAAGGTAGCGAAATTCCTTGTCGGGTAAGTTCCGACCTGCACGAATGGCGTAACGACTTCTCAGCTGTCTCAACCATAGACTCGGCGAAATTGCATTACGAGTAAAGATGCTCGTTACGCGCGGCAGGACGAAAAGACCCCGGGACCTTCACTACAGCTTGGTATTGGTGTTCGGTTCGGTTTGTGTAGGATAGGTGGGAGACTGTGAAGCGCTCACGCCAGTGAGTGTGGAGTCGTTGTTGAAATACCACTCTGATCGTATTGGACCTCTAACCTCGGACCATGATCTGGTTCAGGGACAGTGCCTGGTGGGTAGTTTAACTGGGGCGGTTGCCTCCCAAAATGTAACGGAGGCGCCCAAAGGTTCCCTCAGCCTGGTTGGCAATCAGGTGTCGAGTGCAAGTGCACAAGGGAGCTTGACTGTGAGACTGACAAGTCGAGCAGGGACGAAAGTCGGGACTAGTGATCCGGCACCGGCAAGTGGAAGCGGTGTCGCTCAACGGATAAAAGGTACCCCGGGGATAACAGGCTGATCTTCCCCAAGAGTCCATATCGACGGGATGGTTTGGCACCTCGATGTCGGCTCGTCGCATCCTGGGGCTGGAGTAGGTCCCAAGGGTTGGGCTGTTCGCCCATTAAAGCGGCACGCGAGCTGGGTTTAGAACGTCGTGAGACAGTTCGGTCTCTATCCGCCGCGCGCGTTAGAAACTTGAGGAAGGCTGTCCCTAGTACGAGAGGACCGGGACGGACGAACCTCTGGTGTGCCAGTTGTTCCACCAGGAGCACCGCTGGTTAGCTACGTTCGGAAGGGATAACCGCTGAAAGCATCTAAGCGGGAAGCCTGTTCCAAGATGAGGTTTCTCACCCCCTCGAGGGGGTAAGGCCCCCGGCAGACCACCGGGTTGATAGGCCAGAACTGGAAGCCCAGTAATGGGTGTAGGTGACTGGTACTAATAGGCCGAGGACTTACCACAAAGAAGCTACGCGTCCACTGTGCAGTATCTGAAACAACACACAGATACCCGATTCCTTCACGGAACCCCCGAAGTTCCGCACCCCACCGGGTGCGTGGCCCCAGGGGGAAACCGGACAAGGGATGAAGGGTGTGTGACAGTTTCATAGAGTTACGGCGGCCATAGCGGAGGGGAAACGCCCGGCCCCATTCCGAACCCGGAAGCTAAGCCCTCCAGCGCCGATGGTACTGCACTCGACAGGGTGTGGGAGAGTAGGACACCGCCGAACATCCGTTACCGGAAGCCCCCCAACACCTGTTGGGGGGCTTCCGGCATTCCACAACA